>JAFLBR010000009.1 GCA_017303795.1 Cytophagales bacterium | reverse complement strand
CTTCATGATCCTGGATCGCTTTTACGATCTGTGTTTCTGTAAATCTTGACTTTTTCATAGTTAACCATTTAAAATTGAATTTTATTATTCAACTTTCAAATGGCCCAACTTTAGGGGAGCTTACAAAGCGTTATGACTTTGAAAGTAAAGAATTGTCATCAAATTTCATCAATAAAACAATTGGTGGAACTTTAGACGGGGTAAATGATATTAATCTCAGATTTTCAAAGAAAATACCAGACCAAAATGCAATTATAAAGGAGGACATTAACGACTATCACAATGCAATTTATACAGTCATCAAAAAAAGTGATGAAGATGTCTTAACTGTGATTTTAGATTATCAAAAATATTTCATTCCCCCTGTAGACAGATATTCTCAGATTGAATTTGACAAGTTTAGAACAACCGCTGAGAACTACAATGGCAAGAATCTATTAGACTGGGTTAACCTAAACTTTAATTCATGAAAAGAAAGGTTAATCAACATACTACCAAGAATCCAGCGCAGCGGAGAAGTTATTCCAAGGCCATAAAGGACCTTACATACGACCCAACAGTTGATGATTCACTGAGTTTTTCATCCTCAGACGATCCAACAGATAAGTACAAAGTTGAAGATGTTCCGCCCAAGCGACCAATCTCTTTTGGTGATAGGCTTGTAGACATCAGGGACAAATACGGATGGACAGTCGTTGGTTCAATAATTTTAGTTTTGGCTACCTATTTTGTTTTTGACTTCAATCATGACTTGACAGAGGTAAAAACAAAACAAGAAGGAACAAAGGAAGATGTTGAAGATGTAAAATCGGACATCGAAAAAATTAACGACAAGAATCAACAACAGGACTTAAAATTAAAAGAACAAGAAGTAAAACTGCAGTTTATAGAACAACAAAAGAGAAAATGAAACCAGCCGCTAACAAAATGTATAAAACATGGCTGGGGTTCAGTGTAAATTTGTAGTTTAGTTTTTCAAATTACGTTTGGTGTCGTGGGACAGTGATGCGCTTCGAAAGCCCAGCCACGTTTCATACATAAACGTTATGCACTAGGACAATTTCAGCATGCGATACTATTTGACTTTTTTTATTTTACTGTGGCTTTTCAGTTGTTCTTTTGGACAGACCGTTAGCAAACGAATTGTTTCAAAGGGACTAGGACTATTTGAGTTTTACGAGAACGACAGTGTGAAAATTAGAATGAATGAGATAGTGCGGACCGATTCGACTTATGACAACAGGACTGGACAACATATTTACAATTCATTTGACAAGTTGGACACATTAGTACAAGAATTAAAATACAATTTTTTCCAAAGCGACACCAGACGAGCTTATTTGACGAGAAACCTTTACGATAGAAATGGGAAAATTATCATTTATGAACTCTTTAACATGGAAGGAAAACGACTAGAAGGATTCAAGTTCAGGTATAACGACAAAAGACTATTGACGAAAAAGGAGAAAATATAGGAGGCTAAAAATAGATTCTGCATAGTGCACTACTGCCAACAATGTGTGCAATTTAAATTTGATTAATTATTTTTAAAGGAAAATTTAAACTGCATAAACTCAAACGTTGGCAGAATAATTTCAAAAATAATTGTAGCTCCCCCAAATTTACACCATTTGAGAGCTGACAAAATAAAGATCAACGGCCCTTCAGCCACTATTTCGGAATCACCGGTTTAAATTCCCGTATTATCTCCACTTTTGAGACAATCTCTTTTTGACTACCTTCACCCATTACCAAAAATCCCAAACCTATGAGAGTGCTTTTATTCTTAACGATAGTTGGTCTGGCCTTTAGTTGTTCGTCAGAAAAGCCAAAAGAAGAAACTGCCATAGCAAATCTTAACCCCGAAGAAGCAGGTTTTAATAGTGCAGCATCAGACCCCGCAGCCATTCAGCTTGCCGATAGTGTAATGCACGCGTTGGGTGGTCGCAGCAATTGGGATAAAGTACATTATATCACCTGGAAATCAGCAGACGATCTGGTAACATATTATTGGGATAAACATGGAAAGCGTGCGCGGGTAGAAGATCAAAGCGATGCCTCGGTTACACTTTTAAATTTAGCCACAGGCGAAGCTAAAGCTCAGGTTAATAATACTGATGATCCTGCCAAAGCCGCAATTGTTAATGCTGCCTTTTCAAGGGCATTATTTGAGTTGGCTTTACCATTCCTTACCAAAAGCAAAGATTTTTCATTGCAATACATGGGTGAAGATACGTTGGCAAAACAGCGTTACAATTCGCTTGTGGTAGTACCCAAAGACTCAACCACGGGTAGGTATAAGTTGTTTGTGGATAAGAGTGCAAAATTAGTTCGCTACTGGTCGTTTTATCCGGCTGCCAGCAATGCAGCTTCATTTGTATTACCATTCGATAATTATCAAAAACAAAGTGATGTATTGTTATCAACCAACCGCAGCAATGGCGGTGGCCCGAAAAATGTAAAAGTAGAAACCGAGTTGGCCGAAAAATTATTCACTGAATATTAAGAAGTATGCTACTGAACTTAGAAACCATTCCGCATTTTTATAAAAACTATGTAAAACATGTTGAAGAAACAGATTTGCTTCAGGCTTTACGGATTTCGGGCCATCGCGCGCTGGAACTTGTGCATACCATACAAGATCCCAAAAAAGATTTTCAATACGCTGCCGGCAAGTGGACCATACGCGAGGTGTTGTGCCACATGATAGATGCCGAACGTATTTTTGCATACCGCGCGTTGCGCTTTGCGCGAAACGATAAAACCGCTTTGGCAGGTTGGGAAGAGAACGACTACGCACCACAAGCCAATGCAGTCGGAAGATCCTTGCAAAAGATTGCTGCTGAAATGGCGCACTTACGTTCTGCTACCATTGATATGTTTGAAGGCTTTACACCCGAAATGTTAGTTCGCAAAGGCATTGCCAACAACAACGAACTAAGTGTGGTTGCGCTGGGCTTTATTATTGCCGGCCATGAAACACACCATTGTAGTATTCTTCAAGATCGATATTTAAGTGCATGAGACTAATCTGTTTTTTTGTATTGCTGGCTGCCTGGGCTTGCTCGCCTCGGCATGTAATTTTAAAAGATGTAAAACAATCTGAAACCGACCTTCAAAATCATATCGGGTTTAGTTTGTACGATCCTCAAACAAAAAAATTTCTGATCGAACATCAATCCGATCGGTATTTTACGCCAGCTTCCAACACAAAAATATTTACACTCTATGCCGCACTAACCATTCTGGGCGATTCGTCTGTTGCATTGCGGTATTTGCCTATGGGCGACTCGATGATTTTTTGGGGAATGGGCGATCCTGCTTTTCTATACAAGAACACCCATCAATCCAACAAGGCATATAATTTTTTGCAGTCCTTTCCGGGAAAACTTTTTTACTCGGGCACAAACTTTTATAACAACCCGCTTGGCCCCGGTTGGGCCTGGAACGATTATGATTCTTACTATTCGCCAGAGCGTTCGGCCATGCCGGTGTATGGAAACCTGATCGAAATAAAAAGAAGGGAAGATCAGTTTGCAACACTTCCCAACTACTTCATGAAACATTTCACTATCGCAAACCAACAACGTGATCGCGAAGAAGTAACCCGCGGAGTAGATGACAATCAGTTGGTATATTTTACAGGAAAAAAAACAAGTGGAAACTGGACTATTCCATTTCGTGCAGCCAACGATGTGGTTGTTGAATTATTAAGCGACACCTTAAAACGCGAGGTGCTTGAAGCCGCTATATTGCCCACAACCGATGCGCTTACTTTAAAAGGTGTGCCTCTTGATAGTTTATTAAAAGTAATGATGCAGGACAGCGATAATTTTATTGCGGAACAATTGTTACTTCAATGCGCGGGTGTGCTGAGCGATTCCTTACAGCAAGAAATAGCGATTAAGTATTTACTAAAAAATGGTTTGGCCGATTTACCTGATAAACCTAAATGGGTAGATGGCTCAGGCTTATCGCGCTATAATTTATTTACACCACGGTCAATTGCAGTACTATGGGATAAACTTTATACCCTTGTGCCCGAACAGCGTTTGTTTAGTTTGCTGGCGGTGGGTGGACAAAGTGGTACCATAAAAAACTGGTACAAGCACGATACGCCTTATATTTTTGGCAAAACCGGAACGTTAAGTAATAACCATATTTTAAGTGGTTATATACGCACGCACAAGGGCCGGGTGCTCATCTTTAGTTTTATGAATAACAATTTCCTTGTTAATGCTAATGATGTACGCAAACGCATGGAACAAATTTTGTTTACGATTTATAATAAGTATTAATCTGATTTTAGAATGAAGCGACTGTTGTTTTGGATTTTGTCTTTGGGATGTTTATCGGCTATGGCGCAGGCTCCCGATTTGCTGGATATAAAAATCGGGCAAATGATTTTGATTGGAATGCCAAAAGCCGAGGTTGATCCGTTGGTGTTGGATGAAGTAAAAAAAGGGAAAGTTGGGGCGTTGATTTTCTTTGAAAAGAATATTCCCAACAAACCGAATGCATTTGCTTCGGTAAAGAGTATGACGTGGACGTACCAAAAAGCAGCCTCAATACCGCTGTTTATTTGTATCGATCAGGAAGGCGGAAAAGTAAATCGCCTGAAAGAGAAATATGGTTTTACTAAATCAGTAACAGCAGCGGCTTTGGGTAAATCAAAATCACTCGACTCAGTTCGTTTTTATGCCGATGCAATGGCAGCCACGTTGGCTGGCCTCGGGTTTAATGTAAACTTTGCGCCATGTGTGGATCTGGCCATCACCCAGAACACTGTAATCTATAAACCGGAACGTGCGTACTCAGCAAATGAAGATACCGTTGCCATGATGGCCAAAGAAGTGGTGAAGATGCATCGCAAGTATGGCGTGCTTACTTCGCTTAAACATTTTCCCGGCCACGGTAGCTCTAAAGAAGATACACACTTTGGTGTTGCCGATGTTACCACAACCTGGAACGAACGCGAACTCAAACCTTATAAAACCTTATTGGATTCGGGCTATGTGGATGCAGTTATGACCTCGCACATTGTAAATAAAAACTTAGATGCAAAAGGATATCCGGGCACACTTTCGCAAGATATTCTGGATGGTATTTTACGGAAGCGTTTAGGATTTAATGGTGTAGTGTTTTCTGATGATATGCAGATGCACGCCATCTCTAAAAATTTTGGTTTGGAAGAATCTATTCGATTGGCTATTAATGCCGGTGTAGATGTAATGTGCTTCTCTAATAATATTGCCGGCAGCGATGAACGCACGGTGGACAAAGTACATGCGATTATCAAAAAATTAGTTCAGAGTGGCCAGGTTACGCCTGCGCGGATAGATGAATCGTTTCAACGCATTTTACAATTGAAGTCGCGCATGGGCAACCGCGATGTAGCTGCGTATAAAGCTGAGATAGCCAAACTACAAAATGCAATCAAGCTTCAGGCTGAAGCGGTAGTGGAAACTCCTGTGCAGCAAACTCAACCTGAACCCGAAAAGAAATCGAAGAAAAAATCTAAACGTAAAACATCATGAACAAAAATGTGTTAGTGATAGGATTGGCACTATTGGTTGTGATTAGTTTAGGCTATGGCTTTCAGCAGCGCAAAATTGCAACTGAAGCTACTGCAAAGAGCGTAGAGTTAGAAAAAATTGCGGATGAACAACGCTTGCGGGCCGAAGCTTCTCAGAAAATGGCTGAACAAGCGCAACAAGAAGCATTGATACAACGCACCATTTGCGAAGAACAACTGAAGGATTGTAAATCGAAGTAATATGAAAATTAAACCTGCTTTGTTTGCGCTATTGATTGGTGGATTTGCGTTCATCCTGCTTATTTCTTTTGTGTATGCTTTTGTACAGCAAGCAGAAGCTAAACGACAAGCTGAACTAGCTATCGCAAATGAAAGGAGGGCTATTACTTGTGAGCAAAGAGTACAAGAAATGAATCAGCAGTTGGTTAAGCAGACTCAAGAATTACAACAAGCTGTGGAATTAGCAACACAAAAAATTCGCTTGTTAGAAGAACAAGCAGCAAAATCTAAAAGTAAAAAGTAATGGTTTATACTATTCACCCGGCCACAGCACCAGAAGTACCCATCATTGTTAGTGTACCGCATTGTGGCACCGCTTTTCCGGATGAATTGAAAAGCCAATACAAACCGACCATGATCAAAGCTCCGGACGATACGGATTGGTTTGTACAAATTCTCTACGACTTTGCTCCGGCTATGGGTATTACCATGATTACTGCTAATTATAGTCGTTGGGTAATTGACCTTAACCGCGATCCGTACAGCAAACCATTATACAAAGATGGCCGGTTGATTACACCACTTTGTCCGGCTACTACTTTTTTGGGCGAGAACATTTATAAAGACGAGCGGCAGGAAGTAGAACTTCCTGAAATGAAACGCAGAAAGGAGTTGTATTATCAACCGTATCATGCCAAAGTAAAAGAATTGCTTTCGCAACGCAGGCGCAAGTTCGGCAAAGTGTTGTTGTGGGATTGCCATTCTATCCGGCATCTGGTGCCAACCATTCACAAAGAAAAATTTCCGGATTTGATTTTGGGTGATGCCGATGGGGTGTCAGTTGCTCCAGCTTTTACAGAGGCCGCATTAAGTGTACTTAATACCACTGGTTATTCGGTGGCGCACAATCATCCATTTAAAGGTGGTTACATAACAAGACACTACGGAAAGCCTTTGAAGAACAGACATGCGTTGCAATTGGAGATGACGAAGATCAACTACATGGACGATGCCGAGAAGAAATACGATAAAGTTCGCGCAGAAAAAATGAGAACACTTTTAAAACAAGTGTTTGAAAAGTTGATTGAGGTGGTGAAGTAGTTTTAAGGCCTGTGGGGGCGCAGGCCTTGGTTGGTTTTAAGATTAAATTATTTGAAGGCCTGTGGAGACACAGGCCTTGGAGTTTGGTGTAGGAGTAATTCGATTTAGCAATGAAGAAGTTAAAACAAATATGAAGGGAGTACTGAGAAAAATTTCGAAAGAAGCTTCAAGTGAAGGACTCAAATACTTCCACTTCACTTCACTACTTCAAAAAGAAGGTTGGCTTGAATCAGCTTATGTTGGTGTTGATGCAAACGGATTGATTCAATATCTCAGTACAGAAACTCCGCAGCATGGTATTGCCGTTGAATCAGTGGCTGGATTTGCGTTGCCCGGATTTCAGAATGCACACTCGCATGCGTTTCAATATGCTATGGCCGGTCTTGCTGAAAATCATCCCGCAGGTGTGGATGATGATTTCTGGACCTGGCGCGAAGCCATGTATCAATGTGCATTGTCACTTGATCCCGATCAGGCACAAGCCGTAGCCGCCATGTTGTATGCCGAAATGGTACGCGTTGGTTATACACACTTGGCCGAGTTTCATTACCTGCATCACGATAAAGAAGGCAAACCCTATTCGCAATTAGCCGAGATGGGTTTGCGTATGGCCGAAGCAGCAAAGCAAGCCGGAATAAAAATTACGTTGATTCCGGTGTTCTATCAAAAAGGTGGTTTTGGTTTAGAACCACAATCGCGACAACGAAGATTTATTTCTAATACTGTTGATGAATATTTCAACTTGCTGGATTCATCTGCGGAAGCGATTAAAGATTACGCCAACGCGCAACTTGGTTTTAGTGTACATTCCTTGAGGGCGGTAGATTTAAATGATGTTAAGACAACCTATCAACAAGGACCAAAAAATTTGCCGTTTCATATTCATGTTGCCGAACAGAAAAAAGAAATAGTCGATTGCCTGGCGCATTGCAACAAACGCCCCATGCAATGGTTGTTAGATAATCTGGATGTGAATGAAAGATTTAATCTTGTTCACTCCACGCATTTAGATGATGATGAGTTAACTCGATTGGCTAAATCAGGAGCCAGCGTAGTGTTATGTCCTTCTACCGAAGGTAATCTGGGTGATGGAATTTTTCGAATGAAAGAATTTGTAAAGCTCGGTGGCAAGTGGTGCATCGGTACCGATAGCCACATCGGCTTAAACCCGTTGGAAGAATTTAGGATGATTGATTACCGCCAGCGATTGGTTACCAACCATCGCAATACATTTGAGGGTGATGCGGCTGCATATCTGGTGAATGCCGAAATTGAATCTGGTCGCAGGGCAATGGGTGTAGCTTCTAACAATCATTTTGAAATCGGGCAGCCGTTTGATGCGGTAGTGTATCAATCGGGTTCGCATTTGGTAGCCAACACGTCTTCAAAAAACAGATTGGCTACCTTACTCTACACAGCCGATACCAGCCGCATTGCCGGTACCATCATCAACGGTAAGTGGGTTGTAAAAGACCAGCATCATCAAAATGGCCATGCCATTAAAACCGCTTTCGCGAAAGCGATGCGAGGAATTAAGAACAGGTGACCTTCTGAATAATTTTTGTGGTTTGTTAAGGAAGTTTTGTTTAACTCGATAACATAACCTAAATCCTATGACTCGTTTATTCCTATTGTTGGTCGGGCTGTTTTGCCTTGCACCAGCCCTTGCTCAAAAACAAAAACCAAAAACTGAATCGCAACCAGCGCCTGTTATCAATGCCGAAAACTTTAAAGGCTTGAAGTGGCGCAACATTGGCCCCTTTCGGGGTGGGCGTGCAAATGCTATTTCAGGCATTCCGCAAAACGATAATGTCTATTACGTAGGCTATACCGGTGGCGGTGTTGCCAAAACAGACGATGCCGGAATTACGTGGAAAAATATTTCAGATGGATTTTTCAAAGTTGGCTCCGTGGGCGACATCGCCATCTGCGAAAGCGACCCCAATGTAATTTATGTAGGAACTGGCGAACATGCCGTCCGTGGTGTAATGACTTCGTATGGCGATGGTGTTTATAAATCAACCGATGGCGGCAAGAGTTGGAAAAATATCGGGCTTGAAAAAACCCGACACATTGCTGATGTAGTGGTGCATCCTTCCAACCCTGATATAGTTTTGGTTGGAGCACAAGGTACTGTTCATGGGCCGAACACCGATCGCGGTGTATATAAATCTGTAGATGGTGGCACCACCTGGAAAAAGACTTTATATGTAGATGAGAACACCGGAGTTTCATCGCTCAGCATGGATATGACTAACCCGCGTATTCTTTATGCTGCTACCTGGCAACACAGGCGTTACCCGTGGAAAGTAGAAAGTGGTGGAGCAGGTTGTGCCATCTGGAAATCAATTGATGGTGGCGAAACGTGGAATAAAATTATCGAAGGCCTTCCGAAAGAAATGGGTAAGATTGGATTGAGTGTTTCGCGTGCTAATCCAAACCGGGTGTATGCTATTGTTGAAGCAGAAAAATCTAAAGCTGGATTGTATCGATCTGATGATGGTGGTAAGAAGTGGAACCAAATGACGAACGATCACACCATTACTGCGCGCTCATGGTATTACATGGAAGTATATGCCGACCCCATAAACGAAGATGTAGTATATGTATTGAATGCACCGATGACGCGCTCGATTGATGGCGGTAAAACCTTTACATCGCTGCGGGTAGGACATGGCGATACACATGATTTATGGATAAACCCGAAGAATCCTGCTAACATGGCTTTGGCCGATGATGGTGGTGGTGAAATAAGTTTTAATACCGGTCGCTCATGGTCGGCACTCAATAACCAGGCAACAGCGCAATTCTATCGCGTTAATGTTGATAATCGTTTTCCATATTGGGTGTATGGTGGTCAACAGGATAACATGTCGGTAGCCATACCGAGTCGTAATAGTAGTTATGGTATTACCGATAAAGATTGGTTTGATGGTCCGGGCTGCGAAAGTGCCTGGGTTGCATTCAACGATCCTAATAATCCTGAATTACTTTATGGTGGCTGTTATCAGGGAATAATTGATGTAAAAGATATTCGCACAGGCGAAGTAAAAGATATACAGGAGTACCCGGCCACTAACCTCGGCTTTAAACCGCGCCAGATGAAATACCGCTTTAACTGGAATGCGCCTTTGATTAATTCACCTCACGATCCGAAAGTTATTTACCATGCCGGAAATGTATTGTTTAAAACTACCGATGGTGGTTTGAACTGGGAAGTAATTAGTCCGGATTTAACACGCAACGATATGACTAAACAAAATACCGGAGGTGGCCCCATCACCAATGAAGGCGCGGGTGGTGAAAACTACAACACCATTTATTATGTGGTAGAATCAACACACGAGCGCGGCACAATTTATACCGGTAGTGATTGTGGCCTTGTAAAACTTACACGCGATGGTGGCAAAACCTGGAACGATGTTACCCCGGCTGGTATGCCCGAAGGCATGGTGCATTCCATTGAAGTATCGCCACACGATAAAGGCACGGTGTATATTTCCATGTCGCGCTATAAGTTGAATGATTATGGCAATTACACATATAAGTCGGTGGATTATGGCAAGAGCTGGACAAAAATAGGTGCAGGTGTAGATGCCGATGATTTCATCAAAGTGATTCGTGAGGATAAAAAAGTGAAAGACTTGTTGTATGCAGGCTCGGAACGCGGTTTTTATTTATCTACCAATGGTGGAACTTCATTTTCGAAGTTTCAATTAAACCTTCCTATTGTTCCGGTAACGGATTTAATTATTCGCGATAATGATTTGGTGGCAGCAACTGCGGGTCGTTCGTTCTGGATTTTAGATGACCTGGGTGCCATTCAACAATCCAAGGCACAGTTTAATTCTACGGTAAAAATTTTTACACCAAAGCCAACCTATCGTTTATCTTCTGTTTCAATTCCATCTTACTTTGGTGATATACCTGGCCTTGGCCGAAACCCGATGGTAGGCGTAATTCTGGATTATTACCTGAAAGAAAAAGCTGATACGATAAACATAAGTTTAGAAATTCTGGATGCGTCTGGAAAAGTACTCCGCACTTATTCCAACAAAAGCGATGAAAGTTTTAAACCCTGGCCAGGCGGACCATCATCTAAAGAAACCATTCCTGCCGAAGCTGGAGTTAATCGCTTTGCATGGGATTTCCGTACCGAAGGTTTAACCGGTGTGCCCGGTGTGTTTGTGTATGGCGATCATAGTGGCCACCGGGTTGCGCCTGGTAAATACAAAGCCCGCATTGCTTACAAAGGCCAAACTTCTGAAACGGATTTTGAAATAATTCCTGATCCACGCGTGAAGGCTACCGCTGCTGAATGGAATGCACAACAGGAATTTTTGAAACATGCGGGCGAACAGTTTGAAGAAGTACATCAATCGGTAAACAACATGCGCCAGGTTAAAAAACAAATTGAAACCATTAACGAGTCGCTGAAGAATAACCCCGATGCAAAAGAAGTGTTACAAATGGGAAAAGAAGTGATTAAGAAAATTGATGCGTGGGAATCTAACTTGGTCGAGCCTCGTTCTAAAAACTTTCAGGATGTGATTAACTTTCCCAATAAACTGAACTCAGAGTTTTTGCAATTACGCGCTGTGAGTGATACCCACGACCCGCGCCTGACCAAAGGTGCGCAAGATCGTGCCCGCGATGTGCAAGCCGATTGGGCGAAATACAAACAACAGATGAATGATTTGATTCAAAAAGAAGTTTCAAATTTTAATAAGGCATTTAAAGAAAAGAATTTGCCAGCAGTAAACACCAATACCAAAAATACAGAGCTGAATAATTAAGGTTTTTACGCTTATGGTTTTCAAAAGCCCTGGCGTTTGCCGGGGCTTTTTTTGTGCGGCACATCAAAAAGCTTAACTTTAATAAGGCACAAGTTAATCCCCAACAAAATGACTCGGCAAGAATTTAAAACCTTGGTTCATCGGCACGAGCGTGGTGAAAGATTTTTTGGTTACATCTTTTTTCTTGCTCCGCTGGCAATTGCCCTGTCGTTTTTGGTTTTTGTAATAGTAGAGTATTTCAAAGATCCAGTTACTTCATTTTTAGTTTGGTTTGCATTGATTGTAGCCGTGTTGTGCGGTCTCTATGGGTGGTGGTGGTTTCGCAAGATCAAACGAAAGTTTAGAGATATTTTCGTGATAACATTTGATCAGACTCAGATAACCGATCGTGAGTTGATTAATCTTATAGCTGAGAAAATGAATTGTGTAAAGCGAAAACGTGATTCCGAATTAGTAATTCTCAAATCGACCGGTTGGCAAATTTCGTACAATGTATTTATTGGCAGCCAAACAAACGAGCTCTATGCCGATCTGCGGCTGGACGACAACGGTGGCTTTTTAAGTTGGGGTATGAAGAAATTGAAACAACAATTTTTGGATGCAATCAATACGATTGAAAGCGAAACTCAATATAAGTTGGCGATAGCGTTGGAAACGGAGTAATTTTAACACCAGCTCCATCGTGCATTGTTTTAACTCCTTTACGACTGACATTTTTTACTTACCAGCCACTCGGTTTTTCGCTTGGTAAAAATCTCAACTTCAGGTATTTTGGCGCAATGACTCTGAGAACCATTCTGCTGCTGTTGTTTAATCTGGCTTGTTTTACTTCGCGCGCAGAAGCCCCGCTTGTTACCAAAGGCGAATTAGATCTAACAACCTGGAACCAAAAACAAATGCCTACCATTTCGCTGGCAGGCGAGTGGCGGTTTTATTGGCAAGAACTACTAACAGTAAATCAGTTAGATTCCAAAGCCTATTCCTATGCTCAATTATCCGTTCCGTGGAACGAACAAGAGATTGATGGTGAAGTCCTACCCAAAACCGGGTATGCCACCTATGCGTTGCGCATAAAACTTCCGCCTGCTATTAAAGAAGTAGCCTTTGCCGTACCGGCTGTTTTTAACAGCTATGCTTTTTGGGTTGACAACGAGTTGATTTGTAGCAGCGGCCAGGTGGGCACTACCGAATCTGAAACAATTCCGAAATGGAAACCACAAACCGTGTTGGTAAAAGTAAACTCACCAACTATTACGGTAATATTTCAAATCGCAAATTTTCAAAACACACGCGGAGGATGTGCCGAAGTAATGCGAATAGGCGAGGCCGGTTATTTAACCTGGCTTAGCGATATCTATCATACCACCGGTAAGTTGCTGATTATTTTCTGTGCGTTGCTGGGAAGTGCCGGAATCTCCATTTATTATTTGACAGAAGCTAAAGGTTATTTATACCTGGCATTTCTGGGGTTTGCTTACTTGCTGCGATTTTTATTTTCTGATCTGTACCTCGCCACCGACTTTGAAATTGATTTGCCCTGGCTGCTGGCTGCAAAAATAGAGTATGCCACGGTACCCTTAATTGTGGCAGCGGCAGCAACTTTTATGTCCGCAATTTATCCCAAAGAATTTAAACGAACGGCTCGTATCTTTTTTCAGGCTACCAGTGCAATTGCTGTTTTATGTATTGTGTTGATTCCTTCTGGCGGATTAACTCCCATATTACTTTTATTGCAGGTACTAGGACTTTCGCTTGCGGTCTATTGTTCAATCAGTATTCTGCGTGCAGTGATTACTAATCGCTCGGGTGCGTGGGTAACGGCATTGAGCATGGGTGTGTTAATTGCAGTTGCTTCTTATAATGTGTATGCGTTTATCATGGTGCTTGATCTTAACCGCGCCTTTATTCATATTGGTTATGCATGTGCATTAAGCCTGGCCGCATTCTCGCTGATGTACCGAACACCCCTCAGACTAAAACAAGAAGACAGCGAAATGCTGCGCTATGAGGATTTGTATGGGAAGGAGTGAGGACTTCACTTGCCCTATTTCTTAGCGGAGTCTTCGCATGAGAAAGTTTAAAAAGGTATGAGTGCTTCAAAGGTTTTCGTGTATTGAATTGCGGATTGCGAAGCGAGACTCCGCGCGGAAAGAGAGTCAACTCGACACTTTCTGAAATTTTACGCCCGACAAATTATTTCTTTCAAATTCTCTCTTTAAACTTTCATTTACGATTATTACGCTGTTGTAATTCTTCAGCCTAAATATTTGACTACCCTCGCACTTATCTTGATTTACGAAAAGCTTATAGAAAGTTTTGTATTGACCCGCTTTATCCGGACGGATGTCGTTATCTAATTCCCACCGATCAAAAACGGACTTTTCTTCATCTACACAATCTATCTCATTGATAATTGTGGTGAGATAGTATGGATTTCCAGAAGTACATCCATTAACAGCCACGGGGATAAACTGTACATCATCTTTACTCATGAGATTGGCTGCCTTTTCATTTAAAATCATTAATTCAAAATCCGCAAAAGTAAAATCTATTGGAAATCCGTCTTTTCTTAGACTAACAAATAAGTCTTTTTTCGGCACATCAACTCTACCAACACTGATGTATTTCCAAAAGTCCCACTCGTCATCAAAGTTTAATTCACCTAAAAACCATCTTCCCGGAGGATTATCTAAATCATCTATTAACTTAAAATATTGCATCTGTTCTATTTTGTCTTAGTTATTAATTTATTGTGCTCTAACTCCTTTTCAAAGTCTTTAATGACTCTTTCATATGGGTAGGAAGCTTCAATCGAGTTCTTTACAACCTTCAATTTTATTTCTAAGCTGAGTCTTCGGTAAGAAATTTTAGAATGTAGGCAACGCTTTCTGTGCTATCTTCTAATAAATAACCTCTTCATCGCCAAGTTCGTCTCTTAGGACTATTTTGAATGGTATTGAAATTTTCTTCTCGGATTTAAGATTTTCTATAGAATTTTGAAGTGTGGATTTCATATCAAAATCAAATTCATTTGAGTCGTCATAATCTTCCCAAAGTTTTAATGCACAAAAATGAACTGTTTTTGATTCTTCAACCCTTTCTTGATTTTCATTCAATTCATTAATAAAGAAACTTCCATTTGTTGCGTCAGAATAAAACTCTATAGACTCACTTTTAAATAAATTGAGTTTTATAAATTTAGTAATGGTTTCTATTAGTTCTCTTTCTAAGAGAACTAAATCACTTGCTTCAGATGTGACTGTGTAAAACTTTTCGTCTTCAGTTTTCCAACTAATCATGTAGTCCTCTTTTAGTATTTGTATTATTTCTAATTTCAATCTCACTGCTTACGTTTTGACATCTATCTCAGCGCGAAATCTGCTCACCCAATTTTATAGTACGAAAAGACAGATCAACCTCACTCGCCCCCCGCTCAAACTCCTTCACATCAGCCGTATTAAATTTAAACAAATCGTAGTGATGCGGAATTACCAATCGCGCATTGATTTCTTTGCCGAGCAAAGCCGCTTCCTGGCAATTTAAATTTCCGGCAACGCCACGGGCTGGGTCGTTTCCATTGATGGGAAGAAAAGCAACATCTACCTGAAACGGTTTCAGAATCTTCACCATATCCGCATACCACAACGTATCGCCACTATGGTAAATGGAAAACTTTCCAAACTTTACCACATAACCCATAAACTTACAGCGGCCCTCGGCATCGTGTTCTATTTCGTTGTGTGCTGCCGGCACGCCATGAAAAGTAAAATCGTTTACTACTTTCATTTCACCATCATTCAGGCCAATAGGAAAATCAGGAGCGCACTTTACACGATCAACCACAAAGCTTCGGTTAGCTTCGGGTATTACAAACTGAATGTTGGGATTAATCTGAAACAACGGTATTAACGTTTCCGCATCTAAATGATCGGTGTGGTTATGACTGGACGTAACCACATCAATACAATCCAGCAGTTGCGGGTCAATCACCAACTCGCTGATGCGCTCGTGGGGTTTGTTCGTGTTTGCATATTTTTTTGTTAACGAATCCGACAAGTACGGATCGAACAACAAACACTTCTTATTCCACTGAATTAAAAACCCACTTTGCCCCAACCACCAAATGTCGAATGAATCAACACTACCCGCACGTTTAGCGTTGCGGATTTCTGTAGCGAGAGTAGGGCCGGAGTTGTGGGGGTTGATCATGCTGGTTGCTGGTTTCTGGTCTCTGGCTTCTGGTCTGTTACTCCTAACCTTTAAGTTACTCCTCTCAAACCTGAAGCGAATACTGTTGCTGGCTTCTGGTCTCTGGCTTCTTGTTTGTAACTCCAAACTACTAAATTACTCCTTCCAAACCAGCGACTAGTAACGAGCAACCAGCAACCAGAGGAAACCGGTAACTATTTTAAACTCTCCCTAACCTTCTTCGCCCCCTTCACCATGTTCACCAACTTCTGCCTGGAAGCCCAACGTGCGGTTTGACTTAATCCGCAATCGGGCGCTACAGCAAGTTTTTCGGCTGGTACATATTGCAAACATTTTTTAATGCGCTCCACTACGTCTTCTTCTGTTTCGATGTAATAGTTTTTTACATCAATAATGCCGACAGCTACATCCATCTTCTCGGCAAATGTGGCCAGTAATTCTATTTCGGCAAACTCGCGGTTAGCCATTTCAATGTGTACTTCATTCACCGTAAGGTTTAAGAAATCGGGTAGCATGGGCTTCAGACTTCTATACCCCACCGGGCGACCTTTAAAATTTCCAAAACATAAATGTGTGGAGAGTCGGCATTTGCCCACCACACCGGCAACTGTGCGATTGAAAATATCCACAAAACGTTGTGTGTCTTCTTTGTAGGCATAACAACTCATGGACGGTTCATCTACGGTAATCTCCGTGCAACCAGCCTCGACTAAATCTTCC
This sequence comes from Cytophagales bacterium, assembly GCA_017303795.1. Taxonomy (GTDB): domain Bacteria; phylum Bacteroidota; class Bacteroidia; order Cytophagales; family Cyclobacteriaceae; genus ELB16-189. The sequence goes on along the minus strand of JAFLBR010000009.1, from coordinate 187,618 downwards.
AGTTCTTTTTTAATGAAGGGCAACAACGCTTCGGTAATGGCAAAACGGTCTTTATATTTTTCATTAGGCAATAAGCGACCACTTAAGGTATAAGGACCGGGCACACTTGTTTTTAGCACGGGGCCTTTGGGGGCAAGTTTTTGTAAACGCTTAAACTCTTTTACTGCGCCCAGTCCATTGGGAGCGGTTAACGTATCCACAATAGAATTTTTTCCGCGTTGGTCGTGTGCTGGTGGCCCGAACTTGCGCAACTCATCGGTGTTTTCTTTTATGCCTTTTACAAATCCGTAAAATGAAAGATTAAAATCCAATCGTGTTTGTTCGCCATCGGTAATTACATCTAATCCGGCCGTTACCTGATCGTGAATGGCGGCAATCACCGCGTCTTCAATCAGTTCTTCTTTGTCGGCATTGCCAAACTCGTTGAGATGTTTAACAGAAAACTCAAGCCATCCCGGAAACGGATAGCTGCCCACAACCGTGGTGCGAATAGGTAGAGGTTGCATAATTTATTTTTTAGTGCCTACGTGTTCATACAATTTTGCCAACCGGTGTGCGTGTTCATCGTACGCGCTTTCAAAAAGTTGTGTTGCGCGTTCTTTGCTCACCACATTGGTGGCGGTTAATACTTTGGGTGGCTGACCTGCCTCTGTAAGCAAGCGTGCTACTTCGGCTTTGATGCAATTGATTAACATAGCGCCTCCCACGGTGGAACCCGGTGCCACCGGTGTTTCAAGACCTTTAATGTAAATCATCGAATCGCCCACAGGCGCACCGGTATCTAATGTCAGATCAGAAAAATCGCTGAGCTTTTTTCCATCGCTGCGTTTGCTTTGGCTTTTAGCCGAATGTTGTTGTGTGATGATAGAAACTACTTTTACTTTTTTCTGCTGAAACAGTTCAGCCATTTCAACAGGAACAATGTTGGTGCCGCTGGATGAAATGATTAACGCAGAATCAATAGATGAAATATCGAAGTTACGGAGAATACGATCGGCAAGTCCGGAGACATTTTCTAAAAACATAGCTTGTCGCTGACCGTTTGCACCAACTACCAGGTTGTGAAACGTAAGCGATAATTCCACAATCGGATTGAATCCCGGAAAGGAACCATAGCGTGGCCACATCTCTTCAACCATAATGCGACTGTGACCGGAGCCAAACACATGCACCATGCGACCTTGCAGAATAGTTTGTGCAAACCATTGGGCGGCTTGTTTAATGTTGGTTTCCTGCGCAGAAACTGTATCGGCAATTTTTTTACTGAGAGAAATATATTCCTGAATTACGCTCATAACTTATTTAATTCTTGAAAGTGCAAACCCGGCTGCGCCCAATGCTCCGGCAAGATCGGAAAAGTGTGCCAGTTGAATATTTGTTTTTTTACCTCCTGGCTGCCATTCAAATTCATTTACAAACTGATGCAAGGGTTTCATTAAGGTTTCTTCTGCTTTCGAAATACCGCCACCAATAATCACCACCTCAGGCGAAAGAATGTTGATGAACGATGCTACTGCGGCTGCAAGCTTACGCACCGATGTAAGCCACACTTCTGTTGCAAAGGCATCACCATTTTGGTAAGCCTGCACTAAGTCCCACGTAGTTTTAAATTTTCCGTTTGTTCTGGTTTCAATAGAAAGATTACCGATGGCATCTTCCAGACTACCGGGCATATTGGTAACATCTTTGTTGTTATCCATTGCATCCACCGTAGTGTGGCCCAAGTGTCCCGCCATCTGGCCAATGCCCTGATATAATTTTCCATCAATTAAAATTCCACCGCCCACACCCGTGCCGAGTGTGAGCATTACTGCATATTTTTTATTTTTAGCTACGCCAAATTGGGCTTCGGCCATTAAGGCTGCGTGTGCATCATTCAATACATAAATGCGCTCACCGGTAAAATCACTCCAGTTAAAATTTTCCAATCCGGGTAACCGGCCAGGCATAAACTCAATACAGGTGTTGGTTGCATTGGCAAGTCCAGGTGCCGATAGACCAATGGCATTGATGTGTGAAGTTTCTTTTTTGAGTTGGGTGATGATCTGTTTTACAGATTGTTTCCAGTGTGTATCGTTTTGCTCGTCCGTATCCTGTCGGATCTCTTTTACGATTGTACCATCGGCCTTTACCAGAATGGCTTTGATGTGTGTGCATCCCAGATCGATTCCTATTGCGTGTTCCATATCAATATTGGCCTTCGCTTAAATCCCAACCACCATCAATTGCTAATACTTGTCCCGTGGTAAACTTAGATTGATCGGACATAAAATAAACAGCGGCACCATCTAAGTCTTCCGGTTTGCCGATGCGCCCGCCATCAAGCGGTTGTTTTGTTTTGATGAATGATAAAATGGTTTCATCGTTTGCTGCGCGTTGTGCCATGGGTGTTTCTACCAAAGCCGGGGCCAGCACATTAATGCGAATGTTATCTTTTGCATAATAGGCAGCAGCGGATTTGCTGAAACCAATCACAGCGGCTTTCGCAGCGGCATAAGCATGGGTAACAAAATGTTTGGGCGAAGGCGAGTGACCCAACACCGAACCGACATTTAAAATAGTTCCGCTTGTTTTTTGTTTTAAGAAAGTTTGAACGGCCGCCTGATTGGAAAGCATAAGCGAAGTAAGATTCAATTCAAATGTTTTATTCCAGCCTTCTAAAGATAACTCGTGTAAGGGACCATCGCCAAACTTGCGACCGCTGCCTCCGGCTACATGATACAAACCATCAAAGCCTTTGAATTTTTCGAGGCAAGTTGTGATGGCGTGCTGCGCAGTTCCGGGGACAGTAGCATCGCCAGCCAGTGCAACGGCTGATGTGCCTAATGTTTTTGCGGCTTCGTGTACACTGTCATCATTGCGACCAACCACTACTACGCGCGCACCTTCGCGCACAAAAGCTTTTGCAGCAGAAAGTCCGAGGCCGGTTGTTCCGCCAATGATAACGATTGATTTATTTTGAAGCATTTTCATGTTACATGCCTACTAGTCAATTCAACATTTTGTGAAAGATCATCTTTGTCTTTGTGAAACTTAGAGACTTCGCGCCTTAGTGGTTTAAGATTGAATACTGGAACCACAAAGTCACCAAGCCACTAAGAAGCACGAAGATTGTTAAGGTTTACAATCGAAAGATATAAAATTCAAGGTTACTTTAAGATAATAGTATCTGTTTCAAGGGTTGGTACTATATAATTTCCGATTTCAATTTTTGCGTTGGGGAAAATGTTTTGTAATTCAGGTACATCATCGGCAGTAACCTTTGTGTCGAAGACGAATAATGAACGCAGATTTTTTAAACTGGTAAGTTGTTTTATTCCGGTTGCCGAGATGGTGGTTTGGTTCAGGTTGAGGTATTGCAGTTGTGTTAACGCATTGAGTTGTGATAACCCGGTATCGGTAACAACTGTGCGTTCTACGTTCAGTTTAATAAGCTGATTGAGTTGTGCGAGTTTGGCAAGATGCGAATCATTAATCGATAAGTCACCCGCCTTCAGCCAAACTGTTTGTTGTTTTACTTTTACCAATAAATCAAGAGCCGAATCAACGGCCACCACATTTACCAGATTCACCGAAAGGTAATGGCTGCCATTGGCCACTGGTAGCACCACTGCGCCTAATTGCATTAACTCATTAATAACTGTTGGATTGGCTGCATCAGGATTGCCTTCTGGAATTTCTGCAGCCGGTTCTGGTTTTTTAGTGGTGAGAATTTTTTGCAGCGCTCCAAGCTGATTACTTTCAACTACAGATTTTTCAAAATCAGCGCCCGAGGCAATCCACAATTTCAAAATTTCCACCTCACTTTGCGTGAGTTGATTTTTCTCTTTGGGCGGCATGTGATCGTCATCATCAAGCGGTAATACAATTCTGTGGATTAATTCACTTTCATCTGTTTTACCAGCCACAAGGATTACTCCGCCTTTGCCGCCTTTTAAAATGTATTCGGGTGCATCTAATCTGAGTTTGCCTTTTTGTTTGCCTGATGCGTGGCAGGCATAACATTTGGAATCGAGGATCGGTTTAACCAGATCGTTATAAAAATGTGCTTGTTGTAAATTAACCTGCGTCAATTCGGTTTCAGTACTCGCGGAAGCAAACAAAAAATTTTCACCGTGTGTAAGTGTTCCGCCCAGATGCCCGGTAGTCAATAACAACAACAACACAAGCACCGATAAAAATTTATACATGCGCTTGAATTGTTTTTGGCCACGCGCCCATGCATACACTCCGGTAATCAGCGTAAGCGCAATACCAGCAAACTGATGCAACTTAACCGACTGCAAATCATAACCACTTTCTTTTAATAACAAACCACTCACTACAGATGACAGTGCAGCAAAAAATCCTAACCACAAAATAATTCGGATAGATCGCCTGAGTGATTTGTACGGTTTGCGAAATGGCAACCACTCGAATAGCACAGCGAGTAATAATATGCCGATGGGCAAGTGAACCAGTAATGGATGTAGGCGACCGATAAATTCCATTCTAAATTATGAATAACGCTTGCGCAGAATCTCCAGCATGTACACATTAATAGCCCATTGATCGGCAACCGGCTGGCGCGTGTAGGGCAAAGCCGGCATGTAATCTACCGGACCAAACTCTGTTAAGAATGTCATCTGCTTACCCGCTTGTTTTTTTGATTCAACAATTTTATCCCACCAGGCAAAATGAGTTTTAACAGCATAATCCCATTCCGGTGCGCGCGGATCATTTACCTGCGGTCCTTCGGGGTGACCAATACGCGCATGAATGTGATCGGTGCGACTTAACGCAAGGTTAATAGTTTCAGCCTGATCGTCCAGATACGATTCGTGTACGTTACACCAATGCGAGATGTCGAGCGTTAACCGTAAACCCGGAACGCGTTTGATCAATTCTTCTGTAACCGGTGCGGAGTATAAAGCCCGGCCACGATGCGTTTCATGATAGATGGGAATTCCGCTTTGGGCAGAAACGGTTATGGAATGTTTGATTAATTTTTCTTTCTGATCGGCCGTAAAATAATCTTTACCACTGTGGCAGTTTATAAAAACCGGTTTGGTTGCTGCTGCCTCCGTAAGAAATTGGTTGAATTGATTTTCGTGTTTTGCGAAATCTTTTTCGCCACTGCCGTATAGAAATCCGATTTTCAGATTGTGTTTGGTTAAAGCATCAAACAATTTCTTTCGATCAGTTGCATCGCCCGGCCACCAGATTTCGCAACCATCGTAACCTGCTGCTTTGGCTTTAGCGCAGAATTCATCATACGATCCATTAAAGCCCCAGTTGGTAGCGAAGATCAATAACGAATATCCGGCTTTTGTTTGTTGAGCAAGTGGCTTGGCAAAACTTTCTAACGAGCCAAGCATTAGACCTGATCCGGCCATTGCGGATGTGGTGATAAAACTTCTGCGGTTGATTTTCATGGGTTGTCTAAGTTTTCTGTTGCCACAGATTTCACAAATGAGCACAGATATTTTTATCTGTGAAAATCAGTGCAATCAGTGGCTTATTTTATTTGATTTCATTTGTCAAACCTATCGACTTTCAGTCGATAATGATTTAGCTAAGCCAGTATTTCGTGAATTACTTTTCCATGTACATCCGTTAAGCGGAATGGTCGCCCTTGGAATTCGTATGTGAGTTTTTCATGATCGAATCCAAGTTGATTAAGAATGGTAGCCTGCAAATCGAACGGAGTTGTTTTGCCGCTGATAGCGGAGTAGCCAATCTCATCCGTTTCGCCATAGGTAAATCCTTTCTTCACTCCGCCACCAGCCATCCATACCGTAAATGCTTCGGTGTGATGATCACGACCTTTAAACGGATTCTTTTTGCCTTCGCGATTTTCGGCCATAGGCGTGCGACCAAACTCACCACCCCAAACTACTAATGTTTCATCTAACAATCCGCGTTGTTTTAAATCAAGTATCAAAGCCGTCATGGCTTTATCTACCGTGCGGCATTTATTCACAAAGCCAACATCAATGGCAAGATTAGAATCTGTGCCGTGGCTATCCCAACCCCAATCAAAAATCTGAACAAAGCGCACACCTTTCTCTACCAGCTTTCGCGCAAGCAGAATGTTGTTGGCCAGACTTACTTCGCCAGGTTTGGTGCCGTACATTTCGTGAATGTATTGTGGCTCGTCATTAATGTTCATTACTTCCGGTACGGAAATCTGCATGCGATACGCCATTTCATATTGCGCTATGCGCGATAGAATTTCCGGATCGCCTTTTTCTTCGTAATGAATTTTATTCACTTCGTTAATCGCATCAATAGAAGCTTTGCGCAGATCGCGTGTTATATGTTCCGGATCTTTGATGAACAACACCGGATCGCCTTCGCTACGACATTGCACGCCTTGATACACAGACGGAAGAAATCCACTGCCCCACACACTCTTGCCTGCATCCGGATTGGTGCCACCTGAAGTAAGCACTACAAAGCCGGGCAAGTTCTGATTTTCACTTCCCAAACCATAGGTTACCCACGAGCCCATACTCGGTCGCCCAAGGCGCGCACTACCGGTATGCATTAATAATTGTGCCGGGCCATGATTGAACTGATCGGTTTGCATGGCTTTGAGAAATGTAACTTCATCTACAATTGAAGAAAAGTGTGGCAGGTTTTCCGATACCCACGCTCCACTTTGTCCGTGCTGTTTAAAGCTGGCTTGCGGCCCCAACATTTTGGGTACACCCCGAATGAAAGCAAATTTTTTTCCTTCCAGCAACGACTGCGGGCAATCCTGGCCATCGAGTTTATGCAGTGCAGGTTTGTAATCGAACAACTCTAACTGCGAAGGCGCACCGGCCATGTGCAGATAGATTACTGATTTTGCTTTGGGAATAAACTGCGGTGCTTTGGGTGCAAGCGGGTTAGATGAAAACAACGCAGCGTATTTGTCTTGCTTCTCGAACGGATTACAACTTCCAAATACCGATGCCAGTGCAAGTCCACCCATGCCTGCGATACACTCGCGCAGGAAATGTCGCCTCGTAGTTTCCTCGAGTTGCTTACGCTGAAGTTCGTGGATAAATTTTTCGTTCATGGTTGTTGGCCTCACCCCAACCCCTCTCCAAAGGAGAGGGGCTTGGACTCGTGTTAATTTATTTCGTTTAAGTTTCTGTCTTCCTCACACTATTCCATGGTTTGTGTCCCCACAAACCATCTTTGTTGGCCTCACCCTTAATCCCTCTCCGCAGAGAGGAACGAGTTAGGAGCAAATTATTCAATTACAGTCAAATCAATTTCTCTTAAAACTACTTAGCGCTCTTTGCGCCTCCGCGGTTTAATCTATCAATTCTTCGTTACCACTTCATCCAGATTCAAAATCGCGGCCGCTACCAGACTCAATGCTTTCAATTGGGGTTCACCTGTGTTTTTGTTGCGAACTTTTACCATCGTTCCGCCCTGATATTCTTTCATGCCTTCTGTATATAATTTTTCAAGCGCAGCTAATTTTCGTTCGGAAATTTTTTGGCCGGTGGCCATTTCATAGGCCATACCAATTTGTTCCTTCACGGAAGTTTGTGTTTGCATCTTCAACGCGAGATGATGTGCAGCTTCCACATACACAGAATCATTTAACGTTACCAATGCCTGCAAAGGTGTGTTGGTACGAATACGCCTGGCGGTACATACTTCTCGTGAAGCACCATCGAAAGTAAGCATGGAAGGGTAAGGTGCAGTGCGTTTCAGATAAGTATAAAGTGATCTGCGATGCCGGTCTTCTCCCGTACTCATTTTCCAATCTTGTCCGTTCCAGGGCGACTTCCAAATACCAGCCGGTTGATACGGCATTACACTCGGGCCATACATTTTTGTACTTAACAATCCGCTTACAGCCAATGCCTGGTCGCGCAATTGCTCGGCAGAGAGCCGCACACGCGGTGCTCGCGCATATAATTTATTGAGCGGATCTTTTTCCAGAAGTTCTTCATTTACATCAGATGTTTGCCGGTACGTAGCCGATAATACAATTTCGCGCATCAGCTTTTTTAAACTCCAGTTGTAATCATGCACTAACTTCCACGCTAAGTGATCGAGCAATTCCGAATGCGTGGGCGCGATGCCTTGTGTACCGAGGTCTTCCACGGTTTCGGCAAGACCAGTTCCAAAAATCTGTTCCCAGATTCTATTCACAATAGTCCGTGCGGTTAAGGGATTGGTTGGGTCTGTCATCCAATGTGCAAGTCCCAAACGATTTGACTGAGCATCTTTTGGAAATGCATTCAGCGTATGCGGAACGGCAGCTTCCACCACATCGCCTTTTACTAACCAATTGCCCCGTTCAAAAATTTGCGTGGGCCGCTTCATCTTTTCAGGATTATCGAACATGATGGGCGTAGTGGGTGGCTCTTTGCGCACCAACTCCCAAAACGTTTTGCTCATCTCAGTGTTTTTGTTGTCCCAATCATCTGTAAAGTAAAACCAATCGAAAATCATTCCGCTGTCATCGGCAGTTTTGAGGTTGGGACTGGTATAGGTAAAATACAAATCGTGTGCGCCATCAATTGGTTCGAATGTAAAATCTACAATCTGCCATTGGTTATTTGTGGGCTTAACCGCAATGGTTTTAATAATCGGTCCATCGGGTTTATCCAAATGAATTTTCCAAACGCCACCGTTAACCCAACTACTGTAGCGATAGATGAGTCTATTGCTTCCGGTAAGGGTTACATTCGGCAACCGGCATTGAGCGTTATTACGAAATATGAGCCACTTGGTATCGGTTAATTCGCTGTTGATAAACTGATCGGCTTGGATAGAGTTGATACTGGGTTGTAATGTTTTCGCAAAGCGATAAACTTCTTTAGCCTTTTCGGCTGAGATGTTTTGATCAATCCACGCAGTAAGTGTGTTTAGTTTTTCAGCATCTTCTTTTTCGAAATGACGCAGCAAAGGATATTCGGCTTCGGTATCTTCATCGCGGGTGTTGTTAAAGAAAGCCATGAACTTGTAATATTCATCGTGTGTAAACGGATCGTACGGGTGACTATGACATTGCACACATGCAAACGTAGTTCCCATCAACGCTTCCCACGTGGTGTTTACACGATCCAACACCGCAGCCGTACGAAACTCTTCATTGTCGGTGCCGCCCTCATCATTCGTCATCGTGTTGCGATGAAAGGCTGTAGCGATGTATTGATCATCGGTAGGACTATCCAGTAAATCGCCCGCCAATTGCTCGGTGATAAACTGGTTATAGGGCATATCGGCATTAAAGGCGTTGATCACCCAATCGCGGTAACGCCAGATGGCGCGACTGTCATCCCGTTCGTACCCTTTGGTATCGGCATAGCGCGCCAGGTCTAACCACATGCTGGTCCAGCGTTCGCCATATTGTTTGGAGGCAAGCAGTTCATCCACCAACATTTCATAGGCGTTTGGATCGGTGGTCGATAAAAAGCGTTGGGCAATTGGTTCGGGAGCGGGAATGCCAATCAGATCGAGACTAACTCTTCTGAGCAGCGTGGCTTTATCGGCTACAGCCGAAGGTTCCAGATTATGGTCGTTCAGCTTTTCAAGAATGAAAGCATCAACATCGTTTTTTGTCCAATTATTTTTTTCAGGAACAGTTTGTTCTTTCACGGCCACGTAAGCCCAATGATCGCCCCACGCGGCACCTTCTTCAATCCATTTTGTAAGAATGTCAATCTCTTCTTTTGTAAGCGGGTCTTTTTTGTAGGGCATGCGCTCTTGCGGATCGGTTGCCGTAATACGTTTTACCAGTTCGCTGTGTGCGGCATCACCGGGTACGATGGCATACTTTCCCGACTCTGCTTTGGCGAGTGCTTCCTGCCGGAACAACAAACTGAATTCAGCCTCGCGCTTAACGCCACCATGGCAGGCAATACATTTTTTATTGAGGATGGGTTTTACCTGTGTGTTGTAATCAATCTTAGAATTGGGGAGGAAATACCAGACTGCGACCACCGAAATGGCCGTTATTGTAATCAGGTAAAGTATTTTCTTCATGGTGGTAAGTGAAGTGAGCGGTTGCATCGCTGCCAAAGCAATCCGGTTAAGGAAAGTTACAGGATTTGATTATAAATCCGGATACCGGAGGTGGAAAACCAGTACGGTGTAAAAATTATTTAAGTTCGTTAACTCGATTCAAATCCTTTTTCAAGGTTTGTGTTTGGTGCAAAGCCATCTGGTTTTATTTAATATTTTCACATTCAAAGCATATGAGGATGCGCATACTTTTAACATTACTAATCCCGGTAATTTTTTTATCGTGTGGATCAAGCAAAATAAATTCTACTCCTAAATTTATTGGGGTAGGTACTGGCGACCGACTGCTGGTTTGTGACCTTACCGGAAATAAGGGCAACAATTATCAAGACCTGACGGCCTTGGCAAATGAAACCTTAAAATCAAAATCGGGAATTGAACCGGTGCTATTTTCTGATTCCGAGTTTAAGCTTAAACAATTTGGTATTGATTTATCCAGCATGAATGAAGTGGATTCAATGACGGCAAAAATTATTTCTGAGAAATTGAATCTTGACTTTATTCTTCTCACCAGAATCGGATATCTGAAGGATAATTTCGAACAGACCAGCTCAAATTACGATTTTAAAGAAGCCAGATTGTATTTTACCTTATACGACCTGAAGATGCCGCGTCTAATCTGGAAATGTGATGTTAAGACAACAATATCGCCATTTATTTATGGAGGCAGTCGCGCGGATTACAGCATTAACCCAACCAGTTCAGATTATGCTCTTAATCGCGGGTATAGAAAGGGGATAAAGAAATTGATTAAGTCTTTTAAGGTGATTTAGTTTCACATCTGCCTGGAAACAAATTACCGCTGCGGAGGATTTACATTAATCTTCTCGCGGTGTGTTACCGAATTATCGGCCCGGCCGGAAACAACTTTCCTGCAGTTAGGATGACCGCACGTACACACAAATGATTGAATGTTATCATCCAACAAATCGGCATAATCCAAGGTAAGCTCTTCGCCCGCTTCTATGTTTTGCAGCGCTATCAGGTTAAGACCATCGTAAACGGTATTGGGTGCGCAGCTATGATTTTGCGGAGCCCAGTTTTCAGGTTTTTGATCCCACAGAATATATACTTCATCCGAAACCGGGTAAGCATAATGGCGAAACTCTTCCAATTGTTCGGGCGTCCAGTTTTGTTCTACATACCGTTTGGTAACAATGCGCTGGGCCGATTCTTCAATTTTAAAAATCACTTCACCTTTTTGAATCGCCTTCTGCGAAACAATTCCATAGCCATTAATGGAATTACCTTTAATGCGATACTTTTTTTGTTTGGCCTGATGGCGGGCAATACCTTCGGCAATAATGTGTTTTAGAAATCCGGCTTTGCCGATGGGATCAAACTGAAGAATGTAGTCGGCAGAACCTTCGTAGCCATCCTGATAAAATACAGAACACGTAAAGTTGATTTCCAGAAAATAGATTTCCTGCTTTTCGTTTACTCTAAAATCCAACCGCGCATAACCCACACCCGAAAATCCGGTAAAGATTTTTTCGGCAGCAGATTTTAACCGGGTTTCCAGGGCAGCATCTTCGCAGGGTTTGTTTACATCGGTATGCAGCTCAGATGTTTTTAATGCATAGGTTTTAAAGGCATACCCTTTCGGGAATTTGTATTCAACAGGTTTAAATGCTTTGGAGCCGAACGTTGGCCGAACGTTGGCCGCTACCAACACGGTAAACTCCTGCCCGGCTATGTATTCTTCAATTAAGATTTCATCGTAGCCTTCTTCCATCAGGCTCTCCACTTTATGTTTTAAGTGTGCAAAGTCTTTGGCCAGCGATTCATCATCCACGCCCAGACTATCGCCTGCTTTGGCTGGTTTTACAAACAACGGAAACGTTAGCTTGCTTACTTTCGCTTCAAGGTCTTTGGTGCTGGTAACTTCGGCAAAGAGTGGCGTTTTAACACCCGCACAATAAGCTACATACTTCATTAACGGCTTGGCCGGATCGTACAGAATAGCATTCGGGCCAGTGTATGGCAGATTGAGCGAATCCATCGCGTTGATCACATCAATGGAAGGGACAGACCAATCCAGATACCCTTCGCACAGATTTATAAAGATGTCGTACTTCTGCTTGCGCAGTTCTTTAAGTTGTTTGTACGTGGTAAGCTTATTCAGGAATACATGATCTACCTGATCGTTTGGTAACAGTGGGGCCAGGTTACGGGGCGGATCGTAGTTTTTATAATCAACTTCGGTTGTACTGTAATCGGGCTGCAACACACAAACCTTCATATCCGGATTTCTTTTTACAGGGATTTTGTTTGTTAGCTGTTGGCTGTATTGCGAAGCAGGGCATCTTCCAGCACTTCTACAATCAGGTTGGTGAAGGTTTTATTACTTACGCGCAGAATAGCGCCTATGGAGGTATAGTTCTCGTCTTCGCTTAAGCCACATTGGGCATTAATCTCTAATACAAATAGTTTTCCGGTTTTCTTATCCAGCCTGAAATCGAGCCGTGCATAACCTACGCCTTTCACGGCTTTAAAGGCATCAATGCTTAGCTCTTTTAATTCCTGGGCCAGACAGAAATCCATAACCGGGGCGTATTCATACAGAAATCCATTGTCCGGTGGCGGTGCTTCTTCATCGTATGCTTCCCACAGGCGTTCGAAAGAAAGGAACTGTTCTTTTTCGGGTAAGCCTTTATGGAATACACGTTCTATAGGTTGATAGAATTTAATCTGTTCGGGTTTATGGTGCGATCCTACCAACAGTGTGGTAAACTCGCGCCCGATTATAAACTGTTCGGCCAACAAACCGGCTGTATTCAAATCCCAACCTTTAAAGCCTTCGTGTAGTTCGTTGAGTACACTCTTTAACTGGCGCTTGCCGTTAACAACGTTCTTTACACTGATGCCCATGCTGCCAGCCGAAACGGCAGGCTTAACAATAATAGGTTTGCCCACCTTCTTGAAAAGATCCGGATCGATGTGTCCGTTTAGCTTTTGCCACCCCGGCATGGCCACCCCGGCTTTACCAAAAGCTTCCTTCATGGTGATTTTAGAAGTGGTTACATTATAGAAGTAAGAATCGGAACCGGTGTAGGTAATACCGCTTTCGTCTAATGCATGAATAACCGATACTCCGGGGACGTTGTTAATTTCATCGCCATCGCACAGGTTTAGTACTATGCTTTGCTTGGTGGAGTAGCTCTTTACCCGCTCTATTGCTTCGGCAATGTTATGTACCGTTACATTTACCCATTCCCATTCGCAATTGATTTCAGCGAATACCCGCGTGTATTCTTCAATGCTTTGAGTATAGTCGTAGTAAAATTTTAGAGTCGGGTCTTCCGTCTCCAGATAAGGAGCAAATATCCAGATTTTATAGGCGGTGGTATCGTTGAGTAGTGTCATAAACCCGATAACCGCAGAGGGTGCAGTAAATTACTATTTGCCATAGCGTACGCAATTTCAATAAATATTATTATTAAAGTAAAGTACTTGTCAATATTTATTCTTAAAAGCTATGGTTAGCCTAACACTAAGCAGGTATAAGTACTTACTTCTTTACTGTTCTAACAGTATAAACTGCATCAACACACTTACCGGGTAAGGCTATAAGTAACCCATCAATTCCATAGGTACATGAAAGCATACTTCATAGATGCTATAAGGTAGTTAGCCCAATGCTAGCGTTACTGATATGATTCGGTTTGGTTTAAATGCTTACTTTTAGGTTAACCATTATCCCTATCCCCCATGAAATCATTGCCGGTAATAGTTTTAATTATTACGCTTTCCCTATCCGCTTATGCGCAAACAAATGAATCGCCTGCTGGCGCGTACCAATGGAAGCGTGGCAAAACTGAACTTCAACCGGGGTATGTAGTATTGAAATCGGGTAAGCGTATGGATGGAAAAATTTCCCTGATTGGTTCTGCCGAGTTGGTAAAGGAGGTAGAGTTTATGGGCGATCAGAAATACCTCACCTTTCCGGTGGCCTCGCTTAAAGGGTATGGCTTAACGAATGTAAACCCGAATGCCAGCGCAACAGTTGGTGGTGGGCCGGTAAACGAAAGCCCGGAGAGTATGTATGAGTGGCGTAATATGGGTACGGTGATGAGTAAAGTAATTGAAAGCACCACGCCTCGTAATGGGTATGTGGTTCACCGAAATGGAACAAAGTATGAAGGTGAACTAAAGTTGAGACGCAAGGATGGAGTTTTGGAAGATATTGAAGTAAAGACCGCTTCAGGAAAAGAAAAGTTTGATGCGAAAGACATAGCCCGCTATGGCTATACCGTAAGCGAGGCCGAAGTAGTACAAGCTAAACTTGCGCGTGAACAAAATAACAAGCGTTCCTTTCCGGGAAGTATTATAACAGCGGCAGGTAAAACCAATGGCGAAGTAACCTTGCTTTACGAACAGGGTGTGCGCAATCTCGATCGGATTATTTTTAAGGGTGGCGATAAACTGGCAGAGTACACCCCTGCTACCATTACCGGTTTTACTTACGTGAATAAAGGTGTGGAAACAAAGTACACCGTAATTGAAAATGTTTTTGTGCCGGAAGGCTTCAACGGCAACACCTTTCAATTATATCGTAATCCCAACCCTACCACTATTAATGAAAGAGCCACCGCGCTGGTAAAATCGGCTGTGGCAGTAGGTACTTCTGCCGCGGCTACTGCAGTGGTAAAAGAAGATCAGAAGCGGAACAACTATGTTTCCAATATGGATAGTGTAATCCGGGTTTCTTCCACTGAAGAGTTAATAGCGTTACGCGATCAGTTAGCCCAGTTGGGTGGCTACGAAACAGCACAGGATGCAATTGAAAATTCGGATAGCGAAAGCCTGAAAGCAAACCTGGGCGCATTGGAGTTAGCCATTCAAGGCAGGCAAGCAACGGCTGCACCTGGTGGGATATTAAATATAGAGTGGGTGATCTTTAATAAAATCACCAACGAAAAAACCATTGTGTATAAAAGCCAATACAAAGATCAGATTGATGTGTTGCTGATGGGCTGCGATAAATACCTGGAGTTAGCCAAGCCCATGCAAAACGATATGCAGAAGTGGGATAACCTGGCAAAGACCGTGAAGTTTTTAGATGGGTGTTATTAGTCAGTTAACCGCAAGGTCGCTGAGCCGAGAAGCCTGAGTTAAAACTTATGCTTTTTACTTTGCGCCCTTGCGACTCTGCGATAAACAATCATTTTGTTAAGCGGTTAGGTGCGATGTAACTCCTATTGTAACTTTCATCATCAATCAATCCCATGAAATCAACCCGCATTTTGTTTCTGGCTGTTTTAATTGTGTTAGCCTGCGAACAACCCAAGGAAAAGGAATCAGCACCAACACATCAATACCTGGAAGAGATGACCATCCCACAATTACAAGTGGGCTATCAGAAAAGCACCTTCACCATTGAGCAAGTAGTGAAAGACTATTTGCAGCGAATTGAAGATCTGGATAAAAATGGACCAGCGTTAAACTCGATCATTTACATAAATCCCAATGCCCTTGAGATTGCCCGAACGATGGATGCCGAACTGCAAGCAGGCAAGAGTCGTGGCTTGTTGCATGGTATTCCGGTAATTATTAAAGATAACATGAACACGGCCGATATGCCTACCACAGCCGGGGCAACGGTGCTGCGCGATTCCTATCCGCCTGACGATAGCTTTTTAGTAAAGAAGTTACGCGATGCCGGAGCCATCATCATCGCGAAAGCAAACTTAAGCGAGTGGGCTAACTTCCGGGGCGATATGAGCAGTAGTGGCTGGAGCGGGATGTTAGGGCAAACCAAAAATCCGTATGTGCTCGATCGTAATCCTTGCGGATCAAGTTCTGGTTCGGGAGTGGCAGCTTCGGCCAACCTATGCGCTATTGCTATTGGTACCGAAACGAATGGATCTATTGTTTGTCCATCTAATGCGAATGGTTTGGTTGGATTAAAACCTACCGTTGGGTTATTAAGTCGCAGTGGTATTATTCCTATTTCGTTTACACAAGATACGGCCGGACCCATGGGCCGCACCGTTACCGATGTAGCCATTACCTTAGGTGCATTGGTGGGTGTTGATTCTACAGATGAAAAGTCATTGGCTTCGGCCGGTAATTATAAAACCGATTACACCTCGCACCTGAAAGCCGATGGGTTAAACGGCAAACGCATTGGGTTGTTGAAAAATGCAGGCGGCTACCACGCTGCGGTAGATACGTTAATGAAAAAAGCGGTGGCCGATTTACGGGCACAAGGCGCAGAAGTAATCGAACTTGATTTTAACATGGAACGCAGTGCCGGTGGTTCTTCGTTTACGGTGTTGTTGTACGAGTTTAAAGATGGCCTTACCAAATACTTTGCAAGTCTGGGCGATAAAGCCCGCGTGCACGATCTGGCCGAGTTGATGGAGTTTAATAAAAAAGATTCCATTGAACTGAAGTACTTCGATCAGCAGTTATTAAAACTTGCGCACGAGAAAGGCACGCTACAAGACAAAGAATATTTAGATGCGTTGGCCAACATGCAAAAGGCTACCCGCGAAAACGGAATTGATAAACTCTTAAAAGAAAATAACCTGCATGCCTTAATGGCCCCCACCGGAGCGCCTGCGTGGAAAACCGATTTGATTGATGGCGATCATTTTCTGGGTGGCAGTTCCTCACTTGCCGCGATATCGGGGTATCCTTCCATTACCGTGCCCATGGGTTTTGCCGATGTGTTGCCGGTTGGGGTATCATTCTTTAGTACGGCCTGGCAAGAACCAACTTTAATTGAGATTGCCTACGGCTACGAACAAGCAACCAAGCATCGGAAGGCACCGAAGTATATCGTTTCAAAATAGAAAACCGCAGAGACGCTAAGCCGCAAAGTTTTATTGTTTTGATTTATCAACTTAGCGCCCTCGCGCCCTTTGCGGTTCAAAAGAATCTAAACCAAGGCCGTGCCCACAAGCCTAACCTTGCTTGATCGCTTTCGTATATCTTAGTTGTAACTCAAACCGCTAAGCACATGAAAGAAGAAATAACAACCGCCCGATTAACCGGAATCTGGTATCTCTTATTAGCCATCTCCGGAATGGTGGGCTTTCTCACACTGCATTCAAAAATCTATGTAGCAGATCCGGCACAAACGCTCAGCAACCTTACGGAACAGGAAACACTGTCCCGCATCCGCTTACTGTTAGAGTTTGCCATTGTGGTATCGCAGGCGTTGGCAGCGGTTTGGTTCTTTAAATTATTTAAAGACATTAATCATGTTGCTGCGTGGGCGTTGGCCGCGTGGGGTATGATGAATGCGGCCGCCATAATGATCAGTGCTATGGCCATGGGTGGTGCGTTGGGTGTTGTTAACTCAACTTCTTCTCTTGATGATAAATTGATCATGATTCAGATCTTTGATCAGTTCATTAAAAGCGCGTGGGGTGTGGGCAGTCTCTTCTTCGGACTTTGGCTTATACCCATGGGCTATGTGGTAGTAAGCTCGCAGCGGATGCCGGTTTGGTTAGGTCGTGTACTTATACTTGGCGGGGCAGGGTACCTGTTAAGTGCATGCTTAAACTATCTGGGTATAAAAGGTGTATGGCTTGACCTGATGGTTATCCCAGCCACCGTGGGCGAGTTCTGGATGATTGCCTACTTGTTGATCTTTGGAATCAGACCTGCAAAACCATAACCGTAGAGACGGCTAAGGCGCAAAGTTTGATTTGTCTTTGCGACTCCGCGCCTTTGCGGTTCAAATAAAATCTGTATCCTGCTTTGAATATTTCCCGTTACAATCCCCAAACTGTTTTTCTCATGTTCATTAAAAAGATCGACATCCTCAACTTCATTACCGATTTCCGCAAAACCCCCAACGAAATCAAATCGCTTTCGGAATTAAAGGCGCACCTTAAAATAACAGACGATGCCGCGCTGCTGCCTATGCTGGAAGAAATGAAACAACTGCGCGCGCTGCGTGAGCTGGAAAAGAATGGCGAGCGAGCATTTCAGGTTACGGCTAAGTAGTAATTAGTGCAGAGTCCTTAGGCCTTAGTATATAGTCCTTAGTCCTTAGTATATAGTCCTTAGTATATAGTCCTTAGTTTAATAAGTACTAAAGACTATCTACTCAGGACTATGAACTAACGACTCAAGACTAACAACTATCTCTTCAACAATACGCCAGGATAATTCTCTACGGCTTTCTGATTTTGATAAACCAGCTTGCCATTTACCCACACGTATTCTATGCCGGTAGATAATGCTGTCGGGTTTTCGATGGTGGCATTATCAATTACCGTTTCCGGATTGAATAAGACAAGATCGGCAAAATAACCCGGTACAATCAGGCCGCGGTTTTTAATCCCTACGTTTTCTGCTGCCAGGCTCGTCATCTTTTGAATAGCAGTTTCCAACGACATCAATTTTTCTTCGCGCACATATTTCCCCAACACGCGCGTAAACGATCCGTGCCCACGCGGATGCCCACGCATGGTACCATCCGAACAAATGCTGGTGTACGGCCACTTCATAAAATTACTAATGTCAGTTTCGCTCATGCTCTTGGCTACAATAGTAGCACCTTGCTCCGGAGCTGCGCTTTCGCGGATGATACGAAGAAGTGCTTGCGCAGAAGTTTCTTTATTGATCGCAGCTATCTCGCTTACTGTTTTTCCTTGCCAGGCCGGTTGTGGGGTGTACCGCACCATTACCGATGCTGCCGGGTCAAACAACTCGCGGGTTGCAAACTCAGCACTGGCCAAATTTTCAAAATCTTTTTTCGGGAAGAGCACGCGAGGTGTAGAGTTCCACATGGTGTACGGATAAATATCGGCTGTGATGTTTACACCTTGTTGCCGCGCCATTTCCAATTGTCGTAGAATTTTTTCGGAGTTGCCCCACTTGCTGCGCATGGCAATTTTTATGTGCGTAACCTGTACGGGTATTTTGGCTTCATGGCCGATTTGAATAATCTCATCAATCGCTTCTTCAATGTTCAGATCTTCGCTGCGGATGTGACTGATGTAGCGACCATTTTTTTCAGCAGCTACTTTTGCCAGAGCTACCACTTCATCGCGCGAACTGTAAAAGGCAGCTTCATACTCCAGGCCGGTGCTTAATCCCAACGAGCCTTTCTCCATCTCGCGGGCCAACAGCACTTTCATCGAATCAATCTCAACCGGTGTGGCTTTGCGCAATAGATTTTTTCCCATCACCTTTTCCCGCAAGGAAGCCTGCCCTGTATAAGACGCAACGTTTACACTCACCGGAATTTTCTTTAAGGCATGTTCAATCGAATCCATCGTATCCGAACCACCATCTTGCCCTACCACGATCGTAGTTATACCCTGACTCGTAACGGCTACAGCCGATGGATTTTTTTCAAGGCCGCCATCGTGGTGACTATGATTATCGATAAAGCCCGGAGCCAGCACATTTCCATTACCATCGGTAACAGCTTCACCGGCAAACGGAGTGAGCTTGCCCACATGCCAGATGCGATTGTTGAGTATTCGTACACCACCAGCCACTGCGGGCAAGCCTGTACCATCTATAACTTTTACGTTTGTAATCAAATGCGTTTTTGGCAATGCAATAGGCTTGCCTTCCCAAATATTTTTTACAAGCGCGTGGGCGCGAAAGTTAGACGAGTTGTCCAGCACAATGATGGTTTGATTTTTATCGATGTAGCGGGTGATCTCCGTTCCGAACCCAACCCAACCTCCGGTGTGCGAAACAATTTTTCCTGGCTCGCGGATAAACCAACCAAAGCCATACTCCGTATGTTTCCCATTGTTCAGTTTGCCTGCTGTAAGCGCTTCATTAAACGTAGTTTTCTTTACCAGCTTTTTGGTATACAAGGCCTGATCCCATAGGTATAAATCTTCTGCGGAAGCGTACACATTACCATCGCCAACAATACCATCAAAACGAACCAGATCGTTGAGCTTATAGTTGACACCATCATACTCCAACCCAAATACACGCGCAGGCGGATACGATTTTAATTTAAGATGATAGACAAAACTGTTCTTGAGTTTAAGCGGGGCCGCAATATGCTTTGCAAAAAATTGCTGAGAGGTAAGCCCCGAAACTTTTTCAATGATGGAGGCAAGCGTAGTATAGTTGGTGTTGCAGTATTGCCATTGTGTACCGGGCTCAAAAACCAGTGCTGGGTTTTTAAGCGCCAGTAATTCGAGCATGGAAGCGTTGGTGAGTGTGTCCAACGGATTCATATCGCCTTGAGCTATGTCGAAGTATTCAGGCAACCCTGAAGTCTGATTCATGAGCTGACGAATGGTGATGTTGTTGTATGGAAAGGCCGGTAAGTATTTTTGCACGGTATCATCGTAAGCCAGTTTGCCTTGCTCTTTCAAAATCATGGCCATCATGGTATAAAACTGTTTGCTTACCGAAGCCAGGTTAAAAGCCGATGCGGTAGTAAGTGGCTGTTGAGTTTGTGGATGGGCTATGCCGAAAGCTTTTTTATAGAGCACTTTCCCTTTTTCGCCAATCAGCACCGTACCATTAAACATATGGTATTGATGCAGGTAGGTGAGCACCGAATCGATGCGGGTAAGTTTGGATTGATGTTGAGAGTAGGCAATTGCTGGAAGCAGTAAGAAGAGGAGTAAAGCTTTTTTCATGGGCTAAGAGTGAAGTAACAAGGTAGGGAATTTTGAAATGGCTTGCCCCAACTATAAAATGTCATTCCGGAGGAGCAGGCGAGTTGTTGATTGAAGCTTGTAGTGGATAAGTTTAGTGGGTCTTGTTTTTCGCTCTGGCGAATTCCGGAATCC
This sequence comes from Cytophagales bacterium, assembly GCA_017303795.1. Classification (GTDB taxonomy): domain Bacteria; phylum Bacteroidota; class Bacteroidia; order Cytophagales; family Cyclobacteriaceae; genus ELB16-189. The sequence goes on along the minus strand of JAFLBR010000009.1, from coordinate 166,865 downwards.
CGTTTAGGTTAGCACAGGCTTACTATGAAAAGCATTTCATACCCGGTTCACCTGTTCTCAATAGGATTGCGGTATGGGCTTGAAGAATTCAACTCATCTATGTAAAGCAAGTTGCCCAACCGCAATGACAGCCTTGTAGTGCGTTCGCGCAACCTTCTATTGAAATGTCATTCCGGAGGTTAGTTCAGAACTTAGTACTCAATACCAAGGACTAACTGCTAACAACTATTTCACTCCTCCCAATCCCCAAACTTTTGCTGAATTAATTTAGCGTGTTGTTGCAGCAGGCGGTTATAGAGACCATCCTCGCGGGTGTAACCGGTAAATGTAATGTGTTCTTTGCTGGCGTGGCGGTTGCTTACCGGCAGCAGCACCGGAGTAACATTAATCCCCTCGCGCTGCATGGCTACTACTTTATTGCTGAAGGCATTTTCGCTAAGCGATTGTGTTACCACTTCAAACGTGCGGGTGTTCTCGTCTTTAATAATGAACCAGGGTTTGGTAAGCATAAGGCAAAGATAGAAGAACTAAAGTTGATTTGGGATTACAGATTATTGACTTGTGATTTTTGATTTAGAACAGTTGCTGTGGTTGCTGTTCGCCATTTGTAATGGCGAAGGGTAGATATAAAGGATTTAAATCCTTCTAAATCTGGATTCGTGCAAATCCCGAATAGCTTATGAAATCCCTAAGCCTCTACAGCTTTACTCACTTTTCTATATATAAACGAGTGATAGATATGCCTGCGGGCAAAACGATCTGGTGTATCGCTATTAAGAAATTTATTGTACGTGGCGTGTGGAATTCCAAAGTACTCGTAGCTGCTCCCATCCACAAAACTGACTTGCAACGTCTGCGACTTATAATTAAAGTCAACAATTTTTGAGGCCGCAATTACGGCTGTGTATTGATCCAATTGTTGTGCATGCGTTTCGGGGGCCACGCTTACCAGCAAATGATACGCTTCTATAACGGCCTTACTTTTTTCCTCGGCTTCAAGTTTCGCCTGCGCATCCTGAAATTTATCCGGATGCCAATCCTTCATTAAATTCCTGTAAATGGACTTCAATTCTTTCAGTTCTACAGCTTTCTCAACTCCCAAAAGCTTTCTGGATTCTATTATTTTTTTCATGCGGCCGCAAAAATATACTTTTTACGATGATACTTCTTTAAAAATTTCTGCCCCGTATAATTACAACTCCTGATTATAATAAATCTTGTAATACTTTCTTCCATCCCCATCCACTCCGCGCTCAATTAATTCCCGGTCACCATGAATGTAGATGTGAAAATTCTTATCCAGCTTTAACACACTTTTAAAAACCCGCGATTGTTTCTTAACCGCTTCCGCTGAAATGGAAAAACCATCCTCGCGGTCGATGCTGAATTGTTCGCGAAAGCTGTTATCAAACTTTCGAAAGGATTTAATTACTTCCGGATCTTCAAATACTTCTTTCTCAAATTCCTTCTGGTTAAACTCCTCTTTCTTCTTAAAATAACCGATCGACTTATTTAAATAATCAATCTGGTCGGCTTTCGATAATTCAAATTCATCGCTGATCTGATCCATTACAAAATGGCGGGCTATATCCAACACATGGCGCGTGGCCTGAAATTCATCTTTCACAGGCTCCACCCGTAAAAACAATTCTTTCCAGTATTGCGCATCAGACGATTTACCCGACCGATCCAAAATAGAAAGCCTATACCCTTTGTCTTCATCCACATTATAGATCAAACAACCTTTGTCGAGTTTATCGGGATTAATACCATCCTGATAATTTACTTCCACGCGACCATCTTTTTTGGTAGTTAGTTTTAGAATAGAGCTTTTGCTCTCTGCTTTAAAAATTCCTAGTGCCTCCGTTTGTGTTCCCGTTATTTGAATATTGTTAAAAAATACCACCAATAAATCGCCCGCTTTAATTAAAGGATGTACCGATACTTCATACAAGTGCTTGGCTATACTTACTGACTTTACATGAAACTGATCCTGACCTTCAAAAATTTCTTGCACCCATTGAAACATGGGGTTGTGTCTAAAATCTCCATCGGTGGAAGTGAAATGATAATACTCAGCCGAACCAACCGCCCCCAGAAACGAAGTGGTTAATCGTGCCCGCAGCTCTTCATCGGGCAATTCAATTTCTGCCCGCGATGCAATTAAATCTTCGCCATTGGTTTTATTACCGAGTGTGTGTGCCGAAAGGTGGCTAAGCTGCGCCTGAAGTATATTTACCATAGCCGCAAAGATAACCGATGCCGAATCAGTTATACTTTCTTAGGCGGCAAATCGAATGCAATAGCTTCATGTTCAAAATGGCCTTTGTGCGAGCCATCACAAAAAGGTTTGTTGGCTGATTTACCACAGCGACATAACGAAACAACCGTGCGGCCTTGTAGGCCATAGGCAGTTCCCTGCATATCCACTATTTCAAAGTCGCCATCAATTTTTACTGAACCGTTGTTGTTGATTGTTATCTTAGTTGTACTCATGGCTGCAAGATACAGCAAACATTGTTAGAAGCCATTGCAAAAATACTCCAAGGGGTGACTGTCATGCCGGATTCATTCCGGCATCCCATATTTTCTGCACAGATTTCGAGATCGCGGATCGTTGTCCGCGATGACAAAGTATTTTTGAAATGGCTTCTATCCTAAAATAACTTTAGCTGATCGGTATCTTCTTCCGTTCGCGTTTTTATTGTAGGGTAGTTGAAATTGGAAAGCGAAATTCCCAACAGACGCACTTTCTTATCCAGCAAATCTGTTCCACGCAACAACTGCTTCGCGGTGTTTTCTATCAGGTCAAGTTCATCGGTGGCTTCTTCAAAAGACTGACTTCGGGTAATTTGTTTAAAATCATGATACTTTATTTTAAGGGTAATGGTTCGCCCCTTTAGCTGATAGCGCGCGAGGCGGGCTTGTACTACACTGGCAATTTTTTCCAGTTCCAGATTCATTTCATCTGGCGTGGTCAGGTCGAACGAGAACGTGTCTTCTGCGCCAACCGATTTTGCTTCGCGATCGGGCTGCACCGGCCTATCATCTATACCCCGAACAATTTTATAAAAGAACTTACCCGATTTGCCAAAGTGTTTTACGAGTTGATTTTGCGAGAGCTTTTTTAAATCGGCACCCGTGTGCAAATTCATCTTCTTCATTTTTTCGGCTGTTACTTTACCCACACCAAAAAATTTTTCTACCGGTAACTTTTCCATAAACGCTTCCAGTTTGGAAGGCCCGATAAAAGTCAATCCATCTGGTTTGTTTAGATCAGAAGCTACCTTGGCCGCAAACTTATTTACCGACACTCCGGCCGAGGCGGTTAAGTTTAGTTCGGTTTTAATTTCTTTGCGGATGAGCTTGGCTATTTCCAGAGCCGAGCCAATGTGTTGTTTGTCTTCGGTAACATCCAGAAAGGCTTCATCCAGCGAAAGCGGTTCAATCAAATCGGTATAGCGATGAAAAATACTTCGGATGTGTTGCGATACTTCTTTATACACTTCAAATCGCGGAAACACAAAGATTACCTGCTTGCAAAGTTGTTGTGCTTTTTTAGACGACATGGCTGAGCGGATTCCAAATTTACGAGCCTCATAACTGGCTGCAGCCACCACGCCACCGCGGCCTTCGGGCGAACCACCCACCACAATAGGCTTGCCGCGATACGCAGGATTATCGCGTTGCTCTACCGAAGCATAAAACGCATCCATATCGATATGGATAATTTTACGAATGTTACTGGGAGGAGACACGCTGCAAAGGTAGGCCGGAGTAAATCCTTTTTCAAAGGGCCAGTAATCCTGAGCCCTCGTAAAACAAATTGACTAAGTGAGATAAGTGTTGATAAGTGATACGCTATGAAAATGCAAACTTACCGGGCGAAGGATCCCCAAAAAGAAGGGGCATTCACTATTACAAATTGATGACGAATATTTAGCTGAAGCGTATAAGCCTAAGCGAAACGTTACAATTGGTCGCGCATAAAACGTTGTGTATTTTGCAATCCAATCGCTTGCCTTACAATACTCACCATGATCATCAAAAAACTAGCCGTTCCTTTTATCAACGATAAACTGCTGCAACAAGTAGAACATTGTTACATCGCCACCGCGGCCATCTCCGAAGCTGGTTTTGATTTTATCCGAAGCCGCATTCCTACCAAAAGTAAAATGGAAATAGTTACCGGTCTGGATGTGCCAACCGCACCTGAGGTGCTGAGAAGAATCTGGCGAAACTACCAGGGCCGGATTACACTTAATATCTACACAAAAAACCTCTTTCATGCCAACGTATATATTTTTGATTTGCCCTTTCGCAAGTCAGTAGCGTTTGTAGGTTCGGGGGCGCTAACGCTGGAAGGAATGAAAGACAGCGAAGAACTCTTCTACAAAATTACCGATGTAAAAGAAATTGAAAATCTGAAATCGTGGTTCGTTGGCTATTACGAATTTTCGCAACCGCTTTCAGAAGAATTAATTCAGGAATACGAATACCTGTATCCTACGCTTAAGCAACGCGACATAGCCTCGCGCCAGGAAAAGAAACAATTCATTGAGCTAACCGCAACCGGTTTTAATTGGGATCAGATTAAGTTTAAGAATCAGTTTTTTAAGAAAGAAGATTTTCTTGCGTTAAGCAGCAGCAAGGCACGACTGACTACGCCCGAAGTTCACGCGGAGCGAGTGAATGCGCAAACCAAACTGATTCAACTGCATGAGTTGATTAAAAAAGATGTGGCCCGCCTGAAACTACCGGCAGACGCTGATGTAAGCAAAATAGTGAGCAGCCTCGATCCCAACAATCATCCCGATAAAAAGCTGCAACAGCTGTGGTTTACCTATGGCCGTAACGAAGCCGAGTTTTTCACCGTGCAAATTGTACTGCAGCAAAAGGAAATGGGTATTTGGTTAACCGGCAAGCCCAACACCGGCAAGGTTGCCCGCGAATATTTTCAGCGCGAGATGAACGAAGCCTACCGAAAGCAATTCTTTACCCTGCTTACGGGTTTAGGTGCGGGCTATTGGATAGAAATTGCGGGCGATAAAAAATCCGTGGAGGCATTTCAAACTGAAGACACACTGTGGGAGTTTACCAAAGCTGATAACTGGATGCATTACACGTTCCGTATCGGGAAAAATTATTCACCGGGCGATGCACAACTCAGCACGGAGCTCATCGCGCCAACCATTATTAAAGAATTGGAGCAGTTGGTTTTGTTGTATCAGTATTTGAATGATGCAGGGGTTGATAATATGTAATGCGTATGTTCTTTTCTTTTAATAATGACCCAAGAATTGGAGAGCATGGGGCAAAGACAGAGAATTGATTGGGCGGCTTAACGGGCTGTCACTACTCGCCACCCAACGCGCCTGCCATTTCGGGCTCAGACATGCCGTTCCATCCCTGCCGCGGAGTAGAGAAAACTCTACATTATATTATAATTTTAATAAATGATTGTACCATCAATGACCAGAAGGGAGATTGCTTTGCACTTGCTTTCTGAAGTTCGTAGTAATGAAAGGCGGATAAAAACCAAAGTTACTTTGGTAGCAAAGAAGATGCGAAAAGCAAAAATGAAGTTTCACACATACCAACAGAATGTCGGTTTTAATACATTATTCACAATTTACATTTATGGAATAGATGATAAAGGTATTGACTATGCTGCTGGACTTTGGTTTCGTTCAGAAAAAGGCTTGTGTTGGGTAACAAGTGGTCAACTTGACGATGTTGTATTTTATACTGATCATTTTTTTGACCGTTATGCAGAAAGATACTTGAAAAAGTCCGTTAATGTTTTAGAGGCCGCAAGAGAGTTCTACAAAGAATTCAAACCTACCATTACGCGATTGACCGAAAAAGTTACTGAGGGAGTTTATAAGGTACAATTACCTTTGGCTATTGGTGGTCTGGCTCTAGGCTTCCTTGACAAGAATACAAATATAATTGTGTACAACACATATGTTTCCACCGACACTCTTTACGCCCAACAGATTAATGATGTTGAAGCTGATAGAGAGCTTAATGAGATAATCCAAACTATGGATTACTCCGAATGGATAATGATTGGAAAGACGATAAAGGATGATAACAATCGAATTTAGCATTACTTCCTAAATCTTTCATCGTTATGATACTCTAGAAATTCCTTTGCGGGATAAAATCTTTTTGGTAGAATGATAGATTGATTGTCATACTTAATAAAGTACTCCTTTATAGTTTCATCTTTCGATTTCTTTAAAAAGGAAGCGACCTTAATTTTATAATTAGGCAGGATGGTTATCAACCCTGTTTCAAAAGCCTTATCGTGAAGCGCATTTATAGCAAGACCGTTTTGTGGGTTCATTCGATTTTTCTCATCAACACCCCAAGGTCTAATGTGTCCAGCCACAAGTAATTCTTTGTTTGAGATACCAGTTATACAACATTTGTTATTGTATGATGCTATTACCATCGCCCGAAAGAAATTTTGATTGACTCTAATCTTAACCAATTGAGTTCTTACTTTTCCTTCCTTGGGGAGATCATCAATTTCAATCTCACTCACTTGTTCAACACTGCTATTTGCATATTTGGCCAGCAACTTTTCACTTTCAAATGGTAAGCGATCCCAATCATTATAAAACTCATTCCAAATCTCAAGGTCAAGCTTGCTTGCATTTGATGCGCCTTTAATGCCTCTTGCCTTTAAGCTTGGATCAAAGCTGGCAAAGTTCACAAGCTTAAAGGAAACGGAATTTGGAGTTCTTCCAATTAGGGTGGCAAGCTCAATTACTTTTGGATTGTTGCGATGAATTTTTCCAAAAGGAGTTTTGCAATAGAGATTAATAGCAAGTATCAACTCGTCTCGTGTCCAAAGTTTTTGTCCTTCTTTCATTTTATCTGTTCTTTAAAAATCATCATCCGCATCACAATCTACTATAAATTGTTTAGAACACGATGGACATAAATGTATTTGGATATTGAACGGAAGGAAATGGGTTTCAAATTGAATAATGGTTCTTGCTCCGCAGTAAGGACACGTGAAGGGCTGTTCAGAAGGTAAAAACCATTTGTCAAAATCAATAGGCACAAGGCAATTTGCCAAAATGGAATTACGCCACATTTGCTTTTAAGTCACTTCTCCGCGTGAGGGATTGCAACGAAAATCCCACGCGCCTCGCGTGGATTGAAGTGTAAAGCCCGGCCCTGCGAAGGATTGAGCGCAAGCGGGGACACGCCCAATTAATTTCAAAAGTGAAAATGTGAGATTCAACTCTCCGGTTGAGGAAAGAAACATAATTGAGATGAAGCGTTGCAGAGCCATTCAGCATGGCATGGCTTCAGATTTTATCCCTAATTTTAAGGTATGACACGAAGTTTACTGGCAGCACTTACCATTACTGCACTCGCCCTTCAGGCACACGCGCAAAAACCAAAAAGCTACCCTGCGGTAACGCAAGAACTGGCGGCAAAAATTATTGCGGCCCCGGCACCTAAGCTACCGCAAAGTCTGGCGGTGGTTCCGTTTACGGCCACACCTTCTTCGCAGCAAAGCAAAGCGTTTGGCGAATACTTAACGGAAACTATTATTGGGTCCATCTCGGGCCACCCCGACAAACTAAAATTGTTTGAGCGCACGCGCATGGATGCGATCTTAAAAGAACATGAATTTATTCTTACCGATTTAATGAAGCCGGCCGCAGCGTTAAAGATCGGGCAACTGGCACCCATTGATGGCATCTTATCGGGTACTTATACCAAACTGAAATCGTACATAGAAGTGAGTGCGCGTATTATTGATGTAACCAGTGGCGAGATTACCATGAGTTATGTGGGCCGCATAAAAATGAATAAGAACATGGCCACGCTGTTTACACAAACTGATGCTGTGGAGCCTGCCGACAAAAGTAAAAACAACAGTAACAACGTGCAGATTACTTTTAATGGGGGCACTACTGCGCCTACTAAAACCCAGGCCGAAATCTGCAAAGAGAAAGCCGAGGCCTTTCGGCCACACCTGAATGATTTATCAACACCCGAAAAAATTTCTTCGGTAGTGAATGAGGCTGTTAAAACTCCGTTTGATAAGGTGTGTGGCAAATTACATTACGATGTGATGTATGCCTTTACCCGATTTAAACTTGACCCCGAGCTGTATAAAAACTTTTTGCTAAACACGTTGGATACCATTGCTTACCCTGCGGGCGATGACCGCGCCTATGAAATGGTGCGCTACCTGACTACGGATAATCATGTAGATGCCCGCGAATGGAAAGTGGGTTTTGCTGCGATGAGTAAAGTGGGAAATTATTATTTGTCGAATTACGTAACACAACTAATTGGCAAAACCGATGCCCCCGAAGCGGAACAGAAAGATAGAATTAAACAATACTTTGATCTGGCCGCACAAAACAAAATGGGTTTGCCGCGGGCTATATCGTTCGAGTTTGCTTATGTGGAAATGATGGAAGGTCTTTCCAAAAATCAACCGTTGAGGCAATATGTATATGAAACGTATTCGCAGCGACTTGCGCCCGATGATAAACTGAAAGGCACTTTGTTTAGCGAACTGAGTTCGATGTATAAAGAAGAAACGAATGTGCAGCGTAAAACAGAATTGATAACCTGGCTGGCCACGCTTGTAAACAACAACGAGTACCCCAAAGCACACGAGCAACTTTACGACTTCGCGTGGAATTTTAAGATGACCTATAGTGAAGCAACCAATGCAGAAATCCGCAGAAACTTTCCGGAGGCTGATTTAAAAATTCTGGCGCAGCGTTGCCGCGATAAGTTTGCTACGTATGCGTTGCTTACGCCTTATCCCAGTCAGAAAGATGATCGCATAAATTTTTGTGTGAAGTATAATGTGCCGATACCGGGTGTAATCCCCACGCTGGAAGAAGCCGATGCCATTTTGAAAGGCAACAATCTAACTGAGCAACTGCGCGTAATAAAGTTGCTGGCATTAATGGATACACCACCGGCTAAGTTGGAAAACACGTTGGTGAATCTGCTCAATAAAAAAAGTCTGGAAGATAAAACCACTATGAACAACATCCAGACATTGGCGATAAGTGTGTTGGGAAATTTAAAAACCGTAAGCCCCAAAGCGATTGAGTATATGATTGCCGTGTTGCCACATTATGGTAACGATACGGAAGCAGCGAAAGAAGCATTGGTAAAAATCGGCAAGCCGGCAGTGAAAGCATTAACCACACGATTAGATAAAACTACCGATCAGGAGGGGGGCTTGCAGCATCAGTTGATTACGTTGCTCGGTAAAATTGGTAAAGATGCAGCCCCAGCCGAAAAATCTATTCAACGCATTTTAACGATTACGCGTAATAGTGAAGTGCGGTATGCGGCTGAGGCCGCGTTGCAGGCGATTGGAAATTGATTGTGAATAGCGTGTAACTGATAATTTTACGCACTTCGTAATGACTTAGTGTCTTTGTGGCGATAAAAAATTAACAAGATTTAAGCCACGAAGGCACAAAGCCTCCAGGATTTCACAAAGTAAATTTTCAGCCGTAAATACTAAGATTCAGTCAGGCACGTTGTGCATGTACTAAACACTATCCACTATGAAGACCCCACTTCTCATTTTGGTTTGCATGATCTCGATTCCTGCCTTATGCCAAGACGAGGAAGTTTTAACTGCGCCAAATGTGCTTTTCAAAACAACACCCCAGAATTTTCTGGTTAATACCCTTAAGATTGGTGTGGAGGTTTTCAATAAATCGCGCACAAAAAGTTATAGCCTGTATTTAAACGGCCGGTTAGATAGCGATAATGGAGCGCAGGCTTATTATTATGACGATTTTTATCAAGGCTTTGGAGCAGAGTTTCAGTATCGCAAGTATTTGAATGGTTTTACGAGTAAGAAAAGTAGACGGGGAAATGATTTTTTACAAGGTGTTTATTTTGGTGGGTATTTAAATGGGGGTACGTTTAGTAACAAAGGCGAATTCTGGATTTCTAATTATGATAATAACACGGGTCAAGTCATACGAAGCTCGGTATACAGAGAAGAATACATCCTTAATGTAGGAACGGGGTTTACGATAGGATATCACAGAACCTTCTGGAAGGTGCTATTCTTTGATGCCTATTTAGGCGGTGGAGTTCAACTTTCTACTGTGGATAGAAACTTCGGTACCACCGTACCAGATGAATATTACACTCAATATTACAATGGCATAAACGCCCCGCACTATCGGGGGATAATGCCTAAAATTGGAATCGCTTTGGGAGTGGCCCTGTAAAAAATAAGTAAACTGTTCACGCTTTGCTCTGGGGAACAACAAATACTTATCTATAAGCATTTACTTAAAACATCAACCTTTATGAAAACCCCACTTTTCTTATTGCTTTTCATAGTATCGATTGCTGCCTTCTGCCAGGATGAGGAAGTTTTAACTGCGCCAAGGGCACTTTTCAAAACAACACCGCAGAGTTTTCTGGTTAACACCCTTAAGGTTGGGGTGGAAGTTTTTAATGAGTCGTGGACAAAAAGTTATAGCTTGTATTTAAATGGTAAATTAGATGGCAATAATGGTGCTCTGGCTTATTTTTATCGAGGCCTTGGTGCGGAGTTTCAGTATCGCAAGTATCTGAATGGTTTTTCAGTTAGGAAAAGCAGACGCGATAAAGAATTTATCCATGGTGTTTATATAGCCGGATATATAACCGGTGGGGCTTATTTTGATAAAAGAGAATTTACGACTACCTACAGGGATTTTAACACCGGTCAGATTACAAGTACTTCTTATTATGTTGATGACGAAATACTAAACGTAGGCACCGGATTTACCGTTGGTTATCACAGAACATTTTGGAAGGTTTTATTTTTTGATGCCTACCTCGGGGGTGGGGTTCAACTATCTGAGATCGAAAGGAAATTAAATCCGAATACAACAAGAGAGTATTATAACTCATCCCACAGCGGTATAGCATCACCGGGCTTTCAGGGTATAGTGCCCAAGTTTGGAATTGCGGTGGGCGTGGCTTTGTAAAAATTAAAAACCACATAGGCACATCGTAAAGTTTTCTATGTGCCTATGTGGATCATTGGTTTAATTTTTCTTTGCAGGCCGCTTATACTTAATCGGTGGTGCAGGCTCTGGTTTAATTTCAAGCGCTTGGGTCTTCACTAACTTCAACGCTTCTTCTACTGCACGTTCCAATTGCGGATCGCGGCCTTTTATTACATCGGCTGGAGTTTGTTCTATTGCAATGTCAGGTGAAATGCCCACACCTTCTACAGCCCACTTGCCATCGGTATCATAAAAACCACCGCGCGGTGCAATCATAGTTCCGCCATCTACAAACGGAGGAGTATCCCATGTGCCTACCAGGCCGCCCCATGTTTTGGTACCTACCAATGGCCCGATCTTCATTTTGTTAAACATGTAGGGAAGTAAGTCGCCACCTGAACCGGCACGTTCGTTAATCAACATTACTTTTGGCCCAAAGATACCGGCATTCGGAGTAAGGAATGGTTTGTGATCGCCCACTTTACTGTTGAAGTAGCCATGCAGTTGCCGCGACATAACATCTACCATGTAATCGGCTGCCGAGCCACCGCCATTGTTACGTTCGTCAATGATGGCTCCTTTGCGGTCTTGTTGTGAAAAATAATATCTGTTGAAACTGGTGTATCCCGGCTGACCGGTATTGGGCACATATACATAAGCCAGTTGCCCTTTCGAAAGCTCATCTACTTTTTTGCGATTGCTTTCAACCCAGTGTATCATGCGCAACTGATTTTCATTTTCAACCGGAACAACGGTAATCAGTTTTGATCCTTCCAAAGAAGGCTTGCTGTTTACGCGTAGTTTGGTTTGCCGGTTGGCAGTGCCTTCAAAATATTTATACAGATTTTCTGAAGCGGATACCGTAACGCCATTTACTTCCAGAATGTAATCACCTTCTTTAACACCGATACCAGGACCGCGTAACGGAGCATTTAACCCAGGGTTCCAGCTTTCACCGGTATAGATTTTTTTAATGCGATACAATTTGCTGTCGGTTTCATAATCGGCACCGAGCAACCCGATGTTCACTTCTTTTACATCGGGAAAGTCGCCACCACGGGTGTAGCTATGGCCAACAGCAATTTCACCACCCATAATATCAACCACGTTCAATAAATCAGTCCGGTGTTGCACATGCTCAATCCACGGACTGTACCATTTCAATACATCGTTCCAGGGGGCACCGTGGGTATTGTTTACATAGAGGAAATCTCGTTGATAGCGCCAACCTTCTTTAAAGATTTGTTTCCACTCTTCGCGGGGTTCAATTTTTAATTTTAATGAAGTAAGAGCATCTAATTTACCATCGCCCACTTTTTTATTGTTATCCGATGTGCCGAGAATGCCCCACGTTGCATTGCTGCGATAGAGCAGCGACTTGCGATCGTTTGATACCGAGGCGTTGTTTATACCTGTCAGGTACACTTCAGCTTTTCTGTCTTTGAAATTATATCGATGCAACGTTGCTCCTTGTTGGTTTGGAATAGCTTCTGCAAAAAAGACATATCCATCTGGGCCGGGTTGTAGTTCGGTATAGTTTCGCAGCGGAACATCTACTGCAAGTATGCGTTGGGCAATACCATCAGCATCGATTTTTACAACCGGTGTTCCTTCTTTCTTTTCCTCTTTTGGTTTTTCCTTTTCATCATCGCTGCGCGGAAGCAGAGGCGATGCATCATCTTTATTCAATACAATCAGGTACAAGGCGCGAGTTACAGGCCTATCGTACGAAGTCATATCCAGCCAACCTATGTTTAGTGCATAGTTGGTGCTGGCGAGAAAATATAAATACTTTCCGGAAGCATCCCACGCAGGTGTAATGGCATCGGCCATGCCATCGGTAAGTTGCAGCGTTTGATTGGTTTCAACATTATACACCTTGATAACTTTAAACTGACTATCGTTAAGTCGTGCATACGCTATCCATTTGCTATCGGGCGACCAAACAGGGTTAAGTGTACGGTTAGGGTGTGCATACCGCTCGGCATCAACTTTTTTTGTTGTTCCGGTGGTTACGTCAGTGTAGAGCAAATTATAATCAGTATCTGTAAAGGCAATGTACTTACCATCGGGCGACCATTGTGGCCGGAAGAAAAAAGTTGGATTGGGAATGGTAATCGCCTTTGGTTTTTCAAGTCCTTCCTGATCGGCTATTAACAATTGATATTCACCGCTGGCATCGCTAAAGTAAGCAATTCGTTTTCCATCGGGCGACCAAACCGGGTAGCGATCGGCAGCTCCGGAAGTATTAGTGATATTGCGCCAATCGCCTTTTTCTTTTGGTACAGTAAAAATTTCTCCACGGTATTCAAACAAGGCGCGTTGGCCGGTTGGCGATAGCGAAGCATTTTGTAGTGAAGTAGACCTAACATCTTCCCAACGGGCGCGGGCCCAATGAAAATCGCCCCGCACATTAATAACAAGTTTTTTGGTTTGTCCGTTGGCGGGATTGAGCGTATGCAGATACCCACCTTGTTCGTATACAAGTTGTCCGCCACCGGCATCAATACTCTTTGCATCAAAGTCGCTATGAAAAGTAAGTTGCTTCAATTCATTATTAGTGGGATTAAACGACCACACGTTGTTGGCATAATCGCGCTCCGATAAAAAGTACACAACATTATTTAACCACACCGGATCGGTATGCCGTTCGTTGTCGGGTTGTGGCGTCATCTTCAATGAGAAGTTTTTCAGATCAACAATCCAGATCGGTTTTGCCTGGCCACCGCGGTGGTTACGCCATTCCGGATCCCAGAAACCGATTTGTTGGTAAGCAATATATTTTCCGTCTTCCGATATTTCTCCCGCTACCGCGCGCGGTATAGGAAGCGCTTCTTCGGCACCACCTTTTTTATTGATGGTATAAATCTTTGATTCGCGCGTAGGTAAAACACCTTCGCGACTGGTTGCAAAAAGAATGGATTCGCCATCGGGTGTCCAGCCCGTAACCTGATCGGCACCGGGATGCCACGTTAAACGTTGTGGTTGTCCGCCCTCGGTTGGAATTAAATACACATCTGTGTTCCCATCGTACTGTGCGGTAAAGGCAATCCATTTTCCATCGGGAGAAAAATGCGGATTGCTTTCAGCACCTTCGTTGCTGGTAAGCCTGCGGGCATCGCCACCTTCTTTGTTTACAATCCATAAATCATTGGCATAAACAAATACAATATTATCATTGCTGATAGTGGGTTGGCGCATCAGCATAGTGCCTTGCGAAAAGACACTGGTGCCAGCCAACAAAAGAATTAAAAACAAATGAGCGACTTTCATATACGGTTTGTTAATGGAAAGTCTAAGGTAACGGTAAGGAGTAGTTTCTGCTGTACCGCCTGCGTAAGCAAAGTATATGTTTAAAGCTGAATTAAACCCGATAAGGTATTTTTCTATTCAGGAAGGAATCAAGGGTTGGCTGTAAGTTGGATAAACTAAATCCCGGCTTCAATCTGAAAGCGCACTTGCCAGTTGTTAGTGCTAGGATTGGTTTGTTGCAACCACTTGTTTTGTTCGTAGGTAATGTCGCCTTGTAGTTTTACCCGGTGCCCACGAATGTATTTGTTAAGACCAACTGTAAACTGTTCGGTTTGATCATCTAATAGTTGAATGGAATTAAATGGCGTTACCCGCGAATACCGACTCACCATTTCGTATCCATTCTTAAAGTAATAGCTGCCCTGATAATTTTGTCCGAAGCCGGCATAGATAAACCGCACATCGCCATCGGTATTTACAGTAACGGGGTTAGGCGAATCGCGCTCTAACCATTCGCAGGCAACTGCCCAGCCTTTATACTTGAAAAGAAAATCAGCCATTAAGGTGGTCATGTCGCGGGTGTCGTATAAGAACTTACCAAGCTGCCCACCCGTACGGGTAGTATGATTATTCTGCGATGCTGAAAGGCCGATAGAAATTTTGGGTTTTACTTCGCGTAAGATGTCACCTTCAAAATAATCGCCACCATTGGTAAACGTACCGAAGGGTAAAAGTTCAAGTCTTCCGGTGTAACTTAATCCTCTGTCGGAGGCAGTAATGTTACGCCCTTCGCCCGAAGAGATAGCTCCGCGAAGTACATACGCTAGTTTACCCAGATTATTGTTGTAGTAAAGCTGCATACCAAAGTCGCGATCAACATTAAAAGTTGAGTTTACAATAGACCGATCGGCAAATTGTAAATCGCCCGAAGAGTTAACACGCTGGCGGTTGCCCGGAAGTTTGGTTTGCCCAAGTCCAATCGAAAAATGTTTATTCACGGAATAGATAATCATGGCATCGCGAATCACATTCGGGAAACCGGTATCATCAAAATCCATATCCGATCTTGAGAATGATAATTGAATGAGGTAATAAAATTTTGGATTATAGATATAGCCATCAAAACGTAAACGCAATCTTCTTACCCGCGCTTCAACCTGGTCGATAGAAAAATCATCGGCACTTACCGTGCGGAAGGCGGCCCGGTTTTGCATCCGAAACCGGATGTTGAGCAGGTATAAACTATCGGGTGAAATAATGCCCAATCCTTTTCCAAAAGTAAAGTAAGGCGAGGGGGTAATGGTTTGGGCGGGGGCCAGTTGAACACTTAGGGTAAGTAAACCAGCCAACAGAAAACCTGAAAATTTCATGATTTTAAAAGGAATGGCGCAATATTATTAATTTAATGTTACCTGAATGTTAAGCACGTAACATTCAGGTAAAATATGTTTGGCGGGTTCCTTTGGTCAGAATACTTCCCTATAAAAGAAAAGTAGTAGTTCGTGGTATTACGCAACAGGGGCTTTGGTCCGATTCAGTGACATAGCTCTGGCCGGATTTACTAATGGTTGAGTATTAAAGGTATTTTCACTTCCCCTCCTTCAGCTTAGCAACTTGAGCAATGGCGTTTTCGTTTTTCGGATCAAGTTCTACTGCACGCTCGTAATAAAATAATGCATTATCGTTTAGTCCCGCTTTCGCGTAAGCTTCGCCCAGGCTATCAAAACAATTGGATGATTCGGGATATAAGTAAACATTGGTGCGCAGCACAGCAATAGCTTCTTTTAAATTACCGCGGGCCATCAATACATAGCCGCACGAGTTCAATTCCGATTCTGAACTTACAGCTTTACGCACCTGATCAGCCAAACCGCGCGGACTGGCATTTTCATCGGCAAGCAAACCTGTAGCAAGCCACTCCTTAATTTGTGCAAAACTTTTATAGCTTGGGCTATACGGTTGGCCACTCAGAATTTTTTGAAGATCACGCTCAAGCGATTCAACCGGGTACTCATTAATGCGACCCACTTCTTTGTTATTCTGATGCACAATAAAAGTTGGCACCCGATATACATTCAACTCTTTCTCTTCGCGGTTGGGTGCCTGCTTATACTTTTCAGAATCGCTATACACGCCAATCAGTTGAATGTTTTTGTCTGAAAACCCAGCTGCATGCAGTGTCTTTAACATACGGGGCAACTCGCGCTTGCTATCGCCACACCACGTGCCAAATACAATCTTGATAGTTGTCTTTTCGGGTTTTAATTTTTTGAGTTGATCAACAACTGCAGCGTTGGGCTGATACTGTTCATACCCTGGGCTATACCATTCGGCAAAGGGTTGCTGTGCAAGATCGGCCAGAGAACAAATACCAACCAATGGCTTGGCGGGTTGCTGCGCCCACAGGTGCGAAAGCGTAAAGACAAATGCAAGGGTGAGGATTTTTTTCATCAGTTTAATTTTTATCAAAACTATTATGCTTACCGTAAGCGTGTTGTTAACCGTTTCCTAAACGATTGCCAATAAGTTGTTAATCCTAATGCAGACTTTTCTTTATTTTGCCGATTACTTAGTGCTACAAGACGTACCAAACGCAGGTAAGTAGTTCAACAATTAAATACGCGAAGTAGAATGGCAGGAGCAGCCGCAATGGACACCCCATTAATGAAACAGTACAGTGCTATCAAAGCCAAGTATCCGGGTGCGCTTTTACTTTTTCGCGTGGGCGATTTTTATGAAACCTTTGGCGAAGATGCGATTAAGGCGGCTAAAGTGCTGGACATTACACTCACCAAACGTGGCAATGGCTCTGCATCCGAAATAGAATTGGCTGGCTTTCCGCATCATGCACTGGATACATATTTGCCCAAGCTGGTACGAGCCGGAAACCGCGTGGCCATTTGCGATCAGTTGGAAGACCCGCGTTCTGTAAAAGGTATTGTAAAGCGCGGAGTAACAGAATTGGTTACACCCGGAGTATCGTTTAACGATAATGTGTTGGAGCGAAAGCAAAATAACTTTCTGGCTTCGGTGCAGGTGGGTAAAACATTTTTAGGTGTTGCCTTTCTGGATATTAGTACGGGTGAGTTTTATGCCGCACAAGGGCCCGATGCTTATATCTCAAAGCTTATACAAAGTTTTGCGCCAGCCGAAATCATTTACAGTAAATCAAACCGCGAAAAATTTGAAACGCAATTTGGTGAAGAGTACGCCACCTTTGCTTTAGACGATTGGATTTATGCCTTTGATTTTGGTAACGAAAAACTGATTCAGCAATTTAAAACCAGCACATTAAAAGGTTTTGGAATTGATGGCATGAACGAAGCCATTATTGCTGCCGGATCAATACTTCATTATTTAGAAGTAACCGAACACAAGGACACGCAACACATTGCAGCCATTGCCCGCATTGATGAAGATAAATATGTGTGGCTGGATAAATTTACCATTCGCAATTTAGAGTTGGTAAGTTCTTCCAACGAAGGTGGTGTATCGCTGCTTGAGGTGTTGGATAGAACGGTAACACCAATGGGTTCGCGCAACTTGCGCAAGTGGCTCATTCTTCCGCTAAAGGAAAAACAAGTAATTGATGAACGACTGCACATTGTAGAACAGTTTTATAACGATCGCGAATTAGCAGAAAAAATTCTGGAACAACTTGGCCAGATTACCGATCTGGAAAGATTGATTTCGAAAGTGGCGGTGGGCCGGATTAATCCGCGCGAGTTGTTGCAACTGAAACGTTCGCTCAAGGCGATTGTGCCCATTAAAGATGAGTTGGAAAAGTCTTCTTCCATAGAATTAAAAAAGTCAGGCGACCAACTTAACAAGTGTGAGTTTCTACTGGATAAGATTGAGCGCGAACTGAAAGACGATGCGCCCATGCTCATTCACCAGGGCGGTATTATTAAAGATGGTGTAGATGCCGAGTTAGACGAACTGCGGGCCATTGCCTTTTCAGGAAAAGATTATCTGTTGCAGATACAAAAGCGCGAAGTAGAACGCACGGGTATTAATTCGCTCAAGATTTCGTACAACAAAGTGTTTGGGTATTACTTAGAAGTAAGCAATGCCAATAAAGATAAAGTACCCACCGATTGGATTCGCAAGCAAACACTGGTAAATGCCGAGCGCTACATTACCGAAGAACTAAAAGTGTATGAAGAAAAAATTCTTCATGCCGAAGAAAAGTTACAGGTAATTGAACAACGATTATTTGCCGAACTGGTACGCCATGCGGCCGATTTTATTGCGCAGATTCAGCAGAACGCACGCGTAATTGCGGCATTAGATTGTTTGGTTGCCTTTGCTGAAATAGCACGCGCCAATCAATACAACAAACCTGAGATAAGTGAAAGCAAACGGCTGGCGATTAAAGCGGGTCGCCATCCGGTTATTGAAAAGCAATTGCCTGTGGGCGAAAGTTATGTGCCCAACGACATTTACCTCGACAACGAAACACAACAAATCTTAGTAATCACCGGTCCGAACATGGCGGGTAAATCGGCTTTGCTCCGGCAAACGGCATTGATCGTATTGATGGCTCAGATGGGAAGTTACATTCCTGCGGAAGCGGCCACTGTGGGTTTGATAGACAAAGTATTTACGCGAGTGGGCGCGAGCGATAATTTATCGCGGGGCGAATCTACGTTTATGGTAGAGATGACGGAGACAGCCAGTATTCTGAATAACCTGAGCGACCGCAGTTTGATTTTGATGGATGAAATTGGTCGCGGTACATCTACCTATGATGGTGTTTCCATTGCGTGGTCGATAGTTGAATACTTACACAACCACAAAGATTTTAAAGCAAAAACATTATTTGCTACACATTACCACGAGTTGAATCAACTTACCGAAGATTTGCCGCGCGTAAAAAACTTTAATGTGAGTGTAAAAGAAGTGGGCGATAAAATCATTTTCATGCGCAAGCTGAAAGAAGGTGGTAGCGAACACAGCTTTGGAATTCACGTAGCGCAGTTGGCCGGTATGCCCAACAAGGTGGTGTTGCGTGCCAACGAGATTTTGCATTTTCTGGAGAAAGACAAACACAAGAACGATTCGAAGAAGAAGTTTGACGAATTGCCCAAGCCCACTGCTCAAATGAGTTTGTTTGAAATGGATCCCAAATCAAAAGCTGTTCACGAGATGTTAGAGAAAATCGACATCAATACCATCAGCCCGGTGGAGGCGTTGCTGAAGCTGAATGAGATTTTGGGCGTGCTGAAGAAGTGAAAAGCCTGATTTTTAGCCTGAAAACGCATATTGAAGTTACAACTTTGTAAGTTACATTTTTGTAACTTACATTTATGTAACTTTTTAAAAGAGACATGCTTACTAACCCGTTTGTTTTTGGCAAAACTGTAAATGAAAGTGATTTCTGCAATCGTAAAACGGATATTAGTTTTTTGCATAACCAGTTTGATACCAACAGTAACACCATCCTGATATCACCCAGGCGCTGGGGTAAGTCTTCGTTAGTAGAAGAAGCGGCCAAGAGATATGCTAAAAAAAATGTTCGGTTTATTTTTCTGGATTTATTCAAATGCCGAACCCCCGAAGAATTTTACGAAGCATATGTGCAAGCCTGTTTAAAGGCAACCAACTCAAAGCTTGAAGAAGCTTTTCAGTTTGCTACTCAATGGTTGAAAAGTCTGGTGCCTAATTTATCGTTTCAGCCCGATCAACAAAGTGAGTTTAATATCAAGTTTAATCTCACTAAAACTGTAAAAGAATCTGAAATATTAAACTTGCCGCAACTGTTAGCCGAAAAGAAAGGGTTGAGAATAATTGTTTGTCTGGATGAATTTCAAAACATTCAACATTTTCCATACCCAATAGAATTTCAACGAAAGTTAAGAGGGTACTGGCAAAAGCATGGTGGGGTGCATTACTGTTTGTATGGTAGTAAACGGCATTTAATGGTGCAGTTATTTGAGTCGAGTGATTTGCCTTTCTATAAATTTGGAGCTGTTCATTACCTGAAGAAAATTGAGTTGCAGGAATGGATACCTTTTGTCGAAAACAAATTTAAAAAGAGCGGCAAAACAATTTCACCTACTCAAATTACCATATTGTGCGAGGCCATGGAGTTGCATTCGTATTACGTGCAACAAGCTTTTCAGATTTTGTGGTATATATCGGGTAATAAGATAAAAATTTCAGATGTGCAGGCTGCCCTTCAACAGTTGGCGCAGCAAAACGAGTTACAGTTTCAGAAAACTGTAGAAGGACTAACTACCTATCAACTTAATTACCTGAAAGCAATTTGTGCAGAGGTGAAGAATGTCTCATCAAAAGAATCGATAAAACAATATGCGTTGGGCACAACTGCTACCGTTCAACGTTCTATACAAGCTTTGCTGCAAAAAGATGTAATTGATACAATGGGTAAAGAGGTGATGCTGGTTGATCCGGCATTTAAATGGTGGTTTAAACAGAATTTTATTGAAGCAACTTGAATCACCGCTTTGATAAACTTCCACCGGTAATTTTTTCTGTTACTTGCTGGCGTAAACTTCGGCTCACCGGAACAACTGAACTTCCTATTTTAAGTAAGTTGCCTTCAATACCTGTTACCTTATCCAGTGCCACAATAAAAGACTTATGAACTTTCATAAACCTGTCGCTCGGAAGTTTCTCTACCATCGCGGTAAGCGTAACATAACAAATCAGCTTGCGCGAGGCCGTGTGAATAATGCAATAGTTTTGCATCGCCTCTACAAATAGCACTTCGTTAAAAAGAATTTTCTCCAATTGCTGATTGCACTTAATAAAAAAGTAATCCGGCAGCGTTTGTGGACGTTTTAATGAAAAATAATCGAACGCTTTTTGCGTAGCTTTTTTAAATCGTTCTACCGAAATAGGTTTAACCAGATAATCCAACACATTCAGTTCGTAACTTTCTAACGCATATTGCGGAAAGGCCGTAGTGAAAATTACCAGCGGAGGTTTGCTAAGCGTTTTCAGAAAATCAATACCCGAAAGTCGTGGCATACGAATGTCGAGCAACATTAAATCAACAGAGTTGACTGAAAGAAATTGAGCAGCAGTGGTAGCACTTTCAAAACTACCCACATGTTTTAAATATGGAATTTCAGCAATGTACTCTTCCAGACCCTTTCGGGCGATGGGCTCATCATCTATCACCATGCAACGCAGGTTCATAGAAATGGAATTTGAAGTGTAACATGAAAAACTTCAGCCACAGGTTTAATCTCCAGTTTGTACCGATCACCATACAGTAAATCAAGTCTGCGGGTAACATTTTTTAAGCCAATACCACCGGGTTCATTTTTCACTGTAACTTCTGTGGTGTTGATAGCAGAGAATTCAAGCGCGTTATTCAATTTTATTAACCGTATGCTGATTTCATTTGGTTTGTCTGTAAAGTGCGAAACATGTTTAAATGCATTTTCAACAAATGGAATTAACACCAGCGGGGGAATGAATAATTCTTTTAGAGTTTCATCAGCTTTAAATTCTACGAGGTGCCGGCTGCTTAAACGCAATTTTTGTAGCGCAACATAATTTTGCAAGTATTGAATTTCTTTTTCGATAACGATGGTTTCGCTTGTACATTCGTAAAGCTGGTAGCGCAACATTTCAGAAAATTTCTCCAGCGTTTCGCGTGCAGCTGTATTTTGTTTGTCGATTTGAAAGTAAATGGTATTAATGGAATTAAACAGAAAGTGTGGATTGATCTGGGCACGCAGGTATTCTAATTCGGTATTCAGTCTCTCCATTTCAACCTGCCGCATTTTTTCACGTTGCAAGTACCACAGTTTGCTCAGGTGTAACGTAATGGCAAAAGCGAGATAAAAAGTAACAATAGAAAGATTATAAAATGTGTTGTAAAGGAAATGTTGCCGCTCCGGGTCGCCCACTACGTAACCATAGAAATAAACATCGTGCGCGTTTTTACCCAACACATAAATAACTAGTGCCGCCAGTATGCCCAGAATACCTGCAGGTTGTTTACCCGAAGTGAGTTTTGGAACAGCAACCAGAATGGTTAGATAAATGGCGCAGGCAAGCAGCCCGTTTCGAATAATCAATTCTAGTACAAATTGATTCAACCCGGCTTTGTTGATCCACGGCAATCGCGTGTAGCCATGAAAGAACACCGTGAGCGTCCAGAAAATGATGTGATCTAATCGATAGGAAAAGAAACGCGACATATTCAAAAGTACGGGTTTTATTAATTCCACTAATACCGATAGCAACTGTTCGTCAAGAATCCGGTGCGGATCGTCAGGTTAATTAAACAGGCTTGCGCGTTACGCGTACATTCAATTAAAAAACGAAATCGCTATGAAATTTATCTATGCTTTTATCGGATTAACAATCGCGTTAAGCGGATGTGCCCAAAGCCAGTCGTACAATAAAAAACCAATTGGTGGGCCATGCGAAGATTGCCAGATGATGTTTGATGGAATACCAACTACAATCGAATCAACTACAAATCTTGTTAATGCGAACGAGCCAGGTGAGCCTTTAATTATTCGCGGCACCATCTATCAGCAAGACGGAAAAACGCCCGCCCCCAATGTGATTTTATATGTGTATCAAACAGACCATGCCGGTCTTTATTCGCGTGGCAAGAATCAAACCCTTGCTGTGCGGCATGGGCACATCCGTGGTTGGGTAAAATCAAACACTAAAGGTGAGTATGAAATTAGAACCATTCGCCCGGCATCGTATCCTAACAGCAACAATCCACAACATATCCACCCTATCATCTGCGAACCGGATAAAGGGTATTACTGGATTGATGAATATCAGTTCGAGGATGATCCCCTGCTAACATCTGCTGCAAGACAACATGTTTCTGATCGTGGTGGGTCAGGAATAATCAAACTCACGAAAGAGAACGGTATCTGGCAAGGTAAGCGCGATATTATACTGGGATTAAACGTGCGTAATTATTAATCCCTCACCCCAACCCTCTCCCGCGGGAGAGGGTGCCGAGGAACGAGGCGGGTGAGGCAAAAACCAAATCATTATGAAAAAATTAATTCAAATTATACTTCTTATCACAACTATCAATTGCTATTCTCAAACTGAACTAACCGTAGTTACAAGCGACTCAAAAGTACAATGGACGGGCACCAAGGTGATTGGTTTGCATCAGGGCATTGTAAAAATCAAGTCCGGAAAAGTAAAGATGAAAGATCAGAAACTGGTTGGTGGACATTTTATTATCGACATGACAACCATTACGTGTACCGATATTCCGGATAGCGATCCAATCCCAAAGAAGAAATTAGAAAGCCATTTGAAAGGCGAAGACTTTTTTGATGTAGCAAAACACCCGACAGCAAAGTTTGAGATAGATGAAGTGCGCACGCATCCTGATAATCCGGCAAAAATATTGGTGCTCGGAAATCTTACCATTAAGGGAATTACCAAACGCTGGAAGATTGAAGTAGAGCCTACCACACAAACGGACAAACTTTTTATCGCACAAGCTGATTTGCGATTCGATAGGCAACAGTTTGGTGTAGCGTATAAGGGGTTAAAAGATGAACTTGTGCACGACATTGTACGACTGAACATTGTATTAAAAGCAAAATGATAGCATGAAGACGCTGTTAATAATACTCTTCTCCAGCTTGGCTTCAATTTTATCGGCTCATCCAGGTGTGGGGATTGTAATGGATAGCAAAAGCAATGTGTTTTATACCGATACAGAGCGCGTACTTAAAATTGATGCGAGTGGTCGCAAGTCTGTTGTAATACCCAATGTGCATACACACGAATTATTTCTGGATGCCAACGACAATCTGTTTGGGGAACATTTATGGTACGAAGGGGCAAATAATAAGTGGGGTCATTATCTATGGCGATATTCAGCCAATGGCCGGTTTGAAAAAATAAAACCGAATACGGAAGGCTTTAGGGAGGATTACAGTTATGTGCGCGATCATTTGGGAAATATGTTTTGGGCCAATCGCGATAAAGATTGTCAGCAGGTTATTCAAATGGATGCGCTAAAGAATAAAAAGAAAGTAAGCGATGATTGTTTTGAAAATATTCGCTGGATGTATGCGAGCTCTAAAGGCGAATTGTTGTTTGCCGATTTTCAGGACATTGTTAAGATTGATCGCGATGGCGTGAAAAAAGTTGCCCGACAGATTGCGAATAAACAATGGACTAAATCAACAGTAGAAAATCAAAACGCAGTGTTTGGTGTGTGGGATGATGCAGCCGGAAATATTTATACCGCTGTGGCCAGTAACCGCGTAGTTAAGAAATTTGATCAAACCGGTAAAGAAGAAATTGTCTTTCGCACCCCTGTACCGTGGACACCCACCGGAGGGCTGGTATCGCCATCTGGTGAATTATGGATTCTGGAATGTTCGGATACGAATGCGGTGCGGGTGGAGAAAATCTCAAAGGACAATAAGCGAGTTGTTTATTGATTTAAGACTTGAATTTTGACTCTTATATTTTGAATATTTATGGATGAAAAAATCCGGTGGGGTATTTTAGATTGTGTTTCGTACATTACACAAGTTATAAAATGAAGTTTCGGATTTATTTATAGTCTTTGCTTTCTAAATATTTTAACTATGATTAATAAAATAATAAAGTATTTGCCGTGGGCAGAGCGGGTATTTCTGATTTTTCTTGTTGCCGGAGCAATCTTAATTTATTTTGAAGTGAACACGCAGCTCCTTCAATTGTCTGTTTTGGCACTTGCCATAATATTTTTTTTATCAGCATTTAAGATTATTGATATTCCCAGAAAAGAAGATGAGCAGTTCGGTTTTTTAGATCTACTTGCTTTTACTATCGCGCCAAAGGTCTTATGGATTGGTTCGGCTGTTTCTTTGTTTGGATTTTTTATTTACCTGCTCCAACTTGGGCATTCGGGTCACGAACGGGGCCTAATGTCAGGAGCTTTGGGTATTATTTCAGGACTTTTAATTATCGGAGTAGCATTTATTTCAGGAACCAAGCATCTGAAATTTATTGTGCCTATTCTGTTACGAGCTATTCCAGTTGCTATTGTTGATTTGTACTTATTATTCTAAGAACTTTCGTGATGAAAAAAATCCGGTGGGGTATTTTAGGTTGTGGTCGTATTGCCCGCAAGTTTGCTTCCGATCTTAAATGGGTTAACGATGCAGAATTAATTGCTGTAGGTGCGCGTGAGTTAACAACAGCACAAACATTTGCAAAAGAATTTCCGGCTAAACATGTGCATGGCAGTTATCAGGCTTTGGTAAGCAATCCAGAGGTAGATGTTATTTATGTGGCTACACCGCACGCCATGCATCACGAACACGTGCTGTTATGCCTGCACCATAAAAAAGCTGTGCTTTGCGAAAAAGCTTTTGCGATTAATTACAAGCAAGCCAGCGAAATGATTCATCTCGCGAAAGCACAACAGACATTTTTAATGGAAGCATTCTGGACGCGCTTTCTACCGCACTATGAAAAAGCAAAACAACTTATTGCCGATGGTAAAGTAGGTGCGATTAAATACTTCTATGGTGAATTTGGTTTTAAACCGGCTGAACCCGTAGCGCCCAGATTATACGATCCCGCATTGGGTGGCGGTGCGTTGTTAGACATTGGCGTGTATCCGGTTTTTATGGCGCTTGATTTATTGGGTAAGCCCGATGTGATTGATGCGGCTATGACACCCGCACATACTGGTATTGATGAACAATGTGTTATTCGGTTTCAATATAAGAATGGTGCAATCGCCAACTTGTTTTGTACGCTTGCTTCTAATCTGGCATCGGGTGGCGATATTGGTGGAACAGAAGGTCGCATCCGGTTTACGCATCGCATGCATGGGCCAACTACGCAGCTTGAATATTATACTGGGGCAGTTGAAACTCGCCAACTGATTGCAACCGAACAAGCAAAGGGCAACGGTTACGAATATGAGATTCGTCATGTAAATGAATGTTTGCAAAACAATCTGAAAGCGAGCCCCATACTTACGCATGAGTTTACGTTGCTGCTGATGCAAACGTTAGATGTAATTCGGGCCAAGGCGGGAATCTGCTATGCGGTAGATTGATTTTGTTTTTCATTTCTGCTATAAATCATTGTTTTTAACGTTCGTTCGGTAAACATTTTGCCGATTGTGTAAACCGAATGGAATTATTCCCTGCAATTCGCGTTATCTTTGCAATTCACTTTTACACTTAAGAAATAATGGCACAAGTAGTTGTTCCCGAGGTTAGACGAAAGCCAGTACTAAAACAAGAGATTGCCTTTGCATTAATTCACTTAATGCCATTAGGCGCATTGTGGACAGGCGCAACCTTCTTCGATTGGATGGTTTGCATTTTCCTTTACGTGTTCCGTATGTTTTGGGTAACGGGCGGCTATCATCGGTACTTTGCACATCGGTCATACAGTACTTCGCGTTGGTTTCAATTTGTAATTGCATTTATGTCGCAAACCACTGCGCAGAAAGGTGCCCTGTGGTGGGCTGCGCATCACCGGCATCATCATCGCCACAGCGATACACCAGCCGATCCGCACTCCATGAAAATTTATGGCTTCTGGTATTCGCACATTGGCTGGATTGTAGGGCCCGATTTTAAAGAGACCGATTATAAAGTAATTGGCGATTATGCCAAGTATCCGGAACTGGTTTGGTTGAATAAACATTACCTCGTGCCGCCAACTATATTAGCTGTTCTGGTAACTGCTATTGGTGGTTGGGTAAATGGTGGTAGCATAATGGCCATCTTCAGCACGGCTGGCTTAAGCACTTTGTTTGTTGGATTCTTTTTAAGCACGATTGTTTTATATCATGCTACGTTTTCGATCAATTCGATTATGCATAAAGTTGGCACGC
Source organism: Cytophagales bacterium (assembly GCA_017303795.1). Classification (GTDB taxonomy): domain Bacteria; phylum Bacteroidota; class Bacteroidia; order Cytophagales; family Cyclobacteriaceae; genus ELB16-189. Next base: position 139,757 of record JAFLBR010000009.1, on the reverse strand, counting down.
AGCGCTATGAATCTAACGATGAATCGCGTAATAGTTTGTGGTTGGCCATTATTACGATGGGCGAAGGCTGGCATAACAATCACCATTATTATGAAGTGGCTTCGCGCCAGGGATTTTTCTGGTGGGAGATTGACATTACCTATTATATACTTCGGGGCCTTGCAGCAGTTGGTTTAATCTGGGATTTGAAAGAGGTCCCCAAACATGTACTGCATTCAAAAAATAAAAGAGAAGCTGCAGAGCTAAAGAAAAAGTACGAAGCGCAAGAGATGCGGCCACCGGTTTCCAAAACCGAAAAGGCAAAGCAGGAAGCAGAACAGGTTTCAACAAAGTAGTTATCCTTTAAGTACGTTGGTAAGGTTGGTGCGATTGAGGCTTAACGCCTGAATGGAACACAGCATGATAATAACTCCAACGCAATAGGCTAAAGGATAAGCAGGGTCAGTCCACAGAAACGGAGTAGTGTACACAAAACTCCGCAAAAACTCTTTCAGAAAAATAAAAGTAACAGGAGTAAACACCAGAATGGCAATACCCATTTGTTGCACGAACTCGCGCGCAAGCAATCGGGTTATGCGCAGCGTGCCGGCTCCATAAAGTTTGTGTACAGCAATCTGCTTTAGCTTATCGCGAACCAGACTAATGCTTAAACCATAAATGGCAAAGCAAGAAAGTATTCCAGAAACTACAACCAGTAATTTAGATAATGTGTTTAGCCGATCCTGGTAATGCAGCCAGTCTTCAAAGTGTTTGTTAACAAACGAAACCTTTGCGGGAAAACGGTTATCAAAAGCATGCGCCAGCACATGCAACGTTGTGCGAACGTTAACTTCCAGAATGCGCACACACAAATATTGATACCGGGTATGAGATTCAAGTTGATACTTCAAAGGCTTTTGCGGGCGATTAAATTGTTCATCCATATTTTCAACCACACCAATAATGTTATCAGTATCTGCCAGATTAACTCCGGCTTTATTTATTACCGTTAACGGATTTTCATCGTTGGGCTGAAACCATCGGCCGCTATTCAATTGCAGATTAAAGAAATCGCGATAGCCACGCTCAACGGCTATAAAATAAAAATCGGAGTTAAGCTCTTTGCTTTGTACCTGATGGGGTAGTTGAGAAGTGGCAATTACATCCACAATGTTAGGATTATTTTTTTTCCAGTCGGCCCGCAGTTGAGCAACGTTGGTAAGGCCTGCCGGATAGGGCATATACACCACCTGATAATGATTGCGGCCCGGCTCTTTAACAAGCGAATAATTTACCTGCCTGCCAATAACAAGCGAAGCTACAATCAGGAAAATACTGATGCCTAATTGCAAAAAAGTGATTACTCTTTTGAAGCGTGGAAAAGTAATAGCATCGGTGCTGAGCAAACGGGTTGGCGTTGCCCGTGTAAAGCGGTAAGCCAACAGAAGTGGAGCAACTCCGGCAATGGTTAGTATAAAAAATGTAATGGCAGCAAATGCAGTGTAGTTATGAAAAAGTAAATCGAGAATGTTTACGGCAAGCACCGGCTGTATAAAAGAATTAAGACCAAGTAGTACAAGCAAGCCCAACACAAACGCAAAGCCAACCAGGCTGAAGGACTCGGAAGCAAACATGGCCAGCAACGACTTGTGATTAGTACCGGCCAGTTTTTTAACCGCAAGCTCCTTGGCGCGATGGGGTAAAGTAAGTGTGGTTAGATTAACAAAACTGGCAAGAGCCAGAAACAAAATTAACGCAACAATGCTGATTAAAATTAAAATACTGTATGCATCGCCATGGCGGGCTTCTTCGCCCATTACGCGCGGCCCAAAATAAATTTCAGAAAGCGGCTGCAAAGAATAAGTAAGGTGTTCACTTGAAATGTTTTTCAAATGATGGGTATAGTCTGTAATTGAACCATGATTAAATTTACCATACACGCCACTGGCAGCGGCACTAAATTTTAAACGCTCAATCGCATTTTGCTGATAAGGAATGAAGATGTTGAAATCTTCATGCGTGTTGGTTGGAAAATTCCGGAATACACCGGTAATAGTATAAGTTAAGGTGTCTTTGAAAGTATAGAGTTTAATTGTTCGGCCAGTGCTTTCTGTGGTGCCAAAAATCTCGTGCGAGAAATTTTCTGAAACTAGCATACCATCGTTAAACGAATCAACGGAACCATTAACCGGTTTGAAATCGAAAATTGAAAGGAGCGCGACATCAACTGCATGCACTTTGCGTTCGTGATAAAGTTTGCCGTTTGCAGACATGCTAATGCCTTGCATAATTTTTATCCGCGAAAGCGTAATAGAATCTTCGGTTAAGGTTGAAAGCTGCGTATAAACATCATTGGGAATTTTTGCCGACAACCGGTTGCCATCAAATGCTTCGTGCTGATTGCGTTCAAGTATTCTGAAGATTGATTTGTGTTGGGTATGCGATTGATCGTAACTAAACTCGTGCAGGGAGAATAACACGATAAGGGTTGCGCTGGCAAGGGCTATGGCGAGGGTGATAATCTTTAAGAAGTAAACCTCACGGTTCTTTGCCGCGATTCTTAAGAACAGTAAAAAATGGGTCATGTGTTTTAGCTGTTTGCAAATTGGAAGCCATAAATGCCATCGAATTTAGGGCTGATTAAGGGAATGCGATCAGATCTTGTCCGGTTGTGGGATTATTTATTTCAGTACCGAACAGATGGTAAAACTGGTTTTCTTAATGCAATGTTAATTCACTACACCCAAACTGCATTTCGTGTAGAATTTCTCACCGTTCAACAATTCCGGCTAACTAATTGCGTTTCATTCCCGTAAAAATCCTTTGTTGAATTTCCCGTAACCAATTAGTAGTACCGTAGTATTCTTCAAAAATCCCCACAACCCCAATGAAGTTTACCCTGTTGCTTTTGGCTTTTGGCATTGTTGCTATTAGTCAAGCTCAAACCGATTCCACCAAGCGCTACACAACCGCCTGGGTAAAAGGAACTCCACCCGTGATTGATGGTCTGCTAAACGATGAAGCCTGGGAACAGGTGGAGTGGGCCGGTGGCGATTTCCGGCAAGTGAATCCCGATAAGGGTAAACCCGCTTCGGTGCAAACCAAGTTTAAGATTTTATACGATGACAAAAATCTGTACGTCATCTTTCGTTGTTACGATCCCGAACCCGAAAAAATTGTAAAGCGTATGTCGCGCAGAGATAGCTTTGATGGCGACTGGGTTGAAATTCACATCGACAGTTATTACGATAAGCGCACAGCATTCTCTTTTACCTCTTCCGTATCGGGAGTGAAGAGCGATGAATATGTGTCGAACAATGGCGATGATTGGGATGCAAGTTGGGATCCGATCTGGTATATGAAAACCAGTATCGACAAAGAAGGTTGGATTGCGGAAATGCGAATTCCATTAAGTCAACTTCGGTTTACCAACAAAGAAGAATTGGTGTGGGGATTAAATGTGCAGCGCAGATTTTTTCGCAATCAGGAAAATTCGAGGTGGCAATACATTGCACCCGATGCCGCGGGCTATGTGCATTTAATGGGCGAGATGAATGGCATTAAAGGAATAAAGCCGCAGAAGCAATTGGAGATACAGCCGTATGTTGTAACCAAAGCGGAAACGTTTCAGAAAGAAGAAGGCAATCCTTACGCTACCGGTAAAGCTACTACTGCCGATTTTGGGCTTGATGCCAAGATTGGAATTACCAGCGATATTACACTTGACTTAACTGTGAACCCCGACTTCGGGCAAGTAGAAGCCGATCCATCGCAGGTAAACCTTACAGCGTTCGAACTTTACTTTCGTGAACAACGACCATTCTTTACGGAAGGCGCCAACACATTAAACTTTCCGGTAGCACAAAATGAGAACAATCTTTTTTATAGCAGGCGCGTGGGCCGCCAACCACAAGGCTGGGTAGATACGGATAGAAGTGGTGATGATGGTGTGAATGAATATGTGAAGCCGGTTAACCGCACTAAAATTTTAGGAGCAGCAAAACTTTCGGGTAAAAATAAAAAAGGATTTTCGTGGGCGCTGATGGAGAGCGTAACAGCACGCGAGTATGCCGAGATAGATTCGTTGGGGCATAAGCGCAAAGAAGAAGTAGAGCCGCTTACCAATTATTTTGTAATGCGCGCCCAGCAGGATTTTAATGGAGCCAACACCGTAGTGGGGGGCATGTTTACGGCAACCAATCGCCAGTTAGATAACCCGAATTTAAATTGGCTTCACAAGTCGGCTTATACTGGTGGTCTGGATTTTTTGCATCATTGGAAAGAGCGGATGTATTATATAAGTGCCAAGGGAATGTTGAGTCGTGTAAATGGAAGTACGGAAGCAATCAGTGCTACACAACTTTCATCAGAACGTTTTTTTCAGCGCCCCGATAACCGACATACGAAGTATGATGCGAATCGTAAATCGTTAACCGGAACCGGTGGCCAGCTTGTAATTGGTAAGAAGAGCGGAAACCTTGTTACCGATTTGGGCGTAACCTGGCAAAGCCCCGAACTGGAACTAAACGATGTTGGCTTCTTACCACAGACAGATATAATCTCACAGTGGTTTTGGATGCAATACCGCATTTTAAAACCGAGAAAAATAACCCGATCGCAACGTTTTAATATTAATGAGTGGCGCGAGTATGATTTTGGTGGGCGCAACCTGAACGAAGGGTATAATGTAAATGCACATGCTGAGTTTAAAAACTTCTGGCAAGCCGGTGGTGGTGTAACGTATCGGGTGCGTTCTGCTTCTAATAACGATTTGCGCGGTGGGCCCACATTGCGCTATCCCAGCATGTTTTACTATTGGGGTTATGTAAACACCGATCACAGAAAAAAATTCTATGCTATGCTTACGCCCGAGTTTGGTTTTGGGCAGAAGCATTATTCGCGCAGTATGTTTATGGAGTTGCGCCTTACATGGCGGCCAACCAATGCGTTGAATCTTTCGTTGGCACCCAGTTACAGCCGCAACCAAAACGAAATGCAATATGTGGCTACAGCCGATGCAAGCGGAGAACCAAAATATATTGTTGGAAGAATAGATCAGAACACCGTGCGTATGGTAATCCGGGCTACCTATATGCTTACGCCTAATTTATCCGTTCAATATTATGGGCAACCGTTTGGAACTGCGGGTATGTATTCAAGTTTTAAATCTATTACCAATCCTTATGCCTCGGAATATGCCGGTAGGTTTATAACACTGGCAAACATGCTAACCACTGTAAACAACATGTATGCAATTGATGAAAACGGAGATAATGCTACTGATTATTCCTTTGGCAAACCCGATTTTAATTTCGGGCAGTTTCGCTCTAACATGGTAATGCGGTGGGAATACATTCCCGGCTCTACGTTTTTCCTGGTATGGACCCGCGAACGCAACGGAGCGTTTTACGATTCGCATCCGGATCATAAATCATATTCGTTCGATTTCAATCAGAAAGGACATAATATTTTTCTGATGAAGTTTACGTATCGGTTTAGGGCGTAGGGATTGAGAAGCTCTAACCTCCTTTCGACATCTCTAGTTTCTCAAACAAGTTCATTGGCTTGTTGTTGAAATTATCTTTCAAAAGAAAAACAGAGCCAATTACAAACAATATAAATCCAATGGCGATTAGCCATTGTGTGCCCGAAATTTTTTGAATCGCTTCGCGCTGGTTAGGCTCGCAAACATTGCCAGGGCAAAGTTTGGCTTTCTCTTTAAAGATGAGATTATACACAAGGCAGCCCAGACAAATTCCGAATGAAGCTTCAAAGAATAAAAAGATCAAGCACATAAGGCACGACAGCCCGGTAAATATGCTCCACGTATTGTAAACCACCATTAGCACGAACATGGTGCCGGAAAGTGCTAGTCCTATAAACCAAGAAAATTTTTTTTGTGGTGCGCCTACATACTCGGGCTTTTGATTTCCAACTATAATTCTTCCGATAATAAGCGATGGTGCAAACCGGGGGTTGATTAACAAGCGGATCAGAAAATCGAAAAAGAAAAGATAGATAACCGTTTTAGCTAATAAGAATTCATTCTTAAATAGAATTAGCAGGAGCGAGAGGAATGCAAAAAAGAACATGATGCCAGCCGCAGCCCGGATTTCGCGTTCATTTAATACGGGCACCTGGTAGCCATCTACATGCTCGCCAAACTGTACAATTTTGCTCATGATTTATGGGGGTAATGCCCTCTTGTACGAGCATTCCCACCAAATTGTTTAACACGCGATTTCTTTTTATTCGCTTATCGAACTTTTCCTGACATCAAAGCTCATTCAGAGCGAAGGCTGTTCACCGGGTTCATCACCGCAGCGCGAATAGCCTGGTAGCTTACGGTAAAAATGGTAAGAATCAACGCTCCTACTATTACCCATAAAATGGACAACCAGGAGATTTCTTCATGATATTGGTAATTGGCTAACCATTGCGACATGAGATAATATGCGAGTGGAGCCGCCACCAATCCGGAAAGTAAAATCAATCCAACAAAGCTTGAAGAGAGTAAACTCCACAGTTGCAAAAGCGATGCACCTAATACTTTTCGGATGGCAATTTCTTTAGTGTGTTGCTCAGCCACAAATGAAGCCAGCCCAATCAATCCGAGACAACTTATTAATGTAGCCAAACCGGAAAACACATACGCTAACTTTCCAACCAATTCCTCATTTGAAAATTTTCGGGCATACTCGGTATCCACAAATTTATAATCAAAAGGAAGCGATGGGGCAAATGATTTAAATACAGATTCAATAGCAGCCAATGATTCGGAGGTGCTTCTGTCGGGATTAAGCTTCATGTTAATCCAGTTTACGTAGCGATAATGACCATCAAGAAAATACATATTATGCCGAACCGGAAGGTATGGAGATTCCATAATCATATCTTCTACAACACCTATTACATGATACTTTGTCTCCCCGTTTGTTATCTCTAATCCAACAGGATTTTCAACGTTCATAAATTTAACAGAGGCTTCATTTAAGATAACGGCCAGTGAGTCCGAGGGAAAATCATGTGAGAAATCGCGCCCCTCCAGTATTTTCCAATTCAAGGTTTTTCCAAATTCATGATTGATATCAATTATACCAAAGTCAGTGGACTGCAGTGTAGGATCTTTGCCCGGCCAGCTATATCCACCACTATTGTTCCAGATTTGGGTTAGCGGTGTGGTTGAAGTGCCTATCTCAACTACGGCTCCGGTATTTTTTAGTGCCAGGCGTAAGGCTTCATACTTTCCTATAAAATCTGGTGACTTCACAAAAAAACTAATCAGTCCATCGCGATCGTATCCAATGGGTCGGTTCTTAGAATATTGAATCTGATTATATATAACAAGCGTGCCAATTACGAGTGTAATGGAAACCGTGAATTGAACAACTACCAGTACCTTTCGTGGAAGTGAAGCTTTTCCATCAGCCTTAAATACACCTTTCAATATTTTAACCGGCTTGAAAGAAGAGAGCATGAATGCCGGATAAAACCCAGATGCAAAGCTGGTAATTAACACAAACCCAGAACCAATAATCCAAAACAATGGATTGGTCCATTCAATCTCAATTTGTTTAGAAGCGAGTTGATTAAACCACGGCATAGCAGCTACAACAATGGCCACTGCAAAAACAAAAGCGAACAACACCATAAGAAAAGTTTCACTTAAAAACTGGTTAATCAATTGGCCACGTGCCGAACCTATAGTCATACGAATACCCACCTCTTTGGCACGCTTTTCAGCGCGGGCTGTAGTTAGATTCATAAAATTGATGCAAGCCAGCAGCAGTACAAAGATTCCTATGATTCCAAACATCAAAACCATTTCAATCTGTCCGCCAGTTTTAATCCCGTTTTCCCAATGTGAGCGCAGGTGCCAATCGGCCATAGGATGAAGAAAAATTTCAGGCTTGAAATAATTGTTTTTGGAGTGAATGGCCCGCACCTGGTTAATCTTTTCAGAAACATGGTTCATGTCGGCTTGTGGAGCAAGTTGTGCTATGAGTTGAAATGAATTGAAGTCCCATTTATTTTCTGCATACCGAATCCAATCTTCCGAAGCAGCAATTAATTCCCAACTGGATAAAAATTTCAGATTACTAAAAGTAGAGTTAGCGGGAATATCGTGGTAGATACCCGTTACTTTAACATCGTGCTGGTTTCCAATCCGGAGTGATTTATTCATTACATCGGTTGTACCAAACAAAGCAACAGCCACAGAGGCCGAAAGCATAATAGAGGCGGGGTCTTTCAATCCTGTTGGCGAACCCGAAATCATCTCTAACGAAATCATTTCAGGAAAATCAACCTGAACAAAATTTCCAGACTGTGAGATACTATGTTCACCAACGCTTAAAATGTGATCGGCTGGCCAGGTAGCCATCGAGAGGCGCTCAAAATCATCTGCATACGTATTGCGCATGGCACTTTCTAATGGCCGTGGTATGGCGTGGCCGGTCATTACTTTGCCATCCACCGTTTGGTGCTGCATAACTTGTGCAAGCCGATTATAATTTTTGTGGTAATTGTTATAATTAAACTCATCCCAAACCCAAAGACCAATTAAGATGGCGATTGCCATACCTACAGCCAGTCCGCCAATATTGATAGTGGAATAGCCCTTGTTGCGCAACAAATTGCGCCACCCGATTTTAAAATAGCTTTTATACATACCGTACGCGTTTAAATTTTGATAACCTTCCACTGGCCTTATAATGCGCGGCCTAAAGAGCAAAAACACATCAATTGCAAATCGAATATCCGCTTTAAACTTTCCGCCTTTAGCTTTTCGTCTCTCATACACTTCCATCAAATCGCCCTCTATATAATCCTGCAACTTCGGACTGCAATACCAGCGGAAGAAGCGAAGCGCGAGTTTGGGTGGATATGGTTTTTCTGTTTTCAAATTCTTTATTCAGAGCGAAGACTCTTTACCGGATTCTCCGCCATTGCTCTTAACCCATGAATGCTTATGGTTAATAGAGTAATACTCACAATCACCAATCCGGCAATCATAAAAATCCACCAGTGCATATCGGTATGGTAGGCAAAATCACTCAACCAACTCTGCATAATAAGGTAAGCCAGCGGGCATGCGATTACAATGGCAATAATTACCAGCTTGATAAAATTGCCTGAGAGTATGCTAATCAGATTCATAAAGGAAGCGCCCAATACTTTGCGGATGCCTATCTCCTTCATGCGTTGCTGCATCATGTAAGAAGATAAACCGAACAACCCCATGCAGGCTAACAGGATGGCTGTTGCAGCAAATAAACTCATTACTTTGCCCAACTGATTTTCTGTTTTATACATGCGTGCATACGTCTCGTCTAAGAAACTGTATTCAAACGGACGGTTAGGTATGAATTTTTTCCATTGCTGTTCTGCGTAAGCTATTGTACCCGGAATATCATCGCCTGAGATTTTTATAATCATTCTTCCACCCCAGGGTGCTGTAAACAATACAATGGGTTTTATAGCATTGTGTACCGATTGAAAATTAAAATCCTGGACTACACCTTTTATTGTACCCCCGCTATTCAAAATTAATTCGCGGCCAATGGCTTCTTCAGGCATAAAACCTAATTGGCGGGCAGCACTTTCGTTGAGGATGTATTGATACCTGCGTAGCTTTTCATCTTGTATTTCCGCACCGCGCATGTCGGCTTCAGAAAAATCTTCGCCCGCTATAAGTTGAAGTCCGCTGGCGGCAACAAAACCCTCATCAACCGGATTGGCAAAAACTCCTATCACTTCTGTTTCGGGCATGGAGGGCAGTCGCATGCTGTAGCCACCATTTATGCTTACCGGTGTGCTTGCGCAGCGCGAGACCTCTTTGATTTGAGTATGCTTTTTTAACTCCGATTTAAAAGTTTCTACCTGTTTAGAATCGGTACCCCAACCAATAAACATGGTGAGCACGTGTGTGCGATCGTAACCCAGATTTCTGTTTTGAATGTAGTTTAATTGGTTGCGTATGATTACGGTGCAAACAATCAGAAACACGGTAATGGAGAATTGAAAAACAACCAAAGACTGTTGAAGTCTGCGGGCCGAAGAACTGTTTTTGAATAGCCCTTTTAAAATGCGCGCAGGTTGCATACCTGATAAAATCAAAGCCGGGTAACTACCTGCGGCAAGACTAATCAAGATGGTGATGCAAAACGTAATCAGTAAAAACGAAGGCGATAACAAATCGGTTACTAAGAAATTGCGACTAACAAAGCTGTTAAACTGCGGTAGCAACAACGCGGCCGCGCAAAAGCTTACCAACACCGAAAGGCAACACACTACAAACGCTTCGCCTATAAATTGCCAGAACAATTGATTACGTGCCGCCCCTGATACTTTGCGTACGCCCACTTCTTTTGCGCGTTCAATTGATTTGGCCGTACTTAAATTTACATAGGTAGAGCACACAATAATAATGATGAGCAAGGCCACTCCGCCCAATAACAACAAGTAGGTAATACTGGTGTTGGATGCAAAGGCTGTGTAAGGTGAATACAAGTGTACCTCATTAAATTTTTCAAGATGAAAACGAATGGTGGCACCCGTGCCAGCCATTTCTTTTTCCATAAAGGGATCGAGTTTTTCGAGCAGAGGCGCAAACGCGAGTTCGTCACTCAATAATAAATAGGTTGTGTAGTTGGCGTTGAAGTATGTCTTCTCCTGATTCTGCCCCATAGAACTAAACGAGGCCAGGAAGTCGAACTGAAGTTGTGAGTTTTTCGGATAATCCTTTATTACGCCCGTAACTTCAAATGGAGTTTTGTTTGTGCCTACTTCTAAAGTTTTACCAATTACATTTTCACTGCCAAAGTATTTAGCCGCCATCGATTCGGTTAACACGATTTTTTTCGGTCCGTTTAGTGCTACCGAGGCATTGCCTTGCAACATTTCGTAATCGAACGTGTTGAAGAACGAAGAATCGGCATACATGAAGTTGGGTTCAGTAACCGGTTCGTTATTGAGGTACAGAATAGCATCGGCATCGGTCATGCGAACACCTTTCTCAACTTCCGGAAATGTGCGCGACAAAACGGGCGCAACTTTAGTGCTGGTAAAAGTTCCTTTGTGGGTTTCGGTGCTTCCTTCAAAGCCATATTCCATTACCACACGGGCAATGCGCTTTCTGTTCGATTGAAACTTATCGAAGCTTAGTTCGTGCTGAATAAACAAGGCAATGAGTAAACAAGCTGTAATGCCAGTAGTAAGTCCGAGTACATTTATAACCGTAGAAGGTTTATTCTTCCACAGGTTGCGCAGCGCGATTTTGAAATTGTTTCTGAACATATCGATAGAATTAGTTGAATAATTATTTTTTCTGCGCCCGATTATACCTGGACGACACAGCAACAATACATCTATACTAAAGAGAACATCCGCTTTAAGCTTTCCGTTTTTGGCTCTTCGTTCATACACCTCCGTTAAATCTCCTTCTATATAATCCTGCAAGCGCGGGTTGCAGTACCAGCGGAAGAAGCGGAGGGGGAGTTGGGGTGGATATGGTTTTTGGTTTTTCAATGTGTTTGATTGTTATCACATTACTCAGAGCGCAAAGATTCAGTTACAGGTGATGTTGAAATTTTTAATGACTGCGCCACTACCGTTAATGTAGCGATGACGATTGTAACCAGTGTTGTGAGGACAAACGTACCTATTGACAAGTCAATGTGATAGGCAAAATGACTAATCCAATTGTTAAGCGCGTAGAACGATAGCGGTAATGCTACAACGGTCGAAATGCCAACCAATAAAATAAAATCTTTTGTTAGCAGTGTAATCACCTGAACACTGGAAGCGCCCATTACTTTGCGGATGCCTATTTCTTTTGTTCTTTGATTGGCGGAGAGCGCAACCAAACCAAGTAAGCCCATACAAGCAATAATCATTGTTAAACCTGTGGCTGTGGCAATCAAGCTTCCAAGTTTAAACTCAGTGGTGTATTGTTCCTGAATCCTGTCGTTTAGATAGAAACAAGTAAAAGGCGCATCAGGATTAATCTGTTTCCACACTTTTTCCATTGCGAGAATAGTGGTAGCGTTATTCTGTGCTCGCACTAACGTAAGGTTTAAATCATAGCTTGGGTACAACACGAGCGGCTCTATCCGGCTATAAAGCGATTTGAAATGAAAATCCTGTACAACCCCGATGATTGTACCGTGCCGCCAAACTTCAGCGCCACCCTCTAATGGTGGAACGAACATAGAAAAGGATTTGCCAATAGCATCAGAAATATTTTCCCAACCAAGCTCCCGAACAGCCGATTCGTTTAAGATGAACGCTTCTTGTTCATCTTTCTTCGAGGACTCAACAAAATTTCTACCGGCCAATAATTTAATTCCCATAGTTTCAACAAAAGGGCCTGCTACTCCGAAGTAGCTCATTTGACTTGTTGAGTCAGTAGTTACATCTTGTGTTTTGTAGGCACTTCGAGGCAAAAGTCCGGGAATTAATTGAGGCACTCCGGTTACTTCTTCAACTCCTGCAATTTTTTTGAATTCAGTTCTTAGTTGTGGAAAGCCATCGCCATCTAAAACAAAGACCTGATCCTTATCAAACCCCATGTCTTTGTTTTGCAGAAAGTTTAATTGCTGAAGCACCACAAGCATAGCCGCCAGAAAGAATGTGGACACAGCAAATTGAAAGACAATTAAACTTTTGCGAACTGAAAAATTGCCAGTGCGTACACCTATTCCTTTCAAAGATGTTACGGGCTTCAGTCTTGCGAGGAAAAGTGCCGGATATGCGCCCGCGCAAAAACTGACTAACAAAATAACGACTACAATGCCACCAAAAAATGGTACTGTCAGCAGGGAATCAAGTTTTATTGCCTTTCCGAAAAACTGATTGAAAGCAGGCGTGGTAATGCCTACCAGTACAAGGCCTAGCAATAAAGCAAATACAGTGGTAACAAGAGCCTCACCAAAAAACTGGTGAATCAATTGCAATCTTAATGCTCCCAGGCTTTTTCGCATGCCAACTTCTTTTACGCGAGTTGAGACGCGCGCGATGTTAAGATTAGTAAAGTTTATTGCCGCGAGTACGAGAATAAACAAAGCCGCGCTTCCTAATATATATAAGTATGATTTGTTACCACCAGGTTTAAATTCAGCCTGAAGATTTGATTCTAAGTGAATGCTTGTAAGTTGTTGTAACGATATGGCTACAGATGGATCGGAGAAATTAGTTTTGAATAGTTGTTGGGCTGCGGTCTGTAAGTCGGATGATGAAACACCATCAGCAGGAAGCAGGTAAGTATAAAACGTGGGCATACCCCAGTTGTTATCCAGCTCGCTACCCATAACCATGTGCAGCGTAGAAAATGAAATCAGAAAATCAAAAGATAGGTGTGAGTTGGCGGGCACTTCTTTCATTACACCAGTAACCGTTAAGTCATTACCCCAAAATTTTAATTGCTTACCCATCGGGTCTTCATCACCAAAATATTTGTTGGCCATAGATTCAGTAAGCACGATGGAGTTTTTATCCATTAAGGCTTTTGCCGGATTACCGGCAACTAAAGGCCAGGTGAAAACCGAGAACACACCAGGGTCGGTAAACACAACACCGCTTTCAACAAATACTTTTTCGTTATGACGAATTTTAGCTGGTGAGAATAGTGGCCAGAACCTAACGCTTTGTTCTACCAAATGAGGATATGCTTCTTCTATTTGTGGAGCCAAAGCCGGAGGCATCTTCGCCCAATCACTTGCTACCACACGTTGAATTTTTTCAGCATGTTTATGGTATGTGTCGTAACTCAACTCATCAGCTATGTATAAACTAATCAGTAAGCAACTGGCGATACCAAGGGCAAGCCCGCTAATATTGAAAAATGAATGAGTCTTGCTGCGAACGAGGTTTCGCCAGCCAATCAAAAGATAATTTTTATACATGCTCCAATTGTTAAAGTATGGTCTCTTGTGTGTTGATTTCATAATTCCCGGTCTGAACAGAAGAAGTACATCAATTATAAATCTCACGTCAGCAATTCTCTTCCCAGATTTTTTCAATCGTTTCTCATACACCTCCGTTAAATCTCCTTCTATATAATCTTGCAAGCGCGGATTGCAATACCAGCGGAAGAAGCGGAGGGGGAGTTGGGGTGGATGTTGTTTTTTGGATTTCACTTTTCTAATTGCCTATTGTCAACTGATACTCCAGCACCGCCTTCGGTATAGCTTTCCACAATTGCTCACGCGTTTCTTTCGCGTAAAGCATGGCTTTTTTGCCGAGTGCAGTGATTTCAAAATATCGTCTGGGCCGACCAGCACGGTCTTCAGTACTTTCGCCTGAAAATGATTTGAGATAGCCTTTCTCTTCTAACCGGAGCAAGGCAGTATGCAACGCACCCATACTTACGGTGCGCGTTAAGCGCGATTCGATTTCATCTTTAATGGCTACGCTGTACGCTTCGTTGTTTAAAATGCCTACGGTGAGTAGCACGATCTCTTCAAACTCACCTAGTTGATAATTTTTCATCTGAAGGATATTATTCTCTAATTGTAGGAATAATAATTATGCCACTCTTCGAATCTTTGTTTTTACAGTTGAATAGGGGTAGTCACTCGAAGGGTGTGTTCGAATGCGCACAAGTTTGTCTGAAAGCGGTATGGATTGATTTTGCTTGAGTTGTTCCTAGCAAAGCGTAGTAATGATAATTCTTTTTGCTCCCTAAAACCTCTTTTTCACTATCAATTTGCCATTATAATAGTCAAATTGTCAAGTATAATTGATAATTTGTAAACTTTTGATGTACATTTGGCTCAAACAAATCAGAGCTATGGAAAAATCAAAAAAACCTTTATCCGACCGTTTGCCATTGTACGCACTCATTTGGGTGTTAAGCTACGTTGGAAGTTTAGGCGCATTGAAAATGCTGTCCTTACCTGAAGAATTTGAAGTTATTCTGACCATTGTACCAGCGTTGGCATTTGCGCTTTTTCTGTATACGTTCTACCGCTATGTGCACTTGATGGACGAAGTGCAAATTAAAATTCGCATGGAAGCCGCTGTCGTTGCTTTTTCGCTTGCTTTGGTTACAGTCATGACCTTGGGACTGGTTGATATTGCTTTTAAGTTAAACGGAGAAGACTGGAACTTTCGATTTTTAGCACCCATGTTCATGGCTTACTATCTAATCGGTTTAGTAATCTCAAAACGGAAATACAACATCGACCATGAAGAACACGATTAAGGTAGAGCGTGCCAAGAAAAACTGGACGCAAGCCGAACTCGCGGAGAAAATTGGAGTATCGCGTCAAGCCATCAACTCGATTGAAGCCAGCAAGTTTGTTCCGTCAACGGTGTTGGCTCTGAGGATGGCCAAAGAATTTGGAGCATCCGTGGAAAGTATTTTTCAATTGGAAGAAACAGATTTGGTATGAGGACAAAGAGTTACTCCGAACTTAAACTGCCGAAGCTCATTCTGAGCGAAGGCTGTTCACCGGATTAGCCCCTGCAGCTTTTACAGTTTGAAAACCAGAAGTTATCAAAGCAACAACCAGCGTAATGATACCGCCACTGAAAAACATCCAGGCTGCAAGCTCTATTTTATACGTAAACCCTTCAAGCCATAAACGCATGAGTACAAAAGCTACGGGAGTAGCTATCACAAATGCGATTAAGATTAGTAACATAAACTCTTTTGAAAAAAAGAGAATGATTTCTGCTGCCGATGCGCCCAGAATTTTTCGAATGCCCACTTCCTTAGTCTTTCTGGAAGTGATGAAGGTCATCAATCCAAATAAACCGAGGCAACCAATCAACGCAACAATAATGGAAAACACCGTAAAGCCTTTAAACGATAGCGTTTCTACAAAGTATTCTTTCGCGATGGAGTCATCTACAAATTCGTATTGAAAGATAGAAGTAGTGAAGCTTTGCTTCCACATTTGCTCAATGGATTGTAACACCTCGGGCTTTACGTTAGCCAAATGAACGAACGCCAGATTTTGGAAATGATTCCAATTCAATAAAACACAAGGAGTTATTTCATGCTGAAGCGAATTGTTATGAAAGTCGCGCACAACGCCAACAATGGTAGCTTCACCTTCATTAATAGCGAGTCTTTTGCCAATAGCTTCTTCTGCAGTCCAGCCTAACGATTTGAGTAAACGCTCGTTCACAATAAACTCATCAAATTCAAATTTATTCTCCGAGAAATTTTTGCCGCTTATTAATTTCAGGTTATAAAATTCCAGGTAATTCAAGTCTCCAATTTTCATCTCGGCTTCCATGCCTTCTTCACCGGGTTGACCAGGCAGTCGAAAGAGCGTTCCTAACGCAAAACCATTAACGGCCATCGGTGGCCCGGAACCAAACGATACTTTAATTACATCTTTGTTTTGCAGCAAGGTGTTTTTAAACTCATTCAATTTGTCGAATTGTGGAACCCGTACCGAAATAACGGCATCGGTTGAAAATCCTAACTCTCCGTTTTTGAAAAAGTGCATTTGCATGCCAACAATAATAGCCCCGATAATAAAAAGCTGCATCATACTGAATTGAAATACTGTAAGCGATTTCCGAATTGTAAAACCAGAATCGGTACCAATAGATAAATTGTTTCGCATGATTTGCAACGGCTTAAACGAAGCCAGTATCAAAGCCGGATATAAAGTTCCTAACAAAATAGTTATCAGCCCCAGTAACAACACAAGCCCCACATCGCTCCATTGCAACGCTAATTGTAAATGGATGGTGTGGAGAAAGAAATTTAACTGGTTGAGTAAACCATACGTAATGCCCAACGAGACGATAATTGTAATAAAAACTAACAAGGTATTTTCCAGAATAAATTGACGAACAAGGTTAGACCAGGTACTACCGATTATCTTTCTTACGCCTACTTCCTTAGCGCGTGCGGTAGATTTTGCAGTTACCAGGTTTATAAAATTGGCAATGGCAATCAGTAAAATAAAAATACCCACAAAAGCTAATGCCTGAAGAATGCGCTTAGACATCGTGTATCCACCCGGACTGCTGCCATACATGGTTTCAGTGTGAATTTCTTCAAGCGGCTGCAACAAGTAGGAGATGCGCTGATCATCTTCAGCATTTAGATATTTCTTTTTCCAATTGGCAACGCGAGTTTCAATGTCTTGCTTCGCGAGTTGATCGGGCAACACTACAAACGTAGTACCTTGATAATTCCCTGACCAATTAGCCGATGGATAGGGATTGTTCTGCCGGAAAAACTCGTAAGGAACTAGAATCTCGTAGCGGAGATTGCTGTTGCCAGGTGCATTCTTAACAACACCGGTTATTTGCAATGGATCTTTTCCATTAAGCATAATGGTTTTACCGAGAATAGATGCATCGTTGGCCTGATCACCAAAACACTTGCGTGCAATCTGCTCTGTAATAATAATAGAGTTGGTGTGCTGAAGCGCAGTATTGGGATCGCCCAAAACCCAGTTGAGGTTAAATACTTTTGGGTAGTAAGGATCAACAAAGAGAACATAGTTCGATTCAAACCGGTTGTCGTTATTCTCAAAACTAAAAAACCGATTAACCGGACCAGCAGTTTGTGTTATTAGTTCAAACTCACTAAAATCATTTCGAAGTGCTTCGGCCAGCGGGTAGGCTGTGGTGTTCCAATAAAGTGTTTGATCGGGAAACTTTGTATGCTGCACTACGCGATAGGTTTCCTTAGCCTTCGGATGAAAGTTGTCGAAACCCGATTCGTACTTTATAAAAATGAAGATGACCAGGCAGCAGGTAATACCAATGGTAAGACCTAAAATGTTGATAGCAGAGTATACTTTATTTTTAAGTAACTGCCGACTGCCAATTTTTAAATGATGTTGAAACATAATCAGGTTAGAAGTTGATTTTAATACTTTAAGATTTCTAAGTTTAAAGGAGGTGATTACATCACAAAAGAATCTCCATTTCGCTTTGTGGAGAGAAATCGTTTCTGATCTCTTTTCAAAGAGTTCAACCAGATCTCCTTCAATCTCATCGAGATAATCTTCGCGGCAAAACCAGCGGAGAAATTGAAGGGAGCGTTTGGGAGGATGAACTTTCATTCTGATTTTAAGCTATTCACGGGATTCATCCTGGCTGCTTTTACAGCTTGGTAGCTTATGGTTAACAGTGTAATACAAAACGTACCGAGCGCTGTTGCAACAAATACCCACCACGAAATTTCTGTACGATAAGTATATTTTTGCAACCATCCATTCATCAAGGAGTAGGCAATTGGTGTTGCTATCAAACAAGAGATCATGATTAAAGTCACGAAGTCTTTGCATAACATTTGCCAGAGATTGGTGACGGTAGCACCCAAGATTTTGCGCACGCCAATTTCTTTGGTACGCTGTTCGGCTATGAAGGAGGCTAAACCGATAAGCCCCAGGCATGAAATAAATATGGCCAGGATAGCAAAGAAAGTTGCCAACTTGCCAATGCGTTGTTCCTGGCTAAACTTGTTTGCATATAGATCATCTACAAACTTATAATCGAAAGAAGCCGAGGGGACTATTTTCTTGAAAATTGCTTCTATTTCCGGCAACGCTTCAGCAGCACTTACGGTTGGGTTTATTTTAATAATTATTTGTCTTGCTGCCACGTAATTTTTATCTAGAAAATAGATGCCTCTTTTTACAGGCTCATAAGGAGAGTCCATCACCATATCTTTTACCACACCCACAATTTGCAAAGACTGACCGCCCCTTGTTGTAATAAACTCACCAATAGGATTTTTAAGATTTAGATACGTTGCTGCGGTTTCATTAATAATGATAGTCGTAGAATCGGTTGAAAGGGCTTCTGAAAAATCTCTTCCTGCTATAATTTGCCAACCCACCATTTTTCCAAAGCCGTATGAGACATCAACACAGTTGAAGCTTGCCTCCTTTTCCGGATCTTTTCCAGGCCAGTTAAAACCACTCAAATGACGGTTCGATTTAGTCATGGTGTTGGATGACAATGCCATGTCTTCTACCACGCCCGTGTTCAGCAATTCATTTTTGATTACATCGGGCTTCCCCTTGTAGCCTGGATCGTTTATTGGCAGCGTTAGTAAACCTTCACGGTTATAGCCAATTGGACGGTTGCTTGCATATTGTATTTGTTGGTAAACCAGGATTGTTCCGATGATTAAAACAACGGAGACCGTAAATTGAACTACAACCAAAACTTTGCGGGGAAGTGAGGCGAAGCGACCAACACGAATGGCGCCTTTCAATACTTTAACCGGTTGAAAAGTTGATAAATAAAATGAAGGATAAAGTCCAGCTAAAAAACCGGTCAGGGTGACAAAGGTCAAGGACGCTAACCAAAATATAGGATTAGTAAACGGTATTGATAGTTTCTTACCGGCCAATTCGTTGAACCACGGAAATGAAATGGTAACCAGTATTAGCGTTAGCACAAATGCCAACAGAACAACCAAAAAGGATTCGATTAAGAATTGAAAAATCAAAGCTTCTTTTGCAGATCCTATGGCTTTGCGAATGCCAACTTCCTTTGCCCGTTTTTCGGATCGGGCTGTACTTAGATTCATAAAGTTGATACACGCCAGGAACAACACAAAAAAACCAACGGTACCAAACAACCAAACAAACGTAATTCGTCCACCAGCAGGCCTTCCGTCTTTAAATTCAGAATACAAGTGCCATTGACTCATGGGGTACAGCAGGGCTACTTTTTTGTGGTTTATATCCGCTCGCGCCACAGGTTTATAGTAAATATCTTTGATTGCGTTATCTATCCCCTCATACGAGACGTGTGGGTGCTTTTGTATGTAGATATTGAATGAACTATTATTCCAATCATTAGCCGAATCTTTAATCCAGTTGTTTGCGGAAACCCACAAATCCCAAGGAGAAAAGAAGTGAACTTCGCCAAACTTGCTGTTTCGTGGTAAGTCCTCATAAACCCCAGTCACTTTTACATCGAAGTTATTATCGATTCTTAAAGTCTTATTGATTGGGTCTGTGGCACCAAAAATTGTTTCTGCCAGTGTTTGAGAAAGAATGATTGAATGCGGATCCGCAAGAGCGTGGTTTGACCCACGAAGCATTTTTAATGATAGCATGTCGATTACTTCTGGCTCGATAAATTCTCCTTTAGCGGTTAGCTGATTTTCGCCTGCCGTAAGTGAATAGTCGCCAAGCCACCAAGCCATTAAAACATGTTTGAAATTCTGCTTATAGGTGTCTTTCAACACTGCTCCCATTGGTAAAGGCACGCCATCTGATCCACCTGTTGTATGGGTACTTTGGTCGAAATTTGAATACCGCACTTGAGCTATATCAGCATAATTTGTATGGTTTTTATTAAAGCTAATTTCATCGTTTACCCACAGTCCAATAAACATAGCCACTGCCATGCCTATTGCAAGCCCTCCGATATTGATTACGGAGTAGCCGTTATTCCTGACCAAATTCCTCCACCCGATTTTAAAATAACTTTTATACATACCGTATGCATTAGGTTGATGATTCTTAAACGACTTCAGAAACTCCGGCCTGAAATATTTAATCACACTCCAGGCAAATTTCCATTTTGCTTTGCGCGGATGTGTTTCTGCTTGTTTTATAAAAACCTCTGTTAAATCTCCTTCAATCTCATCGAGATAATCTTCGCGGCAAAACCAGCGGAGAAACTGTAAAGGACGTTTCGGAGGATTATTTTTCATATTCAACTGTCGTTGTGAATAGTAATCGGTAAACCTAACCGATTACTACTTACCGATCACCGATTACCATTTTCAGCCAAACGATATCTTGGGAATCTGCTTGTAGATGCTATTACGTAAATCATATTGTGCATCCAACATTCTTTTTCCCAAAGCAGTAATGACGTAAAACTTTTTGCGTCTGCCACCGCGGTCTTCAGTAATTCCGCCCATGCGCGACTTTACAAAGCCTTTGTCTTCAATGCGCTTTAGCGCTACGTGTACCGCGCTGATGTTTACTTTCTTTTTCAATTTTTCTTCGAGGCCTTCGAGTATAACTACACCATAGGCTTCATCATGCAGTGCGGCTACCATTAGCAATACGAGTTCTTCAAACTCGCCAAGAGAATGTTGTGTCATAACGATATTTACTTTACAAACGTGAATGTAATGCATTAGTTTCACTTTTGTTAAGTAAACGGAGAAAAAATTCTGTAATAGAGGATGCTGCAAGCAGGTTCCAGCCGCCTGCTTGCTGCCTACTTTTTATTCCGACCTTAAACTTTTTACCGGATTAGCTACCGCAGCTTTAATTGCCTGAAAGCTTACCGTTAATAAAGTAATAACCAGAGCTCCAAGTGCCGTAAAGGCAAATACATTCCACGAAATAGCCGTGCGGTATTCATATTGCCCTAACCAGCTATTCATAAAATAATATGAAAGTGGAATGGAAACGCTGCACGCGATAATAACCAACACGGCAAAATCTTTGGAGAGCATCTTCCATAAATTGGGAATGGAGGCACCCAATATTTTTCTGATTCCAATTTCTTTAGTCCGCTGCTCCGCTATAAAAGAGGCAAGGCCAAACAATCCCAGGCAACTGATAAGCAACGCCAATACACTAAACAGCGTGGCCAGTTTTCCAATGCGTTCTTCGGCTTTAAACTTTGCATCGTAGGCTTCATCGGCAAAGGTGTAATCGAAAGGTGCAGAAGGAACAATACTGGCCAATACCGATTGGATTTTTGGTAACGCTTCGTGCGCACTAACTTCTGGCTTTATTTTTATGTATAACCATTGCATATCACTTTCTGAAAGAAAGATGATGGAAGGGTCGGTTGGTTCATAAGGCGAACCCTTCACCATGTCTTTCACTACGCCCAATATTTTAAACTCACCTCTGTCCATCCACGAAAGTGATTCACCCACGGGGTTTTCCAGACTTAATATAGCAGCGGCAGATTCGTTAATTACAATTCCCGATAAATCGGAAGGAAAATCTCTGGAGAAATCGCGACCGGCCACAAATTCCCACCCAACAGTTTTACCATATTCATGTGTAACATATATGGTGTTGAACGTTTGATCATACTTATTGCCATGCCACGAGAAACCGCCATTCCAACCGCGCGTATCAATAATAGAATAGTTTGCTTCCGCAATTTCTTCCACCAGGTTGGTGCTCTTTAACTCATTTCGCAAAGTATGATATTGACCTTTGTATTCGGGCGAGGCGGTTCGCATGCCAATCAGGTTTGCACGCGAATAACCAACCGGTCGGTTTTTGGCAAACTGAATTTGCTGATAGACAATGATGGTTCCGATAGTAAGTGTAATGGAAACAGTAAATTGCACAACCACCAACACGCGTCTCGGTAGCACAGCAAACCGACCGGCTTTGAAAGTGCCTTTCAGAATTTTTACAGCATTGAAAGAAGACAAATAAAGTGCAGGGTAACTACCGGCTAACAAACCGGTGAATAAAGTGAATGCAACACACGCTAACCAAAACAGCGGATTGCTGATGGGCAATGCAATGTTTTTATCACTCACATAATTAAACCACGGCAAACTTAACTGCACAATTATCAATGCAATTACTGCGGATAGAAATGCCACCAACAATGTTTCGCCAAAAAATTGTTGAATGAGCTGACCGCGCATAGAACCAATAGATTTCCGGATGCCAACTTCTTTAGCTCTTTTTTCTGAACGGGCCGTACTTAAATTCATGAAGTTGATACAAGCTAATAGCAAAACAAAAACTCCGATAGCACTGTAATACCAAACCGACAGCATGCGCTTGCTTGTAGTTAGCTCGCCATTTTTAAATTCAGAATCCAAATGCCATTGGCCCATAGGATGCAAAAAGATTTCCGGCTTCGACTCTTTGGTTTCAGCATCCACATGCGCCAACATAACATCTTTTATGTATCGGGACAGTTCTTCAAAATTTCCTCCTTCGTTAAGCTGGACATAGATATAGACAAAATAATTATCCCACGAAGTCAATGAGCCCCAGCCATCAATATACAAATCGAGCGGAGCAAAATAGGAAGCATCATAAAAGGTGGAGTTCTTGGGCAGATCTTCATACACACCGGTTACTTTTAAATCCCACTTCGCGTCCATCAGCACTACCTGATTGATAGGATCAGCATCGCCAAATAATTTTTTGGCAACCGACTCAGCAAGTAAAATTGATTTCATGTCAGTAAGGCCCTGGCGCGTTCCGCGAACCATTTTTAAAGTCAACATTTCTGCTCCTTCCGGCTGCATGAAGTAGCCACTTTGCGTGAACTTATTTTCTCCGAAAGCGAGCACTCGTTCTTCGGTGCGCGCACGAATCATAGCCACATTTTTAAAATGCGAAGCATATTCGGTTTTAAGAAGTGTACCGAGGCCGGTTACATGCGAAGTACTGACTCCTCTTTCACCGCCCCGATTCTGCAAACGATATACTTGCGCGATGGTCTCATAGTTTTGATGATACTTGTTAAAAGACAACTCATCATAAACCCACAAACTGATAAGCATAGCCACAGCCATACC
The DNA here is from genome assembly GCA_017303795.1 of Cytophagales bacterium. Lineage (GTDB taxonomy): Bacteria > Bacteroidota > Bacteroidia > Cytophagales > Cyclobacteriaceae > ELB16-189. Next base: position 116,308 of record JAFLBR010000009.1, on the reverse strand, counting down.
TAATGCAAGCCCACCAATATTAATAAAGGAGTAACCTTTGTTCTTGGCGAGGTTGCGCCATCCGATTTTAAAATAACTTTTATACATACCGTACGTGTTTAAATTTTTATAGCCTTCCAGTGGCCGGATAATTTCAGGTCTTAATAAGAGCAATACATCCAATACAAATCGCACATCGGCTTTCCACTTTCCTTTTTTGTGAACGCGATCTCTATAGTCTTCCAACAAATCACCCTCGATGTGATTGCGCATCCGCGGATGACAATACCATCGGAAGAAGCGGTGTGCGAATCTTGGTGGACCTATTGTCTTTTTCATTTTGGTTTATCATCGTTACCCGTTTCCAGTAAATGGAATCCGGAAACCGGTAACTATTCAGAGCGAAGGCTATTCACCGGGTTCATCCGCGCAGCACGAGCCGCTCGCAAACCAATGGTAACAAACGCAATAATTAATGTGAGCAAGATTGCCAATGCAAACACCGAAACTCCAAATGGAACCCGATACGCAAACTCCTGCAACCAACTCCGCATAAAGAACCACGCTATGGGTAAGCCAACGATACCCGCAATAACAACCAGTATTAAAAACTCTTTTGAGATTAAACGCACAATGCTGTTTACCGATGCACCCATTACTTTGCGCACTCCAATTTCTTTCATCCTGCTTTCTACCGAGTACGACACTAATGCAAACAGACCGAGGCAGGCGATTACCACTACAATTATGGAAAGTGTAAGAAAAATTTGTCCGCGTCTGGCATCGGTTACATATAACTCCTCAAACCGCGAATCGAGAAACGTATATTCCAATGGAGTATTTGGATCAATTTTGTTATTGATTGTTTTTAAGGTTTCAATAGTCTGCGCCCAGTCGTTGGTTTTGATTTTTAATGTATAATAATCAATAACCTGAATGGAAGTATTTAGAGCACCAAAGATTACGGGCATCATGTTGGCGCGTAACGATTCAAAGTGAAAGTCTTCCACCACACCAATAACTTCTACTCTGAATGGCTGCTCAAGTTCTTCCATTCGTTCGCCATACCTCACTTTAGGAATCTCAATAGTTTGCCCTATTGGATCAGTAAGTCCTAATTGTTCTACAGCCAGTTGCGTGAGAACAATCTTGAGCGAATCGGCAACGGGGTCATTAATAGTGCGGCCTGCCAATAACTTGATTTGATAAGTATCCAGAAAGTCGTTATCAATGCCCACAAAAATCATTTCGCTTCCATTTATGTTCTCGCTGCTTTTGGTGGTAGCAATGGGAAAGCTTTTCCACTCGCCCGGTACACGTGTAGAAGCAGTAATACCAAGTACTTCAGCAGGTTTACTGAATTCGGTTTTAACAGTTTCAAAATTTCTGCGCAGGTTACGACTGTTCACATCTATCACTACCATGTTTTCATGATTAAAGCCAAGGTCTTTTTCGCGCAGGTAATTAAGTTGCTGATAAATGACTAACGTAGAAGCAACCATCATAATGGAGATGGCAAACTGTGCAATCAGCAGAGCCTTTCTTACAGACAAACTACTGCCGCCAAGTTTTACTTCACGCTTAAGCGCATCCACAATTGAAACGCGGGTGGCAATAAAGGCTGGGTATTGTGCCGATAAAATACCGACAATGAAAATGATAAAAAGAATTCCAATCATCCACTCCACAGGCAATGTTGTAATGGAAAGCGCTTTGCTGGCAAACACATTCACGAACGGCAGCACCGCATACACAATTGCAATGGCGATGATAAAAGAAAGCAACGATAGCACTACAGAGTCAGTAATAAATTGTGTTACCATTTGAAATTTTGGTGCACCTAATGTTTTGCGCGTTCCAATTTCGCGGGTGCGTTTTATCGCAACAGCCGTAGCCAGGTTCATGTAGTTCAGACAAGCGGTGAGCAAGAGAATTATACCCAATGCAGCAAACGTATAGAGATAAAATGGCTTTATGTTGTTGGCATTAAACTCATCGGCAGCCGATTGAAACTGTTCGGTCTCGGTATGAATTTCTTGCAGGGGTTGTAATTCGAAGTTGCTTTTGAATTCGCGATCAGTAGGATAATTCGACTTTACCAGATTTTTTATTTTGGCCGTAAGTAAAGCCACATCGCTTTGCGGTTTTAATTTTAGATAGGTGGTGTATTCGGTATCCACCCAATCGGTGTTTACGTATTGCGCATAATCTCTATACTGCACATTCCATGTAGCATCTGAAAACAGAAGTGAAATTTGCAGGTGCGAATTCTTTGGAAAATCTTTCATTACGCCACCAACTGTTAAATACACCGGCTTTCCTTGGCGCATATATCCCGACCAGATTTGTTTTCCTAAAGCCGGCCCCTCACCAAAATATTTTTCTTTAATGGATTCTGAAATAACAATCGCATCGGAATTTTGAAGTACACTTTTTGGATCACCTTCAATCAACGGAAAATTAAAGAAGGTAAAGAAGTTAGGATCAGCAGAGAGTGCGCGTTCATGGGTACGTGTTAGCGGATCGTTGCCGAGAGTTACCCGCCCGAAAGCCGACAGTCGGCACATGTCTTCAATTTCCTGAAATTGTTCGCGGGCCTCTTTGCCAAGTGCAGGTGCAACAGAAGACACACTTCTTATTGTTCCGTTTTCTTGTTGCTCATGCTGAACGATTCTATAAATTTTTTCTGCATCTGAATGAAACCTATCGAACGAAAGTTCATCGTGCAGGTAAAGTGCCAAGAGTATAAAACACGAAAAGCCCAGTGTCAATACCGAAATATTAATAGCGGCAAAGGTTTTGTTTTTGGCCAGTTGCCGAAAGCTGATTTTGAAATAATTTTTATACATACCGTACGTGTTTAAATTTTTATAGCCTTCCATCGGCCGGATGATTTCTGGTCTTAATAAGAGCAATACATCTAATACAAATCGCGCATCGGCTCGCCACTTTCCTTTTTTGTGAACACGATCTCTATAGTCTTCCAACAAATCACCCTCGATATGCCCCAACATCTTTGGGTGACAATACCATCGGAAGAATCGATGGAAGAGTTTTGGTGGAGCTACAATCTTTTTCATTTGATGGTTACCGGTTTCCAGTTACCGGTGACTATTACGACTTCAAACTTCTTAACTTGCTTCATCACCTAACTGAATTTCACATTGGGCGATACATCTGGAATGGCGCCCCAAAGTGCATTGCGCGTTTCTCGCGAATATTCCATTGCTCTTTTGCCGAGCGCTGTTACCTGAAAATATTTTTTGGGTCGGCCCATACGTTCTTCCGTTGGTTCGCCATCGTGCGAGCGGATATAGCCTTTATCTTCCAACCGAACCAATGCGGTATGCATAGCCCCCATGCTCACATTGCGTTTCAGGCGCGATTCAATTTCATTTTTAATAGCCACGCCATAGGCTTCTTTATATAAGATGGCGATGGTGAGCATTACAATTTCCTCGAATTCACCCAATTGGTATTTCTTCATAGCAAGACTATTTTCCTAAATGTAGGAATAATCGTGCCAACGCAGATTTCAGTCTGATTTTAAGGATTGAGTACAACTAACTGTACGGATAACAGAACAGGAGTGTACGGATTCGGAACATGGGAACTTCTATTTGTGCTCAATCACACGATACATGCCGCACGCTTGCACAAACTTGAACTGCTTGTAAAACGGTGCGAGTTGCTCGCCAGAGAAAAGTCCTGCCGTGGCACCAACGGGGGCGTTTGTATCTAACCATTGTTCGATGGCGCGCATCATTTTGGTACCGACTTGTTGATGTTGCCATTGCGGATGAACAATCACATCCTTCACATAAAAAATACTTTTGCTATCGCCCAGCAGAAAGGCGCAGCCAATAGCTTCACCAGTTTCTGAATTTTCGGAAACCACCGCGTAAACTGTTGATTCTAAGTTTTGATTATAAGATGAAGGGTCTGGGGCTTTCCAGTTTACGGACTCGGTTAGCTTACAAACTTCTTCGAAAGTTGGTATGCGCTCTACAATTTTTACCGGTACTTTTTGTTTGGGTATGTCTTTAATTTCTGTTCCCGGTGCGGTGAAAATTAAATGATGGCCGTTGATGTCTTGAACAATGTATTCTGAAAAACCCCAGCCGGTAGGTTGCAAGGGAGTTACAATCTCGGCTTTATTCTTTTGATGCATTGCATACAAGTCCGATAGTTGTCGCACTTTAATCCACACATAATGCCGCACAGCATGCTCAACAAAATCTTTGCTTGAATAGAACTGAACATGAACCGCGCCCCAAGAAACTGCACCAATATCGCTTGGCTCTCCAGAAGATGTCCATTGTTCCCGAAAGCCCAGCACTTCGCGCCAATAAGCAATGGTTTGGTTCACATCGCGCACGGGCAACACGGGCTCAACATGGTCGAGTGAGAGTTGTTGGTAATCGACAGGGTTTTCGAATTGCATCGCTAGTTTAATTTCGGTAAGAAAGTTACACTAAATCCGCAGTTCAAACTTAAACGCTATTCATTCTTCAACGTCTGTGCGGGGTTAACACGTGTGGTTTTTAAGGTAAAGTATCCCAGCGTAATCCAGGCAATAACGATAAGAGTTAATCCTGAAACAATAAACACAACCGGATGGATACCCACCTGATAAATAAAATTCTTGAGCCAACGATCCATCAGCCACCACGCCAGGGGTGTGGCAAGTAGTACGGCAAAGGCGATGAGTTTAGTGAAGTCGCGGAGTAATAGAATTATTAATCCACCAAAGGAAGCACCCAGTACTTTGCGGATGCTCACTTCTTTCATACGCTGACTAAACGTAAGCATGGCCATACCAAACAATCCGAAACACGCAATTACAATGGCAATGAATGCAAACGCACTAAAGATAATGGATGTACGCGCTTCCGATTCATATTGTTTAGCGAGCCGGTCGTCCAGAAAAGCAAATTCAAATTGAAATGAATTCTCGAACTCGCGATACACGTTTTGAATTTGAGCCAGCGTGTTTTCAAAGTTCCCGGTGTTTAGTTTTACAATAAGATGATTGTAAGCTGGGTAAGGAATCATCAATATAGGTCTGAGCGGATCGTGCAAGGATTGAAAATGAAAATCCTTCACCACACCGATCACACGTCCTACTATAGGTTTGTCGTTCTCATACGCATGCCAATGAATTTCTTTTCCTACCACCGATGAACTGCTAAGTTGCTTTGCTGCGGTTTCATTGATAACAAACTTCACTTCAGTTGAACTGGGTTTATCATCCATTGTAAAATATCGGCCTTCAACTAATTCCAGATTCATCACTTTCTGAAAATCATAATCCACAAAAACTTCGGAAGTTGTGATATCGTTTTCTGGTGCTTCTACTAACGAGATAGAATTTTGATTGAATTGTCCGCCCGGCATATTAGAACTTGCCGAAACGGAAACGACATCCTCAATCCTGCTCAATTCATTTTTGATGGCCTCCATGCGTCTGTCCATGTGCTCATCCTTCATCGGAATAACAAGTACTTCTTCTTTGCCGAAGCCCAGGTTTTTGTTTTGAATGAAATTGAGTTGGTTGTAGATAATAACCGCTCCGGAAATTAGTATCATTGAAATGGCAAACTGAAAAACAATCAACCCATTGCGCAAACCATTACCGCGATGCGAGGTTTGGAATTTTCCTTTCAAAATACTTTGCGGCTGAATGGCCGAAAGAAAAACAGCCGGATAAATTCCCGAGCCAATTCCGATAACGAGTGCTACTACCAATAAAACCGGCAATGCTTCCCAATAATTTAATGAAAGCGATTGGCCGGTGAGGGAGTTATAGAATGGTAAACTTACTTCAAGCGCTAATACTGCAAAAACAAGTGCGATACCGGTTACTAAAATGGATTCGCCTATAAACTGTACCGATAATTGTTGACGCATGGCGCCCATCGTTTTCCGAATCCCGATTTCTTTGGCCCGTTCTACTGACTTGGCCGTCATTAAATTCATAAAGTTTATGCAGGCGATGAGCAGGGTGAGTAATGCCGCTGCCCCCATGATATAGACGTATTCGATGTTGCCGTTCGTTTCAAGCTCCCAACGTACGTGCGATTTCAAGTGGATGTCTGTTACGGGCTGCACACGAAAGCCCATGTTGTTGGCGATGAGGTTTCTGTAATATTCATCTGGTAAATCGATGTACTTGCGCATCGCTGGCATCAACTTGGCTTCAAGTGCTTTTGGGTCAGTACCGGGCTTCAATCGTACATAATTGAAGTGACCAAAGTCGGCCCACGTATAATATTCGTCATCCGGATCGAACGACTTTTCGCGCACATACGAAATCAACATGTCGAAATGAAAATGCGATTGTTGCGGAACATCTTTAAACACGGCCATCACTTCCAGCAGCGCACTATCCGGATACACAATCAAATGTTTACCAATAGGATCATCATCGTTAAAATATTTTTTAGCTGTTGATTCTGAAATTAAAATTCCATTTACATTCTCCAACGCTTTACGGGCATTGCCACGAACCACCGGAAAACCAAACACATCAAAAAAAGTTGTGTCAACGGCTAATAAGTTTTTCTCGTCAAAGCGAACATCATTTTCCGGGTTGGCCATAGAATAGATAGCACGCGTTAAACCTGCTGCCCAGAGGGGCGATAAAGTAACCGCGCTTTCCACTTCGGGAAAATCGGCCACCAGTGCTTGCGCCATGGGGTGCGGGGTGCGCGTTTGCGGACTCTCATTTTCCCACGTAATGCGGTAAAGATTTTCAGGTTGATCATAATACCGGTCGTAACCCAGTTCATACCGAACATACGTAGCCATCAGAAAAACACTGGCGATACCCAATGCCAGCCCGCTGATGTTTATGAATGCATGGACTTTGCTTTTCAGCAAATTGCGCCAGCCAATTTTAAAATAACTTTTATACATACCGTACGTGTTTAATCTTTCTGTTCCTTCTGTTGGCTTAATGATGCCCGGTCTGAATAACAACAGTACATCTTTAATAAAGTGTGCATCTGCTTTCAGCTTTCCACTTTTAATCAATCGCTCTTCATGCAACTCCATCAAATCACCTTCAATGCTATCGCGCAACTTCGGATGGCAGAACCATCGGAAGAAGCGGAGGGGAAGTTTAGGTGGATATGATTTTCTATTTTTCAATTGTGTTTCTTTTAATGTTACCGGTTTCCAGTTACCGGTGACTGGAAACCGGTAACTATTCACTTCTCAAACTCTCAACCGGATTAGCCACCACCGCCTTAAGCGAACGATAACCAACAGTTACCAGTACTACTAAAGCAATAATGAATAACTCCAGCGCAAACATCCAAAGACTAATGTCAACCTTGAAAGCATAATTCGATAGCCACTCCGTCATCACTAACCAGCCGACAGGCGCGGCAATTAAAAAAGCAACAACAACCAATGCTGTAAACTCTTTACCGAAAATCCAGAGTATTTGAACAACATCGCCACCTAAAACTTTTCTGATACCAATCTCTTTTGTTTTTTGAACGGCCATAAACGAAACCAAACCATATAAGCCCAGCGCTCCAATGATTAAAGCAATGCTCGCAAAAATGTAAACAATAGAAACCATCTGTTGCTCGGTCTGATAAAAGCTGGCGATCTGATCATCCAGAAAATCATACTTGTAAATTAAATCAGGATACATACCACTCCACACTTTTTCTATTGAGGTGAGTGTTTCATTTGCATTGCGCATGTTAATTTTAACCGCAATTGAATTGTAGGTGTTTCCCGAGGTGGTAAGAAACACAGGCTTTATGTCGGCATGGAAAGATTGTTCATGAAAATCTTTAACTACACCCACAACTGGTCCTTTCCACGAACCATTAACGGTTATATTCTTCCCAAGAATTTCTTCGGGCGAAGCGAGATTCAGCTGCGATAAAAGATTTTCGTTCACCAGAAATTCGCGTACCGTATCTGATGGAGTAAGATTTCGGCCAGCAATAATTTCTAACGAGAAAGTTGACAGGTAATCTTCATCTGCACCTTTATGACTGATAGAGAAAGGCTCGGTCTCGGCACGATCATCAAACTTTATTGAAGTAGTCCAATGATTATCGGATGCGGGTGCACCAAAACATAGGGATACGTTTTCAACACCCGGAACTTGCAACAATTGAGACTTAACCGTTTTTAATTTTTCGTCATTCGATCCAACGGGCATCATAATGATGGCATCTGTGTCGAAACCCATGTCGGTTTTGCTGAAGTAGCGCATTTGGAAAAACATCACAATCAAACCCAGCAAAAGAATTTGTGAGATTGAAAATTGGGTAACGATTAATGCGCGCCTGATATTGAAACTCCCGGTTTGTTTACCACTTAATTTTCCTTTTAATGCCAGCACCGGTTTGAAACCCGATAGGACAATTCCCGGATAGGCACCCGACAAACCGGTAACCACTACTATCAAAGCAAGAACAAATAACAGCAGTCGTGTATCGGTAAATAAATTGATGCTGATGTTGGTGTTGAGAAAACTATTTAGCTGTGGAAGAATAGCGTACGAAAAGGCAAGTGCTAATACGGTAGCTACCAGAACCACCAATCCGGTTTCGATAGTAAACTGCCAGAACAGTTGGCCGCGGGCACCGCCTAAACTTTTGCGCACACCTACTTCTTTGGAGCGATTAATAGCTTGTGCAGTAGTTAAGTTGATAAAATTTAAACTGGCCGTTAGTACCAGAAGTACACCCACTAATGAAAGAATCCAAATGGTGGTTTTACTCATCACGCCTTCATAACGTGCATTAAAATGTACATCGTTTAAAGGTTGAAGTTTATAGTGATGTACGTTTTTACTCTTTGGGCGAAACCTTTTCACATATTCATCCACAGCTTGCTCTACATCGGTTGGGTTAACACCGGGTTTTAGTTTGGTGTATGTTTTAATACTGCTGGTAATACCACCCCAGGCGTCATCCGATGCTGCCCATTCATTATACTGCTTCATGGTGCTGTATGAAAAATAGATTTCGGTTTGGATGTCGGAATTAACAGGAAGGTCTTGCAGAACGCCTGAAACAGTAAAATCAATTTTACTATTTAATCGAATCACTTTTCCAATAGCGGACTCATCACCAAAGTATTTTGCAGCCATCTTTTTAGTTATGATGGCCGTGTTGGGTTCAACCAGAATAGTTTCAGGGTTTCCGGTGCTTAACGGAAAATTGAAGATTTTAAAAAAATCGGGTTCTGCAAACGCAATGGTTTCATTGAATTTATTCTTCTCACCAATCCGTTCAATAGTGATTAATTCATTGTCGCCCGTATAAAGCCGGGCTACCTGATCGCTGAAAGTATAGTCTTCGCGAAAAAACTTACCGAAGGGTGGAGGTACACTGGCATCATATTCCACCTCATCGCGATGTTCTTCTGTTACAAACCGGTAGATTCTATCCGCATCCGTATGAAAATTATCAAAACTTAGATGGTAGTTAACCAATGCGAAAATGATAAGGGCGCAGGAGATACCGAGCGTAAGCCCAAATACATTAATGGCAGCAGATGATTTCTTGCGAATTACATTTCGCCATGCTGTAATGAAATAATTTTTATACATACCGTAAGAGTTTAAATTTTGATAACCTTCTGTTGGCCTGATAATGCCTGGCCTAAATAGCAACAACACATCTTTAATAAAGTGTGCATCGGCCTTTAACTTTCCGTTTTTAATTAATCGTTCCTTATACAACTCCATCAAATCCCCTTCAATACTATCGCGCAACTTCGGGTGGCAGAACCAGCGAAAGAAGCGGAGGGGGAGTTGAGGTGGGGACATGGCCTTTTTCATTTTTTGATTTTACTGATAGTTACCAGTTGCTGGTTACCGGTGACTAGTAACCGGAAACTATTCACTTCTCAACCCTTTCACCGGATTCATCACCGCAGCTTTTATCGATTGAAAACTTATGGTGATAAGTGCAATCAGAACAGAGGTAATGCCCGACACCACAAAAACATCCCAGCCTATATCTGTCCGGTAAGCATAGTCTTCAAGCCAGCGCGACATCATGTACCAACTGATGGGCGCAGCAATTACAATGGAAATCAAAACCAATCGTAGAAAATCCCATGTGAGCAATTGAAACACACTGTTCACCGATGCGCCTAATACTAATCGTACGCTGATTTCTTTGCTTCGTTGTTCCACCATAAAAGCAGAGAGTGCAAATAATCCTAAGCACGCTACTACAATGGCCAATATGGAAAAGCTGGTGAAGATCTTACCCATGCGTTGCACATCGTTATACATGGCCGCATACCGATCATCTAAAAATGAATACCGAATAGGTTGATGCGGAGCAAACTTATCCCACACAGTGGTAATAGATTGAATACTTTCAGACATATCGCCGGCTTTCAGTTTAACAGCAAGCACAGAAGCCTCTGTGCCCAATACCATTGCAATTGGACGAATGTCTTCGCGAAGTGATTCGTAATGGAAATCTTCTACAATGCCAATCACCGTCCACAAGCCGCCATAGTTGGTAATGCGTTTACCCAGCATGTTACCGCCAAGTTCTTTTGCCATTTTTTGATTGATGATGATGGCGCTGGAGTCTGAAGCAAGATCGCGGTTGAAGTCGCGGCCTTCTACAATTTTAAGACCGAGTGTGTTTACATAGTATGGATCAACGCGCCAAAACTGACTTGTTACGTTTGGGTCAATATTTTCGCGACCTTCATTCCAAAAGCTATTTCCGTTTCGTTTAGAACCGCGCACGGGCAAATAATCTCCGGTAGAAACTTCCACTACATGCGAAGTAGCGCGCAACTCATCCGCGAAAGCAACCACCTGCGTGCCCAATGTTCCTGTGCCCTGAAGTAATAAGACTTGATCTTTTTCAAAGCCAATTTTTTTGTTTAGGATAAAATTCATTTGCTTTTGGATAACCATTGTGCCAATGAGCAGAATGATACTAATGGTGAATTGAAAGATTACCAACGAGCTTCGGAGTGGTGAACTTTTTGATCCTTGTGTTAGCGCACCTTTCAACACCTGAATGGGTTTGAATGCCGACAAGTAAAATGACGGATAAATTCCAGCGATAACACCTACCACTACCGATAATCCCAAAAGAGAAGGAACGAACCACCATTCCATCCAAGGTATTGAAATTGATTTTCCTGAAATCGAGTTGAAGTATTGCAACATAATCGATGCAATAGCCAACCCCAACACAAAAGAGATTGCACTGAACATAACCGATTCGCTGAGGAACTGGTTAATGATATTACCACGCAGCGAACCTACTACTTTTCGCAAGCCAACCTCTTTTGCGCGGTTAGCCGATCGTGCGGTAGAGAGATTGATAAAGTTGATAGCGGCTATTAACAGAATAAACAAGGCTATACCACCAAAAAGCCAAACAATGCGGATGTCCCCATAATTTAGTTTGTCGTCAACACCTTCCGAAAATAAATGAATCTCGTTAATAGGTTGCAGTTCCAGATGTGCCTGCGTTTCAGTAAAGAATTTTTTAACATCATCTAAAGACCGGCCACTTTTTGTCATCATTGGGATATAATATTTTTCAATGATGCCGTTTGAGAGTTTTTCTTCTAAAGATTTTGCATCAGTGCCTTCCGCTACCTGAATATAGGTTGCATAGTTACTGGCGTCCCAGGTTTTTTGTTCACCGTTCCAAAACTCCAGACCTTCCATACCAATTAAAAAATCAAATTGCAGGTGCGAGGTCGACTTAAAATCTTCAATCACTCCGCCAACTGTATAAGGTTTGTCGGCTTTGTTGTTTACTACCAAAGCCTTGCCTACCGGATCTTCATTGGGAAAATACTTATCGGCCTTTCTTTTTGTAATAACAATTGCACCCGGCTGGCTTAATGCTTTTTGCGGATTGCCATAAATGAATTTCAATTGCAGCATGTCAATCAACGATTGATCGAAATAGACAAAACCTTCATCGTAGGCATTGTCTTCGGCATCAGCCGCACGCACTTCACTTGCACCCGCACCAAACAGTTCACTATTATTATACCGACCCGTATTTACAACTTCAGGAAAATCTTCTTTTACAGCCAGAGCCATCGGTGCCGGAAAGGCTACACCTTTTTTAATGTCACCATTCTCGGTGATCACAGCCAGAACTCGGTACAACTGCTTGTGATTGGCGTAATGTTTGTCATACGACAATTCATCTTTAATGAACAAGGCAATGAGCAAACAGGCAGCAACACCAATGGCAAAGCCACCAATCTTGATGAACGAATACATTTTTTGTTTCAGGAGACTTCTCCAGCTAATCTTCAAATAGTTTTTCAACATACCGTAGTTGTTTAATTGTTGGTATCCTTCTGCTGGCCTGATAATACCGGGTCTAAAGAGAAGCAGCACATCTTTAAAAAATAAAGCGTCAGCTTTTACCTTTCCACTTTTTGCTCTTCTCTCCTCATACAATTCCATCAAATCCCCTTCAATGCTATCGCGCAACTTCGGGTGGCAGAACCACCGGAAGAAGCGGAGGGGGAGTTTGGGGGGAACTTCTTTCATTAGTTATTCATTGTTACCAGTTTCCAGTTGCAGGTTATCGGCAACTGGTAACCGGAAACCGGTAACCACCTTTAATGCTACCTTCGGTATCGCATTCCACAACTCTTCACGCGTGCTGCGCGTGTATTCCATAGCTTTCTTTCCATAAGCCGTAATGGTAAAATACTTTTTAGGTCGGCCAGCACGTTCTTCAGTGGCTTCGCCTTCGTGCGATTTTAAGTAGCCTTTGTCTTCCAGCCTTCTCAAAGCAGTCTGCAAGGCCCCAACACTTACACCGCGTTTCAAACGCGACTCGATTTCTTTTTTAATGGATACTCCGTATGCCTCGCCATACAGAATGCCTACGGTTAACATTACTACTTCTTCAAACTCGCCTAATTGATATTTTTTCATGCGACTATAATAAATTCCTATTTGTAGTATTAATAATTGTGCCAAAGCAACAAATGCTTATAAATCGCTTATTTGATGAATGGAGGCGATTGAACTTGTCCGGTGGCGAACAATTTATGTGCGCCTAGATGCACAGCATCATAGAATTTAAAGATATATTTGTCTATTGATCTTATAGACTAATGCGATACATCTTTTTATTACTGGTTGTTGCGGCATGTACTCAACAAAGGCAGCTTACCGAACAAGAACTTGAGGCACACCGTGCTGAAGTAGGGACATGGCATGCCGAACGTATTGCCAATCTTAAAGCTCCAAATGGCTGGCTCAATCTGGTTGGCTTGCATTGGCTGGAGCCGGGCATGAACACCTTTGGGGGTGATTCAGGTAATGCACTTGTTTTCCCGCAAGGAAAAATAGCAAGCCGTGCCGGTTATTTTCTGGTGAAGGATAATGTGGTAACGCTTGTGGTGAACAAGGGTGTGACGGCTACAATAGATAATGATACCATTACAACGCGCACAATTTTTCATCCGGATTCCACTCGTGCCCCGCAAGTTCAGGTTGGTGATCTGCGTTGCAATATTATTAAGCGCGATACTAAACTGGGCGTACGCTTGCGCGATGATAAAGCCGAAGCATTAAAAACATTTACTGAAATTGAGCGCTACCCTATCGTAGCTGATTATCGGTTAGAAGCTACAATGGAGTATGACTCCACCCGCACCATTGAAATTACAAATGTGTTGGGTCAAACTACACCCCAACGCTCGCCCGGCACACTTGTATTTGAATATCAAAATAAAACCTATCGCCTGGATGCATTGGAAGAAGGCGATCAACTCTTTATCATTTTTGCCGATGCTACCAGCGGTACCGAAACCTATGGTGCAGGCCGGTATCTGTATGCTAAAAAGCCTGCAGGCAACGAAAAGGTAATTCTGGATTTTAATAAAGCATATAATCCACCGTGTGTGTTTACCCCACATGCTACCTGTCCGCTACCACCGCGCCAAAATGTTTTACCAATCTCTATCCGCGCAGGCGAAAAGAGTTATGGAGCAGAACTTCATACGGTTGCCAATTAGTTAGAACCGGTTTGTATTCTTATCAGGAGAAGACGGTTTCAGCCCTATCATTTACAAGTTGAGTTTTTTCCGAAAAAAACAGTCGTGTGTTGGATATTTGGTACTGGCTATTAAATTTGCAGTCCCATTTAATAAGCGGGAGTAGCTCTCCCGATGGTTATCGGGATGGTTGAGCAGACCATTTTATTTTAAGTGGCATAAGCGGGAGTAGCTCAGTTGGTAGAGCACGACCTTGCCAAGGTCGGGGTCGCGAGTTCGAGTCTCGTTTCCCGCTCAAAACCCCTCTCCGTCCCGATAGCTATCGGGAGAGAGGGGTTGTTTTTTAGGTTTTGCCCGGGTGGTGGAATTGGTAGACACGCAGGACTTAAAATCCTGTGGATAGTAATATCTGTACGGGTTCAAGTCCCGTCCTGGGTACTCTTGGGTTATCATTAATTTGATAACCCTTTTTATTTTGGTCTAATAGTCCGTAGAAAAGACCAGTTAATCCAAATTTTTCCAATAATTAGGTAAGTTAATCTAAAATTTTACCCAAATTGAACTGTAAACCAGTCAATTAATGGGAAAAATTCCCACATCTAAAGTTCAGGAGCTTGTCTTCGCTGCTTCTGATAAGAAAGAATCAAGAAGAATTACTGCCTTGTTAAAACAAAAGTTGATTCGGAAAATTGCACCCCGCATTTACACCTCAAACCTGGAAGAGAAACCGGCTTCAATCCTAAAACGAAATTGGTATCACCTATTGGCTCATTTGTACCCAGAGGCATTGCTAAGCCACCGCAGCGCACTTGAATTCAAGCCTACAATCAATGGTCATATCTTTTTAACGTATTCATATACATCAAATGTTAAGCTTCCTGGTCTTAACATTCATTTGCTTGCAGGTAATGGGCCAGTAGAAGGTGACAATTTGTTTTTTGAAAACCTTTCAGCAGCACAAGAAGCCAGAGCGTTTTTAGAAAACCTTCAGGAGAGCAGAAAAAAGGGAGAGGAGTCGAAGACGCTATCGATTAAAGAAATTGAAGAGCGACTTGAGGTAATTTTTCGATCGCGTGGCGAAGACGGCTTGAATGCTTTGCGCGATAAAGCAAAAGATATTTCAAGGTTTTTGAAAATGCAGAAAGAGTTCAAGAAACTCAACCAGATCATCAGCGCCTTGCTGTCCACCGGCAAATCCAAAAACCTGAAATCTCCGGTAGCTTTGGCCAGAGCTTTGGGCGAACCGTTTGACCCAGATCGGATCAAACTATTTGAACAACTGTATGGAGAATTGGCAGGAAAAAATTTTCATATCCACAAGGCAATTCAATCTTCACAGCATTACAAAGCATTCGCCTTTTTTGAAGGTTACTTCTCTAACTATATTGAAGGTACCGAGTTCACGGTAGAGGAAGCAAAAGAAATTGTCTTCACAAAGACACCTCTTCCAGCTCGTGCGGAAGATTCGCATGATGTTCTGGGTACGTACCGCATCGTGTCCAACAAAAAGGAAATGTCTGTTTGTCCTTCATCAGCAAATCACTTTCTCGATTTGTTGAGAACTCGGCATGCCGTTTTACTACAGGCGCGGCTATCCAAAAAACCAGGAGAGTTTAAAGACAAAAACAATCGTGCGGGTGATTCTGAATTTGTAGACTGGCGATTAGTGAATGGTACATTGAAGAAAGGCTTTGAATGGTACAGTCTCTTACAGAATCCATTTGCCAAGGCCGTATATATGATGTTTTTAGTAAGTGAAGTTCATCCATTTCTGGATGGCAACGGGCGTATTGCCAGGGTTATGATGAATGCCGAACTTTCATCTAAAGGCCTATCAAAAATTATAGTACCAACTGTTTATCGGGAAGATTACATGGGTGCGCTTCGCAAATTAACACGCCAGCGAATAGCAGATCCATATATCAGAATGCTTGGCCGGGCGTATGATTTCAGTGCAACGTTGAGGCAAAATAGTATAGACGAAATGGAGGGGTATCTGATTAAAACCGATTCATTCAAAGAGCCGAAAGCTGGGAAGTTGAGTTTTTAGTTTTCATAATTTTCTTGCTCACGCTTACGACATAATAATTCTAATTGCTTCTAATACACTTTGTAGCGGTGTTTGAAAATTCATAAGTGGTGAATCATTCGCATTTCTATCAAAAAAGTTTGAACTTGGCCTATCAAACTTTCCACATGAAAAAGATTCTCGTTTTATCGCTATTCCTCTTCTTTGGCCTCTCCATCAAAGCCTTCAGTCAAACGGTTTATTCTTCGCCTAAAGGCGAAAAGTATCACACTGCCGATTGCCGGCTTTCTGGTGAAGCCGCACCTATAAAGTTAGCCGATGCCAAAAAAGCGGGCAAAGGTGCTTGCGATATTTGCAAACCCAACGAATTAGGCAAAGCCAAACTAAATCAATGCAGTGGCAAGACTGCCGATGGCACCCGCTGCAAACGCATGACGGCCAACAAAACCAAGAAGTGTTTTCAACATGAAGGAAAGTAACATGCAACGATTACCCATTCATCCTCAAGGGCCAACTTTTTCCAGAGTTATAGCAGGTGCCTGGCGCTGGCGGCTTTCGCCCGAAACAGTTGAGCGATTGATTCAGGCTTCGCTGGATGAAGGCATCACCACGTTCGATCATGCCGATATTTATGGCGATCATAGCAACGAAGAAATTTTTGGAGAAGCACTGCGCAAGCAACCCGCTTTGCGCGATAAGATAGAATTGGTAAGCAAGTGTGGTATAAAATTTCCATCCGACAAGCGACCGAAAACCTGGGTAAAACATTACGATACTTCTAAAGAACACATCATCTGGTCGGCAGAGAACTCGCTAAAGATGTTACACACCGATAGATTGGATCTGTTGTTGATTCACAGGCCCGATCCGTTGCTAAATCCACACGAAGTAGCAGAAGCATTTTCGCAATTAAAGCAACAAGGTAAAGTGCTGAACTTTGGGGTTTCAAACTTTACCCGACCACAGTTCTACATGCTGCAAAAGCTTTTGCCTATGCCGTTAGTCACCAACCAGATTGAAATTTCACTGGCGCGGGTTGAACCTTTGTTCAATGGCGATCTGGATTTATTAATGGAGCATAAAACTTCGGCTATGGCATGGTCGCCATTGGGTGGCGGCAAACTTATGGCTGGCGAACGCGAACTATTTAGTAAAGCAACCAAGTACAATGCAACATACAGTCAACTTTCGTTGGCATGGTTACTGGCACATCCGTCAGTTATTTTTCCCGTTATCGGTACAACCAAAGCCGAGCGCATAGTGGAGGCAGCAAAATCAACAGCTATAAAATTAGACCGGCAAGATTGGTTTGAGATGTTGCAATGGGCAACAGGCAGTGAAGTGGCATAACAAAACTTTAATGGCAATGAGAATTCTAACAGTAGTGCTGGTTTTGATAAGCTTAGTTAGCCAGGCACAAGAGCCAGAGGTTGACAAGGTGCGGTTGGGTTATTTGAAAAATGAAACCACATCCGAACAAGTGGGCATGGCGGCCTCGCCCGATGGCACGCATGCAGCATTTGCATTCAGAGATCGCACGGTAAAGGTTTTTGATGTAAAAGCCGGACGATTTATAAAACGCTTTACTACTTCGTTTGTCAATTTGTTCGACATGCAACTTACGAATGACGGCAAATTGATTTTAGTAGAAGGCAAGCAAATTGAAATTATAGATTGGAAGACAGAGAAAACACTTACACAGTTTACTACCACATTCGAGATTACCAAATCCACGTATTCAGATAGAAACAATCTTTTTGCAGTAGGCCAACGCGAGGGTTGGGTGGAGGTGTACGATCTTAAATTATTGAAAGTGATCAACACCTTTCAATATAAGAAGCACCATGTAAGCGCATTGGCCTTTCATCCTGATGGAAAAAAAATTGCCGTGGCAGTAATGCCCTTGCTGAAAGAAATGAACCCAATTCGGCTTATCGAGATTCGTACCGGGAATATTCTGGTAGAATCAAAAAAAGGATTTTATACCATGGCTGCGTTCGATGAGAAGGGCGAGAATTTGGTGGTGTCTAGTCTGAACACCTTTGTTACTAAAGCCAGCATCGAAATTTTAAACGGAACTTCATTGGCATTGACACGTGCGGTGGATGGTAAAGTAGTTTGGGGCAATAACATTATGCCCAATGCCGGCAGGGTATCGAACGGTAAACTTTTGGCCATTACAGCTTCGCGTTCTTTTAATGTGTATGATATTGATGCGGGTGGTATTCGCTTCACAACTAAATCCGATGGAATTAAAATTTCAGGTTTTATGTCGTTGGGTGTGGGCAACGAAAATTCTTTTCCGTTAGGCAACAGCGGTAAGTTTCTCATCAATTCTCTAGGCAACAACATCAATCAGATTTATGATATTAAAACCAATGCCATTGTAGGGTATTTCTTTTGCGATAGTAACGATGATTTTGCCGTAGTATCGCGCGATGGGCGAGTAGAAGGAACACCCGAAGCGTTACGCAAAGTTTTCTGGACATCCATCTGGACATCGAGGTTATCCAATCAACGCACACCGTTAGAGAGCACCTTTGAAAGTGGATTTACACCGCGCTTGCTTTCGCAGATAATGGATGAAGATGAAAAAACACAATTGGCAAAAACCACTTTTGAGGTTGAGAAAGTGATTGATAAAATTCCGGCCCTGCAACTTAAATCGGTAAACGGAGCGGCAGCTGCTAATGGCACAGCTTCGGCTACCCAAAAGCAATCGAAGGTTGAGATAGCGGTAACCCAAAATGCACAAGAAGTAACCGAAGTAAAATTGTATCAGAACTCTAAACTGGTAAAAGTTATTCCCGGTAACGGAAAAAGTTTGTACGGATTTGATATTTCGTTAACCAACTCGTTTGGTGAGCTGAATTATTTTTATGCTACCGCCAGCAGTAAATCGGGTGTTGAATCTGAAAAAGTAAAGTTTACCATAAACTATAAAGGTGTAACCGAAGCCAAACCGAAACTATACCTTGTTACTATCGGGATAGACAAATACAAAAATCCCAAGTATAATTTAAACTATGCACAGGCCGATGCCGATGGTGTAGCCAATGTTATTAACAAACAATCAAAGTCATTGTTTCAGGAAGTAGTTCCGTTTTCCATTCGCAACGATAAAGCCATAAAGGCAAATATTTTTGCCGCACTCAATCAGATAAAAACCAAAGCACTTGAGCAGGATATGATAGTAGTCTATTATGCCGGGCATGGAGTAATGTCGAGCGGAGCAGAGAAAGAGTTTTATATTGTACCGCACGATGTTACGCAATTGTATGGTCGCGATGATATGTTGGCGGCAAAAGGAATTTCGGCAAGTGATTTAAGAAATTTTGCATCGGACATAAACGCACAAAAGCAGGTATTTATTCTGGATGCATGCCAGTCGGCCGGAGCATTAGATGCATTAGATCGAGGTGCAGCCGAAGAAAAAGCAATTGCGCAACTGGCCCGCAGTACCGGCACGTTTTGGATTACTTCAACCGGGGCCGAGCAATTTGCTACTGAGTTTGCCAAACTGGGTCATGGTATTTTTACATATGCTTTGCTGGAAGGCATTGGTGGCGCAGCCGATACAAACAAAGATCAGCGCCTTACCATTCGCGAGTTGAGCACGTACATCGAAAACAAAGTGCCGGAGTTATCAGAGCAATTGAAAGGCACGGCACAATTCCCATCGGCTTATTCGTTTGGTAACGATTTTCCGATAGCGGTTTTTGAAAAGTAGTATCAGGATTTCAGTTTTTTCACCTGCATCATCATAACATATTGGCGAGACGATTAAATCGCTATGCTATTGCAGAATTTAATGGTAAATTTTGTTAAACTTAAAATCTTGACTTACCTGAGCCGTGAGTTTGGTGCAAATAATCTTTGCGTTCTTAGCGTCTTAGCGTGAAAATCTTGAACTCTATTCTGAAGGTGTGGGCAACATCCAATCAGAGTTGCTCAAACAATCTTTCCAATTTTAGAATTTCCGAAACCTTCCTTGCGGGATTTTTGTATCCTTGTAGTCCCGTTTTTTGAAGCATGTCCAAACCACAGAAAAATCCAATCGACCTTTCCGGTCATGAGTACATAGAAATTATTGGCGCGCGTGAGCACAACCTAAAAAATGTAAGCGTCTCTTTTCCCCGCAACAAGCTGGTGGTAATAACCGGCATCAGCGGCAGCGGTAAATCATCACTCGCGTTCGATACCATTTATGCCGAGGGACAGCGCAGATACATGGAAAGTTTTTCGGCCTACGCCCGCAGTTTTATTGGCAACCTGGAGCGGCCCGATGTGGACAAGATCAACGGCTTGAGTCCGGTAATTTCCATTGAACAAAAAACTACTTCGCGCAATCCACGCTCAACCGTTGGTACGGTAACCGAGATTTACGATTTCATGCGCTTGTTGTATGCGCGTGCAGGCGAAGCATTCTCTTACCTGTCGGGCGATAAAATGGTGCGTCAATCTGAAGATCAGATTCTGGATGCCATCATCCATAATTTTTCTGGTAAAAAACTTACGTTACTGGCGCCTATTATAAAAGGTCGCAAGGGGCATTACCGCGAGTTGTTTGTACAGATACGCAAGCAAGGTTATACCAAAGTACGTGTAGATGGTGAGGTGCTTGAAATCACGGCTAAGATGCAGGTAGATCGGTTCAAAATTCACGATATCGAAATTGTGATCGATCGCATCGTGCCCAACGAAAAAGATCGCCATCGCATTGGGCAATCCATTACCTCTGCCATGAAGGAAGGCAAAGGCGTAATTATGGTGATGGAAGAGAATAAAAAAGTGCATCACTTCTCTAAGTTTTTGATGGATCCGAAAACCGGTTTGTCGTACGATGAACCGGCTCCGAATAACTTTTCATTCAACTCGCCTTATGGCGCTTGCCCATCGTGCACAGGTTTAGGTGTTATTGAAGAGATTACGGAAGACAGTGTTATCCCCGACAAAAAACTAAGCATAAGCAGAGGTGGTATTTTGCCTTTAGGCGAATATCGCGACATCTGGATCTTCAAAAAAATTGAAGCCATTCTTAAACGCTCAAAGCTTACACTGTCCACACCTATAAAAGACATTCCGAAAGACGCATTAAAAATTCTTTTGTATGGTGATGACGAACCCGTTGCCGTAGCATCCGTAAAATATCCGGGCACAGAATGGAGCACCAGGTTTGAAGGCATTATAAACTTCTTACAAAAACAAAAAGACGAAGGCTCCGACAATATCCGCAAGTGGGTAGAAGACTTCACCACTACAAAAATTTGTCCTGAGTGCGAAGGCGCACGCTTAAAAAAGGAATCGCTTCACTTTAAAATCGATAACCGGAACATAGCCCAATTAGCAGAGTTGAATATTAACGAACTGCAAAAATGGTTTACGGGTTTAGAGAATCGCATTAACGAAAAGCAGCGCGTTATCGCCACCGAAGTATTAAAAGAAATCCGCAAACGTATTGGCTTCCTGTTGGATGTTGGTTTGGATTACCTACACCTCAACCGGCCGTTGCGCACATTAAGTGGCGGTGAAGCTCAACGTATACGATTGGCTACACAAATCGGAACGCAACTGGTAGGCGTTTTATATATTCTGGATGAACCAAGCATTGGCTTGCATGCCCGCGATAATGCAAAACTGATTAAGGCACTTAAAGACTTACGTGATCTGGGTAACTCAGTAATTGTAGTAGAGCACGATAAAGAAATGATGCTCGAATCGGATTATATTATTGATATTGGCCCCGGTGCTGGCCGACATGGTGGCACGGTTGTAGCCGAGGGCGATCCCAAAACTTTTTTAAAGAACAACAGCACAACCGCCAAATACCTGAATGGTAAAATAGGCATTGCGTATTTGAAAGAACGCAGAAAAGGAAGTGGTGAAAAAATTCAATTGCTGGGCGCTACTGGTAATAACTTAAAAAATGTTGATCTTGAAATTCCACTAGGCACGCTTACATGTATTACCGGAGTATCGGGTAGTGGCAAGTCCACATTGGTACACGATACGTTGTTCCCAATTTTAAATCAGCACTTCTTTAATTCGCGCACCGAGCCATTGGCCTACAAAAAAATTGAAGGCCTGAAGCTTATCGATAAAGTAATTGAAGTTGATCAATCGCCTATCGGCCGCACACCAAGATCAAACCCGGCAACTTATACCGGTGTGTTTACCGACATCCGCGATTTGTTTGCGCAAATGCCTGAAGCAAAAATCCGCGGTTACAAAACTGGGCGGTTTTCATTTAATGTAAAAGGTGGTCGCTGCGAAACCTGCGAAGGCGCGGGCTTACGCCTGATTGAAATGGAATTTCTGCCCGATGTATATGTGCCGTGCGAAACCTGCAAAGGCAAGCGCTACAACCGCGAAACATTGGAAGTAAGGTTTAAAGGTAAATCGATTAGCGATGTGTTGGATATGACGGTGGAAGAAGCGGTGAACTTCTTCGAGAATCAACCTAAAATTTTGCGCAAGATTCAAACCTTAAGTGAAGTTGGGTTGGGCTACATTTCATTGGGGCAACATGCTACAACTTTATCGGGTGGTGAAGCACAACGTGTAAAGCTTGCTACTGAACTATCTAAACGCGATACGGGTAAAACACTTTACATATTAGATGAACCTACTACTGGTTTGCATTTTCAGGACATCAGCCATTTGCTGGATGTGTTGCAAAAACTGGTTGACAAAGGCAACACCGTGCTGGTGATTGAACACAACATGGATGTAATCAAATCAGCCGATTACATTGTTGATCTGGGTCCTGAAGGCGGTGCCGGTGGCGGAAGGATAATTGCTAAGGGAACTCCTGAAATAGTTTCAAAAAATCCGGCAAGCTTTACGGGGAAGTTTTTAAAGCCGGAGTTGAGTTAGCGTTTAACTATTCTTTTAGTAACAAATGAATGACCATTTCGGATGGTCAGAAAATATGTGCCCGCAGCAGCATTCCTTATATCAACCAAATCATCATTGATAACAAATGGAATCTCTCGACCAGATAAATCAGTGATTTTGATTTGGGGAAAATCTCTATTCTTCAAACACAAAGAAATGTAACCATCTGTTGGATTTGGATAAGTTTCAAGGCATGGGCTTAAATCTTCTAAAGCGGTTATGGTATACATATAATTATCGGATTTAATACTAGCGCAACCAGCAAACGTAGTTTGAACAGAATAGCTACCAGATTCTGTCACAGTCAAATCTTGATTTGTTTCATTATTAATTTTGATTTCGTTTCTGAACCATTGATTACCCTGTGGACTAGACGATCTTAGGTTAAACTGCCCAACCAATGTTACACTTGGTTTTGGAGGACGTAAGTCGGTCACTAAAATTTGAGCAGAAGAACTGCACCCTGATTGTTGATTCAAGTTTGTCACTGATATTAGTGCACTAGAACTTACTTGAATAGTTTGACTTGTTTCGCCTGTTGACCAGGCGTACAATATCCCCGGTTCCCCAGATGAATTGGCATCTAAAGTCACATATTCGTTACAAATGGAGGCTGTTGTTGGTACTGAGGGTTTTGGAGAAGACAAAACAATAACATCAGTACTACTAAATCCAAAGCATGTTGTAAAAGGGTCTGTAACTTTTAAGGAGTAATTAAAATTACCTGCTATTGATGTGTTAATTGATTGTGTATCGCTTGTATTACCATTTGTAGCACCATTAATCTCCCAAGTGTAGGACATACCCGGATTTTGTACATGGAAGGGGGTAGTAGTAGAAAATTGGCAAATTGAAATGTCAGGGCCGAGATCAACTTGTGGACGATTGTCAACGACAATGGTGGTAGACCTTGATGAGCATCTATTCACATCAGTATTTGTTGCTGATATAAATGAAGCCTCATTGACTACAATATTTTTAGTAGTGACACCAGTAGACCAAAGGTAACTTATTTGAGGGGCATTGGTAATATCAGCGTCTAAGATAACCAGATCATTACATAGCGTAACGGTTGCTGGCAGCGTGGGCTTGAGAGGTGGAGTGGTTATAGATACTTGTTTTAACATTGTTGTGTCTAACCCACATCTATTTGTAAGCCTTAAAATGGATAGATATTCTCCAGAACTTGCATAGTAATTTTTTGGATTTTGAGCAGTACTTGTAGCTCCATCACCAAATGACCAGATGTAACTATCAATTATTGAAATGGGTATACCTTTAAACTCTGTGGTGTCTCCAAAACAAGTCTTGTTAAAAGAGACAGCAGCCTCTGAATATATAGGATTAGGTATACCGAACTCAGAAACTTTCACTTTTTTAGTTATACTACAGCCGCTAATATCTGTTACAATTACCTCATATGACCCGGCACTATCAGGTCTTAAGAGTTGGCCAACATCTCCATTTGACCAGTTAATACTGGTAGGGTTGCCTGACAAGATTTCTAATTTGATGCTAAATTGGTTCGATGCAGTCGCAATACCCCTTGGTGGAGGAAATTCGGAACGACATGCGACCGTATCAGATACTAGCCTTATTCCTAAAGAGCATGTTTGGCTGAATCCTTCAAAACTTATATTGAGAAGAAATACCAAAGAGACAAAACATAACCAAGATATGAAACCTCTTCCCATGCTTAACTAATACGACTCGTTGATCATTTGAATTCTACCCTTCTGCGATTCTAAGATATAACTTATTTGTTTGATTTTGGGCCTTCTTATCCGCTCGTATAAAAAACAGCCGGTGGCTAATGGATTGATTAATTTTGCCTCCGAATGCTTAATAAGTCGCGGCTATATTGGATTTTACAAATAGGAGGTTGGACGCTGTATGCCGTGGTACAGATTGTTGTGGCTATTTCATCCAGCGAAGTAATCAGTACAAAAAGAATCATCTTCCTGGCCTACGAATCATTTTTCTGTTTTCTGCTTACGCACGGGTTTCGCACGTACATGAACAGCAACCGCTGGTTAAGTCTGAGCATGCCCCGGCTTTTACCCCGTTTGTTTTCGGCTATTATTGTTATGGCGGTTGCCATGTACTTTTTACGGATCCCCTTATCTGTTCCATTAGGGTTATTCAATAAAAATCTGGTATTCGATCTCAATAATATTCTGGGCTTGTCGTTAGTGTATTCGTTTTTCTTTTTCACGTGGTCCATTGTTTACTTTACGTATAATTATTTCGAGCGGTATAATAAATCGCTTAAGCTGGAAGCTTCAGTGAAAGAGATTGAATTGAGTAATCTCAAATCGCAACTCAATCCGCATTTTATTTTCAATGCGTTGAATAGCATTCGGGCATTGGTAGATGAAAATCCCGATAAGGCTAAAATGGCGATTAATCAATTGTCGAACATTTTGCGCAACACATTAGTTACCGAGAAAAAGGGACTTACTAAGTTTGGAGATGAATTAAAAGTGGTGCGCGATTACCTGGGTCTGGAAAGCATTCGGTTTGAAGAGCGACTGAAAACTGATTTCGATATTGATCCGGCTTCCAAAAATTTTCTGGTGCCGCCTTTAATGGTTCAAACGCTGGTTGAAAATGGCGTAAAGCATGGCATTTCAAAACTTACCGAAGGCGGAGTAATACAACTAAAAACAAAAGTTGAGCGCGGTAAACTCAGCATCCGCATCCGCAACAGCGGCCAATACCATGCTACCAATGGGCATAAACGCAGGGGTGGCCTGGGTCTGGTTAATACCTCGCAGCGGCTAAAGCTTTTGTATGGCGATGGTGCCTACTTCGCAATTAGTAATGAAAAGGATAATTTTGTACTCACAGAAATAATAATTCCACCTATACAGTATGAGAGCGTTGATAATTGATGATGAGCGCCTGGCGCGCAAAGAGTTGACTAAACTTTTGGAAGAACATCCTTCTATTGAAATAGTAGGCGAGGCTATGAATGCCGATGAAGCCGAACAAATGATAAATGATTTAAATCCGGATTTACTTTTTCTGGATATTCAAATGCCGGGCCGCACAGGCTTTCAGTTACTCGAATCGCTGGAGTCGGTACCGTTGGTTGTGTTTACCACTGCTTACGATGAGTTTGCGCTGAAAGCATTTGAAGTAAATGCGTTGGATTATTTATTAAAGCCAATTCAGGCCGAACGCTTAAGCGAAGCCATCCATAAAATAATGGAGAAAGAACGCGCCAAGATTGGCCGTGGTGCGGGCAAAAAACTTGGTTTGGAGGATCAGGTGTTTGTAAAAGATGGCGAGCGTTGCTGGTTCGTGAGTCTTGCTAACATCCGCTACTTCGAATCGGACGGTAATTATATTAAAGTCTATTTCGATGCCAACCGCCCTATGATTCATAAATCATTGAATGCATTGGACGATCGGTTAGATGAACGTGCCTTCTTTCGCGCAAGCCGCAAACATATTATTAACCTGAGTTGGGTTGAAGGTATTGAGCCGTGGTTTAACGGTGGCCTTATGGTGAAACTAAGAGGTGGCGATAAAGTGGAGGTAAGCCGTAGGCAAGCTGCCAAGTTTAAGGATATGATGAGTTTGTAAACTCTCTAAAACTTAAACTCGTAATTCAGACAAAATAAGATTGAATCCGGGCAACTCCGGATCACCGGAAAGTGTCCTGTTGAAATCTTTGAAGATTTCTTCAGGCTTACCGGGTCTGTAGATATAAACTGTTTCTTCGTCAGCGTCAATTAACCAGGCTAACCGGCAACCATTGGTTATCCATTCTGTCATTTTTGATTTAAGATCTTTCAATCGATCACTTTCAGAACGTAGTTCAATAACAAAATCAGGGCAAGCATGCGGAAAACTCCTTAGTTCTTTTTCTTTGAACGAAGCTGCGCGTTCGTTACTGATCCATGCAGCATCAGGATTACGCATAGCTCCATTTTGCAAATAAAAACCGGTATCAGAATCAACACATTCGCCTTTTAGATGCTGCTTATTCCACTGGGTTAATTGAAACAGAATTTCATTGTTTCTTCTTCCCGTAAGGTAATGTGTAGGTGACATAAGAATAATTTGGCCCTCAGCAGTTCTTTCAAACTTAAACTCATTGTTGTCCTGGCAGAAAGTGAAAAACTCAGCATCTGTCATTCGTTCAATGAATGAACCTTTCAATACGCGATTAGGTAAAAAAACAGAATCGAAAATCATAATCAAATTTACAGATTATTTCAACACCAACTCAATCAACTCTTTCTCCACATTCCAGTCGCGGGCAAGTTTTAGCATGGCGGTGGCTTCCATCTCGGTAACATAACCTTTCAGGTTGTTGGATTGCCAAACCATATTAATGAGGTCAACTCTTTTGTTCTTGGGGTAGTCGCCAATAATATTATTGAGGTAGGCGCGGGCGCGGTCAAATGCAGTAAGGTAATCTTCGGCAACAAAGTTTAGGGCCCAGGTCAGTTCATCGGGAGCATTAAAATCGGCAGCTACTTTTTCAAGATCGCGTTGCTCCACTTCATCCAATCCGTGGTAGTGGAAAATTACGGACTTTAAGAGCAGGTAAACTTTTTTCTCTTCGCTGGTCATCAGATTGTCAAAGTGCGAATATCAGAAATTTCAGTTTCATTTTTCTGATGCAAAAAATTCTAACGCCAATTGATCGGCTACCAGTTTGCCCGCTCGCGTAAGCAGCAGGGTGCCGGCTTTTTGGGTAATCAGGTTATTGGCCACCATCCGCGCAAGCGCCTTGCCAGCAACGGTTTCAAGATCGTAATCATAATCCTGCTTCAGTACAGCAAGGTTACACCCGCGATTGGTGCGGAGTGTTGTAAAAATGTATTCGTTAATCTTGTTTGCGCGGGTAAGTTGTTCCAACTCAAACGGAATTTTTCCACCACTTAATGCTTGCACGTAGCGGTGGTTGTTACTGATGTTGAACTGTCTTGTGTCGCCATTGTATGAATGCGCACTCGGGCCAATGCCCAGATATTTTTTTCGTTGCCAGTAACTGCCGTTATGCTGCGATTCAAACCCCGGTTTAGCATAATTGGAAATCTCATATTGAGTAAAGCCATTGCTTTCTAACGTATCCATCACCACTTCAAATTGCCGCGCAGCTTCTGGTTCGGCTGCAATGTTCAGTTTGCCTTGCTGCGCCCATTTACCAAACACTGTTTTCTCTTCTACGGTTAAAGAATAAACAGAGACATGTGTAGGGTGCAAGGCTATAGCCGAAGCAAGATCTTTATAGAGTATCGCTTCGTGTTGGTTAGGTAAACCAAACATAATATCAATGCTCAGGTTACTAATGCCAACCTGATGTGCAGCATCAATACATTTTGTTGCTTCATCTGCCGTATGCGCCCTGTTTAGAAATTGCAAGACAGAATTATCAAATGATTGAACCCCAATGCTTAGCCGGTTAACTCCGACCCGCGCAAGAGCAGTTAGTTTTTCCGCGGTAAGATCATCAGGATTAGCCTCAAGTGTAATTTCCGGAGTTGGGGCAACCGGATGTAGCTTATAGATGGTGTTCAGGATAGAGTTCAGTTCGGCCTCTGTTAATAAAGAAGGTGTGCCACCACCAAAGTAAATGGTTTCAAGCGGCTCACCGCCAAGGTAATGCACTTGCAGTTCCATTTCGCGAATAATAGCCTTCACCAGTTCGGCTTTAATATCGGTGTTAACCGAAAAGTGGAAGTCGCAGTAATAACAAGCCTGTTTGCAAAACGGAATATGAAGATAAAGTCCGGCCATTTCGGGTCAAAGATAATATGCATCGTTTCAGGATTTCGCGATAACCAGCTTTCCTGATATTTTTGTCGCTGCATGAAATTCTGTTTGTTTCTTCTTCTAATCTTTTTTTCTGCTCAACTATACGCACAACCCCGCGAGTTGAATTTGCAAATGCAGTGGCAGGTATATCAGAATGGGAGTTATGTTCCGTTCGCCAACCAAACCACACAGTCGGTGCATCTGGAGTTAAGCAGTAAAACTCATACCGGTACATTATATATAACCGACAGGCATGAGTTTTCTGTTTTGGTGAATGGTCAACTTGGCTGGCGATCTGCCGATACGTTAAAAATAAATTGCGATAGTTTGCTTCGGGTGGCCGGGGGCGCAGCACGACTAAGTATTTATCAGCAGCCACGGGTGTATTCTCTCAAAACCTGGTTGGTAATTCCAAATCAACAGCACGTGGACTCAAATGCTTTGCGGCCATCAGTCCACTTCAACAACTTTATTATAATAGCCACTTTTCTTTTGCTCTTTTTTATGGTGGGCTTATTCCGGGCCAATCCTCAACTCACTTTCGATTACCTCAATGTGATCAAATTGTTTTCGATTCAAGAAAGAGATGAGGCCACCGTAACGGGTAGGATTGGTGCAAGTCTTAACATTTTGTATTTCGCTTTTGTTAGTTTTCTGTTTGCGTTGCTGATCCTCATCTTGTTTCGGTTTTCGAACGATCGGTTTTCGCTTAGTACATATTTCATTACGGAATCAACCGTAGCAACATTCGGTATTTGGTTAGGATTATCCGTAACCGTGTTTGTTGTATTGATAGTAAAGTTGTTTCTGATTTTTATTTTTTCGCAATTGTTTGGCTTACGCGATACAGTTCGGTTTCAGTTTTTTCATTTTGTCAGGCTCTTGTTTATCTCGGGTATTGGTGTGTGTATTGTGCTTATAGGCTTTTTTATTGCAGGTACCAGTAGTGCAGGCGCATTTGCGGGTTTATTGTTCATAGCAGCCACACTTATATTGATTAGCGTTGCATTCTTGTTTTTGAAATTATTGGGGCGCACAGGCCTGCCCGTTTTTCATTTATTTTCGTACCTTTGCGCATCCGAAATTATCCCGTTGATAATAATAGGTAAAGTGCTATTGTTTTAAGAACCCGATACGTGTTGATATGATTGAAACTGCTACGGACAGAATGCGAAAAGTAAAAAGCATTCTGGTTACTCAGGAAGCTCCTACCGATGCAAATTCACCCTACCTCAAACTTGCAGAGAAATACGGACTCAAGATCGACTTTCGCCCGTTCATTCAGGTGGATGCCGTTCCCATTAAAGATTTCCGCAAACAGAAGATAGATATCCTTCAGCACACGGCAATCATTCTTACAAGCCGCCATGCAGTAGATCACTTCTTTTCTATTTGCCGCGAGTTAAAGATAGAGATGCCACCCGATATGAAGTATTTCTGCATCTCCGATCAAACCTCCAACTACCTGCAGAAGTATATCGTAATCCGTAAGCGTAAAATTTTTTCCGGATTAAAAGACACGAAAGATTTACTGGAGATTATTAAGAAACATAAGAACGAGAAATTCCTCTTCCCGTGTTCTGATATCCGCAAGAGCGACATTCCGGATTTTCTAACAGCCAATGGATTCAACTTCTCCGAAGCCATTATGTATCACACGGTGGCCGCTAACCTTAACGATCTTAAAAATGTTTTTTACGATGTGCTGGCATTCTTCAGCCCGTCAGGCATCAGTTCATTGCTTGTAAACTTCCCCGAGTTTAAACAGAACAATACCCGCATTGCAGCCTTTGGCCCAACTACGGCAAAGGCGGTGCGCGATGCTAACTTGATTCTGGACATTGAAGCACCACTGCCCAATGCCCCTTCCATGACGGGGGCCTTGGAACTCTATATAAGATCCGCCAACGGAATCAAATAACTGGCTAACCCTTACGTTTTTACCAGTACTCTGATTTTATTACACTTTAATTACATTGGTTTTGAAAGTGTGATAAGAATTGGCTTATCTTTAAGTCCTGTTCAATAAGAACCTGTGAAGAAAGTCTATTTTTTACTTCTACTGGCATTCACTATTAATGTGTGCCTGGGCCAGCAAGACCCACAGTTTACCCACTACATGTTTAACACCATGTACTATAATCCGGGCTATGCCGGAGCAGAAGGCATTACAAAGTTTACAGCCTTGCATCGCAGCCAATGGGCTGGGTATCAACCTTCCTTTGGTGATGGTGGTGCCCCTACTACTCAAATCATTTCGATGACGGCACCACTTAATAGAATAAGAAGCGGTATTGGCGGCTATATTGTTAACGACAGGCTGGGGGCACTTAATAATTTAGAGGCGCAGGTTTCGTATGCGTACCACCTGGCTTTAAAAGATACCAAACTTAGTTTCGGATTAAAGGCAGGTATGTTCTCTCAAACACTCGACTTTGATATGTACCGGTACATCGATCCAGACGATGATCTATTAAAAGATAAAGTGGGCAAAACATCGCAGGTTAAACCAGATTTGGCAGCAGGTGTTTTTATGCATCGCGAAAAATATTATGTGGGAGTAAGTTTCAACCACCTTATTAAGTCAACATTTGATTTTGGCGTGAGCCAGCGCAGCGCGCTTGAGCCACACATGTATATAACCGGGGGTTATTATTATCAGGTTAATTTCGACCTGCGACTGCAATTCTCAACCCTTATTAAGTCCGATTTTACCAAAACCAGCTTTGATGTAGGTGGAATAGCTTATTATAAAGACAAGATGTGGGGCGGTTTGTCGTTCAGACAATCGGAAGCAGCCATTGTGATGCTGGGCTACAGCCTGTTGAAAGACGGAGCTTTGAAAGTAGGTTACGGAATGGATGTAATTGTGAAAGATAAGGAAGCCAAGCAGCCGTTGTCGCACGAAATCTTGCTTACCTACCAGTTGCCGGTTAATCCGACAATCGGCAAAAAGATAGTACGTACCCCCCGCTACAGACATTAAGCGGGACTAATATTTTGGATTTTTGTAGAATTTATTGAATTTGGTATCTCAGGTTTTTAAAAAAAAGGCGAAAAAGAATATCTTTCGGGTCTGTATCGTTGGCTTTACTAAACCGAAAGACTGGAACTAACAAAAAAAGTATGAAGAAGAGAGTATCTCCGAAGGTTCTGTACTATGCTTTAATTCTGGGAGCGGGCACCCTGGTTGGGGGCTGCGGCTTGCTGGGTATTGGCGGCAATAAAGGTGGCGATGCCCGGGGCGAAGTTGTGGGGCAATCCACACTTGAGCGCAGAGAAGGCTGGTCGATGGTAATACCTTATGGTATGGTACCAATTCCAGCGGGTACATTCCACATGGGTCAAGCCGATGAAGATCCGGCATCCACTCAAATCAACTTCAACAAGCAGATAACAATCGGTCCGTTGTTCATGGATGAGACCGAAATTACAAACGATGAATACCTGCAGTTCACAACCTTCTTTCTTGATCCTAACGGAGCAGAAGGCTTAACAAACTTCGATCAGATCGGTCAGCAGGAGTTTATGGAGAAGTTTTATCCTGACACTACCGTGTGGATGAAAGACTTCTCGCACCACATGGGCGATCCGTTGGTAGATTATTATTGGCAACACCCAGGCTATCAGGATTACCCGGTAGTAGGTGTTAGCTGGGAAGCAGCAAACTTTTTTGGAAAATGGAGATCAGCCTTCTTAAATGAGTGGCGTCAGGTTAACGGAGGTCAGCCTCCTATGCCAGCGTTCCGTTTACCATCAGAAGCTGAGTGGGAATACGCAGCTCGTGGAGGTCGCGATATGGCTAAGTATCCTTGGGGTAACCCATACATCCGTAACTCGAAAGGTTGTATGTTGGCTAACTTCAAGCCCGGTCGTGGTAACTTCTACGATGATGGCTTTGCATACACCGCGCCTGTAGGCATTTATTTCCCTAACGATTACGGCTTGGTTGATATGGCGGGTAACGTTTCGGAATGGTGTCTTGACGATTTCAATCCTGCATCAGTGCCAACAGTATGGGATCTGAACCCGCAGTACATCGATAAAAACGCATACGATCGCGAAGGAAATTCAAAACAAAATTATAATGCACGCAAAGTGATTCGTGGAGGCTCGTGGAAAGATGTGGCGTATTACCTGGAAACTGGAACCAGAACTTATGAGTATAAAGATTCAACCCGTGCCTACATTGGATTTCGTTGTGCTATGACGAATCTGGGCCGCTCATCAGGTGCTGAATTTCAATAATTAAAAACTCTGGTTATATTTATTTAAAAAAAAGACGGACTAAACTTAAATCTCACAGAACCATGGCAAAGAAAAAAGGCGGATTTGTTAATTTACTCTACAGTACTATAATGCCCAAAATTTATGGTATTGGGGCAGCGGTAGTAATTATAGGTGCTTTGTTTAAGATCGAGCACATGGAAGGTGCGAGTTTGATGCTTATTTTAGGTTTAAGTATTGAGGCCGCTATCTTCTTTTTAAGTGCCTTCGAACCGAAGCACGAAGAACCAGATTGGTCAAAAGTATACCCAGAACTTTCTGAAGAATATGAAGGCCCTGTAAATCCTACGGCAACTAAAATCAGCAACCGCCCGGCTGGTGGAGACTCTCCATTATTGAAAATTGACGAAATGTTGAAAACCGCTAAGGTTGATCAAAACCTGTTGGATAATCTTGGTAAAGGGTTAACCAATTTGGCAACATCTGCTTCTCAGATGAGCAATCTGTCTAATGCTGCGGTAGCCACTAACGAATATGCTAAAAACGTTCAGTCAGCTTCTTCTGCCCTAACGGAAATGAATAAGGCTTACGGAACTGCCATGACGGCTGTTAAGTCAATGTCTGATGCATCAAAAGACACCAACGAATATCATAAGCAAATGCAGGCTGTTACTAAAAACCTACAGTCATTGAATGCAGTTTATGAAATGGAGTTGAAAGACGCAGATTCTCATGTGAAGAACATGAACAAGTTCTACGAAAGTTTAACTGGTGCTATGCAAGGTCTTTCTAAAGTGGGTGAAAACACTGCGAAGTTCTCTTCGGAATTGGGAAGCCTTACCAACAATGTAACTGCCCTGAACAAAGTTTATGGTGGTATGCTTACTGCTATGAAGGGCGGTAACTAAGATTGAAGAGTTTAGAGATTGAAGTTTTTTAAAAACAAAAAATAAAAGATCATGGCAGGTGGTAAGGAAACACCCAGGCAAAAGATGATCGGGATGATGTACATGGTGTTAACAGCTTTGTTGGCACTTAACGTAAGTAATTCCGTTCTCGAAAAATTTGCCATTATAGATGACACCCTTCTCAAGCTAATAGCAGAAGGACAAGTAACAAATGAAAATAAGCTAACCGCTATTCTCGGATCTACAAGTCAAGATCCTGATGTGTTAGAAGCAAAAGAGAAAGCTAAGCAGGTACGCGAATTAACAAAAGCAACCATTGCCTATATCGATGAGGTAAAAGGTAAAATGAGATCAGAACCCGATGGCAAAGCCATTGAAGGTGAAGCTTTGGTAACAAACACACACCGTGCGGAAGAGTTAATGCTGGATAGCAGAAAACCAGAGATTGGTCAGGGTTATGAAAAGAAACTTAACGACCACGTGAATGAGTTGAATAAAATTATGAAACTCAAAACCCCATTTCCGGGGTTAACTCGCACGGCTAAGGATTACGAGCAGTTTAAGAGCAATACGAATCAACTAAGCAAAAACTTTCTTCAGTTTCAATTTGAGCAAACGCCTACTATGGGGGCTATCGCAACCCTCAGCCAGATGCAAACTGAAATTCTGGAATACGAAATGGCAGCTTTGGATACACTGAATGCTGTTGCAGAAGGTGTTCAGGTTAAGTTCGATAAAGTAGTACCCATGGTTCGTGCTGAAACGAATACCTTGGTAGCTGGGCAGGAATACACTGCAGACTTATTTATTGCTGGTGCAACTGATGCAGAATCAGAAATGTTTTACAATGGTGCTGCGGTAAAAGTTGAAAAGGATGCCGCTACCGGTATTAAAATGGGTAAGATCAAGTTTAGAACTCAGGGTGGAACTTACGACAAGAATGGTCTTGCTGAGGCATCTTACAAAGTAAAAATTAACATTAAGGGCAAACCTTATGAAGAAACAATCAGATATAAAGTAGCTCGTCCGGTAGCAAAATTTGAATCGGAAAGCGCAAGCACATTATATCTGGATTGTGGTAACGAAATGTCTGTTACAGTTCAAGGCCTTACTGAATCTTCGGGCATCACTTTAAGTGCTCCTGGCGATCAAGGCAAAATTGTAGCACAAGGTTCTGGTAAGTTTGTGCTAATTCCTACTCGTCCGCAAATGGACGTAAGTGTTCTTGTAAACGGAGCCCGAATTGAAGTAAAGCCTTTCAAAGCTAAGGCTGTACCCATGCCAGTTGCGAAACTGATGGTGGGTAATGGCGAGTACGATGTGAAAAAGGGTATTCCCCCCGGAACTTCAATTGTTCGCTTTGTGCCCGATATTTCTGACGAAACTTTCAAACGTCAGAACGCTAAAGATGCTGGTTACCGCGTTACACAGATGATATTACAGATTACAGGTAAAACGCCTATTACATTAACCTCAGGAACAATCGAATTGAGTAAATACGGACTTCGTCCAGGTGATAGCTTCTCGATTTACAATGTTCAGGTAGTGCGTTCAACCTGGGATCCTAACGATAACGATGCAAAACCTGTAAATGCTAAGTTAGAAGGCGTTTACGTGATGGGTAGATAATTTAAATTGGAGAAATGAAACTTGTTAAAATAGCAATTCTGTCTTTTGGCTTGGCAGGTGCGGCTTACGCTCAACCGGATACTATTTACAATCCGAACTCGACTGAGAAAATCCCTTACTACGAGCAATTGTATCGCTTCCGGGTATGGAGAACAGTTGATTTGAATGAAAAACAAAATGCCGGTTTTAAGTCAGCGCAATCCGACCTTACTAATTTTTTAATCAAGAGTATTCAAAGTGGCGCAATTGTGGCTTATGATGACTCTTTAAAAAATACAAGGCCAGCTGAAGAAATTCTGGTAAGTAATCAGGCTGTTGCTGAACCTCCATATGACGCTAACAAGTCTTATTTCACAAATGAAACAGCCAGTTACAGGGGTAAAAACTATCAGTCAACCCGTAACGATAACAAGAATCACTTACCAACTGACAATCAGTGGTGGGAATTGGCCGCTTCTCAAACCGAATTCTTCACTAAGGATAATATTGTTGCGATTACCATTATCGAAGATGTGATTTTCGATAAGAGGCGTTCACGTTTGTATTACGACATCCAATCAATTGGTTTGTTGGCACAACGTTCAGGTGAAACAACAATTAACCCTATTGCCTTCATCAACTACAAAGATTTTTACAACGCAGTTGAGAAGACAGCGCACAGTAAAGATTATAAAGAGCGTGATAAAGTGTTGTGGAGAAATCGTTACAACCCTGCAGAGAACAGAACGTTTACGGATGCCTTCAAATTGAGATTATTCAGAGGTGTTATTGACAAAGTTGAAAACCCAGATGATCGTTCAATCCAACAAATCTATGAGCGTAATGGTCGTAGCTATGGTGAATCTGTATTTGCCCGTTGGGAAGAAGAAATGAAGTTGATGGAGAAAGAACACAACCTTTGGGAGTACTAAAATTCCAAAGTATTTAATAACAGGGCCCGTAAGGGCCCTTTGTTTTTAACAACAGCATCATGATTAGAAAAGGTAGACTTGAGGACTTGCCACGGGTGTTTGAGTTGGTATTGGAGTTGGCGCACTTTGAACGCGCTCCACACGAGGTTACAAATACCGTAGCGCAGATGGAGGTTGATGGATTTGGACCCAACCCCTTATTTGGTTTCTTCGTAGCAGAGGATGAAACCGGAATCCATGGAATCTCTTTGTATTACTACCGCTATTCTACCTGGAAAGGAAAGCGCCTTTATCTGGAAGACATAATTGTTACAGAGAATAAACGGGGGCTTGGTTTAGGTAAAGCTTTATTTGATGCCACTATGAACCAAGCTGTGCTGGATAATTGTACTGGCATGATGTGGCAGGTGTTGGATTGGAATGAGTCCGCCATCGCCTTTTATAAAACATATGGATCGCGATTAGATGGTGAATGGGTGAATTGCCATCTGGAAACAAACCAGATAAAACAATTACTACAAGATCGTTAAAGTTCTTCGAGTAAGGTATTAAACGCTACATGCTGATCTTTAAAGCGGGCGTGGTGTGTTTCTACGAGCTTAGGCGCGAACTCGTTCAGGTATTGCAATACATGTTCGATGGAAGGGGCAAAACATTGAACACTATATGAGATGCTGGTTTCGTCATCGTGCGTAAGCACTTTGTAGATTTTGTGTTCTGTAAAAAGGCCGGTATTCATAATGCCCGGAATATAGTTTTCGCGCATCCAGAGCAGCCATTCTTTTTCTATTTGTTTGTCGATACCAAACGTTACGTTGTAAAGAAGCATGCGTTTAATTTTTAGGTTGCATTCACGTAATCTTGCAAGTAAGCAAATTCGGCAGTTAGTTTTCCATTCTCTGCAATCGTACCACGTTTGATAATCCCTTCGGTATCTTCAAACAAAAGCGGTTTTAAAATGCGATCAATCAGATCACGCCCAAATTCATCTGAGGCACTGCGGGGCAACTCGCAAGGAAGATTGTCAACCGCCATTACTGTAACAAATTTTTCATGACTGAATGCTGGTAAATCTGAATTGGTTTCTGGATTGTAATCGTAAAGCGGATCAGGAATTGAGCTTGCGCGAATGGTACTGGGAATAGAACCATTAATATCGCACGTAATGTCTGCTATTATTTTAATGCCGAAGTCAGAAGCAAGCATCTCTTCTCTTGTAAAAAGCACGGGTGCTTTCGGATTCCAGAAAGCACCAGCCATAAGTATATCGGTAACTTTTAAAAACTTATTGAACGTAGATTGATAACGTTCGGGGTTACGATGAAACTCGTCCCGGTTAAAATGACCACCTTCTTTTCTCTCATGATAATCGGCACTGCTGAGTTGAGCATAGACTGGCTCAGAATATGTTTTAGTTAAAAAATCGGCAACACTTACTTTACGAATACCAGCTGTGTCCAGCGTTTCCATAGCACCTTTACCCACGCGACCAGCTCCGGTTAAAACAATTTTTATCGGAGGCAACTTGATTTTTCGCAACTCAAGTTTCAGATCATTAATATCAAAGCAATCAAAAGCTCTGCGTAAGTCAAATTGTTTAAATCGCTTTCCATACGTCCACAACCCGTTGTAGGCGCCTACAATTCCGGCAAAGCGACCAAAGGCCACCAGCCTGTTACCTTGTGTGTCTTTTAAACCTTCATAGTCTATTAACCGGATTTTTTTTTGAAGCACAGCCTGCAAAAGTTTTCGGTTATACGGTTGCTTTTTTATGGTGTGTGAAAAGAATAGATATGTTTTATCAGGCACCAGCATGTCGATAGGAACTTCTTTTATCCCCATCAGAATATCACAATCGTTAACCTCAAGCTGTGTGTTCACATTCCGCGCTTCATATTCAGTATCTTCAAAGCACCGGACTTTGCTCTGTTGGCAAATAACTTTTGCGTGCGGAAACCGCTGCTCAATTTCTTCAGCTTGTGCCGGAGTAAAAGGAACGCGTTTATCTGGTGGATTTTTACCCTCCCGAATTAATCCGATTTTTATTAAGGCCATGCGTAAGGATTCAACTACCCGAAGGTAGCGACCTTTTCCTATTCTGAAACAATACTGCTTACGATAAATGGGGTTTACTCCAGAAAGCTGCCAAGTATTGATCCACCTTCTTTGCGCGAGTTTCGTCCGTAAGGTGAAAGCGCCTGCACGAGTTTACGAATGGGCATAGATTGCAGCCAGACTTTACCAGTACCACGAAGTGTGGCAAGAAAAATTCCTTCGCCACCAAAAATCATCGACTTTAAGCTTCCGGTAGTTTCTACATCAAAATCAATCTGCGATTCGAAAGCTACTACGCAACCGGTATCCACCCGAAGAGTTTCATTGTTTAACGTACGCTCAATGACAGTTCCGCCTGCATGCACGAATGCCATTCCATCGCCTTGCAGTTTTTGTAAGATAAAACCTTCACCACCTACAAGGCCCGCACCGATTTTGCGATTAAATACAATGGAAAGTTTTGTTCCGTAAGCAGCACAAAGAAATCCATCTTTCTGAACCACTAATTCGTTGTTGCGACTGGTTGCTAAATCTACCGGAATAATGGTGCCCGGGTAAGGAGCTGAAAATCCAACTTTAGCTTTTCGATAGCCGCGATTGGTGAAGTGTGTCATAAACAACGACTCGCCTGTTAAAACCCGACTGCCCGCGGACAGAAGTTTATCGAAAATGCTTTGATTAGGATTGGAACCATCACCCATTTTGGTATCAAATTGAATACCTTCTTCCATAAACAACATGGCACCGGCTTCAGCAATTACCGTTTCCTGTGGATCGAGTTCTACTTCAACAATTTGAATGCTTTCACCTTTTATCTGGTAGTCGATTACATGCGAGGTTGCCATTACTAATTGGTTTTGTTCATGTACTTAAATACGGGATATTCAACCGGTTTGTTTTCCACCTTCAAGGTTTCAAGATATTCATCCAGAAAATTCCACGTTAAAAGCCCATCATCGGATTGGGGTTCTAGTAAATAGAAAATGAGATTGGCCAGCGGCTGAGCGATTTCTACTTTGAAATCGCCTTTTGAAAACTTTTTGGTTGCCGATACAAATTTTCCATCGGCCTGAGCCATAGCGTGCCCCTGAAATGCCTGCTTTGCTTTTTCGAATTTCTCAATCTGAAAAACTTCGCCTTTTAATGTGGTTGACTTAGTTAGTGTTTCCACTTTAATTCCATGCAACCGTAGATTATCAGCAAGTTTAGAAAACCGGGCTGGAATAATATAACCACTGGGCACCGTTGCTTCCAGCGTTGGCTCGAAACGAGCGTGGTAGGTTACATCTTTATACTGTGCCACTTTTCCTGTGCGAACATTTTCCGTTGTGCCATCTGCTTTTTGTTTTTGGATATAATCGTATGTGATAAAATTGTCAAGTTTTTTTAGCGGAGCCATTTTAAAGCGAACACCCTTCTTCAAAGAACCGGCACCGGCTTTCATTTCGGCAATCGTTTCAGCCTCGGCAGTTTTGTTTACAGTAATTATATCAGATGCATGTGTGTTGGTGTATTCCAGAATTTCAGAAACAAACCTGTAGGTAGAATGAATGCGCTGATAAAATCTTTCGTGTGCGAAAGCTTCACTTAGTATAGATAGCCGGTTGCGTAACCCGAATTGATTTACAAGATACCGCGGGTGATGATTGTACGTGTAGAAATTTTTTGGTGGCCAACCTTCACGCAAATAATAATCTCCGAAAGGCCCAAAGTTCAAATCGTATTTTGATTTTACTGTAGAAGTGATTTCGGGTAACATTTTATTGTTTACAAAATTATAAGTAGCCGGATGGCCACTGCTTTGATAACCTGGAGCCCAGGTAAGGGAATAAGCATGCCACGTACCATTTGTGGTATGCAAGTCAACAAAAACTTGCGGATCCCACGGAAGCAATACGCTTGCAAACAAAGCTTGTGTTTCGATGGCTTCCATTTTCATTCCATCGCGATTTAAATCCAAACCCTGACTGTTTTCGCGTAAGCCTACTTCCAGCGGGCTATCTTCTTGCGAAGGCCGCCTGCCTTTCTCCATTTTGTCATTACTATCGGTATTATAAATGGGTGCAAACAAAATGATCTGATTATCGAGTAGATGTTTTTTATCGCCCAGCAAAATTTCGCGCATCAGTAGCATCACTACTTCTTTGCCCTCTACCTCGCCAGCATGAATATTTCCCTGAATGTAAACAACAGGTTTCCCAGAAGCTTTTGCCTCGGCCGGGGTTTTAATTTTAGTGTTTGATAAGACAACTACCGGAATTTCTTTTCCTTCTTTACTTACACCCATCGTAAACACAAACGCATTTTCTGATTTGGATTGAATGGCTTTGATAAAATCCATTACCTCAGCGTGTGTAGAAGTTTTTACATAATTACTCTTTTCAGGCGCGATGATTAAATCTTCTGGCCAGCTTTGTTGTGCGAAGGCCGGCACTAATGAAAGAAGAAAGGGTACAATGAAAATAAATCGCATAGCTTTTTGGTAATGGTAAAATAGGTATTGTTTAGGCAGAGCGCAGAAGAATTAATTTTTCTTCTTTTTAGATTTTTTCAATTCAGTGTAATCGTTACGCTCGGCAAGTTTTTTGTCGTCCACATTCTCATTCAGAAATTCATTTAGCTTTTCGATGGCCATATTGGTTTTTAATTCACC
Organism: Cytophagales bacterium; assembly: GCA_017303795.1. Lineage (GTDB taxonomy): Bacteria > Bacteroidota > Bacteroidia > Cytophagales > Cyclobacteriaceae > ELB16-189. Next base: position 75,247 of record JAFLBR010000009.1, on the reverse strand, counting down.
AAACTGATCGATCGAAACTTCAAAGCCAGAGAGTTCTTTGTGAACGCGTGGCTTCTTACCGGGCTTGCTGGTTTTCTTTGCCATTATACTTTCTTTAACGTGGATAATGCGCGATTGATTCTGGATACAACTTCAGTTGAACCGAGTATCTCCATAGCAATCATCAGATCGGGGCCTGAGCCTGCGCCTGTAATAGAAACCCGAAGTGCCTGCATAATTTTTCCGGATCCAATACCTAATGTGGTTGTTACGTTTTCCAACGTTGTCTTAGCAGCCTCGGCTGTTAACTCCTGAATAGATGCAAGCGCCTGACTGTAGGCTGTAAGTACAGTAACGGCATCGTTATTCCACTTTTTACTTACTACTTGTTGATCGTACTCGGCCGGAGCTTCAAAGAAAAACTTTGCCTGTGTGGCAAAGTCGTGAGTAAAGGTTACCCGCTCTTTCAACATGCCACAAATTTTTGCTGCCTTCTCTTTCGTGCAACTGCCTGCTGGTAACGATGCCAGAAGAAACTCAGCCAACTCATCGTTTGATTTTGCTTTTAGATATTGCTGATTAAACCACTGAGCCTTTAGAATATCAAAGCGTGCACCGGCTTTACCAATTCGTTCAACCGTAAACGCACTTACTAATTCAGCCATTGAAAAAATTTCTTGTTCTGTGCCGGGGTTCCAACCCAGAAAGGCAAGAAAATTTATTAACGCATCCGGCAAATAGCCCGACTCCTGAAATCCTTTCGATAACTCACCAGAAGTTGGATCAACCCAGTTGTATGGAAACAACGGGAACCCGGCTTTGTCGGCATCGCGTTTACTTAGCTTACCATTGCCATCGGGTTTCAGTAACAAAGGTAAGTGCGCAAACTGCGGCATCTGTTTTTCCCAACCCAAAAAGCGATACAACAAAACATGTAAGGGTGCAGAAGGCAACCATTCTTCGCCCCGGATAACATGCGTAATCTGCATCAGGTAATCATCTACCACATTGGCAAGATGATATGTTGGCATGCCATCCGATTTCATTAGCACCTTATCATCAATCTGCTCGGAATGAACTTTTACTTCACCACGAATCAAATCCGTAAGCGCTATCTCTTCAGCATCGGGAACCTTTAACCGGATTACATAAGCATCGCCACTTTCAAGTTTCCTTTTTACTTCGGCTTCTGGTAAAGTCAAAGAGTTATTCATCATCATACGCGTGATGGAACTGTATTGCTGATTGGAAGAGCCCGTTGCTTTTAACCGGTTGCGCATGGCTTCCAGTTCTTCTTCCGTATCGAATGCATAATAGGCATTGCCTTCATCAATCAGTTTTTGCGCGTATTGTTTGTAAATGGATTTGCGTTCGGACTGCCGGTAAGGCGCGTGCGGGCCGCCTTGCACCACGCCTTCGTCTATTTTTATACCTACCCATTCCAGCGACTTCATAATGTATTCTTCCGCACCCGGCACAAATCGCGTTTGGTCGGTATCTTCAATGCGAAGAATCATAGTGCCATTGGTTTTTTTAGCCAACAGATAATTGTAAAGGGCTGTGCGCACTCCACCAATGTGTAAAGCACCAGTTGGGCTTGGGGCAAAACGTACTCGAACGGGCTGCATGTATCTAAAAATTAGAGTGCAAGTTATAGAATTACTTTACGGCAATACATGAAATTTCTACGTTTACATCTTTGGGAAGTCTGCTTACTTCTACTGTTTCTCGGGCAGGAGGATTATGAGTAAACATTTTACCATAAGCTTCATTCACCACCGGAAACTGCCCCATGTCTTTTAGAAAAATAGAACACTTTACTACGTGTGAAAAATCCATGCCGGCAGCAGCTAATACATCGCTAAGATTTTTAAGAACCTGATTAGTTTCTTCGGTAATGTTATCGGTAAGAATTTTTCCACTGGCTTTATCGATGGCAATCTGACCCGAAACAAATAGCATGGAACCCACTTTAATAGCCTGGCTATAAGGGCCAATAGGCTCCGGGGCATTGGCCGAATAAATAACTTCTTTTGACATAAGGTGGTGTGTGTTAAATTTGATTTCAAATATCGGTAATCCGGCACACAAACACATGAACATTCTGGTAATTGGTAATGAAGTAAACCGGGTAGAGATTGCCGAGAAATTTGGCACACAACACACTTATAACTTTGCTGAAAGTCTAGCGGAATCAACCTCAATTCAAGAGGCCGAGGTTATTTTTGATTTTATTTCTGCGACAGCACCGGATACACTAAAAGTTTACGAGCAAATTCCGGCATCGGTATTTCTGGATACTACACTCACATCGCTCTCAGAAGTTATTGCGGAAGCCGATTTGAAGAAATTAATCTTTGGTTTTTGCGGCCTACCTACTTTTGTTAACCGCGACTTGCTGGAGGTATGTATTAATAGTGAAGGCCATGAAGGTGCACTTGATGAAGTGTGCAGAATGCTCAACACGAAATATAGTCTTATAAAAGATCAGGTTGGTTTCATTACCCCTCGTATTATTTGTATGATAATTAATGAAGCATACTTTACGGTAGAAGAGGAAACAGCCACACGCGAAGATATTGATCTGGCTATGAAACTGGGTACAAACTATCCATTCGGGCCATATGAGTGGGCAGGAAAAATCGGGTTAAAAAATGTGGTTAATGTTTTAGATACCGTGCATCGAGTTTCTGGCGATGTGCGTTATCAGGTTTGTCCGCTGCTGCGAACGGAATCATCCGATTAGACCACCATTAATCTAAACGTTAAATTAACGCGGGGTTGCGTTACCTTTTTAGTAGGCGGCAGCCGATGCAGCCAGTTAATTTGTGTAGCGCCTTTCATTACCAGTAAACTACCCGGCTCCAGTTGCAACGATACCGTTTCTTTGGTTTGTTTATGTTTAAAAGAAAATTTTCGTTCGGCTCCAAAACTCATGGAGGCAATGGCGGAATGATGCCCTAATGTTTTTTCATCATCGCTATGCCAGGCCATGCCTTCTTCGCCAGTATGGTACAGATTAAGTAAGCACGAGTTATACGTTGCTGCCGTTAATTTTTCCGAAAGATTTTTCAACTCCAGTAATTCGGGTGTCCACGGTAGCGCCTGTTTGGTGATGTTAGAGTAGGTATAAGAGAATGATTGATTACCATACCACGCAACTTTACGTTTGGTAATAATGTGCCGACCGAAAATAACCGCTTCATCATTTCGCCACTCAATAGTAGTAAGCAATTGTTGCAGGTAGTGTTGTGCCTTTTCGTGGCTCATCACTTTTCCAAAATATTCCACCTCGCCATCAAAGGGCAACAAATTTGTTACCTGTTCTGTATTGAATAAATCCATTGTTGATACTTTTTGTATGTACAGTTTCTGCAAGGCCGATACCCATTTTTCAAAGCCTCTGTTTCTGAAACAAAAAACACGCGATTCTGTTTTTTCATACGCTTGCCGCTGGCACAATTTAACAGGCCATAAATTTTAAGTTTATGGTTGCCGGCAAACGTGATTTCTCCCTGTTTAATTTTCGATTGAATTTCAGATTGCGTTAATGAAACATGTAACCACATGTTGATGTCGGTTCTTGTGCTGTAAAATTACAAATCAGGAGTTGTTGTCGTTAAGCGGATTCTTGCTGACTTGAAAGTTTTGACTTATTTGTCGGAGTTTGATTCTTCAGCAGTGTAAATAAACTTATAATACTGTTTCTCAACAAATTCGAATGTAGAAAGAATTAACACAGTAAGAACGCTCACCATAAATAGTCCGAAGCTTTGTTCTAATATACTGGCATAGGTGCAGATTAAAAGCAAACGCACCACCTCAACCTGAAACACCCATTTTTGTTGTTCCAGCATGGCTCTGCAGTTAATGAGTGTGATGATAATGGCACTGATGCCAAACCATTTATCAACAACTGTGAGTTGACTGAAGTAAAGCGTAAAGAAAAACAAGCTAATCAGGCTAACCACAACCTGAACGTTAAGATATGCTTTTAGTCTGAAGGTTGATCGGAATGGTCCCTTGGCAGGCAATAGTTTTTTCTCTAACTCACTTCGGATTGCAGCATCTACAGTGTCGGGTTTCCCGAAAATAATTTTAAACGATGTCCAAACACTGCCGCTTCGTCTGCAGGCCTCAAATAACTCGGCATAATAATGAAAGTGTTGCCAGAGGAAACTGTTACTTTTTAACGGATGCGTGATACCGTAAATCGGTTTTTCCTTTTCATCTTCAATCTGAAAGGTGCCGAAAAGCTTGTCCCAAAAAACAAAAATATCGCCATAGTTTTTGTCGAGGTATTTTGGGTTGGATGCATGATGAACTCCATGATGGGAGGGTGTAATAAGAATATGCTCCAGCCAGCCGAGTTTGCCGATCATCTGGGTATGCGTAAAAAAAGAATAGGTGCCATGCACAACTAAAATGGCCATTACCATAGCCGGGTGAAAGCCAGCCAATGGTAACAGGCACCAGAAGACATTTCGTACAATTGCTTGAATAGTTGTAATGCGTGCCGATACAGTATAATTAAATTCTTCGCTTTGATGATGTACAATATGTGCGCCCCAAAACAAGTTTACTTCATGCCCCAAACGATGGTACCAATACCATACTAAGTCGGTGGTAAGCAATAGGAGTACCCATACCCACCAGGCATTCGGTATTTGCCACAGGGCAAAGTGTTCAAACATATAATGATAAAGACCGTAAAAACTTCCGGTGATAAGGAGGTTTAGTAGACGTTCGGCTATTCCTACTGATATATTGGTAACGGAACTTTCGTAATTAAAAAGGTGCTCCTGTTTTTTGCTCTTGGCCACAAAATATTCTAACCCCAGAAACACGAAAAAGGCCGGGATAATGAATGCAACCAAATTTAAACTGTAGTTCATAGAGTTTTGAGTTTAAATGACTTTTATAATTAAGGTTGTTTTTTGGTTCTGAGTAAAATAAAAATGAGTGTACTGATGCCAATGAGGTATGGGTAGTAGAGCTGTTTTTGAATTTCAAATACGGTAACACTGCCAGAAGCTATCGACACTGCTGCCAATAATTGTGCACCATAGGGGAGTATGCCTTGCGCGAAGCAGGAAACCGTATCTAAGATGCTGGCACTTCTTCGGGGATCGATCGCCTGATTTTGAGAAATGGTTTTAGCCAAGGGGCCTACCAACAGAATAGTTATAGTATTGTTAGCCAGAAAAACATTTACAATTGCTGTTAGCGAGGCTATGCCTAACTCTCCACCACGTGTCGATTTTATTTTACTCGAAGCAAAACTCAGGATATAATCAATGCCGCCATATAGTTGAATCAAGCCTACAATTCCACCTATCATAATACAGACAATACTCAATTCGAACATGGAAATCATACCTGCATTAAGTGCGCTGATCGAATCCCAGAAACTTAGGCCTCCATACAAACCAATAACTAAAGTGAAAAGAATCCCCAATATCAAAACCCAGATTACATTTAGCCCTAGCAGGGCTGCTACAAAAATGAACAGGTATGGCAAAATTTTTAAAATAGAATAATCATACGAAGCATTTACACCAGATTGAGTTAGCTCATTACCAAATGTATAAAGCAGAAATGTTATTATAGCTGCTGGCAGCACTATCTTAAAGTTCATTTTAAACTTATCGCGCATTTCAACACCCTGCGTGCGTGTTGCGGCAATAGTGGTATCGGATATAATTGAGAGATTATCGCCAAACATGGCTCCGCCAACTACAGCCGAAAGGCTAACGGCTAATGTTCCCGTAAGGGTTTCGTTCAGGCCAACGGCTATTGGTCCTAATGCAACAATGGTACCTACCAATGTTCCCAGCGAAAGCGAAACAAAGCATGCAGCCAGAAACAAACCGGCAATCAGTAAGCTGGGTGGCAGATAGGAAAGCGCAAAGTAAATGGTAGATTGAACGGCTCCCGTTGCTTTACTTAGTTCAGCAAACGCTCCGGCCAGTAAAAAGATGAGAATCATAAACATGATACCGGGATTGCCAGCGCCTTTTGAGAACTCATCCATCTTGGAAGTGAACGATAGCTTGGGATATTGCAGCAAACCAACTACAGCCGAAAACAATAGTGCCACCAGAATTGGCAGTTTGTAGAAATCATTCAGGATGAGGGAAGTAGTCAGGTAGGTGACAACGAATATTAATAAGGGGAGAAGCGCAAAGAATGAACCTTTCTTGGGTACCAGCATATAGCAAAATAAATTTCGTGCAAATTAGTCTATAAATTCTATAGACTTTATTGGTATTTATAAAAATGTTCTTACTTTTGAACCACGTTTATAAAGAACGGGAGGAGAGACAGGCTCAGAGAATCCCTGGCAACTTTTAGTGTTAAAGCTGAATAAGTGCCACAACCTGCCCGCAAGGGAAATTATAAATTATTAAGTATGAAAAAGAACTGCGTCAATTCAACACCAATCGGGCAATGGCCTATTGGTCACCTCCTCATTTCGTTATCAAAAGTTTTCGCTAACAGCAGGTATTGTTGTTGTTCGTAAAGGCATTTGCCATTTCAAGTTTAAACCCCTCATGGTAGTATATAAGGGGGTAAAGGTGTGGGGAATCTTCAGCGAAGTAGATCCCCGCCCTTTTTAAATCAATCTAATCTTACACTTATATGAGCATTACATTAAACAGACCTATAGGTATTTTTTACGAACACACATCCTGGTTTAAACCATTATTTGAAGAACTTGAACAAAGAAGAATTCCGTTTGTGAGGTTAAACGCGGCTCAACATCATTTCAATCCGCTGGAGCGCGATGTGCCTTACAGTTTGGTGCTAAATAGAATCAGTCCTTCATCGCATTTACGAGGCAACGGACAGAGTATTTTATACGCCACTCAATATATAGAGCATCTGGAGCGACTAGGTGTGCCGGTAATAAATGGATCAATTGCACATTCTTATGAAATCTCCAAAGCCAAACAATTAGGCTTGCTGGCATCGTTGGGCTTGCGCTTTCCTAAATCAAGAGTTGTTAATCATGTTAACCAGATTCTGGCTGCTGCCAAAGCTTTAAGATTTCCAATACTGGTAAAAGCGAATATTGGCGGAAGTGGTGCTGGCATTACGCAGTTTGATACTCCGGAGACTTTACAAAAAGCTATTTACTTAAATCAAGTTAGTCTAGGTACCGATCAGGTTGCCTTGGTGCAAGAATACCTGGCGCCAAAGAATGGTCACATCATACGGGTAGAAACATTGAATGGAAAATTTCTGTATGCCATTAAAGTTTATCCATCGCACAAAAGTTTTAACCTGTGCCCAGCCGATTTATGCGATGTGCCGGCTTATACTAATTCTCAGGCCTGCATAGCAGAGGCAACGCGCAATGGAATTAAAGTCGAAAAGTTCAATCCGCCTAGCCAGATTATTGAAGATGTGGAACGCATAGTAAAAGCAGCACGATTGGATGTGGGCGGTGTAGAGTATTTGTTAGACGAAGAAGGTGATGCTCATTACTACGACATTAATGCGTTGTCCAATTTTGTAGCCGATGCCGTAAACATAATTGGATTTAATCCTTATGTAAATCTGGTGAACTATATCGAAAGCCGATTGCAACCGGTGTTTCAAATAGATTCCCAACCCGAATTTCAACCTGAAGAATTATGAAAATGATGAAGACTGTGAAAATTTTATATCTGCTATCTTTTAGTGTTTTGCTTTTTTCCTGTAAAGAAGAACCGGGCTACCTGCAAGTGGGTAACTGGCGAGGGGCTTTCAATACTCAGAACGTTGAGATTCCATTCAATTTTATAGTTGAAGATGATACCGCAGGACTGGTAAAAGTTGCGCTTATTAACGGTGAAGAAAAATTTCTGTTAGACAGCGTTCGGTATGAACGTGATTCAGTTATTATTCCGGTTGATGTATATGATGCGTTGTTAATCGGTAAACTTAAGGGTGATTCTTTAGCAGGCTACTTTCGCAAGAATCAATCAACCAAACAAGGTATTCCGTTTGCAGCAATTCGTGGACAAGCGGTGCGCTTCACCTCCACATCAGCTACGAAAACTGTTGATGGTAAATGGTCGGTAAGTTTAATTAATGATAAGAGCGAAATCCGCTATACAGTCGGTTTATTAGAACAGGATCAATCGCAGGTAAGTGGTACAATACTTACCACCACAGGCGACTACCGTTATTTTGATGGCGTAGTAGATGGCGATAGTTTGAAGATTTCAGGATTTAGTGGATCAAACCCATCTTTACTACGAGCAAAAATTGTGGATAGTCTTCACCTTACGGGAGAGTTGATTTCAGCGAGTGGCAGAACTCAATTTGTTGCTATTAAAAACGACACCGCGAAGTTGCCCGATGCGTATGCGCTTACGTATCTGAAAGCAGGGTACGATAAACTTGATTTTACTTTTCCTGATTTATCGGGTAAACCCGTTTCATTACAAGACGAAAAGTATAAGGATAAAGTAGTAGTAGTAACAATAATGGGTAGCTGGTGCCCTAACTGTGTAGATGAAGCTGCTTTTTTAGCACCGTGGTATAAAGAAAACAAAGCACGTGGAGTAGAAATTGTAGCCCTAAGCTTTGAGCGCAAAGATGATCTTGATTTTGCGCGCACACGGATCTCTAAGTTTGTAAAACGATTTGATATAGCGTACGATATTCTGTTTGCCGGTTTGGCCGACAAATCTCAAGCCAGTGAAAAGCTTCCAGCCTTAAATCAGGTTTTATCTTTTCCTACTACCATACTTATTGATAGAAAAGGTAATGTTCGAAAAATCCATACAGGATTTTCTGGTCCGGCAACTGGTGAGTATTACCAGGAATTTATTAAGCACTTTAATGAGGATGTTACCGCGTTATTGAATGAGGGCGAAAATGCGATTTAAGATTTATGAAAAAAACGAATCCGCCATTGTATAATCAGGCATACATAACGGTTGGCCAAGGGCCGGTGGTAATTTTAGTACACGGCCTGTTCGGGAACCTCGCCATGTGGAAAACGGTTATTGATGCACTTAAAAATGATTATAAAGTAATTGTTCCGCGTTTGCCGTTATTTGAATTACCCATTGAGAATACAACAGTAAAGTATCTTACCAAAACGTTGCATGACTTTATTGATTGGCATCAGCTTACAGATGTAACGCTGGTAGGGCATGCCATGGGCGGACAAGTTGCACTTATGTACACACATCAGTATCCTCAAAATGTAGATCGGCTAATCTTAACCAGCAGTACTGGTTTATTGGAAAAATCTGCATTCACCGAAAGCGCAAACATTACAGATTATAATTACATTCAGGATAGAGTAGAAGATGCTTTTTATTACAAAGATTTGGTCTCAGAAGATCTGGTAAATGAAATTTATACAACCGTACAAAACATTCCCAAAAGATTAGCGATTGGAAGTATTGCCCGCTCGGCCGAGCACTCAAGGGTAACTTCATTTTTGAATAGGATTGATCATCCGGTTTTATTAATGTGGGGCTTACAGGATAAAATTACTACGCCTGAATCTGCTTTGCATTTTCATGATCTGTTGCCAAACTCAGAAGTAAAGTTTATGGATGAGTGTGCCCATTTACCAATGGTAGAGCAGGCCGAACAATACACCAAACACCTGTTGCGTTTTTTGAAGGAACCCAATAAGTTGAAAAACTGGCATGGCTGACAACCATTCGTAAATGGAAAATAATTCTGAAAATTCTTGAGCAGGAACAATCAGATTGATATGTTTGCTCAACGTTCTTTGTAACATCACTTATCAAGAAAGGCAGAGGGACTGGCCCTGTGAAGCCTTAGCAACCTGATTTTTTCAGGTGCTAAATCCAGCCTCAACGTAGTTGAGGAAAGATGAGTTAGTAAGAGAAATCTATATTATAATGATAGAAGCTCTTCTGATTTATCGGAGGAGCTTTTTTTATTTGAAGCGACTTCGGAATTTTTGGTAAGTGGGAGAAAGTGTAAAATCATTTTAAACCATAAACTAAAAATTGTATGTCGTTCACAACAGATCTCATTCACAGCATTCCGGTTGACGAAGCAACCGGAGCTATTTCAGTACCCATTTATCAAACCACTACTTTTGTGCACAGTTCGCCTGGTGTGCATCAGGGTTATGATTATACCCGTTCGGGTAACCCAACCCGAAAAGTTTTAGAAGATTTAATTGCCAAAGCTGAGAACGGCCATACCGGCGCTGCATTTGCCAGTGGCATGGCTGCTATTGATGCCGTGCTTCGATTACTGAAAACGGGCGATCATGTAATAGCAGGTAATGATATTTATGGTGGAACATACCGGTTGCTTACTACGCTGTACAAAAACTTTGGCATTACCGTAAGCTTTGTCGATTTGCAAAACGATGAAGAAGTTTTGTTAGCCATTACACCTCAAACCAGATTAATCTGGGTAGAAACACCAACAAACCCATCGTTAAAAATTGTTGACATTCGTAAAATTTCGCGCATCGCAAAAGCCAACAACTTGTTGTTAGCTGTGGATAACACCTTTGCCACACCAGCTGCGCAGCGCCCAATTGAATCAGGTGCTGATCTTGTAGTACATAGTGCCACAAAATACATTGGTGGACATAGTGATGTAATTTCCGGATTGGTGGTTGCGGCTACCAAAGAATTAGGCGAGCAAATACTTTTTGTTCAAAATGCTACGGGCGCAATTCTAAGTCCGATTGAAAGCTGGTTGTTGATTCGTGGACTTGAAACCTTGGAATTACGATTTCGACAGCATTCTGAAAACGCACAAGCTATTGCGGAATACTTGAGTGAGCGATCAGAAGTAAAAGAGGTCTTTTATCCAGGGTTAAAAGTGCATGCAGGTCATGAAATTGCTGCCGGGCAACAAAAATATTTTGGTGGAATAGTGTCATTCCGTTTACGGGATGATTCGATTGAAGCGGCTCGTAAGTTTTCTACATCAACAAAACTCTTTAAACTTGCCGAAAGTCTGGGTGGAATAAAAAGTCTGATTGCGCATCCAGCCTCAATGACACACGCTTCCATACCCAAAGAACGCCACGCTGCATTTGGAATTACTGATGGGTTGTTGCGGTTGTCGGTAGGTTTAGAAAATTCAATTGACCTTATTAAGGATTTAGAAAATGCGCTGAAGAAGGTTGCTGTAACCGAAACTGTTCTGGCCCTTTAGATTTTATAATTTTGACAATTAATTATTGTAATGAAGGATTTTATTTCTCAACCCTGGAGTTGGTATGTATCCGGGGCCCTCATCGGATTAACGGTGCCAGCTTTGTTATTGTTAGGCAATAAGCATTTTGGAATTTCATCTTCCTTACGGCACATCTGTGCTGCCTGCTTGCCGGGTAAGGTTCCATTTTTTCAATACGATTGGAAACGCGAAATCTGGAATTTGTTTTTTGTAGCAGGTATTGTTGTGGGGGCTGCTCTTGCTGTAAATTTTTTGTCGGATCATCAACCGGTAAAAGTTTCGGCCAATACCGTGCAGGCACTTGCAGACCTTGGCATTGTGGCTGATGGGAATCTGGCTCCGGTTTCTATTTTTAATTTTTCAAATCTATTCACACTAAAGGGCCTTGTGTTTTTTGTGATTGGAGGCTTCTTAGTTGGGTTTGGTACTCGCTATGCTGGTGGGTGTACCAGTGGTCATTCAATTATGGGACTCTCCACCTTGCAATGGCCATCGCTAATTGCAACCTGTTGTTTTATGGCAGGTGGGTTTGCCGTGGTTCACCTCGTATTTCCGTGGTTATTTAAAATCATTTAACCGATTGATGATATTATTAAGATGAAAAAAATTAATGACGAGTTTGCGGAGCGTTCAGTTGTACATCCGGACGAATGTGGAGCTGCCAATGATCAGGTTGCCACTGAATCGTTGGTCGGTTCAAACCTTAAATACCTGGGCGTAGGAATTTTGTTTGGGATTATCGCGGTTAAGTCCGAAATCATTTCATGGTATCGCATTCAGGAAATGTTTCGGTTACATTCCTTTCATATGTATGGTGTGATTGGAACCGCGGTAGTTGTGGGGGCTATCTCAGTTTGGATGATCAAACGTTTCAACATCAAAACCATTCAAGGCGAAAAAGTAATATTTCATGCAAAACCATTTCATTGGGGTAATGTAATTGGTGGCTTGATGTTCGGATTAGGGTGGGGAATAACAGGTGCATGCCCCGGCCCTTTGTTTGCGCAGATAGGCAGTGGCTTAGTGGTTGTAGTAGTTACACTGTTAAGCGCAATTGCAGGTACCTATGTGTACGGAGTTTTGCAAAACAAATTACCACATTGAAGGTTTGCGGCCTGGCTATCTAATCAGAAGAAGATATGTTTACTCAACCGTTACAGACTTAGCCAGGTTTCTGGGTTGATCTACATTACAGCCGCGCATTACAGCAATGTGGTAGGAGAGTAATTGCAAGGGCACAACTGAAATCAGTGGGACTAATGCCTCTGCTACGGGCGGTACTTCAATTACAAACTCCGACATTTTAGGAATTAGAGTATCGCCTTCAGTCACAATAGAAATTACCCGGCCCTTGCGGGCTTTCACTTCTTGTATGTTGGAAACAACTTTCTCGTAAGAGCTGTCTTTGGTAGCAATAAAAGCTACTGGCATTTCAGCATCTATCAATGCAATGGGGCCGTGTTTCATTTCGGCAGCCGGGTAACCTTCTGCATGTATGTACGAAATCTCTTTTAGCTTTAACGCGCCTTCTAATGCAACCGGGAAATTATAACCGCGACCGAGATACAAGAAGTTGGTGGAGTCTTTAAACTCTTCAGCAATCTTTTTAATCTGATCGTTGAGTTTCAAAACCTTTTCAACTTTAGCGGGTAGGTTTTCCATTTCCACTAAAAGCTCGTTCAGTTTCTGTTCGGTAATGGTTCCTTTCTTCTGAGCTACAATTAAAGCAATCATGTTCAGCACGGTAAGTTGTGCGGTGAACGCTTTTGTGCTGGCTACTCCAATTTCGGGCCCCGCATGGGTGTAAGCACCGGCATGCGTGGCGCGCGCAATGGAAGAACCTACTACGTTACAAACTCCAAATATGATAGCACCCTTGGATTTAGCCAATTCGATTGCCGCTAATGTATCGGCAGTTTCACCAGATTGCGAAATTGCAATTACTACATCGCCTTCGCGCACAATCGGGTTGCGATACCGAAATTCTGATGCGTACTCAACTTCAACGGGTATGCGACAAAACTCTTCAAAGAAATATTCGGCTACTAATCCGGCATGCCACGAAGTGCCGCAAGCCACAATAATAATCCTATCGGCTTGCACCAGTTTGTTCAAGTATTCGCGCAAACCACCTAAGACTAATCGGCCCGAAGCAGAATCCAAACGGCCGCGCATACAATCTTTAATGGAACGCGGTTGCTCAAAAATTTCTTTGAGCATGAAATGTTCAAAGCCACCTTTTTCAATTGCTTCCAGTTCCAGATCAACTGTTTGTACGTACGGTGTAAGCGGAAGATTAGAAGTATCCTTAATAGTAAGTTTACCATTATCAATAATGGCGATTTCCTGATCATTTAAATACACCACTTCATTAGTGTATTCAATAATGGGGGTTGCATCTGAAGCCATAAAAAATTCGCCCCGGCCAACACCTAACACCAAAGGACTTCCCTTACGGGCTGCAATTAATAAGTTGGGTTGATGCACCGACATTACCACTATCGCGTAAGCACCTACCACTTTTGTAAGTGCTAATCGCACTGCTTCATCCAATGTACATTTTTCATTCTGTTGAATGTCTTCAATAAAATGAATGAATACTTCTGTATCGGTTTCGCTTAAAAAAGTATGACCCTTGCGGAGTAAATCCTGTTTAAGGGCCGAATAATTTTCGATAATACCATTGTGGATAATGGCTAAGTTTTTTGTGGCTGAATAATGTGGGTGTGCATTCTCATCGTTAGGCTCGCCATGCGTGGCCCAACGCGTGTGGCCCATACCAATAGTGCTATTTAGGTTTTGCCCTTTAACGAAGTTTTCCAGTTCGGTAACCTTACCTTTCTTTTTGTACACATTAAGGCCGCCATTTAAAAGTGCAATACCGGTGCTATCATAGCCACGGTATTCCAATCGCTTCAGGCCCTTTATAATTACTTCGTGAGCCTGACGGTGGCCCACATACGCCACAATACCACACATAGGTTTTTAGTTTGCAGGAATATTAGGTCGTGTATAATAAACTTTCAATTTGATATTATCTTTATTGAATACCGCCCGGTTAACCGTTTTGGTAGGTGTAGGCGAAACAGGAACTAGTGCCCAATCAGTATACCGTTTTTCTTCTTTCAGGGCATACAACTGCTGGAAGAATAGTGTTGGATAAGAAACAAACTTATCATCATCTTTTGAATAGGTGAGACCAAGTAAAGAGGTAGCATCAGTAATAGCGTAGGGCACAGAAAATGCGTCATTACTTAAGAAGTTTCCCATTGCTATTTTATTCCTGAAGGAAACATATTCTGCTGAATCTTTATCGGCAGTTAGTGTCATTTTTCTAAGCTTATTGTTTTCATCCAACATGATCAGGCCTATGGTTGGATATTCAAAATTTCCGGGTTCGGCAACATTGTCAATTACCAGCTCTGCTGAGTTAATTATAACGTTAGGGTATTCATCAATCAAATTATAGAATCCTGAAAAATCTAATTTGGTTGTAATTCCCGCCCCCGATTGGACATAACGATTTATAGGAGGAGAGAAGTCTTCATGGTAGTTTAGGAGACCAGCCAGTTCTGTACTGGATCGATCTGATGTAATACTTGAGAATGATATCCCACCAACGAAACCAAATCCTTTAACTCCAACTCGGCTAATCGGTGTGGCCCCTCCATTATCCATATAATGATAGTATACAAGAACAATTGTACTAGCATTACTTCGAAGCCCAATTATTTTGTCTGCCACTTTTGGTATTATTGCTAAACCTCTAAAATTATTTTTAAAGAGATTAAAGTTGGTAAAATTTTCATCCTCAGGGTCAATAGCATCAAATAATCGTTGGCCAAAGGAATCATCAAGTCTAGTTTTAAGTATCAGTAAGGTATCAGATTCAGCATAGGGTAACTGGTTATCTAAGAATACAGGATCTAACCGTTTGCTTATTACACCCAATGGAATGGGATTGTGCGAAATCTCAGTTTTATTAAAATATTGTTTATTCAAGGGCATCACTTCTGTCACTTCATGAATAGCAATTTCGAAGTCGGTCAATTCTTTCGATCCGTAATTGTAAAAGTCCAATCTTGTTTGAAATACTACTGAGTCGTAAACTGAACCAGATGGAAGAAAACTAGAAACGTCACCGGCTCGAATTTGGCCAATTGCTTTGGCTGTTATTTCTCCAAATATCGGATCAGAATAATTTCCAACCAAGACTCTACTCGTTTCGAGCGTAGTTGTGTTTGTGGTCTGCACGGAATCTAATAATAGCACACTGCTGGGCACTGGAATCTCAGCATAATAAACTTTAAAGCGCTGATCATCGCCCCTGAACCCTAACAGGTTCAGGTCTTCCTCGCACGAAAATAAAATGGCTGTAAATAAGAACAGGTGGGCCTTAGCCCACCAGCTCTGTATAAAGGTTGTAGAACGATTCGGTGTAGTTATCGTCTTTCTCAATGGCTTCAACTTTTGTCTCTTTTAGCTTCTTAACTAATCCTTCTAACTTTTTATTGTCCCCGGCTGTAGAAACCACATCCGAGAATTGCGCGCCTAATTTAATAAAGCCTTCGTAATCGGCAGTTTTCAGATGGCCCAGCATGTTATCCTCAATATCCATCATGCGCACTTTGCCCATCAAATCGCCTTTAAACTTATGCGTAAAGCTATTGTTGTAGATGGTGAAAACCGTTTTAGTGTTTTTGAACAACGGATCGTTCTTATACGTGGTTTTCAAATACAATGGAATGAAGCTGGTAATCCAGTCGTTACAATGAACAATATCAGGCGCCCAACCTAATTTGCGCACGGTTTCAATTACGCCTTTGCAGAAGAAGATGGCACGTTCATCATTATCTTCATAAAACTTGTTTTCCTTATCGTGAAAAACATGTTTACGATGAAAATAATCTTCATTATCAATAAAATATACCTGCAATTTGGCATTGGGTATAGAAGCTACCTTAATAATCAAAGGTTTTTCTTCATCGCCCACTGCAATGTTAATTCCTGAAAGTCGCACTACTTCGTGTAACCGATTCTTTCTCTCATTAATCAACCCAAACCTCGGCACCAGAATTCGGATTTCCATCCCTTTTTCCTGCATGGCTTGCGGAAGTTTTCTTACAAATTCAGAAACTTCCGTAGTCTGCAAAAATGGATTGATCTCGCTGGCTACATAAAGAATACGGATTTTAGACATGATCTTGTTTTTAAGTTCTGTATAGAAAATAGGACTACAAAAGTACGGAATTTTAACCCCGGGTTCAACTAATCTTCCGCCATTAGACCTATATTTGGCACCCTTCAAAAAAGCCCTGAAATGGAGATTTTTAAGGAAATCGCTTCCCTTAAAGCCTTTTTAAAACAGTTTCGGCAGCCCGGAGATTCTATCGGGTTTGTGCCTACCATGGGTGCACTTCACGCTGGCCACCTGGTTCTGGTTCAAGCTTCCCGAAAGGAAAACACCCTTACAGTCTGTAGCATTTTTGTAAATCCAACTCAGTTTAATAATCCTGGCGATCTGGCTAAATACCCCAACACGCTGCAACATGATGTTGAGTTATTAGAAAAAGTTGGGTGCGATGTTCTATTTTGTCCCACGCAAACCGAAATGTATCCACATCAGGATCATATCCGTTTTGACTTTGGATTTTTGGATAAGATTCTGGAGGGCGAGTTCAGGCCGGGGCATTTTAGTGGAGTAGGTCTGGTAGTTTCTAAACTGCTGAATATTGTGGCGCCTCAGCGAGCTTACTTCGGTCAGAAAGATTTTCAGCAGGCCATGATTGTACGCAAACTGGTTGCCGATTTGAACCTGGATGTCGTGCTAAAGCTTGTTCCTACTATACGCGAACCAGACGGACTGGCTATGTCATCGCGCAACACCAGGCTTTCGGCCGATCACCGTAAAAGTGCTTTGGTATTTTATAAGGGATTACAAAAAGCTAAAACACTTTTGCAAGCAAGAGTGCCGTTTGATGCAGTACAGGAAGAAATTAAACAGTTTTGCGAAAGCCAGCCTGAAATTAAACTAGAGTATCTGGCTTTAGCCGACTCTACAAACTTATCGCTGCTAAAAAGTGTTACACCACAAAGTATTTTACTGATTGCCGGTTATGCTGGCGAAGTGCGATTGATTGATAATTTGATGATGAACGATGAGAATTGAAGTTTTAAAATCGAAGATACACCGGGTAAAAATTACCCAAGCTGAACTTCATTATGTAGGCAGCATTACTATAGATGAAAATCTGATGGATGCCGCCAACCTGATAGAAGGTGAAAAAGTGCAGGTTGTAAACATTAACAATGGCGAACGCCTTGATACGTATGTTATCAGAGGCGAACGAAACTCTGGAACAGTTTGTCTAAACGGACCAGCCGCACGTAAGGCCCAGGTAGGGGATATGGTAATTATTATTTCGTATGCCTCGATGGAAATGGAAGAAGCGCGTACCTTTAAGCCTTCGTTAATTTTTCCCGGCCCTGATAATTTGCTGAACTAATCTTGCATCCCAAACTAAAAGCAGCTTTACAGTATTTAATAATCTTCGCGATTACGGTTGCGCTATTATGGCTTTCATTGCGAGGGTTAGTTGTTGCCGAAGGCGAAAACAAATCAGAATTTCTTTGGAACGCCTGGAAGCGATGCAACAAAGGCTACCTGCTATTGATGGCCGTGGTGGCTATGGTTAGCCATGCCTTGCGGGCCGAGCGCTGGAGGATGTTACTTGCGCCAACAGGTAACGTTATTTCTTTTGGTAATAGTTTTCTTTCGTTGATGATTGGCTATCTCGTAAATCTGGCCGTACCCCGTGGTGGTGAAGTATCGCGTTGCTACAATCTTTATAAGTTAGAACAAACACCCATCGAAGTATCGTTTGGTACTGTAGTGGTTGAGCGCTTGATTGATTTAATTTGTTTAATTGCACTGATAGCCCTTTCGTTTATTGTGGAGTGGGATAAATTAAAAGAGTTCATCGATACGCTTCCGTTTGCGTCTGGAGAAAGGTCTTACACCATTTGGATTGTGGTGGGTGTGGCTGGTATTGGTTTGTTGATTGGTGGCGTGTACCTGATCCGTAGAAATGAAAAACTAAAGAAATTATTTCTGGGTTTTAAAGAGGGATTGATGGCGGTGTTCCGACTTAAGAACAAAACACTTTTTGTTTTTTATTCCATTACAATCTGGGCTTTATATTTTTTAATGAGCTACATGGTTGTATTAGCCTTTCCGGAAACCAGCAACCTGGGTATAAGTGCTGTGCTTACTTTGTTTGCTATTGGCGCTATTGCAATGGCGGCACCGCTGCCAGGTGGTGCCGGTTCTTATCACACTTTAGTGCCTTTGGGGTTGGTAACACTATATAATTTGCCGCAAGCCGATGCTATTGCGTTTGTATTCATTTTTCATGGCTGGCAAACTTTCGTGATGATTGTGGCTGGAGTAATTTCGTTGATCATCAGCTACGCGTTAATGCGATTGAAAAAGCAGCCGGTAAAGTAGTTTGGATCAAAGTCAAAAAACCATTGTTAGTTGGAGTAGTGCCTGGTTTTTGAGTGAAGACACTAGCTAGTCTTGATTTTGGGCCTTGTTTCTGATACTTTAGTGAAATGAAGTGACTATTTGACAGGAAATTTTGTTGGCGCAGATGTTGTAAAAAGGATGGAGGTGTTTGTTAAAACCCCAAACAGAATTCTTAAAAAGAGTTAAACGAACATAAATTAAATAATAAAGACTATGAATTTCGGAGCATTAATTATCACAGGATTCTTCATGCTGGTGGGTTGGATTGTAAGTTCCAGATTGAAGAACAAATTCAAAAAGTATTCGGAAATCCGGCTTACAAAAGATCTGACAGGTGCAGAAGTAGCAAGGCTTATGTTGGCCGATAGCGGAATTGCTGATGTGCAGGTTATATCTGTTGAAGGGCAGTTAACCGATCATTACAATCCGGCAAACAAAACCGTTAACTTAAGTCATGATGTTTACCACGGTCGCAACGCGGCAGCAACTGCAGTAGCTGCTCACGAGTGTGGCCATGCCGTACAACATGCTAAAGCTTATAGCTGGTTACAGTTTCGTTCGGCTATGGTTCCTGTTCAGAACATCAGTGCTAAGGTTATCAACTTTGTGTTTCTAGGTATGATGTTCGGAGCTTACTTTTTAGGAGGCATCTTCTCTATCGATTTAGCCCTTATCGTAATCATTGCATGTTATGGTGTGTTTGCGCTGTTCGCTCTGGTAACCTTGCCGGTAGAGTTTGATGCCAGCAAAAGAGCGTTGGCCTGGGTTGAAACCCGTGGTATTGTAACCCGCCAGGAGCATGACATGGCAAAAGACGCATTGAATAGTGCAGCCATGACCTATGTGGTGGCAGCGATAGGTGCCGTTACTATGTTGTTGTATTATGTGATGATCTTTTTAGGCAGAAGAGATTAATCCAACTTAAGAGTATAAAATTGCAAGCCTGAGCTAACCCTCAGGCTTCTTTTTTTGTTTACTTTTAAGTTGAAAACAAACTACCTATGAATTTCGAACTCACCGAAGAACAATTAGCCGTGCAAGCTGCGGCCCGCGATTTTGCCCAAACAGAACTTTTGCCAGGTGTAATTGATCGCGATACCGAACAGAAATTCCCAACAGCGCAAATCAAAAAAATGGGCGAGCTTGGATTTATGGGTATGATGGTTGATCCGAAATATAATGGTGGTGGAATGGATACCATCTCCTATACATTGGCAATGGAAGAAATTTCTAAAGTGGATGCATCAGCTTCGGTGTGCATGTCGGTAAATAACTCGTTGGTGTGTTGGGGCCTGGAGCGGTTTGGATCGGAAGAACAAAAAGAAAAGTATTTAAAACCGTTAGCGGCACAAGGCATTGGCGCTTTCTGCTTATCCGAACCGGAAGCCGGATCGGATGCTACCAGTCAACGCACAACTGCCGAAGACAAAGGCGACTACTATTTATTGAACGGCACCAAGAACTGGATCACCAATGGTAACAGTGCGAATACTTACATCGTAATTGCTCAAACCGATGCATCGAAAAGACATAAAGGCATTAATGCTTTGATTGTAGAGAAAGGCATGCCTGGCTTTGTGGTTGGCAAGAAAGAAGATAAGATGGGCATTCGTGGGTCTGATACCCACTCGCTTATGTTTACCGATGTAAAAGTGCCAAAGGCTAATCGCATTGGCGATGATGGTTTTGGTTTTACGTTCGCGATGACAACCCTTAACGGTGGTCGAATTGGTATTGCTTCGCAGGCACTGGGTATTGCTTCCGGTGCTTACGAGTTGGCGGTTAAATATTCGAAAGAAAGAAAAGCGTTTGGCAAACATTTATCGGAACATCAGGCAATACAGTTTAAGTTGGCTGATATGGCAACCAAGATTGATGCCGCCCGCTTGTTAATTTGGCAAGCCGCCAGTTTAAAAGATCAGAAAAAAGATTTTGTAAAAGCTGCGGCAATGGCTAAGCTTTATGCTTCACAAATTGCACAGGAAGTAACTACCGAGGCGGTACAGATACACGGAGGTTATGGCTATGTAAAAGAATTTCATGTAGAGCGCTTAATGCGCGATGCCAAGATTACTCAGATTTACGAAGGCACTACTGAAATTCAGAAGATGGTTATTTCGAGGGAGTTGTTAAGGTAAGTCGAAAAATCTCGATTAATAGAAAAAGGCATCCAGGTTTATTGGATGCCTTTTCAGTTTTGGTAGGAATGGTTTAACGCGAAGCCTTAATCAATTTTTTAGTTATAGTACTTCCATCCTCCAAGGTTAATCGCACTATATAAATACCATCGGCCCAGGTGCTGGTAGAAAATTCTTTGCGTGTGGCGCTTCCCGAAAAGTTTATAGATTCGTTTATCAACAATTGACCTTGCAGGTTAGTAATTTGGAGTTGTCCATTGTGTGCGGATAAACCTTTTACTTCTAATGTAAATACATCGTCATTTACAGGATTGGGATAAACTGAAACAAATAAATCGAGTGCTTCTTTAACTCCGGTAACCGGCCCTTGAATGCTTAAGTTATCCATAGCCCAGCCCCAGCCGTTACCCGTTCCATCGGCAGAGATGCGGAATCGAAACAATACATCATCACCAGCTTCAAAATCGCCAGAGGCAGTAATATCAATAAGTCTGTTTCGGAATGTATTGGAAGTACCGTTGCCACCTACATCAAAAATGCTTTTCCATGCGGATAATGAATTGGCTGCGTAGCGCGCGGTAAGTTCATGCCACGTTTCGCCTTCATCTTTAGAGCCTTCTACTACAACAAAGTCTTTTGTATTTGTTCCGCTGTATTCTACCAATGCAATTTCATTAAACAAAATGTAAGCATTTGTTGCAGCAACCGTAACTGGTTTAGTTAATGTAAGCACATAATCAGAAGTATTATTGGTTAACCCAAAACCATTGGGGTAAGGATGCGGAGTATGCACGGCACTGTTTGTAAATCCGCTTGGCTGTGCGATCGAAAAGAAGTTACCAACAAAATCGGTATTGGCCGAATTGAAATCAGTAACATACTGCGTTACCGGAGTTCCAAACGAAATAATCGGAACCCAAAAAAATCCTGTTGCAGGAAGTATTGTTTCGTTTCCGGGTAAATCCGTTACACGAATGCGGTACTCTAGTCGGTCGCCTGCTTGAAAGCCACCATCGGTAGTAAATGGTATAGTAAATTCTACATCATTTTCTTCAACGGTTACTTCTTCGGTTTGCGCTGCGCCATTAAACTTTAAGTCAACAAAAATTTTATCAAGTCCTGAAGTATCAGAAGGCCTAAAGGTGATAGGGATAACATTGGAAGGACCGAGGACATAATCAATATGATTATGTAAAATAGTGGGTGGAGTTTCATCAATCTGAATTTTCAAATTATCAATAGCCCAACCCCAACCGGCTGCACCGGGGTCGCTAAATAACCGGAAGCGAATAACAACCTCATCACCTGTATCAAACTTATCTTGTAAGTTCATAATTCTGGTTCTGAATAGATTGGGATCGCCCACTGCGGTTGAGTTATCTCCTGATGTAGCACTGTTGTAGCGTGTTAACCACGGAGTAAAATCTCTGGAGTCGTAGCCATTGGCAATAGTAATCCAGGTAACACCACCATCTTTTGAGCCATCTACCACTACATAGTCAAAGAAATCCTGGCTCGGAAAAGCCACCCCATCTATTCCGGGTTCAATTAAAACCACTTCATCAAACTTTAAAGTTGCTTCAGATTCTTTCACACGAACAGGCACCCGCAATTGATACACCCATTCAAACCGATTGTTTGGAAACCCCTGGCCTTCCGGGTAAGGATGATTGGTATGAATAGCGCCATTGGTAAAACCGGTTTCAAGGCGAATAGAAAATTCCGGGCTACCGAAAAAATCCTGGCTGGCCGTTTCCGTGTTATCAAAATTATTGGAGTATGAATCTTGTGTTGGCGCGAGGCTCACCACATTTACATTATAAAATCCGGGCGAACCGGTAGGAATGGATTTAGTGTTAGGTACAATGGCCTGATCGATTGCCCGAATGCGATATTCAATTTTATCGCCATTACTTAAACCCAATCCACCATAGGAAATAGTTTGCGAATAGGTTGAGTCTGTTCCGGCAACCAAATTCATAGGCAGTGTTTGTAATGAACCGGTAACACCACTTTTTGTAATTTGATAATAGACAAACACATTGCCCACCGCAATATTATCAGAGACAATAGCTTTAACTTCAAATTCAGTATCAGATGCTTTTACAAAAGCTACTGGCACATGCGAGAAGAAAGGTCCTTTTGTGTCGGGGCCAACTTCGAATACAAAAAGCCGTTGAACAGGTGCTGAGCCATCATCTGTATAAACACCTGGTTTTGTCAGGGTACGATTCAAATTATCTTTTACTGAGATGTAGTAACCATAAGTAACAGCCGAACTTGGAGCTGGAATAGTTGCTGAGAATTCATTAGCAATACCTGTTGGTGTCATGGCTACTGTGGTGAAAGATGTCCCATCGGTAGTATAGTTTAATTTTGTTTCACTCGCGTTATAGTTATAAGCCGCACCTGTGTGATCTTTTTGATCGACACTAAGCATCACCTTAACTTCAAATGATGTTGAAACATTTTCGGTGTTTGGTAAGCGGGTATGGGTAATTTTTGTGTTCACCCAACCCATATCAGCCAGCATGCGCATTACCAGTGAACCTGGATTATGCATGACTTCAGCACTGCCAATGAAAGGCGTCATCAATGCGTTTGGGGTTCCGTTATAGGTGGCTTCATCTAAATGTGCTATGCTTGAACCACCAGCAAATGTTGCAGGCGCATAAATTCTTGCCCGGTTATCAATAGTGTTTTTAGGAAGTAAAGGTGACCGGAAATACAATTCACCACTGGTTAGTTCTGTTCGTAATGGGGCAGAAGGGGGATCAAAATTTTGAACCAGATTTACATCATTACCATTTTCAATAAAGTGATCGTAAGGGATGTGAAACGGTGAGTAGAAATCTGAGATAATACCATGTGTGGGTGTAACATCATACGCTTTGGTAATACCCAAACCATGCCCTATTTCATGTAGTACAACTGATATAAAATCGGTTTGATTCGCAACCGGAGCACCATCTGTTCGGAAAGACCAATTGGTGAATGCGCTATTGAATTGTGCGCGAATATCAGGATCGCTCGAACTGTTCAATTCCCGACCTGCTAATTTTTCGGCAAGGCTTACCGGGTAATATGTGGCGAGCAATGGAGCGCCATCAAAATTAGCAAAATTGCTCCATGGACTTGCTCCGCCCAAAATTGTGTTGGTAGAACCATTGCTATCAACTATCGGTTGCCATACCGCCAGAATTCTTATGGGCACAGGACTTTCAATCAGGTTAGCCCAAATGTCAACCGCTTTTTGAAAGGCTACTTGTGCTTCGGCAGAAAAATTTACGTAGGTAACCTGAAAAGTAGTGGCATTGGTTTTTGCGCTGGCATTTTTTTTCCAGGCCTCATAAGCAGCTGGTGGCGGAATAATCAGATTTGTGTTTTCGGGTTTGTGATAGCAGATTGTACCATCGTTAATGTTTTTTAGTTGTAGAGGCGGTAACGGCTTTTGCCATTGGGCTTGGGCAACACCGCTAACCAGCAAAACAAAAATCAGAACCCGTACTGGTCGCATGAATATGAAATTGAAAAATCTAAGATACAAAAGAAGTTTGCGTTTCTTTTGGGAGTAATTAAAAACAACTACGTTGTACGAAATGAATTAGAAATTTCCCCTAAATCAAATTCCGGGCTTTCAACTCCAGGTATTTATTAATCGTATTAACAGTTAACTTTTCGGGTGGCGTTAAAATAGATTGAATGCTGTGTTTTTGAAGCTCTTTTACGATAAGCCTTTTTTCAAACATAAATTTTTCGGCTACCGCTTTTTGATAGACAGATTCCAATTCCTGCACGGGCTCCTCAACCAGTTTTTTCATTTCGGTATTTTCAAAAAATACTACTACCAACAAGTGCCGTTTGGCAAGATTGATTAGGTACGTTAGCTGGCGCTGCAGTCCGAACAGGGTTTCAAAATTGGTATACAGAATAAGCAGACTACGCTGGTTAACTCTTCTGCGAATGCCTGTATATAAATCTGAGAAATCAGATTCGCGATAAGCTGTTTTTTGATTATACAAAACTTGTTGGATGGCAGCCATCTGATTGTTTACACGGCTTGCTGGCAAAAACGTATTAATCTTATCCTGAAAAGTAATTAACCCAGCTTTGTCTGATTTTTTAATTGCAATGTTTGAGATTACAAGACTTGAATTAATGGCATAGTCCAATAAGCTTAATCCTTTAAAGGGCATTTGCATTACGCGACCTTTATCAATAAGACAATACACCTGCTGCATGCGCTCGTCTTGATAGTGATTTACCATCAGATCATTTTTCCTTGCGGTGGCTTTCCAGTTAATGGTGCGGATATCATCGCCCGCTACATATTTTTTTATTTGTTCAAACTCAAGGTTATGACCAATGCGTCTGATTTTTTTTATTCCGGTTTCGGTTAAGCGATTAGAGATAGCCAGCAATTCATACTTGCGCATTTGTATGTACGATGGATAAACGGGCACCATTTTATCTGCTTCATGTTTTAGTCTTCTTTTTAAAAGACCCAGCGGTGCATGAACAAAAACATTGATCGCACCAAAATGATATTCGCCCCGTTTAATAGGCCTAAGCTGATAGGTAAATGATTTTGTTTCGCCTTGGTTTAGTGTCTGCGTAAACCGGGTATCGCGAACCTGAAACTGATGGGGCACTTCATCAATAACATCCACTGTCATGGACGAACGATAATAGCTCCCTAAAATAATTTTTATTTCATTATCGTCTCCATTAGATAGTCGCTCAGCAACAATTCGATTTGCCTGTATTCCTTTTGGTGACGCAAACAGAATGATAAACTCAACCAAACTGGCGGCTAAGAATAACAGTAAGGCAACTTTTGCAAAAGCAAGCAACACCGGAACCAGATAGCTGCAAATGAAAAGCGCAGCAATTAAGCCCAGGCTGGTAAAAAACCGATTACTAAAATATAGTGCCTTGATGGCCTTCACTTAACGCGGAATTTCAATCTTGTCAACAATTTGTTTAATCACCTGGTCTACACCAACACCTTCCATTTCGCGTTCAGGCGTTAACACAACCCGATGGCGTAAAGCAGGCAGACAAACAACCTTTACGTCTTCCGGAGTTACGAAGTCGCGACCACGAATAGCTGCATAAGCCTTCGAAGCATTTAACACAGCCACACTTGCCCGTGGCGATGCGCCTAAAAACAGCGAAGGGTTAGAGCGAGTTTCCTGCATGATCTGAGCAATGTAACGCACTACTTTATCCTCTACATGAATTTGCGTTACCAGCTTTTGAGCAGAAGCAATTTCTTCTTTGCTCAAAACTTTTTGTGCCAACTCCACTTGTTGTTTGTGGCTTCCCTGTACAGAGTTTTGTAAAATCTGAACTTCTTCATCTAACCCCGGATAGCCGATAACAATCTTAAAAAGAAACCGATCTAACTGAGCTTCGGGCAGTCGATACGTGCCTTCTTGTTCAATTGGATTTTGAGTGGCCAATACCAGGTAAGGTTCTTCCATAATGAAAGTAGTACCATCAGCTGTTACCTGTCTTTCTTCCATTACTTCGAAAAGTGCAGCCTGCGTTTTTGCAGGTGAGCGATTGATTTCATCAATCAATACAAGATTTGAAAACAGTGGCCCTTGTCTGAAAGTGAACTCTGTTGTTTTAGGATTAAAAACAGAAGTACCGATTATATCGGAGGGCATCAGATCGGGAGTAAACTGAATTCGTGAAAAGCGGGCGTCTATTGTTTTGGCCACTAGTTTTGCTGTAAGTGTTTTAGCTACACCGGGCACACCTTCCAATAAAACATGGCCGCGAGCGAGCAGGGCGGTTATCAACAGATCAACCATTTGTTCTTGCCCAACAATAACCTTAGCAATTTCATCTTTAATACGACCTACATAAGTTGTAAGAGGTGTAAGGTCAATACGGCTTTTAAATTCTTCTTCCATAGCTTATTTATATTTTTCGAGTTCTTTGTTTAGTTCCCACAGGGTTTGCTCAGCAAGTGAGTTTGAATTTTGAATCATCGCAATTAAGGCAAACAATTTTTGCGTTTCATCAAGCGATTGTCCACTCTTTTTGGCCAGTAATTCGATAAACACAGTATTAATTTCATGGGGTAGGTAATAGCGTTGTCTTACCTGATCAACAAAAAAAACAATTTTCTTTTCGGCAATGGCTTTATGATCGCGTGCCTGCCAATACATGTTGCTGATGGTACGCACAAACTCCAGCGTAGTGTTGGCCAATGGTTTTATTACCGGAATAATTCGCTGCCTGCGTTTGGCTTCAAACAAAATGAAGAGCAACAACCCAATCAACGTAATGTAATAAGCCCACTTCAATGACTCCTGACTAAGTATATATCTAAGCGGTGATTGATTTTCCATGCGACCAATTTGATAATAACTGGTCCACCAGGTTGTTGCTTCGGGAAGAGTGGAGAGCATGAATGCGGCATATTCATGATTTTCTTTTTCCAACAGGTAATGATTAGTAAATGCCAGTGGTGTAGTATTAAGTATGAGTTGCCCCTTGCCCCACGGCACGCGCACGGTAACTGGTTTATTCCAGGCATTGGTAGATAAAGTGTAGGCGGGTGTATGCAGCGAATCAACACTAAAAAAGAAACTAATGTTAGCCAGTTTGTAGAAGTAAGATTTGGTTCGATTGCTGGCTGGAAAAATTTTTAGACTACTGGAGTCTGAATCCTGAAACAGCGCAAGATTACTAAAATACACATCGTTGGTTTTTATACCGAGTGTATCGCCCAACTTACCTCTAAACTTATAGGCAGATATAAAGGCTGTTGCACCGCTATCTACTTTATTTAACAACACCTTTACGGATTCTTCATCGGCATTAAACTCATCGCTTATGCTAATCAGATTGTGATGCGGCTTAATCGTATCGGCCATTTCGTAAACAGTAAGATTACTGGTGTTTACGGGCGCCCCAAAAAATTCCGTGAACAAACTATC
The DNA here is from genome assembly GCA_017303795.1 of Cytophagales bacterium. Lineage (GTDB taxonomy): Bacteria > Bacteroidota > Bacteroidia > Cytophagales > Cyclobacteriaceae > ELB16-189. Next base: position 47,462 of record JAFLBR010000009.1, on the reverse strand, counting down.
GGTAACATAAGCACCAAATGGATCTTTGTCTTTAGGTAAATAGGTGGGTATCCAGTTGATAGGTTTGGGTGCAAAGAGCTGAACGCACACTAATACTATTGTAAGCAAACCAAGTATTACCAGATATTTGCGCTCGCCCTTCACGGTAGTTTGCTTTTAAATTCCTGAAATACTCCGTTTATGTGTTGATAAGTTTGCTCTGTTACTTCGAAATGGCCATACCATGAATATTCAAAATAATAGCGTAGATCTTGTAACTGACTGCGCGAGGCATGTTGCCGCAGTTCGTACAGATATTCATCGTTAGTTTTACCCGGAATCCATTTGATGAGATGTGCATCGGCTAATTTTTTCAATGCAAAAAGAAACATAAGCCTTACGGCTTCGCGATATTTTTTTTCAGCAGCCGCTCGTTGTAATTCATTTTCAAAATCTACTTCATGAATATTTTCGGCCCCTGTAATGATAAGACTGTTTTTGCCGGCCCGATTATAAAAAAGATCTTTGGCATCTATCTTCAATAATTTCAATATCACCCATAAAAGTAAAAGCAGGCAAGTTCCGTAAAATACAATCTGGCCTACGGTTGTATTGGTTAACACTTCTAAAATTGAGGCGATTAGCGTTGCTACCCAAATCAAAAACCGTTGCCATGCCGTTAATCCTTGCTTGGGTCTTCCGTATCTAAATTCATCATCGGCTTTGAAATTTTCAATTACTGGTTTCGAGAATCCGCGTTTCGCGAAAGCTATTGTGTCTTTGGAAATTTTGTACTTCGGGGGTTCAATAAAAGCAGAGTCAGTCAGAACGGTAATCGAAAGAGAATCCGAATCCGATTGGGCTGCACTCCAAAGTGAAATAAAAAAGAAGAATATAAAGAAACTAATACGTTTCATTAGCGCGTGGCGTATTATCAACCGCTTGGCCGAATTGATTTAGTTTATCCATAATTCCTTTCGCATCTCTTCTTTCCACCAGGTTATAATATTGAAAGGCCAATGCGATAAGTACAATACCACGCAGCAATGATGCGCCTATTGTTTGAAAAATGGAGGTGAGCATTAAACCGACTTCTTGCCATAGGGGTAACTCACCTGAGAAATTTTCAGAGGCCTGATGGAATGCTCCTAAAAAGGTAAACACCATCTGCGGTATAGAAAAGATGGCCCCCATAAATGCTACAATTAAGCCAACCACAAAAAGTAACCCGAAAGTGCTCCACCATTTATCAGTAATAAGACTAAAGCATCGACTGAAAGCCTCGCCAAAAGATTTGCGTTCAACCAGAATAATTGGAATAACCAATGTTAATGGGATGGAAAGATAGATGCCCGGAATAATTAAGAAGAGCAGACCAATAACTACAGCTACCGTTACAACAATTCCGGCTACCAGAACAGAGAAAAAACTGGCTTGAAATTTTTCCCAGACTTCGCCAACAGTAATTTCTTTTTCTTCCGGTTTGTTTTCGTATAGATTGAGATACTCAAACACTACAATGATGGAAGCGACATAACCGAGTCCACCTGAAACAAACATTAATCCTAACCACAAAGCCAACTCGCCAAACACCCCAAAAATTTCTGTACCGGCAGCTCCTATAGAGAGTGACTCGCGCGCATAGATACCAGCAAAAACTCCTTGTATCAAAAAGAATGGGCCACCTATATAAAGCAAACATTTTCCAAGTGGCACCAGATTTTCCCGAATAAACTCAAAGGTTGCGTTAATCTTGGCCGAGAAGTCGCGGGTTTTACGTAATTCAATTTTGGGCATGAGCTAATTGTTTAATTCGAAAAGGATAGATAAAGAAATAGAATATGATAAAGGCAAGCGATGCAACTATAATAATCACTTTAAACAAATCGGGCATATTACTATACCGCGTAATAAACGATTCGATAAATCCGGCCACGATAAAAACAGGCATTAATCCCATTACTAATTTAAGACCTTCTTTTGCGCCACGCTTAAAAGATTCCATGCGACTAAACGTACCGGGAAAAAGAATACTGTTGCCCATGTGCAGGCCCGCACCACCTGCTAAAATGATAGCCGAAATTTCAAGGGTACCGTGTAGCATTACTACCAGTATGGCATCGTTTAAAAGATTATGTTGAAAGAACATGGCAAAGAAAGAGCCTAGCATGATGCCGTTACGGAAAAGTAAATACCCGGTGCCCATCGATAAAAGTATTCCGGCAGCGAAAGCAAAAAAAGAAACCCGCACGTTGTTGAAGGTGATCATAAAAAACATGTTCAACTGGCTTTGGTTGGCATATACTCCTGTAGGATTTCCGGATTTAATGTTTTCCAGGGTCATGTTTACGTATGCATCGCCCATAATCAGGCGCACAAACGAGTCGTCATTTAATGTAGACAGCGCTCCTATAGTAGTGGAGATTACAAAAATCAGGATGGAATAGAAAAATGGTTTTTGAAGTTTGATACACAGCAGGGGCACTTCTTTTGTCCAGAAGGTGATAAATCTACCCGCTTCTTCTTTTTTGTTTTTATAAACCTGAGCATGAATTTTTGAACTGAGGTGATTCAGGTATTGTACCGTTTCGCCTTGAGGATATTGCGTTCGTGCAAAAGAAAGATCATCGGTAAGCTGGATAAAAATCTCTGCTTTTTTTTCCGGACTGATTCCACCCGGATTGAGCAGCATTTTTTCGTAGGTCTGCCACCGATCTACATTCTGTTTAACAAAAGCTGCTTCGCGCATTCAGGTTCAGGAAAATCAGAATCCAAAATAATAAGAAAAGACCGAAAGCATCGGGCTTTCGGTCTTTAATCTTTTAATTTGTTTTCTATCTCGATTGCGCGTAGGCCTGCACTTCGCCCCACACCCTAAGCACATTAGCGCCACATACTTTTTTAAGATCTGCTTCGCTATAGCCTCGCTTTAACAGTTCATAAATAAGGTTGGGAAATTGAGATACATCTTTAAGCCCGGTGGGGAGCGAATCGCCCACGCCATCAAAGTCGGAACCAAAGCCCACATGATCGATGCCCGATAACTTCACCACATGATCGATATGATCGGCCACAATTTTTACATCGGCAAAAAGCGATGGATTTTCTTTTTGGAATTGTTCGATAACAGGAGTGGCCAGCGAGTCGGTTGCTTTTAATCCTTTCTCGTCTAACAGGGCTTTAAGTTTTTGGCGGTTTGCTTCGTTACCAGCCCTTACGGCCGAATCCAGAAATGCAGAACCAAAATTAATTTGAATTACACCTCCGTTTTCACCAAGCTTTTTAATCATGTCATCGCTCATGTTGCGTTGAAAGTCGGGTGTAAATTTTCGGCAAGAGCTGTGCGAAGCAATAAGCGGGGCTTTGGTAATTTTTAACACATCGTAAAATGCGCTATCCGATACGTGCGAAATATCAACCATAATACCGAGGTTATTCATTTCTGCTACCACCTGCTCGCCAAAAGCACTTAACCCATTTGAGGTAGCAGTGGTATCGTAGCTGCTATCGCAAATCTGATTGTCTTTGCCGTGGGTAAGGGTAATGTAGCGAATACCTTTATCAAAAAAGTATTTCAGATTAGTCAGATCATTTCCAACCGGGGCTCCGTTTTCCATGCCCATCGGCAACGAAATTTTTCCGGTTTTAAAATTTGCTTCAACATCGGCCGGACTTAAGGCCACGGCAAATTTATCGGGATGAGCATCGGCAATTCCGGTGATCATATTAATCAGTGAGTCGGCCAGACTTTTTCCAAAATCAGGTTGAAGTTGGTATGTGGATGGAATATAGATTGACATAAACGGAGCATCAAGGCCGCCTTTTTTTGCACGTTCGTAATCAAAGTCACCTTCTTTGGTGCTAACCGGAATGCCCAGATACTCCCGCTCCAACCGGAAGTTTTTCATTCTTAACCGGTAAGGCAGATCCACATGGCCATCGGTTATAATAAACTTATGGGCAAGTTCATCCGCGTATAGTTTCAGTTCGGAATCTGTCATCTCGTTCACCGATTTGGTGGAACAAGAGAACGCCAGCGTGCAAACAAGAAATAAAATGGAAGCGGATTGGTAACGGGGTTTCATTTGTTTGAGGTTATATTTGAACAGTAATTTAACTTTTGCTGTACCTTATGCAAACCATAAAAGTACAAACTACACAGAACGTATTTATCGATTATCCCATTGCCGGAGTGTTCGATCGGATACTTGCCTTTTTATTAGACATGGTAATATGGGCAGCCTACCTGATACTTGTGTTCTTTATTTTTGGAATGGCCGATGTGCTGGATTACTGGGTAATGATCATGATTTACCTGCCGGTATTTTTCTATAACCTGGCATTTGAAATTCTGATGAACGGCCAAACGCTGGGTAAGCGGGCTTTGAATATTCAGGTGGTTCGGTTGGATGGTACATCGCCCACCATAGCCAACTATATTTTTAGATTTATTCTGTGGCCGATAGATGTAATTCTTTGGGGATCCATTGCAATCACCTTTATCTCCCTTACAAAAAATGGCCAAAGGCTGGGCGATTTAGCGGGCGGCACCACAGTAGTAAAACTTACCAAACGCGGTGAAGTTACCAGTCAGCAAATTGTAAAAAGTTTGAAGGAAGAATATGTGCCTCAGTTTCCGCAAACCATTAATCTTAACGATCGCGACATTAAACTTATAAAAGAAGTATTGGAAATGAATCGTGAGTTAGGTAATGGACAACCTGTGTTAGCTGCCACTGAAAAAGTTAAAACGCTGTTGGGCATTCAAACCGATATGCCGCCCGTTCAGTTTTTATATACCATTCTTAAAGATTACCATCACCTCACCTCGGGGCTTTCATGAATTTAATCACCAAAGCCCAACTCGCGCTCCGCAACGGCCAGGACAAACCCGAAATCTGGATTGCTTATCAGGGCAAAGTGTATGATGTTACCCACTCGCGCTTGTGGCGCAACGGCAAACATTACGAGCATTGGGCCGGGCAAGACCTTACAGCCGAACTAAAAGACGCCCCACATACGGACCAGGTTTTTGAAAAGCTTACTCCCATTGGTGTATTACACGTTTCGGCCTAATCGTTATTTCTGTTATTTTGCATTACTGAAAACTAAAATATGATTCTTGTTGCCGATAGTGGTGGTTCTAAAATTGATTGGAGGTTTTTGAACAAAGATGGCTCCATTGGTCAGGCCCACAGCCCCGGCTTTAATCCGTACTATCAACCCTTAGAACATTTGCATAGTATTATAAAAGAAAGTCTTGCTCCTCAGGTGAAGGAATCGGTGGATAAGATTTTTTATTACGGTACAGGAGTATCGTCCGAGAAAAATCAACAGATCATTCGCGAAGCATTTGCTCAATACTGGCCCGGTGCTTACATAGAAATTGGTTGGGATCTGCTTGCTGCTGCACGCGCACTTTGCGGTCGTGAGCCGGGCGTTGCCTGTATTTTGGGAACGGGTTCAAATTCTTGTTTGTACGATGGCGAAAAGATAATCGACAACGTAGCCAACTTAGGTTGGATTCTGGCCGATGAAGGTTCAGGTACTTACATCGGCAAAAAATTTATTTTCGATTACTTCCGCAACGAAATGCCCGCAAAACTAGCCGAGCAGTTTAAAGCCCGGTTTCCATTTACACGCGAAGAAGTTTTAGAAAAAGTTTATCAGGGCGAAAAGCCCGGAGCCTTCTTAGCCAGCTTTTCAAAATTTATCTTTCAGCATTTGAAAGAGCCGTATTGCTACAAGTTGATTTACGATAGCTTGTCCGACTTCTACGAAAACAATGTGATGAAGTACGATAACTACCAGAACGTGAAAGTTCACTTTACCGGCTCCATTGCATTTTACTACAGCGATATTCTGCGACAGGTAGCAAACGATAAAGGCATTACTGTTAAGAATGTGCTGGAAGGCCCCATTGCCGGGCTTACACTTTATCATCAGAAGGATCTTTAAGAATTGACAGTTGACAATCCCGATAGTTATCGGGGCAATTGACAATTGTGATCGATGCTGATTATTACGGTCGATTTATACGTTTTCGCGTTGATATCAAAAATTCACATTTAAAATCGAAAAAGACAATTGATATTCTTAGCATGAACTATTGTCAATTGCCTGTTGTCAATTGTTAACTTGCCCTTCATGCATCAGATCGAACCTTTCTCCAACTGGCTTAAGTATTACGATTCATCTCAAGATGAAAACTCATCTTTTCAAGGAAAGGAATACAACTACGAACTCTATACTGAAACTATTTACGGCTACTACATAGACCCCGCGTGGGATAACTTTGGATCGGAAACCTTGTACCTCAAAATTTTGTATGCCGATTACGAGCGCGGCTTTGTAGTGCTGGAGTTTATTGGCGAATGGAACGACACGCTGAACAACGACATTATGACGCTGAAGCGCGATGTGCTGGAGTTATTGATGTACAAAGGCATCAGCAAGTTTATTCTGATTGGTGAAAACATTTTCAACTTTCACGGATCGGACGATTTGTATTACGAAGAATGGTTTGATGAAGTGGAGCAAGGCTGGATTGCAGCCGTAAGCTTTCCAGATTTTATTCAGCAGGAGATGATGCGCTATAAACTGGATCACTATATTAACATGGGCGGTACACTACAGATCGATAACTGGCGCACCTTGCACCCGGCTCACTTTTGCGAGTTGGTAGATCAATTGATAGTACGCAGGTTGAATTAAACCTATAAGGTCTCAAAGACCTTATAGGTTTTGGTAGAGACCTATAGGTTTGTGTCATCCCCACAAGGTTAACTGTGCATGTCCCACCGGCACATCGGCCGGCACCAGAAACAGTTTTTTACTTTTTAGTTCAGTACACAACACGCGGGTGCGTTTCAGCTTTCCTTTTTTAAAGAACCGGCCATTCAAATCGAAAGTGCTGCCTTCGGGCAGATCGGCCAGGTAAACTAATTTGGCTGTGCGCGCATCGCCCCGATGTAGTAATCGCGTAAGCTCAGTATCGGAGTAAGTGGAGGCTTTCGCGTTTTGCAGATGCTCTTTCAGACAACTTAGAATGGGTTCAGGAAAAATAGAATCGTAAAGAATCGGAGTCATCAACTCGCGAAACTTTAGTTTCCATTCGGTTCCATGCGCTTCGGCTTTAAAACCATGCGCCTGATGTACGTGCAGGTGTGCAACTTCATGCACATAGGTAATCAGAAATTCAAGTTGGGTAAGATCGCGATTAACTGTAATGCGCGGCTGGTGGCCACGCTTACAGGTAAAGTCGCCCGATTTAGAAATACGTTTTTTACTGAGGTGAAACTGAAACGGATTTTGTTGCCACAACCGAACGCAATAGTCAAGCGCGGCAGCAGGCAGGTGTGGTTGTAATAGGTCGTTTATCAAATGAGTTTAAAAAGTTGAAAATAAAAAAAGGCTTTAGAACATCTAAAGCCTTCCGGACCAAATCTTTTGATTTGATTACTTTACTACTGCAGCAGCAGAGTCAAGTACAGCAGCAGCTGAATCAACAACAGTAGCAGCTGAATCAACAACAGTTTGAACTTCAGTAGCTACTGAGTCAATAGCAGCAGCAGCTTCTTCTTTCTTAGCACCGCAAGCAACCATTGCTACTGCAAAGCCACATACGATAAGAGATGCAACAAATTTTTTCATAGTTTCTAGGTTATTTTGAATTTGGGCGCAAAGATATGCTTAAAACGCTTTGATTTAGAGGGTTGACCCTAAAATATTAGAAAATTATTAGAGATTTTTTAAGATAATCCTACACCATTCCTACAACAATCGTTTGCTGTTATTTTTTTCGGAAGAACAACCGTACAGGCACCCCCTCAAAATCAAACTTCTCGCGCAAGCGATTTTCTAAAAACCGTGTGTACGAAGGTTGAATATACTGGGGCAGATTGCAGAAAAATGCAAATGCGGGCGACTTGGCTTTGATCTGGGTAATGTACTTGATCTGGATAAGTTTGCCTTTAAGGGCCGGAGGCGGATAGTGCGCAATTTCAGGCAACAAGGCATCATTAATTTCCGAAGTAGAAACACGTTTGGTTTTATTGTTGAATACAGTTACCGCTTTTTCAATTACCTGAAAAATGCGTTGCTTGGTAAGTACCGAAGCAAACATAATGGGGATGTAATCGATAGGTGCCAGTTTTTCGAGAATATCTTTTTTGAACTTATCGGCAGTTTTACTGTCTTTCTCTACCAGGTCCCATTTGTTTACCATTATCACAATGCCTTTGCTTTGCTTGTGAGCCAGCACAATGATGTTTACATCCTGCGATTCTAACCCACGCTCAGCATCAACCAACACAATACACACATCGCTTTCTTCCAATGCACGTAACGATCGCAACACCGAGTAAAACTCTACATCCTGATGTACTTTGCTTTTTTTACGAATACCGGCCGTGTCGATCAGAATAAAATCGTTGCCATACATTTTATAGCGGCTGTGGATGGCATCGCGGGTGGTGCCGGCTTCATCGGTTACAATGCTGCGTTCGGTACCCAGCAGCACATTCAGAAAAGATGACTTGCCCACATTTGGGCGGCCCAGTATGGCGATTTTTGGAATTCCTGCATCCGGATCTTCTACACCTTCGGAAGGAAAAATCTTAATCAGTTCATCTAATAACTCACCAGAACCCGAACCATTTTCGGCTGAGATGGGAAACACCTCGCCCATACCCAGTTCATAAAACTCGCTGGCCTCGGCAGCTTTGTTGGGCGTATCGGCTTTGTTGGCGGCAATGAATACCGGCTTTTTAGACCTGCGGATAATCTGAGCAAACTCTTTGTCGTATCCCGTAAGGCCGCTCTGGCAATCTAACATAAAAATCACGGCCGTGCACTCGTCCAGCGCCAGTTCAACTTGTTGCCTTATTTGTGATTCAAACTTATCGTCCGAGCCGGTAACATACCCTCCGGTATCAATCACAGTAAAAAACTTACCGGTCCACTCGGCATAGCCATAGTGGCGGTCGCGCGTAACGCCCGGCATATCGTCCATAATGGCCTGGCGCTGTTCTACCAGTCGGTTAAAAAAGGTGGACTTGCCTACGTTGGGTCTGCCTACTATTGCTACAATGTTTGCCATTTACTTGGTGCGTTCTAAAAAAGATGGGCAAAGGTACATAATAGAAACCTTTCAGGTCTTTTTAGTACAGGTATAAAGACCTGAAAGGTTTTTCAGGCTACCATTGGCTAATTTTCACCGTAGCCAAATTGTTTTAGTTTTAGTTTTTGCTTGCGCCAGTTGTCGGCCACTTTTACGTGGGTTTCCAGAAACACCTTTTTGCCGAAGAAGCTTTCTAACGATTTGCGGGCTTCGGTGCCTACTTTTTTTAGCGAGCTGCCGCCTTTGCCAATAATAATGCCCTTCTGCGAATCGCGCTCTACATAAATAGTGGCGCGAATGCGAATGATAGTTTCTTCGTCTTTAAAACTTTCTATACCCACTTCGCTGCTGTACGGAATTTCCTGTTCGTAATTCAGAAATATTTTCTCGCGAATAATTTCGGATGCAAAGAAGCGCTCGCTTCTATCTGTCAGATCATCTTTTGGATAATAGCCGGGGTGTTCGGGTAAAAATTTTTTAATAGTTGGTAATAATGTATCCAGATTGGTTCCGGCTTTGGCCGATACGGGAATAATCTCTTTAGCAGGAACCAGTTTTTTCCAGTATTCGATTTTGTCTTCCACCTGCGAGCCCTTGGCCAGATCGGTTTTGTTAATCAGCATCACCACCGGGGTTTGCGTTTTCTGTAGAAAACCAAAAAGGGTTTCGTCATACTTTTCGCCCAGCTCTACGATAAAAAGAATTACATCGGCATCATCCAGCGATACCTTTACATAACTCATCATGGCTTGCTGAAGATCGTACTTAGGCTCTAACAAACCAGGTGTATCAGAATACACAATCTGAAAATCATCACCATTTAAAATACCCATTATGCGATGGCGGGTGGTTTGCGCCTTGGCGGTGATGATGGATAGATTTTCGCCCACCAGTTTGTTCATTAAACTGCTCTTACCCACGTTGGGCTTACCTACTATGCTTACGAAACCGGCTTTGTGCATACCGCAAAAGTAGGCTTTAGTAAAATACTCCTCAGGAGTTCTATTGAAATCTTTTCAAAAGTTTATACCTTAAAGCAAATAACCTGATCAATGAAAAAACTGATTGTAATAGCCTTGATGTTTTTCGTAAGTCATCGATCAAATTCCCAGAATCCGATCGCAGAAATTGATTTCGAAAATCAGGCAATTGAACGGTTAAAAGGTGCTGTACTCAATGATAGTCTGTTCTTAACAATAGAAGGGCTAAGAACGGTATCTGCATTTAAACGAAATTTCTATTGGATTAAGGCAGATGGAAGTGTGCGAACGTTACCGCTCAAATTGAATAAGGATCAATCCATATATGCAATTGGCTATACGGAAGACGAGGAATATTATTACTACCCCATAGAAATTAAAAAACGAGTTTTTCTAAGAGCCTTGATTCTGAATAAAAAAACCACAGAGCTGCGTGAGGGAAACCTGGAGATTGAAATTCCAGGAACAATTTATGGCAGTTATGTGGAAGGGGGGCGGGTTTATTTGATACTAGCTGAAAAGAAAAGTTATACGCTCCAGCTTTCTGAGCATTAAAGGGCTTGAGATAGATTCACGGAAAGAATTCAAATTGACCTTTGACTTGGGTAGCTATAAAACCGAACAAGCAAAATTCACAAATGCCTATGAAAGCTTTATTCCAGCGAAAGCATTCAGTCCGATTAAATTAACTCGCGATAACAACACCCTTTGGATTACCGTAGATGAACCAAAAAAATTCACATATGAATATACTGAACCTCCGCCCGGAGTGATTTATAGGACTACTGTAATAAAAGTTGATCTAAATGATACAGACAAAAGTGTGGTAAAAAGCTTTATTGAAAATCGGTCTGGCGATTTTTCAACGCGAGTTTTTGATGATAAATTATTCCGAATCTACAGTGATAACAAAACTAACACAACAACAGTGGAGATTTTCGATCTAGGTACATCACAAAAAATAGTAAGCAGAACCTTCACCAATAAATCAGATTTTCCTGAAACCACCGTTGTGTATCGCGGTATGGATAACAAAATTGTTATGGGTAAAACCACAATCCCATTTTTCATAACAGTCTCGGATATTGGTTTTATTAGCTCAGATTCAGCAGGAAAGTATACGCTTTTAATGGGAGGAGAGCATGAATATAAACCATATACAGGGTTGTTGCATGGACTTGGAATTGGAGCTTTTTTAACTTCTTTTGTTTTACATGCAGTTGTTCAGGAAATTGGCTCGGAAAAATTTTCCTACAATTACGTTTTTCTGAATTTTGACATGAATAATATGGTTAGTGCAGCTCAGAATGTAAATCTTACTATCAACAAAATAGATGAATTTGAAACAAGACAATTTGGAGATAAAGATCCGCCCACCCTTAAAGGTTACTTGGCAAGCAAAAATGGAATGTTTGCTCTATACAATCCAAGAAAAACTAAGATTCTTAAGATATATAGCTTTACTAATTAAAAAAGAAAAGCGACTCAATTAAGTCGCTTTTTATTTAGTAGCGGGGACAGGACTCGAACCTGTGACCTTTGGGTTATGAGCCCAACGAGCTACCAACTGCTCCACCCCGCGATTTGGGAGTGCAAATGTACATTCACACTTTATAAAAACCAAATACCATTTAGGTTAATCTGAACTAACTACGTTTTAGTAACTTGGAAATTTTACAAATTACGATGATTGTTGACTTACGAAGCGATACAGTAACCAAGCCCACACCCGCCATGCACCAGGCCATGATGCAAGCCGAAGTGGGTGATGATGTGTTTGGCGAAGACCCCAGTGTTATAAACCTCGAAAAAAAATGTGCCGCCCTGTTGGGGATGGATGCGGCTGTGTTCTGTCCATCGGGCACCATGACCAACCAGATTGGTATAAAAATAAACACCCAACCTTACGATGAGGTGATCTGTTACAAAGGCTCACACATTTACAAATACGAAGGTGGCGGTGTAGCGGGTAATAGTCTGGCCAGTGTGCGATTGCTGGAAGGCGATCGTGGTCGTATTACTGTAAAGGAAATAGAAGCCAACATCAATAATGTTAACGATGTGCATCTGCCCATATCATCTGTTGTGTCGTTGGAAAATACAGTAGTTCGTGAAGCCGGTAGTTATTACACACTTAATCAGATTAAAACGATAAGTGAATTTGCACGCAGTAAAAATTTGAAAATGCATCTGGATGGTGCGCGCTTATTCAATGCATTGGTTGAAACCGGAGACAAAGCCGTTGACTATGGAAAATATTTCGACAGTGTATCTATTTGTTTATCGAAAGGGCTGGGCGCACCGGTAGGGTCGGTGTTGGTTTGTAAAAAAGAACTTGAGTCTAAAGCCCGCAGAATGCGTAAAGCATTTGGTGGCGGAATGCGGCAAGCAGGTTTTCTGGCTGCGGCCGCCAGCTATGCATTGGATAATCATATAACCCGATTGAAAGAAGACCATACTCGCGCCCGTGTGTTGGGTAAAGAACTCAGTCAACTGGGTTGGATAAAATCGGTAATGCCGGTGGACACCAACATTGTTATTTTTTCGGTGGTTGATGCCACTACACCCGAAAACATACTGGCACAACTGAACAACGACCAGGTAAAAGCAATCAAGTTTGGTCCGCAAGAAATCCGGTTGGTAACGCATCTTGATTTTGATGATAAGATGTTAGACAAAACCATTCAGGTATTTAAGAAAATCAAAGTCTGAAAAAATATGGAAGACTTAGGCAAATCATTTCCGGCAGCCGAAGGGTTGGTTGATGCGGAGGAAGGGCAGAAACCAAAACCCGTAAATGAGTTTTGCCTGAACTGTGGCACTAAGCTTGAAGATTTATATTGCCATCACTGTGGCCAGAAAGATATTCCGCGCAGGCGCACGTTGGGAGAGTTAATTGAAAACTTTATCGGCTCGTTTTACAGTTTCGAATCGAAGTTTTTTCGCACGGTTAAATTTTTACTCTTAAAACCAGGTTTCCTTCCGGTAGAATACACCGCTGGTAAACGCGAAAGTTATTATCATCCCGCAAGGGCGTATGTGTTTATCAGTTTTGTTTTTTTCCTGTTGTTTTTCTCGTTGCCTGATAAAGATGAAGAAGAGAATAAGCCCATGGCGAAAAAAGATCAGGCTGAGTTTAATCGTGGCATGGACGAAATGCGGAAGGGACTGTATAAGTCAGGATTGGATTCAGCAATGGTGGACTCAATCTATAAAGCTTCAGTTCGGGATTCAACCGATGTGGATTTGGTGTACTCACTTGGAGATAAAAAGCCAACCGTAAAAAAGAAACAAAACCCCAACAGCATTAATTTCGCTGATATTGAATATAAGTCTTTCGCAGCATACGATTCAGCTCAGAATGCTTTACCTGAAGCAGAACGCGATGGTTGGTTTGTAAGAATGTTTAGCCGAAGAGCAATTGAGTTAACGGAGTTGTATAAAGATGACGACTCCGGTAAACGGTTTTCAGAGGATTTTATGAAAGCATTCTCCAGTCAGTTCTCCACCGTACTGTTTTATTTACTCCCGGTTTTTGCTTTGTTGTTCAAGTTACTTTATGTGCGCAGGGATTTTTATTACTCCGAACACTTAGTATTTGCGATCTTCTATTATAATTTCTTTTACCTCGCAGCATCGGTTTACATGCTCATGTCGTTTGTTCCGTGGGTTGGTAGCATACTAAATTTTGTAATTGTATTGTGGATGATTGCCTATCTGCCCATTGCCATGAAACGGATGTATAACCAAAGCTGGCGCAAAACGATTGTGAAGTTTATTTTGTTTGGTTTTATTTTTATGTTTTGTCTTGCTATCGGTATGGGAATTAGCGCCATGACCATTCTATTTAATCTTTGATCATGCTGCAATCTAAAATTCCATTAGCAGAACGCATGCGGCCTTCGAAACTCGAAGACCTGATTGGGCAAGAACATCTGGTTGGCCCAAACGGAATTATCCGCAAAGCGATACAAAGTGGCAATGTGCCGAGTATGATTTTATGGGGACCACCCGGTGTAGGTAAAACTACCATCGCCAACATTATTGCCAATGAAGTAAAGCGTCCGTTCCAGATGTTGAGTGCGGTAAGTGCCGGGGTAAAAGATGTACGCGAAGTAATTGATCAGGCCAAACGCACCAGTCGCGTAATTTTATTTATTGATGAAATTCACCGCTTCAACAAATCCCAACAAGATGCTTTATTGGGCGCAGTTGAAAAGGGAACGATTACGTTGATTGGGGCCACCACTGAAAATCCTTCATTCGAAGTTAACTCGGCTTTGCTTTCGCGATGTCAGGTTTACACACTCAAAGCTTTAGATGAGGGTTATCTGGTGAAATTAGTAGAGCAAGCACTAACAAAAGATGCTGAACTTAAGACCAGAAAAATTTCGGTTAATGAATACCAGGCCTTAATCAATATAAGTGGAGGCGATGCGCGCAAACTTTTAAATCTTGTCGAATTAATCTGTGAATCTGTGGCCGGTGAGGTGCAGATTACAAATGAGTTAGTGATGCAAGTAGCACAAAAGCACATTGCCATTTATGATAAAAGCGGTGAGCAACACTACGATATCATTTCTGCGTTTATCAAATCCATCCGCGGCAGCGATCCCAATGCAGCGGTCTATTATTTGGCACGTATGATTGAAGGTGGCGAAGATGTTAAGTTTATAGCCCGCAGAATGTTGATACTTGCCTCTGAAGATATTGGTAATGCTAACCCTACCGCATTGGTGCTGGCAAGCTCAACCTTTCAGGCGGTGAATGTAATTGGTTACCCCGAAGCGCGAATCATACTTTCGCAGTGTGCAGTTTACCTCGCTACTTCGCCTAAAAGTAACGCCAGTTATGTGGCGATAAATGACGCTATCAGCACGGTACAAAAAACAGGCGATTTGCCCGTGCCGTTGGCCATCCGAAATGCGCCAACCAAACTGATGAAAGACCTCGACCATGGAAAAGGGTATCAATACGCACACGAGTATCGTAATAACTTTGTAGCGCTGGAGTTTTTGCCCGATGCTATTAAAGGAACCAAGTTCTACGAGCCCGGAAAAAATCCGCGCGAAGAAGAACTGCGAAATTATTTGAAGAAATTGTGGGATAAGAAGTACAATTATTAAAAGAGAGTATAGTTTTATAGGCTGTGGTACTAGTTACCAGTAGCCAGTTACCAGTAACCAGTTATGCAACGTTTGCTCTTCGAGTCATCACCACTTTTAATTTTTCTCTGTGCCGGAGTCGGGTTAGGCTATGCTTACATTTTGTATAAATCGAAGCACACCTGGAGTAAAACCGTTAACCGGATTTTGTTTGGACTACGCGCGGTGCTTGTTTTTTTTCTGGCCGTATTACTGCTCGGTCCGGTTCTTAAGTTAATCACCAATCAATTTGAAAAACCCACCTGGGTTTATCTGGTCGATTCATCGGCTTCGGTTGCTGAAGTGATTGATTCAATTGGTCGTGAAAAACTAAATCAAGACTTAAATGTATCGCGGCAAGCCATTAACGATTTGGGTTACGAAAGCAAAGTGTTTGATCTGGGTGGCAATGAAATCAACAACTTGGTTTTTAATGCACCGGCATCCGATCTTAATCGTGGTATTCAACATGTAATTAACCAGTTTGAAGGTCGCAACCTGGCCGGTATTGTTCTGGTGTCAGATGGAATTTATAATTCGGGAGCTTCGCCTGCGTATGCACCTGTTCGCGTTCCGGTTTATACACTGGGCGTGGGCGATACTACGGCTCGCGTAGATGTGGTGTTGAAGAATGTAGCGTTTAATAAAGTAGCCTATCAGGGTAATAAGTTTCCGGTGCGGGCGCAGGTGTTGCTGCAAGGTATCGACAACCAGAATGTTACAGTTTCTATTTCTAAAGATGGCAAGGTTGTTAACACGCTAAGTAAAGAATCCTTAAATAAATCTTTTGTTGAATTTGATTTTCAATTGGATGCTAAAGAAAAAGGAATTCAGCGCTACGATGTTTCGGTGCGACCAATAACCGGAGAAACCAATCTGCGAAACAACAACTCCAGTATTTTTATTGAAGTGGTGGAGGGTAAAAAGAAAATTGTGTTAATAGCCCCAGCACCACATCCCGATATAAAAGCATTAAAATCGGTAGTAGAAAAAAATTCCAACTACGAATTTATCGTACACATTCCCGGTGTAACCGAAGCCGATGCCGCGTTGTTAAAGCCCGGTGCAGCCGAACTTTTTATTTTTCACCAGGTAATTGACAATAGTGGCAAAACTGCAGCACTGTTTCAGACTTTGTATAAAAGTAATGCATCGGTGTTGTTAATGATTGGCAGCAATAGCAATCTGCGTCAGTTGGCTGCGTACCAGATTCCAATTCAGTTCGAATCGCTTGGCGGACAGTGGGATGATGTAACGCCCGTGGTGAATAGCAACTTCCGCGACTTTAGTTTTTCAGATAACACCAACGGCATCTTTGCGCGATACCCGCCAGCCGATGTTCCATTTGGAAAATTTACCTGGCCAGCAACTGCAAGCGTGTTGTTATATCAGTTCATCGGAAGTATTGCTACGGATAGGCCACTGCTGATGGTGTGGCCGGATAACAATCGGAAAATATCGGTGCTGATTGGCGAAGGTTTATGGCGTTGGCGCCTGAATGAATTTTCGGATACAGGAAACACCGTAGCATTTGATGAACTGTTTTCAAAACTGGTGCAATACCTCAGTACATTAGAAGATAAGCGCAAGTTCAGGAGCTTTCCGTTGCAGAATGAATTTTCTGATTCGGAACCGGTGGTAATTGAAGGCCAGGTGTATAACGATTTGTTTGAGTTGGTGTATGGCAATACCATTAAGCTTGATGTTCGCAATGAAAGTGGAGCCATTACCAATTACAGTTATGTGATTAGTCCCGGAAGTGCGCGGTACCGCATAGGCGGATTGAAAGAAGGCGTTTACCGATTTACGGCATCGACTGTAGTGAATGATAAAACAGAAACCGTTAGTGGTCAGTTTTTGGTGCGGGCTCAAAATCTGGAAGCTCAAAATTTAACAGCCGATTTTGGGTTGTTGCGCAGCGTAGCACGGCAATCGGGTGGAAAGTTTTATCCGGCTGCGCAGATCAACCAGCTTACCACCGATCTGCAACAAGTAAAAGCCGCCAGTTTAATTCATACCGAAGAAACCTTTAACCAACTGATTAACCTGAAGTGGGTTTTCTTTTTATTACTTGCTCTGATTTCAGGAGAGTGGTTTATGCGAAAGTATTTGGGTGGGTATTGATTGGTGTTAAACCTATTAAGTTCTAAACGCTCTTTCCATCCGCGCTCTTTCAGATTTGGAAATACCAAGTTGTTCAGCAGCTTTGTTCCAGCTTTTGATTGCCTGAGTAGCAGTATCTATAATTTCATTAGCCCGTTTATCAGGTACACGAAAGTAATGTGCTACTTCTTTGGCGAGATTTAGATCAAGCGCATTATCATTTTCTGAGATATTCAAACTTAATCCGGTTCCTGTTTCTATGGGATTAATATCGTAGGCAGGTGAGAGCTTCCAGCCATTATCCGTGAGTAAAAATCCATGATTGCGTAAATGGTCATCGGTATTGCTTACGCAAATGTTAAACACAATTCTTCGCCATAATTCTTCAAGATCCGCTTTGGGATTGGCGCCTTGCTGTATAATGAACTCAGCCATGTCCAAATAACTCACTCCATTCTGATAGTTTGTGCCATCTGTATAACCGAGCAAGGTCATGGCAGAAGCAAAGTGAATTCTCTTCCCGCGTTTGGTGCGGTCAAATCGTTTGGTAAGAAAAGTATGTTGTTTACTGTAGAATGTTCCGGTGCGGGCATCTGCCACCTGTACTCCTGCTTTTAAAGCTAATTCATGTACTACCATTTCCCATGCTCCGATATTGGTTGCATCATTCTTACTCGGAAACTTTGCAATCCACAGATGCCCATCTGCATCTACTATACTTGCCTTTGGCCTCGCCCCGCCTAATGAGGAGCCGGGTGCCATCAGCATGTTTAGCCATTTTAATTTCTTGCTATCATCCACGGTATCTTCTCCAAGGTGAAGGCTTGCTTCTTCAAGCTCGTGTATTGATGTCCACGGTGGCGTGGCCAGTGTTTTGTTATTGTTAACAAACTCACCGGTTTCATTTTCTTTGAATCGAAGTGCACCCATGCGGTGGCCATCAAAAACGCCCAGAAGATAATCCGTTTCAAAAAGCGTTCTTGCTTTTCTATTTTCCGCGCGTGCTAGCACAGCCTCACGTCTGTCCATTAAAACGCGTCCCCAGCGATCGGGCGATGAGTCGAGGAAAATCCCAAAATTATTTTTGCCTTCACCTAAGTATTGCTGGCCCGTGTATAACTGTAAATCAGGATCCAGCAGTTGTGCGTTACCGGATTTCAACCATTCATCCGCATACTCGAATGAAAAAACTTCTTTACCCCGCACTTGCGTTGAATGCAGAATGCCCATCAGGATGGGGGCGCCTACTCCAATCCAATCGGCATAAACAAAGATTGATCGTTGCGAAGCTACCCTGCCCATGCTTTACTTTTTAGGAGCCCTTTCTTTCACCAACAACTTTGCATCCTGTAATCTTCTTCCAAGAGGATCATTGCCTGCCACCTGCAAGAAGTCTTTCTCTAACCCTAATACAAAAAGTACTTGTATGTAAAGGCCTATAGCAACCTGGGGTGAGCCTTTCTCAATAGCCCATAACGTAGTTCTGGCAATGTTAGCCCGTTCGGCTACCTGGGCCGCGCTTAGCTTTCTCCTGAGCCTGGCCAGTTTAATGTTCTCGCCCAACTCGGTTAAAATCTTAAGAATCTTGGGTAACAGATAGTTTTTCGTAATGCCCATAATGTTCATTAAATTAAACAAATATATACTTTTTGTTTACAATAGTAAACATTATGAAGGATTAAGGTACACAAGGAATAGCCTCAGGATAGGAATAAATGCCCATTATTCTTGAAATCTGATAGGAATTAGAGAGTTTCTAAGTGTGCAGGTCAAACCAACTGATTAACCTGAAGTGGGTTTTCTTTTTATTGCTTACTCTGATTTCAGTAGAATGGTTTATGCGAAAGTATTTGGGGGGGTATTAGCCCTTGCGAAGCGATAATATTTTCTTTCGCATCAGAACCATTGTAATTAAAGTTAAAGCAGTAATAATCAAAGATCCCTCAATCCCAAATTGACCACCTGTAAGGTATTCTGAAGTTGACAAGTAATTTAATGTGAAGACTCCGGTGTCGTTGCGACCACTAACAGCAAAGCCCAATACAGCTTGTGTCAAATTCCAGGTGAAGTGAAGACCAATAGGTGCCCATAAATCTTTGCTGTTAAGATACATGATAGCCATGAGTACACCGGACAGGAATATGTTAACAAATCCGATTAGGCCGAAATGGGGATTCCACAAATGTAGGGCAGCAAAAATTAATGACGATACGATGATTGCTAAATTCCTCGATAGTTTTTCCGTCAGGTTATTCAGAATGTAGCCTCTGAACATAACCTCTTCTGTTACGGCCACCAGCATGAATATAAAAATTAAGAAGAGCAGATTATTTAGCGAATGATATTCTGGTTTTACCAGATTAAAGACAAACATGAGTAAGCTACTAAGTAGGATTAGAATAAAACCAAGGCCGCTGCCTATGGAAAATCCCCGAAGATTCCATTTGAAGAATTTATCGATTGATTCCTTTTCAACTTTTTGTTTTATAAACCAGAACGAAATGAGTGTAGCCACTGAAATAGATACATAAATAAGTAAGGAGAATATGGGATCATCAACACCCATGCGCTCATACTCTTCCTTCGAAATCCCAATTGTCTCCGAATAGAAGGGGATAACAAGTATCAGATAGGTTGTAATATTGGCCAGTATCCAGATTCCAAAGAATTGGAAAAGCCGTAGCCAATTACTGGATTTATTATTTAATTCATTTCTGTTCACCTTTTCGGATATACGCTACTATCCCGAAAATAAACATTAACGAATACAACAAACAAAAAAAAGGCGGGTTTCCCCGCCTTTCTCTTATTCACTTTTCTTCTCCTTCGAAGGTGCTTTTGGCTTCTTCGCTTTTATGGTGAGTACTTCACCGGTTCCTTCATAATCCGCCAGGATGGTTCCACCTTCTGGTATTTCGCCTTTCAGAATTTCTTCGGCTACCGGATCTTCCAGGTATTTCTGGATGGCGCGGTTAAGTGGCCTTGCTCCAAATTGCGGATCGTAACCTTTCTCTGCTAAAAAGTCTTTTGCTTTTTCAGTAAGCTCAACATGATAGCCCAGCGTAATAATCCGTGCAAACAATTTGCCCAGCGTAATATCAATAATCTTGTGAATGTGTTCGCGTTGCAATGAGTTAAACACGATTACATCATCTAAACGATTCAGGAATTCCGGACTGAAGGCACGCTTCAACGCACTTTGTATCGTGCTCTTCATGTGCTCTTCTTCGTTTTCGCGTTTAGCGGCAGTTGTAAAACCAATGCCTGCGCCAAAATCTTTTAAGTCACGAACACCAATATTTGATGTCATAATAATGATAGTGTTGCGAAAATCTACCCTGCGGCCTAACCCATCGGTAAGAATACCATCGTCAAGCACCTGCAATAAAATATTGAATACATCGGGGTGTGCTTTTTCAATTTCATCCAGCAATACTACCGAGTAGGGCTTACGTCTTACTTTTTCAGTAAGCTGGCCACCTTCTTCATAACCTACATAGCCGGGAGGCGCACCCACCAGGCGCGATACGGAGAACTTCTCCATGTACTCGCTCATGTCAATCCGCACCAGCGAATCGTCTTTATCGAACAGGTAAGTAGCTAATACTTTAGCTAACTCAGTTTTACCCACACCGGTAGGGCCGAGGAAGATGAATGAACCGATTGGTTTCTTCGGATCTTTCAAACCTACGCGTGTGCGCTGAATGGCCTTGGTTAATTTTTTGATCGCCTCATCCTGACCAATCACTTTGCCACTCAGTTGATCGCCCATGCCCAACAGCTTGTTGCTTTCTTTCTGAGCAATGCGATTTGCCGGAATGCCCGTCATCATACCAATTACATCGGCTACATTATCTTCTGTAACGGTATATTTTTCGGTGCGGGTTTTTTCTTCCCAGCGGGCTTTTGCCTGATCAAGTTGTTCAATCAGTTTTTTCTCCTTATCACGAAGTTGTGCAGCCTCTTCATACTTCTGGCTCTTCACTACGCGGTTCTTTTCTTTCTTCACATCTTCAATGGCCTCTTCAAACTTTACAATTTCTTCGGGCACATGAATGTTGTTGATGTGTACACGCGCTCCCGCTTCGTCCATCACATCAATAGCTTTATCCGGCAGGAAGCGGTCGCTGATGTAGCGATCTGAAAGTTTTACGCAAGCTTCCAGTGCTTCTTTGGTATAGTTTACGTGATGGTGGTCTTCGTATTTTTCTTTAATGTTTTCCAGAATCTGAATGGTTTCATCTACGGAAGTAGAATCAACCATAACCATCTGGAATCTGCGCGCCAACGCGCCATCTTTTTCAATGTACTGGCGATACTCATCTAACGTTGTTGCGCCAATGCATTGTATTTCGCCACGGGCCAGTGCAGGTTTAAACATGTTGCTGGCATCTAACGAACCAGAAGCACCACCGGCACCCACAATGGTATGCAACTCATCAATAAACAGGATTACATCTTGCGATTTTTCCAGTTCATTCATTACAGCCTTCATCCGCTCTTCAAACTGGCCGCGGTATTTAGTGCCTGCTACCAGCGAAGCAAGATCAAGTGTAACCACGCGCTTGCCAAACAACACGCGCGACACTTTCTTTTGAATGATGCGCAGGGCAAGACCTTCCGCAATAGCGGTTTTACCCACACCGGGCTCGCCAATCAATATCGGGTTGTTCTTTTTTCTGCGACTCAGAATCTGAGCCACACGTTCAATTTCTTTTTCGCGGCCTACTATTGGGTCGAGCTTGTTGTCTTCCGCTAACTTGGTTAGGTCGCGCCCGAAATTATCGAGCACGGGTGTGCGCGATTTTTCAGTTCCTTTTTTCTCTTTGCTGCCGCTGCCGGGGTTAGCCGCGCTGCCAAACATTTTAGATGAATCATCATCCGGATCGTCTGTATCGGATGCAGCAGTGGGTTGATCGTTTTGGTATTCCAGCATTTCTTTCACCACATCATAAGCAACATCAAATTTGTTTAGGATTTGTGTGCCCAGGTTGTCGGGATCGCGCAGAATGGAAAGCAGCAGATGCTCAGTGCCAATCAGTTGCGCTTTAAATATTTTTGCTTCCAGGTAGGTGATCTTCAGTACTTTCTCTGAAGCTCGCGTAAGCGGAATGTTTGCCAGATTTTTTATTTCGTGAGTGGCTGTGCCCTTCGATACTTTTTCGATTTCGCCCCGCAGATCGTCTAACGGTACGCCTAATTTTTTCAACACGGCTACGGCCACTCCTTCGCCTTCGCGAATCATACCCAGCAGCAGATGCTCGGTACCAATGTAATCATGACCTAACCGCAGTGCTTCTTCCCGGCTTAATGAAATTACTTCTTTAACCCGGTTAGAAAATTTTGCTTCCATATTCGGCATAATAATGAGTTATGTAAATGTATAGTTTAAGGGTGATTATTCAAACAACCTGTACTGCTTCGCTGCTTTCTTAACAATCCAAAACGCGAATCAGAAATTATTTGTTCATTCTTTATACTGCGAGGCGACCAGAATGGAACCTGCCACGGGTCCGGCACAAAATAATAAATCAACAAGGCTGAGGTTGGATACAAATTGATTGCCAAAAACCTGATAGTAAGGTGCAGGCTGGTAGTGCTTACGCGATGAGTATGGAATTTTCGCTTGAATCGCAGATCGCATGTCAACCTGATTGGGTGCTACCGTTTGCTGGTACGACATGCTTACAGTAAGGTCTGGTTTTAGTCGCAAGCTTTTCAGACAGAATGACAGCAGATCGAAGTTTAACGCGACAAGAAATTCGTGTGACTTAAAAAGAATTTTGTTTAAGTCTTCTGCGTAATGTTCGTAGTAAGGCGCTTTGCGATAGGCCGATTCGATGGTGCGCCAATGATTGTTTTTCCAACGCAACGAATTATCCACGCGCACATCTTTAATAATTGTTTTGCCCGACTTCTCCGTTACCGGAACCACCAGCATTTGTTTGCCCTGCGAAGTATTAATAAAACACCGGTTGCGATAACTCTGTTTTACATAATGCTCATGTTGCTCTAACTCAATGTGATTGAAGTTTTTGAGAACAACAAAGTACTCGATAGAAGGCAGGTAATGTAAGTCGATGAGGAGGTTCAAGTTTCGGATTTAATATTTGGAATTTAAAATTTCGGATTTCGTATTGAGGATTTGGAATTTAACGCTTCGAAATTTTCAATCTGGAATCCGAAATCAATAAACAAACTCCCCCAATCCTTGCCGTGTTACTACTGGCTCGCCTGAAGTAAAATCCACAACAGTGGAAGGCACATTACCACCCGCACCACCATCAATTACCAGATCAACCTGATTTTTAAAGTCTTCAAAAATTTCTTCCGGATCGGTGGTGTACTCCTTAATTATGTCATCGTCTTTAATAGACGAGGTAATAAGTGGGTTGTTCAGTTGCTGCACCAGCGCCAGTGGTATGGCATGATCGGGAATGCGGATACCAACTGTTTTTTTATTCACATCCAGAATTTTAGGCACATTGCTACTTGATTCGAAAATAAAAGTGAATGGCCCAGGTAAAAGTTTTTTTAAGGTTTTAAATTCGGGTGTATCTAATCGTTTAACATAGTGCGAGATATGGCTAAGATCGTTGCAGATAAACGACAGGTTTAGTTTCTGTGGTTTTACTCCGGTAATCTGGCACAAACGCTCCACCGCTCTGCGGTTAAGCAGATCGCAACCAATTCCATAAATGGTATCGGTAGGATAAACAATCACACCGCCCCTGCGTAATACTTCTACCACACGACTGATTTTGCGTGGTTCTGGGTTTACAGGATGAATGGATAAAAGTTCAGCAGCCATTTGCCAGCAAAGTTAAACACCAAAAGCTGAATAGGTTAAGTGAGAACCAGCATTTTAGTAACTTTGTTCCTTCTTGAAATTAGTTTATGGCTGAAGTATCAAAAAAGAAACTTGCATTTTTTCTTATAGTTTCCACATTAACAATCACGTTTGCCTTTTATGGCTACCAGATTTATTTCACACCCAACATTTTAGTAGATGGGGAAAGCAGAGTGTTTATTATTCGCAGCGGGGCAACTTTCCGTAAAGTGCAGGAAGACCTGGGCAACGGAAAGTTTGTAAACGATTTGGTATCGTTCAGTTTTCTGGCAAGGCTTAAAGGCTACCATGAAAATGTAAAACCGGGCCGCTATTTATTTACCCGCAACATGACCAACGCACAGGCCATTGCGTTGCTGCAGGCAGGCACCCGCGAGGTTGTACGCATAACGTTTACCAACGTGCGTTTGAAAAGTGAGTTGGCCGAGAAGCTTACCAAAAACACAGGTGTTACGGAGGCCGAGTTTAACAAT
Source organism: Cytophagales bacterium (assembly GCA_017303795.1). GTDB lineage: Bacteria > Bacteroidota > Bacteroidia > Cytophagales > Cyclobacteriaceae > ELB16-189. Next base: position 22,812 of record JAFLBR010000009.1, on the reverse strand, counting down.
GCGCTGGATAAATTTATTGCCAATAATACAGAAGGCTTTACGGAGCAGAATGTGCTGAGCATGTTTTTGCCCAACACCTACGAAGTATATTATAATGTGCTGCCCGATGAATTGATCGAGCGCATGCATCAGGAGTATAAAAAATTCTGGAATGCCGCTCGCGTAGCGAAAGCCACTGCGCTGGGCTTAACACCACTTGAAGTTTCTACACTCGCTTCGATTGTGCAGGCAGAAAGTGTGAAGCCGGAAGAAGCACCCATTATTGCAGGACTTTATATTAACCGTTTAAAGAAAAACATGCCACTGCAAGCCGACCCAACATTGGTGTTTGCGTCTGGCGATTTTACACTAAAGCGCGTGTTGAATGTGCACAAGGAAATTGATTCGCCTTACAACACATATAAATATACCGGCTTGCCGCCCGGCCCAATCAATATGCCGCAATTAGCTACGCTTGATGCCGTGTTGGATTATTCAAAACATACGTATGTGTATATGTGTGCGCGCGAAGATTTTTCGGGCTTTCACAACTTTGCCAGCACGCTGCAGGAACACAGTCGCAATGCAAGCAAATATCAAAAGGCATTAAGTATTGAAATTGCAAAAGGTAAAGCCTTGAGAGGCGAGAAATAATGTATGTATCCGAAACCCATATCAGAGTACGCTATGGCGAAACCGATCAGATGGGTTACGTATATTATGGTAACTATGCCATGTATTACGAAGTAGCACGGGTAGAAAGCTTGCGCAGATTAGGACTTACCTACAAAGAGCTGGAGGCAATGGGTGTAATGATGCCCGTGCTGGAAAATCATTCTAAGTTTCTTTCGGCAGCGTTGTATGACGACAACCTGAAGATTGTAACAACCATTCGGGAGAAACCCGGTGTACGCATTAAGTTTGAATATGATATCTTTAATGAAGCTGGGAAGTTGATTAATCAAGGCGAAACATTATTGGTATTTGTAGATAAACAAACCGGGAAACCATGTCGGCCACCACAAGTATTTACAGCGTTGCTAACGCCTTACTTTGAATGAAATGAGCATAAATCAAAACTATTTCTTAAGGATGTCAATGAACGTAAATACAATCAGGAACAAGTCTTAAAATGCGAATTCCATCTGACCATAATTACAATTATTAACAGATGAAGTATGTAACCCGCAAGCGAATTCTGGAATTTAGCTCGGCCCGCACCGGTCGCAACTGGTTAAAGCGTATCCGCTTTAAGCGATTTGGAAATTTATCGCTCTATAAATTTCTGAAGATATTTATTCACAACATTCAGGAAGATGAGATTATGGATCGCAGCAATGGCGTTGCCTATAATTTTATCTTGGCCACGTTTCCGGCCATTATCTTTTTGTTTACACTCATACCCTATATCACACAACTTTTTCCGGCCATCAATCGCGATGCCATCATACAGTTTATGGGCGATTACCTGCCGCCTAGTATGAATGAAGTTATTTCTTCAACCGTGTTGGATATTGTAAGTAATCAACGGGGCGGACTTTTAACCATCGGTTTTTTCTTTGCCTTGTATCTGGCAACCAATGGCATGATGGCATTAATGCGGGCATTCAATGCTTGCTATAGAACGGTGGAGCGCAGAAATGTACTGCGCATGCGATTAACCGCAACTGGCTTAACGTTTATGCTGGCACTGTCCTTATTACTGGCAGTAGTATTACTGATTGGTGGCCAGTTTGCACTTGACTATATGATGACTCACCTTTCTGAATTCAGTAATCTCGATCTGAGTAATATCAAGTTGCTGTTCCTGGTTCGATTTATTGTAATCTTTCTGGTGTTTTTTATTGGCATTTCATTTATCTACTACTTTGGCCCGGCTGTGCATTATAACTGGCGGTTTTTTTCGGTGGGTTCGTTGTTGGCAACGCTGGTTATCCTGGCCATCTCGTATGGCTTTTCTTATTACATCACCAACTTTGGTAGTTACAATAAGGTGTATGGTTCTATCGGGGCACTAATTGCATTGATGGTTTGGATACAACTCATTACCATGGTTTTACTTTTTGGCTACGAAGTAAATGCAAGCCTGCACTATGGTCAAAAGCTGGAAGGCCTTAAATCTAAAGTAAGCCGCGCTGAAAAATCATCCCGTTAAGGCTCTACCTTTTTAGCATCAGCATCGTAACTGTAAAAAAAGTTAAGATAAATAGCCCGCGATAGACGGAATGTTACCGGAAATAAAACTGCAGCCGCGCCAATAATAGTTGCCATATACACTTCGGCTGCCGGATTAAATAATACACGCAATGCTACATACACCGTAAACAAAGCTACTTGCAGAGCATAACTCACATACATAGCACCCGAGTAAAAAGAAGGTTCCTGCGCATAATGCAATCCACACACGGTGCAGTTCTCATGCATTTTTGTAAACCCTTTCTGATAAGGGCCGGTGCAGTACAAACTACCTTCGTGGCAACGCGGGCACTTGTGTTTTAAGATGCTATAGAGTCTTGTTCCTTTGATCATGCCTGTAAAACTAATGTAGTTATCAAAAAAGTTCTGTGACTTATGTTACCACCTCCGTAGCGAAGTACGAGTAAAGTGCAACTAATCCCAACAGGGTAAGAATTATACCCGGCAAAAGTGCCACTACTCTATTATGTTTTATAATGGTAGCCAGCTTCTGAGCCAGAAAAGCCAACAACACCAGCAGAATAAGTACACCTACTGAAGTACCCAACACATAGCTGTGCAACCGCCAGTTGGTATCCAGTACAATCCAACCTTGTACTTTAAGATACGCAGTCATGCCAATCCACCACGGTATAGCTTGCGGATTGAGGATACTCAAGATCAATCCTTTTCTGAATCCACTCTCCTGAAGTTTTACGGTTAAGGATGAAGGTTTGCGGGCCGACCATAACCCCAGAATACCAAGTGCCAGCATGACAACTGCTGCCAATAGTTTAAAGTTTTGCTGAACTACTGGTGAGGATGTGATCAGGTATTCAAATTCAACGGCAATCCACGCATAGGGATATTCAATAAGTGCAACGGCTAAGATAAAACGCATAGCCGTGCGGATTTTATTCTCAAGACCCATCTGCAACACCATTATATTAAGTGTGCCGGGCGGGATGGACCCAATAAAACTGGCCACCAGACCGATAATAAAAACCTGTAGAATCAAGTTTAAAAATTTAGAAGTGGCAAAGCTACTAAACAAGTACAGTATATGTGTGATGGATGTTACTCATAAATATACTTGTTGTGTAATGTTGGTTACTGAATGCCGTAAGGTCGACCGGTAAATTTGTGAAAACGAGGCTGGTTAAGATTGATGCATATTTTATGATTGGAGTAAGTCTTGTTTTTACTTTTGTTACCTTCAAAAAGAAAATGGATCAGGCATGAATCAAAATCAGGCAAAACAAGATGCAACATTAGTAAAGTCGGTGCGTGCACTTATGGGCTTGCTAAGTGTGGTGTTGGTTTCGCTTGCGCTGATAATTGTTACCTTGTTTATTGGGCCAGCTCAAATTGCTAACTGGTTCAATCCAATTACTCCCGTTACAAAAATGGATTCAACGGTTGTAAATGATCCCTGGCAAGCACCCGATGTTTCAAGCTTACCTAATGATGAGACAGGTAATGAAATTCGTTATGGTCGGGAATTAATTGCGCATACTGCCGATTACCTCGGGCCGCAAGGAAAGGTAATGGCTATCAGCAATGGAATGAATTGCCAGAATTGTCATTTAGATGCGGGCACAAAACCCTTTGGTAATAATTACAGTGCAGTGGCTTCCACCTATCCAAAATTCCGCGCCCGTTCCGGCACCGCAGAATCAATTGAAAAAAGAGTGAATGATTGTATAGAACGAAGTCTTAATGGTCAGCCGTTGCAAAACAATTCGCGCGAAATGAAAGCGATGGTGAGTTATATTAAGTGGCTCGGTGCAAGTATTCCGAAAGGAGAAACGCCAAAAGGTGCAGGTCTGGTGGAGTTATCATACTTAAACACGTCTGCTGATTCCGCCAAAGGAAAAATGTTGTACGCGGAAAAGTGTGTGGTGTGCCATGGAAAAAATGGAGAAGGCATAAAACCTCCGGACTCAACGTCATGGACATATCCACCCTTGTGGGGAAAAGATAGTTATAACGATGGTGCAGGTTTGTTTCGGTTGTCGCGCTTTGCCGGATATATAAAAGCAAACATGCCCTTGGGTGCAACTTATCTGGAGCCACAGTTAAGCGATGAAGAAGCCTGGAATATTGCTGCGTATGTAAACTCCTTACCTCGCCCGAAAAAAGATCTTTCGAATGATTGGCCGGATATTTCTAAAAAACCAATCGATCATCCATTCGGGCCGTATGCCGATGGCTTTGATGAAGCGCAGCATAAGTACGGCCCATTCTTGCCAATTATTGAAACCCGAAAGGAGTTAACTAAAACTCAAGCAAACATTCCATAGCAAACATCTAACACGAATACGCATGAAACTACGAAACACAATTACAATCCTGATGTTGCTTGCACTTGCAACAACTATTCAGGCGCAACCAAACGCAATTCTCTCAGTAACCGATTTTGAAAAGGAAGTAGCATCCAAAACCGAAAAAATTATTCTGGATGTGCGCACGCCCGGTGAGTATAAAAGTGGTCATTTAGCTGAAGCCACATTAATGAATGTAAATGATAGTAACTTCAAACAACAGATTAGCACCTTACAAAAAAACAAACCCGTGTATGTGTATTGTGCAGCCGGAGTAAGAAGTAATAAGGCAGCAAAAATTTTAAAGCAGGAAGGATTTACACAAGTATTTGAATTAAGTGGAGGCATACAAGCCTGGCAAGCTGCGGGCAAGCCCGTAGTTAAATAGAAATCATTTCACCTATAAATCTACCGTGTTATGAATCTGCACAACCCAACCTGTTCTTGTAAAAATTGCGAAACCATTTCGGCTAAAGAAAAAGAATTGCATGTGCAGATTTCAGAAAACAGCAGGCGCGATTTTTTAAAGAGAGCCGGAAGCCTTGGCTTAGCCTTAGGTGTGGGTGGCGGCCTAATCCCCGTGTCAGCATCAGCATTGAATACGGGCGATGCAACACTTAAAAGCAAAGAGTTTTTTTCAAACCATGCCGTTAAGCAAAACAGAGCAAAAGTTATAACGTTACTGCAAACGGCCGACATTCACGCGCAACTGCTTACACACGATGAATTTTTTATTGAAAACGGAAACCCAATTTATAAAAAGCGTGGCGGGTATGCTGTATTAAAATCCATGATTCAAAACTTGCGCGCACAAAATCCAGCCAACACTATGTTGATTGACGGTGGCGATTGTTTTCAGGGTGGAGGTGTGGCCGCACTAAGTGAAGGCCGGGCAATAGTGCCGCTAATGAATAACATTGGTTATGATCTGATGCTGCCCGGCAATTGGGAAGTAGTGTATGGTAAGGATGTAATGATGAAAGATATGTTTGCCTACAACAGTGCAAAAGTATGCGCCAACATGTTTCATCAAACCAACGATGCATTTAATGGTGATTTGATTTTTCCGCCTTATTATGTAAAACGATTTGGTGATTTTAAAATTGGGTTTATTGGCTATAACGATCCGCTTACACCCAAACGGCAATCGCCTGCCTATAGCGAAGGCATTCTGTTTACGCAGCCCGAAAAAAATGTAGCGAAGTATATCAAAGTGCTGCGCGAGTATGAAGGGTGCCAGGTGGTAATTTTGTTAACCCACATGGGCCTGGCGCAACAAGTGGGCTTAGCCAACATGCCTTTTGTAAAAGGTGTAGATTATATTCTGGGTGCCGATACGCACGAGCGTGTACGCGAACCCATTCATGGTTTGCATGCAAAAGTTACAGAGCCCGGAGCGTTTGGTTCGTTTATTGCCAAACTTGATTTTGTGATTGAGAACGGTGTAATCAAAGATCAATCCTACCAGTTACTGGATGTTGATCCTGAACTATATCCGGAAGATCAGGAAATGAAAGCCTTGGTGGCGGAAGTGCGCAAGCCGTATGCAAAAGAGTTAGATCGCGTAATCGGTAAAACCAAAACACCACTGGTGCGCTACTATGTAATAGAAACCCCCATGGACAATTTTATTACCGATGCCATCATGTGGAAATTTAAACCCGACATCGCGTTAAGCAATGGGTTTAGGTTTTGCCCACCATTAGTACCCGATGCTAAGACAGGCATAGCCGATATTACCATGGACTATTTATGGAGCATGTTGCCAGTGGATAGTGAAGCCAAGCGTGGCACCATTACGGGCCAACAGCTTTGGGATTGGATGGAAAAAGAATTACAAAATGCGTTTGCGAAAGATCCGGCCAAACGTTTTGGTGGGTGGGTTGTTCGCATGAAAGGCATGGAAGTAAACTTCACCATTGCCAATGATGCCGGCAAGCGCGTGAATTGGATTCGGGTTGGTGGTAGCCCAATAGATTTAAAAAAGAGTTACACGTTTGTAGCGTGCGAACGCGAAGGCGATCCGGATACTACCATTTGCCGGGTTGACAATGTAGCAGAGCCAAAACGACTAGGAGCTACATTACATAGTGTGGTGCAAGAGTATCTGGCAAAGCACTCGCCCATAGCGCCAAAACTGGAAGGCCGGATTACCGCTACCGATGCACCCAACACGCTGCTTACCCAGCTAATGGGTTTTGGATATGAGTTTCGGTAAACCGAACTAATCTATGCCATCATTTTGTTAAAAAATCAGAAATTGCACCCTGAAATAAATTGAACAAAAAATTGGTACCTGAGAAAGGTCATACTTTACAAGTTCTTCACTCAGCACCTTTGCACCATTAACTAATCAAAACGCAGATATGTTCTTTCAACACGTTTACGACAAGACCCTTGCACAAGCAAGCTATTTTATTGGATGCCAGAAAGCAGGCGTAGCGCTGGTAATTGACCCCAAGCGCGATGTAGATACCTACCTGGAAATTGCGAAGCAGAACAACATGAAAATTACGCACATCGCGGAAACGCATATCCATGCCGATTTTCTTTCCGGCTCGCGCGAACTCGCAGCGTTAACAGGAGCAAAAATGTATTTGTCGGATGAAGGCGGTGAGGGTTGGCTTTATGAATTTGCACACGAGGGTTTAAAAGATGGTAGTGTGTTTAAAGTAGGCAACCTTAAGTTAGAAGTGTTGCACACGCCTGGTCATACACCTGAAAGCATAAGCTTTTTATTAACCGATACTCCGGCCAGCGATAAACCCGTAATGTTATTTACAGGCGACTTTGTTTTTGTGGGCGATATCGGTCGGCCCGATTTATTGGAAGAAGCGGCCGGCATAATTGGCACTAAAGAAGTTGGCGCAAAACAGATGTTTAAATCCATAGAGCGTTTCCGTGAGATGGCAGATTACATTCAGGTGTGGCCCGGCCATGGAGCCGGTTCAGCTTGCGGTAAAGCATTGGGTGCTGTGCCCAGTACAACCGTGGGCTATGAAAAAGTACGCAACTGGGCGCTGCAACACGAGAACGATGAAAATGGATTTGTCAAATACTTATTGGAAGATCAGCCTGAGCCGCCTAAGTATTTTGCGATGATGAAAAAACTAAACAAGGTTGAAAGACCCTTGTTAACGGAAGTGCCGAAGTTGAAGAAATTATCCATGCAGGATTTAAAAGCTGCGATGGATAAAGGCATTAAAGTAATTGATACCCGATTAAAGCAGGATTTTGCCGCGGGCTTTATTCCCGGTTCCATTAATATACAAGGCAACAATGCCTTTGCAACCTGGATGGGTTGGTTTATTACCTACGAAGAACCTTTTATTCTGATTGCTGAAGAAAGCAAGCATGACGACCTGGTGCGTAAGTTGATGCGCATTGGTTTGGATAACATTTATGGTTACGTGCCTGATGTAAAGGAATGGGCGGGCTCACTCGAAAAAGCAAACGTAATTTCGTTAAACGAATTCAAAGAGATTTTAAAAACCAATCATACGCAAGTAGTTGACTTGCGCGGCTCCAGCGAATATAAATCGGGCCACATTAAAGACACCGACCATGTGTTTATTGGTACACTCGAAAAAAATCTGAGCAAAATCAAGAAAGATCAACAAGTAGTAATTCATTGCCAGGCAGGCGACCGTGCTTCTATAGGCTATTCGTTGCTGGCCAAGCATGGTTTTAAAAACATTAAGAATTATTCTGGTGGCATGAATGAGTGGATAAATGCCGGCAACCCGGTGGTTACGGAGAATTAGGATTTAATTCTTCGAACTATGAGTTGGGGCAGGTTTTTGCCTGATTGAAGATCATTTTGGTTATTACTTCTTACGTCTCAGGTAAAGCAGAACGACCGCTACAATAATTATGGGTGCGATAAGAAGGAGTAGTTGAGTAATCATAATTACAATATTTTACTGAGCTATATTACTTTTTTAATGTTACCAGCTAACTATTAACCACATAGTTAATCCGTAAATCAATCAGCACATTTTCTATGATGGTACCAGCCGCCTGCAACGACAACGGCTCTGCTATACTGAAATACATAGGCTCCATCACTATTACATCGCACTCAAAATCCTCACCGTCAAATAGCACCGATCTTTTTTCAAGATAAAGGTTTACAAGTGTACCCCACCGCACGTGCGGATGCAACAAATCAATCACCAGTTGAATTTGCAAATTATCGCACCCAATGCGAGAAATTTCGTCATTAATGTGAACGCCAATTTCTTCTGCTGTGCGCAAATCTTTGTGCCACTTGTGGTTAATGCAAATGTTATAACTGTACATGGCCGGAATCAGCTTAAACTCGTTTACCATAGCCTCCTCCAGCCATTTGAATAGCGGAAACAAGGAATCTTTTAGCCAATATTCCAATGCGGCCTGGCGTGCAGCAGGATCTTCGTACCAGCCTGCGGGCACAATGTTTTCACCGATTTTTTTTAGATACATTTGATTTCAGTAAAACGATAAACTTGCTTTGAGAAGCTTTTATCCAGTCGTCCTTCCAGGTCTAATAGATTTACATAGGCCAACTGGCATCCATGCCCTTCTTTGAAGCCTTCATAATAGGAGCCATAAAAATCATCCGGGCTTGAATCGGTTTTAGGATAAAGCAGAATACTCTTTTGGCAGTTCCAATAAATGTTGTAAGCAAACATTTGCTTTAGGTCTGCTGCGCTTGGTTTGGATTGATCTAACACTTTCCACTTAGTATCCAGAATATGGAATCCATCTGCGGTTTCAATTACAATATCCGGATCGATGGGTTGGCTTTCCCAAAACGGTTTAGAACCCTTGTAAACACTTACTCCCTCTGGTGCTGACTTTTTGAGTTGTAATAAAATATACTCTTGCCATAGTTGATTCATATCAAAGAGTATGGCTAACAAATCTTCGGTTCCTGATTTGATATCTGGTGAGTAATTCAGGATAAGGAGTTGGGCGATGTAAAGAGCTTCTTTATAGCGTTGTGTGTTGCGAGTAATGGTAAGTCTTTCAAAAGTCTTTTCTGTTGGCTTTATATCTGAGACGGTGTGAAAATAAAGCAATAAGGCGTTTGACCGATCCTTTAAAGAACTGCTGCAATTCAATTTCTCAATAACCTCAAGTCCTCTTTTTACTACTTGATTATAAAGGTTGTCTTGTGTGTAAATTGTGTATTCGGTGAAAAAGCGCTCCTTGTGAATTAAATTCTTTCTTAAGTGCTTATCAAAAATGAGTTTCCCTTTTAATGCTGTGCTCTGTTGTTGAAGGCGAAGGTATTTCTTGGTAAAGCCCGACTGAATGATTTTCTCTACTTCATCCAGATACATTTCAATGTATAGATCAAGTAGAGAGTTTTCACGCTTGCGCAGCGAAGCTTCCGAAACTGACTCACGCTTTATCTTTTTGCATTCTGCCAGCATTTGCAACAAAATGTTGTGCCATTTGTGCGTGTCGTTGCTTTGATCAGTCTTGGGTAGTACTTCTATTGTAGTTCGGCCAATTTGGATAACACCCACGTATTGAGCAAACTTAACGCCTTGTCTGACTGGTGTAAAATACTTATTCCCATGCCGGTCATTAAAACCATACAGTGCTTCTAATTGCTCAGGGGTAATGAACTTCCCCGCTTCATTCTCATAAGTTTGAAGTGTTTCGTGTTCAAAAACTGATATATAGCGTTGTTGCTTCATGCCTAACTATAGATGCCCATAAAGTGTTCCTTTGTCCAATCATCCGGGCTGGTTAACTCATACACGGGCTTTCCTTCATAATCTTCTCTGGTGTTCTGGTCCATCTCTTTGAAAGCTGCAAACTTTAAAGTTTTGTCTTTCTTCGCAGTTACAAACCCTTCTCCAAGTACTAATCCAATTTTACCATAGTCTCCATAGAAGTACTCCTGAAGTAATGGAAGTATGTTTTTACTAAATGTTTGCTTCAAAGCTGCTAATGGATTTTCAGCTTGATAAATATGAATAAAGTAGGCATGGCCAATGGTGTGATCAATGCCCAATAACTTTTCAATTCTGAAATTAATTATGGTAAGAAGTTTTTTGAGATTCACTCCGGATAATGAAAGACCATTTGTTGCAAAGTATTGCTCGATTTCTTCAACTGCGGCTTCACCTTCATAGGCTTCCCAAAGTTTATCGTCTCTGTCATGGTTAATGGAGAGACCAACAAATTCATACAATACCTTTTCCCGTTTGCTATACTCGGCTTCATTTGATTTGGAATACTGATCCCACAAATTGAAAATGACAAACTCTGGCGATAGCAAATCTGCATTTGGTAGCATTTGTTTGAAGAAGAACCTTCTGCGCAAGGCTGAATCCAGCGCCTCCACACTTTTATCAGCGGTATTCATGGTGCCTATCAAATAAAGATTGTTGGGCACACCGAATGGCTTTTGAGAATAGGGCAACATGGCTAACAGTTCTTCATTGTTGCCTTTGCGTTTATCCTCTTCTAAAAGCGTTATGAGTTCACCGAAGATTTGAGAAACATTGCCTCGATTGACTTCATCAATAATGAGCACATAGTTTCTTTTTATGTTTTCAATTTGAACTTTCGTTTCTGTTTTAAACTGGTCGAAGAAGTTGAACTTGATATTATCCTGAACAAGTTTATACAACGATGATTGACTGAATTGCTTTGTGTAAATATCATCAACGGGTAAATCAACATCTTTAATAATCCAATCTACCTTTCTAAAATGATGATAGCCGATTTCTGAAGCGGGGTCATATTCGTAATCGCCAACTACTTTACCAATAGCTCTAAATCGGTACAAACCTTTGGATACAACTATATAGTTTCCGGTCTTGATGTATAGCTTAAAGTAGTTCATGTAGCCACCAGCAGATTTATCTACATTATTTTCATCCACCAGTGCTTTTATATCTGATTCAGTTTGGCATTTTGAATAGTCCACATTACCACCCCAACCAAGCGATACAACATTGTGCTTAATACAATAATCAAATATCACATCGTCTTCCGTGGATGTACTATCGCCAAGCGACATTTTATAAAAGAGTGCCTTTGAAAAGTCTTCACGCACAAACTTATTTTGATCTGTTTGCGCCAACCCCTGTTTAGTAGCCTGATAGCCCGCTGCATTCTCGCAGAGCGATTTGAAAATGCCAGGCTTTACATCATAGGTTACCTGCGTATCGCCATTGGTTTGTTTTACGGTTTGTGGCTTTATTCCCTCAATAAAGTCTTCATAACTAAGAGATTGGTGAAATGTTGTAAAAGCAATCTGCCCTTTGCTTACATATTTCTCATATACTTTTTTAAGCTCGGTTCGATTGCTGTAGAGATTTTCAAAATCTACATCCGATAATTCTTCTACAATTTTTACAGCCTCGCTAATGGTGTGGTATGTTTTGCCGGTTCCCGGAGGGCCATAGAATATTTGATTAAGGGGTACACGAAATTGCTCTGGCTTCTGAGGTTCCTTTTCAATGAACTTGCTTTGATTCAACTCAAGCCAGCGTTCTTTCTTACTTCCTAAAAATGAAACAAGCCCTTCAAGAGTGCTGCTATTCTCTCGTTCATCGATGGAGGCTTCACGCGCAATGTTTGACCCACTGAATAAAGCACCATCAAAGCCATTAGCGTTTACACTAAAATGCAACTGGTAAGAATCTTTGTGTGAAGGGCGATCAACAGGATATATGGAGCCCCAACACCTGGCCGAACCATAGTTTTGAGGGCCGTTAAAATCAACAATATGCTTTTGAACATTGGTGAGCTTGAGGGATTTAATAATAGTATCCAAAATACTTTCAAGTTCCTTCTCCACTTGTTTAGCTATTTCTTCTGTATATAAAAAAGGAAACAGAATGGTAGCGGGGTTCTTCCAGTTTACAAAGAAGCTCTTCTTCTTTGCCGGATAAGCTTTAAAATTTGCCTTGGCCTCACTGCTTAAAAATGCGTAATCATCTACTTGGCGCTTTTCAAGTTTGTTCTTGACCTGCTCAAAAGACTCCGGGGTTATTGCAAATCCTTGCTCGATGAGATTCAATAAAACATAACGAAACACCTGAACCGGCCGCCCTCTGTTAACAGAATCAAGGTATTCCTTCTTTAATGCTGCAATAGTCTTTTTATCCATGGCATTTACATCTGCATACAAGCTGGCATCGCCATTGAGATAGGCATTGTATTTACTCGATAGATTTTTTAGCTCGGCTAATGTCATGTTATTGTAATTTAAGCGAGTTATACTCTGATTCGTTCAGTTCTATTTTAGGATCGACCTCTTTTGCTTCTTCGTAGGTTAGCTCATAAAGCTTACAAACCAGCGCATCAATTTCCTTTTCATGCTGTATGGTTTCTTTGCCTGAAGCCTTTAGTTTAATAATATTTTCAACCTTCTTCTTGAAGAATTTATCAGTTTCTTTAGAAATAACCTTCGGTAAAGGAAATGGATTAAGATAGTTGGTTTTTAAAGTCCGTGCATCGCCTTGTAATGTGTCTCCAGTATTTTTTAAGAACCACCACATTAAACTAGAGTTGGCGATTGATAAGAAAAATTCATAGCTCTCTTTCACTTCATCTTTCTTAACCCAACTATAAACTTTTGTATTGTGATAAAGGTTGTTGTAGTTCAATGTCACATTGGGATGTTTTGAGCAAATCTCCATGCTTGATATTTTCATCTGCTCGAATTTTGTCAAATTTTTTGGATAGATGTAAGCATGCCAGTGCTTCATTGTTTTTGCTTTGCCGCTCTCTCTTCCTTTAAATTCTTTCTCGTAAGATTTTACGTATTGATATGTTAGTGGATAATCCTCTTTTAAATCTTGCAAATCAACAATAGACAGTTCTTCATTCTTAATTTCATAAGGAAAGAAAACATAGATGTCTGTGGAAAGAGGAGCATATCGATGAACATCTTTTCCCTTAAGCATTGGTTTGAAGTATTTTTTTTCAACTTGAATAGCCTCTTGATTTAATTCAATTACACCATGGTAATGTTTTTTATCCTCGTGAGTTACATGTAAAAAATAGAGTTTATCATGACTTGTCTGGAGGCCTACAAAACAAAGAAAAGTGTTTTCAAAAAGTCGGTTGTCTGAATAGATTCGATCAAATGCATTAAAAGCTAATTTGTTTTTGAAAAATATCCACTGATTTGATCCATATAACTTTGAAGCATTTAGCAAGTCTTCATAACTAACAAAGCTGAACTCAAGCTTTGTAAGAGCACGTGCCCAGTTCTCGCCAAATTCAAGTTTTATTAAATCAAACCCTTCATTAGCCACCGGGCTAAAATGCGTAATGCAGGTGTAAGTATCCGCTTCATTAAACACCCGAAGTGAACGATCTTATCTACATACTTACCCTTCCATAAATAATCGCGGAACACTTCTGCGCTGGCTGCATTAAAGAATTTGTGCGGGAAGATGAAGCAATTAGTAGAGCGCTTGTGGGAAAGGTTGATGGCTAATTCAAAAAACAAATTTGCCAAGTCGTAAGACATCCGGGCATTTTGGTATTTTGCTTCCAATGCATCTTTATCGTCAGGAAGTGACTTGGTTATTTCCTGTACACGCATGTAAGGGGGGTTAGCAATAACAATGTCAAAGCCTCGTTTTTCACCTCTTATTAATGGATTTAATACTTCCGGGAAGTCAAGATTCCAATCGAAATGATTGAACGGTTTTTTAGCGTCTTTTAACAAAACTTGAAGCGATGCCTGCAGGTCATCATACTTCTTTATGGTTAGTTCTCGCTCCAGGTTTTGCTTTTTCTCTTTTGCTGTGGGTGCAAAGCCACCTTTTAGTGGGTGGGTGTCTATGTACTTCCCTTTATTGAACTTAAGTTGATCAAGCAATAGTTCAATTTTCAACTTTCGTATTTCTGTGAGTAATTGATCTTTATTTTCAATTTCTGTTTGAAAAAACTCTTCCTGCTTTTTAGCAATTAGTTGAAGACCATCTTTAATACGTTGAGCTAATTCTGCAACGCGCTTACTTAAATCATTTTTAGCGTTTACATCAACTTTTATATTCCAGTCTATTTCAAGGATGTGTCCATCAAACTTGCTAAGCAGTGAATCGCCCACTACAATTTTATAGTCGAGGTTAGGCAATGGCTTGGGCTCTTCTTCATCAATAATAATGGAAAGCCAAAAACGCAGCCTGGCAATGTCCACCGCTCCTTTTTCAATATCTACACCGTAAATGGAGTTTTGAATAATACTTTCTTTAAAGCGGGCTGCATCCCACTTTTCAATATTCCAGATCGAATACAATGAGTCGCGGTCTTCAAAAAACTCAATTAAGCGAAACATTTCATGCAGCACACCCATGGGGAACGCACCGGAACCAATAGCAGGGTCGCAGACTTTTACATCCTTTAAGGCTTGAATAATATATTCATCAGCCCGTTGGTCTATGTTGTTAATAGGTGCAAAGTGATGTAGGGTTACAAATTGACGAAGTGCATCTTTCAATTCCTTTGAGTCAACCTTAATCTTTTCAGAAAGTTTAGTGGTAAGGTATTCCAGCAAGCTTTCCCTACACATATACTGCACAATTTCTTTTGGCGTATAGAAAGCACCCTTCTCTTTATTGTCTTCGAGCAAGTTTTCAAAAATATGACCTAACATTTCCGGGTCAACGGCTACTTCTCTGTATTCCGGGTCATCTTCGATAATGGTGAAGTTGTAGCTTTCCAGAATTTCAAAGAACTTTTTAAAGATGCCATGTGAAAGGGTGAGCATTTCAGGGTGGTTCTCATCCTTCTCAAACAAACCACCGTTCAGGTAAGGTACTTTGCCAAAGTTTTTCTTGTTGATAATACAGTCCTCATCCACCTTCTCACGCTTTTCGGCCAGCACATGGAAGAATAGAGGGCGAAGGTAATTGTGGTAGAATAGTTCATTTTCCTCAGCAGCTTCAAAGAAGTGTTTCATGAATTTCTCATCACCATTTTCCCACTTCACTTTGCAGCCCATCCAACCTCTCTTTTGTAAAAAGTAAAGAAAGATTACACGGCCCATCATGCGTTTCACAAAATCGCGCGCAGCCTTTTCGCGGTCAGGCACTTTGAATAAACTTAACCGTGATGCATTACTAACAATATCGCTTTCAAACTCTTTATAGAGTTCTTTGTACTTCGTAAAGAAATCGTCTGACAGCGCTTCAACAGAGAACGCTTCTTCAAGATCCTTTAAACTCTTCTTAGATTTTTTGGCTAAATCAAAAAAGCGCTTTGCCGCAGTGCGTCCCTTTTCACCTTCGCCAAACACATAGGTGTAGCTTTCCGGTTTTTTGTCTACAACCGTTAGTGCTGGCGAGAACTCGCGCACCACTAATGTAAATCGCCATTTGGTTTTATCATCATTATGAAAAACCCCAATACCTATTTGATAACCTTTAATGATTCATTAGAAATCAATTTCCTTACTGACTTTACATTGCGATCAAGCCGAACCGATTCTTTAAGGGAGGTTTCCAGCAGAACAATCTTTTCACCGTCAGCTAAAACGCCACTGCCGTGGTGTTTTATGAAGTGTGCAAACTTCTTCCGATGCTCGCTATCCAATGGAAGTTCCTGTGTAATAATGTCGAACTGAAATTCAGGAAAGACAAAGTTCATTACCTGCTTCCAGTTGTTCCAGTTGAATTCAGATTCAAAAATTTGTTGGAGTTCTTGTTGGGTCATGGATGCGTGTTATTTCTTTTTTCCGATTTCAAACCCAATGGGTTTTGCTTCTTTTTCTTGTTTGATCAGTTTTTGAATGGTATCGAACACTAATTTAAAACGTTGATCGTATTTCTTTTCCAATTGCCGGATTTTGGCAGCGAGGTCTTTATTGGTTTCCATGAGTTTACGCAACGCCACAAACGTGCGCATAATGGCAATGTTGGTTTCTACCGCCCGCGGACTGTTGAGAATGCCGCTGAGCATGGCTACCCCTTGCTCGGTGAAGGCAAGAGGTAATTTCCTACGGCCACCCCGTCCGGGTTTTGATATCACAATTTGTGACATCAAAGAATTGAATTCTTCTCGTGTCAATTCAAACATAAAATCGGCTGGAAATCGATCAGCATTTCTTTTAACCGCCTGATTTAAGACTCGCGTTTCTACGCCATAGAGCAAAGCTAAGTCAGCATCTAAAAGCACTTTCTCTCCTCGCAAAAAAAGGATTTTTGTGGCGATAAAATCAGGAGTGGTTATAACAGATAGTTCTTTCATATCATTTCATTTAAAGGTCACAATCTGTGACCTTAGACGCACATCTGGCTTAATGTTCCCTTCAGCGTTTTGGTATAGGATAATATCTCCGGTGCCCATTGCTTACGAGAATGACTCTGAAATAATAATTTCCGGCAACTTGCTTTCGCGCACCGGCTGGGCCACAGTTGTGGGGCCTTCGTCTTCTTCCGCTATAGCAATCGGGTAGTTCTTCACAATCTTCATCAACAAGTGAAATTGATCTACGCGGTTGGTCTTTTCCTGTTTAATGGTTTTCAGCAGTTTGTTGATTTCGCGCGGCAATTTTTGAAAGCGCCCGCGCCTGATGGCAAGCTTCACCAAGTCCAGCAGTTTCCGCTCGTCTTCGGTTACAAACTCAAACAAACTTACGTTGCCCAAAAAGGCAATGGCATTTTTTTCGTTGGGTCCGAGTTTTACCGTAGCGCGGTCGCCCAGTGATTTAATAAACATTTCAGTTTTAAATACCTCCAACGCAAGGTTGATGTGGTTGTAATGGTTGGCGTGTATGGGTATCGCTTTTTCCGTGACCTTTGATTCGAAAATACGGGCGGCTTCCACAAAGGTGAGTTCGCTGTAACTGCTTTCGTTGTTGCAAAAGTAAAAGCTGTCGCGCCTGTTGTTTTTAAGGTAGCAGAGCGTGGAATGTTCACGCGTTTTTTCCTTGCGGCCTACACGGGCACGCTTGGGCATGTTTTCAATCTTGCGGAACTGCTCGGGGTTTTCAGCGCGGAATTTTCGGAGTTCACTTAAATACACCAGGCGTTCATCGCGCTCCTCTTCCGGTATGCGCTCGAACAAACCAAAGGAACTGAACTCTTCATCGTGTGTATAAATCTGGCTGTCTTCGCCCAGGGCAGAATGAAAGGCTTGAAGTTTTACAAAGGCTTTTTTATTCAGTTCAATATCATTATCAGCTTGCGAGGTAGGGAAGAAATTGTAGATGTAAATGTTGGGCGCTTTGGTACCTACGCGGTTCACGCGGCCAATGCGCTGCATCAGTCGGGTGGCATTCCAGGGAATGTCGTAGTTCACAATGATGTTGGCCCGATGCAGGTTTACACCTTCGGCCAATACCTCAGTGGTGATAATGAAATTGTAATCATCTTTTTGAAGCATGGCATTGTGGTTGGCATCAAAGTTTTCGGCAATCACACCCACCAGATCTTTTACATTTTCGCTATCTACTGCCAGCAGTTTGGTAAAGCCCCGCTTCTTCAGTTCATCATATAAATAAAGGGTGGTCTCCTTCGATTCGGAGAACATAACCAGTTTACCATGCCGGTTTATTTCCGATGAAAATAATTCTGTTTTCAATCGCTTCACTAATTCATCCAACTTGGGATCATCTACTACCTTCTCCCATTTGGCAATCAATTGATCCAGTATGCGCTGGTCGTGCAACAGGCCTTCGTAAAATCCTTCACGAAAATCGGCCTGGCTTAACTGGCGAATGGTGTTGGGGTCGGTACTTTCTTCGAAGAGTTTAATCAATTCGGCTTCGTTGTCGCTGTTGATGAATTCATTTACCGCCAGCTTGGGTGCAATGAACACACGATCGTTCTCAAACATTTTTACCATAGCCCGGTTGGCATCGTGGTATCTGCGCAAGCTTTGCTTGAAGGCAAAGAAGCTGCTATCGATGCGCTTCACCAACAAAGTTTTCATGATAATAGCCAACTGCTCTGAAATCATGTCGGCCTGTTTGTAGTTGGCTTTTACTTCGGGTATCAGATACTTGATGGCCTGATAGCGGAAGTACTTTAAGCCATCGTTGGTATCGCGTATCAAGGCAAAGCTTTCTTCATACAATTGTTCAAGGCTTGCGTTGAGTTTGTAGAGTATTTGCCTGGGCGGCTGAATATCCGGAAACATTACACCCTGCTGAATAAGATCTTGCTTGTATTCTTCGGTAATGCGTAAATCGGTGCGGGTGCGCCTTACAATCAAGGGTTGCAGCACTTTGGTTCGTATCTCTGCATAAATGCGTTTTACTTCCTGTGCAATTTTCTTTTTGTCTGTTTCCTTTTTGATTTTTTTATAATCTTCAATCAAGGGCCTGAAGAAATGCTGGAGGTTTCCGATTTCAAGTGTGGATTGCTTCGAGTCCTGAAAAAGGTATATCTGATTTCGGATATCTTCCGGGCGGTTATTGAGCGGAGTAGCTGTAATCAGCACTACTTTTTTGTCGGTGGTACCATCGGCAGCGGGGCGTCTGCGTTTGGTTTTGCAAAGTTTCTGAAGCTGATCGAACATATCCGATTCATCACTGCGGAATTTGTGGGCTTCATCTACTACAATCAAATCATAATCATCCGGGTGTTTTACTTTGTGCAAGCTGCCGTTGGTAATAAAGTCTACACCCGGCACATCGAAATCGTAAATCACTTTGCGCCAGCTTCCCTCCATCGGGGGCGTATGCACAATCAGTGTTTTGGTTCTAGGCCCGGTGCGCCAATAGAATTTCTTAGCGATAATAGCGGCAACGATAGTTTTTCCTAAACCGACAACATCAGATAAGAAGAAGCCATTGTGCTTCATGAGTTTCTGGTAGCCTTCGTTTACAGCATCTACCTGATAGCGAAGTTTGGTGTAGCCTTTCGGAAGATCTTCAATTGATTCGGGATCGTAGTCAATGCTTTTTCCGAAATACTCAATCAAGAACTTGATGTAGATTTCGAAAGGCGTGAAGTTTTCATTTAGATAAGTGGCATCCTTGGTTGACTCAACATCTTCGGGGCTAATGTCTATTGATTCGGCCCACAACTCTTCAAAGGTTTTGGTGGCGAAGGCCACATCATCGAAGTCGCGCAGCTCTACATTAAATTCAAAGTTTGTTTCAAGCCCTGGCACGGTAAGGTTGCTTGAGCCTGTAATAACCGAGCCTGTATTGTGTGAATTGAAAGGCTCGGGTCTGAAAATGTAAATCTTGGCGTGAATGTTTTTATCGGGGTGGGCTTTGATTTGAATCTTACCGACACTCACATCGTGAATGAATTCCAGAATACCTTCTTCTACATCTTTACTATAATCTGCTTCCTGAATGTCTTCCTTCAGGCGCTTAAAGAACTCATCGCGGGTTTCGTTGGCGTTGAACTTAAATTCAAGCCCCTTTCGGGCCGCTTCGCCAATCAGGTTATCCACATTGATGCCGACCAAAATCCTGACTGCCGGAACAGTTCTAAGGTATTCGCGAATGAGGAAATAACCCGAAGCCCTAAAGTAGCCCACCAACGAATCGAAGGCGGCCACCCTGGTGTAAGTAAATACGCCTTTGAATTTTTCGAGGAGTGTGTTTTCGTTGGAGTTGGTGAAGAATTTGGTAGACATTATGGTCGATTATGAAAAAGCCCATCACTTCTTAACATTTAGTGGAATAAGAAGAAATAGGCTTTCTAAAATTACCGTAAATCCTTTAAATAAAGAAGACCATTTGATGCGAAAAGCATTAGTGCCCATGATATAAAGCTGCCCTTAAGCAACGATAAAATACAGATGTTGGACTAGCTGCAATTTCGGATTAGCTGTATTAAAGAAGACTCAATCTGCTAAGCGTAGTTTTAAGATGGCTTCGCTTGTGCATGAAACCCACTTACCAATCTTTTACAAAACAAAAAATCCCGCTTTCGCGGGATCTTTGTCTGGCAGAGGAGGAGGGTTAGTAACCTCTCTTCTACCATTTTGATTTTCAATATCTTACCACAGGCTCTGGGTTGTACTCACCAGTTAACTCACCTGTTTTTGTTTGTGACTGCAATATGTGTTGAAAGATACAATAAGTGCTGAACACTTTCAAAATATGTAAATGAAATCTATCGCTATCAACTCGTTTTGGGTTTCAGCATAGGCTGAAAAACCATTAACAAACTGTTACTAATTGTTAATTATTAATCGGAAAAGTACCTTTAATTCCAAATAAGGTTTCTATGTCAGGATTATCGTGTCGTTTAGGAATATGAGTAACAACAGGCTAACTGGAGTTACCCAAAAGAGCTGAATTAGACCTTAAGTTTTTCGGGAACTATTTAGTGTTCTTCTGGGGTGTTTGTTAGCGTCTTGAACACTGACAAAATTTCAAGGAAGTTGTGACTAAATTTAAAGAAAGTATTTTGATTGACATTCTCTCGATCAAAATAATTGCTCATCCTCGCTGACCTTGCTTATTTATTAGCTTCATTATTTTTATTTACAAATTTCCAAGGATCCCAAGTGTTCATGTAATCCTGCTTAGTAATAATGAGAGCTTTCTCTACCCCCTTTTCTTTAAGTGGTGTAAAACCATAATCGTAGCATAAGTAATAAACTTGTTTTTTTGTAGTCAGAAATAGGGAAGAGAATATGGTCATATCATAACCCATTGCCACCATCACTTCTTTACGCACAGTGGATTTTCCAATCGGACACAGAGCTTTTAGAATGGCGCGATTCTTCCGCAATCTCCTATTGATTTCAAGGATGGGGCGCTCTGCATCATACTTATTCTTATTATTTTCCAGATATCGACATTGATCCGAGCAGTACTTTCGATCGATCCTTCCTGTCAGCGGATTACCACATACTGGGCATTTTCTATTAGCCATGCTGATTAAGTTTATACTCGCTTATATCCGGATATACCCGGGTATAAACACAGTTAAAATATGGTTTTTTTATAGGATTGCAAAAAAAAACAAGATGGATTCTACTGTAAATAAGCTTCCTGTAATTACGTTACGCAATATACTGGTGGATGGAAATAAGTGTATTGGTCTTCAGTTTTTTCCTTCGAAGAGGATACAGATTTTTATCAAAACGCTTGATAAGCCCAGATGGTCAACGGTATACCAAATGGTTTTTCTGCCCAATACGCCAACACATCTGCAACAGATTTTCAATACTTTTAAAGGTGAGGCATGGATAAACTGCCGCTATTTTTTCAAGAATAAGCCTATCCGGACGCAAGCTATTGCTTCTGATCTCAACGCGATTCACGAGAAGCACACAGACAAACTTGCACTTGGCGAGCCTGCTTGTCCAAAAGAATATATACAATTACTGGAGACCAGACGGTATAGTTTTAATACCGCTAAAACGTATACCTCGCTTTTTGCAAATTTTATTAAACATAACCAAGGCAAATCTTTGATTGAAATTAACGAGCTTGATATTAAGGATTACATCCATGGAATTGTAAAACAAGGCAAGTCGGCTTCCTATCAAAATCAGGTAATCAATGCAATCAAATTTTATTATGAACAGGTATTGGACATGCCGCAACGCTTTTACGAAATAGATCGTCCTAGAAAAGCTTGCAAATTACCCCTTGTGTTAAGTGAAGAAGAAATTACCAGGCTTCTATCGGTCACGACTAATATTAAACACAAATCGATCTTGGTAACCATTTATAGTTGTGGTCTTCGTTTATCAGAATTATTAAATCTAAAGCTAACAGACATTCAAAGTGACCGTCATTTGCTTTTGGTTCGTGATGCCAAGGGTGGTAAGGACAGAACTACTATTCTTTGCGATGCAACCCTTCAATTACTTCGCAAGTACTATTTGATGTATAAGCCCAAGGAATACTTATTTGAAGGTCAGGGAGGAGGATTATACAGCAGTAAGAGCGTCCAAAGTATATTGCAGCATAGCCTGAGACAGGCAAAGATTTTTAAGCCAGCGTCTCCACATACTCTACGGCACTCCTTTGCAACGCATCTACTTGAAAACGGGACTGATTTGCGGCATATTCAGGCGTTATTAGGTCACAGTTCTCCTAAAACAACAGAACTCTATACCCAAGTATCAACTCGCAGCTTAAAAGGTATCAAAAGTCCGTTGGAGAAATTAATGATAGAATTTTGAGATACCTGAGATTTGGTAGATATTGGCAAAACAAGTGAATTGGCTATTAATGCATCACACTGGCGTCACGGACAAAAGGAATATAAACGATATCGTTTATATTTCGAGATATATACGACATGCGTTTAGCCAATTGTTAGCGGCAAGCCATTAGAGACAAAGACGACCAATAACAAAATTGAGGACTTTGACTTTAAAAATTTATGATTTACAAATGAAGTTGGACGACCTTTTAAAAAAAGTTAATTCTCGACAGACATTC
>JAFLBR010000008.1 GCA_017303795.1 Cytophagales bacterium | reverse complement strand
GGTCCTCATTAATCGTTTTGTCCATTAATGCATCGCTGCATCAATTCTTAAAGAAATTAACTCGGATAATACCTCCATCGGCATTATCCGGGTCCGCTATCAATCTACATTCATTCAAAGAACGATTGTCAGAATTTTCAACAATCCATGTTGTTGTTCTCTAACAGAAGTGGTTATAAAACCTTTCGAATTCTCAAACCAAAAGCCCTTTTCCGTTCAAAAGGGAGTGCAAAGGTAGCCTTTGAGTGTGTATCTGCAAGTGTTGCAATGAAGATTTTTTACAAAAAATGGCCTTTTTTGGTTTATTCAGGCTAACTGATTGATAATCAGAATTGGAATCAGGTGGTTTTTCTTTTAAAAATTGGAACTGTACTGCAAGGTTCGCCATACATGATGCTTTGAGCCACTTGCCGAAGCTTATTTGTGGCCTCGACATAGATTGAAACTGGCACTTCGACTTTGCTACAACCCTTTATTACCACTTTAGTATTGGCGAACTTTTGCCAATCAATATTATTAAGGGTTTGTTCAAACAAACGAGCTTCTAAATCCTGTAAAGAACCAAACACAATTTGCTGTGCATAGGGTTGAAGTGCCGAAACCAAAAGCATATAAGCCCAGGTTGGTACAATTGCATCAACTGAACATGTTATAGCTACAAACTTATTCTGATACTGGACCCAATTGTGGTCTTTAATAAAATCACGAAAGTCTTTTTCGCGCAAGATCAGTTCCTGAAAGAGTAAATGCTTTATATCAAACACGATGCGTTCGCCTGGTGTGTAAAGTTCTTCCAGATCGAACGTTACCAATTGACTATTGCTTACTCTATTTACTATTTCGTTTTCCATTGAATACTCAACACTATTATGAAGCCGTTGGTTTGCGGATCAGAAAATCTTTTAAATAAAATGGTTCGAAGGTGGCCGTATCCTCAAAATCCTGCTGCATCCATTTACGATAGCCCATTTTGCCTAAGTGAGCAGCATTTGGAACTACATCATCTAAAAAGTTTGCATTTGTGTGCGCAATTATCTCTCTGCACTTGGTTGCCCCTTCACCAATAAAGTAAATCGGATTTTTTTCCAGATACTCATTAAAACTTGTGGCCTCAATAATCTTTGCTTGCGTAGGTTCCACTTCATCCAAATTAAAATCTACTAACTTACAATACACTTCCATTCTACGTGCGTCTAACATAGGGCAAAGCAATGATGCTTTATTGCTTATTAATTCCTTGCCTTGCTGCGCTACTAAGTCTAATGTGTTAACGGCAATAAACGGAAGATTTAATGCGAAACAAATTCCTTTTGCAGTGGCCACTCCAATACGCAGACCTGTATAGGAACCTGGACCGGCAGCTACTACTACTGCACCAAGCATAGTTGGTTGCGTATTTGACTCAATCATAATTGCATCAATCATGGGTGCTAACTGCGATGCGGCCGAGCGCGGCTCACGCAATTCGCGAAAAGCTATCAATTCACCTTGCTGATGAATAGCTACCGAGCAAACCTGTGTAGAAGTTTCAATGCTGAGTAAACGCATCATTAGTTTGCCGAAAGAATTTTGCGATAAACCCCAGCTTCAGACAATACTTTGTGCGCCTGTCCAAGTTCCGGATCGCGATCGAGCATTACTTCAACCTGACCTTTAGCCAATTGATAATGAAATGCAATCTCCTGTTCCAGGATGCGTGAGAGTTCAGGTTTGTTCCTTGCGAGTGCGGTGTTTTTATTTTGATCGATACGTGTTTTTAATTCATTGAATTGAGATTGCAGCTCGTCATAATACTTCTCGCGTTTTGCCGATGCAATTAACTCATCCGCTTTTTGATCGAGTTCGGTCGCATAAGTAAATTTTTGTTCTGCAACCCATGTTGTAAATTTTTGATACTCCTGATCAGAAAGTCTGAAATTTTTCATAGATGCCGGATTGGGATGTTCGCTGCAATACTTAGTTGCATACTCAAACACAAAACCCGAATTCACCAATTCAATTACGGCTGAACTAAACGTAGTGGCTTCAACCGGAACGTCCGGATCGAGACCGGCACCATCATAAACTTTACGACCACCTTTGGTTTTAAACTCGCGCTTAAGCGAATCGGCAAATTTTGAAACTGTGCCATCGCTCTTACGATGTTCATAATCTATAGCCTGAATGCACCGGCCACTAGGGATATAGTACTTTGCCGTAGTTACTTTAAGTTGCGCATTGTAAGCCAACTGGCGTGTAGTTTGAACTAATCCTTTACCAAAAGTTTTTTGCCCGATTAAAACCGCGCGATCATAATCTTGAAGAGAACCAGCCACAATTTCGCTTGCTGAGGCACTACTGCCACTCGTAAGTACTACTAAAGGTATCTCGGTATCGAGTGGATTATTAAGTGTGGTGTACGTTTTATTCCAATCTTCTACTTTGCCCTTGGTGGACACTACTTCTTTACCTTTGGGTATAAAAAGGTTTACAATGTTAACTGCTTCGTAAAGCGAGCCGCCCAGATTGTCGCGTAAATCAAGTACCAATTTTTTTGCGCCTTGTTTTTTAAATTCAGTTACCGCAGCTTCCACTTCCTTTGCTGCACCGGGTGTAAACTCATCTAACTTAATATAGCCTAACTCATTATCGATCATTTCGCGATATGTGATGTTAGAGATTTTTATTTTCTCGCGGATAAGTTTAAAACTGAGCAGATTTTTTTCGCCAGGTCGTTTTACTTCCATTACTACTTCGGTATTGGGTTTTCCTTTTAACAAGGAGCTCACATCGGAAGTAGGTTTGCCTTGCACGTTCTGGCCACTCACCGAAATAATTTCATCGCCTACGCGCAGACCACCGCGATGTGCCGGAAACCCAACATAAGGATTTGTAATAACTGTTTTTTTATTTACGATGCCGATCAACGCGCCCACTCCGGCATACTGGCCAGTAGTTTGAATGCTGAATGCTTCGAGGTCTTCTTCAGGAATGTAATCCGTGTACGGATCAAGCTGGTTAAGCATTCCGTTAATTCCGGTTTCAACCAGTTTTTTTGGATTTACGTCATCCACGTAATAAGCGTTTACTTCTTTAAAAAGCGTAGCAAAAATGTCGAGGCTCTTGGCGATGTCGAAATACTTTTCGGACGGCACCGTAAAGGCTACAATCGCAACTACTACCAGTAATACACTTATAATTTTCAATCGCTTCATACCGACCGTTTAAATTTCACGCTAAGACCGCCAAGGCGCATAAAAGAAATAAGAAGGATCGAAGGTCTTAATTTTTTCGATAAAAGCCGAACGCCTGACTTAAGCCTCACCCCGTACTGGAGCAGAGAAGTTATTGAGTTTGGTTAATGCTATCAAAATTTTGGCCTTCATTTCTGCGAAAGGCAGAATCTCTTTTGCGGTATAAATGATGGCAAAGACTATGGTTGGTTTTATTGTAAGCACGTGCTTCTGTATGCGATACGCTTCGCGGATTCTGCGCTTAATCAGGTTACGATCAACTGCTTTTTTAAATTGCCTACTTGAGACTGTAATCAGAACCTGATGCGGAAGCGTGGGGTCTGGATGCGGTTGATGAATAACTTTGAATGGGTATAAATAAAAAGAGGAACCCTTTTCGAAGAGTTCCTGAATCCATTTTTCTTTTGAAAGTCTTTCGGACTTTTTGAATGTGTGCCTCACCCCCTGCCCATCTCCAAAGGAGAGGGGTGACTCTCGCTCTGAATTTTTCATTCTATAAATTTAGTTTGAACGCCTCCGTCAAGAGGCGCAAAAACCGGTTATTAACGGGTCTTAGGTGTACCTTCGTCAGATACAGTTAGCTTTTTACGGCCTTTCGCTCTGCGTGAAGCCAATACTCTGCGGCCATTAGCAGTAGCCATGCGCTCGCGGAAGCCGTGCTTATTTGTTCTTTTCTTGCGCGAAGGTTGGAATGTGCGTTTCATATCTTTTGAATTCTAAAATTTCTTAAAGGGCTGCAAAAATGCTTAGGATAATCGGATTTTACAAGATACCCTGCATAGCATTTTTATAAAAAGCTGGTTTTCGAAATAAAAAAAGCCGGTTTTGAACCGGCTTTCCTTGATTATGGTGATTAAATCTACTGTACTTTAAACAGGGTATCCTCTAAGTTTACATTTGCTTCCGCAGAAGAAGTTTCAAATTTCAGCTTCATCGGCCCCATTGATTGCAAAAGAGTATGAGGAATTTTGACCCCACTCACCTCCTTGTAGTCCTGAAACTGAATGGGCACCGCTACCTCGCCTTGTGGGGTTTTTACATACGTTACAGTCTGAATTTTTAGACCCGAATTTTTGTCAAAGTAGTTTGAGATTTTTCCGCCAGCTGGAAATACGTAGTCAATCACAAACGCCTCAACACCTTCTACATTTTCAATGCCCTTGAGGGTAGCTTTGATGTTCATGCCCGCAAGTGCAATTTCAGGAACAATATGAGTTTCAAACAAACTTAGTTCTTTCATACCCGCATCCAGTGGTATTTTTTGTCCGCGCATCTCTTGAGAAATGTCCTTGCCATCGCTCACGATTTTTTGCATCGTGCCCATACCGGCAACTGATAATTCCATCAAATACTTACCACCTGCTTTTTTTGAACTGAGCATTGTTACCTCCATTCCCTGAATGGTACCTTTTGCAGCTGTCTTCACACTCTTCAATTCCTTCACTTTCTTTTCACCACCAATTGCTTCAATATATTTTGCAATAACTTTTTCAGCAGTTAAATCCGCTGGTAATGCTGAAGCTTTTGTGGGCACATAACTTTCGCCATAAATATCAAAGTACTTAACGTCACCAAACTTTTTAAGCTTATCGGCCACATCGGCACCTTTACCAACAATTACAATGTGTGCATTCTCAGGCCGAATGTATTTTTTAGCTGTAGCCTGCACATCCGCTAGCGTAACGGCATCAATTGCCTTTACATAATTATTATAATAATCCTTAGGCAAATTATAGCGTGCCGTATTCAACGCAAAGCTGGCAATAGTTTGCGGGCTCTCGAGTGAACGACCGAATGCACCTGAGATTTCTGCCTTAGCTGCAATTAACTCTTGTTCGGTAACGGGTTCGTTCACCATTCGTTTTAACTCCGATAGAAATTCGAACACAGCACTATCGGTTACTTCGTTACGCACACTGGCCGAAGCATTGAAATTACCAACCAGAATATCTGTGCTGAGGGATGAACTGGCTCCATACGTATAACCATGCTTTTCGCGCAGGTTTTGCATGAGTCGCGCAGAAAAACCACCACCCAAAATCTGGTTGGTAACCCGTGCTTTAATAGCATCTGGAGTTCCAGGTTTTAGATCAATCGGGTAGCTGATGTTAATTACTGATTGTACCGAAGCCGGGCGATCTACCAAGGCCACATACGTTTTAGCTGGTTCTTTTGGTTGTGTATAAGTTGGATTTTTTACTTCGCCAGCTGCCCACTTCGAAAAATATTTTTCTACAAGCGACTTAGCTGTTTTGAAATCAATATCACCAACAATTGCGAGGTATGCATTGTTGGGTTTGAAGTAGGTGTTAAAATAATTTTTACAATCATCAAGCGTAATGGCCTCCACCGATTTCTCAGAAGTAGACAATCCATATGGATGTTGTTTACCGTAAACCAAAGCACTGCGAACAGTACCAGCAATGCTGCCGGGATTATCTTTACTTGCAGCCAATCCCGATAAAGTTTGGGTTTTAAGTTTCTCCATTTCTTCGGGTACGAATGCCGGGTTGTACAACACATCCGTCATTAAGTCGAGTAACTTATTTGAATGTTTGCTTAAACTTGAAGCAAAAATTCCATCCGAACTTGTGCTCAGGTTCGCACCGATAAAATCAATCTCTTCATCTAACTGCGCTTTTGTTTTCGTTTTGGTGCCGGTGCCTATTAATGTACCCGCCATTTCTACGAACCCTTCCTTATCGCCTTGATAGATAGGATTATTTTTAAGTTGAAGTGAGAATTGAATGCGTGGTAGTTTATGGTTCTCTACTACAAACACCTGCAATCCGTTTTTTAATGTGAACGTTTGATACGCCCCTATTTTAATTTCGCGAGCCGGTGCTGGGTTGGGTGCCTTTGTACGATCTACCTGAGCCACTGCTGCAACACTTGCAAGCAACAGGCAAAAGAATATAATATAGTTCTTCATAATCAATTGTCTTTTTTGAGTTGCGTATTATCGGGTTTGCTTTGCGCTGATTTAGGGAGATACTGAAGCACTACCCTGTTCTCTTTCACTAAATACTTTTTGGCTACACGCTGTAAATCTTCGCGGGTAACTTTCATGTAGCGTTCCAACTCGGTGTTGATCAGGTTGGCATCTTTATAGTACACATGGTAGTTTGCCAACTGCTCAGCAATACCCACAGCGGAAGCGTTTTGTTGTACAAATTGACTTTCCATCTGGTTGCGGATTTTCTGAAACTCTTTTTCAGTGACGAGTTCTTTTTGAACTTTTTCAATTTCAGCATCCATCGCTTTTTCAAGATCGGCTACATCCACACCCATGTTTACCAAACCTAACGTAATGTAAAGACCTGGGTCTTCCATTGAGAACGGAAAGGATGCAACTTGTAAAGCTTTTTTCTGATCATCGACTAATGCCTTGTACATGCGTGAGCTTTGACCGCCCGATAACAATGTACTCAACATATCCAACGCATACGAATCAGGTGTGCCTTGTGCCGGAATATGATATGCCTGGAATACAGCTGGCAATTGAATGTTATCAAAAATAACATCACGCACTTCGGCTGTTTGTTGCGGTTCTTTAACTGTTGGACGAGGTACAGGTTTGATGCCGCGTGGAATATCTTTAAAATATTTAGCGACTAACGTTTTAGTTTGTTCAATATCAATATCGCCAGCAATGGAGAGTGTTGCATTTTCAGGGACATAGAATGTTTTGTAGAACGCGATGAACTCATCCAGTGAAGCTGCGTTTAAATGATCTAGCGAGCCGATGGGCGTCCACTGATAGGGATGTTCTTTGTAAGCACGTTTAAAAATTTCGCCCTGAAACGACATGTAAGGTTGATTATCAATGCGCTGGCGCTTTTCTTCTTTTACAACTTCGCGTTGTGTTTCTACGCCAACATTTTCAATTTTGGCATGCAACATTCGCTCTGACTCCATCCACAAGCCAAGTTCTAATTGATTAGAGGGCAATACTTCATAATAAAATGTTCGATCATTAGAGGTATTGGCATTATTGGTAGCACCCGCTTTTTGCAAATACTTATCGAACTCGCCCCGCTTAATGTTTTCTGAACCTTCAAACAATAAGTGTTCAAAGAAGTGCGCAAAGCCTGTGCGCTTTGGGTCTTCATTTTTAGAACCCACGTGATATAACACCGATACAGCCACGATGGGTGTAGTGTTATCCTTGTGCAGGATAACATGCAGCCCGTTGGGCAAATCGTACTCGGTAAATTCAATTTTACGAGCCTGGCCAAAACTTACCGTAAACGCGATAAGCAACAGCCAGATAGTTAAACTCTGTTTTTTAAGCATAAGTTGGTTTTAGATAGTACAATAATAGAAAACTAACGGATTAAAGTCCGTTTAGTTTACGAATGAAATTTTTTGCAAAGGGCGATTAGCCAATCAAATCTCCCAAAATTTTCTTCATCTGATCCGGCTGTAAACGCGGGCCCCATTGCGATACAACTTTTGAAGAAGCTAACGAAGCTAATTTTCCGGCTTCGGCAAAACTATGGCCGTGTGTTATGCCATAGAGGAACGCACCTGAAAACATATCGCCTGCGCCATTGGTATCTATAGCGCGAACTTTATAAGGTTCTATTTGAATAAACGTATCGCCATCGTAAATCAACGCACCATTCGCGCCAAGCGTAATGGTAAAACGTTTGGCTACCTGCTTTAATTTTTCGCGGGCTTCGCTTACCGAATTGGTGCCCGTAAAAATCATAGCTTCTTCTTCATTGCAGAAAAGCAAATCCACACTCGCACCCACAATCTCTTCCATCTGAGATGAAAAATATTTTACCATGCTGGGATCGGAAAAAGTAAGGGCTGTGCTCACTTTGTTTTTCTCTGCAATCTTTTTGGCTTCTTTCATGGCGTCCAATCCTTTCGGACTTGCTACCAAGTAACCTTCCAGGTAAACGTAGGTCGAATTTATAATAGCGCGTTCGTCCAAGTGTTCAGGCGAAAGAAAAGAACTTACGCCCAAAAAGGTATTGAGCGTACGCTCGGCATCGGAAGTTGTCATAACCA
The DNA here is from genome assembly GCA_017303795.1 of Cytophagales bacterium. Classification (GTDB taxonomy): domain Bacteria; phylum Bacteroidota; class Bacteroidia; order Cytophagales; family Cyclobacteriaceae; genus ELB16-189. The sequence continues at coordinate 201,913 of JAFLBR010000008.1, read as the reverse complement.
AACACCGGCCGGTGTGGCCATCGGGACAAGTTTCATGCACCATGTTGGTGGCAACTCCATTTCGCTTTAAATCATTCAGAAAAAATTTTCCCAACTCATCTTTTGCTACCAGACACGAATAAAAACTTTTACCACCAAACTGATTGATAGCCACGATTGTATTACCCGCAGAACCACCACCCGACATTTTGCTGCGTTTCATGTCGATGGCTTTCATTAACTGTAACTGACGTTTTTCATCTACCAGCGTCATCAAGCCTTTTTCAACTTCGTTTTTTTCAAAGAAGTCGAGATCTACTTCGGTAACTATATCTACTAAGGCATTTCCTACTCCGTACACATCGTAATGGGTGGCTGGTTGCTGGCGGCTGGTTGCTGGCATTTAGGTGTGGATTTTAAAATAGTTGCAATGATAAAATTAAAAGTTGAAACGGTCTAACGCTGTTTCCTCAGATTCAAAGTGCGCTTAAACTTCGCGGCCCGGTCGGGGTAGTCGGTAATAAATCCATCTACATCCATTCCCTTTACGGATAGCATATCTTTCTCTTCATTCACCGTCCACGGGATTACCCGGATTTTTTTCTGGTGCAATGCTTTTACATCCTCGCGGGTAAGCAGTTTAAAATACGGACTATAGATAGAGGGCGTGAATCCAAGCTCGCTCAGATTTTCTTCTACCGATTTTTTGTTTTCTACCAAAGCCGCCAACCGTACTTCCGGATATTTTTCATGCCAGTACTTTAACACCCTGAAATCGAATGATTGAATGACAACCCGATCTAAAGGAAGATATTGATCAACCAGATTATACACCAGATCAGAAAACACTTCGGGCTTGGGATGAAATTTGTTATCGCCTTCGGGCAGGCTTTTAATTTCGATGTTGTAATCTACTTCGTAGCGGGTAAAACTTTTGATGTGGTTTTCAACGGCCACAATCACATCCTGCAAAAGAGGCTTTACAGTTGTTTGCTTTTTTTGCTGCGGAAATTTTTCGTTGCCCAACGAGCCGCAGTCCCATTGCTTCACTTCGGCATAAGTCATTTTGTAAATGTTATACTTACGCTCATCTTTTGCTTTGAGGGTATCGCCTTGAGGCGAAAGACAAATGGAGGCGGCCATCCACGGTTCGTGCGAAACCACTAACTGGTTATCTTTTGTTACAGCCAGATCAAGCTCAACGGTTGTCACTCCTGAATCCAATCCAAACAAAAATGCCGGAATGGTATTTTCAGGCATGAGGCCACGCGCACCACGATGACCTTGAATATCGAATTTAGGAATATAGGTTTGGGCGTAAGCCGAAATACTTGCAAACAAAAAGCAGCACAATAATTTCATAGATACCATTTACGAAGTATGATTTACGAAGTACGAATTAAGGGGCATACCCATTGAGTTGCTTAGATCATTCTTATTTCGTACTACAAAGATAATCAGTCAAAGGATAGCTATCAGGAAAAAAGATGCTTCACCCCGCACGCCAACCCACCCTCGCCTGCCTATGCCGAAGCTTCATTATGCAAAACGCTTCGTGTAGCATGGCGGCTACGCGCAGGCAGGCCTTTTTGTCTGGCCAGCGCACTTGAGTTTCAGAATGTAAATGGAGGCAATTAATATAGATTCAACACTTGGTATTAGTCGATAGAATTTCTTACCAGAAACTAGCAACCAGTAACCAGTAACATCTACTGATTAATTATCATGCGCATTCCGCCACCTCCTCTGCGGCCGCCACCCATGGGGTTAAGGTGTTTGTTAAGTGCATAGGTAAAGCTTACCATATAATAGCGACCGAGGTTATTCATAACCTGCTGCTGAATAAAGTTTTCGCCCGTAGATTGGGTTACGCTGTTGCTTTGATCGAGCAAGTTGTTCACTCCAATCTTAACTTCGCCTGCATTGTTCTTCATCACAAATCGCGAAAGCGAGAGGTTCCAGAACGGAATAGTTTGGCGGAAGTCGGTTGTGGAGCTGGTGTAAATCAGGTAGTCCATGCTGGTATTAAAGGCATACTTTTTTAAGAAGTTGAGATTTAATTCCGAGCGATAGGTTTGATTAAAATACTCCTGATCGGGTGTACTGAAATCGTACTCGGTAAGTTGTTTGCTGAAGTTTGCACTCAAATCGAAGATCACAAATTCTTTATACGTAAAGTTGTAACGCACCGAGCCGCCCAATGTGCTGTTACGCACGTTGTTCTCGCGTTCATTCAACACGGTAATGCTTTCTGAGATTGATGCAGTGGGACCGAGATTAAAACGACTATTTAGTTTTTTGATCGGAAAGCCCCCGTTAAAATTTGCTGAAAGATTTTTGGCGCTGCTTACGTTTACAGGTTTGGTGGTGCGGGCAAAAGTAGCCGGGTCAGTAGTTTGCGAGTTTACAATGGCATTCTCCATGTAGGATGCATTTATAAACGAGAAGAAGTTTACAAACTTAGCCGGATTAAAAGCTGTATAGTTGGCGCTTAGGCGATGGACATAAGCAGGCCTGAGCGAAGGATTACCTATATATATATTGAGTATATCAGCATTATCTTCAAATGGCTGCAACTGGCGAATGGTTGGCTCCTGCATAGAAGTTTCATAATCTAAACGCAGGTGTTTAAAACTACTGAAGTCGTAGTTGAAGTGTGCCGATGGCAATGCATTTTCAAATGTGTTATTGATTAGCGCACTGCGGGCAGGGTCTCGCGAAATAACATCGCCCTTTAAAGTTGTCATCTGGTAGCTGACTCCAACTGTTATGCTATACTTCTCGCGGTTCATTCTAAAGTTTAATCCTGGCCTATTATAAATATAGTTGCTGATGTACTGGTTGCTTAATGGAATGTTAAACTCAGGCGTGCTGCCATCCACATCATACACTTCGCGCACTACATCGTTTTTATTGGTTTGAAAGTTATAATTTGCTTCCAGATACTTTCTTCCACCTAACGGTTCAGTAAATGAAATCAAGGTTCCCACCGATGTATTATCTGTAGTTTGGGTGTTCGTTTGAATTTGTAAAACCTCGTTCGGTGTATTGCCATAGATAGAATTATTATTATCAAGGCTGCCTTCGCTATCGGCTGAGGTTAATCCCAACGTAAAACTGGTTGATAGATTTCTGCCCTTCTTTTCAAATTTATGTCGCCATAAGGCAGTGGCATTAAGTGCCATCGAAACCTGTTCAGTGTATGATTGTTGGCCGCTTTCATTGGCTAAGCTGTTATCACTTAATCTTCTGGTTTCGCTACTGCTTATCGAATTCTGTTCTGACTCACCATAAGAAGCATTGGCTGAAAACCTTAGAGTATTAGCCGAATCCAGGTTATGATCGATAACCAACGTGGCGCGGTGACTATCGCTGGAACTAAGGTTTCGACTATTTTGTGTGAGCGAATTATTCAACGAATCCAGTGGCGGATTAAAAAAGTTAACCCGGTTCAAATCTGTAATCACATTTCTATCTAAATGATTATAGAAATAGCTGGACGTAAGTTTGGTGTCTTTGTTTAAATCTTTATTGAAGTTTACACCTCCGGCATAGTTAGTCATAATACCACTTTGCCTTCCACCAAAATTAATGGCCGGTCCACCACCGCTTGATCCTCGGCTGTCACCAATGGTAACGGTGCGCGCACCGCCTCCACCCATCATACTTTGTGCGCCCCCGGAAAAACTCATGAAGTCGCCTATCGAAAACCCTTGTTCATTAATGTTGTTCCCCATTCCCAAAAAAGAAAGCTGCTGACCTTTCGAAAATTTGTTTACGCTTCCTGTAGCCTGAAAACGATTATCCGTTCCGGCACCAGCCATCAGATTTCCAAATGCACCATTACGCTTCTCTTCTTTCAATTCCAGGTTAATTGTTTTTTCGCGCTGGCCATCATCAATACCGGTAAACTGAGCATTGTCTGATTTGCGATCGAACACCTGCACTTTTTCTACTGCATCGGCTGGTAAGTTGCGTGTGGCTAATTTCGGATCGCGACCAAAAAATTCGCGGCCATCTACCGTTACCCGTTGTACTTGTTCGCCTTGTGCGCGCACGGTGCCATCGGTTTCTACTTCAATACCGGGCATGGCTTTTAATAAGTCTTCTACATTGGCATTGGTCTTGGTTTTGAACGAACCCGCATTAAACTCAATGGTATCTTTTTTTACCGTTACCGGATTTTTCTCACCTTGAATTACTACAGCATCCAACTCTTTTGTTTGAGGCGCTAATTTTATTTTACCTACATCAATAGCCGTAGGCTCAGCCGGAGTAACAATGCGCTGCATGTGGCTGGCATAACCTACAAAAGTTACTTTAAGCAAGTACTCGCCTTTGTTTACATTTCTTATTTCGAAGAATCCTTTCAGATCGCTAACACCAAAGTTTACCAGTGTAGAATCTTTTGCATTCAACAACATAACCGTAGTAGAAGGCAACGCTGCTGACAACGTATCGGTTACCTGACCTTTAACTGAAAACTTCTGAGCTTGCGCAGCAACCGCTGCCAACACCAACACCATTAGTAAAATCTTCTTCATGCTTTTTGTTTAGTTAAGCCTCACCCCATTCTCCACAGGAGAGGGATAAACGTTGAAATGTTTTAAATGCGATTAGTTTCGGATGGTCATGCCGCGCCCACCCATTTGCTTCATCTGTTCTTCCATCAGCTTGCGAAATTCGGCCTGCGTAGTTTTGGTTCCGTTGGTTGGTTCTTTCAATTCATTTTTCTTCAACTCGCGCAACTCAATAGTTTTTGCAACAATTACACGCTCACCATTATTAATATCAATGGCAAGCACTGCTCCGGGTAGCGTGTTGTAGCGCTCTGGCCCAAGAAACGGACGAATCTTATCTGTGTACCAGGCTGTAATTTCTGAGGTGCGCACCTGAGGTTCTCTTTTTTGTTCTGTTGCACCGGGCCCGCCAATAACCATTGTTGGAATGGTGTCGGTGCGGGTATAGTAAGCCATGCGGCATTCGTATCCGGCAATAGTTTTTACCTGATCGCCAAACTTCCAGGGCGACATTTGCACGGAATCCACAATCAGATAATTTTTACCCATTAACTCTTGCTTGGAAATTATTTTGCCCGACCTGTGCATATACATCTCGGTGTTTGGCATACGGAACACCATGCGCATGCCACCATTACCACTCGAAAACTGTTCTTCTTCATCTTCAATTACGGTTTTATACAACGCCTCTTCTTCATTAAAGAACAATTGTTGTTTGGTGGTGCGAAATTCAGGAATCATAGCTTTCATGGCTTCGCGCTCGGCCGGAATGTTGCGATGCATATTTACTTTTTGCTCGTACATAATAACACCGGTTTGACCCATTACTACATGGATAGCTGCCACCGACACCAGAATGCCGACCAGAAGAATTACCTTTTTCATAGTAGAAGAAATTTTCATTTGTAATTTAAACACAGAACAAATGTACGGGCTTGGATGGCTATGTTTGGTTAATAGTTCTGAAATCAAGGTTAATTAAGGTTAAAAAGCCGCAAGCGCGTAGCTTATAACCGTACTTTTGTAATGTGAAAAAGAATAAAAACCGGTTGGCGCTACTCCTTATTGTAAGTAGCATAGGTTTGTTGCTGGCCCTACAGGTGTTCTGGTTATCCAACTCGTACGAGAAGGCTTACTTTGATATGCGCAGGGAAACGAATGGATTATTCAGAACAACCATTTTTGCCATGCGTGACTCAATGTTCACGCAAAGCATTTCGCCCGTTTTACCGGAATCGATTGATCACATTACTATGCGAAGAGAGGTTGATTCCGTGTGGAAAAAATTACCCGAAGCATCATCTCAGGTTCGCGTTTACATTAATGCTCAAAATATTAAAGAAGATACAATTGGAAAATTTCTCAGGCCGTTGGCCGGACGTTTACGTACGGCACAATTTTCAAACGGCAAGAGTTTTGTGATCCAGATGACGCCTGATTCGCTTTCGGTGGATTCTATTAATTATCACTTTAGTAAAGCATTAAAAAATAACGACCTGAATGTGTCTTTTAAAGTTCAAAGTAAAGTTCAAAAACCACCACGAATAGACTTTTCGGTGGGAAGATTCCGGATGAACGAACCGCAATGGGAAGATTCTATTAGCAATCGGGTGTATTCAAATTCAATTCATTCAGATTGGGTAAGGTTCGATCCGGTAAACCGCTACTCCGTAATTCTATCCGAATTCAGGCCTTTGTTATTAAAACAAATTACTCCTCAAATTTTATTCTCAGTCTTTCTTACTCTATTAACTACCATTGCCTTTGTAGTGATGTATCGCAACATCCGCGCACAGCAAAAGTTGATGGAACTAAAAAATGATTTCATCAACAACATTACGCATGAGCTAAAAACTCCCGTAACAACCGTGGGTGTTGCTCTGGAGGCAATCAAAAATTTTAAAGGACAAAACAATCCCGAATTAACAACCGAGTACCTGAACATTGCACAAAATGAATTAAATCGGTTAAACATTCTTACTGATAAAATACTTAAGACTGCCATCTTCGAAGACAAAGGTGTTGAGTTTAATGCCGAGCCAGTTGATCTGCAACAATTAGTAAGTCAGGTGTTGGGCTCTATGAAACTGGTGTTGGATAAACAAAAAGCAACCGTTGATTTTAGAACCGAAGGCAACGACTTTAATTTAATAGGCGGCACTACTCACTTAACCAGTGTAGTGTATAATCTGTTGGATAATGCTTTAAAGTATAGTCCGGCTGAACCCCGCATTTCTATTCTTTTGCAAGAGAATAAAGAAACGATTACGCTTCGCATTAAAGACAACGGCATGGGCATTGCGCCCGAATACAAAAAGAAAGTGTTTGAAAAATTCTTTCGCGTGCCTGCTGGCGATGTACACAATATTAAAGGTTACGGCTTAGGTTTAAGTTATGTAGATAGCGTAATCCGAAGTCATAAAGGAAGTATAGAAGTAGAGAGCGAACCCGGAAAAGCAAGTGAGTTTATTATCCGGTTGCCGAAGAATTAAACCAGAGGCTGTCCTTAAATAAGTAAATGAGTAAAGTCAAAATTCTATACGTAGAAGACGAACCCTTTCTGGGGCGCATTGTAAAAGAAAGCCTGGAGGTGCGCGACTTCGAAGTGCGCATGGTGGCCGATGGTAAGTTGGTGAGTTCTGTGTTCGATGAGTTTAAACCCGACATTTGCGTGTTGGATATCATGTTGCCTCATAAAGATGGCTACGCCATCGCGCAAGACATTCGCAAAAGCAGTGCGGCAATTCCCATTATATTCGTAACGGCCAAAACACAAACCGAAGATTTACTGAAAGGATTTGAAGTAGGGGGCAATGATTACCTGCGCAAACCCTTTAGTATGGAAGAATTGATTGTTCGTGTAAACAATCTATTGCAACTCACGCAAAAACTTGCTGCAAGTCCAAAAGAAAACGTGCTGCTGGGTGAATATGAATTTGCTCCGCATCGGTATGAGCTCCGCAGAAAAGGTGCCGTCAAAAAACTTTCGCACCGCGAGGCTATGCTGTTGCAGATTTTAGCAGAACATCAAAACAACAACATCGACCGCAAAACCATGTTGCTGCGCGTGTGGGGCGATGATTCATTCTTTAACTCACGCAACTTAGACGTATACATTACCAAACTACGCGATTACCTGCGGGAAGATCCGGCTATCGAGATTATTACCATTAAAGGAGTGGGCTATCACTTTGTGGTGGGGAATTAGTGCGAAAGTATTAGCTTAGAGTTACCAAACTCTACCGCATGCCGCACTGGAAAATCAAGCTCTCACTTTTTCTCAACTATTTTGTATTTGCCATTCTGTTGAACAGTGTGGGCACCGTAATTCTGCAAGTGCAAAGTAATTATGGCGTAACCGAATCAGCTGCAAGTGTGCTGGAGGCTTTTAAAGATCTGAGTATTGCTGCGGTTTCGTTTCTGGTGGCCAGCTACATTACGCGCATCGGGTATAAAAATGCGATGTTGCTTGCTCTGGCCCTTGTTACATTGGCTTGCCTGGCTATGCCCTCGCTCCCCAGTTTTGCCATGACTAAAGTTTTGTTTGCCGTGGTGGGAATTTCATTTGCACTAATCAAAGTTTCGGTTTACGCTACACTGGGTATTGTTACCGAAAACAAAAAAGAACATGCAAGTCTGATGAACTTCATCGAATCATTTTTTATGATTGGTATTCTCACCGGCTACTTCATTTTCAGTGCATTTGTTGACGAATCAATAACACAATCCGATGCATGGTTAAAAGTTTATTATTTGCTGGCCGTTATTTCGGCTGTAGCATTTGTATTATTGTTACTTACTACGTTAGATGAGTCCTCTGTTCAATCGGCTGAAGCCAAACCTTTTGTAAAGGAATTTGCCGACATGATCAAGTTGGCCATCAAACCGTTGGTGTTGGTCTTCATCATCAGTGCGTTTACGTATGTGTTGATTGAACAAAGTATTATGAGTTGGTTGCCCACATTCAACAGCAAAGTTTTAAATCTGCCCACTACACTAAGCATTCAGATGGCCAGTATTCTTGCAGCTTCTACTGCCTTGGGTCGGTTTACGGCTGGTATTGCCTTACGAAAAATACAATGGTTTGCTGTGTTGATGATTTGTCTGCTTGCCGCTACGGTATTGGTACTGGTTGCCATTCCATTGGCACAAAGTAGTAAAGGAGCAGTAGTAACCGGTTGGAGCACCGCACCGTTGGGCGCATTTGTGTTTCCATTAATCGGATTGTTTATCGCACCTATTTATCCGGCTATCAATTCGGTAATCTTAAGTACACTCCCGGCCCGGCAGCACGGTCCTATGTCGGGATTGATTGTAATTTTTTCTGCGCTGGGCGGAACAACCGGTTCTATTATTACCGGAAATATTTTTGAAGCTTACGGTGGCGAAACGGCTTTCTATTTTTCGTTGGTGCCCATAGCGGTACTTGCCATTTGTTTGTTCTTCTTTAACCGGTTGCAGAAAAAGTCGGAGGCGGTGATTGAGTTCACAACAACAGGAGGTCATTGATTTTGTAATAAAGAAATCAGATATTAGATTTTAAATACCCACGATATGTCAGCGCCAGAATTGAAATCAAAGATTATTAGCCATGTGCAGCAATCACAGGATGAAAATTTGCTGACCGAAATCTACAATCTTATTCAGGCTGAAGTTGATCTTAACAAAGTGTACGTATTGACAGAATACGAAAAATCAATGGTGGAAGAAGGACTGAATGACGTTCGGGAAGGAAAGACTTATTCATCTGAAAAAGCAAATGAAATTTTAAGGGAATGGTTAAAGAAGTAATCTGGACAGAGAAATCTGTAAGAGATCGACTTTATATTTATCACTTTTGGTTTACACACAATCAGTCAACTACTTTTAGCGAGAAACTCGAATTACTTTTCACCGAGAGTGCCCAATTGTTAGCAAAATTTCCACATATAGGCACAAGAACAAATATTGACGGAGTACGAATTAAGGTTGTTAGATCGTTTAAGATTCTCTATCAAGTTACTCCGGATAAAATTCTGATACTTCGAATATGGGATAGTCGTCAGGATCCTAAAACCTTGAAATTATAAATCATGCCAGTTCAGCTTGCCACATCACCACATACTTGTCTACAACTACTAGAAGCCGTACAACTTCAAAACATCTTCGATGATGGCAAAACGTTCCCGGATTGTTTGCCCAAACGCAGCTTAGCTGAAATTGCCAGCGACTACGAAAAACAAAAAGACGTTGCCAACTTCGATTTGAAAAAATTTGTGCTGCAAAATTTTTCGTTGCCAGAAACAACCACCACAAACTATCAAAGCGATGCCAGCCACTCGGCCAGCGAACATATTACTGAATTATGGAATGTGTTAACCCGCCAACCCGATCAGGCTGCGGGTTCCATTATTCCTTTGCCGCATCCTTACATTGTGCCCGGTGGTCGCTTTCGCGAGATTTATTATTGGGATAGTTACTTTACCATGCTTGGTTTGAAAGTTTCCGGGCGCACCGATCTTATCCAGCACATGGTTAATAACTTTGCGTATCTCATCAACACGATTGGTTATATACCCAACGGAAACCGTACGTATTATCTCGGTCGCTCGCAGCCACCTTTCTTTTCGTTGATGGTAAAACTTTTGGGCGAACTGAAAAAGAACACGCTCAGCAAATACATTTCGCAACTGGAAAAAGAATATGCATTCTGGATGCGGGGCGCGACTGAAGTAACTGAAAACACTCCGGCCCTGCATCGTGTAGTGCGGTTGCCCGATGGCAGCATCTTAAACCGCTATTGGGATGAACATGATACACCGCGACCGGAATCATACAAAGAAGATGTAGAACTCGCGCGACATACCGTACAAAAACCAGAAACATTATACCGTCATTTGCGTGCAGCTGCTGAGTCGGGTTGGGATTTTAGCAGTCGTTGGTTTAAAGATAAGAACATGTTCTCGACTATTCACACTACCGAAATTATTCCGGTTGATTTGAATTGTTTATTCTATCATCTTGAAAAAACTTTGGCTGAAGCACATCAGGAAAGTGGTAATCAAACCCAGGTAGCACATTACATTCAATTGGCGAATAAACGCAAAGCGGCTATTCGAAAATTCTGTTGGAGTACGGAGCGTGAATTTTTCTTTGATTATGATTTTGTTTCACAGCAACAAAAGCAAGCTTATACATTGGCCGCTGCTTTCCCGCTATTCTTTGAAGTTGCTTCACCCGAGCAAGCCATTGCAGTAGAACAAAAATTACAAACACTGTTTTTAAAAGCGGGCGGACTAACCACTACTACTTTTAATAGCGGCCAGCAGTGGGATGCACCCAATGGTTGGGCGCCATTGCAATGGATTGCCTATAAAGGTTTATTGAATTATGGTTTTGAAGAATTGGCTAATGAAATTAAAACACGTTGGCTCACCACCAACAACCGTATTTATGCCGAAACCGGAAAGATGACCGAGAAGTATAACGTATGGAGCAACAAAGCCGAAGGTGGTGGTGGCGAATATCCCAATCAAGATGGCTTTGGCTGGACGAATGGAGTTTATTTGGGGATGCAGCAATGGTGATAGGTTTGCTTTATTTGTTATTGTGTTTGTTTAACATCGAAACATGTTTGAGAAAAGAGTTGTACTTATACAAGTAGGGCTTATTCTTGGTATACTCCCAATAATCTTGGGAACTATTTCGCTTATGGAAACCGGGATTCTTCCAGAAGAGTCCATCAATATTTTTATAATATTTGAAATGGTTGGAGGAGTCGTATTGGCATGGATACTAATTGGGAATTATCAAAGAGGCAAAGTATTCAAACCATTAATTGAGAAAAAACTCAATGATAAAGGATATACTTTTGTAAGTGAAAGGCCATTAAGCTTAATAGAAATTTTGAGTAGTCTTGATTTTAGTCCAACAATTACAATTAACGGTATGCCTATACAAAGTTTCGGGCACAAAGCCTGCAACGAAAGAATGATCTGTGTTAAGACAGATCAGGGTAAAGAATTGTTGCTTTATGTAGTTATTACAACCAAATGGTCAAACGAGATAAAACTGGAGATTGTAAGTGAAAAGAGTCTTAAATCAAAATAACCACACTTATGCGCTATCCTGAGCGAATCACCTACTAAGAGCTAAATTCAAAACCAGAATAATTATTCTGTTTTAAAAAAATGAAACACAGCGAAGGATCTTATTTCAGTTTCAACATCTGGGGATCCTTCGCTCTGTGAGTTTTAATTTGGGAGTCATTTTATGAAACAACCAAGCTTCGAACGAAGATTCATAAAGTTGATCGCTCAGGATTTGAGGCGCGTAAAGTTGGATCAACCTGTCAGCATTTCTTGCAGATTTAGATCGTTATGATTTTGTATATTTGAACAAATGTCTAAAGCTTTCGAAAACGAAATTCTTAAAAGCCTTGAGCTGTTAACTAAACAGCAACAAGAGGAAGCATTGGCTTATATTAAATCACTTTTAAAGGTGAATAGCCCTGCTGATTTGCTGTCATTTGCCGGAATAATTGATTCCAACTCCGCAAAGGAGATGCAACAGGCAATAGAAGAAGGCTGCGAAAAAATTGATCATAATGAGTGGTAGTTATCTTCTGGATACCAACATTGTGATCGGTCTTCTTAACGATGACACCCGCATTGTTGAAAGCATTAAAAATACATCAGCAATCCTCAAGGTACCCATTACAGTAGTTGGCGAACTCTTTTATGGAGCCGAGTTATCATCCAAGAAGGAAATAAACAGAAACAAAATTGATGAGTTCACCAGATCAATACCGGTTGTAGATTGTGATGTGAACACAGCTAAAAATTATGCGATCATTAAAAGCATTCTAAAAATAAAGGGAACTCCGATACCAGAGAACGACATCTGGATTGCAGCAATTGCAGCACAGCATAATATGAAGATTGTAACACGAGATAATCACTTTTCGCAGATACCAATCATCAGCGTTATTGCCTGGTGAGTTACCTCCTATAAATCCCCATCAACACTTCTTCCTTACCATCTACCACCGGCAAAGGCAACCCGAGTATTTTAGCTATGAGCGGATACACATGAATGTTTTGAAAGGCAGCCACCTTTGCACCCTTCTTTATATTCGGACCTTGCGCATAAAAAATTCCATACATGTCGCGCTCGGTGGCCGGGTCGTAGCCGTGCACACCCATTTTGTTTCCCAACTTTGCCTGACTTAAAAAACGTTCGCGCGTTCCTTCCCGAATATAAAAACCAGGTTGCGCCACAATCATTACATCGCCCACGCGTGCATGTGTATAATGCCATTGTGCAGGATAATCTTCTTTTTTTAAAACCGTGAAATTTTTTTCCTGCTTCTTGAGTAAAGTAAATACAGAATCCTTTTTGTGCTCCGAATCAAAATACAAATGCGTCTGTGTGCCGCCATTTACCAGTTTAATACTTCGGTCTTTCCTATTGATAAGTTCATCAACAAAAATAAAAGTCTGCTCTTCTACCGGCAGCTCTTTCATACCGTGATCGGAAACTACAACCACATTTACCGGCAAGCGTGTTGCCTTTACTCCGGCCATTAATTCGCCCAGCAAACTATCGGCTCGTAAAACGGCCTGTTGCGTTTCAAGTGCATTCGGACCAAAGTCGTGCCCTTCGTGATCGGGAAAAGAAAAATAAAGGGTGATCATGTGCGGCCTTTCTGTTGCCGGAAGTTTTAACCAATCCAAAACCTGTTGCACACGCTTGCGCGGATCAACGGTATCATCAAACGGAAAATAATAATCGGGCCTGCGTTGTTCATCGTTCAGTTCAGAACCAACCCAAAAAAACGAAGCCGACTTCATATTATTCTTTTTGGCCAGCTCCCACAGCGGCACACCGCCATAATATTGAGGATCGGCCACCAGGTCTTTTTTGCGCATACCATAAAACTCATTAGTGGCACGATCGTAAAACGAATTATCCACCAGACCATGATTGCCGGGATTCATTCCGGTAACGATAGCATAATGATTGGGAAATGTTTTACTGGGGAAAGATGGAATGATGGCTTCGGCTTGCGCACCCTTCGCTATAAATTTTTTGAAATTTGGGGGATTGTATTTGGCAACATAATCGTGGCGAAAGCCATCGAATGAAACGAGAATAACGTATGGCTTTTCCTGCGCGGTGGCGTAAAAGCTTACCGCGAGCAAAGTCAGAACTAAAAATTTTTTCATAGGCGCGGCAAGATGATTTTTTTTACTCAAATGCGCTATGATTTTTATTTCTTTGGATGTTAAAAAATCATTGCCATGCACCCGGTTGAATTCTGGATTGAGAACCTAAAGTTACTGCCACACCCTGAAGGCGGTTTCTACAAAGAAACTTATCGCAGTAAAGAAGAGCTTGATCACCGGCAACTACCGCTTCGCTACAAGGGCGCCCGAAAATTTTCAACTGCCATTTATTTTTTACTTCGCTCGCAAGATCGTTCCGTATTTCATCGTATTCAATCGGATGAACTCTTGCATTTTTATGCCGGCACCACACTATTAATATATGTATTAACTACTGATGGATTAAAAATCCACCGGCTCGGGGCCGATCCGTTGCAAGGTGATTCGTTGCAGGTTTTGGTACCGGTCGGTTGTTGGTTTGGTGCAATGGTAGAAAAACCAAACAGCTATGCACTGTGTGGTTGCACAGTAGCTCCGGGTTTTGACTTTGCGGATTTTGAAATGGCGAATCGGGATGAGTTGTTGAAGGAGTTTCCTGATCAGGAGGAGATTATAAAGAAACTTACGTGAGCTCAAATTAACCACAGAGAACATGGAGATTAAGCATAGAGGTTTCTAACGCGAGATCAGAACTTTTTTTACATACCGGATGCCTTGCAACTCATAACTCAAAAAATACAATCCATTGGCAAGGTGCTGCACATCAAGCCGGGTTTGTTGGTTGAACTTCTCTGAAGGAACATAACTTGTTCGGCCTACATAGTCGCGCATCTCAACTGCATTAACGGGTTGTGCAAGATAAATCCAATCTCCGGCAGGATTCGGATAAAAATCGGAAGCTCGCTCCACACCCACTACAGTTTCAACAGTAAGTGTGGCGGTGTTACTATAAACTTCTCCGGCACTATTGGAAACACGCACTTTATACAAACCGGCATCGGCTGCTTGAACCGATACAATTGCATACGTGCTCGCATTTGCGAGATTAATTGCCACATCATCTTTTATCCATTGATAAGAAAAAGGTTGTGTGCCAGAGACTGATACCGAAAATGAAACGGAAGTTCCTGCTGACACTGTTGTGGGTTGTGGTTGTTCGGTAATAACCGGTGCGGCCGGAGTATTGTAAATGATTTTATATAAAGAGCCCGCTCCGCGACTGAGGTAATATAAATTTCCATCAGGGCCAGTGGTAATGGCTACCGATGAGTTCCCTACATTACTCCCAAACAAAGTTGCTGTAGGTGTACCCGAAAGATCAAGCGAATAAATCCAGTGTGGCGAACAAAAATCCTGAAAGAAATATTTACCCACATACGTTGCCGGGTAAGTGGTAGCCTGTGGATTAAAAAATGTGCCGCCCGTAATAGCGCAGCCTGTAGGTTGCGGGCCGCTATGTAAATACGCATAAACAGGATTGGTATAAGCAGCATTAGCACTGTTTCCTTCTGCATCAGGCCAACCAAAATTTCTTCCACCAGTTGTGGCATCATTAATTTCTTCAGCCGAACTCTGGCCTACATCGTTTACAAAAATTTTTCCGGTTACCGGTTGAATGGCAAACGTGTATGGATTGCGAAGTCCATAAGACCAAACGCGTTTACGTTGTTCCGATGCCGCCTCGCTATAAAACGGATTATCGGTAGGTGCGCTGCCATCTTTGTTGATGCGCAACATTTTTCCATGATAGGTATCCAGGTTTTGTGGGTGTGCATTGTTGGCATTATCACCCACAGCCACATATAATTTCCCATCCAAACCAAACGCAAGCGCACCACCGTTGTGATTGGTGGCGCCACTCAGATTATCCAACTCCAAAATAGGTTGTTCACTTCCGGCAAGTCCTACATCGCCATTGGCTGTGTAACGCACAATACGATTGTGAATCGGTGCAACACTCGTAGTATAATATAAATAGACATAGCCGTTGGTCGTAAACTCCGGATCGAGTGCAATGCCAATCAGTCCACGCTCACCCAAAGAACTTACCGAAGATAAGGTGATGAAAGGAGTGGTTAGTAACGCACCATTTTTAACAACACGCAACACACCATTTTGCTGCGCTACAAAAATTCTTCCATCGGGTGCGAAAGCCATTACAGTGGGCGAACTGATTCCGGTTGCAACGGGCGCCCGCTCAAAGCCTGTTGGAAAAGTTTGAGCCGAAGCGGTAAAACCTATCAACCCTAAAAAAACAAAGAGAGCACTTTTCATGCCCTCTAATATAGTGAAATGACTTCGCTATGTTTTGTTCATTCAACGATGCGCATAACGATTTACCGATTGGAAAAGATTATCCCACAAAACCAATTTTTTTATGACTGCCATCGCAGTATGGTTTGTTTGCCGATCCGCCACAGCGACAAAAAGCGGTTACATTATGTTTTTTGGTAAGCGTGCCTGCTGCGTCTTTAATAGCAACATTTCCATAAACCAATAATGGGCCGTTTGGCGATGTTTCTACAATAGTTTCACTTTCAACTTTTACGGGCTCTTCCGTTACGGTGTTCATGTAATAACTCAACGCACCAGAAGGACATTTTTTTATCTGCTCTAAAATTTGTTGCGTGGTGGCTTGCTCAGGTGTTACCCACGGTCTGCGCCTCGGGTCGAACACCTGGCCTAATCCTTTAAAGCAAATGGTGGAGTGAATGCATTGATTGGGTTTCCAGACAATGGTTACTTCTCCATTAGTATATTTCTTAGTGATGTCCTTCATAGCTTTATAAGATTAAGTCCCGGTAATGGCCCACTTGGGTATTGTTGCAATAACGCGCCTTGTTTAAGTGTACCGGTATCTACTCCGGCAAAACCAATTTTATCAATAATCGACTTCACCATTGTTTTTGCTGCATCATCATCACCACAATAAAACAACACACGCTTGCCGCCATTCTCTTCGGGCGATGACCCTAACAATTGTGGAGTAAACGTATTGAAGGCCTTTACAAGTTTTGCACCCACCAACATTTCTTGCACTACTTCGCTGGATGCGCGACCACGTAGCTCCGCGATTTTATAATCGGGAGGCACAACAGGATTAATCGGATCAATAACAATTTTACCTGCCCAGTTTGAAATTTGTTTTGCTACCGTTGACAGATGCACCCATTGCACGGCCAGAAAAATTACATCGGCTGTAGCCGATTCTGAAACTGAACCGGCCCGCGCTTTGCCGCCTAACTGTTTCACAATTTCGTTTAGCGAATCGGCCCCGCGACTGTTGCTGATGATTACTTCGTAACCGGCCTTCACAACATGCTTGGCAAATGCCTGCCCTATTCCTCCCGAACCAATAATTCCTATTTTCATTTTTCTACGATAATCTTTTCAAGATAAGCGGTTGCTCTCAACTTGTCAAAGTTCAGCAACTTTGGTTTCAATCTGAATCGGATTATTAAGCGTTTTATGTACCGGACATTTTTCGGCAATCTCCAAAAGCTTTGCACGATGTTCTGCACTTAAGTTACCGGTAAAATATAATTCGCGCTTAAGCGTAGTTTTAAAATCATTCTTCTCCATCGACACTTCTACGCGGGCAGTCTCTAATGGAATTTGTTTTCGATCAGCATACATGCGAATGGTAATGGCGGTGCAAGATGCCAACGACATTAATAAAAACTCACCCGGTGCCGGGCCGGTATCGGTGCCTCCTAAATCTTCAGGCTCATCGGCAATAACTGTTTTACCAGAAGCAATTAACTCCGTGCGATAATGTTCTTTACCAATTATTGCCGTTACCATTTTTAAAAGGGTTTAGTGTGTACAAAAAATTCCTGTGTGTAGCGTTCGCGTGGAGCTACTTCGCGTGCTTTCAAATTATCAGTTAAACTTTCCGGATCCCCCGGATAACCGATTGCCATTACTACCGTGGGCTCATGTGTTTCAGGGATATTTAAGTTATCGATTAATACTTGCTTATTGTAGCCCCCCATCTGATGCACATTTAATCCTGCATGGGTTGCCTGTAATGATAAGAGTGCATTGGCAGCGCCCACATCATATTTCGCGGCACCATTTATTGCACCATTGCGAAGCAATGTTTTACGGGCGAGACTTACCACCAGCAGCGGTGCATGTTGAGCCCAGACTTTATTGCTATCGTTTAGTGAGGCAAAAATCTTATTCCATAGTTCTTTATTATCGGCCACTGCGTAAAGATAAACCCAGGGTTGTTCATTCATGCTGGAAGGCGCCCAGCGGGCTGCTTCAAACAACGATCGGATGGTTTCTTCACTTACTACAGTTGTTGAATATGCCCGCTTGCTTCTACGATCTTTAATCTCTGTTAGCACCGGGTATTCGATTTTGGTTGATTTATCAATAATTGTTTCCATAACTCTTCTTAACAAAGAAAGTAAATAAACAGTTTAAGCGCGGGATGAATTTACTCCTCAATCAACACTCCCATCTTTCCCATCTGATAATCGCGCATAGCTTCCATTATCTGCGTTTGGCTATTCATTACAAACGGTCCGTGCGATACAACTTCTTCGTTAAGCGGTTTACCACTCAATAATAATACCCGTGTATCTTCCAGTGCTGTTAACACAATGCCTTCACCATCATTTTTAAAATGAACCAAATGCAATGCTTCCACCAGTCCAAATCCGGCCACCGTTAGTTTACCATCCAACAGGTAAACTATAGCATTATGATGTTCGGGCAACGGAATACTGATCGTTCCACCTTTTGTTAACTCAAGTGTAGCGGCATTTACTTCAACCTGCGAAGGCGCCAGACCTCTCGTGTCCAATACTTCGCCAGAAAAAATATTCACCTTCACCAAACCATCGGCACTTTTTACAACCGGCACTTCTTCTGCCTTCATTGGAAAATAACTGGGTTGATCCATTTTGTGTTTTGCCGGAGTATTAATCCACAACTGGATAATTTCCTGTCGGCCACCCACTTCATGAATATCGTGTGGCGGACGTTCGCTGTGAATAATACCCATACCGGCATTCATCCACTGTGCGCCACCGGCATAAATAGTGCTATCGTTGCCGCGGCTATCGCGATGGTGTACACCGCCTTTAAAAATAAAGGTAACGGGCGAAAAGCCACGGTGCGGATGTGGCCCTACTCCGGCATCGTCCGGATCAATAGTAGAAGGCGCTTTTATATCGGCATGATGGAGCAATAAAAACGGATCAACCTGCTGCACTTGCTGCGTAGGCAGCGGTTGGCGAATGGGAAATCCACCCATATCCATTTTATGGGCGTACAGTAAACGGGAAACGGTTCTGGTTTTCATAGTTCAAAATAAGCGCTCTCCTTGAGCTTGTTTAAACAAAGTTATTACAATAATTGTCTATACAACTATTTATGACGAACTTTCGTTCATTACCTTTGAAAGGCTTTCGTAAACTGTCAATCAGCAAACCCAAGCCCGGTTAACAAACTGAAATACTTATTATTATGAAACCTCAATTGATTAACGGCATCCATCACGTAACGGCTATGGCCGATGATGCCCAGAAAAACCTCGACTTCTATACCGGCATTTTAGGACTGCGGATGGTAAAGAAAACCGTAAACTTCGATGCCCCCGATGTATATCACTTTTATTATGGTAACGAAACCGGAAGCCCCGGCACCATCATGACTTTCTTTCCCTTTGCGGGGATGGCTAAGGGCCGACATGGCAAGGGCCAGATGACGGTGACTTCCTTTTCGGCTCCGGCCGAAAGCTTGGATTATTGGTTAGCCCGATTAAAAAAATTCAACATCAACTTCACAGGCCCGCACCAACGCTTTGATGATGAAATGTTCATTAGCTTGCAAGATGCGCATGGACTTGCTTTAGAGTTAGTTTTTAATAAAAGTGATTTGCGTCCTGGTTTTACTTATGGACAAATTCCGTTAGAATATTCAGTGAAAGGATTTCATGGTGCGGTGTTATCAGAAGATAATTCAGATCGTACAGCAAAGTTGTTGCTGGAAACCATGGATCATAAACTAATTGCCGAAAAAGGAAACCTGAAACGTTTTTCGGCAAGCGGTGTACCCGGAGATTTTATTGATGTATTAAATACACCTGAAGCTGCGCGTGGGTTAGGTGGCAGCGGAACCATTCACCACCTCGCCTTTGCTACTGCCGATGATGTTTCGCAATTAGAGATCAGAGAGAAATTGTTGAGCAAAGGCCATCAGGTAACAGAAGTATTAGACAGGCAATATTTTCATAGCATTTAC
This sequence comes from Cytophagales bacterium, assembly GCA_017303795.1. Lineage (GTDB taxonomy): Bacteria > Bacteroidota > Bacteroidia > Cytophagales > Cyclobacteriaceae > ELB16-189. Next base: position 182,010 of record JAFLBR010000008.1, on the reverse strand, counting down.
TTTCGTGAACCCGGAGGTGTGTTATTTGAAGTAGCCACCAATCCGCCTGGCTTTGCTATTGATGAACATCCCTCCAAATTAGGTGAAGCATTGAAGCTACCACAATGGTATGAGCCCATGCGCGATAAAATTGAAAATGCGCTGGAGAAGGTTGAGTTGAAGCCAGAAAAGTTTAGTTAAAATCATTCACCGCAAAGACGCCAAGGCGCTAAGATATTTTCATTGCGTCTCTGCGCCTTTGCGGTAAAAAAAGAATTATGCATAGTAAACAATTTATTGAAACCGGATCTCCCTTAGACAAAGCAAAGAAAGCTTTGATCATGTTGCACGGTCGTGGGGGTTCAGCCGAAGACATCTTATCACTTGCAACACATTTACCGGTAGATGACTTTTATATCGTGGCGCCACAGGCTACCAACCACACGTGGTATCCGCTAAGCTTCATGGCACCTACATCACAAAACGAACCGTGGTTAAGCAGTGCGTTAACGTTAATAAAAGCAGTGAGCGACAACATTAAACAAGGCGGTATTGCACCTGAACACACGTATGTAATGGGTTTCTCACAAGGTGCTTGTCTTACGTTGGAGTTTGCTGCCCGTAACGCGCAAAAATGGGGCGGTGTAATTGCCTTAACAGGCGGTTTGATTGGCGATAAACTTGAACCCGAACGTTACGCTGGAAATTTTTTGGGTACACCTATATTAATGACCAACGGCAATAACGATCCGCATGTACCGCTTGCGCGAAGTGAGCAATCCAAACAACAATTAGAAAAGATGAATGCTCAGGTTGAATTGTTGGTTTACCCCAATCGGCCACATACTATACTGCAGGAGGAGTTAAAAAAAGTGGCCGGTTATTTATCCTGATCTCCAACCAGGGTTCTTGTCCGCTCAAACCTCATACTGTTTCTGATTTGTAATCAAGAACCGAAATAAGGCGGATTTGAAAATCCGCTACATCTTGCTTCGACTTATAAATGATAAAGAGCAATCAATCTAATCTTAGAATTTAAAATCCTGATTCCCTAACGTTCGAAATACTGATGCCGAGCATCCCAAAAAGGCTACTGCTATTAAATATTATTACATCAGTTCGGCCCAACGACTATAAATTTTATTTCACCGTGCTTATTTTGATGGGAGATGTTCTGCTTAACCTCATTTTTCCAATAAGCCGGATGTCCATCAATACTTCCGCCTACGTAAACATCGCTTCCTTTTACAAAAATCGTTGTTGCCGAAGCAGTTTGCAGATATGTAACATGTGTTACAACACCATTTTTCCAATACACAGGTTTAAAGTTCAAGTCTCCTAATACAAACACACCTGAGTCAGTTACAAATATTGATGTCGCTCGTGAGCCTGCAGAACTCCTCTTTTCCAACTCAACAAGTTGTCCGTTTTTCCAATAACAAGCGATATTGTAACCCTCATGCGTGCTGGAGTCTTTCCTATGTAAATATCCGGACAAATAAATATCGTTTTCATGAATGAATATGTTGGAGACAACTGAATGTTCCCTTTCCCTAAAAATCAGTTGTCCATCTTTCCAGTATTGTGCAAACATATTGGACCAAAGAAACCCTCCACCATAATACCCTTTTGCATTGCCAGCTAAATAAACGCTATTTCCAGCTACAGCTAAACCAACCGGAAAAAAAGATGCAGTATCAACTACAGGCTGTACGCTGCCATCCTTGGTAAAGACAAATCCTAGGCAACTATCTTCCCACACGCTTATCAAATTGTTGCTTTCAAAAGTGGATAGTACGTATTTTCCTGAGACACCTTCAATTCTAGATTGTAATCCATTTTGCCATGTAACCCCCTCGTCATCAAAAGTGGAAATACTATTAAGCAATACCCCTGATATGCTAACTAATGAATCGTTGATAATCAAAGAATGAATCCCAGCGGACATTGTAGTATCATTCATTAAATTGTTATATATGCCATTTTTCCAATAGCTCGGTACCTGAACCCCGCCAGCGGTTAGAATAATTCCAGCAAGATGGACCGTAGTATTATCGACATTAACCGGATTGGGGCCATCCTCGCTACAGGCGAGGCAATAAAGTAAGACCGCGGGCAGAATAAATTTTTTCATTGTTATCTAATAACGGTTCTGTTCAAAAAAGATACACAAAACTTCACGCTTTCGATTCAGCGAGGCTTTCTCTATTCGGAATCAGTGATTCTACTTTAGAATTAGCTGTTCCTGATTTGTAATTTAAAATCCCCACCTTTTTTACTTCGCCATTACAAATGGAGAACAGCGCCAAAATTTCTGTTGAAACCTACGTAATCCAATGTAAGTGGGTAGTAAGTCGTCTTACATCAATCTTTGTAATACATCCGTATAAAATACAACAATTCAATAATCAGTTTTTGTTAACTTGGAACCTATGACAGCCGAGAAACAAAGACTGATTGAAGATCGTGACAAAGTAAAAAACTGGCGCCAGTGGGGGCCCTATCTTACTGAGCGACAATGGGGAACAGTGCGCGAAGACTACAGTGCCAATGGCGATGCCTGGAATTATATTTCGCACGACATGGCTCGCAGCAAAGCCTATCGCTGGGGCGAAGAAGGCATTGCCGGAATTTCTGATGACAGGCAGTTTCTTTGTCTGGCGCTTGCGTTGTGGAATAAAAAAGATCCGATTCTGAAAGAACGCTTCTTTGGGTTAACCAATCCCGAAGGCAACCATGGCGAAGATGTAAAAGAGTTATACTATTACCTCGACTCTACGCCATCGCACTCGTACATGCGCATGTTATACAAATATCCTCAGCGTGAATATCCGTATGCTCAATTGGTAGAAGAAAGTAAACGCAGAGGTAAACAGGATCGTGAGTTTGAATTAATCGATACCAATATTTTTGCTGAAGACCGTTACTTCGATGTAGCCGTGGAATACATCAAAGCAGATGTAAGCGATATACTCATGCAGATTACGGTTACCAATCGTGGGCCGGAAGCTGCTGCACTTGAATTATTGCCTACACTCTGGTTTAGAAATACCTGGGCGTGGTGTGGCGAAGAAAACAAACCCGAAATTTATTTAGACGACAAAGGCATTATGAAAGCGAGCCATAAAAAACTTGGCTCCTATTATTTTTGTTGCGAAGAGAAACACGAAGCACTCTTCTGCGAAAACGAAACCAACACCTGGCGCCTGCATCAGCATTTTCAACCGGGCACATTTAAAGATGGCATAAACGATTACATCATTTTTAATTACCCTGCTGCTGTAAATAAAATCAGTAAAGGCACAAAGGCTGCGTATCGTATCGATCTTAACGTAAAATCTGGCGAATCGAAAGTAGTACGCTTGCGGCTGGCTTCGCGCTTCCATCAAAAACCATTTCACCATTTCGAGCAGCTGGTAGCGAAGGCAAAAAATGAAACCAACGAGTATTATGCCGAGCTGCAAAAAGATATTCATTCCGAAGAAGAAAAAATGATTCAGCGGCAAGCGTTGGCCGGTATGTTGTGGAGCAAACAATTTTATTATTACGATCTGGATGTGTGGATGCGGGGCGATTCGCACGAACCACCACCACCGTATGAACGCAGGCGCGGTCGCAACCGCGAGTGGGATCATCTTCACAATGCCGATATTATTTCCATGCCCGATAAGTGGGAATACCCGTGGTACGCGGCATGGGATCTTGCCTTTCATGCCGTGCCGTTAGCGATGATCGATCCGGAGTTTGCTAAAAATCAATTGTTGTTGCTTACCAAAGAATGGTACATGCATCCCAACGGACAATTGCCTGCATATGAGTGGGCCTTTGGTGATGTGAATCCGCCCGTGCATGCGTGGGCTGCCTGGCGTGTGTATCGCATTGATAGCAATCTGCAAGACGGCAAACGCGACCGGAAATTTTTAGAAGAAATTTTTCATAAGCTGCTGCTGAATTTTACCTGGTGGGTAAACAAGAAAGACGAAAGCGGTAACAACATTTTTCAAGGCGGCTTTTTAGGGATGGATAATATTGGTGTGTTCGACCGCAGCAGTACACATCTGCCTACCGGAGGTTACATCGAACAATCGGACGGTACAAGTTGGATGGCCATGTACACGCTCAATCTCTTGCGCATGTCGCTGGAGTTGGCGAAAGAAAATCCTACCTATCAAAGTCTGGCTACAAAATTCTTTGAACACTTTTTATACATCGCTGGCGCGATGGCCAATGTAAACAACGAAGGCATTAACCTGTGGGATGAAGAAGATGAATTTTTCTATGATGTGTTGAATCTACCCAATAACGAACGCCTGAAATTGAAAGTGCGCTCTATGGTGGGATTGATTCCTTTGTTTGCTGTAGAAGTTTTGGACGAAGAAATTTTTCAGAAGATGCCGGAGTTTACCGAGCGCCTAGATTGGTTTTTACAAAACCGTCCCGACCTTGCTAACCTGATTTCGCGCTGGGGAGATCGCGGAAAAAATCAGCGGCACTTACTTTCATTATTGCGTGGCCATCGCATGAAGCGTTTGCTCAAGCGCATGTTAGACGAAAAAGAATTTTTATCACCATACGGTGTGCGCGCGCTTTCGCGACATCATCTCGATAATCCTTATGTACTGCATGCTAATGGTAGCCAGTTTTCGGTAAAGTATAAATCAGGTGAAAGCGATTCGTATTTGTTTGGGGGCAACAGCAACTGGCGCGGGCCGGTTTGGTTTCCGGTAAATTATTTAATCATTGAATCGCTGCAGCGCTTCCATCATTATTATGGCGATGACTTTAAAGTAGAACATCCTACCGGCTCGGGCAATATGCTTACGCTGCGCGAAATTGCCAGCGAACTTTCGCAACGGTTAATCAGCATGTTTAAAACCAATGCCGAGGGTAAGCGACCCATGTATGGCGATGATGAATTGTTTCAGAATAATCCACACTTTAAAAATAACTTACTGTTCTACGAATACTTCGATGGCGATACCGGCCGCGGCTTAGGTGCCAATCACCAAACGGGTTGGACGGGACTTGTGGCGAAGTTGATTCAACCGATAATGACGAGGAAGAAGAAATAATAACGATTCAGAATTAGTAAAGTATGAGCAAAATTATTTTCGATAGCGCAATATCACTTGATGGTTATTTTGCAGGAGATAACAGAGGCCCTAAAAATCCAATGGGTGGTGTTTCAGGAAAAATACATTCGTGGATGTTTAATCAAAAAGCATTCTGGCAATACCTAGGGATGGAGGGCGGCAAAGAAGATGGGCCCGATGGAAAATTTATCAGAGAGACCATTGAACGAACGGGAGCTTTCATTATGGGCAAGCGCATGTTTGAGGAAGGTGAAGTAGTTTGGCCTAATGATCTGTATAAAGCGGATGTTTATGTGTTAACTCACGAAAAACGAGAACCCTGGATTCAGGAGGGAACAACAACGTTTTACTTTATAAACGATGGAATAGAAAGTGCGTTGGACAAAGCTAAAAAATCAGCAAAAGGAAAGGATATAAGAATACAAGGCGGGGCAAACACGATTCAACAATTTTTAAATGCCGGTCTTATAGATGAATTCTTTATTCACATTGCACCTGTTTTTCTGGGCAGTGGAATCAGGCTTTTTGATGGAATTAATAAAAGCAACTATGAAATTCAAATCGAAGAAGTAATGCCATCGGATCTGACGACTCATTTAAGATATAAACTAAAAAGGATATCCAAGATGTAGTTTCGTGCGGACGCTAAACTTGGGTTGGATCGTATATATGATGGACCGAAAACCCGACCCTCAAATATACAGATTCCAACCTCCTCTAAAATTCCTGTGTCCAATTTGAAAGCATTAATCATGAAACCATTTTCTTTTATGTCGTTTCTACTCTTTACTTTGATTAGTTGCCAAGATGACCCACAAGTGAGTTTGAATGTTTCCGATGAAATGGAATTTAGCGGAACATTTGAAACCATACAATCAGATAATGTTTCTGGCTCAGTAACACTTCTAATTTCTAATGGCCATTATGAAAGCACAACCAACTTACCCTTTGGGTATGGAGCAGGCAGAATAGAGTTATCTGGAAACACTATAAATTTCGTTGACACTGCCTTCTTTATCATACCAGCCCTGTATGGACCTGCTTATCCATTAAGTGGAAAGCATACTTATAATTTTGATGGCCAACACCTGACTCTCTGGCGTAAGAAAAATGTGGGATCGCTTATTTATAATTTACAAGTAGTCAATTAACTAGTATTCTTGATCTAGTAAGTTGAAAGCACCACATATTCATTAGTCCTCAAGGAAGTCACGCACTCTGCGATCTTCAAAACAAATTCCCGACCTCTGGTAAAAAAGTTCTCCGCCTCAATTATTACTTTTGCGTTTCTTCTCATGCACAACACTTTTGTTATTGGCGATATTCATGGCGGTTTGGCTGCCCTCAAACAAGTTCTGGAACGCGCACCGGTTAAGCCAGATGATACTCTCATTTTTCTGGGCGATTATGTAGATGGCTGGCCGGAGTCATTCGGGGTAATTGAGTTTCTGATCGCGTTAGCAAAAAAACAAACTTGTGTTTTCTTAAAAGGCAACCACGATGCCTGCTGCGAAACGTGGCTCACGACCGGTGTGTTGCCCGACAGTTCTTACCACTATGGCGGTAAAGCAACGCTGGCCAGTTATGCACACGCAACCGAAGCACAATTGCAGCAACATCTAAAATTTTATCAGGCACTACGTTATTATTATGTCGATAACGCTAACCGTTTATTTGTGCATGCTGGCTTCACCTCTCTTCATGGGCCGCAGCAAGAACATCATCCGGAAATGCTGATCTGGGATCGTACACTCTGGGAAATGGCATTGGCTATGGATGCCACACTCACACCCGATTCGCCTTATTATCCTAAACGGTTAAAATTGTTTACCGAAATCTTTATTGGTCATACACCTACGGTGCGGATAAGCAAGTTTGTTCCGGTGAACGTGCACAACGTTTGGAATATAGATACCGGTGCCGCATTTACCGGAAGTCTTACCTTACTTGATGTTAGCACGAAAGCATACTGGCAAAGCGATGCTGTACAAAGTTTGTATCCGGATGTAACGGGAAGGCAGCTTTGATTTGATTTCATCTTTTTGCTTTAGGTTTTTAAGCCTAAGATTTTAATCTCAGCAATACTGTTAGGTTGAAAGCTAACATTTAGAAAAATTTCATCATCAGATTAAACTAAGCAATCCAATAAAATTCAATAACTTCGAATTAAAATACAACCATGAGCGCACCTGAACTAAAATCTAACATTCATAAAATTGTGGAGAGCATTGAAAGTGAACAATTGCTGCAATCCGTTTATGACTTTTTAAAGTCGCGCGAAAAAACCAGCCGGATTTGGGATTCGCTAACAACCGAGCAGCAACAGGAAGTTATGCTTGCCTATGAAGAATCTGAAGACGAGTCGAATCTGATTGATCGAGATCAGTTTTTTAAATCCAAATGAGAATCAGGTTAAGCAAAAGGGCAACAAAAAGCTTCTTATCAATAAAAAATTATATCGAAGGAAAATGGGGCGATTTAGTTGCGAGTGCTTTCGAACAAAAGGTTATAGATTTTCTTGATCTATTGGAGCTTTTCCCTGAAATGGGCGTGATTGAAGTTCGAGAGAAAAATATTTACGGATTTCAATTAACCAGGCAAACCAGAATTTTTTACAGAATAAAAAAAGAAACCATTATTGTTCTTGTCTTCTTTGACACTCGACAACATCCAAAGAAAAGACCCAAATGAAAGTATTCTACCTATGCCACCCACCCTCTACGAAAAACTTGGTTCAGAAAATATCTCACGATTGGTAGATCAGTTCTATGATCTCGTTTTCGTGCATCCAGAAATCAGTCACTTGTTTAAAACCGATAAAGAACTGATTAAAGAAAAACAACGGCTGTTCTTAACACAATTTCTGGGCGGCCCAGCGCTTTATTCGCAACAGTACGGTCACCCGCAACTACGGGCCCGCCACTTGCCGCACCCCATTGGTAACGATGAAGCCGTAGCATGGCTGGCGTGCATGAACAAAGCCATTGGCACCTTACCGATTGATGAGCCTTTAAAAGATGAACTCTTTAAAAGGTTTATCCCCACGGCTATGTTTATGGTTAATCAGGGGGAGGAACAGTAAAAAACCTATAAGGTCTTGGAGAGTTTATAGGTTTCCAAAATCATTTCAAATATTTATCCGGCAACGGAAACCCCAGACTTTCGGCACACCAGAAAATATTTACAATGTAATAGCGGTCTTTGTCTTTAAACAACTGAATGCTATTAATGCCGCGATTGGTTACCGGCCCGTCCTTCTTCTCTTTAGTTTCATACGTACTGAAAGCATGCACCACCGTTCCAAACGCATCTTCCTTGCGACTCAGCTCGCGTTCAAAAAAACCCGTGCTGATGCGCGATGAAAAAAATTGCACATAATCTTCGGGTGTCATAGTGCGCAGTTCAAAATTGCCTTTGTCATCCTTACGGGAAGGAATAAGTTTAGCATCGGGTTTAAACAAAAACCGAAAGCGATCCCAATCGCGGGGCGCACCGGGGTCGCCCGAAATTACATCGTACAAAGCATGCATAATGGCATCTACCGATTTTACATCGGAGTTATAATCTTTGGTTTGTGCATTTGCTAACGCTGGTGCTACAAGCAGCACGAGAACAATTAATTTTTTCATAATTGGCTTATTTGTATTTAATCCTGAATCAGAAATCTATTTACAATATTGCACTTTTAAAAGTGGTATTATCTATCTGGCTATTTTCATTTTTAATCCTCAACTTCACTTTTCGAAAATTGAACTATGCTGATTGTCCGGTCTCTCGCATTTAAACCTTTTGAGCAAAACGGATTTCCGTTTTCGTTGCCGGTGTTAAAAGCTTTTGAGCAATTGGAATTTGAAGCTCCTATATCCATTTTCATTGGTGAGAATGGTTCGGGTAAATCAACCTTGTTGGAAAGTATGGCCTATGCCATTGGCTTGCCCACCATCAGCAGCCAGAATATTGAAAGTGATGGTTCATTAAAAGCCGCCAAGGCCTTGGCTCCATTTATTAAACTTACATGGGGTGTTAAAAGTAAACGCGGTTTGTTTTTTCGGGCTGAAGATTTTTTAGGCTTTGTACGATCGATACAAGATGTAAGAAGTGCGTTTGATAAAGATATGCAGGATTGGGAAGCTTCGCTGGAAGGTGGTGGATTGGACAGAGTGCGGGCTATGGTTACCAAACAGAAAAATGCGTTGGTCGAAAAATACGGACAGGACTTAAATGCCTATTCGCATGGTGAAGGCTTTCTTAAAATTTTTGAATCGCGCTTAACGCAGAAAGGAGTTTATATTCTGGACGAACCCGAGGCTTCGCTTTCGCCTGTAAGGCAACTGTCGTTAATCTCGTTATTGATAGAATTGGTGAAGCGTGAACAAGCACAAATTATAATCGCCACACATTCTCCTATAATGATGGGAATACCGGGAGCGGCCTTGTATGAAATCCGCGAAGGTAAAATGCAGCGCGTAAGTTATGAGGATACCGAACACTATCAGATTACAAAAGCTTTTCTGGAAAACCGCGAAGCATTTTTAAGGCATTTGTAAGAAGTAGTTACACTGGTTTCTCCCCTTGCACTTTCACATGCGCCATCACCGCTTTCAGTTTGCCATAACCAAATTTACCATTCAGCTTGTCATACAATTCCTTCGAAACAAAAGACTCCGGCAATTCCTGCATCGCGTTCATTATCTCATCTACTTCAGCTTTTGGCATAAAGGCATCAATATCTAATTGTGCAGTCTCTACGGCTTTTGCCAAGTGACCTTCAATTGTACCTAAAGTCAGTCCGCGTTCTTTGGCAATGTCTTCCGGTTTAAGCCCTGACTTAAAATAATCCAACGTAACATCGTAGGTGCTTTTATCACCTTCTTTGTTTCGCTTTTCCCGGCTCTTCTTTTTAGCAGGTTTACTAACCACTGGTGCCGGATCAATTTCCAGTAGTAACTTTCCGCGTTCTGTTTCAACCGTTGTTCGTACTGCCCGTAAGTCAAACAACTCGGTACCATTTATTATTTGCGAAACAATCAAGTGTGCCTGATGCAATTCGGTTAGCTTTCGCGTAAGCAGTTGATCAATTTCCTGTAGTTGTGCAAGGTATGTCTTTACTCGTTTCTGTCGCTTTATGGATTCGATGTGATTAAGCAGCAACCGCAGTTGATCCAACATCAGTTTACTATAATAGGCGCTACCTTTTTCAATGCGTTCCAGTAATTGCTCGCGCGTGGCTTGCGCGATTAAACTCAGTAATTGATTTCGAAACCGTTCGGTGTTGGTTTTTTCATTTGTCAAAGTTTCGGTAATCTGAGCCAATACGGGTTTCATGGTCGGGTCTTCAAATTGCTCTGGCTCTTTGTTTTTCTCTATGTAATTAATTTCCTTCAACAAACCCTCGAACGAAAAAGTCTGCGCCAATAATTGGGCAATATATTGCCGCTGTTGCGTTTCAATTACCTGATGCAACTTATCGGGTTGATGTGCCTGATTAGTAAAAGATTGAATGTTACTATCGGTACGAATGGCTTGCGGATTAATTTTTGAACGAAGAATCAATCCATCCAAAGAACGTAATCGCGAAAGCGCCACATACACCTGGCCATCAGCAAAAGCCTGCGCTACATCAATCACGGCCTTATCAAACGTTAACCCCTGACTTTTATGCACCGTTATCGCCCACGCCAACTTGACCGGGTATTGTTCAAATGAACCAATCACATCTTCATTCAACACATGGTTGGTTTTATCAACCGAATATTTCTTATTCTCCCAGCGTTCGCGCGAAAGCTGATACAACTCTTTTGTGCCAGCCAGCAGCACCCAAACTTTATCTTCATCGATGCGCGTTACAGTGGCCAGCTTTCCATTAAAATATCTTTTCTCTAAACTAGTATCGTTGCGTACAAACATAATCTGCGCACCTTCCTTCAACTCCAATTGTGGATGCACCGGATACATACTCTCTGGAAACTCACCAACCAGAACAGCTTCAAAATAATGCGGCTCAGAAGGCAGGTTATCTAATGCTTGCCTGTTCAACTGATCGGCTTTATAATTATGTGTAGTAAGGGTAATCACTTCCTGCAATTCATCAATCTGATCGGAAGTCTGATAATGTCGATTAAGTTCATCTATATCATCCGGCTCAATATTGCTGTTGCGCAGATTATTCAAAATGCGAATGAAGGCTTCATCGTGCTGGCGAAAAATTTTATCCAACTCAATATATACAGGTTGATTATCGCGCAAAGCCAAGGCTTCATAAAACCAGGGTGAGGAATAATAGCGACTCAATAATTCCTGTTCATCATTTCGAACTACCGGAGGCAACTGAAATAAATCGCCAATAAATAACACTTGTACACCACCAAAGCTCTGATTAAAATTTCCGCGTGCGGCTTTCATACGATAGTCGATCGCATCCAGCAAATCGGCTCGCAGCATACTTACTTCATCTATCACTAATAAGTCGATAGCGCGTAACACTTGTTTGCGTAAACTGTTAAGCGGATGTTTACGGGCCAGCGTTTGTGAGTTAATGTATCGCCCGCCAGCAGTTAAGTTTTCGGGCAGGTAACGATCGGGGATGAACGTGGCCGGAGGAATTAAAAATTGTGAATGAATAGTAACACCTCCGGCATTTAGTGCAGCAATACCAGTGGGTGCAACCACAATAAAATTTTTGTGCGTGTGCTCGGCCAGGCTCTTCAAAAAAGTTGTTTTACCTGTGCCCGCCTTTCCGGTTAGAAAAATATGGCTGGCGGTTGTGTTTAAAAACCGGCTGGCAAATTTTTTAAAGTCGGGAGTTTCCATTCATGCCCAAATTACCGATATCTGTGGAGAATTTGATTACATTATCTGTATTGAGGCTAATAAAAAATGTGTTATGACACCCCTATTCAAAAAACTTAATCTAAAAGATCAACGCTCGATACATGTTGTTCAGGCTCCGGATTCGTTTCAGGCAGAGCTAAAAGCAATAAGCAAAACTGTTTCGGTTGCTACATCGTTAAGTGGTTCGCAACCTGTTGAGTTTTTTCTGGCCTTTGTTACCAAACAAAATGAAGTAAACAACTGGAGTAAACAGGTAAGCAGCCGATTGGTTGATGATGGCTTGTTGTGGTTAGCCTATCCGAAAGGTTCATCTAAAAAATATACCTGCGAATTTAATCGCGATACGGGTTGGGCTGAGTTAGGCAAATTAGGATTTGAACCCGTGCGACAGATTGCCATTGATGAAGATTGGAGTGCGTTACGCTTTCGCAGGGTTGCTCACATTAAAAAAATGACGCGATCATTTGCCTTGACAAGCGAAGGAAAACAAAAAGTAAAGGCTGCAAAAAATAAAACTCAACCTAAAAAATGAAATCCAATAATTTGAAGATGGTTTACAAACCATTCGCTTTCGTTCTGGTCGTTACTGTTCTTTTATTCAGTTGCAAGAAGGAAGAGCAGCCGCCTACCCGTACCTTCCGAATGGGGTTTCAAAATTCCGCTCCACGCATTGAAATAGATTTATTTCTTCAATCGCTTGATATGTGGACACAACGGGCTGATGTAGCTATGATTACTACCGAAGTGCCGTGGGCTGAGTTGCTGGATGGCATGACCGTGAACCATTATGTATTAAACAACTACAAAGTTCTGGTAGACTTTTATCGAAGTAAAGATTTAAAACTCTGGATTTACATCGATCCGCAAAATGGACTAGATAGAGCCAGCGATGCTGTTGATTTACAACAAGCCAACAAAAGTATTGCTAATACTGATATGCAATTGCTTTATCAAAAATTTACTATCGCAATGGATAGCATTTTAAAGCCCGACCACCTGGGTCTTGCGCTTGAAACCAATCTTATTCGCGATGCATCGCCTGCGTCAATTTATAATGGTGTAAAAACTGCCGTTAATGCTACGGCTACAGCGGTGCGTGCGCGTAATGCAACCGTTCCTTTAAGTATAAGTGTTCAGGTTGATCATGCCTGGGGCAAACTGGCAGGTGGCTCTTACACAGGCGTTGCACAGGATTATATTGACTTTCCCTTTATTGAAGAGCTCGGGCTTTCATCGTATCCGTATTTTGGTTTTGATAACCCTAAGGATATTCCACTTAACTATTATTCAAGATTGGTAGAAGGGAAAAATTTTCCGGTGTTTATAACCGAAGGCGGCTGGACTTCGGCATCCGTAACTACTCCTGATCGTTCCTTTGTAAGTTCCCCTGAAATACAGAAAGCTTATATTGAGCATCACGCACATCTGTTAAACGAAGTAGGTGCAACAGCTGTGTTTCAATTACTCTTTACCGATTTTGATAGTACAGCTGTGCCAGATGATGTGCCCGATAACATTAATTACTTTCTATACATCGGTTTAGTAGATGTTAATTTTAACATCAAGCCTGCATTAAATGCGTGGGACGAAATATTTGGTTATCGCTATACGGGCACCGATTAGGGATGCCTGTAAAACGTTTTGCTCACAATCCGCCAGCCTTCATTGAATTTGTAAAGCAGTAAGTTGTCGGTGAAGATTTTTTTATCGCCCCGATACAACTCAAGTACTACATTAGCGGCAGTACCGGAAATGGTTACACTAATGTATTTGGCTTCGGTGCGCACCGTTGGGGCCGCAGTTGCCTGAGCGCGATTTTTCTCTATCGCAGTAATCCATTCTTCAATTCCCATGGGCTTTACATCATTTTCTGTAAAGCGTAACATCTGAAACGTGGGGTGGAATCCTTTGCGGATGTCGGTAATGGCACCACCGTTCTGAATGCCGGAGACATAAGCTGAGTTTACCACCTCTTTAACAAGAGCTTCATCGTTCTGCGCAAGCGCTAGGTTGCCAATCAACAAAAATACAAGGAGTAGATTTTTCATATTGGGTTGGGTTTATTCTGTCTTTAAACTACTTACCTGAATGAAGGTTTCAGGTTAACTAATTTTTAACGTTACCGGATTATCATTCCGGTTTCGGCAACATTAAATCCTTGCTTGCGCAATTGTGCTTGCTCGGTTTTATTCCACAGTAAAGGATTGGTATGATTGAAATGAATAAAATAAATGCGTGGTTTTAATTCTGGTTTAGATTCAAACAGGGCTATCGTTTCCACCACGAGTGGATGCGGAATTTCACTCATGCTGCGATTAGGTAATTCTGTTGCTGAATAAAAGGTAGCATCTACCAAAGCTACATCTACTTGCTGTACCAAGTCTTCAATCTTTACACTCCATTTCTCCCATTTATCAATATCGGGAATAAACAAAACCTGCTTACCCGAAAATTCAATTTTGAAACCAGCTGTTTCAGAAAACTCATCGCGGTGTGGAACTGTAAATGCTGTTATCCGAATGCTTTCTGTTAATGCAGTCGGCTGATCAGCTTTCAATTGTTTGATCTGAATGTTGTTCAGGTTTACCAGTTGCGACCACGGGCCGTTATCTTGCAAATATTTTTCCAGACGGGGTAACGCATAAACCGGAACTTGCTTACTGCCCAACGCCTCGCGACCCAATTGCATTAAACCAGAATAGTGGCCCATGTGTGCATGCGTAATAAATATGCCTGTCGGCAAAAACGGATACACACCTTTTGTGCTTTGCTGAAAGGCATGCAATTGTTCTTTGATGTCGGGTGTGGCTTCAAACAACCACCATTGTTTGGTAGCAGGATCGACCAATGCCAATGAAACCACAAACTGTTTTTTAGTCGCATCTTGCCACGCGGGCGCACAACATGCTTTTTCGCAACCTATGTGCGGATAGCCACCATCCTGGGCTACACCTAAAATTTGAATAAACGGTTGTTGTGCAAATGCTGTGACTGATGCAATCAGGAAAACAAAAAGTAATCGCGCTGGCTGCATCCTTTATACTCGTCAATCAATTTTGAGAATGTAAATATTCGGCCAGTTTTTTCCGGTTACTAAAACAGATTTCGTTTCAGGATGCCAGGCAATTCCATTCAAAACATCTACCTGCGGACTGGCTTTGCGCGCATCGCTCGCCAACTTAGAAAGATCAATGCGGCCTACTACTTTGCCCGATTGAGGATCAATTTTTAAAATCAGATTGGTTTGCCAAACGTTGGCAAATACAAAGCCTTCTATGTATTCTAACTCATTCAGATTTTTAACTGGCCCGTTATCGTCAGTAACTTTTACCGACTTCACAACCTCAAGTGTTACCGTATCTAAGTAATGTAGGTTGTTGGTGCCATCGCTCATAATCAGGTTAACATTATCGTGGGTTAACCCCCAACCTTCTTTGGCAAACGAATCAAACCGAAAATCCTTTAACTTCTTATAAGTTTTTAAATCATATACAAAGCCAACTTTATTCTGCCAGGTAAGCTGAAAAATTTTATTGTTAAGTATCGCTATGCCTTCACCAAAGTATTGTTTGTCCAATATTACTTTTTTATTTGCCTTTCCGGTGTTGATATCTACAATACCAATCCATGATGTACCGAATTGGCCCGTGCTTTCAAACAGCTCGCCATTATGAATCAGCAGGCCTTGGGTAAACGCTTCCGGATCGTGCGGCCACATGCTACGAATGGCGTAGTTTATCTTCAACGGATCGGAGGCGTTTTCCTGTTTTGGTTTATCGGGCGAACACGCCACCACGGCCACGCCTAAACATACCCACAAAAATTGCCTGAATTTTAAAACCATAGCTACTTATCAAAGCTCCAAAATTACACCTAAATCGGGTACAATAACAAAGACAAATCACTGCTCTTATTTATGTTCTTTTTCCTATTTTTAAAGTATTGACTTTCGTGAAATGAAATCGCTTATCGCTTTTGTCCTGCTCTTGAGTTTTAAAGTAAGTGCCCAAACTGATTCGCTGGTACGGTGGAAAGAACTGGAGTTTACTACACCGTATGAATCGGCAACATTTGAAAACCATTTCAAAAAGGGAAACACAGATTTTGTTGCCCTCTTTTTTGCCAATTCGCCTACAGCAACCCAAGATGTTAAAAATTTTGAGGAACGCTTTAACGCTACATTAAAAGAGATACAAACCTCTGAATTGTATAAGAAGAAAAACGATAAGAAGATAAAGTATATCTATCAGTTGGTGCATAGCCGGTTCCTCTCTAAGTACGAGGCTGAAAACCGGTTTTATGAAATCAGCCGTAACGGAAATTATAATTGTGTAACAGCAACGGCCTTGTACGCACTTTTTTTCGAAAAACTAAACATCCCCTACTCCATCAAAGAAAAACCTACTCATGTTTATCTGGTTGCGTATCCTAATGCCGATAACATTCTAATAGAAACCACCACACCGGTTTTCGGATTTCTCACATTTGATAATACCTACAAGAGTAATTTCATTAACAACTTAAAAAATCAAAAAATTATTGGCAGTTCAGAAGCTACCAATTCAACAACGGACGAGTTGTTTAACAAGTATTACTTTCAAAGCGAAAACATTAACCTTACACAACTGGTGGGAATTCATTATCTGAATGATGGAATCTTTAAGCAAGATCACAACGATGTTGCCGGAGCATACGAGCAAATCAAAAAGGGTTATTTGTACTATCCCAATATCCGGTCAGAATATTTGCTGCTACATTATACTGCCGCAAAGTTGGAACTACCTAATCTTGATCCACTGCAAAAAGCAGTGCTGATTGGTCGCATTTCAAGATTAAAAGAGAAAGGTGTTACAGCTGAAATGATAAAAGGAGAGTTCTACAATCTTACACAAACTGTGCTGTTTAAGAATAACGACAAACTACTGTATAAGAAATGCTTTGAGGCCGTAACTCAGAACATAACCGATAAAGAAATGCTGGATGAGGTGAATTTTATTTATTACTACGAAAACGGGCGCGTGTTTTATAATCAGGGAAATTATGTTCGCGCTAAACCTTTCTTTAGTAAAGCAATGGAGATTCAACCAAATAATGTAGATCTGAGTGGCGTGTTTGTATCCTGTCTGGCACAATCTTTTCGTAACGAAAGAAAAAACAGTGTAGTGATGGATTCGCTGGAAGTATATAAGGCTCGCTTCCCGGTATTGGAAGAAAATAGTAATTTCAATTCGATGCTTGCTATGCTGTACGCTGCCGAGTTTGGCGAAAGTTTTCAGAAAGGTGATGAAAAGCGTGGCGAAAAATATCAGAAACTATTTGAAGACTTTTATGCCAGCCAAACCATTACCATTATGAGCCCGCAGGTAATTGGCCAGGCGTACTCCGAAGCCTGTGTGTACTTTTTTAAGAAAGGACAAAAAACAAAAGCCAAACAATATTTGCAGAAAGGTTTAGAGATTGTGCCCGATGACATGCAATTGAAAATGCGCAGGCAAATGTTAAGCGGTGGTTAATTCTCGATAGCCAGATTGTGGGTGCGCTGCACTACATAAGTATTACCATAAATAGTCTCTACCGCTGCAATAATGTTAAGTTCTTCCATCAGAAATGCTCCTGGCGGAATATTGTATTTTAATACTCCCATATTTTTTTGCTCATCCAACAGCACAGAATACAAATCATCATGCAGACATCCGGTTGGCGAAAGTTTTCCGGTATAGTATTTCACTTTACGCACCCTTTCGGACAAAGAAATATTTAACACATAAACACCCTGGCTTTGAATTTTATCAATGGGTGTAATAATCAATTTGGGGTATTCTTTTTTAAGTGTCTTGTCAGTATAATATTCTTTTAAACCGGCACACGAAAAATCGTTTTCAAACCTTGCTTCCGACATCAGGTCGCCATTCTCGCGATACTTTACCTGCATCCCATGAAGCAGATCATTTTTATATTCCGTTGTTTGATAGACCTGTTTGCCTCCTTCATAATATTTTTTGGATTGGCCTTCCCGCTTTCCAAATACATAGGGTAGCTCCAGCATTATATTTCCATCTTTATCGAAAGTTTTTGCTAACCCATGTTTCTTTTTACCTGCATAAGGTACTTCAGCTTTAAGCTTTCCGTTTGGATGATTTGCCGTTTCAACACGAACACTATCGCGTTTCTTGCTTTCTTCGGATTTGCCTTCCTTTTTTTCGATGGGCAATACACAAGCTGGTAATAAAGCAAGTGCCCCAACCAACACCGCAGTAATAAACTTATTCATGGTTCAGATTTGCAGCTAAAATAACATTCCTCCCTATATTTTACCATTCGCTAAAACCATAATAATCAGCAGCCAAAGTCAATTATAATCCGGCACGATTTTTCATCCTGATTCTGTATCTTCGATCAAACATTAACTTTATGGCAACGCGATTAGTAAAAGGTGAAAAGAAACTCTTTGGAGTTTGCAGTGGTCTGGCTAACTATTTTAACCTTGATCCAACCATTATGCGCATTATTTTTATTGCTGCCTTTCTGTGTTTTGGTACTGGTCTGCTGCTCTATCTCATCATGGCGCTGGTAATGCCCGATAAATAACTGTACGGTTTTGTGCAATTAGGTGTACAGCCCTGAACAATTTTTTACCCCCCATAAAAATTTACGTTGTGCTGCAACTTAGTCTGGGCGGAATCAGTCTATGAAGAGAAAATATTTTTCTGTCATAGCTGATACCTTTTTACAAAAGTCCAGTACTACCATTCTAATTCCACGCCTATGTTCCGCAATTACTTTCTGGTTATGGTTCGCAACCTGTTTAAAAACGGGTTTTACTCATTCATCAATATTTCGGGGCTGGCCATTGGCATTGCCTGTAGTATTTTGATTTTGTTGTGGGTAGCCGATGAAACCAGCTTCGATAAATTCATTCCGAAGCAAAACCGCCTGTATCAGGTTTGGGTACGGGCGCAATTTGATGGTAAGATAAGTTCGTGGACCAGTGTACCCTTGCCTACCTACGAGGCATTCAAAACCGCCCACAGCAACATTGCACGAATGGCTGTTACCGATTGGGGTGGCGATCACCTGATTACCGTAGGCGAAAACCGGTTAATCAAACGCGGCTATTGGGTAAGTGAAGAGTTTCTGGAAATGTTTGAGTTTCCGCTGGTGGTGGGTACTGCCGAGCAGGTATTGGATGCTCCACCTTCTATTGTTATTACGGAGTCAACCGCTAAATCATTGTTTGGCGATGAAGATCCCATCAACAAAGTTATTCGCCTGGATAACGAATACGATTTAAAAGTATCAGGCATTTTGAAAGACATACCCGGCAACTCCACCTTTCAGTTCGATTTTTTAATGCCCTGGAAATTTCGCGAACAGAATAACAAATGGGTGCGCGATAACACAACCAACTGGGGTAACTATTCCTTTCAGGTATTTACTGAATTGAACGATGCAAAAAATCAACCCGATGTGGAAGCCAAAGTAAAGATGATGCTACAAGAGCATGGCGAAACCGACACCAAGCCCGAATACTTTTTATACCCGATGGAACGCTGGCGTTTATTCGGAAATTTCGAAAATGGTGTGGAGACTGGCGGCATGAATGATTACGTGCAGATGTTTACGGTAATCGCCATCTTCATCATCATTATTGCCTGCATTAACTTTATGAACTTAGCCACCGCACGCAGCGAGCGCAGAGCCCGCGAAGTGGGTGTTCGTAAAAGTGTAGGTTCCAAACGGTACGAATTGATTCTGCAATTTATTGGTGAATCAACCTTTATTTCTTTCATCGCTTTTGCATTCGCTATTCTGGCCGCACAATTATTATTACCCTATTACAATAACCTGGTAGATAAAAAACTGGTAATTGATTATGCCTCCTCGCAGTTCTGGATTTTTACACTCGGTATTATTTTCGTTACCGGAATAATCTCAGGAAGCTATCCGGCTTTTTACCTTTCATCGTTTCAACCGGTTAAAGTATTAAAAGGCAAACCTACCATTGGCAAAGGTGCCAGCACACCGCGTAAGGTCTTGGTTGTTCTCCAATTTGGATTTTCCATTCTGCTCATTATCGGCACTATTGTAATCTATCAGCAAATTCAATTGGTAAAGGGTCGCGAGTTGGGTTACGAACAGGAAAACCTGATGGCGGTTGATTACACGAATGAAGTAAGAGATAACTACCGGGCTATTAAACTAGAATTAATAAACACGGGTGTGGTTGAGGCCGTAACACGGGCCAACAGTCAGATTACCGATATTAACTCAAACAATTTTTTGGGCTGGCCAGGAAAACCCGAAGAGCTGCGTGTAATCTTTACTACAGTTGTAACTGAATATGACTACACCAAAACGATGGGCATTAAGCTACTTGAGGGCCGCGATTTTTCAGAAGAATTTAAGAGCGATTCATCGGCCATACTCGTTAACAAAGCAGGACTGGATGTAATGGGATTGAAGGGAGATTTCATTGGCACAGAATTAGACCTGTGGGGTGAAAAACGTAAACTTATTGGGGTTGTGGATGATGTGCTGATGGGTTCACCTTTCCGGCCTGTAAGCCCAATGTTTATGGTACTACAAGATTGGGGAGGATCTGTTTCAATTCGTTTGAAAAAAACTACCGACCTACAAGCATCAATAAATGCAGTTAAAGCCGTGTTTGAAAAATATGCACCGGCCTATCCATTTGAATATCGTTTTGCCGATCAGGAATTCCAGAAAAAGTTTACCACGATTAATCTTACCAGCACACTGGCCAGTTTGTTCGCTACACTTACTATTGTAATTACAGGCTTAGGATTATTTGGATTAGTTTCTTTTACTGCCGAACAACGCACCAAAGAAATAGGCATCCGTAAGGTGATGGGCGCATCGGTGCCCAGCCTGGTGGGTTTAATGTCGAAAGATTTTTCGGTGTTGGTAATTATTGCGTTTGCGGTGTCATCGCCATTAGCGTGGTGGGGGCTAACTTCTTATCTGGAGCGTTACACCATCCGCACGCCATTGGCTTGGTGGATATTTCCCGTTACCGGATTTATTGCTTTGCTATTTGCGTTGTTGATTGTAAGTACACAGGCATTGCGGGCAGCACGTGCTAATCCGGCAAATTCGTTGAGGAGTGAGTAACAGATGAAACTGCTTAGTCAATAATTTTAGCATATTCTTCTGTGTGATTATTTGTAATGTGTGTTATCAGAATACGTCCCTTGTTTATCTCAAAAAAGACAACCCAAGAAGTACGTTTGTTAGCTTTATACATGGAATAATACTTTCCTAAGCGGGCATACTCCGATTTAGTTTCCTTAAAATGGGTGGACGGAAGTTTGTTGTAAATGAAATCGTAAATCTTATTTACATACTGCTCAGCAGTTTCGTAAAATCCAAGGTATTCCTTCTCAATCAGGATGTCAATAAGACGATTTAGGTAAAGCGCTACACCACGCTCTATCAAAATCACTTCTTCCATTGAATTGTTTTAAGGTGGGCTAAACTAATTTGTCGGGCCTCTTCCACTGTAATGGCGCTTGCCCAACGCTTTTCAAATTCTGCATTCTGATCGTTATCAACTACAATACCAAGTTCGTCCAAAATCGGCTGGAGCTTACTCCCGTATTTTTTTACGCTGAAAGTGATTTCAGTTATTCTGCCGCTTGCAGTCTTTTTCAATTTTACACCAGCTATACGTGCCATCACTCTAAATTTTTGAGTATTCAAAGATATAGTTTTTAAGGTATCGCTTCAACGGCATCTTAAATGTTTTAGGAGCAGAATAGCAACCGAATTGTGCGACCTAATCCGGCAAGTTTGTTGAAGCAGGTGAACTCCTCCATTTCGCCACCAACAATTTACTCAGGAGAATACCGTGAAAAGATGTAAAAATCAGGCTCTTTTCACGGTGTTTTTTACCTTTCAAATACTTAACCTACAAAGCAAAGCCGAAAGCTATTCCGGCCTTTCGGCTCCGTGAAAAATGGATGATTGATGAGGCATATTTCAATTAACCGGACTATATAGCAATTACCTATTTGCCGTTCGTACAATTTCAATAATGTCGTTTTTTATAGCCGTTCTGGTCTGAAACTTGCGCTCAATTAATTGTAACACTTCAGGGTTGTCTTTATAAAATTCCCTCAGTATTTCTCTAAACGTATCGAGGTTCTTAATGCCTGTGGATAGAAAAGCATAGGTACCATCTGATTTTTCGAATGTGTAGAAGGTACCAAGAGGAGCTCCGTTTTGATTTACTGTCTGAAACTGGTAGAGGCTGGTCTTTTGTCCAAGCACAACAGGCTGAAGAAATCTCAGATTGTTTTGGGTAATGGTAGGCCGCGAATAAAATCGATATTGTTCACCCTCAAATAAAAACCCAAAGCTTGAAATGTCCTCAGGCTTAAATTTTTTAATTCCTTTTATGCTATCGCTAACTTCTACTTTCAAGAGAAATTTTGAAAAGTCTACCGATCCAAACGCAGATTTTGGAATTTTTATTTGAGTCGTGATTGAATCATTGGTTTTCGTTACATAATAACCTGGCGCTGTAGTTTGAGAATATGAATACCCAACTGAGGTTAACCAGAATATTACAAGCACGTATTTTTCATTGCTTTTTAGATTTTAAAAAATTTCATGAATATCTCCGGTTATTCTTAATTATAAGATATCCGCATCGCGAGAAAATTAACATAAAAAGTAACTTCAAAGAAATTGGTTAAGCAACTTTCTCAAGTTCTAGTTGCAAATTCCTTCTGGCGGCTTGCTCATAGCGTTCATAAAACTCATCTGTTTTATAAATCCGCTTCATATTCAAAAAATGTTGCAACACTTTTTTACGTCCAGGTTTGTATAACAGATCGGGATAGATAGCATATTCTTTTCGTATTTCTTTTGTGTATTGCTGGTAGCTTTCGGGTGTTTTGCCAAGTATGGCCAGGTCGGCATCGGTAAACAAATCAACCTCACGATTTACAGGTTCGTGCTTTTTTGTGGCGAGAATAAATTCCACACAGCGCGCTGTTTCTAAAACCGGAAAATCAATTTCGGTTAACCGCGCTTCAGCAACTTTCGCACTTTGTTCCTCATTGTCGCGAGCAGTGGCTTTGTAAATAAAATCGTGATAGGCAATGGCAAACACCACTGTATCCCAAAAAGTGAATTGATGTTGAAATGGCTTTAGCTCGGCAACCAACTGATCTAAATGAGTTAGGGTGTGATAATGTCTCGCTCGATGTGAATATGCCAACCTGATTTCGTCAAACAAACTCAAACCTGCATCAGCATTTGTTACCGTATTCTCAAACTCGAGCTTAAACATGATCTAAAGAAATTCAAATCAGCAGGATTTTACAAACAAAAAAAGGTCGCTGTTGCCAGCGACCTTTATATTGAAACTTATAAGCATTACTTTTTGCCTATTCGGTTAACGCCCTTGCTCACCGTCCACATCGGGTAAGTTGAAGTTACGTTTCCGGCAGTTACCGCTTTTGATGTGCCTTGCATTTTGCTGGTTACAAAAACAGGTGTGCCAACCGATTTAATCTTTGTGGCTTTATGTGATGTTAAACTTTTGTTGCTATAACGGTTTACATCTTTAGAAACCGGCCAACCGTTTTCGGTTGATTGTGCCATAGCACTTGAAACAATAAATACGAATGCCACAACGGCAGAAACTTTTAGGTAGTTTTTCATAGTAGGTAAATTTTGAAGTGAAAAGGATGTATAGAGGTAGTAGGTAGAATCCACTCTTAAATCAAAAAGACCTGTTTGGCTATATGTATGGGTACGTTTGTGTTTTTGTTTTGATGTTGATTGAGTCTTAGTTGAGTTTGACGGCCGTCAAATTGAATCGCACTCAGATTAGTTGCATAGATTAAATTGCCTACTTCGGGCACAAAAGTTTTACGAATCTTAGAGCAGTAGGCAGTAAATGATGACACTCCGGTTTCTACTCGTTCTTCCGCAGATTCAATGCCCTCTTCAGCACGCAATGTGTCAGCGAAGGGCGAGGCCCACACCGTTACACTGGAGATTAGAAACACCAGCGTAAGTACACATGTAAAAAATCTTGCCATCACTATATATACGATGCTTAGCAACATCTTGTTACAAAATTACAAATAGAGATTTGCACTCATAAAATTGAAGGAAGAATTTCAGCTTATACTAATGCTGATAGATAGTTATAAATTTTTCAACATCATGGTTATACAGCAACTACTGTTAAAGATTTTGGTTAGTAGATTTTTACATGTTGATCTGTTTTTATACTTCTATTTAAAATAATAAGCAGTAAAACAGAGCCAAAGGGGTTATAAACGAATCGCTTTCGTTGGCAATTATTTTTTTTTAATAGGTATAAAAAACAAAAAACTCCTAAGCATAGGAGTTTTAAGAGGTAACTAAACCTGCAGTTAAGTTAACAGCAGGTTGTTTGTGTTAAAGTGATTTCGATTTGGCATAGGCCATTGATTCTTCCACCTGGCGCACCACTTCTTCTTTTTGCTGATGCGTTTTGTTGGTGATGTTTTCAACCAACTGCTCGAAGGAAGTATCTACGCGGTTAATTTCCGCATCGGATAAATCCACATACTTTGATTTCAATTCTTGCTTCAATAAGTCGTTGCGAGTAATGTCTATCACGTTGTTCATGGTAATTTCTGTTTTAATGTTTCTACCAATTTAACGTGAAAAAACACTGCTAAAACGTAACTAACTGTACGATAGGGATTTGATGGCTAAGCGATCGATTTTCAAAAAATAAAAAGAGGGTAATTTTATAACCACCATTGGCAGCGCATGGCCCGACAAATCTTAATGGTGCCCTTTGGCGCAACCGGTTGCGCTTTAAAAACATGCCATTTCAATCCAAAAAGGAGAAATTTGAGCAAGATTCGAAATGGCCAAAAATTCTGAATTCTAATAACTTTCTAATAATTGATTGCGGATTAAGTGGCCCGGAAATAAAAAAGGAGAAGCTTGCGCCTCCCCTTTTCACTTCACACACGGAAAAGTCTACCTCCCTTTTCCGTTGCTGTTCACGCTAACCAATTCCGGCTCAGGCACAGTTTTTACCGTAGTAATAATGCGCGCGGCCACTTTGTAAGGGTCAGCTGCCGAGTTGGGTCTGCGATCTTCCAACCATCCTTTCCACCCGTTTTCAACGGTGGCAATCGGAATGCGGATAGAAGCGCCCCTATCGGAAATACCATAAGAAAATTTATCGATGCTTTGTGTTTCGTGTTTACCGGTTAAGCGTAAGTGGTTATCGGCACCGTACACGGCAATGTGTTCTTTTACATACGGAGCAAATGCGCCACACACCAGGTCGTAAATATCTTTCGATCCTGCCTCGCGCAACAGCGAGTTAGAGAAGTTGGCGTGCATGCCCGATCCATTCCAATCGGTAGCGCCTAATGGTTTGCAATGCCAGTTAATAGCTATACCATACTTTTCGGCTGTGCGCTCCAATAGATAACGCGCTACCCACACCTGGTCGCCCGCTTCTTTTGCACCTTTTGCAAATACCTGAAACTCCCATTGGCCCGGTGCAACTTCAGCATTAATACCTTCTACGTTAATGCCGGCTTCCAAACAATAATCAAGATGCTCTTCAATAATTGAACGCCCGAATGCATTCTTGGCACCTACTGAACAATAATACGGCCCTTGTGGTGCCGGGTATCCATTCTCTGGAAAGCCCAACGGTTTATTAGTGCCCGGGTCCCACAGGAAGTACTCCTGTTCAAAACCAAACCAGAAGTCGCGGTCGTCATCTTCAATTGTAGCGCGGCCGTTTGTTGGATGTGGGGTTCCATCGGGACTTAATACTTCACACATTACCAGAAAGCCATCTTTCCTTGCGGGATCAGGGAATATGGCAACGGGTTCGAGGATACAATCGCTTGAACCTCCCGGTGCTTGTTCGGTAGAACTTCCATCGAACGACCAGGCGGGACAATCTTCTAATGTGCCTTTAAAGTTTTTTACAATTTTAGTTTTACTGCGCAGGCTTTGGGTGGGTGTGTAGCCATCCAGCCAGATGTACTCAAGTTTTGATTTTGACATAGGTAGTTTCTGTTTTGTTAATGATCGATTAGAATTTATACACCGCTGCCAGTAGCAGCGAGGTTATAGACTTTGAAGCATCGCCACTTTTAGTGAAGAATGAATTTTCGGAAGCTGAATCGAATCTTACTTCCGGAATAAGCGTTAACCCACCAATTTTATAATTACCCGATACGGTAAATGCCGTAATGCTTCCTTTGCCTTCTGCATCTTGCGCGAAGTAATCGCTGAGGTGACCTTTAGCAGTAGAGAAATACTCGGCACGTGCGCCTAATGAAAATGTTTCTGATATAGTAACTTTTGGATAAATGGCTACACCAAAGAAAGATGTTGCATCACCATCTAAGTCAGTGATTGTACCTGGGCCAGTAAATGCTTCACCTGCTGCCACACTTTGCATCGAAGTATTTAAACCCAGATAAAACTTATCCCTAAGGTTATAGCCTGTGGTAAGATCAACCTGAAACAGACTACCTCCGGATGAAAGCAAATTTCCATCGTCATCCACAGATGGCCCATCTTCATCCAAAGTTCCATCCTGATCGCCATAAAGAACATTTAACCAGATACCACCCGCATCAGTCGTTTTGCCAATCTGGCCACCAATGGTATAGGTGTTTACCGGATTAAACTGAAGCACATCGGTTGGATTCATTACTGCAAGTTTTAAACCCAATCCATTACCCAAATCAAAATCAGCACGCACACCGGTATGACTAAACGGACCGTAAGAGAACATATACGAAGTGGAGTAATGAAAATTAACTGCGGGTGAAATCACTTCGTAACCTAAAAATGTATTGAACTGACCTAAGTTGATGGTAACTGCATCGGATAGTTTGAAGTAGGCATACAATTGATTTACAATCTGACCGCTACTTCCAAATGCTGAGTTGGTATACGAGAAAACTCCAGAATTAAACACTGCATCAGAACCTCTTGGGCCAAAAACCAGATCTGCTACAAAGCCAGATTTTTCTCCACTATAAGAAGCAACCAGATTGGCCATACCCAACGAGAATCCTTTTAAGTTAGCGAACGCTGAAACGGGCGCATAACCACCACCACCATTGGTTGAACCCAATGCCGTGCGCGCATACACATCAATCGATCCTGATAATGTAAAGGTTGGTTCTTCTTTTTCTTCCTCTTCTTTTTGTTCGGTTGTTTTCACTTCTTCACTTTTCTGCGCTTCTTTTTTCTTCTTCTCTTTATCGTTTGTGTTAGCCGATGCAAGCACTGGTGTTTCTTGTGCAAATGCGTTTACCGACAATGTAATTACTATCAATAGTGACAATACATTTTTAATGTTTTTCATAATTTTGAGGGTTGTATTTTTTACAATGGCCAGGGAGATTCTCAGTGGATGACTGCAATTATCAGCTGAGACTTCCTGGTGTTTTTTTACCAGGCTAGCAAGTGGCCCGACTGGCCAACTTGCATCGCATGGCAATTATTTTTAGTTATTCTTCGTAGGTAATGGTGTAACCACGCATACCGTGCTCATGGCTATCGAGACCTTCTTTCTCATGTTGAGCAGAAACCCGAATACCACCTTTCATAACTTTGTTAAGAATGAAGAACACAAGCAACGAACCGCCAAATGCACCGGCACCATAAGCTCCTACACCAACAAGTTGTTTGATGAATTGATCAAAGCCAGCCATTTTACCAAATACTCCAACAGCTAAGGTTCCGATGATACCGCATATCAGGTGAACCGAAATCGCTCCCACCGGATCGTCAATTTTTAGCTTGTCAAAAAATATGACTGCAAAGACAACTACAAGTCCGCAAATCAATCCGATAAGCAAGGCTTCGTTTGGTGACATTTGATCGGCACCCGCTGTGATCCCTACAAGACCGGCTAGTATTCCATTGAGTACCATACCTAAGTCAAGGCGCTTGAATGAAAGGAGTCCCGCAAAGAAACCACCAATGGCTCCTGTGCAAGCAGCAAGTGCTGTAGTAACGCATACTAAAGAGATTGTCTCAGGGTCGGCAGACAAAACAGATCCGCCATTGAAGCCGAACCATCCGAACCAGAGTAGGAAAACTCCTATTACAGCCAATGGAACAGAAGAGTTGGAGAAAGTTTTTGCTTTGCCGTTTTCATCATACTTGCCAAGACGCGGGCCAAGAATAATAACTCCGGCAAGAGCTGCCCAACCACCTACAGAGTGTACAATGGTTGAACCTGCAAAATCGTAGAAGCCATAGTCATTCAACCAACCACCACCCCACTTCCAACTTCCTAAAATCGGGTAGATTAATCCCGTAAGGAATAATGTAAAAATGAAGTAGGCGCTTATTTTAATACGCTCAGCTACTGCACCCGATACAATAGTACCGGCAGTAGCACAAAACACAGCTTGAAATAAGAAGTCAGTCCAATAGGTGTAATGGCCACTCGCATAGGTAATGGGATCATAGTCTTCTGCTGGACTTAGTCCAAAGCCGGCAAAGCCAAGCCAACCATTGAATGTGCCCGGATACATAAGCGCGAATCCAAACAAAGCAAACACCACTATACCAATAGCGGTATCTACTGTATTTTTGAACAAGATGTTTACGGTGTTTTTTGCTTGAGTAAACCCTGCTTCAACAGCCGAGAAACCCAATGACATTATAAAGACCAGAAAAGTTGCCAGCAACATCCACACGTTGTTGGTAGTAAAGGCCGAAGTGTTTTCTGCTGCGGTGATTCGCGCAGAGAGCGCCTGCAGCGAGTCGGCCAAAGCCGCGGCAGTGCCAGGATCGAGTACGGTAGAGTCAGATAGAGTTTCAATCATAAGTGAAATGGATTAAGTGTTTATTGAAAGGGTTGGGTTTAGGTTTCTTTTAGGATTTACAAGCACAAGAATCCAAACCTGACGTTAAATTTTAACCCAGTTTTAAATATTTTTTACAGAATCCGATTACGGAAGGGTATTTTTTGAACCTATTTTCAAAAAATGATAATGTTTTTTGAAAATAGTGATTGATTTTTAATGATTACTTAACAAAATGGAAAAACCAGGATGGAAAAACCCTGTGCAGAGTATAAAAAATGCAACCTCAAACGATTGCATAATTATTTTAATAAATTCTTAGAAGGTGGAATTTAGCCGAATAATATTCTGACATTAATAAAATGACGGTTTAATTAACCGCGAATCTTATCCAATAGCTTATTAAGTTCTGAGGCCTCAGTCTTGGTTAAACGGGTTTGCAATTGTTGCAACGGATTCTGAGAAATGGCGGCATCTATCTTAGTTAAAACAGCCAACCCTTTTGGGGTTATGAATATATCTACCTGCCTGCGATTGGTTGCACAGATTTCGCGCTTTACCCAACCTTTTTGCCTTAGTTTTTCTACCAGCCGCGTACAATTGCTGCTCTTATCAATCATCCTTTCGGTGATCTCTAAAAGCATCATAGGTTTAGGATGGTTGCCGCGCAAAATTCGCAATACATTAAACTGCTCGGGCGTAAGCCCATGTTGCTTTAGAAACAACGCATTCTGATTGTATAACCAGTTTCCGGTAAGCAACACATTGATGGCTGCTTTCTGATGTTCGCTTTGAAACCGGGTTTGTTTTATTTCTGTTTCCAACGACATTGTTTACAAACTCAATTATTGTTGATACAACATTACAAAGAATTAAGTTTCGGGCATCAAATCATTCAGTACTAAAACCCTGTTTTTAACAAAGGCTTTTTAATTTGCACCATGCAATCTCATAAAGCCGATAGATTTATTTTTCGAACGCTTAAGCAAGCATTCTTTTTTGCCCGCAACCGGCTATCGCCTCGCCAGTTTTTTATGTTAGCAAGTGTGGTGGTAGGTATCCTATCCGCACTTGCCGCCATCGTACTTAAATTTTTTGTTCATACCATTGGTGTTTGGGTAAATTATTACGCTTCGCATTACGAACAGTTCTACCTGTTTGCACTTTTCCCGATTATCGGCATAGCCCTTACAGTTGCTTACATCAAGTTTGGCCTGAAAGGAAATTTTAAAAAAGGCAGTGCCGAAATTGGGTATGCTATTGCGCGTAAATCATCTAAGCTTCCAACTAACCAAACTTATTCACACATTATTACCAGCGCCTTAACCGTAGGTTTTGGTGGCTCAGTTGGGTTAGAGTCGCCTATGGTAAGTACGGGTTCAGCAATAGGTTCAAACTTTGGAAACTACTTTCATTTACCCTATAAGGACAGAACTGTATTATTGGCTTGCGGAGCAGCAGCGGGCATTGCAGCGGCATTTAATGCGCCTATTGCCGGAGTGTTGTTCGCCATTGAAGTTCTGTTAGCTGATGCAACGGTGGGTGCATTTATTCCTATCATAATTGCCGCAGCTACCGGTGCTTTGCTCTCTAAAATTATTTTAGCCGAAGGCATTATCCTTTCCTTTTCGCAACAACAACCTTTCGATTATCACAACCTTCCGTTCTACATTATATTGGGAATACTAGCCGGGTTTGTATCGCTCTATTATGCCCGCACATTAGAAGGCACCGAAAAATTTTTTGCAGCTCGTAAAAACAATCGCACTAAAATTATTTTAGGTGGCCTTGCACTGGCTGTGCTACTCTTATTTTTTCCATCGCTGTTTGGCGAAGGGTATGAGAGTATAAAAATGCTGGCTAACAGCAAACCACTTGAAGTAGCAAATGGCAGCATCATCTACCGCTATCTGCAAAATGATTTTACCATTTTGATTTTTATTGGTGCACTTGTTCTAATTAAAGTGGTGGCTGTTGGTTTAACATTGGGCAGCGGTGGCAATGGCGGTAACTTTGGCCCTTCGCTTTTTGTTGGTGCATACCTTGGTTTTGCGTTTGCGCGATTGATTAACCTGAGCGGCCTGGCACAAATACCCGAAACTAATTTTACGTTGGTAGCCATGGCTGGTATTTTAAGTGGTGTATTCTACGCTCCGCTTTGCGCGATATTTTTGATTGCTGAAATAACCGGAGGTTATGATCTGATCATTCCACTCATGATTGTGGCTGCTTTGGGATTAACGGTATCGCGATACTTTGAGCCACTATCTATGGAAGGCAAAAAACTTTCTAAACTGCTGAACATGACGGTTGATAATCGCGATCAGTTTCTATTAAGTAAACTTAACCTGCAGGATTTATTAGAACATAATTTCTCAGCCATCCGGCCTGAGGATAGTTTGCGTTTGCTGGTACGCGTTATCTCCATCTCCAAACGCAACACCTTTCCGGTTGTAACCCGCGAAGGAGTGCTGGTTGGGTTGGTGCACCTGGATCATGTGCGTGAAATTATTTTTAACAACAAATTATACGATACCACTTTCGTGAAAGATTTAATGATGGAAGCACACGCGGTGGACTTTAATGACAACTTGCCTGCCATTCTCAAAAAATTTGATGAAACGCGGCAATGGAATTTACCTGTAGTGAAAAACAAACAATACCTCGGCTTTTTATCTAAAGCGCGCATCCTTACCGAATACCGTGCTGAACTAATGAAAACCATTTAACTTGATTTGTGATTCGGTTTACAACCAAACTTCAGAAACAAAATAAACCCGGTGGGTGGACTTACCTGATTGTGCCTGCTGCGCAAGCAAAAAAATTAAAACCGGGCAAGAAAGCATTTCGGGTAAAGGGAACCTTAGATGGTTTTGCTTTTAAGCATACATCTCTGCTTCCATTTGGTAATGAATCGCACTTTCTTCCTGTTAATGCGGCCATGCGCAAAGGCACAGGTAAAAAAGCAGGTGATAAAATTATGGTGGCCATGGAGGTAGATGAGAGTAAACCAAAACTCTCGCGCGATCTGCTGCAATGCCTGAAGGAAGACCCGGAGGCTTCAGAATTTTTCAAGACCCTGAGTCCATACATGCAATATTATTACAGCACGTGGATTGAAAGTGCAAAATCAGCACAAACCAAAACCAGACGCCTTGTGGCTGTTATAAATTCATTGGCTAAAAAACAAAACTACATGGAGCTGATGGAAACGTATAAGAATACTATCTTGTAGATTGAGTTTATAATTTTATCAACATGCGATTCAAAAACTATGTAGCAATAGTTACCGGTGCCGGGCAAGGTATTGGGCTCGAAATATGCCGCAGACTTGCAGCCGAAGGTGCACTTGTGGTGTTAAACGATATTGAAGTTGCGCTTGCGGAAGAAGCTGCGCATAAAATCCGGCAAGAGAAAGGAAGTTGCAAAGCTATAGCCGGAGATTGTGGCGATGTTGCTTTCATCGAAAGATTAGTAGCCAAAACAATTCAAACATTTGGCAAGATTGATATTATAGTTGCCAATGCAGGCATCACTTTGTTTGGCGATTTTTTTGAATACACACCCGATGACTTTTATAAAGTAATGCGTTTGAATTTGGGCGGAAGTTTTTTTCTGGCGCAACAAGCAGCCAAACACATGCGCGATCAAAAGCATAGTGGGCGTATTTTATTCATGTCGTCAGTAACCGGACATCAGGCACATAAAAATCTGGCTGCTTACGGTATGAGCAAAGCTGCGTTAGAAATGCTGGCGAAAAATCTTGTGCTTGAATTATCGCCTTACGGGATTACCGTAAATGCCATTGCGCCCGGAGCTACGGCTACTGAACGCACCAAAAGCGATCCGGATTATGAAAACACATGGTCACGCATAACGCCAATGCGTAAACCAGCCACTACAACCGACATTGCTTCGGCAGTTTTGTTTTTGGTTTCACCGGAAGCCGGACATATTACCGGGCAAACATTAATTGTAGATGGCGGCTGGACGAGTGTAAGTCCTTCGCCTTATTGACTACTATTAATTTATCTGCTCTAAAAATTTCAACACTTGTTTATTAAACTCTTCCGGTGTTTCCAGATTTGTAAGGTGACCCGCATTTTCAATTTCAATCAACGCTGCACCTGAAATAGCGGCAGCCATTTTTTGTGCCACAGCCGGTGGCGTGACCTTATCTTCTTTTCCTACAATTACACAAACCGGAGTTTTAATCTTGGGTAAATACGAACAGGTTTCGGTGCGATCGGCTAGTGCTTGTAACGTTCTGCATATAACTTCTGCAGGTGTATCCAGAATAGTTTGATGAATAAACTTTACAACTTCCTTTCGGGATTGAATGGATGCTGGTGCGAACAGATTCTTTAATGATTCATCGGCATACACATCCAACCCATTTTTTTGTATAAAGGAAATCGTCTTCATGCGTTTCTCTTTGCCCTCGGGTGTGTCGGCACCGCATTGGGTATCGGTTAAGATAAGTGCTGCAAAACGCTTAGGTTGTTTTTGAATCGCGTTAAGCGCGATGTAACCACCCATAGAGAGTCCGCATACAACAGCTTTCTCAATCTTCAATGTATCTAAAAATGTCAGTAGATCATTCGCAAAAAGATCCATACTAAAACCATCAGTACCTGCATCTGACTGCCCATGTCCGCGCACATCGTACGCTATGGGTCTATACTTATTTTTAAATGCCGCCAACTGGCCAGCCCACATCGCTTTATTAAATGGAAACCCATGAATAAAAACTATTGGCAACGCATTAGCTAAACCCGCTTCCTGATAACTGATCTCAACTCCACTTACTTCAATTTTCTTTTCAATACTCATGTTGCAAAATAAACATCATTTCGGTCGCTCCAGACAGCCTTCATAAAAAACATTCAGCTTCTGTACATCCGCTACAAAAAGTTTATTCACTACTGCCGCATCGGCAAAAATGAGTTCTTTAGCGGAAGCGATTGTCTTAGCGGCTATCACAATAATTCCTTTATCAGCATAACGCGCACCGGCTTTAATTTTTCCATCTTTTCGCAACTTTGATAAGTTGGCCGAGTGTTCTTTAAACCACGATTGCTCCTGCGGTTGTTTGGCAACATCCCACGCTGAACCCGTGGTATAGGTTACAATAAATAAACTATCGGTTTGTGCGTGTGCCAACAGTCCGGTTAAAATCATTGTAAAGAGAAGTAATAACTTTTTCATGGACTTTTAAACTTTGATTCAACACAAGTTACCAATACTGGAAGCATCTCAAAAATACTTTGTCATCGCAGATGTTAACTTTGTTCTACTCTTATCTAATCCTTCATGAAGAAAATTGCTATTGCCTTGTTTGATGAAGTGGAGGTGCTGGATTTTGCCGGGCCCTTTGAAGTCTTTTCCGTTACCGGAAAAAGAAACCTTGGCGAGCCTTATGAAGTATTTACCGTAGCGGAAAAAGAAACCATTACGGCCCGCAACAATCTGGTTGTTAAACCTACTTATTTGTTTGACAATGCTCCCGCAGCCGACATTTTTCTGGTGCCCGGAGGCGGTGGCTATTATGCTGATGGGCGGCCGTTTGGTTCGCGCAGGGAAATGGACAACCCCAGAATGTTGGATTGGGTTAAGCAGCAATATGCACAAGCCGAACTGGCACTTTCGGTTTGCACGGGTGCATTGATAATGGCTAAGGCCGGTTTGCTGAATGGCCTGAAGGCCACCACGCATTTTATGGCTGTTGATGCGTTGAAACAACTATCGCCCACCACCAAAGTGCTTGCCGATCAACGTTATGTGGACAATGGTAAAGTGATTCTTTCAGCCGGAGTTTCTGCGGGTATTGACATGGCTTTTTATGTGGTGGCTAAACTACAGGGGCCGGAAGTAGCCCTTGAAACCGCGCGGTATATGCAATATGATTATTGGAAATAATTTTTTGCACAAATAGAATTCTCTTTTACCTTTGCAGTCCTTAAAAATAGGGAGCTTAGCTCAGCTGGTTCAGAGCATCTGCCTTACAAGCAGAGGGTCGGGGGTTCGAACCCCTCAGCTCCCACTTTAAAAACCTTGGCATAAGTCAAGGTTTTTTTGTTTTACTGATGCCACACTTTTACATCCTGTTCAGTCAAACGAGAAACAAGTATTATATCGGCCACACTACTGAGCCGCTTGAAGAGCGTTAAGGGATTTACCGGAAGCGGTAGTGATTGGAAAGTAGTTTACTCTGAAGCTTTTTCTACCAAAGATTTAGCTTACGCTCGTGAGCGAGAAGTAAAGAAATGGAAAAGCAGAAAATTAATTGAGAAGCTTGCTGGTTCTGAGCATCCCGACTTATAAGTCGGGAGGGTCGGGGGTTCGAACCCCTCAGCTCCAACACTGTAAGCCTCAGAATTTTTCTGAGGCTTTTTCGTTTACCATATGGCATTACGTTGGTTTAATTCTTGCATCGTACCTTTGCCTAACCATTTTTTAAACTTTCATTGAAGCGGCTTAAGAAAATCCTGATTTACACCGCAGTTGTGCTGGCGATACTTTTTGCCAGTGTGGTTATCTCTGTGTTTCTGTTTAAAGACAAGATCATTCAGCGGTTTGTTACCGAAGCCAACAAACACCTGAACACCCCGGTAAAAATCGGCAAGATAGATGTGTCGATGTTTGATGACTTCCCCAACCTGGCCATTGTACTTACCGATGTATATGTAGAAGACAGCCACCCCGGTGTTTACCCGCTATTAACGGCCCAACGCATGGCTTTTACGCTAAGTCCTGTTCAACTTTGGAAGGGCAACTATTCTATCCGCGGATTATCGATTACCGGCAGTGAAACCAACCTACGCATTAATGCAGCCGGTAAAGCCAATTACATTATTCTTAAAGAAACACAAGGCGAAGGAACCGGTGTCGTTCAATTCGATCTGCGCAATGTGCGATTGAATAATACCATTGTGAGTTACCTCGATCAACAGGCTGACCAACACCATGTGTTTAACAGCGAAAAGCTTACAGCTTCCATTGTGGTTACGGGCGACTTGTACAGTATAACCGCCAAAGGCGATGTGATTACCGAACAGATTGGCTTGGGCAACACTAAATTTCTAACCAACAAAACTTTTGAAATTGATGCGCAGGTTGATTACGATGACGATAAAAAGATTGTGGACTTCAACTCGTCTGTTTTAAAAATTGCGCGGTCCAAATTTGAAATTGGAGGCAACTATACCTTTAAGGATAAAAATCTGATCGACCTGACTGCAGCCGGAAAAGATACAGATATCCAAACCCTGCTTTCATTATTGCCCGATGAAACCAGCAAAAAGCTGAGACAATACCGCAGCGATGGCGATGTGTTTTTTAACCTCTCGTTAAAAGGCGAAATCAGCGACAGAAAGAGTCCGTTTATCTCAGCATCGTTTGGATGCAAGGGCGCTACACTCTACCATCCCGATTATCAATCGCGTATTTCAAAAGCTAATCTCAATGGCTCATTTGCCAGTCCATCGCTTACCGATTTCAGCGATGCCCGATTGTTTCTCAAAAACATGGAAGGTGAGCTGAATGGTAAAACGTTTACTGGAAACCTTGGCATCAGTCAGTTTAATGATCCTTACATCGCACTTGATTTTAAAGGTGAATTAGATGCAGCTTCCATTAATAGTTTTTATCCGATACCGGAAGTAAAAGACCTGGCCGGATTAATTGATGTGGATATTATGTTTGAGGGAAAGACAGCTCTCCTGAAGAAAAAAGCAACTGCTCAGAAAGTAAAAACCAATGGTGCCATTACGTTAAACGATGTGAACTTTACGTATGGCAAACAAAACATTCACTTTAAAGATATTAACGGTACGCTGCAATTCAATAATAACGATCTGGCGTTAAGCAATGTGCGCGGAAATTTTGAGAACAGCGATTTTCAACTCAACGGATTCTTTAAAAATATCATCACGTTTTTGTTATTCGAAAATCAACCCATCGGCATTGAAACCGATCTTAAATCTGATTTCTTAGATCTCGATCAACTCTTTTCTATTGGATTTGAGCAGGAAGAATCCAACGAATATCAGTTTCATATCTCGCCCGATGTGCAGCTAAATTTTAATTGTGATGTAAAGAAGATGAAGTACAAGCGCTTCAAGCCAGCAAACATTAAAGGTGATCTGCTGGTTAAAAATCACGTGGCGGTTTCGCGAAACATTACTATGAACGCGATGGGCGGCTCTCTTACCTTAAATGGAATTGTAGATGCCAAAAATCCAAAGGCTATAGATGTAATCTCAACCTTTAAGCTTGATGGATTGCATGTTGATAGTGTGTTCTATGTGTTTGAAAACTTCGATCAGACTTTTATTCAAGATAAACATTTGAAAGGTCGCGCTTATGCAAACGTAGATCTTGAAATGACCCTGAACGAAAAACTTAACCTGATTGCACCTACATTAATTGCCGACATCAGTGCAACAATTAAAAATGGTGAGTTGAATAATTTTGAGCCCATGAAAAAGCTCAACAAATACTTAGACGATGAAGGGCTTAGCAAACTGCGCTTTGCCGATCTTAAAAACGAAATTCACATTGAAAAGCAAACCATCTACTTACCCCAAATGGAAGTGAAGAGTAATGTTACCACCATTCAGATTAGCGGTACGCATACGTTCGATCAACACATTGACTACCGGGTAGCCGCTCCGTTGCGCAACAAAAAGAAAATTGATCCCGATGAAGCTTTTGGTGCTATAGAAGAAGATGGCAGTGGTAAGGCAAAAATCTTCTTAAAGATTACCGGAACAACCGATGTGTATGAAATCAGTCTGGACAAGGATGCAGTAAAGAAAAAAATCTCCAGCGATTTAAAGAAAGAAGTTCAGGAGTTGAAAGATGCCTTTAAACTGAAAGGTCAGAAAAAGAAAAAAGAACTGGAACTTACCGAAGAAGAGTTTGAGTGGGAGATTGATAATTAAATCAACTTCGCCCGGTTCCAATATTCATCCATTTCAGCAAGCGTCATTTCGCCCATCTTCTTACCATCTTTGGCCGATTCTATTTCCAGGTATTGAAAACGTTTTATAAATTTTTTGTTGGTGCGTTCCAGAGCTTCTTCCGGATCGATATTGATAAACCGCGCATAATTCACCAACGAAAACAAAAGATCACCAAATTCGGCCATAGCTTTTTCTTTGTTAATGGCATTATTTGATTCAACGTTAAATTCATTTTTAAATTCACTCATCTCTTCCTCCACTTTTTCCCATACCTGTTCTTTTCGTTCCCAATCAAAACCTACACCCCGTGCTTTGTCTTGTATGCGAATGGCTTTTACCAAGGCTGGCAATGTTTTGGGTACGCCTTCTAATACAGAATTATTACCCGTTCGCAGTTTAATCTTCTCCCAATTTTCTTTTACGGTTTTTTCATCATTAGCAACGGTATCGCCATACACATGCGGATGCCGTTCAATCAGTTTATCACATATTGCATTCAATACATCGGCTACGCTAAATGCTCCTTGTTCAGATGCTATGCGGGCATAAAAAACATTGTGTAGCATTAAGTCGCCCAATTCTTTCTTCACTTCCGTGAGATTACCTTCCAGAATTGCATCCGATAGTTCGTACGTTTCTTCAATGGTTAAATGGCGTAGAGATTCCAGTGTCTGTTTTTTATCCCACGGGCAGTTCTCACGCAATTCGTCCATTACCGTTAACAGGCGATCGAATGCTTTTAATTTGGCTTCACGGTTTGGATCGGGCGCTGAAAGTGGACTTTTTTTCATATAGATGAAACTTAACTATGCGAATTAACTGTTGTATTTTTACCGCAACAAAAATCGGCATTCGTTAAATCAAAACCGCAGCGGTATGGCTATCTTTCTTTTAACACTCGGAATCTTTGCACTCTTCTTCATTCTGATGTCTGTACGGTTATTGTTTGTAAAGAATGGCGAGTTTAGAGGCACCTGTGCTACACAAAGTCCGTTTCTGGCTAAAGAGGGTATTGCCTGTGGTTATTGTGGTAAAATAATTGGCGAAGGGGATGCCTGTGGTGATCCGGAAGCGGAGAAAGCCAAGACGATTGCTGAGATGCCTGAGATAAGAAAGAAAGGTTAGTCTTCTCGTATCTTAAATTACAACTCTCGTTTCTTAAATTTGCGGGCACATATAATCTATTTCTGTGACCCTAATCAAATCTATTTCAGGCATACGCGGTACCATTGGTGGTAAACCAGGCGAAGCCTTAACTCCTGTTGATGTTGTAAAATTTGCTGCTGCTTTTGGCACGTGGGTAAAAGCCCGCGGTGGTAAAAAAATTATTATCGGGCGCGATGCCCGCCCTTCCGGGGAAATGGTGAGCCAATTGGTTTCCTCAACCCTACAAGGGTTGGGACTTAACGTGGTTGATCTTGGGTTATCCACTACGCCCACGGTTGAAATTGCTGTACCCATTGAAAAAGCCGGAGGCGGAATTATTCTTACTGCCAGCCATAACCCCGTGCAATGGAATGCACTTAAGCTGCTAAACGAAAAAGGTGAATTCATCTCAGCCGAAGATGGAGCCGAAGTACTGCAACTTGCTCAACAAGATAGTTTTGATTTTGCACCTGTTACCCATCTGGGTAGTTACAGGCAAAACAATACTTACATTCAAAAACACATCAACCTGATTTTAAAACACAAACTGGTTGACAAACGCGCTATTCAAAATGCAAAATTTAAAATTGCGGTAGATGCCGTAAACTCAACCGGAGGTATTGCTGTACCATTGTTGTTGAAAGCGTTGGGCGTAAAAAAAATTGTTCCGTTGTATTGCGAACCCGATGGCAAGTTTGCGCACAATCCCGAACCCTTGCCAGAGCATCTTAAAAAAATTACCTCGGTAGTTAAAAAAGAGAAATGCCATCTCGGTATTGTGGTTGATCCGGATGTAGATCGCCTGGCATTAATTCAGGAAGATGGTAAACCGTTTGGTGAAGAATATACCTTGGTGGCTGTGGCCGATTACATCCTGAAAAAGAAAAAAGGAAACACTGTTTCTAATTTATCCTCTACGCGTGCGCTGCGCGATGTTACAGAACTTGCCGGTGGCCAGTATTCAGCGGCAGCGGTTGGCGAAGTTAATGTGGTAAACAAAATGAAGGCCGTTAAGGCCGTTATTGGTGGCGAAGGTAATGGTGGCGTAATCGTTCCTGATTTTCATTACGGTCGCGATGCGCTGATGGGCATTGCTTTGTTCCTAAGTCATTTGGCTAAATCAAAACTAAAAGCCTCTGAACTACGCAAAAGTTACCCGGCTTACTTCATCTCTAAAAATAAAATTGAGCTCACGCCTCAGATTAATGTGGACGAAGTACTTGAAAAAGTAAAAGTCAAATACGCTCACGAAAACATTAACACAACAGATGGTGTAAAAATCGATTTTGAAAAAGAAAAGGAATGGGTGCATTTGCGCAAGAGTAATACCGAGCCAATCATTCGCATCTATGCCGAATCGCAAAACGAGAAAAAAGCGGCTGAATTGGCGCAGCGGATAATCGCTGATATTACACAAATTATTCAATAATTTTGCCGCTATGCGAGTTTATTTAGACAATGCTGCCACCACTCCACTTGACCCGGAGGTATTTGAGGCTATGAAGCCCTTCATGCTGGAAGATTTTGGAAATCCCTCCTCCACTCATGCACACGGGCGTAAGGTTCGGGCTGCTATCGAATCAGCAAGAAAAAAAATTGCCGAGTTGCTGAACTGCACTCCAGGCGAAATCATTTTTACTTCGGGTGGTACCGAAGCCGATAATGCGATTATCCGCTGTGCGGTTGAAACGTATGGAATCAAGCACGCTATCTCTACGCCCATCGAACACCACGCAGTAACCCACACGCTTGAAACGTTAGAAAAACAAAAAGCCATCGAGTTGCATTTTGTAAAGTTAGATGCACACGGCAATGTAGATTTACAACATCTGGAAGAGTTATTGAAAACCTATCCCAATGCGTTGGTATCGCTAATGCATGCCAATAATGAAATTGGTAACTTATTAAGTTTGGAAACAGTTGGCAATTTGTGCGAACAATACGGAGCATACTTTCATTCTGACACGGTGCAGACCATGGGGCACTACCGCCA
Organism: Cytophagales bacterium; assembly: GCA_017303795.1. Lineage (GTDB taxonomy): Bacteria > Bacteroidota > Bacteroidia > Cytophagales > Cyclobacteriaceae > ELB16-189. The sequence continues at coordinate 141,164 of JAFLBR010000008.1, read as the reverse complement.
CGACATGAAGAAGCTGAAAGTACACGGCCTTACAGCTGCGGCACATAAGTTTCACGGCCCGAAAGGCGTGGGCTTTATGTACATTAACAAAGACAAAAAGATAAAACAATTGATACACGGGGGTGCGCAGGAACGTAACATGCGCGGTGGCACCGAAAATGTATATGGTATTATTGGTTTAGCGAAAGCACTTGAAATCTGCTATCGCGAAATGGATGCCCATGAAGCCCACATCATTGCAATAAAAAAACAAATGATTGCGAAACTTCAGGCGGCTGTACCGGGAGTAAGTTTTCATGGAAGCTCTGCTGATCTGGATAAAAGTTTATACACCGTGCTGAACGTTAGCCTTCCGGAAAACGAAGAGAACGAAATGTTACTTTTTAATCTCGATCTGCAAGGTATTTCAGCATCGGGTGGCAGTGCTTGTTCCAGTGGTGCCAGTACAGGCTCGCATGTGTTGGGCGCTATTTACCCCAACTCAAAACGAGGTGCGGTGCGTTTTTCATTCAGCAAATACAATACAAGCGATGAGATTGATTTTGTGGTGAATAAGGTGGGTGAGATTTATAAGGTGGCTGTTACAAGTTGATCTTTAATACCGTATCAATCGTTAAAAAGTCTTAACTTTAGACATGAGGCAGCGTGTCTATATTGATACATCTGTAGTCGGTGGAATTTATGACCCCGAATTTGATATCTTCACCAAGATGTTCTTTGATAAGGTATTCCGAAAAGAGATTTATCTAATCATATCGTCCTTGTTAGAAGAAGAACTTTTAAACGCACCTGATCCTATCAAGGAGTTTTTTAAATCACTTCCTACTGATCAACTTGAGTTTGTTTCTTTAAACACTCCCGCAATTGAATTAGCAGAGTTATACTTAAAGGAAAAAGTGGTTGGGGAAACCAGTCGGGCTGATTGCCGACACATTGCTCTGGCAACCTTAAATAAGGTTGATGTTTTGGTGAGTTGGAACTTTCGGCACATTGTGAACCTTAGAAGAATCAGAGGCTACAATTCAATTAATTTGAGAGAAGGGCATCATACATTAGAAATTCGGTCACCCAAAGAGTTAATGGAATATGAAAACGACAACTAAAACTGAAAAAAAATTTGATTCTGTAAAGTTTATGCGTGAACAGCGTGAACGGGTGTCAGAAAAAATAAAAAATATGACTCCAGAACAAGAAATTGAATACTTCAAAAAAAAATCCGAAGAGTTCAAAAAGTTATTGAGCAAATAGCTGACTGTTTTAAATCAACTCACCGCAAACTGCCGGCTTCCAAATCTTTTAATAATTTCCTTTTCTAACATTTCGCGATTGTTGGGGTGTGCAATGTTCATTAACGCCAAAGCGCGTTGATGCAAATTTTTTCCATACAGATTAGCAATACCATATTCGGTAACCACATAATGCACATGTGCGCGTGTAGAAACCACACCGGCACCGGGTTTTAAAAACGGAACAATTTTCGATTCGCCTTTTTTGGTAGCCGATGCTAACGTAATAATCGGTTTACCACCTTCTGATAACGAAGCCCCACGAATAAAATCCATTTGTCCGCCTACGCCTGAGTATTGATACGTACCAATCGAATCGGCACACACTTGGCCCGTTAAATCAATTTCAATCGCGCTATTAATCGCAACTACTTTTGGATTAGCCCGAATTACGCGCGTATCATTTACATAATCCGCTTCCAGAAAACCAAAGCCGGGATTATCATCAATAAAATGATACAGCTTATCAGTACCAATCGCGAAAGCGGAAACAACCTTACCCCGATGTTTCTTCTTGTAGGCATTTGTAATTACTCCTTGCTTCACCAGATCAATCACACCATCCGAAAACATTTCAGTATGCACACCCAGATCTTTGCAATGACCCAGCGATTGCAACACGGCATCGGGTATGGCCCCAATACCCATTTGTAACGTACTGCGATCTTCCACCAACTCGGCCACCTTCTGCCCGATAATGCGATCAGACTCTGAAATGCGCGCGCCATAATTAATCTGCGGCAGCGTATCGTGCGCTTCTACCATTGCGTCCAGTTTACTGATGTGAATAAATCCATCGCCATGCGTGCGGGGCATGTTAGGATTTACCTGTGCAATAATTTTCTTGGCATGTTTAACAGCCGATTTAGCTACATCCACAGAAGTGCCCAGCGAACAAAACCCATGTTTATCGGGTGGCGAAATATGAATCATAGCCACATCTATTCCTAAGATTCCCTTTTCAAATAATCGCGAAATCTCACTTAAAAAAATCGGAATGTATTCGCCATTATCGCCATTTACACAGGCGCGAATGTTTTCTGAAACAAATAAAGAGTTGAAGTAAAACCGATCTTTAAACTCGGGGTTGGCAATATCCAATTGGCCCAATGTGCTCACAGCAGTTAACTCCACCTGCCGCAGATGTTCTGAGTTTTCGGCAAGAGCCTTTAACAGTACTTGTGGTGTTGCGGCACTTCCGTGGATAAATACGCGGTCACCCGATTGAATAAGTTTTACAGCTTCTGCTGCAGGGATATAAGGAATGTTCATAACCTGTTGACTTTTTAGTGACCGAAAGGTAGTATGCGATTTTACATCCTGAACTGATTTATATCATGTGTTATTAACTATTTTTATAGTGTCACCTGTCAAAGAAATTGAAACAATTGAAATTTTTAGTTCTATTGGTTTTTTAAGTACACAATCATAGTTTAATGGCAGCTCAGGTTTTTTTATCGGTTATTGGTTCGGGCAATCTGGCCTGGCATCTGGCTCCGGCATTAGATAATGCGGGCTTTGTGGTAAAGGAAGTTTACAGTCCTAACCCGCGGCATGCCGAAGCCCTTACCGAACGCCTTTATCAGGCCGAAGTAAAAGCAACGCTGGATTTTTCTACCAGCACTTCCTCTATTTTTATTCTGGCTGTGCGCGATGAGGCTATTGCACAAATAGCACGTGAAATTATTTTACCCGATGATGCTGTTTTGATTCACACTTCGGGAAGCATCTCCATTACCGAATTACAATATGCAGCCACTCCGCATGTAGGGGTTTTGTATCCACTGCAAACGTTTAGTAAAGACCGTAAAGTTGACTTCTCAACCATTCCGCTTTTTGTAGAAACGCTAACCGATGAAGCCGCAACCGTTGTTTTGGCTCTTGCGAAAGGGTTGAGTAAACAGGTTCGCAAAATAACATCGGAAGAACGCAAGGCTTTACATGTTGCTGCTGTGTTTGCCGCTAACTTTACCAACCACATGCTTACGCTGGCGCAACAAATTATGCAACAAAATTCGCTCGATTATAATTTACTCAAACCGCTCATTACCGAAACACTTCAAAAAGGATTGACCATCGGACCTAAATATTCGCAAACCGGTCCTGCCAAACGAGGCGATCTTGAAATTCTGGATAGTCATTTACAATTTCTGAATGAAGATGAGCTGGTAACTGAAATTTACCGTGTAATCAGCCAGCATATTATTGATACGTACCATACCGATTAATTATTTATCTTTAATTAAAATCACAACAGTATGAAAACTCTGGTAACGCTTGTATTGGTATTTGTTGGCACCTGCTGCTTTGCGCAAGAGCCAACAAAAGAAGAGAAAAAAGAAAACCCTTTAATTGTAATAGATGGAATAAAGTATCTGCGTTCCGATTCGACTAACGCTTTGCAGAAGTTAGATCCTGTAAAGATTAAAGAGATAAAAGTTTTAAGAGGACAGGAAGCCATTGACCTGTATGGCGAAGAAGGTAAAAGTGGTGTAATTCTGGTAACCACAAAAACCAACACTGCTAACAAGCCACTTTTTTTATTGGATGGGAAACGGATTGATGATCTGGCTTCTATAGACCCAACTAGTATTCAATCGATAGAAGTAATTAAAGACCCTGCAAAGTTGCAACCCTTTGGTGACGAAGGAAGTGCCGGTGTGGTGAAGATTACCTCGAAACAAAAGCACAAATAAGAGTAAACAAAAAAGTCAGGCCTTCACCTGACTTTTTACTTTCTATTTCTTAGTAGAATTTACTTACCCACTTCCGTAGGTTGTACTTCGCCTTTAATAGTAAGTTGAATAAATCCGGTTTCAATATTAGCCGTTACCGTTACCGTTTTATTAAAAGCCCCAGCCGAGGCAGCATTGTAAGTTGCTTTAATAAAACCCTGGCCTCCGGGCATAACTGGTTCTTTTGTCCAGGCTGGTGTAGTGCAGCCGCACGAAGCTTGCACATTGGTAATTACCAAAGGCACTTTGCCCGTGTTGGTAAATTTAAACTCGTGTGTAACCGGAGTGCCTTGCTTTATCTTGCCAAAATCGTGGGTGGTATTGTCCCAGCCAAAAACAGCAACATCGGTTTTAACTTCATTCTTGTTTAAGGTGGTTGGCTGTGGAACCTGCTGCGCATATACTGCTGCCGCACAGAACACAAGAGCCGCCATGAACATCCAATTTTTCATATTCTATTCAATTTTAGGTTAAACTTACTGGGTTTCTGTAAACGATACAAACTTCGGACACAAAAAGCAGGCCCCGTGTTAACGGGTACCTAAATAGTGTTAAGGACTTGTTAAAGCCCAACCGGCTGTTAAATACTGCCTAACTTTGTAAAGTGAGCAGACTTACCCTTCGGATTGTTATTATTTTAGCCGCTGTTAGCATTGTGGGCATTACGGCTACTCAAATCTATTGGGTACGCAAAGCCTTCGATCTGCGAAAAAATCAATTTAATCAGGATGTAACTGCAGCCTTAAGTAATGTGGGCAACAAAATTCTGGAGATCAACCAAACCCCATCGCCTGCAAACACACTCGTAAACCAGATTTCAACCAATTATTTTACAGTGTTGGTGAATGGCCCAATCGATAATAACCTGCTGGAGTTTTTATTAGTTACTGAATTTGAAAAACGACATGTAACTGCCGATTTCGAATACGGTGTTTATGATTGCGCCAGCAAATGCATGGCCGGTGGTACTTACGTTTCGCCTAAAAAAGTTTTACCAGCCAGTTTTTCTGAATTGCCTACCTGGCAAAACGATGGATATTATTTCGGGGTACGCTTTCCTTTGGTAGAAGCAAACCTGATCAGCCAGATGGGTATCTGGGGATTTTCGTCCGCAGTTTTACTCGTAGTGATTTTCTTTTTTGTTTACACGCTGTTGGTGATTCTGAAGCAAAGACGCTTGTCTGAAATTCAGAAAGACTTTATCAACAACATGACGCACGAGTTTAAAACTCCATTGTCAACCATTGCTATTTCAACAGCCGTATTAAAAGATCCTAACATTATAAAAGCCCCTGAGCGCTTGCTCAATTATGCTACCATAATCGAAAACGAAAATCAACGCTTAAAGCAACAAGTTGAGCGGGTACTGCAAATGGCCCGTTTGGAAAAAGAAGACATTGGCCTGAAGAAAGAAACGGTTGATGTACACGAGTTGATTCAGGATACCGTTAAAATCAACGCTATAAATTCTAAAGCAACTATCACGCTCGATTTGCAAGCTACGCGTTCGCAACTAGCTGCTGATAAACTTCATCTTACCAATGTGTTTTTTAACCTGTTGGATAACGCCATCAAATACAATACAAACGCACCTGAAATTAATGTGCGTAGCCAAAATGTAAATGGCAGCATTCAGATCGAAGTTCAGGATAATGGTATTGGTATTAAGCCAGAAGATCAGCGTAAAATTTTCTTCCGGTTTTACCGCGTGCCAACTGGCAACCTACACGATGTAAAGGGGTTTGGTCTGGGGCTTAGCTATGTAAAATTGATTGTAGAGGGGCATAAAGGAAAAATTACGGTGAGCAGCGAACCAGGCAACGGAAGTTGCTTTTCTATCGTATTACCTCTTGTTTAGAAATACTTATGCAGGCAAAAATCCTTTTAACTGAAGACGATCCTAACCTGGGTTTTGTAATTAAAGACAACCTGGAGCAAAAGGGTTACGCAGTTACGTTGTGTACCAATGGCGAAGACGGCTTCAACCAGTTTAATCAATCGCATTACGATTTGTGCATTCTGGATGTAATGATGCCTAAGAAAGACGGCTTTACGTTGGCCAAAGAAATCCGCAGCCACAACCAGCAAGTGCCTATTCTTTTTGTTACGGCCAAATCCATGCAGGAAGATAAGATTGAAGGTTTTAAACAAGGTGGTGACGATTACATTGTAAAACCTTTTAGCATGGAAGAGTTATGCCTGCGCATTGAGGTTTTTTTGCGCAGAAGTGTACCTCAACAACAAGTTCAAAATTTTACCTTAGGCGATTTTCAGTTTGACTGTACCAACTTTACGCTGCTGCATAACAGTGGCGAAAAATCGCTCACACAAAAAGAAGCTGAAGTATTAAAACTGCTCTGCAAAAACAAAGATCGCGTATTAAAGCGTGAAGAAATTCTAAATGCAGTTTGGGGTAACGATGATTATTTTCTAGGCCGCTCTATGGATGTGTTTATTTCCAAACTGCGCAAGTACTTAAAAGACGATCCGCGCGTACAGATTGTGAACTATCACGGAGTTGGATTTAAACTGGAGGTTGCCTCTTAACTCAGAGTAATTTCTCAATCAGGCTATCTACACTCATTCCTTCGGCCTCAGCTTTAAAGTTGCGCACAATGCGATGGCGCAACACTGGCCTTGCAACAGCTTGCACATCTTCAATATCGGGTGAGTACTTTCCATTAATCAGCGCATTGCACTTCGCACCCAGTACCAGGTATTGCGAGGCACGCGGGCCTGCACCCCACTCTAAATAATCGTTAGCTATTTTATTGCCTGCTGCGGGCCTTGTGGCTTGCGAAAGTTTAACCGCATATTCTACCACATTATCTGCCACTGGCACTCTGCGTACCAAATGTTGAAAGGTTACTATTTCTTCTGCGGTAAGCACTTTGGTTACTTTCTTCACATCATCGGCTGTGGTGCTTTTTACGATCTCAACTTCTTGTTGATACGATGGGTAGTCTAACCAGATGTTGAACATAAAACGATCGAGCTGTGCTTCCGGTAACGGATAGGTTCCTTCCTGTTCAATCGGGTTTTGCGTTGCCAGTACAAAAAATGGGCGTGGTAATTCGTATTGTTTACCGGCAATGGTAATCGCATACTCCTGCATCGATTCCAGTAAAGCTGCCTGCGTTTTAGGCGGAGTCCGGTTTATCTCATCGGCCAGAATAATGTTGGCGAAAATAGGGCCCTTCACAAATTGAAAGTTGCGTTCCTTATCCATCGTTTCAGCACCCACAATATCCGATGGCATTAAATCGGGTGTAAACTGAATGCGTTTAAAATCAAGATCAAGCGAGGTAGCAATAGTTTGTACCAACAATGTTTTAGCTAAGCCCGGCACGCCCACTAATAATGAATGACCCTGGCAGAAAATTCCGGTAAGTACCAGCCGCACCACATCATCCTGACCCACTACCACTTTCGCAATTTCCTTTTTCAGGTTAGCATAAGCTTGCTTCAGGGCATCGGCTGCTTCAACATCGTTAGAAAAAATCTGCGCCATATAATTTATTTATAACTGAAAGATACGGGTTTTACCGGGTTAGGTTTGGCACAAGTACACCAGCGGTTGCTACTCCAGAATTTTACAAGAGTTATAAATAGGATCGATGTTGATGAACACATCCTGTCGGGCTTTGGTAAACCATTTATCCAATGTAATGTCTTTCTTTTCCGCAAGTGCAGCGGATTGAATCCGGCTCCAATCGTCTTTCAGATTAGCTACGTGTGGCGCTAACTTGGTTTTGAAATAAAGAATCCGAACAGCTTCTTTGCCATCATCGGTGCGATAGCGCAATGGTTTAGAAATGTTTCCCACTTTCATGGTATCGATATTCAGGTAAACCACAGGGTCGATATCGCGCATAGAGATGCGGGTAGAGCCATCTTCATCAGTAAAAAATCCGCCTAAGCCTTTTGTGTTGGCATCGTCCGAAATCTCTTTTGCAATCTGTTCAAACTTGAGCTTATCGGTAATTACCTTCGTACGAATGCTATCCAAAAATTTCTCCGCTTGTTTAATGTCCTCATCAGAAGGTACAGCCGAAATTAAAATGTGACGCGAGTTGTATTCATTCCCTCTGCGATCAATCAATTGCATAATGTGAAATCCGAAAGGCGATTTAAAGGGTTGCGAAATTTCGCCCAGTTTCAACTTAAAGGCCTGCGCTTCAAACTCTGGTACCATGGCTCCGCGGCCCACATAACCCAACTCACCTCCATTGTATTGTGCACTTTGGTCTTCGGAGTTTTTCATCGCCAACTCAGTAAAGTTCTCACCTTTCAGCAAGCGCTCGCGTATATCCATTAATTTTTTTCGAGCTTCTTCTTCCTGTGCAGCACTTACTTTAGCTGTGCGCACAATTTGTGCTACTTCAACATCCGATGAATAAAAAGGCAAACTATCAACCGGAATCTTATTAAAGAATCTTTTGATCTCGGCAGGCGTAACCGTAATATCTTTTGTAATGCGGCTAGTCATTTCGCGGGCGATTAACTGTTCGCGAATCTGTTCCCGCAATTCAAGTTTAATCTGCTCTAACGTCTTGCCATAAACGCGTTCTAATTGCTCAGGAGAGTTACCGGAGTTCTGAAGTATCATGGCCATCCGTTGCTCGGTGTTTCCATCCACTTCAATATCAGTTACAAGTACGGAATCGATCTCGGCTTTAGCCACCATTAATTTATTAATGATTAGCCGGTTAAAAAGTTCGCACTTGGCTTCTTGCGATTGTGCATTTCCTTCTGCCAGAAAAGCCTGATAAGCTGTTTCCAGTTCGCTCTTCAGCACAATGTAATTATCTACTTTGGCGATAATCTTATCCACCACAAAGCCAGTATCTTGTGCCAACGCTGTAGTCCATACAGCAAGCACCAGTGCACTAGCGGTTATATATTTCGAAATCGTTTTGTTTAGCGGCATTTTCATACACTTCGTCTTCCAGTTTACGTGCAAGTTCAACTTTTCTTTTGTTTAAAATAATGTTTTTAATGTCCTGTTTCACGAATTCCAAAGGCGAAATATTGTCCGACATTTTATAGGCGTCAATCTTCAGAAAATATAGGAATTCGGTATCGGTAGTTTCGTAGAAATTGTAGCTGCGCAGAAATTGTACTTTGTTGGGAATCTCGGCCAAAGGCGAATTAACCACCAACTTATCAAATTCAATCCATGATGAATCGGCCAGGTGATACGCAGCCGAAAAACTTAAACAATACGAACGTAATTCGGCTACATCTTTTTCCTTACGGGAATACATTAAATCTTTTATACGCTTAGTGCGTGGTGCTTCCTTGGGTACTTTGATATACGTACCCTGCACAATGTTTTGTTTTAGAATAAAATTATCCTGCCGTGATTTATAGTACTCCTGAATTTCCTGATCGCTCACACTGTCATTCAGGTTTTTCTGAATGTAATAATTCTGATACTCATAGCCGATAAGGCTGTAGCGATAATCCAGCACCTTCCGTTCTACTTCCGCTTCGTTAATGTCGATATTTTTGGTGGCCTCATGAATCACCAATTGCTTGCGAATCCAACTATTGACATACGCGGTTACCCTTGCAATACTATCATCAGCTGTTGCTCCTGCCGGAATAATACCAACCAATTCATCCTGATAAAGTAAAGAGTTATGTACACGAGCTACTGTTTTTCGGGCATTCTCCGCTTCGCTCTTTTCTTTCTTCATGCGAATGAGATCGCACCCGCCCATGCCTAGCAGCCCAGCGAAAATTACTACCGAAACAATATGTTGGGCGATTGACCTCATTTTTTGGTTAACTCTGCTACAACGGCTTTCTTACCCTTTTTATTGATTTTAACCGGATACTTTTGTCTCAAACCCGCCACCCATTGTTTTTCAAGTTCGTCCTGATAATCAGAAATTACCTGCGCGCGTGCTTCAATAAATTCTTTTGCACCTGGTGGCACCAGTCGTTTAATCTCTACAAGATAATGCAGGCCATCTACATCCGCTTCGTGCAAGCCGCTAACCCATGTTACCTGATCAATTACTTTGCTGTCTTTCTTTTCGTAGGTTCTGAAATTCTGAACCGATTTGAATTTTCGCAGATCGGCCGCTGAAAGTGTATCGCCCTTATTGATTTTGGCAAGCGTCTCGCTGATTATTTTTTTATCGTTGGTGGCAAAGTATCGGGCCTCTACCCTATCGCCAGCCTGGTATTTATTCGTGTTCGTTTCATAAAACTTCTTTTGTCCTACCGTATCCTCCGAAGCTTTATTCCACACTTCTTTTTCCATAATCTCAAACAACAAAATTCCTTCATAGTATTCAGTAAGCAGATTTTTGAAATCTGGATTTTCCTGCTTCAATTTTTCTTCTTCTGCGGTTTGAATTTTTTCTTCCGTCCATTCATCATACAACTGCTGGGCATAGGCTCGTGGCGCTAACCGCGTTGCCTTCTGATTCTTTTGTACAAAGCTTACAAACTGATTCACCGTATAAGGATTATTACTAACTGAAAAAAGTTGTTGCGCACCCAATGCCCCTTCGGGTTTGTACGTCCAGTTAGCTTTGGTGAGCGAGCTATCAGCTTTCGCTAAGATTTTTTCAAGGGTTTCGTGCTGTTCTACAAACTGGAATTTTTTTCTACGCGCAGTTTTTTGTGCTTGCTGCGATTGTTGCACGCGTTCATCGCGACCCAGTCTGCGCCTTAGGGAAGCATCCATTTCTTTAAGCGAAGGCAAGGGTATTTTTCGTTCAAACCGGATAATGTGCCACCCTAAGGCAGATTGAAACGGATCTGAAATTTCGCCTGGCTGTTGCATTGAAAATGCCATAGCTTCAAACTCAGGCACCGATGCCAACGCACCCACACCAAATGGGCGCAATCTTCCGCCTTGTTCGCTGGTGTTTTTATCATCCGAAAATTCTTTACACACTTCATCCCAACTGCGGCCGCCTCTTAACTGATCGTGTACCGAAAATGCTTTGCTGCGTAGCGCGCCTTCATCGCCACCGGCACGCAATAAAATGTGCGATACCTCCACCTCGCCACGCGAAGGTTTACGATCTTTTACCTTTATAATGTGATATCCAAAACGTGTGCGTACAATGGATGAAATATTACCCACTGGTGTTGAAAAAGCTGCTTCTTCAAACGGGCCTACCATTTGAAGGGCTGTGAAATAACCTAGGTCGCCACCATTTACTTTTCCAGATGGATCTTGTGAAAATTCGCGGGCCAGTTTTTCAAAATCTTCACCGGCTACAATTCGTTTGCGGAGGTCTGCTGTTTTTTGATATGCAGCAAGTGTATCGGCAGGAGTTGCTTCTTCATTAACGGAAATAAGAATGTGGGCAGCCCGCACTTCTTCTGTTAACCGCGGGTAGGTTTGCTGCACCAATTTTTCTAAAGCATCTTCCTCGGCCCGATAAGGTTTCTTTAGTTCTTCCCGATAGGTTTTAAATTCGGTGTTAAACTTGGCCGTGGTGTCTAATCCGCGGAAGCGTGCCTCGGCTACTTTCAACTTAAAGTTGATGAACAACTGCAGGTATTCGTTAACTTTTTCTTCGGTAAAATCCTGCGGATTGTTTTGATGGTTTTTACGATAGGTGTACGTAAACTCATCGGTGCTTACACCTGCACCACCCGCAGTGAACAAGGGTTTAGGGGCAGCCGGCTTTTTTTGCTGCGCTTGTAAAGAGACTGAAAAAAGGATACTACCAATCAGGAACCAAAATACCCGCATACACTCGTGCTTGTAAAGTGAACAAGACCGTAAAAATAAGGTTTTTTAGGCAGGGAATAACAGGCTTTGCCGGGCCTATTTAATGATCTTGGTAAGGCGGCAAACGTTCTTTTCATCCCGTTTCAGGTATTCCACATTATCCATAATGGCTTTTACCAGCCTTATGCCCAAGCCGCCCTTGCGTTTTTGGTGAACCAGGTTGCCCAGATCGGGTTCATGAAACTCGTTTATATCGAACAAAGAGCCATCGTCCACAATTTCGAAAATGAATTTTCCGGTGGCCGGGATGACGATGTGTAACTCCAGCATATGATCGGGATTGCAATGATGCGCATGGATCATCAGGTTAGAACACATCTCGTCTAACGCCAGCACAATTGCGCTCATTTCAATCTCAGGCACATGCTGGTCCTTCAGCGAAGTTCTTACAAACTCGCGAATGCCCTTCAGGTTGCTGAGGCTACACCCTATGTTATACTGATAATTCATCTGCCAACTTCTTTGCTTCCGGCCGGGTTGCTGCTATATGCAACAAATCGGCCAGTCCTAAAATGCTAAACGTATTCGCCACCTTCTCCTTCATGCCAAACAACACCATCGGAATATTCTTGTCTCTCAACTCTTCTATGTACGACATAAAAACTCCTAACCCGGCTGAGGAAATGTATTCCAGCGCACTACAGTCCACCAGAATTTTTTTAAATCCTTCGCCCACGCTTTTCGCAATGGCCAGATCTAACTCTATAGAAGAACTTGCATCAATTTCTCCTATTACTGAGATAATATCTGCGCCATCTTCCTGTAATCGTTTAATGTGAACCATGGGTTACTCTTTTTAACGGTTTTATTTTTTTAATGTTTACCTCTGTTATCTGAACTTTATTGTCATAGACGTATAGTCGTCATTTATCAGTGTAGAGCCCGAAAACTCATACAGCCGCTGAATAATATGTTTTTCTATTTCCTGGGAACTTTTTCCGGATACTTCGCGTAACGCGCCTTCCAGGCGATCATAGTCAAACTCTTCGCCTTTTGTATTTTTTGCTTCTGTAATTCCATCGGTGTAAAGCACCATTACATCGCCCGGTGCATATTGTACTTCGTTGTTTTCTACCAACCGACAATAATCGCGCGTGCGTACCATACCTAATGCAGTGCCTCTGTCTTTCAGGTATTGGGTTTTATTTTCGCTGGCTTTGTAATACAATACCGGGCAATGCCCTGCGCGGGAGTAGCGAATAGTTTTTGTTTTGGTATCTACCACAAAGTAGGTGGCCGATATGAATGATCCGCGTTCCAAACAAAATGCCAACGCCCTATTAGCGCGTTCCATAAATTCTTTTGGCTCTAACTCTTGTTGTGCCAGACTATGAAAAATCCCTTTCATCTGCGACATGTGGAAGGCCGCTGTAGTTCCTTTACCTGAAACATCGGCAATGATAAGCGCTACTTGATTTTCGTTTATGCGAAGTGTATCGTAATAATCACCGCCCACTTCATCGGCCGATTGTGCGAATGCAGAAATCTCAAAGTCCGGATCGTTTTCCAACTTGGTAGGCAGCAAACTCTTTTGTACCGTCTTGGCAATTTTCAACTCTTCTTTGTAACGCTCGGTCTGGAAAGCCTGCTCCATCAAACGAAAGTTCTCGATAGAAATACCCGCTTGATTAGCAAAGGCCGATACAATGCGCATCATTTCTTTATTAAACCCTTCGGGTAATTCTTTTAAGAGTGCGAGTGTACCAATAGTTTCGCCTTTAACTACTATAGGAAATGCAATAAGCGAACGAAACCGTGCGCCCCTTAGCGATGCCAGGTGCTTGGACAGATTCTTTGTTTTATCGCTGCTTTGATCGAGCGCACCTTTTACATTATTCTGTTTAAGGTGGTTGCGAATTTGTTGTGACTCTTGCTCGGTAATCTTGTAGGTAAAAAATTTATCGCCATTGCTAGCGCTTTCAATCTCTAGCCAGGCGGCATCGGCAAACACTGCGCTTACTGAACTCTCCAACAAAATATTATAAACGCTTTCTTCATTTTGTTCGGTTTGAATGGATTGACTGATGCGCTGAAAGTTTATTACTTCTTCCAGCTTTTGTTCAAACACCGATGAGGTGGGCAGGTTGAACAAAATAACCAGGAAAGAAAAAATGCTGTACACCATTACAAAGCACAACAAACACACATTAAAGATGTGGCTGCTAAAATCCTGAAAGGAAGGATCGGCTGCGTTGATAAATGCCGAGGTTGAATTTACGGTGAATAAAAAATACCCCAGGTAAAAGAAGGACAGCAAAAGTAGCAACAGGCTGGTCCATTTTTGTTTAAAGTTGAGATAAGCCACCCAACGCATATTGGCCGAGAGCACAATTACCAACAAGGCAATTATGATAATAACAATGGTATTGGCTGTGGTAGAAAATGAAAGTTGAAAGCTATCGTAGAGCAGCGTAAGAAACAGGCACAACTCAAACACCATCCACGTGCGAATGAGCCACTTTGATTTTTGATAAAGAATAAGACGCTTCCAGGAAGTGTAAGCTGACAGTAAAAAACTTAAGAAGAGCGCGAGGTTGATCTGGTAAATAAAATCCTTGAATAGAGGATCGGACGCCAGCTTGGTAGTACCCAACAAAAATTCACCCAGCCGGAATACTAAAGAAACTACTGTGGCGATTAACCCCGTGGCAAAAACTTTCCACAGCAAATCCGTAAAACTCAGACTTTCATCTTTCTCAATCCGGTAACGGTAATAGTAGAAAAGACAAACAATAAATAAATCCAGCATTAAGCTGGGCAACCACTTAGGCACCCCCGGTGGCAACTGCCGTATTTCACTATATAATACCGTGATGTCTGAAAATACCAATACCAGCCAGGCTATGATGGAGCCCAGAAAGAGTAACCTGATAATGGCTTTTGTTTTAAGCACGCGTTTAAAATCTCGATACAGCCCTGATGTACGCACACCAGACTGGTTAGTTCTACAATATTACTTAATAGGTTTTAAACTGAGGCAAGCGATTTACTTGCGACTATAGTTTGGAGCCTCGCGGGTAATGGTTACATCGTGTGGGTGGCTTTCGTGTACACCGGCCGAAGTAATTTTTACAAACTTGGCCGACTTCAACTTCTCCAGATTTTTAGCCCCGCAATAGCCCATACCCGCTTTTAGGCCGCCCACCAATTGATACAATACTTCGGCTACTGAACCCTTAAACGGCACACGACCCGAAATACCTTCAGGCACCAGTTTTTTAATATCGTCTTCGGCATCCTGAAAGTAGCGGTCTTTAGAGCCATCATCCATCGCTTCGAGTGAGCCCATACCACGATAGGTTTTGAACTTACGGCCTTCGTAGATAATCATTTCGCCTGGTGCTTCTTCTGTGCCAGCAAGCAAAGAGCCAATCATTACACTATCTGCTCCGGCTGCCAATGCTTTAACCACATCGCCCGAGAATCGAATGCCGCCATCGGCAATTACTTTCACATCGCTTCCGCGTAACGCTTTCGCGGCTTCATAAACAGCAGAGAGTTGTGGCAACCCAATGCCAGCCACGATACGCGTAGTACAAATACTGCCAGGGCCAACTCCAACTTTTACGGCATCGGCACCAGCCTTTGCTAATGCTTTGGCGGCTTCGCCAGTGGCAATGTTGCCTACTACCAATTGAAGTTCGGGAAATTTTTTACGCACACTCTTGGCAGCTTCAATCACACCTTTAGAATGTCCGTGGGCCGTATCAATACTGATAATATCTACACCCGAATTTTTTAATGCACTGATGCGCTCAACCACATCGGCAGTAACGCCCACAGCAGCGCCTACCCGCAGCCGCCCGTACTCATCGTGGCATGCGTTGGGTTTATTTTTTTTCTTTAAGATGTCTTTATAGGTAACAAGGCCGGTGAGTTTACCTTTCTTATTTACAATGGGCAGTTTTTCAATTTTGTATTTCTGCAAAAGCACTTCTGCTTTCTCAAGTGTAATTCCTTCCGGAGCGGTGATCAGGTTTTCTTTCGTCATGATCTGCTCGATGGGCAGCGACATATCTTTTTGAAAACGTAAATCGCGGTTGGTGATAATGCCAACTAATTTACCGTTGCCATCTACAACCGGAATACCACCAATCTTAAACTCGCGCATAATTTTTTCAGCATCGCGCACCGTAGAGTTTATTTGCAGGGTAACCGGATCGAGAATCATTCCACTTTGCGAGCGTTTTACTTTGCGCACTTGGGCGGCCTGCTCGGCAATAGTCATGTTTTTATGAATAAACCCGAGGCCACCTTCCAACGCAATACCAATGGCAAGTTCGGCTTCGGTAACGGTATCCATCGCAGCCGAAATAATAGGAATGTTGAGCTTTATTTTTTTGGTGAGCGAGCCAACGGTTGAGGTTTCGCGTGGAAGCACTTCGCTGTAGGCCGGAACCAGCAGCACATCATCGTAAGTAAGGGCTTCAAAAAGGAATTTGGAAGAATCGTGGGCCATGGCAAATAAGATTAGGATTCGTTATTTGCCGGGCAAAGTTAATTCAAAAAGCCCGATTACCAACACCAGGTTTAAAACAAAAACTATAGGGTACTTTAACTCTAAACAAAAAACCTTTCAGGTCTTTATGACGCAATAAAAAAGACCTGAAAGGTTTATTCAAACCTTGCTAAATTTGAAGATGAAAAAAATCGTCTTGCTATTTTTTGCCATTTGCGCAGCTGGAGTTGCACTGGCGCAGACCCAAACTGGAAAAGCTTCGTTTTATGCCGACAAATTTGAAGGCAGCCCAACTGCCAGTGGAGAAAAGTACAAACACTCTAAACTTACAGCGGCCCATAAAACGCTTCCATTCGGTACCAAAGTAAAAGTTACCAACCTGGCCAACAACGAAAGTGTTGAAGTGGTTGTGAATGATCGCGGGCCATATGTGGAAGGTCGGATTATTGATCTCTCAAAATCAGCAGCCGAAAAACTTGGTTTTATCAATCAGGGAATTGCCGAAGTAAAAATTGAAGTGATTGATGCCGGTGATGGCAAGAGCAGAGCCAACAAAGGTGAGGGCCCGGTAAGTATTGATCACGTTACCGTGGAAGAAAAAGAATTCTATGACTTTGGTATTAGTCGTTTACTGCCCAAAGGTTTTGGTGTGCAGATAGGCACATACCAGGAATTAGTTAACCTGATGCGCCTTTCCGATAACCTGAAAAACTCGTACAAAAAAAATGTAATGGTGCAGGTTAAAGTAATTAACGGAGTAAAGTATTATAGTTTAATACTGGGGCCGTTAAGCACACGCCCTAAAGCCGATGAGTTACTGGCCGAAGTAAAAAAGAAATTCCCCGATTCGTTTGTTGTGGATTACAGTCGCCTGTAATGGCGATGCTGGTATAAATGGAGATACTCGGATATTTTGCTGCCATTGTGGTAGGTATGGTTTTAGGTGCATTGGGTGGCGGTGGTTCTATTCTTTCCATCCCCATATTGGTTTATCTGTTTGGTATTGAACCTGTACTGGCTTCGGCCTACTCTTTATTTATAGTAGGCACAACAAGTTTGGTAGGCGCCATTCCTAAATACCGCGAGCATCTGGTTAACCTGCGAACCGGCATTCTGTTTGGCATTCCTTCTATCGTAGTAATATTCAGCACGCGCAAATGGGTGGTACCAGCTCTACCCGAAATTATTTTTCAAACCGAATCGTTTACGCTTACTAAACGGGCTATGCTGTTAGGGTTGTTTGGCATTTTGATGGTGTTGGCTTCCTTTTCAATGATTAAAAACCGAAAAGAACCCGAAGCAAAACACACCCGCTTCCGCACATTTCTGGTAATTGTTCAAGGTATTCTGATCGGTTTTTTAACCGGACTGGTTGGTGCCGGTGGCGGATTTCTGATTATACCCGCTCTTATGTTTTTAACCGGCCTGAATTTTAAAATCGCAGTGGGAACTTCACTGTTTATTATCGCCATCAATTCCTTACTCGGTTTTTTGGGCGATGTGCTTACCCATACCATCGACTGGCCCTTTTTGTTAACTATAACAGCGCTGGCGGTGGGCGGAATTCTGGCCGGTCACGCCATCGCGCGCAAGCGCCCAGCGGCCTATCTACGCAAGGTTTTTGGCTGGCTAACCCTGGCTATGGGTCTTTTTATCCTGATCCGCGAAAGCGGAATTCTATCTTAAAACCTTCATTTTGATAAAAAAAAGCTGTTTTTGAAAGAATTTTTCAAACAGTTTGAAACAATTTTATATTACTATCAGTTAAGATAGTTTTACTATTACAAAAGATAGTTTCATTATCATAATGGCAACCCTCTACTTTAAGCTAAACCCACACCTGTACCTGCGCGACCCGCAGCAGACAGAGCTTGGACAGAAGATTATCAATGCCAGCGTAGTGCTGATTGACACGCTTGGCTTTGAGCAATTCACTTTTAAAAAACTTGCCGAAGAGATTGATTCGACAGAAGCATCGATCTATCGCTACTTCGAAAACAAACACCGTTTACTTCTTTACCTGGTGGGTTGGTATTGGAACTGGATCGAATATCAGATAGACATGCGAACCAGTAATTTACCTTCGCCACAAGAGAAACTTAAGGCCTGCATTCAGGTTCTGGCATCGGAAAAAAAGTTTGACGCATCTTTTGATTTTATAGATGAGGTGGCATTACACCGGATTGTGATTGCTGAGTTGGATAAAACATATCTTACCAAACAAGTAGATAGCGACAACAAAGAAGGGCTCTTTGGAGGCTTTAAATTGTTAGGTAAAAAAATTTCAAGCTGGGTAATTGAAATGAATCCCACCTTTCCTTACCCCGATGCCTTAGTAAGCACGGTGCTGCTTGCGGCAAAGCAACAATTGTTTTTTGCCGCTCACCTTCCTTCTTTAACTAATTTGGGAAAAGGAGTTTCACAGCAACACATGGCTTTAGAAAATTTCTTGCAATTATTATTATTCAAATCCATTACTGATACCCATGCTTAATAACGATCAGATTGTTCGGTGCCTGCGCGAAGTAGCGTTTAAGTTGAAGCATGACTATGCCTCGGAAGATTTGCATGCCGTTGAGTCTAATCAACGTACCTATAGCGAAGATGACTTAACTGAATTTAAACGCGACCTGGTTGAAGCCGGAAACAAAATGCGCATGCTGTTTATGCCGTACCGGTTAGAACGCACAGCCTTCGAAGAATTTTTTACAAACCAAACTGCACCTATTCTCACGTTTGTAAAAAAACGCGATCACATTTTTCCGGTACTCATTACACCTGAGAAGCGTAAGAAATTTTCAGCCATTTACATAGAGAGCGAAGCCGACATCACGGAAGAATTTTCTTCTATCGAAAATCTACCCTTACATACTATTGGTTTAGATGAAGTTGAATTCTTTGCCGTGTTCACGTATGAAAGTCCGGTGAGTATGGAAGCTGTTGATGGCAAGGCCCCAACTCCCATCAAGCGATTATTGCGTTTACTGGGTACCGAGAAAAAAGAAATTTTTTACATTCTGTTCTATGCCATCATTATTGGTTTAATCGGGTTGGTTATTCCATTGGGTATTCAAACCACGGTTGAACTTATTTCAGGTGGGGTATTTTTTAGTTCGGTGTATGTACTGATTACCTTGGTAATTCTGGGGGTCTTGCTGAGTGGCGGATTACAGGTGGTACAAATAAGTCTGGTGGAATTTTTACAACGCAGGATTTTTACCAAAGCCTCGCTGGAATTTGCATTTCGGATTCCGCGCATCCGCATGGAAGCTTTGCAACGTAACTATGCCCCGGAATTAATCAACCGGTTTTTTGATGTAGTGAATATTCAAAAAGGGTTGCCCAAACTTTTGATTGATCTTTCATCGGCCATCATTCAGATTTTATTCGGGTTGCTACTGATCTCGTTGTATCACCCCTTCTTTGTTTTCTTTGGGTTGGTGTTGTTGCTCATGCTGGTGTTAATCTTTACCCTAACCGGCCCGCGGGGTTTAAGTTCCAGCATTGAAGAATCGAAATACAAGTACAAAGTAGCCCATTGGCTGGAGGAGTTAGGCCGCGCTTTGCATTCGTTTAAGTTGGCAGGCAGTACAGATTTACCTATTCGCAAAACAGATTACAACGTAAACAACTACCTCAAAAACCGGAAGGTACATTTCCGCGTGTTGGTTACACAGTTCTCATTCATCGTAATCTTCAAAGCTTTAATAACAGGTGGCTTGTTGATTATGGGAACATTGCTGGTAGTAGATCGGCAAATTACACTCGGGCAGTTTGTGGCTTCTGAAATTGTAATCATTTTGATTTTAAATGCGGTAGAAAAAATTATTATGTACATGGATGTGGTGTATGATTTACTAACTGCCGTTGATAAAGTTGCACAGGTAACAGATTTGCCGATTGAAAAAACAGGCGGCCTTGATTTTCCGGTAGCTCAAACCGGAGGCTTTCATGTGCGCACTAAAGATTTGAAATATCGGTATAGTGCTTCGGGGTATTATGCGCTTAAAGGAATTGATCTTGACATCAAACCAGGTGAAACCGTTTGTATTACCGGCCAGGGAAACTCCGGCAAGACTACGTTAATGAATCTGCTCACCGGCCTATACACCGACTACGAAGGCGTGGTTACAATCAATAACTATTCACTACGCGATATTGATCTTACACACTTACGCGATCAGGTTGCTAAAAATATTTCGCAGGAAGATTTATTTGATGGCACATTGCTCGAAAACATTACGCTGGGCAGGCGCACCACTACTGTACACGATGCTATCTACGCGCTTGAACAAGTTGGATTAAACGATGTAATCAACGCATTGCCCAAAGGTTTGGATACTCCTATTATAAGCGGTGGCAAAGGGTTAACCAAAACCGTTATGCACAAACTTATTTTAGCACGATGTCTCGCTAAAAAACCACAGCTACTGGTGTTGAACGATTTCTTTATTCCATTGGCTAAAGCCGATAAGCTGGAACTATTGAAATGCATTACACAACCCAACCATCCGTGGACGGTAATTATTGTATCTAAAGATCCATTGATTATGAGTGCGTGCGATCGGGTATTTGTGTTGGAAGAAGGTAAAGTACAACATGAAGGCACCATGGAGGAGTTGACTAAAAAAGAATTGTTGAAAGATTTAATCGCATAATTATGCTTAAGATATCCTCTCGTTCGGTTGAAAAAATGATGCCGCAGGATCGGCTATATTCCTTGCGCTCGCTGAACACACCCATGGCCGGAAAAATTCTGGCGCGGTGGCTCATGGGAATTGGTGTTATTTTCTTTATCGTGTTGTTTTTGCCGTGGCAACAAAATATTCGCGGTAACGGAAAAGTAACAGCACTCAATCCGGCTAACCGACCACAAACTATTGAAACCGTTATTGCTGGTAGAATTCAAGTGTGGAAAGTGAATGAAGGCCAACTGGTAAACAAAGGCGATACCATTGCGGTAGTAAGCGAAGTGAAAGAAAAATATTTCGATCCGAAATTATTACAACGCTTGCGCGAAGTTATAACCTCTAAAGAAAGTAGCTTAAATTCAAAAGATGATAAAGCCAAAGCATTACAAAAACAAATTGGAGCTTTGCGCGATGGTATGCGTACCAAAGTGGAACAATCAAAAGCCAAGCTGGAGGCGGAGCGTGTAAAATTTGCCAACGCCAAAAATCAGTTTGAGCGAAACAAAAAATTATTTGAAGCAGGTAACATACCGCTTACCAAGTATCAGGACATGGAGTATAAGTATCAGGGCGCTGAAGCCGACTTAACAAATGCACAAATTGAAATAGAACGGGTGCAAGCCGAGTATCTCGACAAGATAAACAAAGCTGATTCAGATTTAAGCAACACGTTAGCCGAGCAATTTGATACACAAGCTGAGTTAGCCAAGCTGCGTAATGAGTTAGCGAATATGGAAATTCGCAGTCAGCAGTATCACATTCTGGCACCTCAAGCCGGGTATGTTGTAAAAGCTGCGCGTGCCGGTATTGGCGAAACTATTTCGGAAGGTGAACCTGTTTGCACCATTATGCCACAATCAAATGATGTAGCAGTAGAGATGTATGTGAAGGCTATGGATGTGCCACTCATCAGCAAAGGGCGCCATGTGCGGATTGAGTTTGATGGTTTTCCGGCCTTGCAGTTTAGCGGTTGGCCAAGTGTGTCGGTTGGTTCGTTTGGTGGAACCGTAGAAGTAATTGACTACGTGAATTCAAAGCCAGGTGAGTTTCGGATTTTAGTTGTACCTGATAAAAAAGATGATGCGTGGCCAAAACAAATCCGAAACGGATCGGGCACACAAGGTTGGGTTATGTTAGATGATGTACCGGTATGGTATGAAATCTGGCGCCAGCTTAATGGCTTCCCGCCTAGTTTATATGAAGAGCCATTGGATATGGCTCCGGCTGAAGAGACTAAAACTGCCAAGAAAAAATGAAGCGCTACATCATCATCGTGTTGATAGGGTTATCGCATTCAGGGTTTACACAACAAGCCTTGAAAGATGCGCTGCAGGTACCCGATAGCGTGGCCATGTTTACGCTCGAAAATTTATACGCGTCTATGTGGCAGTATCATCCGCTTATTAAGCAAGCTGAATTACTAAGCGATGTGGCGCAGCAGGACATTCGTTTTGCACGCGGAGCCTTCGATCCGAAAATAGAACTGCAAGGCAACCTGAAAGAGTACGACAATAAAGAATATTACAACAAATGGTATGGATCGTTTACAGTGCCTACGTGGTTTCCGGTCGATCCTAAAATAGGAATTGAACGCAACACGGGTACTTACTTAAGTACCGAAAACATATTGCCTGATGAAGATTATAACCGACAGTTATTTGCAGGACTTACGTTGCCAATTGGTCGTGGATTGTTTACAGACGAACGCAGAGCCACACTTAAACAAGCGCAGCTTGGTGTTACCCTTGCCGAAGCTGAACAAGTAAAACTGATAAACAAGATTTTGCTGGAAGCCGCTAAAGATTACTGGCAATGGTACTATGCCTACTTCAACTTTCAACTTAACACGCGCAATGCGCTAATTGCAGACGAGATTTTTAGAAGAGTGCGGTTAAATGAACAAATGGGTGAAGCCAGCGGCCTGGATACATTACAGGCTGACATTACGCGCCAGCAGCGGCAAGTTGAAAGGCAGGAAGCCTATCTCGATCTGATCAATTCATCGGTTAAACTTTCCAATCACTTGTGGGATTCTGTTGGTAACCCCCTGCAGATTTCGGCACTACTCGCGCCACAACCTATTGGCGAGGCCGAAGTATTATCCAACGCAGCGTTACAACAATTGTTAACACTTGCCACGGCAAACCATCCTGAACTTCGAAAGCTTTCAGTTAAACTGGATCAACTGGAGATTGACCGCAAGCTTGCTACCGAATTTTTAAAACCACGAATAAACCTCAACTATAATTTTCTTAATCAGCCGTTGCGACCTACAGGAGAGTTTCAAACTTTTACTTTTTTGAACAACTATAAATTTGGGTTGGACTTTTACATGCCGATTCTGTTACGGAAAGAGCGCGCCAAAGTAGCCCAAACCCGATTGAAGATTCAAAACACTACTTACGAACGCACCCAAACCGAACGCGAAATTTTAAACCAGGTGCAGGCAACCTTCAATCAATTGGTAAACACCAACACGTTGTTGCAACAGCAAAACGCAATGGCTTCTAATTACCAGCGCTTGTTACAAGGCGAACTTTTGAATCTGGAAAATGGTGAAAGTGATTTATTCAAAATCAATGTGCAGCAGGAAAAACTCATTCAATCGCAATCTAAACTATTGAAGCTACGGGCAGAGTTCGAAAAACAAAAAGCCAGTTTGTATTGGGCAGCCGGGTTAAGGAATTTGAGTTTAGATGAGAATTGATTTTGAGTAATCTCTTCTTTTTAAGCCTGTAAGGCCATCAGGAACTAATTATTTAAAATTTTCTTTCAAAAAAATTTCCGTGCCCGAACCTTATTATCATCTTTATCGTAATATTGCAATATTAAAATACGAAAATGGGTGCCAGCAAAACAGATTTCTTTACAGATAAGCAAAACGGGATTGCCACACTTACCAAAGCACTGGCCCACCCAGCCCGCATTGCCATTATAGAATACTTAGTAAAAGTAGATAGCTGCATTTGCGGAGACATTGTGAATGAATTACCCCTTGCGCAGCCCACCATTTCGCAACATTTGAAAGAACTAAAAATCGCTGGACTGATTAAAGGCAATGTAGAAGGTAACGCCATCTGCTATTGCATTGACGAAAAAGCCATCACAAAACTTCAGGATTACTTTGCTAACATTTCAGCTAAGCTTCAAAAGAAAAATACGTGTTGTTAAAAAATTTAAATACGCTTCTATGAAAACCGATGAACAACTAAAAGACATCGTAAAACAAAAGTACAGTGCTATTGCTTTACAGGATAAAGAAATCAATCAATCGTCTTGCTGCGGATCGGGCAGTTGCTCAACCGAAGTAACCACTATCATGAGCGATGACTATGGCCAATTAGCTGGTTATAACCCCGATGCTGATCTGGGTTTAGGTTGTGGCTTGCCTACACAATTTGCAAAAATTAAAAAAGGTAATACCGTAATTGATTTAGGCAGTGGAGCCGGCAATGATTGTTTTGTTGCACGGGCCGAAGCCGGAGAAGATGGTCGGGTAATCGGAATAGATTTTACTCCGGCCATGATTGAAAAAGCAAAAGCCAATGCCGCTAAACTTGGTTTTCAAAATGTTGAATTCAGGCAAGGCGATATCGAGCAAATGCCCATTTCGGCAAACATAGCCGATGTAGTAGTGAGCAATTGTGTTTTAAATCTGGTTCCAAATAAAGATGGCGTGTTTAAAGAAATCTTCCGCGTGTTAAAAACGGGCGGTCACTTTAGTATTTCAGATATTGTTTTGGTTGGCGAACTTCCGGAGGCATTGCAAAAAGATGCCGAGTTATACGCAGGTTGTGTTTCAGGGGCTATTCAAAAAGAAGAATACCTTAACCTGATTAAAACAAACGGCTTCAGCAACATCATCATTCAAAAAGAAAAGGCAATTACATTACCCGATGATATTCTGAATCAATATTTAAATGAAGAACAACTTGCTGAATTCAGAGCCGGAGCTACCGGTATTTTCAGTATTACCGTTTATGCCGAAAAAATAAAATCCTGCTGTGGAACAGATTGCTGCAATTAAAACTTTTTCTAAAAAGTATCGAAAGCCAATTGTGATTACCACATCGGTAATTGTATTGCAAGTTGCTTTCGGATTCGACCCTAAATTCTGTATCATCAATATCGTTTGGTTATTTGTTTAAACCTATGGCTCAAAAAAAGATTCTTGTATTATGCACCGGCAATAGTTGTCGCAGCCAGATTGCTGATGGCTACCTGAAATATTTTGCAGGCGATCAAGCTGTTGTTTACAGTGCCGGCATTGAAACACACGGTGTTAACCCACGTGCCATCGCTACTATGAAAGAAGATGGCATTGATATTTCGCACCACACTTCTAATAATGTAGATGAATACCAACACCTTGATTTCGATTTTGTGATTACCGTGTGCGACAATGCAAACGAACATTGCCCGGTTTTCCCTTCTACCGCAAAAAAGTTTCATCACAACTTTCGCGATCCCGCCAAAGCCATAGGAACAGAAGCAGAAATAATGGAACAGTTTCGCGCAGTTCGTGCGGAGATTAAAGCATATTGCAAAAAGTTTGTAGCGGAGAATTTGTAATAATTACTCACCAACCCACACATTAAGGTATTGTGTAGGCGATTTTACCAGCACCTTATAAAAACCAGATTTTACTGCTGGCTTAAATCTGAAACTCAATTCACTTGCCGCTATTGTCTTTACTTTTTGATATTGATCGGCTGAGCCCGTTGAAAAATTATTGGTTGTGGTAATGTAAACTTCCAGACTATCCAGTGCTGGGTTTTCTAATTTCCATTCAATCAAAATCTCTTCTGCTTCGCGCGAAGCTTTTAAGGTTGAAAAATCTATTGCGCCAATAAAAGGCACACCATCCAATTCTACCTTTGTTGGTTCTGGAATAGCAAGGTTAAGATGATTGGCAATGGAAGGCATAATATCAACCATAGCTGGTGTTTCATTAAAATGTGAATTCAACTTTTTGCTATTGGTGGTAATCCACGTTAATCGCTCCCGGTCGGATTGCCCCCCATGATGTTTACCTGTTTCTACATCCCGACCATGATCGGTGGTAATCACAATCAACCAGTCTTCCTTAAAATTCTTTTCCCGTTCTTTAATCGCCTGCCAGATTTTTCCGATTTGTGCATCGGCAGCTTTAATGGCATCATAATACTGCGGGCTATCACCGTGCATGTGGCCCATGTCATCGGTAAACTCCAGATACACCCAGGTTAAATCGGGTGCATGATCGGCTACAGCCTTTGCTGCGGTAGTTACTACAGCTTCATCAATTTGTTGGATATAAATCCGATCTGCTTTATGCGGAAATCGAACGGTATCATATTCCAGGCTATCATACTTAAGATCAAGTTTGATCGAACCTGCAGCAGTCAAACCTTCGCCTATTAGTTTTGTCCGGTTATCTAACCACGTAGAAAAAATTGCCGTGGTAAGGTTAGCATCGTTCGCTTCGGCAACCCTGAAAATATTCCAGTAATTATAATTGGGCTCAGCAATATCATTATCCCACACATTGTGTTTGTTGGCCCACGTGCCAGTAATTAAACTATTATACCCCGTCGCAGAAATGGTTGGTGTTTTACTATAACCATCGCGCAAGCCACCGGTATAAGCCCGCGTGTAACCGCCTGCTGTTGCAATTTCATTCAGCACCGGCAACTCTAATTTTTCAATTACATCGGCTGGGATGCCATCTACTATGATGAAGAGAGCTTTGGGTTTAGATAAAACTTGCTCTTGTTTTGTGGGCTTACATGCAGCCATAAAACAAATAACCAGAACTACACTAATTTTTGAAACGCTTTGCATGAACTAAAGAGGATTAAGAGTATAGGTGGCCAAAACAGAAAAATGATCAGAAGCATAACCTTCTACTGAAATTCCAGATCCATCTAATGGACCACCAACCAATCGGATGTCATCCAGAAAATAAGCATTGCTCACACTATGGTAAATAATGTCAATGCGATCGTAAACTTTATTTGGTGTTCTTACTGGTGTCCAGGTGTTTCCGGGAAAGTTAGCCGCATTTGAAAACTCAAGCCGATAGGCATCTACCAATCCGGTATTAGTAAGGGCATTGCTCACCGGCCATGAAACAATCTTACCAAAGTGAAGATTATTGCTTGCCGTAATTGAATTCCAATCGAGGTGTGAGGGTTCGTTAAAATCACCTGTTACAAAAACCGGAATGTTTTCTGCAAGCATGGTTTCTATCTGGTCTACTACCGGTTCAATCTCTGGCAATCGCGTATGCGCGGCACTCGCCACAGCTTGTTCTGGCGTGGTAATAATACCATCTCTGAAATCATATGGTTCATAGGGATATGGAGATAAGTGAACTGTAAATACCGCAACCTGAAATTCTTTATTCACTTGCACCACAACGCCATCGGTAAGCAACCGCACTATGGGAAACCGACTTAAGATTCCAGTATCCTGCGAACTCATGTTTGCGCTGGTCTTAGGAAAATGATGGTGGTAGTACTTAAGTTTTGCTGCCAGATCGCTTAGTTTATCAACCGAGATTTCCTGAAAGCCAATTACATCTGGTGCAGTTTCGCGCAGCACTTGAAGCGTTACTGCATTATCTACAGAATAGAGCACATTAAAGGTCAATACCTTCAGTTCGTTAAATTCTTCAACGGGCTCAGGTTCCATAACGGGTTTCTCGCAACCCGTTAAGGTTGCGAGAAACAAGTATATCCACACACGCATCATTCTGCCCAAAGGAATTTAATCAACTGAGAACGCGTTTGTTACAGAATACCAATACGTCCACGAATTTCCCTCCTTATATAGGACATCGTACGCGATGCTGACCGTACCTGCACACACATCATATATTCCATTTCCTGTCTGTGCAAATTTATACTCGTAGCCATCATTATCAGTACCCGATTCAAATTCGCCAAATGTGGCACTACCTCTGGTAGCTCCACTAAACTCAGGCGTAAGCGTCATTGTAATTGAAGCTGCCGGAAAGGCACCGTAGTCAATCAGGTTTCCTGTTACCGAAAGTTGATTACCTGCGAGCACGCCTGTGGCTGGTTTAGGTGTACCACTAACTGAATTGGTAAGCACTGCATTAAAAATAGTGAGCGGGGTACTACATTCATCTTCAATAATGGTAAACAGAATTGCATTGTTTGTAGGGTTAGTTATTCCTAATCCAATTTTAATAGCGGATTGACTGGCTGCTGTAAGCTTAACTTCAACGGTACGCGCAAGTGCTGAAGCGGTTTCGTTATTTACCGTGGTAATCCAAAGCGTATCCGAAATTAGTTTGCCGGCCCTGATCTTTAATGTTGTTGTTGTCAAATTAAAATCCGTTCCGGCTGTGGCATTTGTTCCGGTTGCCTGAAACGTAAGATCAATATCGCTTGAATAAGTTTTAGCCGCCCAAAGTTGAATTACTATGGGATAGCCCGCCTCGCTATTGGTACTTTCGTTTAGGTTTGCCGTTTCATTTCCTTTTATGGAAACAAACTCAAACACCGGATCGATTATTTTCTGGTCTTCATCGCAGGCAAATGCAACTGCGCAAAGAAGTATTACAAATAATTTTTTCATAATGATCTTAGTTTTTCAAAAGCCACATTTCGCCATTAATATTATCGTTGGTGTACTGCCTTTGTATGGCAGCCTCCACGTTGGCCTTATTGTATAACAATTCATCTTGCGGATACATCCAGCGCTTGGGTACAAGTTGATTGTTGAGCACACCGCCACCATTAACCGAAAATGCTGGGAATCCGGTTCGCAGATTATTATAGAATGCTTCCCAGCCACCATTCATAAAAAAGTTAATGTGCTTCTGTGTTACAATTTGTTCAATAGCAGTTGATGGATTAAATACTACTTCGCTTCCCAAGAGATAAGCGTTAACACCAGCCGCATCAAAAAAATCAAAAGACGCAATTACTCCGTTGTTGTAATGTTCTTCCGCATCGGCTGTTATCCAATTGCGTGCGGCTGCTTCGGCAAGAATAAATTCTACTTCGGCATAAGAAAGCAAGTTGCTGGGTTCGTTAACCGGATTATTGTAGTAGCGTGGGTTAACTTTTGAAACTACTCCCGCTACTACCAGGTTGGTATTGGCCGCCAGCAGGGCGCTTCCATCAATACCACCATAGGCATCAAAATCAGTTGTGGGTAGTTCATCATCGGCTGCTTGTGGAGTAATATCGGCAAACGCAAATAGTCTGGGGTCTTCCAAATCCTTTAGCAAATTTACGAAGGACGCCTCCATATAATAGGCAGTCTTTAAACTGTTGCTGTTAAAGTACGGATACCGGTTACTCACCAAGTCCTGAAATCGCAGTGAAGCATTATCATCATTCGATTCAAAAATTGGATAAGTATCCGGATCGTCCACTATGTTGTTAAAGCGATTGATTACCTGCGTACTAATAGCTCCGCCTTTTTTTGACATACTTAACAATACCCGAAGCGTGAATGAATTAACCAGCTTTTTCCATTTGGTTATGTCACCACCATAAATGATATCGCCCGTTATAGCACCGTTACTTGTATTCAATAAACTGTTTGCTTCTTCCAGATCGGCCAATACCTGCATGTAAATTTCTTCTTGCGTATCGTAAGCCGGGTTGAAAGTTCCGGCTTCAGCCTGCAAGGCTTGTGAGTAAGGGACATCGCCAAAAACTTTCGATAGCTCAAGAATGTGAACCGATTTTAAGAATAGTGCGAGCGCACGATAATTGTCCAGGTTTAATCGTGCCGCTTCCTGATCCATTTTTGTTACTTGTCGTAAACTGTTGTAGCGACCAAACCCTGCACGTTGCCAGTTATAATACTGTTCGTTTGAAGCACCATCGGTATATGCTAATTGACGCGAGGCTAACCCGGCACCAATATCAATATAATTAAAGGTTATAGCTTCAATGTTTGTTAGCAGCAGACCCGGATGTGTCTGCGTGGCCCGGTTTGGATCTAATTGCAAATCTTCAAAGTCGGTACAGGCACTTGCCAACACCATTATTGTAAAGAATATGTATTTCATTGTTTTCATTTGGAATCGGATTAAAAAGTTAGGTTCAAATTAAAACCGATGTTTCGGGTAGAAGGCGTTTGCAGGTTATCGCTGCCTGAGTCGGGATCTACGTTTGGCATCTTCGACCATAACGCCAGGTTACGACCAACAACGCCTATGCTTGCCCTTGTAATAAATGATTTCGACAGGATAGATTGCGGAACCTGATACATTACCGTAAGCTCCCGCAACTTTACAAAAGACTGATTGTAATAATGTGTTAAGTCTGCATTACTGGTGTTTGTATTCCACGAGATATAGTTAACGGGCGTAACGTTGGGTGCATACACCCGCGTATCGCTCGTAATGTTTCCATCGCTGTCGTACTCGGCACTGCCTTCTACCACAACAAGCCCCGATGCAACAAATGATGCGATACCGGCATTAGCATCATCACGAAATTGATTAACGGTGCCAGGATGTGTGCCACCCCACCACATTTTTTGGTTCGTGGTGGAATACATTACGCCACCAACTCTACCATCAAATGAAACACCGGCTGTAAAATTTTTGTATGTGAAGTTGTTGGCTATACCAAAAATGAAATCCGGATCAGAATAACCTTGCGGCCGTTGATAGGGATCATTTAGCGGAAATCCATTTGTGCCCATAATAAGTTGACCACCGGGTGAACGCAGGTAGCCGTACCAATAATTCTGATCCATGCGCTCGCCCACCTTAATCAAACCTAATCGATCACTTCCATCAAAAGAAGATTTTAAATAGCGGTGGTACTGACTATAGTTAGCAATAATATTCCACGTAAAAGAAGTTGTCTTTACTGGTGTGGCTGTGACCGTAACCTCAAAACCCTTTCTCAAAAATTCGCCACCGTTTACAAGTCTGTAGGTATATCCGCTGGCATTAGACATAGGCAACTGATAAATGTTGTTGAAGTCGCGAATGCTATACACAGCAGCATCAACTCCAATTCTACCATTCAGGAAGCGAACATCTACACCCGCTTCAAAGGTTTCTGAAGTTTCCGGACTGATGCTCGGATCTATTAATGTACCCGGAAATTGTAAGGAAGGTGTGCCACCCCAGTTTACACCAGGGTCATACCCAGGAATATGTTGATAAGGATACGTGCCATTTACTTTTATCTGGCCGTCTGTTACCTGCGACCATGAGCCTCTTACTTTCAAGAAAGAAATTTTTGCTGTGTTGAGATCAATAAAGTCTGTAACTACCCCAGCAAGTGAAACGGATGGATAGAAGAATGAATTATTCTGAAGAGGCATGGTAGAAACCCAATCCTGCCGACCTGTTAGCCCAAGAAAAATTCCGTTATAAAATTCAAGGTCAAGTGTACCAAAAACACTGTTCACATTTTCTTCTTGTACACTATTTGTACCGCGCAAAGGATTAGCTGAGTTGCTTAGATTATAGAAACCTGGAATTACCAATCCATCTGTGTTCTGGGTTTGAGTTCTGAAATTTCTCCAGCGATTGGCCAAGCCCACGCTTGCTCTTAAAGCGATGTTATCGCTAAAACTCTTTTTGTATTGCGCTAGTAAATCGGTGTTGATATTAAAATTTGATTCTGTAGAAAGGAAGAAATTTCCTTGCGAGACATAATCATACGCCACGTAACTTTTAGGTTCCTTCCAGGTACGGTTAAGGCTATATTGATTGATACCAGACCGCAGCATAATATCTAAACCCGGCATTACGGTATAGTCTAACTTCAACTGGCCAAACACATTGTCTTTATAGTAACCTCTCAAAAACTCATTAGCCTGAAAATACGGATTGTTATACCATGACTTGTTGTAGTTGCGTTGCTGAATGCCTTCGTTGCCCTTTTCCCAATAGTTTTGTAGATCGTTTACATCAATATCTGGCCCGGTCCATAACACAAGGTTGTATAAATAATTAGTCGGACCATAGCCCGTTTCCGGGAAGTTATCCGTGTACTGCCGGTTATAGGTAATGGAAGCATCGGCCCGTAAGTTTTTAGCCAGTTTATAACCACCCGAAATTCCAAATGAAGTATTATTAAGTTGTGAGTTTGGTACAATACCTTTTTGATAGTTATTCGAAACGGAAACTCTGAAATTACCATCGGCATTACCACTGCTAATACTAATGTTGTTGGTTGAAATTATTCCTGTTCTAAAAAAATCCTGAACATTATTTCTTCCTCTCGATAAGAAGGGTGTCGGAATCCGGTCGCCAGTAAGTTCATCAATAGGGCTATTAAACTGTGTAGTCTCCCAAAAACCACTTGGCGTACTGGGATCACGTTGATCCAGTTTCGGGCCCCAAATCCAACCGCCACCTTCTGTGCCGCCACCCGAACCATCCACATAAGCATATTGACCATTATATCCATTACCATACGTGGTTTGTACTTCCGGTATGCGGATAAAACCTGTTTGGAACATGGTACTTGAATTTAACTCAACAGTGGTTTTTGCTTTACTGCCACGCTTGGTTGTAATCATAATCGCCCCATTGCGACCTATTGATCCATAAAGGGCAGATGCGTTAGCTCCCTTCAATACATCAAAACTCTCTATATCATCGGCATTAATTTTCCAGATATCTGCATCAACACTGGGCACACCATCTATAACCACCAATGGAGTGGCACCTCTAAGGCGAATGCCTGGATCCTGAAACAAATCTGTTTGATTCCGGATTTCAAGACCTGCTACTTTACCGGTAAGCGAGTTGATCACATTGGGCTCGCGGGCCTTTTGAATGGCATTCCCATCAACCTTCTGCACGGCATAACCCAGCGACTTTACATCTTTTTGCACACCTAGTGCTGTTACCACCACTTCATTAAGCGAAGTAACATCTTCCTGCATGTTGATGTCTAATGTAGTTTGATTGTTAACCGCTACCTCCACCGTTTTATACCCAATAAAACTAAGGGTAAGTGTGGCGTTGGTAGTACCAACCATCAACGTAAATTTTCCATCGGCATCTGTAGAGGTTCCATTTGCCGTGCCCTTCTCAAGGATGGTTACGCCAGGCAATGCATTTGTTCCATCCGTTACACGACCGGTAACTGTAAAACTCTGCCCGTGTGCCATACCGCCTGCTAAAAAAAGTAGCAAGAAAAAACCGATCAGCGTAACCGGTTTTCCTGTGCCCGATTTGTTGTGTAAAGTTTTCATCATACGCTTGTTGTTTTAGATTGAATGGTCATTCAATTTTTAATTTGAACAAATAAATGTACTTTTTTTAAATTTAAAAACAAGAGTTAGTTACATTAGTGTTAACAATGGGAAGAAAAAACTTAATACAGGTCAGACAAAAGGGAATTATACTCGCCTTTTATAAAGTAGCCCGCAAGCAAGGGCTGGAAAATGCATCTATTGCCAAGGTTGCCGATGCCATGCAGGTTAACCCAAGCTTAATAATGCACTACTTTAAAACGAAACAAGATTTAATTCATGGGCTGATTGAATACATTCTGGAGCGGTACCGGCTAATTTATACGCCTTTAAATGAAATAGCTGATCCGCAAGAAAGGCTTGAACAAATTATTGAAAACCTGTTTTCCCGTAAGTGGGATAAACTTTTTGATGACAGTGTATTCTACAGCAGCTTCTCGCTCATCTTCCGCGATAGAAAAATCAAAAAACATTATAAACTACTTCACGACAACCTGCGGCAAATGCTAACCGAAACCCTGAAGCAGTGTAACGATATTGGCAGTATTGAATTAGACGATGTTGAAAAAACAGCTGATCTGATTTTTATTTTTGTAGAAGGAGCCTACTATTATCTCAGTATGGTTTCCAACAAAGAAGAATACAACCGCAAGATGAGTTACTACAAAGAAACCGTTTTGAAAATGTTGTCGCTTACGGTTCCTGCTTAAGAGCACTACTTTTTATTGTAAAAATAAAGTGCAAACAAGGCTATTACCGCCCACACTACATTTACAAACACATTGGGGTAATCGAACTGGCTTACCGCGTTTATTACCATGAGCACTGCCCCGGTAATATTAAGCCAATGAAACAACGGTTTGTCTGCGCGGATTTTTTTTGTGCTTACCAGAAAATATGCGGTGATGTAGGCTAATGCTCCGGCCCAACCTAATATAGTGTATATGTTTAGCACGAACCTGTGGGTAATTTCACCAAAACTAACACAAGGTAAAATTACGCGTTTATAATCGCCTGCACCACTTCTTCAGCAACCCGCGCGGCAGAATTTAATGCGCCATTAACCGTACCGGCATCGCCTTTATCGTCTGTGGCTTCGCCTGCAAAGAATACTTTATTATTGATAGGTGCTGAGAAATCTATCCGATCTTGAACGCTTGAGCCTGGTGGTAAATACGAAATGCCACCTTTAAAAAATTCATCTTTCCCCCAATCAGCCTTAAACCAAACACGATCACCTTCAATAAAACTACCAACAGAATTTGGATCTGGTATAAGTTGCTTGCGCACATACAATGAAGCCACCCCATAAATAGCATCAAGTTCCGCCAACACAGCATCCAACATGCCATCGCCCAGATCAGAGAGTTCTTTAGCTTTAGGGCCATGCACGGTAACGGATAACGTTCTGTAAAATTCACTGCGCGATACACCCGGATTAAAATATGCTGGGCCTTGGGTGCCGCCCCATAAGTACCCGCTATTATCGCCCCAGAAGTTTCGTTTAAAGTCTATGATAATCCGCAGGCAATGATCCATGCCGATTTTATTCATAGCTGTAACTTTTGCTGCGGGCAAACCCGGACTAAATGCAATACCTGCTGTTTTTAAAACAGCCAGCGGTGCCGTTACAATTACTTTATCAACTTCAACCTGATTGCTATTCTGATCGGTAAGAATAATTTTTTCGCCTGAGTAGTTGATGGTTTTGATTGCCGTATTCAATTGCACCTTACCTACCACTCCGCTAAAGCGCGAAGTAATAAGATCCTGTAGGGGATTCGTCTTGATCAGGTAAGCCGCATTATCATGTTCAATCAAACTCAATGCTTCGGCTACGCCTTTCGCACCTACCCTATCACTATTAGAACCAAAACGATTACCCGCCAACGAATTGAGTAAAGCTTGTGCCCGCGCATTTACACCCGCGGCTTGATTCATCGAAACATCTCCACCCGAATAAGAAGGCAGGCTATCAATAAAATTTCTTACTGCTTGCAGATCAGCATCAGCACCCCAGTCGGTAGCCGACTTTGCCTGGTTCTCCAGAATAAATTGTTCGGTTGATAGCGTATCTAATTCAATCCGCGTAAGCGTATAATTTTTAATAATGTTACCCCACGATGAACTGCTTCCATAAACTACTTCTGCTCCTAACTCAACTGGAAAATCGGCCGAAGTTTGTACCAGGATTTCGTGTTGATTACGCAGCGAGCGCACACGGCCACCAAGCTGATTGCTGGCCTCGAAAATGATTACATTAATTCCTTTCGAACTTAAGATATCGGCTGTATATAAACCGGCCGCACCACCACCAATAATGGCAACAGTTCCATCGAACGGAACTTCGGGACCGGGGTCGTCTTTTTTACAAGATGACAATGCCGAGGGCAACCACAACCCGGCTGTAAGACCCAAACCAATGCTTTTAATTGCTTTTCTGCGCTTCACACACTTCGAAGTTTAGCGAAAGATAATTATACAAGCCCGATTAGCGAAACCCATGATGCAGTTTCGTTCACCGGATAGCAATTAAATGGTTATTTTGGCGAAAAAGTAAGCACTATATGTCGGCTGTTGCCCATGATTTACCGATTATTAAAAAGGTTTGCGTAATCGGGCCGGAGTGTACCGGCAAATCAGAACTCTCAAAATTTTTGGCTACCCATTTTAATACAAGCTGGATACCCGAATACGCGCGGGCTTATCTCGATAAATTAGGCCGACCGTACCAGCAAGCCGACTTGCTTAAAATTGCACATGGCCAGTTGCGATTAGAAGATGAATGGCTGCGCGATTCCAATCGCGTAATGATTTGCGATACCAATCTCATCACCATAAAAATCTGGAGCGATTATAAATATGGCCGCTGCGATGAAGAGATTATACAACTGATTAAAAAGCGGCATTACGATTTATACTTGTTGTGTTACATTGATGTGCCCTGGGTAGATGATCCGCAACGCGAACACCCCGATAAGCGCGAACACTTCTGGCAATTGTTTAAACATGAAGTGGTAAATGCAGCCGTGCCGTTTGTAGAGATTGGCGGAAACTGGGAGCAACGACAACAGAAAGCAGTTGCTGCTGTTAATAATGTTTTACCATAACCGCAGAGGCGCGATGACGCAAAGAATACTTTTATGTTTTGTCTAACATTTTAAGACCATGGACAATGAAAATTTGAATGCAATCTCAAAGCAAATTCTTGAAGCCTCAATTACGGTGCATAAAGAAATGGGACCTGGTCTACTTGAGTCAGTTTACCAGCAATGTTTAGTTAAAGAGTTGTCGCTACGTAAGATAAAAACGGAAGCCCTTGTTACTGTTCCTCTTCAATATAAAGGCTTCATTCTTAACAAAGATTACGTAATTGATATACTTGTAGAAAACGAAATTATCCTTGAATTAAAGGCCGTTGAAGTAATCTTACCTGTTCATGAAGCTCAGCTCATAAGCTACCTTAAATTTGCCAACAAAAAATTGGGCTTTCTGATAAATTTTAATGTGCGGCTTTTGAAAGACGGCTTTAAGAGATACGTGAATAATTTTTAATTCTATGGTAAAGAAAGAAGGTGAAGGGCCAATAAGAAATCAACCCTTGCGCCTTAGCGCCTCCGCGGTTAATCCTAAGATAAAATCAGTAGCGGAGACGATACTTGAAGAAAGTTGAACTGATTGGTGATTTAGGATACGTAAATCTAAAATCACAAATCACTGATCAATAATCACAAATTAAAATCGCATTGTCCCGAAGTAAAGACAATACTTAAAAAAATTAAATAATATGCAACCTTTGCGCCTTAGCGCCTCCGCGGTTAACCCCTGCATTCATGAGTACTGATCCCTACGCAGCCATTCGCATTCGCGATTTCCGGTTGTTTGTTACTTCACGATTGTTCATTACGCTGGCCATGCAAATGCAAGGTGTAATTGTCGGCTGGCAGATTTACGAACTCACCAAAGATCCATTAGCACTCGGACTTATCGGCTTATCGGAAGCTATTCCTGCCATTAGTGTTTCGCTTTATGCGGGCCACCTGGCCGATATTGTAGAACGAAAAAAAATTATTGTTACCTGTGTAAGCGTGTTGGCCGCCTGTTCTGCTATGCTGCTTTACTTTACCACCAACCTGGGTGCATTTATTATTGATAACGGTGCCTTTGCCATCTATGCCGTAATTTTTGTGAGTGGCATAGCACGCGGATTTTTATCACCAGCAACTTTTTCGTTTATGCCACAGTTGGTCGATCGATCGCTTTATCAAAATGCCATTACATGGAACAGTACTATTTGGGAAGGTGGCGCGGTTTGTGGCCCCATGATTGGCGGTTTGATTTATGGTTTCTTTGGAATCACTATGGCTTATTCTGCCGTTGCAATTTCAATTACAATTGCATTTCTAAGTTACCTATCTATACCCAACCGACCTTTGCCACCGATAACTACAGAACAAGGTACGTGGACAAAAATTAAAGCTGGTTTAAAGTTTGTGTTCAGCAATCAGATTATTCTTAGTGCCATCTCGCTCGATTTATTTGCTGTGTTATTTGGCGGTGCGGTGGCTTTGCTGCCCTTCTTTGCCGATGAGATTTTGCACATCGGTAAAACCGGTTTAGGATTTTTACGATCTGCGCCCGCCATTGGTGCGGTGTTAATGGCGGTGTACATTACGCGTAACCCCATCAAAAAGAATATCGGTAAAATTTTATTGTGGTGCGTTGCCGGTTTTGGAGTTTCCATGATTGCATTTAGTCTCTCAACCTGGTTTTGGGTTTCGATGGCTTTGTTGATTATGAGTGGGATGTTCGATTGTGTGAGTGTAATTGTGCGCAGTACCTTAATCCATACGCTTACTCCTGAAAATATGAAAGGTCGGGTTGCGGCAGTAAACAGTATGTTCATTGGTTCGTCTAATGAAATAGGTATGCTGGAATCGGGTATTGCTGCAAAGTTACTGGGTGTAGTGCCTTCCGTAATTTTCGGAGGGCTGATGACACTTGGTGTGGTGAGTATTACCGCGTTGAAAGCCCCTGCGCTGAGAAGATTGCAGCAGGTGAAATAGTATATGATTTACGATTAGTGACTTGTGATGATTGATTTGTGATTTGAGTCAGAACCAAATCTAAAATCATAAGTCGCAGATCAATCATCGCAAATCGGTTATTAAAACTTTTTATTGTCTCGCCCCAGATCATGGATAGAAATCACTTAAACACAACTTTCTCTCCATAAAGAAACTCTTGTTTGTACTTAATGTGCTGAATATCTATAAACTCATATTCTTTTTTGAATCAGTCGTAAGCCTCAGACTGGATTTTCCTTTTTTATCATTCTTGAGCAATACATAATTACCATCTGCTGAAAGCTTCCAACTTCCAGTTTGGATTTGTTTACCATTATTAAATTGGTACCGTCCATCTGAATAAAAAATAAATGATACTTGTCCTTTCTGAATCCTTCCGTCATCGATGTATGAACTTTCTTCTCCGATCAACTGAATCTCACCCGGTAATTTTTGCTGATAACTCCATGTTGCCAGCCATTTTTTTGAAATGAGTTTTGTTTTGACGGAAAGAATTTCAGCTTCATTTGCCGTAGCCCGTCTAATCAATTGGCCATTTACCAACATACCATCCTGAAACAATTCACACTTTATGGTATCTTGATTTTCATCAATCATTTGTATTGTTGAAAACCCATGATGCAAATCAAACCCAGTAAAGGTTACAAATTCTGCATGAGAATTTATTTTAAGGTGAAAATCCCACACATCCTTCGATTGGAAAAAATCAATTCTTGAATAAATAGATGCCCCGTGCCGCACATAGCTCTTTTTGCTTTCTGGTATTAGAGTAAATGAAACATTCTCACTAATAAAGTCCCAGGTATAATTGTTCATATCCCGTAAGAAATTTTTATTCCGGAAAATTTCTTCAATGCGCGATAGTCAATGTAACTATTGTTAAGCAACAACCTCAAACTATCCGGATATTCATAAATAACCTGAGCACTTACGGAATCGCTAAACCAGATTTTGTCGCGAGTTCGTCTGCCCGTTGTTTTTATAGAATCGCGAATAAAATTAACCTCCTCATTATACAATTTTATTATGCCTCCCGACCCACTCAATAAAGATTCGGGATTATTTTTCTCAACACTTCGAAAATGGATATAGGAACCATTTACTTGCTGCTGGCTAGTAGCAAGATTGGATAACCCCAAAAAGCCTACAAAAAATAAGCGATGAAAGGTCATCTTTAAAAATAACAATTAATCTTGATTTCCCTTATCATTCTGCTAGATACGAAGCGGAGACGATACTTCAACGTTAGCAATCCTACTCTACACCTGAGGTACAATTATTACTTACCCGCACGTTATAATGCTTGCTCCCATCATACACTACTGCGGCTTCGCATACCGCACAGTTCAGGTTAAAGTCAGAAGGGTTGATTTGTACAAAAAATAATTTATTCTTTAATGCGTTTTCATCGGTAAAACATTCTAGTGTAGCTAAGAATACGTTTTCATGCTCGCCAACATTTTCACCTAAATCGTAGTAAACTGAGTTCTCAATTTTAAGAACTGCTTTTCCACAAATCCCATATTGATAGGTTACCGGCACACATTCGTGCGGCTCCTTCAGTTTTGTTTTATCACACGCAGCCAGCAATCCCGCCAGCATCAGCACTCCTAATGTTAATCGCTTCATATCTATTCCTTTTTCTATTCGACACAAGTTAACGATTAAAAGTTTAAACGGGTTGTAAAGATTGCAAGCTGGAAGGATTTAGGATTAGTGACTTGTGATGTTTGAGTGGTGATTTATGGATAAGACCCTGTCAATCCTAAATCAATTAATCCCAAATCACTAATCAGATTTGCCTCTTGTCCACAGGGCGAACCATTACCCAATCACTTCCAGCATCTAATCACAAAAATATTTACATTGAATTTCAAAAATTACTCCCCATGTCCACCCGCAGATCGTTCTTTCAAAAAGCATTAAGCGCCATCGGTGCGCTTTCCTTAACCTCAATCGCCAGCCAGGCTTTGGCCGAAGATATTAGTGAGGCTTTGGTTTCGCTTAATGAACTTTCGCCCACGCTGGCTGCTGCCGATGAAGAACTCTGGGCACGCATGGCACAAGCGTACACGGTAAGTGCCAACATTATGAACCTGAATAATGGCGGTGTTAGTCCGCAGCCTAAAGTTGTGCAAGATGCTGTTGATCGTTATTACCATTTGAGTAACGAAGCGCCCACCTATTACATGTGGCGCATTCTTGATGCCGGGCGCGAACCCTTGCGCAGAAAACTGGCCGACCTTGCCGGAGCAGATGCCGATACGATTGCCATAAACCGAAACACAACCGAAGCACTGGGTACTGTTACGTGGGGTACTGATCTTAAGCGAGGCGATGAGATTGTAATGACGCGTTACGATTATCCCAACATGATTCACGCCTGGAAACAACGCGAACTGCGCGAAGGCATTAAAATAAACTGGATCACGCCTGAGCTGCCTATCGTGAGCGATGAATCGCTTATCAATCTTTATGTTGGAGCTACTACTCCCAAAACCAAAGTGTGGCACCTTACGCACATCATTAACTGGAGCGGACAAATTACACCCATAGCCAAACTTTGTGCCGAAGCACGCAAGCGCGGCATTACTACTATTGTAGATGCAGCCCATTCATTCGCGCATCTCGATTATAAAATTTCTGATTTTGATTGCGATTACTTTGGCACTAGTTTACACAAATGGTTGTGCGCACCTTTTGGCACTGGTATGTTGCACATGCGCAAATCGCTGATTGAAAAAACGTGGCCGATGTTCTCGGTAGAAAAACCACAAAGTGGCGACATCAGAAAGTTTGAAGCGTTGGGCACGCGGTCGTTCGCGCCCGAGCAAGCCATTGGACAGGCTATAGATTTTCATAATGCCATTGGTTCCAAACGAAAGCAAGAACGCCTGCATTACCTGAAATTATATTGGTGCGAGGCGGTTGCCAAACATCCTAAAATCAAGTTGCACATTTCATTAAAGCCAGAATACTCTTGTGCGCTGGGCACATTTAGTATTGATGGTATGGAAGCTGCTGATATCTCCGCTAAGCTTTTCAATCAATTTCAAATACATACTACATCAGTAAAGTGGGAGAAGTTGAACGCGGTGCGAATTACTCCGCATGTATATACCACAACTAAAGATCTGGATCGGTTTATTGACGCTGTACTAAAAATCGCAAACGCTTAAAATAAAATAATGAAATACCTGCCCTACCTGCTTATACTTTTTATTGTTAGTTGTAAAGATTCGAAAAACACGCTACGGCTTGCTGAACTTCAACAACCCGTAGAAATTCTGCGCGACTCGGCTGGAGTTAATCACATCTATGCACAAAATGAACACGATTTGTTTTTTGCCCAAGGCTATGCAGCTGCTAAAGATCGTCTCTTTCAATTTGAAATCTGGCGCAGGCAAGCCACCGGCACCGTGGCCGAACTATTAGGCGAAGCCGAAGTAAAGCGCGACATCGGGGCGCGTTTATTTAAATATCGTGGCGATCTGAAAAAAGAGTTCAATCATTATCATCCGCATGGCGAGGCAATTATTGAGGCCTTCACTCAAGGCATTAATGCTTACATCCGCGAAACAGAAAAAAATCCAGCGTTGCTGCCAATTGAATTTCAATTGCTCAACATCAAACCAAAATTATGGACACCTGAAGTAGTGATCTCGCGACATCAGGGATTGCTGAGCAACTTGCCTGCAGAATTAGAAATTGCCCGGCAGGTTGTTTTATTGGGCGAAGAAAAATTAAAAGACCTACGCACATTCGAGCCCGGCACACCACGCTTAACACTCGATAAAAAAATTGATGCCGAAGGTTTGTTTGAAGATATACTGGAACTGTACAAAGCTTTTCGCGAACAGAAAATTGCTTTTAAGCCCGAACATCTGGCCAGCCATGCCAACCCCGATCAACTCAACTACCGGCAACTGGCCCGTACCGATCAGGATGCGTACGAAGAAATGATGGATACCGAACAGCGCTCTATCGGCAGTAACAACTGGATTGTTAGTGGCATAAAATCAGAAACCGGTTTCCCTATGTTAGCCAACGATCCGCACCGCGCATTGTCAGCACCTTCGTTGCGCTACATGGTTCATTTGCACGCACCGGGTTGGAATGTGGTGGGTGGTGGTGAACCTACTATTCCGGGAGTTTCCATTGGGCATAATGAATTTGGTGCGTGGGGACTTACCATTTTTAATATTGATAGCGAAGATATTTATGTGTATGATCTCAATCCTCAAAATCAGAATCAATATCAATACAAAGGTGCCTGGGAGGACATGACTATAATTGCTGATACAATTCAGGTTAAAAATGCAGCCGATGTATATGTGCAGCATAAGTTTACGCGCCACGGCCCGGTAACATTTATTGATACAAAAAGAAACAAGGCTTATGCTGTGCGCGCTGCATGGATGGAACCTGGTGGCGCTCCGTACATGGCCAGCTTACGCATTGATGGCGCCACTACGTGGGAAGAATTTCGGGAGGCATGTACATACAGTCATATTCCGGGCGAGAATATGATCTGGGCCGATAAGAAAGGAAACATCGGTTGGCAAACCGTGGGCATTGCACCGGTTAGAAAAAACTGGGATGGACTTGTGCCCGTGCCCGGAGATGGTAGTTATGAATGGGAAGGATACTTGCCCATTAAAGAATTACCAAATGCATTCAATCCGCAAAAAGGTTTTTGGGTTACGGCTAACGAAAACCTGGTGGCTGCCGATTATAATCACCGGTATGCAGTAGGTTGGGAATGGGCTGATAGCAGCAGAGCAAACCGATTGAATGCTGTTTTAGAATCAAAACCTAAAGTAAGTTTTGCTGAGATGCAGCAATTGCAATTCGATTACTTCAGCAATCCCGCAAGGCAGTTGGTTCCATACTTAAAAGATATTTCCATTACCAATCCCGAAACAAAAAAGTTACAGCAGCTTTTGTTGGATTGGGATTTTGTGATGGATAAAAATTCAATTGCGGCTGGCGTTTATGCAGCCTGGGAAAAACAACTGCTGGCACAAGCGCATGCCCAATTTATTCCTGAAAAAGCAAAAACAACTATCCGGTCGGTTTCTGTTAAAAAAGTTTTGGGTTGGCTAAAAGCTGATAGAAAAGAATTCGGTGGTCGTAATCAATTTCTGGTTAGTGCACTTGAAGTTGCTAACAAATCACTACAAGAAAAATTAGGTACAGATATTTCCAGGTGGCAATATGGACAAACTGCTTATCATCATGTCATCATCAAACATCCGTTAAGTAATGTAGTGAATGATTCCGTTCGTGCATTGTTGGAATGTGGCCCGCTACCACGCGGTGGTTCTGCCTCCACGCCCGGTGTAACCAGCAACAGCGATAATCAAAGTCATGGGGCAACATTTAGAATGGTGGCCGATGTTACCGATTGGGATAAAACACTTTTTACAAATTCCCCGGGTCAAAGTGGCGATGCGGCCAGTCCGTTTTATCGCAACCTTTTTGAATTGTGGGCAACCGATAAACACTTTACAGTTTATTATAGTCGTGCGAAAGTAGAAGCGGCAGCTCAACAACGCACTGTCCTTAAACCCTAACTTCACGATATGGTAGAGCTTGAGGTTATTCGAAAATTTCTTCCGCATCTGGGTACCGATTTACAAAAAGCTTTTGCGCAGGAGGGAATACTAAAAGAAATTCCGGCCCATACGGAAGTGATGCAGG
This sequence comes from Cytophagales bacterium, assembly GCA_017303795.1. Classification (GTDB taxonomy): domain Bacteria; phylum Bacteroidota; class Bacteroidia; order Cytophagales; family Cyclobacteriaceae; genus ELB16-189. The sequence continues at coordinate 97,240 of JAFLBR010000008.1, read as the reverse complement.
AAGGAAAACATGTTACACTTATTCCGCTGGTGTTGGAAGGTTTGATAAAAGTTTATACCCGCAATGAAGATCGCGAACTACTTCTTTATTATATAGAACCCCGCGAAAGTTGCGTGATGTCTTTTCTGGCCGGTATAAAAAACCAACCCAGCAAAATTTTTGCAACCACCGAGTTGCCTTCTAAACTTTTGTTGTTGCCAGCCCGCAGTGTAGAAACATGGGTCGAAAAGTTTCCCGGGCTTAACTATTTGTTTTATGACTTGTACAATACGCGATACTCAGAATTAATAGATACGCTCAATCAACTTATCTTTCAGCGGTTAGATGTACGCATCTTTGAGTACTTGAAAGAAAAGAGCCGCGTAACCGCTACAAGGTTGTTGGATTTACGCCATCGTGAAATTGCGCAAGAGCTGGGAACATCACGCGAAGTAATTACCCGTGTGCTTAAAAAACTGGAAAAAGAGGGCAAAGTAAAACAAACCGATAAAGGTCTTGAACTTATCTGATTTTTAGCTTCTGAAAATCAAGACTTTAGCACCGTGGTGACTGAAGTCACCGTTTTACATGGTGAGCCACTTCTACTTTAGTATCAGAAAGCGAAACAATCCATGAATAAGGTTTTGAAGCTGGCAATTGTATGTGTGCTGTGCGTTGGCCTTGTCTATCTGGTTGTTCTGATTCTTCAATAAAAAAATTAAAAAACTTAAACTCTTCTCTTATGAAAAAGAACATGGGCAACAGCGACAAAATTATCAGAATTGCGCTGGCATTGATTTTTGCAGTACTCTATTTTACAGATACTATAACCGGAACGCTTGGTTTGGTATTGGTGATTCTGAGTGGCGTATTTGTTCTAACAAGTTTGGTGAGCTTCTGCCCACTCTATGCAATTGTAGGATTAAATACTTGTCCTGCTAAAAAGGCCTGATGAAGTTTCAAAATGACTGCGCCATTGTTTGACGACAACAGACGTAGTCATTTTTATTTTTACCCGTTAAACCAGTTGGGGAAACTCCACACCATCCAGCCATACGCAGCAAAGCGGATGATGCGGGTTATGCATATCAGCAGAAAATATTTGATGTTCATATTTACTGAACCCGCTAACATGCATGTAGCTGAAAATGGAACCGGTGTTATGGCACCTACCAGAACGAGGTAGCCACCAAATTTTTTTAAATTCTTTTCGTATTGCTTTAGATATTTTTCGCGGATGCGCTGTTGATAAAATGGAGTCTTGGAAAAAGTTTTACCAATATAATACCCTAAAACCCCAGCACCGTACGAAATCACCGCCAGAATGGAAAGGTTAACGATAAATCCACTCACATCAATATCATCCAGAATCCAGATCATCATAAAGAGCTCTGGTGGAAGAATACCAAACACAATTTCCGATAGTGTGTACGTTCCGTAAAGAATACCGGGGTTGGCTCGGATGTCTCCGATATGGCTTTTGAAATTTTCCTGAATGTAGCCCTCCATTAAAATAAAAGCAGTAATAATGATGGCAAACCAGATCAGGCCGCGCACCAGATTCTTAACCAGAAATCCCGATCGTGTTTCTTCTTCTTCGTTCTGCTCCATACTCATTTCACAATTGGCATCCGTTTAAACGGCTTGGTTTCATCAAACAATTTACGATAGGTAGCGTGCTTCTTTACCACTGCGGCATTTATTTGTTCGGCAACACGCACCATCTTCGGATTAAAATCTCCAATCCAATTCATTTCATATTCGGTGTAGGCAAAACCACTACCGTGTGCAAGTTTTCTAAACTCCTCAATAATGGCCCCATCCACTCCCTTGCCCTGGTGCTCGGGCACAAGACCAAACAATACTCCAAATGCTTTTTTATTTGTTTTCAGTAATGTGTGCCAGACAAATTTAATCTTACCGAGCCAATTCATTTTTCCATTTACGAATTTAAAAATCTGATTCACCTCAGGCAGAGAAAGGAAAAACGCAATGGGTTCATTTTTATAATAACCAAACCAAAGTAGTTTTTCATCCATGATAGGCTTCATCTGTTTTACCAGATGTTTAGCCTGCGTTTCTGTAAGTTCTGGTATTTCGCCTCGCTTAGCCCACGCTTTGTTATACACTTCACGAATCAACTCCGGCAATTTATTCCATTCCGATTTTCTGAGATACCTGAAACTATACTCTGAATTTTTTGCCGTTAAGGCAGCTTTCTCGTAAAGCCGATCACCCAGTGGGCCTTCAATGGCACGACCAAATGTGAGTTGATAGAAGTAAACCTGAAACCCGTAGGCTTCAAAAAATTTTTGATAGTACGGAAAATTATAATTGCATTGATAGTTGGGTTGCCGGTCGTAACCTTCCAGCAACAAGCCCCACCACCTATCGCGATTACCAAAATTAATCGGGCCATCCATGGCTTCCATGCCGCGCTGTTGTAACCACGTTTTGCACTGATCGAAGAGCATGAATGCCGCCTCTTCGTCTTCAATACATTCAAAAAAACCTAAGCCGCCTGTGGGTTGCTCGTTTCCTTTATTAGTGGTTTTCTGATTTACAAAAGCAGCTACACGTCCTATTGTTTTGCCGGCAGCATCCAGCAAGAGCCAACGCACACATTCGCCATGATGATACGTTTTGTTTTTTACGGTATCGAATACACCTTCTACATCGGCATCCAATGGTCTGATCCAATTAGGCGTATGCTTATACAGCCGCACCGGTAGCTCCAAAAATTCCCGTTTATCCTGGGGCGAAACAACTTCTTTAACTTGCATGGGGATCAATATAAGGAATGGTCGGCTTTGTTCGGCAAGGTAATTTGAAAAGTTGTACCTGCACCGGGTTTGCTAGCTACAGTAAGCTGACCACCTAATTTTTCGACTGCGTTTCTAACAATATACAATCCTAGACCAGAGCCTTCTGACTGCTCGCTGGCGCGATAAAACATTTCGAAAATCCGGTTCAGATTTTCAGGGCTAATACCAATACCATTGTCTTTAAACTCAATTGAAGCCGTATCGGCCGTTACAGCTACCTGAATAGACACGCTACAAACTTCATCTCTGATTTTGCGATACTTAATCGCATTTGAAATCAGGTTGCGAAAGATTTCACCTATGCGCCACGGATCGCTATGAAACACCGGGCCAGTAATTTGTAAATTCAAATCTACATGATCGGCACCGTGCATGTAGTTAAGATCCTGAAACGTTTTGCGAATGATAGAATCAAAGTCAATGGCTCCTGTCTTCACATCCATTTTAAGATTTTTAGAATGGCTCAACACATCACTAATAAAGTGATCAAGTTGCCGGACTTTATCGCCAATAATTTTTACGTACTCCGAAAGGTTATCATCATTACCCGGCATTTTTGCCAGGTTAACCAAGCCTAAAACTGACGACAAGGGCGCGCGTAAATCGTGCGATACTTTATACACAAAGTTGTCGAGTTCAGAATTTCTGATCTTCAACTCTTCTTCAATTTTTTTCTGATCGGTGATATCGACATATACGCCAAAAATTCCAATCGTCTTATCTTCCAGATGAATGGGCAGTCCATAAATAATTACCGATACCGATTCATCATCTCTGCGCAAGCGTGTAGTTTCAATCTTCACAACCTGCTCGGCCGAAATAAGAGAGTTCAGATCGTTGCCTTCCGATTCTAATTCTTGGGGTACAATAAATTGATTAAGGCTATTGCCGCGCAACTCGGTAATGGTGTATCCAAACAATAATTCAAAGCCACGATTAACCTGTTTCACATTGCCTTCGCTATCCAACAATACAATGGCCATGGGCGAGTTGTTGAACAACTCTGAAAACAAAGTGGCTGCTTCACGATACCGGGTGTCGGCCTCGTGTTTTTTCTTTTCAAGTTCTTTGCGTTCGCCAATATCGCTAATTACTCCGCTCCACGTAATGCGGCCATCAGGTAACTGAACCGGCTCGCATGAAGCTTCAATCCAAATTGTTTCGCTATTAGCATTAAACACGCGGCCCTCCCATTTAAATGGAGTTACTTCCGCAATTACCCGATCAAACTGTTGTTCAAACTCAATCCAATCATCGGTGTGAATAAAAACCTTCATCGGGTAAGAACCACTCAGAAGTAGTTCGCGCTTCATACCCAGAATTTTTTCGCACGAAGCACTGAGATAGGTAAAATCGCGCGAACCATCAGGCTTAACGGTATATTCAAAAACAACCACGGGCAGGTTGTCTATGATCTGTTGCATACTGAGTGTTTGAATTCGCTTCTCGGTGTTCATTTACTTAAAACCAAACCGACAATATAAAGTACTTTTTGATAAAAAACTTACCGGAGGTAAGAGTAACGTAAGATTCATGACTTCTTCACCAGAAACACAACTGATCGAATAAATTTACGGTGTGTGCTGTAGCTTTTCAGGGTAATGCAACTGGCTTTTGTCAAAGCATTATGCCACAGCGGCAAGGCTGGTGTTTTAAGTCCGGTCATCATGCGGAAGAACGAATACATCATGCGAATCTTAATGCGTTGCAATACGGTGTGTGTTTCAAAATCCGTAACCAACCAAATGGCATTGTTAGTCAATTTCATTTTTATTTTGGTTATCAGATCAGGAAGTTGGTCATCCGAAAACAAATCGAGGTAGAAATGGGTAAGCACTGCATCGTAATCTTTATCGGGTATGTCTGCCTCTGTACCTTTAATAAATTGAATTAATGGACTTTGAGCATTTGCCTGCGCTTGCGCGATCATCTTTGCAGAGGCATCTACATAGTGGATAACCAGGTTGGGATTGATTTGAAAAACGGCAGGCAGCATCCAGCCGGTACCGCCACCAAGAATTAAAAGTTTCTTACGATCGCTTAAATATGAAAGCCATTTTAACTGGGCTTGCTGAATCTGTTTGCCTACAAAAAATACGGCAAGGCGATCATAAACAGGCGCGAGTTTATCATACCCGCTCATACCAAACCAATCAGGGGTAAGAAAAAAATAGCATCGCCCCATAGGCGATACCGTTCATATTCCTCAAAGTATGAATGAAAAATAAAAAGGCCAATCAACACAAACCACATTAACAGAAAAATCCAACTGATGGGATTAGAAATCATGGCAACAAAATTTAAGCTGATGCCAACCACAAATAGAACAATTAACAAAGTACTTACTACTATTTTGCCTAAGCGCGTAGCCAGCGATGCCTGGCCCATCTTACTATCAACATCGCACTCAAACCAGGCAAACAGTAACAAATTGGTTAACGCAATTAAAAACAGCTGAGCAATCAATCCGGTAGCGGGTACTATCAATTGCCAGCTTTCGGGCCAGGCTGGTAGCAGCACCCCAAGAGTATAGAGCACAGCCACGGTAAGCTCTTTAATGGGCAACTTTTTTTGCAACAACAGGTAGATTAGAATGACTGGAGCAAGTATCAATCCGCCTACTATAACTGATGGACGAATAAAAATTATGAGCACACAAACTATCAGCACAGCAACAGCAACTGCCACCCAAAGTGGCTTGCTGTACTTTTGATGAAAGCGATGCCGCTCACTAAAGGCTGGTTCTGTTAAATGTCGCACATCCATTAACCGATCGGTTGTATAAATTACCCACACTGTTAAACCAAGCGCAGCAATTCCATACACCCGCACTGGTGCCAGTAACTGTTTGGAAAAAAATAAAGCTGTTATCATCGCGCCAAGCGCCACATCCAGGCTGAGTAAATTAACAAGGCGGTAGGCGCGGCTGAACATGATTAAAAATAAAAAAGCTCTCAGGCATTCCCGAGAGCTTTTATGTAATGATTTTGTATTTATTACGCTGACTTCAACGCTTCGGCACCAGCCACAATTTCTAAAATTTCTTTTGTAATAGCGGCCTGGCGTGTGCGGTTGTAAGTAAGTTTTAAATCTTTCAGCAATTCGCCTGCGTTTTCAGTTGCTTTATCCATGGCTGTCATCCTTGCACCATTCTCAGCGGCATTGGAATCCAACACGGCTTTGTACAACTGAATCTTTAACGCTTTTGGAATAAGACCGGTAACAATCTCTTCCTGATTGGGCATGTAGATATAATCTACTTCCTGCTTAGTGTTTCCTTTGGCTACAGGCAACACGGGCAAAAATTGTTCGGTGCGTAAAATCTGAGTGGCTACGTTTTTGAATTCGTTATACACGATTTCAATTTTATCGTAGCGGCCAGCCTTAAACTCCTCCATTAAAAATTCACCCACCTGCGCTACACCATCATAAGATAAGCCCTGGAAAACATTCCAGAAGCTACTTTCCATTTTGAAGCTACGCTTGGTGAAAAACTCAAATGCCTTTTTACCAAGCGGCAAAATAGTTACGTTGCCTTTGGCTGCCTGCACACTGTATTTTTCGGCAACCAGTTTTGAGGCCGCCTTGATTATCGTGCTATTGAATGAACCACATAGCCCGCGATCGGAACTAACCACTACCAACAATACATTTTCAACCGCACGTTGTTTGCTGTACCACGCTTGTTCATCCTGGCCTGCAGCCGAAAGGTTTTGAAATAACCCAGTAAGCTTTTGTGCATACGGACGCATCTGGGTAATGCGCTCCTGAGATTTTCTCAACTTGGCAGCCGCCACCATTTTCATGGCTTTGGTAATCTGCTGGGTTGAGATTACTGAGGTTATTCTGCTTTTAACTTCCTTTAAACTTGGCATAACTTCAATTAGTCAATTTGAAGATTCGTTAATTTGAAAATCGAGTTCATTTTCAAATTTTCAAATTCACACATTTTCAAATTAGTATTTAGAGGCTAACTCCGTTGCAACTTTCTTAATCAAATCCACATCGGCATCATCAAATTTGCCGGCACGGAAATTATTCAGTGTTTGTTTGTTCTGAGCGCGCAATAATTCAATAAATTCTTTCTCGAATTCTTTCACCTTGTTAACCGGCACCCGGTCAATGTAACCACGTGTAGAAGCAAGGATCATCGCTACCTGTTCTTCAACTGGAACCGGAGCATACTGCGCCTGCTTTAATACTTCTGTATTTCTGCGACCACGTTCAATGGTAAGTTTTGTTGCCGCATCCAGATCAGAACCAAACTTTGAGAACGCTTCCAATTCGCGGAACTGTGCCTGATCCAACTTTAATGTACCGGCAACTTTCTTCATCGATTTGATCTGCGCATTACCACCCACACGCGATACCGAAATACCTACGTTAATAGCAGGGCGAATACCCGAGTTGAACAAGTTCGTTTCAAGGAAGATCTGACCATCAGTAATCGAGATAACGTTTGTCGGGATATAAGCCGAAACGTCATTCGCCTGCGTTTCAATAATCGGAAGCGCTGTTAATGAACCGCCACCTTTCACAACTCCTTTTAAAGAAGCAGGAAGATCGTTCATGTTTGAAGCGATGCCATCGTTGTTGATGATCTTAGCGGCACGCTCCAGTAAGCGTGAGTGCAAATAGAACACATCGCCAGGATAAGCTTCGCGTCCCGGAGGTCTGCGTAACAACAAAGACACTTCGCGGTAAGCAACAGCCTGCTTCGAAAGGTCATCGTAAATTACCAATGCCGGACGGCCGGTATCGCGGAAGAATTCACCAATAGCAGCACCGGTAAACGGAGCGAAGAATTGCATTGGAGCCGGATCTGAAGCCGAAGCCGAAACAATTACAGTATATTTTAAAGCACCTGCTTTTTCTAAAGTTGCAGCCACACTAGCTACGGTAGAAGCTTTCTGGCCTATGGCTACATAAATACAATAAACCGTTTCGCCTTTCTCGTAAAATTCTTTTTGGTTGATGATGGCATCAATCGCCACAGCTGTTTTACCAGTTTGACGATCGCCAATGATCAATTCGCGCTGACCGCGACCAATCGGAATCATCGCGTCAATAGCTTTGATACCGGTTTGCAACGGCTCATTAACCGGCTGGCGGAAAATTACACCCGGAGCTTTACGCTCCAATGGCATTTCATAAAGCTGACCTTCCACCGGACCTTTACCATCGATGGGTTGCGCCAGTGTATTTACTACACGACCCAGCAAACCATCGCCAGCTTTGATAGACGCGATCTGGCCGGTACGTTTTACCGTAGCGCCTTCTTTAATGCCTTTGCCATCGCCCAGCAATACGGCTCCTACGTTATCTTCTTCCAGGTTAAGCACCAATGCTTTTAGTCCGTTCTCAAATTCAACCAACTCACCGGCTTGCGCTTTGGTAAGTCCGTAAATACGAGCTACACCATCACCAATGGTAAGTACGGTACCTACTTCCTGTAACTCGGTAGCGGTGCGCGACTGCGAAAGTTGTTCGCGAAGTATTGCTGAGATTTCTTCGGGTCTGATTTCTGCCATATTGCTATCAATTCAAAATTTGTAATTCGAGATTTAAAATTCTTTCACGAAAGGGTTTTCACTGAACTTCAGTTTCAACGCCTTGAGTTTACTTTTTACAGAAGCATCGATCTGGCGGTCGCCTACATTTAAAATGAAACCGCCAATCAAATCTTTATCTACTTTCTCTTCCAGTTCAACTTCCTTTTTATGACTCAGTTCTTTTACCAGCAACTCAATCTCGCTGCGTAGTTTGGCATCTAAAGGTTGAGAAGAAGTAACAGAAGCTTTTCCAATACCTTTAAAATCGTTGTAGGCTACATGAAACTCGCTGGCAATAGCGGGTAAAAGTGGTTCGCGATTTTTCTTTGTCAGGATGTCGATAATGCCCATGGTGAGCGGATGTACTTTTCCTTTGAACAAAGTTTCGAGTACTGCACGTTTTTTTTCGTGGCGAACAATCGGGCTCTTCAGCATCAATACAAAATCGCGGCTGTTGCGGCACACTTGAGCAAACAGTTGCATATCCTGATGTACAGGTTCAACTACACCTTGCTGCACGGCAAGACCAAGCAGTGATTTTACGTATCGGGAGGCAACGCGAGAATCGGCCATGGATTAGTTCAACTTAAGTTCTTTGATATAAGCTTCGGCCAGTTCTTTCTGCGCCTTATCATCCGTCAGATTTTTCTTAATCAGCTTTTCGGCAACTTCAAGTGAGAAGGCAGCTACTTGTGCTTTTACATCGCGCAACGCAGCATTCTTTTCAGTTTGAATGATAGCCTTGGCATCTTCAATAATCTTATCGGCATTTTTCTTGGCATCGGCCTGAGCCTCATCGTGAATGCGGTTAGCTGCTTCGCGGGCTGTTTTCAAAATCTTATCGCGCTCTTCGCGGGCTTCGCGCAAAAGGCTTTCATTTTCAGCTTTCAGGTTAGCCATTTCTTTTTTGGCTTGCTCGGCAGCATCCAACGCATGTTGAATAGATTGCTCACGTTCTTTAAGCGAACCCAGAATTGGTTTCCAGGCAAGCTTGGCTAACAAGACAATCAACAGCAAGAAAATAAATGCTTGCCAAATAACGAGGCCGGGGCCGGGGGTTAGTAAATCCATAGTGCTTTGTTTTACCTACACTTTGTTGTCAGAATTGGAAATTGAAAAAGACTGCCCCGATCCATTATCAGGGCTAGTCTTTTAATGCTTAGCCTTTGAAAGAGATCAACAAGCAAATAACGAGTGCAAAAAGAGCTGCAACCTCGATAAGAGCCGCGATTACAAGCATGGCATTCTGAATTTTGCCTGAAGCTTCTGGCTGACGAGCCATACCTTCCATAGCAGAACCACCGATTTTACCGATACCAATTCCAGCGCCAATTGCAGCCAGACCCGCACCGATACCTGCACCCATGATTGCGTAGCTAATGTCCAATAATAGAGCGAACAACATAGTTTTATTTATTTAAGTTAAACACACCCCGATTACTATCGGGGATTTCTTTAAAGCTATTTTAATGATCGTGCCCGTGGTCGGCCACAGCCATGCCTATGTACATAGATGAAAACATCGTAAACACATAAGCTTGAATACCGGCAACCAATAACTCGATCAGGTTTATAAACAATACAATTAGTGATGAACCAACGCCCACCGCATAACTTCCAAAAATGAAAGCAAGACAAATCAAACTCAATAACACAATGTGGCCTGCGGTAATGGCTACGAACAAACGAATCATTAATGAGAATGGCTTGGTAAAAATTCCAATTATCTCAACCGGAAGAATTACAATGCGCAAGGGAAGTGGCACCCCGGGTGTCCAGAAAATGTGACCCCAATAACCTTTATTACCATTAAAGTTTGTGATCAGGAAAGTAAACACCGCCAGAGTCATCGTTACGGCAATATTTCCCGTAAGGTTACCCGCGCCTGGCAACAGGCCTAAAAGATTTCCGAACAGGATAAAGAAAAACAGTGTAAGCATGTACGGCATAAAGCGCTCGTAGTGGTGGCCAATGTTAGGCTTCACAATTTCATCGCGTACAAATAGAATGATGGGTTCGAAAAATGATTGCAGACCGCTTGGTGCCTTGCCGTGATTTTTCTTAAAGCCTTTTGCTACTGATGTAAACACAAACAGTAACAACGCAGCGTTGATAAACAACATCGCTACGTTTTTAGTAATGGACAAATCCAGAACAGCTTTACCTGAATCGGCCAACGTAATGTGGTTATGATCTAATTTATAGCCGTTGTACTCAACTGCATTATGGTGCTCATCATAAAACCGGCTGGAGGAGAATACATCCAGACCTTTTTCAGAAGAATAAACAATTACAGGCAGGGGCATTACCAACCAATCGGCAAAGTGCCACTGATGGTCGTCCATTACGTGGTGCAGAATTACTTCGCTGGCATTAAAGGGTTCGGCTTCGTGGCCGGGTTCTTCAGCTGCCAAAACGGATGAAAAAATGCCTGAAAAAACGATCAGAATAAGGGCGAAAAACGTTGATTTGGTGGCAAAAAACGGCTTTTTCATCGCAGTCGGAACAGAGGCTTTTATTTGGACTGCAAAAGTATCAATTAAACAATCTGAAAAAAATGTTTTGCCCGAATTTTGGGAACATCTGTAGTTCCTTACCCCTTGGAATTTTGGTTCAACAGGTAAGCCACCTCCACAAAAGTGAAAAGGATATAAGCCACTATAAATAAGGTAGCGATCGGGGCCGCTTCCGCGGGATTATCCCAAACCAGAAAAAAGATAAAGGCCAGACCCGCAATCATCTTTACAGAAATGGAAAGCAAATAGAATTGAACAAAAACCTGTGGCTGGTTTTTACGGATACGCACCAGATTAAACCCAATAATAAGGGTAGCTATAAATAGAAAAACCAGCACCTGAATCCACATGGCGGGCAAAATCCACCAGGTTTGTACGCTGCCAGCCCAAACGGTAGCCATTAACACAGCCAAAACCACAAGCATGATTATCAGGTAGCGAACCATCACTTATTCAACATTCTATAAAGTTGATACATTACTCCACCAAAGAGCAGAAACACAAACAAAAGTAGAAACACCGGAAACTCCAGCCCCAGATATTGATCGAGTTTGTAGCCAAGCCACGCACCCACGCCAATAGTTACCAGCATCTGCAAGCCCAGACCGCTGAACTTTGCAAACGAGTTGATGGGTTTGTTTTCGGGTTTATCTTCCTTGTTCATGGTATCGCCTAACAAAAAAGCCACAGTTCTGGTGCGCAGAAATGTGGCTTCGTATAAAGTTGTTTCTTTCTTAGTTGGCTTGCGCTTCGGGGCGCAAAGCATGCATCCCGTTTTCGCCAATCTTAATGTCTTTAATAATAGCGCCCATTTTACAACTTCCGTTGAAAACTGCTCCGGGCTCCACTACCAGTTTACCTGTAATAATATCGCCATGAATTTTTGCGGTGGCTTTTAATACAAGCAACTCAGAGATTTCCAATTTGCCTTTGACCTCGCCTTCAATATCTGCATTCTGCGCTATGATGTTGCCTTCTACATGGCTGGAATGACCCAGCGCTATTTTTGATTTCGATTTGATGCTGCCCAGCACTTTGCCTTCAATGCGAATGTTGCCATATGTTTCAACATTGCCTTCCAACACGGTGCCTTTACCAATTACGTTGCTGGAATTACTGATCTCGTCTGCTACGCGTTTTTGTTCTTTTGATGTTAACATGGCTTGTGGTGTTTAAAAAGTTACAAAATCTTCCGGGTTAATCGAGTTGCCATTGTACCACATTTCAAAATGCAAATGCGGCCCATCGGTCATCTCTCCACTGTTGCCAACTATAGAGATTATATCACCGGCATTTACAAAACTACCAACTTTTTTCAATAATCCGGCATTGTGCTTATAAACCGACACCAGGTTGCCCCGGTGTTGCACGGCTATTACATGACCTGAGTCCTGCGTCCATGAAGCTAATACAACAACGCCATCGGCTACACACTTAACAGGCTCGTTGGTTTTAGCAACTATGTCCACACCAAAGTGGCCTTTCTTAATATCGTAATGATCGGACACAAACCCGGTAATAGGCGTAAAGAAAAACATCTCCTGCAACTCGCGATACTTGCCACTGGCTAATGTTACCAGCGAGAACTCACTCTTCTCAAACTCTTGCCGGAACAACGAATCGGAAGGAGCGAGTTTCATGTTACCCACTGCCGATACCGGACGGTTTTCAGATGTAAATGCTTCGGCCGGATCGGTAAAGCCACTGGCTGTATCGCCACTTAATACCCGTTGAAAGTTTTGTATAAACATGTCTTTCTGGTGTACCTCTATGGCAAGCGAATCCACTTTAAGTGCTAACTCATATAATTTCTTGTTGGCCTCCATCTGGGCATGCTTCGGATCGAACCATTTCGCCAGTAATGTTTTAGATAAAAAGAGACTGAAGGCAAACAGCAATACAAAAAGCGACACTGAAATAACCAACACCTTGGCATACGTAAACCCGATGTTTGATGTCTCCGCCAGGTTCTCTTCGTTGCGGATTACCATCAGGTATTTGTTGGTAAGGCGTTCCGATATGGTCTTTTTGGGTTTCAACTATGTAATTTTGGGCAAAATTAGATATTCCTTTCGATTATAATATTGAATATCTGTTTTTTACGTTTGTAGTGGATAAAAAGTAATTCTGTTGCGCGCATCTTTCTTTAGCCTCGTTATTCTGTTCGTGCTGGTTTCCTGCTCGGTTGAACAAAACAGTTTTACCAGCAATGCCTACCATAACGTAACTGCACATTACAACGGTTATTATTATGCCCGCGAAAAAACACGCGAGGTTGAAAAAGTAATTGCCCGAAGTCTGGATGATGATCCCAATCAAATTCTGAGACTGTTCCCCAAGCTGGATTCTACACTGGCAAAGTCGTATGTAAAGGATACGGAAGAAATTATTAAGATGGCTTCGCTATCTATTCAGCGCCACCCCAACAGCAAATGGGTAGACGATAGTTACGTGCTGGTGGGTAAAGCCCGTCTTTACGGATATGATTTTCAAAATGCCATTCAGACTTTTAAATATGTAAACACAAAAAGCAAAGATGCCGACACACGCCACGGTGCATTGGTACAACTGCTGCGCACGTTTACAGAACAACAAGACTACGACAGGGCCGAAGAAACGTTTCGGTTTTTGGAGAAAGAAAAGCTGAACAAGCAAAACGCAAAAGATCTTTACTTAGAAAAAGCTTATTACTACCAGGAGCGTAATGATTACGATTATATGGTGCGCAACCTGGCATTGGCCGATTCATTGCTGGAACGTACCGATCGCAAAGGCAGAATTTATTTTTTGATCGGGCAAGTGTATCAGAAACTGGGGTTCGATTCGGAAGCTTACAATTACTATCGCAAATGCATTGGCACCAATCCCGATTATGAAATTGATTTTTATGCACGGTTAAATATGGCGCAAGTGGCACGGCTGGACGATAAGCGCGACATTAAACAACTGCGAACTCAATTCGAAAAAATGTTAGCCGATACCAAGAACATAGAGTTCAAGGATAAAATCTATTATGAATTGGGCGAGTTCGATCGCAAGCAAGGTAATCTGAAAGAAGCTATTGAAAGTTATGTACTGGCTGCACATGCCGGAACCAACCAGCGGATAAAGGGAAGCGCCTACCTGCGCATTGGTCAGTTAGAGTTCGATTCATTAAAAAAATATAGTCTTGCTAAACTCTATTATGATAGTGCCATTGGTGCATTGCCAAAAGATTTTGAAAACTATGCGGCCATTAAAAAACGGCAGGAGGTTTTAGGTGAGTTTGCCAAATACACCGAAGCCATAACCTGGAACGATAGTTTACTTTCGCTTGCCGCGATTGACACCGCCTTGTTGCGCAAACAAATTGATTCAGTACTTGCCGAACGCGCAAAACCAATTGCCGCTACTAAAAAGAAAAAACGCAGAAGCTATACCAGCACAGGTACTTCTTCCAGTAGCAATCCTTTCTTTAATCAGGATAATGGCGCGGGTGTAGATTGGTACTTCGGCAACCCATCGGCAGTAGCATTAGGGCAAAGCGAGTTTCAACGGATTTGGGGCGGTGTTGCATTAGAAGACAACTGGCGCAGATCAAACAAAGCAACTGTTTTGCAAGACCCCGGCCAACCTATAGCTGGTGGACAGATCAGAACTGGAGCTGAAAAAGAAGAACCCGAAGCTGTAGCACAAACACAAAAAGTGGATGAAGCCGGAAAACTGATCAGCCAGATACCACGCACGGATGAAGCCAAAGCCAAAGCGCTTGCTCAGATTGAGGAAGGGTATTTCAGATTGGGCGATTTATTTTATTTCCAGTTGAGCGAAAAAGACAATGCCTCGCAATCGTACACCAAACTTCTTAATCGCTTTCCACAATCTGAATATGTGCCCGAAGTGCTTTACAAACTTTACCTGATTGCAAAAGAAACCGATCCGGCTAAAGCCGAAGTATATGCCAACGATTTAAAAACCAATCATCCGCGCTCAACGTTTACCCGCATTCTTATTAACCCCGATTACATGCGCGAGACCAGCGTGGCCGCAGAAAAACAAAAGTTGATTTACCAAGAAGCATACGCCCTCTTTCAAGCCAATAACTTACGCCCTGCACAAGATAAACTTAAGCAAGCTTTACAGGAAGGCGAAACCACTTTTACACCACAACTTGAGTTATTAAAGGTTTTGATTGTGGGCAAAACCGAAGATGTAACGCGTTACCAGTTTGAGTTGGGCGAATACATTAAAAAATATCCCGATGGGGAGTTAAAACCATATGCCGAACAATTACTGGCCGCATCTAAAACCTTGCTCACCAAATTAGAACGCGCCAAAGGCATTCAGTTTATCAAGTCGATGGAAGGCCCGCATAACTTTGTAGTGGTTTATAATACTGCTGATAAAATTACCAACCCGGTATCATCGGCTATCGAAAAATTTAATGCCGCGCAATTCAAAGATCTGAAGTTGAGTACCACCAACATCATCCTCAACGATGAAAAAACCATTACCATTGTAAGTGAAATACCGAGCTACACAGCAGCCATGAGTTATTTCGACAAATTCCTCGCCCAGATTGCGCCCGGCAAACCTTTTTCGAACTATAAATTCTATAGCTTTGTAATTACGAAAGATAATTTTCAAATTTTTTACCGAACCAAAGCGCTGGATGAGTACCTCGCCTTCTTTGATCGCAACTATCAAAAGCAAAATCAGTAGCCTGCTACGCATTGAAAAACCGTGGATAGGCAAAACCATTAAGTATGTCTGGATTGCCTTCCTGTGTTTTGTCATTGGCTTTCCACTCTATATCTATACGGTAAAAATAGATTTGTTCGGGTTGTATGGCGCCATGCCCAGCACACTTGAAGTTGAAAATCCAGAAAACGATCTTTCATCGGAAGTAATCTCTGCCGATGGTGTTTCATTAGGCCGCTATTATAGAGGCGCCAATCGTAGTCAGGTTCACTTCGAAGATTTATCAGAAGATTTAGTTAACACCTTGGTTTACTCCGAAGACCACCGGTTTTACAATCACTCCGGTCTTGACTTCCCAGCGTACATGCGGGTTATTTATGGCGTAATTACACTTAATCCAAAAGGCGGAGGAAGTACTATTACACAACAGCTTGCAAAAAATCTGTATACCATGAATCCAGACAAAAGTCTGGATGGACATTTCGCTAAGTTAGGCAAGTACCCAAGACGCATCATTCAAAAAACAAAAGAGTGGATTATCTCCATTCAATTGGAAGAGAACTTTACGAAGGAAGAAATTATTGCCATGTATCTGAACACGGCAACCTTCAGCAGTAATACATTTGGAATTAAAGTAGCCTCAGAAACCTATTTCGATAAAGGCCCGGACAGTTTGAATATTCAGGAGTCGGCAGTTTTGGTGGGTATGTTGCAAGCCGTAACCGCATTCGACCCCAATCGCAACCCTGAGTCATCGTTAAGAAAACGAAACGAGGTATTGAATAAACTATATCGGCACGGTTACAAAATCAAAACTCTGGAAGAGTATGATTCTGTTAAGTCGTTACCAATCGAATTAAAGTACAGTTTCCAAAATCAAAATGAAGGGCTGGCCACATACTTTCGCACGGTGTTGGGAAATTACATGCTGGCTTATTGCCGCAACCGTGGAATCGATTTGTATAACTCCGGCTTAAAAATCTACACTACTATCGATACCCGCATGCAGAAGTATGCCGAAGAAGCCGTGGCTACACAGATGAAAACCTTGCAAAAGCAATTTGAGGCTGAATGGAAATCCCGAAAACGCAACCCTTGGGTAGATGAGAATGGCCGTGAGATAGGCGACTTCTTACAAAAGCGTATTCGTCAAACCGATGCTTACAAGGCTTACGCTGAAAAGTATGGCGAAAATTCTGATTCACTCAAGATCATGTTGAATCTGAAAAAACAAATGACCGTTTTTACCTGGGATGGTGAACGCGATACGTTATTCAGCAGCTACGACTCGCTCAATTATTACAAACACTTTTTACAAACCGGCTTTATGGCTGTCGATCCTTACACCGGCCACATCAAAGCCTGGGTGGGTGGTATCAACCACAAATACTTTAAGTACGATCACGTGAAGCAAGGCACGCGTCAACCGGGTTCTACTTTCAAAGCATTTGTGTATGGTTTGGCTATGGAGACCGGCTGGTCGCCTTGTGTAATCAAAAAAGATATTTCCCCTCAATTTAATATTCCTAATCAACCGCCTTGGTATCCCCTCAACCATGATGGAACAAGAGGAAATGGTGAGTCCATGACTATACGCCAGGCAATGGCCAAATCACTAAATTCCATCACTGCACAGGTTATGCAGGAGTTGAAAGCAGAGAATGTAGTAGAGTTTGCGCATCGGGTGGGCATTCAAAGCAAGTTAGATCCAGTTCCTTCACTCTGTCTCGGCACAAGCGATGTTTCGCTCTATGAAATGATTGGAGCATATGCCACATTTATAAATAGTGGTATCTATACTGAACCTATTTATATCACCCGTATTGAAGATAAAAACGGAAATGTGATTGAAATCTTTAATCCAAAAACTAGAGAAGCTATTAATGAGCAAACTGCGTATAAGATGATTTACATGTTGCGCGGTGGTGCAGAAGAAGAGGGCGGTTCGTCATTAGGACTAAGTAAAGAGGTTCGTCATGGCAATGAGGTTGGAGGTAAAACCGGAACCACTAATGATGCTTCTGATGGTTGGTATGTGGGTGTAACTCACGATATGGTTGCCGGTGCGTGGACTGGTGGTGATGAACGCGCCATTCACTTCCCTACCTGGACATTTGGACAGGGCGGAAGAACAGCCCGCCCCATTTGGGATCTTTTCATGCAGAAACTTTATGCTGATCCGCAATCCGGAATTGTGAAAGGACAATTCAAACGCCCTTCGTCCGGATTGGATATGACATTGGATTGCAGCAAACACATTGTAAACGATAGCACCAGTATCGACAATGAGCAACCCTGGGATATTAAACATTAATACTGAGTACAAAGGCGGACGGCTATCTACTTAAGCTTAAAGTCGTCTTGATGCCTAAACCGGATGACTTAGTGTAGAAAGAAATTCTAACTTCGCAACGTGTTTGATGATGTAAAAGAAACCGTTGCTTCACTGCCTGATTCGCCAGGCATCTATCGCTATTACAACAAAGAAGGCGAGTTGATTTATGTTGGTAAGGCTAAGAGTTTGAAGAAACGGGTATCCAGTTACTTCAACAAACAATCGCAATACAATCGCAAAACTGAAAAGCTGGTAAGCGAAATCCGCAAGATTGAATTTACGCTGGCCAACACCGAGTTTGATGCGCTGCTGCTCGAAAATAATTTCATTAAACAATACCAGCCTAAATACAACATCTTACTGAAAGACGACAAGACGTTTCCTTATCTCTGCATTTTAAAAGAACGTTTTCCGCGTGTTATCTATACCCGCAAATACATTCCCAAACAAGGCGAATACTTCGGGCCATTCTCCAGCGTAGTGTCAATGAAAAGTGTGTTGGAGTTAGTGCGCCAGATTTATTCTATCCGCACTTGTAATCTTTTGCTTTCGCAGGAAAATGTAGAACAGAAAAAATTTAAGGTTTGCCTGGAGTTTCACATCGGCAACTGCAAAGGCCCGTGCGAAGGTTTACAAAACGAAACCGACTATCTGGAAGACATTAAACAAGCACGCAATATTCTGAAAGGCGATTTAAGTGTAGTAGAAGATGAATTAACCAACCGAATGAAAGCGGCTGCTGAAGCGCTAGAATTTGAAAAAGCTGCAACTTATAAACACAAACTTGATCTGCTGGAAAAATTCCAGACTAAATCGCTGGTTGTAAATCGTAAGCTTACGGATATTGATGTTATCACGATTACCAGTTCTGTAACCGATGCTTACATCAACTACATGCAGATTAAAGAGGGCTCGATAATTTTTTCCAAGAACGTTGAAGTAAAGAAAAAACTGGAGGAAACGGATGCCGAAATTTTAAGCATCGTAGTACAAGAACTTCGCGCCACGTATCGCAGCAATCATCCGGAAGTTTACACCAACATTCCGTTAGAGGTTAAGTCCGATGAGTTTGAAAACGTGCTGCCGCAGATTGGTGATAAAAAGAAACTGGTTGATCTTTCACTAAAGAATGCCTTATACCAGAAACGCGAAAAAGAAATCAGCAAAGAAGAACTGAAGGGCAAAAAGAATAAGGTGCTGCACATTATGCAGGAGAACCTGCGCTTGCTGCAATACCCAAAAATTATTGAGTGTTTCGATAACTCTAACTTTCAGGGAACCTCGCCCGTAGCTTCGATGGTGCGCTTTGTAGATGGCAAGCCCGATAAAAAAGGATATCGCCACTTCAACATTAAGACTGTTGTTGGGGCAAATGATTTTGCTTCTATGAAAGAAATTGTAGGCAGGCGCTACAAACGCATTATGGAAGAGCAAGGCGAGTATCCACAGTTGATTATTGTTGATGGTGGTAAAGGTCAACTTAGCAGCGCGTGTGAAGCATTAGAGGAGCTTGGTCTTTATGGAAAAATTCCAATAGTAGGTATCGCGAAACGGTTGGAAGAAATTTATTATCCGGAAGACAATCTGCCATTGCTTATCAGTAAAAAATCGCCCGCGTTAATGTTGATACAACGAATTCGCGATGAAGCCCACCGCTTTGCTATTACCTTCCACCGATTAAAAAGAAGTCAGAGTACGTTCGTTACCGAGATTGAACAGATTCCGGGCATCGGTAAAAAAACAGCCGACAAACTGTTAGCGCATTTCAAATCCGTAAAGAAAATTAAAGAGGCCAGTGTAGAGGAATTGACGGAGTTGGTGGGTGAGAAGATTGCACGGAAACTAAAGGATTTCAAAGTTGAGAGTTGAAAGTTTTCTCTTCGAGTATCGTCTCCCGTTTCGGGGACGATACGACTGTGGAAAATTCGCATCGTCCTCTGCGAGAGACGATGCTAAAAAGAGAGAAGATTGCTATAAAGTTGAAGGAGTTGAGAATTGAAACTACCTAAAACCAAATCAATTTTTAGACTTTACAAACACAGCTCGGGTTTCTGACACCAGATTTTACGTTCATTTGTTTTGTTGGCCATAAAATCATTGAAGTCTTCCGGAACAAATTCATTTCCAAAACAGTCGCGTAAATCACAAAAAGCACAGGAAGAAACCAAATCATAAACATTAAAAACGGATTGTCCATTGTATTCGTAAGCAGTAATACTTACTGCAAAAAAATCATCCGGATTCTCCTGAATGTATTTCGTGAGATTCCTTAACCAACCCATATTCTTTACCGGATCGGTGGTGTCACATACGGTTTGAGTGTCTTCATCCTGACAGGATAACGACAGAAGCAGGCAAAGACAAATCAGGTGGCGCATACGCATTTAGGCACCTCTCTCAGGCAAAAAGTTGGAGTGTCTATTAAAAAAGCTTAAAGTCAGTCGCCCAACTTTTTCTCTTCGAGTATCGTCTCCCGTTTCGGGGACGATACGACTGTGAAAATTCGCATCGTCCTCTGCGAGAGACGATGCTAAAAAGAGAAACAATCAAACTCCTAAAACAAAAAAAGCTTAAAGCCCTTCGACTTTAAGCTTTTTAATATTAAACTTTAAAATACTAAAGGTCTTTCTTAGCCAAGGGCGGTACCACACCCATGTTATACCACGCAAACGCATATTGATCGGCCGAACTTTCAATAGCCTTACTTAAGTTAGACGATCCATGTCCCGATTTCACATCAATGCGAATGAGAACCGGATTTGTTCCGTTATGATTTTGTTGTAGCGTAGCGGCAAACTTAAACGAGTGTGCCGGCACTACCCGATCATCATGATCGGCCGTTGTAACCATTGTTGCAGGATAAGCCGTGTTAGGTTTAATGGCATGCACCGGAGAATAATTTCTCAAGTACTCAAACATCTCTTTCGAATCATCGGCTGTACCGTAATCGTAAGCCCAACCGGCACCGGCCGTAAACTTATGGTAGCGCAACATATCCATTACACCTACCGCAGGGAATGCAACCTTGGCCAGATCGGGCCGCTGTGTCATGGTTGCACCAACCAACAAGCCGCCATTCGAACCACCATGGATGGCGAGGTAATCGCTTGACGTATATTTTTCTTTGATGAGGTATTCGCCTGCGGCAATAAAATCATCAAACACATTTTGCTTTTGCATTTTGGTGCCGGCTAAGTGCCACTTCTCGCCATACTCGCCACCGCCACGCAAATTAGGTTGTGCATAAATACCGCCATTCTCTAACCACATAATACGCGAAGGACTAAAGCCCGGAGTTAAGCTTATGCTAAACCCTCCGTATGCATACAGCCACGTTGGGTTTTTACCATTCAACTCAATACCTTTTTTATGCACAATAAACATGGGCACTTTCGTACCATCTTTACTTGTATAGAAAACCTGCTTGGTTTCGTAATCTTCCGGATTAAAATCTACTTTAGGTTGATTGTACAACGTTGATTTGCCAGTTGCAATATCGTGTTTGAAGATTGAGCTTGGATAAGTAAATGACGTGAACGAATAATAAAGTTCTTTGTCTTCCAACTTAGCACCAAAACCACCAGCCGAACCAATGCCCGGCAATTCTACTTCACGGATCAACTTGCCTTTCATGTCGTATTGTTTTACCTGCGTTTTAACATCTACGGTATAATCGGCAAACAAATTGCCACCACCGGTTGATGAGCTCAATACGTTTTCCGTTTCGGCAATCACATCTTTCCAGTTTTCGATAGCGGGGTTGGCGAAATCAAATTCAACCACGCGGTTGTTGGGCGCATTCAAATTGGTTTGCACCAGAAAGCGTGTGCCTTCATTGTCAATCACATTATGCTCGTTCTCGAAATTGTTTACAATGGTTTTTAGCTTGCCTTTCGGATCGTTCAAATCCTGAATGTATAATTCGTTACCGGTAGTACTGGTAGCAGCTGTAACAATTAAGAAACGCTCATCTTCGGTTAAGCCTCCACCCACATAGCGTCTTGGATTCTTATCATCGCCAAATACTAATTGATCTTGCGCGCGGGGTGTACCTACTTTGTGATAATAGAGTTTATGGTTTTGAGTTTTTGCCGAAAGTTGACTGCCTTTTGGTTTTTCGTAGGTACTGAAATAAAAGCCATCGTTGCCGCGCCACGAAATACCACTGAATTTTATATCGCGAATTGTATCTTCTAAAGGTTGCTTGGTAACGGCATCAATAATAATCGCATCCGTCCAATCCTGACCACCAACTGAAAGTTGATACGCCACCCGCGAACCATCTTTTGAAAAAGAAACTCCGCCTAAGCGTGTAGTGCCATCTGCCGAAAATGTATTCGGATCAAGAAAAACTTCTACCTCACCCTGCTCGCCCTTTTTGCGATAGATTACATAATGATTTTGCAGGCCATCATTCTTATAAAAATAAATGTATTCGCCACGCTTAAAAGGCGAACCTAATTTTTCATAGTTGTTAAGTGCCTCCAGACGCGCTTTGATTGCTGCGCGGTATGGAATCTTATCCAGGAAACCAAAGGTTACTTCATTCTGTGCAGTAACCCAATCGGCAACTTGTTTGGTGGTATCGTTTTCCATCCACCGGTACGGGTCGGGCACTTCTGTACCAAAGTAGGTATCAACGGTATCCACCTTGGCGGATGCCGGGTATTGCGAGATTGTATCGGGTTTGGGTGTTTTTGAGCAGGCTACCGTCATAAGCAGTATAAATAACAGGTAATAAAGGTTTTTCATAAGAATTTTAGTTTGATAAGGAATTGGCTAACCGAAGTGTTGAGTTTGGAAAACAATATTACTCGCAGTATGTTGATTAATCAAACTGACTTTTATGAAAGGCAAGCCATCACCGCTGGTACGTACGTTACAAATCATTAACGTTTTCGCATTAATGCTAACGCTAACTATTAATGCATTAGCCAATATTCTACCCATTAATGGGATGAATACCGGTGAACTATCCGCACTTTATCCAAGCTTGTTTACACCGGCTGGTTTTACATTTTCAATCTGGTCGGTTATTTACCTGTTGCTGATTGGTTTTGTGATTGTACAAAAAACGATTTCAGAAAAACCATACTTCAAAGAATTGTCGCTTTGGTTTTGGTTATCGTGTGTGGCTAATAGCAGTTGGATCTTAGCCTGGCATTATCAATATCTGTTTGCCTCGGTTTTAATTATGTCGATCTTATTATTTTCACTGGCGAGGATGTTTATACTGATACACGCAGACACAACATTTAATCTATTGCAAAAACTTTTTGTACAACTACCCTTTACGTTCTACTTCGCATGGATTTGCGTGGCGATTATTGCGAACATTTCGGCTGTACTTGTTTCAGTTCAATGGTCTGGCGGACCGCTCTCGCCAGTAATGTGGACAATTACCATGACCGGCATAGCAAGCTTGCTGGGAATTTTTATTGTGGAGCGTTACCGACAGCCAGCTTTTTTTCTGGTGTTGATCTGGGCTTTGTTTGGGATTTATAGCAAATGGAACAACACCGAAAACCAAGCGATAGCCAGTGCGGCACTTGGTGAATTAAGTTTGTTGGCGGTTTTGTTTTTTGTGTTTCAGTTTGGCATGAAACCAAAATCAGCGAGATAGAATCGCTAAGAAAATCAACGCTGTTCATTAAGAATCGAATAATCCTTTCTGATTTCCTTTTTTGTCAACGCGTTCAGCTGTTTTAAATGTGCCCTTCCTACTGACAGGATACTTCGGTAAATTGTGTTGCAGTAAATCCTCAACTGAGGAAAGTTGAATTCGTGGAAAGTTCTGACCCCATGTAGCCTCATCATAATAGCCGCAGCTTTTAGCTTCCTTCACCATTTCTTTGGTGATGCTGTCGCCAAAGCAAACATAAATTCCTATTGCGGCCTTTTGCTTATTCACTACGTGAATGAACTCGCGTAGCTTTTTTACATCAACCTTTCCACTTTTTGTTTCAATCAGAATAAACTCTTTTTTATCGGGCAACTCGAAAGTTAAATAACCATCATATCCTCCATCGCCCGATTTTTTAGGGTTAACTACACCGCCTAACAACACTTCTATTACCCAATCTTGAAAACTATATCGGCCGCCCACAGTTTCTTCGGCCAGCATACGCGCACTGGCAATGTCTTCAGGGAAACCATGCACAATAGTTTCTTCCATTGCTTTATAGCCATAAGCTTCTGTTAATCTCTTTTTGATTAACCGCACTGCGAGATGCGAAATATCAGTGCCAATCCATCTGCGGTTTAGTCGTTGCGCAACACTCACGGTTGTGCCACAACCACAAAAAAAATCCGCCACGAGATCACCTTCATTACTACTTGCTTCTATAATTCTATCTAAAAGTGCCTCGGGCTTTTGAGTTGGATAACCTAATTTTTCTTTCTCTGAACTTTGTAGTGGAGTTATATCATTCCAAACAGTATCAACCTTAACTCCTTCTTGATCATTTAAGTAATGCTTTTTTGAAATTCTTCCAGCTAAGTCCTTAGGAAAATGAAGAACCCCTTCTTGATCATATTTTTTCATTTGTTCCAGATTAACTCTCCAGCCATTTTTTGGCGGTTGATAACCTTTATACGTGTAGGTTAAATTAGGCCTTGGATTAGGACTGTCTAGGGGAGCAAGTCGATAGTAACCTTTTTCATCTCGCAACTTAAAGCGAGCCTTATAGTCTTCGGTCTTCTCAAGAAAAAGGCTTTTGAATTTATAGTCCGAGCTTTTTGTGTAGAATAAAATTATGTCATGATTCGATCCATATTTTCTTCTTACATCCCCTTTGCCAACAGAGCGCTTCCATATTATCTCATTTTTAAAATGATCAAAACCAAATACCAAATCACACACCACTTTCAGATAATGACTCATGTTTGGATCACAATGCAGGTAAAAGCTACCAGTGTCTTTCAAAACTTTATGCATGTAGTAAATCCGAATGGCCATTGTACTTAAATAGGCTACGGCACTATCGCTTATGCGAATGTCACTTAAAGTTTTAAGGAAAGTATGCAGGTCGCGATCGAGCTCTGCAAGTTCATTTATGGTATCTACATATTCGTAATTGCTCCAGGTATCAGCAAAGGCTTGCTTTTGGGCATTGGTGTCGTCCAGATCGATACTTTCAAACAATACATTGTAGTTACGCTTACTGTTAAAAGGCGGATCGATATAAATCAGATCGATAAACCCATTGGGATGCTCGCGGTGCAGTTCTTTCAGCACATTCAGGCAATCACCAAAGTACAGCCGGTTAGGAAACTCCATCTGGTAAATTTAAGAAAATCTCTTCGAGTATCGTCTCCCGTTTCGGGGACGATACGACTTTGAGCCCGCATCGTCCTCTGCGAGAGACAATGCGAGAAAAATACCCGCTTAATTAATCACCTCAAATCCGGCATACGGCACCAGCACTTTCGGAATTTTAATTCCATCGGGTGTCTGGTTGTTTTCCAGAATGGCCGCCACAATCCGCGGAAGCGCCAAAGCACTGCCATTAAGCGTATGTAACAATTGTGTTTTACCGTCTTTGTTTTTGTAACGTAGCTTTAAGCGGTTGGCCTGAAACGTTTCGAAGTTGCTGACTGAACTTACTTCTAACCACCGTTGCTGCGCGGCTGAAAAAACTTCCATGTCGTATGTGAGTGCAGAATTGAAACCCATATCGCCACCGCACAATAACAGTTTGCGATAAGGCAACTCTAATTTTTCCAGCAAGCCTTGTACATGCAAACACATTTGTTCTAATGTAGCATAAGAATCTTCGGGCTTGGTTATCTGCACAATCTCTACTTTATCGAATTGATGCAGGCGATTTAAACCACGCACGTGTGCACCCCAGCTACCCGCCTCTCTGCGGAAGCATGGTGTATAACCAGCATTCTTTACCGGCAACTCTTCTTCGGTAAGAATTACATCGCGGTATAAATTGGTAATCGGAACTTCGGCTGTTGGGATTAAATACAAGCCATCTTCATTCACAAAATACATCTGGCCTTCCTTATCGGGAAGTTGACCGGTGCCATAACCACTGGCTTCGTTAACCACAATAGGTGGTTGAATTTCTTTGTAGCCCGCAGCTTCGGCTTCGTTTAAAAAGAAATTGATAAGAGCCCGTTGCAAACGCGCGCCTTTACCTTTATACACCGGAAAGCCTGCGCCTGAAATTTTTACTCCCAGATCAAAGTCAATAATGTCGTACTTCTTAATTAATTCCCAATGAGGCAAGGCCCCGGCATGCAACGTAGGGATAGTGCCATGCTCGTGCACCGTAAGATTATCTTCTGCACTTTTACCTGCCGGAACTTTTGCTGCTGGTACGTTGGGGATTTTATATAGAATGTCTTGTTGCTTCTTTTCAAAATCGGCCAGACTCTCTTCTAATGATTTCACTTTATCTTTACTGGCTGCAACAGAAGCCCGCAGTGCCGCTGCTTCATCGGCTTTGCCCGTCTTCATTAATTCACCAATCTTTTTCGAATCGGTATTCAGGTTAGCCTTAATGGTATCTAACGTGTTCTGTGTTTCCCTGCGAGACTTGTCTATTTCCAATACCTGTGTTACCAGGCTTTCTGCATCTTTAAAATTACGCTTGGCCAACCCACTTATAATTTGCTGAGGTTGCTCGCGCAGTGTTTGAAGTGTTAACATATTCCGTTTATTGAGGGGCCAAAATTAGCCAATAATTATGTTACGCAATTTGATAATATTCAATTTTGGCTTATACTTGCATCATCATTCAGGCCCCATCGGCCATCCGAATATAGATAACCCTAAGTTTACTGTTTCTTTTTTCGATCGATCCTAAATGCGTTTTATCTATGGTCTGCTTAGACCACACTGTATAAATTCTATTTTATTACTAATCCTTTTTTAAACTCACATGTACACAATTGATGACCTGAACGACAGGCTGCTTTCTGAATTGAAGGATATTGCTGAAGGTATGGGCGTAAAGAACGCCAAAAAACTAGCCAAGCAAGATCTGATCTACAAAATCCTCGATCAGCAAGCTGTAAGCGGAGAGCCGAAACCTACCAAAACAAACGAACCGGCCGAGCGCAAAATGCGCCCCCGCAAGCGCGAGAACGTATCTACCGAAAATCAAAAACCAGAAGAGAAAGAACAAAGCAGCGATGAAATGCTGAAAAGTTTAGACCTGGAAGTGGATCAAAGCATTACCCGCTTTGAAGAGACTAACCCACAAGAACAACCCGTAACGCAAACAGAAACTCCCAAGGAGCAACGTTCGGAAAAACCTTTCCAGCAAAATCAGAACCCCAACCCAAACCAACATCCAAACCAAAACCAGCATCAGCGTAAGGAGAATCTGATTCGCGATTTTGATGGTGTGGTTAGCAACGAAGGTGTACTTGAAATTATGCAGGATGGCTACGGCTTTCTGCGCTCAAGCGATTACAACTACTTAGCCAGCCCCGATGATATTTATGTGTCGCCCTCACAAATCAAGTTGTTTGGTTTAAAGACTGGCGATACCGTGAAAGGACAAATTCGTCCGCCAAAAGAAGGCGAAAAATATTTTGCCTTAATAAAAGTGGATAGCATTAACGGTAAGACTACCGAAGAAATCCGCGACCGCGTGGCTTTCGAATACCTTACTCCGCTATTTCCCGAACAAAAATTAAAACTCAGCACCACACCCGATAATCTTTCAACCCGCATTCTCGATTTGTTCTCGCCTATCGGTAAAGGACAACGCGGTATGATTGTGGCACAGCCTAAAACCGGTAAAACTGTTTTGCTGAAAAACATTGCCAACGCTATTGCTGAAAACCATCCGGAAGTTTATTTGATCGTATTGTTGATTGATGAGCGCCCTGAAGAAGTTACCGACATGGCCCGTAGTGTAAAGGCCGAAGTAATTGCTTCTACGTTCGATGAACAAGCTGAACGCCACGTAAAAGTTGCTTCTATTGTGTTGGAGAAAGCCAAGCGCATGACGGAGTGTGGCCACGATGTGGTTATCCTGTTGGATTCGATTACGCGCCTCGCCCGTGCATACAATACGGTTGTGCCTTCATCCGGAAAAATACTTTCGGGTGGTGTAGATGCGAACGCGTTACATAAACCAAAACGCTTTTTTGGTGCAGCCCGCAAAATTGAGAACGGTGGTTCACTTACCATCATTGCCACGGCATTGATCGATACCGGCTCCAAAATGGATGAAGTTATCTTTGAAGAATTTAAAGGTACCGGTAACATGGAATTGCAATTGGATCGCAAGCTTTCTAACCGCAGGGTTTATCCCGCTATTGATGTACCAGCATCCGGAACCAGACGCGAAGATTTGTTGATGAAAGAAGATGAATTGCAGCGCGTGTGGATCTTGCGCAAGTTTATGGCCGATATGAATTCGGTTGAGGCGATGGAATTCCTGCAAAGCAAAATGAAAGGCACCCGTAATAATGAAGAGTTTTTAACTTCGATGAATGGGTAGTCCTGATTTGAAGATTTGAAAATGGCTCGGGAAACCGGGCCATTTTTTTATTTATATTTATTTCCGTTAAGATTCTGATCGTGTCGCTTTAAGGCTGAAATCAAGTACGATTAAACAATGAAAGATTTACTTAAAAAAGCAAAGAAGATTTAGAGCGTGGGTTGGAGTTATTGCACTAAGACATTAGGTGCATTTCATGCTGGAGGGCGTTTAATGATTATCGAAACCGGAGCAGCCTTAAGACTAATGACTAAATACTTTAAAAACATTGAAATATGAAGACAAGAATGAATGAATTAGATGTTGACCTCATTGGAGGTACGGGGCCACTAACAAAAGAAGAAGAAAAAAGAATCAGCGAAGTGATTAAAATGCTTAAGGCTAAGAAAAATCTGACTCCCAAGCCAACAAGAAAATTGACGACTAAGAAAAAAATAATAGCATAGCATTACTACTGACAACAAACCTTTTGCAATAGCCGGTTTAAGCGTAGATAAAGTTTATGAATTGATTTGAAAATGGCTCGGGAACCGGGCCATTTTTGTTTAGTGTCACTCTGAAAACATGCGTATATTAAGAGTTGGTGGCAATAAAACAGACACGTCAAATGATTCCAGAATTTTTACAAAAATATAAACAACAAATAGAAGAATACAGGCTTGACACTATTAGAATTTTTGCAACAGCTATTGCAGATGGGGAAATTTTATCGATACGACAAAGTAAATTTTTAGGAGTTCCTTACATTCCTAAAAATCAAACCTATCCGACTTGCTTGGACGGAACACCAATGATAATGTTAGCTCAAATTAACTTTTCAGAAGTTCCTCAGTTGGAAAACTACCCAGTGAAGGGGTGTTACAACTTTTTATACACCCGTATAATTGGTATAATATGGAGAAAGATGATTACAAAATCATTTTCTATCATTCAGACGAAGAAGAACATCAAACTGATTTTAGTTTTTTGACAGAGCGTTTATTCGAAGAAAGCCCAATTCCTTGTGAACACAAATTGACTTTTAAAAAGGAAACCGAATTTGGTGGACGAGAAGATTTTAGATTTCAAATGAATTTTGATGGCTTGGACTACTATGAATTTCAAGACACACTACCCAAAGAACAACAAGAGCAAATGGACGATTTGTTTTATATTATCGGACATAAAATAGGTGGATATGCTTATTTTACACAGTCCGACCCAAGAGAATATAACAACAAAGCAAAAAATGACATTCTGCTTCTACAAATTGACTCGCAAGAAAAAATTATGTTTGGGGACGTTGGTGCGCCGCATCTTCAAATTATTTTTTCAAAAGATATTTCTTCACATGAAACGCGCCTTTAAACTCCGGGTCTTCATAGCGTTTCTGTCGGTCAATTTCGCGGGCCATCGCCTGGGCTTCTTCAATTGGTGTTGATTCTATCACAATCTCTTTTGGTAATTTCTTTACCGGAATTTTCTCGCGGATTATTTTTTCAATTTTATCGATGTGGTATTTCTCGGCATCGGTAACTAAGGTTATTGCTTTGCCTTTTTGAAACGCTCTGCCCGTGCGCCCCGTGCGATGCACATAATCTTCATACACAATGGGCACATCAAAATTTATAACATGCGATACATTGGTTACATCAATGCCCCGCGAAGCCACATCGGTAGAAACCAGAATGCGCAGTTTACCTTCTTTAAATTCATTCACCGCATTTATGCGACTGTTCTGTCCTTTGTTGGAGTGTACCACACGCACCGGCCCAAGTTTTTTCCGGTCTAAAAATTTACTCACATTATCGGCTACTCCTTTGGTGCGCGTAAAAATCATCACGCGGTTAAGGTCATCGTTTTTGGTAAGCAGGTGTTCCAGAAAATTTATTTTGGTAAGCGCGTTGGGTATATGATATAATACTTGCTCTACTTCAACCGCAACGGTGGCTTGTGGCGTTACCTCCACCCTTACCGGAAAATCTAAAAACTCTTGTGCTAATCGTTCAACTTTTTGCGGGAATGTAGCTGAGAACAATAGGTTTTGTCGCTTGGGCGGAATTACTTCAAAAATCTTTCGCAACTGCGGCATAAAGCCCATGTCCATCATCTTGTCGGCCTCATCTAACACCAATGTTTTAATTTGTTTTACTGGCAACTCATTACGTTGATAAAGTTCCAGAAAGCGACCCGGTGTGGCAATCAATAAATCAAGACCGTTTTGTATTTTTTCAATTTGTGTTTTAGGGCCAACACCACCATAAATTTCTACTACCCGTAAGTCGGTGTGTTTTGCAAAAACACGAGCTTGTTCGGCTACTTGAATTACCAATTCTTTAGTGGGTACCAGAATTAATGCGCGCACAGCGGTGCCTTGTGCATACCGCAGTTTTAGTAACACGGGCAACATGTAGGCAGCCGTTTTTCCGGTTCCGGTTTGGGCAATCCCAATTACCTGCTGCCCTCCTGAAATTAGCGGAATACACTTTTGCTGAATTTCGGTAGGCATGTTATACCCCGCATCCGCAACTGCATCCAGCAATTGTTTGTTCAATTTAAACTCATTCCAATCGGCTACGCTGCTCATTACCTATTACCTTTATACAAACTTTACAAGGTAATGAACTCTACGGTAATCACGAACGCGAAGATTGTAAACGAGGGCAAGATTACAACAGGCGATGTGTGGATTAAAGGACAACGCATCGAAAAAATTGCAGCCTCTATTCCTACCCAACATGCCCATGTAATTGATGCAAAGGGGCAATTATTACTACCCGGAGCCATTGACGATCAGGTGCATTTTCGCGAACCGGGCCTTACACACAAAGCTACCATTAAAACAGAAGCCCGCGCGGCTGTAGCCGGAGGTGTAACCAGTTTTATGGAGATGCCTAACACGGTGCCGCCCGTGTTTACGCAACAACTGCTGGAGGATAAATACCAGATTGCTGCGCGCACTGCGCTGGCCAACTACTCCTTCTTTATGGGGGCAGGTAATGATAACCTGGAGGAAGTTCTAAAAACCGACATCACGAAAGTATGCGGACTAAAAATTTTTATGGGCTCCTCCACGGGTAACCTGTTGGTGGATAGCCCCGCAGTATTGGAAAATCTCTTTTCAAAATTTCCATCGCTTATAGCCACGCATTGCGAAGATGAAGCTACCATTCTGAAAAACACTGCCGACTATAAAGCAAAATATGGCGAAGGAATGCCGGTTAACCATCATCCGCTTATTCGCAGTGAAGCCGCATGTTTTAAATCTTCTTCGTTTGCGATTGAGTTAGCAAAGAAACACGGTACGCGCTTACATATTCTGCATATTTCCACTGCTAAAGAAACCCATCAGTTTGACAATAATGTTCCGCTAGAAAAAAAGAAGATTACTGCCGAAGCGTGTGTGCATCACCTTTGGTTTAACGATGCCGATTACGACAGACTGGGCATGTTGATTAAATGGAACCCGGCTATTAAAACAAAAGCCGATCAGGAAGAAATATTAAAGGCCGTTTTAGATGATCGCATTGATGTGATTGCCACCGATCATGCGCCACACACATCCGAAGAAAAAAGTAAAGGTTATTTTCAAGCGCCATCGGGTGGGCCGTTGATTCAGCACAGCCTGGTGGCGATGCTGGAATTTTATCATCAGAAAAAAATCAGCCTCGAGAAAATTGTTCAGAAGATGGCCCACAACCCAGCCATTCTGTTTCAAATTCAAGATCGGGGTTTTATCCGCGAAGGTTATTTTGCCGACCTGGTATTGGTTGACCAGGCCAGCCCCTGGACGGTAACGAAATCAAATGTTCTGGCAAAGTGCGGCTGGTCTCCCTTTGAGGGAAACACATTTCAATCATCGGTAACACACACGTGGGTTTCGGGCCATTTGGCTTATGCCGATGGAAAATTTAACGAGCAGCAGACGGGCGAGCGGTTGCTGTTTAATAGAAAATAAAAAACCACGCGAATCGCGTGGTTTGGGGTGAATGACGGGGCTCGAACCCGCGACCTCCAGAATCACAATCTAGCATTCTAACCAACTGAACTACATCCACCATTTCCGAACCGTTTCCGGTTTGGGGAGTGCAAAGTTAACGGACGGTGCTTAAAATTCAAAAAAATGATTTACACCTACTTTTTGTGGCACCTCATTTTTGCACCGCAGTTTTTTGAATAAGTTTAACTCATGATTGGCTGGAGCAGTTTGAAGAACCTTCCGTTAGAAAAGAAAGTAACCTTGCTTTATGAGCACGCTGCTTTTGTAATGGCCATCCGGTATTACAAATACAAAATCAACCTATACTTGTTGGGGTCGGATTATATAGAGGTGTTTGTAAACCACAAGTATGCCTCTATTGACAAAATAAGTCTGCTCGATCCCAATCACACGCGCATGAAATTTTACTCTGACCAGATTAAATTGCCCGCCCTAAAATAAAAAAGCCCCGATTCAAGAATCGGGGCTTTCAGTTATCCTTAGGTCAGCTTAAGCAGATGCTGCTGACGATTGCTCTAATTTCACTTGCACTTTCAAGGCAACCGTTTTGCGGGCTTTATAACCGCAATAGCTGCATACATAGTGCTTCATAATTTCACCCTCTTCGGTTTCAGTAGGCTGTCTTACTATTTCTTCGCGGGTTACTTTAAAGGTCTGGTAGTTACACTCAGGACACTGAATAGCATGCAAGTGGCCCGCGTATTTTTCAATTTGCTTGAAGCCGGTTTCTTCATCTAACCACACATCGTAGTCAACAGAGTAAACATTTTCTTCGGCAATCATACCCTCGTCTAAGTGCACGTCTTCTTCTTCTTCACTCAGCAACTTCATTGGCTTGCCGGTTTTAGGAGAAATCCGTGGCTTATAGCGCAACACTTTCAGGCGTCTTTCAATAAAGAAGGGGTAATAGAATTTAAGCAGGTTCTGAATAACCAACGCCACCAGAATACCTAATGAAACGGTGGTGAAAATGCGAACAAATATCAACAGCGTAGTAAGCTCGGTTATGTTAGCATTCACGAAAAAGCACCCGCCAATTACCAGCACAATGGTGGCAATCCACAATGTTTTAATCTCGTAGCGGTTAATGAAATCGTACTTTTCTTTGCTACCTCCGGTTGTACTTAGCTTGATGATATATCCAAGTATAATGAGTATGCCAACTGCCCAAAAGCCTAACGCCAGATTAAGCGCGAGGTTATTCCATGCATCATACTGGTGAGGATTTACGATGTCTTGCATTGTGGTAAAGAGTTTATGGGTTTATGCTTTAAATTATACTATTCCAAAGATTCAAATATAATTGCAATTAGGCACAATTTAGACGGATTGGCCGAATTTTCAAAAGCCTTGAAACGAAGTAATGGTGCAGATTGGCAAGATTGCCATCAAAAACAACCAACGTTGGCAGTATAAGTATCTAAATTCCTGACTTTCAGGGGTGTTTTTGGGATTATAAAGATTACTGGCTTAACGCTGATTAACCGGCACTTCTAATAAGTTTAGCACAGTAGTAACAATTCCTTCTGCATCCATGCCACATTCTTTGTGAAGTTCTAGCTGCTCGCCATGCTCTACTATAGCATCAGGTATGCCTAACCGCTTTACTTGTGCCGCATATTGGTTGTCGGCCATAAATTCTAATACGGCACTACCTACACCGCCTTGTACACAGCCATCTTCTATTGTAATCAACTTCGAAAAACGGGTGAAGACATCATGCAGCAATTCTGCATCTAATGGCTTCGCAAAACGCAAATCGAAATGAGCCGGCCGAATTCCTCTTTTGGCCAGTATCTCACTCGCCTCAACTACATAATTACCGATATGCCCAAAGGAAAGTATGGCAACCTCCTCACCATCCTGAATCATTCGGCCTTTGCCAATTTCAATCTCCTCGAAAGGTGTGCGCCAGTTGGGCATTACGCCCTGGCCACGTGGGTAGCGAATAGAAAATGCTTGTTCAGTACGGGGCAATTGGGCTGTAAACATCAGGTTGCGCAATTCCTGTTCGTTCATAGGCGCAGCTATAATCATATTGGGGATACACCGGAAATACGCCACATCATAGGCGCCATGATGCGTTGGGCCATCAGCCCCCGCAAAACCGGCTCTATCCAAACAGAAGTTTACCGGAAGATTTTGAATGCACACATCGTGTATCACCTGATCGTAAGCCCGCTGCATAAACGAACTGTATATGTTACAGAAAGGCACCAGCCCTTGCGTGGCTAAGCCAGCCGAGAATGTAACGGCATGCTGTTCGGCAATACCTACATCAAAGGCCCGCTCAGGCATTTCCTTCATCATGATATTCATAGAAGAGCCTGAAGGCATAGCCGGAGTTATTCCTACAATTTTTTCATTCTGTCGGGCCAGTTCTACAAGCGTATGGCCAAACACATCCTGATATTTAGGAGCCTGCGGAGTGGCATAAACTTTTTTAAAGATTTCGCCTGAGATTTTATCGAAAGTACCGGGGGCATGCCAGGTGGTGGCATTCCCTTTTTCGGCAGGCCCATAACCTTTGCCTTTTACCGTTACACAATGCAGAATCTTTGGCCCTTTTATCGCCTTCAAATCATTCAGAATTGCAACCAGATGATCTACATCGTGGCCATCTACCGGCCCGAAATACCTGAGGTTAAGCGCTTCGAAAAGATTACTCTGGCTTAGCAGCGTGCTTTTAATTCCATTCTCAACTTTCGATACAATTTCCTGGGCACTCTTTCCAAACGTGGAAAGTTTGCCGAGCAATTTCCACACATCATCTTTCAACCGGTTATAGGTTCGCGAGGTGGTTATATCCGTAAGATAATCTTTAAGCGCCCCTACGTTTGGATCAATCGACATACAATTGTCGTTGAGAATAATAAGCAAGTTAGAATCAGAAACCCCGGCATGATTCAAACCCTCGAAGGCCATACCACCAGTAAGGGCGCCATCGCCAATTACCGCAATATGTTGTTTTTCGTTCAGGCCTTGATATTTGGAAGCCATAGCCATACCCAACGCTGCCGATACCGATGTGGAGGAATGCCCTACCCCAAACGTATCGTACTCACTTTCTTTGCGCTTCGGAAATCCGGAAATGCCTTTATAAACCCGGTTGGTGTGAAATGAATCTCTGCGACCGGTTAAAATCTTATGTCCGTAGGCCTGATGCCCCACATCCCAAACTAATTGGTCGTGCGGAGTATTAAACACATAATGTAACGCTACACTAAGCTCAACCACACCCAAACTGGCACCAAAATGCCCTCCGTAAACCGACACATTATCTACTATAAACTGGCGCAGTTCTTCGCAAACTTGCACCAATTGAACCTGATCGAGCTTTTTAAGGTCTGAAGGACTGTTAATCTGTGCCAGTAGTTTTCCGGGTGTAATCAGCATCGGGTATCGGATTTGGAACCGTTATTCTTAAACAACAGTACGTGGTAACTGTTCAAATCGAGTTAAATGTAATATTTAAATGCAAATGTAGCGAATTAGAGCGGGTGGAGGTTTTGTGGTTAGTTTGAGGATAAATATTCCTATCGGGAGCCAAAGCTGCTTATTTTTGCGATCTTCTTTTTAGACTGATTATGGAGCAGGAACAATTTGAAATTCGTTTACCCTTATTTGAAGGCCCGTTCGACCTGTTGTTGTTTTTTATTGAACGCGATGAGTTGGACATTAATGATATTCCTATTTCCAAAATCACCAACGATTTTCTGGAGTACATCCGCGGGCTTGAAACCTTAAACGTAGAGGTTGCCAGCGAGTTTATTCTGGTAGCGGCCACGCTTATGCGGATTAAATCCAAAATGTTGTTGCCACGACCGCAGTTGGATGAACAAGGCAACGAAATTGATCCGCGCGAAGAACTGGTGAAACACCTGATGGAGTACAAGAAGTATAAATCGGTGGTTGAGCAATTCCATAAAATGGAAGAAACCGAGCTGATGAAAGAGAAGCGCGGTAACCTGATGAAAGAATTACGTGCGCTTGCCGAAAGTACCAACGTGGAAGCCGAACTGCAGGATGTAGATTTATTTAAACTGCTTACTGTATTCGAAAAGGTATTGAAGCGTGCCGAAGAAGAAAAAAACAAACCGGTGCATCAGGTTATTCAATATCCCTTCACCATGGAAGGGCAGAAAGAAATGATTTTGAATGCCGTTACGGTAAAAGAACGCGTATCGTTTGTAGAGTTACTGGAATCGGCCCCTACCCGCATTGGGTTGATCTTTAATTTTCTTTCGGTGCTGGAGTTGTTGGCTAACGGCTATCTTTCTATTCAGGTAGGCGAAGGTTATAACAACTTCTGGGTAATGAAACGCGAAGAACAGGAAGTGAAAGCCGAGACAGCCGAATAAGTTACTTCAGCAAATCGCCACTTAGTCTTAACAATTCTGTTTCAGCAACTTTAGCCAGGTACCGCGCATTGATCAGTCGGTTGTAAGCATCTTCCAGACTTTGCTGGGCCGTGCGCTGCTCAATAAACGTACTTACACCGCGCTTAAAGCTTTCCATAGCAATGCTGGCATTCTCTTTAGCAAGCAGAATGTTCTCTTCTTCAATTAATAAAACCTTGCGGGCATTATCGTAATTCACATACGCATTTTGAACTGCGGTGTTGATTACGGCACGTTGCTGCTCGTACAATAATTCCTGACGGTTAAAATTGATCTCAGCCTGCTGCACATTTCTACGGGTAACAAAGTTATTGAGAATAGGCACCCCGAGCGTGAAGCCATAATTATAACCATTGCTTCTGTTAGATAATGCCTGAAATGGATTGATTAAAGTTTTATTATCGGTAAACGAATAATTGTATGCTGCCCCGAATGAAATCGTGGGGAAATATTCTCCAAAGCGCTCGCGGTATTGTAAACGCGCTACCGACATATTCTGGCGGAAAGATTGCAACAGAAAATTTTTGCTGTCAATGTTTTCTGCTATTTCCTCTTTTGTGATGGCGAGATTTATCTCAATAGAATCCGAAACCTCAAATGTTCCTGGTAGTTTCATGCCTACCAACACATTCAGTTGATTTTTTAATTGCTCGATTGCCGTTTGCTGATTAATGAATTGCGTGCGCTGTGCGTTCAAATCTAATTTGGCTTGCAACAACTCTTGTTTAATGCCAGCGCCTACCGAAAGTTTGCGATCGGCTAACCGAACCCGCTCTTCGTTAAGCGACATCAGTTCTACCAATGCTCTTAGTTGTTGCTTTTGCTGAATGATGTTATAGTAATTAGTAACAACCTGCGCAATGGTGTTAACCATCTGGTTTTTTACGTTAACCATTCCCTGTTTCTCCAGTTCGGCAAGGCGGGCACGGGTTGCAAACATTCTGGTACCATCAAATAACAACCAGTTTAGCTGAACACCCGCAGCAGTATTATTCGATTCTGCTTTACCACTATTATTTCTTGAGGCATCCTCAAACTCCAGTTTTTGATTGTTGTTGTTCCATGTTGTAGATGCCGTTCCATTGAGCTGTGGCAAATAACCCCCTATAGCAAAACCATTATCGGTAGTGGCTGCCTCTAATGCATTTTTGGAAAGACGTACATCGTACCCGTTCTCTAATGCGAGACCTATAACTTCATCCAATAAAACCTGCTTCTGAGAAAATGCCGGCAATGTAATTGAACTTACCACCACCAGGGCGGCAATAACTTTAAGCTTCATACGCAAGTTCTGGTTTTTGCAAAGGCACTGTTATCGCTTCGTCAAGCGGATTATGCTTGCGTTGGCGCGACAAATACGTGTACATGGCAGGTATTACAAACAAGGTTAATACGAGCGAGAAAATTACTCCGCCCACAATTACAATACCCAATGGTTTACGACTGGTGGATGCTGCTCCTAACGATAAAGCAATAGGCAAACAACCCAATGCCATCGCTAAGCTGGTCATCAAAATAGGACGCAAGCGCAAGCGCGAAGCTTCTAACACCGCCTCCATTTTAGATAAACCTTCTTCGCGTTTTTTGTTGGCAAATTCAACTATAAGAATTCCGTTTTTGGTTACCAATCCAATCAACATGATCATACCTATCTGTGAGAAGATATTAAGAGTTTGTCCGAAAACCCAGAGCGAAATCAAGGCTCCGCAAATAGCCAATGGTACAGTAAGCATAATGGTAAACGGATCAACAAAGCTCTCAAACTGGGCAGCCAATACCAGATAGATAAGCGCAAGCGCAAGCAAAAAGGCAAACGCTGTATTGCCCGAGCTCTCTGCAAAATCGCGTGACACGCCCGAGAGGGAAGTTGTAAACGTTTCGTCTAATTGTTCGCTTGCAATTTGTTCCATCGCCTTAATTCCATCACCCACTGTTTTACCAGGCGCAAGTCCAGCCGAAATGGTGGCCGACTTAAACCGGTTGAAACGATACAAGGTTGGAGGGGTAGTAGATTCTTCTATGGTTACCAGGTTATCAATTGAAACCAATTCACCTGAACGTGCCCGCACATAAAGATTTTTTAAATCAGCAGGATCATCGCGATTTGGTTTAGATACTTGCCCCATTACCT
Source organism: Cytophagales bacterium (assembly GCA_017303795.1). Taxonomy (GTDB): domain Bacteria; phylum Bacteroidota; class Bacteroidia; order Cytophagales; family Cyclobacteriaceae; genus ELB16-189. The sequence continues at coordinate 58,374 of JAFLBR010000008.1, read as the reverse complement.
GATATTGTTTTCCATCGCGGGTAAAATAGCCAAAGCGCAAATTACTATACGCCAATTGCAGCGTTTGCGAAATGTCTTGCACACTCACGCCCAGTTGCGTTGCCTTCAGGCGATTGATTTGTACACGCAACTCTGGTTTGTTAAACTTCAGATCAATATCTACGGTTTGTAAATCAGGATGTTGATTGGCCGCCAGCAACATTTTAGGAATAGCTTCTTTCAGTTTATCAAAGTTGTTGTTTTGAATTACAAATGCTACGGGCAAGCCACCACGTCTATCTACTGAAATAGTTTGTTCCTGAATCGCGAAAGCGCGGCCTTGCGGGAAATTTTTCAGATTGCGACTAACGGCATCTACAATTTCCTGTTGCGAACGCTCGCGCTGATCTGGATCAACCAAGGTAACCCGAACAAATCCGGTGTTAACCGAACCGCTTCCTGTAAAGCCAGGTGCCGTTACCGATAGTGCTGTTTTATGTTCTGGAACTGAGTCGATAACAAAGTCAACCATCTCGCGCACATAGTTATCCATGTACTCGTACGCAGTGCCTTCGGGCGCGGTTAACTGCAACCGAAATTGATTTCTGTCTTCAAGTGGCGCAAGTTCTGATTGAATGTTGGATCCTATCAGGTAGGTAATTCCCAAACAAGCAAGAATAATAGCTGTCGCCATCCAGCGCACATTCATAAACTTACCCAACAAGTTTGCATAACCACTTTCCATTTTTTGAAAGAAAGGTTCGGTTACATTATAAAACCAGGAGTGCTTGTGATGACTGCGCGTAAGTTTTACACTCAATACAGGCGTAAGCGTAAGCGATACAAAAGCTGAAACCAATACTGCACCCGCTACCACCACGCCAAACTCTGTAAACAATCGGCCGGTAAAGCCTTGCAAAAAGAGAATAGGTAAGAATACAATGGCCAGCGTAATGGAGGTAGAGATAACCGCAAAGAAAATTTCTTTTGATCCTTCCAGCGCGGCCTGATATTTATTCATGCCACCTTCTAATTTTTTATAAATGTTTTCCGTTACCACAATACCATCATCCACCACCAGACCTGTAGCCAGCACAATCCCCAGCATGGTTAATACATTGATTGAAAAGCCACACAGGTACATAATAAAGAATGTGGCCAACAATGAAACCGGAATATCAATAAGCGGGCGCAACGCGATTAGCATATCGCGGAAGAACAAATAAATAATTAGTACTACGAGACTAAATGAAATGATAAGCGTCTCCTCCACTTCAAGAATAGAACGCTTGATGAATACCGTTTGATCCATCGCAATATCCAGCCGGATGTCGCTCGGTACTTCTTTCTTGATTTGATCCATCCGCTTATAGAACTCATCGGAAATGGAAACATAGTTGGAGCCGGGCAATGGCACGATTGCCATACCCACCATGCCAATATTGCTTTCGCGCAGAATTGATTCTTCATTCTCAGGCCCCAGCACCGCTTCACCAATATCGCGCAAGCGGATGTCGCTATCGGGCGAAGACTTAATAATTACATTGTTAAATTCTTCTTCTGTAAACAACCGACCAAAAGTGCGCACCGTAAGTTCGGTTGAGTTCCCCGAAATTTTACCAGCCGGTAATTCTACGTTTTCACGATTTAAGGCTTGCTGCACATCTAATGCCGTTAACCCATATGCACTAAGTCTTGCCGGATCAATCCAGATGCGCATAGCAAAACGTTTCTCGCCCCAGATCTGAATACCACTTACACCGGGAATAGTTTGTAAACGTTCTACCAACACGTTGTTGGCATACTCGGTAAGTTCAAGATGGTTGCGCGTGTTACTCTGCACCGTCATACTAATGATCGGACCCGAATTAGCATCGGCTTTTGAAACTGTGGGGGGGCTTTGTAAATCATCGGGCAACTGGCGGGTAGCTTGCGAAACTTTGTCGCGCACATCGTTGGCTGCAGCTTCCAGATCAACCTCCAGGTTAAATTCAATATTGATGTTACTTCGGCCTACGCTTGATGAAGACGTGATATTTTTAATACCCGCAATGCCATTAACTGCTTTTTCGATTGGCTCAGTAATCTGCGATTCAATGATATCCGCATTGGCGCCTGAATAAGAAGTACTCACACTAATTACTGGCGGATCGATAGCCGGATAATCGCGCACGCCAAGCGATTGAAATCCAATTATACCAAACACCACCAGAATGATGTTCATAACGAACGCCAATACGGGTCTCTTCAAACTTAATTCTGAAATGTTCATAAGTCGGGTTTATTTAGATTGGTAACGACTTAAACTTCCGATTTTGATTTTTGCATTCGGGCGAATGGCCATTAAACCAGTAGTCACTACGGTATCGCCAGGCTTTATGCCATTCAAAATTTGTACATACACCGAATCGCGAATGCCGGTTTCTACGGTGGTGAAAAACGCACTGTCTTTTCTTAAAAGAATAACCTGCTTATTGCGGATTTGTGGCAACACCGCCTGTGTAGGAATTAACATAGCGTTTGTGCTGTTACCCAATTGCAAAAACACTTTAGCAAAAATTCCTGGTACTAACTCGGTATGATTGGACGTAACCAACGCACGAATGCGCAGCGTACGTGTAGTTTGATCTACTCCGCTTTCGGTAGCAATTACTGAAGCAATATGATCGCGGTTTCCGCCATCCACCCGAAAAACTACTTTGCTTCCGGCCCTAACATCTTTTGCATACTTCTCAGGTACGGCAAACTCAAGTTTCAATTGTTCAACCTGACGGATGGTGGTTATGATTTCTGTGGGCGATAAATACGTACCCAGGCTGACATTACGCAACCCTACTCTTCCGCGATAAGGTGCACGAATTTCAGTTTTCGAAATTGCAATCTGAACAGACTCAATATCGGCCTTTAGGTTTTCTACATTAAGTTTACTCAAATCATAATCCTGTTGACTAATACCATTAATAGAAAGTAATTCGCGCAGACGTTCTTCGTTTTTGTTGGCAATCTCTAACTGCACCTGAAGTTTTTTCAGGTTAGCCTGCAAATCCTGATCAAACAACTTCACCAAGAGTTCGCCTTGATTTACCGTTGTACCTTCCTGAACATTAAGGCGCACTACACGGCCACTTACTTCTGTACGAATCTGTGTTTCTTCTGCAGGCATAAGCGAACCGGGCACTTCAATTTTATCGCTGATGGTTTGAGGCGTTACTAAAAAACCATCTACCACCATGGGGCCCATATTACGGTTGTTTGCCTGCACGGGTGTTTTTTTACTTTGGCAGGAAGCCAATACGATCACAACCAACAAGGCAGCAAAACGGTGGGAGTTCAAAATCATAATCTCTCTAATCAAATTAAAACGGGAAATTCTAAGCGATAAATTGCAGATGCAGGTTAAGCACTTGCGGGATAAGTAATGTAGTTTCATCATTCACAATAACGTAATCGGCTCTTTTTGTTTTTTCTTCTTCTTCCATCTGATTACGAATAATCTCTTTCGTTTGCTCAGCACTACGATGCGGATCACGTATTAACACCCGCTGCACTCTAAGAGTTTCCGGTGCGGTTACAACAATTATTTTATCCAGCGATTGATAAGATCCTGACTCAAACAACAGGGCTGCTTCTTTTAACACATATTTAACATTCGTCTGGCTGCTCATCCAATGTTTATAATCTAACGCTACCCGCGGATGCACCAATTCATTCAGGCGCTTAAGTTTATCGGGTTGATTAAATACACTATTTGCCAGATGCTGTCTGTTAAGAACACCCTTCGCATCGTAAGACAAAACTCCGAATTCTTTTTTGATTGCTTCTACCAGTATTCCGTCAGTGGTCATTACCATTTTCGCTCGGCTATCGGCATCGTATGTAGGTGTGCCCAGCGCGTTAAAAATTTTACAAACCAGACTTTTGCCCGAGCCGATGCCACCCGTAATTCCTATTTGTAATGGATTGCCCATGTTTTTGTGAACCTTAGAATTATAACCTGAAGCTTAACGCTTTTCTAAAATCTTACTTCAAGCGAATCGATAGCCGCTAGCTCCACACCATCGGGCAACCGGCTTAGTACTGGTAATATTTTGTGTGTACCTCTCGGTTTGTCTTTCAGATCAACCCGAACAACCAGTTGCTTAAGTTCGGTTTCCATGCGTGTGCGATGGGCTCGCGCTACTCGAAAAAAAATGCGCGCGCTATCCACCGAAAAATTTTTAACAGCCACAGGACGATTTATAATTTCAACTGGCAATTGCAGCGCTATTGTTTCTATTGCACCTACTTCAAACATCACAGTAACAGCTGGCGGATTTACCACTAACTTCAACGAATCGGGTAGCACAATTTGAACTTCGCCTTTATAGTTTTCATCCAGCGTAAGCTTGGGCATTTTTACTTTTACTACATCGGCCATACGATGGAGAATAGCGCGTGGGCCTTCTAACCGTGCTGAGTCTGGCAACACCCTCACTACACTAATGCGACCGAAGCCTTCGCGAAACCACACATCGGTAAGGTCGGGTTCTACTCTAAACGTATGCGTATCGCGTTCGTCAAACTGCAAACTCAGGGTATCGTTAACAACATAGTTAATCGCCAATCCGCCAAGCTGAGAAGCGAGCAAGGGCGGCAAAGCCGCGCCCGGAATTTTTTTTAATTCAAGCGGACGCTCAATGTTTAGTGTTAACTCTGGCAGGCTTACGCCTAAACTTTTGCGAAACAAATCCCACCCATTGCCACTTACATTCAGGCGTAATTCAGTAGGTAGATTTTTAACCGGTATAAAGCGACTTTCATTGTAAACTACCTGCAATGGAAAGCGGACTTCGGTAGCGTAATTTTTGTTGAAGGCACTAAAAAGCCAGAAGACGGCCGCTGCAAAAAAACACAACGAAACCGCCTTCCAGTTTGTCCGGTTAAATTGAAAGAGATTGACCAATAGTTTTACCACGTTCATACTCTTACCGGATTAGTAAGTTAATTGCTTACGCTGCTGGCTTCTTGCCTGCCGCTGCTTTAGTAGATTCCATAGAAACCGCTGACTTAGAATACTTCAGTCTTCCTCCACGCTCTACTTCAATAATAAATGCATCGTCTTCTATTTCGGCAATTCTGCCATGAAGTCCACCAATGGTTACTATGTAGTCGCCTTTCTTAATTTCTTCGGTAAACTTTTTCTGGTCTTTCGCTTTTTTCTGCTGCGGACGGATCATAAAGAAATAAAACACGGCAATCAGCGCGCCCATAAAAAGAAGTTGAGTAGTTAATCCACTTCCTCCGGGTGTTTGAGCTTGTACTAAAATCGAGTAAATCATAATATAAATTTTGGGCCGCTAAGTTACCCATTAAAAGAAACATCCCAAACCATAAGGTCTGGGATGCTTGTTGACATTGTTATCGTTTTATTATTTCACCGGGCCGTTGGCTCCATCAGGCTTTGGGGTTACCATCGCCTTAAAGCGAAGTGTTGTAACCTTAGGCCAGGTGTTGGCAGTAACGGTAATTGTTTTATTGTTGATGCCTGGCTTTCCACCGCTATCAAACTCGGCAGTAATTTGTCCTGTGCCGCCAACCGGAATTGGCTCCTGCGACCAGGTGGGCACTGTACAGCCGCAGGAAGGTTGTGCGCTTTGAATAATCAAAGGAGCTTCACCAGTGTTTTTCACTTTGTAAATGTGGGTAACTTTCTGGCCTTCGCTAATGGTACCGAAGTCATGTTCAATTTTCTCAAACTGTGCTACTGGCAACGGTCCTTCTGGTTTTTCTTCGGGTGTGGTTGGAGTTGCATCCGGTGTTATAGCCGGAGTTGTTGCGCTTTTGTTTCCTTCAATCTGGGCCAGACGGCTTTCCAGTTCGGCAATTCTTTTTTCGGCAGCACGGTCGTTGCAACTCATCATCACAACCACCAGCGCCAATGCTGACAATACTCTGAATGTGATCTTCATATTCTGTTTATTTTAGTTTCGGTTAAGGTTTCAAAATTAGGTTGTTAAAACCGGCAAAGTTTGTCTTACCGGCAGATTAACATATCATTAACTGTTCTTGTTCCCACGAATTTGTTCCAGTAGTTCATCCACATCATCCAGCAGGCGTTGAGCTTTGTCCTTAGCTTCAGAAACCACCTTCTGGCCTTGCGATTTTGCTTCGGTAGTAAGCGGTGTTTCTTTGCCCGATACCAGATCGGCCAACATCTCTTCCAGCATTTTTTTGTACTTGTCCAATTGGAAAGAGAGTTTCTCGCGCGTGTTAGAACCCTTATCGGGTGCATACAAAACGCCCAAAACTGCGCCTACCGCAGCTCCTGCCAAAAAAGCCATTAATGCATTACTTCCTTTTTTGCCCATAACTTAGATTTTAGGGATCGTAAAGATAAAACTTAAAGCCCTTTTTTCCACAAAACCTGACAGGTCTTTCAATGAATAAACCTGACAGGTTCTTTTAAACTAAGTAAATCAAAAACCTGTCAGGTTTATACAGGTTACTTATTATCAATCAGCCCACGGCCACTCTTTTTAATCGCCCCGGAATCTTTCATGGCTTTGGACATTACATCCAGAATACCATTTATAAACTGGCGGCTTTTAGGGGTGCTGTATTCTTTGGTAAGTTCAATGTACTCGTTTATAGTAACCTTAACGGGAATGTTAGGAAACGTTACCATTTCGGCCAGTGCCATCTCTAATATTACTCTGTCGGTTAGCGGCAACCGGTCCACTTCCCAATTGCGGGTATTCTGCGCAATTAGTTGTTTATATTTTTCGTCTAGCTCTATGGTGTTGGTAAAGAGTTTGTTCACAAACAGTTTGTCATCTTCCCAATCCAGCGAAAGCTTTTGCAGCACCACCTGCGTACCTTCAAACGATTTAATGGTTTTATCTACCAGGCTTTTGATTATCTCACGGTCTTCGGCCCAACGAATATCTTCGGCTTCTAAAAAATCGTTGATGGGCCCGGCACCCAGAATGCGTTTGCGTACCAAATGTTTAATGATGGCCCGTTGATCTTCTTCTGATGGTTTTTTACTTGCTATAAATTCCTGGTAGGCATCGTCTTCTTTTACCACTTCCTTAAACCAACTGCGCACGCTGTCTTTGTGTTTCACCCACATGCTTCCAGACTTGAGCAAACTGGCTGTTAATTCCGTGTGGTTGGCCAATGCCGTTACCAACGGGTTATTGGCATAATGCGAATGATTTACTTTTTTTTCGGCTGCGGCCAGACTTGCAAACTCAATCAGCAGGCTTAATACATCGTGGTAAATTCCGGTTAGTTTTTCTATTTCGATTATAATGTTCTTCGAAAGAAAAGACTGATCTTTTTTCACTTGTTTGTTGAATAACTCAAAGGCTTCGTCAACTGTGCTGTTTATTTTAGCATCGGAGTTTTCTTCAACTTCCTTGCCTCTGAACTTGCGTTCAAAAAGCTGCATGGCTGCTTTTTTCTGTTTGCGCAGAAGTTCTTTGTCCTGCGGCTCCATAGAATTAAGGTCGGGCTGAAATCTTTCGTCTATTAAATCGTGGGCCAACAAGTGGTTAGCTTCCTTACATTGCTCGAAGGCAAAAAGGCTTTGCATAATTTTGATGCGGAGGGTACGTCTGTTAAGCATGACGAAAGAACGTTTTATCGAGCGCAAAAGTACATAACACTTGTCACTGATACCTATATTTTAAGAATTCATTTTTTAGTTTATATGAAAGCCTCCGTGAGTTTTAACTAAATGTTTGGCGCTGGATTTTGAGTTCGTTAAAATGAAAGCGATCTTTAGGAATCAAAACTAATCTTATGAAAAAAAATATATCAACATTGTTTGTATTCTTAGTTGCAGTTTCAAGTATTTACGCGCAAGATGAGTCTAGTATAAAGCCAGAGGCCAAAAACTGGACGGCTGAAGTAAATCTGAATCCCTTCTCTTCTTCGCCTGTTAATATTCGCTACCTACGGTTTCGTCATTTTACCAGCGATAATAAGGCTTTTCGTATGGGTATTTCATTTGATTACCAATCCGACAAGCCAGCCGATGACGAAAAAGTTAGTGCAACATTTGTCAATCTGCGCCCAGGTTTTGAAAAGCATTTTAAAGGTACTGAGCGCCTATCACCCTACTATGGTGTGGATTTAGATATTGCATTTAAAACTTCGAAAGGAGAATTTGGAGATGATAACGTAACTACTGTTAAAGGGGCTTGGTCTAATAGTGGAGTGGAACGTGGTTTTACGCGATTAGGGGCTAACTTAATTTTTGGGGCCGACTACTATTTTGCAAAAAGATTTTATGTGGGAACAGAATTTGGATTTGGTTTTGAGAATATAAAAGATGCGGATATTGAAGTAGACTTCCCAGGTAACCAAACTAATCCTGAGGCGATTAAAGGCGGCTCAAGTTTCCGCATAGGCCCAAATTTTAACAGCTCAATTAGATTAGGGTTTGTATTCTAAATTGATTGCCAACATTATGCGAAAAGTTTCATCCCTAATTCTACTGGTTTTTAGCGTATTGGCTTGTTCAGATGAAGGCTCCAGGACTTCACCACTTAATGAAGCGCAAATTTTTGCCTTGATCCAGCGAGACCTAATGACTTTTACGTCCGAGCAAATTGGTAAACAGTTTACTGATTCAGGTTCCGATAAATTTTTTACGAATGAAATTTTGTGCAATTATTCAACCTATAAAGTTGACCGGATGACTTTTAGTTTTAACAGAGTTTCTTGTGGCTTACGGGAATTCCGCTACACTAATGGAATCGATGAGTTTTTAATTAAATACTATCTGATACAGGGAGTAAATCAAATTAATGAAAATTCTGTTGTTTACTTATCATTTTTTTTCTATCAGGATACACCTCCTAATGGAGTATATACACCAGAACCTTTCAGTAACAGTCCAGACGTTAATATCTATACCTATAATAACGTTTTGAAAGTTGGAAAAAACTACTACTCCTCTTTTTATGAATTTGAAGTTTCACATAAAAATAGTTCTACTTCTATCACTTTAGAACCTTCTATATTTCGTAATTTCTCTGATGAGACCTCCACGCCAGACGTCATCCCTGGATTTTATGATAACATGACTATTTCCGCTAACTTAGTCTGCTGCGAATAATCCTTAGTTACCGGCAATTTCAGTTTAGTATTGCAAACTTTGTCTGGTAATTGTAAACAAGTTTTACTTTCCTCCGTAATGAAAGAACTTAAATACCTAAACAAATACCTGCTGAAGTACAAATGGCACATGCTGCTGGGGCTCTTGTTTGTTATTATAAGCAATGCGTTTCAGATTCTGCCCGCAGAATTAGTGCGTTATTCTATCGACCTGGTAGTGGATAACATTCGGGTATATGGTTTATTCGATCGCTCAACCCTGCAGGGTAATTTCTTTAAGATTTTTTCGGGTGGCATTTTGCTTTATGCCGTATTGATTTTAATCATGGCTTTGCTGCGTGGGGTGTTCCTTTACTTTGTGCGCCAGACGCTGATTGTAATGAGTCGCCTGATAGAGTACGATTTAAAGAACGAAATCTTTGAACACTACCAATCACTACCCTTAAGTTTCTATCGCAAAAACAGCACAGGCGATTTAATGAATCGCATAAGCGAAGATGTAGGCCGGGTGCGCATGTACCTGGGGCCATCTATTATGTATGGCCTGCAACTGGTTACGCTTTTTATGATGCTCATACCGTTCATGTTTATCATTAGCCCTAAGCTTACCCTTTATGCGCTTATCCCACTTCCTTTATTGTCTATCAGTATTTTCTATGTGAACAATATTGTAGAACATCGGTCAGAACAAATTCAGAAAAGTCAATCGCGGTTAAGCACATTTGTGCAGGAAGCTTTTTCGGGTATCCGGGTATTAAAATCGTTTACGCGTGAAAAAGAATCGGTGCAAAACTTTACACGAGAAAGTGAAGAGTATAAACACCAATCGCTAAAGCTAACCCGTGTGCAGGCAATGTTCTTTCCGCTTATTATGGGGCTTATTGGATTGAGTACCGTGCTTACGGTGTATGCAGGCAGTGTTGAAGTAATTAATGGCACCCTTACGTTTGGCAATATTGCTGCGTTTATAATCTATGTGAATATTTTAACGTGGCCGGTAACTTCACTGGGGTGGACGAGCAGCCTGGTGAAAAGAGCAGAAGCTTCTCAAAAACGAATTAATGAGTTTCTGAAAAACCAGACGGATATAGTTTCAGAAAAAAATGTAACGCGCGAAATAGCGGGCAAAGTTGAGTTCGATAAGGTTTCGTTTGTGTATCCGGACACGGGCATTCAGGCATTAAAAAATATTTCGTTCAGCATTAAGCCGGGCGAATCGCTTGCGATAATCGGAACCACGGGCTCGGGCAAAAGCACAATCGCCAATTTGATAAGCCGGTTGTTTGATGTAACCGAAGGCGAAGTTCGCATTGATGATGTACCCTTAAAAGATTACAACCTGAACAACTTGCGCAGTCAAACCGGCATTGTGCCGCAAGATGTTTTTCTGTTTAGCGATACCATTTATAATAACATTGGGTTTGGGTTAGCGGAATTGAAGGAAGAAAAAATTACGCAAGCCGCCAAAGATGCCGATGTGTACACCAACATCATAGCCTTCCCGCAAGGGTTTAACACCCGCGTAGGCGAGCGCGGCATAACACTTTCGGGTGGACAAAAACAACGGGTTTCCATTGCACGCGCTATTGTGCGCGAACCCAAAATTTTAATATTAGATGATGCCCTTTCGGCTGTAGATACCAAAACCGAAAACACCATTCTAAATAGCATGAAAAAGATTATGCAGGGCCGTACCAGCATCATCATTTCGCATCGGGTTTCATCGGCCAAGCTGGCCAACAAAATAATTGTGTTAGACGATGGCCGCATTGTAGAAGCAGGCACACATGACGAACTGATTGGCACACCGGGTGCTTACCGCGAACTATACGAAAAGCAAATGTTGGTGGAGGAGGACCTCACCCCTAACCCCTCTCCAGAGGAGAGGGGAACATAATCGGATTGAGAAGGATTTCGATTTTAAATATCGCTTAATCGTTAAGGCGATAGAGATAAATCATTTGCATCTCTGCAAACAGGTTACCCCTACAGAAAATTTGTTTCCTGACCCCAGAGAAAAGGAGAACATAATCGGAAGTAGAGAGTGGTTCTGATTTTAATTCGCTTATCGTTTATAAAAATTATAGCGCACGCCTAATCCACCAAATCCACGAATGGTGGCTGGCCGGTCTGCTATCTCCATAAACAAACTGGTTTCACCAAATACCGTCATGGGCACATCCTGAAAAGTATATTCCAAACCTATAATTCCTTCTGGCCCCAAATCAATGTCGTTAATTATATCTCTGGCTGGCACAAATGGTGCTTCGCGATTCTGATACCGATATTGAATTTTGGAAGCCTTGAGTATAGCACCTCCACCCCAATACCATTCTAATTTTCCTTCCATGTTTTGCACCGGAATGTTGTACTGAAATAAATACCGGGCTTGCAGGTATAGCGTGCTTTGCACGGTGTGGTTTTGGTAACGATAACCATCGTAGCGCGGATACTCCTGAAATGAATTTATGTAGTACTGATTATTCCAGTTGGCCGGAACCGATCCTATACCAAACTCGATGGCATGCGTGCGCCCGAAATATTTTTTATAACTCACCCCCATCGGGTCGCCCAGACGCAGACCAATACCTTGCTGTTGCGCCACTGCGGCTGTGGAAATAATCAACATAATGAGGAATGCTAATCGCTTCATAACAATCTGTTTTTGATTTTAAAGTCGTTTTTAAAAGTTTATCAGGGTTATTGAAACCCAACGACTATGAAACAGCAAATGATATACCTGCTGAAAATATGAAAGATGAAAATGCGGTTAGAATACGTAGCGTAAACCTACACCACCCTGAAAGCGCTGATAGCCAGGGTCGAGCAGTACATCGGTAAACCATTCTATTTCGATGAATGCCGAAATAGGCAACGAGAAGTAAGAGTATTCAAAACCCAGCACACCTACCGGGCCGTACGTAAAACGATTACGCGAAAACTTGCGCAGATTACTTTCCTGCGATGGACCCGAATCTTCATAGATATAGTCGTAGGTAAGTCCCGTACTACGCCATTGCCAGCCAAGGCCAGCATATAATTGTAATCCTTTCGAAACTTTCTCAGCATTCCACTGATACAAAAACTTGGCCTCCAGAAACCAGTCGCTATTAGGTTTGTGAGAGATGTAGGAAATGCTTTCACTTTCTGTCAATGAATCCGGCAGATAGGTTTGGAATGCATTGCGATAATACCGGTTATAAAGTCCACTCGCAGCTTTGCCTCCATCAGCCGCAAAGGCCCATTTTTTATTAGGATAAAATTTGTAAGTGAGTGCAAACGGATCGCCCATTTTAAAGCCAATGCCCTGATACGGATATTGGCTGGTTTCAAAAATAGGACACATTACTTTTGCCTTGTTGCGGCTAACCACCGGCTGGCGGAACGAAGCACTTCTAACACTTTTGCGTACCTGCGCATGGCACAAAACTGTACTTGTTAGCAAGCCTAAAAACAAAAAGAAAGTCGCTTTTCTGAAACGCATTAAAGCAAATATAATGCTTTTGCCGACACCAAAGGGTAAGCGGTAGATTTCGGGGGTTGAACGCTAAACTACCTCTTTGTACTGCATTTTGTGTAGTTGGGCATACAGGCCATCGGTGCCAAGTAAGTCTTCATGCGTACCGCTTTCTTTGATTTCACCCTTCTCCAACACCAGAATTTTATCGGCCCGTTGTATGGTAGAGAGACGATGCGCAATAACAATAGACGTACGGCCGTCCATCATCTTTGAAATAGCATCCTGAATCATCTCTTCAGTTTCGCTATCTACCGATGAAGTGGCTTCATCCAACACCAGAATTTTTGGGTTGTAAACCATAGCCCGGATAAACGAGAGCAATTGCCGCTGGCCCACCGATAACGTAGAGCCGCGCTCCATTACATTATAATCTAATCCACCCGGAAGGCGATCAATAAACTTACGCGCACCCACCTGATCGGCTGCGTGCAAAATCATTTCGTCAGTAACATCAGGGTTACCCAGCGTTATGTTGTTGCGAATAGTATCAGAAAACAGAAATACATCTTGCAGCACCACGCCAATGTTTTTTCGAAGTGCGCCCAGTTCATATTCTTTAATGTCGATGCCATCTACTTTTATTTCGCCCCGGTTAATTTCATAGAAACGATTGAGCAGATTAATAATAGAAGACTTACCGGCACCTGTAGCTCCTACCAAAGCAATGGTTTCGCCTGATTTTATTTCAAGGCTAATCTCTTTCAGCACATAATCCTGATCATTATAAGCAAACCACACTTTGTTAAAACTTACCTGACCGGTAACGCGCTCGGGCTTGTAGGTTCCGTTTGCCATTTGATCTGCCTTATCATCCAGCAAACTGATAATGCGCGATGAACTTACCACACCCATTTGCAACGTGTTGTACCGATCGGCAATCATGCGAATAGGCCTGAAGAACATTTGAATGAACATGATAAACGCGGTAAGCTTACCAATGGTAATACCCGTTTGCTCCACGTTGATGGCCGATTTCGCTCCATACCAAACCAATAATCCAATACCCATCGCTGCAATTACTTCGGCTACCGGAAAATAAACTGAATAGTAAAGTACCGAGCGCAAGTGCGCATCGCGATGCTCTTTATTGATTTCTTTAAATTTTTGGTACTCTTTTTTTTCGGTGCCAAACATCTGCACAATACTTATACCGGTAAGATGTTCCTGCACAAACGAATTGAGATTGGATACGGCATTGCGCACATCGTTGAACGTTACTTTTATTTTTTCCTTGAACACATAAGTAGCCAATAGCATAAGCGGAATGGTGGATAAACTAACCAGAGCCATGCGCCAGTCCATATAAAACATTACGCCCAGTATAAATACTATCTGCAATAAATCGCCTGCCATAGCGGCAAGACCTTCGCTAAAAACATCGTTTAGGGTTTCAACATCTGAAATGGTGCGCGTTACCAATCGGCCTATAGGTGTTTTATCAAAAAATTTAAGCCGCAGGTTTACAATGTGCTGATAGAGCTGCACACGAAGGTCGCGGATAACATATTGCCCTATACGCCCCGATAAATAGGTATGAACATATTGCACGCCCGATTGTAATACGAGTAAGGCAAGAATGAGAATCATGACATACACCATGCTCCAGTATTCGCCTGCGCCCACGTGTTTATCCAGCGTATATTGAATAAGCATGGGCCTGATGGGCGTTAACACGCCCAGCAGAAAGGTTAACACAATCAAGAAATAAAAACGGCCGCGATACGGACGAATAAATTCCAGAATACGCTTTACAACTTTCCAGTCGATGATATTACCACTGCTTACTTTTTCTTTTTCCATTGCCTCACTCCGACTTTACAAACCTATAAGGTTTTTTTACGCATTAAAGATTAAACCTTAAAGGTTTTCGAGTTCTATAAAAATATTGATTTCGGATACTTCACATTAATCAGATACAGCGCATCGGCTGGTACATTCATACCGGCTTGCTTGCGATCTTTACTTTTTAAAATCTCCTGAAATTGTTTCAAGGTTGTTTTACCAGAGCCCACATTTAATAACGTGCCTACTACCGAGCGAACCATACCCCGCAAAAACCGGTTTGCTGTAATCGTAAAAACAAGCATGTCGCCTTTTTGATTCCAGCGGGCCGATTTAATGGTGCAAATAAAATGATTTACATCGGTGTTTGTTTTACTAAAGCATTGAAAGTCATGTTCGCCCAACAACAGATTGGTGGCGCGCTCCATTATTTCCATATCCAACGGCCTAAAAAAATAATAGGCACGTTCAAGCAGAATCGGATTTTTAACGCGCGTAATGTGATACTCGTACGTGCGTTCTTTCGCATCATACCGCGCACTGGCATCGGCTTTTACGGGTCGGATTGAATTGATGGCAATGAAACGCGGCAGAATTGAATTAAGTTTTGGCAACCATTCTTCCTCATTCAGCTTTGCATCAATATCGGCATGAAAGAATTGCCGCACACAATGCACTCCGGTATCGGTGCGGCCGCTGCCCACAATATCAATCTTTTTTCGAAACACTTTAGTAAAACAATCTTCTACAACCTGCTGCACACTAATGGCATTGGGTTGATTTTGCCAGCCGTGGTAGGGTGTACCGTTGTAAGATATTTCGAAGAAGTAACGCATATAAATTGTCAATTGACAATTGACACTTGACAATTTTCATAGACCACAGCTGCCCCCTGCCCCACACCAATACACATGGTGGCTACGCCATATTTTACATTTCGTTTTTTCATTTCGTGGATGAGTGTAGCGCTTATGCGCACGCCACTGCAACCCAACGGATGACCCAGTGCAATAGCACCACCATTTACATTTACCAACTGCGGATCGATTTCCAAATCCTGCATACAAGCCAGCGATTGCGCAGCAAAGGCTTCGTTCAACTCAAACAAACCGATATCAGAAATTTTTAAACCGGCACGTTGCAATGCTTTCTTCACCGCAGGCACCGGCCCCACCCCCATAAATGCCGGATCAACTCCGGCAACAGCCATAGCCACTACTCGCGCCAACGGTTTTTGTGAAAAGGTTTTCAGATAACTCTCTCCTATTAATAATGCAGCCGCAGCGCCATCATTAATGCCCGATGAATTTCCGGCTGTAACACTTCCGCCTTCGCGGAAAGCAGGTTTTAGTTGTGCCAGTTTTTCAAGTGAAGTTTCGCGCGGGTATTCGTCTTGCGTAAACTCAAAAGTCTCTTTGCCTTTTGTAACCATTACCGAAACCAACTCTTCCTTAAACCGATTGGCTTTAGCGGCTGCAAAATAATTGCGTTGCGATGTCAAGCCAAACTTATCCTGTGCCTCGCGACTGATTTTCCATTTCTCGGCAACGTTCTCGGCAGTTTCACCCATCGAATACGGATGATACAACTTTGAAAGTTTTGAATTGATAAAACGCCAGCCAATAGTGGTATCAAAAATTTCCGCTTTGCGCGAAAACGCTTCTTCGGCTTTAGCCATTACAAACGGTGCACGACTCATACTCTCTACGCCACCGGCTATGTAACAATCGCCATCGCCATTAGCAATAGCCCGCGCGACATCCATAATAGCTTGCAACCCCGAGGCGCATAACCGGTTAACCGTTACACCACCAATTTCTTTTGGTAAGCCTGCCAGCAACAAAGCCATGCGCGCCACATTGCGATTGTCTTCACCGGCCTGATTAGCAGCACCAAACACTACGTCTTCAATGCGGGTAACATCAAGCTGTGGATTTCGTTCTATCAATTTTTTAATCACTCCGGCCGCCAGGTCATCGGGCCGCACAGAAGCCAGCGCACCACCAAACTTTCCAATGGGGGTACGTAAAATATCCATCACATAAACTGATTTTGTCATAGAATTAAATTCGGTGGCTTGCGCGATTTAAGTAGTTTTGCAGCAAGTTAACGCAACCCTTTTATGTGGCAAAGAATACAAACAGTGTTTCTGGGATTAGTAGTAGTAACTATGGTGGTAAGCCTTTTTTTACCCATCTGGAAAGTAACCGATGGTACAACGGAACACCAATTATTTCCGCTTCACTTTTCAACCATTGAAAACGGCCAGCGCACCACCCTGTATTTTCCGTATTCGCTTACTGCGATATTGATGGTGGCTGCGGCTACCATTGCGGTGATGGAAATAAGACGGTTCGACAATCGGATTACGCAAATCAAACTGGGCACACTTAATTCGCTTATCCTGGCCGGAGCATTGGGTTCGGCTGTTTACTTCTTCATACAAGTTTCAGAACAATACAAAGCCGGGCCTGCCCATTTGCCACCCATGTTGTGGATTATGTTTGTAGGTGTAGCCTGCAACTGGCTGGCCGTGCGTTTTATTCGCAGAGACGAAAAGTTGGTGCGCGATTCTGATCGCCTGCGCTAACCTTTTTGTATAGTTGCTGTTTTATTGAAAATCCATTTAAACAATTAATAACTATGGCCTTAACCAAACTTGGTCCTGCCGATGCAAACACAGTTGGCAATTTACCGGCTGTCGGTTCTACCGCTCCCGATTTTATTTTTACATCAGCTGATATGAAAGATGTAAAGCTGAGCGACCACAAAGGCAAAAACATTGTGCTGAATATTTTCCCCAGTGTGGATACCAATGTGTGTGCGGCCTCCGTGCACGAGTTTAATAAACTGGCTGCATCTGTCAATAACACTGTAATCTTGTGTGCGTCTAAAGATTTGCCATTTGCGCAAAAACGTTTTTGTGGCGCGGAAGGAATTGATAAGGTGTACCTGGTTTCTGATTTTCGCAACCGTGGGTTTGGCAAAAACTATGGAGTTGAATTAATCGACAGCGCTTTCGCGGGATTGTTTGCGCGCGCTGTAGTTGTAATTGATACCACTGGAAAAATAAAATATACCGAACTGGTTCCGCAAATTGGCGAAGAGCCCGATTATGATTCGGCTTTGAAGGCGATTTAAAAATCTTCCTGCTTTTATATAAAAGACCTTCCAAGAGGAAGGTTTTTTTATTTTGGTGAACATGGTACATTGTATGGAAGATTTACCTTAAGCAAAACATGAAACGTTTGTTCTTTCTTATCGCACTTGTTGGCTCTTCCGTCTGCTATAGCCAACCCCAAACTTACTACCTCACAGCCGATCGCGTTTTTGATGGCGAAGTGTTACACGAAGGCTGGGCTGTAATTGTAGAAGGCGACAAGATTATCGCAGCTGGCCCCAGGAGTTCGGTTAAAGAACCAGCCAAAGCCATTAAAGTAAATTTTCCAAACAGCACTCTCACACCGGGCCTCATCGAAGGGCATTCGCACTTATTGCTTTACCCCTACAACATTACCGATTGGGATACACAGGTATTGAAAGAAACTGATGCCTATCGCACCGCACGCGCTACGGTGCATGCAAAAAATACATTACTCGCTGGTTTTACTACTGCGCGCGACCTCGGCACCGAAGGCGCAGGCTATGCTGATGTTGGCCTCAAGCGCGCCATTAATGAAGGCGTTATACCAGGGCCGCGGTTATTGGTTGCCGGCCGGGCTATTGTTTCAACCGGTTCGTACGGTCCAAAAAATTACGATCACGATCAACAGATTATGCTTGGCGCAGAAGCAGCCGATGGAAATGATTTGATTCGGGTGGTGCGCGATCAGATTGGTAAAGGTGCCGACTTTATTAAAGTGTATGCCGATTACCGTTGGGGATTGAATGGGGAAGATCAACCATCATTTACGTTAGATGAATTGAAGTTGATAAACGAAGTAGCGCGCAGCAGCGGGCGCGTGTTGGTGTGTCATGCAAAATCGAAAGAAGCGATTAAACGTGCCGTGCTGGCCGGTGCCGAAACTATTGAACATGGCGATTTTATTGATGCCGAAATCGGCAAGCTGATGAAAGAACATAACGTAACGTTTATTCCCACGCTGGCCGCTGTGGATGTAATCTCGCAATACCGTGGCTGGAAAAAAGGAGTAACACCCGAACCGGCTAATGTTACCAACAAGAAAAAAAGTTTTAAAGAAGCATTAGCCAGTGGCGTAACCATTGGCATGGGTGGCGATGTAGGCGTGTTTCCGCATGGCGATAATTTGTTGGAGATGGAGTTGATGGTAGAATACGGTATGCCGGTGCTGAATGTATTAAAAGCTGCTACGAGTGTAAATGCCCGAACTTTTCATTTAGAAAATCAAGTGGGCTTTATCAAACCTGGCTTAAAAGCCGACTTATTAATTGTTACGGGCGATCCTTCTAAAAACATTTCCGATCTGCGCAATGTAAAATTTGTAATGAAGGATGGTATGGTGTATCGAAGTGAGAAATGATGAAAGGTTACTGGTTGCTTGCTTCTAGCTACTGGTTTGTTTGAAGTAACTTAACATGTTAGGACTTACTACCAGAAACCAGTAACGAGCGACCAGCAACCAGTAATGTTGTTTAAGATCAGATTAAATCTCGTACCTTAGTTTTCTATAAATATCCTACGCATGAATCGTAAACAAGCCCTTAAATCCATTGCTGCAACTGCTGCCGGTGTAGTAGCCTTACCCGAAATGGTAAAAGCCATGAACAAGCTTCCTGAAAACCTTAACAACAAAATCAATCACTCCGTGTGCCAGTGGTGCTACAACTCCATTCCACTCGAAGACTTAGCAAAAGCTGCTAAAGAAATCGGGTTGAAGTCGATTGAATTATTGGGAGCCGACCAATGGGCCGTAGTACAAAAGCATGGACTTACCTGTGCGATGGCTTATGCCACTGATATTGGATTGAACAAAGGCTTTAACGATCCCACACTCCACGAAAAGTTACTGAAAGACTATTCCGTCTCAATCCCCAAAGCGGCTGCAGCCGGATTAAAAAGTGTAATCTGCTTTAGTGGTAACGCTAATGGCTTGAGTGCTGAACAAGGAATTGAAAACTGTGCGAAAGGCCTGGCCCCGGTTATGAAAATTGCCGAGCAACACAACATACTGGTGCAAATGGAATTGCTGAACAGCAAAGTAGATCATAAAGATTACCAGTGCGACCACACTGCGTGGGGTGTAAAGCTTGCCGAGAAATTAGGCTCACCTAATTTTAAATTGTTGTACGACATCTATCACATGCAGATTATGGAAGGCGATGTAGTTGCCACCATCCGCAAGCACCACAAATACATTGGCCATTACCACACGGGTGGCGTACCCGGCCGCAACGAAATAGACGATACGCAGGAGTTATACTACCCGGCCATTATGAAGGCTATTGTTGAAACCGGCTTCACTGGTTTTGTGGGACAGGAGTTTATTCCTAAACGCCCGGATAAGTTAGCATCGTTGAAGCAGGGGGTGGGGATTTGTGATGTTTAACCGAGGCATTATAGGAGCCTAGTTTTCCATATACAATAGTTGTGGCCAATGTCGTTAAAAAGAAGTGGACGAGCGACAAAAATTTAAATTCATCGCGCAGATTCGCAAGAATGTCGCAGCAAAACGATGGACATGCATCGAACCGGGTTGCAATCGGACTGCAATCAATTCTCATCTTCTTCAAAGAAATGGAATCCTGTCTAACATTGCTGACAACGGACATTTGTACGAGATTAAAGGATCTGACATTCATCGATGGAACAGCAAATCTCAACGGTTCGAGTTCAGGAAGGTTGGAATCTCTAAAGCTTTAGCTTTACCATTATTCTGTGACATTTGTGACTCTTCAATATTCAAATTCATCGAAAAAGATCAGATGAACTTGTATAGTTATCCTGGTTTTGTATTGCTTAACTATAGAGTTACATGTGCGGAGCAACGAAAAAAGCAGATAGAAGCCGAAGTCTTTCAGCGGACTCTTAACGCAAAGACGTTGAAAGGGAATGTTGATGTATTCACAATTGAGAAGTTTCTTTATGGCTATCAACTTGGAATTCGGGACCTTGATAATCTTAAGGACATCATAAAGAAAGAAATTGAATCTCCTGAAGAAATATTTCGTTTCGAAGCTTTTAGATACCCTTTGACAAAGGTGTACGGTGCGGCTTTATTTGGTACAACTGATGAGAATACCAAAGATGACCCCGAAAGGTTTGAGTTTAATGATATATTCATTCATGTGATACCATTCCAAGATAATATGGGTGTTTTGTGTGGATATATCAAGAAATTCGAGACTGACTGGACGGTTAAATATGTTAATTCTTGGAGAGAAATTAATGAATCTGATCTAAAAGTGAGACTTACGGATCTTTTTGCTGCTCGGATAGAAAATTGGGGAATTGCTCCTTCATTGTTCGAAAGTATTCCCAAGAAAACAATCAGCAAAATGATTGACTTTTGGGACACGAACGTCATGAGTTTACACAAGAGCTTAAAGACTGATTTTAATTTTTTTGAATAAGGACTAACGGCACTGGCCACAACAACGGGCTAATTGAGTTTTATGGTAGATTTTCACGAGTATTTCTTAGTTAAAATTCGTTTTGATAAAGTTACTGTCGAGAACTTAAAGACGGGCGAAACAAAGGGGTCGGACGCCACTCTTAAATTCAGTAATGATAGACTTCTTATAGTAAGCCCCACCGAACCAGCAGAAACTATAAAAAGATTTGTCGATCAACTATCTGTTAAAAATCTCTTCCAATTTAAAAGAACTATTATTATTAATGCAAGGCATCCTAACATACTGAAATTCGAAGAGACCGAAAAAATGATGCTTCGAGATGTTGGAGCTCAAGCTGGTTCAAATATCTACCTTAGTTTCGATGAAGAAGTAAACGCTAAAGAAATTAATCTCTCCAGTTTATCGTTACGCTTCGAACTATAGTCACCATAGCATACCGGTGGAAAACACCATGCCTTTGCATTAAGCTCTATGAAAGAGAAATTTTAGAAGTAGATCGTTTTATTGACAAGTAAACGCTAAACACATTAAAATGAAAATTCTCGAATTAAAGAGAGCAATTCAGGAAAGCATTGATATTGGTGCAGCAAAAATTTTTGATCCCAAAAAATACTTGCAAATGTTAAAGGCTCAAAGAAAATCAAGACTGTCCAAGAATTCTTAAGGTCTCAGCAGACTTTGTCAAACACTCGTTATACTATGAAATGTCATTCCGGAGGAGCAAGAGAGTTTACATAAATAAATCAACCATCATCATTACACTAAAAACTCAATGTTTGCTCTAGCGAATTCCGGAATCCCGATGAGTTATTGATGATTCTACTATAAAATGCTTCTTAACTTCTTTCATCTGTAACCGCATCGGGATCGCGGTACGGGCTTGGAGTTTCAGGCTTCGGCAAAATTATAACCCAGTACCCGACCGCGATGACGTGTTCGTTTACCTATCTTTGTTAATCAACCTCTCGAAAACAAGCTGTTCGACATCTGCGATGTCGAGCTATAGATAAAAGAAGATTTTCAATCTCTTAATGACCTACTCGTTTACCTATCTTTGCCCTTCATCTACCTGCTTTTAAAATGCTATCTTCAAAAAACATCAAACTCTTTTTACGCTTCGCCTTATCCGTTGCATTTCTTTCCGCTGTAGCGGATCGGTTTGGCTGGTGGCCGGCAAAAATTTCGGTTTGGGGTAATTGGGAAAACTTTGTAGCCTACACACAAGTAATCAATCCGTGGTTGCCCACCGCATTGGTTTCGCCTGCGGCTATTGCGGCTACCGCAGCCGAGGTAATTTTTCCGGTGTGTTTGCTGCTGGGTTTTAAAACCGAACTGGTGGCCAAACTCAGTGGCATCTTGTTGTTATTGTTCGCACTAGCTATGGCATTCTCTACCGGCATAAAAGGCGCGTTTGATTATTCGGTGTTCACGGCCTCGGCCGCAGCCTTTGCCTTGAGCACTATGAAGGAAAAATACTTAGAAGTGGATAGCTTGTTATAAAATGAAGCCTTTCAAGGCATAAAACCAAGTTATAACCAGATGAAACTATTTCCAACCATAGAATTAAAATTTCGACTTGTCAATAGCAAAGATGAAACACTGAGCAGGCTTATTAGAAGAACAGAAGAGTCTAAAAATCTAACTTCTCAGTTTACTGATAAATCATTTCGTGGACTTATCGAAGGAAATAAATTCAAGCTGATTTCTTCAAAAATTGGACGAGGTGCATTTTGTGTTATGACTGGATCCATTAATTCTGTAAATGGAAATGTGAAAGTAGAAATACACAAAGTATTTAAGATTTTATTATCTATTATTCTACTATTTCCTTTGGTAGGAATTATTGCAATGACAATTAGTAAAACGGATGATTTTCCAACTTCTATTATTTTGGTTGCAATAGGACAATTTCTATTGATTAGATATATGTTTATCGGACTTGCATTTAGACTTTTATCAAGAGAAAGTCTCAGTAGGTTAAGGGATGTTTTAGATGTGGATTGGATAAAAGATTAGGTTTTCTTAAAAGCTACACCACAAAACCTCATAAGCTGTTCGACATCTTCGATGTCGAGCTACAGATAAAAGAAGATTTTCAATCTATCTTAAAATAAAACTCCTCCCCGCCCGTCTTTCTGTGCATGACCAACCTCAACGTAATTATTACCGGAGCAACCGGCATGGTGGGCGAAGGCGTTTTGCTGGATTGCTTGCAGAACGAGACAGTAGCCAGCGTGCTCATGCTCAACCGCAGAAGTTTTGATCTGAAACATCCTAAACTTAAAGAAATGCTGGTGCCCGACTTTCTGGAAATTGAAAAGTTTAAAGATCAGCTAACCGGTTACGATGCCTGCTTCTTTTGTGCGGGTGTAAGCTCCCTTGGGAAAAACGAAGCCGACTACACGCGCATTACTTACGATACTACATTGGCTGTGGCCCATGTGCTGGTGCAAGCTAACTCCAATATGGTGTTTACCTTTGTAAGTGGCGCACTTACCGATACCAACGGCAAACAAATGTGGCAACGCGTAAAGGGTCGCACGGAAGATGCATTGATGAAGCTTCCGTTTCGGGGGCAATATAATTTCAGGCCGGGTGTAATGAAGCCTGTTGCCGGACAAAAAAATGTGCGTTGGCTTTTTAAACCACTCATCCCGGTGTTTATGGCACTGTCGCCATCACGTTCGCTTACCTTGCATGAAGTTGGTCGCGCAATGATTCACAGCGTTACCCGCGGTTATCACAAACAAGTGCTTGAAATAAAAGATATAAAAACGCTGGCCAAAGGTTTTTTATAACCTTTTAAGCCTGAGTAAAAAAGGTTGTAAACCTTCAACGAAGCATAACTAGAACAAATTGAAAAAATTATTCTTTAAAATTATAAAGCGAATTTTCATTACCGTTTTGGTATTGATTGTATTGCTAACCGTAACCACCCTTTTATATATGCGACTGAGTAAGTTTGGCAAAGCCCCCGAAGGCGCACGGTTAGAGCGCATCAAACAATCGCCTAATTTTAAAGAAGGCAAGTTTACAAACCTGAGCTTTACGCCCGAGTTAGCCGAAGGGTACACCATGCCAGGTGTTATCTACAATAATTTTTTTAAACAAAATCCCAATCGCGTTCCGGCCGATACCATTCCTTCGCGCAAAGCAGATTTAAAAAAGTTACCAACCGACCAAGATGTGCTGGTGTGGTTTGGACACTCTTCGTATTTCATGCAGTTGAGTGGCAAACGTTTTTTAGTCGATCCGGTGTTTAGCGGCAATGCTTCGCCTGTGCCGGGTACTGTTAAAGCGTTTACCGGATCGGATATGTATACGGTAGATGATTTACCACCAATCGACTACCTGTTCATCTCGCACGATCATTACGATCACCTCGATCATGAAACCATTCTAAAACTAAAATCAAAAGTTGGCAAAATTATTTGTGGGCTGGGTGTCGGTTCGCATTTCGAACATTGGGGTTATGATGCCAGCATGGTATTTGAAAAAGACTGGCATGAAAGTGTTTTGCTCGACAGCGGATTTACTGCACACGTAACACCGGCTCGTCATTTTAGCGGTCGCGGGTTTACACGCAACAACACGTTGTGGTGTTCGTATGTGTTAGAAACACCTACACAAAAAATTTACATTGGTGGCGATAGCGGCTACGATACACATTTTGCCGAGATCGGAAATAAGTTTGGGCCGTTTGATCTGGCCATCATAGAAAACGGACAATACAACGATGCGTGGCGTTACATCCACACACTACCACACGAAACTGTTCAGGCTGCCATAGATGTAAAAGCCAAGCGCATGTTTCCCGTTCACAATTCTAAATTTCCATTAGCCAACCATGCGTGGGATGAACCCCTTTCGCGCGTAAGCGAGTTGAATAAAAATACGGGCATCCCATTGGTAACTCCGGTAATTGGTGAGGTTGTTGAGTTGAACAACACCCAGCAACAATTTACTTCGTGGTGGATGGGATTGAAGTAAAAGTTTTGCTAACGAGATAACCGTACGCGGGCATCATCGGCCCTGATTTCCACACGAGCATTTCCGCTGGCTGTTGTTACGCGGGTACGATCTTCGCTACGCTCCACAACCTCAAACCCATCGCTGGTGTTTACACTGGTATCGTCATGCCGGATTTCAAATTTACCACCGCCTCCTAAAATCTTCATGGCAATTAAACCATCCTGCGCACGGATAAAATAACTTCCGTTTTCGGCCAGCGATGTTTCAATTACAAAGTCGCCATCATCCATCTCGGCTGAAATTTTTTCGAAACTGGCATTCTTGATTTCTATGTCGGCATCATCGGCATCTATTTCCAGCGAACCACGTCCGCCATCCATGTGCAAATCACCATCATCTAATTTTATATCGAAGCTATTTCCATTACAACCGGTTAACTGCACATCGGCATCGTCCACATCCAGCTTAATAGATCCGTTCACCGATTTTATAAAATAATCGCCATCATCGCCATCAATCAGCAAACTTATACCTTCCGGCACTTCCAGTGTAATAGTGTATTTTTCGTTATGATAGCCCACCATGCTTACTGAAGAACCTCGTTTGTCCTCGCGGATGGAAAGATTTCCGCCTTCCTCATATATATCTACCTTAAATTCACGTTCACCAAACACAATACCTTTAGTTGTTACCACGCGATCAATCTTTACATGTGCGGTGGTTCGTGAAGAACCGGTTACAAACACTTTAGCATCAGAAGCATCTAATCTTAAAATGCCTTTTGCGTTTATTTTATATTCCTTGTCGAGATGGAATTCGCCATCCTTGGTGGATTGGGCTGAAACAGAAACGGCTACAATAAAGGCAGCAATCGTAAATAGTTGTTTCATAATGTGGGATTTACCTGGATAAGACGCAAAGCAAGCTCGAAAGGTTGCAGCGATTACAGCCTGCCAATCAACTCTACGTACTCCGTAGAATTAGAAATTCTTTGGTTATCTTTGAAAATGGATTGGCGCTTACACATTATTTCTAACGATGCCGTTTTGCTCGGCAAACCCACTATTAAGGGAACCAGAATTTCTGTGGAGCTAATTCTGGATCTGATGGCAAATGGCTGGACTGAAAAAATGATTTTCGAAAGCTATCCACAACTTACTTCTGAAGATCTTAAAGCAGTGTTTGCTTTTGAAGCCTGATTCTACAGCCTGCCAATTAACTCCACATACAACTCGGTAAGTTTTGGTTCGGCTTTGTTGGCTACTGCCACTATATCGCTTAGTACAGCGGGCTGTAAATTGTCTGGATCACAATCATCGGTTAAAACTGAAATAGCACAACACGGCAAACCCATGTGGTTAGCTACCAACACTTCGGGCACGGTGCTCATGCCAACTGCATCGGCACCAATGCGATTTAAAAATCTATACTCGGCACGCGTTTCCAGATTAGGCCCCATTACCGCCACATACACACCTTTGTTCAATTTTATTTTTTTCTCTTTCGCGATTTTAATTAGGGCAGCGTTGAGTTTTTTTGAATACGGCTGACTCATATCCGGAAAACGTGGACCAAACACTTCGAAGTTGCGACCGCGCAACGGGTTATCGGGTTGCAGGTTGATGTGATCATCAATCAACATCATTTCACCTTTCTTCCATTTCAGATTAAGATTGCCCGAGGCATTGGAGATAAGCAGATGTTCTACACCTAACAACTTCATTACCCGTACCGGTAATGTAATCTGCTGCATGGAGTAACCTTCGTAGTAGTGAAACCGACCTTGCATAGCCAGTACTTTCTTTCCTTTTACATCGCCATAAATCAATTTGCCTTTATGGTGCTCTACCGTAGAGATTGGAAAGTGCGGAATAGAATTATAATTGATAACGAGTGGATTTTTTATTTGCTCCACAAATTTGTTCCCTAAACCTGTGCCCAGTATTACGCCAATTTCGGGTGCAACAACGCCATGACTTTTGAGGTAGGCTGTTGCTTCTTTAATTTGATCAATCATTAGTAAGTTATTATAGGTGATGTATCATTAACCGCAAAGACACAAGGGCGCAAAGTTTTCTTTTATTCTAACGTTGATATGGTTCCTCAGCGTCATTGCGCCTTGGCGTTTAAATAAGCATTGGAACTTAAACGTAAAAGTCGGCTTTATTGGTTTTGGCAATCTCCACAAAAAATTGCGCTACCTTTTGTGTTACGGCTTTATAATACCGTTCGCCTTTTTCGGCTGAAGCCTGACGCGGATCACCCACACCAGTATCGGTTGTTACCTGCATCCACTTGCGTTCGGCCCAGGCCCAACCTTCCTGCATGGCTTTAAAGCGAAACTTCTTTGCTTTACCATCACCTGCTTCTGTAAGTGGAAGCACAAGGTGCGGTCGCAAATGCATGATCAAACTGGTTTCCATTTCACCAGCATGATCATCCTTATTCACAAAAAATTCTTTCTGATCGATACTTTTAAACCAATCGCACGAACACAAAAACATGTTGGGAAATTTTAATCCCAACTCTCGAATCATGGTTTTAAAATCATTACCACCATGACTGTTAAGAATAATTAACTTGTAAATGCCCTGCCGGTTTAACGTTTCGATTACATCGCGCAACACCGCAAATTGTGTGGTGGGATTCATGTTCATATCCAGCAACACATCGAACTGGCCGGTATTAACCCCAAACGGTATAGCCGGAAGTACAATTACTTTTGCATTTTGTTCCCACGCCAGTCGCGCGCCTTCAGCTGCAATCTCTTCGGCTTCAATTATATCGGTGCCATAGGGTAAATGATAGTTGTGCGCTTCGCATGCACCCCAAGGCAACACCGCTACATCAAATGTTGCGTCTTTAATTGTTTTCCAATTGTTCTCGGCCAGAATGTAAGGGCGCATAAATTTAAACAGGTAACAAAATCTGGTAAGTCTTTCCTTTCTTAACTGTGAGCTTAGGTTGGCGCAACCACGGATTATGGCGCTTTAGAATTTTATAGTTGCTGCCATTGTTTTTGGCAAAGGTTACCAGGCTGGGGATTGTCTCGTTTACTTCAATTGTTTTTAATTCTTCCGGATGATATAGATGTTCAGGTTTTAATTTGAAGCCATACTTTTCAGGATGTTCAAAAATTTCCTTGATAGCCAAAATGCGGAACACATACCGCGCAGTTTCATCATTCAAATGCGCATCATAATAATTATCTACCTGGTTATCCTCCAAATCACTTCTCACACCAGCCACACCGCGGTTGTAAGAGGCTGCTGCCAACGTCCAGTTACCAAATTTTGAATAAGCATTTTTTAAATACTTACATGCTGCAACGGTTGATTTAATAGGATCGTAACGTTCGTCCACTTCTTTTGAAATTTCCAAACCTAACTCCTTACCCGCGGCCTCTCTTATCTGCCAATAACCCACCGCTTCTTTTGGTGAAACACCATTTACTAAACCACTCTCAATTAAAGGCAAGTACTTAAAGTCGTCAGGAATGTTATGCTCCTTTAAAATCTCCGTCATGCGTGGTAGCCAGCGGTTAGCTCGCTTTAACAAAAACAGCGTACTGCTTTGCAGGTAAATATTCACTTGTAATTCGCGATCTAATCGCTCGCGCACATCGGGTTGCTGCAGCGGCACCGTTTCTCCGGCAAACGAAATGCTTTCGGGCAGATCGTAAGAGATCGCAACAAAAGGTTGAAAATTTTCGGATACCGGAATGGGTTCCAACTCAGGCGTAGTTTCTGCTTCGGGCTTGCGGGCCGACTGATCATACAGTACATACACCAACAAAAGACCAATTGAGAGCGGAGCTAAGATATTTACAATTCGCTGCATGCTTAAAAATTTGGCGAGAGTAAATATCGCGCGTAAAATTCATCAATCACTTTAACAGCTTCCTGCGGAGTATCAACCATGTTAAACAAATCCAGATCTTCGGGACTAATCATTTTTTCATCCACCAAAACTGTTTCAACCCATTTCATCCAACCGGCCCAGAATTTTTTTCCAACCAGTACAATCGGGAAGCGGCCAATTTTTTTGGTTTGAATCAACGTAAGCGCTTCAGTTAATTCATCTAGCGTACCAAAGCCACCCGGCATAATAATAAAGCCTTGCGAATATTTTACAAACATGAGTTTGCGCACAAAGAAATAATCGAACGTAATCAGTTTGTCCGGATCGATGTAGGGATTACCCTTTTGTTCGAACGGAAGAAAAATATTTAAGCCCACCGATTTTCCACCAGCACGATGCGCGCCTTTATTACCGGCTTCCATAATACCAGGGCCACCACCTGTAATTACTCCATACCCATGATGCACCAATTCGGCTGCAATGTCTTCAGCAATTTTATAATACTTGTGCTCGGGCTTGGTGCGGGCCGAACCGAAAATAGTTACACACGGGCCAATCTTGGCAAGCTTCTCAAAGCCCTCCACAAATTCACTCATTACTTTAAAGATCATCCACGAGTCGGAGCTTTTTATCTCGGCCCAGTCTTTATCTTTAAAAGCCTTGCGTATGCGATGCTCGTCTTCCAACACCTGATCTATCTCGGCTGTTGTTTTTTTCTTTTTTGCTTTGGATGCCATACCTTTCACTCATTAATTTTTTTCAAGTTAGTAAATGAATTGTAATTCTATGAAATGGTTAAAACAGGTTTCGCTATTTGTGTTGGTTGTTGTGGCATTAACCGCCTGCACCACGTCTGAGCATCGTAACGCATTCCAGAACGATAGCACGTGGGCTATGCTTCCATTTCAAAAGGTAAATGATGCCAACCCGATTCTAAAAGCCGATACCGGAATTTTTAACTGCCCGATCCTGCAACAGGATGTAAGGTGGGAAGAGAAAGATGTTTTTAATCCGGCCGCGGTGGTGCGCAATGGAGCGATCTACCTTTTCTACCGTGCGGAAGATACGATTGGAAAATACAATGGTACTTCGCGAATAGGGTTAGGTATAAGCACCGATGGAATTCATTTCAGCAGACTGAAAGCCCCGGTATTATACCCGGCCGAAGATTTTATGAAAGTGTATGAATGGGAAGGTGGCATGGAAGACCCGCGCATTATTGAAAATGAAATGGGCACTTACATTATGACCTACACGGCTTATGATGGAAACATTGCGCGTTTGTGTGTGGCTTCTTCTACCGACTTACTAAACTGGACCAAACACGGCTTAGTGTTGAAAGATAAATTTATTGGCACGTGGGGAAAATCGGGCGCAATAGTTGGCCGCCAAAAAGACAACCAGGTAATAGCTGAAAAAGTAAACGGCAAATACTGGATGTACTTTGGCGATACCGATTTGTTTATGGCTACTTCCGATGACTTGATTCAATGGGAACCCGTGCTGGATGAACAAGGAAAATTTAAATCGGTTTTAAAACCACGGCCCGGCATGTTTGATAGCCGGTTGGTTGAAAGCGGCCCGTATGCATTACTGACAGAACATGGCATTGTACTTTTATATAATGGAATGAATCTGGATTCGGGCGGTGATCCTAATCTGCCGAAGGGTGCTTATTGTTCCGGTCAGGCTTTGTTTGATAGTAACGATCCTACCACCCTGATTGATCGTATGGATAATTTCTTTCTGAAGCCCGATCAGCCTTATGAAATTGACGGCCAGGTAAACCAGGTTTGTTTTATTGAAGGTATGGTGCCCTTTAATGGTAAATGGTTTTTGTACTACGGCACAGCTGATTCGAAAATTGGCGTGGCGGTAAAGTAAAGTTTAAATGTAAAGTGTCTACAACTTTAAACTCTTCAACGCGGCTTCAAGAGTTGTGTGCTTAAATTCAAAACCGGTTTGTTTTATTTTGTCGGCACTTACCTTACTTCCTTGCAACACAATATTGGCCATTTCACCTAACATAAGGTTTAATACAAACGCGGGTATGTGCACGGGCCAAACTGGTCGGTTTAAAACTTTACCAATAGCTTTTGTTATTTCTTTGTTAGTAACCCAATCGCCACTTACGGCATTATAAGTACCACGCAAGGTTTCATCTGTTGCTGCCTTCAAAAACATCGCACACAAATCCTCGATGTGAATCCACGAGAGATTTTGTTTGCCGCTTCCCAAGGGTGAGCCCGCAAACATACGCACGGGTTTTGCCATTTCAATTAGTGCCCCGCCTTTATCGCTTAGCACAATACCAATGCGCAATTTTACGGTGCGAATGTTAAGGCTCGCTAATTTATCCGCTTCAGCTTCCCACTGTTTGGTTAAGGTTGCCAGAAAATCTGTCCCGGGCTTACTGTTTTCTGTAAAGACTTCATTACCCATAAAACCATAGTACCCAATTGCCGAAGCGGAGATTACAGCCGTTACCTGATGGTTGGTTGTACTCAGTGTTTTATAAAGCAACGCTAATGATTTAGTTCTGCTTTCCAGCAACTCGCGCTTACGCGAATCGGTCCAGCGTTTATCGGCCACGCCCGCGCCTGCCAGATTAATAATAACATCTACTCCGTTTAATGCTTCAGTATCGAATTCTTGTCTATTTACATCCCAAACAAAAGAAGCTCCCTTCTTATGCGGGATTCCGGCACGTTTTGTGCGACCGACATGCACTACCTGATAACCTTTTTGCAACAGCATTTCGGTTAGCTGCGAACCCACTAAGCCTGATGCACCCGTAATTAAAATTTTTTTACTCATTATTAGTAGCTTTGAAACATTAACACAACAGGTATGAATAAGTTTTGGGGAACGATTGGATTAAGTTTAATGATTGGGATAACGCACGCCCAAACGGTAACTGTAAATAAACAAAACGAAAAGGTAAAGAGCGAGACTATTGAAGTTTTTGCCACCACACTGGAGGGCCGTAAGGAAGATATTCAGCAGTCGTTTAACCGGTATCTTAAAGAAATTGGAAAAGTTAAATTATTCAGTACGCCCACTACTATAACCGAACCCGTTATTAGTGGCACTCCGTTCAGCAAAGGTATTGTGTATGGCGGCAGTCAGGCTGGA
Source organism: Cytophagales bacterium (assembly GCA_017303795.1). Classification (GTDB taxonomy): domain Bacteria; phylum Bacteroidota; class Bacteroidia; order Cytophagales; family Cyclobacteriaceae; genus ELB16-189. Next base: position 26,465 of record JAFLBR010000008.1, on the reverse strand, counting down.
GACAAAAGCTCTACTGTGTGGCTGGGGATTAATCCGGCTGAGTGGGATGAGAAAGATGTAACCTATGCCACGCGCGAATTACAAAAGATGGTGTATCAGTTTGGTATAAAATTTTATCGCGACCAAGTACAAAAACAAATTGACGAAACCCAGCAAGCTTTGGATGCCGTTGAAAAACAACAGCAACGTAGCCTTAATCAAAGCAAAGACCTGACGATTAAACTAAGCAACAACGAACAGGAAAAAATTCAATTAGAAAAATCGTTAGAGAATAACAAGCTGGAAAACGTAGCACTAAAAATCAGAATAGAGAATAATAAAAAAGCGCAGGACTCATTAGTGAACGTAAACACTCAAATTAAAAAAGTGCTGGAAGTTCAGAAAGAGAAGCAGCGCAAGATTAATTAGCAAATTCGATTACGCCTTTAAACAGAAGCGCTCTGAGTTAGTTTACCTCAGAGCGCTCGTTATTTAAAAATTAACGTAAGCCTATCGAATTTTTTCAGCCATTGCCTGAACACCACGAAGGTACGCACGCTGCTTAGAGATAGCTTGATTTTTGAGGTATTGATCTTCCAGATTGGTTCGGATTTTCACCTTATGCGATTCAATCTCGGCACGATACTTTACGGTTTTTTGATTTAATGATTCATGTTCCGAACGTAATTTTTTATTCTCTTTGTTCAAATCATTCAGCACCTTTTCCGCTGTCTTCTTCGTTTCTTTTTCTTTAATAGTAGCTACCAATTCCTTCTGTTTATAAATTTCTTTTGTCTTCAGCTCTTGCGCGCCTTCATTGGCTTTAATGTCCATGTTGGCATTGTTAATACTCGATTCAAGACTCTTGATGTCAGAATGCAGGCTTTCATTCTGGCTCATGAGTTTTTTCAGATCTTTTTCTAATGCTTCCAGTTTATTGGTTTCGTTTTTTATTCGGGTTTGCGTTTGTTCTTTATACTGATTAAGCGCAAAGGCCCGAATATATTCTTTACTTAAATTAGATTTGTTAGCATCAACTGATTCAGAAATAAAAACTGAATCTTGTTCAAAAAAGTAAACTGCCCGTGTGCTGCTGTCTAACTTGGTGAGTATTACATACACATTTAAAGGCTTATCCGAAATAGAAGTTAGTAGCGTTCCTTGTATAGCATACTCATTATTATTTTTGGCTACTTTCGATTTCGTTTTGTTTCGCAAATCATTTTCAAGATTTTTCTCAATCTGATCGGGTGTAACTTCCGGTATCTCAACCTGAAATCCGGCATTAGTTCCTTTCGACATAGAACTTTGAACAGCCTCTACCAACACTGGTTTTGGTGTAATAACCGGTATGGCAAACTCCACAACCGGGCCGGTGTTATTGGTTAATTGCAGCGTGGCATTCTTAATAGAATCAGCCTTGTTTAAATTTTGGGCTGAGGCACTTAGTGCGAACAAAAAGCTAATACCCGTTAAAATGGTTGATTTCATACATTCTCGTTTAAATACAGAGCGAAAAATAAGAATGTTCTTCGAAATCAAAAATGACCAGAATTAATGCCCGTTTACCGGCCTTGATTTTCGCTTCACCGAAAAGAAATGTAGAATAAAAGAAATTAAAGTGGACATTAACAGCAGTTAAATACCTGGTTTTGCTATTCACCTACCGTTTAAAAATAGGTTTAGAGAATAATAAAACAGGCTCAGGACTCCCTAGTGAACGTAACACTCAAATTAAAAAAGTGCTGGAAGTTCAGAAAGAGAAGCAGCGCAAGATTAATTAGTTGAGTTTACAATCCAGGCTTTAACACCCACTCGTACCGAACGGTATCGTAGTAACTCCATTGGGTTGGCCATTCTATTAGATCAGCATTCAGCATAATTTCATTCACATTATCGTGATCAATAATCCAGGCAAATAGTTCGTCTCCTTTTTTCTCAAGTTCTTCAACAGAACCAACCGGAGTATTGAAGATTTCCTTAAAGGAATAAATGCCTTTTTTTTCATCAAGAAAAAAACTCCCACCCACACCTCTAAGATTACCTTGGCTGTTTCTGGCTGGCCGGGTCATATAGAAATAATATTTTCCGGCATCATTCAAGTATAACTTCTCCAAGGTGAATTTTGAAAGATGGGACAAATAATACGCTCGGTGTTTTTTTTCAAACCGTGTTTGCCAGTTTGCACCTTCCGGAGCCTGAAAAATGTACGTGATCATTTCTGTTTTCAGGGTATCTAACTCAGCTTGAGAAAAATAGTGAGCCGGATCGTGTTTCTTACCACAACCCACCATCAGCAAAAACAGAAAAAATAAGTTATGAAGACTTTTCATATCGGCACAAAAATAAAAATGCCGGAGCTAAAGCCCCGACATTTTATACCCTAAACATTAAATATTAATAAGCTGTATTGCGAGGATCAAAGTTAGTCCATGTTGCGGCCCAGTTAGTTGCACCAAATGCCCCAACGTAATTCACAGTCTTATCGAAGAATGTCCCCGCGTTAGGGCAATTGTTCCATAAGTTAGTCTTACCAAGTAATGAAGAGTTTGCGGTTGGTGTGAAGGTTGGTGTTCCCAGATCAAACAAATTTGAATTGATGCCAAGGTCAGTCCATTTGTCTTCAAGCGCATTGGCAAATGCCGCAGTGCTAAACCAGGTTTGGGCTGAACCTCCACTAATGTTGGCTGATGTTGCGAACATAAAACCTCTTGGTAATTGTGGGTTCTGCACGTTTGTTCCAAATGGCAAACCAGTAATTGTCTGCTCTTCTGTATTAGCTACCGATCCATAACCATTTCCACCCCAGTTTTCAACACCTGCTAAAACCACATTGCGTAATTGAAGTTCATCGGCTGCTGCATTTGCGATTGTTCCTGAACCATCCACAAAAATTCCATTAGGATAGCCTGTGAATACAGAGTTATAAATTTTCAACTTATTGTTTCTGCGCAAGTGGGCAGCATTCTGGAAGTTATCCTGAATGTTAACATCATTAGTTTTCTTGGGGCCAATGATAGTAACATTTGAAAATACACCGGAAGTGAATGGTGTTGCTCCAGAACCACCACCATCATTGTCAACCTCAAACCCATTTGAGCCAGATTGATCGGCTAATGTATTATCACGAATACCAATAGCCCATTGCACGTTTCCAGACCAACCAAAATCCACATCGAAGTCATCATCCAACCCTCTGTACACAATAAGGTGTTTTCCGTTTACCGTTCCACCAAACCACTCAAATCCATCATCTAAACCATAAGAAGCTTGAACGTAATCGATGTTTGTTGCATTACCCACGCTTCCCATTGTTAATGAGTTAACCTCCTGATTAGGATTTATGGGCGTACCCGCAAATTCGATCCGGACATATTTCAGTGTTCCAGAGTTATCAGTATCTGGTGAAGCAATAGGGGTATCGCCTACACCGTGAAATGCTCCATAATTTCCTTCCAATTCTGCGTTAGCACTTTGGTTATTTACTGCTCTACCCACTAATACTAATCCACCCCAATCTCCAGGGTTGCGGGTACCAGGAGCTTTCGCTGATGTAAATACAATCGGGTTGCTTTCGGTGCCTACTGCTTCTATTCTATTACCTCTCTGAATAATAAGCGTACCAGGAGGAATTGTGGCTGTTTTAGATAACCCTTGTATTACTGTTCCAGCCTCAATGGTAAGAACTACACCCGTAATGTTTGTTCCGCCAGATCTTTTGGCGTCATCTCCCACTCTTACATACCCTGATAGTTGATAAATCTTATCGGCCGTCCACGTAGTGCTGGCATTGATAATTCCACTTACGGTAACAACTGTTTTATTTGCAACGGTTACAGCATAGGTTGATAAGCTTGACAATTGATCTTTTTCGTCTTTAGCCTGAAAAGTAAAGTTTGTAACAGTTCCAATTGGAAGAGACTCTACATTGTAATCCAAATCGTACGTAGCAGATGTTTCGCCTGCAAAAGTTTCGGTGTCGAAAGCAGAGCCATTTTTTAACACGATCAACTCCTTCAATCCACCGGGCGCAGCAATAGACACTTCAACAGTGGCATCAGACCCTACGATACCCTGAAATGAGGTAGCACTTAATGTTAGAGATGGTGCTGCTGGGTCCTCATCTTCATTACATGATGCCAGAACAACTACAAAGGCCCCTAAAATGGCCAATGAAAGCAGTCCTCGCCAATTCCAATTTAATTTTTTCATCGTCTGTAGATTTAGTTTGATAACTGCTGCAAAAGTATTCGGCCTCTGTTAACCCAATGTTAACAGAGGCCGAACTTTAGATTACGAATCTCTATTAGACTTACCAGATTTTGTAGGTAAAGCCAAGTGTTATAAGTGAACCAAATCTATTCTCTTGTACAATCTGATCTTTCTTTTTATCGAACACACCATCTCGGTTTCCATCCTGAAGCAGAATATATTTTTGATTCAGGATATCCGATATTGAAAGTTTGGCCTGAATGCGCTCTGCAAAGCTTTTGGTAATACTTAAATCTAATAAACCTCGTGGCATTTCATAAATATCTTCATAAAGTGGTTCTCCAAAATCTGTATAACCACCTACTGCAAATAATCTTTTACCCACCACATTGTAAAGTACAGCAACCTGAAGTCCGTTTTCATCATTCTGATAATATGCTCCTCCATTTACAACATAAGGAGATTGACCCATTAATGGCCGTTCAGGCTGAGAGCCTACATCTACGGTGCTCCGGATTAGTGATGCATTGAAAAGAACATTTATATTATTCAAAAATTTGCTTGCTGTTAAGCCATTTAACGACTTCCGAATATCCAGCTCAACTCCATATACTGAGGCCGACTTAGCATTTGCATAGCGGAATCCTTTTGCACCTTGCGAGCCTGCACCCGGCACATATACTGCTTCTATAGCATCGGTAAAGTCTTTATAAAAAGCTCCAAATGTTACCATTTCAGTTTTGGATGGATACCATTCAAATCTTAAATCATAATTCTGAATTTTTGCAGTTCTTAAATTCGGTGTACCGCTGTATACCCAGTTAAATTCAAAGTCATAAAAACTAAAGGGTGCTATCTCGCGAAACTCTGGTCTGTTAAGCGTTTGACCGTAAGTGGCTCTTATCAAGGTTTTCTCGTTAATATTAAATGCTACGTTAGCAGAAGGGAGTATCCGGTTAACATTAACATCCTGATCTATATCATCGCCTGTATTGGTTGCACTATTTAGTACCTGTGTATTGTTTTCAACCCTTACACCACCTGAAACAGTAAGTTTCTTACCAAATGGTAAAGTAACACCACCATAATACGCTAACAGTTTATTGTTCGCACTGTACGAATCGCTACCATTGGTTTGCTCGTCTATAATAAGTCCGTCTCCGGTAGATGAATAAATATTATTTGGATTAAACAAGTCTTGAATTGGAAGATACTCCAGACTTGTATTCCAGTTAAATGCATCTCTACTGAAACCGATATTGCGGGCCACGAAATCTCTGTCTTTCATATCATAAAATATTCCTGCTGACAATACAGGTAAGAAATTGTCTTTTATCTCTAACGTGTGGTCTACCCCAACAGATAAAGATTTTGAGTTTTCATCCATTTCTCCATAAAATCTACCAAGGAAATAAACCTGAGCCGAACTGATTGGAATATAGGTTCTCTCCTCACCTGAAGATTCATTAAGATCTCTTCTATATCTTCTGTTATCGGGTAAATCACGATAGGATTTACCAAGATTGGCTACCCAGTTTACGGTGGTCTTTCCATCAAAAAATTTATGCTTACCCACTAACTGCCCTGAATAGACCCCACGAAATACTTCCTGAAAACCACCCCACTTTCCATAAAAGTTACCTTCAATATTCCGGCCCTCGCGCGCAATGTATTGCGAATTGTTTATCTGGTTAGCGAGGTTTTTAAATTCAATTGTATGATTTTCATTAAACCGGAACGCCCAATTAAAGAGTACACCTAGTCTTGAATTTTGATTATTCTGGTCATCTACATAATTGTAAATAAGAGAGGGTTGATTGTTGATATTGTCAAACTGGTTATAATCTTTACGGGTAACATTAAATCTGTTTCTGTTATTGCTCCAGTTAATTGCTGTAATATTTCCAACCTGCACTTTTTTTACATTGAATTTGAATGTCCCCGTAAGGGAAGCTGATTGATCTAAAAAGGAATTTATTCTTTCTGGCACCCAATTGTTCGATAGTGATTTGGCTGCCTGGCTTAGTGACCCTTCGTTTGTTAGTCCTCTTAAATCGGATGGGAAATTTGTTGGAAGATTATTCAATCCGCCATTGAAGCCTAATAATTGATCTCCATCTCTTTTGCTTTGATAAAAATCTGAAAAGGTAGAACCGGTTCTATAGCCTAATGAATACCCAAAAGTAAGGCTGTTCTCTTCAGGAATATTTTTTGTTGCAATCTTTACCACACCACCAGCAAAATCACCTGGTAGTTCGGGAGAGGGACTTTTGAAAATCAAAAGTTGATCTAACTGACCACTTGGAATAACATCAAATGCAAACGATCTTTTATCGGCTTCCATACTTGGTGCATACGCTCCGTTTAGCATGGTAACATTATACCGTTCGCTCGCACCTCTGATAACTATATACCTGCCGCCCATAATGGTTACACCGGGCACGCGTTTTACCACTTCGGCCGCATCTCTATCTGGTGTTCTTGTTATCATTTCTGCTGAAATACCACTTACTACCAATTTGCTTTCTCTTATGGCTGAGAGAATGGAGTAATCGTTATCAATTGATCTGGTTGCCGTAACCACAACCTCATCCAATTCAGAAACATCTTCAGCCAACGAAATTTCTAATGAAGTACGCTTTGCATTTTGAACCACTACATCCTGTACTGTGTGGGTTTTATAGGTTACAAAAGATATTTGCAGCGCATACGTGCCTGCTGTTACATTGCTGATCAAAAAGTTGCCATCCAGATCTGTAGCAGCTCCAATCGTTGTGCCCTGAATAAGCACGTTTGCACCAACAATGGTCTCGCCTGATTTAGCATCTTTTACAACACCACTTATAGAACCCTGGCCAAAAACCGAAAAGCTGGATGCTACTAAAATAACCAAAGCACCGATTGAATAGAATTTACCTCGCATGGGGGATTATAATTTTTGCTGCAAAGGTGCCGCGGCAATATTATCCCGTTAAGGCGGCTATGTTACGTAATTGTTAAAGCACCGGTTTTTAAACCCCGGTTTATCCGATTTTATTTTTGACTTTAAGTTGGTGGTATTGCCCTACTACCAATGAAAATGAGCAGGTTAGCACAGCACACCAAATAACATTACGATAAACAAGGGTTAATGAAAGTAAGATTTGGTTAACATGCGTTAGTAGAATAGCATTACTCATTTAAGTGCCACCAAAAGGTTGAAAAAGCAAAAGCCCCGATTGGTGGGGCTTTGAATAATCTCTGGCTTTCGCGAGTTGCTACTTCGTAATGGGCACTTTACTAAGTAATGCTTTAATAATGTCTTTGGTGCGCACGTTATCAGCTTCGGCTTCGTAGTTCAAAATAATGCGGTGGTTCATTACATCCAGTGCCACTTCTTTAATGTCTTCGGGCAGCACATAATCGCGGCCATCCATAAAGGCTACTGCCTTAGCAGCCAGGTTCATGTTAATGCTGGCGCGGGGCGAAGCACCAAACTGAATATATTGAGCTTCATTATCTAACTTATATTCTTTGGGCTTGCGGGTAGCGGTTACCAATTCAATAATATAACGCTCCAGCGATTCGGACATTTTTACTTTATTAACTGCCTCGCGAATCCCGAAAATATCTTCTTTGGTAAGAATAGGATTTACCTCGTAGCTAAACTGCATGTTTGAAATTCTGCGCATAATTTCCAACTCATGCTCTTTAGTTGGATAATCCACAAATACCTTCATCATAAAGCGGTCAATCTGCGCTTCGGGTAGTGGATACGTGCCTTCGTTCTCTACCGGGTTTTGAGTAGCCATTACCAGAAAAGGTTTATCCAACTTAAAAGTGGTTTCGCCTATGGTAACTTGTTTTTCCTGCATCGCTTCCAGCAAAGCCGATTGTACTTTAGCAGGCGAGCGGTTAATCTCATCGGCCAACACAATGTTGGCGAAAATAGGGCCTTTCTTTACTTCAAACTTTCCTTCGCGTTGATTGTAAATCATAGTGCCCACCAAATCTGCGGGAAGCAGATCGGGTGTAAACTGAATGCGCGAAAAATCTAAATGCAGCACCCGCGCCACCGTACTGATGGTAAGGGTTTTGGCCAGGCCGGGTACACCTTCTAACAAAATGTGGCCATTGGTAAATAAACCCACCAGCAGGCGGTTTACCATATACTCCTGCCCCACCACCACCTTGGCTACTTCTGCGTAAACCTGTTTTACTTTTTGGTGTTGCTCGCTCTGAATTTCGGTTGCTTCTGCAAATGCCATAATCTATCTACTTGCTTTTCAAATCAAAACGCAATAATAACCATTTGGGGTTAAAATTTCTGTGGAAAGTTGACAAGAGAGCATTTCAAATTTCCGCTTCTTAGTTCGTCATAAAACCTTTCAGGTCTTTTAATATCCGCTGTAAAGACCTGAAAGGTTTTCTATGAGCTCAATCGTTCCCGGTTTCAAGTTGCCGGAAACCCGTAACTGGCAACTGGAAACCGTTACTGCTTAAACGTAAGTTTAAAATAAACCAGCACCAGGCTAAGGGTAAATACAATTCCGTTAGCAATGATTACCGGCCATAGCATCAACGCAAATCCATATACCAACCACACGATTGTACTGAGTACCACAATCAGCATCATAGTAAGGCTTAGGTCGCCCGCCTTTTTAGTTTGCCAGGTTTTATAAACCTGCGGCATAAAGGTGATGCAGGTTAGAAAGCTACCGAAATAGCCAAAGAGGTCGATGTAATTCATGCTTTTAAAATTAGAGGCCCTAAAGCTAAAAGTTTAAAGTGTTAATTAAACAACACTAACTCTACTCCTTTCGGATTGGTGAGATAAGAGTTTACAATATTCTGTACCACGCGGTTGTCTTTGGAGGGTTTAATAAACATGCGGGCTGCATCCAGGTTGGAAAGATTTTCGGTATCGTCAAAAAAACCAAAGCCTTTATAATTTCCATTCTCTATCAGCACAACCGATTTTTCATCGGGCCTGCGACCTTTACCTACCAACGCCACGGTTTGTCCGCCTTCAAAGAAAGACTCAATTGATTTTTGTGCACGCTTGTTATACTTCTTCGGTTTTTCAACTTCCTGGCAAGCGCCTTTACAAGTGCCCGATTGGTGACTGAAGCACAACCCTTTGGCAATTTGTAAGCCACTTAGCTTCGGGCACAGATCAAACTCCTTCACTTTTTCCCACATAAAATTCCACGCATCGCCCTTCGATGAAAACGTAATGAGCGGTCGTGAACCCTTGGTTACAATGTTTATTCCAAAGCGCAAATAGCCGTTGCGATCTTCATAATCATATACACCCCACTCTTCCACTTTATACTTCTGAGCCAGATTATATTTAGGCCAGATTTTTCTTATCTCCTGCGATTCAAGAATCAAAGCTATCAACTCGTTGCCGGTAAGCTCGTAGCTGATATGATGTATTTCGTTGCGAATGTTAGAGCGATTCCACTCGCGCGCTTCGCCTGTAAAATGGCCGGCAATTCTTTTTTTAATGTCGATAGCCTTGCCCACATAAATAACCGTGCCATGCGCATCATGAAAATAATAGACTCCGGCCTTGGCCGGAAGTTTATCAAATTCTTCTTTCGGAAGATTGGGTGGCAAAATGGTTTCGCCCGAGTTGCGTTTTAATGCTTTTACAATTACACCGGCATTATCGCGCTTCACCAGCAAATCAAAAATTTTTGCCGTTGCCAATGCATCGCCTCCGGCCCGGTGGCGGTTCGGAATTTTTATACCGAGACTTTCGGCTAACCGCCCAAGACTATACGAACTAAGGCCGGGAATAATCTTGCGACTTAATCTTACCGTGCAAAGTTTTTTGGTGTTCCAGTTAATGCCAACTTCTTCAAATTCTTTTTTAAGAAAGCTGTAATCGAAATGTGCATTGTGGGCCACAAACACGCGATCTTTTAACCAGTCGAAAATTTCTTCAGCTACATCTTCAAACGTTGGCGCTTCTTCCACCATTTGCGAAGTGATTCCCGTAAGGCCCGTAATAAAGTGCGGAATTTTACGGCCTGGGTTTATGAGTGTGTGAAACTGATCGGTAACCTGAATACCATCGTAATGATAAATGGCCACTTCGGTAACGCGATGATTTTCTGCGTACCCGCCCGTGGTTTCAATATCTACAATGGCGTACATAAGAAGCGAAGGTAGAAAGATTCAGGATTTTAAATTTAAAATTCGAAATTCCAGACTTAAAATTTAAGATTCTAAACATAACAAAAAAGCTATCTTTGAAATCTAAAGCACTTAACATGAACGGAATCATTCGTTTTCTCTTAAACGGCCTCGGAGTTTTACTTACTGGCTACCTGCTGCAAAGTGGTGTGCATGTTGAAAATTACGGTTATGCCTTATTGGTAGTTGTGGTGCTGGCCATTGCCAACGTAATTGTAAAACCAATTTTAATTTTATTCACCATCCCCATTACGGTAGTTACGTTGGGGCTTTTTCTTTTGGTGATTAACGCCCTCATCATTTTACTGGTCGATTATTTTGTGGCCGGTTTTACAGTAGATGGTTTCTGGTGGGCATTGGGGTTCAGTTTAATCCTGTCTATATTCAATAGCATTGTTACTGATTTAACGAAGGAGAAAAAGAAGTAATTCAGAATAGTTAGTCGCTAATATTTTTTAGCTTAGCATTGTTAAATTATGAAAACTACGACAACTATAGAGGTAACGGATACAGCTGCCAGAATATGGGAAAAGCTTACGCCTGAAGACCAACAAAAAATTTCTTCGAGAGCGATAAGCGCTTTATTAAATGGCGAGTTGTACCCAACCGGAACCGATCAAATTGATTTGGCGATTGATCTTGCAGAAGCTGGACTTCCATCAGAAATCATCAGCAAGCTAACACGACTTAATCCAGAAATATTTGAGAGCTTCATTAAGAAGTAGAATCGATGAGATTCGTGCTCGATTCAAATTTGTTAGTAAGCGGAATTATCAAACCCAATAGCTTACCTGCCAAAGTAATTGAAGTGGCGAAAAACTCGGGTGAGTTATGTTTCTCTGAAGAAACACGATCTGAAATCATAGAAGTAATTTCCCGTAACAAGTTTGACCGATACGAAGCGAAGGAAACGCGGATTCAACGTCTTAATGCTATTCTTCGCAATGCCACAATGGTAACCATAAAGAATGTTTACACGATTGAATGCCGCGACCCTGACGATTTGAAATTCTTAATCTTAGCAGCGGAAGCTAAAGTTGATTGCATTTGTAGTGGCGATGCAGATCTTACCATACTTCACCCGTTTCGGGGAATACCCATATTAGCTCCTACTGAATTTCTGGACTGGCTTAATTGATAATACGACTACCTGCTTAGAATTGTTTGTGTTGGATATGCAAAATCAATCTTAGCATCGGCAAACACTTTAAAAATTTTAAGATTAATTTGCTGTTGCACGTTCATATAAACCAGATACTCGGCCGACTCTACAAAATATACCACTTCAAAATCGAGGCTGTAAGATCCAAATTTTGCAAAATGAGCGCGATCAAATGTAGCTCCCGGCTCGGCCTTAATTATTTCTTCAATCAAAGTGGGTATGCGTTGCAACTGTTCGTGTGTAGTTTCATAAACCACTCCCAACGCCAACACTGCGCGTCTGCGATCCATTCGCTTAAAATTATGAATGCGCGATTTGGTAAGGTCGCTGTTCGAAAACACCAGTTGCTCACCTGTTAAACTTCGTACGCGCGTTGTTTTAATACCAATGTATTCTACCGTTCCTGCTTTGCCATCTACATTAATGGAGTCGCCAACTTCAAACGGGCGATCAAAAAAGATTACGAAGTAATTAAACAAATCGCCCAGAATGTTTTGCGCGGCCAATGCAATGGCAATACCGCCAATGCCTAACCCGGCCACAATGGTGGTTACGTTATAACCGAGGTTATCGAAAAGAAATAACAGACCCAGAATCCAGATAACGCCATTTACAATCAGCATTACCCCATTCAACTGCCTCAGTTTTTCCTGGCCACCTTCCTGCTTGCTGATTAATGATTCGAGCAACAATCGCACAAAGGCTGAAATCATTCTAATGACATAGAACGTAATAACAACACCCAATGTGTTATTGATAATCTTCGTGATCTTTTCTGAAAACGTGAGGTAATGAAGTGCGGAATAAAGCACTACAATATTTAAAACGGGTAGTCCAAATTTTTCAATTCCCTTTACAATGTAATCGTCTATCTTGGTTTCGGTTTTCTCGGTCCACTTCTTCAATTGTATCAGAATCCGTTTCTTCACAATCCGCACCACCACAATTCCGCCTACAATAATGCCCAACGTAATCAGGTAATGCTCTACCGTGTTACCGTAAAATTCCTGCGCTAAAAATTCTTTCATAGCTGCAAAGGTAAAGTGGAATGATTAAAAACACATCAATTCGCGATTCTTATCCTGATTTTTACCACTGGTACAATTTTCATCGCTTAATGAATGCCTTTGCCTAATTTTCCTTTTCAATAAACTCGTTATGAAAAAAATACTTTTGTTCCTGTTGATCAGTCACGGGGCGTGGGCACAGACATTAGGCCCGCTTACAGTCGAAAAAATTATGCGCGACCCGAAATGGATTGGCGTGGCGCCTTCAAATCTCAACTGGTCGCACGACAGCAAACAACTTTACTTTAACTGGAACCCCGAAAAAAATCCGGGCGATTCGTTGCACAGCATTACGCTTACCAACCGCGCTCCACAAAAAGTAGCGGCCGCAACACGTAGAGCGCTGCCTTCGTTTGGAGGCTCCTTCAATAAAACGTTCACCAAAAAGGTTTATGAAAAAAATGGCGACTTGTTTTTGTTGGACGTAGTTACCGGAAAAGTAAATCAGATTACCAATACAATCGATCGGGAATCGGGCGCAACCTTTTCGCTTGACGAACGCAAAATCATTTTCACTGCCAGCAACAATTTATTTAGTTGGGAAATTGCTACCGGTGCATTTGCGCAGCTGACCGATTTTAAAAGAGGCGCCAAACGCCCCGAAGCAAAAACTGGCGAACAGGAAAAATGGTTAAAGACCGACCAGCTTGCTTACTTTGATGTGCTTAAACAACGTAGCAATAATCGCGAAGCCTCTGCAAAAAATCGTAAAGGCGATGCACCGGCCCGGCCTAAAGAAATTTATTTTGGCGATAACAACATCACCGCTATTCAATTAAGTCCCGATGGAAACTTTGTTACCTATCAGGTTATAAAAAGCAGCAGTGCCAAAAATACCATCGTGCCCAACTATGTAACCGAATCTGGTTTTACAGAAGACATTCCGGCTCGTTCCAAAGTGGGTGGTGTACAAAGTAGCAGCGAGTTGTTTGTATATGACATAAAGCGCGATACCGTGTTGCTGGTAAAAACAGATGATGTGCCCGGCATTTTTGATAACGCTGAATTCAAAAAAGATTATCCCACCAAGGAAACCAAAGACGCAAAAGATAAAAAGCCAACACCACGCGCAGTGAGCTATTCCGGTTTGGTTTGGTCAGCCGATGGCAAGAACAATGCTTTATCGCTTCGGTCGCAAGACAATAAAGATCGTTGGATTGTAGCATTAGATGTTGCAACTGCCAAACTTAAAGTAATCGACAGGCAGCATGATGAAGCCTGGATTGGTGGCCCCGGTACTGGCGGAGGTTTTTTTGGTGGTGCAAGTATTGGTTGGTTGGCTGATAATAAATCGCTGTGGTATCAATCGGAAGAAAGTGGTTACTCGCATTTATACCTTGCCGATGTTACAACAGGCAAAAAACAAGCGCTTACCGCTGGTAAGTACGAAGTACAATCTGTATCGCTTTCGCGCGATAAAAAATTCTTCTACATCATTACCAACGAAGTACATCCGGGCGAAAAACATTTTTATAAGCTTTCGGTTGCCGGAGGCAAAGCCGAAAAGTTAACGACCATGACAGGCGCGCACGAAGTGGAACTATCGCCCGATGAAAAGTGGATTGCATTCCGCTACTCGTACAGCAACAAACCGTGGGAACTTTACCTACAGGAAAATAAAACTGGCGCAAAGCCGGTACAAATTACAAGTTCACTTTCTGCTGAGTTTAAATCGTACAACTGGCGCGAACCCGAAGTAACTACTTTTAAAGCGCGCGATGGTGCCGATGTATATACACGTTTATACAAACCTGAAAAACCAAATGGCGCTGCCGTAATTTTTGTGCATGGTGCCGGCTATTTACAAAACGCACACAAGTGGTGGAGCAGCTACTTCCGCGAATACATGTTTCACAATCTATTATTAGATAAAGGTTACACTGTGCTTGATCTGGACTATCGCGCAAGCGCAGGCTATGGCCGCGATTGGCGCACGGGCATTTATAGATTTATGGGTGGCAAAGATTTAACCGACAATGTAGATGGTGCCAAGTGGCTTACCGAAAAACATGGCGTTGATCCAAAGCGCATCGGTGTGTATGGTGGCTCGTATGGTGGCTTTATTACTTTGATGGGTCTGTTTACTACACCCGATGTGTTTGCCGCTGGTGCGGCACTGCGTCCGGTTACGGATTGGGCACAATACAATCATGGCTACACAGCCAACATTTTAAATACACCGGTTGCCGATAGTATTGCTTACGCGAAGAGTTCGCCTTATTACCATGCCGAAGGATTGAAAGGCCATTTGTTAATCTGCCACGGCATGGTTGATGTGAATGTGCATTTTCAAGACGCGGTGAAATTGACACAACGGTTAATTGAATTAGGCAAAGACAATTGGGAGCTGGCCGTTTACCCGATGGAAGATCATGGGTTTGTAGAACCCAGCAGTTGGACGGATGAATACAAACGAATTTTAAAATTGTTTGACGATAATCTGAAGTAAACTCACCGAGCCTAACCCCTCTCCTTTGGAGAGGGGCAGGGGTGAGGTTACTTCAGAAAATTCCAACCGAGTGATACCATAAACACACGGCTTCGGGCATCTTCGCCATTGGCTGCATTGTTAATATCTTTTACACCAATGTTGTAGCGCGCATCTAAACTCAATCCGAATTTAAAATCATAACCCAAACCAGCCGATACCGCAATGTCGCTGCCTTTGTACGATTCGGTTATGTCTTCGGTGCCGCCACCAAATACAGTATCGTATTTGCGTTCGCCATCAATCAGAAATCCAAACTGTGGCCCCGCATGAAGATTCAAACCGCCCACAGGATAGAATTTAAACAGCACTGGAATAGTTACATACGTAAAACTTTCCTGTGCAGTGCCAAACACCGAATTTTGAATGTCACCTTTCTGAGTATAAAGTAAAAGCTCGGGTTGAAATGCGATTTTTTCATGACGGCTCCGCAGAAAAAATCCGGCATGATACCCCGTGCGGCCATCGTAGGTTGCCTCTGCATCTTTCCAGTTAATGGTGCTAAGATTTAAACCGCCCTTCACTCCAAAGGCTGTTTGACTAAAGGCCCCAATTGAAGCTGCCAACATAACAATAAGTACTGCTGCTTTCTTAATCATAAAACAATAGTTTGGTTTCGCTTGAGGTTTAGCAAAAAGCATAGCCTTCTGTAAAGACCAGAATTCTGCTTATTTTAGGGATGCAGAACTTGTGGCATTGTAGAAAAATTCAACACCTGCGGCAAAATGAAACGGTTTTATTCAAAGATTGGATTGGAAGTAGTGATCCCCATTGGAGTGATTCTGGGAGTTACGGGCACTATGATGGTTATTCAAAAAGCATGGCCGGGCATAGCGATACTCCTTATTACCCTCCTCTTTATCGTTCATTTGATTACTACCACATTCTATCAGATTGAAGGCGGCAAACTCCGAATTAAAAGTGGCTTTATCATCAACAAGCTTATTGCAATAGATTCCATTCGCAAAATCCAAAAATCGAATAGCCTGTTCAGCTCACCGGCAGCTTCGCTAGATAGGCTGGAAGTTTTTTATAATAAGTACGATTCGGTTTTAATTTCGCCAAAGTATAAACAAGAGTTTCTGGCCGAACTGCGGAAGATAAATCCGACCATTGAAATTAATATCCCAGCTTAACCTTGTTTCGCCTTTCTTATTCTGCGTGGGCCATACCATAACCAAAACCCGGTTATCGAAAGCAGCAATAAACCGAAACCGATGTAGTTGGTGTAAAGCAATTTAAATCCATCGCTAATAATAGAGCCATCGTGTATGTGTTCAATCCAATCAGCATGGCGTTGCGCTACCGATAAAACTTTTCCGGAAGCACCATCAACCTGCACTTCCCAATACCCTTCTTTAAACAATACTTTAATCATTCCCTTGTCCGGCCGCACATCCATTCTGTCCATTTCAATGGCACGCCCCACTACCGAATCAACTGCATGTGCAGCAGCCGTTGCCACTTTATCAAAACTTACCCACTCGTGCAGATTTTTACTCTCGCCTTTTAAGGTAGCGGGCTGCAGTACTTCTACATTTTTTTTCCAACCCAGCAACACTCCGGTAACGCTGGTAATGAGCATAAACAACACCACACTAATTCCTACCCAATGATGCCAGGTTCTGAATTGCCGAAGCCGATGAACGAGATTCTGAAGTGCCATAGATTTTTTAAGAGACTGTCTTGAAAAGACGCTTTAACTTTTCAACTGATGTTCAAACTTAAATAAGTAGAGGCGTCTGACGGCTGTTTACTTTGGGCCACAGCCGTCTTGACGCCTACTATCATTTTAAACTTTTACCCGCAATGCAAATATGAAATTTCTTCCGGGAGCGGTAATGCCCGATGAGTATGGGCGGTAACGCTTATCCAGAATATTTTCTACACCGGCATCTATCGTAACAAATTTCGCCACTTCAAAAGATGATTTAAAATTGAAGGTAGCCCAGGCCGGAGCATACGGATTGCCATTTGCATCTTTTGCATATAAATGGGCATCGGCCCGTTCGCTTAGCGCGAGATCGTTAAATTTAATTTTACCATTGTAGTTGGCATAGGCCATTAACCGGATCTTCTTGTTGGTAAACGAAAAGCGCGTAGAGCCAAATGCAGGGGCCACATGCGTAGGCGAAACATCTTCACCAGTCTCCACATTTTTTTCTCTTCCCTTTTGCAGATTAAGGTTAGAAGCTAATTGAAATTGTTTGTTGAAATCCCAACGCAAACCAAGCTGCACCCCGCGCACAGTTAATTCGCTAATGTTCTGTAACGCCAGCACATCGCTGAGTGTACCATCATAGTCAATTTGTGTTTGACCATTAAATGTATACGGGCCGCGCACAATCGCATTATCCAGCAACGTATAGAAGGCTGAGAAATCAAAATTCAACCCAGCCACTATTTTACCTGCAAAACCAATTTCAGTATTGTAAGCAGTTTCTGGTTTTAGGTTTGGATTAGGTACTACAACCGTACCCGGCTGCGAATCGAACACTTTACCAATGTCATCTACATTCGGTGCCCGAAAACCAGTGGAAGCGTTGGCATACAATTTTATTTTTAATGTTGGGTTGAACGCCACCCCCAGGCTACCATTGGTTGCACCATTCTTTAGTGTTGCTTCGGTAAACTGAAAATCAAAATAGGTATTATCGAACGGTGCGTAAGTATAAACGTTTGTATATCGCGCACTACCATTTACAATCCACTTGCTGTTAATCTCGTATCGCAAGCCTGCATACGCTGCCATCGAGCGCCACTCCGATCCATCCGGGTAGCGGGTGGAAACTCCGCTGGTGGTTCCATCTACAATATTTACACGTTCGGCTGTTGAACCCACCGCATTGGTTACATATTCCAATCCATAAAACAAGTTTGCTTTTTCATTCAGTTGTTTATCGGCATCTACATTTATCGAAAAAGCTTTTACGCGTTCGTACCGATCGGTTCTGCGATTACGATTTCCACCCGTAAAATTTCTATTGTGGCGACTCTCTTCGTAGTCCTGATAGCCAACAGCAAGCTTTATCTGATCAGAAATTGCCGTCCGTTTAGTAAGCTGGGCATTCAAGGCATGCATCATCCATTTCTGAGGCCCGTAATACCATTCGGCACTGGTAAATACATTTGCACTTTTTAAAATCAACCGATCATAACGCGGCACATCCGATGTTTTTGAATAATGAAAGCCATAGGTAAAATCCCAATGGGCATTGGGCGTAAACCTAACTTTCTGCATCACGTTAAGTTGGTTGTAGCCACTAAACAATTGCACGTTCGGATTAGGATTGGTAACAGTAATATCATTTCCGTTTTCATCGCGCACCTGGTAATCGGGGCGCGTGTAATCATCTGGCCCGTTCGATCCCATTTTCAAATCACCAAAATCACTCTTGGTAATGCTGGTAACAAAGGCCCACTTTTTCAAGCCAATTGAAAAATCTACGTGACCGGTTTTTTCTTCATTCGCGGAAGCATAACGTGCAAATGCGTTAGCAGAAAACCTGAAGCCCGAACTGGAAACTGTTGACGTAAGCGTAGTAAAATTCATTACGCCACCAATGGCATCGCTGCCATATACAACCGATCCCGGCCCAAACAGCACTTCGGTATTCTGAATAGCGTTAGCATCGAATGAAATTACATTCTGCAAATTGCCCGAACGAAAAATAGCATTGTTCATGCGCACGCCATCCACCACTAATAAAATGCGGTTGGTAGCAAAGCCGCGAATCATCGGGCTACCGCCACCCAACTGACTTTTCTGAATAAATACCTGGTTGGACAAACCCAGTAAGTCGGCACTGGTTTGTGGATTTTGAAGCTGGATTAAGGAAGGTGTGATCTTGGCTACACGGGTGGAAATCTCGCGTTGATTTTGTTCCCACCGGTTAACCGAAACCACAACTTCATCCAGATAGGTTTTGATTGTGTCTGTTTCTGTTTGAGCCATAGCCACAACAGAAAGCAAACACATTCCCATAAGGTGAATGAGTTTCATTCTTTTATAAAATGTGAGGTTAGAAAAATATTTTCATCGGCTAAGCCGATGCAAGAAAGAAACTCAACCTCGGGGTGGTGGTAATTCTAACGTGAAGTAAACTGTAGAACACAGTTTATAATAAGGTGTAAGGTGATTGATTTCGGAATAACTGTTTTGAGGTGCCGCCAATGACACGGGTAAGAAACTAAGCGTAAGCAATTGCTCTACTTGCACCGGCACCGGCTTCTTATCATTAGCCGAGCGCGAAACCATCTCGCTCAGAAAAGCAAGCAGATTATCTTCGGCTTCATCGTGTATAGCCAATACAATAATTGTATTGTCTTGCTGCATGATCCGGGCGATGTCGTACATCTTGCCGTCCACTTTTATTTCATGATCTTCTACCCGCGCTTTTTTAAACTCAGCTTCGGTAAACTGAAAGCGGGTAAGTTGTTCTTCGGGCAGATACTTGAGTTGCTCCCGCATTTCGGTGTGGATGGCCGCCAACCGACCTACAAAATAAATGTAACAGCCCCCAACCTGAATCAGGAGCAGCAAGAGAAAGAATATAACGGCCGCGCGTTTCACCAACCCGAATGTAAAGAATTTTTTGGTTGTTGGTTGCTCGTTTGTGGCCGTTAGTAATAAAGTTAGTTCAAGTGGTAAGGTGGACTGTGGGGACACAGTCACGGGTGAAGCTACGAAGTGGTCATCGCGGTTGGGTGCGGGTTCTCAAAAGTAGGTCCTTATCTTCAATACCATACCGCGATCCCGATGAAGTGTTGGTAAACGAATTGTGAAAAGCATTCCATATCAAACCTGTGCTTGTTAAGCTGGGATTCCGGAATTCGCCAGAGTCTCTATAAATTTAGAGTTTGCCTGATAAAAATTAAATTTCAATCGCACACTCTCACGCTCCTCCGGAATGACTCTTCATAGATGGATTTGTAAACCGCACACAGTGATGTATTATACTTCTCGTTAACCGCTATTAAGTCCTCAAACTTTCCAAAAACTCTTCCGCCACCTTACGATGCTGCTTCATTTTTGTAGCATCTATCTTCTTTACCAGATTCACCATCATGCTCATGCGCGGGTTCCGTTCAAACAAAGTACTGTTCTTTTCGATGTAGTACCAATACAACGCATCCCACACTTCGCACCATGGCCCCTTTTTATAGTCACTCATTTTAAGCACATAGTTACTGCCCGAGATGTAGGGTTTGGTTGTCATCAAACCACCATCGGCATACTGACTCATGGCATACACATTCGTAACCATTACCCAGTCGTACGCATCAATAAACAATTCCATAAACCACCGATATACTTCATCCGGATCGAACCAGCACAATTGCATGAAGTTGCCGAGAATCATTAGTCGCTCAATGTGGTGGCAGTAGCCTGTGCGTAAAATCTTTTTAATAGTTTGATCAATCGGTTCGATGCCCGTGGTTGCGGAATAAAACGAAGCCGGAATTTTTCGTGTGTAATTCCAGAAATTAGTAGTGCGTTGTTTTACGCCTTCGCGCAAATAAACCCCACGCATAAATTCGCGCCAGCCAATAACCTGTCGCACAAAACCCTCCAAACTGTTTAAGGGAAATTTTTCTTTGCGATGGAATTCAAATGTTTTATCCAGAATCTGTTGAGGCGAAAGCAACCCGATATTCAGCGCAGGCGTAAGCACCGAATGAAATAAAATAGATTCCTCTTTTACAATCGCATCTTCGTACACACCAAAATCGCGCATGCGGTGTATCAAAAAATCTTCCAGCACTTTTTCAGTATCGGCAAAGGTTACAGGGTATTGAAACGAATCAAGAGTACCCGGATTTTTACTGAAATTTTTTTCAACGTAGTGTATAGCTTCTGTTACCCACAGGTTTGTTTTGGGTTGAAACACTTTGGGCAACGGCAATCCTTTTGGAATGCGCTTGCGATTCTCCGCATCAAAACTCCATTGGCCGCCAACAGGTGCGTTGTCTTCCACTAATATATTTAACCGCTTTCGCTGACGAATATAAAAATCGGCCATCAGGTATTTCTTTCCTTTCGGGAAAAGTTGATCGAGTTCATCTACGGAAGTGAGAAAATTAGGCGAAGGCGCACGATGTAATTTTATTTTCGATTGCAATGCAAAACGATTCAGCCTGCGTTCCAACAAGTAATCGTTGGTGTCGATGTAGTAAATTTCGGTAATGCCTTGTTTGCGCCACTTATTAAACAATGAACTCAACCCAGATTGCTTCGCCTCTATATATAGTGTTTTAAAACCCTGACTTTCCAGATGCTGCTGATACATTTTCATGGAAGCGCGATGAAGCACCAACTTTTGCTTGTGAAAAGCATACTGCGAAAAATATAACTCGTCTTCGAGTAGCACCACTGTACGATCTGACTGCACAATGGGAGATTGTGGATAAAGCTGATGCGGGAAAACAAGGGCAAGTTCCATGTTTGATTAAACAGGGAATGTGAGAAAGTGTTTAACCCAGTTTATCCATTAGAAAAAGTTACCCTAACCTTTTGGCTAAAGCCAGATTCTCTTTCACTTATCTTTTCCACGACCTAAAGGTCGTGGTTAATGTATAGTTTGGATTTAAACTTTACCTCCAGATGATGGCAGTATTACCGATCACAAAAAATTCCAATTCGTAACAACCTTTTAAAGATTTGTTGTGTCAATAAAATAACTTCGGGTTTCCGGGGTAGCCCGGTAAAACAAATCTTACTTTTAGCAAATGAAACACCTGCCTTACTTAATTCTTCTTTTAACCGGAGCCTGCACTTTTGTGGGCGAGCCACCCGCAAGGCCTGAGCGCGTGGAAGGTTATGTTCCCGTTTATGCTGAAGCCAGCGCGGGCGAAGTAAAGTTCACATCACCGCGCACAGTTAAAGCTCCCGGCAAAATTTATACGTACGGAACCTATCTCCTAATAAATGAAGTAAACCTGGGCATTCATGTGTATGAAAATTCCAACCCAGCTCAACCAGAGCCACTCGGCTTTCTGGAGATTGTAGGAAATACCGACATGGCTATTCGCGATAATATTCTTTATGCCAACCACCTGGGGCAATTACTTGCTATTAATGTAACCAATCTTAGTACGCCTCAAAAAGTTGGTGAAGTAACCATAACGCGTTGGCTGTTGGGTGTTCCTCCGCCCGCCCGTAGTTATTTTCAATGTGTAGAACCTGCCAATGGTCTTGTCATTGCCTGGAAAAAAGAAACTCTAAGAAACCCGGAATGTTATGCGCATTAGAATCTTTGCCCTCGCATTAATTTTATTCTCGTGCTCAGATGCAAACATGAGCAGCGACTCAACGCAAGGTACTGGTGGTTCCTTAACCCGCTTTGCCATTAAAGATTCTTACCTGTATATCGTTACGGGCTTTACTATAAATGTGTATTCGCTTAATGCGGGCGCATTTAATGAAGTAAATTCTATTACAATCGGGTTTGGATTAGAAACCATACAGGCCAATGGAGATTTTCTTTACCTCGGGGCCAACGATGCCATGTATATCTACTCTATTGCCGATCGTACAAAACCAGAATTTGTATTTCGGTATGCACACATTGTGTCGTGCGATCCGGTTGTGGTGCAAGGAAATCGTGCGTATGTAACTTTGCGCACTGGCAATGCTTGCAACCTGGGCGTTAACATGCTTGAGATCATTGACATCTCCAATCCGTACTCACCACAATTAATCAAACAACATCAAATGACTTCACCGGGTGGTTTGGGAATTTCAGGTACCTGTCTTTTTGTGTGCGAAGGCGTTAACGGTTTAAAGATGTTGAATGTAGCTAACGATCAGGTAACCGAACTTTTAGAATTACCCGAAGTAAATGCATACGATGTGATTGTAAAACCAAACTCTTTTATTCTTACTGGCGAAGATGGCATTTTTCAATATGACTATACATGCGATCCGCCTGTGTTAACCCTTGTGAGTTCAATTCCTGTGCAGCGTGCGGATTTTTAGTTGTCTCATTTTTTTATTGATAGCAGCAGCTTCTTTGGCGCAGCCGGTTGCACCTGACTCTGTTAAATTCTCTAAACGGTCTATTCTTAAATGGAGTCCGTTTCACCTGGCCGGATTTTATCCTTCCATTCAACTTGCTTACGAATTTCAATTTCATAAAAATCATAGCATACAACTGGATGCTGGTTACGTGATAGATATTGAAGAAAACAGCGACTTGTATAAAAACAAACGCGGAGTAAAATTGAAAACCGAATGGCGGTATTATCTTGAAATGAACTCGCGGAGAAGAATTTTATACCTGGCACTTGAACCGTATGCCAACATTATCAACTTCGATAGAAATGAATTTAATACAGAATGCTTTGATGTAGAATGCACGGTATTATACACACGCGAATACAATTATAAGGTGCGCTATCGCGAAACGGGAGTTTCGTTTAAGTTAGGCTCTCAGTTGCAGGCTAAAAGATTTACTTTCGATTTTAGCCACGGGCTGATGCTGCGCAACATCAATTACAACAAACCAGTTATTCCAAGAGGTATTGATGATGTGGATCGATTCGGGTGGGTTTTTACTCCAAATGAAAAGAAACGCGTTGTGTTCGGGCCGGTTGTCGGGATTAGGGTTGGGTACTTGTTGCGTAAGTAATTGGTGAGTTGCTTAATGTTCTTCCAAAACTGATCTACTTCCGCTTCTTCTTAAAACTTTCATCCACTACCTCAGCTTCAAACAACAACGCACGAATTTGCTGATCATCAATTTCGTTCAGGTTTTTAAAATACATGCAATACACCTGCTTGCGACCTTCCGCCAACAACAAACCCTCCTCGTTACTCATGCGGTTACCCTGACAAAAACCCAGCGTAACACCTTTGGCCATGTTGGCTTCTTTCTTTTTAAGTTGTTGCGGATCCCACGTAATGGTAGGCGGCCAGATAAAACAGATCATGCGGTTGTGCGAATAGAATGGCACTCCATAACTCAACTTCTCTTTAGCTTTCGGTAAACACTCCAGCACCAATGCCCGCAGGCGCTGCACAATTTTGCGTTCGCCCGTTGGTAGATGTTGCAACATTTCCTCCACCGATTGAAAAGGGTTGGCCTTTGACATTGTACGAAGCTACAAGAAGGAAATGACAGGTGTATGTCAGGAAGAATAATTTATAAATTGTTGTTCGGGATTGGAAACCCAAACGAAGATTAAAATCTTCAAGATCTATGGGTCGGCATTACAAATACCGACCAGCTTAGGTTTGACAAGTCCGGAATTCGCCAGTGCTTACAAGGAAAAATAGTCTTGAGCATGAGGCTATTGCTTTTGAATTGCCTCCCGCAAAGGCTTACCTACTGTTTAATAAAACATAGACTGATAAAAGTCATAGTTTGTATCTATAAACAATGCCGATTTTTGAGGAATATTCTTTTCGTTTATGACTAATCAATCGCCCTCTTTACCTGTACAAGAAGAAACCGTACAAATTCTACAGCGGTATAATGTAGCTCAGGCTCACAATTTGATCTATACTTACGAAGAATTGCGTAACCTAAACATAACTCCAAAATTTATACTAACCCTGCTGGATGTATTTGAAGACCAGCGTTCGTTTAACCCAGGTTTGTTCGACAGTTTCACGCTTGAGATGATTGTGGATTACCTGCACAAAACACATACCTACTACCAAACAAAAAAACTTCCAGAAATTGAACAAAGCATCCACTTATTGGTAAATGCCTATCCACGTGCACATCCTATGCTTTTGTTGTTGAATACATTTTACAACGACTACAAAAATCATCTGAACAAACATATAGAAATGGAAGAGCAGGAGTTGATGCCCTATATTGTTAATCTGGAGCGGGCAGCCCTAACCAAGAATAAAAATCTGAAAGCTCCAACCTTAACGGTAGAACGGTTCATCAACCAACATCACGATACCGAGAAGGACCTGGAAGAAGTTCGAACGGCAATCCTTCACTACTCGCCTCCGGAAGGCAACCAAACCTTGTATCGAATCTTGCTTTCGCAATTACAAATCTTTGAAAAAGATTTGTCTATCCATGCATTAATTGAAGATGAAGTACTATTGCCGCGTGCACTGGCACTTGAGAAGCAAAACGCACACCTGTGATGATCTCCAAATTATCTAACGGCCAGCCGTCACAACAGGTTAGAATTTTGCCTGCAATCTCGATTACCGCAATTGCCTGCGCTTTTTTTACGGTAGGGAAATCATCTAAAAACTCGTCAAGGGGAATTCCCTTCTCTATATGATCAAATAGCGTTTGTATAGGAACCCTGGTGCCTTTAAAAACCGGATTGCCTGATAAGATTTCCTTGTCGATGTTTATGTAGTCCTTTATGCGATACATAGAGATTAAAGATACAAATTATCTTTCTCCCCACGCTAAGTAGTTTCAATCAAGCCTCACCCGACTTCTTTGCCCGATAAAGCATTACAGCTGTAATTGAGATAGCGAATGCTGCCAATGTTAATATTCCAAAAATTGAATATTGGCGATTGCTATACTTTTCGCTTGTCAGAAATTCTGTTGTTGACAATAGGCGCAAGAATAGAAAAACCGTAAGCGAACAAATTAAGAGCTGACTTTTTGTTGGGGTGATAAGGAATGTTTTCATACGGTTTACTTTATGATTTGGAAGTTATTAATTGTTGCGCGAAAAAACTATTCCCCGCCAACCACATTAAAATCTGTAATCAATTCCACAATTTTTCCGGTTGCATCAAAGCCCCAGTACGTTGGGTAAGAACCATCGCCCCAGCCAGAAGCAAACATCACCACATTATTCTTTTTACCCTTTTCAGGGAAATGATTATTCCAATCGCCTTCCTCGCGCGAAAGCGGATGTTGCCCAGAAGATTTATTAAACTCTTCCGCCAGCAAATCGGTGTAGTAATCCTGGTCCGGGTTGTCTTGAGCGAACTTATCCATTGCTGCCATAAAAATTGTGCTGGTCTCAACATCGGTAAAACAACCGAGGCCCGCATCTACACCATATCCAAAAAACTCGCCTGGTTGTAGACTTTTAATTTGCGCATCGGTTATACCTTCTGTTAAGGCGAGTGTCCAGTGTGTAGCTTTGCTTTCTGAGAATTGAATTTTTGCAAACGCAACGCGATGATGATTCTCTTCTACTTTATAGATTAACAGCTTAACGGGATAAGTACCAGGACTTACTTTTTCTTGAAACGGTCTATCATCAATGAAAAACGGATCGGCTGCAATAATTCTTCCGGTAGGCAGGTAGAGTGTAAGCTCCCCCTTTTTTTGAGCCACTCAAAAGTATAAAATAGCGGTGCTTACGCTATTTTTTTGATTGAGTTTTTTTAGGCATCCTACTCTTGGAATGATCCAATTAAAAGAGAGGTTGG
>JAFLBR010000007.1 GCA_017303795.1 Cytophagales bacterium | reverse complement strand
CGAACAGAGAAGTTAAGACCACCCGCGCTGATGGTACTAGGGTAAAACCCGGGAGAGTAAGTCGTTGCCTATTTTTTTCAAAGGCCCCTCAATTAATTTTGATGGGCCTTTTTTTATGGCATAAGATTATGATGTGTTTTTTTGGAGGCTGCGTGTACAGATGCGTAAGCGGGCAAGGGATTGAAGTGGAAAGCCTGCCTTTGACCAGATTGCTTCGTGCAGGCAGGTCCGAAGTGCGATAGGTTTTACCCGAGGCCGGACTTGCCTACCGGACAGGCAGGCTTGAAACGAAAAGCCCGGTGGCCTTGCGCCTCGCTTGGCCATGACCCCATACTCTTTGTACCTTCAGGTTAGGTGTAGAGTTATTTCTTAACCAACTGAAACAATGTGTAATGTTTCAGGGTTGAGGTGAGAGATTGCCAGATCCTTCAAGGCTTGAGAATTGGTTTCCATAATGTTCGTGAACAAAGTATTATAATAATCAGCCTTCAGCCTGTACGTGCGCAACATCTTGATTTTATCCATAATGGAAAATGGATTGGCTGCATCTAACTGAATGCCTCCGAGCAGATGATTACGCGCCAAGGCTAATTCATTATCTGTTACAGGTGCAGAACAAAGGGCTTCTATTTCCTTTTTTATTTCATTGATGGCGAGTGTACGATCTTGCTTATTTACATCTGTTCCAATCATAAAGACCGAATCATTTGCAAAAGTTGAAACAGACGAGTGAATGCCATAAGTAAGACCCTTTTCTTCCCGAAGATTTTTCATGAGGCGAGAACCAAAGTAGCCCCCGAGAATATGATTCAATAAAATGAATTGTGGATACTGTAGATGTGTACGATTGATAGATCGCTTACCCAAGCGGATTGAAGTTTGAATGCTTTCCTCTTTTTCCACATGTTCAACAAGCCCGTGATTGTTTATCGAGAAATTGATTTCGGTAGAGTCGGAATAAGCTTTAAGCTGAGATAGCATCTCTTTCAATTGATTGCCGGTAGTTACGCTCAATGGTCCCGTAACGTATACTTCATATAGGCTAAATCTTTTTGAGAAATATTCGGAAAGTGAATTTGACGAAATGACACCTATATGCGCTTCATCTAAAGTTGCGCCATAAGGATGAACTTCACCAAAAATATTTCTGCGAATGTTACGCCCGGCAACAAAGCTGTTTTTCTCCAGGTTTAGTTTCAGGTTCTGAATAAAGATGGCTTTTGATTGTGCTAACTCGTCTTCTGAAAATGTAGGCTCCGCCAACAATTGAAAAAACAAAGGCAATGTTTCGTGTACGTTAGAAGCCAGCGCGTATAATGAAACTGAAGTAAAATCTAAGCCTGCATTTATTTCTATGGATGCGCCAAATAAATCGAACCAGGTTGCAATTTGATAAGCAGATTTACCGGGTACGCCCTTGTCTAACAATTGAGCTGTGAAGTGCGAAACTCCCGGAGCAGGCTCAAACCATTTACCGGCTTTGAAAAGTAATTCAATTTTAATTACGTCTTGCTTAACGGTATCCAGGTGAACAAGATTACACCCGTTGGATAACGGAGTGACTTCGGGAGCAGGAAGTTGAAAATTTGTTAAAGCAGAAAAGGGCGGAGCTGATTTTCTATCAAGCATTCAATTAATCGGTAACAGAATCGTTTTCGCGGGTTTTGCTTTCAAAGTTAAGCATGATGGTTAACCGAAGTGTTTCCGCTAACGCGTTTTCTCTTTTGTTGGTTGGTACCAGGTAGGCCGCATCAAACCCAAATCGATTATGACGAAGGCCGAATCCGGCTGTTAAGTATTTCCTATTTCCTTTATCGGTAGCTTCATGAAAATAACCTAATCTTCCGGCAAGGGTTTCGTTGTACCAATACTCCACTCCGGTTGATGTCATAAACTCACGGATCTCTTCTCTAAAACCTCCGCGCGCATCGGTAAACGATCCAAAGATTCCGCTCAGCAAAGGTGTTGTGCTATTTCTTGGCGGACTTGGTACTAATAGTTTATTAAAATCAAGTGCGAAGGTCAGCTTATTCTTGGGATCAAGCTCCATTGTATATGCACCACCCATGCGCAGGTTTGTAGGAATGAAATCGCGGTTGTTCGCATCGGAATAAGAAATTTTAGCACCGAGGTTGGTAACAGCAGCTCCCAATGAGAGTGTTGCATTTCTGGAGGTTAATGGCTTGGTATAGTAAACACCTAAATCAACTGCTACAGAATTACCGGGTCTCGCATCGATGCTTCCAGAGGTGAACGCGCCAGTAAGGTTTGAATGGATGTATCGCAATGCACCACCCAACGCCAGTTCTTCTGTAAGTAAACGCGAGTAAGTAACATCAAATGCAAATTCGCGCGGGTTAAAACGACCTAAGTCTTGACCTTGGTCGCCTCTAAATTGAATGTCGCCCAAATCAAAATATTTCATGGAGGCTGCTACGGTTTGCTCGCGACCGATTTTATAAAAACCAGATAGGTAAAATATGTACATATCATTTATGATCTTACCCAGCCATGGTGTGTAAGAACCGGATATGCCATAACCTAATCCATTATCAATAAAGGCAAGCTTACCCGCATTCCAATATGCTGAATTTACATCGGCTGATGTAGCCGCCCCGGTATCGCCCATTCCTGCTGCGCGGGCATCAGGTGTAATGGTAAGAAATGGTACTGCTGTTGTGATAACCCTGTTGGTACTGTCCTGTCCAATCACGGTTCCCGGATTTGTAACCTGACCCTGGGTTGATAAGGTTATGAAAGTAGCAAATAGAATTATGGCACTTAACTTATTCATATTCAAGTTCTAAAGGAGGTAAAGGTAATTAATTAAGCACAATTAGCTTGGTAAATTGCTCATTTTTCGAGCCATCCAATAATGAACGAACAGATAGTTTACCCACATATATTCCCCGGCCTAATTTTGTTCCGGAAGCGGTGCGCCCATCCCATTCGGCAAGTGTAACCCGATACTGGCTGGCTAATACCTCGTACTGTTGTTCCAGTATTTTGTTTCCAGCCAAATCGACAATGCTTACCCATACTTCCAGGTCTTCGCCCGGCCGGGTATGGGTAAATTCAAGTGTGGTGTTTCCCTCAAAAGGATTGGGGTAGTTTATAAATTCTTCAATTTCAATCCGGATACCATCGGTAACCACAAATGGAACTGAAACAGTTGTGGTATTATTATGTGTATCGGATGCCGTTAAAGTTAAAGTATGATTTCCTTTTTCCAAGCCATCCAATGGATAAAGCAAAACACCACTTTTGTCCGTGCCTATATAAGCAAGGTAATAGTCGTTTATAATCTGAGGTTCGCCATCATCCAAAGCAAAGTAAATCTGTTTCCCTTCCGGGGAATTGGTGATGTTTATTCCGCTGGCATCGTTAAGCAAAGCAACTATTCTGGTTGAAGGCCCCACAATACCTCCTGAAACAAAAGTGGTGTCGCCCATGAATAATTTTATTTGAGGCGGTGTGTTATCGGGAACAGCAGTAGCATCCAACCCGCCAAAAGATGGATTACTAAAACCACTTGCTGATGTTGAATTATTATACGCATAACCTGTAAACGTACCAACCGAAGTATTTGCAGGTACATTTTCAGTGAGTACAAAACTGGCTTCAAACTCGCCTTGTGTTACTGCTGCCTGGCCACGATATAACACATTCGACAATTCTGAATAATTGAAAGGTGAATTCTCATCGCCTTTGGTGGCTTGTGTTACCGGTTCATCTAACAACGAAAGAATTAAATTACCATTGAAGTTATTGGAAGGAGTACCCGCATTTTCAATATGACCTTTTACTATAATTTGTGAAAGCCCGGTTAGCGTAGAAGACCCAGCGGCTGTGGTTACTTCATCAAACACAATTTCATTTTGCGGAAGTGCAAGTTTCATGCTGGGATCGGCCAACAAAGAAAAGTTGCGATTAGCAATACCACTGGTACTGTTATTTTTAGTAACGCGAAACGTGGAGCCAAGATCGGGGTACTGATTATTTGTTTTGGAGAACAAGGCTTCGTAGAACGCACGATTCAACGTGAAGTTGGTGCTGGAATTAACCGGTCGTGCAGATGTAACCAAACCGATACTACCGCCTTTTGGCTGAAGCAGTGTGAGTTCACCACTTGTAATCTGTAGCGGATCATCGTGTCGGCCAAACTCGCAGGTAGCAGTTACAAACAATGGGTACATGGGTTTGTTTTTCCAGCTTTTTACCATAACCTCATCCAGAATGCGCTCGTCCATCCACACCCGCTCGGAACCGTGGCCGGTAAAATTTACAATCAATGATCCTTTGCGAATGGCAAGGTCTAACGCTTTTGCGGCAGCCGGACTTGTTTGTCCGCTGGGCCGTGTGATCTGCTCATACGAATCAACAAAAAATCTGCGGGTGGTCATGGCTGGATAGGTTTGCTCCACATACGTTGCCAACTGATCGGCTTGCGAGTGATGAATATTAAAGTCACCATCATCGGCAACAAAAAGAATTTCATTTTGCCATGCGCCTGCTGCCTGGGTATCGTACTCAATCAGTTTATCGACAACCGCTTTTGCTTCTTCTATTGTTTTAACGGGCAAGCGCCCCACACCAAGATCAAGCGTATGGTTTTGCGCGGGCGATTCAAACCAATCGCCTTCCCCCTCTTCCATAAAGGCATAATAGTCATCGCTCGAATAAGTTTCGAGTGGGCTCAAAGAATTGCGGGATTCATAGGTGGGGACGAAGTTGGAATTATTAAGCACCCGATTCTTATAATCGTACGAACCCCGACCAAACAGCAACACGTGTTTTAATGATGAACCAGCTTGTAAATAATAACTCCGGATAAAATCGCGGATGCCAGAAAAATCCTGTTTACCACCTGCGTATTCATTATAGATTTTATCGACCGTAACAATTAAAGTGGTTAATCCAGCATGCTGTTGCCGATGTGTAGCTAAACGTTGCGCTTCTGTAATAAAATTTTGATGCGTAATGATAAGTAACTCGGGTGATGTTGTGCCGCGCAGGTTTTGATTGGGTACAACACCTTCAAAAGCCGGAGCATTTGGTTGTGTTGGATTAATTACAACAAATGTGCGAAGCGTTTCAGAGGGCGCACTAAAAATTAACTTGCCGGCTGTGAGTGTTGCCTCCTGCAGAATAACCTGATCAGTATCGGTAACATCCCAAACCTGCAAGCCTGTTGCTGCATTTGAAATTTCGTAGGTTGATACGGGTACATCAACACTTTCGTTAGAACGAAATAAAAGTTGTGTGTTGCGCATGGTTAGCTTCCGCGAAAGCGTGAGCATAAAAAAATCAAGGTAGCCCACCGAAATTCCTTCCGAACCTTTTGTGAATTGGTACCGGATATCCTGATTCAGATTGGTGCTGGCGCCTATAGTGTTTGAGTTTAACACAACGGTGTCGGCTTTTATAATTCCTTTTACTCCGTAGCGGGTGTTAGGCACGGCAGCAATCGGTTGGGTTAGTATGGAATTGTTATTGTAAGCAACAGCAAAAGAAGAAGGTGTAATAGATTGCGCCATTACATGCGATACTAATTTTACCTGCGAGTTTTCTACAATGTCGCTGATTTCAAAACGTATAGTAGCTGTTAAACTTGCATCAAATTGCTCACCAAACCATTGGCGTCCGGATTTTAGCTGGCTGTATTTTTCGGTTTCATAATGCGCCAGATCCTGATACGTAGTAATGATGGGATGAATGCCAGCAATGCTTTGGCGGGTGGCTATTCTTTTGCCGGGTTCTGAGCCAACGGTTAAGAAATAAAAATTCTTATCGGTAAATAAATTGTTTTCGTATTCGAAAATCTGTTTCTCAGTATTGTATTGATACTTATCAGGCCCTTTTGCAAAAAATAAAATGGCATCGCTTGAATTAAAACGTCCGTCTTGTTCGCCAATAACCTGAATAGCAATTTCAATTAAATCAGTTTGGCGTGGTTTGCTATTAGCTTGCGGCAACATGCCGGGCTGGCCCGTAAAAATGCGAATGTTACGCGGATCGATCTGATCGGGGTTAACACCAGACTTGCGCAGCAAATCATAATTGATTCGCACTACGCCATCGGCCGCAACAGAAAACTTAAACCAGTTGCCACTGCGCAATACAGAATTGGTTTGAGCTACTAAATCAGTACTCAACACATAGAAGATTAAACAAAACGCAAATCTGTTTGCGGACATCGTTATTTTGTTTCTACACCTATCAATCGCGAACCTAACGAGATGCCAATATAAAATAGTATAATAAAAGGTATTGCCCCGGCCTGAAACAACGCCAACAACAATACCGAAATGGCTAAAAAGGTAAACCTGAGTTGATTATCGGCCCAGCCAAAGTTTTTAAATTTTAATGCTAATAATTTTAATGGGGCCACTAGTAAAAGCGAGAATACAAGCGTTATTGCTATCAATGATGCTGGTAAAAACACCCATCCATGAAGTGCCTCGGGTAAAAACGGCAATGCCGAAATAAACAATGCGTTAGCTGGTGTGGGCACACCTATAAAAGAATCGCTTTGATTTTCATCGATGTTGAATTTGGCCAACCGTAATGCAGAGAATACAGCAATAAAAATAGCTACAAAAGGTAGGTATTGCTTTGTGGTACTCGTGCCGATCCAGCTATACATCGCAATTGCAGGCAGAACGCCAAAGCTCACCATGTCGGCCAGCGAGTCCAACTCTTTACCAATAGGTGATGATACCTTGAACAGTCGTGCGGCAAAGCCATCAAAAAAATCGAACAGACAAGCGGCCCAGATAAAGTACGCGGGTTCAAGTTTGTTAGTGAACAAACTAATAATGCCGAGGCAACCACAAACAAGATTGGCGCAGGTTAATGCATTGGGAATATGGCGTAACACACTCATCGGGTTATAGACAATGCACAGAAGGGATTAGAAACTTTTTCTTCGCCTACGGTGGTTGGATTGCCGTGGCCGGGATAAACAATTGTTTGGTCAGGCAAAGCAAAAACTTTCTGTTGAATACTTTGAATTAACGTATTAAAATCGCCACCGGGTAAATCGGTACGGCCAATACTGCTTTCAAAAAGAACATCGCCACTAAGTAATGCATTGGTTTCGGCATTATAAAAACCAATGTGGCCCGGAGCATGACCGGGCAAGAAGAGCACTTGCAATTTTGTGTTTCCAAATGAAACGGAATCACTTTCTTTTAAAAACTGATCGGGCAGTGTTTCGCTATACAACGGAAAACCGTAATTGGAAGCATAAACTTTAACAGCCTTAAGCACCGGCAATTCTTTTTCGTGAATCAGAAAAGGAACTTTGTATTTCGATTTAACAAACTCGTTACCCAACACATGATCGATATGGCAATGTGTATTCAGTAATAGCTTTACTGTTAAATTTTTCTCATTTATGAATTGTGTAAGTTCTGCTTTCTCTTCGGCTTCGTAACAACCCGGATCAATCACCGCAGCCTCACCAGTTTCATCATACACCACAAATGTGTTTTCCTGAAAGGGATTGAATGTGAAAGTTTGAATCTTCATCATCTTGTAAAAGTAATAAAACCTTTCAGGTGTTTCTGCCCGTAATAAAAAGACCTGAAAGGTTTGAATGATTATAAAATTAAAGTGGAAACAACAACTGGTCGGTGTATTTTTAACGCATTAATAAAGTATGGTCGATTATCTGATTGTAGGGCAAGGTTTGGCGGGCTCGTGCCTGGCGTGGCAGTTGCTTCAGCGCGGCAAGCGTGTGCTGGTGTTGGATGTGCCGGGCAACAATCGCAGTTCAATGATTGCCGCGGGGTTGTTCAACCCGATTACCGGAAAATTAATGTCGCGCACCTGGTTGGCGGAAACGCTTTTTCAATCGCTGTACGAGTTTTATCCGCAGGCTGAGCAAAACCTGAATCAAAAATTCTTTTACCCAATGCCTTTGTACCGGCCATTTCTGTCGGTGCAGGAACAGAACGAATGGATGGGCTATAGCGCTCAGCCGGAAAACCAAAAATTCATAGATCACATTCATACCACAAGCGCGTATGGCGATCAGGCTCACGATGCTTTCGGTGGCATTGTGATAAAGCAATGTGGTTATGTAGATGTACCGGTTTTTTTGCAAAGCATACGCACGTTTTTAAAGGAGCAGAATGCCTTTGCGGAGGAATGGTTTGACGAAACGCAACTACAGCATTCCGCAACCGAAGTAACCTACAAACATTGGAAAGCTTCGGCTATTATTTTTTGCACAGGTACCTCAAAAACAAATTTGTGGAAGGCAGCTCCGGTAAAACCGCTTAAAGGCGAAACGTTAACCATTAAATTGAACGAAAAACCAAAACTGATTTACAATCGGGGTGTTTATGTAGTGCCAGGGAATGAAAACTTGTACAAAGTGGGGGCTACATACGAAACACAAAACCTTTCAGAATCGATAACCGAAGCGGCCAGATTCGAACTGGCCACGCGTACCCGCGAGTTGATAACCCTACCTTTTGAAATAGTGGATCAAAACTGGGGTATGCGGCCCACTTCGCCCGACCGCAGGCCGATGCTGGGACATCATCCTAATTCAAAAAATGTTATTATTTTTAACGGTTTGGGTACCAAAGGGGTAAGCCTGGCCCCGTATTTCTCGGCACAGTTGGCCAATTGGCTAACTGGTTCCGCTGAAATTTTGCCCACGGTAAATATTAACAGGTTTAAAGCGTTATATTCGAAATCTTAGAGGGATCGTATGCGAGTGTTTCGGGTTGTATTTCTGGTTTTGATTGCGACAATTTGTTTTAACGGGGCGCGTGCACAGCATGCCTCCGAACGGTTTGGTAAAAACCGGGTTCAATACAAACAGTTTCGTTGGAATTACCTCAGTTCCGAAAACTTTGATGTTTATTTTTATGACGACCGCAAGCGCGTAGCGCAAGAAGCCCTCGATTATCTCGAAAAAGAATTCGACAGGATTACCGACCTTATCGGGTTCTATCCTTATCAAAAAACAAAAGTGTTTTTGTACAGCTCGGTGGCTGATTTGCAGCAGAGCAACATCGGCCTGAATAAACAACAGTTTAGTGCCGGTGGTGAAACCGATTTTGTAAAACCTTATGTGGAAGTAGCGCATCCGGGCACGGTTGAAGAATTTAAAGAAGAACTGATTTATAAGTTTTCTGAACTGATGCTGAACGAAATGATGTTTGGCGGAAGTCTGAAAGATATGTTTCAGAATGCAGTGCTGCTTAACCTGCCCGATTGGTTTGTAGATGGTGCTTCGTTGTATGTGGCCAAAGGCTGGAATGATGAAATGGATGATTTTGTTCGCCAGCTTATGTCAGAGAAAAAAGCGAACAAAGCCTTGCGCATGACGGGCCCCGAAGCCGCTTTAGTGGGGCAATCTATCTGGAATTATATTGTTGAGAAATATGGGAAGAGTTCGGTAAACAATATTCTCAACTACACACGCATTATTCGCAATGAAGAGCGCAGCATCTTAATTACGCTGGGTATTCCTTTTCGCCAGTTAATGGTAGATTGGAAAAACTATTACAGCGATATGGAAAAGCGCGTGGGGCAGAGCTATGTGGCCCAATCTGATTCTTCGCGTTTTAGTTCCAGACACCGTAAGTCAGTTGTATTTACAACTGTAAAGATCAGCCCCGATGGTAAGAAGATTGCTTACGCTGAAAATGATCGCGGGAAGTTTACTGTAAAAGTTCGTTCATTAGAAAACGGTCGCGAAACTGTTATTCTGAATGGCGGTAATAAAGCAATCCGGCAAACGGTTGATCATAACATACCGTTGCTAAGTTGGTCTGATGCTAATACGCTGGGTGTAATTGGTGTTAAGCACGGGCAATATGTTTTCTGGTTGTATGATTTGTTAACCAAAAGCAAATTGCCGCGCGAGTTAGATCGCTTTAGTAATGTGCGCAGTTTTGATTTCTCAGGTAATGGTCGCCTGGCTGTTTTAAGTGCAGACTTAAATGGCCAGAACGATTTGTTTTTGATCAGCAGTCGCAGAGATCGCACCCGCAGGCTTACCAACGATATTTTTGATGACCTCGATCCCTCATTTATCCCAAATACCAACACCGTTGTATTTAGTTCAAACCGCACAACCGATTCAATTGCTAACAATGTGCGTGGGTACGATAAATCAACTGTTAATTATAATCTATTTCTGTTTAGTCTCGACACTACTTCTACAACTGTTACGCGAGTAACAAACACGCTGAGCAAAGACTTTAAACCGAAAGCACTGGATGAAAATAATTTTTTCTATCTCAGCGATCAGCGTGGCATTGTGAATCTCTTCCGGTATAACCGGCAAACCGGTATTTATGCGCAAGTGTCTAATTATAATTCCAGCATTCGCGATTTCGATTTGAATTTTGGAAGTCAAACCCTGGCGCTGGTGGCTACACAAGATATGGGTGAAGACATTTTTAAGGTCAGTAACTTCAATATCGAGCGGCAGATTTTTACTCCGGCATCGCGCAGGCGTGAAGTACAGCAAGCCAAAACCTTAACGGAAAAACGCAAGCAGGAGCAGCCTAAAAACATGTCGATTAAAGATCTGATCAATGCGCGCCTGAAAGAAAAGACGGACACTACCAAACAAGAGCCTAAACCTGAAGTTAAACCCGACTCGGTTAAAAACGAGAAGGGAGTAATTAATACCGATGATTACACATTTGAAGAACCCGTTAAAGCAGATACCATAAAACCCAAAACCGAAAAGCCCTTAAACACCAACGATTATGTATTTGAAGACGAAGTAGTAAAAGCCAAGCAGCCCAGCGAAACATTTTTAACGCGCTACATGAAAGCGCGCGATGCCAGCCGGGTAACGGGTCCATTTCCGTATATGCCAAAGTTTAGCTACGAAAACTTTTCTACCAATTTTGCAATCGATCCGTTGCGTGGTTTTAGTGTGAAGTTGGAAGCGCAAATGAATGATATGCTTGAAAACTATCGGATACTGGGTGGTATACAAACAGCCCGCGATCTTAAAAGTGGCGATGTATGGGGTGAGTTTCAATTTTTACCGTATCGTATTGATTATAGTTTGCGCTTTGATCGAAAAGTGTACATCTGGGAAACAATAGGCAATAGTTCGGATATGCCTGCGGAACATAA
The DNA here is from genome assembly GCA_017303795.1 of Cytophagales bacterium. Lineage (GTDB taxonomy): Bacteria > Bacteroidota > Bacteroidia > Cytophagales > Cyclobacteriaceae > ELB16-189. The sequence goes on along the minus strand of JAFLBR010000007.1, from coordinate 254,734 downwards.
ATATTCGTTTCAAAAAATAGAAGTAGGTGCATCCTTGCCGCTTTCCGTGCGTACAAGAGTTTCGGTTAAACCGTTTATAGGATTTACTCAGTTTGTAGATCGTGGTGCCCTGTTGCCACAAACTATAGCACCGGAATTTCTGCCCACGCAGCATCAGGTTTACTCGGGCGCAAGAGCTGAAGTGGTGTATGATAACTCGCTTACTACAGGTATGAACATTATTGAAGGCACACGCGGAAAATTCAGTGTGGTACATTATGAGGCTTTGGGCAATGGCGATAAAAGTTTTTCGCAGGTATCGTTAGATGTGCGCCACTATCAGAAAATCTACCGCGAGATTGTACTAGCTGTGCGCGGGTTTACGGGGACATTTTTTGGGAACTCACCCAAAAAATATTTGGTGGGAGGAATGGATAATTGGATTTTGAATCAGACTAATTATTCAGGCCTTCAAAACCCTTTACGAAACCCTTCAGGTACTTTCAACGAAAATATTTTATTCTCCGAATTTGCCACAAGCCTGCGTGGGTTTGATTATGCCACCTTGTATGGAACCAGCGTGGCAGTTGGTAATATAGAATTACGCGTGCCATTAGTACGTGCGCTCAGCAACGGACCAATCGCATCAAACTTCTTCCGCAATTTACAGTTTACTGCATTCTATGATATTGGCACAAGCTGGACAGGCCCTATACCCATTAACTCGCGCAACAGCGTGCGTAAGCGTGTAGTGCCTGAAGATCCTACTGAATCGGGTAGTCCGTTTGTGATTGAGATTAACGAATATCTTAACCCGTGGCTGTATAGTTATGGTGTAGGTTTGCGCACCATGATGCTGGGCTACTATGTAAAGTTTGATTTGGCGTGGCCGGTAGAGAACTACACTGTAAAAGATCCTCGCCTTTCTGTTACACTCGGCTTCGACTTCTGATTTATTCGGGTACAATAAAAAATAAATACCTTGCAGGGTATTTGAACCAGCTATTGTATGATTAAATCGATGACCGGCTTTGGTCAGGCCACTTCTAACTCAGGCGAAGGCTCACTTTCAATTGAAGTGAAAAGCCTGAACTCAAAATTTCTTGATCTTAATTTGCGTCTGCCTAAAAAATTCTCTGAGAAGGAATTAGAACTGCGCAACCTTATTGCCGATAGGTTAGAGCGAGGTAAAGTTTCGCTGAGTATTGATTTTCAACCCGGACTAAAACAAGAAATCCGCCAGCAGTACAACGATGCATTGTTTGCATCTTATTACACAGAATTAAAAAAGCTTGCCGATAAAGTTGGTGCACCACACGATGGTCTTTTTCAAATGGCGCTTAACTCGCCTGATGTTGTGCAGAGTAATGGTCGTGAAGAATTGGATACGACAGAGTGGGAGCGGGTAGCTTCTTTGCTGGATGAAGCCATTAAGCAATGTGATAAATTCCGATCAACAGAAGGAAAGTCGCTGGAAGGAAAACTGGCAGGCTATATTGAAAACATTCGCCAAGGATTACTGCAGGTTGAAGAAATTGATCCGAAGCGTGTTGAAAAAATCAGAACTCGCATAAGAGGTAACATCACCGATTTTTTTGGTAGCGAAGGTTTTGATGCCAATCGGTTGGAGCAAGAGATAATTTTTTACATCGAGAAATTAGACATACACGAAGAGCGCGTTCGGCTTAAAACGCACCTCGATTACTTTTTGAAAGTGATAGGCGAGAAACAATCGGCAGGAAAGAAACTAGGCTTTATTGCACAGGAAATTGGCCGCGAGATTAACACCATCGGCAGCAAAGCAAATGATGCTGAAATGCAAAAGCACGTGGTGTTAATGAAAGAAGAGCTGGAGAAAATAAAGGAGCAGTTGAATAACGTGCTGTAAAAAAGGGTAAGCACCAAGACTTCTCAAAGCAAGCACCGGAAAACGCAAGAATGCAAAAAAGTAAAGCCTGTGTCTGTACTTTTTTGGTATCAACTTTTATATTTGTTCTGCACTTCTAATTTGCCCTCCGGTCTCGTTAAATCATGCTCGCCATCTTCAAACAAAAAACGGGTCCGCAGCAGCGTCAGGCTTTAGTCAATCACCTTTCCTTATTGGCATTTTGCGTTACGGGCACAATGTGGGTCCTTAACTTTTTTTTCGCTACGGACATACCATTATTTATTTTCATTACTTTTTTTGGCATCGCAGCGGGAACTTACACCTTAAACAGGTGGGGCTATACGCGGTCGGCAGCATTATTTGGATTGATGCTATTCAATCTTTGTGTTTATGTAATTGCCACCAGCGAAAGTACGGATACAGGTGTACATATGTATCTGGGCATCTTTGCCTTTGCTGCACTGGTAATTTTTGGTTTTGAAGAATGGTACTTTGGCGTGGCATTTCTCATTTTTTCGTTGGGCTTGTATTTCGCAGTGTTCTTTATTGATTTGCAGTTGTTGCCACAACGTCATTTCAACGAACGGGAAATTTCAATTTTATTTATTATCAATGTGCTGGCGTTTGCATTAACCTGTAGCTATTTGTTTTATCTGGTAATAGCAAACAATTATTACAGCGAACAGAGTCTTCGCCAAAACGAAATGCAAATGCGCAATCAGAATGTGCAACTTGTAAAGGCAAATGCCGAACTGGATCGGTTTGTGTACAGCGCCTCGCACGATTTGCGCGCTCCGTTAAGTTCTATTTCCGGAATAATTAATCTGACAAACAAAACTGAAGAACTTACAGAACTGAGGGAATATCTTCAAATGATACAAGGCCGGGTGGGGGTACTGGATAAATTTATTACGGATATTATTCAATATTCGCGCAATACAAGATTAGAATTGGTGCGCGAAACACTTGATCTGGAGCAGTTGGTGAATGAAGTAGTAGACGGACTTAAATTTAACGAAGGCGTTAATCGAATTGAATTTAAATTGCACGTGCCGCAAGGAACAAAAATTACTACCGACCCAGTACGGCTGCGCATGGTGTTAAATAATTTGGTGTCCAACGCGGTGCGCTATCACGATAAATTGAAAGAAAAACAATTCATTGAAATAGATTTTAGATCGGGTAACCCACATGTAGAAATTTCAGTAAAAGATAATGGGCAGGGAATCAGGCCTGAGCATCTTGAAAAAATATTCGACATGTTTTACAGAACAGCCTCCAGTACTGGTGGCTCGGGTTTGGGCTTATACATTGCACGCGAAGCAGCCGCACGCATGGGTGGAAGTATTTCTGTACGATCGGTTTATGGTAATGGCTCAACCTTCAGTTTACTTTTGCCTGTTTAATTTTTGGAATACTTCAATAATTCGAAATTCGATTCTGTTCTAGTATTATCCCGATTTCAATTGCCGTATTGAACGGCTAATCAATTTCTCTTGTGAAGTACCTACACCCCAAATCAACCCAACTTTCGCCATACTTTACAAAAACAAGTTCGACTCTTGAGCCAGTATTTCTAAAACCCAATCCAAAAAGTTCTTTTGCATTACCACCTTCGGCAGAATACTTACTATTGATAAAATCCATGTCAACTTTTGTTCCGTTTATAATAAATAAACAGCGCATAGTAAGTTCCCTCTTAAACTATCAAGGCCTGGATTGAGGTACTTCAGTAATCCCAATTGCTCGTAAACTGAGGTTTCAGGGATAAGGCCATCAATTAATTTATCGTAATCAATATCTTCTGGGTACTCAGGTATTCCATACAATCCAGAGATTCTATGAAATGCTATTTCTGCCTGCTGCTCAACGGATTCAGTAGTATTCTGAATTTCAACTAATAAGTCAGATAATTTCTTATCACGCTGTATCCATTCATATAGGGTTCCGGATGAAGATAAATCAATTTTCATACTTTGCTATAACCTAATTTTTTAGGCTTTCCCATAAATTTTTTCCCGTTCTCCCCCTTGAAGCCATTCCGTCAATGATAAATCAACCGGTTGAAATTCTATGCCCGTACAACCGGCATCTTCTATTTCTTTTTTTAGTTTTTCTGACACGACATACTTTGCTCCACCCTCAACATAGCGTAGCATAAAAAACTCTTCATCGATATTATTAAGTAGTCTTATTTTAGAAAAGTAAAACGTTTCATGATTTTGCGTTGCAAATTGTAAAGCTTCATCAAAGGAAGTTTGGTCATTGAAATACGTATATTCAACTTTAGTCTTGTACGTTAAATTATAATCTTCACTCTTTTTATCATATCTTACAATACTATTTTTTATATCAATGTATTCGTTATTACTTACGAACATATTGAGTGATAGATAGCCTCTGATCTCTTTGTTGTCATGCGTAATCAACGATGTTTCAAAGAATTGCATCCCATTTTTTCTATGCTTTCTAACGATATCAGCTAATTTTTTACTCATTAATAAATGCAAGTTTCCACCCGCATTTACATTGCTTATCAAGTCAGTTACTTTAGCCTTTTTATGCAAAATTGCCTTCGGCACAATTGGCTCAAATTCTATTTTTTCAAAAAAAATATTGTTCAGGATTTTTGTTTCATTTTCCTTATGATTAGCAATTTTTTCTGATTGAAAGAACTTACCAACGATATCGTTGCTCATGCTATGATTTAGCAAATAATACATTTTTAAAAACTTAATTGGTTTAGTGGCGTGTTTGGACTATTATTAATGGCTGTTTTTACTTGTTGAATAATCTCAAGCACTTTATTGTAGCATTGATCTGGAGTTGCTCGTGGGTTTGAAATTCTGAAAGCTTCCAATTTCTGAAATATCAAGTTGTCATAATTACCATGGCTTCCATTGTGCACAGCGGTACTTAAGGGTATACCGTTTAGTGCTTCATTTAAGTGAAATGCATTACCCGAACTTGCTGCCTTTTGCACAACTAGATGTGTTTGTTTATTGAGCGGTATTATATGATGTGCCTGACGCGGATCGCCAACAACTAAACCTAGCATTTTCCGTAATTGCTGACGGCAGTAACTATCGCTACCAAACTTAATTAGACCGTCTGGTGCAATTGACCAGACGAGTTTTACTTTCGAATTGATATCACTGGCTGCATTAACAATTTTTAAACCGTATTTTGTTGAAATTGTTGCCCATCCTGCCAGCGGAATCGTGCTTGCGAAACTAAGAGATGCATTTAGGCCATCGCCTTCAATAGTATAAATAACTCCATTTACAAGGTCGGCCGCCTCGCCAAATACAGGTACAAGACCGAATACATCGAGAGTAATGTGTACCACATCTTTTGATGTTTCCCAAATAAGTTTAGTTTCACTCCAGTCAGGATTGAGTTCTTTGAGTATTTGATACTTAACCGTGAGGTATGTTATGAATGCAGGATGCAACCCCGGATTACTCAGGTCTAAAGCAATGAAAGGATCAATTTGACTACAATAAACATAATCCAATGGTCTAACAAAATATTCTTGATCTTCTGTGATAAGGGCAATATTGATAAGCTTTTCTGAAAGCACGTCATCATTTTCTTGTATAGCTAAATAAATCAGGTCTTTTACATATTGAATTGCATCTGATTGATATTCTTCACCCGTGGGGTTTACGTTACTCTCCAAGTAACTATAAATACTTGTAGTTACTGCCACATTCTCTTGAATAAACAATTGACTTGAAGTGGGTAGTTGTGAGATAAAATGCTGAGATCTTAAGAACTCTGGAGTGGGGGGCAAAACCCCAATGCCTCCTTCAAAATTGGGATTATCACTTGGGGGTACTCCTCCAGTTCCGCCTGAATTTGATCCACCAGTTCCTGAACCGCCACCATAGCCATCAGGATTTGGAATATAGGTGCCAAGACTATACCAACCTCCGGTGGCTCCACCCGAGCCTCCAGAACCACCTGAACACTCAATGGTAATTACCATTTCCCATTGCAGGCAAGGTAATGGGAGTCCTGTAGCAGTAGATACGCCACCACCACTGACACAAACCATTTCAACTTCTGCAAAACAGGCTTTTGTCCTACCTCCTTCATTACTATTATTCCCTACAGATGTTTCATCAAGTAGTCTCCCCTCCAAGTCGTATTTCACTACTTTGCCGGTAAATGATTCAAAAGATTTAATTGGTCTATCAGAAGTGTATTCTAGTATGTAAGCTAAAAATCCATCCGAATAACTACTGAAAACCAGATTCTTGAAAGAATAAAGGGTACTCTCTTTATCAAGAAAGAGCGAGTAGGTATAGTTAACGCTATCAGCCTGAATTACTTTTAATATCGAGTCAGCTTTAAAATCCGTAATGCCAGACATTAACTTGCTTGACTTGTTCTTATTTTGAAAGAAACCTGCCTGATCAAGAGCGGTGTATAAACTCGGTTCGTTATCTAGGGTTGTAAAAAAAGCGGACGGAAGTTTCTCTCTCTTTTTTTGAGCCTCAAAATTATCTTCACATGAAGAGATCAATAGAATCAAAACAAAAAATTTGACAATGAATTTCATAAATTTTACAACGGATTTAAATGAATAGCTTTAATGATGGATATTAAAGCTATGAAAAAAAGAATAATCTGCAAAACGAAAAGTTGTTTGTAAGACTTTTTTATAAGTTCTTTCGAGCGAGTTAAATGATAAATCATACCTTATCTTTTATGATTCCAGTGAATTTAGATCAGATAATTTTTTGCATTGTATCTGATTTATTTTGTTCATTCGCACCCCGATCTAAAACATTTGTGAGTGCATGAATCCGATTGAATTAAAAATTGCAACAGAATTAAATCTTAAACTTGAACAAGTAACCTGTGTGGTTGAATTACTGGCTGGTGGCGCAACCATTCCATTTATTGCGCGCTATCGCAAAGAAGTTACCGGCAGTTTAGATGAAGTTGTACTGGCAGCCATTCGCGACAGGCAAGAACAATTACTGGAATTAGAAAAACGGAGAGATGCTATTTTAAAATCAATCGAAAAGCAAGAACGGCTTACGCCTGAATTGGCTCGCTTGATTGAACAAGCTGAAACGCTTAACGAACTGGAAGATATTTATCTGCCCTACAAACCAAAACGCAAAACACGGGCAAGTGTGGCAAAAGACAAAGGTCTTGAACCTTTGGCTACGGTATTGTTTGAGCAGCAAGAAAAAAATATTGATGCACTTTCTAAAACATTTGTAGATGCGGAGAAAGGTGTAGCAAACGAACAAGAGGCATTGGATGGTGCCCGCGATATTATTGCGGAGTGGATAAGTGAAAATCAGGAAGCACGACAAAAAGTGCGCGAGTTATTTTGGGCCGAAGGTGTGATTGAAGCGGCAGTTATAAAATCAAAAGCAGAAAGTGAGGAAGCGCAAAAGTTTAAAGACTATTTCGATTGGAAGGAGCCGATTCAAAAAACTCCTTCGCATCGATTACTGGCCATGCGCAGAGCCGAGAAGGAAGGCTTTATAACCTTGAATGTTGAACCCGAAGAACAACAGGTCATAACCTCACTCGAAAAACAATTCGTAAAAGGAACTTCTAAAGCAAGCGAGCAGGTTTCGCTGGCGGTTAAAGATTCTTATAAACGTTTATTAAAACCTTCGCTCGAAACTGAAATACGGGTAGAGAGTAAAATAAAAGCCGATGCTGAAGCCATTCAGGTATTCGCAGCAAACTTGAAAAAACTTTTGCTGGCCTCACCGTTAGGTCAGAAAAGAGTGTTGGCATTAGATCCAGGTTTTCGTACGGGTACTAAATTAGTTTGTTTGGATGAACAAGGCGCTTTGTTATTCGATACCGTGCTTTATCAAAATGAACCGCAACGCGAAACGGCCAAGTCGGCAACAATTGTTTTGGGCTTGTGCGATCGTTTTAAGATTGAAGCCATTGCTATTGGTAACGGCACTGCCAGTCGCGAAACAGAAACATTTGTAAAGGGTATTGGTTTGCCTAAAGAAATTCTGATTGTGATGGTGAATGAGAGCGGGGCTTCTGTTTACTCAGCATCGGATGTGGCCCGCGAAGAATTTCCGAATCATGATGTTACTGTGCGTGGTGCGGTTTCTATTGGTCGTAGATTAAAAGATCCGTTGGCAGAGTTAGTGAAGATCGATGCCAAGTCGATTGGCGTTGGTCAATATCAACACGATGTGGATCAACCCAAACTAAAGGCTGGGTTAGATGATGTGGTAGTGAGTTGTGTAAACTCGGTAGGTGTTGAACTGAACACAGCCAGTAAAGAATTGCTTTCGTATGTGTCGGGTCTTGGGCCGCAGTTGGCAAAAAGTATTGTGGAATATCGCAACCAACATGGCGCTTTCGCGGATCGCAAAGCATTATTGAAAGTGCCGCGTTTAGGTGAGAAAGCATTTGAACAATGCGCAGGTTTCTTGCGCATTCGCGATTCAAAAAATCCACTTGACGCAAGTGCGGTGCATCCGGAACGGTATGAGCTTGTAGAAAAATTTGCACAAGACTTAGGGTGTACGGTGAAAGATTTGATGACGAGTGCCGAGCTTCGCAGAAAACTTGATCTGAAAAAATATGTATCGGCTACAGTTGGTTTGCCCACGCTAACTGATATTCTTACAGAACTTGAAAAGCCTGGTCGGGACCCGCGCGAAAAATTTGAAGTGTTTGAGTTTGCTGAAGGCGTCCATGAAATCAAACATTTAAAAATCGGAATGAAGTTGCCGGGCATTGTTACCAACGTAACGGCCTTTGGTGCGTTTGTGGATATTGGCGTACATCAGGATGGGTTGGTTCACATCAGCCACCTGAGCGATAAGTTTGTGAAAGACCCTAACACGATTGTGGCCGTGCAACAAAAAGTACAGGTAACCGTGGTGGAGGTTGATATTCCGCGCAAGCGTATTGCCTTATCCATGAAGAGCGATCCGTTTGGAAATACTCCGGTGCAAACCATTAACCGTCCGGAGAAAACGCGTAAGCCTGCTGCTCCCGTTAAAGCCGTTGAATCAATGGAAGATAAACTCGCGGCTTTGCGCGATAAGTTTAAACGCTAACATCCGCTTTCTGCTATAAGTGGACAGCGATGTGTTCGGATTGGAACAATCGGTGAGCAAGACAATGTGGTAATGTGTGCGTGCGATGGGATTATGGTAATGGCATTTAACTTGTTTGAAGGTTGGCCATACTAAACCTTGAACCACACCCGTTACTTCTCCATGGAAAAAATCAAACGATTCTTCTGGTTATGCTCCGGTGCGAGTATAACCTTACTCAATAAATCTGCGACCGAAAGCACGAAGTATGTAGGCATTGGTGCTACCATATTTTTTACGGGTGTGTTTGCAGCAATCGCAGCATCGTATGCATTATTTACGGTGTTCGATAATATCTGGATAGCCATTTTGCTCGGACTAATATGGGGTTTGATGATCTTCAACCTCGATCGGTTTATTGTTTCAAGCATGCGCAAAGAAGGCAAGCCCTGGCAAGAATGGTTGATGGCCACACCACGGTTGATCTTAGCCATCATTATCTCAGTTGTAATCGCGAAGCCATTAGAACTGAAAATTTTTGAAAAGGAAATTAAGGCTGAATTGGTATTAATGGAACAACAAGCTTATGCCAATCAGGAGAACGAAGTAAAACTCCGGTTTCAAACAGAGCAAGATCAACTGAACAAAGAAATTGAAACGCTTAATTCAGAACTGGCCAGCAAAACAGCCGAGCGAAACGAGTTGGATAAACAAGCGCGAGAGGAAGCCGATGGTACAGGCGGTACTAAAAAACGAAATGCCGGGCCAATCTACAAATTGAAAAAAACAGACGCAGATAAAGCTGATCAGGAGTTGAAACAACTTTCCAATCGCAATAAAACAATAATAGCCGATCGCAGGGCCACACTGGCAACCACTCAATCAAAACTTCAATCGGAATTAACGCAGCTCGAAAAACAAAAACCCGATGGTTTGGCCAGCAGGTTAGAAGCACTCAGCAGGATTGCGCTTAACAGCAGTGCCATTGCGTGGGCGAGTTGGTTTATTATGCTGTTGTTTATCGCTATTGAAACGGCACCGGTTTTTGTAAAACTGATTTCGCCCCGCGGCCCGTACGATCATTTATTGAAAATGGAAGAGCATGGCTATGAAGTGCAACGCGTAGAACACCTGGCGCGCGAACATGCGGCTGCCAAAGAGCGATTAAAAGACCTAACTACTACCGAAGCAGATTATGCCAATAACCGATTGGATATGTTGTTGAATAAATCGTAAAACAAGTCGGGCTACCTCATTAGAAGCAGCCCGATTTTAAAAGTCTCAATTATTTATTGCCCCGGATTGTCTTTGGCTAGCTCAACCATTAGTGCATCGTATTTTGTTTTTAATGCAGCATCGGTGCTCAACGCTTTTCTTACTTTGTTAAACGTGGCCGCGCCAACGTAATCTTTGGCGAGCGTTTGAACAGCCTGATTGATTTTTAAAGTAGCTGAGTCGCGCTTTACGGCCAGGTCTTTTACAAAAGTAATTTCCTCGGGTGTAGCCTTAGCTTCAGTTAGCTTTGTTTCATCCGCAATGATTTTGGAAATTTCATTGTAGCGTGTAGCCGTTACTACTTTATTAGTTTTTACCAACTCGGTAATCATTTCCTTTACTTCGGCCGACATTTCATTGATCGAGTCCATGGCCGTTGCATACTTGGTTAACTCTTCATCGGTAACGGTTACATCCTGAGCAAAAGCCAACGAGCTCAGTAAACATAAAAACGGAATTAAAAACTTTGCCTTCATAATAGTTTGGTTATAGTTAAACAGGTTGTTTAACACGCAGTTTAAAAACTACCAGCAGTAAGACAAATATTTTTTTGATGAACGGTGTGAAGTTTCGAGCTTAGTTTGCCAATCGGAAACGAGCAATGAGAGCATCATTTTGAAGTAAATGTAACTCGTGACCAACTATTCTATAAGCATTGACTACCTCAAGACTTTCAAGAAAGGAATTTTCAACGGCCATAACTTCCTGACAGAACATGCGTGTGGCGGCAATATTATTGAGTTTAAGTTTTTGCCCGGATACTTCATACGAACCAGCCAGTTGATTGCAACCACCAAAACCATTTACCACCATACTCTTTTTGGCAAACATCAGATAAGGTTTGTTTTCGAGTGTGATCGTTTCTGCGCGGAGTTCGGTTAACGCCCAGCGTGTGTTTTCCAGCGTGGCTTTTGTAATACCTACAGCTTTATTGATTTTATCGGACGGTCTGCAACCGGCACTTAATATCACCAATACTAGAACGATAGCGATGTTGTTTTTCATAACGAATTATTTAAGAGCCAAACAGATTCAGAAAATCCTGTTTCTTGTTTGGCGAAATTTCCAACTCCTGATTATTTTTCATGGTTACGTAACCGCCCTTTCCCTTCGAATATCGTACCACAAAATCGGGGTTGATGAGGTGCGAACGATGAATACGTAAAAACCGATGCCCGGTTAAAATGTCCTCAAAGTATTTAAGTGTTCGGCAAATCATTAACGGTTGACCGTGTTCAAAGAAAAATCGCGTAAAGTTATCGGCTGCCTCGCAGTATAAAATAGAATTGATATTCACAATCTCGAAACCCTCCAGCGTTGGCAACATAATTTTTTGATGCGCACTGTTCTTTTTGTTTTCGAGTAGTAGCCGGGCGTGTTGCATGTATTTTTTTTCGGTGCGCTCTACCCTAATTTTTTCTACAGCCTTTACCAACTCATCAATATCGATTGGTTTTAGTAAATAGTAGGCAGCACTTTGGTTCAGCGCTTGTATGGCATAGTTATCGAAAGCTGTTACAAAAACAGTTTCAAAAGTTACTTCACCTACTTTGTCTAACAAATCAAATCCATTCCCGTAAGGCATTTCAATATCCAGAAACACTACATCAGGGTTATGTTTTTTTATTTCCTCCAAACCTGTTGCCACGGATTCACCGAAGCCACACACAGCAATATCGGGGCAATATTTTTTTAAGTAATTGGCCAATATCTCGCGACTGTCTTTTTCGTCATCTACAATTATTGCCTTCATACGATGGTTGTCTTTGAAACCGGAATGGAAATGATAACGCGTGTGCCGCTATCGGCTGCCAGATCTTCTATGGTTACAGTGTAATTTGTTTTATATACCCTGTTCAATATCTGCAACCGCTCTTCAATATTTTTTAATCCGGTTGAGTTATGCTTCTTCTGATTGTCGGTTTTAAGCTGGGCCGATTTTTTTCTTCCGATGCCATCATCTGCAATAATTACCTGCATGCTGCCGTTGTGGTGCTCAAAACTCAAAGCCAGTTTGCCTTTGTCTTCTTTATAACGCAGACCATGCCAGACTGCATTTTCAATATACGGTTGAATGAGCATGGGCGGCAATTGAATTATTTCTTTATTCAATTCTTCATCAATGGTAATGGTATAATCAAACTTATCGCGAAAGCGGTAGTGTTCCAGTTTTACATAAAGTGAAATTATTTCTTCTTCTCTTTGCAATGGAATAAAATCTTCCTGTGAGTTCTCTAACACCAATCGCATCAGCTTTGAAAATTCAGAAAGGTATTTGTTGGCTGAGCGTTCATCATTTTGTGAAATAAACTGGTTAACAGAGTTAAGCGCGTTGAAAATGAAATGCGGATTCATTTGCCCGCGTAATGATTTTAAAGCCAGCAACTGGTTGGCTCGCTTGCTCGCCTGTGCATTTTTATAAATGAAATAACTCGTAACAAGAATGATTACGATAATCGCCAACAATCCATAAATGACAAGCTGTTGTTGTTGCAATAATGTTTGTTCCTCGCGCTGGCCCGAAACCACTTCGTTGCTCAGGGTTTCAATTTCTTTTTGTTTGCGGATCAGTTCGGCTTTTTGTTGTTGATTGATTTCGGTTTGTTGTTCGGTTCGTGAAACGGCTTCGCTGTATTTTTGATACGTCTTTAATGCATCGCTCGTGCGCCCGTTCTTCTCATACAGCGTTGCCAGATTCAGATAAGCCGCGGCCTGTTCTTTGGGATTGCTTACCGAATCGGCCAGCACGGCCGCTTCTTTTAATTGTTGAATAGCTTCATTCGTTTCTCCTTTCGCGGCAAGCGACTTACTAAGTTCAATTTTATCCTTAGAGGCTTCGCCCAGATTTTTAGATTCCAGGTTAAAGTCAATAGATTGATTACGCAACGAAATATCTTCATCGTAGCGTTTTTGTTCGCGCAGCACTTCCGAAATTTCTTCTTTGGTATTTTTTAAAGCTTCTTCTTCTTTAGCTGGTGCCGCATTGCCGGCTGCACGCATATTTTGTTGCGATGACTTATATAAAGTATTAGCCTGATCTACATTTCGGGTGCGCGCATAAATTTTTGCTTTCTGATTTTGAATCTTCCCCAATAGCACATCATCACCAACCTTTTGATTTATTTTTATTTCTTCTACCTGCGCAAGCGCCTGGGCATAATCTCCTTTCTGGAAATACACTTCCGAAATATCAAGTTGACGTTCGGCTTTTTCGGTCGCGCTTAAGCGAAGGGCTAATGTTTGATTGTAATAGTTAAGTGCCTGATCGTAGTTAGCGAGTTTTAAATACGTATTGCCAAGTCCGCGCAAGGTGCGATTATATTCGGTTGAAGATGCATATCGCACCGCCAGAAGTTGATACGCTTTCGTATAGTTTTCGAGCGCAAGTGTCCATTCGTTTATCTGTTCATTGATTTCGCCAATCAGCAGGTAACCACGGGCTTCATTTACTACATCGCCTTGCGAAAGACTCATGCCCAAAGCTTCCTGTACAAAACTTAACGCTTGTGTAGGGTTATCTTTCTTTACTGATTCGGCATCGCGCAAGAGTTGTGTAATGCTGGTTTGTGAAGAGCGACTTTTAAAGTCGGAATAAGAGTCGAGCTTTTTCTTCTGCGCAAAGCAAGGGCCTACGCTGGCAAATATGGTTATCCACAGAAGGAGTAAAAACTTTTTCATTTCAATTGTCTCCGCTAATCAACGGTAGTTAATGGGGTTCAGGTTGGAAAGTTACTATAATAATTTTTGGCCTGTTGGCGAGTGATATATTGATTTTGCAGGCCTCACCCAGTCGGTTAGGCGTTTCACCCAGCCAGTTGATCGCTTCACTAAGTTGAGGTACCCCAACACGGTTTTGCGCGTAAACTTTACCAAAAACAAACGCCATGAAGACAACTTCTTTTTTCGCAAGCCCGGTTAAGAACCGCCTTGCGCTCCTTTCTGTAATATTCTTTTTTAGCCTGAGTGCATTTGCTCCTGTGGCACCACCACCGGCCAAAGATCAAAGCATTCAACTGGCACTGTTGCTGGATACCAGCAATAGTATGGATGGCCTGATTGACCAGGCTAAATCACAGCTTTGGAAAATTGTGAACGAGTTGGCTGCGGCTAAGTGTGCCGATGGAAAGAAGCCCAACATTAAAATTGCGCTTTATGAATATGGTAACGATGGGTTGCCATCATCGGAAGGATACATCCGGTTGGTGAGTGGTTTAACGGATGACCTGGATGTGATTTCGGAAAAGCTGTTTGCGCTTTCTACCAATGGAGGTAATGAATATTGTGGCCAGGTAATTAATACATCGCTAAAACAATTAGAGTGGAGTACCTCAGCCAATGACTTGAAGATGATTTTTATTGCCGGTAACGAACCGTTTACACAAGGTTCTGTATCGTATCGCACGGCTGGTGCTTTTGCCCGCGAGAAGGGGGTTGTAGTAAATACCATTTTCTGCGGCCCGTTTGAAGATGGTATTTCAACCAGTTGGAAAGATGGTGCCGACATTACTGGTGGCTCGTACATGAGTATTGAACAAAATCGCAAAACGGTTTATGTGCCTTCGCCTTACGATGATCGTATCAGCGCACTGAATGCAAAGTTGAATGATACGTATGTGTATTATGGTAAAGTGGGTGAGTCTAAAAAAGAGCAACAGGCCATACAGGATAACAATGCCCGAAGCTATGGACAAGCCAATGCCGTAGAACGTGCAGTTTCAAAAAGTTCGCATGCGTATAAAAACTCTACGTGGGATTTGGTGGATGCTTCTAAGGAAAGTGAAGAAGTTATTTTGAAAGCGAAAGATGAAGACTTGCCAAAAGAAATGAAAGGTATGTCAGCCACGCAACGCCAGGCGTATGTAAAACAAAAAGCCGATGAGCGTAAAAAGATTCAGGATGAAATTCAAAGTCTGAATAAAAAACGCCAGGAATATATAGTAACGAATGCTCCTAAAGAAGTAACCGAAAATACGCTGGATGCGGCCATGATTAAAGCGGTGCGTGAAACAGCAAAGACAAAAAATCTAAATTTTTAATAGCGGTGGGCAGAGGTCGTCTCCGGGTTTAATCTTAACCGATTGACTTTGTGAGATGACCTCTTTGTTTTTTAACTCTTGCCTTTTTTTCATGTCTTGTTCCTTCTTGCCATGCCTTGTTTCGTGTCCTCACGAAACAACATTTTAACAACTAAAAACCTATGAAACATATACTACTCCTAATCTTCTTGTCTGTGTCAATATTAACACAAGCTCAACGCAACTACAAAAATGAAAATAGTCTGGGCAGCCCGATTCTGACAGATTCTACCAGCACGCTTTTTATTCCGGTGTTGTATAATGAACAACTTCTGTCCTCGAATAAATTGGCGGTGTGGGGAGGTTATTACGCCAATCTGATTGTTTATAATTTTGTAACGGATACATCCAAAAAATTATTTGAAGACGATACGTTTGTGCAGTTTGCGCGAGGTGATGATTCGAATGCAAAAATGTATCACCAAAGTATGCCGTTAGTGCAAGCCAACCGGATTTTTTTATTGGTGAAACAAACGGACACCAATGGCAGCGGCCGTATTGACGAACAGGATGCCTCGGTGCTTTATACTATTTCGCCTACTGGCGAAAATTTGCAGGCATTGAGTACGGGAAAAGATCATGTTATGGGTATACAGGTTTATGCACATGCTCATTTTGCATTGGTAAGGCTACAGCGTGATAGCAACCGCGATGGAGTTTTTAACCATAAAGATCAATACTATTATCGGAAACTGGATTTGAAAAAGTTGCAGTGGGGAAGAGAGATTAAGTTGGAGTGAAAAGATTAACTTGTCTTGAAATCGTAATCCGGAAGCAAAAGAAATGACACGCAAAATGATTTGGTTAGCTGGTCTCACTTTAGTAGTAATTATTGTTGGTATTTTTTATTTGGCTCTGCGAAACACACGCACAGATGTATCGCAGAAGCAACCGTATGCAACGTGGCTGGGAGAATTGATTTTGGTACGGCCTGCATTTCTGGTTAACAATCAATTTCCAATTGCGGAAAAAACTTTACTGGTTGAGGATGGCTTGGCTTATGATGATGCCATCATAGTTCCGGCCGGAACGAAAGTGCAACTGACCCAAGCTATTCATTATCGTAATGGGGTGAGTGGGGTTACGCATAGTTTGATGATTGGAACTGTGCAAACAGCAACGGGAGCAACAACCTTCGAGTACTATTGGGGACAGTTTCATGCTATTTGTTTAGAACCACCCTGCAACTATTGGACTTACCCGCAAGCTGTTTGGCAAAGTGAGGCGGATACGACTAAGTATTATTGAGGTCTTAAAGACTCGTAAGATTTGTTAGCCTTGTTTCGGGTCTCACGAAACAATTGTGCGCAGGGGCTTTTTTGGTGAGCTGATTGATTTATTTCTGGTGCGTACGGACACCCACCAAGGCCTTTAATCCCAATACGCTTTTACACTAACCTGATATGTACCGAGTTCATTATCAGATATCGTAAAAAGGAGATGTTCCTCTACCGTTAGATTTTCCTTTTTCCATGTCGTAATTCGTTCTTTGTATTTTGAATTAGTGTTTGCTACATCTTTCAACTTAGTATCTTTTAATGGAATCCCCAGTTGAGATGAAATAATTTGAAAGATCTGATCATACTTGTTTAAGTACTCTTTGAGTCTTTGTCGCTCGGCTTTCATAATGTCAGTACGCTCCTTAAAAAGATCTGTTCTCTGGGTTTCATCCCAGTCGTATACAATCAATCTTATCTTAGAGTCAGTAGCAGTGAAAAAATACTGAACCATACAACTATTAATAAGCGTATCGTTTGTTCTTAAGTACGAAATGGGAAATTCCACTTCATATTTATCTGCAAGTGGATAAAAGTCAGTGGATAAGTAGATATTTTTAGTTTTTAACTTTTTGGATTGAAAAGATTCCTCTGTGCTACTTATTTCAGCGATCTGTTTCTGGGTAAACATGAAATAATTTTGTCCGGCCAATGAATTTGACACAAACAAGAAACAAATTGATGCTAATAACTTCATAAATTTATATTCTAACTTTTTCTCTTTTGTGGTTCTATAAAAGATCTCGTAACAAATTTAAAATTAATTTCGAATAATACTCGGCAGAGACATGCGCAGAGCGTATTTTTTCAGACCTATTTTCACACCGCCACCTCAAAACTCTCTGCCGAAGCACGTTTCATATAATCATCATAATCAAATGGAATATCGCCATTGTTCAGCAGGCAGCCATCGGGTATAGTGGGGTAAATCTCTTCGTAGGTTTTTACTAAGTTCATAAACACCCGTCTGTACACATGCGTGCGCCCAATTTTATCGGGATGATCTAACCCGGCAGCGCCCATCAACTCAACAAAACCTTCAACCGTATGTTTATGGTAGTTGGCCACGCGCACAGTTTTATCTTCTACCACCAAACCCTTCATGTAGTACGGATCTTGTGTAGCCACACCAGTGGGGCACGTGTTTTTATGACACTCCAACGCCTGAATACAACCCAGCGCCATCATCATCGCACGGGCACTGTTACACGTATCGGCACCCAAAGCCATTGCGCGTAAAATATGAAAGCCGGTTAAAATTTTTCCGGAGGCAATCAATCGCATCTCCTTGCGAATGCCAAATCCGCGTAACGCATTATCCGCGAAAGCGAGTGCATCCAGCATGGGCATACCCACCGAGTTACTAAACTCTGGCGGAGCCGCACCAGTACCCCCTTCGCCACCATCAATGGTTATAAAATCAGGGTAGGTGTTGAGTTGCACCATCGCTTTGCAGATAGAAAGAAACTCGCTCTTGCGCCCGATGCAAAGTTTAAAGCCAACTGGTTTGCCATCTGAAAGTGTACGAAGTTTTTTTATAAACTGTATTAATTCAATTGGCGTACTAAAGGCACTATGAAAGGGCGGAGAGAAAACGGTAGTGCCCGCCTTTACGTGGCGGATGGCCGCAATCTCTGGAGTGTTTTTCTTGCCCGGTAAAATACCACCATGCCCCGGCTTGGCACCTTGCGAGAGTTTGATCTCAATCATCTTTACATTAGCGTGGGCTACATTCTTCTTAAAAGTTTCATCACTGAATTTTCCTTCGTCATCGCGTGCGCCAAAGTAGCCGGTACCAATCTGCCACACTAAATCGCCACCGGGTTGTAAGTGGTACGGACTAATTCCGCCTTCGCCTGTGTTGTGTGCAAAGCCACCCATCTTTGCGCCACCATTTAAGGAGAGCACTGCATTTTTGCTGAGTGAACCAAAACTCATGGCACTTACATTCAGCACACTCATATCGTAAGGTTGCTTGCATTCCTTTCCGCCAAAGCGTACGCGTGGGTTATGATCCAGTTTATGAAAATCTTTGGGCACGATAGAGTGCGTCATCCACTCGTAGCCCTCGGCATACACATTTAATTGAGTGCCGAACGGAATGGTATCAGTTTGTTTTTTGGCGCGCTGGTAAATAACAGAACGCTCATTGCGATTGATAGGCGCACCATCGGTATCGCTTTCTACAAAGTATTGTTGAATTTTAGGCCGGAGGTCTTCAAACACATACCGCAACCGGCCCAATACCGGAAAGTTTATACGAATGGATTGCCGCGGTTGTAAAATATCCTGAATGCCAATAAAAATGATTGGGCCAACCAGGATAAACAGGAACAATGCGTTGATCCAGAAATAACTTAATGCCAGCACAATGGCAACTGCAAGGGCAGCGTAAAGGTAGAATGCGGGTCGCTTCATAGGTTTGGTAAGATTAAAGACCGGATAAATTAGCGATAATCAAACAGGAATCAAACCGGTTTTGTGTTAATCAAGCCACCTTCATGGCCACAAGGCCCTTGCTTTTATGAAGACGCATATCAAAGTGATGGAGGATGAAATGATTCATTTTATTTTCGGCAAGGACCGCATGGCGGTTTTCAGGAAGAAATACGGTTAAGTCCAGCACAGCTTGCAGAAACAATTCGTGTGTGCAAAAACGGGTTGTCCATTCATTGAATGCCGCCACCCATTCGCTTTTGTATTTTTCAAGATGTTCGCGACCATCCCACACAAACTCAAGTTGGGTTTCGCCATGCTTGTAGCGATACACCGCTGCCAGGTTTTGATAAAAACTTTCGAGTGGCTTCAGGTTTTTAAGATGAAAGCTTTTGATAAGCAGTGTAAAGTCATCGTCCAACCCCAACGGGTTATGCTTGTGCAGGTAATGGGATTTTACGGTATCGACAAGTTGTACAAGCAGGTGCTGCCGAGATTGCATCTGGGCTTCTTCAAGCAGGTAGTTTTTGTCTAGCGGAAAAAATTTTCGGATCACGCTGGGACAGAATGTTTTGCAAAAGTAAAAAGAAAACGCAAGTGGGCAAATCAATCCAGAAATTCGAACAGATACTTTTCATCGAAATCAACTTCGAATTTTTTTCAACTTTGGAAAATTATTAAAGAATGAAGCAAAGTTTTAATTATAGGTTCTGCTGCATCACCACCCTATACTCAAACACCACTTCTTCCATATGTGGTGCCAACACCTTCCGGATTTGTTCTTCTGCGCGCACGCGGGCATCCTTAATAAAATCAGCATGTTGTGCATAACCTTTAGCATCTTTTATAAACGCATTGGTGGCTGCGGTACGATCTTCAGTGCTCACCCAATTCCATAAACCGTTTTCATCGCGGTAAGTAATATCACCACCCGATTCAATAGACAATAACTGTGGTTCGGGTAAAGAAACAATAGCTTTTTTATCCTGCATGGTGATTTGAAATTTTTCATTCAGATCAAATCCAACTTTTGCAATAAAGCTTCCGCTGATATTAATTTTTTTGGTGCTACCCATCCACGTGTTGGTATAATCATACTGGTGCCGAAAATTTTGTGCTAACACAGCCAATTCCAGTACACTGGTTTGCTGATTCAGCACTACCGTGTTTTCAACACGAACCTCAGGTGTAAACTGAAAAGCTTTCTTAAAATCTTCGCCTAGCGTTTTGGCAGCTTCGTAACTATTTTTTGCCAGACGTTCGGGAATTATTACCAGCAACACAAAGGCAGCAATAGTGCCCGTAATCAGCAATGCAATAATAAGTTTGAGGTAACGCGCCATGCTGCTAATCGTTTTGATTTGTATGTCCGTATCTTTTGTGCGCGAAATAGGAATAAATTACAGTGATAAGTGCTGTTATTAGAATGATGATTAGAAACACGGGTGTAACTATTCTTGCCGGTAACACTACTGAGGTAGTTACAATTGTTAATCCACTAACAAGAAATACTTTACTGCTAAACTCGTGCGTCTCTTCCCAAACTTTTTTATGAGCGAGCGTCCAACGGGTTCGGATTCCAATAAATTGATTCTGCTCAATAGAGTTCATGATTTGTCCAAGAATAATGAAGAACACTCCAAGAATCACATGAATGAAATGAATATTTTTTGAACCATTTTGATTTGAATTATAAATAATAAACATCATTAGCAAGGATAAAATACCGACAGCAGTTAGTTTTAGCAGAAATGAAGCCCGGGTAGTTTGCTTCACCAAGATCAAACCAAAACTCACAAGCAATGGCAAGCAACTCAACCAAATTAAAGTTTGCTTGCTTCCCCATCTGTCTGGCTCAAATGCCATATTGTAATGAATGGTAATTGTATGAGGGATAGTCGTCCAGCAAAGTGTAAGAAATACAAGTGGGAGAAAGGCCACAATCCAAACTGATAACTCTTGGCTTCTGGTGCGTATCATGGCTACTATGCTTTTTACTACTTGAAATTACTAAAATTTTCAGGGTAATTAAGCCATCCTTTGGTTTGGCAAAAATTCCGAACGTGCTTTCCTCCCGATATGCGCAAAGGACTTCTGCAAATTATTGGGATAGTAATAGCCATCATTATCATTCTGCTTTTTTACCAGGCTTGAGTAGGCTATTTTTGTGATCAAAATCAATTGATCCAATGGCCGAAAATCTGTTGATAGCGACTGAATCGGATAAAGTTTCGCGCTATAAAACTTTAATTCCACAGCTGAAAGCGCTCACCACGGGCGAGTCTGACCTTACCGCCAATCTTGCCAACATCGCAGCCGCGCTTAAACAAACCATGGATTTTTTCTGGGTAGGATTTTACCTCGTAAAAAATACTACGGGCAAACAGGAATTAGTGTTGGGCCCATTCCAGGGACCAATAGCATGCACGCGTATTGGGTTGGGCAAAGGAGTATGTGGTGCAAGCTGGAAGGAGAAGCGGGTTATAATCGTTCCCGATGTAGATGCATTTCCCGGTCATATCGCCTGTAGCTCAGCATCAAAGTCGGAAATTGTGTTGCCGGCATTTAAGAATAATGAAGTGGCGTTGGTGCTGGATGTGGACAGCGATAAGTTGAATGATTTTGATGCGACAGATGAAGAGTACCTTTCGCAGGTAATGCGGTTGATTGAAAAAATGTGGTGATGGCAAACGGTACACCTACGGTTGAATTTTACCAGCAACGGGCACAACAATTTCAAACAGAAAGCGAAGCAGTTGAAAAACAAATTCGGCTTTATGCGTGGATACGAGTGGGGCTGGTGTTGTTGATTGCATTCATTATTTATCTCGCATTATCAAGTCCGGATTTTTATTACGCAATAATCTTACCCCTTGCGGGATTTATTTTGCTGGTGCGTAAACAAACTGCTGCGCGCGAACTCAAAGAACGATTATCCTATCTCAGCTTACTCAATCAACGCGAAGCAAAGGCACTCGGCTTTGAAGCGATTGAGTTTGACGAAGGTAATGCGTTTGCCGATGTACATCATGCATACAGTCACGATCTGGATTTGTTCGGACCGGGTTCTGTATTTCAATACCTAAACCGGTGTGGCACACATTCAGGTGAAGTTAAACTCGCACACCATTTTAAATATCCAACTTTTTCTCAAGTTGAATTACAACATCGGCAAGAGGCAGTGCGCGAATTAGCCGCACATCTGGAATTGCGCCAACAGGTGTGGGCAACCGGTAAACAAATAAACGATACAACATTTGATGTAAGCGGGTTATTGAACTGGTTAAAGGAAAAACCAATCTTTTATAAAGATACCTTCAACACGATTTTGCGTTGGGTGCTACCAACTATTACCCTTGCTGTGTTGGCATTTGTAATTTATACATCGAGTTACTTTGGCTTGTTTTTGTTGATGACCGCCATTCAGTTGGCTATAGCTGCGAGTTATGCCAAACGCATTGGCGCGATGCAGCAAGTATTGGTTGCCGGTGGCAAGATTATGCACAACTATGCAAAAATTTTCGAGTTGCTTTCCAAAGAAAAATTCTCTTCGGAAAAGATGCAGCAGCATCATGCCATTGCTGTAAACGCGTTTGAAAAGGTAAAAGAATTTTCAGCGTTGGTTAATGCGTTGGAGTCGCGCATGAATCCGCTGGCCATGCAATTGGGGAACGGATTGTTTCTGTACGATTTCCATACCGTAAGTAAACTTGAAAAGTGGCGCGAAGAAAATGCACATGCGTTGCCCGGTTGGTTAGAGTCATTGGCCGAATGGGATAGCTTGATTTCACTCGCTACACTTCATTATAATTATCCGCACTATGCGTTTGCAGAAGTAAGCGATAAAATGATGTTGAAAGGTGAAGCAATCGGGCATTTACTTATTCCAGATGGCAAACGGATAAACAATAATTTCGAAATTGGTAATCCACAAAGTGTTTATCTGATTACCGGAGCCAACATGGCCGGTAAGAGTACCTTCTTGCGTGCATTGGGTGTAAACTTTGTGCTTGCGCAGATTGGTTCGCCCGTGTGTGCACAGGTTTGGCAAACACCTTTATTAAAATTGCGCACCGGCATGCGCACAACCGATTCGCTGCAAGAACATCAGTCGTACTTTTTTGCAGAGCTAAACCGACTGCAATCTATTGTGCAGGAGTTACAAGCCGGTACACCCATGTTTATTCTGCTTGATGAAATTCTGAAGGGAACCAACTCTACCGATAAACAATTAGGCTCACTTGAATTATTGAAAAGACTGAAAGAAAAGAATGCATTAACAGTATTAGCCACCCACGATATTGCACTGGGTGTGTTGCAACAGGAATACCCCGCCCAAATTGCCACCGCCTGCTTCGAAGGCAAAATTGAAAACGATCAACTTTCATTTGATTATACCTTACACGCAGGTGTAGCCCAAAAAGCCAATGCTACTTTTCTAATGCGGAAGATGGGAATTATTTAGTTGTGAATACTGAGTCTTTAGTCATTAGTCTTGAGTCCTTAGTCCTTAGTGTTGGATACTCACGACTCACTATTAATTACTTAAACTACCCCATGAAGATGTAGGTTGTCATCCTTTCATTTACATTTTATATAAATTGGATAAATATTTCCAATCAATCATGAAAACGTACCTATTCATTCTTTTTTTGATTCCGGCTGCGGTAAGCGCACAAATCGGAGCCAAGGCCCAACAAAGTGCAAAGCTTACTGGCATCTGGCAAAACAGCCAGTTTGGATACCAGATGACGCTCATGCTCAATGGTGATGGCAGTGGCGAGTTTGATGGCGAAATGATTAAGTATACCACACAGGCCAATAAACTCTCGCTTGTGCAAGATGGCCAAACCACCGTTTACACCTACGTGTTGCAAGGCAATAGCCTCACGCTTTCTGGTGGCGATTTAGATGGCAACATTATGTTCGCAAAAGGCGGAACACAAAACACACAAGCTATACAGAATCAGACACCACAAACTGTTCAACAGCAAAACACGAGTTCTCAAAATGCGAATGAAGTAATTGGGGTATGGAGCGGCAATGGCGAGTCGGTTGAGTTTAAAAGCAATGGCCAATGCAGTTATGCGGGTAATACGTTTCAGTACCAGGTCTCGCAAGGCCACATTACATTAATAACACCACAAGGCAATGCCATGCTGGCGTATAGTGTAAAGGGCAATCAACTTACGCTGAGTGCCAACGGCCAACAGTTTACCTATACAAAAGGTGCGGGTAATGGTGGGCAAGCTCCTGCGCAAAATCAAACTCAAGCCGGTGGTGGTCGTGTGGCACAGGAGTTAGTGGGCAAGTGGTGCTGGACAAATGTAAACTCAACCAATACAGGCGGCTCAAGTTCAAGCGAGTGCATTGTGCTGAATGGCAATGGCACATTCGAGTATACCTCCGAACGTTCTATGGATACCAACACCAGTTCTTTTTATGCTGGTACATCCTCGCAAGGCAGCGACCGCGGTACGTGGTGGGTGCAGGGCGATCGTGTTTATTATAACTCGCAAGCCCGCGGCCAGGGCTCCTACCAATTACAGAAACAAAATCATCCTAAAACTGGCGACCCGATGATTGTGTTAGATGGCGAACCTTATGTAACTTACTTCCAGAAACCAAGATGGTAATATGAGTAAGAAAGTACAAAAGCGAGTAAATGGCGGATTAGCCATTTACTATGGTATGGGTACTGCACTTGGCGTTGTGGCAGGATTCATTGGCTTTATTGTATGGATTGTAAAGGTGGTGTTGGGGAAGGTTGAATTTAGTTGGGGTGCAGCGATTATAATTCCAATCATTCTCATCGCTATGGGCGCAATGGCTTATTCGCTTCTAAGAGTAGGCTACGAAGAAACTTGAGGATTAGAATCTCCATAAAATAATTGTATTTTCGGCTAGCTTCTTTGCAAGCCTTACTACTTGCGAATAGGTTAAATCTTAAGCCTTATTCGTGAATTCGTGGCTATGAATATTAGACGGGTAATAAATTCAACAATAACGATATGAACAACCCCATCAATCGCAGAGCCTGGTTTAAATCAGCATTAACGCTAACAGGCGGACTAACTGTGTCATCTTCTTTGGTAAACGAATTACTGGCCGCACCGGTAAGTGTTGCTGAAAAAAATTTTAGGCCACTCGTAAATGGAAAAGTTGTTCGATTAGGTTCGAACGAAAATCCTTATGGCCCATCTCCGCTGGCGCGAAAAGCTTTGCAGGAAGGTATGAACGAATTTAACCGCTATGCTTTTGAAGCGGTGCAGGAGTTTAAAAAAGTTGTGGCCGAGAAAGAAGGTGTGTCGCCCGATCATATCCTGATCGTAAATGGTTCGTCCGAAACGTTGTGCCTTGCGGGAATGGGTGTTGGCCTGGAAGGTGGTGCCGTGCTTTCCGCTTTCCCCACTTTTCGGTCGCTGATGGACTATGCCGAAAAGTTGCATGCCCGTTGGGATAAAGTTGATGTGGACGATTACCACAAACACGATCTGGATGCACTTGCGGCAGCCGTAAAATCCGATACGCGTTTAATGTTTTTATGTAATCCCAACAATCCAACCGGTACGGTGATTGAAGGCCAGAAGTATCTCGACTTCTGTCAGGAGATGAGTAAAAAGACGTTAGTGTTTTCGGATGAAGCCTATCTGGAATTTCTGGAACCGGATGAACAACGTTCGGCTGTGGAGTTGGTGCGCAAAGGTCACAACGTAATGGTATCGCGCACGTTCTCGAAAGTACATGGATTGGCAGGCTTGCGGTTTGGCTATGCCATTGGGCAACCCGAAACGATCAAAAAAATTTCACCTTACCAGATGGGGCCGGTAATTAACCAGGCTGGATTAGCTGCAGCCAAAGCATCACTCAACGATGCAGCCTTTGCTAAACTTACACGCACTAAAAATAACGAAGCGTTAAACTTCTTTCAGCAACACTTAGATAAGAAAGGTTGGTTCCACGGTAAGTCGCGCGCCAACTGTGTATTGTTTCCCGCACCAAAAGCCGGTAAAACAATTTTAGCCGAAACCCTGAAGCGCGGTTTTCAAATCCGCGTGTGGGATTTTCAAGGTAAGGAATGGTGCCGCGTAAGTATTGGTACGTTGGATGAAATGAAAGCGTTTGTTAAGGCGTTTGATGAAGTGGTGGGGTAGTGCATAAAGTATGGAGAAGGAAGTAATGAAGATACTCTTTGAGCAATTATGGCTCCATTCAGATAATTGCAACTGCCCGATTGAACACGCGTGGTTTCCGTTACTGGAAACAGCAAAGTCTACGGGAAAAAGTAAATCTGAGATACTCCAATACTTCTTACATTTGCTTAATATGAATTTAATTGAAAAGTTGTCTGATGACCCTCTACTTTACCAATTTACGGACTTAGGCAAAGGATTTAAATCAGATGAACAAATTGCGGAATGTATTTTAAGTTGTAAATAAGCGTTTCTTTCTATCGGAGTCTCCCGCCTCGGGGAATCTATGTTTATGCTACCTTAGTTGCATTTTCTAATCTAATTTTTTTGTGGCTTACTACAATAACTTCTAATTGACACTCGGTTTTTGAATTACAACATGACAAATTTCAGAACCCTCGATAAATCAGCAGAAATACTTTTTGAGGAGACTCTCCAAAAAGTTCGGGATCGTTTTGACGTAAGACGAAAGGAGCCAAACGTTGGGCTTAAGACATTGGTAAGATTTGAAGAGTTAAAAAAATATCAGAGTTTGTTTGTTCACAGAGTTACAGAGCTGAAAGGAGCGTCCGGTTCTTTTATTATTCTTTTGATAGATAAACACTCAACGATTGTGCGTAAAAAGAAGAACGGAGCGTATCTGGAGGAGATTCAAGAAATCGAACCGGTTTTAGTCTTTAACCTACAACAAGATGTGGGTAAGGCTTTTATCCGAACAGAAACAGTTACCGATAAATTAGTTGACTTGTTTATTAGGGTTGATATTGATTTTAAGGAGTACCCCAATTTTAGTAAGAACTATCTTGTTGTTGGTGAGAAGCCAGATGAAATTCAAAAATATTTGCCCAGGGGTCTTATAGAGTCGTTGGAAAAAATTGAGGGGATGATAATTGAGATTAATGGTAATATGGGCTTAGTCAGATCAGAGAAAAACCTGACTGAAAATTTGCTGCTACAACTATTGAGTATTGGATATAAAATAACTAAGTGATTTACTCAGTCACAGCTTAAGTTGAAGGAAACACTTAACATAGCATATGACATTTAAAGAATGGAAAGATTTGCCCAATTGGTTTAAGTACACCATCTACTCAATTGAAGGAATTATACTTTTGGGAACGGTAGTTTATTTGCTTAGAGATAATTTATAGAATTGCATTACTTCTATTCAATTCTGATCAATTACTATGTAAATAAACACCTTACTTTTCTTTAGAAATAACTACCTTAGTCAAATGAAAGCATCCTTTAATAATCATCAGCTTACTTCTATCCATTATGAGCCCACAACCTACCATAACCACCATTGAACCTGTTGCAAACGGAGAGGTTTTATATAAAGGCGATTTATCGCAAGGGCAACCGCTAGCTGATTTATCGTGGGCGTGGAGCAGTGCCAATGCTTGCTTTCCGGAAACACAAAAACAAAAATTTACAGGCAACCATGTTTTCTTTTCGGGCATTATACCAAAGTATTCTGAAATGACGATAACCGTAATTCCGGATAATGCAAATGCCGACTTTAGTATTTATGCTTATGAAATAGGAGCTACCCGAAATGATCTGGTGCCGAACTTAAGTTCCTGTATTCGCTGTGAAGCCGATCATAAATGGGATAGACCTAAAGCCGGTAAAACTCAAGACCACACGCGCACTGTAACCGATCTGGTGGCTATTAACACGCCCTACAAAGTTATTATAGGTGTTACCGGTGCAAATGGATTAGCAAGCGGTGGTTTTACCTTGAAAGTGGTTATGAAAAGTCGGTAGTAAAGCTACTCAATCACTACGCCATCTTTAAACTTTAACTTCCCATCAGTCGCTACATCAGTAGCAAAGTCGTACGTAAATGTAGCCGGGTTAGCATCTTTTAAAATCTGGTCTTTATAAAACACGTAGGTTTTATCTTTTGAATATTCTTCATATACAGGTGTAAAGGTGGCAGCATCAGCTTCTGTAATCTTTTTACGATCGTAAAACACCTGCTGTTTATCTTTTATAAAATCCCGATTCACAATTTCAAGACTAGCAATATCAACTCTCTCTATGCGTTCGCCATCGCTTACGAGAATATCACTATTAACAACAAGATTTCGCTCGTCTATAATTTTAATGGACTCAATCTTATCGAAAGTGAGCATAGAAAAATCTACATTCCAGTTTGATAGCACAAGTGTGTTTCCAAACTGTACATAGTTTTCCGAGATAACTTTCGGTAGTCCATCAGGATACGCAGCTTTTTTTAACACCTGTACTTCTGCCCGTGCCCCACCAATCTGAGTGTAATCGCGATAAATGATATAAGTGTTTGTTGTATCTATGGCAAGAGTACTGTTCAGCACGGTAAAGGTTGCGCGATCCACATCCAGTTTATTACCATTCAGGAAGATGGCATTTTTATCGCGGCCCCACGCGTAGTAGCTCCATTCTTGTTTTATGGGTTTGTAAGTCTCGTAAGTTTGCGCATCAGCATTTTTGATAATATGAAGTGAGTCTCCATAATCAAAATGGTAATACACGTGTTGTGCATCTCTGGGCGTTCCTTGTTCATCAATTGTAAAACTGGCAAGGTCAACATTTTGAACGTTGTCTTTCCAATACACCTGTTGTTTGTCTTTGGCAAATTCTCGGGAGAGTACTGTGAATGTTTCCGGGTCGGCCTCCAGTTCGGTGTAGCCTAATTCAAACCAATTGCCCATAGGCGAATAAATGATTTTATTTTTCCACCGGTGCTGATAATACGAATCGGAAAGCGCAGCATTAACCGGTTTGCCCACCCGCATAAACAAACTTACGATGTAGCCCACAAAGGCAAGAAATAAAAGACCAAGAATGATTAGAATAGTTTTCAGCATGGATAAGCGTTTATCGGTTAAAGCTAAATAAAAAAGGTGACCCGTTTTCAGGTCACCTTTCAAATCAGGTTTCAATTGCTTACTTCACATCGAAGCGATCTAAGTTCATCACCTTTGTCCATGCAGCCACAAAATCTTTTACAAATTTTTCGTGCGCATCGGCAACGCCATACACTTCGGCCAGGTTGCGTAATTCTGAATTAGATCCAAAAACAAGATCAACGCGCGTAGCCGTCCACTTTACGGTTCCGGTTTTGCGATCGCGACCTTCAAATAAATCCTGCGCATCGGATGTTGCCTTCCACGTTGTACTCATATCCAACAGGTTCAGGAAGAAATCGTTGGTAAGCGCTTCGGCACGTTTTGTAAACACACCATGCTTAGAACCATCGAAGTTGGCATTCAACACCCGCAAGCCACCAACCAATACGGTTAACTCCGGTGCGGTAAGTGTTAACAGTTGTGCTTTGTCAATCAACAACTCTTCGGCTGTGATGGAATATTTTTTCTTTTGATAGTTGCGGAAACCATCGGCAATCGGCTCAAGTACTTCAAACGATTCAACATCGGTTTGGGCTTGTGTCGCATCGCCACGGCCCGGTGTAAACGGAACGCTGATAGTAACACCAGCATTTTTAGCAGCCTTTTCAACACCCACATTTCCGGCTAACACAATCAAATCGGCCAACGAAACATTTTTGAATTCTTTCTGAATGCCTTCAAGGGTTTTTAAAATATTGGCCAGTTGAGCCGGGTTGTTTACCTCCCAATCTTTTTGCGGAGCCAGTCGAAGGCGTGCACCATTGGCACCACCACGCTTATCCGATCCGCGGAATGTAGAAGCGGAAGCCCACGCGGTTGAAACTAATTGCGAAATGGTTAAACCAGATGCGGCAATTTTTTCTTTCAGTGTGGCGATGTCTTTATCAGTTAGCTTATGTGCAGCTGCCGGAATAGGATCTTGCCAGATCAATTCTTCTTTCGGTACTTCTGCACCGAGGTAGCGAGAAATTGGTCCCATGTCGCGGTGCGTAAGTTTAAACCAGGCGCGCGCGAATGCATCTGCAAAGGCATCGGGGTTTTCGAAAAAGTGTCTTGAAATTTTTTCATACTCCGGATCGAATCGCAACGCCAAATCTGTTGTTAACATTTTTGGAGCGTGGCGTTTCGATTTATCGAATGCATCGGGTACTGAGTTAGCACCAGCACCATTTTTGGGTTGCCACTGATGTGCACCGGCAGGACTTTTGGTTAATTCCCACTCGTATCCAAACAGGTTCCAGAAGAAATTATTACTCCATTTAGTTGGTGTGCTTGTCCAGGTTACTTCTAAACCACTGGTAATGGTATCGCTACCTTTGCCTGAACCATAACTGCTCTTCCAGCCTAAGCCTTGTTCTTCAATAGAAGCCGCTTCAGGATCGGCACCTACATGCGTGGCCGGAGCCGCACCGTGTGTTTTACCAAATGTGTGTCCACCGGCAATCAACGCAACGGTTTCTTCATCATTCATAGCCATGCGCTTGAATGTTTCGCGAATATCATGCGCAGCTTTAACCGGATCAGGATTTCCATCCGGTCCTTCCGGGTTTACATAAATCAAACCCATTTGTACAGCAGCAAGTGGATTTTCAAGATCGCGTTCGCCAGAGTAGCGACTGTTTGGATTTTTGCTTAACGCAAGCCATTCTTTTTCTGCACCCCAATACACATCTTCCTGCGGTTCCCATACATCTTCGCGGCCACCGGCAAAACCAAAAGTTTTAAAACCCATTGATTCAAGTGCCACGTTTCCGGTAAGAATCATCAAATCGGCCCACGAAATTTTGTTACCATATTTTTGTTTGATGGGCCACAACAACCTGCGCGCTTTATCGAGGTTTGTGTTATCGGGCCAACTGTTAAGTGGAGCAAAACGTTGTTGTCCTGCACCGGCACCACCGCGACCATCGCCTGTGCGATAGGTACCGGCACTGTGCCACGCCATACGAATAAACAATCCACCATAATGCCCGAAGTCAGCCGGCCACCAATCCTGCGAATCAGTCATCAATGCAGTCAGGTCTTTTTTAATAGCGGCCAGATCAAGCTTTTTAAACTCTTCGGCATACTTAAAATTCTCACCCATTGGGTTAGAGAGCGATGAATGCTGACGAAGCACATTCAGCTTTAATTGATTAGGCCACCAATCGTGGTTGCGTGTGCCGCTGCCCGCGGTTTGTTTGGTAGCTCCGGTAAAGGGGCATTTGCCTTCACCATTAGTTGAGTCGTGTCCCATGTTTTTTGCGATTTATAAATGGATAATAGTTATTCTCTGATTGGTTAAAACTAAGCCCGAACAATTTGCTGTACAATGACCGTAGTCATCTTTTCAGCCTTTTCGGGATGACAAGAATACAACACTAAGATTCATAAATCAAATTGATTATTTTTATGATCTTATAGTTTCTGTCTATGACTTTGATTCAATTGGAATACATTGTAGCGCTGGATACCCACCGCCATTTTGTGCTGGCTTCCGAAAAATGTTTTGTTACCCAGCCTACGCTGAGTATGCAAATTCAAAAACTGGAAGAAGAATTAGGTGTAAAAATTTTTGATCGTACAAAGCAACCCGTTATTCCTACCGAAATAGGAACCCGCATAATTGCGCAAGCGCGTATTCTGTTGCGCGAAGCCGCAGTAATTCCTCAACTTATAGCCGAACAAAAAGACACCATGACGGGTGAAATCCGGATTGGTATCATTCCCACGCTGGCACCTTATTTATTGCCATCGCTGTTTAAAAATATCCGCGAAAAATATCCGCAGGTAAACCTGGTAGTGCGCGAGATTATTACTGAAGAAGTAGTACAGGAGTTAAAAAACAACCGGCTGGATTGCGGCCTGGTGGTAACACCCTTAAAAGATTCGTCAATCAAAGAAGACATACTTTTTTACGAAGAACTGTTTGTCTATGTATCGAAGAAAAATGCGCTGGTGGATAAAAAATATGTGTTGCCAACCGAGATTGACCCAAATGAATTGTGGTTGTTGGAAGAAGGCCATTGTTTCCGGTCGCAGATTTTGAACTTGTGTGAGTTACGAAAACATTCAGAACTTTATTTTAAATATGAAACAGGCAACATTGAAACGCTGAAGCGGATGGTAGATAAGAGCGATGGCATTACCATTTTGCCCGAGTTGGCCATTATGGAATTTAGTGCCGCCCAGATGAAATTGGTAAAGCGGCTAAAAGAGCCCAGCCCTGCACGGGAGGTGAGTTTGGTTACGCACCGCGATCATATAAAAACAAAATTGATCAAAACCCTGAAAGAAGAAATTCTGATGCTAGTGCCGAAGCAAATGCAAAAGCTGAATAAGAAGAAAGTGGTGGAGATTAATTATTAAATTCGTTTTAAAGACTTAACGCTAATGAGGATAGTTTTTATGATTTTTATCTTGGTGGGTTGTACCCATAAGGATGCTATTCTTACAATTCCAGAAAAGGAGAAGTCATTGCAAGGTATGGCTCTATATGCTGGAGATAGTATTGTTGTTCAGATTCCCCACGACATTAAGTTGGATCAGCTCAAACCTGTTGATAGTCTTTTTTATTTTTCCTACATGAAAGGAGATTCTAATTTCTGCGGATTTAACCAAGAGTTCTCTACGAATGGAGGTCCAGATTGCAAACAATTCTATTTTGGGAAGGTAATGATCAGAAATGATTTTACACAATATTTGATTTTGCAAGAATATAAATTCAATGATGTTGTTAAGTCAATATTCTTAATGACTATAGATATGGAGGGTAATCGAAAATCAGTATTAGAGATAGCCTCATTAATTTACCAAGCCGAAGTGGCGCCCAACTATAGGTCAATCATTTTTCAGGATTCGATTGTGAAATTTGAAATAACACGAAATTTAATACCGGAAGATATTGAAGAGAATCGGTGGCTTGTTTGTAGAGATAGCCTAACAAAGAAATTCAAATTTCAAGAAGGAGAGTATACGCTTTCTCAATTTGATAGTGTTCGTTTATGTGATTGGATAACGAAGAATGAATAAAAAAAGAGCGCCTCATCAGCGCTCTCTTCATTTTATCTCTGTTTTCGTTTGCATCGCTTTATACTTTCTTCCAATACGATGCAGTGCCACAACTCAGCCGAGTGTCTTAATGCCTTTCGGTATCGGCCGATGGCTTTATTAAATTGTTTCTTCAACTCATACGCTTTACCAACCTGCTCCAACAAGTGAGCCTTTTTTGCCTGCTTGGCTTTAAGCCCTTGATTGTAAATGGTAAGAGCATCATCCAACCGATCATCATCCGCTAACAGTCTGCCGAGATACCAATACGGATCAGCAAACTTTTTATCAAACTGAATGGCAAGCCTGAAGTGCTGTTCGGCACGCGGCATGTCATCACCATAATCAAAAAAGATTAACCCCAACGTATAATGCAACCGTGCATACCCAGGTTCTTCATAAAGTAGTCGGTCGAGCAATTTTAAAGCTTGTTCGTGGCCTTCCATCCATGCCAGCTTCAACGCTTCTTCGAGATATTCTTCTATCCATTTTATTTTTTCCATTGTTTAATTTCAGTTTAGCAGGAGAAACAAATC
This sequence comes from Cytophagales bacterium, assembly GCA_017303795.1. Classification (GTDB taxonomy): domain Bacteria; phylum Bacteroidota; class Bacteroidia; order Cytophagales; family Cyclobacteriaceae; genus ELB16-189. The sequence goes on along the minus strand of JAFLBR010000007.1, from coordinate 221,100 downwards.
CGTTCCTCCTGCTGTAATTAAAAACTGAACATCACCCATCTTTTTTTCCGGCAACGTTTAATGCCTTCCATCAACTGGGCAGTTTCAAATCCGGTTGTAGCCACCATCGCTTCTTTGTAGAAACGAATCGCTTTCCGGAAATCCTGTTTCAATTCATATACCTGCGCGATCAAATCCAGAAAGGCAACTTTGTTGGCTTCCCGCTGATGTAAACCTTTTTGCAGATACTCCACCGCTTCGGTGTAACGTGCGGAACGAATTAACAGGTTACCCATGTGCAGGTAAGGTGGCGCATAGGTTGGATTAAACCGGATAGAAAGCTTCAGGTGCATTTCGGCCTGTGCTATATCCGGAGTGTAATACAAGTATGCCCAACCGATATGGTTATGAAGATGTGCATAGCCTGGTTCTTCGTACAACGGGTTCTGCAACAACTCCAAACCTTCTGTTACCTGGTTGTTGTATATCAACTGCTCTGCCTGAGTCAGGTGTGTGTTCATCCATTTTAGTTCCATACTTAAATTCAAAATTTAATGTTCAACATTCAAAACTCATGGTTTTGAATGTTGAATTCTTAAACCTTGAATTTTAAATCAATCTTCTGCGGGCGATTCATCGCCACACATTCTTACAATCTTCGGAGTAAATTCTCCGAGTACTTCTACCAACTCATGCTGGTAATTCATCACCTTACGAATGTCTTTGTACACCATCGGTGCTTCGTCCAGACCACCGCCAATTAATTCCACACTATGCTTCTGCAATTCCTGCTTCAGCATTTTTTTGGTGATAGCATTTTTAGCTGCGCTTCGCGACATCACTCTACCTGCGCCATGCGAAGCAGAGTTAATAGATGTTGCATTGCCTTTACCTTTCACGATGTACCCTGACGAAGTCATAGAGCCGGGAATAATTCCCAGCACACCGGCACCTGCAGGGGTTGCACCTTTTCGATGTACAATTACTTCCACACCATCCGCTAAAGTTTCCTTCCACGCAAAGTTGTGGTGGTTCTCTACTTGCAATAGTGGTTGTTCACCTAACGCTGCGGCTATTCGTTCATGAATCTGATGATGATTAGCCGAAGCATAATCACCTGCTAAAGTCATGGCCAACCAATATTCTTGTCCGGCTTCTGTGTTTAAGTCGAGCCATGCAAGACTTGCTGCATCGCCAGGCAACAAACAATTTTGTTTAGCCACACGCGTATAGTGCCGTGCTATTTCAGCGCCCAGTCCTCGCGAACCTGAGTGCGACAATACCGCGAGATATTTTCCGGTCGCAAGTTTCCATTCGTTGTGCTCGGGCAAATCAATTAACCCAAACTCAACAAAATGATTTCCGCTTCCGGATGAACCAATCTGCATCGCTGCTTTGCCTTGCAACGGTTTTAGTATGGTAATCTCTTTAAACAAATTGCGGTTAAGCACTTCGTGATCTTTAGGTCGTTTAAAAACCTCGCGACCAAAACACGTGTTGTCTAACAGCATTTGTTTCAGGTTGGCTTGATGTCTGGTTAAAAACTTTTCATCAAGGGGATATGCAGTTAAGCACATGCGGCAACCAATATCCACACCTACACCATACGGTATAACGGCATTTTGTGTAGCCAACACACCACCAATCGGTAAACCATAACCCTGATGTGCATCGGGCATTAACGCTCCGGCCACCGTAATAGGAAGCTTCATCGCAATTTCCATTTGATTACGCGCACCTTCTTCAATCTCTGCGCCTCCGTATATCTGATAGTCGATTCTGTTTTTCAACAACTCATGCACCATCGATTTTTTCTCGGACGGCACAAGAGCCAACGCTGTTTTGCTCCAGATAGAATCTTGCACAAAAGCTTTGGGATTTGCCAACACAGCTTTTAACGCATCGTATATTTCTTCTTTCTCGCTTCTGCGGAAGTATTTCAAAACCGTATTGATAGCAATACCGATTGCTTTTCCTTCGGGATAACCCAATTTGATCAGGTCTTTTCCGCTTAACATTTTTCTTTTCATATCCTTTAATTTCTGTTTCGCCTACTACCTTAAAGCAGGGGCAAAACAATTCCACGCATCATTGCTGATGCTTAATTTTTCTTTTGTGTCCGTGGTAAAATAAAAAAACCCGGACGAGGCCCGGGTCTTCAGTTTATGATCAGGTATTGATCAACTGAAAATCCGAGGCTTAAACCCAATATCGCTACCGGGTTTGTTGATTTTATATGGTGCTGTTATTCTTAGCATGGTGCAAATATAAATTTGTTCTCTTCTAACTTCAAAGCAAGTACCCTATAAATATTTTTTCTGCTGCAGTTATCATCCCGATTAATGAATCCAGAACATTCTTTATCATTGCGCTCAAATCAAACCCCATTATGAAATTAAAATTTGTTTTCACGTTATTCCTTGTTGTAAATCTTGTTACGGCTTTTGCCCAGAATGAATCTAACTATCGACCCGTTCGCTTTTTAATCAGTGGCGCACTCGAGTTTGGTGGCGATGAGTTGCAAAGAGTTCTATTTACTAATGGCGAGACACAATCAGTGAATGCCGGTCAGGGGGGATCAATCGCAATCGGAGCTCAGATTCAATTTCCAAAGGCTGAAAAGTTTTTAATTCGGGGTTCAATCGGATATAAATATCTAACTACTCAGGCTGATAATGTGCACATACGACTTACACGTGTACCCATGCAACTAACTGCTAATTTTATGGCTGCGCCAAAGTTGAGATTAGGTGCTGGTATTGTTACACACACAGGAGTTAAATTTAACTCTGGAGGCCTTGGTGGAGACATGACATATAAAAGCAGTACTGGCCCTGTGTTCGAAATTGCCTACTATGGTATTGGCCTTTCGTTTACTGCGTTGAAGTACACCGATCAAAATAATCAATCGTATTCTGCAAACGCATTTGGAGTTACATTTTCAGGTGTACTACCCGGAATGAATAAATAGATTAGTGTTTAGCTCTGGCATTCCATGCGGTGCTGATAAAACAAATGATCAGCAACACGCTATACTCTATTCCGTTTCTGCCGGCACCCACTACAAACCAACCTTCGCGGCCGTGTACTAAAATTATTCCCATCAGCAATTGAAGTATAAACATAATGCTGATGGGAATAACCCAACGGTTAAACATCAACAAAACCGCACCAGCTATTTCAAAGAGAGTAATCACCCAGGCGGAGTAAGGTGGAAAGCCCAGGCTTGAAAGAAAACCATCAAAAGGTGTAACGCCATCATTTGCAATTCGGGCAATGCCATGAATTAACATATTGCCGGCTGCTGCAAAGCGAATTAGGATGAGAGGTAGTTTTTCGAGGCTCATAATTCAAGGTACGAATATTCCGCAATCAAAAACTACTGATACTTTAGTGTTGATATGGATATTGAATGGCAAACCTATATTTTTAGGTGAACCCATTACATGAGACCTGATAAAATTAAAAGCGTAGTTCTTTGGTCGGTAATCTCGGCTGCCTTTATCGGGCCGGGTACTATTACTACGGCCATCACTGCGGGCGCATCTTTTCAACTGAGTTTGCTGTGGGCTGTTGTGTTTGCCACTGTTGCCTGCATTGTGCTACAGGAAGTTTCCGCGCGTGTAATCATTAGCAGTGGTTTAACATTTGGCGAATGTGTGCAACAACGTTTTGGTGCTGGTTGGGTAAAGTGGCTGGTAGCTGTTCCGGTTTTATTAGGGTGTGCCGCTTACGAAGCGGGTAATATCCTGGGTGCAGTTTCGGGGTTGGCGTTGCTTACTTCGGGGAGTACAAAATTGTTTACCATAATAATTACAGTTTTGGCTGCCACTATTTTATGGCGTGGTGGCAGTAAACTCATTTCGAATGTGATGATGTTTTTAGTAGTGATAATGGCAATAGCATTTGCTGTGCTTGCATTCAAAGCAACATTTTCGTTTAGTGAATTATTAAAAGCATCGGTAGTTCCGCAGTTGCCTGTTGGAAGTGAGTGGATAGCGCTGGCGTTGGTGGGCACTACTATTGTGCCGTACAATATTTTTATGGGCTCAGCCATCAGCAAGGGCAACACCATTCCGCTTATGCGGATTGGACTTACGGTTTCTGTAATTAATGGAGGTGTTATTACAGCTTGTATTTTATTGGCAGGAACAGTTGCTGGTACCTTTACTTCATTTCCGGCTCTTGCTGAGATTTTAAAAAACAATAGCGGCTCGTGGGCTGCTGTTGCTTTGGGCGTTGGTTTATTCGCAGCGGGATTTTCATCAGCCATTACATCGCCATACGCGGCTTCATTAATTGCTTCAACGGTGTTGGGCTCTGAAAATAAAAACCGAATAAGATTGGTTTGGGCTGCTGTACTACTAATAGGTTTTGGTTTTGGTATAAGTGATGTAAAACCTATACCGGTAATACTTGCGGTACAGGCTATGAATGGTTTTGTGTTGCCGCTGTTAGCTTACTTTCTGATTATAATGGTGAATGATAGCCGACTGGTGAAACCAGAACATCAACACGCCTTTTGGTATAATGCAATTCTGTTGTTGATCTTTGGCACCACAGCACTTATCGGAATCAATAATATTGATAAGGCCATAAGTGATTTCTTCTCATTAACTCCGCACCCGCAACTGGTGATAGCCACTACGGCTGTTGTGCTGATTGTGGTAATCGTTCAACTTCTGAAATCGCGTAAGCAACAAGTATAAGTGTTAAATCAGCTTAGCTAATGTGCTGATGTACCGCTCGGGCACTTCGCCTTTGGTGGCAACCTGATAATCGGTATAGCTGCACGGAACAATACTATTGCGGGTATAGCGTGCACCGGGTTGGTGATGGGCAACTTCCATCCACCACTTCTCCGTTACTTTACTTTTATAGAACGTAATGGTTTCGGGTTCGGCAGCCATGGATACCACGTACTTTAAAAAATCGTTGCTCTTAAAATTGGTATCGTGCTTGCGATGGTAAAAACCTTCAATAAAATACCAGATCATAGTGGCGATAACCGAAGCAGTTTTTTTGTTAGCATCATCAAAGTCGGGATTGTACTCATAGAATCCTGCCGAACTTAATTTTTCATTCATACCTGCATACCAACAAAGCTGACAAGCCTCTTCGCCTGTTAATCCAAACGGTTGAGCATTGGCATTACCCGGTGCGTCTGAAGATCGAATGGCGGTAATATCAAAACTCATTAAATCGGCATTGCGGATAGCGGGTTCCATCTCGGCCAGGTTGGTGCGCATTTGCCCGATGCGAAATGCTTCGAAGTACAATTTTTCGAGAATGGCCGCAGATGAAGGATCAATTAAATAGAGTTGATGGGCAAGGTGTGTGTAGCTTAAAAGATAGTTTGGTTCGTGCAGTAAAATTTTGTGAATGTGCTGATTGGCTTTGTCTGCTTCACGGCTATCATCAAGATCCAGAAAGGCATCAATGTTAAGCAGACTGATTAGCTTTTCCATTTCTTCGTAACCCCGATACTGGCCATAATCCAGATCGTGCGTTCCGCCCAAGATCAAAGGCAACACATTGTTCTCTAACAAAATGCGACAAACCTCGCTGATGCGCACATAGGTTTCATCCAGATCGATACCAAGATTCAGATTACCGAGATCAACAATGCGATAAGCGCCTGTTCCTTTTTTCAGGTTGTAAAGTTTCTTCCGGATTTCATCCGGCCCTTTTGCACTGCCGGTATTGGTTTTGGTTCCGCGCTCTTCCTTTACACCGAAAATAGCAATGTGTGCGCCTTTGTAGTCGGGCATTTTATCGCCAAACACCCTAATGCTTTTAAAGATAGAATTAGGTGCGTAGGTTTTCTGATAAATTGATTCGTCAATCGGGGAGAAGAGTATGGTTAAATCCATGCGAAAGAACTTTAAACAAAACTAATCAAACGAAAACATATCCCCTATAAAATAAAAAAGGAGAGCCTAAGCCCTCCTTAATTTTAAATTATAGTAAGGTTAACCTCCAAAATCATCGAAGCGAACATTTTCTTTTGGAATACCCATATCGTCCAGCATTTTTAATACAGCCGCATTCATCATAGGCGGGCCGCACAGGTAAAACTCAACATCTTCGGGCGACTTATGTTTCGATAGATAATTATCGTACAAACATTTATGGATAAAGCCAACGTAGCCATCCGCATCTTTATCGTCTAAACTCGTTTTTACTTTCCAGTTGTCTTCCGGTAATGGTTCTGATAAGCCAATGTTAAACTGGAAGTTCGGGAACTCCTGCTCGATTTTGCGGAAGTGCTCTACATAGAACAATTCCTTTTTAGAGCGACCGCCATACCAATACGAAACCTTACGATTTGTTTTTTCGGTATGGAACAGGTGGAAGATTTGTGCACGCAGCGGAGCCATACCGGCACCACCACCTATATAAATCATTTCGCGTTGGGTCTTGTTAATGTGGAACTCGCCATAAGGCCCTGAAACAGTAACCTTATCGCCCGGCTTGCGCGAGAAAACATACGAAGAACAAATACCCGGATTTACATCCATCCATTTGTTATTGGCACGATCCCACGGTGGCGTAGCAATACGAATGTTCAACATCACAATGTTTCCTTCGGCTGGATGGTTGGCCATAGAATAAGCACGGAAGATGGGCTCATCATTCTTCATCTTCAGATCCCACAACTTAAACTTATCCCAATCGCTTTGAAATACATCTTGCTTATGACCTAACTCCGGATGTGGCGTAATATCCATTGTTTTGAAGTCGGCAGTTAAAGCCGGTACATCAATCTGAATATAACCACCCGCTTCAAACTTCAGCGTTTCGCCCGGAGGCAACTTTACCACAAACTCTTTAATGAAAGTAGATACGTTGTAGTTACTCACCACTTCGCACTCCCATTTCTTGATTCCAAAAATTTCTTCAGGTATGCGAATGTTCAGGTCTTGCTTCACTTTTACCTGGCAGCCTAAACGCACTTGTTCTTTTTGTTCCTTACGGGAAAGGTGACCCACTTCGGTAGGCAACACATCGCCACCACCGGTTTCTACCACGCATTTACACATGGCGCATGTACCACCACCACCACAAGCCGAAGGCAGGAAGATTTTTTCGTTGGCCAACGTGGTTAACAACGAGCTACCAGCCGATACGGTAATGGTTTTTTCGCCATTGATCAGGATTTTTACAGGCCCTGATTGTACCAATTTCTTTTGTGCAAAAATCAATAGCCCTACCAGCAACAGAATAACTGCAGTAAAGGCAACAATAGAAGTGAAGATTAACATGGATATCGATTTACCTTGGGGTACAAATATAGGCATGGAAGTTAAAACACGCCATTAGAAAGGCATCGAAAAGTTGAGGACAACGGCCAGAAACAAAACTGGCAACCAGATGATTGCCAGTATGTTGTTTAAGCGGTAATAAAATCAGGCCGACAGGCGCTCAACAGCAACCGGTTGTCGGGCTGCTGCAAGGTTAGGTTGTGGTGCCAGAATTACACTCACATCATCCCGATCGGCCCACTCCTGAAGTTTCTCTAAACGCACCGTGCCTTGCAGGTATTGGTGCCCTTTACCCTGATAGCCGCCTTTAAAATTTTCAAAGTCGCTGCTTGAGATTGAAGTTCCTTCCGGAAAGCTAACCAGCACATCTACCAGTGCTTCATTGGAGAAAGGTAGTCCATCACCTTGTGTATATTTTTTGTATTCGTAGCGATAGTCGAATGTTAAAGCCGAGATATCGGAAAGCACTGCTGAACCGGTAGGATAACTACCCTCACCTTTACCAATAAACACTTGCTTTTCCGCGAAAGCGCCTTGTACCATAACTGCATTAAATTCATTTCGAACGGCAGCAAGAGTATGATCAAGCGGAATATATTGCGGAGCTACAAACCCGATAATGCTGCCATCGATTTTATAGGCACGTGCTACTAACTTAATTGTGAGATTGTTTTCGCGGGCATATTTCAGATCAACAGCCGAAATATTTTGAATGCCTACATTAATGATGTTTTCAGGTTTTACAAAAACACCGAACGTGTGGGCAATGGCAATGGTGAGTTTGTATTTTGGATCGAAACCTTTTACATCTAACGAGGGATCGGTTTCGGCAAAGCCCAGCTCTTGTGCGGCTTTCAACGCTTCGGTATAACTTTTCTTCTCGTCAAATACTTTGGTAAGAATATAATTGGTAGAACCGTTAAAGATTCCTTCTATGCTGGTGATTAAATCATTGTCGTAATATTCTTCGAGGTTGCGAAGAATTGGAATGCTGCCACACACAGCACCTTCATACAGAATAGAACGATCGTACTTTTGTTGCAGCTCATAAATTTCATCCAGATGTTCGGCTAACATTTTTTTGTTGGCGGTAACCACATGCTTTCCGTTTTGGATTGATTTCTTTACGATTTCAAACGCAGCGTGGGCATCGTCAATCAATTCAACTACCACATCTATTTCTGGGTCGTTCAGAATGTCGTTGGCTTCGTAGGTAAAATAGGTAGCATCAATTATGCGTTGCTTGTCGCGATTCTTTACACAGATTTTTTTAATCTCTGCTTTTACTCCATGGGTTTCGTTCAGTACGTGATAAAGACCCTGCCCTACACATCCAAACCCAAACAAGCCTAACTTTAATTTCTTTTTCATTTATACTAAGGTTTCTTTCTTTACTTCTGTTCTTAAAAAATTTCTTACACTTTGTTTAAACTGATCGAACTCCACTAAAAAGCCATCGTGTCCGTGCAGCGAGGTAATAGTGTCTAATTGTGCGCCCGGTATATGTTGGGCCAGGTATTCCTGCTCGCGAATGGGAAACAACAAATCCGTATCAATTCCAATTACCCAGGTGCTGGCTTTAATTTCTGCTAAAGCATGTTCTACACTTTCTTTTCCGCGACCCACATTGTGGCTGTCCATCATTTTGGTTAGCAACCAATAGGTAAATGCATTAAAACGATTGGCTAACTTCTGCCCCTGATAGCGTTGGTAAGAGGCTGCGCGAAAATTATCTGTCTTATCAGTATTCTTTTCGCTTTGTGTTTGATGAAAGGTATCGTACGTGCGAAATGAAATCATGCCAATTGCACGCGCGGCTTTCATTCCTTCTACACCAGCACGGGCATCGTCTTCTTTCCAGGTGGCATCGGCAGCAATAGCCATGCGTTGTGCTTCATTAAGTGCAATGCCCCACGGGGAATGAAATGCGTTGGTAGCGATAGGAATAATGCGTTCAAACACGTTGGGTTGAAGAATGGCCCACTCCAATACTTGTTGACCGCCCAGAGAGCCACCAACCAATGAATGAACTTTGTTGATACCCAGATGCTGACGCAACAAATCAAAACTCTTTACTACATCGCGGTTGGTAATCTCCGGAAAGGAATGATAATACGGTTTACCGGTTTGCGGATTAATGGAGAGTGGCCCGGTTGAACCATAGCAACCGCCTAACGTGTTGGCGCAAATAATAAAGTAGTCGCGCGGATCGAAAGGTGAAGCTTCGGTAAATAAACCTTTCCACCAATCGGTAAAATCAGAACTGCCGGTAAGGGCATGGCAAATCCATACTACGTTGCTACGGTCTTTGTTCAGTTGACCGAACGTAGTGTATTTAAGTTGAAAGCCCGGGAGTTTCCCCCCGGTTTCCAACTGGAACTCACTGGCAAAGTGATATATCTGATCTGTCTTCATTCCTCGCTTTTCTTGCTTCACACTAAATCCTTCTCCATTAGGAGAGGGACTTTTAGATTGTGCCTAACTAATACTTCAGTTTTACTTTCCCCTCTCCTGTGGAGAGGGGCCAGGGGTGAGGCTTAACCCACCAACTCCTTCTCAAACACCTTACTAAACGCTTGCTCAAAATCAGCTTTGATGTCATCAATATGTTCAAGTCCTACCGATACGCGCAACAAGGTTGGTAATACACCCGAAGCAATTTGTTCTTCGTCCGATAGTTGCTGATGCGTGGTTGCCGAAGGTTGAATGATTAACGTTTTAGCATCGCCCACATTGGCGAGGTGACTTACCAGTTTCAGGCTATCTACTAACTTGGAAGTATGTTCTTTCGTTCCCTTAACGGTGAACGATAACACTCCGCCAAAGCCGTTGCGTAAATATTTTTTGGCAAGCTTATGATACGTGCTGGATGGTAAGCCCGGATAGTTTACACTTTCTACATTTGGATTTTGTTCCAACCACTGCGCCAACGCCAAAGCATTATCAACCGAACGCTGTACGCGCAACGATAATGTTTCAAGGCCTTGAATAAACAGGAATGAATTGAATGGGCTGATAGCTGCACCAAAATCGCGCAAGCCTTCTACGCGTGCGCGGATGATGAAGGCAATGTTGGGAAGTCCAAGTGGATTATCAATTCCGAATACATCTCCGAATTTTAATCCATGATAACCTTCAGAAGGTTCACTGAACTGCGTGAACTTACCGTTGTTCCAATTGTAATTACCACCATCCACAATTACACCGCCAATGGAAGTACCGTGGCCACCAATCCATTTGGTTGCTGAGGCTACCACTACGTGTGCTCCATGTTCTAAAGGACGGAATAAATAACCACCGGCACCGAAGGTGTTATCTACAATCAAAGGCAGATCGTGCTTCTTCGCCAATGCAGCAATTGCTTCAAAGTCGGGAATGTTAAAACCAGGATTACCGATTGTTTCTAAGTAAAGTGCTTTGGTTTTTTTGTCAATATGTTTTTCGAAAGCTTCTACTGTGTCACCTTCGGCAAAGCGCACATCAATGCCGAGGCGTTTGAATGCTACTTTAAATTGGTTGTATGTTCCACCATACAGAAATGAAGTGGAAACAAAATTATCGCCTGCCTGAAGAATGTTATTCAACGCAATAAACTGCGCAGCTTGTCCGGAACCAACGGCCAATGCGGCTACGCCACCTTCCAAAGCAGCAATGCGTTTTTCAAACACATCGGTGGTGGGGTTCATAATGCGGGTGTAGATGTTCCCAAATTCTTTTAAAGCAAACAGGTTGGCGCCATGTTCAGAATTTTTGAAAACAAATGAAGTTGTTTGATACAGGGGAACGGCACGTGAACCTGTTGTTGGATCTACTTCCTGACCTGCATGTAATTGAAGTGTTTCGAATCTTGGTGTTGACATAATAAATGAGTTTTAAAGTTTTTTAATTTTTTTTGATGCGGTCTGCGCGAAAAGACCGCTTGTTTTTTGATTTATTTTTCTTTTTTTCTTTTTCTCATGGTCTGTGCCCTCACAGACCATCTTTATTAATTCAATGAAAAATTAATGGGTGTAACATTGCGAAGGTTATCGTTTACCGGGCACCGGTTTTCAATCTCCTGCAACCATTTCGTTTTTAACGTTTCATCGATAGTACTTTTTGTTTTTAGCGACACATTCAGATTTTGATAACCAGCACGTTCCGTAAAAGAAGTGCCAAACAACCTTGCCGGATTCAAATCACCTTCAATAGAAATCTGAAGATCTTTCAAATCGATGTTCAGTTCTTTGGCTGTAATGTGTGCCACTACATTAATACATCCGGCATAACCGGCAAGAATGTACTCAACCGGATTGGGTGCCTGATTGGTGCCACCTAATTCGGCAGGTTCATCTACAATGAGTTTGAAGCCACGCGTTTCAATTTCAGTACGTGCGGGTGTTTCGCTTTTTGAGTTTATAGAAAATCTAAGATTAGACATGGTTAAAAATGTTTTGTTGTGAATGTTGATTTTAAAAATGGAATGGAACATAACCGTGACCAATACTGCCTGTCACCTGGCAGGGTCTTAGGTTAGCTTGTTGCCGGAAGCGCTTCGCTTACTAACGACAACAATCAACAGCAACAACACATACAACCCTGTGGAATAGGATTGCACATTTGCGCAAGAGCGAAATGAATGTGATTAAATAAATCCTGGATTGAGTTTTTCAGGCTTTGATAACCTGATCGGCTTTTGAGGTTGGAAAGTTGTGTTCTCATTTTACTTTACCGGTTTATAGTTCTCTCGGCACCTTGCCGGGAGCAGGATTTAGCACCGTTTCTTTCCAATTTTACTTGGGCGAAGGTTGCTAGCGTTTCTCAGAGCCTGTGCTCTCCACGCTTCTTTATAAATCGGTTTTAGCTATTGCCTCACCGACTATGATGCCACAAACGTATAGTGGTTTGGTAGAGTTTCCAAACCTATTTCAAAAAAAGTGTTAAAATTTTTTTACTGACGGGTGTTAGTTATGCCTATAAAAAAAATGAAGTGTGAGATTACTCCCACACTTCACAGTAGTCTATCAATCAATGTTTATTTCAATTTTACACGGGCAAACCAAAGTTCTTTACCGGCTTTGTCAGCCCCAAAGAAGACAAGGGTCTCACTTTTATCTGTTTCCAGAAACGGATATTTAGGGTCAAGGTAAAATCCTTCACCTTTACCAAAGGTCTTCAAATCTGTGACCGTACTATTTTTCATGTTTACTTTCCCAATACGAGGGTAGGTTAAAAGTTTATCATTGCCTTTGCCTTTAATTTCCTGAAGTACCCAGTATAAATCTCCGTCACTTCCTTCAATGATAGTTTGTGGGCAAGCATACACACTGGTAATTTTTGTTACTGTGTAGTAACCCACTCCCTGTAAGTAACTATAGTCAACGGCTACACCATTTTCTTTTGTATCTAATCCATATTGTGCTTTCAGTTTTCCATTTGTATCAAAGTGAAAGCCAAGTACATCTTCAAACTTGGTGATGATGCCCTCTTTGGTTTTATCGTAATTCTGACCTAGAATGATCAAATCACCATTAGAGGCAAAGTTGTAGGAACGAATACCAAATTCCCGACCAGTATAGTCTGGTGTTTTTCGTTGACTGGGAGGAAATTGTTGTTTGGCTTTAAATTCTTCAAGATTGGTTTCAGTAAGATAAACCATTTTGCCTCCCGACACTTTCATGAGTTGAACGGCTTTGTATTTTACTTCTCCACCTCCAATGCGTGATCCCGCACCTTCGTTAAAATACTTATCGCGACCCGCCATGGCAGGACCATAAAAATAAAAGTCGTTACCAGAGGAAATCATTTCCTGGATATTCCAATAGCTGGCCGGGCTATTAAAGTTAAAGCGTTCAACAATGTTAGCTTGATCATCTACCCGGATGTAAGTGTAGTTATTCTTGTCAGGATCAGCATTTTTCTTTCCCATAGCATTAGATGGGGCGAAAATGAAAACCAATCCGGCCACACCGGGGCTCTCCGGATCATCTGGGTTTTCTCTTTCAATAGTTCTTACAAATGCTAACGTTTGAAAATTTGGAAATTCAAAGTCAGTGCTTTTCACCATGTTAAGATCTGAGTCAAATTTCACCAGGCGTATTGCGCCCACATCATCACCTGGATTTACGCCAATCTTTGCTTTCACAGATGCGAGAATGAACAAATCACCTGTCATATCATCTTCAGCATGGGTAATGCCTGTTAATTTGTTACCATCTTCTGTTTTAGGTTTTACTTTATCAAGTATAGCTACCTTGCGTTGATACCCGCCTAACAGAAATTGATATTTATAGGTGATCTTCTTTTTACGAAGTACAAGGGTTCCCATCATATTATTTTCTACCGTATTCCCCATCACCGTATATTCTTCACCCTTAAACCTGAACCATTTAAATTTCTTTTTCATCTTCTCAGCCTCTTCGGTGAGTTCCTCTTCTTTCACCAGATTAAAGTCATTGTCGAACACGTATTGTTCGTATTTAAATACATTCTTTTTTTGGTCTGTGAAATAAGTAAGCGTGTAGGTCTTCGCATCTTTATCATAATCGAGACCGGCTAAAAAGCCACGTTTAGATGCGCGTGAGATTTTGTAAGTCTTTTCAAGATCTAGTTGTTGGGCCAGCACTGGAGTTGTGCCAGCCAGAAATACTATCAGAAAGACCAGAAGCGTATTCTTCATGCGTTTTGAGATTAAGGTTTAATGAAAATTTTAAACCTAAAGTTGTCTGCAACTTCAAACACCTGCAATACAAGTTCAAGGGTATAAGTGTGTACGTACCAGTACGGATAAAAAAAGTCTGCCGGTGCGGCAGACTTACTAACATAAAGAAGATCGAAAAAACTTAGGTCAGCATTCCACCATCAACCTGAATTACCTGACCGGTAATGTAAGTGGAAAGATCAGAACCTAAGAACACGCATGCATCGGCAACATCTTCGGGTTTGCCTCCACGTTTTAACGGAATTGCATCGCGCCAGCTTTGTACAGTTTTCGGATCCAGTACGGCAGTCATTTCGGTTTCAATAAAACCAGGAGCAACGGCATTGGAACGAATACCACGCGAGCCTAACTCCAAAGCAACTGATTTTGTGAAACCAATTATACCCGCTTTAGATGCGGCATAGTTTGCCTGGCCGGCATTACCTTTTAAGCCTACAACCGAAGTCATATTAATAATGGAGCCACCTTTTTGTTTCATCATCGGTTTGGTGGCAGCCTTTACCGTGTTGAAGCATGATTTCAGGTTTACATTAATTACTTTATCCCATTGCGCTTCGCTCATACGCAATAATAAAGTGTCTTGCGTAATACCGGCATTGTTGATCAGAATATCGAGCGTGCCAAATTCAGCCACTACATCATTAATCAGTTTTTCAGCTTGGGCAAAATCCGAAGCATCGGAACGATAGCCTTTTGCCTTAATGCCTTTGGCTGCAAGTTCCGCTTCCAGCGCCTGTCCTTGCTCTACACTTGATAAATAGGTGAAGGCCACGTTGGCCCCTTGCTCGGCATATTTTAATGCAATTGATCTTCCTATTCCTTTTGAGGCTCCGGTAACGAGCGCGGTTTTTCCTTTAAGTAGTGTCATACAATTAAATACGTTTCTTTAATTTTTTGTAATACTTTTTAGCTTGATCAAGGTTAAGAACTTCGAGTTGATTGTTCGAAATCATGTTATTGTATAATGAGATATTTTCCAAAGCCTCCATTATTCGCTCAAAAGTTTTTGGATCCGATTGAACAGCCAATTTCTCATTGGAGACGCTAACCAAATATGTTCTTTTTAAAACCACAGTGCCTCAAAATTGCCAATTTAATCCCACAATTTAAAAACCAACCCCGTTTAATCAACCTTTTGAAAGAACGCCCGGCAATGTATCTTTGACCGCATTTTAAAGACTTTAAATCCTGCATGTATGGCAAAATATGATGTTATCGTAATTGGTTCGGGTCCGGGTGGATATGTAGCGGCAATCCGCGCTTCGCAATTGGGTATGAAGGTGGGTGTGGTAGAAAAAGCTGAACTGGGTGGTATTTGTTTAAACTGGGGTTGCATTCCTACCAAAGCATTACTAAAAAGTGCGCAGGTTTTTGAATACCTGAACCACGCCAAAGATTATGGTATTGAAGTAAAAGAAGCCAAGGCCGATTTTAATGCGATTGTAAAACGCAGTCGCGATGTAGCCAATGGTATGAGCAAAGGCATTCAGTTTTTGTTTAAGAAAAATAAAATCGAACAGCTTGTTGGAACCGGTAAACTGAAAAAAGGCGGCAAGGTTGAAGTAACTTCAGCCGATGGTAAGAAAGAAGAGCATGAGGCCAAACATATTATTCTGGCCACCGGTGCACGCTCGCGCGAATTGCCAGCGTTAAAAATTGACGGTAAAAAAATTATTGGCTATCGCGAAGCCATGTCGTTGCCAACTCAACCTAAAAAATTAATTGTAGTGGGTTCGGGTGCGATAGGGGTTGAGTTTGCTTACTTCTACAGCACTATCGGTACAGAGGTAACAATAGTAGAGTTTATGCCGCGCATTGTTCCGGTAGAAGATGAAGAGGTATCGAAGCAATTGGAGAAGTCTTTCAAGAAGTCAGGTATCACCATTCATACCAGTGCAGAGGTAACTAAAGTGGATACAACCGGTAAAGGTTGTGTGGCCACCGTAAAAACCAAAGACGGTGAAATTAAACTCGAAGCTGATGTTGTACTTTCGGCAGTAGGTGTGGCTACCAACCTTGAAGGCATTGGATTGGAAGAGGTTGGTGTAAAAACCGATAAAGGAAAAGTTATAGTAGATGATTTCTACAAAACCAATGTAGCTGGTGTATATGCTATTGGTGATATTGTAAAAGGCCCATCGTTAGCTCATGTGGCTTCCGCAGAAGGTATTACTTGCGTAGAAGCAATTGCAGGATTAAAACCCCATCCAATCAACTACAACAACATTCCGGGTTGTACCTATTGTAGTCCTGAAATTGCATCGGTAGGTTATACCGAAGAAGCCGCCAAGAAAGCCGGTTACGAAGTTAAAGTAGGTAAGTTTCCATTCTCGGCATCGGGTAAGGCAAAAGCAGCCGGTGCCCCCGATGGTTTTGTAAAAGTAATTTTCGATGCCAAGTATGGCGAGTGGTTAGGCGCACACTTTATTGGTGCTAACGTAACCGAGATGATTGCCGAAGTAGTGGTAGCCCGTAATCTTGAAACCACCGGCCACGAAATTATCAAGTCGATACATCCACATCCAACCATGAGCGAGGCTGTGATGGAAGCGGCTGCCGCTGCCTATGGCGAAGTGATTCACTTATAAAAATTCGTGATCCGCCAGGAAAGCGATCTGATCAAACAATTAAGGGCCGGTGATAAATCGGCCTTTTCCTATTTATACGATCATTATTCGGCAGCTCTTTACGGGATTATTTTTCGCATTGTAAAGCGCGAGGAGTGGGCTGAAGAAGTTTTGCAGGATGCGTTTCTAAAAATCTGGGATCGCATAGATGCCTACGATGAAAGTAAGGGCCGTTTGTTTACATGGATGATGAACCTGACCCGAAACCTGGCCATCGATAAAACCCGCTCCAAAGAAATTACCCGCGCTAAGAAAACCGATGACCTGCATGAGTTCGTAAATACAATTGATAAGCAGGAACAAACCGAAATGGCTATAGAGCAAATCGGGTTGTTGCCGGTATTAGAGGCATTGCCACCCGAGCAGAAATTGATTGTAGAACAACTTTACCTGAACGGCTACACGCAATCGGAAGTGGCCGATGAATTTGGAATTCCTCTGGGAACGGTAAAAACACGGTTGCGTTTAGCGATGATTACGTTGCGCACCATTTTAAAAGTAGAATGAATGTAGAGGCTTACATAGCGACAGGAATTCTGGAAGCCTATGTGTTGGGTGAGCTTACCGTGCGCGAACGCGAGCAAGTGGAGCAACAACTGGAAAACAATTCCGCTTTGCGCGATGAGCTTACCCGCATTGAAAAAACAGTTGAACAACTCGCGTTTGAGGCTGCAGTAAAACCAAAACCTGATTTAAAAAACAAAATACTTACGTCAGCCAATACAAAACGTATTTCTCAAACTTCTAAAGCCGTTACGTTGTGGCAATGGCTGGCCGCGGCTTCGGTAATTCTGGCGTGTGGGTTCGCATACCTTGCTTACAACTATTATACACGTTGGAATTCAACTTCACGACAATTAGCCGAACTCGAATCGCGCCATCAGCAGATTGCACAAAACCTGAATACGGTAAATCTGGAATTATCAAAAATTCAGCACGAGGTTGAAGTAATCGATAACCCTGCGTTCGCAAGAATAGTATTAGCCGGAACAGCCTCGGCCCCCAATGCCCAGGCAACCGTTTACTGGAGTAGCGCTTCGCAAGAAGTTTACTTACGCATTCAGAATCTGAAAACCCTTACAGCCGAAAACCAGTTTCAGTTGTGGGCGCTTATTGATGGCAAACCGGTTGATCTTGGCATTTTTGATACGAAAAATGGCTTAATAAAGATGAAACCTACATCGCATGCCGATGCTTTTGCGGTTACTATTGAAGCCCGTGGCGGATCACCAGTCCCCTCGCTCCAAACCTTGCAGGTTATGGGCAGTACCAAAGGCTAGCAGTTAACCTTTTCTATTGCCCGTTTACCGACAACCAGGGCGAGATATTGTATTTCAAGTTTATTTTAGTATGTTTATATTAAATTCATAAAAATCAGTTAGTTATGAAATTAAAAGCGACCCCTGCAAAAGTTTACTACAACAGGCCCAGAGTATTAATGGCACTGATTGCCGTTTGCTTTACTGTCTACTTTATTGCGAGATTTATTGCTGAATTTTAAGCTTTGACCACCCATCGCAAGAAGAAAAGCCTCATGCCTGTAAAAGGCTATTACGAACGTGCCCGCATGTTCGGGTACATTGCTTTGTTAGTTGGGCTGGCTGTAATAGCCTACTACCTGTTTCAATACTTTACTTCCTGAAATAACTTTCCGCTAGCAGCGTTCTAAGACTGCTATGCAAAAAATCTTAATCTGGACTTTCATCAGTCTGTTGGCTGTTATTGTGCCCCGGTTATCGCTTGCGCAAACTACGCTTGGCGATAAAGCCCCTGAAGACATTCAGGTACACTCCAAAAAACTAAAGCCTACTCATCAGCAAACTAAAAGGCAAAAAATTTTGCTGAAGAAAGCGAAAGTAAAACACACGGCTCAGTACGAGTATTATGCGCGTGTGGAGAAAGCAGCAAAGGAAAAACAAAAGTTACTTAAAAAGCTGGCTGCCCCTCAATACTCTAACCCGCTTTATTACGGTCATAAAAAGATGCCAAAGAAAAACCCACCCTACAAAATGAAGTATTGTAAAGAATGTGGCATCCGGCACTAATTTTTTTTGAACTCAGATTTCTTCTCTAACGATAATTAGGTTCATCATCAACCTAATTATCGTTTGTTGTGAAAGCATTTTCTATTCTTCTGCTTTAAATACTTCATTCGCTTAAATAATCTGATTAGGATAAACTAATTTCGTTGCCGGTTTAAACATCAGCAACGGTGAATCTGGCCAATCACATTGAGCACACAAACTTAAGTCCTACACTTACCATAAGTGCAATTGATCAATTGGTGGATGAGGCCCGCGAGTTTGGTTTTGTTGGCATTTGTGTACCACCCTTTTGGGTAAAGCGAGCGCAACGCGAAATCGGAACAAATAAAATTTTATTGGTAACCGTAGCGGGCTTTCCATTAGGCTATAGCATGACGGAAACCAAACTGGATGAAATAAAACGAGCTATCGATAATGGTGCCGATGAGATTGATGTAGTCTGGAATATCAGTTCGTTTAAAACCGGTTTACCGTGGACTAAAGTAGAAATTGCCAAATGCAGCAAGCTGGTTCACGATCATCAGAAAATTTTAAAAGTAATTATTGAAACGGCTTACTTGTCGGATGCCGAAATAGCAGAAGCCAGTAAACTTTGTGCTGATGCCGGTGCCGATTTTGTAAAAACATCTACTGGCTTCGCGTCTGCCGGAGCAAAAGTGGAACACATACAAATTATGCGCAGTGCCATTCCGGCAACCGTTGGCATTAAGGCCAGTGGCGGAATTAAAACCTATGAACAAGCTATTCAAATGATTGAAGCAGGTGCTGACAGACTTGGCACTTCATCCGGAAAAACTATTGTTACCCATAACCTAAACCCATGAGCGATTTTTTGAATTCTCTTTTTCCACAGGCTGCACAAGTACCCGCTGCGGTTGCCTTGCCAACTGATTTAGACCAACGGGAATATTTATTGGATGGTAAACTCATTACCTGGCAAGGCGACATGAGTCCGGTGTTAAGTCCGGTGTGTTTAAAGCAACCCGATGGCACACTAAAGCAACAAGTAATTGGAAGCACGCCTTTACTTACTTCAAAAGAAGCACTTGCTGCATTAGATTCGGCTGTGAAGGCGTACGATCAAGGTCATGGTGCTTGGCCTACTATGTCGGTAGCAGAGCGCATTGAGCATGTAGAAAAATTTCTGGCGAAGATGCGCGAGCAGCGGCAAGCCGTTGTAAACCTGTTGATGTGGGAGATTGGTAAAACGCAAAAGGATTCTGAAAAAGAATTTGATCGCACGTGCGATTACATTGTTGATACCATCAACTCATTGAAAGAACTCGATCGCAAATCATCTGGCTTTGTGTATGAGCAAGGCATTATGGCGCAGATCAGGCGCGTACCGCTGGGTGTGGCCTTGTGTATGGGGCCGTATAATTATCCGCTAAATGAAACCTTCAGCACGTTGTTCCCGGCATTGATTATGGGCAACACCGTGGTGTTTAAACCAGCCAAGTATGGTGTGTTGTTAATTCGGCCGTTACTCGAAGCTTTTCGCACGTGCTTTCCTGCCGGAGTTATTAATGTGATCTACGGGCGTGGCCGCGAAACAGTGGGCGCATTAATGGAAACCGGAAAAGTAGATGTGTTTGCGTTTATCGGAACCAACAAAGGCGCGAACGAATTAAAGAAACTCCATCCGAAGCCACATCGCTTAAAAGCAATTTTAGGTTTGGATGCAAAGAACCCCGCCATTGTAATGCCCGATGCCGACATCAACAACGCAGTGAGTGAATGTGTGCTCGGCTCGCTTTCGTTTAATGGCCAGCGGTGTACGGCACTGAAAATTTTGTTTGTACACAAAAGCATTGTAGATGAGTTTCTGAAAAAACTTTCGGATGAAATTGCAAAACTAAAACCCGGTATGCCGTGGGATGCCGGAGCAAGTCTTACGCCTTTACCCGAACCCGGCAAAACCGATTACCTGACTAAGTTGGTTGCAGATGCCAAACAACATGGTGCAGCAGTCATCAACCCGAATGGTGGTACTGTTATTGAAACATTTTTTTATCCGGCTTTACTTTATCCGGTTAATGATAAAATGCGGGTGTATTACGAGGAACAGTTTGGTCCCGTAGTGCCTGTGGTTCCATTTGAGAAAGAAGAAGAGGCCATTGCGTATGTGCTTAACTCTAACTTCGGGCAACAAGTAAGTATTTTTGGAAACGACTCTAAACAAGTAGCGCGGTTGATTGACGCTTTCTCCAGCCAGGTGGGGCGCATTAACCTGAATGTGCAATGCCAGCGTGGCCCGGATAACTTCCCTTTCAATGGAAGAAAAGATTCAGCAGAAGGAACGTTATCCGTAGCCGATGCGTTGCGCGTGTTTTCTATTCGCACGTTGGTAGCAACCAAAGCCAGCGACAGCAATAAAAAAATCATTAGCCAGATTATACAAAACCGAGAGTCGGTGTTTTTGAGTACGGATTATGTTTTTTGAAAGCAGAGCTGGAGTCCATTTCTGCTAACCTTTTTATGGGAAAAGTTGTATATTGAATAACTTTTCTGGTAGAAAAATATGTATAGAGCAATAGACATAGACCGCGATAATCTTACGCTGATGGGAGTGCAGTTTTCCGATCTTAAAACATTGGAAAGCACAGCAAACGCTATCGGCACCAATATGTTTGAAGGTTTTGAGCCAACCCCTAAAGGAGTAACCCTCATCAGAGATTACGTAGCTGGGGAAATTACTTTTGCCGAGTTTATCAAATTGGCAAAAGAGAAAGCTTATGTCTGATGCTTACAAATATTTAGACCCCGATTATACTTACACTGATCCCAAAACGGGCATACTTCGTAATTTAGCTAACATCGAAGACGAAGAGGTTTTGCTTTTTGCTGAAAGTGGTGCTGTAACAAAACGAGTACAAGAGCTTTATGAAAATCCTATAAAAATCAAAGGTACATCAAGTTTGTTTGTAATTCACAAGTATTTGTTTCAGGATATTTATGCCTGGGCAGGCACAAAACGAGTTGTTGAAATTGGCAAAGCAGGTAAACAGTTTTTTCCGACAAGCCATTTTGAAAATGCTTTCCGTTACATCGACACATTAATTTTGGAATACAAAGCCATTCGCAAAACTGACAAACAAGCACTATCACAAAAATTAGCTGAGATTCTGGATCATGTGAATTATTTACACCCTTTCAGGGAAGGCAACGGACGTACCCAACGCGAGTTTATTCGGTTACTCGCATGGGAGAAAGGATTAACACTAAACCTGAACCCGCCTGACAATGCATTTATTTTTGAGCGCTATATGCAAGGAACTATAAACAGCGATGTAGAGGCATTGGCGAGTTTAATTTTTGAACTTATTATGGAGCAATCAGGAAAATAAGGGGAGGCATTTGGGCAGAGGGGATTGGAGTAATGTCGCGTGTTAGTCCAATTGGTTTTGAGTATGAATTATGTTTTTTGAAACATTGATCTAAGGTAGCAAAATAGAAATTTTCTGCTTGCTGCTATATCGAATACTTCAACAATAATCTGTATGACAACTATTGAAATAATAAGAAAACTAAAATCATCAACCTTCCTAAACGAAGACGGTGAAAGCTATTCTCTCGATTTCAAACTAGGTCTTACTAATGACGAGTTAGAGTTTCTCAAAACAAAATTTCCTTCAAACAGAATAGCCAACGAGTTGGAGGAAATTTTAAGAGAGACAAAAGGATGGGAGGGCTACGGCCTGGAAACAGCTTACTTCGACTCCATAGATGAATTTGGATTTACAGAGCTGATATCCCATTCTGTTACTCTTGGGCATGATGGCTTCGGGAATGTCTGGGTTCTCGAGATAAAGGATAATGGTGACTTGGGAAAAATATTTTATGCGTGTCACGATCCAGCTGTTTTGGTAATTTATTGTAATACGTTGAATGAGTTTTTTGAATCCTTAGTTGAGTTTTTTCAAAAGCCTGTAGATAATTACCTCAATGATGTGCACGAAAAAATGGTAACGGACATTTGGTCAACCAATCCTAATACTTATGAGATAACTGACTTCAGGAATAGTAATGGTGATTTAGTTTCTTTCTTAAACCTTTTTGAAGGAGACAATTGGATTGTTGCGGACTTGAGAAATAAAAAAAATAGAGATGGCTTTGCTTGGGGGCGTTTTGGGTCAAATCAATTTACTAAGAGACATCCTAGTGAGCTTGTTTGGGTTATTCAAAAGAAGAAGAAAGGCTTTCTATCAAAGATATTTGGAAAGTAATGCAACCCCATACGATCTTTCCTCTCTAGCAATAAAACCATTAAAGAGTCTCAAGTAAATTGTGTTTTACCACCTCAACATAACCATTACCGGCAAAGTACAAGGCGTTTATTTCCGTGCGTCAACCAAACAAAAAGCTGATGCGTTGAGCGTAAAAGGTTTTGTGTGCAACCAACCCAATGGTTCGGTTTACATCGAAGCTGAAGCTGCACCAGAAGTGTTAGAGAAATTTTTAGCCTGGTGTCATCAAGGCCCGGAACGTGCCCAGGTAATAAATGTAGAAACAGCTTTATCAGCATTGCAAAATTTTGAAGGATTTGAAGTGCGGAGGTAGACCTCACCCCATCAACACTTTGCTGTTCGCATAATTCATCGCACCCCTATCCACAGGAGAGGGGTTGCACAATCTTGGTGAACTGAAAAAAGATGTTGGGGTGAGGTCACTTCCCCGCCTCTACACTCTGATTCCAATCGTACACGCGCTCACTTATCTCTGTAAGCAGGTTCGGATCTTTCTCAAGTGCATTGCCAATCACAATCAGATCAGCTCCGGCTTCTAAGGCATTAAATGCTTTCTGACTGGTGTTGATACCTCCGCCAATAATCAACGGCACACCAACAGACTTACGCACGGCACTAATCATTTTAGGACTAATCTCGCGCTCGGCACCGCTGCCTGCATCTAAGTAAATCAATTTTAGTCCAAGCATTTCACCAGCCATTGCCGTGCAAGCAGCAAGCGAATATTTGTCTTCGGGTATAGGTGTGGTATTGCTGATGTACGCCACCGAAGTAGTCTTACCCGAATTGATAAGCATATAGCCGGTGGGCATTACTTCTAATCGGTTGTTTTTTAAAATGGGTGCTGCCACCACATGTTGACCAATTAATAAATCGGGGTTGCGACCCGAGATTAACGATAAGAATAAAATCGCATCCGCAGCCGGATCAATCTGTAGAGAACTTCCCGGAAACAAAACCACGGGTAGCGAAACATTGTCTTTAATGTGTTTAATTACCTCGGCCAGATTGGTTGTAGTTACTAAACTACCACCTACAAAAAAGAAGTCGATACAATTTTCTGCGGCAAGCCGGATTAAAGTATTCAGGCGGGCTGGATCTTCAATCTTATCCGGATCGATTAAAACAGCAATTGATTTTTTACCAAGCTTGTGCCGCTCTTGCAGCGTATCAAGAATCTTCATGCTTTTGCTTGCGGTTACTGAGGTACTCGGCTAATTTATCTTTTGCGATGTCAAGTAATATAACGGTTGCCTGGCTAACCAATCGTTCGCCAATCTGCGAGATAAAAGATGGCGGTGAATAAGCTGGTGCAGGCTCAAAGTCGGGTTCGGTATTCTGAACCGCAGCTTTTGCTTTGACTTTGTTTTTTTTCTTTTTGGATGAACCAAGTTGCGAAACCACCAGATACGTAATAGCCAGAGCACCCCCGATAATCAACGCATTTTTTACTGCCTTTTCAGTTTTGTCCGACATTGCTTTTACTTCGCGCTCAAGTTCTTGCTTGTGGCGCTGCGAAGCTTCTATCAATCTTTTCTTTTCCGGGTCCTGGGTTTCGAGCAGTTCCATAACTATTTTTCTTTTCGTTTCATCAGTTTGGTCATGTACTGCTCAAACTTATGACTGAGATTTTTTCGGAAGATAATGAAAACAATACAAGGCACTCCGTAAATACCGGCTACAATCCAATAGCCCACATAAGGTTGCTCAAAAAACCCGTTAAGGAAATGTGCCATCCCTACACTGAAGAATAACAAAAACAAAATTGAAAGCAACAGAATAGCTGTTATCATCAGCGCCTGTGCCAATACCCGTGCAACATCCTCTCGTACTTCAACCTTAAATAATTCCAGTCGTGTCTCCAGATACCCCGAAAGATTATCAACCAGATTATCTAGGCGCAGAAATTTGAAAATAGTGTCTTTAATACCTTCCATAATTGAAGAGGCAATATACTGATAAACTGCTATTATTTGGGTTGCAGGCTGGTGAGAAGTTCCTGCTCCAGCAGGCGACCATCGGGGGCAAGTTTTTCTTTTTTTACTTGTAGATTCAGTACTGCACTGATATAGAGTCGCACGCGGCTTGAGTCCACACGTTCTGGTTGATACCATTGTTTCTCAAACACAAAAACAGAATCGGCTGTAAGGCCCGATGAAAGCGTGAGTGAAGGTAAGACCTCGCGGATGCAGATTTTGTATTTACCCTGTTCATCTTCGGCATCGCGACAAAAACCAGCGCGGTTTAGTTCAAAGAGATCGTTGTTGATGAGAAGTAAATTATTTCTTCGGTAAACGGTAAGTATTTTGTTGGGCTGATTATTTTTTGAAGGCTCGTACACCATCAAATTGCTGAGCGCATGATGCGGATATGTTTTCGATACGATGTTGTAGCTGCTGTTTTGTTGTGTTACAAAGTTCTGGTAGTTGTAGGTAAGTTCATTCACACGTACAGCATCTTTATTGAAATAGATGAGCGAAAAGGGCACCACGAAAAAAGTAAGCAGCAGGTATAAAAATCCGGCAAGTCGATATTTGAGCGTTAACCGTCCGAGGCCATCGGCCAGTTTACCCGGTAATTCATTTACAAAGGGAATCAGATAAAAGATTAGTACGCCAATAGCATTGAATAAAAAATGTGCAATGGCCAGACTAATGGCGGCATTGGAGTTGAACAGCGCGGCAATAAAGGCAGTTATGGTTGTGCCTATGTTGGCTCCCAAAATAAAAGGCTGTGCCGATTTTAGTTTAACTACCTTCTTGGCAACCAACGGAACCACTAACGAAGACGTAATAGTACTTGATCGGATAATAGCAGTAGTTAACAATCCCCAACCAAACGATTTGAACGAGTTCTTAAAAAAGAAATGCTGAAATTTTTCCTGCTGCCCAAAGCCTAAGGTTTTAGAAATTACTTTTCTGAAAAAGATAATGGACGAGAATAGGATAATAACCGAAAGTACCACCAGCACAAACCCATTATCGATAGTATTAATAATAAATTTGATGATGGAATCGCCACCCCAACCTAACAAAGAAAAACTTTCGGATGAGTTGGTGATGGGTTCATGAAACAACGTGGTGCCCACATAGTGTGCAACGGCCGATAAAAATCCGAAATAATACTCCAGTGGGAATAGCAACACAACAGTTAAAATGTTAAAGAAGTCGTGGTAAGTACCAATTGCTACAGCCCGCCTGAATTCTTTCTTTTTGGTGATGAAGCCGAGTGATATAATAGTGCTTGTAATGGTAGTGCCTATGTTGGCACCCATAATAAAGGGGATGGCACTGTTTAAGGGCATGGCCCCCGAAGCCACTAATGCTACCGCCATAGTAGTAGTGGCCGAACTACTTTGAATTAATGCAGTAAGTAATAGCCCGATGAATAAAGCCGTAAACGGATTGGCAGTTGTTTGCAGAATTATGTCTTCAGCATCTTTGCCCAGATATTGCAACGAAGAAATCATCAGGTTAAGTGCAAACAAAAAAATGAGTAGCGCACCCAGAATGTAGGCTGTATTGCGAAGTACAACTTTCCAGGGAGTGGAGACGGGCGCTACGGGCTGCTCAGCATTCATGAGTTGTAAATATAAGTAGGCCAGGCATACAATTAAGGACGTAACAATTACTTAATTCTGTTTCACAAGTTATCCCGTAAGGTCTGAAAGGGCGAAATAATTAAACGTGGTGAAGCCCTGCGTTGGTTGTGAGCAACAAAGAATTAACTTGAAAGTTCCTGAATAGCCATCCACGCCATTAGGCCGGGGCCAAGCCTCAACGCATCTTCATCAATATCAAAAGTAGGCGAGTGTACATACGAAGTTAATCCCTTTGCTTCGTTGCGGGTACCCAACCGGTAAAATGAAGCGGGCACTACGTGCGAATAATAAGCAAAGTCTTCCGACCCCAACGTAAGATCAATATCCACCACATTTTCTTTTCCCACATATGCTTCAGCTGCCTGGCGGATTCTTCGCGTAAGCTCCGGATTATTTTCTAAGTAAGGATATCCGTGCGAAATGTTTACTTCACACATGCCGCCCATACTTTCAGCAATGCCTTTGGCCATCTTTTCAATTTTTGCCAAACCTTCTTTGCGCCATTGTTCATTAAGTGCCCGAAACGTACCGGCAATGTTTACTTCATTGGGAATAATGTTGGTAGCGCCTTCGGCCATAATGCGGCCAAAGGTTAACACCGTAGGTTGTTTCGGGCTGGCGTTGCGACTGATAACCTGTTGCAACCCGATAATAATGTGTGCGGCAATCACTACCGGATCTATGGTGAGTTCCGGTGCTGCACCATGCCCACCTTTGCCAATTACTTTCAGATAAATTTCATCGCTGCTGGCCATATACATGCCTTCGCGAAAGCCCACTTTACCTACCGGCACCAAAGGCATTACATGTTGCCCAATGATAGAAGCCGGTATCGGGTTTTGCAATGCCCCTTCTTTAATCATGTACGAAGCACCACCCGGATTTTTTTCTTCGCCCGGTTGAAAGATCAGCTTAACCGTGCCTTCAAATTCATTTTTGATTTGCGAAAGTATTTTAGCTGTACCCAGCAACGAGGCCGTGTGCACATCGTGGCCGCACGCATGCATCACACCCGGCTTAGTTGATTTATAAGCAACATTATTTTTTTCTTCGATGGGCAAAGCATCCATATCGGCCCGCAAGGCAATCGTATTTTTTCCGGGTTTACCCTGAATCAAGGCAACGAGTCCGGTAGTGGCCATTGACACCGGCTCCAGCCCAAATGAATTTAATTGTTCAGCTACAAACTTTGCAGTGTTAAATTCATCATAAGAAAGTTCCGGGTTGGCATGTAGATGCCTGCGCCATTGAACTACTTCGGGCTGTAAACTTTCAGATAGCGATTTAATTTTATCGATCAGGTGCATGGGCCAAAGTTACCGAGGTTTTAACGGATAAAAAATCCGGTTGTTTAATGTTTGGGATTGGCCATCAGGAAGTAGATATTCGTGGCTCACTTTTACACTATGTTTATAAAACGATTATTATTTCTGTGTGTTTGTGTGGCATGTGCATTTCCCGCAGCAGCCCAGACACAAAATTTAAACCTGAACGATCTTTCTGCCTTTCGTCCGCAGGCGGGCAACTGGCAAATTGTGGGCGATGTGGTCATCAATCCCGATCTCGACATTCATGAAAAGGGAAAAACTGAATTGCAACCCGTAATCGAAAAGCGTGGCAAAAAAACCAAAGGCGTGGTTGCTATAACCGAGCAAAAGGCAGTAACCTTCACATCAGGTTCAGGCATTCTGCTTAACATGAATGATGATACAAAGAAAGATCATCTCGTTACTAATCTTGAACATGGCGATCTCGAACTTGAACTGGAAGTAATGTTGCCGCGTGGTTCCAACTCTGGTATTTATTTGCAAGGCCGGTACGAAGTGCAGTTGTTAGATAGTTGGGGCGTTAAGAACCCTAAGTTTGGAGACATTGGTGGTATTTATCGCAACTGGGAAAATGAGAAAGGAAAAATTTATATGGGCAAAGCTCCGCTCAGCAATCCCGCGAAAGCGCCTGGCTTGTGGCAGAAATTTAAAATCTCGTTTCGTGCGCCACGCTTCGATGCAGCTGGTAACAAAATTGAAAACGCACGCTTTGTGTATGTCGATCTGAATGGCGTTCGTATTCACGATAATGTAGAAGTTCCGTTACCTACCGGTGGCCCGATTGAAAACAACGAAAAACCAACCGGCCCTTTAATGATTCAGGGCGACCATGGGCCGGTTGCCATTCGCAATATTAGATACACTGCTGTTAAACCGGTTACTGTAAATGTAAATGAAGTGGCTTATCAAACCTGGTATGGAAACTATAAGTTGATTTCTGATTTTGTTTCGTTACCTGTGGCGGCCAGCGGTAAACTTTCTGAAATTAGTTGCGAAGTGTTAGAGAATGAAGATGCCTATGGCACGCGATATACCGGAACACTAACTGTATCAGACGATGCCGAATATCGGTTCCTGCTGGCTTATACCGGTGGTGCGCGATTAACCATTAACAATCAACAATTGGTTAATTCACAAAGTGGCGATGGCTGGTGGCCAACCAATCAGGCAACCATTACTCTTAAAGCTGGTTCATACCCATTCGAAATCATCAATTATAAAAATGCTTCGTGGATGCCACCGCGACTTGGCTTTTATGTTCAGGCCGGAGCAGACCTCAAGGCCTTGCACGCATTTAATTCTTATCCGCCCAACGACCAACCGGTATCACCCATTTTACTCAACCCAACCAACTCACCAAAGTTATTGCGGGCTTTCCTCGATTTTAAAGACGATTACAAACAACGCTTAACGCATACCATAGGTGTGGGCGATCCTTCCGGTGTACATTATGTGTATGATTTGAAAGCTGGAAATCTTGCTTGTGTTTGGCGTGGTGAGTTTGTGGATGCAACGCCTATGTGGCACGATCGGGGCGATGGTTCTTTCAAACCGCTTGGTGCTACGTTATTTCTTTTCAACAATCAACCGTTGGCTTTTTTAACCTCAGCCAATGAAACGTTTCCTGTAATAGCGCGCGAAGCAGAAGTAGCACAAGGCGAGTATCGTTCCAGAGGTTATACTGTAGATGATTCGGGGCGACCAACCTTTAAAGCCACTTACCGTGGATTGCAAGTAGAAGATAAAGTGTATCCCAAAGAGAATGCGATTGTGCATGAGGTAGCCATTAAAAATCTGGAAGGCAAAACCGGATTGTATTATAAACTGGCCGAAGGGAAAGTGATTACGAAAAACCCGAATGGTTCGTATGCCATTGATGACAAAAGTTATTATATCAAAGTTACCGGCACTCCTCAAATCCGCGAAAGCAAAGGTGTGCAGGAATTAATTATTCCCGTAAGCGGATCGTTCAGCTACACAATCATCTGGTAATTCTTTAACGAAGAAATTTTATGAAGAAAATATTCATTACAATAATAAGTGTGTGGTTGATGCAGCCACTCTTTGCTCAAACTTCTAAAACTCCCAAAGAAGAAGACTATTACCGTATCATGACTTTACCCGCGCCCGAAGGCATGTTGCTGGAAGTGGGCGGTGTTGCTACATTACCCGATGGCCGCATTGCAGTATGCACACGCAGAGGCGATGTGTGGTTGATTGAAAATGCAAGTATGGAGAAGGGCCAGCCGCGCTATACCTTGTTTGCTTCTGGTTTGCACGAAGCTTTGGGGTTGGCCTGGCATGAAGGCGCATTGTACACCGCTCAACGCGGTGAGTTAACTAAACTGAAAGATACCAATGGCGATGATCGTGCCGATGTGTATGAAACCGTTTATGCCTGGCCCTTGTCGGGACATTATCACGAATATTCATTCGGGCCAAAGGTTGCACCTGATGGAAGTTTCTTTGTTACCGGTAACGTTGCGTTTGGCGATGAAGAATGGTGGCGTGGTGAAAGCCGAGTTCCGTGGCGTGGATGGACGATGAAAATTTCGCCTGATGGAAATATGGAACCGTGGGCAACAGGCATGCGCTCGCCTTGTGGTTTGGGAATGATTGATGGTGAACTTTTTTATGATGATAACCAAGGCGATTGGCAAGGTTCAGGTGGAATCTTTCACGTAACGAAAGGAAGCTTTACCGGACATCCGGCAGGCTTGCGCTGGACAGATCGTGCAAACTCACCTGTAAAAATTTCTACCGAGCAATTGTATGCGAAGGTAGATGCGCGGCAGATTAAAAAGGAAGGTGCCTACATTAAACCTGAAAATATTGCCGATGAAAAAAATCCTGATCTGTTTTATAATCTAAAGAATGATTTTCCAGCTACACGTTTACCAGCAGTTTGGTTGCCACATGGGGTATTGGGAATTTCAAATGCAGAAATTATTAAAGATGAAACCAATGGTAAGTTTGGGCCGTTTGCCGGACAAATTTTTGTGGGCGATCAGGGTCAGAGCAAAATCATGCGCGTGGTGATGGAGAAAGTGAAAGGTGAATTTCAAGGCGTAGCGTTTGAATTTAAGTCTGGCTTTCAATCGGGTGTGTTGCGGATGAACTGGGGCCACGATGGTTCGTTGTATGCGGGGCTTACCAATCGCGGTTGGGGTTCGGCTGGTACAAGCACGGCTGGGTTACAGCGTTTGGTGTGGACGGGTAAAGTGCCGATGGAAATGAAAACTGTTAAAGCAATGCCCGATGGTTTTGAAATAGAGTTTACGCAACCAGTTGATAAAACCACTGCCGAAAATCTGGATTCATACTTTGGCCGCAGTTACATCTATAAATATCATCCCGTTTACGGAAGTCCAACCATTAATGATGAGAAATTAAACATTAAAGGTGTGAAGGTTTCGGATGATGGTTTGAAAGTAAGAGTGGTGGTTGAGAATCTCCGCCAATATTATTTGCATGAATTGATGGTTCCGGGCATTCGCTCGAAAGAAGGTTTACCCGTGCTGCACAATGCGGCATACTATACGTTAAACAATATTCCTGAGGGCGAGAAGTTGCCGGCAAATCAGTTGAGTACAAAACGCTCAACGCCTGTTAAGCCTGCTGCTAAACCAGTAACTCAAACCACCAGCGCAACCAGCAAATCATTAACGTATGCTGAGATAGAACCGTTGTTGGTGAAGAATACCTGTACGGCTTGCCACAATACCAACAAGCGACAGGTGGGGCCTTCGTTTGCGGATATTGCGAAACGCAAATACACCGATGAGCGCATGGTGCAATTGATTTATAATCCCGAACCAAAAAACTGGCCAGAGCACGAAACACCTATGGCACCTATGCCACAAGTACCAAAAGATGAAGCCTTGAAGATTGCGAAGTGGATTAATTCGTTGCGTGTGCCTACACCTTAAAACCAAACCAGCGGCTGATTGTATTTTTCACAAAGTGATTGATGCAATGCTTTAGCAGTTTGTTTGCCGGCAGTATCTGTCAGCAAACAAACTGTGCCTCCCTGGCCACCGCCTGTAATCTTGGCTCCGTAGATTCCCTCAGATTTTTTTGCAAGCGCTACAATTTCATCGGTACGATCAGAACCTAAACCACAGCGCGAATAACTTTCGTGCGCAGCATACATCAGGTTGCCTAATGCGGTTAACGTTTTTGTTTGTTCGCTTGTTTGTTGTTGCACGTAGGCATTTAATAATGATCTGAACTGGCTTACGCGATTGTTTTCGTAAACCGGATGTTCGGTGCAGGTACGAACCGCATAAGCGGTATCAAGATTTATTTTCGTTACCGGATCAATGGAAACCTGTTTTTCTAAAAAATCTTTTCCAGAAAGTTTATCCGGTAAAATGTTCTGGAGCGATTCGAATTCATCAACAGAAATATTACACAAATATCCCCGAAAGGGTAAATGATTACGCTCCCCTGTTTGAAGTGCGTGTTTCAAATCGTGCGTGGAGGCACCGAGATGTGAAGCAATAATGGAGTAGCCCATAAATGCAGCACTGCGTACAGTTCCGTATTGATGACCACTCACCGCATGTTTAACTCCGCTATCAATGCCTACAAAATGTAATCCTTGCGGGATTGGAATTAAAGATTCAACTAAATCCGGTTGACAAACAATGGGCAGAAAATGATTCGGTTCACCTAAATGGCAAGCAAGCTGATCCATCAAGCCGCATGGAGCACCCACTACAAAGTTCTCAACCTTTTGTGCGAGGGTTGGTAACTCGGTTGACGTTAATGTAAGTTGAAAAGCCTGTGCCAACGCACGCATGGTTGCAACTTCAACCGATGCGGAGGACGAAACTCCTTTGCCTAGCGGAACTTCGGAATGAACTTCGATAGAGGCACCGGTAAATTCAATTCCTTTTTCTTTTTGTAACACCAATGCGCAGCCAATAATATAACCAGCCCAGATTTGTTTGCGTTGTGTGAGATACGTGTTTGCAAACGCATAGTCGGCTTGCTTGTTCAGCAATAAATCGCGGTAATCAAGATCAAGCAACCACGGTTGGCTGCTGCCGATATAACTTTTTATTTCGCATCGGTAATCGGTGCGCAGTTGTAACTTTACAGTAGTGCGTTGCGCAATAGGCATTTGTAAAACAAGCGAACCGGAATAATCGGCAATGCCACCCATTACATCCAAGCGGCCGGGAGCAGAAGTTTCGATTAACATATAAACTGACTTCTGGTTATCGTTCCCATAAATAATCTTTCACATTTATTTTTTGAAGTTCAGCTGCTTTGTCTTCGGGCATGGTATCGGCCATAAAGTTTCCAGCACCAATCTCTGGCCCGGCTAAATATTTGATTAAACCAGGTTGGCGATAGGGGGGCTGCAGCCAACAATGCATTCTGAACTCTGGATAAGAACCACCATCAACCGGGGCTTGCATCATCGACATCACGTAAGGGAAATCCATTTCGAAATTCATGTCGAGTTTGCGCACAGTTTGGTGAAACACGGCTGTAAAACCGGCAAGCTCTTTCTCGTTTAACGAAATAAGTGTTTGGTGATTTCCTTTCGGGAAGATCATTACTTCATACGCATACCGCGCGAAGTAAGGAATGAAGGCAATGGCAAAATCATTCTCAGCAATAATCCTTTTTTTGTCATACTGTTCGTGTGCGATGATGTCTTCAAAAATGTTTTTATTATTTACATACCTGTATTCATTGGCTACACGTATCTGCTGACTAACCAGCTTTAGCGCAAAATCCAATGCATAAATCTGGCAATGCGGATGTGGGTTACTTACACCAACCACTTCGCCTTTGTTTTCAAAAATTAATACCGAATGAATGGCGGGATTTTTTTCGAAGGCAATCATCTCTTGCTGAAACGATTCAAACACTTTCACGATTTCCGGCAGCTTCATCTGCGAAAGCGTGATGTTATGCCGCGGATCGTAACACACTACTTTTGCTATGCCCGTGGCGGGTTCTTTTTTATAAAGCGAATCAACCGAAGGAACATCAGGTGCTTGCATGCCCACAACCGGATGGTCGTTTTCAAAAATGAAAACATCTTTATAATCAGGATTAGCGCTGCCATGTACTCGCTTGTTACCAGGGCAGAGATAACAGGTCGCATCGAAATCTGGTGCAGGTTTAGGTGTTGCTTTTCCGGCACCTTGCCATGGACGATTGTTGCGATGAGCGGAATAAACTACCCATTCTTCCCGCAAAGGGTGCCACCGTTTTTCCCACTTACCTTCGTTGTTCATAATGAAATTATAAACACGTAAGATACATGGGCAACTTTAGATTTCTAAATCAGAATTTAATTGTTGTTAGCGAACTGGAATTTTTTCAGGAACAAGTATGGCGGCCGTAAAGCTGCTGCGAAGTTTAACCAGATCAGGATGTGCTTCGAGTTTGGTAAAGTAACGCCCAACCGTTACCCGAAATTTAGGTTGCTGATACTGAAGATTGGCAGTGTATTCCGGAAGATCGCTCGTCATTTTCTTTTTGGCCTCCATAGCCTGCTCGCGATTCTGTCCGGAATAAATTTGAATGGTGTAACCATCTACAAACTTACGCACCTGGTTGTACCGATCTATACTGTCCAATACGGCATCAACCTTTGCATTGACATGATGTGTAGGTGTAACAGCGGCTATTATTTTGGTTTGGCTGGCCGTGTCTTTACTGGTGTTTTCAGAAGGCAAAGTTACTTTTGGTCTGTGAGCCGCAAGATTTTCGTAGTACGGTTTATCCGAAGTCTTCTGTACGGCACAACCTACCAGCAGGTGACAAAACAATGCTAAACAAAATAATCTAAACATCTTTCCCATCGCTTTAAAATACGAAGCAACCTGCAACGAGTTATCTAACCAATTCAATAATAAAGACTAATGTACTCTAAAATCGGTAAACAACTTATCAGCCTTCAATAACAATACACTTGCCGGCTTTAATATCGTCTTCTACTTTTTTATACTTCACATCTTTTTCTACACGACCATCCTGATACTGCACCGTTACCTTATCATTTCTACCCGCTACTTTTTCAGATTTAACAGGCATTACTTTTTCTTCTGTTTGGCGGGTATCGGTTGCCGCAGATTGTGATCCGCCTCCTTGCAATAACGAACGTGACTCTTCTTTCTTCTCACTCAATTTCTGGCGTCTGAACTGCCGTGCTTCTTGTACCTGATCGGCATCGCGCACGGGTATGTCGGACTTCATTAAGAAGGAAATAGTTTCTTCGTTTACTTTAGCAATAAATCGTTTAAATGCCTCGAAGCCTTCGAACTTGTAAATCAACAATGGATCTTTTTGTTCGTACACTGCGTTTTGCACGGATTGTTTTAAGTCATCCATATCGCGCAAGTGTTCTTTCCAGTTTTGATCGATGATAGCAAGCGTAATCATCTTCTCCATCGCTTTGATCAACTCGCCATTGTGAGTATCCACGCACTTTTTCAGGTCGGCTGATACTCCAATCTGCTTAATACCATCGGTAAACGGAACCAGAATATCTTTGAAAGTACCACCGCGGGTTTTATAAACATCCAATACAATAGGATATGATCGATCGGCTGCAGCTTTGTTTTTGTGTTCGTAATGTTGCAGTGCCTGATCGTACAGTTTATCGGTAATAACTGCCTGATCTTGTTTCGCTAAATCTTCTTGTGTGATATTGAAATCGAATCCGAGTACACTCAGGATGTTTAATTTAAAATTCTCTACAGTTTCTCCGGCTTTGCCACTGGCTACCATGTCATCGCAGGTATCATACAACATGGTAAGAATATCAAATTGCAGCCGTTCGCCATGTAATGCATTTCTTCTACGCTTGTATATTACTTCGCGCTGCGAGTTCATTACGTTATCGTATTCGAGCAAGCGTTTACGAATACCGAAGTTATTTTCTTCTACTTTTTTCTGAGCACGCTCAATGGAACTGGTTACCATAGAGTGTGAAATCACCTCACCTTCTTTCAAACCTAAACGGTCCATAATGCGGGCAATGCGCTCCGGCATAAACAAACGCATTAGGTTATCTTCCAATGAAACATAAAACTGCGATGACCCCGGATCGCCCTGGCGACCTGCGCGACCACGCAACTGCCTGTCAACCCTGCGCGATTCGTGACGTTCGGTACCAATAATAGCCAACCCCCCAGCTGCTTTTGATTCTGCAGTAAGTTTAATATCCGTACCGCGACCCGCCATGTTGGTAGCAATGGTTACAGTACCTGGCTTTCCGGCTTCGGCAACAATTTCCGCTTCGCGCTGATGTTGCTTGGCATTCAACACCTGGTGTTTGATTTTACGAATCTGCAACATGCGGCTTACCAACTCCGAAATTTCCACGGAAGTCGTACCTACCAGCACAGGCCGACCTTCTTGTGTAAGCCTTACAATTTCTTCTACCACGGCATTGAATTTTTCGCGCATGGTTTTGTAAACCAGATCTTCCTGGTCTTTGCGCGTCATCGGTTTGTTGGTAGGAATAGTTACCACATCTAATTTGTAGATGTCCCACAACTCACCCGCTTCGGTTACGGCTGTACCCGTCATACCCGCAAGTTTATGATACATGCGGAAGTAGTTTTGAAGTGTGATAGTGGCATACGTTTGGGTAGCATCTTCCACCTTCACATTTTCTTTGGCTTCAATGGCCTGGTGCAAACCATCGGAATACCTGCGGCCGTCTAACACCCGCCCGGTCTGCTCATCTACAATTTTTACTTTGCCATCTACAATGATGTACTCGGTATCTTTTTCGAAAAGTGTGTAAGCTTTTAATAACTGATTTACACTATGGATGCGTTGCGATTTGGTAGTGTACTCGCGAATCAGATCTTCTTTGCGCTTCAGTCTTTCATCGGCAGGGATAGAAAGATCTTTTTCGATTTTGTTTAGTTCAATACCAATCTCCGGCATGATAAAGAATTTTGGGTCTTCACCTTCTCCGGTAATCAAATCAGTTCCTTTATCGGTAAGCTGAACGCTGTTGTCCTTTTCCTCAATTACGAAGTACAACGGAGCGTCTGCCTCGGGCATTAATTTTTTATTGTCGGCCAGGTAGTAGTTCTCCGTTTTCTGCAACACGTTTTTCATACCCATTTCGCTGAGTACTTTAATCAACGGTTTGTATTTAGGCATGGCGCGGTGTGCGCGGAACAATGCGGTGCCACCATCTTTCTCCTGGCCATCGGCCAAAAGTTTCTTGGCATCGTTCAGGTATTGGTTCACTAATTTTTTCTGTGCTTCAACTACTTTGGCAATGCGTGGTTTTAAATCATAAAACTCGTGCTCATCGCCACGCGGCACAGGCCCGGAAATAATCAAAGGCGTACGGGCTTCATCAATCAACACACTATCCACCTCATCAACCATGGCGTAATGATGGCCGCGTTGTACTAATTCTTCTGGCTCGCGGGCCATGTTATCGCGCAGGTAATCAAAGCCAAATTCGTTGTTGGTTCCATACGTAATATCTGCACGATAGGCATTTCTGCGTTCGGTAGAATTTGGTTCATGCTTATCGATACAATCCACATTCAAACCATGAAACTGAAACAATGGCCCCATCCATTCACTATCGCGTTTGGCGAGGTAATCGTTTACCGTAACAATGTGTACACCACGTTTGGCAAGTGCATTTAAAAATGCCGGGAAAGTAGCTACCAATGTCTTTCCTTCACCCGTTGCCATTTCTGATACTTTACCTTGATGCAGGGCAATACCACCAATAATCTGTACTTCGTAATGCAGCATATCCCAGGTAATCAGGTTGCCTGCTGCAAGCCATTGCCGATGCCATTGTGCTTTATCGTCAACAATCTTTACGTTCTGGTGTTTGGCTGCAAGCGTACGATCGTGATCGGTAGCGGTAACTTCCAGAAATTCGTTTTCTTTAAATCTGCGGGCGGTTTCGCGGACAACGGCAAAAGCTGTTGGCAGAACTTCTAACAAAACTTTTTCAAGTTCTTTATTACGATCTACTTCCAGTTTATCTATTTCCTTGAATACGGTATCCTTTTCGTTCAGATCCATTTCGGGTTGATTGGCTACCCGTGCATGCAGGGCTGCTATCTGGTCGTCAATGGATTTAAGTTTATTGTTAATCGTGTTTTGGATTTCTTGAGTTTTGGCGCGCAGCTGATCATTGGAAATGGAGAGCAAAGTTTCGCCTTCACGCTTTGTGGCTTCCACCAGGGGCATCATTAGCTTAATGTCCTTCTGCGATTTGTCGCCAAAAATTTTTGCAAGTAGTTTTAACATGTGTAGTAAGTTGTCATGAGGCAGGGGTCTTTCAGAAGTGGGAGTTCAAAAAGAGAAACCAACCAAATGGGCCGTAAATTTAATGGATTTCGGGGTGCAATTATAGTTCCAGAGCCCCTTCGAACACCATTTTGGCAGGGCCGATGAGATAAATATCTGCAAACATGCCTGCCTGTCCGGTTTTAAACTCTACCTCCAGTTCACCACCCTTCACTTTTATGTGAACGGGCGATTTATATCCATGAAAAGAAGCAGCCAGGGCGGCCGCAGTTACACCGGTACCACACGAGTACGTTTCGTCTTCAACACCACGCTCGTAGGTGCGCACAAAAATGGTATTGTTATCCTGTAGTTGAATGAAGTTTACATTGGTACCCGCTGGCTTGTAGGTATCGCTGTAGCGGATTTTTCTTCCGGCTTCCATAACATTTACCTTATCGGCATCGGGTACAAATTGCAAATGATGAGGCGAGCCGGTATTTATAAAATAATCGGGGCCGGTTTGTTTTACTTCCGTTACCGGATTCATTTTTAATCGTACAATTCCATTGGGAAGTAACTCAGCTTCGTGCGCGCCATCATACGCATTGAAAGTTGTTTTAGTCTTGAGTAAATCTAATGTAGCGGCCATCGCCACTGCCGCACGGCTACCATTGCCACATAAACTTTGCGAACCATCGCTGTTATAGTAAACTAAATTAAAATCAAGGGTAGGATGTTTCTCAATCAACATTAGTCCATCGGCACCAATG
Source organism: Cytophagales bacterium (assembly GCA_017303795.1). GTDB lineage: Bacteria > Bacteroidota > Bacteroidia > Cytophagales > Cyclobacteriaceae > ELB16-189. The sequence continues at coordinate 182,284 of JAFLBR010000007.1, read as the reverse complement.
CCAAATCTACGATCGCAGATTTTTTCAATCTGATCTTTTGTAAAAAAGTAACTGTTGTTTCGATTGTCAATCAAAACAAAGTCGTTACCGGTAGCCTGATATTTTGTAAAGGGAATTTTCACAATAAGAAGATAATGGAAGTGAATTATTTCACTTCTTCGTAATCAACGTATTCGCCACCCTTTATCTTACCCGATTTTGCAGGCCTGTCGGGAGCCGAATCTACATTAACGTTTCCGTTTTGCGGTCTGCGTGGCTGAAATTTGCTTTGTTGTGAAGCAGCACCTGCCCGAAAAAATATTCCGCCTACTTTATATAGTACATAGCCAATAAGCCCCAGAATGATAAGAAATCTCATATCGCGTTTAGTTTTATAAACGTTATTCCAAAGATATTAGTTTAAACCACTTTATAGCTATCGGCTTAAATACAAATTCCGCTCTGCGTAAATGTTTAAGAAATAGTCATCCATTAAATCGTCAATAAAATAGATGGCTTCACCGGTGGATTTCATTTCGGGCCCCAACTCTTTATTTACATCGGGGAATTTGCTGAACGAGAACACCGGTACTTTTATCGCGTAACCTTTTTTGGTTGGGTTAAAGTTAAAGTCTCTAACTTTTTTATCACCCAACATTACTTTGGTTGCATAGTTTACGTAAGGTTCATCGTATGCTTTGCAGATAAAAGGAACGGTACGCGATGCGCGTGGGTTTGCTTCAATAATATAAACCGTATCGTTTTTAATGGCGAACTGAATGTTAATTAAGCCAACCGTTTTAAGGGCCACAGCAATGCGTTTGGTATAGCTTTCAATTTGCTTAATCACAAAGTCGCCCAGGTTATAAGGCGGCAGCACCGCATACGAATCGCCACTGTGGATACCGGCAGGTTCAATGTGCTGCATAATCCCAATGATGTACACATCTTCACCATCGCAAATGGCATCGGCTTCAGCTTCGATTGCGCCATCCAGAAAATGATCCAGTAACACTTTGTTTTCGGGTAAGTGTTTCCAGATGTCGAGAATATGATTTTCGAGTTCTTTCTCGTTGATCACAATCTTCATGCTTTGCCCACCCAACACATACGAAGGACGAACTAACAGTGGGAACCCGATTGTTTTAGAAACCTCTAGAGCTTCGTTGGCATTTGTGGCTACTCCAAATTCTGGATAAGGAATGTTAAGGTCTTTCAGTAAAGTTGAAAAACTACCACGGTCTTCAGCAAGGTCAAGCGCTTCGAATGAAGTACCCATGATTTTGATACCGTACTTATGCAGTTTTTCGGCTAGCTTCAGAGCGGTTTGTCCGCCAAGCTGCACAATTACACCTTCTGGTTTTTCGTGTTGAATAATATCCCACAGATGTTCCCAGAAAACTGGTTCGAAGTAAAGTTTATCAGCAATATCAAAATCGGTAGAAACCGTTTCGGGATTACAGTTGATCATGATGGCTTCATAGCCGGCTTCTTTTGCAGCCAGAATGCCGTGTACACATGAGTAATCAAATTCAATTCCTTGCCCAATGCGGTTAGGGCCAGAGCCCAATACAATTACTTTTTTCTTGTTAGATACAGTTGATTCATTCTCTTTATCGAACGTAGAATAATAATAAGGTGTCTTGGCTTCAAACTCAGCTGCACAGGTATCAACCAGTTTATAAACGCGGTTGATGCCCATTTCTCTGCGCTTCAAATGCACGTCACTTTCTTTACAGTCTATTAAGTGAGCAATTTGTCTATCGGCATAACCTTTCTCTTTTGCTTTGCGCATCAGATCGGACGGAATGGTTTCGACTTTGTATTTTTCAATTTCTTTTTCCACCGCAATCAATTCCCAGATTTGCTCCAGGAACCACTTATCAATCTTGGTAAGATTGTGGATGGTCTTCATGGAGATGCCAAGTTTCATGGCATCGTAAACATGAAACAAGCGGTTCCAACTTGGGTTTTGTAAACTATACAGTAAATCCTCCTGGTTGGTTAACTCTTTTCCATCGGCACCTAAACCATTTCTTCTTATCTCTAAACTCTGGCAGGCCTTCTGTAATGCTTCCTGAAAATTTCTTCCAATGCCCATTACTTCACCTACCGATTTCATTTGCAAACCAAGTTTGCGATCGGCTCCATGAAACTTGTCGAAATTCCAACGCGGAATTTTTACAATCACATAATCTAAAGCTGGTTCGAAGTACGCAGTGGTTGAGCCAGTAATGGCATTACTTAATTCATCGAGGTTGTAACCTATTGCCAGCTTGGCTGCAATTTTTGCAATCGGGTAACCGGTTGCTTTTGATGCCAGTGCCGATGAACGGGAAACACGCGGATTAATTTCGATACCAATAATATCATCGTTATCGGGATTAACAGAGAATTGCACATTGCAACCACCCGCAAACTTGCCAATGCCATTCATCATCTTAATGGCAAGATCGCGCATGCGTTGATACACCGTATCGGGCAACGTCATAGCCGGAGCAACAGTAATTGAATCTCCTGTATGAATACCCATCGGGTCGAAGTTCTCGATAGAACAGATAATAATTACATTTCCATTTCCATCGCGTAGCAACTCCAACTCATATTCTTTCCAACCCATAATGCTTTGCTCCACCAACACTTCGTGAATGGGAGAAGCATGCAAACCACGGTTCAGGGCTGCATCAAACTCTTCAGGTGTATTTACAAAGCCGCCTCCGGTTCCCCCTAAGGTAAACGATGGCCGGATAACCAATGGAAAGCCAATTTCCTGTGCAATTTCTTTTCCTTCCAGAAACGAAGTAGCCGTTGCGCCCTTACACACGCCAACGCCTAACTCTAACATTTTCAACCGGAATTTCTCGCGGTCTTCGGTAGTTTCAATGGCGTTAATATCAACACCAATAATTTTTACACCGTAATGTTGCCAGATGCCCGCTTTGTCGCAATCAATACAAAGATTAAGTGCAGTTTGGCCACCCATAGTTGGCAACACGGCATCTACATGGTGCTTTTCTAAGATTTCGCGAATCGATTTTTTCTCCAATGGTTTCAGATACACATGGTCGGCCGTAACCTTATCGGTCATAATAGTAGCCGGATTGGAGTTGATCAGAATTACTTCTATTCCCTCTTCCCGTAAGGAACGGGAGGCTTGCGATCCTGCATAATCAAATTCACATGCTTGTCCGATAATAATGGGCCCGCTGCCGATGATGAGCACGGAACGAATACTGCGATCTCTAGGCATTTTGTAGTGGTTGGTTTGGATAAATCGGGCAAAAATAAGGACTATTTCAGGATTTAGACCGAATCATTTTACATTTATTCAAGAGGTATGCAGTGCAAGAAAAATTTTCGCAAAATTTAGAATTCAATCCTTTGCATATGAACTTAAACCTGAAAGCAAAAGCCGAAAACACGTATGATGCAATTGTGGTGGGGTCGGGCATAAGCGGTGGCTGGGCGGCAAAAGAACTTTGTGAACGCGGATTGAAAGTGTTGTTGCTGGAGCGTGGTAAAAATGTAGAGCACCCCAATTATCCAACTACTTCGCTCGATCCGTGGCAATTGGAAAACCGCGGCCGCTTAACACAAGCCGATCGCGATAAATGCCCGATTCAAACCCGGCACTTTTCTTATTCGGGCGATAATAAACACTATTATATAAACGACCTGGAAAATCCATACACCGAAACCAAACGGTTTGACTGGATACGCGGTGATATTGTAGGCGGACGTTCCGTTTTATGGGGCCGACAATGTTACAGAATGAGTGATCTGGACTTTGAAGCCAACTTACGCGATGGTATTGCTACTGATTGGCCCATTCGCTACAAAGACATTGCCCCGTGGTACGATTATGTTGAACAGTTTGTGGGCATAAGTGGCCAGGCCGAAGGCATTCCTCATCTTCCTGATGGCAAGTTTCAACCGGCTATGCAAATGAATTGTGTGGAGGAGGACTTTAAAAGAAAAATAGAGTCGGGGTTTCCTGAAATAAAAATGACAGTTGGGCGTGTTGCCAACCTTACCACAGCAGTAAAAGGCCGTGGCGTGTGCCAGTATCGCAATCAATGCCACCGCGGTTGTCCGTATGGGGCATACTTCAGCACCAATGCAAGCACGTTACCGGCAGCATTTGCAACCGGTAACTTAACCTTACGCCCGCATTCATTAACCAACCGTGTGTTGTACGATGAGCAAAAGCAAAAAGCAATTGGTGTTGAGATTATCGATACGGAAACCAACGAAGTAGTAGAATACTACGCGCGCATTGTTTTTCTAAATGCTGCCACCTTGGGTACTGCATTCATTTTACTTAACTCAACTTCAACCCGTTTTCCTAACGGATTAGGAAATGGAAGCGATCAGGTGGGCCGTAATATTATGGATCATCATAAAGGTGCCGGAGCTGAAGCCGAAGTAGAAGGATTTGAAGATCAATATTATTTCGGGCGCAGACCCAATGGCATATATGTGCCTCGTTTTAGAAATCTAAAAGAAAAACGAACGGATTACATTCGGGGCTTTGGCTACCAGGGTGGAGCAAGCCGCAATGGTTGGGGGCGTGGAACAATGGATACCACAATAGGTGCCGAGCTGAAAGAAAAATTACAAACACCCGGCAACTGGCGCATTGGCTTTGGCGGCTTTGGCGAATGTTTGCCGTATGAAGAAAACAGAGTTACGCTTAACACCGAAGTAAAAGATAAGTGGGGCCGCAATACGTTAACAACCGATGTTGAGTTTAAAGAAAACGAACGGGCCATGCAGAAAGATATGGCTGCGGCTATGGCCGAAATGCTGGAAGCTGCGGGCTATAAAAATGTACGGTCTTATGCCAACATTTCATTTCCCGGAAATGCCAACCATGAAATGGGCAGTGCCCGCATGGGGCGTAATCCTAAAACATCGGTTTTGAATGGTTTCAACCAGATGCATGAAGTGAGAAATGTATTTATTACAGATGGTTCGTTTATGACATCCTCTTCATGTGTAAATCCATCGCTAACCTATATGGCCATGACGGCCCGCGCCTGCGCGTATGCCGTGGAGGAGATGAAGAAACGAAATGTTTAGAAGTCTAATATGCTTGAATCAGCACATCAGCAGGAATATTCAGCTTTTTGTTTAACCTGCGAATCATGGCTAAACTCAATTTTCTTTTCCCTGAAAGTATTTCGGATTTACGTGAGCGATGCCCAAGAATTTCGGACAACTCAGCATCATCCATTTGCATTTGTTCCAATCTGAATTGGATTGCTTCTAACGGATGTGGCTTCTCCATAGGGAAATGGATGTTTTCATAATTTTTAACCAACACAGATAGAACTTCAAGTTCGTCCGATTCCGATGAATCAGCTTTTAAGTTTTTCTGCATCAATGCATAAATCCGATTTAGAGCTGATTCATAGTGTGTGTTATTTTTTATAGGCTTTACCATAATTGGTGGTTTTTACGTCAATCTTATCGTACTGTTTATGTGTACCAAACCATACAATGAAAATAATTTTAAGTCTATATTCAATATCAACTACAAGCCGAAAAGAATTTCCGTGTATGTTAAAAACAACTCGCTTTTCAGAAACAACAGAGGCATTGCGATATTGGCTTTTTAATTCATTGGGATTATTCCATAATGCCTGTTCAGCCTCTTCGTGCCAAGACAAAATGGACTGTTTAGCTGAAGGAAACAACTTGATGTATTCTTTAAGCGTTTTCACAGCAATAACCCGCATTTAAAAGCAAGATACAAAATGTTACCAAAATGGTTACGCTGAGTGAAAAAATATTATCAAACCTTGTCCGATTAATACAAAACAAAAAGATCGGCCTTTGGAGCCGATCTTTTTTAATGTTATAAAGAAGGAATTATTAATTCATTATTCTTGAAACATTCACGGCATTCATGCCTTTTTTACCACGCTCTTCATCGTAGCTTACTAAATCATTTTCCTGAATCTCGTCAATCAAGCCTGATACGTGAACGAAGATGTCGGTTTTTGAATCTGATGGTGTTATGAAACCAAAACCTTTGGTTTCATTGAAAAACTTTACTGTTCCTTGCATTTGTTTTTAAAAAATTAATAAAAAAATTGTTTTATGCTGGGCATGCCCATACGGTGATTAATAATCATCACGATAGCTTCTTTAAGAAGAACCTTGAGCGGATTATAAAATGAAAGAATTGTGAAAAGAGGAAGATTATGATAAAAAACCTTCCTGAGAGGCACTGTTCTTAAATAATGCTCAAATGTACCGGTAATAATGTTGGTATCCTATTTATTAAATTTGCCAATAAGGTTGTTGTATAAAATCAGCATCGATTTTTTCTGTACAGATCGCATACCCGGTTGGGCATCTGGCAAACAACCATTGGTAATAACTACAAACCCATATTTCTTTTTTGGATTAAAGAACATGGCACTGTACAAACCATAAGCCGAACCCGTATGACCTCTCAAGGTTACTTCAGGAATTATGGTATCAACTGTACTGATGGCTAATCCATAGCCGGCATCTTTCGCTATATCTCGTTGCATGATCTTGGCACTTTTACGCGAGATAATTTTTTTACCTTGATAGGTACCGAAGTTCATATGCATCGTCATGTAACGGGCTAAATCCTGCGCTCCAATTTTTACTCCGCCAGTAGGCGAAAAGATGGGTGTGCTGTAACCGGCCACATAGTTTTTAATTTCTTCGCCCCGCGAGGCATACGCTTGTGGCTCAGGTTTAAACCCAACCACCGAATCGTAAGCATATAGTGTGGCAAACCGGTTGGCATCTAACGAATCTACATTATGGCCCGCATACAAGCCCAACGGTTTAATGATGTGTTTGCGGATGTAAGTATCAAAGCGTTCGCCCGAGGTACGTTCGATAATGGTACCCGTGATATTGTAATTAAGATTGCAGTATTCGTATTGCGAACCAGGTTGATAGTTGTTAAAACATTTTGCCCAATCGGGGTTTTTAGCGGGGTTAATTACATCTAATGTAAAATAGCCGTTACGATCGCTAATGCTTGAAGTATGCGACATGATCATGCGCAACGTAATCACCTTGTCGGGATAGTTGGGGTTGCGCACGGTAAACCCAATCAACTTGCTCACATCGTCATCTAAGCTCAGTTTCTTTTGTTCAACCAACTGCATAATGGCTGTGGCCGAAAATGATTTAGAAATAGAAGCAATCCGAAAAATGCTATTGTCGCTTAGCGGAATTTGTTTTTCAACATCCTGCCAACCGAAGTTTCGGGCATAGACAATCTCGCCTTTGTTAACTACGGCAACAGCAAGACCAACGGTTTTAAGTTCATCGGCCAATGCCTTTAGTTCCTGATCTGCTTTTTCGGGTTGGGCAAAACTGACGATGGAGATAGAAATCCCCAGAAGTATCAGACAAACGGATTTAAGCATATAGTAAGGAGTTAATTCTCCTTACTAAAGTCTTTAAATCTGCGCACCATTGCAACTGTAAAACCAACCATTAGCACACACGTGCCTAACCACAATACATTTATGAGTGGCATTTCGATGGCTTTAATAATTACCCAATCCTTCTGGCGGGTGTTAATGCCCAGCGAAAACTCACCCGTATCGGGATGAATGTTGAGTAAAGTAATCTTCACACCCAGGTCGTTGATTTCAGCAGGAATGCGGCCCACCTGGCTTTTGCTTCTGATTAAGAAAATCGGTTCAGCAAAGTACTCATGGCGCTCGCCTTTCACTTTTATTTTTGCTTTTACGGCAACATCGGCTTCATCTAACTTAAAGCCATCTATTTCGTGAATGCGAACTACTTCTTCCAATGTGGCAACGTAATCGTTCACAAAAAACGGTTGATTCAATTGCACTCGTTCTTCCGTTAGCTCACTCCACTCTGGTTCTTCCTCCCGATTCATTGGCAACGAAACGTGAGTATATAAATCGCGACCAGCATGCCGCTCAATATCAGGCGAAGCTACAAAGCCACCCATAGCCGGATTGATTTGTACACGCGGAAACAATACCGCAGCTACTTTTCCTTCTTTGCGAAGTTCTACTTCATAAAAAGTATTTTCTGGATTAATCTCAAAAGTATCGCTGGCATTCAGAATTTTTTTGTCTTTGAAGTAAATGTCTTTGGTAGCAATTACTTTATAAGGATCAAGTGTAAGGTCAATATCGTTTTTGCTTACGTAACCTCTAATGCCATTGGGTTTTACCCGTTCGCCCAGAAATTCAATTTCATAACCCGCCATTTGGCGTGGCTCGTGAATGAACAATAACAGGTTATCGCGATTAAATTCGGTAGGCAAATCTTTAGAGATAAGCATACCCGTATTGTTTAACGAAACTACATTTGAATAACCGGCAGAGAACATGATGCCGATTAACATTAAGCCCACACCCAAGTGTGCAATTGCACCCCCCGAAAGTGATTTGTTTACTTTACTTACCGTGAATAAAACTTTGAGATTGGAAACGATTAGGTAAACACCAGCCAATGTTAACACAAGATAAGCCGGTTTGTAAATCTTGCCCATCGAAATGATCAGAGCAAAAACAACTAACGAGATGAGGACAGGATAAAGAAGTTCTTTGAGAAGATTACTTTTATCAATCTTGCGCCACCAGAAAAACTGAGCGGTACCTGAAGCCAATGCCACCAGCACGCCAAACCAGATTTGATAGCGTGAGTAATAATGAATCTGATCTCCGGGAACGGCTAATCTTAAGTCCAGACCAAACCAACCGCCAATCTCGTTTATTACCGGGTAGGATGTTGGAATGATTACATGGAATCCTGAAAAGCAAAGAATGGTTGCGCCTGAAAAAATCCAGAACTCGCGTGAGTAAATGGTGGCTTCTTTATCAGATGAAGGAATATGTTTCCAGCGCCAGATGGCTAACCCGATTGCTGCCACAGTAAAAAATAAAAGGTAGATCAATAACTGCCCGGATAATCCCAAATCTGTAAAAGAATGTACCGAAGCATCGCCCAATATTCCGCTGCGGGTTAAAAAAGTTGAATAGAGGATCAATACAAAAACTGCTATCACCAGAATTATAGAACTCTTGAGCGCAGTTTGATTGTTTTTGTAAATGATCATGGTGTGAATGGAAGCAATCATCACCAGCCAGGGTACATACACCGCATTTTCTACCGGGTCCCAATTCCAATAGCCACCGAAGTTTAAGGTTTCATAAGCCCAATAACCGCCCATTAAAATACCCAGACCTAAAATGCCCGCACCGATAAGCGTCCACGGCAGTGCAGGTTTAATCCATTCGGCATATTGTTTTTGCCACAGGCCAGCCACACAAAAAGCAAATGGTACTAATGTTAATGCAAAACCCAGGAATAATGTGGGCGGATGAATCACCATCCAATAGTTTTGAAGCAAGGGATTAAGGCCACTGCCATCTTTGGGAATAAAATCGGGTTGCAGATTGAAGATGGGATCGTCAATAGCATCGCGCAATAAGATGAATGGAGAACTACCGAGTTTAAGATCCAGCCATGGAATAACTACACCCAGAATCATAGAAGCCAGAAATGCCTGCACCAAACTGAAGACCACCATAACCGGTGCCTCCCATTTTTTTTGAGAGTGAATTAATACAATACCAATTAACGCCTGCCAGAAAATCCAGAGTAAGAAACTTCCTTCCTGTCCTTCCCAAAAACACGAAACCATGTATTGGCCTGGCAGGTGGCGTGATGAATGACTGTACGCATAATGATACTCGAAGTAATGTTGATAGATGATTACAAACAGGCAAACCACTACACCCAGTACCGCAGCCAGATGTGTGTAGAATGCCAGCCGAGCATTCTTGCGCCACGGTTCGCGCAAATCATCTGTGGTGTTAATTGTTTTCCAGTACGCAAAAGCACTAACCAGAGAAGTAACAAACGAGAGGATTATAAAGAAGTGCCCCAGATCACCAATGAAGTAATGCATTACCGGATTTTTAGACTGCGATTATAAGCTGCTGGTATTAATTTTTTCTTCCTGATACTTAGAAGGACACTTTAACAGAATTTTACTGGCCACAAACGAGTTGTTCTGGTAGCCACCAATTACGACCACTTTTTCGGAGCGGGTAAAATCGGGCGGCATGGGTTCGTTGTAATATACTTTTTGCTCTTTCTGGTTTTCGTCCACCAGAATAAAAGAGAACGAAAGTTTGTCGGCACTTTTTTCGATGCCCACAATATTGCCGGTGGCATCTTTTTTCAGATCGCCCACAACGTGGATCTGGGTACTGTTGCCGGTGGAGGCCATCTGATAGGCCTGATCGAACGAAACATACGTGCTGGCATCACCGGTGTTGCCGATTATAATGCCGATAGCGGCTGCAATGGCTACAAGGGCAAAAATGTGCGACTTCTTCATTTCTTATGCTGATTTTGCTTTGCGGCAAAGGTACAGTGTAAAACAACCTGAAGTGTTAAAAAGTTGTGATTTTAGGGGGATAAAAAACCCGTGTAGAGGCCACCGTTGATGGGTAGAATATAACTATGCAGTTGTCTATATTAGAAGTTGGGCGTCACTTTATAAATTTATGCGCTTACCTATTTTTGGATAACAAAAGATATTGATTTATGAAAAAAAAAGACATCAAGACATTTTTTAAGGCCATCCGAGATAAGGATTTACAAAAAGTAACAGAACTGGTTTTAAGCGACAAAGAATATTTGAATGCAACTAATTTTGCACCGCCAAAAAAAGATGACGGTCAGTCAGGTCTTCAAGTAGCTTTTAAAACAGGAAACTTTGACATCGCAGAATATTTAATGGAGCAAGGTGCTGACATTAATTTTATGGAAACATCTCTCATAAATGAGTGGAAAGCGCCAGTTTTACACGATTGCATCAGAGCGACAATTTTCAGTTCATATACAATACGAAAAGACCCTTCACAATTTGATAGAGCATTCAACCTTTTAAAGAAAATGCTCAATAAAAAGGCGGATCCAAATGCAGTTGACAGCTACGGCAACAATTGTTTGAATAGAGCATTACTGGATGCTAAACAAATGCTAGATAATCCGAGTGCTGACTTTAGAAATGGAATATTATTACAACAATTAAGAAGTGTGTTTGGTGCATTAATAAATGCAGGTGCAGACCCAAATCAAAGTAACGAAACACGCGAAAGTTTTGTGTACCATATAATCAATCACCGGATGGAACAATATCAATTATATTAGTGAAAGGTAATGAAGTCTTAAAATTATTTACCGAAACCAAGACTTCGAAAACAAATGAAAGGAAAAAAGTAAAAGTTTTAGTTGAGCAAGCGCATAAAATTGCTTAGCTCGTTTGCGAGTCAATAACATTCTCAAAACCAAACACTATGAAAACCGGACGTTGCTACCGATGTTTGATTAACAAAATCTGGAAGTACAAAGCAGCTCAACCCTCAGGCGGTAATTTCTTTTCAATTTTAGAAATCTTCCGATCTAACATAATCAGATAGCCAATCAGGCCTGCAAAAATCAGCAACAGAATAGCTACTACTACATAAATCTTTCCTTCCGAGCGCATGGTATCTGCCATTTCTACCGGCTGTGCTGTAAGCATGGCGGGCAGCATCACTAAACCAATAATAAGCTTAACGATCTTAGTCATTTTCAAGATTTAAAAGTTTGTCATTAATCAAACGTACCCGCACACGTAAGGTAGCAATCCAGGTACCGAGTAAGCCCCAGCCAATAACAGCCGGATAAAATACCAGTCGCATCTGGCTATCCAGATCGTACATATTAAAGCCGGGATTTCCGCCATTGCCGGGATGCATGGAACTTGTCATGCGTGGAATGATGAACAACAACGGAATCATAGCGGCATACGCAAAGATGTTATACACTGCACTCAGCCGGGCCTTTTGATCTTCGTTTTCGATAGAGCCACGCAACACAAAATAAGCGAGGTAAATTAATAGCGCGATGGCAGCCCCGTTTTGTTTGGGGTCGCCATGCCAGGGCGAGCCCCAGGTGTAGTTAGCCCAGATCATTCCGGTGGTTAATCCCAACAGGTTTAAGATAATACCGGCATGCACAAATTCAACTGAGTAGGCATCGCGTTTAAAACTGGGTTTATTTAAATAAAGAATAGAATAAACCAACGATACAGTAAACAAGGCAATCATGCCAAACCACATGGGCACATGAAAATAAAGCGCACGGATGCTTTCATTCACAATGTTAAGTCGAGGTACGTCAAGTAAAAAACCAGCTACGATAGTGTAAACAAGCAGAACAACACTCAAGACCTTAGCCCACGTCTTCATCTTAATTTTTTAACTGCGCCAAATATACGGGAAGAGTAAATAAGACGCTGCCGCTACCAGGCAATTAATTGCCAGTAGTGTAAGAAGTTCCGGATAGCTTACGGAGCGATCCAGTCCGTCAATACAATTTTTGGTAACCTTAATCGCGATAAGCAAAACGGAAATCACCACCGGAAAGCTGAGCACCGCCATTAAGATATTACTATGATTGGCTTTAGCGGCCAGAGCTGATAACATGGTGAGCGAAGAAGAAAACCCCAATGCAGCAAGCAACAAGGTTACCCCAAATAGCGCATGATCGGCCAACGGATTATTTAGCAACAACACAAACAACACCCAGCCCACAAACGTGAGGATGGTAATCAGCAAAAAGTTGTAAAGCATCTTCGATAATAATATGGCGGCAGGCGATGCAATGGAGTAGTAATAAATCTCGCGGCCTTTCTTTTCGCCAATAAAACTTTTGGCAACGGTGTTGATGACTGAGAAAAGAATCGTTACCCAAAACAGGGCGCTCCAAACCAAAGGTGTTATTTGGTTTTGTTTCAGGCTGAAAGAAAGGTAGCAGATAAAGGCGGTGCTGAACAGGTATAAAGCGAGGCCGGAGATTACGGCTTTGCGCCTGAGTTCCAGCGTGAGTTCTTTTAAAAAAAGTTGTAGTAGCACAAATCTCAGATTTGATGAAAAGCCAGCGTGCGAAGTGCGCAAAACTAACCAGATTTGATGTACTTTTGGGGCCAAATTCTGGTTTTGTGAGCTCTACGCGAATTTTAGTTACCGGTGCCGCAGGTTTTATCGGGTTTCATCTTAGCAAGCGACTGTTAGAGGCAGGGCATCAGGTTGTTGGATTGGATAATCTGAACGACTATTATGATGTTGGACTGAAAGAATCGCGGTTAGCAATTCTTACTCAGTTCAAGGATTTCTCCATTCATCGGTTCGATCTGGAGAATAAAGAAGCGGTAGATGCTTTGTTTTCAACTTCGAAGTTTGAGTACGTGGTAAACCTGGCTGCACAGGCGGGGGTTCGTTATTCGATTCAGAATCCTTATGCGTACGTCAATAGCAACATTACCGGATTTCTCAATATTCTGGAAGCTTGCCGCAATTATCCTGTAAAGCATTTGGTTTACGCTTCTTCAAGTTCGGTATATGGAGCTAATCGCAAAATGCCGTTCTCCGTTCATGATAATGTCGATCATCCGCTTGCACTTTATGCCGTAACCAAGAAAGCAAATGAGTTAATGGCTCATTCGTATTCTAATCTTTACAATATCCCAACTACTGGGTTAAGATTCTTTACCGTGTACGGACCTTATGGCCGCCCCGATATGGCACTCTTTCTATTCACAAAAGCTATTCTTGCGGGGCAGCCAATTGACGTTTTTAATGAAGGTAAAATGCTGCGCGATTTTACCTATGTAGATGATATAGTGGAAGGTATTGTGAGGTTGATTCCTGCGATACCAAAGGGTAACCTGAAATGGAGTGGAGAAAAGCCCGATCCGGCAAGCAGTTTTGCACCATATAAGATTTATAACATTGGGAATAATAATCCGGTTGAGTTGCTTCATTTTATTGAAGTGCTTGAGGAGAAGCTCGGAAAAAAAGCAGTTAAAAATTTCTTACCGCTTCAGGATGGCGATGTGCCCGCTACCTATGCCGATGTAAATGATTTGATGCAGGATGTTGGTTTTAAACCGGATACTTCAATTGAAACTGGTATTGGCAATTTTGTGAATTGGTACAAAGCGTATTATAAAGTTTAGAAGAAGAAAATGGAAAAAATAGGAGTAATCGGATTAGGCTATGTAGGGTTGCCGCTCGCAGTTGAGTTTGGAAAAATCATGGACGTGGTGGGTTTCGACATTAATAAAGAACGCATTGAAGAGTTAAAGAAAGGGTTCGATCGCACGCTCGAAGTGGATAAGCCAGAACTTTTGTCGGCAAGTAAACTTTCGTATTCCAGTAATCCAGAAGATTTAAGGTCGGTAAATCATTTCATCATAACAGTACCTACACCGGTAGATGAATTTAAGACCCCCGATCTTACTCCGTTAAAGAAAGCCAGCGAAACAGTGGGTAAGGTTTTAAAGAAGGGCGACATCGTGATTTATGAATCTACTGTGTACCCCGGTTGCACCGAAGAAGATTGCGTGCCTGTATTAGAGAAGTTTAGCGGCTTGAAATTTAACGTTGATTTTTATTGTGGCTATTCACCTGAGCGCATTAATCCTGGCGACAAACAACATCGTTTGCCAAACATCTTGAAAGTAACCAGCGGCAGCACACCTGAAATTGCCGAACGGGTTGATCAGCTCTACAAAAAAATTATTATAGCCGGCACACACAAAGCCTCATCCTTAAAAGTGGCTGAAGCAGCCAAGGTTATCGAAAACTCTCAGCGCGATATAAACATTGCTTTTGTCAATGAGCTTTCCCTAATCTTTGAAAAGATGGGAATAGACACACATGAAGTGTTAGAAGCAGCAGGCACCAAATGGAACTTCTTGCCTTACAAACCCGGACTTGTGGGTGGCCATTGTATTGGTGTAGATCCTTATTATCTAACTTACAAGGCTGACAGTCTGGGCTATCATCCGCAAGTAATTTTAGCCGGACGAAGAATAAATGATAACATGGGCATTCACATTGCCAACCGGGTTATCAAACTCATGACGCAAAATGATTTGCCGGTAAACAAAGCCAAGGTTTTGGTTTTAGGAATAACATTCAAGGAGAATTGTCCTGACATTCGAAACAGCCGAGCCATAGATGTTATTCGCGAGCTACAAAGTTTTGGTGCCGATGTAGAAGTTTACGATCCACATGCCGATGCGCAGGAAGTGAAACATGAGTATAATCTTAATCTTACTGCCGCCTTGAATAAGGCTTACTCAGCTATTGTTTTGGCAGTAAGTCATACAGAATTTAAAAACCTGAATTGGTCGGTAATCCGAAATGCAAAAACGATCGTGTACGATGTTAAAGGGTTCCTGGATAAATCGACCGTAACGGCACGGCTATAAAAAAAATACGAAGTGAAAAAGAAGAATCATGTATTGGTTACGGGTGGCGCGGGTTATATCGGTGCGCATACAGTAATTGAGTTGCTCAATGCAGGTTATGAAGTAACCGCTATCGATTCGCTTGAGCGGAGTGAAATCAGAATAGTAGAAGGTGTTAAGTCCATTACCGGAAAAGAGTTTGGTTTTCATAAGGTTGATTGTCTGGATGAATCTGCGATGGAGCAAGTGTTTGCCACTCATCGGTTTGATTCTGTTATTCATTTTGCAGCGTATAAATCGGTTAACGAGTCAGTGGAAAAACCCTTGTTGTATTACAAGAATAACCTTGGCTCTTTAATGGTTTTGCTGGATGCAATGAAGCGGTACCAGGTTCGTGATTTAATTTTTTCTTCCTCATGTACAGTTTATGGTCAACCCGATCAGATTCCGGTGGACGAGTCGGCTCCTTTTAAAAAAGCAGAATCGCCCTATGGTGCCAGTAAACAATTGTGCGAGCGTATCCTGGAGGATGTAGCCACCGAAGGCATTCGGGTTGTTTCGTTGCGATATTTTAATCCAATTGGGGCGCACCCAAGTGGATTAATTGGCGAACTGCCTATAGGTGTTCCTAATAACCTTGTTCCTTACGTTACACAAACTGCAGCGGGAGTTCGGCAACAACTTACTGTATTTGGTAATGATTACAATACTACCGATGGATCGTGCCTGCGCGATTTTATTCATGTGTGTGATGTAGCTTCTGCACACGTGAATGCCATTGATTTCCTACAGGAACAAAAAAGTGCTAAGCTTTTTGAAGCATTCAATCTTGGAACCGGTGTAGGGGTTTCGGTGCTGGAGTTGGTTAAAAAATTCATTGAAGTAACGGGTGTAAACCTCAATTATAAGATTGGCCCACGCAGACCCGGAGATGTGGAAAAAGTCTATGCCGATCCAAAAAAAGTTATGAATGGCTTGAAATGGAAGGCAAAATATGACCTGGGCCAATCGCTGCAGCATGCCTGGCAGTGGGAGAAAAAAATCCGGGGACTGGTTTAATTCAAAGCCTTCTAACTAAGACAGACCTTTTTCTATCTTGCATAAAAATCAACAAATGAAGGGAATAATATTGGCAGGAGGTTCGGGTACCCGGTTATACCCACTTACTAAATCTGTCTCGAAACAGATATTGCCCATTTACGATAAGCCGATGATTTATTATCCGCTTTCGGTGTTGCTATTGGCCAACATTCGCGAGATATTAATTATTTCTACACCACATGATTTGCCACTCTTTAAAAGTTTGCTGGGTGATGGCTCGCATTTAGGTGTTCGCTTTGAATATCGGGAACAACCTTCGCCCGATGGATTAGCTCAAGCCTTTTTAATAGGCGAAACATTTTTGAATGGAGATTCAGCTTGCCTGGTGTTGGGCGATAATATTTTTTACGGCTATAACTTCTCCAAACTTTTAGTTGAAGCAAGCCAGATTCAAAAAGGGGCTACCGTATTTGGGTACTACGTAAACGATCCTGAGCGCTACGGTGTAGCTGAGTTTGATGAACATGGTAACGTGCTATCCATTGAAGAGAAGCCAAAGGAGCCAAAATCAAATTATGCTGTAACAGGCTTGTATTTTTATGACAAAACAGTTGTCGAAAAAGCAAAACAGGTAAAGCCATCGCCCCGTGGTGAGTTAGAGATTACAGACTTGAATAGGATGTATCTGGAAGAAAAATCTTTGAATGTAAAATTATTAGGACGAGGAATGGCGTGGCTTGACACCGGCACACATCAGTCCATGTTGCAAGCTTCGAATTTTATCGAATCAATTGAAGAACGACAAGGATTGAAAGTGGCTTGCCTTGAAGAAATTGCTTTCCGTAAAGGATACATCACCAAAGAACAAGTTGCGGAGTTAGCCAAACCGCTCCTTAAAAATCAGTATGGTCAATATCTGATGAAAGTTATCAACGAGAAATTTATCAGGTGAAGATTACATCAACAGAGTTTAATGGTTTGCTGCTATTAGAACCCAATGTGTTGGGTGATAGTCGCGGGTATTTTATGGAATCGTTTAGCCGTAAAACATTGGCAGAAGCGGGGTTCGATTTCAATTTTGTTCAGGATAATCAATCCCGTTCCACTAAAGGCGTTGCGCGTGGTTTACATTTTCAGAATGCACCACATGCACAAACCAAATTAGTCAGAGTGTTGTCCGGCAGCATATTGGATGTGGTGGTTGACTTAAGAAAAAGTGAACCAACTTTTGGGAAACACTTCATGGTAGAGTTATCAGCGGAGAATAAAAAGCAAATCCTGGTTCCTCAAGGTTTTGCGCATGGCTTTATAGTGTTGGGCGAGCAGGCCGAGATCTTGTATAAATGTGATGAGTATTATGTGCCGCACGCAGAAGGGGGAATTTTATTTACCGATCCGGCATTGGGTATCCCGTTTCCGGTTTCACTCGATCAATTAATACTTTCAGAAAAAGACAAAAAACATCCACATCTAAGTGTGGCAAAATTTAATTTCTAATGAAGACAATCTTAGTTACTGGCGGTGCAGGTTTTATTGGTTCTAACTTTATTCCGCATTTTGTTCAAAACAATCCGGACTATGAAGTAGTAAATCTAGATGCATTAACCTATGCCGGTAACACTGCTAATCTAAAAGAGGTAGAAGGCAATTCGCGCTACCATTTTGTTAAGGGCGACATTTGCGATCGGCAATTGGTAGAAAGTTTATTTAAGCAATACAATTTCAATGGCGTAGTTCATTTTGCGGCTGAGTCGCATGTAGACAATTCTATTTCGGGGCCGGAAGCTTTTATTCGTACCAATATTAATGGAACGTTTACACTGCTTGATGTGGCCCGAAAAAATTGGCTTAACACACCATTTGAAGTAAAGCCTGGTTGTGAGAGCAACAGGTTTTTACACGTAAGTACCGATGAGGTGTACGGTACGTTAGGAAAAGAAGGCTTATTTACAGAAACTACATCGTACGCACCCAATAGTCCTTACTCAGCATCTAAAGCCAGCAGCGATTTATTAGTGCGCAGCTATCACCACACATATGGACTAAATGTGGTTACTACCAATTGCTCGAATAACTACGGCCCCAAACAACATAATGAAAAACTTATTCCTACTATCATTCGCAAAGCAATAGGTGGGCAACCTATTCCTATTTACGGAGATGGAATGAACGTACGCGATTGGTTATATGTATTGGATCACGCAAAGGGAATTGAACTTGTGTTTAAAAATGGCCGCGCTGGCGAAACCTATAACATCGGTGGCCGGAACGAGCGCACCAATAACCAGATTGTTCAAACCATCTGTGCTTTGCTCGATCAGGAAAAACCAAATGCCTCAGGCAAATCGTATAAAGAACAAATTGCCTACGTGAAGGATCGGGCCGGTCACGATAAGCGATATGCTATTGATGCCACAAAGATTGAGTCCGAACTAAACTGGAAGGCAGAAGAGAATTTTGAGTCTGGAATAGTCAAAACTATTCGGTGGTATCTTAAAAACCTATCGTAGCCAGAGTTACCGGAAGCAGGCACAAATGCATTAATTTTACCTAATTTATTTGTTTTGCTTACCCTACTATTCTATACGGCCATATCTTTTCTTACCGCGTTTCTCTTTTTCCCGGTATTCATAAAAATTTTAAGCCAATGGAAGCTGTTCGATTCACCAGGTAAGCATAAAATTCATTCGGTGTTTACCCCTTCCATGGGCGGGCTTGCCATTTTACTGGGAGCAGTTGTTGCACTTGTTTTAAGTTTATCATTTCAGGACTGGGTTAAGATGCGTTACTTTTTTGTAGCACTTGCACTCATGTTTATAATCGGTATGCGCGATGATATTCTCGCGCTATCACCCAAGCAAAAGTTATATAGCCAGTTTTTGCCAGTGTTGATTTTGGTTTTCCTTGATCGCACTTTTCTTAATTCAACTTATGGATTGTTAGGATATCATCTGTTTCCCGAATGGGTTGGGATGGGCATTACTGTTTTTGTAATTGTAATTCTTACCAATGCTTATAATCTGATTGACGGATTAGATGGTTTGGCCGGAACAATCGGCCTGATCATTCTGCTTTGCTTTGGTACCTGGTTTTTTATGATAGGAGAAACTTCTCTGAGTTACGTAGCGTACTGTTTTTCCGGAGCGCTGATAGCATTTCTCTATTTCAATTGGCAACCTTCGCGCATTTTTATGGGCGATACCGGGGCGCTTATGATTGGCTTACTGATTTCGTATCTCTCTATAAAATTCATTCAAACCAGTTATCACTTGCCAGCGGATCATGCATATAGGTTTCCTACACCTGTGGCTACGGCAATTTGTGTGTTGATAGTACCGGTGTTCGACACCTTACGGGTAATCATTTTAAGGCTTCGCAAATTTCAGTCACCATTTAAAGCCGATCGCAATCACCTGCATCACCAGTTTATAAACCTGGGATTCTCGCACCAAAAATCGGTAGTTTCTATTGCCGCAATTAATTTACTATTTCTGGTCTTAGCCGTACTTTTGCGGAATCAAGGCAATTGGTTAATCTTAGGAATTGCTTTGGCGGTATGTTTAAGTATAAACTTTTCATTAAAATTCGCGCAAGCCAACAGGGCCCATGGAAGACAAGATTAAATCGATAGAAGCTAAAATAAATTCTTTCGCGATTCAAAGTCGTGAAAGTCTGGAGCAGTTTCGCTTGCAGTTTATCAGCAAGAAAGGCGAGTTAACGGC
The DNA here is from genome assembly GCA_017303795.1 of Cytophagales bacterium. Lineage (GTDB taxonomy): Bacteria > Bacteroidota > Bacteroidia > Cytophagales > Cyclobacteriaceae > ELB16-189. Next base: position 162,244 of record JAFLBR010000007.1, on the reverse strand, counting down.
ATTGTTCGATGAATTAAAATTAGCTACAGCTGAACAAAAAAAATTGCTGGGTAAAGCCTTAAACGACCTGAAGAAACTTTCAGAAGAAAAATTTAAACAAGGACAAGACCAAGTAGAAAGTACTTCTGCAAACCTTACGTTTGATGGCGACCTGACATTACCCACTACGCCTAACAAAACCGGAAGTCAACATCCGTTATCCTTAACGCGCTTTAGAATTATTGAAATTTTTGAGCGACTTGGGTTTAATGTTGAAGACGGTCCCGAAGTAGAAGACGACTGGCATAATTTCACCGCCTTGAACTTCCCTGAGAATCATCCGGCCCGCGAAATGCAGGATACATTCTTTGTAGAAAAAAATCCAGATGTGTTGCTACGCACGCATACTTCTAACGTGCAGATTCGGTTGATGAAAAATCGCAAGCCTCCGTTCAGGGCAATAATGCCCGGTCGGGTGTATCGCAACGAAGCTATCTCGGCTCGCGCACATTGTTTCTTTCACCAGGTAGAAGGTTTGTATGTAGATACCAACGTAGGCTTTGCCGATTTAAAACAAACCTTGTATCACTTCGCTAAAGAAATGTTTGGCAAAGAAACCAAGATAAGATTGCGTCCATCTTTCTTTCCGTTTACCGAACCCAGTGCCGAAATAGATATTTCATGTTTGATCTGCCACGGTAAAGGCTGCAACGTATGTAAGTATTCAGGTTGGGTAGAGATTGCCGGCTCAGGTATGGTACACCCGAATGTATTGCGTAATTGTGGTGTCGATCCTGAAGTATATACCGGCTTCGCATTTGGTATGGGCATTGAACGCATTACCATGTTACGCTATGGTATAAATGATTTGCGTTTGTTTTCTGAAAATGATATTCGGTTTTTACGTCAGTTTAAATCTGTAATGTAAATAGGGTTATGCAAGTTCTGTTTAATGATCTTGCTGCCCAATACCAGGCCATTCGCGCGGAAGCTGACGAGGCAATTCAAAAAGTTTTACAAGAAGGTTGGTTTGTAGGGGGTGCCCACGTTCAGAATTTTGAAAAAAGTTTTGCTGAACGTTGTGGTGCGTTGCATGCCATAGGATTAGGCAATGCTACCGATGGATTGTTTCTGGCACTTAAAGTATTAGGAGTAAAACCAGGCGATGAAGTGATTACGCCTGCATGGAGTTGGATCTCATCAGCCGAAGTAATTACACTTTGTGGCGCACAGGTTGTGTTTGCCGATGTAGAACCCGATACGTTTTTGATTTCGACAAAATCAATCGAACAAAAAATCACCGCAAAAACAAAAGCGGTAATTGTCGTTCATCTTTATGGAAAGATGGCCGATCTAAAACCAATTAAAGCGTTGTGCGATCAGCATCAACTTAAACTGATTGAAGATTGTTCGCAGGCACACTTTGCAGAATCAGCAGCGGGTAAGGTGGGTACCGTTGGCGATTGTGGGGTTTTTAGTTTTTATCCAACCAAAAACTTAGGTGCGTTTGGTGATGCGGGGTGTCTGATTACCAATAACGAAACACTCGCTTTAAAAGTAAGAAGACTAGCCAACCATGGCGGACTCACAAAAGATGAACATTTATTTGAGGGAGTTAACAGCAGATTGGATTCATTGCAAGCAGCAATACTTCAGGTAAAGCTAAACTTTGTTTCATCCTGGACTGCTATTAGAAAAACATTAGCTGAAGTTTATCTTGATCACCTTAAATCTGTACCGGAAATTATTCTTCCGCGAATAGATGAACCCGCTGCGCATGTGTTCCATCTGTTCGTAATTCGCGTACAAAAGCGAGAAGAACTTCAGGCATATTTGGGGGAACGTGGTATCCAGACTTTGATTCATTATCCTAAAGCAATTCCATTTGAACCGGCTTACACGTATTTAAGTCATAGCGAAAATGATTTTCCTGTTGCGGCTCAACTACAGCATGATGTGTTGTCGCTTCCGCTGCATCCGTTTCTTTCGCAGAAGCAAATTGAATACGTTTGTGAAGCAATAAATTCCTTTTATGGCGGAAATTAAAACCGTTGCAATTGCAGGTGCGGGCACTATGGGCCAGGGAATAGCAATTTCATGTGCGCTTGCCGGATACACCACAAAAGTATTTGATGTAAACGAGCAGGTTTGTGATCGGGCAATCGCGTTAATCACAAAAACCTTGAATCAACTTGCTGAAAAAGGAAAGATTACTCCAACCGCTTCCTCGGAAGCGTTAAGTAAGATTTCAATTTCAACAAACGCAAATCAACTAAAGGCCGATCTGGTTATTGAAGCAATAGCCGAAAATCTTTTAATCAAACAAAACTTATTCAAGCAAGTAGAAGCATTGAATACGGACAAGACTATTCTGGCTACCAACACTTCGTCTTTATCGGTAAGTAAAATCGCGGCTGGTTTAAACAATCCTAAGCGCTGTGCCGGATTACATTTTTTTAACCCAGCTCACATTATGAAGTTGGTTGAAGTGGTTGCCGGGGCGCAAACAGAGCCTGAGGTTTTAACTTCACTTAAAGTTTTTGCAAAGTCGATTGGAAAAGTTAGCGTAGATGCAAAAGATTCTCCGGGTTTTATCGTTAACAGAGTGGCAAGACACTTTTATGTAGAGTCGCTACTGGCCGTTGAAAATGATTCTGCTTCTTATGAAACGATAGATGCGCTGATGCGGGCTTCTGGTTTTAAGATGGGCCCGTTTGAGTTGATGGATTTAATTGGGATTGATGTAAACTATGCGGTAACCGAATCGGTGTACGAGGGGTTTAACAAGGCAACTAAGTTTAAGCCAAGTCCGGTGCAGAAAGCAAAAATTGATAATGGTGAGTTGGGTAGAAAAAATGGAAAAGGATTTTATGCGTATTCTCAAAAATAGTTTTTGGCTTGGTTTGTTGATGATCTCCGGTTGTGGCCGCGAGTTAACTGATGATTTTATTCCGATCACTTCCTTCCCGGATATTGTGATCAATCTCTCATTTCAAAATGGGCTACAAGTAGATGGTGGCACTTTGGCTATTGATGGTGGTGTGCGTGGGATTATTATCTATCGTATAGATGCTTCAACCTATATTGCCTATGAACGCAACTGTTCATTCAGACCAAATGAAGCGTGTGCCACGGTGGATATTCATTCATCGCGTTTATTTATGATTGACTCTTGTTGTGGTTCTAACTTTAGCTTTACAGATGGCAGCCCAACCGGTGGCCCTGCGTGGCGACCACTCAATCGCTACCGTACACAGCTATCGGGTATAACCCTTACCATTACCGATGAGGTGATTAATTGATTTAATAAGTACTTCAATACTCAATCATTGATGCGGTTGATAAAAAATAAGCCCCGATACAAAGTCGGGGCTTATTAATACACAGCCTTTTCAGGACTGAATTTCTATTTTGAGATTGTTAACCTTCTTTGCGCAGGTTGCTATTGTTTTTGCTGTAAGCAAAATAGATAATCAAACCGGCCACCATCCACACAGCAGCAGATACCAACGTTTCCATTCCTAGTGAAAAGATCATGGCCGAACAAACTAAAATACCAAGAATAGGAACAAGTGGAACCAATGGAGTTTTGAATGGGCGTGGAGCTTCAGGATTTTTAACACGCATTACCCAAATACCCACACACACCAACACAAATGCGAAGAGTGTACCAAAGCTGGTTAAGTCGCCCGCAATGCTACCCGGCACAAAGCCTGCAAACAAGCCAACAAAAATCAACAACAACCAGTTCGATTTAAATGGAGTGCGATATTTAGGGTGAAGTTCTGAGAATACTTTCGGAACAAGACCATCTTTTGACATGGAATAAAATACGCGTGACTGGCCCATAAGCATAACCAGAATTACAGATGAGAATCCCGCAAGGATAGCAACGGTAATTAATGTAGCCAACCACTGGTACCCCGGCATATAGTTTTGAATCGCGTAAGCAACGGAAGCTTCTTTGCCGGCAGTTTTAAACTCTGCCCAGTTAGCAATACCTGTTAACACGTGCGAGAATAATACATACAGAATGGTACATACCACAAGCGAGCCTAAAATACCAATGGGCATATCGCGTTTAGGATTTTTAGCCTCCTGCGCGGCAGTTGAAACAGCATCGAAACCAATGAAGGCAAAGAAAACAATGGCCGATCCGCCTAACACACCACCCCAACCAAACTCGCGCCAGTTGTCGTGGCCCGGTGTACCTTCAGGAATTGTAAATGGAGTATAGTTAGCTTCGTTAATATAACCCCAGCCTAATGCAATAAACACCAATACAATGGCCACTTTTACAAATACAATAATCGCATTCAGGTTAGCCGATTCTTTTGTTCCTTTAATAAGTATCAGCGTAAGCACAACCAGAATAAACAAGGCTGGGAAGTTGATAAACCCACGCACGCCCTCTGCTGAAACTTCAAAAGGGGAGTGACTCCATTCATACGGTATGGCCCCACCGAGGAGATTATTGAGATATTCGCTCCACGCAATAGAAACTGTAGCCGATGCAAGGGCATATTCTAACACTAATGCCCAACCAATAACCCACGCGGTAAACTCACCCATGGTTACATATGCATATGCGTACGCACTACCCGCAATGGGAATCATAGAGGCAAACTCGGCATAACATAAACCGGCAAAGGCACAACCAACGGCTGCAATGATAAATGAAACGACAACCGCAGGGCCAGCAGCTTCTCCGGCTGCTGCAGCAGTTCTTACAAACAATCCGGCACCAATAATAGCTCCAATACCCAATGCTATCAGGTTGCCCGCGCCCAGCGTACGCTTTAATCCTTTGTCTGAATCTCCTGCCTGTGACAGTAATTGCTCTAATGGTTTTTTAATAAATAGGCTCATGTATGAGGGTTTACAATCCCTAAAAGTAAAAAGAATAATGAATTACGAAACTGTTATCAGCTACCGCTCGGATAATTTTAGCGCGGTAGTTTTGCCAACTACTTGGAAGGCGGTGCGAATTTAACCCGCACGCGGATTTCACTTTCTACAGGTGCACCATCTTGTGTGGTGGGCGACCATTTGGGGCCGGCTTTTACAAGCCTGATAACTTCTTCATCGCAACCAAAGCCAAGCCCTTTCAATACATTAAACTCATCTACCGATCCATCGGTATGTACAGTAAACGAAACCGTTACCCGACCCTTCACATTATTTTCAAGTGCTTGCTGCGGATAGCGTAAACTGTTTTTAAGATATTTATCATAAGCGCGCAGGCCGCCTGCTGGCTGAGCCAGTTTTATAACCGGTTCGCGATTTGGATCAGCACCTGCCGGACTGTAACCCGTAATCACCACCTCACTCAATTGCGATACATCAGTCTTCATTTCTACATTTAATTCACCGGGTTGTTTTACGGCTACCTCCTGGCTTTGCAGCCCGATAAAAGAATATTGAAGAATGGGATTAGGCAGCGCACTGTTAATCTTATAATGACCATTCATATCGGTAACTGCGCCTGTGGTTGTTCCTTTTATTACAATGTTTACACCGGGCAATGGTGTACTGTCTTCCTCCGCCAGCACCCGTCCTTGAATAACAAAATTTTCAGCCACGAGTGTTGATTTTGATCGTGCAACAGGCGCAGCTTCTTTTTTTAATTCTTCCTGCGGCTGTATTACAATTGGCGCTTCCGTTACAGTAACTATTTTTTCAGCTTGCGATAATTCAGTATCGGTTAAGTGAAAATCAGTCGCTGTATCTTTTTTGGCTTGCGCGATTGCAGGTTTAGCCGCTTTAGCTTTTTCATCGACCATTGGTTTTGAAACAACTGCAGGTTTTTTCTCTTCTTTGATTTCAGTTGCTGCGGTTGATGTTGTGTCTGGGATCAATTCTGCTTCTGGCTTCGTATCTGCCTTTGTTGTTTCTTGTTGTAAGGCTAAATCTTCTTTCTTTTCATCAATCAATAAAGGAATAAAAAGGTAGCCACCAATAAACACCAGTAACAAAGCCGCAATACGCAAAGGCCAGATCCAATTACGTTTGGATTTTACAATGGGTTTAGGTGCAGGTGCTACGTTTAATTCAGCAGCAGCAAAAGATGCCGCTGCCTCCGAGGCCATTTTGCGTTTTGCACCGGCAGCGGGCATTTGCCAAACATGTTCGGTTTGAGTTTCTAATTCTGCCGAGATAGTTTCTAAATCTTCTGCCAACTCTGCTTCGGTAAGGTTGCTTAAACCTTCCAGTGCTTCGGCCAGAAATGGATCGCTTAAGGCAGCTTTTTCAAGAGCATGCTGTTCGGCAGCACTCATTTCGCCACGCAGGTATCGCTGTATGTCTTTTTCGCGGTTAGTCATTTCGCTCCATACACAGTTTTAAATTCCGCTTGCCATTTTGAATATAACTTTTCACCTGATTAAGGGTGAAGCCTGTGGTATCGGCCACTTCTTTGTAGCAGCGCTCGTCTAAGTAGAACAGCCGCACACATTGTTGTTGTTTCGTTATCAGGGTTTCGATGCATTGCTCCAGTTTAGTCAGGTTAGTTTCCAGTTCTGGCTCGTGTTCCGGATGCAGCAGTAACTGGTTTTCCATAAGATCGGGCGAAAATTCTTCTGTGAATTTACCTTTTTTAGCCCGCAACTGCATCAGGCAATGATTTCGGGTTGTTACGTAAAGCCAGCTTTTAAAATTTTCTATTTCATGCTGATGTAGCGATTGGATCAGTTTTTCAAAAACCTGCATTACGGCATCTTTGGCGTCATCACGATCTTTCAGGTATTTAAGGCAAACACCATATACAAGCGCCTTGTACCGGGCAAACAATTCGCCCAGGTGCGCCAGCTCCCCGGTTGATTTATAAAGATTTAACAGTACCGCGTCAGTCAAAACAAGCTTCTCAAGGCTTGAAGATAATTTTTTAATCATTCCAAATCCAGCTACCATCCTATCATCTTAATTTATTGGATCTCTGGTTTTTTGTCGCTGCCAATTTAGCATTACATTTTTAGTATAGTCCATGGTTATAAACCCTACCTTTGATAACCGAAAAAAACTGGCTTACGAAACGAACAACTGAATGGGTAAAAATCTTGTTGTAATGCCTTTTGGCAACGGCTCGCTACGCAGCAGATGGATTACCGATTGTGCCAATCGAAATTTTGATGTTGTGCTGTTAGGGTATCATACCATTGTCGATCAGGAAATTTTAACAAACACCTGCGTAAAAATTTTTCATTATCATAGTTATAAATGGTGGATGATTCAGGATTTTTTTTCGCAGCATGAACATTATCTGAAAGAGTACTCTTCATTTTTTTTTCTGGACGATGATATTGAAGTAACGGGGGTCCAGATCAATAAAATTTTTGATTGTTTCAATTATCTATCGGTTCAGCTTGCTCAACCTTCTCTTACAGCCGATTCTTATATGAGTTGGCCGGTATTGAAGCATAAAAAATATTCGGGCCTTCGTTATGTAACCACAGTGGAGTTAATGTGCCCGTTAATGAAAAAGCCTGCACTTGAAAAACTACTTCCTACATTTAAGTTAACAAAATCGGGTTGGGGTGTAGATTTATTGTGGGGCAAACTGATAGCTGAATTTTTTGGTAATTGGAAAATAGTAGTATTAGATATTACTCAGGTTAAGCACGGCAAGCCCGTTGGCAAAGGCGAATTATATACCAAGTTAGATCAGCCTGCTAAAACGGAAGAAGATACACTTCGAATCAATTATAATCTACAGGATTTCGAAATCAGAAAAATTCGCACGTGGAAAAATAAATGGCAAGGCCGACTGCTTAGCTATCTTTACCTGGCCCGATTCAGGGCCTGACCGCTCTGGCCAGATCAATAAATTTATTCCATGCACTCACTACGCTGTCAACCTCACGTTCGCGCGAATATTCCCGTTCAATAAACATGCGGGCTTTCTGGTTCATTTCGCTAAAGGCATTTTCATTTTCATGAAGTTGATGAATAACGGCTTCGGCAGTTTTTACAAACGAAATGATGTCGCCATTGCTGATTGGAAAACAGTATTCGGGCAACATAAATTCTTTTCCTGCTTCACCATGATAACCAATAACCACACATCCACTTAACATCGCTTCGGCAGGTGGCAGGCCAAAACCTTCTACATTTCCAAAGTTGAGCATAATGGCGGCTTCGTTAAAATGTTTTGCTACTTCATCTTCGGTACCTTGTACGGGCACTAACTCATACCCATGCAGATTGCCACGAATGGTGAGCAGGTTAATCACCTGCGTTACATCTTTCTGATTTTTAAACGTGAGATAAGCAATCTGCTTTTTTTTATTTGCAGGAATAAATTTGGCAGAGTCAATAGAATAATAAATTCGGTTAAGGAAAAGATTCGGGAAGGCCAATTGCAGGTACTCCAGATTATTTTGAGATACGCAAACCGCACCCAGGCAATCGGGTAAATGGTAGGGTAGTGTATACGTATGCGGCATGGCCGGATAATCAAAAAAAGTATAAAACGGATTTTGATTGTAGATAACCTTTCTGGCGGGGCTATGAATAGCTTCATAAGCATGGTAGCGGTAGCGGTTCTTCGAGAACTTTCGCTTCAAAAATGATTTGATACCGATTGGGTTAATTTCCCTATTCATCCAAATCGCCATGTATTCTGGTATTACGATAATATCCTCATCAGTTAACCGGGTATCGTTCCAATAACGGATTGGGGTGGTATGTTGAAATCCTGAATTTTTAAATCCTTTTCTCGTATGAAGAACAAACGCTGCAACATTATTGCGGGATAGAATTTCCACATGGCGATAAATCATTTTGGTGCCCCCTGAATAAAACTCGGGGGTGTAGAAATAGATGTTCATATTGCTAAAATCTGCCTTATGGGGCTGAATACAATATTAGATGGTTATTCTTTATTATTTTTGCTCCTTATGGAGGAAATCGTAACCCGACAGAATTATTCCGAAAAGGAGAAGAACGAAATCTTCAACAACGAGTTTCTGCCGCACATTAACTCCATGTATAATTTCGGGTTTAGGCTTACACTCGATCGGGACGATGCCAAAGACCTGGTGCAGGATACCTACCTGAAGGCCTATCGGTTTGTAGAATCATTCCAAAAAGGAACTAATGCCAAGGCCTGGCTGTTCCGCATTTTGAAAAACAGTTTCATCAACGATTACCGCAAGAAGACCAAAGAACCTTCCAAGGTAGATTATCAGGAAGTTGAAACGTATTATAACTCAGAAGATGTAAACCGCCAGATCACACCCGACCTGCGAGTAGAATCGCTGAAGGATATGATTGGTGACGAAATCTCAAATGCGCTTAATGCGCTGGATGTGGACTTTCGTACGGTAATTATATTGTGCGATCTGGAAGGTTTTAAATACGAAGAGATGGCAAAAATTCTGGATATACCAATCGGCACCGTGCGCAGTCGCCTGCACCGCGCACGCAACCTGCTGAAAGAAAAACTAAGCGAATACGCCAAATCTATGGGTTATAAAAATACTGAGTTATGACACCTCCCAACAATCCGTTTATCCTGGCCGATGGTAAGAAACCCACATGCATGGAAATGCTGCAGGTTATTATTGATGGCGAAGCTTCCGATGAACAACAGGAGTATTTCAAAAATCATATGGACCGTTGCCTGCCGTGTTTCAAATCGTACGATCTGGACATGGCCATTAAGAGGTTACTAAAAACCAAATGTTGTGGAGGCGATGCACCTACCGATCTGGTTGACCAGATCAAAGTACAAATCAGTCAAAACTCAGCAAGCTGATGGCGGGTAAAGCGCTTATTTTTTCAGCGCCTTCGGGTTCTGGTAAAACAACCATTGTAAAACACCTGCTCAAAAATAATCCCGACCTCGGTTTTTCTATTTCAGCATCTACACGCGATAAGCGCGGCCGTACCGAACAGGACGGAAAAGATTATTATTTTTTAACACCCGAAGATTTTAAGAAGAAGATTGATAACGATGAGTTTATTGAGTGGGAGGAAGTCTATGCTGGTAATTTTTACGGAACGCTTAAAACTGAAATAGAACGCATCTGGCAAGAAGGACGTAATGTAATTTTTGATGTAGATGTAAAAGGTGGTATTAACCTGAAAAAATATTTTGGTGAAAAAGCATTGGCCATCTTTGTAAAGGTTCCATCATTGGAAGTACTTAAAGCGCGCCTTACCGAACGCGGTACCGAATCAGAAGAAAGTCTTTCGCGCAGAATTTTTAAAGCTAAATTCGAGATGACTTTTCAGGACAAGTTTGATGTGGTGTTGGTAAATGAAGAGTTGGATAAATCCCTACAGGAAGCGCAACGGCTATACGATGCCTTTAAAAACTCCTGACCAAATTGAAACTTTAAGGGCAATTGGGTAGTTTTACGTATAGCTAAAAACTATACGTATGACGAGCAAGTTAACATTGAGCGTAAATCCGAAACTTGTAACTCAGGCAAAAAAATATGCTAGAAAGAAGGGAAAAAGTGTTTCCAAGCTTTTTGAAGATCATATTGAAGACCTGATAAATAAAGAAAAGAAAAAAGACCCTCTTGATTCTATCAGGAAATTAAAAGGCATTGCAAAAGGGTCTATACCCGATGATGTGGACTACAAAGATGCAATTGCTGACATCTTGATTGCGAAGCACAGGTAATGGAAAAGCTTTTTTTAGATACAAACCTGCTACTCGATTTTGTATTGGATAGAAAACCCTTTTCCGATCAGGCCGAAAGGATAATACAATTACGATTTACCCATAAGAAGAGACTGTTTACTTCAGCGTTATCAATCGCCAATGTAGCTTATGTGGTAAGAAAGGCTGGTCAGAATCCATTTCTGGTTATTACCGAAATGATGGAGTGGGTTGAGATAGTAAGCCTTACAAAAGCAGAGTTTAGTCAAACCATAAAATCAACATTTAAAGATTTTGAAGATGCGCTTCAATTTTATACAGCGCTTGAGGTTGATGCAGATGTGATTATTACAAGAGATTTAAAAGATTTTTCAGCCTCATCAATTCCCGTTAATTCACCAACTCAATATCTAAGAACTATTAAGGAATGAAAATAGGCCTCTTCTTCGGTTCTTTTAATCCTATTCATACCGGGCACCTGATTATTGCCAACATCATGGCCGAAAATACCGACCTGAATAAAGTTTGGTTTGTAGTCTCCCCGCAAAACCCACTTAAACCCAGCAAAGGTTTGTTGCATGAGTTCGATCGGTACGATATGGTAAAAGCGGCTATTGCCGATAACTACAAATTAGAAGCAAGCGATGCCGAATTTCATTTACCCAAACCCAGCTATACCATTCACACGTTGGCATATCTTACTGAGAAACATCCTACTAAAGAGTTTAAAGTAATTATGGGTGGCGATAACCTGCAGAATTTTTCGAAGTGGAAAAACCATGAGCAGATTCTGGAGCAGTTCGGTCTATATGTTTATCAGCGACCGGGTGTAACAAATAGCGAATTAGAACGTCATCCGAACGTACATATAGTTGAGGCCCCGTTGCTGGATATTTCGGCCACGTATATCCGCCATTGCATCAAACACAATAATTCTATCCGCTACCTCGTTCCAGAACCAGTGGAGCAACTCATTCGGTTAAAAAAATTTTATCAATAACGTCACCTGCATACAACTCTTCCGTTCAATCCTGCATCTGCTAAGCATGACGAGATATTTACTTGCAATTCTGTTTTTGGGAGCGTTAACGCAAACTTATGCCGGTGGCATTCGCGGTGTAATTAAAGGCGATGATGTGGGGCCGCTTGTCTTTGCTTCCATTTTTATAAAACAAACCGGAACCGGCAGCGCTACTGATATGGAGGGTCGCTACGAAGTTCAACTCAAGCCCGGTAAGTATGATGTAGTATTTCAATACCTCGGTTATGAATCGATTAATCGGGTGGTTGAGGTAGGCGAAGATTTTGTGGAGATTAATTTAACACTCAAAACTCAGGTAGTTGTACTGCAAACCGTAACGGTAAAAGCGGGTAAAGAAGATCCGGCCTATACTATTATGCGCAAGGCTATTGCCAAAGCCAAGTTTCACACACAACAAATTGATGCATATTCGGCAACGGTTTATATAAAAGGTAAAGGTCAGCTAACCGATTACCCGTGGCTGGCAAAAAAGGCGCTGGAGAAAGAAGGCATCACCAAAGATCGCGTGTTTATTTCCGAATCTGTAAGTGAAATAAAATATACCCGCCCCAACAAGTTTGAAGAAAAAGTAATTGCCGTTTATACCAATGGCGATAGTAAAAACACTTCACCTAACTCATACATTTTTGGTAGTTTCTATCAACCTGAGATTGCTGAAACGGTTTCGCCACTTTCGCCTAAAGCGTTTTCGTATTATCGGTTTGAATACCTCGGCTCGTTTAAAGATCAGAGCTACGAGGTTAGTAAAATAAAAGTAACTCCGCGTTCGCGAGGCGATAATGTGTTTGAGGGTTTGATCTACATTGTGGAGGATTGGTGGAGTATTCACAGTCTTGAACTTAATACCATTAAAATGGGTATTGACTTTCACATCAAGCAAGTATATAACCCAATTGAAGATAAAGCCTGGCTTCCGGTATCGCAGCAGTTTAAAGTTAAGGGTAAAGTGTTTGGGTTCGAGTTCGAAGGCCAGTATCTGGCAACAATGAAGGATTACAAAGTCACGCTTAATCCAGAGTTAGAAGTAGAGCTTACCGTTATCGATGAAAAAATCTATAAAGAAGAAGCAAAAGTTATTGAACAGAAATTCACGAAGAAAGGTCAGGAGATAAACGAACGCTTGAATGCGGGTAAAGAAGTAACGGGCAAAGAACTAAGACAATTAGTAAAAGAGTACGAAAAGCAAGAGATTAAAGAACAGAAAGAGCCCGATGTAATTTCGGAAACCAATTACTCGGTTGATTCGCTTGCTTATAAAAAAGACTCTACGTTTTGGGTTGAGATCAGGCCCACGCCACTTTCAAAAGAAGAAGAGCGTGGCTATCATTTAAATGATAGTATTACAGAAGTTCAGCGTAAGCGCGATGAAGGCGATACGTTACGGTCAAACAGAAAGAATAGTAAGCCAGGCTTTCAACCCTGGGATATTTTGATTGGCGATTCATATAAGTTGGGTAAGATGAGCAACTTCCGCATTCATACACCTTACGGTGGATTTAATACGGTTGAAGGGTTTAACCTGATTTATAGAATGAGTTATTACAAGCGCTGGGTTAAGCGCGATTCTACCAATAAAGATGCGCGACCGCAAACATCGCGCTTAGAGATTAGCCCTATACTTCGCTATTCATTTGAACGCGATTTACTTACCGGTAAACTGCGCACCGATTTAAGGTTTAAAAATAATCGGATAACAGTAGAGGGTGGACGCTATGTAGAACAATACAATTCCAACGAACCTATTCATCACTTTGTCAATTCATTCATCTCATTATTGTATGGCGATAACTGGATGAAAATTTACGAACGCAATTTCGTACAACTAAATTACCTACATCGCTTTAACGATAAATATACGCTTCGAAGTGAGTGGTCGTGGGCAAGGCGGTCAGAGTTATCTAATCAAACAGACTATACGTTGTTCAAAACAAATCGTGGCGACTATACACCCAATGCTCCAGCTAACTTAGAAATTCCAGATACAGGTTTCGAGCCTAATCGGGCATTCATTGGTTCGGCCAGCCTGGAAGCGCGACCGTGGCAGAAGTATCGCATCCGTAATGGTAATAAGTCACGGGTAAGTGGCAGTTCGCCCTTACTTAGTTTAAACTATCGCAAAGCAATTAGTGGTGTGGCGCAAAGCGAAGTAAAATTCGATCAGATAGAAGTAGGTTTTAAACACACGTTAAAGGTTGGCATACGGGGTACATTAGATGTAAACCTGCAAGCCGGAAAATTCTTTAATGCCGAGAATCTATCCTTTATGGATTACAAACATTTTCAAGGCAATCGCACCTGGTTTGTAACGGCCGATCCGGTAGGAACCTATCGGTTGATGGATTATTATAACAACAGTACTTCGCGCGAATATCTTTCGGCCAACACACATTACCACTTCCGTAAATTTTTGGTAACACGCATTCCTAAAGTAAGGTTGGTGGGTATTACCGAAAATGTTTTTGTGAATTACCTCGCTTCGCCCACCTCGCGCAACTATACCGAAGTAGGGTATGGTATTGATGGCATTCTGCGCATTTTACGACTTGAAGTAGCAGCGGCTTTTCAGGATGGACAATATCTGAATTATGGTTTTCGTGTAGGCATTGCCTCAAGCATTGTAATTAATTTTAACGATTAGTTAGTTCAGACTTAATTATCTTTACCATCGTTCCCAATTAGAACGATGACCATTTCCATTGAAGATTTTTTTGCGTTAAGAAAAACCTTGCCGGTAGTAGATGTACGCTCCGAAGGCGAATTTCAATCAGGTCACATTGCGGGTGCCATCAACATTCCTATTCTAAATAATCAGGAACGAGTTCTGGTTGGTACCGATTATAAACAGAAAGGTCAGCTTGAAGCTATTAAAACCGGCTTTAGGTTGGTTGGCCCGCGACTGTTAGATATAATTAACGAAGCCGAAAAAGCTACCGATGCCAAAGAACTGCTGGTGCATTGCTGGCGTGGCGGTATGCGCTCCAATAACTTTTGCCAGTTTGTGGGTATGGCCGGAATTAAAACACATTCACTTAAAGGTGGCTACAAAACTTATCGACAAAAAGCGCTTGAGTCGTTTGCTAAACCGTTGAAGCTTGTTTTGCTTACTGGTTGTACGGGAAGTGGCAAGAGTGAAATTCTTCGGGCACTTCGGGCAAATGGTGAACAGGTTCTTGATCTCGAAACCCTGGCAAGTCATAAAGGTTCAGTGTTTGGTGGGTTGTTTATGAATCCGCAACCAAGCACCGAACAATTTCAGAATAATTTATTTGAATCAATTCTTCAACTGAATCCGAACAAACCAGTTTGGGTTGAAGATGAGTCGATAGCTATCGGGCAAATTTTTTTGCCACGTGAGTTCTGGTTGCAGATGAACAAAAGCCCGTTGGTTCAGCTGCAGGTAGATAAAGAAGTTCGCGTTAAGCGATTGGTTGAAGAATATGGAAAAGCGAATCGTGATGAGTTTCTTTCTATCATGAGTAGGATTGTGAAACGATTGGGTGGGCAGCATTTTAACACAGCAAAACAAAAATTACTGGAAGGAGATATGGTTGCAGTAATGCATACTTTACTTACGTACTATGATAAAGCTTACCTTCACGGAATTGAGAAGCGAAAGGAAAGGATTAAGCGAATTGTTGAGTGGGATGGTGGGGGTGTAGATAATATTGCAGGGAAGTTAACCACATAGTCACATAGCAATCTTTGTGTTTGACCTGATCTATATGACCTGTGTTTCTATGTTATTAAAAGAAGTACTAACGAAGGTCAGCGAACGTATGTAAATGAGTACTTTCGTTTGTTGTCTGATAAATAAAAAATTAACGGTATAGAGGTACATAGGAATAGTTCAAATTTTAGTCTTGCTATGTGCCTATGTGGTTTAAAATTAAATTATGAACGAAATAAAACTTACTCAATATTCTCACGGTGCCGGTTGTGGTTGCAAGATTGCCCCGGCAGTGCTGGATAAAATTCTACACTCTGATTTTAAGTCGGCAGGGTTTTCTAAATTATTGGTAGGCAATGAATCGAAAGATGATGCGGCCGTTTATGAATTAGACAACGACAACTGTATCATCAGTACAACCGATTTTTTTATGCCGATTGTAGATGATGCGTTTACATTTGGAAAAATTGCCTCGGTAAATGCCATCAGCGATGTGTATGCCATGGGCGGTAACCCGATTATGGCGTTAGCTATTTTAGGTTGGCCAGTGGATAAACTTCCGGCTGAGTTAGCACAAAAAGTTTTGGATGGCGCACGCGAAGTTTGTCGCGAAGCAAATATTCCGTTGGCAGGCGGCCACAGTATTGATAGTCCCGAACCAATTTTTGGTCTTGCGGTTACGGGCACAGTTTCAAAAGCAAATCTGAAAAAGAATAACACTGCACACGCGGGTAATCTATTGTACTTAACCAAACCATTAGGTGTGGGTATTATTACAACAGCTCAAAAGCGCGGACTGGCTTTGAATGAAGATGTAACCCGTGCTGTTACTTACATGACTACTTTAAATGCGGTTGGCGCAGCAATCAGCAAACATAGTTTTGTTACTGCCTTAACTGATATAACCGGTTTTGGTTTGCTGGGGCATCTTCTTGAAGTTTGTGAAGGCAGTGGCGTTTCGGCTGAGATAAATTACAGCACTGTGCCGTTGATTGAGAATCTGAATTACTATACTGCAAAAATGATTTATCCCGACAACACCATGCGCAACTGGCAGAGTTATGATAAAAAAGTGAAAGGCATCGGGGCCGAATCGTTGTTAACCTTATGCGATCCGCAAACCAGTGGTGGTTTATTGATATGCGTTGAGGCTGATTCACAAAATGAATTTGAAAACGAAATGACTTCGTTAGGATTTCAATTACAACCTATCGGCAAACTAAAAGAACCCCAACCTGATTTTGTGGTAAGTATTATATGAACCTGGAAGAACTAACCCAACAACTTTGGCTTGCTGCGGAAGGCAAAAATCAATGCCGCATTTCGCTTGATGGCGAGCCGTTCCCCCGCACCGTTTGTCCGTATGGTGTTTGCACTACTTCGCGCAACCAGATTGTGTTGGTATGCTGGCAAACATTTGGGTTTACAAAAGGGGGCGGCAAAGAAGGTTATCGCAACCTGCAACTAGAACGAATTGCCGAACTGGAAATTCTGGAAAGCCATTTTCAAAAGCAGGCTGACTTTAATCCGCATGATGGACAGTATAAAGATTGGGTGTTTCATATTTGATCCTGTAAAATGTTTTTGAAAGAGTTTGAACGTTTTAGAGTTTCAGGTGTACAGAGCATTAAACCTGAAACTATGAAGCGTCTTGTTCTTTTATTGATCGTTATTCCCTCATTTGCGTTTGCTGTTGTGCCCGAACGCATTCTGCCCAAAACATTAGTAATTAAGCCTGTGGCTTGGTATGCATCGCAAAAGCAGGCTTGGGCTGTTGAAGTAAAACAGCATAATAATCCGCAGGCGTGGTTCAACTATTATGCATCGGCCACATTTGCACAGTCTTCGCGCGAAGAACTAACCGGCCTCGTAACCGGAATGGCAAGTGCAATACCCAACACTTTCGAGTATTGGTTAGCGAAAGGCTGGCATGAAGCCTTCAACTTTGAATCTTATGACGCGTTGAAAAAAGCGTATGCCCTTAATCCGGAGCAAGCCGATGCATATGGATTGATGCAATTGTATGCCGAGTTTTCTATGGACGAAAAAAGCCGCGCCACCTTCAGTAAAAATCTTTATACAAAAGGACAAGTATCGCCCGCTTTATTGAATTACAGTTACAATGTGTTAATGAGTTTGGAGCCGGGTGCGGTTTTAATTACGGAAGGCGAGAGCACTACCACGCCACTTTTTGTTTTGCAGGATGTACAAAACGTACGCACCGATGTGGTGATTCTAAATCTTGAGATGTTGAACAACTCCGAATATGTGCAACGTAAATTTGCAGCCGTAGGAATAAACGCGGTTGGAGTCGGAAATCAGATCGCTAATAAGAGTGCCTGGATTTGTGCCCAATTGCCACAGACCAATCCATATAAAAAATTCTATTATGCCCTTACCGTGGGCCGGGATAACATTCAGTCAATAAAAGAATATTTATATGTGGTAGGACTTGCCTCGGTGCATAGTGCTAATAGTCTCGACAATGTTTCTTTGATTAAAGATAATCTGGAGAAAAAATTTATGCTTGATTATCTTCAAGTAAATTTTAATGGCGAATCGGATAGCGATGCCGGTCGGGCATTCAGTTCCAATTACTTGTTGCCGATGATCTTGTTGTATGAATCGTATCAGAAGGAAGGTCAGCTTGAAAAGGCAAAGAATCTGCGCGCGATTATGGAAAAGATAGCCACAGATTCGGGCAAGAAAGAAATGATTAACCATTATTTAGACGCAACGCCTGTTGAAATTATTCCATACTTTCCTTTTGCAATAGAAGTAAAATCGTGGGAAGATGATTTCAGGCCGGTATCAGGATCTATTCATGCAGGCAACACTGAAGTGACTAATGCCCAATACAACAAGTTTCTGGAGTACCTTCAAGTTAATAAACTGAACGATTTACACGAACAGTATAAGTTTGATTTCAGTAGATATGAAGAACCGGCCTTAGCTTTTATGACTAATTATGCATTGGCACGAACCGAAACAAAAAAGAACCGCTACTTCAATCATTACCCGGCCGTAAATATTTCGTACGAAGCAGCCAATGCTTATTGTGAATGGCTAACGCAACAATATAACAATGCTACCGAGCGTAAGTATAAGAAAGTAAAGTTCAGGTTACCTTCGTTGGATGAATGGCAGATAGCTGCCGCAGGAATTAAAAATCCTACAGGTTGGAAATTGAATGAACAGGAAGTAGAAGTGAAACTTACACCTAACGGATCGGAGTTTGATATGAAAGCCGAAGTTAAGAAGGTATCCTTGTCCGATCCGGAAATTCAATACCCGTGGTTTAAATATTTCGGATTAAGAAACTCACCGCTTAACCATAAAGGATGTTATCTGGGTAACTTTAAATCTGAGCCTTGTGCGTGCCCTGGTTACAGAGGCAGCAAGCCTTCTAACTACGATGGCTGGGCAGCCATGGCACCAACAAAAACTTACTTCCCTAATGATATTGGTTTGTATGATGTTGTAGGCAACGTGGCTGAGATGATAAATGAGAAAGGAAAAGCATGTGGTGGAAGTTGGAACCATGCACCAGCCGAATCAACCTTTAAAAGCATAAACAATTATAGTAATCCGGATGCTGCAGTGGGTTTCCGGGTTTTTATGGAAATTATAGAAAAATAGTCTGAATGTTTTTTAAACCTAAACTCGCTCGTTTGCCAGACGAGGAGTTGATGCGGAAGATTCATCAGGGAAGCGAGGCTGCGTTTACAGAATTGTACACGCGGTACAGCGCTTCCCTGCTGCGCTATTTTACGCGTATGCTTTGGAACAACAGAACAATGGCAGAAGATTTTCTGCACGATTTGTTTTTGAAGATTATTCATAACCCACAACAGTTTGATGCCTCACGAAAGTTTTCAACCTGGGCTTATTCAGTGGCGCATAATATGTGCAAGAACGAGTATCGTAAAAAAGAAAACAGAATGTTGTTGGATAGTCCGGTAGCATTCGATCAGCGCGATCTTGATAGAGAACTGGATCTTGTTTCGGCTAACAACAGGCTTGCCTTGTTGCTGGAAACTTTAAACGAAGAAGACAAAACAATTTTTTTGTTGCGTTATGAAGATGAGTTAAGTATTTCAGAAATCAGTCAGGTGGTGTTTATGCCAGAAGGCACGGTTAAATCAAGATTGTTTTATCTGCGCAAACAGTTGGCGCTGGAGTTGAATCAGTATAGAGTTGTACTAAAAGAAAAATCAGTATGATGGAGAAGGAGAATGATTTTGAAAAGTTTGAGGCACTGCTTCAATCAAAATCTTACCATGAACTAACCCCGCAGGAATTGCAGTGCGTAAACCAGTGGGTGGAATCTGTACAAGAGTATGAAGCTTTGCGTGCTTCTGGTAAACAAGTTGTAGCTTGGTTTAATGCAAATCCAGTAAGTGCACCAGGCAAAGAATCCCTTCAGCAACTGAAACACAGTTTAAGGGTTCAACATCAAGCAGCGCATAGCGTTTGGTATAAACCAGTGTGGGGCTATGCGGTTACGGCACTGGTGTTTGGTGTGTTGGGTTGGTGGATAGGACAACCGGAGATAAAACCAGAACCGGTTACTCTGGTAGAACAAGTAACTGTTCGGGATACACTTTATGTTGCTTCAAAGCCCGATACTGTTTTCCAAGAAAAAATTATCTATCGCGATAGGCCCGTAATCTTAACTACCCAAACGCGGCACCCCGAAAGCAAAAACGAGAAGGGTGTTTCGATGAAAGAGAAAGAAGAACTGGATAAATTGTTGGTTTCTGGGTCGGAGTAGTTGTTCTTACCTTAAATTTATTTAGTTTAAGAGATGCTGACATCAGTTCGCTGTGTGCCGGCAATTTCTAAAACCAAATCAGCACCATAAGCCATAGCCGGACTTTGATAGCCTGATTTAAAATTTCCTGAAATAATCTTTTCAGCAATGAGGACGGAAGTTCTGGCGGTTAGTGCATAACCACTTAGCGTTTCAAGCCTGCTCTCAACCTGGGTTCCGGCATCGTCCCAAACCTTTCCCCATAAAAAACTTCGTCCGCTTTCTCTCTTCTCATCACTGGGTCCGGTTTTTTGATTGTCAATTCGCTTTAGCAGAAAACGTTTAACCCAACGCTTTTTCAACAACCAGTTTATATACTTTATTCGCTTAACGTTTTTAATCATGCGCGAAGTAACACCTGTATATACTTCAATGTTGGGAATGCCCGTACTTCGCCAGGCGGTAGCAATATCGCCCCACGGAATACAAAGTGTTGGTGTTTTAAATACACCAAAGTCAACCTCCATACTTTTTTCTCCCAAAGCAAGGTTGATTAGTTTTCTATTTACTCGAATTTGTCCGGCTTCTCCTAATCCTTCCACCATACTTTTCTTTGTTCCGCGCGAAAGCCCACCCTTCGACATGGTAAAAGCAAGTTGTAGATGTGTGGCAGATGGCAATCGGTTTTTTAAATGCAGCGCTAAACAATCGGAAGGCACTACATCGAAACCTGTGCCGGGCATGATGGTGATGCCTGCAGCTTTTGCTTTTTGATCGTAATCAGCCAGCAATTCAAAAACCTGATACTCTCCGGTAATATCGGTGTAATGAGTTTTGGTTTCCACGCACGCATCGGCCATAGCCTTTGCGGTGTGGCGAAAAGGGCCAGCGCAATGAATAACTACTTTACCTTTTGAAAGCAATGCCCGAAGTGAAGTGTTATTGGCAACATCCAAAACTTCGAATGGAAATCCTGTTTCGGCACTTTGTTGTTGAAGTGCTTCTTTAGAACGACCAGCCAGAATTACGTTTAAATTTTTTTTGATGCATTCTTTGGCAATTAATCTACCCGTATAGCCATAGGAGCCATAAAGGATGATAGTTGCCTCGCGCACCTTAGTTAGCGTTTGCCCGCTCCACTTTCTCAACAAAATATTTAGTGTCGCCACGCCATGGAAAGCGTACGTAGCGCTTAACAAAATGGAGATTTACCCGATCTCCTTTTAGTGCTACCTCTTGGAGGTCTTCAATTAGTGTTTCGTTATTTGATTCAACAGAGAAATCACGAGTTTCGGCAATTGGGCTTGTACCCTTCAATGCTCCAAACGATTCCATCGAAACCTTTCCTTCGTGAGTTTTAAAAATTATACCCTTTTCGGAAACACTCAGTACTTTTCCAGCCCAAATTCCACGCTCATAAACTCCCCAATAGCCAAAAGCAAGCACACCCAAGCCAAGTACCAACGCAATAAGCAGTAAACGCTTTACCCATTTTACAGTAGTGCGCACAGTTTTTTTTACAAAGCCTTCCTGTTCCATAATTAGCCGGTGGTTATTTTCTTGTTTCTGTTAAGACGAATATAGAAATAAAGCGCAACTGAAGCGACCAGAATAGAGATGAACTGCGAATTGGAAAGAATATTTTCGATAAGAAACCCACGCTCAATATCGCCTCTAAAGATTTCCAATACACCACGGCCAACAGCATACACCATCAGATAAATCAGAAACAACTGGCCATCAAATTGTTTTTTCTTTTTAAGAATCAGTAGCGCAATCAGAATTGAAAAGATGAATGTGGCTTCAAACAATTGGGTAGGGTAGAGCGGAGTATGCAAGGGTTCAGCTTGGCAAGTAGGGTTACTGAACACTACACTTAAAAAACTATCGGTTGGCAAACCATAACAACAACCGGCCATAAAACAACCCACACGACCAAAGCCATGCACAATACAGGTTACTGCAGCCATTACATCTAACATGCCCAGCACGGGTACTTTTATTTTCCGGAAGTACCAGAGCATTACCGGTATTGCGGTAAGCAAGGAGCCATAAAATACAAACCCACTTCCTGAGAAAAGTTTTTTAGGCTGACTAAAATAAAGTGAAGGGTCTTCGAAAATCATAAATAATTTTCCGCCCACCACTCCGGCTATTACCAATAAAATAAAAAGATTGTTGCTTTGATCGAATGTAATGCCATACTGTTTTTTGCCTTGCCAGTACATGTATGCAAACCCAAGCAACGCGCCAATGGCAATACAAAACCCGTAGGTGTAAATGGTAAACGAGCCTATTTTAAAGAGTACTGGATGCATTACTTAATTTGAAAATGAGATTGCGTCATGGCTTAAATTTTCAAATTACCTAATTTTCAAATCGTCAAATTAAACCGTCATAATCTCGGCCTCTTTCTTTTTCATTAAGGCATCAATTTTTTCAATAAACTCGTTGGTGAGTTTTTGTACAGTCTCTTCTGCATTCTTCACATCATCTTCCGAAACACCTTTAATTTTTTTCAGTTGTTCGTTGGTGTCCTTACGGATGCTGCGCACACTTACTTTACCGTGTTCGCATTCCTGCGATGCCTGCCGCACCAATTGTTTTCTGCGCTCTTCGGTAAGCATGGGTATGTTAATGATTATCTGTTGCCCATCATTTTGGGGAGTAAGCCCGAGGTTGGCAATCATAATGGCGCGTTCAATTTCCTGAATTAAACTTTTTTCCCAAGGCTTTATAAACAAGGTGCGCGCTTCCGGTGCGGTAACAGAAGCCACTTGATTCAGTGGACTCATCGTACCGTAATAAGAAACCTGAATACCATCCAACATATTAGGATTGGCTTTGCCTGCTCTGATCTTGGCCAACTCATTACCAACATGAACAAGGGTTTTACCCATTTGCTCTTTTGCTTCGTCCAGATATAATTCTAATTCTTCCATAAAAAATTCAGATTAAATTTTAGATCAGCCTCTTTCACCAGCACCTGGGGTAAAGGCATATTCATGAATTTCAATTTTAATTTTAGCTGCCGATACAGATAGGCTTACTTCGCTGGCATCGCTGGCACTGTAAAGACTCATATTGCTCGATAAGCAATAGGCTTGTTCAAACGAATAAGTTTGAAGCAACGCATCGTTGGTGGCATCCAACAATTTAATTTTTCCATTTTTCTTTACGATAGTGTCGTTATCAGCCCAATGCCATAGAAAGTTATCCATCTTTAATGTCTTTACTTGAAGCTGAAGCGTGTTGTCTGCCGGGCTTGGTTCGTATTCTCCGCCCCGGTTGTACTTGCCTATGTTTACGGAAGTAAGAAAATACGACCGATTATCAAGTTCAAGAATTAATTTATACATAACCATTAACTTATTAATGTTCCGGCTTCTTCGCCACGTGCAATCTTTAGCAGGTTGCCTTGCTTGTTCATATCGAACACAATAATGGGTAGCTTGTTTTCCTGGCAAAGTGTAAAGGCTGTCATGTCCATAATGTTCAGCTTCTTCTGGTACGCCTCCTGAAAACTCAGTGTACTGTAACGCACGGCATCCTTAAATTTTTCAGGGTCTTTATCGTACACACCATCCACACGGGTGCCTTTTAATACTACTCCGGCCTGAATTTCAATGGCCCGCAAGCTTGCAGTAGAATCGGTTGTAAAATATGGGTTACCAATACCGGCACCAAAAATAACGATCCGCCCTTTTTCGAGGTGGCGGATCGCCCTGCGCCTGATAAACGGTTCGCAAACCTGCTCCATTTTTATACCGGCCATTAAGCGGGTGTACATGCCGTGGCGTTCAAGCGCACTTTGCAACGCCATAGCATTTATTACCGTGGCCAACATGCCCATGTAGTCGCCCTGCACGCGGTCGATGCCCAAAGCCTCAGCCTGACCGCCTCTGAAAATATTACCACCTCCAATTACAATTGCCACTTCAACTCCTTGTTCCTTAACGGCTTTAATCTCTTCCGAGTATTGCTCCAGCACGGCCGGATCAATGTGACTGTTTTTGGAACCCATCAGGGCTTCGCCACTGAGTTTAAGGAGAATGCGTTTGTATTTCATAGGAGTGTGTAGATCGGAATTAAATCCAGCAAATATATTACGATTTGAAGGAATTTAAAGGTGTTTTTTGCCTAACGTCAAATGCCTGATTCCCAATACCTACTTTTGTGGTATTGAATCAACAAAGAATGACTCTCCAATATTCCTTCGAACTTCTCGGCACATTTTTCTTCGCCATCTCTGGCGCGTTGGCTATTCGCGATCATCATAACGATTTGTTTGGTGCAAGCTTTACCGGGTTTGTTACGGCCATTGGTGGTGGAACTTTGCGCGATATTATGTTGGGCAGTTATCCGTTGGTGTGGATTGGCGATATCCATTTTTTATACGCCATATTAGCCGGAGTGCTGATTGCATATTTGTTCTTCAACTTTTTGCTTCGGCTACGCAAAACATTTTTACTGTTCGATACGCTGGGTATTTCGTTCTTCACTATTCTGGGTGTAGAAAAAGCTCTTAGCCTGGGTGTGCGCCCTGAGATTGCCGCCATTATGGGAATGTTCTCGGCTATTATGGGTGGCGTTATCCGCGATGTGCTAACCAACGAAACTCCGGTACTCTTCCGCAAAGAAATTTATGCTACAGCTTGTCTGGTGGGTGCTATCTTTTACCTGGTATTATTAAACTTCGAGATAAGCCGAAATCTTAATCTGGTAATATCAAGTGTAATGATTATTGTAATACGGCTGCTGGCTGTGAAATTTAAACTTGCGTTGCCAGGGTTTAGGAGGTGAGGTTTAGAGCTGAATTATTAAAGTCTATTCCAAAGAAAATCATTTAAACACAGCCCGCTCAATCTTGACAAGTCTTTCTTCAAATTGATCCACCTTGTCAATCTTAAGAATAAGTTTTTCAATTGCTTCAGCCAGCCTCATATTGGAAATTCTCATTTCAGACATTTCAAGATTTGTCTTTCGGGTTGTTTCCATGAGTTGAGAAATGACATCTGTATTCTTTTCCTGATTTTGTGCAAGACGATCAACCACGGGGATTAAGTCGGCCATCAATTCTGTCACTTGTTTAACCTGATCCTCGAGCTTCATAGTTTGAGATGTTTTACTAAAGTTAAAAAAAATTGGGTTATTCTATAACAGCAGTCTTACTCTTTTCCAAAAGTTTAATATCTTCAATTCTTCTGTTCTTCTATGATGATATTAATTACTAAAACAACCTTCTGAGTGTACGCACTTCGCGCCAGTTTAAAACAGAAATTTTATCGCTGCAGGTAAAATCTGTTCGCATCAAATAGAAGTAGTCCGCCTTGTTGTTCAGCATAAGCATTCCATTTAATTATGTTGGCTAACGAATCTTCATGTTACCATAATCGATACGCTGCAAAATAATTACTTGCAATAAATATTATCCACACTCAATAAAATGTGCCTATTTTAATAAAATTCGATGTTTTTGTAGTACAAATCATGCATTAGAATGCATGATTTGTACTAATCCATTTTTAGAACTCCACCAACACCTGCCCCTTTTCCACACTATCACCTTTTTTTACTTTCAGGTTTTTAACCACGCCTTCGCCTGGCGATTTTAAAATGTTCTCCATTTTCATCGCCTCCAGAATCAACAGCGCATCGCCCTGCTTTACACTATCACCTACCTGAATTTTTAAATCAACGATTAACCCCGGCATAGGTGCCTTCACATTATTTACTTTGCTGCCAGCCGTGTTGTTTAATCCCATCTTCTCCAGCAACAAATCGAATTTATCTTTTAGTGTAACGGGATAGGTGCGGCCGTTAATCTTAAACGTAAAGGTTTTGCTTTCGCGATCGGTCTTTACCAACTCGGCTGTATAACTTTTATTTTGATATAAAATATGAAACGTGGTATCGTTGATCTTCACCAGATCCCACGCTACATTTTCTCCATTCACCAGAAACCCGGCTTCAGCAGTTTCAATATCGAATGTTTTGTTGTAAACGGTAGCTTTATACATCCTGTAAAAATAGAAGTTGTTTGGCAGATTAAATAGTTAAAGGCGAAGCTGTCGTTATTACGCCATAACATTTACAAATTAGGGAATTAAAATTTCCTGTTTACTTTTGCTCCGTCAAACGACAAAGGGGTGCCTTAATATTTCGGGCTGAGATTATACCCACTGAACCTGATGCCGGTAATGCGGCCGAAGGGAGGCAATCTGATACAAGGTGTATCAGATAAATAAGTTAAAGGGTGTGTTCCCCTATGCACCTGACTTTAAACTTATTAAAACATGTTCAAATCATTTTTTGCATTAGCATTGCTGGCGGTGCCAGGCGTGTTAAGTGCGCAATCCATTCGCGGTCGCGTGGCCGATCGCCAGACTGTTCCATTACCCGGTGCAACTGTTCAATTAAAATCGCCTGCGCGAATTACGGTAACAGACCAACTGGGTTATTTTAGTTTCAACAACCTGAGCGCAGGTACATACGAAGCTGAAGTGCGCTATGTCGGGTATCAGGTACTCGCACTTACGTTATCAACAGATGAAAAAGATCTAGTGATTACGTTACAAGAAGATGTGCGGGTTACCGATCAGGTAATTGTTACGGCTACCCGTGCAAACGACAATGGCCCAACCGTAGCAACCACCATAAACAAGGTTGCTTTACAGAAACAAAACTTTGGACAGGATCTACCTTTTGTACTAAACTGGTCGCCATCGCTGGTAAGTACTTCCGATGCTGGTGCCGGAGTGGGCTACACGGGCTTGCGCATCCGCGGAAGCGATGCCACACGAATTAATGTTACGATCAATGGTATTCCGGTTAACGATAGCGAAAGCCAAGGCGTGTTTTGGGTTAACACACCCGATCTTACTACCTCGGTGCAAAGTGTGCAAGTACAAAGAGGTGTGGGTACTTCTACCAATGGTGCCGGTGCGTTTGGTGCCAGTGTAAATCTGCAAACCAATACGCGTAATGATGTAGGTTATACGGATGTGGTTAATTCTGTCGGGTCGTTTAATACATTACGCAACACAATAGCATTTGGTACAGGTTTATTGAACAACAAGTTTGTGTTTGATGGCCGGTTATCAAAAATTACTTCTGATGGATACATTGATCGCGCCAGTTCTGATTTGAAATCTTACTCGGTATCGGGTGGTTATTATGGTGATAAAACGATGTTGAAGGCCATCATCTTTGGAGGCAAAGAAGCAACGTATCAAAGCTGGTATGGTGTACCTGAATCGCGATTGAAAAATGATGAAGCCGGTATGCTTGAAACGGCTGCAGCCGAAGGTTGGAATCAGCAACAACTCGATAATCTCCTGGCCTCGGGCCGCACGTTTAATCTTTACACGTACCAAAATCAGGAAGACAACTATCAGCAAGATCATTATCAGTTTCATGCTTCGCATCGGGCTACCGATAAACTTACATTGCAAGGAGCTTTACACTACACAAAAGGAAGAGGTTATTATGAAGAATATCGCATCGATAATGATTTTGAAGATTATGGATTGCTCGATGTTGTAATTGGTGGTGAAACTATTTCTTCAACCGATTTGATACGCAGGCGCTGGCTCGATAATGATTTTTATGGCGTTACGTATTCACTCAACTACGAAACTGAAAGACTTAATTCGATTTTAGGTGGCGCGTGGAATAAGTATGATGGCGATCACTTTGGCCAGATTATCTGGGCACAGGTTTCGGAAGTGCCAAAAGATTATCAATACTATTTTAACAAAGGCATTAAAAAAGATTTTACCATGTACTGGAAAAACACCTACGCGTTTTCAAAAAAGGTAGAAGGTTTTGTGGATTTGCAGTATCGAAGAATAGATTACAATGCTTCGGGTAAAGAAAACCGGCAGTTTGATTTTGTGGTGAACAAACAATTTAATTTTTTCAATCCGAAGTTGGGATTAACCTATGCAATAGATCAACATAATCAATTTTATGGTTCGTATGCCGTGGGTAACCGCGAACCCGTGCGCGATGATTTTATTGATGCATTAGCCGGAACCACTCCCAAACATGAAAGCATGGGCGACTTTGAAACGGGTTGGCGTTGGCGCAAGCGCAACTTGAATCTGAACGCAAACTATTACTACATGAAGTATAAAAATCAATTGGTTCCTACCGGTAAGGTAAACGATGTGGGCGCGTTGATTCGCACCAATGTGGCCGATAGTTATCGCGCAGGTGTGGAACTGGAAGCGCTATGGCGGATTAATTCAACGTTATCGTGGACGGCCAATTTTACATTCAGTAGCAATAAGATTGCAGAATTTAATGAAGTGATTTACGACTATGGTGAAAATTTTGATGACTACATTGAAGTAACGAACACCTACAGAAATACTGATATTGCATTTTCACCTTCGGTAATTGCCGGTTCCGGTTTTGTGGTTACACCAATCGCCAATCTGGAAGTTACCTTGTTAACCAAATATGTTGGGCAACAGTTTCTGGATAATACCTCGAACAGCTCGCGTGTAATTGACGCCTATTTTATAAACGATTTGCGCATCGGTTATTCCTGGAAACCAAAAGGCATGCGCGAAATTTCACTAAGTGGATTGATGAATAACATTTTTGATGTAACCTACTCATCCAATGGTTACACCTACGGATATTTTGGTGGCCCAACTGAGTACCGTCAGAATTTTTATTACCCGCAGGCCGGTAGAAATTTTATGGTGATGCTGGCGCTCAGGTTTTAATTTGTAGTAGTGTCTATCCGCAAAGGTAAAATCCGGTTACCTTTGCGGACATGGCCAACGCACAACGGCAGCCCTTTAGTTTACGCGCACTCATTCGCCTTACCCGGTTCTGGAACCTGGTAATAATTGGTATGGCCCAGTATTTTACTGCGTGCTTTCTGATTGATCGTGCTTTAGTTTGGGATTGGCGATTGTTGGTGTTGGCAGTTTCTACGGCCATCATCGCGGCAGCAGGTTATATCATTAACGATTATTACGATATTAAAATTGACCTGATCAACAAACCCGATAGGGTAGTGATTGGCAAAGGCATTACCCGCAGGTATGCCTTGTTTTTTCACACGGCACTTTCCCTTACGGGGATAGCCTTGGGGCTTTTGCTGGGATTACGCGTGGCTGCTATTCATTTTATTTCAGCTTTTTTGTTGTGGTGGTATTCAAACAATTTAAAGCGCCAACCTTTTATCGGGAATTTTGTAGTAGCGCTACTTACGGGTTTGTCGGTATGGTTGGTTAATATTCTGTATCACGAAAATTATGCACTGGTTTCCATCTATGCCTTGTTTGCTTTTTTTATAACGCTGGTGCGCGAAATTGTAAAAGATATGGAAGACCTGAAAGGCGATAATACATTTGGGTGTAGAACGCTGCCCATTGTTTGGGGTGTGCGTAAAACCAAATGGGTTATTTACAGTTTGCTGATGCTGTTTGCGATTGTGGTGATGTACCTGAATTACGAATACACCAAACTACCGGAGTATTATTTTCTGGTTTTTCTTTTTCTGCCCTTGGCATTTTTTGTAGGCAGGCTGATTGTAGCCGACACAAAAAAAGATTTTTACTGGCTTAGTCAGTGGTGCAAAATTATTATGCTGTTGGGGATTTTAAGTATGATTTTTATTTAGCAACTTGATATGAGCCTGGTGCGGATAGCAATTTTTATTTCTGGTAGCGGATCGAATGCAGAAAAGATTATCGCTCATTTTCAAAATCACGAATCTATAAAAGTTGTATTGTTGTTAAGTAACAATTCAGAAGCTTATGGTTTGCAGCGGGCAGCCCGTTACAATATTTCAACTTTGGTTTTTAACAAATCACAATTCCGCGAAAGCGATGAGATAGTGAGTATGTTAAAAGCAGCCGGAGTAACGCATATTGTGCTGGCTGGTTTTCTGTGGTTGATTCCGCAAAATCTTATTGAGGCTTTCCCGAATCGCATTATAAATATTCATCCGGCTTTGTTGCCGAAGTTTGGTGGCAAGGGTATGTATGGTATGCGCGTGCATGAAGCCGTACAAGCAGCAGGCGAAAGTGAAACCGGAATTACTATTCACGAAGTAAATGCGCACTACGATGAGGGCAAAGTTTTAGCGCAGCACAAATGTCGCGTGGAAAAATCTGATAGCCCTGAACAAATTGCTGCGAAGGTGCAACAATTGGAACACCACTATTATCCACAGGTAATAGAAAAGTGGGCTACTTCTTTGTAACCTCAATCCACTGAAAGTCGGTGGACTTAGGAAATTCTGAGAAGATATTTTTAATGTACTCATTGGGCTGCGCGAGCTTGCGCAGATTCAGATCAATCCACGAACCATCAATGCTTAGCGTAGTGGCCAGCGTACCGTCTTCTTTCAAAAAAGTATGTCGTAAACTCCAGCGACTGAAGTCGGCTGTACTTTTATATAATTCTACTGTTAATGCTATTTTATCTTCCAGCCTGATTTCTCTTCGGAAGATAGCTTCTTCCCGAAACAGAATGGGGCCTATTGCAAACTCTTCAAACTTTTCGGTGGTGAGGCCGCGTTCGCTTAGCAACTGCATGCGGGCAGCGGCTGCAAAATCGTAATACACCGAATGGCGTAGGTGGCGGTTGGCATCAATATCCGACCAACGGATAGAAAGTGGCATAGAAAAAACTGACATGCGATTATAAGTTTAGATTTAATGTCGTTTCCTTAAGCACCTTTAACGTCCTCTCTTTTGGAGAAGAATTAGGTGAGGCTATAAAAAAAGTGGCTTGAAGAAACGACATTGGTTTTAGATTCCTAATTTCTGACGTTGCGTCCAGATTTCATCAATAGGTTGGCCTGTGCTACTCTTGCCACTGTGGCGCCAGTTGCCCTCCACAAAAGAAAAATCAAATTCGAGTTTTGCGCCTACGCGATTGTTATCGCGCGAAAATACTTCAATGGTTTCGGTGTATTTACCATTTTCGGTTGTGTAGGTGCCGCCACCGGTTCCAAAAAATTCTTTTGTTTCGCTATTATAGGCTATCCACTGAAAGCGTGTGCCCGAAAGTATTTTCATGGTTTTACGTGCACCGGGAGTCATGGGTTGCATGCCATTACCTGTTACGCGACCTGTAATTAGCCATGCGCCTGCTAATGCACCGGGTTTACCATCGTCTAGTTTTTTGTAATCATGAGTCGCTAGCTTCAAGGTGTTACCTTTTAACTGAAACACAGAACGACCTTCCACACCAATATCATCTTTGTTTAATGTGTTGAACTCGTTTATAAAAATAAACTCTCCTTTTTCGATGCGAAACGTTCCACCATAAGTGCCGATGTAACTTTTATCCTTCAGATTATAAACCGCAACAGCATAAAATTTATCGGCAACAATCATAACCATATTGTTTTCTTCGGTGCCAGCCTGCCAGGCTCCGGTAATGTTGGGTTGGGCAAAACAGACAATACTCAACTCTAAGAGTATAAGAGGTAGTAGTGCTTTCATAGTCTAAGTTTTTAAATCTTAAATTTTGAATTCGAAGTTATTTATGGAGTATTAATCTCATTAAACCCACCCTCCATATTATCTGTCCAACTCATAGGATAGTTTTTATCCAGAAATTCTAATGAGTCTTCGGTTAAAAATAAAGGTTTAAATGTATCGATCATTACAGCCAACTCATGTGTTTCTTTTGCGCCAATGCTTTTTTCTACCGTGCCCGGATGCGGGCCGTGGGGTAAGCCACCCGGATGTAACGTAAACGAACCACGTTCAATTCCCCTGCGACTCATAAAATTTCCTTCGGCATAATATAATACTTCATCGCTATCAATATTACTGTGATTATACGGAGCCGGAATGGCCAATGGATGATAATCGAATAAGCGCGGCACGAATGAACAGATTACAAAATTATGTGCTTGAAAAGTTTGATGCACCGGTGGTGGTTGGTGAATGCGCCCGGTTATAGGTTCAAAGTCGTGAATGGAAAATGCATATGGCCATAGGAAACCATCCCAACCCACCAGATCCAAAGGAGAGTAGTCATACACATACTGATGCAGATACCCCTGCTTTTTAATCTTCATTAGAAACTCGCCTTTACTGGTGTCGGTAATTAATTCGTGTGGTGGCCGCATGTCGCGCTCGCAATACGGAGCATGTTCACCCAATTGTCCTAACTCATTCCTATAACGCTTCACGGTTTCAACAGGCGAGGCGGCTTCGATAATTAACAATCGTAACGGGCCTTCTTCAAATTCAAGTTTATAAATAACCGTGCGAGGTATTACTATATAATCGCCTTGCTTTATTTCAAGTTTCCCGAAAGGTGAAATTAAAACCCCTTTACCATCGTGAATATAGATTACTTCATCGCCCTCGGCATTCTTGTAGAAGTAATCCATTTTGCGTTGCACGGGCGAGCAAATAGAAATAGAGCAATCGTTGTTGGCCAGCAGAACTTTACGCGCTGTAAGATAATCTTGCCCGGTGGTGGTAACTTTTGATGTATTTAAATGTGTTTGCCGCAAGGCATAATCTTTAATGATTTGCGGCCCGTATTTTACCGGATTATTTACAGCTTTAATGCGCGTGGGCGGATTGATGTGATACAGGTTGGAATAGATTCCGGAGAACCCTTCGGAGCTTACCAATTCTTCTTTATATAGACTTCCGTCTGGTTGGCGAAACTGTGTGTGACGCTTATGCGGAATTTTTCCTAAACGGTGGTAGTACATGGATGAAGTGAATTAATCATCGTGAAGGTAGAAAAATCAAATCACCATGAAAACAATAAAGTGATAAACACAGAAACTGTTACTCAGGATGTATTATCCCTTTCTCAAAGTCATCTAAGAATTTCCTTGTGTCTTTGGTGAATTTGTGGGCATTTGAGTCCTTTAAAACTCTGAAGATTTCTGGTAATGCAGGCTCAAAAAAATCAGTTCTAATAACTTTCAACTTAAGTCCAAGTTCGACTGTCAGGTCAATTACTTTTTGAATGAATTCAACCTCTAAATTTCTTAAGTCTATTCTAACTCTAATATCGTCAGTAATTGAATTTGTCTCTTTGTCCCACGATACAAAAATATCATTCCTTTCAGGATCACCCCAACATTGTCCTGATTCCACCATCCAATCTCTTTTAAAGCGACTATCTAGTAATGGTATAACATCATTTACATCGAAATTTTTCGATCCGATGTCAATGTAAATTGTTCTTTGCCAAATTGCCATTTCGCTAATCAAATGATGAACGCCAAGTTTGGGTGAACTCCCTACGCGGCATATTAGAATTTTATTTACATCTTACTCCGGTCTAATTCCGGAATGCGATCGAAAAGTTTAATAGCCTGTTGCAACACTTCGTTAGTTTCGTTTATGATCGGGTAGAAACTTTGATTATCCCACACATTGCGCGCAATCTCCGCTTTTAAATAAACCTGGAAGTATCGCTTGTTTTTTTCGAGGTCTTTGGGGCGGGCTTCAATTTTATTCTTAATTCCCATCACTACTACCTGGCTTAACATCACATCGCTTACTTCAAAGTTTTGCAGGTAATCCGGGTAGCCTTTTGCTGACAGCCGGGTTTTATTTTCTTCTGCATATTTAAAAGCATACTCGCGCAGAATATTAGCCGCAAACAATTCATTAAAGTAACGGCTGCCACCCAATGTAGTATCTAAGGGCACAAAATAATCGGGCATTACCCCACCACCGCCATAAACAGATCGGCCGTTTACAGTCTCGTACTTTAGCGAATCATTAAAGTGAATGCTGTCGGCCGAAAAGAATTCGCCTTTCTTGTAACGTTTAGAAATATCCTGATCATACTCTTCTTCATTCCCGTAAGGTTTCTGAATAGAGCGGCCGCTTGGGGTATAATATCTTGAAATGGTAAGTCTTAATTCTGAGCCATCATTAAGTCGGAAGGGTCGTTGCACTAAACCTTTACCGTACGATCTGCGGCCCACAATTAATGCGCGGTCGTTATCCTGTAAGGCACCGGCAACAATTTCTGAAGCGGAAGCGCTGCCTTCGTTTACCAGCACAATTAAATCGCCTTGTTCAAAATCGCCACGCTCGGTTGCAAAATGTTCTTCATCGTATTTGGTTTCATGACTTTTTGTAAAGACAATCTTTTTTTCTTTAACCAAAAATTCATCGGCAATATCTACGGCCTGATCCATATAGCCGCCTGGGTTTCCTTGCAAATCCAGAATCAATTTCTGCATGCCTTCGCGTTTTAATTTGCTCAAAGCATCTTTCACTTCCTGATAGGTAGTTTGCGAGAACCGATTCACTTTTATGTATCCTATTTCCTGATCAATCATATAGGCAGCATCTACCGAGAACTGCGGAATTTTATCGCGCACAATTGTAAAGATGATGGGCGAGGGTTTGTTTCTGCGAACCACTTCAATTTTTACTTCGGTACCTTTTGGGCCTTTCAGGTATTTCTGCACATCGGGGTACGATAGGCCAATGCTGGCAATGTTGGTGTCATTAACTTTTACAATTTTATCACCGGCCTGCAGCCCAACTGATTCCGATGGGCCACCACTAAGTGCAGCTACCACCACCAGCGTATCATGAAAAATATTAAACTCAATGCCAATGCCCTCAAAGTTACCTTGCAGGTCTTCATTGGCGGCCACCTGATCTTGTGCCGAAAGGTATGACGAGTGTGGATCTAACTTTCCCAGCATGTGGCCAATGGCTTCTTCCACTAACTGGCTGGTTTCAGCATCGTCCACATATTCGTTTTTAACTAATCCCAGTACTTCCCTGAATTTCTGTACATCCTGATTTATTTCAGGGCCACCTGATTTATCGGTGAGGCTTGCGCCAATCAACACCCCGGCTGCCAGGCCAATACAAAGAATAAGCGGTAAGCTTATCTGGTACGATGAATTCTTCTGCTCCTCCATAATATTTTAACTCTCCGAAAGTTACTTTAACGGAAGTTCCAAATTAATTGTTGAGGGGTTAAATTTTACCTACCTCACTTTATTATATTTACAGACTAAAATCCAGAAAAATAAGTTGAAAAGCCTGAGTATAGCAG
Source organism: Cytophagales bacterium (assembly GCA_017303795.1). Lineage (GTDB taxonomy): Bacteria > Bacteroidota > Bacteroidia > Cytophagales > Cyclobacteriaceae > ELB16-189. Next base: position 127,152 of record JAFLBR010000007.1, on the reverse strand, counting down.
ATTTAGTGGAGCAAGACAATGTGCGGGCTTACGTGCTGTACTATTTTGGCATTCGCTTTTACGAATTTTCTGAGCAAACGCTGGAGCAGGTTTGTCGCGAGAAAGGCCTTAATACAGAGATAGTAATAAAAGAATTAGAGCAGCCGGGCATTCACTTTACGGAATCGGAGCTGCCGCTGATGAATTATCCGCTTGATCTGATTATTGAATACCTGAAGCACGCGCACTTTATTTTTGTTAAGCATAAGTTGCCCTACATCGGTCGGTTGGTGGAAAGTTTTAAAGCCAACCACAAACAATACGATCAGGTTGAAAAAGACCTCAAGATTTTATTTCCACTTTTTCTGGAAGACTTTATCCATCACATCTACGAAGAAGAAGATACTTTATTTAAGTATATCAACCTGTTGGAGAAGGCTGTGCACGGTAAGGCCAATCCGGCCCGGTTATATTATATGATGGAGAAAAGCGCCCTGCAAAAATGCGCGATTGAACACGAAGCTCACGATGATGAGATGGCAGGCATCCGCAAAATCACCAAAGATTACCATCTAGCTTCGGATGCACCCCTGCACGTAAAAGTAATTTACTCCGAATTGGTACAGTTTGAAAAAAGCCTGATTACCCACGCCCGTGTAGAAAACGAAATTCTTTTCCCAAAAGCCATGGCACTTGAAAATCAGGTGAAGAAGAAATTTTTCGAGCGCACCAAATTCAACTAATGGGAAGATTTCTGGCTATTGATTACGGAACCAAACGTACCGGTTTGGCAGTTACTGATCCGCTTAAAATTATTGCCACCGCGCTGGATACCGTTGAAACTTCAACTTTACTCACCTACCTCAAAAACTATTTTCAAAAAGAAGTGATAGATGAAGTGGTAATCGGCTTACCTAAAAGGCTAAACAATACCGATTCTGAAACCGCTCCGGCTGTACGCAGTTTTATAGAAAAATTTAAAACCACGTTTCCGATTCCAATCACCACCATCGATGAACGGTTTACTTCTTCCATTGCTCAGCAAGCCATGTTAACCGGAGGTATGAAAAAGAAAGACCGCCAAACCAAAGGCAATGTAGATAAGATAAGCGCGGTACTTATCCTGCAGGATTTTTTAACCATGCGAGGTTAAGCTTTAATGGCTTAGTTAAAGAGGCTTACTCAAATCAAAATCGGCATGAAAGCGCAACTGACCATCGCGTTTCAAAATGTAGCTTAATGTTTTTTTGTCGTTGCTTAAGATTATACTCCACTCGTTAGTGGCTGCTGCCGGAATAAGTTCTGCTGTATGTTTATCTGCCGGAAAAGAATGTACCAATGAATTGCCATCCGTTTTAGCATAGCCACCATACAGGGTAACCTTATCGGGAGTACCATCTTCGTGGCGATGATCATGCTTTAATAACAAACCGTTTTCATCCAACGTCCCACGTTCTGGATTTATCTTCACCCACCTGAAAGGGAATGCGCACTTCTTTACTTGTACAGGTCGCAAAAGTTATTTTCAAAGCCTGACCCTTAAATGGATTTTTTTCTTCTTCTGGGAAAATAGCTTTGCCGGCAAACGATTGACCGCAAAAGGTGTTGAGGGTTTTCAAAAATTCTTTCTCAGCTTTTTGAGCAATGGCTGCGTGGCCAAGCAGAACAAATAGTGTAACGGTTAAAATTCTCATGGCTCAAAATACACAAACCCCATTAATAGCCTGTGCAATACCCCAAATAATATGGTTATTTTTGTGCCTCAATATAGTTGATGATGATTTACCCGATTGTAATGTATGGCGATGCCGTTTTACGCAAACGTGCCACGGATCTAGAGAAAGGCAGCGATTTAACGCAGTTGGTTGCGGATATGTACGAAACCATGTACGAGGCAAATGGAATTGGCCTGGCCGCTCCGCAAATTGGCAAAAGCATAAGGCTGTTTATTGTGGATGGCACCACGCTGGATGATGAACCCACGCTGAAAGATTTCAAAAAAGTTTTTGTAAACCCACAGGTAGTAGATGAGTATGGTGAAGAGTGGGCTTTTGAAGAAGGCTGCCTGAGCATACCTAACATTCGCGAAGAAGTTTGGCGTAAGGAAACCGTGCGTATTAAATACTTTGACGAAAAGTGGAATGCATTTGAAGAAGAGTTTGACGGTATGAAAGCCCGCATTATTCAACACGAGTACGATCACATAGAAGGTAAACTATTTACCGATTACCTGAGCCCGCTTAAAAAACGCATGCTGAAAGGCAAACTCACCAACATTAGCAAAGGCGATGTGGATACGGAATATAGGATTGCAGCACCGTTGAAGAAGTAATGGAGATTTATTACCTTAGTAGAAGATGAGAAATCTTACCTATAAAATTCTATTAACCAAAGAGCCCGAGGGTAGTTATACCGCCACGGTACCTGCTTTACCCGGCTGTATAACATATGGGGATAATGTAGATCATGCCATATCTATGGCAAAGGAAGCGATTGAGGTATATATAGAACATCTTCAGGAAAAAGGCGAAACTATTCCGGATGATAGTGAAACTTTGGAGTATTCAATCAACCTTCAAACCGCTTGAATTATTCTGCTCATTACCTCATTAAGGTTTTAAAGAATAACGGTTTTGAATTTAAGCGATCAAAAGGGAGTCATCATATCTACGAAAATCGACTAACTGGAAAGATTACAGTAGTACCAGTTCATGGAAGTAAAGACCTGCCGAAGGGAACCTTTTTTGGTATCCTTAAACAAGCTGGCCTTGATAAAGATAAACTTAAATGAATCTCTCAACCCGCCTTCCCGATGTAGGCACTTCTATCTTCACGGTAATGTCGCGCATGGCGCTGGAACATGGTGCCATTAATTTATCGCAGGGCTTTCCTGATTTTCCTGTTTCGGAGGAAATAGTGGAGTTAATCTATAAATATTTAAAAGCCGGGCACAATCAATATGCGCCTATGCCGGGTACACCCGCGCTGCGCCAGGCAATTGCCGAAGTTGTAACCAAAACCTACAACCGCCCTACAGACTTTGAAACCGAAGTTACCATTACAGCCGGAGGCACCGAAGCGTTGTACTCAACCATTGCTGCATTGGTTAGCGAAAAGGATGAAGTAATTGTATTCGATCCGGCTTACGATTCGTACGATCCTTCCATCCGGTTGAATGGAGGCGTACCCAAACATATAAGTTTAAAACCTCCACATTTTGCTATCGACTGGCAACAAGTTAAAGACACGATTACTCCGCGCACGCGATTAATTATTGTCAATACTCCGCACAATCCAACCGGTTCTATTCTGCGCGAAGCAGATTTGAAACAACTGGAAGCCATCGCGCAAGCACACAATATTATCGTGTTAAGCGATGAGGTTTACGAGCGCATTATCTTCGATGGTCATTCGCACGAAAGTGTTTTAAAATACCCTGCACTTGCAAACCATTGTGTAGCTGCGTTTTCATTTGGCAAAACTTTTCATGCTACGGGTTGGAAGGTTGGGTATGCGGTAGCTCCGCCTCACCTCACACAAGAAATCCGAAAGGCGCATCAGTTTATCACCTTTAGTGTAAACACACCGGTGCAATTAGCATTAGCCGAATATCTGGCTACGCCCGATCACTATTTGCAACTGGGTCAATTCTATCAGCGTAAGCGCGATTATTTTTTAAATGCGATTAAAGGCACATCATTAAAACCTTTGCCTTGTTACGGAAGTTATTTTCAGTTGCTATCGTATGCGGATGTAAAAGCACTTTCTGAAAAGGAAATGGCCGAGTGGATGACCAAAGAACTGAAACTGGCCCCCATTCCGGTTTCGGCTTTTTATCAGAACGGAGATAATCAGCAACTTTTGCGCTTCTGTTTTGCTAAAAGTGAAGCTACGCTGGAAAAAGCGGGCGAAATTTTATCCAAACTGTAGGCTTACAAATATGGAATTGGATTCCAGAATTGTAAGGACTAAATCAAAGAATTTAAGTTTCCCATTTAGCCATAAACTTGCTTTCTTTGCAGTCCCGAACAAGTGCCATGCAAGACTTAAAAATCACCGTTATCCAATCCGATCTTCACTGGGAAGATATTGGTGCCAATCTCGCCATGTTCGAAGAGAAAATCTGGCAGATTGGTGAATCGACTGATGTGATTGTTTTGCCCGAAATGTTTACTACAGGCTTTACGATGAAAGCCCCTAAATTGGCTGAGCACATGAATATGCGCACCACCAAATGGATGCGCCAGATGGCTGATCAAACCGGGGCTTTAATTTTAGGAAGCTTTATTGCCAACGTACACGATCGGTTTTATAACAGGCTATTGTGGATGGAGCCAGGCGGAGTTTTTAAAACCTACGACAAGCGTCATCTTTTTCGGATGGCCGAAGAGCATCAGGTTTTTTCTTCAGGCGAAAGCTTGTTGATTGGACATTGGAAAGGCTGGAGAATTTGTCCGTTGATTTGTTACGATCTGCGTTTTCCGGTGTGGAGCCGCAACCGTTGGAATGCTTCACTAAAAAAACCATCATACGATTTATTGGTGTATGTGGCCAACTGGCCTAGGGTACGATCTAACGCGTGGGAGACTTTACTGAAAGCACGTGCCATCGAAAACCTAAGTTACGCAGTAGGAGTAAATAGGGTGGGATTAGATGGTAATGGTGTAGAGTATAATGGACTATCAACTTTTATTGGACCTAAAGGCGATACTTTCTTTTCGGTAGAAGATGAAGAGACCATCAAAACTATGTCGCTAAATGCACATGCCTTACAAGCTTACCGCGATAAGTTTCCGGCTTTTATGGATGCCGATGATTTTAGTATAGAAGTAGAAGCCTTTGAAGAACGCGATTATCCTTCAGGCCTTAGCTGAGCAAATAGTTGAATGGCTGGTTTTATCTTTTCCGGCTCACTTTCCTTTACAAATTTTTCGTTTAGTGGTAATAGCAAGCGCTCTAAGCTGAGATGATTGCCCGCCAAAATAATTTGATAAACTCTTTCTTCCTGACGAAGTAAATGCTGAATAAGCTTTAAGGTTACGCCCAAAGGTTCTTCGGGTTGAGCATGAATCAACACAAAAACAGTTTTAACCTGATCGCAAAGGCGAATAACCAGATCGGCAATGGTACTATCCGATTGATTGTCCAATTCGGCTCCAATCAAATCATCAGAAAGGCTGGAAGCAAAATTGACTAACGGTTTTTCATAGCCCGCTTGTTGCCACGGCATTAATTCAATTTGCAGGAAGAGTTTCAATTTGTGTATCTTTAGTTTAACCTAACCAAGTATTTATGACTCTGGATGAAAGACTAAAGTACTGTAAGATTTGCCTAAATCGGAAGATGGATTATAACACAGGTCTTGTTTGTAGTTTGACTAATGCTAAGCCAGCTTTTGAAGGTACCTGCCCTTCGTTTAATCTTGATCAACCAGAGGCAGATCGGCTAATTGCTTTGGAGAAAGCAGCTCAGGAACAAGACAACACGGGCGGAACATTTGCACCTGAGAAAGCCGGAGTAAAGAAAGGTGTATTGGGTGGGGTTATTATGATGGTGATAGCAGCAGTTTGGTTTTTCGGAGGTTTAGCTGGAGGATATATTTTTTACTACCCACCAATTCTATTTGTAATTGGACTTTACGCACTGGTAAAGGGTATTATGGACGGAAACGTTGCCGGTAAAAAGTAAATCTCAATAAAGAGGTTGGTGGGTGTTTTTTTGCGTAGAAAACCTGCATTTTTGCACCTCACTTTTCCAACCATGGCAGCTGTAAAAATAACCCGCGCACTTGTTTCAGTTTTTTATAAAGATAACCTCGAGCCCATCATTCACTTTTTGGGTAAGCAAGGTGTAGAGTTTGTCTCTACCGGAGGCACTCAGGAATTTATTGAAAAGCTGGGCTACCCGGTTGTACCGGTTGAAAAGCTCACCAACTATCCATCTATTTTTGGTGGTCGCGTAAAAACATTGCACCCCGCAATTTTTGGTGGCATACTATACAGACGCGAAAACACAGGCGATCTCGCACAAGCAAAAGAATATGGCATTGGCCCAATCGATCTGGTGATTGTAGATCTTTATCCGTTTGAAGAAACTGTTGCCAAAGGTGGCAGCGAAGAAGATATTGTAGAGAAGATTGATATAGGCGGAATTTCATTGATTCGTGGAGCCGCTAAAAATTTCAACGATGTATTGATTGTTTCGGCACGCACACAATACAACGAGTTGTTGGAATTGCTGCAAGCTAAAAAGGGCAGCACCGATTTAGAAGATCGTAAACGTTTTGCAGCAAAAGCGTTTGATGTTACCTCGCACTACGACTCCGCTATTTTCAGTTACTTCAATCAACAGCAAAATCTGGCAAGTTTTAAATCCAGCTTTCAACAAGGTAAAGTATTGCGCTATGGCGAGAACCCCCATCAGCAAGGTGTATTTTATGGCAAGCTTGATGAGTTGTTCGATCAATTGAATGGCAAAGAACTTTCGTATAACAACCTGGTGGATGTAGATGCCGCTGTGAATCTGGTAAAAGAGTTTGATGGTGAAACAGCATTCGTAATCATTAAGCATACCAATGCCTGCGGAGTGGCTACCGGTGCCGATGTAAAGTCTGCCTACCTCAAAGCCTTTCAGGCCGATACTATTTCTGCATTTGGCGGAGTGTTGGCATCCAACAAAAAGATAGATCTGGCTGCAGCCGAAGAATTAAATAAGTTATTCTTCGAGATTTTAATTGCTCCGGATTTTGAACCAGCCGCACTCGATTTATTGAAAACAAAAAAGAACCGCATTATCCTAAAGCAGAAACAAGCACTTACCGCCACACGCCAGTTCAAAAGTTTGCTCAATGGGGTAATTGAGCAAGACCACGATTTGAAAACCGATTCGAAGGAAGATTTAAAGCCGGTAACCAAACGCATAGCAACGGCTACTGAAGTGGAGGCGCTGTTATTCGCCAGTAAAATTTGTAAACACACTAAATCCAACACCATTATTCTGGCGGTAAATGGTCAGTTGCTGGCCAGTGGGGTAGGTCAAACCAGTCGTGTAGATGCGCTTAAACAAGCTATAGAAAAAGCCAAGGCTTTTGGATTTGATCTGAAAGGTGCTGTAATGGCATCCGATGCTTTCTTTCCGTTTCCGGATTGTGTGGAGATTGCCCATGAGCAGGGAATTGAAGCGGTTATTCAGCCGGGTGGTTCTATCAAAGATCAGGATTCAATCGACTTCTGCGATAAGCACAACATGGCAATGGTGTTTACCGGCATCCGCCACTTCAAGCATTAATTTCTGATTTTCGATATATTTGATTCTATGAAGACGGTGGTCAAAATAAAGAAGGGAGAATCAAAGCGATCTATTGAAAGTAAGCTTCGAAAGCTTAATCAAAAGGTTAAGCAAGGATTTCCTGCCCATCTGTTTACAGGTAAAATAAAATTTGATGGAAATCCGGTAGAAATCCAACGAAACCTGCGGGATGAGTGGGAATAAGATTCTTTGATTGATACCAATATCATCATCTACCATTTGAATGGAGATACTACATTGGAGGTTCTTCTCGAAAACAAACAGATTTACATCTCTTTCATTTCCGAAATAGAACTGTTAAGTCAAAAAGTAAGTAGCCAATCTGAGCAGGTAATAGGTAGATTCTTATCGCACACAACTATTGTGCATAGCAGCGAGAAGATAAGTCACGAAGCCGCCCGGTTAAGGAGGGGTAAGAGCTTAAAAACTCCCGATGCCATTGTTGCGGCAACCGCGCGGGTGCTTGGGCTTCCTTTGCTCACGGCAGATAAAGTGTTCATAGGAATCCCAACAGTAGATGTGATTGAGTACCAGCCAAACCCCTTGTAAGTTTTTCAGTCGAATACTCTGAAAATTCACAGGATTATTTCTGTAATTTCGGCCTTCATAACTTTTTAACCTTCGGACCGAATGGGATTTTTCGATTTCTTCACTCAGGATATTGCTATTGACCTGGGAACAGCCAACACCCTGATCATTCATAAAGATAAAGTGGTGGTAGATGAACCATCCATAATTGCACTTGATCGCGCCAGCGGTAAAGTTTTGGCCATCGGCCGCGAGGCCATGCAAATGCACGAAAAGACACACGACAACATTAAAACGATACGGCCCTTAAAAGAAGGTGTTATTGCCGATTTCCACGCTGCCGAGATGATGATTCGCGGCATGATTAAACTGATTGACACCGGCCGCAGATTGTTTCCACCGTCTTTGCGGATGGTAATCTGTATTCCTTCAGCTATTACCGAAGTAGAGAAACGTGCCGTGCGCGATTCGGCCGAGCACGCTAACGCCAAAGAAGTATATATGATTCACGAACCGATTGCTGCGGCCATTGGTATCGGTATTGATATTGAACAACCCGTGGGCAATATGATTGTAGATATTGGTGGTGGCACTACCGATATTGCGGTAATTGCCCTTTCGGGGATTGTGTGCGATCAGTCAATCCGCATTGCAGGCGATACCTTTAACCGCGATATTCTGGATTACATGCGCAGGCAACACAACCTGTTGATTGGCGAGCGTTCTGCCGAGCGCGTAAAAATAGAAGTAGGCTCTGCTCTTACTGAGTTAGATGATGGGCCCGAGGATTATGAAATCCGCGGCCGCGATCTGATGACGGGTATTCCTAAAACAATCAAGATTTCATATTCGGAAGTAGCGTTTGCGTTAGATAAGTCAATCTCCAAATTAGAAGAAGCCGTACTGAAAGCTTTGGAATTATCGCCACCTGAATTATCGGCTGATATTTACGAGCAAGGTATTTACCTGACGGGCGGTGGAGCGATGTTGCGCGGATTAGACAAACGTCTCTCCCTAAAAACCAAACTACCCATACACGTAGCAGACGATCCGCTGCGTGCGGTAGTAAGAGGCACAGGTGCCGCACTCAAAAATCTTGACCACTACCGCAAAGTATTGATGACCTGACAGAATGGAACGGCTCATAAATTTTATTTACGAGTACCGGGCTTTTTTCACTTTTCTGTTTCTGGAGTTGTTGTGTGCGTGGTTGGTGATTGAAAACAACCAATATCAAAGCACCCGGTATTTTAACTCTTCCAATCAGGTAGCTGCGCAGGTGCTGGGTTTTTCGCAAGGTGTGCGCGAATATTTTTCGCTACGTACCATCAACGAAGATCTGGCCCGCGAAAATGCAGAGCTAAGAAGAGACCTTGAACGAACCCGTCAGCAGATAAGCACTCCGACCGATACAGCCCGTATTAATCAATTTGATTTTGTGAGTGCCAAGGTTATGGCTAACTCAACTAATTTGTATAAAAATTTTATCACCATCGATAAAGGCAGTGTAGATGGCCTTGCGCCTGGTATGGCTGTTATTGGCGATGCCGGTGCCGTAGGTAAAGTAAAGTCAGTATCCGAACGCTATGCCGTGTTGATTTCATTGCTGAATGTAGATCAGCAAATCTCCGGACAAATTAAACGCACCAGTCATTTTGGAACCGTGCGTTGGGATGGTGCCAACATGCGTTACACAACTTTGCAGTTTATTCCCCGCCACGCCTTGCCAGTTGTAGGCGATACAATTGTTACTTCTGGTTATAGTGCTGTTTTCCCGCAGGGAATAATGGTAGGTGTTATTCGTGAGGCTAACCTAAAACCAGAAGCACCTTTTTGGGATATTCGTTTGGAACTTGCTCAGGATTTTGGTCGGCTTGCGTTTGTGGAGGTAATCAAAAGTAAATTAAAAAGTGAAAAGGATTCTTTGGAAACAATAACTATAGGTGAACCGAAATGAGTCGCTCGGGTATTATACAGTTTGTGTTATTTTTTGTGTACTTGTTAGTGCAGGTGCTGGTACTGCGCAACCTGGTATTGTTTAATACTGCTTTTTGTTTTTTGTATATCGCGTTTATACTACTACTGCCAATTGAAACGAACACCCTTGTTTTGATGCTTGCCGGTTTTCTGTTAGGCTTTTCAGTTGATGTTTTTTATGATAGCATGGGCTTGCATGCATTGGCAACGGTGCTGATAGCATACTTACGGAACTACTGGCTTAGTACCATAACACCGCAGGGTGGATATGAAAGTGGTGCGGCTGCTACGTTGGCCGCTAATGGTCTGCAATGGTTTTTGGTGTATTCATTGCCGATGGTGTTTTTACATCACCTGGTATTGTTTTTTGTGGAGGCTGCTGGCTTTACCATGTTTTGGTACACCATGCTTAAGATTGTGGCCAGTCTGCTGTTCACGATGTCTGTTATTGCACTGCTTCAGTTTTTAACGCCTCAACGCAGACGCATATGAACGAGGGCAGGCGTGAAATAGTGCAGTTGGTGTTTGCCCTGGTGGGGATAATTTTTCTTGTCAAGCTTTTTTTTGTTCAGGTTCTGGATAACAAATATGCCGAGCTGGCAGATGGCAATGCAATTTTAAGAGAGGTTGAATATCCGTTTCGCGGATTGATTTACGATCGCAACAACAAACTAATTGTTTACAACACACCCGAGTACGATTTGAATGTGGTGATGAAGGACGTAAAGAATTTTGACTCGTCAAGGTTCTGTACCGTGTTTCAATTAACGCAAGAAGAGCTGCGTGCAAAATTCAAAGAAGTAAAAGGACGTAAAAAGCAATACTCTCCTTTTAAGCCAATGTTGTTTTTAAATCAACTTTCGCATGTTGATTTTGCCCGGGTGCAAGACCACCTCGATGAGTTTCCGGGTTTCTACATTCAGGCCCGTACTACACGCGCATATCAATCGCCAACATTGGCCAATGCATTGGGGTATGTAAGCGAGATTAGTAAGGATAATCTGGCCCGAGATCAATCCGGCATTTACAAACAAGGTGATTACGTAGGTCAAAGCGGTATTGAAGCATTTTACGAAGAGCAACTTCGCGGCAAGCGTGGGGTTCGCTTTAAGCTGAGAAATGTAAAAGGTATAGAGAAAGGTGCGTTTAAGAATGGCGAATACGATACGTTATCAATACCCGGAGCCAATCTGTACACCGGTATTGATGTTGACCTGCAGCAATACGGTGAATTTTTAATGCAAGGCAAAGCCGGTTCAATTGTAGCGATTGAACCTTCTACCGGAGAAATTTTATCACTTGTATCCGGGCCATCATACGATCCTACCTTGCTAACCGGAAGAAATTATAGTTCTAACTTTAAGTTGATCAGCAACGATACCCTTAACCCGTTATTCAATAGACCCTTAATGGCGCAATATCGTCCAGGTTCTATTTTTAAAATCGCGCAAGCCATGACGGCCCTGCAAGAAAAAGTAATTACACCCGATACCCGTATTCCTTGTACCAGAAAGGGAATGTCTGGTGGTATTGTTGCTTGCCATGGCACACATACCAACGAAGATTTACGTGGTGCAATTGCAAACTCCTGTAATCCATACTTTCTTAATGTACTCAGGCGAATGGTTAACAAGGGTGTAGTAAACGATACATATGCCGACACGCGTGTAGGTTTGGAAGAGTGGAATAAACACATCATGAGTTTTGGTTTTGGCAATAGATTAGGTATTGACCTTCCAAATGAAAAAGAGGGCTTGGTTCCAACCCCTGCTTATTACGATAGGGCTTATCGCAATCGCCCATGGAAGTTTTCAAACATTTATTCAATTGCCATTGGCGAAGGTGAAAACCTGGTAGTGCCGATTCAAATGGCAAACTTTGCGGCTACCATTGCTAACCGCGGTTACTACTACACACCACATCTGGTTAAAGCTATTGGCGAAAATGGTAAACCGCTACCTCAATATTCCGAGCGACATTACACCACTATTGATTCTTCTTATTTTATAATAGCAGTAGATGCTATGCAGAAAGTAGTGGAAGAAGGTACGGGTCTGCGCGCACGTATAGCCGATTTAATTGTTTGTGGTAAAACGGGAACCGTACAAAACGCACCACCGTTATTCGATCACTCAGTATTTATTGCATTCGCACCCCGCGATAATCCAAAGATTGCTGTCTCAGTGTATGTAGAAGATGCAGGCCAGGGTGCACGCGCGGCCGCATCTATTGCCAGTTTAATGATAGAAAAGTATTTGTTTGGAGGAACGAAACGTCCGCACATCCAACAATATGTGTTAAACAATAAGTTTGAATGAGCAGAGAGGTTGACATATCGGGTAAGTTAGATTGGGTTTCGGTATTGCTCTATGTAATGATGGTGGCGTTGGGTTGGCTTAACATTTTTGCAGCCGTGTACGATGAAACCGCCAATCAATCCATTTTCGATATGAGTTTGAATTCGGGGCGGCAACTCATGTTTATTGCCGCTTCTGTGTTTATCATTCTGGCCATTGTTATAATCGATATGCGCTTCTATGAAACATTCGCATATATATTCTATGCCATAATTCTGGTAGCGTTAATGATGATTCCGATAATTGGAAAAGAAGTTGGTGGAAACAAATCGTGGATTGGTGTAGGTTCGTTCGGGGTGCAACCTTCTGAGTTTGCCAAATTTATTACGGCTTTGGCCGTTGCTAAATTTATTGGGAGTGTGGGTTTCAAAATGGATAGCCTGCGTAATCAGGGAATATTGTTTGGAATGATTTTGCTGCCACTGGGCCTTATTCTGCTGCAGAAAGATTTTGGAACGGCAATCGTGTTTATGTCGTTTCTGGTTGTGTTCTACCGCGAAGGTATGTCGCCCTTTATTTTGATTGTGGGCATTTCTATGGCGGCATTAGCAATTCTTACGCTGATGGTAAAAAACCAATGGTACCTGCATGGCATTATTGGTGTAGTGTTAGTGCTCCTGATCTTTTTTGGTAAGCGTACCCTCAAAAGAATTTTAACACTCACCTTCGGAGCTGTGATTTTGATTCTCACCATCGAAAGTTTTGATTATGTAATCAACAATGTATTACCCGAGCGTCATAAAAAAAGATTGGAAGCGTTAGTTAACCCCAACTTCGATCCGATGGGAATTAACTGGAACGTTACACAATCTAAAATTGCAATTGGTAGTGGTGGCTTTGCTGGTAAAGGATTTCTGAAAGGAACTCAAACCAAGTTTGATTTTGTGCCCGAGCAGAGCACTGATTTTATTTTTTGTACCATTGGTGAAGAGCACGGTTGGATGGGCAGTTTATTGGTTGTGGTTTTATTTGTGTTCTTTCTTCAACGAATAATTTTTATAGCCGAACGTCAGAAAAACAGATTTGCCCGCGCATATGGATATGCAGTAGCCAGTATTTTCTTTTTTCACTTTGCAGTAAATATTGGCATGACCATCGGGTTGTTTCCGGTAATCGGAATTCCGCTACCCTTTTTCAGTTACGGTGGCTCAGCGTTGTGGAGTTTTACGGTGTTGCTCTTTATTCTGCTTAAGTTAGATGCACACCGCAGCCAGGTGTTGCAGCGGATTTAGCGAAACCTATTTTGTAAGATTTCATAAAACTCTTCGTACTCTTCGCTTTCGCGATCCCAATCAGGATAAGCATCGTCAATAAAACGCATGGCTTGCGTCAGGTTATCGAATCGGTCTAACTTATCAATGGCTTCCGTAAAAATCTCAAAGTCACCATGAAACAGAATTTTAGTGAACATGAATTTTTGATTGATGGTGAGGCTTTCTTTTAGCCGCGTAATTTTTTGTTTCGCTAAGTTATCGGCTAACGTTGCTTTTAGTTCGGGGGCGATTAACGGTTGAGTTACTACCGGACTTACAGGCTTTTGCGCTACAACTTTCGTTTCAACAGGTTTTGTTTCTACAACTGGAGCTGGAGTGGCTGCTGATTTCTGTTCGTAAAAAGTAGTGATGTTAACCGGCACTATTTTGCTGAGTGCCGAAAGGTGCGGCTCAACATCTTCTGGTGTAAAGTTTACCGCTTCCAGAATCTGATCCAGCAAGGCAAAAGCTTCTTTGCCCTTAACCGCATCAGCTTGTTTTTCTTTTAATCGTACTACCAGATTCTCTAAAGGCGCTTTATTGATTTTAACATACTTCACTTTGTTTTCAAGATCCTGAATAGAAAGTGATTCGTCTTTGGTATCTAATAGATCAGCATAAAAATCGTACGGATCCAGAATCAGGTAAAGCGTTTGGCTTACGCCTCGTTTCAATAAAGGTAAAAAATCTACTTTGCTGATAGCGATGTTGTTGCTTAGCGCGATCTGAAATTGAGTAAGGGCTTCGGTTACGGCTTTTGCCTGGTAATCGAAATACGGACTCTTGAGTTTCTCATTTTCTTTTTTCCATGCGCTCAGCAAATCATGAATCACAAAAAAGTTTACCTGCTTTACTGCGCAAAGGTTTAGAATTTCAGGGCCGGTAATAATTTTTTTGCCAGAGAAAAAACTTTCGGCCAGTTGATTGGCAACCTGAATGGCGTATTGATCGATGGCTTTTAAACTTATCTTTTCGTCCATGCCCTGATAATTTTGTATTCTTGTTAGCTGCGTTATACAGATGGTAAAGATAGTGATAGAAAACATGGCCCGAAAGGAAGTAACCGGTAAAGCCGGAAGTTCTGCGTTGCGCCTGCTTCATGAAAATCTGGTGGACTGGATGCACGCGTGTGGCGGAAAAGGACGTTGCACTACGTGCAAGATGATTGTGGTTGCCGGTGCAGAAGCACTTGGCCCACTTACTGATACTGAACAGCGCTACCGGGCTAACAGCGAACTTGGCGTTAAAGAGCGTTTGGCCTGCCAGGCAAAAGTAACAGGCAATTGCCACGTGCGGGTGCCCGAAGAATATAAGTTGCCGCACCTTAATTACACGGAATAATCTTGCCGTTGGATAGACCCTTCTAATCCCTAAATTGCCAGTATGTTTATAGAGCCTCAGTTAGGTCGTAATCCATCGGGTAAGAGTGGCTGGATTGAAGTAATATGCGGGTGTATGTTTTCGGGTAAAACCGAGGAGCTAATCCGCAGGCTTAACCGTGCACTTATAGCAAAACAGAAAGTAGAGATTTTTAAGCCGGCCATTGATACCCGCTATCACACCGAAAAAATTGTTTCGCACAGCGAACGTGAAATCCGTTCTACTCCGGTACAGTTTGCATCAGACATAATTTTGCTGGCTGGCGAGTGCGATGTGGTAGGTATTGATGAAGCACAATTTTTTGATGAGGCCATTCTGGAGGTGTGCAATGCATTAGCCAATAGTGGTAAGCGTGTAATTGTGGCGGGGTTAGATATGGATTATGAAGGCAAACCTTTTGGGCCGATGCCAAATCTATTAGCAGTGGCTGAGTATGTTACCAAAGTACATGCTATCTGCGCACAAACCGGAGAGTTGGCCTCGTTCTCGTATCGGTTGGCTGATAATGATGCGCGGGTATTACTGGGTGAAAAAAATGCCTACGAAGCCAGAAGTCGCCAGGCTTTTTTTGCAGACAAGAAAAAGCGTTCGTAGTGTTAGTTAAAACAAAAGGCATTGTTTTTCGGCTTACCCCGTATGGCGATACTTCGGTTATCGTAAATATGTTTACCGATTTATTCGGCCTGCAGAGTTACATTGTAAATGGCGTGCGTTCTGCATCCAAAAAAAGTAAGATTGCTTTGTTTCAACCCTTAACGTTACTCGATCTGGTGGTGTACCATAAAGAAAATGGAAACATCATGCGCATAAAAGAAGTGAAGTGTTATCACCTTTATCAGAACTTATCGCGGCAAGTAAATAAATCGGCCATAGCACTTTTTATAAATGAAGTGTTGAACAAAGCTGTAAAAGACCAAACGCATACTTCAGAAATTTTTGAGTTTATCTCCAATTCGTTGGTAATTCTGGATGAACACCCACGGCCCGAAAACTTTCATCTTATTTTTCTTTTAGGCCTAAGCCGACATTTAGGCTTTGCCCCGAACCAAACCAGCGAAGTATTAGGCGTACATTGGATAGATGCACACGAAGAACAACTGTTGAAGCAATTGCTGCTAATAAATTATCAGGATGAACTTGCCATGACGTATGCACAACGCCAAACGCTGCTCAGTTGCCTGATGCGATTTTACCAAACCCACATAGATGGTTTTGGTGAAATGAAATCGTTACCTGTGTTGCAGGAAGTTTTGCGTTAGAACAATCAGGCTGCTTTAGCTACAACAGCTTCGCTTAGCTCGGGCTTACGGCTTAACCATTTCAATTGCCGTGCGTGTGCGGCAATGGCTTGCAAAAAGGTTTCTTTCGATTTGTAAGGCAACCCGAATTCACCGGCTGTCTGTTCTACAATTTTTGAAATCTGACGATAGTGCACGTGGCAAATGTTCGGGAACAAGTGGTGTTCAACCTGATAATTTAATCCGCCCACGTACCACGAAAACAATTTCGCTTTATGACCAAAGTTTGTGGTGGTGTGCAATTGGTGAATAGCCCAACTGTTTTCAAGATTACCATTTTCATCAGGCATTGGATACTCTGTTCCTTCCACTACGTGTGCCGGTTGAAAAATAATGGCCAAGATAAAACCAGCAATGTAATGCATAACCAAAAACCCGATCAGCACCTGGGCAAAGCTGAGGTTAAGCATCCACATGGGTACTGCAAAAATGTATGTAAAGTACAAGGCTTTGGTGGCAAGCATAAAAATCCATTCGCGCAAAGCGGTTGTCTTTTGCTTTTTGATAAGGCCCTCGCGCTGGTATTTAATCAGACGAACAAAATCTTTTACAAATACCCAAACCAGCGTCATCAAACCATAGAAGAACCAGGCGTAGTAATGTTGATACTTATGCAACGGTATCCATTTTGATTCCGGGGCCATACGGATAATACCGCGTGGGCTAATGTCTTCATCTACATCGTGAATGTTGGTGTAGGTATGATGCAATACATTGTGTTGTACTTTCCAGTTCAGGGCATGACCACCTACCGCATTAAGCGTAAGGCCTAACAAATTATTGACCCAGGCTTTGTTTGAATACGAACCGTGGTTGGCATCGTGCATAATAGAAAGCCCAATACCGGCCATTCCGAAACCCATTAACACGCAAAGGCCTAACATCACCCACAGGTTTGCAGTAATTCCACCAATCATTAATGCATATGGAACAAAATACAACGAAAGCATGAAGATGGTTTTTAGTGCCATTTCACTGTTTCCGGTGCGATCAATTTTATTTGTCTTGAAATATGAGTTTACGCGCTGATTAAGCGTAACAAAAAATTCTTGCTGATGGTTGGCGAATTTCAGATTTAGATTCAGACTCATCTGGGTAGGGATTTAAACTTTGTATCTAAGAGTAACCTGCCGTAATGACATAATTATGAGTTTCAAAAATACTGAAAGACAAAATTCCAACAGACGTTAGCCCGCCATTTTCTTCTTAAAAAATGATAATCGGTGCAAAAACAGCGGTTAAAATTCGGCAATTACGGTTTTGCCGCCTTTGGTTACATCGCCAATTTTAACAGTAACACGGGCATCCAAGGGCAGGAAAATATCCACCCGCGAGCCGAACTTGATGAAGCCAAACTCATCGCCTTGTTCCAACGGTTGGCCTTCTTTAACGTACCACTTTATTCTGCGCGCTACAGCACCGGCAATCTGGCGGAACAGAACCTCGGTTCCGTTTTTCATTTTTACGGCAATAGTAGTGCGTTCATTTTCGGTGCTGGATTTAGGATGCCAGGCTACAAGATATTTTCCGGGGTGATATTTGGCGTAAGAGATTGTACCCGTTACCGGCATGCGGTTTACATGCACGTTTATAGGCGACATAAAAATTGAAATCTGTTTGCGTCTAGATTTGAGGTGTTCAGGTTCTTCAGTTTCTTCAATCACAACCACTTTGCCATCGGCAGGAGCCAAAACCTGTTTTTCGTTTTTGATTACTTCGATAGAAGGCAATCTGAAAAATTGCAGCACCAACACCAACACTACAATGCTTACAACCAACATTGAAGTTGAGAGAATAGAATAAACGGTGGGTGAAAAAAATGATGGCACAGAGGCAATGATTACATTCAATATCACCACAATTGTTGTGGTTGCCAGTATCAGTCCTCTTCCTTCTTTATGTATAGTCATGGATAATTCAAGATTTAAAATTCAAAATTAGGCATTTTAGCCTTCGAACTTTGAATTTTAAATCTTGAAATTTGAATTAATAACCTCCGCGGAACTTATATGTTTTGGCCACCTTATCAATAGCTACCATGTAAGCTGCAATGCGTAACGATACTTTGTATTGCGTAGCTATTTTATAAACATTATCGAAAGCGTCTTTCATAATCCGATCACTTCTGCGGTTTACGCGCTCTGCTGTCCACTTATAACCAAGACGGTTTTGTACCCACTCAAAGTATGAAACGGTTACCCCACCGGCATTAGCAAGAATATCGGGCACAACGCTTATACCCTTTTCATAGATTACACTATCGGCCTTGGAGGAGGTAGGACCATTAGCGCCTTCTACAATCAGCTTGGCTTGAATTTTTTTAACATTGCTGCTGGTAATCACATCTTCGGTGGCAGCTGGTACCAGTACATCCACAGCCAGAGTTAACAAATCAGCTCCTGGAATTTTCTCTACTCCGGCAAAGCCTTCCAACGAGCCTTTATTCTTATCGCGGTAAGCAATGGCGGCATCAATGTCAATTCCGTTTTCGTTGTAGTAAGCTCCGGAAATATCGCTTACGGCTACAACCTTTAGTCCGCGTTCAGCCAAAAGGCGCGCAGCCCAGGATCCCACGTTACCAAAACCCTGCACGGCACAAGTTGCTTTGTACGGATTGATTTTCAATTTCTCCATCGCGGCAAGCGTAGAAACCATTACCCCACGACCGGTTGCTTCAGTCCGCCCCAGCGAACCACCCATTACAATGGGTTTACCGGTAACCACAGCGGGTACGGTCATGCCTTTGTTGCGCGAGTATTGATCCATCAACCACGCCATTTCGCGCGGGCCAGTACCCATGTCGGGCGCAGGTATATCCTGATCAGGACCAAATACTTCCATCATAGATTGTGTGTATGAACGCATCAGGCGTTCAATTTCACCGGCACTCATTTCGCGCGGGTTGCAGGTAACACCGCCTTTACCACCACCATATGGAATATCTACTACAGCACACTTCCATGTCATCCACGCGGCAAGTGCTTTTACTTCATCAAGGTTAACGTGCGGATCGAACCGGATACCACCTTTGGATGGCCCAAGGATGGTGGAGTGAATTACACGGTAACCTTCAAATACTTTAATGCTACCGTCATCCATGGTAACGGGTAGCGAAACAATTACCTGCTTGGCAGGGTTTTTTAAAACGTTGTACACTTCGTCTTCCAGACCAAGAATTTGCGAGGCGGTGTGGAAGCGCGACATCATGGCTTCAAAAGGATTCTCTTTGTCTAACAGGGGAGCGGGTTCGATGTATGCCATACGGTTATTGAAAATTTATTTCGATTATCAGAAAATGCCCTTTCGGGGCTGCTAAATCGGTTGCAAAGATATAGAAATTCGGTATTCCCATACGGTTGTAAGGGGTAATATCTGTAAGGGTCAAAGGTATTGATTATCAGCAGGCTTGCTAAGTGAAGGCAGGTAGAGTTAGGTTAAATTATTGTTGTTATCTGAAGACCAGCCAGCATTTGAAAACCTTATAGGTCTTTTTTCAAAGCATCAAAAAATATCCAGAAAGGCTACAATGAATGGTGCCGGAGATCAATAAACTAGCGAGCCTACGAGGAGACTCCGTGTCCTTTAAGGGCATTTCGAAGAGGGGTAATTCTAGATAACCACCGCATTTAATCCTGTTATTTTACCAAAACCTTTATCTGCTGTAAACAACGTGATGCGCTTAGAAACGGATGATGCAGCAATAATGGCATCGGGTAATTTAATTTTATGGCGTTTCCTGATTGATATGGCTTGCTTTCGTACCTCCAGGTCCAGCTCAATTAAAAAACAATTCGATATGAAATCGCGCATTAGCCTTTCATCGGCTGAGCTTTGAAATGGGATACTCAATAACTCAATTTCAGTAATTATAGAAATGAAAAGTGTTCTTCCATCCAGAAGATTACGAATGTCTTTATTGCCGCCTATAGCAAGTATAATAAGATTAGTGTCAACCAGAATATTACTTGCCCCACTCATCCCTAACCTTTAGTTGATAGGTGATAGCATCTACAGGGAATTTAATTTTTCCGAAGTATTTATCCCAGTTAATATGCTTTGATTTGGAGGTAGCCTTAGCAAGTTTTTTTTCTTTTGTTTTTGCAGACTCCCTTTTGGAAATTTTAATAGTCATAGACAAATTTAAACAAATCCGAGTTCTTTTTAATTGGGAATGAGTGCGTTTAAGAAAGACTCAAAAAATCTCCAGAAACGCTACTATAAACGGAGCCGAAATTAACAACCCATCAAACCGATCTAAAAAACCTCCGTGGCCGGGAAGGCTGGTGCCGGAGTCTTTAATTTCGATGCTGCGCTTTAAAAGCGATTCTACTAAATCGCCAAACGTACCGCCTACAATTATAATTACACCAACCACCATCCATTGCCAGGAGCGAATAGTGGGTTCATGACCAATAGCACTAAAGAAATAGGGCAGACCGTAAGCAAAAGCAAAAGCAAGTACTGCGCCTCCGGCAAAACCTTCCCACGATTTTTTTGGCGAAATGCGTTCGAACAATTTTCGTTTACCAAACAAACTACCGGCAAAGTAAGCCCCCGTATCGCTGGCCCACAGAATAAACAAACTGCCGAAAATAATCTGGTAATCGTACACCTGATTTTCGAAGGTTGCAATGTTTAGCAACGCAAATGGAACGGCCACGTAAAAAATACCCAGAAAATTGTAAGCGATATTGGTGAAAGGTTTACGCTCAAATTTTTTGTAGAGCTTAATCATATATACACACGATACTGCCGGGAAAATCAAAAAATAGTATCGATACGAAATATCGCCCCGCTCAATAAAAAACGACAAACAGAAAATAAGCAATCCGCAAATAGTGCCAAATGTTTTCTGCGGAAGCATACCATCTAAACCAGAGAGTTTATAAAACTCGATTAACGAAAACATGCAGATGATGAAGAATACCACAAAGTAAGTCCACTCGCTATACACAATGCCAAACACAATACCGGCTGCACCCAGCAATGCGGTAATGAGTCGTGGTATCAGGTTGCTGAATTTACCAGTGCTCATATCAAAACTGAGTTTTGATTTTTATAAAACTTGTAGTAGTAATAAAGTAAACCGGCAAACACAAGTGTAAACGGAAGTATAGCTGTCCATGGAGCGGCTTCAGGGGATTCAATATCTAGTTTGCTAATCTCCTGCTGGTGTAGGTACATCATTAAAACCATAAACCCGTTATTTACAAAATGAGCAAGAACCGGCATTAAAAAATTTCCTGACCACAAATAGAGATAACCAAACAACGCACCTAATAACATGCGTGGTACAAAACCAAAAAACTGCATGTGGAATGCACTGAAAATAAATGCTGTAACCCAGATAGCTACATGATGGTTTCCGCTGGCGCGATAAAACTCCGGTTGCAACATGCCACGAAAAACCAATTCTTCACCAATGGCGGGTAACAGGGCGATTATCACTAACCCCATCACAAATTCTGCGAGTGTATTAAAAACTGTAAAGAGTTTTGTGAGTTCAGCGGCTGCATCTTCACGCTCGCGAGCCCATTCTCCAAAAACTTTTAGAAAATCCGGAAATGTGAAATTTGTATTCCATTCAATAACCCATGAGTTAGGAGCCATAAAGGCAATTACAATCAGTACAACAACAATTATTATTGAAGCCGGACTTTTTTTAACCCAACCTAACGGACTTATTCTTTCTTGAGAATACAAGTATAGCCACGGGATTAAAATTAAACCTATTAATGTGGCAAAGCCTTGTGTAATTAATACGGGCGTTTTTAACTCCGGGTATTGACCGGGGTTTTGCAGTTGTTCAATCAAATCGAACATGGTTCCTTCAAAGAAGGGCAACGAAATGAGAAACCCCACAATTGGGCCAATAATGATAAACCCAATTACAAGCGTACACAGAATAAGAAAAACTGAGAGTAATGGATTGCGCTTCGAAATACCTGTAAGTCCGGACATGTGTGCAAAAAGACTTAATTTTGTGCCGCAAACAACGGGGTTTTTGATCAGAATATCAAAGTGGTAAAAATTGGCAACATAGAACTGGAAGATTTCCCGCTGCTACTCGCTCCTATGGAGGATGTAAGCGATCCGCCTTTTCGTGCGGTGTGTAAAGCCGGTGGTGCCGATTTAATGTACACCGAATTTATTTCCAGTGAAGGTTTGATTCGCCACGCAGCAAAGAGCAAACAGAAGCTTGATATTTTTGAATATGAACGCCCCATTGGCATTCAGCTTTTTGGTGGCAATGTAGATAGCATGCGCGAAGCAGCGGAGATTGCAGCCGCAGCTAATCCCGATCTGATTGATATTAACTATGGTTGCCCGGTGAAAGCCGTGGCCTGCAAAGGTGCAGGTGCCGCGTTGCTGCAAGATATACCCAAGATGGTACGCATGACGGAAGAAGTAGTAAAGGCAACTTCGCTTCCCGTTACCGTTAAAACCCGGTTGGGTTGGGATGATAATACAAGGAACATAGTTGAGGTTGCAGAGCGATTACAAGATATTGGTATCAAAGCCTTGTCGATACACGGTCGCACGCGTGTGCAGATGTACAAAGGTTCTGCTGACTGGACCTTGATTGGTAAGGTGAAAGAAAATCCGCGTATGCACATTCCGATTTTTGGTAATGGCGATATCGACTCACCACAAAAAGCAGTGGAGTATAAAAACCGGTATGGTGTAGATGGTGTTATGATTGGTCGTGCCAGTATTGGTGCGCCCTGGGTTTTTAATGAGATTAAACATTATTTAAAAACTGGAGAACAACTTTCACCACCCGATATGAATGAACGAGTGCGCATTGTGCGGCAACATTTAGATTTCTCCATTCGCTGGAAAGGTGGTAAGCTTGGCATCTTTGAAATGCGCAGGCACTACACCAATTATTTCAGAGGCACTCCTGATTTTAAACCCTTCCGCACCCGGTTGGTGGAGGCCGATACCCAGGAAGAGATTAATCAGATATTAGACACAGTTATAGAAACCTATAATCTTAACATAGACTTCGTTCACCCTACTTTTTACTAATTCTTTGCCTTAGAATAACATTCTTTTGATTATAGATTTCTATGATATAAACGCCTGCCACGAGATCAATCAAATTTAACTCGTAAGTTGAATCAGTACCTACTACTTTAATGTTCCTTAGTTGGACGCCCAATAGGTTGAACACACTTATTTCAGTTGCTGGCTCGCTAAGTGCAACAATCAAGTTCCCACCAACAGGATTGGGATAAAGAGTTGCAACTGGTAAAATGGAATCATTCGCGGAGGTAATTAAAACATCTACTTTTTCAGAAAAGGCACTTGAACACTGCCCGGCAGTAACTTTTAGCTTGTATGATCCTGACTCTGTAACAACTAAAGTAGCATTTGTTGCACCACCTATTTCAATGTCATTTTTAAACCATTGATTACCAGTCATGCTGCTGGAAGTTAATTCATATTGTCCGGTTTGCGTTTCGCGCAAACTTATAAGTGGCTTAGCTGGCAGAATGCAAAAGGAATATTCTACAGAAGCAGCAGGTAAAAAATTTTGGTTCCCCGGTTGATTAGCTTTTATGTTTATTAGTCCTGGTAATGATGTGGTCAAATTCTGGCCAATAATTTCTACACTACTGGTAGAGGTGTACAAAATAGGCAAGCCTGAGGAGGCGGTTGCAGTTAGCTGAAGGGGTAAATCTGTTATAGC
Source organism: Cytophagales bacterium (assembly GCA_017303795.1). Taxonomy (GTDB): domain Bacteria; phylum Bacteroidota; class Bacteroidia; order Cytophagales; family Cyclobacteriaceae; genus ELB16-189. The sequence continues at coordinate 103,376 of JAFLBR010000007.1, read as the reverse complement.
CACATCTGCTGGAGGCATAAAACTTATAGTTTGTCCAGCCTTTAAAACAGTTAGATTAATGCTAACATCAGTTGCCGGATTGTATTGCGTGTTTCCGGGCTGGCTTGCCGTTATAAGTGTTGTACCAGTTCCTACTATCGTGCCTATATTTCCAGAAATTGTTACTACAGAAGAATTAGAACTTGCGTAAGTAATGGGAAGGCCGGAATTGACCGTTGCAGAAAATGAAATTGGTGTTTGCCCAAACGTAGCATCACCGATACTACCAAACTGAATTTGCTGATTAGCTTTACAAAATGGATTGGGAGTAACCCCATCGCAAATGTAGAAATTAGTGGTAGTTACCGATTGATCAAATTCATTTAGAAGTTCGAAGGCTCCCGAAGTAGCATTCGATGGGAGCTTTAACTGGATCGTTGAACTATTCTGCCAGATTAGGCTTATTGGCATGCCGTTAAATCGAATGGAAGTAACATTATGTAGATTACTGCCATTGATTTTTACCAGCTCACCCGGGTTTGCAAAGTTTTTTTCAAATGATGTAAATGCGTGCGGTTGCACAATATGTAATCGCTCAGCAGATTCGGCTACTGATGTAAGTGAGTTAACTTTTACGTTACCTGATGATGCACCCATGGGCACTTGAACCTGAAGTGCCGTTGATGAAAGTATGGTAAATGGACTATACGTATTTCCGATCTGTACGGATTTAACTGTGGTAAGATCGGTGCCAGCGATAGTAATAGATTTATTTACGGAAGTACGCGTCTCACTTAGACCTGTAATTGATAATAGGTTCGGGGTTTCTACATTTCTGGTAACTATAGAGTATTGTTCAATTTCGCTGATACGGGGTTCGCAAAAATTGGTGTAAGAATAAGCGCGAGCTATAAACCAAAGACTAAACTGCTTATTAATTTCAAGGGTGTCTGGGATTTGGAGATAAGGATTCAAAATGGCTTCTTCTCCTGGATTTAAGAAAATCCCACCGGAGATTCCAACAAGGTAGTCACCTCCTACTCTGGGTGTAGAACCATCATCATCCTTTAAGTGAACTTCTATAGTTACATTTTTAGCCTCATTCGAAAAGTTCTTGACAACGGCTTTAGTATAATATCGATTGTACTGATCAACAATAGCTAGTTGTTGCGAATAGTTTGAATATCCGCCTGTAGTATTCTTTCCAGAAAAATTATTGATTTCATTAAACTGGAGTTGAATAATCTCAATTCCTTCGTTCCATAACCTAAATGGATCGCATACCGGCAAGTCAACTGTATAAAGCACTTCTTTTTCCCTTATAGCAAAGTTATCGGAAAACCTGATGACTCGATTAGTGGGGGGGCTTGGTGGAGGTATAAATGTTAAGGTATTTTGGTCAATAATTGTAAACGGAATTGGCTCATTGGGGATGAGCATAATTTGCGTAAGAGCACTAAGGTTGTGGCCGGTTAGCGTTACTTGTTCTCCGGCCTTCACAATAAAAGGATCTGGAAAATTGATGATACTTCCAAACCTGGCATCTTTCAAGCAAAAGTTGCCATGAATGGTATATACACACAGATAGCCATCTTCAGGAAATTTTTGAATTGGAGTTATCTCCACTAAGTTATTACCGGGATTGTATTGCGTAAAGAAAGAAACATCTTTTCCATTGATCGTTACGCGGTAAACTTGCTTTAAGGTATCATTAGAAGGATACGGAGAAAAACTACTAAAGAACCATTTAGAGGAAGCTACTTCTGTGGATGATGTACGGAATAAAATTGCACCATTGCCTATGTTATTTGGTATTATAAGCGATACAGTTTTTTCATTTAGCGTTGTAAAGGGGACCTGAATTCCATTTATCAAAACCTCAGTTAATAAATTTAATTGATCTCCAGTAACGGTAACTTGGGTATTAGCCGGTCCATTTCCGGGGTAAAAATCATACACTTTCATGCCAGCAGGCGGTGCGGTTATATCTATTGTAAAATCAATAACCTGACCGTTTATCAAACCACACGGATAAGAATCATCAACCGGAGTAGTATTTACAATAAAACGCATTTTAACTTTAGATCCCGGTAATACATGTGATGGCACGATCAAATTGGAATAGATCATTGTATCGGGTGGCGCAACATCATTTCCTGGTAGTGGAATTTCAAGTTCTTCAAACTCTTCATTTGCGTTCCAGTCTATAAAAACATTGGTATGATGATACTCAGAGGAAATTGCGCCCAGTTGTAGTACTTGTCCAGGAGCCGCTTCTATCGAAATGTGACCATTATCGATGTAACGGTCGCTTGTAATATCCACAAGAAGTTGGTCAATCTTGACCTTTTTTAAACTAATAGTCGATGCCTCGGTTCCTTTACAATTGCAATATCCTTCAGTAGTTAATGCAAATGGGGCACCAGAATAGAAATTGCCATTGAAAGCAACAGTTACTTTACCATCCACATTGCCAGTTCTCGGCACTTCTACTAAGTAAGTTGAGTCATTAATTTTTTCATTATTATATGAAATAGTTTCTCCGAAAATAAAGTTGTAATGGTTAGGGTAATTTATGTATGGTTCTTGAGGGGAAAGTTTGACAGTAATAAAAGAACCACGCTTGTCCGTGTTAGGGAAAATTGATCTTACGACCTGAGTTGGAAAACTCGAATAAGTACTATAGATGGAAGCCTGACCGGCTGGAGATACCAGTGTTACCATGCCACCATCCACATAATAATTAGAAATTGACTCTGGGAATTTAATCAGTAAGGTGTCATCATTAATGATGTCAAATGTTGAAATAAATTCCTTAAACCTTACACTGGTTACCATAGAAAGATTATCTCCTACAATTTGCAAGGTATACTCGGAATTGTAGGGTAGCTGTGATGCCGAATAAATAACAGGCTTTATTTCTTGGGCAGGCTTTATTTGAAGAATTCTATCAGATTGAAAGGTGCCATCAATTGTAGTAATTTTTATCGGACCCGATTCCATATCTTCTGTTACTATAAAGGAGTATGTTAAGTCAGTACTAATATTTAGTGGCGGCTGAAACGGCACGTGTCTTCCATTTAACTTTATAGAATTAATATAACGTGAATTAATGGCTTTAACATTAACCCTCATCCCAACACTAACTTCTGTTGGTGTGAAGCTAAATTGTGGTGAAGGAAATTCGCTTATAATAAGATCATCCTCATAAATCAGAGATTGTCCTTGAAAATACAGGATCAACCTACCCGATGTAGTTTGCGGATTTGCTGTAAAATAGATTTCGTTGAAACCGTTTGTGTCCAGTGTTTGGCGCGTGCCATTTATGGTCAATGAATCTACACGAGGAAAGAACCCCTGAATTTTAACTCTTGTCGTGCTATTTGCGGGATTAGGCGTTACATTGTCAATTCGGAACGGTAATCGGCCATTGGATGTAAAAGAAAAAGATGTGGAGCCTTGCAGCCCGCCTTCATTTTTAATTTGAACGACTACATTTCCATCCATCATTTCGGGTATCTTAACAAATAATAGATTCTCACTCACCAACCGGATATCCGAAAATGGAATTTTAGTACCACCAATATTTATTTCAGGCGATTCTCTAGGAAAGAAACTCCCTTCTATTCGAAGTTCCTCTCCACTTTTTAAACTTGTGGGTCCAACGGATGTAATAATGGGGGCAGGGTAAATGGTAAAGTCGTTAGGAGATATACCAGTACGTGTTGCCGAAACGAGTTTTATAGGAACAATAACTTTAGACGCGGTGAATGGGATGATGCATTTTAATTCTGTGTTACTTAGTATCGTAAACGAGGGAGATGGTAAGTTTCCGAATAGTACTTCATCAATTAATAAAAAATCCTGACCCTGTACAGTGAGTTGTTGACCAGGCGCGCCACTATAAAATACGTTAGTAATTTGTGGAGAACCTCCAATAGTTAAGCTTACACTCGTAGTTCCGTATATTGAGGTTGCCTCCAATGAAGCCAGCGATACGTGAAAATACTCGGGTATTGAAAAGGAAATGGATTGATTATCAATGATGGTGAAAGGAAAATTATCTCCACCAAGAGTCAGAGTTGTTAAATATTGCAAATTCTCGCCTTGTATAATTGATGTTGTGCCTCGGTGAATCAGGTTGGGTGAGGGAGTATAGAGTTGTGGCCATTGTGAAACGATTATATCAAACCCTGATGTTACAACCCCTCCCGGCCATTGCATTTCTAGTTTACCTGTTGTAGTGCCTCGCCCGACTCTTATCAACAAAACGTCATTAACCAGCTCAAAAAAAGCAGAAACTCCATTAATACGCACACCGATCACAGAAGATAGTGCATTACCAGTTAGGGTTATAGTTGATCCAATACTGGTGTTGATAGGAGTTACAGCTGAAATTGTAGGTGTTTGTGATGATATCTGGCCTCCATTATTTGAGTATAATAAGTACCCTTGATTAACGCTAAACCAAATTTGTTGTGATGTTAGAAGGCTGGCTGAAGTAATGGCATCTTGAGTTTGAAAGATTTTCAACCAGGTATTTCCTCCATCGGTCGTTTTGTAGATTAAGCCGTTAAACCCAAAAGCAAATCCTGTTAAAGCATCAAAAAATTTAAGCCTGTCGATTTGTTTTTCTGCGACCAGATAACCTTCCACCCAAGTAAAGCCACCATCAAATGTGGTGTAAAAAGACTTATTTGAGGCTACTGCAATTCCGTGAAGGTTATTAAAAAAATGAAAATCATTAAGTTCAAATGGAAGCGATCTGCTAACCCATTGACTACCGCCATTCGAAGTATAATATAGTTTTGAGCTCGAGGCTGTGTACCCTTCCTGTAAGGAAGAGAACTGAACGTTTAACAAATCAGCATCAGGGTTAACGGTACTTGCAATCCAGGTATCTCCGCCATCCTGAGTAGACATCACTCGCCCGAAATTTCCAACAATAATCATTCTGTTTGTATCCCAAACATGAATGGATTTTAAATAGGGTGGCGTAACCCCAAAAGGCGGAACTGTATTAGGGACTTCAAGATGTTCAACACTCCAGTTTGTGCCACCATTAATCGTTTTGAAAATAATCTCACCGCCAAAAATGTGGGTGCCAAATGCAATACCAGTCTGCGAATTAGAAAAATGAACATTTAGCTTACCAAGGTACTGCGTGGTATAATCTTGTTGTGTGTTTCCAGAAACATTAAAAAAAGGAAGCAGCGACCAGGTTTGTCCACCGTTTAAGGTTTTGAACACTCCTTTGGTACTACCAGCGTAGCCAACGTTTGTATCTACCATAAAAACACTATTCAATCCAATATTAGAGCCAATGGGCTGCTCTAGAAATGATTGACCTTGCGTAGTAAGCCCAGTGAAGTACACTAAAGCATAAACCAACACTGCTAACCGGGAAAAAACGATCATAACCAAAGATAGAGTTTTTCTAACATGTTCAACTTACCTGAAATTAACAGATTTTTGTTTACAGCTACTTTAGAAAAAATTAAAGCAACAATCCACATTTGAATTACTCACCCCAATAGCGTTCTTTGCGCCTGCCTTGCCGGAGCAGGAATGCGTAAGCAGGTTTTCACACCTATGTCTCAAAATAAAAACTACACGGCAGTCTTTCTATTGATTGTATTGTCGCTAATCTGGGGAACGTCCTTCATCCTCATTAAACAAGGCCTTAAGTATTTTCCACCCGATGTAGTTGGGGCGCTGCGTGTAACAGCCGCTTCGCTTTTTCTGTTGCCATTGGCGTTACCGCGATTGAAGGAAATGAAAAGTGGTGATCCGTTTAAACTTTTTGTTTCCGGATTGATGGGCATTTTCTTTCCGGCATTTCTTTTTGCCTGGGCACAAACACAACTTAATAGTTCAGTAGCCGGAATCTTAAACACACTTTCACCGGTGTGGACGATGATCTTTGGAGTGCTGTTATTTAGTCAACGGTTTAAAGGCTTTGCCTTGTTGGGCGTTGTTATTTCATTTGGTGGTACAGTCTTGCTGGCGCTTTCACGATCAGGTGGAAGCATTACCGGTTTTAATTTATATGCATTGCTGATTGTTGCGGCCTGTGCATTTTATGGAGCTAACCTAAACTGGATTAAGTTTAAAATAACGGGTTTAGGTTCGTTAACCGTAACCAGTGTTTCGCTTTTGTTTGTTGGCCCAATAGCAGCAGTTTATCTTTTTCTGGCCACTGATTTTGTAAGCATTCTTACACAAACGCCAGGTGCCTGGCAAGGTTTGGGTTTTGTGCTGTTGCTTGCACTAATGAGTACTGCTATCGCTAACCTTCTTTTTGTAAAACTGATTGGTATTTCCACGCCTTTGTTCGCCAGCTCCGTTACTTATATTATGCCTATTGTTGCGGTAATGTGGGGTTTTATGGATGGCGAAGTTTTAACACTCTGGCATTTAGTAGGTATGGCCCTCATCATAAGTGGGGTTTACCTCGCGAATAAGAAGTAATTCGTTCAGATTACTAAATTCGTGCAATGGCATTAACGCTCGCATCATTAAATTCTGGCAGCAATGGAAATTGCTACTATGTGGGCACTAATAATGATGCGGTGTTGATTGATGCCGGTATTTCATGCCGCGAGACAGAACGCAGATTAAGGCGCCTGGGCTTATCAATTGAGAATGTAAAAGCAATCTTTATTACCCACGAACATAACGATCATGTTTCGGGGTTGCATAAAATAGTAAAGCGACATAAAATTCCGGTTTATGCATCCATGGGTACCCGGCAAAATGTTTCGCTTGAGTGGAGCATGAAGTTGTCGCACGGGTTTTCCACGTATCAGCCCATAACGATTGGTGAGTTAACCATCACGTCATTACCAAAATATCACGATGCGGCCGATCCGCATAGTTTTCTCATCACCCATCAAAACACAACGGTTGGTGTGTTCACCGATATGGGGCGCGTATGCAAACATCTAATCAATAATTTTAAACAATGCCATGCCGCTATCTTAGAATCGAACTACGATGAGGAGATGTTAGAAACAGGCGGATATCCGCTCCATCTTAAGAATAGAATTCGCGGTGGGTTTGGGCACATTTCAAACAAGCAGGCATTGCAGTTGTTTATGGAACACAAGCCTGAGTTTATGTCGCATTTATTGTTAGGACATTTATCACATCACAATAATAAACCAAAAATTGTAGAGAAGATGTTTAGTGCTGTGGCGGGCAGCACTAAAATTGTAGTGGCTTCCCGTCACCACGAATCAGAAGTTTATCAGCTTGACACAACACCACCAAAGCCGCGGGTGGTGGTTGAACAGCTTCAATTATTTTAAAGTAAGCGTAACCAATACCGGCAAATGATCGGACGGATAATACTTGCCATCATTATCCTGAATAACCTGGTAGTCGGATGCCTTCCAATCTTCTGAATGAAAAATGTAGTCGATAGTTTTACATTCCATCTTATTCAATTCAAAACCACAAAACGTTCCCGTAAGGTTATTGGCTGGCCTCGAATCAAATAATTGAAAATGTTTGCCATTGGTTATGGTAACATAAGGTGCATCGGTTGGTTCTGAGTTAAAATCGCCTGATACAATAACTGGGACTTTAAGATTTTCATTGTTAAACCTTGAACCACTTACAAAATCCTTTAAGTAAGTCTTAATCATAAAGGCACTGTTCTTTCTCGCCTCTTTACCAATATGATCAAAGTGGGTGTTGGCATACAAAAATTGTTTACCGGTAGTTTTATCTTTAAATACAGCATGAGTCACTACTCGTGTAATGGCTGCATCCCAGCTTTTGCTTCCGGGCACATCCGGGGTTTCAGAAAGCCAAAATGTATTTTGTGTAAGCAATTCAAATTTTTCTTTCTTATAAAAGATGGCGGAGTATTCACCTTTTTCTTTGCCGTCATCGCGACCCACGCCTACATAACTGTATTCGCTTAAGCCGCTTTGCAAATCCATCATTTGATTATGCAGCGCTTCTTGCACCCCAAACAAATCAGGGTTATATTTTTTTATCAGGTTAATTACTTTTTCAGGCCTGTTTTTCCATTGGTTTACACCATCCGCCTCAGTATCTAACCGGATGTTGTACGACATAACTTTTACCGATTGGGCTTTCATAGTAACCGGAGTTAACAAAACAAGAGCAAGAATGAGTATTCGCATACTTCAAATGTACAACTATTAGAAGCTGGTTTGCTTCTTTTTTTGATGACCTTGTTAACAAATAGTTACCTTAGTCGTCTCTTTAAACTCAACCAACATTCTATGAAAAAAATATTAACATGGTTAGTAGCTTTAGCCATTATGGCGGGTTGCGCAACCGAAAAACCTGAAACTCCCCCAAAACTGTATTCCATAGCACAGTTTATGGATATTGTACAAATTAATGGCGGAGCTTTTTCTCCCGATGAAACCAAGTTGCTGATCAGCAGCAAAGAGACGGGAATTTTTAACGCGGTGGAGGTAGATATTGCTACGGGCACACAAACCGCGCTTACCAACTCAACTGATAATGCTATTTCTGCATATAGTTATTTTCCAAAAGACAATCGTGTGCTATATGGTAGCGATAACGGTGGTAATGAGATCACCCACTTGTTTGCATTGGCCAATGGCGTGTCAACGGATTTGATTACAGATTCAACAGCGAAAGCACAATTTTATGGTTGGAGTTATAACCAGAAGCTGATGTACTATGCTTCCAACAGTCGCGATAAACGATTCTTTGATTTGTATTCAATACAGGTAGGCGAGGCTACAGAAGATAAAGTGTATCCGGCTACCATGGCATACAAAAATGATAAGGGCCTTAATCCTTCCACAATCTCAAACGATGATCGCTACATTGCCTTGTCGGAAGAAATTACCACCAACAATTCAAACATGTATTTACTCGATACACAGTCGGGTAAAACACAATTGTTGTCGCAACATGAGGGCGATGCACAGTTTAATCCACAGTACTTTAGTCTGGATGGCAGTAAACTCATCTACCTGACAGATGAAGGAAGTGAGTTCATGTATTTAGCCACCTATGATATTACCACAGGTACCAAATCAAAACTGGAAGAAGCCCCGTGGGATATTATGTATTCTTATCTATCGCGCAATGGAAAGTATCGTGTGGTGGCGATCAACAACGATGCCCGCACCGAGATTAAAATATACGATGAATCCAATGGCGGGAAACTGTTAAATATTGATGGTTTGCCTGCAGGCGATATTACAGGTGTAAATATTTCAGATAGCGAAAAGTTGATGTCGTTTTATGTAAGCAGTTCAAAATCGCCCAGCAATTTGTTTGTGTACAACTTCGATACAAAAGAAGTAAAACAACTTACCAACACCATGACGGCTGAAATTGATGCCAACGATCTGGTAGCGGGTGAGGTTATCCGCTATAAGTCGTTTGATGGTTTAGAGATTCCTGCGTTATTGTATAAGCCAAAAGGAATTAAGGCAGGTGAGAAAGTGCCAGCATTACTATGGATACATGGTGGTCCAGGCGGACAAACACGACTTGGTTACTCGGCCACTATTCAACATCTCGTAAATCATGGGTATGCAATTCTGGCAGTGAACAACCGCGGTAGTTCAGGTTACGGAAAAACATTTTTTGCAGCTGATGATCGTAAACATGGCAATGAAGATTTACGCGATTGTGTCGAAGCCAAGAAATATCTGGCTGCACTTCCTTACATCGACATGGATAAAGTAGGCATCATGGGTGGAAGCTATGGCGGTTACATGACAATGGCTGCGTTAACGTTTACGCCCGAAGAATTTAAAGTAGGCGTAAATCTGTTTGGTGTTACTAACTGGTTGCGTACACTTAAAAGCATTCCACCGTGGTGGGAATCTTTCCGCAAGGCGTTGTATGTTGAATTGGGCGATCCGTTTACAGCTGACTCGGTAGCCTTGTATGATAAGTCGCCTTTATTCCATACCGATAAAATTACTAAACCCTTTATTGTGTTGCAGGGTAGCAATGATCCGCGCGTACTTCAGGTTGAGTCGGATGAGATTGTTGCGAATGCCCGCAAAAACGGTGTGGCAGTAGAGTATGTAATTTTCCCTGACGAAGGCCACGGCTTTGTAAAGAAGGAAAACAACATCAAAGCTTCAGAAGAAATTTTGAAGTTTCTGGACAAGTACCTGAAGGGTGAGTCTGAAACTCCGGTTCAATAAGTTCTAAAAGTAGAAAGCTGAAAGTTTAAAGTGTTGTAACTCTAAACTTTCAGCTTTTCGCCTTATGGATTTCATTAGGGAGGAGATTTGATGCTAAAGGACTAATGCGTCAGACGGCTGTTTGCTAAAGCGGATAGCCGTCATGACGCCTAAATTCTACAAAAAATTCTTTAAAGTGCTTCCACTTCCTGCACTTCTTCGGGCATCATTCGCTTAAAGAGATTTTCGATACCAGCTTTGAGTGTTACGGTTGATGACGGGCAACCACTGCATGAACCTTGCAATGCCACGGTAACTTTTTTATCCTCGTACGAGTGGAATGTAATGGCACCTCCATCTTGTTCTACAGCCGGGCGGATGTATTCATCCAATATGGTCTTGATTTTTTTTATCACTTCGGTTTCTTCCTGTTCGGGAGCCACTGGTCCTTTTACATCCAGAATTAGTTTGCCGCTTTCTAAAAAAGTTTTGATGTGGTTTTTAAGAGTCTCCTGAATTTCGAGCCACTCTACATCTTCTTTTTTGGTAACCGTAACAAAGTTGCTCATGTAAAAAACCCGATCTACAAACGGATACATGAATAGTTCTTGCGCCAGCGGAGCATTTTCGGCATCGGCTGGTGTGGGAAAATCGAAACTCATTCCTTCCGGAACCAGCATATCGTTAACCACAAATTTTAACGAATTAGGGTTGGGGTTCGATTCTAAATAGATATGTAAAGCTTTGGGAGCAGGTTTTAACATAGTTTTGTTTTTTTCTTATTCTTGAGAGAACAAAATTACTAAATATTAGTTCAGCCTTTGTCGGGTTCCGGCTCGCCCAGCGCATTTTCCCACTTACTTACAACAGCAGTAGCTACGCTATTGCCCACTACGTTGGTGGCACTGCGGCCCATATCCAACAACGGATCAATGCCCAATAATAACGCAAGGCCAGCTTCAGGAATGTTAAAAGTTGCCAGCGTACCAGCAATTACAACAAGCGAGGCCCGCGGTACACCAGCAATACCTTTACTGGTAAGCATTAACACCAGCAACATACTTATCTGTGTTGCAAAAGGCAGATCGATACCATACGATTGGGCAATAAACAACGATGCAAAAGTCATGTACATCATGCTGCCATCCAGGTTAAAAGAATAGCCGAGCGGAAGCACGAAACTTACAATCTTATCTTTGCAACCAAACTTCTGCAATTCTTCCATCGTTTTTGGAAAGGCCGCTTCACTACTTGAAGTACTAAATGCCAGAATGATGGGTTCTTTTACTTGTTTGAACAATGAAACGATCCGTTTGCTGATTACAAAGAACCCAGCAAGGCCCAATAATACCCAGAGTAAAGTAAGGCCTAGATAAAACTCGCCTATAAAAATGGAGTAGGTTTTAAGAATACTCAAACCCTGCTTGGCAATAATAGCGGCCATAGCACCAAATACAGCAACGGGGGCGAGGTTCATTACATAGCCGGTAACTTTTAAGATTACGTGCGCGGCTGCATCCATAAAGTCGATAACGATTTTTCCTTTTTCGCCAATAGCGGCAGTAGCTACACCAAAGAACAATGAGAACACTACAATTTGAAGAATTTCATTTTTGGCCATGGCTTCCACCACACTGCTTGGGAAGATGTGATATAAAAAGTTTTTGAGCGAGAAGCCTACGTTGGCAATCCCCGATGATTCACCGGTATCGGGTACGGGCAGATTCATGGCAATGCCGGGTTGGAAAATATTTACCAGAATCATACCCAACAACAAACTCATTAACGAAGCCCCAATAAACCACAGTAAGGTTTTACCACCAATACGGCCAACTGCACTAATATCGCCTAGCTTGGCAACTCCCACCACTAGTGTGGTAAACACCAATGGTGCTACAATCATTTTAATCAACCGCAGAAATACATCGGCCAGAATGGAGAAGGGTTCAGTTTTTTTATCGCGCGTAGTAAGTACTTCGTTGCGTTGGGCATTAAGGGTACTTTTCTCAGCTTCCAATAAAGATGTTTGGGTACTGTCGGCTGTGCGGAGTTCGGTTTTAATTTCTTTCAGGCGTGCATCGAAGGTTTCCAGTTTGGAATTCTCTTCATTTAAATAATTTTTATTGAGGATAAACCCGGTGGCAATACCTACAATTAAGCCAATGATGATGTAGAGGGTTAACCGGCTTTTCTTTTTTGGTTTAAGTTCTAATTCCATAAAGCTAAATAAGTTGCGAGAGGGGGGTAATATCGTTAAAAATGCCGGAAATAACTTGCTGTTTGGGATTGGAGGCTTGAAGTTGAAATGAAGCGCGCAACTCTTTTTGGGTTTGGATTACCCAGTCTCTGTCGAAGAAAAATCCCGGCATGGCATAGCACTACCGGGATAAAAATTTTGGGTTAATTATTTATAGCTCGCTAATTGCGTATAACCGTTGGGTTTTCCGTTCTTATCAAAAGATTCACTTTTTACCATTCCCACTTTAGGGGCAATCCACTCCACGCCTGAAAAGTTGAAATTCATATTTACACCCATTTGTGTGCTTACTTTTGATTTACTTGAGATCTTAAAACACTCAAAGGTTCCCGCGGGAGTAGTAATAGTTTCTTTACCTTCTACTTTCCGGTCTGAAATAATCACAGTCATTTTCATCGGCAGCGGGCTACCCTCGGTCGCAAGTGTTATGGATCCCTCTTTTAGCATTTGTCCAACGGTTAATTTGGCGGGCAACTCCAGGTTTTCGCTTTGAATGGTCATCTTATAAGAAGCAAACATTTTTTGCTGCTCTTCTGGAATAAACTTACGCATGTCAATTATAAAGGTTCCATTAACACACGACATCTCCAGATCGCCTTTGGTTTGTTCTTTGCCTTTATCATTGTACAAAACAGAAGTAACAACAGCATTAAAACCAGTAGCCGTTTTTTCAAATGACCTTACATTCTGTTGGGTTTTGCCACTCAGTTTACCTTTTGCATTATAGGTTTCGTACGTCCATGCTGTTCCATCATTCAATACATAGTACTCATTACACTGCGCAACAGATGTTATGTAACTAATCAGGCCAAGAATAAACATCGAAAGCTTTTTCATTTTTTGTGCTTTTTGAGTTTTAACAAAATTAGGAATCCTTCCAAGGAAGTAAAATAAACAACTATTGCTATAACCTGGAGCTGCGGGTTCGTAAATAAAAATCGGCCAACACCAAAGCAGCCATAGCTTCTACAATTGGCACAGCACGGGGCACTACGCACGGGTCGTGTCTTCCCTTACCCGATACAGTTGTTTCGTTTCCATCTTTATCAACACTGGGCTGATCTTGCATAATAGTGGCTACGGGTTTAAATGCCACGTTGAAATAAATGTCTTCACCATTGCTGATGCCGCCTTGCACTCCGCCAGAATGATTTGTTCTGGTTTTTATTTTTCCGGCTTCGGTGTAAAACTCATCGTTGTGCTGCGAACCCCGAAGCGTTACACCTTCAAAGCCACTGCCGTATTCAAAACCTTTTACAGCATTAATGCTTAGCATCGCTTTGCCCAACTCTGCATGAAGTTTATCAAACACGGGCTCGCCCAAACCAACGGGAGTATTTTTGATTACACCGGTTACCACGCCACCAATAGTGTCGCGATCCAATCGTACTTGATCAATGAGTGCAATCATTTTTTCGGCTGTAGATGCATCCGGACAACGCACTATGTTATCTTCTGTTTTGGAAAGATCAAGTTGTGTATAATGTGCAGCCTTCAATTCGCCTACTTGCGATACGAATGCCTGTATCTCTACACCAACAGTTTTAAGTAACAGTTTAGCAATTGCACCGGCTGCTACGCGGGCAGCGGTTTCGCGGGCCGAACTTCTTCCGCCACCACGGTAATCGCGAAAGCCATATTTGGCATCGTAAGTAAAGTCGGCATGCGAAGGCCGATAGGTATTTTGAATATGCGAATAATCTTTGCTGCGCTGATCTTGATTTTCGATTACAATACAAATAGGTGTGCCGGTACTTTTACCTTCAAACACACCCGATAGAATTTTAAATGTGTCATCTTCTTTACGCTGAGTGGTAATTTTAGATTGACCAGGTTTTCTGCGATCAAGCTCAGCCTGAATAAAAACTTCGTCAATAACTAAACCAGCCGGACAGCCATCAATCACCACGCCAATGGCGGGGCCATGACTTTCGCCAAATGTACTTATCCGAAAAAGAGTGCCGTAATTGTTCATGATTCAAAATTTAAAATTCACGATTTGGCAGCAACCTTACTAAATTTTAAACCTTGAATTTTAAATTATCTTTTGAAGAGCAGATAAGCTGCCGCTGCCACCATAAGTGCAATAAACACGTTGAAGCCAATAGTAAACCAATTGGTTCTTGCGGTTGCTTGCAAAGTATTTGAAGTTGCAGTAGCCCGATCGTAAAACGAACCGGGATCAGTACTTTCAATAAATTGGTTCTGCTGGCTCTCGCCTTCTACATGCAATTTGTAAGATGAGCGTAGTGTATCGTATTTTTTTTTCGTGGGACTAAAAAACACCCACTGCATGTATTGCCCCAGATCGTAATCGCCAGGCTCTTTCGGCACAATAAAGTAGGTAAAGGTTTTTGTTCCGGCTACGCGTTGGTTCTCGCGGTTAATGCTCTGCTTCATGTTAGGTTCATAAAAATCGAAGGCGGCATCTTTAACTACTACTGGCTTTTCGATAGCCGAAATATTTCCCTCCCCAAAAATCCGAAACTCATATGCGGCACTTTGTCCGGTTTCCAGGTTGGTGTTTACTAATTTTTCATCTAGCCGGTAATCGCCCACAGCAACGGCATCGCGCAACGGGTGCGGTGGCAACTCTTTAACTTTTACAGTTTTAGGTTTGGAATAAAATGTTTTGAAATCTTCTTGCCGGTTTTGCCCAAAGAAGGATGGATTTTTAGCCACTTTGTATTTGATCATCTCAAGGCCGATGCTGGGAAACTCTACATTTTTTGTGTTGAGTGGATAGAAGGTGCCCTGATAAATTTTGTATTGCGTATAACCTTTGCCGTTTATTTCTACATGTTCGCCTTCAATATTTTCGATGTTGAAGTTTTCTTCCCAGCAATTGCCTGGTCTTAGTTTTTTCATTCCTTCGGCAAGTTGTGGCCCCAGGTTGTGGAATTGCATAGGTGCACGGTTGTTATCCGCCACCAGAAACGAAAGTGTAGTGGTAAAACCTTCGCCTACATACACTTCGTCTTTGTTGGTAGTAAGGGCAAGCAGGGCATCTTCTTTAATATCTACAAACTCAGTCTCGCCACCACGCCCAAAAAAATCTTGTGCGGGGTCGCGATCAAAAAAACTTCTGAACGGAT
The DNA here is from genome assembly GCA_017303795.1 of Cytophagales bacterium. Classification (GTDB taxonomy): domain Bacteria; phylum Bacteroidota; class Bacteroidia; order Cytophagales; family Cyclobacteriaceae; genus ELB16-189. Next base: position 87,885 of record JAFLBR010000007.1, on the reverse strand, counting down.
CGGGCTGAGCTTGCACAGCTGCGCCCACTTTAACTTTTTTACCATTCACCGAAAAAATCTGATCGTTTACCTTCATTTTAAAGGAAGGCACAGTAAAAGAACCTTGCCGCGTGGGCAGATACGTCATGACAATACTTTGCGATGAACTAACCTGACCGTTAATAATACTGGTTTGCGATTGGGTAGAAGTTCCACGCTTTTTAAAGCCGTCTATCTCCGGAAAATTCTCATAATTTTTTAATCGGTCGTTATTAATGGTGATTGTAATCGTCCACGGCTGGTTTTCACCAATTTCATCGGGCCCTAATACAATCTGCACATTATCCTGGGCGGCCAGAAAATGCGCAATCCACAACAAAATCAAAGTTAGGCTCGTTCTCTTACTGAATTTCATATCGCAACAACATCGCAACGCGTTTGCATAAATACAAAAGTAAACTCTTTCTTTTCAGTGTTAAACTGCTTTTGTATTTTAACGGTTGCAATCGGGGCGGTGGGTTGTTATTTGAAGTCAAAACCAAATACTTACCATTTTTTAATATGAAGATGCTTAGTTATGCAAAGCACATTCTCACACGGGTGAGTTTTGATGCACGGCTCTTTGAGAAGGAGTTGCGGAAGGCTATCAAAATGTTGATTGCCGATGAGGTACAGGATCTGAAAAGTTGGTGTTATGCCAATTTTTCGGGAGAGCATGAGGCGATCTTGAATCGTTGTTTTGTTAGAGCGTAAATTGTAAAACCGAAAAAAAGTTGTGTAGTCCCGCTTTTAGTGGGACTATTTTTTTTCACTCACAAACCGGATGTTCCGCTTCAGCCCTTCGTATTTGGTTCGCTTTACAGCGGAATGTTTGAAGATTTTTTGAAACACATCTTCGGTAATTTCTTCCCAATCTTGTTTTGAAAATGTGTTGAGTTCATTAGCTGGCGCAAATTGAGGTTCGGTGTGTGGTTTTGAAAAGCTATTCCATGGGCAAACATCCTGGCAGATGTCGCACCCAAAAATCCAATTCTCGAATTTGCCTTTTACTTCTGCAGGAATTTCTTCTTTTAATTCGATAGTAAAATACGAAATGCATTTGCTGCCATCTACCACATAAGGTTGCGGAATGGCATCGGTTGGGCAAGCGTCCATACACGCAGTACACGTGCCACAGTAATCTTTAATCGGGCCATCGTATTCTAATTCAAGATCAACAATCAGTTCGGCCAGAAAGAAAAAGCTACCCATGCGTTTATTCAACAGCAAACTGTTTTTGCCAATCCAGCCCAGCCCGGCTTTTTTTGCCCAAGCGCGCTCGTGTACTGGTGCTGAATCTACAAATGCACGACCTTCTACATGTCCAATGGATTCTTCTATTCTTTGCAGAAAGATTTTAAGCTTGTCTTTTATTACATGATGGTAATCTTCGCCATACGCGTACTTGGCAATTTTGTAAGCGGTAGGGTTTTCTTTAGCGAGATCTTTTTCGGGATAATAATTATAGATAAGACTAATTACTGATTTGGCACCGGGCATCAGTAACGTGGGGTCAAGTCTTTTATCAAAATGATTTTCGAGGTAACTCATCTTACCTTGATAACCACGCTTAAGCCAGGCTTCCAACCGTGGAGCTTCTTCTTCCAGAAACTCTGCTTTTGCAATGCCACAATAACTGAAGCCGAGGTCGGTGGCGATGGATTTTAAAAGGATGCTGTTTTGGGAGTGCCTCATTTTACCTAGCCATTAGTTTCAAAAAGGCATCAGTCGGGTCAGATGACTAAATCTTGGGACTAAGCCTTTTCGAGTTCAAAATGAAGCAGGAAAAGATCAGCCGTATGAACAGCTTCTAAAGCGAGTGTTTCACCTTTGGTATTTACAAACTCAATTTCAAATACGTTGTCATCCAATTGTTCCACAGCTGTACCGACCTGACCCTTTGAAAGATTCTTTTGTGGAATATCTTTAAGTAAGGCAACGACATCGTAAATTTTTATAGGATTAAGCATCATATATATTATTTTATAAAGCAAGTAATTAACCGAGGTATATTGTCCGATTCACTTACTATCCAAGCGGTTCTCAAAACGCTATGGCCTCCTAAATTACTAATTTTTAAATCAACCGTATAGCGACTCCCATACAAGTCAGTTTTAGTCAAAATAGCTTCTGAATTTCCAAGTTCTCCAAGAATAATTCCTTTTAGTTTTTCAGCATCAACTTCAGTTAGTCCTAATACTGTTTTGAAAACCCGCGCTTTAAATTTTCCAATTGGGTGCAGAGAGCTAAGGCAGTAATCTGAGAGTTTTTTACTATCAATTTGCGCTGCATGATAATTTGGTAATAATGCCATAGTTCAATCAAACAATCCCGGCCCGCGCAAAGAAGGTGGTGGTGCGAGTTTTAAATGTTTATATGCTTTTTCAGTTGCTTCGCGGCCTCTGGATGTCCGCTTGATGTAGCCCTCCTGAATTAAAAATGGTTCATAAACCTCTTCAATGGTTTCAGCTTCCTCGCCTACGGCAGTAGCAATGGTGGTAAGCCCTACCGGGCCGCCTTTAAATTTTTCGATGATGGTGCTGAGAATGCGGTTATCCATATCGTCCAATCCATTCTCATCTACATCTAAAGCTTGTAAAGCCATTTGTGCAATGCTTATGGTAATAGTACCATCGCCTTTTATCTGCGCAAAGTCGCGCGTGCGCCTTAATAAGTTGTTGGAGATACGCGGGGTTCCGCGACTTCTGCGGGCAATTTCAAAGGCAGCATCATCAACAATAGGTGTCTTTAAAATCTCGGCTGAACGCTTTACAATTTTTGTAAGCAGTTGCGAATCGTAATATTCCAGTCGCGCATTAATAGCAAAGCGTGCGCGCAAGGGTGCTGTAAGTAAACCCGCACGGGTTGTAGCACCAATTAATGTAAACGGATTTAAACTGATTTGTACCGAGCGTGCATTGGGCCCCGAATCGAGCATGATATCAATCCGGTAATCTTCCATAGCCGAGTACAGGTATTCTTCCACTATAGGATTTAACCGATGAATCTCATCAATAAAAAGTACATCGTTTGTTTCAAGATTGGTCAATAATCCTGCAAGGTCGCTGGGCTTATCCAACACCGGGCCCGAGGTAATTTTTATATGCGAACCAAGTTCGTTGGCTATAATAAACGATAGCGTTGTTTTACCCAGACCAGGCGGGCCGTGCAACAATACATGGTCAAGCGATTCTTCGCGTTGTTTGGCAGCTTGCACAAATACTTTAATGTTATCTACTACTTTTTGCTGACCGGTAAAATCGCTGAACGTGAGCGGCCGTAAGGCCTTCTCTATTTCTTTGTCGGTGGTGCTCTGTCCTTCCGGATCGCCCTTTAAATAATCTTCGCGCATAAATTCTTTCAAAGCGAAAGTTAAGCAAATAAACCGCTTAGTGGTTTAGATTGTGGTTCTGCGTTTTAACTTGCAAACCCAATTTTATCGTATGAACAACCGTTGGAAAAATGCTATCTATTCGGTCATTATTTTAATCTCGAATGAGCTTTATGGGCAACCAATCGTTCAAGAGGCTTTAGTATATACTCCTAAAAAATGGGAGGTAGTCATTTCTATTGGATCGGGCACAGGCTTAGGAAATACGCACGTGGGTGGAACTGTAGTAGAGAATAATGGTAATCTCTCACAACTGAAATTAGGTGTAATGCACGCCTTTAAACCTAAGCACGCTATCCATTTTAATTGGGGGTTTGATAGTTACATTGAACCTAAGTTACTCCTAATGCCCTTAGGAATGGATTATTTATACTTTTTTAAAGGAAAGCAAAAAACGTTATTTACCGGAGTTGGGCTTTACCTGATACCCAAGCCGGGTGAAATTTTTGATAGTGGATATAAATCCAAAGCATTCGTTGGACTTAGGCTTGGCAAACGGCACAATAAATACATTAAAGCAGGTATGGATTTGCATCGTATAAACGAGACAGATGTATCTCTTATTGGTCCTAATGGATTTTCCACCGTTCGCGATTCCTTTACTTTAAAATCTTTTGTACTAAGTCTTGGGTTTGGTTTTTAATTAAAGTAAGTCATTAGAATATGAACAACCGTTGGAAAAATGCTATCTACTCCGCAGTGGTACTGGCCGCCATGTGGGGCGTATATCAATGGCGTGGCCGTGTACCCGATCCGATCAAGATTGAAGGCGAAACGATGGCTACTACTTACAACATAACTTACTTCGATTCTCAGAATCGTAATTTTAAATCTGCTATTGATTCCATTTTGGTTTTGGTTAACCAATCCATCAACAACTATAATCCTGATTCTGAGGTTTCAATTTTTAACCGATCGGGTGGATTAAAATTTAAACTTCCATACCTGCGGCCGCCTGTCGTAGTGGCTCAAAAAGTTTTTTCCGATTCGCAGGGTGCTTTTGATCCTACCGTGTTGCCATTGGTTAACCTCTGGGGGTTTGCGCAGAAAAAAGTTGAGCGACCGGATAGTTCAAAGATTGATTCCATCCGCACCATAATTGGGTTTGAGAAAATTCAGTTTAATCAGGATAGCATCTGGAAACTGGATCCACGTGCCCAACTTGATTTTGGCGGAATAGGCCAGGGCTATGGTGCCGATGTAATTACAGATTTTTTAAAAGCAAAGGGAATTAAAAACATGCTGGTGGAGTTAGGGGGAGAAGGTATGGCGTGTGGTATTAATTTAAAGTCGGGTAAACCGTGGCAGTTGGGCATTCTTGATCCAAACTCCACGCGTGATAATCAGTTTTTCAAAGCTTATGTATCGTTAACCGATCGGTCTTTCACCACATCGGGCAACTATTTTAATTATAGGGAAGTGGATGGTAAAAAGTATTCCCACACTATTGATCCGCAAACCGGATATCCGGCCACACGTTCCATTCTCAGTGCCTCTGTTTTTACCAGCGATTGTACCACTGCCGATGCCTGGGGTACAGCTCTAATGGTAATGGGCCACGAGCGGGCTATTGAGGTATTGAAAAAACATCCTGAAATCGATGCATTTCTGATCTATACAACTCCCGAAGGTATTGCTACCTTTGCCACCGAAAAAATCAGCAACCAACTCAGCATCAATCCCTGATCCGCGTACGGCCATTATGACTTTAAAATTACTTGTACTTTTTTTTACACCCTTGCTGGCCGGACTGATGGTGTACCTGGTTCCTTCTGCAAAAGGAAACAGTTTTAAGTTACTGTTGGTGTTTGCGGGCTCGTACCTGTTTGCCATTACCGTTACACACATTTTGCCTGAGTTATACCGCCAACACTCCGATGTAGAGTTGATTGGTTTATTTGTACTGGCTGGTTTCTTTCTGCAACAACTACTGGAATATTTTACATCGGGTGTGGAGCATGGGCATATTCATTCGCATGATCATGCTGACCACGACCATCATCATGGCCACTCGCATAAACACCATACCGTATCAGCATTAATGTTGTTATCGGCATTGTGTGTGCATGCTTTTTTAGAAGGCAGTATGCTGGCTCAACCGGTAACCATGGGTTTTGGGTACGATGCAAATGCTGTATTATTAGGTATTGCTCTACATCGGGCACCGGCTGCATTTGCATTGATGACGGTGTTGGCTGCTCAACTTCATTCCAAACGAAAAGCATTACCACATCTTATTATCTTTTCAATAGCCGCTCCTGCAGGGTTGCTCATCAGTTCGTACTTTGTAGAAAGTAAATTGCTAACTGAAACTGGGCTGATTTACTTGTATGCCTTAGTGTGCGGAAACTTTTTACACATCTCCACTACAATTGTTTTTGAAAGCAGCCCCGAGCACCGGTTTAACATCTGGAAACTGGGTGTGGCTGTAATTGGTGCCTTGCTGGCCGTTGCCGTTGAGTACGCGATTTAATCGCTTACGTCAATTTACTTTTGAAATCTCAGCTAAGTATTCGACTTTAGAGAAGTCAAAAAGTCATCCAGCTATCTCATGAAAAAAATTACCAGTTTAGCGCAATACCAGCAAGCCTATAAAGAAAGCATCGAACAGCCCGAAAAATTCTGGGCCGAAGTGGCTTCCGATTTTCAATGGCAGAAAAAATGGGACAACGTACTGGATTGGAATTTTACCGAACCGAAAGTAAAATGGTTTGAAGGAGGTAAACTGAATATTACCGAAAACTGCCTCGATCGCCACATCGAAAAACTGGGCGATACACCAGCCATTATCTGGGAACCGAACGATCCGGAAGAACATCATCGCGTGCTTACCTATAAAGATTTACTTTTTAAAGTAAAACAGTTTGCCAACGTGCTTCGGAATAATGGTGTGAAGAAGGGCGATCGCGTGTGTATTTATATGGGCATGATTCCCGAGTTGCCCATTGCTGTGTTGGCGTGTGCACGAATCGGAGCGATACACTCCGTAGTTTTCGGGGGCTTCTCGGCTCAATCTATTGCCGATAGATTGCAGGATGCCAAAGCAGAATTTGTAATTACCTGCGATGGCGCCTATCGCGGTGCAAAAGATATTCCGTTGAAGTCGGTTATTGACGATGCCTTGATAGCCTGCCCGTTTGTAAAACGGGTAATTGTTTGTACCCGCACCCGCATGCCGGTGAGTATGATTAAAGGCCGCGATGTGTGGTGGGAAGATGAAATCAAAAAAGTAGAAACACAAGGCAACCCCGATTGCCCTGCCGAAGTAATGGATGCCGAAGACATGTTGTTTATCTTATACACTTCCGGCTCCACCGGAAAACCAAAAGGTGTGGTGCATACCATTGGCGGTTATATGGTGTGGACAGCCTACACCTTTCAGAATGTGTTTCAATATCAACACGGGCAAATACATTTTTGCACAGCCGATATTGGTTGGATTACCGGCCACAGCTACATTGTGTATGGTCCACTTTTATCCGGAGCTACTTCATTGATGTTTGAAGGTGTACCCACCTGGCCCGATGCCGGCCGTTTCTGGGACATTGTAGATAAATACAAAGTGAATATTTTATACACGGCACCAACCGCCATCCGAAGTTTAATGGGTTTTGGACTGGATTATGTTGCCGGTAAAGATTTAAGTTCGCTTCAGGTATTGGGTACAGTTGGTGAACCCATCAACGCAGAAGCGTGGCATTGGTATCATAAAAATATTGGCAAAGGAAATTGCCCCATAGTAGATACCTGGTGGCAAACTGAAACGGCAGGTGTATTGATTTCAAACATGGCCAACATTACACCACAAAAACCAACGTTTGCCACATTGCCATTGCCGGGCGTTAACCCTTGTTTGGTAGATGAAAACGGAAAAGAAATTGAGGGCAACGAAGTAAGTGGAAACCTGTGTATTAAGACTCCGTGGCCGGGAATGTTGCGCACCACATATGGCGATCATGAGCGGTGTCGGTTAAATTATTTTGCAACCTATCCGGGTTTATATTTTACAGGCGATGGTTGCTTGCGCGATGTAGATGGTCACTATCGTATCACCGGAAGGGTAGATGATGTATTGAATGTAAGCGGCCACCGCATTGGCACAGCCGAAGTAGAAAATGCGATTAACATGCATGCCGGTGTGGTAGAGAGTGCGGTGGTGGGCTATCCGCACGATGTGAAAGGGCAAGGCATCTATGCGTATGTAATTGCAGAATCGCATCATGGCGATGAAAATCTTACGCGACAGGATATTATTCAAACCGTATCGCGCATTATAGGTGCAATTGCCAAGCCCGATAAAATTCAATTTGTGAAAGGCTTACCCAAAACCCGCTCCGGAAAAATTATGCGCAGAATACTTCGCAAAGTAGCCGAAGGCGAAACTTCCAATTTGGGCGATACTTCTACTTTGCTCGATCCGGGTGTGGTAGAGGAGATTAAAACGGGGGCGTTGTAGAAATCATTTCTACCCGATTTTAGTTATTTTTGAAATATGGAAAGCTTCATTTTGAAATTCCCGTCCGATACGCAATTCAGTGATGATGAATTTTTTGAATTCTGTGCTACGAACGACCCGTTGCGTATCGAACGAAACAGCAAAGGCCAACTTGTTATTATGTCACCTTCAGGAAGTTTAACAGGCAATATCCATTTTAAAATTTACAGTGCGTTTGTACGGTGGCATGATAAAAATGAGTACACTGGATACATTTTTGATTCGTCTGCGGGATTCAGACTTCCAGATAATTCGGTTCTGGCTCCTGATGTAGCCTTTGTTGCAAAAAACCGTTGGGAAAGCCTGACAGAAGACCAACAGAAAAAATTTGCTCCGCTCGCACCCGATTTTATTATTGAAGTGCGTTCAGAATCTGATTCGTTAAAGCAACTAAAAGCTAAAATGGATGACTGGATTAAAAACGGATGCCGCCTTGCGTGGCTTATTGATCCGGTCGAAAAGAAAGCGTACATCTGCAAACCTGACGGTTCAGTTACCACAGTTGACAGTTTCAATGCGAAACTGAATGGAGAAACAGTGCTTCCCGGCTTTGTACTCGAATTATCAAAACTTTTGTAATCTTTAATTCAATTTGTTTACTATAGAACTGAATTTTAACTTAAAACTACTAGCATAATGGCAATGGATATTAGTGGAGTAGTGGTGGCTCTTTTACCACCACAAAGCGGACAAGGAAAAACCGGAAACGCCTGGAAGAAACAGGAGTTTATTTTAGAAACACCTGGGCAGTATCCCAAAAAAGTATGCTTGTCGCTGTGGGGCGAAAAGGTAGATGAGAACCGCGTTACCATCGGAGAAAAAATAACCGCATCTATTAACCTGGAAAGCCGCGAGTACAACAACCGCTGGTACACCGAAGCCCGCGTGTGGAAAATTACCCGTTCGGGCAGCGGAGGAGGTAACGAAGCGCCACCACCATCGGATGATTTTATACCGGAGAGTGGAGGAAGTGATGACTTGCCGTTTTAGTTTAGCCTAACTGAAGTCTCAATTTTTTTAAGTATTGAAATAATCTCAGCAAAAGATGAAGAAAACTCATCTTTTGCTGCATCTAAATTAACTTGAACCCAACTTGAGAGTTCAATTAGAAGTTGTGTTTTCTGTACTTGCTTCTCTTTGTCGGAAAGAGATTTAATTGTTGCGACCTTTTCCTGAAATATTAATGGGTAGAAGTCTTCAAAATCATGTTTAGAGAGTTGAAGAAAATGCTCCTCATTCCATTTATGCTTTTCAACATATATTCTCTTTAGTTTAAGAATTTCTGCACCCTCAGATTCTCCCCCATCGAGGATAACCCACGCCTTATTTTTGTAAACCGGAGTAAGGTGGAGAAACAAAAAATGGTCATGTAGTTTATCAAATTTATTTTTTGCACGATGGTATCCTCCTGAGGATATAGTCCTCAATCTCCCTATAAGGCCTGGGGCAAACCATGGAATCAAAAATGAATTTATTATTGTTTCAGCTGAGGACTCTTCCAAGATTAGCCACCCTTTCCACAAACCAAAATCACTTAAATCATATCCCAAATCATCAAGTAACTCTCTACGTTTTTCTGGATCGACAAACTCCGTGACAATAGATGTGGGTATTGAATTCTTAATTTGACTACTTATTCCAAATATTTTAGTATCAGAAGCGGCTCCTAACATTCTAACAACGATGTTGGAATGTGTTGATATGAAGAATTGATTTGTAGCTGAGCTATCTAGAATTAGATGCAGAAGGGCTTTTAAGGCTCTCGGGTGAATATCATTTTCTAATTCTTCAATTATGAATATTTTTTTTGTAGCTACACAAAGATTTACAATAATTCCCAACAGACTGCTCACACCCTCACCCATTGATTCTATCGAAATGAAGTCAACATCATTAACAGAGAACCCTGCCCTTTTACCATTACCAGATGCTTGACAATAAACATTGAAACCCAAAACTTGCTGACACGCTTCTTTGTAGATTTCGTGCTTACTGTGACCACTACTCGCTAACCTGTCTATTTTGGCGTACAACAAAGAAAGATCACTCTTAACAGTTGTTGTGTTTGCTTGATTAATAGTTTGTTCAAAAGCATTTGTTTTGCGTTTTGACAGGAATGGATATATGATATTATTTGGTTCAATGTTGGAGTGTTGACTAAATTCTCTCAGGGTTCCATTATTATCACGTAATGATTTCCGAGCTTGTTTATGGTCTAACAAAAACTCATAGGTTTTGCAATTAGGGAATTGAGTACCATCTCGATTACTCAACCATCCTGAGCCAAAATCAATAGCAAAGTATAACTGGTCTTCATTTTTACGAATATCATCTCTTGATATTGATGGCTCTTGAAGTTCAAGCAAGCATTTCAAAATGCTAGACTTTCCGCTGTTGTTAGACCCCGCAAGTACGTTTATCGTTGGAGAAAAAGGTAGTGTTATTTCATGAAAACACCTGTAACGGCTAATTCTTAATTCAGATATTTTCATTTTTTGAAATAGTTTAATTAAAAAAGGCTGTCATTTTAGACAGCCTTTTTGTTTTTAATTTCTCAATAGTTAACTGCCACACGCTTCACACGCTTCTGGGTTATCCAGTGAGCAAGCCATATCGGCACGCTTCTGTTCAATGTCAGAAAGTTTTATTTCTGGCTCATTGTATGCAATTGTCTGCTGGGTTTTAGTTGTTACATAATTAACCACGGGCTCCGTTACCGCGTTTGCTGCTGCCAGCGTAGCAGCTTGTGCATGTGCTGTAGGCTGTTGCATAGCAGTTTTGTCAAGCGTAAACTTAATCGCATCCGCAGCAGCGGTAGAGCGCAGGTAATACATACCGGTTTTCAAACCTTTCTTCCACGCATAGAAGTGCATAGAAGTAAGTTTACCAAAGTTTGGATCGGTTAAGTGAATGTTCAGACTCTGGCTTTGGCAGATATAAGCTCCGCGGTCGGCACTCATATCAATAATCGCCTTTTGCGAAATCTCCCAAACGGTTTTGTAGATGTCCTTAATGTTTTGCGGAACCTCGGCAATAGGTTGTACCGAACCATTGGTGGCAATCAACTTCTGGCGCATGTTTTCATTCCACAAGCCTAAACCAATCAGGTCTTTCATTAAATGCTTGTTGGCAATAATAAACTCTCCCGATAAAGTTCTGCGGGTATAAATATTTGAAGTATAAGGTTCAAAACATTCGTTGTTACCCAGAATTTGTGAAGTAGAAGCCGTAGGCATAGGTGCCAGCAACAACGAGTTACGCACTCCATTTTGTTTTACTTCTTTCTTCAGGTTTTCCCAATCCCAACGACCGGAATCAGGTGTTACACCCCACATATCAAATTGAAAAATTCCTTTCGATACAGGCGAACCCTTAAAGGTTTCGTAAGGCCCATTCAACTTCGAAAGCTCCATAGAAGCCTCCATAGCTGCGAAGTAGATGGTTTCGTGAATGTCTTTATTCAAACCGCGTGCTTCTTCCGAGTCGAATGGCATGCGCAACAGAATAAACGCATCGGCTAAACCTTGCACACCAATACCAATAGGGCGGTGGCGCATGTTAGAGTTACGCGCTTCAATTACCGGATAATAATTTACATCAATCACTTTGTTGAGGTTGCGTGTTACCACTTTCGTGATTTCATACAACTTCTGATGATCGAACTTACCATCTTCGGTTACAAACTTAGGCAACGCAATAGAAGCCAGGTTACAAACAGCTACTTCATCGGGTGAAGTGTACTCAATAATTTCAGTACACAGGTTGCTCGACTTGATAGTGCCTAGATGCTTCTGATTTGATTTACGGTTAGCCGCATCTTTGTAAAGCATGTAAGGCGTTCCGGTTTCAATCTGGGCTTCCAGAATTTCGAACCAAAGGTCTTGTGCTTTTACTTGTCTGCGGGCTTTACCTTCTTTCTCGTATTTTTCATAAAGGCGTTCAAACTCTTCGCCATAACAATCGGCCATGCCCGGTGCTTCGTTCGGGCAGAAGAGCGACCACATTTCGTTGTTCTCAATCCGTTTCATGAACAGATCAGGAATCCACATGGCGTAGAACAAATCGCGGGCACGCATTTCTTCCTTACCGTGATTTTTCTTCAGTTCAAGAAAATCGAACACATCGGCATGCCAGGGTTCAAGGTAAATAGCGAAGCTGCCTTTGCGCTTGCCACCACCCTGATCAACATAGCGGGCTGTCATATCGAAATTGCGCAACATCGGCACAATACCATTTGATGTGCCGCCAGTTCCTTTAATGTATGAGCCTTTTGCACGCACGTTGTGAATGCTAAGACCAATACCACCAGCCGATTGTGAAATCTTGGCGGTTTGTTTTAGAGTATCATAAATTCCATCAATGCTGTCGTCCTTCATAGTAAGGAGGAAGCATGATGAAAGTTGTGGCTTAGGTGTGCCTGCGTTAAACAACGTAGGTGTAGCATGTGTAAACCATTTCTCTGAAAGCAAGTTGTAGGTTTCGATGGCCGCAGGAATATCTTCGCCATGAATGCCGACTGCCACACGCATTAACAAATGTTGCGGGCGTTCTACCACTTTACCATCTACCTTCATCAGGTACGAACGCTCCAGTGTTTTAAATCCGAAGAAATCGTAACTGAAATCGCGATCGTAAAGAATGGCTGCATCTAATTCGGCAGCGTTCTCTTTAATCACACGCCAGGTTTCTTTGGAGATAAGCGGAGCATTTTGTCCGGTTTTCGGATCCACGTACGTGTAAAGTCTTTTCATGGTGTTTGAGAAAGACTTACTGGTAACCTTGTGCAGGTTAGAAACGGCAATACGTGCCGCTAACTTGGCAAAGTCAGGATGGCGCGTGGTCATGGTAGCAGCAATTTCTGCGGCCAGATTGTCCAGTTCCTGAGTTGAAACGCCATCATACAAGCCATTAATCACTTTCATGGCCACCTCTACTGGGTTGACAAAATTGGGATCTAAACCGTAGCAGAGTTTTTCAATGCGGGCCGTGATTTTATCAAACTTTACGGACTCCCGGTGTCCGTCACGTTTTAGTACGAGCATTATAATAGGGTTGTGTTGGTAAAAAGAAAGTTTAAAAAATGTGATCGAATGTATTAAAAATCTTCGTTTAGTGAAAACTTCGGAGCGGAATCTTTTTCCATGCTGTTCATTACTCCGGCTTTCTGATATTCGGCCACACGCTTTTCGAAGAAGTTAGTTTTTCCGCGCAACGAAATCATATCCATAAAGTCAAACGGGTTGGTAGCTCCGTAAATCTTCTTACCGATTAATTCGTTCAGTAAACGATCGGCCACAAACTCAATGTACTGACGCATCTGGGCTGCATTCATACCAATCAGGTTAACGGGCAGCGCATCGGTAACAAATTCTTTTTCGATTTCAACAGCATCTTTAATAATGTCGATAATGCGTTGTTCCGGTAATTTATTAACTACGTGTTGCGTGTAGATATGACAAGCAAAGTCGCAATGCAAACCTTCATCGCGCGAGATAAGTTCGTTAGAAAAAGTAAGGCCAGGCATTAACCCGCGTTTCTTCAACCAGAAGATAGAGCAGAACGATCCAGAAAAGAAAATTCCTTCAACCGCAGCAAAGGCAATCAGGCGCTCCTGAAAATTTCCTTGCGAAATCCACTTCAAAGCCCAGTCCGCTTTTTTCTTCACACAATCCATGGTATCAATGGCGTGGAAGAGTTTGTCTTTCTCTTTCGGATCTTTCACGTAAGTGTCAATCAGCAAAGAATAAGTTTCAGAGTGAATGTTTTCGATGGTGATCTGGAAGCCATAAAAGAACTTGGCTTCGGTGTACTGAACTTCGCCCACAAAGTGTTCGGCCAGGTTTTCGTTTACAATACCATCACTGGCAGCAAAAAATGCCAACACGTGCGTAATAAAGTGTCGTTCACCATCATTGAGGCTAAGCCAATCTTTCATATCCTGGCTCAGGTCTATTTCTTCGGCCGTCCAGAAACTGGCCTCGGCCTGTTTATAAAATTTCCAGATGTCGTGGTGAACGATAGGGAAGAGCACAAAGCGATCTTTGTTTTCTTTCAGGATTGGTTCGGGCAGGTTAGCGCTCATAGAAAAAATTATCCGTTAATGTTATACATAGCAGTTAACTCAGTAGCTCTCAGTTAACTAAAAATTCTTTTGGTTTCTCTTTAGAAGTCGAGCGGACAAAATGATTGCCGTTTCGCAAAAGAGTAAGGAAACAAAGATTTGAAATGATGCAGTAATATCAAAGGACATAACACAGCACACACTCGGTTGAAATAAGTTGAAGCGAAGCAGTTGCTATCAAAAGGTATTCATTCTCATTCACTTAAATCTGATAACTGAACCATGCGCTTAACTGAATATTTTTTTGATTTTTTTTAAATGATTTTTTTCGCCCGAAAAAGTTGTGGGCGCAGCATAATTAGCAGGTGAAAAAATGGAGCTACGAATTGGGTCATATATTGTTTTTTTACCTTTTGATCTGGAGGGCGATTTGGAGGCAATTATTCCCGCTTTCACCGGCTGATTTTCAGATTTTTAGCGGCAAATCCGCAAGAATTTCTTCAAAAATGAGTTTTCTAACAAAATCTGAATAGGTGGGGTTGGTTATGTGCCTGTTTGACTTATCTTTGCAGTCCAAAATTTTAAACCATCCAGAAAAATGTACGCAATTGTAGACATTGCCGGAAAGCAGTTTAAGGTGGCTAAAGACCAATACATTTATGCTCCTAAAATGGAGGGTGAAGCCGGAGCGAACGTTTCGTTCGACAAGGTTTTGCTTCTCGATAATAATGGTAGCGTAGAAGTTGGCGCCCCTACTGTAAAAGGTGTTAAGGTATCAGGTAAGATACTGGAGCACGTAAAAGGAAACAAAGTGATCATCTTTAAGAAGAAGCGTAGAAAAGGTTACGCGGTAAAGAATGGTCATCGCCAACAGTTTACCAAGGTGCAAATAGAAAGCATCGGTTAATTCTAAATGTTGAATCTTAAATTTTGAATTGAGCAATGGCACATAAAAAAGGTGAAGGTAAAGTAAAGAACGGCCGCGAGTCGGAAAGTAAGCGGTTAGGTATTAAGGTGTACGGTGGCCAGAAAGTGGTTGCGGGTAACATCATCGTGCGTCAGCGCGGTACCAAGCACAATCCAGGCCGTAACGTAGGTCTGGGTAAAGATCACACCCTGTTTGCATTGACAAACGGAGTAGTGGTTTTCAAAAAAGGAAAAGCTAACAAATCGTTTGTATCGGTTCAGGCAGAAGCCTGATTTTAGAAAAAAGACGGTTATTCGTAAAGAGCCCCTTCAGATTCTGGAGGGGCTCTTTGTTTTTACAGTCTATTAGATTTTTTTTTATTAAAAAATTATTAGGGCTGCTTCAAAAGAATATTTGGATTAGATTTTCAAAAACCTGTATTCCACAGAAAATTTGCTAATGCAATCGATGAAGCCTTAATTTTATTTGGCTAACGTGGGTTAGTCGAAATTATCTAATAATTAAATAAAGATCACCAGTATTTTCTCTGTGCATAATATCTCTTAGATTTAACACTTTAATAACCTAAACCCTAACCTATGAAGAAGTTTTTACTACTATGCTTCTCATTTGTTTTTGTACTCAGTGCATGGGCGCAAGAGCGAATGGTTTCGGGTAAAGTAACGTCTGCTGAGGACGGTTCCGCTTTGCCCGGAGTAAACGTAGTTCTGAAAGGAACTACAAATGGAACAGTTACCGATGCTTCGGGAGCTTACAGTTTATCGATTCCTGCCAGTGGCGGAACGTTATCCTTCTCGTTTATCGGATTTGCAACACAGGACATCGCAGTTGGTGAGCGTTCAGTTGTTGATGCAAGATTAGCCCTCGATGTGACACAACTTGGAGAGGTAGTTGTTACAGGCCAAGGTTTTGCAAAAGAGAAAAAAGCATTGGGCTATGCAGTAGCCGGGGTCGGTTCTGAAGCTATCTCAGCAAGACCGGTTAATGATGTGGGTAGAATTTTGATGGGTAAAATACCAGGGGTAACTATTAATCCAACTGGAGGAACTGCCGGTACAGGGTCCCAAATCAATATTCGTGGCTACTCTACCATTACGGGTAACACACAACCGCTTTGGGTTGTAGATGGTGTTCCTTTTAGCGGAGCAACCAACGATGCCTCCGGATTTACAACTGGTGGAACAGCAACTGCAACAAGCCGATTCCTTGATTTGGATCCTAACTCTATTGAAAGTATCAACGTTTTAAAAGGGTTAGCTGCTACTGTTTTATACGGTGACCAAGGTCGCAACGGTGTAATTGTTGTTACAACTAAATCTGGAAGCAGAAAAAAACGTGCCGCAGAAATTACCTTTCAACAAACTGTTGGTTTAAACGAGATTGCCTCACTACCAGATTTTCAAAAGAATTATGGAAATGGATTTCAACAATTAACAAACACCTCTCAATTCTTTAGTAACTGGGGAGCAAACTATAGAGAAATCGATTCGATTGGTCATCCGTATCAGTTTATTGGCGATTTAACCAGAAGAGATCCTTTCTTAAGCCAGACTGCCTTCAAGAGAATTCCATATGAACATTCTTTAAATGTAGAAGACTTCTTTCGCAAAGGAATCACGTCCAATACATCGTTATCAATTTCTGGGGGTAGTGAAAAGATGAGTGTAACAGGAACCCTGGGTTATACTAATGAGCAAGGTTATGCGCCAGGTAATGATTTGAAAAAGATTAATGCCTCAATTGGATTCAATGCTGCATTGTCTGATAAGCTCAGTATTAACTCATCAGTAATGTTTTCGAATACAGATTTTGCCACTCCTCCACTAAATGGGGCAACCGGAGGTGGAGCTGCCTTCGGTGGTGTTCCTTCTCTCTATGCCAACTTCTTGTATTCCCCAGGTAACTATGATCTTAACAATACAAGCCTCTTCCCTTTCCAAACTCCTGTGGATAATCAAATGATTTGGTACCGCAGCAACAGCGATATTCCTAACCCAAGATGGTTGGCGGCTTATACACTTGAAACTGATGTTACAGATCGAATCTTTAATAGCACTTCCCTCAATTATGATATAACCGACCAGTTTTCTTTAACCTATCGGGTTGGTTATGATTATTACACGCAGAGACAAAATAGACAATTTAATAAAGGTGTTAGTCCAAGTTACCAACCCATCAATTTAGGCGTACTGCAGACACAAACACTTTCGAATACCATCTGGAATCATGACTTCATAGCAAGTTATAACAGGCCACTATCTTCGGCCATAAATATGTCATCAAGGGTAGGATTTAATGCCCGTAACGACCTATTCCAGAGAGATGGTTTGTATTCTGAACAACAGATTGTTTTTGGATTAATGCAGCATAGCAACTTCCAGGTTTCTTCTGCACGAAGTGGAGGTTTTGGGGGAAGGGTGTTTCAAAGAATTGAAGAATCGCAACGTTATGGTGTTTACGCGGATTTCCAATTTGACTATAAAGATTTTGTGTTTTTTAATCTTGCAGGAAGAAATGACTGGGTGTCTTTCCTTGAAAAAGGAAACAATTCACTATTTTATCCAAGTGCCAGTACATCAGTTGTGTTAACGGATGCCATAGCCTCACTAAAATCGAGTACTCTTAATTTTCTAAAATTACGTATGGGCTATGGTACTTCCGCTGGTTATCCATTCCCTTACAATACTAGAACGATAATCTCGTCAAACGCGCGGGGTGCCATTGATGCAGGTGGTACCATTTATGCCGAGCATACTGTAAATAATAATCTGGGTAATCCTGGTTTAAAAGGCGAGTTGGTTAGTGAATTTGAACTTGGATTTGAAGCCAAGTTGTTTAAAGAAAGGATTGGTGTTGATTTTACTGTGTATGATCGTGGCACAAAAGATTTGATAACCAATGCGCAGATAGACCCTGCAACCGGATATACAAATACCCTTTTGAATTTGGGTAAATTAGAGAACAAAGGCATTGAGATAGCCCTTAACGGTACCGCACTTAAACTTGCTAATGGGTTGCAATGGGATATTATCTGGAACTTTACTGCAGTAAGGCCAATGGTTATAACCCTCGGTGAGGGAATCGACCAAATTCCGCTTAGTGGGTTTACTAACCTGGGAAATTTTGCCGTTCCTAATCGCCCCATGAACATTATTAAAGGTACGGTAATTGCTCGCGATCCAAATGGTAATAAGATTGTTGGTTCGGATGGTTTTCACGAGATATCACCAATTATAGGTGAGCTAGGCAACCCTAATCCTGATTTCCTTACTACGCTAATTAACAATGTTTCGTACAAAGGACTTTTCTTTTCTATACAGTTAGATTACAGAAGGGGTGGCAAGATGTATGGATCTACACCATCAGCCTTGTTGGCGCGTGGTGTATTAGCTCCAGAGGATGTTCTTAACAGAGACCTCGCTTTTATTGCACCTGGTGTTAAACGCGTTGACACAGATAACAATGGTACATTAGATGGCTTTGCTCCAAACGATATAACGTTAACTGCTGCTGACTATGGTTTTAATCTTCAGTTTGGTGCCAGAAACGACAACGCCATGTATGATGCAACCAATATTCGAATCCGCGAGATATCTTTGGGTTACACGCTTCCAAAGAACCTTTTAAGTAAAACTCCTATTAAAAATGCTTCTATAACCCTTAATGCAAATAATCTGTGGTTTTTTGCATGGGGAACTCCTAAGTATGTAAACTGGGATCCTGAAGTAGCCAGTTTAGGAGTAAATTCTGGTTTGGGCTTTGATTATTTAACAGGGCCAAGTATGCGTAGATATGGAGCGGTACTTAAGGTTACATTCTAACTCTTAAATGACTTAAAAATGAAGATACGGTTTTTATATATGAAAAAAGTTGCACTCGCGCTAACAGTCGTGTTGGCAACAAGTTGTACCTTGGATTTGCAAGAAGATCCAAATGCAGTTCAACTCAATCAGGCGTTACCAAGCTTGTTACTGAACTCAGTTCAAAGGCAGCTGCCAGCTGCTTTTAACGCGGCCAATACTTCTGGTGCACAAATGACCCGTCAATTAAATGGCGGAGGTCAGATTTATTTGAACTCACTGACCCCTGAAGGTTTCAACGGTTTATGGTCAACTTCTTATGCGGGAATTCTAAAAGATATTAACTCTCTTTTAGAAGTTGCGGATGCAAATGGATTTGCAAGGCATGCAGGAATGGCTCGGGTAATTCAAGCCTATGTGTTGATTATGTTAGTTGATAATTTTGGAGATGTTCCATTTTCTGAAGCTTTTGGGGGTGCCGCAAACTTTAACCCTGCGGCAGATCCCGGAAATACGATTTACACCCAGGCTTTACAGATTTTAGATAAGGCAAAGTTGGATTTAACGACTCCGGCAACCACCGCTTTACCGGCCGGTTATTTAAATCCAGTAGCACCGGCAATTCAAGATTTGTACTATTCATCAAACTTCACTAAGTGGGTTCGTCTGGCAAATACCCTAAAGCTTAAAATTTATCTTAATCTTAGGCTGACAAACTTAGCCGAAGCTACCACCAAGATTAATGAACTGATAGCTGATGCTACCGCTACCGGAGGGTTTATAACCACTGCAGACCAAAATTTTGTCTGGAGATATGGAACAAACCTTTCAGATCCTGACGCCCGCCACCCACGTTTTACAGGTCAATATCCAGGTGGTGGAGGCGATTACCAAAGTAATTGGTTAATGTGGCATATGTTCTATGGATATAATGCCGTTAACACAACCACGGCAGGTGTAGCTCCTGGAGACCCTAGGATGAGATTTTATTTCAACCGCCAAGTAAATGCCAATTCAAGTAGCACAAACGATTTGCGTTGCCTTGGTGAAAACAGACCCGATCACTATCCTTCATCTTCAGGAACAGCTATAACTCCAAACGCTATCGCAGGTATTCCGCCTATGGGTGAAGATCCTGCCCACCCCACCCGGAATGCTGGCAGCCCGGCATGGAACAGAACCTTTTGTACTCCCACTACCGTTGGTTATTGGGGTCGTGATCATGTGGATCCTCAAGGCATTCCCCCTGATGGATTGTTGCGCACAACTTATGGCCCTTATCCTGTAGGCGGTCGCTTCGATAATAATCATTCTGCGGCTGTTGCTCAGACACAAGGTATGCGCGGAGCAGGCTTTCAGCCTATTATGATGCGATCATTTGTGCAGTTTATGCTAGCGGAAGCAAGATTAACCATGCCAGGAATTGTTGCGCCATTAACGGCTCGCCAGTATTATCAGGCCGGAATTACTAATTCTTTCGATGATGTACGTACATGGGCTACTGCCGGCACGTTCGGTAGTTCAACTATTGCGGCCTCAGCTACTGAGGCAGTGGTTAATACATTTTATCCAGCAGCTAACTATACAACAGACCGAGATAACTATATCGCATCTGCACTCTTTTCGTTTGATGATAGATTAGCGGCTGATGCAAGTGGTGCATTGGCTATGAACTATGTGGCAAGGGAATATTGGATAGCGCTTTTCGGTAACGGATATGAATCTTTCAATCTCTATCGCAGAACTGGATTACCTTCCGGCATGCAGCCTGTTATTAATCCAACTCCCGGTAACTTCCCACGGTCATTTTGGTATCCTGCAAATTTTGCAAATCTAAATGGCTCAGTTTCCCAAAAACCAGACCTTACAGTCAAGATTTTCTGGGATAATACTACTACAAATCTCAACTTCTAAATTGATATTTAGCATGAAGAATTTTAGACAATACTTGGTAATTGGGTTTCTTACAGTTGCCGCGCTCTTTACAGCTTGCGAGCCAAATGAAGATGCTTATCCTTTACCTTATGATAATCGAGACACCGGATCGTTCCTTAGGGTAATCTCAATTACTTCTTTCTCGTGGGACATCACGGATTTAGCTAATAGCGGATTTGAAGCCGTATACGAATCAGTAGACAAAAATGGTGGAGCCGATCTTGATCGGGTTGAGTGGTATGCAACGTACCGCTCAGCTGGTGGTCAAATAACAGACGAGGTTTTAGTGAAGACGCTAACCGCACAACAAATGAGTTTAGCAGAAGTCTCAGCCCCTTCTGGAAGTGAATACCTTCGTTCAGGTCCCATCCGTATAACAGCACAAGAAACACTGGATGCTTTAAATACTCTAACCACAGACCCAGATGGAACGGGTTGCACTGGCATTTTCCCTGATATTTGTCCGGCAGTAGCTTTTCCCGGTGCTTTGAACTTAGGGGACAGAGTTGTGTTCAGAATTAAAGTTTATGACAAGCAGGGACGTGCCTTTACGGTGAACAATCCACAAGTTGCAGCAGCACCAAAATTGGGCAATCCCAACGAGGCGAACATAACTGCTAACTTAACGGGAGGTATTTTTTATAGTAGCCCGATGATTTACACCATGTTTATGCAGCGGCCAACAGATTCAGGAAATGCAGATGCATATACTGGAACCTACCGTATGAGCCAAGTTGCAAGGTGGGCTCCTGATTTTGCAACAAGTACGAATAACTTACAAATCTTGCGTACCGTACCTCAAGCGTGGATGAGGTCTTTTGTATTTGGTGCTTCCGCTACAGACTCCAGTCAAGTTGTAACATTAGAAAAAATCCCAGGAGGTTTGCCTAGTGAAAGACGGTTCACATGCCGGTATAGAGGTCAAACCATCACCATGATTATAAACCTTGAACGTCAGGTATTTGGTCTTACTGGTGCTGGTTTATCAGCTGCAGGGGTTGCAACAGTTAATGCTTTGCCAAATCCAGCTCCTCCTACTATCGGGGGTTTAGGTTTCCCGGCTGGCACAACAAATACCAATTTAGGTTCTGTTTTTGTTAAACTTGCCAGTACCGGAGTGCAATGTACCTCTGAGCGTATCTTCTATCACATGACAGGCGCACAGTTCAATTCTACTGTTGCTGGAACCCCCGGTGAATTTAGTGGCGATGCAGCAATGCCACTTGGTGTTCCGCGTAGAGTTTGGCCTAACAGAGGTTATTATCGAATTGACCGTGACGGCTTAACACCTGGTGACGTATTCTCATTGGCTGTTGATGATGACGTAGATGAATATGGCAGAAGAAACGGTTATTGCAACTGGTATACCCGGGTTTATCTAAGTTTCACTAAACTACCATAATAAGTTCTAGTCTTAATTATGAATTGGAAAAAGCCCGATAAAACATTTGTTTATCGGGCTTTTTATTGTTCCCCTACCCAAAAGGAGTTTGCTAATGCGGCTTTTTTAAGACTGAATGAAAATTACAGCCTCAACAATACCCAAGCCATTATAGAATGCCAGCACTTGCAACGTTGGTTGCAATGTAAGCTTTAGCAGGTGGGGTTTCATGCGAATAAAACAAATTCATTTAAGGACCATGTTTGTACCGCTTTTTGAATGCCTTCAGAGCGATAGTTTTTTTCGTTACAACTTGCATCATGAAGAAAGATTTCTTCGTGACCATTCAATTTTTTAAGCCCTTATTATCAAAATACAAAAGTGATTTTCATAATTTGAAATGTTCCATTTTTTTTATAACCCATTTATCCTAATTTTAGGAACCTAAATTTTAACTAAACCCAAACCTATGAAGAAGTTTTTACTACTATGCTTCTCATTCGTTATTGTGCTCAGTTCATGGGCACAGGAACGAGTGGTTTCAGGTAAAGTAACATCTGCAGAAGATGGTTCCGCTTTACCTGGAGTAAACGTAGTTCTGAAAGGAACTACTAATGGAACAGTTACCGATGCCTCTGGTAACTACAGTCTCTCAGTTCCTGCCTCCGGAGGAACGCTTACCTTTTCTTTTATTGGTTTACAAACTAAAGAAGAATTAATTGGCGAAAGGACCACGGTGAGTGTGGCTTTGGGAGTTGATGTACAGCAGCTAACTGAAGTTGTCGTAACAGCGCAAGGTGTTCAGCGTGAGCAAAAGGCTTTAGGCTTTGCAACAACAACCATTTCTTCTGCTATGTTGGCAGATAAACCTGAAACAGATGTTGGTAGAGCACTTCAAGGTCGGACACCAGGCCTTCAGATTTTAAATTCGTCAGGATTAGCAGGATCAGGTTCTCGAATTAATATTCGAGGAAATAGCTCGCTTACCGGTGATACCCAGCCGTTATGGGTGGTTGATGGGGTACCAATTAATACTCAATCAAACGATATAAATGGAGATTTCCAAGATGGACAAGTTGCACCTACACGATTTCTTGATATTGACCCGAACAATATTGAATCAATTAGCATCTTGAGAGGTTTGAGTGCAACAACAACTTATGGCTCGCAAGGTAGAAATGGCGTTATTCTAGTAACAACTAAAACTGGCGCCAAAAGCAAGACAAATAAATTTTCAGGTTCTGTAACACAATCTTATTTTCAAGTTGAAGCT
This sequence comes from Cytophagales bacterium, assembly GCA_017303795.1. GTDB lineage: Bacteria > Bacteroidota > Bacteroidia > Cytophagales > Cyclobacteriaceae > ELB16-189. Next base: position 64,603 of record JAFLBR010000007.1, on the reverse strand, counting down.
ATTCTTCCAGAATTTCAAAACAAATGGGCGAATGGATTTGATGGAGCATATGGCGAATTCTTTAGTAATTGGGGTGCTTTATTTGATGGAACACCATCTGGTGTTCGCCACCCATACTATGAGCATAGAAATACCTTCCCAGAATTTCCTGAATTTCAACAAGATGCAACTACCAACGGTGGGTACATTCCTGTAGCTGCGCCTAATAACGTATCAGACTTTTTTCAAAAGGGGCATTCAGCAACTACCTCTATTAACTTAGGAGGAAGCAATCAATTTGGTAGTTTGAACTTTGCCTATAGTCATCTAGATGAAAAGGGCTTTATTGCAGGAAATAACCTTAAGCGGGATAACTTTTCATTGGGAGGAAATTATAACTTGACCGATAAACTATCATTGTCTGGAACATTCAACTTTGTAAGGACAGATTTTGAAACCCCACCAGCTGCTGCGGGCGGTGGATCGAATTCATTTGGTGGCCCGTCAGTATGGGCAAACTTATTTTATACCCCAAGAAACATAAATCTCACTGATTGGCCTTTTGAAAATCCGGTAACAAAAGCAAGTGTCTATTATAGAAATGGTAATGACATTGTTAACCCATATTGGTTACTTAAGAACACACAACAAACGAGTTTGACAAACAGATTCTTTTCTAGTACAAGTCTAAATTATAAGGTAACAGATTGGTTTACTTTAACCTATAGACTTGGTTTGGATACTTATACGGAAGATCAAACTTATTGGGTTAACAAAGGTGGCACAGGGTACTCTTCATTACTAACCCCTGGTGCTTATAGAAGTACATCCAGCAACAATACTATCTTAGATCACTCATTTTTAGCTAGCTTCAATAAAGCTTTAAGTCAGGATTTGGACTTCTCTGCTTTAGTGGGCTTCAATTATAGAGGCAATGATTTCAAGCAACAAGGATTAGAGAGTTTAGGGCAGGTTGTTTATGGACTGATTGAACACAGGAACTTCACCACCACCCAACCAAGAGATTATCGTGGTGTTAATCTTAATTATGTCGAACGGAGTGCAATTCAAGGAGTTTTTTTTGATGGTAACCTAGGTTATAAAGACTATCTCTATTTAAACCTTTCGGGTCGTAACGATTGGTCCTCCACACTAGAGAAGGAAAATCGTTCTTTGTTCTATCCTGGGGCTAGCCTAGCATTTATTCCAACAGCAGCTTTTCCGAATTTTGCACCGAACGTGTTGGACTTCCTTAAAGTCAGATTAGCCTATGGAACCTCTGCTAATTTTGGTTCACCCTACAATACTCGTCCTACCTTATCTCTTAACTCACAAAGAAGGGTTGATGGCATTGGAAATGTTGTGGTTTCAAGCTTGCCGTCCTTACTGGCTAACCCAAATTTGAAGCCGGAACTACTTCAAGAAACTGAATTGGGTATTGAGGCGAAGTTTTTGGATAGCAGACTCCGATTTGATGTTTCTCTCTATAACAGAACTGCAAAGGACCAAATCGTTCAAAGAAGTTTAGATCCCTCAACTGGATACTCCTCCACATTTATTAATGCCGGAGAAATTCAAAACAAAGGGCTGGAAGCATCCGTTTGGGTTACTCCAGTTAAGGGTGATTTGACTTTTGAGGTTGGGGTCAATTTTACAAGAAATAGAAGTCTTGTTGTGTCCCTACCAGATGGATCCAAAGAAATATTAATTAACGGATTTACTAACCTTGGAAATTTTGCAATTGAAGGCCAACCTCTTAACGTAATTAAAGGTACGTATGTGCAAAAAGCACCAGATGGTCAATTGATAATTAATGATGCTGGTGATTATAAAATTGGAAATGACATAGGAATTATTGCGGACCCAAATCCAAATTGGCTTGGTTCAATTATTACAAACCTTACCTGGAAAGGAATTTCTTTTGGTATGCAATGGGACTATGTTGATGGTGGACAAATGTATTCTTATTCTGCTGCAACCATGATTGCGAGAGGTGTTGCAAAAGATTTAGAAAGTTTTGACCCTACCCTAACGCTTATTCTCCCAGGTGTAAACGAAATTACAGATGGTAATGACAACGTAACTGGCTATAAACCGAACGATATTCCCCTTACAACCTCTGGTGTATTTTTCGGTAATACAATCATTGGCGCAGACATGGACGATAGAGGTGTTTATGATGCTACCCGTGTAAGATTTAGAGAAATTTCATTGGGTTATTCGTTGCCGAAGAGTCTTGTTTCCAAACTAAAAGTCAATGGAGTTACAGTTACAGCCCTTGGTAATAATCTATGGTTTAGAGCAATTAATGCGCCGAAATATTCTAAAGCTGATTTTGACAGAACTGCATTCGGGACGAACAATGGTGCGGGTTTTGATTATCTCGGTGGTCCTTCGGCCAGAAGATACGGTGTCAACTTAAAAGTTACATTCTAATTAAAATTGACATGAAAGATTTAATAAAAAAATTTGGGTTCCTAACTACTGTATTAGTGTTAGTTACCGCTTGCGATCTTGATGGTGATTTGGAAGATCCTAATCAAATAACAGTTTCTGGAGCAGATGTTGACCTGATTATGAATGGTGTGCAGCTTGATTTTGCTGATTTTTTTGATGCTGTTCACAGTACAGTAAACCCTCTTGTTCGTATGGAAGCAATGACCGGTGGCTTTCGTTATCAGACGGCAAATTCGCCACAAGGAGCTGACGGAATCTGGAGTTTGGCTTATGAGGACGTACTTATTAATGCCGAGACTATGATAGGATTAGCGGAAGAGAAAGGTTTAACAACTCATATCGCGGTTGGTAAAATACTTCAAGCTTACGTTTTGCTAACCTTAGTTGATGTTTTTGGTGATATTCCTCTTTCAGAAGCTTTAAAGGCATCAGAAGGTAATTTTAACCCTAATGCAGACTCTGGAGAAAGTGTATATGATTTTGCCATAGGTTTATTAACCGATGCCCGGACTGAATTGGCAAAAACAGGTACTGACGCAGGTGGTGCTCTAATCAGGGATGTATATTACGCTGGTAATAGAACCAGATGGAATGCTTTGGCAAATTCTTTAGAATTAAAAGCCCAACTAAATCTATCTATGTTACCCGCAAGGAAGGCTGGGGCTGATACAAGAATAACTGCTTTGTTGGCCGCGGATTTAATTGATACTGAAGCTGAAAACTTTACTTATAAGTATAGTAATACAACAGTTCCTGTTTCTCGCCATCCGATGTATCGTCAGTATTATGACCCTATTCGTGGGCAAGCAGGCGGTTATATTGCCAATTACTTTTTGTATGAACTTTTTGCTGGTAAAGTAGACCCACTTGACCCATCAGTTACAGTTGAAGATCCAAGATGGAGATATTATTTCTACCGTCAGGTTGGAAGTATTGCCCAGGCATTGGCCGTAGACCCTAAGTCTTTAGGTTGTGCGCCAGGTGCTCCACCCCAACATTACACTGATCAGAATGTTAAAATGTTTTGCGTGTTTGACCCAGGTTTTTATGGTCGCGACCACGGTGACGGCTTCGGTATCCCACCCGATGGACCAGTATTAACTGCAGCTGGCGTATACCCTGCGGGTGGAAAGATTGACAATACATCATTAGCAAATGCTACTTTTGTTGGATCAACCATACAGGGCGATGGTGCGGATGGCGCGGGTATTCAGCCAATTTTTATGTCTTGGTTTACTGATTTTCTGAAGGCCGAAATCTTAGCGCGTTCTGGTAATACTGCAGGGGCAAAAACGGCTATGAATGATGGAATTAATAATTCAATTACGCAAATAAGAAATTTTGCCACAAGTAAAGGGCAGGTATTAAGTGCCGGTAGGGAACCTTCTACTTCAGCATACTTAGCAGCCGTTAATTTTGAGTTTGATAATGCTGCAAATAAATTGGATATTATTGGAAATGAATTCTACATTTCTTGTTGGGGAAATGGAATAGAGGCTTACAATAATTATCGAAGAACGAGTGCTCCTCGTAATATGCAACCTACGTTGCAAACAAATCCTGGGCCATGGTATCGATCTTATGTGTATCCATCTACTTACGTGAACTTAAATGATAACGCGTCACAGAAGGATTTCAACGCAACCAATAAGGTATTCTGGGACACAAATCCTGATAATCTTAACTAAGACTACTATGAAAAGAATAATAAAAAGCATATTGTTGATTTGGGCTTTAGCCTTTGTAATTTCTTGTACGGATGATTCGCTCGATCCCCTTAATATGTCATCCGTTAAAAAGGGTTCAATTTTAGCTTTAAGAGGAACTCAATTAACAAATCTCTATTTTCAAGGAAAGCCAGGATATGAGGTATTTCCTAAAATTTGGACGGGTGATGAAACTTTTGCGTTTGACGCGGAATACCTGTCAGAAGACCCCACCACGTTGGCTAGCTTTGACATATTTGTATTAAAGCGGACTGTTCCAAATGGAAGTACTACTCGTGAATCGTTGCTTAATGTTCCTTTCTCTGAATTTCAGACAACGGATGATTATAAAGGACCGTGGGTATCAGTGTCCATTCCTATGGAGGATATTCTTGATGTTCTAGGTCTGGATTCAAGTGATCCTGATTTTGCAACTGATATTTTGGCTCTTTATCCGAATGGAATTAACATAGAAAGTGATCTTAATTTGACGGATGGAACCAAAGTCTTATCCTCTCAATTAGTTGCTTCAGGACTTTACCAAAGTAATCAGTTTTACCCTGCTCAAAGACTAAATATTGCCGTAACTGATTATTGTTCCTATGATGTAAATGATTGGGCGGGTACCTACGATGCAACAGAGACTTCAGAATTTTTCGGAGGTTATGGCCCATATGATGTAACCTTTACGAAAGATGCAGTAACTGCTAATAAGTTTAATATTGATAACTGGTATGATTCAGGTATTCCAATTTATATTGTTTTCACTCCTTCTGTTGATGTTGTTACCCAAGTGGTAACTGCTCCCGAGCAAGAATATACGACTGCTGGTGGTGCCGTAAGACTTATCCAAGGAAGTGGAACCTATAATTCTTGTAAGAAAGAACTTCTACTAAATTTTACTTATAAAAGTAAAGCAACCGGAGATGTTCTGGATTCATTTCTGTGGTCATTAAAACAACAATAAGCACAATCAAAATAGAAACCAAAAAGGGCTACATGTGTAGCCCTTTTTGGTTTTAGGTTTAGGACTGAATATGTTTAGATTTTTATTTTTTATGAATCTCAAGTATTTGATTTCATTTATTCTGATTTTTCTTCTTAACTTTTTGGAGGCTAAATGTCAGATAATATCAAGTTATTCTGTAGAAACCTCAAATGAAGAAAAAAATCTAGTGTCTCTTCTTAAGGATATTGAGGAAAAATCATTCGTTAAATTTTATTTTCTACCTGAATGGTTAGTAGATATTAAAGTACCAAGCAATTATGGAAAGGTAACGCTCGATAACCTTTTACATGATATTTTGTTGGGAACAGACATTAACTTTACCGAGATTAATTCGAATACCATTGTCTTTTTTAAAGATCCAAATTCATTAATTAGAAGGAATGATTTTCTTCAGGGAGCTAAACGAAGTCAGGTTTTGATTGAAAGAATATTAATTGGACAGCAGTCTCAATCAAGCCCAACAAAAACCATAAGTTTTTCCGGAGTTGTAAAGGAGGCAAAAACTGAAGAGTTTTTGATAGGAGTTACAGTTCAGCTAAAAAATCTAAATCAATCAGTTGTTACTGATAAAGAAGGAAAGTTCTCTTTCTTGATTCTACCAGGATTTCATTTTGTTGCCTTTAATTACCTTAACCATGAAGAGAAATTTTTAGATCTTGAAATTTATCAAGATGGTGTTGTAACAATCGAATTGGATGAGACACCTACAATCCTCTCTGAGGTAGTGATTGAAGATAAAACCTCAAGGGAAATAACCACAAGTGGTATTGGTCAATCACAGATCAGTATGCGCGAAATAAAACGAGCGCCTGCATTACTTGGTGAGGTTGACTTAATAAAACAAATTCAAATCTTGCCGGGTGTAACAACTACCGGAGAAGCTGCTTCTGGGTTTAATGTACGGGGGGGGAGTGTCGATCAGAATTTGATTTTGTACGATGGACTTCCAGTTTTTAACAGCTCGCATGTTTTTGGATTTTTTTCAGCATTTAATTCTGAGGCTGTTCGTGATGTAACTTTTTACCGGGGTGGAATTCCGGCTTCATTTGGAGGGAGGGTCTCATCGGTATTGGATATCCGTTCAAAAGAGGGAAGTTTGGAAAACTGGCAAGGGAATGGTGGTATCGGAATAGTTTCAACAAACTTGATGGTTCAAGGTCCCATTAAGCGGAACAAAACATCTTTGGCAGCCTCTTTTCGCACAACCTATTCAGATTGGTTAATAAATACAGTTAAAAGTAATTACATCGGCCTCGAGAATAGTTCTGTTACGTTTTATGATGGTACGGTAAAGTTAGCTCACTCCTTTAGTGATAAGACTAAGCTTACCCTGTCAGGGTATTTAAGTAATGACCAATTCAGACTACAGGGTGATTCAACATATAAATGGCAAACTTATTTAACATCTATGCGATTGGATCACGAATTCAGCAACAAGTTGAATGGTTCTTTAACAGCAGGAGTAGGAAGTTATTCATACAGTGTTTTTGATAAAGATCTTTTAAACGGATTTACGTTAGGATATTCGATTATATATCCTTCCGCCAAAGCTGACTTTCATGCAGTTCTCGGCAGTCACAAACTTAACTTTGGGGCTCAGGGAACCTATTATGATTTTAACCCTGGAACATTAGAACCTTCATCCGATCAATCGAATAAGAGTTTCATTCAAATGGAGAAACAATTTTCATTGGAAACTGGTCTCTACGTAGCTGATCAATTTGATTTGTCTTCAAAGTTGCATGCTGATTTAGGGATACGCTACTCTAGGTTCACTGCTTTTGGACCAGGGACAGTAAATATTTACGAAGCAGGTAGGCCTATTGAAACATTATACCAAGTCGATACTTTATTCTTCAAAAAGAATGATAATATAAAATCTTATCAAAATTTAGAACCAAGACTTGGTTTTCGTTACGACCTTAATCAAGCCACATCAATTAAACTTGGGTATAACAGAATATATCAATATCTACATCTGGTTAGTAATACCACGGCTGTAACACCAATTGATATTTGGCAGCCAAGTGGCTATTATTTCAAACCTCAAAAGGTAGATCAATTCTCGCTTGGGTACTTTAAGAATTTTAAGGATAAGAAATATGAAGCCTTTATTGAGGGATACTATAAAATTTTAGATGACGTGCTTGAATTTAAAGATGGTGCTCAATTGATATTGAATCCTGGTCTGGAAACAGACTTATTGCAAGGGCAAGCCAGAATGTTTGGTGTCGAAACTCAAATTTCTAAAAATGTTGGAAAGCTTAATGGAACATTTAGTTACACGTTTTCACGATCCTTAAGGACAATACTTGGTCAATTCCCAGAAGAAACTATCAATGATGGTAAAGAATATCCATCTAATTTCGATCAGCCGCATGTCGTAAATCTTAACTGGCGTTATAACATTTCAAGACGTTATTTTTTTACAGGATCATTTACGTACCGAACCGGGAGACCCATTACGTTACCACTCACAGCATTCAGTTATGAAAATTTTACCGTTTCATCTTTTTCAGAACGAAATGTGTATCGTGTGCCAGATTATCATCGTTTAGATCTTGGGTTTGTGATTGAAGGGAATCATAAAAGGAAAAAGTTTTGGGATGGTACGTGGACAATATCCATTTATAACGTGTATGCCAGAAAAAATGCTTACTCAATCTTTTTCAAGGAGGCTAGACCAGGCATATTAAGACCGTACCAATTGTCGATTATTGGTGTGGCATTACCATCTTTATCTTATAGTTTTAAATTTTAGTTTATGAGGTGGGTGATAACATCCTTGGTAGGGTTTTTTTTGGTCTCATGTGTAGACCGAATATTTTTTGATATCGAAGTGCCTGAAGCTTTCCCGTTGGTAGTAGAGGGTTATATTTCTACTGATTTAGGCCCGTATACAGTAAAAATATCAAAATCTTTTGATGTTGAATCGAAGCAATCCATTAAAACACCAATTTCTGTCAATAGGGTCATTTTATCGGATGACATAGGCAATAGTGAGACTTTGACAAAAGTATCGGATGGTGAGTATCTAACGAGCCCAACTGGCATTCGAGGAACGATCGGACGATCATATACACTTGAGATTCAAACGCTGGATGGAAGAGTTTATCGATCCAACCCCGATCCGATCTTAGACCCAGGAAGCTTAGACGATGTGTACTTCGAGTATGTGGAAACTCTAACGAATGGATCCGAAGCGTACGGTTTTGATGTATTTTTTGATTCAAATGCAGGAGAACAGAATAGTTATTACTTCTTATGGAAGTTTATCGGTACGTTTCAGGTGGAAACCAACCCGGAATTATATACAGTAAATTGTGGTGAGTCGCGCTGTCCAGCTCCTTTGCCATGTAGTGGCTACGTTTGGAATGGTGCGTTAACGTATGTCAGTCCCTGCGAATGTTGTATATGTTGGTCAAAATTTTTCAATTCTGAGCCCATGGTGAGCGATAATCAGGTTATTGAAGATGGAAAATTCGTTCATGTAAAAGTTGGCTACGTACCTATTACACAATGGACATTTATGAATAAGGTTCATGCTGAAGTACAACAGTTAAGCCTTTCACCTCAGGCGTATGCTTTCTGGAAAGCTTTAAAAGATCAAAAGAAAGCCATTGGTAGTTTGTTTGAGCCACAGGCAGGCCGAATACCGACTAACTTCGTTCAAATATCAGGGAAAGAAGGTCCGATAGTAGGCTTTTTTTACGGAACCTCGATTGCCTCAAGATCTGTGTACATAACTCGAAACGATGTCCCTAACCCATCCGTAATACCAATCGTGGAGCTGCCATATTCCGATAATTGTGAGCGCCTTTTTCCCAACACAACATCTTCAAAACCTACTTTCTGGATTGATTAAGCAAATGAAAATTAAATTGGTTTTTACACAAATGGCTATTGCCCTGTCTCTAGTGATTGAGGCACAGACATCGGATTTTCTAGCTCAACTTGAAACCCGCTTTCAGGATCACATTAATAAATTTCCAAGAGTTCAGATAAATGCTGTGTTTAATCAAAATCAGTATATTCCTGGAGATACTGTTTTTTTCTCAGTTCAGTACCTATTGGGTAATAACACACAAGTTGCAGGACAAGATGTTTTATATTTAGATGTGGTGTCATCTGAAGCAAAAATAAAACATCGGACACGTTTTAAAGTAAAAGATGGATTTGCGTATAATCAAATTCGGCTCCCTGAAGATCTTGATCCTGGTATTTACAAGTTTTATATCTACTCCGAGTGGATGAAAAATTTTGGCGTTGATACTTTTTATCACACATCCTTTTCGGTTACAAATTCAAATAACATTATTTCATATTCTCCTAGACAAACGCAATTGGCTGTTTTACCAGAAGGCGGCAAATTGACCAATGGTGTTGTTAACTATGTCTATGCCATCGGTAGTCCTGGCGAGTTGATTGTTTTGAAAAGTCAGAATGGTGAAATGGTAGATTCCACAAAGCTCAATGCTGCCGGTGTGGGAAATTTCCAATTCGTTCCAGCTAAAAACATGCAATATCTTATTGAAGGAACGGAAAATCGTACAATACGATTGAAAGGAAATAATGATGGCGTTGGTTTTCACCTAACCCAGTACAACCATGAATGGGTAATTGAATTACAATTACCAGCTAACTCCATCTGGAGCAATAGAAATTTGTACCTAATCACGGTTGCGAAGGACAAAATAATCAATAAACATAGAGTTAAATTTGATCAACTTAAATTTAGTGTGGTATTACCTGCGTTAGCTGATTCTCAGTCGATTCACCACGTTTATCTGCTAAGTGATTCTGGGGAAGAAGTTGCACAAAGAATATTTATACCCAATACCAATAGTCCTCCAGTCAAGATTAATATGCGACTTCAACAGAATGTTAAACAAAGACAACCCTACACATTTGGGATTGATATTTTAGATGAGAACGATCTAAGAGTTAACGCTCACATTGCTGTTGTAGTTACCCAAAAACAACTTTTTAATGAGGAAAAGTATGTCCCCAGTTATTTGAAACAAATCGGTTCAACTTTTGAGTGGGCCAAAAATCATGTAGGACATTACTCTCAGTATTTAAATGAATATCTCGCTACCCAATTGAGCCAACGATTTAATTGGAAGAATATAAATGGAAATGAGCCCATGCCTTATAAATATACTTTCAAGAATGATGTTGTAATTAAAGGAAAGCTGGTACCGAAACAGGGTGAAAAAATTGCACCAGATTCAACCCGTGTCATAGCGTTCTTACAAAAAAATGTTATCGGATATGAGACAGTTGCTATAAAAGGTGATTTTACACTCCCCCTTACATTTGATTTCTGGGATCAGGATGAGGTATTTATAATGCTTCGTTATCGCGATAAGAATCTTGATCCCGAATATTCAATTCAAATCGAGGATGACACTAGCAAATTTTTTCAATTAGATGATACCAAGGTTTTGGAACAACCGGATGGCTACGGTCTATATCAAAAGAAACGGAACTTGATCGATAAGTCGTACTCCTACTTTACAAAGTCCAGAGCACTTAATGATTCACAAAACTCTCTCAATCACTTGTTTGAAGAGGAATTTCCACCGGTGGACAACACTACTAAATTAGCTGACTACATCGTATTCCCTACAATGGATGATTTGTTGAAAGAGGTTGTGACATTCGTTCAATTAAAGCGAAAAAATGATGAAGCAACAGTGAGACTTTTTTATCGATATGAAAAATCTGTGATCTTTTATAAACATGACCCACTTTATATAATTGATGGTGTAATGACATCTGATACAGACTATTTTTTAGGTCTCAAACCCGAAAATTTGTTAACTATAAAGGCTATCAATAACCCAAACAAGCTGGCTCAATTAGGGCCCTTGGGCCATGCCGGAGTTATCTTTGTTGAGTCAAAGAGTGGAAATCTGGGTGATAAGCTAAGAAGCAAGTTGTTTATAATAACAGGCTTGAGTAAACCAATGGAATTTTCGGATGAAAAATGGATTAAAGAAATTCCATTATCAATTCCGGATTTACGCGCTACGCTCTATTGGATGCCATTAACTAAATTTGCTGGTAGCTCTTTTGAAGCAACATTTAATTCATCTGATGATATCGGTAAGATGAGTATCAAGGTTATCGGTTTTACTCCAAATGGAAATGAAATATTTACTGAGTCACATTTTGAAGTTGAACCTAATCCCAATCGGAATTAAGCCTCACCCACCATCCGCAACAACAAACTCAACTTATTCTTCAGATTTCTTCTGTCCACAATAAAATCAAGAAAGCCGTGGTCTAGTACAAACTCGGCACTTTGAAAACCTTTGGGTAGGTCTTTACCAATTGTTTCGCGAATTACGCGCGGGCCAGCAAAACCAATTAATGAATTTGGTTCGGCAACATTAAAATCGCCCAGCATAGCGTACGATGCGGTAACACCTCCTGTTGTGGGGTCGGTGAGTAATGAGATATAAGGAATCTTTGCCTGATCGAGCAGAGCAATTTTAGCAGATGTTTTTGCCATTTGCATTAATGAAAGTCCGGCTTCCATCATGCGTGCCCCACCCGAACGCGAGATCATCAGAAATGGCTTTCTGGTTTTCAAACTGTGATCCATGGCGCGGGCAATTTTTTCGCCAACTACCGACCCCATCGAACCACCAATGAAACTGAAATCCATACAAGCAATGGTAATTTCAAGCCCATTCATTTTTCCGTAGGCAGTTCGCACCGCATCTTTCAGGTTGGTCTTGGCTTGCGATTCTTTAATTCGTTTGGGGTAAGCTTTCGTATCCGTAAACTTAAGCGGATCGGCCGATTCCATGTTAGCATCCAACTCTGTGAACTCGTTGTTATCAAACAGAATTTCAAAATACTCTTGCGAACCAATTTTTACGTGATACTCTTCTTCGGGCACTACGTAAGCATTGTTCTTTAGCTCGCGGGTGTGAACTATTTTACCTCCAGGCGATTTAAACCATAACCCATCGGGCACTTCCCGCTTGGCTTCTGTGGGAGTAAGAATTCCTTTATCGGTACGCTTGAACCAAGGCATAAAATTCAATTTGAAAATTGTTCAATCTGAAAATCTGAAAATGAAAAGAAAGCGTGACGATATAACCTCAATCATATCATCTTCAGATTTTCAAATTAATAACTAGGCTATATCAATCTTACTATCCAGGTAAACATCCTGTATGGCATTCAGAATTTCAACACCCTCTTTAACCGGGCGTTGGAAAGCTTTGCGTCCTGAAATTAAACCCATACCACCGGCACGTTTGTTAACTACCGCTGTGCGTACTGCATCGGCCATATCGCTTGAACCTTTCGAATCGCCACCGGAGTTGATCAAGCCAGCGCGGCCCATGTAACAATTTGCTACCTGGTAACGGCACAAGTCAATTGGATGGTCGGATGTTAGTTCAGTATAAATTCGTTCATCTAATTTTCCATAACTGCTGCCACCGGTGTTCAGCATTTTATAGCCACCGTTTGTTTCAGCAAGTTTCTGCTTAATAATATCAGCTTGGATAGTTACACCCAAATGGTTGGCCTGGCCTGTTAAATCTGCCGATACGTGATAATCAATACCATCTTTTTTAAATGCATTGTTCCGGGTATAGCACCAAAGAATGGTAGCCATTCCTAATTCGTGTGCTCGCTCAAAAGCTTTAGCAACTTCTTGTATCTGGCGTGTTGCGTTATCCGATCCGAAATAGATGGTTGCACCAACGGCAACAGCACCTAAGTTCCAGGCATCTTCAACCGAGCCAAACATAATCTGATCGGCTTTGTTCGGATACGTTAATAATTCGTTGTGGTTAATCTTTACAATGAAGGGAATCTTATGAGCATACTTGCGTGACATTAAGGCAAGGCCACCATAGGTAGTAGCAACGCCATTACAGCCACCTTCAATGGCAAGCTTTATAATATTTTCCGGATCGAAGTAAATAGGATTCTTAGCAAATGAAGCACCGGCACTATGTTCAATTCCCTGATCGATAGGAAGGATAGATAAGTACCCCGTATTAGCCAGCCGCCCGGTACCAAACAAAGCTTGCAAGCTGCGCAAGGTTTGGGTGTTTCTGCTCGACTGCGAAAAAATTCTTTCTACGAAATCAGGACCCGGAAGGTGGATCTGACTCTTATCAATGGTTTTACTTTTGTGTGTCAGTAAAGAGTCAGCGTCTTTACCAAGCAGTGCGCTAATGTTCAGATTTGCCATATTTTCATTTGAGGTGAGCGGCAAATATAGGTTTATAGCCCCGTTTGTGCAATGCGATGTAGGTTATAGGGCAGGAATGAAAAAACCCACTCCAGTTGCTGGAATGGGCTTTTTTATAGACTTCAATCGAATTCGGATTAGCTTATTTGCTAGCCAATTTTTCTTTAATTCTGGCAGATTTTCCTTGGCGACCTTTCAGGTAGTACAACTTAGCTCTGCGTACTTTACCAGCTTTCATAAACTCAATTTTATCAATGCTTGGGCTTAATAGTGGGAAGATACGTTCCACACCAACGCCATTTGATACTTTACGAACTGAGAAACTCTCACCATTAGTGCCTCTTCCTCTTCTGTAAAGTACTACACCTTGAAATTGCTGGATACGTTCTTTGTTTCCTTCGCTGATTTTAACGTGTACGTTGATCGTATCACCTGGCTTAAAATCTGTGATATTAGTGCGTTTTGCTGCTAATTCTGCTTCTACTTCTTTTATTAAATCGGCCATGACGCTCGGTCTTTTTAAAATGGACTGCAAATATAGACGAATTGCCCTGAATTCGTAGGCGTGGCTGGATATTTTTTAGATTCAACTAAGCAGGTCTGGCCTGCGATTTTTAGTCCTTTCCAGCGATTTCTCGTATTTCCACTGGGTAATTTTAGCTTCATGGCCAGATAAAAGCACTTCCGGAACCTTCCAGCCTTTGTATTCTGAGGGGCGCGTATAAACCGGGGGCGCCACTAACCCATCCTGAAAGGAATCGGTAAGGGCCGAAGTTTCATCATTCAGTACACCCGGCAAAAGCCGTATCACCGCATCGGCCACCACAGCTGCAGCCAACTCGCCACCCGATAGTACATAATTACCGATGCTGATTTCGCGGGTAATTAAATGTTCGCGCACGCGTTCGTCCACACCTTTATAATGGCCGCAAAGCAGAATCAGATTTTTTTTAAGGCTCAGCTCATTAGCCACGGGTTGGGTGAGCATCTCACCATCCGGACTCATGTAAATAATATCATCGTATTCCCGTTTTGATTTCAGATCGGAAATACAGCGGTCAATCGGTTCAATCATCATCACCATACCGGCACCACCACCAAAGGCATAGTCATCAATCTCTTTGTGTTTGCCAAGCGAGTATGGTCTTAGATCAATAATATTGACATTAACCAATCCTTTATTGATAGCACGCTTCAATATGGAATCCGAAAACGGACTTTCCAGTAATCGTGGCAAGCAGGTTATAATATCAATGTGCATAAAGCTAAATTACTTCAGGCTGATAAGAATTGCTATAAATCAAGAAAGCCATCGGGTAGTTGAACGATAATTTTTCTTTTAGTTTTGTTGATGGAGACAATGAACGGGCCGTTTACCGGTATCAACACATCTTTTCCCAGGTAGTTTAATTCGAGCAAACGATTAGCACCGGACTGCACTACTTCTTTAATAATTCCCAAGGGTTGCGCATCTTCATCTTCTACCTGAAAGCCTATGATCTCATCGTCATAAAATTCTCCGCGCTTTAATTTTGGCCGCGCTGCTTTCTCAATATAGATACTGCAACCCTTCAGCATATTTGCCTGTTCAAGTGTATTCACATCTTCAAACTTTACAAAAGCTTTATCACCCCTATCAGATAGTGTACTCACAAAGTAGGGGACGAGGCTATCCTTTATTTCAAGAAATAAAGATTTTATCTCGCTAAGGTCAATAGCCTCAGTAATAACCAAGGTTACTTCGCCTTTAAGGCCATGTGTTTTGGCTACGTACCCGATTTTATAACACGTTTCTTTATTCATTTTATATAACAATCAGAAACAAAAAATGCCCCCGGCAATCGGAGGCATTTTGTAAAGTATTTAAAGTTAAAGTTATGCCTGTGGTTCAGCGGCAGTTTCTTCTGCAGGAGTTTCAGCAGGAGCAGCCACCACTTCAGCTTTCTTGCGAATAGCTTCAGCACGTGCTTCTTTAACTTTCGATTCAGCATCTTTACGAGCTTTGGCAGCGGTTTGCTTAGCCTTAGCCACACCTTCAATCTTAGATTGAATTTTTTCTTGTTTCAATTTTACCCACTCAGTCAATTTTGAGTCAGCTTGCTCTTGGGTAATAGCACCTTTTGCTACACCAAGTTGCAAGTGCCTGCGCAACATTACACCACGGTATGAAAGCATAGCCCGTACAGTATCTGAAGGT
The DNA here is from genome assembly GCA_017303795.1 of Cytophagales bacterium. Taxonomy (GTDB): domain Bacteria; phylum Bacteroidota; class Bacteroidia; order Cytophagales; family Cyclobacteriaceae; genus ELB16-189. The sequence goes on along the minus strand of JAFLBR010000007.1, from coordinate 49,028 downwards.
TGAGCACCTTTCATCAACCAATCGAATGCTTTGTTGTCATCCAGAATGATTGAGGCCGGTACAGTTAAAGGGTTGTAGGTACCGATTTTTTCAATGAATTTGCCATCACGTGGCGAACGCGCATCTGCTACAACTACATCATAAAGAGAGAGTTTTTTGCGGCCTCTGCGCGCTAATCTGATTTTTACTGCCATTTTCTTAGTTTTTTAAATGTTGGAACCCGTCCGTTTTTTAAGGACTGCAAAGGTAGAGTATTTTCTTAATCTGCAAACCCGAAAGCCTAAACTCTGTTCATTCAGTAGGTTATTCTTAATATTTGTATAAGCGGTTATTAGGTTTTTTTATTCAAGTGGAGGTTTTTACATTTGATTCCTTTTCAAAAAAACCATGGATAAGTATTCGTATATCTCAAACGCTGATGTTGGTTATATCGACCAGCTTTATCAAAACTATAAAAGTAACCCTGCTTCGGTTGATGTTACCTGGCAAAAGTTCTTCGAAGGTTTCGAATTTTCGCAGGCACAAGGCGGTAATGGGCTTAGCACCAGTGGCGATCCTGTTTCGATTAAAGAAACTCAGGTTCGTAATCTTATCTTTCAATACCGTTCGTTCGGCCATTTGAAATCTAAAACCAATCCGGTACGCGAACGCAGAGATCATAATGTTAATCTCGATCATAAAAGCGTTGGTCTTACCGATGCCGATCTGGATACAGAGTTTGATGTTGCGGCCGAAATCGGAATGCCGAAATCAACGCTTCGTAAAATCATCGAAAAATTAAAAGCGCTATACCTTGGCCCTATCGGGTTTGAGTATAATTTTATTCGCAACGATGAAATCCGTGCATGGTTTTATAACAAAATAGAAAAGGAATATTACGAATACAATCCTGATCTGGATGAAAAGAAGCGGATTTTATATAAACTGAATGAGGCTGTTGTATTCGAAAACTTTTTACATACTAAGTTTTTGGGTCAGAAACGGTTTTCGCTTGAAGGGGGTGAAAATACTATTCCGGCTTTGGATGCCATCATCAACAAATCGGCTGAGATGGATGTAAAAGAAGTTGTGATTGGTATGGCACACCGGGGTCGTTTAAATGTGCTAACCAATATTCTGGGTAAAACATACGAACAAATTTTTACTGAGTTTGAAGGTAATGTAAACCCCGATTTAACAATGGGCGATGGTGACGTAAAATATCACCTGGGTTATGCCAGCCACATCAATACACCTTCGGGAAAAAAAATATATGTAAAGTTAACACCCAACCCTTCGCACCTCGAAGCGGTTGATCCGCTGGTAGTGGGTTATACTCGTGGTCAGATTGATGATGAATATAATGGCGACCTTAAAAAAGGTATGGCTATTTTGATACATGGCGATGCTGCAGTTGCTGGCCAGGGTATTGTGTACGAAGTGGTGCAGATGTCGGGCTTGCCGGGTTATACCACAGGCGGAACTATTCACTTTGTAATTAACAATCAGGTTGGTTTTACTACTGATTATGACGATGCCCGCACCGCTATTTATTGTACGGATGTTTCCAAAATTGTAGATGCGCCTGTACTACACGTAAATGGCGATGATGCCGAAGCTGTAACGTGGTGTGCAAAGCTGGCAGCCGAATACCGGCAGCAGTTTGGTAAAGATATTTTTATCGATTTGTTGTGCTATCGCAGGCATGGCCACAACGAAAGCGATGAGCCTAAATTCACGCAACCTAAATTGTATAATACGATTGCCAAGCATCCGAATCCGCGTGAGGTATATGTTAAAAAATTAGTTGAGTCGGGTGTAGATGCAGCTTTGGCCGATGAAATGGATACCAGGTTTCGTAACCAATTGCAGGATCGGCTGAATGAGGTGAAACAAAAAACACTTCCATACAAATTGCAGGAGATGGAAGAAGAATGGCAATCGATGCGCAAATCGAAACCGGAGGATTTCGATCAATCGCCCGACACGTCAGTTTCAAAAGAGATTATTGAAAAAGTAGGCACGGCACTTACTACCATTCCCGATGGGTTTAAGCCTATCAAGCAAATTGAAAAATTATTAAAAGATCGTAAAGAGGCTTTCTTTGATAAAAAGGAATTGGGCTGGGCCGAGGCCGAGTTGCTTGCATTCGGATCGTTGCTGGCAGAGAAGCATATTGTACGCATGTCTGGCCAGGATGTAAAACGAGGTACGTTTTCGCATCGCCATGCTTACTTCTGGGATTCAAATACCAACCAATCGTATTGTGGCCTTAATCATATCAGTGCCGATCAGGCCAAATTGCACATGTATAACTCTTTGCTTTCTGAGTTTGGTGTAATGGGTTTTGAATATGGTTATGCCTTGGCTACCCCGCGTGCCTTGGTAGTTTGGGAAGCTCAGTTTGGTGACTTCGTAAACGGAGCGCAGGTAATTATCGATCAGTTTATAACCTCTGCCGAATCGAAGTGGCAGCGACAAAATGGGTTGGTGTTGTTATTGCCACATGGTTACGAAGGGCAGGGGCCGGAACACTCCAGTGCCCGTCCGGAGCGGTTTCTGCAGCAAGCTTCTGAGTTTAATATGGTAGTTGCCAATATTACTTCTGCATCAAATTATTTCCACTTATTACGCAGGCAGATTAAGTGGGAGTTTCGTAAGCCATGCGTGGTGTTTTCCCCGAAATCATTATTGCGCCATGCCGGAGTAGTTTCGCCAATAACTGAATTTGCCAAAGGCACTTTCATTGAAGTGTTTGACGATGCCAACGTAAAAACGAAAGAAGTTAAACGCATAGTGTTCTGCTCAGGAAAAGTGTATTACGATTTACTTGACTATCAGCAAAAGAAGAAAATTAAAAACACAGCGGTAGTCAGATTAGAGCAGTTGTATCCGTTCCCAAAACAGCAGGTTCAAAATATTTTGAAAAAGTATAAGGATGCTGAATTAATCTGGACCCAGGAAGAACCATACAATATGGGCTATTGGTCGTACATCCAACGGTTTATGCCCGAAGAAAAATGGAAGGTAGTTGCCCGCAAGTCGAGTGCATCGCCAGCCACCGGTTATTCAAAAGTGCATAAAGCTGAACAGGAAAAAATTATTAGCCAGGCATTTGAGATTTAAGTAAGCATGTAGTGTGTTACTACAGCATTAAAAAAAAATTAGCATCTAACAACAAAGAATAATATGGCACAAGTTAAAGTACCAACTGTAGGCGAATCAATCACCGAGGTGACAATTGCTAACTGGCTTAAGAAAGATGGAGATGTGGTGAAGATGGATGAAGTGATTGCAGAACTCGAATCTGATAAGGCAACCTTTGAGTTGACAGCGCCCAATGCCGGTGTTCTGAAAATAAGCAAAGCACAAGGCGAGGTTGTACCCATTGGTACGGTTATCTGCGAAATTGCCGAAGGCGGTGCGGCAACAACGCCAACACCCAAAACAGAAACCAAAGCCACTGAGGCCACGCCAAAAGCAACTGGGGGTGTTAAAGAAATGAAAGTTCCGGCTGTGGGTGAATCCATTACGGAAGTAACCATCTCCACCTGGTTAAAGAAAGATGGCGACTTTGTAAAACTTGATGAAGTAATTGCTGAAGTTGAATCGGATAAAGCAACTTTTGAATTGCCAGCCGAGGCAAACGGTATTTTAAGAATTGTAGCCAAAGAAAAAACCACTTTGCCTATTGGCGGATTGATCTGCAAAATTGAAATCACAGAAGGCGTTCCGGCTACCACAACCACAACAACTTCTACACCCACATCTAAAGCGGGTGGTGGCGATAAAACCTATGCATCTGGTCATCCTTCACCGGCAGCTGCTAAAATTCTGGAAGAGAAAGGAATTTCTTCATCGCAGGTTAGTGGCACTGGTGTAAGTGGAAGAATAACAAAAGAAGATGCCACCAAGGCGCAAGTTTCTACTCCTAAAACCGAAACCAAGGCTCCGGCCTCAGCTCCTGTAATTGCATCGGGTGGTGGGCGCAATAAGCGTAATGAGAAAATGACTTCGTTACGTAAGACTATTGCTAAGCGATTAGTATCCGTGAAGAATGAAACGGCCATGCTCACAACGTTTAACGAAGTGGACATGAAACCGGTAATGGATCTTCGTTCTAAATACAAAGATAAGTTTAAAGAAAAGTATGGTGTGGGTCTTGGCTTCATGTCGTTCTTCACCAAAGCGGTTTGTATTGCGTTGAAAGAATGGCCAGCTGTGAATGCACAGATTAATGGCGATGAAGTAATCTATCACGATTATTGCGATGTGTCGATTGCGGTTTCAACACCACGTGGATTGGTTGTGCCGGTAATCCGTAATGCAGAATCACTTTCGTTTGAGCAGATTGAAGCCGAAGTTGTGCGCCTGGCAACTAAAGGGCGTGATGGTAAACTTTCGATAGACGAAATGCAAGGCGGAACATTCTCCATTACCAATGGAGGTGTGTTTGGTTCAATGCTTTCTACCCCAATCCTTAACCCGCCCCAATCGGCAATTTTGGGTATGCATAATATTGTAGAACGCCCTGTAGTAAAAGATGGGCAAGTGGTGATACGACCGATTATGTACCTGGCCCTTTCTTACGATCATCGTATTGTGGATGGCCGTGAATCAGTAAGCTTTCTGGTAAGAGTGAAAGAGTTATTGGAAGATCCGGGAAGATTGATACTGGGTGTTTAGGTAGTTTGAAATTTTAAAACCGAAATTATTTTTATGCAATACAACGTAACCGTTATTGGCTCAGGCCCCGGAGGATATGTAGCCGCTATTCGCTGCGCACAACTTGGTTTTAAAACGGCCATCATCGAAAAGTACGATACCCTTGGCGGAACCTGTCTAAATGTAGGCTGTATTCCATCTAAAGCATTGCTGGATTCTAGCGAGCATTTTCATAATGCTGCGCACACGTTTAAAGAGCATGGTGTAGATATCAGCGAGCCAAAAGCCAATCTTACACAAATGATTAAACGCAAGGCTGGTGTGGTGAAAGCCAACGTAGATGGTATTGCATTCTTAATGAAGAAAAATAAAATTGAAGTCCATACCGGTGTGGGTTCTTTTGTAGATAAGAACACTATTAAAATCACTGGTAAGGATGGTAAGGAAACTAAGATAACTACTGAAAAAGTAATTATTGCAACCGGATCAAAACCAACACCACTTCCATTTGCACCATTCGATAAGAAAAGAATTATCTCTAGTACCGAAGCATTGGAGTTAAAAGAGATTCCGAAGCACTTGATCATTATTGGTGGTGGTGTAATTGGAATGGAACTTGGTTCTGTCTATGCCCGTATCGGTTCTAAAGTAACGGTGGTTGAGTTTATGGATAGCCTTATCTCTACCATGGATGGAACAATGGGTAAGGAACTTGCCAAAGTGGCGAAGAAGTTAGGCATGGATTTATTTCTGGGTCATAAGGTTACAGCATTAGAAAACAAGGGTAAAGAAGTTGTGCTAAAAGCAGAACCAAAAAATGGCGGTGAGGCTATTGAACTGAAAGGAGATTATTGTTTGGTGAGTGTAGGACGCAAGCCTTACACCGATGGACTTGGGTTAGATAAAGTAGGCATTGAACTCGACAAAGGAAAAATTCCGGTCGATGACCATCTGAAAACAAAAGTGGATAACATTTATGCCATAGGCGATGTAGTTCGTGGAGCCATGCTGGCACACAAGGCTGAAGAAGAGGGCGTGATGGTAGCCGAACAATTAGCCGGACAAAAACCGCACATCAATTATAATCTTATTCCAGGTGTAGTGTATACCTGGCCTGAGGTGGCCAGTGTAGGTTTAACCGAAGAGCAATTAAAAGAACAGGGTAAGGCTTATAAGGTTGGTAATTTTCCCTACAAAGCATTGGGCCGCGCCCGTGCTTCTATGGATTTAGATGGCCTTGTTAAAATACTTGCGGATAAAAATACCGATGAAATTTTGGGCGTGCATATTATTGGTGCGCGTGCCGCAGATATGATTGCGGCCGGAGTAGTGGCTATGGAATATCGCGCTTCCGCAGAAGATGTTTCACGGATGAGCCATGCGCACCCTACATATATGGAAGCCGTAAAAGAAGCTTGCCTGGCAGCATCGGCAAACAGACCTATTCATATGTAAGGTCCTTGCCACAGATTCACAGAATAATCAGTGAATCTGTGGCAACAATTTCCAGTTGATCATACAACGGATAGCCAACCCAACCACAACGGGTAACAGATACACATTTAACTCTTGCGGCAGAGCCAACCAAAACACAAGGGCGAATGCAAGGAAGATAAGACAAAACAAAAAGTATTTGCTAAGTAAATTCTTACTGTGCTTGCTAAATAACATTAAGCTTGCAAAGAAGTGTAAGGGAAATGCCCACAACAAATTAAAGTTACGGGCTGCATCGTGGTGATCCGTAAATAACCAGAGTACAAAGAGTAAAATTCCAATCAATCCCGTAATACTAAATAGTATTACATCAAACCAACGACTCAGTTTTTTTCTCCTCCAGTCGAAGAAACTTATTACAATAATTAATACGAGTAATCCACTGAACCCTACCCACGGGTGAATGAGTGATGCCCAACCCACAACAGTTTGTGTGTTGCCAATTCTTTTCTCTTTAACCAGAGCAACCATGCCACTATCCGATTTCACCTGCATGTGATCAACAAAACTTTCCAGGTAATCGGGTAGAAACACATATTCGGAAGGGCGCATCGTTCTGTCAATAGGCAAACCCAAACAAATGTCAATTCCTAAATCGCCCCAAGGCAATGGATCGAGATACTCATTTGTTTTTTGACGAAACGAATGTGTTGCCTCAAAGAATGTACTATCAACAATCAAATCATTACCCAACTGTTCAACTAAAATATCGCGTATGCGGGTTGCGCAGTTGTCGTGGTAATAATCGTATCGATACGTTCTGTTTTCTGGTTGCGCATTCCAAAGTAAGAAATTATAAATCTTATCGCGTTGCGAAGTAGTTAACTGTAACACTTGTTCGTGAATAAACCGACCATCGCGTTTATAAGCCCATTCAAAATTTTCATATTTATAAACGGCAAGCATGTAAAAGTTTCTGCCGCGAGCAAAATTCAGATAGAAATTGGGCTGGTCGAAATCAAATACTCCGTAGTTAAATGCGTAGTCAATACTATTAACCGGATCATTTACCCGCACGGCACTATGACCAAACGCGCTGTAAAGTTCGTTCGGATCAGGCCCACAGGTAATAATAGAAATCTCAGCCTGATCAGATAGGAGGGGTGCTTGACTGAACGTACTGAAAGAAAACAGAAACAAGGCAAGAACAAAAACTATTCGCGGCATGGCTAAATATTTGTGCCGAAAGATAGACAATAGGGCTTCAAAAAGTAACTTTGAAAAATGGATGCGCTGCGCGGAAACTTTAATGATACCATCAACCTATTAAGGAAGGCAACGGTTGGTCGCGCATTCAATGCAGCCAGAGTGTTGTCCAGTTATCATTATTCCAGATTGGTAAAAAGCCCAACCCATTGGGCGTTGCCTACCAGCATTTCGATTGAACCAACCACCTCGTGTAATTTGCGGTGCCCGGAATGTCCTTCAGGTTTGCGTTCGTTTACGCGACCTACCGGAATGCTTCAATCAGATTTATTTAAAAAAGTAATTGATGAATTAGCGCCTTCTCTTTCTTACCTCACATTTTATTTTCAAGGTGAGCCGTATTTGCATCCCAACTTTTTGGAGTTGGTAAAATACGCAGCGGATAAAAATATTTACACCGCTACTTCTACCAATGCACATTATCTAAATGATGTTGCAGCTAAGAAAACGATTGAATCAGGTCTTGACCGGCTTATCATTTCTATTGATGGCACTACGCAGGAAACTTACGAAGCTTATCGCAAAGGTGGAAAATTAGAAAAGGTAATTGAAGGTGCGCGCAACATTGTGCGTTGGAAAAAAGAATTGAAATCCATTACACCATTTGTGGTGTTTCAGTTTTTGGTGGTAAAGCCAAACGAACATCAGATTGAGGAAGTACACAAACTCGCCAAAGAAATAGGAGTAGATCATGTAGCTTTAAAAACAGCACAAATTTATGATTATCAAAATGGATCGGATTTAATCCCTACCATCGATAAATATTCACGGTATCAGAAGAATGCAAACAATACCTATTCCATCAAAAATGAACTGGCCAGTCATTGCTGGAAAATGTGGCAGAGTTGTGTAATTACCTGGGATGGGAAAGTGGTGCCATGCTGCTTTGATAAAGATGCCCATTATGTAATGGGCGATTTACAAACACACGCATTTAAAGAAATCTGGCATAGCGAAAAATACAACGAGTTTCGCGCCACGTTACTTCGCTCACGCACAGAAATTGAGATGTGCAAAAATTGTACAGAAGGAACGAAAGTGTGGGCTTGATTTCGTTATGCATTTTGCGTTACGCAAAATGCGTAATGCTATTGATTTCTTCCAGCCTTTTCAATGTTCTTAGCCATCAAATCTATATCGCCCACATTGCATTTATTACAACCAGCTTCACAAGCGTTTTTAGAACGCCACGCACGCCAGCCTATGCGCCCCAGATAAACCAGAGCAGCTACAAAAAGGGTTGCGATAAGTAGTTGTTGTATCACGCCTGTAAAACTACAAACTGTTTCGCATCCTGCGAAAAGTTAGTCCGCTCAACTCGTCCGCATGCGGACGGAAGTCAGCGATTCTGGACAGGTAAAAAGATGAAATCCTGTAATTCAGCCCAAAATGTTCAATGGCATAGATGTTGGAATTAACCCACAACTTTAAGTAGAGAACCAGCATCTAAATCCCCAAAAGCCAAAGCTCATGTTCAAAAATTACTTTAAAACCGCACTTCGTAATCTGCTTCGCCAACGCGGAACCACGATTTTAAATATCAGCGGCCTTACATTGGGGTTGGCTACAAGCCTGATACTTTTTTTATTGGTGCGTCATCATAAAAGTTTTGATACGTACCACAGTAACTATAGCCGAATCTATCGGGCCAATGTGCAATCGGATGGCAACGATGGTAAGAATTATACTTCAGGGGTTTATCCCGGTTTCCCCGAAGTTTTTAGTACTGATTTTCCGGAGGCTGAAGAAGTAACTTACGTTTCATATCGGAATGGAAGTTTTATTGTTATTCCACAGCAAAGTGGTGAACCTAAAAAGTATGATGAAGAAAGCGGAGTAGCTTTTGCGCAGCCTAACTTCTTTAAGGTATTTGATAGAAAAATTTTGATTGGCGATGGCGAGAAAGGTTTAGACGAACCGAACGAAGTAATTCTCTCTAAACGTTTGGCGCTAAAATATTTTGGAAAGGAAGATGCCATTGGTGAAGTGTTGCGTTATGAGGAAACAGAATATCGCGTAACAGCCATTATGGAAGATTACCCGAATAATACCGATCTGCCATTTGATATGCTGGCTTCTTATATAACCGTGAAGAAGGATCGTGATGAAAGTGCCTGGACTGGAATCTGGAGCGATGATCATTGTTACTTTACCGTTGCCGGTGAAAGCTCTATTGCTGACATAGAAGCCCGCATGCCCGCGTTTGTTACCAAGTACCTGGGCGATTCAACCCGCAACCGCGATAACACTGCGTTTGTGCTTCAGCCCTTCAGCGAAATTCACTTCGATGACAGATTTGGAAACTACAATTACAATACGGTAAGCGAATCTTCACTGCTTACGTTGAGCATCATTGGAGTATTTTTGTTATTAACAGCATGTATTAATTTTATTAACCTGACTACGGCCGAGGCTGTAAAGCGCTCCAAAGAAGTGGGTATCCGTAAATCGTTGGGTAGTTCAAGGTCGCAGTTAATCTTTCAGTTTTTAGGCGAAACATTTTTAGTTACGCTGGCATCCATATTTATGGCTGTTGTGTTGGCCGAAGTAGGTTTGAGTTTTCTCAATCCATTCATGGACTTAACATTAAGTCTGAATTTTGCTACGGATATTTACCTATGGATATTTATTGTAGCCACGTTGGTTGTGGTTTCTGCTTTATCCGGTTTTTACCCGGCATTGGTGGTAAGTGCATTCAATCCGGTTAGTGCCCTTAAAAATCAAATCCGCGTATCGCAGTCATCAGGTTTTAACTTACGTAGAAGCCTGGTTGTACTTCAGTTTGTGATTTCGCAGTTGCTGATTATTGGAACGGTTGTACTGATTAGCCAGATGAACTACTTGCGCAATAAAGAGCTGGGTTTCCGTCAGGATGCAATTATTAATGTTCAGATTCCGGTTAGCGAGCAACCTAATGCCGAAGGTGGTGAAAGTAAGATGCGCACGTTGCGGAATGAGCTACTTACCATCCCCGGAGTGGAGGCGGCAAGTCTGAGCAATAGCGCGCCTTCCTCAGGCAGCGTATCCTCTACTGATTTTAGCATCGAAGGTGACGATAAACGCTATGGTACTCAGGTAAAAGTAGTCGATGGAAGCTATCTCGATTTGTATGATTTACAGTTAGTAGCTGGTAACGGCCTTGCTGATGCAGATACAGCTCAGACATTTGTTGTAAACGAACGCTTAACGCAGGTAGTAGGCTTGGCAAATCCCGAAGAGATTGTTGGAAAAAATATCAGGATGTGGGGAAAGACATTACCAGTAAGTGGTGTGGTAAAGAATTTTCATACCGTATCCTTGCAAGATCCACTGGAAGCCACCATTATGATGAACCGAATCCGGAATTATTATTTGCTCTCTGTTAAACTGAATCCGCAGTCTATGCAGGCTGCACTTAAGGAAGTGCAGGCCAAATGGGAAAACACTTATCCGGAATACATTTATTCTTATCGTTTTCTCGATGAACAGATTGGTGAGTTTTATGAAGGCGAACAACGCATGTCTGTTATGTTATCCGTTTTTACTTCGCTGGCAATTTTTATTGGCTGCCTGGGATTATTCGGGTTAACCGTGTTTATGGCAAATCAAAAAACAAAAGAAATTGGTGTGCGCAAAGTAATGGGCGCATCGGTTCAAAGTATTCTGATGTTGTTTTCGAAAGAGTTTGTAAAACTTATTTTGATAGGCTTTTGCGTGGCGGCACCGGTAGCGTGGTATGCTACAAATCAATACTTAGAGCAATTTGCGTTTAAGATTACGGTGGGGCCGGCAATCTTTTTGATTGGGCTTGCCATTACTTTTGTGATTGCGATTGTTACCGTTGCCTATCGGTCTATGAAAGCAGCCGTGGCAAACCCAACACAATCGTTGCGATCAGAATAAAATTACTTGAACCAAAGTTTCTGAATTTCGGAAAGCATGTCAGCATGAATTTTTCCGGCAGCGCACAGTTCACCACCATGTAAAAAATTAGTGCCACCCGAAAAATCAGTAACTACACCTCCGGCTTGTTGCACAATAAATGCACCACCGGCAACATCCCATGGTTTAAGGTTGTATTCAAAAAAACCTTCCAGCTTACCGCTGGCTACATAGGCTAAATCCATAGCAGCACTACCCAACCTGCGAATGCCGTGCGTTTTTTCCAGAAATAGTTTTATGATTTCGAGGTAGTCTTCTTTTTTGTCGGAATGATAATAAGGAAAACCGGTGGCGAGTAAACTTTCTTCCAATGTGCTAATACCCGAAACGCGAATTTGTTTTTCATTGCAATAAGCAGCACCGTTCTCAATGGCATGATAACAATGGCGATTACTCACATCGTAAACAATTCCTAAAATTGTTTTATCATTTCGTTGTAACCCAATACTGATCGCAAAAATGGGTAACCCATGCAGGTAGTTGGTAGTTCCGTCAAGCGGATCGATAATCCAGGTGTACTCGTTGGTAGCTTTTACATCGGTTCCTTCTTCAGCCAGAAAGCCGCAGCCGGGTAACAGTTTACTCAACCGGTTAACCAATCGCTTTTCAGATTCTTTATCTACATACGAAACTAAGTTGCTCGAACTTCCTTTTTGTTCGATACGCGAAAGATCAAAGCCTTCCAACTCCTTCCGCATAAACTCACTCACTTCAGTACAAAGATCGATGGTGTCTTTTTCGAGATTAACGAGATTCATTTTTTGCGGGTATAATTTTTTACAAAAGATAACAAGATTATTAACACCGAAACCCACGCTGCGGTTCGGGCAACCAGCTCACCTTGTTCACTATATTTTTCGGGTAACGAGCCTTTTGCCCCGATACCATAAAGTTGCATCATGTGCGAATAGGTAATCATACTATTTTCATTAAGTAGCGAGTAGAGTATAGGCCCTGCCACCAGTAAAATCGCACTAATAAAATAGTAAATATTAAAACCAGAAGTTCGGAATAGCGCAAAGTAAAAAAGCAGATTGGCTACCAATATCCACAACGTTACACCTAAATATCCGGTATGGGTTGTCCACGTGTACCAATCTGGTTTTAATAATATTGAGTCGGCCAGATAAACAACTTTGGTATGCCACGGTAGATTTAACAGCAAAAATTCCAAGCCTAACCAAAAGAAGATAATAGTAAACTTACCCAACCGTGCGCCCAGACTTTTGTACGCAAATGCATAACCTACAAAAGCTAACGTAAACACAATGGCTTGTAGCAATACCGCAATAAGCGTTGAAAGATCAAAGGCATGTGAAGCCAATAAGCCAATGCTGAGTGCGAGCAAAATCAATTCGAACCTGTTCCATGGTGATTGATGTTCGCGGGCCTGATCGCTGATGGCAAACAAGGGTGCAAGGGCTGCAAAAATTAATACCGGGAATGGCTTCATCAACCAACCTGCTGTTAAAAGCAACGTGGCAATCGCAAATAAAATCCAGACATTTAAAACGCTATTCTTTTTTGCCATCTATCACTACAACAATTTCGCCCTTCACTTCCTTTTTTTGAAAATGTGCCAGTGCTTCATGTGCAGCACCGGTAAACGTTTCTTCGTGTAACTTGGTAAGCTCCCGCGAAACGGAAACGAACCTATCGGCACCCATAAACTCAATAACTTGCTCCAGTAATTTTACCAATCGGTGTGGCGACTCGTACAATACAATGGTGCGATCTTCTTCGGCTAATTTCTTCATTGCTGTTTGTCTTCCTTTTTTATGCGGAAGAAAACCTTCGAATACAAATCTATCGGTTGGAAAACCAGATTTAATCAAAGCCGGAATTAACGCGGTTGGGCCAGGCAAACAATCAACCTGTAAACCAGCTCGTAAAACTTCGCGCACTAATAAAAAACCCGGATCAGAAATTCCTGGTGTGCCCGCATCGCTGATCAGCGCCATTGCTTCGCCTTGTTGCATGCGTTGTATTAATCCGGCCAGCGTTTTATGTTCATTAAAAATATGAAAGCTTTGTAGCGGTTTTGAAATCTGGTAGTGCTTCAGCAAAAAACCTGAAGTGCGCGTATCTTCAGCCAGAATTACATCTACCGTTTTTAAAACCTCCAGTGCACGTAGCGTAATATCGGCCAAATTGCCGATGGGTGTTGGTACCAGATACAGGTTTGATTTGCGCGCGTCCACAGGTTTAAATTAACTGGTCTATGGCTTTCGCTAACGCGCGATCTTTATCGGTAACCACGTTTCCGGCATCGTGCGTGCTGAGTTCTATCGTTACGGTGTTGTACACGTTAGTCCAAAACGGATGATGATTCATTTTTTCAGCAAGCAACGCCACCTTTGTCATAAAGCCGAACGCCTCGGTAAAATCTTTAAACCGGAAGGTGCTTGTAAGTCGGTTGTTTTCTTCTACCCACATAGTTGATTAAAGGTAGTTACAAAATGTGAAATGATGGCACAGTAAAATTACGATGCCTTACAAAGCAATCAGGCCTTCTATTGTTGATGCCATCACATACACATCAATAACGGCCTGGCTGGAGGGCATCATCATCTGATAGGTAAAGCTGGTGTAGTTACCATTTTTAGAAACCTTTTCCTGCGGAGTGTGATTGGCGAATAATTCTTTAAAGGAAGTTTCCTGACCTGCAGGCACAATAAACTTAAATGTATAAACCGATGGCCAGGCGTGGTGCTGGTCTAATTGTTCCTGAAACTTATCTAAACGCTCCTTATCCATAAACTAAAACGCCCCGACTTTTTAATCCGGGGCGTTTGATTTTTTTAATGTATTGCTTAAAAGAACTTATAGCGCTTATCCTGAATGCCAGCTGATTCTTTAATAGCTTCGGCAATGCCCAGGCTTGAGCGGCCATCTAAACTTTGCTGCAATTGCGTTTTAAACATGGTGTAATCACCAATAGCAGGCGCAATGGTTTTGTTCTGAAGTTCAGCTACTACTACTCCGTTTTCTCCAGCAAATGGTTCAGAACGTTTACCATTTTCTAACGCGAAAATTTTACCAACCGCTACCGGATCAAGTCCAATGCTTGGAATTGTGTTTGAGTTAAACTTCAAATCGCTGGATGAACCCACCGTTGCATCGGTACCAAATTCCTTGGCCAGTTCTTCGAGGGTGCCGGTTTTTGCTTTCAGGGTTTCGATAATTTTTTTGCCCTTCAGCTCGTTGCGAACAGCTTGGGTAATTTCTTCTTTTACCGATTCGAAAGAGCGAACGCCATCATTTGTTTCGCTGGTCATTACAGCAACAATGTAATCCGAAGTTAATTCATATACTTCTGATACTTTGCCCACTTTACCATCGCGGAATAACCAGGTAATAACCTGACGGGCATCGCCTAAATCATTCAAACGTCTGTCGTTAGTGCGAATGTTGTTAGCCTGATTAACGGCCAGGTTTTGTTCTTTAGCACGATCAGCAAATTCTTTCACACCCGAAAGATCAGCTGCAAAAGTTTGAGCTTTAAGGAAAGCTGCGTTTTGGGTTTCTTCGCTTGCTGTGATAGCATATTCAATAGTAGCTACTGAGTAAGAAGTATAATCCACTACTTCGGTTACATCGATTAAGTGATACCCAAACTGAGTTTCTACCACATCGGCAAGAACACCAGTTTTCTTCGCGCCAAATACCGCATCTTCAAATGGCTTAACCATTCCACCCGATGAGAACGAACCCAGATCACCGCCTTGGCTTGCTGAGCCATCAGTTCCATGTTCACGAGCTTTTTCTGCGAAGCTTGCTCCACCTTTAATCTCAGCCAGAATTTTACGAGCTTTTTCTTTTGCAGTTTTCTTAGCTGCTTCCGATTCATCATCCCAACGGATAAGAATATGACTTGCTCTTGCTGTGCCCACGGTATCGCGGCCAGCTTTAACAATCTTAACTACTTTGTATGAACCGCCATCCAGAAAAGGACCAAACACCATTCCGGCAGTAAGGTTTTCTTTTTGAGTAGCCAGCATAGTTGGTAGCGTAGAAGGCGTGTACTTAGTGAAAGGTTCGTTGCCTTCGGTATTGGTAGAAGCGTAGAGTGAATCATCTACAGCTGTTTTAAAACCTTCGGCAAGTGTTTTAAGATCCTCGCGAATTTGAAGTGAGTCTGCGGCAGATGCTTCGATGGAAAAAGCAACATAGTTTAGGTTGCGCATTTGCTCCGCTTTGTATCGGGCTTTGGTGCGATCGTAATACGCGCGCAAATCACTATCGGTAACGGTAATGGCCGAATCGCTGATAGCAAAAAATGGAACGTAAAGATATTTTGCTTCTGCTACATCGTTTTGTTTATGGTAGTCGCGTTCTGCTTCTGCTTTGGTTACATAATTAGATTTGATGAGCAGGTTTTCATATTTAATGCGCTCGCGACCTAACTCCATATCTCTTTTGAAAGTGTTCCAACGGTAGTTGCCTTGCTGCCACATGGCATATAAGTTTGGGTCGGTTGGAACAGCTTCTGATTCTTCTATAAATTGCATTAACCGGGCACGATCGAAGTTACCAGCTGAATCCAGGAATGAATTCTTAACGCCTTCATCAATGTTTTTACCTTGAATCATGTCCCAGATTTCATCGGCAGTAACCCGAACGCCCACACGCTCAAATTCGGGCTTGATTGCTTTTTGTGCGATCAGGTATTCCCACGCTTGCTGCTGCAATAGCGGTCTTTCGCGATCGCCCGGCTGACGGCCAAAGTTCATGATGTAATTATTCTCGCGCTCCTGAATTGCGTCCTGATATTCTTTCAGAGAAATATCGGAACCCCCGATTTCGCCCACGTTATTTTCGTTTCCGAAAACTGCCGTTGGGCCATTACCAAATAAATCGTTCAATACGAAGGCCGAGATGGCCACGGCCACAAACCCCACCACCCACTTGGTCATCTTATTCCTCAACGTTCCAATCAATGCCATAACTAAAATTTATAAAGTTTACGAGTAAGCCGGCCGGGCCAGCGCATTTGTTTAAAGAACCGCAAATTTAACCTGTTATCTCAATTCGCCAAAGGCGCAAATAATAATATAGGCCTTGATTATCAATTAATTGTGAGGACAAAAAGCCGGACTCAGCGCGCTTTTTTGCGGTAGGTGTAAATCATAAAAAGAATGGCCGAAATCATTACCCAGGTGTAGGCCTGCCCAATACCTACTGCCATGGTTTCGTAAATGCCTATAATCACAAAAAAAGCAGCCAGCGAGAGGAGAATGATGTCGAGTAGTTTCATGAATTCTGTTGAGTGTGCAAATTTAAACCGATCATTCATCTACGGTAAAATCACCCGATGGGTCTTTTATTCGGTAGTCTGATAAATCTTCTTTGGCTTCGAAACCGGTTCCATATAGCACTTCGCTTTGAAGTTTAATGGTCACAAACTTTTCGGTAAAGATTTTTTTATCGGTTGGAGTCCAGAAAAGTTCTTCGGTGTTCAGCTGCTCTTGCTTTTGGGTATTGATTACTTCTACATTTCCGCGGCCACGCCATTTATTTTCTTGTTTGAAAAAGTAAGCATCGTTAGCGCGCAGGGTAGAGGTTTTGTTTCCCAACTCATCGTAAAACTCAATAAAAATGCCTTCCGGAAATTCTTCATCGCCATTGGCAAACTCCAGAATTTTGGCTGCGGTGAGGATTACTTTTACGCGGTCTTTTTCCGCATACTGCATCTTTACATTTTCGGCCTCGCTTAGCGGACCTTCATACTCCACAGGCACAGTAGTTTCAGATGTGCTGCATGCGGATAGCATCAATAGGCCGACCAAAAATAAAATGCCGAGATATCGCATAGTGCTTAAATGAAGAAGGCTGACCTTACCGACCAGCCTTCTCTATAAATTACTTTTTTATTAGTCTTTACGTAAGTTTTTCAAAACTACAGTTTCGCCTACCCAGCATGAAATGCTTTTGCTTTCGCCTTCTTTCCAGCCTTGCTCGAAGCATTCAGTTACGGAAGGAAACTGAGCGCGGACAGCAGCCATTTTTTGCTGATTGCCAGAGCGGGCATACATGTCGTACGAGGCTATGTAAATCAAACGGTCTTCGGCCATGCTTACACTTTTCTGGCAATCCTTGAACGAGTTCATGTACAAGTCTCCAATTTTTTCATAACCTTCTTTGCTGGCTGGGTTAGCGGCAACCGCTTTGCGATAGGCTTCGCGCGCGGCAGCTTTGCTTCCTTTTTGTACTAATAAATCACCCACCAGAATGTTTGCAGTTTCTTTGTTCTCTGCAGAAGGAGCTAAGTCAGCAGCTTCAATAGCAAACACCTCGGCTTTAGCTAGTTCTCCTTTCTTAGCATAAACACGCGCCATGTTAATGGCCAATCCATAATCCGGACTTTCTTTATGAATAGCTTCAGCAGCTTGTAGCCACAGTGGGTCTTCAATACAACCACCGGTTGTCATGAAGGTGAAGATTTTTTTAGCAGTTAGCAGATCGGCAGGATTTTGCAGGAACTTAGGTGCAAAGTGCTTGCGAACAAATTCGCAGTCAATGGTTACACCACACTTAGGCAAAATATCATCTACGCTGGTTTTTACTTTTTTCAGTCTGTCGACATCGGCTTGCTTACCTTCGGTTTGGGCTTTTTTGATTTTAGCATCAATTATAGCCGAGAGTTTATCGTAGCGTTGCAAAATCTGATCTTCAGTAAGATTTTTTAACAACGCCACATTTAATTGAATAACCTGCATGTAGCTAAGCAAGTTGTTATCCAACACATTATTGCCACTAATTTCATAGACCTTATCGTACATAGCCAATACTTCGGCAGTTTTAGCTTTGTTCTGCGAATTGAACACAGCCGCATACATTACTTTACGATTCAATACATTCACCTCATCACCACAATTGGTAACGCGCATATCGTACAACAACATCAATGAATCAACCAGTACTTGTTTTTTAACCGGATCTTTTTCGGCTGTAGCCAGATTGTTGTAGATGTCGGTAGCATCAATGTATAATTTTGTACTCCACTTTGGAGCAGTGTTTAGCATCCACTGAAGTGGAGCAACTGCTGCACGATAATTTTTCTGGGTTTTAGCATCGTCATAAAGGGCAACTTTCTCTTCAGCCTTTGCCCGAACTTCGGGGTCCTCCGGCCAGGTAAGTTTACACTGTCCAAAGCTTGCAACTGCACCAAGGGAAAGAGCCAACAACATTACCGATGATCGCATGTTCATTTTCATTTTTTTGTACGTTTTAATCAAACCTTCTTTTAATAAACCAAAACTGATCGTTAATCGTAACACCAAAGTAAAGCTTAAAATAGTTCTCTTCAATGGTGTGGTCTTGCACGGTTCCGCGTCTGCCCACTTTAAAAGCGAAGTCGAGGCTCGAAATTCTGCTTACCGGCATAGTAAATCCAAAATTAATGCCAAAATCATCCACGGGTTTACCGTTAATAAAATACGGATATTTCTCAAGACTCACACCTGTTCGGTACGTCATTCTTTTCAAGTAGCCACTCAATGCCATCGGGTCGGGTGTAAATTCGCCTCCAAGTGCTATGCGCCAACTATCTGTAGCGTTTTGTGAATTTCCGAAGTAATCTCGAAACAAACTGTTTTTCAGATAAGAATAATCAGCACCAATCATCCATTTTTCACCTTTGCCAAACGATAAGCCCACCGTAAACGATTGTGGTAGCATGATGGTGCCAGGTTCATTATTGGTTAGCGTTGTTGAATCAGCTACGCCACCTAAGGAATTTCTTCTTTCGATGCGGGTGTAGTATTCGGTGTTTAGTTCTGATTTGAAATTATAAACTGCACCTACATTAAATCTATAATTTTTGTTGAAGAGCGAATCTTCATGAAATGATGCACCCAGCGAAAAATTAAAATCTTTGATATAAGTGCGCTCATAAATGGTGGGTGAATAAACTACTGGTGTTACCGTGGCCGGAAGTGTGTTGGTGTATTGGTTTATAATTGAGCTGAATAAATAAGTAGCGCGTACACCTACAGAAAAACTTTCGCTTAATGCTACTCCATTAGCCCAGAATACCTGATTAATACCGCCCTTACCGCTTTCTTCCACATTAACACTCCCAAATGTACCGCCACCATCAAGGTTAATACTATCCTTGTAATTGGTACGATAGTTAACACCCGAAAATGGTGCGAGCCCTATAGAGGTAGTCCATTTTCCTCTTTTAACCGGGAAGCCCATCATTAAATAATTCAAATTACCGTTACCACTCTTTTCGGATGGGCCGTTGCCTTTAATGGTATTTTGTTGCCCTATAAAGCCGCCTTCAAAAACAGTAAAGCGATTAAAAACCAGCAATGCCGGGTTCTGGTTATTGAGATAAAAGTATTGTGGGTTGCTAACGCCCACCCCGGCCATGCCCTGATTGTGCGCAAGTGCATTACCGTAGTAATCGCCAATACCTCTAAAACTGAACGGACTGTTAGCGGTTTGTGCAAATGCCCCTGCAACCAGTAAAAACAACCCGCATGTAAGTGTTAAAATCCTTCTAAAATTCTGCATGATAGCGTAAAATCCTGTTCAAACCGGTCAAAACGAGATCGGGGGCCACAAATATGGCGTGTTTAAGCTTGTTTTCAAAAAGGGGATAATCGCCCCCGCATAAAATAACCTTCAGGTTTTCATATTGTTGCTGGTATTGTTCAATCATTCCATTCACTTCGGCAAGCGCACCATTCAATACTCCGCTTTGCATACAGGCTTCGGTGCTGTTTCCGGTTAACGGTGCTTGCGCAGATGCTGTCAATAACGGTAATGATTGAGTGAACGTATGCATAGCCTTAAACCGCATGGTTATACCCGGTGCAATGGAGCCACCTTGATAAGTGCCTGAATTATCAATAAACTCAGTGTTGATGCAAGTGCCCGCATCAATCACCAAACAATTTTGATTGGGAAAAACTTCAAATGCACCACAGGCCGAAGCAATGCGATCCATACCCAGGGTGTGGGGTGTGGCATAGTTGATTTTGATAGGTAACGGCAATTGATAATTCAGAATGAGTTTCTTACCAGCGTTGTTGATAAGTGTTAAAATTTCTTGCGGATTTGTACTCACGGAACTAACCAGCACATGCGTAAACTCAACACTTTTTAAAAACACATTCAGATCCGCCACATGGGCAAAACTCTCCTTCAACACCAGCGTGGTGTTGTTAAAAAGCGCAGCTTTTATGCGGGTGTTGCCACTGTCAATTACCAGATTCATTTGTGTTTGTAAACTTCAAAAATACAGAAAGCCCTTCTCCCAATCGATTTTAAATATCTTTGACACCTAAACTTTACAAGATGATGGAACTACTGAAAAAGTTTGAGAGCAAACCTGCAGAAATTGTTTTTGAATGGAAAGATGCCGAAACGTCTGCTGAAGGTTGGGTAGTGATTAATTCGTTGCGTGGAGGCGCTGCCGGTGGCGGTACGCGCATGCGCGTAGGTTTGGATAAACGTGAAGTGGAGTCGCTGGCTAAAACAATGGAAGTAAAGTTTACCGTTTCGGGGCCGCCAATTGGTGGGGCAAAGTCCGGTATCAATTTCGATCCGAACGATCCGCGAAAGGAAGGCGTGTTGCATCGTTGGTATGCAGTGGTAATGCCGTTGTTGAAATATTATTATGGCACCGGTGGCGATTTAAATGTGGATGAAATTCATGAAGTAATTCCACATACCGAAGATGTGGGCATCTGGCATCCGCAGGAAGGTGTATTTACAGGACACTATAAACCAACCGAGCCTCAGAAAGTAAATCGTATTGGCCAGTTGCGGCAAGGTGTAATCAAGTTGATTGAAAGCGAAACTTATACACCATCACTAACTAAGAAATATACGGTGGCCGACATGTGTACCGGTTATGGTGTAGCCGAAGCAGTGAAACATTATTACTCATTGTGGGGAGGTGAGTTGAAAGGTAAGCGCGCCATTATACAAGGTTGGGGCAATGTAGGCGCAGCTGCAGGTTTTTATCTTTCGCAGATGGGGGTTAAGATTGTGGGTATTCTTACCCGCGAAGGTGGGTTGATTAATCAAAAAGGATTTACTCACGAAGAAATCTGTGAGTTAGTGTTGAATCGCGATGGCAACAAATTGATAACCGATGAACTGCTTCCGTTTGATCTGGTGAATCAGAAAATCTGGGATCTGGAATTTGAAGTTTTTGTTCCGGCCGCAGCATCACGATTGGTAACCAAAGATCAGGTTGACCGCATGATGAATTCGGGTGTAGAAGTATTTTCATGTGGTGCGAATGTTCCGTTTGCCGATCCGGAAATTTTCTTTGGTGCAACTGGTTTGTATGCCGATGAAAAGATCTCCATTATTCCCGATTTTATTGCCAACTGTGGTATGGCACGCGTGTTTGCTTACTTTATGGAAAAAGAAGTAAGCATGACTGATGAAGCTATTTTCTCAGACATCTCGAATACCATTCTAAAAGCTTTGCAGAAAACACATGCCGGCAACAATAAAAAAACGAGGCTTGCACAAGCCTCGTTTGAAATAGCCTTAAAGCAGTTGGTTAATTAAACCGGAGGATGTACCGCCAAATAAGGTTGAATGATAAGGTAGATAATGGCACCAGCAAAATAACCTAACATAGCCAACAGCGAGATACGCTTCAGGTACCAGATAAAATCAATTTTCTCCATACCCATAACGGCTACACCAGCTGCCGAACCAATAATTAAAATACTGCCACCGGTACCTGCACAATACGCCAGGTATTCCCAGATCAGGTGATCCTGATAATATACATTCATATCGTACATACCCATGCTGGCGGCAACCAACGGCACGTTATCTACTATGGCTGAGAGCATACCAATTAATGTTATAATAATGCGTTGATCGCCCAATGTTGAATCCAGCCAACCAGAGAAACTGGTTAATATATTCATGGACTGTAGTGCGCCAACAGCAAGTAAAATCCCAAGGAAGAAAAGTACACTTGGTACATCAATCCGCGTAAGCGCACCGGCCGCGGTATAAGGTCGTTTCTCGGCTTCGTCCATGTCGGGGTTAATAAGTTCTGATACTACCCACAACACGCCTAATGCCAGCAACATGCCGAGGTAAGGAGGAAGATGCGTTACGGTTTTGAAAATTGGTACTGAAATTAAACCACCAACGCCCATAATAAGCATGGTTAGTTGCCCTTTAATAGGTTTACCAGATCCATGGCCATGACCGTGTCCTTCGGAACTATGTTCTTGATTATGGCTACCTGCGTGACCCAACTCGCCCTTAAGTGTGAATTGTAAATAGATTAACGGAACCACCATACACACCAAACTTGGAAGGAACAGTGTTAGCATAATATTGCCTGATGAAATCTGGCCACCAATCCAAAGCATGGTAGTAGTAACATCGCCAATAGGCGACCACGCTCCACCTGCATTCGCGGCAATCACAATCATGCCCGCAAAAAACAAACGCATGTCTTTATTGGGTACGAGCTTGCGGATAAGCGAGATCATTACAATAGAAGTAGTGAGGTTATCGAGAATGGCAGATAACACAAATGTTACACTGCAAATAATCCACAAAAGCTTTTTTGGATTTCTTGTATTGATGCGGTCGGTAATAATTTTAAAACCCTGGTAAGCATCAACCAACTCCACAATAGTCATAGCGCCCATCAGGAAAAAGAGGATGGCCGCAATCTCACCCAGATGTTCGCCCAGGTGGTGACCAATTTCTTCGATGTGATCGGGTGATGAGACTGCATAAATCGTCCAGCAAATAACTCCCGTAAGGAGAGCCGAAGCAGTTTTATTTATTTTGATGGGATGTTCAAGCGCAATGGCAAGGTAGCCAACAACGAAGAGGATGATAACAATTGCTTCCATAGGCAATCAGGTTGGTAGTAGGTAAATATAAAATAAAACTTAAGTCCCTGCGAAGGAAGCAAGATAAATATTGCAGACCAGCGCAGATATTAATTTTGGGTTATAAAACTGATAAACGGCAGCTCCTGAAATACAGCAAGGGCTGAAAACGGTTTTTGAATTCAGGATTTGACTGAATAGTTTTTTTGCTGGCCGATAAATACTGCACCCAATACCAAGGCGGTTCCTAACCAGGTGTACAACGTTAAAGGCTCATTCAATAACAATGCAGAAAGCATGAGTCCAAAAATAGGGCACAAGTATAACCAGATAGATGCCTTTACGGCATCGGTCTTTAATAAAATAAGCCAGAGGTTAACAGCAATAATTGATACCGGCACCACCAACCAGACTAGCGAAAGCCAGAATGGAGCATCGAATTGATTTGAGCCGGGTTGGTGCAGGAGTAAAGCAAATGGAGCCGTCATTAATCCGCCCAGTAAAACCTGCCACCCATTAATGCTTACCCGATCCAGCGTCCATTTTTGCCCGGCATAATAAACGGCACCAATAGAATAGGTTATCATACTAAGGCCCAATAGCAACAAGCCTGTTACCGAAATAGATTCCAATTGTAATAACGGAAGCGCGGCAACCAGCACGCCCGCAAGACCCAGCGTAATGCTACCCCACTCCAACCATTTTACTTTTCGTTTATTAAGTAGAGAAGAAAGCAGACTAATAAACAAAGGATTGAGTGCAATGGCCAATGCAGTGATGCCCGCGGTAATAAATTGAAGCGCTATTATAAAAATGCCCAGATAAAGCGCAGTGTTGAATGCGCCAAAGATGGCGAGGTGTTGCCACTCTTTACCCAATGGCAGGCGATACTTTTTAAATAGATGGGCATAGGCCAAAAGCACAGCACCAGCAATCAGAAACCGAATGGTGAAAAAAAATAACGGCTCGGCTGAGGTTAACCCAAACTTACCGGCAATGGAAGCCGAAGCCCAAAGCACCGAAAAGGAAAGACCAGTTAGCAGATAAGTTGTATTGTTTTTCACGAACCAACAATAATAGAAAAAGCTGCCCATAGTTTTACAGACAGCTTCTTTATTAGTTAACACGTTAGGCGTCTGAACGCTCTGAGCGGTCTTGACGCCTTGTTTTACAGATTAAACAATCCGCTGTTTAAAAGTGTAAGTGCTTTTTCTTTATGAGTCGTTCCGACAAGAATAGAAATGTTGTTGGGGCTTCCACCATACGAAACCATACGGATAGGAATTTCTGCCAACGATTGAAACACATCTTTTAGCACACCTTCTTTTTCTGACAGGTGATTACCCACAATACAAATGATAGACTGATCGGTATCAACTTCAATCGTTCCAAAACTTTTTAGCTCTTCCAGAATCAGGTTCAGGTTTTTGTTATCGTCAATGGTAACGGATACGGCTACTTCTGAAGTAGAAATCATATCGATGGGTGTTTTGTAGCGCTCAAACACTTCAAACACTTTTCTTAAAAATCCATATGCCAGCAACATGCGCGATGACTTAATCTTGATTGCTGTAATATCATCTTTGGCAGCAATGGCTTTAAACTGGCCACGGCTACCTTTATCGCTAATAATGGTGCCCGCAGCCTTTTCATCCATCGTATTTTTTAAGCGTACCGGTACATGGTATTTCTGTGCAGGCACAATGGTGGAGGGGTGAAGAATTTTGGCACCAAAGTATGCCAACTCCGAAGCTTCATCGAACGTAAGTTCAGCAATAGGCAATGTTTTTTTAACAATACGGGGATCATTATTATGCATGCCATCAATATCTGTCCAGATTTGAATCTCTTCTGCTCGTATAGCAGCGCCAATTAATGATGCTGTGTAATCGCTACCACCGCGTTTTAAGTTATCAATCTCATTGCGATGGTTTCGGCAGATGTAACCTTGTGTAACCAGAATTTCTACCGTGCTCATGGTTTCTAAGATCGGCTTCAGGCGCTCGCTTATTTTCTCCAATTCAGGTTCATGATTTTCATCGATAGACATGAAGTGCAGAGCCGGTAACAGTCTTGCCGAAATTTTTTTCTCTTGCAGATGATGATAGAAAAGTTCGGTTGAGATTAACTCACCTTGAGCCAGCAACTCGCGGTAACTGCGATCGTCAAACCGGCCTGCAGCCAGCAGACGAAATAAACTGAAATAGCGGCTTACAATTTCCTGCCCAATAGCCTGATGGGCTTCGCCAGCGTAAAGTTCTTTTATGAATTGCAGATAATGTTTTTCCAGTTCGGCAATTTCCTGATTCGCGGTTGTTTGTTGTTGTGCCAGCAAGCTATCGCCAATGCGCACCAAGGCATTGGTAGTTCCGCTTAGCGCAGATAGCACGACAATCTTCTTACCCGGCATGCCCAACACTAAGTTTGCAATCTTCTTCATTCGCTCGGGCTTGCCTACCGAGGTGCCACCAAATTTTACTACTAACATTTTTACCAGGATTATGTAAGGGCTGCAAAGATAAGTGAAGAGAGATGAAGCCATAAAAAAAGCCCTTTGAATTTTTAATCCAAAGGGCCGTTAGTTTGGTTGGTGAAGATTACTTCACTTCTTCATACTCTACATCGGTAGCGCCACCACCTGAAGTTCCGGTGTTAGTTTCAGTTGATTGCGTATTGTTGGCGCCTGCATTTTGTTGCGCACCACCCTGGTACATTTCCTGCGAAGCAGCCTGCCATGCATTGTTCAGGTTGGTAACAGCCTGATCAATTGCTGCCAGATCCTGACTCTTATGTGCTTCTTTCAGTTTTTCCAGCGCAGCGTTAATAGCAGTCTTGTTTCCTTCAGAAAGTTTATCACCAAATTCTTTCAGTTGTTTTTCAGACTGGAAGATGAGTGAATCGGCCTGGTTAAGTTTATCCACACGCTCTTTTTCTTTCTTATCTTTATCCGCATTCGCTTCTGCTTCTTCCTTCATCTTTTTGATTTCGGCTTCCGTTAAACCGCTCGAAGCTTCGATCCGGATTTTTTGTTCTTTACCAGTACCCTGATCTTTTGCACTTACATGCAGAATACCATTAGCATCGATATCGAAGGTTACTTCAATTTTAGGCATACCGCGTTGTGCAGGTGGAATACCATCTAAGTGGAAGCGCCCAATGGTGCGATTATACTGCGCCATTTCACGTTCACCTTGCAACACGTGTATTTCTACCGAAGGTTGATTGTCGGATGCCGTTGAAAATACTTCTGATTTTTTGGATGGAATAGTTGTGTTGGATGAAATTAACTTGGTAAACACACCACCCATGGTTTCGATACCTAGGGATAGTGGAGTAACATCCAACAACAATACATCTTTCACTTCGCCCGTTAACACACCGCCCTGAATAGCAGCACCAACAGCTACCACTTCATCGGGGTTTACACCCTTAGAAGGTTTTTTGCCGAAGAACTTTTCTACTTCTTCTACAATGCGCGGAATACGGGTTGAACCACCCACCAGAATTACTTCATCAATCTGACCAACAGAATAACCTGAATCTTCAATCGCTTTGCGGCAAGGCTCCAGTGTTCTGCGAATCAAATCATCGCTCAATTGCTCGAACTTAGCACGCGAGAGTTTCTTCACCAAGTGCTCAGGCACACCATCCACGGAAGTGATGTACGGAAGATTGATTTCAGTTTCGTTTGAACTTGATAGTTCAATCTTTGCTTTTTCAGAGGCTTCTTTCAAGCGTTGTAACGCCATCGGGTCTTTGCGCAAGTCGATGTTTTTGTCGGCTTTAAATTCATCGGCCAACCAGTTCATAATGCGCATGTCGAAATCATCGCCACCCAGGTGTACATCACCATTAGTAGATTTTACTTCGAACACGCCATCGCCTAGTTCTAATATAGACACATCAAATGTTCCACCGCCTAAATCGTAGACAGCGATTTTCATGTCTTTGTTTTTCTTATCAAGACCATATGCCAGCGCAGCAGCAGTCGGCTCGTTGATAATTCGCTTTACATCAAGCCCGGCAATCTGGCCGGCTTCTTTGGTTGCCTGACGTTCGGCATCGTTAAAGTAAGCAGGTACTGTAACAATGGCTTCGGTTACAGTTGTGCCAAGATAATCTTCGGCAGTGCTCTTCATTTTTTGAAGAATCATAGCTGAAATTTCCTGTGGTGTATATAACCGATCTCCAATGCGTACGCGCACGGTATCATTGTTGCCACTTTCTACCTGATAGCTTACGATTTTCTTTTCACTATCTACATCGGCAAATTTTTTACCCATGAAGCGTTTGATAGACGAAACGGTATTTTTTGGATTGGTAATCGCCTGGCGCTTGGCAGGATCACCCACTTTGCGTTCGCCTTTACCGTTATCCAGAAAGCCCACAATACTTGGTGTTGTTCTGCGGCCTTCGCTGTTGGCTATCACCACAGGTTCGTTGCCTTCCATTACGGCTACGCACGAGTTGGTGGTTCCTAAGTCGATTCCAATAATTTTTCCCATGACTATGTTTAGTTTTTAATTACAGATTTTTAAGCGAAAACCCTATGAACAAGGGTTATGCCAAGGGGTTTTGGGGTTGGAAAAGGTGACAGAGTGGCAGTTGTTGCCAAAAGAATTGAGAACTAATAACCTGATTCCTTAAGTTGATACCCTGGTATTCTTAGAATAAGTGAGAGCTGAATTGCTCTATTGTACTGCCGATCAATTGAGATTGTTTTGATATTAGATAATCCAAGGTTATATCTTAATCCAACACCAAGTAGCCGCACGGGATAAAATTCAGCACCAATTACTGCATTTAGGTCGTCTCTGTCAGGCGGTAAATCGGCAACATTTTGGCCGGCAGATGTTTTTCCACCAAGCAGATAACCGAGTTGAGGGCCAGCCAGAATGCTTAGTTTCTGATTTGGGTAATACTTTAAGACAATTCCGGCAGTACCGTATTCGTACTTTCCGCTTCCTGGGTTATTGTAGGGATTTTGTTGATGCCCCAAACCGCTATACCCAATTTCAATCTGAACGCAGAAATTTTTGTCGATTTCGGAGTTGATAAATACGCCTGCATGAAAACGTACGGTTGCACCAGGCTTTACAATCTGAGCTCCATCCCTCAACCGTTGATTTACAAAGTTGGGTCCTAGCCTGAAACCATATGTTTGTGCATCAGCTGTGTGATCAAATCCACTAGACACAGCGATTAATAGAATAATACTTACAAACAGGTTTTGTTGTGAATACATATTCTAAAAATAATAGTCGTGCTTCAGGTTTAGTTGATTTTCTGACTTAAAATTTTGAGTGGAGTATTTAATCAGTTCCTGCAGTCACTTCGGTAGAACTATCTGATAAAATTTTTCAATTTTC
This sequence comes from Cytophagales bacterium, assembly GCA_017303795.1. Classification (GTDB taxonomy): domain Bacteria; phylum Bacteroidota; class Bacteroidia; order Cytophagales; family Cyclobacteriaceae; genus ELB16-189. Next base: position 20,554 of record JAFLBR010000007.1, on the reverse strand, counting down.
GTTACAAAGCAGCTTAGACCTGATAAGAAAACGGTCAATTCCTTTACTTTTGCGCCCTCAGTATGACACTCGAACAAGAAATAGCCAAGCGCAGAACATTCGGAATCATTAGCCACCCCGATGCCGGTAAAACTACGCTCACAGAAAAACTTTTGCTTTTTGGCGGGGCCATTCAAAAGGCCGGTGCAGTAAAGTCATCGAAGATAAAAGACCATGCCCGCAGCGACTGGATGGAGATTGAAAAACAACGTGGTATTTCAGTGGCTACTTCGGTAATGGGTTTTAATTATAAAGACATTAAGATCAATCTACTCGATACACCCGGTCACCAGGATTTTGCGGAAGATACCTACCGCACATTAACTGCGGTAGATAGCGTGATTATGGTAATTGATTGTGTGAAGGGTGTTGAAGCGCAAACGGAAAAGCTGATGGAGGTTTGCCGCATGCGCAGCACGCCCGTTTTGTGTTTTATTAACAAACTTGATCGTGAGGGTCGTGACCCGTTTGAATTGCTGGATGAGGTGGAGGAGAAGCTGGGAATAAAAGTAAGGCCGCTCAGTTGGCCCATTAGTATGGGTAAAACTTTTAAAGGCGTTTACAACCTGTATGAAAAAACTTTGCAACTGTTTACCGCCAGCAAAGTAACGGTAGAGGAGGGAATTGAAATATCAGATATTCATAACGAACAATTAGAAAAACTGGTTGGTGAAAATTACGCCAAACAATTACGAGCCGATGTAGAATTGCTTGAAGGTGTGTATCCGGAGTTTGATGTAACCGATTATTTAGCGGGTAATGTAGCACCCGTTTTTTTTGGAAGTGCCGTAAATAATTTTGGTGTGAAGGAGTTGTTGGATACATTCATTCGCATTGCACCTACCCCCATTCCGCGCGAAACAACCGTGCGCGAAATAAAACCGGAAGAAAATAAGTTCTCGGGTTTTATTTTTAAGATTCATGCTAACATGGATCCGAAGCATCGTAACCGCATTGCATTTTTGCGAGTATGTTCGGGTAAGTTTGAACGCGCTACCAACTATTATCACGTAAGGCAAGAGAAGGGTATTCGATTTTCAAATGCTACCGCCTTTATGGCGCAAGATCGCGAGACCGTAGATGAAGCCTGGCCGGGCGATATTGTTGGTTTGTACGATACCGGTAATCTTAAAATTGGCGATACGCTTACCGATGGTGAGAAGGTGATGTACACGGGTATTCCAAGTTTTTCGCCTGAGATTTTTAAAGAGGTGATTAACAAAGATGCCATGAAGACCAAACAACTGGACAAAGGTTTGTTGCAGTTGATGGAAGAAGGGGTGGCCCAGTTATTTACGTACGAATTAGGAAAACGAAAAGTAGTAGGTGTGGTGGGTGCACTGCAGTTTGAAGTAATTCAGTTCCGGTTAAAAAACGAATACAATGCTTCGGCAGAATTTGCCGGACAGAATATTTACAAGGCGTGTTGGATTAGCAGCAAAGACCCTAAGAAGCTGCATGAGTTTATTGATTCGAAACAACGCCACATAGCCCGCGATAAAGATGATAAGCTGGTGTTTATGGCCGAATCGCGCGCGTGGTTACAAATGGTGCAGGATAACTTTCCTGAAATCAACTTTCATTTTACCAGCGAGTTTAAGGATTGATTTACCTCTGAACCGTGTACTGATACAAAACTTCCGATACCTCGGCCATAGCCTGAATACCGGTCTGTTCATCTTCTAAGTCTTTCGATAGTAATACAAGCACATATTTTTTTCCGTCAGGAAGAAATACAATTCCGCTATCGTGCCGAACCGCAGTGATAGAACCCGTTTTATGCGCCACTTTAATATCAGCAGGAAGATTGGCTGGTATAATATCATTAAACTTCTGATCTAGTAAAATGTCCATCATCGCCATACTGGCTTCGGCATTTACAATTTCTTCTTTATCAATTTTTTCAAAGAGCAACATCAGATCGTAAGCCGTTACCTGATTGCTCATTCCAGCTTCGTAGGCTTTGGTATCTTCCACACCACGCAGCACCTGAATATCATTCGCGCCCATGTTGCGCATGGTTTGGGTTACATTTTTTGCATCCACTAATTCCACAATCAGGTTTGTTGCCAGGTTACTGCTGATGATAATCATGTCATACATTAATGAATATACGGTTCTCTTCTCACCTATGTGATCGTAGATGAGTGTATCGCTATCCGACTCGCGGGTTATTGAAAAGGTGCTGCCATCCAGAATGCTAACGAATTCATTTTTTATCAGGATAGAATCTTTCAACGAAAATTTACCTTCTGCTACCTGTCGGTAAACCTCGGCCATTACCGGTGTTTTCATGGTGCTGGCCGCATGAAAAAGCAGGTGTTCATTAATCAGAATTTCTTCACCGGTAAGTAAATCTTTATAAGCCACTGCAAATGTGCCTTTGGGTTTGCTTAGAATACTTTCAATCTGTTGAGAAGTTTCTTCGCGACTGGGTTTGCCACAGCTTGTTAAGATTAGAACACCGGCAATGAAATAGAAGTAACGCATAGTAATAACTTTGATGATAGACATCCTGAACCTAAATTACAAGGTTTTATGTCTAATCTGCTACAAGTTTTATACGAAGACAATCATTTGTTGGCTATCAATAAGTCAACCGGTATGCTGGTGCAAGGCGATTCAACAGGCGATGTGCCGCTGGTAGAACTTGGTAAAGATTATATCAAACATAAATACCAAAAGCCCGGAGCGGTTTTTCTGGGTGTGGTACATCGGTTAGACAGGCCTGTAAGTGGAGTAGTAGTGTTTGCCCGCACCTCAAAAGCTTTGGCACGCATGAACGAACTGTTTCGCGATAAGCAAACCCGAAAAACGTATTGGGCTTTGGTGCAAATAAAACCAACAAACACTACAGGCACTTTGGTGCATTGGTTGGTGAAAGATGAGCAGAAAAATAAAACCACCGCCTATGCAAAACCCCGTGCTGATGGATTGAAATCGGAGTTGAACTATAAACTAATTGCATCTAAAGGTGCATTGCATTTACTCGAAGTAAATCCGGTAACAGGTAGGCCACACCAGATTAGAGTGCAGTTGGCCAGTATGGGTTGCCCGATTGTGGGCGATGTAAAGTATGGTTATGAACAACCTTTGCCTGATGCCAGCATTGCCTTGCATGCGCGTAAATTGGAGTTTATTCATCCGGTTCAGAAAAATGCTGTGATGATTAAAGCATCATTACCTGAAGTAAATTGGTGGAATCCCTTTCGGGACTTGTAAAAAGGTTGCAAATCCGCCTGACTTTATTTGTGTTATTTTATCGGAATCCATTGGCTTAATGAGTTTGGATTTGCTTTTTTTGCATCAAATTAAATTCAATGCATATGAAGAAATTAGTTCTAGTGTTAGTGGTTGGTTTAGTTTCGTTGGGATATCACGAAGCATCAGCACAATTTACAAAAGGCGATAATCTATTGAATATCGGGATTGGTGTAAATTCTTACTACAGTGGCGGTATTCCTTTGGGAATTTCTTACGAGCATGGTATTACGGCAGATATTAGCATTGGTGCCGGACTTGATTATTTATCACATCGCTACAATAGTGCAGCAAGGTTCTCAGCAATCTATTTAGGCTTCAGAGGCTCATTTCACTTTAACAACCTGATAAAGCATAATGTGGAGGAGTTGGATCTTTATGCCGGGGCTACACTTGGTTATAGAAATTTTAGCTGGAACGATTCGACTATACCAGGTTTAGGTGATACTTATGGCAGCGGGTTATTTTTAGGGGCACACGTTGGTGCACGCTATTATTTTAAACCAAGCATTGGTGGCTTTGTGGAGTTGGGTGCCGGTGGTTCTGGAAATGCTCGCTTAGGTGTGGCCTTTAAATTCTAATTAAAACTTAAAGTGATTTAGTTGAAAGACTGTTCTGCGGAACAGTCTTTCTTTTTTGGACACATCTCCACACAAAATCAGTTTGGCATTTTCAAAATTAGACCGAACTTCCGCCCATGAGTTGGATAGCCCGTTTGCAAGATCGCTGGAAGGTTAAAAGTGTATTTCAGGTTATAATTATTCTGATCGTTTTTGCGTGTACAGGATTTACCGTGTTATTGATTAAGCGGCCACTGTTTGCGTATTGGTTTCCAGCAGGTGAAGTTCCTTTAACTGCCAGTATTGCCTATTGGATCCTGATATTTCCGGTTTATAACCTTTTCCTGTTGTTCTATGGATTCGTTTTCGGTCAGTTCCGCTTTTTTTGGGATTTCGAGAAACGATTTTTTGCACGAATATTTACCGCATTTGTTCATAAGCGGAAATGAATTCAACTCCATTTGAGTTTGATGTTTAACTGGAACTTCTTAATTTAGATATAAATAAAACCCATTAAATATGAAGAAGAGTTTATTGTTTGTTGTTCTACTGGGAGCGATTGCCTTTACCACGCATGCTCAAGAGTTCAAAAAGTTCAAGGCTGGAGTTGGATTAGGCTATGCATCGGCCTTTGGCGATGGAGCCTCTGGTGGTGTTCTTTTTTACCTTGAGCCAGCTTACCGGGTGAGTGATCAACTTGCTGTTGGGTTGCGATTGGAGTCGGCTTTGATTGTAAGAGGACTTGCTAATTATAACTCTTCCACTGCTGATTTAGATATATCGGCTATTGGTTCGTACACCGTGAATGGTCAGTACTATTTTTCAAACAACACGTTCAGACCATTTGCCGGCCTTGGCTTTGGATTGTATAGTCTGGCTGCAATTAGTGTAGAAGATGCAGGTAACAATGGTGGAACTGTTGAGGCAATTCAAGCTGCATCCAAGTTTGGTTTTTATCCTCGGGTAGGATTTGATGTAGGCCACTTTACTCTACAAGCTGAGTACAACCTTATTCCTAAGTCAACATCTACTGTTAATAATGTAGAAATCGAATCGCAGAATAGTTATTTAGCTATTAAGGCTGGTTTCTTCTTTGGTGGCGGAAAGAAATAATTGAATGAAGAAAGGAAAACAAAAAACCCGGTCAGCGACCGGGTTTTTTTATGAGGTTAAGATCATTCAGCTTTAATCCTGAATGCCATCAGCAAGTAGAATTACTTTATTCTTCAATACTTCTACCACACCGCCAGTAATATGAATTTGTTCGGCTAACTCTTTCGATTTGTATTCTACCACACCATCCTTTAATAAGCTAACCAAGGGTGCGTGGTCATTCAAAATCTGAAAGGTACCATCGGCTCCCGGAAAGGTGGCTGCCAATACTTCGCCTTCAAAAATTTTCTTTTCAGGAGTGATTATTTCTAAATGCATCTTATTTCGAATTCAAGATTCAAGATTCAAGATTTAAAACCAGAATGAGGAAATTTTAAATCTTGAATTCTAAATTATTTAACGTCTGCCAACATCTTCTCACCTTTGGCAATGGCATCTTCAATAGTACCTACCAGGTTAAAGGCCATTTCAGGCAGGTGATCTACCTCACCATCCATAATCATGTTAAAGCCTTTGATGGTATCCTTAATATCAACCAACGCACCTTTCAAACCGGTAAAGGCTTCGGCTACGTGGAAGGGTTGCGATAAGAAACGTTGCACACGTCTTGCGCGAGTTACAGTCAACTTATCTTCATCACTCAATTCATCCATACCCAAAATGGCAATGATGTCCTGAAGTTCTTTATAGCGCTGAAGAATATTTTTTACACGTTGTGCACAATTGTAATGCTCATCGCCAATAATATCGGCACGCAAAATACGTGACGTAGAATCCAATGGATCCACGGCAGGGTAAATACCCAACTCGGCAATCTTACGACTTAAAACAGTAGTAGCATCCAAGTGCGCAAACGTAGTAGCAGGCGCAGGGTCAGTCAAGTCATCGGCAGGTACGTAAACCGCTTGCACCGAAGTGATAGAACCATTCTTGGTTGAAGTAATGCGCTCTTGCATAGCACCCATCTCAGAAGCAAGTGTAGGTTGGTAACCCACGGCTGAAGGCATACGACCCAAAAGAGCCGATACTTCAGAACCCGCTTGTGTAAAGCGGAAGATGTTATCAATAAAGAACAAAATGTCTTTTCCTTTTCCGGTGCCATCACCATCGCGATAATATTCGGCAACCGTTAATCCCGAAAGGGCCACACGTGCACGGGCTCCGGGAGGCTCATTCATCTGACCGAACACAAAGGTTGCTTTCGAGTCTTTCAATTTTTCATGATCTACTTTCGATAAATCCCAACCACCTGCATGCAGCGACTTCATAAACTCTGGGCCGTAATCCACAATACCAGCTTCAATCATCTCGCGCAACAAATCGTTTCCTTCGCGTGTACGTTCACCCACACCGGCAAATACTGACAAACCTGCGTATGCTTTCGCGATGTTGTTGATCAGCTCTTGAATTAATACGGTTTTACCTACACCGGCACCACCAAACAATCCGATCTTACCACCTTTTGAATAAGGCTCAATCAAGTCGATAACTTTAATACCGGTAAAAAGCACTTCCGATGAAGTGGAAAGGTTTTCATAGCTCGGAGCCGAGCGGTGAATAGGCAATTTATTTGTTCCCTTAGGTTGTTGAATACCATCAATGGCTTCACCTACCACATTAAATAATCTTCCTTTAATATCATCGCCAATAGGCATTTGAATGGGCGAACCGGTGTCGATCACTTTCATGCCTCTAACCAGACCTTCGGTTCCGTCCATTGCAATGGTACGTACACGATCTTCGCCAAGGTGCTGCTGGCACTCCAATACCACGCGGGTACCATCGCCTTTGGTTACTTCAAGTGAGTCGAGAATGTTGGGGAGTTTGGTTCCGGGCTCATCGAATGCAACATCGACTACGGGACCGATTACCTGGGTGATTCTACCGCTATTGGCCATTGATTATCAGAATTTTAAGATTGTTACTTAGGTTGCAGACCTAACGAGCACCAAGGCCCGAAAAATCCGGATGCAAAAGTAGTTTTTTACAGGGTTAATGCAAACAGCGGTTAGATGTTTTATTGAGGTATTAAATAGCCAAAAAAACTATTACAGATTTTTGATTATCAATTGGTTACAGTTACTGCAGGCAATCAGGCGCTCATCAGCTCAATCCGGAAAGTGGTACCCATGTTTTCTTCCGATGATTTCACGAAAATTTTGCCCTCGTGGTACATTTCAATAATGCGCTTGGCTAATGCTAACCCTAGTCCCCAACCGCGCTTTTTGGTAGTAAAGCCCGGCTTGAACACGTTTTGCACCATAGGTTTTGGAATACCCTTGCCCGTATCCGAAATATCGATGAACACTTTGTAATCGCTGCCGCGGAGAATTTTAATGGCAATAGTGCCCGAACTGCCCATGGCATCCACGGCATTTTTGCAAAGATTTTCTACCACCCACTCAAACAAAGGGGCATGCACGCGGGCCTGTATGGTTTCGGAAAGTGTGTACACTTCAAAATTGATTTTAGAAGAAACGCGGGGTTGTAAATAACCTACTACGTTATTTACCAATTGGTACACGTTTTCATCTTTTAGAACTGGTGTGGAGCCAATGCTGGAGAAGCGTTCGGTTACTACGCGCAGCTTGCGTACGTCTTTATCCAGTTCATCTACAATACCTTTATTTTTAATGTCATGATCTTCGCGTAGTACTTCTACCCACGCCATAAGCGATGAAAGTGGCGTACCCAATTGGTGCGCAGTTTCTTTAGCCAGACCCACCCACACCTGATTTTGCTCGGCTGTGCGCGAGTAGTTAAAGGCGAGGTAAGAGATGAATCCAAAGATGGCCAATACTGAAAGTTGAATGTAGGGGAAGGCGATAAGTTGGGAGAGAAGCGCTGAGTTTTTATAATACAACCTTTGCGTGCCAAATATCTCGTTGTTGATGGTGGGATCGCGAAGTTCTATTACAATTGGTTCATAAGTTTCGGTCATCGATTGAATTTCCTGATCTAATTGCTCTTTAATTTTCTTTTCACTTCTTGTAGAGTCAACGTCTACGTTTCGTGTAAAAGCAATCTGGCCAGAATCGTCTACCAGAATAATGGGTATAGAATGATTTTTATTAATGATTTCTTCAGTAACAAAAAGCACGTTTGTATTGAAGTCTTCCACAATAGCGTACTCCATCGCTTTGGCAAAGAGTTCTACTTGTTGTTTCTCTCTTTTTTTTAGTTGATCTACTAATCGATCTGTATAATAAATAGAACCCGCACTAATCAACACCGAAACTACCAGAATAACCCATTTCAGCTTGGTGTTATCCTGGTAAAAATCCATTGAAGCCGGTAGGGGAGTCTTCTTCGCCATCAGGCTTGGAAATTAGTTAAAAAAGCGGACGACCTAAAAAGCAACATGCCCCAACAACGTTGAGGCATGTTCGTGAAGTATTTAAAGCGCGTTTATCCTTTTTGCATAAACCACTTGGCCAATACCTTGTAGCTTACTTTGGTGCCCGTCATTAATATACCAACGCGGTAAATGCGACCGGCCACCCACGTGGTTAACAAAAATCCACCAATCAGCAAGGCCATAGAAAGTGCCAACTCCCAGGCGGGTACACCAAACGCAATGCGACCAACCATTGCTACAGGTGAGGTAAACGGAATAACAGATAACCAAAAACTAACAGGCCCGTGTGGATCGCGTAAGATAAAAAGGAACAAACCCATGTACCCTATAAGCAACGGTATAGTTACTGGAAACTGAAATTGCTGGGCCTCTTGTTGTGAATCAACTGCCGAACCTACTGCCGCAAACAAAGCTCCGTAAAGTAAGTAGCCGCCCAAAAAGTAGAATACAAATACAAAAGCAATTTTACCGAATGGAATTTCGCTGGCATTAGAAAGAAACTCAGTAATCTTACCGTTTTGCTGCCCCATAGCTTCTTTCATTTCTGGATCATTAGCCAGTTGTTTGTTTACTTGTTCCATAGCTTGTTGCTGTGGAAGTTTAGTGCTAAAGTAACCCATCGATACTGAGGATAGTACGGAGATCAATATTATCCAAATGGTAAACTGAAGTAATCCTACGGAAGCGATGCCCAGAATTTTCCCCAACATCAATTGAAATGGTTTAACCGATGACACAATCACTTCTACAATCTTAGAAGTCTTTTCATCAATAACGCCTTGCATGATCTGGATGCCGTAAATCAACACGAACATGTAAATCAAAATTCCCAACACAAAACCTAATCCGTACAACAAACCCGAACTGCTGGATTTTTCTTCACCAGTATCCGTAAGGTTAAATTGTTTCAGATTTACTTTTGGTCGAAGACTTTTTAGAATGGCCTCATCAATATTGTATTCTTTCAACTTCAAGTCATGAATCTGGCCAGCAATGTTTCCTTCCAGATCGCCCACTTTTTCAATGCTTGGATTTTCTTTGGTGTAAATAGCAATTCCATCAGGCTTATTAATATCAATGGCCGGGATGTACAACAGGGCAAGATCTTTTGTTTCGTTGTACACTTTCTTAGCCTGATCAAGCGGAAGATCTACTGCTACAAAGTTGAATTTTTTATTGCTTTCGAATTTAAACAATTTGCTTTCATCCAACACATGCACGGTTTCGGCTTTAGCGGTCTCACTTTCTTTAAAGGCAAGATAACCTAACCCGCCAATGATGGCCGGAAAAATCAACGGCACCAATATGGTGGCAATCAAAAACGATTTCTTTTGTACGCGGTTCAAAAACTCGCGTTGTATTATTAACCAGACTTTGTTCATATCAGTGGAGCTTTAAACTTCTAACAAATGTTTTTTCAGGGCTTCATCGCCTTCGCCTTTTACCAGGCTAATAAAAATATCGGCCATGGTGGGTAACTTCTCCTGGAAGCTATGTACCTCGGTCAGGTCTATCAAATCGCGAATTACTTCGTTACCCTTAATACCATCTTGCGCTTTAAGGGTTGTTGAAATAAGATTGTCTTCAACCACGTTTTGTCCAACCAGTTCGTAGCGGTGATTCGGCAATGTAAAAGCACCTTTATGCTCCACCACAAACGTATTGGTTTTGTATTGCGCCTTCACTTGCTTCTTCGGGCCTTCCAGAATCTTTTTCGATTTATTGATAAGCGCAATATGATCGCACAAGGACTCCACAGTTTCCATACGGTGTGTAGAGAAAATAATGGTGCTGCCGTTTTCTTTCAGTTCCAGAATTTTTTCGGTAATCAGTTGTGCGTTTACCGGATCGAAACCTGAAAAAGGTTCATCCAGAATAATCAAGCGCGGTTCGTGCATAACCGTGCTGATAAATTGCACCTTCTGCGCCATCCCTTTCGAGAGGTCTTCCACTTTTTTGTTCCACCAATCTTTGATCTCAAATTTTTCGAGCCACACTTTAATTCGCGCCAACGCATCTTTACGGCTCAGGCCTTTCAACTGCGCCAGATACATGAGCTGATCGCCCACTTTCATTTTCTTGTAGAGTCCGCGCTCTTCCGGCAGGTAGCCGATTATACCTACATGTTTCTCTTGCAGGGGTTCACCAAAAATTTCGATACTACCGGCTTCGGAGGTAATAATCTGGTTGATGATGCGGATAAGCGTGGTTTTACCGGCTCCGTTAGGACCTAATAAACCATAGATAGTTTTTTCTGGAATGGTTATGCTTACCGAGTCAAGTGCCTTGTGCGTGGCATACTGCTTGGTAACATTCCGGGCTTCGAGTGCATTCACGAAAAATGGGTTTTAATTTAGTGTTAGTATTCAGATTCAGGCGACTTTGACAGTTGGTTGCAATAACCTTGAAACTGCCTAACGCCTTTGCTCTTTATAACAAAACGTTAGTAACAAAAATAAAGATAGAATTACACCGAACCAGTAAAAAACCAGTTTGTAATTCAGTTTGTTGAAAATAAATCTGATTAGTTAACCTTTTCGCGAAACACTATTTTGCCCATCGACACATCCAGATCGAACACGAGGGCATCTTTGCTGTCTTTAGTATAGGCAGCGTTGGCGTATTTATTCGGGGCAATTTTTTTAAGGCTGTTAGAAAGGCTGATGCTGCACAACCACGATTCGTTAATGGTTACAATTACCGGCACCTCAGCATCGGGCAACTGAATAACAAGATTACCAGCACCCACGCTACCAATTACATGGTTATTGATTGTAGGTCGGGTGCTAAAATCAAGGAACATATTGCCGAAGCCAACATCGGCCATTACTACTTTTGAGCGCGCGAGGTTAAGTTGGCGTGCATTGAGCGAACCCATATCTACCTTTACAAAGAAGGTATCCATATCTACTTTATTTTCAACTCCGGTGCTGTAGTTGATGCTCACATCGGCACTGGCTGTGTTGATGCGAAGTTTTTTAACCGATAAACCGGAAAGATCTATGTTGGCATTGCCCAATCCGTAATCCAAATCGAGTGAATAAGGTGTGGTTTCAGTAAGATATACTTTCCAGAATTTGTCGGAGGGCGCTTCTTCGCTGCCAAACATTTTGTATGAGATTTTCTGGCCCACCCCGCGCTGGCTGTCTTGTTGCAACGAAAGTTTAACCGCACAGGTGTTGCCTTGCATTTCGTTGCTGAAAGAGTGGGTGTACTCTTCCAGATTCTGGTTACTGTAAATATTAAGCAGGTCTTGATTCTGGCTGGGGCGAATAAAACAGTTGCCCGTTTTAGCGCGTATTTTCAACGACACCTGCGCACATTGATTCGAATTTTCAACTGAAAATTGCTTTTTAACCTGAGCGCTAACGGCCACACTACTGCCCACAAATGCCAATGCAATTAATCGCCACATGTATCTAAATACGTGTTTGTTCAGGTTAATGTTCAATCCATTTCGGGTGCAGATGTTGGTTTTTCAGAATAAAAAGCCAAAAAAATAACCCGTAATGGGTCTTATACGGGTTACTGGTTAAAGGGTTACCTTAAATTAAGAATTTTACATAAAAATATTCTTTATGATCAAAAAGCAAATAAAAAGTAGTCCCAAAGTCAAAGGCCAAAACCTTTTTTGTTTAAAAACATCAGATTGATCAATCCTTTTATACAAGTAAAAGATGTACGGTTGAAAGCATAGACCTATTCCTCCAATTAAAAGAATGACATAGATTCTGTTATTGCCATTTGCTAATAAAAGAGCGATTGGATAAGCCATAGTTGCCAAGACGGTACTTAACAACTCTAACATTTTAATTTTTCTAATGATTAATTCATTCATAAGATTTTACGGTTAGGATTAAGGTGCAAACCTACGGCAAATAGCAAAATCTCGCTCTGCCGCATTATGACAAACAATATCAGCGGCCATAACCCCTAAGTAACAAACTGCGGCACCTCCAAGGGTTGGTGTCAATAATCCACAAACAGCCCCTGCAACCATTGAGGCTTCAAAACATGTTTGTTTATCTGCAGACATTTGGTCGGAGCATTGGTCTGCCGTCCTTGAAGCAGAATTATTCGAAGGAATTGAATCGTTTAATCGTTCAAGGGCATTCGTTAAAACTAACTGTTGATTCTCCGTACTTAGCTCGTAAATTCTTGAATACTTTTGTTTAAAATAAATTGAGAATAAATCTATTTTTCTTAGTTCATCCAAGATTTCTTTAGAATGATTGAAGGATTGCGATACAACAATATCCACTTCACTAGAAGAAATCGAACTTATCTTAGCTCTGTAAGTATCCAAATCAATCGAAAGATTGCCTTTATTGCTAAAAAAAACTTGCGAACTTTTGAAGAATTCTTGAAACTTTGCGTCACTTACGATCTCATTAGTTAATAGATCAACCTTTTCTTGTTCGGATATGTTTGTATCAACACAGCCTAATAAAAATATTCCTATCGAAATAATTATCACAAAAAGTTTAGTTTTCATAAGCTTGAAAGTTTAATTTGTTTAGATGAAGATAAATTGTTTGATAGACGTTTTTTCTTCAAAGGAAAATTCTTTCGCATATATGTACTTTTTGTGGGCAAAAAATAAATTTTGCCTTTTGTGTGAGATTTTTCGTTATCCGAAATACTCCTTCATACGGTCGAAGAAGCCTTTATCGGTACTATCGGGGTGGGGCTGAAAGTTTGGTGAACTGCGCAGGGCCTCCAGCTTTGCTTTTTCTTCGGAGGTAAGTTTTTTGGGTGTCCACACATTAATATAGATCAGCTGATCGCCCGAGCTATAGCCATTAATATCTTTCAAACCTTTTCCGCGCAAGCGTAAAATTTTTCCGCTTTGAGTACCCGGTTCTATTTTTATGCGTGCTTTTCCGCCAATGGAAGGAACATCTACGGAAGTGCCCAACGCGGCATCGATAAAACTGATGTGCAAATCGTAGATCAGGTCGTTACCGTTACGCTTCAGTTCTTTGTCTTCCGATTCTTCAATCAGAATTAATAAGTCGCCAGGAATGCCACCACCGGGTGCTTCGTTTCCTTTGCCCGACATGGACAATTGCATGCCTTCGCTAACACCGGCAGGAATTTTTACCGATAGTATATCTTCTTTCGAAACCAATCCTGAGCTGTCCACTCCGGGGGGGCGTTTGTCAATAAGTTGGCCGGCACCGTTACATGCCGGGCAGGCATTGGTTGATACCATTTGCCCCAGCATGGTGTTAACTACTTTACGAACCTGGCCCGAACCTCCGCAGGTAGTACAGTTTTTAAATGTTACGCCTTCGGCCCGCACCAGGCGATTTACTTTTATCTTCTTCTCAACACCGTTGGCAATTTCTTCTAACGAAAGTTTGAGTTTAATACGCAGGTTAGAGCCTTTGCGCTGACGCGTGCGCCCACCACCACCACCAAAAAAACTATCGAACGGGCTGCCGCCACCAAAAATATCTCCGAACTGACTGAAGATATCATCCATGTTCATGTCTTGCCCACGGAAACCACCCGCACCTGGCCGCTGATGCCCGAAGCGATCGTATTGCGAACGTTTTTCAGTATCGCTCAACACTTCATAAGCTTCGGCTGCTTCTTTAAATTTTTCTTCAGCTTCTTTGTCGCCTTGATTTTTATCGGGGTGAAACTGAATGGCTACTTTGCGGTAAGCTTTTTTAATTTCTTCCTGTGTAGCATTCTTGGTTACACCTAGTATTTCGTAATAATCTCTTTTTGTGCTCACGTGTATTTCTTTTAATGAGTGGCTTTAAAGGTGTGTATGGCTGAGAACAGCCTGTGGCTTAATGCCTGAAGCTTGCAGCCAATTAACTTCCGACAACAACTTTTGCGAAGCGGATTACTTTATCGTTAAGCAGGTAACCCTTTTCAACGGTATCAATAATTTTTCCTTTTAATTTTTCTTCTGGTGCGGGCACTTGCGTGATGGCTTCGTGCAAATCGGCATCGAAAACAGAACCGACTACTGTGTCCATTGGTTTTACGTTGTACTGCTCCAGGGTTTTCTTAAACTTGTTTTGGATCAGCACAAAACCTTCGGCCTCTTTATCGGTGCGATCTTTATACGATTTTTCAGCGCGCTCGAAATCATCGGATACTGGCAGCAATGCTTTTAACAGCTGCTCATTGGCCGATTGAATCATTTCCAGTTTCTCTTTGGCCGATCTGCGTCTGTAGTTATCAAACTCGGCATAGAGGCGCACATATTTGTCTTTGGCTTCTGCCAATTCGTCCTGCAATTTTTTTAGCGGATCAATTTCTTCTTTGGCAGGAGCTTCAGTGGTTTCTTCTGACTGCCCTTTCGGGATTTCAGTGTTCAATTCATCGTGTTTTTCGAGTTCCTGCTCGGGTTGAGTATGATTTTCCATTGGTTCACTTTAATGCGCAGCAAAAATGACAAGAATTTTGCCAATACGTAGCATGTTGACAAGATGTCGCACCACAAAGTTTACATTTTGTAAACTTTGCATATATTTGCATTGCTAATGCGAGTAATAGCGAAAAGTACTTTACGATCTTTTTGGGAGCATCATGCTGATGCAGAGGTGCCACTAAAGACTTGGTACAAGATTGTGGAAAAGGCAGATTGGAGCGATTCAAACGAAGTAAAGCGTGACTTTGCCTCTGTCAGCATTCTTGGGAATAATAGACTCGTTTTTAATATTAAAGGGAATAAGTATAGGATTATCGTGTTTACTATGTTCAAGTATCGTAAAATCTTCATTCGATTTGTAGGTACTCATGCTCAGTATGATAAAATTGATGCAGCAACTATATGAAAATGAAAATCAAACCCATTCGTACCGAAAAAGATTATCGTCTTGCGATGAAACGGATAGATGAACTCATCATCCTTAACCCTAAAGAAGGCTCTGACGAATTTGATGAACTAGATTTGGTTTCAACATTGGTTGAGTCTTATGAAAATGTTCATTATAAGATTGAGGCTCCGGATCCAGTAAAAGCGATTCAGTACATCATGGAGGAAAAAGGACTTAATCAGAAAGATTTGGTAAAATATTTTAATGGAAGCAAAGCCCTTGTGTCTTCTTTTTTGAGCGGAAGGCGTGAACTTTCCAAAAAGGTTATCAAATCACTTCATGAAGGTCTGGGCATTCCCTATGAAATTCTCATGGCCTAATGCAATGTTCGCCAGATCAAATCTTTCAGTTCGGTAATGCCTTGATTGGTAACAGATGAAATAAAAACAGACGGCAGCTCGGTTGGTACTTCTTTTTTAAGTTCGGTTTTCAGTTCGTCATCCAGCATATCGCTTTTGGAAATAGCCAGAATTCTTTTCTTATCGAGTAGCTCGGGATTGTACTTCCGCAATTCGTTTATCAGAATCTCATATTCATCGGCAATGTTTTTAGCATCGGCCGGAATAAGAAATAACAACAACGAGTTACGTTCAATATGTTTAAGAAACCGGATACCCAAACCGCGGCCTTCTGCGGCACCTTCAATAATACCGGGTATATCGGCCATTACAAACGAGCGATCATCGCGATACTTCACTACACCCAGATTTGGTGTAAGCGTTGTAAAAGCATAGTCGGCAATTTTAGGTTTAGCGGCTGAAACAACCGAGAGCAAAGTAGATTTACCTGCATTGGGAAAACCCACCAGACCTACATCGGCCAGTAGTTTCAATTCCAGTACAACCCATTCTTCTTTGCCGGCTTCGCCCGGTTGTGCATGTTGAGGTGCCTGATTGGTGGAGGTTGCAAAAAAAGAGTTGCCTTTACCACCACGCCCTCCGGGCAACAAAATAATTTCCTGGCCGTCTTCACTTATTTCGCACAACACTTCATTGCTATCGGCACTAAGTGCCACGGTGCCCAGCGGCACTTCAATAATTTCATCTTTACCAAAAGAGCCGGTGCAGTTCTGGGCTTCACCGGGTTTACCGTTTTCGGCATGAATGTGCTTTCTGTATTTTAAATGGAGTAACGTCCATAGCTGGGCATTGCCGCGCAAAATAACATGTCCACCGCGACCACCATCACCACCATCGGGGCCACCCTTTTCAACAAATTTTTCCCTATGAAAATGCAAACAACCTGCCCCGCCATTGCCGGAGCGTGCATTGAACTTTACATAGTCGATGAAGTTGGGTGAAGACATATCAGTTGCCGGTTTCCAGTTACCGGTAACTGGAAACCGGTTTAAGTTGATTTATTTTTTATCGATAATGGCACAAACGTTTTTGAAGATGGCATCGATTTCACCAATACCTTGTACGGTCTTCAATCGACTTTGCTTATCGTAGTGTGGTAACACATGAATGGTTTTGGTGAAGTATTCGGTGATGCGTTTGTTCAGTTTTTCTTCTTCATCATCGGCCCGGTTTTCTATGGTTCTGCGTTTAGCAATGCGCGAGCGTACTTCGGCTTCGGTAACATCTAATGCTATAACATGATGAATGGCCGAGCCATTGGTTTTCATAAACGTATCTAAAGCTTCGGCTTGTGGTACGGTGCGCGGAAACCCATCAAACAAAAAACCTTTTGCCTGCGGATTTTTATCCAGCTCTTCTTTGAGCATGGCAATGGTAATTTCATCGGGCACCAATGCTCCGCTGTTCATAATTTCTTTTACCCGTTTACCTAACGGGGTATCGTTTTTGGTATGCCACCGAAACAAATCGCCTGTGCTGATGTGCACGAAGCCATACTTCTGAATCAGTTTTTCACTTTGTGTGCCTTTGCCAGCCCCAGGTGGGCCAAAGAGAACAAGGTTAATCATGCCGGTTAGTAGTTAGGTAAAAAAGGATCGCAAGATAAGTACCTGTTTTGCAATTCGCTAACCTAATTTTTCAGGGTTAGCGGCAGCATTTTCGGCAAGTTTGTACAGGTCTTTGTAGTTACGGCCCAGGCCATCGTAATCTAAACCATAGCCTAACACAAATTCATCTTCCAGATCAAAACCCACATACTTCACGTCTACCTTTTTTTCGCGGGCAGGTTTTTTTCGTAACAATGTAATGGCCTCTACCGATTTGGCTCCGAGGTCGCGCAGTTCTTCAATTATTTTTTCGAGTGTAAGGCCGGTGTCCACTATGTCTTCCACTATTATAATGTGTTGATTAAACAGACTTTCATCGTGGCCGATAAGGGTTTTAAGTTGCCCGGTGCTGGATGTGCCCGAATAAGATGAGGTTTTTACAAACGACACCCGGCACGAAACTTTCACTTCTTTTAACAGATCGGCTGCAAACATGAACGATCCGTTAAGGATAGGAAGAAACACGGGTGTTTTATCTTTATAATCGTGATTGATCTGGTTGGCCAATGCATGCACCTTTTCGGTGATAGCTGCAGCGGTGATAAACTTTTTAAAATCAAGGTCTTGTACCTTCATAAAACAGAATAAGGGCTGCAAAGATACAAGTTTGGATGACAGATGCCGGAAGCAGCTGTTAGATGCTGGATATTAGAAGTTTGAAGATGAATCTCCCCTAATCCCAATGCCCAATCCCAATACCCAACTACAATTTTATCAACCCTCTGCGCATAGCCTCCAGCACCATACCCGTACGTGATTGAACCTTCAGTTTATCGAACAAGCTGGAGCGATAGCCATCAATGGTGCGCTCGCTTAAGCTCATGACGTTGGCAATTTCCCGATACGATAATTCACTGCCGGCTAATTTCAAAAATTCAATCTCCGAATCACTGAGTGGTGTCGCATGCTGATAGGTAATCAACAGTTTGCCCAACGAGTTATTATGGATCTCAGAATTATAATAACTGTTTATATACACCTCGCGCAATGCCTGTTCTAAAATCTCGGGCGAACTATCTTTTAATAGATAAGAGCAGCAGCCTGCGCGCACCATATTAATTACGCTGCCATCGTTATCGTTCATCGAAAGGGCAACTAATCTCATCTCTGGATATTTTTCCCGGAGTGCTTTAGCCGTTTGCGGACCATTCATCACCGGCATCTCCACATCAATCAACATTATATCCGGTAACGGTTTAAGACTACGGCATTTCTCCAGCAACTCGATACCATTGCGTGCATCTACTACTACCTCAAATCCATCGAAGGTGTGCAACAAAGTAGCCAGCGACTTACTGAATAACACATGATCATCTACCAACCCGATATTAATTTTCATGTGTCAATAGTTTATTTTTTTAAATCAACCTGTAGTTAAAGGCACTTCAATATGCACGCCCGTGCCGGTATTATCCGAAACCCAGCGGGCTGTTCCACCCATTAATTTAGCGCGTTGTGTTATGCTATTCATACCAAAACCCTGAATGTGATCCGCTGTATTAAATCCTTTTCCATTATCGGCAATACTAATGGCAATGTGCGAATCATTTTGACGGGCGGTTATGTGAATAACATTACCGCCACTATGCTTCAATGAGTTTTGAAATGCTTCCTGCACCATACGATATAATACTAATTGTCGCTCCTTTACCATGGAGATAGATGTGGGCAGGTCGAGTTTTACCTGTACGCCATCCACAGCATTGATGCGTGCTGTTTCCGTATTCAGGTTTTCATAGAAATTAAATCGCTCTAACCATTCGCCATTGAGCGAGCGGCTAAGTGCCCGCAATTCGTGTATGGCCTGGCTTAGTTGTGCCTCGGCATTTTGAAATTCTGGCCCTGCGTTGTTGACTTTGCGTTGGTGCGCGGCCAGTAGCGTTTTGCTGCTGTTTAATAGTTGGCCAATGTTATCGTGTATCTCGCGACTGATTGTGTTTAAGGTTTGCTCCTGTGTTTCGATGCGGGTCTTCAACAATTCTTCAGAATAGCGACTTTCCAGTTCCTGCTTGTCCATTAAAAAGCGTAGCTGGCGTTTCTGATAAATCAGCACGAGGAATATAATACCCGTTGCCACCAACAAAAAGAAGGCGCAACCGATTACGATGATATAGACTTCCTGCGATAAACTATCCATAGCGCACCCACCCAGGTTAACAAGCCCGCTAAAAATAAGAGAACATTATGAACTCCCCAGAGGTAGGTAAGTAATTCTTGATTTTCGGAATTAAAGGGTTTATTGATATACCGGGTGGTGAAGTGATTATAGGTCAAAAAAATTCCAAATGCACCCAGGTGATAAATTAATTGAGAGCTGACAAGCCAAAAATCAAAATCCAATGAAAGCGATTCTACTTTAACATGTGCTAATAGTTGATGAAAATATATAAAAATCAACAGAATAATTCCTGAAGACGAGATTACGTAGCCCAGGCTATCAAAAACAAGTGGGGGTGCAAGAAGATGGTTAACTACTAAAAAGTAGGTTGCATTACTGATCACAGTTATCAAGGCTATTACTCTCTTAATTTTTGAAAGGAACAGAAACCGGAAGTACAAGCCCCAACCGGTTCCTGTTAGTAAATATACCAGACTATATAAATGGGTATTCTGGTCGCTGTCTTCAAAAATTATGTAAGCAACAACAAAAAAAATTAGACCTAAAGTAATAATAAGGACTTTATATTTTAATTCTTGATTAATCCGTACTAGGCATAATAGCAGCGCGCCAAACAATAGTAAATACGAAATCGGTTCAAGCAGGAAAGATGTTAAAAATCTGAATGTCATCTTAGCGTGATCAGCATGAAAGTTCAACTAAGTTGAGGTAGACTTCTTCCTGTAAACGATCCAAAACACACCCACGCAAACTAACAAACTCGCTAAAAATAAAAGAACATTATGAACACCCCAGAGAGATGCAAGTATCTGTCTGTTTTCTTGATTGTAATCCTCTGTATTCAGAATTTTTGAAGTGAAGTAATTAAATGTCAAGAATATTCCAAAAGCTCCAAGATTATAGATTAATTGAGAGCATGACAGCCAAAAATCAAAATTAATTGAGAGTGGATCTGTTTTAATATTTGAAAGAAGTTGATGAAAATAAATGAATATAAGTAGCACGGTGCCTGTCGATGAAATCACATAGCCCAGACTATCAAATATTTTTTCCGATGCTAAAAAAAAATTGCTAAAGAAGTAAAGGATTGTAGCGGATACAACGCAGATTGCTAAAGCTTTTTTTAATTTAGTTTCTAATAGTGAATAAAAGTAAATTCCCCAACCAATACTGTTTATCACATAAAGCATGTTATAATAGAAATTGTTTCCTCCCCTCACTGTAAGTATCCTCATCACAAGAATGAAACCAAGGATAAAGTATATGAAAAGTACTTTAATCCTTGATTCTTTTTTT
>JAFLBR010000006.1 GCA_017303795.1 Cytophagales bacterium | reverse complement strand
CTCCGAATGCAGAAACGATTTGCAGTGGTGCGACCACCAACATCAACTTAAGTACGAGCAATGGCGTAGCGGGTGCTACGTATAGCTGGACAGTTGTTCAGAGCAATGTAAGCGGAGCGACCGCAGGCTTTGGAACATCAATCAATCAAACCTTAACCGCTACAACAAGTTCAGCAGGAACAGCTACCTACACCATCACACCAGCAGCGAATGGTTGCAACGGTACTCCGATAGTAGTGGTAGTAACCGTTAACCCTACACCGAACGTAGTTGCGTTACCGGCCAGTCAAACGATTTGCAGCGGAGCGAATACAAGCATCGCGTTAAGCACCACTAATGGCGTAGCAGGTGCAACCTATAGCTGGACAGTTGTTCAAAACAATGTAAGTGGAGCAACAGCATCCAGTGGAGCAACAATCAATCAGACCTTAACAGCGACCGGCTCAACAGCGGGAACGGCTACTTATACGATCACACCAGCAGCAGGCGGATGTAACGGCACTCCGATAATTGTAATCGTAACGGTAAATCCGTTACCGGATGTAGTTGCTGCCCCGAATGCAGAAGCGATTTGCAGTGGTGCGACCACCAACATCAACTTAAGTACGAGCAATGGCGTAACAGGTGCTACGTATAGCTGGACCGTTGTACAAAGCAATGTAAGCGGAGCGACAGCAGGCTTTGGAACATCAATCAATCAAACCTTAACAGCTACAACCAGCGCAGCAGGAACAGCTACCTATACCATCACGCCAAGTGCTAATGGTTGCAACGGAACTCCGATAGTAGTGGTGGTAACGGTTAACCCTACACCAAACGTAGTTGCGTTACCGGCTAGTCAAACTATTTGCAGCGGAGCGAATACAAGCATCGCGTTAAGCACTACCAATGGCGTGGCAGGTGCAACGTATAGCTGGACAGTTGTTCAAAACAATGTAAGTGGAGCAACAGCATCCAGTGGCGCAACAATCAATCAGACCTTAACAGCTACCGGCTCAACAGCTGGAACTGCAACGTATACAATTACTCCTAATGCAGGAGGCTGCAACGGAACTCCGATCACAGTTATCGTAACGGTAAATCCGTTACCGGATGTAGTTGCTGCCCCGAATGCAGAAGCGATTTGCAGTGGTGCGACCACCAACATCAACTTAAGTACGAGCAATGGCGTAGCAAGTGCAACGTATAGCTGGACAGTTGTACAGAGCAATGTAAGCGGAGCGACCGCAGGCTTTGGAACATCAATCAATCAAACGTTAACCGCTACAACAAGTGTAGCAGGTACGGCTACCTACACCATCACACCAGCAGCGAATGGTTGCAACGGAACTGCGATTGTAGTTGTAGTAACGGTTAATCCGGCTTCTATCACTACCAGTAGTCCGTTAGCGGTAACTCGTTGCAGTGGAGAAGGGGCATTGAATTTTACACCTGCATTTAATGTGACGGGTACAACCTATACGTGGACAAGTACAATAGCGGGCTCCATAACTCCGGCAACAGTAACGGCAAATGGAACCTCTACCATACTTGATAATCCGGTTAATGTTGGAAGTCTGCCGGGTACCGTAACCTATACCTTTATTCCAACTGCCCCTGGTGGTTGTATCGGAGCTTCGTTTAATTACGTGGTAACGGTTAATCCTGAGCCGGTAGGGGTGAACGATATTAAAACGGTGTGTAGCGATGAGGCCATCAATTACAACTTACTGTTGAATGTTGCTTCGCTTGGAAATAATGTAGGAAGCACGTTTAGCTGGGTAGCTACCAACAATGTTAATCCTTTGGTAACCGGAGAAAGTACGATTGCTGTTAATGGTCCGATCATTACAGATATCATAACCAACCTCAGCAACACCGATCAACTAGTGGTTTATACGATTACACCAACCGGGACAAATGGTTGCATAGGTGCTTCATTCCAGATTACGATAACAGTTAAACCTGAACCAGTAGGTATTTCTGCAACAGCACCGGATATCTGTAGTGGTTCTACGGTGGGTTATGATTTGCAAAACAATGTGAACACCGTAGGGAATGCATTAGCGGCAAACTTTACGTGGACTGCGGCAGCGCAACCCAATGTTACCGGAGAAACTACTTCGTTGGCGTCAGGTTCGATCATTGACGATGTGCTGATCAACAACTCGGGTGTTAACCAGGTAGTAACCTATACTGTTACACCAACTTCTCAAACCGGAAGTTGTTTGGGTAATTCATTCACCATTACAGTGAATGTAAATCCGAAAGCAATTTTTACAGCTGGCCCTGATCTGGCGATATGTGTTGATCAGAATGATATTGAGATTCAAGGATTAGTAACATTTGCGCCAGGCGCTTATTCATGGTCGGGTGGTACGGGAACGTTTGATAACAACACGCTTGAAAAGCCGCGATATATTCTAAGCGCTGCCGATAAAGCTGTACTAGTTCCAACCGTGCGCGTGTTAACCCTTACCATCGCGGCTTCTGGTGTTTGTCCGGTTGAAACGGAAACCATGAACCTGACACTTAATCCACTTCCGAATGCTTCGTTTATTGGGCTTCCAGCAGCAACACCAGAAAACGGACCGGACCTAATATTAAATGCATTCCAGACTGGGGGTTTATTTACTATTGCACCAGGTTCAGGATTGACTGGAACCACAATTGATGGAGGTACTGGTTTTGATCAAACATTTTTAACTCCTGCAAATGCTACTTTGTATGATGGTACACCAGCAACTATTAATACAATCACGTACACATTTACCAATGCGAATGGTTGTACTAATTCAACTTCCCAGACCTTAAGGGTAAATCCGCTTACCAATGTTGATTTTACAATAATAGAGAAAGCATCGCTTGATGGTGAAGGAGATTTAAGAGTATGTGCGGACACTGGCGATCTTTTATTGACTCCAATAATTCCAGGAATCCCTCCCGATCCAGGCCTCTCTCGTAATTTTATTAGTTCAGATCCGATATTGTTGCCAATAATATTCGATGGGACTAATTACTTTATTCGAACTACCAATACTCCTGCAGGTATTTATACGGTAGATTTCTATTTCACAAACTCTTCGGGAGTTCAAACTATTAAGTCACGGAATATTAAAGTACAAGCAAGCCCAGTAGTATCCTTCACCTCAACCGGTAGTTGTATTGATAGCCCTACAACTTTTACCAACACTTCCACACTCAACCCAACTCCTGCTGGACCAATTGGAACCCCAACTATAGCTTCAGTAGAATGGAACTTTGGTGATTTCAGTGGTGTAACGGGCGCGCCTGCTGGTACTATACCTTTGGGAACCAATGCAGGAAGAACAACAGGTACGTATGATGTTCCAAGCCATACCTACGGTAATGCCAGCAGTTACAACGTGTCGCTTAAGGTTACCACTACACAAGGTTGTGCCAGTACGTTCACAAACTCAACGCCTGTAATTGTAGGTACTATTCCAGTAGTTAATTTTGATTACTTCGCGATTTGTAATAACGATAGCACTGTATTTAAAGCCTTGATTACAAACCTGGGCTCAAGTACAATTGCCCAATATAACTGGAATTTTGATGACGGTGATGTATTGAGTGGCCTTGGTACAGTGCCGCCAGCTACACACGGAGGCAGAACCACAGGTTCATTTGATGAGCCTACACATAAGTATGTAAGTACTGGTGGTTACGACCCAACACTTTCAGTTACTACTAACTTAGGTTGTACCAGCTTGGTAAGAACAAGACCGATTACAATTGTACCTTATGTAACAGTGTTGATTTCTTCTAATACCCCACCTGAAACTTTCGACACTCCGGCTGGCTGGTTTATTGAAAACCTGATTGATCCGGATGATAATACGTTTGTAAGCTGGAAACACGGTGCTCCTGCCGGAGTAGAAATCACAGCAGCTAGTAGCACTGGCAATGTGTGGTGGAGTGGAAACAATGCCAACACGTATTTTGCAAACGAGAAATCAGCAGTTAATAGCCCATGTTTTGATCTGGATTTACTTGAGCGCCCTATGATTGCTCTTGATTACTTCTCTGATTTAGAGAATAGCTTAGACGGTGTGGTGTTACAATATTCCATAAATGGTGGCGCAACCTGGGAACTGGTAGGCCCGGCAATAACCGAAACGCGCGATCAGGGAATCAACTGGTTTAATGGTGCAGCTATTCCATCCAATCCGGGCAACCAGATTTTAGGGCAATTTGGTTGGACTGATGAACAGAAAAACTGGAAGAATGCCCGATTCAATCTGGATATGATTCCGAAAGCTGGCAACGAAAGGCGGCAAGTGCGTTTCAGATTGGCATTGGGATCTAATGGTACCAATGATCCAAACAAAACTTTTGATGGTTTTGCGTTTGATAATGTATATGTAGGCGAGAAGCAACGTAAGGTGTTGGTGGAACATTTTACTACTTCTCAACTTAATATTAGTCTTACCGCTGACGCTTGGTTAAATGGTTTGTATGATCAACAACTATTAAGCAGAGATTCTTCCGATTTCGATCACATTCAATACCACGTAAACTTTAATGGGGTTGACCCGCTAAACCGCGATAATCCGGAAGATCCTGCTGCCCGCGCCTTGCGGTATAGGGTTTCACAACCTCCTTATACCATTATGGATGGTAAACTGGAGCCAGGTAAGTTCACAGGCTTGTATAATGAAATAAACAAAATTGAACTTGATCGTAGAGCTCTGGTTGATCCGGTGTTTGATCTTGAATTAGAAGATTTACCAACAGCAGAGAATACCAAAATGAGTGTGCGGTTAACGCTCACAGCACGTAAGGCTTATACCCGGCCAATTCTGGTTAATGTGGCATTACTGGAGAAAGACGTTAACGGTAACAAAAATGTGTTGCGTAAAAATCTGTTTACTCCGGCAGGTCGGGTAATTGAATTGCCATTTACTACTAATGAACAGCGGACAGTTGAACAGTTGAATGTAGTGTTGAATGTTCCAATAGTAAATCCGAATGGGTTGATGTTGGTAGCTTATGTGCAAGACCTTCAAACTAACGAGATCTTACAGTCGGTTGTGATGCGCAACGGTGTGGCTCCTAAACAAACCGATCCGATTACTGCTGTAGATGATATTCCAGCCAAAGCTGCGCTTAATGCGATTATGATCTTCCCGAATCCGGCAAGCCTTGAATTTAAGTTTGGGTTACCGGCCGATGTGGCTCCCGGAACGTCTTGGAAAATTTTAGATCAGCGCGGTATTGCCGTATTGAGTGGCGACTTTGAAGGTGCGGTGAATGGAATTAAGCCAGTTGATATTTCTGAACTTGCCAATGCCGTGTATTACGTAGTAATGACCTCGCCACAAGGCGCAACCGTGCACCGCAAATTGGTAGTAGTAAACCGGAATTAAACTTTCTTACGCAACGATTCAACAACCTGATTCAAGGAAGCTGAAACTTCTTGTGCCAGTGTTGTTGCCTGTGGCGAACCGGGGTTATTCTTTGCCTCTTGTTCCAACGTCACTATTTTATCTTTAAGGGAATGGATGCCCATCAGGGTAATAGTGGGCTTAATCTTATGAACTATTTTAGCAACTTGTTCCCAATTTCCCGAAGCTGCACTTTGTGTAATTTCGTTAATGTTGCCAGGCATTGATTCTAAGAAAGTACCGATAATTTCATCTATAAAATCCTGATTGTTGTTCGACATTTTTCTTAAGTAACTCAAATCTACAAGCGTGTCGGGTTTACTTTCTTTAGCTCCATTTTCTTTTTTAGGAGCCACTTTGCGTCCCAGATGTTTATTAAGTGAGTTGAATAAATCTTGTTGTGTAAAGGGTTTTATAATGCAATCGTTCATACCGGCATCCAAACATTTTTGATAGTCTTGCTGGGTAGCATTAGCCGTGAGTGCAATAATCAATACGTTTCTTTTCTTCGGATCGCCCTGCCGGATGGCTTTAGTTGTTTCCAATCCATCCATTACCGGCATTTGCACATCCATCAGAATAGCATCAAACGAATGATTGCGGATTTTTTCAAGCGCTACAACTCCATTCTCAGCTGTTTCAAAATGACAGCCCCACATTTTTAGAATGCTGCTTGCATAAAGCCGGTTGATGTCGTTGTCTTCTACCAATAAAATAGAATGATATTTAAATGGTTCTTTGCTTTTTGGTTGATAATGATTGGTTTCAACAGGCTTAGCCTTTTTACCGGCTTTGTATGGCAGATAGAAAGTAAATGTAGAACCCACATTCTCTTTACTGGAAACGAAGATAGAGCCTTCCTGTAATTCAACCAATTGTTTCACAATGGTAAGACCAAGACCAGTGCCGCCATACTTGCGGGTAACACTCGCATCGGCCTGGCTGAAGCTTTCAAAAATAGTTTGCAGTTTATCCTGAGGAATACCAATGCCCGTATCGGTTATATCAAACCTAAGTTTATAAGAATCATTCTTTTGTTTTTGTGCCTGCACACTTATCTTGATAGAACCGGCATGTGTAAACTTCACCGCATTGCTGATCAGGTTAATCAAAATCTGATTTAACCGAACGGGGTCTCCTATAAAAATCCGATCGGCTTCTTTTTCCAGCGTATACGTGAGGTCAATCCGTTTTTCTTTTGCTTGCATACTGAACGTTTCAATCAGCGAGCGTAAGAGGTCGTTCAGGTTAAAACCAATTTTTTCCAATTGCATCTTGCCCGATTCGATAGAGGCAAGATCCAGAATATCATTGATGATTACTTTCAGGTTATCGGCTGCACTTTTAATGGCATTGAGGTAAGTCTTTTGTTCCTCGTGTGTTGGATTTTGACTTAACAATCCGGCCATACCGGCAATGCCATTAATAGGAGTACGGATTTCGTGACTGATGTTAGCCAGAAATTGTTCTTTTGCTTTTTGCGCACGCGATAATTCTTCGCCATCTTTCTTGCGTTGGGTTATATCGCGGCAATCCAGAATCAAACCCTTAATACCTTCTTTCTTGTTCAGGTTAACGGAGTTAAACTCCAGGTATTTGTAACTCTTGTCTTTGCACTTAAACTGAAACTCTATGCCCTTGTTATAGGTTTTGCGGGTACTAATAGCAAATTGTTTTTTAACGTAGGGCAGGAGGTGTGAAGGAACATAATCGAAGAAATTTTTTCCAACCAGGCTGTTATTACTATACCCTAACGTTTCGCGCACGGAGTGATTGTGGTACAAAACAGTGCCTTCATAATCAACAATAAAAATGATATCTGAGCCATCTTCAACTACCGATTTATAAAACAGACCTTTTCGAACGTAGGCTTGTAGTGTTAATTTCATTTAGAGGGGTGGGGTTATCATTTAAATGCCAAGGTCTTCCATCTCTTTCAGGTAGCGATAGATGGATGATTTGCCAATGTCTAATCTGCGTGCTACATCCAGCACGTTGTTGTTATATTTATTCAGGTAGTTTCTGATGATGCGATACGTGTACTCCTGCAAGGTCATTTCTTTCAGCATCATAGAATCATCGCGTAGGGGAGTTGTGAACGTAATGTCCTTTTCCTGGATTTCGTTTTCAGTAGCCATTACTGCAGCCAGTTCTATAATCGATTTTAACTCTCGCACGTTTCCCGGAAACGGGTATTGAAGCAATTTGTCTTGCGCTTGCGCGGATAGTTTGATCTTCTTTAAATCGTTCTCCTTGGCAAACTGGTCGAGGAAGTGCCGGGCTAATAATAAGATGTCTTGTCCACGTTCGCGCAACGCTGGCAGGTGTATAGGTAACCCCAATAAACGATAATATAAATCTTCGCGAAAGCGTCCTGCTCTTACTTCTTCCAACAGATTGCGATGGGTAGCTACAATTACCCGAACATCTAGTTTGATAACCTGATTACCGCCAATACGGGTTAATTCTTTCTCTTGTAAAACACGGAGTAATTTGGATTGGAGTGAAAGGTCCATCTCGCCAATTTCATCCAGAAAGATCGTACCACCTTCGGCTTCTTCAAACTTTCCTATTCTGCGACTGGCCGCTCCGGTAAACGCACCTTTCTCGTGTCCGAATAATTCACTTTCAATTAACTCCTTGGGAATAGCCGCCACATTTACTGCTACCAACGATTTGTTTTTGCGTTTAGAATTGTAATGAATGGCTTTCGCGATAAGTTCCTTTCCCGTTCCGGTTTCGCCTGTTACGGAAACCGTTATTTGTGTTTTGACGGCTTTCTCAATTAAATCAAAAATTTTCTTAATGGCCGGACTTGTTCCTATAATACTTTTTTCAAA
Source organism: Cytophagales bacterium (assembly GCA_017303795.1). GTDB lineage: Bacteria > Bacteroidota > Bacteroidia > Cytophagales > Cyclobacteriaceae > ELB16-189. The sequence continues at coordinate 341,242 of JAFLBR010000006.1, read as the reverse complement.
CTCGTACTTGGTAGTAATCTCATGTTTCAGGCGATCGATCTCCCGAATTAATGAAGTTTTGTTACGTGCATTCTTGATGGAGTTAAGAATCCGATCTTTCGCATCTTCATCTTTGGTGATGTAATCGAACGCACCGGCCTTTAATAATTCCACAGCGGTACCAATTTTCTCCTGAGCCGATACAATTATTACGCTGATATCCGGATCGAACTCACGAATCGATTTCAAAACTTTTTCGCCCTCCATATCGGGCAAGGAATAATCTAACGTTACTATCGATGGCTTTTTATGAAGTTGAGCGAGGCAATCCTTTCCTGATGTAAAGTATTCAGGTTCAAAATCAGGATTGAGGCCCAATACATACTTTAAAAATTTGGTGTAGGCCGGATCGTCCTCCACTACAAATATTCGTACCTGATCATTTTCGTACATGCGTAACAGTTTATCTTTTAGTTCACCCGGAATACTGGTACATTCGGCTAAAATATTTGAAATTTACTGCAATTCCAGCACGATAGAAAACCATGATTAAGGAATTTGAAAAACTTACTTCGGCAGAGATTGAACTGATGCATAAGGCACCTGTCTTAGTATCCATTTTAATTGCCGGTGCTGATGGCAAAATTGATAACAAAGAAGTGAATCGAGCCATATCGCTCGCTGAAGCAAAACAAAAGCAATCCCGCTCCAGTCTGATGACCTTTTATACTGAAGTGGGCACCGACTTTGAGGATAAGATCAGAATTGTGATTCAATCTTTGCCTTCTAAAGTAGATAAGCGAACAATTGAGATCTCAACAACACTTTCGCAACTCGAAAGCATCTTTAAAAAATTAGATAAACAATTCGCGAAAGAATTTTACACAAGTTTACGCGAGATCGCCACAGAAATAGCCGAATCATCGGGCGGTTTATTAGGTATGAAAACCATTGGAGATGAAGAGGCGCTGTTAGTTAATCTGCCCATGATTAAAGACCCGGCTACTTTCTAAGAATGGCATCAGGTTCCAAGTATTTCAATAGTTCGGTTGTACCTTTTCGTTTGGTTTTTATCATGTGGCTGGTGTTTTCTATCCAGTTTTACTACCATTTCGATTTAGGTTTTCTGGGAATTAAGCCGCGCACGCTTGAAGGCTTGATCGGAATTTTTACCGCGCCAATGATTCATGGTGGGTATATGCACTTGTTGTCAAATACATTTCCATTATTGTTTCTCGGAGCAGTCCTTTATTTCTTTTATGATCGGATTGGCGGTATCGTATTCTTCCGATGCTACTTTATTACCAATGTGCTGGTCTGGCTTTTTAGTCCGCGCGAAGCGTATCACATCGGAGCCAGCGGCCTGGTGTATGGCCTGGCTGCCTTTCTTATTTTTTATGGATTCATCCGGCAGGAGTTTATGTCTATGCTCATCAGCATCATCATTCTATTGATATATGGCGGATTGTTTTACGGAATTTTTCCGGGCGATCCATTCATTTCGTGGGAGTCGCACCTGGCCGGAGCGTTGGTAGGTACGTACACAGCATTTAACTTAGCGCAAAAGAGAAAGCATGGATAGTGGAGCCAAGAAAATTCTGGACAAACTCAAATCACGTAAGTACGATCCGGTATATGTGTTGCAAGGTGAGGAGACTTACTATATTGATTTGATTTCCAATTATATAGAGAGCAGTGTTTTAACCGATGCTGAAAAGAGTTTCAATCAGGTTATTGTGTATGGTAAAGACGTAACGGTTAACGCTATTCTTACCCACGCCAGGCGGTTTCCCATGATGGCCGAGCGGCAAGTGGTGATTGTAAAAGAAGCGCAGGATATTCTGGATTTGCAAAAGGAGGGCGGAGCCAAAATGTTGCTGGATTATCTGCAACGGCCAGTGCCATCTACATTATTGGTTTTGTGCCACAAGCATAAAACCTTTGATAAGCGCAAAGAGCTGGGCAAAAAGATTGAACAACTTACTGAAGCAGCCACCTTTAAGAAACCGAAAGACAACGAGTTGGGGACTTTCATTCAAGAGCATGCTGCCAGTAAGCAATTCAAAATGGATGATCGCGCCATTCAGGTATTAGCCGAATATGTGGGTAACGATTTAAACCGATTGGCTAACGAGATTGACAAGGTTTTGATAAACACACAAGCTGGCCAAACCATAACAGCCGATCTGGTAATGGCGCACGTGGGTATCAGCAAAGAGTATAACATCTTCGAATTACAGAAAGCACTGATTCGTAAAGACCAACTTCAGGTTAATAAGATAGTAAACTACTTCGAAGCCAACACTAAAAAGAATCCGGTTATCCCGATGGTTGCGTTTCTGTATTCGTTTTTCAGCAAGGTTTTGATCGCTTCATCATCGCCCGACAAGAGCGATAATGGAATAGCCACGTTTCTAAAAATCAATCGATATTTTGCCGGTGATTACAGTGTTACTTTAAGGAATTATTCAGGCAAGCAGATTATGAACACCATTTCGCTGCTAAAGCAAACCGACCTTAAACTAAAAGGTGTTGACTCGGGCGATGCCAGCGAAGGTCAGTTGTTGCGTGAGTTGGTTTTGCGCATGATGATGTAAAGGCAACGATTAGAAACTTCTTAAAGATTTCACCGTTTAGATTACTGGAATAATTCTTGATGCGTTCATCATTTCAATTTAGAATGATGGTTCTTTCAATTAGAATTAGTAGTTTTGAGTCCATGCATTCATGTCTTAATTTTTTGCATGAGCTTATTTTTTAAACTGAAGTCTGCAATATTTTTAACTGCAGACTGTTTTACGAAAAAATCTTCCATGAGGAAACTCCTGATATTTACCGGAGCCTGGTTTCTTGTATCGTTCGTTTTCGCTCAAAATAATTTATCGCAGCAGCAAGCCGAACGACTTTTTAACTCAGGTGTTGATTTGGTTAACCACAACCAATATGGTGCCGCCCGCGAAGTGTTTGGCGAATACCTTTCCGTGGCTGCTGCTACCGATGCAAGACGAGCCGATGCTGAATATTATAAAGCATTCTGTTCGCTTAATCTGTATCACTCCGATGCCGAGAAGCAGATTGAAAGTTTTATCGTAAAAAATCCTACACATCCGCGTGCGGGTACGGCCAACTACGATCTGGCCAACTTTTATTATGCTGAAAAGAATTACAAGAAGGCAGCGTCATTCTATACTAAAATAGATTTTGGTGCATTGGCGCAGGACCAGCAACGCACTGCGCATTTCCGGTGGGGCTATAGTCATTTCAATCAACGTTCGCTAAAGGAAGCATTAGATCAATTTAATTATAATAAAGCACTGGGCGGGGAGTATGGTCCGGCTTCAAGTTATTATGCCGGATTTATTGAATACAGTCAAGGTGATTATACTAACGCCTTGATTGATTTAAAACGGGCCGGACAAAACGAGGCCTACAGCAAAGTAGTGCCTTACCTGATTGCCAATGTGTATTACCGCCAAAAGAATTACGATGAGTTAATTGCTTACGCGAAAGAAGTTTCAACGCGTGAAGGCCTGAGCAACAAAGAAGAAATTGCATTGCTTTCAGCGGAAGCGTATTTCAAGAAAACAGATTATAAGAATGCGTATGTTGGCTATCAGGAATACCTGCAAGGACGCGAAGCAAAAGCCGACAAAGGAGTTTTGTTAAGAGCAGGGTTTTCGGCTTACTCGTTAGGCGAAAATGAAACGGCTATAAAATATTTGAAAACCTCGTTTGCCGATTCTGATTCAATTGGATTTTACTCGGCTTACTACCTAGGCTCGCTTTATCTGAAGCAAAACCAGAAACCCATGGCGCAAACTGCATTTGATATTGCGCGCAAATTCAAATCCGATCCGCGCCTGGTAGAAGAAAGCACCTATCAGTTTGCTAAAGTATCGTACGATATGGGGCAACCTGATAAAGCCATTGCCGAGTTCGAAAAAATGCTGAAGACCTATCCGAACAGTGCGCATGCTGAAGAGATTAAGGAGTTGTTGGGTCAGGCTTATGTAAATGCTTCTAACTACAACAAAGCTATCGAGTACATCGAAGCTATGAAAACCCGAAGCCCGGCAGTTGATCGTGCGTTTCAGAAAGCTACTTTGCTAAAAGGCATAGAGTACTTTAATAAAGAAGATTATTTAAATGCCGTTCAGACTTTTGAGAAGTCATTGCGCTTTCCGGTTGAGCCCGACTACGTAGCCGAAGCAAGTTTCTGGAGTGGCGAGGCCTACTCCATTGGTAAACGGTATGAGCAAGCTGCTGAGCAATATCAACGCATTGTAGCATTACCGGGCTATACCAATACCGAATTATTGGTGAAGACCCGTTATGGTTTGGGTTATACCTATTTTAATTTGAAACAATACGATAGAGCGTTATTTAACTTTAAAGAGTTTGTAAACAAAGCACCGCGCAACCAACCTAACCTGGCTGATGGTACGCTTCGATTGGCCGATTGTTATTATGTATCTAAAGCTTACGCTGATGCGTTGGTGAATTACCGCAAAGCTGCACAACTACGCTCAGCCGATGAAGACTATGCGCATTTGCAGGCTGGTGTGGTATTGGCCACCATGAGTAAATATGATGAGGCCGCCACTGAACTTGATCTGGTAATCCGAAACTTCGGGCAATCCAGTTTTCTGGATGAAGCCATGTATGAACGAGCCCAGATTGAATTTGAACAAGGCAACTATGCCAATGCCGTAGCAGGTTACACTTCATTGATCCAAACCAGACCAACATCGCAGTATGTGCCTTACGCATACACCCGCAGGGCGGCATCTAACTTTAATCTTAAAGAATACAGCAAAACTGCTAACGACTACATAGCCGTGCTGGAAAACTTTCCAAGCCACCCGGCCAGCAAAGATGTATTGATTCCGTTGCAGGAAGCTTTGAACCTTAGCAGTCGCTCAGGTGAATTTGATAAGTATCTGGCAGGTTATAAAACTGCACATCCGGATGCAAAAGGTATCGAGTCGGTGGAATATGAAGCGGCCAAGAATTTTTACTTCAATCAGAATTACCAAAAGGCAATTACTTCATTGGGCAATTACCTGATTTCGTATCCGCAAAGCGCCAATGCATCAGAAGCTAAATATTACCAGGCCGAATCGCACTATCGGCTTAAAGAGTGGAACAAAGCACTCGCTATTTATCAGGATGTGGCGCAGGATAAAAATTTCCTCTTCGCAGGTAAAGTAGTAGGTCGTTTGGCAGAATTAGAGTTTAAGCAAGCCAACTACACTAAAGCAGTTGTAAACTTTCAGCAATTGGTAAAAGTTGCCGCCAATAAAAAAGAACAGTACACGGCCTGGTCAGGTTTAATGGAATCGCATTACCTGCTGGCGCAGTATGATTCAGCAGAGAAATATGCCCGAATTATTTTAGAGAAAGGAAACATTAATGCCGGTGCTCAAAATAAAGCGTCACTCTTTCTGGGTAAAGCCGCTATGGCGCGTGGCGATTATGAATTGGCACAAGATGAATTTCTAAGTACACTAAACTCGGCACAAGATGAATATGGCGCAGAAGCGAAATACCTGATAGGTGAAATTCAATACCTCACCAAACAACACAAACAATGTTACGAAACACTGGTAAGTCTTAATTCAGATTTTTCAGCGTACCCAGAGTGGGTGGGAAGGTCGTTCTTGTTGCTGGCCGATAACTACCTCGCTATGGGCGATGCCTTTCAAGCAAAGGGTACATTACGATCGTTGGAAGCATTTCCGTTAGATAACATTAAAGGAATGGCCCGCGAAAAGTTGAAGAAGATTGAGGCTGACGAGTTGAAAAAGAAAGCGGAAGTAAAACCAGATTCATTAGACAATTGATTTTATGCGCAACACACGTAGCATACAACTAATATTATTTTGTTTGGGTCTCGTACTAACGATACCAGTGATGGCACAACCTCCTGAAAAGTGGGGCGATGCTGGTCAGATTGAGAAAGTAGAAATCGAGATTATAATTGATAAAAAAATCACGCTACCTCAAGCTAATCGCAACTTTGAAAAAATTCCACCCCGGCCAGCTGAGCCAATCAAACCGGAGATTAAGTACGACTTCAAAAACCTGAGTTTTACAACTCCCGATTATAATCCTGCACTTCGGCCGTTGCGTTTGCAGAACGAGCCCATTTCAAAAATCTATGGCAACTATGTAAGTGCAGCCTTGGGTAACTATGCATCGGCTTTTGTGGATGCATACGCCACCACCAAGCGCGATAAAGATAAATTTTATGGTGTTAAACTTTCGCATCTGGGTTTTGGTCGCGGCCCGGTTGATCAAAACAATTCGGCTGGTTCTAATTCGCAGTTAAGACTTTTTGGTAAAGCTTTTGGTAAGCAGGCTACTACCGGTGGGTATCTGGATTACGAACGCATAGGCACTTACTTTTATGGCTATACACCCGGTACCGATATCAATCGCGCATTGATCAGGCAAACGTATAACATAGTTGGGCTTGGCGCTGAAGTTGAAAACACCACAACTAGTAAACTCAATTATAAACTGAAAGGTGCTTTCAGTTACCTGGATGATCATTATCAGGCTAAAGAGAGTGAAGTAAATCTTGGGTTCTCTGGAGATTATGAAATCTCTAAAGAGAGTAAGATTGTATTTGGTACTGAATATTTTTTAATCACACGCAAAGATGCAGCCATTGAAGCCAAGCCTCGGCATTTGTTTAAAGTAAAAGGCGCGTACCAGTTTTACCTGCTGGATGATATTTTGTTTAGTGCCGGTGCAACGGTAGCATATGAAAACGATACGCTTGGAAATCCTAAAGATTTACATCTGTATCCTGACTTACGTGCAAGCTATCCCATCAGTCCATCCATTGAATTGTATGCAGCCTTTACAGGCGATATGGATAAGGTATCGTTGCATAATCTTGCCCGCGAAAATGCGTGGATCAATTCCAATGTGGGTACCTATCATACCAATCGCACAGCTGAGTTTACGGGTGGTGTAAGAGGTAAGCTGGGAAGCAAGATTTCGTATGGGGGTGGATTATCTATTGCCAACCTGAAGAATTGGTATTTCTATCGCAACGATGAAACGGACCAGGCTAAGTTTAATGTACAGTATGATGTGGGCAATGCCAAACGCACCAACTTTTTTGGTGAGTTAAGCTTTGCGCATGCTGATAAAGCAAGAATTTCAGTTAGAGGCGATTACTTTGGTTACAGTACTTCCACAGTGGCCGAAGCCTGGCACCGGCCCAAATATAGATTGGGTGTAAATACGGCCTTTAATATTTATTCCAAGTTGTTATTTAATGTAGATGCATTGGCGCAGGGTGGTGCAAAGGCATTTGATGTGGATACTGATGTTACCACTACGTTGCCGGCTGCCTTCGATCTGAATGCCAAGTTGAGCTACCTGTTCTCGAAGCAGTTCTCGGTGTTTGTAAAAGGTAATAACCTGCTTTCAAACGAGTATCCGATCTACCTGAATTATCCGGTGCGAGGGTTGAACGTGATGGGGGGCCTTACCTGGGTATTTTGATAATAGCTTATTTTGATGAAATTGCGTTAATTTTGTGATAACACCCAGACAAAAACCAAAACCAAATGGCAAAGCGTAAAGACAAAAACGAATCGGCTAACGACCAGAACAACGAGAACAACTCCGAAGATAACTTTGGCTTACCCGATATCGAGTATAAACCTTTGGATACCGAAACTACAGGCGAGCCTGAATCCGAATCCGTTACTGAAGCTAAAGAAGAAACGGTTCGCGAAGCCTATACCTATAAACCACAAGAAGAATCTAAATCAAACGCCCCCATAATTATTGCGGTGGTAATTGGTTTGGTTTTGATTGTGGGTGCATTCCTCATTTATCAATACGTGTATAAGCCAAAGGCCGATAAAGAGAAACGTGAGTTAGCCGAAAAGAAACGCCTTGACGAACAGAAGCGTAAAGACGATGAAGCCGCACGGTTGGCTCGTGAAAATGAAGAAGCTGAACGCAAGAGATTAGAAGCTGAGGCCGCGGCCGCAAATGCTAAACCTGCCGTAGGTACATTCGAGACTTTGACCAGCCGCACCGGCCGGTATTATGTTGTAATTGCGAGTGCGGTAGATGGCGATCTGATTTCAGATTATGCTAAGAAGTTAAGCGCCAAAGGCACAAGTTCTAAAATCATTCCGCCATTTGGTAAATGGAAATTTTACAGACTTACCACAAGTGGCGATTTTGATTCGTATGCAGCGGCACAAACCAGCGCAGATTCTTCCAAACCTGAGTTTGGACCAGGTGCGTGGGTGATCAAGTATTAAGTTCATCGTTAGTCGTCTTGACGGCTTATTTGCTTAAGCCTTCAAGCCGACTGACGACTATACATAATAGCACAATTTTTTAATCGTAAAGGAGTTAATATTTTTTAAACTTATGATGCTAGCCCAAATTGTAACCGGATCGGAAGCAGCCGCCACAACTGCCGAGCAATCCATTTCTATGTGGAGTTTGGTAATGGCCGGTGGGCCGTTAATGATTCCCCTCGCTATTTGTTCGGTAATTGCCATTTACATTTTTGTAGAACGATTGCTTACCGTAAACAAAGCCAACGTAAGTTCCGATGCATTTATGGGCCGCGTAAAAGAATTGGTATTGCGTGGTGATATAAACGGAGCTAAAGTACTATGCTCTCAACACGATACACCAACCGCTCGGATGATTGAGAAAGGTGTATCGCGCATCGGTAGTCCGCTTAAAACTATTGAAGCCTCTATCGAAAACGTTGGTAAAATTGAAGTGTTCCGGTTAGAGAAAAACCTTTCCGTACTGGCTACCATTGCCGGTGCAGCACCTATGATCGGATTTCTCGGAACTGTGATTGGTATGGTCAATGCTTTTATTGCAATCGCGCAAGAAGAAGGTTCGGTTAGTCCTAAACTATTAGCCGATGGTATTTACACGGCCATGGTTACTACCGTTGCCGGATTGGTGGTGGGTATTATTGCCTACCTGGGGTACAACTTTCTGGTTACCCGGGTATCCAAAGTAATTCATAGGATGGAATATTCGTCTATTGAGTTTATTGACTTGTTGCAAGAACCCCGCTAATTATGAATCTGCAAGCACGAAATAAAGTAGATCCGGCCTTCAACATGTCGTCTATGACCGACCTGATCTTTTTGCTGCTGATCTTCTTCATGCTTACCTCATCGTTTGTAACTCCATCTGGCTTACCGGTTAATCTGCCATCCAGCATTCAAAGTACCATAGAGGTGCAGAAAGTTTCGGTTACGGTAACCAAAGACCTACAGATTTTCGTTAATGAAAAGAAGGTAACTAAATCAACTCTGGAGGGTGAGCTTAAAAGCAAACTTGGTGGCCCGAAAGGAGTTGTTGTTTTACATATTGATGAAAGCGTGCCCACACGCGAAATGGTATTTGTGGCGGGTGTAGCCACTAAACTGGAAGCAAAGGTTTCAATTGCAACTAAACCGGGTAATTAACTACTGGTATGATCACACAACAGGAACAAAAGAACAAACGCATTGCCATGATGATTTCCATCGGGTTTCATGCTGTTTTATTGATTGCATTTCTGTTGCTGATGGCATGGCGGGCACCCAATCCGCCCCATCCCGAATATGGTATTGAATTAAACTTTGGATTAGATCAGCAAGGTGGTGGCGAAGTGCAGCCCGAGAAAGCTCCGGGCACAGAAACAAACACACCTGATCCCCAACCAGAAGAAGCTCAGGAAACTCCGCAGGAACAAAGCCCTGCTGAAGTACAACCCGTAAAAGCGGAAGAGCCAATTGTTTCAAAGATTGAAAGTCCGGTGGTCGTAAAAAAAGAAGAAAAGAAAGAACCAACCAAAGAGCCGGTAAAAGAGAATAAAACCGAAACCAAAGCGAAGGTTGAACCTAAAGAGGAAGTGAAAAAGGTTGAACCCAAAGAGGCGGTTAAGACAGAATACAAACCCACTGAAACAAAGCCTGCCGATAAAAAAGGCGAAGGCGGTACCAGCCATGGTGACGATCCCGGCAAGGTAGGTGATAAGGGAAATCCAGAAGGTAAGTTAGATGATAATGGTCAATATAAAGGTAAACCTGGTGGCGGTGATAATGGTGAGGGTTTTGGGTTAGGAATGTCGGGTTGGGATTGGGCAGATCAACCAAAAATTCCTACTCTTCCCGATAATCAAGGTGGTCGCATAGAATTCAAAATTACTTGCGATGAAAATGGGGATATATATAAAATCGAGACCATAAGTAGAGGCTTGAGTTTAGAAGCAGAAAAAATACTAAGGGCTGAAATTCTCAAAAACTCACTCGTTAAGAAGTCTAGTGGCCAAGCACAACCAAGTTCCACTGGCACAGTCGTCTTCATCCTCAAAACCAAGTAATTCCTTTTAAAGCCAGGGTTAATCCCACTTTCCGGATGGTAAATCCGCGGAAGCGAAACCCGCTTGCCGCTACTTTTGCCCGTTCGACTTCGTTAATGGCATCTTAACATTAATTACCTGTTATGGAAACAATCTATTATCAATATTGTACTGATAATGAGATAATTATTTTAAATGCCTAAACTCATACTTAAGTACTCCACCGATTTACAGATTGGCATTGCAGCGATACTTTATTTCAGTGCTGCGTGGCTGGGTCAGGCGTTAGCGTTTACCGGAACCGCTTTGGCGGTTTGGCCTCCTTCCGGGATGGCCTTTGCACTTTTGATTTTGATGGGCCGCCAGGTTTGGCCAGGTATTGCTATGGGCGCATTGGCCGCTAACCTGCTTGCATTCTGGAATCAACAAGGTCTAAGTCAGTCAGCGCTAATTGCCGTTTCAGTTTGTATTGCCGTTGGGCAAACGGGCGAAGCTCTTACAGGCAGGTTGCTGCTTACGCGATGGATTAAAGACAATTATCCCTTCAGGCGCACCCGCGATACGTTCCGGTTTTTGTTTGCATCTGTTTTTATGTGCGTGATTGGTTCGGGCACGGCCAGCCTTAGCTTGTGGGCGGCTGGTGTTGTAAACTCAATTTCATTTTCAGATTACTTTATCCATGCATGGATAAGCAATGTGGTGGGCATACTTTTATTTACGCCACTCATTCTGGCAATCGCGCGGAAGCGAACCATTACATGGCCCACAAATCCGCAAAAGATAATTGAAGGCGGAATCTGCGCAGCGAGTTTGCTCGGATTATCACTTTTGGTGCGGTACGGTTATTTTAATACCACACTAATCAATGCATTGCCGTATATGTTAATTCCTTTTTTACTCTGGCTGGCCTTCCGGTTCGATCTGGTTGCCGGTATGGCCGTAGCCCTCGCGGCTTCGCTTACCGCTATCTATTTTACGGTGCAGCAAGTAGGGCCGTTTGTACAACCGCTGCCGCTGGAGTCGATGTTGTTTGTACAAGTATTCATTGCTGTAATCAGCATGTCAACCATTGTGCTTTCGGCTACTGTGGCTGAACGGGAGCAAGCTCAGGAACAATTGCGAAAGTTTAACAGTAACCTGGAAGGCATTGTACAAGACCGCACGCAGGCGTTGAATGAAGAAATCAACACCCGTAAATTTGCCGAGACAAAACTGCTGCAAACCAATCAGGAATTAAGTAAACGAAATACTGAGTTAGATAATTTTGTGTATAGTGTGTCGCACGATTTGCGGGCACCCATTGCTTCGGTATTAGGACTTATCAATCTGGCGCGTAAAGATGACGATCCGGCTATGAAGAATGAATACCTGAATCGAATCAATCACAGTGCGATGCAGCAGGACGATTTTATCCGCGAAATTCTGGATCAATCGCGCAATGCGCGGTTAGATGTTAAGAAAGAAGAAGTGTACTTCGAGTCGTTGATAGAAGAAACGTTTAATCAATTGAAGTTTGCTACCAATTCAGCTTCATCATTAGAAAAGATTGTAAGCGTAACGCAGACACAGGCTTTTCATAGCGATCGCTGGCGATTAAAAGTTGTTTTAAATAATATCATCTCAAATGCCATCCGGTATAGAAATGGTCGCGAACCGGTTATCCGGGTAAACGTAGCCATTGAAAAACATAAAGCATTGATTGAAGTGGAAGACAATGGCCGTGGTATTGAACGCGAGCACCTGGGCCGGGTTTACGATATGTTTTATCGCGCTACCGATGACGGTGCCGGCTCTGGATTAGGATTGTACATCGTGAAGGAAACGATGGACAAACTCAGAGGTCAGATCAAAATTGAATCTGAAATTGGAAAGGGCACGCTGGTGCGCCTGGAAATTCCGGAAGTTGCCTAACGGTCCCTTGCTAAGTAACTCGTTTTATTTTCAGATTTCACACGCAACTTTTTTAATGGGTTTTGCATTTTAGGTAGATTCGCGCTCTACCTAATTCAACCCTATGAAATCCATTTTCAAGCTTGCACTATTTTTTTCAGTGGTGGCTTTTTTTTCTTCGTGTAAAGAAAGTATTCCCACCAACCTGGCTGACGAAAGCCTGATACCCAAACCAATTTCGGTTACCGCTACCGGTAAATCATTTGAACTTACATCGGAAACAGAGATTGTAGTGGATGCTGCGCATAAAACGCTTGGCGATTCATTGGCATTGGCTACGGGTTTTACTTTTAAATCGGCTGCTGAAGGCTCACCTGAATCCGGAGTTTACCTTAAGCTTGACTCGGCAGAAACTGATCTGGGTGCAGAAGGATATGAACTCACAATAGAAACTGGACAAGTAACCATAAAGGCCTATGAACCGGCTGGTTTGTTTTATGGCATGCAAACATTTTTGCAATTAGCATCGCGACCACGCGTTGAGAACAAGATATTAATTCCCACCGGCACCATTCGCGATTACCCCACGTATGCGTGGCGTGGTTCTATGCTGGATGTATCGCGGCATTTTTTTAGTGTAGCCGATGTGAAGCGTTACATCGATCTGATCAGTCATTATAAAATGAATGTATTGCATTTGCACCTTACGGATGATCAGGGTTGGCGTATTGAAATAAAATCGTGGCCTAACCTTGCCGTGCATGGTGGCACTACGCAAGTAGGTGGTGGAAAAGGTGGTTTCTACACACAGGAAGATTACAAAGAGATTGTTGCCCATGCGGCAAAACGTTTTGTAACCATTGTACCCGAAATTGATATGCCTAGTCACATCAATTCGGCATTGGCAGCTTATGGCACGTTAAACAATCCCGATACAAAATATCCGAAAGATGGAAACTATGCCGGTCCTGTTGAAACGCGTGGCATAGTTGATGGCAATAACAAACCAACCGATTTATATACGGGTATTGATGTTGGGTGGAGTACGCTGAGTCTTGCTAAACCTAACACACTAAAGTTTGTAAACGATGTAATTCGTGAGTTGGCAGAAATTACACCAGGCCCATATCTGCACATTGGTGGCGATGAAGCCCACGTAACAAAAAAAGAAGAGTATATAAAATTCATTAATCAGTTTAGCGAGATTGTAAAAGCCAACAACAAAAAGATGATTGGCTGGGAGGAAATTGCGCAAGCCGATATTGATGGTAACGCCATTGCCCAACATTGGTCCTCGGAAGAGCATGCCACAGCAGCAGCTGCTAAAGGTGCAAAGATTATTATGTCGCCTTCTAAAAAAGTGTATCTGGATATGCAATATGATTCCACTACCCGCATCGGGTTACATTGGGCCGCTTACATCGAAGTGGATGAATCGTACAACTGGGATCCGGCAACGCGGGTACAAGGAATTACCCGTGAAAATGTTCTAGGTGTTGAAGCTCCGCTTTGGTCGGAAACGGTAGTAAATATGGAAGACATTGAATACATGGCTTTTCCGCGATTGATTGGTGTGGCAGAAATTGGTTGGTCGCAGGCCGAAGGTAGGAGCTGGGATGAGTACAAAATCAGACTTGGTAAACATGCATCGCACCTACAAAAATTAGGAATAGATTTTTACCGTTCGCCAAAAGTTGATTGGAGTAATTGAAAACTTCTTTCGTTTAGGTGGTCGATGTAGTAACTTCGGCCCTCAATGAAACCATCTGTTTTAATTTTCTTGATTTTTGTTGTTGCGAGCGCATGCTCGGTAACCGTTAAAGAAACGTTTGACAAACAAACAGACTTTTCGCAATACAAAACCTATTGTTGGATGGCAGGCTGCGAGTTCAACGTTACTGGCCCGGATTATCTTAATGACAGTATTGCGCGAGAAAACATTCGCAAAGCAATTGAAGCGGAGTTAAAGCAGAAAGGACTTACCATTCGAACCGATAATCCTGATCTGCTGGTGGGTTTTACCATTACTGTTAAAGACGAGCAAGCGATTGTATATCACCGCACAGAAGATTCTCCTTTTTTTATAGCTCCACTTGAACTGGATAAGAAAGTCATAAATTATCAGAAGGGCTCATTGATTATTGGCATGGCCGATGCAAAGGAAAGTCGCATGGTTTGGCAATCGCATGTGTCAGCTTATATGGAAACAAAACCCGACTTATCGGAAGCCAACATTAACAAAGGAATAAAACAAGCACTTAAAAATTATCCACCAAAAAAATAGAACTGTACGCATGCTTACTATTGAATCAAACGCAAATCGAACTCAGGTTTTTGAAAATATTGCCAACTATTTAAAAGCGGAAGGCTTTACCGTTGCTGATAAAGATTTTAACCGGCCGTGGGGTGGCTTTTTTGTTTTGGAAGAGAACAACGCGCCTGCGTTTGCTGCCAAGTATTTTCCTGAGGTAGATTTCGCCACGCTAAAGATTGCAGGTAAGCTTAGTCCAAAAATTCTGATTGTGGACACCAATAAAAGGCTAAGCTGGCAATATCATTTTAGAAGAGCTGAAATCTGGAAATTGATTGCCGGAACAGCCGGAGTTGTAAAAAGTGAAACGGATGAGCAAGGCTCAGTTCAAAAATTAAGCATAGGTGAAATTGTTCGTTTACATAAAGGCCAACGCCACCGGCTGGTAGGTTTAGACGGTTGGGGAATTGTAGCCGAAATCTGGCAACATACCGATGCAGCAAATCCATCGGATGAAAGTGATATTGTAAGGTTGCAAGATGATTTTGGAAGGTAGTTGATAGTTATCGGTCTCCGGTTGTTAAGTCACCAAATAAGTATTACGATGAAAAATATTGTTTGTGCTTTTTTGATTTTAGCGCCCGCCAGTGTTTGGGCTCAGTTTGGAATTGGAATACATCAATCTAATCTTCCCTTTGTTGGTTTCAGTTACGAACTTGAAGACCGCTTTCGCCCGGAGTTTCGCATTAGTACCGATAACTATTTCGAAGCGCTTTCTGCGGAAGCAATCTTAACCTATGATATAGTAAACAAATCTGATTTTGAATTTTATGCGGGGTTAGGGTATCGGGGCGATGACTTTAGAGGTCTTACTGTTCCTATCGGAATAAATGTTTACCCCTTTGAAGTAAAGAAGTTTGGATTTCATATTGAGCTAACACCGATACTGGGTGAAGAATCTCTCTTACGAGGAAGTTGGGGAATTCGCTATAGGTTCAAGTCACAGGATTGACATGTAGGCTTATTCCATTACCGCACCAGCATCAATTCTGGCTATCAGAAAATTCTTCCCCTCTTTAGTCAGATACATTTTTGCTTCACGACTACCCTCCTGGTATTCGATCAAATGATCAATTACAAGTTGATCGTTTACTGCAGTTGCCGATTTAATAGTGACAAACATTCCTTCATCAGAAACGTAACTGAACCACTGTTGATTGGCATTGCCCAGTATGTTTAGGTTTTGAAGAGCAGGACTTACAGAAACCAAATGAATCAACTGGTTACTTCTATCTAACAAATATAAAAGTTGGTATTCCATGCATCCTGTTGTGCCAAAATCATTAGCTACTCCAATTCCAGTACTGATAGCCAGACGAAGTTCATAGGAAGTATTCTGTAATGTAACTGTAGCTGCTACATGATCAGCAGTTAAAAATACCTGTGCCATGCACCCAGCCTTTGCTATCGGCAGAAAATTGAAACTGAAAGAGCGGAAACCCCTCACATAAATCGTTAGTGGCAGAGTAGCTGTAAAGCCCATTGGTTTTCGAAATCCAGGTAGCTGGTGTAACCTTAATAATATCAGGAAGAGTGCTGTCGATTACAGAGTCGGGGTAGAGTTCAGCTGGTGGAAGAATCAGGCAATTAAACTCATTAGCAAAACCTATAGTAGATTCTTCTTTAAGATAGTCCAGAAATCCTGAGGAGTTTACTTCTGTTTCTGCGGTTGGGTTAGAAGATTCTGGCTTGGGTTGGCATGCTATGATTACCGCAATAAGTATTACCGATATTTTTCTCATCAAATTTTGGCTTTCAGTCGTGGCAATAAATCTCGCTACCTTTCCGACTTAAAACAAAAAGAGTATGAAAAACCTGCTGCTTATTGAAGAAGCCTTTATGTTGGGCCTCGCCATTTACCTCAATTCGCTGTTGCCCTTTGCTGGCTGGGTTTTCTGGGCGTTGTTTCTCGTGCCAGACATCGGCATGATTGGCTATCTGGTAAACACACGCGTTGGCGCTGTTGCTTACAATCTCTTTCATCACAAAGGTATTGCGATTGCCTTTTACCTTGTCGGAATGTGGTTTACCATTCCAGAACTTATGCTTACAGGCGTAGTGTTATTTGGACATAGTTCGTTCGACCGGATTTTTGGTTACGGCTTAAAACATGCAGACAACTTTAAGAATACCCATTTAGGTTGGATAGGGAAGTAGTTGCCTGTTATTGTCAACTGGTAACTATTTCTTCACCTCTTTCGCCCACATATCCCGTAAGGTGGAAGTACGATTAAAAATCAACTTACCTGTAGTGGAGTCCATATCCAGACAAAAATAACCCATTCGTAAAAACTGAAAATGCTCGCCAGATTTTGCATTCAGAATTTCAGGTTCCGCATAAACGGTTGGTAATACTTTTAATGAATCGGGGTTAAGGTGATTTCTGAAGTCATCATCCAAGGCGCCCATATCTTCTACATTGAATAGACGGTCGTATAATCGCACTTCAACAGGCACAGCTTTTTCAGCATTCACCCAATGGATAACGCCTTTTACATTTATACCAGAGGTATCAGAACCACTGCGACTTTCCGGAATGTAAGAGCAGCGTAATTCGGTAACATTGCCGTTGGCATCCTTTACAAAATCATCGCACTTAATAATGAATCCACTTTTTAAACGCACCATCTGGCCAGGCGATAACCGGAAATACTTCTTAACCGGTACTTCCATAAAATCTTCCCGTTCAATGTAAAGCTCGCGCCCAAATGGCATCTCACGCACATTGCTATGATCTTCCGGATAGTTTTCGCTGTTCATTATTTCGGTTTTGCCTTCCGGATAATTGGTGATCACCACTTTTAACGGATCGAACACCACCATTCTGCGAGCTGCTACTTTATTGAGATGTTCGCGTACGCAAAATTCCAGCAAACTTATATCGATGAGGTTATCGCGTTTAGCCACCCCTATGCGGTCGCAGAAATCGCGAATAGCTTCGGGAGTATAACCCCGTCTACGCACACCACTTAACGTAGGCATGCGCGGATCGTCCCAACCGGTAACATGCTTTTCGTTTACCAATTGAAGCAATTTGCGTTTGCTCATCATGGTGTACGTCATGTTTAAGCGGGCAAACTCATACTGGCGCGATGGATAAATTTCAAGGTTATCAATACACCAATTATACAGTTCGCGATGCGGAACAAACTCCAGTGTACAAATGCTGTGTGTAATCTTTTCTATCGAATCACTTTGGCCATGTGCAAAATCATACATCGGGTAAATGCACCACGCATCGCCCGTGCGATGATGATGCGCATGCTTAATGCGGTAAATCACCGGGTCACGCATTAGCATGTTGGTATGCGTCATGTCGATTTTAGCGCGCAGTACTTTTGATCCATCTGGATATTTACCGGCCTTCATGTCGGCAAACAGCGTCAGGTTTTCTTCTATGGTACGAGTGCGATACGGACTATTTTTTCCGGGTTGGGTAGGCGTTCCTTTTTGCGCAGCCATCTCTTCGCTGGTGCTATCGTCCACATACGCCAATCCTTTTTTGATTAACAGAACAGCAAATTCGTATAACTGCGGAAAGTAATCAGAAGCATATAGTTCTTCAGCCCACTGAAAACCCAGCCATTTTACATCGCCTTTAATACTTTCTACGTATTCGGTTTCTTCCGTTACAGGATTGGTATCATCAAAACGCAAGTTGGTTTTGCCTCCATACTTCAACGCTAACCCAAAGTTTAGGCAAATACTTTTGGCATGCCCCAGATGCAGGTAGCCGTTCGGTTCGGGTGGGAAACGCGTAGCAATACTGGTATATTTTCCCGACTTAAGGTCGGCTTCAACAATCTCTTCCAGGAAATTCAGACTCTTTTCTTCGGCCATAGTTCACTTAAAAACTGTAAAGTTAACCGACTGAGTGTATTTTGCGAAGTGCTTCAACCGGATTTATCGGCATCAGCAACTTTTCTGGAATCAATTAAGTTATTACTTCAGCATGAATAAGGTTCTTCACATTAAAAATATGGTTTGTAACCGCTGCATACTGGTGGTGGGGCAAGAGTTAGAAAAGCTTGGGCTTGAGGCCGAGCGGATTACACTTGGCGAGGTGGCACTGAAGCAGGAACCAACAACTGAAAAACTAATAGCATTAGATCATGTTTTGAAGGGTCTTGGCTTTGAGCGCATTGATGATAGGAAAGCACGGCTGATTGAGTCTATTAAAAAATTAGTTATTGAAGAAATTCATCACAAAAACCATCGTACAAAAAAAATAAACTGGTCGGCTTGGCTGGCCGGTCAACTTCATTACGATTACAATTACCTCAGCAGTTTATTTTCGGCCGTAGAAGGTTTAACACTGGAACAATATATCATCCACCAAAAAATTGAAAAAGTTAAGGAATTGCTTTTTTATGATGAGCTTACGCTTAGCCAGATTGCTGATCGGTTGGACTACAGCAGTGTAGCGCACCTTTCGGCACAGTTTAAAAAAGTTACCGGCATGACTCCCACAGAGCTAAAAAAAATCAAGCCAGTTGAAACTCCGCGTAAACCATTGGATTCGGTGGCATAAAATTCTGTAACACCTTTCGGGAATTGTATAACTACCGGACTCTGGGTTTGTTGTTCCTTTGTCATCATAACAGACGATCGTGATTCAGGGTGAATCCGAAATGTTAAATTCTAAATCCGTAATTAAATTGTCGCAAACATTAAAAATAGAGGGTATGACCTGCGCGGGTTGTGCCGCCAAGGTTGAATATGTTTTAGGATCAGTGAAAGGCGTTGATCGGGTTCAGGTTAACCTTGAGAAAGCCGAAGCTGATATTTATGCTCAAAGCAAAATGGCGGAGCAGGCTTTTGTGGAAGCACTGGCCCCATATAAATATCGGGTAGCGGGCTCGGCACCTGTTGTAGTATCTGGATTTTGGCAAGATGGTAGCGTTTGGAAACGCGCTTCGTTCAACACCTTAAATTGTTTGATCGGTTGCTCACTGGGCGATTTCGGGATGATTATTTATTTGCAGGCTTATCACCCCGAAGTTTCCATGACAGCCCAAATGGTTTTGGCAATTCTGGCTGGTCTTACGACTTCTGTTTTATTCGAGACCACCTTACTTCGCTTACGCGAGAAGTTTAGCTGGTCGGCTGCTTTGCGTACTGCTTTTTCCATGTCGTTCATTTCGATGGTGGCGATGGAAGTTGTGATGAATGCAACAGACTTTATGCTTACCGGTGGCAAGGCCGCATTCGGCAACCCGATGTACTGGACAGCTCTGGTTATTGCAATGGTAGCTGGTTTTCTGGCACCACTGCCGTACAATTACTATAAGTTGAAGAAGTACAACAAGGCTTGCCACTAAGGTTTACAACCTTGTAGGGCATAGCATAAAAGGTTGTAAGCCTTTACATAGCAAAAAAGTACTACATTTGTCAATCGCATGAAAGCCATACGCTCCATAGTTTCACTCGCACTTGCCGCATTGGTGTTGGTTGCATCCAGCAGCTTTACGGTAAACATGCATTTGTGCGGTGGAAGTGTGCAGAGTGTTTCGCTGATTGAAAAGGCAACACCTTGTCCTATGGAGGTCAAAACTCCACCTTGCCATAAAGCCTTTGCAAAACGTTCTTCCTGCTGCGATGATGAACAGTTTTTATATCAGGGTCAGGATTTCAAGAACCATGAAGCAGCAAACATTCAGGTTGTACAACAAGCCTGGGTTGTTGACCTTCCCTTGTTGGCGCAGATAGTACCCGTTGCGGCAGCAACGTTTTCGCATTACACACTTTACAAACCACCTTTGCTTCAACACGATATTCCAGTGTTGATTCAATCTTTTTTGATTTAGACTTCAGTAGCAAGACTTAATTCAGGATTTTATTCAATCCTGTGTTGGTCTTGAAGGCACACGCGTGTCCTCGCATTTCGTGTTCTACTCATGTCAAATCTATGATTGAAAATATAATTTCTTTTTCTCTTCGTAATCGCTTCCTCGTATTGCTGGTCGCGGCCGGATTGTTTTTCTGGGGTGTGCTATCGGTGCAAACCAGTAAGATCGATGCCATACCAGACTTATCCGAAAACCAGGTAATTGTTTTTACCGAATGGATGGGACGCAGTCCGCAGATTATGGAAGACCAGGTTACCTATCCGTTAGTAACCAACCTGCAAGGCTTACCACAAGTAAAGTATGTGCGCGGCAGCTCCATGTTCGGAATGAGTTTCGTGTATGTAATCTTTAATGACGATACCGATGTGTATTGGGCACGCGAACGCGTTCTTGAGCGATTAAATTACGCCACCCGACTTCTGCCGGAAGGCGTTGTACCCACACTTGGCCCCGATGGAACAGGTGTGGGTCATATCTTGTGGTACACGTTGGATGCACCGGGAATGGATCTGGGTGAACAACGTGCCATTCAGGATTGGTACATCAAGTTTGCTTTGCAGAATGTATCGGGTGTAAGTGAGATTGCTAGCTTTGGTGGCTTTCAAAAACAATATCAGGTTGCACTCAATCCCAATAAGCTTCAGTATTATAATCTTTCCGTTTCAGAAGTTATCCAAAGCATTCGTGCCAACAACAACGAAACTGGTGGGCGCAAATTTGAGATCAACGACATTGGGTACATTATTAAAACTACAGGATATCTTAAATCGATTGATGAGATTGAAAACATCGCTGTAAAAACTGTAAACACAACACCGGTTAAAGTACGCGATCTGGGCACGGTACAAATGACAGGCGAACCGCGCCTCGGTATTTTTGATTTTGATGGTGAAGGCGAAGTAGTGGGCGGGATTGTGGTAATGCGCTATGGCGAAAATGCCGATGAAGTAATTACGCGCATCAAAGCAAAAATGAACGATGTGGCCAAAGGTTTTCCGGAGGGCATGCAGTTTAAGATTGTGTACGACAGGAGTGAGTTGATTGAAGAATCAATTGCATCTATTAAAACCACATTGGTAGAAGAGATGATTGTGGTTTCGCTGGTGGTAATTTTGTTTTTGTTTCATTGGCGAAGTTCACTCAGCATCATTATCCAGATTCCCATTACACTGGCCATCAGTTTTATTCTGCTCAACCTTTTCGGAATTACGTCCAATATCATGTCGCTTACCGGTATTGTATTGGCCATAGGCGTAATAGTGGACAATGGGATTATTATGGCCGAGAATGCGTATCGGAATTTATCACTCCAATCCTCATCTGTAGAGGGGCCGGGGGTGAGGCTTCAAATCATTGAGAAATCTTCGCAGCAGGTTTCAAGAGGATTATTTTATTCTACCATCATTATCATCACTTCATTCTTGCCTGTGTTTATGCTTACCGGGCAGGAGGGAAAACTTTTTCATCCACTGGCCTTTACCAAAACATTCATTATGCTAGTGGATGCCATTCTGGTGATAACACTTGCACCCGTACTAATTTCTTTTTTCATGAAGGGAAAATTCAAACCGGAGGGTAGCAATCCGATCAATCGCTTTCTGGAAAAGATTTATGAACCCATACTGCGGGCTTGTTTAAACTGGCGCAAGACTACCATAGGTATTAACATTCTTGCATTGGGAATCAGTATCCCTTTGTTGATTAGCCTCGGAACGGAGTTTATGCCACCGCTTGATGAACAATCTATTCTATTCATGCCCGTAACCTTGCCCGATGTTTCGAATGAAGAAGTAAAACGGATTTTACAGGTGCAGGATAAGATAATCAAATCAGTACCCGAAGTAGATAAAGTGTTGGGTAAAGCGGGTCGCGCAAGCACTGCCACCGACAATGCACCGATCTCCATGATCGAAACCATTATTACGCTCAAACCAAAATCGGAATGGCGGGAAGGAATTTCAAAAAAGGATATCATCAATGAACTGGATGCCAAACTGCAAATACCCGGTGTGGTTAATGGTTGGACGCAGCCCATCATCAATCGCATTAACATGTTGGCAACTGGTATTCGCACCGATGTAGGCATAAAAGTATTTGGCCAGAATCTGGATAGCATTTATGCTATTTCAGAGAAAGTGAAATCCATTCTAAAAGTTGTAGATGGTGTAAAGGATTTGTATGTCGATCCTATTACGGGCGGCAAATACCTGACTATCGATATTAACCGTGAAGCGTTGGGACGTTATGGCTTAACAGTTGATGAAGTGAACATGATTGTGGAGTCTGGTTTGGGTGGCACCGCTATCGGGCAAACCATTGAAGGCCGGCAGCGCTTCTCAATCAGCGTACGATTAGCCCAAAACTTTCGAAGCAGCATTTCGCAGATGGAACGAACACCAATCAAAACTCCGGCATTGGGAATTATTCCACTTAGTGCGGTGGCCACTTTGCGTTATGAAGATGGTCCGCCCATGATTGTTTCGGACAATGCATTGTTGCGAGGCGCGGTGTTGTTTAATGTGCGCGATCGCGATTTAGGTTCTACGGTTGAAGCTGCCATTGAAAAAGTGAATACGGAATTGGGAACTTTACCAAAAGGTTATTTTCTGGAGTGGAGTGGTCAATATGAAAACCTGATTCGCGGCAAGCAAACGTTAATGCTCATTTTACCGATTGTACTGCTGATCATTTTTATTTCGTTGTACCTCGCATTCAAATCCATTCGCGAAGCTTTTCTTAGTCTGATCACCGTACCGTTTGCCTTGATCGGTGGTGCGTACATGGTTTATTTCTATGGCGTGAATTTATCGGTGGCCGTAGCGGTTGGATTTATTGCCTTGTTTGGAATTGCCGTAGAAACAGGAGTGGTGATGGTGATTTACCTGAACGATGCCATGAAGCAATTGATTCAATTACGTGGCAACACGCGCGAAGCAATTTCTTTTCAAGAATTGAAAGAGTACGTAGTAATGGGTGCAGCAAAACGATTGCGTCCTAAAATTATGACGGTGTGCGTTTCTCTTTTTGGATTAGTACCTGTGCTGTGGTCAACCGGTGTGGGCAGCGATGTTATGCAACCTATTGTGCTACCGATGATTGGCGGTGTACTTACATCGGCCACGCACATCTTATTGGTAACTCCACTTATTTTCTTAATCACAAAAGAATATGAATTACGCAAGTTTGGAAAACTGGAAGGTTATGGAGAATAATTGTTTGAAATCTGTATTTGGATTTTCGATTGTCAATTTTCGATTGTCAATTTTGCTTTTTCTATTCGGGGCACCACTGATAGCTAATAGTCAGGTTCAAATCTTAAGCTTGGATAGTGTGCTGCACGTAATCGAAAAGCAAAACCCGATGTTGAATACCTATCGGAATAGAGCGCAAGCGATGAACGCATACGTGGCCGGTTCAAAAAGTTTAATGGCTCCTGAAGTGGGTGGGGGATTGTGGATGTTTCCGTATCAGAAACAAAACTACGAGCACCTGGCAGATACGCGGCAAATAATGGTTTCCGTATCGCAGACGTTTACTAATCCGGCTAAGCTAAAAGCGAATCAACAGTATTTGTCATCACGTGCAGGAATTGAACAAGCCAATGAACGTGTTTTTTACAACGGGTTAAAGGCTCAGGCAAAACTTGCTTATTATAAATGGTATTTGGTTGAACAAAAGCAAAAACAGCTTCTGGAGTCGGAAGAGATTCTTAATCTTATGATTCGCGTAGGGCGAGTGCGTTATCCCTACAATCAGGAAAAACTTTCTAACATTTATAAAGCTGAAGGCCGACTGCATGAAGTTAAAAATATGCAGTTGATGAATGAGAATGAAATTCAGAAGCAGCAGATAATCCTCAAGCAATTAATGAATGCCTCACAATCAATCAATTTTGTAATTGATACAACTGCTATTGAACGAGAATTTGAGTTGGTAACTATCGATACGATTTTACTTACTCAAAACCGAAGTGACCTGTATCAACTTGAGCGTACTATAAAATCTATGCGCTTGAATCAACAAGTAGAAAAGGCCCAGAGTCGGCCTGATTTTAATCTGAACTTTAGTCACATGATTTCGATGGGGCAGGGCATGCCTAATCAATTTATGTTGTTGGGTATGGTTACAATACCCATTGCTCCGTGGTCGTCTAAAATGTACAAAGCAAATGCTAAGGCAATGGATTACGAAATCGAATCCATGAAAGCCGAGCGATTGGCAATCATGAACGAAGTACAAGGAATGACTGCAAGTATGATTGCAGAAATCAAAACCTTACAGCAACAGCTAGTAAATTATGAGCTGCGTATTATTCCGGTGTTGAAAAAGAGTTATGAAAATTTAATGCTGGCTTATGAAGAGAACAAAGAAGAATTGCCCATGGTAATTGATGGTTGGGAAACGTTGAATATGATCCGCCTGCAATATCTGGACACAAAACTGAAGTATTACGAAATGATTGTTAGCTATGAGCGTGAGATTGAAAAATAAATTGTCAATTGTCAATTGCCAATTGACAATTTTCGTGATAATAGCTTGGATGTTGATTGCTTGTGATTCAAAACAGCATTCTGCTAATGTCGACACCTATATCTGTCCAATGCACCCTACGGTTTTTTCAGATAAACAAGGTGTGTGTCCGGTGTGCAATATGGATTTGGTGCGTAAGGCTTGGCCGGGAGAAGAGGTAAAAGTAACGGAGGATTTGGTGCGCTTGCTCAAATCTCCAAATGAACGAGTGGTGTCATCCATCAAAACCATAAAAGGCGAGTTTGCTTCACAAACTTTATCTACGGAAGCTACCGGTGTAGTTACCTATGATTCGCGTAACCGGTTTACTATCCCGGCTCGTATTGGCGGGCGACTGGAAAAAGTTTTTCTGAAGTATCCTTATCAATCGGTAAGTAAAGGACAAAAAATTGCAGAGATTTATAGTGCTGAGTTGGCAACTGCACAACAAGAGTTGTTATGGTTGTTACAACAAGATGATAACGAGCAAGCGATTCAACAGGCAAAAGATAAACTAAGTTTGTTGGGCTTTACGGAGCCATTGCTTGCCAATCTAGTTCAATCGAAGGCAGTTCAATATCGCTTTCCGATTATAAGTCCGGTAAGTGGATTTGTTGTGATGGGTGAACAACCACAGCCAACAATTGCTACGCAGCCAAACATGGGTATGCAAACCAATGCTACAATACCACAAGCTAACAATACAGATATAATTAAAGAGGGAGACTATGTAAACGCTGGTGCAACTTTGTTTAGCATAGTCGATACAAATTCTTTGCTAATTGAATTATCGGTTTCGGCAGAGCAAAGTAAAAACTTAAGCGTTGGCGATACTATAAATCTAAAGTTAAGGCAAACTGTGGTGCCTGCACGTGTTGGGTTTATTCAACCGTTTTATAATACCAATCAGGAGTTAGCGCTTGTGCGGATATATGTGCCCGGTGCTAATTTAAAAATTGGGGAGTTGGCTACTGCGCAATGGTCAACCAAAACAAGTGCGTGGATGTGGTTGCCCCGGCAGGCCGTTGTGGACCTGGGCACAGAAGCAATTGTGTTTGTAAAAGAACGGGGTTCATTTGTGGCTAAGCAAGTTGTTATTCAATCTTCCACATCTGATAAGATTGCGTTAACCGGACTAAGTTCGATGGATGAGATTGCCTTGAACGCACAATTTTTGGTTGATAGTGAAGGCTTTATTCGCACGAGTAAATGATTAAAACGATGAGAACATTAAAAGTGATTTTTATAGGATTATTAATAGGAGCTTGCGAAGTGCCAGAAAATCATACGCATCAACATCAACAAGCTGAAACAGACAAAGCAACCGATTTGATGTTGAGCGATTCGCAGGTGTTGTTGGCTAACATCAAAACGCGAAAGGTAGCCAGGCAAAAAGCAACAGAAGCAAAAATTATACAGGCGCGCCTGACCACCAATACAAAATCTTCAACTGTTATCAGCAGTCGGGTGGCAGGCAGAATTGAAAAGTTGTTTGTAAAAGAAACCGGGCGTTCCGTTAAGGCTGGTGAACCGTTGTACGAGATTTACAGCGAATCGCTGCAAGCCTTACAGCATGAGTATTTGTTACTACAACAAAAGATGCAAACTGAAAGTCAGAATCAGCACTACCAGAATCTTGCCGAAGCTGCATTGAAAAAGTTATTGTTGGCTGGTGTTATGCAGCATCAACTAGATGAAATGTTGAAATCCGGCAAGGTAAAACCAACAAACATCTTCTATTCACTAGCATCAGGTACTATTCAATCGATAGATGCTGCCGAGGGACAATATGTTTCGGAAGGCAGTAAACTTTACTCACTTTCAAACTTAGGTACTCTTTGGGTAGAGGCCGAACTTTATGCCGCGGAAGGTAATAGCGTAAAAGTGGGCGATCAACTTGATGTACTGATTAACGGCCAACCGGTTTTGAATGCTGTGGTGGATTTTATTAACCCCGAACTAAAACCGGGCAATCAAACCTACACCTTGCGGGCATCGATTGCCAATACCGGAAACCTGCAATCCGGTATGCCGGTGCAGGTCAGGTTAAATCAAGTAATGGAGGGCATCATCTTACCGGTGCAAGCGGTTATTCGCAGCGAAAAGGGTAACGTAGTATTTATAGAGACTGAAAAGAATACATTTAAACCCCGCGTTGTTAAAACCGGAATGGAAACTTCTACGGAAGTGCAAATTGTACACGGACTTTCAGAAGGCGAGATTGCTGTTACCTCGGGCGCTTATCTTTTGTATAGTGAATATATTTTAAAGCATGGTGTAAACCCTGTTCATCAACATTAATTAATTTTAACCCTTAAATACATTTTTATGAAAACCAGACTAAGTACGTTAACTCTTTTCGTTTACCTGGCGGCATTTGTTTTTGCATGCAGCGATAAAAAACAAGAGACTAAACAAGATGAACATACCGACCATGCTTCAACCGAAACTATGCCTACAGAAGCTTCGATACCGGCCTATACAGTTGATGTTGAATTTCAAAAGCAACTGGCCACTGCCTTTGCAGCTTATGTAGAACTAAAAGATGCCTTTGTAGCAACGGATGCCAAGCTTGTTAAAGAAAAAGCAGAGGTGATGCGCAAAGCATTAGCGGGCATTGATATGAATCTGGTTACTGATGCTGCACATAACGATTGGATGACTTACCTGTCGGGCTTGGATATTGCGTTAAAAGAAATTCAGGCTACAGATGATGTTGAACAACAGCGCGTGGCTTTTAGTCCGCTTTCTGATAATTTTTATAAAAGCATAAAAGCATTTGGGTTGGGTGGCACAATAGCCTACTATGAATATTGCCCGATGGCCTTTAACAACGAAGGCGGTTATTGGCTTAGCGATAACGAGGCGATCCGCAATCCTTACTTTGGTAGCAAAATGTTAAAGTGTGGTTCTGTTCAGGAAATGCTTCAATGATCCGATTTCTATTTCTGTTCTTGATAATCATTGCGGGATGTTCACCTTCCCGTAAGGAGAGCAATTCACTTAAGTTGGAAGACATTCGGTTAACTGATTTAGCAGGTAACGCGGTTGATGTTTCACAGTTTAAGGATAAAACGGTGCTGGTTAATTTTTGGGCAACCTGGTGTAAGCCTTGTTTGCAGGAGATGCCATCGCTTGCAGCAACTCAAAACCGGTTTAAAGATCAACCCATTGTATTTCTGTTTGCATCAAACGAAACGACTGAACAAATCAACCGATTTAAGAACAAGCAAAAGTTTGAGTTCAATTATCTCCATCTGGGTAATCTGGAAGCATTGAAAATTCAGGCGTTACCCACTACATTTATTTTCGATCAGACTGGTGAGCTTAAGTTTTCAGAAATTGGCTTTCGCGATTGGACATCACCAGCAAGCATTGAAATCATAACTAACATTCTGCCCAAACCATGAGTCGTTTTTTTGTTCTTTTAGTTTTACTCACAATAGTTGGATGTACATCAAAAGATGTTGTTGAAGTATCTACTCCGGCTGTAGCCGAAAGTGCCGAACCTTTTCTTTTTACAGATGAGGCCGGACAAGTTTATCTTTCGTGGATAGAAAAATTGGATACAATAAGTACGCTTAAATTCTCGAAGTGGAACAACGGTTCATGGTCGGCACCAAATCTTATCGCAGCTGGAAATAACTGGTTTGTGAATTGGGCCGACTATCCAATGCTTGCCGTTAACAAAGAAAAATTCGTAGCGCACTTTCTCGCTAAAAGTGGTGACGGAAAGTTTACTTACGATGTAAACCTCACCACATCCAATGATGGCATTACGTGGAATAAACCAGTTGTTATTCACGATGATCAAAAACAAGCCGAGCATGGTTTTGTCTCGTTGCTTCCTTACGGTGATAATTTTCTGGTGGCGTGGCTTGATGGTCGCAACACGGTAATGGAAGGAATGGAAAATATGGATCATCACGATGGTCATCATGGGGTGATGACATTGCGTGCTGCTGTAGTAGATCCATCTGGGAATAAATTAAATGAGTGGGAGTTGGATTCACGCACATGCGATTGCTGTCAGACTGCGGCTGCATTAACTTCCACTGGTCCGGTAGTTGTCTACCGCGATCGCTCTGAGCAAGAAGTTCGGGATGTTTCCATTACGCGTTTTGTAGATGGCGCGTGGACGGTTCCACAATCTGTTTACGCAGATAATTGGAAGATTGCCGGTTGCCCGGTAAATGGCCCGCGCGTAGATGCAAACGGAAATAATCTGGTAGTCGCTTGGTTTACCTCAGCCGGTAACGAACCTGCTGTTCGTGTAATTTTTTCGCAAGATGGTGGCGCGAGTTTTGGCAGGCCGGTTAGGGTAGATGCCGGTAATCCGATTGGGCATGTAGATGTGGTGTTGGTGAATGATGATGCCGTGGTGAGTTGGATGGAAACCGGTTCTATTAATGTAATGCGAATTAACAAAGATGGAATTCGGAGTAATGTAAAGCAGATTGCTACCACTTCTGAAGCTCGTTCCAGCGGCTTTCCTCAAATGACGAGACTGAACAATCAATTATTTTTTGCGTGGACCGATGATGAAACTAAAATGATAAAGTCGGCAATACTGGATATAGATAAGTTATAACTCCGTTTGCATAAATTGGTTTAAGCATCAGACTCATTATGTTAATTCAAATAATTAGTTGTAATTAACATCCGGTATGAGTCAACCCAAACAGATCGGTATTTGGACAGCCACTTCGCTGGTAATCGGAAACATGATTGCTTCCGGTTTATTTATGCTTCCGGCAACGCTGGGCGCTTACGGTGGCATTAGTCTTATCGGTTGGATTATTTCAGGAATGGGTGCCATGTGCCTGGCACTTGTGTTTGCGTGGCTCAGTAAATTAAAACCCGAAGCAACCGGTGGGCCTTATGCTTATACTCATGCTGGCATGGGCGATTTTGCTTCTTACTTAGTGGCATGGGGTTATTGGATTTCGGTGTGGTGTACCAATGCGGCAATTGCAGTTGCGTTTGTAAGTTACCTCACGGCATTTATTCCCGCTCTTGGCGATAACGCATTTTTATCGGTTGGCACCGGACTGGCCGCCATCTGGTTTTTGACATGGATCAATACGCAAGGTGTTAAAGAGGCTGGGGTTGTTCAGGTAATTACAACCATTCTTAAAATTGTTCCACTAGTTGTTATTACCCTTGGCGGATTATTCTATCTGAACAGCGATCACTTTACACCATTCAATTTAAGTTCGCAGTCAACCTTATCGGCCGTTACCAGCACTACCACACTAACACTTTTTGCTTTTCTGGGATTGGAGTGCGCTACTATTCCATCAGGGCAGGTAATTAATCCGGAAAAGACTGTAGCAAAAGCTACCATAATCGGAACGCTGATTACAACTGTACTCTACATTGCCAGTACCGTTGCCGTGATGGGTTTAATTCCGCCCGATGTGTTAAGTCAATCAAAAGCTCCGTTTGCCGATGCTGCAGCTTCCATCTGGGGCGAGAATGCACGGTATCTGGTAGCAGGTGGTGCGGTTATCTCAACTTTCGGTGCATTAAATGGTTGGATAATGGTGCAAGGGCAGATGCCGTATGCCGCTGCACGCGATAAATTGTTTCCACGAATTTTTGCCCGCGAAAGCAAGAAGGGCATACCGGTGTTTGGCATTGTAATGTCGAGTGTGTTGGTCTCGGTTTTAATGAGCATGAACTTTTCTAAAAGTTTAGCCGATACGTACACGTTTATCATTCTACTTTCTACATTAACTGTTTTGCTGCCGTATTTATTTTCTATTGTTTCATTTGTGATGATCGGTTCAAAACAGAAAAAGTTAAGCCCGGTTAAATACATCGTAGCCACACTTGCTTTTTTGTTTTCGATGTGGGCCATTATTGGTTCTGGCGAAGAGATTGTTTTTTGGGGATTTATTTTGCTGATGGCGGGGCTTCCGTTTTATGCTTTCATTCGGATTAATCAGGATTAGGTTGTGAAAATTACTTGTCACTCGGACTACGGAAAACTAAAACGTGTTTTTATAAAACGACCAGAAGCTGCGTTTATAAACGATGCCAAAATTTCACGTGAATGGCAGCAACTTAATTTTCTATCGAAACCAGATTTAGCACAATCCATTCTTGAGTTCAATCAACTCGAAAGACTTTTACTTGCTTCAGGCACGCAAGTAGATTACTTGCCCACAGACGAAACAACAACACTCGATTCAGTTTATTGTCGCGATGCTTCTATTGCTACCGATTTTGGAATGATATTGTGCAACATGGGTAAGGCGGCCCGCATTCCAGAGCCGGCTGCATCCGCGAAAGCACTTGAAAATGTCAACATAAAAATTTTAGGCGCAATTAAATTACCAGGTACCGTTGAAGGTGGTGATGTAGCCTGGGTAGATGAACACGCGCTGGCCGTTGGTCACACGTATCGCACCAATCAAGAAGGTATTGCGCAACTTAAGGCTTTGCTGCAACCGCACGGCATTACTATTTGGGTTGCCGAATTGCCGCACTACAAAGGCCCGGCTGATGTTTTTCATTTGATGTCGGTGTTTAGTCCGGTAGATAAAAATCTGGCCGTAGTGTATTCACCACTTATGCCGATTTCATTTCGTAATGGATTACTCGATAGAGGCTATAACCTGATTGAAGTACCTGATGCCGAATGGGATTCGATGGGTTGTAATGTATTGGCTATTGCACCCCGCGAAGTAATTGTTGTGAAAGGTAATCCGGTAACGGCACAACGCTTAACAGCAGCCGG
Organism: Cytophagales bacterium; assembly: GCA_017303795.1. Lineage (GTDB taxonomy): Bacteria > Bacteroidota > Bacteroidia > Cytophagales > Cyclobacteriaceae > ELB16-189. The sequence continues at coordinate 309,602 of JAFLBR010000006.1, read as the reverse complement.
GTGTATAGTTCATTACTATGAAGGTAACGAGATAAGTGTGAAGGGTGGTGGTGGCCCCACTTGCCTGACAAGGCCTTTGGAACGTATCTTGTGATTCAGGTTATCCATTTAACTTTGAGTCGGTTTAAACTTATGAGCTTTTAACTTTAAGTTGTTTCTATGGAATCTTTCCTCAACTTTTTCGAAACCATGCCTACGTGGCAACGTGCCGTTTGGATTATTATCTGTTTAACCTTTTGCTGGATACTGGAAGGTAGTTTTCCACTGTTTAAGTTCAATTACAAAAAGTGGAAACATGCCAGGGTGAACTTTACTTTTTTACTCACCACCATGATTATTAACGTGGCTTTTGGAATTGTTACGGTTAGTGTTTTTGAATGGATTGGTAAAAATCAATTTGGATTAATATTTCTGGTTGATTGGCCGATTTGGGTTGAGTTGCTGATTTGCTTATTGATTTTTGAATTGCTGGCACAATACACCATTCATTATATTTTGCATCGTGTAAAGTGGATGTGGAAGTTTCACATGATTCACCACAGCGATACCCATTTGGATGCAACCAGTGGCACGCGCCATCATCCGGGTGATTTTATTATGCGCGAGTTGTTTGCGTTGCTCGCGGTAGTAATTACCGGAGCTCCGGTTTCGTTTTACTTCTTTTATAGAATCTGTACAGTATTCTTTACCTATTTCACACATGCCAATATTTCTATTCCCTATTGGTTAGATAAGCCCTTAAGCTATGTGTTTATAACACCCAACATGCACAAGTTTCATCATCACTTTGAGCGGCCATGGACTGACAGTAATTTTGGTAATATGTTTTCTATCTGGGATCGGTTGTTTGGCACATTTGTATATGACGATCCGAAAAAAATTAAATATGGATTGGATGTGTTGGATGGATCTAAAGATGAAAACATTGGTTTTCAGTTTCGGATTCCATTCGATAAGTCGATTAAGACGGATTATTAGTACTCAGGCGTATTGTTTGGAGCCGATTAATTTTGCTAATTTTGGCTATTCTGAGAATGCTATGGTTAAGCAAATAGTTACATTTTTACTTGTTTTGGTAGCTCTGATGTGGCACAATGATGTTCAGGCTCAGGCAAGCGTAGTTACAGGTTCAATTACTACCTCCAAGACAGCCTATACCGCAGGCACTGGTAAGAATAGACTAATTGTTGCCGCAATTACAGCCGAAGTAGGGGGTGGAGTAACCATAACTGGTGTTACCTGGGGTGGACAGGCTCTAACTTTAGCGCGAGCGCAACAAAGTGGTGCGACAATTCGAACTGAAATCTGGTATTTAAATGAGGCCGGAATTTCGGCAGCCAGAAGTGCATGCAATTTTAATTTTGTAGTTACATGGTCTTCAGCCCCAACCAATGAGGTCTTCGCTGCATTTACATTAAAAGATATAGATCAAACTACGCCAGTGGCTGCCGTAAACAGTGCGCAGTCTGGAGCAGCACAAACCCGAAATACAGGAAATGTGGCGGTTGGTGTAAATGACATTATGGTTTATGCATCATCTTCAGATAATAGCAGAACACATAGCCCTCCTGGAACTTATACTGAACGCACCGATCAAATTATTGGAGGCGCAGGCGGAACAAGCATGGCAACTGCAACCCGCGCTATTACAGTTGCAGGAAATGAAAATCCCACAGCTACTTGGACAGCTCCAGACTCGCGGTTAATTAGTGTTGGGGTTGGCTTTAATGGTGTAACGGCTACCGATGTAATTACCTATTATTCCCGCAATGCAACATCTGGTGGGCAATGGGACGATCCAAATTCATGGACGTTAAATTCAGATGGTACTGGTGGTCCGTTGGCAGCCGGTGTTTGGCCGACCCGCACCGATAACATTGTGATAAGGGCCGGTCATACCATTACCGTAAACGCCACCGATGATAACAAACAATGCGGTGTTTCTCCTGATGGTCTGGGTCAACCCAACATTGGATCATTTGGATCATCAAACCTAACTATGTTTTATCAAACAGGCGACATTACCATTTCGGGTACGCTCACAGTAACTGGTATTGAAATGATGACAGCTGGATATACACATGTACTAAGTGGTGCAACATTTAGTTTGGGTTCTAACCTCGTTCAGGTTGGGTATCTGGAAGTGGATGCAGGTTCTACATTCAGCAGTCTGGATGATCTTGTACTAACAGGTAACAGCGTAACCATCATCAATACCAACTCAACCTCTACCGATGATTTGATTATAGACCACACCAACGCCACACTTTGTGGAAGTGGTACGGCCACCTTACAGAATGGTGTGGGTAGTCAGATAACCTATACAAACTTAGGAACAGTGAATCAGATTTGTACATCGTTCACAATTAACTGTACTGGTGGCGGTTGTTCTGGATTTCCTGTTGTTGGAACGACCGTTGTGTTAAGTGGCAATGTTGGTCCGGCTGGTGTTGGAAATGCTACTAACAATAAGTTATGGTTACGATCAGGTTCTGGAACATTCTCTGATCTGGGAGTAACAAATGCAGTTAATGCCGGTACAATCAGGCAATGGAATGATTTTTCGGGCAATAACAATCATGCCATTCAAAACACAGCGGGTAACAGACCCATCTACAGAACCGGTCAGGATAATGGCCGACCAGCACTTGAGTTTACGGGGGATACATTTATAGATGCCTCCTCGGCACTGGGTATTGCCGGTAATAACAGTGCCACCTATTTTATAGTTTTCCGCGATACGCAAATTGGAACTGGTGGAGCTAATGACGGAGCGGGTCACTACATTTTAGATAGAACTACTCCTACCAATGAGTTGTATTCCTTTAAACACTTATCGGGCAATGTTTATTACTACCAAAAGCGCGATAACGGAGGCGGTGGTTTAGGTGGCCCAACTTCTACCACAACTATTACCACCGGCACTAGTAAGTGGGTTGAAATGGTGCGTAACCGGGGGGTTAATTATAGATTTTATTTCAATGGAGTGCAAGAAGGTTCAGTTGCGGATGGCGATGGTGATACCACACCGCCTCAACCCCGTATTGGAAGACATACCAACACAACCAATGGTGGTTTGCGTGGCTTTATCTATGAATTCATTATCTACTCGGCTGCGCTAAATGAAGCTCAACGCATTTTGTTAAACAATAATATTTCTGCGCAGTATGGGTATTCATTAGGTACCAACGATTTATATACCATGGATAATCCGGCCAATGGTAATTTTGATTTTGAAGTTGCCGGTATAGGGCAAGCCAGTGATGGCAGCAGGCACATTGATGCAAAAGGCAGTGGAGCCGTGCGCATGTGGAATCCATCTAACTTATCGAATGGGGAATTTCTGATCTGGGGTCATAATGGATCAGATTTTTCAGGAGGCAATACAAGTGTAGATGGCGTAGTGATTCAGGAACGTTTAAACCGTATTTGGAGAGTTGGCGAAACTGGTGATGTTGGTAATGTTTCTATTTCTGTTGATCTGGCCGGAACAATGGGCTCGGCTCTGGGTAGTAATCTGCGCTTGTTGATAGATCGTGATGGTGATGGGTTTGCCGATAACGATGTAACTCCAATAGCAGGTTCATTTAGTGGCACTACTATCACCTTCTCTGGAATAAATCTACAAGGTGGCGATCGGTTTACAATTGGTAATACCAACATAGCGCTTCCGCTTCCTATCGAGTTGGTGTCGTTTAATGCTGAAGTAATTCAAAATGAAGTAATGTTGAAATGGACAACCGCATCAGAATTGAATAATGATTATTTCACCATTCAACGATCTAAATCAGGCGAGGAGTGGGAGACTGTTGGTGACAAAATTAAAGGTGCTGGTACTACCACAGAAACCCGTCACTATCAAACATCCGATGGTATGCCGCACGCGGGCGTTTCGTATTATCGTCTAAAACAAACCGATGAAGATGGTCAGTTCAGTTACTCTTCTGTTAGGCGTGTAGACGTAGTTCCGGTATATCAATTAAAAGCTTTTCCTAATCCAACGGAAGGTAAGTTTACGCTTACCACTGGTTTTGAGTTGGACAAGAGCAATGTAAAATTGATGAATCTGCTTGGTCAGGAAGTGCCAATTACATTAGAGCGATCTGGAACAGAATACATGGCTACACCAACCTTACATGTACCCGGTGTTTACATCCTTCAGGTTAAGAAAGGATTCTGGAGCCAGTCGGTGCGGCTTATTGTGGAATAAATAAGGTTGCCAAAACTGCCTTCTTCTTTTCGGGCATTTGCTTATTTTGTGTTTGGATTTTCCCAACCACGTAAATTACGCAGATTATGGCCTTTTTACACCTAAAACGTTTCTTGTTAGGGATTTTGGTCGCAGTTCCCGCTGCTGTTTTTGCTCAGGCTCCCGGTAACGGCATGTTTGTGGCCTATAATTCAGATGGCAACCATGGGTTTGCATTTGTCACGTTTGTGGATGTGCCTAATACTACCACGGTTCGCTTTAACGATAATGAATGGAATGGTTTAGCAATTGGTAGCGGTGGTGCATTTAATGCTGGAGAATCTGCTATTAGCTGGACGAATAATACTGGGGGTACCATATTTGCAGGTACCGTAATTACGATAACTAATCTTAATACCGCTCCTGTCGCTTCAATCGGTGCAATGGCAGGCGGGACTATGACACTTGGAAATGACAATGAAGTTATTTATATGTTCATTGGTACAAATGCATCTACACCAACAACTTTTATTACGGCAATTGGTAACGATGGTTTTGGGGCAAACGGAACTCTCACCAATACAGGTTTAACGGCAGGCTCTACAGCCACATCCATAACTGGTGATGAAGATATAATGGTTTATACGGGAAGCATAGACTGTACGGGGACAATAACAACCTGTGCAACCGCAATAGCTACTGCAGCAAATTGGAGTACTCAGAATACAGCAGGCGATGATTCTATTGGTACTGCACCAAATTTTCCCAGCAGCGTGCCGTGTAATTTTTATGGAGCGGCCTTTGGAACAGTAACGTATTATTCCCGTAATGCCACCTTTGGCGGGCAGTGGGATAGTAACACAGCCTGGACAACGAGTTCAGATGGAACCGGTGGCCCATTGGCTACAGGCGTTTGGCCAAGAAGGCATGACAATGTTGTGATCAGAAGTGGTCATACCATTACGGTTAATTCAACCAGCGATAACCGGAGTTGTGGAGTTTCACCTGATGGATTAGCGCAGGCGAATATTGGTCCATTTGTTTCCAGTAATCTCGCCATGTTTTATCACACCGGAGATATAACTGTATCGGGTACGCTGAATGTAACAGGAATAGAGATGATGACGGCCGGATACACGCATGTGCTTAGTGGTGGAACATTCAGTTTGGGCTCTAATCTTGTTCAGGTTGGGTATCTGGAAGTAGATGCAGGATCTATATTCAGCAGTTTGGATGATCTTGTATTAACTGGTAACAGTGTAACCATCATCAATACCAATTCAACCTCTACCGATGATTTGATTATAGACCATACCAACGCCACACTTTGTGGAAGTGGTACGGCTACCTTGCAGAATGGTATGGGTAGTCAGGTAACCTATACAAACTTAGGAACCGTTAACCAGATTTGTACATCATTTACGATTAACTGTACCGGTGGCGGTTGTATCGGATTTCCTGTTGTTGGTACGACTGTGGTGGTTACGGGTGTTACTGGCCCAGGCGGTGTTGGTAGCAATGCAGGTACTTCATTTCTTAAACTATGGTTTAAGGTAGATAACGGTTTGAATACAACAGGAGCCACCATAAACAGTTGGGCAAATTCAGCTGGTGTTGCAGCGTTAGATTTAAGTGAGGCTGGATCACAGCGACCCACCTTGGTCGCAGGTGCTATCAACGGTTTTTCTGAAGTAAGCTTTAACGGGTCTAATCGCTTACGCACGGGCTTAACATTAACCACGTCAAATTTTATTACTACTCAGGCATCATCGTTTGTAGTTAATCGTGCCGATAATACTACACAGAGTAGTAGTGTTTACCTTACCGATCCTTTGGAGGTTAACAGATTTTCCAACCATATTCCGTGGGCGGGAACCGTTTATTATGATTTTGGTAATTGTTGTGGGACTGATGCACGAATTGAGGTTGGAGCATTGACAGGCCTAACAGGTTATTCCATTTGGTCGTACGATGCAAACTCAGCGGCAGGAAAACAATTATATAGAAATGGTACACTCCTGCAAGACAGGGCAAATGTGCTTGCATATTCAAGCCATGCCACACATCGCTTTAATATAGGCGGTAATACAACCGGATCGGCAGGTTTTGAGGGCGATGTAACAGAAGTAATAATCTTCAATGCAAGGATCAATCAGGCTCAACGAATTCTGATTCAAAATTATTTATCGGCAAAGTATGCAATAGCACTTACCGCCAACGATGTATACACACAAGACGATGTGGGCAATGGTAATTTCGATTTCAATGTGGCTGGTATTGGGCAGGCTGGTGACGGCAGTCGTCATATTGATGCGCAAGGTGCTGGCATTGTGCGCATGCGAAATCCCAATAACTTAGCCAACAATGAATACCTGATATGGGGTAATGATTCTGGCAATCTGGCCGGAACTACTTCTGGGGTAGATGGTACCACAATCAGACAACGTATTAATCGTGTCTGGCGGATAAGCGAAGTCGGAGATGTAGGAACAGTTTCTATTTCATTCGACATAAGTGGATTTGCTGGCGCGGCTTTAGGTGGCAACCTGCGCTTGCTGATTGATCGCGATGGTGATGGTTTTGCCGATAACGATGTTACACCCATCAGTGCAGGATCGCTGGCAAGTAACATCATAACTTTTTCTGGTGTTAATTTTCAGAATGGCGATCGTTTTACCTTGGGTAATACTGATCTGGCAACACCACTGCCCATTGAATTACTTTCATTTACAGCTTCGGTAGTACAAAACGATGTGGTGCTGAAATGGTCAACCGCTTCCGAAACCAACAATCACTACTTTAATATTTTGCGTTCATCAACTGGCGAAGCCTGGGAAGATATTGGTAGGAAAGAAGGTGCGGGCACCAGTGTAGAGCGAAATGACTATGAATTAGTGGACACTAATCCGCTGCGCGGAGTTTCGTATTACAGATTAAAACAAACCGATACCGATGGAACATTTACACTCTCCACCATCAGGCGGATAGAGTTTGCTCCGGGCTATCAATTAAAAGCATATCCAAATCCTACAACAGGAAAACTTATAGTAACCACTGGGTTTAGTCTTGAGCAGGGAGATATCCGCCTACTCAATACAATTGGTCAGCCGGTACCCCTTCAGTTTCATCAAGTCGGCAACGAAGCGGAGATAGAGATTAAAAATGTACCTGCAGGTATTTACATCCTGCAGGTGCGCAAAGGTTTCTGGCAACAATCGCTGCGAGTTGTCCTCGATTAACTTCTAACTGCAATAGGTGCTGCGAGGCAACTTTCAGGAATATTGAATGCATCGGTAAGCGGAACCGCGTCTTGTCGGATTTCCCAACAGAGTTGGTTTACCATTTTACGAATGGCTTTGGTCTTAACGCCTTCCATATAGCCTTGCTCCAGGTACCAACCTTTGTTTTTATCTATTTGCGAAAGCGCAAAGAGATCGCATAGTTTCTTGAGTGTTGCCTTGCAACCTGCATTGCTGGTTTTATTAATCTGTTCAATAAACTGTTCCAGAATAATCCGTTCGATGTAGGCAAAACCAACTTGCACCAAATGATGTTGGCTTACATTGAAGGCATCAAAACTATCCATGCCACTGTCTATATGGCGCTTCAATCTTTTGGCTGCAGAAGTTAAGATGTCGCGCTCGCGATATTTAAATGCGTTGAGTTGAAATTCAGGATCGAGTAGATGGGCTTCATCGGTATTGCGCACCGTAATCGGGTTCATTTCGGTAATGCCTGTCTTTGCTTTTTCAGCTACATAATTCAAAATGGTAAACACATTCATGTTGGCAAACTCCTGTCGGAATTCGGTGAGCCTGCTTTTGGCTACTAATTGCATCAACACGGTGTTGTCGCCTTCAAAAGTGGTATAAACATCGGTATCGTTCTTTAATACTTCAATTCTGTTTTCTGATAGATAACCTTTACCACCGCAGGCTTCGCGGCATTCCTGTAATGTAGCGGTTGTATTCCATGTAGCGAATGATTTAAGCCCAGCAGCCAACGCTTCAATCTCCTGCATTTCTTCTTCGGTGCGATTAAGGAAACGCTCTGTTAAATGTTGTAAGGCAAAATGCAAGGCATACGTATTGGCCAACAAAGGCATTAACCTACGTTGATGTGTTCTGTAATTTAAAATCGGAACTTCAGTACCGCCTTCAGGGCCAAACTGCCTACGCTGATCGCCATAGCGAATGGCAATGGTTAAACCTGATTTAGAGGCACTGTTACCCGAACGCGGAATACCAATGCGACCACCCACCAACGTACCTAACATGGTAAAGAATCTTCGGTTATCGCTTGAGATCGGACTTTCAAACTTTCCAGCTTCACTTACTGATGAAAACCGATCAAGCATATTCTCTTTTGGAATAACCACATGATCGAAATAGATTACACCATTATCAACTCCGTTTAATCCCATCTTACGGCCGCAGTCTTTAATCTTTACACCGGGGTGTAGTTTTCCTTTCTTGTCCCGTAAGGGAACTACAAATGCACTCACCCCATAATCCTGACCATCAATAATCAACTTGGCAAACACGGTAGCCATTTGACCATGGCACGCTGCGTTGCCAATGTATTCTTTGCGGGCAAGTTCGAAAGGAGTGTGGATGTTAAACGTTTTGGTAGCGTGATCGTAAGTAGCTGTTGTTTCAATTCCTTTTACATTCGAACCATGATTAGTTTCCGTCATGGCGAAGCAGCCGGGTAGTTCCAATGTTCCTATATCCTTCAGGTATTTGGCATGATGCTTTTCTGTGCCCAGGAAATAAACACTCATGCCCCATAGTCCAAACTGAACGCCAAACTTTATCACCATGCTCAGGTCGTGATAGCTTAAGGTTTCCATAATGGCGAAATATGCAGCCATATCGCCTTGCCCGCCATGTTCTTTGGGATAAGCCATTGCACCATAACCCTGATCGGCAAGAAACTTACACCACTGCAATACCTGCTTGCGATAGAGATCAAGATCACCAGGGCCTACGTATGTAAATTCCGGATCGCTTAGTAATGTTTTTACTTTATTGATAATCGCTGCCTGATGGCCATCCAGAATGCGGGTCATTTCAGCTACATCAAAATTACGTTGCGTAGATTGTTCGGATGTAATGGTTTTATGCCCGGCTTGAAAATTAAAGATGGCTTCATGGCTGATGAATCCGAGTATGCCTTCAATCCTGGCAAGAGCGGGTCGCGCTTTATCCAATGTTTCGCTTACAGTGCCATTACCTTGCAGGCTTGCCAACCGAATGCCAAGGTTAACTAAGGTTTCTTTTGTTTGTGATTGTTGGGTTACCTGAGCTATGGCTGTTTTCCATGTATTCAGTTCATCCACAGATGGCGGTTGCTTGGGATCTATTTTAGATAATAGAAATTTGCGCTCTTGTTCGCTCAGCCAGTCTTGCGAAGTAAGCAAACCTTCCAATACGGAGATTTCGCTGGGTGTAAGGATGGAATCGGACCATACCGTATAGAACAAGGGTACGAATACCAGAAGTTTGGGGTTGTTTTTTACAATGGGTGAGTCGATCATAGTGTGTAGTGTTAACCTTGGTTTTTAAAAATAATCAATTTTTAACGTGTACCGAAGCGCGATTAATACAGCATTAAAAGCCCTTTTCGGGAAGCCAAACGGGTAAGGCTTTCAAGTTACAGGTTAAATACTTACATTTCTTTAACCTAAAATCTACCTCCCATGAATTTTAAACCAGAAATCAAGTCGAAGGAGCAGCTCAATGGTGGCTTGCCCAAGTACGAATCCATTGTAAAGTACATGGTGCAACAGCACAACCTGGTAACGGTGCGGCCCGATCAATCTATTAATGAAGTGATTAACATCTTTATTGAAAAACGAATTTCAGGGGCGCCCGTGTTAGATGAAAACCGAAAACTTGTGGGCATTATTTCTGAGCGCGATTGCCTGCGCATTATTGTGGATCAGGCTTATCATAATCAACCGCATAGCGAACCCAAGGTTTCGGATTATATGACCCGCGATGTTAAAACCATGTCGCCCGAAAACAATGTAGTAGAAGCAGCAACGGAGTTCTTAAACTCACCTATACGAAGAATGCCGGTTGTAGAAAACGGTGTGTTAATAGGGCAGGTGAGCAGGATTGATATTCTGCGAGCCGCTAAATCAATAAGCCCCACAACCTGGGGTGGTTAAAAGAAAAAGCCGGTTTAAGCCGGCTTTTGTTTTTCTTCAATAGGTAAACCACCCTTGCTTATCGACATCAGTTCCTGCATGGTTCGCTTCATGCTGTCGCTGGAACCATCCAGAAAAATGGTATTTCCTTTTCCGTGTTCAGCAAAGTGACGGATGGCTTCTGTCCACATCGAGAATAAGATAAAAGATGAATCGAGATGCGCGCTTTGCATTTCTTTTGCCGCCTGCGCCATACCTTTTGATACTTCTTCGCGGAATAACGCCACACCCTGACCGCGCAACTGCGCTGCAATTTTTTCGGCTTCGGCAGCAATCTTAATCGCGTTACCATCGGCTTCAGCTGCTTTGGTTTTGGTAATCAGCAAAGCATGGCCTTCATTTTCGGCAGCCGCCCGCAGGTTATTGGAAGCCACTACTTTCGCCATTGATTTCATAATGGTTTCATCGAATGCAATATCATTAAGTTGAAGATCGTGCAAATGATAACCCCAATCTTCCAAGGTATGATCGAGTTGACTCTTTACTTCCAGTACAATCTCGGTACGAAGGGAAAGAATTTCAGATTGTTTTTTGGTAGCTACAAAACTACGGATAGAGCCTTCGATGGTACGGATGAGGGCTGTCATAAAACTTTGCTCATCCATAAATTTAAAGGCCACATTTTTAATGGTTTCTTCATGTTGATTCAAAACCGAAAACAAGAGCATGGCTTTGAAGTTTACGTTGGCCTGGTCGATGGTGGTGGCCTGAAACTCAAGTTCAACAGATTGATTTTGAATGGAAATACGGGTGAGAATTTTCTCGATTACCGGGATGCGCATATTTAAACCCGGCCGCATAATGCGTCTGTACTTTCCAAAAATGGTTACCACGGCAATGGTACCTTGTTTCACGGTAACGAACATGGTAAACATGAGGAGAAGGCCTAGTCCAAAAACCAGTACCAGCAGAACTTCGAATACTTCCATAAGGGTGTTAGATTAAAGTTGCACGTCTATACGTACCATACCTAAAAGGTAGTTGGCATAAGCTTAATATTTTTGTACCCGACATGTTTTTTTGATTACTTTTAGTTTGATTTTATTGACTAAAAATTCGTATGCGTTTAATTGGTTTAGCCTTAATTCTACTGCTGGTAAGTTCTTGCAGTAAGCCAAAGTATTTCAGGTCGTTATCGAAAGATGAAGTAGCGGAAATCAAAAAGTATCAAAAGCAGTTTAAACAAGATGACACGTACCGGATATTGATTTTAACCAACTATGGTAATCTGGTGGTTAAATTGTTTAACGAAACACCCCTTCATCGCGATAACTTTGCGGCAAAAGTTAAAGCTGGTTTTTACGATAGTCTTTTGTTTCATCGGGTTATCAATAATTTTATGATTCAGGGGGGCGACCCGACCAGTAAGAAAGCTACCGATAGCGATAGGTTGGGCGGTGGCTCGGCACCAGGCGAAAGAATTGCCGCTGAGTTTAGAACGGAGCAAGGTATTTACCATAGACGTGGTGCATTGGCTGCAGCCCGCGATAACAATCCTGAAAAGGCCAGTAGCAATTGTCAGTTTTACATTGTGCAACGCCCAGCCTGGCGCACAACGCAATTAGATAGTACAATAGTTCAGCGAAATCTTACCCTCAACGACACGCAGAAAAAACTTTATACAACAGAGGGCGGAACACCACACCTGGATGGTGGCTATACAGTTTTTGGTGAATTGATTACAGGCTTTGATGTGTTAGATAAAATCGCGACAAGCAAAACCAATCCTGCAGACAGACCTTTGGAGGATGTGCGCATGAAAATGTTTGTTTTAAAAGTACCACGTAAGTCTAAATCAAAATAATTATGAGTTTCTCAAGGAGCTTAATTTTCATATTTGCCCTTGCTATTTCCTGTAATGATGAGGAAGTTAAACCAAAATCGAAGGCAAGCGTAACAATTGATGGAGTTAATATGCTATTTGTTAATATTGATGGTTATGCAGTAGGTGATTATTTTTCTCTGGAAGGCGAAGAAGATAATTCAATCTTTTTTGGTAATCATATACTAAGCTCAGATTCGCTGAGAAATCTCATCAACATTCAAACAACTCCAAAACTGAAAGCAGAAAAAGCTATAGAAATAATGCAACACCTTATGCCAACATACGGTCAAGCAGTATCAATAGTTGATCGAGATCAATATGAATGTTTTACCTGCTTCCATCAAATTGTTAGCCCAACCTATTCAATAATTTATATGGAGAATATGAGCGATCTGTCAAATAAGGAAGTTTGGACGTCAAGTTATAAAGAGCAGATAAACGCTGAACTTAATATTACTAATCTAAATGTAATCGAAGAGTATAGTAAGTTTTTAGGATTCAATACTTTTTATATCAAGGGAGAACTTGAGTTCAAATGTTCTTTAGCAAACGACTTAGGTGAAGTAAAACAGATTTATGGTAGGTCGGATGTGGTGTTTTTTGAATTTTATTAAAATAATCAATGAAAAAACTCTTTTCATCCACGCCAATTTATCCCGATAAGGCAATTGCCATTATTCGCATAGCAGTGGGTTTGTTGATGGCTTACCATGGGCTGGAAGTTTTTGATAGAGAAACCATGCAGAGTTATTTAACATGGGAAAATTTTAATGGAGGCGCAGGAGAGTTTTTGGTTTACCTCGGCAAGGCATCGGAATTTATTTCGGGTGTACTGTTAACATTGGGTCTTTTTACACGGTTGGGTGGATTGATAGCCGCGGGCACATTAGCCTACATTACTTTTTTTGTTGGTCATGGCCGCTTCTGGTATGAAGACCAGCATCCGTTTATGTTTGTGTTATTTGGGGTGTTGTTTTTCTTTACCGGTCCCGGTGCCTGGAGTGTTGATGGTTTATTCAAACGCAATCAACAGTAATAATGAAACGTAAAAAAATCTGGAAAAGGATTCTGCTCTCTGTAGTTCTGATTCCGGTAATTCTATTTGGAGTTTTGGTAGCCGTGCTATACTGGAAGCAAGACACCATTGTACAACAATTGATTGATACTGCTAATCGTGATTTTGCAGGCGAACTCGAAATTCAGGATAGTCACATCTCACCCTTCACTAACTTTCCTTACGTTTCCATCGATCTGGATCACGTAAAAATTTATGAAAACAAGAACAAGACCGGGGCCGCGCTGCTTGAAGTAGCCGATGTGTACCTGGGGTTCGATCTGCTTACCATTATTCAAGGTAAGATGGATATAAAAGTTATTCGGGTAAAAGATGGGGCCATTAAACTGGTACAACATGCGGATGGAAGTTTTAACATCACGAATGCCTTATCAGGAAAGGAAGAAGTTTCTGATCCAGCAGCCGAGTTCCACCTCGATATAAAAGCGATCGAACTTAACAATGTTCATGTATTAAAAATCAACGAGAGTGATAGCCTGTTGATTGACGCTTTTATACAGGACGCACAATCACGTTTTAAAGCCGACCAGAATCATGTATTGGTGAAACTTGATACCCGCTTTGAAATGAATGTCCTGCTGAATGGGGATACTACATTTGCCAAACACAAACATTTTGATTTACACACACACAGTTAGATTTTGATCAGCAAACACAAATACTAACCATTCAACCTTCAGAGTTGCAATTGGAGCGGGCCTTGTTTAAGATGGATGGGGCTGTTGATTTTGATGACGACATGAATATGGACATCCGGTTTCATGGCAACAAACCCAACTTTGATCTTTTTCTTGCCTTTGCTCCTGAAGAACTTACGCCCGCATTGCAACGGTACGATAATGCGGGTAAAATTTTCTTCGAGGCATCCATAATTGGTAAAGCCGCCAACGGACATAACCCAGTTGTACTGGCAGAGTTTGGTTGTGAGGATGCATTTTTCAACAATAAAGAATCACAAAAAAAATTAGACCAGCTTTTCTTTAAAGGAAAATTTACTACCGGAGAAAAGGGGAATGCATCCACTTCTGAATTTTCATTGTCTGATTTTTCGGCCCGGCCCGAAGCCGGAATATTTAGTGGTAACCTAACAGTTAAAAATTTTGAATCGCCAGAGATTGAAATGAAAGTTCGTTCTGAATTTGATCTCGACTTTCTGGCCAAGTTTCTCAACATAAAAGACCTGCAGGATTTGTCGGGTAACGTTTCGCTTACCATGAATTTCCACGACATCGTTGATCTGGATAATCCTGAAAAGAGTATTGAGAAGTTGAACGAATCGTACTTTACCGAACTGGATGTAAAGAACCTTACTTTCAGGGCTCCCGGTTTTCATTTGCCTGTACGTAATGTAAATATTCGTGCCACTATGGATGGCCACGAAGCAAAGATTGAGCGCTTCGATTTAAAAGTGGGTAACTCTGATCTTTCTATTTCAGCCGACATCAGCGATCTTCCGGCAATTCTACATCATACCAAAAATCCGATAACGGCACATCTAACTATTAAATCAGCACTGCTGAATGTAAAAGAATTAACGAGTGGTGATACGCTTCTGAAAAAACCGATTGACGAACAGATCAAAAACTTAAGCATGAAACTTAAGTTCAATAGTTCGGCTCGTGCTTTTACCGAGTCGCCCAACTTACCGGTGGGTGAGTTTTTTATTGAAGACTTGTACGCTAAACTTACGCACTACCCACACACGCTACACGATTTTCATGCCGATGTGTTTGTCGATGATCAGGATTTTAGAGTAGTGGATTTTACCGGCATGATTGATAAAAGTGATTTTCATTTTAATGGTAGGTTGCAGAATTATGATCTTTGGTTTTTGACAGAACCAGAAGGTGATACCCGTATTGAATTTAACCTTACCTCTGCGCTATTGCAACTTGAAGATGTATTTGCTTATGGTGGTGAAAATTATGTGCCGGAAGATTACCGTCATGAAGAATTTAAAAACTTAAAACTTCATGGTTTTGCCGATCTTCATTTTAATAGAGGACTAAAGTCAGCCGATGTAAATCTGGATAAGGTTGAAGCAAGTATGAAGGTGCATCCGATGCGATTTGAGAATTTCAAAGGCCGGCTTCATTACGAAGATCAGCATCTCATGATTCAGAATTTTAGTGGTAAGTTGGGTAAGTCGCAGTTCACTGCCGATTTGAATTATTACCTAGGTCCGGATTCCATAATCCGCAAGCGCGATAATCATTTCTCCCTCAAAGCTTCGCACCTGGATTTTGACGAACTCTTCAACTATAATCCACCGCCTGCAGGCAAATCAACACCACAAGACCATGAAGCTGGTTTTAATATTTACGATGTACCGTTCACCAATATGACATTTGATTTTGATATTGGTCATTTGAATTATCATCGCTATCTCATCGACAATTTTAAAGTAAAAGCCCGAACAACCACTAATCATTTTATCTATGTGGATACATTAAGCCTTGCTGCCGCAGGTGGGCAGATAGGAGTGAGTGGCTACTTTAATGGTTCTGATCGAAATAAGATTTATTTCAGCCCGAATATGATTGTGCAACAAGTTGATCTGGATAAATTGTTATTCAAGTTTGAAAACTTTGGGCAAGACCATCTTATTTCTGAAAACCTGCATGGCAAGTTGAGTGGTAAGTTAACCGGTAAAGTTCACATGCATGCCGACATGGTTCCTATCATTGATGATTCAGAACTTCATTTAGATATACAGGTTTTGAAAGGTAGGCTGGAGCGATATAGTGCGCTGGATGCTATGTCTGATTTCTTTAAAGATAAAAATCTGAACCGGGTACGATTCGATACCCTGCAAAACAAATTTGATCTTGTAAATGGTGTACTTACCGTACCAGCCATGAATATCAATTCAACTTTGGGCTTTATTGAAATTTCAGGTAAGCAAGATTTGAATATGAATATGGAATACTTTGTACGGATTCCCTTAAAACTTGTAACGCAGGTGGCTGCCCAAAAATTATTTGGCAAAAATGTTGAACCAGATTCTCTAAAGGAGGACCAGATTCAGTATCGGGATGATGCAAAACGCACTCGGTTTATCAATTTGAAATTGTCAGGAACTCCTGATAATTATAAGATAGCGTTGGGGAAGGATAAGGGTCAGTAAGTCCAAGCAGAAATATTTCATATTTTTTTATGGAATCCCCCTTTCCGCTGCATCTGGTTTAAAAAAACCTAATGCTTATGAAAACAAATTCTATTTCCAATGGTTCGGTTTCCGGACAAGCGTTTACCTTTTCAGGATTACGCCATGCACTAACAATTGTACTCATGCTTTTAGGCGTGGTAGCCTTCGCACAGACCAGTGCTCAGCCCTCTGAAACTTCTTATGAAGTGAAGGGAGTGGTGCTTTCAGTCGAGGAAAACACCGCGCTTACGGGCGTAAACATTTACCTGAAAGATACCAATGTAGGTACCTTCTCTGATGTAAATGGCAAGTTTACCTTTCCTCGAAAACTTAAAGCGGGTGAGACTTTGGTTTTCAGTTTTATCGGCTTGAAGAAACAGGAATATACGGTTACGGCCAACATGCCTGAGTTTATTGAGATTCGCATGGAAGAAGATCCGTTGAATGTGTTGGGTGAAGTTTGGATGGATGCACCTGCGAAATCAAAACAGAAACGCAGAAGTTTAAACCACTAAGCAAATGCGATTGCTTGCATGCATAGTGGTATGGCTGGCAGTATTATCGGCAAGGGCTCAGGTAAGTGATTTTAAAGAGGTAAATTTTGGTAGGGCAGATAGTGTCGCACGATTATATCCTAATTACCCTTTAACTAATTTACCTGACCTTGCTGGTAAGTTAACGCGACCATTTACAAATGAAGCAGAGAAATTCCGCGCAGTATTTACATGGGTTTGTTTAAACATCAGAAACGACTACGAATTGTATCTGAAAAATAAACAACACCGTGAGCAGTGTAAAACAGAAGCAGAATTAAAAGCGTGGTATAAAGAATTTAGCAAGACCTTGTATTATGAACTCTTGAATAATCATAAAACAATTTGTACCGGCTACGCCTACCTTATTCGCGAGCTGGCTTTGGCTTCCGGACTTGAATGTGTAATTGTAGATGGCTACGGTCGCACACCGGGTGCAAAGCTGAACAAAAATTTGCCCAACCATAACTGGAATGCCGTTAAGCTAAACGGCAAATGGTATTTGTGCGATGCCACCTGGGCGAGCGGAAAGATTGATAGTGAGAGTAAACAATTTGTTAGTCGATTTAACGATCAGTACTTTTTAACTGATCCTCAGATTTTTGAAAAAAATCATTTTCCTTTGGATAAAAAATGGCACTTGACTCTTACTAACCTTACGGTCGATAAAGTTTTGAGATCTAAAAGGTAGGTTGCTTCTTTATGGATACGAATGATTCCAGCAGGTGGTTGATCAAACTATTTGATTAGCTTGCATCAGGTATATTTTTTTCTAAACCATGCACACCGGAAGACGTTACTCACCCTTAGATTTTTTTAGATGGACCCGCAGAGATACTTATTGGATGCTTTTGTTGGCCACAATTCCCACAGTATTGTATGCCTTCGGGCTTACGTTTATTGCATTGCCATGGCAACCCATTGCTATAATGGGTACTGTAGTAGCTTTTATTGTAGGATTTAAGAACAATGCAAGCTACAACCGCATTTGGGAGGCACGCCAGATTTATGGTGCAATCATTAACAACAGCCGCAGTTTTGCTTACACCCTACGCGATGCATTAGGTGAATCAAATGCAGAAACAACAAAACAAATTTTCTACCGCCATTTTGCCTGGCTTACTGCTTTACGATTTCAACTGCGGGAACCACGGGCCTGGGAAAACATGCAGGAGTGGCGCAATAAAGAATTTCAGGAATCGCATTACCGCATTCCGGAAAGAGTGGGTAAAGTGGAAGATGAGTTAAAAAATTACTTAACACCAGAAGAACTTGCCTATATTCTTTCCAAGAAAAACCGGGCTACACAACTTACAGCAAAGCAATCGGAAGTATTAGCAACACTTAGAAAAGCAGGTACAATAAACGACTTTCAGTGGACTCAATTGCAGCAAGCACTCATGCGCCTTACAGATGAACAAGGTAAAGCAGAGCGAATTAAAAATTTTCCGTATCCCCGAAATTTCGCGTCCATAGCCACTTACTTGTTGTTGATTTTTGTGATTTTCTTTCCATTTGGGTTACTACACGAATTTGAAAAACTCGGTACGGGTACTTTAGTGGAAGGTTATTCCATCTGGTTTAACATTCCTTTTTCGGCAATAGTTACCTGGGCGTTGCTTACATTGGATACGGTGGGCGAAAGTTCAGTAAATCCATTTGAAGGTAGTGCGAACGATGTGCCCATCACACAGATTAGTCGCACCATTGAGATTGATATGCGCGATATGCTGGATGAAGTTTCGTTGCCCGATCCGATTATGCCTCAAAATAATATTGTGTTGTAGCAGATTAAATTTGAAACAATCATTATCCAATGAAATCATATCTTATTCTTCTTCTGGTCATTCTTTTAGCAGGTTGTGATGCATCAAAAAAGAAATTGACTCCGAAAATCAGAGTAGTGTTTGATACCGACACCAATAACGAATTGGATGATCAGCACGCATTAGCTTACCTCTTGTTTAATCAGGATGTATTTAAAATTGAAGCCATTACTATTAACACCACATCAAGTGGTGGTAACATTGAAATGCAATATGCCGAAGCTATTCGGGTACTTCAACTTTGTAATGCCGATACATTGCCAGTATTAAAAGGAGCCGATCAATCGTTTCAGCAAATTGTTTCTACGATAGATTCGGCTGTTTATGATGGCCACGAAGCGGTGGCCCGAATTATTGAAGAAACACATAAACGCGCTACCGATAAATTAGTGGTGCTGGCAGTAGGGAAGTTAACCAATGTGGCATTTGCAGTGGCAAAAGATTCTACGATAGCAGATCGCATCCGGTTGGTGTGGTTAGGCTCTAATTATCCAGAACCTGGTGAGCACAACCAGAATAACGACACTACAGCCATGAATTACCTGCTCAATAAGAAAATAGATTTCGAAATGGTTACAGTTCGTTATGGTAAGACTACCGGTACATCGGTAGTAACCATTACCAAACGTGAAGTAGGCGAGGTGATGCCTGGATTAGGTCCTAGTATTTCAAAATCTGTTATCGGTCGGCACGGTGGTGAGTTTTATTGTTTTGGTGATTACGCTGTGAATCTCTTTGAACACATCGATTATCATGGCGATCCGCCTGCACGATCGTTGTTTGATATGGCTGCTGTTGCTATCGTGAAGAATCAGGAATGGGCGCAGGTTACTGCACATCCTGCACCATTGTTTGTAAATGGTGAGTGGATCGAGCGACCTGATAACGTTCGGCAAATCAAAATCTGGGAGAACTTTAACCGCGATGCGATTGTGCAGGATTTTATTGAGTCGCTTAAGAAATATTAAAGATTATTTTAGAGTTTTCTAGAGCATGATCCTGAAGCTGCGTGTGTTGTATTTAATGGCCATACTGTTGTTTGCACAAACAGCATTTGCACAAAAGCAAAAAAAGTTTTTAGGCTTTGCTCCGCTGGATGACACACTGAGCATTGAAAAGAAAGGTTTCTTTGTTTTGCCCTTGTTATACTATACACCCGATACGCGTTGGGCTTATGGTGGCGCAGGTGTATATTACTTTAAGGTGCCGCCTAAAACTGAAGACGAAGTTCTTACCCGGATTTCATATATCCAGTTTTTGGCCGACTACACCCAAAACCGGCAATTAGATATGTGGGGCGTCTGGAATGTTTTTACACGTAATGAAAATTATCTGTTAAAGGGAGAAGTACGTTACCGCAATTTCCCTGATCGCTTTTTTGGCATTGGCAATAATACAATATCAGCACAGGAAGAGCGGTATGAATATAGTTTAGTCAGTATTAAAAACCTGATGCTAAAAAAGATCAGGCCTTCTTTATTTGTAGGATTCGATTATCATTTTGAATACGAATTTAATTTTGGTTACACGTCAGGTGGTGTACTGGAGCAAGGTACCATTACCGGTTATAAAGGCGGCATTGGGTCTGCATTGGGTGCCGTTGCTGTTTATGATAGCCGGGACAATGCAATTAATGCACAGACGGGTAAGCTTGCCGAGTTATCTACGTATGTTTATACACCAGCTTTTGGTAGTACTTTTTCCTTTGTTGGTATTAATGCCATTTATCAACAACATTGGCTCGTTAAGAAAAAGCAATCGCTTAACCTGCAAACCAAACTGCGCCTTAGCTATGGCGATGTTCCTTTTCTCGATCTTTCTGTTGCTGGTGGCGATGATATGCTACGAGGTTATCCCCGCTACCGTTATCGCGATAATCACTTTATCGGTACACAAGTTGAATACCGCGCACATTTGTTCTGGCGTTTAGGCGTTGTAGGCTTTGCTGGTGTGGGCGATGTGTTTAGATCACCTAACGATATCCGGTTATCAACACTTAAATATTCAGTAGGCTCTGGTTTGCGTTTGTTGGTTAATCCAGCCGAACGATTAAATATCCGTTTTGATTATGCGGTTGGCAAAGAAGGTGGCTACTTCTACTTTTCTGTAGGTGAAGCATTTTGAGTTGCCAAGATTTTAAGAATCGGAAATGAATCTATTTACGACAAAGTTGGTTTTAAAAAAGTACTGCTAATTTAATACCGCATGGACAACTCCTTTACACCAGTTGCTTACGAATTCAGAGAGACAATTGCAGAACAAATGGCGCTGCAAACTTTTGGTAAAGTATTCTTCTGGTCAGGTTACCAAGTTGATGAAGTAACGGGCAGAGTTATCAAGCTCGATGAAATATCGGGGCAAGGCATATTCATCTTGTTAGACTCTGGTGTCAGGGTTCGCATAGACAGAATTATTACCCTGTTTGGCAAAATTGGCGCTGCTTATGACGAGTACGATGCGTTCGCTAATCAATGTCTTTCCTGTACGGCTGGCGTGCCTCTATAAGCTTTAAACTTGTTTGAATGCCTGAGTTTTAGGCTGATGGCAATTACTGGTACAGCATTAAATTCTATCTGCTTGATTATCTGAAATAAACAGATTGGTGATGCCGATAGGCTTTCTGCTACAGAACCATTTTTCTTGGTAATTTTAAGGTTCTACTTTCTGCATTTTGAAGCACCCGCTTTCTATCCGCGATCTCGTAAACCTGCTGTACCAAAGCCGGGATGTCATCGAGCTGCTTTTTGGCAGTAAAGACTCGGTGAACAAAGCCGAAATTCTGGCTCGCGATGACATGTCGGACGAGAAGCTCGAGAAACTGGTGAGCTATGAAATCATTCATGAGAATAATCAAACCATCGGGCTGGACGATCGCATCGTTACGTTCATTGAAGAGTTTCTGGAGATCGGGGAAGTTACCACCAGCTTTATTAACGATAACATTCAATCGTTAAACGAAAACCTGAAATACTACCGCATTGACAGCAACACCCGTTTTTTGCGCAACATCAAGCGGTCGTTGAAGAAGATAAGCTCCACTACTTCCCGTGAGGTGATGAAGCTTCACAAGAACATAGACGACACGTATAAAAATCAGGACAACTACCTGATCAAACTTCAGGAACTCGATAAGTATAAAGCCAAGCGTGACGACATCATCAATCTGATTAAAGAATCGGAACAGATTATATCCGAGGCCCAGGGATTTTTTAATACGGTTATTGATGCAGAATTAAATTCCATTGTAAGCGATTTGCGTTATGTGCTGGTGCGTAACCGCGATTACCTGAGCGAAATACAATCGCAGATTATCGATTACATCAACCGCATTCAATATCAGGCAGCCATCTATAAGAAGATCCAACGCCTGAAGGAATTAAAGGATTACGAAGAGCTTAAATACAAAACCAATTTTATTGATGTGGTAACCGGCACACGGGCGTTGATGTTTCAGCGGAGAAATCCGTTGAAGGCAAGGGTGTCGTTGGATCTGTTGTATTCCGATCGTGGCTATACCATTACCCGTAAGCTGGCCGGTAAGTTAAACCTGTTGCGCAACCATCAGCAAAAACCTGCCGGACGTATGGAAGATGGTTTCGATGCGAACATGCTGGAAGAATCTACCAGCTTAAACATTGATAGCCTGGTAGAAAAATTCATGGACAGTCGTAGTGATCTTTTTCAGTTTGTGATCAACTACAAATTTCCGGATAAGGTAGGTACGTTGTCGTTGGAAAAACGCATCTCTCTATATGTAGGTATCACTATTGATTACGACCATAAACTGTCTATCTCCGGGAAGCTCGGAAAGATGGATTATGTAAACGAGAAAAAACAAAAACTTAAACTGGGCTATGCCATCATCAAGCCGGCCCGCAAACCAGTTTCATGAACGCCATTCCTAAACAAGCACCTGAAATTTTCGGTATCCTCAGTCGCGGGCAGTTTATCAGTGCTAACGGCAGCCGCGGAAAATTGTATGATGTCATCAGTTTTGAAGATAACTTCAATCAGCTTCGCGAACTTTTTGCGCACACCGGTTATTCACTGGAGCACGGGCATAACTACTATTACTTCAGCCAGTCCGATGAGCCGAATCTTTCCATCGAAAAGAAGATTGAGCAGTTTGCCTATTACATTGATGTGATGGATTTTTTTTCATCGATGGACCAGAAGCCCACTGCGGGTACACGCTACCGCGTTACGCAAATTGCAGAAGAATGTTTTTCGAATGAACGATTAAAACAAAAACTGCTGGCGCTTTCGCGAAGAGAGAAGATGGTGGATAAAGTAGCCGAGATTGCTGGTGACCTGGCACTATCTGGTTTTTTTGAACAGGAAGATGAAGACACATATAAAGTAATGGATGCCATTCATTATCTGGAACAGGTGATTACCCTTATAACGATTGACGATGACGGAGAGCAAAAGAATTCTTAACAGGATTGTATTTATCAATATTGCCAATACGGACTATTCCAATGTAGAGATAGCCGGTAACACCTGCTTTGTAGGTACCAACAACATGGGTAAAACTACGTTGCAGCGGGCCATTTTATTTTTCTATAGTGCCAACACGCGCCAACTGGGTATCTCTACTTCGCAAAAAACTTTTGAAGATTATTATTTTCAGTATCCCAATTCGTACATCGTGTATGAACTGGCTACCGAAGAAGGATTTTTTCATGTGATGGTGTATCGCAACACCAAGTTGTTTTATCGGTTTGTGGATGGCGCCTTCGATCCGGAGCATTACATCAACGAGAAAGAAGCCTTGCTGCCCAAAGCTGTGCTGGCGCGGCTTAACGAGAACAAGATCGACTACAGCGATCAGATCGAAACCTTTGAACGGTATCGCAACATTGTTTATGGTGCCGACCCCGATAAGCGTTACAAGAAGTATGCGTTGATGAAAGGCAATGCCAACTACCACAACATTCCGCTGGCTATTACTTCCATCTTCCTCAGTTCCGAATCGGTCATCCGGGCGGAGTTTGTAAAAGAGTGTATTGCCAACGCCATCGGCTCCAAGCATACCACTATCGAACTGAAAACCATTGAGCGGCAGTTGCGTCAGTTTTCGGAACGGTATCAGGATATCGAAACGTTTTTCCGAAAAGACAGCAGTCAGCGCAGCGATTTGATTCGCGATAATTTTTCAACGATCCAGCGACTAAAAATACAGCAGCGCAAACTGGCTGCTGATTTGGGTGCAGCACTAAAGTATGCCATTGTTCAAAAAGATGAGATCAGCGGAAAGGTAGAAGCTAAGCGCCAGCACCTGGAAGTTCATGAACAGGATTTTCGTGCGAAAGAAGAACTGCATCGTGACAGCCACAAGGAAACCAATCAAGAGATTGGTGCGTTACGATCGAAGCTGCGGGAAGCAGAAAAGAAACAGACAGAATATGAAGATCAGGGTATAGCCGATCTGCTTCGCGAAGCGGAAGATAAACCCCGGCTTCAGTTGGATGTGCAGGCGCGCGAAAACGAATACGTTACACTCACGGCCGGCTTCAGCGATGTAGAACAACAATTTAAAACACTGTTTGATGCGCTGGAGAATGAACGCAGGGAGTTTGAGTACGTATTACAATCGCAAGGGCTGCAGTTGGATAAAAATCATCAGGAAGAAAAGAACCAATTGCGCGACCTGTTTCTGAAAGATAAAGACATACAACAAGGCGAACATGCTGCAAGTACCGAGCAACTGCGTGAGCAAAAGCAAACGCTGGAGTTTACTTTAAAAGATGCGCAGCACAAAGAACAGCAACTGCGGCAACACCACTACTTTGCCGGTGAGGTAAACGAATTGAAAGAAAAGTTACTGGCCATCGAAAAACGCAAACCGGAACTAACAGCTTCGCTAAAAGTAAAGAGCACGGCTATTGATGCGCTGAAAAAAGAAAGTGAGCACATCACCGAGCGCAACAAAATTGAAACCGATCAGTACACCGAAAAGAATCAACTTGAAATTTCAAATTGTGAAGCGGAGATTAAGAGGATAGATGACAAGCTTTCGGTGCACCAGCATGCCTTGTTTGGTTATTTGCAGGAGCATTATCCTGCCTGGTATGAAACCATTGGCAAAGTATGTCATGAGGATTTGTTGTTCAACCCGGAACTTAATCCGCAGGTTATCAAAAAAAATGTGGATGCATTGTATGGTATTCGGCTTGACTTAAGCAACCTGCCGGTGCAGGCTAAGTCGCTGGAGCAATACGAACAGGTGCGAAGTGAACTGCGTGAGAAAATTTCTGAACTGCACACTAACTTCCTGCAGTTTCGCGAGGAGCAGGTGCGTGCAGAGCAAACAAAGCAAGCGACTATCAGTAAGAAGATTGCCAGCCTGAAGAAGGAGATTGCACAGGTGCAATATGATCTGGAGCAGGATGAAAAGAAAGCACAGCAATTTAATCTCGACCTGCATGAATTAAAACGAAAAGGTGAGCAGCAACGCGAGCAGGAAAGTGTTGCCCTTTACGAGCAACAGGAGAAACTGAAAAAAGAAATTGCCTCGGTGCAGGAGAAATTAAAGCTGCAGGAAGAGAAATTGAAAAACAACTTACGGGCACTGGAAGAAAGTTATCAGGAAAAACTGGTGAAACTTAAACGCGCTTTTGATCGGGAAACAGCGAAAGTTAAAGAGCAGCGCGAAGATAAGCTGGCCGATATGGAGGAGCGAAAAAGCAAACTGCAAAAAGAGAGGACCACTGTATTAAAGAAGAAAGGAATTGATGATACGCGCCTTAAAAAACTAAAGCAGGAGATTGAATCGCTGAAGCAAGCCCTTGCAGCCATTGATCAGCAGGCTACGCTACTTAACGATTACCGAAAAGACAAGCGCGAGTTATTTGATCGGGTGGGTGAGTTTACCCAGCAAAAACAGAAGTTAGAAGATAGTTTGAAGTCGGCCGATACTTCCTTTCAGGCAGCACGGGAAGTCTATGCTAAAACACGTAAGCTTTATGATGATGAACTGAAACAATTGCATAGCCAGTTGAAAGAATTTGCGGATGGATTGCATCATTTTGACAATCATTTTCGAGATCGGATACTTTATGACCGTCTGCGGCACCTTATCGATCAGGAACCTGCGGGTCGCACTGAGCTTAGCATAACCGCCTTGTGTTCGCAGCTTCAGGCTAATGATAACGAGTTTCATGCGCAGTTTGGTAAGTTTAGAGAGAACGTGAGTGAGTTTGCGGGGCGGTTTCGTACCGATAACCATTTTAACTTTCGAATTAATACTGCAGGTGGCGAGGCGGAGTTCGAACGTTTTGCTTCGTACCTCGAAGAGTTTTATGCTGAAGACAAAATCAAAATTTCAATTGCCGAAGTAGCCAAAAGCCACGGCATGTTGATTGATGCCATTGCCAGTAAGATGCGGGCGCTTACCGAGTTTAAAGGACGCATCAGTCGTATGATCAGCAAAATGGAGGGCGACTTCAGCAAAGCGTCTTTTGAAGGCTCGCGCCTGATTGAATACATAAAACTGAAATCGGAAGACAGCGAGAACAAAGTGCTGCGCAAGCTGCAGCGCATTGCCGACTTCCGCGAACAAAATCCGTTCTTGTATGGCGAAGCCAACCTGTTTAACACCCGGTATAAAAGGCAAAGGTGAAATCGACAGACGTTCGGTTGATTTGTTGGGCGATTTACAAAAAGCCATTGCCGAAGAGCGGTACGAAGAAATCAACGTGAAGGATTTGTTTGAACTGCGCTTCCGTATCAAGGAAGGGAAGAACGACACCGGCTGGATCGAGAAGATTGATAAGGTGGGTTCTACCGGTACCGATATGCTGGTGAAGGCGGTGATCTACATTACGTTGCTCAACGTGTTCATTAAAGAATCTACCGAAAAGACTTCGCGCAACTTTAAGGTGCATTGCATTATTGATGAAGTAGGGCAGATCTCCGCTCCGTACCTGAAGGAGCTGATTGCCTTTGCCGAAGAGCGCAACATCTGCCTGATCAACGGTTTGCCCAACGAGAGTAAACTCGAAACGCATTACAACTATACCTACAAGTTCAGAAAAGATAATCACGGGTATGTCAAGGTGATTCCGTTGCTCACCATGAGTGTAGAACCATAAAGCATGAAGAGCAGAATTTCCTATTCGCTTGCCCGGCTGCTTCAACAGATGATGTTGGGAGAGGAATTGAATTATTCGCAGTTTGGTTCAGGAGCCAACAGAAAATTAGTTGATCAATTAATTGCGGATCATGCACTGGATTACCGATTGGTAGGCAGGCAACAGAAAAAAGTTTATTGTCAGCAAGCGGATAACTTACGGTTGTACCTGCATCATAAATTTGAAATTCCTTCGCTGGAAAATTACGTGCACTTTTTAGAACAGGAAGAAACAACGCGTGCCGATGCTGTGATCGCGGCTTCCGATTCGAAGTTTAAAAAGACTAACGTCTTTTCCGGTTTTCTTGTTAACAGTTATGAACCGCTTGCGTGTACGCTTGATAGTGTGCCTTACACTGTGCAGCCCATAGCCGGAGTATTTCCATTTATTGTTTCGTGGGCTACGTTTTCAATACCAGCCGATGTAACGGTAGTAGTGGTGGAAGGGCACGAAAATTTTAGAGAGATACAACGGCAACAGTATTTGTTCAAGACCTTAAAGCCATTGTTTGTTTGGCGATACCAGAACAGTAATGCGATTGCCAGTTGGTTAAATGCTATTCCCAACCCGTATGTTCATTTTGGCGATTTTGATCTGAAAGGAATTCACATCTATCTGTCGGAATTTAAAAACAAGATTAACGGTAACCGCGGACGCTTTTTATTACCCGAAAACCTGGAGCACCTGCTTAACCAGTATGGTAAAGATGAGCTTTTTGAAAAGCAGAAGCATTTGGTCAATACCATAGAAGCACAACACACGGATGAATTAACTTTCTTATTCCATCTGATTCTGAAGTGCAAAAAAGGACTAGAGCAAGAGGTACTTATTGAGATACCGGAATAATAAAAATATGTTCAGGCTACCTCGGTTAACTTTTATTACGCCAGAGCGCTGTATTGCTACTCGTAGCCTGGTGTATTAAATAGAAAGTACCGCAGCGGGTAGCAGGTACAAGAGATGCCTGTTGGTAGATCGAAAAGGCATATTCGCCCATATCAACCTGCAAAAAAAAACCACTAACTGTTTTAGTGCCAAAAAGCTTTGGTTAAGTTAATGAGTAATTTGTGTGAAGTATCTTGATGCTTGTATTTGGAAATTTGTAATAAGCTTATATTTCCATTTATGCCTAACTTCTATATAATTAATAAATCTTTTACCTTGCAGAGGTAACATTAAAATTGCTTTATGAAATTAGCAGGGCTTGCTTCGCTATTTGTTTCACTGCTTGGCATTTCTTTAGGTTATGCTCAAACATGGACGGAATCTGCACATGTGACTATAGCTTCAAGAATTGGGCATAGTCAATATAATCTTGCCTTTAGCCAAGGGATAGCAATTGGAGGACACTTCATGGACGAAAATGTAACAATACTTGAGAAAAATATCTTAGGTGAATGGGGTTCAACTGTTATTCAGGAGGTCAATCCACCAAGCCATTGGGGCCCACCAAACTTTGGATATTCCTCTGCAATTTACAATGGCATAGCAGTTATTGGAAGTCCTGGTAATGATTATGGTCAAGGTACAAGTTGGTTTGGAGCCGATACCGGTGCGTTGTTTGTTTTTGAGAAAGACCAAAATGGTAATTGGGTTCAAAAACAAAAATTAATATCTGCGAACGCTGGATACAGAACAGATTATGAATTTTTAGGTGTGAGTGTTGCAATTTATGATCAAACAATTGCTGCTGGTGCTAACTGGTCTGAATATTTACCCAATGGAGATCAGTATAACGATGGATCGGTTTATGTCTTTGAACGAGATGGAAGTGGAATATGGCAAAAGAAACAAATTTTAAAAGCTCCTGATAAAACAGATGGTGATTTTTTTGGATATTCAATAAGTATTCATGACCGTACAATGGTTATTGGTGCTCACAAGAATGACACAAATTCTGTTGGTGCCGACATTGTTTCTAATTCGGGATCTGTATACATCTTTGAGAAAGATAACAGTGGGAATTGGATTTTTAAGCAAAAGATTACGGCTTCCGTTCGTACCAAAGATGCTACTTTTGGTGAAAGTGTTTCCGTTTATGAAACTTCGATTGTTGTAGGTACCCATGAAGATCCCTTTGGAGTTACGGGAGGTGGTGCTGCTTACGTATTCACTAAAGATAATAATGGAATCTGGCAGGAAGCTCAAAGACTTGTTGCGTCTGACTTAGGATATTGGGAGTATTTTGGAGGAAAGGTTGCGATCGGATCTGATGTTATTGTTATCGGTGCGCATTCAGAAAATCACGATGAAATTGGGCAAAATAATCTTAATAGTGCTGGTGCATTGTATTTATTTACAAGAGACGAAACAGGTAGTTGGATGGAACACAAAAAAATATGTGCTTCTGATCGCTCGGCAAACAGGGGTTTGGGTGTTGGTGTTGCGGTTGATGGCAATAGTATTGCTGCGATGGACATAACAAATCGTAATTTATATTTTTTTGAAAAAATAGACTTACTGGATCAGACAATAACATTTGAAGAATTAGATGAAGTGATTTACAATAGCTCAGCATTCAAACTTAGTGCTAGTACAACCTCATCACTAGCAATAGTGTTTTCTACAAGTAACCCGAGTATCGCAGCGGTCAATGGAAACATGGTAACGCCAATAACTCCTGGAGTAGTTACAATTGGTGCTCATCAGCCAGGTAATCAAATTTACGAACCGGCAACGGCAAGGCGTACATTAGTTGTTGGGAAGTCTAGTCAACAGATAATATTTGATGAAATTCCCGAGAAGTTAGTAACTGACGATGATTTCGTTGTGATTGCATCCTCAAGTACAGGGATGCCTCTCACTTTTCATAGCAATATTCCTTCGGTTGCAACTATTGATCAAACAGGAAAAGTACAAATTCTAACGGCTGGCGAAACTGTGCTGACTGTGTCACAGCTTGGAGATCAATTTACAAAAGAGGCTTCTGCTAGCAGAACGTTGCGAGTATCTACTATTCTTAATGTTGAAGATTTGAGTTTTAACGAATATTTTAGGGTATTTCCGAATCCAACAGAAGGCGAGTTATTTATTGAGATGCAGGAACCTAT
Organism: Cytophagales bacterium; assembly: GCA_017303795.1. Lineage (GTDB taxonomy): Bacteria > Bacteroidota > Bacteroidia > Cytophagales > Cyclobacteriaceae > ELB16-189. The sequence goes on along the minus strand of JAFLBR010000006.1, from coordinate 279,607 downwards.
TCATGATTCAGTATATTTTTCAATCTACAATCAAATGGGACAAATTGTTGGTAAGGGAGAATGTTACTATAACATAAACCACATCGACCTCAACCACATTTCACCTGGAGTTTTTTTTCTTCAGTTGTTAACTAAAGAGAGTGAAACACGTATCAAGCTAATAATTAGATAAATTTTGTTATATCATGACAGTGTTATGTTAGCATATTACGTACTTTAAAAAGTTTATATACCCTTACGATCGACCTTAAAATCTCAAGAGAAGTTCCTAGTATAACAAGATACAATTACTGTGCTTTTATCGAGAGATTCCTTAGTCTGGGTATCAACCCTGTCGGGGCGAGGAAGATTTCCTCTGTAGCAATACAATAATAGTTACCTACCTTCCGTTCAGAACTTCGTAAAGTAGCGGTGCTTGTTGGTAGATGTGGATGCGAAGCCGTACTTGCCCTTACCAACCTGCACATGAAAATAGGTCTGTTAGTTTTTTTTCTACTAGGAGCATGCTGTGCCTCGGCTCAAAAAAAATATGTGGGGCCTCCTAACCAGATTGGGCGCGAATACGGTAATCCCAAAATGCCGTGGATGGTTTCCCACCTGAGCGGTGAAAACAAAGAGCGTCTTAAGCGGGTAAACAAAAACTCTAAACATTCTGTATTTGGCAAAGTGCTTTGCTTCCGCAGATTGTGCCGCATTCAGGCCGGCCACGATGCGCCCATGAAGCGCATCAGTTATGAAAAATTCAAAAAGAAGATTGCCCGCAATGCGAAACGCGGTGCTTATCAAAACATCCGGGTAGATACAACCAGCACGCGTAAGCCACCAGTTAAAAAAGTAATACCCATTGCTGTGGATACTACCGTTACACAGCCAATAGCAATGGAAATTGCAAAAGTAAAAGCCGACACGCTGATTGTATTAGGGGCTGAGCTTTTATTTGAAACCAATAAATCAACATTGCGCAGCGAACATTTTCCTACACTAAATCCAATTGTTGACTACCTGCTTGCGCATCCGGAACGTTCGGTTAAAATCTCAGGCCATACCGACAACACCGGAAGAGAAGCACATAACCTGGCATTATCGAAACAACGAGCCGATGTAGTGGCTGAGTATCTTGTGGGCAATGGTGTTAATCTTAAAAGTATTGAAACTTCCGGCAAGGGTAGTTCAAAACCTATTGCGGATAATACAACTGAGGAAGGGCGTAAGAAAAACAGACGGGTGGAGTTGTTGATTTCTGATGGAAGGTAAGTTCGATTGGTCGATGAGAATCAGTAGAGTACTGGATTCAAAGGCGAATCAATTTCTTGTCCAACAACAGCACCAGGGCACCATGTTTCCCAATCTTTTACTTGATTTTCGTTATCGGGATTTTTTAGTTTCATGTGACGCTCCATATAGATAACCGTCATCACTTTGCGCATGTTGTTGGTGGTGTTGGCGCCTGCGCGATGAAACACCCAACCCGAATGAAAACTGATCTCGCCCAGATCGAACTGTTCAATTACGTGTTTAAAATCAGTTACTCGTAAACGTTGTTGTATCGCAACTTCACTTTCGTCACCAATGGCCAGTTCTCTTCCTTCCACAATGGTATGACTACCAGCACTGAACTCTAATGGCCCCATTGATAGGGGAACTGCCTGCAAGGGTATCCAGGCCGTAATGGTTTTATCGGTTTGTAAAGGCCAGTAGTACTGGTCGGCATGCCACGGTGTTATGCCACCACCGGCTTCCTTAAACAAAGCCTGATCATGATACAGCCGAACACCTTCGGTTTGCATCAGATCAGCAGCCAGTTTTGCTAGTCTTTTACTAAACACCAGTGCTTTGATGTGGTCATCCTCGCGCCAAAGATTAAACAATTGTAAGAACGCTTTGCCATACGTGTTACGTTCCGTTACATTGGTAGTAACCGTATTCATTTCAGCTACCTTATTTCCAATCACGTTATTAAAATACGCAGTGGTGTCGGCATCCAATACCTGCCTGAGTTTGATGTATCGGTTTTTATCGTAAAACTGAATTTGATCTGGCGTAAGCGCGTAAGGTTGATTGAGAAATTGCAAGATAGATTCCGGTAGCATGGTGCAAATGTTGGGTTGTTAAAGATAAACAAAGCCCACAAAATTAACTATTGCACTTCCTCTTTACTGAATTTCAATCGTATTTCCACCAACCCAATGCTTAAACTCGTTGGTATAATATAAATAAGCCGAACTGGTACCACCCACAAACGAACCCGGAATCTCTGCTTTTAAATCGAGATTAATATTCTGGTTTCCTTTTGGCGCAAGCTCTCTGTAGTATAACACCAGGTTGCCACCCATAATTTCGTAAAAATCAAAAACACCTTTTTCCTGTAGCTCTTTTAACTGCCAGGGTTGCGTACTTAGTCCGGCAGGAATTCCAATTACGGCTACCGTCATTGGCAAACCAGTATTTGTTTTGTTGCGTAGCGAAATTGCAAGCCTAACCGTTTCATTTAAGCGAATGGTTTTGGTACTTAATGAAGTATTGAGAACCACTTTGCACTGGTCGCTTGATTGCGGTTTTTTGGTGTACCATTTTAAGTCAACCGAGTAGGGAAGTGGCTCAGTAGTATTGTCAAACTTTATTCTTAATAGTTGTTCAGATGCAGTTTCTTTTACAAAATTCTGCAGTACTAATTTCTCCCGACTTTCTTTTTTATAACTAATTTTCTCAGCCAGCGTGTTGTTGAGATAAATCTGAATATCGCCATCGGTTCGTATTCTGCGTACCAAGGTTGCATACTGTGTAAGTGCTTGCAGCGATAGTGCAGTAGCTTGTGTAGAACCAAACTGCCCGTGCTGTCTGCCCGCAATTAACTTACGGATGCAACCATTAATAAGGCCAAGGTCTGGTGCTTGTGCCTTTAGTAAGGCAAGCGTCCATAACGCATACATTTCGGTTTGTAAAGAATGGCCACTGCTCCAAACAATGGAATGCTGTGCTTGTAAATCTTCATATCCGTTTGCAAGTATGTAATCTTTGAAAAGTTTTATCAGGGTAGCATATTCGTTATTTCGGCCCAGGTTAAATGCTGTATTGGCAACAAGTGCCAACTGATACATATCGTTACTACGTGTGGCTGCTGTTGAAGCATTTAGATATTCTGATAAAAGTTCTTTCGTTCCGGTTTCGGATAGTGCATAGGTGATGTAAGCATTGGTAACTTCTTTAGATGCACCGGAAAATCCATATTTACCTGATACCTGAGTGAAACCGCCCTTGCCATCTTTGCGGCTCAGCAACCAGTTGCGCGTGCGGTTCATCATGTTCGCATCTACTCCGTCAAATACTTTTTGCATTTCATGAAATTGAATTAAGCCATAGGCGGTTAAGCCTTCGTGTGCGGGCGGATGACCAAACCATTCGAAGCCACCACCTTTTATTTCGTAGGCAGTTAACTTTTTGTATCCGCTTTGCAGATAATTAATAGCGCGTTTTTCTGCCGTATTGTTTGGCATGCCGGATTGCTTCAGGTACTGCAAGGCCTGAATGTTTGGATAATTGCTGGAAGAAACTTGCTCAAAGCATCCATAGGGTTCGCACAGAATAGCATCCACACCGGTAAACAAATCGTCCAGTATATCGGTATAGGCTGTAAAGGTTGCTTGTAGCGAATGTTGTTCAATATCCTCTAATGTAAACCGGAATGTTTGATCTTGTGCCTTTGATGAAAAACTTTGCTGCATGGGAAACCCAATTGGCTTTACGTTGATCGTATGGTTTATAACATCAGTGTAAGCTTTCGATTTAAGTTTTATTGAAATCGGAAAGTTACCAGCCACACCGGTTGGCGAAAGTGTAAACCAAACTGTTTGTGTAGATGCTGCTGAGATGGTAATATTCTGAAGTGTGGATTCTTTTACCCGAAGGCCATGGGGTAAATCCAATATGACGATTGCTTCTACCGGGTTTATCGTTTCATTCTTAATTCTTACAGGAAGTTTTAATACGTCTTCATAACCCAGAAATTCAGGAAGCTTTACATCTAACGCAAGTGGTAACGTGGTATAGTAAACTTCTTCCGCTCGGCCAATTAATCCATCTCCAGTAAATCCTTCGGCTGTAATGCGGAACGCGCTAACATCATCATTGTTGTTAAACGTTACACTGGCTTTTCCGCGCGCGTCTGTCACTACGGTATGATTCCAGTAGATGGTGCTTCTGAAGTCGGTACGCTCTTCTATATCAGTTGAAATAGCCGGAACATAAAACTGACGGGTACGCGAAAATTTTCGTGGTGTAATGGCATGACTGTTATAATTGAGTTTATTTTTTCTTACCGGATTGTAATAGCCTAAATGGTTGCGGGTAGTTATAGCAATCACACCATTGGCGGCTGCACTTCCATATAAAGCACTGGCTTCGGGGGAGTTGATTACCTGTATGGAAAGAATCTCGTTGGGGCCAATCATGCTACCATTAGAAAAATTTTGGTTAAGACTGGTGCCGATAGGGTGGCCATCAATTACATACAAAGGTTCGTGCCGGCCTCCGGCAAGAGAACTAAATCCGCGAATTATAAGGTTAGCCTGCGCACCCGGATTTCCGCTTTGTGGCGTAATCATTACACCAGCAACTCGTCCCTGCAATGCGCTTTCAATACTTGAAGCATTTAAGCGCTCGTTCAGATTATCTGATTGTATAGTTACAACGCTGCCAGCCATGTCGCGCCTTTCAATCACACCGTAGCCGGTAACTACTACCTCACTAAGTTGTGTTACATCGGCAGTCATTCCCATATCCATATTCAGGTCTGAATCAGTTTCTTCTGAAACCTCCATTCGTTTTATGGCTAATGCAGTTGTTTGCTGTGGATTATCCGGCAACAACACTGTTCCTTCCTTATCGTTTAGCGAAATTGAAAAAGTACTTTCTTTACGCAACGAAATTTTTCCGGGCTTCTTTGTAAGCAACAATAGTGGAATGGAGGGATCCGTATTTCTAAAAAGGAAGTGACCTTCGCGGGTGGTTTTAACCTGTATGGCTCTGTTCTTGCCACCAAGTTCAAGCAAGGTAACTTCCCCGGCAATTCCGGCTCCGGCATCATTAGTCAACACACCTGAGATGTTTTTATTCTTCTCGGCTGCAAATACAATAGGTTTATTATTTGCAATTACTTCCTTCCAACTAAACCTGCGCCAACCTTGTGTCATCAACAGGTAATCCAAAGCGGCAATGGCTTTTGGTTCTGTAGCATCGAAATAAAAAGCAGGTTCCTGAATTTCACCCTTTAATTCTGAACTCAATAGCAAGGCTGATAAAATATTGTCTTGCTTATCATCGGCAAACGAAATCAGTTTGTCATCCACTACGCTTACCGAAAGCTTTGACGGCATTGGCTTACCATTGCTGTCTGTAGTAAGAATATCAAGATTAAGTTGCTCGCGTGGCAGGTAGCGTGATTTATCGGGAGTAAGTTTGATTTGCAAACCTTTTTGTCTATTCACAAACACAAGGCGTTCGCATTGTTCTGTTTGTTCACGATCAAATACGGTAAATACGGTAATGCCAGCCGGAAAATTTGTGGTGGCAACGGTAATTGAATTTACTCCGGCTTTTAGTTTAAAATATTCGCCAAAATGTATTTCGCCATTGGTTTGTGCTACCAGATAAACTTCGGTCTCTGCCGGTGCATAAAGATTCCAGTAAAGATTTTTGTCATCCCGGTTTATCAGGTTTAATACCAATCCGGTTTTTGCTGGCTCCGGAAGAGGAATGAGCGTCTGATTACCAGGTGGACTATCAATCCTTGCATAATATTTTTTATTACCAGCACCATTCAGTTCAAATGCACCCATTCCCATGTGAAAGCTTTTGAAGCTGGTTACTACATTTTGCTCTTCATCCAGAATAACTCCCGCTACATCGGCACCTTTGCCAAATTCGTTCAACGCTTTAAAAGCTATGCGGCAGTTTACATGTTGCACCCAATTTCCACCTTCGGGTAAAAACTGAACTGAGATTTTGTTCAATACAATCGGGATAGCACGTGTAATTGATTCCTGAATATCAGTTGTATTTACTACAGCCTGTAAAATTCCATCTGTAGTGGTTAAGGTATCGGATAATTGAAAGTTAAGGGTCGCTATTCCATCGGCATTAGATTTTATTTGTTTTGTGAGTTTGGTAATACCATCAATCTTAATTGTGAGGTCAATCAAAGCATTTTCTACTTTTTCATTTTTCAAATTGCTGATGGTTAACTTGGCGCTTACTGGCTCACCGGCCCCATAAGCTTCTTTTTCAAAATCTAACTTTAATAACAGGCGTGGTGTTATGATTCGTTGCACCTGAATTTCCCTTTTAAATCCACTCTCTTTTCCAAAGTTCTTCATCCATTGGGTGTATGCCCGTATTTGATATAAGCCACCAGGGGCTGAGTCAGAAATCATAAAATCGCCATGGGCGGTTCCTTCGCGTATCACCAGATCAAGTTTGGTCGCCACATTTCCTTTCGGATCAATCAACTCTACGTAGAGTACATCGCTGATGTGGGTTGGCCGGTTGGAATTGCTGTTAACTACAAAGGCATTAAACCAGATGTCTTCGCCTGGTTTATAGAATGGCTTATCCAATTGCACATACACCTTTTCTTCGGTTAAGTTTTGGTTGTACGTTCTAAGACTGGTTTTTAACCTGCTAATAAATTCAGGTTCTTCTATGGCTTGAAAGGCACAAACGATAATCAGAAGTGAACTGATAGCCAGATTTATGTAATGTTTGTTTTTCATAAGCTAAAATGTTAAAGTGATTTGTGCGGTGTAACTGCGTACCGATGGTGTATTGAAAAGATCTAATCCTTGTGTGGTGCTGTAGCCAAACAGCGATGCAGCCGGATCAACTCCGGTATAAGGTGTAATCACAAAAAGATTTCGACCAATCAGTGAGAGCCGGATGCTTTTAATGCCATGTATAACTTTATATCGGGTAGTGTAGGAGAGTGCCAACTCTGTTAACCTGATCCACGAAGTATCTTCTATGTAGTCTTCGCCTACACCATCCCAGCCATATCGTACCCACCGGTTATCCGCTAACGGATTAGCAGGATTGTAAAAACTTACCGGAACCAGATTTGGGTTACCACTGTCATTAACACCTTCAAACAGAAAAATCGATAAGTTTCGGTACTCACCTGAATGTTGCGATCTACCGAGGTAATCCAGCGCGCTGCTGGTACCATTCCACATCTCGCCACCTTTTTTAAAATCAAAAAGGATTGAGAGTTTGAATTGTTTCCAGTTGGTATAAGAAGCCAGACTCAGTGTCCAATCCGGAATTGGATTGCCGATCATTTTCAGGTTACTGTCTTTTATTGGAAAGCCATCGGCACCGATAATAATTTGATCAGCATCGTTTTTTAGATAGGAGGTTCCATAAATAGCGCCTACCGGTTTGTCCGTTGCCAATACCTGTTGTACTTCACTAAAGCCGGCTAACGCAATCCAATCGGCTGGGGAATAAAGTTCTTTTACCACGCTGTTGTATTTACTCCACTTCAGATCAATTGACCAATTGCCTTGCGGTATGTAGGTGATGTACCGACCCGAAATAAGCCAGCCACGGTTTTGAATAGTGGCGGTATTACTAAGCCTGAACCCTTGTGGAGAATTTACGGGTGCAATGAAGTTAGCTGTGGTGTTGCCAAACCACGATACCTCGGCACTTAGCCTGTTCGCATCAAACTTTAATCCAAGCTCCGATTTCCATTCTGTTTCTGGGGCCACCAACCGGTTGAAGAGAATTTCATCTGACTCATAAAACTGTGAATAGTGTTGGGCTTGCAAAGCCAATGATTGGTATGACCAATTTGAATAGAGTAACGGTGCCTCGCGAATACTGCGGCTTGTAGTTGAATAAAGTTTTAGTTGATTAATAGACCATAAATCCAATAACTGCTTAATATCAACACTTATACTGGCCGTGGGAAATAAATTTACATAGTGTTGGTAGTTAACAGTATTTGAAAAATAATTTCTGTTTAAGATAAAAGCATTGAGCCATTGCCATTCGTAGTGAGCCTTTAGAGTAAGTTGATGGGTAGTGCGATATTGATCTCTGTTTAGCGATGCAACAGAATCAGCCTGTTGCGGATTGCTGAAGTTTTCTTGGGACTGAAATCCGAATCCATCCAAGCGATTCAATTCGCGATTAAGATATTCAGTTTGGTAAGTGAGCGCGAGTTTGAATTCATTATTGTCCTGACTCTGTAAATAATTTGCTGCAAAAATTGAGGTGGCATAGGCCTGATTATCGTTACGCCTTGTTAACCTACCAGCGGTTGTACCTGAATAACCCGGTGGAATTCCAAACCTGCTTGTGTTCCACTGCTGATCGAGATTGCCGTTAAATACAAAATCAAATTTGCCTTTGGGTTGATAGCGCAAATTGGTGGTAGCAAGCAAACGATTCAGTGTTTCGGTATCAGGTAATTGGCTAATTAGTCCGTATGGATTATCGACCAATCCCGCAGCGTGAGATCGTAATGTGCCATCTGGCAAACGATATGACTCAGTACCATTGATCGCTGCTCTTTTTGCAAGCGCATTGGTATTATCGAATGTAACCGGGGTGCGGTAAACAGCTCCTATAATAGAAGTGAGATTAGCCCCGCGGTTAAGCAGATTACCGGTAGAGCGATTAAATGACACTGAACCGTTGAGGTGTAGATTTTCTTTCAGGTAAAAATTTTTAAGTGTAGCGGCCAGGTTAACTTTCTGGTATCGCGAATTTGGAATTACACCACTTCGAGTTCTGTGCTCAGCATCAAAATTAAAGCTGCCGTTTCGTGCTAACGTGCGATTAAACGTTAACTCATTGGCTTGCACAAAACCAGTTCTGAATAACGACATTGGATTATAGATTTTGGCAGCGTTGCCGATTCCTGTTCCGACTGGTACCAAGCTTCCATTTTTATCAAAGTCATTAGGGCTTCCGTCAAACTCCAGCATTCGGGTTAGCGGGCCCCATGAAAAAATTTCCTGTTGATCTGCACCCACCCATTGTAATGAACTTCCATTGGTTCGGCCTTGCGCGTATGCACGCTGCAGAGCCGGCAGTTTGTTTATCTGTTCCAACCCAAATGTGTTTGCATACTGGATGGCAAAACCTTTTGGCAATGTGGGATCAGTATCTGATTTAATGTAATAGGTTTTACCTTTAATTTTTATTGCTCTAATCGTTGCCGGATTAATCTTGCTTGTGCTGCGATAGGCAGGCATATCGTCAGTAAATGTGGCCAGCCCGGTTTGATTTAAATGAACAGTATCATAAAAGGATCGCGGTACCGGAACAGACTTGTTCTTGGTTTCTTTGATACGTTGATTACCTGAGCTACCCGATTTTAGATTATTTTCTGTTACTACAACCTCACGGGTTTGCATACCGATAAATGAATACACCAGCGTGGCTCCAATAGGTACCCGTATTGAGTAGTATCCATTTGCATCGGTAACGGTACCAGTGGAGCTTCCTTTAATGGTGATGTTGATACCGGGTAGGGGACTTCCATCATCTGTTGATGTAAGCCTGCCTGAGATTATTCGTTCCTGAGCTTGCGCTAGGAGCGCGATGAGAAACAGAAGAGCAGTAAAATTCAGCTTCATAGAATTGTATTAGGTACAACGGTTAGATGCCGCTGTAGCCGGAATTCCATAAAATTTCGATAAGTTTTTTTTGCGATTAGTTTTTATGTTCCCACAAATAAATCTCCTCACATGCAACCCTTTCCAAACTCTGCGTCTATCTTGGTAGGCAAAGGTGAAACAAATTAAAGGTACTTATGGCAACGCGAAAATGCCGATGATGGTGTCTCATCTGAGTGGCGCCAATAAGGAGCGACTGAAGCGCGTAAACAAAAATTCGAGGCATTCTGTGTTTGGCAAAGTACTCTGCTTCCGCAGACTGTGCCGCATTCAGTCGGGGCATACTGCGCCCTTGCAGGCCATCAGTTATGAAAAATTCAAAAAGAAGATTGCCCGCAATGCGAAACGCGGTGCTTATCAAAACATCCGGGTAGATACAACCATCACGCGTAAGCCACCAGTTAAAAAAGTAATACCTATTGCTGTGGATACTACCGTTACACAGCCAATAGCAATGGAAGTTGCAAAAGTTATGTCCGATACATTGATTGTATTAGGGGCTGAGCTTTTATTTGAAACCAACAAATCAACATTGCGTAGCGAACATTTTCCTACACTCAATCCAATTGTTGACTACCTGCTTGCGCATCCGGAACGTTCGGTTAAAATCTCAGGCCATACCGACAACACCGGAAGAGAAGCACATAACCTGACATTATCGAAACAACGAGCCGATGTAGTGGCCGAATACCTGGTGGGCAATGGTGTTAACCTTAAAAGCATTGAAACTTCCGGTGAGGGTAGTTCAAGACCTATGGCAGAGAATACAACGGAGGATGGTCGTAAGAAAAACAGACGGGTGGAGTTGTTGATTTCTGATGGAAGGTAAGTTTTCCTTCATTAGTAAATTTTAATATCATATCGAAACCTCAATTTTCGCCCACGTATAATGCCGACCGATTCCGGACATTATCCTTCATTCGCGGACATTCCACATGCGATTTTCGAGCAAATTCAGCGTCAATGCCTGTTGGCACCGTTTTAGCACCCTCCAGAAATAAATCCAGAATGCTATGCTCAGAAACTACTTTCTCATTGCGTTTCGCAGTCTTCTCAAAAACCAGATTTTCTCATTCATTAATATTTTTGGTCTGGCAGTTGGCATCACCGCTTTTCTTTTTATAACTCAGTATGTTCGGTATGAACATAGCTACGAAGACTTTCATACAAACTCAGATCAAGTGCTTAGGATAACAACCGAATACTACAACGGAGCAGAGTATGTAACAACAGATTGCGAAACGTACGCACCGCTTGGACCACTGCTCAAAGAAAGAATGCCCGAAGTCATTGACTTCGCAAGACTATATGGGATTGATGGACTCACCAGCGTAAAAGCCGGAGAACTAAATTTTCTGGAGACGGGTATGTACTGGGCCGATCACTCAGTATTCAATGTATTTACATATACTGCCGTGCATGGTGATGTAACAAAGGCACTGATCGCTCCCTTTGAAGTTGTACTCACCGAATCAATGGCTAAAAAGTATTTCGGTCGGGTAGAAGTTACTGGTGAATCTATTGAAATCGATAAGCGGGTATACGCTATCAAAGCTGTTATTGGTGATGTTCCGCCCAACACACATCTGAAATTTTCTTTTCTGCTTTCGCGACTTTCCTTCGCCACCGTAAAACCTCAGTACAACAAGGAAACCTGGAATAACAACAACGAGTATACTTACGTGCTCACGGTTCCTGGAACAGACCTTACAGCTTTCAATAAAAAACTTGCAACGTTATCTGCCAGTCTTAAGGATGAAATTGTTGATGAGCGTTTTATCGCTGAACCTATAAAAGACATTCACCTTTACTCAACTAAATCATACGAACCCGAACCTAATGGTAGCGCCAGCACGGTTAACTATATAGCACTTATTGGGTTGTTCATTATCGCTATTGCCTGGATAAACTATGTTAACCTGTCCACGGCACGAGCAGTAGAGCGTGCGCGCGAAGTAGGCATTCGCAAAGTAATGGGCTCGTTAAAGACTCAACTCATTTGGCAATTTTTGATAGAGTCAGTTATCATCAATATCATAGCAGGTGCAATGGCACTGGTGTTCTTTCAACTCTCATTTCCAATTTTACGTGAACTTTCGGGGCAACCGATGCAACTTAATCTGCTTGAAGATAAATCTTTCTGGATTTTGTTCGTGGGGCTACTTGTAACCGGTTCGTTGCTTTCAGGCATCTATCCGGCTTTTGTATTGTCATCTTTTAATCCTGTGGCCGTATTAAAAGGAAAATTCCGGTCTTCCTCTCACGGTCAGTTTCTCCGGAGATCGTTAGTTATTTTTCAGTTCAGCGCCACAGTGGTACTCATCATCAGTATGTGCACGGTTTATTTGCAAGTAAATTATTTGCGCAGTTATAACCTTGGTATGAACATCGATCAAACTGTTGTGCTCACGGGAAATCAGGTGAATGTTCCAGACTCTTTAAAAAGATTGACAAGCCAATCGCTTAAGAGTGAGCTACTCAAAAATCCTGAAATTCAGTCTGTGGCACAAGCCGAATCACTACCCGGAGTGGATATTCAAGAACTAAGTACCACCTCAATACTTAGATTTGGCGAAACCCGTGAAAACGGTAAAGGTTATGTGTACTACTTTATTGCTGTAGATGACGGCTTTGTGAGCACATTGAATATGACACTGGCGGCCGGAAGAAATTTTGAGAACGATATGCCTAATCAGGATCAGGTTATTGTGAATGAAGAAGCCGTAAAAATGCTGGGGTTTACAAATGCTGCGGAAGCGGTAGGTTCTAAGATTACTTTTCAAACCCGGGGTGGAGCTGAATCATCTACCATTATTGGAGTACTCAAGGACTTCCATTTTCGCTCTCCCAAGGAAGGACACTTACCAATGCTTTTTTATTATGCACAGCCCAACGATTATATAGCTCTTCAGGTTTCTTCAGCCGATATGCAGCAGACACTTTCATCTATACAGACTACCTGGAATCAGGTTTACCCTAACACGGTTTTCAATTATTTTTTTCTGGATGAAAAGTATGATCAGCAATACCGCGCGGACACCCAGTTCGGCAAAATAATGGCTGCTTTTTCAATTCTGATAATTGTGATTGCCTGTTTGGGATTATTTGGACTTTCATCCTATACCATCATCCAACGCACAAAAGAGATAGGCATTCGCAAAGTACTTGGAGCCTCTGTTATTGGAATTGTTAAGTTACTCTCCTTGGAATTTGCAAAGACTGTTTTCGTTGCGGCCTTGATAGCACTACCAGTTGCCTATTTTGCAATGGAGGAGTGGCTATCAAACTATGCCATACGCATTGGCTCGAATGTTTGGATTTATATCGTATCTGTTTTCGCAATCATGCTTTTGGCTATGATTACAGTGAGTTTTCAAACCATTAAGACTGCTGGCCGCAATCCGGTAAATTCTCTGAAGCAGGAGTAAAGAACTTCTAAATATCTGCCAAAAATAAATCTCCCCGCATGCAACCCTTTCTCAAACCTTGCGTCTATCTTGGTAGGCAAAGGTGAAACAAATGAAAGGTACTTATCTGGGTGAATTTGAAGAACTGGTTCTTTTGTCGGTGGGCATTCTGTTTGACGATGCCTACGGACTTGCCATTGTAGATGAACTGGAAAAGCAGACGGGCAGAACCATTATGATCAGTTCGGCACACAAAGCATTGGTGCGACTGGAAGAGAAGGGCTATCTCAAATCAAAGTTAGGCGGCTCAACCGAAACCCGTGGTGGCCGCGACAAACGGTTATATCAACTTACACAGGCTGGCAAAAAAGTGCTGGCAGAATCGCGCGAGCTACGCAATGAAATGTGGAAGCAAGTTCCAAAAATTGTTTGGGAGGGCGGCAAGCTATGAAGCAGAATCAAACAAGCCCACCACGTTGGGCACTCCGGTTTTTCAAATGGTTTTGTAATCAACACCTGGCCGAGGCAGTGCTGGGCGATATGCTGGAACTCTATATACGCAGACGAAAGTCCATGCCCAAATGGAAAGCCGATGCCCTCTTTGTCGCCAATGTTATTCAGTTTGTTCAACCTTTTGCTATTCGAGGAAAATCAACTCCTACCTTAAACACATTCGATATGTATAAAAATTATTTCACCATTGCCTGGCGCACTTTTCTCAAAAGCAAAGGGTATTCATTCATCAACATTGTTGGCCTTGCCGTGGGCTTATCGGCTTGTTTGCTCATTGGCTTGTATGTAAAACATGAGTTGAGTTATGATCGCTTTCACGAAAAGGCCGATCGGGTGTACCGGGTAAATATGGAACTGAAGTTTGGTGATAACCACCTCAATCTGGCTGTTGCCAATCCACTATTTGGGGAAACAGCTAAAATTGAAATTCCACAAGTTGAACAAACTACGCGCCTGCAATGGTATGGAAGCCTTCTGATAAAAAAGGGCGATGATAATATCCGCGAACGCAATGTGGCCTGGGCCGATTCAACTTTGTTCGATGTGTTTACGCTGCCCATGCTTTGGGGTAATCCGGCTACTGCCTTGCGTGAACCAAATTCTATTGTTATTACAGAATCGGTTGCCCGAAAATATTTTGATAGGGCCGATGTGTTGGGCGAAACGCTAACGATTAACAATACCGAGTCAAGAAAAATTACCGGAGTTATTAAAGACCTTCCATCTAACATGCATTTTCAGTTTACCAGTTTTGTTCCAGTTGTAGAACGTGAAGATGCATTGGACCCCACCTGGGCCGGAAGTCAGAACTGGAACACCTACTTGCTATTGAAGCCCGGTGCCAGCGAAGTGGAAGCCACTTCCTTGTTAAATAAAATGGTTGACAATCATCTTGGGCCCGAACTCAAATCCATTCTTGGAAAGACACTCAATGAATTCAACAGCGAAGGAAATTTTTTCAAAGTTTCATTAACGGCATTACCCGATATTTATCTGCGGTCAAGCCGGATTGGTGAATTGTTTGGTACCGGAAACATTCAATATGTGTATATCTTTTCCGCTATTGCGGCATGTATTCTCATCATCGCCATCATCAACTTTATGAATCTTGCCACAGCTCGCTCGGCCAACCGCGCGCGCGAAGTAGGTATGCGTAAAGTAATGGGATCGATGAAGAGCGCATTGGTAGGGCAGTTCATTACCGAGTCGGTATTAACGTGTGTGGTGGCTATGTTACTTGCTGTAGGAATAGCCATTGGCATCATTCCCTTCTTTAACGAATTGATCGGAAAACCTATTGAGATCAGTTTATTGTTTACACCACAAGTAGGCGGGATTGTGCTCGTACTTACATTACTGGTAGGTGTATTGGCAGGAAGCTATCCGGCTTTTTACTTGTCCGCCTTTCAACCGGTATCGGTATTGAAAGGATCAAAGAGTAGTGGTGGCAAACGATCGGTGTTTCGCAATGTGCTGGTGGTATTTCAATTCGCGGCTTCGGTATTATTGATTACCGGTACATTGATTGTATTCCGGCAATTGCAATTTATTCAACAGAAAGATGTGGGCTACAACCGCTCGCAGTTGCTAACGCTTTACAACATTGATAAGCTTGGTAATCGCACTGAAAGTATGAAGACAAGTTTACTACAGATTACAGGTGTAGATAAAGTAACCGTTACCGGATATCTGCCCGTAAATTTTTATCGCAGCAATGAATCGTTTTTTACATCGCCCTCGCTGGAGGTAAAAGATATGATCAGCATGCAGAAGTGGACAGTGGATGACGATTACGTGCAAACTATGGGCATGCAATTGCTGGAAGGTCGTAATTTCTCCAGAGACATTGCAGCCGATACATCCGGAATTATCCTCAATGAGTCCGCAGCAAAATTTCTGGGTACCGATCAGATACTGGAGAAAAAACTTTATCGCTTAGAGAATGAGCAGACAAAAGAATTGAAGGAATATCGGGTAATTGGTATTGTGAAAGATTTTAATTTCAGTTCGCTACGCGAGCAGGTTAAGCCACTCGCGTTTATAACCGGCTTAAACGATGGCGGCATGACGGTGCGATTGCAGGCAGGAGATCTTACACAAGCCGTAACGGCTATTGAAACCAAATGGAAGTCGATAGCAAGTGATTTGCCATTTGAATATAGTTTTCTGGATGCCGATTTCGATCAGCTATACAAAGGCGAGCGACAGTCTGGAAACCTGATTACTTATTTCGCTACGCTGTCGATTATTATCTCGTGTTTAGGTTTATTCGGGCTTGCCACCTTTATGGCTGAGCAACGCACCAAAGAGATTGGCATTCGCAAAGTAATGGGTGCTTCGGTGTCGGGTATTACTACATTGCTTTCGAAAGACTTTTTAAAATTGGTAGTAATTGCCGTGGTTATTGCTATTCCGGCAGCGTGGTACTTTACCAGTCGATGGCTGCAATCTTTTGCATACCACACCGAATTGGAGTGGTGGATTTTTGCTGTGGCCAGTGTGCTTGCGCTGATTATTGCGCTATTAACCGTAAGTGTGCAGGCTATTAAAGCTGCGGTGCAAAACCCGGTAAATAGTTTGCGGGTTGAATAGTTCGGCTTCGGATTGAAATGAGCGGTATAGAGGTGGACTTTTGCTCAACGAAAACATGGTTCTAACCTTTTTACACAACTTTTACAATCATTTACACTTGTAATGGTGTAGGGCATCGGGCAAGCCGGTAATTTTGGTATAAAATCAAATGCAACGCTTATGTATTTCTTCCAACTAACTTTATTGTATAGCCTGCTCACCGTTTCGGCTGTTGATGCACCTGTAAAATCGATCGCAGTGTCTGAGGCTCCGACCGTCACCAACATCATCTATCAATCGAAAGATGGCGGGCAAACGTGGGAAGATGTAAGCTACAGTTTGCCTGAAAGCGTACAGCCTGAAGGTTTTTTTTCAGGGGCATCAGAAATCTATGTCCGTACTAACGGTTTAATGTATCGCAGTAAGAGTAATCTTAAAACTCCGGTTTGGGAGAAAGTGAATGTTATTGATCAAAAAAGTACTATTGCTTTCAACAAATCCGGAGTGCTGGCCTATAGTTATGATGGAAAAATTTATCAAAAAAAGAACTCCACTGATTCTGATAACTCCCGATGGCTATCGGGACAGGACTGGTTGCCGGCATACCCTAATCTTAAATCGAATTCGGTAGCCACTATTTTTGAAGCGGCCGATGGTGCTTTATTCTTGGGCACAGGTAAGAGTCTTTCTAAATCTACCGACAATGCAAAAAGCTGGAAGGTTGTACAAAAAGTCTGGGTTGGAGATATCGTAGAGTCCAATGGCGTTCTGTTGGCAACTGGTCAAAAAGGGATTATGCGTTCAACCGATGGTGGTGATAATTGGGAATGGGTGATTAGCGAAGGCGGAGTGGGCATTGCCATTGAACAAATACAAGATGGGTTTGCAGCCATTGCTTATAATACAGAAACTAAATCCAGAAGAATTCATATCTCAAAGGACAACGGAAAAACCTGGCAGACGCTTGAAGGGCTTCCGCCTTCGGCAACTATTTCCTCCATCAAGCAAGTAGGCCGCTATTTACTTTGTGGTCACCCCGATGGTATCTTCCGGTCATCCGATCTGGGGAAAAGCTGGACGCGCGTTCATAGTAGTGTGGATCAATACCAGTTTCAATTTTTGAAAATTGGAAACACCGATCCGCTTAACGATCAACGGAAAGTATTTAAGATTCATGTATCGGGTTCGGTAGTGTATGCGGTAGCTGTAAATTCTGGTTGTTGATTACTAAACCAATCCTGAGTAGGGTAGGCCAGCGCGTGGCCGCGAAGGAACAAAGTCATTGCGTGTTCACATCAGGAGATTCTTCGTTCGCGCATTGGCTGTTTACCTCTTCATCAAACCTTGATCGACTTTAGTGTCTTTAAAAAATCAGTAGTGCTTGCCACTCAGAATTATTTTCTCCCACATCACTAAACCAATCCTGAGCAGGGTATGCCTGTGCGTGAGCGCGAAGGATACTCTCATGCAAAAGTCAATGCGTGTTCATATAAGGAGATTCTTTGTTCGCGCATTGGCTGTTTACTTTTTTTCATCCGGTCTTGTTAGCTTCAAGTGTTTAACAAAATCGGCAATGCTTGCCACTCAGAATTATTCTCTCGCTAATCACTAAACCAATCCTGAGCAGGGTAAGGCCTGCGCATGGGCGCGAAGGATCCCAACATTCAATACTAAAAATTAGGTACATCGTCCTCAAGAGCAACATCCAGAAAACCCGAGATGAAAGCAATTCATCTCACCCTCACACAAACTTCTCTCTAAACTGCAAATTGAACATCCCGAATAAGAGACACAGCGCACTCAGGATGGTGAGATACACCCTGTTTTTATACGTGATGGTCAGCCAGATAAACTCACTCATGTCGCGTGGTTCTTCGAAGGGATTTAAGAAGATATTGTAAACGCTATACTCCAAAGTCTCTGCAAAAATCAGAAAGATGAATGAAACAATTACGAGTACGATCGCTGTTCCGTTTCCATTTTTAATCAGCGTGGAAAGCATAAACGCTACCGAAGATAAAAATGTAATGGGAAAAAGCACCTGACCAATCATCGGAAGGATATTGAATCGATACAAGGTCAGGTTTGCCAGATTGCCCAGTACAAACAAAATGACGGCAGCAATGCCGATCGTTAATACAAATCGAACCAGCCATACTTTGTATCGGTAATTCGGAATTCCGAAAATGGTTTCCAACATTTTAGCATCATCATCATTCTGTATGCCGTACGCCATCGGGTAAAAGATCAGCAACAACCCTGGGAAAACCAGAAAGCCATACATAACAGCTTCATTAAATTGCGGATCATCAAAGATTGTAATGGTGATGATGAAGGCAAAGAATAAAAATGCCGCCACAACAAAGTAAACAAACTTGTTTCCAAAAATTACTTTCACGTTGTAGGTGATCAGTTTATACAGTAGCAGGAGAGAGCTTTTCATTTTTCTTTTTGGATTTACTTTTCATCAACCATAAATAAGCATCTTCCAGATTAGCACGCACCTGCACGGCATCCACGCGTGGACGTTCGTCTGATAAACACTTTACGCGGATGAGGTCACCTTCGCGCATGTGGTGTACAATCATATAGTTTTCTTTCTCTAGTTCAAATTCATTGGGTGTCAGGTGAAATTCCCACACCTTTTCGTTAGCCAGTTCGGCCATGGTAGTAGGACTTCCAATGTATTCTATGTTTCCGGAGATGAGCACCGCCAGCTTATTACAGCTACTCGCAATGTCTTCGATGATGTGGGTAGAGAACACCACGATTCGTTCACGACTGAGTTCCACCAGCAAGTTTCGGAACCGAATCCGCTCCAATGGATCGAGACCAGCCGTTGGTTCATCGACTACTAATATTTTTGGAAGGTGAAGAAGAATCTGCGCAATCCCAATGCGTTGTTTCATTCCGCCAGAGAAGGAACCGATCTTCTTGTGCTGATGCTCATCCATATGCACCGCCTTGAGCACATATTGCACTCTTTTTTCTCTTTCGACTTGATTGGAAATTTTTCGCAGAATGGCTTGATAATCCAGGAACTCATAAGGCGTCATATTTTCATAAGTACCGAAGGCCTGAGGAAGATAACCAATCAGCCCTTGCAGTTCTTCTCTTCGTAACGTAGTGTCATGACCATTAATCCAGATCTTGCCATAACTCTGATCGAGAATACCACAAAGAATCCGCATCAAGGTTGTCTTACCGGCACCATTGGGGCCCAGTAATCCAAACATACCTTGTTCGATTGTGAGGTTGGCGCCCTTGAGTGCTTTGAACTCGCCTTTCTTTGGTTTCACAAAAGGAATGGCGAGTAACAATTTATAATACAGTTTTCGAATCTTCCTGAATCGTCCTTTGATATCCATTACATCAACAGGATTCTCCTTCAGGTTTTTGGAAGCGCGTACCAGGAAGAGCCCGATAAACCACAAGATGATGAGTATTATTCCAAAGGCTTTGATCTGTACATCGCTGTAAAGATAGATGGCGCTTAGCATCGGGAAGCCCCAGTAGAGTAAGCTATTGCTGATGCTTAACAGTTTTTGCTTATGAGCAAGCAATTGTCCGGCCCGGTTAAGCATGAATATCAACAATGCATGCAAAGAAATCATAAAGACCAGTTGCCAGAATGCTTTATCCAAATGGAAGTATACAAAATAAACCAGGAAGCTAATCAAGGCGATCTGCCAGATAAGGTCTTGCAATACGATACGCCTGGTTATCGGTTCTTCACCTCTGGTATTAAACAGATTTTTATTTCCTTTCCACTCTCTTATCCATCGTTTATCGCGGCCATACACTTTGGTAAGGTTTTGAATTTTGATGTGCATTGCTTCACCGGGTGCCACCATTTCGGCATTGGCCTGGCGCAAGGATGACATGATGAAGTGTGTACCACCTGGAATTAAAATAATGGCCGCGATGTAGGTAATCATTTGCAAGATGAGTCCTTCTATCTGCAACGATATAAATGCTCCGGTAACAACCATCAGTACAATCTGTATGACTTTTATCACGGGCTTTAAATTTCTGAACCAATCAAGTACACTCTCTAAGCCTGCACTCATGGTTGGAATATAAAACAAGGTGAGCAGGGTGGCGAAGGCTAGTCCACCCATAACCGTAACTGCGAAAGGCTGACCAATACTCAACACATATTCCGCTTCGCCCAGTGCCAGCGGTAACATGGCTATAATGGTGGTAATGGATGTGATCAGAATGGGCCGCAGTCGTGAGATACCACTCATGATTAGTGCGCGGTATTTTGTATAACCCTCTCTTCTTAAAATGCGGGAATAGTCGATGAGGATGATACCATTATTTACTACAACGCCCAGCAAGATCAGGAATCCGATTAACGTGTTTGCGCTTAGCATGGAGTTGCCCGTGAGTGTGAGGCCCATCAGTGCTCCGATGCCGGCAAGTGGAATAGAGAACATGATGACGATGGGCAAGTATAAGGATTCGAATACGCCTGCGAGAATCATAAAAATGATTACAATGGCCGCAAAAATCAAAAAGAAGAAATCATTAAATAAACCTTCATCATGAACAACATCTACCACAATACCTGAGGGAATGTTTACACCGGCTACAATCTGATCAATTTCCAATCGGGAAGATTCTTGTAAGGCCTTTGACTTTGTAACTTCATCAATGAAGTTGTACGTAATTTGAATACGCTTTTCCTGATTCATTCTGGTGATGGTACTTTCACCCGATGAATAAAGTGCCGTTCCGATGTCAGAAAATCCGTGGGTCGCACCGGTTGTGCTGCTTACTTTCATCTCGCGTAAGTTGCGCATTTCTTTTGCTCTTGTAATAACCTGATTTTGCGTGCGGATGGTTATTTCATATTCTTCACCACCACTTATAAAGTTAGATCCCGATGTAAAGGAGGGTTGAAAATCATTGAGTGCTACCGCTACATTTTGTAGTGTTACCTGATTCTCGCTCATTCTTTTTTGATCGAACACCAAATGCGCCTCGGGTCGCTCCGGACTCAAATTGACCGAGCTCTGCTGAACAGATTGCAAACCGCTTATCAATGTATTGATATCCTGTCCAATGGTCTGCATCAACTCGAAGTCCTGGCCTTTAATTATAATACGTTCGGAGGCAGTTCCTATTCCCAACATACGTTGAAAATCTTGTTCGGCAGAATTGCCAGCTCCACCATTTCCGCTATTTTGACTGGGTGGTTTTTCCAGCGCAATAGTAACATCACTAAAATCTTTGGATAAGCCCGAAAGCTTGTTTCGAATATCGCCTACAGAAGTTGTATCGAGATCATTAAATCCTTCTACAAGTTTAATAGTGATTACGCCCTCTACTTCCGAAACCTGACTGATCACTTTTTCCACCACCGGAATTTCCATTACTCTTTCTTCAATCTTTCTGATTTTAAGATCGGTCGATTCAAGTGTACTACCTTGTGGCATCGTAACGAACAGATTCATCTCGGGAGTTTCCACTTCCGTGGAACCGGCAATGCTTACAATAAGGCTAACTCCAATGGTTACAAAAAATAGAACCAATCCACCCACAACGGTAAACATCGGCCTTCGGAAACAAGACTTCAACACCACCACATATATTTGAATGATTCGCTGACGGATGGATGCATTCTTAATCAGCGGTGCTTCGTGCTGGTCTTTTTTGCGAATGGCTGTATCCGCAAGCATTGGAATCAGCACCAAGGCAACTACGAGCGAAACCAATAGCGTAGCTATAATGGACACACCGATATGTGTGCCAATAAGTGTAACCAGAAAGTTTGTAGAAAAAATAAACGGTAAAAAAACGGTTACCGTAGTGAGTGTGGCGGCTGTCACCGAACGCATCACTTCACTTGTTCCTCGCACAACGGCTTCTTCGCGCGGGACTTTATTAACAACATGCCTGTAAATATTTTCAATTACCACTACACTATTATCCACCAGCATGCCAATGGCCAACGCCATTCCGATAAGGGTAAGACTGTTAATGGAAATATCGTAAGCGTAAAAGAAATTGAATGCCGTGAAAATGGAGATAGGAATAGACAACGCAATACTAAGAATGAATTTCATCCTTCGGAGAAAAACCCAAAGTACAAATATCGCCAGCAGTCCGCCCGTAATGGCCAGCTCTTTGATTTGATCAATGTTCCTCGACATCGTCTCCGCCTGATTACTCTCCACAATGATTTGTACATCCATCGGCTCGAGATCTTTATTGATAGCGTTGATGGCTTCCAGTGTTCTGTCGGACAATGCAATCAAATTAGCTTGAGGATCTTTCGAAACGCGAATAGAAACTGCTTCTTTACCATTCACACGGCTCAGTGAGGTTTGCTCTTTCACACCGAAGAATACATCGGCTACATCGCTCAGCAGGAGTGGGCCTTTCTCTGAAACTACAAGGCTTTGTATATTCTTAATGTCTTTTAACTCAGCCGTAACATTCACAAAAACTTTCTGCCCTTCCATTTCCACCTGTCCGGCAAAGGCACTTTTATTTGAGTTGCGGGAAAGTACGTTGCTGATCGTATTAGGTGTAATTCCATTTGCTTCGCAGATCGCGGAATGCATAATAATCTCTACCGTCTTTTGTCGTCCACCAAAAACTTCTACACCGCCCACGCCATCCACATCATTCAGTCTTTCCGTAATATATTGGTCTGCAATGTTTCGTACGCGGTCTACACCACCGCTACCCAGAACCTGAAGATCCATGAAGCCATTTAAAAAATCTTTAGAATCGATCTTGATGATGTTGACAAAAAATTCGGGTGTAAGGCTCGTTTTGATTGCACCCACTTTCTGTTCAAGCTTCAGGTAAGCGTATTTGATATTAACGCCTTGTTGAAAGGAAATGAAAATCATGCCCTGTCTGCTATCTGCGTTGGCTGTAATTTCAGCAACACCTTCCAGTGTACTGATGGCACTCTCGAGCGGAACAATGGCTTGCCGTTCCATATACTTCGGATCAACATCTGTTGCCGACTGTACATGCACGATCAGTATAGGTAATTCAACGTTTGGAAAAAGTTCAACCGGAAGTTTTGTGTAGGAGATATAACCCATCACCGTGAAGCCGATGAACAACATCGAGATGAGGACTTTCCTCCTGATGATTGTTTTTAACAGACTGCTGTTACCCATTGGAAACTTCAATTTTCACTTCCTTCTTCCGACTGATCCGACTTACAATATTTTCAATGCTTTCGTAATAGCATGGAATGATAATGAGTGTTAAGAGCGTTGAGGTTACCATTCCACCAATCACAGCAATGGCGATAGGTGCTCTTAAAGCAGCGCCCTCTCCAAATCCCAAAGTCAATGGAAGCAATCCAAGAATGGTAGTCATGGTCGTCATCATGATGGGGCGAAGCCTTCGCTCGGCTGCGTCAAGAATGGCAGCGCGCAGAGGCATTCCATTTTCTTTGTTCTGATTGATGCAGTCAACAATCATAATGGAATTGTTGACGGCAATACCACCCAAGAGGATGATACCAATATAACCCATCATGTTCAAAGGCATGCCCAGAATAAAGAAGGCGAGAATGGCACCAACCACTGCAAAGGGGATAGTCAGCAAAATGGTGAAGGGATGTAGCAGCGATTCGAATTGTGAAGCAAGCACCATATAAACTAGTACGATCGACAAGATGAGCGCAAACGTTAGGTTGTCTACTGATTCCTGGCGCCTGAGCTCCTGACCAGCAACTCTTATTTTATATTGTGGCGGTACGGAAAGTTTGGAAAGCGAAGTTTGAATAGACTTAACTACTTGATCATACGGTTCGTTTGGATTTACACGCGCACCAACAGAAACTGTTCTGGTTTGATTTCTTCGGTGGATGGAGTTGCTGGCATAGGCAACATCAATATTGGCAATCTCGCTTAATGGAAATTCCTGCTGACCACTTTTTATTTTTATGTTTTGAAGTCCTGCCAAGGTGACTTTCGATACTTTTATTTTTATATCCTGCATTTCACCACCACGCTCAATCGTACCCGCATTTTTTCCTTCCAACTGATCTTTGATCTGAAGAATGACATCATCAATCGATAAATTGAAAATTCCCGCTCTGTATTTGTCAACATCCACACGAATTTGCGGAACGCCTTCTTCCAGGTTGGAGACAGGATCGTAAACATGTTGATTCGATTCCATTACCAGCATAATCGAATCGGAGAGGGGCTTTAACTTTTCAAAGTCAGATCCGCTTACTTCTACTACCAGAGGCATTTCATCTTCGCCCATCACTGCATAGAGTGCACTCTCATCATTGGAGAAAGTGGCTTCAATGCCGGGCAGTGCTTCAAAGTAAGCGGACAGTTTCGCAGTGACTGGTACGATGTCCAATTCAATGTCGTCACGAAAGATAAGTTTGACTGTAGCCTTGTTTTCGTTGTAGACATTTTCATTTTTAATACCCGACTGACTTTGTTGCGGGCCAATGTGTGAATAGATTTTATCAAGCTGTCCTTCGAATAATTGTTGCAACTGACTTTCAATCTGATTAACGGTTGCCGAAGTTCGTGCGAGGGGTGTTCCATTGGTAAGCGTTACATCAACTGAAATCGCTCGCGTATCGGATTGCGGCATGTATTCGCTGCCGATTACGGGTAGAAGCAAGGCTGTACCCAGTATCATCACAAATGATGTTACAATCCAGGCCGTCTTATGATTTAATACTTTTTCCAAGACTGAGCGATACCTCTTAAAGCTGGTGTGCTTTTCATCAGAGAAAACTTTTCTTTCTTTCGCGAACACTTTGTCTTTACGGAAAAACTGTGCGAAGAGCATGGGTATAACCAGAATCGCTACAAAGAGCGATGCGATTTGCGAAAAAGCTACTGTCCACGCCTGATCTTTAAAAAGTTCTCCGGAGGGTCCTTGCAAATAAACGATGGGCAAGAACACCACAATACACGTAAGCGTTGAAGCCGTTATAGCACCACTTACTTCGGCCGTTCCTTCAATGGCGGCATCAAACACGCTCAGTCCTTCTTCGCGTTTGCGGAAAATATTTTCGACCACTACAATCGCAATGTCCACCAGCATTCCTGCGCTCAGGGCTAATCCTCCTAATGTCATTACATTCAGCGTAAGACCATTGAAGTACATGAGGTTAAACGTAGCGATGATGGAAATGGGAATAACAATACTGATAATGAGTGTTGACCCAATTCTACGCAGGAAAAGAAACAACACGATTACTGCGAAAAAAATACCGAAGAGGCCGGATTCTTTCACTTCGTCTATAGCACCTTGAATAAATCGGCCTTGATTTTGAATAATGACAAATTCATAACCCGGAACAGTTTTCTTTAACTCCTCGAGTGAGGCCATCAATTCATTAACTGCATTTACGGTATTGTAATTTGTCTCTTTGTAGATGGACATGCCAATGCTGCGTTTCTGATTTACCCGCACGATACTACTCGCTTCTTTATTCAGAATTTGAATAGTGGCTACTTCGCGAAGCAATACCGGCACCTGATCAGATGAATTGTTATTCGCGGCTGTGGTGGTAACAATAGCTTGTGGATTTGCCACTGCATTCTTGCGACTGGTATAGCCCACCACAAGGTCACCAAGGTCTTCGGGCTTTTCAATGATGCCTAACCCTTTGATTACATACTTGCGACCAAGCTCCTCAATAAATCCACCCGAGACACTTCTATTGTAATTTTGAATTTTTGTGACAAGATCATTTACCGTTAACCCTAACGAGGCCAACAAATCCGGATCAGTTTCTACCACTACTTCCTTTTCCTGTTCACCCGAAAGCCGCACTTCAGCAATTCCGGGGAGCTTTACGAATTCATTTCTGAAATTATTCTCAGCAATATGACGCAACGCTTCTGTATCATCACTCGCGGGGTTGTAAATCCCAAGGATCATAATTGGCGCTGCGTTTGGATCAAATTGCGAGATGACAAACTCGTCAATCTCATCGTTGAGTGAGAAGGAGGAGAGTGATTTTTGAAGATCGA
Source organism: Cytophagales bacterium (assembly GCA_017303795.1). Lineage (GTDB taxonomy): Bacteria > Bacteroidota > Bacteroidia > Cytophagales > Cyclobacteriaceae > ELB16-189. Next base: position 253,447 of record JAFLBR010000006.1, on the reverse strand, counting down.
GAAAAGCCTCGTCCATATCTTTGCTCCAGTCGTATTGAACTGTAACACGCCCATAACCGGTCTGGCTAACAGAGCTAACTTCAACAGCACCATTCTGTCGTATCGAAATAGACTCAATCGATTCGATAAACTGTTTCTCAACTTCTGAAGGAGGTTTGATGCCTACCTTTAATTCAACGAACAATGTTGGATTCTTTAATTCAGGCACTAACTCAATACCGAGTTTCCCAAATGAAATAAATCCCAATAAGATTACAGCCAACACCATCATGAGGATTGAGACAGGGTAGTGTACGGCCAGCGAGACTATCTTTTTCACAAAGCGGTTGTTTAAAAATATTATTGAATGATGCTCACTTTCGATTTGTTCCTCAGGGTTTCAAATCCTGAAATGACAAGCCTGTCATTAACCTTTAAGCCGCTGACTACTTCTATTACATCCAGACTCTCAAGACCAGTTGTTATTTTTTTCTCAGTAGCAATGCCATTCTCTACTGTGAAAACAACTTTTCCATCCTGTCGGGAGATAATTGTTTCTTTAGGGATTACAATAGTCTCTGCTCTTTTTTCCGATAAGATGAATGCTTTGATAAACATGCCCGGACGTAGCAAGCGCTTCTCATTATCTATTTGAAGAACACTTTGAAATGTTCGCGTGTCAGCATTGATGACGGGAGATATCTGACTAATCTTTCCATAGATCGTATCCTTCGCCACATTGTAGTTAGCGATTTGTACCACTTGATTTATGGTAATCTCCGATAAATGTTTCTCAGGAAGTTTTACATCCATCAGTAATTTATCGTATTGCATAATTTTTAAAAGTGGCTGCGCCTGATCAATCTTCACACCATCGGTATGGTAGGGCAATTCAACAATCACACCATCGAAGGGTGCGCGTACCGATATTTTCATCAGTTGCAGTTCAGCATTTTCGAACGCATACTTTGCATTGACGTACGAGATGGCCGCATTTTTTAATTCTGTTTGAGTAACACCACCTTTATCATATAAGGACTGTTGTTTTTTAAGATTGTTGTCAGCCAACTCCAGGTTTAATCGCTTGCCTTCTATCTGAAGTGTGTTCTGAAATTCTTTATCCTCAATCCGAATTAACTCCTGACCAGCTTTCACCTGATCGCCCAAAGAAAAAGGTTTTCCGGTTTTCGGATTTCGTTGCAGCGTATAAATACCACTCAACTCAGATTTTAGTGAACCTTCTTTAAAAGAATAGACGGTTCCTGTGGTCTCGATGAAACGTGAGATGCTTTGTGGTTTGATCGTTACTACGGACACGGGTATTTTGATTTCCGTTTTTATGTTTGAGTCCTCAGGATTGCAGGCGGAAATAACCAGCATGGTCAACAAAGGAAGTAATACTTGATAGCTTGCAGGAACGATGCCTATGATCAGCTTTTTCATGATAAGAATTTTTAGTTCGATGGATAGTTAGTTTTGAGGGGAGATTACCGGCTCTTGCGTTTCGAAATTGTAAAGCGAAAGAATTTTTAAGTTCAATAACTCAATCTTATAGTTTATCAGGGCATCCGCGAGTGTGCTCTTCTTTTCTGAAAGTTGGCTTTGAAAGCGGTTGAGATCAATGCTGGTTAAATCACCGTTCTTGTATCGTTCGAGATTGAGGTCGTAAGTCAACGTTGCATTCTTTACATTTTGTTCAGCAATCGAAATTTGGTTTTCAAGGTTCTGTAGGTTTCTATAAACTTTTCGAATGTTGATCGTGATGTCGTTTTTCTCAATTTCAAGATCAATCTTTTTTATTTCTCGGGATGTGTTGGCTGCATCCATTCGGGCTCTGTTTTCTCCCCAATCTAAAATGGGAATAGAAAATGAAATGGCGACTCTCGGATTCACAGAGGGAACATCGTAAATCTTTGGTGCGCGTTCATTATCACCAAACACACCCAGAGACAAGGCCACAGCGCCCTTAAATTCATTTAACGCTTTTGTGCGAATCAATTCAAACTGAGAACGTTCAATATCAATTGCGCGCTGCCGTAGTTCCATCCTGTTCTCAAGTGCATAGGCTAATGCCTGATTGAGATCTACTTTTCTGGTTACATAATTGATGTCGATTTCTACCGTAATTTCCTGAGTGAGGTCCATTCCCAGTAAAAGCTTTAAGTCATCAGCAGCATTAACCATCAGTACCTCGTTGTTTTCCAGTGTTGACTTTGATGTAGCTAAGTTGAGTTCAGCCTGATAAAGTTCTTCCTGCGCAAGCAGGTCTGCCTCTACTTTTTTCTTCGTGATTTCATAACTGATCTTTTGATTTTCATATTCATCTTTTGAAATCTGCAAGCTGTTCTGGCGCTGGTAAAACGTATAAAATGACTGTGTTACATTTTGTTCGAGGGTTAACAATTGCAACGCGTTGCTGATCGTTGCATTTTCAAGATTCAACTCCAACTCCTTTAACTGTATCTTTGTTCGGTTGTAGGTAAAGATTGGCTGGTCTAATTGTAAGTATAAGTTATTGCTAAAAGTCTTGGTTCGGATGTCCTGAAATTCCGAATAGTTATCCCGGTAGCCAAGACGATTGATTAACGAAATCCGGCCATCCGTTGCGTAAATGGGTTGGCTCACAGATAAGTTCGCGAATGAGTTGTAATCTTCATTGGTGTTCCAGGTAGAGAATAAATCATTGAAGCTTCGATTCCGGTTGTAATCGAAAGGCGTTACATCTAACGCAAATTTAGATTTCAAAGACAAACGTTGAGCATCCAGGCTGCGTTGGCTTCCATAAAGGTTTAGTTGAGATTTTTTTATGTTACGGCTACTTTGCTGCGCAATTTGAATGGCATCACTGAGCGTAAGTTTTTGCTGAGCGATTGCTTCTGAAGTAGCAACACCGAGTGTGGTAAGCAGAATCAGTAAAAATGATCTTATAGTATGGGATGCAGGCTTCAAGCCACAAGCTCTAAGCGCGAATAAGATTTCTAAAGGTGTGAAGCCTGAAGCTTGACGCATGAAGCCAATGCTTTTAAGTAATTTCATACTCACGCACTTCGCTTTCAATGTTTTTATAAAACTCATGGAATTAAGTTTAAAGATTATCCTTAACATTTATCTATCAGCCTGAAGCCAGAAGCTTATTGCTTGTAGCTCTTAACTTTTTCATTGCTTTACCCACTTTACTGCATCAGCATATACTCGCCAGAGTTCACATTTATCCGTTAGCGAAACACTGCCTCCGGTTTTATTGAAATAATAAGATCCTAAATAATTCCAGCCCGGCTCAGCATTGGTAATGTTGTATTTGATGTTATCGGTACCATCTCCGTTGTTAATGATATAGTGATAGTCGAACTGTTTGCTGGCGCTCTCGTTACCTATAAATTCGTTTTGATTTTTGCCTTGCATGTAAACATAAATGTCATAGAAACCTTCTTCTCTGAATTCGGGTGTCCAGGTGGCAATCTTTTCACCACCTCCTGATCGGGTGAAATGAGCGGAGCGGATAATACTTCCATAAAAATCGGAACCGGTTGTGGCAAACCAACTGGAATAGGAAGAATTCCAAGAACCATGATATTTTTTAACAACTGTATCGCGACTGTCTAAGTATGCTTTCAACATCGTTGGTTTGATCGGACTGAAGTGCGTGAATTGTTTGTCTTCATTGTCCACAATCACTTCATATTGTGCGGATTTCATTTCGTTAGTAACAACCTGCTCACCATCGAAAAGTATTCCGCCTTCGCGCTTTGACAACGTCCCCAACGACATATTAATCACCGAAGGAATATTTCTGGAAATGATCGTGTTGATGGAGATGGCATTTGGTTTTTCGTCTAGTACATAGCCAAATAGTTTGGTTTCTCCTTGCTTGATTACCGACAGCCTGCCCTGGACTTCCTCGGCAACCTCTTCATTGATCTTTGCATAATAGTCTTCATCATTATTTTCTTTGTGGTTGAACTTTACCTCAAGCACACCATCGCTGTCGCCTGAGTTTTTTGCTTTCACAATAACCTGGTAGCGCTTACGGTCTCCGTCCATTACTTCATATTTCTGTACATCCAAAATTTCAAAGGCCGGTTGTGATGTTTCAGAAAACACCGTGCGGATGATCGGATCAATATCAACCTTAAAGCGTGAAACCATCGCTTGCCTGAAGTCTTCATAGCTGTTTAGCTGGTGCTGATGTGTGTTAACCCATTCATACAAAAAGGATTTGAAATTACTTTCTCCCAGGGTTTGGCCCAGATAAGAAAAGAGGTATTGGCTTTTCAGGGTAACTGATTTGCTGATTTTACTAAACTCTGCTTCTGTTAAAATTTTTGAGAGCGGAGTAGTTTGCATGAGATTATTACATTCTTCTGTAAACGAGATTCCGTTTATATCTCTGGAGTAATCATTTTGTACTTGCTTGTCGTTTCTGAGGTAAGTGGCAATACACCGGTTCAGTAGTGCCCAGTCTCTGCTTACAATTCCTGAATTGAAATCATAATAATTTGGAAAGACCGAATAGTCTGGATTGTCCATATTCTGGCCATCGTTCACCCATTTTGAGCCAATTTGTTTCGTGAATACTTTTCTAATCAGGTCGTTAAATATGTTCGCCTGCTTTTGCTTGTCAGTTAAAACCTGGTTTGTTTTTTTGGCCTGTGTGTTCATGTCTCGGAGTTGTCGGCCAAAATCAAACTGTCTTATTTCGGCACCTTCTTCAGGCCAAAAAACTGTTTCGGGTTGTAGAAAGGCTTGATGGCTTTCGTATATTTTATTGTAAGCCGCGAAGTGAAGCGGTACTTCTACAAACTGCATTCGCTTGAAAGGGTAGGAGAGCTTTTGAGCATCTTCGTATTCGCTCACCACATCTGTAATCAGGTAGCTGAGTGTATCTGCAAGCTGATCGAGTTGCTTCAGAAAGTAATCGTTCTTTGGATAATGAAATACTGCATAGGCTACGTTATCTACAATAATCTCTTTTTTAACATAATCACCAATAACAAGTGAGATGCATGGCAGTGGGTACTCGGGTTTAAATTTCTGAACATCGCCACTTACGGTTACTGCTCCTTGTGAAATGGCTGTTTTGCCTTCCGGTACTTTTACAAGTAATTCAAAATTGGTAAAGGCTTGTCTTTCCTTTGCAACGGCCACTCGGTTATAACCAACTTCGGTATCCGGATACCAAAGCACATCATTGGTTAGTAACACATAATCTTCTTCAAGAAAGGCGTACTTTTTTGTTAAAGCGAACATGATGAAATCATTTGATTCCTCATATCTTTTTCCATCCACCTCCAGGTGAGCAGCAGCCTGCAGAATGGCTCCGTGATATTTTATGCGGACTTTTATTTCCTGGTCTGGTGCAATACTAATGTCCTTGTTGACATATATGATTTGTACGTCTTGTTTAAATTGAACGGGGGCTTCGTTTACGAGTAAGGTATCTACCGTTAAGCCCGGATTCAAAGAAAAGTAGATCGTATCAAGCAACTCACGGGTATTATTTTTTAATACTAAATCTGAAGTACTGATGATTTCGTTGCCAGCCCACTCCAATGTAATAGCATGTGATGTGATGGAAAGATTAGGTTCATTCGCCCACCGGCCATTTGCCGTTATCATCGCTTGCCGCAAGTCAATCGGGCTTTGTCGCATGGTCCAGACTTTCATCATCATGAAAGATGAAAGCAGAAGTAGCACCACACCAACACCAGCCGTAGCACGATGCGTGGTTTTATGTCCCGATAAACGCTCGAGAAAAAAAGCAGTGAGAAACAAAAACGCAATGCCTGTGAGAAAGAAAAATGCACGTTGCCACAATGCAAATTCAATATCAATAAAGCCGGACATCTCTGACGCCAACATGGAGATTCTAAAGCCCGTGAAATCCAGAATATTGGAGAACTTATCGAAATAATAAATCAATTGTACACCTGTAACACCAACGAGTAATACGATAGAGATAGGTTGATTGCGGATGATGGTGACCAGGAGAAATGAAATCCCCATGGTGAAAACAATATTCGGAACACTAACGATTAGTGGATAAATGATAAATGCCATAGGATTGACAGTAGCCAGCGGATTGGTTAACCCTACAATAAATGGAATGAGCAGTATGACAAAATTTAAAAGAATGAAAAGCTTAAACGTCGCCAGCGCTTTTCCGAAGACGTAATCCAGGTTACTGATGGCCCTTACAAAAAAGACTTCATTCGTATCTAGTTTTTTATCTTTCTTGATAAGTCCGGTTGCCAAAAAAATAACGGCCGCTGCTTGCGGAATGCTAATAAATATGATGCTGGCATAAGGAAGAACAAAGCCGTTGAGCATTGCCCACCACGATGGGTCATCTAACGAAGACATTTCCACCAGATTAAAAATCCCGATAAAAAAAATCCCCGCAAGGGCTACGATGCGGAAAAACCAATTCCTCCAAAGAACTTTTGATTCGTAGGTTGAGATAGTTACTATGTTTTTAATCGAGATCATACCAGCGACACACCAAATTCATTCTCCATAAAATATACATACGCGTGCTCCAGATTTGGATTGGCCACTTTAGCAGTCGGGTGCGGTTGGTCATTCGCAATAAGTTGCACTTCCCATTTTCCATCAACCGGAATGGTGGAAACTACCGGATACTTTGCTTTCAATGTATCGAACTCAGCATCATCCAAAATAATCTGCCACACATGACCGCGAACCTGATCGATCATTCCTTCCGGAGATCCTTTGAAAGCCACTTCGCCTTTATTCAGCATCGCCATGTTATGGCACGTGCTGCTGATGTCGCCCACAATATGAGTTGAGAGTATGATGGTAACATCGCGTTGACTTAAATCGGAAAGAATATTTCTGAAACGAATGCGCTCTTCAGGATCTAATCCCGTAGTAGGTTCATCAATGACCAATAACCTCGGTTCACCAATAAGTGCTTGCGCGATTCCAAGTCTTCGTTTCATCCCACCCGAAAGTTTGTTGGCCATCCTTTCACGCACATCAAGCAAGCCTACCTGATCCAGTAGTCTGTCAACTTTAGCAAGCCGCTTTTTCTTTTTTAGTGAAGTAGAAAGTTGAGCCGTATAATCTAAAAACTCCCACGTCTTTAGTTTCGAAAAAAATGTGAAGTCCTGCGGGAGGTATCCGATCAGTTTTCTAATCTCGTGGCGGTGTTCATTGATGTCCAAACCATCCATGAGAATTGTTCCGGAAGTAGCTTTTTGCACGGTTACCAGGATGCGCATAAAGCTGGACTTACCCGCTCCGTTTGGTCCAAGCAGTCCAAACATGCCACTGCCAATTTGCAGGTCAATGTTTTTTATAGCTGCGTGCCCGTTTGGGTAAATTTTGGAAAGTCCGGTTATCTCAATATTCATGTTCCGATAGGGTGGGGTACCTTTCTTCGATAAGAAGGTTTTAGCGATGATTTGTTACAACACTTGTAAAATTTATTGATACCGATACACGTTCAGCCTGCTATTATCATCTTTCTTTAACTGAATTTCCTGAGCATCTTCAATCAGCAACCGCGATTGATTTTTCAGGGAGCCTTGCAAGGTTATCAGCGGAGAATGAACATTTACCGTTGAGGCTTCCATCCCGACAGACATCGTCTCTACGGTTGCTTCATAAATAGTGAGCTGGGCAGCATTCAGATTGAGTTCTATTTTAGCAATGCTGCAGTCACTCACAGAAATATCGCCCGCGCTTTGATCAATATTTAAAAGCGATATCTGCAAGCCTTTGATAGTAGCCTGAGAATTGTTTGCGTGGATTGCTTTGAAACGTGTTGCAGGAACATATACCGTGATCTTGAGATTTTTAGGATCACCGGCATCAATGCCTGACAGCGTAAGTGTATCTCCGGACACGGCATACTTAACTTTTTTCAATAAGTCTCCGGCAATGCTTCGCACTTCCAGCGAAGATTTATCTGAGCCGACAACATTTATATTTTTATCCACACCATTTAAAACGAGATACGTTACGGCTGGCAAGGCTACCGTTTCTGCGATGCTATTCTGATCGTTGATAACGTTGGGCGAACCCGTTAGCCTTATTTCCATGAATGCGGCACTCAGGTAAAGGAAGATGAATCCAAAAAATCCCAACAGTATTTTGTTACTTAATTTCATATGGTTCCGTTCAGAGTGTCCAATTCTTTTTTTAATTCATCGGCATCGATGCCGAGTAAAGCAGCTTGCTTCAAAAATTCAGGTAATACTTTGTTGAAAAATTCCTGCCGCTTGTCTTTCAGAATAATTTTTTTCGCTTGTGGATTTACAAAGTATCCGATGCCTCGTTGGTTTTCGATAATGTTCATTGCCTGAAGCTCACTGTACGTGCGCATAACCGTATTGGGATTTACACCCATTGCCGCAGCGAGTTCCCGTACGGATGGAATCTTTTCGCCCGCGGGAAATTCGCCACTCACCACTTTCTCGGTGATGGAATCTGCGATTTGCAGAAAAATGCTTTTGCCTTCTTGAAATTGCATATTACACCTCCCGCTCTTTTAACTTACAATACGCTACGAAAAGCATGACTGCCGATGCGGCAAAAAACGCAAGGGTAAAAAATCTGAGTGCAGTTTCCTCTTCCGTAGGAATCAGCAACAACGTGTCGGGCGGGTTATACCTTCCTACACCAACATGCTCGATAATGATGTAGCTATAGCCACCAAAGAACATGACAATCATGGCCACTGCAAAAAGTGATTTAACCAACGGTTGTTTCGTAAACATAGCGGCTCCTGTAAAGGCCAGGGAAAGCGCGAACAACACGCCACCGCTGGTAAGCCAATAGACCAGGCCCGGTACATCATCATCAATCTTTATCAGGTACTGAAGACCCACGGATTTGAAAATCTGATCGGTAAACAGCGCGAAGAAGTATCCCTGTAAATGATAGGTGATCCAAAACAAAAGCGGAAGCGTTAATAGTATAATTCCAATCCGGCTAACAAATTCAAAGAGAAATTTTTCCAAGGCCGAAGCAGGCAGCATCAGGTAACTGATTGCACTTTCTTTTGATCGGAATGCAGGAAAGGAGTGGCCGACATACAGAATTCCAAACACGGTTACAAAGCCGATCAGAAAACCCTGAAAAATTTCTAATCGATGTGGCTCAAGACCGTTGCCTACTTGCACGACCGACAATACAATGAAGATCACACCTACATAAGCACCACTTGATAACAAAAGAAATTGTGCGTTATGAATAAAGTGTTGCTTTACCAATAATTGAAATCGCTTTCCGCTGAAGATATTAGTTGACATAGGCTTTCATTTTTTCGGTTCCATTAGAAATCGCATTGAATAATAATTCAATATCCACGGAAGAACTTCCATCTTTCTGTGGGGTGATCACCTTATAACCACCCGGTACCATTTCATGGTACAAAACATTTTCACCATGCGGGGTGGATGTGGTGGCAAAATGAAGTTTAGCAGCGATCTCATGAAGATTCTTTTGCATGATAAACTTTCCTTGCTCCAGCATCAGCACTCGGTCAATCAGGTTCTCTACATCCCGCACCTGGTGCGTAGAAATAATCACCAACTGATCTTCATCCAGTGCGCCTGCCATTACTCTTCTGAAAATTCCTTTGGAGGGAATATCGAGTCCATTGGTAGGCTCATCAAAAACCAGCAGCCTGCACTTGGTTGAAAGCGCGAAGGCAATCAGAAATTTCTTTTTCTGACCGTACGAAAATTGATTCAGTTGTCGATCATCAGGAAGTTCGAAGTCGGTAAGCAAACGGTTAAGCAGTTCCTCATCAAACCTTGGATAGAATGCGGCATTCGCTTTCACATACTTTCTGATGGAGATTCCAGGCTGATGAAATTCTTCGGGCAAAAAGTAGATGTCCTGCAGGAGGGAGGGTTGGCGCCCGGAGGGTTGGTGGTTGAGTATGCGTACCGAGCCCTCCGTTGGCTGTAGCAAACCTACCATCAATTTCAACAAACTTGTCTTACCCGCTCCATTCTTACCCAGCAGCCCGACAATGCTGCCAGAGCTTAGCTCGCAGCTAAGTTCCTCAAAAAGAGGACTTTGCTTTTTGGAATACCTGAACTTTAGGTCTTTGATTGTTACCATTTACACCGTGATTTACTGTATTACTTAACTAATACAGTGCAATTATGCAGGATAGTTATGAGTTTTCCAAATGGGTAGGAGGAATCAAGAAATTTTTTTAGAACTAAGGCATGGACCCTAATCGGATCGAAACTTACTGTTCCCTTGTTATTGGGATTCGCCCGGCCAGAGTTATATAATGTTTATGCGCCTGCCTGCGCTGCGCGTAGCTGCTTCGGCAAAGGGGAGGGTGAACCTGCCTACCGGCAGGTACCTTTACTAGTTCTAAATTTTCGATAATCTGCTTATTGTGAATGAAGTTTTCTAACTATGGTTCCTTTATAAGTTTTTATTCGAACTAATAATATTCCCTGATGACTTCGGCTTAAGCTTACCGACAAGTTACCTCCTATAGTTTCACTTTGGACTGGAATTTCGTTTCCCATCAAGGTAAATATATTGATAGAATTGATTGAAACGCCAGACTTCGGGATTATTAAGAATTTTCCAGAGTTAGGGTTTGGATAGATTTCAACGCTACCGGGTGATTCTTCATCTGTTTGTGTGACGTCAAAATACATTTCATCCCAACCAGCGAGGTTTTCTACCCTAACCCTTCCAAAAGCCAGAGGAGATTTAACACGTATTATTAATTCTACTAAACTTCCAGATAGTATTTCAGCTATAACACCATTGATGGTAACTTTATTCTCTGATTGTTTAGAACTGAAATTTAATCCAAGGATTGTCAACAATTGAGAGTCACCTGTTTGTGCACTAAGAGAAATTTCTTTGATCACTGGCTTTTGTAACAAAGTAACAAATTTATCCCCCTCAAGGGCATCCCATGGAATGTCATAAATCGTGCTTACAGTCATGTTTGTGGTAACTGGTTCATTGTAATCAAAATAAATATCTGCTTGATTTCTAATCACGGTCTTCTCCGGCAAATTATTAATTGGTACAATTGAAAACTTTACAAAACCATGACTAGCGGGCTCATTGCTAGCACTATCAGGAAGGTTGATGTTATTAAAAGTCCATGATAAAACTGGAGCCGTAGTACCCGAGACTTGAGTTATACCCGTATGCGATGAACCTTGGAAACGGAGCGTGGAGAGGTCTAGATGGATATTCAACGTATCAACAATACGCACGTTAATGGCTGATGCTGTTCCGGTGTTTTGAAAACGTATAGTGTATTCAAGGGGAGTTTGTGTGGTAACATAATATTGGTCACCAATGCCTTCAGGATTAACCTGTTTATCATTGGGATCGAATGAATCAACTACGGGGAGGCACTCACTATAGGTGGCAGGATCTAAATCATCATTGGAAAACCATGTCACATACCCTAGGCTAAGGCTGTCCTGTTCAGCCCCACAACCTTCCGTGAAAGCAAATGATATTTTTTTTGTGGGATGATCGGGGCGTTGATTGGCCTCAAGCCGTATACTTTTTCCATTTGATTGAACTTGCATAACAAGGCTATCAAATTTCCGAAGTCGAAATTTTCCATCTCCTGCAAGATTTCCATTGAGAAACAATACATAGCGCGAGCTGTCTGCCATATCGCCATCGCCTTGGTTTTTAATAACCAGTTTAGTCGCACCATCTTCTAAACACGATGCTGAAGTAATAAGATCAGATTTGTCCCAAGTAGGGAGGGGGGGTGCGCAATTATTTGCTGGAGTAATTGTTGCGCTTACGCATAGAGATCTACCCAAAATTCCGGCCACGCAGGAAACAGAATCTTTTATAATTATCTGTCCAAATTCACCTCCGGCAACATCACCCAATGTAAACGAAAATCTGCCTACACCTATAGTTGTATACGGAACGCTGGCTTCAAGTAGGGTAAGGTTTTCAGGAAACTCAACTTCAACTTTGACATTGCTGGCATTTGCAAGGCCAGAATTTGTATAAGTAATAAATGTAAGATTTCTTGCACATCTCCTCCTTTCAATAGATGTTGCTACGACAGAAAGATTGTAACATTCCTTAACAGTATTTCCAAAATTCAAATTTTCAATGGTATCCCCACTTTCTACAGAGACGGAATGAATCAATTCCTCAGGACATAATTGAGTAAGTATGCGGACATCACTAGCACTGGTGAGTTGCCTCACTTCATAATTACCTGAATCAACGCTTATTTTGTAAAACCCATTAGCATCTGTTAGGCCAAAAAAGGCGACAGGTTCCGTGCGAATAGCAACATTGGGCAAACCTAACTCAGTTAAATCCTTTACACAATTTCCGTTTTTATCGGCATATACATACCCAGAGATAAAACTTAATTTGGATTTTGGTAAATCAGAAATTTTCATCAAGTAGGCATCAGACCCTCCCAGGCTACCAAAACTATTGTCAAATCCTCTATATGAGAGTCCCGCATTTTGAGTGTACCCAGCAATATAAACTACCCCATCATCAACAGCCAGACCTCGCAAATCATCATGGTCCGCACCGCCTAAGTATGTACCCCAAATTCGTTCTCCTGATGAAGAGAATTTAACGAGAAACCCATCAGAATTACCTCCATATGAGTTATCAAATCCATTGGTAGCAATTTCTGAATTGCTCCATGTATAACCACCCATGTAAACACTTCCATAGGAGTCAACCACAAGTGCATTACAGGCCTCATAAATAAGAGGCGTTGCATGGCTCCCATAATACGTTGACCATTCGCGTTGACCATCAAGAGTGAATTTTGCTAGCCATGCATCATAGTTGCCAACAGTACTATCATATCCGTTGTAGGCAAGGTTCGGTGAAGCCAACGTTCTACCTCCTGCATAAAAAAAATCACCCTGCGTATCAAGCGCAAGGGCAAAACCCATATCTTCACCGGGACCACCAAAATAGGTACCCCACACTCGAGCACCCGATGAATTGAACTTTACAATAAACGCATCAGAACCATTTGCTCCGTATGTGTTATCAAATCCATTATAAGCTATGTCGGTTGTGCTGTTAGTTGTACCGGTAATGTAAACGTTGTCTTGTGCATCAATAATCAAACTTCCAGCAACATCAGCCTCACTGCCTCCATAATAAGTCCCCCAAATTTTTACACCATTGGAATTAATTTTAAAAAGAAATACATCATTCTTCCCTGTAAATTGTCCATTGATGCCAAAAATGTTATCGTAACCGTTCAATGCAATGCCATCTGTGTTAAAGGTTTGTCCGGTAAGGTATATATCCCCGAAGGAGTCAACAGCAACATCGCTGACATCAATTTTGGAAACTCCCGAGTATGTCCTGGTCCAAACTTGTTGCCCCGCTGAATTAATTTTAATAAGAAACCCAGCGTTATATGAACCGGTAGACTGTAATTCAAGTGAGCCCGCGAAGTAAACATTACCTTCGCGATCAACGGCTACGGACTTTCCCACATCTCCACAGCCAGGACCTCCATAGTAGGACGCCCAAATGCGCTCGCCTTTTGAATTGAATTTTACTATTATAGCATCTCTACATCCAGCGCTAGCGTTGTTGAAGCCATTATACCCCAGATCCGTATCCTGAGTTGACGATACCATGTAGACATTGCCCAGTGCGTCAATAGCCACGTCATTTGCGCCAGAATTTTGGCCCGGAGTGCCGCTGTAAAACGTTGACCAAATAATTCCTGGGCTTGCTGATTGTGCGGTGACGGTAATTGGTATAGTTATGAAGGCAATGAATAGTAAGATGTCAAACAACTGGAATATTCGTTTCATTTCATTGAGGCTAATCATACAATCGGTACAATATGAATTACTTATGCTAAAATACTAAGTGTAAACCGATCGGCAATAGTTACATAATTTATATTATGTTAAATAGTAAGAGTAACTAAGCCCTTCACTACTTAAGCGATATCCCAAATTCAGATGCAACATAGACCACCTCACCAGATTGCAACCCAAAGCCCTCTACCCGTACCGAGCACAAATCATCGGCAGCCTGCAAGGTTTGAATCGAGCCACCTTGCGGATTCCAAGAGACGGTTGACCGGAAAACTGGAGCTAAGTGATTAATAATCACATTTGAATTCAAGATGGGTTTAACTACACCTTGAATAGTCAGGCTTAGATCAGTATCTGGTGGACGCCACGATCCGGATTTGGTATTTACCACTACAACACCGTGTTTCCCCAACAGCCCAAGCCGGATAAGCTTTGGCTGAGTGTTATAGATTAAAATGGATCGAATATCCGAAGGCTTTAGCGCCAGAAAAAAGTCAGTGCGTAGTGTTGCCTGTCCATCAATAATATATACTGGATCTTCCGTTGCCTGACGTGCAGTAAGCCCTACCCGAACCCATGTACCGCTTCGGTTTGTACCCAGCGTCAGTGAAGGAACTACTTCCCGTACAAACTCCTGCATGGTAGCAAAGGCAATAAATTTTTCAGCCAACACTTTGCTATCGCTACGACCTAACCAGGTATCTGTTTCATCTTCAGGACTTGTTAGGGTATCGCGTATTGGTTGATTTAAAAATGTCTGGTATGAATGGTTGATGCGTTTAACATGTTGTTTGAATGTTCCATACAAATCTGTTGAGTCGCTTAATGCAAAAGCGGGTGGTGTTGGCCAGTTTGTCTCCATCTCCATCCATTCAATCTGTACCGGTATTCGTTTGCCTTTGTATTCAGCCACATAAAAGAGTTCATCTATGGCTATAAGATCCGGAATGGTAAGGCTAACAAAACCATTTTCATTGGAAGTGAATGTCTGATAAGTAAATTTCTTTTGTTGAAGAAGAAACATGATTTGCGTACCGGATGGAACAGCATTTCCCGTCAGGGTATCTTTAACAATGCCTGAGCGTTCAATAATATTTAGCGGTGGGTACCGCTTTCTGTTTTTATCTGGGTTTTGAATTGCCTTCCAGGGAAGTTCTTCAGAGGCTGTAACCAGCCATTGATCAATGTGCTGTAACGCGATGGAGTCTGTAGGGAAAGGTGAAGCAAATCCATTTTTTATCCAGTCTAAATGGGGCCAATCGGCTGTTGGAAATACCTGCTGGTTGGTAGCCCGTAGCAACCAGGTACCTGCTGGATTTTCAGGCTTATTAAACTTTACAACTACTTCTTCACGCGGTTTAACCTGCTGCTTTGAGAGACTTATTTTTACATCATGTGATTGAGGAACATAAAAATCCCGGTTCGCTACCAATGTTCCCGAGCGATTGAGAATACTTATCTGCATTACTCCAGGCGGAAATTTTGTGACATCAATAGCTAAAGTCATTACACCACTACTGGCTTGTATTTCATTTGTGTAATGTACCTTCCCTCGTCCGGTGATTAAAACGGCTAATGGCTCTGTTGGAATGTACCTCGAACGATTAATGGCAACCTTAACCACCAGATCTGTTTGATCAAGCTGCACGGTTACTCCTTGTGGCACCACGTCTGGCAGATTCTGCAAGTTGCCATCATTTACCCACCGGAAATAGTAGCGTGCTTGTATTGGAGTAAGGGTAACTAAGGCCGTACCCCATTGGTTTGTTATGTGCTTTGCTACTACCCCACCTTGTTCATCTACAATTTCAAACATACGCTTTCCAAATGCTGTATTTATTCCAATACGATTGGGTAGGTCAGCTATCAGCTTTCCTCCTTCCGCTCTTAGCATAACTTCTTCGGAAGCCTTAGCATTAACTTGCTTATCGGTAACTACAGGAACAACTTGGGTGAATAACTTATTGAAATTACGCATCCAGTTGGTTTGTGCTGTTATCATGTAGATACCGGCCTGAAGCGTGTCGGGTAATATAAGTTGACTGTAACCAGTACCATTACGAAGAGGAAAGATTACGTTGGCAATGGGCTGACCATTAAAATCAATCAGATTTACATTTACCAGTTCATCAGGTAAAGATTCTATCGGATTAACGCGATAAAAGGCTTTGAAGTAAATAGTATCACCTGCAATGTATTTAGGCTGATTAAAAACCAACATCAGATTTGGTTCGGGCCAGGTTTTAAAGTAGCTATTGGCCAATGATGCAAGTTGGTCGGCTGGTTGACACCAAACTGGCATCTGGCAATAAAACAGTAATCCGATTAAAGCAATTCGTTTTACCATCCTTCTGGCTTTTGATTGGTTGAATTTTCAAAGTAGTCGTAGCAAGGAAAGGTAATTACGTCAATAGGTGTCAAGCTTATTGGAACGTCTTGCGGAGTGATGTAAATAATCTTCCTTGTAACCGCGGTGGCCCAAAATAGTCCTACAACCCGATCTCCACTGTTTATTGCCTTAATGTTTCCTCTTATTTCTCCCGAAGGTGGTTGAAAAATACTGGATGCATTTTCTTTCTGCTCTCGCACAAGCTTAAAAAAGTTAAATGCATTTCGGCTAAGGCTCATTTGTTCAACCTCAATTTTAAATTTAGAATAAAACGTTGCATTATTTACTTCCACTTCTCCTACTTTTATATTTCTAAATTCATTTCCAGAAATTAACTGTGTATCTGAAAGTTGCGGTATTTTCTCTGGTATTGTAACCCAACAGTTACAACATTCGCACTCCCCCACTTTAATTAGGATTGTTCCCATGCCTCCTGGAGCAGGGCCAACAATGTATCCGCTACAAGGCCACGGATTTTCGTAAGGTCTATAAGGAGGTACCCATGTCATGTGCAATTCTGGAGCTGTCATTACTTCATAGGTACCCGTATATTTCCATCTAACATATTTTTCGAGAGCATCACCAGCTTCAGCATCAACAAAAATATTAAACACATTAGCATCCACTTCTCCAAATGGTTTTACTACGGTTCGGGCTTCAAAGTCATATTTGATGTCCAGAATTTCTCCAACCGGATTAATCTTTTCTGGTTCTGATTCAAATTCCTGGCCGGAAGATGTACGAATGCGGATGTAATAGGAGTGGTTCAGTTCGCCTTGAATTACGTTGTTGGTTTTATAAATACCGGGCTCACTTTCGGTTAGCGTTTCCTGATTTCCCATATCATCAAACAAGGTAACGGTTGCATCCGAGACGGTTGTTGCGTTAATAGAATCAACCCCGAGGGGAAAAGCTCTTGTAATTTTTACGGTGTAAGGTGGTGCAGCATCCGTGATTGAGCCTTCCACTACAAGCATATTTTGGGCAAAGGGCACATCAAACTCAATACGTTCAACACATGCTGCCATCAATCCAAATGCAAGTACCCATATAGATTTTATACTTCTCATTATTAATCAAATCGGATGGTATAACTGATTGCCGGAAATGCCGTACCGATAATGGAAAGTTGGTAAGGTACTGGTACACCGCTGCCATTACTTTTAAAGAAAACGGTGTAAGGATTTTTGCGAGCATAGACATTATATACACTAAATACCCAAGTGCCTTTCCAGCGTTGTGTTCGCTTTTGATTACCTTCCAAAACCAGAGCAAGATCTAACCGATGATAGTCGGGAATACGATATTGATTGCGGGAAGAAAAGTAAGCTACTGTTCCACCTTCAAATTCAAATGCTGACAATGGAATGGTTACGGGCCTTCCGGTATGATAGGTAAAGTTACCGGTAAAAAAGTGCCTACGAGAAAGGCTATACTTCCAGGCTAAATTGACAATATGAGGCTGGTCAAAATTAGAAGGGTACTTTTTTCCTTGATTTATTCTTTCAGAGGCAAATTCACTTTCTATTATCCGGAAGCTTCGGCTATACGTATAGTTTATTGTACCCGTAAGTTTACCAGTATTTCTTGCCAAGTGCGATTCAATTCCATAGGCATATCCCCTACCTTGCAGCAGATCAGTCTCGAGTTGTTGATTTAAAACAAGCTCGGCTCCATCTTTAAAGTCAAGTACATTAGCCAGATTTTTGTAAAAGCCCTCTACAAAGAAGTTATATTGTTTAGCTTTCATATCGCGGTAGTATCCAAACGAAAGTTGATCAGCGCGTTGAGGTTTAAAGTAATAGCTGCTTGGCTGCCAGATATCAACCGGGGTTATAGAGGTAGCATTTGATATTAAGTGTAGAAACTGATTAATCCTGTGATAGCCAAATTTGAAGGATGACTTCTCACTTCTTTGCCACCTCAACGATATCCGAGGTTCAATGCCTCCATAAGCTTTTATAATGCTTCCTTTTTTATAATAGGTTGTATCCGTTCTGCTTGAAGGTTCGCGAGGTAAATCTGGATTATAGTGATACACGCGCTCCGACCCAAAAGAAAGAAAAATAGGAAGCCTTAGTCCCGCTTCAATATTCCAGTTGCTGGTTAGGTTCCATACATCTGATATGTAAAATGCATTCTCGAGGGAATGTTGATTGTCAAGCGAGAAGTTACGTGTATTAGAGATACTCGACTCAGGTTTTAGCTGTCCTGGTTTTATTTGATAGAGAAAGGCTTGCCATCCCCCTTTCAGGTTATGCTTTTGCTTTTGATATTGAAAGTCTGAGCTTAACCGAAAAGTATTCAGTTGAAACGAAAGCCTGGATGCTGTTTCAGGTATTTCATTAAAAACCTGATACCCGTATCGACTGAATCCAGCTTGTAATTCAGTATTAAGCGATTTTGAAAGCTGATGATTAACACGAGCTGTTAAAACAAAATTGTTCCATTGGTATGAGGTATCCGCACTTAAACTAAAAGCATCCTTGCTGGAATAGCCCGACACGGATAAAATAGTTTTATCTGAGAATTTGTGAGTGATTTTTAATGTACCATCATAAAAATTCACGGAACTATTTCTTAAATCAATATAATCGGTACGAATGGAATTAATTAACCAATTAGAATAGGTTGATCTCAAAGAGCCAACGATAGACGTTTTGTTTTTCTTTAAGGGTCCATGTACGGTTACGTTACTGGTAACCAGACCAACACCTGCACTCCCTGCCCACTTTTCAAAGTTGCCGTCTTTTGATTGAATATCAAGTACAGAAGCATTTCGGCCTCCGTATTCGGAAGGAATGCCACCTCTGAAGAAAGAGACATCGCGCACGGCTTCGGGATTGAATGATGATAAAAATCCAAATGCATGTGAACTATTGAATACAGGCATATCATCATATAAGATCAGGTTTTGGTCAACACTACCACCGCGCACATTAAACCCGGCAGCGGCTTCACCCACGGTGGTAACGCCAGGCAAAGTCTGTACTTGTTTTATTAAGTCAACTTCACCCATAAAAGCCGGAGCTCGTTTCATATCGCGCATCATAATTTGGATTTGTCCAATGCGACTTGTTGTAACATCCGATATAGACTTATCAGTTATTACAACTTCATCCAGCATTTGTGGTGCTTTTTCCAGCGACACATTCAACTCGCCACTGGCGTATACTTCGAGGTCAATAACCTGTGTTTCATAGCCTAGATAGCTAAACGAAAGTGCATGCAAGCCAGGCTGAAGACTTATCTCATATTTCCCTTCAGCATCAGTAGTAATGCCTATTGTTTCACTTAACCTTACCACTACTCCCGGAATAGGTTCCAATGCTTTGTCAGTAATTACCTGACCTGAAAGAGTAATAGTTTTAGTCGAAGCTTGTTCCGGGGTACCTATTATTTTTCTGGAAATTCGGGTACGATTTGCCAATGCCTCAGCTAATACTCTATTCCGCATACTGGCATATTCCGGATCTTTAATAAAGACTATACTGTTAGGATAAAGTTCGATAAAACTTATCTCTGAATCGCGTAATGTCACATTTAGTACATCTTCCAAAGACTGCCCATCACTGATGGAATCTATCTTTATAGCGCTAAGCCACTCGGGCAAAAAATAGAAACGTACTGTGAAATTCTGCTCCCACTCATGAAGAAACTGAGCTAATAATTTTCCTTCATTAGTTCGATCGACAGGTTGTTTTAACACCTGTGATTTAACAGAGGAAAAGCAAAAAAGCAGTAAAACAATTCCTAAAATTCTGATCAACCTGCACAATGTTTAACTATACGAAGATTTAGTTTAATAAATTTATTCAGTTTGGGCTTTAATTGGTTAATGTCTTACCTCAACGGATAAATAGGGAATTAACCGGCTGTAAATCTAGTAAGGGTTTATAATTACTATCCGTTGAATACTGAGAATGTTATCTTCTAAATAACAGTACGATCGTCATTATCGCCATAGCCAAAGCCCCCCTGCCCTTGTGGCCATGCCGTATCGTTAAAGGCAACCGTGTTCCAGCGTGTTCCGGGGTCGGATGTACCCACCCAATAGCGCCACTTCATGCTATCATAAACAACAGTTTCCCAATGATGAATTTGAGCACCAACTGTAAGTGATCCCGAGATAATGAAAAGGATAAGTAATACCCTGATCATTTTAGAATGGTATTTAATTCTGCTGAAAGAAAATTCCTCACCGGTTGCTGCTGTAGCACTTCGGCATAACTCAGGAACTCTATATAACTCAAATAAATTTCTTGCCGTAAACGGGCAGTCATTGTTTTAAGTTTGATCAGATTGTTTTGCATGCGCACTACGGCCATCGGGTTGCTGTCTTTAATTTGTTGTAACGTAGTGGCTACTGCGCCTACGTTCAGGTTCTCTGTCATTACCTGCATTTCGCGGTAACGCTTAATTAAACTTTTAATTTTCTCACGACTAATTTCAAGGCCTGCCTGCTGATCGTTTTTAGCGGTGTTAAACTCACCTTCTGCTTCCAGCATTTCGAGTTTACGTTTAGTCATGTCGCCTTTATTGGGATTAAAAATGGGAACGGTTATACCAAGACTAATGCTCCAGGGTCTGCGGTTTTGCTCCGTACGCCACTGCTGGTATTGTGTTTGAATAAAACCCATGTTAATGTTAGCTTTTTCTAATTGCCATTCGCGGTTAGCCAGGTCTATCTGCTTTTCGCGATAGGCAACTTCACCGGCACGTAGTTCAGCATTAAAAATACTGTCTACTACTTTCTCAAGTCTTTCCAGTGAAATCATTTCAGTTACCGGCCAATTGATTTGCTTTAGCCGGGCTTCATGATAGTGCGCATCTACCCTACGCTTCTGATTATCGATTTCAAAAAATGTTTCTTCCAGTTCAATCACTTTATCTACCTGCTCCATTTTTAATTCAATGTAATCTTCCGCATCAAAAAAGCCAGAGTAGCGTTGGCCTTCCAGAATGGACAATAATTTTTCGGTGTTCTTTTTATCTTCTTCTTTCAAATCGCGAATTTCCTGATAATAAACCCACCCAATAACTACTTCATAGCGGGCAAACAGCAACTCCTTCAACGTGCGCTCCCGATCTAACTTTAATAATTCCTGATACCCTCTGAAATATTGATTAGTGCGTTTTATCTCGAATGGGTTAGCGGGATTGATCCGCAACCCATAATCCTGCCGGGTGCGATCGAGTTGATTGCTCTCTGTTCTCAGTTCCAGTTTTTGAATGGGTGCAAGCCGATAAGTTCTCTTGTCATTCAGAAAATCGTATTGGGCATCAAACGATTTTAGCAAGGGTTCCTGATAAGCTGAATTAAGAAACTCTTCTATAGTAACCTGTGCCTGTACCTGAAAGTAACACACATAAAGTATAAGTGTGAATGCTAATCTCATCGCACCAATACTTTTTCTCCGTTGGCGAGATTATTCTCAGCCGGAATTTCGATAAACACTTCTTGCCCAAAGGCTTTTACTGCGGTTGACTTCTGAAGAATTTCTGGAAGTTCAATCACCGATCCATAACCAATCACTTTTCCGGTTACACCATTTCTACGTTGATCATACGATGAAACAGTAACTGTAGCACCCACGCTAAACCGATCTGCTTTTTTTCCGATCAGGTAAACAACCACAGTAGTGGGCCGCAAAGGATTTACTTCGAGCAGTTGTGTGTAAGCACTCACCTGTTCACCAGCCTTTACATACACGTTTTTAATTACGCCCGGTGCCGATGCTTTTTTCAGTAAGTTACTGCGTTCATTTTCCATCAACTCAAGTTCGCTCTCTTGCAGTACAATCTGGTTTTTTAATAGTTGTTGTTCGGTAGCGCGCTCCTGCCGGATGTCCTGAATTTTTATTTCCTGAGCCAGCAGGTGTTTTGCTTTTTGTTGTTTCAACGAATTGATTTTGATTTCAAGAGGCGATTCGGTTGTTTGCTTTTCGGCCGAAACAAATTCGCGCGTAAGCGTTTCATTCAGTTTTACTTCGCTGGTAGTTTGCAAAATTTCTGCATCCAACTCTTCCAGAATAATACTGTTTTCGGCTTTGATGTAAGCAATAGCGGCCTCTGTCAATTTTGCTTTTTCGGTTTGCTCCGATTTTAAGATGGCAATCCGGTTGGTCAGTTTTGCAATTTCAATCTCTAACTCCTGACTGGTCAGTTCAACCAGCACATCGCCTTCTTTCACTTGCATGCCCGGCACTACGGGCAATATTTTTACAAGAGCCGATTTCTCAGAATTGATTTTATATTCTTTGGTTTGAGCCAATCCAATGGCAGCATCTCCGCTTCCACGAAAGTAACGCGAGCTGATGAACAACATCGCGAAGAATAAAGCACCAATTAATAAATAGAACCAGTTAAAACGCATATTACGATTGTTCTATTTCGTGAGAAGAAATTTTAGGCTGCTTAACACCTTCCAATTGTTGGAGAGCATTCATCAAATCAACTTTATTGGCGGTTGATTTTAATGAAATACCATAATGATAACGCAAGGCATTTTCTTTGTTCACCAACATGGTAATTACCCGAATGTCTTTACAGTATTTGTTCACCACCTCAAGAACAGCCTCTAACCTGTCGCTACTATCAAGTGTGAAGAACAGGTGACTGTGGTGCGCATAACTTCTGAATGGGGAAATATGCAACAACGCAGCTACCAGGCAAAACAAAATTGATCCAACAAACGAAATGGTAAATCCATATACACCAATAGCCAACCCGGTACTTAATGCAGCAAACAAGAACAACACATCGCGTGGGTCGTCAATGCGGGTTCTGAAGCGGATAATGGCCATTGCACCGAAAACCCCAAGGCCACGAGCCAGGCTATCGCCAATGGCCATCATCACTAATGTGGTTACTACCGATCCTAAGATCAGCGATTGAAAAAAATTCTTCGGATAATAATCCCCAGTAAAGGTTAGTTTATGTGTAATGGCGATGATAGATGCCAATAAGAAGGCCCATAAAAATGAGTACGTTATATTAACCAGTTGCGGATACTCGTAAACGGGCTGATCGGGAAATAACTCTAACATTGTGTTAAGTGCAGATTAGATTAGTTATTGGTTTGTCCAGGTGATGGCGAACTGAATGACTTCCAAGTGGCAGCGCCATTTGTGGTTCTTCCCCACGATACATTTTCACTTTGCGCACCAAATGTATAATCATCAATCTTACGACCATCAATGTAATAGATGCCTACATCTTCACCTGCATTAGCCAAACCAAAGTCAGCATGCAAAGCACTTTGTTCCGGTTGGTTATCGGCCCAGATAATTATAAAGCCACCAGCAGGAATGGTTGTTACGCCAGATGCATTATCCGGAATTTTGTACTTAAACGGATTGGCTTTGTTATCAGAAACATACATACCCCCAATATTAACAGCAACACTTCCGGCATTGTAAATTTCAATCCAGTCGTCAAACTCGTTTGTACCCGAACTATTATCCGGACAGCAAGATGAATTAAACGCCATAAACTCATTCACAAATAATTGTGGTAAAGCATCTGTGTTTAATAAGTAGTTCAACAATTTATTCGGTGCTGTTGCAGGTTCATATGATTTTAATCCATTTGTTCCTTCTGCTTCCAGGTAGTATTCAACTTTTCCGGTAGACGCCTGTGCTGGAATAGTGGCCGTATAAAATCCGCTTTGCAACGCCATACTTACCGATGTAAAAGCACCGGTGTTAAACCGATAAAACAATTTTACAGACGCTAAACCCTGGGTGCTCACCAAGGTACTTTTAATTGTTACCGCTTGATTCAGTCCGGGTACAATGGGCTCGCGGGTGGTTGTAACAATGGCTGGAGTTTGATTACCACCGTTTGTAACACCTTGCGTTGGCGTTCCTGATATAGCCAGATTAGAAGAACCATCGGGGTAGCGGCCGTAGGTTTGCCCCGCACTCAATTCTGGAAATTCAATTCGGTCTATCAAGGTATTACTGGCGTTCTCGAGGTAAACGGTCTCCCCAGCAGATGTGAGTTTAAAGTTGGTGTTCAAACCTGTACCCAGATCGTTACACAATAAAACCACAAAACCCTTGGCAGGAATAGTGGTGCCATTGGGTATCTTATATTTGGCGGCCTCGTTATCGTAGATGAAGTATCCGCCTATATTTACACTGGTTTCCAGTGTGTTATATAACTCTATCCAATCTTCACCCGAAGCGTAAATTTCATTAATCACAAGACCCTCGTCTGTTACGGGCCGAGTATCGTCCAGTGGATCGCACGATGTGAAAAACAGAAAACCAAAAGCTGCAACAAGACTCAGAACAAACTTCAATCCCTTCATCAACATCAGGTAATAATTTTTTAAGTAAACAATTCCTTAAAGATAATTTAATAAACCTAATTCACGACAAAGTATTGCCAACCAAAAACCCGAATTGGGATTTTAAGTTTGAATTTGTCGGTGAACTGAAAACCTATTTACCGGGAGGCATGCTGGGCCGTACTTCTATTTTACTGGGCAATGTTCTGGGATTCATTTCCAACAGATCCACCACCAGTTTACCAATGTCTTCCGGTTGAATTTTCCACGCATCTTTTTCGGATGGTGAGTGATTGTTGAACTCCGTTGCCACCGATCCAGGCATAATGGTTGAAACTTTGATGCCATGCTTTCGCAGATCGAGCATAGCAGCCTGTGTAAACCCAACCAATCCAAACTTACTTGCATTATAGGCGGCTCCGCCTTCAAAGAAGTTTGTGCCAGCCAAACTTGCAATCGTAATAAATATCCTTCTGTCAATTTCAGTTCCTGCCAGCTTGCTTTCAGGCTATAAAAAACTCCCGTAAGGTTAATGTCAATTGTTTCATTCCATTGCTCCGGTGTTAATGTTTCAACCGGTCCGAAATAACCAAGTCCGGCATTGGCTACCACCACATCCAATCGCTGCCATTTTGTTTTCACTTGTGTTACTGCGTCAGCTTGCAATGCGAGGTTACGCACATCGGCCACAAGACCAAGAATGTTTGTGCGATACTTTTTTGAAAGCTTGTTAACTGCTTCATCAACTGTTGCCTGACTGCGACCAGTTATTGCTACGCGACAACCCTTTTCAAGCAGGGCTTCGGCAATTCCATAGCCAATTCCTTTTGTTCCGCCTGTTACTAAAATCACCTTTTCAGATAGTGCCATGTTCTTTTTTTGCTGAAAGATAGAAACGGAGACCTGTTCCCTCAACTCTACTTTCGTGAGGTTTGTGTACTTTTGCGCTCTTATTTTTAAAATCAATGATTTCGGTTAATAATCTGTCGCTTCAGTTCGGAAAGCGGGTGTTGTTTGATGAAGTAAATCTGAAATTTACTGGCGGCAACTGTTATGGTGTAATTGGCGCAAACGGTGCCGGTAAATCTACCTTTTTAAAAATCCTTTCGGGAGAGATTGATCCTACCCGTGGGCAGGTTGCTTTAGATCCGGGCAAACGAATGGCTGTGTTAAAGCAGAATCACTTCGAGTTTGATGAAACATCCGTGTTGGATACCGTGATGATGGGTTATACTCGCCTGTGGAATCTGATGCAGGAAAAAGACGCTATTTATGCCAAGCCCGATTTTTCTGAGGCTGATGGTATTCGTGCTTCGGAGTTGGAAGCAGAATTTGCTGAGCTGAATGGATGGAATGCACAATCGGATGCGGCTGCTTTATTGAGTGGGTTGGGAATTTCGGAAGAAGATCATTACAAACTGGTAAAAGAACTTAGTGGTGCGTTAAAAGTTCGAGTGCTTTTGGCGCAGGCCATTTATGGTAATCCCGATGTGTTGATTCTGGATGAGCCGACTAACGATCTTGACTTGCAAACCATTGGTTGGTTAGAAGATTTTCTATTGGAGTTTAAGAATACCGTTATTGTCGTTTCGCACGACAGGCACTTTCTGGATACGGTGTGTACGCACATTGTTGATATTGATTTCAAAGTAATCCGGTTGTACACTGGAAATTATACCTTCTGGTATCAATCCAGTCAGTTAGCGCTTTCGCAACGATCAGCGGCCAACAAAAAAGCGGAAGAGAAGAAAAAAGAACTACAGGAATTTATTGCGCGCTTTAGTGCGAATGCTTCTAAATCAAAACAAGCTACAAGCCGAAGAAAACTGTTGGAGAAAATTAATGTGGATGATATCCAGCCTTCAACCCGCAGATACCCGGCTATTATCTTTCAGCAAAAACGTACCGCTGGCGATCAGACGCTTCAGGTGGAGCACCTTACGCATTCGATCAACGGTACTACCCTATTTAAGAACCTCGACTTCTTTGTAAACAAAGGCGATAAGATTGCCTTCTTAAGTAAAGATAGTATTGCCGTAACTACATTGTTTCAAATTCTGGCAGGCGAAGTAAAACAAGATTCGGGCGAATTTAAGTTTGGACAAACCATAACGCCAGCCTACCTACCGGTAAATAACGAAGACTACTTTAAGTCTGATGAAAACCTGGTAGATTGGTTACGTCAGTTTGCTGCCGATGAAAACAAAGATGAAGTGTATATCCGTGGCTTTCTGGGTAAGATGTTGTTTTCGGGTGAAGAAGTCTTTAAGAAGTGTAACGTATTATCTGGAGGCGAAAAAGTGCGCTGTATGATTTCGCGTATGATGTTGGCAGGTGCTAATCTTTTGATTTTAGATGAACCTACCAACCACCTCGATCTGGAATCGATCACAGCGTTTAACAATGCACTAAAAGATTTTCCGGGCGCAGTGTTGTTCACCTCGCACGATCATGAATTTACCCAAACAGTTGCTAATCGTATAATCGAGATTACTCCTAAAGGGCACATTGATAGGTTGATTACTTATGATGAGTACATTGAAAACGAATCTATAGCTGCCCAGAAAGCTATCCTGTATGCATAAAAAAAGTCCCGATGAAAATCGGGACTTTTTTACTGACTTAAGCGAAGCGATTAATCAACTTCTTCACCTAAGGTCTTTAATCTTTTCTTTACACGAACAACACTTGGTTGAATATCAAGGTCACCGTAGATTGTTAATAAGCTATAGAGCACGTTCACATCATCAGGTGAAATTTTTTCGCAAGCTTCAACATAAGGAAGCGCTGTTTTCAGTTTCTCTACGTAGACTTTGTCTATTTCCATTGCTTTTGCAAGATCGGCTTTGGAATTACTAAGTGAACTCATTTTATCTTTTTCTGCTTTGGCATCTTTCCAATAAAGGTCGGCCAACATAGCAGCTGCATCAAAGTTTTTAGGATCCGTCTTTAATATTTTGGAATAAGTAGCTTTAGCCTTATCAGTTTCACCAGTTTCTTGCTGCAGACGTCCGAGCAGATATAATTGTTGCGTGTCATTCGGATCAGCCTTGAGCGAAGCCTCAACCATTTGTTTAGCTACATCATATTTTTTATCATTCAGGTAGATTGAAAGTTCTGTTTGAGGAAAATCGGTATTCTTAGGAAAATCTTTTTTAGCCTGTTGCAGAATTTTCAAAGCCTCTTCGTTGTTTTTCTTTCTATTATAGAAGATATCAATCAGAACTATGTAAGCATCAGCCGATTTTCCACCCTTAGCCTGATATTTTTTAATTAGATCCACAGCCTTATCA
Source organism: Cytophagales bacterium (assembly GCA_017303795.1). Taxonomy (GTDB): domain Bacteria; phylum Bacteroidota; class Bacteroidia; order Cytophagales; family Cyclobacteriaceae; genus ELB16-189. The sequence goes on along the minus strand of JAFLBR010000006.1, from coordinate 225,676 downwards.
TACTCTTCGGCAGCTGGAGCAAAAAACACACCGGCATTCATCATAATGGATGTGTCCTCTGGAATAAAGAATAATGTCTTTTCAGTAAACGCAAAAGCAGCTTTATAATCTTTATCATCCTGATAAGCTTTAAGTGCCTTGTCAAAATAGCTTTGAGCCATTGCGCCAGTCACCTGATTATTCATAATGGGCAATCCCATCGCATCCGAAACAAATGATGGGGTCTTATCCTGATCGATAGCTTTAGATTTCTCAAAAGCTTCTTTTGCTACAGGAAAACCTTCAGGTGCAAGCGACTTAAATTTTGCTTCTTTGGTTGTGTCAATAGCAGCATAAATTACTCCTTTAAGGAACCACGCCTTTGCAGCATTCTTGGAAGGCCCGCCCTTCTTATCTACCATAAATTCCTGGCTAGCCGTGGTTACATCGATGATAGCTTTTGCCTCATCAAGCTTGCCTGCTTTTAACGCTTTTTCAGCGCTACCTACGTTGGGCTTTATTTCTTTCTGGCTAAATGCCACAAAGGGTAAAACCCCAAACATTAACACTACTATCTTTTTCATTTTCAAATTAAGGTTTAGTTCTATTTTAATTTTGTTCAGGTTCTGTTTCGGTTTTAGGATCAGTTGTTTCGCCTTCTATCTTTTGAATTTTCTCAACCGATGAAATGGCATCTTCTTCATTTAGTTTAATCAGGCGCACACCTTGTGTAGCGCGCCCCATTACCCGCAATTCATTTACACTGATCCGAATACTAATGCCCGATTTATTGATAATCATCAGGTCGTCATTGTCAACGACTTCCTTGATTGCAACAAGCTTGCCAGTTTTTTCAGTGATGTTAATCGTTTTAACACCTTTACCACCCCTGCGGGTAATTCTGTAATCGTCAATGGACGATCGTTTGCCATAACCTTTCTCTGAAACCACCAACAAATTGGCATCCGCTCGGCTCATACAAACCATTCCAATCACCTTATCTTCTTCCGACTCAAGTGTAACAGCTCTTACCCCGGAAGCGGTACGGCCCATCGGGCGCACATCGGCTTCGTTAAAGCGAACGGCCTTGCCTTCACTTTTAGCAATAATAATATCGTTGCTACCATTTGTCAACGCGGCATTCAACAAGCGGTCGCCATCGTTGATGGTGATGGCCGCAATACCGTTGGCACGCGGTCGCGAGTAAGCTTCCAGTGAGGTTTTCTTGATGGTACCCTTTTCGGTACACAGAATTACAAATGTATTGTTGATGTAGTTTTCATCTACCAGATCTTTCACGTTAAGAATAGCCTTAACCCGATCTCCCGGTTGTATGGTCAACAAGTTTTGAATCGCCCGGCCCTTCGAGGTTTTGGTGCCTTCAGGAATTTCGTAAGCTTTTTTCCAATAGACCTGACCCAGTTCCGTAAAGATAAGCAGGTAGTTGTGGGCCTGAGCGATAAACAGATGCTCTGTAAAGTCATCTTCTTTCGATCCCGCAGCTTTGGAACCTATTCCACCTCTACCCTGCGTGCGGTATTCCGATAATGAAGTACGCTTAACATAACCCTGATTCGAAACGGTGATTACCATCTCTTCATTCGGGATCATATCTTCAAGCGTGATATCATCATCGCTATGAACAACAAGGGTTCTGCGCTTGTCGCCATAGCGTTCTTTAATCTCATTAAGTTCATCCTTAATGATACCCATACGGATGCTTTCGTTATCCAGAATTTCGTTAAGTCTTGCTATTAAAGCTTTTACTTCATCGTATTCGTTTTGGATTTTTTCGCGCTCCATGCCCGTAAGGCGTTGAAGGCGCATTTCCAAAATTGCCTTGGCTTGAATTTCTGAGAGTTTGAATTGTTCCATCAAACCTGTTCGTGCAATCTCAGGATCGCGTGAACTTCTAATAAGCGCTATAACCTCGTCCAGATGGTCAAGGGCAATCAGATAACCTTCCAGAATGTGAGCCCGCTTTTCAGCTTCGGCAAGTTCAAACTTTGTTCTCCGCACCACCACTTCGTGGCGATGTTCTACAAAGTAGACAATCAGATCTTTCAGGTTCAGCGTAAGCGGCCTGCCTTTTACCAGTGCCACATTATTTACCCCAAACGATGATTGAAGTTGTGTGTATTTATAAAGATTGTTGAGTACGATATTCGGAATGGCATCTTTCTTCAGATCATATACAACACGATAACCTTCCCGATCTGATTCATCGCGGATGTCGCTTATACCTTCAAGTTTCTTTTCGTTTATAAGCGCAGCGGTTTTTTCGATCATCAGCGCCTTGTTCACCATGTAGGGAACTTCCGTTACTACAATCTGATCGCGACCGTTGCTGGTGGTAACAATTTCTGCCTTGGCCCGAACAACAATCCGGCCTCTTCCCGTAAGGAAAGCTTCCTGCACACCTTGATACCCATAAATTAAACCACCGGTAGGAAAATCCGGAGCGGTTATAAATTTCATCAACTCAGGAATGGTGATTTCTCGATTGTCGATGTAGGCACAGATGCCTTCAATAACTTCGGTAAGGTTATGCGGAGCCATGTTGGTGGCCATACCCACTGCAATTCCACTTGAACCATTGATAAGCAGGTTTGGCACTTTACCGGGCAACACAGTTGGTTCGGTAAGCGAGTCGTCAAAGTTGGGTTGGAAGTCAACCGTTTCTTTGTTGATATCGGCCAGAATCTCTTCTGCTAATCGTTTTAACCGGGCCTCGGTGTAACGCATAGCTGCCGGTGAGTCACCATCAATAGAACCAAAGTTTCCCTGGCCATCTACCAGTGGATAGCGCAACGACCAATCCTGGGCCATCCGTACCATGGTATCGTAAACCGAAGCATCGCCATGCGGGTGATATTTACCCAACACCTCCCCTACAATACGGGCTGATTTTTTGTAAGGCTTGTTGTAGTTAACACCCAACTCGAGCATTCCATAAAGCACCCTGCGGTGTACCGGCTTTAAGCCATCGCGCACATCGGGAAGGGCGCGCGATACAATAACCGACATCGAATAATCGATGTAGGCGCCACGCATTTCATCTTCAATATTTATCGGAATGATGTTTTGCCGCTCGGGCAAATTTGTGCTTTCGTCAGCCACAGATTTCTTGTTTTAAGTCTATGATTTTGAACTCCGTTGCAGAGGTAAAAATCAAGCCCGCAAGGTATAGAATTTTGATTAATATGATACTTTTTCGGATGACCAAAAACCGGTTTTTTTAACCCTTTAAACCCTATTTTTTACCTTCTAATAAGGATTGAGTTTTCGCTTGTTCTTCCCTTTGTATTTGATAAGCGTAGGATGGTTTTCGCCATAGCCAGGATTCTGTTTTTTGTAGATGGGATGCCGCCTGCTACGGTACTCTTTGTTACCGTGCGCATGGTTGATCTGGATCTTACAATCTTTGAGATAGCAGCGTGGTAATTCAGGAATGGAATAAGAAAGGCCAACCTGTAGATAACCCGCGTTCATTCTATGCTTGATGGAGTTGCCATTGCTGCCCTCAACGTTTAGGGTGTATCGCTTAAAGTCGAATGAAGGGCGAACGAAAAGCCTTAAATATTCGGAGAGTTCATACTCTGTTGTAACACCTAAATTGAAATAAACGCTACGCTTAATTGAGGTGTTATCGAAATTGCGTTTGGGTTTATAACTTCCAACTTCAAGATCTCCCGTAAACAAAAATTTGTCGATTCGGTAAAATGATCCACCAGCATAACCATAAAACTTACGCATCCACCCCCGGTGTTGTCCGGGTCTAAAGGTTCCAATGCTATCCTCAAACGAAATAGGACTGAATTGCCCAAGCGTCAAATGCTCATAGCTATACCCTACCCCAATGCGATACCGTTTCAGAAATTCGTAATGCATACGAACGTTAAACGGTATGTTTTTTCCGCGCCCCTTAAATCCAATTTTAGCGGTATCACCACTTACTAAAAAACTTTCAGGTGTCACGGCAAGAGTATCTGTGGTGACCCGGTTTATCCAATTGGTATAAGTTGTATCTAAAGGATTATTCTTTTGAAAAACCCGGGGCGCAAAACCGAGTCGTTGAAAAATTCCAAAACTATCCAGTTGGTGTTTCATATAGGTATTTCCATAACCCGTACTGAAACTGAAATGTATTCGGGTTAAGACCTTACGAATCTTGTTTGGCTTTCGCTCCGCATAAATAGTTTCCAGCGGAAAAGTTGGCTTTTCGTCATCCTGAGAAAATGCAAAATCCGGTAGAGCGAGTAACAGGATCAGGGCCAGAGATATGCGGAGGATTCTTTTCAGAATGTTGAGTTTAAAACCTTAAAGATAACAGGCTTACGCAGATGGTAAAAATCAATATCAGTATGCACCATAGCTTGGGTACCGGCTCTCTAACGAAGTGAAGGTATGAAACAGTATCTGGCCTTTGGTAAGGTTATAGGTAAAGTCGTGTGTGGTTTCGCGCCCACCCTCGTTTAGTTTAAGCGTAACCTGGCTTTGGCCGGGCGGTAAAGCTACGCGCGTGTAATAAATACTGTGTGGTAAAGTCTGCCAGTTTCGGGTGTCGGCCTTCTCGGTAATAGCATTTATAACGCCTAATACCGAACCCAGGGTTTTATCTTCTTTCTTTACCTGATGTTCAGTAACTTTTTTTAGGGCCACGCGAATCAAAGCTTTACTTAATTCCAGATGCATGCGCTGCTGCAAGCTTTTAAAGGCAATTTTGTTTACATCTTCCAGCAACATTAAAGGCTGCTCACTTCCGTTTGCCGAGATAGTAGCTCCTTGAAAATATTGAGGTCGCTCCAGGTAACGTGGAAAGGCCACCCGAAAAACTTCCATACTGGCCAGTCCGTCCTTTTCATTTTTGTCATACCCTTCCAACGAAAATGGGAAACTGATGCCCAACTCCCGATTGTGAAAATAGACCCAGTTATCACGCCTGTCGATTACAAAGTTTATCCCCCACTCGGCCTTAACCGGAGCCAGGCCGTTATGCCAGAAAAAGATTACTTCTGCACCGACAGTTTGAGACACTTCAAAATCAAGCATGTTCCATTTTTCTTTGTAAAACTCAAACTCATCCGTAAAACCGCTTAGCCAGGCCGTGCGTAGTAAATCTGTTTTAATTTGTTCGGGCATAGCAATACTAAACAGGCGCTCGTAATCTTCTTCATAAATGGTAACAGCATTGCGATAGGCAATAAAAGCATTGTTATAATCTTTGTCGGCCTCATAAATCAAACCCATCAGGGTGTGAATAAAAGCATCGCGTTGAAATTTATTTTCGTTCTGATAGCGATCGCTCAATTGTTGTAATCTGATGTTTACTCTTCTGCACTCTACCAATGCTGCTTCCGTATTTCCTAACTTCAGGTAGTTTATGGCTTTGTAATACAACAACATTAAATGCTCGTGATCTTCGCCCCTGTAGGTGGTTACGTTGGGGTTGGTTAGGTACGAGGCTGCTTCGTAGAGGTAGTTTCTCCGGTAATCTTCACCAAACAAAAAAGCTTTTTCAAAGTAATCATTGCTTTCCTCATACCGGCTCATCATCGAAAGTACCAGCCCCTTGTTCACAAAATATAAAAATTGCCGTTTGCTGTTAGCCTCTTTGGTGTCGGACTGTAAGGTGGCCAGTGCCGATTCCAGATTGCCGCGTTCAAAATCCTGATTAAAAGATTGATTGGTTTGATAGTAGGTTGCGCACGATGTTGTTAAACCAACAATTGCTATTGCCACAACCTTAGCTATTTTACTTCTGCGAAAGCACATAGCCAATTGTGATTTTATTTGCGGATATGTTTTTTGATTTCGTGCTGCCCGTACCACACGCGTTTGTTAGTTTCCATATCGGTCAGGAACAAGGTGGTAATATAGTTTACCACACGTTGTTTATTCAGTACATCGGTTTCAGAAGTCATCTCGCCAAACAGCATCAGGTTAGCACCCACTTCTTTTCCCCACTGCGCCATGGTAGCAGGATCTGCAAAGTCTTGTTGTTGGGCGCGCTCTTCGCGCAGCTTATCGCGAAACGTTTCTGACTCAACCAGATCGGCTACATTCGAGTTGAAAATAGCCACTTCAAACTTTTTGATGTAATTGTTGGCGTCAATGTGTTCGCTGGTGCGATTGCGGATCAGTCCGACAATAATGGTGGGACGCTTGCCCAACTCTTTTGCATACTCCTGATACCGCGGACTGTTCAGTAATTCGGCTGTCATCTTTTCTGCTACTTGCCGTGAATCGGTATCATTCCAACGGCCACTTAAATCTATTTGTTGGTCAGGATCAATTCTTGAAACCTTTTGCGCACAAGAGGAAATCAATATAGCTGCAATAAAAAAGTAAACAATTCGCATAGCTGAATGGAATTCAATGTGTCAAGCCAAAGCCTTTAATTTCTGCATTACTTCTTTGGGGTTAGTCGCACTAAATACAAAATTTCCGGCTACCAACACATCGGCACCAGCCGCAATAAGTTTGGCAGCGTTGTCTTGATTTACTCCCCCATCAATTTCAATCTTCGCAGTTGACTTTGTTGCTTTTAATAAAGCGGCAAGTTCTGAAGTTTTGGCGTATGTATTTTCAATAAACTTCTGCCCACCAAACCCCGGATTAACCGACATCAGGCAAACCAGATCAAGATCAGCAGCTATATCTTTCAACAACGAGATAGATGTATGCGGATTAATCGCTACCCCGGCCTTCATACCCAATGCTTTAATCTGTTGAATGGTACGATGCAGGTGTGTACTCGCTTCCAAATGAACCGTGAGAATGTCAGCTCCTACTTCTTTAAAGTTTTCCAGATACCGTTCCGGTTCAACAATCATCAGGTGAACATCCAATGGTTTCTTCGCATGCTTCTTCATGGCTTTGATTACCGGCATGCCGAACGAAATGTTCGGCACAAACACACCATCCATCACATCCACATGGATCCAATCAGCCGCGCTTTCATTTATCATGGAAATATCGGCCTGAAGATTTGCAAAATCAGCAGCCAGAATGGAGGGCGCTATAATAGGCATCAATAGAAATTTTAATTACCGGCAAAGATACACAGTTGTGGCGTACCACCTCACTGTTTCATTACACGAAATGTACCTTGGCGACTACCCGATTGAACGCGAACGAAATACAATCCGGGTAACAGATTAGCAATATCATACTTAAACGGATTGTTCTGCCAGTTGATCTGCAGGCTCGCTTCTGATACGCGTGACCCTTTACTATCGAACACAGTAACCCGTACAGGATTTACAATTTCATCTAACTGAATATTGAACTGATTACCAACTAGCGGGTTTGGATATATCAACCAGTTGTGGAGTGGCTCTGGTTCTTTGAGGTAGTTAACAACAGCCTCAAAGTTTGGAATACCATAGCCTAAAAAGTTATCCGGGGTTGTGGCCTGGCTGGCCGATTGGGTAAGCACTTCGTAAATTCCCTGTGCGGTAAATTCAGGGTAAGCTTGCCACACTCCCGCTGCAAGACTAGCTACTAACGGACTGGCCAATGAAGTTCCGGAAGTGGTACCGATGTTTCCGCTTGCGCGAATAACAGAAGTACCCGAACCTAATGCCACTACATCGGGTTTAATGCGATCATCTTCAGTAGGCCCAACCGAACTGAAACCACTTCGGCTACCCCCTGCTGTTACAGAACCAACCGCTATAATACCTTCAGCATCGGCTGGTGGAGTTACCAATTGCCATGAGTTACCCCCTTCATTGCCGGCACTTACTACCACAATTATTCCGCGCTCAATAGCCTTTCGTGCGGCCTGTGTGATATAAGCAGTTTGTCCATCTAATTGAGATTTTGCATAATCCATTGACTCATCGTCAAACTCATAATAACCCAGACTTGAATTAATGATTTGAACTCCCGCACTATCGGCCTTTTCAGCTGCAAACGTCCAGTTAAATTCTTCTATCCGGTATTCAGATGAAATGTCCTCCGTGAGATATAAATAATAATCAGCCTTGTAAGCGCCACCCACATAAGTACCCTCGGTGTAAGCAGCCATTACCGATAGTACTTCGGTGCCATGATCATCGGCCACGAATACATTTGAAGTGTTACTAACAAAATTGAATGCTTGCTTAATCCGGTTATCGGTATTGAGCAATGAAAACGGTGTGGTTGCATTTACACCTTGAAAGCCACTATCAAAAATTGCGATTGAAATTCCTTCGCCTTTATAACCATCAGCATGCATAGCGGGTATTCCCAATTGCATAAGTTGCGTTGCGTTGGCCAGCGGTTGGTCGGTTGTATCCTGTCTTTTCTTTATACGTTTAGTTCTACCATTTGAAAATCTCTGCCCCGGTGCAACCAATAACACCTGCTCCACAAATGATAACGCTTCTATAGATGTAACTTCAGATGCGATCGCCTCAACCAAAACACCATTCCACCACCGCGAAGTAAAGTAGGTAGCAATGCCGTTGTCTTTTAGTTGCTGAACGTAGGCCGGATTAACCGGAAGATCAGTTTCGGTAATGCTTATTTGTTGATACTGCCTGCGGGCAATGCTTTTAGCACTGAGAAATGCTTCTGGTTGCGAAATGGTAAATGGCGTTCCAACTTTATCTTTAAAGAAAACAAAGTAGCGGTTGGTTTGCGCGGTGGCACTAATCGAAAGCAAACAAAATATAACCAGCAGATTACGGAGCATAGCTGGTTAAGGTTTGTGTGTAGCTAACGCCTTGCTGCCTTCCGGTGCAACTGCCCTGATTACAAAATACCAGTTGTGTAACTTCTTTATGAATAAGTCCAACGCCACGTGCATACGTTTCTTTCTGCACATCCTGCCCAATAATCGGATCGAACAGATTACTGACTACAACGGTTAAGGTACTCTCAAAATTGAGTCCGCCTAATAATTCTTTTGGCTGATTAAAATTTTCGATGCGAAACAGTAGCTGTTCCGATGTTGCACCATAATCTTTAAGAAAGGGTGGTTCGTTATTATATAAATTACCATCCCACACGGTAGCAGGGCCTACCGGAAAAGTGAGTTTTACTCGCGTTATGTTACTCTCATTTTGTAAGGCTTGATTGCCATTAATCCGGGCCGACCACGAAGCGATTACTTGCCAGCTCTCGGTGCTGTTGTTTCTGGATGAAACCAGGATGGAATAAGTGGTAATCCCATTTGAAATTACTGAATCGGTAACAGCAATATTCAAATCAAACGATTCCTCGATTGGATCATTCAGGTAGCTGTAGGTGGTTTTATTAATGGAGTAAGTCCACTCTTGTCCCGTGCGCAGTGGAAAGAAATCGGTACCCAGATCTACCTTCACCGGTCTATCTTCACACGCCAGCAGCACCACAATAATTAACCAACAATACCTCATTTCATTCCAAAGTTATTTTTTCTTTTTGATATTTGGGCCATGTCGTTAGTAACCAAAGTAAAAGCTGCCAACATTACCAATCTGAGTGATGCACGGTATTGTGCGGGTATGGGTGTGGATTGGATCGGATTTCCAGTGCAGCAAGTAAACCCTACTGTATTTTCAGAAATTACGGGCTGGCTTTCGGGTCCGCAGTGGGTTGTTGAATTAGGATCTCAACCGTGGGGTGAATTAGCGGCATATCCCACTTCAGTGTGGCAATGTTTGTTAGCTGATCTGGATAAAGCACTTGAGTTGCCCGGAAGAATTATGGTGCAACTGGAGTTACAGGATTGGCCAGATGCAAAAGCGAACTTACTTCCATCGGCAGACCGAATTGAAGCAATCGTAATTAGTAAGTTCTCTGGTATTCCCGAGTCCGACAAGAAAGCTGTGGAGCTAATCAGTCAACATTTTCCGGTACTGATTGATATGAATGAAGTTGGATATGAATTAGTAGAAATTCTTACCTGGAATACTGTGGGAATTCAACTTCATGGGAGTTCGGAAGAAAGGCCGGGCCTTAAAGATTATACTCAACTGGCTGACGTGTTGGAAAAGCTGGAGGTTGATTAATTTTTAAACTTTTCAATAGCTCTTTCAACCGCTTTGCCTGCTACATCGGCAAACGAAATGTTGAGCGGTTTACCTTCTTCCAGCCAGCGTTCAATTTTAGGAATTGATTTCTTCTTGACTTTCTTCAATACCGGTACGCCAAGCTTTTTTAAAGCTGCGGCATTGCAATGTTGTTCGTACTGACTTTTCATCGGCACCACCAGCAGTTTTTTATTGAGATGCAATACTTCTGCGGGAGTTTCAAAACCTGCGCCACACAAAACACCGGTAGAAGTAACTACACTTTCAATAAAATCGTGGCCGCTTACCGGATAAACAGAAATGCGACCCACATGATACGGTTTTTTGGTATGCTTGGAAAAGATGTGCCAGCGTACTTTTGAAATTTTGAGTAGCAATTGCACCAGCTTTTTATCGTCATAAGCCGGCAGGTAGATGGTATAGTGGCCATGATCTTTTACATCAGCTTCGCGGATGGCGGTGCGTACTACCGGTGTAAAAATATTCTTATCGTATTCATCGAAATGAAAGCCAACATATTTTTTTGTGGGTGCATAGTTTTTGAGCATCCATTCGCCAAACGGATCGACAAACTTGGGTCGTGGCGATTTTTTAGAAAGCAACGCAGCCTGGTGACCCAACCCAATAATCGGAACTTCCTTTTTGCGACAGGCCCAGGCAGTAATGGGTTCAAAATCGTTTATCACTAAATCGTACTTCTCAACCGGAAAGTTTTTGATCTCTTTGATTACATCTTTAGAACTGTTGTTCTGAAAAGTCTTCAGAAAGTTAATACCGCCCTGTTTGCCAAAATAGAAACTCAAACCTTTCGATTTGTACTTTACAGGATAGGGTAAAACCACTTCGGCTTGCGCACCGCTTACAAACAAATCAAGTTTTCCGTATTTCTGAAGTTCCGGGATAATATCAACAGCACGACTTAGATGCCCGTTGCCAGTGCCCTGGATGGCGTAAAGGATGTTCATTTTTTGATGGTGAGAAATTCAGTCACAAGGTCTTTAAATATCTCGTTATTATCCAGTTTGTTCTTTACTCCTTTTGGAATTTTGATTGATTTAGCAATCGAATCTTCGTAGTACCGGTAAATGCGCCACGCGCCTTCGTTGTACTCAAGTGCGGTCAGGTTCTCGATCCAATCGCCTGAGTTGAGGTAGATGACCTCCCCTTTTTCGGTTACAACTTTTTTTATTTCGGGTTGATGAATGTGGCCACAAACCACGTAATCGTACCCGTTACTTATGGCAATATCCGCAGCGGTTTTCTCAAAGTCGTTTATAAATTTTACTGCCTGCTTTACACTGTCTTTAACTTTCTTGGAAAGGGAAATTTTTTCGCGACCAAAAAGTTTAAGAATAAAATTTACGAACGAATTAATCAGAATTAAGGTGTCGTAACCCACAGCACCCAACTTGGCCAGCCATTTTGAATGTTGCATGGTAACATCAAATACATCGCCATGAAAAATCCAGGCCGATTTACCGTTAAGGCTTATGACTTTTTTATTGGCGATGTGAAAAGAACTTAATCGAAATCCGGCAAACTTGCGCAGCATTTCATCATGATTTCCCGTAAGGTAAGTTACTTTGGTTCCTTTGGCGATAAGGCCGGTGATGTGTTTAACAACTTGCATGTGGCTTTTGGGCCAATAACTTTTACTGAATTGCCAGATGTCAATAATGTCGCCATTTAAAATCAATCGTTTCGGTTTAATTGATTTGAGGTATCGGAGAAGTTCTTCTGCGTGGCAACCGTAAGTGCCCAGGTGTGTGTCTGAGATGATGACCAGTTCTACTTCGCGCTTTCGTTTACCCATTTATTTATTGCAAATTTCACAATGGATTATTACTCAACAATCAATTGATTATTACCAAAATGTTATGTAGCAAATCTGAAACGAAGGTACTTGATTTTCTCGCCTTTGGCAGCAAACATTTCTTCGTAGCGGGTTTTAATATCGTAACATTCGGCTCTTAAATCGGAGGCGTACAGATCGTGCGTAAACTTAAAATCTTCCAGATCGTTTCGTTGCCCCAACTCTTCCAACGTAAAATTAAATAAGTCGGTGTTGTCGGTTTTAAATCTAAAATAGCCACCGGGTCGTAATAACTTTTTGTACATGTCGATGTACCGGCTACTGGATAATCTTCTTTTTGCATCGCGAATGCGTGGACGCGGATCAGGAAAGGTGAGCCAGATTTCATCCATCTCGCCATCGGCAATAAAACTTTCAATGAATAAAATTTCGGTACGCAGAAAGGCTACGTTGCTGAGTTGATCTTCCACCGCCCAGGTGCTGCCTTTCCAAAGTCGATCGCCTTTTTTATCCACACCAATAAAATTGCGCTCCGGAAAAAGTTTGGCCATCCCGACCGAATACTCACCACGGCCGCAAGCCAACTCAAGCGTAGTGGGTTTATCTCTTTTAAAGTAATCGCAGTTCCAATTTCCTTTAATCTTAAGGAAGATTTCTTTGCCCGGTTCCACTACGTTTTCACGCTGCGAAATTATTTCAAAACGTTTTAGTTTACTCTTCACAAATTTTCAATTTCAGCAACCACAAAGGTACTGCCACCAATCAAAATTAAATCATCAGGACTTGCATTTTGTATTGCCGTTCGGATAGCCTCATTAACATCAGTTACAATAGTTCCCGTTAAACCCAAACCTTTGGCGTTTTGCGATAAGGTAACTGCATCCATAGCCCGTGGTATTTTTGCCTTACAGAAATAGTACTGTGCCGTAGTTGGAAGAAGTTTCAGGATTTTGGAAACATCTTTGTCCTTCACCATGCCCAGCACCCAATGAAGTTTAGCATAGTTCAACCCACTAATTTGGTTTAAGATTTCCCGAATACCAGCTTCATTATGGCCGGTATCGCAAATGGTTAATGGGTTATCACTAAGTTTTTGCCACCGACCTTTTAATCCCGTAAGGGTGGTAACATTTTTTAAACCTGTTGTTAACGCAGCATAAGAAATGTTGAAGCCTTGAAGTCGCAGTTCATCTACAGCAGCAAGTACACCAGCAATATTTTTGCTTTGATATAAACCTTTCAGATCGCATTGAATCGTAAACTCGCCTTTCGTACTCTTTACCTGAAAGGATTCGTAATTTCCTGTAACATAGTATTCAAGGTCGGCAAATTCGATTTTACTATTTTTCGAATCAATCTCCGTCATAAATACATCTTGTACTTCAACTTGGGTTTCACTTATAATAACCGGAACATTTTGCTTTATGATTCCCGCTTTTTCGGCCGCAATTTTTGATAATGTATCGCCAAGTAAATCCATGTGGTCCCAACTGATGTTGGTAATAATAGAAAGCACAGGTGTAATTACATTGGTTGAATCCAGTCGGCCACCCAAACCTGTTTCAATTACAGCAATATCGACTTGCTGTGAAGCAAAATAGTCGAAGGCCATGGCAACGGTAATCTCAAAAAAGGAAGGTTGGATTCTTTCGATGTGTGGTTTTATGCGGGCTACAAAATCAACCACAAATTGCTCGCTTACTTCTTGTCCGTTAATGCGAATACGTTCGGTAAAGGATTTTAAGTGTGGCGATGTATAAAGTCCGGTTTTATTACCCGCACTTTGCAGAATAGCAGCCAACATGTGTGATGTGCTGCCTTTACCATTTGTACCGGCAACATGAATGCTCTTAAATTTCTGATGCGGATTATCCAACACTTCACATAAAGCAATCGTGTTGGTTAAATCACTTTTATACGCGCTGGCACCTACACGCTGAAACATGGGTAACGCGCTATATAAGTATTGAACTGTTTCTTTGTAGGTCATTTACCCGCGAAATTATTGGCTTTGCTGAAAATAAAAAAAGGTCGCGCGAGGCGACCCTTTAATATTGTATGTTGCTGAGACTACTTGCCGAGTTTAATCAATTTATATCCCAATGAAACTTGAAATACCTGGTTTTTAGATTCATCAGAATTCTGGCCAGCATTAATTTTGGATAGACCCAGATTGTAACGGGCATCTATTGTAAGGCCAAACGGTAAATCCCAACCAACACCAAGCGCAGCACTTACATCTGATTTCTTGTAAGCATTTTTAACATCGGCTAAATTTTGAGGTTCGTTATCGATTGGGTTAAACTCAGACTCAGCACTTGTTAAGAAACCAAATTGTGGACCCACTTGTAGATTTATTCCAGCCACTGTATATAGCTTTAGCATTACTGGAATATTCAAGTACGTAAAATTTGATCGAAGATCTTGTGAATTAAATTTTACCGTAGAACCTTGTTGGGAAAACAACAACTCTGGCTGAATACCAATCTTTGTTAACTTAATCAAAGCAAATGCACCGCCATGAAAGCCCGTACGGTTTTTGTAATTATCGCCTACACTTGAATTAACATCAATGTTTGCAAAGTTAGGACCACCCTTAATACCTACTGCAAACTGTGCTTGTGCATTGACCTCGTTAACAAGAGCAATTGCACAAATTGCGGCTACAAATACTAGTTTTTTCATATAGTTTATTTTTTAATTCTTGTTTACAAATAACAGGCCAATCGAGAAATTATTTTGAGAGATAAACGAAAAGACTGAGGTTCACCGATAAACCGCCAGTACGGTTTACAAAATCATCGTCTTTTGCTGAGATCGAAGTATAGTTGATTTGAGGTTCAAGTGCCACTGCATCGCTAAGCATTACTGCGTAACCAGCACCTAAACTCCAGCCAGTCAAAAAGTCTTTACTTATGCCTTCGCTAAAGGTTGACTCAGATTTGGCACTCCCAAGACCTACCGTTCCCTCGAAATAAAATTTTTCCATATAATAACGAGCAAAGGGTCCGACCAAAATGAATGACGAAGTAGCTTCGAAGTTATCGGCTTTGTTTTTACTTGAATTAACATCTATTGATAAACCTGCGGCAAAATTATTCATAAAAAAGTAACCCGCTTGTGGCGATAAACTAAAGGATGTTAATTTAGATCCATCTTGGAAATCCCCGTCACCAAACTTTCCTTTATTTGATAAAAAATTTAACCCTAAATTACTTGATCCCCCGAGTATGACTGTGCCCTTGTTGGTAAACTGCGCGAAAGCAGTGACTGTAAACATAATCGTGATAATGGTAATAATACTCTTTTTCATAACGTGTAAAGTTTGGTTTAAGACAATTAACGAATGTGCTACCCCTATTGTTATGGATTTATTCCTAACGCGGGATTCTTACCTTTAATGCTACTATAAAACTTAATTAGCAGTTGAATTTCTTTATCAATATCGCCTGTTGGTACAAAGATATTACCAATAACTACTCGCTTCAACCCAAAATCAAATCCAACTGGAATAATCGGAACATTAGCACCAAATGCAATATAATAAAATCCAGTCCGCAATTTACTTACCTTTTTACGGGTTCCTTCTGGTGCTAATGCCAGCACGAATTCATCATGCTTATTAAAAATAGCGACTACCTGCTGCACCATATCATGCTTGCCTGATCGATCGACCGGATAACCACCCAGCCACCGAAAGAACCAACCGAATGGAGGTTTGAATAAAGAGTCTTTACCCAAAAACCTTGCCCGTTGAATACGAAGGATACTTCGAGCCATTACGCCTATTACAAAATCCCAGTTACTGGTATGTGGTGCAACAGCTATAATGTATTTTTTTAGATCAGTTGGAAATGCGCCTTCAACCTTCCAGCCAATCAATTTAAAAATCAATATGTAAAGCGGACGCAGCATTAGAGTAAACTATCAATTAAAGAATCGTCTGCCAAGTGTGGTATGGTTACTATTAACTGTTGCCCCTGTTCTTTTTGAATCGCGGAAAGCGCGCCTTCGTTTCTGGCCCAGGCTCTGCGTGCAATACCATTGTTCACATCAAAGTAAAGCATGTTTTTTAACTTTCGTTCAGCATCATCAGTGCCGTCCAATAACAAACCGAAGCCACCATTAATTACTTCGCCCCATCCTACTCCACCACCATTGTGAATCGAAACCCATGTAGCACCTCTAAACGAGTCGCCAATTACATTGTGGATGGCCATGTCGGCAGTAAAGCGTGAGCCATCATAAATATTAGATGTTTCGCGATACGGACTATCTGTTCCCGATACATCGTGATGATCGCGACCTAAAACTACAGGCCCGATTTTTCCTTTCCGGATAGCTTCGTTAAATGCTTGCGCGATTTTTATTCTGCCTTCGGAATTGGCGTACAAAATTCGTGCTTGCGAACCGACCACCAGCTTGTTTGCCTTTGCCGATTTAATCCAGTTGATGTTATCAGCTAATTGAGATTTTATTTCTGCATCTGCCGTTTGATTAATTTGTTCTAAAACTTCGTGCGCCAACTTATCGGTGTAATCCAGATCGCTTTCTTTTCCGCTGGTACACACCCAACGAAAAGGGCCAAAGCCATAATCGAAACACATAGGCCCCATAATATCCTGCACATACGATGGGTATCGGAATGAAATTCCATCGGCTGCCATTACATCGGCACCAGCGCGCGATGCTTCCAATAGAAATGCATTGCCGTAATCGAAGAAGTAAGTTCCTTTTGCAGCATGTTTATTAACAGCCGTGGCATGTCTGCACAATGTAAGCTGAACGTGCTTTTTAAATTCATCGGGATGGCTTGCCATCAAATTGTTCGACTCCTCATAACTCAATCCGACAGGATAATACCCACCCGCCCACGGATTATGCAATGAAGTTTGATCGGAACCGATTTCCACAAAAACGTTTTCTAAATCAAATTTTTCCCAGACATCTACCACATTACCTTGATAAGCTATTGAAACTACTTCTTTGTTTTCTTTTGCTTGGCGCACACGAGTAACAAGCTTATCCAGATCAGGAATCACTTCATCAACCCAACCTTGCTCGTGTCTTTTTGTAGTTGCTTTCTGATTTACCTCAGCTACAACGGTAATGCAACCTGCTATGTTACCGGCTTTGGGTTGTGCACCACTCATACCACCCAAACCAGAAGTAACAAATAATTTTCCGGCAAGGCCTTCACCATGTTTCGAGATTTTTCTGCCCGCATTCAGAATAGTAATGTTAGTGCCATGCACAATGCCTTGCGGCCCAATGTACATGTAACTGCCGGCAGTCATTTGCCCATATTGTGTTACGCCCAATGCATTAAACTTTTCCCAATCATCTGGCTTGGAATAATTCGGAATCATCATGCCATTGGTAACAACCACACGTGGGGCTTCTTTAGTTGATGGAAATAAACCCATCGGGTGACCGGAGTACATGTGCAGCGTTTGTTCGTCTGTCATGGTAGCGAGGTACTTCATGGTGAGCAGGTACTGCGCCCAGTTTTGAAACACTGCACCATTGCCCCCATAAGTAATTAACTCGTGCGGATGTTGAGCCACGGCATAATCAAGATTATTCTGAATCATGAGCATGATCGCTGCGGCTTGCTGAGACCGATGCGGATATTCATCAAGTGGCCGCGCATACATTCTATACTCAGGCCGAAAGCGGTACATATAAATGCGACCGTAGGTTTGTAGTTCATCTAAAAACTCGTGTGCTAACACAGCATGATGTGTTGGATGAAAGTACCGGAGTGCATTGCGTATCGCGAGTTTTTTTTCTTCTGAGGTTAGAATGTCTTTTCGTTTTGGTGCATGACTTACCGTTTTATCGAATGTCTTCTTTTCAGGAAGGTTATCTGGAATTCCCAGCAGAATCTGATTCTTAAAATCTGAAGTTGTCATGCTACTGCTTGTTTTTGAAAACTTGCGGGTGAAAAATTCTCTATTGCAAAACGATAACCGTAATCAAAGATTTCTTGAACCTTACTTAAATCAAGACTGCTGAATCGATCCATACCGGGTGGTTCGATAAACACATCGCACAAGCCACGGCTTACTTCTGTATTGGCCCGAATCGCGATAAGCAAACTGCGTTCTACTACCAGTTTAATGTTGGTTACATCAAAATCGGCACTGATGTGATTACAGTGGCTTCCCACTATAATCTCGCATTGACTTCGAATAGCTTTTACTGGAAGGTTATCAAGTATGCCACCATCTACATACAGATGCCCATTAACTTGTACCGGACTGAAGATAGCCGGAATACTGCTTGATGCTACCACAGCAGGAATCAATTCGCCTGAGTTAAAATAGTGTATCTGTCCGTTCTTAATGTCAGTGGCGGCCACAGTAAGTGGTATTCTTAGATTGTTAAAATTATTGGCTGGAATATTTTTGAGTAGTACATCTTTAAGTCCATCCAATGTAAGTAAGCCCGTCCATGCAAATGCAGGTCGTACCGCTTTAAAAATGCTGAGATTCTTTACAAGTTCAAAAATACGATCGGGTTTAAGACCGGCAGCATAAAGTGCACCTACTATGGAGCCCGCACTTGTACCGGCTATGCAATCAATCTGAATCTGCATCTCTTCTAATGCTTTCAGAATACCGATGTGTGCTATTCCTCTTACTCCACCGCCCGATAATACAAGTCCCAACTTCATATTATTTCTTTCAAAGCAAAAGTTTTATCTACCCGAATTCCCTTTTCAGTGCGCTGTACAGTACAACATTCGTTTACCGGATCGTGTTCTAAAAATAAAATGTATTGATTGTCGGCAGCCTCGTTTAGGAATGCAGCTTTCTCTTCAAGAGTAATCAGCGGTCGTGTATCGTAACCCATCACGTAAGGTAATGGAATATGCCCAACGGAAGGCAATAGATCGGCCATGAAGCAAATGGTGTGATTCTTATACTTGATTTTGGGAATCATCATTTTATCGGTATGGCCGGATGCATAAAAAATATCCATAAAATCAAACGGACTTGAGCCTTCTTTTTCTTTGATAAAATGGAGTTGGCCACTCTCCTGCATGGGTAAAATATTCTCTTTCAGGAAGCTTGCTTTTTCGCGGGCGTTAGGTTGGGTTGCCCATTGCCAATGATCTTCGTTTGACCAATACTTTGCTTTTGAAAATGCTGGCATGAGTTTATCGCCCACTCTTTTTATTCCACCTCCGCAATGGTCGAAATGTAAATGCGAGAGGAACATGTCTGTAACATCATCGGTAGAAAATCCGGCTTGCTTCAGCGAACCATCCAGCGAATCGGTTCCGTTGAGGTAATAGTGACTAAAGAATTTTTCATCATGTTTATTGCCAAGGCCATTGTCGATCAGCATTAGGGTATTGCCATCTTCAACCAACAAACAACGCATGGCCCAGTTGCATAGGTTGCGTTCATCGGCAGGATTGGTTTTTTGCCAGATAGATTTAGGAACCACGCCAAACATAGCGCCACCATCTAACTTAAAGAATCCGGTATTAATTACGTGGAGATTCAAAACTCAAAGATTTAAAATTTCGAATGTCAAATTACGACATCGAATCTTAAATCCTGAATTTTAAATTTTGAATTTGGTATTATTCTTTCACTACTCCCATCGAAGTAAACTTATCAATCCGTTGGTTGATTCGTTCTTCAGGTGATAGTTTATTCAAATCGGCAGTAAGTTGCATGATTACCTTCTTTACTTCAGCCGCCATTGCCTTTACATCGGTATGGGCTCCGCCCAGTGGTTCTTTAATTACACCATCAATTAGCTTAAGGGCATGCATATCTTTAGATGCAAGCTTCAGTAACTCGGCTGCTTGCTCTTTAAAATCCCAGCTACGCCACAAAATAGCCGAACAGTTTTCGGGTGAGATAACAGAGTACCAGGAGTTCTCTAACATTAACACTCTATCGCCAATAGCAATACCCAACGCCCCACCCGATGCACCTTCACCAATGATGATACAAATTACCGGTACTTTCAACATGAACATTTCTTTCAGGTTGTGTGCTATGGCTTCGCCCTGGCCACGCTCTTCAGCTTCCAAACCCGGAAAGGCACCGGGTGTATCAATGAACGTGATAATCGGCTTATTGAATTTCTCGGCCAGCTTCATTAAGCGAAGTGCTTTGCGATAACCTTCCGGGTTGGCCATACCAAAGTTGCGAAGTTGCCGCTGCTTTGTGTTGCGACCTTTCTGTTGGCCGATGATCATATAGGTTTGACCATCAATGGTTCCAAACCCACCTATCATCGCTTTATCATCGCTTACAGTACGGTCGCCATGCAACTCGATAAATTCTGTAGTGATTTCGTAAATGTAATCTAATGTGTAAGGCCTGTCCGGATGGCGCGACAACTGCACACGTTGCCAGCCAGTAAGATTGTCGAACGTTTCCTTTTTTAATTCGGTGATCTTTTTCTCCAACGCCTGAATGGCAGTCTTAACAGAATCATCGCTATCGTTAGCCAGATGTTTCATGTCAGAGAGCTTTGCTTCCAATTCTGCGATGGGCTTTTCAAAATCCAAAAGATTCATTGCCCTGGGTTAGTTTTAAACAAGGCTACAAAATTAGAAGATTTTTGAAATAGCAGTTTTTGATGTAAGGATATGCGGTTTCTTAACCGGTTTAGAGACAAAAAAGTCCTGACGGCTAACCGGCAAGACTTTATGTATTAAGAAATATGAATACTTATAGAATGATGAGAGCCAGAATGATAGCCTCAATCAGCAGCGCATTCAGCAGTCCTTTCAGAAAAAGTGGTTTCTTGTCCATGACTAAAAAATTTATATATCAAAAGTAATGGTGCCAGAAAGTTATGGAAACCGAAACCCGTTGAACGGCCTTTTTTCAGGTTGAAACTCACTTTTTGCCTTTCGAAAGCAATCGATTTCAGGTATTTTAACAGGTTTTGGGGTTCGATTGTTTTGTTTTGAGGTGGTTTTAGACTGTAAAATATACTTTTTTGCGGTATGGACCGGATATTACTTGGTTTAAATTAACCTTTCAAAATTGATAACAGTTGGTGGTTAAGGTAAAGTTTCTCCTTCCCAACCTGAATTCTTTGAATAATTCCTATCTTTTCTAACTCAGCCAGATAACTGCCTGCTGTTTTTAGCTTAGCGATACCAGCAATTTCAAAAAATTGCCTTTTACAGTACGGTCGCTGAAATAATGTCTCTACAAGTTCTTTGGAATAGATTTTTGGCAGCTTCTTTTCGATAGTTTTTCCTACATCTACCATGGCCTCCGAAATGGATTCTATTTTTGATAAGGTAGATGTGCTTGTAGCCTCTACCGCTTTAATCATGTACAATATCCATTCCTGCCACGCTTCTTTCTCTGTAACTTCACGGAGCCTTCTATAGTATTCAGTTTTATGCTCAATCACATAACGACTCAGGTAAATTACAGGTTGAGAAAGTAAACCTTGCTGTACCAGATAGATAATATTCAATATCCTTCCGGTGCGCCCGTTACCATCCGCGAATGGATGGATCGCTTCAAACTGGTAGTGAGCAAGTGCCATCTTAATGAGTGGATCAAGATCATTATCGGGAATGTTTAGGAATTGTTCCAGATCATGCAGTTTGTTACGAATAATAGTTTCTCCTTCAGGCGGAGTATATACAACCTCACCGGTTCGATCATTCTTAATTTGGGTACCTGGTACTACGCGGATCCCGGCTTGATTTTGCTTGAGTTGTTGAACTATTTTAATACACAGATTAGTTGTGATTAATCCTTTCTTTATCACTTGCTCGTAAGCATGCCAGAGCGCTTCCTTGTAGAATAAAACTTCTTTTGTTGCTGGATTCTCAATCTTACGCTCAGCCACTGCAGATTGATACAATTCATCGTGAGTAGTAATAATGTTTTCGATCTCAGAACTTGCCTTTGCTTCCTGTAACCCGATGGTATCTATCAGTACAGCCGGGTTAGGAAGTTGTGTAATTGAACCATCTAACTTTGCCAATGCACGGTTTGCGGCTATTGCGGCTTTAAGAATAGCCTTCGTCTCAAGCTCTGTTTTAGGAGGTAAAGCCGGTAACGAATTGTAAGGTCTATTTGGATGGTGTTTCATATTTTTTACGAAGGCATGGCACGCCCTCGATTTAGTAACGAGGGCAAATATAGTCATTTTTTGCCCTCGTTAAGTTTAGGCGTTTATAGTAGGAAGCCTTTAGTCTTGGAATGTTGAATCTAAACCTAGGAGGGAAATCTTGGACAAATGTGTGACCGATGATCTTTCAAAGAGTACGTACACGCGTACGTAAAAATAAAAAACCACTTGTAAAACTGATTTACAAGTGGTTACTAATTTGTTAGCGGTCCGGACGGGACTCGAACCCGCGACCTCCTGCGTGACAGGCAGGCATTCTAACCAGCTGAACTACCGGACCATTCCCCCATCTTTAAGCGAACGCTTTAAAATGAGGTTGCAAATATAGTGTTACTCGTTAGTAATGCAAAAAAGGGTTGAAATATTTACAATCTCACACCTTAGGCACTTTATATCCATTGTTATACTTAGCTGCAATCAACGCATTAGCCTTGTCTTCATTAAATTTTCCTTTGGCTGTATTCCAGCTTACTTTACTTCCCGTTTTGTACGAGATGTTTCCCATCTGACAAACCAGAGCCACGTTGGCTCCTGCTTCGATGGGACATGTTAATCCAGAAAAGTCACGACTCTTAATTGCCTTAACAAAATTCACGGTATGCAGATCAAGGCCCGAACCTTTGTTGGGTTGAAAGGGCACAGCCTCCATCCGTTTTTCATCTGGTATAACTTCCCAACCACCGCGCCAAAGTACGAGTGTACCATTGTTACCAATGTATGAGATACCGTGGTCTTTACCATAATTACCATTGCTGATACTTTGGGCATGTTCGCAAATCATATTGTACCCATCAAATTCGTAAACGGTTGCCAATGTATCGGGCGTTTCGTGTGCACCATCGGGATATGCATATTTGCCACCCAATGCTACTGCCGACTTTGGCAAGGTTGCATCCATACCAAGTAAAGCGTAATCAATAAGATGTACACCCCAGTCTGTCATTAGGCCACCGGCATAATCCCAAAACCACCTGAATTGAAAATGATATCGGTTAGGATTAAAGGGGCGTTTGGGTGCAGGCCCCAGCCACATATCGTAATTTACTCCTGCAGGAACCGGCCCATCAGGTTTAACTTCAATGTTACGCATCCAGCCTTGATAGGCCCAGGCTTTTACCGTTCTTATTTTGCCCAACTTCCCTGACTTGATGAAGTTAAGGGCATCAACAAAATGTGGCATGCTGCGTTGCCATTGCCCAACCTGCACAGCCCGATTGTAACGCTTTTGTGCGGCAACCATAATATTACATTCTTCAATCGAGTTTCCGATTGGCTTTTCAACATAAACGTCTTTGCCCGCTTCGCAAGCTTCAACCATTTGCAAACAATGCCAATGATCGGGCGTGCCAATAATTACAACATCGATATCTTTATTATCAAGCAGTTTCCGATAGTCGGAATACGTTTTGGTTTGAATTCCATTTTTCGCCAACTCATACTTGCGATAATTCAATACGTTGTCATCCACATCGCAAAGTCCCACTACATTTATTTCCGGAATTTTCATAAACGAAGTTAAATCGGACCAACCCATACCATTTACGCCAATAACGCCCACATTAATTTTATCATTGGCGGCAATACCCGTGGTGCGGGCAAATGAAGACATAGGAAAGGCGGCCAACCCTAACGATGCCAAAGCAGTTTTTTGAATAAACTTTCTGCGTGAAGAATTTTTCATATGATATTTATATTAAGATTCATGAAACTTGCTCGTTCCATGTTTTGAAATTACCGATCTCGATTTAAAATAAAAAGCTAATTTTAGAGTTCGGTTAACAACTAATGAAGCGCGGATTCTTTGTTCTGCTTATTATAGCCTCAGCCTCGTCATGCAGTTTGTTTGACAAATGCCAGCAATCACAGAAAGTGGTTAAGCCGCGCACGCATAAAGTGTGGGCCAAAGGCAACCGTTACCGAATTGATATTCCTATAGGCAACCGCCACATCCGTATGTTTGAACGCAAACGTACCAAAATGGTGCGGATGAAATAATTTAAGTATTTGGCCGTATCAACCATACTAATCTCTAATGCCTAATACCTGATACTAAGCAAGTCCCTTCAAAACCATTTCCAGATTTTTTCGGAAGAAAAACTTTACCGGGTTTAGTTGTAGCATGTGGGCCGTAACCACCGATCCATAAAAGATTGTGTTTAACAAATTTGTAAGGTCGCGGGTGGATGCTGTTTTGGTAATCTCCTTTTTAAAAATGGCTTCGAGCGTTAACTTCTCAAACATTTGGTCCAGCGATTGAATCTCAACCAGGTGAATGTCTTTTATCTCTTGAAAGATGAGTCTCTTTTCCTCGGCCTTTACAGGAAATGGTTTTGGTGGTCGTTTAAGATCGGCCAGATACGCAAACAAACTTAAAATAATACCCGGATGCAGTTCGCATTCTTCGGCAAGCTTATCAAACAAATAGGTTATACCGGCAACTCCTTCTTTAGGCTTTTCGCGAAATTCTACCGCACGCTTTAAACACCAGATGCGGAAGTAATACAAGAGGATATCCTCCTTTTGTGGAAAGTATTTAAACAACGTTACTTTCGAGATTTTCACTTTGGCGCAAATCTCTTCTACATACAAATCATCAAATGATTTTTTGCCGATCAGTTTAATCGTGTGATCCAACACACTTAGTTTTAATCGGGCGGCTTTTTCTTTTCGCAGGCTCATGGTAAACTTCGCTTGGAAGTAATACATTTAACCCCATAAAACC
Organism: Cytophagales bacterium; assembly: GCA_017303795.1. Classification (GTDB taxonomy): domain Bacteria; phylum Bacteroidota; class Bacteroidia; order Cytophagales; family Cyclobacteriaceae; genus ELB16-189. The sequence goes on along the minus strand of JAFLBR010000006.1, from coordinate 201,021 downwards.
AACTTTCTACTCCATGAAGCGCTTCTTTGTTCTGCCATTGGCCATTATAGTCCTTGCATGTAACACCTCTAAAAAGGAAAAAGTAATTGGCCTCGTAACCGATTCGGCTATGGTGGTGTCGGCCCATGCGCTGGCCTCGCAGGTTGGTGTGGATATTATGAAGCAAGGTGGCAACGCTATTGATGCAGCTATTGCTACACACTTTGCTTTGGCGGTTGTATTTCCGGCTGCAGGCAATATTGGCGGTGGTGGATTTATGGTGGTTCGATTAAAAGATGGAACCACAGCAACATTAGATTTCAGAGAGAAAGCTCCGGCTGCTGCTACCGCCAATATGTATCTGGATGCTGATGGCAATGTTATTCCTGATTTGAGTACACAAGGCCATCTGGCATCGGGGGTGCCCGGTTCGGTAGAAGGTATGGTGGAAGCGCATAAAAAGTATGGTACACTTCCATGGAAAGATTTATTACAGCCTGCCATTGATCTTGCTTTGAAAGGCTTTTTGCTAACTGAACGCGAAGCCAATTGGTTTAACGAAATGCAAGAAGACCTGAAAAAGTATAACACGGTTATGCCCGAATTTCTGTTGCGCGATGCATGGAAAGCCGGAGATTCTATTAAGTGGTTGGAGTTAGGCCGTACGTTAGAATTAATTCGTGATAATGGCCGGGCCGGATTTTACGAAGGCATTACTGCCGAAAACATCGCTGCCGAAATGAAACGTGGCAAAGGATTAATCACACTTGAAGATCTTAAAAATTATACTGCTGCGTGGCGCGATCCGATTGTAGCCAGTTATAAAGATTACAAAATCATTTCCATGCCGCCATCATCCAGTGGTGGCGTTTGCCTGGTGCAGCTATTAAAATCGGTAGAGCCCTACCCGATTAAGCAATGGGGTCATAATTCAGTTGCTACTATTCATTTAATGACTGAAGCTGAGCGCAGGGTTTATGCCGATCGTGCCATTTACCTGGGCGATCCTGATTTTTATAAAGTGCCTTTGAAGCAAATGATGGATGATCAGTACAACGATGAGCGCATGAGCTCATACGATCCCGATAAGGCCACACTGAGTAGTGAAGTTAAAGAAGGTGTAATTGCGGGTTATGAATCGGAAGAGACAACCCACTATTCTATTATTGATCCGCAAGGAAATGCGGTAGCCGTTACAACAACTATCAACGGTTGGTTTGGTTCGCATGTAGTAGTAGGAGGTTCGGGTTTCTTTTTGAATAATGAAATGGATGATTTCAGTTCTAAGCCCGGAGTGCCCAACATGTTTGGTGTACTGGGTGCCGAAGCCAATAAGATAGAACCCAACAAGCGCATGCTTAGCGCGATGACGCCTACTATTGTGGAGAAAGATGGCAGGCTGTTCATGGTAGTAGGCACACCCGGTGGTTCAACTATTATTACTTCGGTGTTTCAGGTAATTCTAAATGTAGTGGAACATGACATGCGCATGCAGGAAGCTGTTGATGCAAAACGTATTCATGCGCAATGGTTACCCGATGTAATCATTCCGGAAACCGGAACGCTGTCAAAAGAAGACAGTATTACCTTGGTAAACATGGGCCACAAGATTACAACGCGTAGAGCAATTGGTCGTGTAGATGCTATACTGGTTTTACCTGATGGTAAACTGGAAGCCGGTGCCGATAATACACGAGGTGATGATACTGCGAAGGGGTTTTAACCTTTCGGCTCCCCATACAAATACTGAACTTTCATAGTGCCGGAGCCTTTTTCGCCTATTTCCCAGAAAAAATTTTCAGAATTTTTTAAGCCTTTAGTCAGGGTTTCCAGTTCTGGTTTGGAGTACATCCGCAGGATAGAAACAACTCCATCCTACAGGATGTAAAGCGGCACCATGGGAATCAGATAAATGAACGGCAACACCTGCCAACGCACCGGCCTGATGAAGGGCGTAAGCAACCAAACATTGAGTGGTACAAAGAGCATAGAAATAAATGCAAGCACATTTCTGGAGAGCGGTTCGAAGATGGCGATCGGAGTATTATCGTCCACCGCTTGTTGTAGAATTTTACGCGCACTGGCTTCATCCATGTGATGAAAAGCCCCAAACATCGTTCGAAATTTTGTTTCAAGTGTTGGGGCAATTGGGTAGCGTCAACTGATTGAGATTCAAAACTTATTCTTTTTGAATCTATCGTCTGAGTTTGTTCGAATGCTTTCACATTCGGATAGAGATCGGTAAGCGTTAGTGTAACATCGGGTCGCTTGGCAACGATGTATTTAAACAGGTTAACCAAGCCACCACTCCCACCCGATGCACAGTCTAACCATGATGGGTTTCCATTCGCAGCAAGTCCTTTTTCTATAATAGGAACAATGGATTTATAGATGTCGAAACGGGTAGCTATAAACTGTAAATAGTTGGTACCATAGTCGCGCCACGCGGCCGGAAACCATCTGAAATCTTCCCACTCAAAAGCATGAATACGTTTCACCTTGTATTGCTGAGTTGAAGATAAAACAATTGTTGGTAACCGTGTTTCTCCTATGAGAATTTCTTAACTGTTGCTTAATAATTCAGATAACTTGTTACATTTGAGCCCAATTCCGGACAACTACTAACTACTCCGGGAGAAACCACTAAACACTATTTATTGCTATGGCAAAAAAAGTAAAGAAGGCAGCTAAAAAAGCTGCTAAGAAACCTGCTAAGAAGGCAGCGAAAAAGGTTGTGAAAAAAGCCGCAAAGAAGAAGTCGGCTCGCAAGCCTAATGCTGCCTTTATGGTTGCACTAACTCCTAACGCAGCATTAGGTGCTGTTATTGGAAGCAAACCAGTTCCCCGCACTGAAATCATCAAGAAGTTGTGGGCTTACATCAAGAAGAACGGCTTGCAGGATTCAAAGAACAGACGTATGATCAATGCCGATGAAAAACTTAAAGTAGTTTTCGCTGGTAAAAATCAGGTGTCTATGTTCGACTTGGCTAAGTTGATTGGAAAGAACGCCAAGTAATTTAAAATTTACTGATGAAGAAAGCCACGCAAACCGCGTGGCTTTTTTGTTGCTAATAATTGGTAACAATTTTTAAGGCGTCATGACGGCTTTAAACTTTAGCCAATAGCCGTCAGACGCCTATATCCTTTATCTCTTTTTGAATTTATTATTCCACTCTGTAGCAGCTTTTTGTTTTTGGATTGTTCCATTAGCCAATGCTTCGGCAAGTCGTGCATGCATAGCACCTTGCGAAGTAAGATGATAGTTGCCGCAGTCTTCGCACTTATAAAAAGTTGTTGGGCCGGTGCCGGTTCTGTAATCAAAATGAATATGAGCTTCAAGTAGTGCATCGGTTGCAAGTTGTTCGCTTACATAAGCCCGTTTACCCGAAATGCACTTCATCGTTAAAGTATTAATTCTTTACTATCCTGAATTCAACCCTGCGGTTTAACTTCCTTGCTTCTTCCGAATCATTAGTAGCCACGGGCCGCGATCCGCCAAATCCTTTTCCGCGAATTCGCTTGCCATTAATGCCTTTGCTTACCAGATACGATTTTATTTTATCTACCCGCTGTTGCGACAGTAAAAGATTTTTTACGCGGTCTCCCCTATTGTCAGTATGGCCTTGTAATTCAATTTCTACTTTGGGATTGTTATTCAGAAAATCAACCACCACATTTAGTTCGGGATAAGATTCTTCCAGTAATTCGGTAGAACCTAATTCAAATAACACACTTTTCAGATTTACACTTGCTCCTACTTCAATGGGCTGCAGTTTAAAATTCATTTCCAGCGTGGCCATCTCGAAAGTATGGATGTCCAACCGCTCAGCAAGATTTATAAAACCTTTACTTTCTACTTCAATAGTATAAATGCGGGTGGATGGGATCGTAATGGAATATTCACCACCGGTTGCAGCACTGGCCACATACGTTGAGTCTGCCCGGAATATAATACGCCCGGGTATGCCTGCACCGGATTTGGAATTTGTAACTCGACCCGAAAGTTTAACACGTTTAATCGTGTCTTTATACTCGCGTTTTGTTTCTACAATCTTCAATAAAGTATCAACCTTTTGTACTTCGGGTAACTTCTCCTGGTAGATGCGGATATCGCCATAACCATCGCTGTTGTTGGTTGAAGTAAACAAAGCCAGATTTTGATCTTCGAACTTGCGGAAGTAAAGTTCGCGGCCATCGGTATTTACATCGGCACCAAGATTTACCGGTATCGACCAGTTTTTCCAGGTGTCGTCTAATCGTTCACTCATGTAAATATCAAAACTGCCGGTAGTGCCGCGTCTTCCATTCGATGCAAAGAATAGAAACTTGCCATCCGCGCTAAGCGATGGACTCATCTCCTGCAAAGGTGTATTAACCAGATTGCCCAAATGTGTTGGCTCCGACCAGCGTCCTTCCAGATAAAAAGAGACATACAAGTCTTCCGCGCCAAGCGTGCTGTACGATTCGGCAGCGAACACAAACACCTGCATATCTTCATGCCATTGGCCACTGATGTGTTCAGAACGATTACGGAAATAAGGAATAGTAATATTTTTTGGGACTGACCAGCCCGCATTATTTTTTATTGAAACCGAAATGCCTTGTGTAGTTGGCGGATCGCCCGCTTTGGTGTAATGATTGAACAGAAAAAGCTCGTTACCACTTCTACTCAACCCGGCCACCCCGTTATACCCGCGCGAGTTTAACACCGTGCCTCCGTGTACCGGTGCCGACCACGCATTGCCTACCCAGACTGACATCCAGATATCGCCCGGATCTTTTATACCGCCAATATTTTGCGGATGATTGGCAATGGTAACAAAAAGTGTTTTGCCATCCGGACTGATGACAGGGTTCTGTTCATCGTAGCCGGAGTTAACCAGATTGAATTGGGCAAATGAACCAGTAACAACACAAAGCAGCACTAAAAAACTTACGAATGTCTTCATCAGAACAAATAGAAGGTTAAAAATACGAACGGATTACTTACCATTTGCTTACCCATTCGTTGTCTTTTACATAAAATCGCCAGGGTAACAAAGCATCTGTGCCTGCATAATCAATGCCAATACGGGTTGTGGCAACAATTTTTTTACTGTTGATGGGTGCCGCATCCTCAAGTGTGATTTTAGAATTGAGGAGCGAAATGCCGTTTAATGATCGATCTATTCCGAATGCGCGGGTAAGTTTACCAGGGCCAGAAGTAATACGATTAAGTTTTTTGGTATTCATTCGCGCAAGCATAACTTCTTGCCCGGCAACAGGTTCCAACGCGCGTATCAATACGGCTTCTGCTTTTCCAGTCTTGTTGGTAACAATGTTAAAGAGATTGTGCATGCCATAGCAGAGGTACACATAGGCTACTCCGCCCATAACAAACATTATTTCGTTGCGCGGGGTTTGTTTGTTGTTGTAGGCATGGCAACCCCGCTCTTTGTACGAATAGGCCTCCGTTTCGATAATCCGGCCCGCAGTAACTTCACCGTTTATGCGGGTAATCAGCACTTTGCCCAGCAACTTGCGGGCAATGGCTACCACATTGGGTTGTTGATAAAAGTCCGGGGCGAGAATCAAAATTGTTAAATGATCTTAAAGTAGATTTTTTAAAGCTATAAATGCTCCTATTTTTACAACCTCAAAATTAACTACTACCATGAAAAATGCATTCTTATTATTGCTATTCGTTACGGGTTTAGCTACTGCGCAGGTGCAAACTCCGCAACCCAGTCCGGCCGCTTCGGTTTCTACCGTAGTGGGGTTAACCGATGTGAAAATTGATTACGCGCGCCCAAGCCTGAAGGGTCGCAAAATTTTTGGTGAGAAAGATGTGATGTATCCGCACGGAACCATCTGGCGCACAGGCGCAAATGCGGGAACCAAAATTTCGTTCAGCGATGATGTAAAAGTAGAAGGTATTGTTGTGCCTAAAGGCGAATACCTGATCTTTACCTGGCCTGGTGCTACGGAATGGACAGTTTCTTTGTACAAAGATTTAGCTATTGGCGGTAACACCAATGCATACGATAAATCGAAAGAAGCTGCCAACTTCAAAGTAAAATCTGAAAAGCTAACCGCGCCTATCGAAACCTTTACCATTAACATTGGCGACATTGCTGCCGATAGCAAGAGCGCTAAAATTCAATTAGCCTGGGAAAACACTTCCGTAAAGTTTACCATTACTGTTGACTACGATGCCAAAGTAATGAAGTCGATAGAGGCAAATACAAAAGTAAATCCGAACAACTATTTCAGCGCAGCTGTTTATTATCTTGAAAACGGAAAAGATATTAAGCAAGCGTTAGAGTGGGTAAACAAAGCTGCTGAAGCAAACCCCACTGCTTTCTGGATTTTATATCAGAAAGCCCGCATTCAAAAAGCAGCTGGCGATAAGGCCGGTGCATTAGCAACTTCTAAAGCAAGCTGGGAAGGTGCAAAGCAAGCTGGTAATCGCGATTATCAGTCTATGAATGAAGAACTACAGAAGACGCTGAAGTAAAATACTAAAGGTTGACAATCTTCGCTTACGCGAAATAAAAAGGTTGTCAACCTTTTTCACCTACCCGATCAAGCGGCCTAAGCAGCCACGCCAACACTACTACCACCACACACCCAATAATGTTGTAATATAAAAATGCAATCTCTTCGTAGAAGAAGAAGTAGCAGGTAAGCACGGTAGCCTCGCCAAAGATTGCCGCCACAAATACAGCATTGCTTTTTACGGATTTCAGGTAAAAGGCTACCAGAAAAATGCCAAGTATAGTTCCGTAAAATAAACTTCCCACAATATTCACAAACTGAATCAGGTTTTCGGCCTGGTTAGCCAGCATGGCAAAAACCATAGCCAGCAAGGCCCACATTATGGTGAATAACCGCGAAGCATTGAGATAATATTTCTCGCTACCCTCCCGCTTTATGGAGCGTTTAAAAATATCCACAGTAGTGGTAGATGAAAGGGCATTTAACTCGCCAGCCATGGAACCCATAGCTGCCGAAAACATAACAGCCAGAATTAACCCGATAACACCATGCGGTAAATAACTCAACACAAAGTTGAGAAACATGTAATCACGGTCTTGTGTTTTTGCACCCGGCACCGCAGCCGAAATAGTTTTCTTCACTGAAACGCGAACACTGTCTTCTTTCTTTTTAGCGATATGGTAGTCGGCCTTGGCGGATTGAATCAATGCATCATTATCAGATTGAATTCCGGAAACTAAGTTTTGAATGGCAACTTGCTTATCGGCAAACGCCTTATCGTACCCATTTTGTAAACGTGCAAGCGAATCGGCATAGGTAGTTTGTGCTGCCCGATCTTTTAAAGGTTGGTTGTGAAAGATGGGAGGTTGATTAAATAAATAAAACACAAACACCAGCACACCTATAAACAGAATTACAAACTGCATGGGGATTTTGAGCAAGCCGTTGAAGATTAAACCCATACGACTTTCGGTTAATGATTTACCTCCGAGGTAGCGTGCCACTTGCGATTGATCCGTTCCGAAATAAGAAAGAAATAAAAATGTTGAGGCCAATAATCCTGACCAGATATTGAAGCGATCGCTCAAGCTAAAATCGGTAGTAACAATATTGAGTTTACCTAACTCACCGGCAATCTGAATGGTATCGGTAAACGAAATTGACTCCGGCAATTTATTGTAGGCCATAATGCCCGCCAGAATCATTCCGCCCATAATAATGGTCATTTGCTGGCGCTGGGTAAGACTAACTGCCTTGGTTCCTCCCGATACAGAATAAATGATAACCAGTAAACCAATTAATATAGTTGTGAAAACAATGTTCCAACCGAGTATGGTTGATAATACGATTGACGGTGCGTATAAAGTAATTCCAGCTGAGAGGCCGCGTAAAATCAAAAACAAAATCGCGGCAAGCGTGCGGGTTTTTAAATCGAACCGGGTTTCCAGATATTCATAAGCGGTATAGACTTTTAGCCGGTAATAAATAGGCACCATGGTTACCGCAATGATTACCATTGCCAATGGTAGCCCAAAATAAAATTGTAAAAAGCGCATGCCATCATCCATGGCCTGCCCTGGTGTGGAAAGAAAGGTTACCGCGCTGGCTTGTGTAGCCATAATGGAAACACCAATCATCCACCACTTCAGATTGTTGTCGCCTTTTAAGTAGCCATCAATGTTTTTGGTTTCACGGGTTTTCCAGGCACCATAAAGTACAATGAATAAGATTGTACTGAAAAGAACGACCCAATCGATCAGATTCATGCAAAGGATTGGGTTAGCCAGAAAAATAAAATTACCTGAATAGCCATTACGCCAAGTATTAACCAATACCAGGAACTCCAGTTTTTAAATACGGGTGGTTGTTCTTCTGTCATGCAGGCAAAATAATTAAAATAAAGTTGATCTCGTTCCTGAAATTAGAGATCGCAACTACAATTGTTATAAGCGGAATTTATAAGCGGCCTTTCTTTTGGCCGTTCACGAAGAAGGTACCATCCGTATCCGCATTTAGCGTAATGCGCGAAAGAATTTGCTTATCATCGTTCATCAAAAATATTGTGTAGCTATGCGAAACAATCTGATCTTTTACGTCATCGCTAAAACCCCAATCAATTTTTAATACCTGATTAGTACTTACTTTACGATTTACTACTGTAGTTCCTTTGTGGTTAATAATTTTCACTCGAACTTCATCGGTATTCAGCTTCAGCAATTTTAATTCTGTTTTAAGATAGGGCAGCGGGCCTGTACTAATTTGCTTTTTGTTAGGATCGAAGGCTTCATAATCAGATTTCTCTTGCAGCATCCGTTCTTTAAAGGAATAATCGAATTTAAATTCAAACTCGGCATCGGGTTTATACGGCTCTGTTTGTTGCGCCAGTGCGCGAATGCTTGTTAATGAAAACAGTACCGTAAGCGAGATAACCTTCCACATACATACAAGGTATTGGAGTCATGCATGTAAAGCAAAGACAATCATTCTTTTTTTAATACAAACACGCTAAATTTGCGACTTCGTTTTAAACCTATTTATAAAAAATGAAAACAGCCGAAATACAAACCGTACACGGAAACATGAAAGTAGAATTTTTTGAAGCCGATGCACCCAATACGGTAAAGAACTTTACAGACCTTGCGAAGAAAGGATTTTACGATGGTCTTAATTTCCATCGGGTGCTGCCTAATTTTGTAGTACAAGGCGGTTGCCCCAATAAAATTGGTAACGGTGGCCCAGGCTATACCATTAAGTGTGAGTTAACGGGCGAAAATCAATATCATGATCGTGGCGTGTTATCCATGGCTCATGCGGGTCGCGATACCGGGGGTTCACAATTTTTCATTTGCCATAACCGCGAGCGCACTAAACATTTAGATCGTAATCATACCGTATTTGGTAAAGTAGTTGATGGATTGGACGTGGTAGATAAAATTCGTCAGGGCGATGAGATTATTAAAATTGTGGTGAGTGAAGGGTAATCATATTTTCCAAGCAAAGGATTGTAAACCTTAAAGTTAAAAGGCGCTATCAGACGCCTTTTTGTTTTTAATTGCTTTGTTTAAAATCAATATCTTTGATAGCCATGAACCGCTACCCTTTCTATAAAATATTGCTCCTGATTATTTTGGTTGTAACTGCATTTTCATGCAAGCAAAATTCAGCCGATAGATTTGTAGAGATTGATGGGCACAAACAACATATTCTGGATATGGGTACGGGAAGTCCGGTGGTGATTTTTATTACCGGTGCTGGTGCAGATCTGAAAAACTTTGGTACAGTTCAAACCGAAATTGCCAAACTTACCCGCACCCTCTCATACGATAGGGCGGGCATTGGGTTATCGGAAGAATTAAATACAGAACGCACGGTAGATCATTTTGCTGTTGAGCTCAATGAAATTTTAGAGAAGGAAAACATAGAACCACCATACCTGATGGTGAGTCATTCGCTTGGTGGATTTATTGCACGGTGGTATGTGCATGCTTATCCTGATAAGGTGGCCGGCATGGTTCTAATTGATCCGGCTTATGAAGGCTTTATGGATACCATTCGCAACACCCGCAGTGCCGACCAGCGCAGAAGAATGAAGGACATGGTGGATTTAGGTATTGTGAATAAGCCAAAATCATCGCGCAAAGAATTAGAGATGTTACAAAAGGATGAAGAGCTGCTGCGCAGCACTCGCCTACCCTTACAAATTCCAATTACCATGCTTACTTCAGGTCGATTCTCAGATGAAGAACGTAAAGCCGGAGCTACTGCCGAAGATATTGAAAAGTGGGTTCGCTTTCACGAGCGGCTCCAGCTTCAGGCACCCCAACTAAAACATATCGTTACGGAAAAGAGTGGCACCTTCATTCACCAGGAAGAACCCGAACTGGTAATTGCCGAAATAAAAAGTATGCTGGAGGTGCTAAGACCAAAGCCTATATTAGAACCAATCATAAATTCAGATTCAATCAGAATTCAACAATAAATCTCGGCAAGCACTTCCGGTGACAATCAACCGGTAAGATATTTCCAATCCTTACCGAAAAAAGTGCTACCTTTAGCAAATTCGATTCTTCAAATCCTGTCTGTAGGCAATCCAAGGTTCCCTTCACCTCGATTTTTAATTGAATCCGCATCAGGCAGTCGAAGATTTAAACAAAATTCATGTCACAGAAGCAAAGCTTAACGTTTTCTGCCATTAATCGCGAGTTTACCCAAACCCTCAATAAGCGCGTTAATGAGTATTTTAAAACCAACAATATCTCCCGCGTGGGTAACACCGAAATGGTGATTAAAACCGTGGTGATGTTTGGGTTGTATTTTATACCCTACGCGTTAATACTAGGTGGCGTAGTCACTGGTTTGGGTTGGATGTTTGTACTGGTGTTAGTAATGAGTCTGGGCCTAGCTGGTATTGGCCTTTCGGTAATGCACGATGCAAACCATGGTGCGTACTCTAACAAAAAGTGGTTGAACACATTAATGGGTTATTCTCTTAATATGGTTGGTGCCAATGCATTCAATTGGAAAATTCAACACAATGTATTGCATCATACTTATACCAATGTGCATGAAGAAGACGAGGACATTAGTCCGCGTGGTGTGTTGCGCCTCTCCCCGCATTCAAACTGGAAGTGGTTTCATAAATACCAGTTTATCTATGCCTGGTTCCTTTATGGATTAATGACTATTGTGTGGATGGTTTTCAAAGACTTTGTGCGTATTATCCGCTATCAGCAAAACGGACTGGCCCGTAGCAACAATGCAAACATCGTTAAAGAGTGGCTAATATTAATCGCCACTAAATTGGTGTACATAAGCTATATTTTTGTAATTCCATTTTTAGTAACATCTCTTTCGGGCTGGCAGATTTTGTTTGGTATTTTAACCATGCACTACATTGCCGGATTCATTCTGGCTATCATTTTTCAACCCGCGCATGTTATTGAAGGTACCGAATATCCCCTGCCCGATGAGCATCACAAACTTGAAAACACCTGGGCGGTACACCAACTTCACACCACAACCAATTTTGGTAACAAAAGCCGGTGGTTTTCGTGGTATGTAGGTGGGTTAAATTTTCAAATTGAACATCATTTGTTCCCTAACATTTGCCACGTGCATTACCGTAAAATTTCCGGAATAGTAGAAAGCACTGCCCGTGAGTTTAATCTACCCTATAAAAGCGCCACCACGTTTGTAGATGCCCTGCTTGGCCACGCCCGCTTATTAAAGCAATTGGGAACTAGTCCGGCCTGAATTTAGTTAAGACCTTATAAGAAATACATTTTAATGAGACAGTTAAAGATTAGTAAACAGATTACGAATCGCGAAAGCCAATCGCTGGATAAATACCTGGTAGAAATTGGAAAAGTAGATTTGATTTCAGCAGAGGTTGAAGTTGAGTTAGCAAAACGCATTCGCGAAGGCGACCAACAAGCATTGGAGAAATTGACCAAAGCCAACTTGCGCTTTGTGGTATCGGTTGCCAAGCAATATCAGAACAATGGCCTTACACTGGGCGATTTAATTAACGAAGGCAATGTGGGTTTAATTAAAGCTGCTATGCGTTTTGATGAAACCAGAGGCTTTAAATTTATTTCCTATGCCGTATGGTGGATTCGTCAATCCATTTTGCAAGCTATTGCCGAACAATCACGTGTGGTGCGCCTTCCGTTAAATCGTGTTGGCTCATTGAATAAAATTTCGCGTGCATTTTCATCTCTTGAACAGGAATATCAACGCGAACCTTCGCCAGCTGAAGTAGCAGAGCTGATGAATATTACGGTTGAAGAGGTAGAAATTAACATGCGTGCTGGCGGTCGGCAAATTTCAGTTGATGCTCCTTTTGTTCAAGGTGAAGAAGGGCGCCTGTTGGATGTATTGGAAGATACGATGGAAGTAATGCCTGATACCGGGCTGATGCAAGATTCGTTAAAGCAAGAAGTAGCACAAGCATTGAAGGCTTTAACCTTACGGGAAGCAGAAGTAATTGTGGACTACTATGGTCTTAATGGTTCGCATCCATTAACGCTGGAAGAGATTGGCGATAAGTTTGAATTAACACGCGAGCGCGTGCGTCAAATAAAAGAAAAAGCAACGCGCAGACTAAGAAGCACCAGTCGCAGTAAAAACCTACAAGCTTATCTGGGATAAGCATAACCATAAGTACATTAATGAGTTTCTATAACCCTACAGACGAGTACTCTGCCATTTGGAACAAATACCGGCCGGCAATTTTGAAATGCATGGTAGCATGCGAAGCTGGTCCACAACAGTACCAGTTTTTTCTACACGAATTCAAAGCATTAAATCCAAAAGAAAAGAGTTATACTTTTACTTTGCAGGTAAGTGCTGGCAAAGCCCGGAATAACATAAAAGCTTCGCGATTGGCCCAGCAACTCTTTGCTGTAATTGCTCAGTCTAAACGTGGTTCCGAACTGATGTCAATTTCTGACTACGATTTTGTGATGGGTAAAGATTTGAAGCTGACGGTTAGCAAGAGTGTCAGTGAGGAAGGTGCTTAATCACTGCGTTAAGTTTACCTATAAACATCTGGCTTATAGTTGATACTTAATGAAGCCCGCAGCCGTATTCGCTTTCGCTCGGGCCGCTTCAATGCTTTCGGCTTTCGCCAGACAAACACCCATTCTTCGTTCACCATTAACTTCGGGCTTACCAAAAATCCGGATCTGTGTATCGGGTTCTTGCAATGCAGACTCAATACCGGTGTAGGTAATGTTGGTTGATTTTCCTTTTACCAAAATAACCGAAGAAGCAGACGGTCCTAATTGGCGAATAACCGGAATGGGTAAGCCGAGTATAGCCCGAACGTGCAAAGCAAATTCCGATAAATCTTGCGAGATCATCGTAACCATGCCTGTATCATGTGGGCGTGGCGATAGTTCACTGAAATAAACCGCATCACCCTTTACAAAAAACTCAACTCCAAAAATTCCGTAACCTCCCAGTGCGTTCACTACCTTTTCGGAAATGATTTGTGCTTCTTTCAACGCAACTTCGTTCATGGGATGTGGTTGCCACGACTCCTGGTAATCGCCATGCTCTTGTCTGTGGCCAATCGGTTCGCAAAACGAAACGCCATCTTTATGCCGAATGGTTAGCAACGTTATCTCAAAATCGAAATCAATAAAACCTTCTATAATTACTTTGCCACCACCACTGCGGCCACCTTCCTGCGCATAGTGCCAGGCTGATTCAATGTCAGCTTCTTTTTTAATTACACTTTGTCCTTTACCGGATGAACTCATAATCGGTTTCACCACACACGGTATTCCAATCTGCTTTATACTTTGCCTAAAAGTTTCATAATCACCTGCAAACAAGTAGGGCGATGTTTTCACCTTCAGCTTTTCGGAAGCAAGCACCCGAATGCCTTCACGGTTCATGGTTAAGCGCGCAGCATTGGCGGTTGGTACTACCCTGAAACCTTCTTGCTCTAATTGTACTAATGTATCGGTAGCAATGGCTTCCACTTCGGGTACGATAATGTGTGGTTTTTCTTTTTCAATTAGTGTACGTAATGCGGAACCGTCTAACATATTAATAACATGCGAACGATGTGCTACCTGCATGGCCGGTGCGTTGGCATATCGATCCACAGCAATTACTTCAACTCCGTAACGTTGAAACTCAATTACTACTTCCTTTCCCAATTCGCCCGAGCCTAGCATCATTACCTTAATGGCCGATGAAGTAAGTGGTGTTCCTAGTTGTACCATTTTTAATTTTAAATTCGTAATTCGAAATTGAGATTTCTATTTCCCCGGCTGATACTTCCGCACCGCGTTTGCTTCCACATCTTTTTTATAAAACAGAACATCTTTAAACTGTCCGTTACTATAAAGTTCGGCTTGGTTTGTAAAGTAAGGCGATTGCGGATTGTTACTGTTACCCCCTGCTAAAACCGATTTGGCTTTAATAGTTTTACCAAACTCTACTACAGCCACAAAACTATTGCCCACATAACCATACATTTTGTTTGTACCCGGATACTTACGACTTCCAAATGCAGCCAGCGATCCCCAGAAGGAAGATGCCGATGCAACCGCTAAACTTGGTTTTGTATCATCATACGTTTCATTGATTTGTCCGGTAAGCCGTTGAAAGCGATTTACCTCGCCCCAGGCTACATTCCATTTTCCAAAGTCGCGCTTAAACTCAGCCATAACAGTTGACAATGCCTGCAGCTTTTCTTCGGGTGTAGTCTGTTTTGCCAAGTAGTTAATAATATCCAGTTGACTGCTGCCTGCCGGGATTTTTGAAAACACATTCTGCCTCAGCTCCACGCCCCAGTACATAGCCAAGGCTGCACCCACTGATTCTTTGCCGTAGTTTAAATCCCAACCTCTTAATGTTTCCATGGCATCTTTTAGGTCGGCATAATTAGTTTTATCAGAGGCCTCATATGCTTTAAGTAAAGCAGGTAATAATTCTTCAAATCCGGCAAGATAAGGATCGTTGGCTGCGGCTATCAGTTTATCTAATGTGTACTTGTTTTCCCGGCTCAATACCCGTTCGGCATTAATGCCGCGTGCATTTTGTGCATCGGGTGCCATGTAGGTTGGATACTTGCTTTTATCGGGGCTAAATTTCCCCGCAAGGGTAAAAGGTGTGGAGTTGCAATTCTGTATCCAACCATTGGCGGGATTTAGTGATTGAACAATTTCGGAAACATCGTGCAAACCTTGCCAATCTGTTTCTGGTTTGCTCCCATCAACGGGTTTAGTCCAATCAAAAGCTGGATTACGTTTGGGAATAAAGTTGCCATGCCAATAGGCAATGTTACCTTCCCTATCGGCATACACCGTGTTGTTGGATGAGTTTGCTTTTAACTCCATTACTTTGTTGTAATCAGTATAGCCTTTCGCTTTTGTGCGTTGATACGATTGCGTAAGAGCTTTGAGTGGTTCAACCATAAGCGAAATGCTAACCCACTGCTCGCCTTGTCTGGCAATAATGGGACCGTGGTGAGTAAACCTGCCTGTAAACTCTTTATAACTTTTTGTATTTCCGTTTTTATAAGCCAGTACAATTTTTTTACTCACAACCGGCTTCAGTTTGCCGTGTTGATAAAAAACTGAATCGCCATTTTTTACAATAGTTTCCAGATACTCATCAATTACATCGGCCTGGCTGCTGGTGTGCATCCAGCCACAGTATTCGTTAAAGCCCTGGTAAATAAAAAACTGGCCCCAGGTTACTGCACCGTAGGCATTTAAACCTTCGTTACTGCTTACATGGACTTCGGGTCGAAAATAGAATGACGTATGTGGATTAATTAACAATAAGGCGTTACCATTGGCGGTTAATTTTGGTGCGATGGCAAAACCATTGGAGCCCCGCGGTTCTGGTTCGGGCTCGTTATGATCAACTTCTTCAGGCGTATATTGTTCACCGGTGCCGTAAAATGCTTTTAGTCGGTTAACTGAAATAGATTCGATATCGCCACCGATACTTCCTTCACTAAAGAGAAAGGGCATCCACGGTTTAAACCGTTTAATCAGTTTTGGTTTTACTTCGGGATGGGTATAGAGGTAATAGTTAGCTCCATCCGCGAAAGCATTGCATAATCGCTTAAGCCATGCCGGGCTTTGTTGATAGATGTTTTCGGCCATCAGCGTATCGT
The DNA here is from genome assembly GCA_017303795.1 of Cytophagales bacterium. Lineage (GTDB taxonomy): Bacteria > Bacteroidota > Bacteroidia > Cytophagales > Cyclobacteriaceae > ELB16-189. The sequence goes on along the minus strand of JAFLBR010000006.1, from coordinate 184,922 downwards.
AAAACAATCGCTGCCGCAGATCGTGATAGAGTTTTTCTTCGCCCTCTACTTCAGCCAGCCGCCCCATAGAAGTTATGTAGTTAAGTTCAACGCGTGGAAAGTCGTCTTCGCACTGTGCATACAGAAAGCCAAACACAGCATCGGCATCGGTCTTTCCATAAATGTGTGGTATGCCCCAGGTATCGCGAATAATAGTAACCTGTCTGGCCTGGGCTTGCCAGTTGGTTATTTCTTTTGTTGAAAACGGTTGGGACTTAGCCGTAACAACAGCCAGAAATATAAATGCAATAACGAGTTTCATAGAGGTAAATTAAGATGAAAAGGTATTGAAATAGCGCAAATAACCCTCAACTGATTTTATGTACGGCTGTTGGAAATCAACGTTTCCAGATGGTCTGGTATGTAAACTTACACAAGTTAGGAAACCCCTGCCATCAAGTACCCGATATTAGCTATAAAGTGATTGTGGTGTTACAAAAAATAGTAGTAGATTTTGGAGGCCTTAAACCAAGTTATCTTGGGCCACCCGAAACCAAATATTAAATGCAAAACAACAATCACATGAACCAGAAATTTGTAGTCCGATTTTTAAGTACACTCATTCTTGCCATTGTTCTTTGGAATTGCGGGAGCAAACCAACCAACGACAAAGCTGCGGTTGATTCAATTGCAACTCCGCAACCTATTTCGCAGCCATTGGTAAGTCATATTTTTACAGCCGATCCGTCAGCACATGTTTTTAATAACCGAATCTACATTTATCCTTCGCATGATATTGATGCTGGCACCGCACAAGATGATGACGGTGGTCACTTTGCGATGGTAGATTACCATGTGTTTTCGATGGATGCCATCGGTGGTGAAGTTACCGATCATGGGGTGGCCTTAGATATTAAGGATGTGCCATGGGCTGGTCGGCAGATGTGGGCACCCGATGCGGCATTTGCAAACGGTACCTACTACTTATACTTCCCGGTAAAAGATAAAAATGATGTATTTAAAATTGGTGTGGCTACCAGTCAGAACCCGGAAGGCCCATTTAAAGCGGAAGCCAAACCAATTGAAGGAAGTTATAGTATCGACCCTACTGTGTTTAAAGATGACGATGGCACATTCTACATGTATTTTGGTGGCATTTGGGGTGGCCAGTTGCAACGTTGGGATAACAACCAATACAATGCCGATGGCCAGAACCGCAAGCCCGAAGAACAAGCAGTTCTTCCCCGTATAGCAAAACTTAAAGCCGATATGAAAAGTTTTGCAGAGCCCGTTAAAGAAATTCAATTAGTTGATGCGAATGGCAATACGTTTACCGAAAGTCAGAACGATAAACGTTTCTTTGAAGCCGCCTGGATACACAAGTACAATGGAAAATATTATTTCACTTACTCAACAGGCGACACTCACTTTATAAACTATGCCACTGGCGATTCGCCTTATGGCCCATTTACCTATCAAGGTGTTGTGTTACATCCGGTACAGGGTTGGACTAACCACCATTCCATTGTAGAAATCAACAGCAAGTGGTATTTATTTTATCACGATGTGCAACTATCCGGTGAAACGCATTTACGAAATATTAAAGTTACTGAGCTGCAACACAATGCCGATGGCAGCATTGAAGCCATTTATCCCTATAAGTAATGAGGTTATTATCACATCATAAGTTTTTGCTGCTTCTGTTGGTTCTTCTGATTTCGTGCGATGCGAAAAAATATCAGACAACAGAAAAGAAAGGACTTAAGGATTATTACGAAGATCATTTCCCGATTGGGGTGGCTGTTTCACCGCGTGCCTTGAGTACCGATGAGGCCGGTTTGATTACCGCTCAGTTCAACAGCGTTACTGCTGAGAATGCCCTGAAGATGGGGCCTATTCATCCCAAAGAAGATGAATACTTCTGGGAGCATGCCGATTCGATTGTATCCTTCGCAGAACGAAATAAATTAAAAATTCGTGGCCATACATTATGCTGGCATAGTCAGGCACCAGATTGGATGTTTATTGATGCAGACAGTAACCAGGTGAGCAAAGAAGTTTTGTTAGCCCGATTACAATCGCACATCAATGCCGTAGCAGGTCGGTACAAAGGAAAGATTTATGCCTGGGATGTAGTGAACGAAGTTATCTCCGATAAAAAAGACGAATTCTATCGCGACAGCCAATGGTATAAAATCTGTGGCCCCGACTTTATTGCCAAAGCTTTTGAATATGCGCATGCGGCAGATCCTGATGCATTACTTTTTTACAACGATTACAACGAGATAAATGCGACTAAACGCAAGAAGATTATCCAAATGGTTACAGAACTGCGTGCTGCTGGAGTACCCATTCACGGTGTGGGGTTGCAGGGGCATTGGTCTGTATATGAACCTACGCGCGAACAATTGGATAGTACGCTAACTGAATTTTCTGCGTTAGGATTGCCTTTGCAGATTACTGAACTTGATGTTTCGGTTTACCCGAAAGAACATGGTCGCAGGGAACGCAAACCCGAAGATGATCAAACTGAATTTACAGCGGAGAAGGACAGCCTTCAAACCGCAGCCTATAAAATGTATTTTGAACTTTTCAGAAAACATAAGGCTGCCATTACAAGTGTAACCTTCTGGAACATCAGTGACCGGCATAGTTGGCTTGATCATTTTCCAGTTCGCAATCGCAAAGACCATCCTTTACTTTTTGATAAGGATTTAAATCCGAAAAGTTCGTTTCATCAGGTTATTGATTTTTAAAACATGATCCGCTACGCAGTTTGCCTTTTGTTTATTCTTAAAACTAGTCTGCTGATTGGTGAAATAAAACTACCGCGATTAATCAGCGATGGTGCTGTGTTGCAACGGAATATTGAACTTAAGCTTTGGGGTTGGGCTGCACCAAATGAAAAAATCGAATTGAGTTTCGGTGCAAAAAAAATCACCACACAAGCAAATGAATCGGGCGAATGGTTGCTTAAACTTCCACCCCAACCTGCTGGCGGCCCGCACACCTTAATTTTCGCAGGAACAAATCAGGTAACCATAAACAATGTACTCTTTGGCGATGTGTGGGTTTGCTCAGGGCAATCAAACATGGAGTTACCAATGGAGCGCGTGAAAGAAAAGTATCCTAACGAGATTGCCGATGCATCGCACGATTATATTCGTCATTTTTTGGTGGCCGATAAATTCGATTTTAAAAAAGTACATACAGATCTGGATGCTGGTAGTTGGGTTGCGGCAACTCCGGCTACTGTGTTAGAATTTTCGGCAGTAGCTTACTTTTTTGCGCTTGATCTCTACAAGAAATATAAAGTGCCGGTAGGATTAATCAATGCTGCATTGGGTGGTTCGCCTGTGGAAGCGTGGATCAGTGAAGATGCGCTGCTCCCCTTTCCTGCTGCCTATAACGAGTTGCAACGTTTTAAAGACGATGCCTTGATTAAAGAAATTGAAACTACGGATAGAACTCGGGCTTCGAAATGGTATAGTGAATTAAATAGAAAAGATGCAGGTCTTAAGAAATGGAATCAGGTTACTGTTGATGATGCCGATTGGAGTACCCTGAACGTACCCGGTTATTGGGCCGATGCTACACTGGGTAATGTAAATGGTGCAGTCTGGTTCAGAAAGAAAATAACAGTTCCGTCAAACATGGTTGGTAAACCCGGCAAGCTTTGGATGGGCCGTATTGTAGATGCTGATTCTGTTTTTGTGAATGGAAAATTTGTAGGCACTACCAGCTATCAATATCCACCGCGCAGGTATTCGTTTGGAAGTGATGTTTTACAAGCTGGAGAAAACGTAATTGCAGTGCGGGTAATTAGTAATTCAGGTCGTGGTGGTTTTGTTTTAGATAAACCGTACTACCTGGCTGTTGATGCCGATACGCTTGATTTGAAAGGGGAATGGAAATATAAACTCGGTACCACTATGCCTCCCCTGCAAGGCGAACCGCCCGTACGATGGAAACCCGCAGGCTTATATAATCGAATGATCGCTCCACTTATCAATTACAAAATTAAAGGTGTGATCTGGTATCAGGGCGAATCGAACACCCGCGATCCGCAACTGTATGAAAAAACATTCCCCGCATTAATCACCAATTGGCGATCTAAATGGAAGCAGGGTGACTTCCCATTTTTATTTGTTCAACTCACCAACTTTATGGAAACAAAAGCCCAACCAACTGAAAGCGATTGGGCTGCACTCCGGCAAGCACAATTCAAAACACTTTCCATAGCCAACACCGCTATGGCTGTAACTATCGACATTGGTGAATGGAATGATATCCATCCATTAAACAAAGCCGATGTGGGTAAACGTCTTGCACTGGCTGCGCAGCAAGTAGCCAAAGAACCGAATGCTATGGGTAGTCCTTTGTATGTAAGCCATCAGATAAAGGGAAATAAAATTGTAATTCAATTTAAGCAAACCGGCAGTGGGTTGATAGCCAAAGGCGATGCGTTGAAGTATTTCGCTATTGCTGGTGCTGATAAAAAATTTGTATGGGCACAAGCCCGCATTGAAGGTAATACGGTTGTGGTGTGGAGCGATGCTGTAACCAAACCGGTTGCTGTACGCTACGCATGGGCCGATAATCCGGAAGGTGCAAACTTATATAACAAAGAAGGACTACCGGCATCCCCGTTTAGTACTGACTAATTCAACTATAAAACAGAACGCAGCTTTTGTGAGAATCGATTTTAATACGACTACAAACGATTTACCATGAATCCCCCTAAAGAGATTACTATATACGATATTGCCAAAGTTCTGAACGTATCACCGGCAACGGTTAGCCGTGGGTTGAAAGACCATCCGGCTATTCGAAAAGATACCAAGAAGCGGATTCTGGATGCTGCCCGTAAAATGGGTTATCAGCAAAATACATTTGCAAGTAATCTGAGGCGCAGGCGATCCAATACCATTGGGGTAATTATCCCCCGACTGAATAGTTACTTCATGTCAACAGTAATTGCGGGTATGGAGAAAGTAGTTAATGACCGCGGTTATAATTTGATTATCAGTCAATCGCAGGAATCGTTTAAGAAAGAGATTGTGAGTGTAAATACGATGTATGATAGTCGTGTAGATGGTTTAATGGTTTCGCTTGCTTATGACACTGAAGATACTGATCACTTCGAGGTTTTATTAAAGAAGAAAATTCCCCTTATCTTTTTCGATCGTGTAATCGATCATCCCGGCTGTACCAGTATCGTAATTGATAATCGCCAGGCAGGCTTTGATGCTACCAATCATTTACTCAGTCAGGGATGTAAACGTATTTTACAAATTGCCGGTAACCTGAGCCGAAATGTGTATTCCGATCGGTTGGAAGGTTATAAACTGGCCCTGGCAAAACATAATATTGGGTTTGATCCGGAATTGGTTATCAGCAATTCATTGTTGAGTGAACAAAGTGGTGTTGATGCAGCTTTGCAAATTATTAATATGCAGTATCGGCCCGATGGAATTTTTGTGAGCAACGATACGGCTGCTGTTGCCTGCATGCGACAATTAAAGTTAGCCGGAATAAACGTTCCGCAGGATATAGCTGTGGTGGGCTTTAACAACGATCCGATTTCAAAAGTTATCGATCCTAACCTTACTACCATCAATTATCCCGGCCATGAAATGGGTGAAGTGGCAGCGGCTACCCTCGTTAATAAATTAGATCAACCCAATTCGCCTAGCGTAAATACAATTGTATTGCGGCATGAGTTAATAGTTCGTGAATCTTCTACCCGAAAATAATTATGCGACTGATTTTATTTTGTATCCTGTTTATAAATACTTTTTCTTCTTTTGCTGAGGATGGTTACCGGTTGTGGTTGCGATATGATAAAGTGGATGATGCCCGTTTATTGAGTCAATACAAAAAAGATCTAACGAATGTTTATGTAGTTGGTGAATCGCCTACCCTCGCGATAATCCGGACTGAGTTAGATAAGGGCTTAACAGGTTTGTTCGGTTCCAAACCAAAAAACTCTTCTACTATCCAGCAAGGCACACTGTTAATTGCTGCCAGCAACTCAGACGTTATTAAGAATTTAAATCTTAACCTAAATCCCGAAACAGGGAAGGAAGGTTTTATTATTAGAAGTGTAACTCATTCCGGCAAGCGGATAACGGTAATCACTTCCCAGTCTGATGCAGGGTTGCTTTATGGAACTTTCCACCTGTTAAAACTTATTCAATCGCGGCAAGCGTTGCAGGCGCTCAATGTTGTAAGCGCACCAAAAATTGATCTTCGTATTCTTAACCATTGGGACAATCTGGATGGAACTGTGGAGCGCGGTTACGCAGGTTTTTCGTTGTGGAACTGGCACAAACTTCCCGGCTTTATCGATGATCGTTACATCGACTATGCGCGGGCCAATGCCTCACTTGGAATTAACGGCACTGTACTTACCAATGTAAATGCCAATGCATTAGTGCTTACTCCTGCTTATCTTGAAAAGGTGGCTGCTCTTGCCGATGTGTTTCGGCCTTACGGGATTAAAGTTTATCTCACCGCACGCTTCAGTGCCCCTATTGAAATTGGAAAACTTCCAACAGCCGATCCGCTGAATGAAGACGTAAAACAATGGTGGAAAAACAAGGTGACAGAAATTTATAAACACGTACCTGACTTTGGTGGCTTTGTTGTAAAAGCAAATTCCGAAGGGCAACCCGGCCCGCAAAACTACAATCGCACCCATGCCGATGGTGCCAATGTATTGGCCGATGCCCTTGAACCACATGGTGGCATTGTGATGTGGCGTGCGTTTGTGTATGATGATAAAGTGCCTGACGATCGCGCCAAGCAAGCCTACAATGAATTTAAACCGTTGGATGGTAAGTTCAGAGACAATGTAATTGTACAAGTAAAAAATGGAGCGATTGATTTTCAACCACGCGAACCGTTTCATCCTTTGTTTGGTGCCCTGAAACAAACTCCATTAATGATGGAGTTTCAGATTACGCAGGAATACCTCGGCCAAAGTACCAATCTGGTTTACCTCGCTAATATGTTTAAAGAGTGCCTCGACTCCGACACGTATCAATATGGAAAAGGAAGTACTGTTGCGAATATCATTGATGGAACATCCACCAAACAAAAGTTAACCGCTATTGCCGGAGTAACCAACATTGGTACCGATCGTAACTGGTGCGGCCATCCGTTCGCGCAAGCCAATTGGTATGCATTTGGACGGTTGGCGTGGGATCATCAACTATCATCACAACAAATTGCTGATGAGTGGACACGACTCACTTTTTCAAATGATCAAAGTACAGTTACCAGCATTACGCAGATGCTCGATCAATCGTGGGAAACTTGTGTGAATTATATGACACCCCTTGGTTTGCACCATATTATGGGTTGGAGCCATCACTATGGACCGGCACCGTGGATAAAAGATAAACACCGGGCCGACTGGACTTCGGTCTATTATCACAAAGCAGATTCATTGGGAATTGGATTTGATCGCACCCAAACCGGCAGTAATGCATTAGCGCAATATGCACCTGAAGTACAAAAACTATTTTCCGATAAGGAGACTTGCCCTGAGAAATTTTTATTGTGGTTTCATCATGTAAACTGGAATACGAAAGTAAAATCAGGCAACACGCTATGGGATGAAATCTGCTACCGCTATTATAAAGGTGCCGATGCTGTTAAGAAAATGCAACAGGATTGGGCTGCGCAAAAAGGAAAAGTAGATGGCGAACGATATGAACACGTGCGTCAGTTGTTAAACATACAGTATGAAGAAGCTGTGTGGTGGCGAAACTCATGTGTACTTTATTTCCAAACCTTCTCGAAGCAACCTATTCCAAAAACATTGCCGGTGCCGGATAAACCCTTATCGTATTATATGAGTCTGGAGTTTCCGTATGCGCCCGGTATAAAACCTCAATGGTAATTTTTTTGTAGAATGACTAAATTGAAAGTAGCGATAGTAACCGGTGGTGGTTCCGGGCTTGGGTTTGCAATTGCCCGAAAGCTTACAGAAAATAATATTCACACTATTCTTGTAGGGCGCGATAAAACCAAACTCGATACCGCAGTTAATACTCTGGGTGCTAATGCCGAAGCAATCTCTTTTGATCTTACCGATCTTTCAAAGGTTTCGGAGTTGGTTCAACAAATCGTTCAGCAACATGGCGCCATTGATATTCTGGTAAACAATGCCGGAATCAATCAGAAGAAAGGTGCGTTGGAAGTTACGGATGCGGAATTTCAAAACATTTTGCAAACAAACCTGAACAGTGTATTTGCGCTTACGCGCGAAGTAGCAAAAGGTATGACAACCCACGGCAGTGGAAGTATTATCAACATTAGTTCGATGGCTTCGCAATATGGAATACCCGGTGTGGTTTCTTATACGGCTTCCAAATCGGCTATTGAAGGAATTACCAAATCGCTGGCGGTGGAGTTTTCTCCCTTTGGTGTACGCGTAAATTGTGTCGCTCCAGGGTTTATAGAAACGGAGATGTCGGCCAAGGCTATGAATGGCGATCCCGAAAGGAAGCGTAAAGTTTTGTCGCGCACACCTATGGGAAAAATGGGCCAACCCGAAGATGTGGCAAAAGCCGTTTATTTTTTGGCCAGCGATGAAGCAAATTTTATTACAGGTAGTATTTTGCGGGTTGATGGCGGCAATGCCATTGGCTTTTAATAACGTATATGATTACAATGGAACAAACCATGCGGTGGTACGGCCCGCATGATGCAGTAAGTTTAAGTGATATTCGCCAGGCAGGTTGTACAGGCGTGGTAACCGCGTTGCATCACATTCCAGTGGGTGATGTCTGGACGATAGCTGAAATCAACAAACGAAAAAAGTTGATTACCGATGCCGGTTTAAGCTGGACGGTTATTGAGAGTTTGCCCGTGCATGAAGATATTAAAAAGCAAAAAGGCGATTACAAAAAGTGGATTGAGAATTACAAAGTGAGTATCAGGAATGTAGCCGCTTGCGGACTAAAAGTAATTACCTACAACTTTATGCCCGTGCTGGATTGGTTGCGTACCGATGTTGCCTACACCCTACCCACCGGCAGCAAAGCGTTGTATTTTAATCGGGCTGCGTTTGTGGCGTTTGATTTATTTCTGCTTAAGCGACCTAACGCTCATCAAGATTATTCACAACCAGAAATTGATAAGGCTCAGAAATTTTTTGATGCTGCTACTGAAGCCGAAAAGAAATATCTGTTCGCAAACTGTTTATTAGGCTTGCCCGGCAGCGATGAAAGTTTTACGCCATCACAAGTATTAACAGCCTTGAAAGAATATACAGACATTGATGCTACTAAGCTAAAACAACATTTGTATTACTTTTTGCAGGAAGTTGTTCCGGTTGCCGAAGCGGCCGGAGTAAAATTGGCCATTCACCCTGACGACCCACCTTACCCGATGTTGGGATTACCGCGCGTGGTGAGCACCGAAGCTGATGCGAAAGAATTATTGAATGCAGCACCTTCACCGGCTAATGGGTTATGTTTTTGTACGGGTTCATTTGGTGCGCGTGCCGATAATGATCTGGTGGGAATGATTAAACGCCTGGGCGATAACATTAACTTTTTGCATTTGCGCAATACCAAACGCGATGCAGACGGTAATTTCTTTGAAGCCGATCATTTGGGTGGCGATGCGGATATGCCCGCTGTAGTAAAAGAAATTTTGTTGTTGATGCAACGCAGAAATGTTTCTATTCCCATGCGGCCCGATCATGGCCACCAGATGTTAGACGATCTGAAAAAGAAAACCTATCCTGGTTACTCGGCTATTGGCCGATTAAAAGGATTAGCCGAACTGCGCGGTCTTGAACTGGGCATCGGACGAATGCTGAATTTATAATTTGCTACATGAAGAGTTTTGTCACCGATAATTTTTTGTTGAAGAGTTCTTTTGCGCAGAAACTCTATCATGATTATGCCAAAGAATTACCCATTATTGATTACCACAATCATTTACCGCCCGATGAAATTGCTGCAGATCGGCAGTTTGAAAATCTGACTCAGGTCTGGTTAAATGGCGATCATTACAAGTGGCGCGCCATGCGTACGCTCGGTATTGATGAAGCTTTTATCACAGGTAGTAAATCCGATCAATTTAAATTTTTAAAGTGGGCCGATACGGTTCCATACACCTTGCGTAATCCACTTTACCACTGGACGCATTTAGAATTACAACGCTACTTTAACATTACCGATCTGCTACAACCCGAAACGGCTACGGCAATTTATGCAGAAGCAAATGCACAGTTAAACACGCCCGCTTATTCTACCCGTGGTTTACTGGCAAAAATGAAAGTAGAAGTGGTATGTACCACCGATGACCCAACCGATAATTTAAAATCGCACCAGCAACTTACTGGTGCGGCAATAAAAGTATTACCCACCTTCCGGCCCGATAAGGTTTATAATTTTACGTCAACCGAAGGTTACTTAAAATACCAGCAGACATTAGCGCAAGCCAGTGGCGTTGAGATTACAGATTTTGATTCGTTGCTTGCCGCATTACAAAACCGTGTTACCTATTTTCATGAAACCGGTTGCCGGTTGGCCGATCATGGTTTGGGGCAGATCAGCGTGGCCGATGCAGGTGCCATTAACGCTCAGCGCCTATTCGAGAAACTGAATAGACATGAAAGTTTAACTGAAGTTGAGATTAATGCCTTTCGCTATAAAGTCTTAACAGCGCTTTGCCGCATGTATCATCAAGTAGGTTGGACGCAACAATTTCATTTGGGTGCATTGCGCAACACCAATACACGCATGTTGCAACAACTTGGTGCCGATACCGGCTTTGATTCTATTGGCGATTTTGCACAAGCTTCGGCTCTGGCTGCTTTTCTAAACGATTTGGACAGCACCAATCAATTGTGTAAAACGGTTATCTACAATCTTAATCCTGCCGATAATGAAGTGTTTGCCGCAATGATCGGCAACTTTAACGATGGCTCGGTAAAAGGAAAAATCCAATACGGCTCGGCCTGGTGGTTTCTCGATCAAAAAGATGGTATGGAAAAACAACTCAATGCACTTTCAAACATGAGCCTCTTAAGTTGTTTTATTGGAATGCTTACCGACTCCCGCAGTTTTCTGTCCTTCCCCCGCCACGAATACTTTCGCAGAATCTTATGCAACCTGATTGGCAAAGATGTAGAAAACGGTGAACTTCCTGCCGATGAAAAGTGGTTGGGTAAGATTGTAGCTGATGTGTGTTATTATAATGCTAAGGAGTATTTTGGGTTTTGATCTTACAACTTTAAACTGCCAATTTTAGGGTAAGTTTACACACCGCCAACGCCAGTATATAAAACGTGCCGGCACTCCAAAATAATATATTAAAATCAACCGTGCGGGCATGTTTTATAGACGTTGTTGTAGGTAGTTTTTTTATGCAGTAAACTTCTCTACCTGAAACGGAAGGTAACTCTCATTCTCATTTGTTATTATGTTTCGTCCAAGTCTTGCATGAATTGAAAAAGGACTCTTGGGTGCTTTCACTTCATTGTACTTGAAAGGTTGTCGGCTTAGTGATTTCTCAATAATTTCTTTCGCGTCTTTACTTAGTATCTGCAATAGTTGTTTATATAGTTTCTTATTAAAATCAAATGTCCCCATAAATCGTTGGTCTTCCATACCTACAAATGTGAAAACATCATTAATGCAATATAGATTCTCTTCAATTTTTGTAATGTCATTAAGATCTTCGACTTTGAATTCAATGATCTCTGTGACGCTATCAAGGCCTCCAATCTTAAGAATAAAAAGTCCCAAGTCTAGCGAGAAGTCTCTTATATGCGGCTTAGCTATGAACTCAGGATTAAGAAGAGTTCTTAGCCTTTTCCAATTATCGGCTAATTCAGCTATCTTAAAAGTCAGAAGGGCATTGTGTTCTTTCACAGAAAAGACTGAAAACTCTTTGCCGTTGCATAAGCAATACAGTTCGCATCTAATCTCCGGGTGCATTGCATAACTATAAGCTTGAAATACATTTTTATCGAAAGCAATATTCTCCGATGGCCGCTTTGCATCAAGTATCCAAAGTTTTTTACCATGAACTTCACAAGTGTAATCCGGGATAATGTTCACATTATACTTTTTTGTCCCGAAATAGTAAAATGGATGCTTTAAACCTTTACTTCTTATTATCTTATTTTCTCCACTAGCACTGTAGCCAAGGGCTTTTAAAATGGGATAAACAATCTCTTCTCTAACTGAATCTTCTTTAAAGTCAGGATCATCTAAAATCGAAAAATCAAACCCTTCGAATATATCTTCGTAGTCATCGTCACCAAAAATTTGATTTATGAAATTGTACTCCATCTCTGTCAAAAATAATTACCTACAACGTTGGTGTTTCTGCAGTGGTGCCTTTCCGAAGCCGCGTCCTGTCCCACGAAACGAAAACGTTGAACGAAGATAAAACTTTAAACCAACTCGTCACGGCACCATTGCAGAAACATTTTGTTAGCGCCTGTGCCCTTCTTCCCGTCATTAGTAAATTGTCCACCATTTTATTGTCAAGTTGTCAACCGAATTATTTTGTGAAACTCAAGTTGTGCGTGGGGCAACCGTTACACTGTACTATCGGCTTACTCTAAACTCTTACTACTCTGACCCCGTGGTGCGAGGGGTGGCACTCTTGCCAAAGCTTTGGTTCGCGCGGTGATTTGTGTGGCTTTGGCATGTGTGCCACCGAACGGCTGAATGGTAATATGATAGACTTTTAATTCAGGTTACTGGAACTTCTGTATTCTTGAGGGCTCATTCCAACATGTTGCTTAAATACTCGTGAGAAGTGTTGCGGATACTTGAATCCCAGCTCGTAAGCAATTTCACTAACGGATTTTTTCGCATCAAAAATCCTTTCTTTCGCCACGTCAATCAATTTCAAGTGAATGTATTCGCTTGCCGATTTTCCGGTTTCCTTTTTTATCAGGTCACCAAAGTAGTTGGCTGAAAGATTGAGTTCATTAGCGCAGTAGGCAACTGAAGGTAGTCCAACTTCGTGTGGTTTGTCAGAAGCGAAGAAATCATTCAACAATGTTTCGAATCGTTCTAGAATTCCTTGGTTCGCATTGTCGCGGGTGATGAATTGCCGATCATAAAATCGAACACAATAGTTAAGCAGCAGTTCAATGTTGGAAGCTATCAAGGTCTTGCTGTGTTTGTCCACTGCATGTTCCAATTCATACTTAATTTTACCGAAACAATCCATGATGATTTGCCGCTCACGCTCGGACAAGTGCAGAGCTTCATTGGTGGTGTAGGAAAAAAAAGAATAGTCGGTCATGTGACGACCGAGTGACGTCCCGCGTATAAAGTCAGCGTGAAATACCAATGCGAGACCTTGCGGCTGATAATATTGTTCCCCAGTGGAACCGATCACTTGGCCGGGAGCTAAAAATACGAGTGTACCTTCTTCGTAGTCGTAGTTACTGATGCCGTATTTCAGATCGCCACATTTAATCTCCTTCAAGAACACAACATAAAATCCGTAGCTCATTTTTCTGAGCTGTCGCGGAGCAGCTTTTGAAAGATCAACAACACTAACAAGCGGGTGTAGTGTTTCATTTCTGTTAAATGTGTTATACTGGCCGACCGTATCAAATTTCAATATCTCTTCCATAGCTTGGATTTTCTTTCTCTTCAAAATTAGGTGTTTCAATGTTCATTTTAACACCAAGAGTTCTCATTCAGTGAATTTGGTAGGTAAACCAGTAATTTGTATACGTCTCCTTATATGAGTTGACTGCATCTTTGCAGGGTAGAAATAAGAAAAAGGACAGCACAGGGAAACCAATAACTCATGAGATTTTTCAAACAATCCATTTTAAGCCTTATTATCCTGATCAGTTCAACTATGCCAGAAACATATGCACAGTCTAATGAAGGGTTAAGTGTCCAACAACAAAACACGGTAAAGATTTCGGCTTTAACGTCAGTTGGCGACTTGACCAATCTGAAAAAATCTCTGAATGAAGGTTTGGATGCTGGTTTAACTGTTAGTGAGATTAAGGAATCTCTTGTTCATCTCTATGCTTATTGTGGATTTCCAAGGAGTATCAGAGGTCTGCAAACTTTTATGGAAGTGCTTGAGGAACGTAAGGCTAGAGGAATCAACGATAGTCGAGGGAATGAGGCTTCAGCCATTGTCAAAGATGGTAGTAAGTATGAACGAGGTAAAGCCATCTTGGGTGAGCTTACCAAAACAAAACAAGATGAGCCGCTTACAGGGTATTCGGCATTTGCTCCGGTAATAGATACTTTCTTAAAAGAGCATTTGTTTGCCGATATTTTTGAACGAGATGTGTTGAACTATGCTCAGCGTGAATTAGTCACGATTTCAGTTTTGAGTTCAATCGGTGGTGTGGAACCGATGCTACGTGGACATTTGTCGATCAGTCTTAATGTAGGGTTAACTCCCCAACAGTTAACGCATTTTATCACTGTGATTGAATCAACTGTTGGAAAAGAAAAAGCTAATGCAGCCAAGACCGTGTTAACAGAAGTTTTAAAAGGTAGGCAACAAAAGTAGCAGCAGGTAAATCAATATGTATGATGAAAAATAAAATAACAGTGATGATTGGTTGTCTGGCCTTTGTCGTGGCGTTCAACAGCTGTGGTCAACAGAAAGTGGACACTAAGGATAATCTAAGTACGAATATGGTCTTTCCACAAGGTGAGAAAGTTACCAGCGAAAATTTCAAAGGCACCGTGTATTTGAAAATGTTCATCGCTGGAGATAGTATTAATCCTACCTCAATCGGCAATGTAACGTTTGAACCAGGAGCCCGCACTAAATGGCATCTTCATCCGGGCGGACAAATATTACTGGTGATTGATGGGGTTGGATACTATCAAGAGAAAGGTCAATCCAAAAAGATACTTCACAAAGGTGATGTAATAAAATGTCCACCCAATGTTCCGCATTGGCATGGTGCAAGTTCGGATAAGCATTTCGTTCAGGTAGCAGTAACCAACAGACACCTCGGTGAAACGGTGTGGTTGGAAGAAGTAACTGACGAAGTTTACAACAAGTAATGTTGGCGCAAATTATAATAAGTGTTAAACCGTATGGAAATGAAAAATAAAAATACGTTCGCTATAGTACTCTTGACTATGATGTTAACTCAAACCTATGCACAGAAAAAGCCAATCGTAATTCAGGATCAAGGCAGTTTTGCAGTTGGTGGTACCATGATTACGAATCCGGGAACATTCGATCCTATCAAACGCACACCAGAAGGCCAAACCTTTCGTGGAGATCATGCCTACGTTTTTTATCAGGTACCCAAAAAATCTAAAAAGTTGCCACTTGTATTCTGGCATGGCATCGGTCAGTTTTCAAAAACATGGGAAACAACACCCGATGGTCGCGAAGGATTTCAAAACATTTTTTTAAGAAGAAACTTTAGTGTTTACCTGATTGATCAACCGAGACGCGGAAATGCAGGAAGAAGTACAGCAGAGGCCACCATATCACCTACACCAGATGAGCAGATGTGGTTCGGTACATTTCGAGTTGGTGTATGGCCAAACTATTTTCCAGATGTTCAGTTTTCAAAAGATCCGGAAGCACTCAATCAATACTTTCGTTCTATGGTTCCAAACATTGGACCAATTGACATCAATGTGAATGTTGAAGCGGTATCAGCTTTATCCACCAAACTTGGGTCGACAATATTAGTTACACACTCACATTCGGGTGGTATGGATTGGCTTACGGCCATTAAGAATCAGAATATTCGCGCGATTGTAAGCTATGAACCGGGTTCAGGTTTTGTTTTTCCCGAAGGAGAAGTGCCGCAGCAAATAGAAAGTTCCGCTGGCCCGTTGGTAGCCAATGGTATATCTAAAGAAGACTTTTTAAAACTCACCAAAATACCCATCATCATTTATTACGGTGATAATATACCATCGAAGCCCGATCCCAATCCCGGCATTGATGGCTGGCGCGCACGTTTGGAGATGGCCAGAAAATGGCGCGATGCATTGAATGCAGCCGGAGGTGATGTGAGGGTTGTTCACCTACCCGAAATTGGAATCAAAGGAAATACTCACTTCCCATTCTCTGACTTGAATAATGTCCAAATAGCTGATCTGATGTCGAAGTGGCTTCAAGAAAAGGGTCTGGATAAATGAATCAACTTTAACTGCGAATAGATTATGAACAATGAAAGCAGAAAACATTTTTTAATTGTGTTGTGTATGTCAGCAAGTATCCTCTCATTAGCTCAAACCAAACAAGCCAATCCATTTGGGTTGGTATATGAGAATGCCATTGCAAAAAATGTTGTGGGTCAGATAAACATTCATCCGGTAACGTATAAACTAAACGGCATCGACATTGCTGCCAATGTTTACACACCAGCTAATTATGATCCTTCAAAACATTACCCCAGTGTGGTGGTGGCGCATCCAAATGGTGGTGTAAAGGAGCAAGTGGCGGGTTTGTACGCCCAACGTTTAGCTGAATCAGGTTACATCGCCATTGCAGCAGATGCTTCTTATCAGGGAGCCAGTGGTGGCCAACCGCGTAATGTAGATAAGCCAGCGTTTCGCATTGAAGATATTCGAGGCATGGCTGATTATATCACACAGTATAAAGGGGTGGATGCTAATCAATTGGTGCTTTTAGGAATTTGTGGCGGTGGTGGCTACGCATTGAAAGCTGCGCAAACCGATAAACGTTTTAGGGTTGTAGCTACGCTCAGCATGTTTAATTCAGGTGTGGTCAGGCGCAATGGATTTATGAATTCGGGTGCGGCAACTATTCAAGATCGGTTAAGGCAAGCCACTGAAGCCAGAGCATTGGAAGCTTCAAAAGGCGAAGTGCTGTACACAGCTACCGCAACCATTACGGATGAAATGGCCGACAAGATGCCGTTTGATTTGTACCGTGAGGGTCATTATTACTACAACAGAACGCATGCCCATCCGAACTCAACATTTAAATACACAACAAGCAGTTTGCTTGACTTAATGGAATTCGATGCAGCCACCAACATGGACTTAATCAATCAACCATTGTTAATGATTGCAGGAAGCAAGGCCGATACATACTACATGACAGACCAAGCATTTAATGTAGCCACAGGAACGAAAGAGAAAGAATTGTATCTCATTCCGGGTGCAACACATATTCAAACCTACTATGTCCCTGAATACGTAAATCAGGCAATGAATAAACTCAAAGAGTTTTTTGCAAAGAACTTGAAACAAACAATAAACTGAGAAGATATGAAAATAACATTTTTTGGAGTAGTAGTATTCTTTATATGCGTACAGTTTTCGTTCGCGCAAAATTCAGCCGAACAGGAAGTCATTGCACTCTCTAAAGAGAAATGGCAATGGATGGCCGATAAAAATGTGGAGAAGCTGGCGCCACTCTTTCACGACAAGTCAAAGTTTGTTCACATGAGCGGAACTTGGAAAAAAGATGAAGAGCTTGAGATTATTAAAACGGGTAGCATTTGGTACAAGAAAGCAACGGTGCATGATGTTGCCATTGAAATGATTGACAATACAGCAATCGTTTGGAACCGGATTACTTTACTCGCCATTGTTCGAGGCAGCGAGGTAACCACCGAATTTACAGTCACGGAAGTTTATAAAAAGCAGTCGGAAGGGTGGAAGTTATTGGCGCTCACGTTCAGTAGCGTTCGTGATACCCATACTATTAAACATTAACAAATTCAGTTATCCAATATGAAAAATCTATTCTCTTTACTTTTACTCGTTCTGATTGCAAGTTTAACCAATGCCCAACCGAAAGCTCCTGAAGTTCAAACGGCATCCGGTAAGGTGCGTGGAGTGACCGAAGGTGATGTTTCTTACTTCAAAGGTATTCCTTACGCTGCACCGCCTGTTGGCGAGTATCGTTGGCGGCCACCACAACCGGTAACGCCTTGGAAAGAAGTTCTTGATGCGACCATGGATTGTGCGGACTGTCCGCAAAGAGCGTGGCCAGGTTCTACTACAAAACAATCCGAAGATTGTCTTTTTCTAAATGTATGGACATCAGCTACCGCTACTAAGAAATCAAAATTGCCCGTGATGTTTTGGATTCATGGTGGTGGTTTTACAGGCGGTAGCGGCTCTGGCCCCGGCTCGGCCGGAACTGCCTTTGCCAAACAAGGTGTCGTTCTTGTTACGATTAATTATAGGCTTGGTCGCCTCGGTCATTTTGCATTTCCTGCATTAAGCAAAGAGCATCCGGAAGAATCGAAAGGTAGTTACGCCTTTATGGATCAAATCGCAGCACTGAAGTGGGTTAAGGAAAACATTGCTGCCTTTGGTGGCGATCCGAATAACGTAACGATCTTCGGTTTTTCAGCTGGTGGCGTAGCGGTTCATTCACTTTTAACTATACCCTCAGCTAAGGGACTTTTTCATAAAGCCATCGGCCATTCCAGTGGCGGGCGTGATGGCGTTCTTACTGGCAGACCGATTAATAAAGGAAATGCTGATCCATTATATGCAGTTTCTGCGGAGACAATTGGAGTAAACTTTGCACGTAAACATAGAATCGCGAGTACTGATGCTGATGCACTCACTAAGCTTCGCTCGCTTAGCGCAGAAAAAATTGTAGATGCAGGTCTGGAAAGCGATAGCACGGGCGTTCGAATTTATTCGGGCCCAATTCTCGATGGCAAGTTGGTAGTTGAAACCGCAGAAAGTGCTTACAAGTCGGGAAGATTTGAAAAGGTTCCGCTTATGATTGGAAATTGTAGTGCAGAAATAGGTGGTACCTTTGTTAGCAATGCCACTTCAAAGGAAGCTCTGTTTGCATTATTTGGCGAAAACGAGGCAGAGGCCAAAGCTGCTTTCGATCCTGATGGGAATAAAGAATTCGCAGAAGTACAGACAAAATTTAATACAGATTGGGTCTGGGGCGAACCCGCACGAATGACAGCAAGAGCATTTGTCGCTAAACGTGAGTCGGCCTATATCTTTCAATTCGGTTATGTTCCCGCCACGGCAAGAGAAAGAGCACGTTATGGTGCGGGTCATGGCTCCGATATTTCTTTCGTGTTCAACACGCTCAATGCACGATGGGGCGCACCTGCTGAGGCAACGCCAGAAGAAAAAGAGCTTGCTAGGATCATGAATACGTATTGGACAAACTTCGCAAAGACTGGAAACCCCAACGGTAAAGGTGTGCCTATATGGCCGCAATACGATATTCAGAAG
This sequence comes from Cytophagales bacterium, assembly GCA_017303795.1. Taxonomy (GTDB): domain Bacteria; phylum Bacteroidota; class Bacteroidia; order Cytophagales; family Cyclobacteriaceae; genus ELB16-189. The sequence goes on along the minus strand of JAFLBR010000006.1, from coordinate 165,747 downwards.
GAAGAGATTTTGGATATTGATTTGGATGGAAAAGTAGTTGCTAAGCCTGATCCGCGTAAAGCGAGATTTAATGTGATTGAAAAAGCATTTAAGAAGCGTGAGCAACTGCAATCGCGCGGTATTTGAATTTCGTAATTTAATTGACGCATCATTTTCGTAACTTTTGACAATTAAAAATTGATATCAATGGCAACAATCAATCTCACCATCAACGGAAAAAAACAAACCGTTGATGTCGATCCAAAAACACCAGTGCTTTGGGTATTGCGGGAACATCTCAGACTGGTCGGGACTAAGTATGGTTGCGGTATTGCACAATGTGGTGCATGTACAATCCATGTAAATGGAACAGCCGTGCGTTCTTGCTCGCTGCCTGTTTCCGCTGCGCAAAATAAGGAGATTACCACCATTGAAGGACTTTCTGAAAATGGAGAACACCCAGTGCAGAAGGCATGGCTAGAACATGATGTGGCACAGTGCGGTTATTGCCAGACAGGACAGATAATGTCTGCAGCGGCATTGTTAAAATCTAATCCAAATCCTACTGATGCACAAATTGAGACTGCGATGTCAGGCAACATCTGCCGGTGTGGTACTTATCTGCGCATCAGAGAAGCTATCAAAGAGGCAGCTGGACAGAAATAAATTGATCGAAATCATTAACCATCATTTCAAATAATTAGAAAATGGAAAAGATTAACACATCACAAAGCAGACGATCATTTTTAAAATCGTCCGTATTGGCCAGCGGTGGGCTGATGATTAGTTTTAGCGGTTTAGCGAAATACACGCTTGATGATACTGTGAGCGAAACGCTGCCGGCTGAACAATGGAATGAATTAACGGGCTATATCAAAATTACTTCCGATAATCTTATTCAGATACTCAACCCTAATCCAGAATTTGGACAGAATGTGATGACCTCACTCCCAATGATTGTCGCAGAAGAATTGGATGTGGATTGGAAAAAGGTGATTGTTGAAATGGGGCCGCATGACAATACGAAATTAGGGCCTCAATTTACAGGCGGAAGTAATTCTGTGAGAATGTATTGGAAACCACTGCGCGAGGCAGGAGCGGCTGCTCGTCAAATGCTGAGAGATGCCGCGGCACAAACATGGAGTGTCCCGGTTGAAGAAGTTACCACAAAGGCCGGAATGCTCTACCATGAAAAAAGTGGTAAGTCTGGTAAGTATGGTGACTTTGCATCGAAGGCTGCTGCCAATCCAATACCGAAAGGAATTAAGCTAAAGGATGTAAAGAGTTTCAACGTTGTGGGAAACTCAAGTAAGAATGTGGAGGGTTTGAAAATTGTTACGGGTAAACCACTTTTTGCATTAGATCATTTCTACGAAGGAATGCTGATTGCCATGATTGAACATCCACCAGCATTTGGCAAGAAACTTAAATCTTTTGATGCGGCTGAAGCTCTGAAGATGCCGGGAATAAAAGATGTGTTTGCACTGAAATTGTATCCGGACGGTTTTGAACAGGCTGGTTTTGATACCCGAACATTTAATGATTTGCTAGTCGTGGTGGGCAACACCACCTGGGAGGTTATGAATGCCCGTAAAAAACTAAAAGCAACATGGGAACCGATCGGTGAAACAAAAGAAACCATTGGAGGTTTTCGGGGAAAAACGGAAGTGGTTATTCCCGCAGGACTTGAAAGCACCAGTACGCAGTTGGAAAAAATGGCGGAGTACGCAAAGAAGCCCGCTCAAGAATTACGAAAAGATGGTGATCCCGAAACTGCTTTTGCGAATGCTGCGCAGATTTTAGAGCGCACCTACACGGCTCCATTTTTGGCGCACAACTGTATGGAGCCTATGAATTTTATAGCGCATGTTACCGATGAAAAGGCTTTGCTGGTAGGGCCGCATCAGGCACCGGGTTGGATTGAACCCACGCTAGCAAAAATTCTAAATCTGTCTGCTGATAAAATTGAGATACAAATGACGCGTATGGGTGGAGGTTTTGGCCTCCGTGCATACGGACATTATCTTGTGGAAGCAGCCCTTATTTCCAGAAAAGTAAAAGCGCCTGTTAAATTGGTTTATAGTCGCGAAGATGATATGACCTATGGCATTTATCGCCCCATGTATACGGCAACTTATCGCGCAGCATTAGATACCAATAAAAATCTGATTGCATTTCATGTAAAAGGTGGTGGAATACCCGAACACCCGGTTCATGCAAACCGCTTTCCAGCTGGAGCCGTTGATAACTACCTTGCCGAAGGTTGGACAATTCCATCCAACATAACGATTGGTGCATTCCGTGCACCACGATCCAATTTTAATGCAGCGGCTGAACAATCTTTTCTCGATGAACTAGCTGAACTGATGGGCAAAGATCCGATTGATTTGAGACTCGAACTTTTGAAACGGGCAAAAGAAAACCCGGTTGGTAAAAATAATGATTATGATGCGGGTAGATATGCAGGTGTATTAACGTTGCTGAAAGAAAAATCGGGCTGGAATAATCCAGAAAATAAAAAGTACAATCGTGGAGTGGCAGCTTACTTCTGCCATGCTTCTTATGCCGCACATGTGGTGGATATTGTAACCAAGAACGGTCAACCTTATGTGGAGCGGGTGTTTAGTGCTGTTGATTGTGGTGTGGTTATTAATCCTGATGCCGCTATTAATATGGTGCAAGGCGCGGTAGTGGATGGAATTGGAAATGCTTTCTATGGAGGTTTAGTCCATAAAGAAGGTGTTTCAGAGCAAAACAATTTTAATCGCTATAGAATGATTCGAAACCGCGAAGCACCCCAAAAAATTGACGTTTATTTTGTGGAAAGTGAAATTGATCCTACTGGTTTGGGAGAACCACCCTTTCCTCCAGTTTTTGGAGCGGTGGCCAATGCTTTGTACAAAAATACAGGCAAACGTTTCTACAATCAGCCTTTTATAAATGATCTGAATGATAAAAGCGATAAGTCTTAACAATGTTAATGCGATATCAAGATTTAATAATCTAATGATGAAAAAGATTCACCTCATTTTTACTTTATCATTAACAACCTTGGTTCTTTCTTCTTTCTATCAAACGTTTGATTTGAAAGCAAGTATGCAACGAGGCAAGACAATTTATGAAGCTCAATGCATGTCGTGTCACATGGCTGAGGGTGAAGGTCTGGAAGGTGTTTTCCCACCATTAGCCAAAACAGATTATCTCAACGATAAGAACAGACTTGTTAAAGTTGTTCTGCGAGGTGTGCGTGGCCCGATGAAGATCAATGGGGTAGAGTATAATGGCGAAATGGCGGGCTTCAGTTTGAATGATGATGAAGTGTCCGATGTATTGAACTACATCCGAAACTCGTGGGGCAATAAGGGTGTGCCCATTCTACCGACAGAAATTCAACCAGCATTGAAAGCTACAACGAAAGATTATCAACCGTACTAATCCGCATTACTAAGTTTTATTTTCCATCTAAACGTCTAAAGGTTTGTCCTGATTTTTTGGCGGGTGGGTTTGGCTCTTGTCATAGCTTTGGTGTCGCGGTGGGTTTGCGCGGCTATGACATGTGCCAAAAGCGTGGGCGAGAATCTCTCCACGGTTGCAGTGCGGTGGGCGGATATGGCACGAATCTTAATTCGTAGCCGTGTCCCAAGTTGTATTTTTTGATTCTCAGTCCCGCGTTGTCTTAAGAAAACGTTCAAGTGTCCGCGTGGGGAATCTGAATTGGCAGGGTGTCAACGCACTGCATTCGAAGTCGTTTCTTTCGTCCACTGTCAATGTTCAATTCATTATTGTCAGTGGTGCGGTGGGCATTTTTTTTGAATTTCTACTTTGTCCAATTGCACAAGCTGAGCACACTTATTGGCTGGCTTTGGATGTGGGCTGCAAGTGCGGCCAGCCAATGTGTGTGCGGCTTTTGTGAAAAAATCTCAATCCTTGTCTATCTTTGATTAGGCATTAACGCTATGGATAAAAATCCTAAAACAGATTCGAGTCAGCCTTTACTTGATTATTTTAGTACGCTTATTCCTTTGAATCAGACTGAGAAAGATTTAGTCAAAGAGAAGTTTAGGCCACACCTATTTTTGAAGAGACAATTTGCTCTCCAGCATGGAGATGTTTGTGAATATTTTGACTTTGTCGTTCGTGGTTGCCTTAGGCTGTATAAAGCGGATGAAAAAGGTGGCTATCATGTTCTCCAGTTTGCAACCGAAAACTATTGGATGCTTGACCTAACGAGTTTTCATAAAAGGACAAAGTCTGTCCTCGACATTGATGCCCTTGAAGATACTGTTGTCTTAAGGATTGCCTATAATGACCTAATTGATTTGTACGTTAAGGCACCAAAGTTTGACCGAATTTTTAGAGTATTGCTAGAAAATCATTTTATGCAACAACAGGAGCGAATTGGTCAACTATTCAGTTCCACTGCTGAAGAACGTTATCAATCATTTTTAGAAACCTATCCGCACCTACTCAACAGATTGTCGCAGGTGCAAGTCGCCTCTTATCTTGGGGTTACGCCTGAATTTTTGAGTAGAATTCGTAATCGGATGGCCAAAGGCGAAAAATAACCTTAATCTAGGTCAATACTTTTTCTTAATCCATGTCATTGGTGTGTGCGGTCCGTTTGATGTTGCTTTGCTTTAACAAAAACAAATCATCAACTAAAAGCAAAGTATATGTCAACGAACAAACCAAAAGTAGCCGTAATCGGCTTGGGAAACATCGGAAAGGTGGTCGCGTCCAACTTGGTCAAAGGAAACCGGGAAGTCATTCTCGCAAGCAACAAATTTGAAGACGCCAAAGCACTTGCTCAGCAATTGGGAAGACTTGCTAAAGCTGCTGAAGTAGCTGCAGCCATTAAAGAAGCTGAAATTGTTGTATTGGCCGTGTGGTTCAGTAGCATTCAGGAACTGCTTGTAAAGTATGCAACAGAACTGCAAGGCAAAATTGTTATTGACCCGTCTAATCCCATTGCGCCTGATGGCAAAGGAGGATTTACAAAGATTATTGGTTCCGATGAATCTGCAGGACAAGTAATATCAAGCTTGCTTCCGAATGGTGCTAAACTTGTCAAGGCACTCGGCACGTTAGGCGCTGGCTCTTTAGCATCCTCGGCCTTCCAAAAGCCTGAATCTGTTGTGCTGTTTTATGCAACGGATGATAACAGCATCAACTCACAAATTGAAGGGTTGATTAAAGACAACGGATTCGAGCCAGTTCGTATTGGTGGCATTGAACAGTCCATTCGCATTGAAGTGTTTGGCGAATTGCACGAATTTGGTGCGTTAGGCAAGCCAGTTACGAGAGCAGAACTCAAACAAATTGCCTAACCGTTTTCAGAAAATTACAACACTAAAATTATCAATATGAAATCACTACTCATCATTGTAACTATTGCGGCCTCTTCGCTGATGTCATTTTCAGTATTAGGTCAGAAACAGAAACTAACTCTCAAAGGACAAACTTTCGAACTTCACAATGTCACCGGTTCTATTATTGAGTTTGAAGGTAAGAAAGTGTTGAAGATAGAACGTGATTTGAAAGCTCTTCCTTTTGACGTAAATAATATTGAGAAAACAGTTGATGAACCTCATTATGCTCGACTGGTCGGCTTGGAAGACTTTGAGAACGGAACTATTGAAGTGAAAATGTACAGTCAGATTCAAAATCCACCACCGTACCCTGGCGTTGCAGGCTTTATTGGAGTGTATTTTCGAATTAAAGAAGACGATTCAGCCTTTGAAAGTATTTACGTAAGACCTAAAGTTGGCAGAGTCAATAATCAGTTATTTAGAAATCATGCTGTGCAGTATATTTCATATCCACATGCCAAGTTTGACACTCTTAGAAAGAGTTATCCTCCGGGGTCGTATGAAGGTTCAGCACCTGTTGCGTTGAAGGAATGGATAAAAATGAGAATTGAAGTGAATGGTGAAACTGCTGAAATGTTTATTAATGACATGAAATACTCTTCATTTATTGTAGACAAAATGTTAGGCAAGAATAAAATAGGTGGAGTTGGTCTGTATGTTGATATTGGAACAATAGGATATTTCAAAGACTTAAAAGTTACGAAGGGACAGTTGAAGAAAAAATCCACTAGCGAAAAGATAGATGATATTTGAGGGTCGGGAGATTTGGCTCTTGCCATAGCTTTGGTGTCGCGGTGGGTTTGCGCGGCTATGGCATGTGCCAAAAGCGTGGGCGAGAATCTCTCCACGGTTGCAGTGCGGTGGGCGGATATGGTACGAATCTTAATTCGTAGTCGTGTCCCAAGTTTTGTTTATTGTTTCTCAGTCCCACGTTGCATAATGAAACGTTCACTTGTCCGCGTGGAGAATTTAAATTAGTAGAGTTTCACCCGTTAATTTTTTTCTTGTCTGCGGAAACGAGTCTTTGTCGGCTTGGTCGTCATTGTCCGCGGTGCTGGAAGGGCATTGGCGCTAACGTTTATGTATAGGAAGTGGCCCTGAGCAAAAATAAAAAAAAGTCCTCCTTATCAGGGCCATTTACTATACATTTTGTTATAGCCAGTTGTTTCTCTATACTAATTTCGTTGATACACATATTTAACTCTTCTGTCCGCCTCGTCATAGAATACATATAGTCGGCAGTCGTCATTAAATACGTCATAAATGTCCACTTCGCAAATAAACTTCATTCTTTGTCCCTTTGAATTTGTTGGCGTTTGGTCGACTTGCCACCATTCAGGTTCCTCCGCTATTTCGATTAAAGTCCAAGTTCTATTGTCCCTTTTAGCTTTCAAATATTTTTCTCGTCCTTCATTGAAATATTTTTTAAAGTCCTTCCCTACTACCAATGCTGATTTATCAAATGTTGGTTGATAAAGTCCATTGTCAGTTATGTTAAAAGTGAATTCGTCAATGTAGTCACTATCAGGAAAAGATTTTCTGTGGTCAATGTCAGGGTCAAAACTTACATACATAACGTGAATTTTGTCCTTTATCCCTTTACTACTTAGGTCAAGTGTGGCGATAGGAAAGAAGTTATCAAAATTCGAAAATTCCTCCGTCAAAATAGTTTTCTTATCAGGAAAAAATCTGTCGCTTTGTTTGCAACCGAAACTAAACAGCATGACTGTCACAATTAAAATTCTCATTGCAGTCTTGTATTTACAATTGGCTATAACAATTGTATATAGGAAACTTGTTTCCTATATACAATTGTTAGAACGAAAGTTAATGAATATAGAATTAAAATCAGGCCGATTTCAGTTTCCTATATTTTCTAGCTCACTTCACCTGCAACACCACCCGTACATATCGCGTAAGCGCAGGCGCACCCGTATCGGTGGCGGAGAGGATGATGTGAATGTCATCTCCGGGTTTGGCATCGGCTGGTACATGCAGCATGAGTGTGGCATCATTCTCATTGTCAAGGTTAATTTTTCCGGCATGGGAATCCACTTCGTGGTAATGCCACCATTTAAATGTTACTTTTTGTCCGGAGTCGGGATCGGAAGATTTTATCAACAACTTTATTTTTTCACCCGCTTTTACTTCTTTATTCTCAGGCGCTTTCAAACTAACCCTGGGTGGATGATTGGCCTTATTATACGGTAACACACACCAGGCAGTGCGCGCGGCAAATTCGTTTTGAAGTACATCTATCCATCGCGTTTGCGGATAGGCTTTGTCCATTTGTTGTGTAAAGGGATTAAAGTCTGCAGCCCGGTCGCCATCTTCCCACCGCGCAGGTATAGTGGATGATTGAACTAACCTTCCACCCCACCCGCCATAGTGCGGATTATTCAGGTTATCCAGTCCCACATCTATCAAATGAAAAAATGCGGGTGAGTCGCCTTCAGAAATAAAATCGTATTGTGTAAAGCTACCCCACATGTTGTTTTTAATTTTCTCGGGATCGCTGTAAATGTCTTCGATCTCGCCTACAGGCGGATTGCCATCGCCATAGCTGTAATACAGTTTCATCAGCGGGCCATTGTTGTTGATGATCGGCCCCATGAATTTGCCTTGCAGGTAATGATGCCACGCTTCGGGCACCGCTCGCTTCCAGAAGTATGCAAAGCACCAGAACTGACTGGCATTGTAATAAATTTTTACATCGGGCCAGTTTACACTAATGTATTTACGATAGGTAGCATCCTGATCGAGTATGGCATAGATGATGGCTTTGGCGCAAACCTTTTTATAAATGGCCGACCATTGGGGTGTGCCTTTATATTGATCTTCGATAGCTTTTAATGAACGGGCAATGGTATTGGTGCCGCCCCACACTTGTAAATAAAGCGGTTGCAGGTTGTCGTCAAGCAAACTTGCTTTTATAAAATCAGAACCCTCGGTATCTTTTTCCATCTCACCTTCAAAGTCGATGTTGCCAATACGCGTTACCGAACGCAGGTAGTCGGCCGTTGGAAAATCGGGCGCATGCAATTTCAGGTTAGGATAAACTTTTCCGTAAGCATCCAACAGGTTATAAATCCAATCGGTACCGGGCCAGCGCAGTTCAGTGCGTTCGCCATACATCTGTTTAGTCATGTCCATTTCGGAGACAAACTTCGTTCCCTTACCATCGCCTTTGTAATGCCACATTGAACTGCTGATGATCAGGCCTTCTATTTTAAATTCATTGGCGTGTAACAGCATCCGAATAAAAGAATCAACATCATCCAACTCGCCATCGGTTGTTACAATGGTGCGGGGTTTTGTGGTTTGGGCAAACACCGTTGCGGCAAACAGGAATAACACGATCAGGTAGACAAACTTTTTCATTTCAATTGTTTTAAATCTCCATTTCCAAAAGTGCATAGCTAAGCGTTTTTCCATGCGCATCCATGTTCCAGGATGTTGTAACGCCTGTATTCAAAGCGTCTTCACACACAAAAAGCAATGACGAAATATTCGGAAGTTCATAGCGCGTTACTTTTCCTTTCACAATTTCACCTAAATGTTGTTTTACCTTTTCTTCCGTAATCTTTTCGCATAACAAGGCATAGTCTTGTTCCTGATAAGGAATCAGCGAAAGTGTAAGGGTATTTCCTTTGTCGCCCGCGCGGCTATGTGCGATGTCGTAAAGCTTCATATTGATTTTATGATTACTTCCGGCTTTATCAGGTTTCTATCCATCAAACACGAAACAATGCCAATCATTTCGTGAACATACTTGCGCACACCACCACCACCGCCTGGCCCATTGGTATAAAGTGCTTCCACTTCTTCGCCCACGCGTGCGGCTAATGCAGCATCAGGTGTTTTCGCGGCTACACGCAAACGCACCTCGTACGGTTCAGTGGAATGGAGCGCGTTACCATGCACAGCATTAAGCCCCATCAGGTCAACCTTGATTTCATTAAATGTATGGCGAAGTCTTTCACGCACAATTTCACCAGCCAGTTTTGCCCGGCCTACTGCGTTGCCACCGGCATACGTAATTTCACCTTCGCCTAAATAGCCAGCCTGATAACCAACACTAACTTTCAAAGTATCGGGTTTCGTGGTGCCACTCCCACCCGTAACACGAACACGGTCTTTTGCCTGCTGCATTAATTTCACGGAAGTAAAATCTGCAATTACATCAGGTGTATAATACGCATGTGGATTGACCACTTCATAGAGCAACTGTTCTTTAGCCGTATCAAGATTAATGACACCACCGGTCCCGTTTACTTTACCTAACAGACCACTGCCATCGGCAAACACATCCACAAACGGATGCCCCAGATTAACCATATCAGGCACATGTTTTTTCCCGGGATCGGCATAATAACCACCGGTAACCTGCCCGGCACATTCTAATAAATGTCCGAGCACTGTTCCCTTACCCATACGATCAAAATCATTTTCAGCCCAACCCAATTCGTGCAGCATTGGTGCTATAAAAAGCGATGGATCGGCTACACGACCGGTTATGATAATATCCGCATTTGTTTTTAGTGCTTCTAAAATTCCATCGGCACCGAGGTAAGCGTTAGCCGATACGATCTTGCCATGAGACGAAAGCGGTTGTTTGGTTTCCAACGAAAGTGCTGCTACATCAAGTTTAGCGAGCACATCATCGCCCACCACCGCAGCAACTCTTACGGAAAGATTTTTTCTTTTGGCGATTTCAATAACCTTGTCAGCGGCTGACAACGGATTTGCCGCACCCATGTTGGTGATGAGTTTTACTTTCTGCTCCAACAACAACTCCAATAATGATTCAATTCTTCGTTCTAACAAAGGGTCATATCCCCATGCAGGGTTTTGCAGTTTTCTTTTCTGAGCCAGTGCAATGGTGCGTTCTGCTAAACATTCCAATACCAGGTAATCCAGTTTGCCATCCTTTACCAATACAACCGCAGGATCTAACCGGTCGCCCGAAAAACCTGCCCCACACCCGATTCTGATTTTGTCTTTCATATGTGAATAGATCCGGTAAGCAAAGCCACGAGTGTCATAACGAGTGTGGTGCCCATCGCCCACTTAAAGATAAACTTTTGATGGTCGCCCAAGTCAACTTCGCACAAACCAATCAATAAAAATGTGGATGCCGTGAGCGGACTTAATGGAAAGCCAACTGTCATTTGGCCTAACAAGGCTGCGCGTCCAATTTCCAAATGATTAATTCCAAAGTGTTGGGCTGTTTCGCTGAGTACCGGTACCACGCCAAAATAATAAGCATCGGGTGTAAACAGTAAACTGGCTGGCATGCTGGTAACGGCTGTAAGCACCGGTAACAAGTTTGCCTGACCTTGTGGAATTAAACTTACCAAAGCTGTTGCCATAGCATCGATCATTTTGGAACCAGTTAAGATTCCGGAAAAAATTCCTGCAGCGAAAATCATACTGGAAACCAAAAAGATATTAGCACCATGACTCCGAATTATTTTCTGTTGATCTTTCAGGTTAGGATAATTAATCAGCAGGGCCAAAGCCGAGGCAACCAGAAATAAAACCGGTGCCGGAACCCAGCCTTTCATTAAAACAACAATCAACAAAATGGTAAGAATGGCATTAAGTAAAATGAGCTTTGGTCTGCGCAGTGATTTTTGTTCAGCTGTTAATGATTCGTGATGGTTGTAGTTTAACTGAACAATGCCCAGTCGCTTGCGTTCGCGCTTGCCCAGAATATAGGCTACTATCAACACCCAAACAATACCACCCAGAATGGCAGGAATATTCGGGTTAAAAATTTCCGGTGCGGTACTATTCATGGTTGCAATGGCACGAGCCAATGTACCCGACCACGGAACGAGATGCAATGGGCCGACACTTAACGCAACAATACCGGCCAAGACGAGCCGGTTCATTTTTAATTCTTTATAGATGGGAAGAAAGGCAGAGATTACAATCATGAAGGTGGCGGTGCCATCACCATCCAGATGTACAATCATGGTAAGTATGGCCGTGCCTAAAACTACCTTTAACGGATCGCCTTTTACTTGTTTGATGATGAATGTAATAACAGGATCGAACAGACCAACATCCAACATCACGGCAAAGTATAAAACAGCAAACATCAATAAGATACCTGTAGGTGCTACTTGTTTCACACCTGCCAGCACCATGTCGGCTAATTCTTTTACAGAAACACCGGCCAGCAAGCCAAACGCAATTGGCACTAATACCAAAGCGGTAATAACCGATAACCGCTTCGAGATAATGAGTATCAGGAAGACTGCAATGGTTCCAAATCCGAGTAGTGCAAGCACCGTAAAAAAATTAGTTGGAGTCGAACTTCAGGTATTCATTGAAGAAAGGTAACAAATCGTTTAGTACGCGGCCATCGGTAGTCCAGATTTTATTGCCATGATTACCAATGTATTCTTCCGCATAATGTTCAATACCCAGGTTCTCCAATCGCTGACTGAACATGCCGCATTGCACCGGAAAACGAGGCGCATCATTGCGACCCCAATCCAGTTTTATAGCCGTAAGCTTTCGCAGATTGTCCGCATACTTATCCACCATATAAACTGGCATGTTTTCGTTCCACTTTTGCAACACAGTTTGATTTACAATCATGCTATCCCCTTTATAGGTAAAAGGAAGATCGCAATAAAAAGGTGGTTTGTTGGGATTAGGTGACCATGCGCGAGCCACTGCCACCAATACTTTCGGGTAGTAGGTACGCTTTAATTCATCAACTGTTTTTACTTTACTAAGTTCTTTGAATGATTCACTGTTGGGACCAAACTCTTTTACAAAGGCAAGCAATCCCGGACTTAATGCATATACGCTACTGAATACTTCCGGATGTAACATACCAGTCTTAATAGCACCATAACCACCCATAGAATGTCCACCGATACCGCGGCTTTCGCGATTGGCAATAGTCTTAAAATTTTTATCGACATACTCCACCAACTCTTTTGCGGTAAAGTCAGACCAATTACCGGTCAACGCAGAGTTGCTATAAAAACTTCCTTCGTATTGTGTATATTGATTTGCTTGTACAAGAATGAAAGACCGAATTTTTTTCTGGGATATTCCACGATCTAAAATCATTTTCATGGAGGAATAAATGCTATCAGTGCCCATGAAGCCATGCAGGTAATAAATTACCGGAAACCGCTTTCCAGCCTGATCATAATCGGGTGGTAAATAAACGGAAACTTTCCGATTGGGATTTTCTCCACCTGAGTTTTGTAACGTCTTAGCTTTAATAATAAAGCTCACTACTTTGCCGGTTTGTTGAGCATAGGTTTGTGTGCCTATCAGTAAAAAGAGTATAAAAGAAATATTTTTCATGCCGACTTAGTTATTCAAAAAGTTCAACACTTCAAACTCTGCTTTAAACAAGCCTGGTTTTAAAACTGGTTTAGCATTCAACTCCAGTATGTTTTGTGTACTGGCTTCATACTTCTTCCAGTCTGGTAAACCACCATCGTTTGGATTACCGGTCTTCACAAAGTTGATCCAATAAGTGGACATAAATTTTTCGACAGCATAATCAGAATACTTCCACGGTCTGTTCCATTTCGCTAAGGTGTGCAATGCAAAAGGAACTTCGGAAGTATGGAATGCACCATAATTCGGGAAGCCGGGTTTATCGGTGGGTACATAACGGAATTGATAGAGATAACTGTTGCTGGTGTTGTGCAATGCCCACACATGATCTGCATAACCGGCAAAATTAAGATTGCCCAATTTGTTTTGCGATTGCAAAGCTTCTTGATCTGTACCTGCAGGAAATGCTTTCAGGAATTGCGACTCCTTGTCCTTATAAGTTTCTTTTACCCAGGCTTTATATTCTGATGCAGATTTTGGTTGACCGGTTAAGGCTGCATCGCCTGTTACCCAACCGGCAATTAACGCTACATCGTTATGTTTTTTGTTTTTAAAGATCGAGCCCATATCATCGGGCAACACATAGCCATCAATAACCGGAGCAAACGTACCATACGGCAAGGTGCTGGCAAATTTCCACACACTGTCGGCTGGTAACTTGCGCAAGTCTTCAACGTTGGTTGATTTAACTTTTTGTGAAAGTTCCAGACCCGTTTTTTCGGCATCACTTAACTTCTTCGAGAACCTGCCCATTGATGCTCCGCTATGTGCAATGGCCCCGCGAAACAATCCTTTCGATAAAGGTGAAGCCACCAAAGCCTGAACGCTGAATGAACCTGCCGATTGCCCGGCAATGGTTACTTTATCAGGATCGCCACCAAAGGCGGCAATGTTTTCTTTAATCCACTTCAATGCAGCCAACTGATCCATCAATGCATAGTTACCCGATGCATTCTTGCCCGACTCGTGGGTGAGATCGGGATGTGAAAAAAATCCAAATACGCCTACGCGATAATTGATGCTCACAAAGATGATTCCTTGTTTCGCCAACGCTTCGCCATCATACACGGCACAGGCACTGGAACCTGAAACAAAACCACCACCGTAAATCCACATCAGCACCGGAAGTTTTTCTTTTGTTGATTTAGCGGGAGTCCACACATTCAGGTACAAACAATCTTCACTCAGTGGTTCAGGCGGAGCAATAAACTCTTCCGTCCACATGGCGAAGGGTGCAGGTTTGTTTTGCATCGGGCTTGCCGAAAATTGATCGCAAGTCAATACACCCGACCACGGTTTAACCGGCTGTGGTTCACGCCAACGTAAATCACCAACTGGTGGCGCTGCGAACGGAATTCCTTTAAAGGAAGTAACGGTGCGATCGGCATTCCCAATGCCTTTTACTTTACCGGCCAGGGTTGATGTTTCAAGTAACGCTTGCGCGGATACCTGAACAACAAACAACAGTAACACTAAACCAATTGAAATACCGGTTCGCATACGAAAATGATTTAAATGGCAGGATCAGGCACAATGGCCAGATACTCTTTATCGTGGTGTTGTTTTATTTCGCATACATTATCAAAGATCATGGTAATACCATTGTCAGGTTTGTATGCCTCCCATTTCGGTAAGCCTTTATGGTTTGGATTGCCCGTATATGCAAAACTAATCCATGCCTGACTTACCTTATCCGCCAACGCATACGCTTCCGGTGTTCCACCCGTCATCTGCTCACAACGGGCAATGTTATCAAACACAAACGGAATCTCCATGCAATGCAACGATTTGTAGTTACCATCCAATACAGGCGATTGCCACGTAAATAAATACATGTACACCGGTGCGGGTGATGCAGACTTCAGTTCGGCCATCTTCAATGCGCCTTTGCGGAACATGGCATCAACGTCAATCAAATCGGTGGGTTTGGTATCGTTGGGATAGGCTTGCTTCACCGCGGCAATAAAGTCTTCGGCTTTATCGCCATACATGCGTTTGATGTGTGCCTGCACCGAATCCAACGATGCATTACGCAACTGTGGCATAAACAACGAAGTCATAAATTCATTTTTGGTCGAACCGATCATCACCGGAATATTAGCGGAGATAGCTTGTGCTTCTGGTTGTGTGGGTTGATAGGGTAAAAATGTTCCATCCAATACGGGGCCCCAGCTTAAACCGAATCTTCCAAACTGATGCCCTTCGACACGCATCTGCTCCATCACTTTCGCCACCGCTTTTTTGCCAGCAGCAGCTAACACCGGAAACGGAACTTTCTGCAACGAGTCAACCTGTGCAGGCTTTAGTTTTAATTCTTCCAATACAGCCGCACCAATTCGTTGCGTATTTTCATTACTCTGAAAACTCAATCCTAAACCACCACTTTGAATAACGGCTTTATGAAATAATCCTTTAGCAGACGGTGCATTTAAAAGTGTATTCACTTTTCCACCCCCACCCGATTGACCAAAGATCAATACGTTATCCGGATCGCCACCAAAATTGGCAATGTTAGCTTTTACCCATTCGAGTGATGCCACAATATCGAGAATACTGGCATTGGCTGAATTTTTATACTTGTCGCCAAATGCGGATAGGTTCAAGAAACCAAGAATATTTAACCGATGATTAATACTCACGACCACCACATCGCCCTTGCGTGAAAGATTTTCTCCTTCGTAAGAGGGTAACTCTATGGATGAACCTGCAGTATGTCCGCCACCGTGTAGCCAAACCAATACTGGTCTCTTTTTATCGCCATTTGGTTCGCCTTTAATGGCCGGTGTCCAGATGTTAAGGCGTTGACAATCTTCGTTTGCATAACCCCAGTTATGATCAAATACAAATTCCGATTCATCATTCACAGCAGTAGTTGGATCAACCAATGGCGCTACTGGCCCGTAGGTCATAGAACTGCGCACACCTTGCCACGGTTTTACTTTTTGTGGTGCCATAAAACGTTCGGCTTGTGCGTATGGAATTCCTTTGTAGATAAAGATTCCATGGTGAATGTAGCCGCGTACTTTTCCGGATTCGGTATCAGCTACTGCGATGTTCTCACCGGCTAAAAGCGGTGCGGGATTGGTTGCTTGCTTTTGTTCACACGCTGAAAAAATTATCAGGCTTGAGAAAAACACCACTACATATTTAAGACTTTTCATATTTCTTTGTTTTGATTGAATACTTTGCGCCCTCGCGACTCTGCGGTTAATTTATTTAGGCTTATTCATTTTATCCTGAAACCAATACCGCGCATCATCATACTTCACCGCTTTCGATTCGGTATCCAGAATCATAACCGAAGGCGTGTTGTCATTCGGTTGTGCTGTTGGCCACTCCGGAAGTTTATCGCCATTCGGGTTTCCGGTTTTGATAAAGTTGGCGAAGTAGTTCAACATGGTTTCTGATACTTTGTAATCATCGGCAGTCCACGCATAGTCTTTCACTAGGGAAAGGTTGCCCATACAATATTCAATTTCGCAGGCATGCGGAGCGCCAATAGGTTCGGGCATAGGCATGCCCCCTTGTTGTGTACCACCCGCTAAGCCCGGTGTTAAGCTCTTATCAACCATAGGCGGACGCAGCTTACTATAAAGATAGCGATACACAGGTTGTGTACTATTCTTACGGTGAGCATCAAACCATTTCCAGGTGCTGTACGAAATAAATCTGTCTGATGCCAGGTTGGTGGCTGCCCACTCTACTTCTTTGGCATTGCCATGCGGATAAACTTTCAACGCTTCTTCCCAATTGTTGGGATAAGCCTCTTTTACTTTCTTGATTAAATTTTCTTCATTGATTGGTCCTTGTGTGAACGCCATGCCGGGAATTTCGGCTGAGTTCCAACCCAACAACAAGGGAACCTGCGCTTGTTCTTTGGCATTAAAAGTTTCGAGCATGCTTTTGGTAAAGAAGTAGCCATCAATGGTAGGTGAAAACCCAAATCGTTTTGAATCTACATACGCTTCATGCAGATCGCGCGTAGCGGCAGCACGCATCTGTGCAATGGAAGTATAACCTGCATTTTTAACAAACTCTGCGCCTGCTTTCTCGGCTTCTGCCAATGGCACTGCAGCCAATGCGCTAATACCAGAACCACTTTCACCAATGGCACCGGCAATCAGCTTACGCGAAAGCGGAGAAACCATTTGTGCGCTTACTGAAATTGATCCGGCTGATTCACCGGCAATGGTTACTTTTTTTGCATCGCCACCAAAGGCTGTAATGTTTTTTTGTACCCATTGCAACGCAAGCGCCTGATCGAGATAGCCGTAGTTACCGGAACCTTTATAAGAAGTCTCTTTACTTAACTCGGGGTGCGATAAAAAACCAAACAGACCCAACCGATAATTAACCGTTACCACTACAATGCCCTTCTTCGCCATAGCGGCACCATCGTAACGCGGCTCCGAACCATCGCCAGCCACAAAGCCACCGCCATAGAAATAAACCAACACAGGCAGGCCGGTGGTATTCTTTCTGGCAGGAGTCCACACATTCAAATACAAACAATCTTCACTGATTCCATCCGAACGTGAATTCATATCGCCAAACACAATAGCTTGTACCGGACGTGGGCCAAACTTTTTGGTTTGCTTCACTCCTGCCCAGTTGTCGGGAGGTTGTGGTGCTTTCCAACGTAAGTTGCCAACCGGTGGCTTGGCAAAGGGTACACCGAGATAAAGTTGTAATCCGGAACGCGTATCGTACAAACCTTCTATTGTTCCGTTTTCAATTTTGGTTTGGACCGGAAAAGTGTCGTTGCCCTGTGCCCATACCGAACTCATTGCAAGCATCATTAAAATGTGTGTGAGGTATTTCATGTGTTAATTATTTTTTTTCTTGAGGTCACATGGAATCGCCTTTTAGCTCTTACCGTTAGGTAACGCATTAAAATGGCGATTTCATTATTGTCTCAATTTGTAACAATAATAATTAGTGTTTTGCATAGTTGCCAGTTATTTTTGAGGAAAGTTGCGAGCATGGCGAAGAAGACTTATTTACCGCATTTGGCGTACGACTCGGTGATCTTTGGTTTTTCGGATGGCGAACTGAAGATTCTGATAATGGAATACCACAACACCGGATTATTTGCCTTGCCGGGTGGATTTGTACGAACAGAAGAAAATCTGAACGATGCTGTCTTGCGCGGATTGAAAGAGCGCACGGGCCTTACCAATATTTACTTAGAGCAGTTCTACACGTTTGGCGATTTGAGCAGATTTAAACCCGAAGTGATGCGCACGCTGTTAGAAGCAAACGGCATTAGTAGCGATGGCGAATACAAATGGATGCTGGATAGATTTGTTACAGTGGCCTATTATGCGCTGATCAATTACAAAGATGTAACTCCGCGGCCCGATGCACTCTCCGATTCGTGTGAATGGTATCCTGTAAAAAAATTACCCAAGTTGATTCTTGATCACAAACTGATTGTAGAAAAAGCAATTCAAACGTTGCGCGATAATTTAGATCGGAAGCTAGTAGGCGGAAATCTGCTGCCTAAAAAATTTACGATGAATGAATTGCAAAAAGTATATGAAGCCATCTTGGGAACCAAACTCCGTAGAACAACCTTTCAACGGAAGATGCTGGCAGCCGATGTATTAAAACGTCACGAGAAACAGTTTTCAGGTAAGGCGCACAAAGCACCGTATTTGTATAGTTTTAAGAAGTAGTGTTACGATTCTAAGCAGATTCCCCAAATGTCAAGAGGTTATTATCCGGATCAAGAATAGAAAACTCTTTCTGTTGCCAGGGTTTTGATTCCAAAGATTTGTAGATAATTCCTTTTGCCTTCGCTAATTCAAACTCCTTTTCAATTTCGCTTACGCGGAGATATACCTGACCGTAATTTTCTTTTGGATTCAATTCTTTGAATAAAAAGAAATGAAGTTCAACCTCGTCTTTGGCCAGCATGAGATAATCCGGATACTCAGCAATGCCCGACACTTTAAATCCTAATTGATTTAAATAAAATTCTTTTGTAACAGTTTTGTTACGCATGGGCAACTTAGGGCAAACTTTATTCAGCATAAGTTTAATTATTTAAATCGTTTTGCACTTAAAAACCCAATTGGCAACTTTGATTCGCCCTTCAGCGCAAGCTCACTCAACACCTCACCAACTACCGAAGCAAATTTAAAACCATGCCCACTGAAACCTGCGGCTATGATTACATTGCGTTGATTTGGTAAAAAGTCTATGATAAAATTTTCATCGGGTGTGTTGGTATATAAGCAAGTCTTTGAAACGTGAATAGTCGTAAACCCTTCGGGTAAATAGTGCTGCACCGATTTCATTAACTCAGTTTCTTCGGTTTTACTTATCGTTCGGTTAATCTGATTAACATCTGTCGGTTGGCCCGGATAATGATAGGCTGCTTTTAATCCAACAAGACCACCCAATTGTGTGGCCTGTAAAATCGGGAATCCATAATACATGCCGGGTTGTTGGGCATCATCAATCAACCAACACGGAAATTTTCCCAATGTATAACTATCACCGTGCTGTGGAATGGCCCACGCCAATACCTGCCGCGTTACGGTTAACTGTTTTTTAAATTCGGGTGCAACATGAGGTGTCCATGCACCTGTGGTGAGAATGAGTTTAGTACACGTGTAGGTGTTTTTGTTAGTGGTTACCGTGATGCTACCCTGCTCCTCTTTCCATGCGATCAATTGTTCTTGCGAGTGAATGGTAGCTCCGGCTTTGATGGCTTGTTCTGTAAAAGAAAGAATACAGCGCTCAGGTGTAAGTAGTCCGGCATCCGGTTCAAACAGAATTTCAAAATCAGCAGGAATGTGAAACTGCGGAAACTTTATTTTGCTTTCTGCTGAACTCAACGCATCAACCTGAATGTTGTATTGCTTTGCCGATGCTTTCACACCTTGAATTAAAACGCCATCCGACTTACCGGCATAAAGCAATCCGGTAGGAAAATAAAGTTGGGTCCCAGTTTTGCTTTCAAGTTGCCGCCAGTTATGATAAGCACGTTCTAACAACGGCACATAATCCGGATGTTCAAAATAAGCTTTGCGGATTATTCTGCTTTGACCGGCATGCGAGCCTTGTTCGTGTGGAATACTAAATTGTTCTATCCCCAGAACTTTAACACCACTTTTTTTAGCGAGGTAATAACAAGCAGCCGAGCCCATTGAGCCCACACCCACTACTATTACATCGAACGATGCCATTACTCTTCTTTTAACGTTGCCAAAAAGCTAACCACATCACGAATCTCACGCTTGGTAAGCAGATATTGCATGGGTGGCATGCTGCTAGGTGCATCGGTGCGTTTGCTTACAGCAGACTTAAGAACAACCGTATCGGGTTTGTCGCCCGACTTTAATACAAATGAATCGGTTAATTCCTTTTGTAGAATACCAATCACCTTCTTGCCCGATGTCAACTCAAGAGTAACTACACCATAACCATCGGCAATGCGTGCGCTCGGATTTACCAGTGACTCCAGTAGTTGTTCACGCGTTAAGCGTTTGGCTACACCGTTAATGCGTGGGCCAGCGGTTCCGCCATAATCGTCAATGGAATGACATCGTACACATTGTGCGGTGGGGTGACTCCAGAATAATCTGCCGCCCTTGCCGGCATCGCCACCTAACAATGCGCCTGCGTACAATGCTTTCAGCGAGTCAGATGATTGTGCTTTTACGGCTGCATAAAATTGTTTCTTCAATGCTTCCGACTTTGTGCTGTCAATTGCTTCGGATAGTTCAAGTTGTAATTCGGGTTGTAGCTTTTTGTTTTCCAATTGCTGTACCAGATTTTTGAAAACCGGTTCCGTAAAGGAAAACGGCAAAGTACCTAAAGTTGTAATAGCCGCCTGGCGTTCTTCAACCGTGCGCGTGTTAATTACATCGGTAAGTAGTTTCACCATTACCGTTTTATCCAGATCAAGTTTGCCCACCAGATCTAACCCCACTACCCGAACATTTTTTTCTTTATCGGCCAATGCTGTGGTAATGGCATCTTTCATGAGATCATGTTTTAGAAGCGCCAATGCACGTAAAGCTTCTACGCGCACATTCACATCGGCATCGCGTTTCAATACACTCAATAAATTTGTGGCTACGCCATCTAACTTAAGTTTACCTGCAGCTTTTGCGGCTTGCTTCCGTACTTCAGCATCTCGATTGGTAAAGAGTTTGGTTAACACTGGTGCTGAAACATGCTGTACCGGTTCCAGCGCCCGCGTAACTTCACCGCGATAGCGACCATCAACCCGATCCAGCACCGAAGGTTTGGCCCACGTGCTTAAGGCCGCAATAGCTTCAGCCCGAAGAGCAACCGGAACGTTATCGCGTTGTGCATATGCGAGCAGGTTTTGCAACGTAGCATCGGTACCCACACGCAGGTTGGCACTAATGCTTCTGCGGATTAAAGGTTCATTAGTAAATGCAGTTGCATTCAACAAACCAGCCAATGCCGGTAACGCCTCAGGTATTGATAAATCATCGTTGATGGCACGCGCAGTTTCCGTTACAATAAATTCATCCACATCATTCAGATAAATAGCAATACCGGGATGTTGCAATCTTCGTAACGCTAACACAGCACCCAGCCGTACTGCTTTAGACGGATGACTACTCAACGCCATTAGCTTATCAGCTTTACCAATCCGCCCCAGCGCCAGAGCAGCCGCATGGCGAATGTATGCATCAGCATCGTTGTTGGTTTGTAGTAATTCAACCAACGCATCAAAGGCTGGTTCGTGTGCTATGCGACCGAGGGCTTCGGCAGCAAAGAATTTTGAACGTGGGTTTTCATCTTTCAATACGGAAATAAGTTCTGTTGCTGCGTTGGTGTAACGCACATCGCCTAACCAACGCGCAGCCTGTGCACGGATTTCAGCATCTTCATCTTTCAGATACGGAATCAGGTTTTCAGCAACCGATAAATCTTTACGAGCTATCTGACTAATTCCCCAAACGGCATGCACGCGTGCCAATTGATTTTCCTTCTGACTCAAATACGTTTTAAAAATTTCGGTTTGCTTGCGCGAAGCCAATTCAAATTGTGCTTTCTGGCGCACACGCATATCAGCATGCTTCAGCAATTCGCCCAACGCATCAACTTTGTATTTTTTGAAATCTGCCCGAATGTGTTTTTCAGTTTCAGCGCGTGTAACCTTATCGGGATCGTTTACATCTAATTTCCAGATACGGCCATAATCTTTTGTGCCCCACCCTTCAATCCAATCGCCCATATACAACGCGCCATCCGGCCCGAAATCTATTCCGGTTGCCAGCAAGCCACTCAAAATCATTTTAGATTCTACAAACTCAAACGAGGCACCATTTGGTTTTAATTTGAAAGCATGAATGCCCGACTTGGTTGGATTGCCCACAAACTCAACAATGAAAAAGTTATTCTTAAAACGTTCACCCAAAGCTGTACCCGGATTATACAACATACCCGTAGGGCCATTCACAAAATTTTTGATCGTAGGTAATATGTAAGCGGGCTGACCTTCATGACGCGGAATGTACAGCTTCTCATCCATCCACACTTTGTACGTGTTGTTATCCGGATCGCGATATTTTCCAAACTGCCAATTGGTGCGCCAGCCAATGTCGGCCCCATCTACCACATAAACCAAGCGTTCGCTTTCACCGGCATGATCGCCATCGTTATCTTCACTGATCAGATTTCCATATTCATCAAACACAAACTCGTGTGTGTTACGATTACCATAGGCAAATACTTCAAAGTTGCTGCCATCGGGTTCAGAGCGAACAATCACACCACTGTTGGGATGTTCATACTTCTTACCATCTGCACCCACGCCATTAAAACCAATATCACCAATCTGCCAATAGATGCGTCCATCCGGTCCAACCTCAATACCCGACATACCATGACCACCAAAGCCAATGTGAATTCCATACCCATGCGAGAGAGAAGTTTTCTTTTCAGCAAGACCCCATTTGTTTTCGTTGATGCGCCACAGATCGGGGCCGATGGCAACAAACAAATCATCACCATGTTTTAAAACGCCACCGGCAGCATCGGTAGTTTCATCATTAAAATCTTCTACTACCAACTGCGATTTATCGGCAAAGCCATCACCATCGGTATCTTCAATGCGATAGATGTGTTCCTTTTGTATGGTAAGATCGCGCCAGTCGTGCGAGCCATCACCATTCAAGTCGGCCAGCCATTCGTTTTTGGAACTTAATTCAGGGGCTAATACTTTCTTTAAGAATGCGCGCTTGTCTTCTATAGTTTGTAATGAAATAGAGCCGATCTCCCAATCCTGATGCCCGCGAATGTCAAACTCAGAATCTTTCTGGCGGTTGGTGCGCGTGTAATAAATTCTTCCCTGGTCATCAATATCGATAGACACCGGATCGGCCACCAACGAATCGCTTCCCCATAGTGTAAGCACCAGGCTGGAGTCAAGCTGCGGAGCAACGGTTTTCTGAATGCTTTGTGAAAGCGCTGCGGCTTCAGATGGTGTTAGCTGTTTTATTCGAAGGGCAGCTGGTGGTTTTTCGCAACCAACAACAATTAAGGTGATGAGTAGCAGGGCGGATACTTTAGAGCGCATTACTTTTTGGTTAGAAATCGAAAGATAAGAAGTATTTAACCCGCGCCCAATCGTAACTTGAGGGTGAACTACGAGTTGTTCGGCCTTCTCCCGCGAGATGGTAAAGATGTTGGTGTTTGCTTTATCATTTTACCCTTAACCATAGAATGGATTGTTTTTTTTCAAAATTCAATTAAGCTTTACGCGCTTAGCATTTCCCTTGGCAATACTATTCTTAAAGGTACTTTCATAGATTTCGTTTTTCGAATATGCTTTTAAAGGTTTATGACTTGAAGAGTCCATAATTACCACGCGATAGAATGTGCTTGTAACATCAGTAATTGGACTTTCAGCATATATAATACTTTCGGTTGAATCATAATAAACCAATCGACAATCATTAACTATCCAAGTAGAACTATAACTATTTGATTCTTTTAAGACTAAAACTATTCCATCATCATTTTTGAATTGATAAAGATAGAAGTTACCAACAATTTTCTTACTGAATTTAATGCCATCATTTTCGAAATAACCACATGTAGGAAATAAAATGATCATGCTGAAAATCAGGGCCATTGACTTAATATGAATACTGCACTTCATAGGGCTTGGATTAAAGTGGCTATAGTAGCCTTAATATAGGAACATCTGATGAATTCTCTCACCCCTCAAAAACTTTTGCCAATTCAGCAAGTTGAGTAGCCCTCTACTCTGCATTTTCTGAAATTTTCAATATCCGAAACGTCCCCGTTATATCGCGACTCCAGGAAATATGCGCGGTGTAGTCAACCATTCATGTATTATTACAAATCAACATTTCAATTCTGCTAATTTTACGTTTCTAAAATCTCGTTTATGAATAAGCTTACCAAGCTCTGCCTGTTGGCCTTTCTTCCATTTGTGGCTTTCGCCCAGGATAAACTCAAATCCATGCCCGGTTATACGCGCTATCAGCAAGTAGCGCCTCAAATCCGCACCTCGGTTAAACCCGGCAACCTTTCGGTAACGTGGAGTGAAGATGGCAGCACGTTCGACTATGTACAAGACAAAAAACTTTATCGCTATACAGTTAAAACCAAAACGGTAAAAGAAGTTGGCGATGCTCCAGCTGTAGAAAGACGAATGCCACCCCGCCCCGTGCGTGGCCGCCAGTATGACTTTGCCAACTCGCCCGATGGGAAATGGAAAGCGTACACCAAAGACCGCAACATGTATTTGAGTGAAGTAAGCGGTGCCAATGCAATTGCCATAACAACTGATGGTAACGAACAGAACCAGATCAAATACGGTATTGCTACCTGGGTATACGGTGAAGAGTTAGGCCAGAACACGGCCATGTGGTGGTCGCCCGATAGTAAAAAAGTTGCCTTCTACAAGTTTGATGAAAAGAATGCAAAGAAATTCTACGTGTTGTTGAATCAACTCAAGTTGCAGGACTCGTTGGAGATTGAAGCCTACCCCAAAGTTGGTGCGCTTAACCTGCCGGTAGATTTAATGGTGTATGATGTAGAAACTAAAAAAGTTACTCCGTTAGACTTGCGTGAGGGCAAACCCTATCACGATGGCGACCTGGGTACTTACATATACGGCATGGATTGGACACCGGATGGAAAAGAATTGCTGTACCATAGCACCAATCGCAAGCAGGACATTATGGAATACCGCGCGGCTGATCCGGTAACGGGAAAAAGTCGCACGGTGGTGCGCGAAGAATGGCTGGCCAGCTTTACCAAAAACACGCCCGAGATTTATGTGCTGAAAGATGGCAAACGTTTTATCTGGGCTTCTGAACGTAGCGGCTTTAACAATTATTACCTGTACGATTTCAGCGGTAAGCTGATCAGCACCATTACCAAACATCCGTTTGAAGTTTCGCGCATTGTGAAGGTTGATGAAAAAGCTGGTGAATTATATTATATGGCCCGCAGTGGCGACAACCACATGAAAATGCAACTGCATCGCGTAAAGCTGGATGGAACCAAAGACGTGCGTCTAACCAATCCGACTTTCAATCATGCCGTTACGCTTTCGCCTGATAATAAATTTTTTGTGGATGTAGCCGAAACTTACAACACCGCGCCTTTCACTTCTTTGGTCGATGCCAAAGGAAAAGTGATTGCTGAATTGGCTAAAAGTGACCTGAGCAAGTTTGAAGAACTTGGCTTAAAGAAAGTGGAAGTTTATACATTCACTTCCGCAGATGGCGTTACACCCTTGCATGGCGTAATCCATTTTCCTTCCAACTTCGATCCAACTAAAAAGTATCCGGTAATCCTCAGCAACTATGGCGGTCCTGCCACCAATGCTTTCCGTGAAAACTTTACTTACCCCGATGCATTAACCGAATACGGTTTTCTGGTATTGAATATTGACGGTCGCAATGCGGGTGGTAAAGGCAAAAAACTATTAGACCAGCTCTATGGTAATCTTGGTTTTGTAGAGATGGATGATTTTGCAGCAGGCGTGAAAGCCCTGCACAATCGCCCGTATGTGGATGCTACTAAAGTAGGTGTTTATGGTACCTCGTATGGTGGTACTACGGCAGCAACCTTGTTGTTACGTTACCCCGATGTGTTTCATGCGGCCGTAGCCAACTCGGCTGTTACCGATTGGCGCAATTACGATAACGTTTATACCGAACGGTTTATGAACACTGTACAGAACAACAAAAAAGGATACGATGCTTCCAGCTTAATGCCAATGGCCAAAAACCTGAAAGGTGAATTAATGATTTTCTATGGTACTGCCGACAATAACGTGCATCCTTCCAACTCGCTGCAGTTGATTGATGCGTTACAGAAAGCGGGTAAAAGTTTTGAAGTACAACTTGCGCCCGATGGTGGCCACGTAGCGATGAACCGCGAGCGGATGATGGAGTTTTTTATTCAGCATCTGGTGTTGAAGAAGTAGAATTGGTACTCAACCCTCACCCATCAAAAGTTGTGCGTTACCTGCGCTTTGCGTGGCCCTCTCCTATAGGAGAGGGCGGCAGAAGTTTTAGGACCTGATGATTTTGATTGGGTGGGGGTTATAACGGCAACCAATTCGCAGAACTTTTTAAGAATTCCAACCGCCTAATTACGAGCATACTCCTTTCCGGGTACGCCATATTACTTTCTTATTCGTGAGTAAATTGTCGTCAATATCAACTCCTAAATAACCTAGTAACTCTCCGTTGCAGCTTCTTATTTCGGGTGGCAGGGTATTACATGCCGGACAACAGATATGGATATAGATAACCTCATTATTTTGATAATATGCATGATATATCAAAACATCCCCGACTGATATTCCTTCGTAATAGTTATTAGCAACCATCTCCGCTTTTAGCCACTCAACATCATCTATCGAAGTAACATGGCAGAATTGCGGGCTATCGTTTTCGGCACAACGCGAAAAACAAAGTAGTATTAATGCAGATAAGAAATAATTAAGGATTTTCATATAAGGATTCTCTACGTACAAAGATAGACACAAGAAACTTTGATAGGGTTGTACCTTCACCCATTAAAACTTGTATGCTAGCTGCGCTTTGTGTGACTCCTGCTTTAGCTCACTGATTTTAAGTTCCTGGCGATAGGCTTTCACCAGCTGTTCTTTGAGCAGGTTGAATGACGTAAAGGCCGGTACAATCGTGTTAAAAAACCAGCTCTTTGTAATCAATCATTTAGAATTTTGTTTTGGCGCGAGTTTCAGATTTTATACGGCACAAAAAAACCTCCGCAGTCTGACCACGGAGGTTTTAATCAGCGGTGTTTCGCATCACGAAATGGGTTTAGTGAAACGTAACTTCGTCAACAGTTGATGTTCCTGGCTTTGGAAGCCAAATACACTGCGCACATACGAACGCACCGCAGGAAAGATGAACTTAGCTACCGCTGGTATTCGGGTAGCTTCTCTCCTTCCCGCGCGTAGAGCTACTCGGTTTGTATGGGGAGCGACAGGCGATTGTTCGATGCTTACCTGTAAAGGTATTGGTACAAAAAGTTGCGGATTTGATGCAATCCTGTAATGGTATTGGTACAGTTTGTAATGGTATTGGCGCACAAAGTTCTGGATTGATGCACCTCTGTAATGGTATTGGTGGAGTTTGCTTGCACCGCCAAGCACAAAAAAACCTCTGCATTTCCGCAGAGGTTTTTATACGAGATGTTGTTCCGAGGTTTATGATTTCCTACTCACTTCGTAACGAATTAACCGGATTTACCATTGCCGATTTGATCGATTGATAGCTAATGGTGAACACCGCAATAGAAAGTGCAATCACACCAGCCAATGCGAACATCCACACCTGTATGTCCATTTTATAGGCAAATCCACTCAACCATTGATTCATGGCATACCAGGAAACGGGCGTGGCTATAAAAATCGCGATCAACACCAGTTTTATAAAATCGTTGCTCAGCAACAACACAATAGTTTGAACATCGGCCCCTAATACTTTTCTTATTCCAATTTCTTTGGTTCGTCTTTCAGCAGTATAGGTAGCTAACCCCAACAATCCCAGGCAGGCAATCAAAATCGCCAGACACGAAAATGTGGTAAACAATTTTCGAAAAATAAAATCACTTTGATATTGTCGATTAAAGTTATCATCTAAAAAGCTGTACATGAAAGGTCTGTGCGGTGCCAATCGATTCCAGATTTTTTCGATATCGCTAATCGTTTGTGGAATGTTCTCAGATCTTATTTTAAGGGAAAGGTATCGGCTTGCATACGCTTCAAAGGGCAAGGTGAGCGGTTGTATGGTTTGATGTAATGAGATGTAATTGAAATCTTTCACTACGCCAATCACTTCTCCGGCCCTGCCCCACTGATCAAATTTCTTACCGATAATATCAGCGGGATTCTGATAACCATACTGCCGGGCGGCTGCTTCATTAATAATAAGGGCTTTGGTTGAATCGGAAGGGAAGTCGCGTGAATACGATCGGCCAGCCACCAACTCAATTCCAAAATGATCTACAAAATCAAGCCCGACTTGAAAAATGGGTTGGGTTAAGTATTTCATTTCTCCATCGGGAGCTTGTATCTGCGTACTTGCATTTGGGAAGTGACTACCGGGTACGCTTCGCGAAAATGCCGCAGAAAGAACAGCCGGATTTGCTTCCATCTCAATCTTAAGCGCTTCTGATTTGTTGTTAACCTCTCCATCATAATTATAATCCAAAATCAACATGCGCTCTTTGTCAAAGCCTAAATCCTTATCCAGCAAATGATTCATTTGTGTATATACAATGATTGTTCCGGCAATCAACGCAATGGAAAGGCTGAATTGAAAAACAACTAACACCTTTCTCAGATTAATTCCACCTCTTTCTGAAGTTGTTACTCCTTTTAACACAGCTACCGCGCTAAAGCGCGATAACACCAATGCCGGATAGGAACCTGCCACCAGGGCAATCACTAACACCCCAACTATTATGTAGGGAATGGTTTGTCCGTTGACGAAGTTTTGTACCGCTAATTCTTTTCCTGTAAAATCCACCATACCCGGAAGCGCAACAACAACAATACCAGCGGCCACCATCACCGAAAGAATAGTGATGATAAACGATTCACCCAAAAATTGAAAGATCAAGCTATTACGATCGGCACCAATAGACTTTCTGATGCCTACTTCTTTGCTACGCTCCAGCGAGCGGGCTGTGCTCAGGTTCATAAAATTGATAATGGCAATCACCAGAATGAACAACCCAATCACCGAGAACACATAAATATTGGCGAGACTTCCAGTTTCTCCGGGCTGTCGTTGGGCCACCGTTCTCAGGTAAACATCCTTCAAGGGTTCAATGGCAATGATGTATTTTGAATCCGGATAATCTTTATGCCTTTCCAAAAAGGCTGGTATTTTAGCATTGAACTTTGCTTCGTCAAATTGATCATTGACCAGAAAATACGTGTAGGTATCTACATAGCCCCATGCATCAAAAATCTCGGGATTGGATTTTTTAAAAGTGCTTAAAGAAAGTAATGCGTTGAATCGAAAATGTGAATTAGCGGGAAGCTCTTTCATAATACCGGTTACGGTATAATCACCGGCATTGGCTCTTCCCGGGGCATCGCTGCCTTTTAATGTTTTACCCAATGCATCTTCATCACCAAAATATTTTTTAGCAGTAGTTTCGGTAAGTACAATACTGTAAGGTGCAAGCAAAGCAGTTTTAGGATCGCCCGCAAGCAACTCCCAACTGAACACATCAAAGGCCGTTGAGTCCATAAAGAACACGCCATCTTCCTGATAGAGTTTATCTTCCACACTCAAAAGAATATCGGCACGGCCGGAAAACTGAACAACTTTATCAATCTCTGGAAAATCATTTTCAAGTGCCGGACCGATGGGTGCATTGCCCCACACCCAATACGAATCAATCGAGGCTTTCGCTTTAGGATCGCCTTCCCAACCATGGAGCACACGATAGATACGATCACCCTTTTCATGGTAGTTGTCGTACGAAAGTTCATCCTGCACATACATGAAAATCAGAAAGCAACAGGCAATGCCTAAGCCGAGACCGAAAATATTAATGAAGGAATAGGCTTTCTTCTTGATCAGGTTTCTCCACGCGATTTTTATATAATTTTTGTACATACCATAGGGGTTATAAGTGGCTGATGGATTGATGTTTTTTAAGAGGGTTGGCCGCAGGAGTTTAAGCATCTCCCACGTATACATTCGTTTTGCTTTTGATAGCGAGTGAGCTTCCACATTTTCGAAGAAGATTTCCTCCATGTCGCCTTCAATCTCTTCTACATATTCTTTCTTAAGAAAGAATCGTAAAAGTTTAACCGGCCAGGCAGGTGGCTGAATTTCCTTCATATTGCTTTTAGCTGTGCAGTAAGTTGTGGAATGGAGCTCCAAAGTCCGGCCCGTATTTCACGCATTTCATCAAGCACTTTGTGTGCATACGAAGTTGTAGCATAAATGCGCTTACGTTTACCGCCTCGTTTTAAAGTGGCTTCTCCAAATTCAGAAGTGAGGAATCCTTTTTCTTCCATCCGTTTAAGAGCCGATTGAATGGAACCTACACTTAACTTTTCTTTTAATCGCACTTCCAGTTCGCGCTTAATTTCAACTCCATAAGCCTCTTGTTGTAATGCGGCCACGGCAAGCAGCACCAGCTCTTCAAACTCCCCTAACTTGGTTTTCTTCATAATGTGATGATATTATTCGTAATTGCAGTTAATATACGCCTAAAATCAGGAAAGGTTACCTGATAGCTAAAGAATACACGGCTTGAATGCTGCAAACCTCCAAAATATCAGAAGGTTACATTGCGATAAAATTCTATCCTGGTTTGGAACAACCCTTCTGGCTGGTGCATGACGAGAAACTGGATCTTTACAACCGGCCTTTATTTGCCTGCCGGTTCAACAACTATGCACACAAACAGATGAAGAATCACCCGGTAGCGTTGAAATCTATCCAAACCGGTTAGTCAGGCCGCCACATCCTTCCCATCCCGATAGCTATCGGGACCAAAGCCCGCCAATAAATGCCGCTGCCCAGCCCCTTATGAATGATGAAGATTGAGTTATTGAAACCCCCCGATAGCTATCGGGACTTAAAGCCATGTTACCGTAACGCATAAACATTATACAACTAAATACTCCTGAATTGATGTGAGTTTGGTACTGGCGCGAGTCTCAGATTTTATAGGGCATAAAAAAACCTCCGCAGTCTGACCACGGAGGTTTTTAATCAGCGGTGTTTCGCATCACAAAACGGGTTTAGTGAAACGTAACTTCGACAAGAGTTGATGTTCCTGGCTTTGGAAGCCAAACACACTCCGCACATACGAACGCACCGCATTGGCTGTGCGCACCAGATTTTCGGAAGCCAGGTAATAAGCTGCGTTCCGCTTGCTGCGCGCTTCTTCCAGCCGTGTCTCGGCCGCCAACACCGCCTCATTGAGACCAAACAACTCAGCCAGCGTTTGCTGCAAACCAGCAACCGTAAGATGAGGTTCGTTGGGGGCATACCCACTCTCGGAAGCAACGGTTTTCACCAACCGATCAAAGTACTCGGCTGTAACCACATACGCCTGACCATACGAAGGGCGTGATGGCTTTGGCACTTCGGCTGCTTCGGTAGTTGTTGCGGGAGGTTTGGTAATGCGTGCGCCCCAGATTCTGCGCTTGCTGTTCAAGGCATCTTTCAACAGCAACTCATTGGCACTACTTACCTTCAGCATGTTGTACACATCGCTGCTGAGTTTCCGGATCTTGATGAAGCCAAGTTCGCGTGCATTGGTGGCGTTGTCATACGCCTGCTGTGCTGCTTTTACTTCTTCCCAAATTTGTTGGGCGATGTTCAACTGGGTGGTCATCGCATTCACCTGAAGGTTTTGTTGTCCGGGGTTGTAGGTTCCTCCTAACCCGGTGCAGATCCGAATGACCTTGTCAAAGGACTGCAGGTTTTGTACATGGCTCATAACTATTCATTTAAGTTATGGTGATTGTACGCAGCACACACGGCCCCGTGTTGTAGTTTTTTAGGGTATTTTATAAACTATATTGTTGCCTGAACATGCAACTGAAAAACCCTTGGCACGTTCGATTACATTTTTTCAGTATTCCCTGAATGCTTAATGAAAATTTATTTTTTCGCTCCTGACTTTACCTGCGGAAAGATGACGTTAGCTACCGCTGGTATTCGGGTAGCTTCTCTCCTGCCCGCGCTTAGAGCTGAACAGTTAGTATCCGAAGCTACAAGCGATTGTTCGATGCTTACCCGTAATGGTATTGGCGCACATAGTTCTTTATTGATGCACTCCTGTAATTGTATTGGTACAGTTTGTAATGGTTTCGGTACAAAAAGCTCTGGATTGATGCACGCCTGTAATGGTATCGGTGGAGTTTGCAATGGTATTGGTACAAAAAGTTCCGGATTGATGCACGCCTGTAATTGAATTGGTGCAGTTTGTAATGGTATTGGTACAAAAAGTTCTGGATTGATGCACTCCTGTAATTGTATTGGTGGAGTTTTTATTTAGACTGATCCAAATTCGTTTTCTTTTTATGCTTTAAGATGACGACTTATTAGATTAAGCTGAGCAATTATCGTTTCTTCAATTCTGCTGACTTGGGGTCATAATAATAATCACTTATGTCACCCTCTTTTATTATTTCCACAAATTCATCAATGATAAAAATTGGAACTAAAAACCATTCTCTTGCTTTCACTGGTTTTCCAAAACGATCCTTAATCTCAATATCAAGCCTGGCTGAATTAAAAAACTTATGAATGAGATTCTCCAGCTTTACTCGATTAATATTTGCAAGTCTATAGGTCGCAACAATCTCCACATCAGCCAAAAGGAATGTAGGATCATTCTTAGCGATGGCTACTCGTTTTTCTACATCACCACCGGTTACGCCTATCTTATGAACAATCTCTCTTCTTTCTTTAATAATCGGAATGTCCGATAAACTCCGAAGAACATAGATAGTCCCACTTTCTTGATCATCCTCACTGCTTTCACCTGAGAAGAGTGGTCCAGAGTTCGAATCAGTGATGAATCTACTTGTTTCATCCTTATACATCGCACGTATTAGCGACCTTAGCAATATGTTACTTTCGGTACCATTGGAATAAACTACTCTCAATCGGGCATCTTCTTCTCCATTCGGTGCTTTGAAAGTATCGCCAACATCTGCGATGTATGCTATTTGTCCACTAACAATAATAAACTTCCCTTTTGTAAATGTAGTTTTCGTAAAACCAGCGTCCTTTCTAAAACGAATAGTTAATCTAAAACCGTTATCAAGATCCTTTTTAACTGCTACAAACAGTGGTTTAAATTGATCAAAGTCTTCACACACCTTTCGATTAGCAATTTCTTCAGCAGCCCTCTTTTCAGCACTGGTTCGCACGTGCTTTAAATTAGTTATGGAATCTTCATCATTCTCACCTACGCCAAGCTGAGCCAATAATTCGTCATCATCTATATCCTCTTCAATTCCTTCATCTGCATTGATTCCATCAACTAAAAGGTTCTGGAAATCTAAATCCTTCAGTAGGTTTCTACATTCGCTTAGTTTGCGAATTTGATCAAGTCTAACTGCAAAGAGTCGTTCAAAAATATCTTTATCTTCCCCATGTTCGGGCAGCCGTCTATGCTCTTCCACAAACTTTTGAATTTCTTCAAAACCAGCAATAATTCGTTCTTCGCGGGGCGTATACCTTGAAGACTTTTTCGCTTCAACCTCTATTCCTAGTTCGGCCAATAAAGCATCGTCTTCATCCGTAAGAGTCTTTTTCTTAGCCATTAGCTTCCTCAGATTTTAATCTCGCGAGATAAGCAACTCCTTGTGCCATTCGTTGTTCCCATGGGTCAGCGGATTTTATGTCCGGCAATCTGCCTCTTTCTTTCTTAAACTTCAATGCTCGTTTCGCCAATTCCCGCGCTTCATCTAAAGAAAGGTTAGGCTTGCGTGCAGCTATGACTTCCGCCATTGCTTTGAGGCTCTGTTCGGTCATGGCTTTTGATAAAATGGAATAAGCCTCACTGAATGGATTAATGCTGTCAATCCAATCAACGTCCAAATCTCTCACATCCATCGTAAACCTACGCACTCCCTCAATAAGAGCAGTACTTCCTCGACTTTCCAATTCAGGATTACTATTGAGAACCTCTTTTGCCTTTTGAGTCAAATTCAAGGCAGCAATTGCATGTTGACGTACAGCTTCCTGATCTTCTTCGTCAAGCTCCGGATATTTGTCTTTAATTATTTTGCCCATTCTGATTTGTGTCAATTCCTGAGGCACAGTTTCTTCATCAAACAAGCCTCTTGAAATTGTATGCTTATCCTGAGCAAACGCTGCAATTACTTCGTTCAGATCTTCTTTACAAATACGTTTTGCATCTTCACTTTTCGGCACAGTAAGTCCCTTAATTTCAATTTGATATTGACCCGTCTCCTCGTTAACACCAATATTACATTTGTCCGGATCGTATCCATCTTCACCGTAGTAGTAGTTTGGGTCAGGTTCATTTTGTGGCCTCTTAGGAACAAAATTGAATCTTGGAGCTAGTACCTGTTCCATCAACAAACTTGCAGAAATGGCTTTGAGTGTATCATTAACAGCATCGGCAACCGCTTCTTCAGACGCATCAGGTTCAGCTATAAGATTAGTAAAACGAGAATGTGTTTTGCCAGGCGCATCGCGTGTTGCGCGACCAATAATCTGTACTATTTCTGTCAAACTGGAACGATAACCCACCGTAAGTGCGTGTTCACACCAAATCCAATCAAAACCTTCCTTAGCCATACCTAGTGCAATAATGATATCAACATATTCACGATTACTTTTGGCTTCAGGCTGTTTCAATGCAGAAGACACCTTGTTCCTTTTAGCAGGGTCATCATCTACAAGGTCTGCGATTCTTAAGATTTTACCTGCTGATGTTTTTATTAAATGAAAACCCGTATCAGGATCAATTCCCTGCCAGTTCCCAAGCTCATCCATTATGTGATTAACTTCTTTGATCTTGTCACCCATACTTTCCCGTGAATTAACATTGGGTATATGAATGATGGTTTTTTCGTTAGGATCAAGGACGTTTAGAATATCTTCTACATAAGATCCGCTATAGAAAAAATAACCAAGGTTAAGGGTCTTGAGGTATTCATAGCCATTAAGCTGTTCATAATATGTGTAAGTTACTGTTTGAAATTTAGCTTCATCTTCTGGCATTAAAACCGGATTTGCATCTCCCCGAAAATAAGAGCCTGTCATGGCTATGATATGAGCCTTATCCCTTCCTACCAATTGCTTAAGCTGTGATCCAAGCACATTATCCTCTTCTGTGCTAACATGATGGAATTCATCAATTGCGATTAATCGATTATCAAATACTTCAATTCCAAAACGTTCAACAGCGAAGCGGAATGTTGAATGAGTGCACACGAGAATTTTATCAGCAGTATTCAGGAAAGATTTAACAGAATTTACTTTGCTACCATCCTCGCCAGGTGAGTTACAAAGATTCCATTTTGGTTCCATGTACCAGTCATAGTTAAAACCGAATTTGGTAAGAGGTTCATTTGCAAAGCTTGAGCCAATTGATTTCTCTGGCACTGCAATGATTGCTTGTTTTATTCCTTGATTGTTTAGTTTGTCCAGTGCTATAAACATTAGTGCTCTGCTCTTGCCAGAAGCCGGAGGTGATTTGATTAATAGATACTGCTCTCCACGCTTTTCGTAGGCTCGTTCTTGCATTGCCCGCATACCAAACTCGTTCGCCTTCGTAGAGCTACCTGTGCTTTTATAATTGACAGTAACAGATGGTATCTTTTTATTTTCCATGTAACTTACCCTTAGAGTTATTTTTAGTATAAAGTTCAAATAGCTTTTCAAGACGCTCTGTATCATTCTTAAATCTGC
Source organism: Cytophagales bacterium (assembly GCA_017303795.1). Classification (GTDB taxonomy): domain Bacteria; phylum Bacteroidota; class Bacteroidia; order Cytophagales; family Cyclobacteriaceae; genus ELB16-189. The sequence continues at coordinate 130,079 of JAFLBR010000006.1, read as the reverse complement.
GTCCTATGTAAATGCGCTCTAAAACCTCATCATTCCGTTCATGTGCTTGTCGTAAATCTTCAGGCATGTCAAGCGGATCATATAGGTCCCCAATTGAGGATGGGAAATGCCTTTCTCTTGCAATCAAAATCTCTTCTGCGCAAGAATTTAAATCCTCTCTGTTCTTTGCTGTCAGTGGTGGCAATGGAAATGTATTCCAACCAAGTGTATTTGAGTAACGAAAGTCTGTCTTGATTTTGCCGCAAACAGTAGAAATCCAAACAAGATGAAGCTTAGATGCGATTATGCTCATATTACTGAGCTCTGCACCATATAATGCATACGCTGCATTTGAAACGATTGCTCTTTCATCTAAGAGTCCAACTGGTAAGTAGTCACGAGATTCGCTAGTATGAATAGGAACTATTATAGCCTGCGCACCAGGCTTACCTTGTATTTGTCGAAAGCGATAGGGGTAATTTGCAGCCGGCCTAGTTTCCTTCGCCTTGCTACTCGCGCGGAAACTCTTGACTTTTTGAAATCTTTCATTCAATTCAGGGATCTCCTTCGCAACGTCAACTTCCTCATCTTTAATCCAGATACACACCCTTGGGCTACCAGTGATAAATTCTGTCGAGCCATAATAGAGTTTAAGGAAGGATGCAATTTTGGAGTTTAAATTTGAAAGCTCACGAGCCTCATATTTGTCCATAATTAAAAATCCGCCATCTGTTGGCTTGTTTCCCCAATACATGGTAGGTCTATCTTTGGGTGCTGATGATAAGGGTTCGATATAGACATCAGAGCTTGCAACAAGATAGGCATTGATATTATCAACTAAGGTTGCATAAGACTCTCTGTTGGGAGCTTCTGAATAAAGCTTTGGTCTTTGAGATGTTGGCGGAGCCAAACCTACAATTACCACAGTAACTCCAGCGTTGTTGGCGGCAAGATTCTTCCACTTAAATGAAGTATGGGCAAATTCTATTTTGATTTTCTTAGATAATACTAATGGCCAAAACATCGGAACCTGTTGCCCTTGACAAATCGAATTTGTCGCTACAAAGGCACATTTACCATTTGTTTCTTGCAAAAAGTTTGAACCCTTCCAAAACCAGCCACATACATAGTCAAATGACTTCCAGTAATTGGAAGTTCCTGAAAATAGGGTTTCCAAATCGGATTTTTGATTATTATCTTGAGAACTTAACCCTGCATATGGAGGGTTACCACAAATGTAAGTCTCACCACCTTCATTTTTGAAATCTATTTCTGCTTGATCGGGAGGAGTACTGAATAGGTCTTCTCTATAAATCTTCACACTGGTAGCAGTTGGGGGGCATATCGAAAGCCAGTTTACCCTAAGTGCATTCCCACATGTGATCCAGTTTTCAGCGTTTAGCGGTAGAAATTCAGCAAGAGCTAGTTTTTGTCCTCGATATAAAACATTGCATTGGTACTCTGCGATGATTAGTGCTAGTCGCGCAATTTCAGCAGAGAAATCCCTCAATTCAATCCCTCGAAAATTCGTAAGAGGAATCTCTGTTAAGCTATCCAATTCACCTCTTCTCTTATTAATCTCGTATTCAATTTCACGTAACTGCTTATACGCGATCACAAGAAAATTTCCAGACCCGCATGCGGGATCGAATACACGAATTCGGGATATTCGTTTTTTAATATTCAATAGCTTTCTTGCGTTGTCTCCAGCTTCATCCAGTTGCGCTCTCAAATCATCAAGAAATAACGGATTAAGAACTTTAAGGATGTTTGGAACTGAAGTATAATGCATTCCTAATGCCCCTCGCTCATCATCATCAGCAACAGCCTGAATCATCGATCCGAATATGTCAGGGTTTATTTTCTTCCAATCCAGACTCCCAACATGCAGTAGATACGACCTGGCAATCTTCGTGAACTTTGGAGTTTCAGTAGAACCAGAAAATAAATGACCATTTACATAAGGAAATTTATTTGCCCAATTTTTAACATTGTGATCAGATCGCTCATCCAGCTTGATGTCCATCGCTCGGAAGATCTCGCTTATAATCTCGTGAGTGTCCGATGCATCACTCGCGCTCATTTGCTGCACAGTGGTGGTAAACAAATCACTGCTAAAAATATCCGTATCCTCAGCAAAAAAGCAGAAGATCAGCCGGGCGAGAAAATGATTCATATCATGGCGCCTCTCTGATGTTGCCCAGTCAGGGTTATGACTAAGTAACTCGATATACAGCTTGTTCAGGCGACTTGTTGCCTTAATGTCAAAGGCGTTTTCACGTATTTGTTTAACTGTGCTGATGCCAGCTAACGGAAGGAAAAAACCAAAGTGATTGTGAAAGTCTGAATATCCACAAGCGACAGTCTCGCCACTAGCTAAATCTTCAGCCTGAAAGTCTTTCCCATCTGTAGCCAAAATGAACTTGGCCTTGGCTTTGGTTGTTGCAGGACTTTCTTTTAGCCTTTTGAGTGTCTCACTAACCTCACCGTTATCACAAACAGCAATATGAATGTTGTTATGCTGTAGAACACCTCTTTCGATATCGGATTTGTTGTTATTACCTGTTCTGAGACGCGCAATAGTCGTTGACTTATTGCCAAATGCCTCTAGAAAAGAATATGGGAATTCAGTCGGATTAAAATCTTGTTCCGATAATAATGATACCGCCTCTTCAATTTCTACTGCATTCATTTATATCCGCGGGTAAGAGTCTTTGTTTGTCTTATCTTTTATTATTTTGTGAGTTCAGGCAAGTAACAGTTGGCGTGATAAGAGGTAAATCGCATTGTTCATGATTAATGAACGTGTAAAATAGGAAAATACACTGACAGACGTGTCAAAAATGGGCAAAATCGAGGCAATGGCATTATTTTAGACGGCTCCTCCAATCATAAAATGCGCGCTTTTATCTAGATTTATTTACTAAATTTAGCCCCAACAAATTCAATATGGATAAGCTCAATAACATGGTTAAGGCTTTAGATAGTGATCTATCAAAATACGAAAGTATTTTGGCTTCAATCAACCATTATCGAAAGGCTAAAGAAATTGTTGAAAGAACCCAAATCGCAATGGGGCGAAAGTCCACTGTTAATTTTTCGAAAACTCAAGCGACCAACATTAAGACTAATGTCAAATCCACAGCCAGGGGTACCACCGGAGCAACTGCCAAAGTTTAAGCTAACCCAAGATTGGCAAAATTTCATCGGAGAAATTTTGGCGAAAAATGGGGGAATGGTAGATGGTAACCTACTTCAACAACTACGCCTTAATACTTACAAAAATATTGAGAGGTTGCGCGGTAGGCCACTCTTAGTTTATGCAACAAGATTTTTAGATCAGCTACCACCGAATACCCCAACCTCGATTGAAATTTCCGATGTGGACGGATTTACCGATTTAGTAAGTTCTTCACCAAAAGGAACTGCTGTTGATGTTTTAGTTCATAGTCCGGGAGGAAGCGCGGATGCTACGGAACGGATAGTGCATATCTTAAGAAGAAGATTTGACGAAGTCCATTTTATAATACCTCATTCAGCTTATTCAGCAGCAACCATGCTCGCTCTATCTGGTGATAGTATTTCCCTTCACCCAAGCGCAACTCTTGGCCCAATTGACCCTCAATTAAATGGGATTCCTGCCAGATCAATAAAGAACGGATTTCAAAAAGTAAGAGACATAGTTAAAACAGAGGGGCCTGAAGCCTTAGCTCCCTTCCTTCCATTGATTGAGAAATACAGTCTTGATCTTCTAGAGCTATGCGATGACTCAGAAAAATTGTCAAAGGAACTTGTTACCGAATGGATAAAGAAATACATGTTCCATGGAAAGGAATTCAAGAATCTTGATAAGGTGGTTGATTATTTTTCAGATTACGATGAGCATAAAACTCATTCACGTCCATTATACTTTGAAAAGATAGAAACCTATGGCTTGAATGTAAAAGTATTAGATGGAGATTTAAAAGACTTTGTTTGGGAAGCGTATCTACAAATTAATGGATTCTTTTCTCTAATGAATTTTTATAAGCTGTTCGAGAACGCCTACGGTGTCTCTTGGGGAAAGCAAATTCAAGTTGTCATGCAAAATTTTATGACACAACCACAAGGCCAGAGATTGTCGGTCAAACCAAGTGAACAAACATGAGTTGAATAATCTGGCAATGTCTTCGCCCCAGGCTATACGCTGCAAGTCCTGTCTCGCTCCTGCCAACACTCCTCGTGCTTTCTGCTTCTATCCCTATTGCATTTTCCTACGCAGCAGCAACACACATTGTGCAGGCCACACATGCCAACGCAAAACCAAAGCCTGTCCAAAGAGTGTCGCTGCCCCAGCCCGTTGTGAATGATGAAGATTAAGTTATTGAAGACCCTCGCTAAAAAAACTTTCTAGAAAAATTCCAATAAGCTTAACAGTTCCATTTGGCTATTTGTATATCTTGATGTGCCTGAACAACCTATGAGATCCCTGATCATCCTTTCCCTCTTTTTATTTTCCTGGCACGTGGAAGCGCAACGTTACGAAAGCAACTGGGCTTCCCTGAACAAACGAAAAATACCCGAGTGGTTTCACCGCGATAAGTTTGGCATCTTTATTCATTGGGGTGTATATGCCGTACCCGCCTGGGCACCGGTGATTCCCAACAGTGGCTACAGTTATGCAGAATGGTATTGGTATCGCCTGCCTGAAAAACAGAAAGACTTTCTGGCGTTCCATGAAAAGAATTATGGTGCCTCCTTCACATATCCGCAGTTTGAATCGATGTTCAAAGCCGAGCTGTTCGATCCCCACCAATGGGCGGATGTGTTTAAGCAGTCGGGTGCACGGTATGTTGTGCTTACCTCCAAGCATCATGAAGGGTATACTCTTTGGAACAGTGCCGAAGCTGACCGCAGTTGGCAGCGCCCCTGGAATGCCGTGACCGGAACACCGAAGAGAGATTTATTAGGTGACCTGACAAACGCAGTGCGCGAAAAAGGAATGAAGATGGGATACTATTACTCGCTATATGAATGGTACAATCCCCTTTGGCTCACCGACAAAAAGAAATACGTGGCCGAACACATGACACCGCAGTTCAAAGATCTGGTAACAAAATACAAGCCCTCCGTTATTTTCTCGGATGGAGAATGGGACCTGCCCGATTCGCTTTGGAAAAGTGCTGAATTACTCGCGTGGCTGTACAACGATTCGCCCGTGAAAAATGAAGTCGTGGTCAACGATCGCTGGGGCGGAAACACGCGTGGAAAAAACACCGGAAGCACTTATACTACTTCCGAATACGGGAGCGGTATGGATGCCAGCATGGTGTGGGAAGAGAACCAGGGCATTGGTCACTCCTATGGTTACAATCGCAACGAACAACTCAGTGATTATAAAACCAGCAAGAGTCTGATTTTAATGTTATGCGATATTGTTGCCCGCGGAGGTAATCTGTTACTGGATGTCGGCCCTACGGCAGATGGTCGCATTCCGGTAATCATGCAACAACGGTTGCGTGACATGGGCGATTGGTTGGCTGTGAATGGCGAAGCGATTTATGAAACGGAGGGATTGAAAGAGCCTTATCAATGGAGCGCTGGCAAAAGACCGGACAAGAAAGACGCTAACTACATGGCTGACTATTCCATTTCGAAAATGGTTATTCCAACCCAGGATGCCGCGTATGTGGAATGTTTCTTTACCCGAAAAGGTAAAGACCTGTATTGCATTCTTCCCGCCTACTCAAAGAAGTTCACGTTGAAGAACATGACGTGGAATAGTAACATGCAAGCATCGTTGCTGGGCTCGGCAAAAGTATGTCCGTTGAAAAAGCAAGGCGCCAACCTGGAAGTGGATTTAGCATCCATCCTACCCGGTGACTTTTCACCTTCCGGAGTACTGGTTATTAAACTTAAGAATGCGTTGCCTTGATGCAGGCTTTACCCCTTAAGTAGTCTGAAGATTTCTACCACTTCGCAATCAGAAAAAACAGTGTAAGTTTACGAATAGCTCAAACCAAAACTTATGCGCACCATTTTACCCTTTGTTGTCTTGTTGATGTTGATCTGTGTTCCTGCAATGGCTCAGGAGACTTACCAATTTCAAAACCGTTGGAAATCAACTGAATTTATTCACGTAGAGCAACCGCAACCGGCATCAGGAACTATTGCTCCGGGATGGCTGAGTGCCCAGTGGATAGTAGAGCCTTCTGAGGCTGGATATTACAAGATCCGGAATAAGTGGCGAAACCAGTACTTACATATTCAAAACGGTACGCTGGATTGTGGTGACATTCAACCTGGCTGGTGGAGTGCACAGTGGGCGTTGGAACCTGTGGCCGGAACAACGCATGTACGCATCCGCAACCGCTGGAAGCCTGAAGTTGCTATTCATAACCAATCCGGTTTGCTGGAAGCTGGCCCGATTGACTTAGGTTGGTGGAGTGCGCAGTGGGCGATGATTAATATAAATGGCAGTCAGCCGATTGCTGCGCCCGTGGTAGCTGCCAGAAATGGCGGTAACCCGAGTGCCTTTACGCCCGAACACAATGGAACGATTACGCAGATTATTGTGCGCTATACTGACCAGATTTCAATGTCAGATCCGGCTATAGGAGCCAGGGTTTATTTTTTCCCGCAGGAAGTTATTACCGATACCGAAGGAATTTCTTTTGATCCTAAGAATCCACCTATCGGTGGCCAGGTATTCAAAATTATAGAGACTTCGCCCGAAATAAAGTTTGATCGCCCCATGCCTATGATGCGAAATAGGAATAATGAAAGCTTTCAGTTTGTTGTGGAGATATTTTGAAAAATCATACAAAAGCCTGTAGCGCAACTATGTGAAAATCTCTTATGAAGCTTCTTAGCTTCAATGACATTCCACGTTTAGTTCGACTTTTGAGACAGCCTGTTTTATATGAGATGTTGTTCCATCGCTGGTAGTTTGGGTAAAGTAAATACTTGATACTTCCACTTACTGCAAACTTCGCGGTACAAAAACAGAACGCTGCTCTGCAACACTTGCCTTTATTCTCATTTACCTAAACCTAAATCCACTTTCTCTCCCACCTCCCACGCTCTAACCGAAAACACCTTCACCTCTTTCTGTTTATACTCAACCGTAATCAGGTAATAACTTCCAAAATATGCTACCTGTTTTATTACCCACTTGCCGGTTTTCTTTTTGGTGAGTTGTAGTTGTTCGGGACGGAGAAATTTTCCTTTCAGGTTTGATTTGCCCAGCAACCGCGCAAGGCTGGCATCAATAAGATTGTATTCGCCAAACAAACGCGCTACATATTCATTCTTAGGTTGGTGATAAACTTCATGTGGAGTGCCTTGTTGTACCAGCACGCCTTTCTTCAATACTATTACCCGATGCGCCCAAGGCAAGGTATCTTCCGGGTGGTGCGAAACCAACACGCACGTAACGCCCAACTTAGCACTGATCTGCGCCACTACTTCTTTCAATGTTGCTTTAAGGCCGGTATCAAGATGTGAATAAGGTTCATCTAGCAACAATACTTGTGGATGCGTCATCAGCAAACGGGCAATAGCAATCCGTTGCTTCTCGCCACCAGAGAGTTGGTCTGTCTTGCGCGCAAGCAAGTGTTTGATTTTGCAAATGGTAATGATGCGTTGCCGGTACGCATCGGTTACATTACTGGCATATTCTAAAACTTGTTCTACGCGCAAAAATTTAGGTAACTCAAAGTGTTGCGATAAGTAAGCAATTTCCGGATGGCCAGGTACTAAGTTATCGGCTGGACCTTTTACCAGTTCATCGTTCAATGTAACGGTACCACTGTCGGGTTGTTCGAGGCCGGCCATGATTCTGAGCAATGTACTTTTGCCAGAGCCGGTTTCTCCGGCAATTACTACGTTTTCGTTTTGCTTTATTTCCAGGCTAACCTTGCTCAGTACTTTACCGAATTCGGTGGTCTTGGTGAGTTGGTTAACTTTTAAAAGAATTTTGGTTGTCATTGTTTTATTTTGATAAGGCGTCTGACGCTTTAGAAGCGTCCTGACGCCTAAGTTTTATTCATACTCCGCCAGTGTATTCCATAATTGATCAAACTCTTTGGCAAATGATTTAATCACGCCACCATCGCGGGTAAGCAAAATATTTTCATGGTTAAACTTTGCTGCACTGCGCGTCCAGTTATAGCTACCGGTTAGCAACGCTTTGTTATCGGTAATCATAAACTTATGATGCATGTGGTTGGCGGTACGATCGATGCGAACGGGAATTCCGGCATTAGCCAGTTGATCAATGTCCGAACCTTCGTCCAGCATCTTATCGTTATCGGTAATAATTTTTACCGGCACTCCCCGCTTGTGCGATTCGATGATGGAATTGGTAATAATATCATCGCTGATGGTAAACACACAAATCTGAAGATGTTGCGTGGCCTGCCGGATCTGTTGCATGATGATATTGCGGCACGTTTCACCCGGACTAAAGTAAGCATCGGAACCGGGTGTGTTGGGGATGGTATTCATTAACGCGCTGGTGGCATCGCGAATCCATTCTACAATAAACCGATAATTTTCAGGTGTGGCTTTCTGATTGGCGAGTTCAAAAATCTGACTGCGCAAAAATGCCAACTGACTTTCGTTGGGTTTTACGTCATCAATTATTTCGCGTAACGATTTACGCTCCGACTTCGAAAAGTATTGGTCTTCGATACTGAGTTTGAGAAAATCTAGAATGGGTTGCATTGGGTAAGTCTTTAGTCTTTAGTAGTTAGTCCTTAGTCCTTAGTCTTGAGTAGTAGTATTTAGTAATTTAGTTTGGTGAGCATAAAAATAAGGCTAACGGATCCTTAAGGCATTCATAATTGTAAACTTAATCAAATCAGACTCACCCCTGCTTACAGCTTGCTAACTACTTTTGAATGATTACCACAGCGAGTATAAGCTGCACTCCTAACTTATGCGTAAGCGGGCAAGGGATTGAAGTGGAAAGCCTGCCGCAAGTGGGTGGATAACAGCGTGAGCGCGGGAGCTTGAAACGAAAAGCCCGGTGGCCTTTCCGCCTTATGCGGGATTGGCCATGCCCCAAAACTTCTAACACAGCCTTTTAATATTACCAAAGTATTGAGCACGCCACGGAATCTAATATCTTTGCGGCCAATTTTAACGACTTATGATTTCGGTTGACGCAGTAACAGTAGAATTTAATGGTTCGGCTCTTTTTAGTGACATCACTTTTAACATCAACGAAAACGATCGCATAGCCCTGATGGGCAAAAACGGGGCGGGCAAGTCCACCCTGCTCAAGATTATTGCGGGCAAAAGCAAAGCCACACGCGGCAAAGTATCGGCACCTAAGGATGCCATTATCGCCTACCTGCCGCAGCACTTGTTAACCGAAGACGATTGCTCGGTGTTTGATGAAACCAGCAAGGCTTTCTCGAAAGTGCATGGTATGAAAACACGCATTGATGAGTTGAATCATCAATTAGAAGTCCGTACCGATTATGAATCGGATGAGTATGCGAAGATTATTGAAGAAGTATCGGAGTTGAGCGAAAAGTTTTATTCGATTGAAGAGATAAACTACGATGCTGAAATAGAAAAAACATTAATGGGATTAGGTTTTGTGCGCAGCGACTTTACGCGGCCTACCACAGAGTTTAGCGGTGGCTGGCGCATGCGCATTGAGTTAGCGAAAATTCTGTTGCAGAAACCCGATCTGATTTTGTTGGATGAGCCTACCAACCACCTGGACATTGAATCGGTGCAATGGTTGGAAGAATTTTTGAAGACGAGCGCCAAGGCGGTGATTGTAATCAGTCACGATAAAATGTTTGTGGATAACCTGACCAATCGTACCATTGAAGTAACGATGGGCCGCATTTACGATTACAAAACCAACTACTCGCATTACCTGCAATTGCGCAAAGAAAGACGCGAGCAACAGCAGAAACATTTTGAAGATCAGCAGAAAGAGATAGCCGACATTCAGGGATTTATTGATCGATTTAAAGGAACGTATTCCAAAACGCTGCAAGTGCAATCGCGCGTAAAGATGTTGGAGAAGATTGAGATTGTGCAGGTAGATGAGATGGATACTTCAGCACTAAACCTGAAGTTTCCACCCGCACCACGTTCGGGTAACTATCCGGTTATAGCCGATGGTCTTACCAAAACCTATGGCGACCACCTGGTGTTTAAAGATGCAACATTCACCATTGCGCGTGGCGAGAAGATAGCCTTTGTAGGTAAGAATGGTGAGGGTAAATCGACCATGATAAAAGCTATTATGGGCGAGATTGATTTTGACGGTCGCTTGCAGGTAGGTCACAATAGTATGATCGGCTACTTTGCGCAGAATCAGGCGGCCCTGTTGGATGGTGAACTTACGGTGTTCGAAACCATAGATCAGGTTGCGCAGGGCGACATCCGCACGAAAATCAAAGACATGCTGGGTGCGTTTATGTTTAGTGGTGAGAACATCGACAAGAAAGTGAAAGTACTTTCGGGTGGTGAAAAAACCCGGTTGGCGATGTTGAAGTTGTTACTGCAACCGGTTAACCTGTTAATTCTGGATGAACCGACCAACCATCTCGACATAAAAACCAAAGACATTCTGAAAGATGCGTTGCTGGCTTTTGATGGTACGCTGATTCTCGTTTCGCACGATCGTGATTTCTTAGATGGTCTTGCAAAAAAAGTATTTGAGTTTGGTAACAAGCGCGTGCGCGAACACTTTGAAGACATTAACGGCTTCTTGCGCAATAAGAAGATGGAGAACTTGAAGGAGATAGAGAGGAAGGCGTGATAGGGTTGCAGGTTACCAGTTTCCTGTTGCCAGTTACTGGTTGCTAGTTTCTGGTGGCTGGTTGGTTTGGAGTAATTCTGAGTGGCAAGTACTGGTAGATAAGTTAACGGATTCGTTTTTTGATTGTTTGATAATAGAAGTGAAGTGTTAAGCCCGAACGAAGAATCCCCTTTGAGATACCAGACCTTCCAATGAGGAGATCCTTCGCGCCAACGCCACTTGCTTACGCTGCTCAGGATTTTGGTTGTATGGATTGACTAAATATTCCCCTTAATAAAATGCCCGAATCAACTATCTGCCCCAATTGCCAATCACCTTATGGCTACCCTACTGGTTCTTCTATGATGTGCCCTGAGTGTGGCCACGAATGGAATCCATCTGAAACGCCTGCACCCACGGAAGAAGCAACTACAGAAGAGGTAGTGAAAGATGCGAACGGCACGGTTTTGCAGAATGGCGACACGGTAGTTATCATTAAAGACTTGCCCGTGAAAGGTGCGAGTAAACCCATTAAAGCCGGAACCAAAGTCAAGAACATTAAACTAACTACGGGCGATCACAACATTGACTGCAAAGTGGATGGCTATGGTGCGATGGGTTTGAAGTCGCAGTTCGTGCGCAAAGGATAAATCAATTTTTCTTTTTATAAACACCATCAAAGGCCACGCTCACCACGGTGCCGTTTGCAATTACGATATCCCACTTTTGTGAAACGCTGCCATCGGGTAATGTTTGCCATGTAATGCGATTGCGGTATTCACCATTCTGACCTTTAACTTTATCGCTCCACAAGATCATTTTATTATTTTCCAATCTGCCTTTTAGTTTTAGTTTCGTTCCCTGATTGTCCAGGTATAACTGGTTCCAGGTGCTATCAGTAGGATCGTAATAATTATAACTTGTACCGGTTTGGGTACTCACCCACTCTTCCTGCAAAGCGCATTTTCCTTGTACTTGCGTGATGGTGTTTTCGCCTACTTTCTTTCCGGCAGGATTAAATACTTCCCACTTTCCTATCCAGAAATCGAATTGCCGATGTTCAGGTGTACAACAGGCGCAAGGCTGTGCCACTTGTGAAACAGAATAACTTAGCATCAACATGGTGAGGAACAATTTCATAAAAATAGTTTTAGCCTTAACGAAGATACAAAATCTGGTGCATTAGCTACCTCATTGAAAAATTTTCTACCTTCCCCAACTTTTAAACAATATTGAATGAAACGTTTGTACGCAGTCGTTCTATTGGTCGGGGTTACCATGTGTCAGTCACCCAAGTCGGAAGTGGCCGTTGACGAAAGTGTTTCAGAACCCAACGATACAACCACCACTCTTGCCCTTGCTGAAACGACTCTCTCGGCCTTAGCCATCGAAGAAATTCCCATAGCGTTACAAACATTTATGTATTCGCTACGCGATGTGGACAAACTAAAATCATATATTGATTCGGAACGCGGATGTTACCTGTTGGAGGAAGGCGCAGGAGTTTATCCGGTTATTACCGAGGTAACAACATTGGAAGACCTTCTGGGCAATTCGGAGTTTATCCGTTTTATGAATGCATCTTTTCCGGCTCGTATTTATTATGTTAACACGCCCGCTATAGATCGTTGTAATCTTCCAGCCGAAGGCATTTACTTTAACATGATTGAAAACAATACGCTGCTGCTCGATACATTCGTATCAAACCTTGCAGCTTCCAATGAAGTATTAACGGATGACTTGAAAGCAAAGCTCGCAGCTCTGGATTCTTCCCGCACGTGGGTGGGGACCGTAAACCTCTCCGACAAAACCGGTGACTTCATTACGCTGGAGATACACCTCGCGCAGGTTAACCAGAAATTTTTTATTGCCGCGATTGACACTCGCGGCTGTGGTATCTAAAATTTATAAAAAGATACAAACTCAATCCTACCATGAGCAGTCACTTTTCATTTCGCAAACTGTTGCTGGGAGAAAAAGGTAGCCACCTGGGTTATTCAGCCTATAAGCTAGCCATGCTTACCGGGCAACTAAGTTTGCTTACCTTTTTGATGACCACCGGCTATATTCTATTTGACTTATACTCTGGTTTTTACCACTCGTGGTTGATTCTCTCCATTGCCGCGCTAATGGCGTGTGGCAGCATGATCCTTAACCGGCTTGGCTATTACTTTCCTGCCAAGTTAACCTTGGGCATATCTACCAATCTTACAATTTTTTTCTTTTCGTCCGTTGAGCCCACCGAAACCGGTCTTTCGTTTTTATTTATTGTTTGTGCATTAGGAGCCATGGCCACACTTGGCATCGAACAACCAAAACTTGCCATCCTCTTTATTCTACTTCCCCTGGTGTTGTTTATTTTTTCAAGCGCAATTGACCTTGAACTATTTAAGCGTAATACATTCGATGATGAATATGTACGCATCAGTATGATTATTAACTTCCTGGCTACCTTCGTAGCGGCCACGCTGATTTTCTATTTTCTGCTTAACCTCAACTATCATTCAGAGAAAGCACTGCGCGAGAATGAAAAGAACCTGCACAAAAAGAATGAAGAGCTGGTAAAAGTAAATAAAGAGCTCGACCGGTTTGTATATAGTGCTTCACACGATTTAAGATCTCCTATAAGTTCGGTTAGGGGTTTAATAAGCCTGGTGAAACTTACTGCTATACCCGCAGAAACGAAAACATACATGGATTTAATGGATCATAAGCTTATGAGCCTCAATAAATTTATTGAAGACATTGTGCTTTATTCCCGGAACACAAGGATTACCGTAAAAACCGAAACCATTAACCTGAAGGAACTGATTGATGAATGTTTGATGAGTCTTCAATATCCCGGTACGGATAAAATTCATATCCAACTTGAAATACCGGAAGCGCTTACACTAGTAAGTGACCCTACCCGACTACGCGTTGTATTAACCAACTTACTATCCAACGCCTTTAAGTATGCAAATCCGACAATCGATAATTCGTATATAAAAATAACTGCGCACCCTACTCCAGCTCAGCTAGAATTATCCATTCAGGATAATGGTATCGGGATTCACGAAGAATACCTACCTATGATTTTCGATATGTTCTTTCAGGCAAATGATAAGGTGGAAGGTTCAGGGTTGGGTTTGTATATTGTAAAAGAAACGCTGGAGAAAATACAAGGAACGATTCGGGTTGAATCGAAATATGCTGCAGGTACTACTTTTGTAATTACCTTACCGAACGCAATCAGTGAAATGTAAATTTTTAAAAATTTGTATTTCGGACATTAGTTTGAGCATCATTTATTCTGTTAGGCCAATTAGCAATATGGGCACAGTGAGAACAGGATAAAAATTTTTAAGTACCATTCCGTCCTCTCAAAACAAACAAGCGAATTTTTATCCTTGGGAGAAATTGACTTAAGAAAGTCTTTTTTTGCACATATGTAGACACCAACCTTTATCATCCCTTTAACCTCGGCAGCAAAAATTTGTATTTGGCACATTCGAATCAATGATTGATGTAAAGCTGTACAAGGAAGGAAATGACTCATTAATCCATCAGGCGTTTAGCATTTTGCAATTGAATCTGGTGAATGAAAAAATCCTGAAGGAGATAAGCTATATCTATTATGGCAATCTGGGTGCCTGGCGATTTGATAAGGGTGATCTGGAGCAATGCCTGGAGTATGGTGAAAAGGCATATGCTATTAATCCGAAAGATTCGCGCTTGCAGGATATGATTGCGCGGGCTATTGCAACTTCACTTATTGCATCGGTTATCATCACAAATACTAATCAATAAACAAGTGCGACTTGCCACTCAAAATGGTGGTTAAGTTTAACCCGATTGGGTATGTTTGCTCAATTTCTTAATATCTGCTTCAATTTCTTTCAGACTGTGTTCTTTCTCTAGTTGCCGTTGCGTTTGTTTATACCTTTCATATTCCTGCTCTGATTTTTGTAATGCATGATCATGACTAATGGCACCAGCATGGGTAAGTAACTCGCGACCGTTCAATTGAAGGATTGAGTCGAGCCTGTTAATCCAATCTTTCATGTACATGGGAGTGCGCTGCTGTGCCATGGTCTCGGCAAAGGCCAGGTATTGTTCTACCAGTAAGCCCAATAGTTTTATTTCATCTTCAGTTAAATAATTTTTGGCAACGCTTACATCGCTCTTGCGAAGGTTTGTTGGATTTTTCTTATCGAGCGATTGCATCCCCATCAGTGGTAAAGTGGCATCTACCCTACGATAGATTAATTCGGCAGCAGTTTGCTGGCTGATAGCCCAGAGCAATTTGTTCTGTACGATCTTAAAGAATTCAACTGTTTTCTGATCGTTGCGATCATAGTCGATACTGGTAGTATAAATATCTTTCACCTTTTGATAGAAGAACCGTTCTGATAGGCGTATCTCACGGATACGTTCCTGCAGTTCGGTGAAGTAGTTCATAGAACCACCGGTTTTGAATCGCTCATCATTCAAGGTAAAGCCTTTGATGATGTATTCTTTTAAGCGTTGCGTGGCCCAGATGCGGAACTGTGTGCCTTGCGGAGATTTTACGCGATAGCCCACGGAGATGATGACATCAAGATTATAATGCAGTGTTTCATAGGCTTTTCCATCTGCGGCAGTTGTTCGGAATTTCCGAACAACTGAATTTTCAATCAGCTCACCTTCTGTAAAGATGTTTGTAATATGCTCACTGACAGTGGCTTTTGATTTTTGAAACAATTCACAAATCTGAGCCTGTGTTAACCACACGGTTTCCGCCTCCAGGAGTACATCGAGCTTTATATTGCCCTCTGAATTTTGGTATAGAATGATTTCTCCGGTCATTTTTGCCTACGGTGTAAAGTACGCTTTCGCGGTTGAGTTTTCAAATGAGCTTAGTATTTATTGCTGGCTTCCTGGTCTAGTTGCTTGCATAGGTCATCATTGCTAATCAATAAACAAGGGCGACTTGCCACTCTGAATTTGTTTTGATTAAGAAGGCACTGGCAACTGGAAACCTGTAACTTACTTCTTGCAATCAGCAACAACAAGCCAGCAACTTATTCATACCTTCACTTCCACCAACCAATCCCACGGATACGGTGCCCCCAGATTTTTAGGTGGTGCTGCTAACTCGGTACTCCAATCGTATTCCAATTTTTCAAGTTTGGTAATGGTGAAACCGGCTTGTGGTAAGATAACTTCTAACTCACTGGCGGAGTAATGCTTGGTGGGTACTTTGTCGATATAAACAATGCCTTGTATCAGATCGCGTTTGTTGCCTTTGAAGTAATGAAACTCATGCAATGGAATATCCGTGGCCTTCACTCCTTCTTGCGCATACAGTTGTATCAGTTGCCACGATGAGAAAAGGGCCGAATCCAATGCAGGTAAAACAAACAAAGCTGTGCCACCGGATTTTAATGAGCGGGCAACGTTTTTGAACGCTAGCGTATTTTTTTTCAGATCAGGAAACATGATTACGTTGCAACAAAAAGCAAAGTCGGCCTTTGGTGCTTTAAGCGGGCGCGTTACATCATGTGGTTTTACCGTTACATTTTTATAGTTACGCGCAGCAGCTTGTTTTAGCAAGCCTTTGGAGATGTCAACACCCAACACGCTTTTAAAGGTTGGTGCGAGATATGGAAATGATTTACCGTTACCACAACCAAAGTCGATAGCCGTTTTGGTTAACGATGTATGTTTTTTTATGTAGCGTGGAAGCTTTTTGAATTTATCGCTGGCATATACATCAAAGATTTCAGTGTTGTATTCGGGAGCCAGTTTTTCCCAATGGGCTTTTTCGTTCATGGTTAGTAGTTAGTACTTAGTCGTTAGTAGTTAGTCATTAGTACTTAGTGGTTAAACTTTAGTTATTGGTGCTGGTGGTTAGATTAAGGCTGATGATCTAAGGTTAACTGCTTTACAATTTCTTTCATAGGGCGCACGTTGTGTACGTGTTCAATTGCTGGGCCGGCACACCATACCGTTTGATACGTTGCACCAAAGGCGGCTTTCTCAATTTGTTTCATACCCTTCCAGGCAATCAACAGCTTTACATATTTTTTTAAACTTTTATTTTTTTGAAGTAATCGTTCTAACCAATTTGCTTCGGTGCCTAATTGTTGCACATACGGTGTATTGATTACCGTTAAGGGCGAACCCGAAAGCTTTGAAGTCATCACAATGTCTTTCGCACCGTAATCAATTAACGCCTGCTTGTAGTCAGCAGAGATAGGTGCTTCTTCACTGGCCATAAAAATGGTACCCACCGAAACTCCGGCTGCGCCCCAACTCATTACTTCTTTAATATCTTTGCCAAAAGCAATACCACCAGCCGAGATAACCGGAATGGTACAATGCGTTGTTAATAGCGTAATCAATTCTTTAGGTGAAATTTTTCCGGCATGGCCCCCGGCCTGATTGTTAACAGCAATTAATGCGTCCGCGCCAAGCGCTTCTACTTTTTTGGCATAGTCAAGATCAATTACATCGCAGAAAACTTTTATACCGGCTGGTTTACATTGTTCAATTACTTCCTGCGGGCTACCCAACGATGTAATGATGAAATCAACTTTAAGTTCTACCAATGTTTTAAGTTGATCTTTATACTTGAAGTTGGATTTATTTACAATCAGGTTTACCCCAAACGGTTTGCTGGTGTGGGCTTTTATTTCTGCAATAGCAGCGCGTAATTCTTTATCGGTGCGGTAGTTAAGAGCCGGAAAGGCGGCAGTAATACCACTATCCAACGCAGCCATTATCATTTTGGTGTTGGAAATCAGAAACATAGGTGCAACCAGAATAGGGTATTCAATGCCCAATAGTTTGTCGAGTGTGGTTGCCATTTGGTTTGTAGTTGGTTTGGCGTGGAAGATGCAAAAAATAGTTTAGAATTAATTACATCTGCAAGCCAAACACCTGATAAAAAGAAAACCCGCTGCTTAGAGGTAAGCAGTCGGGTTTGTTATTCAATCTCGCTTTCGGAAAAACCTAGTTGTCAGAGACTTGCTTCAACAACAATTCCATATCGTAAAATGGAAGTGGTTTTTCTACACACAAGGTAAAGCCAGCGTTGATTGCAGTTTCGCGATCATCTTTTTGCACCAGTGTTGTCATGGCTACAAAGCGCGTGTGCGGTAAAACCATCTTCATGGTTCTAAGCCATTCAATACCACCTAAGTGTTCACCATGCATGTGTAAATCCACAAACAAGATGTCGGGTTTAATGTCTTGTACTTTCTCAAGACCTTCGTCATGATTTTCAAAAATGTGTGCATCCACTGTGTTGGGTTGCAACTTAACCATGCGTTTGTAGATAAAGCGGTTGATCGAGTCGTTTTCGAATACACCAATTACCAATTTCTTTTTCATGCCCACACTTGCTAGCATAATCATGCCACTGGGCTAAACCTGCTCTTTAGCCAAATTTCAAAGTATTCTAACCATTTTTGTTCCCTTTTTGGGATAGAGCTACCCGATTTGGTGGTTTGGGTTGTGACCGGATCCCTAAGCAAGCTGTGGAAGTGCGTTGGCGCAAAGGGTTCACTGACAAGAATCCTGAGCAAAGTTGGTTTAGCGCGTGGCGCGAAGGATCTCCGTATTTGAAGGTCTGTTTGTTTAGAAACCTTAATTTATAAAACTCTGGTTGAGGGGATTCTTCGTTAGGGTTTAGTGACTTACAACTCTTATCAGTAAAGCCACAAGTGTATGCATTAACTTAGCAACTAGTACTTGTCACTCAGTATTATTATACAAAATCCTGAGCCGCGTTAGCAAGGTGCGTTGGCGCGAAGGATCTCCTTATTCAAGAGTCTGTTAACTTCGAATCAGGGGATTCTTCGTTCGGGCTTAATCGTTTACTTCTATTATCAAACAATCAAAAAACGAATCCGTCAACCTATCTACCAGTACTTGCCACTCAGAATTACTCCCTCACAAACCAGCAACGAGCAACCAGCAGCCAGTAACTTATAACACTACTAAATTGTAACCATTTCCCGTTCACTCCGTATTCTATCGCGTATCCTGAAACAACAGAAACTACCAACCTGAATTTTATTTTTTAATCTTCTCCGGTAGCAAATTAAAGTTCTGATTATCGCCTATTAAGCCTAATCTTATTTTTTAAGGTTTGTAAAACAGGAATCTATTTTATGACTTGGACAACATTATATATCAACGGGCGGCCCGGATTTAAAGAAGCAGTGATGCAAAAACTTGCTCACAACAGTCGCTTTTATTTACCCGGCTCAGCCGATTCGGAAAACGATCTACTATTATATTGGATTGACAATACAAAAGCGTTGCGCGATTTTAAAATCGAAATTGGCAGCAAGCTAATCTTTAAGTATCGCCTTCAATTTTACTTCTCTGTTCCCGAAGAAACTACAGCAGTTTCGGAGCTTACCAAGCAGGAAGAAGCTTTGGTAAAGAAGATGAACACCTGGGAGGCCGAACACTACCGCCACAGTGCCTGAAAAAAGATCCGAGACTCAAGGCCAAGGTCGAAGCAAAAGCCAAAAAATCAATACCTTTAAGGTTGAATCCCAAACCCCAACCTTAAACCGAGTTATGGCTAACGTTTACAGGCGCCTTTTTACCATCACGATTTCAGTTGCCCTTTCACTTCCCCTATTCAGTCAGCAAGATCCTGCTGCCCTTTCAGAGCAGTATTATGCGCAGGGCATGGAAATCTTTGATTATGAACATCGCAAAGTAGCAACCGAACTTTTTATGCTGGCCGTGCAGGCTAATCCTAAAAATGCCAAAGCCCAGTTTATGGCGGGCCGGTCTATCATGCTTACGGTGCGTAAAGAGCTTTCGTTACAATATTTTAAACAAGCGTACCAACTCGATCCTAAAATCGATCCGGATATTCTGTTCTACCTGGGTCAAGCCTATCATTATTCAGAAAAGTTTGACAGTGCCATTGTATTGTACGATCGGTTTAATCGCTTGTTGGCACGTTCGCTCGATTATGAAAAATCAAAAAAGATTAACGAGGTAAACCGAAAAATCTTTGAGTGCCACAATGCCAAGATTATGATTGCCCAACCAGTTGATGTAAAGATCGCGCACTTGAGCAATAGCATTAACTCTGAATGGCCCGACTATGCGCCCACCATTAATGCAGATGAAACGTTTATGGTGTTTACTACCCGCAGGCCCGAAGAGAACATGAATAATCGCTTAGCACAAGACAATGAATATTACGAGGAAATTTTCTTTACTAAGAAAGTAGATAGCGAGTGGACTCCGGCCCGTAACCTTTCAGGCCCGCTCAACAATAGTTATCATAATGCCAGTATTAACCTTTCGCCCGATGGCAAAGAGATGTTGTTATACCATGATAGCAATGGTGGCGATATACTTGCTTCTTTTCTAAAACCCGATGGTTCCTGGACTGATCCAAAAGAAATTCTTGAAATCAATAGTGAGTACATCGAAAACTCAGGTACCATTACGGCAGATGGAAAGCAATTATTTTTTACCAGCAATCGCCCCGGTGGTTATGGTGGTACCGATATCTACGTAAGTGTAAAAGATGCAAAAGGCCGTTGGGGTACACCACGGAATCTTGGCCGCAGCGTAAACACCGAGATGGACGAAGATGGCGTTTATGTATCGGCCAGCGGCAAACATTTATACTTTAGCTCGAATGGCCATGCGGGTATGGGCGATATGGATATTTATCGCAGTGCGTACAATGCCGAAAAAGATCTGTGGGAAAAACCAATCAATATGGGTTATCCGATTAACTCCGTAGAGAATGACATTTACATTGTTCTTACGCGCAATGAAGACTTTGCTTACATCTCATCCGTGCGCCCAGAAGGCATTGGTGAACAAGACATTTATAAGATTGACATCAGCAATTGGAAAGAACCGGCCTACACACAACCTGATTTTACTGATGCCGTGTTGGCTATGGAAGACCAGATGCCTTTATTTGGTGGTCGCCCCATAGCTGAAGTAAAGCCTGAAACGAAACCTGAGACTAAGCCAGATGTTGCAGAGAAACCGCTTACTCCGGCACGCATTGACTTAACCATTTATGTTGCCGAAGGCGATACTCGCAAACCACTTTCGCAGGTAAAAGCAAAACTTACTGCACCCGGCACCGATCTTAACCTTACCGAAACAAAAGCCGGTACTTACTTTGCGCAGGTAAATAACAAAACCACCGGAATAGAACGCTACAAACTTTTAGTATCCAGTCAGGAGCATATACCCTACGCTTCTACTTATTTGTTTGGGCCGGGCATGAACACCGCCTTAACCGATACCATCTATCTGGATAAGATTGCAGTTAATTATAAGCGTACATTAAATGTTTATTTTGGTCACGATAGTGATGTGCCCAAATCATTCGAGGATATCTTATACCTCGAACAGATTATGAAAACATCTTCATCTATTAAAGTAGAGATCAGTGGTCATACTGATAACCTTGGATCGCATGCATACAACGTAGGGCTTAGCCAAAGACGGGCACAAGCGGTGAAAAAACATCTTGTAAATGCTGGCATTGAAGAGAGCCGCATTATCGTAGCCGGTTATGGGCCAGATAAACCCATTGCAGATAATAAGACCCGAGCTAATCGTCAGCTTAATCGCAGAACAGAATTTACCATCATTGAAAAATAATGAGTAAGGGCCTGCGCAAATGGTTGTTCAGGCTAGGAGTGTTTGTAATTATCTTTGGTGTTGCGTTTTTCTGTACCGTTGGCCGGATTGACCGGACGCCCTTAAAGAATCAGAACTTTTATACTCGCATGATGGCGAAGCTGGATACACTCAAGCCAGCCGTCTATCCTACTCAATCATTTTCAACTGCCTGGGGAAAAGTGAACATTACACCCGATTACCCAATGCCTATGGCGGGCTATCGGCCCAGACCGAAGTTTGAAAGTGTTCACGATTCATTATTCGTGCGTGCAATTGTTATTGATAATGGAAGTTCGGAAGCTATTTTGTTAAGTGCCGATCTACTCATCTTTCCACCTGCATTAAAGGCAGATCTTGAAAGTCAGCTGACTAAAACGGATAAACCTACGTTTATTTTTTACGGAGCCACTCATACCCATAATGGTTTAGGCGGTTGGCATCCGGCCTGGGCTGCACAATTTGCTGTGGGTGCTTATCATGATACCTGGATACAAACAACAGCAGCAGCCATTGCTACTCGAATAAAAAGTATTCGAAACGATCTGAAAGCTTCGCATATATCGTATTGGCAAGCTGATGCGCATAGTTATGCAACTAACAGACTTAAGCCTGGTAATCCTTATGATGGCGAGTTACGCGGGCTAAAATTTTCGCGGGTTGATAGTACACATGCGTACCTGATAACCTTCAGTGCACATGCCACCAGCATCAATAAAAAAAGTACTGCTTTATCGGGTGATTATCCAGCAGCTTTAATTCAAAGCATAGAACAAGTTGAAGGTAACTACGCAATGTTTATGGCCGGTATGGTAGGCAGCCATAAGTTGGCCGGCATTACCGAAACTGAATTTGATCGGGCCGAACAAGCTGGTAAAATTCTTGCGGGCAAAACATTAGAAGCTCAGACACAAGTATTAAGTGTTACGGACATAAAATCCATTCAAGTTCCAATTGAATATGGCGCGGCACAACTTCGGTTGAATAAAGATTATAAACTGCGCAATTGGATGTTTGCATCAGCGCTTCAACCGTTGCAAGGCGAACTTACCTGCTTGCAACTTGGTGATGTTTTGTTAATCGGAACACCCTGCGATTTTTCGGGCGAAGTTTTTGTAAATGAAAATTTAGAAGCCTATGCAAAGCAATTCAACAAACAGATTATCATAACCAGTTTTAACGGAGGTTACACAGGCTACATTACCGAAGATGAACATTACGAAACCAGCTTACGCGAAGAAGTAACTACCATGAATTGGGTCGGCCCCCATTTTGGTCAATACTATACTGAGATGATTAAGCGGATGATTCAGAAATAGAAATGGGATTTTATTGCCACTAAGTCACAAAGACACCAATCTTCATGAATCAATTCAACGCAACCTTTGTGCGTTAGCGATTTCTTTGTTGCAATGAATTACCAGTAAATTACTGTGCTGGCTTACCCCCCTGCTTTCCTCGAAAAGGTTTGCGTTTAAAATTCTTTTTGCCGCCACCGCTTTTGTTGTTTCGCGGTTCATGCTTTCGGGTTTCAGGTGAGTACACAGGCCCGACACCAAGCTCAGCAGGTAAAGCGATTTTAGGAACTTCTTTACCAATCATACTTTCAATCCGAAAGAACTTACGTTGATCAAGATCATTAATGAAGGTAATAGCTGTGCCGGTTGTAGCAGCCCGTGCGGTGCGACCAATGCGGTGAATGTAATCTTCCGGATCGGGCGGCACATCAAAGTTGATTACAAGATCAATTCCTTCCACATCAATTCCGCGCGATAACACATCGGTTCCAATCAACACACTTAGTTGTTTGTTTTTAAACTCTCGCAAAATATGTTCGCGCTCAATTTGTTCCAGATCGCTGTGAATAGATTTTGATTGGATGCCCAACTTCTGCAAGCTACGATCCAACTTCTTTACATTCTCTTTTGTTGAGGCAAAGATGATAACGCTGTTGAAGGTTTTATCCTTGAGTAAGGATTCAATCAATTTTTCCTTCTGCTCATTATACACCACATAAGCCTGTTGCAAAATTCCTTCTGCAGGTTTTGAAATGGCTATGTTTATTTCTTCCGGATTGTTCAGAATACGATTGGCTAGCCCTCGGATTTTTGGTGGCATGGTTGCCGAGAATAGAAGTGTTTGTCGCTTTTGAGGAAGTGCATTAATAATACGAATGATGTCTTCATAGAAACCCATATCCAACATGCGATCCGCTTCATCCAACACCAGATGCTCTACCTGATCGAACTTAATGGTACCCATCGCCATCTGTGCAATCAAACGGCCGGGTGTTGCAATGATAATATCTACTCCGCCTTCCATGGCACGCTTTTGTTGATCCCACGTGGCACCATCGCCACCCCCATAAATGGGAATGGAACTCACACCCAAAAAGTACGAGAAGCCCTCAATCTGCTGATCAATTTGCTGCGCGAGTTCGCGGGTAGGTGCAATAATAACCGTGTTGAGTGTTGTGTTTTCTTTGCTCACAATATTGTGCAGAATAGGAAGCACATATGCTGCTGTTTTACCGGTGCCGGTTTGTGCGCAGGCTATCAGGTCTTTCTTATTCAGGATAACCGGAATGGCTTGCTCCTGTATGGGGGTGGCTTTCGAAAAGCCCATGGCATCCAACCCGTCAAGCAATCGGGCATGAAAACCAAACTCGTGAAATGTCAAGTGTTGGAGTTTAAAAAATGAAACATGGTGCAAGGTACAATAAGTTGGGGAAACTATAGAGTGATACTTCAGGGTTACAAGCCGCAGGCTTCAAGCTTGTGCCCTGAAGCTGACGACATTGATTAAGATTATCATTCGAATTAAGTTATCTTAACAGCAGCTTTCAAATTCATGACCAACCCGAATTTTTACATTCATCCGATTACAGTTTCAACTACCGATATTGATGCAATGGGCCATGTCAACAATGTTGTTTACCTGCGCTACGTGCAAGAAGCTGCTACGGCACATTGGCAGGCAAGGGCTGATACAACACTTCAAACCTCTGTACTTTGGGTAGTACTGCGCCATGAGATTGATTACCTCGCTCCTGCTTTTGCTGGCGAAACGTTGCAGGCCAAAACCTGGGTAGGTGAAACTAGCGGTGTTAAATCAATACGCTTTGTAGAGATTACAAATGCAGCGGGCAAAGCAGTGGCCACAGCCCGCACGGTTTGGTGTATGTTAGATGCAAATACGTTAAAACCAAAACGGATTGAACCCGGCATGATGGAACCGTTTATGTAGTTGAGGCTTCACTCACACACTTCAAACTTTTATTGAACAACATTTTGTTGTTTATTTATCAAATCATTGAACCTGATCTGCAAATTCTATCATGAAAAAAATATTCGTTGTTGCTGTAGCTGCAATTCTATTTAGTTGCCAAACCAAAGAAACCTCACAGAAAGAAAAATCGGGTAACCCCGTATTTGAAGGTTGGTATGCCGACCCCGAAGGAATTGTGTTTGATAACACGTACTGGATCTATCCAACCTACTCCGCTCCGTATGAACAACAGGTTTACATGGATGCGTTTTCATCGCCCGACCTGGTGAACTGGACAAAGCATGAACGCATCATCGACACCGCTGCCATTAAATGGGCAAAGCGCGCCATGTGGGCTCCGGCCATTATCCGTAAAGACAAGCAATACTTTTTGTTTTTTGGTGCGAACGATATTCAGAGCAATGAAGAATATGGTGGAATTGGAATTGGTGTTTCTGATAATCCACAAGGGCCATATAGCGATTACCTTGGCAAACCATTGGTAAGTCAGTTTTATAACGGTGCTCAACCTATCGATCAGTTTGTTTTTAATGATGATGGTCAGTATTATCTTATCTATGGTGGCTGGCGCCATTGCAACATTGCTCAACTCAGTTCCGATTTCAAAACGTTCATACCGCAAGCCGATAGTGTTCTGTTTCGCGAGGTAACACCCGAAGGTTATGTGGAAGGGCCGTTTATGTTTAAGCGTAATGGTAAATACTATTTCATGTGGTCGGAAGGCGGCTGGACCGGCCCAGATTATAGTGTTGCCTACGCTATTGCTGACAGTCCATTCGGACCCTTTAAACGTGAGGCAAAGATATTACAACAAGATGCCAGCGTAGCCACGGGTGCGGGGCATCATTCCGTTATTAACCGACCCGGCACTGAAGATTGGTTTATTGTTTATCATCGCAGGCCATTAGATCAGACCGATCGTAATTCGCGCGTAGTTTGTATTGAAAAAATGGAGTTTGATTCAGAAGGTAAAATCAAACCCGTTAAGATTACATTCGATGGTGTTGAGGCATCGCCTATAGGAAATCAATAATGCCTGGGCTCTTGTTTAACGTGCCGGATGCGCAGTATTCTGATTTGTGATTCGGTGATTTTATATGCGATGCGAAAAGAAACAATCTCGAAAGCGCGGAAGTTGCCCGCATTGTTCCTTTTGAATTTATCGGGTGGATGCAACTCAGGATTGACTGGAATACTATTGATAGCAGTAAGAACTTCTTGTTCAACACGCTCAGCCTGAAGAACAGAATCAGTGCTGATCCATTTGAGTGCCTGAACCAAAAATCGAATTGGCCGTTTATTCCAGACTATTGATCTCGCCATGAGCGGATTTCTTTCAATGCTTGTTGCTGGTTTAAAAATTCACCCCGCTCAATTTCAGCATCAGCTTCATCCAACTCTTGGTTGTATTGCTCTTGGCTAATCCTACCTTCACTCTTCAAGCCATAATGAAGCATAGACTTCAGCACTCTTACAAGCGAGATGTCATTTAGTTGTTCAATTTCACGAATCAACAAAGCTTTTTCTGCGTTGATGTCCATATCCAAGATTTAAAGTAGATTAAAGTTACAAAAATTCGGAAAGAACAACTCTCTCCATCTCACTTAGGATTTGAACCTACCCATTCAGGCAGCCATAAAAAAACCCCGCTTGTGGGCGGGGCTTTCTTCAATTTGAAAAAGAGTTATTAGTTAGCTACGCGAACGTTAACTGCATTCAAACCTTTTTTACCTTCCTTCAGTTCAAAAGTGATCGTGTCATTCTCACGAATCTGATCCACTAATCCTGACACGTGTACAAAGTACTCTTGTCCTGTTGATGTTTCTTTTACAAAACCGAATCCTTTGGTTTCGTTAAAGAATTTTACTGTTCCTTCTTTCATTGTGATTTGTTAAAAAATTATGGGTGCAAACATACGGATAATATCCGGAATAACAGTATGACAAAATTTATGCGGCCTTTTTCATTCGCTCCAGCGTTACTTCTTTTTGCTGCGCCAAACGAATTACCCCTATTTTGTCCAATACACGAATGATAAGATAAGTGGGATCGATTTCGTGCCAACGAATTCCACCGAAATTTGCCCTTGAGCCAAATTTATGATGGTTGTTGTGGTAGCTCTCGCCCATCATCAACACATCTACCGGAAGAAAATTTTTGGATGTATCGCGCACCTCAAAATTGGTGTAGCCATACTTATGGGCAAACCAATTGATAATAGCGCCATGAATCGGGCTCATTAAGAACTGTAATGGTAACAATAACCACATCCACCAGGCAGTAGCAAAATAAGCGTAGAAGGCAATGTACAACGCACCCCAGAAAATGCGTGAGGGCCATGAGCGGGCAATCTTATCAAATGCATCCCATTTAGGCACTCCATCTGTAAATCGTTTATCAGGAACTACACGCCCACTGGCGATATCAGAATAAATGGTTTTGGTTTTCCACATCATGTTCCAGATGGTTTCATCGTACATGGGCGAATGTGGATCATCTTCGGTGTCGGCAAACGCATGGTGCATGCGGTGCATAGTTCCGTAACCAAACGGACTCAGGTAATTTGAACCTTGAAAAATCCAGGTGAGCACAAAAAATACCCTTTCGGTGAACTTGTTCATCGTAAAAGCTTTGTGCGAAGCGTAGCGGTGCAAAAAGAATGTTTGGAAAAACAGCGACAGATACCAGTGCGCTACAAAAAAAATCAAAATCTCCTTCATTGAAACAGGTAGGTTAAATGGTTAAACGGAATTTAGCCCGTTATGACTGTAAGACAGGCCAGGATTGGATCTGTGACAAAAAACTTAAACTATTTTTTGGCCGATAAGGCCAGAGTAACATCAGCTTTTAGATGCTGAATAAATTCCTGCGCATCTTCATAGTGGCAGGCTTTCTTAAAACTCTCAAACAACTGCGAGGTATCGGGTAAACCGATGTGGATTTTGCTTTTTTCCTGTGCAATCTTTTTGCTTGCGCGACTAAACAACTGACGGCAATGATCGGCCTTTTTGTTTAACACTTGCTGAATTTCGTGGTAATCAAAATCAAAGACTTCGCGTAACAAATAGGCTGCCCGTTCCAGTGGCTCAAGCTTATGTTGAATAACTTTAAATGCAGCTGCTAGTTCTTTCTCCACATCAATGTGCGATAGATCGATCTCTTTAAACTTACCCATCCAGTCTTTCACACTTACTTGTTCCCAATTTATAAACCGGGCTTTCTTCAGACTTTCTAAATGATTAAGACAATTGTTAGTTACAGCCCGCATTAAATAAGCCTTTGTATTTTCGATCTTGGTTTGATCGATAGTAAGCCAACGGGCAAACGTTTCCTGTACAATGTCTTCCGCATCGGCTTTGCAGCGCAGCATGTTGTAAGCAATCTGATGCAACAGGGGTTGGTAAAGCGTTATGGTTTGTGCGTGATTCACGATAAAATTAATGTCACAAAGATAACGCTTATTACATTTTAAAAAACGTTTTGATTTGAGTGGTAAAACAACACCTGTTAGCCTGTTAACTCTCAAATTCTGATAGTTCCAGCCACCGCATAGTCTTGTTGTCAAGTGCATCGCCAACCTGTTTAATCTGGCTGGCCAAATCCTGAAGTTTCTGGTGGTCGGTAATGCCGCTATTTAGCTGTTCAGAAAGCGTGGTTTTCTGACTTTCAAGACTTTGAATTTCGGCCTGCAAGCGATCAAATTCCTGCTTTTCCTTAAAATTCAGGCGCTTTTTAGCGGTTTCGGATTTAGCTTCTACCATTACCGGAGTTTCATCTTCTTCTTCCGGAGTCTGGCCATCGGCCCACAGGCGGTAGTCTGAATAATTACCATTAAACAACCTGATTTTGCCCTCACCTTCGAACACAAAGAGTTGCTCTACCAGGTGATCCATAAAGTATCGATCGTGCGAAACGAGAACCAGGCATCCGTTGAACTTCTCAAGAAACTCTTCCAACACGTTTAAGGTGTCGATATCAAAATCATTGGTGGGTTCATCCAACACCAAAAAGTTTGGATTGCGCACCAACACTTTTAAAAGTTGCAAGCGTTTCTTTTCGCCACCACTCAGCTTCTCAATAAAGTTGTATTGCTTTTCAGGTGGGAATAAAAACGTATCTAAAAATTTAGAAGCGGATACCGATGATCCATCGGCTAATGTTATAAACTCCGCTATCTCTTTTACTTCTTCAATAACACGGTGTGCCGGATTAAGGTCTTCAACTTCTTGTGTAAAGTATCCGATCTTGGTTGTTACACCGGGAATGATTTCGCCTGTATCGGGTTTGGTTTTACCGGTTAGCAAATCCAAAAAGGTTGACTTGCCCACACCGTTCTTACCTACAATTCCTATTCTATCTTTCTTCTTGAAAACATACGAGAAGTTCTCTACCATTACTGCCTCGCCAAAGCGTTTGTTCACGTTAAGCAACTCAATTACTTTACCACCTTGCCGCGCTTCCTGTATATCCAGTTCCAGCTTGTCTTTCTTAAGATTTACCGAGGCTTTTTCCTGTAAATCATAGAACGCATCAATACGGTATTTGGCTTTGGTACCTCTGGCCCGGGGTTGCTTGCGCATCCACTCCAATTCCTTTTTCATCAGGTTGCGGGCCTTGGCAACTTCGGTTTTCAACATTTCTTCCCGCTCCGACTTCTTCTCTAAAAAATAGGCGTAATTACCTTTATACCGATAAAGTTTACCTCGGTCAAGTTCCAGAATCTGGTTGGCCACATTGTCTAAGAAGTAGCGATCGTGGGTTACCATCAGCAAGGTTATGTTCTGTCCGCTCAGGTAACTTTCCAGCCATTCAATAGCCTCCAGGTCTAAATGGTTGGTGGGCTCATCCATAATAATAAGATCGGGCTCAGCCAATAACATTTGCGCCAGAAAGATCCGCTTACGCTGACCTCCGGATAACTCACCGAAAGGTTGATCGAGGTTGATGATGCCTAACTTGCCGGTAATGGTTTGAACTTTTGCATCGTAGTCCCACGCATTAAGCGCTTCCATTTGCTCTAAAGCATGTTGCATGCGCTCAGGCGAAACTTCAGGATCATGCAGACATGATTCGTATTCGTTTACTGCAGTAGCAACTCGGTTGTTCTTATCGAAGATGATTTCTTTAACCGTAAGGTTATCATCGGCATCAGGTTGCTGAATCAGAAATCCGAAGCGGATGCCTTCGCGCATACTGATTACACCGGCATCGGTTGGTAGTTGGCCTGTTAGTAATTTCAGTAAGGTAGATTTACCCGTACCGTTCTCGCCCACCAGTGCAAGCTTTTCGCCTTGCCCAATGCCTAACGTAATATCCTTAAACAGCCAACGGTCGTTAAACGACTTGGCGATTCCTTCTGCTGACAAATAATTCACGAACTAATAAATTAGGGCGCAAAGTTAGCACAAGACAACCACCCCGAAAGTTGGTATCGGATATCTATAAAAATAAAATCGTGCAGGAACAGTTTCAGATCAGGCCGTGCGCTGCTTCATGTAAAAGCAGAAAAAACACAAACCCAGTTGAAAAAATGCTGTAGCTGCGATGGTAAAAATGAGCATCATATACTCCATCAGTTTAATATTAAATATAAAGTTAATATGAAATAGTTGAATATTCAGTAAATCAGATAGTTATAATTTTAAATTTTAAGTTAATTTGCTGAAAATGAAACTGGTAGAATTACTGGAACAACCCAAAAAAAAAGTCCAGCGCGATAGAATTATCAGGTATGTAACCACACAACACAGGTTTGATGAATTGATGCAGGTGTTTGTTCAAGGCCCCATTCGTATTACCCAGCGGGCTGCCTGGCCTATAAGTTATTGCGTAGAGCATAATCCTCAGTTGCTTAAGCCGCACTACCCTGCAGTTGTAAAGTTGTTGGCATTGCCCAACCAGACCGATGCCGTTAAACGTAACCTATTGCGAGCCCTTCAGTTTGTTAAAGTCCCCAGCCGGTATCAGGGCCGGATTGCCGATTGTTGTTTTGCTTTTCTAATCGGCAAGGAACCTATTGCCATTAAAGTGTTCGCTATGACGGTGCTGGCCAATCTGGCCGCAGAAAATCATGAACTCAAAAACGAAATTATTCCAATCATTGAAAGTCAACTGCCCTTTGGTTCGGCTGGCTTTATCTCGCGGGCGCGAAAGGTATTGAGGCAGCTCAGATAGTTGCCGTACATTTGTGGCATGGCAGAGGCTCACCACACTTGTAAAAGTTGTAGCAACCAATTTACCGGGAGCTTTTGTAATGTATGTGGAGAAAAGGTTCTTACGCCTGCTGATAAATCATTCAAGACCATTCTGAATTCGGTAATGCTTACCATCACGTTTGCTGATAGTAAGTTTATACGCACGTTGTGGCAAGTGTTGCGTAGGCCTGGCACCGTGGCCCGCGATTTTGCCGCAGGCAAACGAGTTAGAAACATCAGCCCGATGTCGTTGTTCTTCGTATTGAACCTGATCTACTTTTTCTTTCCGCTCATTCAGCTTTTTAATGCCTCGCTCAATACGCAACTTATGTCGCCCTTCAGCGAGTTTTATAAAACCCTTATTGCTACCAAAGCCGTAAGTCTGGGTGTAGATGTAAATGCTTTTGCCATGCTTTACAATCTCAAAACAGCCACTCTGGCTAAATTAATGGTAATGGTTTTTGTGGTGATCAGTTCGCTACCGTTAAATTTTCTGTATTGGAAGAAGAATAAGTTCTTTATGGATCATGTGGGGTATGCCGTAGAACTGGCGAGCTTCAATCTTTTTTTGAACGCTATCCTACTCACCATCATTGTTCGGTTGTTTGGTTTGGGCGCTTACTTAGACGAAACTATTCTCACCATAATTTTCATTTCTACCAATCTATCTTTTGTATTACGAAGCAGTTATACTTTTTACCGCGAGCGAAGCTGGCGATTGGTGTTGAAATCGGTAATCCTGATTTTGTTTTTGAAAGTTGCGCTGGAGATTTACAGAAGCGTACTCTTCTTCATCACTATTTTAATGATGTAATCAACGCAACGAGCGCATCAGGTTGGCGATCAACTCTTCGGCCTGACTTTGATCTTCATCACCGGCAAGGTTACGGTACGTTAACAAACTCTGAATGGCTGCATCAATCTCTTTGTTCATGGCCAATGTAATCCCCAGGTTAAAATAACTGTTGGGAAAAGTCGGTTCAATCTCAATAGAAATCTGGTAATGAATTTTAGCTAAAGCCAGGTTGCCAATCTCCGCATAAACATTGGCCAGGTTATAGTGCGCTTCAAAATGGCGTGGGTCGGCCTTTAGTGCCCGTGTAAAACAATCAATAGCCTTGGTGTGTTGTCTTTTACCGGATTCAATAATACCGAGGTTGCAATAAGCATCAGCCAGAGAATCACCAGCGTCAATTGCTTTTTGATATTGAAGCCCGGCCCGATCATCGCCTAACTCATCCAACACAAGGGCTTCTTCAAATGGAGTAAGGTTGTTGAGGTTTACAACTTTGGCTCCGCCAAACAAATGCAACTGGCCATACCTGTTAGTTCCGTTATCGGGTTTCTTTTTCCGAACCGGTTTGAATCCGAACTTTTCAGGATTGGGAACCGGAAACTGGATTACTTTGGCCATCGCGCAAAGTTAACCAAAAA
Organism: Cytophagales bacterium; assembly: GCA_017303795.1. GTDB lineage: Bacteria > Bacteroidota > Bacteroidia > Cytophagales > Cyclobacteriaceae > ELB16-189. The sequence continues at coordinate 97,784 of JAFLBR010000006.1, read as the reverse complement.
TACTCTTAGGCGTCAGCGCATCAACTCGCTTTTCTGCGCACCACCTTTTTGGTTTCTTTCTCCACCTTCATGGTAGCGCCTTTGGCTTTCTCCATCGGTTTTTTCTTGGCAGCTTCTATACTCGCTTTCAGGGCGGTCATAATATCCACTACTACCGGTTCTTCTTCGGCTACCATTACAATTTCCTTACCGGCAATCTTCGCATCGATAATCGCCTTTAATGCATCGTAGTAATGATCTTTCATTTCAATTTTGCTAAAGGTAGTGGTCATAGAATCCACCAGGGTTTTAGCAAGTTTCAATTGTTCTCTGTCGGCTTTTACTTCGAGTAACTGTGGCACTTCGCCCATGTTGCGTACTTCGTTAGGGTAGCGTAGCCGATACATTAGCATGCCACCCTCGTGTGGCGAAATCAAAACCGGAGTTTCACGATCGCGTAGCACAACTTTACCCACGCCCACCTTTCCGCTTTCTTTCAATGTCTGGCATAAGAGGCCATAGGTTTTAGCTGCAATGTCGCCATCGGGTCCTATGAAATAAGGCGACTCAAATAAGGTATGATGTACCTCTTCGGCTTTTACAAAGCCTTCCATTTCAATAATCTTCTCGCTCTTGAGTTTTACTTTGTTCAGGTCTTCCTGTTCAATAATCACAAACTGACCAGGTTCATATTGATAGCCCTTCACAATGTCTTCGGTCTTTAACGGCTGCCCCGTAACCTTGTCTTTCTTTTCGTAGCTCACGGGGTTGTGCCCGTCTTTGCTCAACAGGTTAAAGCTGATGGTTTGCCCCGTGTCGATTGCATTGTAAATTCTTACCGGTATGGTAACCAGCGAAAACTGAATGTGTCCTTTCCAGATGGCCCGCATAATATCTTAGTTTAAAAAATTAAGAAGAGGCCACTAAGTTATTGGTTATGAATGTTTTTTCAAAATAAAATTTAGGGGTTGAATGCGACAAAAGAGGTGGTGTTTACGTCAGCCCGCAGCTCGTGCAGCAGGTTATACAAGCCGTAATAAGTACGATTTACATACAGCGCATCTTTTACCCCGCGGGCTTTTTTCGATTCGCGGAAAGCCTTCATCTGCCCTATCTCTTCGCCAAATGCATAAAGCGATTTAAAATACTGCTGCTCCGAAAAATCGAAACGCGGTGTGCGGAATGGCCGGCCTAATAATTCAACCAATTGAGTAAACACTTCCGTGAAGAATGCGCGGTCTTTCGCAGTATCATCCGGATAGATAAATCGTAAATCACGAAACACTGTATCTAATCGCGGCTTGTCGTTTAGAATGTCTTTATCCAACAACTGGAAGTAAACTTTGTAAAATGCGGGCGGCACAACCTTTACACATCCAAAATCAATTATGCCTAACTTATTATCAGGCGTAATAATGAAGTTGCCGGGATGAGGATCGGCATGTAGTGCCCGCAACGTATGAATCTGAAAATGGTAAAAATCCCAAAGCGCTTGTCCGATCAGGTTTCGATCTTGCTGGGTCCAGGCGTTTGCTTTAAACATTTCACCCAGCGGTTTGCCCTCAATCCAATCCATGGTAAGAATGCGATCGGCAGATTGTGCCGGATAGTATTTAGGAAATACGAGATTAGGAACTTCCGCACATTGCTTCGACAATTCCATAGAGCGTTTTAACTCTAATTTGTAATCCGCCTCTTCCAGCAAGCGCGATTCCACTTCGCCAATAAATTCATCGTACTCGGCCGGGTTAAGATTAAACATCCGCAACGCGATTGGTTTTACCATAGCCAGATCGCTCTTCACGCTATCGGCCACACCGGGGTATTGAATTTTAACGGCCAGTTTCTTCCCTTTCAACGTGGCCTGATGTACTTGCCCTATAGATGCAGCATTGCTGGCCGAAGTAGTAAACGAATCAAAAATTTCGGCTGGTTTTTTTTGCAGTGATTTCTCGAACGTACGCACCACTAACGGATACGACAGCGGAGGCGCACTGTATTGAGCCATTGAAAACTGTTGCTGATAGGCCGTTGGCAATAGGTTTTTATCCATGCTTAACATCTGCGCTACTTTAAGCGCACTGCCTTTAAGTTCGCTTAATGATTTATAAATATCAGTGGCATTGTCCTGATGTAATTCATCTTTCGATAGATTCGGGTTAACTAACTTTTTGCCGTAGTGCTTTAAATAGTTGGTTCCGATTTTTGCGCCTGTAGATATAAATTTTGAAGCCCGCTGCACTTTGCCAACCGGAATACTCTTTTGCTCCTTCATCGGCCCTTAGTTTTTGGAATTCTGATAGAGGAACTTTCCGAAATCCAATGCATTGTCCAGAATACCTTTGCCAATCAGATCGAACGCCAGGTTAACCGACTTCTCAATTGCCGCATCGGTCTTTTCAAAGTTAGCGCTCTCATCGTGCACCCAGAATTGAAGTATAAACATAAAGTGCATCCAGAATAGAACATCATACTGCTTATCCAGATACGGCCGGGTGGCTACTTCGCCCGAAACTTTACCGGCATTGAGCACTGAATTGATCCACTCATCGAAGGCTGTTTTAAAACCTTTCAGAAACGAAGGCATCATCGGTTGCTTCCAACCTTTTAATTGGTGAATCATAAAACTGCGATCAGCTTTCATTGCTTCAACCAACATGAAATAAAAAGTGAGGATCTTTTCACGGGCACCAAAGCCCTGATAATCGGCATCGGCTTCCATGCGGGCACGGGTTTCGTCAATCAGATTTTTCCAGATTGCTTTTTCCACGGCTTCGAAAGAAGCAAAGTGTTTATAAAAATCTCCTTCGGTTATCCCCAGGGTTTTACAGAATGTAAAAACAGAGGCCGGCTTGCCACTTGTTAATACAGACTCACGGTATGCGGCAGTAACTTTCTCAGCCGACAAGGTCGACTTGGTGCGGGCTTTTTTGGTCTTTTCCATAGTTATAAAACAAATTAGTTCAACTTTGGTTTCCAAGTTTTCGGGTATTGTTAACACCTGGTTAACTGTTTTTGGATTTGGTTATAAATCTCCAATTTTAGGTATGGCTTTAATCCGGGTAACCGTTGTATTTCTATTGCTTAGCAGCAAGCTGCTGGCGCAGGAAAAGCGCACGGCTCAATACTATTTCGATAAGGCTGAGAGTGCCTACACTGCGCGTTCGTATAAAACAGCACTGGCGCATCTCAACGAATGCCTGCGACTGGAACCTTATTTCATGCAAGCCTATTTTAGCCGGGCGCAGGTGCGCGAAGCCTTGGGCGATAAACAGGGCGCGCTAACGGACTACAACATTTACCTGGAAACAAACCCTGAGAACAAAGAGGCTTTGTTTAGTCGTGCGGTAAGCCGCTTTGAATACAACCAATGGGCAATTGCCAAAGAGGACTTTATAAAACTATTACAGCTGCCAGCCGGTGGCGAAACCAATACTATTTTCTTTCAAACCCAGAAAGGTGATGATGGTGCCAGTCGGGCATTTTCAGCAGCCAATAATTTGCGCTCGTTATACTTCGATTACCTCGGTCAGATAGAATTGAAACTTAAAAATTATGCGCAGGCAAAAGTCTGTTTTGATTCCGCCATTCAATTGGCTCCCGAACAACTTAATTTTTACCTGGGCCGTGGCCTAGCCTTGCAACAAGTTGGAGATAGTGTGCAAGCGCGGGCAGACTTCAAAAAAGTTTTACAGTTAGATGCTGATAACAGTCTTGCCCGACATAATCTGGCGTTACTTGGCACGAACCAACCTTCTGCCGAAACAGAGCAGTTGTTAACCGAAGCGATTGCGGCCAATCCAAAGCTTCCTTACTCCTACGCTGAGCGCGGGCTACTGCGATTAAATTCCGGAAACACAAAAGGCGCACTAAGCGATTACAACGAAGCAATTAATCTGGAGCCAGACAATTACGAATACTTTTTGAATCGCGGGTTAATAAAAGAACGTGCAAATGATTACACAGGCGCCCTTGCCGATTATCAAAAAGTGATTACACTAAAACCTGAATATGAAAAAGGATGGCTGAGTCATGGAAATGTAATGGTAAAGCTAAACAAATATAAAGAAGCCATTGAAGACTATTCAGCAGCGATTACCTATTACCCAGATTATGGACTTGCCTACTATAACCGTGCACAAGCCTGGCACCGGTTAGGGAAATTAGTTGAGGCGTGTAATGATTTGAAGAAAGCGAAAGGGCTTGGGATAACGGTATTGGGGAAGGTTGAGGGGGTGATTTGTAAGTAAGGATTGTATAGGTTGACTTTAATTTGCCAATCTATATTCTAAGGGCGACAAGCCTACACGTTGTTTAAACAACCTAGTAAAATGTTGAGGATATTTATATCCCATCTCATAAGCAATCTCACTAATCGATTTACTCCTGTCGAAAATTCGTTCTTTGGCAAGATCTATTACTTTGGCTTGAATATAATCTAATGCTGATTTCCCGGTTTCCTTCTTCAACAAGTCACCAAAATAATTGGCGGAAAGATTTAACTTCTCAGCAAAATATGCTACGGTAGGCAAACCGTTGGTTTGTGGCAAGCCTGATTCAAAATACTCCTTTAACAAATTCTCGAAACTTGTTAGAACATCTCTGTTGATATGTTCGCGAGTAATAAACTGACGGTCATAAAATCGAATACAATAATTAAAAAACAACTCAATATTGCTTACAATTAAATTCTTGCTGTGTTTGTCGATGCCACGTTCTAACTCTTCTTTTATTTTTTTAAAACACTCCAGAACAATTTCCCTTTCACGCTTCGAGATGTGCAACGCCTCTTTTACATCGTAAGAGAAGAATCCATATTCATCCATCTTTCGCCCCAGCGATGTTCCCTTGATGAAATCCGGATGAAATATCAATGCCCAGCCACTGGGCTGTACCAGGACATCCCCAGGTAAATCGAAACCAAAAACTTGTCCGGGTGCAATAAATAATAAAGTCTCTTCCTGATAGTCGTATTGGTTTCTGCCATATTGAAAATCCTCGCATCTCAAATCCTTTAAAAAAATCACATAGATCTCCGACAACTGCCGGTAGGCTTTGATAGGAATAGATTTAGACTGATCCAACACGTTTACCAAAGGATGCAGTGTATCTTGTCCTCTCCGGGAATTGAATTGAGTAACGCTAGTCAGTTTTTCGATTTTATCCATGATGTCCTTACTGCAATCCAAAGATATGTGAAAAAAAAGCCTGATTTATTAATACTTCGTTGATCAGTAAAAATGGTATGTGATACAGTAAAACGGGTAAATGGGGCCAGAGAAATAAAGGGAAATTTGTGTAACAATAAACTAGTTGCCTGATGAGTTTTATAATTCGATTTGATATAAGATCAGCCATTACTTTGATGGTTATACTGATGTCTATTTCAGTTCAAGCCTGTTTCGCTCAAAAGCGCGATAGTACTTTATTTTTCAAGAGCGCTTTAAGTATTACCCAAAATGGATTTTCATTTATTCCTTCATTCTCATTGGGTAAGCCGGCCATTATTTTTGAACCATCTATTGGCAATAAGCGGTTGAGTTTCGAACCACAATTCAGGTTTGCGCTGGAAGGTAAACCCTGGTCATTCATATTTATTTATAAGTATAGGCTAGTTGACAGAAGTAAGTTCTCCTTACAGGTTGGCGGTCACATTCCTGCACTCATATTTAGCACGCAGACAGTTATCAGGAATGGTGCGACTGAAGATGTCATTGTATCGCAGCGTTTTTTAGCTGCTGAACTCGTACCAAATTATACCCTGTCAAAGAATGTAAGTATAGGTATGTATCTCTTGCGAGGTCATGGCTTTGACAAAGGAGGAATACAGGATTCTTATTATGCCGGATTAAGAAGTACGATCACAAACCTCAACATTACCAAACGAATATTCTTTAAGCTTAATCCGCAGGTATATTATTTAAAAACGGATGATAAAGACGGAGTCTACATAACCAATACGCTCACGCTGGCAATGCGACATTTCCCAATTTCTATTTCAAACATTATTAATAAAGCAATCCAGACCGATATTCCCGGGAAAGACTTTGATTGGAATGTGAGTGTGGTTTACTCGTTCGATAAAAATTATATTCGTCACTAACTGAAGAGAAATGAAATCAGTCCAAATCATCCTCGCTATGATGCTCATGCAGCTCCCGGTTCAAATTGCCGCAGCCCAGGGAAAAGGACAAATCGTGAGGCTAGCAAAACTCGTAGTCGATTCCGTACATCTGGAGAGTTACAAAGTGTTTCTCAAGGAGGGTATTGAAACCGCTTTGCGTGTAGAACCGGGTGTATTGACGATATACGCACTATCGGAAAAGGAAAATCCTACTCACTTCACTATTCTTGAAACTTATGCGAGTGACGATGCTTACCAGACTCACATAAAAACACCGCACTTCATCAAGTATAAGGAGGGTACGCTTCACATGGTTAAATCTCTTGAACTGATAGAGACTGTGCCCTTGCTTCCAGAATTAAAAGTTTCTCAAACAAGAAGGAGTAATAAAAAAAGTAAACATTAATCGACATGAGAAAGTCTCTTTTAACTCCAATCACCGTTACAATTCTTGTCGTGTTTGCGAGTGAAGGATATGCACAAGTAGCCGACCAGCCAACGCAAAAGAAGTATCAGGCCAAAGCGCCACCAACCCAACCGTTTGGAAAGGAAGCGTTCGATTCCTCGAAAGAGACAACGATCAGATGGCTGGGTATGGGTGGATTTCTTATCAACAGTCGCGGTACAACATTAATGGTTGACCCGCTGCTAAAAGGTTTTGATATGCCAGTCATGATCGACTTCCCAATTAAAACGGAGGATGTTCCTAAGCTCGATGCTATTCTTGTTACACATAGCGACAATGATCACTACAGTATTCCAACTAATCGTGATTTGAAAGCAGTTACCAAATCTTATCACTCCACGAAATATGTCGACTCATTGATGAAGGCCGAAGGTTTCCCATCCTTCGGTCATGATCCGAATGAAAAGTTTAAAGTTGGAACTTTAACAATAAAGATGGTTCCGGTAGATCACGCCTGGCAAAATGCTTATCCGGGAGCGGCCAAAAGAACTTTCCTGAATGAAGACTGCACAGGCTTTATGATCGAAACTCCCGATGGCACAATCTGGGCACAAGGTGATTCACGTTTGATGCCTGAGCATCTTACTATCTTACCAGTACCAGATGCTATCCTTTTTGACTTCTCTGATAGCGAATGGCACTTCACATTTGAAGGAGCTGTTAAAATTGCAAACGCTTACCCCAACACACCACTATTACTTTGTCATTGGGGGTCAGTGGATGCACCGGACTTTGCTCCGTTCAATGGTGATCCTGAAAAATTAAAAAAGGCAATTATTAATCCTGAGCGGATTCATGTTCTTGCCCCCGGTCAACCTTATAAGTTAACTAAACTAAGGAGGTCGCTAAGGTAATGTTACATCCGTTTTGAAGTTGCCTTTTGTGAGTACTCAGGTTTCGTGTTGTAAGTGGTTTGCATGGCTTTATTTTCATGTTTTTGATTGAAGATCTTTCAAGCCTGTTCAACTAACCACTTCTCAGCCTCCTTAAAATCTTCAAATACCTTAATGGTAAATCCGCGGGTTGCGCTTACCTCCTGCCAGTAGCTGGCAAAGTCGAGGTGGTGCTTTTCAAAAACTCCCGCTACAACAATGTTTCGTAGTTCGGGTAAACTGCGCTCGTAGGTTTTTACAATATTAAACGCATCGGTAATGCGAACCTGAATATCCAACTGGCGGTAGTCCACCAACATTTTAGTGCTGTTGGTCTCTTGCGCTTTCTTTATAATCATGTTGGCTGTATCAACCATTTCTTTAAGCGAGTTGCGCACACCATGTCCTGTTACCAACAGGTAATGTTCTTTAAGCTCGAATGTAACGGGTGGCAAACTCATTTAGGAATCAGGTTACCCAATGTAACGTCTGCGGCTGTATCGGGTTTTCGAAAGGTTGATTGTTTTGCTGAGCCAATGCCCACAGTCGTTTGATCTCGTAATACCAACGGGCTTGCATGTCGGGTTCGCCAATCAGCATTAAGGTTGGCTTTGATTTCAAGCCTTCGCTTAGTTTATTAAACACACCCAGATCTTGACCTATAAATTGTTTACCCAATCGCTTAAGCGGCCACCACAACCATTTAGTTGCCGGTAACGAGCTGTAGAAAATATGCGTGAGTTCAGTTTGATTTTCGTTGAGCGGAGTTAAGGCTGTAATGGAAACAATCTGATGCTTCTCGCCTATCAGAATATGTTCCGTACGAATACCAGGTATTTCAAAAGTAATTTCAGTTGAGGTGCCTCCTTTTAAAACACTATAACCTTTGGAGTTGGTAGAAGGTGCATGGCGCACCATCTTAAAGCCTTTGGCTGTGGGTTCAAACTTTTTCTCTTTGATTTTTAATTTCTTGGCCGACCGCCAGTACCACGATTGGTGCACAAACGTAACATGCGAGGGATCGATCAACCCGATTACAGAATGATCGATATCGGCTGGCAAGGTTACCGTTTCAACATGTAGAAATTTTTTATCACCGCTTAATACCAGATTGGGTGGAGCTTCTTTCGGAACCAGGTTCGGCAATTTCTTTTCAGGAATGTAAATCCAAATGGTGCCGTTAAGTTCTTCGCACGGATATTGAAATACTTTTATTTTATTGATATCAATGGTATTGTCGGGTGGTAACGCGGGTATTTCCACACACTTACCCGTGGTATCAAACTTCCAGCCGTGGTAACAACATTGCAAGGTGCAATCTTCAAACCAACCCTGCGATAACGGAACGCCACGATGCGCACAGTTATCGCGCAACGCAAATGGCTTACCCTGCTTATCGCGCCCGAATACAATCTTCTCGCCACAAATTTGTTTGCCCACCAGTTTGCCAGCCTTGAGAAAAGAACTATGAAACGCGAGGTACCAGAGGTTTTTTAAGTATAGTGAAGGGTCTGTCATTACGGTTCAATTAAAGTCGAGAAGGTTCGAAGCTAAGCCTTTTCTAAGAGCAACTCAGCTGGTATTTTTAATAAATCACTTAGTGGTTTAACCATTGAGTAGGTTAGTTTTCTGGAGCCACCCAAAATTCTGGATACAACTGTTTTATCGCCAATAGCTTCCGTGAGATCAGCCTGATTCAAATTCAAATCTGCCATTCTTAGTTTAATAACTTTAATGGGATCTGCCGGCATTGGAATTTCCCAACCCTGTTTGCGCTCGTAATCTTCAACCAGAATGGCTAGTGTTTCAAGAAGCTTTCCTTCCTCAGAATTAGGGGAAGGATCAATATCCATTAGGCCATCAATCACACGCAAGTATTGATCATACTGCTTCTTACTTTTAATTGCCCTGATTTCAACATTATTCATAAATCAAACTATTTCAACATTAATTTTATCATATTCAGAATGAGTGCCGATAAATCTGATATAACCAATCTGGCTTCTATAGGCAAACTTTACAACCAATCTGAAATTACTTCCCATATCAAATACTATCCGGTTGTTCCCAACAATACTGGCTTTTGGGTAAACATCCTTTACATCTCTTGGTGTTCGCCATACTGCCCGCGAAGCAACAGCATGCCACTCTTCAAGTTCTTTGCGGCAATTAGCATGCTTTAGCCAATAGTCCTTAAGCGTTTTTTTTGAAATTATTCGCATGCTGCGTCAAAAGTACTACAAAGTTGACTATTTGTCAACTCTTATCGGATATAACCGAACAAACCAGTATCAGGCGTAAGTCTTTCTTTAGTTTTAGAGTCGTCATTACGCCTTCACAATTCAAAAAACTAATCAACTCATATCCGGCCGTAGCCGAACAAACACTGGCTCGCGAAACTGTTGATCTTTGGTAATCATCGAAAAACTAATTTCGGCCATCAACTTCGGTTCTACCCAAATGCTGATCTTCTCGTCCATTACCTTATCGGGAATAGGCTTCTTAATTTCCTTCAAGGCTTTCAGTTGCTTGAAGATTTCCTTGATCAGTGCATCATCAAAACCGGTGCCCACCTTACCTCGATAAATAAAATTACTACCATCACGTTCGGCAATGTGTAATCCACCAAAGGTAACACTGCGGTCGCCCTTGCCGGGATTATAACCAAGAATAACACACTCGCGCGTACTGCGTACTTTCACTTTCAACCAATAGTCCGACCGTTTGCCCGGAAAGTATTTACCCGTTTTATCTTTTGAGATAATTCCCTCCAATGCAAACTCCTTTGCAGCTTCAAATAAAGCGGCCCCATCTTCTACCGCCTCGCTTATGCGATAAGGCGTTTCGGGCTTAAGGGCATCTTTCAACCACTCGCGTCTTTTCTCAAGTGGTTCGTTAATCAAATTGCGACCATCCATATACAGGCAATCGAACACATAACAATGCACAGGACTGCTCTTCACACCTTTCTGAATGGACGTTTCGCCTGTGCTCATCAACCGGTGAATCACTTTTTTAAAATCTGCTTTTCCAGATTTATCGAGACAAACAATCTCCGCATCAAACAATCCACAGGTTGTACGAAAAGCTTTATCGGCAACTGTAAGTTCCGGAAACTGTTTAGTTACTTCGTTATGGTTACGCGTGCGTATTCTCACTTGTCCATCTTCCACAGCAATAATTGCGCGAATGCCATCCCATTTTATTTCATGCAAATACTTATCGCCCACAGGCGGTTTTTCGGCTGAAGCCGAAAGCATCGGCTCAATAACATCCTGTAAATAATTTACCTGTGGTGTATCTACGCGCTCCAGCAACCACTCTTTATTTTTTATTTTATAAATCCTGTACTCACCATTTATTTCTTTGCTACTCAGGCGAAAATAAAATCCGTCTTTCTTGTCTTTGGTGATCTGATATTTTCCCAATGCATAAATCCACATTTCACCCGCACCATATTGACCTTTCGGGATTTCACCATCAAACGTCAGATACTTCATGGGGTGATCTTCGGTTTGGACAGCCAACCGTTTTACACCCGGATGCGGAGGCATACCCCTTGGCACCGCCCACGATTTCAATACGCCATCTTGCTCTAAACGCAAATCGTAATGCAGGTGCGAAGCATGATGCCGGTGAATGACAAAGCTGGTTCCGCTGCCTTCAATAATGCGGGCTTCGGGTTCAGGCGTTTTTTTGAAGTCGCGTTTCTTTTCGTACGATTCAAGTTGCTCGGGTGTTTTGTGTTTTGCGTTGGGTGGCAACTTTTTTTCCTTCACCACCTTTGGTTTGCGATGCGTGTGTATCTCCACAGCAAATGCATCTATTCCTTCCCATGCATCACCATCCTGTATTACTTTATCAACCGCGTTGTTAATATTAAATTCCACAGGTGATTTTACAAGTGCAAGCTCATCCCACGTAAGTGGCATTGAAACCGGTGCGCCATTGCGACCGCGCAAACTGTATGGCGATACAATGCTTTGTCCGGATCGGATTCTGAAAATGTCTATCAACACGCGGCCTTTGCGCGCTTCTTTTTTGATGTGCAGCGTTGTCTCTTTCGGATACCTTTCGGTGAATGGCAGCGCGATTGATTGTGCAGCTTCAAACACGGTATGAAAATCCCACTTCGGTTCTATCGGGCAGCAGATGTGAATTCCTTTACCGCCAGTAGTTTTTACATAACACGTATAACCGAATGATTCGATAAAAGTGCGCAGGTCTTGCGCCAGCAAAACTATTTTAGGAAAATCATACCCTTCGGGCGGATCGAGGTCGAACACCATGTAATCAGGATGTTCAAAATCCGGCTTGCGACTGTGCAACTGATGTAACTCTAAGGATGCCAGGTTAGCCAACCAAACCAACGATGCCGGTTCGGTAGCAATGATGTAATCTTTCTTTTCTTCTTTGCCGAGCTTTACAAACTCCAGCCAATCAGGTGCCCACTCCGGCCGGTTCTTCTGATAAAAACTTTCACCATGAATGCCATCCGGAAAACGGATCAGCGTAAGCGCACGACCTTTGATGTGTTGTAATAATGTGGGCGCAATCTTTAAATAGTATTCAATTATCTCGGCTTTAGTTACACCATCTTCCGGAAACAAAACTTTTTCCAGATTGGATAACTCCAGCTTACGTTTGCCTACTAATGTCCATTGCGACTTCTTAGCCATTACTCTGTTACATCAGCAGGTTTTTTGTTGCTGAGAAAGATCATACCAATTACAAAACATGCCGCAGCTATGGCAATGGGATACCATAAACCGGAAACAGGATCGCCAACACCCTCACTGTTTTTACTATTCTCGAATAGCCAGGTGGCAATAAAAGGAGTTAGTCCACCAAAAATTCCATTGCCGATATGATACGGTAACGACATAGAGGTATATCTTATTCGTGTTGGGAACAACTCGACCAAAAATGCAGCTATGGGGCCATATACCATAGTAACCATAATAACCTGCACAAACACCAATGCAATCATCAACCAGAAATCGCGGTTAGGCAGAATTATTTCGGTTTTAGTTTCGTTGATGCTACCATCGGTTCGCATTTTATGCGTCTCGTTCTGAATGGTATTGTCCGTGTACATGCGGCTGGTTTGATAAACGAAAGTGGTATCGCCCGCAGCATGTACGGTGCTGTTTCGCGTAAGCGATTTGGCCGCCTCCATTTCTACTTTTGTTTTTACATCGGCAATGGCGAACATGGTTTTGTAGATAGGCCTGTATAGAAATACTGCCAACAACATACCACCGAGCATAATATACTTACGCCCTACCCGATCGCTCCACCCACCAAACACAATAAAGAACGGAGTACCAATTAACAAGGCAATCGCAATGATGTCACGCGTTTGTACAAACTCAACTTTGCAGATTTGCTCCAGAAAAGTCATGGCATAAAACTGCCCGGTGTACCACACCACACCTTGCCCAGCGGCCGCACCAAACAACGCAATCAAAACCATTTTCAGATTTTCTTTTTTGCCAAAACTTTCTTTGATCGGGTTCTTTGAAATCTTTCCTTCAGCTTTTATTTTTTTAAACAGCGGACTCTCCTGCATACGCATGCGGATGTAAACCGAAACCCCTACCAGCAATGCCGACAACAAAAATGGAATGCGCCAACCCCATGAAGAAAATTCATCTACTCCTACTGAATGCCGCACGGCCAGGATGACGCCTATCGAAACAAATAACCCAAGCGTAGCGGTAGTTTGAATAAAGCTGGTATAAAATCCACGTCTGTTTGCGGGAGCATGCTCCGCTACATACGTTGCAGCACCTCCATATTCACCACCCAGTGCAAGACCTTGCAGCAATCGAAGAATTAAAACAAGAATGGGTGCAGCAATACCAATGGTAGCATAACCGGGAATTAAGCCGATTGCAAATGTGGAACCACCCATCAGCACCAGCGTAACCATAAAGGTGTACTTGCGCCCAACCAAATCGCCCAAGCGCCCAAAGACAATAGCACCAAACGGGCGCACTACAAAGCCCGCAGCAAAAGTTGCCAGCGTAGATAAGAACGCTACCGTTGGATTGCTTTGCGGAAAGAATTGTTTGGCGAGGATGGTGGCCAGACTTCCGAAAATATAGAAATCGTACCACTCGATTAATGTACCTACAGACGAGGCAGTGATAACAGACCAAAGGGTGCTTTTATCTTCTTTGGTTATAGCAGTTGAAGACATGAACTCATAAGTTTCACGGTAAGTTAATTTAAAATGAATTGGATAAAACTACCGGTTAAAAGAAAATGTGTTGGGCCAGCCGGTAAGTGTTGGCATGGGCTTCAATAATATCGCGGAAGTTGGGCGAATAGCCACCACCCATACTAACTACAATCGGAATACGATTGTGTTTGGCTGCTTCCAACACCAGGCGGTCGCGTTGTTTGCACCCTTCGCGGGAAACACTTAACCGCCCGAGTTTATCAGTCTCCAGAATATCTACACCCGATTGGTAAAAAATGAATTCGGGTTGCACGGTATTGATCAGGTTTTTCAGGTTAAGATCAAGTGTGCTGAGGTAAAAATTATCGGTTGTAAAATCCTTCAACCCAATGTCGAGATCGGATTGTTCTTTTTGAAGCGGGTAATTATTGGCACCATGCATACTGAAGGTAAACACACGATCATCGTTTCGGAAAATCTGTGCGGTGCCGTTGCCCTGATGTACATCTAAATCTACCACCAGAATTTTAGAAACTAACTTTTGGTGGAGCAAGTAATTGGCTGCAATGGCTATATCGTTCAGTAAACAAAATCCTTCACCCCTATTGGTAAAAGCGTGATGGGTGCCACCGGCAATGTTCATGGCTATACCGTATTGCAAGGCGAACACGGCACATTGTACTGTTCCATTCGCAATCCGGATTTCTCGTTCAACCAGTTCGCGCGTAAGCGGAAAGCCAGTGCGCCTGATTTCTTGTGGGGTAAGTTGCAGGTTGTGAAGTTTGTGCCAGTAGTCGCCATCATGCGTAAGTAGTATCCACTCATCCTCTAATGGTTGTGGTGCAAAGAAATTACTTTCGTTAATAGTACCTTCATGCAGAAGTTGTTGCGGCAACACCTCGTACTTACTCATCGGGAATCGATGATTGGGTGGTAAAGGTAGCACGTATTCTGGCGACCAGGCTATCTTTAGCATTATCTATGGAAAGTAGTTCCAATAAAAAAGCCACCTTTCAGTGGCTTTTGTTTATTAATCAATGTTGGTGTTCATGTTTCTCACCTTTGCCTTTGTGCCAGGCTTCCATTATGCCGTGGAAGTTGTCGTGCAGGGCGGTAAGATCAGCACCTAACTCATCGTTACCAGCACCGGCTTTTACTTTATCGGCAAGTGCGCGGGTATCGGTTTTAAGTTTTGCTAACAGACTTTTAACGTCTTCGGTATCTACTTTAGCAGGCAATGCAGCGGCAGCCCACTTATCTGCTTCAACAGCCATTTCTTCAGCTAAGGTTTTTACGGGTTCCAGGTTAGCTGAATCTTTAAACGGATGGAATGCTTCGGCCATAATCATGTGGAACGAATCCATTTCAGCCCAATCGTTTACTTCTTCAGTTGCAACTTCGGCAACAGCCTGCTCTTCTTTTTTGGAACAAGCCGCTAAAACAACTATCCAGATAAATGCTAAGAATAATTTTGTCTTCATGTGTATTGATTTATTTGATTTTAGAAAGTACAAAATTATAAAAGTCAGCCTAATTGCGGTCCCTCTTGCGGTATTTTCTATACACTTCCAAGCTGCTTATAGCCTTCTGTAACAACTGATAATAAAGTGTTATGTACAGAATGATGGTAAACACCCAGATAACGGCTATGTTGAAGTATAGCGTATCGAACACGGCCCCAAACATGGGTTTGGTTGGAACATAAAAGTTAGCTGTAAAATCGACTGGATTGGCGGGGCGATGATCGGTGAAATAGATAGGGTAATACTTCTGCACCAGTTTTCCGCGCCACTCCAAAATCCGGTTTATCTCAGAATTGTTCTGTACCATATCGCTTACGGCATCGTTGGTGTAGTTCATCCTAAAAGCATTATAGGCTTCTTCGCCACCTGCATTTTTAATTAATTGAGCTCTTATCGAATCGACTTTTTCGTTTGCCTTGGTTAGTTTAATACCATAGTATTGTTTCAGTACTTTTAGAAAGTTATCGGTCTTTGCATAAACTGTTGAGTCAAACTTTCCAATCTGCAAGCGATCTAATTCCGGAAACCGATCTGTGCCAATCTTCTGTAATTCATAACCTATTTCGGTATGCAATAAGTCAAGAGCTTTCTTTACCGGATTATCATCACTTCTATCGCGCCAACGCGTTCGGTTATTAATTACCGTGGCTAACCGCGATTCAAGTGTAGGGATAAAATACAAACGCTTATAATTAGCATTGGCCGCCTGCTGATCGTATTTATAAAACTGTTTTTCAAAGGGGTTGTCTTTGAATTGGGTAACCATCAATGCTTCGAAAGCCCAGCGTGAAGCCATCATCTCGCCCAAAACCGGAATACCGTTTGGTGTACCCACTTTCGGATTAAACTTATCGAAACTAATTACTACTCCGCTTAGTAATAACTGTGGAATGATAAGTACCGGAATAAGAATGTAAATGGTTACTGCCGAATCGAAAGCCGATGAAATATTTAAACCTAACATATTGGCAAAGCACGAGCACGAAAACAGTACAAGCCAATACCGCATTTCGGTTAAAGGAATTTCCAAAATCCAGTTACCCAGCGCCATAAACATAATGGTTTGAATGGCCGACAAACTAAACAGTATAATCACTTTAGAAACCAGATAGCTGCTGCTGCTTAGATTCAGGTATCGTTCTCGTTTCAGAATTTTTCTGTCCCTGAAAATTTCTTCGGCACTTACAATCAAACCTACAAACAAGGCCACCACCACGCTCATGAAAAAATAAACCGGAACATTGCTGTTATGGTAAAATATGTAGTGTGGAGCATCGGTGGTTACGGCATCGTAATACTTTACAAAGTAAGCAATGAAAATAGCCAGCACCGGTGCCAACGAAAGGTTAACAATCAAGTATTGTTTGTTGGCAAGTTTGGCCAGTACATCGCGAATAATGAACACTTTTAATTGCGATAACCAACCGGGAATCTTTTGTACAACCGGTAGTGGATCTTTTATCTCCTGAACCTTTGGAATTTTTATTTTCTGCTTGAAGTACTGATACCACTGACCGGGTGAAACTTTGCGCGTATGCGTAAATCGACCGAACTCATTCACTACCCGCGTTTCGATAATATTAAATACCTGTTCGGGATTAATATTACCGCATTCCGGACAAGCACCTGGAATTTTGTTAGCCGCATTAACTATATCCTGAAAATAATTTACTGATTCCGTTGGGTTGCCATAATAAATCTGGAAACCACCCACATCCAAAATAATAAGTGTATCGAACATCTTAAAGATGTCGGATGAGGGTTGGTGAATAACTACAAAAATCATTTTACCCCGCAACGCCAACTCTTTCAACAAGTCCATGATGTTTTCCGAATCGCGGGATGACAAACCGGAGGTAGGTTCATCAACAAACAGAATGGTAGGTTCGCGCAATAATTCCAACCCGATGTTTAATCGCTTACGCTGACCACCACTAATGGTTTTATGCATAGGCGAACCCACTTTAAGATCGCGGATTTCAGAAAGGCCCAGGTTAACCAGAACCTTCTCTACTCGTTCCGCAATCTCTTCATCCGAAAAATTTCCAAAACAAAGCCGGGCCGAGTAATAGAGGTTTTCAAAAACAGAAAGATCTTCAATCAGCAAATCATCTTGAGGAATAAAACCTATTACACCATCTACTTTGTGTGGCTCTTTGTGAACATCAATGCCATTAATCAGCACGCGACCACTCGATGGTTTTTCGGAACCATTCAACACGTTAAGTAAAGTAGATTTACCCGAACCACTGGCACCCATCAAGCCAATTAACTTACCACCGGTTTCGGATATGTTTATGTTTTGTAAACCAGCCTTGCCACTTTTAAAATGGTAGAAAACGTGTTCGCCAATAAACGAAATGTCGGTTTCGCTTTCTTCAAACAGAAACTTACTTACAATGTCAGAATAGTAAATGGGTTCGATCTTGGCCCCACGAATAGCACTGCCTGTGGCAAACACATCTATCTTGCGACTCTTGAGCGGAATGCTGTTGAGATAAAGCGGTGTTATACCCAGATACTTGATCAAGTAAGTTTCAATATCGGCTAACCGAAGAATGGCAATTAATCCCGTAAGGTCTTTAGCTGTTATACGCGGACCCGGAAAATCATCGCCACCGGAGCCTTCATCTATAACCAGAATATTTTTGGAAGAGAGTTCTTCAATATCTTGCCCATGTACAAACGTGCGAATGGCTTTGATATCGCGTTGTGGAATTTTCAAAGCTTCACCAATGTAATACACCAGGTTGCTTTGTCGCTCAGACAATTCGCCATCGGCATAACACAGTTCAATAATCTTTACCGTAAGTATTACCTTTTGCTGCGTAGTTAGCGATTGATTTACTTTTTTGGCGATCTGCATGATCTGCGACCAATCATCCACAAACTCAAGCGTTTCGGCATCTACGTTCAGGTTAGGCTCAACAGTTCTTTTGTTGGCTTTGCAGAACTCATCAAACAACGACAGGTAATAGCGGGTAGCTTCCTGATTGAGGTGCAGCGATAAAAAGTCTTTGATGTTGGCGCGCTCCTCGTCCGTTATCCGCTCCTTAGCCACAATGGCGAAAAGTTGTACGATTGCTTTTAAAAGTTCTTCACTCATGTACGAACCAAAAGGCGTAATTTACAAGGAATAGCGTTGCAATCCAGTACCTTAATTTGGGTTTCCTTAAAATTTATCAACTTCCTTTTCTCCGGCATTTCTGCTTTCTTTGTCAACAAAATTTATAACATGAAAAAGTGTTTGGTTGTCTTGGGTTTAGTCTTTTTGTCAGTTTCGATATCGATAGCACAGGATAGCAGTATCCTTTGGGAGATTTCGGGCAATGGAATTACCAAGCCATCGTACTTGTTTGGAACGTTGAAGTTTACAGGCGAAAAAGAATTCTACTTTCCGCAGGAAGCAAAAGATAAAATCAAAGCAGCCAATCTGTTTGTGATTGAGGATCAGGTAGATCATCATGCACAACACGAGTTGAATAAGGCATTACATTTTCCAAAAGGAGAAAGTCTGGCCACGCATACCACACCTGAACAATACAAGCAAGTAACTTCACTGTTCGAAAAAGAGTTTGGTATTGGAAAAGTTGCGTTCGAAGCTAAGTATGCCCGATTAAAACCACTGGCTATTTCTGTTTCGATGACGCGGCTGGCTTTAGGCGAAGGTGTAAAATATTATGATATTGAGTTACTGCGCTTTGCCAAAGCCAATAAAGTTAAAACGTATAGTCTTGAAAAAATTGAACGCGAGGCTGCGGCCTTAAACTCGTTTCCGGTTAACGAGCAAGTGTTGGCGCTTGTTCATGCTGCCACTTACTTTAAAGATCAGAAAGAAGAATTTAAAAAACTGATGGCCGATTATCCGCAAGGCAAACTGGAAGAGATTTTTGAATACACCTTACACCCACTCGATAACAACCAGAAATTCATTGAAGAATTTTATTATAAACGCAATGAAGAGTGGCTACCCAAACTTGAGAAGATGATGAAGAATGATGTAGCTTTTGTATCGGTAGGCATCGGGCACCTGGAGGGTGAGCGTGGTCTATTGACTTTGTTAAAAGCAAAAGGTTACACGCTCACTCCCGTTACGGTATCCCGATAGGATTATCCAAATCGTTTTGTAATCAGGTCGCCCAGAATAAGTAAACCTTCGCGCAGGTATTCATCTTTCAGGTTCTGAAGTTCATCTACCGGCAAGCCTTCTTTAGAGGTGATCTTGGTGTCTAACTTTTCGGCAGCTTTCTTCTTTTCCGCTTCGGCCATTTCCTGCTTGCGCTTTGTTTCATTTAATGAAATGCGCGTTTCATTCAGGTTCTTTTTAAGTTCATCTGTTTCGGTGATAAACTTTTTAAGGTTGGCATCGTAACGGGTTCTATCCGAATAAGCTTTATTTAAACCAGCCAGTACCTGAGGATTTACCTGAGTTACTTTCTGGAAACTTGCCGCCCGAATTACATCCCACGGTAATGCGTTAGGGCTGGAACTTTCGCCAAAATGTTCCGCATCAAATGGGGAAGGCAGATTGATATCGGGCGATACGCCTTTGTGTTGCGTACTGCTTCCCGTTACACGGTAGAATTTCTGAAACGTAAGTTTTAATTCGCCTACGGGTTCGGTATCATTAATAAATCTACTCAGATCCAACACCGTTTGTACCGTTCCTTTTCCAAAGGTGGACTCGCCTACTACCACGCCACGTTGATAATCCTGTATGGCTCCCGCAAAAATTTCTGATGCTGAGGCACTAAAGCGATTGGTTAATACAACCAATGGTCCGCCATAAAAAATTTCTTTATCGTCATCGGGAAGTACATCAATCTTGTTGGTCGAGTTTTTCACTTGCACCACAGGCCCATCTTTAATGAACAATCCGGTAAGATCAACAGCCTCTGGTAAAGAGCCACCCCCGTTATTTCTCAAATCCATTACAATTCCTTCCACGCCTTCTGCTTTAAGTTCACCAATCAGGCGTTTCACATCGCGGGTGGTGCTTTTATAGTTGGGATCACCTTTTTGATAGGCTTCATAATCCATATAGAAACTGGGCAATGAAATAACACCCAATTTTGCCTGCCGACCATTTAGCTGATAATTGATTACTTCTTTCTTAGCAGCCTGATCTTCTAATTTAATTTTATCGCGCACCAACACAACTTCCTGGGCCGGCCCGTTTACGCCAGTCTTTGCAGGAAGAAT
This sequence comes from Cytophagales bacterium, assembly GCA_017303795.1. Taxonomy (GTDB): domain Bacteria; phylum Bacteroidota; class Bacteroidia; order Cytophagales; family Cyclobacteriaceae; genus ELB16-189. The sequence goes on along the minus strand of JAFLBR010000006.1, from coordinate 77,431 downwards.
CATTAAACGAACTACAGTTCCCTTCGGACCTTTAATCAGTTTTACAACATCGTCCAGGCGCCAGCCCACTACATCAACCATTTCACCATCCTTGCCTTGTGCAACTGCGGTAATCAAATCGTTAACATTTACTTTACCCGATTTCTGCGCATCGCCACCCGGTAATATCTTCACTATTTTAACATAATCGTTTTCTGATTGCAGTTGTGCACCAATACCTTCCAACGATAAACTCATTTGCTGCTTAAACAAATCAGATTGTTTTGGCGACATGTAGTTGGTGTGCGGATCGTAAGCTTCAGTAATTGAATTCATGTAGATGCTGAACACATCTTCAGAATTGAATTGCGAAAAAGTTTTGCTGAATCGTTGATACCGGGTCTTTAGTGTTTCGGTAATTTCTTCGGGCTTTTTACCTGCCAGCTTTAAGCTTAATGCCTGGCTTTTGATAATCTTCCGCCAGATGTCGTTAAGTTCTTCTTTGCTGTTGGCCCAATTAGCTTTGTCACGATCAGTATCGTAATATTCATCTGTAGCGTAATCATAGTTTTGGTTCACCAGTGTATTTAACACGTAGTCCATACGTTCTTTATAACGCTTATCAAACACTCTATAGATTTCGAATGCTGGCGTTACGTTTTCATTTCGGGTTAAGTCATCAATAGAATATTTATACCGATCGAAAGCCTTTACATCCGAAGCAAGAAAATAAGTTTTACTGTTATCCAGTTCTTTAACATAGCGTGTTAAAATAGCAGCCGACAACGAATCGTTAAGTTTTATTTTCCGGTAATGATTGTTATCCAGGATGTAGGAGATAACACGGGCTTCTTTTCCAAAAACCGGCTTGGATTTAAACTGTAAAGTATCTTGTGCCTGAACCTTCACCGCCAACAGCACTACTAATCCAATTCCAACAACAAATCTTTTACTCATAATCAATTATTTCTGTTTAATAACGGAAGGGGTAACAAACAAGATGCCGTTTTTTCAGGCAACTTTATCAAAATCGAACTCATTCAGGAATTTTTGTACTTCCTCAACCGACTGGAATTCGAATGTTTTCTTTCCGCCAAGGGCTGAATGAATGTCGATTTTAATAAGCTCAATGTTTTTGGAACTCTTCCTAAACTTAGGTTTCACGTGTTTGTAATCTTCAGACTCTTTGCGACTGATAGAAAACTGAGTGGCGCGGATATTTTTACAGTAAGAACATTGGTAATGCTTTAGCAATTCTTTTGGCGAACCATCTTCCTGACGCTCGATAATTTCTTCGCGCTGAACGCGCATGGTGTAAAAGCTACAGTTATTGCACTGTAGCGAAATCAAATGACCTTGGTATTTCTCAATCCGAACTTCTTGTGTTTTTTCATCCACCCACACATCGTAGTCAATTGAAAAGATGTTCTCCTCCGCCTGCATACCTTCATTCAGGTGAACATCTTCTTCATCTTCGCTAAGCAGTTTCATTTTGTTACCAGCCGAAGAGGTGCGCGGTGCATACCGTAATTTGCGCAGTTTCTTATTAAGTGGTGTAGGGTAATAAAACCTGAGTATAAGCGATGCGATATACATGACCAACGTTGCGCCTGCCACTGAAAAGAATAACCGCACGAAGAAGGCCGTACCCGGACCTCCTATTTCATCTTTGCCATACATGTTAATAAGGCAAGCAACGGAAATACCGAGGAATACAAACACCCAATTAAGCCACTTGATTTCGGAAGCATTTACATAGTCATGCTTTTCTTTATAGGTTTTAATCAAAGAAACTTTGAGGTGATAAATCAGAAACACGACCAGAGCAATAACAACACATACAATTGCCGATACCAACATAAAATTGTACCAGCCATCCACAAACGCAAGTTCATCCAGATTATCCATACTAAGGTTTAAATTAAGATTCTAAAGGTAATACAATAACGATAAAACAAGCTTTTGAATGTGATGACTGTAGCGATTTAACAAAGTGCATTGGTATTAGGTTTTTAGTCTACTTCATCAACAGATCAGAGTAAAATCTCAAATCGGTAAAACCTTGTTTTTGCAGTAAAATGAAGGCTTTTGAAATATTTTGTGAAATATTGCACATAAATATTTGTATATATGTAAAAATTATATTTATCATTGTGTATAAATGCACAATGATATGAGCGAATTCGAAAAGAAAAAACTTGAGTCAGACTTCAGGAATTTCACTTCCAGAAACTTTGAGCGCCCTTCAGATTGCCGCAATCTGGATCAGATCCGGTTTTATGTTAGCGAGTTGTGTAACAAGATATCGGAATACGAAAACCGGTTTAACTATGTACCACAATGGGCCTATTCGTTATTGGCGCAGTATAATATGGTACATAACAGCCTGTTGCACAGCGATTTTAAGCGTGCCTATGCATGAGGTGATTCACTATGAAGTACATCCCCTCTCCTATTCCTATCCGGTTTGAATACATGTATTCTGCAACGGCAAACCGTTCGGGCAGGATGCAGTACCATAAGATCAGGCCTGGCGTTACCAAGCTTCGCATAAGCCGGCAGGAGTTTATTAAGGCATACAATGAGATGACAATTATTGCCATACATCCTATGCCGCTCCGGGGCCAGGATGCCGTTTTCCAATTAGAATTTTACGTGTAGATCAGCCGTTCACAATCCCATCCAGGTTGGCTGGAGAATACCCTACAGACTTAATCGTTTTATTGTCAGACTTGCGATAGACCAGCCACTTATCGCCTGCTTGTTGGTAGAAGCATTCGGTGCCATCCTTTTTAAGATAATGTTCCACGGTGGCTTTTGCTTCAGCTTCCGAAGTACAGGCCTTGCTCATGTTAGAGCGTTGCACTTCATCAAACAAGGCTTTAAACTTATCGCCCAGACCAAATTCCAGTATCGCCCCGGAAAGAACGTATTGCAGATCGCAAAAGGCATCGGCAATCCCCACAATGTCTTTTTCCAGAATGGCCACTTCAAGCTCCTTAAGTTCTTCCGCCAACAGGGCTACTCTTAGTTTGCACCGGTTCTCAGCAGGAATGGTGGGCTCGCTTAATATCGGGTGTTTAAAGGTGGTGTGAAATTCGGCTACAAGATTGAGTGAATCGGGCTGTTGCATAGTTGAATCGAAGTTTAAACTTCAATGATACTACTTGCTAATCAATTTCCTGAAATTTTAAAAACACATTACTTTAGTTAATAACACATAAATAATTGATTTTTAAAATTTTACAATTAATAATACAAACTATAACTTCAACTGAATTCTATTATTTTGATTGCGCCAGCTACCTTATATTTGAGGCCTGATTTCGAAAATGGAAAAGAATTTTGTTGAGGAGTTGAAATGGCGCGGCATGTTGCACGATATCATGCCCGGTACCGAAGATGAGCTTAAAAAGGGAATGACCTCCGGTTATATCGGCTTCGATCCTACAGCCGATTCGCTGCACATTGGCCACTTGGTTCAGATTATGACATTGCTTCAGTTTCAGTGCTGTGGCCATAAACCTGTTGTATTGGTGGGTGGCGCTACAGGCATGGTGGGCGATCCGTCAGGCAAATCGGCTGAACGCAACCTGCTATCGGAAGAAGTGCTTACCCACAATGTGAATTGTGTAAAGGCGCAACTCGAAAAATTCCTCGACTTCTCATCGGGTGCACCCAACGCAGCCGAAATGGTAAACAACTACGATTGGTTTAAAGAATTTCGGTTTCTGGATTTTATCCGCGATGTAGGCAAGCACATTACCATCAATTACATGATGGCTAAAGATTCTGTACAAAAGCGGTTGGAGTCAGGGCTTTCTTTTACCGAATTCAGTTACCAATTGGTGCAGGGCTACGACTTCTATTGGTTATTCAAAAACAAGAACTGCAAACTTCAAATGGGTGGCTCCGATCAATGGGGCAACATTGTTACTGGCACCGAATTCATCCGCAGAAAAGATAATGGCGAGGCTTATGCCCTAACCACACAACTGATTAAGAAAGCCGATGGTACCAAGTTTGGTAAAACCGAAGGTGGCAATGTTTGGCTCGATCCTAAAAAGACATCGCCATACAAGTTTTATCAATACTGGCTTAATACAAGCGATGACGATGCGGCCAACTTTATCCGGATTTTCACTTTAAAGGATAAAGCTGAAATTGATTCGCTCACGGCTGAACACGCAACGGCTCCACATTTGCGGATACTACAAACTGCACTGGCGAAAGATATAACTGCGCGGGTACACTCTCCGGCCGATCTTGAACAAGCCATCAAAGCTTCTTCTATCCTGTTCGGAAATTCCGTTACCGAAGATCTTATTACCTTAGATGAAGACACTTTGCTGGCGGTGTTTGAAGGCGTGCCACAGGTTACGATTTCAAAATCAACATACGAATCGGCTAACACCGTAACCGATTTACTTTCAGACTTAACACAAGCCACTATATTTCCCTCTAAAGGTGAAGCCCGCAAAATGATTCAAGGCGGAGGTGTGAGCATTAATAAAATTAAACTTACCGATGTGGCTGCAAAGCCGGGCTTCGGTTTGCTCCAAAACAAATACTTGCTGGCGCAGAAAGGAAAGAAAAACTATTACCTCATTATTGTTGAATAGTTTAGGATGCGAGTTACGTGCGTTGTTTTTTTGATTAGTCTGGGGTTACTCGTTAAGAGCGCTGACACATGCGCACAAGTTGAACTAAGTGATACTACCACCGTATATCGGGTTGATAGCGAAGTTGAAGTACTGATTGATTCTGCAGGAAGATTAACGTTTGATGAGGTTCGCGAACTTACTTTTTCAAAAAACAATGGTGCATTAACTTTTGGTTATCTTAAAAAGCCACTCTGGCTAAAGATAAATACCCACACGCTACGGCAAAATACCTTATGGTATCTGGAAATTCCGGCACCCTTTCTGGAGTATGTTGATTTTTATCAGAAGACAGACACCACATGGCAACACTCCCGCAGTGGCTATTACTTAGCTCAAAGTGAACGGGCAATATCGCACACCAATCATGCTCTGCCTTTGCTGTTCGATTCGTTAAACAACAGCGAAGTATATATTCAGATTACCGGGCTAAGCCCTAAAACATTTCCGGTTTATATCATGGACAAAGAAGTGTTTCATCAGAAGACCCGTACAGACGATTTATGGTATGGAATATTTTTTGGCATTCTGCTGGTGATGTTCTTTTATAATTTTTTCATTTACCTGAGTTTAAAGCAGATCAACTATCTGGCCTACATGGGCACGATTGTGTGTACCTTCTTGATTTTCGCTTCAGCCTCCGGCTATGCAAGTAAATTTTTATGGCCCGAAAATCCACAAGTAAATTTTTACACAGGCCGCCTCTCGTTAGGCGTATTAACCAGTGTGCTTGCCATTTTCACCATTCGGTTTCTGGAGGTGCGCAAGTACTCGCGGGTTATGTATTATGCGCTGCTTTCACTCATTCCATTGTCAGTATTGGCCATCCTACTGATTGTTCTTAAAGAATTACCTTCGGCTGGTAATAACCTGATATCGCTTTGCACCATCATGTTTATTACCACCGGCATTGTATGCCGCGTAAAAGGAAATGCGATTGCTACTTACTACATAGCCGCGTGGACTATTTACCTGATTGGCGGATTATTTCTCACCCTGCGAAACAGTGGTGTTTTTGAATTTAATTTCTGGACTACACACTTTGTGGAAATTGGTGCCGCCATGGAAACCAGCATAATCGCTTTTGCGCTGGGCGATCGATACAGAAGATACAAACGCGAGAAAGAGGAGATTCAATTGCAGGCGTTGCGCATTCAGCAAAACACAAATGAAATTTTAGAGAAGCGCGTTCAAGAGCGAACCGAAGATCTGATAAAAGTTAATACCGAACTTCAGGCCAACCTCGCTACCATTAGCAAACAATCTGAAATTATTGAAGCTAAGAATGCGGAGTTGGATGGATTCTTCTACCGCATCTCGCACGATTTAAAAGGCCCCATATCTTCTTTACTGGGTCTATCGCATCTTGCAAAAATTGAAGTAACCGATCCCAAAGCAATTGAATACCTGGATCGACAACACGAGCAGGTGGATCGACTTAACCAGATGATTCGCGGGCTGATTAATCTTACGCGGTTAAATAACACTAGTCTTTCGCGGGAGAAAATTGACTTTGTTAACCTGGTTGATACCTGCATCAACTCATTGCAGGGCTTAAGTAAATTTCCAAGAATCCGGTTTGTAAAAGATGTTGCAACGGGTATCAACTACGAAGCTGAGTGGGTTATGTTGAATGCTATTTTACAGAACTTGATTGAGAACGCTATCAAGTATTCGCAGGAAGCGGATGCATTTGTAAGAATAACCATTCGTGAGCAGGATGAAATGGTTTTGCTGGAGGTTGAAGACAACGGCCTGGGCATACCGGAAGAACATCAGGCGAAAATTTTTGAAATGTTTTATCGTGCTACCGATAGTGCTTCGGGCAGCGGACTGGGTTTATATATTCTTAAGCGATCCGTTGATCGATTGAAAGGAAAAATAAAAATTACAAGTAAAGAGGGCGAAGGCTCCACATTTACCATTCAACTTCCCCGTAATCATTAACTAAGCGTATTGCAGTAACCAGTAATTTCCGTACCGGTCTTGCAGGGAACCAAACCAAACTCCCCAGAAATTTTTTCTTGCCGGTTGCATAATTGTGCCGCCCATGGCCAGCTTTTTAAAGTAAGTGTTAAATTCTTTTTTTGTTTTACACACCATCATCATAGAAACTCGGTTACCGGTTTGCAGTCCCTCATCTCCCACTAAATCCGTAGCCACCATTTCTATACTTCCGTTCCGTAATTCCGCTTGCAGTACATACGCATGAAATGCATTGGGCAAAGTGGATGCCTCTGGACTGTCGCCCACCAACTGAATGCGTAGCTCCCCACCCAGACACTTCTGATAAAACTTCATCGCATCAAAACAATTGCCGTTAAAGCTTAAGTACGAAATTATTCTACTCATCTTACAGCAAAGATGCCATTGACAAATTTGATAAGCGGGTTGTAGTTACGCCTTAATATGTGGTTGATTGCGCCAGTCAATCCAGTTACATTTACCCAATGAAGCACATTTCAATTCTGGTTCCTGAGTCGGCCGTAATGGAAGCCGTGGCCGATCCGCGTTATGCCTTTACAGCAGCCAATCAATTTTTAGTTGCAGCCGGTAAGCAACCTTTGTTTCAGGTGCAGCTTGTAGGCAATACGCCCGAAGTACGTTTGCACGAAGGTGCCTTCTCGGTGCATGCCGACAAAGTCTGGAGCGAGGTTAGTCAAACAGATCTGATTATTATTCCAGCCCTTTTCGGGGATATGAAATCTGCCATTGACAAAAACAAAAGTTTTATTCCGTGGATTAAGAAACAACATGAACAAGGTGCCGAGGTAGCTTCACTTTGTGTGGGTGCGTTTCTACTTGCTTCCACTGGTTTGCTAGATGGAAAATCCTGCTCTACGCATTGGGCATTCTATAACGAGTTTAGAAATATGTTTCCGGAAGTAACGGTAAAAGATGGCAGTATTATTACCGAAGAAAACAGAATCTACTCCAGCGGTGGTGCTAACTCGTATTGGAATTTGTTGTTGCACCTGGTAGAAAAATACACCGATCGCGATACGGCCATACTTGCAGCCAAATATTTTGCCATTGATATAGATCGCGAAAGCCAATCGGCATTTGCTATGTTTCGCGGCCAGAAATCGCACACCGATGAAGCCATAAAAAAAGTACAAGAGTATATTGAGGCGAACTATCAGGAGAAGTTAACACTCGACCAACTTGCCGGAATGGTAGCCATTAGCCGCAGAAGTTTTGAGCGCAGGTTTAAGCAAGCCACCAGCAATACGGTAACCGAATACATGCAGCGCGTAAAAATAGAAGCGGCCAAACGCAGCTTTGAATCTACCCGCAAGAATATAAACGAAGTAATGTACGATGTAGGTTATACCGATACCAAAGCCTTTCGATCGGTGTTTAAGAAACTCACAGGGCTTACACCTATTGATTATCGGAATAAGTATAATAAGGGTGTTGCGGCAGTGTAAAAATAAAAAAAACCAAACCTATATAGATTTGGTTTTTGAGCCTACCTACGCTAAAGCTTCGGTAGGCCGGGAATTATTAAACAAAAAAAGCAGTCCATTTCTGAACTGCTTTTGATTTTTAAGAGCCCCCTGCCGGAATCGAACCAGCGACCTACTGATTACAAGTCAGTTGCTCTACCAGCTGAGCTAAGGAGGCTTAAACGAGGGTGCAAAAATAACGGAACGGTTGATTTAAGCAAGGCGCATCACACCGATTTCAGCATTTTTAGCTGCTTTTTTAGTTGAATGAGGTTTTGATTGGCTTCTTCAATCTTACCATTGAACTCCTCTTTCAATTTTTCAGCGTTTTTAGACCTTCCAAAGAACTCCAGGTTGTTCCGCAAAGTAGATAAATCGTTCTCCGCCTTCTGAATCTGCTTTCTTAAAGTCTGCTCTTTATTGTACAATTTGCGATCGGCTTGCGGATCGTTTTTCAACCCTGAAAGCTGTGATTGCAACAACGTTTGCTCACGTTCAGCCGCACTCAATCCCGAAATAGAATTTACATATTTAGCCACGGCATCAGTAAAGCGTTGTTTAACTGAGGCGATTGCGTTCTTTGGAACAAACCCGATCTCGTTAAACTTAGCCTGCAGTTCATCTAATTGCTCAACCGAGGTGTTGCCTGCTACCGTTGCGGAAATCAACTCATCGATTATTGTCTCCTTCTGCTTCAGGTTTACTTCTTGTTCCTGATCGGCCTTAACTTGCGAACCTCTACGCTGATTGAAGAAAAAATCGCATGCTTCTTTAAACTCTTTAAAGATTTTATCGCGTTGTTTTTCGGGTACAGGGCCAATGTCTTTCCACTGTAGTTGCAGTTGTTTCAACTCTTGCGAAGTCTTGTTCCAGTCATCACTTGCCTTTAACTCGATAGCACGAGCCACCAATTGTTGCTTGGCTTTCAGATTACCATCACGTTCTTCATCCAGTTTTTTAAAGAACTGGTTCTTATTATGAAAGAACTGCTTGAATGCTGACCAGAATTTTTTGTTAAGCTCTTTTGATTTTGCACGTGGCGTGCCACCCACAGCATCCCAACGCTTTTGTAATGCTAGGATATCTTGTGTTTTTTGATTCCAGTCTTTAATCCTATCAGTGGTAAACTGCTGAAAGGTCTGGGCTTCTTCAGCTATGGCAGATTTAGCTTCAAAATTTGCTTTTAGTTCGGTTTGCAGTCCAGCTACAAACTCATCGCGCTTAGCATATACGGCATCCGATGCAGCCTTAAAGCGCTGCCATACAGTTTCCTGATCATCTTTGGGAACGGGCCCAATGTGCTTAAACTCATTGTGCAACTCATTCAATTCCTTAACAGCATCCTTTATTTTTTCCTTTGCTGTTAATTGTTCAGCACGCACACAAAGTTCATGCTTGGCTTCCAGATTTTTCTTTCGGTCAAGCTCCTTCAATTCGAAATAGATATTCCGATGATCGTAGAAGCGATCGATCAAAGCATTGTAATTTGCCCACAAGGTTTTGATATGCGCAGGCGGAACAGGCCCAACCTGTTTCCAGGCTTGTTGTAATTCTTTGAAGGTTTGAAACGAATGGGCACTATCTTCACCATCAATCAGTGTACGCAGACTTTCTAAAATCTCATTCTTCTTCCGCAGGTTTTCATTCTTCCGGTTTTCAAGATTGCGGAAGTATTCGTTTCTACGATCTCGAATCAGTTTTGTAGTAGCATCGAATGTGTGATCCAACTCGTCCAACCGGAATTCAAAGTCTTCTTCAATACCACCATCGGCCTTAAATTTATCCAGTGCCTCTTTTCTTTCGGCAGCGCGCATTTCATCAAACAAAGGCTTAATGTCCTTCAGCGCCAGATCAACTTTTTTGAAGTTATCTTCTTTAGCCAGTTCTTTAACAGCACCCACCAATTCACTCTTGGTAAAACCAGAGTAGTCTACTTCATGGTGGTCTTCAACCTCCACTTCGTGGTCTTCTTCATGGTGTGTTTGCACCAACAGCGAATCCTCCTGCCCCACTGCCTCCTGCACCTCTTTATCGTTTTCCATCATCGTCTCTCCTCTTTCAAATACCCGAGGACTGGTAAAAATAGTAAAATCCTTTAATTCATGCGGGGGTCGGCCGGGTAATTGGAATAAATGGTAAAACGACCGCCCAAATCGCGCATAGCCTGTTTCCACATCTGTTCCGGATCGGTTTCAAATACCAATTGTTCAGATGTAAGATCGCTCACAATCCACGACTCAATTTTCAATTCTTCATCTAACTGGCCCGGACTCCAGCCACTATAGCCCAGAAAGAATTTTATATCGGTAATTAAGACCTGATGAGTATCTACCATTGAAATGAGTTGATCGAAATTACCACCCCAAAATAAGCCTGGTTGTATCTCAATCGCATCGTAAAGTGTAGCTATCCTATGAATATAATGCAAGGTGTCTTGTTCCACCGGTCCGCCAATAAAGATCCGGGAATCCAATCCCTTAAGGTCTTCCATAATTTCTCCTACCCGACTATCAGATGGTTTATTGAGAATAAAGCCAACTGTACCCGCATCGTTGTGTTCGGTTAACAGAACGGTGGTACGTTCAAAATTAGGATCGGCCAGATAAGGTTCTGATAACAACAATCTGCCCCGTTGAGGTAAAATCTTATTGGCGTATTTAAAAAAGTCCATACTTAAACGTTATAACGAAGACCAAAGTGCTTCTGTTTAGGATCGAAAATAAATCTTAATAAAAGAAAGGAAATCATACTACGCAACCACACGAATTGTTAATTTTTGAAAAAATTGTATGACATCGATTTCAGAAATCCGCAAAGAGTACACCAAAGCTTCGTTAGATGTAAAAGGTGTTGCGCAAAACCCTGTAGAACAATTTAATGCGTGGTTTAATGAAGCACTTAAAGCTGAAGTGCCCGAACCCAACGCCATGACATTATCTACTGTGGATGGCCACGGGAAACCTTCGGCCCGCATTGTTTTGTTGAAAGGCGTTGAACGCGATCGGTTTTTATTTTATACAAATCATCAAAGTCAGAAAGGAAAAGAACTGGATGCAAACCCTGCCTGTGCGCTTACATTTTTCTGGCCTGAATTAGAAAGACAAGTACGGGTGAGCGGTCTTGCAGGTCGCATTGATGCTAAAATTGCAGAGGCATATTTTCAAAGTCGGCCACGCGGAAGTCAGATAGGTGCCTGGGCCTCACCCCAAAGTTCGGTTATTAAAAACCGCGAGTTGTTAGAGGACAGGGTTACAGAAATTGAAAAACGGTTTGAAGGCAAGGATGTGCTGCCAAAGCCTCACCAATGGGGTGGTTATGAAATTGTACCTTTTGAAATAGAATTTTGGCAAGGTCGCGCCAGTCGTTTACACGATCGGATTGTTTACTACTTTAAAGAAGGGAAATGGTTAATTCACCGACTGGCTCCGTAACTATCGTAAATCATTCAACGAGTTAACACCAATTGTTCTTCTTACGGTAAATCCTTCACCATAAGTTGCCCCAATTGAAAAGCCTAACTCCTGCCCTCGCGCTTCTAAAAGTTTCATAAAGCCCGGACTTGAAATAAGGGTTTCAGGTTCGTTACTATCGGCACTATAGAATTGCGATTTGAATGCCCGCACCGCATTCATCTTCACATCCCAGTATTCAGAAACATCTACAACAAAATCGGGTACAATAAACAGACTTTGTATAAAGTGGTATAAGTATTTTGGTCGCCAGGCTTCTTGCTTAAGGCCATTATCAGTAGTTTCAATTTTGGTTAGCCCGGAATAAAAACAAGCATCAAAACTTAACCCCGAACCTTTGCCGTGATCAGGATGCCGATCGTAAATCGCATTGGCGATTACAATCTCAGGTTTATACTTTCTGATTACCCGGATTACTTCGCGTTGATGGGCTTCATCATTTTGAAAAAAGCCATCTCTGAAATTCAGATTCTCCCGTATCGAAATACCCAGAATCTTAGCTGCATCTTTAGCTTCCTGATCGCGCTCCGGCACCGAACCACGGGTACCTAACTCACCACGGGTAAAATCGACAATACCTACTTTATGCCCCATCGCCACGTGCTTGGCAATAGTACCGCCACAACCTAATTCGGCATCATCGGGGTGTGCAGCGAGTATGAGGATATCTAATTTCATTTTTTAAAAGTTACCAGTTACCGGTTCCCGGTCTATGGGAGTGATAGCTGATACGTTAATTTAGTTTAAGGTAATGGATAAATGACTTAACCGGAAACCGGTAACTTATGTTAATGTGCAACCAAACCTTCCTTCGCAGCCAAAAACTTTTCAGCATCCAAGGCACCCATACAACCACTTCCTGCAGCTGTAATGGCTTGACGATACACTCTATCGGCCACATCGCCCACCGCAAACACACCTTCTACATTTGTTTTGGTTGAGCCCGGAATAACCTTTACATAACCAGATTCGTCCATGTCCAATTGTCCCTTAAAAATATCGGTATTGGGTTTATGCCCAATGGCCAGAAAGAAGCCTTGCACTGAAATGTCTTTCTTCTCACCGGTCTTGTTGTTCAACAACCGCACTCCGGTAACACCACTATCATCGCCCAATACTTCTTCGGTTTCTGAATTCCAGTGTACTTCGATGTTAGGTGTATTCAATACCCGTTGTTGCATAATTTTAGAAGCCCGCATTTCGTCTCTGCGCACAATCAAATGCACTTTGGTACAAAGCTTCGATAAGTAAGTTGATTCTTCAGCAGCCGAATCGCCAGCGCCAACTACCGCAACCTCTTTACCGCGGTAGAAAAATCCATCGCACACAGCACAAGCCGATACGCCTTTGTTGGCAAATGTTTCTTCTGATGGCAGTCCCAGATATTTAGCGGATGCACCCGTTGCCACAATTACACTTTCTGCTTCCACTACTTTCGATTCATCAATTGTGACCTTCAGAGGCCATGCAGAAAAGTCAACAGCGGTAGCCAAAGCAAAGTGTACCCGCGTGCCAAACCGTTCGGCTTGCTTCTGCAAATCAATCATCATTTGCGGGCCGTTTATTCCTTCAGGGTAACCCGGAAAATTCTCCACATCGTTGGTGGTTGTTAACTGGCCACCCGGTTGGCCACCGGTGTACAACACTGGGGTTAGTCCTGCACGGGCAGCATAAATGGCTGCGGTATAACCTGCCGGACCAGACCCGATAATCAACACTTTCTCTCTTTCCATAACTCAAATCTTAAAAACGTAATAAAAAGGGCCTCAACAACTTGAGACCCTATGATTAAATCAAATTGTAACATTATTAACCGAGGTAAGGCTTCAAAGCCTTGCTTCGGGAGGTGTGGCGCAATCTGCGAATAGCTTTCTCCTTAATCTGACGAACGCGTTCGCGGGTCAGGTTAAACTTTTCGCCAATCTCTTCGAGTGTCATGGCATGCTCGCCATTCAATCCGAAGTAGAGTGTGATTACATCCGATTCGCGCTGCGTAAGCGTTGAAAGCGCACGCTGCACTTCTCTGCGAAGCGAGTCTGTCATCAGACCGGAATCCGGGGTCTCTTCACTATCGTTTTCCAGTACATCCAACAAACTGTTTTCTTCACCTTGAACAAAGGGCGCATCCATGGACACATGGCGTCCTGAAATCTTCATGGTATCTACCACTTCGGCAGTTGTTACTTCCAACACTTCAGCTAATTCTTCTGGCGATGGTTCACGTTCGAACTTCTGTTCCAGTTCAGAGAATGTTTTGGAAATCTTGTTCAGCGATCCTACGCGATTCAGCGGCAAGCGAACAATACGCGATTGTTCGGCCAACGCTTGTAGAATGGATTGACGTATCCACCACACCGCGTATGAAATGAATTTGAAACCGCGGGTTTCATCAAAACGCTGTGCAGCTTTAATCAAACCTAAGTTACCTTCGTTAATCAAATCGCCTAACGAAAGGCCCTGGTTTTGATATTGCTTCGCCACCGATACTACAAAGCGCAAGTTTGCTTTGGTAAGTTTTTCCAACGCAATCTGATCGCCTTCTTTAATACGCTTGGCTAACTCTACTTCCTCATCGGGAGTAAGCAAATCCACCTTACCAATTTCCTGCAAGTACTTATCCAGCGACTGGCTCTCGCGGTTGGTAATCTGTTTACTGATCTTTAATTGTCTCATCTAACTTAGTGGTCGTTATATGTCAAACACGTAAAAACGAAAATTTAGTTCCAAAAACCGTTATTCGCAAAGAGGTTACGCACTAGGCGCTTCTTCCTTACGGGGAGGTCTGGGAATCAATACCTTACGGGATAGACGGAATTTGCCGGTTTTCTTGTCCACTTCCACAAGTTTCACTTTTAGCTGCTCGCCTACTTCCAGCACCCCATCCATCGTTTCAAGACGCTCCCACTTAATTTCAGAGATATGCAGCAGACCATCTTTGCCTGGCATAAACTCCACAAATGCTCCGAATGGCATAATTGATTTTACAACGCCATCATACACCTGATCAACTTCTGGTATGGCTACAATTGCTTTAACACGCTTAACAGCAGCATCCATTACTTCCTGGTTAGTGGCAAAAATGTTCACTATACCTTTATTACCAACTTCTTCAATTACAATAGTTGCTCCGGTTGTCTTCTGAATTTCCTGAACCACTTTTCCGCCTGGCCCGATTACGGCACCAATCATTTCTTTATCGATAGTGATAGTAACGGCACGTGGTGCATGTGGTTTAAGATCAGCATTAGACTGAGTAATGGTTTTCTTCATCTCATTCAAAATATGAAGACGACCTTCTTTGGCTTGATTCAACGCTTCACTCAACACTTCATACGTCAACCCGTCCACTTTCAAATCCATCTGGCAAGCCGTGATACCTTTTTCGGTGCCGGTTACTTTAAAGTCCATATCGCCCAGGTGATCTTCATCGCCAAGAATATCAGACAAGATTGCATAGCGTTTGGTTGCACTATCGGAAATCATACCCATAGCAATACCCGATACCGGAGCTGAGATTTTGATACCCGCATCCATCAGCGCAAGTGAACCCGCACAAACAGTTGCCATAGATGACGAACCATTTGATTCGAGAATATCAGAAACCAAACGAATGGTATAAGGACTTGTAGTCATGTCGGGCAATACTTGCTTAAGTGCGCGCATGGCTAAGTTACCATGGCCTACTTCGCGTCTTCCCGGACCACGGTTAGGTTTTACTTCGCCTGTAGAAAAGCCAGGGAAGTTATAATGCAGAATAAACTTGTTGGTACCATCGAACATGGCGCCATCAATCATTTGTTCATCTAACTTGGTTCCCAGGGTTACGGTACTTAATGATTGCGTTTCGCCACGGGTAAAGATGGATGAACCGTGTGCAGATGGTAAATAATCTACTTCGCTCCATATCGGGCGAATCTCATTTGTTTTGCGACCATCTAAACGGAACTTCTCATTCAACACTAGGTTGCGGCAGGCGCTTTTCTGAATGTCTTTATAATATTTCTTAACCAGGTCTTTGTTTACTGTAGTGTCTTCCGGTAAGGAAGCCATATACTCCTCTACAATTGCACCAAACAACTCTGAGCGTTTGTGTTTGCTGGTAAGTTGCTGAAGTGCTACAGCATAAACTTTATCGTACAAAAGTTTGAAGAGCTCTTCTTTGAAGTTCTCATCTTTCACTTCGTGCGAATAAGTACGCTTTTCTGTTTTGCCTGTTGCCTGAGTTAATTCGATCTGTAACTGACACTGAGTTTTTATAACTTCATGCGCAAGCTTCAACGCCTCCAGCATGTCGCTTTCAGAAATTTCTTTGCATTCGCCTTCCACCATCAGAATGTTTTCGATAGATGCGGCTACAATAAAGTCGAGATCAGATTTTTCTTTCTGTTCGAATGTTGGGTTAATGATGAACTTACCATCTACACGAACTACGCGTACCTCTGAAATGGGGCCTTGAAAAGGGATATCAGAAACAGACAATGCTGCTGAGGCAGCAAATGCAGCAAGTGAATCGGGCAAGGCATTAAGATCACCTGAAATTAACTGAATGTTTACTTGAGTATCCGCATGATAATCATCTGGGAATAAAGGACGTATGGCACGATCAACCAAGCGACTGATCAACACTTCATAATCAGAAAGTTTGCCTTCGCGCTTCAAAAATCCGCCAGGAATTTTACCAGTTGCGGCAAATTTTTCCTGATAATCAACTGACAAGGGTAAGAAGTCAGTTCCTTCTTTTGCGGTTGGCGAAGCAACTGCTGTTGCCAGCAACATGGTGTTGCCCATTCTTAATACGACTGAGCCATCGGCCTGACGGGCAAGTTTACCAGTTTCGATTGTGATTTGACGCCCGTCTGGTAACGCGCACGATTTTGTAATTACTGTTGGTTTCATAGGTAGGAATTTATCGGGCAGCCTACAATTCACAGCATACCCGGCATTAATAAAAAAAGCGAAAGGGAACCCTGCGGTTCCCTGTTCGTTTGGTTCAAAGTTATTATTTTCTTAAGTCGAGGTCGGCTAATACGGCACGGTAACGCTCGATGTTAGTACGCTGAAGGTAATTCAGCAACTTCTTGCGCTTTCCTACTAACTTTAACAAACCCTGTTGGGTTGAGTGATCTTTGCGTTGACCTTTTAAATGCTCAGTTAAATGGCTGATACGATACGTAAAAAGGGCAATTTGTGATTCCGGAGAGCCTGTGTCGGCTTTTTTCTTTCCAAATCCGTGCTTGCTGAACAATTCCTGCTTCTTTTCTGAATTGAGGTACATCTTGATTAATCTTTATTTAGCTACTTTTTTCAACGCGCAAAAGTATATGAATGCCTTGAAATTACCAAAACCAGACTATTCTGTCTTTTTAGAAAATCTTCGGGAAAGCCGATCCCAGATCACACTGTAGAAATCTGAGTCGAACAGGCGGGCATCGGCCCGTGCCTGTCTTAAAAAGATGAATCCGATGGTAAACAGCGTTGCATTTGCCAGCCACATTCCTACTTCTACTGAAAGAACGGATTGTTTGGCCCACTTCTCACCCATCAGCGAAAGCACATAGAATAAAATAAAGAACAGGATAGACATTAATACAGGCACCCCCAGCCCGCCCTTTTTAATAATTGCACCCAAAGGCGCTCCAATCAGAAACATGGCAATACAGGCTATGGCCTGAGCCATAATCTTATGCCATTGAATGTAGAAGATGCGTTTTTCGTTTTCGTAAGACCGAATGTTGGCATTATTAGTAAGTAGTTGCGCTTTCACGGTTCGGGCCTGAGCGAGTGCGCTGGCAAGCTCGCTTTCGGTATAAGGTTTTTGATAAACGCTATCGGACAGGTGCTGATGACGTTCGGTATAGGTAATATTAATTACTGGCTTTTCAGGTTCTGCAAGCACTGGCCTGGAGTTAATTACAGTTGGATCAACATCATTTTTCGCAAAGGCGGTAGAGTCGCGTTTAAATTTATGCTGCTTGATTTCTTCAGGCCATGTTACCCTATCTTTATTAGTGTAATACGTAAACATGTTTTTAGGAGCTGAGTATACCGAAATCAATTCGGTGCGGATGGTGTAGTCAACCGAATCCATATCGGCCTCAAGCTGATCCATGTTACGCATAAGGCGGTTACTTTGAAACCACTTTTTATCGGTACGATTTAATCCGAATGATGATAAGTCGAATACGATTTGGGATTTATCAAATTGTGTTTTTCGATAACTCTCTTCCTGGCGGGCTCCGCTTGAATAACTTTGAGGTCCGGTGTTACCCTCCAGATAATCATAGCCATGAAACAATTCCAATTTCAAATAGGTATCGTTGAGAATCGTATACATACGACCTGAATCTGCTACGATTACGGCTTTGTTCCCCGATCGACCCCGATGATCATAAATGATGATACCTTTTAACAAACCCGTCTCCGGAATTTTATAATTCACTTTAATACTGATGCCGGGAATGGAATTATAGAATACACCCGGTCGCAGGTCAAGTGCTGGTTTCTTTTGTTTTATATCCCATAGCAAACTGTAGGCTTCAAGGGCGGCTTTGGGTACAAGGTAGTTACCTACCATAAACGCACCAATGGTTATTAACACCACAAACCCGAAGATGGGTACTAAACTCCGCAGCAGCGAAATACCTAAACTTTTGATGGCCGTTAATTCAAAGTGTTCGCCCAGATTTCCGAACGTAATTAATGATGATAATAAAACAGCTAATGGTAAAGCTACCGGTGTATTGAAAATGGCGAAGTAAAAAAGTAATTGTCCGATTACATCCCACCCTAAGTCTTTCCCGATGATGTCATCGAAATATTTCAGCATGTGAATGTTGAGTAAGATGAAGACCACCACCAGAAAGGTGAGCACAAACGGCCCCAGAAAGGAAGTGAGAATCAGCTTATCAATTTTTTTCATGCCGGGCAAAGATAGCTTCAAAAATGAAGCCAGATCAAAAGAAGAAAATGTATTGACAGCCTAACCAGATGTGTTACAACTTGAAGATTGAAAAACAGCGTGATGGGGAGAAGAAATGTAGCGCGGGGGGGAGTTGAACCCCCGACCTTTGGGTTATGAATCCAACGCTCTAACCACCTGAGCTACCGCGCCAAATTGATTTTGGGAGCGCAAACATACAAACTTTTGAGTAATTCAATCAATTCTAACCTTAATTTGGAATCTTTCGTTTAGAAATTTTAATTCCAACTGAAAGTTCTTGCTCTTTAAATACGTGAATAATGAAAGTTTAATTTGCTGTTGAATAAAAAATCTTTTTAACTTAAACACCGAAGGCAGACAAGGTTATGGCTGAAGGAGACAAAAAATTATTTACCCGCGATTTCGAGGTACACGCATCTACTAAAATGTTGTACCCCTACCTGCAAACGGCCAGCGGACTTTCAGAATGGTTTGCCGATGATGTAACGATAACACCCGAAAAGGTTTTCAAGTTCGTATGGGATCATGAAGAGCATAAAGCCATTATGAGTTCTCATCGGATCAATCATTTTGTAAAGTTCGAATACCTGCCCGAATCGGAGGCTGATGAAGCAGACCCCAGTTATTTTGAATTACGCCTGGAGCTAAACGAACTTACCCAAACCACTTTTCTTAAAGTAACCGATTACGCAGACTTTGACGACCTGGACGAACTCGCAGATTTGTGGGAAGGCCTCATTGAAAATCTGAAAAAGGTAGTGGGTGGCTAACCACATCTAGCAATTCCATTTTTTTACTACTCCACGCATCTTATTTTTGTTTTCCGTTATCCGGATTTAAAATCTTTTTATGCTACCCAAACACAACCCCACCGAAACACAAGCCTGGCAAAAGCTTGGCACTCATTTTTTAATGATGCAAGCCACACACATGCGCGATCTGTTTGAAGAGGACCCCACACGGTTTTCAAAATTTAATATTCAGTTAGGCGATTTGCTTTTTGATTACTCTAAAAACATCATCACCGATGAAACCCTGAAACACTTGCTTGAGTTGGCAAACGAAGTTGAATTGAAAGAAGCAATCAGTGCCATGTTCAGAGGCGATAAAATAAATCAAACCGAACATCGGTCAGTTTTGCATATCGCGTTACGCAATAGAAGTAATACACCTGTGTATGTAGATGGCGAAGATGTAATGCCATTGATCAATAAAGTATTAGAGCAAATCAAGAACTTTTCGAATCAACTCTTATCTGGCAATTGGAAAGGTTATACTGGCAAAGCTATTACCGATATTGTGAATATAGGCATTGGTGGTTCTGATCTTGGACCACTTATGGTAACGGAAGCACTCAGACCCTACCACTCTACTATCACCCCACACTTTGTTTCAAATGTGGATGGCACGCACCTGGCCGAAACGGTTAAGCATCTTAATCCCGAGACCACATTATTTATAATAGCGTCTAAAACATTCACTACACAAGAAACCATGACCAATGCCGAAAGTGCTAGGAAGTGGTTTCTGGAGCAGACCAACAATAAAGGCGATGTAGCCAAACACTTTGTAGCGGTTTCAACCAACACAAAAGCAGTTACCGCTTTTGGTATTGCACCCGAAAACATGTTTGTGTTTTGGGATTGGGTAGGTGGCCGGTATTCGTTGTGGTCATCTATTGGGTTATCAATATCAGCCACAATTGGTTATGATAATTTCATACAATTATTAGAAGGTGCCCATGCAGCCGATAATCACTTCAAGAATGAATCGTTTGAAAAAAACATTCCGGTGCTAATGGCTTTGTTAGGTGTGTGGTATGGCAACTTCTTCGAAGCACATTCAGAAGCTATACTTCCGTACGATCAATACCTGCATCGCTTTGCGGCATATTTCCAACAAGGTAATATGGAGAGTAATGGTAAATCAGTTGACCGCGATGGAAATCAATTCTACTATCAAACTGGTCCTATCATTTGGGGCGAACCCGGAACAAATGGTCAGCATGCTTTTTATCAACTCATCCATCAAGGCACCAAACTTATTCCGTGCGACTTCATCGCACCCGCACAATCACAAAATCCGGTGGGCGATCATCACGATAAACTTCTCTCCAACTACTTCGCACAAACCGAAGCGCTGATGATGGGCAAAACTGAAGCAGAAGTTGAGGATGAACTACGTAATACAGGCATGAGTTCGGAAGAAATAAATTTCCATCTTCCCTACCGCGTGTTTGCGGGCAACCGCCCTACCAACTCAATTATGTTTAAGAAGTTAACACCTTATACACTCGGGTTATTAACTGCGTTATACGAGCATAAAATCTTTGCACAAGGTGTTATCTGGAACATCTTCAGCTTCGATCAATGGGGTGTTGAATTAGGGAAAGTTCTGGCCAAGAAAATCCTGCCCGAATTATCATCAAATGATAATATCCAATCACACGATTCATCCACAAACGGACTGATTAATTATTTCAAACGATTGAAATCGGAATAAAGCCTTAACGCTTGGATAACACTGTTTTACGCGTATTTTTGGGCCTCTTGTTAAAGCTTTAATGGAGTCAAAAATTTCTAAAATAGGTGTGTTCACATCTGGTGGCGATGCACCCGGTATGAATGCCGCATTAAGAGCTGTTGTTCGGGCAGCCATTTATTACAAGAAAGACATCTACGGAATCATGCAAGGGTATGAAGGCATGATTGATGGTGATATTGTAAAACTCGGAGCACGTTCTGTAGGTAACATTATTCAACGCGGTGGTACTATTCTGAAGTCAGCCCGCAGCCAGGAATTCAGAACCAAAGAAGGTCGTGAAAAAGCTTTCATCAATCTAAAGAAGCATGGCATTGAAGCCCTTGTAGCCATTGGTGGCGATGGTACCTTCACAGGGTTACATAAACTTCATGAAGAATACGGAATACCTGCTGTATGTATTCCGGGCACAATCGATAACGACATTGCCGGTACTGATTTTACAGTAGGATTTGATACCGCTACCAACACTGCTGTTGAAGCCATTGATAAGATCCGCGACACCGCTATCTCACACAACCGGTTATTTTTTATTGAAGTAATGGGTCGCAACTCTGGCTATATCGCTATCAACTGTGGTATAGCCGGTGGAGCGGTGGCTACCATCATTCCGGAAGAATCTATGACACTGGACGAATTGTTTGCCAAGTTAGATGAAGGCGGCAAGACCAATAAGAAGTCGAGCTTAGTTGTTGTTGCTGAAGGCAGCAAACTAGGCGGTGCTATGGAGTTGGCTAAAAAGTTTTCAGAACGTAACAACTACTTCGATATTAAAGTAACCATACTGGGGCATTTGCAACGCGGGGGTACTCCTACTTATTTCGATCGGGTATTGGCCAGCAAAATGGGCGTTGCAGCAGTAGAGGGATTGTTAAAAGGCGAGAAAGATGTGATGGTTGGAATTCTCAATAACAAAATCGTCTATAACGATTTTGATACCATCATGAAACATCATCACGAAATCGACAGCGAGTCACTTCGCATTTCTAAAATACTATCTATCTAAATAGTCATGAAGGATCTTACCATCGGCATTGATATTGGCGGAACAAACACCAAGTATGGTATTGTAGATCGTGCCGGCAATGTGTTACATCAAGGCAACATTCCTACAACTCAATACGAAGAGTTTCAGGATTACTTTGATGGAATGGCCGATGCGCTGCGAAAAGGAATACAAGAGTTACCGGGCGATACGCGCATAGTGGGTATTGGTGTGGGTGCTGCAAACGGAAATTATTATAGCGGAAATATTGAACGCGCCACTAACTTAAAGTGGAAAGGTGTATTACCACTGGCACGTTTGTTTAAAGAAGAGTTTGATGTACCCTGCATTTTAACCAACGATGCGAATGCTGCAGCCGTGGGTGAAATGATTTATGGTAACGCCAAACACATGAAGGACTTTGTGGTGATTACCCTCGGCACAGGTTTAGGTAGTGGTTTTGTGTGTGGTGGTGTTTTATTAAACGGTCATCACGGCATTGCAGGCGAAGTGGGACATACTTCTGTAAACCCGGCTGGTCGTTATTGCAATTGTGGCAAGCGCGGTTGCCTGGAGACTTATGTTTCAGCAACAGGCATTAAGCGCACGGTGTATAAGTTATTGGCCGATCACCTGGAGCCAAGCGAACTTCGTGGAATTAGTTTTGAAGATCTGAATACCAAAATGATTTCGGAGGCTGCGCATCGTGGCGATGTAGTAGCAATTGAAGCATTTGAATACACGGGCCGGATTCTCGGAATGAAATTAGCCGAGACCGTTGTACATACTGATCCTGAAGCAATCTTTTTATTTGGAGGACTATCCATGGCTGGTGATCTGATCTTCCGCCCCACCATTAAACACATGGAAGCTAACCTGATGCCGCTGTTCCGTGGTAAAATAAAAGTGTTGCCCTCGGCTATGCAAAACCAGGCTGCTCCTATTCTGGGTGCCAGCAGTTTGGTTTGGGATTATCTGGATAAGCTACAGTTGAAATCGGAGTTGGCGTAGGTTGGAGTGTATAGATTTTTGTTGGTAGCTGTAGGGCTCTTCTCCGCACTTCATTCGTAGCCTTGTCTTTTGTCCCCCGTTAATTAACATAAATCTTTTTTAGTTAGTCGCGCGGTGGGGCATTTTTCATTTTCTGCATTGTCGGCTTACACTAAACTAAGCACACTTATTGACTGGCTTTGGATGCGGGCTGTATGTGCGGTTTTAAATAATTACTTTCCTCGATTCAGTCGTCTGTACGATAATTTCTTCCAAATATTATGAGCCAATTTTATCTCCTTTTGAGTAAAGCCATAGTGCTCCTTAAGGATAACTTGATTTGTCATCTTTAGCACATCATCAATGTCCGTTTTACTCCTTATCAGTTTGTCAATTGTCGGAAGTAAAGATGAGTTGTCTTTATGGTACGGAAGTAAAACGCGTTCTGCTTCATTCGGCATAAGTTCAAGAACTCCTCCGCCATGACTTCTTCCGGAGACTTCAGTAAATGCAAGTGAGAGTGAATTATAATAGCTTGCGGTAAGTGCTTTGATATTAGTGCCTGCTTTCAGAAAGACTCTGTGCATTGTGTCGGTCGTATACGCTTTGGCCTGATTAATGATTAATCGTGGATAGAGATTGTTTCTTCTAATAAACAAAGCGTCAGAGATTTTTAATGAAGGAACCACAAACCAATCATCTCGAATTCCTGTTTTGTAACCCTTGTGAATTTCTTTGCTCTCCCCGTAAGCAATATATTTTACAGCTCCATTTCTTTTGTTCAAATTTTTACGTTCTGGAAAAACAAGTAAGTGAGCCTTGGCTTCAGATAATCTATTCTTTTCCCAATCTTTTTCTGTAAAAATAACGCTGTTGACCTGAACACTCCTTCCAACCATTGGTCTTGCATAGTCCTCAAGGTCATACTCCTCAATTGTCGAAAGTGGAACCGTGAAAAAGTCATTTGAACCAGTTGTAATTCCAACTTCAACATTAGCAAACTTACCAAGTATTGGAACGTTTCTGCTTGTTGCTATTTCCTCCAAGAAGTCTATCTCTTCTTGCTCTAAAAAATAAAAAGTCCATTTATTAGACTTAAAGTCTATCCTCTTTTTCGGACTCTTCAACCTCGCGACATCAAGAGATGCTAAACTTTCAGCGTCCTTTAATTCAATGTGTTCAATGAGATGGTCTTTTGTATTATTTTTTTCACACAACAACAAAACTACCTCTTGTTGAATGTTGGGAAACACCAACTTCTCAAAAGAAATAATATTGATTTTGTTATAGTAATGAGCAATAAACTGTCTCAACTGTTGAGCAAACGAGACTTGCAATATTTCGGCCGGCAGGACAAAACCAATTTTTCCGCCTTCCTCTTTAAGCAAAAGAGAAGCCCCAACAACAAATGATACCCAAGCATTTGTGAGTTTTGAATAAGTCAAACCAGCTTTGATAAAAATATCCTCAGCTTCTACCTGTTGCTTTCTGTCAAAAAACTGATAACGTATATAAGGTGGATTGCCTACGACTAAATCAAAACGCTGCCCTGTATTGTTGCAGTAAGTGTGAAAATCCGAATTGATTACTTGTCGATTTTTAAGTGGAATCAAGTTGGCCTTCTCCGCTTCTATTTCATCCAATTCAACAGCAGTTATCGAGTTGTATTTAAACTTATTTTTGTAGATCTGTTCCAAAAAAACACCATCACCACAACTTGGCTCTAGTATGTCTGAAGATGTGATTCCATTGATTCCCCAACGGAGTACAAATTCGGCAATCTTTTCAGGGGTATAAAAGCCGCCTCTTAATTTTTCAGCTGATGCTTCCGTGATTAGCTTCATTTCAAAGATGCCTTTTTAGTCTTAAGGTATTTAACTTTTTTCTCGGCTACTTTTAAAACCTCAGTCGCAAAATCGTTTTCATAGAGAATATGAGTAGCGACAGCGTCACTAAGGAAAGTAATAGTTAAGTCCTTTTCAGGTACATCAAAAAACTTGGAAATCTTCGTGATGAGTTCTTTGGTGGGCTTTCGACTATCCTTTTCAATTTTTCCAAGCATTGAAGTCCCAATTTTCAATTGCTTGGCAACCTCATTGAGGGTGAGGTCTTTATCCTCTCGTAGTTTCTTAACTGTTTCCCCGAAAGTATTTTGAAAATTCATTTTTGGACTGAAGTAGTCCAAAAATAGTAGAAAGTATTGAAATCCGAAAGGAGTTATCGATCTTTTTCTTTGCTCACGAAGCTAGAGCTTCAATCACAAGTGTAAACTCATTAGTACTTGATGTAACTCTAAAAAGAGATGCTGACTTACCAATTAACTCTTCCTTTGCTATTAGAGCTTTTACTGAACCCCAACTTATTGATGTCATTGAGTTCTTTTGTTCGTAAGTTTTTGTATCTGTTCTAGTATTGTGAGTAAGACTCATTGAAAAAACGCCATGGTCTGTTCCCATTACTATAACTCTAAAAAATGCCGTAGCTCTTTCAAGGTGCGGATATTGTGATTCTGGGTCAGATGCCCATGGAAGTGAAGAAAATACCTCTTCTCTGAAATAGTGTCGTTGATCAATTCCTTCTAATAGACCTTTTTTGAACAACATTGAACCAGTATTATTTGTATTTGAACCTGTCGGAATATTCAAATCTCTTTCGGTCAACGGACCGCTTTGCCAAACCAAAATACCATTCTGTGTAGCTTCTGTATTCTGCAACTCTAGTTCTTCTATCACACTTACTACTACTGAATCTGTTCTTGGCCGGCTTCTTAGTCCACGCGGTATCCTTGATGTACTTCGAGCTGGAATGACAAAGTCATCTTGTTCTGTACTGTTTTGCCTTGGGTTTGCTTTCTTATCATGTTTAGCTCTTCTGGAGCTTTCTGTTGGAACAATACCTTTATTAACAAACCTAGAGATTAGATCCGAGGTTAATCTAAATAGGTTGGGATCATTTAAATTAAAAAGCCCTGAATAGTATGACTTAAGTTCATTGAGAAATTCATTTCCGGCTTGATCCTCTCTATTGAATTCAATCAAAACAGAGCTTTCAACATTTTCAAATATGCCTCTTGCTGTCAAGTTTGACGAGCCAACAATTAAACTTCTATCGTTTGATCCTTCGAAAAGATAAATCTTTGGGTGGAATATTGGTGGCTCCTTTTGATAGAATACGTAAGTTCCTATATCTAGATTTAGTAGTTCATTTAGCGCTTCTCTCGAAGTACCTTCTTGGTCTACACCGACTACTAGACTTAACGATTCGAAATTAGCCTTAGCCCTTAAAATATGCTCCGATAAAACTCTCACACCTGCTACACTGGCAAATGCAGACATTCCAAAAAATCTATTAAACCTGTCCGAAGAGAAGTTTCTTATCAAATAATTGCCAGTTGAGTTTGGAGATTCAGCTTCAAATCCTTGCCCTAGAAAGTTGATAGTCATTTTGAAATTTTTTCTAGCCTTTCAAATATCGATTTCAGAGAAACATTTAATGCCTTAGCTAGCCTTTGAATATTTTCTAAGGTGATGTTCTTTTCGCCTCTTTCAATCATTCCAATGTACGTTCTATGAACATCAGCTTTGTCTGCTAACGCTTCTTGCGACAAATTTCTTTCCTTGCGGAGTTCTCTTATCACTTCACCAAATTTTGCAGATAATTTCTTATTCATTAACTACAGACTATAGTTAGCACAAATCTACCAGTGTGGTCTGGGTTAAACCACATACTATAGTTAGCATGTCAATTAAGGGTTGGGAATTGGCTCTTGCCATAGCTTTGGTGTCGCGTTGGGTTTGTGCGGCTAATATGTGTTAATCGGAACTATCCTGCTGCCTACCTACTTCATCCACTACCCGCTTCCCTCTCGTACCCCGTAAGCGTTGCCAGAATGTCTCTCGTTCTTTAATCGATACAAAATTGGTTACATAGCAAGAGATGGTATCAATAGCGGGTAATGGTTTATCCATGTCAATCTTTTCGATGTAAACCGGAATAGAAGTAACTCCAGGGCAATATTTTTTAATAAATCTTTTCAACATAGCTGCTTGAAAAGGATCGGTAGCCAATGCAATTTTGGTGAACCCCATTTCTTTAGCCATTTTCCAGGAGTAATACACATTCTCAGTACTGTGCTCGGCTCTGGTTTCAGAAAAGGTATGCTGCACTGGAATGCCCAGCGAGTCGGCAATAACCTTCATCGCTATTCCTTCCACAAAAGGACTATAAACTGCGCTACCTGAAAAAATTATGTTGCGCGTAAATCCACTATCATATAAATGTTTGGCCCATTGTATCCGCATCTTCATCACCATCGAGGTTTCTGATTTTTCGTATGGTATGCCGGGAACAATAACTACATCATAAGGGCGTGTTTTTTTCGCATGGTCATACGATTTAAGAACCGACTTACGAACAGAGCAGTACGTAAGCAATAATGCCAGCGCCACAAACAGATGGAGGTACAAAACTATCCGAAGTAGTTTTTTGAGCATGTGGTTAATGAATTGTATCTACTCTACTTTCACACCTAAATTTTTTCCCAGTAAATTAAATTGTTCAATCCAGGTCTCATCTAAAGCCGGTTGGTTTTCGCGTTTGTTCTCCATCGAAATTTCGAAGTACAAGTTCTGGCTTTTGTGAAAGTTAGGATCGAGTTGAAATTTTTCCAGTAATGGAAACATGCGATTGAGGCGTTGTACACGCTTTACATTATCGCGTTCGCTGCTAATGCGATTCAATTCCTTAAACACACTCTCCCCTGCCAACCGCGAAAGCTTACGCGGGTCTTCAATCTTCAAATTCCAACGCGCCAGCTCTGCTACGATGCGTTCCATTTCTTTAATGTTGATCTTATCGGATTGAAACGTTTTAATCAGATCGGCATTCAGAATATATTCAAACGTAGTTTTATACGTATTCGGAATTGGAATATCGTTGTTGGCCAATGCGTTTATCAGCACATAGTCGCGATTGTAGCTCTTGCGGAGCGAACTCTCCAACTCAGCCATACTCTCCTGCGAAATCTTATCCAGAATTTTACGTTTCTCATCCTGAAACAAATGCCAGATGGTGTACTTATCAGGACCAAAATACATTTGCATCAAGCCAATCACATCGCCCAACCTACCTTCTTCAAAAGCTTTCACCATTCTGAATTGCATGCTGGCAAATTTATCGGGTTCCATATCAAGCGATATGTTTCCGATAATGTTGTGCTTACCCAGGTAGATAACGGCAAACGCAAATTTCTTTTCCGATCGGGTAACCACCGATTTTACTTTCGTGATACCCAACACGAGTTTTTGTTCACCCGCTTCTTTCTTGATAAAAGATTCGTTGGCAGTATTGTAATTAAAGACGGTGAGTGATTCGGGTTCGTCTTCAAAAATAGAAGACACTGCATAATGAATGCCTACGCGTTGTAAGTTGGTGCGCGATGGAAGCACGACTTTCTTATATACGCCACTTCCGTTTTCATATTGACTCACATTGCTGGGCGCACTTTCCAGGCGTTGCATAAACTCTGGTTCCAGATCAACATCACCAATCTGGTTTGCCAACTGAATTACGCGACAAGCATATTGCATAACCTGTGTTGTTTCTATTCCGGAAATCTCATCGAAAAACCACCCACAACTGGTGTACATCAGCATGGCGTGCCGTTGTATCTCTAAAATGCGTAAAATGCGATTGGCCGAAGCCTCGGGTAATGCATGTGTCTGTAAAAATTTTCGCACATTATCGTCTGTGCGATTAAGTACAACTTCAACGTATTCGTTGCGGGCGGCCCAGGGGTTGTGCAAAACTTTTGAACCTTCGCGTTCAAAAATTTCTGTTGCTCTATCGCGCAACCAATCTAACGATTCGCGCAAAGGTTGCCGCCAGAGTTGGTGATAACCGGGCTTACCCGAATTACAACCACAGTTTGCCCGCCAGCGCTCTACACCATGCACACAACTCCACGAACTGTTCTCAATTATCTGTGCTTCTTCTTGCGGTGGACAGAGTTCGAGAAACTGGGCATAGTTTGTTAACTGCGCATGGTTTCCTTTTTCAATGTAATCGAGGCAATAAGCCAAAGCCATTTCACCATGCTTATGATGGTGACCATACGTTTCGCCATCAGTAGCTACGTGTACCAACTGTGGTTCCGGATCGCTCTCATCAATCACACTTAACAACCGATCAGCAAAGCGTTTACCATCGTTTAATAAACCATTAAACGCAATGCCTTGCGAGATGTCGCCTTCGTAGAAGTAGAGAATAATACTTTTGCCACTGGGCAGGTTGCAGGTGTAAGCTTTGGTAGTATTAACGGTACGGTCATTTACTTCCGTCCAATCGGTTGTTCCGATTTTGCGAACTGCTTTTGCCTGTCGCGGTGCGAGTATGGTAAACCGGATATTATTTTCAGCCAGCACTTCCAATGTTTCAGTATCCACAGCGGTTTCGGCTAACCACATGCCTTCAGGCTTGCGCTTAAAGCGATGCTCAAAATCGCGGATGCCCCAAACAATCTGAGTTTCTTTATCGGCACGATTAGCCAGCGGCATAATAATGTGATTATACACCTGCGCTACTGCCGATCCATGTCCACCAAAATTTTTCGCGCTTAGTTTATCGGCCTCCAGTACAGCTGCGTATGTTTCGGGTGCATATACTTCCATCCACGAAAGTAAGGTAGGCCCAAAGTTGAAACTGATCCGGGCGTAATTATTAACAATGTTTTTGATTACGCTGCTTTCATTTAAAATCCTGGAAGTGGCATTGGGTTCGTAACACTCGGCAGTTATGCGCTCGTTCCAATCGTGGTATGGATGCGCAGAGTCCTGCAACTCGATTACTTCCAGCCAGGCGTTTTCGCGAGGCGGTTGATAAAAATGGCCATGAATACAAACGTACTTACGTGGTGCTACACCCGACATAGTCAACTAATTTAAGAACAGATTAAAAAATCAATTTTACTCCAAATCAAACTCAGCTTTTTCTTCAACAAGTTTTAAAACAGCAGCGCCCAAGGGAGGTAGCGTAATGGACACTGAATAATCGCGATTATGATATTTAACAGGCGAGGTGTAAAGCAAACCTTGATTTAATTGTCCGCTGCCACCAAATGCCAGATTATCCGAATTAAAAATTTCTTTATACGTTCCGCGTAGCGGCACGCCTATCCGGTAATGTTCACGAATCTCAGGCGTAAAGTTACACACCACCAAAATAGATTCATGTTTGTTATCAGACTTGCGCATAAAAACAATTACGCTGTTTTCGCGATCGGAGTAATCAACCCACTCAAACCCACGATTATCAAATGGAAATTGAAAACAAGCCGGTTCGTTTTTATACAAGTGATTCAACTCACGAATTAGCGTGAGCATTCCCTGATGGGGTGCATGACCCAGCAAATGCCAGTCTAAACTACTATCATGATTCCACTCGGCTGTTTGCCCAAACTCGCCACCCATAAACAGCAACTTAGTGCCTGGATGGGTGAACATATATGTAAACATTAAACGCAGGTTGGCAAACCTCCGCCACTCATCGCCCGGCATGCGGCCCATAAGCGAACCTTTACCATGCACCACTTCATCGTGCGAAAGCGGCAGCATAAAGTTTTCGGTAAACGCATACACAATACTGAACGTAATTTCATCCTGATGATACTTACGATGAACAGGATCGGATTTAAAATAACTCAATGTGTCGTGCATCCAACCCATCATCCACTTCTGCCCAAAGCCGAGCCCACCCAAATAAGTAGGTTTAGAAACTCCAGGCCAGGCTGTACTTTCTTCGGCAATAGTTACTGCATCAGGAAAATTACCATACACTACTTCGTTAAACTCTTTCAAAAAGTTTATCGCTTCTATATTTTCATTTCCGCCATATTCGTTTGGTATCCACTCGCCTTCCTTACGGGAATAATCTAAGTAAAGCATGGAAGCAACCGCATCAACGCGTAAACCATCGGCATGAAAAACATCTATCCAGAATAATGCATTGCTGATTAGGAATGATCGCACTTCAGGTCTGCCATAATTATAGATATAGCTACTCCAGTCCGGATGAAAGCCTTTGCGGGGATCGGCATGTTCAAACAGATGTGTGCCATCAAATTTATAAAGCCCGTGAGCATCGCCCGGAAAATGCGAAGGAACCCAATCGAGGATAACTCCTATCTCGGCATCGTGCAACGCATTTACCAATTCCATAAAATCCTGTGGCTCACCAAAACGACTGGTGGGTGCAAAGTAACCGGTAAGTTGATAACCCCATGAACCAAAGAACGGATGCTCCATGATGGGCAAAAACTCTACATGCGTAAAACCATTCTCCTTTACATAGTTCACCAAATCAACAGCTAATTCTTTATAGGAAAGCGAACGATTTCCATCTTCAGGTTTTCTGCGCCAGCTACCGGCATGCACTTCATACACCGAATATGGTTTTGGTTTGGAGGCGTTCTTCTTACGGTCGTTTAACCAAACACTATCGCGCCAGGTGTAATTATGATCCCAAACAATAGAAGCCGTGCGTGGTGCCACCTCTGCATAGAATGCAAACGGATCGGCCTTCTCCAGATATTCACCCGTGTTGGAGTTAATGGCATACTTATACGCTTCACCTTTTCCTACGCCCGGAAAGAAACCTTCCCAGATGCCAGACTCATCCCAACGGGGCGAAAGTTTATGATCGTTATTATTCCAATGATTGAAGTTTCCAATAACAGAAACGCTGCGGGCATTCGGTGCCCACACGGCAAAGTAAGTACCCGCCTGTTTGTTAAACGTTACCAGGTGCGCACCTAACTTCTCATAAAGTTTAAAGTGCTTGCCACTTCTAAACAAGTGAATGTCGAAATCGGTGAGCAAGCTGAACGAATCCAGTGCTTCCGCCTTAGGTTTGGTTTTCTTTGTCATCAGCTTTTCTTTTTGCGATCGTCTTTTGCTTGCGAATACCTACTCATCAGATAATAAATTCCGCGCAACGGAATATTTACCCAGTCGGGTCGGCCATTCAATTCGTAACCTAATTCATAAATTGCCTTCTCAAGCAGGTAGGTACGAATCAGGATTTCATCTTCGCCATTCAGTTCGGCTCGTGAGCCCATGCGCTCCAGATATGCACCGAGGTAAAAACGGCTTACATAATGTTGCCATTGTTCAGCCCACTGCTCCAGAAACTCAATATCTTTTTCGCGATAGTTTTCATTCAATAAAATTTTACCAAAAGCTGCGTAGTGAAACGAGCGCATCATTCCTGCTACATCTTTAAGTGGACTTTTCTTTAACCTGCGTTCGCTAAAACTAAAGCCGGGTTCGCCTTCAAAGTCTATAATAATAAAGTCTTTGCCCGTAAACAGCACTTGTCCCAGATGATAATCGCCATGAATGCGGGTTTTCAGTGCGCTGATCTTCGTTTGATACACTTCACTAAAACACTCCAGCACTTTATCTTCTAAAGCCAATACTTTCTCAGCAAGTACTTTTGTTTCGTCATTTAGTTTATCGAGCGATTGCTCTAACAGTTTAAACCGATCGCGGGTTAATTTGCGAAGTGCCGAATAAAGCGAGCGTTGGTAATTGGTATTAAACGTTTCGGGTGCAAAGGCAGGATTAACTTTATCAGATGCTAATGCGATATGCATTTCGGCTGTGCGCTGCCCTAAGCGTACTACACGTTCATAAAATCCGCGCCCAATAAATTCCTGGATCAGTTCCGGTGCGTCTTCAAATTGAATCGCAGCTTTGTTTATCAATTGCGGTAACTTCTCCTTCTTGGCTTTTGCCATAACGCGTTCGTAGAAACGACCTACCGAGTCAATGGTCATTATCCACGAATCGCCTTGATTGTCAACTTTCTCTTGTAGCAATCCGAACACAATAATTTTTCCATCATTATCGCGAAACTCCATACTACCGGCATACTTAGGCGCATTGCGGAAAGATGTGTTCTCTGATAAGAAGCGAACAATCTCCAGATCGGGATTAATCTCGGTTTCTATTTTACGATAAAATTTGAAAAAATATCTATCGTTGTAAATCATGGCAGTGTTGCTGGAATCTGCCTTCAGAATTTTGGACTCTACTTTATCTGAATTTAGTTTAGTAAAAACGCTGCTATTAAATTCAAGTGTGCCTTCATCTTCCTTTACACGAACTTTGCGATCCATACTTACGAATAGAAAATCGCGGAAGCCTTTGTGGTAACTACTATCCACCACAAACCCAACTTTGCCTTGTATGTCGGCCCGGCAGATTACACTTTGGGTGGTGTATTCAACTTTATCGAACATACCATCCGATGGCATAAAGCACATTGGGAGGAAATACAATTCCGGTAGGCGTTGCACATAGTGTACTTCCACAATTACCAGGTAATGCGATTCGCCATCCACTTTAAGCGGAATCATTTTATTTACACTGATTTTGGAAATAGCTCTCGCCTTTCCGCCAAACCAGCGACACTTTTTCATAAACGGTTGCAATACCTTGCGCTCTAACACGCGCACATCGTTGTAATTACTAAACGTACGTTCCCATGAAAGTTCAGATTTAAATAAGAACAGTTCATTCGAGTTGTTGCCTTGCTCCTTCTTCTCGGATTGATCGGCCTGAAACCAGAAATATCCGTAAGGGCCAACTGTGATAGAGTACTCACCCTCGCCTACACTCATAAACCGATTCTGGCTAAACACTTCCGTGATGTCACAATCTTTGAATGACTTCAGATCAAGCGTAGTGGCCTGGCTGAATTGCGAAAGGTTAGCCACAACAATAATATTCTCTTTCTCGTATGAACGTGCAAAGCAAAGTACTTTCGAGTTGCTGCTTTCTATAAATTTCAGATTTCCTTTTCCAAAAACTCCCAATCGCTTGCGCATCGACAACAGGTTGCGAATCCACCATAACAACGAAGATGGGTTCTCTTCTTGTGTAGCCACGTTAATCGATTCGTGACGATACATCGGATCAGTAATTATCGGTAAGAATAACTTTTGCGGATTAGCTGAAGAAAATCCGGCATTTATATTCATATTCCACTGCATAGGCGTGCGGACACCAAACCGATCACCCAGATAGATGTTATCGCCCATTCCAATCTCATCGCCATAATACAGCACCGGTGTGCCGGGAAGTGAAAATAAAATCGCGTAAAGTAATTCTATTTTTCTACGATCATTATTCAGCAAAGGCGCCAATCGTCTGCGAATCCCAATGTTGTGTTTGGTATTCGGATCGGTAGCGTAAGCTTTAAACAAATAATCCTTTTCTTCTTCGGTTACCATTTCCAAACCAATCTCATCATGGTTGCGAAGAAATAAAGCCCACTGAGTGTTGGGTGGTGTAGATGGTGTTTGTTCCAGAATATCAATTATCGGATAGGTATCTTCCGTGCGAAGACCGAGGTACAACCGAGGCATTAACGGATAATGGAAATTCATGTGGCACTCATCGCCTTGACCAAAGTACTGCGCAGCATCTTCGGGCCACATGTTGGCTTCGGCCAGCAACACCCGGTTGTCGTAATGTTTATCGATGTGTGCACGAAGACGTTTTAAGAAGGCGTGTGTCTGTGGCAGGTTCTCACAACTGGTTCCTTCTTCTTCAAACAAGAAAGGCACGTTGGCTAAACGAAATCCATCTACACCCATCTTCATCCAGAAGTCAACCACTTTAATGATTTCAAGCTGCACTTCTGAATTTTCAAAGTTCAATTCGGGTTGATGGCGGTAATACCGATGCCAGTAATACATCTTGGCTTCGTTATCCCACGACCAGTTAGAGGATTCTTCATCGGCAAACATAATACGTGCATCGCGGTATCGGTCAGCGCTATCGCTCCACACATAATAATCTTTGTAGCGTGAACCCGAACGAGCTTTACGCGACTTTTGAAACCAGGGATGTTGATCGGAAGTATGATTCAGTACCAACTCTGTAATCACCCTTATGTTTCTGCGATGAGCCTCTTTCAAAAAAAGTTTGAAGTCGGATAACGTTCCATAATCCGGATGTATATCGTAGTATTCGGTAACATCGTAACCATCATCTTTAAGTGGTGATGGAAAAAAAGGCAATAGCCAGATTGTATTGATACCCAGATCTTCCAGGTAATCCAATCGCTGAACCAAGCCTTGAAAATCGCCTATGCCATCGGCATTGCTATCGTTAAATGCCCGAACGCTTAGCTCATATATAACGGCATCTTTAAACCATAATGCATCGGAGTTCTTGCTTGCCATGCTCTACATGTTTGACTCGTGAATTTCTACTTTAAATAAATGAAACGGCATCTTATGTGGATTCAGGTGAACATAGTTCCATTCTTGTGTCCATGTGAATTGTTCATCGGTTATCAGATCGTGCAGTTTCACATTAATTTTATCTGATAATTTCAATTTAGCTTTTGGCAACTGAACATAACCATGTTGTGTGTTGTTGGGATCGAGGTTTACCACAACCAAAATAATGTTTGAAAGATCATCCGTAGCTTTTAAGTAGGCAATGATCTGACTGTTTTCAATCGGGCAGAATTGCAGATTCCAGGTAGATTGTAAAGCAGCATTTTCTTTGCGCACTTTATTCAACAGACTCATAATGTCCGTAAGCCGGTTGGTGCGCTTCCAATCGTAATGCTTGATTTCGAATTTTTCTGAATTGTAATATTCTTCTTTGCCCTCAATGGGATTGTTCTCACCAAACTCGTAAGGCGGACCATACACACCATAGTTGGATGAAAGCGTTGCGGCCAATGCATATCGGAGAATAAAAATATTCTCGCCTTGATTTTGCAAATGATACGGTAGAATATCAGGCGTGTTGGGCCAGAAGTTCGGACGGAAATAATTTCTGGATTGACCGAATACCAATTCATTCATGTACTCGGTTATTTCTTGTTTAGATACCCGCCAGGTGAAATACGTGTACGATTGTGTAAATCCAACTTTACCTAACGAAGCCATTATCTTCGGACGGGTAAACGCTTCCGATAAGAAGATTATATCCGGATGAACTTTCTGCACCTCTGCTATTACCCATTGCCAAAACGGAATAGGTTTAGTGTGTGGATTATCAATTCTGAAAATAGTTACGCCTTGCTCAATCCAATAGATGAACACTGACTTCAATTCTTCCCATAAATTTTTCCAATCATCCGATTCGAAATTGAAAGGATAAATGTCCTGATATTTTTTTGGTGGATTCTCTGCGTATTGTATCGAACCATCGGGCCGTTGTTTAAACCAATCCGGATGATCTTTTACATAGGGATGATCGGGCGCACATTGAAACGCAATATCCATGGCAATGTCGATACCGAGTTTACGCGCATCGCCAACTAACTTTTTAAAATCTTCGAGTGTACCCAAAGCCGGCAAGATGGCTTTGTGGCCGCCTTCATCGCTGCCAATAGCCCAGGGAGAACCGGGTTCACCGGGTTGAGACTTTACATTATTGTTTTTTCCTTTGCGGTTGATCTTACCAATGGGATGTATTGGCGGAAAGTATAATACATCGAAGCCCATTGCCGCTATGCGCGGTAGCAATTTTATACAATCATTAAAATTTCCGGCTTTACCGGATTCGAGCGAGGATGATCTTGGAAAGAACTCGTACCATGCACTGAAGTTTGCTTTGCGATGCTCTACCTGAACAATAAACTCCTGTTCGTATTTAGTTTCATTATCGCGCAAAGGATTTTCATGTACGAGCTTTGCAAATTCATCACTCAACACAAACGCGATAGCATTTGCCTGATTCTTGTCTTCCAATTTGCGGGCTGTAGCCAGTAGTGCAGATTTGGTTTCACCTAATCTTTTCAAAAGTATTACACCTTCTGCTAACTCGACCGTTACATCTACCTGGGCAAGGGCTTTCTTTTTGAAGCCATCGTACCAGGTTTCAAAATGATCAATCCAGGCCTGAACTGTAAATACATAATTTCCTTTTTCGGGAACATAAAAAGATGCTTGCCACTCGTCATTATAAGCTGGCGCCAGTTCCACACTTGACCACTGTTTGCTGCCTTGCTTTTTAAATAAAACTTCACCTCGTATGTGATCGTGACCATCACCAAAAATAGCGGCCGTTACATCCACACGCTCGCCAACAGTTCGCTTGGCAGGATATAAACCACCATCTACCTGCGGTTGAACATTCTCAATCAGTACTCGCTTCTTTCCACTTAACATTCGTGCAAAATAGTTTAATAATGTTATTTCAATATTACCGATGTATGGGCCGGTATTACCCAACCTTCTTCACTCTTAATCACTTCACCTTGCGATACAAAATCAACTTTGGTGTACACCTCTAATTGCCCTTCCGGCTTCAAAGTGATTTCTTTATCAGAGATATTATGAAGAATTAAATAACTCTCCTCATTCTCATACTTGCGGATAAGTGCTACAATTTCTTTAACCGTTAGTTCAGATTTGATCAGCGATCCATAAGTCAACGCTTTACTTCCATTACGATAAGTAATAAACTTTTTATAAAAATTAAACAACGAATTAGGATCGGCTTGTTGCTCGGCCAACGGTTTTACAGTTTGCAGATTACTATAGCGTGCCTCTTCCCACTTAGTCTGGATTGGATCACTCGCATTGCTCCATAAAAACGGTTCGCGAATAAATTCATCCGGTTTTGTACCAAGCATTCCAATTTCTTCGCCATAATACACATACGGAGTTCCTGGAAGAGAGAACAAGATTGCTGCGGCCACTCTCGCTTTTTGCTGATCGCCACCTAACTCGCTTAAGATTCTATTCTGATCGTGATTCTTCAGAAAAGTTGCATCGATGTAATCGCTGGTAGTTTTAAGGTAGAAGTCGTTTATTGATTTATACTTATCAATCAATTGAATGGTGTCTTGTCCCGCCCGTACAGCCGCAGTAATGGCGTAACCCATATCAAAATTGAATAGTGCCGGTAATCCTTTCAGGTAAGGCGCAACTTCATTGGCTCCACTCCACACCTCGCCTACCAGATAAACATCGGGTTTAATCTTTTGCATTTCATCGCGGAACCAAACCCAGAAGGCATGATTATCTTCAGCCCGATCGGTTGGGTAAATATGTTTGGCTGCATCTAACCTAAAACCATCTACCTGCATTTCTTCCAGCCAATACTTTCCAATGTCCACAAACTCTTGTCTTACTTTCGGATTATCAAAATTCATATCAGGCATACCACCCCAGAAAAATCCATAATAATGTTCGCTTACCGTATCGCCATTCACCGCATGCCATTGTGTTATATTATCAGAATCCAGTGACGTTGTTTTTTTTGAAAGCTGACTGCGGATGGAATCTTTCTTGGCCCATACATAATAATCACGGTAAGGATTGTCTTTGCCTTTAATCGCTTCCTGAAACCACGGATGGCCAGAGCCGGAGTGATTCAAAATTAAATCAACCAGAATGCGAATGCCGCGTTTGTGTGCTTCAGCAACAAGCTTCTTAAAATCTTCTACGGTTCCGTATTCCGGATCAACCGCTTTGTAATCGGCTACATCATATTTGTGATACGTAGGCGAAGGCATAATCGGCATAAGCCAGATACCACCTACACCAAGTTCTTTCAGGTAATCGAGTTTATTGGTTACTCCGTTGAAATCGCCAATGCCATCGCCATTACTATCGGCAAACGAGCGAACAAAGATTTCGTAGTTAACACCATGAGGCCACTTGCTAACAACTTCAGGAGTTGGCTGGCAACTCCAGATCAGGACAACTAATAAAACCGTTATTATCTTTTTCATCAGTTTTTGATTTTAAAAATATAAGATACATAAGGTGGAACATCTAC
Source organism: Cytophagales bacterium (assembly GCA_017303795.1). Classification (GTDB taxonomy): domain Bacteria; phylum Bacteroidota; class Bacteroidia; order Cytophagales; family Cyclobacteriaceae; genus ELB16-189. The sequence goes on along the minus strand of JAFLBR010000006.1, from coordinate 38,604 downwards.
TTCAAACGTTCCGTCTTTACTTAAACCAATATCCATTCCGCTGCGCAACAAGTCGCGACCAACATAATCGTTTTCTTGTTTCCAGTTAAAAGCCTGCAACACCTCATCGCTTAGCTTTATTTTAACCCGAAGCGGTTTATCGTTAAAGCCCGACACAATTACCAATCGCTCTTCGCTTTGCACACGTGCAAACACATGCACCAGATGCGGAATGTTGCCTTGTTGCTTATTAAAAACGGTTAAGTCGTAATAGGCACCTTGTACAATAGCTGGATTAGTAGAAGAGAACTTTAAAATATCAGCATAGAACTGGCGCAAACCTTTTTGGTTGTCGCTTAGTTTACCACCATCAAACTTTCCATCGTTCATCCATTTCTGATGTTCGGGCACACCCCAATAATCAAAAATGGTAGTGCGGCCATCTTCGCCACCAAAACCTTCGGCACCAGAACCGGGCTCGCCTACCTCCTGCCCAAAGTAAATCATAACCGGAGCTTTGTCAATTGTAGCACTGATTACCATTGCCGGAACTGCCTTCCACGGATCGCCTGCAAAATCTTTTGAGGCAATGCGTTGTTCATCGTGGTTTTCCAAAAAGTGCAACATGTGTGGATTGATATCAGCCAACCATTGTTGAATGCCTGTAATGTAATTTGCATTTCCTTGTCCGTTGGTAAGGTTACGCAGCGTGTCGTATAACTGCACTTTGTCGTAAAGCAAATCAAACTTACCGTTATGAATGTAGTTGCGGTATTCCTGCGGATTATAGATTTCGGCAATGAAGATTACATGCGGAGCCGCAGCCTTTACTTGTGGCACAGCCCACTGCCAGAATTCAACCGGTACCATTTCGGCCATATCGCATCGAAAACCATCTACACCTTTTTGTGCCCAATACACCAGAATATCTTTCATCTGCACCCACGTGTTGGGTATCGGATCGAAATGCTTGTTACGATTATTTTGAATATCAACTCCGTAGTTGAGTTTAATCGTTTCAAACCATTCGTTTATGCCAGGTGTTGCCGTAAACTGATCGTTGCCCGTAACCTTGGCGGGATTTTCCAGAAACTTTTTATCTTCTGATGTTGCTTTCTCTTGTGCTAATGGGTTGTAGCGTGCGGGTGGCTGGAAAGTCTGGCCCGGTAAATAATAAAAGTTGTTGGAAGCTTTAAACGAAACAGATGTATCATCGCCTTCACCTAAATCTTTTACACCTGCTGGTTTAGCATCGCTCTTGTACGCACGCGCTACGTGGTTGGGCACAAAGTCGATAATTACTTTCATACCGGCTGCGTGCGTGCGCGTTACCAATGCCTCAAACTCAGCCATCCGGTTTTTCACATCCGTTGCCAGGTCGGGATTGATGTCGTAATAATCTTTTATCGCGTAAGGCGAACCGGCCCGGCCTTTCACTACATCGGCATCGTCCAAAGCAATTCCATGTTGCGAATAATCGGTAAGCAAGGCATGTTCAATCACACCGGTGTACCAAACATGCGTAACACCTAATTCTTTAATGGCCAGCAAAGCCGTTTCGTTAATGTCGGCAAACTTGCCTACGCCATTTTCCTGTAGTGTTCCATAACTTTTATTGGTCGTTGATTTATTGCCGAAGAGGCGGGTCATCATTTGATAGATAACCGGTTTGGTCACTTGTTTTTCTAACATGGGTTCGGGTATTTTTTCTTTGGGCGGCTGGCAGGCCAGAACACCTAGCGTGAGAAGGACAATGCACACTTTTTTCATACTGCTTAAAGGTAATTCAAATCGCCTACAAGCTGTCAATTTAGGTAATAAAAAAGTGCGAATTTTAGCAGAAAATAGACCTTTAGTGGCTTGGGAATATTGTGCTTGTGTCAAGCGCAGGAAAATTTGTTAATTATGCCGATTTAGCCTCCATGACTGCTTTTAAAAGTGATCTTTCCGGCAAGGATTTTCCGGCATCCGAAAAAGTTTCGGGCCATACTTTAAGAAAATCACTTCTGAGTTTTATCCAAAAAGAATACCCCAATTTTACCAACGAACACTGCCTTGCTTTTAGTGAATTGAATCTGATTCGCGAAAAATACGTCTCAGATTATCTGATAAAACAAATTGGTGAACTAACCGACCTTGAAAAAACCGTATTAAACTCTATAAACAACAAGGAGACATTATCAGATAAAATTGATGACGAGGATAACGTGAAACTTACCGTTGGTCAACACGTGGCTGATAAGGTGGCTTCATTCGGAGGAAGTTGGACTTTTATTATCTCATTCTTTTCTTTTCTGTTAGTTTGGATCTGCATTAACGTATTCTGGTTCACCAACAAAGGGTTTGATCCTTACCCGTTTATTCTGCTAAACCTGATACTCTCTTGCATAGCTGCTTTACAAGCTCCGGTTATTATGATGAGTCAAAACAGGCAAGAGGAAAAAGATCGCGATCGCGCCCGAAAGGATTACATGATTAACCTCAAATCAGAGCTGGAAATACGAACGCTTCACGAAAAGGTTGATCACCTGATTATGCATCAACAACAGCAATTAATGGAAGTACAGCGTATTCAGATAGAAATGATGAATGATATCTTGCAGCGTGTAGCTAAGAATTGAACACTAAACCCTTCTTCTCCACTCCTGCCACGCCAATACTACCAGGCTAATTACCAAGCCTAAAAATTCTCTTGTCTCTTCAATGTAAGGAAACTGCATTTTGGCCAGGTCATCAAACAACAGCGAGCGGTCAGGCGATTTAAACCAATCCATGGCACCCGGAAATAAAACGATAGCGTAGATCAAGTAACCAATACCGGTGAGCCAGATCCAATATCGGTTAGGCAAGCGGAATGCAGACCACGCACAGATCACCACCATGTTGGTGTAGATCAGCACCCAAAGCAACGGATCCGGATCATCGAACTGAACGGATACAAAGGATACAAACAGCAGGGCAAGAATTATATTAATTACTTTGGTGAGCATTGTAACTACACGTTAGAAAATTGCTCCGGCAATAGTGGCCGTCATCATAGTAGCAAGCGAAGCTGCAATCATCGCCTTCAATCCAAGTTTGGATAAATCGCCCTGGCGTTGTGGGGCCATTCCACCAATACCACCAATCTGTATGGCAATAGAACTGAAGTTAGCAAAACCACACAATGCATAGGTAGAAATTCGAATTGATTTTTCGCTCAACACACCCGATGCTTTCAGGTTAGCCAGATCGAGATAGGCCACAAACTCGTTTATCACCAGTTTCTGGCCCAATAAACTTCCTACATAAAGCGATTCATCCCAACTTACGCCCATGCAGAAGGCAAGCACTCTAAAAACCTGGCCTAAAATGTATTGTAGTGAAAAACCGGTGTACACACCATTGGTGCTGCTAGCTACAAATTCATTTAAGCCGGTAAGTGCGCCAATAAAATCTACCAGCACCCAATTCAAAGCATAGATAATCGCAATAAATGCCAATAGCATAGCACCAATATTCAATGCTAGTTTTAAACCATCGGCTGCGCCAGAGGCCATAGCATCTACTAAGTTTACACCAATCTGATCTTTGCTAACTTTTAGGCTGCGATCAATTTTATCGGGCTCTGATTCAGGCATAAAAATTTTAGCCAACACTATTGCAGCCGGTGCATTCATAATGGAGGCACTTAATAAATACGTGGCAAACTTGGCTTGCTCGGCAGGATCGCCACCACCTAAAAACGAAACATATGCACCAAGTACACTGCCGGCAATGGTGGCCATTCCGCCTACCATCAAACAGTTAAGTTCTGACTTGGTCATGTTTTTGATAAAAGGCTTAACCAGAAGTGGTGCTTCGGTTTGGCCCATAAAAATATTGGCTGCGGCCGATAAACTTTCCGCGCCCGACAAACGCATGGTGCGTGCCATCAACCAGGCAAACCCGTAAACAATTTTTTGGAGTACTCCGAGGTAATATAGACCGGCAGTAACTGCTGAAAAGAAGATAACCGTTGGTAGGGCCTGAAAGGCAAACAGAAATCCGAGATTGTGTTTTACTTCAACATTACCAATGCTGTTCTTGGAAAGATCGCCATATAAAAACTCTGCACCTTTCGCTGCAAAGCTGAGAAACGTTACAAACTTCTCGCTTAAGAAAACAAAAGCTTGCTGTGCAAATTCAACTTTGCCAATGATGAGGCCAAACACCAGTTGGATGGTAATACCTACCAACACCAATCGCCAATCTACAGCCTTACGATTTCCGGAAAGCAACCAAGCGAGGGCCACAATAACAGCAAGGCCAATTAAGGCGCGCAAATAGTCCATGAAAATCCGGGGTTAATTTCGTTTACCCAATTCATCCCGAATTTTTGCTGCCCGCTCATAGTCTTCTTTCTCAATGGCGTCTTTCAGCAAGTCGTTCAGTTTTTCTATTGAGTAATGTTTGTAGTCTTCTCCACCTGAGGTCTTTTTGGTAGTCTCTTTTTTAACTTTTGCCTTAGGTTCTGGCTTTGTCTCGGCACGCTCCTCTTCATCCTCCTGATCGGTAAGTACAATTCCGGCTTCCGCCAGAATACTTTCATACGTAAAAATAGGTGCATCAAATCGCAAGCCGATGGCAATGGCATCGGATGGGCGGGCATCAATTTCAATTTTCTTCAGCCCATCGGTACACACAATCTTGGCAAAGAAAACACCTTCCTTCAGATCGGAGATAATAATTTCGTCTATATGAAAGTGAAAATTATTGGCAAACGATTTAAACAAATCGTGTGTCATGGGGCGATTGGGAACAATCTTCTCTATCTCGATGGCAATAGCCTGCGCTTCAAACATTCCAATGATGATAGGCAACCTGCGATTGCCCTCTGTTTCGCCCAGCACCAACGCAAACGAACCCGCTTGTGTTTGACTGGATGAGAGTCCTAAGATTTCAAGTTTTATTTTCTTCAACGTAGCCACTAAAAAATTGAAATTATAAAAAAATCTTTAATCCCTAACTTATAAAATGAAGTCGCCTCAAAAATCTACAAGGCTGCTTTTATGGCTGCGGTTAATTTTGGAACTACATCGAATGCATCGCCCACAATTCCGTAATCAGCCGCTTTGAAAAACGGAGCTTCCGGATCTTTGTTAATCACCACAATACACTTCGATGAATTTACGCCAGCCAAATGTTGTATCGCACCCGAAATACCCACTGCGATATAAAGTTGAGGCGCAACTTTTACTCCGGTCTGACCTACGTGTTCGTGATGTGGGCGCCAGTTCATATCCGAAACCGGTTTGCTACAACCTGTAGCAGCGCCCAATGTTTTTGCCAATTCTTCCAGTATGTTCCAATGCTCCGGCCCTTTCATTCCGCGACCGCCCGAAACAACAATTTCGGCTTCCGGTAACAACACATCGCCTGTTGCTTTTTCTGATGATAAAATGGTTGTGTTGAAGTCTGCATCGGCCAACGTAACATTATATGGTGTTACGGTTGCGCTGCCTCCGGTTTCAACTACTTCGGCTGCATTCTTTTTTATGGCGATTACTTTCTTAGCGTTTTTTAATTCCTGCCAGCAGAAGGCCTTGCCGGTGTAAATACTACGCTTCACTTTAAAACCTGAAGTTGTATCTGGCAACTCTACCACATTTGAGGCAAAGCTTGCCCCTGTTTTGATAGCAACTTTTGCCGCTACCGGTGTAGCAAGCGATGAGTTGGCCAACACCAAAACATCTGCGTTTTCATCTGCAAAAGCTTTGGTAATTACCGAAGCATATACCTGAATCACACCTTTCTCTAACTTAGAATCGGCTGCATGCAAAACTTTTGATGCGCCATACTTTCCTAAATCCTGAAGCGAAGCTGCATCGGCAGGGCCCAACACAATGGCAGTAACATTTCCGCCTAAGGCTTTGGCATAACACAATGCTTCAAGCGATGATTTTTTTGCTTTTCCTTCTGATGTTTCTATAAATACAAGTGCTGACATGTCTTTGCGGATTTAAGATTTATAAAACTTTAGCTTCGTTTTTCAGTTTGGCAACCAGATCGGCTACGGCATCGGCAGCAATCATTTTTACTGCGCCTTTCGGAGCCGGAAGTTCAAACTTGCTTAACGCGACTGAGGTTGTTACGGAAACTGCGTCAACCACTTTTAACGGTTTTGTTTTGGCCGACATAATCCCACGCATGTTGGGAATTTTCCATTCGGCAATTGGCTCCTGGCAACCAGCCACTAACGGTAAGTTTGCTTCTACCTGTTCTTTACCGCCTTCAATCTCGCGCGTCATTTTTACTTTCGCGCCATCCACATCTAATTTCATAACCGGAGAAACAGACGGCAAGCCGAGCAGATCGCCAACCATAGCATGCACCACACCACTGTTGTAATCGATGGACTCGCGACCCATCAAAACCAGATCATAGCCTTTGGCATGTTCTGCAATCTGGCTGGCCACAAAAAATGAATCGGTAGGTTCTGCATTCACGCGAATAGCATCATCGGCACCAATGGCTAATGCTTTGCGAATGGTAGGCTCGGTATCGGCCTGGCCAACGTTTAAAACGGTAACGGTTGTGCCGGGATTGGCTTCCTTTAACTCGATGGCCCGTGCTAATGCGTAGTCATCATAAGGGCCGATAATAAACTGTACTCCGGCTGTATCGAACTTCGTGCTGTTATCGGTAAAGTTGATTTTGGAGGTGGTATCCGGAACGTGCGAAATGCAAACCAATATCTTCATAGCATCAGGTTATAAAATGAGAATCAAAACTTTAGGCTTTTACACCTAATTTTGGGCTCAAGATAAAGGATTAAATCTTAAAAAAGCCTGAAAAAAAACTCAAAAAACGAATGAACACTGCGCGAATTGAAATGCTGGAAAAGTTTATGAAGGATGACCCGACCGATCCCTTCCCCATTTACGCGCTCGCGCTTGAGTATCAGGTAACTGAACCCTGTAAAACACGGCAGTTGTTCGAGCAATTATTAACCACGCATCCGGAGTACTTGCCGACTTACTACATGGCCGGGAATTTTTTTCTGGAACAAGGTGAGGTTGAACGAGCTACCGGAGTGTTGCAGCTTGGGTTGAAGTTAGCGAAGAGGCTAAATGAATTGGCAGCATTACGTGAACTTCAGTCGGTGCTGGACAACATATAAGAGTGATCTAATTCTAATCCCGCACCCTATTCAACGCCAGCATGCCCACCATCCAGTTGGGCAATGGTTTTTCCGGGTTGCGATTTTTAAGACTTAAGTACCAGCCTATCTTTTCGAAGATTGGAATCTTGTGTGTCTCGACAAACTCAATCAAGGTTCCGTCAGGGTCTTCAATATACGTAAACTGCCCAGCTGCTTTACCCATATCAAACGAAGTACTGCTATCTACTGTAAACGCAAAACCGGCAGCTGCTGCCTTGTGAGAAAGTTCTTTCATGCCATTCACATCAAAGCACACATGAATAAAACCTAAGTCGCCCCAGTTACGATCGGCAAACATTTTATGAGGTGTGCGGCCCAGCACTTGTACTAATTCTATTTCGGTTGTTCCAAGCAATCGACCAAAATTTCCTTTATCACTTTGAGTTCCGCGCAATAATACTCTTCTGAATTTGTCAGCGCCACCAGGTACTCCATTAAAATCGTTGTGTACTTCGGTTGTATCATACACCACAGCGTAACCCAACACATCGCGATACAAGGGAATGGTTTTATCCATATCCGAAACGCCCATAACACAACCAGCTACGCCTCCGCTTTTAGCTTTGCCAAGTTTAAACCAACTGGTACTTTCTACAACCTCGAAAATGTTTCCATAAGGATCGGTAACAAAAAAATGTTTGCGCCCATCTGGTGCGTGGTTTACTTCAGTTAGCAAGTTGGCGCCTTTGGATTTTAAGTCTGCATACTTTTCGTCAATAGCATGCGATTTAAGTTTGGTCGCATAAATCCCTGTGTCACCTAATGTATAATCTATTGCAGCTTTAACCGGAGTTTTACTGGTGTACTGCCAGATTTCGAAACCACCGCCACCGCACATGTTAATCGCCAGAATAGCGTAACGACTTTCAACCTTTCCGGAAGTGTAGCGGGTCATTAACTTTGCTTCGGCAGCATCTTTAAATACCGGCACATCCATACCAAAATTTTTGCGGTACCAGGTCCATGCTTTTTCGGCATCGGTAACACCAATACCCACCTGTTGAATACCACTAATGATGTAGTTCATTTTTCAGACCAAATTAATAGAACACTTCCGCAATATGATCCGAAAATTTAATAATCCAAACTAATTTTTAATTGGAGGTTTAGAATGCAAACGGATGCTATGGGAATTCAGGGAACTGAAAGTTGACGCAGAATATTTACTCTTTTTTGACTTAATAAAGAAGATGATGTGATTGGTGATCTCGAGATAGAAACGAACCTGAAACGATTATGAAGATCGTGATTGGTAACCCAAGATTTTTTATCTTCTATCCATTAATTTTTTCAGATTTCGCTTATCATGATATACTGCATAAACCACAATTGCATTTCCTTCAATTTCGTACACAATTTTATAAGGGAACCGATTTAACACTGCCACTCTTTGGTTTCCGTGCGATTGATAAAGTTTGGGAGTTTTTACTATCCTGCTAAAGTAATCGTCAACCACATCTAAAAATTCAGAACCCAACCCTTCTAATTTAGCTTCATACCATTCAAAAGCTTCTGACATGTCCTGAACGGCCTCTGCCTTTACAACGAGTTTGTAATTCATTCTCGTTTTTCGATGTGGAGTCTGACTTCAGGCCAAGTGTATGATTTTGATTCTCCGTTTTTATGGTTAGCAATCCGCTTATCAAGGTCTCTTTGTTCATCATCCGTTAAAATGTTCTCATGGTCGGCCTTCATCATTCCATAGATTAGCGAAAGAATCCTCTCGTCTGCCTGGTTGATAAACTCATGTAACTCTTCCCGTATCTGCGCTGTGCCCATTGCGTTTCAATTTTAAATCAAAGTTAACGATTTTCTTTTTCTGTTAGATTCCTCTGTAAAAACGCATAAACTCTTTGCTAAAATTATAATACGAATGTTTAGCACAAAAGTTTATCCCCACTATATTGAAACTGAAACTTTAAACAGCAAAAATTCTTCATGCAGCAACTATGCGTTTGTTAAACCTGAAACACAATCTTACCAACCTTATTGGGTAAAGTAATATCCGGATAGGATTCTACTATGCGGGCAAACGGTCTGATTGAATCAATCAGTGGACGGATTTGATGTTTGCTTACAAAAGTTAACATCTCGCTAAACTCGTTGTCGTTACCCATAGTGGAACCGAGTAAGGATAACTGATTCCAGAACATACGGTACATATCAAGTTTGGCGGGCAACCCGTTGGTGGCTCCGTAAAATACAATCCGCCCTTTGGGTCTTAATACTTTAATGAAATTATTCACCTGATCGCCTCCTGCACTATCAATCACCAGATCGAAGCCACCTTTGGTTTTCCATAAGTCGGTGAAGGTGGCTTGCTTCTTATAATTGTAGGCACCCTTCGCGCCAAGCTTCAATGCTTTCTCAATCTTTTCATCGCTACCCGAAGAAACATATACGTTGGCTCCGGCTGCTTGTGCAAACAGAAATGCAAACTGCGCCACTCCACCACCAAAGCCAGAGATCAACACATTGTGTCCGGCCCGCAATTCACCACGCCTGAATAACGCGCGGAAAGCAGTAAGGCCTCCGAGTGGCAAGGCCGCTGCCTGCAGAAAATCCAAATGAAAAGGTTTGTGATGCAGACGATCGACCGGAACCGAAACGTATTCGGCAAACGTACCATCTACTGGCATGCCCAGTATGGTGTACTTGCCAGATTGAACTTCCGGATCGGCACCCCAATCAATATTGGGATTAATAACTACCTCCTGCCCCACCCAAGGCTGATCTTTTTCATCGCCTACAGCTTCTACAATTCCGGCACCATCCGAACCCATAGTAACACCAAACTTGATATTGGGATATTTACCTTCTCGAATCCAATCATCGCGCCTGTTTAAGGATGCTGCCTTTATTTTAACCAATGCTTTACCGGCAGCCGCAACCGGTTTTGGAATTTCTGCCAATTCAATTTTACCAGCTTCGCGCAAGATCAGGGCCTTCATAGTTGTTTAGTCTTGTTTCAAGTTACAACATGGAGGCAACATTCAAAATCTAAGCGGGAATTTTTTATAGAACTATTTGCCACCGAGACGCGAAAGTTCTATCGAGACCTCTGCTTTATAAGATCTTTGTGATATGCGTGGCTTACATTAGAACGGTGCATCATCATCCCCTCCCGAAGGGCCAGATGGAGATGGATTATCGCGGAAGGTATTCAAGCGACTCTCGCGGGTAATACTGCTCATTGGGGTTAATCCATCAGGAGAATCGTAATCGGCAAACTTGGTGTACTTGCCAATAAATTTCAGCTTCACGTTTTCGAGCGAACCATTGCGGTGTTTGGCAATAACGACCTCGGCCATGCCCTGGGTTGGCATACCTTCTTCATCCACTGTAATTTTATAATATTCAGGACGATACAAGAACATAACAATATCAGCATCCTGTTCAATAGAACCCGATTCACGCAAGTCGCTTAGCTGTGGTCGTTTATCACCACCTCGTGTTTCCACGCCACGACTCAACTGCGAAAGTGCAATTACCGGCACCGATAATTCTTTGGCTATACCTTTCAGCGCACGCGAGATAGAAGCAATCTCCTGTTCGCGGTTACCACTGCCAGCTTCGCCTTTCATCAATTGCAGGTAATCCACCACAATCATTTGAATGTTGTGTTCGGCTTTAAGTCTGCGGCATTTGGCTCGCAACTCAAGTATAGAAAGTGCCGGTGTGTCGTCAATAAAAATTGGCGCACTTGAAAGTCGTGTGGTTTTATGCACCATCTGTTGCCACTCGAAATCGGCCAGGTTTCCCTTTTTGATTTTTTCTGAGTCCAGTTCCGCTTCCGCAGAAATCAAACGATTTACCAATTGCAACGAAGCCATCTCTAACGAGAAGATTGCAACAGGAATACTAAAATCAACCGCGGCATTGCGCAGTGCCGAAACAATAAATGCAGTTTTACCCATACCAGGTCTAGCTGCAATAATAACCAGATCAGACTTCTGCCAACCAGAAGTAACCCGATCAAGGCGCGAGAACCCACTGGGTATTCCCGTTAGGCCATCTTTATGATTTCGCTTTTCCTGAAGTTCTTTCGTAGCCTGAAACATGAGCGACTTCATGGAGTCGTAGTTCTTGCGCAGGTTAGAATCCGAAATCTGAAAAATATTCTGTTCGGTTTTATCGAGCAATTCGAAAACATCGGTAGTGTCTTCATACGCATCGTGATGAATCTGCGAAGCAATCTGAATCAGATCGCGTTTAATAGCCATCTCGATAATGATACGCGCATGGTACTCGATGTTGGCAGCTGAACTTACTTTGCTGGTGAGCTCAGCTATGTAATACGCGCCACCTACCAATTCAAGTTTGCCTGACTTACGTAGTTGCGCCACTACGGTGCGCATATCTACCGGCTCCGATGCCTTGAACAGCTCAATAATTGCACTATAAATTTCTTTGTGCTGCTCGGTGTAGAAGTGCTCGGGTCTTAGAAATTCAACAACAGCGGTAAGCGCATTCTTTTCGAGCATAAGTGCTCCCAGAATAGCTTCTTCCAGATCAAGCGCCTGAGGCGGAAGTTTACCTAAACTATCAGCGATATCGCGCACTAATAGTTTAGATTTTCCGGCTCCGCTCATCGCAGAACTTAACCTCACGGGCGTTGATCGTTGCTCCATACTTCGTGGTTGTTGTACGTAGTTTCTTTAAGGGCAACAAACGTAACGCTTAGCTTACTCCTACACTCAACAAGTTATCTACATTCAAACATGTGAATTTGTGAATAAATTCAGACCATAGTCGGGAATAAATTTTCAACTGGACGAACTAACATTTTAACAGACAGACATTTTGATATATCTTTACATGCTTAACTACTTATACCTTGGCGGACAGCATCTACCAGCAAAGCATTGATAAACAAAGGATAATCATTACCGGAGCGCAACGTGGTTTAATAGCCAGCCTGGCGCGGCACATACTTGCTGCCAATAACCGGAAGTTTGATTGGTACTCGGCCGGCCAACCGGCCCAAACTGGTGATGCACCTGTAATTCTGATTGAAGCCGAGGATCAACTTCTTGATTATCATCCTCATATTTTAATTTTATCGGAAGTAGGCAGCAATCAGTTACCCGAACTGGAAAAAGTTGCCAACGCATTGTCTAAAGGCGGAGTTATTGTTTATCCGGAAGATAATCGCGAATTAAAAGCATTAGCCACACGCGAGCGTACTGATATACAGGCCATTCCGTACAACACCTACAAACATGAACTAAAAAATGGTGTTACCATTTTAATTACCAGCACCAACGAGAAATTTCCAATCGCGCTAAAAACAGCAATGGAACTGAAATGCATTAGCGCTACCCGCGAAGTATTAAAGAAAATTGGTATTAGCAGCGGACAATTTTACAGAGCAGTAAGCACTTTCCAGCCTTAACATGAAGTTGAATCTCAAAAAGCCCTTGTGTGTTTTCGATCTGGAAACAACGGGCGTTAATATTTCGCAAGATCGTATTATCGAAATCGCAGTAATAAAAGTAATGCCCTCGGGTGAAGTGATTGAAAAACGGAATCTGGTTAACCCAACCATTACTATCCTGCCGGAATCTACAGCCATACACGGCATTAGTAATGATGATGTAAAAGACAAACCTACTTTTAAAGAACTGGCTAAAGATTATGCAAAGTTTTTTGAAGGTGCCGATCTGGCCGGGTTTAACGTGTTGAAATTTGATGTGCCCATGTTGGTAGAAGAATTTTTGCGGGCAGATGTAGAGTTTGACTATTCGCGCAAGCGGATTGTTGATGCCCAGAAGATTTATCACCTGATGGAAAAGAGAAATCTGTCGGCCGCTTTAAAATTCTATTGCAATAAAGAACTTACCGATGCACACTCGGCTGCTGCCGATACACAGGCAACCTTAGATGTATTGATAGCACAAGTGGAGCGTTACGAAAACCAGCAAGTAACCGATGGCTTGGGAAACCCAATTGGCACGATCCGCAACGATATGGAAGTGCTACACCAACTAACGGCAACCGATATGGTTGACCTGGCCGGGCGCATGCTAAAGAATGATAAAGGCGAAGCCATCTTTAACTTTGGCAAACACAAAGGCAAAGTAGTAGCACAAGTACTGAAGGACGAACCCTCCTTTTACGATTGGATGATGAATGGCGATTTTGCCTTAGACACCAAGCGCAGACTTACAGAAATTAAGCTGAGCGGGTTGAAAGCCAGATAAACCCAAAAATTCTTTACCTTAAGCATTCGATTCTGGTACAACCTAAACCGGAAGATCGATTTTGTTTTATGGCCAACCCTAAAACCTGCAAAAACTGCAACCACTCATTTGAAGGTAATTATTGCAATGAATGCGGTCAGGCTGTAATTGAGCAATTCAACTTGCGCTATGTGTGGGGGTTGTTACATCAGGATTTGTTTGAATTTGATCGTGGACTTTGGCGCACTATAAAAGACCTTACAATTAAGCCAGGTCATATGATTCGGGAGTACCTGAACGGAAGAACGAAGCCATATTATAGCTCCATAAAATATCTTCTGTTTACTATTGCTTTCTTTTACATCATCAACTCATTTTTTGATGGAGGGGCTGAAACAGAAATTTCTTCTTCAAACTGGAAAGACGAATTCATTTTCAATTCGAGCGGTGAATTTTCCATGGAAACCATTCAAGATTTACTTGGTTTATTGCTCGTATTAACATCTCAAAACTTAAGTCTATATTTTCTGCTTCTCCTTCCGTTTGTAGCATTAGTTACCAAAGTAACTAACAAGAATCAAACTTATACCGAATATCTAATTACATGGGCATTCTTATGGGGCCAGGTTATTGTTTTTAATATTATTTTAACCCCACTTTATGAGTACTTAGAAGTATTGATTACGCCCCTCCTATTTGTTGTCTTAGTTACTATGATTTTCTACTTCACTGTGACCTTTAAACAACTTACAGGACAATCATGGATTAAAAGTCTTCTGAAGGTGCTTATTACTTTTTATGGAGGTATCTTTTTGTTTTTCGGAACAGCCCTACTTGCATTAATTCTATTTAAACTAATTTTTGTGAACTAATGGGAGAACTACTTGATCTTATTCTTGACTTTGAAAGAAAGTTGCTCTTGCTTATCAAAGATCTGGTTGTACAACCCAAGAAAGTAGCTAACTCAATTATCAACAAAGACAAAATTTATTTAGGTGCATTTAAATTTTACACCTTGGCTACTTCCGCGTGGATTATCTTTTTTCAATTGGGTAACAAGTACTTTGACTTTTTTAGCGAAGATTTTGTATTACCTGAACGGTTGATTAATTATCTCCAATCCGAACAGGATTTTGCTTTCTTAATTGCACCGTTTGCAGGCCTCACTGAATTTTTTATTCCCTTTGCTGTTATCAACTGGTTGTTATTCCGGAAACGAGAATTGTCGTGGCTTAACCACATTACGCTTAATATTTATATCGCAGGGTTTCTTTTAATCTACGCACTTCCATGGTTCTTAATTTTATTCGTATTGAGTTCCACTTCCTTGGATGGCGGCTTAATCAACATCATTGCTTATCTATCGGTTATAATAACTCCCATACTCTACTATTCCTGGGTGTATCTGAAAATCTTTGGGCGCAAGAAATTTTTCTCGTTCGCCAAACCACTTTGTACTGTTTTAGCTATTTGCTACTTGTCAATCTCCTTCTTTTTAAATGAACCGTTTCATGAGCTTATACATAGAAAACTATTCTTCCGTAAGTACAATCAATTCTCGCCAGTACCCGATGAAGCTTTGCTAAGCTCATACACCATTATTGATTCGTTGGTGCGCGAAACTCCCGAGAAGAATTTCTTTGCTGCCGATCTTGTCCATTCATTAACCCAGAATACCAACGCGTCTGTGCTTGGGGAGTACGATCGCAACTTAATGACCTATACATATAGTTTGAGTTTAAACTCTGAGGGTGTAACAAGAAACGTGGCACTTCACTCAGCGAGCTTTAATCAGACACAATTTTTCTCAATAAGCCAACCCGACACCTCAAACCTATTTTTTGTTCTCCAGAACAATTTAATGGCCGTTTACAGTGATACACTTAAGATAATTATTATCGATCAGTCGGGCATAAATTCAAAGCCCGCTATCTTCACAGATCATCTAAATGTATTATCCAACATCGTTAAAATAGATAGCTCATATATTTTTTCCGGCATGTTTCGCAGCACCAAAGAACCGATTGTGGGTAGAATGAACTTATCGTCAAACACTGCTGAAAACGTGTACACTTTTAACGGAATGCAGAACTTTTTCATAGATAATCTTTCTACCAATCGATCAACAGAGTTGCAAGCATTAATGTCTCATGATGATAAAGGGAAACTTAGAGAAGTTAGATGGATACACGGTAAAATTACCAACGAGGGATTTAAACAAACAAGTGAAATTAGCCTGTACAAAAATGAATTTAGCCCAACTATAAATTTTTACAATGGTTTTTTGCATAGAAGTAGGCTAACGAACCTGAACGATTCCATTTCAATTGCTGCTTTTCAGATTATGACTGATTCTAGCTTTGCAATAAGTATGACAAAAATTAACACGGTTCAAAAAAAATCAGAATGGAGTACAATCCTTACCCTTCCGGCTGATTTTTCTTATAACGATGAATTACTGGCCGATTCGATGAATATTTATTTATTGGGAAGAGGCGCATCTGTTTTTCATAAAGGGTTAACATTAGATTATTATCAACTTCCATATGTATTAAAGATTAACAAACAAACCGGGCAATCGGAAGGCGTTCGTTTTTTAGAAATGGAGAGGAAATGGACGGGTTATTATCTTCCAAATCTTGAGTCGATTTATACAATGGCTTCAACTGCATATCAGGATCAACATTATATTTACTGGTTGCTGGGTGGCAGGCATTACTACAAAATAGATAAATCAAAATTATAATTATGAATCAACTTAGTCGCAGGCAGTTCATCAAGAATGCATCAGCCACACTTGCTTTCAGTGCCTTTGCATCTCAAGCCTTCAGCTTTTTCGAAACACAAAAAAATCTGCGGGTAGCCTTGATTGGTACAGGTTGGTATGGAAAGAGCGATTTATTCAAACTGATACAGGTTGCTCCGGTTGAGGTAGTGGGCTTATGCGATGTAGATAAACGTTTGCTTACTGAAGCTGGTCAGTTGGTAAGTCAACGGCAGAAGTCGGGCAAGGTGCCAGAGTTGTTTAACGATTACACAAAACTATTAAGTGCCCAAAAACCCGATGTTGTTTTAATTGGTTCACCCGATCATTGGCATGCCTTACAAGCTATTGATGCCATGAAAGCCGGTGCGCATGTCTATGTTCAAAAGCCAATTAGTGTAGATGTAATGGAAGGCGAAGCCATGGTAGCTGCTGCGCGAAAGTATAAACGCACGGTGCAAGTTGGCTTGCAACGCAGAAGCACACCGCACTTAATGGAAGCAAAGAAAAATATTATTGAAGCCGGTCTGCTTGGTAAAATCTCGCATGTAGAAATGTTCTGCTATTACCACATGCGCAACAACAGCAATCCTCCGCTGCAACAAGTGCCTGAGTTTTTAGATTACGAGCAATGGACTGGCCCGGCACCTTTACGGCCGTATGATAATCTGCCACACCGCGGATGGTGGCGCGCGTTCATGGAATATAGCAACGGCATTGTAGGCGATATGTGTGTGCACATGCTGGATTGTGTGCGCTGGATGCTTGATCTCGGATGGCCAGTAAAAATTTCTTCATCAGGTGGAATTTATGTTCAGACTCAAGGCAAGTCGAACATCAGCGATACTCAATCAGCCATTTTTGAATTTGAAAACCTGACTGCTACCTGGCAACACCGCACATGGGGCCCACCAGTGGATGCCGCTTATCCCTGGGGTTTTAAAATTTATGGCGAGAAGGGTGTACTAAGTGGTAGCCCGATGAGTTACGATTTTGTTCCTATGGGTGATGGAAAAAAGATTCATGCCGATGCCGTGTATGAACGAGAAAAATATCCGGAAGACTTAAAAGAAAAAGATATTGAGTTACACACTGCCGCAGCTACACGCGGGCAGATGTTAAACTTTTTAGCTGCGATTGAAAATGGTAATAAACCCGTTGCCGATATTGAAGAAGCACACGTCTCTACCGCAAGTTGCATTCTGGCAAATCTGGCTATGAAAACCGGTCGCACATTGCGTTACGATCCGAAAACAAAAACCGTGTTGAATGATGCTGAAGCAACGGCATTACTAACCCGAACTTATCGGCAAGGCTGGACTCATCCACACCCTGATAAAATTTAGTCATTAGTTGTTTTGTAAATTGGCTTAATTGTCAACTGACAATTTTTTTTAAATCTCTTGCCAGGTATGGTCGGCCAGTAGTTTAACTGCGGCCACAAAATTTTTATACGGTTTGCTTCGTCCCCACTCTTTCGG
The DNA here is from genome assembly GCA_017303795.1 of Cytophagales bacterium. Lineage (GTDB taxonomy): Bacteria > Bacteroidota > Bacteroidia > Cytophagales > Cyclobacteriaceae > ELB16-189. Next base: position 21,015 of record JAFLBR010000006.1, on the reverse strand, counting down.
GCCAACCAACGAGACTAAGTGTGTGCTATCTTCTTTCTCATAGAGATAATACGCTTGTCCGATTACGGGAGCAAAACCAATCTGCGCATCGTAAATAATCATGGAGAGTTCTTTGCGCTTCTGAATTTCTCTTGCCTGTATGGCGAGCAGTTCAATCTGCTGGCGAATCTGCGTAAGCTGCATGTTGGTTTGCTCTTCCATAGCGGATAGCGCCTGGTGGCGAATAACACCAGCTTCATTCGGTTTGATAACTGCGCCTGTAACCGATGCCGAGTAAGGCAGCACACTTAATTGCTTGTGATAAATTTCTTCGTTGGTAAATTTTTCTCCAGCGGCATTCAGGTGCTGGTGTACTACCTTTAAATAACCTTTAGGTGTAATCTCGTGCGTTACCAGCAACGTAGGCTGTGCATCTTTTGTAAATTCAACTTCAAAACCAAGTTGACTACTAAACGTTGCGCGCACGGTATCACCTAATGCAATGTCCTGAAACTCGTTCCACGCACCATCGGGAGTAATGGTAAACTGAGAAGAAAAAGCCTGATCTTCCAGGCTCACCCAGTTCATGCTAATGGTTAGTTCTTTACCCGTACCACTCAATTCTATTTTATAGATTCCAGATTTTGGCCTTGAACCAAATTCGTAAGTTCCTTTTTCAGGAAAGAGTTGCCATGAGGCTAAAAAGTTATACGCATCAACCATAATATGAAAGCAGTAATAACGCTTTCGCGGAAGATCAGTTCAGAATGTGATCTGCTTATTTCTTGTAATACTTCATCGCTTCGGGAATCCAGCCTTCAAGGTCTTTGATGCGGGTTTCGTGCGAAGGGTGTGTAGATAAAAACTCAGGGGGCTGCTGGCCACCACTTAATGTTGCCATTCGCTCCCAGAACTTCGGTGCCGATGATGGATCGTATCCGGCCATCGCCATAAAAATTAAACCCATGTTATCAGCTTCCGACTCGTGGCTGCGCGAAAACTTAAGCATACCCACATTGGTACCCATACCAACAGCTTGCATAAAAATTTGTTGTGTAGCAGTTGGGTTCTGCCCCATTGCAGCACCAATCGTACTTAAACCAAACTCGGCCAGCAAACCCTGGCTCATGCGCTCGCGACCATGATTCGCAATAGCATGAGCTACTTCATGTCCCATTACTACGGCAATGCCTTCTTCATCTTTACAGATTGGAAGTATGGCCGTATAAAAAGCAACCTTACCACCCGGCATGCACCACGCGTTTACAGTCTGATCATCTTTTATCAGGTTAAACTCCCATGCGAAACCAGAAAGTTGATCGCTCATTCCCTTTTCAGCCATGTATTGTTCTACTGCCTTCTGAATTTTTGCTCCAACGCGCTTAATCAATTGTGTTTGTTGCTGATCGGTGGATAGCGGGCCGGTCTTAATCACTTCAGCATATTGCTGAGCAGCCATCTGATTTATCTCGGCACTCGAAACAAGACTTAACTGTTTACGCCCCGTAACCGGAACGGTAGCACAGGCATATAGAATAGTTAACAGCAGGGCGAGTGAGATTACTTTTTTAAACATAGCACAATTGTATTTAGGCAAAGGTAATTGCCTTTCCGTCAATAAATCAAAATTCCATGTAAAATAGACCGTTTCCAGTGTTAATGTTCCTAAATTTGCGTTGGATTAACCGAACTGCAGGTCATGAGAATTTTTGCTATTGGTAGAAACTATGCCGAACACATTCAGGAGTTGAATAACGAACGTCCTACCGAGCCCGTAATTTTTACAAAACCTGATACGGCCATCATCCGAAATAACGGCCCGTTTTATCTTCCTGATTTTTCGAAAGACATTCACCATGAAGTTGAATTGGTTTTGCGCATCTGCAAAGAAGGAAAAAACATTGAAGAACAATTCGCACACAAATATTACGATGCCATTGGTGTGGGGATTGATTTTACCGCACGCGACATTCAACAGAAACTAAAAGAGAAAGGCTTGCCGTGGGATATCGCCAAAGGTTTTAATGGCTCAGCTCCTATTTCCGACAAGTTTATTCCGGTTAGCGAGTTTAAAGATCTGGCCAACATTAATTTTAAATTAGAAGTAGATGGAAAACTTAAACAACAGGGTAATACCAGCTTGCTACTTTTTCCGTTCTCTTACATAATCTCATACCTATCGAAATTTTTTACGTTACGCACAGGCGATTTAATTTTTACCGGTACACCGAAGGGTGTCGGGCCTGTTGCCATTGGAAATAACCTTTGTGCATACATTGAAGATGAGAAACTTTTGGAATTCGAAGTTAAGTAGTGCTGCCGCTTTAATCACCTGCATCGGGCTATCGCAAGGCTACGCCCAGTTTAGTCCCGATAAAACATTGCCCGCCAAGGTAAACAGTTATCTCTTTCCTATTAAACCCGGAAGCACGGCTATTATAACCGGTACCATGGGCGAACTGCGGAACACACACTTTCATGCTGGTTTAGATATTGATACACCCGGCATTGGAGTTCCGGTTTTAGCAGCGGAGTCGGGTTACATTGCTCGCGCTACAGCTACAACCGGGGGCTATGGTAATGTTTTGTACGTAGCGCATCCCGATGGTAATACAACCGTGTACGCTCACCTGGAAGAATTTAAGGGCGCTGTTGCAGAATACATTCAGAAAGAACGCTACAAGCGCAAAGTATCAGAAATTGATCTTGAGTTTGCACCCAATCAATTTCCAATAACCAAAGGCGAGTTACTTGCCCTTTCGGGGAATACGGGTGGTTCGGGTGGGCCGCACTTGCACTTTGAAGTACGCAATGCAAACAATCAGGCAATCAATCCGCTTACCAATCAGTTTGCGGAAGTGAAAGACAACATGGCTCCGCTTGTTTTTAAAGTTGCTTTAAAAACACTCGATGCCCAATCGCGGATCAACGATCAGTTTGGTCGCTTCGAATTTTCGGTGATTAAGAAAGGTGATACTTATGTATTACCACCCATTCTGGCTAATGGCCATATTGGTATAGAAGTGTTGGCCCACGATAAAATGGAGAACAGCCGATTCCGGTATGGTATCAATTATATTGATCTGTTGGTTGATAATCAGAACGCTTTCCGACAGACTATTGAAAAAGTGGACTTCACCAATACGCGGCAGATTTTAGCGTTGATGGACTATAAGACCTTGGAGCTACGCGGCAACCGGTTCAATAAATTATATATTGATGATGGCAACCGCCTTGAGTATTATTCAGGTGTTAATCGTAAACAAGGTGTAGCCGTAAATGCAGATCGTTCGGTTGAAATTCAATTAAAAGATTTTAATCAGAACATCAGCAAAGTAAATTTTACCTTAAAACATAACCCAGTGGTTGCAGAAACTCCCCTGCTCTCGGCCAGTGGTAAACCGCACGAATCAGAACTTATTGAAAATACACTTAAGGTTACTGTTAAACAATGCGCAAGCGATAAGACCGAACCAACTCTATGGAGCAATAACAAATCCACTTCACTTACACCGGCTTACTATGGCAGCAACCAACATGTATATCTACTCAATCTAAAAACTACCTTACCCGATTCTATCACAACTTGTCAGGGCACTATTCGGTTTAATTTTAAAGATCGTATTCCATCCGAAACAGAGTACAAATATTACGGTGACTTGATGGATGTTGAGTTCCCAAAACAATCGCTATACGATACGGCTTACCTTGAACTTGCGTACGATACGCTCAATAATCAGGAAATTTTTACCATAGGCAACCGTACTACTCCACTTTTCAAAAGCATCGCGGTAACGCTTAAACCTAAACTCAATTATTTTCAATCGCGCGATCTGGGTTTATATCGTAAAGAAGGCCGTGGGTTTGTGTATGTAAGCAGTGAGTGGAAAAACAACCGTATTAAATTTAACACACGCGACTTCGGGCAGTTTACGCTGTTGCGCGACAGTGTTCCACCCACCATCACTAAAATCTCAACCAGTTCTGCGGCAGCGCGTTTCCGAATCAGAGATAATCTTTCGGGTATTGCCTACTTTGAAGCAAACATTAACGGCCAGTGGTTGTTAATGGTCTATGATTATAAAACCGGAATCTTGAAATCGGAATTATCAAAAGGGTTAACTCTGAAAGGTGACTTTGAGTTGAAAGTTGTGGATCAGGCCGGTAATGAAGCGTTATTCAAAGAAAAATTATAAGTCAGATGTCAGGCGGCTCTATAGCTAATCAAGCAGCCGCAATGACGCCTAACAAAATTCAAACAACTAAACCGTATGGCACTAACAGTTGGTACTAAAGCTCCCGATTTTAAAACCACCGATCAGGATGGAAACGTAGTAAAGCTTTCAGACTTTAAAGGAAAGAAAGTGGTGTTATACTTCTATCCAAAAGATCAAACACCTGGCTGTACGGTAGAAGCCTGCAACCTGCGCGATAACTACAAAGCCCTGCAAAAAGCTGGCTATGAAATACTAGGCATTAGTTCTGACGATGAGAAATCACATCGTAAGTTTATCGAAAAGGAAAAACTCCCCTTCCGCTTACTTGCCGATACGGACAAATCGGTGCATCACCAGTTTGGTACATGGGTAGAGAAAAGCATGTATGGCCGCAAGTATATGGGCACGGCCCGCATTACTTTCGTGATTGATGAGAAGGGTGTTATTACTGAGGTAATTGAAAAGGTTGACACCAAGAACCACGCAGATCAGATTCTGGGAACAAAACCAACAACCAAACCTGCTGCTAAGGCAATAAAAAAGACAACAGCCACAACCAGTCGTAAGCCTGTAAAGAAGGCCGTTAAAAAGAAGAAGTAATTTTAGCGCAATTGAACCCCAATCGGGTTTCATAATCCTATCAACTGACTTATATTCGGGCAAAAATTTTATTACATGGCCCAACCCGATTACACTCAACTTAAGAATACCGCCAGTCAGGTTCGTAGAGACATTGTACGCATGGTGCATGCCTGCCAGAGCGGCCACCCTGGTGGCTCGCTTGGTTGTACCGAGTACTTTGTTGCACTCTACTTTCATATTATGAAGCACAACCCGGCTTTTAATATGGATGGCAAAGGTGAAGACTTAAGCTTCTTATCAAATGGGCACATCTCACCGGTATTCTATTCAGCCTTAGCACGTTCTGGTTACTTTGAAATAAAAGAATTAGCCACCTTCAGAAAGTTAGAGTCGCGGTTGCAGGGCCACCCCGCTACACATGAGCATTTACCTGGTGTACGCATTGCTTCAGGTTCGTTGGGTCAGGGATTGTCGGTAGCCATAGGTGCTGCGCTAACAAAAAAACTAAATGGCGATGATCGTTTTGTATATGTACTGATGGGCGATGGCGAACAACAGGAAGGTCAGATTTGGGAAGCAGCCATGTACGCACCCCACAACAAAGTAGATAACCTTATTGCTACCATTGATTATAACGGCCAACAAATTGATGGGCCGGTAGATAAAATCCTTTCGCTATTAGATCTTAAAGCCAAGTGGGAAGCCTTTGGTTGGATTGTGCAAGAGTTTAACGGCAACAAGATTGAAGATGTAGTTGCGGGACTTGAAAAAGCTAAAGCCCTTGCGGGGAAAGGTAAGCCTGTACTTAACCTGATGAAAACCGAAATGGGTTTTGGCGTTGATTATATGATGGGCTCGCACAAGTGGCATGGCGTAGCACCAAACGATGACGAGTTGGCCAAAGCATTGGCACAGTTGCCCGAGACGTTGGGAGATTATTGATCGCACTTATCAAATTATCGGTAATGGTGGGTTGTCTTTACGATAGTTTAAAGTCATAGAGATATCCTCTAATCCGAATTTTGATGAGATAAACACCTGATGCCTCTCACCTACATCTACTGGAACATTAACCCCGAGATTGTTAACCTCTTTGGTTTTTCATTACGGTACTATGGCCTTTTGTTTGCCACCGGATTAATGCTTTGTGTTTCGTTGTTGCGATGGATTTTTAAGAAGGAAGGTATCGCAGCTACAAAGTTAGATACACTCACTATTTACGGAATGATTGGACTTTTTGTAGGCGCAAGGTTAGGCCATTGTTTGTTTTATGATCCCGCCTATTACCTCAATCATCCTTTGGAGATTTTATTACCCATTCAACAAAACGCTGCAGGTGCGTATGAGTTTATCGGGTTTCAGGGGTTGGCCAGTCATGGTGGTGGTGTGGGTTTAATTATTGCACTTATCCTTTACTCCAGAAAAACAAAAGAGTCGATATTAAACACGGTTGATCTGGTTGCAGTGGTTGCTCCATTGGGTGGTTGCTTTATCCGGCTGGGTAATCTGATGAACTCTGAGATAATTGGTTTCCCTACAGATGTGCCGTGGGCTTTTATTTTTGTTCAGGAAGATAATTTACCGCGTCATCCGGCCCAGTTGTATGAATCGATTGCTTACCTGTTAATCTTCGGCCTTACTTTCTATCTCTACAAAACAAACCGACCGCATCTCAAAAATGGATTCTTTTTTGGGCTATCGGTTTCATTGATTTTTATTGCGCGGTTCTTTATTGAATTTGTAAAAGAGCGGCAGGTTGCCTTTGAAGAACATTTGGTCCTTGATATGGGACAACTGCTCAGTCTTCCGTACATCCTGATGGGATTAGGGTTTATGATCTACGCCTGGAGAAGAACAAACCGGGAGAAGGAGAATGAAGTAATAAAATCCTAAGAATCATCTGGCGATTTTCCTGTGCGGTGAATAACTAAACCTTGAAATTATTGATCGCTTACCGCTGATTTTGTTGGAGCCTATTTACAAAGCCACTCAAACAAAACAGGAACGCTAAACACGGTGGCACTGCCTATCAGGTGTTCGCATGTAAGATTATATAACATTCTGATAAAGAGCAGGTCAACAACATTTTATACATTTGTGGTTTAACCTTTAGCAAATGCTTAAAAAAGCACCATTTTTTAGTCTTTTGGCTTTTAGTATATTAGGTCAGGCACAAACGGTTCTTCAGGAATCGGCACCTTATACCCAAGAACACCAGCAACTGGTAACAGCTCTTATACAAAGTCTTACCCCAAAAGTTGAGACTCCGGCTGTCATACTCCCCGATGGTTGGGAAAACTGGAACACGGTAGAAAACTACACATTCGGTAAAGATCGCGGCAGCTTGCCCATGATTGCCGATCTTGAAGCGCTGCATCCATTCTTCCGCGATAAGATTTCACAACTCATCGCTATCTGTAAAGCAAAAGGTATTGAGTTGGCTTTGGTAGAAACCTATCGCACCCATGCCAAACAGAACGAGTATAAATCAATGGGTAAAAAATATACGCGTTCGGGTGGTGGCCATTCCAAGCATCAATATGGTTTAGCAGTAGATGTTGTTCCTATTGTTGATTCAGTTGCACAGTGGGATGATACTAAACTCTGGAAAAAAGTTGGGGCCGTTGGCGAACAACTTGGTTTACGCTGGGGCGGACGCTGGCGCAACCCGTATGATCCCGGTCACTTTGAGTGGACGGGTGGCCTGAGCAGTTATCATTTATCAAACGGATTGTTGCCCTACTTACCTAAATCATACAACAATCCATGCTTAGAAGAAGAACTTGCAACTTTGAATGAAGGCTGGCAGTCATGGGAAGTTGAACAAGCTACCATAGCGCGCAAACCACTTGCATCTGCAAAAACAAACTGATGCAATACGTCTTTCCCAAAGACTTTATTTTCGGAACCAGCACAGCCGCTGCACAAATTGAAACCGCATTTGAACACGACTGGCAAGGAGTTGTTGCTAAAGATGGACACGTGTTTGATCGTACCACCGATCATGAACTTCGGTTTGCAGCAGATGCCGAACTGATTGCTTCCCTTGCACCTTATTACCGTATGGGTTTGCTGTGGAGCAAACTGCAACGTGCACCGTTAGCAGCGTTTGATTCCCAAACACTTTTTGAATACAAACAATTTATTGCCGACCTGCGCAACCGCGGGGTAAAAATTATGATGGTGCTCCACCACTTCACTAACCCCAAATGGTTTGCTGAAAAAGGTGGCTGGGAACAAAGTGAAAACATTGCGCTGTGGATTGACTTCGCAAAAAAAGTAGTGGATCATTTTGGCGAAGATGTAACGCTTTGGAATACTTTTAACGAACCCAATGTGTATGCCAGCAATGGTTGGATAACCGGCTACTTCCCGCCTTTCAAAAATAATCCAGCTAAGGCGGCCATGGTGGTAAAGAACATGGGGCTTGCGCATGATCTGATGTATGCCTACATCAAACAAAAATTTCCAACACACCCGGTAGGCATTTCGCATAACGCGATTTTGTTTACATCCGAAAATATTCTGGGCTGGTTTCCGGAACGCTTAAGCGATTGGTGGTTTATGGATTGGGTACCCAGCCACTTTGAACAAGTAGATTTTTTTGGCATGAGTTATTATGCGAGGGTATCGCACGATCCCATGCCGATTACGTATATCAATAGTCCGGATAAAATAAAAAAACTTGGCAAGCCGCATGATGATATGTGGGAATATCATCCGGAAGGATTACGGACTTGTATTAAACGTTATTGGGAAAAATATAAAAAGCCCATCATCATTACTGAAAGTGGTGTAGCTGATTCAGCCGATGAATTAAGACAAAAAGCAATTGGTGATTATGCCCGCATTCTGCATGAAGAATTACAAGCCGGCATTGACATACGAGGATATTTCTGGTGGAGTACGTGGGATAATTTTGAATGGAACCTGGGCCCAGCCATGAAGTTTGGTTTATATGCGTGCGATCCTGAAACCAAAGACCGCACTAAACGCCCCAGTGCCGAAAGCTTTAGAAGGTTAGCGCATCATAAAATGATTGAGATTACGGATTCAGAATTTGAGATTGCGGATTAAAGTCATTGGTTGCTGGTCTCTGGTTAATAGTCACGGGCACGAGATGCGAAATCCGAAATTCTAAATCTGAAATCCGAAATCAAAACTAATCCTTCAACACTCGCATCTCTACCCTTCTATTTTTAGCGCGGGCTTCTTCGGTATCTTCGGTTGCAATTGCTTTAGTTCCTCCAAAAGCTTTGGTCTTAACCCTGTCCTTCCCTACTCCTTTCGATACCATGTATTTTTTTACCGCATCTACGCGCGATTGCGAAAGTTTCAGATTGGCTTCTGCATTACCACGATTATCGGTATGGCCTTCCAATTGAATTTCCATTTTAGTGTTTTCCTTGAGCATGGCAACTACTTCATCCAATTCCGGAAAAGACTTGGGATCAATTACTGCTTTACCTTGCGCAAAAATCAAATGACTTAATACAATGGTTCCACCGGTAGAGGTAAGTTCAATATTCCGGATAATGATATTTGAATTCGCTTCTTTCGGATCGACAATTACCGTGCGTGGAATATACCCTTCGGCCTCAGCTGTTACCTGATACTTACTCGATCCGAAAATAGAAAACGAAAACGTGCTATCGTTCATCGTGCCTGAAATACCACCCGTGGGGTAACTCTTATAAACAACTTTCGACTTTAGTTTTTTTCCGCGCACTGCATCCACTACATCACCCTTTACGGTAATCTCTTGTGCAGCTACGCCTACTGACCAGGCACTTAAAATCAACACTACTAGTTTCTTTATCATGTTGCAAAACAGGTAAAAAGTAAGGTAAGAACCAACAGCACGCAGACCTATTGCCAATAACTCCGGTAAGTTTTACCAACATCCGTTAAATGCAGTTTAGAGTTACAGGTTCATTATCTTGCAGGTACGATGCACATTCACATCCCCGATCATATATTATTTGAAGATGAGTATTTGCTGGTGATCAATAAACCTGCAGGCTTAATGGTTGAACCCGACAGGAATCAAAATCCAAGTTTACTAAACGAGGTAAAAAAATACCTTCAATCTACAACCGGGCAAACAACACCGTATGCGCAACACATTCACCGGCTCGATCGCGCAGTAAGCGGCATTGTGCTGTTCGCGAAAAAACGTGAGGTGTTAAAAAATCTTAGCGAACAATTTGCCGAACGCAGGGTTAAGAAATTTTATAAAGCGTTAACTACAACAGCACCTTCCCTATTACAATGGCGATTGGAACACTGGCATCGTAAAGAAAAGAAGAAGGCAGTTTTATACACTACCGAAATTGAGTATGCCCAAAAAGCTATTCTGGATTATACAGTAACTGTATTGACTGACAACAAATTTCTGTGGGATATTGAACTACACACCGGCAAGTACCATCAGATCCGCGCACAATTAGCCAGCACCGGTTGCCCGATAGTGGGCGATATACTTTATGGTTCAGAAACTGCTTATAGACCAGATGCTATTGCTTTGCAAGCATGGCGGTTGGTGCTTGAGCATCCGGCAACAGAAGAAGTACTGGATATTAAGGTTAACCCAAACCTCATTTAATTACTTTTCTTTAACAATAGTTTTAGCTCATTAAAGCTGTAGGCTGCGTTTAGAAATTCAACAACTGTTGACCAATCGCTTTTAGGCACATAATTAACTTCATAGTGTTTCAACGTTTCTATCACAACCGTATTACCTTCTATTTTTGCGTTTGATTTAAAACCTCCATACTTATTTTCAGTACTCGAATTAAATCTTTCAATACCTTCCACAGAGTAGCCCGCTGGAATTTGTACTACTATTTTGTGCTTAAAAGCCCGTGGATGATCCCAATAAACATTGGTATTTCTGTCTAATTCCTCTTTATCAACCTTGGTTTGCGCTTCAATTAACCTTCCAATGTCCACAATATAATTAGGCCCGGCTTTTTTGATCAGTTCATTTGTTTCAAACACAAAAGAATAATTAAAAGATGGTTTATCATGAAATCGACCAGTTTGTTCAACAACCAGGTCTTTAGGTTCTTTTGTCTCAAACTCATAATTTTCTTTCACATATTCCTTAAGCCATTCGTATCTGGATGGCATTCGTTTACTCATGTAGGTTTTTTTCAACGCTTCCTGATCTTTTTTAAGAGGTTTGGCTGCCTCTTTCTTAAACAACTTTTCTTCTTCTGCCTGGTAATCGTAATAGTCGAGCAAGTAATATTGTTCGTATAGTTTATTACTTCCCTTCAATACTTTAGCTACTTGTATCGTTGAAGTAACCATATCATCAGCAAACATTACGTTTTGAGTAACATCCGACAGATGGTCATTAGATTTAAGTATGGGCATACTAAATTGTTTACTCTTCCAATTAGGTGCAGTCAACCCATCCATAGCATAGGCTTTCACACCTTCTAACATGGGACTAAAACTTCCTGCTACCGTATGTGTACTGAATGGACCCAGGTATAAATAATCTGAACCCTTCCTTACCCGGATCAACCAATCTAGCTCATTCTCCATAATTACATCGTCAATGCCAGAAATATTGCGGTCAGCTGTAACGATAACATCATGGGCTATCTTTCTTTCTTTTAAAAAGGTATGCATCGCTTTTAAAAAAGTTAATCTTGACACACTGGGCGATTCTCCCAACCAAAGTTTGTTCTCTGCATTTTCAATTAAAGTATGATTGCGCAAATAATAATATGCTTTTGCAGAAAGTTCAAATGGGTCTGTAACTCCTTTAAAATTTGCTTTAGCGTGTTTTTTTAGGTAACCAAACGCCAGCGTGGACTCCAGTGTAAACCCTTTTATCAAATTGGCGGTTAGTTCTTCTAATTCTTTAACAGTCACATTTTTTTTAGCAACCTTTTTTTCGCCAAGCAACACATCTGATCCTGTTACTACTGCCTCATTTCTGGCATACGCTGCTCTGAACTTAATAGATGGTAAATCTCTGTACTTATATAACCACCGCTGATCATCTGCATCCTCCAACTCCTCACCTTCGATAGTATAGTATTGTTCATCATTTTTTTCATCCGTAAGAAGTTTGAAATCAGGAGCACCATTAACCGACTTTAAATTGATGTAACATTTTCTATCTGCGCGAAATTGCACCTTGTAATACATCATAGGGTAACCTTGGGGTAGGCTATAAATTACCGGATCGTAAAAATGCAAGGATGAAGATATTGGTTCTGATGCTTCCTCGCAGATGTAATAGTCTAAAATATCGCCCGGCTCCAAACCCGGAATCGCAATCTTGTTGTAGGCAATCTTTCTGTTACCTTCGCTACGTTCCATCTTTATTGCTCGAGAAAGATCAACTATAACCTCGCTTCCCGATGGCTTAATGACTTTATAACCGACATAAATTTCGAGGCTGGGTTCTGAAACTTCAAAACTCATTTCAGCATAATTATCAACCGCATTCTTATCGATTAACTTAATGCGGTAATGATGGTATTGATTTTTACGAAGTAAATTTCCAACCAACGCTTTTCGATATTCAAACCGATTCATCTGCGCAATAATTACTGCCGATTTACCTGCCCATTTCTGGGGAATGTCTTTAACCACGAAGGCCTTATCGACTGAGTTCCACATCTCATTCTTTATTTCAAGCGCACGATCAACCGCATAGCTTGAGGCAAAAAAGATTAAAAAGAAAAAAGTTAATGCAACTGTCTTTTTCATGAATACTTGGGGTATAGTATGGGTATGCTTATGTATCGGTTATTTTTTTGTAATAACAACCTGATCGCTATAAATTTCTTTCAGTTGTTTAATACACTCATTCCAGGCTTCAAACCGGTTCTTTTTCACAATACCATCGTGCACGATTATTTCATTTGAATAATGAACTTCGTTATTAATTAACTTAAAGGTTATTTGGAAAGAAAAATCTTCAAAAGTTTTATTCATGCTTGCAGGCAAATGTGAAACTGTATAATCGGCAGGAATTTTGAATCGCTTTGTCGTTTTTGTTTTGACCTTTCGACTAAAATAATAATCTGTAAGTCGATCGTCCTCGATGGTAAGGTTCTGATAGGTCTTATTCCAGTCAATATCCACATAAATATCATTATCGAACGCAGAAATCTTATTTCCCAATTCAAAATGATATTTCATTTGTAAGGGCACATCACGGTCAATATCCGGAATTTTAGTTACCTCAACCTTATCTGTGTTATTAAACTCTGCCACCGCGAGGTAGTGAAACAACCTTTTTTGATCTTCGTTTCTTACGTTGGTGGAAAAATAAAGTACACTCTTCTTACTTTCACCATTCATCATAAGCTCACCCTCGCCCTTCAGCGTCTTGTTGTCCAACATCAACACTTCGGTTCTGTCAACCAGGTTATTACTTTCATTGGATACAGGTACAGTATTCCGTATAAAATTCACGCCATCTTCAATTAACATTTCTTTACCCTGAATACGTTCAGCATTTTTTCCTAATGCTATATATTTTTCAGTTGCATCAAGTACATATCGTTGATCGTTCAGCAGTACTGTACATACCATGTGATTATCGACACTAAGCGAGGGAATATCGTAATTGTATGGAATTCGGTTAGTGCCAATCCAGGTTAACCGCGCATCAAACCCAGCTAACTTTAACATTTCCTTGGTCAGATTAGCCATCCCTTTACAATCACCATATCTGTTCAGGTAAACCTGATGTGCTGCTTCCGGTTTAAAACCAGCAATACCATCCTCAAAGGCGATATATTTAATGTTGTCCTGAATCCAGTAATAGATTGCTTTTATCTTATCCAGATCATTCTTAGCGCCATTGGTTAATCTTTCTACTTCGGCCTTAAGTTGAGATGGATCATTTTTTACCTGAAGTACCAATCCATTATACCACTCATACAAATCGTTTACTGAGGACAACACTTTCTTTTTACCAGAAGCGGTGGCATACGATTTAGTGACCACAATAATATGCGGATAAAAGTGTAACCAGCCTAAGGAGTTTTCTTCCTGACGGGCAGCGGCCAATCTACTTATAGAATATTTGTACACATTTCTATCGCCAATTTTCTGAATAGTTTTTTGAATGTTAAATTTTTCGAAATTTTTCTCGATTAATTCAACTTCTACTTGTTGCGGAATTTCAAAACTTACCTCACGTGTTTCCACCGGCTCCTCATCGTGAAAGAATACTGTAGTTAAGTATTTAGGATCGTCATATTTAACACGATTTTTGATGGAGATGGTAGTTCCCTCGAATTGAAAATTCAACCTGTAGGCACAAAGCTTAGAGTCCGAGTAGAAAATATTATCTACCTCATAGTTGCCACAAACTTTCTCTGGCCAAAGAGATTTTCCTGTAGTGAATGTTGCACTAAACTCTTCAATTTTCAGATTATCATTATAAAAAATTCGTTCAATGTGCTGGTAATTGCTCTCAAGAGAAACAAAATCCTTTTCATCTTCCCTGGTTACCTGAAGTTGACTACCAGCTACCTGAAATTTATAGTGAGAAATAAATCGATTAGACACAACTTTCGCCTTCCTATTCTCCGGGTAGGTTTTTAAACTTTCTGAAAGTGTAATGTTTGTATTTTTTTGAGCTTGCAGTGTAGATACTATAAATAAGAATCCACCAAGCACATAATAGTAAGTCTACCTCATAATTAGGGATATCCAATGCCTATGGTATAAATTTCTTTATAATGGCTCACAAAACAAAATTTTTTGGCATAATCAACCCCAAAGAATGACGCAATTGCAAGGCCTTGCTGTAAATCCAATACCTTACGTTTGTATTATAATTTATAATACACTTTACCTAATACACCCATGGAAACTCAACCCTCAAAAGCTGCCCGCTGGACATCATACATTATTAGCGGAATTGTTATTTTGTTTATGCTAATGGACAGCATTATGAAATTTATTAAACCAACCGAAGTAATTGAAGCCACGCTGGCCCTCGGGTTTAAGGAGAGCCATCTCGCCACAATGGGTAGCCTCGGCCTTATCTCTACCCTTCTCTATATCTATCCGCGCACGGCCATTTTAGGTTCGGTATTGCTTACCGGATATTTTGGTGGCGCAATGGCTACACATGTACGATTAGACAATCCATTGTTTACGCATATTCTGTTTACAGGTTACCTCAGTATTATGATGTGGGGCGGCCTTTGGCTCAGAAATTTTAAGTTAAGAGAATTATTTCCGGTAGTGAAGTGATTGAGCGAAATACCAGTAAGAATCAGACTTCAAATCGCCAATTAAAACCTTTCAATAATTACGCTTGCATCTTCCTTAAGGTTTGTTCGTACTTCATTATCTTTTCGGCTTTTTAGTATGTCGCCCACAAAACCCTCGCGTGCATTCGTAATTTTTATTCTCGGTGCGTTTGATACCATTACTCCACTCACCATCGATATGTATCTTCCGGCCTTCTCGCAGATAGCGGAAGAGTTTGGAACTACCACAGCCCGCGTTTCGCTTTCTCTAACCAGTTATTTTATCGGGTTGGGTATAGGCCAGATTTTTTATGGCCCTTTACTCGATCGCTATGGTCGGCATAAGCCCTTGTACTATGGCATGGCGTTGTATATCATTTCGTGTTTGGGTTGTGCGTGGGCCACTTCGGTGGAAATGTTTATTGCATTCCGGTTAGTGCAGGCGTTAGGGTGCTGCGTTTCGGCTGTAGGTGTTCGGGCTATGGTGCGCGATTATTTTACATTAGAAGAAAGTCCGAAAATCTTTTCCATGCTGATGTTGATTCTCTCAGTATCGCCCCTGCTCGCGCCCTCATTGGGTAGTGCTATTACCAGCCACTTACATTGGAGTTGGGTGTTTTATATGTTGATTATAGTAGTTGTGTTAATCTTGCTCCTCACCTATTTCTTTTTACCCGAAGTTTACAAGCCCGACCCCACAGTATCGCTACGCATAAAACCCATGCTGGCTACTTATCGTGAAATCCTTTCCAACCGACAGTTTAGTGTTTATACACTGGCCACATCCTTTTCACTGGGCGGATTATTTGTTTACCTCGCGGGTTCTACCATCATTCTCCTCGATCAGTTTAAGGTCTCTCCGGCTTTTTACGCCATTCTGTTTGCGTTGCAATCCATCGGGTTAATTCTGGGTAATCAGCTAAATATTATGTTGCTAAAGAGCCAGGGTGCACAAAATCTTTATCGCTATGCGCTTACCATACAAATGCTGAGTGTATTGCTTTTTGTGTTGGGTAGTGTGCTGGGTTGGTACGATGTCTATACTACTGTGGCATTTTTCTTTGTGTTGCTCACGTGCCTCGGCATGACTTTCCCGAATGGTTCGGCATTAGCACTTGCTCCGTTTACACAAAACATGGGCAGTGCTTCATCGCTTATGGGTTGTTTGCAGATTGGTATTGGCGGATTGTTTTCGGCCAGTGTAGGATTGTTCAATACAACAAGCAGCGTACCTGTTGCCGTACTGCTTGCCGTAGCCGCGGTGTGTGCCTGGGCTGTGTTGGTTGTGGGTAAACCAAGTGGGGATATAAAATCAGTTTTATAATCGTTCTGACCAATCTTAAAACTTTACTGTTATCTGAAACACATTTTAAGAGAAGTTTATAAGGCATTCATGCTCTCCATGTAGATCGCAAATAGTATTCAATGCTGACTACTTCTTTCTATAATGTGCAGCATGACCAATATAATACGTTTCATTATAAGTAAAAGGATTTCTGGTGGGCGGGGCAGAAAATAATCTATGAACAACTCGGCCATCGTTATATGTAAAGGTTATTGTAAAGTTTTCAATGCTATACGTTCCTTTACCCCCCGGACAATTATTTGTGTTCGGATCTCCACCGTTGAAAAAATTACCTTTATCATCAAATGTTCCATCTTTTTTAAAATGGATTACAAATTGACATCCAGCCCCATCTAAGTAATTAAGTTTTGGGTCTTTACCCCAATCCGGAGATACATGCGTGTATGCGCCTTCTATTCGCAAGCCATCTACATCCATGCATTTGTAAAAACTAAAACTATAACCATCCTTTTCAAGCTGTACGTCTGACTTTCTCGTAACGGCTATCTCGTCATACTTACTCTTAAATTTTCCTTTTACACCTTGCATAGTAAACTTGCCCCAGGATTCCGGTTGCTTCGATTGGTCGAAATCATCTAACCCCTCGTACGGCACATTAGGATTGTAATCTCCATTCGGGTAGATCACATAGCGATCGGTAATTAAATCTGGAGTCGAATAAATTGAAACGCTGAGCCGTCTGCCCACCCACAACTCTGGTTGGGGTTTTAATCCGGTGGCTGATTTCGCAGGGGCAGGCGCAGTAACTTTAGCAGTACTATTTTCTGTAAATGCAATCGACTCTAAATAGGCTTCCACCTCCGTTTGAAATGCATTGGTGTTGGTAAGCATTAAAATATTAACAAGTATTTTGTTTTTGCTACTGCTGATGAGTACAGCCACACCCTTTGTCCCCTCCTTATCAAAGGCGGCAGAGCCAATTCTGTTTTCCCAACCCTTATCCGTGCTGCCTGGCTGCATGATGGCTTTACTGGCTACACTCAGGTTTTCCTGCACCAGACTTTGCCATGCCATTTCAAAGTTTGTATCGGCATTGACAGACGCCTCTATACTTTTGTAAATGGTAATCATGCAAAAATTTGCGCCTTCTTCTTTTGAGAATGTAAGCGTTTCTGGCTTTTCAGTTTTGCTCCAGCCTTTGGGTGTTGTGTAGGTGGTAATGTCAAAGGCTTGTTTGTTTTGAGCAGAGGAAATAAGAGCTGATAGAAAGTAGGACACAAAAAAGATTAATCTCATAACCAGAAGTTAATTGATGTAAATATGCTGCTTACGCAAGAATTTATGTATCCCCTTAAAAGGTGATTTTTGTTTACTGTTTATCCCTCTATAATCTTATAGTTGTGAGTCGTGGGTTTCCTAGCTTTGGGCGAGGCTAGCACCATCTACTCCCACGGTGTATAGCTATCAGCGAATTGAGCAGCTTCGCCAACCAACATGTCGTTATTGGTTTCCACTAGCGTTAGGTACTTTTTGAAGATTGTTGCACCCGGTGTTTTACCAAATCGTTGTTGATAATAAATTAACGCTTGTTTATAAGCTGTGAGAAGTTTCCGCGATTCAAAATCAAATGCCGGAGTATTGTCCATACCTACCATCAGGTAGTATCGGTAATACTTTACGTTATCTTCCGCAAAATCCTTGAAGATATGCCCTGGGTTGTTCATTATAAATTCCTCCCAGAAGCCGAGTCTGTCAGCCAGTTCTCGTTCCGAAATATACATACCCCCATCTTCAGCAATACCCTGATTGCTTTCAAGCGCGAATTGGTCAAAAAATAATTTTGTGGAGCTCGTTAAGTACTTATAAAAAATTTCCCGTATCGGTTCCATATCTGCATCGATGTAAACCCCGCCTTCGGTAGAGCGAATGAGTAATCCTTGTTGCCGTAATTCATTTTGAAATGTAAGGGCTGACTGGGCATACAGGGTGGTATCGGCCCAGATCAGGGTATTTATTGTATCAAAGTCCGCGCGGGCATAGAGTTGTTGATTTAACTCATCGATTAATTTTTTCTGAAAGCTCAGGAAATCTTTCAGCGCCTTATCACAACGACTGCTATCGTTTTTATCAATACTACGGGAAAAAATGTCCAGACCTCTCCTATTTGATTCAAATTCATAATTAGGTAACACCTGCAGGCTATCGCGGTAGTGGGCGGAGCCAATCAATACCGCTTGGGTTAAATCAGGTGTTGACTCCCCACCCCATTGGCTTTTGGTTGCACACGCTGCCAACAACACAACAATAAAGCAGATAAAACGCATAGGTAAAGATAATGACTAAAGGCGAACTAAGGTAAGGGAAATAAGCCGCCAGAGTACCGAGCGAGCAAGAAGCACAAGAAGTTTTACAAGCTAATATGAACTTGCAGATATTGGTCTAACGAAGTAGATTGAACTATGAATTCGCAGAGTTCCAGAGGTGGGTATCTATGCGAGGAAAGAAAATTAAATTAAACAACTCATGCTATGAATCCCAATCATAAACCAGCTAATAGTAACAGTTTGATTCTTCGAGTTACTGATTTTGGATTTTATCACAAAAAATTTACTCTTATTGAAATAAGAGATCACCTGCAACTTAACTCAGATGAGTATAAATTTCTTGCTCGTCATTTAACATTAAAAAGTCGTACTGAGCAAGCATCTCCAAATCACATAATTGGAGCTCTTACATTCAAAGTCAGGGATTCGGAATCCAAAAAGGATCAAAATCGGGGAATAGACTTTGTGGATGACTTATATGATTATGAACGTACAACATATATGCTATTATCATCTGCGTATTTTAGCTATATAGATCATATTGAAGTAGTGGAAGCTAGGGAAAATGCCCGATTAGCAAGACGTTCCTCAAATTGGGCGATCGGAATTAGTCTTGTGGCAATGGTCGTATCACTAGCATTAGGATTATGGCAGGTATATTTAACAAAGGAAGCTAATCACCTGACTAGAGAGGCTATTGAGCAAAATGTCAGTGGAACAAAAGCACAAGTTCATTAATTTAAGCTTCCCGAGGAAAGAATGATGGCATGCCACCCCACCTTTCGAGAATCCACACGCCCTGCCGGTATTCTTTACCGGCAAACTTGAACAGTCAGAACATGAACTGGTGCCAGTGCCCACTTACCAACTGAACCCCCATTTTGAGGAGAGAATTTTAATATCTTTATCAAGTTGTAGAGCAAAGCTTTCACTACGCCAAGAGCGCTATGAATCCAAACACCAGAAGACAACTTAGAGACATTCAAGTAAGAGCCGATCGTTTGATAAACGGAAGCCCCACCCTTGGCGACATTGAGGAGTTTGATCAATCCAATGAAGAACTCAAACAGTATTTACTTATTAACCTCAAGGAACCTGAATTACTTGAACGCGTAAAACAAATTCCAAAAATTCTTGATGAATCTGATAGTGAGCTGGTAGCAAGAGGATTTTTCTCGGCCATCCTGGCTATGTTTGCATCCGCGTTTGTTACGTATTTTCAGGAAAGGCAACAGATTGAAAATTCCAAGAACTACATAAGAGAAGCTCAAAGTGCATACGCAACAATAGAATTTTTTACCCGAAATTTGGAATAGGTAATACGCAACCGCTAAGTTATTCCTCGCGGAGTCTCGCTTCTGACTCCGCGATTTTAATCAGCAATTTTAATATCTTTATTGAATTCGAAGTGAGCGCATTCTTATAAATTAAGAAACAGAATATGAGAAATTTAACGCTATTAACAAGTGCTGTTTTATTAATGACATGTACAAGCACAAAACACATAACGAAAACTTATACTATCGAAGGTGGTCAATTTTTGTTAACAGAAATCTCAACTGATCCATCCTATGGACTTTCTGAGAAAAAGCCAGTTGAAGTTGGCGGAGTTGAAAAACGTGAAGGACCACTAAATGAGCGCAGGTACTTAAACGCATTGGCCGGACCAAATGGAGAAAAGGTGAGCTACTACAGAGCAAGAAGCTGTCGCGGTATAAAAAGTAAAAATGGCTTGATGGGCGTTGCCATTCTTGATGACTACAAAGTAACTTGGGAAGGTTCTAAAAATACGGTATCAATTTATATCAACATGTATGATTATGGCGAATTGAAAGCCCCAGTAGGGTTTACAGTTTAAGAAGTAAATTTATCCGTTGAGTTATATGAATAAAAAATCAATAAGCTTATTCATCTTGATGCTTGTAAGTGCTACAACTCCAACCCTGTATGCGCAAACCGTCTACCTTGGAGTGGGTGGAGCTATTGATTACAATTCATACACAGGAATCGATAATCTGGGTATTGTTGATTACAAAGGTAGCATGGTTACAGGGCTGGCTTCGCGCTTCAATACAAACTAAACTCCAAATTATCGCTTAAGAGTAACGTAAATTATACTGTAAAACGTTATAAGGGAGTAGCTGATTTGACTTTGCTTTCACCGATTGATCCTGACGATCCCCTTATTGATCAAGAAGATAAAATAGAAAGTAGTTATACTTCCCGCTTTATTGAGCTACGGTACTAGGCTGTTTTTTTTGAACAGGTTAAAAATAGAGTTTTTTAACTTTAACCTAACAAAAACAGCAAATGAAGAAGATGCGCTTTACGGAGGCCCAGATTATCGGGATACTCAACGAACAGTC
>JAFLBR010000005.1 GCA_017303795.1 Cytophagales bacterium | reverse complement strand
ACACAACAAAATGTTTCTGCAATGGTGCCGTGACGAGTTGCTTTAAAGTTTTATCTTCGTTCAACGTTTTCGTTTCGTGGGACAGGACGCGGCTTCGGAAAGGCACCACTGCAGAAACACAAACGTTGTGGGTAATGGCATCGGACAATTTAGTGTAATGAACAAAACGACATTTGAGATAACGAAAATGGACTGCCCATCAGAGGAGAGACTGATAAGGATGAAGCTGGACAATTTCTCAAACATAAAAAATCTAGACTTTGATTTAGAAAAGCGTAGGCTGACAATTTATCATAACGGACTGACCAACGAGATAGAAAAATCAATAGGAGACCTAAAACTCAACTCAAAAATAATTGGGACAGAGGAAATAACGACCGACATAAAGATTGAGAACCAAAAAAATGAAAGGCAATTACTCTGGACTGTTTTGCTTATCAATTTTGGATTCTTTGCAGTAGAGAGTGTAACGGGACTTATTTCAAAATCAATGGGACTTGTAGCCGACAGTTTGGACATGTTGGCAGACGCTTTAGTTTATGGACTTAGTTTGTACGCTGTTGGACGAGCAATCCAAGCAAAGAAAAATGTAGCTCGACTAAGTGGATACTTTCAAATGATTTTAGCAATAATTGGTTTCATTGAAGTTATCAGACGTTTTGTTTCGGTGGACAGCCCACCTAACTATATGACAATGATTATTGTATCAATTTTTGCATTAATCGGTAACGGAATTTGTTTGTACTTGCTACAACGGTCAAAAAGTAATGAAGCTCACATGAAAGCGAGTATGATATTTACATCAAATGACGTTGTTATAAATATGGGAGTAATTATGGCCGGTGGACTGGTTTACTTTTTTAATTCCAATAAGCCGGACTTAATTATTGGGACTATTGTTTTTGTAATCGTGACAAGAGGAGCGTTTAGAATCCTTAAAATATCAAGAGAGTGAAGATGCCACTACCCACAACAAAGTGCATAATCAATGGCGGGGTTCAGTGTAAATTTGTAGTTTAGTTTTTTAAAAAACGTTTTGTGTCGTGGGACAGTGCCGCGCTTCGAACACCCGCCACTGCTTATGCACAAACGTTGGCGGTAATTAATAATATAGATTAGAGTTTCAAAATAATAATCGTTTTGGACATAAAGGAAACCATATTAAGATTCTTATATAAGAAGAATAATGGACGACTGACTGATATAACTGAAATTTTAGAACCTTTTGACAATGACCGACAATCTATACGAGGAACACTTTTTACTTTACAAAAAGACAAGTTAATAGAGGTCGACAATGATTTTGATAGATTAATAATTAGTAAACAAGGACAATTTTACCCGTTGACAAGTATTCATCTATTAGCTCGTTTAACAATTACTGGACAGAGTTATTTTAAAGAACACTATATGACAGACGATAAAGAGAATGTTAAGATTAAAATTAAAAATCTTCAAAATATCTCAAATTCTACTGTTGGACAGGTTAATCAAGATTTAGAACGTCTATCTTCTAAAGTTAAAAATACAAATACTCCAATGAAGGAGGATATGCCCCAAATGATAAAAAATGTACTCATAGGAATTTTAGTTATAGGTGGATTAATTCTTTACTTTATATTTGGTATAGGGTGATAATTTATAAAACTTAACTTTATTTTAAATATGACAAATTATAGTGGATCTAAATGTCCTTCATGTCAAGGAACTTTTTTTGAGACAGTGGTTGAATCTCCAACCAATTCAAATTATAAATTACAGTTTGTAAGATGCTCATCTTGTAAAACGGTGATTGGTGTTCTTGAATACTTTAATGTTGGTGCTCTTGTTGAAAAGATTCTCTTGAAACTTGGGATAAACTAGAAGGACACCCATCTAACGCCCATGAAGCCATTGTGATAATACCACAATTACATTCTTTTGCTTTTCGACTAATTTCATCAAATTTCAAATTAAGAGTAGGGTCATTAACTACCGCCAACAATGTATATATTCCATTGCTGGTTTCAGTGTTATTGGAAGTTTCTTCTTTTTTAAACAACTTTATCACCTTGGATAATTTGTTTTTTATAAATCGCAACGGCATATATACTAAACGTTAGGCGCAAGTTTTTTTCAGACGACTTGGACTCACCAGTGAAAGTGAAATTTCAAAAATGAATGGCATTTATACGGGACATCATTACTCTATTTCAAAACAAAAGAATTTCGGTAACAATTGACCCGTTACTACTTCCCCATATAGACAGTGAAGACAGAACTACACTGACACGGGAAGTATCATTTAATATTTACAGACTTATATATCACATCGGGACAATCCAGTCTAGAAGATTCGCAACTTCAAATAGGCTAAAGTTCTTCGACAAGACCGATCTGGTTGAAAAAATATACGATAACACGGAAGAGTTTCGAGTGAAGATTAATGAAATTAGACAGGTAAACGGAAGTGAAACGTTAACGACAATTTCGGAGGATTTTGGTATAGGCATCTCAGTTATTTTAGCGGAGAACCTTTTTAGCATTAAACGGTCAACGATTCAAAAAATCTATGGGACAGGAAGACGACCTGATTGGAAATGTCAAATGACAGACAATAGAATTCTGGTGACCGAAGGTAAAGGTTCAATCAGTATTCAGACATCAAACAATCAAGAAGCTGACGCCATAGATCAAAAATCCAGGGAACCGGGCGATATAAAAATAGCATCATTAACTGTTATAAATGAGGACTCTATAAGTGAGACTAGATTCCTTGATCCCCCAGCAGAAGGCAGTGACACTTCTCCTATTATGGAAAACCACATTTTACGAGCTGGACATTATGCTTCCGTATTTAGTTTTTTAGGCAACAGCAAACTCAGTATGTACTATTCTCAAATGAGAAAAAGGCTTGAGGGGTTGATTACACCTGAAGAGCAAGGATTGAAGGACGAAGTCTTTTGGGATTTAAAATATAACTATCCATCTATTCATCACAAAAATGAAGATTTCGTTGGGACCTTTTACCAAGTCGAAGACAACAAGTACATTTTTGTCGGGGTCGACAAACGTTTATTATCATACAGAGGCTTTATTAACTATTTAGAGTTTGAGGGTGATACTGATGAAATAATTAATGACAACCATTTCATTCTCTACAGAGATGGAGTTCTGTTAATTGAAATCATTAATTTGGACTATTTCGGTGACATTGTTAACCGTGAAAAAATACTAAACTACCAAGAAAACATAACAATAAGTGACATTGACGAAATGAATGAAATCTCATTCACAAAATCATTTATTTACATTCTTCAAAAGAATGGCTTTGTCAATATCATTGAAGAATCCTTAACCAATAATTTACAAATTGACTTAAAAGCAACGCTCGACAATATCGATTACTACTTTGAATTTAAGTTGTTCAAATCAAAAAGAATTTCAAATGACGTATTTCAACAGTTAAGAATTTACAAGAATAGAATTCAAGAAGGTATACTAGTATTGGTGACAAACGCGACAGTTGATTCGAATTTTTTAGACAACA
Organism: Cytophagales bacterium; assembly: GCA_017303795.1. Classification (GTDB taxonomy): domain Bacteria; phylum Bacteroidota; class Bacteroidia; order Cytophagales; family Cyclobacteriaceae; genus ELB16-189. The sequence continues at coordinate 352,834 of JAFLBR010000005.1, read as the reverse complement.
ATAGCTTTAAAGTTATTGACAGAGAAAAACTTGAGGAATTGACGAGAGACTTTAGTTTATTGAAGGAGTTGATCGAATAGGTTGGAGCCAAAAAACCCAGCGCCTAACAAAATGCATAATCAATGGCGGGGTTCAGTGTAAATTTGTAGTTTAGTTTTTCAAATAACATTTGGTTTCGTGGGACAGTGAAGTGCTTCGAATTCCCGCCACTGCTCTTAGGTTTACATCATAATCAAAAACTTACTATTTTTTCTGGAAAGAGAGAAGCAACCTATCGCCACTGCCAGGTCAGTACTATCATAAGAACTAGGTCTTCTCTCCTATCAGGTTGGCTCACAGCACCAGATAGAATATCAGGATTAAGTCTTGTTAAGAGTATTAGTGAATGAGCCTTATTTATAACAATATAAAAAATGGTTGTATGAAGAAAAAAGTCATTGTCGGAATTGATGTAAGTAAGTCTTGGTTGGATGCCCATATTTTGTTCACTGGTGATCGTGTTGAGCTTCCATTGCGTATAAGCAATAACGAATCTGGGTTTTCCAAACTTATCAAATGGATTAGCAAGAACACCAGCCTTGACCGTTGCGAATGGCTTTTTTGTATGGAGCATACTGGAACTTATAGTTATTCACTAAATGCCTACCTACAAGAGAAAAATATTTTTCAGAGCATGGTAAATCCGCTTGCTATCAAACGTAGCATGGGCATTATACGAGGAAAGAACGACAAGGCTGACGCACGCGTTATAGCACAGTATGCACTTCGGTTTCAGGATGACCTCAAGGAGTTTCGATTGCCAACAGAAAATCTTCAAAGGCTCAAAATTCAACTTTCTCAACGTGAAAGAATGGTCGATTTAAAGCGCCAAATAGATCTCTCCGTAGAAAGCATGCAAGTATTACCGCAGGAATTCACCAAGGAAGTAAGAGCACAAAACAAGAAACTGGTCAGCCAGCTCCAAAAGAATATCATACAAATGGACGCGGCAATCAAGAGTATAATCCAATCAGACAGTCAATTGAAAGATCAAGCCAAAATGATTGAAAGCGTTCCAGGAATTGGCCCACAAACATCGGCACACATTCTGGTGACAACCCAGGGGATGACCCAATTCAGTAATAGTAGAAAATTTGCAAGTTATTGTGGGGTAGCCCCTTTTGAATACAGTAGTGGCAGCAGCTATCGAAGCAAAACGAAAGTACATTATCTGGCAAATCATAAAATGAAATCACTTTTGCACATGGCGGCACTCAACGCAAGCGTCCATGACCCCGAAATCAAACTCTACTACGATCGTAAAAAAGCTGAAGGTAAAAACCCCATGAGTGTTCTGAATGCAATTCGCTTTAAGTTAATTGATAGGGTCTTTGCAGTTGTGAAAAGAAATGAACAGTTTGATAAAAACTATATGAAAAAAGCTGCTTAGTATTAGGTTTAACCATAGAATTCTTATGCACCATCGTTGTGCGCAATTTATTCGGGACAATGAGATTTCAAACGACAATATTGATTGTTATTCTTCTGGACAGCTGTTCAAACGTGGGACAAATAGATGTGAATTCTATTAAAATAATAAAGACTAATCAACATCCATTTCAGAGTGACCATGACAGAAAACTTATAACTGTGGACAGAAACCAAAAGACTATAGATGAGTTACAAATTTACGCTGACTCTGGGGACGGTTGTGAATCTTACTTATTTGACTCTGATTCAAAATATATCTTGGTTGACTGTAATGGACAATGGTTTAGCATTGACAAAACAACGGGGACACTGAAAAATGAAGGATGGAATTGGGAACAGAAGTTACCGGAAGTTTATTTAGGTAAATTTCAAACGGTGGACAAAGACTCAATATATCTGTATTCCCCTGGGACAATTGTTCAAAAGAGCGACATTTATAAATATAAAGACCCAAGATGAATAAACAGCGCACAACAAAATACATATGCCATGCAGGGGTTTAGTGTTGCCATTTACTTGTAATCAACTAATTTAGCATATCAACGTGGGACAGTGACGCGTTTCAAAAACCCTGCACGTCATATGTACCAACGTTGTAGGCAAGGCGGTTGGGACGAAATTCTGACTTAGTAAAAGAAATGATAAAACTGTGGACTGATTTTAACGCGTCATCAGACAATGGACTTCGTCTAAATTGTAAGGGGACTATTGACGACTTATCAAGACAAGGTTTGGAGTTACAAGAGGGAATGAAACTTCTTCTCTGGGACGAAGACACAGACGAGAATAACAACCAGGACAATTTGGTAGTTGAAGCGGTGGCACACTATGACCACAAGAAAAAGATTTGGGAAGGTGTGTTTAAATGGGACGACATTAGACATGAATCGCAGTTGAGTAAATAGATTCTGAAAAACCGCCCAGTCTACAACAAAATGCATAATCAATGGCGGGGTTCAGTGTAAATTTGTAGTTTAGTTTTTCAAAATACGTTTGTGCCTAAACAAACTACACGCATCTCCGCCTCGCGTTCAATTCAACTGATGATTCTGCGATACCCTAGGCACAATTGACTTCGAGGCAAAAATCAACGCCTGTATAATCAAGCCAATTACAATCAGCATTGCCAATTCAAATTGTGTAAGCATGGTGGAACTTGTAATTATTCGTTGCGATTGGTTGGTCATATTCTTTCCTTCTTCTACCTGAATGCTGGAAAGCTGATTGAGGTTTTGGGTGGCCGTAACAAACTGTACGTCTAACATAGTAGCTTCTGCTGTGTTTTGCGAATTGAGAAATTGATCTTCCAGCGCCACCATTTCTTTCATATTCTTTTTAAAGCGCTCAAAGAAGGTTAACTCCTGTGTGGTGAGCCTTGTCTTCTCATACTCCTGAATTAACCTGAATATAGCTTGATTGTGGTGTGCAATTCGGGAAGCAAGCATTTGCCTGTCACCCTGACTGCATTGCTCCATCAATAATTGTTTCTGATACAAGTGGTCGGATAATTTATAGATGTAACTCTCCACCACCAGCCTGTCTTCATAAATAGAAGAAAATGAATCGCCCAACTCAGAAACATTATGCCTGTCGACTAAACTTTTTAAGAAAACCAGAAGCAGGATAACGGCAAGCAGTAGCGCCACGCGCATTTTCTGCTGAACAGCATACAACCATTTCATATTCGATTTGTTTTGTAAGTACAAGATAACAAAAGAGGCTGCATAAAGCAGCCTCCTTAACTATTATTCGCTTAGGGTTTACTCATTCTTATACACCACACCATCCTTCATTACAAACGTAACCTTCTCCATTGTTTTAATGTTTTTGGTTGGGTCTTCGTTTACGGCAACAATATCAGCCAGCTTGCCTGCTTCAATCGAACCAATCTTATCGCCATAGCCTAAAATATCGGCATTGATCTGCATCGCGCAAAGCAAGGCTTCAATAGCAGGCATACCACCTTCTACCATATAGCCAAACTCGCGCGCGTTTTCACCATGCGGAAATACACCGGCATCGGTACCAAACGCCATCTTTACACCACGCTTATACGCTTTGTTAAAATTCTCCTGAATTCTTGACCCAATCTCAATCGCCTTGGGCACAACCAGGGGATGATAGTAGCCTGGTATCTTGGCATACTCGGCAGCCGAACGACCGGCAATAATGGTGGGCACGTGGTATGTTCCTTTTTGTTTCATCAAATCCATTACCTCTTCACTCATTAATGTTCCGTGTTCAATGGTAGTAATGCCCGCCAACACTGCGCGTTTCATGCCTTCGGCACCGTGGGCATGAGCTGCTGTATGGAAGCCGTAATCTTTAGCAGCTTCAACAATTGCATTTACTTCTTCTTGCGTAAACTGCGGGCCGCTACCATCTTTGGCTACGCTTAACACACCACCGGTGGCAGTAATCTTAATAAAGTCGGCACCATCTTTATAGCGTTGGCGTACGGCTTTGCGCGCATCGTCCGGGCCATTAATTACACCTTCTTTAGGACCGGGATCGCCCATCAAATCTTTACGCGCACCATTAGTTGGGTCGCCATGTCCACCGGTAGTAGCCACACCTTTTCCGGTTGTAAAAATTCTGGGGCCAATAATCGTTCCCGCATTCACCGCATTACGCAACGAAATATTTACACCCGAGCCACCACAATCGCGCACAGTAGTAAAACCTGCCAACAAATTTCTACGCGCATAAATAGTAGATTGAAAGGCCACATCGGCTTCGTTCTGTGTGTAGCGTTTTACCAATGCATCTTTACTGGTTTCGCTTTCAATGTGTACGTGCATATCAATCAAACCAGGCATTACCGTTTTTTTGCTCAGGTCAATTACTTTATCGTCTTTACCGGGTTTGGTAAAACCTTTATCAACCGAAACAATTTTGTTGCCTTCCACCACAATGGTAACCTGGTTTTGTTGCGTTTTCGATTTGCCATCGATTAAGGCACCGCAGTGAATAAGTGTACGTTGGGCATAGCTGGCGGCACTAAGGCCAACCAACATTAATAAGATTAAAAATTTACGCATAGGATTAGGTTAAAAATTTTTAGTTGAGGTATTGAGCGGTTTGTTTTTGTAAAGCAGCTTTTTCTTCGGCTGTCATTTCGGTTGATTTTATTTTGAGCATCAGCTCAAACATTACTTCGGGTTTATACCCAAGCTTGGCGGCTGTGCTGGCGCAGAATTTTATTTCTTCTTCGTACAGGCGTTCGTCTAGCTTCATTAATTGCACCAGGTTAAAAATATAGTTAAACTTTTGGTCGGCTGTTAACTCTTTGGCAATAATGGTTTCGTGGCTGGCGTAAAAAAGTGTTTCCACCGATGACTCCGGAAAGCCGTGTGCTTTGCCAATGTTAATGATGTGGTTGCGTTCTGTTGTAGCCATCTCACCATCGATGCGGGCCAGGTTAACCAGCAGTTTAAGTTGTTCCAGTACAATCATTTCATTTTTTTTAATGGTTCTAAGATTTTAGATGTCAGTAAAGCGAAGACACTATGTTTAAACAGTCTTCATCAGCCTCGCGACTTAGCTTTTTGTGGCCAAACCTCTAAAGTAAAAATAAACTAAAATCACCTATCTTACATACCATCTGTAAAAATGAAACTGATTTGAATTTTCTGGCACATTTGTATCTCTCGGGCGCTGACGAGGAAATTATGGTAGGCAATTTTATTGGCGACTTTGTGCGTGGCCGCGAGATCTACGAGCGCTATGCCTTTCGCATTGCATTGGGAATAGAGTTACACCGCGAGATTGATGAGTTTACGGATAGCCACGCAGTGGTGCTGGAAAGTAAAATCCGGCTGCGTCCCAAATACCGGCATTATGCTCCGGTTATTGTGGATATGTTTTACGATCATTTTCTGGCACGCAACTGGGCAAGTTATAATACACAACCGCTGCAAGATTATGCGCAACATTGCTATCGCGTATTACAAAAATTTGAACCGATACTACCCGCGCAGGTAAAGTACCTGATACCCTACATGATTGAAGGAAACTGGCTATTAAATTATGCTAAACCCGAAGGCATCCACCGCGCACTCAGCGGCATGGCGCGAAGAACTCCGTATGATTCAAAAATGGATGAAGCCATTAACGATCTGAAAGCGCATTATGAAGATTTTGAGAATGAGTTTTTAAGATTCTTTCCCGACTTAGAAAAAATGAGTTCGGAATTTATTCGGCAAAAAAGTAAAGGATAAACCGTTCCAGATTTAATCCCTCACCCCTACCGAGGAACGAGGCGGGGTGAGGGATTACAAACAACATTACTTCACCTCAAACGTTACCTCGCTACTCTCCGCTCCGTTCGTAAACTTAATCTTATACTTTCCTTTTCCGGCATACTTCAAAGCAGACGTTGCAACTGGTTTTGCTTTTCCTTTTGCCGGTGCAGGCGCCACCTCATTTATTTTCAAATCCCAACTAACCGAATGAAACCCAGCCGCACCAGTTGAAGATAAAGTTCTAACCAGATTATTTTTCTCATCAAAGATTTCAATGTTTATGGTTGGTGCTGCTTTGCCTACATAATATAATATGCTGGTGCCCGGTTCAAATGCCGTACTCCACGAATATGATTTTTGTCCCCAACGCTCGCTGTAGCGGATGCCATCGTTCGCATAAGCCACAATTCCTTTGCTTACATCTTTCAACGCTTGTAATGGTTTAACATCGGCAACAAACACACTGCGGCCGTGCGTACCCACCACTAATTCGTTATCGCGTGGATGTACCAGCATATCGTAACTGGCCACATTCAACGCTTTGTTTAATAACTGCCAGCTCTTACCTAAATCAAAACTCACGTAAGTGCCATTATCCAAACCACAATACAATAAGTTTGCGTTAACCGGATCTTGAATTATTACATTGGCCACAGACTCTGGTAAATTTCCTTTTACACTTGTCCACGTTTTGCCATAATCTGAACTCATGAACAAATACGTTTTGAAATCATCCTGACGATAACCATTAACAGATACAAACACGGTAGCTTCGTCATGTGCCGATGGAGAAATGCTGCTTATCCATTTATCGGTTGGCAATCCGGCCGAAATTGATTCCCAACTTCCGCCACCGTTCCTACTCACCCACACGTTGCCATCGTCTGTGCCCACGTACAATAATCCAAACTTGAGAGGTGATTCATTTAAAGATGTTATGCTTGAAAACGGAACGTTACCTTGCTTTTTGTTTTTGGTAAGATCGCCACTGATGGCTTCCCAGCTTTCGGCTTTATTTAAACTGCGATACACGCGCTGCGAAGCCATGTACACAATATCAGGATTGTGTTTGCTTAATATCAAAGGCGTGCGCCAGTTCCACCGATTGGGCGCTTCACCAATATTATGCGAAGGTGTGATGCGTGTGTTTCTTCCCCGATCTAAATCCAGTTTAAAATAATTTCCAAATTGAAAGCCGGTATAAACCAATTTGCTGTTGCGTGGATCGGGTGCTACATACATACCATCGCCACCGAAAATCGGTTCCCAATGTTTGCTTTGATTGGGTACTGATCGAGAAGAACCACGAAGCACACCATTATCTTGTAAGCCGCCATACACATTGTAAGGTGTTTCTATGTCAACATTCACGGTATAGAATTGTCCAACCGGCATATTATTATAATGCAGCCACGTATCGCCTTTATCATACGATTGATAGAGGCCACCATCATTCCCCATTAAAATGTGTTTATCATCGGTTGGGTTAATCCATAATGCGTGATGATCGCTATGCATCGTTCCCAACGAATCAATCTCTACCCAATTCTTACCACCATCCTCCGATTTCAACATCGGCACCCCGTAAATGTATACGTCTTCGGTATTAGAGGGCGACACACGCAACTCACCAAAGTAATAGCCATACGTAAAATACACGCCATCAATATCGGCTGTGTGCGTACGTTTCCATGTTTTGCCGGCATCATCTGAACGATACACTTCAGCGCCTTTAATTTTTGTATTGAATAAATCGGAGTTGGCATCGGTACCAAAGTATTCGGCTAAAGCCTGAGGTTTATACTTTCCTGCACGTACTTCTTTCTTTACAAACTGCGCAGTGTATTTACTCGGGAACCGACTTTCTTTCAACAACTCATCTAATTTTTTATCATCCAACTTTAAAAAGTTTTCTGAGGTCATTTCTTTAAGATCAGCCAGTTTCAATTTTCCTTCTTCCGCCTTTGACGCTTCTTTTTTATCCGATTTAACTTCTTCCTGATTATCCAGTACGGCATAAATTACATTGGGCTTTGTCCAGCAAACATCCAAACCAATACGGCCTACAAATTTTCCTTTCGGAAAACCTTCACTTGAAAGGGTCCACGTATCGCCACCATCTTCCGAGCGATAGATAGCAGAACCACTTCCATTGCCTTTAAAGTCCCACGCTTTGCGGGTGCGCTCCCACGTAGCAGCTAAAAGTTGTTTTGGGTTTTGCGGATTGATTACCAGATCAGAAACTCCGGTACTATCATTAATGAATAAAGTCTTCTTCCAGGTTTTGCCACCATCGGCTGATTTAAAAATCCCACGCTCAGCATTGTTAGAATACAAAGCACCCAGTGACGCAACCCAAACTGTATTGTTATCCTGCGGATGAATGAGAATGCGACTTACATGTTGCGTGCCGGCAAGGCCAAGATTAGTCCAGATCTTTCCACCATCGGTAGTTTTATACACACCCGAACCAGCATAGGTAGATCGGCTGCCATTTTTTTCACCTGTGCCCACATATAAAATCTTTGGGTCAGATTGCGATAAAGCAAAGTCGCCAATACCCAGCGCATCCACATTATCAAAAATAGGCGTGAAGGTGATACCGTTATTTAATGTCTTATAAATTCCGCTTGAGCCATAGCCCACATAAAACTCCTTTGTGTTTTTAAGGTTCACCTCAATATCTACAATACGTCCGCCCTGCACGGTTGGGCCAATGCTGCGCACGGGGTAATCTTTTAAAATAGATTGATCATTCTTCTGTTTGCGGGCTTTAAAGGAAGCCTCCCATTCAGACACAGAAGTTTGTGCCCAGGATGTAATTGAAAGGGTAAGTAAAATGAGGGTAGTAAACTTTCTCATGAGATTTTTAATTTTGTTAAAAATAGAGATTTCCGTAACGGAAGGAGTACTATTGAAGCGTCATTTATTCTAACGGTTAGTCGCTTGAAAATTTCAGTTAAAGTTGTTAACTTTAGTTTAGAATATGAAAGATCAAATATTTTTATCTTCTTCATCAATTAAACCGATTTTGTTCTTTTTTCTAACAATAAGTTTGATTGCAAATTTTTGTGGCTGTAAAACTGCCGACACACCCACCATCAAACCTGAAAAAATTACAAGCGGTAGCTTGGTTGGCAATGGGGTTAGCCAGCAGGATATGATGATCTCGTCTCAGAGTGAATGGACTAATTTTTTGCATGATTTTAATGATCGTTTTCAGAGTAATGGAAATGATAAGATAACTCAACAAACTATTGATTTTTCTGAAAACCAAATTTTGGTCATATTCGATGCATGGAAGAACTCTCGTGACCATAAAATTGTATTCGATAAATTACTTGATAGTAAAGAGAAATTTATTTTGCACTTTAATCATGTGCCGCCTCAAATCGAATCTGGCGAAACTATTCTTACTCAACCTTATTTCATATTAAAGGTTCCTCGATTGTCGAAACCCTTAGCAATTGAACATTTTGCAACTCCACCTAACATTTTTGCCGACCAAGTTTTAAAAGGAGCCTTGAATAATAATACATTGATTGATAAGGAAAACTTTGTTATTAACAATCAAGACGAATGGAACAGTCTTCTGGAAAAAATGAGTGATAATAGCTCGATTAATTTTTTAGAATTCTCATCTTCGGTTGATTTTAATAACTATTTGGCAATTGCTTCATTTGACAAATTCAATTGTAGCTATCCAGGATGTGTCACCATTACCAATGATATAACAGTAATTGAGGAAACTGAAACAAATTTAATTGTAACTGTACAAAATTTATTAACTGTCCTGACGGAGGGTTATCCAAAACCATTTCATATTGTAAAAATCCCAAAATCTGGAAAGCAGGTGGAATTTCAGCGATTGTAATTGTTAATGAAGCACCCACTTGCTTTTCTAAAAATCTCTTGCTTTATAGGCAAAACAGTTAAATTTATTTAATGAAACTTCCTTTCAAAATATGGATCAATATAGCAGAGAAACTTGTAGTTGCCATGCTATTTCTTTTTCCTATTGGCTGTAAAGATAAAGAAGATATACAGCCAATAGAGCCAAAAAAAATCACAAGCGGAAGTTTTGTGGGTAATGTGTTTAATCAGGAGGATCGGATTATCACCAATCAAGCTGATTGGACTAAATTCATTGACGATTATAACTTTTTCCTTGATCGCTTTGGTGATGGCGAAATAGTTGAACGTAATTTGGATTTCTCAAAAAATCAGGTTTTAGTTGTATTTGATGCCTTAAAGGGAACAACGGGGTACAGTATAGAATTTGATTCACTGATTCATACGGAAGATAAGGTAACCGCTTCATTCATTCACCATAACCCACCGAATGATATTTCTATTACCGAATCTGTAACTCAATCATATTACATTTTAAAAATACCTAAGTTTACAAAACCATTATTTTCTAAGCATACTACAGTGAGTCCATGGATGTATGGAGAATTAATTTTTAAAGGTGATCTTTCTGGAAATGAGAATATCCCTCAACAAGCTCTTGTTGTATCAAATAATCAAGATTGGACCTTATTGCTTAATCAAATGAACTCGTTTTATCAAAATCCAAATTTTCCTAATAACTATCCAAATGCGAACATTAACTTTGATCAAAATCTTGTAATCGCAGTATTTGATAAAGTAAATGGATACTGTTGTGGGACAATTGACATAACTGATATTCTTGAAGATGAAACAGCTATTAGAATTACTGTTCAGTACCTTTTGAATGGGGCATTAGCTAAGGTTGCCCAACCAATTCACGTTGTAAAAATTCCGCATACAACTAAAACTATTCAATTCGAATACAAGTGATTTTTATATGACGCTCGTTTACAAGTTAATTCTTATCAATTTTATTTTAATTGCATCGTTAAAAATCGGATTCAGCCAAGACAAAAGACTATATTACTATTATAGAGGAGAAAAAATTAATCTGATTCTTGATGAATCAAGAATCAATGTCGTATCTAAAATGATTTTAAATCAAAACATAGAGACCGGCAAAATTAAGATAATTAGGAGCAGACTTGAAAGTTCAAAATATTCTAGTCAAAGAGTTTCTGAAGCCGTTGTAGAAAATCAAAACTCAAGTTTCAATAATTTGATTGCTGAAATAAGTAAATCATCTGAGAATTTAAGCGTCTGCCTTTTTTACAAGGTCAACGAAAATCTTTCAATCGGAACATCAAATACATTTTATGTCAGACTTAAAGAAAAAGAACGGACAGAGGAATTACAAAATTTGAGCGAGAAACTTGATGTAGAAATACTTGGGCCAATTGTGGCTATGGAAGATTGGTATGCTCTCAGGTTAAACTATGGTTCAAGGTTAACTTCAGTTGAGGCCTCAAACTATTTTTACGAAACTCAATTATTTGAAGATGTGGATCCAGGCTTCGAATTTAGATTTGAATCAAGCTGCACAAACGATCCTGATTTTGGAAGTTTGTGGGGTTTAAGCAATGCATCTAATCCTGCAGTTGATATTAATGCTTGTCAAGCCTGGGGGATTACCCAAGGCGCAAATGTAAAGATTGCTATTGTAGATAAGGGAATAGAAAAAACGCATGTTGATTTATCTGCAAATATTTCCTCTCTAAGTTTTAATAGTCAAACTGGTTCCTCTCCCAGTCTTGCCCCAAATGGTAACGGACATGGTACTCAAGTGGGTGGAGTTATTGCCGCTATAAAAGATAACGGAACGCTAATTACTGGTTTAGCTCCACAAGCTAAATTGATTAGCGTAAGCAATCCGGTATCACCCAATTCTACAATTGCCGCAGAACTTGCCAGCGGGATTAGCTGGGCGTGGCAAAATGGTGCGGATATAATTAATAATTCTTGGGGTGACTTCAATGGTCTTTATTATCAATACTTTCATAGTTCTATTTTAGAAACTGCCATTACAAACGCCATGAATTTGGGAAGAAATGGGAAAGGATCTTTGGTTGTATTTAGTGCAGGAAATACTGGAGTAGCTGTTGACTACCCTGCTAACTTCGATAGCAATATTATTGTTGTGGGTGCAATAACCTCAACAGGATTACGCTGGGGTCTTTCAGGCTATGGCCAAACTTTAGATTTGGTTGCCCCCGGAAGTTCTATACTAACTTTAAGTAATTATAATGTTACGGTTGGCTCATATGTATTTAATAGCTCCATGTTTGATAGTGGCACCTCATTCGCAGCCCCTCATGTTACAGGAGTTCTGGCCTTAATGTTAGCTGTTAACCCAAATCTCACTCGCTGCCAAGCAGTAAACATCCTTGAAAGCACTGCTCAAAAAATTGGCGGCTACTCGTATGCCACCACAACCGGCCGGAGTAATGGAACCTGGAATAACGAAATGGGTTATGGCTTGATAGATGCTCATGCTGCGGTGCTTGCTGCCCAAAGTACAACCGATAGCCTGCCAGTCGTAAACGGGGCTGGCCTAATCTGCACAAGCCAATCCTATTCAGTTGGTAATGCTCCATTAGGTTCAACTTTTTCGTGGTCATCCTCTTACACTTCCGGGTTAACTGTAAACTCATCAGGCATAGCAACCAGAGTAAGTGCTCATTGTGGGCAGGTAACTCTTACCGCTTTGGTAAATACAAATGGCTGTACCGCACCGGCCACAAAAAGTATCTGGGTTGGATCACCCGTTATCACAAACCAAAGGCTTGATGGCATGTCTTACTACTCCCCAACTTACATATGTCCAGGCAATCATTGGCTTCAAGTTACTCCGGTAGGGCAAGGAGCAACTAATGCACTTTGGACTGTGCAGAGTGGGGTTCCACACATAGCAACCCCTAATTATCTTGATTTTACGCTTTACTCAAATGTTTCGTCTATCGCTATTACTGCCCGGTCGCAAAACTCATGTGGATTAGGCCCAAATGCTGCATTCTATCTCATGCGAAAAGACTGGGGCTGCTCCGGTTCGTTCTCTATAGCCGCCTACCCAAATCCGGCAGCAAATGAATTAGTTGTTGAAGTCATGTCTAACGTAACTGATGCAATAAATCCATTTGTAATTTCTTCTGCGTACATCATAGACGAGAACGGAGTAACTGTCTCAGACGGAAAAGAAAATAATGGAAAGCAAAGATTTGACACCAGTAAACTTAAGAAAGGCGTTTACTATCTACACGTTCAAATTGGTGGTGAGCATTTCAAAGAGCGAATTCTGATTGAATAAATCAATTTCGCCCACCCTGCTAACTGCTTAGATCATTCCTTATAAGACACGCACACATGTTTAACGATCCCGAATTAAACGGAAAATACCTCGGCACCATTTCGCAGGATTTTGTGAAAGTGTCGGACACCTTAAAAGAAGCTTCATACCAAATCCGCAAAGCGGGATTTGAATTTCCGATTTTTCCTATCTCGAAAGAGCAATTACCGATTGGACAGGTGCTAATACCCGGTGGCCCGATGAATTTAGAATGGAATTATTATGCGTCCTTCTTAGATGAATTTTTGCAACGCGAGTTGGTTGCGCCCGATAAAGAAGAAGATTTCAGAAACGCCTACAAAGACCCTGATGAATTCTGTTGTTTGTTTGTGGTAGATAAAGACTTTGCCAGCTTTGTTTACATTCCGTTTCCGGAAGACTAAAGATTTCGGATTTCGGATTAAAAAATTTTAAATCAGAAATCAAGAATCCGAAATCAGAAGTGACTCCACCCTTGCGCCTGCAACGGCACCACCGTTTGTTGTTTGGTGACTAAAACATGTTGGGTAGCATCGGTATGCATGTGGCCGATGAAATGAATATCAGGATGGTTTTTGAGTTTATCGTAATCGGCAGGATTGATAGTGAAGAGTAATTCATAATCTTCGCCTCCGTGCAGTGCGCATGTAATCGGATCTAACTTAAACTCGATTGCTGTTTCGAAGGTGTCGTGATCAATCGGCACTTTGTCTTCAAAAATTTTTACACCGAGGTTAGAATTTTTTCCGAGATGAAATAATTCTGAAGCCAATCCATCCGAAATATCAATCATGGAAGTAGGTAAACAATTTTTATCGCGTAGTTCGTGAATAATATCCATGCGCGCTTCGGGTTTTAATTGGCGGCCCACCAGGTATTCATACTTCTCCAGATCGGGTTGCATGTCGGGATTTGAAAGAAATACTTCTTTCTCGCGTTCCAACACCTGCAAGCCCATGTAGGCCGCACCAAGATCGCCTGTAACACAAATTATATCGTTCGCTTTTGCACCGCTGCGTTTTACAATTTGCTCTTCAGATGCCCGACCTAACACCGTGATGGAAATAACCAACCCAGAGGCTGATGAAGAAGTATCGCCACCCACCAGATCGACATTATAATTTTTACATGCGGCCTGCACGCCTTCAAAAAATGCATCAATCGCTTCAAGCGAAAACCGGTTGCTGAATGCGAGGCTTAACACAATCTGCTCGGCCGTTCCATTCATGGCGGCTATATCCGAAACATTTACGGCTACTGCTTTATACCCCAGATGTTGCAACGGCATGTACGATAAATTAAAGTGAATGCCTTCCAGCAACATATCGGTTGAAACTAATACGTTTTTATCGCTTGAAGCCAGGATGGCCGCATCATCGCCAATACCTTTTATAGTGGTTGAATTCTGATTTTGGAACTTGCTTTTAATACGCTCTATCAACCCAAATTCGCCTAATTGTGAAAGTTCCGTCCTGTTTTCGCTCATGGTAAGTGCCGTTAACCGGCATGATTGTTCATTTATCCGGCAAAAATACTACTTGCCCTGCATTTCACCACCACCGAAGGTCATGTGTGTATTAAGCTTCAAAATGCTGAAGCTATGAAACAGAAACTTGCATTATTTACAGTGGCCATACTGATGCTGAGTGCGTGTGCTACACCAAAAGCCTACTACGAAACTAAAGAAGGAAAACGCAAGCAGAAGTATTATAATGATATTCAGTACGGACGCAACGCGCATCCTAAAATGAAATTCTAAGTTTCGCGCAAAGGTTTAAAATTTATTCGCGCTCCTGACAAAGTTCTATCAACACATGGTTGGTTGTTTTGGGATGAATAAACGCCACGTTTTTATTATCCGCGCCCGCAAATGGTTTTTCTGATAACAACGTAAACTCCTTCGCTTTCAATTCTTGCATTTCGGTTTCAATCCCTTCCGATTCGAAGGCGAGATGATGCAAGCCTTCCCCACGCTTTTCAATAAACTTAGCAATGGCCGAATCGGACCGGGTAGCGGCAACCAATTCAATTTTTACATTGCCCAGATCGAAAAACGAAGTGCGCACACCTTCTTTTTCAACTTCTTCAATTTTATAATGTGCCCTGCCAAAAAGTTTGGCAAACAAAGCATTAGCCGCATCAAGGTCTTTTACTGCTATACCGATATGTTCCAGTTTTTTCATAATGTCTTTGTTAACCCGATTTTGTTAATTTTGACGATAAGTTGGAAACTTTTCACGCTTTACGAAAGTTTTAAATCCGAAATGCCAAAAATTACAATCGAATCGAACAGCGATGCCCACGTAGAGGCAGCCCGAATCCAGCAACAGATAAAGGATTATCTGGGCCTGCGCTCCAGCGATCTTATTTTTGAATACAGTTTGCTGGATGGCAAAACCAAGTTGGATTTGATTACCCTTAATCCTCGCCATAATCAATCTTTCCTTTTTCGCTCCGAAACCGGGGCCGAAAAAGTAGATGCCCTGAAAAAAATGTGGGATTATGTGCAGAGTTATAAAGAGAAAGAAAACTCATACACCATTCAGTGGGTGGCCAATACCGAACGTGAGTTGCACACTTCTTACTTTCGCGCCAGCAATATTCTGGATGCCTTAGAGAAATTATATTATGGACGCGACCGGAACACAATTACTGTGTTTAGTGTTGTATTAAATCCAGTATCATAAGCTATGATTACCGTAACCGAAAAAGCAAAAGAAAGAATTATAAACCTTCGCAAGGAAGAAGGCAAAACCGATAACCACAACATTCGCGTATCTGTAAAAGGTGGCGGCTGTTCTGGGCTGATGTACGATTTAGGTTTTGACGATCAGATTAATCCGGTAGATCAGGTGTTTGAAGACCGTGGGGTAAAAATTCTTGTCGATAAAAAGAGTTTACTCTACTTGTTAGGTACTACGCTCGACTTTACCGATGGCTTGAATGGAAAAGGATTTCAATTCATCAACCCGAATGCTTCGCGTACGTGCGGTTGTGGTGAGAGTTTTTCGGTTTAAAACCGTAAGAGCGATAAGTCAAGAACAAAGCCACTAACGGGGCCTTCACCTATTAATTTCTTATCTAAACCTTTTATTATCTCAACAGATTTTTTGGGGTGATATAAATACGATGTTTTTTCTCTGGGATCAATAAGCCATGCTAACTGCGAGCCATTCTGCAACCATAATTCCATTTTCATTTTAAGATCATCAAGCGAATCTGTTTTTGACCTAACTTCTATTACAAAATCAGGACAAACGGGAGCAAACCGATCTTTGTCTTCTTCTGTTAATGCGTTCCAACTATCATTTGATATCCAGGAGGCATCAGGAGAAAAAACAGACTTATCAGGCAAGGTAAAACCAGTTGAAGAATCAAAATGAATTCCTTTTCCGTTTGAAACGGACCAATTAGCTAGTTGCCTGAAAATTTCACCACTGTGATTACCAGACCTGGAAGTAACCGGACTCATAATAATTATTTCGTGATTACTATTCCGTTCAATGCGTTGATCTTTGTTTTGTTGACAGAACCAAAAGAACTGTTCATCCGTCAGCCGCGATGTAAACTCATCTTTTAAAACAATGGTCTCCATAACCTTAAAGGTACAAATTTTTTAACTCTCCAAAACAGCTATGCACTTCAACTCAATCGCAATTGGTGTAGGTAATGCATTTATCTCTACCGTGGTGCGGCAAGGTTGTGTTTCCGGATTTGGAAAATACTGCGCATAAATCTTATTAAAGGTAGCAAAGTCGTTTTTCATATTGGTGAGGTAAACGGTTACATCCACCAGATTTTCCCAACGCGAGCCAGAAGCTTCCAACACAAATTTTACATTCTGAAAAACCGAATGACATTGTTCTTCTATGTTATACGCCACAATGTTCCGGTTTTCATCCAAGGTTACACCGGGTATTTCTTTAGACCCACGCTTACGCGGCCCAACTCCAGAAAGAAAAAGTAAGTTACCCACTTTGCGCGCGTGCGGGTACGAACCAACGGGTTCGGGGGCTTGATTTGAATTTTTGATTTCACTCATAATTAAATCTGAGAATCTGTGGCGTTTTTTAAATCCCAAAAACCAAACTTGCCCACAAGCTGTGATACTCCGCACCTTCCTTTTCTGAAGAAATCATTCTTACACTGCTCACCATCCAGGGACCAGAAGTACTTATCGGAAAGCGAATGGTGCCATCATTTTCGGTATAGATGTTTTGCATAAAGGAAGTATCGCGCACGCGGTTCCAAACTTTAACTAATGTATGCGGAGCAGGCTTGCCCTCGTACAAAACTTTACAGGTCAGGTAATCACCAACTTTCAAATCGTATGGATTTTGTTCCGGCACGATTTCATATTTCAAACCCACCACTTTTTTAAAGGTATTGTCAGTACGGTCGCCACTTTGCACCAGCAACTTGGCAAAGCGCGTATAATACTCGGTTGATTTGTTACCGAGCGAGTTGGATTTTTTTCGTTGATCTAAAATATAGTCGAGACCATCTTCTTCCAGGTAGGCATTAAATTCTTTTCCTTCTAATTCAATGTAAGCATCGTTACTCTTTAAAGTAAACAAATAGGTGCCGCCTAAATCAGTTTTAAAAATAAGGTTGTTGCCTTCAGTTGGTTTTACTTCTTTGGTCAGCTCTTTTACGCCATTAAGTCGATGCAATTCCAGTTTCTCGACTTTGTGTCGTTTCAAATCCCAGAACTCACCTTCAAAGCCCTCGCCTACCATTAAATCAATTTTAATTTCTTCTCCCGCTTTATAGCGAAATTTCTTGGGTAGCAACCAGAACTCGTGCGCCTGCGCGAGGATTGTCAAAGCAGTAATCAATAGAACTAAAGTAATTTTTTTCATATTCAAGTTTATCAATGGTAAGCAGCAGCTAAGGTTGACAACCTTTATTTTACTCCGATTAAAAAGGTTGCCAACCTATTTAGCCGCCTGCTTACTGCCTACTTTTCTTTTTACTATTCATAATTTCCTCTATCTCCTCCACTTCAATCGGAATGTTCTGCATCAGATCGAAGTTTTTACTCTTACCAATCACCACATTATTCTCTAGCCGCACACCAAAACCTTCTTCTTTAATATAGATGCCCGGTTCAATGGTCCACACCGAACCAACCGCAACTTTAGCATGCATGTTCCCCACATCATGTACATCCAGCCCCAGCATGTGCGAAGTACCATGATAAAAATATTTTTTAAAGGCCGGACTATCCAGGTTTTGGTTTTTGATATCGGTTTTGTCGATCAGCTTTAACTTCAGCAATTCTGCTTCCATTAATTTTTCAATTTCTTTCTGGTATTCAAAGTAAACAACTCCCGGCTTTAACAACTTTGCAGCCTGCCGCTTAATCCGCAGCACAGCATTGTACACTTCCTTTTGGCGAGCGGTAAACTTACCACTTACCGGTATGGTACGTGTCATATCCGCATTGTAGTTGGCATATTCGGCTGCTACATCTAATAAGATTAAATCGCCAGCATGGCATTGGCGGCTATTCTCTACATAATGAAGTATAACATTGTTAACGCCCGAAGCAATGATAGGCGGATAAGCAAAACCTTTTGAACCCAAGCGTTTAAACTCGTGCACAAATTCAGCTTCAATTTCATATTCCATTACACCGGGCCGCACGTACTTCAACACGCGCCTGAATCCACACTCGGTAATGTCGCACGCCTTTTGTAATAAGTCTAACTCACGCGGCTGTTTTACTCTGCGTAACTCGGCCATTATCGGAGCAACACGACTATAGGTATGCAAAGGATAAGTCTTTCTGCTCCATTCAATAAAACGCGCATCGCGACTTTGTACAATTACCTCCGAGCGATAGTGTTCGTTCGTATTGAGATAAACCTGCTCTACGCCACCCATCGTCATCATGTGATGAAAAAGTTTTTCGAAGCCTGAAACCCAAACTACCGTTTCAACACCTGAAATTTCGGTGGCTTCTTTCTTGGTTAGCTTATGGCCTTCCCACTTTTCCAGTAACTCGTTGGGTTCGCGCAAAAAAAGTACCTCACGATATTTTTTATCCGGGAAACCGGGGCAAATCACCAGCATACTTTCTTCCTGGTGGATACCCGTTAAGTAATACAAATCGCTGTTTTGAATGTAACCCAACACGCCATCGGCATTGCTGGGCATAACATCGTTAGAATTAAACACCGCAAGCGAACCAGGTTTTAGTTTACTGATTAATCTTTTACGGTTTGCAGTGAAAAGTTCTTTGCCGATGGGTTCGTGTCGCATGGTTATAAGTAAAAAAGCTTGTTAAATCCGTTAAGTTCTGATAGATTTTGGAAAGTTATAAATACCGCTTCACATGAAAAAATTATCATTACTTGTTGTTGCCGTTGTTGCTGCCTTAACAATCGCGCAAGCCCAGGAAAAAAAATACACGCCTACACCCGAAAACCTGAAAAACCGCGAGTGGTTTCAGGATGCGCGGTTCGGATTATTTATCCATTGGGGCGTTTACAGTGTGTTGGGCGATGGCGAGTGGGTAATGAACAACCAACAGATTCCGATTAAAACGTATGAAAAACTTCCTGCATTTTTTAACCCCGTTGATTTCAATCCCACAGAATGGGTGCAGATGGCGAAAGATGCCGGCATGAAATACATTACCATTACCAGCAAACACCACGATGGTTTTGCCATGTATGATTCGAAAGTTTCGGATTACAATATTGTAAAACGTACACCTTACGGGAAAGATGTATTGAAAATGTTAGCCGATGAATGTCGTAAACAAGGCATTAAACTATTCTTTTATCATTCGCAATTAGATTGGCGCCACCCGGATTATTTCCCGCGTGGTAACACAGGGGCAGGTTATACCGGTCGCGAAGAAAAGGGCGACATGAATAAATACCTCGACTACATGGACACGCAGTTAACCGAACTATTAACCAACTATGGCGATATAGGTGGTATCTGGTTTGATGGCATGTGGGATAAGAAAGATGCTGAATGGCGGTTGTCGCAAACTTATTCGTTGATTCACAAACTACAACCCGGCACACTGGTAGGGAGCAACCACCATGTAGCTCCGTATGAAGGTGAGGATTTTCAAATGTTTGAAAAAGATTTACCCGGCCACAACACTACCGGCTTTGCGCCTGAACAAAAAGTGGGTGAGCTACCCAAAGAGGTTTGCGAAACCATCAACAACAGTTGGGGATTTAATTTACGCGATGATAAAAACAAAAGCATCAAAGACCTGATTCAATATCTCGTAAAAGGCGCAGGGTACGATGCAAACTTCTTATTAAACGTTGGCCCAATGCCCAACGGAAAAATTCAACCGGAGCATGTTGCACTACTAAAACAAATGGGCGAATGGACCCGGCAGTATGGCGAAACTATTTATGGAACCCGAGGCGGCCCACTTACTCCACGCGATTGGGGCGTAACCACACAAAAAGGCAATAAGGTTTACATTCACATTTTAAAGTGGCATGACGAAACACTCACGCTGCCCAAACTGGGCAAGAAAGTTGTGAGCGCAAAAATGTTTGTGGACAAAACTCCGCTAAAATTTCAGGAGAATGATTTTGGCTTGAGCATCAAAGTGCCGAAAGACAAAATGAATGATGTGGATACTGTGATTGAGTTGGAATTGAAATAGTACTTAGTCTTGAGTCTTTAGTCCTGAGTCATTAGTACATAGTGATAGCAACTGCTGCTAAGAACTATTTACTAAAGACTCAGGACTATTAACTAAGGACTAAAAAATTAATTACTCTCCCCCTGCGGTTCGTTTACATCATCGGTGTTAACATAGTTGATGATGATGAACGTGAATAACAAGCCTGAGAAAAGCCCCTCTAACGCAACCATGAATGAGGTAATGTACGGGTTAAGGTAGCGGCCCATCGGTTCGTTTGTAATAATATCCTGCATAAAGCCCGGATCTACCGAAAGGTAAATGAACAGGAACAACGCAAAGATGACAGACGAAACTGCACCCGTGGCCACACCCGTAACAAGCGCACGGAAATAATTCATGTGCTGATCGTGCGTTTCTCTGAATTTTTTCAAGGCGAAATAAATTCCACCTACTTGTATAATTACATTCAAAAAGCGGAGCTCATAGATATGGGCCAGTCCCGCTACTTTCATGATTAGAAAAAAAGCAATCAGGCCACCGGCAATTTTTAACCCGTAGTTTTCGGGTATGCGATTTGGGTTTGTGAACAGACTCATAAGGCAAAGAGGGTTAGTGTGAACAATTAAATATTTGAAATTTTTCAGAGATAAGCAACCTTTTATATGCCTTAATATTTGAATACCTTCGGAGCGGCTTAAAAACAATCCTGAAAACTCAAACTCAAAACCCGATGATCAAGAAAATCTTATTCATTCTTGCAGGACTTATAGTGGTCTTGCTGTTGATTGGCTTTGTACTTCCGGGCAAACTGGAGGTAACAAAAAGTGTTTCCATTCAAGCATCTGCCAGCGCAGTGTTCGAAGAAATTAATGATTTGAAACGCTGGGAAACCTGGCAATACTGGAACACGCTGGATCCGGAAATGAAAATTACCTATGCGGAAAAAACAGCCGGAACCGGAGCTTCGTATAGTTGGGACGGGCCTGTATTAGAAACCGGAACCATTACACTTACTGAAACTATTCCCGATAAATCAGTTGCTATTGCAATGGACTTTGGTGGTAATCCCGCTACCGGACTTTATGCCCTTGAACCCGATGGCGACAACACAAAACTTAATCTCAACTTTTACAGCGATGCCGGTATGAATCCGATTGGCCGTTGGATTAATGTTTTTATGAAAGGCGAGATTGCCAAATCGTTTGACTATGCATCTGAGAAAATCAAAACTATCGCGGAAGCAAAACCAAAATTTACGTATGCCATTACGGAAGAAAATCTGCCAGCCATCAGTTATGTTGGTTTGATGCACACCATGAGTCCGAAAGATCCGGTTGCTATAAGCGCACAAATGGCAAAAATGTATGGCGAACTTGAAACCATGTTAAAGAAAGCAAAGGTTGAGGTTACTGGTTATCCATTCGCACTTTATCCTGCTTACACGGAAGAATCGATGGATATGATTTGTGCCATGCCTGTTGCGGCTGATGCCAAGTTGCCAGCCAAATACAAAGTTGAAACACTTGAAGGCGGTAATACGATAAAAGGAATTTACAAAGGCGATTACAATAACCTGATGGCGCTGCACATGGAACTTGATCAGTATCTGCAATACAAAAAACTTACTATGAATGGTGCACCTATAGAAGTCTATGTTACCGACCCCATGCTGGAAAAAGATACTACCAAATGGATAACCGAAATTTATTATCCAATTAAGAAAGATTAAAATTTTTTTAGGTGTCTGACGGCTCGAAGCCGTCTTGACACCTGATCTTTACCAACCCGAATGATTTTGACTTTAACCGAATTTAAAAATTCTCTTAATCAACAGCAACCACCATTGGTTGCTGTTCTGTTACAAGCCTTGTGGCACGAAGCTAAAGGCGATTGGGAGCAAGCGCACAATCTGGCGCAAGATGTTCACACACCCGATGGGTCGTGGATACACGCTTATTTACATCGGGTGGAAGGCGACACCAGCAATGCACAATATTGGTATCATCGCGCTAATCGTAAAATGCCGAAAGTTTCGTTGAAGGAAGAGTGGGATGAGATTGTGAGTGAGTTGTTGCAACGCAACTAAGGTTTACAACCTTTTAATGCTTTCGCAGAGAAAGGTTGTAAACCTTTCGCAATCTCAGTAACTAAATCCCAACTCATTCAAGCCGTCCTGTACTTCGGGACAGCTCATAAATAATTTCCAGAGTAAACCGGTACGCTGGTTTTCCATCATCACCACAATCGGGCCCTGATCGATGGCGAGGTACCGTGTCGGGAACCAATTATCCTGCTCGCTGAACGCATCATAAAATCCGTACTCACCAAAAGTCTTGTCGCCTAACTCAAAATAAAAATGCTTCATCGCGGCCATACTTTGTTCGGGCGTATAAGGGAATGATGACAGTGCTGCGGTAGGCGAGATCACGCCTAAATCTTCACCGGGGCTATGAGCCGCATAACCTTTTACTGAATAACTGGCGGTTAATCCCCAGTTGTCTTTGCTGTA
This sequence comes from Cytophagales bacterium, assembly GCA_017303795.1. Taxonomy (GTDB): domain Bacteria; phylum Bacteroidota; class Bacteroidia; order Cytophagales; family Cyclobacteriaceae; genus ELB16-189. The sequence goes on along the minus strand of JAFLBR010000005.1, from coordinate 329,765 downwards.
GCCTTTAAACCCTTTCGGATTTTCTACACAGTATTGATAATTAATGAGCGTGTGATTTACATTGTGTTGCCAGTAATCGGCATACTTATCTTTAAGCTTGCGCGGATCCAATCCCAAAAAAGAATAATGCGACCAGAACAGCGGCCCGCCAAATTGTTGTGCATAGTTATGTTTTAAGTCGAGATGATAACCGTATTGCTGATGAGTGGAATCATTTTTCATAGTACCCTTACGCGACCAGCCTTCATGATAGGCAATAGCCGGAACTTTATGCGTGGGCGATGCCGCTGCCAACACATACGTTATCAAACATTCATTATAACCTTCCAACGCAAAATTCATTTTCCATTCTTTATCGGGCGACCAATGCCAGTAAATTACATTCTGGCCACCTCTGCGATACCAATCCCATTCTACTTCGCGCCAGAGCTTATCAATGCGCGCGGCCAATGCTTTTTCACGTTCATCGCCATCTTTAAAATATTGGCGAACACATAACAGACCTTGAACCAGGTAGGCAGTCTCCACTAAATCGCCACCGTTATCATTCGGACTGAATGGTTTTACTTCTCCGGTTTCACCATTCATCCAATGCGGCCACACGCCTTTAAAGCGATCTGCCTTCTCTAAAAACGTAGTTAATTTTTCAAGATGCGCTACACCTTGTTCGCGCGTAATGAAGTTGCGTTCAATCCCAACTAATATCGCCATTACACCAAAGCCCGTTCCGCCACTGGTTATAATGTGTTTATCATTTTCCGGATAAATGTTATCAGCATGAAATCGTTCGCGTGCGCCACCCGATACCGGTTCGGCACCATCCCAGAAATATTGAAAGGTTTTGTATTGCACCAGCGTAAAAAGAGAATCATCGCTGATGCGGGTTTCAGTTTCGGCAACTTCGGTAGGTTTTTGCGAACACGCGGCTACGCATAGCGCAATGCAACCTATGCTTAGCATTTTAATTTTCGGTAGCTTCATGATTTCTGGATTTTACAGTTTGCTCACGCCAAAGTAGTAATTCCTGCTTACGTTTCTCCAACTCTTGTTCGGATGGTTTGTAATCGATCAGTTTTTTCAGATCGGGTTGCCCGGCATCTACCCAGGCTGTGTACCAGATGTTACCTGTTTGTTTTATGCTGTTGCGAAACATGCGCTCTACCATGCCATTCAACATACGATGATACTTCTGCGAATATTCTTGCCCATACACTTTTACAGTTTGCTTGCCTTTGGTTTCAAAACTGAAGCGTTCGTTTTCGCTGGCCAATTGTTGTTCAAAATGCAATACCGAATCTACCGCCAGGTTAGATTGTCTAACGATTTCCCAAGCGGTTAGCTGTACGTTGGGAAGATACGTTGCCGGGCCTACATAAAAATCATACTGCTCGAAAAACAATTCGGGCAACCGCGATTCCCAAAAACCATGTATGCCTACCTGATTGGTGAGTTGGCCATCGTAATTTTTGGTAGTGTGCAACGGCACGTGGGCATCGGCCACATAATGCCCCAGATCGGCCGAAAGGCGTAAAATCCGGTCGGGATCCTGGAGCAAAAAGGCTTCTTTCAATTGCTGATACACCCGATAAATATGCCACGGCAAAACACCTTTTGCTTTCAGCGATTCTTCCCCAAACTTTTCTACCGCCTGATTCCAGTAGCGAGGTAGTTTATAAATCGCACTATCGCCATAATCATCCAGATCGATGTAATGTCGTGGGGCTTCATCTACAACGGCATAGCGCCTGCGGTCAGGGTTTACTGCTGCCTCAGTTATGTATTCCAGATTTTTTTTATAAAAGCCGGCCATATCGGCTGGAAGCGTAAAAACAGCCAGTCGGTTTATTTTTTTATGGGCAAAAAAGCCCCATCTAAAACCCATTGGGAACAGACAAAAAAGCCCTAAAAGCAATAAAAACAACTTTTTTTGCATATCTATAAAGATATTCAAAGTGATTGGAGTGGCCGCGTTTGCATTTCCGATTATTGCGCTTATTTTTGCAGTCCGTTTTGAAAAAAGCATTATGGCAAATCATAAATCAGCAGAGAAAAGAATCCGGGCAAACGAGACCAAGCGCGTAAGAAACCGCTACCAGGCTAAATCAACCCGTACCCAGATCAAGAAATTGAACGCTACTACCAAGAAAGATGAAGCACAAGCTCTTCTTAAAGAAGTATCTTCTATGATCGATAAACTGGCCAAGAAGAACATCATTCATTGGAAAAAAGCGGCTAACCAGAAATCACAGCTTACCAAGCGCGTAAACGCTCTGGCGTAAGATTTCAAATATTATTTTTCCCTCCCTGACTTCGGCTGGGGAGGGTTTTTTTATGCCGTTTTCAAAACGCATATATATAAAGTACCTTCGGGGTTGTGAAAATTGAAGACAGCAAGCCGCTTAACATCCGCGAATGGTCGCCCGAAGACCGACCCCGCGAAAAACTTTTGCTGAAAGGTACTTCCGCGTTAAGCGAAGCCGAACTGGTGGCTATTCTTATTGGTTCGGGCACTGCCAAAACCTCGGCTGTTGAGTTAGCTAAAAAAGTTTTGTTGCTGAGTAACAATAACCTGAACGAGTTGGCCCGCCTGAGTGTAAAAGACCTGATGAAAATAAAAGGTATTGGCGAAGCAAAAGCCATTACCATTGTGGCTGCATTAGAACTTGGCCGCAGACGCAAAGCGCAAGACTTAGACGAGAAGCCTAAAATAAGTAGCTCCAAAGATGCGTTTGATCTTATTCAAGGGCACCTGATGGATTTACCACACGAAGAGTTTTGGGTATTGTTGCTTAACCGCATGCACCAGGTGGTGAAAAAGAAACGCATAAGCGAAGGTGGTGTTTCGGGCACCGTGGCCGATCCTAAAATTATTTACAAACTGGCGCTGGAAGATCTGGCCAGCGGAGTAATTGTGGCGCACAATCATCCATCGGGTAACCTGAAACCAAGCCAAAGCGATATTGATTTAACACGCAAGCTAAAAGAGGCCGGGCGTTTTCTGGAAGTTCAGTTGCTGGACCACCTGATTATCGCTAACCGGAATTATTTTAGTTTTGCAGATGAAGGGTTGATATGACCAAACTAAGAATTGCGTATAGCATTGTTTTTGGTGTCTTGCTGATCTTGTTTGTTGGCTTTATGTTTTTGCCGCCAATTCAAGAAGAAACGCCACCTGTTGTGGAGGCAACAGAAAGCATTTCTGCGTCTGTTGATTCCTCCGAAATAGTACCCAAGCCCACTACGTCTGTTGAGATTCAAGCTCCGGATAATCCGCACCTGCAATCGGTTATAAACTCGTACCACGATTTTATGCAACAAGCCATTGCCCGCGGTATTGCACCCGGTGCCGCAGTAGCTATTGTCTATGATACTTCGATAATTTTTCTGAAAGGATTTGGATTAAAACAATCCGGCACAGCCGATTCAATTGATGTGCATACCGTATTTCGGTTGGGGTCAGTTTCTAAATGTTTTGCATCGGTATTGGCGGGCGCGTTGGTAAGCGATCAGTTAATTAATTGGGACGATCCGATTCTAAAATACTATCCGCAGTTTCAATTAAACTCACCTGAACATACTGGTAAAGTAACCATCCGGCACGTACTCTCACATACTACCGGTTTGCCCTATCATGCCTATACCAATATGGTAGAAGAACGGCTATCGTTAGATACGCTACTGGCCAGTTTAAAGAATGTAAAACTTTTTGGTGAGCCCGGTCAGATTTATAGTTACCAGAATGTAGGTTATAGTCTGATTGAAAAAGTTATAGAGAATGCTACACACCAAACTTTTGAACGTGCCCTTACCGAAAATGTGTTTAAACCATTGGGCATGTACAGCAGTTCGGCTTCGTACCTCGCTATTATGAATCACGATAACGTGGCTCAACCCCATCACTTCGCGCGAAAGCAGTGGATGCCCGTACCTATTTCTGATACGTATTATAATGTATCGCCAGCGGGCGGTGTAAATGCCAGTATTGCTGACATGGCCTTGTGGTTGCGCGCCTTGTTGCAACAAGACGAAACCCTGATGGCCGATACCACTCTAAATGAAATTTTTACTCCGCAAGTAAAAGCCATTTCCAAGAACCGGAATTTTAATCGGTGGAAACGACCGCGTTCTTCTTATTATGCTCTGGGTTGGCGTGTAATTAATTTTCAGAACGATCAGCTATTATATCATGGTGGGTATGTAAATGGGTATCGTAGCGAAGTGGCCATCGATCAGAAAAATAAAATTGCGATTTGTGTGCTCACCAACTCACCCGGTAACCTGGCCGATCTATCTATTCCTGAATTTTTTAAACGCTATTCGCAAAAAGCAGATTCAATTCAATTCTGGCAGAACCAACACAATCCTGTATTTGTAAAACATACCAGCCCGGCTTCAGCTATTTCGCATCAATGAAAACTTCGAAATTAATTGTTATTGTATTGATTGTAGCCGTAGCTGGATTTGTAATCTATTCCATGCAGCATAATACTACCTCGACTGACGAGGGTTATGTGGAATTTATACAGCAGGAACGCGCTGCGATGGAAAAATTTATGAAAGGTGGAGACGGTTCTCCATTTAGTCAGGATAGCATTGTCTTTGAAGGCTTAAAATTCTTTCCGGCCGATGTTCGGTATCGTGTAAAAGCAAAATTAAAACCCATTGAAGGAAAAAAAGTAGTACTGCTTTCCACCAGCGATGGTAAAGAACAGAAATACTTAGAGTATGCTTTCGCAGAGTTTGAGTTGGATGGCGTACAAAATCAACTGCTGATATTGGAAGTAATGGAAATGGGGCCACAACGCGGCAAACTTTTCCTTGCGTTTTCTGATGATACCAGCGGCCGCGAAACATATGGTGCCGGACGATACTTAGATGTAAAAAAAGTACCCGCTGCAAAATCAGTTGAACTGGATTTTAACCTGGCTTACAATCCCTATTGCGCTTATAACGACAAGTACTCCTGTCCTTTTCCGCCCAAAGAAAATTTATTGAAAATCGCCATCCGCGCAGGCGAAATGAATTATCACCCGTAAGGGATTAAAAGGCTAAAATCCATACGCCCAACCTCTTAGAAAAGACCTCCTAAACCTGTACTTTTGGGGTTCTGATTTTTCTGTACTTATGAAGATTTCCTATAACTGGCTTAAACAATACATCGACATACCCGAAACGGCTGAAGAGATTGGTAAAACGCTAACCGATACCGGCCTGGAAGTTGAAAGTGTGGAGCCTTTTGAAACTGTAAAAGGTGGTTTAAAAGGTTTGGTGATTGGCGAAGTGCTTACGTGTAGCAAACATCCCAATGCCGATAAACTTTCGATTACTACGGTTAATGTTGGCGATAAAATTTTACCTATTGTTTGTGGTGCGGCCAATGTAGCTGCCGGTCAAAAGGTTGTTGTGGCGTTGCCGGGTACAACTGTTCATCCTACAAAAGGAGAATCTTTCACCATTAAAGCTACTAAAATCAGGGGCGAAGTTTCGGAAGGAATGATTTGTGCCGAAGATGAAATTGGATTAGGCGAAAGTCATGCGGGAATAATGGTATTAACCACAACCGCACCTAACGGAACACCTGCTGCCGAATACTTCAATGTACAAACCGACTTTGTAATCGAGATTGGATTAACACCTAACCGGGCCGATGCCGCTTCGCATATTGGCGTTGCCCGCGATATTAAAGCCGCAAAGAATCGCGCTCTTAACATTCCAGCTATTGATGGGTTCGAGATTGAAAATAAAAATCTCACCATTCCGGTTGAAGTAGAAAATACCGCAGCTTGTCCGCGGTATTCAGCTGTAACCATTTCAGGAGTTAGAGTAAACGAATCGCCCGAGTGGTTGAAGAACCGACTAAAATCTATTGGCCTTACGCCCATCAACAACATTGTTGACATTACCAATTTTGTATTGCACGAAACGGGCCAGCCGTTACATGCTTTTGATGCTGATAAGATTACTGGCAAAAAAGTAATTGTAAAAACTTTACCTGCCGGCACAAAATTCAAAACATTAGATGATAAAGAGCGTACGCTTACCGCGAACGATCTGATGATTTGTAGCAGCGAAGAACCCATGTGTATTGCGGGTGTATTTGGCGGCATTAAGTCTGGTATTTCTGCAAACACTACCAATATCTTTTTGGAGAGCGCATATTTTGCAGCCGATTACGTTCGCAAAACCGGAATGCATCATCAATTAAAAACCGATGCTTCATTTCGTTTTGAACGAGGTACCGATCCGAACTTAACCGTGTATGCCTTAAAACGAGCCGCATTACTGATTAAAGAAATTGCCGGGGGCGCGGTTTCATCTGATGTGGTGGATGTTTATCCTGTTAAAATCGAAAACCGCTTAATCACCGTAAAGGATAAAAACATCACACGCCTGATCGGCAAAGCCATTCCGCGCGAAGAAGTTTTTACCATTCTCGAAAATCTGGAAATTAACATCGTTCAAAAAGAAGCCGAAGCCTTTACAGTTTCTGTTCCGCCTTATCGTGTTGATGTAATGCAGGAAGCTGATGTGGTAGAAGAAATTCTTCGGATCTACGGATTCAATAAAATTGAACTTACCGAAATAGCCGGCACCGATTACCTGGCCGAGTTTCCTGAAAAAGATATTAATAAGTTTAAGCGCTCACTTAGCGCACAGTTGGTAGGCAATGGATTCTATGAAATCCTTACCAATTCACTTACCAATGTGGCGTATCAGCAAAAGCATAACCTAACCTTTAACGGCACGCCCGTTGAAATGCTTAACAAACTAAGCGAAGAGCAAGGCATTTTAAGACAAACCATGTTGTTTACGGGTTTAGAAGTTTGTGCTTACAACATTAACCGCAAACAGAAAGACCTTAAGGTTTTTGAGTTTGGAAAAATCTATTGGAAGAATGAGGCCGGTGAAGATGTTACGAAGCGTTATACCGAGGAAGAACGCCTGGCACTTTACATAAGTGGCAATACCGAAACCGAAAACTGGCAAAGCAAAACAAAAGCTGTAACCTATTTCGATCTGGCACAACAGGTGGTGCAGTTGCTGGAAAAATCGAACCTGGAAAATATAAAACAGGAAAAACTAAACGACCCGCTGTTTGAGTACGGCATGCAATTGATAAAAGGCAACAAAGAAATTGGCAAGCTGGGCAAGGTAAAAACGAGCCTCACTAAAGATTTCGGCATTAAGCAGGAGATTTTTTATGCCGACTTAAATACTGCCTTGCTTTTCAGGTCGGCAAACCCTAAGTTCGTTGTGCAGGAAGTTCCCAAATTCCCTGAAGTAAGACGCGATCTTTCGTTGGTATTGGATAAACAGGTAACCTTCGATGAAATAAGAGCACTTGTGTTGAGTACCGAGAAAAAATTAGTGAAAGAGATTATAGCGTTTGATGTGTATGAGGGAGATAAAATTCCGGCAGGAAAAAAAGCATATGCATTAGGCTTTACCCTGTTGGATGAATCTAAAACCCTTACCGATGAGGAGATTGAAAAAGTGATGACCCGGTTGATGGGTGCCTTTGAAGGAAAAATGGGAGCTGTAATCAGAAAGTAGTTGAGGAGAAGGGGTTAGAAACAGATCGTAACCTTTTTAATTTTAGAATTCGAAATCAAGAATTTACGTATGGATCAGGACACACTAAAATCAAGTTTGAATGGGTTGGAGCGGAAGGTGTTGGTATTGCTGAACGAACATAAATCATTAAAAGACGAGATTAAAGGCCTGAAACTGGAGAATCACGAGCTTCAAACTGATCTGCGCAAGCGCGATGAGCAGCTCCATCATTTTAAAAATCAGATTAAAATCACTAAGATTGTAGATCATATAAACCCGGAAGACGAAGGTGTTTCGGACTTGAAAAAGAAAGTAGACGAGTATATCCGCGAAATCGATAAGTGTATTGCTCACTTGAGCAGATAACCGGTAGATGTTGATGGAAGAATTATCAGTAAAAATAAAAATTGCCGACCGCGAATACCCCATGAAGGTAAAGCGCAAAGAAGAAGAGAAAGTGCGCGCTGCCGGCAAACTCATCAACGAAAAAATCAAATACTATCGGGAACAGTTTGGCATTGATGACAAACAAGATCTGCTGGCCATGGTGGCTTTCGATTGTTTGGTAGATAAAATGGCAGACGAAGAAAATCTGCAACAGATAGACCAAACCGTGGTTGAGAAGGTAAACCATATCAATCAACTGGTTAGCCAGGCACTCTAAGCCTTTCTTATTTAATTCCTATCCTTAGTCTCAGGCCGGTTGGCCGTTCGGGTTTAAGACTATAAATATCAATTATTATGGATCTTTTATCCCCAGGAGCTGGATCAATTATTTTTATCGCTTTAGGCGCATTGATCCCAGCCATTATTATTGGGTTATTGCTAAGTGCTTTTCTTTATAAAAGAAAGGTGAATAAAAATCAGGAAGCCCTCCAAGAAAAATCAAGACTGATCATCAAAGAAGCTGAACTACAGGCCGAGAACATCAAGAAAGACAAGATTATTGAAGCCAAAGACAAACTCTTTAAGATGAAACAAGAGTTTGAAGAAGAAGCTAACCGCAAGAAAAATCAGATCATCAGCAACGAACAGAAGATCAAACAACGCGAAGGCCAGCTTTCGAAAGAACTGGAAACCTTAAAGCGCAAAGAATCAGAAGTAGATGCTGAAAAGCAAAGTCTGGCGCAACAACACGATCTGGTAAAAAAACGCAAAGAAGAATTAGACAAATTCAATGCTCAGAAAGTAGCCCTGCTGGAAGGAATCTCTAAACTTACTGCCGATCAGGCCCGCGAACAATTGATTGAATCGCTGAAAGAAGAAGCACAAACAAAAGCCAGCTCATACATTAAAGACATAATGGAGCAGGCTAAGCTAACCGCTACCAAAGAGGCCAAGAAAATTGTAGTGGAAACCATTCAGCGCACCGCTACCGAACATGCTGTAGAAAACTGCGTTTCAATTTTTAATATTGAAAGTGATGATATTAAAGGTAAGGTAATCGGGCGCGAAGGTCGCAACATTCGTGCGTTGGAAGCCGCAACCGGTGTTGAGATTATTGTAGATGATACTCCGGAAGCCATTATCATTTCTGGTTTCGATCCCGTGCGCAGAGAGATTGCGCGTTTGTCATTGCATAGATTAGTACAGGATGGCCGCATTCACCCGGCCCGCATTGAAGAAATTGTTGCCAAAACCACCAAGAACATTGAAGATGAGATTGTAGAGATTGGCGAACGTACGGTTATCGACCTCGGAATACACGGGCTTGCGCCTGAGTTAGTAAAAATGGTTGGCCGGATGCGCTATCGTTCTTCGTATGGTCAGAATTTATTACAACACTCACGCGAGGTTGCCAACCTTTGTGCACTAATGGCTGCAGAGTTAGGCTTAAATGTGAAGCAAGCCAAGCGTGCCGGTCTGCTACACGATATTGGTAAAGTGTGGCCCGAAGAATTGGAGAAACCACATGCCATTGTAGGCATGGAGCTGGCTCAGAAATACAAAGAGCATCCGGTTATCTGCAATGCCATTGGTGCCCACCACGATGAGATTGAGATGACCAGCATATTGTCCCCTATTATACAAGCTTGCGATGCCATTTCGGGTGCACGCCCTGGCGCCAGACGCGAGGTGATGGAACAATACATTAAGCGCTTGAAAGAATTAGAACAAGTAGGTTTGAGTTTTGAAGGTGTAGAAAAATGTTACGCCATTCAGGCTGGTCGCGAGTTGCGTGTATTGGTAGATGCCGAAAAAGCTACGGACGAACGCGCGGCTCAACTCAGCTTCGATATTTCCCAAAAAATTGAGAAAGACATGCAGTACCCCGGCCAGATAAAGGTTACGGTGATTAGGGAGATGCGGAGTGTGGCTTACGCGAAGTAGGTTAAGCTATCTTACATCTGAGTGTCCATTACAACCCGCTTGTGATGGACACTTTTGTTTGTTGGCATTTCATTATTTTATCAGCGGTAATATCAAAAGCCACCCGGTTACTAACTTAGTATGGTGCAATAACTATAAAATGAAGTTTGTATCTGTGCTCTTTTTTCTAACAACCCATCTGGTAGTGGCACAAACTTACCCGGCCGTAAGCACTAATAATTACATAGCCGACCTTTACGACACTAAACTTGGTGCCAATGCCAGGCTATATACCGGTGCTCGCTTTATTGATGAACTCAGTCAAAAACAAACAGATGGCAATTATTACTATCAGCAAAACGACTGGACAACCGGAAGAGTAGGGATTGACGGCCAGATGTATGATAAGATCACACTCCGGTTTAATATGATTACTAATCAGTTAATTATTCAAAATAATTATACTGGCGAAAGTATCGTGTTGCAAAAAGAGAAAATAGATTTTTTTGAACTCCACAATACCCGTTTTGTGTTCTTAACCAAACCCGAATCGGGTTACTACGCTCAGCTAAATAATGGCTCTGTAAAAGCGTACGCACGCTATATCTGTATTACAAATGAAAGAATTGTAAACAATCGTTTGGTTCTGGAGATTATACAACGCAAAAAATATTTTATTGAAAAGGAAGGCATTATGCATTCTATAAAATCGCGTAGGTCTGCTTTAAAGGTTTTGGCAACCTACAAAAGCGAGTTGAAAAAGAAACTACGAGAAGAAGGGATAAGATTCAATTCACAAAAAGAGAAAGCACTTGCCACCATGGCCGAATATTTTGATCAGTTACAAAAATGAAAGGCAGATTACTTTCAATTGCATTTTTTCTGTTCATCAACTACTCCTGGGCACAGGAGCGTACGTTAACCATTTCAGTTACCAACACTTCTTTTCAGAATTTGATTGAAGAATTAGAAAGGCAATCTGACTACAGATTCTTTTTCAATCCACAGGATACAGACACCCTACGGGTTTCACTTTCCGTAAACCAGAAGTCAATTGTTCAGATATTGGATCTTGCTTTAAAGAACAGTTTGCTGCATTATTCCATTAACACTAATTATCGTTATGTCTATATTAAATCTGTAAGCCCTATTCTAACCGACTTACCCCCGGGTTTCTTTTCACAATCGTCCCACGATTCCTCGAGCAGGGAGTTTACGCCCTTTAATGAAGCGGAAACCATAAAAGCTGATAAACCCATTATTATCGGCTCGCGTAATGCCAATACCCGTAAAGATGCAACGCTTGCGGGCACTATAAAAAATTCCAAGTCAGGCGAATCTTTAATTGGAGCAACCATTATGATTGAAAATCCTACCATTGGAGTAGCTACAGATGGCAACGGCTATTATTCCCTCACCATTCCAAAAGGATCGCATCAATTAAAAATTCGTAGCCTAGGCATGAAGCCACTTAATCAGAAAATTATTGTTCATTCAGATGGCAGGCTAAATCTGGATATGGAGGAAGACGTGTTACCACTAAAGGAGGTGATCGTAGAATCAACACGTGATCAGCTGGTTCAGGGCCTCCAGATGGGACTAGAACGTTTCGATATAAAAACCATGCGACAGTTACCCGTTGCATTAGGCGAAGTAGATGTGTTAAAAACTGTGCTTACACTTCCTGGCGTACAGGCAGTTGGTGAGGGCACGGTTGGATTCAACGTGCGAGGTGGGGCCACCGATCAAAATTTGATCTTGTATAACGATGCACCCATATTTAATCCTTCGCACTTATTTGGTTTTTTCTCCGCCTTTAATGCCGATGCAATAAAAAATGTTGAGCTTTATAAAAGTGGTGTTCCGGCTGAGTATGGTGGTCGCATCTCATCTGTATTGGATGTAACTACCCGCGAGGGAAATAAACGTAAATGGACAGGTACAGGAGGGATAAGCCCGATAACTGGCAGACTATCTGTTGAAGGTCCTATCATAAAGGATAAACTCTCTGTCCTACTCGGTGGCCGATCAACTTATTCCGACTGGTTATTGAACCGAATTCCAAACTCAAATCTCAAAAACAGCAAGGCCGAATTCTACGATTTTAACATTAATGCACACTACGATGTTGACTCTAAAAATAGTATTGCCGTATCAGGATACTCTAGCAGCGATGAATTTAAGCTTCAAAGCGATACAACGTATAGCTACACCAACCAGGCTGTGTCATTGAAATGGAAACATATTTTCAATAATAAATTCTTTGGCACACTAAGTTCAAACTACAGCAATTACAAATATAAAATTCAGAGCTCGGCCAATCCGATTAATTCATTCGACCTAACTTATAAGCTTCAGCAGATTACTGGCAAAGCAGATTTCAACTATTTTCTAAATTCCAAACAATCCCTTTCGTTCGGTTTGGGCAGCACCCGCTATGATCTGGCTCCAGGAACCTATTTGCCTAATGGAGAAGCATCATTAGTTACACCCGATATTCTTCAGCGCGAGCAAGGACTAGAGTCTTTTGCCTATGTGGGTACACAAGTAGAACTAACACCCAACCTTTCTTTTTATGGCGGGATGCGCTACTCTAATTTTCAAAACGTTGGCCCTCACGATCTATTTGTTTATTCGGGTAATGCTTCGCGCGAAGTATCCACAATTATTGACACCGTTACCTTTTCCAAGGGAAAAAGAGTATCAGCAAGCGGGGGACCTGAATTCAGAACCTCACTTCGCTACAGTTATGCACCCAGTACTTCTCTTAAGTTAAGTTACAATCGCCACAGGCAATACATCCAGATGCTTTCTAACACTACGGCTATAGCCCCAACTGATATTTGGAAACTGAGTGATCCTTATATAAAACCTTTAATTGGAGATCAGGTAAGTCTGGGAATCTATCATCAATCACGTAAACGTTCAGTAGAGATGTCGGTAGAGGCATACTACAAATGGATGCAGAATTTTTTAGACTATAAAGGCGGTGCGGAACTTATTCAAAATCATCATATCGAGACAGACGTATTGAATGCCAAGGGAAAGGCTTACGGAGTTGAACTTTTGTTGAAACGAACAGCCGGTAAAGTTAACGGCTGGGTAAGCTATACTTATTCCCGATCACTGATTCAGACAAAAGGCTCTTCTGATATTGAGACCATAAACCGCGGAGAATATTACCCCAGTAACTACGACAAGCCACATGCCTTGAATTTTATAGGTAACTATCGGTTTAACCGAAGATTTAATATGTCGCTTAATGTGGTGTATGCCACCGGGCGCGCCATTACACTGCCTGTTGGCAAATACATTGTCGATGGCACCGAGCGATTAATCTATTCAGACCGCAATCAATTTAGAATACCAGATTACTTCCGTACCGATTTCTCTATGAACATGGAAGGTAATCACAAAAGAAAAAAGCTGATACATGGGTTCTGGAGTTTGAGTGTTTATAACCTTACTGCCAGGCGCAACGCATATTCCGTTTATTTCACTTCCGAGAACGGAGTAATAAAGGGCTATAAACTTTCCATATTTGGAAGCGCCATACCAACTGTAACCTACAATTTTAAATTCTGATGAAGCGTTTACTTGCTCTCATATTAATTGCAAGTGCGTGTGTGGATCCATACAATCCACCAGAAATAACTGACAGTGCACCTGTATTAATTATAGATGGCTTTATAAAAACAAATGCCGAAAGTAAAATCACCCTAAGTTGGTCTCAAAATTTAACCGATACCTATGCTCCGACTTTTGAAACGCAAGCCACCGTTTGGATAGAAGATGAGTTGGGAACAACCTATCCATTAGTTGGTAATAATCTTGGTAGCTATTACCTTACACAACAACAATTGCAGGCTCCGCGTTATAGGCTACACATTACAACGGCAGATGCAAGAGAATATCAATCCAACTTTGAAAACGTTTATGAAACGCCTGCTATCGATAGTGTGAACTGGAAACTTACCAATAATCTGGGCGTTGCCTTCACAATCTCCACTCACGATAACACTAGGCAGGAAGGATTTTATAAATGGACCTACGAAGAAACCTGGGAATACCGATCGGCATATGCAGCCTCTATTGTCTTCGATCCAACTGCAGGAGAGGTTAAACCCAGAACCGAGAATATTTACCAATGCTGGAGAACGGGTGGCAATACCGATATATTGATTGAATCCACCACCCGGCTGCAGGAAAACAGAGTATCGGAATTTCAATTAACAAGTTTTTTACAAAACTCAGAAAAGGCCAGGTACAAATACAGCATATTGGTACAGCAACAAACCATTTCCAAAAATGCTTTTGATTATTGGAAGCAGGTAAAGCAATCTACCGAAGATCTTGGTACTATATTCGGCCCGCTGCCACATCAGGTTGTTGGTAACATCAAGTGCACCTCTCACCCTAATCAAATTGCTGTGGGCTACTTTTCAATTAGCTCAGTTTCTATACTTCGGGAATCGGTCTCCTACTTACAATTGCCTATACCGCCCCGATATATTACCCAGTATAGCACCTGCGAAGCGTATGAAATCAGTCCTAACCAGGTTAGCACATTTACAGGACCCTATTTACTAATTGACCCCATTTACATTGGCAATGGTCCCATGCTTTCAGGTTATCGCTATGGCTCTTACTTTTGCGTGGACTGCCGTTTTGTAGGAGGAACTACCACTCAACCCGATTTTTGGTAATGCGCCTTTTGCTTATTCTTATTTTAATAAGCCCGCTGGCAGGTGCGCAACCCGCTCAACAGAGTGCTACTCAGCTTCAGCAGTATGCCATAGAATACCCTCAAGAAAAACTCTTCATCCATACCGATAAAAATTTTTGGGTAGCCGGTGAAACCAGTTGGTTTAAGATTTACCTCATATCAGGACAAAGTCATCAGCCTATCAATACAAGTAAGGTAGCTTATGTAGAGTTAGTAGGTAGTGAAAATCAAATCTTACTTCAAACCAAAATTGAATTGAGCAACGGCTTTGGTAAAGGGCAAATTAATATTCCGGCCTCAATAAGTTCAGGCAACTATTACTTGCGCGCATATACCCGCTGGATGAAAAACTACAGTGCCGATTTTTTCTTCCATCAACCTATCACAATTGTAAACACCTTCAGAAGGTTGTTTGATGGAGAGCAGCAACCCAACAGTGATATCGATGTTCAATTTTTTCCCGAAGGCGGTCAATGGATTGATGGCATCAATCATAATATAGCTTTTCGAGCTGTTGACTATCTCGGCAAAGGAATTGATTTTACCGGCACAATTATAAATTCTAATGGCGATACCTTAAATCATTTCAAACCTGCTAAGTTTGGTATGGGTACCTTTGAAATGAAGCCAACCTTACAAGAGTACACAGCACTCATTAACCACAAAGGCAAAACCACTGCGGTTAAACTCTCAAAAGTAAATGCCACCGGGTTTGCCATGCAGATTGTGGACACACTTTCGCAGTTTAAAATTCAGATTAAAACCAAAGGTGTATTTGATCAGCCTGTTTACATATTAGCGCACACACGCCAAAAAGTGAATTTTACATTTAGCCAACCCTTAAAAAATGGTGCGTTGGAATTAATGATACCCAAATCCAATCTCGAAGCAGGTATCACCCACATTACTGTTTTCACGTCAACCGGACAACCCGTGTGCGAACGTCTGGTATTTTTAAAACCAGACGACAGCAAAATACTTTCGGTTTCAACAGATCGGGAACAAACCAGCACCCGTAAAAAAATTACGCTCGACCTAAAATCAAAAAACGCAACCTTGAGCAATCTTTCAGTTTCGGTCATGCGCGATGATTCGTTGCACCAATTTGTTCAACCTGATATTGTAAGTTACTTGTTACTCAGTAGCGATTTGAAAGGCTCAATCGAATCACCACATGCTTATCTCAATACAAGTCATGAAATTATCGACAACCTCATGCTTACCCACGGTTGGAGTCGTTTTAGATGGGAGGAGTTAGCTGAACCAAAAACCATTCAACATATTCCGGAATACCGCGCGCATCTTATAGAGGCCACTATACTCGACAAACAAACTCAATCGCCAATACCGGGCGTTATTGGTTATGTAAGCGCTCCCGGCAAAAAAATTGAATTAAGCGGAGCTATTACTGATAAAAATGGTTTGTTGCTGGTTGAGGCCAATCACCTGAGAGGAGCTAACAAACTAATTTTGCAATCGCCTTATGAAAAAGCGAAGCTTGAAATAAAATCTTCTTATTCATCTTCTTTTATAACATTCAACCTTCCACCTATTACCTTATCTGAAAAACATACGCAGGCATTAATCGACAAAAGTATCTCAATGCAGGTTAATGATGCTTTTGGGAACCATGCAACTACTATTCTACCCGCTGATAGCTCAGCATTTTATGGAACCGCGCCAGAAACTTATCTACTGGATGACTATACCCGGTTTCCGGTTATGGAAGAAGTTATGCGCGAATATGTAAAAAGTGTATGGGTGCGCAAGAAGGAGGATCAGTTCGTCATTAAAATTGTAGATCGTAAAAATGGTGACTTATTAGCTGGAGAATCCCTCGTGTTGTTAGATGGTGTGCCGATTTTTAAGGTGAACGATATAATAGCATTCGATCCCCTCAAGGTTAAACAATTAGATATTTTCCCTGGCCGGTATTTCGTTGGCTCACTTGGGTTTGATGGCATTGTAAGTTACAGAACCTACAAAGGCGATTTAGGTGGATTTAAGTTTAGCCCTGAAACGGTTATGATCAATTACGAAGGTTTGCAACAACAAAAGCAGTTTTATTCGCCACGCTACGAAACTGTTCCCGAAATAAATACCTACATTCCAGATGGCCGCCATTTATTATACTGGAATCCGGATGTTCAAATCAAAGGAAATGAAGCCCGACAACTGGAGTTTTATACTTCCGATCAACCTGGTACTTATAAGGTAACGGTGCAAGGCATTGCAGCGGATGGTACCCCACTCTATGGCGAAACAACCTTTAAGGTAGTACGCTGATTCAATCGGTTGAGTTAAATTTATAGAGCTGCGCACATTGTGTGCCTGAAATTATTCTTTACTTTGAGAATCATTTCCACCTATTGTGACACCACCTCGCCTTGCTGTTAAGTTGTTATTTTTCATCAATGGATTTGTGCATGCCAATCTGGCTTCGCGTTTCCCGAAAGTACAGGAACTGTTTCGGGTAGAGGATGGAACATTTGGATTTGTACTTTTAGCCACTTCGCTTGGAGCATTATTGGCCATGCCCTTTACCGGTTGGCTAATCATTCGCAATGGCAGCCGTAGCATTACCATTGCTTCTGCTTTTCTATACTGCGTCTTTGTTCCATTGGTTCCGCTTTCAATGGTTATGCCGGGCATTAGTGGTTTGTTACTGGTGTTTTTTGTAATGGGCATTACCGCAGGTATGCTGGATGTTTCCATGAACGCGCAAGCTATTATGGTAGAACAGCAATACCGCAAGCCAATCATGACTTCATTCCATGCTTTGTTTAGTATTGGAATGGCAATTGGTGCCGGCTGCGGAGCCATCTTTGTAAAGTTAGAGACCAGTTTATTTCTACATCTCAGCATTATTACCGCGCTTGGCATAATGGGTGCTGCATGGTCGCGCTATCATCTTATTCACGATAAACCCCAGGAAAAAAAATCGGAAGGCCCTGCATTTCGTTTACCGAATGCGGCTATGGTAAGCATTGGCGTAATTGCTTTTTGTTGTATGCTTGGCGAAGGTGCAATGGCCGATTGGAGTACTAACTATATGTTGAATGTTGCACGAGCTAAAGCATCGTTCGCACCAATCGGGTTGGCAACATTTGCGTTGGCTATGACAACCGGCAGAATTTTTGGCGACTCGGCTCGTTTGCGTTGGGGCGACAAGAACTTAATGATTGGATGTGGTCTTATTTCCACACTCGGCATTTTAATTATACTGGGCTTTCCTTCTCCCTACATTGCTATTGCTGGATTCTTCTTAACCGGAATTGGTTTATCAGCTATTGTACCAATTGCCTATAGTATTGCCGGAAATGCAAAAGGACTTCCGCCCGGTGTTGGTCTGGCAATGGTAACAACAGTGGGTTACTCAGGTTTTTTATTTGGGCCGCCACTAATTGGTTTACTTGCCGATTGGTACACCTTGCGCATTGCCTTGGGCCTGGTTGGTATTCTATTTGTAATTATGACGTTGCTAAGTGTAAAATACAAATCTTAATTTTACGTGTATGACAATTAAACAAATCGAACACGGTGCTAAAGGTGCCTTTCTGATTGAAGAAAATAACGAACGACTGGCGGAGATGACCTACTCACGCGCTGGCGATAGTTTAATTATAATCGATCATACCGAAGTATCCGATAAACTTCGTGGGCAAGGTGCCGGAAAAAAATTAGTTCTGGCCGCAGTGGAATACGCCAGAAAAAATAATCTCAAAATTCTGCCGCTGTGTCCGTTTGCAAAAGCTACATTCGATCGCACTCCGGAAATTCACGATGTACTGAACGCGTAAATGCCGATAATTGCTTCTGCATATAAAGCTCCCTTTTATCTTTTCAATCCGCATCTTGAAACCGTAATCCCAAGCGTATTTCGTAAAGTACCGGGCACCTATCACCGTGAACGTCTGGAACTACCCGATGGTGATTTTGTGGATCTGGATTGGATGACCGAACAGCGTGATAAACTCGTTATCATTTCGCACGGACTGGAGGGCAATAGCGAGAGGCATTACACCAAGGGTATGGCTGTCCATTTTTTTCAACACGGTTGGGATTCATTGGCGTGGAATTGCCGCGGTTGTAGTGGTGAAGTTAACCGTTTGCCACGTTTCTATCATCATGGCGCTACAGAAGATCTGGCTGCTGTTATTGAACATGCTATTCAAAAGAAATACTCGCACATTGTGCTGATAGGATTTAGCATGGGCGGCAGCATGACGTTAAAATATCTTGGCGAAAGAATCGTGCGTAAAGAAATAAAAGCAGCGGTTACGTTTTCTGTTCCATGCGATCTGGGTTCCAGTGCTACTGAGTTAGATAAACCCGGCAACAAATTTTATCGAAATCGCTTTCTTAAAAAATTAGAGAAAAAAATTCAGGTTAAGGCGGCACAATTCCCTAATCTCCTTTCCGCAACAGGGTTTGAAACTATTGCCACCTTTCGGGAATTTGATACCCGCTACACCGCACCCTTACACGGCTTTAATGATGCCAATGATTTTTATACGAGAGCAAGTTGCGGTTCGTATTTGGAAAACATTCAGATACCAACATTACTTGTAAATGCTGAAAATGATCCATTTCTCCCCGAAGCGTGCTATCCTGTTGAATTAGCACACAATCACACTCATCTTCACCTCGAAATTCCAAAACGCGGTGGGCATGTGGGTTTTTCTTTAAGAAGTAGTAAAATAAACTGGATGGAAAAAAGAGCTTTCGAATTTGTAGTGCAGAACCACCAGTAATATCTTGTTTGGCTTTCGTAGCCAAAGTCTCTACCTTGAATCAATAAAATCTATTCCTCATGAAAGCGATGCTATTCCTTCTGATTTGTTTTTCGACCAATTTATTTGCGCAGCAAGCCAATGGCGTAATTGATATGAAACCCCATAAAATTGTGATGCAGTTTACCGATAGCGATTCGCTTTCGCAGGCTTCAATTGTTGGCCAGGTAAAAAATATTCGCACTGCGTGGCCCAATGCCGAAATTGAAGTGGTGTGCCATGGCCCAGGCTTAGATCTGCTTATCAACAAAACTTCTAAAGCTTCCGCACAAGTAGCTGAATGGAGTAGCAAAGGTGTTGTATTTGCAGCCTGCGGCAATACCATGAAACGTAAAAATCTAAAGCCAGAAGACTTGTTAAAAGTTTCAACCGTAGTACCTTCGGCTATGATAGAGCTTACGCTGAAACAAGAAAGTGGTTGGGCTTATGTAAAGGGTGGACATTAATTGAAATATTCTTGAACTAACATAACTTCAAACTCAATTCACTTTACACTTAAGAAATTTATAAGTATGAAAATCTACTCACGCTTTGTACTCATGCTCCTGTTGGTTATGGTAATAACCGCACTTCAGGCACAGCATAAATTAGAAGGCCGTTGGAATCTTTTAATTGAAAAAGACGGAACGCAACTTCCCTCCTGGCTCGAGATTGAGCATTCGGGCCACAAAACTTTGGTAGGTCGCTTTGTATATGCTTTTGGAAGTGCGCGGCCGGTTGCCGTAGTAAATGTGGTGAATGAAAAATTCAATTTCTCCATCCCACCCCAGTGGGAACCGGGCGATCGTAATATGGACTTTGAAGGTGAGCTAACCGGTGAAACCCTAAAAGGCACCATGGTTTACACCGATGGTAAAAAATATACGTGGACAGGTACGCGCGCTCCGTTGCTGAAGCGCACCACCGAACCCGCGTGGGGTCAACCCATTACTTTGTTTAATGGAAAAGATTTGAAAGGCTGGAAGGCTATGGGGCCCAACCAATGGATTGTAGAGAATGGAATTTTGAGAAGTTTAAAATCGGGAAGCAACTTAGTAAGCGAACAAACTTTTACCGATTTCAAATTACATGTGGAGTTTCGTTATGAGAAAGGAAGCAACAGTGGCGTGTATCTGCGCGGTCGTTACGAAGTACAGATTGAAGACGACAAAGGTAAAGAACCGTGGAAAGGTTATCTCGGTGCGGTGTATGGATTTCTTACGCCTAGTGTAATGGCTGCGAAAGATGCTGGCGAGTGGCAAACCTATGATATTACGTTAGTAGGCAGAATGATTACGGTAGTGGCAAATGGCATTACTATTATCAGCAACCAGGAAATTCCTGGTATTACCGGAGGCGCTATCGATAATAAAGAAAATGAACCGGGGCCACTTATGTTTCAGGGCGACCACGGCCCGATTGATTTTAGAAATATTGTGATTACACCTGCTAAGTAAAACAAGAAGTGAAGGTAAGATTAGCTTCTTACCTTCACACCTGTTGCATCCAATGTTAATTCGAAGGGAACTGTTTCGTTGCCAACATTCAAGCTTGCACCCGTAATTTTTACTTTCATAGTAGTTCCTGCTAAATCTACCTGGCACGAACCACCAATAACGGAAGTCCAGATTTGAGAGGCGTTTTGTGTATTAATCACCATTATACCGGTTGATTTACCAAACTCAATTTCATTAGAGTTACGTAACGGATAATTACCTTTTAAATCGGTTACCACTTTATCTTCGTGCACAGTAAACTTAAGAGCTTTGTTGTTTTCGGTATCATAAATGGTAAATGAAGCCACCGAGTATGTGTTTTCCTTACCGGGATCACCCGTAGTTTCTGTTTTTAATGAAACCGAAAGCGAGCGCAGGTTTACTTTTTTCTCTTCGCCATTAATTTTATAGGTAACGGTTCCGATAGGATCGGCAACAACAGGTGCTTCAGTTCCGGTAAACAGGTAAAGAAAAGTAATGATTAAAAGTTTCATGCGTTAATAATTTATTTTTTTAAGGTCACATGCCTGCATGCCGTAGTGCAGCATTTCGGCACGCAGGCATGGAATTCGCATATCAAGACTTACCTGGAGGAAATAATCTCCGTAATTAACGTGTTGTTAGGTATAGTTTGGTTTATGCTCATTTCATAAAATAAGTTTGTCAGTAAAAATATACATTACGGATTGTTATTCAATCACAGCATTGATTTTTTGCCACAACTCATTATCAAAACCTGAAAGGGCAAAGCTCGGGTTGGCCGGGTCTGATGCAGTACCCATTCTGATCACAATCATTTTCTTACTTGGAATAACATAAATGCGTTGATCCTCCGCACCCATAGCCGCATACATATCGGCCGGTGCTGATGCAACAAGTGGCCCAGTATAAACCGTTTGCCCACCGGGTACCATATAACTGGCTTTACCATTCAGCCACCATAAATATCCATACGATGGATTGATGTTTTGCGAAGTGTTGATGCTCTCATTAAAAAATGCTTCGTTTATAATCTGTTCCTCTTTCCACTTTCCATTGTTAAGGGCCAACAAACCAAACCTGGCCATGCTTCGGGTGTTGCTGTGGTATATTTTAAAGATTACACCATTGTTCCAGAAGCCATCCATGCCGATTTTATCTTTCAACTTTGCATTGAAATACGTTTCAAAACTCTGATCGCTGGCCTCAGCAACTACATCCATTAATTTTTGAAATACATTGTGGTACGACCACCGGGTACCGGCATCGGCCAGGTAAGTTAAGTTAGCCCTGATTACAAACTCATTCTCGTCATTAAGCCCCGAAGTCATGGTAAGTAAATTCTTAACTGTAATCAGATTTTCTTTTTCCAGTTCGGCACTTGTCCAATCGGCACCCAGATATTGTGAAGCTTTGGTATTAATATTCAACAACCCTTCCTGCTGCGCAATACCTGTGGTTGTGGCTACCAATGTTTTGCCTGCACTATTCCATTGCCAGGAAGTACTATTAGTGTGGCCATCAAAATATTCTTCCATTACAATTCTTCCATTCACCAAAATCATAAACGACTTGGTGTTTTTATCAATGAGATAATCTTTTAAAGGTTGAATGGCACTTTCGTTCCAGTCCAGACTTGCTATCGATTTGGTTTCCCAGCCATCGTTGGATGGAAAATACATCTGCTCCTCTGCGGCAGGTTCCAGATCATCTTTACAGGAAACTAAAAAGAAAACAACTACTAATAACCCAAATCTGGTTACCCGATAAAAATTCTTCTTTACATCTAACATAAAACAAAATGAATTTTATTTGACTCGCTTGGACTGCGTGATTAAAAAAAGGTTTAACGCTGCAAGTCACTTCTCTGATTTAAATTTTCAGGATCTAAACCCGTAACAACCCACGAAAACCTCTTACACCATAGTAAGATTCTGCACCATTGTGATAGACAAACACATGACCATAACGGTAATCGCCAAAAATGGCACCACCAAGTTTCCTAATGTCGGCTGGAGTTTTTAACCAACTTGACGATTTGGCATCAAACTTATCGCCAGCCAAGGATTGCAGTTCGCGGTATTGCACTTCATTCAAAAGCTCGATCCCCATATCGGTTGCCATTTGTACCGCACTGTTAGCAGGTTTGTGTTCCTTGCGGGATTCAAGTGCCTCATGATCGTAACAAATACTTCTGCGACCCTTTGGCGTTTCGGCCGAGCAATCGGAAAAAATAAATTCGTTTGTCTTTTTATCATAGCCAATTACATCGGGTTCGCCACCGGTTTTTTCCATTTCGCTTAGCGACCAAAGTTTTGAAGGATCAGCTTCCAACTTAGCCTGCACCTCGGCCCAGGTTATTCCTTTATGGCGTGAAATATTTTTAGTGAATCTTTTCTCTAACAGTTCCAACAATTCACCGCGTTGTTCCGAAGTTAACTTTTGTTTTGATTTCATATATGTGAATGTATTAATCTTCCAAACCCTTTCCTTTAAGGATTGCAGGGGTGTATTTCTGAATTCTTTCTGCCCGTGTTTTAGCTTGCTTAGCTGAAGCAAAATAAAGCAGGTACCCTCTTTGCCTTCCTGGGGTTAGCAATTTGAAAGCTTTGTGCAATGCAACAGATTTTTTTAAGGCAGCTTTAAATTCATCAGGCATCTCAAATTCGGTTGTCTTTTTAAATTCAACCTTTGCCCCCAACTTTTCCACTTTGATTGCTTCTTTGATGTACGCCTTCAATATGGGTTCCAAATCGGTAATCTGATCCAGATGTGTAAACCGAATCTGGCGTGCAGATTGGACGTTAGCTGTTTGTTGAATCAAAATCCTTTTAGGATCCTTTAGCAATACACCTTTGTGAAATAAATAAGCACAATAGTTTTTGAAGCCATGAATCAACACCACGTTGGTGCCATCAAGCGTGTAGCAGGGACAACCCCATTTCAATTCTTCAGCAAGGCCACTGGCAAGCGCAATCTTTCTTAACTTGCTGTACTCCTCTTGCCACTTGCTTGTTTTATTGAAAAACCAATCTACCTTCGGATTCATTCTAAAAGGTTTAATTTATAAATCTTATCAAGCTACCCGTCTATTATCAGGTCTAAAATACCACGAAACAACTGTAAGTACTAACAACAACGCGGGCCCAAAATATTCAACTGTTCCATCGCCAAGTGCATAGTGTGAAACAAGTGCACCAGACATTGTAAAGAAGAAACCGGCATAGGCCCACTCTTTTACCAATGGAAAGCGCGGTACAAGTATGGCCACAACACCGAGAATTTTCCATACACCTAAGATCGTAAGTAGATAAGCCGGATACCCGAGGCGCGCAAACATGGCAACCTCTTCTTCCATTTTAATGACTTGTACAATACCTGTAGAGAGCATCCCCAGCGCAAGCCAGAGGGTGGCTACCCAGTAAATGATTTTGTTCTGTTTAGACATAAGTGTTTTATTTTAATTTATGAACAACTTCCTCTAACCGGTTATGTGCCATGTTCAAGCCTTGTGCAAAGGGCATCTGCAACATCTGATCGCGCAAAGTCTGCGACCGGTAAATCAAATGCATGGTAAGCTTGCTGGTATCTTCCGTTAGTGTTTCAAACTCAAAAAATTCGAGTTGCACATCAAAAGGTATATTCTCCATTTCGAAGGTGCGGATAATTTTCTGGTTCGGAATAAACTCGTGAAAAGTGCCATTCATGCGAAGCATCACATTGCCATTCGGATCGCTTGTTTCATATTGCCAACTGCCATGTTTGCGGCCTTCTAATTTCAAAACCTTTGTGCTCATCCATTGCTCCACCAGTTGAGGTTCGGCATGGGCTTTAAAGAGCAACTCAACGGGCAAGTCGAACTCGCGGGTTATTACCAATTCTTGCTTATTCGGTTCGGCTTGAATTTTTGTTTTGCGTTCCATTTATTTCTTCGGTTTATATTTTTTCATTACGCTTTCCAGTTTATTAAAGCGGTTATCCCACAGATTGCGGAACGGTTCAATAAAATCAGCAATCTCTTTTATGCTTTTAGGATTTAAGTGATAATAAACTTCCCGGCCTTGCTGCTCTTGTTTCAGCAATTCGCATTCGGTAAGAATTTGCAAATGTTTGGAAACCGTGGGACGGGCCGTATCAAAGTTGGCGGCTATGGCTCCGGCTGTCATGGATTGCGAAGCCACTAAAAGTAATATTGCCCTGCGGGTTGGATCGGCAATAGCCTGAAATACATCGCGTCTTAAATTCATTTTGTAGCCATTTGACTACAAATATATATGTAGCTAAGTGGCTACGCAAGGGGTGAAGTGATTTTTTGAGAACTCCAGCTTGGCCTTTCTGGCTCATTATGAAGGTAGGGTGCATTTTTGGTAAAGAGCGTCAAGAATTGTACATTTACCTATATGAAAAAGTGCTATTTAATTACAAGTTTAGCCTGTTTGATTTTATTCGCTTGTGATGAAAGTAAAATCAAACCAGAAACTAATTTCATTAAGGCAAAAGTTAATGGAGTAGAAATGGTTTTTAATGTATTCCCGGAAGAGCAATTAAATTATATAGCTATCGGGCGTAATTACCTCGCCATAACTCTTCGTAAAGATGTGGAGTCATCTGAATACTGGGCAATTACTGTGAGTAATGTAGATATAGACAAGATTAAACTTCCATTTACAATTGAAGGTCCAAATCATAATTATAGCGGTAAGTTTCCTGAATTTTTTACCACAATTTATGACCCAAATGGTGGACCGTATGGAAAATCAATAGCAGGTGCAAACACCCATAATAGTAATATTTCTGTTACATTAACTTCTTTTGATGGAGAGGTTATCAAAGGAACTTTTGAAGGCTCTGATTTTTCGAATGGAGAGTTTCAAATGAAACTTCAAAGATTGAAATTGTAGTTTACACTTACACTTATCCATATCTCACTGGGTAGTTATAATCTCATCTTATCAAATTTAATTTTGATCCGCTTTTTATTAAGCCAATCTGGTTACAACCAAAAGATGCACTCATTCCATTTTGCAACTTCTCAAAATATCTCCCTCCATATTTAATTCAAATACATATTTTATTGGATGTTCTTTTAGCTTTTGGAAAGACAAAAACACATAGTAGTTTTCAGCAACATGTAATGATGGATAAACAAAAAGTCTATGACCACTTGTCTTGCTTTGGAAGTTTGTAATTTTTAGGCCACTAACGTTTGCAAAATCAATTTCTTTAGTCTGCCTCTTCATTGCTGTAAGCTCTTTAATCATTGACCCTAATTTTTCTTCAGGTCGTAAGCAAAAATTATATTTTCCTAAAGTAGCATACGACTCTTCTGTTACCCCCTTGAATTCAAATGAGGTGACATCTTTGAAATCATTTCCTAAAATATCAGAAATAAAGTAGTCAAATGCTATCTGTTCGTGATCTGCAGGTTTATTAACAAAAGCCATGAGCAAAATAAATCCCACGAACAGCATTGCTGGAAATGTCTTTTTCATAGTGTTAGAATTTCTTAATCAACGTAAATCATTAAACCATATTGTCGCGCATCTTATTCCTTCCACCCCGGCCCTCTCACCACTCTTCCCGGTTTTGCACCAGTATGTTCGCCATCTTTTAATACTACGGTTCCATTTACCAGCACATGCACCATACCGGTACTGTATTGATGTGGCTTTTCGAATGTAGCATGATCTTGAATTTTAGTCGCATCGAATATCGCCACATCGGCATAATAGCCGGGTGTTAACGAACCCCGCTTTTTAATTTTAAGATTCGCGGCTGGCAATGCGGTAAGTCTACGAATGGCTTCTTCCATCGGTATAACTTTTTCATCGCGCACATATTTGCCGAGCAGTCGTGCAAAGTTTCCATAAGCCCGCGGGTGTGTACTCGATTTTAAAAACACACCTTCGGTAGCCGGTGATTCCGCATCGGAACCAAAACTCATAAACGGCAATGCAATTTGTCGCTTCACGTTTTCTTCGCTCATCATAAAATAAGCAGTGCCCACGCGGGTGCTATCGGCTATTACCAAATCCATAGCGGTTTCCTCTGCGCTCTTACCATAAATTTTTGCTACTTCGGCCAACGTTTTTCCGGTAAACTGTTTTAGCGAGTCGTTGGCAAAGCCCAACAGCAATACCCGCTCAGGGCTGCCGGCCATCAACAATAAATTTTCCCACTTATCAGAAGGCTTGCGCATTTCATCTAATGCCCGCTTACGAATTTTAGGGTCTTGCAATCTTTTAATCCATTCTTTTATTCCGCCTTCCTGCACCCAGGGTGGCATGGAGGCATCAAGCCCGGTAGCACCTGCCGTGTAAGTGTACATATCGGTAGTAATTTTTATTCCGGCTTTATTGGCTTCCTCAATCATAGTCAGCACCGAATCTAGTTTTCCCCAATTGCTTTCGCCTGCCATTTTTAAATGATAAATCTCAGCTGGTAGTTTTGCTTCGCGCGCAATACGAATGGTTTCATTTACGGCATCAAAAATATTGTTGCCTTCGCTGCGCATGTGGGTAATGTACATGCCTCCGTATTCGCCAGCTACTTTACAAAGTTCAATCAACTCTTCGGTGCTCGAATAATTAGCGGGTGCATAAATCAACGATGAGCCCACACCCAGTGCGCCACCTTCCATCGCTTGCTTTACCAATGCTTTCATGCGTTCCAGTTCTTCTGCGTTGGGTAACCGGTTGGCATACCCCAATTCATGAATGCGAACCGAAGTTGCGCCAACAAACGAAGCTACATTGGGTGCCACGCCTCTGCGCTCAAGCGACTGCAGGTATTCGTTTAATGTTGTCCAGTCGAGGTCATACTTCCAATCGGGATTGCGTTGCATGTCGGCTAATAAATCAGCTTTCATTTTTTCATTCAATGGCCCCATGCTCCAACCTTCGCCAAATACTTCCAGTGTAACACCTTGCCGGATGTCGGCCTGCGAAGTACCATCTATAATTAATGATTCCGTAGCCCAGCTCAACATGTTAATAAAGCCAGGCGCTACTGCTAACCCTGTTGCATCAACTTCAGTTTTGCCTTCGGCTTTAGAAAGATCTCCAATTACCGCAATCGTATCTGCATTAATACCCACATCGGTTATTACTCCGGGTTTACCCGATCCATCATACACCGTACCACCACGAATGATGACATCAAATTTTTGTTTCTGACAACCTGTAAGTAAAATAAATACGAGTAATGAGGGAAGGAGAGTTTTCATGAGATTGGAGTTGGTATTGGGAGGTTAGGTATTCGGTATTCGGTATTCGGTAATCAGTAAATGGTTAGTCTGAACAAACCAGTAGCGAGTATCCAGCAACCAGCAACTAGTACCCAGCAATCAGTCCTGAGTAACCAAAGTTATCTATATTTACAAAGATTTTTTCGAAGCTATGAACATTCTTTTAATTGGTAGTGGTGGGCGTGAGCATGCGTTTGCCTGGAAAATAAAACAGAGCCCGCGTTGTTCTAACTTATATATCGCGCCCGGTAATGCCGGTACTGCATTAGTTGGCGAAAATGTGGCCATTGCTACCGATAACTTTCCTGCACTTGGTAAGTTTTGTGTTGAAAAAGATATAACCCTTGTAATTGTTGGCCCCGAAGCACCTTTGGTACAAGGCATTCGCGATTACTTTGAAAATACGAATGAACTAAAACATATTCTTTTGGTTGGTCCCGGAAAAACCGGTGCGCAACTGGAAGGCAGTAAAGATTTTTCTAAACAATTTATGTTGCGCCACGGTGTGCCCACAGCAAAAGCGCACACGTTTCAATCGCACGAAAGTGCACAAGCGCTTACTTACCTTGATAGTTGCATACCTCCTATTGTTTTAAAAGCCGATGGATTGGCTGCCGGTAAGGGTGTAATCATTTCGCCAACAGTAGCTGAAGCAAAGCAAGCCATTCACGAAATGCTGGTGGATAAAAAATTTGGTGAGGCCAGTTCGAAAGTATTGATTGAAGAATTTCTGGATGGCATTGAACTTTCGGTGTTTGTGCTTACCGATGGTAAAAACTATGTGGTGTTACCCGAAGCCAAAGATTACAAACGCATTGGCGATGGTGATACCGGCCCCAACACCGGTGGCATGGGTGCTGTTTCGCCTGTTGTGTTTGCGGGCCCGGCCTTCATGCAAAAAGTAGAAACGCAGGTAATCATACCCACTATTGATGGATTAAAGAAAGACGGCATCCCTTACAAGGGTTTCATCTTTATCGGGTTGATGAATATTAAAGGCGAGCCTTACGTGATTGAATACAACGCACGCATGGGCGATCCTGAAACAGAGGCAGTGATGACGCGCATTGATTCGGATCTGGTGGAGTTGTTTGAAGCCTGCGCCAAAGGCGAACTTAAAAACAAAAAAATTGAGATTAACCCGCAATATGCCATTACGGTAATTATGGCTTCGGGCGGTTACCCGGATTCATTTGAAAAAGGCTATCCTATTTCAGGGTTAGATTCAGTTGGCAAAGGGCTCGTATTTCATGCGGGTACATCCCGTAATGATAATGCGGTTGTTACAACCGGTGGCCGCGTGCTGGCTATTACCGGAAACGGGCCAACGCTGGAGAAGGCTGCACAGCAGGCTTATGAAATCGTAGGCCGCATTTCGTGGAAGGATGCGTATTACCGCAAAGATATTAGTCAGGATTTGGCTCGTATCGAGAAAAGCTAGTGCTACGTTAAGTGTACACCGTGGAGATTTGCCGCAAGCCAATCAGGTTTGTCAATACCCTTTTTACCTTCTACCTTTAAGGTTTAATCTAAACAACAAACGCAATGGGATGTGCATGTGGCACAAGTAAAGGCGGGAAGGTTTCGGGTTGTAACAATAACGGAGCCTGTAATACGGGCGGTTGCAATAAAATGAATGTGTTCGACTGGCTATCTAACATGGATATGCCCGTGCAGGATAAATTTCCGGTAGTGGAAGTCCGCTTTAAAAACGGGCGCAAAGATTTTTACCGCAATACCGATAAGCTTTCGCTTACTACAGGCGATGCTATAATTGTAGAATCAACTACCGGGCACCATCTGGGCCATGTATCGTTGCAAGGCGAATTGGTTCGCTTGCAGATGCAAAAGAAAAAAGTAGCGAATGACGATGAGATCAAAAAGATTTATCGCATAGCTACTCAAAAAGATTCTGAGAAACACGAAGATGTTAAGAAGCGCGATTTACCCACACTCTATCGCACGCGCGAAATCATACATCAGTTAAAACTGAATATGAAACTTTCGGATGTGGAATACCAGGCCGATAATACGAAAGCAACTTTCTTTTATTCTGCTGAAGATCGCGTTGACTTCAGAGAGTTGATAAAAATTCTGGCTGCTGAGTTTAAAGTGCGTGTGGAGATGCGCCAGATCAGTTTGCGGCAAGAAGCCGGTCGCCTTGGCGGGATTGGTGTTTGCGGGCGCGAGTTATGTTGCTCTACCTGGTTAAGTGATTTTAAAAACGTAGCTACCAGTGCCGCGCGCTATCAGAATCTTTCTCTCAATCCAAGTAAACTATCGGGCCAGTGCGGGCGCTTAAAATGTTGCCTTAACTACGAGTTGGAAACCTACATGGAAGCACTAAAAGGCATTCCGGAAGTAGAAGCACCTTTGTTAACCGAACAAGGCGAAGCCCGCTTACAGAAGACGGATATTTTCAGACGCATTATGTGGTTTGGATTTAAGGAAGAGAATACGTGGTATCCGTTAAACATTGATCGGGTAAATGAAATTCTTGCACTCAATCGCGAAGGAAAAAAACCCGCTACACTGCAAGCCAATGAAGTTGAGGCGAAGGTGCCGGTAACCAAGCTTAACAGCGATCTGGAAAATCTGGATAAAAAATATCAGGGCAAGGCGAAAAAGAAAAAGCGGAATAAAAATCGTTCGCACGACAAAAAGAATCCGCAGCAACAAAATCAAAACCGAAATCCGCAGCCACGCAATCCTAAAGGCCCCAACCCACGATGAGATTTTCAGTTCTACTTGTTGCTTTATGCATCTTGCTTTCCGGTTGCGATAGCAGTCGCGTTTTCGAAAACTATGTAGAGTTTAAAGAACGCACCTGGAATATTCAACAACCCGCAACTTTTGAATTTGAGATTAACAACACCCAACAGCAGTACAATTTGTATTACGAAGTGCGCAACTCATTAGACTATCCGTGGCAACGCATTTTTATTCAGTATCAACTAGCCGATTCAACCGGTGCTATCCTTTCCAAAAAATTAGTTTCTAATTACCTGTTCGAAAAAAGTGGTGAGCCACTTGGCCGAAGTGGATTGGGTGATGTGTATGATCATCGGTTTTTAGTTTTGCCCAACTATTCGTTTACGCAACCAGGCAAATATAAATTTACTATCCAACAGGAAAACCGACAGGATACATTGGCTGGTGTATTAGCTATTGGCTTGCGTGTAGAAACTGCCTTAGCAAAGTGAGCAAAAAAAAATGGGACTCTTGCGAGCCCCACTTCAAGGAAGAGAATTTTAATCATTAGTTGGCTTACGTTTGATTAGCGTTTGCTCTTCCACCGAAACCTGTAAACTTGTTTCTAAACTCAAACAACCTAGAGAAAAACTATAAACAAATGTAGCCGCGGGCTTCAATGTTTTCGATAAGAGTCGATTAGAAAAAAATTAGAAACCGTGTGCGGGTTGAAGTGTAACCGAAATACGCGTGCCTTCGCCAGGGTTGGATTCGATAGAAATTTTACCTTTATGAATAGAGATAATCCGTTGGCTTAACGATAAGCCTACACCATAGCCTTTTACTTTAGAAGTTGCATCGGTTCTAAAAAAGGGCTGAAATACATTTTCAAGGTCTTTTTTCTCAATGCCTGGGCCCCGATCGACCACCTGCACCACCAACTCACCAGCTTTACAAATCAACACCACTTCTGCGCGGCCATCCTCCGAAAATTTGCAGGCATTCTCAATTATGTTTTGAAAGGCGGTTTTAAGCAAGTGCGGATTACCATTTACCAACAACCGGCTCTCATCCTCGGGCATATCTTTTATAGCTACCTCAACTTTATAATTATGATCAACGGCACCCACGCGCTCGCGGGCATCCCACAGAATTTCGTCCAGCCGAACTTCGGCCATCGTAAACGTATCGCTGTCGTGCGTGAGGCGTGCCAGATCAAGCAAACTCACCGATAAATGATTTAAGCTTTTGATGTCTTCCAACACCGATTCTATGGTGCGCTGATATTCTTCGCGCGGCCGTTCGTTTAACAATGTTACTTCCAATTGCGAGGTAATGTTGGTGAGTGGATTTTTCAACTCGTGCGAAACATTGGACACAAACATTTTCTGAAGCTTGAATGCATTTTCTATTCGCGTTAACAAGCCATTAAAAATTAAAATGAGTTTACCCATTTCATCGGGGTGTGGACTTTCTTCCAGACGCTGCGAAAGATTTTGAGGCGAGATGTTTTGCACGTTGCCAATAATTTTTTGAATGGGTCGCAACGCGCGGCCAGCATAAATCCAACCTGAAATAGAAACCAATCCGATTACAATTACGAATAAAGCCATGAGCAATCGCCTTAAATCCACCAGCCGGTTGTAACCAATTACATCTTCGGCCGAAGC
Source organism: Cytophagales bacterium (assembly GCA_017303795.1). Taxonomy (GTDB): domain Bacteria; phylum Bacteroidota; class Bacteroidia; order Cytophagales; family Cyclobacteriaceae; genus ELB16-189. Next base: position 297,321 of record JAFLBR010000005.1, on the reverse strand, counting down.
AATAATGGTATAGTTTACCCCACGGTCAGTAAACGGAATTCCCACAACTGTAAACTCATTGTATAATGTGCGCTGTTCACCGTCCAGTTTTACCTGCTCAATTACCTGCGGCCTTATCGGTAATTTCATGGTATCGCCACTGGCATAAATTTCTTTGTCGGTTTGGTCATATACCCGAATGCGCTCGCGAAACAAATTGTCGCGCTTGGCGCGATCGATAATTTTCAGAAGCACGGTATCAACCTGATCGACTTTAATAAGCAGAAAGGCCGATGTAATAGCTTTCTCCCTTAACCTGCGGGCAAAATCCTGTTCGGCAAATTGTTTGGAGAAAAGATAAATAGCCAAAAACGAAAGCAGCACAATGGTACTTACCCACAATGTAAACTGAAGTGTTAGCCGGGTTCGGATTTGCACAGGATCAGGCGGGTTCTTTTAAGATATAACCCATACCAAATTGCGTATGAATTAACTTAACATCAAAGTCCCGATCGATTTTTTTACGCAAGTAATTCACGTAAACCTCCACCATGTTGGTTCCGGTATCAAAATCCACATTCCAAACATGTTTGGAAAGTTCGGCCCTTGGTATTACGCGCCCTTGGTTGCGCAGGAAATATTCTAACAACCCAAATTCTTTTGAAGTCAAATCAATTTTTTTACCAGCCCGAACAACTGCTTTAGCATTCAAGTCTAACACCAGATCCGCTATACGCAAATAGCTATCGTTGCCGGGCTTGGGCTGGCGTTTGGTAAGCGTACGAATGCGCGCCAGCAACTCTTTAAATTCAAAGGGCTTGGAGAGGTAATCATCGGCACCGCTATCTAAACCTTCTACAATGTCATCGGTTTCAGCCAAAGCCGTTAGCATTAAAATAGGAGTTTCAATTTTTGCTGCCCTGAATTCTTTGCACAAGTCGCGCCCGTTTATTTCGGGCATTATGATGTCGGTAATAATCAGATTATAACTATTCTTAAAGCCTAGCGCTTTTCCGGCCTTACCATCTTCTGCGGTATCCACTTCATAGCCGTTTTCTTCCAGTCCTTTTTTGATGTACTGAATGGTTTTTCGTTCGTCCTCGATTAACAGAATTCTCATTAATTCAAAATTACGGTCTTATCCTCCAATCTCCATTAAAATTTTGTTAGAAGACTTGCCTTAAAAAGCGTGCAGCAACTTGAGTGTTTATCCCGGATGTATTAGAAAAAATAACCCTGACCTTTAGGTCGGGGAAAAAACAAAATGAAGCAATAGTGGGCTTTAGCCCAATAGATTTTTGGCTACCCGCCTCCCGGACGGGCAGGAAGCCAAATTCCATTTCGTTTATCACCCCACGACCTAAAGGTCGTGGTTATTGCAAAATCTTGGTTTAAGCATCAAGACGGCTGAGTACTTAAGCTAATAGCCGTCAGACTCCTCTCAACTTTGCCATTAAAAACAAAAGGCGGGTTTTGTACCCGCCTTTTGAAGATTTTGTTAAACAAAATTATGCAGCTGCTTTCGCTTCTACCTTTTTGGCTTGGGCAGCACTCGCTTCCAAATCAAGCACGACTGGCGATGCAATGAAAATGGATGAGAATGTACCTACTCCAATACCCACAAATAATGCGAACGAAAAGCCGCGCAATACTTCGCCACCAAAGATCAACAGCACAATAACCACAACTAAAGTGGTACCGGATGTAATCAACGTTCGGCTTAAGGTACTGTTGATGGCATCGTTAAATAAAGTTGCCTTGTCGTGGTTTGCACCAAAACCCAGATACTCGCGAATCCGGTCGAAGATAATCACCGTATCGTTAATGGAGTAACCAATCACCGTAAGGATAGCGGCTACAAATACCTGATCTACTTCAAAAGAAAGACCAAACACGCGGGCAATGGCAAAAGAGGCTACCACAAACAATGTATCGTGTACGGTAGCTACAATCGCACCGGCACTGTATGTCCACCGCTTAAAACGAATTAAGATATAGATAAAGATCAACACCAGAGAAGCAAACCCGGCTTCAAATGCTGAACCTTTAATATCATCGGCAATGGTTGCACCAACTTTAGATGAAGAAGAAATAATGAAATGCGAATCATCTAACTGCGCTTCGTTTGGCGTGTATTTAACGCCTTTAAACTTTTCTACTCCGGCTATCAACGCATTTTTCACTTTATCATCGGCTGCATCCGATTCATCATCTACCAGGTAAGAAGTGGTTACCTTCATTACCTTATCGCTGCCAAAGTTTTTCACTTCCACACCGGTGTTTTCAAAATTTTGAGCGATCGCTACTTTCATATCAGTTGCAACAACTGGCTGGTTGAAACTAACCACATACGAGCGACCACCTTTAAAATCAACACCCAGGTTTAATCCTTGTACGGCAATCAAAATAAATCCGATAACAATTATAGCTCCCGAAACCAGGTATGCCTTTTTGCGGGCACCAATGAAATCGTACTGCGGGCGTTTCTTAATCATTCGTGCAATTGCTGTATCGAACGATACTTTCGACTCGTCACCTTTGCGCACCATCCACTCCACAATAACGCGCGAAATGTAAACGGCTGAGAAGAAAGAGGTAGCAATACCAATCATCAACACGATAGCAAAACCTTTCAATGGGCCTTGACCTAACACAAAAAGTGCTACTGCAGTAATAAACGTAGTAAGGTTCGAATCGAGAATGGTAGTGAAGGCTCTGTTATAACCTTTTGTAATCGCCTCGCGCAACTTGCGACCCAAGGCCATTTCTTCTTTAATGCGTTCGTATATCAACACGTTCGCATCAACAGCCATACCCATAGTAAGTACAATACCGGCAATACCGGGCAATGTTAAAGCTGATTTTAACTGCGCCAGAATTCCAAGAATGAAGAAGATGTTGAACAACAACGAAATATTGGCCACCCAACCACCCTTAGAGTAGTAGGCAATCATAAACAATATTACGATTCCAAGACCGGCAGCCATTGAAAGCAAACCCTGATTTTGAGCCACCTTACCCAAGCTTGGGCCAACAATAGCTTCTTCTACAATGCGTGTAGGTGCTGGCAACGAACCAGCCTTTAATACGTTTGCCAAATCTTTTGCTTCTTCCAATTCAAAGTTTCCTGAAATCTGCGAGCTACCATTTGGAATCTCGCCATTTACTGTTGGGGCGGTATACACATAATTATCCAACACAATAGCAATGCGACCTTGCGGTTGTTTGGCGGCAGCTTCGCGGGTAATCTTCGCCCAGGTTTTTGCACCTGTTGTATTCATGTTCATGGTAACGGCATACCTACCGTTCTCATCAAAATCCTGACGCGCATCGTTAATCACCTCGCCAGTTAACAAAGGTTTACCGGTACGACCGAGGTTTACGAAGTTTAGTTGAATATCATCCACACCCGGTGTGACTTTAGGATCTGGTTTTACATCCCAGAAGAAACCAATTGAGCGCGGCAATAAGCTGCGAACTTCAGGGCGTCTAAGCATTTTATTAATTACCGAAGTATCTTTTACCTGATAAAGAAAAGGAATAGATGGATTCATCAGCGCAAGCAAAGGCGATGACGTAGCCAACCGAAGTGAATCTAAAGAAGATACCGTGCTATCGCGCACTTGCGACAATTGTTGTTCTAATGCAGATTTAGTACCGGTTGTATCAGAAGCTGGTTTAACTTCTGTTGAAGTTGTGGTAAGCACCTTCTTTGCATTTTGTTCTTTAACAACAAAATCGTTAATCGCGCTAAGCGATTGACCTAACTGCGGATCGTTGAACTCTACAACTTCCCAAAACTCTAACCGGGCTACACCTTGCAATAATTTGCGCACACGCTGTGGGTTATCAGCACCTGGAATTTCAATTTGAATGCGACCTTTCTCTTGTAAGCGTTGAATGTTTGGCTGTGATGTGCCAAACTGATCGATACGGGTTTTTAAGATGGTGAACGAGCGATCTATTGCGCCATCTACTTCTTTGTTCAAAAACTCCAATACAGTTGCATCAGAATCGGTAAGCTTTACGCGATCTTTATTTGCCGCTGAGGTAAACAACGAAGCCAGGCTCTTATCCGGGTTAGCATCTTTAAATGCCTTGTAGAATAAATTAACATAGCTATCTGAACTTGACTTTTGCAAGTCGCGCGCTTTTTGAAGGGCTGCTTCAAAAGCCGGGTCTTGATTGTTTCCGCTTAATCCTTTGATGATATCCACAGGAGAAATTTCCAACACCACGTGCATACCACCGCGCAAGTCAAGCCCCAGGCTCAACTCGTTTTCTTTTACTTCTTTGTAAGTGTACTCGGCACCAAACAGGTTGTACACCGGCTTGCTCCAGATTGAATCCAGGTAGTTTTGCTTCTTACTTAAACTCAATGAACCACCGGCATCGGTAGCATAGCTTATCGCATCTTTCTCTACCCGTTGAGAAACAAATGTGAATGACAAATAGTACAGGCAAAGCAGTGTAATAACAATGCCCAGTACAATAACGAAACCTTTATTACGCATATAATTATTAAAATTTAAAATTGATTCAGAGAAAAAGAGATCGTGCTACCGGCAGGCAGCAACTAAAGCGATACTAACAAATTGCGCTTAGGGCGCGTTGGGAGAAATGATTACCCGGAACAGGGTTTTCAAGAAACTACTGAAAAGTTCTTTCGCCACCGGCACAAAACCTGTGTGCGATTGTGGCTCGGCTAAAACTTCCAATAAGGTTTGGGGTGCCTGCTCATCTACCTGCACTGCGGTGCCTTGCATTACAGCTTCGGTGGGTGCAGAAATAACGGTTTTAGATTCAGAATCCGCAGACTGCTCGGTAGCTGGCTTCTTTTCAGCCACTTCTTCAGGGGCTTTAAACACATGCGAAAGCACGATAACAGTGGCTGCCAAAAGGCCCACAACCATTAAAATACTTCTGTAGACGCGTTTTTTAAGCACAGTTCGAAATTATAGGATCACAAAAGTAGGGATTGGATGGAGATTTGCAACTCACCCCACTCGCGTTTTCAAAAACGCAACCAGCACATCTAAGGCCCGCTCAAATTTGCTGTTGTTGGGTATTACCAGATCGGCATGGTGCTTTAAAGGTTCAATCAGACGCTCGTACACTGGCATAACATGGTATTGATACCGGTAGAGTACATCGTCAATATCATAGCCACGCTCCACCTGATCGCGCTTAATGCGCCTGCCTAATTTAACGTGGTCTTTGGCTTCAATAAAAATGCGCAGGTCCAGCTCGTGGCTGATCTCTTCAAAGTATTGCACAAACAAACCCTCCACTACAATAATGGGGGCCGACTTAAACTCGAGCATGCGCGTTTCGGCCAGTGGATTATTAAATGTGTACTCCTGCTTAATTACGTTCTGCCCCGATTTCAGAATAAGTAAATCGTGGCGAAAGGCTTCGCGATCGATGGACACCGGCAAATCAAAATTTTTGATTCCGTTTTCGTCTATCGGTTGCTGCTCGCGCGGTTTATAATAATTGTCTTGCGAGATGAGGCAGATTTCATGAGCCCCAAAGCAAGCCGAAAGCCCTTGCAAGAAATACGTTTTGCCTGAGCCGCTGCCACCAGTAATGCCTATGGTAAATGGTTTACTCATGCTGCCTGTTTCTTAAAAATAAAACTAATTTTTGAACTGCGCGGGCCCTATGGCTGATCTTGTTCTTCTCGCTTAACTCAAGCTGGGCCAGGGTTTGTGTATAACCTTCCGCAACAAAAACCGGATCGTATCCAAAACCCTGTGTGCCGCGCTTATCAAATGTAATTTCACCAGTAAGAATGCCTTCAAACTGATGTGTGCCTTTTTCAGTAATAAGTGTAACTACCGTTCTGAACCGGGCCTTGAGGTTTTCTTTTCCGCGCAGGTTCTTCAACAACAATTCTATATTATCATCAGAATTTCGCTGCGCACCAGCATAGCGGGCTGAATAAACTCCCGGCTCACCATTCAATGCTTCTACTTCCAGGCCAGTGTCATCGGCAAAGCAAGCCACGTTGTAATTATCAAACACATATTGTGCTTTCTGCAACGAGTTACCTTCCAATGTATCCTGATCTTCGGCTAATTCTTCTGCACAGCCAATATCGGCAAGGCTTAACAAAGTAAAGGAGTTGCCCAATAGAGCCTGAATCTCCTTTACCTTGTGTGTATTGTTAGTGGCGAAACAAAGTTTCATTCCACAATCTCCAACAACTCGATTTCAAAAATCAGGTTGGCGTTTACCGGTATGGCACCGCCACCACCCACATTGGTTCCATAACCATAGCCAGACGGAATGTAAAGTGTTAGTTTGGTGCCGACCGGAGTGGAAGGCAGTACAATCTGCCAGCCCACAATCAATGAACCGAGGTTGAAAGTGGTTTCGCGTTCCTGCCAATCTACATCCTCTTCTGTTTCCTGATCGGGATCGAAAATGTAGCCCGTCTTCATCAGGCTGCCGCGATACTTAATCTTGATATTACTTTCCAGACACGGAGTTTCACCCGTACCCAGTTCGGTAATCAGGTAACGCACGTTGTTTTTGATTTCCGTATCGGCAAGATCTATTTCATTATCGGCCAGGTATTGTTCAATCAACACCAGATCGGAAGCAATCTTATCCTGATTGGGTGTGGTGAGTTTTGGTTCCGGCACTTCTTTGGTACAACCTGGTCCGTCCTCATCATCATCGCCTTTGCAACTTTGAATTGCCAAAAGGCTGCCGATAAGTACCGGCACAACCAACACAGAAACAATTTTCCTAACGGACTTCATCGCTCTTAATTCGCTTTAATAATATCAACTAACTCCATCTCGAACACCAGAATTGAATTTTCGGCAATCACTTCGCTTCTGCGTCTGCTTCCATAGGCAAGTGTAGAAGGAATGTACACCGTCATTTTCGAACCCTTGTTCATTAACCCTAACGCTTCTTCCCAACCTGGTATTACTTGTTGCATGCCCAATGTTAATTGCAAGGGCTCGTACGGTCTGCGTTGTTCATTAAATCCGTTATTAGCTTTAGCTACTGATTCGATACTGGAATCGAAGAATGTACCATCTAACAATTTACCTACGTAATTAACTTTTACCATTTCGCCTTGCTGCGCGTTTGCACCAGTGCCGGGCTTGGTAATGATGTAGCGTAAACCTGAAGTTGTCTTCTGCGCTACAATTGCTTTCTCTTTCAAAAACAATTCAATAGCCAGTGTATCTTTAGCCAGTTGCTCGTTCTGCAATTTTAAAGCTTCTTCATTTTGCTTGGCCATAAATTCGTTTTGCATTTCGCGGGCGCGTTCTTCCGTTACCACATCAATTACTCCAATCTGAAAAGTGAAGTTTGCTGTGCTGTCAACATTAGGAGGAATTGGTGAACGGAATGTTTTAGCAAAAAGGTCTTTGGCCGGAATCTGGAAGGTAACGCTATCGCCTTTACCTAACAGTTGCACCACTTCCATAACCTGATCGGTTGCCATGGCAGAATCTTTCTTAATCATAGTAGGGAAAGGATTAGTGCGACTGTCTGACCACACAGAATCTTTACCATCTTTAAATAAAAAGCTAATGATCATGATCTGGCCATTTTCAGCCACATCGGCACCGCCTGATTTTACTACAGAGAATTTTAAACCTGAAGCAGTTTCTTTGGTATTGGAACAAGCCATTAATAAACCGGCCACACACACACTCAGCAAAAAGGATTTTTTCATTTGAATTGAATTATAAGTTTTAATCTTGGTTTAGTTGTTGTTTATACTCAGGCAAAACCTGTAGCAATTTTTTCAGGGTATCTTCCAGCGAAAGCTTGGAAGAACCGCCTGAAGCATTACGATGGCCGCCACCTTCAAAATGTTTACGCGCCAGTTCGTTTACCGAAAAATTTCCTAACGATCGAAACGATAGTTTTATTTCTTCTTTCCGGTCGTACATCAGCACGGCCATTTTTACATTTTTAATGGAGAGGCCATAATTTACAAGACCTTCTGTATCGCCTGTTTGCGCGCCAAATTCTTTCAACTCTTCCTGGCTCAACGTCATGTATGCCGTGTTATACTCAGGCAACACCACTAATTTTTTGCTCAGTACATATCCCGTAAGGCGCAAACGCTCCAGCGAGTTAGTATCGTAAACATTTTGGGCTATAGTATGCGGATTGGCCCCGCGACTTACCAACTCCGATGCAATTTCAAACTCGCGATGGCGGGTATTATTATGTTTAAAACTTCCGGTATCGGTCATTAATCCAGCATACAAGCAGGTAGCGATTGTAGAATCAATCTGATCTTTCTGGCCCAACTCTTCAATCAACTCGAAAATCAGTCCCGCTGTTGAAGCCGAGGCCGGATTCCACTGTTCGTACGTAGCAAAACTTTCGGGTTCCAGGTGGTGATCGATCAATACTTTGGTGGCCGTTGCGTTGCGGATCATATCGCCCAGACTGTTAATGCGCGAGAGGCTCGAAAAATCAAGGCAAAAAATAATTTCAGCTTTCGCGATGAGAACTGCGGCTTGTGCTTCGGGGGCCGGATTTTCTTTTGAAAGCGCCAGCACAGTTTCGTTGCCCGGCATCCAGGCCAGAAAATCGGGGTAATCGCTGGGTGTAATAACCGAAACCTGATGGCCAGATTTTTTAAGAAAGGCCGCCAAACCGAGTGAAGAACCGAGGGCATCGGCATCGGGCTTAAAGTGGGTAACAATTACCACCGCAGCCGGTTTGCTTATCAGCGACTTAAATGCAGGCAGGTTTTTCATTGAAGCGGCAAAAATGGCAATTTTAATCGGGAGTGCATAACCTTAATTCTGGCAATGGTGAAGCTGCCAACCTTGTGATAACGGGCCGAATTCTCAAATCGCGATCAAGGTTAAAAATGATTTTAAGCCACCCACTTCTTTATTAGTTAAAAAGCTATTTTTGCGGCCAAATTATCGAACCGAAACAATCTAAATACTTAATAAAAATGGCAGGAAACAGAACATTTACCATGATTAAGCCCGATGCAACCGCGGCCGGTAACACAGGTGCTATTACCAAAATGATTGAAGAGGCTGGCTTTCGCATTGTTGCCATGAAGAAAGTGCAACTGAGTGCCGAACTGGCAGGCAAGTTTTACGAAATTCACAAGGCACGCCCTTTCTATGGCGAACTGGTTGCTTACATGAGCAGCGGTGCTATTGTACCTATGATTCTTGAAAAAGAAAATGCAGTAGAAGATTTCCGTAAGTTGATTGGTGCAACCGACCCATCAAAAGCAGCACCCGGCACCATTCGTGCCATGTTTGCAAAATCAATTGATGCCAACGCCATTCATGGTTCTGACTCAGACGAGAATGCAGCCATTGAAGGCAACTTCTTCTTCTCGCAGTTTGAGAGATTCTAGTTACCAGTTTCCGGTTACCCGTTACCGGTAATGGGTAACCGGTTGCTACTAAAACTGGCAACTGGAAACCGGTAACTTTCATAAACCTATTTAATCCTTTCTGGTTATTCCTTCACAACTACTTTTATGAGCATCATCAATCCCACCTACTCCGAAAAATTTGAAAGCCGCCACAACGCCCCTGACGAAAAGCAGATCGCAGAAATGCTGAAAGTTGTAAAAGCAAAATCAGTAGATGAAGTGATTGACCAAACCATACCGGCCAACATCCGGTTGAAGAAAAATTTAAACCTGCCGGCTGCGCAATCTGAGTTTGAGTTTTTGAACAACTTCAAAAAACTCATCTCTAAAAACAAGATTTATAAATCGTACATCGGTACAGGTTATTATAACTGCATTACACCTGGCGTAATTCTGCGCAACATTTTAGAAAACCCGGGTTGGTACACCGCCTACACGCCTTACCAGGCAGAGATTGCACAAGGCCGCATGGAAGCGTTGATCAATTATCAAACTATGGTAATTGACCTTACGGGAATGCAGATTGCCAATGCATCTTTATTAGATGAAGCTACGGCTGCAGCCGAAGCCATGCATTTATTATACGCATCGCGCAAAGCGAATAAAAAAACTGCGAACACGTTGTTCGTAGATGAAAATACTTTTCCGCAGGTAATTGATTTATTAAAAACCCGCTCTACACCTATCGGTGTTACTTTACAGATTGGTAGCCTGAATACTTTAGATCTTACCAACCCCGATCTGTTTGCTGTTTACCTGCAAAACCCAGATAATAATGGCGAGGTAAAAGACTATACCAACCTGATTGCTTCTGCCCATGAAAAAGATGTGTTTGTAGTTGTGGGCACTGACCTAATGAGTTTGATTCTCACCAAATCGCCTGGCGAAATGGGTGCCGATGTAGTGGTGGGTAACTCACAACGTTTTGGTGTACCGATGGGTTTTGGTGGTCCGCATGCAGCCTTCTTTGCAACCAAAGATGAATTCAAAAGACAAATTCCCGGAAGGATAATTGGTATTTCGATAGATGCATCGGGAAACCCCGGCTATCGCATGGCGTTGCAAACCCGCGAGCAACACATTCGCAGAGAGAAAGCAACTTCTAATATTTGTACCGCGCAGGTATTGCTTTCTGTAATGGCCAGCATGTATGCTGTATATCATGGCCCGGAGGGTTTAAAAAAAATTGCTGGAAGAATCCACGCGCTCGCACAACTCTTAGAAAGCGGTTTGGCAAAACTGGGTGTAAAGCAAGTTAACGCAAACTACTTCGATACATTAAAGTTGGCTGTAGCCGATAAGAGTGCTATTAAACAAAAAGCAGAAGCTGCCGGAATTAATTTCAAATACTTTTCCGATAATCATGTTGGGATTTCAATTGATGAGACAACTACAGTAAGTGATGTTGAGAATATTCTTTCGGTATTAAGTCCCTCACCCCGTCCCGTTGGGACACCCCTCTCCCCAGGGAGAGGGGAAGGGGGTGAGGGTGCAAAACTTTCTTCATCCTTAATCCGCACTTCACCATTCCTTACCCACCCCGTATTCAACGCGCATCATTCCGAACATGAAATGCTGCGCTACATTAAAAAATTAGAGAATAAAGATTTAAGCATGGTGCATTCTATGATCTCGTTGGGATCGTGTACTATGAAACTCAATGCCACTACCGAAATGATTCCGGTAACGTGGCCTGAGTTGGGACAAATGCATCCTTTCGCTCCGGCAGATCAAACATTGGGCTATCAGGAAATGATTACCAACCTGGAAAACTGGTTGAAAGAAATTACAGGCTTTACAGGTGTATCGCTACAACCTAACAGCGGAGCGCAAGGTGAGTATGCCGGGTTGATGGTAATCCGTGCGTATCACGAAAGTCGTAATGATAAAAACAGAAACATCTCGTTGATTCCGGCATCGGCACACGGAACTAATCCGGCCAGTGCAGTAATGGCGGGCATGGAAGTGGTTGTAGTAAAATCGGATGCGGAAGGAAAAATTGATGTAGCCGATCTGAAAGCAAAAGCCGAACAGTACAAAGACACGTTATCATGCTTAATGGTTACGTATCCTTCTACACACGGAGTGTTTGAGGAATCGATTATTGAAATCTGCGAAACCATTCACAAGAATGGTGGATTGGTTTACATGGATGGCGCCAATATGAATGCACAGGTTGGATTAACATCGCCTGCCAACATTGGTGCCGATGTGTGTCACTTAAATCTGCATAAAACATTTTGTATTCCACACGGTGGTGGTGGCCCTGGCATGGGCCCTATATGCGTGAATGATAAACTGAAACCTTTCCTGCCCGGACACGCGGTTGTAAAAACCGGTGGCGAGAAAGCAATCTCAGCTGTATCGGCAGCACCTTATGGTAGTGCCAGCATTTTGATTATCTCGTATGCATACATTGCCATGATGGGTGGCGAAGGATTAACCAACGCAACCAAACTGGCTATCTTCAACGCCAACTATATTAAAGAGCGATTGAACGGTCACTATAAAATTTTATATACCGGCACCAACGGTCGCTGCGCCCACGAAATGATTGTGGATTGCCGCGACTTTAAGAAAGCCGGTGTTGAAGTGGAAGACATTGCCAAGCGTTTGATGGATTATGGTTTCCATGCACCGACAGTTTCGTTTCCGGTAGCGGGTACCTTAATGATTGAACCAACCGAAAGCGAACCGAAAGCTGAAATGGATCGCTTTGTAGAAGCGTTGATTGAAATCAGAAATGAAATTCGGGAAGTAGAAGAAGGTAAGGCCGATAAAGAAAATAATGTATTGAAACATGCGCCCCACACGGCCGCGGTTATTACAGCCGATGAGTGGACCAGACCTTACTCACGACAAAAAGCCGCTTACCCGCTTGCCTTTGTAAAAGAAACTAAATTCTGGCCAAGCGTAAGCCGCGTAGATAATGCATACGGTGATCGTAACCTGGTGTGCAGTTGCTTGCCGATGGAAGAATACGAAAAAGCAGAGGCGTAAGGATCAGTCACGAAATAGAATTTTTACTTCATTCAAATTGGGTTATCTTGTGGTAACCCAATTTTTTTATGCTCAGAATTTTACTACTTATCCTGTTAACATTTCCGGTTTTAGCGCAGCAAACCCAAAAACCATTTCGTATTGGCGTGGCCGGGCTTACACACGGCCATGTGCATTGGATATTAAATCGCGCAAAAGATGGCGACATAGAAATTGTGGGTATTGCTGAACCTAACCGCGCATTGGCCGAGCAATTATTAAATCAATACAAACTCCCGATAAGCTTACTCTATTCTTCGCTAAACGAAATGCTCGACAAAACAAAACCGGAAGCCGTTACCGGATTTGGAAATACATTCGATCATTTAAGTGTAGTACAAGCTTGCGCACCGCGCAAAATTCATGTGATGGTGGAAAAACCGTTGGCGGTAAGTCTCGATCATGCACGGCAAATTCAAAGTCTGGCTAAAAAACATTCCATCCATGTGCTTACCAATTACGAAACCACCTGGTATGGCAGTAATCTTAAAATTGAAGAGCTATTTCGTATTGCGAAACCCATGGGTCCGGTACGCAAAGTTGTCGTGCACGATGGGCATGAGGGCCCGAAAGAAATTGGCGTAGGTGCAGAGTTTTTAGAATGGTTGATTGATCCTGTAAAAAATGGTGGTGGTGCGTTAATGGATTTTGGTTGCTACGGTGCCAACCAGATTACATGGTTGCTGAATGGCGAAAGACCTAAATCGGTATTTGCCGTAACGCAACAAATTAAACCACACATTTACCCAAAAGTTGATGATGAAGCTACCATCGTATTAACCTACGCATCAGCGCAAGGTATTATTCAAGCCTCGTGGAACTGGCCTTTCGGCAGAAAAGACATGGAGGTGTATGGTGAAAAAGGTTATCTGATTGCGGACCGGCATGGATCGAAAATAAAAGTAACATCGGATAAACCAGAAGAATTTGTGGCCGCAACTCCGCTATCTAAACCTTATGACGATCCGTTTGTGTACCTGGCCGCAGTTGTTCGTAACGAAATAAAAATTCAACCGTACGATTTATCAGCACTTGAAAATAATCTGATTGTAATGGAAATTCTGGAGGCAGCAAAAACTTCTGCTAAAACAGGTAAGGCTGTTACACTTTCTCCCAAACCGTAATCCATTACGTGAAAGCATCCGCTCACATAGAAACAAAACAATTACCGTGGTGGACGTGGGTGGCTCCCTTTGTGGTGATTCATCTTGCCAGTCAGATTTCGTTGGCATTTAAATATGACCAAGGTGTAAGTACATTTTATTTACCCACAGCAATTGCCATCGTGCTTATTAACTGGTGGGGCTTTTGGCGTGTGCTGCCTGCCATGTATGTTGTTGTAACGCTCAATACTTATTATTGGGAAGTAGCCGATTGGCGGCTGTGGCCTGTGTTCTCTGCTTCCGAAGTAATTGGCGTTATCATTTCTTACTTCTTATTCCGTAAAGTAAGCAAGGGTAAATACTGGCTGCCGAATACCAATCATCTGATTCGCTTTATTGTTTTTGCCTTGGTTATTCCTATTACCATTGAGTTGATTTTATTACAGCTTACACTAATCTATTTCAGTCACCAGAGTTGGGATAATTTTGGAGAACTATTTTTGCGAAACTGGCTTGGTGAATTTATGGCGAACTTCGGAATTGCCATTCCATTGCTCTTTTCGGTTACACCATTTTTGCAACAAAAGAAATGGTTGTGGGAGCCGCCTCCAAAAAAATTAGAACGCACCATTCATTATACACCTTTAAAATGGTTAGAGACGGTAGTGATCTACGCAGCGCTAATTGTGTTATCTCTTACTATTCCGTTTGAGCGATATTGGTTTGGATACGGTATTGTGTCGCTGTATGTAGCTATCCGGTTTGGCTTTGGCGCAGCCGTTTTTTGTAATCTATTTGTATTTGTGATCACGTATGTAATACCATCGGTTATTACCGGTTCGCCCGATCATTTGTTTAGCTCGGAAGAAATGTTGTTTACCATATTTCTTGGAAATCTTTTACTCTCTTTATTTGTAGCCATAACCGGAAGGGTGATTACCGACTTACATTTGGTAGAGAATCTGCTTCATAAGCAAAATCAGGAACTGGAAAATACCAACAAAGAACTTGACCGCTTTGTGTATAGTGCTTCACACGATCTGAGTGCTCCACTCAAATCTATTTTAGGATTGGTAACCATCTCTAAACTGGAGGCCATCAGCGAGCCAGCTCCTACCTATCTCAACGAAATTGAGAAGAGCGTTTTAAAATTAGATTCTTTCATTGGTGAAATTCTGGATTACTCGCGCAACAAACGCCTTATCATTACACCCGAACAAATCGAACTTAAAGTATTATGTCAGGAAATTCTGGACAACCTGAAATACCTGGATGATTACACTAAAATAAGTGTTGATCTGGATGAGTTTGAACAAAGCACCATTCAACAAGACAAAGTGCGGTTGAAAATTATTCTCAGCAATCTGATCTCGAATGCTATCAAGTTTCAGAAAAAAACTCCGGGCCATAAACCCGTAATTAAAATTTCAGCAAGAAGACAATTGAGCAGGACTATTATAAAGGTGGAGGATAATGGCGAGGGCATTAAAGCAGAACTAAGTCCTAAAATTTTCGAAATGTTTTACCGTGCATCCGATAAAGCTACAGGTTCAGGACTTGGCTTGTATATTGCACGCGAATCGGCCAGTAAAATCGGTGCCCGCATCAGTCATGAATCTGAATATGGTAAGGGCTCGGTTTTCACAGTCGATCTCCCTGAAATATGAAACAACTTTTAGTTATAATTCTACTTGCAGCAGGCTTGAGCACACAAGCACAAAGTATCTATACCGGTTTTCCATCTTTGGTATGGCCTAAACTATATGCCATCACCTTTCAGAAAGACCCCAACGGAGAATTTGACAAACCCATCTTCACCAAAGAAGTGAAAGCATTGGCTGGTAAAGAAGTTGTGCTGCCCGGCTATATCATTCCCTTTCAAGGTGTAACAAAAGAATCGCATTTCATGCTTTCGTCTTTACCGATCAACGCTTGCTTTTTTTGTGGCGTGGGCGGCCCGGAAGGTGTGGTGGAAGTGTTTCTTACAAAACCTATACCCTATACCGATAAACCTGTTGAGATAAAAGGCAAATTGGGTTTAAACGATAGCAATCCCGATCAGATGATTTATGTATTGGTTGGTGCGGAATTTTTGGGTGAGATTGATTTCTAACTTGTGTACATCTTCTCAATTTCAGATTGATAGTTTGCCATTATTTTCTGGCGGATTGGCTTTAACGATGGTGTAAGCTCACCTCGTTCGATCGTCCACTCTTCCGGGCATAACACAAAGTTTATTACCCGCTCATAACCAGAAATTGAAAGATTAATTGCTTCTACTTCCTGTTGCATGCGTGCCCGCACTTTAATGTTGTGAATCATGTACTGCGGGGCTGTCCAGTGAATGTGTTCCTGATCGCACCATTGTATCAGTACATTAAAATTGGGAACTATCAAAGCTGTTACAAATGGTTTATTAAATCCGAGAATCAAACATTGTTGAATAAAAGCTGATTGACAAAACTGACTTTGTAAATGTTGGGGTGCGATGTACTTGCCTGTTGATGTTTTAAAAATATCTTTTTTGCGATCTGTAATTTTTAAGAACCGCTTCTTTTCAAACAAACCCACATCACCGGTTCGTAACCAACCATCTACTGTAAACACTTCGGCATTTAACTCCGGACGTTTGAAATAACCTGTCATCACATTGGGGCCACGGACTAAAATTTCTCCGGCACCTGCTTCATCGGGCTCGTCAATTTTTACTTCAACTCCAGGTATAATCATTCCAACCGTGCCAAAACGATTCAGGCCGGGTTCAAATCTGTTTATTGAAATAAGGGGCGAGGTCTCTGTCATACCATAACCTTCCACCACATGCACACCAGCAGCAGAAAGCATCCGGCCAATCTCTGGTCGCAAGGAAGCAGCACCCACTACCATATAGCGCAACCTACCACCCAGCCGCTTGCGCCAATGCCGCAAAACAAGCAGCCGCACCAACCAAAGTTGTATGCCATACAGTAACGTGTTTTGTTTCTCCGATTTATATCGGGCTGCAACAGCAAATGCCCATACTATCAATTTTCGTTTGATGGAATTTCGGGTAAGTAACTGCGCTTGCAGGTAGTCATACATTTTTTCGAGCACACGAGGCACACTGGTGCAGAAGTAAGGTCGCACCGAAAGAAAATCATGCGCCACACTATCCCGGCTTCGACTAAAATAAATCGCCACACCAAAAGCCAGATAACCATAACAAGCCATCCGCTCTAAAATATGACTGAACGGAAGAAAACTTAGCACACTATGCTCTGTTTCCAATGGCAGCATAGGTAATATTGCTTTAATGTTGTGAATGATGTTTTGATGGGTGAGCGGTACTCCCTTCGATATTCCCGAACTACCGGAAGTATAGAGTATCGTTACCCAATCGGTTTCCGCAATCTGTTTGGTTACGTTGCGTAGTTCATCTAACTCTTGTTCAGATGGTGTTTCTTTTTTCCAGTTAAAAAAATCCGGAGTACCAACTTCTAAATGAAATACAGGCAAGTGGTTACCACAGGCAAGCTTAATTTTTTCGCACAGTGCTCTATCAGCAGTAATACAGAGTTTGCTTTCTGTTTCCTGTGCAATAAGCTCAAAATCTTCCTGGCGCGAAGTGGCATGTACCGGCACGGTTACTAATCCGCTAAGCTGGCATGCAAAATCAATAACCACCCAGGCAGCACTTCCTAAAACCGGAACCAACATAATCCGTTCACCGGGTTTATAACCTTGTCGCCTAAGCCAACAAGCCAGTGCCTCAACCAAGTGAATTGTTTCAGAAATGGAATACCCTTGCCATTGTTCATCAAACTCATTCAAAGCTTTAGCGTTAGCATATTTGGTTTGCTGATAGTGCAGTATTTCAAAGATGCGCGTAAAGTCGCTAGCGGCATGGTGTACTACTTCCATGCACTTTGGTTTACGGGCTTCACATATAGAATTTCATACAGCACTTCAAAGAATTCCGGGAAGTCGGGCAGATTATTATGGCGTCCATCAGCAATGGCATGCAACAACACCTTATCGGGAAACAATGCCTTTAACTTTTCACTTTGCTTAAAAGAAATTAACCGGTCTTTTGTACCGTGAATAATGTGTACCGGACAAGTAACTGTTTTTAAATATTGGTCAGTTCGGATATCGTACCGCAAAATCAATTTTAGTGGTAAGAAGAAAACATATCGTGCGGTGTTGTAATAAAAACTAAAGTAGGGTGAATCCAGAATTAATAACCGTGGTTTATTCCACGAGGCAATACGGGCCGCAATACCACTGCCCCACGAGCGACCATAAATCACAATCTTTTCTTCCGGATAAATTTGAGTAAGCCACTTGTAAATGAACTGAGCATCGTTAAACACACGCTCTTGCGTACGCTTGCCACGACTTTTTCCAAAACCACGATAGTCCATCATAAAAAAATCGTAGCCATTACTTACAAAGTCTTTTGCAAACTTACCCCAGCCTTTAATGCTGCGCGAGTTGCCTTTTAAATAATAAACAACACCACGCGAGTTTGGTACTTTAAAATAGATGGCATTAATTCGACCACCATCTTCCATTTCAAAATCCAATTCCTCAAATGGAAACGGATACCGGTATTGAAATGTATGCGCAAGTCGTTCAGGCCTGAAAAAAAAGAGATGCTGAAAAAAATAGACGAATAGCGTTAGAAATAAATACGCTGATGCCAGGGATGCCAGAAACACAACCATAGCCGAAGGTATTAAATAAAGTGATGGCTCAAAAACTATTGCAAGGCCGTGGCTATGTTGGAATGATACCATTGAAAATTACGCAAGTTTCGATGGCCACCATCCTCAATAATAATAAACTGATCGTGCGGCTTGAGCAATGGTTCTAACTTGCGTGCCGATCGCAAAGGCACTACCCAATCATTTGTTCCATGAAGGATTACAATCTTGCAGGTAATTTTTGGAATAAATTCTGCGTTTGAGAAATTGTATCGAGTCGGAAACCCGTAGAGTGCACCGCTTAATTGATGGAATGGTGTTTCCAAAATTAATAAGTCAGGTGGTGAGGTGGTGGCTACATGCGAGGCAACAGCAGCACCAAGTGAGCGGCCATAAATCACTAACTTATTATGCGGAATATTTTTCTGAGCCCATTGTATAATTTGTTTTGCATCGCTGTAAAGAATTTCTTCATCGGGTTTACCAGTACTTTTACCATAACCCCGATAGTCGGCCATCAACACATTATAACCCTGCGAAGTAAAATCAACGGCATATTGTCCCCAGCGTTGCAGGTTATCTGCATTGCCGTGAAAGTAAACCATTAAACCGCGGGCCGAATCGGCCCGAAAAAAAATAGCGTTCACCGAATCGGTTTCCGATACTTTAATAAAGTGTTCTTCAAAAGATTGTTGAAACTGAAATTGATAAGCTGGGGCAAGTGCTTTGCCTTGAAATACAATCTTATCCTGAAAAAAATAAAAAACGACATACGTTAGCAAGTAGGTAAATAACCCAATGGCAATAGTCCAACCCATCCAACGAGCGCGTTTCATTGCTTACTTCAACCCATACTGATCAATCAGATAAACCATCGCAGCCATCGCAGCTGCACCTTGTTCCAGTTCGCGCTTATCCACTTTATCTATAGTATCTTCTGCGGTATGATGATAGTTAAAATACCGTTGCGAGTCGGGAAGAAAACCAAGCAATGCCACACCCTGGTTAGCCAGCGGTCCAATATCAGCTCCACCACCTTCGGCAGAAAAATCGGAAAGTCCGTATGGTTCCAATAACGATTTCCAACTTCGCACTTTTGCTTTGGCGGTTGCATCGGTTGGCACGGTAAATCCGCGCGGCACAAAACCACCTCTATCCGATTCAATTGCAGCAATGTGTTTCTCTTTATTTTTCTCAGCCAGTTCAGCATACTTTAATCCGCCACGCAAACCATTCTCTTCGTTCATAAACATGACAGCACGGATGGTTCGCTTTGGCTTATAACCCATCTGCTTAAACAAACGCAACACTTCAATAGCTTGCACACAACCAGCGCCATCATCGTGTGCACCTTGCCCCAGATCCCACGAATCCAAATGCCCGCCTACTACGATAATTTCATCTGGAAAATCGCTGCCGCGGATTTCACCCACTACATTAAATGAAGGCGCATCTTCCAACGTTACCGAGTGGTTCTTCAAATAAACCTGCACATCTTTTTCTTCTTTTAACATCTGACTCAGCAATTCAGCATGCCGCGTACTGATAGCCAATGCCGGTATCTTTACCACATTGGGTGCATACCGCATACTTCCGGTGTGTGGATAATCTTCGAGGTTAGAACCCATTGACCTTACCAGGGCAGCAACGGCACCATACTTAGATGCTTCAGAAGCACCATTGGCCCGTTGTTCTACCGCACCACCATAGGCTGTAAATGTGTTAATCTTTGTTGGATCCATCGGTCGGTTAAAGAATACAATTTTTCCTTTTACGCCAGCCGTACCCAATGTTTTCAGTTCGTCAAAACTTTTTACCTCTACTACACCCGCAGCAATGCCCGATGGGCCGGTGCCAATTGTTCCGCCCAACGCACACACATTTACAGGCAGTGTGCCTTGCTTACGCGATATAATTCTACCAGTTTCTTTTTGTCCGCGTATCCAATGCGGAACCTTAAGCGGTTGCAACCATACCGAATCAAAATCAAACTCTTCCATTACGTTGCGACTCCACTCCACCGCAGCCGCAGCACCTGGCGAACCCGATAACCGCGGGCCGATGTTGGTGCATAAATCGTACAGCATCTCGTACGATTTACCTTTGCTTAATGCTTCATCAAAAATCTGTTTGATAGACGCTTCATCTTTGGATTGAGCAATCACAAACGTGGCGCTACTGGCTAAAAAGAAGATTGTAAAAATGTTTTTCATGGTGATGGAATTATTCGGGCTGATTTAAGAATATAAATATGATGGTCGGGGTCTTTCTCGTTAAGATACAAGATACCTTCCATCCAGATAGCTTGCGAGGTAAACTTTACTTTTTGATTGGCTTCAACTTCAACAATTGTCTCTGGGCCGGCTGCTCCACAAAAGTAGCATACATTAAACGGTAAAGACGATAGCATGAATTTACTTTCATCGCCTGTTTCGTTTACCGGAATTACAAAACCTTTTAACTTGATTTTTTTACCGTGATACTCTTTCAGATGCGCGCTAAAGATCGGCACTTCCATTTCGCCACCGGCCATTTTGGTTTTCTTAAAACCTACCTCAGCCAATACGTGCCAGAAGTTGGCCTCTTGTGCAACTGCACAAACATAGCCTAACATTAAAAACGCAACGTAAAAATACCGCATGCCTTAAAGATGGTTAATCGCAACCAACCGTAAAACACCTTTTATTCGAATAATTACAAGTTGACTCAATAAAACCAACTCAAAGATTTGAAAAGCAACTTTTACAATCGAACTTCGATTAAAATTTCTACCCATGGCATTTTTGTTTGATTCGTTTGAAGGCTGGAAAACATACTGCACCGAAAATAAGAAGACTATTATCGATGTGGTGTTAGGGTATGAGTTGGAGCAAAAGGGCCGCTCCGAAAAGCAAATCTGGGAAGGCTTAGACAAAGCCTGGGCAGTAATGAAAGATGCGGTGCAAACCGGACTTACAGAAGATATGACTTCGCGCTCAGGCATGATTAACAATGGCGCGAAAAAAGTTTACAACTACCCTACTCCTGTTCTGTCTAAAGAATTTCAAAACCTGATTTCGCGCGCGCTTGCCGCAAAAGAAGTGAACTCGTGCATGGGTCGGATTGTAGCTGCCCCTACTGCAGGTGCCAGTGGTATTATGCCCGGTGTGTTGTACACGTTACAGGAAATTCACCACATCGAAGACAAAAAAATTCTGGAAGCGATGTTGCTCGCTGCTGGCATTGCCTTGATCATGGAACAAAAAGCCAGCATTGCCGGTGCCGTAGGTGGATGCCAGGCTGAAACCGGAACTGCCGCTGCTATGGGTGCCGGTGCGATTGTGTATTGTTTGGGTGGTGATATCGATCAGATTTTTAATGCTGTTGCGATTACGGTGCAGTGTATGTTGGGGTTGGTGTGCGATCCCGTTGCCGGATTGGTGGAAGTACCGTGTGTGGTACGCAACGCCAGTGCGGCTGCTATTGCTAATAGCTCAGCACAAATAGCTATGGCGAATGTAAGTAGTGTAATTCCTGTGGACGAAGTAATTGATGCGATGGGCGAAATTGGTGCCAGTATGGAAACGCGCTATAAAGAAACTGCTTTGGGTGGATTAGCCGCCACCAAAACCGGACAAGCCATCAGTAAAAAAGTATTGATCCGCGATATTGAGATTTTGCCGGATGAGGGCTAAGCTTCATTTTACCATAAATTCCAGATTTACACATTTTTGCAAATCTGGAAATTGATTCCAGATTTACATATTTTTGCAAATCTGGAATTGTAATGAAAATCATTAAACGACATATTTATGGCGAGGCGCTTGAAAACGCAAGGCAGTTCAGAGCCGTGTGCATTGTTGGGCCAAGGCAAAGCGGAAAAACAACTCTTAGCCAGCTAGTCTTTGGCGAAAAGCCATACTTCAATTTTGAGGATCCCGATGTAGAAGCTGAAGCACAACAAACCAAAAAATTTTTACAAAGCCTTAAAGATGGCGCAGTGCTTGATGAAGTACAGCGCGTGCCTGCGATGTTCCGGTATTTGCAGGGTCGGTTAGATGCAAGTTCTAAACGCGGCCAGTTTATTTTAACCGGCTCCAACAATTTTTTATTACAAGAACAAATTGCACAGTCGCTGGCGGGCCGGGTTGGCTACCTGGAGTTGTTACCGCTTTCGTATGCCGAATTGAAAGAAGCCAAAATGAGTGCACCTGTAGTAAATCATATTTTTACGGGTGGCTATCCGGAAATCTGGCAACAACAACTTTCGCCAACAAAATGGATGGCTGCGTATTTTCAAACTTATGTGCAACGCGATGTGCGTTTGCTTCGCAACATAACTAACCTGCCCGCGTTTTCGCGTTTTGTAAGATTGTGTGCGGGCTATGCCGGCCAGATTATTAACAAAGATGCACTGGCTAAAGCAACTGGTGTAGATGCTAAAACCGTGCAGGCCTGGCTCGGACTTTTAGAAAGCAGCTATATCATTTACTTGTTGCAGCCTTATCACAATAATCTAAATAAACGCATTGTAAAATCGCCTAAGCTATATTTCTGTGATACCGGGTTACTTTGTTATCTGCTGGGCTTTACTTCACAACGTGCTATGGTGAGCAGCGATAAGTATGGGGCTCTGTTTGAAAACTGGGTTATTACCGAGATCAGAAAAAACCGCTTCAACAAAGGGATAGCCGGAGGTATGTATTACTTCCGCGACAGCGCAGGTAATGAAGTGGATTTAATTCTGGAAAAAGATGACCGAACAATTGCCATTGAAGTAAAATCAGGAAAGCAGTTTAAACAAGATATGATTGCCGGTGTGCGCTACTGGTTAAAATATAACCGCATGGGCAGCGGCATTCTGATTACAGGCTCAGATCAGGCAACAGAAAAAATAACAGACGAATCCATTTCAGTGCTTTCGTGGCAAGAAGTAGGCGATCTCTGATATCTGACTACTAGTGTAAGTAATTGTTTACTACTCTAACATCTTATCCGGTTGCATCCTATCAATCCATTCCATTACAGCATCGTACCCAAAGTAAACGGCACAGGTTACAATTACTGACCACGCACAGGCACTGATAAGCATATAGAGCAAAATCTTTTCGCGGCTTTTACTCATACTTATCGCCACCAACGTTCCGCCAATAGGCGTAAGCAGAATGGGTGTAAGAAAAGCTACACCGGCCAAGCCATAGCGTTTAAAAACACTTTGCTTCTTATCAGTGGTTTCGACTTCTGGTTTGGGTTTGCGAAACCGCTCAATGATATGCTTGCGGATAAAATCACCAAAGTAGGTAAAGGCAACCACCATCGTCATCATCCCGGCAACGGTAACAATCATGGTTGTGATGAGATGAAGCCCCGCAGCCTTACCACCAATAGGGCCGAAAAAAAACTTTATCATTGAAGAAAGGTAAACCGATATCGCCTTCAGAATTTCTTCCCACATAACCTTATTTTAGAATTTGTATTTAAAATTTCGCATTTGGTATTATCAGGTTCATCTATCTTGAATTCTAAATCAGAAATTTCAAATCCTAAATTACAAAAGCTTCTCACCAAAACTTAAGTCCCCTGCATCGCCCAAGCCGGGCACAATATAAAACCGATGGTCTAACTTTTCATCCATCGCAAACGTCCAGATAGTTGCCGGAAGTTTCAGATTTTGCTGCACATATTCTATTCCCTCGGGCGCAGCAATTAATGCGGCCACATGAATGTGTACCGGTTTACCATGTCGCTCCAATTCCTGTACCGCCCGAATAATCGATTTACCCGTTGCCAGCATGGGGTCAATCAACAGTACAGTTTGTCCCGTTAAATCGGGAGTCGCGAGATACTCCAGATTTATTTTAATCTCAGCGCCTTCTTTTCGATAGGCACCAATAAATCCCGCTGGGGCGGAATCAAAAAAATTTTGAAAGCCCTGAAAGTATGGCAGGCCCGCGCGCAGTACTGTTATTAAAATCGGTTGAGTATGCAATAAGTTGGTTTGTGTTTGCGCCAGCGGTGTTTGTATTACCTGCGATTGATACGCTAACGTTTTAGAAATTTCATATGCCATAATGCTTCCCAACTTTTCAAGGTTGGCGCGGAAGCGTTGTCGATCGGTTTGTATCTGCACATTGCGCAACTCAGCCACAAACTGATTGGCTATCGAATTCTTTTCACCCAGATTAATTACTTGCATCGGTTTGCTGTTATCCGAAAATAACCCGCTTACTTTGCGGCTATTTCGCACTGAAAATTTACGAAAAGGTTAAACACTATGGCAGCCGTTAGAAATAAAAAAGAAAAACACTTCAATACCCATTACAACCTGCTCCACCAACTCTGCCAGGTTCATGCACCTTCCGGTGAAGAAAGTTCGTTGCAAACCTTTTTGCTTCAATACATTAAAAAAGAAAGCAAGCATTGGAAAACCAAACCGCAGGTTATTGTGGGTGAGCAGTTTCAGGATAACATTATCTTAAAATTTGGCAAACCACGCACTGCTATTTTTGCCCACATGGATACCGTTGGGTTTACCGTTCGGTATTTTAACCAACTGCTTTCCATTGGTAGCCCCGATGCCGAAGCCGGAACAAAATTAATTGGGCAAGATGCACACGGCCCTATTGAATGCGAATTGGAGTTCGATAAAGAAAATCATACGTTTTACAAATTTGGTCGTGCCATTGAACGTGGTACCTCGCTTACCTACAAAATCAACTTTCGCGAAAGCAAGGACTATATAGAATCGCCATACCTCGACAACCGGCTTGGTATTTACAATGCATTAAAGGTTGCTGAAACTTTAAAAGATGGTATCATTATTTTTGGTTCTTGGGAAGAACACGGTGGCGGAGCCGTAGGTTATCTCGCAGATTACATATACAAAAAATACAAAGTACGGCAGGCACTCATCTCTGATATCACCTGGGTTTCGGATGGTGTGCATCATGGTGAGGGTGTGGCCATATCTTTACGCGATCGCAATCTGCCCCGCAAAAAATTTGTAGATAAAATTATTCACCTCGCACAAAAATTTCAGATCGATCATCAATTAGAAGTAGAAGGCATGGGCTCAAGCGATGGTGGCGAACTGCAACGCAGCCCTGTACCGTTTGATTGGTGTTTTGTTGGTGCCCCCGAACAACATGCACACACGCCACACGAAAAAGTTCATAAGCACGATATTGAAACCATGATTGCCCTTTACAAAGTGTTGATGAAAGAATTGTAATGCGCAGGCACTTCAAACCAAATTTTTTGTTGGCCTACCCGGTTATGCTTAGCATGCTGGGCCAGGTTATGACGGGGGTAGCCGATAGCATAATGGTAGGCTGGACAGGTGCTTTGCCATTAGCCGCCTCTTCATTTGCCAATGTGTTTTACAACATTCCATTATTTTTTGGCGTGGGCGTTTCGTATGCCATTACGCCATTGGTTGCACAAGCCGAAGGCAGTAATGACTCTTCTAAAATTATTGCAGTACTGAAGAATGGCTCAATCATTAATCTGGTTACGGCATTTGTTTTGGTGGCGCTTATCTTCAGCATCGAGCCGTTTATGTATAACATGGGGCAGCCTGAAGATGTGGTTACTCTTGCACTTCCCTATCTCAGCATAGTAGCAGTGTCTATTATCCCCACATTAATCTTTCAAACCTACCGGCAGTTTGCAGAAGGTTTGCAACGCACGCGTGTGGCTATGATTATTGTAGTGGGAAGTAACCTGGTAAACATTGCCCTTAACTATGTTTTGATTTTTGGGTATTATGGTTTCCCGGAATTAGGTTTGAACGGTGCCGGTTGGGCAACGCTTATTTCCAAAACAATAATGGCCATCAGCATGATGGCGTACGTCTATTTTGGCAGAAGGTATCAACCGTATCGCTTAGGTTTTTCTATCGGTGGTTATTCCCGAAAACTTATTTCAAAAATGTTGCACATCGGAGTGCCTTCCGGTTCGCAATTTATTTTTGAAGCTGGTGCGTTTGGATTCTCGGCTATTATGATGGGTTGGATCGGTACAACTGCATTGGCAGCACATCAGATTGCGATTAATCTTGCCACCATCAGTTATATGACCACTTCGGGTTTAGGTGCAGCCGCAACTATTCGTGTTGGAAATTTTCTGGGTCAACACGATAAAAAAAATCTGCGCGCATCGGCTTTTGCTATGATCTGGATGGCCGCTGGTATTATGACCTTATGGGCATTACTTTTTATTTTCGGCAAAGAGTTTTTGCCAGCATTGTATATTGATGATGGTGCCGTCATTCAACTCACGGCTTCGCTTATGATTATCGCAGCCTTCTTTCAATTATCAGATGGCATACAGGTTGTAACCGCTGGCGCTTTGCGCGGATTACAGGATGTAAAAATTCCCTCGTTGTTAATCTTTGTTGCCTACTGGATTATTGCTTTGCCGTTGGGTTATCTATTGGCTTTCATTTTAGATTGGGCGGCCATTGGCATCTGGATCGGATTATTAATTGGGCTAACCATAACCGCTACGGCTATGGTAATTCGGTTTAACCGATTATCACGTAAAGTGCTAAAAGACTAACTCTGCAGAAGTCTTTTATCAAGTCGGATAAAATCTTACCTTTCTTCATTAACCCTTTGCTTATGAAATCCGCACGTGCTGTCAGCTATTCACAAACTACCATTACCGAATTAATGATACCCAGCTACGCCAACTTTGGTGGCAAAATTCATGGCGGTACTTTGCTTTCGCTGATGGATAAAGTGGCCTATGCAGCATCCAGCAAACATGCGGGTACATATTGTGTAACCGTTACGGTTGATAAAGTTGAGTTTCTGCAACCGGTAGAAGTAGGCGAACTGGTTTCCATGCATGCCTCGGTAAACTATGTAGGCCGCACCTCGCTGGTGGTCGGCATTCGAGTGGAGTCGCAAAACGTAAAAACCGGGACGATTAAACATACCAACTCTTCATTCTTTACCATGGTAGCCAAAGACGATGATGACAAACCGGCCGTAGTTCCTGAACTTATTCTTGAAAACCGTGAAGATGTAAAACGATTTATTGAAGCCATGCGCATGAAAGAAATTAAAAATGCGGTGCGCGAGCAGATGGACGATGCCAAATCGCACATTGAAGTAGAAAAGGCTGTCGAAATTCTGAAAGGCCAGCGGTGTAAAATTCAAATTGCTTAGTGGAAAGGTTTTTTGCCTTTATCATATAAATGATATAATTTTGATACATGGCAATCATTAAACCTATTTCCGACTTACGGAATAAGTCGAACGAAATTTCAGCCTTGGCGCATAAGAGCCAGGAGCCAATTTATATTACCAAAAATGGTGAGGGCGATCTAGTGGTACTTTCCGTATCGAATTACCGCAGCATGCAAAAGAAAATTGAGCTGCTTGGTAAACTGGCCGAAGCGCAAGCCCAGGTGGTAGCAGGCGTAAAAACCAAATCGCTGAAAGAATTATCGGCAACCATGCGAAAGCGCTTGCATGAAAAAAAAGCTTGATGTACGTTTCTTACCGATTGCTGAAGAGGACATAGCCGAAATCCTTGATTACATCGCTTTGGATAATCTATCGGCAGCATCAACTTTCTTTGATAAACTGGAAAAGAAATTTGAATACCTGAGTGAGTATCCGCAGGCAGGTATCAAACGAACTGAGAAAGAGCTCTCGAAAGCGGGATATTATTCGCTTGTTTTTGGGAACTATATCATTTTTTACACTTTTGATTCCGGAATTCTAACCGTGCATCGGGTACTTAGCAGTTACAGGGACTATCTAAAATTCTTTTAGAACCTAAGTTTGCAAAATCACTAAAAGTTGAAAAATTATCTCAAAGGTCGCGTGTTGATGTCGTTAATTCGTAAATCGTACCTCGTAAATCCTCTAAATATGAAAATCGTTTTCTCCATACTTTTCCTCTCGGTTTCGTTCTTAGCATCAAGCCAACCCATCGTCCTATCGCAACGCGACCAGGCCCGCGTAATTGACGAACTACTTGAAGATCGGTTACGCAATACCTTACCCGCACTTATGCGCAGAGAAGGTTTCGACATGTGGGTAATTATCTCGCGCGAGTACAATGAAGATCCTGTTATTCGCACGTTGCTTCCTGCTACCTGGCATGCAGCCCGCAGAACTACCATGCTGGTTGTATTCGATCGCGGTGCCGATAAAGAAATGGAATATCTGGCTGTAGCCCGATACGATGTGGGTAAAGTTTTTAAACGCGCGTGGGATCCGGATGCCAACCCCGACCAATGGGCCCAACTCGGAAAAATTATTGCTGAACGTAATCCCAAAAAAATTGGTGTAAACAAAGCCCCACACTATGGCCATGCCGATGGATTAACCAGCAACGATTACGATAATCTTTTAAAAGTACTTCCTAAAAATCTTCAACCTAAAGTTACCTCGGCACAAAACCTTGCGGTGAGTTGGTTAGAAACCCGCACCGAAAAAGAAATGGCGATCTATCAACAAATTTGTCGCATTGCGCACGATATTATTCAGGAAGGTTTTTCGGATAAAGTAATTCAGCCAGGCGTAACTACTACCGAAGATGTAGTGTGGTGGTACCGCGAGCGCATTAAAGAATTAAAGCTTGAAACCTGGTTTCATACTTCAGTTTCCGTTCAGCGTAACGAACCCGAAGCCATCACACTTAAAAGACCACAACCACTGGTTATACAACCCGGAGATTTATTGCATGTTGATTTTGGTATTACCTACCTGCGCTTAAACACCGATACACAACAGCATGCGTATATTCTGAAAGCTGGCGAAACCGAAGCTCCAAAATTTTTACGCGATGCTTTCGCGAAGGGCAATCGGCTGCAGGATATTCTCACCTCAAACTTTAAAGAAGGCCGCACCGGAAACGAAATTTTAAAAGCGACTCGTGATCAAGCCATAGCCGAAAGTATTACGCCTTCCATATATACACACCCCATAGGTTTTCATGGCCATGCAGCCGGAACAACTATTGGCATGTGGGATATGCAAGGCGGAGTTCCGTTTACGGGCGATTATCCAATGCATTACAAAACTGCTTATTCCATCGAGTTGAATTGTACGGTAAATATTCCCGAATGGAAAAAAGACATCCGTATTCAATTAGAAGAAGATGGCTACTTTGACGAAACCGGTTTTCGGTATATTGATGGTCGGCAGAAAGAGTTGATCTTACTACCTAAGGCTGATAAAATAAACAGGCAATGAGTTGCTGAAAAAATGCGGGCGCTGCGAACCATTCACACATTCTATTGTCTCTTTGCGTTTTCAGTAGTATTCCTGCTTTTCTTTCCACTTTTTTTAATCCCTATTGTATTTAAAAATCAGTATAAACTGGTAGGCGTTTTTAACAGATGGTGGGCCTATATTCTTTTCCCCATCTGTTTCATTCCCTATAAAGTAAGTAGCAAGTCGAAGCTGAGTGCAAACCAGCAATACATTTTTTGCCCTAATCATTTTTCCTATCTGGATATACCCGCCATGGGGCTCAATCCGGCCAACGCCATTTTTGTGGGCAAGAATGATATGGAGCACATACCGCTGTTCGGATTTATGTATAGAAAATTGCATATCACGGTCGATCGATCTAAACTTCGAAGCAGAGTAAACTCATTGCTACAGGCTATGCAAGCTGCTGATGATGGAAAAAGCCTTATTATTTTCCCCGAAGGGGGCGTTTACACTAAACAACCTCCTGAGATGGTGGGATTTAAAGATGGAGCCTTTCGCATTGCCATCGAAAAACAAATTCCGATTGTGCCCGTAACCATTCCTTACAATTGGATAATTTTACCTGATCGTTCTCCGTTAAGAATCCACGCAGGAACGGTACATGTAATCTTTCACGAACCAGTTAGCCCAAAAGGCTATACATTGGATACAATTGAAGAGTACAAAAAAGAAGTTTATCAAGTGATCGACAAGGAGCTATCAGTATGCAACTCGACAAAGAAACCCTGAACAAAATCGCACACCTGGCGCGGTTGGAGTTTAACGAAAAAGATACCGAAGCCATGTTAGGTGACATGTCGAATATCTTATTGTTTGTAGAAAAATTGAATGAAGTAAACACCGATGGTGTAGAGCCGCTTACTACCATGAGCCACGAGGTAAACGCCTTGCGTGAAGATAAGACCGGCACACACCTGGATAGAAGTATCGCATTGGAAAGTGCTCCAAAAAAAGATGACACCTATTTTAGAGTGCCTAAAGTATTGGAGTAATTTCTGTCTGAACAAAAACACATGACACTCGCATTCTGGAAAACCTGGCCAAAAGCCGAACAATTTTTTTTAGCCATACTGGGAGTACTCTTCCTTAGTTCCATTCTTCTTTTCTGGTATGCGTACTTTCAACATCCAGCACCGGCCATTACGTGGGAGCACTATGAAGAAATTCAAAATGAAGAAGTAACACTGCGCACTATTCCTGTTGGTCTACTCGAAGTACCCATAAAGGCCGACAACTTTTTTGTGTTTGAAACACAACTGGGTAGTCCGCTAAATGTAAGTACACCCTATCACTACATTTATCTAGCACTGTTTACAATCAGCATCTGCGTGTTGCTAACCATCATTACCACACTAAAACGATTTTGGTTTCTGGCGGGAATGACTGTCTTTTCGGTTTTTACCGTTTCGCTCAACCTCGAAACACTTGCCATTTCGGGGCTTACCAACAAGTATCCCACATTTGTGTTTTTGTTTACGTGCATTGCACTTTGTTATTACTTGCATGCTATTGGCATTCAGCTTTCGTTTTTTAAAAGACTTGGGTTAATTACCGCAGTGTTTACGATTGCGGGTTTCGTAATTTCACTTTATAGCGAAACAGCACTTCCCTTCTTACACTTATCGGCTAACAGTTACATTTTTAGTATTGTACTTACTGTAGTATTTATTCTGTTGATCGGCCACGAAATACCAGCATCGTTTATTAACGTTATTACCAGTGGTGTGCGACAAACCAAAAGTTTACGCCATTTTTTAGTGATCTCAGGATTTTACTTATTGAATCTGATTCTGGCCTACATCAAAGAAATTGGCTACCTCGATTGGAATATCTGGTTAATCAATACTTATGTGTTGCTTACGCTATCAGCTGTGCTTAGCATCTGGGGATTTATTCAGCGTTGCAATCAGGATGACTCCATGTTTGTTTCAGACTCGCGGGCAGCGTTCTTAATTCTTGCGTTAGGGGTAATCTCATTTTCAACTTTTGGATTGGTTTTCATCTCAGCTAACGAAAATGCCATTGAAGTCCTTCACGATATTATTTTGTATAGTCATACCGGTTATGGTATCATTTTCCTGTTCTATGTGTTTGCCAACTTCGGCTCCATGCTTACACAAAATCTGCAGGTGAATAAAGTGCTCTACAAGCCTACGGTAATGTTTTACCTTACGTTCCGCATAATGGGTTTTATTACCTGCGTGGCCTTTCTTATTTACGATACCAGTTACCGTACACTTACCGATCAACTTTACGCATCGTATTACAATGGCCTGGGCGATGTTTATTACCAACAAGGAGCCGATCAAATAGCCGAAGGGTATTACAACAAATCTATTTTATACCGAAATCAGAATCATCATGCACATTATGCCATGGCTTTTATCCATGAAACCAGATTGGAACTGCTGAAGAAAAAGAGTGAACTCGCGGCTATTAGTTTTTCCAATCCCTCGGTAGAAGCTTTTATTAATCTAAGCGAAACCTTTCATGAAACGGGTGAATCGCGTGAAGCGTTAGTGTTGTTGAAAGAAGCCAAAAAAAGATTTCCGGAAAGTGGTATAGTTAATAATGCATTGGGCGTTGCTTTTGCAAGATTGAGAGTATCAGACTCAGCATTACTTTCTTTTCAGGAAGCACGAAAAGATAAGGCCATTAGAATTGCCGCTGAAACCAACTTACTTGCTGCCAGTGCAAAGTTCAAAGTAAATTATCCTGCCGATTCACTGCTTGAATTAGTTGGAGCAAATAAAGAAGGCGCTGTTGCCAATGCATTAGCACTGGCAAACATGCAAAACATCAAAATTAAAAACGAGTTTATTGCTAACAGCGATACCCTCTGGACACCCACACGCGTAACATACCTTTGTAATTATCTGATCAACCGACCTACAGCCCTCGACACTGCTGTGATAAAAGAGATTATTGAAGTGGCACGCAAACCCATTAATGAATATTATACCGAAGCTGTGGTGGTTGCAGCAGCGCAAGCCTTATACGCGCAGGGTAAAGCGAAACTGGCTTTTGATCTTGCCCGTGAGATGGCCTTCCGATCAGGGCGCGGTCGCTACTATGCGCTACTGGGTTATTGGGCTTTGGAACAAAACAATCCGGCCATCGCAACAAATTATTTTCAGATTGCCAAAGAGAAAAAAATACAACATGCTGATTTGTATGAAGCATTGGCGCTTACCGAAGCTGATAGCATTCATCTGGCAAAACCATTGTGGGATAGCCTGGCATTAACTACTGAAAAAGCAGACAAACCATTTGCTCTCACCATGCAAAAAATTCTGGCTGTAAAGCCAAATCAAGTGGGTGAGTTAACGGATGAAGAAAAATACTGGTATGCCCGGTATCGGATTCCATTAGCTGATAGTTCTAACTTTTTTGAAGTTGTGAAGTCGATAGGTAAACCTGATTTGCAAACCCGTGCTGTATTGGATGCGGCAAAAAAATGGTATCAACAAGATGAACTGGAAACAGCAGCTACTTACCTGAATAAAATTGAGGCGACTGCATCAGTAAAAACCAACAACGAATTGCTGATTTATCAGCTCTTGCTGCTGGCTCAATTAGATTCTGAAACTTTTCAGAAACAGCAAATCGAATTTACTACGAATATCCGCGCTTCGTTTCCTAACGAAGTAATTTTACTAGAAACGTGGCAAGCCGAATTGACGGGTAAACCTGAATTTGTTAAGGATAACTACAATCACCTTAGCAATGCCAGCATTCATTTTGAAGATGGATTGATAGCATCCGCTCATTACTTTGAAAGCGATACAACTGACCGGCTAAAGCCTTACTCCATTTTGGTTAGCGGACTGATTGCGAGGCCTAAGTCGATTAAACTTTTAAAAGCTCATACCAAATATGCAGCAAAGATTGGCTTTGATGCAGAGGCCAGTGAAAGTCTTGAAAAACTGCGGCAACTTTTATCAATCCGGGCATTCAATCGGTTTGTAACAGAGAACCCAGAAATTTTTACCGTTGAGGACGAGCTGCTTTAACGTATTTTTAGAGGCGCGTCTGGTTCTATTACCGCCATCATTTTCTTACTTTTGCTCACCTAATTTATACTCATGGAAAAGAATGTTCCCTTAAACGATTTGCATATTAAACTGGGCGGCAAGATGGTACCCTTTGCAGGATTTAATATGCCAGTTCGCTACTCCTCTGATATTGAAGAACACATGACCGTGCGCAATGGCGTGGGTGTGTTTGATGTTTCGCACATGGGTGAGTTTAAGGTAGAAGGCCCTAATGCATTGGATTTGATTCAACGCATTACCAGCAACGATGCTTCCAAACTTGTGGATGGGCAGGCGCAATATACTTGCTTACCAAACGATACCGGTGGCATTGTGGACGATCTGATTGTTTATCGCATTAAAGAGAATGACTATTTTATTGTTGTAAATGCAGGCAACATTGATAAAGATTGGAATTGGTTTGTATCACACAATACCAAAGGCGCAATCTTAAAAAATCTTTCTGCTGAATATTGTCTGTTCGCGGTACAAGGCCCCAAAGCGGTTTCGGTATTGCAAAAGTTAACGGCCACCGATTTAAGCGCAATCAAATACTACCACTTTGCGATTGGCACATTTGCCGGAATAAATGAGGTAATAATGAGTAACACCGGCTACACAGGTGCGGGCGGTTTCGAGATTTATGTAAAAAATGCCGATGCCGAAAAAGTATGGAATGCCATTTTTGAAGCCGGTGTAGATGCTAACATAAAACCGATTGGTCTTGGTGCACGCGATACATTAAGACTTGAAATGGGTTTCTGTTTATATGGTAACGATATTGATGACACTACATCGCCATTAGAAGCCGGATTAGGTTGGATAACCAAGTTTACCAAAGACTTTACCAACAGCGCTAATCTGCAAAAACAAAAAGAAGCAGGTGTAAAAAGAAAGCTGGTTGGATTTAAGATGATCGATCGTGGTATTCCGCGCCACGACTATCTATTAAAAGATGCAGCCGGTAACGTAATAGGCAAAGTTACTTCCGGCACGCAATCACCTATGTTGAATATCGGAATTGGCTTAGGTTATGTTTCAACTGAACTCTCAAAACCAGACTCTGAAATTTTTGTTGACGTAAGAGGACGGGCGCTTAAGGCCCAGGTTTCTAAACTGCCACTTATCTGATTTTGACGCTATGCTCAGGATGATTCTTCCATTCTTGTTTAGCTGTATGTTGGTTCAGGCACAATCACAAAGCGAAGAAGAGTTAAACAACAAGGGCCTTGCATTAATGGAAGAAGAAAAGTACAAAGAGGCATTACCACTTTTTGAAAAACTTGTTTCATTAAATCCTGAAGCTACTCCTTATAGATTTAACAGGGCAGTTACGTTGTTTAACCTGAAACACTACACACGGGCTTTAAATGACTACTTATATCTGGCAAACTTTGATCCGGAAGAACCAGAATATCCCTTTCAGATTGGAAATATTTATGAGCACCTTGACAGTCTGAAAAAAGCTGATCTATATTATTCCAAAGCCATCGCAATTGAAAATGACTATTATCTCTATCATTTTAAACGTGGTACGGTTCGATTGAAGCAGTCACAATGGAATACAGCTGTTACTGATTTTGACCGGGTGTTAGAGTTAGACCCGGAACATCATAACTCTTATCATAACCGTGGCATTGCTTACTACCGTGCCGGATTTAAAGAAAAGGGGTGCGAAGATTGGTGCCAGGCTTTACTGAAGGGCAACACAAAGTCGGCTGAGCATCTGCAAAAAAATTGTAAAGTGTATCCTAAACCTTGTCTGCCATCCAAATGAAATCGATTGACGTTTGTTTAACTCCTGAGTTAATACACTTGTATAAATTGGAAGATCGCACCATTGTTGTGGTAGATATTCTCAGGGCTACATCATGCATGGTAACCGCCTTTGCGCATGGTGCTGATCGTATTGTTCCATTTGCCAGCCAGGAAGAATGCTTGCAAATGAAATCAAGAGGTTACATTACATCAGGCGAACGCGATGGAAAAAAAGTAGAGGGCTTCGACAAGGGCAACTCCCCTTTCGAATACATGGGCGAACAGGTAGCTGGAAAAAAAATTGCGTTTACTACTACCAATGGCACACAAGCTATCGAAAAATCAAAAGCCGCTAAAGAGATTATTATTGGTAGTTTTCTGAATCTGGCCTCTATTACCAAGTATCTTCTATTCAGCCACAATAACATTCTGGTTGTTTGTGCGGGTTGGAAAGGAAAAGTTAATCTGGAGGACACCCTGTTTGCCGGTGCATTGGTTGAGCGTTTAAAAAATCACATCGAACCGGATTGTGATGCACCGCTTGCTGCACAACGTTTGTATAATCAGGCCAAGGACAACATGGTTGAATTTCTCAGTGCTTCTTCACACGTAAAAAGATTGCAACGCCTAAACATTCAAAAGGACATTGAATATTGTTTAACTCCCGATCAATACACGGTTATCCCCAGACTTGTTCGCGGTGAATTGATTTGTTGATTATTTCAGTTTAGGATTTTGATGATGACGATCTTTATCGCGAATGGTTTTCTTCTCCAGATTTTTTTGAAAGGCTTCCGTCAGATTTACTCCGGTTTGATTGGCCAGGCAAATCAATACCCACAACACATCGGCCATCTCATCGCCTAAGTCTTTATTCCTGTCGGATTCCTTTTCGGATTGATCGCCATACCTGCGAGCCATGATGCGCGCCACCTCACCCACTTCTTCGGTTAGTATGGTCATGTTCGTCAGTTCACTAAAGTAACGCACACCATGCATTTTAATCCATTCGTCAACCTGGTGCTGGGCTTGATCTAAAGTCATAAACTGTTTTCTTTACAACGGAATATTCCCATGCTTTTTCTTTGGCAACTTCGCAGCTTTGTTTTCCAACATCGCGAAAGCTCGCAGTAATTTTTCGCGGGTTTGATCGGGATAAATTACTTCATCTACATAACCCCGATGGGCTGCACGATAGGGATTGGCAAACTTTCTGGTGTATTCATCTACCTTCTCATTCAGCTTTGCGTCTTTATCTTCAGCTTCCGATATTTCTTTCTTGAAAATAATTTCGGACGCACCTTTCGCGCCCATCACGGCAATCTCAGCCGTTGGCCAGGCATAGTTTAAATCGGCACCAATATGTTTAGAGTTCATTACATCATACGCGCCACCGTATGCTTTGCGTGTAATTACAGTAACCCGCGGCACAGTGGCTTCAGAAAATGCATAGAGCAACTTTGCACCATTGGTGATAATCGCATTCCATTCCTGGTCGGTACCTGGCAAAAATCCTGGCACATCTTCAAACACTAACAACGGAATATTAAAGCAATCGCAGAAGCGCACAAAGCGGGCACCTTTTACACTGGCATCAATATCCAACACACCAGCCATGGCAGCCGGTTGATTGCCCACAATACCAATGCTTCTTCCACCTAATCGCGCAAAGCCTACCACAATATTCTCAGCAAAATTTTTATGTACTTCAAAGAATGTGTTTTCATCTACCACACCCGTAATCACCTCGCGCATATCGTAAGGTTGATTAGGATTGGCCGGAATAATTTCATTCAATGCCGGGCGATTTTCATTCGTTGACGTGTAAGGCAAATTGGGAACTGTGTCTTCACAATTTTGCGGCACATAACTAAACAACTGCTTAATCTGTGCAATACATTCGGCTTCGTTAGCACTGGCAAAATGCGTTACCCCACTTTTAGTACTGTGTGCGGAAGCACCACCCAGTTCTTCGGCCGTCACGTTTTCGTGGGTTACAGTTTTTACTACGTTGGGACCGGTAACAAACATGAACGAAGTATTCTCAACCATAAAAATAAAATCGGTGATAGCCGGAGAATACACTGCACCGCCCGCACACGGCCCCATGATGGCTGAAATTTGTGGTACAACACCCGAAGCCATTACGTTACGATAAAAAATATCGGCATAGCCACCCAACGAAACCACACCTTCCTGAATACGTGCACCGCCCGAATCGTTTAATCCAATAACGGGCGCACCATTCTTCATAGCCAGATCCATGATCTTTACGATTTTCTCGGCATGGGTTTCGGAAAGGGAACCACCAAACACGGTGAAGTCTTGCGAGAATACATATACCAACCGACCGTGAATAGTACCATAACCGGTAACCACACCATCGCCCAGGTAATGCTCTTTATCTAAACCAAAATCTTTGGCCCGATGCATCACAAATTTTCCAAGCTCTTCAAACGAGCCTTCATCTAATAATAAATGAATACGCTCGCGGGCCGTAAGTTTACCACGCTTGTGTTGTTGTTCAATGCGTTGTTCGCCTCCGCCTAAAAGAGCTTCCTGGTTTTTGCGTTCCAGTTCGTCAAACTTAGGTTGAAGGATTTCGGATTTGATTTTTCGTTTGGTCATAGTATATCGTACTTACCTTCAAAGATAGAAATTGTTGCCACCGGATTGTATCTTGGCCACATGAATTACCGACTATGAATAAGGTTGCGATTATTGATATGGGCACCAATACGTTCCATTTGCTGATAGCGGAAACGGAAGCTGGAAATTTCCATATCGTCCATCGCGAAAAAGTACCGGTAAAACTGGGCGTGGGAGGTATAAACCGCAACCTGATTACCGATGCGGCTATCAGTCGCGCGTTAACCACAATGAAGGCGTTTAAAAAGACTCTTGATGAAGTGGGTATAAATCAGGTTTTAGCATTTGGTACCAGCGCTATGCGCAATGCAGCAAATGGAGCGGACGTAAGCAAGAGAATTGAAGTAGAGACGGGTATAAAAACCAACATCATATCAGGCATACAAGAGGCGGAGTACATCTGCCACGGAGCAAGAGCCGCTATTACAATGGGTGACCAAAAACATGTTATAATGGATATTGGTGGTGGTAGTGTAGAGTTTATCATTGCCAATCAGACTGAGATATTCTGGAGCCATAGTTTTGAAATTGGCGGGCAACGGTTGCTGGAACGATTTCAAAAGCACGATCCTATTTTACCAGAAGAAGTTCAATCACTTTTTAATTACTTCGATACAGAACTAAAACCGTTGGTTGAACAATTAAAAAAACATCAACCTAACGTCTTGATTGGTTCAAGCGGAACATTCGACACGCTGAGTGATATTTATTGTTTCCGCAACGACATCCCGGTAACGGAAGCACCCGAAACACCTTTCTCCATAAAAGCGTTTGATGAAATCTATGAAGAGCTTTTGGTAAAAGATCGGGCTGCGCGCATGCAAATACCGGGCATGATTGAAATGCGGGTGGAGATGATTGTTGTGGCGTGTTGCCTGATCAAATATCTTTTACAGATACATTTATTTGATGCTATCCGGGTTTCTTCTTATTCGTTGAAGGAGGGGGTGCTTGCACAGTTAACAGATTAGGCGTCTGACCGCTCGAAGCGGCCATGACGCCTAACTTATTTTACAATCCGGAAACCTGTTTATCCTTTGGATATTTCACCTCAAACTTGTAAACCAATTTACGGGTTTCGTTCGGTTTCAATTCCAACTCCCACGTAAGCTTACCGGTATCTTTGTTGTACTTCGCACCGCCAAGATCAACTGTAGTCACTTCAATCTGTGTATTCTGCGATACCGGTACCTGATCTTCAATTATAATTTTAACTGCATCCGTTTTGGTATTGCGCACCGAAATTTCCCACACATAACTTTCCTTACGCGATGAGCCCATAAAGTTTTTTGAAGTCAGGTCTTTCAACTTTTCACGTTTCACTACAATCCGCTTATCGCGACCAAGGGAAACTTCCAATGTATCTTTAATGTTGTTCGGATCAATAAACGATTTACCCACAAAAGTTCCTTCAAAGAAAATATTGGCTTCTCCCGGCAATAGATTAAACTCTTCCCAACCAGTAGCGCGGGCCATCAAAAAGGCATCCGCATCCAACTTCGGTGCAACCGAATAAATGTAATCAGCTTTCATATCGTAATTCCGAATATCAACTACCACCGCTTTGGCTGAAGAGGCAACCGTGTATGGCAATGCAATATCAAATTCGGTGTTTAAAGAAGTCTGAATGGTAGTTACATAATCAGCCACAGAAGCTACTTTCATTTCGAAGTCCTCTTGCGCATTCAGCTCCGCTTTAAGCGCGGCTGCAGGAGCACCTGCCATTGATTTACGTTTAGCCATTTCGTACGCTATCGGATAATAAAAATCCAGATACCAGGAACTCAACACTGGTTTTAATCCGCTAAGATTTGGGTTGGCTGTGGAAAGTTTCAATTTCACATTACTCCACTCCTCGCCTGTACTTTGAAATACATTGGCTTTATAACTTAACTGCACAGGATTTTTAGTATCCACAGCCCGTAAATCATATACCGGACTCCAACCGGCATTAGCCACCACGTAACGCACTTGTAATTCTACAGTTGTTGGTGCTTCCGTAGAAATGCTCACCACCAATTCGCTGGTGTTTCTTTGATACAATTCATTCTGGCTGTTGATCTGTGTATTCAGTTTAGCGATACGTTCATTCAGCTTTTTAACTTTCTCGTCTTGCTTCATGCGCGATGAAACAATATCGCCTAAGCGCGTGCGATAAAAATCGGCCATCGCTTTCAGTTCGGCCACTGTTAAGTTTTGATTGGTGCCACCAATTTTCTGGTTGCTCAACAACATTTGCTCTTCCTTGTTCAGAATCTCTTTCTGACTTTGCTCCAGCACCAGTTGCCGTTGCAGGGTTTCTGCCGAATCGCGCAACATGCGGATAGGCTTGGGCAAATTAAACTCACTCAAAAAGTTTTGTTGATGCGAGGTGCCCAGAATAATTACACTGCCTTTACCAGAAACCTGCACACTTTGCGGATCGAGTTGTGAAGAAAGTCCGGTTACAATCAGATTTGTTTTACCCGCTTCTACCCGCGTTTTAACCGTGCGCGAAATCTGGGCCTTGTTCAGGAATACGGTAACATCTGTAATCTTTGAATCTACCGGCTTATCGGGTTGAGCCACCGCTACCAGCGCGCTCATCACCAAAGCCGATGTTAAAAGTTGATTTGTCATGATTTTTAGAATTTTTGACAATAAGATGTTGGGTGAAAAGTTTTTCCATAACCCTATCTTTAAATTTTAATTATATCTTGAAATCTGGCCTGAATCAGGCAACTTTTGCGCTATGACTGAACTAACTATTCCTTACGATCAACTGTGGCAGTTTGCTGTAGCTGTTTTTAGAAAAATGAATTGCCCCGAGGCCGAGGCCCAACTGGCTGCCGATGTATTGCTGAGCGCAGATTTGCGCGGCATCGATTCGCATGGCGTTGCTCGACTTTCCGGCTACGTGCGCCTGTGGGAAGCGAAGCGTATTAACGCAAATCCAAAAATCAAAGTAGTACACGAAACACCGAGTACCGCTGTGGTGGATGGCGACAGCGGGTTGGGCTTGGTGGTGGCGCCAAAAGCCATGGAGATAGCCATGCAAAAAGCGGCTGTAGCCGGAACGGGTTGGGTGGCCGTAAAAGGCTCTAACCATTTTGGTATCGCAGGTTACCATGCTATGATGGCGTTGCAAAAAGATATGATTGGCATAGCCATGACCAATGCGAGTCCGTTGGTGGCACCCACTTTTTCGGTTGAGCGCTTGCTCGGTACTAACCCCATTTGTGTGGCCATTCCTGCCGATAAGCAACCTGCGTTTGTAGCCGACTTTGCTACTACCACAGCAGCCAATGGTAAACTTGAAATACTACAGCGAAAAAATAAAGAAGCACCTGAAGGTTGGATTCAGAAAAAAGATGGCAGCACTTCAATTAATCCCAACGAATTAAAAGATGGTGGGGCACTATTACCGTTGGGAAGCGATCGTGAACATGGCAGTCACAAAGGTTTTTGTTTGGGTGCGTGGGTTGATATCTTTTCGGCTGTGTTGAGTGGTGCCAATTACGGGCCGTGGGTTCCGCCTTTTGTAAGTTTTCTGGCACCACCAGCCGATCCGGTTGGCGAAGGTATTGGTCATTTCTTTGGGGCGATGCGTGTAGATGCGTTCCGTCCTGCAGCCGAATTCAAAACACACATGGATAATTGGATTACCCGCTTCCGCAGCGCTAAAACTGCCGAAGGCTACGATCATTTAGTTATACCGGGTGATCCGGAACGAGAGTTTGAAGCAATTAGAATGAAGGAAGGAATTCCGTTGGTAGATAAAGTGGTGAAAGATTTGAGAGTGGTGGGGGAAAGTTTTGGGGTGGAGTTTTGATTTTTATTTTTCGACTAACCCAATTCACAGAAATTAGTTATTTAATGTTAATTGTATTGAGTACGAGCTACGGATGAATATTTTTTAAAGTTGTGTTAGAAACTCTAGTAACGAAATAAACTATGACTAAAGTCCGACTTACATTAATAATCCTTTATTTGATAATCAACTTTAATTTAAGTGCTCAGAATAAAGATTCAATAGCTGTTATAAAATCTGTTAATAATTTTGTGACAGCTTTTAATAGTTTCAATTGGTCAGCATTTAGAGAAACATTCGCTGATGATGCTACCGTTTTTTATCCCTTTTGGAATCAAGCGAGGCGAATACAAGGCAGGCAACAAATTGAAACTGCTTGGTTGACAATTTTTCCCGAGTTTGAGGACGTAAGTAATACCAGAAAACTACAAATAAGTCCGAAGGATATTTACATCCAGCTATACCAGCAAACTGCGGTTGTTACATTCCACCTGGGAGACGGAGTAAGTACGTTATCAAGACGCTCGCTAATTTTGGTAAAAGAAAAACGTAATTGGAAAATCGTCCACCTTCATGCTTCATCGGTCAGTAACGACAAAAATTGAAGAGTGTTTGACCTCACTACGATGAAATACTTACTAATTACTTATTACATGATGCTGAGCTTTGTAACATTTGCACAGCAAGCCCACTCGAAAAGCCAGCAAGAAATACAGCAAACTATAATTAATGTTTTTGAAGCGTTATCTAATCGGGATTCAGTAAGCCTAAGAAAAAACTGCACCCCAGATGTACGGTTTTATGAATATGGTGAAACCTGGACTATTGATACACTTATTCATCGCGCTATCACAAAAAATATTGCTTCGGATTTCAAACGAATAAACACGTTTGAATTTATAAATATTACACTGAAGGGTGATGTAGCCTGGGCCACTTATAACCTAACCTCAACCATTACCAGCAATGGCAATGAGCGTATTGCAAACTGGAACGAAACTGTGATTTTACTAAGCGAAAGAAAACAATGGAAGCTTGCTGTTCTTCAATCCACACGGGTTGGGAAATAACCAGCTCTTCAGGTTTTTTAAGAATTTCCAACACCAATAGTTGTTATCCGCAACTTCACCAACAAAAAAAGGATGGCTCGCACCATCCTTTCAAATAAGAACTTTAAATAAGTCTTACAACTTCCCAGCTTGTATCTTCTTCGCTACAGCTTGCACATCATCTAACACACGCAATAAGTTACCACTCCACAGCTTACTGATTTGTGCTTCGGTGTAACCGCGCTTTACTAATTCTAACGTTACGTTAAATGTTTCAGATGCATCGTTCCAGCCATCAATACCACCACCACCATCAAAATCAGAACTAATCCCTACATGATCAATACCAATCTTCTTAACGAGATAATCGATATGATCTACAAAGTCGGCCACGTTTACGGGTGGCGCTACCGGGTTTACTTCTTTCTCAATACGTGGCTTTGCTTTGGCAGTTATCTCAGCATACTTTTTAAAGTAAGCCGTGCGTTCTTCTGCTGATAAATCGCGCATAGCGGATCGTTCCAACACAGTAAACCCTTCTTCGGCAGCAACTGCTTTTACAATCTCATTTACCTTAGCGGCATTCGCTTCATTCTTTTTGGTGTTCACATAGCTCTTAAACGCTACAGTTTGTACAACACCTTTGTTGGCTTTTATCAACTCTAATTGTTCATCATCCAGATTACGGCTTACATCATTCAATGTCCGGGCTGATGAGTGTGACGCAATTACCGGAGCTTTTGATAATTTGATTGCTTCTATGTTTGCGGCTTTAGAGGGATGCGAAAGATCAACCATAATGCCCCACTTATTCATTTCACTAATTACTTCGCGCCCCAGCGGACTAAGTCCATTGTTCAGCCATACATTATCACGCTCGCCAGTATTGGAGTCAGCTAATTGACTATGGCCGTTATGCGCCAGTGACATATAGCGCGCACCCCGATCATAAAATTCTTTTACTCTTTTTATATCCGTTCCTATCGGGTAGCCATTTTCCACACCAATCATCGCCACCTTCTTGCCTGCTTTTACAATTCTTCTCACATCGGCAGATGTTAGGGCCAGTTCAATTTTATCGGGTGCAATTTCTTTACATAACCTATGGATGGCGTTAAACTTAGCATCGGCATTGGCGTAGGCTTTTGTATAACCCTCTTCGGTTAATTCACCCTGACCCGTGTACACAATCAGCCAAGATACATCGAGGCCGCCTTCATTCATTTTAGGAAGGTTAACTTGTGTGTTAAGGCGTTGCGTGTAGTTTACTGCCGTGGTGAAATTGGAAACGTCAATATCATCGTGCGTATCTAATGTAATTACACGTTCGTGAATGGCTTTTGCTTTTTTGATTAAAGCTTCATCGGTTACAGTTTGGCCAAAGGTTATTGCCGTTGACAAGCACAATGCAGCCAATAGTGTTATAGTTGATTTCATATTAATTTGAATTGATGTAGTGAAATACAAATTGAATTACTGCTAAAATACAAGACCTCAGACTTGATCCTAACTAAAAAATGGACAGATGGT
Organism: Cytophagales bacterium; assembly: GCA_017303795.1. GTDB lineage: Bacteria > Bacteroidota > Bacteroidia > Cytophagales > Cyclobacteriaceae > ELB16-189. The sequence goes on along the minus strand of JAFLBR010000005.1, from coordinate 253,095 downwards.
TAACCCGTGGGTAGGACGGATTTAAGTTGATTGAATTTCTATAGCGTAAAGAAAACCCTGAACACCCAAGGCGAGGCAAAGGCCCGCTCCTGGCTATCATAGATCACATCATATAGAGCCATCAGGTTGATTTTGCTTCGAGACCCAATAGGCTGGGCATAACCTAACCCAAGTAAAAGCCGATCAAAATTCCTGCGCTCTCCGGTTCCAAGAAAAACAGGTGTGTTAATTAGGTTGTACTCGCCATAAGCAAATAACTGATCGAAATTATACCGCATAAATGGGCTTACTCCGTACTGATCAATATTTAATTTGATAGGTTGTGTGTATGCAAAACGCTGCCAGGTAACACCAGTACCTACCGAAAATTTTGGAGTAACCATATACCCTACAATCGGGTTGACTGCAAAATAAATGTAACGATTCCCAAACGCATCGCTTCCTCCATTAAATGCCAAACCTCCGCCCGTGTAGATTCTGTCTTTGAGAGTCAATCCCGCATTATCATCTATATCGCGTTGCGCCCATGAGCTGATTGAAACAAACAATAGTATTACTCCCGCTACCTTCTTCATGGTGATGTGTGTTAACGTTCTGCAATCAATCTTCCTGAACAATGAATATATCTTCCTTTTCTTTTTTCATCAGATACTTTTCGCGGGCAAACTTTTCAAGCAGCTCTTTATTGGTGAGCAGTTCTTTTCGGTCTTTTTCTACTTCACTAATCTTCTCTAAGTAAAACTCCTTTTCATTTTCAAGGCTATTTACTTTGGCTGTCATCTTAAAACGCGAAATAAGATCGTTGGAATCAAGCAGCAGAAGCCATATAAAAAAGAGCAACCCCGTAACGATATAAAAATTTCTGAATGCTGGTGGGAGTTTTTTGAGCATAAGTTTAAAAAATGGTTGTACGAAGATAGAGATTTACTGGCTTAAATAGCAAATCGGGCCCGAGGCCCGATTTGCTTCTAAAATCTATCTACTCAAATACTGACTAAGGCTTCATCAGCTTCCACTCCTGCGCAAAGGCTACATCCTGTGTGCCTTTATGGAAGGTTGTTACTTTCAATACCGATTTGTTTTTCAAATGTAGGGTAACATCAAACTCTTTGGTCGAAAGCGGGTCGATATACGAACCCTTACATCTCTTAAACATACCCACGCGCAAATTCTCTAACACACGGGTACCCAGTATAGAGTTGTTCATGTTATCGGCCCACACAACCGAACCCTGAAACACGGAATCAACATCGTAGATTAAAACGCGCACATTCATGTGCTCATTAAACCAAACGCCAACCAGATTGTGTTGAAAATCGGCACCCAGAAATTGCTCGCGCACCAGGAACACGATTAAGCCACCCGCTGCCACCAACAACACAAACGACACCATCATCATATTTGCTTCCATACTTGAAAGGCTCCAATTAGATGAAAACCTTTTGGCATACTTTGGCAAAAACCAGACGAGGTTCAAAAAAGCCTTAAAATCCAATAAATATGAAGAATATGAGAAAATATGCCTTCAACGAAATCCCAAATCTGGCTCTCTCAGGCCTGTCTTTCCCAAATTGGGGAACAAAAAAAGGCTGTCACTTTCGCAACAGCCTTTGGTTTGAGTTTCAAAGTATATCAGAATTTCTTACCGGGGAAGTAGGCTGTTTCGCCAAGTTCTTCCTCAATACGAATAAGCTGATTGTATTTTGCCATCCTGTCGGAACGTGAAGCCGAACCTGTTTTGATCTGGCCGGTATTCAAAGCCACTGCAAGGTCTGCAATTGTGCTGTCTTCTGTTTCGCCTGAACGATGCGACATAATGCTCTTGTAGCTGTTACGCTTAGCGAGGTTAACGGCATTGATCGTTTCGGTTAACGAACCTATCTGATTTACTTTTATCAGGATTGCATTGGCAACTCCTTTGTCAATTCCTTTCTGCAGGAAATCTACATTGGTTACAAACAAATCATCACCCACCAATTGTACTTTATCGCCAATGCTATCGGTAAGGGTTTTCCAACCGGCCCAGTCTTCTTCGGCCATTCCATCCTCCAATGAAATAATGGGGTACTTCTTAGACCAGTTGGTCCAATACGCGGCCATTTCTTCTGGCTTCAATTTCTTGCCTGAAGATTTTTTAAAGTGATACAACTTTGTTTTTGGATCATAGAATTCTGAAGCTGCAGGATCTAATGCAATGAAGATATCAGAACCAGGTTTGTACCCGGCTTTCTCGATTGCTTTAATCACTATTTCAATAGCCTCTTCGTTCGATTTGATATTTGGTGCAAATCCACCTTCATCGCCTACGTTTGTAGAAAGGCCCTGATCGTGCAATACTTTTTTCAGGGTATGGAAAACTTCGGCACCCATTTGCAAGGCTTCAGAAAAAGTATCGGCACCAACTGGCATTACCATAAATTCCTGAAAGTCGATGGAGTTATCGGCATGGCTTCCACCATTTAAAATGTTCATCATCGGTACTGGAAGTGTATTTGCATTTACACCACCAATGTAACGATACAGTGATTGGCCAGCTTCCATTGCCGCTGCTTTGGCTACTGCCAATGACGCACCTAATATTGCATTCGCACCGAGTTTGCCTTTATTGCTGGTACCATCTAACTCAATCATTACTTTGTCAATCAGATTCTGATCGAACACATCCAGCCCAACAATTTCAGCGGCAATTTTATTATTCACATTATCAACAGCCTTCAATACGCCTTTACCGAGATATGTTTTTTTATCGCCATCGCGCAATTCAACAGCTTCGTGTGTACCCGTAGAGGCACCTGATGGAACCGCAGCGCGACCAAACGCACCGGATTCAGTAACTACATCTACTTCAACAGTAGGATTGCCGCGGCTATCTAAGATTTGACGGGCATGGATTCCTTCGATTAAACTCATAATTTTTTAATTAAAGATGGAAAGTTGTTTTTAAATACTATTCAGGATTTTAGTGCTGTTGCCAATAATCAACAACCAAAACTTTTTCAAAGAATGGGCCGGCCAGCGACACAAATTTTTTATGTTCAGGATGCGGCAAATAAATATCCCGATCTTTTTCGGAAGCAAAGCTTACAATAAAACAATGCGTAAATCCCTGGTTAAGATTTTCAGGGCTGTTGTTAGTTCCCCATTCAAATTTTTTGATCTCCTTAATGGTGGTTGAAAGCGCACTGAAAGCATTTTCAATTTTCTTGATGTCTTCAGGTTTAGCACTCGTCTTAAACTCAAACAATACTACATGCTGAAGTAATTTTTCCTGAGCTGAACTCATAACTGCAATCGTTAAAAAAAGTATTAGAGGTAGTATTCTTTTCATTTTGAATGTGGATTTATTAAACGCCAACCATGTTACCTTCTTTCACCATAGTTACAAACTGATCGAACAAATATTGCGAATCGTGTGGGCCAGGCGAAGCTTCGGGGTGATACTGTACTGAAAATGCACGCTTGCTTTTTAAGCGAATACCCATAATCGTACTGTCATTCAAGTGCAGGTGTGTTACTTCCACATCTGGATTTTTTTCAATTTCCTTCTCGCTTACCGCGAAGCCATGATTCTGCGAAGTCATTTCGCCCAAGCCACTAAGCAGATTTTTAACCGGATGGTTTAACCCACGATGACCGTGGTGCATTTTATAGGTTGTTAATCCTGCTGCAAGCGCCAATAGCTGATGCCCAAGGCAAATACCAAAGGTAGGTTTATCTGCCGCAAGAATATCTTTTACCGTTTTGATGGCATAATCCATTACCGAAGGATCGCCAGGACCATTGGAAATAAAGTAGCCGTGTGGCTCCCACTTTTCCATTTCCGCAAAGGAAGTTTTAGCCGGGAACACTTTTACGTAACAATCGCGCAAAGCAAGGTTGCGTAGAATATTTGTTTTAATACCTAAATCAAGTGCGGCTATTTTAATGGGCGCTTTGGCATCACCATAAAAGTAAGCTTCCTTAGTACTTACTACCGAAGATAATTCAAGGCCATCCATAGAAGGCACTTTCTTTATTTCAGCTTTCATTTGCTCGGGTGTTAACTCCGAAGAGATCAGCGCATTCATAGCACCTTTACTGCGAATGTAGCGCACCAGCATTCGGGTGTCGAGGTCTGAAATACCTACTACTCCGTTTTTCTCTAAATAAGTTTGCAAACTATCCTTGGCCGTCTTGCGACTGAATTCATCTGAGAATTCGTTCACCACAATACCGCTTATTTTCGGTGAGGCTGATTCCTGTTCTTCGGCAACCGTACCATAATTACCAATATGCGCGGTAGTGTTTACGATTATCTGGCCGTAGTAAGATGGATCGGTGTAGATTTCCTGATAGCCAGTCATGCCGGTGTTGAAGCAAATCTCTCCGCCTGTGGTACCACGTTTACCAATTGCTTTTCCTTCTAACAGAAGGCCATCGGCCAGGAGTAAGTATGCTTTTGCGCTCAATTCGTTTCGATTTTGGTTAACAAAAATACTGGTATTAAAGGTTTTACAGGTTTTAATTTCCTTAAAATTTCAGATTCTGATTTCAAACGGTTACGACAATAAAAAAGGGATTGAATTCTGAAATTCAATCCCTTCGTTATATCCTGCAAAGGCCACTTATTCCTTTTTCTTAGACTTTTTGGCGGCCTTCTTTGGCTCCTCAGCTTTTACCTCTGCCGAGGTTTCTTCCGCACCCTCAACTTTTTTAGCTCCGCGGCTTCTGCGGGTTTTAGCTTTCTTCTCGGCACCTTCTTTTTTGTAGATGTCGTTGAAATCAACCAACTCCAGCAAACACATTTCAGCAGCATCGCCTAAGCGAGGTGCACTGAATTTGATAATCCGGGTATATCCACCTGGTCTATCGCCAATACGACCTGCCACTTCTCCAAACAATGCCGTAACCGACTCTTTGTTTTGAAGGTATGACATTACCGTTCTGCGTGAGTGTGTTGTGTTATCTTTTGCTTTGGTAAGCAAAGGTTCAACATACTTCTTTAATGCTTTAGCTTTGGCAACCGTAGTAGTAATTCTCTTATTTAAAATAAGTGAAGATGCCATATTAGAAAGAAGTGCATGGCGGTGAGCCGCAGTTCTTCCTAAGTGATTAATTTTCTTACCGTGTCTCATGGGTTAGTCTTCTTCGAGTTTATACTTGGCCAGATCCATACCAAACGTCAGGTTCTTCTCAGCCACCAGTTGCTCTAATTCAGCCAACGATTTTTTACCAAAGTTTCTGAATTTCATCATGTCTGAAATATCCAATTGCACTAAATCGCCAAGCGACTTAACATCGGCAGCTTTCAAACAGTTGTAGGCCCGTACCGAAAGATCCAGATCATGCAATTGTGTTTTCAACAACTTGCGCATGTGTAGCATCTCTTCGTCAACCTGCTCTACTTCGCTATCTTTTCCGGTTTCAAGTTCAATTGATTTATCAGAGAACAAACGGAAATGTTGAATCAAAATGAAAGCTGCTCCTTCCAATGCCTTTTCAGGGTGGATTGAACCATCTGTTTCAATATCAATCAACAATTTTTCGTAGTCAGTCTTCTGCTCAACGCGAGTATTCTCTACGCTGTACTTCACATTCTTTACAGGTGTGAAGATGGCATCGATCGGAATAAATCCGAATACCTGCTCATTAGGTTTGTTCTCTTCAGCTGGCAAGTAGCCACGACCTTTTTCGATGGTCAGTTCAATTTCAAATTGAGCTGTTTCGTCCAGGTTACAGATTACATGGTCGCTGTTCAATATCTCGAACGATGAGGTGAACTTAGAAATATCGCCAGCTTTAAATTGCTTTTGCTTTTTGATATTCACCACAATCTTGTTGTCAAAATTATCGCTCACCTTTTTGAAGCGTACTTGCTTCAGGTTAAGAATAATTTCGGCTACATCTTCTACTACACCTTCTATAGTTGAAAACTCGTGCAACACACCCGGAACTTTAATTCCAGTGATTGCATAACCTTCCAAAGAAGAAAGCAGAATCCGTCTTAAAGCATTACCGATTGTTACTCCGTAACCTTTTTCTAATGGTTTGAAGGTAAAGAGGCCATGGAAATCATCTGATTTTTCCATTACCACTTTTTCCGGCATTTGAAACGCTAATATTGACATATCAAATTTGATTAAATGTGTTAATTACTTAGAGTACAATTCCACAATCAACTGCTCGTTGATGTTTTCTGGAATATCTGACCGCAATGGCAGATTAATCAGCTTTCCTTCCAGTTCGCTGTTATTCCATTCTAACCAATTGTACTTCTTAGCTCCCTGAACTGACAATGAGTTGCTGATGGTTTCCAACGATTTTGACTTCTCGCGTACGGCAATTACATCGCCAGGACGAAGGCTCAATGAAGGAATGTTTACCACATCGCCATTTACAGTAATGTGTTTGTGCACCACCAATTGGCGCGCAGCTCTGCGTGTAGGTGCAATACCTAAACGGTAAACTGTGTTATCCAAGCGCGACTCTAACATTTGAAGTAACACTTCGCCTGTTACGCCTTTCTTGCGCGAAGCCTTATCGAAAATGTTTTCGAACTGGCGTTCCAGCACTCCGTAGATATACTTTGCTTTTTGCTTTTCAGCTAACTGCACTGCATATTCAGATTGCTTACGCTTTTTACCTTTACCATGCATACCCGGTGCATAGTTCTTTTTTTGCAGCGCTTTGTTTTCACCAAGAATAGGCTCGTTAAATCTTCTGGAGATTCTCGCTTTGGGGCCTGTGTATCTTGCCATGTTAGTATTACGTTGTCGTTAATTATTAAACTCTTCTTTTCTTAGGCGGGCGGCAACCGTTGTGCGGGATTGGCGTCATATCCTTAATCACCATCACTTCAATTCCTGAAGCCTGAATGCTGCGGATGGCAGACTCGCGGCCGGCACCAGGGCCAACTACAAATACTTCCACTTTGCGCAATCCAAGTTCAAACGCTTTTACAGAACACTCTTGTGCAGCTACCTGAGCGGCATAAGGTGTGTTTTTCTTTGAACCCTTAAAACCCATCTTTCCTGCCGAAGCCCAGGAGATAACCTGACCGGTTGAGTTGGTCATGGATATAATGATGTTGTTGAAGGTTGCGCGTACGTGAGCCTGGCCAATAGCCTCAACCACTACTACGCGTTTTTTACTTTTATCCTTCTTCTTTTCAACTGGTGCTGCCATACAGAAAAGTTGTTATGTTTTTTTTAAATTAATTATCCTTTAACTGCCTTCTTCTTGTTCGCTACCGTCTTACGCTTTCCTTTGCGGGTGCGCGCATTGTTCTTGGTAGTTTGACCACGAACCGGTAATCCTCTGCGGTGACGCAGCCCTCGGTAACATCCAATGTCCATCAACCGCTTTACGCTAAGCTGAACTTCAGATTTAAGGGCACCCTCAATCTTGAATTCTTCGGCAATAGCAGCACGGATGGCATTCGATTCTTCATCGTTCCACTCTTTTGCTTTCTTATCCCAGTTTACTCCTACTTTCGTAAGAATACGCTGAGCCGATCTACGGCCAATGCCATAGATGTACGTAAGGGCGATCTCGCCTCTTTTGTTGTCCGGAATATCTACACCAGCAATACGTGCCATAATTATCCTTGTCTTTGTTTATACCGTGGATTCTTCTTGTTAATAACAAACAGTTTGCCCTTGCGCCTGATGATCTTGCAATCGGCACTGCGTTTTTTTATAGATGCTCTGACTTTCATAGTCCTTCTATTTATATCTAAACGTTATTCTTCCCTTTGTTAAATCGTAAGGCGACATTTCCAGTCTTACCTTATCGCCAGGTAAAATCCGGATGTAGTGCATCCGCATCTTTCCTGAAATATGTGCCAACACTTCGTGGCCGTTTTCCAATTGCACTCTAAACATGGCATTGGAAAGTGCCTCCAAAATGGTTCCGTCCTGCTCTATCGACTTTTGTTTCGCCACTTGAACGAATAGTTTTGTTCTATATACTCGTGAGTCGTTATGACTTCCGTTCTGTCTTTGTGGATCGCTACCGTATGCTCAAAATGGGCCGAAGGTTTACGATCTGAGGTTCGGATGGTCCACCCATCTTTCTCCTGTACTACGTTTTTGGTTCCCAGATTTATCATGGGTTCAATCGCGAACACCATACCCGGAGCCAACTTCACACCCTTTCCACGCTTTCCGTAGTTAGGCACATCTGGATCTTCGTGCAGGTCTTTCCCTACTCCATGCCCTACCAACTCACGCACAACACCGTATCCAAACTGCTCCACGTGTTGTTGAATGGCGAAACTTACATCACCCATCCGGTTACCCGAACGTGCTTGTGAGATTCCGATCTCCAACGATTCGTAGGTGCGTTCCAGCAACTTCAACACTTCAGCACTCACTTTTTCAAGTGGGTAGGTGTAGGCTGAGTCGCTATGGTATCCCTGGTACTTCACTCCGCAATCAATCGAAACCACATCGGTTTCTTTCAACTCGTATTCACCCGGAAACCCGTGCACTACTACTTCATTTACCGACATGCACAAGGCAGCCGGAAACCCGTGGTAGTTTTTAAACGATGGCGAAGCACCATGATCGCGAATAAACTCCTCGGCAATCGCATTCAGTTCTTTGGTTTTTACACCCGGTTTTACCCGTTTTGCAATTTCACCGTGCACTTTTCCTAAGATCTGTGCACTGTCTCGCATTAACTGAATCTCCTCGTCCGTCTTATAGCGAATCATTCAACTTCAAGCCGCAGCAAACTGAGAACGTCCTTTTACTCTACCTGACTTCATCATCCCCTCGTAATGCCGCATCAACAAGTAGCTTTCAATCTGCTGGAGTGTGTCTAACACAACACCCACCAAAATCAGAAGTGAAGTACCACCGTAGAATTGAGCAAAGTTCTGCGTAATTCCAGCCTTCACTGCAAATGCAGGTAGGATAGCAACCGCAGCCAGGAAGATGGCGCCCGGTAAAGTTATTTTAGATAGAATACTATCAATAAATTCAGCTGTTTCTTTTCCAGGTTTAATACCGGGAACAAATCCGCCATTTCTTTTTAAGTTATCAGCAATGTCGTTCGATGGCACTGTGATAGCTGTATAGAAGAAAGTGAAAATCAGAATAAGGGTAGCAAACAATAAGTTGTATTGCCAAGAAGTAAAGTCCGCAAAGGTAGAACCTACATAGGTTCCGATGTCGCTGTCTTGCCAGATTTGCGCAACGAGAGGCGGAATAAACATCAACGCTTGTGCGAAGATGATTGGCATTACACCTGCCGAATTCAACTTCAATGGAATAAAATCACGCTTGCCGCCATATAATTTATTACCTACAACCTGCTTGGCATACTGAACCGGAATTCTACGAGTTGCCTGAGTTAATGCAATTACACCCACCACTACAAAGAACAGAGCCAATACCTCAAGGATAAACAACAACATACCATTCATTCCTTTAGTATCAATTTCCTGATAGATAGCCACTGGAAAACGTGACACAATACCGATCATAATCAACATGCTGATACCGTTACCAATTCCCTTGTCCGTGATGCGCTCGCCTAACCACATACAGAACATGGTGCCTGCAATCAAAATCACGATTGACGATAATGTAAAGAACAAGCCCGGATTTACTACTGCTTCGTTCGGGATGGTTGCGCGGATATAACCATACGACTGTGCTGCCGTGATGATGATAGTAAGAATACGGGTGAATTGATTTAAACGCTTACGTCCGCTTTCACCCTCTTTCTGAAGTTTGGTGAAGTGTGGAACTGCTACCGTTAAAAGTTGTACTACGATAGATGCCGAGATGTAAGGCATAATACCCAGTGCAAAAATGGATGCCCGGCTAAATGATCCGCCAAGGAAAGTGTTTAACAAATCGAAAATACCACCCTGGGTTCCACCGGTTTGTTCGAGAATAACTGCATCTACGCCTGGCAATACAATGTATGAACCGAGACGGAAAATGATCAGAAACCCGATCGTATTTAAAATACGAATCCGGAGGTCTTCGATTGAAAAAATGTTCTTTATGGTAGTAAAGAAACGCTTCATTACTTAATGGTTGTGGCGGTACCTCCTACGTTTTCAATTGCTTTAGTGGCTGTGGTTGAGAAAGCATGTGCTTCTACGCTAACTTTTGCTTTTAACTCTCCACGACCCAAAATCTTAACACTGTCTTTCTTACCTACAATTCCGTTCTCAATCATCAATTGAACAGTAAGCGAAGCAGCTTTTGTTTTTTGCGCTAGTTCTTCCAAGGCATCAAGATTAATTGCCTTAAAGTATACTTTTTCGTTGTTCTTAAAACCGAACTTCGGAATACGTCTCTGTAAAGGCATCTGACCACCTTCGAAACCAAATTTCTTATGGTAACCTGAGCGTGATTGTGCACCCTTATGTCCACGACCCGCGGTGCTACCACCAGAGCCCTGACCTCTTCCCAGGCGCTTATTTGTCTTTACCGAACCTTCGGCCGGCTTAAGTGTATGCAGTTTCATTCTTATAATTCGGTTACGGTCACCAAATGTTTTACTTTCTTAACCATGCCCTGAATCTGTGGTGTGTATTCCACTTCAACAGAACGGTGTACTCTTCCTAAACCTAACGACTGAATTGTTCTCAATTGAGTCTCAGGTCTCTTTATTGTGCTGCGGGTTTGAGTAATTCTAACTTTTGCCATAACTCTTATCCGTTAAATACTTTCGATAATGATACACCGCGGTTGCGGGCAATTGTCTGCGGATCGCGCATAGTGGTTAATGCTTTGAAAGTAGCTTTAACCACGTTGTGCGGGTTAGATGAACCTTTAGACTTAGCCAATACATTATGTACACCGGCACTTTCTAATACGGCACGCATCGCACCACCGGCAATTACTCCAGTACCAGGCGAAGCTGGCTTCAACAATACAAAGCCACCACCAAACTTACCAAGCGACTCATGCGGAACTGTTCCTTTAATGATCGGAACTTTCACCAGGTGCTTCTTGGCATCATCAATTCCTTTTGTGATAGCATCGGTTACTTCATTGGCTTTTCCCAAACCGTACCCTACTACTCCGTTGCCATCGCCAACAACCACAATGGCTGCAAAGCTGAATCTTCTACCACCCTTTACTACTTTGGCTACACGCTGAATAGCAACAACCTTTTCTTTCAGGTCTATTTCGCTAGCTTTTACCGTGCTGACGTTACTTTGTGTCATGCTCTTTTAAAATTTTAAACCTCCTTCTCTGGCTCCTTCGGCCAAAGCTTTGATGTTACCATGATAGAGATAGCCATTGCGATCGAACACAATTTCTGTGATACCCGCGGCTACTGCCTTTTCAGCTACTTTTTTACCAACTGTTTTAGAGATGGTAAGATTAACGCCACCCTTCTTATCCAGTTCGGTAGAAGATGATGAAGTTACAGTGTGCCCTTTAGAGTCGTCTATGATTTGAGCATAGATCACTTTATTGCTGCGGAACACAGACAAGCGCGGTCTGGCAGATGTGCCTTCCAGCTTTTTGCGAATGCCCTTCTTAATGCGGACTCTTCTGTCTTTAATGTTTGCCATAACTCAACTATTATTTAGCAGCTGCTTTACCAGCTTTTCTACGAACATATTCACCTGTGAAGCGGATACCTTTTCCTTTGTAAGGTTCAACCGGACGCAACGATTTGATTTTGGCTGCAACCTGACCAATCAATTGCTTATCGATTCCTTCAAGAGTAATGGTTGGGTTTTGACCCTTCTCCTGGGTAGCTGCAACTTTTAACTCTGATGGAATACCCACAATTACACTGTGTGAGTAACCTAAGCTAAGATCCAACACATTGCCTTGAGCAGATGCTTTATAACCTACACCAACAAGTTCCAATTGTGTTTTGTAACCTTCGCTTACGCCAGTTATCATATTAGCAATTAGCGCACGATATAAACCGTGCATAGCCTTATGGCGCTTTTGTTCAGTTGGGCGCTGTACTACTACGTTTCCTTCTTCTAAGGTTACTGTAAAGTCAGCATCAATCTTTTGCTTCAACTCACCTTTAGGGCCTTTAATGCTCACCAGATGGTCTGCTGCTGCGAAGGAGAATGTTACTCCTTTCGGAAGTGCTATGGGTAATTTACCTATACGTGACATGACCTGCTTCGTTTAATAGATGTAACACAAAACTTCACCACCTACATTAAGCGCCTTAGCTTCCTTGTCGGTAATTACACCTTTTGAAGTAGAAAGGATGGCAATGCCTAATCCGTTCAATACTTTAGGTAAACTATCAGCCGCCTTATACTGGCGCAAACCAGGAGAGCTGATGCGTGTAAGGCTCGTAATAGCCGACTCCTTGGTTTCAGGATTGTACTTCAATGCAATTTTAATATTGCCTTGCTTGTTGGAAGTATCCTCGAACTTGTAGTTCAGGATATAGCCCTTATCAAAGAGCACTTTAGTTACTTCCTTTTTGATGTTGGAAGCAGGAACTTCTACCACGCGGTGACGTGCCTTGATGGCATTGCGCAACCGGGTTAAATAATCTGCTATTGGATCCGTTGTTTTCATTTTACTTATTTATAAAAAGCAAACCCGTTTTTTGGAACGGGCTGCAAAGATATATAACAATTTCTGTTATCCAAACTGTTACCCGGTTTCGGCTTAGCCTGTTTTACGAGGGTGCCCCGACCTTGATACTCAGCAACCAAATATGTGTGAGAAGGCGCTTACCAGCTTGCCTTGGTCAGTCCCGGAATTTTACCGTCACTGGCCATTTGGCGGAACTGGTTACGGCAAATGCCGAACTTACCCATGTACCCGCGAGGGCGACCAGTAAGTTTGCAGCGATTGCGGATACGCACAGCCGATGAACTTCTTGGAAGTTTATCCAGCCCGGCCCAATCGCCAGCTTCTTTCAAAGCTTTGCGTTTGGCTGCGTAGCGTGCTACCAGTTTTTCCTTCTTCTTGTCTCTTGCAACAATTGATAATTTTGCCATGGAGTCAATTAATTTTTATTTACGAATGGCATACCCAGCGCTTTCAGCAACTCGTAGCTCTCTTCATCAGAAGAAGCCGATGTTACGAAAGTGATATCCATACCATTGATTTTGTTCACTTTATCAATCGAGATCTCAGGGAAGATGATCTGCTCCTTTACACCAAGTGTGTAATTGCCACGACCATCAAAACCTTTATCGCTTACGCCTTTGAAATCGCGCACGCGAGGCAAAGCCACACTCATCAGGCGATCCATAAATTCATACATTCTATCGCCACGCAACGTAACCTTGGCACCAATTGCCTGGTTATTGCGCAGTTTGAAGTTTGAAATATCTTTTTTGGAACGGGTGGTTACAGCCTTTTGGCCGGTGATGGTGGTTAATTCCTCCACACCTACATCAATCAATTTCTTATCGGCAACAGCTGCGCCAATACCTTTGTTGATGCAAATTTTTTCCACTTTAGGTACCTGCATTACTGATGAGTACTGAAACTTTTGCTTCAGACCAGGGACTACGTCCTTCAGGTATTTTTCTTTTAATCTTGGAGTTGCCATTACTTAATAAATTCTCCGGTTTTCTTTGAAAATCTCTGCAGCTTACCTTTTTCATTAAGCTTTCTACCTGTGCGGGTGGGCTTACCGTTAGAAGGTTCAATCACCATCAGGTTACTGATGTGAATAGTGCCTTCCATCTTTTTAATACCACCTTCAGGCTTGCCGGCAGAAGGCTTCTGGTGTTTCGTCACCATGTTTATACCTTCCACAATTGCGCGGTTCTTGTCAGCAAGTACTTCCAGTACTTTGCCTTCTTTATCCTTGTCGTCACCAGCTAGCACCAACACAGTATCGCCTTTGCGGATGTGCAACTTGGGCTGCTTGTTATACTTTCTTTCCATAACTTATAATACTTCAGGTGCCAAAGACACAATTTTCATAAACTGCTTCTCGCGCAACTCGCGGGCTACGGGGCCGAAAATACGGGTACCACGTGGTTCGTCTTGTGCATTCAACAAAACAGCTGCGTTATCTTCAAAGCGAATGTAAGAGCCATCTTTTCTGCGAACCTCTTTTTTGGTGCGCACAATTACAGCTTTTGATACAGTTCCTTTTTTAATCTGGCTGGTTGGTATAGCAGACTTAACCGTTACCACGATTTTGTCGCCAACACTCGCTGATTCTCTTCTTGTTCCGCCCAGTACGTGCACGCAAAGAACTTCTTTGGCACCACTGTTATCGGCTACAACTAATCTGCTTTCTGTAGATATCATGATTACTTCGCTTTTTCAATGATTTCAACCAATCTCCATCTTTTGCTCTTGCTTAACGGGCGGGTTTCCATTATGCGCACAGTGTCGCCAATGCCTGCCTCGTTCTTTTCGTCATGAGCCATGAACTTGGTTGTTTTGTTCATGAACTTGCCGTAGATCGGGTGCTTTACCTTGCGGTCGATTGCAATCGTGATGGACTTTTGCATTTTATTGCTTACCACCTTACCGACTCTTTCTTTTCTTAAATTCCTTGCCGTCTCCATGACAACTTATTTTTGAGTTTCTTTTGCTTTCAATTCAGTCTTCAAGCGGGCAATTAACCTGCGGGTTTCTTTAATGCGCATCGGGTTTTCGATAGCCGCAACCTGGTGCGCAAACTTCAATTTGCGTAGGGCTTCGTTCTCGCTGCCGATTTTCTCGTTTAACTCAGCCAGAGTTAAAGCTTTGATGTCTCCGTTTTTCATTTTGCTGCTTGTTCTACGTAATCTCTTCTAACTGTAAAGCGCGTTTTGATTGGCAACTTACCATCTGCCAATGCCAATGCTTCTTTTGCTGTTGCCATGGTAACACCACCTGCTTCAAACAAAATTGTGCCGGGCTTAATAACGGCCACCCAATACTCTGGCGCTCCCTTACCTTTACCCATACGCACTTCAGCAGGCTTGCGGGTAATTGGCTTATCGGGGAAAATGCGAATCCATACCTGACCTTCACGCTTCATAGCGCGGGTAACAGCTACACGAGCTGCTTCTAATTGACGGGCTGTAATCCAACCTGGCTCAAGGGCCTTCAACGCAAAAGATCCGAAAGCAATAGAATGACCACGGGTGGCCGATCCTTTTACCTTGCCTTTCTGCATTTTTCTGAATTTCGTCCGTTTAGGCTGTAACATGATTTCCTAAAATTTTACTTGTCTGAAATTATTTCTTTGGTCTTCTTTCTGAACGTTCGCCACCGCGCTCGTTTCTTCCTCCACGCTCACGATCGCCACCTCTTCTTCTTTCGCCACCACCGGCCTGATTAGGTTTGTTTTCGCCAGCCGCGTTGCTCACTATGCCCACGTTAGGCGATAAGTCGCGCTTGCCATAAACCTCTCCTTTAAAGATCCATACTTTAATACCGATCTTACCGTACACCGTTTGTGCTTCAGAAATTGCGTAATCAATATCAGCACGAAGTGTGTGCAATGGAATACGACCTTCTTTGTATTGTTCAGTGCGGGCCATATCGGCACCAGCCAAACGACCTGACAGTTTTACTTTAATACCTTCAGCACCTACACGCATGGTAGAAGCGATAGCTTGCTTCATGGCTCTGCGGTAAGAAATCCGGGCTTCCAATTGTTGTGCAATAGATTCACCTACTAGGCGCGCATCCAATTCAGGACGTTTGATTTCGTAGATGTTGATTTGAACATCTTTATTGGTAAGCTTCTTAAGCTCTTCCTTAATCTTGTCAACTTCGTTACCGCCTTTACCAATAACTACACCTGGACGAGCCGTGTGAATAGTTAACGTAATTCTTTTAAGCGTGCGCTCGATAACAACTTTAGAGATACCGCCTTTTTGAATGCGAGCATCTACATACTTTCTTATCTTCTGGTCTTCAACCAGTTTATCAGAAAACGTATTTCCACCGAACCAGCTAGAATCCCAGCCACGTACGATGCCTAATCTGAAACCTACAGGGTTAATCTTTTGTCCCATTACTCTTTCGTTTCTTTAGATTCTGATTTAGCCGCCTCAACCTTAGCAGGCATGCGGTCAACTGTTAATGTTACATGGTTTGATCTTTTGCGAACGCGGTGTGCGCGGCCTTGTGGAGCGGGTCTTAAACGTTTCAAAATCCGACCGCCATCTACAAATACTTCTTTCACAAAAAGATCAGCTTCTTCAAGCTTTACATCGTTGTTCTTTGCTTCCCAACTGCTGATAGCCGACAACAACAACTTCTCCATTTTTGCAGCAGGATGTTTTGCTTCGTACTTCAACATGTTTAAAGCCTTGCTCACTCTTACACCTCGAATCATATCCGCTACTAAGCGCATTTTGCGAGGTGACGAAGGAACATCTTTTAAATATGCAGTAGCAGGACCTTGCTTGGCAGCTTCTTTAACTGCTTTGATCTTAGCCCGTTTAACTACCGATTTCTTTGTTTTCTTTATTGTTTCCATTGTTCAGGAATCTTACTGTTAACCTGCTTTACTTAAGCCTTGTTATTACCTGAGTGACCTTTGAATGTGCGGGTAGGTGCAAATTCACCCAACTTGTGGCCCACCATATTCTCCGTTACATACACAGGAATAAACTTGTTACCGTTATGCACGGCAAACGTATGCCCAATGCAATCTGGTGTAATGGTAGATCTGCGTGACCAGGTTTTGATAACTGACTTCTTACCTGATTGCTCCATAGCCACTACCTTCTTAGCGAGGCGGGCATCTAAATAAGGACCTTTTTTTACTGACCTTCCCATAATTATTTCTTCCTTCTTGCAATGATTAAACCATCAGAATACTTCTTCGGGTGACGCGTCTTCTTGCCTTTAGCAAGCAAACCGTTACGTGACCGGGGGTGACCTCCAGATGCACGACCTTCACCACCACCCATAGGGTGATCTACCGGGTTCATCGCTACCGGGCGGGTGCGCGGGCGAATACCTCTCCAACGGCTGCGACCAGCCTTACCTACGCTTTCGTTCATGTGTTCTGCGTTGGAAACAGCACCTACTGTAGCAAGGCAGTTTACCAATACATTACGCAATTCGCCCGAAGGCATTTTAAGTGTAGCATATATAGCTTCCCGCGCAACCAATTGCACAAATGCACCAGCACTACGTGCAATAGAAGCACCTGTTCCGGGTTTAATCTCCACGTTGTGGATGATTGTACCAATCGGAATTTTAGAAAGTGGCAATGCGTTACCTACTTCTGGTGCGATATCTTCTCCTGACAAAACGGTTTGCCCTACTTTGATTCCTTGAGGAGCCAGAATATAAGACTTGAAACCATCTGCATAGAAAAGTTTTGCTATACGTGCGGTACGTGTGGGATCGTATTCAATTGATTTTACAACTGCCGGGATGCCGAAGCGATTGCGTTTGAAATCTATCAAACGAATTTTCTGCTTATGACCACCGCCTATGTAGCGCATTGTCATGCGACCATTGCTGTTACGGCCACCTGATTTCTTAATGGTTGTTACCAAAGATTTTTCAGGTTTGCTTTCTGTGATATCCTCGAAACCAGGAGACAACCGGTGACGGGTGCCTGCTGTGATCGGTCTAAGTTTTTTCAACGCCATTGTTCAGAAATTATACGTTGCTATAAAAATCAATTACTTCACCAGAAGCCAACGTTACGATGGCCTTCTTGTAGCTTGGCTTGCGGCCTGACAATACACCAGCTTTGGTAAAGCGGCTCTTGAATTTGCCTAGCACATTAATAGTGTTTACACGTTCAACGTTTACACCATATAACTTTTCTACTGCTTGCTTAATTTCAACCTTATTGGCAGTGGCTTCTACAATGAAACCATATTTGCCTTTTTCATTCAAGGAAGAAACTTTTTCAGTAACCAGGGGTCGTTTTAAGATACTCATGGGATTACTGCTTATTTAAAAGGTTATCAATCTTGGTAAGCGAACTCTCTACCAGAATAATCCGGTCCGCATTGATCACATCATAGGTGTTGATCTGATCGGCTGTAATAATTTTAGAGTTCTGAATGTTACGGCCTGAAAGAACAACGTTCTTCTTTACTTCCGGTAACACTACTAATGTCTTTTTATCTTGAACAGATAGAGACTTAAGTAAGCTGATGTATTGCTTTGTTTTTGGAGCTTCGAAATTGAAGTCTTCTACAATGGCAATCTGATTATCTTTTGCCTTATAAGTAAGGGCCGACTTACGAGCCAGATCCTTTACTTTTTTGTTCAATTTAAATGAGTAGTCGCGTGGGGTTGGTCCGAAAATACGTCCACCGCCTTTGAATTGAGGGTTCTTAATGTTACCCGCACGTGCGCCTCCTGTGCCTTTCTGCTTCTTCAACTTTTTAGAAGAACCAGAGATTTCGTTACGCTGCTTTGATTTGTGAGTACCCTGGCGTTGGTTAGCCAAAAAGCTTTTCACATCCAACCATATAGCATGATCGTTAGGTTCAATACCAAATACCTCTGAGGTAAGGCTAACCTTGCGGCCTGTGTTTTCACCGCTCTGTTTTACAACTGCTATTTCCATTACTTCTGCAGGATTATGGTTGAATTCTTTGCACCTGGTACTGAACCGCTAACCAGAATAAGATTCTTGTCGGCCAGAATTTTTACCACTTTCAGGTTGGTAACTGTTACGCGATCTGTACCCATGCGGCCTGGCAAACGCTTACCCTTGATTACACGAGACGCGAATGACGCGTTACCCATAGAACCAGGAGCTCTTAAGCGGTTATGCTGACCGTGAGTCTGACCACCTACACCACTAAAACCGTAGCGTTTTACAACACCCTGAAAGCCTTTACCTTTCGAGGTGCCTACTGCATCGATGAAGTCGCCTTCAACAAATACATCTTGTACTTTAATCTCCTTACCAAGTTCTACAATTCCATCATACTCCGCGCGGAAGTCTCTGAATTCAACTGTAGATTTCTTAGGGCTGGTGTTGGCTTTTTTGAAATGACCAACCAGCGGCTTGGGAGTATTCTTTTCCTTTCGCTCTGCGAAGGAAAGCTGCACAGCCCGGTATCCGTCAGTCTCAGCGTTCTTAACCTGAGTGACAACACAAGGGCCTGCTTCAATGACCGTTACCGCGATATTTTGGCCATCTGCGCCAAATACGCTGGTCATTCCTACTTTTCGTCCGATTATTCCAGGCATGGTTGAAACCTATTTTACTTGTTTTTTATTCGTTTTGAGGGTTTTGTACCGCAAAAAGGACTGCAAAGATAGGAACTAAAGTGTAGCTACCAAGAGCGGGTTTCAAAAAATTAAAGGAAATGCGTGTGGCCCCAATGTTAGTCACAAAATTTTAATCATAAGTAATTCATTATCAACGTACTTAAAGATATTATCTGATTTTTTCCAAGAAATCTGAAAATGCATATAAAAGCCTTGTTTCAGCAACCTTAAAAAGGTTTTACTTTTCGGGCGATTGCCCAACCCGAAAAAGCATGAAGCAAAACTCCGTCCGGCTTGCCTTACTATTTCTAACTACGGGTTTGGTGATTCTTTTCTTAATAAACATCTCGGTAGGCAGTGTTTCTATTCCCCTTATGGAGGTGATAAAAGCATTGTTTACCAATACCGGCACTAACGCTGATATTCTTTGGCAGTTTCGCTTGCCAAAAGCAATTACATGTGTGCTGGCAGGCAGTGCCCTGGCCACCGGTGGCCTACTGATGCAAACCCTTTTTCGCAATCCAATGGCGGGTCCCGATGTACTGGGACTTACTTCTGGATCGAGTTTGTTTGTAGCTACACTTCTGATGGCTGGCCGGTATGGATCTTCTATTGGTAACCTCGTTCAAAATCCATGGAGCGTAGCATTTGCTGCAAGCCTTGGAGGTGCGATGGTTTTTATAATTATTATCTCTATTGCCAGGTACGTGCGGGATAATACCTCTTTATTAATAGTGGGTTTGATGATCAGCGCAGCCACCTCCTCAATCGTAAGTGTTCTCCAATTCACCAGCCAGGCAGACGATCTACAGACGTTCATGATCTGGATGCTGGGCAGTGTTGGCAGCACCAACTGGTATGAGTTAACCGTTCTGGGTATTGTAATAAGTATCGGATTTGTTATCAGCATCAGCCTTATTAAATCCCTTAACGGGATACTGCTGGGTGAAAGTTATGCGCTGAATCTGGCTATTAATATTAGGCGTACCCGGATTCTGATTGTAATAACCACAGGCATGATGGTAGGCGTAGTTACAGCTTTCTGTGGGCCGATTGCATTTGTAGGGTTGGCCGTACCGCATCTGGTACGACTTCTCTTACCAACCAGCAACCATAAAACCTTGCTTCCGGCTGTAATGCTTGGTGGTGCAATGCTTCTATTAATATGTGATGTTATAGCGCAGCTTCCGGGAAGGACACAAGTGCTTCCACTTAACGCCATTACTTCGCTGATTGGTGCGCCTGTTGTAATCTGGATGGTAATTAAAGCAAAACGAATAAGTGTCTGACTCAGCTACCATAGCGTTACAAACCACTAACCTGGAGGTTGGTTATAAAAAAAATAATCAAAACCATGTGTTGTTTGAACCGTTGTCGCTAGCCCTTAACCAAGGTGAGTTGGTTTGTTTCATGGGGTCGAATGGGATTGGCAAGACCACACTTATTAAAACGCTGGCTGGAATTCAACCACCTATTGCGGGTAAGGTTACCCGTAATTATTCTACCGCTATTGTTCTTACCGATAAAATTTCGGGGAGCTTGATGACGGTACGGGACTTGGTTACATATGGCCGCTACCCGCACCTGAATTGGTGGTTAAAGTTGAATGATGAAGATCGCCAACTAATTGAAAATGCTATTCGTAAGGTTCATCTTGAATCAATAGCAGACAAACAACTTTCGCAGTTAAGCGATGGCCAATTGCAGATGGCCATGATAGCTAAAGCGCTGGCACAGGATGCAAACATTCTTTTATTGGATGAACCCACCGCGCATCTGGATCTTAATAATAGAGTTGAGATAATGAACTTATTGCGATTGCTTGCCCGCGAAACCAATAAAACCATTTTAGTTGCCACACACGAGCTAGACCTGGCGTTGCAAACAGCCGACAAAATCTGGTTGGCTACGCAGGATAAAAAAATAGTAACTGGTATTCCGGAAGATCTTGTATTGGATGGCACCTTTGATACTGTTTTTCAATTAAAGGGTTTTGATCTTAAGACCGGAAAAATCTCACACGCCCCCTATCGCAAAACATTGGTTCAAGTAGAAGGTTCCGGTCCTGAATACCTCTGGACAAAAAATGCACTAGAACGAAATGGGTATGAGCTTGAAGCTGATGCCCCCACCATCATTAGAATTTTAACTTTATCCGATAAAATTAACTGGGAGTTGACGCATAATAATATTAACACGAAGTTTAATTCGCTTGCGGAATTGCTGAGAGCCTTGCGGAATTAAATTCTTTCTACACCCAACCCTGGTTTATCCGAGCAATACATTACACCATCCTTCAGAACAAATCCACCGGTTACTTCGTCTTTGGCAAGATCAAGGCTACCATCCAGATCGATATACTTGGTGTTGCTGCTGGCAAAGGCAACATGCAGGGCCGCTGTAATGCTTACGATACTTTCATCGTTACAACCCCAGAATAAATCCACACCAGCATGTTGTGCAATGTCCGCAATTTTTATAGCCTGACTTACCCCGCCACATTTCATTAACTTAATATTGAAAATGCCCGTAGCCAGAGGCGGTTTAACCAACTCCAAGGCATTATGTGGCGACAACAACGATTCATCGGCTGCAATCACTTTTCTGATCTCTGCCGGAAGTTGCCGGGTTTCTTCTATTGCCCTGGCTTTTTGGGGCTGTTCTATTAACTCGATATCTAACGCTTTGGTACGATTGTAAAATTCAATTGTCTGAGCGGAATCATACCCTTGATTGGCATCAATGCGGATCACAAATTTTTTACCGAAAGTTTCGCGCAGTTTTACCATACGCTCAATGTCTTCTTCCAGGTCTATACCCAGTTTTACTTTAAGCACGCTAAAACCTCGTTCGCCATATTCTTTCGCCTCTTTTAAGGTTTCAGTTACATTCTTAATGCCAATGGTGTTGGAAGTGGGCAACGATTTTATTTTCTGACCCAGATATTTCACCAACGGAACATCCAGGTGTTTCGTAAAGGCATCGTAAAGGGCAATATCAAGCGCGGCCCGTGCAGCAGGATTTTTGGGTAGCTTCTGCCAAACCTCAAACGTAAGTTGATTGAGTTCGCGAATATCGCGACCTACCAAAAACTGAATGTTCTTTTCCTGAAGTGCTTCAGTACACTGTTCAAAACTTTCACCGGTTACGTACTCGCTTGGGTTGGCAGCACCAATACCAGTAATGCCATTATCAAGTGTAATCTCTACAAAAGCATTCCAAACTTCATCTACGGTTTTGAACGCAATAGTGTAGGGTTTTGTGTTACCCAGATCTGCCGACCAAATTTTTATGTTTTTTATTTTCATTTTGGAGTTTTCTGACTTTCAATTTTACTTAAACGGATTGCAAACAATTTTTTAATCTCTTTCCAGCTATACGTCTTGGATTTACCCGACTCATAGCGGTTAATTCTTTTCTCAAGTTCTCGCTATTGAAATTTCGTTAGCATAAACTTTAAACCTGTGCAATTGATTTATCTATCAAATCTTTGAAGATAGGAACCAGTTTTTCAACGCCATCTTCCAATGGTAAAATTACCGGAATACCCAACGCCTGTTCCTGATCTTTTGCGTAAGCACGGGCATCAGCTTCAGTCATTTTTTCGGTATTAACTGTAAGAGCTACCGTGGTGGCCCCATAAATTCTGATCAGATCAATTTCATCTTTTATCGGAGCGAGGTCTGCCGGATAATCTTCCAACCCTTTAAATTTTTTACGGACCGGGTTATGTTGAAGCACCGCTATAGTAGCATCGGCCGAAACAATCCACTCGGCACCAGCCGGGCCACTTGGATTACGTAGCGAAGATTGACCTTCAATAAAAATAATGTCGGGCTTGGCTTCTTCCCAGCATTGCACTACGGCATGCTCCATCTCGCCCGAAATAAAATCGTTGAGCGTGCTATCAAATACAAAACCATACTTCGCGCCCTGCATCCAACCGGTTTGCCCGGTGTAAATCATCTCGGCCCGGTAGCCCGCCTTTTTCATGGCCTCCACCAAAAAGCGAGTTGTGGTTCGCTTACCCAATGCACAATCGGTACCCAGCACAGCAACCTTGGGGCAATGCACACTTTTAATTTTTCCCGACCAGAAATGTAGGTCTTTAACTTTTTTAGGTTTGCGTACATCAATTATCTCAAGGCCGCGGGCGCGTGCAAAATCAGCTAACTCCGGAATATCCGAAACATATTCGTGCAGACCGTTTACCAAACCATACCCGTGTATCAACCCGTCCTTTAGAATAGCGCGCAGCGAATCTGGAATTATCCCCCCTTTGGTGGCTACACCTATAATGCAATACTTAGCTGGTTGCTTTGAGTTTTTTGAAAACTCTTCGATAGAAGCAAAAACCGGAATGTTACGATGTTTTCCATCCAACACTTCACCCGCATCTTTGCCGGCATGTTTTTGATCGATTACGCCCACAATGGTGTATCGGTCTGTTCCCCGAATTAATCCGTGTGCGGTTTTACCGTTGTTGCTGTCTAAATAACCAGCCGTAATAATTATTGCGTTTGTCTTTTCCATAGAATTTTCCTGACTCGAAAAATACGGGGATAAAATCCGAAACTCAAAAAAAATATTTTGTGTTAACGTACCTTTGCAGGCGATTACGATAAAGATGATAGATACAGCCAAACGTGACATTCGCAAACTAAAACTCGAGGAGCTAAAAGCATTCTTTGTTGAAAAGGGTGATAAAGCTTTTCGCGCCCAGCAGGTTTACGAATGGCTTTGGCAGAAATCGGCCAAGAGTTTTGACCAGATGACCAACATCTCGCTCGAAACCCGCGACATGCTGAAGGCTAACTTTGTAATCAACCATATAAAGGTTGACAACATGCAGCGCAGCACCGATGGCACCATTAAAAATGCTGTTACGCTGCACGATGGTTTGGTTGTAGAATCGGTATTAATTCCGGCTGAGAAAAGAATTACCGCTTGTGTGTCTTCGCAGGTGGGTTGTAGCCTGGCCTGTAAATTTTGCGCTACCGCGCGATTGAAACGCCAACGCAACTTAAGTGTAGATGAAATCTACGACCAGGTAGCCGCTATTAAGGAACAAGCCGAAGTATTTTTTGGAAGGCCACTTACCAACATTGTGTTTATGGGTATGGGCGAACCCATGTTGAACTACGCCAACGTAATGGCGGCCATCGAAAAAATTACATCCCCGAAAGGGTTGAACATGGCCAGCAGGCGCATTACCGTTTCAACCGTGGGTATTGCCAAGATGATTAAAAAAATGGCCGATGATAATCCCAAGTTTAATCTCGCTGTTTCGTTACATGCGGCATTAAATGAAACGCGATCGTCTATCATGCCCATTAACGATACCAACCCGTTGGAAGAATTAGCCGAAGCATTACAATACTGGTATCAAAAAACAAAAAGCAAAGTAACCTACGAGTATGTAGTTTGGAAAGGTGTAAACGACACACCCACTGATGCGCAAGCACTTTTAAAGTTTGCTAAGCTTGTGCCTTCTAAAGTAAACCTGATTGAATACAACCCGATTGATGATGGCGAGTTTCAACAAGCCGATGAAGCCGTGTTGGATATGTACATGGATCTACTTGAAAAAAATGGTATCACTACGCGCATTCGGAAAAGTCGAGGTAAAGATATTGATGCTGCGTGTGGGCAATTGGCGAATAAGTCTTAAAACTTTTTTGTGCATTGCACCATCTTAAATCTGCTTAACCTATTTTGATGCGATTACTGTTTGCATTTGTTTTATTTCATTTCTGTATTGCATCTACAGCACAAAGTAATTTGACTGTAAGCGGCATCGTGCTCGACTCCACCACCTTTCAGGCTTTACCATTTGTAGCTGTACAAGTTAAGGGCAAACCCATTGGCATTTCTACCACCGAAAACGGAACCTTCACTGTATCTTGCACGCAAGGCGATACACTAGTATTTACCCGATTGGGTTATAAACCCGTTCTGTTAAAAATTACCAAAGCAAACGACCGCCTCAGAATTATGTTGGCCGAAGACACACGATTGCTGAAAGATGTAACCGTGTATGGCGATTACGAGATTAAAGGAATTGACGATTGGAAAAAAGATTTACCGCCCAACACACAGATTCAACTAAAGAAGCAGACCTTAGAACCTCCACCCAACGAGGTTGCTGTGTTTGGCCCCGGCATTACCATTGGCCTTGGTGGAAAAGATAAAACCAAAAACAAACGCGATGAACTCAGTCGCACGGAAACGTATCGAAAAACGATTAGCGATCCGGAAACAAAAAAACAATTGATTAGCCTTTACAACCTTACCGAGGAACAGTACAACAAAAAGCTGGAACGCTTTAATGAAGAAAACCCGGATGTGTTTTATTTAACTTCCGCACAGGAGATCATCACCATGATGATTCAGTTTTTTGCGCTGAAGGATTAAGTTTATTTTTTACTGGCGTTAAAGAGTTTTTCTTTCTCTTCTTTACTTAAACTTTCGTAGCCCCGATCTGAGATTTTATCCAGTATGGCATCAATCTCATCCTGACTGGCTTTACTCGCTTTTGAAGTGGGTGTTGGTTGAGCTGCCCGCGGTTCTGTTTTACGATAGGTTACTTTCACTTTTGAAGACGGTGTGAATAACCCTTTAAACCACTCAAGCGTAGTTGTTATCCAGCCACCCCAGTTTACTCCGGCTTGTAATTGCTTAATATAAATGTAACCGATAAATGCACCACCGAGGTGCGCAATATTGCCGCCAGCATTCAACCCTACCGTTCCTAAAAATGAAATTACAATGTAAACTAATGCGATATACTTGATGCGCACAGCACCGAAAAACAATAGCATGATTGTATAATCTGGTAAGAGTGTAGCTGTTGCAACCAATACCGCATAAACTGCAGCCGAGGCTCCTACCATACCAAGCTCAGGAATCCGATCGTGATAAAATGGAATTGTATTGTAAACCAACAAGTAAAAGATAGCACCTGTCAATGCTCCCAGTACATAGAGTGCAATTAGTTTATCGCTGCCAAGGTATTCGATAAAAATTCTACCAAACCAGTAGAACACCAGCATATTAAACAGAATGTGCCAGATGCTGGAAAGATCGTGTACAAACGAATAGGTGATAATTGTCCACGGTTTTTGAATAAAGTCTGCTAACCGGGCCGGAATAGCAACTTGTGCATGTACCCAATCAAATACACTTGGCGATTCGGTGATGTTAGATACCACCATGACAACGGCAAGCAACAGAAAAACCACCACGTTAATGATGATTAACTGAACATGGGCATTGTTATGCCGGCTGAATGCGTTTTTAAATTCGTCAAACACAACCCTTCAATTTCTACCTAAGATAATCTTTATTCTAAACAGTTACCAACCGCGATTGTTGCCCTGCCCTTTCCAGATGCTGATAATAATAAACGCCACAAACGCACCACCAAAGTGCGCCAGATGCGCAACGGTACCACTGCTATCCAACGCGTAGGTAATGAAACCCATAATAAACACCATGTACTTTGCTTTTATTGGAATAGGTGGAAACAATAACATGATTTCCATGTTGGGAAAACTCATTCCAAAAGCCATCAATATTCCATAGATAGCACCAGAAGCGCCTAACATAATACCACCGCCACCTCCACCAAGGAAATAATTCACAGCAGCATAAATTATTCCGGCACCAATACCTGTTGCCAGATAGAAGATCAGAAACTTTTTATCGCCCCAATAACTTTCCAGAATGGGTGCAAAAGAAGCCAGCGCCAACATATTAAAGAATATATGCCCCATACCTCCATGCGCAAACATGTAGGTAAAAAATTGATAAGGTTTAAAATACGGGGATTGAACACTCCATAGCGACATATACTCAGTAACATGAAGATTGCTGAACAAATTCTGAGCAAGAAAAACCACTATGTTGATGATGATCAGATTTCTGACCAAAGGAGTAACTCGAAACATGCGATCGGATTATCGGGTAAAGTAACTTTCTATCTTAGACGTTTCAAAGGTAAAAAATGTTGGGCGCCCGTCAGGAGAAAAATTAGGTTTAGCGCAGGCAAACAACCCCTCCACTACCGATTTTATTTCTTCGGGCAATAATTTTTGCCCCGATTTAACCGCTGCCCGTCTGGCTAGTGCCAACGCCAGGTTATCGCGCACGGGCAACTGTAGCTCGGCCTGGTTTTTCTTAAACTGCTCAATCAAACCTTCAAACAATTCTTTTTCGGTTCCGGTTACACCTGTCGGTATGCCCGTTACCAACACGGCATTCTTACCAAAAATTTCAAACCTAAACCCAAGGGCTATCAGTTCCTGCTCAATTTCCATAGCCAACGCATAATCGGAAGCCGTGAGGGTTACCGTTTGTGGAAATAAACTCTGCTGACTGTTACCCGCATTGCCTTTTTGGCGCGCAAGGTATCGTTCAAACAAAACCCGCTCGTGTGCCGCTTGCTGATCGATAATCATTAACCCGGTTTTGGAAGCGCGCACAATATATTTTTGTTGAAACTGGAAAAGACCTTGCTCTTCGTTCGGCTTCTCATCATCCGTTTTGTTGATTGAGCTTTCAAATCGCAACACGGTGCTTTCCGGTTCTGTTTTCTGAAACAGTTTTGAAGCTGGAACTTCACTTTCAAAAAGTTTTTCCCAGTTGCTCAGGTTGCTGCGGTTAAGTGAATTTGAAAATTGTTCATCCACATATTGTTCTTTGCTAACACCCTGGTTGAGTTTGCCCACCAGATTTACATCAGCATGAAAGTCGATAGCCGGTGCCAGATTATGCGTACCCAAGGCTTGTTTTACCGCGGCCCATACCACACCATATACCGCACGTTCATCGTCAAACTTAATTTCGGTTTTGGTGGGATGTACGTTTACATCAATATGTTTCGGATCAATTTCAATAAACAATACGTAGAACGGAAAATTACCATCGGGCAACAGCCCTTCAAACGCGCTGGTTACTGCATGATTGAGATAGTTGTTGCGGATAAAGCGTTGATTCACAAAAATAAATTGTTCGCCCCGCGTTTTGCGTGCCGATTCCGGCCTGCCGATATAACCGGTAATTTTTACCAGCGTGGTTTCTTCCTGGCAAGGCGCAAGTTGTTCCTGAAATGATTTTCCAAAAATAGCTACAATGCGTTGGCTTAGTTTGGAAGGTTGTAAATCATAAATCAATTCTTCATCGTGCCGCAGTTGAAATGCTACCTGCGGATGCGCTAAGGCAAGCCTTTGAAATTCGTCTATGATATGACGCATTTCTACCGGGTTTGACTTTAGAAAATTTCTGCGGGCCGGGATGTTAAAGAATAAATTCTTTACACTGATGTTGGTTCCCTTCTCGCACGCAGCAGGCGATTGAGTTTTTACTTCCGAGCCTTCCACAATTAAATGTGTGCCGAGGTCGGATTGTGCTTGCCGGGTTTTTAATTCAAACTGCGATACCGCTGCGATGGAAGCAAGCGCTTCGCCCCGAAAGCCCATAGTGCGTAAGCGAAATAAATCATCTGCTGTGCGGATTTTAGAAGTAGCATGTCGTTCCAGACTCATGCGGGCATCGGTTTCGCTCATGCCGCTGCCATTATCAATAATCTGAATCAGAGTTTTACCTGCTTCCTTTACAATAAGTTTGATTTGTGTTGCGCCTGCATCAAGCGAATTCTCCATCAACTCTTTTACAGCCGATGCCGGACGCTGCACTACTTCACCAGCCGCAATCTGGTTGGCAATGGCATCCGTAAGTAAATGAATGATATCGGGCATGAATGCGGTGCGGAGAATTATTTTTTAAACTTGAGGTAGAAGTAAACGGGTATAAACAGGAATAACGAATACAACACCGGCTTACCCCACGTCATAAAAGCAATTATAAAAACACTCAGAAAGAGAAGTACACCCAATCTGATCATAGTTGCATTAGTACTTGAAGTAGGCTGGCTGCGTTTGCGGGCCGCATGAAACGAACCTGCAATGCGCGAACGATATTCGCCTTGACTTTCGGTTACAATGCCGCGCTCGTGCTCAATCTCTTTTTTGATACGGCTTTCGCGCTCCAGCATTTCTTCTTTCTGCGAGTCGTAAAAACGGGGCTTGTACGTAAACCGCTGATGTTGCGGGGCTTTTGTGAACAACGATAAAAACTTCATAGCTTTTCTTTTAATCTAAACGTAGCTTCGCATCTGATAAACCTTTCCCTTTCGTTATAGTTCAGATTTTTGATTCTAAAAGAAAGGTAAAAGTACAAAAATCGATCGGGCCGATGTTGAAAAAAGTTTTCTTTATTCTCTTCATATTCATTCAGTTAACAGTATCTGCACAAGATTTAAAAACCCGCTGGGTAGATAGTGTTTTTCAAACGCTCAATCTATCCGAAAAAATCAGCCAGTTATTTTGGGTACAACTTCCGGACGATCCGGATGAAAATGATTTCTTAAAACTTAAGCCCGGTGGCATTCTCATAACGCAAAGCGGGCCGGTGAGTCACGCCAGGCGGCTAAATAAACTACAGCAAAATTCTGATGTGCCCTTGCTGGTAACCAAGCGCGGTTGGGAGACCGAAATGCAGATTGATAGTTTGTTACCCATGCAGGCACCCTGGTTGTTGGCTGCATCGTGGCAACCCGAACTGGTAGTAAAGGCCGGAGTTGAATCGGCCCGGCAGCAACAATTGCTTGGCATACACGCCAGCCTGCTGCCCGTACCTTTACAAACCTACGAGGCTTTTCACAGTTATAAGAACTCACGGTTTAAAGAAACGTATCTCAACTATCTGAAAGGACTAAAAACCAACAGCGGGTTTAACTGGATAATGAGTTCGCCCCAAGCCGATTCTGCCTTTACCAAACATTTGATAAAACTTACTAGTGGAGCGGTATCTTCCTTTACCAACCTGGTAGATTTTGAAACGGATGAACGCGGAAAAATAGAAGACGCTTTACCGCACCCCGACTACAACGGTCTTTTAATTGCCGATATTCCTTACCTGAAACAGTTGGCTGGTAAACAGCCTGAAGGAGAAGTAGAACTGGCCGCTATTTACCTCGGCCACGAGGTGCTGATTGGCAGCGATGATATTGCAGGTGCCATTCGAAAGATTGTAAAGACCTTGCGCAAAGACAAGGAACTGGTAGCACGGATTGACTTATCCGTAAAAAAAATTCTGGAACTGAAATACGATGCCGGATTAGGCAATGCTAAAATTATCAATACCGATAATCTGATAGCCCGCTTGAATAACCCAGAAGCAAAACTTTTGCGGCATCAGATTTCGGAAAGTACAATTACGGTACTGAATAATGTTAATCAGGTTTTACCAGTTGTTCAGTTAGAAAATAAAAAGTTTGCTTCTATTTCAATAGGCAACCTTGGCCCAACTGAATTTGCCCGGTACTTGAATAAGTATGTCCCTTTCAAACATTTTAATCTGGGTACAAGTGGCGATGTGTTAACCCTTAAACCAGAATTAGCCAGTATTGATGTTGTAGTAGTTGGCTTGTTTGATACCGTTGATGCATCGGTAATTTCATTTCTAAAGAATCTGCAAACCGAAAAGCAACTTGTTGTGTGCCATTTCGGTAACCTGAGCGAGTTGGTGATGCTAAAAGATTTTCCGGTGCTGGTAACCGGCTATACTCCGGCAGCCGAAGTTCAGAAAATTGTTGCCCAGGTTGTTTTTGGAGGCATGCCAGCGCGCGGAGTGCTTCCGTTTTCTATACCAAACGCATTTGATGCCGGTACAGGAATAGAAACGGCTACCCTTGATCGCTTTTCATACACACTTCCGGAAGCTGCGGGAATAGACAGTAAAACATTACGGGAAATTGAAAACATTGCTACAGAAGCTATTCAAAACGGGGCCACACCCGGCAGCTACTTAATGGTTATTAAAGATGGCAAAGTAATTTACGATAAGGCCAGTGGTTGGCTTACCTACGACAAACTAAATCCGGTAACGGAAAACACCTTATACGATCTGGCCTCAATAACCAAAGTAGCCGCCACATTGCAAACGGTTATGTTCATGCACGAAAAAGGGTTGATTGACATTAACAAAAAAGCATCGGTGTATCTGCCCGAGTTAAAAAAATCAAACAAAAAAGATTACACACTAAAAGATATTCTTACCCATCAGGCTGGGCTGTGGCCCTTCCTGCCGTTTTGGGCAACTACGGTAAAAGATAGTAAGCCTCTACCAGAATATTACAGTTCTACTGCCAGTAGCAATTATCCATTCCCGGTAACGGAAAAAATGTTTGCCTCTAAAGCTATGAAAGACAGTTTGTGGCAATGGATAATAAAATCGCGTGTGCAGGAAAAAGCACCACGCACGGTGTATGGGTATCGCTATAGCGACATGGGTTTTTATATTCTTCAACGGCTGGCCGAAAAAATGTTAAACCAACCCGTGGAAGATTTTCTGGAGCAGAATTTTTATGAACCGCTGGGCGCACATACACTTGGTTATTTGCCTTTACAAAAATTCTCGCCCAACCAGATTGCCCCTACTGAAGATGATAAACTTTTTCGTGGTGGACTTTTAACAGGCTATGTGCACGACCAGGGTGCGGCCATGCATGGAAACATTGCCGGCCATGCCGGATTGTTTGGCAACGCAAACGATCTGGCTAAACTAGGCCAGATGTTGTTACAAAAAGGAAGCTATGGTGGGCATCAATTCTACAAACCCGAAACGGTAGAATTTTTTACTACCAAACAATTTGAAACCAGCAGACGCGGGCTGGGCTGGGACAAACCTACTGTTAGCGATTGGGCCGGTCCAACAACGTTATTGGCATCGCCCCTCACCTTCGGGCATACCGGTTTTACCGGAACCTGCATTTGGGTCGATCCACAATTTAATCTTGTGTTTGTCTATCTCTCCAATCGGGTACACCCCGATATGAATAACAATAAGTTGTTGAATGCCAACATCCGGCCCCGCATCCAGGAGGTTATTTATAAAGCCATTTTTAACTACAGCCAGTATTAAAAATAAGTTAATAGCGCCATCTGCTGAAACTAAATGACCGCTTAACGGGTTTACAGGTGAGGTTTTAAGATTTTGTTTTATCTTCAAACCAACCACTTAACTCTACCTAATGAAAATTGGAATTGTGTGTTATCCTACCTTTGGTGGTAGCGGTGTTGTTGCAACAGAACTAGGCAAAGCGCTCGCCAAAGAAGGCCACCAGGTACACTTTATTACATACAGTCAGCCGAGCCGGTTAGACTTTCTGAACGAGAATTTATTTTACCATGAAGTAGAGTTCCGTTCTTATCCTTTGTTTGAATATCCGCCTTACGAACTGGCATTGGCCAGCAAAATGGTGAGTGTAGTTAAAAACGAAGGCCTTGATTTACTGCATGTGCATTATGCTATTCCGCATGCTTCGGCTGCGTACATGGCTAAACAGATTTTAAAAACACATGGTATTTATATTCCGGTAGTAACTACACTGCACGGAACCGACATTACGCTGGTAGGCAAAGATGCGAGTTACGAACCGGTAGTTACATTTAGTATCAATCAATCAGATGGTGTTACCAGTGTGTCAGAAGATTTAAAACGCGAAACGTATTACTCGTTTAAAATCACAAACGAGATTGAAGTAATACCCAACTTCATCGATCTGGAAAAATTCAAGAAGCAAAAGAAAGATCACTTCAAGAAAGCGATTTGTCCGAATGGCGAAGCGTTAATTGTACACACCTCTAACTTCCGCAAAGTAAAACGGGTAATGGATGTGGTGCATGTGTTTAATAATATCCACAAAGTAGTGCCCTCCAAACTTTTAATGATTGGTGATGGGCCCGAACGCCAACCCGCTGAAACGCTTGCGCGCGAGTTGGGTATAAATGATGCCGTTCGTTTTTTGGGAAAATTAGAAGCAGTAGAAGAAGTACTTTCCGTGGCCGATTTATTTTTAATGCCGTCAGAAAAAGAAAGTTTTGGGTTGGCTGCATTGGAAGCAATGGCTTGCGAAGTGCCGGTAATTTCATCCAACACGGGTGGTTTGCCAGAGTTGAACATTCAGGGTGTAACGGGTTTTATGAGTAATGTGGGCGATGTGGAAGACATGACACGTAAAGCACTTTTTATTTTGGATAAAGACAACCTACCACAGTTTAAGCTGAATGCCGTAGCCCGTGCCCGCGAGTTTGACATCACTCAAATTTTACCGTTGTACGAAAAATATTACGAACGCGTGTTGGAAAAAGCACAGGCTTTGAAGGGTTTGCAAACGTCTTAAACGTTTACAACCTCCTACAGGCTCAAAAAGGTTACAACCTTATTGCTTAGGCTAAAAGGTTGTAAATCTTTAAGACCGATTACCGAATACTGATCACCACTTACTAACTTCCAAAAACAATAACGAAGCAAACGAGTTATTAACTTTTACTGATACTCTTTAGAATCCAAACATGATAGGTCATCGGTTTTCAAAATATACGCCACCACCCGATAGCGCGAAGAGCGACTTCGAAAAGTTGCTTAATATTTTTATGCAGTTGATTCTGATAACTGCCGGCAATGTGGGCGAGGCCTTAGAGTGGTTAACCGAAGTGGACAAGCAATACAACCTCACCAATAAAAATTATGGCATTGGCGATTTTATTGAAGACCTGAAACGCAACGGCTATATAACCGATGATGGCCCCAACGGAGAGTTTAAATTGAAAGCCAAAGCCGAGCAAAACCTGCGGCAGTCAGCGCTGGAAGAAATTTTCGGTAAACTTAAAAAGACAAAATCGGGCGATCATAAAACCACACACAGCGGCCGTGGCGATGAACCCACTACCGACAGGCGAGATTATGAATTTGGCGATACGCTGGAACAAATCTCCATGACAGATTCGCTGCGTAATGCCCAGATCAATCATGGCGTGGACGATTTCTTCATGACAGAAGAAGACCTGGAAGTAATGGAGCGCGAATACAAAACACAAACCTCCACGGTGTTGATGATTGATATTTCGCACTCCATGATTTTGTATGGCGAAGATCGGATTACACCCGCTAAAAAAGTGGCGATGGCTTTAGCTGAACTCATCACCAAAAAATATCCGAAAGACACATTAGACATTCTGGTGTTTGGCGATGACGCATGGCAGATTGAAATCAAAGACCTTCCTTACTTGCAAGTTGGGCCATATCATACAAACACTGTGGCTGGACTGGAATTAGCGATGGATATTTTAAGGCGCAGAAAAAACTCCAATAAACAAATCTTTATGATCACCGATGGCAAACCCACGTGTATCAAACAAGGAATAAAATATTATAAAAACAGTTTTGGGTTAGATCAGAAAATTTTGAATCAAACCCTGAGTCTGGCTTCGCAATTGCGCAAAATAAAAATTCCGGTTACTACGTTTATGATTGCAACCGATCCGTATCTGAAAGCCTTTGTGCGCGAGTTTACCAAAGCCAACAATGGCAACGCGTATTACAGCAGCTTGCAAGGATTAGGTAATCTGGTATTTGAAGACTTTAAACGAAACCGAACGAAAAATTTGTGACGTGCCTTCCTACTCATAAATTTCTCAATCGCTATATTGATATACATTATATTTGTAGTACCCAATTATCATTATTATGAAAGCATACAACGGACTCATTGAACGCAATCCACAAATAATGTTAGGCAAACCAGTAATTACCGGAACTCGAATTACGGTTGAGTTGATTATACGCAAACTTGCCTCGGGTTACAATTTTCAGCAACTTTTAGAGGCCTATCCAAAATTAACACCTGAACAGATAAACGCAGCACTTGAATATGCAGCTGACGTTATTGCCAATGAAGAACTGAAAGAAGTTGCCTGATGATTATTGCAGATGAAAATCTGGAACGATACTGGATTGAATTGTTGCGCAAAAAGCATCACCAAGTCTTATCTATTGCTGAAACCCACCCGCGTCTGAGCGATCCGGAAGTAGCAGAACTTGCACAACAACATAAAGGAATATTAATTACAGAAGATAAAGACTTTGGAGAGTTGATTTTTGCCTATGGCATAACCAATCTATCTGTTGTTTTTATTCGTTATGACCAGCCAGAATATCATCAAATCGAAAATGGGTTATTGGAGGTAGTCGAGAAATATCAGTACCAGGAGACACCTCATTTTATTACTATTTCTAAAAATAAAATCCGGATAAGAAAAATATAACTAATGATTAAGCCAACAACACTTAGCCAACTCAAATCTTCAGGCTATAAACATAAAACCATTAAAGAAGAACTACGCCAAAATCTTATTGAGAAATTAAAGAAGAAAGAAAGCGTGTTTGCCGGTATCTGGGGTTATGAAGAAACGGTAATCCCTGATATGGAGCGCGCCATACTTGCCGGGCATGATATAAACTTATTGGGTTTGCGTGGGCAGGCCAAAACGCGGCTTGCGCGATTAATGATAAACTTATTAGACGAATACATTCCGGTTATTGAAGGCTCGGATTTAAATGACGATCCGCTGCATCCTATTTCAAGATACGGAAAAGATAAAGTAGCTGAGTTGGGTGACAACACACCCGTTGCCTGGTTGCATCGCAGCGATCGTTACGCAGAGAAATTAGCTACACCCGATGTAAGCATTGCCGATTTGATTGGTGATGTGGATCCGATTAAAGCCGCATCGTTAAAACTTCCTTACTCCGATGAACGCGTAATTCATTTTGGCTTGATACCGCGTTCGCACCGCTGTTTGTTTGTGATAAACGAATTGCCCGATTTGCAAGCCCGTATTCAGGTGGCGTTGTTTAACATTTTACAAGAAGGCGATATTCAGATTCGGGGCTTTAAAATCCGCTTGCCGTTAGATATTCAATTTGTGTTTACCGCCAACCCGGAAGACTACACAAATCGCGGAAGCATTGTTACGCCCCTGAAAGATCGCATCGACAGCCAGATTATAACACACTATCCCAAGACATTGGAGATTGGGAAAAAAATAACGCAGCAAGAAGCAAATGTGCACGCTGGCCAAAAGCATATTGCCGTACCTGAACTTGCTAAAGATCTTGTAGAGCAAATTGCCTTCGAAGCGCGTAAGAGTGAGTTTGTAGATGCCAAGAGTGGCGTATCAGCACGCTTAACAATTTCTGCCTATGAAAACCTAATGGCTGCTGCCGAACGTAGAACTTTACTCAACGATGAGAAAAGCACGAGTATTCGCGTTTCTGATTTTGTAGGTGTGGTACCATCCGTTACCGGAAAAGTTGAGTTAGTGTATGAAGGGCAGCAAGAAGGGCCGGGTATTGTGGCGCAAAACTTAGTAGGCAAAGCCATCCGCACGCAATTCCTGAATTACTTTCCCGATCCGGATAAATTCCGCAAGCAGAAAGAAAAAAGTCCGTATAAAAAAATTACCACTTGGTTTGGCGATGGCAACAGTATAGACCTGTTGAACGAATTGCCACAAGCCGATTATGAAAAAACTTTAAAATCAGTTCCTGGTCTGGCCGATCTGGTAAACGAGTTTCATAAAGGTGGCGACAGTGCATTAAAACTTTTCCTGATGGAGTTTGCGTTGCATGGGCTTGCCGAGTTTAGCCTCATCAGCAAACATACGCTTACTTCGGGCTTGCAGTTTAAGGATTTGCTTAGTAGTATGTTTAGCTTGCCAACCGATGAAGACGAACCGGAAGACGATGAAGACTTCGGCACCGGCAAGCGCTGAGGCCCAAAATCTTTTTGACATCCGCAAGCTGGTGTTGGAAGGCGAAGGCCAGCACCTTGAATTTAAACGCAAAGCGGCACATCCCGAAAAAATTGTGCGCGAGTTTATTGCTTTCGCGAACACAGATGGTGGAACCTTGTTAGTTGGTGTGGACGATGATGGCTCCATTCCGGGATTAAAATATCCAGAGGAAGAAATTCATGTAATAACCACTGCGCTTCAGCAAACATGCCGGCCATTATTGGTTTATCAGGAATCGGTGCTGCCTATTTCTGAGAATCGCTCGGTAATCCGCTACGATATTTCGCCCAGCGAAAAACTTCACTTTCAGATTTTAGATAAAACCCGCGAAACATTTGTGCGTGTGCAGGATATGAGCATTAAAGCGAGTGCCGAAATGCAGGAAATAATTCGCAGATCGAAAAAGAAACGCGATGTACGTTTTGTGTTTGGTGATGCTGAGAAAAACCTGATGAGCTACCTGGAACAGAACCCACAAATTACCCTTCCACAATACATAAAGTTTTCAGGACTAAATCGCTTTCGGGCCAGCCGCAAGTTGATTTTGTTAGTACTGGCTAACGTGCTTAAGATTACCGCTTCAGAAAAAGGAGATTTGTATTCAAGGGTTTAGATAGGCTATGTTGAACAGCCAGATGATTGGTGACAAAAAGTTTACCGGCCAACCCTTGCATTTTATCAATTCGTTTTGTTAGATTTCGATATAGATTTTGACTTTGCGAAGACACGTTTCATACTTGCAGGCTTGATTAAATGCTTCTGTGAGAAACGTGTCTTCGCTTTTTTTTAACCTGCCCATATGAGTAAGAAAGATAAGGAGAAAAAAATTTTTGTACTCGATACTTCGGTAATCATTTACGAACACAACAGCATTCTTAATTTCGATGAACACGACATCGGCATCCCGATAACGGTGTTAGAAGAACTTGACAACTTTAAAAAAGGTAACGATACCAAAAATTTCGAAGCCCGCGAGTTTATCCGACTGATTGATAAGTTGGCCAAAGATCAGATGCTACACCAATGGAATCCCATCAATGGAAAGGGTAAAGGCAACTTTAAAGTAGTGATGGATACAGGGGGCACTGCCCTGATGGATGCCAACAAAATCTTTAATGAAGACAAAGCTGACCATCGCATTCTAAATTCTGCTTTGCTTTTGCAGAAAGAAGAAAAAGGGCGCAAAGTTATTCTGGTATCGAAAGATATAAACCTGAGGTTGAAAGCAAAAGCTCTAGGACTACAAGCCGAAGATTATACTACCGGAAAAATTCAGAACATCAGCTCGCTCCATACGGGCCGAACCGTAATTGAAGAAGTTGACCCCACGGTAATCAACCTGATGTATGAAAAAGGATATTGTCCGCCTGAAGATGTGTTGGGTAAAGATAAGCCGATGAAGAACCACTACTATATTTTGAAGAGTGGTAAAAAATCGGTGCTGGCTTATTACAATTCCATAAATGGAATGGTTGAGCAAGTTGAAAAGCGAAATGCCTACGGTATTAAACCGCGTAATGCCGAACAGGCTTTTGCAATCCATGCCGTATTAAAACCTGAAATAAAATTAGTATCCATACAAGGCGTGGCTGGAACGGGAAAAACGTTAATTGCATTAGCAGCGGCCTTGGAACAAAAGCGCGAGTACAAACAGATTTATCTCGCGCGTCCTATCGTACCCTTAAGTAATAAGGACATTGGTTATTTACCGGGTGATATAAAATCGAAACTGAATCCCTACATGGAGCCGCTTTGGGATAACCTGAAGTTTATTCAAAACCAATACAGCGAATCGGATAAAGAATACTCGAAAATCGCGGAGATGGTACAGAACGAAAAGTTGGTGATAACTCCTTTGGCTTATATCAGAGGCAGAAGTCTATCTAATATTTGTTTTATCGTGGATGAAGCGCAGAACCTTACGCCACACGAAGTAAAAACCATTATCACCCGTGCTGGTGAAAACACCAAGATCATTTTTACTGGCGATATTTATCAGATTGACACTCCATACTTAGATGCACAAAGTAATGGCCTCTCCTATCTGATAGACAGGTTGAAAGATCATGAATTGTATGCACATGTTACCTTAGAAAAAGGCGAGCGGTCTGAGTTGGCTAACCTGGCGAATGAGTTGTTGTAGCCTGCAGCCCGTTTAAATTCTTACCGACAAAGAACCGCGGTATTCTTTGTTCGTGAATTTTATTACGTAGTAATAAACTCCTGCTGCTTGATTGGGTGCATACCACCTGAACTTGCGCTCGGTACTTTCAAATACCGGGTTACCCCAGCGGTTAAAAATTTTAACAGATTCAAACTGCCCCTGGCAATTATCTGGTGGAAATGCTACTGTTGCATCAGGGTTGGGATTGGAACTAAATGGATCAATACCTTCAACCGCAAAGTAATCGTTGTGGCCATCGTTGTTGGGTGTAAATACATTCGGTGGAAAAAACTCCGTTCCAAAACCTACTATATCTTTCAGTTTAATATTAATGGTAACTGTGTCTGCTTTGGTATTAAAGCACCGATTATCACTTACACGAAACATAAATACATAGTCATTTTCATAAACATTATCACGAAATACGGAGCAGTCTGGTGTCCATGTAAATATGGTTTGAACGGGGCCAACACTTTGTACGGGCGTAAACTCATAACCTTCTGGTGTTACATTTCCATTGGCTTCAATCAGTTGTAAGGAAAGCAAATCCGGTTCTGGAAAAAGATCTACATCCGTTCCCGTAAGGGTGAGCGAAATGGTGTTGCCTATTTCGTATTGCAATGTTTGTTCATTTATAGTTTGATTTTCTTTCTGGATAACAAGCAACGGGCCGGTATTAATAGGCGGCAAAACTTTTACATGCACATCAACCGTATCTGCTTTGTAAAAGCGACACTTATTGGCCGCATCGGTCACAATAAATGTAAATACAAAGGTGCTGCGTTTGCTCAGATCAATTTTTGCGCAGCGTAAATCCCATGTAAATTGAGAAGTAAGATTTCTGTTTCCGCTTTTGGCCGTGAAAGATGCTCCATAATATTCCATCGAATCGCGCTTCAAGGCATCTAACGTTAAAAAATCACTATCCACCAGATCGGTTCCGGTAACATTGAAAGCAAGCGATTCATTTATTCTGCGCTGAATGTTGAGTACCGATCGCTCTTGCGGATTAGGAGTAAGGTCGGTATCAATTATAGGATCAGCATTGCCAGGCAAAATGACCTGAAACTTATAAGCAGCTGATACGCGTTCACCGTAATCGCATAGGTCTCTATCGTTTACTAAAATCTTTACTTCAAAAAAAGTACGATTAGTAAAATCGAAAATGTTGCAGAATGCATCCCACCGGATTTTACCGGTAAGTTTTCCATTAACGCGAGGTTCATCGAACGTAACTTTAAATCCGGCATCGGCCAGAATAAATCCATCGGTAGTTATAAACGGAATCAGTTCATCACCATCGTTATCCCTAACTTCAAACTCTGCCTCGTATACACCGCCTTCCAAAAGCGTAACCTGGGTAATGGGTTGTGTAGGTTTTACAAAATAAGGTGCCGTGTTGGGCGGGGGTTGTGTGTTTACGATAACTTTAAGGGTATCGGTTAAGGGTAAACTGCACGCATCATCAAACGCAATTACTCCAATTTGGTAAGGCCCGTTAATAAATGGACATTGTGGAAAACAGATTCGAAAATCGTGTGAGCTACCATTGGTAAGTACAGTTGTAGTAGTGGCTGGCAAAATACTATTGATGTCCTTTCTAAAGTTAAGCGGCACTACCCGAATTGAAACTCGCTCAGTAAAGTTATTGCTAAGCTTGCTGGCGTCCAGATCGCTTACGCGAACATCAATGCACCTGTTGGCATCGGTAACAACATTGCTAAACGACACCGACATGTTTTCGGAATATGTAAACTCAGTATCGGTAAGTTTTTTTCCGGTAATAGCTGGTGGGTCGGACTGTGGACATAATTCATCTACCAGCATTTGAAAGTCGCGTCTGCTTTCACCTATCTTTTCACCTGCGCGGTACTCATCAATCTTAACTGCAAAAACAAACAATCCCACTGTGCGCGGTGTAGCGGTTAATAATCCTTCCTTACTGATGCGTAAATCAGGTAAACCATTAATAATGTTGGTAAGGCTAAAATTAGATTTCCAGGTAACAGGCGGAAAAGGCCCCGGTGAAGCAGGGGGCAACGCTTCGGCAGAGGTGGTGTTCAATGGTGTTGTTAATGAATAGACTAAAGAATCGCCATCATCATCTATCCCTGCAAAGTCAACATAATAAGGTATAAAAGGACAAGCAAAATCACTTAAAGGCGGAAACAGCCGAGGTGAAGAATTAACAAATGGTGCACCGTTTTTTACCACAGGCGGAAATTCCAAATAAAAAGTCTGGCCTGCAGCTTCCTGGCCTAATTGGGGGTTCCCACTATTGATGTTCGTTATTTTGTAGTTTCTGCAACACCGCTCCCAAACCACAAAATAACCTTCGGGGTCGCTAAACTGACTGGGGGGCAACGTAAGCACGTTGGTATAAATGAGTTTACGGGTTACCAACTCCTGAACAGCGCATTCGGGTTGTGTGTATGGAACATTACTTTCGTCAGTCAGGTTAAGCGTTACGGAACGCATTAAAACCTTATCGCGTTTGCGAAAAATGGATACCGTGGCCGAAGGATCCTTCGCACCTGGTGCACCATTTATCTGATCGAAATAAATAATGAGGTTAAGCCGATATTGATTGCCTGAAATATGAATTAACTCAAACTCGCCACCCACAATGTGCGAGGCGAACACGGGAAATGCAATCAGCAATAAAAGCGTGAGTAAAATCTTTCTCATACAACCAACTCCATTGGAAAGGTAATGAATTTAGACGAGTGCTAAAACCTGCACATTTCTGTAACTTCGCACCTTGATTTTAGTATGACAATGAAAAAGGGTGATCGGTTGGAAGGTATCACAATAGAGACAATGGGTGCCGAAGGTAAATGTGTAGCTAAGGTAAACGGGCTGGTACTATTTATACAAGGTGGCGCACCAGGCGATGTAGTAGAAGTTGAGCTAACCAAAATCAAGAGCAATTTTCTGGAGGGAAAAGTAACAACCGTACAAAAATTATCGACCCTACGCTCCAAACCTTTTTGCGGACACTTTGGGTTATGCGGGGGTTGCTCGTGGCAACACATTAATTACGAAACTCAGTTAAAATATAAACAGCAACAGGTGGTTGATAACCTGGAGCGATTAGGCGGTTTAACATTACCTGCTATCTCGCCTATACTTGGTTCGGCACAAACGCAACATTACCGCAACAAACTCGATTATACTTTTACGGCCGGGCGGTGGCTTACTTTTGAAGAGCTTGACACGAAAAAGAAAAGCGGAGCTGAACCATTACCAAGCGGTCGTTTTCCGGATGAGCCGGGATTGGGCTTTCATATTCCACGTATGTTCGATCGGGTGTTTGATGTACACACCTGTTACCTTCAACCAGAACCCTCAAACAGTATAAGATTACTGACCAGAAAAATTGCTCTTGAAAATAACATTCCTTTTTTTGATTTACGGAAGCAGGTTGGCTTTGTGCGCACATTAACTATTCGTACCACCAGCACAGGCGAAGTGATGGTTATACTTCAGGTAACGCACGATGAAAAAAAATGGATTGAGTTAATTCTTAAAGCACTTACCGATACGTTTCCACAGATAACATCGGCCAACTATGTTATCAATAATAAGCGTAACGATACTTTTGCCGATCTGGAGGTGATCTGCTGGAAAGGCAATCCTTACATTACGGAACAAATGCTAAAACCCGATGGGTCGGGAATTTTAAAATATCGGATCGGCCCAAAATCGTTTTATCAAACTAACTCGCAGCAAGCGCACGAGTTGTATAAAATAGCGTGGCAAATGGCCGATCTGAAAGGTACTGAGTTAGTGTATGATTTATACACTGGCACCGGCACCATTGCCAACTTTGTTGCCGGCCATGCAAAAAAAGTAATTGGGTTGGAATATGTGGCTTCCGCGATAGAAGATGCCAAAGTGAACGCGCAACTAAATAACATAAGCAATACCGATTTTTTTGCTGGCGATATGAAAGATTTGCTGAATGAAAATTTTCTAGCGCAACACGGCAGGCCCGATGTAATTATAACCGACCCGCCTCGTGCCGGTATGCATGAAGATGTTACCAGAATGCTACTACAGGCAGCACCCGAAAAAATTATTTACGTAAGTTGTAATGCCGCCACCCAGGCCCGCGATCTGAAAATACTAACCGAATTTTATACTATTACAGCCGTGCAACCGGTAGATATGTTTCCACAAACCATGCATGTGGAAAATGTGGTACGGTTGGATAGGAAGTAAAATCAAACCTATTTAACAGGTTGCTTTTGCGCTTTTAGAGTTTGCGCCAACTTTACAGCTTCGTATGCATTTACCAAACCACCGGTAATACTAAGTTGATCGAGTTTGGCTTTTCCACCACCGGGTTTTTGCACTTGCAGATTATCAAACTTTCGGGTTGACTTCATCAACACATCTTTTACTTCCAATGCACTAAGCTCCGGGAAGTAAGACATAATTAACGCAGCCACACCAGCGGTTGATGGACTTGCCATACTGGTACCGCTTTCATTTTTATACTTGTTTCCAGGCACAGTAGAATACACCTCTACACCCGGTGCAAAAAATGCCACCATCTTTTTTCCATAATTACTAAAGCTGCCTACCAACTCATCGCCACCCCATGCCGAGGCGCCAACTTCAATCCAGTTTTTGGCTTCTTTGCCATCGTTATAGAAACGGGTGGGGAAGTTTTTTTCTTCATCAATATTCTCTCCATCATTACCCGCAGCGTGTATTAACAATACACCTTTTTGTTCGGCATATCGCACCGCTTTATCCACAGCTTCTTTTTGGGGTGAAAATGATTTACCAAAACTCATGTTGATGATGTGCGCACCATTATCAATGGCATAGATGATTGCATTGGCTATATCTTTATCGCGTTCATCGCCATTAGGCACGGCCCGCACAGCCATAATTTTTACATTGTTGGCAATACCTTTTATACCTACATCA
Organism: Cytophagales bacterium; assembly: GCA_017303795.1. Lineage (GTDB taxonomy): Bacteria > Bacteroidota > Bacteroidia > Cytophagales > Cyclobacteriaceae > ELB16-189. Next base: position 209,188 of record JAFLBR010000005.1, on the reverse strand, counting down.
TTTGTTCGATCGGCTGCAATAATACCAGCCACATGCGTGCCGTGCGTGGCATCGGCACCCGTTACATCGTTATTACCGTAACCCTTTTCATACAGGTTATTAATATCATCGCCCACAATTACACGTGAATCAAATTTTTCGTTGTATCCATATTTTACAATCACTTCATAATAATCTACGGCTTCTTTTAACTCGTTTACATAGTCTTCAATGCTTTCATCTTCGCCCATGTTTTTATACATGCTTAGCAAAAAACCTTTCGCAAAAAGTAGGGCTGGTTCTTTCGTTTCAAATTTTTGTACATCGGCAGCCGTGAGTTTTTCAACTTTCATAATCGATTTAATAGTATCGATGCTGTGATTGATGTTGCGATAGATGTTTGCATATAATTTATACTGCTGTTCGTTCTTCGCTTTTAGTTTTTCGTATTTGTTTTTAATCTGAAGGTAAGTTTCATATTCAGCTTTTTGTTTCTTGTTTACTTTGCCTTCTTCGATCGAACCATATTTAGCGTGTAACCGAAGATACTCGCGGGTAAGTTCATATGTGTCGGCCTCCACGTTTCCATTTTTCCCACCAATAAAATTCCAGCCGAACACATCATCTATATAACCATTGTTATCATCGTCAAGTCCGTTGCCGGGAATCTCTTTTTCATTTTTCCAGATTACACTTTTCAGGTCTTCGTGTTCAATATCTACACCTGAATCAATTACAGCCACGATTACAGTGCGAGAAGGTTGACCTTTCAGCAAGGTTTCATAGGCGCGCTCAGAACTTACACCCAGCAGGGTATCCAATTCAGGGTCGCGTAAAAACCAATCCTGTGGTACAGGTTTAGTAGTGGCATATTGCGAAAAAGCAGGAAACAGGAATGCGAGTGAAAATATTACACTCAGTAAAATCTTTTTTGTCATACCGGTGGAAAGATAAAAACTATGCCAAGATACATTTAAACCGTTTTCGAAACGCATTTATTATTCGAAGTATCAGAGAGCCAAAAACCAGACTTGTATTTTTTGAAAAAAGTGGGGCGAAAATTACTTCTGTGCTTCTGGGCGGTCTATGTAAAATATCAGGTCTGGCCGATTTCCCACTTTTGAATTATTAAAACGCAACCACTATGATACTTTTTTGCATGACAGCCGTTTTAACTTTCTTTTTTGTGTTCTTTTCCTCTGTGGTAAAACTCCATAGCGAGTTGAAGCCAAAAGCCAGTGCGTGGAGCCGTAAAGAAGTTGTGGCTTAAACCGTAACCGAATTTCAAAGTCAGGGCCATCCAGATTGGATGGCCTTTTTATTTCGTGGCTGATCAGTAAGGTTGGTAGTCTTTGGTGGTGGCCTTTAATGCGGATTGAATATCTGCAGGCTTTATTGCCTCAGCCTTATTGCCCCACGTGTTACCAATATAATTTAATACATCAGCAGTTTCCTGATCGGAAAGCTGAAAGCCGGTCATCTCACCATTATAGTCTGTTCCATTTACTTTCATTTCGCCACGTACGCCTTTCAACACAACTTTAACCAACCGGTTTTTATCTGTCAGATAATCGGAGTTGGCCACAGGCGGAAAAACACCGGGCAGCCCTTCGCCTTCGGCCATGTGGCACGACATGCACTGAGCCTCGTAAATAGATTTACCGCGTTCCATACTTGCTTTCAGATCGTAACTTTGATCGAAAGAAAAGAAGGACATCGAGATCAGGAATAAAATTAAGATTGCAGTTCGCTTCATGGTGTTGATTAGAGATTATTGCATTACCAAACAATATGCCTGATTTTAAATCAGATCCGAATGAAAAAATAAAGTCACCCGATTTTAACAAGTGACTTTAAAATTAAGCGTCTTAGGCGTCCCGATAGCCGAGAGAACCTGCACAACTTTTAATAAGTGTCGAAGGCGTCCCGATAACTATCGGGAGAACCCTACAACTTTTCAATATGTGCCGAAGGCGGGACTCGAACCCGCACACCTGTTACGGCTCACGCCCCTGAAACGTGCGTGTCTACCAATTTCACCACTTCGGCTAACTCAATTCAAAATTGAGAATTTCAAATTTTGAATCTGTTGTGCCCAGGACTGGACCTGTCTGCCGACAGGCAGGCTCGAACCAGACTCAAGGCCTTTTTTGAAGCTCTCTCAAATATTCTTTGCCAACACCTGACTTTAGATATTTTTCTCGAACACGGGCTTCACTCCGTATCTGGAAAGACTCAATCAGCAAAATCAAAAACGGGGCATACGCCCGAGTAGTTTTTTCATATCCTGAGTTATGTTGACCTATCCTCCTTTCAGGGTTATCGGTTAGTCCAACATAAATGTAGTTTCTTTCGATACTACTGATTGCGTACACAAAAAACATGTGCCCAGGACTGGACTCGAACCAGCACACCTTGCGGCTCTACCCCCTCAAAGTAGCGTGTCTACCAATTTCACCACCTGGGCATTTTACTATTCAGCCTGCTGCTAAAAAGAACAACCTGTTGAATGAGGGACGGCAAAAGTAAAAAGGTTTTGGTACTTTATCAATGGTGCTACTTACCTGCTGCTGTTACCTTTTTGCTTGGAACTTTTCGCTGCAGGTAGTGAACCAACTTATCGTATTCGGTATGTTCTTTTTGTCCGATAGTTAGGCGAAAGTGTTTATCAAAAACTATTTCAAGTTCTTTGAAAACGGAACTTTTACCGGTTTTTACTATGCTCTCGCGCCAACTGGCAATCTGTTTTATCGTGTAGGCATGCGTCTTTCTTAATACCGGGTAAACAACTTCTACCCGATTATCGCCCGCCCGGATTATTTTGTATCGGATAAAAATCCTGTAAAGGACAAAAAGCCCCAGCGGCAATAAGATGCCGGCAATTGCAAGATTATACCATGCATACGTGCCGCGCAGTATGGCCGTTACATTCAACCCAAATACCAGAAAAGTTAAGATTAGAAATAAGATAAACGAGATAAGGGTTTGCGAACGAGGTTTCGAGACAATCACAACTAAATAAATTAAGACGACAAAAAAATTAAAATCACTTCCCCCATATGCATTGGGATACTTCTATCCTTCAGCAAGGTTTATTGTTAAGCAAAAGTAAAATTATAGACAAAAAGTATATCTTGGCGGTCATGCTTTCCAAGAAGTGCAAATACGCCATTCATGCCCTTGTTTATCTGGCCGAAAGGTATCAGCAAGGCCCCGTCCATATTCAGGAAATTGCCGAAAAGCAACATATTCCTAAAAAGTTTCTGGAAGCCATCTTGTTGGAGTTACGCAATGCAAAAGTGCTTAACAGTAAAAAAGGCAAAGGAGGCGGATATTATCTTTTTAAAAAACCCGAAGATGTAAACCTAATTGAGATAATCCGCCTGATGGACGGAGCCATTGCCATGCTTCCTTGTGTATCGCTTAACTATTACGAAGCCTGTGAAGAGTGCCGGGATGAAAAAACCTGTGGCATACGCGACAGCTTTTTAGGGGTGCGCGATGAAACGTTAAAAATCCTGAGAGAAAGCACGTTAGCCAAAATCGTGAAACGCGAAAAAGCCCTTAGCAAAAAGTAATTTTTTGTTTATAAGTCTATAAAATCTATAGACTTATTATAAATTTGAAGCCAACTTAAAATTTTACAACTATGTCGTTACGATTAGGAGATATCGCACCCGATTTTAAAGCTGATACAACAGAAGGTTCTATCCAATTTCATCAATGGTTAGGAAACAGTTGGGGAGTATTGTTCTCGCACCCGGCCGATTTTACACCCGTGTGCACAACCGAATTAGGAGCCGTGGCAAAACTGCGGGCCGAGTTTGATAAGCGCAATGTGAAAGTGGTTGCTTTAAGTGCTGATCCGCTTGAATCGCACACAAAATGGATTGGCGATATAAACGAAACCCAAAAAACCGAAGTTAACTTTCCGTTGATTGCTGACCCGGAATTTAAAGTGGCTAATCTGTATGATATGATTCACCCACAGGTGAGCGATAAGTTTACAGTAAGGTCTGTGTTTGTTATCGGGCCTGATAAAAAAGTAAAACTTACTATTACTTATCCGGCATCAACCGGCAGAAACTTTGATGAGATTTTACGAGTTATTGATAGCCTGCAACTAACGGCAGGTTACAGTGTGGCCACTCCGGCAAACTGGAAACAAGGCGAAGATGTAATTATTACGGCAGCCGTTAAAGATGAAGAAATTGCAGGCAAATTTCCGAAAGGACATACGCGGGTTAAACCATATTTGCGTACTACGCCTCAGCCTAACATTTAATTCAAGGATTGATAAAAGTCCGTAAATAAGAAGCGGCTCATTGCTAATGCAATGAGCCGCTTCTCTATTATTATTCAAGGCGTATTACTGATAAATAGTTGGTGATCGTAGGGCATAGTGATTGCTAGCCAGTTGGTTACACTAGATTTTTAGAAGTTTAGTGAAACGGGTTTCACTAAACTTTTTCAGACTCACTAAAAAATTATCAACCTCATAACAAAGCGTTCGATTTGATAATGAAAATGAGTTTTTTAGCCATAAGGCTTACCAAAAAAAGTTTTGAGTAAAGATTCCACCAACTATTTATCAGTACATTACCTTATTCAAACAGAATTATTTCTTCAACACTTTTTGCATGGTTTCGCCAATTAGTGCCGGAGATTCCACTACGTGAATTCCACACTCGCGCATGATTGCCATTTTGGCGGCTGCGGTATCTTCTGCACCACCAATAATTGCACCTGCGTGGCCCATTCTTCTGCCCGGAGGCGCGGTTTGTCCGGCAATAAATCCAACAACCGGTTTTTTATTTCCATTCTCTTTTACCCAACGCGCAGCAACAGGCTCGTAGTTACCACCAATCTCGCCAATCATTACAATTGCATCGGTTTCCGGATCGTTCATCAATAATTCAACCGCATCTTTTGTAGGTGTACCGATAATCGGATCGCCCCCGATACCAATTGCTGTTGAAACCCCCAAACCAGCTTTTACAATCTGATCGGCAGCTTCGTAGGTTAATGTTCCTGACTTTGATACAATACCTATGCGGCCTTTCTTAAATACAAAGCCTGGCATAATGCCCACCTTTGCCTCGCCCGGTGTAATTACACCCGGACAGTTCGGGCCAACCAGAGTAGCGCTCTTTTCCTTCACATATTTTTTGGCCGTCATCATATCCTTTACAGGAATTCCTTCTGTAATAGCTACAATAACTTTTATTCCGCCTTCGGCAGCTTCCATAATGGAATCAGCTGCAAATGCCGGGGGCACAAATATGATGGACACATCGGCTCCTGTTTTTTCAACGGCTTCTTTTACCGTATTGAATACCGGACGGCCCAGGTGAATTTGTCCACCTTTACCGGGTGTTACACCACCTACCACATTGGTGCCATATTCAATCATCTGGCCTGCGTGGAAAGTACCTTCAGAACCGGTAAACCCTTGCACAATTACACGGGAGTCTTTATTAACAAGTACACTCATAAACAAAAAGGTTAGCTCACAAAATTAGGAGATTATTGTTGGTAGCCAAGTGGTATTGCTAAAGTTGAAGCCAACAAAAAACCCCGCTTTGTAGGCGGGGCTTCTGTTTATTTATTGTTTACCGGTGCATTCGGATCAACCTTCAGTTTGTTTCTATAGAGAAACTCCAGATAATATTCTTTGTAGGTTGGATCTTCAGGAGCCAATGCAATTGCTTTCTCGTAAGCAGCAATCGCATCTACAATCAATCTGTTCTGCTCGTAGAAACCTGCCAAAAACAAGTTGCCAAATGCGGTAGTGCCGTCAAGTTCCTTAGATACATCAGCAAAACCGGCTTTAATGGTTGCAGCTTTAGCTGGGCTAAGACGCTTTACCATTGGTCTTGAATCATCAGCTAATTTAGCACCGGTTGATTTCGATTTGATATCAACAATCAAAGCATCTTCTCCATTAAACTTAGCATCGGCCAGATCAACAGTTAAAGATTTTTGAGCTGTTTCAGCCTTGAAGATTGTTTCATCGAACATATTCAAAACCGTTACAACAAAGGGGCCTGCACTTTCAGTATCCCAGTTAATTACAAGTTGATTACCGAATATTTCAGCACCTTCATTCTTAGGCAATTGAGGTTGGATAGCATCTTTTGAACCTCTATGTACCGCCCCTGTGGCGCTTAACCGGTTTTTCTTTGCTTCTGCTGAGTTACTGCTCAGGATAAAATCAGTGTATTTGTTTAGTACGCTGGCCTCGGTTTGCACCTTGGCTGCCAGATCGGCTACTTTATAAACACCGGGCTGCTTTACCTCAAGCGGCTTACCCTTAATATGAACCAATCCTACTGAAGCATTCTCTGAAATCCTTATCTCATCAGAAACATTTAATGTAGAACCGGTTTTAACGGGTTGCCAGGCCGCACCTGACTTAATTTCGTTAGCGCCCTTGTTAGCGAGTACCCTAAAGGTGTAATCCTGAGCTAACGCCAGATTGCTAACTGCGAAAAAGCCAACTAATAATAGAAATCTGCCTTTTTTCATGGTTTTTTTGTGGATTTGCAATTCGAAATTACGAAAAATTGTGCCAAAATCGACTACTCCGTTAATACTTCCGCAGGCTTCTTGGTAAGCCATTTGTTTATTTGATTTTGGAAGCCTTTGAAAATATCGTAAGCTGGGCCAACCAAAGCCGATGCGGCTAAAGTAAGTGCTAAATCCAATTTCACCGAAAAGTGACTAAAGAAATACACAACAGATCCTGAAACGGAAAGTAAGAGTACAACCTGAATTAACACCGACAATGTATCGAACCATAGGGGAAGGTTACGATCAATCAGAATGAAAAGAATTACGGTGAAGAAACAAACCAGAATGGCAATTGCATATTTGTGCCATTCTTGTAGTTCATCAATATAGTCTTCATTCAAAATCATAGCTACTACATTCGCATGAACAACTAATCCAAACATATCTGGATTTGCACGACCAGCTACTTTTTTATTCAATGGTGTGAAAAATTTATCTTCCCAACTTGGATCCCCAAAATTAGCCCCTAACGAGCCCATCATTACAATGCTGCCTTCAAAGATATCTCCTATGTATTCCTCTTGTAAAAATTTATCCCAGTCAATGGCATAAAACATAATTGGATAGCGTGTAGTAGCATTATCCTGCGAGGCAATACTACTAAGTCGGTTATCCATTAGTTCAACATTGCCTCTAAAATTGACGACTTCTTCGTATTTATCTCTGGCAAGAAATCTTTTTGTTTTGACCGAATCATACATCATGGCAAGTCTTACACTAAAGGCTAACTCTTCATTGCCATTCACTTTCATTTTTGGAAATATGGATCTGCAAAGTTTTACATCATCTTGATAATTTGCATCTGTTGGAAGACTTGCGTAAGCATTAATGGCATGTTCCCGAAACATCTGATCTGAATATTCAATTGAATCATACTCATCTGTATCGCCTTTGTTAGCAAGAGCTTTTGTTTGCAACAGCTTACTAACCAATACTACATTACCCGATTCTTGTATGGCATTGCTTAGCATTAAGTTGCTAAGTGTATCTAAAAGTTGAGGACAATTCAGTGTGTCGTATAAGCCTCCTTCACAATCAAAAAAACTATCGATACCGATTACTTTAGGGTTTAATTGCTTAAGCTGCATAAGTTGCTGTGCAATTAATCCTCGTGTGGGGGCTAGGTTTACAAGAATAATTCTTTGGTCAACCAATGGTGTTTCCCTAAGGTTGGAAAATGCGTAATCGGTTAATTCAAAATCACTTAACGCTTGCGAAACCGGGTCAAAAGCATTGAAAAATTTAAGGTCTGTAATCTTACTCACACCCCACATCAGAATAAAAACAAATACGGTGATAGTAAGCGCTTGTAAGGAGAGTTTCTTCATAGGTTAATAAACTTCAATATAAATTTAGAAATTTAACCCATCAATCAATCAAGGATTTGAAAAACCACATTATAACCAAAGACTTAAATTTTTACGTGGATGCCATCCGGCAAGGAAACCGAGTGGTATTGGCGCAGGCCATTACATTAGCTGAAAGCCAGCGGGCCGAAGATGTTATGCTGGCACAACGGGTGATTACGGAATTGCTCCCGCAAACAGGAAAATCTGTACGCATAGGCATTACCGGAGTACCCGGTGTGGGTAAAAGTACTTTTATTGAATCTTTCGGTAAGCACCTTACGGCTCAGAAAAAAAAGGTAGCGGTGCTGGCAGTTGATCCGAGCAGCACCAAAACCAGGGGCAGCATTCTGGGCGACAAAACCCGCATGGAAAATCTGGCTAAAGACCCGAATGCATTTATTCGCCCATCGTCCACGGGTTCTACATTAGGCGGAGTAGCCGATTGCACTCGCGAAACTATTTTGCTTTGCGAGGCTGCCGGGTTTGATGTTATTATAGTTGAGACGGTTGGTGTAGGTCAATCGGAAACAGCAGTGCGCAACATGGTAGACTTTTTTTTATTGCTGATGTTGGCCGGTGCAGGAGATGAATTGCAGGGAATTAAAAAGGGCATTATGGAAATGGCCGATGCCGTAGTAATTACCAAAGCCGATGGCGAGAACAAAAAACTGGCTGATCTTGCCCGTGCTAATTATCAACATGCGTTGCATCTGTTGAATGTATCTTCTTCGGGGTGGACACCAAAAGTGAGTACGAGTTCAGCTTTGGAGAACCGTGGGGTTGCAGACGTATGTACATTGATTGAAACTTATTTGGAAACCGTTAAAGCTAATGGCTATTTTGAAGCAACTCGCAAAGAGCAAAACCAACTTTGGTTTCACGAAAGTTTGAATAGCCAATTACGCAGGCGCATCATGCAATCAAAAAAAATGAGTACCCGCCTTGCGCAGTTCGAAAGTCAGATTGCATCCGAAGAAATACTACCATCCGCTGCAGCCCAACAAATTATCGAGGAGTTTTATCGGACTTCGCTTTAGGTTTTTTGTTTCCATACGGGCAATGGCGGCAACCGTTAGTGCAGCAATAACCACGCTTAAGGTGATACGCTTCCGTAAAAACCAGCAAACCATTTTCCCAATAAAAATCGGGTTGTTCGGGTTTGCCGGTTTTGTTCTGATTTTCTTCCACTAAAAATTTTTCAACATCTTACCTAAATACAAATCCGTTAGGGCCTTTGCCTGCTGCGAACTCATCAACCAATGTGCCGCTGTCATTATACCGATAAACTACTCCGTTAGCAACAAATCCTTTTGCATCAGCTAAGTAAATTTCGTCTGTTTCGGGATCTACGCCAATTCCATAAAGTCCCACCGCAGCTGTAACCGAAATAAAAGCACTTACTGGAGGAGTTGTATCGGTAATGGCAATCTTGTAAACACTATTACCACTTACTATATACAATTGATTCTTTGCTTTGTTGGTAGCCATGCGGCTGGAGCTCATGCCAAGGTCAATTGTTTTATCTACTTCATTAGTTGTAGTATTAATTCTATGCAGCGAAGCATTATCTTCACCATAGTTACCCCCGCAAATAACCCATAGCTTGCCTTCGCTATCCACAATCATTTCGCCCGGAGCATTTGCTACTTCAATAGTTGAAACTGCTTTTGTTTCAGGATTGATTACCGAAATAGTATAAGTAAAGTTATTCGACACAAATAGTTTGTTGTTCGTGGCAATAATATTTTCAGAACCGTAATCGGTAGCAATAGTTGTTTCTACTGTGTGCGATGAAAGATTGATTATCGCTACTCGACCCGGATCGGAAAAGTTAACCCATTCGGTAAGGTAACCTTTACCATTAAAGGTTGTAAAGTAACGCGGCAGACTTACACCGCTAATGGTGTGTACTTTTTTAAAGGTGTTGGCATTTGCCACCTCAACTTTATTATCGTTGTTTACTACTGCATACGCAAAGTCGCCATCAATGGTTAGTGATTGTACAATATCGCCCAACGCAAGGCCATTGTTTTTTATGCCGAAGATATCCTGCTGTGCTGCCTGGGTTTCCGGATTGTAATAGGTTACGCTGCCATCGGATTTTCCAAACGAGCCTTCATTCACTACCAGTACACCTGATTCAAATTCACCTGCCGGAGTTTCATCATCCTTACAGGAAGAAAAAGAAACTGTTAACGCCACAAGCATAAGTAGTGGCAAAAAATAATTCTTAAAAATTTTCATAAGCATTGGTTTAAAGTTTAAAAATGAACGTGATTAAAAAATTTCTTCCCGGCATAGCCCGGTTTTCGATAGTTTCGTAGTAGGTGTTAAACAGGTTGTTGGCCTGAACCCGAAGATTAACTTCTGTTTTTTTGATCATAAAAGTTTTACTTACCGTTGCTGATAAAAGTGCGTACGCATCTAATGTCTGATACGGAGCATTATCCAGTGTAGTGTAGCGTACACTGTTGTATTCAGCCTGAGTTTCAAGTTGCCATGTTTTAAACTGCGCTTTCGCGAAAGCGCGACCAGCATGCACGGGCACATAGGGTAATTGCTTGTTGATAGTTGCGACATCAAACGCATTAAGACCTTCTTTATTAAGAGAACGGGTGTAAGCATATGTTAAACCTGTATGCCAGTGCCAACGGGTATATTCAATTTTATAATTAACCTGCGATTCAATTCCGCTAACATGCACGTTGCTCAGGTTTGAGGGTGTCCATAAGCCCGAGTTGTTGGGAAGCCACACAATCCACTCATCAATCCATAGGCGATGATGTGTAACATCGAATGAAAATTCTTTTGCCGTGTTTCGTTTTGTAAAAGATAATCCGACTTCAGCCTGCAATCCATCTTCTGCTTTCAGGTTAGGATTACCACCCGGCACCCAATACCTGTCGTTTAATGTAGGAACCCGATACCCACGACCAAATTGTGTACGCAACGATAGTTTTAAGTTTTCGTTCTCTTTCAGTGTCAGCTCATTTCCCCACGAGGGTGAAAAGGGTGCGGTTAAATCCTGATAGATTGACTGGCGTGCATTTATACTCAATAACCATATTGCATTAACGCGATGCCTGAATGAAACGAATGCATCGTAGCGGTTATCATGCAGTTGATTAGTGTAGCCATCTGATTGGGCTATGTACTTTGTAAAATTGCCACCGGTGCGAATGCTACTCGCTTTGCCAATTACAAAATCATATTGTAGTAATGTAGTAAACTGATCGCTGCGCGTGCGCGAAGTGCGATTGTAAAGTTGATCGTTAACAATGTAGCCACCGGTAAAAAACAAACTGCCGCTGGTAAAGTCGTGCCGGTAAGTAACAGCAAGCCGTGTGTTGTTATCTTGCAATACATTGCCTGCGGTGTTGCTTGTAACTGTGGGTTGTACTTCGCGAAAGTTGTGTGTGTATTGTGCATGAGCCGAAAGCTCACTTGCGTGTGTTAATTTCCAGAACACTTGCTGATCGAATCCAAAACTTTCGGTAGCAGCAAAGTGTTGTTTCTTTTTGTAGCCTACTTTTGGTGAAGTGAATTCAAAATCGTTTTCAAGTTTACGATGATAGGCCTTGGTTCGCAGTTCAACTTTGGTTGTGCCATAAGTTGCTTTAACCCCGCTTAACCAATGCCCGAAATTGCCAGCCTCTTGCTGAATTAATAATATATTTTTTTTATTAAACGTAGGACCACTAGCATTTAATAACACACTTCCGCCAAGGGCATCGCTACCATAAAGTGCACTGGCCGTGCCATATTGCAGCGAAACATCTTCCAACAGAAAAGTAGGCCATAACGAAAAATCGGTTTGTCCCAGCGTGGGTGAGTTTACATTTATGCCATTCCACAATACTGCCGTTTGTGATGCGCTTGTTCCCCGAAAGGCAACTGTTGCTAATTGCCCGTTGCCATAAATTTTAAAATAAAGTGGTGATTGTTGACCTAACAGATCGGTAAGTGTTTGGGCATGTTCGGTATGCAAGTGCGTTACCTTGTTACCCGGTGCGTATTTGGTAATGGGCATACCATATACCTGCACTGCGTTTAAGTGCAGCGTACTATCGCTTTGCGCGAAACTTTTCGCACAGCATACCAACAGGAAAAAAATCCATCTCACCACAAACAGAATTAAGTATAACACTCAATTCAAAGTCTGCGAAATCAAAAAGTGTGAGCACGATAATCAAGTATCATCTACTCATCAGCCTTTCAACCCGAAAGCTTTGATATTAACTTGATGCGGCAGGTCTCCTGGCTTTCCACTTTGTCGGTGCCTTCCCGTGGCGCAATGTGCGCTACAGTGGCCGTGATTACCGGCAAATTTTGTTTGTGGATTACAGTTGCGGGGACAGCTCCGGACTTAGCACCGGTATTCCCTTTTAATTCTGTGTGATTGTAACATCATTCAGAAACCAACATCCGGCTGCAAACTTAACTTATTTTTATAAACTTGCACGATGATTAATTTGAATAAGATTGTAATAGCAGGTTTTACTTTACTAATAACTGCCTGCCAGCCAAAGGAAACAACAAAAACCTTAACCGATACTACCCGTCTGAAATATGCTACGGGATTTTCGGTGCAAACGAAAGGCAACATTCATTATGTGAGCATTAATTCGCCTTATCCGGGTGCAAAAGAAGCGTACCAATATCTGCTGGTGCCACATACAGAAGCAGTGCCTGAGCATAGCAATACGGCAACGGTAATCCGAACACCCATAAAAACTATTGTGTGTACTTCTACTACACATATTCCATTGTTGGATTATCTGAACGAAACCGAAACACTTATTGGTTTTCCTACTACCGATTACATTAGTTCAGAAAAAATGCGAACAAGAGTTGATGCCGGAAAAGTTACCGATGTAGGTATTGATAAAGGAATGAACCTGGAACTTTTGTATTCATTGAAGCCAGAGCTAGTGATGAGTTATACGATGACAAGTGATCTTGGTCAACTTAGAAAGATTAGTGAATTGGGTATTCCGGTAGTAATCAATGCCGAATATCTGGAGGAGCACCCGTTAGGTCGGGCCGAGTGGATAAAGTTTATGGCTTTGTTTTATAATAAGCGGGCTGTAGCCGATTCAGTCTTTAATGTGATTGAAGAGGATTACCTAGCCACACAAAAATTAGCTGAAGCCGTTACACAAAAACCTACAGTACTGAGTGGCGTTGTGTATGGCGATACCTGGTTTATGCCGGCCGGAAAAAATTATGCGGCCCGGTTGTTAGCCGATGCTGGCACGAAATACTTATGGGCTGATACAGAATCTACCGGCTTTCTGGAATTAAGTTTTGAAGCCGTTTATGAAAAAGCAAAAGATGCCGATTTATGGATTGGCGCTGGATCTTTTCAAACTATAGACGAAATCCGGAATACTGAATCGCGCTACACGTTATTCAAGCCATTAAAAGAAAAACAGATTTACAGTTACAACGCCCGCAAAGGTGCAAAAGGTGGTAGTGAATTTTTGGAGTTAGGCTACCTGCGCCCCGATTTGATTCTGAAAGATCTGGTTAAGATTGCGCATCCGCAGTTGTTACCTGAGTATGAATTGTTTTTTCACAAAAAGCTGGATTAACACTACGAAGCACCACTTGCCCGTGGCACTTCGTAGGTATAAAAATCATCTACAATGCCTTTCGCAAATACACGTTCCCATATTTCGATTCGAAGCTGTAGCGCGGGCCAGTGCCGGGTTTGGCTACCACTTGCGTATGGAAGTCTTTAAATTCTGAACCTGTAAATTTAAAATCGAGATTAGAATAAATCTGACCATAACCGGTTTCTGCCAATAACTCGCCTGTAGTTTTTTCCTGAACGGTTACATCAACCCCACCATAAGTGGCTTCCACTGTTAGCGCACCAAAAAAATTCTTCACTTCGGCCAGGCCATATACGCACACCAGTTTGGTTTCCATATTGCGCGGCACTTTTATTTCCAATACAATATCCATATCCACGCCCCACGATTTTACATTAAAGTTGCTACCGGTTTCTTCACAATACTTTTTATAATCAGCTTCCGATTTAAAGGTTAGTCGCTCTGTTCCCCGCACTACGGTAATGCGCTTGGGTAACGATTTCAGATTTTTAATCCGGTTTTCGATGTACAATGTATTGTTCGATGCTGATTGTTCTAATTCAAAAGCATCATCATGTTCGCCACCGTTAATGCTTATCGTTCCGGTAATGGAGATTTCGTTTTTATCCCACGTGCTGATCTTAACCAGTTCCGGGTAATCAAAGTGAAATGAAATCTTCTGACCAGCTGTTACCGGGTAACTTTTATTTACCGGATTTTGCGCCATGGCAACTCCGGTAAACAACATGAGTGCGATTAGCGTTCTCATTTTTTGCGCAGGTAAATTTTGCCGTAATCCGCACGAATATCTATACTTAAGCCACCACCGTTAAGCTTACCGTTTACCTTGTCGCTGTACTGCACCCAATTACCTTGCTTCTCAATCTCGATGTTGAACTCAGGGCCAACAAAAATTTCGCCATACGAAGTGCTGAGTTTAAGATTAGCCTTAATAGCTGGCGACAACGCAACATCCACGTAATCATAAACTGATACGATAGAGATAGGGCCTTTTATATTACCACCCAGGCTAGCTTCGATATGGCCATATACACTTTTTATAGCCAGCGGTCCGGTTACGTTTTCCAACTCAATGCTGTTGTACGTGGCAGAGACTTCAATTTCATTCTCCATATTCTTAAAGGTGGCTTTACCGCCATATTGCGATTGATGACTGAATGAAACAATCACCCCTTTAGGTACCAGTACTTTGATATCGGGGGCATTCATTTTTTTCAATTGATTTACCTCCACTACATCGCCCTTCTGGGTTACATTTATTCCCAAACCGGTGTTATCATCAAGACCCATTCCGTTAATGGGGCGTAATCCCTGTGCGCGTTCATCTTTGCTTTCGCGATTATCGCGTGAAGAAAAAATAATCTCATTGCCACTGTGTCCCTCCACAGTTACCCGGCCAATGTTCAATTCCAGGCGACCCGTACTTTTTGCCACTTTAAACTCCTGCGCAAATGCTGTTTGTGCTGCCAGCCAAACACATATTAAAACCAATACCTTTTTCATACTTATCTTTTTTAATTTTTATGATTCAAACTTATTTATCTATTCAAGTCTCTTGCTTTGCGTTCTGCAGTGCGCATTACGAGAGTTTCAATATTCCTGCATGGGCTTCGTCTTTTACCGCTTTCAGTGTGCCCGCATCGCGGGTAATTTTTTCCAATTGGTTCAGCACACCTTTTTCTTTCATTGTAACCAATAACTGGATTAGAGCTATCTGCACCACTGGGTCTTTCTGCGTTTTAAGCGATCCGATTAATTCATTTCGAACCTGTTCTTCATTACTAAACTTACCCAGCGCATCGAGTGCAGCCAGGCGCACGTTGGTGTTTACATCTTCGTTCATGGTTTTTACCAGCACGTTCACAATTTCATCATCAGGTTTTTCCATTTCATAGGCAACCGAAACGCCAATCATACGCTGGCTGGCCGAAAGTTGGTTATCCATCATAGCCAACATCATTTGTCGATTCTCTTCCAGTTCTTTCTCCAATCTTGCAAGCCTATCCGCCTCCACATTGCTTTGGTTGATTTTATAACCAATCGCTAAACCCACCATCAGCAATACAAACCCAGCAGCAACCCGATACACCACGGGTGAGAAGAAAACTGTTTTGGTTGGCCTGGCTTGCGATGCAATTTCTTCCTGCAAGGCTTGTTCAAAGTTGGCCTTCAACTTTCCGGAAGGTTCCAGCACGCGGGCTTCATTCATGGCCCCGATAACTTCAGTAAGTTGATTGTAGAGATTACGCACTGCTTCGTTGTGTAGCAATTCGTTTTCGATAGCTGCCCGCTCGGCTGCATCGGCTCTTCCATCAATGTAATCAATCAACCTGCCTTCCCACTTTTGCTTATCCATAGGTTATGCGTTTTCGAGTTCGAAATAATTTTCGCGCAACTGGCCAATAGCGCGGTGCACTTTTACTTTCACGTTGGCCACGGTCATATTTAAAAAACCGGCCACCTCTTCATACTTCAAATGCTGGAAGCGTGTAAGCACAAGTAACTCCCGGTAATCGTCTGGTAGCTGAGCCAGTGCGCGGATCAACCTTTTTTCGGTTTCTTCCTGCTCTAAAGCTTCGGTCAGATCGGGCAAACTTTCGTGTAATTTTTCCACTTCCATGTTGGCAGGTTTTAGCTGCTTTTGCTTTTGATAGTGATCTGCAAAGGCATTGCGTGCCATTTGGTAGATCCACGATTGAAATTTCATTTCGGGGTTGTAGGAGTGACGATACTTAAGCAGCCGCAGAAACACATTCTGTGTTAAGTCTTCCGCTACATCGCGGTCGCCCGTCATCCGAACCAGGAAATTGAAAATCCGTTTATGAAACCGATCGAAAAGCAAAGAGGCCTGTTGCAGGTTGCCGCTTTTTACGGCTTCCATTATCTTTTCATCGCTCATCAGGTCAATACTTTTATCGGGTTTCGGCATTAGTTACCGGAAGGGTTAACAAAGGTTACACGGTTAAGATAGAAATTTTAAGAATCAAACTCTTTGAATGTATGCCAGGCCAGTAAGCTATCCTAAAAATACTTGTACCTTTAATTTTTAATTAAATGAACATGACAACCAAAACCACCCGCAGAAAATTTATAGCCAGCGCATCTTTATTAACTTTAGCCCCAGCTTTAAACGCTGCCGCTATGGATCAGGATAAAAATGTACTTGTTCACCATGTGTTTTTCTGGTTGAAGAACCCTAACTCGAAAGAAGACCTGGCAAAATTGATAGCCGGAGTAAAATCGCTTTCTAAAATCGAAACCATACAATATATCCATGTGGGTGTTCCGGCCAGCACCGAAAAACGCGATGTGGTAGATAATAGCTTTGCTGTTTCTGAACTGATGTTTTTCAAAGACCTTGCCGGTCAGAAAACCTATCAGGATCATCCGCTACACCAAAAATTTATTGCTGAGTGCTCGCACCTGTGGGAACGCGTGGTGGTGTACGATACCATTAACGGTTAATTACGCCAGCCACTGTTTAAAGGCCGTAACTTTTTCACGGCTCAACTCCAGTTCGAGTGTGTAGGGTGGTTTAAGCTGTACATTGAGGCCTTTATGTGTAGTTTTTAATCGAGCTACACTTTTAATGTGTACAAGATGTTGGCGGTTTACCCGATAAAAAACAGCAGGGTCCAGTAACGACTCCAGTTCGTCCATGGTGTGATGATCACTCAAAAGTTTTTCTCCGGTAACGGTATTAATAAATATCAATTCTTCTTTGCTGAAGAAGGCAATATCGTTTACCGATACAGGAACGAAATTGTTTCGTTGCATGGAAAGAAAGCGCTCTTTGTATTTACGAGGTTCTGTAAAGTGGTGCAATAAATTAAATAACGATTCAGTGTGTGCGCCCGCTGCCAGCTTCTTAAACTTGCCGAGTGCACGTTCCAATTCTTTTTCGTCAATTGGTTTTAACAGGTAATCGATGCTATTAAGTTTAAACGCACGAATGGCGTAAGCATCATAAGCTGTAGAAAAAATGATCGGGCAGTTTATCTTTTGCTTTTCAAAGATTTCAAAACTTACGCCATCGGCTAACTGAATATCAGAGAGTATAAGTTGCGGCTGCTCATTTTCAGCAAACCATGCTTTGGCCTGCTCCACACTCCCCAGCGTATTTAGAATTTGTGCATCAGGCTCAAGTTTCAATACCAGATTGCGAAGGTCTTTCGCTACCAAAGGCTCGTCTTCAATTATTAGTATGTTCATAACAAAGGCACTTTTATAGTGAAGTGAGTTTCTGTTGTTTCAATTACTATCGGTTTATCGGTTTGATATTGATACAATTTGTTCAGGTTTTCAAGTCCTTGTTGATTGGAATCTTCTACTTGCTTCCGCACCTGTAAATTATTACGTACTACCAGGTAATTATTTTCGGTATAAACCTGAATGTTTAGCGGTCGGGTTACCTCAATTACATTATGCTTAAAAGCGTTTTCCAACAAAACCTGTAACGTAACCGGAACCAATTGCTTATCTAAATCTTCAGGGCGCGTAACAACCCGAATTGACAATGCTTTATCAAAGCGGGTTTCGGCCAGAAAAGTATAATTCTGAATAAAATCTAGTTCGGTTTGCAGCGAGACCAGATTTTGTTCTTTGTGTTGCAACACATAACGATAGACTTTAGATAAGTGCTGCAGGAATTTAGAAGCGAGTTGTTGATCTTCCAATATTAAACTATTGAGCGAAGCTAACGCATTAAATAAAAAATGTGGGTTAAGTTGGTTCTTCAGGTTTTCAAATTGCACCTGTGTTTTTTCTTTCTCCAATCGCTCGGCTTTTAATAACTCTTCTTTCCATTTGCCAATAAAGTAGGCAATGAAAAAACCCATGTTCACAATACCCGGAAAAAGAGTGTAACCTGCCCACGTTAGTGTAAGAAACAATTCATCTACGGTTATGGGTAAGTTGGGTTCGCCATAATAATAGATGAGAATGCGGCTGATCAATCCGAAAACAGTTCCAAGTGCAAGTTGGATAATGATGCGCATGGCAACATTCCGACTATAAGGATAAACGCGATCCAGAAATAAACTAATGCCTCTTAGTATTTCCCAACTAAAAAAGACAATCGGTATGGAAACCAAAAAAACCTTGAACTGAAACTCCACCGAAAATAAATCAACCACAGCAAGACGCACCAAAAATCCCAACACACATAAGCCCATCAGAATTGCATAGGTTCTGCCTAACGTGTTCCAGCTTTTATAACCGATTGGGGCTATCTTCATTTCAGGGTTTATGTCGCTTGTGGCGTTTTTTAATTTGTTCTATCTGCAACAAGTACCAGTTACTCAACGCAATTTGAAAATGGCTGGCATAAGAATTAACCAACGGTTCTGATTTTTGATTTGAATGGGTCGTCATAAAGTTTCGTTTTGGTAATGACACCTTCTCTACCGGTTACCCCTACTCTATTAGCTAGTGATAATTTGTCCATCACTCATTTCCACTACTCTATCCGTTCTGCGGGCAAACTCCTCATCGTGGGTAACGGCAATAATAGTTTGTTTGTGCACGGTGGTTAACTCTCTGAAAATCTCAAACACAATTCCCGAGTTATGCGAGTCCAGATTTCCAGTTGGTTCATCGCCCATCAGAATATCTGGATTGTTGATTAGCGCACGGGCAATAGCCACCCGCTGTTGCTGCCCACCCGAAAGTTTATTGGTTTTTTTGCGGGCATGTTCGGCCACTCCTAACAACCCTAATTTTTCCATTGCCCGATGTTCAATTTCTGCAGTTGTTAGCTCACCTAATTTTAATGCGGGTATCATTACGTTCTGCAACACAGTAAACTCAGGCAACAAATAATGAAACTGAAATACAAAACCGATGTGCCGGTTCCGGAATTTAGCCAACGCATTCTGCGACTTTCCGGTTAGCAATTCATTTGCAATCTGTAATTCGCCTTCATAGTCGGTATCCATAGTGGAGAGTACATACATCAACGTAGATTTTCCACAGCCCGATTTTCCAACCAGCGAAAGAAACTGACCGCGTTCCACTTTCAACTCAATATTTTTCAGTACCTGAAATTTCTCAGGATCGTAAAAATACTTGGTAATATTTTTTGCGTGCAGAACCGGGTTCATTGGCCTCTTAATATTTCTATCGGATCTATTTTTGCTGCTTTGCGCGAAGGCATATAACCGGCTATTGCAGTAGTGCTTACGCCAAAAACAATTCCGGTTATATAATATTTCAATTTGAAGTTTACCGGAAAATGATCCAGACTGATTACATCGCCACCATCAAAAGGTGCCTGAGCTATAAGCGATGAAAGGGTGAAGCCTACCAGCAAACCCAACAGTCCACCCAGCAACCCAATAACTAACGACTGAATCATAAAAATGCTGCGCACATCCATACCCGCAAAACCCATCGCTTTTAAAATGGCAATGTCTTTCATCTTGTTGTAGATGGTCATGTTCAAGATGTTGTAGATTCCAAAACCTGCCACTACCAACAAAGTAAAGCTTACTGCATACGTAATTATATTGCGAATAGTAACACCTGTTAAAAATGTAGCGTTAGCTGTTTCCCAATCTTCTGCTTTATACACAAACTTGGTTTGAAGTTCTTTAGCTACTGTTTTTGAGGTGTGGCGATCTTTGAGTTTTATGTTTATGTCGGTGATGTACGATTTATCTTGCTGCAGGATGGTTTGTACCATACTCATGTTGGCATAGCTGCGCACATTATCTACTGCACCAATGCCAATCTGGAAAATGCCAACTACTTTTAGTGTACGCGTAAATCCTTGCGGAGTAGTTATCACCACACGGTCGCCTTTTTTTATATTGAGTTTGCGGGCAAGTCCGCTGCCCATAATAATACCTTCGTGAAAGGCGAGCAGATCTTCCAACCGACCGTCTTTCATTTTTGCTTTTAGGTCAAACAACTTATCCTCTTCCAGAATTTCTACGCCTTGTATTTGTCCGTTTAACTGAGCCGGGCCATAATTATAAAATACCTGCGAGGTTATCATAGGTGCCACACCGTAAATGCGTGCATCCTGCCGAAGCACTTCCACCATGCGTGCTGCTCCGCGAAGTTTAGCCGTTTCATTTTTTGGCTTTTGATGGTGCACTACGTTTATACCTTGTGGATTAACCGCTTCGAGAATGCTTACTCGCTTTTCAGTAATATCATGGTAGATGTGAATATCGGGCGAAGAAGTCATGGTGATCTCTTCGGTGAAATCGTTGAGGCCCGTCATTAATCCAATCAACGCAATAAACATCCCAATGCCAAACGTTACACCCAACATGGCAATAATAGTTTGCTTGGGTTTACTGAAAAGGTGCACCCGCGCAATGCTTAACGAAAGTTTTAGCGATGTAAATCGTGCGACCATGTGTTAATTGCTCAAGATGCTTTGTGCCGTAATGCCCGACAAAATCTCTACTTCATCCAGCGTTTCAATACCCCGAACAATTTTTACTTTTTGCTTCTTGTTGCCCTCCATAACCCAAACCGAATCGCCCGGTTGCACCAATTGTTTGGAAACAACCAATGCGGCTTCTTTTTGCTGAACCACAATGTTTACCTCAACAGCCAATCCTGAAATCAGACCGGGTGCATCTTCATCCAGTGCTACATCTACCCGCAGCGATTGCTGGCGCGTGTCAATAAGCGGATAGACCTTAGTTACTTTTCCATTCAGTATTTTTCCCGAGAAGGCATCAATCTTTATCAGTGCAGGTTGGCCTACTTTAACGCGTTGTACATCTAATTCATCCACAGAAAGTTTCAGATAAAAATTTTCAGGCTTACCTACCACAGCAACGGCTTCGCTTCTGCGCACCAGTTCGCCTTGCTCTTTCATAATCTTTAACACCACACC
Organism: Cytophagales bacterium; assembly: GCA_017303795.1. GTDB lineage: Bacteria > Bacteroidota > Bacteroidia > Cytophagales > Cyclobacteriaceae > ELB16-189. Next base: position 187,814 of record JAFLBR010000005.1, on the reverse strand, counting down.
ATCAATATCGCTGCGCAACATGTAGTTGCCCGATTCTTCTTCGGCAATCTGTAATTGGTTATTTGCATTTTTGATTGCGGTTTCCAGATCGTTTCGGGTTTTGGCAAGTCTGCTTTTGGCTGCATCAAAATCGTTACGTGCATTTTTGTATTGCAACTCAGCCCGATCATACTCCAACCGCGTAGTGGCATTTGCTTTGAGCAGATTTGTGAATCGTAAAAAGTTAATGGAGTCGAGTTGCATTTTTGAGCGGGCACTTTGCACGATGGCGGTAAGCTCGTTGATTACGGGCGCTTTATTATTTACCGCTTGCTGATAGGTTTCGCGAGCCTGCTCATATCGTGCCGATGCGAGTACACTTTTTATTTTAAGAATAGCCGTTCCTTTTTTAACCGCTTCGCCTTCGCGCACCAGAATTTCGCCTAACGTACCATCGGCTTGCGAAAACACCTGATACTCTTGTTCTGAAACCACAAACCCGGAAGCATAAACTGCTTCCATCAGAGGTTTTACTTGTGGTGTTATAAGTTGGTTATCCTTACTACAACTCCACATCAGCAAGGCAAGAAATACAATGCGCGTAGCCATACACTCTATAATTATACCCTAAGGTACGCCTCGCTGCGTAAATTTGTTTACACTTTCCACGTTAAGTGTAGTTCGTCACTATCAAAGTGTAGGTAATCGCATGTCAATTGCATGCCGACTCCTATCTTCGCGGCCGTGAAATCCAAAACGCTTGCTTACCTGTGCCTGGCCGGCATCTGCATTATCTGGGGCACCACCTTTTTGGTAATGCGTGTGGGCGTAATGCAGTTTCCACCGTTTTTGTTTGCCGCCTTACGGCAGATAACAGCGGGACTGATCATGTGTTTGTTTTTTCTAATCATCAAAAAAGAAAAGCTACCGGCTCCAAAAGAACTTGGCATTCAGGCGTTCAGAGGTTTTTTAATGATTACGTGTGGCAATGGATTTGTTTCGTGGGCCGAAGTTTCCGTACCCAGCGGACTGGCCGCCATCATTTGTTCTACCATGCCGGTGGTGGTGATTCTTATTAACATCAGTATTAATCGCAACGAGCTACCCAATTTTTTAATTGTACTGGGTTCGCTTGTTGGGTTGGGTGGTATTGTGTTGGTGTTTAGCGAATACCTGGCCGACTTTGCCAACCCACGCTACAGCCTGGGTATTGTTTTGATTTTTGTTGCCACACTTACGTGGGCTGTTGGTAGTTTACTTACGCAACGCACTATTAAAAACTCAAACCCATTCTTTAATACTGGTTTACAAATGTTGTTTGGTGGATTGTTTTGTATTCCATTCAGCCTGACGTTCGATAATCTGGAGAACATAACTTTTTCGCAAGAAGTTTTTTTTGCGTTGAGTTACCTGATTGTAGTGGGATCGATTGGTGCGTTTAGTATGTATGCTTACACGCTTAGTCAGTTGCCGCTTACTATTGCCTCGTTATACTCGTATGTTAACCCGCTGGTGGCCGTGGTGTTAGGTTGGCTGGTGCTATCCGAAAAGCTGAATGCTAAAATCGGGTTTGCCTTTCTGATAACGGTGGCCGGTATTTACTTAGTTAATTATGGTTATGCGGTTCAGCGCAAGAAAATCAAATCGGTTTCAGAACAACTATAAGTTTACTTCAAGCACCTGCGATTGGCGCACATAGGCAAACTTATCGGCCCAATACACTTTTAACCATACATCTTTTTTGTCTTTGATCTCCACTTTGTGGCCTTCGGTAAGCAAGCCTACAACCGAAGCACCAGATGATGGGCCCGCCATAACAAAAGTGTTGTTACCGGCAATAATAGCCGTTTGTTGTGGTGCTGAGAAGTTTACAAACAAACCCAGAAAAACTAAACCGAACATAGCCAGCACTGTAACTACCACTGGCCGGGTACGTTTTCGGGTTTGATAGACGCCAATAGCCATTAATAATAGAATGATAGCAGCAATACCTGCTGCTGCAAAAGGTCGATAGCGGGTTATTAATTCGCGAGCCTGCACAACGGGTGTATACTCGTAACCATACAACTTGTTTTTAGCAGCCAGCTCTTCCATTTTAACCAGTGTCTGATCATCGCCACTGGCCAGGTAATATAAGTTGAGATAATAGAGTGCGAGACCGGGCTTATTTAAACCTTCCTGAATAAAGGCCATCTTTAAAAACATGGCTGGCGAATACTGCCCGCGGTTGTGCACACGCTGATAAACTTCGAACGATTGTGTGAATTGTTTTTTGATGAACAGAGAATCAGCCTTTTGTAAAAGCTCTGCGGGTGTTTGAGCATGTGTGGTTATTGCGCCAAATAAGAATGCTGCAACCCCAAGAAATTTTAAAATGCTGGTTTGTATATTTTTCATATCCTGTTACCTTTGTGCCCTCAATTACGGAAAAGCTGTTTAAAGCGGCAAATTCGCAGGTTGAGAATGGTAAGGTCTCGTAGCTCAGCTGGTAGAGCAATACACTTTTAATGTATGGGTCCTGGGTTCGAATCCCAGCGGGATCACTAGGGGGCCATTCTTCGGCCCCTTTTTCATTTCATACCTTATTTTTTAGCCTGATTTCAAAGGTAGGGAATCCAAACAACAACAAACAAAACCATCCTTTAGGTGACCAATCCGGTGACCAATGGTTGTGACGTACATTGGTCACCAGAACTTACGTAAGGTTTTCAGTTTCATTCTGCCCGCATCCTCAAAGGACGAGGTAAACCATAACTGTAAAACTCTATGAACCTCAGTCAAAAATTCAGCGTCAACTTTTGGTTGAACAAAAGGAAAATCAACAGCCATGGCCTTGTACCTATCTGGGCACGGATTACCATTGACGGTAGACGTACAGAAGTGTCTGCAATGAAGCAAGTAACACCCTCGCATTGGGATACCTTTAATAACTGTGTTTCCAATATTTGTCCGGATGCGAAAGCAATAAACAAACATCTGGTATTGGTCGAGGCCGAAATCACCAAGCATTACCACATCTTAGCAACTACCCAAGAATATGTCACGCCTGAAGACGTAAAAAACAGCTACAAAGGGATTAAGCCAGAACGAAAAACACTATTGGAAATTTTCGAGCAATACCTAACTCATTTAAAGGATAAAGTTGAAGCAGGTGACATCAAGCAAAAGCGCTATGATCGGTTTAAAGTGAACAGAGGCAAATGTATCGCCTTCCTCAAGCACAAAATGAAGAAAGCTGATATCTTGATTGACGAAGCCAAATTGAATTTCATCACCGAGTTTCAGCAATATCTGAGAACGGTTGAAAAGATTGGACACAACACAGCAATGAAGTACGCTAAAGACCTCAAGCAGGTAATGAAATATGCCGTTACATTGGAGTATGTACCCTCTAATAAATTTGCTGACTTCAAGTGTACATATAAACGTACAAAGCGTGAATTTTTAGACGATGAAGAATTGCACCGAATGTATGAGAAACCGATGCCTGTTGCGCGGCTTGAAGAGGTGCGAGACTGCTATATCTTTAGTTGTTATACTGGCTATGCCTATTCTGATGCTGAAGCCCTAGGACCAGAGCATGTGGCAATAGGGATAGACGGGCGAAAGTGGATCATTCGGGATCGACAAAAAACAGATACTGTGGAAAATATCCCGCTGCTACCGATACCGTTGAAAATCGTAGAGAAGTATAGAAACCATCCTTACTGTAAAACGCATGGCAAATTGCTGCCTCTTAACAGTAATCAACGCTATAATGGTTATCTCAAAGAGGTAGCTGACTTATGTAGTATTAAGAAGAAGCTAACTACGCATACAGCCCGCCACACATTTGCAACAACAGTGTGCCTTACTAACGATGTACCGATGGAAACGACTATGGAACTCCTGGGGCATACGGATATTCGCACCACTCAGATTTACGGAAAAATTGTGCAGAAGAAAATAAGTAAGGATATGGAACTCCTTAGATCTAAGATGACAAACGAGTCCAAATCAATCACGCAAATCTCAACTCAATTATAGTTTGTATTTTTGACTAAGATTACGTCACAACCATGAATATTAGAAAAAATATAGCGGCTTTATCCGATGCGGAGAAAAAGGCGTTTGTCAACGCTTTGATTGAGTTAAAGAAACAAGGCAAGTATGACCAGTATGTGCATTGGCATCATCACGTCATGATACCTACGGTGTTCCCAAATGAGCCTAACGATCCTAACTACAGAAATGGTGCCCATCGCGGGCCAGCTTTCTTGCCTTGGCATCGGGCTTTTTTGAAAGCTGTGGAAAACGATCTTCAACAAATTGACAAGTCCGTTACAATACCTTACTGGGACTGGGTGGCTGACTCAAAACTTCCTGATCCAAAATCTGCCCCTATTTGGGATAGGAATTTTATGGGGGGAGATGGAAACGAATCAAACTCGAATATTGTTGAATTAGGAGCATTTGCGTTTACGATGGGTAACTGGAACATTGTAATGGATGATGCGGGTCCTGAACTCAGGCGTAGCTTAGGAAGATTTAAAGCAGGAAATATTTCTATCGACACACTACCAAATGAAGACGATCTTCGATTGGCCATGACTGAAGCATTCTACGATGTCCCCAATTCTAACAATAGTCCCTTCACCATCGGATTCAGAAACAGACTGGAGGGATGGATTACCAAACGCGGTGACTATCGGGTTAAAACCGATGGCTCACAACTTCACAACCGCGTTCATCTCTGGGTGGGCGGTTCTATGATGCCTATGACATCACCAAACGACCCCGTATTTTTCTTGCACCACTGCTACGTGGATAAATTATGGGCCGATTGGCAGGAAATCCAAAAAATAAACAATCCGGAAGCCACTCCACACTATGTGCCAGTCAGCGGTGGCCCGAAGGGTCATAATCTTAAGGATGTCCTTGCTCCATTTAAATTGACGGTAGAAGAAACCCTGGACAATACCAAACTAGGAGTGGTTTACGAAAAGAGTATGAAATCCTTTGACATTGCTGATTTTTCATGGCAACCCATTAGTCCATTCTGGGCAGATTAATCCATGACCCTCTACATCAAAAACATGGTATGCAACCGCTGCATTTTAGTAGTGCAACAAGAGTTGGAGAAGCAGGGGCTGCATCCACAAAAAGTGTCGTTGGGTGAGGTTAGTCTCGAAGAAAGTCACCTCGATGACACGCAACTAAGTCGCTTAGATACCTCTTTGGTAACACTTGGATTTAAACGAATAGATGATCGCAAGGCTAGATTGATTGAATCAATCAAGAATATTGTAATTCAGAAAATCCATCGGGCAGAATCGGTGAACCTAAAGTTCAATTGGTCAACGATGCTTTCCGAAGAATTGAATGTGGATTACAACCTCTTGAGCAATCTATTCTCTTCGGTGGAAGGTATTACTTTGGAACAATACATCATTCGCCAAAAAATTGAACGCGTAAAGGAGCTGATATTCTATGACGAACTAAACTTCAGTGAAATAGCCGACCGCCTGGGTTATAGCAGTGTGGCTCACCTTTCAGCACAGTTTAAAAAGGTGACGGGTTTTACCCCCTCCGAATTAAAGAAGTCAAGAGACATTGACCAGAAGCGCAAACCCCTGGACAATGTCAATTAAACCTCACTTAACTTTCAACAATCTCATCTATGATGCTCTCAATAGTTAGTTTTAGGTGGTGGGAATCGCCCACACCCGCTAAGTATGCCCCGGGATTGCTCAACAACTTTTGACCGAAACTAGCTACCAAATCGGCAAATTCCCGGTCAGACATTTTTGCCTTCGCTACTCTAAGATTCTTCAAATGAGGACTTAAGGCTACCCTAAGCGACCTCTTTATTTCTATAGTGTTCATAAAAATAAATACACAAAAGATTCCCAAACGCATGAATTACCGTATGAAATTCTATAATTCTTTTCGGGTATAGTGTAACACCCTTGGCTGCTACGCAACCGACTTTTGTTATATGAATGACAACACTATGGATAAGGCGAATCAACTATTGATTAGAGGAATGGTGTGCGACCGTTGTATTTCTGTAATCAAACAAGGCCTGGAGGATCTGGGGCACGTTGTTCAGCGCATTAGTTTAGGGCGTGTTGTTTTTGATAAGAACCTTTCAAAACAAGATAAGAACAAGTTTTCCGAGTTTTTAGCAGATGCCGGATTCGAGTTGATTACTGACCGACAACATAAAATTGTCAGCCAAGTCAAAAAAGTAATAGATGATGTTTTCAATCAGAACATTCAATATGATGCACAGGTCAGGTTTTCAGGATTGCTGGCAGATACGCTTCATATGAACTATGACGCTATCAGTCAGGCATTTTCCGAAACGGAAGGTTTATCGCTGGAACGATACATCATAACAAAACGACTTGAAAAGGTTAAGGAGCTATTGGTTTACACCGAATTTACTCTAACAGAAATAGCCTACATCACGGGATTCAACAGCATTCATCATCTATCGCGGCAGTTCAAAGAACTGACAGGTCTAACGCCTTCTCATTTCAAGTCTCTCCGAAACGAGAAGAAGAACCTAATCAAAAAGATTGTTGCGGAATTGTGAATCATGTAAACAGTAACCGCTAAAGTGCAAATCCCAAAGATAAGTTTCACAGTATACTTGCATTTAGAAAACAAGCGCATAACCTTATGTCTCCAGATACCCTAACAATTACTAAAAACAAAACATCGAAAGTTAAACGCGAAACATTTCCTGTGCTGGAAATGACCTGTGCTGCCTGTGCTGTAAGTGTCGAGTCCATGCTGAAAACGACTACTGGTGTAAAAGACGCGGGCGTGAATTTCGCCAATCAATCTGCTTGGGTAGAGTATGATAGTTCTGTTTCTCAACCCGCTGATCTTCAAAATGCAGTTCGCTCGATCGGTTATGACTTAGTGGTGAACGTGGAGGACCCACAGGGTGTGCAGGAAGAAGCGCAGCGAAAACACTATGAAGCCGTAAAGCAACGAACAATCTGGTCTACTATCTTTTCAACACCAGTGGTTGTGATAGGAATGTTTTTTATGGACATGCCTTATGGAACATACATTTCTATGATGTTGACTGCGCCCGTTGTATTTTATTTTGGTCGCAACTTCTTCGTGAACGCCTGGAGACAAGCCAGACACGGTAAAGCAAACATGGATACGCTTGTTGCCTTATCAACAGGAATTGCATTTGTGTTCAGTGTGTTCAATACATTTTTCCCGGACTTCTGGCATTCAAGGGGTATGCACGCCCATGTTTATTTTGAAGCGGCTGCGGTTGTGGTGGCCTTTATTTCACTGGGAAAACTTCTGGAAGAAAAGGCAAAATCCAATACCTCATCCGCCATAAAGAAACTGATGGGATTACAGCCAAAAACGGTTAGAGCGATCATCGATGGTGTTGAGCAAGAAATTCCAATCGCTGTCGTGAAGGTGGGTTATAAACTTCAAGTGAGACCTGGTGAAAAGATCCCGGTGGATGGAGTTGTTGTCAATGGCTCGTCCTTCGTTGATGAAAGCATGATCTCCGGTGAGCCAGTGGCTGTTGAAAAGAAAGCAGGCGAAAAAGTGTTTGCTGGGACAATCAATCAGAAAGGAAGCTTCCAATTTGAAGCTGAAAAAGTAGGTGGCGATACTATCCTGGCGCAAATCATTAAAATGGTTCAGCAAGCACAAGGTAGCAAAGCTCCAGTGCAGAAACTGGTTGATAAAATCGCGGGCATCTTTGTTCCGATTGTCATTGGTATTGCAATTCTGACATTCATCACATGGATGGTGATTGGAGGAGACAATGCGTTTACTTATGGACTTCTGAATTCAGTAACCGTTCTTGTAATCGCGTGTCCTTGTGCTCTTGGATTGGCCACGCCTACTGCGATTATGGTGGGCGTTGGTAAGGGTGCGGAAAATAACATTCTTATTAAGGACGCAGAAAGCCTTGAGCTTGCTCACAAAGTAACTGCTGTCATTTTAGATAAAACTGGAACGATCACTGAGGGAAAACCTGTCGTTACCGATTTCGTTTGGGCAGCAATCGAAGCAAACTCAAAGGAAAAGCAAATTCTATTCACACTTGAATCTCAGTCAGAACATCCATTGGCTGAAGCCGTGGTGAACAACCTGAAATCAGAACTGATCAATTCCATTACACTTGACTCATTCGAGAGCATTACCGCTCGTGGTGTAAAGGGAAGTGCAGACGGCCAAACCTATTTTGTAGGTAACCGGAAATTGATTGATGAAAATAACATCCTCGTTCCTGGTCATATCGTGAACCTCGCTTCAAAATTACAAGCCGAAGCGAAAACGGTAGTCTACTTCTCGGACAATCAGAAAGTTTTGGCAGTCATTGCTATCGCTGATAAAATTAAGTCCACATCTAAAGCAGCGATCAACGCCCTTCAAAAGAAAGGTATCGATGTATACATGTTAACCGGAGACAATGAACAAACTGCAAAAGCAGTTGCTAGTCAGGTCGGCCTCAAACATTACATGGCTGAAGTACTGCCATCTGATAAGGCACAATTCGTGAAGGAACTTCAGGCCAAGGGTAAAATTGTAGCGATGGTTGGTGACGGAATCAATGACTCGCATGCATTGGCCGAAGCCGATGTAAGTATAGCGATGGGTAAAGGCTCTGATATCGCAATGGATGTTGCTAAGATGACGCTTATCACGTCAGACCTTCAATCCATTCCAAAAGCATTGAATCTCTCAACCAAGACCGTGATGGGAATTAAACAGAATCTTTTCTGGGCATTCATCTATAACGTGATCGGTATTCCGATAGCTGCGGGTGTATTGTATCCGGTAAACGGTTTCTTACTTGACCCAATGATAGCAGGTGCAGCAATGGCGCTAAGTTCGGTAAGCGTGGTCGGAAATAGTTTGAGGTTGCGGGCAGCTAAAGTATAAAACTGCAAAGCCTGATTAAGTGTCAGGCTTTTTTCATTTCCATATTCTCGGAATAGTATAAATCAAGCGGGTTATAGTGCAATACAGATTGGAGATGCGTCATTTAATTTTGATTCATCAAATGAAATCAATTGGGAAAATAATGGTTCTGATTTTGGGCGTTGCAGTGGCTGCGGTTTGTGCATTGACGTTGTTTGTTAGATAAAAATTGTTCTCTTTATGGAATTACAAATCATCCGTATTTCGAAGCCTACAGAAGATTCCGTTTCATTGTGGTTTAAAAGAGAGTCAAAGTTGATCAACTATAAAGCCGGTCAACATGGTATTTTTTCGCTCACCGTAGGTGATATAAAAGTTACACGAACATATTCGTTCCATACGTCTCCGTATGTTGACGATGAAGTAGCGATCACAGTCCGGGCAGTGGAAGATGGATTAGTATCAAACTTTCTGGCAAATGCTTCTCCTGATAAAATACAGCTTGAGCTTGAACAAATATCAGGAGAATTTACTCTCGTACCATCTCAAGATGAAAAACGCCATCTTACTATGTTTGCGGGAGGCAGCGGCATCACACCTATTTTTTCAATGATCCGAACGCTGCTATATGATGAACCAAGGTCAACAGTATTATTGATCTATTCGAACAAAACCTACAACAAGATCATATTCGGCAAAGAACTTCAAACGTTGGAAGCTGAATTTCCATCTCGTCTACGGGTCTATCATGTCATTACGCAGGATGAGAATGTTCCGGCTGATTTCCCTGTCTTTTACAAAGGAAGGCTTTCGAAGTTGATTGTAAAGAAGATCATTAAGACGATACACGCGGAAGTGAATTATCAAGTTGAATACTATCTATGCGGGCCGTATCTCTTCATGCAGTTAGTCGAGGAAACGATTCGGTCTATTAGTGCTGACAGACTTAACATAAATAAGGAACACTTTTTTAATCCAGATCAAACACTAGCCTTTGATCACACCGCTCTTCCTGATCGTGAAATTATTCTTCTAGTGAAGAGTGAGGAAAAGGCCCTCACTGTAAAAAGAGGAAGATCAATCCTGCAGGCGTCTCTCGAAAGCGGGATTCAAGTGCCATACTCCTGCACCGAGGGTCAATGTGGCACCTGCCGCGCAACACTGATCAGTGGCAAGGTGAAACTTAGGAAAAATCATATTCTGACGGAAGAGGAACTGAGAGATGGACAGATTCTTCTGTGTCAAGGATTCCGGTTTCTGACGGAATTACGATCAAAACTAGCTCGTAATTATATAAATCGTCCCCGCTATAATATAAAGCAAAACACCTCCAGCACACGTTTATTTGCATAGAAAACAGAACAATTTATGGAAACAATACATCTAACGATCCCCAATATGAAAAGCACTCATTGCCAAATGACTGTCACCAACGCAGTGAAAGCAATCGGTGGAAGTATCAAGTCAGTTGCACCTACGAAGGCGGAGATTGAACTCAACAACGGATTAACGAAGGATGCATTGATACAGGCAATTCAGAAAGCTGGATACAATGTGGTAAATCGAACTCTTTAATTATTTATAAAATGGAAACTACAAAATTCAAAACAACCATAAAGTGCTCAGGCTGTGTGGCGAAAGTAACTCCCTTCCTGAATGAAGCTTTAGGTGAAGACAATTGGGAAGTTGATTATAACAACCCGTCAAAAGTTCTGACTGTACTCGGTGAAAAAGATACAATAAAAGTTATCGAGGCAGTAGAGAAGGCTGGATATAAAGCTGAAGCACTATAAACCTGCGGGTGGAAATGGAGGCCAGACATTGTGCTAGCCTCCTTTACACACTTCAGAAGGTTTTATTGGACTGCCACTTGCACGTTCTTCGATTTTGCTTGAAATCAAGTGATACCAAGCACTACAATTCAAATTTGTAAAGCACTGCTACGGTAGTATACAGTTCATTTTCGGCTCCAAGAAATCGCTCAACAGCATCGTACAGGTACCGCACTTCCATCAAATATTCTATCAGCGAAATTTGACCTGCTTCAAATGACTTTGTCAACAATACTTCGTTGTTGGAGGCCGTCAACAACTCCTGATACTCACTCACTGTGTTCCGCCAGTGTAAATAACTTTCATATACCCGCCTGTTCCGTGAATGGTGCTCGATGCGATGTTCCTGTACCTGACTTTCGTTAAAGGATAATCTGGCCCGCTGGGCCTTTACTTTGTTTTTGTTTTCCCATAGCGGAATAGAGGTGCCTATGTGAAACCCCTGATAACGCTGACCTAGAATCGCTTGATAATGATAACCAGCTTCCAGCTTCGGCAACGTGATTGATTTTGAAAGAGCCAATTGCCCTGCACCAATGTTCACGTCCTGCTGATACACTTTTACAATGGGGTCATTTGCTTCAATCAAACTGTCGAGTGTTTCAAACGCAGACAATGTTTGTAGCAAAGGGTACGTCAATACGTTCATGTCAGGTATAACATTTCCATTTAGCTCCGTAAGCTTCTGCTTCAAGTTTACCACAGCCATTTCATTTCGTTCAAGATCATTCTTGATCTCTAGTCTGAGTAATTTGATTTTATTCAGGTCGAGCACATTGGTTTCGCCTTGAGTCGCCTTCTGGTTAGTTGCCTCCACGAGCCTGGAGGCATTTTGTAATCGCTGCGAGAGTTGTTCTGACAATTTGTTTCGGTGTACCAGTTCAAGGCAAATTAGTTTGGCTTCTAATAAAATTTCCTGGCGCTTAACCTGAAACTTGTACTCCGCCTGTTGAACCTGCTCTTTCGAAACATTCCTTCGTTTTCCATACGCAGTTGGAAAATCAAATGCCTGAGTGATGCTCATGTCGGTTTGAATTCCGGCACCGGCAGGTGAGCCCGGCAGGTAATCATACTCAGCCTTCGGGTTTTCCGGATTAAGTCCCGTGCGATAAGACAGTTTCTCTGCCTCCCAATATTGCTTTTCGGATTGAAGTGATTTGTTATTCCTTTCAATCTCCCGCAAAACGTTGTCGATTGAGGGCTGAGCAAATCCATGAATGCAAACTGTCAGTAGAAGAAACGCTATGGTGAATCGTGTCATGATTTCCTGTTTTGAGTGATGTAGTACACGATAGGTACTATGAAAATATTAAGCAGTGTAGAACTAAGTAATCCACCAAGAATGACTTTGGCCATCGGACTTTGAATTTCGTTTCCAGGAAGATCGCCAGCTATGGCTAGCGGAATCAGGGCAAGTCCCGCAGTAAGAGCGGTCATTAGAATAGGACTTAGTCTGTCTTTTGATCCCTGAATGATGGACTCATACAAACCTGTGCCTTGTTGTTGCAAGGTGTTGTAATGCGATATGAGCAAAATTCCATTTCGGGTAGCGATACCAAACAATGTAATAAAACCGATGATAGCGGGAATGCTGATGATACCGGATGTGAGCCAGATGCTGGCAACACCTCCGATTAGTGCCAACGGAAGATTCAGTAATATAATCGTTGATACTTTAACGTCTTTAAATTCCTGAAATAGCAATAGGAAAATTACCAGTACAGAAAATATTGAAGTAAAGAACAATGTTTTAGAAGCTTCTGCTTCCGCTTCAAATTGTCCTCCGTATTCAATGCGATAACCTTCCGGCAAAGTAACCGACTTTTGAATCTTCGCTCTGATTTCTTCTACCGTACTTTTCTGATCACGTCCAGCCACGTTAGCGGAGACAACAATTTTGCGTTGCACATTCTCGCGGTTAATGGTATTGGGGCCGGATGTAGAAACAACATCTGCCACATAGTGAAGCGGTATTTTCTTTCCATCATGCGTGTCGATAAATGTATTACGGATGTTTTCAATTTTACCGCGATTGTCATCATTGAACTTCAGAATCAAATCGAAACGTTTATTGCCTTCGTAGATTTCAGATACTTTCTCTCCCGCAAAAGCTACATCCACAAACTCGGCAAACTCACCAATGGTAATTCCATACTTAGCCAGCATTTCTCTGTTGGCCTTTATCTGTACTTGTGGAATTTCTATTTGCTGTTCAACACTCAAATCAACCAGGCCTTCTGTGCCATCAATAGAAGTTTTAACGGCATTGGCGAGGGTGAATAACCTATTTAGGTCATTTCCAAAAATCTTTATCGCAATGTTAGCCCTTGTGCCAGAAAGCATGTGATCGATACGATGACCAATGGGTTGACCGATGGTGATGTTCGCTCCGGAAACCATTGCCAATTTATCTCTTACATCCTGCATGAACGCTGCACGACTCCGATCAGTGAGTGTGAACGGAGCATCTATTTCTGATGCGTTTACGCCTTGTGCGTGTTCGTCCAATTCAGCCCGCCCGGTTCTGCGCGTAGTTATTTTTATTTCAGGCACTCGCAATAGCGCATTCTCTATTCGGGTTCCAATCTTATTACTTTCTTCCAACGATATGCCCGGTAAACTCACGGCACTTACTACCAACGAGCCTTCATTAAATTCGGGAAGAAAACTTCTGCCCAGGCCGCTCATAATAATGACAGCACCGATAAATAGTGCTACCGCCACACCAATCACAATTCTTTTGAATTGCATGGCTTTTAAAATGGCTATTTCATAATAGTAATTGAGGTTGCGCACCAACCAACTTTCTCTATGCTGACCTAACAACATGCGATCTCCGGTTAACAGATAGCTGCACAATACAGGTGTAAGTGTAATGGCCACTACTAAAGAAGCAAACAGCGAAACGATAAAGGCAATGCCAAGAGGTGCTAATAATCTTCCTTCCATTCCGGAAAGAAAGAACAGGGGAATAAAGGCTACTATAATGATGAACGTAGCATGAATAACGGATGAACGAATCTCTACCGAAGCATCATAAATCACTTTCAGTTTGCTTTGCTTTTCTGCTTCCGGTCGTTTGGCATTTTCTTTTAAACGTCTGAATACATTCTCCACATCAATGATGGCATCATCTACCAGATCGCCAATGGCAATCGCCATCCCGCCAAGGCTCATGGTATTGATGCTGAACCCAAGCCACTTCAATGTAAGGATGGCCGTAAGTAACGAAATGGGAATGGCAATCAATGAAATAGCTGTTGCGCGCCAGTTCATTAAAAAAAGAAAGAGGACAATCACAACAAAGATGGAACCCTCTATTAATGTTTTTTGAATATTCCAGACAGAGGCATTAATGAAATCGGCCTGTCTGAAAATTTTTGTGTTGATTTTTATATCGTCAGGAAAATTGGTAGAGAGGTCAGCCAATGTCGCATCAATTTTTTCCGTCAATTCAAGTGTGTTCGTGTTCGGCTGTTTCATTACAGTAAGAATTACTGCCGGGTTGCCTTTCAATGATCCATCACCAATCTTTAGAGACGCACCAATTTTTACTTCGGCCACATCCTCAATTTTTATAATCGAACTATTTACAGTTTTAACAACTGTTTTGCCTAACTCTTCTATGTCGGTGGTGCGGCCTATACCACTTACGATGTATTCGTTGTTGTATTCATTCATGAAACCACCAGCCGCATTCTTATTTGCTTCCTGTGCAGCCTTGAGTAATTCGCTCAGGGTAACATCATGGTATTTCATTTTTTGAGGCGATGCCAATATCTGATACTGTTTGTACTCACCACCAATCACGACCACCTGCGAAACACCTCCCGTTGCCAGTAGTAAAGGTCGTATCGACCAATCCGAAAGTGTGCGCAAATCCATTATGCTGGTGCTATCCGCTGTTATGGAGATAAGCATGATTTCACCCATGATCGAAGAGTTGGGTGCAAGGGTGGGGTTGCCTACACCTTGAGGCAACTTGGAAGTAACGGCAATTAATTTTTCATTTACTATTTGTCGCGCCTGATAAATGTCAGTACCCCATTCAAATTCAACCCATACAATGGAGATACCTGCTGATGAAGAGGAACGCACCCTGCGCACATCCGTTGCGCCATTAACAGCGGTCTCTAATTGAAACGTAACAAGACGTTCTACTTCTTCTGGCGCCATGCCATGTGCTTCGGTGAGTACCACTACTGTGGGAGCCGTGAGGTCAGGAAAAACATCCACCTCCATGCGCGTTGCCGTATAGGTGCCCCAGCCAATCAGCAAGGCTGAAATAATCATCACCAACAAGCGATTACCCAGCGAAAAATCTATAATTCTATTGAGCATGAATTCTGAATATTAATGTTCGTGACCATGTGCAGGTACTGCCCCTGACATCGTTGCTAATTTCACCTGGTATGATCCTTTCGTAACCACACGTTCACCGTTAGAGATACCGGAAAGTACTTGCACGTGTTGCCCGTCACTACCACCAAGCTTTAGTTCTCGCTTTTCAAAACTTTCTCCGGCTGTTTGAACATAGGCATAGAAAGTACCTTGTTCTTCTACCAAGGCAGAAACAGGAACCACTAAAGCATCCGCGATGGTATTAGATCGCATGAAGATTTCTACCAGTGAGCCGGGGATAATTTCTCCGCGATTATCAATTTCAAATACTACCGGAATTAAATGTTCTTCCTGATTTACATTCTTACCATAAGAAACAAGTTTGCCATTGAGTGATTGCGTATCATATACCTTACCATCATACACCGTTTTAAAATTGGCAGACTTGACAAAGGCAAGTTTTGAATAATACCGTTGCGATATTTCTGCTCTTAACCTCAGCTTTTGATTTTGCGATATGGTTGCCAATGGTTGACCTGCTGTTACGTATTGTCCTTCGCTTACCAGAACATTTTTCAGGTATCCCCTTAAAGGAGCATTGATGCGCTGACCACGAGGGGAATAATTTTTAGCCAAGGTGTTATAGGTAATCTCGGCATTTTCGTACGCTGCTTTAGTAGCAAGAAAGTCCTTCTCAGAAACTATCTTCTCTTTTACTAATAAGGAAGCCCGTTCATAATCAAGCTTTGCTTTTTCGTAATTCACTTTAGCTTCCTTGTATCTGCTTTCCGTATTGTCAACCACGTTAGACGACCCACCGAGTATAAACAAAGCCTGACCATTACTTATTAGAGATCCTACCGTAAAATTATTGTCAGCAAAACTAACCGCACCATTGGCATTGGCCGTGATAATAGCCTCATCACCCGGTGCTGATAAAATTTCACCTGACGCTTTGATGATTTCATGAAACGGTTGAGCGTAAACGGGCGCATTGGCAAATTCCACTTTCCATGCCTGCTCTTTCAGGTACGATAATGTGCTAGAAGATGGCTCTGGTTGTGCCGCTGCCATCGCTGCTTCAGCAGTAGTAAACACAGTAACATTATCCAATACTATCTTATCGGTATAGTCTTTTGTTTTAATGTCGAATACTAAACTGCCTTTCCCTGCTGAAGATGGCTTCAACGCAAGCCGGTAAATTCCCGGTGATGCAGGTGCCTCTTCGGTGTGACGAACACCCTTATCACCCATAATGAGGCTAACCGTTACCGTTCCTTCCGTGAGTGCAGTGAAATTTTCCCCCAGCTTTGTGAGGTGTGCTGCAAACTTAGAGGTGGTTCCTACTATCAATGGATTGAACTCCACAAACAATTCTGTCTTGTCAGTATAGAGTGTGTATGACAGTGAGGTAAGCCCGTTCGCAGGAGCATTGTTGGAAGGATTACCCCCGCAGCCCATCAGGACTGCGAGAGTTATGATGATTACATATCCGATTTTATTCATCGGATTAATGCTTATGTTCTTCGCCTGCTTCGTGCTGCTTCGCATGGTCTGTAGAATCGGTTGCCGTTGAATCACCCGGTACTGTAAATTCTTCCTGCTTGGTTGTGTCAACGGCATGGTCATCGTGTACGCTGCCATCGTCATGCACGTGAGTGCCTTCTTGTTCTGCTTTCTTACCACAAGAGATTGTAAATAGAGATACTGCAAAAAATAGAATGAATAACTTTTTCATGGTTAAATGATTAATATGTTGGAGAATAAAATAATGAGACATCACCTGAAACCAGGTGATTGAAAAATCAATAAGACAAAAAGAATTGTCTGATTAGGCCACCGGAGGTGCCCGAAGTGAAGCGTTGGTAACTGAAAAACTAAGTACTCTTTCTTCCCGGAAAGACGGTGGATGTTTCGGTGCGGAAACAATGATGGAAGGAATTTGAAATTCCGAAACAGGTACTAAAAATACAGGAGTTGAAACCTTGAAGAATGAACTTGTGGTGTGACTAACAAACGAGTCAGTCGAGCCGGGTAGATGAACAACCTGTGCCAACAACAAGCCGAGTGCTCCTTCTTCATCTTGTTCCTCATGATCATGATGATGATGGCCGGCATGATGCCCAGTAACTTCCTGTTGATGGACGTGCGGAACAAGGTTATGAGCCAATAATGCGCCATAAGCAAGAGAAAATAAGAAAAATATGGCAATGCGCCTGTTCATCTGTGCAAACATAACCTGAAATGACCTAATAAAAAAGGTCATTTACAGGTTAGTTACCGTTAGTACTTGCCGATGCAACTTGAAATGATTTTCAAAGCTTCGGACTTGAGCTTGTAGTGAATGTCAATTGTCTTTCTCATGGTTTAAAGGTTTATTCGTAAGCCAATGCTTCACGCGTGGTCACTACATTAGATCTTCGTGCCGGGAAGATGGTGGCCACATAGGAACCCACCAGAACGATAACGATCCAGATGGCGATTGCCAGCGCTGAAATCGTAAGCGTCAATGGCGTTCTGAATGATATGTGACCGATGAACTCGCCCATGTACCAGGAGAGTAACAATGAAATAACAAACGCAATGACAATACTAATCACACCAACAGTCAGCCCTTCCCACACAATCAGGTTTCGGATTTTCACAGGTGTTGCACCGATGGCGCGCATTACACCAATCTCTCGTGTGCGTTCCAATACGTTCATACTCACGGTTGACATTAACCCAAGTGTACCGACCAGTGCCATGAGAATAGCCATTGCCAATAATGAATTCACCAATACCTTCATGTGTGCCGCTACTGCATTGTGAAGCAACCATACCGGAGTAATTGAACTCACACTGATCTTTTGTTGCTCCAATAGACCATCCAATTCTTTACTTTTAACAGAAGCAAAGTCGCGGGAACGATCATGGTAGGCAACACGAAGCATCTTCACTTTACCTTGCGTGTTATTGATCTTCGAAAATGTTTCGAGCGATACATAGGCAGTAGCCGATGAACCAACGTCTTCGGTGAATCCGATAATTTTCCAAAGGGATGGTTTCCCTTCAATGGTCAATGCAATCATGTCACCAAGCTTGGTTCGTTCATTTCTTGCCATTTGATTCAAGACTACTTCGTTTGAACCGGGAGTGTTTAACCAGCGTCCCTCAGTAATGGTGGGGTTGAGGAGTTGTGTAGGCAATGGCAATGCCTGCATCACAAAACTTCCGTGCCCCTTGTCGGGATAGGTTCGGGTAATTTCATAGTCACTTTCTTTAACTTCGGAAGTAGCGGAATAATCCCAACCCTCGGCAACCTTGACTCCGTCCATTGTACTGATTCGATTCACAAGCGAATCAGAATTTATCCGGTCATTGAGTTTAACATCCTGATCGTATAAACGCTGCACATAAATTCGCTTTAAGTTCTTGTCCCAAGCTTCTGAAACGTTTAAAGCTGTCATGAACATAGCTCCACCGGCAGCGAGAAGTCCAAGTGTGAGGATTAACCTTGCTCTTTGTCTGAACGCATTTCGCAATGAAAGCCGGTAAGTATCGCTAAGAAAGTCAAACTTTGAAATCAATCGACTAAACCACGAACCAGTTCGATTCTTGTTTTCAACACCATAGTTATCCAATGCTTTGCGCACCGATATGCGACTACCTCGAATGACAGGTACTGCCGCAGCAATGAAGGGAATTACAATACCTGAACTGATCTGAATCAATGGAACCCAAAGCGGAATGCTGTTGTCAGTGATTTCAAGATTCAGCAAGGTGGCAATCTGCGAATAGAAAATAGCAGCCACCAAACGACTTAGCGGAATACTAATAGCAAGCGCAACTACACATAACACCAGCATCATAAACAAGTAGAGTTTTGCCACTTGAAAGGATGTGCCGCCAATGGTTTTCATCACTCCGATTTGCCGCACTTGTTTTACCATCAGAGTTGCCATTGATGTAGCCACCAGTATTGATCCTAAAATCAAAATCATAAAACTGAATACGGTGAAGATGGAAAGCACAGCATTCATCTGACTTTGATGCGGATGCATTCCGATGGGTGGTATTTGTATTTCATGAACTGTGTGCCCGTTCTTCGTCAGCCAATCCGAAAGTACTTCTGCCTGTTTTGTTAAGTGTTCTCTTGAGTTTTCATTTTCACTCACTTGTATTCTCAACAGATCAAAGTCTTGTGTTTCTCCAAGCTCCTTTAAGGTGGCCATCGATATGTAGGCATACCCGGCTTGCTCTTGCCATGCTGGAGGCAAACCAGGATCGTGAACAGTACCTATTATGGAAATTGATTGAGGCTCACCGTTCGGAGTTCTTATGATAATTTTATCACCTTCATAGGCATCCATCACTGAAGGAGAGGTTCGCTCAATCAGCATGGTTCCTTCTGCGGGATCAGCTGCACCGGAGAGATGATGAAACTTGTTTAGTGTAAGCTGATTGAAATCGTCCATAACAAAAAGCAGGATGGGATACCAGCGGTCATCGACTTTCATGCGTCCGCCAACAGTAGCACGTCTTTCCGCTACTTTAATGCCGGGGAATTTTCGTACACTGTCCAGTAAGCCTGTTGTAATACCATCTTCTACTTCAATAGTGAGAGAAGCTGGTGTTGTACTCATGTAGTTGCTTGTCATTTCCCGGTTCACTACTGCATAACCACCGAGTATCGAGCCAATACCGAACACGCCAAGTGCAATGGCTAAAACGAGCATCAGGTTTTTAGAATAGTCCGAGGTAAGATCACGGATAACTTTCCAATATCTTGTTTTCATGATCAGGCGTTTACAAGTTCGTTTACAATTCTTCCGTCTGAAATCGCGATCATGTCCTCGAAGTAAGAGGCAAAATCTTTTTCGTGGGTAACGATGATGACGGTCTTACCCGATTGAGCAAGCGAAGAGAATAATTCAAAAATAGCTGTAGCGGTGTGTGAATCAAGATTACCTGTAGGTTCATCAGCAATAATCACGGGCGGGTCATTCGCTAAGGCTCGTGCAATGGCAGCACGTTGTTGCTGTCCACCCGATAGTGTGGATGGAAATTTATCTGCTTGCTCTTTAATGTTCACACGTTCCAATAATGCTAACGCTCTTTCCTTTCGTTCCTTTTTAGGATAGCTGTCGCAGAAATCCATTGGCAACATCACGTTTTCCAGAATGGTAAGTGTAGGCAGCAATTGGAAAAATTGAAATACTACTCCAATGTTTTTACCGCGCCACGAGGCCAGTTCGCTTTCAGAAAGTTTCTCAACATGAATGCCGTTGATCGAAACAGTTCCTTCGGTTGGCTTGTCAATACCAGAGATGATATTAAGTAATGTTGACTTGCCACTGCCTGACTTACCAGTGATTGCGATCAACTTGCCTTTTGGAATAGCGAGACTTACATCATTCAGCGCCTTGAACTGACCGGATGCAACGGTGAATGTTTTGCTGACACGGTTGAGTTGGATCAGCGTTTGATTTTTTAAATTGTCCATATTGTTTTTTTAGCAACAATACGGAGCATAAACAAAGACGTAGGCTATGGAAATCCTGCTGGACGTCCGGAGGCAAAAGATTTTAATGGACGTTGGCCATTTCCGTTAAGACGATAGGTTTTTCTTGTACTCGCTGGGTGTTAATCCGGTGAAGCGTTTGAAAATAAGGTTGAAGGTTGACTTTGATTTAAAGCCAGCCTCCAGAGCTATACCAAGCAGACTGTAGTTCTTAGTTTCAGAAGAAGTCATCAACCGCTTCACTTCCTCTACTCTATATTTATTAACGAAGTCGTAGAAGTTCTCGCCCATACCATCATTGATCAACTGCGACAATTGACTTCGACTCATCGAAAGATCTTTCGCCAATCCACTCAAGGTAAGTTCAGCATCCAGGTACGGTTTCTTCTCGATCATGTACTGTACTACTTTTTCAATCAATACTTTGTTGGGTTCAGCGCTTGCCGATGAATTATTTGTGGGAACGGGAGGTTGTTCAATAAAGGTATTGAAGACTTCCTGTTGAAGAATGCCTTTAAAACTGAGGGCAAAAACAGAGATTGAAAAAAGAGCAGCAGTAGTTTTTTGAAGCCAGCCATCGTTGTGCAAATGGATAACAGCAAATAGACTGAACAGGAAGAAAATATTAATAACAAGGAATACCATCAGGAAGAACCTTACCCACGAAATGTTTACGTTCTCCGTATTCGATACCTCCTGTTGAATTCGCGTTTGGTGAGTCGCTAACATTTTATGAATGAAGTACAGGTAACCTGAAAACTGGAGTACTACCATGATCCAAAAGAAGACATTAAGCAGTTTATGATTTTGATTGATGAACACTGCGAATGTTTCCGATTCGATGGAATTGAATGTCAGTGAAGAGAGTACAATGAGAAAGAACGGAAGGAAATGAAGGAGAAGCTTTCCGGAAAAACCAACGCGTTGGCCAGTTAGCTCGGAAGCATAAAACCAGAGTAACGGAGCAATCAGCAGGAATGTGGGGTCACCCAGAGAATACACATCTCGCGAAATATGATCGATGATTTTTCCGGCATACAGGATGTGCGCAATGCTAAAGGCCATCGCCACCATTAATATAGATAGGAAGAGGTTAGCGCGACTTCTTCGAACACTCTTGTGATTTAGCAAAAGAACAACGAACAGCCCTTGGGCGATGGCACCATTTACCAGAACGGAAAGAAACAGATTACCTAATGTTGTCAAAGAGTGATGAATTTGAATTAACCCAAAATTATCAGGTTTTCAACGAAATGATGTCCACAGGGATACTAATAGACGCTTTATCCGGCTGTTCTTTCTTCAGACTGACCATTTGCTGATCATATTTTTTGAAAGGGAGCCAGACGCTGTCTTGTTTGGTCATCTGTCCAAAGCCCAACAATGGCGAAAGAATCAGTAAGCAACAACCGTTCTCATAAGATTTGAATTTATCTTTCTTAAGATACAATTTCTTATTTGAATCATTTTCCAAATCATTAATAAAAGACAAAACCATAAAATACTTTTCTTATTGAATGATGCCTTTTATGGAAGTGATAAAAACTACAACGCCAAACAGAAACTACTCATCCTTCAAATTATCAATGGGATTGGTTCTAGAGGCTTTAAATGTTTGAATTCCCGTACTCAGGAGCAAAATCAAAATCATTATCAACGCAGGAACAATAAAATAGTAACTATGCAATTCAGTTTTGTAAGCGAAGCCGTTTAGCCACTGCGTCATCCAGTAATACCCCAAACCCCAGGCAACGGGCGCAGCCACCAATACAACTTTCACGTAACCTGAATAAATCCATATTACAAGTCGGGCAGTGGAACTTCCAAAGACTTTTCTGATACTTATCTCTTTTAATTTCCGATTCAACAAATAAGTGGTAAGTCCGATGAGGCCAATGCCTGCAATGACAATGGCTACAATGGAGAAAGAAGTGTAGGCATTCGTTAGTTTAGATTCGGCTCCATACAACTGTTCAATTTTGTCGTCAAGAAAATAGTATTCTAGTGGGAAGCCCGGATACAATTCCTGCCATTTCTTATCTAGAGACATCAATTGCGCTTTGTTGTCACCTGCATTGAGTTTCACCGAAACAAACCGAAAGTTCTGGGGGTACGCATACATGATCACCGGTTGAATGGGTGAATGGAGTGTCGCAAAGTTGAAGTCTTTAACCACGCCAACTATTCGGCCTTTTACCTGTCCGGTCACGAGCTGGCCTATCGGGTCTTTCAGTTGAAGCTGCTTTATCGCGCTTTCGTTCAGTATCACATCAGCGAGTGTGTCCTTTCGTTGTAAATCTGGCAATCGACCCTCCTCTAAATTCACCTTGTAGAGACTAAAGAAATTCTCATCAACCAGGAAGACAGCCATCGTTTGCTCACCTGCCTCAGAACCTGTAAAAGTGTAGGTATATGTGTACGCATTATTAATTGCAGGAATGCTGGAAGAATAGCTCGCATCTATTACACCGGGTAACTGTTTAATCTCATTTACGAATGTTGTATGCTTCTCGTTCTGCGATCTATCCTTTACGGGAATCACCATCACCGTTTCACTTGCGAATCCTAATCTGTAAGAATTCAGAAAACTAAATTGATT
Organism: Cytophagales bacterium; assembly: GCA_017303795.1. Lineage (GTDB taxonomy): Bacteria > Bacteroidota > Bacteroidia > Cytophagales > Cyclobacteriaceae > ELB16-189. The sequence goes on along the minus strand of JAFLBR010000005.1, from coordinate 164,662 downwards.
TGACACAATCCAGGTCGCTGCAATCAGCAAGATGGAAATACAAAATTGAAAAGTGATCAGTATTGTCCTGATAGACGATTTACCCATCACATTACGCTGAGGCTTCATCACATTTAAGATGTTCAGCCTTCCGGTTTGAATCGTGGGGATGATACCCGAAAGAAGACCGATGATCGCAGCGAGCATGAAGGCTGGTGCGATCAACCACGGGCTACCAAATATTGAAATTTGTTTTCCGGTTGAAAGATTAAAATAAGGCTCAATGATAAATGTAAGAACAAAGCCGCTCAATAGAGCGATGGTACAAATCAGAATTGACTCAATCCAGAAGTAAACAGACAGGTGAAATTTACTTGCACCCAGAACCTTCTGCACGGAAATTTCTTTGAAGCGGGTTGTTAATGTGGCGGTAGATAAATTAATGAAGTTGGCACAAGCCATAAGTAAAATAAATAACGCGATGGTGCCTAGCACATACGAGTAGCTCTCGCGACTGTTTGGAGTTATTTCATCCTTTCGGTCTGAATGCAGGTGAATGGATTTCAGCGACTGAAGAAAAAGTGTTTCTTTCTCCGGCACCCATTCGGGTGCATTCTTTTTTATGAAGTCGGGAAATTTTGATTGAAGCTGCTCCGCAGTTGATCCCGGTGCCAGCAAGACGTATGTGTAGTGATCCATCCATCCCCAATGATTAAGTCTCTTTTCTCCCAACAGTTCATCAAGAGAAGAAAAAGTAACGAAGGCATCTGCTACAAAGTGTGAGTTGGCAGGCATCTCATTTATTATGCCAGTGATCTTCAGTTCTAGCGTATTGTTGAGTCGAAGTGACTTTCCAATCGCATCATCATTATTAAAATATTTTTTGGCAAGGGCGTCAGTAATCACTATTGAATTTTTATCCTTCAATGCTGACTCAGCATCTCCACGCGAAAGCGCAATATCAAAAACATCAAACAGTGTACTATCGGCAAAGAATACTCTTTCTTCGTAAAATTTGAAATCATCGAGACTCAAAAGATCAGTCCCCGGATTCTTTCGCAACCGAACGACCTGTTCAACTTCAGGATACGCACCTTGCAGATATTGGCCAATCGGGGCACTCGTACGCGCCCAATTTACCGTGTTGCCTTCTTCCGAAAAGTCCAGAACAATGCGATGGATGCGATCGGCATTTTTGTGATACGCATCAAAGGTATATTCATCGTAAATGAAAATCGCGATAAGGAAAACGCAGGCCAACCCAATTGCCAGTCCACTCACATTAATTAACGTGAACAGCCTGTTTTTTCGAAACAGGTTACGAAGGCTTAGTTGAAGAAATGATCGAAACATTTATGATTTCTTTAAGTATTTTCAAATTCCATTTCGGTAAGCAAGTCTCGATCATTTCGAGAACTTGAGGATTGAAAGTGCTCCCTTTGTAATTATAATAAAAACTATTGACCCGATTATCAAGCCTGGGTACTTCGAATCAAGCATAAAAACCAACACGCATGCAATGATGACTCCAAAGTTAATAACTATGTCATTGGAAGTGAATATCATACTTGCTTTCATATGCGCTTCCTGGCTCTTTGATTTTTGAAGAAGGTATAGACACAAAGCATTAGCAATCAGGGCTAGAACAGAAATGACAATCATCACTCCAAAAATCAGGAACCTCCTCGTATCCTAGAAATCTGCGAACGACTTCCACGAACCCCACAATTGCCAGTGTCATTTGGAAGTAACCATTAATCCCAGCAATCCCCATTTTCCTGCTCATACGGCCACCAACTGCAAGCAGACTTAATCCATAAACAAGAGCATCTGCTAACATGTCTAAACTATCGGCCCACCAATCCCATAGATCGTGAGATGAGGCCAGTTGTCATTTCCAGTATGAAGAAACCGAAATTGATTGAAAGCACTTTTCAGATCAGCGATGCCTGTTTTGTTCGCCCGGCATTGCTGATGATCATAATTTTGCTTCTCACAATCGGTTTTCAGACGTTTAAAGCGTCTAGGAATTTGGTAAAATATTTAGGAAATCATCAAAGAAATGGCAATTTCCGCGATAGGTATTGGAATTATGTAAACCCTTACCATAAATATATAAACCCAAATCCAATAAAAATCCGTTACATTTGACAGCGCAATGAAAAGCCTCCGCACCATAGCATCTCTTACACTGGCCCTGCTGGTGTTCGTTTCGTCCACCAGTTTTATGGTGGGTATGCACATTTGCAGTGGCGAGGTTCAGAACATTGCGTTGTTTACTAAGGCTGAGGGCTGCGAAAAAGAGAAAAAACTTCCTCCTTGCCATCGCCACGAAAAAAGTTCTTGCTGCGATGATGAAGCCATCGTGCATGAAGGTGAAGATTTTAATGCCTCCTTCTCTGAAGTAAGTATTCCTCCGGTTTCTTTTGTAGCTATTGTCCTTCCTGCAATTATTCTTTCAGAGATTATTTCGGTTAACTATCTCTCGAAAGTAAAACACTTCAATTACGATACTCCGTTGCGAGCGTGTGACCTAACGGTTGCCCACCAAGTTTTTATGATTTGATTTTTCGTCTTCCCTGAAGAGTATTCACTCTTCATAATGGCGCTTTATACCTAAGCGACCTCTGATTTTCTATTTCTATTAAGTTTCCACATCATGATTGAAGGATTAATCTCATTCTCCCTTCGCAACCGCTTTCTCGTATTGTTGGTTGCCATCGGGCTATTCGCCTGGGGAATTTATTCAGTGCGCATCAATAAGATTGATGCCATTCCTGACTTATCCGAAAACCAGGTGATTGTATTCACCGAATGGATGGGTCGCAGCCCGCAGATTATGGAAGACCAAATTACGTATCCGCTGGTCACCAACCTGCAAGGCTTGCCACAGGTTAAGTATGTACGCGGCTCATCCATGTTCGGGATGAGTTTTGTTTACGTGATTTTCAATGACGAAACTGATGTGTATTGGGCACGTGAGCGGGTCTTGGAAAGACTGAACTATGCTACGCGCCTGTTGCCGCAAGGCGTTACGCCCACGCTTGGCCCCGATGGAACAGGCGTTGGCCACATTCTCTGGTACACGTTGGATGCACCCGGTTTGGATTTGGGCGAACAACGCGCGCTGCAAGATTGGTATGTAAAATTCGGATTGCAGAATGTACCAGGTGTAAGTGAGATTGCTTCTTTCGGTGGTTTTCAAAAACAATATCAGGTAACCCTCAATCCCAACAAACTCATTTACTATAACCTGTCAGTGCCCGAAGTAATTCAGGCGGTTCGCAACAACAACAACGAAGCTGGCGGACGCAAATTCGAAATCAACGACATCGGTTATATCATCAAAACTACGGGCTACCTCAAGTCAGTAGAAGAGATTGAAAATATTTCGCTCAAAACCGTAAACACAACAGCGGTAAAAGTGCGCGATGTTGCCACGGTGCAAATGACGGGCGAAACTCGCCTCGGTATTTTCGATGCGAACGGTGAGGGCGAAGTGGTGGGTGGCATTGTGGTGATGCGCTATGGCGAAAATGCCGATGAAGTAATTAAGGCCGTGAAGAAAAAGATGGATGAAGTAGCGAAGGGCTTGCCCAACGGTATGGCGTTCAACATTATGTACGACCGCAGCGAACTGATCGAAGAAACTATATCATCCATCAAAACCACGCTCATCGAAGAAATGATTGTGGTATCGCTGGTGGTAATTATCTTCTTGTTCCATTGGCGGAGCGCAGCCAGCATCATCATTCAGATTCCTATTACCATTGCCACAAGCTTCATTTTGCTGAATGCTTTTGGCGTCACGTCCAACATTATGTCCCTAACAGGTATCGCACTTGCCATCGGTGTGATTGTGGATAATGGGATTATCATGGCCGAAAACTCATACAAAAATCTCTCGCATCGCTTTGCAGAACTGAACCCTGAAGAAAAGAAATAAGCTATGGTTAAGAAATTATTTTCACGCAACTACAATAAGATTGATGAGCAGGAACGGCTTGACATTATAGAGAAGTCGAGCAAGCAAGTTTCACGTGGGGTATTTTACTCCACCATCATCATCATTACGTCCTTCCTTCCGGTATTTATGCTTACCGGCCAGGAGGGTAAATTATTCCATCCACTCGCTTATACCAAAACATTTATCATGTTAGTAGATGCGCTGCTGGTGGTAACATTGGCACCCGTTATCATTTCCTTTTTTATGAAAGGAAAGTTCACGGATGAAAGCAAGAATCCGATTAACCGCTTTCTCGAAAGAATCTATGAGCCCATCATACGCGCCTGTATGAAGTGGCGCAAGACTACAATTGGGATTAACATACTGGCCTTGTTGGTGAGTATTCCACTGTTGATGAGCCTTGGCTCAGAATTTATGCCGCCTTTGGATGAGCAATCCATTTTGTTCATGCCCGTAACGCTGCCCGATGTTTCCAACGAAGAAGCCAAGCGCATCCTCCAGGTGCAGGATAAGATTATCAAATCCGTGCCTGAAGTTGATAAGGTCTTAGGCAAAGCTGGTCGTGCCAGCACTGCTACTGATAACTCTCCCATCAGCATGATCGAAACAATTATCATGCTCAAGCCAAAATCAGAATGGCGTGAAGGCATAACCAAAAAGGATATTGTTAATGAGCTTGATGCCAAGATGCAGATACCCGGAGTAGTGAATGGCTGGACACAGCCAATCATCAACCGTATCAACATGTTGGCTACGGGTATTCGCACCGATGTGGGGGTAAAAGTATATGGACAAAACCTGGATAGCATTTATGTGCTGTCGGAAAAAGTTAAGAAATCATTGGAAGGAATTCCAGGCGTGAAAGATTTATATGTCGACCCTATCACAGGCGGAAAGTATCTGACCATTGACATAAACCGTGAGGCCCTTGGCCGCTATAGCTTAAGTGTGAATGATGTGAACATGATTGTGGAGTCTGCTATCGGAGGTTCTCCCATCGGCCAAACCATCGAAGGCCGTCAACGGTTTTCTATCAGCGTAAGGCTTGCACAAGATTACAGAAACAGCATCGAGCAATTCAATAGAATCCCAATCAAAACACCCGCATTAGGTACCATCCCGCTTTCTTCTGTTGCTACCATAAAATTTGAAAACGGTCCACCGATGATTACCTCGGAGAACGCCATGCTGCGCGGGGCTGTACTCTTTAATGTACGTGACCGCGATTTAGGCAGCACCGTGAAAGAAGCGATTGAAACTCTTAACACTAAAATGGGAACGATGCCCAACGGATATTACGTAGAGTGGAGCGGCCAGTATGAAAATCTGATTCGCGGGCAGCAAACTTTAATGATGATTTTGCCCATCGTGTTGCTCATCATCTTTGTTTCTCTCTACCTCGCTTTCAAATCCATTCGTGAGGCATTCTTCAGTTTGATTACCGTGCCCTTTGCCTTGATTGGTGGAGCGTACATGGTGTATTTCTATGGCGTGAATTTGTCCGTGGCAGTAGCCGTGGGATTTATTGCCCTATTTGGTATTGCTGTAGAAACCGGTGTTGTGATGATCATTTATCTGAACGATGCTATGCAGCAATTAGTGAAGCTTCGGGGCAACTCAAGCGAAACCATTTCAATGGAAGAATTAAAAGAGTATGTGATTGCCGGAGCCGCCAAGCGTCTTCGCCCGAAAATTATGACCGTAAGCGTTGCTTTGTTTGGCTTGGTGCCGGTGCTCTGGGCAACTGGTGTAGGCAGCGATGTAATGCAACCCATCGTGCTACCCATGATTGGCGGTGTGCTCACTTCTTCTACACACATCTTGCTTGTAACACCACTCATCTTTTTGATGACCAAAGAATATGAACTTAGAAAATTCGGAAAAATGGAAGTCTATGAAGTGCATCATTAAAATAACGATACTGTTTACAGGTTTCTGTTTCGGGTTAGTCACCACGGGCCATGCTCAGGTGATTAGCCTGGACAGTGTATTGCGTGCCATTGACCATCGCAACCCCATGCTCCAGGAGTATGACAACAAGGTGAAAGCGTTGAACACATACACAGAAGGCGCGAAAAGCTGGATGGCACCAATGGTAGGTGCCGGAACGTTTATGACTCCCTACCCCGGCCAGATGTTGATGGACGAGCGCGACAAAGGCTCTGTGATGATTTCAGTTGAACAAGACATTCCTAACCCCGCCAAGTTGAATGCGAATAAAAATTATTTCGCATCTCGGGCTTCTGTGGAAGAACAAGGCCGGGCAAGGCAATTCAACATGCTAAGGTCGGAAGCCAAGACTTTGTATTATCAATGGCTGGTCTCCGAAAAGAAAATGAATATCCTTCAGGAGAACGAGCGCATCATGGAATTGATGGTGAAGATTTCGCGCATTCGCTATCCGTACAATCAGGGAAGTCTCGGCAATATTTATAAAGCGGAAGGCCGCTTGTACGAAGTGAAGAACATGCAAACAATGACTCGCGGTGACATTGAAGAAAAACGTTTTCGGTTGAAAGGACTGATGAACGTTTCACACGATACACCCATCGAAGTGGATACAGCCACAAGGGTTTCATTCGAAGCTAATCAGCTTATGTACGATACGGCTATACTCAGCAATCAACGCAGTGATGTAAAACAAATTAATAAGACTATTGATGTGATGCGGTTTAATCAAAAGTTACAACAGTCTCAGGCAAAACCCGATTTCAGAATTCGCTTCGATCACATGCAGCCCTTGGGCAACATGCCCACACAGTTTACGGCAATGGCAATGGTTTCTATTCCAATTGCTCCATGGTCATCTAAAATGTATAAGTCGGAAGTAAAGGGAATGGGATACGACATTGAAGCGATGAAGCGTGGCCGCGAAGCCATCTTGATTGAAGCACGAGGCATGTTAGCCGGTATGGCTGCACAATTGAACCGGATGCAGGAACAGTTGAACAACTACGATACCAAGATTATACCGGCACTTCGCAAGAACTACGAAACGTTGATGCTTGCCTACGAAGAAAACCGCGAACAACTGCCCATTGTAATTGATGCCTGGGAGGCTTTGAACATGGTGCAGATGCAATACCTCGAAAAAATGGAAGAGTACTATAACATGATAGTAGCCTATGAAAAAGAACTGGAGAAGTAATCTAACGTTGGCAATTGCCAGACAACAGTTGACCGTCTTTAGTATTGGTAAGCGAATACTGCCTACTGCTTACTGCATGCTGCTAACTCTTTTACTGGTAAGCGCATGCTCACCCGACAAACAGGCAGAGAACGCAGACACCTACATCTGCCCCATGCACCCAACGGTAGTGTCTGACAGACCGAGCACGTGCCCTGTTTGTGGTATGGACTTGGTGCGCAAAGCGAGAGCTGGCGAGGAAGTAGAGATAACAGAAGACCTGGCGCGTTTAATAAAATCACCTAACGAAGTGGTTATTGCTTCCATTAAAACAGTGAAGGCTGAGTATAAGTCTTTGGCAGTCACTGTTCAGGCGCAGGGTGTCGTTACTTATGATACACGCTATGTGTACAACATTCCGACACGCATTGGTGGCAGGTTAGAGAAAGTCTATTTGAAGTATGCTTTCCAACCTGTGCGCAAAGGCCAAAAAGTGGCCGACATCTATAGTCCGGAATTACTGACTGCACAACGTGAACTGCTTTACCTGACGGAGAATGATAAAAGTAATGAGGAGTTGATTCGTTCAGCCAAAAGCAAGTTGCTTTTGTTGGGAGCTTCCGAAAAGCAAGTGGATGAAATTATGGCACGAAAAGAACCGGTGTACACCTTTTCTATTTTCAGCGGATATGATGGATATATTATTAGTGATAATCAGCAGGCACCTGCAATGGTTACCGCATCATCCCCGGCCACTTCATCAATGGGCGGTGGCATGGGTGATGCCGGCATGGGCTCCACTCCGCAGACGGCTGCACCATCCACTCCACAACCTAACGCAGAATTGATTCGTGAAGGCGGCTATGTTACCACAGGCCAGCCTTTGTTTAAAGTTGTGAATACTTCCGCGCTCCGTGTGGAACTCAACCTTGCTTTAGCGCAGGCAGGTTCAGTAAAAGCAGGCGACAAGATTTTACTTGACTTGGGCAATGGCAAGACAGAAGAGGCGAAGGTGGATTTTGTTCAGCCTTTCTTTTCGGAGGGTGAGGAATTTATAAAAGTAAGAGTGTATGTACGCAACACCGAACTACGCATCGGTCAGTTAGTTTCCGCCACACTACAGTTTCAAACCAGTGAAGCACTGTGGTTACCAAAAGAAGCCATACTGGACTTGGGGGTAGAAAAAATTGCTTTCGTGAAAGAACGCGGTGTGTTCAAACCAAAGAAAATTATCACGGGCATTCGCTTTAATGGTTCAATCGAAGTGAAGCAGGGGCTTGCTTCATCCGATGAAGTAGCCTCGAACGCACAGTATATGGTGGATAGCGAAAGTTTTATAAAATCGAAATAGCATGAAGATTGAAGTATATATTTTTCTGATTGGTGCTATTCTCTCCGGCTGTACTAGCGGGAAAAAAGAAGACCACAGCGATCACACTGCCGCACAAGAAAGCACGGCAACGAAGTACACGTGCCCGATGCACCCGAATGTAGTGCAAGACGGGCCGGGTACATGCCCTGTGTGCGGCATGGATTTAGTTCCAATGAATGCCACTGGTGCAAACGAAGGCAATGGTTTGATGTTAACCGATAGCCAGATAAAACTCGCCAACATCACAACACAAAAAGTTTCGGTGAAGCCAATTGGCCAAACGCTGGTGGTAAATGCCCGGCTTATGGTAGATGAGGAGAAGACAACCATCATCAGCAGCCGCACCACAGGTCGAATTGAAAAACTCTTTATTAAAGAAACGGGGCGTATGGTAAAACAAGGCGAACCGCTTTATGAAATTTACAGTGAAACCCTACTTACACTCCAGCGCGAATACCTGCTGGCCCTTGAGCAGTATGAGGCACTTGGTAAGGAGGAAAAGCGTTACGAGAGTTTTCTGAAAGCCGCAGAGAGTAAACTCTTGCTTTATGGCCTCAATAAAAAACAAGTTGAGCAATTGGCATCCGCGAAAGCGGTTCAACAACGAATTACTTTTCTTGCTCCGGCAGGCGGAATCATAGAAGAGATTGCTGTTGCAGAAGGTCAATATGTAAATGAAGGTGACAGACTCTACCGTATTGAGAACATTGCTTCGCTATGGCTTGAAGCCGAACTCTATCCTCACGAAACACGCTTTGTTAAACTGGGTGATAAGATCAGTGTTCGTGCAATCGGATTTGAATCAGAATCAATCACAGCAACCGCGAATTTTTTAAGCCCCGAATACCGTGCGAATTCACAAATCACGGTGATGCGCGCATCGTTGAGTAATTCAGATTCACGTTTCAAACCGGGCATGCAGGCACAAGTATTCTTCACGCATTCATCGCGTAAAGCGTTGGCCATTCCGGTAGATGCAATTATACGCGATGGCAACGGTACACACGTGTATGTACAATCAGAGCAGAACACGTTCATCCCACGCATGGTAAAAATTGGCGTGGAAGATTTTGAGCAAGTGGAAATTATATCCGGTCTTGAGGAAAATGAAATCGTGGCCGTGAGTGGTGCATACCTGCTTTACAGCGAATTGATTTTAAAGAAAGGCACAGACCCGATGGCGGGTCATAATCATTAATAATATGAAGGAGTGTTGTAAACCAGCCTTTGAAAACAAACCCAGCCTCATAGCAAAATGGGCGAGGCTGACTCTGTATACCGTCATTGCCGCGATTGTACTTGTTGCGGCTATCAGTCAGTTTAAACTTTTAAATTTTAACTAATTACATACCAAACAACTATGAAAACAAAATCTATTTTCTTCTCGCTTGTATTCGCTGCCGGTTCATTGGCCTTACTCAATTGCGGAGGCAAGAAAGAATCAGCCGATGCGCACGATCATGATGCACATGAACACCAAGATAGCGCACAACACGTTTCCGGCACATCAAATTATGCTGAAGCTGCCGAGCCAACCTTTACGGTGGATGCCGCTTTTCAACAGCAATTGGCAGGCGTGTTTACATCGTATGTCACCTTAAAAGAAGCCTTTGTTTCTTCCGATGCGGCTAAGGTAAAAGCAGAAGCCGGTACTACGCTGGCGATTATTGGTAAGGTAGATATGAAGTTATTGAACGGTGCTGCACACAACGACTGGATGAATTACCTGAACGGACTTAGTACTTCTCTTCAATCCATGCAGGCAACTGAGGATATCGAAATGCAACGTGAAGAATTCAGCACGTTGTCAGACAATTTATACAAGAGCATTAAGGCTTACGGGCTAGGTGGTACTAACGCCTATTATGAGTTTTGCCCGATGGCCTTCGACAATCAGGGTGCATTTTGGTTGAGTAACGAAGACAAAATCCGGAATCCTTATTTCGGAGATAAGATGATGACATGCGGTGAAGTAAAAGAGAAGTTGAAGTAAAATTCAGGTAATGTCAGATAACAAAAACTATATACCTGCCCTAAAATACGATTGGCTCACCCGCATCTACGATCCGGTGCTTCAACTGACTATGCCGGAACGAAAGTTTAAAAGCACGTTAATCAACCAAATGAAGATTCAAGCCAACGACAAAATACTTGACTTTGGCTGCGGATCGTTGACGCTTTCCATCATGGCTGCTCAGAAACACAGGGAGGCTGAATTTCACGGAGTGGACATTGATGAAAAGATTCTCTCTATCGCAAAGAAAAAAGTAGAGGGAGCCGGGCTCACCATTCAAACGAAGCTCTACGATGGTGGACGACTTCCATACCCTGACAACTGCTTTGATAAGGTTATGTCGAGCTTGGTCTTTCATCATCTCACCTTGCGCCAGAAGTACGGGGCGTTGGATGAAATCATGCGAGTGCTTAAACCGTCAGGCACTGTGAACATTGCAGACTTTGCCAAACCTGCCAACGTATTGCAGCGAACGGGCTTTTATGCAGTTCAACTTTTAGATGGTTTCGAGACTACGCAAGACAGTGTGAAAAATGTATTGCCTAATGCCATTCGCGAAACAGGTTTTCTAAATGCAGATGAAAACGGGGTTTTTAATACGATGGTCGGCACAGTAAGAATTTTCAGCGGCCTAAAACCGAATCATTCGATATTATGAAACGAAGAGAGTTTATTAAAACATCGGGGCTTTCAGCCATCACTGCATGGGCAGGTCCATCATTATTACTTAGTGCCTGCCATACGGAGGAAGATATGATAGGTGAAGACAACTGGATTGTGGAGGGCAGTTTTAATCAGCCGCTTTTCAGGCCTGCCATTGTTGAAGGCAACACATCATTAAATGTGCAGACCACAACCGCACAGATGCTAAACAATTCTTCTTCATCAATCCTTTCCTATCGAAATGGAGTGTTGGGCAATACCATCAAAGCTACGAGTGGCGAAACCGTGAGTGTTCAGGTTCAAAACAATTTAAGTGAAGAGACTAATATACACTGGCACGGATTGATTGTGCCGGAAGATATGGATGGTCACCCCAAGGATTTGATTGCCGGAGGCGGTTCATTCACCTATACACTTCCTATTAATCAACGTGCGGGAACGTATTGGTATCATCCGCATCCGCACGAGGCCACTGCACGACAAGTGTTCATGGGGCTGGCTGGAATGTTTATTGTAACGGATAGTGAAGAAGCCGCACTCGACCTACCATCTGGGGATTTTGAAATACCGCTGATCATTCAGGATAAACGTTTCTCCGGTTCATCGCTCGACTACTCACCGAGTGAAGATGAAATCATGACGGGTTACCTGGGTGAACATATCATTGTGAACGGTATTTATGCACCGGTTGCAAGCATTGCAAAGGGCTGGCAACGATTGAGAGTACTCAACGGCTCAACAGCCCGCGTATATAATCTCGCATTTTCTAATGGAATGTCTTTTCATGTGATTGGTGCAGATGGCGGATTGCTGGCTACACCTGAAAACGTAAATAGCCTGATGTTGGCACCCGGAGAACGTGCCGATGTGCTGGTTGATTTTTCGGGAATTGCACTTGGTCAATCGGTGTATTTACAGAGCAAAAAATTCAGTCAATACAACGTACAAGGCAGGCAGCAATTCAACATCATGAAGTTTGTGATGGCGCAAGCCACTGCACCAGCCTTCACCCTTCCGGCAACTCTTTCAACGATAAACATGATTCCCGTTGCCTCGGTAGTTAAGACTCGCACGTTCGACATTGCGGCACTGGTCGGAGGTATGGGTGGTCACGGAGGTATGGGCAGGCATTCCATCGGAGGAAAAACATTTCAGATGGACAGAGTTGATGAAACCGTGCAAGCGAACACCACCGAGATATGGGAGTTCGATAACCGGATGGGTGATGAAATCCATCCGATGCATATACATGGTGTACAGTTCCAAATACTTGAACGCACGGGTGGTCGCGGAAATTTAATAGCCACCGAAAAAGGTTGGAAAGATACAGTGCTAGTGATGCCGGGCGAAAAGGTGCGCGTGATTATGACCTTTCCCTCATACACCGGTGTATTCGTTTTTCATTGCCACAACCTAGAACATGAAGACGATGGCATGATGCTGAATTTTAAAATCATTTAAAACAACTTAAACAAACACAACTATGAAAACTAAATTGATAATCGCTTGCCTCGTTCTGGGTAGCTGGGCAGCCAACGCGCAACACGACCATGCTGGTCACGGTGCCGAAAAGAAAACCGACCAGAGTATGGTTATGTTCAAAGACGCCACACTGGGCAAAGCCTATGAGCACTATCTGCATCTGAAAGACGCCCTTGTTGCATCCAACCAAGACGAAGCAAAAAAGGCCGCGGGTGAGTTACAAAAGTCATTGGCAAACGTAAAAAATAGTAAAATGGTGGCAGATGAAGTTGCCAAAGTAACAGCCGCAGCCGATCTCAATGGTCAGCGCGAAGCCTTTTCCGGTGTAAGCGATATGATGGCTATGTTAGTGAAAGACGGAAAACTTTCTATGGGCATGATCTACTTGGAGTATTGCCCCATGGCCAACAATAATAGTGGTGCATACTGGCTCTCGAACGAAAAGCAGATCAAGAACCCCTACTTCGGTGATAAGATGCTGAAGTGCGGTAGTGTGAAAGAAACGATTCAATAAACTAAACAGCGTTTAAGATGAAAAAGCAATTTGTATGGGTAAGCATGATAACATCGACACTGATGTTTTCTTGTATGGAGCACGAAATGGACAAGAAAGAACTGAATATTAATTTCGATGCCGCGTATATAGTTAATGGAGAGTCAAACTCCATTTCGGTTATCAACTTATCCACTGATGAAGTAGTTGGAACTATTTCGCTGGGCGATGAATCAATGGCCGGGCATGGCGGTATGACCGATGAGATTATGTGGCCGCATCATGCCTACATCAATTCAACTAAGTCGATTTTGGCAATAGGTGTGCCGGGAACAGATTTAAGCGCAGGGCATGCGGGCGGTATGGACAACATGATGGGAAAGGTAGCATTGCTGGATGCTGTGAAGGGAACCGTCAGCCGCGTGATTGATCTGGAGATGATGAACCACAACGCGGTGTTCTCTCCTGATGGAAGTGAAATTTGGACATCGCAAATGGACGACATGGGAACTGTAGTGGTTTACAATGCAACTACCTATGCATTAAAAGCGACTATTGAAGTAGGAGCGGATCCCGCGGAAGTTACATTTTCTGCCGATGGGTCTGTTGCGTTTGTTGCCAACGGTGGTTCAAACACAGTAACCGCCATCAATCCATCCACTAAACAAGTTTTGTCAACGATTGATGTTGGTGCAGACCCTGTAGGTGCATGGCCAGGTTCGGATAATCGCATGTATGTGGACAACGAAGAAGGGCAGACTATTTCTGTAGTCAATGTTTCCACGCTGGCCGTTGAAGCTACCATCGACCTCGGCTTCATGCCGGGCTATGCCGCATACAATGAAATGCATAACGAGCTTTGGGTTACTGATCCTGACAATGGAAAGGTACATTACTGGACTAAAGATGGCACAACATGGACGCATGGTGGAGCATTTGATACCCGTGCCGGTGCACACGCTATTGCTTTTACATCCGATGAGATGAAGGCGTATGTAACCAACCAAAGTGATGCCTCAGTATCTGTAGTAAACGTGAGTACACATGCAGTAACCAAGACAATAGCCGTTGGCAAAAAGCCAAACGGCATAGTATTAAAACAATAAATCCAACTAACTGTTAAAACTATGAAGGTATTATCATTTGTATTGCTAAGTCTTTTGGTATGCTCTGGTGCATTTGCACAAACCGATGAGCAAAAAGTAAAGGATGTTTTATCGTCCTACAAAAATGCTCTTGAAAAACTGGATGTAAAAGGAACGGATGTGTTGTTTGTTGCCAACAGCCAGATCATTGAATCCGGCAAAGTAGAAGGCACCTATCAGGAGTACCTTGCGCACCACATCGGCCCGGAGTTAGGCGACTTCACTTCTTTTAAGTTTGACCCCTACAATGTGGCAGTAACTGTTACAGGTGACTATGCTTTTGCCGTGGAGACCTACAACTACACCATTATACTGAAAAAAGATAATTCTGAAATCAAACGAAAAGGTGTGGCTTCGTCCTTTCTAAAAAAAGAAAATGGCGTGTGGAAGATTGTGCACATGCACAACTCATCGCGCAAGCCTTAGAAAAAATTAAGTGAATAGTCCGAATGAACAAGCAAAAAGTCAAACCAAAAGCTAGCACACAAAAGAAGAAAGTGAAATGGCAAGAGTGGACAATCACCACACTTGCCTTCACTTCTGTAGGCGCAACCTTGATTTGGATTGTCATGATGGCTCACAATTCGGCTCCATCATTGGATGGTCATACGCACAGAAACGACTTTCCCGAGCCCAATGTATTAATTGCTTCTAGCAAGGTTTGTATGTCTACCGATGGATTTATGGGCGAACATACACAAATGGTGGTGCCTGATCTGGATGGAACCTACTTCGCGTGCAGTCAGCATTGCATAGCGGCACTTCAATCAAACGAAGCCGAGCGCTATGCGATTGACCCCGTAAGCAAAAAAAGAATCAGCAAGGCAACAGCCTTCATTTGCTTACACCCCGACAAGTCAGGCAAAGTGTGCTACTTCGAATCGAAAGAGAATCACCTTGCCTTTATTAAACTTTACAGACCATGATAAAGTATTTTTTGATTGCCTTAGTAACGGTTGCTTCTTTCGACCTTTTCGCTCAAAGTGGTGAGGCGATAGTTGGTGAGTGGCTCACCCAAAACAGTGAAGCCCGTGTAACGATTTACATAGAGCATGGAAAATACTTTGGAAAAATCGTTTGGATAAAAGATAGTAAGCAATCTGCTCAGCTAAACACTCTAATTCTTGCAGATTTTGTTTTCGATGCAAAAGAACAGGAATGGAACAACGGCACTGTGTTTGAGCCCCGGCATGGCCACAAGTCATCAGGTTATCTCGTATTGAAAGATGCGAACACCCTTAAGGTAACAGGCTATAAAGGTTTTCGGTGGATTAGTGATTCAGAAACATGGACACGTGTAAAGTCGAAGTAGTGTAACGAACCAGCCTGCATGATGGAAACACAAAAACTCTTCGATAGCATTATTCGCCAATACAAAGACGACCCCGCTTCGGTTTATAACACATGGTTTGTCGGTAACGAAGAACGCCTGAAAGCTTTTCGCGCTATCAGGCGGGGTGTGTTGCAGGTGATTGACGATATCAAAAATGAAAAGTTTGGAAATGACTTCAAGGGTTCATCGCTTGAGTTTGTGCTCAGCGCCATCACGGAACAAAAGCAGGTGTTTGAAGGCGCTGCGCATCCTTTTTACTGGAAACCAAAAATGCGCATACCCGACATTTACGAGAATCAACAAAACAAGAGAGCATTCGGGCAATTTTTAGAAAACTGCTTGTATGCAACTAAGGAGGAGCAACTCATCCGTGAAATTATCAAACTCAATGAACTAAAAATTAAAGGACTTGGTCCGGCTGTGGCAAGTATTCTTTATTTTTTGCATCCCACCATCATCCCACCTTTTAATACCGCTATCGTAAATGGTTTCAATTATTTGGTTCGCGATAATAAGAAACTGGGAAGTTGGCCTGAGTACCTGAAACTGCGTGAGGTAATTATGAAAACCAATGCCGATAACAAGGCGCAGTTGTCAAACGACCTGGGAGCAATAGCAGGATTGCTATTTGAAATCGGTTCTAAGAACATCATCATCGAAGGACAGGTTTTATCAGAAGAGGAGAAAGCCAAACTGCTAAAGCAATACGACAAGCGTCATAAAGAAGTATTGAGCGAAAAGCATGAAGAAGATCTGCATACCGAAATGCAGTATCACCTGCTGAAGGTAGGTAAAGCACTAGGTTACGATTCTATAGCTGCCACCAACGATCGGGGAAAATGCTATGGCGAAGTAAACTTCTCGTTTATTAGTCTCAGCGAGTTTCCGAAACTTCCGCTTGACAAGGAAACGCTTTCTACAGTTCAATTGATAGATGTTATCTGGTTTGAAAAAAATACCAACACGCCTGTCTGTGCATTTGAAGTGGAAAAGAGCACGTCTATCTATTCAGGCATCCTGCGGTTGAGTGATCTGGCCTTTTCGTTCACTGATCATCAAACTTCGTTATTTATTATCCTGCCTAATAGTAGGGAAAAGGAGGTGGTGATGCAGCTTAATCGCCCCTCCATTAAAAACTCTAACATCCAAATCAAATACATTCTATTCTCTGATCTGCGCGAGCATTGCGATGCCCTCTGCAAGTTTGGAGACAGTCATCACATTTTAGAGAAGATTGCAAAGACTGTAAACCAAAACACCTAAACCAACTTATCATGAAAACTATTCTTTTAAGTATTATAATTCTTTTTGCCTCACTGCCAGTAGTCCTGGCACATGGCGGCAAGAAGCACAAGAAGGATTCTGTTAAAACAGCCGACTCGATAGCAATGGCTCAACAGCATGTAGCCGGAGACACTGTTCATCATCATGACGAAGGCATGGCGCATGACGAAAGGAAAGTAACAGCCGACCTTGCAGATTTTCCTACGCTCCATCCCCTAATCGTGCACTTCGCCATTGTGCTGATTATTGTTGCAGCAGCCATGCAACTACTCAACCTGTATTTTATGAAGAAGGAAATTTCATGGATTATCACAGCTATTCTTTTCGCAGGTGTATTGGCTGCCTGGTTCGCCAGCAAGAATTTCCATCCGCATACCCACGGCTTAACAGAACACGCCAAGCAGGTGCTGGCACAACACGATAGGTGGGCCGACTGGACAGTAAATTCCGGAATTGTAGCCTTGATTTTACAACTCTTGAATTTGTTTCTGTTCAAAAACATGCGATGGGCGGCAGCAACAATTGCAATAGTACTTGCGGTCTCGGCCTACAGTGTGGCGCGTGCCGGTCATTATGGTGCCCAGTTGGTACACATTGAAGGCATAGGCCCCCAGGGAAAATATTTAGAAATGGAGCATGATCACTAAAAATTTAAATCTTTTATCCATAGGGGTCTGTATGCTGCTTACCGTTGCAGCATACATGCCTTTGCTGGCTCAGCATAACAACATGCACAATGCGGAATCCACTGCATTGGGCAAACGTGTAGAGTATGATCTTTACATCGACCACTTGATGGTAAACTATACCGGCAAGTCACGAATGGGTATGGCTATAAACGAAGGCATACCGGGGCCGGTGCTGCACTTCAACGAGGGCGATACAGCCATCATTCGTGTGCACAACAAACTTAAGAACGAAGAAACATCTATTCACTGGCACGGCTTGTTGCTGCCAAATGAAGAAGACGGTGTACCCTACCTCACTACCGCGCCCATTAAAGCAGGCCAGACGCATACATTCAAATTTCCACTTATTCAAACCGGTACATACTGGTACCACTCGCACACTATGCTACAGGAACAATCTGGTATCTATGGCTCGATTGTCATTCATCCGCGCGGGTGGAACGAATCAATGAGTATGAAAGAGCATGTGATCATGCTCAGCGACTGGACTGACGAAAACCCGCATGAAGTGTTACGCAATTTGAAGCGCGGACTCGATTACTATGCCATCAAAAAAAAATCGGTTCAAAGCTGGGGCGAGGCGCTGGCCAAAGGCTACCTGAAAGACCGCGCCAAAACCGAGTGGATGCGTATGCCCGCCATGGACGTTTCGGATGTGTATTACAACCGCATATTCATCAACGGGAAATCAGATGAAGTTTTTGCCAATGTGAAGCCGGGCGATTCGCTGCGCCTTCGTATCATCAACGGCAGTGCATCGACATACCAATGGGCGCAATATGCTGGTGGCAAAATGAAAGTGGTAGCAGCCGATGGTATAGCTGTTCTGCCTGTGGAAGTTGATAAGATTCTTGTTGCCATTGCAGAAACATACGATGTGGAAATAAAAATTCCGGACGATGGTATGGCCTACGAATTCCGCGCCACTGCACAGGATATTTCAGGCTATGCTTCGATTTATTTTGGAAACGGCATGAAGATGAACGCACCTACACTACCCAAGCTCAACTATTTTGCCATGCTGCACGAAATGAACGACATGGGCAACATGGTGGGTATGGACATGCCTGCCCGTCCGTCAGGCGGGAGCACAATGAAGGGAATGAAAATGGAAGGCGAACACCAAGGCCATGACATGCGCAATATGAAGACAGAGAACATGGATATGAGGACAGACACTACTATGAAAGAAATGCCTATGGACACTTCCATGATGGAAATGGATACCACATCCATGAAAGAAATGAACATGCCTGCCCGTCCGTCAGGCGGGAATAGCATGAACAGGCAAGACACTGCGATGAGCAACATGGATATGTCGAAAATGGAAATGGGCAGTATCAACATGGGCGATCAAAGCGAAGTCACCTTAGCCTACGACATGCTCCGCTCACCAACGCCAACAGTCTTGAACGATAAACTCTCCATGCGCGAAATCAAACTAAGCCTTACCGGCAACATGATTCGCTATGTGTGGTCGTTCGACAATAAAACACTTTCGCAATCCGATAAAATAGTGATACGCAAAGGAGAAAATGTGCGCATGATTTTAGTGAACAACACCATGATGCGCCATCCGCTGCATTTGCACGGCCATTTCTTTCGGTTCCTAAATGCGCAAGGTGAGTACTCGCCCCTGAAACACACCTTCGACATCGCCCCAATGGAAACCGTTACCATTGAGTTCTATGCCAACGAAGAAAAAGACTGGTTCTTTCATTGCCATATTCTCTATCACATGATGGCCGGTATGGCCCGTGTGGTAAGCTATGAAAACTCGCCACCTAACACGCAGCTCACTCCTAAAGACCAACAGAAAGTATATAAGGAAGACCGGATGCTGTACTTCTGGGGTCAGACAAAAATTGCAACGGATGCCGTGTTTGGATTTGCAAACATTGTTGGTAACCGTGGAATTCTCGGCACTACCTATCGCGTGAGCTACAAGAATCAATACGAGTTTCAACCCGACTACCAACGTTTTTTGGATAAACGACAATTTCTTTCAGCTTATGTAGGTGCAGATATCCGAAATACATTTCAGGTGACTGAAAACGGAAAGCAGATTGACCGCAAGGTTGGCGTGTTGGGTATGCGCTACTTGTTACCCATGTTTGTGCAATCTGAGTTACGAGTTGACCACCGGGGAAATGTTCGGTTTCAGCTTTCGCGAAACGATATGCCTATAACAAGGCGATTGAGATTAAGCCTGGTGGGCAATTCGGATTGGGAGTACAACATTGATTTTGACTATAACATTGGTAAACGGTTTTACATTCACGCGTCTTACGATTCAGATTATAAATATGGTGCGGGATTAACAATGGTATGGTAAGATAGATTCTAACAATGATTAATTGCAAACAATAAGTCTATGAATTCGCAAAAAGCACATTGGGAAAAAATTTATGAGACCAAGGCAGAGTCCGACTTCAGTTGGTTTCAATCATATCCACAGACATCGGTTGACTTCATCAGTCTGTTTAAGTTACCGAAGACCGCAAGCATCATAGACATCGGTGGTGGCGATAGTCATTTGGTAGATGCATTGCTCGAGTTAGGCTATTCCGATATTACGGTGCTTGATATTTCAGCCAATTCCATTGAACGTGCGAAAGCGAGGTTAGGAGAAAAGGCAGCATCCATTCTCTGGATTGAAAAAGACATCGTTGACTTTATTCCACAACGCTCTTATGATTTTTGGCACGACCGGGCTGCCTTCCACTTTCTCACCACCGAGATCCAAATCATAAAATACCTCGCCATTGTGAAGCAGGCTATAAAACCTGGTGGGCATTTGGTGCTCGGTACCTTTTCCGACAAAGGCCCCGGCAAATGCAGTGGCTTGGAGATAAGGCAATATACGGAGACCTCTATGTCTGCATTATTTGAAAAAGATTTCAGGCGGATAAAGTGCAAGGAAGAAACGCACACCACCCCATTCAACACCCTGCAGAATTTTGTCTTCTGTAGTTTTCAGCGAACCTCAATTCCTATACTATGATTAAAAATAAAAACATAACGCGAATGCAGTGCGGCTCTATTGCTTTAATGGTATTTGCATTTTGCTTTTCGAGTTGCAGTTCGAAGAAGGAGAATACTGGCATCATTAGCCTTGAAGATGTAAAGCTTTCAACTCTCACCGGGCAGCGTATTGACACGGATGAATTCGAGGGTAAAGTAGTCTTTATAAACTTCTGGGCAACCTGGTGCGGTCCCTGCATTAAAGAAATGCCGTCTATTGAAAAAACACAAGCAATGATGAAAGACAAAGACGTAATATTTTTACTTGCCTCCAACGAAGAGCCCGACCAAATCGAACGCTTTTCAAAAAATCACGATTACAGCTTCCGGTACGTGCAATTGAACAACATGGAAGAACTAAAAATCCAGGCCTTACCCACTACGTTTATTTTTGATGCTGATGGTAGGTTGAAATTCTCAGAAACAGGCAGCCGCATGTGGAACGAACCAGTAAACATTGAACTCATTACTAAAATCATAAACCCATGAAGAATACCCTATCTCTTTTTGTCGTATTAATCGCGCTGTTGTCATCGTGCTCAATCAAAACGGAAGAAGCTAAACAGCAAGCCATCGTAAGTCAACTCGAATCTCCGGCTCAGGCAGAAAGTGCTGAACCTTTCTTGTTCACCTATCAGGACAGCATCGTCTATCTTTCATGGATTGAAAAAAAGGAAAAGGAATCGACATTCAAGCTTGCAAGTCTTGACGGGAACAAATGGACAACACCGATAACCATTGCCTCAGGCAACTCTTGGTTTGTGAATTGGGCGGACTATCCCATGATGGCGAGAAACCAAAACGGGTTCATCGCTCATTTTCTGGATAGAAGCGCGGACGGAAAATTTACATATGATGTAAAGTTCACTACCTCCGAGACAATGAACACCACTTGGGCAAATCCTAAAATTCTGCACGATGATGGTAAGCAGGCAGAGCATGGCTTTGTTTCGCTGGTGCCGTATGACGACAAGTTTTTTGTTACGTGGCTTGACGGTCGCAACACGGTGATGGAGGGAATGGAAAATATGGATCATGATCATCATGGTGAGATGAGCCTGCGGGCGGCTGTGCTTGATGCAAATGGAAATAAACTTCATGAGTGGGAGCTCGATAGAAGAACGTGCGATTGCTGCCAGACAAGCGCTGCCATCACATCTGCCGGCCCGGTAGTGATTTATCGCGACCGTTCAGATGAAGAGATTCGCGATATGTCGATAGTACGTTTAGTGAATGGTGAGTGGACTGCACCCCAAAGCATCAACAACGACAATTGGAAAATTGCGGGCTGCCCGGTAAATGGCCCGAGGGTTTCGGCCATCGGAAATACGCTTACCACTGCTTGGTTTACCATGGCTTCGGATACCGCTAAGGTGAATGTGATGTTTTCTCATGATGGCGGGGAGACTTTTGGAAATGCAATTCGCGTGGATGAGGGTAGTCCGATAGGCCGCGTTGATATTGTGTTGCTGGACGAGCAGACTGCTATAGTTAGCTGGATGGAGGGAACAGAAATCAAGGCGGTCAAAGTTCGAAGTGATGGAACAAAGGAGCAATCGGTTACCATAGCCGCATCATCCGAGTCACGTTCCAGCGGCTTTCCGCAAATGACAAAGTCGGGTGACAAACTCATATTCGCCTGGACCGATTCGAAAGAAAAGTCAATAAAGTTAGCCTCCCTTAGTATGTGATCCCTGAATTCCAACTATCGTGTTTAAATAAAAGTATAATCAATATGAAACGAATAACAATAGTAGTCTTATTAGTAAGCCTCGTGGGGTCAGCCCAGGCACAACTTAATATCCCACCGGCCAGTCCGGATGCCGAGTTTAAGCAGCAGATTGGCTTTGGAGAAGTAGAGGTAAAATATTCCCGCCCAAGTTCTCGCGGCAGGGTAATCTTCGGGGGGCTTGAACCGTACGGTCAGATGTGGCGCACTGGTGCGCATGATGCCACCACCATTCGATTTTCGGAAGCTGTAAAATTAAACGGCAACGACATCCCTGCTGGCACGTATTCTCTCTTCACCATTCCCAATCAAAGTGAGTGGACAATCATAATCAACAAGATTGCTGAAATGCATGGCACTTCCGATTATACACAAGAGCAAGACCTCGTGCGTTTTGCAGTCAAGCCGGAAAAATCTGCTCGCTATTATGAGACCTTTACCATTGAAGTAAATGATCTTTCGAAAGACGAAGCCGGATTGTTTTTGCTATGGGAGAACACCCAAGTGAAACTCACCATCAAAATGAATGTGGATGAAAAGGTGATGGCTGAAATTAATGATAGGATCAACGTAAAGAAAGAAGATCGTGCAAGTCTTTTCTTTCAATCCAGCTCCTACTACTTCAACAACAATAAAGATTTGAAGCAGGCGTATGCCTGGATACAAATAGCCAACAACAAAGCGCAGGATGCCGCGTATCTTCAACTGCAGGCAAAGATTGAAGCCGCTATGAATGACTACACTTTAGCTCTTAAAACATTGAAAGCATCTACCGACCTTGCCACAACGAAGAAACTTGATCAGGTTATTGCAGCGAACGAAAAACTGCGTGCTGAGTGGGCAACTAAATCTAAAAAGTAGAACGATGAAATTTGTATTGATTTCCCTGCTTGCCTTGTTGTCTTTTTCTGTGGAGGCACAAAAAACCGACATTGATCTAAAGCAAAGCAAAATAGAATGGACAGGTAAAAAATTAGGTGGTGAACATTATGGTAACATACAACTGTCTTCTGGTCACCTTACATTCAATAAAAACAAATTGGTAGGTGGTACTTTTGAAATGGACATGGCCAGCATTACGTGTGTGGACATTACCGATGATAAATCAAACAAGCGGTTGGTAGATCATTTGAAGTCTGAAGACTTCTTTTCCGTGACACGGTTTCCAAAGTCATCATTCATCATCACTAGGGTTGAGTACAAATCAGCAACTGAATACCTAGTAACCGGAGATCTCACTATAAAGGACAAAGCAAATCCCATTACGTTTACAGCAAAAATCAATGCGATGAGTACTCAAACTATTGCCGAAGCTATATTGGTGTTTGACCGAAGTAAGTATGATGTCAAGTTTGGGTCACAATCGTTTTTCGAAAATCTGGGCGACAAGCTTGTCTACGATGATGTGGATATGACTGTAAAGTTGGTATTACTTACAAAGTAACAATACGATGAAGGCTAGTTCAAGAACTCTTTGGGCATCTGTATTATTTTTCTTCTGGAGCAATGCATCAGCTCAAGAAGTGGTAAACTATGTAAAGGTTGTGGGCGCTATGAAAGAAGTCATGTGGAAAGGCAAGCTTTCAGGCACGATTGATCTTGATACCTTATCAAACAAACAACATTTATTCGGGCTTGGGCCGGTTGAGTATTTAGCAGGAGAAATCTTGATTATTGATGGAAAGGCTTATAGATCAACGGTGCTAACCGACTCCACTATGAAGGTAGAAGAAACCTATGCGATAAAAGCCCCATTTTTTGCGTACGCAAATATTATGAACTTGACACAAGTAATCCTACCCGACAGTATTCAGTCTGCTCAACAGTTGGAGCAATTTCTTGAGCGCACTACCAAAAAACAAAACCGTCCAGTTTTGTTCCGATTTACAGGGGAGATTGAACAAGCTACCATCCATGTCGTCAATCTGCCAAAAGGATCAACAGTAACTTCCCCGGACGAGGCTCACCAGGGGCAAAGGAATTTTGTATTAGCACACCAGCTTGTTGAGATAGTAGGATTTTTTTCAACAGCGCATAAAGGCATTTTCACACACCACGATACTTACCTACACATGCACCTGATCACATCCGACAGACAAAAGATGGGACACCTGGATGAGGTACGATTTAAAAAAGGAACGATAATGATAAGCCATCCATAATTATAAAGTACATGGAACATCAACACGGAAATCAACAGTTTGCTTGCCCTATGCATCCGGAAGTAGTGAAGGACGCACCCGGCAAATGCCCGAAGTGTGGAATGGACTTGGTTCCTCTTTCAAATTCAAAAGAGGAACACTCGAGTCATCAACATCATGTACAACATGAAAGTGAACACGCACATCCGCACATGAAGGTTGAAAAGCATTCGCAGCATGAGCATCAACACTCCGGTCACTCTGGCCACGCCCACCATGCCGGAATGATTGACGACTACAAAAGACGATTCTATATCGTCTTGGCGCTGACCCTACCTATCATGGCACTTTCACCTATGATTCAACATTGGTTGGGGGTAGATTGGATGTTTACCGGGTCTTCGTATATACTCATGTTACTCTCGTCCATCGTTTACTTCTATGGCGGATGGCCATTTCTCATAGGCTTAAAGGATGAAGTGAAATCAAAATCGCTGGGCATGATGACACTGGTAGCGGTCGCGATTACCGTTGCCTATGTATATAGCGTGGCCATCGTGTTGGGTTTGGCCGGTATGGATTTTTTCTGGGAGTTGGCCACGTTAATTCTCATCATGCTGTTGGGGCATTGGATCGAAATGAAATCCATTATGAGTGCATCGCGTGAATTGGAGCTGTTGGTGCAGCTTATGCCCTCGGAAGCGCACCTCATTCATGACGAGCACATCACGGAAGTGAAAACAGAAGACCTGAAAACCGGGGATGTTATTCTCATTAAACCGGGTGAAAAAATTGCTGCTGATGGAATCATCACGGAGGGTAATAGCTACCTGAATGAATCCATGCTGACTGGCGAATCGAAACCGGTGGAGAAATCAAAAGGCGATAAATTAATTGCTGGGTCTATCAATGGTAACGGGTCACTAAGAGTAGAGGTATCACATGGAAGTAAAGACTCTTATCTCGCACAGGTAATTAAGTTGGTACAGGATGCACAACAAAGTCAATCCAAAACGCAACTGCTGGCTGATAAAGCAGCGGGTTGGCTTACCATCATCGCATTGGTATCGGGTGCGTTAACGTTTATTGTCTGGCTGAGTCTAGGCAAAGATTTAGCCTTCGCGATGGAACGTATGGTCACAGTAATTGTGATTTGCTGTCCGCATGCCTTGGGGCTTGCTGTTCCGTTAGTAGTGGCACGATCTACCGCTATTTCTGCTCAAAGTGGACTACTGATAAAAAACAGAACGGCCTTTGAGAATTCTAGAAAGATTACAGTCTTAGTATTTGATAAGACCGGTACGCTTACGCTTGGTAAATTTAGTGTGGTAAGGTTCGATTCATTAAGTGAATCGTATAATCGTGATGAAGTTCTTGCTATCGCGGCAGCACTCGAACAAAACTCCGAACATCCTATTGCAACCGGTATTGTGGAAAAAGCGAAAGAACTCAAACTTTCGTTGCCTGCTATTACCGACTTTAATGCGATAACTGGTAAAGGCATTCGGGCCAACTGGAGTGGAAAACAGGTTAGGGTAGTAAGCCCTGGTTACCTGAAAGAGCATGATATGAACATTCAGCCACCGGCATCTTCTGAAGCCGAAACTGTTGTATATGTGGTGATTGAAAATCGAGTCGCTGGATTGATTGCTCTAGCTGACGAAATCAGAAAAGAATCTCCCGATGCCATTAGAATACTTCGTGCCAACGGTATCAAAACGTTTTTGCTCACTGGTGACAATAAAGAGGTAGCCAGAAAAGTAAGCGAATCGCTGGGCATGGATGGCTTTATGGCGGAAGTACTTCCACATCAAAAGCTGAAAAAGATTGAAGAGCTTCAGGAGAAAGGTGAATTTGTAGCTATGACAGGCGATGGCGTAAACGATGCGCCAGCACTTGCGCAAGCCAATATTGGCATTGCCGTAGGCTCTGGTTCTGATATTGCTGCCGAAACGGCTGGTATTGTATTGGTGAACAGCAACCCCAAGGATGTAGTGAATCTTATTTTGTTTGGAAAAGCTACCTACAAGAAAATGATTCAAAATCTTATTTGGGCAACTGGCTACAACGTGATTGCCTTACCACTGGCCGCAGGTGTTTTGTATAACTTCGGAGTTATGCTAAGTCCGGCAATGGGTGCCGTGTTGATGAGTGTGAGTACCGTGGTTGTAGCAATTAATGCTCGGCTGTTGAAGGTGTAAAAAGATATTTAGTGAAGCAAATCCAAATTTTTGAAGACCACGCCACCTTCATCAGTCCGGCTATCCATACTGATATGCACAAACACCACGCCCTGGAGGTAATTGTAAGTATTAAAGGTGAAATACAAATCGCAGACGCTTTTGGAAATACCTTCACTTCGCAGGCCGCAGTAGTATTACCCGACCAACTCCATCAAACCATAACCACGGGCGAAACAGCCTTTGTTTTTATTGAACCGGAATCGGATTTGGCAAACACAATTCTGACGGCATTTAAACCTACTCAATCCGTTCAATCCATTGAAGGGAGAATATCAGAAGCAGATAGAAAAACGTTTACCGAGGGCCACATACCCTCGACATTTACAAAAACAATCAAATCTCTTAACCTGATTGACGAGCGTATTCAGACAGCTACCGACTTTATTCGCTCTCATATCACCACACATGAGTTTAGCCTGGAAATGCTGGCGGAGATAGCCTGCCTTTCCACCAGTCGCTTCACACATTTATTCAAAGCCCAAGTCGGCATTCCGATACGCCCTTTTATTCTTTGGTGCCGGATGCGCGTAGCTGTTACCTCAGTGCTTTCGGGCATGACTCTTACCCAGGCCGCACACGAAGCAGGTTTTTCTGACACTGCACATTTAAGCCGCACCTTTATGGATATGTTCGGGGTGAACCCCTCTACGGTTTTGAAACAATAGCCAGTTTATTCAATCATGGGCATTTCTTTCTGAAGACTTTGCACAACTAATTCTTCGGCAATGAAAAATTTTTTCCAGTATTCAATATACCCTGTTTTTATGCTATCCGCCTTCTTCTCCATCATCTGGCTAATGAAAAGCGGCACTAATCAATATCTGGCCACTGTACCCATTATTGCATTGTATGGCTTGGCAGCCCTACTGCTTGAGCGCTGGATGCCATTCGAAAAAAATTGGGTAAATGGAAATGATTGGAACCTCGACTTTACCTATTACATCATCAATTATCTCATTAAAGTTTCTGCCCAATTTACACTCATCTGGCTTGCTGTTTGGATACCCTTTC
This sequence comes from Cytophagales bacterium, assembly GCA_017303795.1. Lineage (GTDB taxonomy): Bacteria > Bacteroidota > Bacteroidia > Cytophagales > Cyclobacteriaceae > ELB16-189. The sequence goes on along the minus strand of JAFLBR010000005.1, from coordinate 136,966 downwards.
CACAGTGGTTCCCTACCACATTGCCATTTTGGATTCAGGTACTATTGGCACTCACAATTATTGACTTCTTTCTATTCTTTGTTCACTGGCAGAGCCATCGCTATGAGTGGTTGTGGAAACTTCACGCCATTCACCACAGTTCCGAACGCTTGTACTTTCTGAATGGCGAAAAGCGTCATGCCTTGCATCAAATTCTGGAAGGTAGCCCAGGAATAATTTTGTGCCTTATAATCGGTACGCCCCAACCGGTAGTGGTCGCAGCCTTGGCCATTCTTGCCATCAACATGATGATGCAACACACCAACCTTGATTATAAGGCTGGCTTTCTAAAAAAGTTCTTTTGCGTGGCGGAACTCCATCGCTGGCACCACCGTGCAGATTATAAAGATGCGCAAGTAAATTATGGCGCATGGCTAACCGTGTGGGATCATATTTTTAAGACCGCATACGACAATCCAAAAATTTATCACACCGATGGTATTGGTGAAATTGGAATCAAAGAAGAACCAAATTTTCCACGCACTTATTGGAAACAGTTTTGGTATCCGTTTAAGTAGGCCAATGTGAGTAGTCATTTGAACGTTACGTGCAGAACATTTTCAATCTTCTTACCCAACCTTTTCTCAAGCCACCGTGTGAGTTTACCGGTTTTATTATCAGCACCAACAAAACCAAGACCGGGAACCGCTATACATTGACAATTCTCCGTAAGTAGCCGTAGTTCTTTTTGGGAGTCCACATAGACCAATCCTGTTTCCAAAAGGCTTACTACAAATGGCTCAACCTCTACCTCTTTTCCTATTTCGCTCATCCAGGCATTTATTTTCGTTAGCCTCAAAAAACTATACTTGCATAAATAGGCAATCACATGGTGTTGCTCAATGGTTAAGGACGCTGGCTCCCAGGGGCTTGTTGGCATGGTTGAAGTAAAATCACTTTTTGGCAAATCTGTGAACTCATAATTCCAACCTCTCTGTCCTTCTACATTCACCATATTGCACGACAAAAATCGATTGACGCTTTCCACTTCCAGGTCATCGCCAAAAATTCCTGCATCCAGGTTGAACCGATACGACAATCGGCTCCAAATTAGTTCAAGCAAATGCAGTATAGGTTTACCGGAACTGGAATTGAAAAAAGGCCACTTGCCGTTATCCATGGGCGATATGTAGGGCATACCATTTCCCTTCAGCAAACTAAACTGATCATTGATAATCAAATTTGGAAAATGGAGGGGGCTGAAGCCGTGCGTGAATCTGTTTTCACCAAGAAACTCATAGAAGCCTTTTCGTAAACTTTTCTCCGAATTGTAACCTTGATAGCCGATCACGATCCGTAGGGGCAGATAAGCTTCTGCGCGAATGCAGTTAAAAATGTTTTCTTGTGTAGTGCTTTGAAAGAACTTTCTCAAAGGCTTACTGCGGTGTACACCTGTTTTGAAAATCCCGACATAGGCATCTCGCAACAGACGTTTACTATACTGGTTTTCATTCTCTAACTCACAAACATCATATACATTTTTTAAGTTGAAGTACGCATCGGACAACAGTTGTTTGTTCAACGTCTTCTTAACTTGAAATACCGCTATCACGTGCTCCTCAAGCACTACGTACTTATCCGCAAATGGCAGTTTCTTTCCTTCGCCTTCAATTAAAAGCACATCCATCTCGTAACTTTTTTCACCTTTTGAATTTTCGATGAAGGAACTCGTAACGATGTTCAGGTTTAACCCTTCGAAAACTGCCTTTTCTAAAACAGATTTGGTTAACCCTTCATACATATCGCCAATAGTGGGCCTATGTGTAATACCGGAACGGTCAATTATGGAGCGACCGGCCTCAATCAATGACTCTACTAAATCTTCAACGGTACGAATCATGGTAACTCTTAGTATTTAAATTTAGCTTAAACAGACCGGTATGGCAAAATCCCTTCTAACTGGCCATAACCCAACCTTTTGTTGTATCTTACCTAATGAAAAATAGTTCTGTCCGTTGGTTACAACGCCTTGCTTTATATGCCGGAGACGCTCGACAACGAACGATTTCGATTGCTGCTGTGTGCGGTGCCCGCAAAGGCCATTGACTATCTCTACCGCTACTACTATGAGGGGTTAGTAGTACTATCACAAAAGTACCTACAGCATCGACCCACTGCCGAAGACATTGTGCAGGAAACATTCGTGCATGTGTGGGAGAACCATAAAACTTTAAGCCAGCCGAATGAGCTGCCCTTCTATTTCTATCTCGCACGGGTGGTCAAAAACAAATCCATTTCACAATACAAAAAGGCAATCAGGCTACAAGAAAACTATGCTCAGTTTCTAAATGGAAATCGCGTTCCGTCTGTAGAACAAACTGTGGAGGCACAGATAATTGATCAGGAGATCGCAGAACGCATCAAGGCACACATTGATACATTCCCTGACCGGGAAAAGGAATGCCTTACGATGAAAATCGATCACTTGATGACTACCAGGGAAATTGCTGCCGAGTTGGGCATAACTGTAAAAGCTGTGGAGCGGAGTATTACCAGTGCCCACAAACGCCTGCGTAAATGGGCGCGCAAGGAGTTCTAAAAATAAAAATTCAGGTGAACATAGGGTATGAAGAACTTTGCAGGAGTAACAAGAACAAACGGATACTATGGACATAGCGCAAATGGTTAAAATTTTAGAGGGACAAGCCAATGAGGCTGAACTGAACGCGTTTAGCCACTGGATGGCCGTTAGTGAGTTGCATCGGCAAGAATTCAAGCAGGTACGCCAACTTTGGCAGTTGGCTCAAGGTCCCTGGCCAACCACCACAAACCAACTTCCGCTTCTGCGAATCAAGAATTTAATGAAAACCCGGAAGCGCATTATGAACTTCAAAAGGGGATTTGTTGCGATGGCAGGTATCTTCTTACTCTCAATCGCTATAGGGTTATGGTGGCCTGTTTCGGTGGCATCAACGCGTGCTGACGAATCGCTGGCGTTCGATCATACTTCGTTGAAAGAGGTAGCTGTACTGCTGGAAACAAAGTTCAATATCGATATTCAGATAGCGGAAGCCGGAATAGAAGCCTGTTTATTTACGGGTTCATTTTCGAAGGCGACAACATTAAGTGATATTATGCATGCCATTTCCCTTTCGTTAAGCGTAAGCGTTTCAGATACGCGAGGCGGATATGAATGGAAAGGCACCGGCTGTTGATTTTTTAAACTTGTTACGAAGTTTTACAACCACTAAAACGTAGGCAAACAATGAAGGCACGGTCATGCACCGAACGGTTAAATATGAGTTGCTCTCTCTGGAAGCGTGGTTGGCAACCGGCAAAAGGCCCAGCCATGCCTTGTCAGGAAAAATTAAAGCGGAAGCTGTTCGCATTCGCGAAGCATTGCTTACCGGTGCATTGAGTTTAGCAGATGAGTTACACGTGCAACGTTACGTGCGGACGCATCACTTTGGGGTAATTCAATTACTGAACAAGGTTTGGCGCAAAGCTGAGACTCAAACCGAAACGAACGGGGCACTGGTTGAACTTCTGACTGCCATTGAAAAAAACTTTGCGGCTCATCTTGACACCGAAATGGAACTTTGTGTACTTCATAAGCAGCAGATAGCACAGCAATGTAAAGAAACGGTTCATACACTTACCAAGACATTCGCAAACTTAACTATTGACGTAAACCTGCAAGGTGTATTGGTCTCCTTCTTCCATGAATTGAAACATGCTCAGACCATAACATACCAGCAGCAAAAATTTGCCTTGGCCTATAGGGCCGAACTTAACGACCTGTTCGCCAACAGCACAGAGCCTGTTCTTGAAGAAACTTTGAGTAGATTTTTAGTGTCCATAAATCACAATACCAGCATTGCTTTCGAGCATTGGCGGAAACGCATAAAGAGACAAACAGGTTCTGCTGAAGTGAAATCGGAAAAGCGTGAGCTGTTAATTAGTTTCCAACGCGATGTTCAATGCATAAAAATTAAACCAGCCATGTACTGTCACTCCCATGCCGATTCGTTGCGCGATCAAGTGCTCGCATTTATTCATGAAGAATTAAATAGTTTAGAAAGGTCAGGGAGCGAGACCAAAATGGCCACCGATAATGTACCCCATAACTTTCGCGTACGAACGGAGTTATCTGTTTCCCAATTGGCATGCTTTGTAAAAACACTGGTAGATACCCGCGTCATCGTGAATCCGAACGTATCCGAGTTGCTACGCTTCTTTGCGCAGACAATGGTATCCAAGCGCGCGGAAGACATTTCGTTCGACAGCCTGCGGGCGAAGTATTATAATATTGAGTCCGGTACAAAGGAAGCGCTCCGGCAAACACTGCAGAGTCTCATGAAAAAATTATCGTAAGGCTCTTAGTTATAATATAGGGCGTTGACGAAGAAATCGGCTAACCCACCGGACGTCTTGTCGCCACTTAGAATAGGCTTCTTTATAAAAAGCACATACACCCTCGCGACCCAACATCTGTTCTGCCTGATCAAAATGTTTAGAGAGCAATTCAAGTTCGCGCACGGTTTGCAGGTAGTAATGCTCGCTAACCTTGCGCTTAACGGGAAGCTGAGTACTGACCTGAATTTGTTCAAGCAGGCAAAGCATTTTTTGATGCAACCGAATAATCTTTGCAGCAGTTACCCACTCCACGGAAACAATGTTCAGTTAGGCAACGCGATAACAAACGGCTGACGAAACACTTGGCAAACCTGGGTGTTGCACGTCATATACTCAATACGCCCGCGAATGGAGATTGGCCGATGGTCAACCAGCACACGTTGTAAGAAAGTAACAGAGCCGGAATACCACGTAATCTCCATTTCATAGGTTTTATCATAAAACGTTACCGCTTCACCTTTTTCAGCAGTAGTGTCTTTTAATTGATAGCCTTCCATAGCATCAAAAGTAATGCGAGTGGGTGCAGGCCCGCCTTCTGGCAGATGTTGGGAATACAAATGCCAGCCGGGAAGCACCGATGCTTTTAGCATAAGTATGTCTTCATGTGGCGAAACGCGCTGAGTGCTGAATTGCCAACGTACGGTGGAAGAACCTTGACCAGCGCACATACCAGTAGCGGCCAGGCATAGCGCGAGGATGCGGATAAGAACCATGTAAAAGGAGTTTCAGGAGTAAGTAACCTGAAATGGAAAAACACGGAGTATCTGCCCAAAAGCACTATAATTAGGCACAGTTTTGCTTAATTTAGCAGAAAAGTAAATCGCTATAGCGATAAAGAACATGGCTAAGATTAGGGTGAGAGATTTTGGACCGATTCGAGATGGATTTGCCGATGGCAATGGATGGATTGATATCAAAAAAGTGACCGTTTTCGTTGGAAATCAAGGGAGTGGTAAAAGTACAATTGCTAAACTTATCTCTACTTGCTCATGGATAGAGAAAGCACTGACCCGGGGTGATTACTCAGTCAAGCATTTTCAACGAAAGAATAAATTCAAAAACCCATACCTGAAGTATCACCGACTGAATAACTATTTTGTCGCAGACCCTCAACGAAACTCAGAAATAGAGTACCGGGGCGATTCTTATAACATTCGGTATAGTGATGATTTTTTGGAAATTGAAGAAGCTCGGAATGGTGGATACCCTTTGCCACAAATTATGTACGTTCCCTCTGAACGAAACTTTATCAGTAATGTTAAAAGCCCTAAAGCGCTGAAGTTAACATCTGATTCCATGATTGATTTTGTAACAGAGTTCGACAACGCTAAAAATGATATGCGTGGCTCTTTACCCTTGCCAATAAATGGCGTAAATGTAGAGTACGATAAATTGAATGATATCGTTAACATAAAGGGTCAGGATTATAAAGTACGTCTTGCAGAAGCTTCAAGCGGATTTCAATCGTTGGTACCTGTATATCTAGTTTCATGGTATTTGGCAAACTCTGTAAAACGTCAAAGTGAACGTTCGCAAGAACCTATGAGTAGCGATGAACTTGCAAGGTTTAAAAAAGGAGTTGAGGCTATTTGGTCTGATGAAAATCTCAACGATGAACAAAGACGAGCTGCCCTTTCAGTGCTTTCAGCAAAATTTAATAAAACTGCTTTTGTCAATATTATTGAAGAGCCTGAGCAGAATCTCTTCCCGTCCTCCCAATGGGAACTACTAAAAAGTCTCCTGGAGTTCAATAATATTAATCCGGGAAATAAGTTAGTACTAACCACACATAGCCCATACCTTATTAATTACCTAACGCTAGCTGTTAAGGCCACTGAACTAAAGCAGCAACTTCGAAATCAGACGCGTGCCGCCAAGATTGATCAAATACTTCCGATGGAAAGTAACCTAAAAGCCGATGATCTTGTGATCTATGAACTTGATGAGACTACCGGCACCATAAAAAAACTGGATACGTTTCAGGGACTTCCGTCCGATCAAAATTATCTCAATCAACAATTAGTTCAGAGCGATGAACTATTTGCCGAGCTTCTTGAAATCCAGCAGGGAGCATGAGCGTGAATTTTTTAGCTCCTACCTGCCAAGACATTTCCGATAAAAAAGTATTTGGCCTTTGCGATGATCGTCCGCAGCAGAGGGCCTATCTGGATGAAACGGATGGCGCTAAATGGGTTGCCGTTATAGCCAACGAACTTCGGCATACAGTTACTTTTACCGCGGTAGATCATTGCATTACCATATTGAAAGCAGACGGAACCATGCACAAGCGTTGCGATGGATTGCTAACCTATGATAATGTTGTTCTCTTTGTCGAATTAAAAGAGCGTGGAGGTAAAGGAACTAACTGGATCGCGGAAGGATATGAGCAACTACGTACAACAATTAGTCATTTTGAAGCAAGCGACTTACCCGTTCTCTATACTATCAAAAAGGCTTACATAGCCAATGGTCAGCGTCCCAAGTTCAGGTTTACGCAAACGGAGCGCATGGAGAGGTTTTTTCAAGAAACAGGGTATGTCCTTCGTATAGAGCGAAGGATTGTTTTGGACTAACCTTAAAACTATTCTTTCAGGAAATCATCATTGAAATTGAGTAATTCTTTTGGATGAACGCCAAGTCCGGTCGCCAAATCCATCAGTGTAGCAATCGTAATATTCACGTCACCCTTTTCAATCTTCTTAATGTCGCTATAATCAACATCGCACAGGACTGAGAGTTTACGAAAAGAGAGTTTCTTCGCCTTTCTTAAATGGCTAAGCCGTTTTCCAAATTGAATCAAGGACTCTTTTTTTCTATTCATCATGAATCCTAAAGCATCAGTTTATCAACTCGTGAGATGAGTTCATGTGGCTTTAACTTTAGCACTTCAGCCAATTTGTAAATCGTGTTAAGAGACGGATAGTTAAGACCACGTTCTAAATCTGATAAATAAGTTCGATCCATTTCAGCATAGTCGGCAAGTTCCTGCTGACTCATACATTTGGATTCGCGTAACTCGCGGATAACACTTCCAAAAGCTATTTTAAGATCAGCCTTCAATGCTATTGGATATGATGACAAATTAAAATCCAAACAATTCGGCAACAGAAATGTCGAGTGCTTTTGCAATATCAAAACTAGTCGCTACCGTGGTGTTTAGCTTGCCGGATTCTAACGTAACAATAGTATTTTCGGAAACACCTGCTAAATCTGCTAACCGCTCTTGCGAAAGATTTCGCTCTAACCTTAGCTTCCGGACATAGGCTCCAAATGCCTTTAACTTCTTAACATTTCTTGATTTGACTTTATGCTTACCCACAAAGTCAAAAATCCGCTTATATCGCTTTGCTTATCCTACTAACTTTAGTAGCTTCACCATTGTTTTCGCAAAAATTTCATATGATTATCAATGGTGCGATATCAGATGATTTGTTAGTCAACCTTCTACGAGAAGGTGACAGTAAAGCTTTCGCCATGATATACGAAAGATACGTTCCCGAATTGTTCCGGTTTTTGACTAAGAATATCAAGGATAAAAGTGACTGCGAAGAAATAGTGCAGGATGTATTTGTTTCACTTTGGGAACGCAGGGAAGCGTTGGAGGTTGATTCGCTGAGGGCCTATTTGTTTACGTCCGTGAAGTATAAAGTCATCCGGTACATCAAGCATCAAATGGTTAAGAGGAAATATGAAGAGCATTTCAGGAACTTTGAAGCAACCTATGTTGCCCCAATAGAACCAGAAAAAAGCACACCGATTGTTCCTTTGCATGCTCTGCTAAGTGAATCACTTCAGGGACTGCCCGACCGCTGTCGCGAAGCCTTTCAACTCCGGCTCGAACAAAACCTCACCAACTCCGAAATTGCCCAGCGCATGCACATCTCTAAACGCACCGTGGAAGACTATATGAGCACGGCCTTTGAACACCTAAGAAAGTTTAGGAAGGATATTTTAAATACGGAGTAATTTTTTCCTTAGCCTGTATTGTTCGCAGCTTAAACATGCGTAGGTCAGCAGATGTTAGGTGGATATACGCATTGTAGTCGCGTATATTTGGGAGTTGGCGGTCATGCCTCGGGACGACCAAGAATTCAAATAGAGACTTCTAAAAATGTAATAAACAATGGACAAAAAAGTTAACCGGAGAAATTTTATCATGACGACAGCTTCTGCTGCGACAGGAATTGCCGGACTAAGTATTCTTCCAAACGTAGGACTTTCAAAGAGCAGAACTTTAACTGAAGGAATTCATATCATTGGACCAAAGGAAGGATTTTCACCTCAAGTAGGGACACTTTTATCAATGATGACATGGATGAGGAATGTGGTCGTTCTTGGAGTTGAAAATATGAAGACAACAGAACTGGACTATCTACATGACTCTACTTCAAACACAATCGGGGCAATGTTGCTCCATTTAGCTGCAACTGAAAGACAATATCAAATAAAGACTTTTGAGTGGGACATAGACTTTAAAGGTGACGGAAAAATAAACTGGGACGCGGCAATGCGTCTTGGTGACAAAGGACGGAAATACATAAAGGGGTATAGCTTAGACTACTACCTTACTATCTTAAACGAGACTCGTTTGACGACAATGAACGAATTTAAAAAGAGAGACGACAATTGGTTATCCAAAGTTGACTCTGCTGGATTTCAAAATATGCCGACAAACAACTACTGCAAATGGTTTCATGTTTGCGAACATGAATCAAATCATAACGGACAGATTAAATGGATAAAGAGTAGACTTCCTGGAGCTAAACCTGGGAACGACTAAAGGCACGAACCGCCAACAAAATGTTTGCGCAATGGTGGGGTTTAGTGTACGCTATAAGTTTATATCTTCGTTCAACGTTTGGTCACGTGGGACAAATACGTTTTCAAAAGCCCACCACTGCGCAAACACAAAGGTTGGCCACAATTGGGCTGGCTCCGTGGACAAAGACTAGTATGTTTAAAATTTAAGAAGTGAAAATAGAAACAATATTATTACTGACGTTGATAGCAAGCATTCATTGTGCTGGGCAAACAACAGACTCTATAAAATACGAAAATGGATATCTATACTATCATGAATATGGAGCTAAAGAACTTCCACCAGCAATTCTTTTGACTGGTGGCCCTGGAAACTCTTATAATCAACTTGATGCAATGGCAAAAATGCTAAGCAATAAATTCAGGTGTATTCTTCCTGAGCAAAGAGGAACTGGAAAATCTATTCCCAGTCCGTTCGACTCTACTACCATTAGTGTCAATCTTCTTACTAAGGATATAAAAAAATTAATCGACATCCTTAACATAAAAAAGCCAATACTTATCGGACATTCTTGGGGAGGAACTTTAGCTATGAATTTTGTGGCTCAATACCCCAACAATGCGAAACACCTAATTTTAATAGCACCTGGTCCGCATAAAAATGGGAAATCTGGATTTGACGTCTTGTATGCAAACCGAACTCATACCCGAAGTTTTGATGAAGAACAACGGTTAAAAAATATAAATGAATTAATTCAGAAAAATGAGGCTAGCAAATCAGATATTTTAGAGTCACAAAAGTTAGCGAGACGAGCATACATCTTCGAGAATCCAATTCCAGACAGCGTTTTTAATCTAATAAATGCCGAGAGAAATAGTAAAACAGAACAAATACTGGTTAAAGACATATTTTTGAAATACGATGTATCCAAATCTTTAAATAATTATAAAGGCCAAATTGACATTATATCAGGACGACAAGATGTTGTAGGATTCTTTTCATACGAACTAAAACTAGATAGACCGGGTGCGAATTTATATTGGATTAACAAGTGTGGACATTTTCCAATGTACGAGCAACCTTCCCAATTCTATAAAATATTGTTTGACATTTTAAAGTAGATTTGGAATAGACTGACATTGACGGTTGACCTGAGAATACAAATAGCAATGGTCCGTTTGACCGTTGATAACTGGCCGACTTCAAATTAGTTGACAGAGTAAAATATGAAACGGTTGACGATTAAGTACTAAGCCCAACTGTTGTCAACAAAATGGCTTCGTGGTAAAGTGCCATGATTGACGATGCACATGGAGTTTATATCCATTCACTTTAAAGACATTTGCCTTTCACCCCAGGCGCGCATTTGCTTAATGAACGGAATCAACTCCTTCCCGGTAGAAGTAAGTGCATACTCTACTCTTGGTGGAACCTCCAGATAGACTTTTCTTGTAATCAGCTCGTCACCTTCCAGCTCTTTCAAAGTCTGAGTAAGCATTTTTGGCGTTATCCCCACCACTGCTCTTTTCAACTCTCCATAACGTAAAATACCATCTTTCAAAACCCACAAAATTCTTCCTTTATACTTTCCTCCAATTCGTTGAAAGGCGTAATCCACTGCGCAATAGGCTTTGCTCGATTTTTTCTTCATGTTATTGAAATTTTAACGTGTTGACAATCAACAATAGTATCGTTCTGGTATGTAAGATACATTCTAGTATGTACTTGTTACAAAGATATTATGTATTTCTCTTTACCAGAACTTTAAACGCTGGAGATACCGGGTAACGCAATCACCAATTTCAGAATCAACGCGACAACTAATCGAAAGAAGCATGAATGCATTCATCAAAAGAGTACTGCACTTTCCAATTACTAAAATTATCGTAGGCATTGTCGTTTGCTTTTCACTATTCGTAGTCATTCAAAACTTTGGATTAAAACCAATTTTTTACAGCATCATTCAGGATAAAAATATTGCTAACCCCATTATTCATTGTATTTCATTACTGGTATTATTAGTTAGCTATTACTATCTATTCCGTTTCTACGATAAAAGAGAAATAACAGAGCTATCCACAAAATATTTATTCAAAGAAATGTTTGGCGGATTTTTCTTTGGCTTTTTTACCATTTCATTATCCATTTTCATTTTATACGTATTAGGGTATTATCACGCGATTAGTTTCTCAACCACTCATTACTCCTTAAAGTTTTTCACGATATTATTATTTGCAGGCATCGTTGAAGATTTATTTCACCGAGGATTAATAGTAAGGGTCTGTGAAAATTGGTTAGGTACTCACCTTACCCTTGTTATTGCCATGTTAATAGAACTGCAACACGTTTATAATCCCAATTCCAACCTGTTTAGTTTTTTCTATTACTTAATTTGGGGGTTTACGATGGCCATGTTGTTTGTCTATACTAAAAGAATATGGCTACCGTATTTCTTCCATATCGGTTGGAATTTTGCCCAGCCATTTTATGGCTCAAATCTTACCGGAACAAGTGATTTGGGCAGTATCATTCAATCAAAATTTAATGGCCCCGAACTATTGACAGGGGGTGCCGTTGGAATTGAGGATTCCATTTTTGCAACAACTTTTTTATTGCTTATTGGAATAGCACTTTATTACCGCGCAAAAAAAGAAGGTAAAATTGTAAAACGTAAACTGTTTACCAGATGAATTTGAACGATGCGTGTTTAGGTCTTAGCCACTATTTTTCTCCAAAGATTATTGGCGAAGTAAATGACCACTATATAAAAGTTGCAAAAATAAAGGGGCAAGAAGTGCCTTGGCATAATCATGAGAATGAAGATGAGTTATTCTATATCATTGACGGGCAACTCCTGATGGAAATGGAGAATCAACTGGAATTTACGATGGAAAAGGGTGACCTGTTTGTTGTGAAGAAAGGAATAAACCATCGTGTTTCCTCAAAAGCGGAATGCCTGATTATGCTGATTGAACCGAAAACTACCGAACATACCGGCAAGGTGAAATCAGCCATTAGTAAATCAATTGAAGAACAAATCTATTAAACTACTAGCATGGCAACCGTTGATTTTTCAAAAATTGAGCCCAAAGAAATCATTAAGGTTTTAAAGGGCTATATGAATTTGCAAGGAAGAGTATTGGAGTAAAGAAAGACTGCGAAGAAATAGTGCAGGATGTATTTGTTTCACTTTGGGAACGCAGGGAAGGGTTGGAAGTTGATTCGCTGAGGGTCTATTTGTTTACGTCCGTAAAGTATAAAGTCATCCGGTATATCAAGCATCAAATGGTTAAGAGGAAATATGAAGAGCATTTCAAGAACTTTGAAGCGACCTTTGTTACCCCAATAGAACCAGAAAAAAGCATACCGATTGTTCCTTTGCATGCACTGCTAAGTGAATCGCTTCAGGGCTTGCCCGACCGCTGTCGCGAAGCCTTTCAACTCCGGCTCGAACAAAACCTCACTAACTCCGAAATTGCCCAACGCATGCGCATCTCTAAACGCACCGTGGAGGACTATATGACCACGGCCTTTGCACATCTAAGAAAGTTTAGGAAGGAGATTTTGGGAGTGGAGTAGTTAGACTTACTCACCTTCATATTGATTCGCTGCTAGAAGCTAGGCCAATCATTGTATGTCTGTTTTTATTGATTAATCTTAAAGCCTGCAAACAAAAACAAAATGCCCCTTTCAAAAGTATTCTTATCAGACGCCTGAGAATTCGCAAGATCCCGAAATGTAAAACCAATACCACCAATAGAACTATAACCGGGGCTATCGGATGCTTTGGGTAGAATAAAAATTCCGAGGCCGGCATCATGACGACTACCTAGTGAAAAGAATGCAGACCTTTGATAAATGGTAAACCCGATCTGATCTTCGAACCATCCGGGCAAGAAAGCTATATCATTGTCAATACGAAAAGCATTTTTTTCTTCGTAGTCCCCAATTTTTACGTCCGTAACTTTGTTAATCTGTATTCCGCTGTTGCTGAAATAAGGTTTTAGCACATTGCCATCATTTAACTCGTCAATATTGTTTTGAGCAGCAAACCCGGACGCTAAACCTAAAAACCATTTCGAACTTGCGATGTAGTTTATATTTAGCATAAATTTTTTCGGTGCAAACCTGGCTTTCTTGTATCCGTCAGCGTTAAGAGAATCCGCTATCTTGTAGGTAGCCCGCCCCAGGTTGGCATCCAGAAAAATCTGAAAAAGTCGGGCTTTGTTTTTTTTATTGACTCGTTGGGTAATAAAGCCGGGTTTAAAATTTACCTCATAGCCAAAATTCAATTCACCCTCATCATACAAAGAAGCTAACCCATCAGTTGCCGAAAATTTGATGTTGACATTGGCAAACTTACCCCAATCCCGATTGGCAAACCGAATCCCGTAAGGCTCCTTGTCCTTAAAAATACCGCCAAGTTTGATTGATGTTTCAGATGTGTTGAAGCGCAAGAAGTAATAGTCACTTGTAAAATTTAATGTGGTCTCACCGCTTTCATCTTCGAATAGATTTTGTGCCGATGTTCGGAATGTGGCACAGGCTATCAACATTAGTAAGATTACTCTCATTGAATTGCAGGTGTAAATATGAGCGATACACTGTCGATCTGAATCTCAGGAAGCTGTTTGTTTTTGATTTTGACATAGAAGAACTTATTAGTTGCTCCATTAACACATTTATTAAACTCCACCTCAGACTCCAATGGGCTTTGGATTAGAAACTCGGACTCCACCTTGACTTTCATTTTCGGTACGACTTCATTTCGACACAACAAAACTATCTTGATTGATAGTGAATCAGGCACTGGTAAAACAGCACTATCCAAATAGAGAGGAGCTTTTAAAATGTATTTGTCGCCATCTTTCTTAAAAACCTTTCTGTGAGGAATTTGATTTAGAGCGAATGCCACAACACCTTGGGCGCCCTCCAACGTGCCTGAAATCGTAACGTTCGGCACTTGACCGTAATCCAGCCCCTGGTAATCATAAAAATCAGGGCTCTCTTTGGTGGTACAAGCCATTAGCAAGAGTAAAAAAAAGATAGTCACTCGCATAGCTGAGGTTTTTGTTACGGTTAATGAGAGAGGTGGTCAAATGTCTCCTTGAAGATAAAACATTTTTTTCTGAAAGTAATCCCACGCTGACCAGGTATCATAAGGGGAGGTTATTCAGGCATGCGCATTCCAAGCGTTTGAATAACACCTTCATTTGGTGTTACCGCCAGATAAGTAATACAGCTTAGTTTTGCCGATTTACTGTGTGCTTGCTAAATATTTTTGGTCATGATATAATCCAATACTTTATATCCATTTCCAAAATCTGTCTCCTCCTCACCGATAGAACGGAATCCCTGCTGCTGATAAAAACGAAGAGCATTTTGATTTTTGAAAAAGACTTTTAAAATCAATGCATCGTGCGCTGTTTGGGTAGCCAAACCAGATATATACTCAAGGAATGCCTTACCAATTCCTTTTCCGTGAAACCCAGGCAACACATATAATTTGTGAATCATCAAGCTGGTTGATGATTTATATTGCTTCTCGATTGAAGCAAACCCTAACGATTCGTTGGTGTGACAGGCGAGAATAAACTGCTGCCCTTTTTCCATTTGCTGCCTGATGGATTGTTCGTTGTAAATCAAATCAAGCATGTACTGAAGCTGCGCAGGGGGTAACAAGGAGCCATATGCAACAGGCCAGGTGGTGTATGCTATGGATTGGATGATTTTCCACTCCTCCGGTGCAGCAAGTCTGAATTCAATATCAAGGGATGATGTTTGCACACTCTACTTTGAAACCCTCTCCAAACCTTTTTTAGCACCTTCCAGCTTACTATCTAACTTCAAGGCGGTTTCATAGTATCGTTTTGCTTCAGCTTTATTCCCTTGTTTTTCTTTAATCTGACCCAATCTCATATTGGCACCGGCTTGGGAAGGTTCTTCTTTTGTGGGTGTATGTTTCAGATACTTTAGCAACAACTCTTCACCGCGTTCCATATTCATTCCGGTGAGTGCAGTAATTTTTCCATATCGGTATTGCTGTAAAAAATTTTCCGGATTGCTTTTGATTGATTCTTCCAATAGGGGCAACGTCTCCTTCGCCATAGCTTTTGCCTTGTCCTCGCCACCTCCCATAAATTCCGGAGCCATAATGTACGCGTCCACCAACGATACCCGTGCATTAATAATTTTAGGATTCAACTGTGCTGCCTTCTCCCAAGCCCGGAGTGCTTTGGGTCCCACCGACATTTGCGTGAATACATTTGACTCACTGCCAACGCCTGAATAGGCATCACCTAACCAATTAAAGTATTCACCGTTAGTCGAGTTCTTCTCAGTTGCAATTTTAAAATAGTCAACGGCATCATCGTACTCTTTTTTATCGTAGGCAATTCTTCCAAGATAATACTGAGCCGCGCCATAGTCAGCAGAAGTTTTTTCGATTCCCTTAAAAGATTTAGTCGCTTCCTCAAGCTTCTTGGATTGATAGAGTGTTATCCCTTTTTGAAGGTTACTCTGCCCGTGCGCCATGAACGTTAGTGATGCTAAAAGGAATGTTATACAGTAAGTAAGCTTCATTGATGTTTCGTTAGTCGTTAATAATAGATTTAATGCTCTTCATTTAGTGGCTCGGCCTCACGCCTCATTTATGATGAGGCAACACCCTTGTTGCCACGAACGCCCTTTATCAAAAGCCAAAGCATGAGTGCCAGTTCTCCAAACATGGCCGGCATTCCAAAAGTAAAAATCAAGTCCTTGTATTCGGGGAGCACAATACTGGTAAAACTCAGCAGCACATACACAATTCCGTTGATAATTAACCATATCCCCAGAAAGCGGGGAATGAATACAGATTGATAAATAAGTATCGCTAACGGAAAGAGCCAGAGACCCCAAAATAACTCCAATGCCAAAACAGTGTAGTCATTAATTTTAAGAAACGCCATGGCTAGGTCTTGCCGTTGCGCCAATTCAAAAGACTTTAGAATTCCTCCTTTTAATGTAAGTATTGCTGCAATACTTAGACCTGCTTTGACAAATGCCACCGGGATTTGTACCACCACAAACGCCATCAAAAGCTTGGCGTACCGCTCATTTACAGTCCTGAACAAATCATAAAAGACCCACACCAAAAGCACCCACAGGGTACTTGTTATGAGTCCTGAAAAAATACTGGTGCGGAATAAAAACTCATACTTTAAAATGTTTTGAGCAGAAGCTACAGGGTCACCACTTACAAATATTTTGGGTGACACAAAAAACATGTCATAAAATCCGGAAATAATCCAGAGGAAAAATAAAAGACCAGCAAGTCTTGCAGTCTTTTTGCGATCGAGGTAGCCATTCATGTCACTTAACGATTTAGACCTTATTTGAGCTTTCTTCACTACGACTTCGTTCGCACCCAAAATCAAACTCAAGTGCCAACGATATTTGTTTCAGAAACATCTATACTTATTCTTCTTAGGAATTTTACTCAACCTTTAAACCTTCTACCGGGTTGGATTTGAAAACTTTTATGATTTGGGTGGCTACTGTTATCACTACTACTGCCACTAAAAGCGAAGCTGCTATCACCACAACCCAGATCGTTAATGGCATGTGATAGTCATAGACAAAATCAAGTACCGATTTTATGAAAAAGAAACTTAGCGGCCCACCCACGAATAATGACACAGTAACCAAACCATAGTATTGTTTGAAGATATTGTTACTGATGTTCTTATAGTCGGCTCCAAGAATTTTTCGAATGCTAAACTCCCTAACCCTGCCGGAGACGTTAATCGCAACTAATCCATACAATCCCAACATGGCAAGAATTACCGCTACAGTCGCAAACACGCGCCATACGTGGCCATGAATGCCCATCTGTTCATAGTAATTTCCCCACACATCTTCCTGATAGCCACCATTGAATGGAATCTCAGGATACAACGTTACCCAGGATTTTTTCAGATCTTCGAATGCTGATTGTTCATGCTCGCGGTTTACTTTTAAAGCGATGAACTTGAAATCTTTTTTATCAGCAACAGTAAAAAATGCAGGCTTGAGCAACGAGAAAAAACTATAGCTGTGAAAATCTTTCGCTACGCCAACCACTTCGTAAGTAATGCTATCGATTCTAAACTGCTGACCTAACGGGTTGCTCCAACTCAGGTTTTTAACCATCGTTTCATTTACCACCACAGCATTCTTATCACTGCCATCAAAGTCTTTGAATTCTCTCCCTTCCGCTAACTCAATTCCCATTGTTTTGAAATAGGATGGGCTTACCGCCAAACGATCTGCCTCAAAATCTTTGTCGGGGAAATGCAACACGGTTGTTTGATGGGTTTTGCCAATATGTTGTGCGGAGCCGGAAATGGAAAGCACTTTTGGATTGCGTTGCATGACGTCATTCAATTGCTGAAATGCTGATTCATCGGCTACGGCCGTGTAAAGTACATCCCGGTTACTGTAGCCCCAGCTTCTGTTGGCGAGGTAATCGCCATTCATGGTAAATACAATGGCACTGGTGATGAACATGCATGCCAACACCAATTGAAAACCCAGAAAAATTTTAGTGATAGGGTTTCTCTGACCAAACCTCACAGAGCCTTTCAGAATAGTGACCGTTTGAAAGCGGGAAATATAAATAGCCGGATAGATGCCAGATGCGATGGCCGTGATGAGCATGATAACGGGTAGGTACATCCATAAGCGCGGGTCATTGAGGCTGAACTCCATGCTGAAGTGCCACAACCCTTCGAACCAGGGAATAACCACCAGCCAGCCCAGCAGGATTCCGAATAGCATGGCGAAAAATGTGACAACAATATTTTCAGATAAAAACTGTACAATCACCAGCCTGCGTGTGGCCCCGATAGTTTTGCGAACGCCCAACTCCTTCAAGCGCTTTACGGAAGTAGAAATAGCGATGTTGATATAATTGAAGCAGGCTAGTAGCAACATCAAGATGCAAACCCCAGAAAGAAATTTGATGGACGTTAGATTGCTGTGTGTGCCTTCGCGAAAAACATCCTCACGAATCTCATCTGTCTTTATGTGTGTGGTGGCCAACGGCTCAAATTGAAATGAAGCAATTGCCCAGTCTTTTTCAACAGCTTCGTTTTGCAAACGCTTGTATTTACTCATTCCCACCTCGACCATTGTTATGTCGGATGGCTGTGCAACCTGTATAAAAGTGGCTTGATGAAAAGCCGACCAATCGTGAAAATCGAAACCGGGTTGTGCCGTTCGAAGGTTGTCGAAATTGACAAGGAAATGAAAATCAAAACTTCTTGAAGATGGAAATTTTTTGGCAACGCCTGTTATCTTAAACTCCTTGCCATTCTCCGAGGTGAATTTCACAAGGATGCTTTGGCCGATAGGGTTTTCATCACCAAAATATTTTTCCGCCATCGGTTCGCTAATCACTACACTGTTCAGATCGGTAAGTGAAGTGGATACGCCCCACTTCAGCGGGAAGGTGAACATATCGAGGAAAGTGGGATCCACAAACCGGATGCGTTCATTGAAAATGTTATCCCCGTGTTTAACAATAACATTCCGGTCTTCGACCCTACAAACTTTTGTTACCTGTGGAAAATCTTGTTTCAATAGTTCGCCCAGTGGCCGTGGTGATAGCCCGTATTGCCGCAAAGCACCTTCGCGAGAAGCGGTAAATGTGGTCAGGAATACCACATCCTTATTCTCATGGAATTGATCACGCTTGAAGGTGTAAACCACAAATGCGTAGAAAAAAATGCAGAAGCCAATAGCAGCCGCTAACCCGAAAATGTTGATGAATGAATTGACAGGACTCTTCAATAAGCCACGAACAGAAACTTTGAAGTAATTTTTTATCATGCTGTATTGGATTATCTTATTCACAAACTCAAAGTTTTTAATCAGGTTAGGGCGGAGCAGTTTGATCATCTCCCAGGTATAGATTCGCTTTGCCTTGCCAACAGAAAAGCGCTCTGTGTTTTCATAAAAAATTTCCTCCATATCGCCTTCTATTTCTTCCAGATATTCCTTTTTCAGGAAGAACCTGAGAAATTTTAATGGCCAGTGTGGGGGCTGTAATGTCTGGGGCTTCATCCAATAGCCTTAAGTTCAAACGCCAGTTTGGGGATTGCACTCCAGAGTTGAGTTCGTATGTCTTTCATCTCTTCGAGTACCTTTCGGCCATAAGAAGTAGTGGCATAAATGCGCTTACGCTTCCCACCCCGCTTCGCAGTGGCCTCTCCAAATTTTGATGTGAGAAATCCTTTGTCCTCCATTCGCTTGAGCGCAGACTGAATAGAACCCACGCTAAGTTTCTCTTGAAGTCGTGATTCTAACTCACGTTTGATTTCAACTCCATACGCTTCTTGCTGAAGGGCAGCCACGGTGAGGAGCACGAGTTCTTCAAATTCTCCAAGTTTGGTTTTCTTCATTGGGGCTCTCGAATTACTAATTAATTATCAGTTTCATTTATATTATTCGTAATTGCAGTATAAATGGTTGCACTATTTCTTTCGTAATTGCAGTTATTTATCAAAAAGATCGATTAGGGCTCATTTTGACCTTTTCTAGTGCATCAGAGATTGACTCGGTCGCATGAAATTTTGCTGATGTAGGCACATCCGTTCAACGACTTTGGGCTTAAGCTGCTGATGCAAGTAGAGGGGTGATCTTATCGGGTGCCCCATTCCCATATTCCATATTGTACTTTTTGATCAATCATATGTCCAGACTGCTTCAGCGCTAAGATTATCTGACCCCGATGATGGCTCTCGTGGGAAATGAGATATCCAAAAAAGGCTGCCGGATGTGGTTTGAATCCTTTTATTGTTCCCTTTTCAAAACCAGATTGGAACAGCAATATGACTGCCTTGGAACTTTTAACAAACTCAGTAGTCAATCTCTTTTTTGTAACGGGCGAATCCGTTTCAAACTTTACCTGATTTTTTAATAAATCCGGATTTGAGGCCTTAAACCACATCAAACGAACATTATGGATGTGGGCGAACTGTTGACCTACGTTCCGTCCTTTTGAGGCGGAGATATCAGCAAGATGCTCCTCCTTTAGTGCATCCAACAAGAAGAGGTTAATCCTGTTGTGGATTTCCCAGGTCTCGATCAATTGATTTTCGATGTTGATTGACATAGTTCAAAAATTTTGAAAGTCGTCAAAAACCATTTTTATCTCCCACATGCGCAGGAATTGAAACACCCTTTATTAAAAACCACAATCCGAGTCCTACTTCAAAAACACCCATGGGTCCATACCCATAAGGGAATAGTTTTCTGAATTCGGGAAAAACAATAACCAAAAGAGTACCCAATCCAACAAGTAACGAAGAGAAAATACCCAAGCCCGCTAAAAATCTTGGGATATAACCAGACTTCAGAAGTACATAACTGAAAACTGTCGAACCCAAGCCTAGAAATATAAATCCAACACTAAAGCTGGATGCATAAGAAGCCATCGATATTCTTGCGAACGAATAAAGTTGATTAGTTTCCATTAAACCAGAATAGATGGAGCTTGTCAATAATCTGATGGTTACTAATTCATCAGTAACCCCCATTGCAAGGCATCCCGTTTCAATCAACCGAAAAAAAACAGCCAACAGCGCGAGTTTTTCATTAACAGGTTTTAGAAGCAGGTACAACGCCCAGATGAGCGCAATATCAATTAGATAGGTAAGTAAATTGCTGGCAATACCGATTCGAAATATTCTTTCGTTAGCGATGATATTGCTTGCGGTTTGTGCAAGGTCACCCGCTACGATATACTGGTTAGGAATATACCCAATGATTGAAGTAGCCATAGCCACCAGATATGCCAAGCCTGCTATTTTTGCATAGCGATTAAGATTCGAATTTGCTTCCAACACGGGTTACTTTTTATAATTTATAATACAACACACACTATTTAATCTCTGCTTGCAAAATAACTGGCGGCTTCAGTGCCACTCCTTTTACCAACAGCCACAAGATTATCAATATCTCGCCCAATGAATGTACAAGGGCAAATGGTGCAACTAGCTGACGATACTCAGGCAGCAGAAGAGCTACAAGCGAATCAAACACGTATCCAACTCCGCCAACAATTAGTAGGATTCCAAGTATTTTCGGAATAAACAGTGACCGAAAGGCTAGCTGACCAAGGGGTAAGAGCCACAGCCCCCAAAAAACTTTCAGGATTGAAATTCCATATCCATGTATTTTAAGAAAGAGCATTGCGGAATCTTGCCTTTCTTCCTGGGCAAGACTCTTCCAAATTTCGCCTTTCGCAATCATCACCGCTGCAATGTTGAACGTCTCCATAACAAAACTTATAGGCACCTGTACGATTACAAGGGCAACCATAAGCCTGGCTTTAGAAGGATTTACGTTTTCAAACAGCTTGTAAAGCGCCAACACAAGGAACACAAATACAACAGAGCTTAGTAGGGAACTTACAATTCCGGTACGGTATAAAAACTCTTTTTCAACGATGTTACGAGCAGTCGCAATTGCGTCACCGCTCACAATAGTCTGACTTCTAACGAACAAAACATAACTACCTGCAATTGCCAGCATCAGGTACCACAGCCCAGCAATCCTTGATGCTTTTTTTAGTGCCAATTCATTTTCTTTCATTAACATCTTGCTGTACTATTTACGTAATCTCTTCACAAAGCATACGAATTTTAGCAGCTTTAGATAACCACAGGCTACAGACAAAACAATGGAGTAGACCAACTGCTGAATTTGGTCGACCTGCTCAGATCGGCAGATTTTTACTTAATGAACAATAGGCATAATTACAGCTTTCAACTTAACTTGGCAGGTATGGGTATTCATCTGTTTAATAATGAACGCACCAAACTTTACGCCTGGATTAGTGTAACGTTTCTTTTACTGTGGCTTATCGGAGATGTATTCACCGATTCCGAGACAATTCTGAAAAGAACGATTAATAATATCTGGTTAGTTCTTTATCTACTGGGAAACCATTTCCTGTTGTTTGAATACACGTTGCCATTTATCAAACCAACATGGCAAAGAATTTTTATTACGCCTTTACTCTTGGCTGCTCACTTACTTACCTATTCTTTCGGATTATTTGGGTGGCGATATTTGGGCGTTGAGCTAGGTATCTATACTCCTCTCAAAGTACACGACTCCATGTTAGCGGGAGTTAGTTATCACTTTCCGTACAGCATTGTTTCTGCAGTGTACTTTGGGATTATTAAATACACTTATGACTATCGCAAACTGAAACAAACTGCGCAGCAATTGCGTATTGAAAAACAGGAAGCAGAACTGAACTACCTTAAATCGCAAACCAATCCGCATTTTTTATTTAATACCTTAAATAATATTTATTCACTTTCACGCGATAAATCGGATCTCGCTCCGGAGTCAATCCTACGGCTATCTAAGATTTTACGGTTTATGCTGTATGAAGCCAGTGAGGCCTATATCGTTGTAGAAGAGGAATTAAGGATTATTAATCATTACATTGAATTGGAAAAATTACGATATGACAGCTCACTCGTTATTAATTTCAACTATGAGATTACCGACATGAAGCAACTGCTTCCGCCCTTACTGCTCATGCCACTCATTGAAAATGCATTTAAGCATGGTGCATCTGAAACCAAGAGCCATCCGTTTGTTGACATTAACCTCACAGTGGATGAAAAGCAACTGATGTTGATTGTTAAAAATTCTGTCGAGGAATTTGGTGACGAACAAGTTGTAAAAGAAAATATCGGCCTATCAAATCTAAGACGTCAACTGGAGTTACTCTATAGCAATTACTCCCTGTCTGTTAAAAAAGATGGTGGGTTGTTCGAAGCAGCGTTGCGGATTGATCTAAAAAGTCATGTATAAACTAACTTGTATTATCGTTGAAGATGAGCCATTGGCTGTCAAGGTACTCACCGACTATATCTCACAGGTTCCCTTTCTGGAATTGAAAGGCGCGTTTAAAGATGCCATTGATGCAACCACTTTTCTGCGTACGAATACGGTTGACTTGATGTTCCTGGATATCCATTTACCCAAGTTGCGGGGGATGGCATTCTTAAAAAGCCTGGTTCGGCCCCCTTCGGTGATTATCACTACCGCATACCATCAATATGCGGTCGAAGGATTTGATCTTAGTGTAGCCGACTATTTATTAAAGCCATTTGAATTTGAACGATTTCTGGCAGCGGTAAATAAAGTTAAAACACTAAGTACGAACACAACTGTGGATGAGGAAGCGAAAGATTTTGTTTTCCTCAACATCCAAAAAAAGAAAGTGAAAATACATTTCAGCGATATTGTGTATATCGAAAGTCAGCGCGACTACATTAAGATTGTAACATCTAAGAAAGAATACGTTTCCAAGTTGAGTACTGTCGAGATAGAATCGTTATTGCCTGCAAGACATTTTAAACGTGTCCATCGCTCCTATATAATTTCGATGAACCTGATTCAGTCTTATTCAGCCGAATCGGTAGAAGTCAATGGCGTTGTTATCCCTATTGGGAGAATGTATAGGGATGTGTTTGAAAAACTTTAACCCGAATCATCCAGGACCGGATAACCACGGCTGCAATATTAAGTCCAAAGCCACGCAGCCGGATAGAAATGGTTACAGTCTTGACTCAGATGTTTAATCCATTCTATTCATGCCGCAACCACTTTACAGGATTGGTAATCGCAACTTTGATCGTTTGAGACCATATTATCAGCACACTTAATCCACCAATTAATGCTACACTGATTATTAAAAGAAGTGGTGTAATTTGAATTCTGTAAGGAAAGCCTTGTAAAAAGAATTCTCCACCGAAATAACTCACGGGCACACCTATTGAAATCGCAGCTCCAATGAGTATGAGGTACGATTTACTGAGCAACAACAATACATCAAAAATTGTGGCACCCATTACTTTTCGAATGCCAACCTCTTTAGCTCTTACCTGAGCTGAATACATAGCCATACCCAGAATGCCTAAACAGGCGAGAGAAATAATAAGAAAAGTAGCGTATCCCATAATTATCACAACATCCTGCATTCCGGTTTCTTGGTAAGCCTTATCAATTTCCTGTTCCATTACTGCAAATTCCATGGGGTGCAATGGGTCAAGCTTTTTCCAGACTGATTTTATTGCTGCAATGGCAGCTTCCTTTTGTGCCAAGTGAACTTGCACACTTAAATAGTTGAGATTACTTACGTTATAGCGCAGCGCTAATGGACCAATCTTATTGTTAAGTGGACGAAAATGAAAGTCCTTCACCACACCGATTATTCTCAAAGCAACAGTATCCTGAGTATGGATTGTCTCACCAAGAGCTTCGCTCGGGTTTTCAAATCCTAATTGTGCAATTGCACTTTCGTTAACTATAATGTCTTTTTCACGTCCAACCTGCTCTAGCGGATCGAAATTACGCCCGGCCAGAAATGTGAGTGATAGGTTTTTCAGATAATCATCATCCACGTAAAATTCATGCATGAGCAATGGGGTTTCATTTTTATCTAGACGATAATTGTTTGAGCCGCCATCCCAGGTGCCAAGTTTGTTAGACACACCCCCCACGCGTTGCACTCCTGGAAGCATTCTAACCTCGTTGGCAAATATTTCAAACTCCACGTCCTCCAAGTCGATATTAATATTGGACTTCTGCTCAATACCATAGTCGGCTGTGAGCATGAAATTCATTTGATTTTGGACAATCATGACGGTTATTACGAAAATGATCGACAACGTAAACTGCGCAACCATTAAAATCTTTCGGAACGTGAGGCGCGAGGATACTTTGAGATTCTGAATATCCTTTAGGACCCTTGAAGCTTGGAATGCGGATAGGTAGGTGGCTGGTAGAACTCCGGCTAAGATGCCTACTCCTACTGCAAAGAGAACAAAGGTGATGTACAACGTAACATCCTCATTCAAATCGACAGTGAAATCCTGATTGAAAGAAAGCTGCGTAAATCCTGTCTTCAAAAATTGCAAAAAGACGTAAGAGAAGATCAATGCTACAAGTGAAAATACTATCGCTTCGCCAATAAATTGAAGAAACACCTGATACCGTTGAGCGCCAACTACTTTTCTGACTCCGATTTCACGGGCACGGGTCAATGACTTGGCAATTGTGAGGTTGGTGAAATTGAATACGGACATTAATAGAACAATTCCAGCCATTACACTTAAAAAGACCAGTAAGTATGCAGGCACTCCTTTGCCCATTTTGCCGGATAATTCCGGGCCAGGGGTAATTTTATCCAACGGATGTAAATAGAAACCATAGGCAATATCCTTACCGTCAGACTTAAGGCCTACACTATACTTTTTGCTGATTTCAGATAGCGCTTGTTCTAAGGCCAGTGTGTTTTGATCCGCTTTTATCTTAATATAGACATAGCTATCATTGAAGGCGCTCCAATTTTCAAGGGATGGGCTTACCACATTATTTCTCTCAAGTATCGGAAGTGTGGACATGGAGCATAGTGCCTCAAATTCAAAATGTGTTTTGCCGGGCATTTCTTGCAACACTCCAGTGATTGTGAATTCTCCAAATCCTTTAACTGAAATTGTTTGGCCAAGTGGATCCACCGTTCCGAAAACCCTTTCCGCAGTTTGTTTTGTTATCACTAAACCGTTGGGATTTGTAAGGGCCGTGGCAGGATCACCTTTCTCAAACGGAAAATTGAAAACTTGTAAAAAGGATGGGTCAACAAAAAGCCCTTTTAAAGGCACATTCACATTTGAATAAATAGCATTTCGATAAAATTGCCGATTTACCCTCACCACATTTTCAGTTAAGGTGTAGTCATCTTTCAGCACCTGGCCAAGGGGCAGTGGAGCCGAGGCAAGATCTATCGTTCCCCATTCGGAATGGAGTAAGTGAGTATTAAGTCTATATACCTGATCACTGTTGTTATGGAAGTTGTCAAATGAGTACTGCTCCTTGATGATCGTTATAATGAGCATGCTGAGGGACATACTTACCGAAAGTCCAATAAGGTTGATGAGTGAGAATGTCTTATTGCGGAAGAAGTTTCTCAATGATGTGACAACAATATTTTTCAGCATACTTAAATTTGGTTAAGACTACTACGAATGCCAACAACTGTGCCCAATTGTTTTCTTTGATTTCAAGGGAATTCTCGGACAACGAGTGTACGCTAAAGCATCTCGGCTGTTCGTTAGCGGGCGATTCATCGCTGGTATTCTTCTTACGACTGCTCCATCAATACCAAGTTACCTAACACAAGTAATAATGGTAGAGCTTGGATTCTTAAGAATTATTTAATTGCCACCTTGATGTTTAATCAATGGAATACACCCGAATAGCTAACTTAGTTATTGGTTTTGTTTCGATTCTAAGGCAATCAATTCTGTTTCATTTATCCTCGTTCCTTTAATAAGCAACCATATCCCAAAAACCAACTCTCCAATAGCAAAGAACATTACCCATGAAAGGTTATATCCCTTAAAGAAATAGGGCTGTAGGCCAATGATCATCCATGCAGGGCCAGCAAGCAAAATCAAAACTCCAATCACTTTTGGTATATAAGAAGCTTTACAGATTAATATTCCTTCAAGGATCAGGAAAACTCCAAAAAACAAATAGGCTATATTCATGGCAAATCTTCGTTGATTCACCAATTGCAATACTTGTTGTTGTCTGTAAGATTCATCGATGCCTGGCAAATTGGCTACGTGCAAAGCAAATAGAAAATTGAAAAGCGCAACGATCCCAAGCACTGCAAAAATTAGTCGGAACCAGGCAACCAGCAGTGACAAATGCGGATTTGCTGGTCTCAAAAAAATATAAACTGCCCAGGCCAGTACTATATCCCATATCACAAAATTGAAAAACACTGCCAATATTCCGAACAGAAAAAGTGACGGATGGTGTATTAGATTTTGCGTAGTCTGCGCTGCGTCATGATAGTTAATCAGTTTTCCAAAAACATAAAACTCCCCATAAGGAGCGTTTGGTAAAAACACCGGCAGTCCGGCAATCAGTGCTGCTGTACGCATAGAAATACCTTTTCCTTTTATCATTTTGCAATTATTCAGTAATCGTTATTTAATGGCATTACAAACTCTGTCTTGTTCTTCGACTTCCCGCAATCATGTTTATGCTTAACGACAACTCAGCTATGAAGCACGGTATCAAAATGTATGGCAGTAAGTAGTTTCTAAATGTGGGTGATATAAAATACGCCACGCTGTTAGTTATGTAGCAAACGCCAGCTGCAAACATGAGTAGTCCCACCCAGCGAAAAAAGAGTTCTGATTTTAGTATCAAAATTGAGATCAGGCAGCAAGCAACTCCAAAAAATAGCAATGCCAGATCATAGGTAGTGCTTTGCATTTTTAAAGGTAAGTAGGCCAGGGCATTGATTTGATCAGGGGAAAATAAGCTGGCTAACATTTTGCTTTTCAAAATTGAAAGCGTTTCCAATTCATAGAGAATGCTTACGCCTTCAATGGCTACTGTAACGATATTGAAAACAAGCAGTGTCAAGACCAGGTATTCAGAAGTCGATTTAAAAATCTTAAACAAGATTCCCAGCAGTAAGGACGAACACAAAAGCGTTACAATGTGGGCAAATACACCCGTGCGGTACAATGTTTCGCGAGATAGAATGTTATTTGCTGTTGCCGTTGGGTCATTCCCTACAACCAATTCGGATAACACAAATATCTCAGCATACACGCCACAGGCAATTAAGATTAGATACAATACGCCACCGATTATGGTTATACGTAGATACGGATTGTTATTGTTTTCTAAAGTAT
This sequence comes from Cytophagales bacterium, assembly GCA_017303795.1. Classification (GTDB taxonomy): domain Bacteria; phylum Bacteroidota; class Bacteroidia; order Cytophagales; family Cyclobacteriaceae; genus ELB16-189. The sequence continues at coordinate 109,045 of JAFLBR010000005.1, read as the reverse complement.
TCATGAGTCAAATTGATTATAGACTAAATGTTAAGCTTTGCCGGTTTTCTTTTTTTAGCAACTACTTTAGTTGAATGGTACAAGTTACTTTCAGTTGGATGCTTGCGAACTAGAATTGTATCCCACAACCCTGCGCGTATTTTCTCTTTCTTCCTCAACATTTCCCATGATTGCGAGGTCATAGCATAAATACGGTTTCGCTTCCCGCCCTGTTTATCGGTGGGATCTCCAAAATGAGAAGTTAAAAACCCCTTCTGCACCGACCGACTGAGCGCGGATTGGATGGAGCCACTGCATAATCGCTGCTTGAGTCGTGTCTCCAATTCTCGTTTTATCTCCATTTTACTGCCAGGGTGCTGGAGAGATGCGACAGTTAGTAGAACTAATTCTTCAAATCTACCAAACCATACTTTCTTGCTGTATTGCAAGACTTTTCGTCTAGTATCCGTCAAGGAATGTAATTGTGCTTTTGTTTCCATTTCTCTACATCAACGCCCTTTACCAAAAGCCACATACTTAATGATACTTCTCCTGCGAGGACTGGTAACATCATTATTGGAAATGTCCACTTTGTTAATGATGGCTCTAGAATAAAAATAAAGCAGTGTGTGATGTAACCGGTACCTGCGAACAAAATCAGTATACCCAGTGCTTTTGGGAGAAAGCCAGACTTGAAGATCAGGTATCCATGAATCAAAAAACAAAACCCCAGAATTAATAGCGATGCAGAATAACCGTTACTATGAGACTTAATAGAAAGGCTAGCCATTATGTATAGTTGATCCGCTGTGTATGAACTCAAAAACTCTTTTTTTGTTAATGGAGCTAAAGCATCAATAAGATAGACCAATGCTATTGCTTGCAAGGGAATAGAAACCATCCTAAAAAAAGCAGCCAATAAATTAAGCTCCTTATGTACAGGCATGAGTAAGTAATAGTAGATCATTGCCAGAATAATAGTACAGATGATACAAATGTATTCGAGGGCAATGCCAATGCGCCATAAACCTGGAGCTGCCATGATGTTATTGGCAGTTGCTACGGGGTCACCACCTACTATAAGTTTACCTCTAAAGAAAAATTCGCTGCAAAAGCCAGCAGCAATTATTACCAGATAAAGGAATCCGCCAATTCGCGCATAAGTTTTCGGAGACGTTTCAATTGAGACAACAATGGATGAATTCATTTTTTGTTGATTGAATGATTTTCCTTAACGTGTTTGTTAACCTACCACGAATTACTTCATTATTGAGTCTCCTTATGTCTAGTGGTTACCGATCGGAGTTTGGTTTCGCACCCCCTTGACCAAAAACCACAATAGAGCCAATGCGTAGCAGACGGTCGTGTAAATCAAATAAGACCTTACTACAACATAATCGGCTCGCTGGAGTAGGATGGCGATGCAACAGTCTGCCACATAGCCAACGCCTCCAATGATTAACAGCATGCCAATGATCCGTGGAGCGAGCTTGGATCGAAAAACCAACATCCCGAAAGGAATAAAACACAGTCCGAGAAAAAGCTTACCCATACCTGCGCCTGTTGCATACCGTGGCAACCGCATCAGGAAATAGGCCACCTCTTGCTGTTGTGCTGCATCAAAAGCAGGACGTGCTTCGGTTTTGAGAACCATCAGTGCTGCATAGTTGAAGACTTCAAAAACAAAGACAACAGGAACCTGCGCCAGCAGCGAAAATATCACTAAGCGAGAGAGGTGTTTATCAACTGATTTAAAGATGCTATAGAACAACAGAATCATGAAGGCAAAAATTATGAAACCCGCCAAGTGGCTTACAATAGCGGTTCGAAAAAGGAATTCATTTGAAAGTAAGCCAACAGAGGTCGCCACCGGGTCCTGGGGTACAAAGACTTTGCCCAGAACATAGGTTTGATCCCAAAGCGACATGGGGACACATACAAAGAAAAACAATGCCGAGGCCAGTCTTGCTGTTTTGGTATTCGAGGCGGTCACTTCCATTTATTTAAATTGGTTGTTAAAACAAGAATAGTTTTTTCTACTGGATCGAAAAACAGTAGTCTATAGACTACGGCACGAGGTCTATGAGTGACGGTGAGTAGTCAATACCAAAACTTAATCGAGGTCACCCACCAATAGTGGCTAGTGCATTCATTTTTAAGGAGCTATTAACAATCATAGATTGTTGATAACTTTCATTTTGTTAAGCAGCGTATGGCAAGACATTTCAAGAAGGATCGTTTTATTCTATACCTTACTATAACAGGTGTATTCCTTGTCCACTGGATACACAACGACCTTGCTGCACACCCAGGTAAGTTTGCCGTTAGTCTGCTCAACAATTCCTGGCAAGTCATTTATGTAATAGGAATAAACTTACTCTACTTCGAATACGCACTTCCCTTTGTCACCTCTGGAAAACTAAACCGGACTATTGCTACCCCGCTAAGCATTATTATTCATTTAGTGGTTTTGGCATTGGGATTATATGCATGGCGCAACCTCGGTACCCTCTTAGGTTTTTATAACTCATTTCGAAGTTTCTCTGACATTGGTGATGCCCTGTTGTCAGCAGTTAGTCTTACACCGGGGGCATTTCTCGTGTTCGCAGTATTTAAACTTTTCTTTGATTACGCACAATTAAAGTACGAGAGGCAGCAAGTTTTGACAGAAAAAAAACAGGCGGAACTTCTTTTCTTAAAGTCACAAATCAATCCGCATTTTCTTTTCAACACCTTGAATAATATCTATTCGTTGTCTCAACATCAGCCCAAACTTGTGTCAGAATCAATTCTCCGACTATCAAAAATCCTCCGCTACCTGCTTTATGAAACTGGTAACGAATTCATTACCATTGACAAGGAGATTAAAATTTTAACTGACTACATTGATCTTGAGAAACTACGGTATAGTGAGACGGTTGCGATCAATTTCAATTATGAAATCGAAAACTTTGCCGAAACAATACCCCCGCTTTTGCTTATACCTCTTGTAGAAAATGCCTTTAAGCATGGTGTTTCGCAAGTCAGGGGAAAGCGCTTTGTTGACGTGAAATGTGTTCTTCGGTCGCGGGAATTAACTTTTATTGTGAACAATTCAAGTTATCCTGCCTCTGATAACCCCGAGGTAATAGACAACATCGGACTTTCCAACCTCAGGCGTAGACTTCATTTGCTTTATAGAGATTTTGAGTTAATCACAGAACAAAAAGATTCTGTCTTCTCAGCTAACCTAAGTATTAAACTTTCCAGTCATGTCTAAGGTAAAATGCATTATTGTGGAAGACGAACCCCTGGCAAGGCAGATCCTTGAGGGATATATTTCACGAGTTCCCTTTCTCGATTTACAGGGGTCGTTTGAAGACGCGATTGACGCGATGGATCATTTTAGGAATCAGCCAGTTGATCTTTTGTTTTTAGACATTCACCTTCCCGAAATTAAGGGGCTGACCTTTCTCAAAACGCTAACCAGTCCGCCAGCGGTAATTATCACAACGGCATACCACGAGTACGCACTGGAGGGCTATGAGTTAAACGTAGTGGATTACCTACTCAAGCCCTTCGAGTTTGAACGGTTTCTCAAGGCAGTCGGTAAAGTTAAAAGAGATATGCAACCGGAGCAGACACTTGCTGAAACAAAAGACTACCTGTTTATTAACATTCAATTAAAAAAAGTGAAAGTTTACTTTTCTGAGATATTGTTTATCGAGAGTCAGAAGGAATACGTCAAAATCGTAACGACTGATAATTCCTACTTGACCAAAGTGAGCACTCAGGAAATAGAAGGGCTGTTACCCGATGCACTTTTTCAGCGTATTCACCGGTCTTATATCATTGCCACTCATCAGGTACGGTCGTTCAATTCAGAAACTGTGGAGATTAATGGAAACACAATTCCGATTGGCAGGGCGTATAAGCATGTGTTAAAAAGACTATGAGAGATTTTTGATTGTAATGACATGGTGAAAAATAATACTGAGGATTCACCGTGTTTCATGCCCCAGGGTCACTTACTCAAAAGATCACACTTTTGCGTAACTTCAACCACCTATTAAACCCTTCCGGTCATGGAAAAATCGGATTTTGACCGTTTGCTGCAACGCTACCTCACTGGCCAAGTAACCGATGAGGAAAAGGCCAAGTTGGAAGCTTGGCTTGAGGTGATGAAAACGGAGGACACCACCCATCTTGAACTAACCCCGGAAGACGAAGAACAACTGTTTCAGAAAATCACTTCAAAGATTGAAAGTGGAGGCTCCGTTGCAGAATTCCGCCCCAAACAAATCCGAAAGAATAAAAAAAACCAATGGATATTACGCATAGCTGCTTCTGTAGTGCTGGTGCTTGTTGCTACCTATTTCTTTTGGCAATTAAAGGATGCTTCAACCGAAGGTAACCTGACAGACAAGGCTATTGATAAAATGATCCTCAACGATGGTAGCCTGGTTTGGGTAAAAGGCAATAGCAAATTGGCATACTTTGAAAAAGATAATGGTCATACGCGTTATGCTGAACTTACGGGTGAAGCGCTCTTCGAAGTTGCGAAAGACCCCAATCGACCCTTTGTCATTCAATGCCGGGATATTTCAATCCAGGTATTGGGAACAAGCTTCAGCCTGCGCTCCAGTCAAGACTCTGTGGTGGTTAAAGTATTAACGGGTAAAGTGAGCGTAACCTCAGCCACCGGTAACAAGACTACCCAGCTTGAACCCTTTCAGGAACTGGTCTACACGCGCAATCAATGGAAGCAGACTTCCTTTAGTAAAAAGGAAGCCAACGAAATAACCGCTAATACGGAGTACAACATGCTCTTTGAAAACAATACACTTCGTGAAGTGCTAAACAGACTGGAGAAAAAATTCAATGTGGTCATCAAAACATCTGATGAAACAATGAATAATTGTCGCCTTACAGCAGACCTTACCGATCACTCACTCGATACATCTCTGCAATTGATAGCAGAAGTACTGTCTATCAAGGTTACTAAAAAAGAAACGATCATCATCATCTACGGAAAGAGTTGCCAATGAAAACAACATTTCCCTACAGAAGCACTCGATACAACTCTTCCTAAGATCGCTTAACGATATAGGCAATCATGGATTGCCGGTTTTTGAACCCGAACAGGTCGAACAACGCGCCTGCTGTAATTCTATTGCCTAAACATGAACATTAAACCTATGAAATATCTATACTCATACATCCCGCTAAAAGCCGCACACCTTACCATTATCGTGATGATAATTTCGTTACCGGTAATTGCAAGCCCCACCAACGTGTTGGAGAAAGAAGTCTCCGTCACGCTACTTGACCAGCCCATGCAAGACGTATTGAAAAGCCTTGAATCTGCGGCAGACATACGCTTTATGTATAGTCCAAATCACGTTGACATTGAGGAAGTCGTTTCGCTTCAAGCGAAAAAGCGTAAGCTACGCGATGTGTTGGAAGAGCTTTTCTTACCCCGCAAAATCCGCTACCGGGTTCATGAAGGCACAAATACTATTACACTCAATAAAGAGACAGTACCTAATGAGAAATTGCCTGAAAAGAAATCGCAGCCCGAAGAAAATCAAAGGCAACGTGTAAATGGAAAGATAACTGATGCAGCTAGTGGAATGCCTATGGCCGGGGTGAACATTATCGTGAAGGGCACAACACAAGGCACCACTTCCGATGCCGAAGGAATTTACATAATTGATGTACAGCCCGAAGATGTATTGGTGTTCTCTTTCATAGGTTTTCAGTCTGTAGAAATGAGGGTTGGAAATCAATCTTCTATAGACGTGCAATTAACAGAAGATATTCAAAGCTTGAAAGAAGTAGTTATCAATGCAGGCTACTACAAAGTCAAAGAGCGAGAGCAAACAGGTAATATTGCCAAGCTTGGTTCCGGAGAAATTGAAAAACAACCTGTCAACAATCCACTTCAGGCATTGCAAGGACGAATGGCTGGAGTTTATATTCAACAGCAATCAGGTGTACCGGGTGGCGCATTCAACATTCAAATACGCGGGCAAAATAGCTTACGCAATTCGGTCGGCAACAATGGCAATCGGCCGCTCTATATTATTGATGGTGTTCCATTCAACTCAACTCCGCTAGGTTCTTCGTCCAGTGCCAGCATCATTGATGGTGGGAATCCGCTAAGCGCCATAAACCCTGCGGATATCGAAAGCATTGAAATCCTGAAGGATGCGGATGCCACTGCTATTTATGGTTCGCGCGGAGCGAATGGTGTGGTATTGATTACAACCAAACGAGGCAAGTCTGGAAAGACCGAGTTCACCACCAATTATTATGAGGGCTGGGGCAACACCAGCCGCAAGATGGATTTGCTCAACACACAACAATATCTGTCGATGCGCAATGAAGCATTTACAAACGACCTGGTTGCACCCGGCACGTTTTATCCTGACCATGACGTGCTTACCTGGAATCAGGATCGCAACACAGACTGGCAAAAAGAATTGCTGGGCGGAACAGCTCGTATGACGAATATGCAACTATCTGTATCGGGCGGATCAGAACAAACTAAGTTCATGATTGCTGGCGGATACCTAAAGGAATCCACCGTATTCCCTGGTGAGTTTGCCAACAAAAAGTATTCAGGCAACTTCAAAGTTAATCACCGATCCAGCAACAATAAATGGAACATCGATTTCTCCGCCTACTATCTGTCAGATAACAATACGTTGCCGCTGATTGACCTTACCGGTCAAGCCTTATTGCTGGCGCCCAATGCACCAGCCCTCTACCTACCCGATGGAAATTTGAATTGGGAAAATTCAACATGGAGAAATCCACTGGCCTTTACGCGGAAAGACTTTGAAACAAAAACTACCAACCTTCTGAGCAACACCATAATTGCCTACAAAATTTTGCCCACACTGGAGGCCAAAGTAAACGTGGGTTACTCTAACGTACGCATGGATGAATTTTCCGCACAACCAAAAAGTTCATTCGACCCGAACTTATCACAAGCCTCCTCAGCAACATTTGCCGACAGAAAAATTCAAACGTGGATTACTGAGCCAACACTGGAGTACGCCATTCCTTTAGGCGAAGGTACATTGACTGCACTTTTAGGCTCAACATTTCAGGGTAGTAATAATGAATCGACTGATTTGTCTGCAACAGGTTTTGCCAGCGATGCATTGCTACGGAATCCACAAGCAGCTTCAACAATTACCATTCAATCCGTTAACCAATCGGAATACCGATACAGTGCGTTGTTTGGACGGGTAAACTATAATTGGAAGGGAAAGTACCTCGCTAATATTACAGGTCGAAGAGATGCGTCCAGTCGCTTCGGTCCCGGAAACCAGTTTGCTAACTTCGGTGCACTTGGTGCAGGGTGGGTTTTCACAGAGGAATCATGGCTTCAAAACAACGTGCTTACATTCGGAAAAATCCGCGCCAGCATCGGCACTACCGGCAGTGATCAAATTGCAGACTATGGCTATGTTGATCTGTGGACATCAACTGCGTACACGTACGATGGAATGGGTGGACTCTATCCCATCAATCTCGCCAATCCCGATTATGCATGGGAAGAGAACCGGAAATGGGAAGTGGCGTTGGAAACCGGCCTTTGGAAGGACAAACTCAACGTTAGCATTAGTTACTATAACCATCGCTCAGGCAATCAATTAGTGGGCGTTCCTTTGCCAGGTATTACCGGATTCAATAGTGTTCAGGCAAACCTGCCTGCCGAAGTGAAGAACACGGGTGTTGAGATTGTGCTGTCATCAACACCCATTCAGACAAAAGCATTTACATGGACAAGTTCAATAAACTTTACCCTTCCAAGAAATGAACTCATAGCTTTTCCGAGTATCCAAAATTCATCTTTTGCTTTTGATTACATCGTAGGCAAGCCGTTAACAGTTCAGCCCTCATTTGAATACAAAGAGGTCAATCCCGAAACCGGAGTCTATCAACACCGTGATGTTAATGATGATGGCGGAGTAACCTTTGAAGCTGATTTACTCGGTAACAAATCGCTGGCGCAAAAATTCTTTGGCGGCTTTCAAAACAACTTCCGTTACAAAGGCTTTGCATTGGATGTGATGATTCAGTTTGTAAACCAGTCTGGCCGAAATTATCTCACGTACTTTTATGACAGACCAGGAGCAGCTACCAATCAACCCGTGTGGGTATTAGAACGATGGCAGAAGCCGGGAGACAACGCAGCCATTGGGCAATTTACACAAGGCTTTGGCGATGCATTTCTCGGAAACTTATATAACAACTACAGCGACAACCGGTTTAGTGACGCATCTTTCATACGACTCAAAAATGTATCGTTCTCCTATCAATTCCCATCGCAGATATTGAAGAAGACAGCACTGCAACAAGCCCGGTTGTATGTGCAAGGCCAAAATCTGGCAACAATTACCAACTACCGAGGCCTTGACCCAGAGAGCCAAAGCGCCACACTACCACCGATACGGATGATAACTCTTGGTGCAACGCTTACATTTTAACGCAAATAACATATGAAAAAGATATACAATAACATCCAACATACGCTAGCCTTCCTGCTTTTGATGATTGCTACAGCTTGTGAAGACTTTGTAACTATCGAGCCGCCACAGACAACACTTTCAACAACTACTGTATTTCAGGATGAAAGTACTGCGAGGGCGGCCGTTAATCGCATCTATATTGATATGGTTCAGTTCTCCGAAAGCTTTTGCGCTGGAGCAAATAGCCTCAACAATATGGCTGGTCTGGCTGCGGACGAACTGGATAACTATAGCGCGTTTAATGAGATGGCTCCTTTTGCTGCTAATGAATTAACAGCCTTAAATGTAAACCTCCAGGCTGCATGGAATCAAATTTACAATTTGATTTATCAGGCCAATGCTGTGATCGAAGGTTTAAACAAATCAACTTCAATTCAAGAAACAGTAAAGAGTCAACTAATAGGCGAAGCTAAGTTCATGCGGGCATATTTTCACTTGCTGCTGGTCAGCTATTGGGGTGACATTCCATGGGTATCTTCAACAGACTACGTTGTGAACAGTAAAACCACTCGTAATGCCGCCTCTGAAGTTTATCAAAATATTATAGCCGACCTGCTTGATGCCAAGAGCAAGTTACCAGAATCAGTAACACTGAAAATCCGGCCAACCAAGATTGCTGCAGCAGCTATGTTAGCACGGGTCTATCTTTATACACAGAATTATGCAGCCGCTGAAACGGAAGCCACTGAAGTGATAGCGAATGCACCTTTAGAAGCTGACCTAAACAATGTCTTCTTAATTGGGAGTACCGAAATAGTTTTTCAACTTCAGTCGGTAATTCCACGCATTAGCTCATGGGATGGCAACACCTACATTCTGCGTTCAGCACCCACTGTGGTAGCATTGACCAACATGTTCATGCAAGCTTTCGAGCCGGGCGATTTGCGAATGCAGGCATGGACAAAAAGCTATACAGATGGAAGCGATACATGGTATCACCCTTTTAAATATAAGGTTCGAAGACTACCCCAGGACACTTCACCGAAGACAGAGTTTCAGGTGCTTATTCGCTCAGGCGAGTTATACTTGATTCGTGCCGAGGCCCGTGCTAATCTCAATAACATCGTAGGTGCGGCAGAAGACCTCAACGCCATCCGTTCACGGGCAGGATTAGTAGCAAGTGCAGCAAGCGACAAGAGTACGATGTTGCTGGCCATTGAAAACGAGCGGAGATTTGAATTATTTACAGAGAACGGTCACCGATGGCTTGACTTGAAACGAACCGGCAGATTAGACGCTGTTATTGGAACGACCAAAGCTAATTGGCAGGTCACTGATGCCCTGTTTCCTATTCCTCAGACTGAGCGGAATCGCAATGCTAATCTTTCACAAAATCCCGGTTATTGATTATGAATTCGATTCGAATAACCGCCTTTCTGTTGTTGACAATTTGCCAAGTAGCACAAGCGCAACAAGACGTATTTTTTATCTTCACTTCTGACAGGCCTGACAGCATCAACTTGAAATTCCATCGAGACTATGTATTCGATGAAAGTTCTTTTGAAGATGGGTTTAAAAAAGCTTACATATCAACTAAGGCTGAAGTATTGCGTTATCCAAATGTGAGTACCATTGCGCGACTATCTCTATCAAGCTATAGTTGGTCGGGCATTTTTATAGGAACACATTGGATTGTTGAGCCTGGAGACAGTGTACACATTCAAATCAACTTCAATCAAAATCCGTCAACCATAACATTTAGTGGTTGCGGTGCGGTCAAGTACCAATTGGCTTTTGATAACCGAAAATTAATTGACGGTATTAGGGATGCAGAGTATGAAGTCTATGACAAAGTTAAAACACATGCGGAGGCTTATAAAAGTGTAGCAGATTTGGAGAGTACACTTGCAGCTAAACTAAAGAAAGGCAAGAAACAGCTTTCATCAAAGGCTTATAACATCTGGTTGGTCGATGTTCAAGCTATTGCAGACCTAGCTCGATTGCACATCTTAAGCCATCAATGGACTGTTAATCCAGAAAGTCGACAAGATATTCTTCAGGAACTTAATAAAAAACCAGCCAAAGTACTGTCATACATCTGGTATTCCAGCCGTTCACTAATCCAGTATCGAACAGAGCTAATCAAATGGAAATTGTTGCATGAGCGTTATCCGGATTATAAGCACTATGACTTGGGGTATATTCAGAAATACAATGTTAAAGACCTCTTTATGGAATTCAAGAAGTTCCCACCGGAGTTGCAGCAAGTATTCATGGTTTACACGTTAGTTAATTACTCAGCACTGGCATTCGCATTTGGAGAGACACACCCAAATCTTGTTGCAGAGTGTATTCAGATGGCCGAGAATGTAACAACTAATACTAACTTGAAGAATCTCCTCAATTCTTTAAGCCGAAAAATTAAACCCGGAATCCATATTGAAGATTTAGTAACACTTACAGAGGCTGATGACACCCTGAAGCTCTCCGACTTCCGCGGGAAAAAAGTTATCCTTGACTTATGGGGGCCTCGATGCTCTGGCTGCAAAGACTTTAGGAATGATTTAGTGGAGCACATATTGCCCAAACTAAAAGACCGAAACGATATTGTTATCTGGAGTGTAGGTGGTACTTCAGATAAAGAACTTTGGAAAAGCTATTTGCCTACGTACTGTCATCCTGATTTTACTGCAAGCTGGCTTAACAAACCAAATTCGGGCAGCGAATGGGAGATGAGATATAATGCCAGTTATGCTCCGTTCATAATGTTGATTGATGAACAAGGTAAATTAATCTCAAGCACTGTGCGGAATCCGAAAACTATACTTTCATTGATGGATGAACCACAATAAGAGTGAATGCCAGTGGATTTTAGTCCACCGGCATACCAATCCCTAATTTTTCATAGGAGAAATTGATGTTCCTGTACAGGAAGCATTGTTGAAGTGCACATAGCCTGTAGCACCACACGGGTCCTCTCCGAGAATCAAACAATCCGTTGGTGCACAGATGCCACCTGATGTAGGCTTGCGCCACACTTCTGTTACCAACATCTTCTTAGACGATGAGGCAAAAGCCGCTCCCAACGCCAACATAAAAACCACCATCGACAAGATCATTGAAACTTTTTTCATAACATTTTGAATTATGTGGATGACCTACTCTTTTTTACAGGTTTTCGGTCGATACCCTGATACTGATCAGTATATCTTTAGGGTATCGATATCATGCGCGGATTTCGATAATGCCAAATCAAAACAAGTGTGTTTAGTGCGAGAAAGGTGAAATTAAAAACCAAGTGCTGTTCCCAGGAAAGCGCCTCCAACACGCCACCACAGGAACACGGCACGTAGCTGGCAATGGTTAGAATAGCTGCCACATAAAGCGTGAATGAAAGCATCAACACCCAACTTGAATAAAACCCGATTATCCGAGTACCGGGAACCGCCAGCATTAAAGCGACTAAAAACTCCACTAACGGAACCACCCAGGCAACCTCTTGCGTAAAGGCCGGAAGTATAGGCGATAAGCCAATTTGCACCACAAACAGCGGATAAGTAAGCATCTTGGATGCTGCCGTGTATGCAAAAAGCAATATCAACAGGTATCGTACAATTTCAGAAATGGCAACTCGATTCATAACGATGTGCTTTTCTTTGATGATGTGAATGTAAATCAGGCAGGCACTAGAATTGATTACCGTAGATTCAAATTCTTACTTACCATAGGATAAAAACCTTCTTATCCTATGTTAAGGTTTATTACGGTGCTCGCGTTTCATGCGACTAAGCGACTGTGGGGTAATGCTTAAGAATGACGCGATATATTCTTGTGAAACTTTCTGCTCGATGACCGGATACTGCTGAATAAGCTTTTGATATCTCTGCCAGGCGGATCTATGCTGGACATCGAACAACCGACTCTGACTTTGAACATAATACCGGCCAATAATAATACGATAGAGACTTCGGGCTTCCTTGAACGAATCCATTAAAACTTTAAGGGATGTTTGACCGATACACCAGACCTTGCTTTTCTCTGTCAATTGAACAAATTCCACGGATGGTACTTTCTCAAAGCAACCGCGAGGATTCACAATAATATCACCGGCACCCCAAAAACTATGCACTTTCTTTTCTCCTTCCTCAAATACAAAGCCTTTGGCGAAACCTTCCTGTAGCAAATAAATATGATCGGACGGACGGGGTGCCTCAATCAAGAAATGATTTTTTGGTAGCGACAAGAAAGTAACTTCCTGCTGCAAGGCTGTCTTAAATGAATCAGTAAGAACAACCTGATCTGATAAAATACCAAACAACCGCTCTGCGTCCATAGGCTGGCATTTTCTGTTTACTAATGAAAATGAACGAATACCCTATGTCCAAAGTGAAATTAATTTTATCAGAGATTTTCGAGGGGTTCCAGAACCCCTGCAACTGTTTTCACACGTGCAAAGTGAATTGTTTTACGCCATCATCTTAAATACAATGGCTGCGAACATCATCACAACAGAAGACCTGGCCCAATTCAAAACTGACCTGCTCGAAGAGATACAGAAGCTTGTATTGCAACGCCAGACCCAACCCGCACGCAAATGGTTAAAGTCACACGAAGTGCGAAGACTGTTAACGATTTCTCCGGGAACTCTCCAACACCTCCGTGTAAGCGGAGTATTACCGTATACTAAAATCGGAGCCGTAATCTTTTACGATTATGACGACATCCATAAAATGCTGGAGTCGCACAAATCTCACAAGTCTTTGAAGAACCATAAGCCAGCTCCAAGAAGTGGCTTACTCGCTAAGGCTTTGGAGAAGGCGGGGCATCCTTCTCCTTAACACCTGATTCCAAAATTTGGCCGCTGTAAACTAACGGCTATTGTCAATCAGTGATAGACACCTTTTACTAACATGATGAATCTTAAAAACTCGATTTTTGCCATCCTCGATGCTGACTTTGTAGCATCAGCAAGATGTATTTTCGTATCCGAAAATAATCTTGCCCCGGCAACACATTGCTCAAACTTGGGGTCGCTGCGGAACTTGCTCCCCCTGCTAAACAGGACTTTCTGATGGCCCGAAGAAAGTCACCATATCCAGAGCAATTGCTCACCCGACACATCCAGACAAAAGTCACAGAGGAAGTGTATCAAAAGCTGGATGAACTTCGAGGCAAAAGTGACTGTCAGACCATCGGTGAACTCGCCCGAAGAATCTTGTCAAAGGGCAAGGTCACGCTCTTTCATAAAGATACCTCGCTTGATGCACCCATGGAAGAACTAGCCTCCATACGTAGCGAGCTTAACAGCATCGGAATTAATATCAACCAGATCACCCACAGTTTTCATGTGGCCATGATGGATGGGCAGAAAAATTACCAGGCCCTGCGGGCCGTGGAAGAATACAAAAAAGTGGGTCTCCGCGTGGATCGGCTATTAGAACTCATTTCTGAACTCAGTAAAAAATGGTTGCAAAAATAATTAGCGGCAAAAGCATCCGGGGTGCGCTCAACTACAATGAGAACAAAGTGAAACAAGGCAAAGCTTCATGCGTCCTGGCGCATAAGTTTGGAAGTGTGGCCAACGAACTTTCATTCATCAATAAACTTACCCGTTTTCAAAAGCTGACGGAGCGAAACCCTAAGGTAAAAACCAATGCGCTGCACATCTCTCTGAATTTTGATGTGTCTGAAAAGCTGGAGATAAAGAAATTGAATGCCATTGCTCAAACCTACATGGAGCGCATCGGCTTTGGTGAACAACCGTACTTGGTCTATAAACACACTGATGCCGCACACCCGCACGTTCATATTGTGTCAACCCTCATTCAGCCCAACGGCAAGCGGAAAGACATCCACAACCTGGGCCGGGTTCAATCAGAAAAGGCGCGGAAAGAAATTGAGAAAGAATTCAATCTGGTACCGGCTGAGAGCAAATCAAAAAAGATTCCTGAGTTGCAACCCATCGAACCGGCAAAGGCAACGTATGGCAAATCAGAAACCAAGCGCACCATCGCCAACACAGTTCGGTGGGTAACACAGAAATACAAGTACACTTCGCTGCCTGAGTTGAATGCCGCCTTAAGGCAATTTAACGTGGCCGCTGATCGTGGTCAAGACGATACTCAGATGTTCAAAAAGAAAGGCTTACAATATAGCCTGCTGGATAAGCATGGAAAGAAGATTGGCATCCCCATCAAAGCCAGCGCCATCTATGGCAAGCCTACACTAACATGGCTGGAGAAGCAATTCAAACTAAACGAAGCACTTCGACAACCATACCGGGAGAAACTTAGGCAACGAATTGATAAGGGATTAGCGACCGGTAAGGGCATTGCAGTTTTTGAGAAGTACCTGGCGGCATGCAATACCATCATGCTACTGAGGCAAAATGACGAAGGCCGCATTTACGGGATCACCTTCGTTGACAACCAACACAAAGTAGTCTTTAATGGCAGCGACCTCGGCAAAGGGTACGGTGCCAAGGCCATCCTCGAACGACTAAATGCAAGTGGCGCATCAGGAACAGGTGGATCTGCAACCACAGGAAATCAGGAAGAATTTGAAGGAGATTCTATCGGAATCGAACAGGTGATAACCGATTTAACGGAAGCCAAACAATTCGACTACTCATTACCCGATGCCCTAAAGCGAAAACGCAAAAAGAAAAAACGGAAAGGAAATTCACTTTAAATCAACGAACACTTTAACGAAGCATAGATGGGCCTGCCCACCGAAGCTTCAGCGAAGGTGGGATGAGGCAATGGCACACACAGGCGAAAATGAACAAGCACTCCGCAGTATCATCGACTTTCTGAGATGGATGAGTGTCATTCTTTTGCTCATTCACTTCTATTATTTCTGTCATGCGGCATGGTCAGCGTGGAATCTAACCTGGCATTGGGTCGATAAGATTTTACTCGCACTGAAACCCACAGGAATTTATGATGGGTTCTTGCCGTCTAAAGGTATGATCGCGCTGATGCTTTCTATCTCGCTGTTTGGGGCGCGGGGCAAGAAAAATGAAAGAATAAATATGCGATATCTTGTCGCTGTCATCCTTATCGGATTGATTGTATTCTTCTTCAGTCACTTCCTGTTCAATCTTTTCAAGCCGTCTCAGGCCATAGTGGTTGTGTACGTGTGCATAACCACAGTCGGCTATCTTCTCCTGCTGGCTGGAGGCACCTGGCTTTCCCGGCTCATCTCTGTAAAGTTCAAACGCGACATTTTCAACAAAGACAACGAATCGTTCCCGCAAGAGGAGCGTCTCATCGAAAATGAATACTCTATCAACTTGCCTGCAGCCTACAACCTCAAAGGCAAAATCCGCAAAAGCTGGATAAACGTCATTAACCCTTTCCGATCACTGTTAGTTATCGGAACACCTGGAGCAGGTAAATCATACTTTGTCATTCGCCACATCATTACGCAACACATGCGCAAGGGCTTTACCATGTTCATATACGACTTTAAATTCGATGACCTCTCACGTATTACCTACAATGCACTTATTCGCTACAGTCATACATTCAAAATCAAACCTAACTTCTATGTTATCAACTTTGAAGACCTGAACCGCTCACACAGATGCAACCCACTCGACCCTGCAACGATGGACGACATTACCGATGCCACGGAGTCATCACGTACCATTATGCTGGGTCTCAACCGCGATTGGATAAAAAAGCAAGGTGACTTCTTCGTGGAATCTCCTATCAACTTTGTTACGGCCATCATCTGGTTCCTGCGTAAGTATGAAAATGGCAAGTTCTGCACGCTGCCACATGTCATTGAATTGATGCAATTGGAATATCCCGTACTCTTTAAGCTTCTCCGCACCGAGGCGGAGATTGAAGTGCTCATCAATCCATTTGAATCGGCTTTCCGAAACGAAGCGATGGAACAGTTAGAGGGACAAATCGCCAGCGCCAAAATTGGTATGGCGAGATTGTCATCACCACAACTCTACTATGTCTTATCCGGCAATGACTTCACACTGGATATCAACAACCCAAATGATCCCAAGATTGTGTGCATGGGCAACAACCCACAGAAGCAGCAAATTTATGGAGCCGTACTCTCACTATATATAAGTAGGGTCATCAAGCTCGTCAACAAAAAGAATCAACTCAAAAGCAGCTTGGTGTTTGATGAGTTTCCCACCATCTACTTCAATGGTATCGATAGCCTCATCGCTACGGCACGTTCTAATAAAGTGGCCACAACATTGGCTGTACAGGATTACAGTCAACTGAAAAAGGACTATGGCCGAGAACAGGCGGAGGTGATTATGAACATAGTAGGCAATGTGATCAGTGGCCAGGTGGTAGGAGAAACATCGAAGTTGCTTTCCGAACGGTTCGGCAAAATTGTACAGGAACGCGAAAGCATTTCCATCAACGCAGCAGACACTTCCTTCAGTCGCTCCACTCAACTGGATTCAGCCATCCCGCCTTCCAAAATTGCATCGCTCTCTTCGGGCGAGTTTGTGGGAACGGTAGCGGATGATCCCCAACAAAAAATTCAACTCAAAACCTTCCATGCTGAAATCATCAACGACCATGAAGCCATTCGCAATGAGGAGAGCCGCTACCAACCCATTCCGGCCATCCGGACGATAACACAGGAGGAAATCCAGAAAATCTACTTCCAGATCAAAGAAGACATACAGGAAATAATTGAAGATAAACTCAACTAAACTATGAAACAGCACGATACCTACTGCGAGCAATGCCTTGCTGACCTCCACAAAAAACTTGCAGTCATCCAACGCGATCAAATGAATCCTCTATCGCAGGCGGTTGCCTCCTATGAGTTAGTGAAAGAAGTGATCAATACACTCACGCAAGGCAAAGATGCACAACGAACCCTGCATTTCAACAAGGTAATGTATCCCCAATTTCTATCGCTGTTAATCTACTATCGCCATGTAGTCGTTATCCTTTCAAGAGAACCATTGGGTACACGTAGGCAGGTTGTTTATCTTAAGACGATTCGCAAGAAGTTGGAAGTATTTTGTGCGGAACATCGGGACCTGATTCAATATTGCCGCTCCGGTTCGACAGAACGAGATGATGTTTACTTTGGTCATAAAGCAAATCAAGATCTCTTACCGGAAGAAAGTGCTGTTTACGTATGGTCGAAATATTTGGCCGCACAGAAACTGAACGAATGGCTAACGGCTGAAATAGCTATCCGAAAAAGGGCAGATGACCCGAGTGATTTAATCTGGACCGGTCCAAAGACAAATCTCATCGAGTTGTTGTATGCCTTGCATGCCTCAAATGTTTTTAATGATGGTAAGGCCGGTGTGAAGCAAGTGGCCAATGCGTTTGAAAAAATATTTCAGACCAGCCTTGGTAACTATTACCGTGTCTTTCAGGATATCCGCCAGCGCAAAATCAACCAGACGGTTTTCCTCGACCAACTCAAAGAAAAATTTTTACAACGCGTGCACGAACTCGAATAAAATTAAAACATCGAAACCCTTGCTTAAGCCCCTCTCCAACGGAGAGGGGTTGGGGTGAGGCATCTAAACAATTTATGTATGATCGACATCCCCAACCTTCACTTGCCCATTGCTGCAGTAATCCTTACGCAATTAAATGACCTCTCGCCCAACCGCAAGCACGAAGTGCTGGAAGGACAAACCGAAGAGGACTTTGTGAGTGATCGCGTGGACATCTTCCTCGAAGAACTTGAATTCGCACTCCTGGCTGGATACGATGAATCGGGAGCAAAGGAAATCGCACTGAAAGTCTGCTTAGAAGGAATCTCCGATGAATAGCAGTGCGAGACGAGAAGCGTATCAAAATGTAATCAACACCCTGAAAAATCTTGACTCAGGTGCTGAAGTCGAATTGAGATCGTTCATGGGTTTCGGTGCGCTGAAGGAACTTCTTTTACCAATGGATGACAAAACATCCTGGACACAGGAAGATCTGCGCATGGAACCGCTTGTTAAGGAATTTAATGAGGCATTAAAGGAAAAATTTCCGGATAAGCATGAGCAGATTCTCGAAAGTCTTCGCAACTCTACCCTGTCATCATTCTATACACCGTCCTTTATTACGGAACCTATCGTTAGTACCATCAAAGACAATACCATTGGCATCCGCTCGATTCTGGAACCCTCAGCGGGTACGGGAAATTTCATCATTGATCTAAAAAAGGAATTCCCGCAGGCAGCTATCACAGCCATAGAGAAAGACTGGCTATCCGCAAAATTTCTGCAACATCAGCACCCGGATGTTGAAACGTTGCATTGCGGGTTCGAGGATTTTCAGAATCGCAAATTTGATCTCATCATCAGCAATATTCCCTTCGGCAATGTGAGCGTGTTTGACGATGCCATGTTCCGCGAGGCCGTGGCTGTAAAGATCAAATCCACCACCCGCATTCACAATTACTTCTTCATTAAGTCACTCGATAACCTGAAGGATGAAGGACTGCTTGCCTTCATCACGTCCAACGGTGTTGCAGACAGTCCCGCTAACAAAGAAATACGCGAGTACCTGATGAAAAAATCGGATTTGGTTACGGTTTTACGTTTGCCTAACACCGCATTTGAATCAGCAGGCACGTCACCGGTAACGGACATTATTGTATTGAGGAAGAATGCCATCAAGAAGAATATAAGTCCGCATGAACGCGAATTCATCACCTCAGAAAAAATTCAGATACCAGATGATAAAGGCCTTTCCGTTGAAGTAAATATCAATGGCTATCTCAAAGAACGACCAGATCAAATATTGGGTGAGCTGGTTGCCGGAGGTCAATACCGGGGCGATGCGTTGGATGTAAAAGCTTTTGAAAGCTGGACAGAAAAAGAACTATCACAAGCTATTAGAGATGGGCTGTCAAAGGCACTAATATTAAAATCCCAACCACTCAAATCAGTTACAGAAACAAAAGCATTCACTACGCCTGCTTCTGATGAAGCAATACCATCTGCACAACTTTTAGCACCTGACCATCCCGATTATGCCATCCTCAAACCTGGCAACCTGCTCATTCACCAAGGCAAGGTAGCCACGATTGAACTACAAGGTTCGCAGCGTACAATAGTCCCGGTAGATGTCATCAAAGATGTAGAACGTACCTACTTGTTATCGGGATTGCGCAACACACTCAACCGCCTGGTGAAATCCGAACAGGACAATGAACTGTTGGAAATGAACCGACACCGCGAGGAACTGAATAGTCAGTACGACTTGTTCGCATTTCGCTACGGCAACATCAACAGCATCCCCAACCGCAAGCTCTGTCTGTTCGATGCCGAAGGGTTTAAACTCTTGGCGCTCGAAAAGCAGATTAACAGCCACTACGTCAAGGCCGACATTTTTAATCAGCAAGTCACTAACAAGCAAACTATTGTTACACGACCTGAATCGCTGAAAGACGCCTTGCTCATGTCGCTCAACGCGCATAACGGAGTGAATATTGAATACATGGCCGCCCTGATGCTAAAAGATAAAGACGAAGTGATACGGGAGGCCATGCAGGAAGAATTAATTTTCCAAAATCTCGAGCCTGGAAAAGAACGGTTTGTTACGAAAGATAAATTTCTCAGTGGCAACATCATTCAAAAGCTAACCGCCTTTGAACGCCTCCATCAATCTGCAAACGAACACGATAAATATCCCGCCCTGTCCGACTCTGACCTTGAAGGGCACATAGAGCGGCTGCGTCAAGTGCAGCCGGTCTTTCTTAAACGCGAACTGATAGACATTAACATCGGTGAGCGTTGGATTCCGAACGACATCTACGAATCCTTTGCAAGTGATTTGTTCAAGGAATTCACCGAGGTAAAATACCTTGAATCTACCGACACATTCCTGGTTAATGTGAAGGGCTACAGCAACGAAGAAAGCATTACCTATTCCGCTACTACGCACAACGGCAAAATTGGTGGCGGCAAAATCATGGAATATGCCATGGCCGATACGCAACCCTATTTACAAATCAAAATTTCTGACGACCCGCCTCAATACAAACCCGATCTGGACGGGATGAAGAATGTGGAGATGAAAATCCGTGAGGTGAGAGAAGCTTTTGAGAAATTTATCAACGACAATCCCCAAATTGCTCAGCGCATTGAAACCATTTACAACCGAGACATCAACAATTCGGTAAGGCGCGATTACGATGGATCGCACCTGCAGCTAAAAGGATTATCGCACTTCGAGCCGCGCTCGTATCAGAAAGATGCCGTCTGGATGTTGTTGCAACAAGACGGAGGCATTATCGATCATAAAGTTGGCGCTGGAAAAACGCTGGTCATTATTTCTACTGCCATGGAAATGCGCAGGCTTGGCTTGGCACAGAAGCCACTCATACTTTGCATGAAAGCTAACGTGGCTGATGTAGCCAAAGATTTCCGGAAGGCATATCCCGAAGCGAACATTCTCGCACCCGATCCACAGAAAGACTTCACGAAACAAAACCGGCAACGCATCTTCGCCAGCATAGTGGCGAATGATTGGGATGCTGTCATCATCACGCATGATATGTTCATGGCCATTCCACAGTCGAACGAAATCAAAAAAGAAATTCTCGAACAAGAACTCAATAACCTGAATGACGACCTGAAAGCAGTCTCTGAAAATCGCTCGTTATCCAAACGCGTATTGAAAGGATTGGAAAGCCGGAAACAGAACCTCAGCGTTCGATTGATGATGACCGAAGCGGCCATCAAACGGGATAAGTATAGTTACGACTTCGATAAACTGGGCTTCGACCACATTTTTGTAGATGAGAGTCAGGAGTTTAAGAATCTGCATTTCACCACGCGCCATCAACAAGTAGCTGGCTTGGGCGACTCCTCGGGTAGCCAACGTGCTCTTAATCTCGAGTTGGCTATCCGAACCATACAAAAGAAAAAAGGTGGCGATAAAGGTGCAACGTTTTCATCCGGCACTACCATCAGCAACAGCTTGGTAGAATTGTATCTACTATTTAAATACCTGCGCCCAAACAAACTTGCAGAACTCAAAATCAATTCGTTCGATGCCTGGGCGAAGATGTATGCGCGCAAGTCGGCCACGTATGAATTTTCTGTGACCAATGAACTGAAGATGAAAGAACGCTACCGTGAATTCATCAAGGTTCCGGAACTAGCCCGCTTCTATGCAGAAATCACCCACGTAGTCAACGACCACAATCTGAAAATTGACAAACCGGAAGTAAGCCATGAGGTCATGAACATGGAGCCAACCGAATCACAACAAACCTACACCCAAAAACTGATCAGCTTCACCAAGACAAAAGACCCGGCTTATGTTGATTTGGTTTTGAATGAAAAAGAAATGAACGCCTTTATGCTCATCGCTACCAACCTGGCTAAGAAGATGAGTATCGATATGCGACTGATTAATGCTGACAATTATAAGTTTGAAGAAGAAGGGAAGATTGGCCGGCTGTGCAAAACCGTAGCGGATGAATACAACGACAGTAAATCCTATCGCGGAACCCAACTCATCTTCAGTGACCTTGGTACACCGGCCGGAAAAAGCTTTAATGTTTACGAAGAAGTGAAACGTGTATTGGTAGAACGGCATGACCTTGACCCCGCGCACATCCAATTCATTCACGACCATGATTCGCGAACTAAAAAGGAACAACTCTTTAAGCAAGTAAATGCAGGGGAAGTGCGGGTGTTGATTGGGAGTACAAAAAAATTGGGTACGGGAGTGAACGTGCAGGAGCGCGTCATTGCCATGCACCACCTCGACATTCCGTGGCGTCCCAGCGACTTTGAACAACGAACAGGCAGGGGCGGGCGACAAGGGAACAAAATTGCCAAAGAGCATCGGAACAATGTAGTACGAAACTATGTGTATGCAGTCAATCGCACGTTAGATGCCTACCAATTCAATATCCTATCCAACAAACAAAAGTTTATCAACCAGATAAAGAACAGTTCCATTGACCAACGCAAGATTGACGAAGGTGCGTTCGATCAGGAAGGTGGAATGAACTTTGGCGAATACGTGGCCTTGCTCAGTGGCAACACCGACTTGCTGGAAAAAGTGAGACTCGAAAAGAAGGTTGCCGATCTAGAACGCACGTATCAAGTATTTTTGAAACGTAAATCGGAGGCCGAGTTTTATACCACCCTTACCAGGCGCGAGAAGACTGAGAAAGAAACTGCACTCAGCAAACTTGAAGTCGATAACAAATCTCTTTCGCAACACGATCTTGAAAAACTTCCCATCATGATCAACGACAAAGCGATTGAGGATAAGAAAGAAGCCGGTCAGCAATTATTGGATAAGGTTAAGCTGGCAAGTCACTCCAAAGACGATGCACACCTGGCTTCTGTGCATGACTTCAAATTGAATTATCACGGAGCCCAGCAGAAAGTATTCGTTACCGGGCCAAGTGGATTAGTCTATAATTATGCAGATGGAAAATTGAATGACAACCCCGCCTTGGCGGGACGTTATATTATTGACTCGGTTAAGCGCATCCCTAAAGTCATCGACAACACGCGCGAAGCCATCGAAGCCTTAGATAAAAGAATGGCGACCTACGCACAGGAACTCAAAGCCGAATTCAAAGACAAACACCTTATTACCGACATGAAAGCCCAAATCGAGCAACTGACGGTGAAACTGGAGAAAGCATTTTCAGGGAAGGAGGAGTTGCCCTTGGAGAACAACCCAGGCAAAAAGGGGTCGAAAAAACGGGTAAGCCCATAGGTCTTTACCTTTCAGCATGAGATAAACCTTATGTATTGGGGTTTATGATATGCCTAAAAGTAACGAACCTTTAAGAATGAGGTCGTTTGTATTACTCCCTCTGAAAGTTTCTATTCGTGTTATACTACGATTTTCGTAGTAAATCGCGACCAATAGCATTGAAGAAATGAAGTGAAAAGTTTTCGATTTGATAGAGTATATTTAATAGGAATAGGTCACCAATATATCAGAATGAATTTAAATACAATGAGTTCCGCAATAGATGAAATAGTAGTAGGATTGGTTGCCGACATTTTAGAATTCTCCCCAAAAGATAAAGATTCTATTGTTGTCGCTAACCTAGGAACTTATATCCATAAAGGAATCAAAACAACGCGAGATTTTACTACAGTTCTTATTTCCGAAGAACGCATACCAAAGATTAAAGCATCGAATGTGCATGGGCTAAAAAAGACAGAACAACTTATATCAACCTGGAGTTCTGGAAATCATATTCATATTGCCCCAGATCAAAATATTCCAAAGACATATAAGCTTAATCAGAGGTCTGTTAGTGATTTGATCATTTGGGATGATTTGACGCGACCTATTTATAATGTGATTGAGAACAAGCCAACCTCACTTTATAGTTTTCCTGATTATTCGGAGGCTTATGTGAAAATAAGCTCTGAGTATTTAATCGACTTCCTTCAAAAAAAGGAAAAAGCTGCAATTCAAATTTTTCAAGAGAGACGGATCATTCCGATAACAGATGAAGTAGAGAGGCTACTTGAAACAAAGGAGTATTACATTGGCCACTTTAAACAATATGAGGTACGCCTACAGAAACATGCTTCCAAACAGAATTTCCTACAACTTGAAGTAAATGGATTCCGTGTCCTATATGAATCGTCTAAGTTAAAACAATCTTCAACCTTGGTCAAAGAGCACGGCCATTATTGGAAAGGGATTGATGAATTGGTTACCAATACAAAAGCGCGGCACTATTTTCCATTTCAATACGCATATGTGTCAGATGAGGTATTAGGAAGATACGAGTCAGATGATGATTATGAGGTTTATCCTGACTCAGGAAGTGTGTACTACCGTAATCAGTGGTGCGTGTCCTATTGCGATAGAGTTGGCCGAAATGCTATTCGGGTGGAGCTAAAGAAGTTGTATGAAGGAACACCAGATGATGTGATTGACTACTGGAATAGCTTTTCCATCGACCCAGACAGCATAAATAAAAATGAGGAGAACATTGCGGCTCTATCAGAAAGGCTATTGAGGAAGTACTTACTTTTTGGTCGATTATTTACTCAATTGGTTAATAAAAGCACAAATGACAATTTGCATCCAGTAGAAATTATTTCATTTGACGAATCTGAAATTCTAAAAGTTGGAATTCTTCTGTACCCCACCTTTAAGCCTCTAACCTATCACGTAAACCTAGAATCCTTCTCGAAAGATCAATTTATTCAGAGATGTAAGAATATTAATAAGATCCTAGTAGAGAGCTTATCTGAAAGGTCTTTGCGAACGATTGTTACAAAAATAGGATTCCCAACAGAAATAACATCACCGATGAGGAGTTTAAAACTTCTAAACCTTGCAGTAAGATACTTTTATGTTGCTAACGATACTGGTCTAAGCCCATTAAACGATAAATCTGAAATTCTTGTCAGGCTCAATGACTATAAGCATGTTAATATGTTCTCAGAATTATTTGCAATTAATGATATAAGACAACTTGATGCTCATAAAGCCGGCCAAAGTGCAAAACAAAAGCTAGATAATGCACTTGAAAGTTTAGGGATTGCCAAGTCTGGCATCTCCAACAGCTACGCACGGGCATGCGATCTGGTTTATTTAACGCTGGACGAAATGTTTATCAATGTCAATAATTTATTGATCAAGGCTTTTGACTCTCGTAGTTAGTCATATTGAACCAAATCAAGTTCTTCCAACCGAATCGCCATTGCCTCAACCGAAACCTGAAATACCTGGTGAAGTGGTTGATATGTTTTGCCTTGATACTTAGCGATAAATCGGGAAAGGCTTCTCAAATTTCTATACTTATTCCTGAACTCGCTGATACTTCTGAAGCCCAAAGCGAAAAGTGTATTTTGATTGATGGTAAACTTCTCAATTAAAAAAATAGATTGAAAGACCACTCTAACATTGTTGCGTGGCATAAGAAAACAAGAAGCAAATTTGTCGGCTTGAATTTCTCTTACATCCTTAGTGCCGTTACTTGATCCATCTAAAGGCCTATCGCGATGAAGAATGTCCATCCCGTCATGAAGTAATGCATGACCAAGTTCGTGGGCAGCAGTAAAGTTTCGCACTTCTGGAGGGAGATCCTTAGAAATCACAACTAACTTTTCGCTTTTACTGATTTGACCAGCTATTTGAAATGCAGTGCCATTGCTCTGGTGGTATCCCAATGAGGCATATCCAAACTTATAGCCCAAGATTTTCTCAAAAGTAATTTCAGGTTTAGAAACTTCATATTGAAATTGAGGAGCATCTTGGGTCCAAATGAGGTCTCGAAAATCCCACATTAGAGCAGCGGCTTGTTCAGCAACCGCCTCAATTGATGACCTTGTTAAATTGATTCCTTCCCAACGGCCGCTATTGAGTTCTTTCTTCGCAAGGTTGAATGACTTGGTGTGACTGGATGTAGTAAACTCATCCATAAGTTTTTTAGCTTCAACAAAAATTTTATTATAGTCAAGTCTCAGCTTTGCTAGTTGCTCTCGAACATTTATAGTCCATTGATCACAACCGAAGTAGGCGAGATTCAAATCAATTACTGACAGGCAACCACCAAGTGCTGCTACTGCGCCATTTAAAGCTACACCTGAATCGCCTTTCGCAGCTTTAAATCCCTTATCAAAAACAAAAGCAGCATGATAAGCAATGTCAGCGCAGTTATCTCCGATCTGAAGCAAAATTTCCGTAGCGGGTTTCAATGCTTCTTGAGCTTTGAGCTTTAAATTATTTAATCTTTGAAGATCAGTTTCTTTATCGCGTTCCTCGCGTAGTTGGATTACTTTATCAAATAGTACAGCATCTTTTTGAAATAATTCTTCGAGACTTGGAAATATTCGTTCAGATAAGTCCATATCCTTTTTTAAGAGCTCTGGCACCACCTCTTTATATTTTTCCTTGTATTTGTCCCCACAGGTTATTGCAATTACAGTATTAAGTAATTTTGTTGCGAGCATACCTTGAAATGCGGCAGCACTACCTGAACCAGGTTTATGGCCACCCTTACCGAACTTTTCAAGAAGATCTTTTGAGGGATAATCTAGAAGAAGTTTATTTTCATCCGATTTTTTCATTCTGCTAAGTAAAGCTCACTAAATATAGTTCAAATCAGTAGCGCATCAATAATTTAACTTGAAACTAACCAGTTCTACTTGCTCCATCTAAGGTTTAGTGCCCACTTAGTATGCGGCCCAATATTATAAACAGTAGTAGAATTTCTGCCATCGAACCCTAAGGATTGGATTAAGGAGTTATCTGCCCACTTTACGTAATCTGTGTCGCCCTTTTTATATAAGTCCTCAAGCATTCTTTCTTGGTCAACCGTAGGTATCAAATCAAGAACGTCATATTGCAATATCTCCCAACAGTCCCAATTTTCTGTTCTTTTCAAAGGAGTTATCACAGACTTCCTGAAATTATAATTCACAAACGGAAATATCTTTTGATCTAGGAGTTTCCCTTTTCCTTCAATGAGTTCTTCATAAAACTCACGCCAATGTGATATTTCACGATCACTGTGACTATTGAACCAATCAATGAACTTGATTGCATTTTTGGCAGGGACAAAGACTGCAAGATCATCTTTTTTTAGCCCGTTCGTAGGCATCTTTAGATCATCGATTGCTTCAAAGTCATTCAAAATCTTTTGAGTCAACCCAATCCGTTTATACTTGCCTCCAACAAGTTGAAAATGATTCCAATTGGAATTTTTTACAAGTAGGTACCTGTCGTTAACTTTTATTCGGTACAAGTACGACATCGAGAATCGGATGTATTCACCTCTTACTCCCAGCCACGTGCACTTAACGACCAACCACAATCGACCGCGATTTTTAATTACGTCATAAGCCAGATCAACTGGCAAAAGCACAAATAGCGCAATCAATCCCGCACCCATTAGTTCTGGCCTCAGTTCATCTCCAATAAAATACTTGCCTATCACAATAAGAGTTATTGCAGCAATTACTTTTAATAAATATTTCATATGATTTTTGGGCTTGGCTTGACCTGTGATATGGTTTCCTTCAGAATTTTGAAAGTAAGTTCTTCTTTAGGGAAGCACTTGGCAATTGCTTCGGGAAGTATTCTTAATCTTATGTCGGAAAATGAATATCCTAAGCTGTCATTTTTTTCCGGTCCGGTCAAGTCGGCAAGTTCTTGGAATTCCTTTCGACTTAGTGAAGAGCCTTCAAGACTCTTCGTAAATAATTCAATCCGCTCTTCCCCAGATGGCCTCTGAAATTCAAGAACTACCGCTGCTCGTCTCACTATTGCCTCATCAATAAAATGGAGTCGGTTGGTAGACATAAATACGATTGCCCTGCCTCTTAGGTCGCGTATCTCATCAATTTTTTGAATAAGTGTGTTAACTGCTGCCTTTTCTTCTTGGTGCATCTGCATGGTTGAGCGAGTTGTAGCGATTGCATCAGCTTCATCAATGAACAGAAATGCCAATCGCTTCTTCCCGGCTTCCGTCCTGAGTTTATCAAAAGCATCATTAACTAGGTTACCCATTTGGCCGTGAAGCCCTTCGCCTCGTACCCTCGTGCTTAATTTAAGAAAGAAACCCTCCTTACCGAGTTCCCTAGTCATTCTGTCAGCAATGGCTTCGGCTGATACTGTTTTTCCAGTTCCAGCATCACCAGCCAAGATGATTAGTGGATGTCTATCAATCAATTGGTTTATTATTGGAAGCTCTGTCTTGTAAAATTGGTTGCTCCATTTCACAAGCCCCTCCTGATCAAGGAGTAATTTAAGATTTCCATGAATACGTTGAAACTTAGACTCAAAACCAATCAAATAATTAGCTCTTTCTTTTACTGCCGCGCTTGGTAATTCTATTGTATTGTCAAATATTGATGTTGCCATTATTGAAAATTGACCTTTTTAAGTTCGTAACCATTGCTTCCGTAAAGTTGAGCACCCGATTTCGATAAGTGTGAATAAGAGTTATCGATGGAAGAGGGTCCCCAATTGCGTTTAAATCCGTTGTCCTTTTCAAACTTGGACTGTTGTTCTTGCGTAAGACTGTACCAAGCTGCATTCTTTTTGACGATTACTGTAAGATGTGTGCTGGCTATATTTGGCCAGCTATTACTTCCAGCCCTGTCACTTTGTACCGCTTTACCATTCTCATCAACTGTGTAGCGTGCTGCTCGAATAGGTTTATTATTCTTGTCAAGGAGTGTTATGTCTACATAATCAAGGTATTTTGACTCGGCCCAACGCATTATGTCATGCAGAGTACTTTCAACATCTTGACCTGTCATTTTTTCGGTACGCGATGCAATCATTCGAAAGTCGGCACTGAAGCCTTCGAATGTTTTTCTGATATCAACAACTGTATAGGTTGATGTGCTCGTATAAGTGCTGTACATAGTTATTCTGTTGGTTCAATGTTGAACGATGACCCAAATACTCTTTTCCACTCCTCAATGGTTTCGCCCTCGAAATTCTTGGACTGTGCTATACAAAGTGATTCAAAAGCATCATTGGCCTCCGTTATTACTTCTTTCCACGTTTTATCATCTAATTTTTTTGCGGCATTATTTTCGTTATTGGTTGGATCAGCTACGAATATCGGAGTATCATATGATGGTACTTTTCCAATAGCATCTTTGAAGTTGATGACGGGGAACCCAGAGTCACTAACAAACTTGAAGAACCGTATCAGACCATCTTCAATGCTATGGGAACATCCTTTCGTGATCTCAAGATAGGAAGCGATGAGTTCAATTGTGAAAGATGAAATGCCCGCTTCATCGTCAACTGGTTTTAGCTCCTTATAATTCCTCCACCACTTAATCGCTCGAACTATTGATGTGTAGGATGAATTTTTAAATCTCCTTTCTTGAGCAAGGTCAAGTTGTTTTGTTACGCTAGTGATGTATTTTTTACCACCCCCACCACGCTGTGGCTGAACAACATATTCTTTAGGCGATTTTAAGGGCACAACAGGAA
This sequence comes from Cytophagales bacterium, assembly GCA_017303795.1. Lineage (GTDB taxonomy): Bacteria > Bacteroidota > Bacteroidia > Cytophagales > Cyclobacteriaceae > ELB16-189. Next base: position 79,683 of record JAFLBR010000005.1, on the reverse strand, counting down.
CAATATCCATTTCTAACCCAGTTCCAGTAAACGTAATCTTAATGGACTTCGTGTTGCCTTCAGCGTCTACGTCTCGATTGATGTCCTTGGTTGGATAGATTTCTCCGAGGTACTCAATTACGAAGTCATGCAGTTTCTTTAAGTCGTTTTGCAGATTTTCATCTCCTTCAACGTAAAGAACAAGGTCAACATCAATAGGGTGTTCTTCTGTTGGTCTCAGTATCGTCCCCTTTTTCCAAGAACCTGCAATAATGAACCTGGTCACCTTTAAACCGTTCCTCTTGTCATTCTTAATTTTCTCTTCAAGTTTTTCCCGCAGGTTGTTAATCTGAGTTCTGTACTTGGGCATATCATCCTGTTTCAGCTTGATTCTATAGATGAAGTTCTCAAGTTGTGTATTTGTAAGTTTCATCTGTTACGGTAGTTAGTTCTTTATAAATATGCGTGTTTAAAAAAAGTTCGGAAGCCTCTGCCCCCGAACTCCTTAGACTAACCTTGAGAAGCATGTCCTATTACCCCTGCAATTATGCCCACAACTCCCAGAGCCCTTACCGCATCGCTCTTATGAGTTAACATCGCTGCTCCGGCAGTAATGGCAAGTGTACTGGCCGTTCTTACCTGCTTACTTTCGTTTTTGCCCGTGGAAACCTCACGCGCAAAATGCTCGCAGTTAAAAACAACAAGGTCGTATGCTTTTCCCAACTTGGCATTGATCCGGGAAATAACACTTTGCCTTTGTGCTTCAGTGCCCCCAAACTTTTCAAATCGCTTGATCGAATTGCCCGCAAGTGCTTCTGTAAGACTAACGTACCGCACACCAATCCCGATTTGATTTTCAGCAACAACCTGAGTTCCATTTTGCCATCCGATATACACCATATAATGTGTGCTGAACGGACCTTTTTGCCTCACGATGAGGTCACCTATTCTAATTGTATTAAGATTCATAAATCATTCTTTTAATTGTTTAAAAATACCCTCACCCCAACCGGAGTGAGGGTCTCAAGTGTATCGTTACTTTTCTTCACGTACGCCCTTGAATTTTCCACCGGAGGTTTTCACATCCATAAACCTTCCTGTGTCCGTATCGCGTTTCACGTACTGGTCAGTCTTTGGATTAAGAACCTGACTCCGGTCTTTGACAGCACCCTTGCGGGCATTGTCTCCTGTTGGCTTATTCGTTGCCATAAGAGTTCAATTTTTAATCGTTGAAAAATCCCTCGTGCTTTTCGGCTAACCAGAGGACTTCATTAGCCAGGGCCGCTCCTGTAAAAAGCTCTTGCGATTGATAGTAAATCGCTTACTTTTGAATCAGAAACAAAAGGAAAGCACAGGGTGATAAGCCCAGTGTCGACAAGTCTCCCAACTTTTCTTTTCCTTGATTTTAACCAGTCATTATCCCCATAATGACTGGTTTTGTTTTTTCTATCAGCTGTTGTTGGTTGTTAAGTGAAACAAATAAAATCCATCCGTAGCACTACAAATTTAGCATTTGGTGGACAAAAATCAAATATTTGTCTAAAATGTCTACCGTATAGTCATTTTAATCTGTACCTTTGGCTGTTGCTTTAATTAGCGCGTTAGTAGCTCTTTTTAACGGATGATGCTTTGCCATAGCGTAAACCAAAGAAAGGACTAACCACTACTGCCATGAAAAATTTCGCTGAACGCTTGAAGTCCGCACGGATCATGAAGGGCTATTCCCTACAGGATTTGGCCGATGCTCTGGATGGTAAGTTGAGCAAACAGGCTCTCAACAAGTATGAGCAAGGTTTGATGAAACCCGAATCGGATGCGCTGCTTATGCTTTGCAATGCGCTGGACGTACGCCCGGATTTCTTTACCCGCGAGATGAGCATCAGTCTTGAAAACGTGGAATTCCGGAAACTGAAAAAACTATCGGCAAAAGACTCCGCTAGTATCCGCGAAAAAACCGTAGACATGCTGGAACGCTACTTTGAGTTGGAAGACCTCTTGGGTATAGATGAGCAATTCGTAAATCCAATCAAAGACATGCCCATCAATAACTACGAAGAGATGGAGGCGGCCGTTCAGAAAATCAAAGACGCTTGGAAACTTGGTGAAGACCCTTTGAAGAACGTCATTGAATTGTTGGAAGACAACAATATTAAGGTAATAGAAATATCAGCAGGAGACGAATTTGTTGGACTCTCCACCTGGGAGGGAATTAAAAACCCAGTAGTGGTGGTCAATGCAAATCTGAAAGCCGACCGGAAACGGTTCACCGTGTTACACGAGTTGGGACATATTTTGATGAAGATAAATCACCTACCAGAAAAGGAGCGAGAGTTTATCTGCCATTCTTTTGCGGGAGCGATGCTCATACCTGCCAAGGCATTAATCAAAGAGTTGGGTGCCTCGCGCACCCAGATCTATCTGAACGAACTGGTGTATTTGAAAAAACAATTTGGTGCTTCTATTCAGGCTATCATGTTCCGGGCGAAACACCTGGGTATTATTTCAGAAAGCTTCCATAAAAACTTTATGATCTACATGAGCATGAAGGGCTATAAGAAAAATGAGCCTGGAGAGTACAAGGGATATGAAAAATCAAACCGATTCAAGCAATTGATTTACCGGGCAGTGGCGGAGGAAATAATTTCCACTAGCAAGGCGGCAGCATTGGATAATAAAAAACTCGCTGAGTTTCGTGATGAACTGGCCCAATATGCCGCATGAGAATTGCCATTACCGATGCGAACATCTTCATCGACTTGATTTACTGCAAGTTGCTGGACAAACTGTTTGGCATTGATGTGGAGATTCATACTACCATCAATGTGATAGATGAACTCAATGCACAGCAGCAAGCCGCTATCGGTAAACCTATTCGAAAAAAATTATTGACAGTACATCTGCTAGAGGAATTGAACATGCCAGATGTAGTCAAAGCCAACAAGCGGTTAAGCGATTCAGATAAATCAGTTTTTTACCTTGCGTTAAAATTAGATGCCTTTATCCTGACGGGTGATGGAGTCGTTAGAAAAATTTCCGGCTTCCAAAAGATTGAAGTGCATGGTATCCTTTGGCTCTTCGACCAGTTCATAGAAAATAAATTGATAACAAAGAAAATTGCGCGAGTCCAACTCAAACACCTGATGGAGTATAACAAACGACTGCCAGTGGAGGATTGTGAAAAACGGTTTTTAGCTTGGAAATAATTCTTACTTTTTGTCCTTAACCATTCCTGATTTTGTCCTGCAATGTTTGAAGGCGCAACATCAGACTATCAAAGGGTATAGACTCGCCATAGATCATTTGCTCCTGCATAGTTTCATAATCTTTACGGTATAACGCCATCACACCTTCCGGGGGAATAAATGCAATCGTTTTGTGGTTAAGCGTATCATAGTTTAGCCAGGAAATACGGTGGTAGGCTTCACGATGAGCAATCAACGTAGTGTATAAGTCATAATCCGCAAGTGCTTGTGTCTCCGAATCGGTACCGATCATACTGCTTAAATCATATAAGTGTCTGGACATTCTTTCGGAACGAATCTTCGTTGTGTCCGGCTTGCCAAATTCTTCGTGCAAAAGAAAAATCTTTTCCAGAAAAGTTTTTCGCGGCTCTACTACATCAACTATCATCGATTCTTCCAGGTAAGCATCAGAAGGATTTTCCTGTGTTAGAATAGACAGAACAGGGGCCTGTGAATAAGGTGTCTGCAAGGACCGAACACTCACCTCGATTTTTACTTCTTCAGCGATGTAGGGATTGGGATCATACAGCGAAGGGTATTTCACATGCAGCGTTTGAGGATCGGTATCGGGTCTGTTTTCTGGTACGGGCTCGGCCACCACGGTGATCATGCCGTGAGGTAAGCCAAGGGCTTTCAATTGAACTTCCAGTTCCGTCTTCAGTTTATTGCTTGTAAATGCGCAACCTGCCCGTTTTAATTTTTCAACATAAGTTTTAGAAGGGCTCTTTTCATACTTCATCCCGAATGCCTCCGGGGCTAATGCAATGTCAACATCTTCCGAAAACCGGGCGATTAACTTCCAACATTTACTGAGCGATGTGCCGCCCTTAAATACCAGGTGCTTCGCATACGCACTTTGAAATAATGCTCGTAACGTTAAGGTGACCCACCAATCTTTTTCAATGGCCTTAGCTTGAATACCGGTTACATATTCCACTTCGGTAATGGAAGCTTTGCGCTGTTCAGGAGTTAACGTGAGCCACTGAGTCATAAGGCAATATTTTTTTCATCAATCGTACGATGTAGTCATTTACTTTGGCTGATGCCAACGCAAGGTCATGCTTCAGGTTGCGTGGTTCTTCTTTCCGCAGGGAATCGAGTATTTTCTTTTCCAATTCAGGGCCAATGTGTTCAACGCCCAATTCTTCAATAGCCTGAATGACAAGACTGCTGATCTTTCCAACCGTGGATAATTTTTTAGGTGATGTTGCTTTGAATCGGATCATGGTTTTGCCAAGCCTGAATTGCCGAGGATTTCCATCCGTAACGTAAACGCGTTTCATGGGAACTTGCGTGGTAAGCCCAAGCTGATGCAGCGCATAGGCACCGGCCGGCCGCACCCGGATGCGTTCCTTTTGCGCCAGCATGTTAACTACTTCGTCTATGTCAGGACGCAGCTCTCCCAGTACGGGATCAATTTTGGGGATGTAGTAAATACCATGCGCCAGCCGTTTAACACGCCCGGCCTTAGCCAGCCGCGACATAGCCTTTTTTATAGCCGCCTGGGTGCCCTTTCCTCTAAAATCAGCTGGAAATAAGATATTTCCGGCCTTTTTCTTAGAAATAGACGACTGAATATGGCTGTGTACCTTCTCTTCCATGTCACCAATTTACGAAAAAAGGTGACATTTAGTTCCAAGAAATAAGCAGGTTTTAGAGAATGATTCCGAATCTTAGTGCTCTAGGTTTCCTCACAAGCTTCTAAAAAACTGATCCAACCCAATCTTAAAATACTTACAAATTGCATCCAGAGTACTGACGGAAATATTTGAAGTGGCTGTTTCGATTCGCCCGATGTGAATACCTGTATCATTGTAGAATTCCTCTTGCGTTAAATTGGCATCAACACGAAGTGACTTGATTCGTTCACCAATTTTTCGGAGTAATGCTTCATTTCTGATTTGTGGCACCATGAAACTTAATACTACTTCTTCAAAAACTCAAACTCATAGTCAATGAGTTCTTTGGGATGGACGCCTAGTCCTTTGGCGAGTTCGAAGAGCGTTGTTAAGGTCAAATTCGTGTTCTCATTACTTTCAAGCTTGCCAATCTTAGAGTAATCAACATCACAGAGATAAGAAAGCCCACGCTGACTTAAGTTGCGCTCAGTTCGGAGCCTTTTTAGGTTCTGCCGAAATTGTTGAAGCCGTTTGCGATCGCGGGATTTCATTGCCTTTAACACAAGGCAATCTGTATTATCTTTATAAAAATTGTGCGGGTCGTTCTACCCGCAAATGATTTACTTTCCTTATATTTACCTACCTATAAATGAGATAGTTACCATAGGGTAAGAAAATGATAGCGGAAAATCAGGATAACGATCAAATTCTTTTATCTCTCTTCCAAAACGGAAACCAATCCGCTTTTGAGTCCATCTACCGGACTCATGCCGCAGACCTCATTGCCTTTGCCCGGAAAAATGTAGGCATAGAAACAGCCGAAGAGATTATACAGGATGTATTCGTTTCGCTATGGATGCGTAGAGCCGAACTCCAAGTCACTTCTTTCCGTGCCTATTTATTTTCTTCGGTGCGATATAGGCTTATACGCCACGTGAAACATGAAAAAGTAAAACGTAAATACGAAGACCACTACCGCCTCTTTGAAGCCGCCTACGAAAATACGCCTGAGCCAAAGCGCAACCCCGAAGCACTTAGCCAGAAAATAAATGCCCTCACTATGCAACTCCCGGAACGTTGCCGCCAGGCATTGCACCTGCGCTTAACGGAAAATCTCTCCAATACTGAAATCGCCCAACGCATGCACATCTCAAAGCGTACGGTGGAAACATACATCTCCCAGGCCTTCGACCTGCTTCGCCAGTATCCAAAAGACCTTCTCGAAATCGTTTAATTCTGCAAAACGTTTAACTTTAACGTGATAAAGCACTCAGCTCAAAGCTGAGTTGAATTGAATTAGTAAATGACGGAACTGACTTCTAATCAACCGGCTGCCGTAGGCTCCATGACGCAAGCGATTGAGAATATCCGGCTCGCCCGGAATCAATACATATTGAATCTGTTGACGAAAGAGGGACTTGACAGTTTTCTTGAAAATCAATTTCAGACTTTCGCCATCACTAATACCAAACGCGAATTTCTGCTTCGCGACTTGCGGGAGTTAAGTAAGCTGCCGTTGGACCTGGTACACTATGCCACCCTTATTCAGGCATGTAAAGCTAACCCACAACAAATTCCTGAACACGAACCCTTCATCTTCCGTGAGGTTGAAATCATTTTCAAAAAGTACGGACTCGACCGGCCCTAACGAATCCCATCAAAAAAAAATCGTACCCCACTTCCCCCCAACTTGTGAACACGGCCTCGTAGCACACATCACCTTCGCCTCAGCAATAAACCACAGAGGCGATGTTCAACACTATTACCTGGGAACAATTTTTAACAACGGCCGCCCTCATTATCGGGGGCTACTACTTGATTACGTCAGTCTTTTTCTATCACCGCGAAATCTTCGGGTGGCTGACGAATAAAAGTAAACCCCCGCTTCCGGCACCGGAACGGGAACCTGCTACTAATCTGATGGGCAGAGTGCAGCCCGAACCTGTCCGCCCCATTCGCAAACAAACGGTGGAAGCCGACCAGATTCAATTTGCGTCCGACACACCGGATGAAGAAAGCGAAGATTCAGGAACGGATACCAAAATGGTAACAGGGTCGGTAACCGACCTGCTGGGTGAAATCAAAATACTGGGCGAAATGATTGTTGAGAACAAGAGCCCGCTCGAAGAAGGTATCGCTTTATTCAAATCACTACTTGAACATTATCCCAGTGTGCGCGATAGTCCCTTTCGCGAAGCCGTGACAATTGTCGTTCACACCACCTGCAAAGAAACCTGCCGGTACGATCTCGAACTAACCGAAGTCAAAACCTGGTGGAATACATCACACTGAAATTATTCATCAACAAAACCATATAATCCAAATGAAACAAAAATCTATTCTTCGAACACTACAGAAATGCAAAGCAATCGCATTGACGTTGACCGCGTACTCTATCACCATGTTAATGCCAGTCTTTGGGCAAGATGGCAATGCGGGTATCAATGAAGCTACCATGCGTGTGCGAAGCTACTTCGCAACAGGAACAAATCTAATGTATGCCATCGGTGCCATCCTCGGATTGGTAGGAGCCATCAAAGTTTATCAGAAATGGAACAGCGGTGATCCTGACACGGGTAAAGTAGCAGCCGCCTGGTTTGGAAGCTGTGTCTTCCTTGTGATCGTAGCCACAGTACTTCGGTCATTCTTTGGACTGACGTAGTCGCATTGAGTTATAGGAATCTTGGGGCCATGTCAATTACAAATGCCTCATGTCATATGTCTAACATCTTGTGTCTTATGTCGAGTGTATACAAAATCAACAAGGGTATTAACAAGCCCATTGAGTTCAAAGGACTCAAAGCACAGTACATCGCCTATCTCGCAGTAGGCTTGATTGTATTGCTGATGCTTTTTGCCGCACTCTATATAATAGGTGTCAACATGTTTGTGTGCCTCGGTATCACCGCGCTGCTGGGAACAAGTTTGTTCATGGCTGTCTATCACATGAGCGACACGTACGGTCAATACGGTCTGATTAAGAAAATGGCGAAGCGCAACCTCCCTGTTTTTCTCAAATCATCTTCGCGCAGGTTGTTTTTGAATTTGAAAGCATCGTCCAAGAACCAGCAACCATGAACCTCGAACAAATCTTCCCCATTTACAAAGTCGAACACGACTGTATCTTGTCAAAACAAGGGGATGCCACCATTGCGTACCAGGTTACGCTTCCGGAAATCTTCACATTATCCGATCAGGAGTATGAAGCGTTCCATCAGGTATTGGTGAAAGCCATAAGGACATTACCGGCCAACAGTATTTTTCATAAGCAAGATTGGTTTTTCTCATCCAAACATCAGGCAGACTTTGAAGCTACAGGAGATTCATTCCTATCGCGCGCTAGCGAACGGTTCTTTAATGAGAGGCCATTCTTAAAACATGAATGCTTTATCATGCTTACGCGAAAGGCTTCCAATCGCAAACCATCAAGTTCAGTATTCTCATCCTTGCTCAGCAGAACGCTGGTACCGGAAGAGACGATCAAACCACAAAAGTTACAGGAGTTTTTAGATCAGGCCGCACAAATGGAACGCATCCTGAATGACAGTGGATTCCTGAAACTGAAACGTCTCACGGATGATGATTTGGTAGGAGATGAGAACAGAACCGGGTTGTTAGAACGAGCCTGCTTTTTATCAGGGGACAACGAACGGCCAATGTTACGAGACATTCATTTCAAAGATGAATTTCAGGTAGGTGATAACACCTGTCAGCTTTATTCACTGGCCGATGTGGAAGACTTGCCCTCTCTGTGTGGATCGCGTATCAACTACGACAGGTACTCAACCGACAAGACCAAATTCAGTGTAGGCTTTGCATCACCTTTGGGTCAACTACTCTCTTGCAATCACATCTACAACCAGTACATTTTTCTGGGCGATGTACAGAAAACCATCAAACAACTTGAAAGCAAACGACTGCGTCTGCAATCACTTTCTACTTATTCGCGAGAGAATGCCATTAGTCGCGATGCCACAAATGACTTTTTGAATGAAGCGATTGCTTCCCAACGACTTCCGGTAAAAGCGCACTTTAACTTATTGGTATGGTCGGACAACCGCACGGAACTCAAGGAACTTAAAACCCAGGTTTCGTCAGCACTCGCGCAAATGGATGCGATAGCTAAACAAGAGACGGATGGTGCCCCGCAAGTCTTTTGGGCTGGATTACCCGGCAATGAAGCCGACTTTCCGATGAATGACACCTTCGACACATTTGCCGAACAAGCAACGTGCTTTCTAAATCTTGAAACGAATTACCAATCTTCGGTAAGCCCGGTGGGCATTCGGTTGGGAGACCGGCTAACAGGAAAACCTGTGCATGTTGACATCTCAGACGAGCCAATCAAAAAAGGTATCTGCACGAATCGTAACAAATTCATCCTCGGTCCAAGCGGCAGCGGCAAATCGTTTTTTACGAACCACATGGTGCGCTCGTATTATGAGCAAGGGACACATGTTGTGCTGGTTGATGTCGGTCATTCGTACAAAGGACTATGCGATCTGGTGAATGGCTATTACTTCACCTACAGTGAAACCAATCCATTACAATTCAACCCGTTTCACATTGGAGAAGGTGATGTACTGGACACGGAAAAAAAAGAAAGCATCAAAACATTATTACTCGCCCTATGGAAGAAGGACAACGAAACCTTCAACCGCTCGGAGTATGTAGCACTCTCCATTGCCCTTAAAATGTTTTTTGAGAAGCTCCCCTCTACTTCGGAAAGGGGGCAGGGCTTGTCCGCTATAGCTTCAGCGAAGGCGGAGGTGCGGTGCTTCAACACTTTCTACGAATTCCTTCGCGATGAGTTTGTACTCATTCTGAAAGAAGACAAAGTCAAAGAAAAAGATTTTGATGTGGAGAATTTCCTTTATGTGTTACGACCCTATTATAAAGGGGGTGAATTCGACTACCTGTTGAACGCCACCGAAAACCTCGATTTACTCCAACAACGTTTCATCGTCTTTGAACTCGACAACATCAAAGACCATCCCATCCTGTTCCCGGTAGTCACCATCATTATCATGGAGGTGTTTATCTCCAAGATGCGCAAGCTGAAAGGTATTCGGAAAATGATTTTGATTGAGGAAGCCTGGAAGGCCATCGCCAAAGAAGGTATGGCGGAGTATATCAAATACTTATTCAAGACCGTTCGGAAATTTTATGGAGAGGCGATTGTAGTCACGCAGGAAGTCGAGGATATCATCAGTTCACCTGTGGTCAAGCAGGCCATCATCAACAATTCAGATTGCAAGATTCTGCTTGACCAGAGTAAGTATCAAAACAAATTCGACTCCATTCAACAACTCCTGGGTCTTACCGAAAAAGAAAAGGCGCTTGTACTGTCCATCAACAAAAGCAATGATCCAACACGGAAGTACAAAGAAGTATTCATCAGCCTTGGCGGGATGCTTTCAAAGGTGTATGCCACGGAAGTATCCCTGGAAGAATATTTAGCCTACACCACCGAGGAATCTGAAAAAATGAAAGTGCAACAATATGCACAACGCTATGGTGATATGCGCAAAGGCATCGCGCAGCTCGCCCGCGACATGCAATCTAAATCTTGAATAACCATGAGCAAGACTAAAATATTCGTACTAATTCTCCTGCTGAGCACGTGCTGTTTGGTAACGACACCCATACAGGACGCACAGGCAGCAGTTCCCATCGCAACTATTATTAAAGAGGGCGTCAAAAAAGTCATCAAAGCAATCGACTTGATGATTCAGCGGCTTCAAACCAAAACCATTTGGCTACAGAATGCCCAGAAAACTATTGAGAACAAACTCAATCAATTGAAGCTGTCGGAGATCGCACAATGGACCGACAAACAACGGCAGCAATACAAGAAATACTTTGATGAATTATGGAAGATTCGCAATACACTGCAAACCTACCAACGAATCCGCCAAATCACGGAACGGCAGGTTTTTCTGGTTCGGGAATACAAGCGCACCTGGGATATGGTCAATCAGGACAAGCATTTTAACCGGATGGAGATTGACTATATGTATCGAACCTATACCGGAATTATTGACGATAGCATCTTCAATCTGGAACAACTGATGTTGGTCATCAACTCTTTTAAAACGCAAATGAGTGATGCCAAGCGATTGGAAATTATTAACAAGGCGGGCGAAGGTATCGACCAAAATTATGCTGACCTGAAAAAATTCAATAACCAGAATATTCAGTTGAGTTTAAACCGCGCCAAAGGCGAGCATGAAATTCAGGCTGTACGCAAACTATACGGAATCAACTAAAATCTTTTTTATGAGAATCAATATTCTATTCATAGTATTCCTGACCACGGCTTCCTGCCTGCTGCCAAATCCGACACACGCACAGGCTCCAACCTGGAACGAGTGGTTCAAACAGAAGAAGACTCAGAAGAAATACCTGGTTGATCAGATTGCTGCGTTGAAAGTTCATTTGGGAAACCTGAAGAAAGGTTATCAGATTGTTCAGCGAGGCCTTTATACCATAGACAATATCAAGTCGGGCAACTTCAATCTTCATCGTGACTTCTTTAGCTCACTCAACAATGTGAATCCACACATTAAGAACTCGGCAAAGGTAGCTGACATCATTGCCTATCAGATTTACATCATTCGAGATTTTAAGCAGACCAATGCCCGCCTGAAACAAGACGGCAATCTGACACCGGACGAACTCTACTACCTCGGCTATTGCTATACGAACATGATGCGATCCTGCGAAGTGACCTTGATGGAATTGATGGACACCATCACCAAAGACAAAAAACAAATGACCGATGATCAGCGCATCAAGGAAATTGATCGGCTGCATGAAGATATGCGGGATAAGTACGCTTTTGTACGCGCCTTTGGAAACGACAATCTAGCGATGTCGGCTATGCGCAGCAAAGAGAAAAGAGATGCTGACTTGAGAAAAACCTTATAACAAACGAAAATGAAAAAGATAATCCTGCTTAGCCTGATGATAGCGGCCATGTTCGACCAGGTAAAGGCGCAATCCGATGAGGCACAACAACTCCTGCTCAATTGGGAAAAACTCCAAACACTGGAGAAGATGCTTGACAATATGTACATGGGGTACAAAATCCTGGACAAAGGTTACACTACCATCAAGAAGATTGCAGAAGGCGACTACTCGATCCATCAGGCATTTCTCGATGGCTTGATGGCCGTCAATCCCTCCGTGCGTAACTACAAGAGAATACCTTTAATTATAGAGTATCAAAAACTATTGGTTCAGGAGTACAAACGCGCGTGGAAGCAACTAAAGAATGATCCCAACCTGACAATCGATGAAATCTTTTACATCGAAAGCGTTTACAAGTTTATCCTTCAAGCGAGTGTAAGGAATCTGGATGACCTCGCCATGATCATCACTGCTACTAAACTTCGTATGAGCGATGATGAACGCATGCGGGCCATTGACAACATTTTTTTTGATATGGAAAACAGAATGGTTTTTCTGCGGGGCTTCAATAACGATACCCGGCTGTTAGCTATCCAACGTGCCTTTGCCAACAACAATCAACAAAACGTAAAAAAATTGTATGGCTTTAATTAATAAAATGTTCTTGAGACTCCCTTCTCCCTCCGGAGAGGGGCGGGGGGTGAGGCTGTTTCTACTTCTCTTTCTTCTCCCATCCCTTGCCTCTGCTCAAACCTTCGTTGGCGAAATCAGAAGTCTGCATTCCGTACTCGATCAGTTGTACATCGACATGATTCCGTTGTGCTACCGGCTCATTAGTGTGGGCCGAGGGCTTGCAGGTTTTGCTGCGTTATGGTACATCGGCTCGCGTGTATGGCGACACTTAGCCAATGCAGAACCCATTGACTTCTATCCCTTGTTGCGACCCTTTGCACTTGGATTTTGCATTCTCATGTTCCCCTCCGTGCTGGCGGTAATGAATGGTATCCTAGAACCTACGGTTACCGGAACAGCCGCTATGGTAACTGGTACCAACAATGCGATCGCATACCTATTAAAATTAAAAGAAGATGCAATTAAGAAGACGCCAACGTGGCAAATGTTTGTGGGTTCTTCTGGCGATGGTGACCGCGACAAATGGTATAAGTACACTCACCCGGACGGAACAGGTGAAGGCGCACTGGATGGTATCGGTAACGACATCAAGTTTGCGATGGCCAAAGCTTCGTACAACTTTAGAAATTCTGTCAAGCAGTGGATGTCGGAAATCCTTCAAATCCTGTTTGAAGCAGCAGCCCTCTGCATCAACACCATCCGCACATTCTATCTGATTGTACTGGCGATCCTTGGGCCGCTTGTGTTTGGCTTTGCTGTGTTCGATGGATTTCAAAACACATTGCAGATGTGGCTCGCCCGCTACATCACCGTATTCCTATGGCTACCGGTAGCGAACATTTTTGGTAGCATCATCGGTAAAATTCAGGAGAACATGCTCCGCGTGGACATTCAACAAGTTCTCCAATATGGTCACACATTCTTCAGTGCTACGGATACAGCCTACCTGATATTTCTCGTGATCGGCATTGTCGGATACTTCACCGTGCCTAGCGTAGCAGGCTACATTGTCCATGCTGGTGGGGGTAACGCACTATTGTACAAAGCGTCCAATGTATTTACTGGAGGGTCTCGTATGGCAACAACAGCCGTGATTGCTGGAACAGGCGCTGTACTGACTTCAGCCGCAAGTGCCATGGGAAGTTCATCTTCAAGTGGCTCAAACCCTAACACCATGGGTACCGACCAATACATGCACAAAAAACTTTCTGGTGAATCATCGGCACCGAATCCCTCAACCCCTAAATCGTAATGTTCACGCAACTCAAAAATATCGACACCGCCTTTAAGCACATTCGCCTGTTTACGTTTCTTGTGATTATCTCGTGCGTTGCCATCTGTGGGTACACGCTCTACAAAAGTTTTGAATGGGTGCGCGAGACACAGGCACGCATTTACATTCTCGCTAACGGGAAAGCACTGGAAGCCTGGTCAGCCGAACGTAAAGATAACATTCCAGTGGAGGCCCGTGATCATGTGAGGATGTTTCACCTCTACTTCTTTACGCTTGACCCGGATGAGAAAGTGATTGAATCGAATATTAGTAAGGCATTGTACCTGGCAGATGCTTCAGCAAAAAGACAATACGACAACCTGAAAGAAAACCGCTATTACTCCAATGTAATCTCGGCAAATATCAGTCAGGAAATTGCACCGGACAGTATTCGCATTGATATCAACCAATATCCATTTTACTTCCGCTACTACGGCAAACAAAGACTAATCCGCACCTCATCCATTGTAACGCGAAGCCTGATCACAGAAGGATACCTCCGGAACGTAAACCGTTCGGATAACAACCCACATGGGTTTCTGATTGAGAAATGGAATACGCTCGAAAACAAAGACCTGAAAACAGAAAACCGATAGACCTATATGGCCAACGATCAGAATGTAAAACGAACAACCTATCGAGAGCGCATAGATAAAATTCTTTACGCTAAGGCACTCAAATTGAATCAGCTATTCAACGAAATGCCAATTCGTATCCAGCGATTGATCATGCTGGGCGCAGGTCTGGGCATTGCAACCATCTGCGTACTGGCTATCAAAGAAGGATTCAATTCCAAACAGACAAGCTCTATCAATATCGACACCCTGACCAATCCACTCCTGCAACCTATGGAAATGAAAGATGACCCCACAACACTAATCCCGCTCGGGAAAATGAAAGGCGAGATCAATGGCCAGTTCGAAGCATTTTATGTAGCGATGGACGGCAAAGGAAATTTCTTTATGAACCATAATCCCAGCTATGCTAAAGATCGGTGGCTGAAGTCAGATGATTGGAAGCCTTTAACCTATCAGCAGTTTATGGAGTATGAAAAGCAACTTCATTTTTTATCCATCGAAAGCAAGTCCAAAACTTTAAAGCGATAACGTATCACCATAAAACAAAACGACTATGAAAACACATTCACAACAATTTTTGCAGAAAAGAAAACTGGCAATGGCATTGCCCATGCTCACCATGCCTTTTCTCACCCTGATCTTTTGGGCGCTCGGAGGAGGCCAGGCCACACCCGGTCAAGCCGTAGCGATGAACACAGCGGGATTGAACCTCGAACTCCCCAGCGCCCATTTTTCTCCCGATGAAAAGACAGACAAGTTTAGCCTCTACGAAGAATCGCAACGCGACTCGGCAGATTTCTTCGAAGCAGTAGAGAACGATCCATATTTTGAATTGAACACCATGGTGCTCGAAGCCAAAGAAGATGAGCCCATTTTCGGAAATGCAATAACAGCTGCCCGGAAAACAACTGATATGGATCCTAACGAAGCCAAGGTGAATGAAAAACTTGAAATGATTTACCGTGAACTCAACCGGGTTCCTTCAGACGAAGTTGCCAGCAATACGATTCAAAAAGAGGAGTCCCTGGTGCCTCCTGTTGAACACGAACAATTTTCAGATGATGTTGGCAAACTGGAAAGTCTGATGGAAATGATGGCAACACCCTCAGGACAAGATCCCGAAATGATGCAGATGGAAAACATGCTCGATAAAATTTTAGATATCCAACATCCGGAAAGAGTCAAAGAACGAATCCGGGCACAAAGCATCGAACATCACGATCAGGTGTTTTCAGTAAACGGCCAGGCAATTGACAACACCGTGGGAATGCTGTCGGCACCATCGCAAACACCCTCGCAAATTGATTCAACAAAAACAGTGATGATAACATTGCCTGCCAACGGATTCTACGGCTTAGATGAAGAATCATTAACATCGCAGCAGGACAATGCTATTCCGGCTGTTATTCATGATACGCAGGAGCTTGTGGCCGGATCAACAGTAAAACTTCGCCTCACCAATGACATATTCATAAACGGTCAACTGATACCAAAGGATCATTTTATCTATGGGACAGCAGCCATCAACGAAGAGCGCCTGACCGTTTCAATAAACTCTATACGTTCAGGGAATTCACTTTTTCCAGTAGCCATGTCTGTCTATGACCTGGACGGTATGGAAGGACTTTACATACCCGGAGCCATTGAACGCGATGCAGCCAAGCAATCATCGGAACAAGTGTTGCAAAACATGCAATTCATGAGTATGGATCAGACATTGGCAGCACAAGCAGCTGGTGCCGGAGTGGAAGCAGCTAAAGGTCTCTTCAGTAAAAAGGCAAAACTGATCAAAGTAACGGTCAAGGCAGGCTATCAGGTATTGCTTAAAGATACCAAAGTGCAATCGTAACATCATCGAACACACAACAAACAACAATATTTATGAAAACATATCTCATACTGCTCTTTAGCCTATTAGCGTCCACGACCATCCACGCGCAGGACAACATACGCACCTATCCGCTGGAGATCACCTTCAACAAAACATCCAGTTTAATCTTTTCAACGGTTATTAAAAGTGTAGATCGTGGAAGTCAGGACGTATTGGCGCAAAAAGCCAAAGGCATGGGCAACGTGCTACAACTAAAAGCCGGGCGCATGCACTTCCCCGAAACGAGCCTGACAATTATTACTGCCGATGGAATACTACATCAATTTACCGTGAACTATGCAGATGAACCGGCTGTACTGAACATTAGCCTTGATTCTGCGCGAGCATCGAATAACCCACCCATTCTGTTTGAAAATGAAATGACGGAAAGTGATTTTCAAAAACATGCCAACCATATTTTAGATAACCGCATACAATTTCACTTTAAAAGAACAGGACAGTATAAAGTTGTTTTGGGGCTGAAAGGGATTTTCATAAGAAATAACACCATCTTCTTTCATGTCACCGGAAAGAATACTTCCAACATCAACTACACCATCGAATTTCTCCGGTTCTACATCCGCGACAACAGGCGCATCAAACGCACGGCCTCGCAGGAAGTAGAAATCAAACCTTTCTTCATCAACCTAGAGCCGGAAGAAATAAAGGGTAAGTCTATCACGGAATGGGTTTTTGCATTGGACAAATTCACTATACCAGAGGCCAAGCACCTCGTCATCGAAATGTTTGAACACAATGGCGGGCGACATCTTTTTCTTCCGATCAAAAATAGAACACTCGTCAAGGCACGTGCACTGCCTTGATGTATTTATAAATCAATTATTCGTAAACGTTTAAATAACAAATCGTATGAACATCAAAAATTTTGATTTCCTGAAAGACGGCCTCAAGTACCTAGGCTTTGGAGAAAAGCTGGAAAGTGATCTGAAGGCGAACATTGAAAAGCAACCGGCAGATTTCAAACTCGCTACGGAGAATGAATTCAAACGCGGGGACAAAACAGAGAAAGTGGAATACACCCTCGACTTTAGAAAGGGTGATCAGGGTGACATGTACTTCTTGAACCGTTACCACGCAACCCTCAAAAACGAGGAAGACCCGACCAAAGACAAAACGCAAACATTTTATATCACCAAAAACAAAGGCATCACGGCAAAGGAAGCATATAACCTTTTGTCTGGCAGGAGTGTGAACAAAGACCTCACCACAAAAGAAGGTCAACCGTTCAATGCGTGGGTGAAGCTTGATTTGGAGGGTGAGAAAGACAAGAACAACAACTTCAAGGTTGACCAATACCATCAAGGTTATGGCTTTGATTTGGAAAAAGCATTGGCCAAGTTTCAGATCAAGGAGATGGGCAATGACGAGGCGAAAGAGCGTATGGTCCGGTCATTGGAGAAAGGTAATACCACACAGGTAAGGATGATCAAAGACGGACAGGAACAAAAAATGCACATTGAGGCGAATCCAAAATTCAAAAGCCTCGATGTGTATGACCAAAACCTGAAGAAGCAGTTCCAAAAAAACGAAAAGGAAGGTAAAGAAACTGGTCAGGAAAAGTCGAAAGAAAAAAAGGAAACCGTTAAGGCAGATGATGATGACGACTCTCCCCGACAAACGAAAAAGAAAAAAAGAGGAGTGGGCGTTTAGAAAAATAAAGAGGGTCTGAGTAAGGCCCTTTTTTACACCCACGTTTAACCCATTAGATATGACGCGCACACTTTGGCTGGCCGCACCTTCTACCCATTTCCGAAGCCAGCCAAAGAGTGCGCTTTAGATCACATAAAGGAGAAATAAAACTCATCGAGGGCCGGTTCACTCAGTCGGCATCACTTCACTTCATTACGTTACGTTCGTTTCCCCGCAGCGAGCACAAATGTTTGGGTCAGGAGCCCACGCGCCTCCAACGCATCTGACCTCAAACATTTTTTGTTCGCCCTCACACCTCACGTTACTCCATTACGCTCCGTTCAGCCTCCTTCCTTTCACCAGCCCAAATTTTCTGGACACATTTCTCCCCATAAGCAAAGGTGAGTCCCGGGCGGAAGTCGCCTCAAGGGCAAGACGAGTGCCGATGTATTTTTGATTTTTATGGCTCGGCACCCTTGACCCGACTCCCGCCCGTGCTCGTTGGCGGCTTATGGGAAGCAATGGTGTGAGCGTTCGATGTGTTACTGAAATCACTTATCAATCTGAGGCGCTTCAATCCATCTATGTTGAAGTAAGGTTCATTTAAGTTCTTGCAACTATATCTGAAAACAATGAAAATGTTCTTCTAAGGCTACAAGCGAATCTTCAATGAAGATGGATCATGTCTCATTTAATTCTGACACAAGGTAGGGTTCGGCCTGAATACGCTGGCAAGGAACTACGGCATAAACACGTGCCCTCGCACTTGCTTTCATTTATTCCGTTCCTCCTTGCGCTAATTCCTTCCGAACCCATTGATGGTGCCATAATTAAATCAACAAGCTTATGGAAACCAATCAAGAAAAAAATCATGTTCAGGTTGCAGAGATTCAATTGTCGTACAAGACAATGGTGAAACCTTCTGAACGACCAAAGATTAATTCATCAAGGGATGCCTACAACATCTTGTTGCAAACCTGGGATGATGATAAAATTGAATTTGTGGAACAGTTCAAGGTTTTGCTTATCAATCGTGCTAATCGCGTTCTGGGTATTGTAGCCATCTCAACTGGCGGTATGACAGGCACTGTAGCCGATCCTAAAATAATCTTTGCCTCAGCACTTAAAGCAAACGCTTGCAGCCTGATATTGGCACATAACCATCCCTCCGGCAACAGACAACCAAGCCAGGCAGATATAGATTTAAGCAGGAAAGTACGAGAAGGCGGAAAGCTGTTGGAGATTCAAGTACTCGACCACATTATCGTCACAACGGAAGGTTACACCTCCTTGTCAGATGAAGGGCTGATGTAGTCAGCCTTTTTTCATTTTCGGTGAATTGATTTGGTCGATTTTCCTTCATCATCCGCTCTCAATTCCATATCTTTAATACAAGAAATCGTTCTTTGTGCGAGTAAAAGTTAGAATCAAATTGAATTGAGTGACCAACGTGGTGACCAATGGATTTTGCTTGTTGTAACTACTTGAAATTAAACAGGTTATATTAATGGTTCGAATCCCAGCGGGGCCACAAGAAAATGCCTCGAAGATTTTCTTCGGGGCATTTTTGTTTTACACATCGCAGTGGCTGTAACGGAAAATGTGCCAGTAGTGGCCGCTAGCCAATCGCTCCTTATCTTTCGTGCTACCCACACAATCCTATCGCGACACCAAAGCTATGGCAGGGCCAAATCCCCAACCCCAAAAGGTTTTTTGACTAAATTTGATCGATCTCACTATTTTTTAAATGACGACTGAATACAAGTACTTGCTGGGCGACTCGCTTAAAAAACTAAAGGAATTTGAATCTGGAAAATTCAAACTAATTATGACCTCTCCTCCCTATAATGTTGGAAAAGAGTATGAGATCAAGGAATCTATTGAAGACTATTTGGAGGTTCAGAACGAGATAATTAAAGAGCTTGTAAGAGTACTTCATCCAGCAGGAAGTATATGTTGGCAAGTGGGTAATTATATTGACAAAGGAGAAGTATTTCCACTTGACATCTTTTACTATAAAATCTTCAAAGACAATAAACTTAAACTCCGAAATCGAATAATCTGGCAATTTGGGCACGGACTTCATTCGTCAAAGAGATTTTTTGGAAGATATGAGACAATAATGTGGTTCACTAAGTCGGACAAATACACATTTAATCTAGACCCTGTTCGAGTTCCATCAAAGTACCCTGAAAAAAAATATTTCAAAGGCCCAAAGAAGGGGCAGTATTCAAGCAATCCAAATGGAAAGAATCCTTCAGACATTTGGGAAATAGTTTTAAATGATTGGGAAAATGAAATTTGGAACATACCAAATGTCAAAGCAAATCACGTTGAAAAAGCTGATCATCCCTGTCAATATCCAATCGAACTAGTTGAAAGATGTGAGCTAGCATTAACAAATGAAAAGGATTGGGTATTAGATCCGTTTGCAGGAGTTGGTTCCACAGTGCTAGCAAGTTTAAAAAACAATAGGAATGTTGTAGGTATTGAGAAAATGAAAAAATATAAGGACATAGGCGTTCAAAGAGTAAAGGATTTTATGGGCGTTCCCCTGCGGGTCGGGCTTTCCGCTACAAGTCCGTCATCGCGCAAACTCCAACACACTTCGGGCTTTCCGCTTCAATCCCTAACGCTAGCAGCCTAAGAATAAGTTATGCCTAATATTTACAAAGGTGATTTTCTAAAAGAACTTGAGTCACTTTTTGGTAAGTATAAAAAACTTCCTGGTAGTTTATCTTTATTTGATATCGGTGATGGGCAACTAAGAATATACACTCGCTATTCAAAAGTGCATGGTAGAAATCAAACATTTTACGGATTACGTAAAGATGATTTGAAGATGCTAGAAGGAACAAACTCGATAATCTGTTTTTTATGGGATAATCAGAAAGAACCATTGTTCTTACCATTCTCAGACTACGAAGAAATATTAAACAACATTGAAGCAGCATCAGATGGACAAATAAAAGCTTCAATATTTCTTGGAGATGAAACGGAATTATATCTCCCTGGAGCTGGCCGTTTTAATGTTGAAGGATTTTATGGATGGGATATTTTGCATCAAGCGATCGACAAAAGTAAACTGACTAACATTCCAGATTTTTCTCATTCACAAATTCAAACAATTATTGGATCAATTGGTGCAACAAAAGGCTATGACATTTGGATTCCACAAAACGACAGAATTAAACTAGATTGGACTTTCGGTCCGAAGTACTTGCCAAAAGTTTCTTTACCTGAAAGATATAATTCGATTTCAAATGTTGTCACTGAGGTTGATGTTATTTGGATTCAACGAGGATCAAGCGAAATTAAAGCAATGTTTGAAGTTGAACATTCGACAACAATCTATTCTGGTCTTCTTAGGTTCAATGATCTCCATTTAGCAGAACCAAACTTGAAGCCGAAGTTCAGTATTGTTTCAAATGAAATTCGAAAAGCACTTTTCTTAAGACAAATCAATCGCCCAACATTCCGACTCAGTGGATTAATAGACCTTTGCAATTTTCTTGAATATAAAGATGTCTATGCATGGTTCAAAAGAATGGTTAAGTGAATTCTTATCTGGTATTATGATTATCAAATCAGAAATACCATTTGATGAGCCTCAAAAGAATCTATACGATTTAATTAGATCAGAGGAACTTCGCCAAATTTCAGGCCTCGGTAATAATGACAAAAGACTATATCGCCAACTAGGCAAGAGTTACATGAGATTACTTCAGGTAGTTTCAAATCCATCTCTATTGTTGCGGTCAGTATCTGATTTTCCAGATGCCTTGAGAGAAGCCATTGAATATGGACCAAGTAACAAATTGCAGTATACCGCTCTTAAGGCAAGACAACTTGCTAAAGAAGGCAAGAAGGTTTTGATATGGTCTGGTTTTGTTGAAAACGTAGAGTCATTAACACAAATGTTGTCCGACTTAGGGGCAAGATGCATTCATGGAGGTGTTGAAGCTGGTAGTGAGGAAGAAGAAGACACAAGAGAGAGAATTGTAAAAGACTTTCATGACGATCCTAACATGTTTGTTCTTGTAGCAAACCCTGCTGCATGTTCAGAAGGTATAAGTCTGCATACAGTGTGTCATCATGCTATCTATCTTGACAGAAATTATAATGCTGCCCAATTTTTGCAATCTATGGATCGAATCCACCGCTTGGGACTTCCAAAAGGGACAGTAACAACTATTGAAATAGTGCATACACCCAACTCGATAGATGATCTCGTTGATTTAAGGCTAACGGATAAAGTTAGGCGAATGTCTGAGGTGCTAGAGGATCCTTCATTAAAAGTAGAGGCCGTGACGGTAGAATTGGATGAGGACGGTTTTGATGAAGAAGATGCAAAGCTGTTACTAAAGCACTTGAAGGGAAAGTAAATTATGTTCTCAGTAGGATTATTATATTCAACACATGATTTCTTAAAACTAATTCCAACAACGGGTTTAACACCTGATGAATTCAAGAACTATTTTAAAAGTTTTAAGTATTCAACATCTGATAAAATACTGGATGTCTCTTTCAAATGTGGTTGGTCTAACACAGTCAGGCCAGATTGAATTATCCGCACGGGGAAAAGAAATTATAACATTTGGTTATCAACAAGCCCTTTTACTTCAATTAGAGGATCTAATTTTGAATTTTAATCCAGTTTGGGCTTCCATTCTTTTACGAGGCAGAACCGAAGCAAAAAACTTTCTTCCACCTGACGCGCTTCAATGCTTTAAGGAGTGTGGCTTGTTCGGAAAGCTTACTGATGACATTGTCAAATTCTGGGACAAACTTACGTTAGCATACAGAAACTACACGCAAAAGAAGTTAACAGAAATTGGTCGAATAGGTGAAAAGTTGAGCTTTGACTACGAGAAAACTAGAACTGGATTTGAACCAGTTTGGCAGGCAGTTGAATCAAATATTGCAGGCTATGACCTACTCTCAATACTATCATCTGACAATTCCGCCAAACTTCAAATTGAAGTTAAGTCTACAAACATCCTCGTTAAATTATGCTACACTTCACATAATGAGAAACGAATGGCAGACCGCCATTAATAGCTTGAACTACCTTTTTCACGTTTGGCATATTGGAAACTCGGAGAATAAATTATATGAGATAAGTGTAATACAAATGGAAAAACATATTCCCATTGACAAAAGTGATGGTAAATGGGAAACAGTTGAAATACCATTCCGAGTATTGATATAAATTTTTCTGAGTCATTTTTTTACTCAAAAGCCTCCGTTCAAAAATTTAATAGAATCCAGATCATATCCCCGTCACCTGCACATGCGCAGGTGTCACCACCTCCGCGAAAGCATTGTCGGCCCGCTTGCTTACCATGGGTAATTTTTCCATGCACGCTACATCAATGGCATATACGCCAAAGTCTTCCGTTACTTTTCCATCTTACAGTAGTCGCACCATAATCGTGCTGCGTGGAGCCTTATTTAAACTCGATTGATTTAACCGAATCCCACGGCACATAAACCGGGTTGTCACCTCCTTTGCTGAATACCAGCACACCTTGATTGCGCTCGTTTACATCCTGTGCGTCATAAAGCGAAATCTTTTCGCCCGACTTTAGTTCAATTTCAGAACGCGAAGGGCTTATGGGCTCGATACGTTTAACCTGATAAAATGGGGTGGTGTATTTTATTTCGCCACTGTTGCCCTGCAACAATTCATAACTGAACTCTTCATCAAGATCAAAAACAATTTTACCCGATAAAGTTTTTCCATCGCGCGTAGCAACAGTACCCGTTAGTTCTTTTTGCGAAGTAAATGCATCGTACGATACTGCGGGAGCTGAAGCCGTTTCAGTAAAGGTGAGCTTGTTAAATTCCGACCACGGAACATCAACGGCAACCCACTCGCTGTTCATAATAATGATACCGCGGTTGCTCTTGTCCACATCGTTACTTCCACCCATCACCACTTCACGGCCTGACTTTAACACTACCAAACTTCTGCTGCCCCTGCGTTCAATGGATTTTATTTTTTCAAACTCAATCGCAAGTTTGCCGTCATCGGTATCCCCATCCAGTTTGTCGCTGCTCAACCGCTCATCATGATCCCACTGAATATAACCGGTGAAGTTTTTACCAAATGCTTCAACCGTTCCGTAAAGCGGTTTGCCAAATTTGTTTGTGATATTTTTGGGAGCTTTTAAAAACTCAACGGTTGAAATCCGACTCCAGGGTAAATCTATTTCGCCTAATTCGTCATCCATCACGTGCACGTTCGTACCTACATCATTGTATCCTTCGCCTTTCAGGGTTATCCTTTTTCCATTTTGTAATTCCACATCCACATATTTCCGGCCACTGGGAATAATTTTTTTAATCTCCCCAAACTGACAGGCAAACTGATGTTCAAAGCCATTATAATACCTATTGTTTTCAGAATCCGTCCAGCCTACAAGCCTGTTTACAAAATTTCCACCCCAGTTATCCCAGGTGTTTTGCCTGCTGTTAAGTTCTTCACGTTCACGCGAAGTGAGGTAACGAAGATTTGGATTTTCGCCCTTGTCAGCATTAAATAGGTCAACCCAATAAACTTCTTCCTTTCCCCACCGGATAGGGCCTTCGTATGTTTTGTTATCAGTAGTATAAACTTTGCCATACAAGAATCCTTCATCCTGAGCTAAAAGCTGGCGCGGAGTAATTGCAGCTACAACAATCAATACATTGAAAAGTAATTTCATGGGTTTTCTATTTTGTTTTTGGAATTATACTCCAAATCTGGCGTAAGGTTGGGTGGTATAATAGAGTAGCTATACCGAACCGGAATATCTGTTGTCTGAAACGGGATTAAAGCAGGTTCAAAGAATCACTGATCGATCCACCTTTTAAATTCCGGAGACCGCTCTGAACTGATGATGACCTCTTCATTTGCAGCGGGACTGAGGAGTAGTTTTATCCGGCCTTTAAAATAGGTATGTATTTCGGCTATGCTGGAAAACGTAATAATGAACTGCCGGTTTGCGCGAAAGAAATGATGTGGATCCAGCACGTCCATAAGTTCATCCAGTGGTTGATCTATGGGATACCGCTTTTGATCTGGTGTAACCAGAAAGGAGAGTTTGTTTTCACTATAGAAGTATGCAACCTTTTCGATAGGAACAGCTATAATCTTTTGCCCAACCTTTACCATAAACCGCGCCTTGTACTGCTTTTGCGATGCCTGCACCTGCCTGATTATTTCAGCATAATCAACGGGTACTGTTTTATTGGTTTGAGGTTTTGTTTTGGTAATCGCCTTTCGGAGTTTTTCTTCCTGCACGGGCTTTAACAGGTAGTCCACACTATTTACCTCAAATGCTTTAATCGCATATTGATCGTAGGCGGTAGTAAAAATAACAGGAGTACTGACAGATACCTGTTGAAATATTTCAAAACATAATCCATCCAGTAACCGGATGTCGGCAAGGATTAGATCAGGATGTGGATTTGAAGTAAGCCATTGAACAGAAGCGGATACGGATTTAAGATGTGCAACCAGCGTAATGGATGGGTCAATCCCCATCAGGAGATTTTGAAGGCGCTCAGCGGCAAGTGTTTCATCTTCTATCAGCAGTACGGTCATTCTTTTACAAGATCAAGTAGTGGAATATGAACCTCAAAATGTTGTGCAGTTTTGTGAACGATTACCGGCAGATCGGAAAAGTGTGCGTACCGCTGTTTAATATTCTCAAGTCCGCTTCCGCCTGAGGCAACAGGTGCTTTTGAGGGCAACAAGGAATTGCGCACAACCAGATAATTAGGCTGTTCTGAAAGCTGAATGCGTAAAGGTACTTCCTCGGTTATGAGGTTGTGTTTGATCGCATTTTCAATCAGCATCTGAAGCGTGAGCGGAGGTATTAGTTTCTGTCTGGAGGAGGCCGCAATGGAAGCGTTAAATTCAATGTGGTTTTCAAAACGAACCCGCATCAGATACATGTAAGCATGAATAAAGTCAAGTTCGTCTGCAAGCGGAATAAGATCATCCGATTTGGTATTGAGCAACCAACGATATACCTCGGCAAATTTTTCAATGAATGCCTTAGAGGCTTGTTGATCTTTATCAATCAATGAAGCGAGGATGTTGAGGTTGTTAAAAAGAAAGTGTGGATCAAGATGATTCTTGAGCGAATTTAATTGCGACCGCATTCGTTCTTTTTGATTTTTCTCTACTTCCAGTTCGGACGTGCGCCAATGGCGGAGAAAGTGCAAACTGAAGTAAAGCGAGAAAATGGGTATGAAGATTGCCGCACCCCAAACATTCATAACAACAAACTGTTCGGGTGTGGGCGCATCGCTTGTTAACGATACTTTGATTCCGTAATAAATACTATTTACCAGAAAGAGCAGATACGCTAGTGCGAGTAAGAGTTGTACAAAAAATCGGATGTTACCATAGTTACTCCAGGGCAACAATTTGTCTAACCAAATAGTAAGCTGGCGGTTACCAAACCATAGCAGCAAGGCAATGATGAGCAACCAGCCTGCCGTAAAATAAAAGATGGGCCCCGGCTGCTGCCAATAAAGAATTGCTGCAATAACGAAAAGTAAAGCACCGGTTAGAGAAATAAGCCGCAGATGTTTTTTCAAAGCGTTATTCGGTTATTCGAAGATAACCTGATGAATGGCTTTCCAGCGAATATGTTGTGGATCTTTTTTACCTTTTACAAAAACAAGTATTCCGGCATTTTGATTGGATACATCGCGCATGCCGCCAATCAAGAGTGTTTTACCCGATCGAAGTTCAATCTCTGAATAATCGTAGTTTTTAGGTGTGATGCGTTTAATATTCCGGATCGGAATCTGGTATTCAATGTCATTCTCCCGGCCTTCAATCATTTCGAAATCCAAAGCCTCATCTACATCATAGATAATTCTGCCGGAAACATCGGGGCCATCCAGTTGCGATATTGTTGCCTGTAAGGGAACGGGTGCCGGAAAAGACTCAAAAGCTTGTCCTGAAGAAGGAGGTGTTGTAAAACTTACGTTGCGAAACGCTTTCCATGAAAATTTGATTATACCATACTCAGGGTTCACAACCCACACACCTCTGTTTTCATCATTCACATCGTTGGAATTGTTCAGGAATGAAGTACGGCCGGATTTTAAAGTAACATCACAACCATTGCCGCTTTTAGCGATGTCTTTGATTTCAGAAAATTTGATGGCTACTTTTCCATCTCGTGTTTCGCCATTCAGAAGGTCGGTAGTAACGCGTTCATCATTATCCCAGATGATAAACCCGGTGTGTGTTTCTTTGCGTGCACCAGTTACAGTTCCATACAAGGGTGATCCAAATACCTGATCCAGATTTTTAGGTGTTGGTAAAAACTCAACCTTCCTGATTTTATCCCAATTAATTTTTAATACACCAAGCTCACGATCCAGCACCATCACCGTTCCTTCCAGATCGTTGTAGCCGCTTCCACTTACCTGAAGTTCGCCCCCATTTTTAAGTTTGAGTTTAAAATATCCACGGTCAGTCTTTTCAATAGCCTTCAGGTTTCCAAACTGTGTGGTAAACTGGTGTATCGTGCCTTTGTTTTCCCAGATGCTGGAAAAGTCCCAATCGGTTATGGCCCAGCGATCATTAGCTTCTTGTTGCGGTACTAACTTGGCGTAGTCATTATTTCGTTTGGAGGCGTTGAATAAATCAGTCCAAAATACTTCTTCCGTTCCCCAGCGCAGAGCACCCTCGTACGTGTTTTGGTCTGTGTAAACTTTTCCGTAGAGATAACCATCTACCGATTGGGCAGCGCTTATCAAGCTCATAGCCAGCAAAGCCACTAACAACCCGAAAAAAATAATAATCGAACGCAGTAAATTATTTGATCCCATACTTTTCATAACGAAAAAGTGGTCAAAAATGCCAAAGTTTGACGCCATGACCAAAGGAATGCTGACTGAAGTGGGAATTGTGAATGCTGAATCGGGGGCTGTGGAGGTTGAGGCTAATAACTTTTTTTGAAGGATGTCCGTCACTATGAATCAAATCCCCTTCACCTGCGTATGTGCAGGTGTCACCACTTCCGCGAAAGCATTATCGGCCCGCTTGCTTACCATGGGTAATTTTTCCATGCGCGCTACATCAATAGCATATACGCCAAAGTCTTCCGTTACTTTTCCATGCAGTTGGTAAAAGCCACGCCCACGAAACGGAAACTTACGGGCTGAATCCGGAAAGTGAACGGTGTCAAACACTTCGCCTTTTACATCGTAGAAAGTTCCGAAGCACATGTGATCGTGGTTTTTCATGGTGAAGGCGTCTTTGGTTGTAACCACATAACCCACTATGCGTACCGGCTTTCCTTTTTTTGAAGGCAACTCACTTGCAGTGGTGTCGCCATAATCCTGTATAAGCAAGAGTTCGAACGGATTACACAACGGAAACCCAAGCAACTCCAGTTCGTCAAAAGCATCTTCCAGATTATTTCGTTTCAATACCGGCAGCGGAAAAGATTTAGGCTCGGTATCAAATAATTCTTCTACGGAAGTAGGACGCGAACGGGTTTTAGTAAAGAACAACATCGAATCCCACAGCAGTTGTTGTTTTGTTTTTCCGGTAAACCGAAACGACCCCAACCGGATAAGAATGCGCAACTGCTCTAATCCAATGCCGGGTGTGCGCCTTAAAAAGTTATCCAGACTTTTATAAGGGCCGTTTTTTGTTCGTTCCTGTTCAATGTGGTTCCCGATTTTTTGTTCGAGGCTTTTCAGGTGAATAAACCCGATGTAAATCTGCGTGCCATAAATAGTAGTGAGGTAATTACTATGATTTACACACGGGGCCAGAATAGCAGCGCCATTCATACGCGCTTCATGAAAATAAAATTCAGTGCGATAGAAGCCGCCAAAGTTATTGATTACGCCCACCATAAACTCCAGCGGATAATGCGCTTTCAAAAATAAACTCTGATAACTCTCTACTGCATAGCTGGCCGAGTGACCTTTGGCAAACGAATACCCGGCAAAGCTCTCAATCTCAAACCACACGCGGTCAATAACTTTTTTATCGTAGCCAATCTTTTCACAGTTTTCAAAAAACTTATCGCGCACGCGTTGAAACTCTTCACGTGAGCGATACTTACCGCTCATGCCCCTGCGTAGCACATCGGCTTCGGTTAAGGTAAGGCCGCCAAAATGATGTGCTACTTTAATTACATCTTCCTGATACACCATTACCCCGTATGTATCGTGCATAATTTCATCCATCTTAGGATGGATCGATTCGTACTTGATATTATTACGATGCATGTGGTAGCGTTCTATGTACGCTTTCATCATACCCGAACTGGCCACACCCGGCCTAATAATAGAACTGGCTGCTACCAGTGTGAGGTAATCATCGCAGCGCAATTTGCCCAACAACATGCGCATAGCGGGTGACTCCACATAAAAGCAACCCATCGCTTTGCTATTGCGCATCAGGTCTTTTATTTTTTCATCGGCTTTAAATTTTTTAAACTGATATACATCTACATCAATTCCCTGATTCCGTTTTACATGTTTAACGGTTTCTTTGATGTGACCCAACCCACGCTGACTTAAAATATCGAACTTGTAAATACCAAAGTCTTCGGCTGCATGCATTTCAAATTGCGATACGGGTAAACTTTTGGGTGGATACTCGGTAGCCGTGTAGGCATGAATAGGTTTATCGGTAATCAGTACTCCGCCCGCGTGAATGGAAATATTGGCTGGCAACTCTTTTTGTGCAATGTATTCCGCATACGCGATTATCTTATTGGCGATGTGATCGCGCGACAGCGTTTCTTTTCGGCT
Organism: Cytophagales bacterium; assembly: GCA_017303795.1. GTDB lineage: Bacteria > Bacteroidota > Bacteroidia > Cytophagales > Cyclobacteriaceae > ELB16-189. The sequence goes on along the minus strand of JAFLBR010000005.1, from coordinate 50,140 downwards.
CTCCACCAGCATGTCGATTTCATCTTTGGGCAAACCAAACACTTTGCCGAGTTCGCGCAGAATAGATTTTGCTTTGTACGTAACATGTGTGCCCAGCAAACACACATGATCATAATCGTATTTATTAAAAAGGTATTCGTAAATGGCATCGCGGTTATCCCACGAAAAATCAATATCGAAATCGGGTGGCGTTACACGCTCTTCATTCAGAAAGCGTTCAAAGTATAAATCAAGTTCAATCGGATCGACATTGGTAATTCCTAAACAATAGGCAACCGTACTATTAGCACCACTACCGCGGCCCACAAAATCATAACCCTTTGATCGGGCAAACAAAATTAAATCGTACGTGATGAGGTAGTACGAGATAAAACCTTTGTGCGAGATAATGCGCAATTCCTTTTCGATGTGGTTATTCCAAATGGTGCGATCTGTACCATAGCGCACCGCATACCCTTTTTCTGTTTCTGTGCGCAGGTATGCGATGTCATCTTCAACACTGCTACGGAGGTGCTTTTTATTTTTGTCTTCACCTGGTTTACATTCAATCGAGCATTGATCTAAAAGAAAGCGCGCGCGCTCCAATAAATCCGGAAACTGAACAAACCGGTTTCGTAATTCCGGCTCGGGCAACATGTATTCTTCTTTGCGCGCTTGTTGATGTTCGGGCAACTTACTGAGTAGTGTGTTGTGTGCAATGCACCGAAGTAACCGATGCGTGTTATGGTCGCGGTAAATCAGCTTATCGCGATTGGTTTTTTTATCGCGCACTTTTTCGGGTGGCAAAAAGGTTACGGAGTGGAGTGCCACAAACTTGTTAAGAAACGCTTCGCGCGCGGGATCTGCCGCAAATGCTACCAACTGATGACTACCCACACCCATAAATTCATTTTCGCGTAAAGCTTCGGGTTGAATTTGTGGATATGGATAAATCACAACTGTGTTTTCCATAACCGGAGCGCGTGGTGGTAATGGTTTATCTTCGCGATTATGATACGAGAGAAACCGGTTTAGTAATTCAAAACCAGAATTGTTTTTAGCGATAATAATATAAAGCAGTTGCTGGCTTTTATCGCGAAACTCAATACCTACGGCTAATGCTAACGGGTATGCTTCTTTACCAAATTTTGTGAGGCCGTTTGATTGCGGTTTGTTTTCATCGCAAAGGCGTAATAGTTCAAGGTAAGAAGCAGTGTTGTTGATTTCAGTTAGCGCCAGTTTATGAATGCCGCAGCGTTTGGCTTCTTCAAAAAGAGTTTTAATAGGCAGCGTGCCATATTTAAAACTGAAACCGGTGTGGCAATTGAGGTACATGATGTTAGTTTTCGATCTTGTGAGGAACAGACCGAGGGTTAGGAATCAAATTACATCTTCAACAAATCCTTTCTGATCTTACCATTAAACACATTCATTTCCATGCGCACGCGTTTGTTTACACCCAGCGTAGTGGCGCGTACCAGTTTATCTACTCCGTGTTTATGTTTAATCAAATCCATCGCTTCGTACAGGTTTACATCTTCTTCGGTTTCATCAAACAAACTGATCTGATGATTGCCCTGCACCAGATTACTCAATCGCACACCAACTAATCGTATCAGCATTCTGCGGTTATACAGTTTATCGAATAGTTCCTGCACCACGCGCAAAATCACATGATCGGACGAAGTGTAGGGAATATGTACTTGTTTGGTTTCGGTATCGAAATTGGAATACCGGATTTTTACTGTAATGCACGAAGTAAGTTTTTTCTGTTCGCGCAGTTGAAACGCCACTTTCTCTACCATCACAATCAGAATAGATTTTAATCGCTTAACATCAATGGTATCGTGTTCAAAAGTAGATTCAGTTGAAATAGATTTTTGTTCGCTGTAGGAAACCACGGGCGAGTCGTCCAGTCCGCGGGCTTTGTTCCACAAACTCATTCCATTTTTACCAAACGCACTTACCAGAAAAGGCATTGGCATTTCCCGTAAGGTAGCCACGGTGCGCACGCCCATATCGTACAGAAAAGAAGCCGTTTGTTTTCCGATCATTGGAATCTTATCGATAGCAAGCGGATCGAGAAACCGGATTACTTCATGCTGCGGAATTTGTACTTGCGCTTTGGGTTTGAATTCGCCCGTGGCAACTTTCGATACCAATTTGTTTACCGATAGCGCCATGGAAATAGGCAGATCGCTCTCCTTAATAATTTTGTTTTGAAGTTCGATGGCCCACTTATACGTGCCTACGTATCGGTCCATACCGGTGGCATCGATGTAAAATTCATCGATAGAAGATTTTTCAAATGCCGGAGCTTTATCGGCAATAATTTCAGTAACCAGATGCGAATACAGGCTATAAGCTTCCATATCGCCCGAAATAACTTTGGCATCGGGGCAAAGTTGCAGGGCCAGATACATGGGCATGGCCGAGTGTACCCCGAACTTCCGCGCTTCGTAACTACAAGCCGCCACCACGCCCCTGCGGTTGCTACCGCCAACAATAAGTGGCAAATTTTTCAATTTTGGCTCTTTTTTGCGTTCAACCGCTACAAAAAAGGCGTCCAGATCCAGATGTATTATGCTCTTCTCCACAGAACAATAATACTAAAATTTTTAGCATTTACTTGAAAGAATCAATTTTTTGCAACTCCTTAACTTCCACTTACTTTCGGGCTAAAATTTGAAACTCTAAACTTTAGAGCTTTTAGATTTCTGCTTTAAACACAAACCATGCGTCAGCAACTACTCAGCGAAGGAGCCAAAGAACTCAGTTACGAAATCCGAGAGATCGTAAAGAAAGCCGAACAGATCCGGAACCTCGGTAAAGAAATACATTGGGAAAACATTGGCGACCCCATTCAGAAACATCATCAACTACCGGAATGGATCAGAAAAATTATTGCCGACCTCGCGTTGCAAAACGATGCCTATAGTTATTGTCCTAGTAAAGGCATTTTAGATACGCGTAAGTTTCTGGCTGCACAAACCAATCAATTGGGTGGTGTTCAGATTACGCCCGATGATATTTGTTTCTTCAATGGCCTGGGCGATGCCATTGCCAAAGTATATCAATACATCACGCCTACATCACGCGTAATTGGCCCTTCGCCTGCTTATTCTACACACTCTAGTGCCGAAGCGGCCCATGCCGGGCACGAACCGTTAACGTATAAATTGGATCCGGACAATAAATGGTATCCCGATCTGGACGACTTATATAATAAAGTAAAATACAACCCCAATGTAGTAGGCATTCTCATCATCAACCCTGATAACCCTACGGGCATGGTGTATCCCTACGAAACACTAAAGCGGATTGTAGCTATCGCCAAAGAGTTTAAATTATTTTTGATCTGCGATGAGATTTACATTAACATAACCTACAACGGAGCAAAGGCGTGGCCGCTTGCCGAAGTGATTGAAGATGTGCCGGGCATTTCTATGAAAGGTATTTCAAAAGAATTGCCGTGGCCGGGCGCACGCTGCGGCTGGATGGAATATTACAACCGCGATAAAGATGCTGACTTCAATCGCTTTTGTCAGGCATTGGATAATGCCAAAATGATTGAAGTGTGTTCTACCAAGCTGCCGCAATTAGCCATTCCAAAAATTTTAGGCGATGCGCGTTTCAGAACGTATCGCGATGAAACCAATCGCAACATTGGTAAGCGTAGTAAGATCATTGCCGATATTTTACATACTGTGCCGCAACTCACCTTCAACGAAACATTTGGTGCATTTTATAATACCATCATCTTCAGAGAAGATACGCTAAGGTCTGGTCAGAAAATAAAAATCGCAGACGAGAAGATACGAGCACTGGTTGAAAGCTGGGTGAACCAGGATATTCCGCACGACAAACGTTTTGTGTATTACCTGCTTGGCGCGAAAGGAGTTTGTGTGGTGCCTATCTCTTCTTTCTGTTCCGAACTTCAGGGCTTTCGGGTTACGCTGCTGGAAGAGAATGAAGAAATTCTGGTAAAGACATTTACCGCTATCCGCGATGGGATAGTGGAGTATTTGGCAAGCTAACTATTTGCATTTTTTCTGTGCAAGTAATAATACTTTATGCACAGAAGTTGTGCATAAAGTTAGACCTGAGATTCCCACCTAACATTCGTTATATTCATTTTTTGAAACTTTTTATTCCAGTTTCGTTGAAACTCATTACAAAATTTTTGAATCTTGTACTCACGCACAAGATTATGAATCTAACTAGTAACATGAATCAAATCAATCGCACGCTGGCAACAATCAGTGTGCTCGTGCTCAATGTCATTATTCTCCGAAAACCGGGGCTGTAGCGATATTGTAAAAAGATATTGAAACCGTCCCGCCCCAAGCGGGACGGTTTTGTTTTATAGTGTTAACCGCAAACTAACGATTGTTTTAAACTACCTATGTATTACTCCGACAACACCATCATCTTTCACGATGGAAAATTTGTAAAAGCAAAAGACGCCACCACCGATTTGTATAGCCAAACGTTGCACTATGGCTATGGCGCCTTCGAAGGCATTCGTGCCTACCAAACCATTAACGGTGTAAAAATTTTTAAAGCCCACGAACACTTCGAACGTCTTCAGCGCAGTTGCGAACTGGTGAACATTCCCTTCAACTACTCAACCGAAGAACTTACCCAACTCTCTTACCAGGTGTTGGAAAAAAATAATCTGAAAGATGCCTACATCCGGCCGCTGGTGTATTGCGCACCAAACATGACGTTATCTGCACCAACCGGAGTATCGGTAATGATAGCCGCATGGCAATGGGGCAAATATCATGGCCATCAATCACTAAAAGTTTGCGTGTCTTCTTTTCAGCGACCCAACCCCAAATCGGTAAAGATGGATGCCAAGGTGTGTGGTCATTATGTAAACTCCATCATGGCTACCAACGAGGCAAAACAACGTGGCTTTGATGAAGCATTAATGCTTGACATAAATGGCTTCGTGGCGGAAGGGCCCGGAGCCAATTTCTTTTTTGAGAAGGATGGCGTGCTTTATACACCACCACTCGGAAACATTCTTCCCGGCATTACCCGCCAAACTGTTTTTGAAATTTGTCGCGAAATGGATTTACCGATAGTAGAAAAATTTTTCCGGCCCGAAGAATTATTTGAAGCTGACAGTGCATTTTTCTGCGGCACCGCTGCCGAAGTAGTAGCCATCGAATCAATTGAAGGCCAGCTATTCTCAAAACCATGGAAACAATCTATGGGCGCAGTAGTGCAAGAAGCCTACAAGTGTATAGTGTTAGATAAGAGTTATTCGTACGTAATAGTCTAAATGTTACCGGTTTCCTGTTACCAGTCTTAACCCACCGGTAACTGGCAACAGGAAACTTTTATAAAAAAGAATAAAGTGAGTACTGAATTAAATAAATACAGCCGCACCATCACCCAAGACCCAACGCTGCCCGCATCGCAGGCCATGCTGTACGGAATTGGTTTAACAGAACACGATCTTAAAAAAGCACAGGTTGGTATTGTAAGCACCGGTTATGATGGCAACACCTGCAACATGCACCTGAATGCATTAGCTGGTGAAGTAAAGCAAGCCGTTTGGGATCAGGAACTGGTAGGTTTGATTTTTAATACCATTGGCGTAAGTGATGGTATTGCCAATGGCACCGAAGGCATGCGCTACTCGTTAGTAAGTCGCGAAGTTATTGCCGACTCTATTGAAACCGTATGTGGCGCCCAATATTACGATGGCTTGATTGCCGTAGTAGGCTGCGATAAAAATATGCCCGGTTCGCTTATGGCGATGGGCCGATTGAACCGCCCTGCTATTATGGTTTATGGTGGCACCATTGCCGGTGGTCATTACAAAGGTCGTGAGTTAAATATCATTTCTTCGTTTGAAGCGCTGGGCGAAAAAATTCAAGGCAAACTTTCAGATGAAGATTACAAAGGCATCATTCAGAACTCTTGTCCCGGTGCCGGAGCATGTGGTGGTATGTACACCGCCAACACCATGGCATCTGCGATCGAAGCATTAGGTATGTCGTTGCCTTACTCCGCTTCCAATCCTGCGTTAAGCAAAGAAAAATCGGCTGAGTGTACCGAAGCCGCGAAAGCCATTCGGTTGTTGTTGGAAAAAGACATTAAGCCCCGCGACATCATGACGTTTAAGGCGTTTGAAAATGCCATTACTATTGTGATGGTGTTGGGCGGTTCAACCAATGCCGTGTTGCACTTAATCGCGATGGCAAAAAGTGTAGGTGTGCAACTAACACAAGAAGATTTTCAACGCATCTCCGATAAAACTCCGCTTATCGCGGATTTAAAACCCAGTGGTAAATATCTGATGGAAGCACTGCACAAAATTGGCGGTGTGCCATCTGTTATAAAATATCTATTAAGCAAAGGCTATATGCATGGCGATTGTTTAACCGTTACCGGAAAAACATTAGCCGAAAATGTGGCCAGCGCTAAAGACCTCGACTTCGAAAAGCAAGATGTAATTCTTCCTTTTGAAAAACCGATTAAAAAAACCGGTCACTTACAGATTCTCTATGGAAACCTGGCACCACAAGGATCGGTTGCTAAAATAACCGGCAAGGAAGGCGAACGCTTTAAAGGAACAGCGCGCGTATTTAATGGTGAGTTTGAATTGGTAGATGGCATTAAATCCGGAAGAATAAAAGAAGGCGATGTAGTGGTGATTCGTTATGTAGGCCCGAAAGGTGCACCCGGTATGCCTGAGATGTTAAAACCCACCAGTTTAATTATGGGTTCTGGGCTTGGTAAAAGTGTAGCCCTAATTACCGATGGAAGATTTTCTGGTGGCTCGCACGGATTTGTGATTGGGCACATCACACCCGAAGCATTTGACGGTGGATTACTTTCGCTTGTAGAAGATGGCGATTGGATTGAGATTGATGTAAAGAAGCATACCATCAATTTATTGGTTGACGAAAAAACAATTGCGATTAGAAAATCGCACTACAAAGCTCCGGCTTTGCGGGTAAAGAATGGTGTTTTATATAAATATGCGCAACATGTAAAAACTGCTGCTGATGGATGTGTTACGGATGAAGAGTGATAAACACGTAGGCAGGTTACTAAATCCCGAAGGGATGAAATGATTATAGAAGAGGCGTGAGGATTGAAACAAACCCCGAAGGGGAGACAAAAAAGATTCTTCGGAGTTAAAGGAAAAGAAAATGGTAGCAACAAAAATTGAAAAACAGGAAGCGGACGGAGTGAAAACGGTAACAAAAATCACAGGGTCGGAAGCTTTGTTGCGTTGCCTGGTAGCTGAAAAAGTGCAACACATTTTTGGTTATCCGGGCGGTGCTATCATGCCGGTGTATGATGCCCTGTACGGTTATGCCGATAAATTAACTCATTTGTTAGTGCGCCACGAACAAGGTGCTATTCATGCGGCACAAGGTTATGCACGGGTATCGGGCAAAACGGGAGTTGTGTTTGCCACATCGGGCCCTGGTGCAACTAATCTTGTTACGGGCTTAGCCGATGCATTGATTGATTCAACGCCTGTAGTGTGTATTACCGGCCAGGTGTTTGCACATTTACTGGGTACCGATGCCTTTCAGGAAACTGATGTAATCAACACCACATTACCAGTTACTAAATGGAATGTACAGGTTACCGAAGCTAAAGACATTGCACCTGCTATCGCGAAAGCATTCTATATCGCGGCAAGCGGAAGACCAGGCCCGGTATTGGTTGACATAACCAAGAATGCACAAAACGAATTGATTGAAGAGTTTGAATACGAAGCGTGCCATGCAGTACGCACGTACAAACCCAAACCCGTTTTACAATCGGCACAAATAGAAGAAGCCGCTGCGTTAATCAACAATGCCAAGCGACCTTACATTTTAGCAGGCCAAGGCATTTTGCTTGCCGGTGCCTCGAAAGAGTTACAAGCATTTACAGAAAAGACCGGCATTCCGGTTGCCAGCACATTACTTGGTCTGGGTGCACTTTCGTGCGATCATCCCAACTATGTGGGTTATCTGGGTATGCATGGTAACTATGGCCCCAACGTTAATACAAACCAATGCGATGTACTGATTGCGATTGGCATGCGCTTCGATGATCGCGTTACCGGAAACGTAAGCAAGTATGCCAAACAAGCAAAGGTTATTCATATCGATATCGATAAAGCCGAGATCAACAAAATAATAACGCCAACCGTTCCAGTTCATGCCGATGCAAAAGATGCCTTGAGTGCGTTAACAAAACTTTGCACCAAAAATTCTTTTCCTGAATGGATTGAAAGTTTCAAAAAACTCAACAACGAAGAGTTTGAAAAAGTTGTTGTAAAAGAAATTCGCAACACCGCCAGCTTAAAAATGGCGGAAGTAATTTATATGCTTTCGCAATTAACCAATGGCGAAGCAGTTGTGGTTACTGATGTGGGGCAGCATCAAATGGTTACTTCGCGTTATTATCAATACAAAAATCCACGCGCCAATATAACTTCAGGTGGTGCAGGCACTATGGGGTTTGCTTTACCTGCGGCTATGGGTGCAAAAGTTGCCGCACCCAGTCAACAAGTAATAGCTGTAATTGGCGATGGCGGGTATCAAATGACTATTCAAGAGTTAGGCACCATTATGCAATACAACATACCGGTAAAGATTCTTGTACTGAACAATAACTTTCTGGGTATGGTGCGCCAATGGCAACAACTCTTTCATGGCAAGCGCTATTCGTTTACCGAAATGCAAAATCCTGATTTTGTAAAAATCGCGGAAGCGTATCGTATTCCAGCTGCGAAAGTAACAGAGCAAAAAAATCTGGAAGCGGAACTAAAGAAGATGTTGGCCTCAGAAACATCTTATTTTCTGGAAGTAGTAGTTGAGAAAGAAGATAATGTATTCCCGATGGTACCGGCTGGGGCTGGGGTCTCGGAAGTTATTTTGGAAATACCAAAATAGAATTAATAACAAGAGGTTTCCAGTTGCCAGTAACCGGTAACCAGAAACTGGTAACATTAATATGAAGCAGGACTATACCTTAGAACTCGTAGCAGAAAATAACTTCTCTATCCTTAACCGGATTGTGAATGTATTAAACCGCAGACGCGTGCGCATTAAAAAATTAATGGCTCACGAAAACGAAAATGATTTCCGTAAAGGCGGGGCGGTGTTGCTGTTGCACACTACACCCGATTTAATGGAAAAAGTAAAACATCAACTCGAAAAACTGATTGAGGTAGAATATGCAAACTACACCGTAGGCAGCGATCATTACCTGGAATTAAGTGAACGCATTGTTGATGTAGACTAAGCTGATTTACTCAATACTAATTACTAAAGACTAACTACTTAATACTAAAGACTAATTACTAACTAATTAAATAAAAATGGCAAAGATTAATTTTGGAGGTGTATGGGAAGAAGTGGTAACCCGCGAAGAATTCCCCATGGAAAAAGCACTGGATGTGCTAAAGAATGAAACCATAGCAATTATTGGATACGGAGTGCAAGGTCCGGCACAAGCATTAAACCTGCGCGATAACGGATTTAAAGTAATTGTTGGCCAACGCAAAGGTTCAAAAACCTGGGATAAAGCAGTTGAACACGGCTGGGTACCGGGCGAAACGTTGTTCGACATTGAAGAAGCTGCCAAGCGCGGAACTATTCTTGAGTTTCTGTTATCCGATGCCGGACAGATTGCATTGTGGCCTACTATCAAACCATTCCTTACCAAAGGAAAAACATTGTACTTCTCACACGGCTTTGGCATCACCTTCAAAGAACAAACCGGAATTATTCCTCCGGCTGATATAGATGTAGTATTGGCTGCACCAAAAGGCTCGGGTACTTCTGTGCGCAGATTATTTCTGCAAGGCAAAGGCATTAACTCGAGCTACGCAGTGTTTCAGGATGCCACAGGTAAAGCAACTGAAAAAGCAATTGCTTTAGGGATTGGTGTGGGTTCAGGTTACTTATTCCAAACTGATTTCAAAAAAGAAGTTTATTCTGATCTGACTGGCGAGCGTGGTACACTTATGGGTGCTATCGCTGGAATTTTTGAAGCACAATACGAAGTGTTGCGTTCAAAAGGTCACACGCCTTCTGAAGCTTTCAACGAAACGGTAGAAGAGTTAACTCAATCGCTGATGCCATTGGTTGCCGAAAACGGTATGGATTGGATGTATGCTAATTGTTCTACTACCGCACAACGCGGTGCGTTAGATTGGAAAAAGAAATTCAAAGCAGCTACGCTACCAGTTTTCAAAGAACTATATGAGAGCGTAGCCAGTGGTGCCGAAGCAAAACGCACTATCGATACGTGTAGCAAACCTGACTATCGCGAGAAGCTTGCTGAAGAATTAAAAGAAGTTCGCGAAAGCGAATTGTGGCAAGCAGGTGCTGCCGTTAGAAAACTAAGACCTGAAAAGGCAAGTGTAGAAGCAAGCATGATCAACTAGAAGTAAGTGGCAAGACATAAGTAGCAAGAACAGATTTACATTATTTCTACCTTCTTGATACTTATGTCTTATGTTTTATGCCTTTCTAAATGAACGAACAAATTCAACAACAATTTCCAGTTGCCTACAACACGATCAATGAAGCCACAAAGCGCTCTGGCTTTACGATGGCCTCTGATGTGTTGACTTGTTCGTTACTTAGAACATTGGCCAGTTCAAAACCTGACGGTCAATTTCTTGAACTCGGTACTGGAACAGGCTTATCAACTTCCTGGATATTGGACGGAATGAATGAAAAATCTACTCTAACGTCAATAGACAACGATGCCAAGTTTCTTGAAATCGCCCAGTCTTCTTTGGGTTCTGATAAGCGCCTGAAGCTTATTTGCACGGATGGCGAAGAATGGGTACAAAGTAATCGCGACAAAAAATACGATTACATCTTTGCCGATACCTGGCATGGTAAATACCTTTTGCTGGATGAAGTATTAGCCATGTTAAATAAAGGAGGTATTTATATTATAGACGACATGCTGCCTCAACCTAACTGGCCAGAGGGTCATCACGAAAAAGCAATTAATCTTGTTAACGTGTTGGAGAAGAGAAGTGATTTAACCCTAACAAAACAAGTTTGGGCAACCGGAATAATTGTTGCCGTAAAAAAATAATTGATTTTCACCTGATCATGACATCCACGAAAGCATTTAATATTGACATCAACGCAGCTTACGAGGTGTTGAAACCAGTAGTCTTAAAAACGCCACTACAATTTCATCGAAAGCTCTCTGAAAAATTCGGTTGCAAAGTCTACTTGAAACGCGAAGACTTACAGGTTGTGCGTTCGTATAAAATTCGGGGAGCCTACAACCTGATCCAAAGCTTAACGGAAGAGCAGCGTAAAAGCGGAGTGGTTTGCGCCAGTGCAGGCAATCACGCACAAGGTGTGGCTTTCTCCTGTCGTGAGTTGAACATTAAAGGTGTGATTTACATGCCTGCGATTACGCCCAAACAAAAAATCAATCAGGTAAAAATGTTTGGTGGCGAGAATATTGAAATTGTGTTGATTGGCGATACGTTCGATGAATGCCAGGCGCATGCACTGCAATTCACCGAAGAAAAGAAAATGATTTTTATTCCACCTTTCGATCATGCAAAAGTGATTGAAGGCCAGGGAACAGTTGCCAAAGAAATTCTGGAAGAACAATCGAATATTGATTTTGTATTTGTGCCAATAGGCGGTGGTGGTTTGTGTGCCGGATTAGTAACCTACTTTGAAACGTACTCGCCCAATACAAAAGTTATTGGGGTAGAGCCGCAAGGTGCGCCTTCTATGAAAGAAGCACTCAAAGCGGGTAAGCCTGTTGTGTTAGATAGCATTCAACGGTTTGTGGATGGTGCCTCTGTAAAAAAAGTAGGTGACCTTACTTTTCAGATCAGCAAAGACAAAATTGCGGATATGTTATTGGTGCCCGAAGGCAAAGTAAGTTCTACCATTCTTCAATTATATAATGAAGATGCAATTGTGGCCGAACCTGCCGGAGCATTATCCATTGCAGCATTAGATCAATATGCCGCTAAGCTGAAAGGCAAAAAAGTAGTGTGCATTTTAAGCGGTGGTAATAACGACATCGACCGGATGAATGAAATCAAAGAACGTTCGTTATTATATGAAGGCTTAAAGCATTATTTCATTGTACGTTTTGCACAACGCCCCGGAGCCTTGAAAGAATTTGTAAACCATATTCTTGGGCCTAACGATGACATTGTTCGTTTTGAATTTATTCAGAAACATAACAAAGAAACCGGCCCCGCTTTAATTGGTATTGAAGTAAAATCGCGCGAAGATTTTGCTACGCTGATTGAGCGTATGGACGGCCATAAACTCAATTATACCCTTGTAAACCAGAACGAGAATTTGTTCGAATATTTGGTTTAAATCGGGAAAACTCAGTTTTTCTATCAGATTTGCAAGTGACGAATTTTGTATTACATTTGTAATACAAAATTACAATTATGCTTACGGTGCGGTTATCAGATGACGAGGAAGAGCAATTAAATGCCTATTGCCAAAGAGAGGGTGTCTCTAAATCCATTGTGGTAAAGGAGGCTATTGAACTTTACCTTACCCAACGCAAAAAAAGTAAAAACCCTTTCGAGGCTGGCGCTGATCTCTTTGGCCAGGAAGGTAGCGGTTCAAAAAATAATTCCGTTAGTTATAAAAAGAAGTTAAAAGAATTACTTCGTGAAAAACACGCTCATTGATGCCGGGCCACTCATCGCTCTTTTTGACAAAAGCGATAGTTATCACACGCAAGCCGTTTCGTTTATAAAAAGTTACAAAGGAACATTGTTTACCACATGGCCAGTAATTACAGAGGCCTCGCATCTGTTAAACTTTAGTGTGAAAGCACAACTCGCGCTGCTAGAGTGGATTAACCGGGGCGGGTTGTACATGATTGAAATAGAGACTTACCACATTGTTAGATTAATGGAATTATCCGAAAAGTTTAAAGATGTGCCCATGGACCTTGCCGATGCAACGCTTATTGTTGCAGCCGAAACAAACAACATCAAAGAAATAGTCACAATAGATTCGGATTTTTACATTTACAGAGACGTGCGCAAACGTTATCTGAAAAATGTTTTTATTAAGTAATTTATTCTTATCCCTTCCAATCTGAAATTCTCCCATCAATAAGTTATCTTGTACCTTAATTATTAAGGTATGGCACAAGGTTTATTGATTGACATGGATGGCGTGGTGTATGGTGGAGATATCATGATTCCCGGAGCAGATGTGTTTATTGCCCGGCTTTTAAAAGAAGGTATCCCCTTTAGTTTTATGACCAACAACAGTCAGCGCACGCGGCTGGAGGCTGTTCGTAAACTTGCACGGCTAGGAATTAACGTAACTGAAAAGCATGTTTACACCAGTGCTATGGCTACCGGAAAATTTCTGGCCAGCCAAACCCCAAATGGTACAGCTTATGTGTTGGGCGAAGGCGGACTGATTTCTTCGTTACATGAAAATGGAATAACGTTAGTTAACACCGATCCGGATTTTGTGGTGTTGGGTGAAGGAAGAAATTTTACTTTGGAAATGGTGCAACGCGCAGTCGATATGATTTTGGCCGGAGCCAAGTTTGTAACCACCAATCGCGATCCATCGCCCAAGAAAAAAGGTTGGGATAATCTGGGCATTGCATCTACAACAGCCATGATTGAAGAGGCCACAGGCATTAAAGCCTTTGTGGTGGGTAAACCCGGCCCGGTAATGATGCGCGGTGCGCGTAAAGCATTAGGTTTGGAAACAGCCGAGACTACCATTATTGGCGATACCATGGATACCGACATTCGCGGAGGCGTGCAGATGGGTTATAAAACTATTCTGGTGTTGAGTGGTATCACTAAAAAAGAACATTTGATTCGTTATGCCTACAAACCAGATTTAGTAGTTGAATCGGTTAACGAAATAAAACTACCATTGCCGTGGTGGTAAACTAATTTGCTACCTCAACTTACTTTTATGCATAAACTGATTATTACAGTTCTCGTTTTATTCAGTGTTCATTTGGTCTTCTCCCAAAGTTACACTGTTAACTCTCCGGCAGGAACCATTTCAGTTTCGATTTCAAACACATCAACACTAACTTATCAGGTTAACTATAAAGGCAAATCAGTAATCAAGTCTTCGCAGTTGGCTTTCAAATTAACCAAACCAGAAGCCACGTTAGCTAATTTCGAAATTACTAAAGTTGATTCTTTGGTTCATGATGATACGTGGACACCTGTGTGGGGTGAGATGAATAAAATCAGAAATCATTACAAAGAGCTATCATTGACTTTGGCTGATAAATCGCAAAGCGGCATTACGCTAAAGGTTGGGTTTCGGGTGTTTGATGATGGTATCGGGTTTCGATATGAGTTCCCATCTCAAACAAACAAATACATTATTGTTGGCGATGAACTTACACAGTTCAGTCTGGCTGATGATCATAAAACTTTTTGGATTCCTGGCGATTACGACACCAATGAATATCTCTATAATACTACGCGCCTCAGCGAAATTGATGCTGTAACCGCAGCGAATAAGGAACCCGACATCGCAGTAAAATCTGTAATTGGGCCGGATGCCGTTCAAACACCGCTATTGATGAAAACTGCTGATGGTCTTTACATCAACATTCACGAGGCGGCTCTTATTAATTATCCGGCCATGCATCTTAATCTGGATAAACCTACGCTTACTTTTCAGTCACACCTTGTTCCCGATGCAATTGGTAACAAAGCCTATCTTGAAAATCCTTCGCGCACACCGTGGCGCACTATTATTATAAGCGATAATGCTACCGAAGTGCTGGCTTCCAAAATAATTCTGAACCTGAATGAACCCACATCCTATACTACTACAGATTGGATTAAACCTCAAAAGTTTGTAGGCATGTGGTGGGAGATGCACGTGGGCAAAGCTACGTGGGAACTTTCCAGTGGTAAACATGGAGCTAACACGGCTAACATTAAACACTATATCGATTTTGCATCGCAACATAAATTTGATGGCGTGCTGGTGGAAGGTTGGAATGTTGGTTGGGAAGACTGGTTCGGAAACTGGAAAGAAGATGTCTTTGATTTTGTTACTGCCTATCCCGATTATGATCTGAAAGAATTAACTGCCTACTCTAAACAAAAAGGCGTACAGCTTATCATGCACCATGAAACTTCTGGTTCGGCTTTTAATTATGAACGGTGGATGGATAAAGCATTTCAACTGATGAACACCTACAACATGAGCACGGTAAAGACTGGCTATGTGGGCAAGATAATTCCGCGCGGTGAACATCACGACAGCCAATGGATGATTAATCATTATCAACGTGTTGCTGAAAAAGCGGCCGCGTATAAAATTATGGTTGCCTCGCACGAATCTGTTCGGCCTACCGGTTTGCATCGCACATTTCCGAACTGGATGGCATCGGAAGCAGCACGCGGAAGTGAGTTTAATAATGCGCCAGCATTAGGCATCACGCCCGAACACACTACTATACTTCCCTTTACCCGATTAATGGGTGGTCCAATGGATTTTACACCCGGCCTATTTTGTTTCAAGCTCAATCAATTTGAACCCACGCGAACTACAGAAGTACGAACCACATTAGCCAAACAATTGGCTTTATATGTTACGATTTATAGTCCGTTGCAAATGGTTGCCGATTTGCCTGAGAATTACGAAAAGCATACCGATGCCTTGCAGTTCATAATAGATGTGCCTGTGGATTGGGCTGACACCCGCATACTGGAAGCCGAACCAGGCGATTACCTGACCATCGCCCGCAAGGCAAAAAATAAAAATGATTGGTACCTCGGTGCCATTACTGACGAGAACAGTCGCGTACTCAATTTAAGTTTTGATTTTCTTGATGCTGGTAAAAAATATGAAGCCATTATCTATCGCGATGGCGAACAAGCACATTGGAAAACGAAACCCGAAGCTTATGTAATCGAAAAGAAGTCGGTTAATAAGAAGACCAAACTTAAAATTAATCTGGCCGCTGGTGGTGGTTGCGCCATTAGCATCCGCGAAGTAAAATAATTCCCAAACACTCGTAAGCCTTCGCTTAACATCTTCTTGATTTTTCTTGAGTAATACCAAACGATTACTCATATTTGAACCAGTTATTAGCGAATCGAATGATTACCCAATAACCTAACCTAAACCTAATGTAAACCGTCCCGCCTTTGGTGGGACGGTTTCGTTTTTTATAGTCTATAACAAACTAACGATTGTTGTGAGCGCGCAGAAACCGAAAACAATATTTGAAAAAATCTGGGATGCACATGTAGTGAAGCGTGCCGAAGGTTATCCCGATGCTTTATTTATCGACCGGCATTATATACATGAAGTTACCAGTCCGCAGGCATTTGACGGCTTGCGTAAACGCGGCATAAAAGTTTTTAACGTTAATCGTACAACGGCTACAGCCGATCATAATGTGCCGACCAAAGATCAGCATCTGCCTATTAAAGAAGCCTTGTCACGCCATCAGGTAGAAACCCTTCGCAAAAATTGTAAAGAGTTTGGAGTTGAGTTGTATGATCTGGGGCATCCGTTTCAAGGTATTGTACATATTATCGGGCCTGAACTTGGTTTAACACAACCAGGCATGACCATGGTGTGTGGCGATAGTCATACTTCTACGCATGGAGCGTTTGGCAGTGTAGCGTTTGGTATTGGTACATCCGAAGTGGAACAAGTGTTGGCTACTCAATGTATTTTGCAATACAAACCCAAAACCATGAAGATTGAAATCAATGGCAAGTTGGGTAAAGGGGTGGTCAGCAAAGACATTATTTTATACATCATCTCAAAAATCTCAGCCAGTGGTGCCACTGGCTTTTTTGTTGAATATGCTGGCGATGCCATTCGTAATCTTTCCATGGAAGCCCGCATGACTATTTGCAACATGAGCATTGAGATGGGCGCCCGTGGTGGTTTAATCGCTCCGGACGAAACAACTTTCAACTACATTAAAGGAAGAAGATTTGCACCCCAAGGTGCCGCTTTCGATACAGCAGTTGAAACCTGGAAGCAGTTACCAACGGATGAAGGCGCAGTGTATGATAGCGTACTTACCTACGATGCAGCCGATATTGAACCGATGATTACCTACGGTACCAATCCGGGCATGGGCATGAAAGTTACCGATCGCATTCCTACTGCAAAGGAGCTGAAAGAATTAAGCGAGCAAACCTCTTTCGAAAAGTCGCTTACTTATATGGGCCTTGAGCAAGGCACACCTTTGCTCGGCAAAAACATCGACTATGTATTTATAGGAAGTTGTACCAACGCCCGCATTGAAGACTTGCGCGAAGTAGCCGCTATGGTGAAAGGCAAAAAGAAAGCAACTGGTGTTGAGGTTTGGGTTGTGCCCGGATCGAAACAGGTTCAGGAGCAAGCCAAGAAAGAAGGGCTTGATAAAATTTTTGAAGCCGCAGGTTTTGAATTGCGCGAGCCCGGATGCTCAGCTTGTTTGGGGATGAATGAAGATAAAATTCCGGCAGGTAAATATTGTATCAGCACCAGCAATAGAAATTTTGAAGGAAGACAAGGCCCAAAGTCAAGAACATTTTTGGCCAGTCCGCTAAGTGCTGCAGCAGCTGCGATTACAGGCAAGGTAACAGATGTCAGAGAGTTTATATAAAATAAATAAAGTCGATAGTCAATAATGGCTATCGACTATGGACTATCGACCACTTATGAAAGAGAAATTCATAACATTAAAATCAACAGCAGTACCATTACCGGTAGAAAATATTGATACCGATCAGATAATACCTGCACGCTTCTTGAAAGCTACAACGCGCGAAGGCTTTGGCGATAACCTATTTCGCGATTGGCGCTTTGATGGTGATAATAATCCCATTAAAGAATTTGCCTTGAACAATTCCGCATACAGCGGTAAGATTCTGGTAGCCGGAAAAAATTTTGGCTGTGGAAGCAGTCGCGAGCACGCAGCGTGGGCAATCTATGATTATGGTTTCCGCGTAGTGGTATCTAGTTTCTTTGCGGATATTTTTAAAAATAACGCATTGAACAATGCCGTGCTACCCGTGGTGGTTACAGATAAATTTTTACAAAGTCTGCTCACGGCCATTCAACAAAATCCAAAAACAGAAGTAACAGTTGATCTGACTAAACAACAAATCAGCTTTGATGGCCAGGCCGAACAGTTTGAGATTAACGCCTATAAAAAAGAATGTTTAATTAATGGGTACGATGATATCGACTACCTGTTGAGTTTGAATAAAGAGATTAGAGAATTTGATTTAGCACATTAACTGGTTTCCAGTTCCCCGTTACCGGTAACCGGTGACTGGAAACCGGTAACGATAAAAGATATCTGACGTGAATAAAAAAATAATAATTCTACCCGGAGACGGAATTGGAAAAGAAGTAACCACCGAAGGCAAAAAGGTGTTGGAGAAAATTGCCGGGTTGTTCGATCATCAATTTGAATTTGATTCTGCTACCATTGGCCACGATGCCATTGAAGCAACGGGCAATCCGTTGCCAGACGAAACTCTAACAAAACTAAAAAACTGCGATGCCATTTTGTTTGGCGCGGTGGGCCATCCTAAATACGATAACGATCCTACTTTAAAAGTAAGACCCGAACAAGGTCTATTGAAAATGCGCAAAGAACTTGGCCTATATGCCAACCTGCGTCCCATTAAATTATTTGATGAATTACTGGAAGCGTCCAGTATTAAACCAGAAATCCTGAAAGGTTCTGATATTCTTTTCTTCCGCGAGTTGACCGGTGATGTTTATTTCGGGGAGAAAGGAAGAAAGGATGACGGTGCAACTGCGTATGATCTGATGATTTATCAGAAATATGAAGTAGAGCGTATTGCACACAAAGCATTTCAGGCCGCACGCACACGCAAAAAGAAAGTTACTTCGGTTGACAAAGCCAACGTGTTGGAAAGTTCACGCCTATGGCGCGAAGTAGTAAATGAGGTAAGTAAACAATATCCGGACGTAACCTTAGAGCATCAGTTTATTGATGCAGCCGCGATGAAGCTTATTCAAAACCCAAAAAGTTTTGACGTAGTGCTTACTGGAAATTTGTTTGGCGATATTCTTACCGATGAAGCTTCGCAGATTGCGGGCTCCATGGGTATGCTCGCTTCAGCATCGGTGGGCGATAAAGTAGGATTGTACGAACCCATCCACGGAAGTGCGCATGATATTACCGGAAAAGGAATTGCAAACCCGTTGGCTTCTATTTTGTCGGCCGCGTTACTACTTGATATTTCGTTAGGACTTAAGGATGAATCGGAAGTGGTAATCAAGGCAGTGGAGCAAACGCTTAAAGCAGGTTATCGCACAGCCGACATCGCAGATGCAAAAACATCGAAAGATAAAATTCTGAATACCCAGCAAATGGGAGAACAAATTTTAAGTGAATTGAAAAAAGTTGCCAGTAACCAGTAACGATTCAAAACCATGAGTAACAAAATTCAAATCTTCGATACCACGCTTCGCGATGGCGAACAGGTGCCCGGCTGTCAATTAAGAACGGAAGAGAAAGTTATTATTGCCCGCGAACTCGAAGCTCTCGGTGTGGATGTAATCGAAGCCGGTTTTCCGATTTCAAGTCCCGGTGATTTTTTATCGGTGGTTGAAATCTCCAAAGCTTTAAAAACTACTATTGTTTGCGGACTAACCCGCTCAAAGAAAGAAGATATTGATGTAGCTGCTGAAGCGTTGCGCCATGCCAAACAAGGTCGCATTCATACGGGTATTGGTTCAAGCGATGTTCACATCAAACATAAATTCAGAAGTTCGCGCGAGCAAGTATTAGAGCAAGGCGTGTGGGCAACCAAATACGCAAAAGAAAAAGGTTACGAAGTTGAGTTCTATGCCGAAGATGCCGGTCGCGCTGACTTAAAGTTTCTGGCACAACTTACCGAAGCTGTTATTGCTGCCGGTGCCGATGTAGTAAACATTCCCGATACTACGGGCTATTGCTTACCTCATTTGTATGGCAAACGCATTCAGTATTTGATGGAGAACGTGAAGAATATTGATAAGGCTATTCTTTCAGTTCATTGTCATAATGATTTAGGTATGGCTACCGCTAACACCATTTCCGGACTGATTAACGGAGCGCGCCAGGCCGAAGTAACCATTAATGGTATTGGCGAACGTGCCGGCAATACTTCGTTGGAAGAAGTTGCCATGACCTTGAAAGTTCATAAAGACCTGAATCTGTACACCAACATCAAGTCTGAAAGAATTTTTGAAATCAGTCATCTGGTTTCAACCATGATGCGGATGCCGATACAACCAAACAAAGCTATTGTGGGGAAAAATGCGTTCTCACATTCATCGGGCATTCATCAGGATGGTTTCCTAAAGCATGCTGAGAATTATGAGATCATCAACCCATCGGATGTAGGCGTGCCGTCATCTTCTATTTTGCTTACCGCGCGCAGTGGTCGGGCGGCATTGAAACACAGGCTTGAACTTTTGGGTTACAGTGTGGCAGGCGAAGATCTGAATGCCGTGTATGAAAGTTTCCTGGTAGTGGCTGACGAGAAGAAAGAAGTAAACGATGATGATTTACAGGTACTTGTTTCCAGCATGCCGGTACTCGATAAACCATAAGAAAAAATTCTATTCAAAATCAAAAGGCTTTTTGTAGATTCACTCTATGAAGAGCCTTTTAAATTTCAGATGGTTGCTGCTGGTTGCATTAACCTCTACCCTTACCTCCGCACAGGAAATCGGATTGCAACTTTATAGTCTGCGTAACGAAATTCCAAAAGATGTTCCCGGAACGCTTAAGCAAGTTAAAAGCTGGGGCATTACCGAAATTGAAGGTGGCGGTACGTATGGTATGACGGTTGAAGAATTTAATACACTCAGCAAAAACACCGGATTAAAGCTGATAGCCATTGGGGCCGACTTTGCTGAGTTGGAAAAAGAACCGATGGCTGTAGCCCAACGCGCAAAAGCATTTGGTGTTACGTATGTGGTATGTTATTGGATTCCACACCATGGCGATAACTTTACATTAGCAGATACTGAAAATGCCATTCATGTGTTTAATACGGCTGGAAAAATTCTGGCCGAGCAAGGAATTTCATTTTGTTACCATCCACACGGCTACGAGTTTCGGCCGAATGGAAAAGGAACATTGTTTGATTTAATGATGGCTAAACTTGATCCCAAGTATGTAAATTTTGAAATGGATGTATTCTGGATTAAACATCCGGGACAAGACCCTGTAAAAATTCTGAAGAAATATAAAAACCGGTTTCCGCTTATGCACTTGAAAGATCGCAAGGCGGGCACCGAAGGAAATCAAAACGGGCATGCCGATGTGGAGACCAATGTGGTATTAGGCCAGGGCGATGTAGGCATTGAAGCCATCATGAAAGTAGCAAAGAAGTATGGCGTTAAACATTTTTTTATTGAAGATGAATCTTTGCGGTCGGTACAACAGATTCCGCAGAGTTTGGAGTTTTTGAAATCGTTGCATTGATTCTATGTGTATTATGTTTCTATGTGTTTAATTTTTTCTAACAACATAGGCATATAGAAGACATAGCTAAGTGTTTAATTTTTCCAGCAACTTACCCGGCACCGGAGCTACTTTGCGTTTTTCGAAATCAAAACACACCACACCGGTTTTGCCACGCGCTACTTCTTTGTTATGTTGATTGGTGATGCGGTAATAAACATCAAATCCATATTTGCTTAGATCAGCAATAGCAATTTCAATTCTCAGTGCATCGGCTAAAAATGCTTCGGATTTATAAACTACAACCGCATCAGCTATTACATGGCCAATACTACCCTCAAAACTCATTTCGTTTTTAAACCCAAGACTTTGATAAAATAGCACCCGGGCTTCCTGCATCAGGGTAAGTATCCGGTCGTTGCCCACATGGTTTCCATAGTTAAGATCAGAGGCCCGCACAGTTAATTGCGTTTCGAAAAATAAATTTATCGGGAAGGGTTAACTCAACTCGCGCCATGTTGCTAATTTGCTGTGGTAAATCCAATGTCTAAAAATAATCTTTTAAACCGGCTCTGGAAAAAACTGAAGCGGATTGCGCTTTGGATTTTTGTGTTGCAACTGGTTTACATTATTGCGTTACGTTGGGCTAATCCGCCCATTACAATCACCCAACTTAGCAACTGGGTACAAGGCCACGGACTAAAACGCGACTATGTTGATTTCGAAAATATGTCGCCCAACATCCGGTTAGCGGTTATGGCATCAGAAGATCAGTTGTTTCCCGATCATAATGGGTTTGATATTAAGAGTATTAAAAAAGCATTGGAGAGCAACAAAAAAAGTAAACGCGTGCGCGGAGCCTCCACCATTAGTCAGCAGGTAGCCAAGAATGTATTTCTATGGCAAGGCCGAAGTTGGTTCCGCAAAGGATTGGAAGTCTATTTTACGTTTATGATTGAATTGTTGTGGAGTAAAGAACGTATTCTCGAAATGTATTTGAACGTATCGGAAATGGGTACCGGCATTTTTGGTGTGGAAGCAGCCGCGCAGAAATATTTTAAGAAACCCGCCAGCAAACTTACCCGCACCGAATCTGCTCGCATTGCGGCCGTGTTACCCAATCCTAAAAAATACAAAGCAGAACCAGCCTCACCCTATGTAGCCAGACGCACTTCGTGGATCTTAAATCAAATGAACAATCTGCAAGGCGATGAAGAAGTAGCGAAACTGTTGGAGGTACCGAAGCCCGAGAAGAAGAATAAGAAAAAGTAGTAATTGATAATGTTACACAAACTTAACAAGTAGAGGCGTATGACGGCTCTTAAAGTTATAGCATCTTGACGCCTGATATCAATCCTTAATATTCAAAATCGCGAACTGTTGTTTTTTAGCCCGTTGGCCAAACAACACAAATTCGCTTGACGAAATCTGTTCGCACACTTTTGGTCTGATAATTACATTCACTTCCTTCGCACCAAATACCGGTTGTCTTTTTACTTCGCCTGAGCCACTTACCGCATACAACATCACAACGCCATTTGCTGAATTCAACTCAGCCCGCGCAACAGGGCCTTTGCCGGTGTAATTCAGATTTTCTACTGAGTCGTTATAAACAAAAAGTAATTGTCCGTTGCGAACACCAAACGTATAAGAAGAATTTGCTCCGCCATCGTTCACAGACTTTTGGCGTTTAGGGATTTTCTGCGACCATAATATTTCACCATCAGCACCAATGCGAATGGCAATGATATCGTTATAAAAATAATAGTTATCGGTACGCGTAGTTACCGCGCCTGTGGTTGGATTGCGCATGGTTGTTACTACTTGTCTTACAAAAAATTGTTCGCCTACTAAAAACACACCACCCACATTATCTACCACCAACTGATCTAACCGAAACTGAAACAACTCTACATCTTTATCGTTCGCTGCTTTCCGGCCAACTTTCCGGGCTTCGCGTTCGGTCAGGTTTTGTGCTATGAAATCCAGATCAAACTCTTTGGATGAATTTACTACCACCGTGCGTGTGTTTGCATTCAACTTTAAAAAGTAAGTTCCTTTAATGGTTAAGGTTCCGGTTTCGGAATAGAAGCCCGCGCACACAATATCTTTATTATCGAGAATACCAATTTGCATATCGGTAATAAACTTGCCGGTTAAACTTTAGTGGCGTTCGTGCTTCGCGTGCGCCTTTGTCGTAATAACTCAGTAACTCGAAACTATAATTGGCCGCACCTTTCCGTATCTCCGTGCGCTTATCTTTATACACCAGACCTAACAGGTGTACATCGCCATCGTTGCTTACCCGCATCGATTCCAGATCAAATAATTGATCTTTGTATGGAATGGTAATCTGTTTTTGCCAGATCGGCTTCATGGCTTTATCCAAAACCAATAATTCAAACTTCTCTGGTTCATTCTTTTCGAATGGAAGTTTGGAATAGATGAGCAACTTTGATTTATCGCGCGAAAGCCTGAAGTCGAAGACGCCATCATTTCTGCGCTTCTGCCCGTTGAAATCAATTTTAGCGATAGATACCGGAGCACTCAACTGCAAAGTCTTTTTATCTACTTGCTGCACAAACAGATCGTTGATGCGGGTTTGTGGATCGGCATACGATGAAAAAATATAAATCTCGTTGTTGGCAAACACGGTAAACTCGCCTACCCGCTGCCGGCCATTGGTAACCAACTCCATCTCAACTGACTTGATTGGCCGAAGATCGTTTCCGTAATGTTCTAAAGTAAATGTAAAATCGAGAAACATGGAAGCCCTTGTGCGGATGGCATAAAAGCCGGTTTCATCACTCCCGATAATATCATTGAGCGTAGTGCGCCTGTTGGCCTTAATCTCTTCACCCCAGCGGGTGGTGAGTTGATAGGGTTGGGAATACAATGTTACGTGACAGAAAAATAAGCATACTATACAACATTCTCTCATACCTTATAAATCATCATTATGAAGTATTTTTTTCATTAACTCGAAATCAATAAAATATCTTCCAAAGTTATTACCTGTGCCGCCCACATATGCCTGATCACAATCAAAGCAAATCTTCGCAAAACCGACAATTTTCTCATTCTTCTTAAAAATCAGAATATCTCTGTAGACAGGTATACAAAATTTGGCTTGCACTAAACTTTTCTCTTTCCTACAAAAGAAAGTTCGAAGGTTATCATATTTAAAATCTTCAAACATTACTCTTTCAAAACCCATTTGTCCCAGTGAATTAAGAATTTTTAAATTCTCTACCGTCCCTGGTTCTTCACCACTAAGAATATCAAGAGTGAGTTGATCATTTTTTGAAATTGACTCATCTGGCTTATCCCAAATTAGACTTAGAACACTATCTGCTGAGTTGGTCCTTACATATTCAACTTCATCAAAATCAAATGACGGATTACATTCAAATTTAATTTTATTCGATTTTTTGATGCTACAACCAAGCAACAAGCAAATAATTGAAGTTAATAGAATGTAATTCTTCATAGTTATAAATCAAGTCGCCCACGCCTTTCCAACTTCCGCATATGGCACACAGCCTTTAAACGGACCAGGCACAGGATTGTATTGTAGTACTTGTGTAGCTCCGGGTTCGCTGGTGAAGTAGCCTACCAACACCAACTCTTTTACCTTCAACACAAAAGGTTTATCGCTGCCGGTACCGGCATTCCACCAACCGGTTGGGCCGCCACCGGTAGCATCGCTTATTGCTTTGGTATGATGCTTTTTAAAATGTTGCAGTTGCTCTTCGGCACTACACTCAATAAAAGAATTTCCCAATGTCGCTTTCGCATCAGCATCAAAGGCATTCAAGTCGGCAATAAATTTTTCCTGCTGTTCTTTGGTATAGACATTCGCTATCAGCGTATCCATAAACTGCGGCACACCCGCTTCCTTCGCTCCGGGTGTATCGGTTTTTGGAATTATAATTTCAGCCAGTGTTTCAATCAACACACTTTGTTCGCTTGAAAAAAATACCGGCACAAAACCTGCCTGCGGTGTGGCTTTGCATCCACTTAACACTCCCGCTAATGTTGGGCCGGTAATAGCATAGCCTAAAATAAGTCCGGCACGTTGTATCGCTTCTCTCCTATCCATAATGATTACAGATTTTGTTTATTTAATTCTTTAACTGCGTAGTCCGCTGCGCGTGCGGTAAGTGCCATGTAGGTTAGCGATGGATTCTGGCAGGCAGAAGATGTCATGGCGGCACCATCGGTAACAAACACATTGGGCGCTTCGTGTACCTGATTCCATTTATTAAGCACCGATGTCTTCGCATCTTTACCCATACGGGCCGTTCCCATTTCATGAATGCCCTGCCCGATGTTATTCGGTGCATCAAACATCGATATATTCTTAAAGCCAGCCGCCTCCAACATTTCGGCAGCACAAGCCTTCATATCTTCACGCATAGTTTTTTCATTCTGCTTCCATTCGGCATCTATGGTTAATGTCGGCAAGCCATACACATCTTTCTTCTCTGCATTAAGTGTTACCCGATTTTCCTGATACGGCAAACACTCACCAAAACCCGTGATACCCATGCGCCACGGGCCGGGTGTTTCCAATGCTTCTTTTAATTGTGAACCATAAGCCATCTCCATTACCCCACGCGACCACTCTTGTCGGCTCGCTGCACCTTGATACCCAAAGCCGCGCAGATAGTCGGTGCGCTTATCATTCCCCACATTTCGGAAGCGTGGAATATAAATTCCATTGGGTCTGCGCCCGATGTAATACTTATCTTCAAAACCATCAATGGCACCATCGGCACCAGCCCGATATTGATGATCCATTAAATTGCGGCCTAACTGATCGCTGCCATTGCCTAATCCATTCGGGAAACGGGATGAAATTGAATTCAACAAAATATGTGTGCTGCCCAATGTAGATGCATTGAGAAAAATAATTTTTGCAAAGAACTCTATCTCCTCTTTTGTTTCAGCATCCAACACGCGCACACCAACAGCTTTGCCTTTTTGTTCATCGTAAATAATAGAGTGCACAATAGAATGTGGCCGCAACGTCATGTTACCGGTTTTAGATGCAGCTGGAAGTGTAGAGGCGTTGCTACTAAAGTAGGCACCATACGGACAACCTCTATCGCACAAGTTACGCGATTGACACACGCCACGCGATGGATCGTGTGGCAACGGAGCAGTAAGATGCGCCACGCGACCAATCGTAACTTTACGTCCACCAAAACTAGCAGCAACTTTATCGCGAAAAACTTCTTCCACACAATTCAAATCCATGGGTGGAAGAAACTTTCCATCCGGAACATGAGCCAGGCCTTCTGCACGACCGCTTACACCAATGTAACTCTCCACATGATCGTACCACGGTGCAAGATCTTTATAACGAATGGGCCAATCCACCCCAATACCTTCTTTGGCATTCGCTTCAAAATCCAAATCAGACAACCGATAAGTTTGTTTACCCCACATGATAGAACGCCCACCTTCATGATAGCCGCGAATCCAATCGAAAGGTTTTACTTCTGTATAGGGATTTTCTAAATCATTAACCCACCAGTGTTTGGTAGCCTGACTTATCCAGCCGGTTCTGCGTTGTACCGGAATTAATTTCAAATCATCGGGTGTAAGGCGGTTGCCAAACGGAAGTTGCCAAGGGTCTTTGTTCATGGTAGGATAATCGACCTGATGTTTAACCGGGCGACCGCGTTCCAGCACCAATGTTTTTAATCCTTTTTCGGTGAGTTCTTTAGCGGCCCAGCCACCGCTTATGCCCGTGCCTACCACAATGGCATCGTACGTGTTTTGTTGTTCGGCTTTGAGGTTGAGGTTCATGGAGTATGAAGATTATGAAAATGAAATTTAATTGTTTTAGTGATCGGATCAAAAAGCTGAGGACCTTCTTTACCGCACAAGATTGACAACCTTTTTTAATCGCAGTAAAAGGTTGTAAACCTTTACCGAAACCTAGCAAGAAACGGGTTGAACCACCAGCCGCTTTGTGCGAGGTTTGCCTCACCAAAAAATAGTAGTTTTATGATCATGCAAACTCAGTCCGACTTAAATTATAATCGCATTGCTCAAGCTATCGAATACCTTGAAAAAAATTTTCAGCGCCAGCCTGAGTTAGATGAAGTTGCTGAACAGGTGCATGTTTCACCTTTTCATTTTCAACGGATGTTTACGGAGTGGGCCGGTATTAGTCCCAAACGATTTTTACAATACTTAACAGTTGATTTTTTAAAAGCCAAACTGAAGGAAACAACTACGCTTGCCGATGCCGCAGATGCAGCCGGACTCTCCAGCCAATCGCGCGTGTACGATTTATTTACCACGCTGGAAGCAGTAACACCACAAGAGTACAAACAACGTGGTGGTATTACCATTCAATATGGATTTGTGGAAACGCGATTTGGTGAAGCATTGCTGGGCGTAAGCGAACGCGGTGTGTGTTGGCTTTCATTCATTCAAACTGATGGCGATGCGCTTGAGAACCTCAACGAAATGAAATCGTATTGGAACAATTCTATATTCAGAGAGAATAGCGAATTGATTAAAGCGTATGCCCAAAGAATTTTTACCTCACCCCTGCCCCTCTCCCG
Source organism: Cytophagales bacterium (assembly GCA_017303795.1). Classification (GTDB taxonomy): domain Bacteria; phylum Bacteroidota; class Bacteroidia; order Cytophagales; family Cyclobacteriaceae; genus ELB16-189. Next base: position 22,127 of record JAFLBR010000005.1, on the reverse strand, counting down.
CGGGAGAGGGGTGACCGAGGAACGAGGTCGGCCTGCCTGCCGGACAGGCAGGGGTGAGGGCCTTCATCTCTTCGTAAAGGGCACCAACTTTCAGATTAAAGTTTGGGAAGCCTTATTGCGGTTACCCGAAGGTAATGTTACAACCTATCAAACCATTGCCACAAAAATTGGCAACCCAAAAGCATTGCAAGCGGTGGGTTCGGCTGTGGGTGCCAACCACATTGCTTATCTTATTCCCTGCCACCGGGTAATCCGCAAAGATGGAATACTAGGCGAGTACCGATGGGAAAGTGTTCGGAAAAAGAGCATAATCGGCTGGGAGATGGCCAGAAGCGAACAACACTAAAACCATTCGTAAATATTTGCGCTTTCCATGCAACTTTTTGGTTTGAGTGCAGTATCTAAAGATATTCCCAAACCCATTACCCATGTTTCGCAGCTATTTCAAAATTGCTTTTCGCAACCTCATTAAAAACAAAGGCTATACTTTTATAAACATTGCCGGGCTGGCAACCGGCATGGCCGTGGCCCTGTTAATTGGATTATGGATCTGGGATGAAGTCACCTACAATCAGTATCATAAAAATTACGACCGCCTTGCACAGGTGTGGCAACATAATTTGTACAATGGTGTAAAACGATCGCAGGTTTCAAATCCCTACGTAATGGCCGAAGAGATACGCAACAACTACGGCAGCGATTTTAAATATGTGATCCAATCTACCTGGAACTTCGGAAGAGTACTTACGGTAGGTGAAAATAAATTTAACAAGAGTGGTATGTATTGGGAGCCACAAGTGCTCGACATGCTCTCTATCAAATTAATTTATGGTACTGCTGAACATGCATTGAAGGATCCGTATTCCATTTTGCTCTCGCAGACAGTAGCCAAAACATTTTTTAATGATGATGATCCTACAGGACAGATGGTTCGCATCAATAACAAAACCGATGTAAAAGTTACGGGTGTTTACGAAGACATGCCGCACAATTCCAAGTTCCGCGATATGAGTTTTATTATGCCGTGGGAACTCTACATTATCGAAAGCGAATGGATTAAAAACATGGACGATCCGTGGGGTAGCAACTTTACACAAACCTGGGTGCAGCTTGCCGATAATGCCGATTTGGAATTAGTATCAGCCAAAATTATTGATGTTAAACTAAACAAAGTAGATGAAGGCGGGCGCAAGTATAAGCCCGAAGTTTTTCTGCATCCCATGAGCAAATGGCATTTATATTCTGATTTTAAAGAGGGCAAGAACGTAGGTGGTCGTATAGAGTTTGTGTGGTTGTTTGGTTTTATTGGTGCCATTGTGTTGCTGCTGGCGTGTATCAACTTTATGAACCTGAGCACAGCCCGCTCAGAAAAACGCGCTAAAGAAGTAGGCATTCGAAAATCAATTGGTTCAATGCGTTCACAATTAATCAACCAGTTTTTCTGCGAGTCGGTAGTAGTAGCCTTGCTGGCATTTGTGGTTTCACTTGGTCTGGTTTATCTGGCTTTGCCAACCTTTAATGAAGTAGCCGGGAAAAAACTTACACTATTATGGAGTAGCCCCATATTTTGGTTGGTGGGATTGGGTTTCAGTTTGTTTACCGGAATTATAGCTGGCAGCTATCCAGCTTTATACTTATCTTCTTTTCAACCCGTAAAAGTTTTGAAAGGAACTTTTCGTGTGGGCCGGCTTGCTTCATTACCACGGCAGGTATTGGTGGTGTTACAGTTCACCGCTTCCATTGCGCTTATCATCGGCACTATTGTGGTGTTCCGTCAAATTGAATTTGCCAAAGATCGGCCCCTTGGTTACGAACGCAACGGACTTATCAATGTGTATCTATCCACACCTGAAATACACAATCACTTTGAAGCGGTACGCAACGAACTAAAAAGTTTGGGTGCTATTACCGAGATGACCGAAGCCGGAAGTCCAACCACACAAGTATGGAATAGCAACGGTGGCTTCAACTGGAATGGTAAAGATCCGGCCCTTGCGGTTGATTTTCCGAATAATGGTGTTAATCACGAGTTTGGTAAAACAGTAGGCTGGAAGTTTACAGCCGGTCGTGATTTTTCGCGCGAGTTTGCAAGCGACTCATTAGCCTTTGTGATTAATGAAGCAACTGCAAAATTTCTGGGCTTCGAAAATCCCGTTGGCGAAACACTTACGTGGAACGAAACGCCTTACACCATTATTGGTGTAATTCAGGATATGATTATTGAATCGCCTTACGAGCCGGTGCGGCCTTCTTTGTGGCATATTGACCGTGACGATAACGTGAACCTTGCCATTGTAAAACTTAATCCGGATATGAGCTCGCACGATGCGTTGGATAAAATTAAAACGGTGTTTATGAAACACGATCCGGCATCACCATTTAATTACGAGTTTGTTGATATTGAATATGCGCGCAAGTTCAGCGATGAAGAACGCGTTGGTAAACTCGCTAGCTTCTTTGCAATACTGGCCATCTTCATCAGTTGCCTCGGTATTTCAGGTTTAGCCAGTTTTGTGGCCGAACAACGCACCAAAGAAATAGGCGTGCGCAAAGTAATGGGTGCAAGTGTGGTTAATCTGTGGGGCATGCTCTCGAAAGATTTTGTGTTGCTGGTGGGCATCTCGCTGCTGCTGGCTATGCCCTTAGCCTGGTATATTATGTATAACTGGCTACAGAAATACCAATACCGTAGCGAAATAGCGTGGTGGATTTTTGCAGCCTCGGCTGTAGGTGCGGTATTGATAACATTACTTACTGTAAGTTATCAATCTATTAAAGCAGCTATGGCTAACCCCGTGAGTAGCTTGAGGAGTGAGTAAGGTTTTGAAAAGTTGGCAGTTAGCAGTGGGCAGGTTTACCTACTGCTGATTGTACTCCTTCTTTAAACTTTTCTTTAACTCTTCGCATTTCATAATCACTTATTAGAGAACTCTTTCAGCATTTCAGTACGTTTTGCTCAAGCCCTGAAAGGGTGGAATCATCAAACGCAGGGTGCAGCCCTGCGTGATCAATTCGATAAAGTGTGCATAGCCCTGAAGGGGCGAAATAACATATATCTATCTCACCCTTACAGGGCTTATAGTATCTCGCTATGTAAAGTGACAGGGCTTCACCCTGTCTTTTGGTATTCTGCCCTTTCAGGGCTACTTCATCGAGATAAAAAAATAGAATCTACTTGAAAGTAAATGAGAAAGAATATTCTATTTACTTTGGTGATAATATAACAAAGCCCTGAAAGGCGGAATCACCAAAACGCAGGGTGCAGCCCTGCGTGGTACAAGCAATAAGTTTGCATAGCCCTGAAAGGGCGAAATCACACATCTATAGCTATCTCACTCTTTCAGGGCTTATAGTAATTCGCTATTAAGCTGACAGAGCCTCGAACTTGTGTTTTTTCTTGAAAAATATCATAGAAGAATGGTCGTATATTTAAATAATCATCACTTCAAAAAACAACCATGCTGTTCTGGAAAAATAAGAAAGAAGACTTTGTGATTCAATGTTCTACTTGCGAATGGAATCCTGATGGAGGAATTCATTGGGCTTGTACTTGCGGACACATGTGGAACACTTTCGAAACAAAAGCAAAATGCCCAAAATGTAATATGCAATGGACGGACACGTGGTGTCCAGCATGTGGAAAACCAACTCCTCACAAAGACTGGTATAAAACCAAAGAAGATCTTGAAAGAATTGAAAATTCTGGTGATCGTGCTCTCAGGGCTAAAAAGAAAAAATTAGAATCAAGTCTTATCGGATATGGCATTAAAAATTATAGAGTAACACACCTGCCCTATTTAGACCATACAAAGGAGAAATTTCATTCATCATACGATGCTGGTTGCAGGATGATCATATTGTATACATGTGGATATCTTGTCCATAATCTTGAAGAGCGATGGCGACTTACTGAATGGTTAAACAATGAAAACTTGTGGAACAAGGTTTCACCAAAAGAAAAAGATTTCTTATCTGCCACTCTACCAGATAAAAATACATTAATGGAACTTTCTTGGGGATCTGAAGGGGCTCTAGTATTAGGTTGGTGTCTCAATAAAGTTAGTATTCTTCCACCACTTGATATTAAAAATAATGATGATGCCTTTGCGGAATTTCAAAGCAACGTCCCTGAATTCGGAGGCCCATTGTTTCCATTTTTAAATGAACTGAAATTTCGTTCGTTCGAAGAAATATATCACGAAACCTTATTAAACGAAATCGTTACTTCTTACTTCAGAGATTTGTTGTTCAATAAACAAAACGATGTCACTAAAATAAATAGATCCATAAGTTACGAAAGACATAAAACATTAAATTGGTTAAGGACATTTTACGAAGGAGAAAATGAAGTAACAGGAGACTTATGGGACGATGTAGATACATCCACATAGAAAATTCTAAATACTCTCCCACCGGTTAACAAAAGCGACCCGTTTTTTAAACTTACAAATTACTCAACCGGTAAGCTCACTTTATTCGAATCTTAATAAGTTTAGGTTTTAAAACCTGACTTATGAATAAATCTCTATTTCTTTCCGCATTGGGTATTTGCATGGCTTCCGTAGCCTTCGCACAAAAACCCGAGAAGGTTGACACAACTCTCATCTCAAAAATCAAAAAAGAAGGCTTCGAGCGCTCACAGGTAATGGACATCATGAGCATGCTTACCGATGTAAACGGTCCGCGCCTGACCAACTCGCCCGGCTATGCAAAAGCAGCCGAATATGTAAAGTCCACACTTACTTCGTGGGGTCTTCAAAATGCACACCTCGATACATGGGATGAAGAGTTTGGTCGCGGCTGGTCAATCAAAAAATTCAGCCTGCAGAATTTAAGTCCGGTTTATACTTCGGTAATCGCGTACCCAAAAGCGTGGAGCCCCGGCATTAAAGGCACCGTGCAAGCTGAAGTAGTTTATTTAGACGTAAACAAAGAAGCCGACCTTGAAAAATATAAAGGCAAACTGAAAGGCAAGATTGTGTTGTTCGATAAGCCTGTAGAAACTACTGCAACGTTTACACCCGATGGTACCCGCTTTACAGATTCAGAACTTTTGGAAATGGCCAATGCCGGACCCGTTGCTGGTACGCAAGGTGGATTCCGGCCCGGTAGTGGCTCTAATCTTCCATTCGCCAAGTGGGATTTTCTACAAAAAGAAGGTGCGCTTGCTGTGTTAGAACCAAGTCCGTTAACGCGCCAGCAAGATGGTACTATCTTAGTATCGGCTGCTACTATTCCGTATGCTGCCAATGTTCCGTTTACCGATCGCGTAAGAGCACAAAGTGGCAGTGCTCCAAAAATACTTCCGCAGATTGTAGTGGCCAGCGAACACTACAACCGCATGGTGCGCCAATTGCAAAAAGGACAAGTCATTAAATCGGAACTTACTTACGATGTTGAATTTACTGCGGCTGCACCTGGCTTTAATGTGATTGCCGAAATACCCGGCACCGACTTGAAAGATGAAGTAGTAATGATTGGTGCGCACTTAGACTCGTGGCATGCCGGTACCGGTGCTACCGATAATGCATCGGGTTCGGCTGTGATGATGGAAGCCATGCGGATTATCAAATCATTGGGGATTAGTCCGCGCAGAACTATTCGTATAGGATTGTGGAGTGGTGAAGAACAAGGGTTGATTGGTTCCCGCAATTATGTGAAGCGTGTGTTCGGCCAGCGATTAGATAAAACGGCTCCTTACGATTCGATTAAGCTTACACCTGCCGGAGAAAAATTCTCAGTTTATTTTAATATGGATAACGGTACCGGAAAATATCGCGGGGTGTATTTACAAAGCAATGAAAATGCACGTTCTGTTTTTCGTGCCTGGTTTCAACCTTTCGAAAAGTTAGGTGCCAATACCATTACCTATCAAAATACAGGCGGTACCGATCACCAATCGTTTGATGCTATTGGGTTGCCGGGCTTTCAGTTTATACAAGACCCGATTGAATACCGTACCCGCACACACCACACCAGTATGGACGTGTACGATAAAACTATTGAAGCTGACCTGAAACATAATGCGGTAATAACCGCTGCCTTTGCATGGCTGGCTGCTAATAGAGATGAATTGTTTCCGAGAAAGTAGAGTTTAGTATTCTTAGAAATAAAAAAACCTGTCCGGGGTGGGCAGGTTTTTTTTATTGTTGGTAAGACTCAAGTTCTCCGTTAGTTTGGAGAGTTAAGCGCCATCTTGTTTCCTTCCGAGTCAAGGAAAATAGCAAAGTACCCACTCTCATCTGCATGCGCTGTTTTTGACACTAAGATTTGGCCGCCATTTTTTTCTACTCTGTCAAGCACTACCTGAAGATTCTCGCCAGCGTTTAAATACATGGTAACTCCGTCCGCAGATGGTTTGTAACCTTCTGCCTGAATTATAACACCTGTTACCATTTGTCCTTCATAAGGCAATATTCCCATTTGCATTCCTTCCACATCCATTTTTTCTATTGTGATGTCTAACAATGCCTGATAAAAATTAATTGCTCGTGAAATATCCGTTGCCGGAATTTCAAACATTGAAATGTAACTCTTCATATCTTTTTCCTTTGAATTTGTTAATGTGTCTGTCATTACTTCGGAATTGGTGTCACCCGAATTGGTGCATGAACCAAAACAAATTGCCAAAACCAACGAAGCTAAAATTATACCCTTGACTTTCATGGAGGTTTGAATTTTTAAATCAAACACAAAATTAAAGCAAGCAGAAAGTCAAAATAGTAGAAATGCGACACTACAAAATTTATTTGTAGAAAAGTGAGGAAAGAGTCAAATGTTCATTGCCAATGAATTCCTTTGGAGTAACGCCCACAAAGTCTTTAAAATCTTTTATGAAATGATTTTGGTCGAAGTAGTCACTTTCGTAAGCAATATCTGTGAGGGTTTCTGATTTTTTATTGAGCAACAAATTTAAAGTTGCCTGCAGCCGAATAGCCTTACCTAACTGCTTTGGGCTAATACCAATTTGTTTCTTAAAATGCCGTTCCAGTTGTCTTCTTTTTGAACTGTCATCTTTTAATAGAACATTTATGGGAGTCGCTCCTTTTGTTTTGAGAAGCGTATCAACGGTTGATTTTACGATAGTACTAATCGTACTTTTTTCATTCAGTCTTTTTAGAAGGAAGGTCTCAACAATATCTATTCTTTCTCGCGTGTCGATAGCTTGAATCATTTGTTGCTCTAATTCATAAGCTTCTGTTGGCTCGAAAATTTCAGAAATAGGTGTTTCCTTATCAACCAGATTTACAAGAGGCGTTTTTACGAAGTTGGCAAATCCAATAGGATAGAAACAGATTGCGAACGTATCAACATTACCAGTGGGTAAGATGTTAAATGACTTTGTTCTTTGCCCCATTACCATTGCATTGGGATGAAGGATAAAGTCCGTTTCGGAAATGTATCTTTTAATCTTATCACCAAAATTGAAAGTCATTTCTATGCAGCCATCCGGTACAATTTTTTGCTTTTGGTTTTTCGGATCAAACGGCACTTCCAAAGTCCAATAAAATTTAACTATGGACTCTAAATCATTATATGGTTTAAATGTTTGGTAATTCATTGAGGGCTTTTTTTATAGTCCATCCATAGTTGATGTTTTATTTCAGTTCGTTCATGTTTTTCGCGAAAACCTAAACGCTATTTCAATACCCCACTTTTAACTTTGCGATAAGCAAGCGGGGTTTGTTTAAATTCTTTTTTGAAAAGTCGTATGAAAGAACTCTGATCTTCAAACCCACAAGCAGTTCCAACTAAAGAAATGGGCCTCTTTGTTTTTGTAAGAAGCTTGCATGCTTCTTTCATGCGAAGACGAGTAAAGTATTGAAGTGGTGTTAGTTCGTAGATACTCTTAAATAGCCGGTGAAAATGAAAGGGTGATAGATTGGCCGAGTCCGCCAATTGGGCCAAAGTAACTCCACTTTTTAAATTCTCTCTCATAAATTTAAGAGCAAGTTTTAGCTTGTTGCTCAAATCTTTTTTTGTGATTTCATTTTGGGCTTTAATTCGATTAGTCGGCTTGTATTTCTCCAATTGATACCAAGGTGTTTTCGGCCGGTTTGCTGGATAACCGTACTGCTGTCGAAAGGCTTTTCGCTCTTTTGTAAAATCCCACCAATTCACACGGTTATCAAAATGGTTAGCATAGTGAATACAAAGACGCATTTGATCTTCAACACATGGATCAATCCAGGCACCTAATTGACGTTCAAGTCGGTCGACAAGTTTAGCAGGGTCTTTTACTTTGAGCTCTTGAATCGAATAAAGACCCAATGAAATAAGATCCTGAGCAAAACGGATTCCAATGGAGGGGATGGTTTGAAACTCAGAGATTGCTTTAAGTTCCATCGCCCGTATTTTCGAGGTGCCCAGAATAGCTTGTAGATTTTTTACAGAATGGTGATGGATTTCACTCAACTTGACCTTGTTTGCCCTCAACTTTCTTTTCTCGGAGATTAAAATGTCAAGGCGATTCATTGAGTCATTCATCTTCCGCAAAAGTTAACATATAATTGTTATTGTCTTTAATTGAAAACTCGGTGGCGCCATAAAATGTTTTTTCCAGCCTGTGCAAAACGGTAACCTTGTCATTTATCTTCTCAAAGAATTCACGGATGTTTTTCACTTTAATGTACAGCAACAAAGAACCGCCATTTTCCCTGTTAACCAGTGGTAAGGTATTTTCGATGCTGGCAAATGTTTGAAACATAAAAGTTACGCTTCCACAAGCCATCATAACAAAGATCGGATTCTTCTGTTCTGGCACAGCGGCTATAACAGTAAATCCAAGAATTTTATAGAATTCAACGGTAGCGTGAATGTCGTTAACAAAAATGTTTGGTGAAATAGTTTCCATGGTAATGGGCTTATTAGTTGTGTTGTTTTGAGTTATTGATGTGCTTCCAAGCAGCATTAGTGCAATTATTAAGTACATTTTCATTTTGTTTTTTTACCAAAAGTAATTGATGCACACAATCGGAAATGTGCAAAACTTGCGAAGTTGAAAATTTTACTGTTACACTGAAAAGTCGTCAGATAAGAATTATCCCTGTCCAGATTATTTAGCGTCCTTTTATGATGTTAAAAAGTCGTTATTAAAAGTCGTGCAAGATGTCTGAGGACTTTTTAAGAACTTGTCAACAAAGTTAGCCATAAACGTATGCATTTAAGTACGCACATTTTTGTCCCACGATACAAACGAAATTTAACAGGACACACTTTAAGAACCTACAGTACAGCATATGTTTTATAGCTGTTGTTGCCAGCAGGTGCCACTTACCGTATAATTGATTTTACTCTGTCCGCTATAAACACATAGAGTGTCGACAGCAAACAGAATAAGGCTACCTTAGTTGTCAATCCTAATATTATCCCTGAAGGAGTCACCCAGTTGAACATAGTCCATGTCTCAGGTATATAGTCCCGGTGAAGGGAAGTCACGATGATAACATACATTTCAAATGAAACGATAAGAAGTATTGATATAACTACCCTTAGAATCTTTATGTTTCTTATTTTTTTTATCCAGAATAATTGAGTGATCAAGATCCACAGTAATGGTTGCAACCAAGGAGTCCACCAAAATTGTCTCCGTCCTGTATCAAAATCATATGATGATATGATTATCCAAATTATGATTGACAAAAAATAGATAATTCCTGCGAATACTATAAATCTAGCTGAGTTCAAGTCCACAGTCTCCAATAGTCTTATGTCTCTCTTAAAAAGAGTTATCAAAACGTACAGAATAGAATACAGTCCGAATCCTATAAAAATATCAACCCTTATAATTTGTATTATTAAGTCAAAAAAATCTTTCATCAGTCAGGTCGTCATGTGTTGCTCTATGGTCATAATTGTCCTGCGGCATTGCAGGTAACCCCTAAATATCCTTATCTCCATTGCTTATATCCATCCCTACAGGTAGCCATACGCCAGCCTCATTCTCAAAACCCCTACAACTTCTTCAACCCTTTCGTTTCTTCTTTGGTAGCTTCAACAATACTTATGGCATATCCACCACCTGCTGCGGAGAGTTGTGTTAGTTTTGATTTATTCGTTACCACCACTTTGCGAATGGTGTAAGCTTGTGGATTGGTTCTATAGTGTGCCTCTTTAGCATCGGCATAAATAGTAGCGATGTAGGTTTTACCGGCATCCAGAAAATCAAAAGCAAGAGTTGAGGTGCGCGGTGTTTCGCCATTTACATTACCCACAAACCAACTGGATTTACTTTTTGCTTTGCGTGCAATGGTTAGATATTGGCCGGGTTCAGCTTCCAGGTATTTGCTTTGGTCCCAATCCAACGCCACATCCTTAATAAACTTAAACGCATCTAAAAACCGATTGTAGTTCTCGGGTAAATCGGCAGCCATCTGCAACGGACTATACATGGTTACATACAATGCCAACTGATTGGCCAGCGTGCTGTTTACATGCGAATTATTGTTAGGATTAATTTTACTAATGTCCATTTCAAACACACCCGGTGTATAATCCATCGGGCCACCGATCAAGCGGGTAAACGGAAGTATGGTAACGTGATTTGGTTTTGAACCACCAAACGCCTGAAACTCGGTACCGCGTGCCGATTCATTACCAATCATGTTGGGCCAGGTACGCGCAATTCCTGTGGGGCGCACCGCTTCGTGTGCGTTAATCATAATCTTATACTGCGCGGCTTTCTCTACTACATGTTGATAATGATTATTCGTCCATTGATCGTAATGGTAAAAACCTTTCGGGAGAATGGGCCCGACATAACCGGTCTTCACGGCATCATAATTATTGGCGTTCATAAACTGAAACGCTTTATCGAGATGGCGTTCATAATTGCGGGTAGATCCCGAAGTCTCATGATGCATAATCAACTTCACGCCTTTTGCTTTGGCGTAATCGCGCAGCTCGGTTACATTAAAATCCGGATAAGGTGTTACAAAATCAAACACATAATCTTTTGAGTTGCCAAACCAATCTTCCCAGCCAATGTTCCAACCTTCTACCAACACTCCATCAAAACCATGTTGTGCAGCAAAGTCGATAAACTTTTTTACGTTGGCATTGGTGGCCCCGTGTATGCCATTGGGTTTTACTTTCGTGAAATCAGTTTTACCCAATTGTACGGAAGGCACTTCGTTGGTATAAGCCCACGAACTTTTTCCGGTAATCATCTCCCACCATACGCCCACATATTTGGTCGGCTTAATCCACGAAGTATCTTCAATCTTGCTCGGTTCGTTCAGGTTGTACGTGATGCGCGAGGCGAGAATGGTACGCGCATCGTCACTTACCATTACCGTGCGCCAGGGCGACTGCGTAGGTGCCTGCAGATATCCTTTATCGCCCACGGCATCGGGCGTAAGCCACGATTCAAACACCAGGTTTTTATCATCGAGGTTTAAATGCATGCAGGAATAATTAATCAGTGCCGCCTCATGAATGTTGATATAAAGCCCATCATCGGTTTTCATCATCAACGCGGTTTGTACACCAGTTTCTGAAAATGGAGTTTGAGAGGCATTGGGTTGAATCGCGCTTTTCATCAACCCACGGATTTCGGTTAGCCGCGAAGTGGTGTAATCATATTCCTGGGTATCGTAATCACCGGCAATCCAAAAGGCTGTATGATTACCAGCCATAGCAAACTGCGTGCGCTCTTCTTTAATAATAAAATAGACTAAGTTAGGCTGTGCCGGAAACTCATACCGAAACCCAAGACCTTCATCAAACAAGCGAAAGCGAATTACTAACTGCCTGTTGGTTCCGTTCTGCATAAGCGTTACCGCCAACTCGTTATAATGATTACGAATGGTTTTCTCCTCGCCCCACACGGGTTCCCAATTAGAATCGTGCGCAGCAGTCTGGCTGTTGGTAAGAGTAAAATCGTTGAGCAACGATTTAGTATCGTTCTTCAAATGCAATCCCAGCTTACTGGATTTTACTACCGGTTTGTTTTTATAAGTAAGCTGATACGTTGGCGTTCCATCGGTTTGTAAAGTAAACGTCATTACCAATTGGCCGTTGGGCGATTTGAGTTCCTGAGCAATTGCAAAACAAGAAATACTTAAAAAGAGAATGGCTAGTAACTTTTTCATGAAGGAGCGGTAATAATTGTACACTACAATAATAGAGAGTTATTAGATCGTTTTCAATGCATAAAACAGGCATAACCATAACCCGATTAGTGACCATACAAAAGTTCTCCTTGCATTTCCAAAACTATTTTACATACATTTACGTAATTAATCACAACATCATCAAAAATGAAAGGAACAAACCTGGGTGAGTTTGAAGAACTCGTATTGCTGACTATTGCCGCATTGGTAAACGATGCCTACAGTGTGGCCATCTGCGATGAACTGGAAAAGAACACCGGTCGCGCGGCCAAGTTGGGTGTGGTGCATGCGGTACTTAATCGGCTGGAAGAAAAAGGTTTGGTGAAAAGTAAACTGGGCGAAGCCACCAACACCCGCGGTGGTAAGCGCAAACGCTATTACGCGGTAACCAATGCCGGCAAAGCTGCTTTGCTAAAAGCCAAAGAAGTGCGCGATAATTTGTGGAGCATGATACCGGGTATGACGCTGAAGAATATTTAACTAGTATATAATTGGCAGTTGACAATTAGCAATTGACAACTAAGAAAATTTCAAATGACTGTAAACAATCCCAAACCACCCCGGCTGGCAGAAAAATTTCTGAGTTGGTATTGTAAACCCAGCCTGCTGGAAGATTTGCAGGGTGACTTAAACGAATATTTTGATCGCAATGTAAAAACCAAAGGCGTTAGGCAAGCTAAACTCATTTACATCCTTGATGTATTCAAGTTTATGCGCCTTTATACTATTCGTAAACCTGAATTTGTAAACACATTAATAAACTGGATTATGCTGGGCAGCTATGTAAAAACTTCGGGGCGCAACATCATGCGCAACAAACTATTTTCGTTTATCAACATTGCGGGATTGTCCGTGAGTTTACTGGTGGGCATGTTGTTGATTGGTTTGCTGAATGACATCCACTCGTACGATCAGTTTCATGAAAAGAAAAATCACATCTATCGGGTAATCAGCAATTATCAATACCTCGATCAGGTAGATGAACAATGGTATGCCAGCTCGGCACCAAAAGCCGGAAAGCTAATTAAAGAATCGGTACCCGGTGTGCAAGATGCCGCGCTGTTTCACAGTTGGGCCAATAACGATTTAAAAACTGGCGACAAAGTAATCCCGCTTCAAGGACATTGGGCCAATGAAGCCCTCTTTACTGTATTCACATTTCCATTGGTGCAAGGCAATGCTGCTACCGCTTTAAAAGAACCATTCTCGCTGGTACTAACCGAAGATGTCGCCATCAAAGTTTTTGGCACTACCGATGCCATCAACAAAACTGTTACAATGGGAGAACACGAATACACCATTACGGGTGTAGCAAAAAATCTTCCGGAGTTCTCGCACATTAAATTTGAAATGCTGGTATCGCTAAGTACCAGACCAGTTACAGAAAAAGAGCAATACGAAAAGTATGAACTCTCGTGGGACAACATGTGGCAAGGCTATACTTATTTGTTGTTAGCTCCCGATACCGATTTAACCACTCTGCAACAAAACCTCGACAACCTGGCTGTTGAACAAAATAAAACGATCAAGAATGCGAAGATTACACTTAAACTTCAGCCGCTGAACGACATTGCGCTAAGTCCGCAAATGAATAATGCATTTGGCACCACCATGAATATTAAAGATGTGTGGATTGCCGGTGTGCTCGCCATCATTGTTATAATTTCTGCATGCTTCAATTACACTAACTTATCTATTGCCCGCGCGCTAAAACGTGCCCGCGAAATTGGCGTACGCAAATCCATTGGTGCCACTAAACGGCAAGTGTTTAGTCAGTTTATGGTGGAGTCGGTATTGATTGCGCTTGCCGGGTTGGTGATTGCGTCTGTCCTGTTTGTTGTGATTAAGCCTTTCTTCCTTTCAATCGATTCTTCGGTGCAAAGTATGATCAAACTCAATCTCTCACTTGTTTCGGTGCTTTATTTTATTGCGCTTACACTGGCAACCGGTTTGCTGGCAGGTTTTTTACCCGCTGTATTCTTTACACGCATTGAAGCTATTAAAGTATTACGCAGCGGTATGGATTTAAAATTGTTCAAGAATCTGAACATGCGCAAAGTGCTGATCGTTTCGCAGTTTACAGTTTCATTGGCTTTTATTGCAGCAACTGTAATCGGGTATAAACAATACAAACATTTTATTTCATTCGATCTTGGGTTTGCTACCGAAAACATTATCAACGTAAGGTTACAAGGCAACAAACCAGAGTTAATCCGCAAAGAATTTGAAAGCATTCCTGAAATTGAAATGATTTCACAATCGAAGGTGACAGCCGGTATCGGATATTATTATGGCGGATCGATGAAGTATAAAAACCCTTTGGACTCTTCGCACATCAATCATAACACCATTGATGCCAACTACATTCCACTTCATAAACACAAACTGATTGCCGGTAAGAATTTTAATCCCGCTAAAAGAGACGAACCAAGTGGTGAAAAGATTGGCGAGGCAATTGTAAGCGAAAATATTTTAGATCATTTTAAAATCGGTGATGAAAAGCGCGATAGGCGAAATTATTCTCCTTAATCGGAAAGAATATGCAATTGTAGGTGTGATTGAAAACTATCACTACGGTCGTGCCGATGGTGATAAAAACAAAGTGGTATTGATGCATTCTGAAACATCAGCTTCCAACCTGAATCTTAAAATCAACTCAACTGATTGGCTGGGTACCATGAATAAAATTGAAGCCGCCTGGAAAAAAGTAGATCAGGTGCATCCGGTAGAGGCTTCGTTTTACTCAGATCAACTGGAAGATTTATTTCGCGGATTACTCGCCATGCTAAAAGTAATCGGGTTCATTGCCTTTCTGGCTATCAGCATTGCATCGCTCGGGTTATTGGGTATGGTTGTGTTCACCACCGAAACCCGGTTAAAAGAAATCAGTATCCGCAAAGTAATGGGTGCCAACACACTCCAATTAACATACCTGATCAGCAAAAACTTTCTGGTGCTACTGGCAATAGCCACCGCAATTGCATTGCCTGCTACGTATTATTTCTTTACCGAAAAATTTCTGGTGACGATGAAAAATCATTTACCGGTTTCAGTAACGGATCTGGTAATTGGTGCGATGGCGATGGCAGCGTTGGCTCTTGTTATGATCAGCACCCAAACTTTAAAAGCTGCACGTAAAAATCCGGCTGAGGTTTTAAAAAGCGAATAGTGTCCAAATCTAAAAACATCTCGCCACCACGATTAGCCGAAAGACTGCTGCGTTGGTATTGTAAATCCGAACTGTTGGAAGACTTACAGGGCGACTTAAATGAATATTTTGATCGCAATGTGAAAGCCAAAGGTGTTAGACGTGCCAAACTAATTTACATCATTGATGTTCTCAAGTTTATGCGCCTTTATACCATTCGCAAACCTGAATTTTTAAACACATTAATTAATTGGATTATGCTGGGTAGTTATGTAAAAACTTCGGGGCGCAACATTATGCGCAATAAACTTTTTTCTTCAATTAACATTGTAGGGCTCGGGGTTAGTATGTCGGTAGGCTTGATTATGATCGCCATGCTGGCCGACTTAAATTCTTACGACAAATTTCATACTAAGCATAATCGTATATACCGCGTTATCAGTCAACATCAATACAAGGGCAATACCAGCAATGATTTTTTCGCCACCACATCATTACGTGCTGCGGAGGAGATAAAGGAATCGCTAAGCGGAACAGAAGATGTAGCTATTCTGCGAAGAGATTTTTCAGGAGATATTGAACTAAATGAAAAAATTATTCCGTTAGCTGGCTTTTGGGGGAATGAATCGTTCTTTCAAGTATTTTCATTTAAGCTGGTGAAAGGAAATCCGGTCACTGCATTAAAAGAGCCGTTCAGTCTTGTGCTTACCGAAACAAGTGCCGGTAAACTTTTTGGTGATACCGATGCAATTGGCAAAACCATTGTACGAAACAAAAAAGAATACACCATAACAGGCGTAATGGAAGATGTACCCGTGTTCTCACATCTCAAGTTTGACATGCTGGGTTCGTTAAGCACATTTGAAATTCTTGAAAGCAAAAATCCACACCTGATGAAATGGGATAGCATGTGGGACACGTGGGCTTATGTGTTGTTGCCCGAGCAGACAGACCTGCCCGCGCTGCAACAAAGTCTGGATAAGTTAAGTGCACAGGAAGATAAATCCGTAGCCGATACTCACATTGAACTAGCCTTAGAACCTTTAACTGAAATAATGACGGGCGAAAACCTGAGTAATCAGATTGGCCCTACAATGGGTAAAACTCCAGTTCGTATTTTTCTCATTCTTTCGTTTGTGGTAATTATTTCTGCGTGCTTTAATTATACCAATCTTTCAATTGCGCGTGCATTCAGGCGCACAAAAGAAGTAGGCATTCGTAAAACCATTGGTGCTTTGCGAAGTCAGGTAGCAGGACAATTTATGGTTGAGTCTGTTACCATTTCGTTGCTTGCGCTTGTGTTTGCATTTCTACTTTTTCTGTTTGTTAAACCTCATTTCATCAGCATGGAAGAGTCGCTGCAGGAGTTGCTCATACTTGATCTCTCGCCCCTGCTGATCGTATTGTTTATTGTGTTTGCTATTGCGATTGGCCTTATTGCCGGAATTATTCCCGCTCTTTCTTTTTCAAAGATTAATGCCATTCAGGCTTTTAGAAATCTTTCAGCCGTTCCAGCTCTGAAAGGAATTACCGCCCGAAAAGTATTAATGGTTTTCCAATACACTATCTCAATTATTGCCATTACGGCTACTGTAATTTTATACAAGCAGTACAAACATTTTATACGCTACGATCTTGGCTTTAGTACAGAAAACATTCTAAACATCCGGTTACAAGGAAACGATGCAACGGTGCTTAAAAACGAATTGCAAGCCTTGCATGAAGTGAAAGGTGTTTCACAATCCAACCTTATTACTGGCATTGGACATTATTGGGTTACGAAAGCAAAAAACCCTGCTAATCCTCAGGACTCAGCCGATGTGTTTCATTCTTTCATTGATGAAAACTACTTGCCCTTACATAATCATTCATTCCTTGCCGGAAAAAATTTTCAAGCAAAAGCAGATTCAATAGAGACAGAGGTAATTGTAAACACCCATGTATTAAAACGATTTAACATCGGTGAGCAAAATCCCGAAAAGGCCCTTGGTGAAATACTACGAGTGGATGGAAAAGACCTGACCATCATTGGTGTACTTAAGGATTTTGAATATGGAAAATCAAACAGCAAAGCAAATAAGGAAGTTATGATGCGACACCTCAGAAAAGATGCGCAACACCTGAATGTGAAAATTTTTTCGGAAGATTGGCCAACAACCTACGCCCGATTGGAAACCATCTGGAAAAAAATTGATCCTGATCATCCCTTTCAGGCTAAGTTTTATAATGATCAGATTGAAGAAACCTTTCAGGGATTAAATGCCAGTGTTAAAGTGGGTGGCTTCCTGGCCATGTTGGTTATTTGTATTGCCTGCATCGGATTACTGGGTATGGTTGTATTTACTACCGAAATAAAATTAAAAGAAGTGAGCATCCGCAAAGTGATGGGCGCAACCGAAGCGGGTTTACTTTTCTTGCTCAGTCGCGGGTTTTTACTCCTGCTGGTTATTGCTACTTCCATTGCGTTGCCCCTCACCTACCTGTTCTTCGACAAAGTATTGCTACCTAACATTGCCAATCATGCACCACTCGGTATTTTTGAAATGCTAGCTGGTGCGTTGGTTGTAATTACCTTGGCATTTATCCTGATCGCCTCTCAAACACTGAAAATAGCAAGAACCAATCCGGCTGAGGTGTTGAAGAGTGAATAGGTTTTGTATTAAGATTAGCAATACTTATCTTTAATAAGTTTGAAGCTAATCTTAATGAAACCAATCCTTTTCAGGATATCAATTGTTGTAGCCGCGTTGATTCTGGTAATACTGCTTTACGGAGTGGCTCCGATTCGTTTCTTTTCATTTGATTTTTTTCAAATCGTCAATGCATCCTTATTTAAAGAGTTTGGGACTCATCGTTCTTTTGGCAGCCGGATAATTTTATTAAACGCAGGCACCAAGACCCCTGAAGAAATTAATGCTTACATTAAACTAATCAGAAGAACTCATCCAAGTTCAATTGGGGTGAACTTGTGCTATCTCACTACTGAATTCGAAACTATAAAGGACCAACACAAAAATGATAAACTTATTGTATTTGCCGATTGTACGATTCCTAATTATGGGCTTGGAAGAATTGTCAACATAGACAATTCGGTTACCCATTTTCAAAGCGACTTGCGTGATTCTTTTGAAAGAAGACTTTTGAAATATTCAGCCCCATCAAAAGCAGAAACAGAGCGAATAAACTATTATGCGTGGCCTGCTTTTCATGCAGTAGAACTTGACAGTCAAAAATTTGACTACGACTTATTTACAGGCTCAATTGTTCTGATTGGATATTTGGGCGACTATCTTGTTGGAAGTGATGAATCACCAACGTTTAAAAAAAGTGAACTGAGATACTTTAAGGATGCCCGGATAACACCAATGAATGAATCTTACTTGGAACCAGATGCAGTACCTGATATGTACGACATAGAAATCTCTGCACAAATAGTAGCCTGTTTACTTGATCAAAGCTTTATTAAAGATGTGTCAAAATTAACAAGCGTTGCGATCTTACTTGCATTCATCCTATTTCAAACTCTGGTGATGAGCCTTGTTCAAAACAAAAACATTCTAATCAGCATTGGTGTTGGGCTGTTAAGCTATTTTCTTATTAAGATGGCTGGTAGTTTTTTAATAGTTTATCTATTTACCGAAGGCTTTTATCTGCAATTAGATGAACTCATGCTGCTTCTCGTTATCGTGATTGTTTTCAATTTAGGGTTTAATGTTTTCAGAAAAACAAGTAAAACTCCTACTCGTTCTTCTTAAAATCAATTGAAGTAGAATTTACACAATACCGCTGGCCGGTTAAAGTTGGGCCATCGTCAAACAAGTGGCCAAGATGCGCGCCACATTTGGTGCAAACTATTTCGGTGCGCACCATACCGTGCGAAGTATCCGTAACCTTTTTGATTTTTCCGCCTGCAATTTCTTTATCGAAGCTGGGCCAGCCGCAGTCCGATTCAAACTTCATATCGGATGTAAATAAGTCGGTGTGGCAACCGGCACATTGATACACGCCTTTCTCCTTATGCAGATAATATTTTCCGGTAAACGGCATATCCGTTCCCTTCTGGCGCAGAATGTGAAATTGTTCAGGCGTTAAAACTTTTCTCCATTCCGCTTCTGTGCGCACAATACGCTTAATGGTATCGGCTGCAGCCGTTTCTTTTGGCGATTTGGTTTGAGCGCAGGCTTGCAAGCCCAAAATCGCACTGAGGAGTATTACTACTATCTGCTTCATAAATCTTTAAATTGTGAATTTTAAATTCATATCTATCTACGTAAAACAACCCACAAGTGGATTTAGTTTTTAAAATTTGTGTTCAATAATGTCGCGCTGCCGACCAAAGGTATGACCAATTTCAACATTCAATCGTACTCCCTCACCATAAACAAAACCGAAACGGTGTCGGCTGAGGTTTATCAACCTGTTTCTACCAAAGCAGTTTATGTATTTGCTCACGGAGCCGGCACCAACATGCACCATAAATTTATGAAAGATCTGGCTGCCGAACTTGCCTCGCACCAGATTGCCACGCTGCGCTATAATTTTTTATATACCGAGCTCAATAAAAAACGTCCTGACTTTCCGGCTGTGGCTCATCAGGCTGTGGCCGCGGCAATTGCAAAAGCACACGAATTGTTTCCAACGCTTCCGCTGATAGCGGGTGGAAAATCGTTTGGAGGCCGCATGACATCGCAGTACATAGCGGCACATCCGATGCCTTTTGTAACCGGGTTGGCGTTTGTTGGGTTTCCATTGCACCCTGCGGGTAAGCCCGGAATCGATCGGGCCGATCATTTATATGCAATTAAAATTCCGATGTTGTTTTTGCAAGGAACAAAAGATGCATTAGCTACGTGGGACTTATTAACAGAAGTTACTGCGAAACTACCTTCTGCCACGCTCGCGCCTTTTGAAGGTGCCGATCATAGTTTCAAAGCCGGAAAGAAAAATCTGATTCCGGAGATGGCAGAGAAAATTAACTCGTGGATTTCATGATTTTAAACCTATAAGGTTTTGTTCGTTTCGCTATAATAAACCTTTTAAGTTTCTGGCCCCAATTTTTATTAGAAAGGCGCTAAATCAGAGCGTTGCAAAAAAAAATATAATTTGATTTTGTATCTTGGCAATACCCCAACTGAGGCAAATGATAAAAACAATTTTTAGCCACCTGAAATCTGAATGGTACAAATATGTACTAGAGATCATTGTGATCATACTCGGCATATTGATTGCCTATAATCTTGAGCAATGGGGTGACACGCGTAAAAACAAAAAGAGAGAAATTGAAATACTGAAGGAATTTAAAGCAGCGCTAAATGCAGATTTAGCGGAAATGAAAGCCAATATCCGTGAGCATGAAAACAGTATTCTTTCCAGTAGGATTGTATTGAAGGTTATTAAAGATAACCTTCCTTATCATGATTCACTAAATGCATGCTTTGCCTACACACATGCTTTCACCACTTTTTCCGGCAGGGTCGGTCCTATTGAACAATTGAAAAACACAAACTTAGAAATAGTTTCAAATGACAGTTTGTGTTTAAATATCATTAGCATGTATGACGTAGCATTTATTGGTGTTCGTAATGTTGAATTGGCTATTTTAAGAGACTATGAACAGTTAAGGAATTTTGATAGACTCTATTTTGAAGCTTATGACCTTGAGGACGTCTCCACTAACAAAAGTGTGCCATCGCCTTTCTGGGGAACAATGCGCCCGATACGCTTTGAGGAACTAAAAACAAATCCTGAATACGCAGCTCTTCTTCGTGCAAGAATTTCTAACCAAATGGGTCTTTTAAGAGGTACTTACAACCCTATTGCAAATTCGTTAAGCAATCTACTCAATCAAATTGATCAGGAAATAACAAAGTTAGAGTAATCGAATTGAGAATTTTTTTTGGTGTTGTTCCTGAAGTTTTACAAAAAAATTTAAACCTATAAGGTTTGACTTCCGCGTTAAAACAAACCTTATAGGTTTTTTATGTAACACTACCGCTCATAGCGGCCGGTCTTCTCCGTGAGCACAATGCGATATACAATTGAGTTACCCAATTGAGTTGATGTGCGACCTGCAGAAGTTGGGCCCATGCGCGAAGCATAACTTGTCTCGCTGGGCAGTAAGGGTAACAATTTGGCTGAAATTTTTTCCAGCACCCTGGCGGCTTCGTTGCCTTGTAACTCTTCAAACCGGCCCCAAGCAATAACGCTTTGCCAATTGGCTATTGCTTTTATCTCATCTACTTCAAAACAGCATTGCGGATTTTTCCGAAGCAACTCTACTTTCAAACCTTCGGTGGTATGACCATACACCACCCCGGCTTCATACACATACGTAACGGGCACAATATAAACTTTGCCATCAGCGTGTGTACCCAACCGTCCCACCACGTTTTGTGTGAGTACGGATTCAATTTCGGATAGACTTAACTCGCCTAGCATATTTACTCTGATTTGTCGTCAAGAAAATCTAAAAACTAACTCCAAGAATTGATTATCTCTGATACTACTATCCACATAATGAATAACCCAATGACGATTAAAAGTGTTAATTTAAGAATCTTCCAAAACCAATTAGCTCCATCAGCCCATTTCTTCCTGTAGATGCTGTTGGAAGGAATTGAAGAGTTGCCAAAATCTATCTTCTTAATACTAAATTTCTCTTTATAAGCTGCAAATGCCCGGCTGGGTCTATCTCGTTTTGTTGATCCGTTACCAAATTTCATTTAATTGTTATTAATCAAGGTAATGTACTGAAAAATAGTTGGTGACATTGTCTCCATAAATCATTAGACTTAGGCCATCAGCCCAAAGAGGAAGCAAGCTCTGCTGGAGAGCAACTTGTCAGCAATACGGTTGATGCTTATACG
>JAFLBR010000004.1 GCA_017303795.1 Cytophagales bacterium | reverse complement strand
AGCTTCATGATCCTGGATCGCTTTTACGATCTGTGTTTCTGTAAATCTTGACTTTTTCATAGTTAACCATTTAAAATTGAATTTTATTATTCAACTTTCAAATGGCCCAACTTTAGGGGAGCTTACAGTCTTGACCGGACTCATAGCAATACTGACATGGAACAAGACGTTCAAGAATTTTCACTATGGACACAAGAAAGTTGAAAAATGGCATTTTGTATCCTTAAATAAGTAGATCACATCTCACTTCCCTGCGGAGTCTTCCTTTTTGCAGCGGAGTCTTCGCAAACCAGTTACAATTATGATAGGAATCGAGATGTGGGTTCTATCCTGAATCGCGGAGTCCGAAGCGAGACCTACGTATGAGAGCAGGAATAATAATTACTAATAATAAAAAACCTATGAAAACATTAATTATCACACCCTCCAAAAGTCAAGTCATTCTGATATGTTCCGTAACCGTTTTCTTTTTTATCCGCTTCATGGTTACAACAGATTTTCTGACAAGCGAAGCATACAGTAATCGCCAATATTCAATTTTTGGAATGCTTACGTTGGCGGCATTAGCCCTTTCGTTTACAGCCATAGTGCTTTATCGGACAAGAAAATCAGGTTAAGGAGTTTCATCATCCACTTTGCAGCGGAGTCTTCGCTAATTACGTTACATTTAGAAATAGAATTTTAGATGTGGTTGTTGATATTGAATCACGGAGTCCGAAGCGAGACCCCGCGTGGAACAGATGACCACCTTGTAGCGATGCCCCTCCAACAATTTCAATTCCTGCATTTTTTTCGTAGGTTAACTTCGAATGACATTCGACTACATTATTGTGGGTGGCGGTTCTGCTGGTTGTGTGTTGGCCAATCGGCTTACAGAAGATCCTGCCATTACGGTTTTGCTTTTGGAAGCCGGACCTAAAAACACCAAACTGGAAGTAGCCATTCCGGGCGGCTACCCCAAACTGCATCACAGCTCAGTAGATTGGAATTGTTACTGGACAGCGCCCCAACCATTTTTACATAACCGAAAAATTTATCATCCCCGCGGAAAAGTGTTAGGTGGCTCCAGTTCTACCAACGCCATGGCTTACGTGCGCGGCCATGCTGCCGACTACGATCAGTGGGCGAGTCTGGGAAACAAAGGCTGGCGTTATGAGGATGTGCTTCCCTACTTTACTAAATCAGAACACAACGAACAATTTCAAAACAGTTATCATGGGCAAACCGGTGCGCTGAACGTGACACATGCGTTGCGCCACAACACCACCTTGGCGCAAGCTTTTATTGAAGCGTGTGTGCAAACGGGTATTCCGCGCAACACCGATTTTAACGGAGCCGAACAGGAAGGTGCAGGTTTGATGCAGTTCACCATTAAAAATGCCAAACGTTGCAGCACAGCCGATGCATTTCTGAAACCCATTTTGTCGCGCGATAACCTGACGGTTTATACCGGTGTGCATGTAAAACAAATTCTGATTGAAAAAGACGAAGCAAAAGGGGTTGAATACTTTGTGCGCGATACGTGTTGCGAAAAAGTATTTGCCCGCAAGGAGGTACTGCTTTGTGGAGGCGCGTTTGCCTCGCCACAGTTGTTAATGCTTTCGGGTGTTGGGCCAAAAGAAGTTTTGAGTAAACACCACATCGAAGTAAAAAAAGAATTGCCCGGTGTAGGGCAAAACCTGCAAGATCATTTGTTCTTCGCGGTAAGCAGTTTGTGCAGCAAGTCCATTAGCAACAACCATTGGATGCCGTGGTACAAACAAGCGGAAGCGTTGTTGCACTATGCGTTGTTTAAAACCGGGCCGCTTACGTTAGGGCCGCTGGAAGCGTGTGCGTTTGTAAAGTCAGACGCCACACAACCCAAACCCGATCTGCAATTTCAGTTTACGCCCACCAATGCGGGTAATGATTACACTACCAATCTGTTTGATCTGAAAACCTTTCCGCACACCGATGGCTATACCATTTTGCCTACGCAAGTCAATCCAAAAAGTCGCGGGTATGTTACGCTCGCTTCCGCAGATGCGTTTGCTCCACCGGTTATCGATCCGCGGTATTTATCGGAAGAGCTGGATCGCGAAACGATGGTGAAGGGAACAAAGCTTGCCTTAGAAATTTTAGAAGCCGAAGCATTTTCAGCGTATCGCATTAAAACCCATTGTCCGGCTAAACGCGATTCGGATGAAGCGTTGTTAGATCATATTCAGCGCAGTGCCGAGTGTGTGTATCATCCGGTAGGCACATGCAAAATGGGTGTTGATGAAATGGCTGTGGTAAACGACAAACTTCAGGTTTATGGTATTGATAAGCTGCGCGTGATTGATGCCTCGGTAATGCCCACCTTAACCAGTGGCAATACCAATGCACCGGTTATTATGATTGCGGAGAAGGCGAGTGATCTGATTGCTGGTTAGAACTGGCCCAGTGTAGGATTACAAGCGTGACGCTTGCGCCTGAGGGCTATGATTATGGTGTTAGAAAAAGGACAGTGTAAGCACAAGCGTGACGCTTGCGCTTGTTTAGGTATCGGATTTATATGAATTAGAAATCAGCATAAGCTGACACTGCACTTGCTTTGGAACGGCAACTAATAAATTAGTATCTGGCTAGTATCTGGCGCAAGCGTCACGCTTGTGCCACACTTTTCGTTCACACTATTAAACATAACTTCTAAAAAGGAATGAGTCGCAAATACAAGTTCGGGGATAATGATAAGCTTTACTTCATTAGTTTTTCGGTAGTAGGTTGGATCGACTTGTTTATTCGAAAAGAATACAAGGAAATTATGCTGGACAGTTGGCAGTATTGCCAGAAAAATAAAGGTCTTGAAATTTATTGTTGGTGCATTATGTCCAGTCATATCCATATGATTATTGGCAGCAAAGAAAGATCATTAGATAAAATAGTAGGGGAAATGAAAAGTTTTACATCCCGAAGTTTAAGAAAGGCTATCAGCGAACACCCGGCCGAAAGCAGACGTGAATGGATGGTCCACCTGATGGAAAAAGCAGGGATGCAAAACAGTAACAACAACGAGTGGCAGTTGTGGCAACAACATAATCATCCCATCGAACTATTAAACACAACTATGTTCTATCAAAAAATGAATTACATACACCGTAATCCGGTTGAAGCCGGGTTTGTTGAAAATGAAGAAGATTATCTTTACAGCAGTGCAAGAGATTTTTTTGGCAAAAAAGGACTTGTGGAGTTAAGCTATGTGGTGTAGAAATTAGGCACAAGCGTGACGCTTGCGCCTGAGGCTGAGGAGAAGGTTAGATAAATTGTGCTATCAGATGAATTTGGCCGGGTGAGGGTGTCTTTTAACAACTATCGTATAACCTTCTCCGGAAATACAATCACAGATTCGTTTCCGGATTTATCTATAGCCGCTACACCAAAATTATAATTGTCGATAACAATTCCTTCCAGTGTGTAGTTTGATACGTTACCAACAAATCGGGAGTAGTCCCACGTAGGCGAGGTAGTATCGCGCCAATAAATTTTATAGCCCGCTACTTTGTCGGCAGGAAGTGCATCCCAAGTAAGCTTGGTAGCAGGTTGCACTGCTCCACCAATGCCCACATTGGCAGGCGCAGGTGGTGCCCAGGCAATGCCCGCCATGGTTATCGCGTTTACAGCCGTTAACTTTTTTGCATAGTCAAAGTTTACGCCTTCAATCACATCGCCATAGTTAATACCATTCTCTACCCGTATGTCCTGATGCTGGCGCGTGTAGTTTTCATTTGTTTCCATAATGCGGATACCGGCATAGCCCAGATCATTAAATGGCCGGTGATGGCCCCCGCGACCAAAACGATCAAGGCGATAAACTAACATCGGGTTCATTTCGGGCATATACGTTTTGGTTTGCTGATAAACATAACGCGCCAGTTGCCGTGAGATACCATCTACTTCACCACCATACACTCTGCGTTGGGTTCTGCGTTGTTCGGTTTCAGTTACAGGAGTAGGTTCAGAGAAAATGCGGAACGAGCGATTGTCGATTACACCATTCACACCTTCAATGTTTCCAATCATATCGTTATTCAAAACACCTAAAATATTCCACCCTTTAGCTTGCGCATATTTGGCCAGACCTGCGCCACCAAACAATCCTTGTTCTTCTCCCGAAAGGCCAACATAAATAATACTGTGTCTGAATTTATATTTTGATAACACACGCGCTGCTTCAATTGCGCCAGCCATGCCCGTGGCATTGTCGTTGGCACCGGGTGCATCAATCTCAAAGTTCATGGTGTTGCTGGCCCGCGAATCAATATCGCCCGACATGATGATGAAGTTATTGGGAAATTCTGTGCCGCGTTGAATGGCTACTACATTTACAATCCAGGCATCATGAGGCACGCGGTTGTTTCCTTCTTTAGTTACAAGGTCTTTTTGAAAAAAAACTTCCAGACAGTTTTTGCATGCTTTTGAAATGTTATCGAATTCACTTTTTATCCATCTGCGGGCAGCACCAATTCCGCGGGTAGCAGAGACTGTGTCAGAAAAGGTATTGCGCGTTCCAAAATTTGCCAGCGTGCGAATATCTTTTTCGAGGCGTTGAGCAGATACCGCTGAGACGATATCGTAAATACGCATGTCCACCGGTGGCGGAGTTTGCTGAGCTTTTGCGAACAGGAATACTCCAGAGAAGACAAAAAGAACAACAAATTTTTTCATTGGGCAGGCGAATTATTTACCTGCAAATGAAATGCATTTGTGTGAATAGTAAACGTTAAAGAGTTTGAACGGTTGAAAATGGAAGTATGGAGTTTAATCTGTTCCATCCTTCGCAGCGGAGTCTTCGCAAATCCATTTATTTTCGAGATAGAATTTAGCTATGGTTGTTGATTCTGAATCGCGGAGTCCGAAACGAGACTCCGCGTGGAACAGGAAAAGTAAAATTTTTAGAACAACTGTCCTTACAAAATCATTTAACCTTCATAGTCGGTATAAGCGGATCGGCTTCAATCAGCTCCAGCGACTTTACCATATCTTTTGTACCGTTTTTATATTTCAAAAAATGTGGCGTTTGGATATGCTTCTTGTACGCCTCTTCATTCGCATAAATTTCAAGAATGGTAATGTGTGTTGGTTTGTTCTTTTCAGCAACCGCATATAGGGTAAGCACACCGGGCTCTACGCGAAGTGAGGTTTCTATTTCTTCTTTTAAAAACGCCCGATAACTTTCCAGTTGTGTGGAATCGATCACCAACCTGGCCAGACGTGTCATTTGTTTGCCTTCTTGTGCAAAGGTGGTTGTGGTTAACAGAAATGCAAATGCGATTGCTGTTAGCAACCCGATTCTTTCTTTCATAAGGTCAATTTAATTACTCCACATACAACACCAACCCCTTCAAATATTCTCCTTCCGGATGATAGAGCGACACCGGATGGTCGGCTGGTTGTGAGAGATGGTGCAATACTTTTATCTGCCGCCCGGCTTGTATGCCTGCCGACACAATGGTATCATAAAACAACTGGCGATCTACTACTTGTGAACACGAGAATGTGAAAATAATTCCGCCCGGTTTAATCATCTTCATGGCTTCGGCATTAAGTCGCTGATAACCTTTCACGGCCTGGTGCCGCGAGTCTTTATGCTTGGCAAACGCAGGCGGGTCGAGTATAATCAGATCGTACACCTCTTTTTTGTCTTTCAGAAAATCAAACGTGTCTTCGGCTGCGCATGCGTGTGTGGTTGGATCGTAGCCATTCAACTCCAGATTTTTCCGCGTAAGCGCGATGGCTTTTTCAGAGGCATCAACCGAATGAACAAGCTTTGCTCCACTTTGCAGCGCATACACCGAAAAGCCACCGGTATAACAAAACGTGTTGAGCACAGTTTTACCTTTTGCCATTTCGCCCAACAGTTTTCTGTTTTCGCGTTGGTCTAAAAAGAAACCAGTCTTCTGCCCTTCTTCCCAATCAATTAAAAATTTGTTACCGTGTTCCAGCACTACATGCGGCACTGCAGCCATTCCCGTCAGGTATTCGCTGGCCGCTTTCTCCTGCATCGACTTAAAGTAAACAGCCCTGTTACGAAAACCGGCATCGGTTAAAATTTTACTAACAGCCGCTGCAAGCTGCGCCCGGTCGCGCTGCATACCTGCGGAGTGCGCTTGTATAATGGCAACATCGTGATACACATCTATAATCAATCCGGGCAAGCCATCGCCTTCGCCATGTATCAATCGGTAAGCATTGGTCTGGTCTGAAATTACTTCAGCTTCTGTGCGAACTTGTAGTGCTTTCTTCAGTTTGGTTTCGTACAGATCAGCTTGTGGTTTGTCAGTTCCAAACGTTAACATCCGCACGGTAATGGTACCTTTCTGGTAATGCCCAAAACCTACTACAGTTTTGCGTGCATCCAGTACCTCCACCCAATCACCATCCTGCAAAGTTTCTGTTGCCGATTGAATTGCTCCTGAAAAAATCCACGGGTGAAAACGCTTTACCGAATGGTCGCGCCCCTGCTTAAGTGTAATGGTTCCTTGTATGTTCACAAAATTTGGTCTTGACAAAAAGCAAAGTTAGGTAATATATTTAGCTGCAAAATTTAATGCTTATGCGATACGCTTTTTTATTGGGTCTGATTATCACCGCAGCGTGTAACCAGGCCCCTGTTGCTGAAAATGCTACCAATGCTGATTCGGGTATTCCGCCCGGAGCCACACAAGAGCAGTTTGCGGATACACCGGGAGTTATGCAGGTATCACTCAACAACAATGAAGGTAAACCCATTAGTACCGGTACCTATAAAGATAACCTAAGGGATGGATCGTGGGTTGAATACCACAACAATGGTTTACCTAAATCCATTACTACTTATGTAAACGGGAAGAAGGAGGGCATATACCTTGAGTTCAGTGAGAACGGGCAAACCGTTAAGCGCATCAACCACCACAACGATGTGCGCCATGGTGAGTATCGCGAGTTCAACTACACAACTGTTAAGGAAGAGCGCTTTTATCAAAACGGAAAATTAGAAGGCACCGTAAAAATCTTTTATGCCGATGGCAAAGTAATGGAAGAGGGAAATTATAAAAATGGCTTGCGCGATGGAGTTAGCCGCTGGTACGATCAGCAAGGGAATATGACAATTGAATACGAGTACAAGAATGGTGAGCTTATAAAAAAATGAAAAAATGTCAGTTTTTTATGAACCTAAAGCTACGTATAAGTCGTTTTAACACCACTGGCATTTCTTTTGATTCTGAGGGAGGAACTGATATGAACGGTTCGGAAAATTTTAACAAAACTTTAGTAAAACTTTCAGTCGCGGCAACTCATCTTGTCGCGTTACCAGTTTATTCATTTAACTAATAACTAAAATTGATTGATCTTATGAAACGGTTTGGATCACTATTGTTGGCTGCAGTGTTGGGAAGCGTGATAACTATCGTATCCACGCAAAGCTTCCTGAAGCCAGAAGCACAAGGAGTAAAAATTGAACACGTAAATGGTTTACCCGTAAGCCAGGTGGCTTATACCACCAATGAGAAAGGGGAAGTGGTGCCGCTTGATTTTACGGGAACTGCGGAGAAAGTTACACAGGCTGTGGTGCATATTCGCTCTACACAAGAGTCAAGCGCAAGTGGAAACAGCCAGGTGCCCGATGCCTTCCGTCATTTCTTTTTTGATAGTCCGTACGAAAATCAAATGCCCCGACAAAGTACCGGTTCGGGTGTAATCATCAATCGCGAAGGGTACATTGTAACCAACAACCACGTAGTAGAAGGTTCAGAAATTGTACAAGTAACCTTATCGGACAATCGCGAATTAAAAGCTGAAGTAATTGGTACCGATCCGGATACAGATCTTGCCGTGATTAAAGTGAGCGCAAAAGATTTGCCTTACCTTTCATTCGTAAACTCAGACGAAACCAAAGTAGGCCAATGGGTTTTGGCTGTCGGTAATCCGTTCAACTTAAATTCTACTGTAACGGCTGGTATTATCAGTGCCAAAGGAAGAAACATCAACATCATTAATTCCAACAGACAAAATCGCAACACACAGCAAAATGTAAGCACTGCCATAGAGTCGTTTATTCAAACCGATGCCGCCATCAATCCTGGAAACAGCGGTGGTGCCTTGGTTGATTTGAATGGCGGATTGGTGGGCATTAATACAGCTATTGCCAGCCCTACCGGTTCGTATTCCGGTTATGGATTTGCTGTACCCGCCAACATTGTAAGTAAAATTACAGAAGACCTTATTGCTTTTGGAACGGTGCAGCGCGGTTGGTTAGGTATCAATGTTGGTAGTGTTACAAGCGATCTGGCTAAAGAAAACGATCTGGCTGTAAATGAAGGTGCTTTTGTAGCTGGCTTTGGCGATGCACCCGATAAGAGTGCTGCAAAAGCAGCGGGTATAAAAGAAGGCGATGTGGTAGTTAAACTGGATAACACAACCATTAAAACCAGCACGGCTTTGATTGAATACATTGGTCGCAAGCGGCCAGGCGATAAAGTTAGTGTTACCGTTAACCGTGCCGGCAAAGAATTGGTAATTCCGATTACGCTTAAGAACCGCGATGGCAATACATCAACTGTTAAGCGCGAAGAGAAAGCGGACGTGGCCGCCCTGGGTTTTGAATTAGAAGATGTTGACAGTAAAACCCTTAAGCGACTGGATGTTACCAGTGGAGTGAAAGTAAAAGAACTGGGCAATAGCAAACTGAAACGCAGTGGCATGCGCGAAGGCTTTATCATCACCCATGTTGATGATAGCCCTGTAAAATCGACCAAAGAGGTAAACGAAATAATAAAAAAGAAGAAAGCGGGTGAATTAATAACCTTCGCGGGGCTTTACGAAGACTATCCGCGTGAGTATATTTATGCCCTACGTATGTAAAACCAAACCTTTTGTACATGAGAAAACTGTTTAAGAAAGGAGAGCGCGTCCGCAGTAAGATTGATGGCAAAGTAATGGAAGTGCTCAAGTATTTGAAGTCGAACCTGGTAGAAGTGCGGTGGTTCGATTTGCAGGCCAAGGAAGTGAGAGTTAACAAAATCAAGGAAGACAAACTTTCGAAGGCCGCCTGAAAATGATTATTCATCTTTTTAACGCCCCGGTTAACAGCCGGGGTTTTTTGTTGCTCGCCATAAAAACTAACATTTTGTAAGTTACATTTTGTAAGTTACAAATTGCGAGTTTGCTTTGTGTACGCTAAGTGTCTTTAAACAAGTTTAACGAAAGCTTATCAAAAAGTTCGACATCCCTGCTTACTACCGCTCATCCATCACCGGTAAGGTGAAAGAGAGCCGCAGATTAAAAGATCTGCGCAAGCAAGACTTTGCGCCCACCGTTTTGGATTTTGGGCCGGTGCAATTTATTCTCGCGCGCCATTTTGGTTTTTGTTATGGTGTGGAAAATGCCATCGAAATCTCGTATCGAGCGCTGGAAGAATCGGCAAACAAGAATGTGTATCTGCTTAGCCAGATGATCCACAACCAGGAAGTAAACAACGATTTACAAAGCCGGGGTATAAAATTTATAATGGATACGGATGGCACCCAGTTTATTCCGTGGAAAAAAATAAGTAAAGAGGATGTGGTGATTATTCCGGCATTTGGCACCACGCTGGAGATTGAACATTTGCTTTTAGATAAAGGTGTCGAAGTTCAGAAGTATAACACCACGTGCCCGTTTGTAGAGAAGGTTTGGAACCGGGCCGAAAAACTAGGTCAGGAAAACTATACCATCATCATTCATGGTAAACCCAAACACGAAGAAACCAAAGCTACTTTCTCGCACAGTTCGCACAAAGGCCATTCTGTTATTGTGCGCGATATGGAAGAAGCTGAAAAACTCAGCAACTACATGTTGGGCAGCAAAACCAAATCTGAGTTTTACGAAGAGTTTGCCGGTAAATTCTCGAACGGATTTGATCCCACACAACATCTGCAACGCATAGGTGTAGTTAATCAAACAACTATGCTGGCTACCGAAACACAAGCCATTGCCGATTTCTTTAAACAGTTAATGATTGCCCGATTCGGAGTGGAGAATCTGAAACAACACTTTGCTGATACACGCGATACGTTGTGTTATGCTACCAATGATAATCAGGATTCTACTTACCAGCTATTGGAAACGGAAGCCGATCTGGCCGTGGTGGTAGGTGGTTATAACAGCTCCAATACTTCGCATATTGTTGAGTTGTGCGAGCGTAAGTTCCCAACCTTTTTTATCAACTCCGATTCAGAAATAAAATCGCGCACAGAAATTCATCACTTCAACTATCCGCGCAAGCAGAAAATAATTACGCACGAGTATCTGCCCGATAAAAAGCCTTTGCGGATTGTGCTTACCAGCGGAGCATCATGCCCCGATACACTGGTGGACAGAGTGATGCTAAAACTTGCTGGTTATTTTGAACCGGTTAAAACTGTGGAAGAAGTGATTGCTGCATTTTGATTCGCAACTTATTATTTGATGTCACGCAAACTTAAACAAGTAGAGGCGTCTGACGGCTGTTTACTAAAGCCTACAGCCGTCTTGACGCCTCATACCACCGTTAATACGTAACATTAGTTATTATAACATCAGTTACATTTGAGTAGTGAAAACAATCGTTTTTCTATTTCTGATTTGTTCGCTTTCTGCTTTTGCACAAAAGGAAGACTCCGCAAAAGTTTTACAGGAAATTACCATTCGCGCTTACGAAGCCGACCGGCCGTTGCTGCAAGTTCCGGCCTCAGTAGGTTTAGTTTTGAAAGAAGACCTCGAAAGATTTAATAACACCGCCCTTGTTTCGGCTGCCAACACATTGCCGGGTGTGCGCATGGAAGAACGCTCGCCCGGTAGCTACCGGTTTTCCATTCGTGGAAGTTCGTTGCGGGCGCCTTTTGGCGTGCGCAATGTAAAAGTGTATTGGAACGACTTGCCGTTAACCGATGCCGGTGGTAACACGTACTTAAATCAATTAGATGCCAACACCATCCAGCAAATGGAAATTATTAAAGGGCCGGGTTCAAGTTTGTACGGAGCCGGCACCGGAGGCGTGTTGTTGTTAATATCGCCACAGCCAATTAAAGAAACTTCGTTAACCGGTTCTTTTCTTAGTGGAAGTTATGGCTTGCGGAATTATCAATTGGCTTTTAATTCGGGAACAGAAAACTCCAGCCACTATGTGGGTTATCAGCATCAGCAAGCCGATGGTTATCGCGATCAAACCCGAATGGTGCGCGATCAACTAACCAGCACATTTCGATTTTCACTTTCGGATAAAGAAGAATTAGAGACGGCTATTTTCTATTCTGATTTGTACTATCAAACTCCGGGTGGATTAACCTTGGCTGAGTACAATGCGAATCCGCGCCAAGCCAGACCTGCTGCTGGAATTTTTCCCGGTGCAGTTGATGTAAATGCCCACATCGCACAGCGCTCATTTTATACCGGAGTATCTCATCTCTATCATTTTAAAAAAAATCTGCACAACCGCACTGGTGTATTCGGAAACTTTGTTCAGTTTAGTAACTCTGCTATCCGAAATTATGAACACCGGGCCGAACAAAATTTTGGTGCAAGAACCGTAACTGATTTTACCTTTGATATTAACACCTGGAAATTTCGTTTGTTAGGTGGTGGTGAATACCTGAATGGATTCTCGCCCATCAAAACCTATCAAAACCTGCAAGGCACAACAGGTGCGTTGCAAAGTGATGATGAATTGCGCACCCATCAATACAGTGTGTTCGGCCAAACAGAGATAACCAAAAACAATTGGCTGATAACGGCAGGCCTTAGTGTTAACTGGGTTGATTATAAATTTCAAAGATTAAGTACTGTTCCGGTTGTTTTGCAAAACACAGACTTCAAGCGGGAATTAACACCACGCGTGGCTGTGCTTCGGAAAATCAATTCGGCTTTTAGTACGCATGCCAGTATAAGCTGGGGATTTTCTCCACCTACATTGGGTGAGGTGAGGCCATCAAACACCGTGTTTAATCGCGATCTGCAATCGGAAAGAGGAATTCAATTAGAAGTTGGTGCCCGCGGCTATTTTGGTAAAAGAAAGTTTTTTGTGGATGCCGCACTTTATCACTTCGCATTAAATGAAACTATTGTAGTGCGCAGAGATGATGATGGAGCCGATTATTTTATAAATGCCGGAGCAACCAATCAAAACGGATTAGAACTGTTACTGAACTGGCAACCTGTAGTAACTGGTTTTTCTGCATTTAAAGTATGGAGCGGAATAACCCTAAACGATTACACGTTTAAAGAATATACCAAAGACAACACAACATTTAATGGAAATGAAGTAACGGGTGTGCCAGGCCGTGTACTAACCGGTGGTGTCGATTTCGAAATCAAAAAACATTTTTATACTCACTTAACAGCCAACTATACCGCTGCGCTTCCGCTGAATGATGCCAACACGGTGTATGCCGATTCATTTACACTTATAGGTTGCAAGGTTGGTTATAAATTTAATGCCGATAAAAAGTTGCCGCTCAATCTTTTTGCAGGAGCCGATAACCTGTTGGATGAACAATACAGTTTAGGAAATGATTTGAATGCCGCTGGCTCACGATTTTACAATGCTGCCGCGGGGCGTAATTATTTTGTGGGGTTGTTGATTCATACCGGCCACCCAAAGTAATTTTGGTACACAACCCTTATCTTCACCTTAACATGAAGGTGCTTTTACTTTTGTTCAGTTGGCTTGGTGCGTTATCTTGTCTTTCGCAAGAGCCCTTGCGCTTTAAACACCTTGTGCGCGAGAATGGCTCGGGCATTGTCAGCGTACAAAATTTCCATCAGGACAAGCAAGGCTTTATGTGGATGGCTTCCACACAAAACGATCTGATTCGGTTTGATGGTACCAACTTTCGCTATTATGGTTTTGCCGATTTTGACACTACACAATTTCGAAGTTCAAGAGGGGTATTAACATTTGAAGACAGTGAACAACAACTCTGGGTTGGCACCGATGCCGGAGCACTCTTCAAATACAATCGCGATAAGGATTCATTTGCGCTGGCTAATGATAGCACGCGTTCGCCCAAAGCCCGCATATATTGTTTTGCAGAAGCCCCTGATGGAAGTTTCTGGCTGGGCTCGTTGGGCGGAGGATTAGTACGCTTCCATCCCGAAACCAAAGACTTTAAACTATACAAAGTAGAACAGGGAAATATAAACTCATTGCCCGATAATTTTATTACCGGACTTAGTTACGATGCGGAAGGCGTATTGTGGGTAAGCACCACCGGTGGACTAAGTAGTTACAACACCACTCAGGATAATTTTACAACCTATAGTTTAAGCAATAGTAATCCAGACGATACGTATCGCTTTCGTGTAATCCGGAGCTTGCTTATTTCAGGAGAGAAGATTTACCTGAGCACCTATGGGGGCTTACAAATTTTTGATCGGATTACTAAAACCAGTCAGCATCTTATCCATAATCCCAATGTTAAAAACTCATTGAGCCACAATTCTCTCTTTAAAGCTATTGAAGCTCCTGATGGTAAACTTTGGATTGCTACCTATGGCGGAGGGCTTAATGTATTCGATCCGGTAACGCAAAATTTTTCGCATTGTAAAAATGATGCTTTCGATTCTGAAAGCTTGTCCAGCAATAACTTATTGAATTTGTATCTTAATAAAGATGGATTACTCTGGGTAGGCGCAGCCGATAACACCGTTAGTGTTCACCATTTCAACGCCAAAAAATTTCATCTCGTTAAAAATCGTGCGAACCAAAATGATGGAATTTCCAGTGGCTGGGTGCGTACTTTTTTGCAAGAAAATGATTCCATTTTCTGGTTAGGGTTAAATGGCCAAGGGGTTAACAAATTTAATCTCCATACCGGCAAAGCCGATAAATTTTTGCACGATCCTAAAAACACAAACAGCCTCAGTCACAATGTCGTCTCGGGTTTAAGTAAAGATGCACAGGGAAACCTTTGGATTGGATTAGAAGGTGGTGGCCTGAATAAACTTGATCCGGCTACTAAAAAAATTACACGTTATCTGGCAGGTAAAAATTCCATCAACAACAATGCAATCTCAGCGTTGCTGGTGGATAGTGATAACATACTTTGGGCAACCGCCTACCGCTCTGGACTTAATATCTATGACATTAATCAAAATAAATTCAAAACCATTAACAACGATTCGCTTCAAGCCAAAACAGGCATTTCTTTCGAATCTGTAGAAGATCTTTTTGAATTCAATGGCAATATCTGGTTTAATGGAAAAAACCAGATTGTGCTTTATGATAAAGCGCGAAATCAGTTTGTTAAAGTAGCCGAAACCGGGCGTGTGATTCAGAATAATAATCCATTTTATCTGGAGATAACGCCTTACACCCAAACGGAAATGTTATTGATTACAAAAGATGAAGCCCGCTCAATCCGGTACATCAATCCTGACAGTATTGTGTCAGAGCGTTTGTTTAAAATGAATCCGGTTGATGAGTTGAGATCATTTGTTGTTCACCAAAAAACAATCTGGTACGTAAACGCTAACCAACTTGTTCGTTGGAATCCGCTGAAAAACGAAAAGCACATTTACACACATGCAGATGGGCTTGCCGCAAGCGATTTCAATGCTGTGTATAAAGATAAGCAAGGAAGAATTTTTGTTTCATCCATTGACGGACTCAATTGGTTTTATCCCGAAGAAATTGTGGACGACACGCTTTCGCGGAAAATTGTGTTTACCGATTTTAAACTCTTCAATCACTCAGCTACCCAAAAACCCGACTCCATTTATAATTTTAGTATCGCGACCCAGCCTGCTCAACTTAAGTCTGTGCAACTCAATCACAATCATAATTTTTTCACAATCGGATTTGCTGCATTAGAGTTTATGGCCCCTGAAAAAATTCAATATGCTTATCGGCTTACCGATTTTGATAAAGACTGGGTGCATGTGGGCAATCGCACCTTTGCCAGTTACACCAACTTAGATCCGGGTACGTATTTATTCGAAGTAAAAGCAACCAACCCCGATGGTTATTGGGGTAATGATTTTGCTACACTTACGCTTATTATCCAGCCGCCTTTCTGGCGCACGTGGTGGTTTATGGTTTTGGTGCTGTTAGCTACCGGTGCTTTACTTTACTCCATTCACCGGTATAGGCTTGCGCAGAGTTTAAAGCTTGAACGTTTGCGTACCAAAATTGCCAGCGATTTACATGATGAGGTTGGTTCAAGCCTCACCAAAATTTCAATCTATTCAGAGCTGGTACAAAACGGAACTCACGAAAAAGAAAAAGCCAACTACCTGCAATCAATCGGTTCGCTTAGCCGCGAAGTGGTAAGCACCATGAGTGATATTGTGTGGTCGATTGATAACAACAACGATACTTTAACCGAGTTGATTAACCGGATGAAAGACTTTGCCACAGAAGTATTGGAAGCAAAAGGAATAGATTTTGAGTTCCTTCTTCATAAAACTGAAGGCAATAAAATTCTGGAGCCGATTGTGCGGCAAAGTATTTATTTGATTTTTAAAGAGGCTATCAATAACGTGGTAAAACATGCTGAAGCCACACACGTAAAAGTTTCCATTACCACACAGCCGCATTTTGAGTTGCGTATTGAAGACAATGGTATAGGTTTGGTTGAACAACCCGCACAAACCGGCAATGGCCTTCGAAACATGAAAAGACGAGCCAAATCCATTGGCGGAACACTCACATTCTCCGCAGCTTCAGGTACTACGGTTACACTACAGGTACGGTAATACCCCCATGTTCATGGGATTGAATGCGAAGTTGCACCCCTGTAGCTTCGAAGCCAAAATAATATCGTGATGAAAACGTTCATTTCATGTTTTATCCTCATTTCTTTTGCCCTATGTGCCCAAGCGCAATGGAAATTTGAGTTTGTTGCTGGGCCTTCTCTTACCACGTTTACAGGTAAAGAAAAGAAAGACTGGGGTGGTACCAACACTAATCCGAAGTTGGTTTTACGTGGCAACCTGGGTTTTCGGGTAGAACGATTGCTCTCAGAAAAATTTCTGGCAGGTGGCGGAATTACATTTGCCCTGAAAGGCACCGCCTATGAGGGCAATGTAGATTATTACAACTCATCGACCTATATGCTCGAAAGCATTAAGGTAAAGTACAGCAAAATGCTAAGCTATATTGATGTACCGGTGTATGTTAAGTATGTTGCTTCCGACAAGATTAAGATATTGGCCGGACTGCAACCTTCGTTTAAGTTAACTGCCAAAATTAAAAACGATGACAATGCCCGGACAGCATACCCCGATTTACCTGAAACCGAAGATGCAAAAGATTATTACACACCTTTCGACCTTGCTGTGATGCTCGGGCCACATTTTCAGGTGAGCGAAAAAGTGGCTGTACAAATACTGGTAGTGCCTGGCATCCTTAAGGTGGCAAAGGCTGAAGTTTATGGTGGAAATGGAAGTATGGAAGAACAAAAGTTCAACGTGAACAATGCTTCATTATCTTTCACATTTGTTTACCTTATACACCAATAAGCTAACACATGATTTTTGTAGGTATCGTAGAAGATGATGATCAGATTCGAAAGAGCATTCAGGATTTTTTGAATCGTCAAAATGGTTTTAGATGCGATTGGGCTTTCAACTCCATTGAGTCTCTTTTGCTTCATCTTCGTGCGGAATCATTACCTCAAGTATTGATTATGGATCTCGGACTGCCCGGCATGTCGGGTATCGATGGTATGAAACTCATCAAACAAAAGTATCCGCAAATCGACCTCGTTGTTTTTTCTGTTTATAATGATCCACAAAAAATTTTTGATTCGCTTTGTGCTGGTGCAACCGGTTATCTGTTAAAAAATACTCCGTTAGATGAAATAAAATCGGGTATTGAACTTTTGGTAAGCGGAGGTTCACCTATGTCGCCCCAGATTGCACGCAAGGTAATTGAGTTTTTTGCGCCTCGCGGCAAACGCGAACCGGCCTCACCGTTATCGGCCAAAGAAAAAGAAATTGTTGTGGGGTTAGTTGATGGATTAAGTTATAAACTAATTGCCGACCGGCTTAACATTTCAATTGAAACAGTGCGATTTCACATTAAAAGTATCTATCGCAAACTGCATGTGCATGGCAAAGCTGAAGTAATTTCAAAATCACTGCGCGGAGAAATTTAACCCAACCCGATTACCATTTTTATTAAATTTGAATTAAAGACCAACCTAAAAAAACGAATTATGAAAATCAAACACCTTTTCCCAATTGTACTGTTGCTGGCCTTAAGCACTTTTACATCATGCGAACTTTTTGATAAAGTAGATGATGTAAACTTTGATGTGGATGTGCCTTTGGAGTTTGACGTTAATGCCGTTGGTGCAACCAGCTATAACAAGCAAGCATTGCTCAATGCCAGCACCGATCCAGATGTAGCGGAGTACGCTGATAAGATTAAGGAATTTAAAATAAATAAAATCACTTACACTATAGAAGGATCTGATGCTACCACGCAAACCTTTACCGGTTCGATTTCAGTTGTAGATGGTGGGCAAGTACTTAGTAATTTAGCCGGAGTGGCATTGACTAATAATACAACAGAAACAGAACTGGATGCAAACCTGAGTGCCTTTAATGACTTGGCCAGTAAATTACTAAACGATAAACAGGAACTTGTTGAATTTGATGGTACGTTTTCAGATGTACCTGTAAATTTTACATTAAAGCTTCGTTTCTACTTAACCGTAACAGCCGATGCGCTCTAAATCAAAACTGAACTAACTTTATTACAAAAGACCCGATGTTCCGGGTCTTTTGTATTTTTGCTTTATGTTGGCATCTAAAATTCTTCTTCGCATTTTTTCTATTCTCTGTTTCGCAACGCTAAGTCTTTTCATCTCCTGCGAAGATTTAGATACCATTTCGTTTGACGTTTCGCAACCCGTTGTGTTTTTAGTTAATGAAACAACTGCAAACAGTAATGGAATTGACTATGATGTAACTGCTACAATCGATATCTCTCAAAATCCTGACTTGCAGGACTACTTGAACAGACTTGAAGAAGTAGAGCTTAATCACATCGAATACACTATCTCAAATGCAACTTTTCAAGACATCAGTTTGAACAACGCTTCCATCGAAACCTCATCAGGGTTAGATATTGTTGCGGCTAAATCAATTGCGTTGAGTACAGGAAGTTCTGGCGAGCTTAACCTCAATCCACCCGGTGTAAATGATCTTGAAACTCGCTTGAAAGGAAGTGGCCGTGATCAGTTAAAACTTTTTGGGGATTTAACCCGCACACCTTTGGCTTGCACAGTAACGGTAACTTTTCATTTAAAAGTAAAAGCCCGCGCTATCTGATTTGCTTCAGATGTTTTACAATTTGTTGCGCATGCACGCGCGAGTTCTCAATAAACCATTTGTTGGTTTGTAAACCGCCCACCACTACACCGGCCAGATACAAACCGGGCACATTGCTTTCCATCGTTTCGGCATTATAAAGCGGAGTGTGAGCTTCGTCTTGCTTAAAAGACACTCCGGCAGCTTTCATAAAATCAAAAGGCGGTTGGTAGCCCGTCATGGCCAACACAAAATCATTTTCAATTGTAATTGTTTCTCCTGCTGTTTGTATTTCAATTGTGCGTAGAGTTATCCGTTTTACCGATGCATTAAAGTACGCTTTGATAGAGCCTTCGTTAATTCTGTTTTCAATATCGGGCTTAGCCCAGTATTTTACATTGTCGCCCAAGGTTGCGCTGCGCACTATCATGGTAACTTCAGCACCTTTGCGCCAGGTTTCAAGAGCTACATCAACAGCCGAATTTGCAGCTCCGATTACGACAATCTTTTGCGCAAAGTAAGGATGCGGCTCATCGTAATAGTGTTTCACTTTTGGCAAGTCTTCGCCTTCTACATTTAAAAGGTATGGTAAATCATAAAAGCCAAGCGCCAGAATAACTGCTTTTGATTTGTATGTGCCTTTCGAAGTGGTGATAGAAAAATCTCCGTTCTCTTTTACCACTTGCGTAACGGGTTCATAAAGTTTTACCTGCAGTTGCCAACTGGCACACACCCTACGGTAATACTCTAATGCTTCGGGTCGGGTTGGTTTTGCATTGTTCGATATAAAGGGAACTTCGCCAATCTCCAGTCTGTCGCTGGTAGAAAAGAACGTCATGTTGTGTGGATAATTATAGAGCGAGTTAACGAGGCAACCTTTTTCAATTATTAAATAACGTAAGCCCGCTTTCTTGGCTTCAATCGCGCAAGCAAGACCAATAGGCCCGGCCCCGATTATGATTAGGTCATACTTTACGGATTTATTCATTTTCGGAATTGTTTCAAAAATACAAAATCAGATAGGCATCAAATAACTTCTGTATCTTTTACCATAATTTAGTGAAGTAGTTGATAGAAAAGGATGTCAGCAGAAAACTCGAAACTGGTAAATAGATACAGGCGTTTGGCAATTGCTGCCATTCTCATGTTGGCACTACTATTACCTCTTGGCAATTTTCTTTTTTGGATTTTAGGTGGTGCAGCTTCCTACTTTATTTTTTTGGTTTACTACTATTCGTCTGTTGAAAAGGCTTCACGAACACGGAGCTCCACGCAACAAAAAGAAGAAAGAGCCAATCAACGCGAAAAAATTACCAGACTTAAGTTTATGGGGATTATGGGGATAATCGGGTTGGTTGCTTTATTCACTTCACTTTTATGGCCATCTCACAGCGAGCTTCCAATTGAAGAAGGTTTAGAAGATCGGAAAACATTATCACAGGATGCTGATAATCTGGATGCCCTTACAAACATGGGTAACCGGTTTTATGCGGATCAGCAATATGATTCAGCTCTTTCCTATTACAACCGGGTGCTTGAAGTAGACTCTCGGAATAGCAGCGGACTTTATAATAAAGCATTGGCGCTTTATCAAAAGCAAGAGTATGATCAATCCGTTGCATTACTTAAGGAGTGTGTGAATCTTTACCCTGACTATGGCGAAGCTTACGCCTTATTGGGTGATAACTTTTACCTACAAGAAAGGAATACAGAAGCCCTGAATTGGTATCGAAAAGCATATGATAAAGGAATTAATACTCCTGAAGTACTAAACCTATTAGGGTATTTATACGACCAAAAGCGTAATACCACTGAATCGGTTCGATTTTACAAAGAAGCATTGCAACAAGACAGCAGCCTGGTTGATATTTACGATCGCCTCGCCATTCTGGAACCCGGGCAAGCTCAAAAATATCAGCAATTGGGCGAGAGGTGGGGAAAATAAACTTTCAATAAATATTGAAAATTTAAAAACTATAATTACTTTTGGATCGTTGAAGACAATATGAAATGACCATGCAATAGGTTTACCACAACCTAAATGATTATTTGGCCATTCCATGTGATCTTAAAAAATAAGTTATTAACACATGAAATATACCGAAGCAAAATCTGATCTGATACAAGCCTGGGGAAATCTGGGGTATAGCTGGGGATTAAATAAAGTAATGGCTCAGATTCATGCGTTGCTTATGGTTTCGGCTAAACCCCTTTCGGCCGATGAGATTATGGATGAGCTGAAGATTTCGAGGGGCAATGCTAATATGAACATACGCGCCTTATTAGAGTGGAATATAATTTACCGCATTTCGGTGCCTGGTGAACGCAAAGAATATTTCAAAGCTGAAAAAGATACCTGGGTGCTTGCGCGACAAGTTGCCAAAGAGCGGAGAAAGCGCGAGTTGGAACCTATTCTCAAAACGTTAAAAAATGTTTCGGCTGTAGAGAACGATGGCTCCGAAGAAACAAAAGAGTTTAAAAAGGTAGTGAAAGAATTAAAAGGCTTTGCCGAAAAATCAGATAGCTTATTAGATACGTTTATCAAAGCCGAAGAGAGCTGGTTCTGGAGCACGATTATGAAGGTCTTTAAGTAGGCCTTTTTTATTTGAATTAATGTTTCACAAAATACTGAAAGTATGAAATATTTGAAAAGTGTAGATTTTGTTGGTCAGACAATAGTTATAGGAGGCTATGTAATTGCTGTTGCCTGGACATTGATTGAGAACACAGGTAAAAACTCACTGGCCATGAACACGGCCTTTGCCATGCTGTGTTTGGGCTGGTGGCAAATGATTAGCGCGCTTTTGATGTTAGTGGTTGGTGCTCCAAATAAGAAGCTAAGGTTGGTACATTTTTTCACAGCCATCGGGTATCTGGTTTTGGTGGTAGTTGAATTAAAGTATCTGAATTTTGATTTAATACAGCCAATCTTCCTTAATCATTTCATTCAATTAATTTGGATTGTACTTCTTTACGCAACACCTTTTATCCTGGCAATTCTCTATTACTATCTCACCTGGCGTTTCGTATTCCCTACTAAACCATCTGGTAAGTTTCTTCCACACATAAGCTTCTGATTTTATGAAAACACTACACAACCATGTTATTCTCTACGATGCCGATTGCCCCATGTGCAACCTTTATACAAGCGCATTTATAAAAACCGGTATGCTTGATTCAAACGGTCGCTTGGCTTATTCGCCAACAGCGCTTCCAACACAAGTAGATGCCAAACGAGCTTGCGATGAAATTGCATTAGTTGACCGCACCACTAATGAAGTTACCTATGGAATTGATAGTCTGTTTAAAATTCTGGCGCACCGGTTCGCTTTTCTTAGTCCGCTATTCAGATTAAAAGTTTTCAGAATGTTTATCGCGCAACTTTACGCGTTCATTTCTTTCAATCGTAAAGTAATTGCCCCAGCCGATGTTTACACCAGTGCCTGCGTACCCGGTTTCAACATCGTGTATCGTGTGGCCTATCTTCTTTTTGCGTGGATTATTACTTCTATTATTCTTATAAGTTATGCTACACACTTACCAATACCGGCCACAAGCTTCGGGCGTGAGTTTTTGATTTGTGGAGGCCAAATTCTTTTTCAGGGAGGCATAGTATGGTTTACAAATCGTAACCGGGCATTGGATTATCTCGGCAATATGATGACCGTTTCGCTTTGCGGGGGTTTAATGTTGCTGCCACTGTTGTGGATTAATAACCTCGTTACAATTCCAACTCTTATGTTCTTCGCTTGGTTTGCAGGAGTTGTAACCATAATGCTTTTCATGCACCTGCATCGCGTAAAGCTGTTGCATGTTTCTGCATGGCTAACACTTACGTGGATTATCTATCGGGTATTGGTATTAGGTGCTGTTTTGTTAAATCAATTGCTATGAAAACAATAATTGCCGGTGGCACTGGGTTTTTAGGCGAAGCCCTTGCCCACTACTTGCTACAACAAAATGCTGAAGTTGTAATTCTTACCCGCAAAATTACTTCGCACACTAACGCGCGACAGGTTTTGTGGGATGGTATTAACTCTGGCG
The DNA here is from genome assembly GCA_017303795.1 of Cytophagales bacterium. GTDB lineage: Bacteria > Bacteroidota > Bacteroidia > Cytophagales > Cyclobacteriaceae > ELB16-189. The sequence goes on along the minus strand of JAFLBR010000004.1, from coordinate 346,266 downwards.
CGTGGGTAAAAGAATTAGAACATGCCGATGCCATTGTAAATCTCTGTGGTAAATCGGTGGACTGCCGCTATACGAAATCGAATAAAGAAAAAATTTATAGCTCCCGTATTCAACCTACCATTGCGATTGCGCAAGCACTTGATAGTTGTGCCCATCCTCCACGAGTTTGGATAAATGCAAGTTCGGCTACAATCTACCGAGCCTCGCATCACAAATTAATGGATGAGTTTACGGGTGAAGTGGGCGATGATTTTTCGGAAGATGTTTGCAACAAATGGGAAGCCGCCACCAATACGCTTCAACGAACTGATGTGCGCAAAGTAATTTTACGCATCGCCATTACACTGGGCAACAATAAGGGTGCACTTTTGCCGCTTAAACTACTTTCCAGAATTGGATTGGGTGGGCATCAGGGCACCGGAAACCAGAGCGTAAGTTGGGTACATAATTTAGATTTTTGTCGCGTGGTGGAGTGGGCCATAACACAAAATACAGCCAGCGGAGTTTATAATGTGGTGGCTCCGCAAACCGTCAGCAACAAAAACTTCATGCAGCAAATTCGCGAAACACTACATGTGCCATTTGGACTTTCTATTCCTATCTGGCTGTTGGAGTTAGGTGCAATATTTATCCGCACCGAAACCGAGTTGGTTTTTAAAAGCAGAAATGTATTTCCTTCCAGATTGTTGAACGAAGGATTTTCATTTCAATTCTCAGAGCTAAAGCCTGCAATTGAAGATTGTTTTCTGCCTCAGAAATAGTGACATTAATGCTACTCTATTAACTTGAGAGGTGGAGCCCTAAAAGGGTGTGATATACTAAGACAGGGTGAAGCCCTGTCCCAATGAAAGTGAATAGACAACAAGCCCTGAAAGGGTGTGATAGATGAGGAAAGTATGATTACGCCCTTTCAGGGCTGTGCTAACTGTCACTTTAAACAACGCAGGGCTTCACCCTGCGTTTGTTGATAGCGCCCTGAAGGGCTTATTTTATAAGTCAATAAGTAGAATTAAATTTTGTCGATTGTTACTAACTTACCTTCTACTAATTTCCCAGCATGAAATCAATTGCCATTCTACTAATCGTTGCCGGTTTCTCAGCATACTCCCAAACCGGATCGGAAATTATTCTCTTCGATCTGAAAGCAAAAAAGAAAAGCATCACACTCTCCAATCCGCAAAACATTACCAACCATCCCGGTTACGATAATCAGCCTTCGTTCCATACGGATGAACCCATAATTTATTACGCCTCTTTTAATGATCAGGGCCGCTCGGATATAAAAGCGTACAACTTCGAAACACAAACAACAACCCAGGTTACCAACACATCCGAGCGTGAATACTCACCCACCCTTACACCTGATAAAACCGGCATTTCGTGTATTATTCAGCGCGACAATGGTGCGCAGGATTTAGGCAAGTATCCGCTTGACGGAACGGAGCCGTATGTAATTATTGATTCGTTAGTGGTTGGTTATCATGTCTGGACAGATAACAGTCACCTCGCATTGTTTGTATTGGGGAAAAATGGCTCGCCCAACACGCTGCATTATTTAAGGTTGCCTACTCAAGAAGACACCATTATTGCAGACAACATTGGCCGGTCGTTGCATCGCATTCCGAATGAACGGGCAATTAGTTTTGTCCATAAAGTTGGTGAAAGCAACTGGCAGATTAAAAAACTCAACCTCGAAACCATGCAGGTAAGTTTTATAATCAACACATTACCCAATCAGGAGGACATTGCCTGGCTACCTGATGGACGGTTGATTACGAGCGATGGTAAAAAACTTTTCGTGATTAATTCCAACAAGGAAAAAAACTGGACTGCCATAGCGGTAAGTGACTCTAGTTTATTAAAAGGCATTACGCGACTTGCTGTAAATGCAAAGGGCGATAAACTTGCCGTAGTTGTTTCAGAATAAATCTTAAAAAAATTATAACCCCCATGATGTTTATTAAAAGAATTCTACCCCTTGGTGCATTAGCTTTATTAATGGCCTGCGGTGCCCCTGAAAAGAAAGCCGATGAAAATCTGATTATAAACAATCAGGCTAAAGCAAGACTTGATTCAACATTAAATGCGCTGGTTAACTCGGGGCGCATTGCCGGAGCTTCCGCTTTAATATTCGAGAAGAACAAAGAAGTTTATTTCAATGCCTTTGGCTATGCCGATCGCGAAGCCAACAAGCCCATGGATCGTAACACACGCGTGCGCATTTATTCCATGACCAAACCCGTTACCGGAGTGGCGTTAATGAAATTACACGAACAAGGTTTGTTTCAGTTAGACGATCCGATTTCAAAATATGCCCCAGAGTTTACCGACATGAAAGTGATTTCAGGCGTAGATGCAAAAGGTAAACCCGTTCTTGTTTCTGCCAATCGCCCAATAACCATTCGTGACCTTACCAGACATACAGCGGGATTTGCTTCAGCACAACACCCACAACTTGGTAAATTAGTTAGCGAAGCTGATGTAATGAACACCAACAACACGCTTGCGCAGATGGCCAGCAAACTTGCAGCATTGCCACTTGCATTTCATCCGGGCGATGAATGGAGTTATGGTATTTGTGTAGATGTGCAGGCATACCTGGTGGAACGCATTTCCGGAAAATCGTTTGATGTGTTTGTGCAAGAAAATATTACCGGCCCGCTGGCCATGCGTTCAACTAAATATGTTCCGGAAGACATGAGTTTATTAGCCGCCATGTATGTGCGCAAAGAAGATGACACACTCGATCGTATTGCCGATTCGCTTGCCAATAGTTTTAATGCCAACGCGTGGCCGCTTAAACCGGGTGGTTATGGATTAACCAGCAACATTGATGATTATATGCGCTTTGCGAGAATGTTGGTGAATGAGGGTACATTGGACAGCATTACCATTCTTAAGCCAGAAACGGTATCGTTAATGGCCACCAATCACCTGGCTGATAGCGTTACTGAACGCATGTGGTTGCCCAGCAAAGGGCAGGTTGGTTTTGGAATTGACTTTGCCGTTCGCGTGAAGCCGCCTGTTGATGAAAAAGAAAACACGGGTGTGGTAGGCGAATTTTTCTGGGATGGTGCCGCCAGTACCTTGTTTTGGGTTGATCCACAAAATGAATTAACCGCAGTACTATTCGTGCAGATTTTTCCATTTGACGGAACCGTGCATAAGAAATTTAGGGATGCCGTGTATGGGCCGTTTAAACCCTAAGTAAATCATTAATTTCCTATGAAAAGGCAAGCATTATTAATTATTTCAATTGTTTGGATTGGGCTCTCTTGTTCCTTAGGTCAACAGATTCTTCGAGGTAAAATTTCTGACTTTGCCAATAGAGAAGGCGTACCGTATGCAAATATAAGCATCACCCAAGACGAAGGAACAGCAACTGATATCTCAGGAGATTTTTTATTAAGCTTTGCGCCTAACGTAACTAAGACTAAAATTAGAGTGTCATGCATCGGATATTTAAGCAAAACTTTATCCTTAGATAGTTTGCTTGCAAAAGGAGACATTAATCATAAAATCTACTTGACTCCAGCTTCACTATTTCTTCAAGAGGTTACTGTTCAGAAAAAAAGTTATCGCCCATTGAAATAGTCCAGGAAGCTCTTGCAGCGATTTCAAAAAACTATCGGCAGAAGGCATTTAACATGGAATTCTACTCCCGCGTTACTACCGGCACTCTTAGCAAGCCTGATTACTTAATCGAAACCATAGTAAAAACATATCGGTCAGGATATCGTGAAGATGCTCAAAACTTTTCGCGCATTTCTCAAAAAAGAATAACCGGAACCAATACACTCCCGCTTTACGACAAAAAGCGTAAACTGGAATACTTTGCGTATGAAACCTTACCAGGCTTCGATATTTTTCTGGTGGATATGATTGGCGCAACAAAACTACCGAACACAATTTTCAACCCTAACTATTTAAACCGATTTGACTTCAGGTTTGTGGAAAATACGCGCTTTGATTCTGACACTGTCTGTGTAATTGAGTATGACGATCAAGGATTCAAGCAAAGCAAAGAAAGAAGTTTTGGTGGGAAACTTCATATCTCTACCCGCACACTTGCAATTCTACGACACGAGAGAAGGATAGGAAGAAACGTATACGATGTGATTTACAAGCCTATTGGTAATCATTATTTTCCTTATTTTATTAAGTCCATTCATAAAGCGGTTCATGCAAATTCAACTGTAGATGTAATTCACGAAGCTTACATAACAAAAGTGGTTACTCAAAATCCTGAAGTATTCCTCACTCATTTCAATCAAAAAGATTGGCATTTGCTTGATGTGCCTTTCGATAAAACCTATTGGGACTTTAACTACCCTCTTCAACAAGAAAACAAATGAACGAATGAATCTTCTACTCCCCTGCCAACTCAAGTACAATGGCCCATTCTTCATCTGTTACACGGCCAACACTCAATCTGCTCAGCCGAATAATATCCATATTCTTCAGACGCTTATCGGCTTTTAGTTGAGCCAACGTTACCGGGTTTTTAAGTTTGCGCACAGGTTTTATGTCAACCACAACCCATGCTGGTTCTGTTGTGGTGGGATCCTGATAGGCTTCCTTTACCACTTTCACAATGCCTACGATCTCGAGACCTTCATTACTATGGTAAAAAAACAACTCATCACCTTGCTTCATGCTTTTAAGATTATTGCGAGCTGCATAGTTGCGCACACCATCCCAAAAGGTTTGTTTATCCTTTACTAACTGATCCCAACTGTATTTAAAAGGTTCTGATTTTATGAGCCAATGGGGCATATTGAAGAAAATCTAGTCTGGTAAATTTGATTTAATAAATGAGGCCGGCAATGTTTACTTCTCACACAATCCACCCTTCGCAATCCACAGCTTTTGAAACTCCAGTTGTAACAACCCTTCGCGCACAGCAGGGTCGGTTTCGATAACGCTTTTATCCAGATCGCCTTTCATAATTAGGATGCCGCCCTCATCATCGCCAAAGGTAGCTTCGGTAATTACATTGCCGGTTTTAATTATTTCTTTCAGATAATCGTCATGCTTTTTAAAAATGCGAGGCGCATCCTGTATGTTAAACTTAGCAATGTTGGTTGTATAGCGGATAAAATGATAAGAGGTCATTTCATAAGGTTCAGTTACGGCACACGCGCCACCTACATGCGGAAAGTAGGGTAACACTTCTACACGCCAGCGGTTGGCTTGCACACCCGGATCGGTTTGTAACCATTCCTTTACTTGCTCAACTGATTTTGATTTGAAAATGAAAATGCCTCCGCCACCATCAAATGGGCCAGCTGAAATCAACTTGCCTTCTTTTGATAACCGTTCGATGTTAGCCATGTGGCCTTCCATAATCTGTTTTACTTCTGCTTCGGGCAATTCAGTTTTGTCAGTGCGTTTGTTCAGGAATACAAAAATCAATTCGGGTGTTTGAGCCGAAGTTACGAATGGAAGGAAAAAGATAAGTAGGATGAGCCGCTTCATGGTGAAAGATACGATTTAGAATTACACAGAGGTAGCAGATGTGTAAGCAATTTCGCAAATACGACTTGATCTATCGGACGAGCACTTTTTCAACTTGTGCTGTATTTCCAGACTTTATCCTGATCAGGTAAACTCCTGAAGTTACTCGTAGTCCGTTTTCAGTAGTGCCATCCCAATACACAGTAGTCCTTTCACCCAGATAGGTTGATTGTCTAAACTGCCTGATTAAAACCCCAAGTTGATTATAAATCAAAACATCAGTCTGATTTGTTTCCGGTTTATACTCAATTGTAACTCCTTCGGTAAAGGGGTTAGGATAAATCTCTATTGTCTTAGCTGGCTTTATACTTGTAATAATTTCTTCTTCAATTTCTTCGCCTTCAATTTTTATATCGTCATAACAAAACGTAATGCCTGATAAAGGATGGTGCTCTGCCACAATCTCTAACCGATCTATGTTTGTCCAATCGAAAAGTCCTTGTGGATTAAACCACGCGCCATCCCATGCGCCCATTTCGGCCAATGCTTTTAAAGGAATGCGAACTTCCTGCCACTGACCATTAAATGGAGTAACCGTGTTATCTATTGTTTTGCCCATGCGCCAAGGCCTGTCGTTCGGGCCGGTTTTGGTATCCATTAAGCGAACATCAAATTTTGCGGTTGTCGCTGTCGACTTTACTTTAAACGTAAGCTCAAAGTTGTGTTCTTTCAGTTTGCTAAAGTCAAGATCGGGCCGAAGGTCTAATGCAATTGCATCGTATTGAGCAACACCATTCCAACACAAGCAATAATCGCCTGTAGCGGCATTGGGTGAATAAAAATCAAGCGAGCCTGCGTTTCGGTAACTCGCATTGTAAACATCTTTACCGGGATAATCATCATACAAAATTCTGGATTTTGTTTCGGGTTTCTTTACATACTCCTGCTGGGGTGGCACATTAAAATTTAATTTTTCGAGTAAGCCAACATTCAGATCATATTCATAACGTTCGCCAGAGTTTTTCTCGAACAATCCAAAGCCGCCTTTATAATCCCACATCGTCCACGAAATATCTTTTTGTTCCATGTAAGTACGCACCGCTTCATACCAACGTAACCGATCCGTGTTATTACTGTTCGGAATATAAACTCCCAGTTCGCCACAAAACACGGGCACATTGCGTTGCGTTTTAAAAGAAACGGCTATATCAATAAGCTGACGCACACGGTTAATGGTACCATCGTTAATGTAATTATTAATTGCACCTTCAACCCAGGTACCTTTTAAATCGTTAGGTGTTGCTGGCATAGCCGATGCCCCGTATGGAAATGGCACTCCGCCTAACGATGCCATAGACGGGCTTCCCCATGTAGCTCCTTGATGCGTGAAGACAAACGGATCGTAAAAGTGAAACGTATAAATCAATTTATCATCGGTATAGACAGGTAAAGCGGCAAGGCTTGTGTAGCTATTCCAATCTACTCCACCCACCACAATGTAATGCTGGGTATCGTGTACACGAATGGTATCTATAACTTGCTGTTGAATTTGTGCCCATACGTTACCGGCTATTCCGTGTGGTTCGTTTAATACTTCGTAGTACACATAGTCAGATCGGTTCTTATAATGCTGTGCCATTTGAGCCCACGTTTTTTTTAATGGGTCAATTACATCGGGCGATGTATTCACGGCCGGATCGAACGTGTGGTTATCTAATATTATATGAATTTGTAATTCTTCGGCCCAGTCAACCACCTGATCCAGCATGTTTAAAAACAATGGATCAAGTTTATATTCCGGGGCACCGTTAGTCATGTAATGCAGGTTGATCGGCAACCGGATTACATCGGCACCCAGAAATTTTATCTGTTCAAAATCTTTTTTTGTAAACGTGGTGAATTGTATTTCGCGGGCACTGCCAGCCTGAAACCAATTGGATAGGTTTACTCCTCGATTAAAATTTTGTGCATCAATTGTCCCTGTCAAGAACAAGAGAAAAAGTAACGCGAAAAATCGCACACGTTTTGTTATCGGGTTAATCATTCCATTTCATTTTCGTTCGAATAAAATTTGTTACCTCCTGTGCTATCTGTTGTTGATCTTCTTTATCGGGATGGCCGCCACAGCCTTTGTTAAACCCTCGATTAAAAACATAATAATCAATTTTTGTTTCGCCTTGTGCCTGATAGTATTGTACAGTTGCCTGCAAGTAGTTACTAAGCGTGTTTCTTAATTTCTCGTTAGCCATCGGGCTGCTGACGCAAACAAACTGAGCATTTGGGTAATGCCCGCGCAAGGTTTTTATAAACGCCACATATGCACTAACAAATTGTGTTGAATCCTGAATGCCATCGTTCTGCCCCAGGCAAATACTCACCACATCAGGTTGATACCGATTAAAATTCCAGGTGAGTGAGTCATCGGTTATATTCAGTTTATCATAAACCCGCGGCATTACATAAGGTTTATCGCAACAGTTATGTATCAACCCAATGCCTGATTCGGAGGTAAGGTGATATTGCGCCTGAAGTGTTCTGGCCGCAGTTGCTGCATAGCCATAATACACAGTGTGCTGATCGTACCATTCAGCACTATCGCACGGAATGGGGGTTAGTTCGCTACCCATTCCACTGGTAATGGAGTCGCCAAAAAATTCTATTTTACGTTTGGGTAGTTCGTTTGGTGTTAAAAGCTTATCGCAGGTTAAGCCAACAAACTCAATGTAACCTTGCAGGGCCTCGGTAGCTTTAATAATAGTAACAGTGTGTTCACCATCTGTTAAGCCCGCACTTAAGTCAATTTTATTTTCTTTCTCCTTTAGTTTGATGCGTTGGGGCTCAGCACCGTCAATAGAAACTTCGAGGTAGTTATGTGTGGTGCCCCATTTTATTTCATCATTAACAGTAAGCACACACGTTGTGCCTTTAAACTTTGCCTGCACTTGCGCACCCGCTACCCAAAAGCGTGGAGTTTTGTTATTGCTGAAATCAATACGCCCCATGTATTGAAACAATGTGTTATCTGCGGTGAAAAATTGTGGTTCAGCCGGAGAACATGCTGCTGCTAACAGCGCCAGAAGTAGTACGCGCATCATTTTTTTAACCATAACGCTTTAAAATATTTTCCCTGGCGTGTTGTATTAAAATTCCAATCGCTAATAAGCATTGGTCCCCAATTAGGATCGAAACACCAAACCGTATAAGAAACTCCATTCGCTTTGCAATATGTGGTAATAGCATCGCCATACGATTCATCGCTGATAACCGGAACATGGGCCCCCTTTTCTTCTTTGCCACTAAAACCTATTTCGGTAAGAATGAGTGGATACTTTTCGGCCATAAAGCCCCAATCTTCTGTCCACTTTTCGGCCCAGGGTTTTTCGCGCTTCTGCGGATATGGATGGCTCACATACCCAATGCCCGTTGCAGCAATCGGGTTTGCGCCTGCTTCTATCAAATCATAACCCCAATTAAAACCGGCAGCTAACGGAACAGTAAGTGCGCCTTCCGCTCTGATTACAGCAATCATATCTTCCTGCAAGGCTTTCCACTCGACCCAGGTGCATGCACCAAACTCATTGTTGTTAACGGGCTCGTTAAACAATTCAAAAAATGCAACCGTTGAATTTTTGCCATAGCGCTTTGCCATCGTTCGCCAGAAGTCATTCGTTTCTTTGATTGTAGTTTCATACGATGGTCGAAAAAACTTTCCGGTTTTTAGATTACCGATGCTGTGCCAATCGATAATTACATACAGTTGTAATTCGGTAGCCCATTGTATGCCTTCGTCAAGCAATTGCATATAGGCTTCGTTACCCATTGTGCGCCAGTTAGCAGGATGCACCGGAAAGCGCACAATGTTTGCGCCCCAGTTTTTCATTTCCTGGAAGTAGCGCTTATTCCATTGGCCATCATTTTTTAATTTGTATGGATCGCTGGTGTCTAATCCCTGAAACACAATGGGCTGATTGCTGGCTGTTACAAACTTGTTGCCACTAACTTTTATTTGGGGCAACTGCTGAGCGTAAGCCAAACTGCAAACCAGCATTGCCAGAAAGAAAAAAGAATACTTCATTATAAACTGTTTAGGTTAAATCCAGAACTCACTTCTCCACATCTTTTTGGTGCGCATATTCTGAAGGAGTTACACCAAACATTTTCTTAAAGCATTCGCGGAAGTATGGTAAATCGCTAAAGCCAACCTCGTAGGTAACTTCGGCAACTGTAAGTTGATTTTGTTCTAAGAGTTGCGCTGCGCGTTTCAGGCGCATGGTGCGAATAAATTCATTAGCCGAAAGACCGGTAAGTGCTTTTAGTTTACGATATAATTGCATGCGACTCATGGCCACATCGCGGCATAAGTCTTCAATTGCAAATTCAGCATTGGTCATGTTAGCTTCAATGCTTTCCATAGTTTGCTGAATAAACAATTCATCGGCCGAGTTAAGGGTTACGCGCTTAGGTTCAATAGAAAGAATTTTGTTATCGGTAAACGCTTCGCGCATTTGGGTACGCAGGCGCAACAGGTTGCGCACTTTCAATTCCAGAACACGGGGATTGAATGGTTTATTCAAATACTCATCGGCACCGGTTTCTAACCCCTCCACTTTAAAAATAAGCGAGGTGCGGGCAGTAAGCAATATTAATGGAATGTGACACGTATGTTTATCGGCCTTTAATTTTTTACAGAGGGTTATACCATCCATTACAGGCATCATTACATCACTTATAATAATGTCTGGTATATTCTCCAGGGCTTGCGTCCAGCCTTCTTCGCCTTGTGTTGCTTCCAGTATAGTATAACTATTTTCAAAAATAGATTTAATATAAGTGCGTACCTCCGCTGTATCTTCTACAATCAACATCCGCGGCAGCGTTTGTGTATCTTTTTTCTGATCGGGGGTTTCATATGGTGCTGAGTCCAGCGTTGGCTCAGTTAATGCCGGATAATAATCCATGGATTCAAGATCGTCAGATAGATTTTGGATTTCGTCATCACTGAAGTGTGTACTTCCTTTTTTGAGTGAGATGATGAAGCGACTGAACTCACCTTCTTTACTCTGCACTTCAATTTTTCCATGATGCATGTCTATCAGACTTTTGGAAAGCGCAAGCCCAATGCCTGTACCTGTATGATGTTTATCTTCATCGTAACTAAAAAATGTCTGGAAAATCTGATCGAAGTGTTCCTGACGGATGCCGCGGCCAGAATCTTCTACGATTATCTGAACTTCATCTCCGGCATCAACAATCTTCAATACAATTCTTCCGCCTTCCTGGGTGTGTTTAAATGCATTTGATAACAAGTTGAAAAGAATTTTCTCAAACTGATCGCGATCGAACCATACTTTAATGTTTTCAGCGCTTACTTCCATTGTGAAAGTAATCCGCAATTGCTCGGCTAGTGTATCGAACGAAAGTTTTATCTCACGTGCAAAGCGAACTATGTTGCCTTCCGAAACCTTCAGGTTAAGGTTACCTGATTCAGCTTTTCTAAAATCAAGCAATTGATTTACTAATCGTAATAATCGTTGCGCATTATTATTGATTCTGAATAAATGATTTCGTGCATGTTTGCCCAACTCGTTTGATTCCAGCAATGATTGCAATGGGCCTAGAATTAACGTAAGGGGTGTACGGAACTCGTGCGAGATGTTGGTGAAGAAATCTAACTTAGCCCTGTTAAGTTTTTCCAGGTTTTCGCGTTGCAATCGCTCTAGTTTTATATCGTGCATCAGGTTAGCGCGTAACAATACAAATTTTCTAAACACATATAGTGCAGCAAAACCTAATAGCACATAAAGCACGGCTGCCCAATATGTTTTCCACCAGGGTGGATTTATCACAACTGTAAACTGACTGTATTTTTCCTGCCAGATTCCATCAATACCAGAAGCTTTTACTTTGAATGTATACGTGCCCGGATTGAGGTTGGTATAATTGGCAAAACGTCTTTCGCTGGTTGTATAGCTCCAGGTATCGTTAAATCCTTCCAGCATGTAGGCATATCTTATTTTTGCGGGAGCTGCAAAATCAAGCGAGGCAAATTCAAATGCTATGGAGTTTTCGAAGTGCTTCAATTCTATTTCAGAATTATTACGAAGCGGTTGTGCCAGCAATACTCTGTCGTTTACCATTTCGCCATGCGCCACATCTTTACCAAATAATTCAAACTGCGTAATCGCCAGCGGAAATTCTTCGGGGCGTTGTACTATTTTTTTTGAGTCGATGCGATTAAAGCCTTCTGAGCCTGCAAACAACAATTGCCCTTCTGCGCTTTTTACACAGATATTATTGTAGAAAAACCCACCCATAATGTGATCGTTACGATCGTAGTTGCGCATCCAGGTTTGGTCTGACGGATCAATTACGGTGAGGCCATTCCAATGTGCAAGCCAAAGCTTGCCTTCATTATCTTCCAGAATACTTACTATTACATTATTGCTAGGTCCGCCTTCTATATTATAATTTTCAAAAACATTCAGCCTTCTATCAAACGAACTTAAACCCCCATCGGTAGCAAGCCAGAAAATACCGGCATGATCTTCATAAATGCAGTTAATAAAATTATCGTTGATGCTGTTTGTCTCCGATCGTTTGTAATGTTCTACTATTAACTCTTCGCCATTCTCCTTAACACTGTAAAAACCATTGCCGCGTGTGCCTACCCAGGCTGTGCCCGATCGATCTACGTACGAAACAACTATGGGCGCGGTTGATAATCGTGGGTCTTGGTATTTTATCACATCACCGTGTTGCAGAATTTTATACAAACCACCACTCCAGGTTCCTATCAATACATTATCGCGACCATCGCTTGTAATTGACATGATAAAATTATCGCTTAGTATAGGGGTAGTTTGTGTTGAATAGTGATTGAAGGAAGTTATCTCAGGGCTGGTGAGTTGGTGTTCATTGAAATGATACACACCCGCACCCGCGGTACCCACCCAGATGTTTCCCTTCTCATCGGAATACAAATTTTGAACAAACTCTGTAAACGTGTTTTCCTCTTTTGTAGCGAATCTATATTTGATAAAGGTACTATTACCATCAAACTTATAAAGACCACCACCAATGGTAGCAATCCAATAACCACCGGTGGCTGAGATTTGCACGCCCGTAATTATACTTTTTGTTTTATCGAACTGCGAAACCTCAAACGATTCAAACTCTTTGGTGTATGAATCAAATTTATTGATACCCTTCTTTGTTCCTACCCAAAGTACACCTCCTCTATCCATGTACAAGGATGTGATTGAGCCATGACTTAAATTCATTTCGTCAGAGCCGGTTGGAACAGTTTCGTCAAACTGCATAGCGGCCACATCAAAAAATGAAATACCTGCCTCAGAACCGGCAACCAGATAGGGTCTATCGCCTGGCACAACTAAGACACTACTGAACAAATTATAACTAGGTGGTTTATTAGGCACCCGATAGCTGGTTAATGTTCCGTTAATAAGAACCTTAAGTCCTTCTTTGGTGGTTAACCAGATGCCAGTACCATTTTCGGTTGGCAAACTTGCAATGCCATAGATGTGATTATGCAATGCATGATTGACTGAATCTTTACTATAGAGATAACTCTTAAACTCATACCGACTGCCCTGACTTTGCAATTTGTTAAGGCCGTATGTGGTACCAATCCACATTTCGTTATTGGCCGAGCGGTGTATTGCGGAGATGTGGTTTTGTGTGAGCGTGGGAGCAGTAGCAGTAGTAATATGAAGAAACCCGGGGGTATCCTTTTTCAGAATATTAATTCCCATCTCTGTACCCACCCACAAATTACCAGCAGCATCTTCTTGTATGGCGCGTACATTGTTATTGCTTAAGCTGGTGGGATCGTTTTCATCGTGCGCAAATTTTTCGAATGTGTTGGTGTTTTTATTATACCTGAAAAGCCCACCCATGTGGGTTCCAATCCAAAGAAAGCCTGAGTGGTCTTCATAAAGCGTAAGTATCTTATTGCTCTGAAGTTTGCCCGGTTGGTTTTCGGAGTGGAATACAGTTGTAGTATAGCCATCGTAACGAATTAATCCAGACCAGGTTCCTATCCACAGGTAACCATCACTATCTTGTAAGATGCAATTAATAGAACTTTGCGATAAGCTCTGTTCTTCGTGAAGTTGATCGAATACCAGTTTCTTCTTGTATAACTCCTCGGGTTGCGTATATCCCCTTAACGGGAACAACAATATTATCAGCAGCCCAACATATAGTAAGGTGTGGCCATGTTGCTTATGTGCTGCTGGAACTTTCATGAATAAAAGCTATTGATTTTATTCGTGCAAACCAAACTAATAAGGTTTGCTGGTTCTATTACCGTACTAACACTTTCTGAGTAGCCGTTTTTGTTGCACTGGCAACTTTAATAATGTAAACGCCTGGTTTAATCATAAACTTTTCAGTCGAAAAGGTAATTTCTGGCATACTCGTTTTTTCTTCCACAATTTTTTTGCCCGATGTATCGTGAATACTTACCCATACCGGTGATGCAAAGTCTGTAAACTTCACCATAATCTGATGCTGGTCTTGAGTTACCTGAACCATTGCCTCGTTTTCGTTTGAGGTTGACAACACGATCAATGGTTCGTACATCGTTTCGGCTTTATCGCTAAACACCACATGTTTTGAATTCTTAAAATTGATAAAGCTTTGTTTGGCTGTTGATGTGCTGTTGGCATGTGGAACATATGGATGTGACCAACTGGAGTTAATCCACGTAAGTGCCCAGGCTATTTTAAGGGCCTTTCCGGAAGGATCGTTTACAATTGCCGGCAATACCGAATCGTTCCAATACTTAGCGGCAGCATCGCCATTACCAGTATCGTTTCTATAGCCGGTTTCACTTAACACCGCCACTTTGTTATGCACACCTGCAAAATCTACTAATGCACCCATGTATTGGCGAAACGGATCGGCTGTAATCTCATAGATATCCAAACCCACAATATCCACATACGCATCGCCCGGATAATAATTAGAAAGAATTGAACTGTTAACCGGGCTATTGGGCGACCAGCAAAACAAAACATTGTTAGTGCGTGCTTTCACATAGTCAACCGTTAGTTGGTACAAGGCTCTGTAGTCGGTTGGTGTAAAACCCGAACAGGCCGCGCCCCACCAAAACCAATTGCCATTCATTTCGTGCAAGGGCCTGAATACAATGGGAATGTTCTCTCCATTTACAACCAGATCGTTGTTAATGATAGCAATTACTTTATCCAGTTCGGCCAGGTACCAATCGCGATCGCCATTTGTATTTCCGCTGGCAATATTTTTAGCAAGATTAGCGGGCGAGCCACTGCAAGTATAAGATGATGTATTGCGCGCACTAATGTGCCAATCGAACGTAACAATAAACCCTTGTTGATAGGCCCACTTCACCGCTTCGGTGTGGTAGCCTCTTTCTGTTTCGCTTTTATCGAGATAATAATGGAAGTCTGACCCTAACACAACCGGATAAGCTCCGGTTACTTCTCGGCTGTCTGAATAGGTTTTATCGCCATGCGCACTGCCCGAACTATATTTAAAGCTGTTGAAAAATTCCTGACCAAAAAGAAAGTAGCTACTGTTCTGAACTATCTTCAGATTATTATAAAGTGTAACTGTCTTTTCCGTTGCAGAATCATCTACCTGCGCAAAAACACGCAACAAGCCAAGGCAACAGATTAAAAGAAAAAAATACTTCCTCATCAAAATTCAAGAACAATGGTTGTGATGGTTTTGGCTGGAAGGCTTAACGATTTTGTAGGCGAAGTTGTTGATACTGTTTGATAGTAACTTCCTTCTTTGCTTTGCACTACCTTAATACTTTTAGCTGTTTTTCCTTCGGCTGCAAAATGTACTTTAGAGGCCGAGGTTCCATTGTTAACAACAACGATGGTGGTTTTTGTATTATCCGGACTTACAAATGCCGATGTAACCAGATTGGATGCGGGCGTAGTGGCCGTAGTGGTTTCTACGCGATGATAACCAGCATCTATATTTTTTGAAAAGTGTTTAATAAGATGGTAGTATGGTGTAACCACATATGGTGTGGTTGGGCTGGAACCTGTACTAATCATGGCTGCATCTTCGCCTGAAGCAGGTGTTGCCCACATCAGTTTCCAATAAATATAAGCAGAGGTGTTGGCTTCGGTTAACGACTCTTGTATAAACAAGGCTGTATTAAACCACGACAGGTTATCTGAAAATTCTGTCATGATATTAGGCTTAGTTGAAAAGGCTCCAACGTTTCTGAGGGAAGTAGTAATGGCCGATGCCGATGTGGTGGAGTTAACATTGTAAGGGTGCCATCCAAACGCGGCTACGTTTGGATTATCTTTCAATACATTTACAAACGGGCCATATGTAGTTATATCCTGCGACTCGGGGCCAACCAATAGCGGTACGTGCGAGCGGTTTTTTATTTTATCATATATTTTGTTAAGTGCGGTGTTATATCCCGGTAATGAGGGCGTTTCATTAATAGCCCATTGGCTCGTTGTCCAGTTTGAATTTATGTAGGTGGGTTCGTTCTGAATGCTGATGTAGTCAGGATCAAATGGTGTGTATTCCAGAATATCATCCCAGTATTCAGCAAACTCATCGTACATAAATCCATTTGCATCTTTTTTGAGTGTGCCCTCGCGTAAAGAGTTGTTCCCTTTTAATGATACGGGTGGTCCCCATGAACATAACAATGTTTTTATGTTGGCGTCCCTCTCTTTCGCCATCTCAAACAATTGGTTTGTAGCATCCCAATGGCCCTTTGCATAATCATTGCTTCCGGTGTTCGACATATTACTCACCGCCTTGTTGGTTGGGTAGTTGTCAGGATAATACCAGGTTTTAAACCGGATAATATCAATACCCAGATCGGTAAACATCAGGTCGGCAATTTCGTTGGCTTTGTTATGCGTAGTTAGCCAGTTACTGTACCAGGTAAGCGCACCTCCAAAGCCAATCATCTCTTGTTTTTTGTTGGCAAGGTTTACGGTAATCTTAATGCTATCTGGCAACGGATCGGGTTCATTTACATCTGCTTCCGGAGCTTCACTATTGCACGAAAACAAAATTGCTATCACAAAAAGACAACACACCCCCACAATAATCTTAGCTTCTTTCATTTCCAACACATTAAAACTTTAAACTCTTACTTAAAACAACAACAAGGTAAGAATAGAAAGCTACCCTTTACGATAGCCTTCCATTCTCAATTTTTCTAATCAATTCTTTAAACCTATTTCATCAAAGAAAAGTGTTACTGGTAAACTCGCATTATTATTTTTTATGCGAAACTCTGATACAGCACTTTTATTTCCATTCATAGTGGCCACGGGTAAACTTACTTCGCTCCACCCTTGTGGTATATTCAGATAATTATCCGAATCGTTATTCAATTGCACAATCAACTGTTGAGCTGCCGATGCATACACTCTAAAAGTTAAGGTTGTGTAGCCGGTTATGTCAATAGCCGTACCTCTTCCTATTTGAATAGCACCGTACTGATCGTTATAAACTGCCTTTATCGCTTTTGTTCCTTTAAAAACTTCTTCTTCGTTTGCGAAATCTTTAGAGGTTAAGCCCCAGCCATCCCACTGTTGCCAGTCATTCTTCAATGCATCATCAAACAAATAATAATCAAGTGGTGGCGGGCCTGCTGCTCCGAAGCCAACACGATCAGCATAGATAACCGGTGTAGAGCCACCTTCTGGTTTGAAAGTAAAGCGAACAATTTGTGTGAGATTAATAGCTGGATATTGGCTTAATGGTATTTGATACTCTGTCCATTTGCCTTCCTGTAGTGTAACTGCATTGTAGTTAGCCCAATTATCGTTAAGAATGGCGGCTACTTGCAGTCCGTTTGTTCCTGGCCCTCCATAGAGAGAAAATATAAATGCTTGTTGGCCGGACACATCCGTTGCAGCTATACCTCCAGCAGATAATCCGCCACCTCCGGTTGCCGTAAACTTCCAGGAAACTTCGCCTGAAAAGAATTGTTCTGCGCTGGCTGGTACAGAAGTACCGCCCCAACTCCAATCACCACCTCCTGACGCAACAGTTTCATCATACAAAGTTATTGGAAGCGGTGCTGGCCCCGGTGCGGGTATTCTTACCGTAACACCCAGACTACCGCTGTAACCATGAATTGTTTTGTAGGTTATGCCTCCTGATTTGGTTGCCTCAGGTACTGTAAGAACAATTTGTGTAGGAGTGTGTGAAACAAATGTTGCTGCCAGAATTGCGGGAGCTGATGGTAATCCAATTTCAGCAACCAAATCCAGGTTAGTACCTGTAATAGTTAGATTACCAGAGCCGGGCACTACAGGCGATGGTGTTGCTGTAGTAGCCGTTGGCAGAATTACAATTAGTTCGGTTGAAGATTCAACCACTACTGGCGAAGTTTGCTTAAGAACAACCTTTCCTTTTACAGCTGTTGCTGGTACAATAAGTTTAATCTCTGTTGCCGTTTGGTTTACAAAGTTTTCCTTTAGCACTTGCCGCCCGCCACCAAATTCTACGGCATTAACCAGATCCAGATTAGTTCCGGTAATGGTGAGTTCATCCGTATGCTTAACCGCTGTTGGTTGAAGCGTTGTTATGGTGGGCAACGTAACAATAAGTTGCTCCTCCGAACCAAAGGTTAGTGGTGTTGTTCCGCCTGTAGCAAATATTAAAAATCCTGTCTGCGCCTCCATGGGCACGGTTACCACCAATTGGGATAACGTGAGGCTTACAAAATCAGCTTTCTCAACCACAATGTCATCGGCAAAGGTTATAGTTTCAATCCAGTTTACTTTATCACCGGTTATGGTAATAGTTGTTCCGGGTTTTGCTTCTTCCGTTATGCTTTCGATCTCAACCGGCACATCAAAATTCAAAATTGTTTTCGACTCAATTTCTCCTCCGCTGTGTTTCAGCATTACTTTACCTGCTTCTGCTTCAGCCGGAACTATTAGCTTAATGCGCGAAGCTGTTTTTTCAGTAAAAGATGTTACCTCAACATTCGGCTGCAGTACAATTGCAGAAACCTGATCCAGATTCCTGCCAATAAATACAATCTCATCGCCATGATGTACTCCTGAGGGACCAAAACTTAGAAGTTCTACCGTTCTGTCGCCTTCTTCCTCTTGGCACGAATTAAAAAGAACCAAAGACAACACCACACTCATTAGTGAAAGTGCTCGTAGTATATTTACTGTTTTCATATTTTAAACGTAAAAGTTAATCGTTGGTGTTAGGCACAACACGCATGTTGTCTATTGCATAATTAAGGGTTGCTGCATTAGGCCCTTGCACAACAATAGAAATACCATAACCCGTTTCGCTATAAGGAAATCGGTTTGCTTCGTAAAAGGTCTGCCATGGAATGGTGATGGTTTCCCATGCACCTTCGGTATTAAAGTTTGGTAACCACGTATATCCATCGCCATTGTAACCTCTGTTAGCGCCACCTACATTGTTGCCAATGTAAATGTTAAAGGCTGCTCCGGTAAGCGGTGCGTGCGTATTGATTTCAAACTTTAGCGAATAGCTTGTTGGGTTAAGTAATGCTTCTTCGGGAATGTTTTTCATGTTGGCTAATTCAGGGGCGGTGGCTACACCTGTCAACATTTCAGCCCAACCCCAGGCTCCATAATCTAATCTAGAGCGTAGAAAGCCTCCACTTATATTTGGAAAATCTGGATGCGATGCGAGAATTGCTGATGGTCCTCCTGAAGGATGCCATAAGTCGCCAGAACCCGACAATGGAATATCGAAGTCCATAATAAGATTCCTGTTGTCCATAAACCAGAAGTTGGACTCAGCCTCACCAAAATTAGAAGCTATAGTTACCGGGCCGGGCTGAACACCTGCTGGAATACGCACATGAAGCTCTTGATCTGTTACAGAAATAATCTCGCCTTCAACACCACCGCCAAAGGTTACTGTAAGTGGTGCATAAAAGTAGTTTCCGTAAAAAATAGCTTCACCTCCTGCTACCACATATTCAGATTTCATGCGGTTAATAACAGGCTCGCTAATATCAACTGTAAAGTCGTATAGCAAAGATTCACCATTATAGAAGACAAGTTTTAAGGTGTTGGTTATTTCGTTTGGAATTTGTGAAGGCACACGCAAAATGATATTTGTTTTGGTTACAAACGTGGGAAGTACAAGTGCCTTCAAATCATTAAACCAAACCTCTTTTGTGTTTTGCAGATTATCGCCCATAATGGCAATCATCTGGCCTTGGCCTGCCGCCACCAGCAACGAATCTGAAGCAACAGGATTGGTAACTCTAATGTAATTGATAACCGGTGTTCCGGTTTCATCTTCATTACAACTAAATAACAATACGCTTAGTGCAAATGCTACCAGTAACGATATGTGTTTTGTTGGTTTCATAAAAGTTTGCATCAAAGATTTTAATCGAATA
Source organism: Cytophagales bacterium (assembly GCA_017303795.1). Lineage (GTDB taxonomy): Bacteria > Bacteroidota > Bacteroidia > Cytophagales > Cyclobacteriaceae > ELB16-189. The sequence continues at coordinate 326,399 of JAFLBR010000004.1, read as the reverse complement.
TATAAGGAACAGGTTCTTCGCGCAGGCTTGGAGCCTGGCTAAGTTCAACTTGTGGTATTGGCATCAGAAAATTAGATGGGCCAGCCAACACGCGATCGGTTTCATCGTCCCAGAGTACATCATATAAGTTCCAGCCTGTTGGGTTGGGCCATGGCTCTGGTGAAACCAGATATTGGCCGCGTTCTTGACTGTTTATTAAATCATACACATGTTGAGCATCGTAGTAATGTCTTCTGGCAAGATCATACCAGGCCATACCTTCCATGGCAAATTCTTTTACACGCTCCTTAAATATCTCATCCCACGTAAGTGGATCTGTAAAGGGAGGAAGCCCGGCACGGGTGTGCACTGCATTGAAATATTGGAGTGCTTGACCATCGCTTGTTGTTCCTCCGTTTTGTAGCACTGTTGCTTCCGCATAAATCAAATACATTTCGGCAAGCCTTAGCATGTACACATTGTTAGGGTAGTTTTGGTAGGCAGTTTCTCCGGCAACAGGTCCAATCACGTATTTTTTTATCCAGGCAAAATGTAATCCATCGCCTGGAGCAGCATTGTTTCCGTTAGGTAAAAATCTTACTGCTTTATCGCCTGCCGATAAAAAAGAATCGTCTTTGGCTGCAAGCTCTGGATATTTAAATCCAGGAAGCATGAAGGTTTCGCGCAAGCGTTGATCTAAGGTAAAGCCGGGTGAGGCTGACCAAAAGGCGGTATCAGAATCAATCAGTAGCGATTCCGGATTATAAAGACCATCATACAGTTTAAGCATCCAGCCGGTTGCACCTACTCCGCCTCCCCAACCATCGCCATTGGCAGCAATACTGTTGCTGGGCGTTATTTGCGATATCATGGTATTGGCATGTTTGTAACGCAAATCGTTGTTAGAAGTGAAAACCCATTGTAGTTCAAACAGTGATTCATTGTTATTATCATAAGGCCATAGAAATAGGTTGCCATACCTGGGAAGCAAACTCTTACCACTCATGGTGATTACCCGCTCGGCATGCTCTTTAGCTTTGGTAAGGTGTTGGGCATTTAGGGTTCCTGAGTGGCCAGCAAGAGTTAAATATGTTCTGGCCAACATGCCTTCTGCCGACCATTTAGTAAGTCGGCCTGTTTGAATGGGTGTTTCTGATAAATTTTCGGCAGCAAACTCATAATCTCTGCGAATAAATTCCCAAACACTTTCTACAGTGTTACGTCTTAATGCAGGGTTATTTAAGTAGGCCGTATTATCCTCAATTACAGGAACGGGACCGTAATTTAATACCAGATAAGTGTAAGCCGTTGCTCGCATAAACCGAGCTTCGGCAATAGTATGATTTTTAATTCTAGCTGTAACACTTGCACCTGCATAGAGGTTAATGTTGTGAATTATAGTGTTGGCCTGACCGATTACCTGATAGAAAGCTCTATATGCACTTACGTTGGCTGCCGACAATCCAGTTACGTTGAAGGTTGTAAAGTCGCGGATATCAGATGATGTAGCCCATGGCGAGTAAAGTACTCCCGCGCGCACATCGCCAATTTTCCAATTGGCCTGATCGCAGTAATCTTTCCAAACAGCGGAATATAAATCGGCTGTACCGGCCAGCAGTTGATCATCGGTTTGGTAGAAGCTGGCATCAACAAGGGCATCTTGTGGTGGTCTGTTCAGAAAATCTTCTGCACAGCCTGTCAGTATTAAAACCACAACTATTGTTACTAAAAATTTCGTCTTCATTTGCTGTTGCTTTTAAAACTTAGAATTCAACTCCCAAATTGAATGAATAAACAGGGGTTAGTGGATAGCGACCGTAGTCCACACCCACCATGGTGTCTCCGTTATAAGAGTTACCCACATAGGAACCCACTTCCGGATCGTAACCGGTGTAGCCGGTAATGGTAAATAAGTTTTGTGCACTTAAGCCTACTCGCACACTTCTTATCACTTTAGACTTGCTCACCAGTTTTTCCGGTAGGGTATAGTTAAGCGCTATGTTTTTAAATCGCACATACGATCCGTCTTCTACAAATGTGCTGGTATAGCGTCCGTAGTTATTATTCAAACCACTGCTTCCAATTATTCGGGGTACCGAGGTTTCAGGATTGGTTACGTAAGCATTCCCTTCAGCGTCTTCACCTATTTTAGCATAGTTCAAGGCTTCCACAAACATGTTGCGGCCAAGGTTAAGGTTGTTGGGATTGGTTTGTTCATCGCGGGCAAGGTTATAGATGTCTGCCCCAAAGCTGTAAGTAATTAATACGCTTAACTCAAAACCTTTATATGATAAGTTGTTGGTAAAGCCTCCAAAAAACTTAGGCCAGGGGTTACCAATAAAGGTTAAATCCTTTTCGTCAATTTTTCCATCGCCATTAATGTCTTTGTATTTGGCATCACCAACCCAAATACCATTTTCTCCAACTGGCTGCAAGTTGCCATTGCTATCAACCGGGCGCGGGCTGTTATTCACATCATCTATAGTTGTGAAAACGCCCATTTGTACGTTGCCAATAAACTGCCAAGGTGCATAACCTACCATAGTGCGCTGAACAAATGGCGTGTTGTTTTTGGGCATGCCCAAGATGCGATCAAACCGAACTGAATCATTTGCCAGACTGGTTACTTCCGCTCTGAAGGAAGAAACGTTAAAGTTGGATTCCCATTTAAGACCACCGCTGTTATAGTTGATTGTGTTAAGTGTAACACTCCAGCCATTGTTTTGCAGAGAACCAACATTTACAAAAGGAGCCTGAACCGCTGCTGCACCGGAGGTTCCCATATACCAGGGAAGAGAACTTTGTAAACTCAGGTTATCAGTTTCTTTAATGTAATAGTCGGCATCTAGTTGCACCCGGTTGTCGAAAAGACCCAAGGTAATACCTATGTTATGAGTTGTTGTTTCTTCCCACTTGTAAGCCGGGTTTGGATAGCGTGCAGGCGAAAAACTCGGGCCCCATTCTGAAATACCAGAATTTAATGAACCAAAAATTGCTCCGCCATTACCTTGATTACCTGTTATGCCTGTCTCAAGCCTAAGGCGCAAATCGCTTACTTTCGGGATAGCAAAGAAGGGCTCATTTGAAATGCGATAGGCTGCAGCAATAGAAGGAAAATAACCCCACTTGTTTTCTGGAGCAAAGTTTACTGAACCATCGGCACGAAACGCGGCAGTTACAATATAGCGGTCTGCAAAATTGTAATTAACTCTACCCAGATACGACTCCATAGCCCACGGTCCTTGTCCACCGCTATTGGCCGCGCTTCCAGCATCGCCTACATTCAAATCGATAATATTATTAGTTTGAAAACCCTGGCGAGAGCCCATCAAGTTCTTCCAGAAAGATTCCTGTGCTTCGTGCGTTACCATGGCATTGAGGCGGTGATTACCGAAACTTTCTACATAGGACAAGGTTTGACTCCAGCCCCAATAAGTATTAAGGTTTGATCTGTTCTGCAAAGTGGGCATCGTGTTTTGCTGATATGCGCTAAACCGATAGGAGGGATGAAAAAGCGTTGAGTTAGTAAAGCCAACATTTGTATTGAACGAAGTACGAAACTCCAACCCTTTATAGAGTTTAATGGCCGCTGTAAAGCCCCCCATAAAGGTTCGGTTGGTTTGATCGTTTGTAATGAGATTGGCCAGCCCTACAGGATTTGGTGGAACGAATTGTTGTGTATCACTTATGTCTGGATTTCCTGCTCCGTATGATCCATCTGCATTTCTAACCGGAATATCTGGTCCCAGGCGGATGGCATTTAAGATAAGGTTATCCCATAGGTTGTTGGTGCCTGTACCCATTGTACCTAAAGCCTGATCGGTTTGTGAGTACGTTACATTTGAGCTGATCGTTAGCCAATCGCGAACCTTGTTATCGGCATTTAAGCGCACCGATGTGCGTGTAAAGCCAGAGCCAAGACCAACCCCTTCCTGCGAAGTTCTTTCTCCCGAGAGGTAAAACGAATTTTTATCGCTACCTCCACTAAAACTGATTTGATGTTGTTGCATAGCAGCACGTTGAAAGAGCGCACTTTGCCAATCTGTTCCCGCTCCTAACAGGGATGGATCGTAGAAATCTTCCCGAATAGTATTGGTCTGATCTGTAACGGTTTTATACTCAAGATGCATCTGGGCATATTGCTGCAGGTTCATGATGTCAAGGTTTTTAGGCTTGTCTTGCAAACTGTAAGTGTAGCCGTATGATACCTTCATATCACCTGCCTTACCCCGCTTGGTTGTAATTAAAACAACACCATTGGTAGCCCGCGAACCATAGATGGCTGTTGCATTTGGTCCCTGAAGGATTTCCATGCTTTCAATGTCCTTCGGATTGAGTGATGATAATGGATTTGTTCCGTTAATAGAGGTTGACCCTTGTATTTGTACACCATCTATTACATATAATGGCTCGTTGGTTCCATTTATAGAATTTACACCCCGAATGTTTACTGATACACCTCCACCAGGTGCACCCGTATTCTGGGTTACATATACCCCGGCTGCCCGTCCTTGCAAAGCTTGTTCAATTGTTGTGTTAACGGTTCGCTGTAGGTCTTTAGAGGAAATGGATGTTTGCGCACTTGCTATATCTGATTTTCTCATTTCGCCATAACCCACTACTACAATCTCTTGTAATGCGGTTACATCCTCCTCCAATTTAATGTTAATGGTGGTTTGATTGCCAACTGGTTTTTCCTGGCTGGCATAACCAATAAAAGAAAATACCAGTACATCTTGTGGAGATGCCTGTATATTGAACGTGCCGGAAGCATCGGTAGTAACACCAGTGGTGGTTCCTTTAATAATCACGTTTACTGCTGGCATGGCTGCACCGGAGGCATCTTTAACAACCCCGGTAACAACCGCCTTTTGCGCGTGGGCCTGCAAACCCATGAAGAGCAGGCATACCAGTAAGCTCGCCAGCCACGGTTTGTTTTTTAGTAGAAACTCTCTTTTCATATTGTTTTGTTTAGGAGTTAATAGAGTAAAACCCGAAGCAGGATAAGGATAATCAGCAGGGCACAGATCGCAACACTTATTTCCATTCCTATCAGGAAGCGTTCGTTGCGAAAGAGTGCTTGAATTTTTTTGCGCATGTTGAATACCCGGTCTACTTCTGGTTTTTGAACAGCTAAAGGTGAGGCTGCAAACAAGAAAAAGGGGTGGGTAAATCGCTCAAAAACGGAGGGCAAACGTTTTCGGAGAAAATAAAATTCAATCTGTTGCGCTGAAAAAGGGCTTTCTTCAAGAACTGAAAAAGATTAAGCCTTCTGCTTGCCCACCATTAACACTCCGGCTAAAATCAGAACCGTGCCGAGCAACTGCAATCCCGAAACGGATTCGTATAAAAAGAAATAAGCCATTACGATGGTACTCACAGGACCAATGCTGCCTACAATGGCTGCATTATCGGAACCAATTCGTTTTATTCCGGCCACCACTAAGTACGATGGAATAACAGTTGAAAGCACGGCCATTAAAAATCCATAACCGTAAACCGGTAAAGAAAAATGCCATAACGAAACCTCGCTGGTAATAAAGAAGTGCAGCAACACACCCACCGAAGCAAAGCTCATGGCATAACTGTTAAACTTGGTTGCGCCTACTATGGGAATTAATCGCCCGCTACCTACAATGTAGGCCGCATACGTAAACGCACAAACAAAAATGAAGAGCGAACCCAATAAAAAATTTTTGTTCTGTGCCGATTGAACATCAACCTCGCTTATAAAAGCAGCCAGCAACCCTCCATAGGTAATCAACAAAGCGATCCATTGTATGGGTTTGATTTTAACTTTGAAAATGATGGCCGACATTAACAATACTAAGGTGGGATAGATGAAGAGTATCAGGCGTTCTATACCTGCCGTTACATATTGCAGTCCTAAAAAATCTAACAAGCTGCTGATGTAATAACCAAGGCAACCTACGAGCGCAACCTGCAACCATTGTTTGTTGGTGAAGCGTACATTGTTTTGTTTGGAAGAGGAAACCGCTGCCGAAATCACAAAAAAGGGAAGAGAGAAAATCATTCGTAGAGCCAGCAATGAAATAGCGTCTACCTCGGTATCGCGATAGGCAAGTTTTACAAAAACTGCTTTGGTAGAGAAAAGCACAGCGCCAAGAAGGGCAAGCAATACCCCGCTTACAAATACCGACTGCGGTTGCTTCGTCATTTACACGTTACCCCACTTCTGATTCTTCATAGCATGATGTGCGGCCCGCGCAGCAAATGCCATGTAGCTAAGTGAAGGATTTTGTGTTGATGTGGAGGTCATACACGCACCATCTGTTACATACACATTCGCGCACGCATGCAGTTGATGATCTTTATTCAACAACGAGGTTTTAGGATCTTTACCCATACGCACACCACCCATTTCGTGAATATCCAATCCGGGCGCACGATGATCATCGCGCACGCGAATGTTGGTAAAACCCGCTTTGTCAAACATCTCCGTCATTTGCTCCTGATAGTCTTTCACCATCTTCTCATCGTTGTCATCGTAATCTACATTTACGCTAAGCAACGGAATGCCCCATGCATCTTTTTCGGTTTTACTTAATGTTACGTAGTTGGTTGCTTTGGGAATAGTTTCGCCCATCATGTGTGAGCCTACACTCCAGTTGCTACACTTGGATGGATTTAATAACTCTTCTTTCAGCGAAAGCCCAACACCACTTTGATCGGCATAGTTATACCGGCCAGCACTAAAGCCTGCTGCATAGCCGCGCAGAAAATCTGTTTCTTGTTTATGCAGGTTGCGGAAGCGCGGAAAGTAACCACTGGTTGGTCTTCCACCTGTTGTGGTGTATTCCGAATAACCTTCGTACTCGGCAGAGATGCCCGCACGATAATTATGGAAGGCTACATACTTACCCAACAACTCGCTATCGTTACCCAGCCCATTAGGGAAACGGTTTGAAGTTGAGTTAAGCAGAATAAGATTGGTATTAAGTGCTGCGGCATTCACAAAGATCACATCCGCAAAATACTCTTCGGTTTGTTTGGTGTTTACATCTACAATACGCACACCGGTAGCTTTGCCTTTTGCTTCATCATAAATAATTGAATGCACAACGGCATCGGTACGCATTGTCATGTTGCCGGTTTTTTCAGCCCACGGTAGTGTAGATGCGTTAGCACTAAAGTAACCGCCAAACGGACAACCACGCTGGCAAAGATTACGACTCTGGCATTGCACACGACCTTGTTGTTTGTAGTATTCCAGATTGCCGGTAATGTGTGCACACCGTGCCAAAATCATGTGGCGCGAATCGCCATAATGTTTCTTTAGTTGCTCCTGAAAATATTTTTCTACGATGTTCAGTTCAAAGCCCGGTAAAAATTCACCATCGGGCAAGTTGGCAAGACCATCTTTGTTGCCTGATACTCCAGCAAATTTTTCTACATGACTATACCACGGGGCAATGTCTTTGTAACGTATCGGCCAATCTACTGCAAAGCCATCACGGGCCGGACCATCAAAATCAAAATCGGACCAGCGTTGTACTTGTCGCGCCCACAACAAAGATTTACCACCTACCTGATAGCCACGAATCCAATCGAACGGTTTTTCCTGCACGTAAGGATGCTCTTTGTCTTTCACAAAAAAGTGCATGGCATCTTCGCGGAAAGCGTAACACTTACTTACTACAGGATTGTCTTCTTCAATTTGTTTGGTGAGTTGGCCACGATGTTCAAACTCATGAGGCAACATGTTAGTAGTAGGGTAATCGCGCAGGTGTTTTACATTGCGACCACGTTCAATCACCAACGTTTTTACACCATGCTCGCATAATTCTTTCGCAGCCCAACTGCCACTCATGCCCGAGCCAATTACAATTGCCTGATAAGTGCGTTCGCTTTTTGCGTCTATATTAAAGTTAGCCATTTATTTTCGTGTTTGAGATACTGCTGATTAAAACTTCGCCATTGTAGCTGCCCGGAATTAAACTGTAAGGTTTTACTTCTGTCATCATATACTCACTCATCATAAATCCCTGAATGGTGAACCGTTTAGTTATTGATAAAAACTCGCGAATACTTTTTAGATTTTCATCTGTTGTATCAGCGGCTATTGCTAACCCTTCCGTAATTACTTTTTCTTTTGCCGTGGGCTCAAGTTTTGAAAAGTTGGAGCTGCCTGTTTTTTTAGTGAACGCATTAAACTCCTGTAACCCTTTGGAAAATTGTGTTTGCTGATCTTTGTCAATGCAATCGTTCACCATTACTAAAATAAAATCCTGCACGGCCAGATCGATTGCGCCCTTTAATTGCCCGGGCGGAATGATGGTATCGGCTATTTGCCCTAATAAAGTTTGCAGTGTAGGTGTAATCTGCAGATTGGAATAAGCCGCCAGAATATCTTCCTTTTCAAAATTACAGGAAGGAATCAGTACGGCTCCGCCTGTTAAGATAGCCAGGCTTTTAAGCGCTTCTCGTCTTTGCATGTGTGAAGTTGTTTTGCTGGAAGTAAATATATCATGTGGAAAAAATATATCAGTCGTTAGGTAGCGACTTAAATTTTTTGTTCAGGCGTCAAGACACCTTTGAGGGTCAAGCGCCTACATCTTTTACTTCCCAATCAACGCCCGCACCAACTTCATTATATCACTTTCGGTGTTATATAAATGTGGCGAAACCCGAATAGCATTACCCCTAAACGAAACCGAAATTTTATTTTTTACAATTCGTTTCTTCACAGCTTCCAGATCTGCGCCTTCCGGCAAACGAATGCCAAACAAATGATAACCGCGCGCGTTCTCCTCTTCAATCCAGAAACCGGCATCGCGCAAAAGCGCAATGGGTTTTTGTGTTATTGATTTGCAATACTCCTGAATAGCTTTTGGTTTCCACTGGTTAATTTGTTTTAACGCTTCCAGCATCATGGGCACCAGAATAAAATTACTGTGCTCGCCCACTTCATAGCGCAGCGCACCGGGCTGATATTCGGGTTGATAATTTACCAAAGCCGCAAAGTTCTCGCTGTTCAATCGGTTTATCCAGTTCTCCTCCACCGGTTTTCCGTTATCAAAGCTTTCACCATAATAAGCAAGCCCAATAGAGTACGGCCCCATCAACCATTTGTAACCCGCACAGATCAATGCATCGGGTTGAATTTCTTTTACACTGAATGGCAACGCGCCTATTGATTGCGTACCATCAATCACCAATCGTGCACCTACTTCGCGCGTGCGCACACGTATGGCTTTCAGATTAAACTTGGTGCCATCGGCCCAATGTACATGGCCAAGCGCTACTAATTTTGTGTTGGTGTCAATCGCTTCGAGCAAGCGTTCGTTCCATTGCTTACCGCGATTGGTTTTGGTTTCAGGCGCAGAAATTATTTTTATCTGAACTCCCGTATCGGCCTGCAGCCGTTGCCACGGATAATAATTACTTGGAAACTGCTCGGCTGCTACTACAATGTTATCGCTTGCCGAGACTTTTATATTGTTCATTACATTTGCCATACCATACGACACCGAAGGAATGATGACAATGCGCGAGGCTTCTGCCTGAATAAGTTTTGCAAATTCCTTACGTAGCTTTTCTGTATCGGTAAAAAAATCTTTAGGCGATACGCTTGTTGGATTTCTTTTTTTAAGAATCCCGGCAACGCCTTGCTTCTCCACAGCCTTAAGCAAAGGCGACATGTAAGCACAGTTAAGATAGGTTACTTGCGTTGACAAGGTGAAGCGCGCCCGTTGTTGTTTTAGTTTGATCATGATTATTGTGATGTGAATGGAAAGATGGAATTTTTTTCACAATTCGTATAAGACGCATTAAACTTGCGGTTACAATTCGTGTCGAAGTGCGATACAACCTGACCTATGTTGAAGCCAGCGGAGATTTATAAGGGGATAGAGTTTGTTCGCATCAGTCAATTAAATGCTGAACAGCAAGAGAAAATAAAAGCATCAATCAAGCGCGATAAAATCATCAAGATTCTGATTGGCAATACGTTGGCCGATGATTGTATACAATATCACGATTACAAAGCCTGGTTTATCCAAACGTATCCCGCAAAGGTTATTACCGCTCAGGCTTCAGCTCCCACACAACCTTCGCTTGCGCTTACCAGTAAGTTGAATTAATCCCACAAACCTGCCGGCACAATTTCTACTACATGTCCTGCCGGATCGTTAAAGTAAAATGACTCAAGTCCGTTGGGCCACGTAACATAATCTGTTATAACAACACCCTTTTGTTGTAGCTCGGTTTTATGTGCTTCGTATTCAGCAGTCGGAACTTCAAACGCAAAATGATACTTGCCCGCTCCGTAATGTGCTGGCGGACTGGTTTTTGATTTTGACACTTCGGGGTTAAAGCATAGCAGCACACTGCTTCCGGCCCGGAAGAAAATGTGCTGATTGGCAACTTCGCCAATCACAGGCAACCCGAGCAAGTGATGGTAAAAACTCCGAGCCTCCTTAAGGTTAGTAAAGTAGAGGCAGGTTTCTTTAATCTGAGTGAGATTCATACTCTTAATTTTTGTTTAAAGTAACGTAGGTTTTGCGCCTATTGGGTTGAAAATCTGGTTATTAGAAATGAGGCCCGAAAAGTTAGCCCGAGGCAAGGCCTTAATAGTTGTCCACAAAGAACTGATTAACGAGAAACGGTTTAACGTTATGATTTTCAGCGGCTTAAGTGTTAACAATCCTGTAATGTGGATAAGTGTGCAATTTTGTGGAATACTATTTTGCCTCTTTTTTGGTCATTTCTAAGTGCTTGAATTCTACCCTATTACTTCGCTAATTTTTCCCAATCTTACATCTTTAAATTTTGGAAATCGTTAACAAACAGAATCCCCGAAATTTGCGTTTTTGCAACATGAAAAAGTTAGTCTGGTTAATCCTTTTCGCGCTTGTACTTTCAAGTGCTGCTATGGCACAGAACATCAGCCAGATTAAGCTAAAAGATTTGCAGCGGGTGTTAACCACCAAGACCGACCGCATTCAGGTAATTAACTTCTGGGCTACCTGGTGTGCGCCCTGCGTAAAAGAAATTCCATTGTTTGAAAAATTAAGAACGGATAACACCACCATCGACATTACATTGGTGAGTATGGATTTTGATCTGGACCCCGATCCCGCCAAGGTAGAACGATTTGTAACGCGCAAAAATTTGCAGAACAAAGTGGTGATTCTGGCCGAGACCGATCCAAACGCTTGGATTGACAAGATTGATAAAAGCTGGAGTGGTGCATTGCCCGCCACTTTAATTATCAATACTCAAACGGGCAAACGCAAACTGGTACAAAAAGAATTACACGAGGGCGACCTTGAAAAATTAATATCCGAAGTGAGTAATTAAACCAAATTGATACATGAAAAAGTTAGTTATTGTTTTGTTGGCAATTGTTGCCATTGCCGCCAGTCCGGTAAAGCAAGGATTTGAAGTAGGTGATACCGCCATCGATTTTAAATTGAAAAATGTAGATGGTAAAACTGTTTCGCTGGCCGATTTTAAAGATGCGAAAGGTTACATAGTTATTTTCGATTGTAATACTTGTCCGTATTCAAAGGCCTACAACCAACGCATTATAGATTTGAACACCAAGTATGCAGCCAAAGGAATTCCGGTGGTGACTATTAATGCCAACGACCCTGCGGCTTCATCAGGCGATTCGTTTGAAGAAATGGTGCGCATAGCAAAACAGAAAAATTATAAGTTTCCCTATCTGGTAGACGAAACTCAAGCCGTTGCCAAAGCATACGGAGCTACCAACACGCCACATGTGTTTGTGCTTTCCAAAGATCTTAAGGTAACGTATATCGGTGCGATTGATGACAACTCGCGCAAAGCCGATGCTGTAACCAAACGTTATGTAGAAGATGCTGCCGATGCATTATTGCAAGGCAAGCCCGCACCCACATCTAAAACCAAAGCCATTGGTTGTGGTATTAAGTGGAAGAGTGCGTAATTAAAATAAGGTTGTTTGAATTGAAGCGGCACTTGATTACATGTGCCGCTTTTTTATTTCTTATCGATTAAAGGAATCTCCACTTTCTCACCCCACACATATTTATTAAACCATTGCCAATTATGCCAGGTGGCAGCTAATCGTTCTTTGGGTTTATTAATACCGTGACCAAAACCTTTATATACAATTAACTCGGCCGGTACATTTTTATCGCGCAAGCCTTGCAGCAACTCATAGGCATTGGCAATGGGCACACGCCTGTCGTACTCGCCATGTTGAATTAGCGTTGGGGTTTTTGCTTTGTTAATGTTGGTCATAGGCGATGTCTTTTTATAAATCAATTCATCGCTCCACGGAGTTGCTTTTAAGTATTGTCTGGTAAACGGATGAATGTCGGTGTTTACATTATACGTCATCCAGTTGCTGATACCCGCACCAACTGATATGGCTTTGAAGACATCGGTATTGGTGGTGAGAAAAGCAGAGATGTAACCGCCTTGGCTCCAACCCATACTACCCATTTTTGTTTTGTCGATCATGCCTTTTTTATCAAGATGTTCTACGCCACTCATTACATCCCACATATCGCCCACGCCCAGGTTCTTTACATTTAAAGATCGGAATGCTTCGCCATAACCAGCCGAGCCGCGATAGTTAGGCCGCAAAACCAAACACCCTTTATCAAGCCATTGCAGAATGGGGTACACATAGCCGGGTACCGGTGTAGGTGTATCAATACCGGTTGGGCCACCGTGTATCACAACCATTAACGGATACTTTTTCGAAGCATCATAATTAGCGGGCTTATGCAAGACACCTTCAATGGTTGCACCATCTTTACTCTTCCAACTTATCACTTCACTTTGTGCAACCTTCCAACCCGCAACCTGATTGGTAAGTTTTGTGACTTGCGTAGGCTGTGGATTGTTTACGTTTGAGACAAACACTTCACTCAACTGATCTCCATTGCGCCCTACAAACGCAACCTTTGTACCATCGCTTGAAAATGAATATCCAAAAATCTGTTCCGGAGCTGAAAGCAATACACTGTGATTTCCGGTTACAGGATCTACTTTGTAGAGCGGGCGTTTTGTTTTATTCCATACCGATGCATAAATGCCTGACTTTGTCCAGGTAAATCCGCCAAGGTCTTCATCCAGATTTTTTGCAAGAGGCTTTACGGCTCGTGTAGCTACATCAATGGAAAACAACCGCGAGTTAGTATAGAAGTTGGAAGTTGTATCTGTTCCGTTAGAAGTAAACAAAACTTGTTTTGAGTCGGGCGACCAATCTTCCAATGCATCGCTGCTTGCGTTGGTTACAAGGGGTGTAATTTTTTTATCGGTTAGTGTTACAATGGAAATGTCTGATTTTAGAAACGAGTTGATGAGCGGATCGGGTTGATGCCCAAACGCAATGCTCTTTCCATCGGGCGAAATAACAAAACTGGTTACGGTAAAATTACCTTCTGTTAACCGTTCAGCTTTTGGCCACTGAATGCATCCGGCTTTTACTTTAAGAGAATCAACCGTTTCATAGCAAGGAAACTCAGCCGGATCAATCAGGTCGGGTTTTATCTCTATCTGCCATAAATGCGAACGCGTAAACTCTTTATCATCGGCTTCAAAAACTCCGTAGCGCTTTTCGCGATCTTTCTTCAGCTTGTCTTCTTTTTCTGATTTTACAAAAACAATTTGCGACTCTGCAGGATGCCATTCGTAAAACGAAACCCCTTCTTCTTCGCGCGTAATCGCTTTCGGTTCACCACCATCTATGCGCATCAGGTACACCTGATTTTTATTTCCACGATCCGACAAAAAAGAAATCCATTTACCATCGGGCGAAAACTCAGGAGCCATACTGCTGCTGCGCGCGTTGTTGGTAAGTTGAAACGGCTCTGAACCTTCGCGCCATAACCAGATCTCTGTATCGTACCGATTCTCATTCCAATCGGTAGTTTGCACGGTGTAGGCAATTGCCTTACCATCGGGTGACATTGTTACGCCATTAATATTACGAAGTGAAATTACTTCTTCGAAGGTGGGCACGCGTTGTGAAAAAGCAAAATGCGATACCAGCAGTAGCAAGAAAAGGCCACGTCTCATAAATTCAGGTTGTTTGGTTGCCGAAGAAAAGAAGAATCTGCGAGAGAATCTGAATTTTTTACACCGATGGAAAGATAGTTACAACCCAAACAACCGATAGCGTGTCTAAACTTCCATAAGCAAAATGATTATGAAAAAGACTTTTTGGAGCGTTGTATTAATAACCATTATGTTTTCGGCATGCGATGATAACCTGATGCGGGTATCGTGTAATGATGGTGTGCGGGCAACGGTGCGCGATCTTACCGGGCTGGATGGTTGTGGGTTTGTGTTTGAACTTGAAGATGGCACCCGGCTTGAGCCTAATAGAATTGGTTATTGCGGAACAGGGCCACTTCCTAAAGAAATTACTGAAGATCCGCTCTTTGATTTTGAGTTTATTGATGGCAAACAAGTGATCATCGGCTTTGAAGAAGTGGAAGGGGCCAGTATTTGTATGGTTGGCCCTACCGTAAAAATTACGTGTCTGGAGGAAGTAACCATAAATGAAGAGTTATGAAAAAACTCGCGTTGATTTTTATTGCTGCCCTTTTTCTGAACATGACCTGCGAGACCGTTGACATTGATGCGCCTGCTTGTGTTAAGGGTTTAATTAAAGACGATCCGCAACCTATTGAAGTGTGGCGGTACAGGTTTGAAGATCAGATTGTTTATTACGTAGCTGCCGATTGCTGCGATATGTTCAATTCTGTTTATGATTCCAACTGCAATCTTATTTGTCATCCATCAGGCGGCATAACCGGCAATGGCGATGGCAACTGTCCGGAGTTTCATACTGCTGCAACAGATGGTATATTGATCTGGAAGAAGAATTAAGACAATCTGATTTTGCTCAGATTGTCTTTTTACATTGTTGTGCTTATTTCTTCGCAAATAAATAATCTACCGTCACATTTAGCATGGCCTTTACACCCGTAACAAATGCCGTTTCGTCAATCATAAAATCGGGTGTGTGGTGTGAAGGTACTTTGGCCGGATCGGTATCGGGTGGCATAGCACCCAGAAAAAAGAAGAAGCCCGGAATTTCTTTCTGATAAAATGCAAAGTCTTCCGCTCCGGTAATCGCATTAATCTCAAATGTGTTAGCAGCACCGGCAGCCTTCTGCAAACTCGCAATCATTTTTTGTGTAAGTGAAGGATCGTTATACGTAACGGGTGTACCTCTGCGAATAACTACTTCAGCTTTTGCTCCGGCACTCTCTGCTATTTTGGTGGCGGTTAGTTTTATCTTCTCATGAATTTTATCCTGCATGTCGGTATCCAGCGTGCGAATGGTTCCAGCAAAGAATGCTTCTTCGGGAATAATGTTTTCGCGAATGCCCGATTGAATCCGGCCAACGGTTATTACCGCAGCTTCTTTGGTTAACTCCGTTTGCCTGCTGATAATAGTTTGCAACCCATTAATAATTTGTGCCGATACTACAATTGGGTCAATACTCATCCACGGAGTAGAGCCATGTGCCTGGCGACCTAAAATTTTTATGGAGTATGTGTCAGACGCAGCCATCATACCACCGGGCTTGTAGGTAAGTTTTCCCAGCGGAGTAACGGAACTAATATGCAACCCAAAGATTGCCTCCACTTTTGGATTTTGTAACACACCTTCTTTTACCATCATTGATGCACCACCTTCTTCGCCAACAGGTGCACCTTCTTCTGCCGGTTGAAAAATAAACTTGACTGTACCTTTCAACTCAGCTTTGTTCTTTACCAATATTTCGGCCACGCCCATTAAAATGGCTACGTGACTATCGTGCCCACAGGCATGCATCACGCCAGTCTCTTGCCCATTAAATGTTGTTTTTACTTTCGATGCAAATGGCAAACTGTTTCGTTCTGTTACAGGCAAGGCATCCATATCGGCACGCAACGCAATTACCGGTCCGGGTTTACCGGTTTCCAATAAAGCAACCACACCTGTGTGCGCCACTCCGGTTTGTACTTTCAATCCCAACTTCTTCAAATGCTCGGCCACATACGCAGCGGTTTGTGTTTCGCGATTGGATAGCTCCGGATTTTGATGCAGATGCCTGCGCCATTCTACTACGCGGGTTTCAATTTCTTTTGCTTGCTGATCGAGTTTGGTTTGTAGTTTGGGATTTACCTGCGCAATAATTTGAGTAGTGAACAGACAAATGACAATCAGGAAAAAGGGCTTCATGGGTTTATGTTGTTAGTTAAAAAGTTTTCTCTATTTCTTCCAGCCCTCTGAATAATCCAACGTTAAATTCACCAACGCTTTTACACCGGTAAGCATCGCAGCTTCGTCAATCATAAAGTCGGCTGTGTGGTGGGTAGGTTGAGTTTTAAGATTGAGGTGTGCCGGATAACCGCCTAAAAAGAAAAAGAAGCCCGGCACTTTGCGTTGATAAAACGAAAAATCTTCGGCCATGGTAACCGGTTGTGTTACCACTACATTTTTTTCGCCTGCAGTACGAATTAGTGAGGGCGCCATCTTGCTGGTAAGTTCGGCATGATTAACTGTGGCCGGATACATGACCAGAATATTTACATCCGCTGTTGCGCCCGAGCCCTCCGCAATTTTTTCTGCTGTAAGTTTAATCTTCTCATGCACCTTCTTTTGCATGTCGTCATCAAACGTGCGGATGGTTCCTTCCAACACTGCTACTTCGGGAATAATATTTCTGCGTACACCTGCATGCACACTGCCAATGGTAACTACGGCTCCAGCTTTTGTCAATTCTGTTTGTCGGCTTACAATAGTTTGCAAGCCTTGTATAATCTGTGCCGCTACTACAATCGGATCGACACTATCCCACGGAGTGGCACCATGTGCACCTTTGCCTTTCACTTTTATATCCACACCATCAACCGAAGCCATTAGCCCACCACTGCGATACGCAATTTGTCCGGAAGGAAGCAACGATTGAACGTGCAAACCAAAGATGGCATCTACTTTAGGATTTTCTAACACGCCTTCTTTCACCATTAACTCAGCGCCACCGGGCCACTCGTCAGCAGGTGCGCCTTCTTCTGCTGGTTGAAAAATAAATTTTACAGTTCCCTTTAGTTCCGCTTTATGTTTGGCTAAGATTTCGGCTGCAATTAATAACATCGCCATGTGTGCATCGTGGCCACAGGCATGCATTACTCCGGTTTGTTGTCCGCCAAAGTCGGCTACAACCTTAGAGGCGAAGGGTAATCCGTTTCTTTCGGTAATGGGCAACGCATCCATATCGGCACGTAAGGCTACCACCGGGCCGGGCTTAGCACCTTTCAACAACGCAACCACACCGGTTTTGGCAACGGGGTATTGAACTTCAAGCCCAAGTGATTTTAAGTGTTCAACAATTTTTGCGCTGGTTCTAAATTCACGGTTTGAGAGTTCCGGATTTTCGTGAAAGTATCTCCGCAGTTCTATCATTTTGGATTCTAATGCTTTTGCATCAGCATCGGTTTTGGATTGAAGTTTTGTGGGTTGGGCTAAAACAACATTTGTAAAGCTTACGATGATGATAATAAAAAAGATGTTTTTCATTCCGTGAGTTTAGGTAAAAATAATCTCGTTTACTTTTTCGACTGATCGTAAAGTTTTTTTAAATCATTCTCCATACCTCCAGAATATTTGAAGTATTGCGGAGTAAATAGAATGGAATTAAAGTAAAGGTTTTTCATCTCGACCGATTTACCTTTTTCAGAAAGAGCCGCTAAGTGTCCGTTCAATACTGAGTAAAGCCCACCTAAATGCCTTTCCTTGTAGAATTCAGTCTTGTCATAACCAATCCATTCAAAATCCTCAAAGTCAAATGACTTAAACTCATAATATGGTTTCCCATTAAAGGTTGGCAGTTTGGTCGCGAACTCAAGAAGTTTATCATAGTTTTTCATCATTTGAAGTACCTGAAATCTCTGAGTAAGTGCTGTTGAAACAGAAAAAAATAAAATAGCCTTTTCTGTTTCGGTTTCTAAACTGTAATTATTAAGGTCAATGTCATAAATACTTAAGTCTTTGTCATTAAACATTTTTGCGATTCCTCCTCGAATACGATAATAGTAGTTATCCAATAACCAACGACTATCAATCTCCTTTTCTATAGTTTCTTTCGCAATGTTCTCATTAGAAATTGGTTCCGACTTTTTCGATTGGTTATTGTAATGGATTTCCCTGAGCACATACCAATATTTTAATTCTTGTTTGGATGGCTTGGAGAGAAACTCCTTAGAAAAAAGTTTTCCATCACCTTCTCCAATTGCAATTAATGCGTCAATAATATGATTAAGTTCAGGTGTTCTGAGTTCTTCGACCGATTTTTTGAAATCATTACCTGTAGCATTGACATTTTTAGAGTATATCTCTCCAAGCTTTACAAGATTGTAAAATTCCTGATTGTTGATTTGTCCTTCAGAGGTAAGGACAACCAGTAGTAGTATAATCAAAAAAGCTTTTTTCATTTTTCTTAACTAAGAATATGCCGCTTTAAAATAACACGAAACAAACTCACAAATCTCAAATGTTCTAAATTATTTTAAGTTACGATGCGGATGCCATTAATAACCCCTCATCCCTTTCCTCTGGCAATGCCTGATTTTCTTTCTTAAGTTGCCTGCCAATAAATTCTATCCTGATATGAAATTCCGTGTCTTATCGCTTTTGTTGTTGTGCCTGGTAACGCTTGCACAAAGTCAACCTCGTAAATCCATTGAAACCTCCACTCGCGCCATCCGCAAAGATGTGCCCCTGACAAACTCCATCCGCAAAGCTTTTGATGCCGGCACGCGCGATTTCTCAGGTAAGCCCGGCCCCAATTACTGGCAACTAGAAACGGACTTCACTATTCAAGCAAGCCTTGATCCGGCTACACAAACCATTACCGGTTCCGAAAAAATTATCATTCATAATAATAGTAAAGACGATCTTAAAACAATAGCGCTGCGCCTGGATCATAACATCTTCCGGGCCGATGTACCTCGCGGTTCCTCCACACCTGCAGAAGCCACCGAAGGCATGATTGTAACCAGCATTAAAATCGCGGGCAAACAAGTTGATCTGAAAGCAACCCCTGCTATGCGTAACGAAGCACCGAAGTTGGCAGTGGTAAATCTTAATCGCACGGTAGCTACACTCATTTTAGATGAAGCCATCAAAGCCGGAACAACAGCCGAACTTGAAATTGCCTGGCATACCAAATTACCCGGAGGCCCGAATGGTCGCGGCCACCGCATGACACAACGCTTCGACAGCAAACTGTTTCAACCCACACAATGGTTTCCACGCTTAGCCAAGTACGATGATCTGCGCGGTTGGGAAACCAGTCCGTACCTCGGGCCTGCCGAATTCTACAACAACTTCGGCAAGTTTGATGTGCGCATTACCGTGCCTGGTGGCTGGATTGTAAGCGGAACGGGTGTGCTTCAAAACCCTAATGAAGTATTAACTGAAACTACGCGCCAACGATTAACAACCGTTCTTACTTCCGATGAAGAAATAACATTGGTTGGCGAAACCGAAACCCGCACAGCTACCAGTGAAAAACTAACGTGGCATTTTGTTGCCGATAAAGTAAACGACTTTGCATGGGCTACAGCCGAAAACTTTATCTGGAAAGCAACCCGGGCTAACATCCCCGGCAAGGGTTATGTTCCTATTTACATGGTGTACTTACCTGAACGAGCAAAATATTTTGAACAAGCTGGTAAGATTACACGCCATGCATTAGAGTATTATTCAAAACTGTGGGCGCCTTATCCGTTTCCACAACTTACACTTCAAGATGGGCCAAGTGCTGGTATGGAGTATCCTATGGTAATAAATTCCAACCAGGGTGCGGCCGATCATGAAACGGCACATCAATGGTGGCCCATGATGTTAGGCACAAACGAAACCCGTTACGGTTGGATGGATGAAGGTTTTAATCAATACATGAACATTCTTTCAGATGCTGATGCTGAAGGTAAACCGTATAATCTGGATGGGCTTGGTCAAAGTTACGGCCGCATAAGTGGTGAAGAAGCCGAACCACCAATGATGTGGAGTGCCAATGATGCTGGTATGTACTATGGATTTCAAACGTACCAAAAAACTCCGCTCATGCTTTCTATGCTGGGTGGCATTGTGGGCGATGAAGCGGTTATCAAAGCGATGAAGGAATATACAGCAGCCTGGAGTTACAAACATCCATCGCCTTGGGATTATATTTTCTTTATGAACAATGCGCTTGATCAGGATTTAGAATGGTTCTGGTATTATTGGTTATGGACAACCGAGTCGGTTAATGGTTCTATTAAAGATGTGAAATCCGCTAAGGGAAAAACAACCGTAACCATACATCAGGCCGGAGAGATGCCATCGCCCGTTGTGTTGAAAGTTGAGTTTGAAACCGAAGGTGCAGCACTTAAAAAAATGGATAATGCTAAAATGCTTGATGCCAACACCGCTATTGTTACCTGGCCGGTATCGGTTTGGTTTGATGGCAAGCGCACATTCGAAGCCGGTTTAACTTTTGGTGATCGCAAAATCAAAAAGATAACCTTAGATCCTTACGGTCGCTTTCCGGATACTGAAGTGAAAGATAATGTGTGGCCAAAAGAGTAATTAAAATCAGCACCAGCATAATTCAGTGAATAAATTTATGCTGGTGCTTTCCTTACACTAAAGGTTTGCTTGCGCGATGTTTGCGCATTACTTTGCCTGATATGATGCGGTCTTTTTTTGGGTTGCTCTTTCTTTGTTTCAGTCTTTCGACAACAGCACAGGAAAACATTGATTCGCTTAAGCAGGTTGTAAAAGTTTCTGCAGGCGAAACAAAAATTAAAACCTTAAACACACTTTGTTATGCCTATGCCTATGTGCAGGCCGACTCAGCCCGTTCATACGGCATGCAGGCATTAAATCTGCAAAGCGAAACCGACACGGAATTATTTGCTGAAACGCTGCACTACCTCGCCATCACGTATCAGGTACAAAGTCGCTACCCCGAAGCACTGGCCTACGATGAACGCTCATTGCAAATCCGCACGCGCCTGAAAGATTCGCTGGGCATGGCTAATACAATTAATAACATTGCCGTTATTTACGATGAACAAGGTCGCTACAGCGATGCCGTGCAAGCCTACCTGAAAGCGTATGAACTTTACAAAAGACACGGCAGCGAAATAAAACTGGCATTGGTAAATGTTAATCTGGGTGTGGTGTTTAAAGGAATGGGCGATTATCAAAACTCCATCACCAACTATATAGAAGCCTTGAGAAAATTCGTTTCTTTAAAACGCGATTACGAAACAGCCGTGTGCCAGGTAAATATGGGTTCGGTTTTTATTGCTATGCAGCGTTATGATAGCGCGTTATACTATTCTTTACAAGCCGAAAAACTTTTTAATCAATTAGGCTATGTGCGCTTTGAAGCTGTAGCCACTGGTAATGCTGGTGTTGCACACGGAAAGTTAGGCCATACCGCTGAGGCTATTACCTTTTTACAGCGCGCCATTGAAAACCATCGGGCCAATAACAATCGCAAGGAACTTGCCTATTGCTACCTGAAGTTAGCCGAAGTGTACAATGCCAGTGGGCAAACTGCGGCTGCTATTACCGCTTCGCAGCAAGCCCTGCAAACTGCACAAGCTGCCGAAGCCCTGCAACAACAAGCCGATGCCAGTTTGCTGTTAGCCGATTTATATCGCAAAACCAGAAACTTCAAAGATGCATTCACGCATCAATCCAATCATTTACGCTTGCGCGATAGTTTGTTTCAAACCGAAAAAGTAAAACAAGTGCGCGAACTTCAAATTCAATACGAAACCGAAAAGAAAGAACGCGAACTGGCCGAAAGCCAGGCATCGCTTGCGCAAGGCGAACTGGAGATTCGCAAACGCGATAATCAATTGGTTTTAATTTTAACCGGAGTAGCAGCCATTTTACTGGTTGGGTTTGTTCTTTATAGAAACGCCCGTGCGCGGCAGCAGCAACTTACACTCAAAGCCGAACTGGCAGAAGCCCGCACACAAAACGCATTGCAGGAAGAGCGTTTGCGCATTTCGCAGGAACTGCACGATAACATTGGCTCGCAACTTACTTTTGTAAATGCTTCCATCGGGGCATTGCAAAACGAAGTTGACAGTCCGCGCTTAAGCGATGTAAAAAAACTGACTGCCGAAACCATTCGCGAGTTGCGCAAAACAGTTTGGTTAATGAATCACCAGTCCACCACGCTGGAAGAGTTTGTAATTAAACTGCGCGATTACATTTTAACAGGTTCACAAATTCCGATTGCTATTAATGTTAATGCAAACCCGCATCAGATTATCACCGCGCAGGTAGCCAATCATCTTTTTCGTATTGTGCAGGAAGCTGTTAACAACACACATAAACATGCTGAAGCCACTCAAATCAATATCGAAATTGGACTTGCTTCACACGAACAATTATCGGTAACCATTGCCGACAATGGTAAAGGATTTAACCCTGACTCGCCCCGAAGTGGCTTTGGGTTAACCGGTATGCACAAGCGCATAAGTGGTCTGGGCGGAAAACTTCATATTCAATCACATCCCGGTACAACCGTTACAGCACACCTTCCGCTTTAAGCGCAAATACGATGTTCATCGTATTGAAGTAGCTTGCACAGTGTTTCAATTTTGATTTCAAAAAATTGAAATATGAAACTCAGATTTTTTAACCTCCACAAAACTCGCCTGGCTTTGCTTGGCGCGATGCTGGCTTTAGTAAACATAAGCTTTGCGCAAGAAGATAACTATGCAGCTTTTGGAATTGGCTATCAGGTTAACTCCCTTAAAACAGCTTACCTGATGGGCAACAACGGGGCCGATGATTTTGCCGCTGGCCTAATCGTTTCGTTTACAAAAGAACAATATGATGAAGGAACCTGGCATAAGATGGACGCCAGTGGTTTATTAATGGGTGGTCTTGCCGGACTTGGTATTATGAAAACTCCTGGCCCCAAACTGCGCGATTGGGAAGATCGGAAAGGTGCTGGTGCCGATTCGCGTTATCTTTTTAACGATAAGTTTCTCTACGGTCAGTTAGCGTGGTCGCCCGGCAAACAAAATTTTATCGGGCCAACCTTGCAGGCAGGCTTTGAGGGTATTGGTGTGGCCGAAGCTGATAGCAAAGGCAATGGCGATGCTATTGATAATGGCATCGGAGGCGGAGAAGTTGGTGCGCTTTCTTTTGGAACAGGTTTAAATATTTTTGAGCCTTTTAAGAATCTTGCAGACCATTCGCGCTTAACGCTTAGTTACGATTGGTTTTTAAAACGAGATGTGAACGACAAATTTGGTTTGGGTGGCCGCAAGCGCATTACGGTTGAAGCATCGGCTGTTGTTAATAGAAGGGTTACGCTAACTGCGTATGCTCAATTTTTCGATTACAAAGAATCATTCTTCTATAACGACAATGTAACGCTGGAGCGTGTTGGTGCCAACTCCGTTATTACCACATTTGGAGTGGTGGCTTCTTTTAACTGGCTGCATTGGGACTAAAAAGATTGCATTAAAAAAAACCACCAAATCACTGGCTATTTTCTACACGAATGCAGAAAAGTAATTTCTGTGTTTTATCTTCAAACCAAATCCTGTCTCATACGAGGCAGGATTTATTTCATCCTTGCATGATGCCCATTCGAATAGCCATAGCCGAAGACAACACCTTTGCACTAAAAGCAATTGTAGAAAAACTGCAAACATCTGAGTTTATAATTAAACACAAAGCGTTTGATGGTAAAGAGTTATTGCAGGCGTTGCAACGCGATGCAGTGGTTGATCTTGTGTTGATGGACATTCAGATGCCGGAGCTAAACGGTATTGAAACCACGCGCCAACTCACACAAAAATATCCGCACATCAAAGTAATTATGCTTACCACCTTTGATGATGACGAGAAAATTCTGGAAGCCATTATGGCCGGGGCTTCGGGCTATCTTTTAAAAGAAGAATCTGCCGAAATGCTTACGCGATCTATTAAAGAAACTACTGCGGGCGGAGCATCTATGTCCGCAGCCATAGCTTTTAAAACACTTAAGCTCCTGCGCAATCCGTTGGCGCATACTATTCAGCAACAGGATTTCGGACTTACTCCACGCGAAATAGAATTACTCGAACAACTAAAAAGCGGTCTTACTTACGATCAGGCTGCGGCCAATCTTTTTATTAGTGCCGGTACGGTACGCAAACACATTCAGAACATTTATTGCAAGCTTCAGGTAAACAATAAAACCGAAGCCGTACAAAAGGCGGTTCAAAACCGGTTGGTTTAAAAAACCATTTATCTTTACCGAATGAACTGGGTAAAGATTTTCAATAGTTCGCAAGATGCTGTTGATCGGATGGCCGAGCGCGATCCTCGTTTACTGGTGGTGCATGAAAAACGAATTTGCCTGGTGCGGCAGGGCGATTCTCTCGCTGCTGTAAGCAACCGTTGCACGCATAACGGTGAATCGTTAAGCAAAGGCAAGGTTAACTTTGCGAACGAGATTGTTTGTCCGTGGCATGGTTATCAGTTTGATTTGCGCACAGGTCGCGAGTATCAACAACGCTCAGCCGATCTGGAAACTTACCCGATTAAAATTGAAACCGATGGTGTTTATATTGGTCTGTAAAAATGTTTCGCAATAGTTTATAACTTTCTGGCGTTAGTCGTGTACATGAATTTAAGGTTACTTCTTTTACTTAATTGTTTGCCTTTTGTTGCGTTGGCTCAGTTGGCGCATACTCCTGAAAGTATTGTAAAAAATCTCGCACTAACCAATGTGGTGCCTGATGGCTTGCTCGCGCAACGGGCAGTTGTTCTATTCGAAAATTCTTTAAGTCGCAAAGATCTGGAAGAAACACAAAAGGCTTTTCAACAAACAGGCATTGATGCGGTGGCTTATTTTGAAAGCAATCGCGTGCTGGCCGGGGCCGATCCGCAGCAAGCGTTTGTACGATACCTGAACACGCGCAACATTACGTTCATTATTCTTTTCACAAAATCCTCTAACTATAACCTTACGTTTTTTCGGTTTAATGGAAAGCCTACATTGTTCGATGCCGGGGCAACAGGCTGGCAACAAAGTAATCCGGTATTAAAAGAATTGTTGCTAACTGTTTTTCGGTTCGCGGTCAGCAATCAGAAAAAACAAAACCTGTTGGTTAACGATTTTCCTGAAACCGGAAATACATTTAAATATTTTGATGGCAGGCGAAATGAAACGTACACCTCCCTTGTAAAATCATTTAAAGTAGCAGTGCCTTCTATGGGTAATGAAAAAGACGATGCCCAATTAGAACAGATTTTGAAAGAACACTTTCCCGTGAAATATGAAATTGTAAATGCCGATTTACCAGAACCTGAACTTGAAATAAAAGGATTTAAAACCATAATCCGGTTTGTGCGAACAAGCGGCACAATAGCCCGCGAACTTTTAGAGTACGATAACGCCAGGCCTGGCAATGCGCTCGCTTCGGCAGCCATCGTTAATAATGAAGCACAGTTAAAAACCATTCCGGCTAACGCTACCGTTTATAAATTTTATGTGAAGCAACTAGAGTATGGAAATCTTTTTCTTGGCAACAAGTGGGATGCCGATACCGATTGGCAGCAGGCGTTAATCAATCACTTGTATCACATGCGGCAGCAATTGAATTATTAGTCGCTAATTTTTTCTCTTGCCACGATTAGTGTCTCTACGAATCGCCAACTTTAATTATTTCTTACTCTTATTCCGGGTAATAATCAACACCCCAATTATCAACAGCAAAAACCAGGTAAAGCCATTCATATCGGGCCCATTAAAATGCCAGCCGTGGTGCCAATCGCCCCAGCCAAATAAGGCTTTAAAGATTGCGCCAATAATTCCTGCCACAGCCCCGATCAAGCCAACAATCAACCCGATTAATCCGGTAAACAAACCCACTATCAATCCAAACAAACCGGCACCAAGGCCAATCCAAAATGGAAAAGTGAAAACCAGAATGATAACAATAAGTACAGTAGAGGTTGAGGACGAGCGTTGCATGCCAATCAGGTTTTTGTACAAGCTCTGAATAGCAAAAACCATTCACAAAAACATCAGCAAACTAAAACTGCGTTTTTAAATTAAAAACGCAGTTCAGTGTTTATCGGGTTGATCGCACCTGTTGAAAAATGAACAGTGCTATTTACAATACTGTACAAATCGGTCAGGCAAGCTTAAGTGTTTTGTTGGTTCGCTTACGCGAATCTTCCACCAACTTATCATTCTTAGAAATAGATTGCCCGAATGATGGTGCCATTTCATGCAGGCGAGCTTTCCAGGCTTCCGATTGACTTTGTTTCTTAAAACATTTTTGAATCAGTTCAATCATCATAGCCACAGCCGTTGATGCACCGGGTGATGCCCCCAGCAATGCGGCAACAGTTCCATCTTCTGAAACAACCAACTCGGTTCCAAACTCCAGCACGCCACCTTTGTCTTTATCTTTCTTAATAACCTGCACACGCTGGCCGGCTTCAAGCAGCTCCCAATCTTCCTGTTTGGTAAACGGAACGTATTCGCGCAAAGCTGCGTGGCGATCTTCTGGTTTAAGTCTTAATTGTTGAATGAGGTATTTAGTTAATGGTACATTTTTAATGCCGGCAAAAATCATGGGCATCAGGTTATCTAACTTAATGGAGTTGGGAAGGTCCATCAATGAACCATTCTTCAAAAACTTAGTTGAGAATCCCGCAAAGGGCCCAAACAATAATTCTTTTTTGCCATTGATAAAACGCGTATCCACATGGGGCACCGACATAGGGGGCGAACCTACCGATGCTTTGCCATATACTTTGGCGTGATGCTTTTGAATCAGCTCTTCGTTATTGCATTTCAGCCACAAACCGCTCACCGGAAAGCCACCATAACCTTTGCGTTCTTTTATTTCGGCACGTTTTAATAAATGTAAGGTGGCACCTCCCGCACCAATAAAAGCAAAGCGCGTGTTTACGGTTTTCTTCTCGCCTGTTTCCAAGTCGCGCACAAAAACATCCCAACCGTGTTTTCCATCGGGATCAAGATCAAGACATTCGGTATTAAAGTGAATGGTTACGCCCGGCATTTTGCTCAGTTGTTCAATCATGCTTCGCGTAAGCGCACCAAAGTTTACATCAGTACCCATCTCCATGCGTGTAGCGGCAACGGGTTGTTTTTTTGTACGACCGCGCATAACAATCGGAGCCCACGCTGCAATATCATCGTGCACTTCTGAATAAATCATTTCCTTAAACAAAGGATTTGCATTCATTACGGCATAACGCTTGCGCAGAAAATCAACATTATCGGCACCCCACACCAAACTCATGTGCGGCACTTTGGCAATAAAATCAGTTGGATTAGTTATGTAATTCTTTTCTACCAGGTAAGCCCAGAACTCGCGCGATACTTCATAGGCCTCACCAATCTTAAAAGCCTTACCACATTCTACTGCGCCATCGGTTTTTTGGGGTGTGTAATTCAGTTCGCAAAATGCTGCGTGGCCAGTGCCTGCATTATGCCAGGCATCAGAACTTTCCATTCCGGCTTTGTCGAGCCGTTCGAAAATGTGGATGGAGAGATTGGGGTCCAGCTCTTTTAATAACATGCCAAGGGTGGCACTCATTATGCCAGCGCCCATTAGCACTACATCGGTTTTGGGGGTACGCGAAGCTTTGGTCATGGGGATAAATTCCGCTTAAAAACTTCGAATTTATGGTAAGGCAGCCCGCTTTGCAAATTCACCAAGCCGGTTGCGACTTCCTTTCCAACTCTTTTCACAAACCCGGTGTCAAATTGTTTAAGGTTTTTGATACCTTGTATAACTGTTGTTTGAATTAACCCTGTAGAGTGATGAAAATGAAAGCCACCTGGACAATTGCTGCGGCTGTAATGGTTTTTGTATTAGCTTGCGAGCCATTCGAAAACGGAAGTCGTGAAATGGTTCTCGAACTACCTGCCGAGCCTTTTTCTTATTCGGTGTCTGGAGTTTCGGACGATGTGCCGACATTGGGCCGGGTACTTTTTTATGATACCCGCCTTTCACTTAACAACAGTATTTCTTGCGCCAGTTGCCACAAACAAACCCTTGCTTTCTCTGACAATGCCAAGCTGAGTCGCGGCTTCGAGAACAGAGTTACACCGCGTAACTCTATGGCTATTCAAAATATTATTTCCGACGCATTCTCTGCATTCGTGCTTCCCGGTACCGATACAACCAGCAATGATACTACTACAATTGACCCAGGTGTAATTGGATACATGCCGGGCGTACCCGTGTCGCCTGATTTTGTGGCTACGCCAACTTCACTTTTCTGGGATGGTCGCGAAAGCAATCTGAAATTAATGGTAACGCGCCCGATTATGAATCACATTGAAATGGGGATTCATGATATGGATGCACTGGCTCAAAAGTTAAATGCAATTCCGGAATACAAACCGTTGTTTCAAAGTGCTTTTGGTGAACAAACGGTTACTGCCGAAAGAATTTCGCAAGGACTAAGTGCGTTTCTGTTGAGCATCCGCAGCAATCAATCTAAGTTTGATCGCGCTATGATGTTTCGCAATAATGCAACTACATTCGATATAAGGCCTTCAAACTCTTTAACCAATAATGTCCCCATGGTTAACTTATCCGCACAGGAAGAATTAGGCCGCCAGCTCTTTTTTAACAAATTCAATTGCAACACCTGCCACGATGCCAATGGCTTTGCCAATATCGGTTTAGATGCTTCACCAAAAGATATGGGGCTAATGGAAACCACGCAGGCTGAGCAACACCGCGGTCAGTTCAAAATTCCTTCTTTACGGAATGTAGAACTTACGGGACCTTATATGCACGATGGTCGGTTTAAAACATTGGAAGAAGTAATTGAACATTATAGCCGCGGCATTAACAACAGCCCTAACCTTGATCATCGTTTGAAAGGAGTTGATGGTAGGCCTCTGCAAATGAATATGACTGTGGGTGAAGTAAAAGCTATTGCGGCATTTCTTACAACCCTTACCGATTACCAGATGATTTCCGATCAGCGGTTCTCCAATCCTTTTAAGACTAAATAGTAATTCCTTTTCCGTGAGATTCTTTACTTGCCTGATTGGCGGCTTGCTTTTCTCTTGTTTGTTGCACGCACAATCTGCCTATGAAAAGGGGTATTTTATTGACCTCAATAATCAAAAGACAGAATGTTTTATTAAACCCGAAGCTTGGTCGGCTCATGGGGCCTTAACTTACCTCGCCAGTTACAAAGAGCAGCCGCAAACCAAAGCGCTGAGCGAACTGTCTGAAATTTCTATTCAGGGATTATTCAAACTAAAGCGGGCAAAAGTTCAGCTTGATATTTCGGGCGATGAAAGCCCACTACTCAGTTACACGCAAGATCCGGAATGGCATACGGAAGAACTTTTTCTCTGGACTTTAGTGAATGGTAATACTTCGCTTTATGTGTACGAAGGTGGCGGACTGAAACGCTTTTTTATTAGCAACGCCAATGCACCAATCGAACAATTGGTTTATAAAAAGTATCGCACTACTTCAGGAATTAATCTGAACGAATCATTTAAACAAACTTTGTTTGAGAAAGTAAATTGTGGCGATAGTTTGTTCACCTACTTTACAGCGCTTCGGTATGATGAACAAACGTTAATAAAACATATTGTGGCCGAAAATAATTGTGCCGGAGCTGCCGTGCAGGTGTTTCCAAAAACTCAAACGGAAATAACACGGCCACTACCGCAAACCAGTGTTTTGGATGCGAAAGAAAATCCAAAACCCGAAACAAAGAAAATAGCACCACCATCTGAGCCAGAGCCTTCAGTACTTTCAAACAAGGGTTGGGTAAACTATTTCGGGCTTGAGGTAAATCCTTTGCTTCGGCAGATTATTAATCTGAATCCCAACAGCACGCCCACCAACAATCCATTTGGAATACAATTCGCTTCTAACTCAACCCGCACAGGCAGGGGTATAGGTCTTGGC
This sequence comes from Cytophagales bacterium, assembly GCA_017303795.1. Taxonomy (GTDB): domain Bacteria; phylum Bacteroidota; class Bacteroidia; order Cytophagales; family Cyclobacteriaceae; genus ELB16-189. Next base: position 296,462 of record JAFLBR010000004.1, on the reverse strand, counting down.
CTTACATTCGCGCGTGTAAAGTTTAGTGACGATAACAATGGGGTTCAACGTGAAACTATAAATCGCGATATCGCTTTTAGAATCGGTTACGAACGTAAACACGAATTAGGTAAGCGCTGGATTGTTTTACATGGTTACGATCTTGTTTTAGGCGGATCAAAATCGCGCACCGAAACTACTGACCAGTTTATTGGGAACATCGTAACAGAAACCACCACCAATTTCTTTGGATTAGGTCCACGTGCGGGGCTAATGTTTTTGCTAAGCGATAGGATTACACTTGGCACCGAAGCTACTTATTACCTGCGATATATTCGCGATACAACCAAACTCACCAGCATGCCCGACAGCAAACAAAAATCTTCTGAGTTTGTGTTAACTGTTCCGGTTGTGCTTGTTCTCTCAATCCGGTTTTAAATCATTTGCAATTTGTTGCGCGGGCTGCTGCTGCGCCTTCCACTCTTAGTTGTTCGGCTTTGGTATAGTTCGCACAGGCCTCAGCCTTTTTACCCAGCTTAACCTGACAATCGGCAATGTGTAAATAATATTTGGGTGGTGTGCGCTCGCCAAGTTTAGCTTGTGCGTTTATAAAATTATCAAGTGCTTTTTGATATTGCTGACTTTTAAGGTAGGCGTAAGCAAGTTCATAAAGCGGATCACCACTTTCCGGATTCAACTCCGCAGCTTTCTTCATGTATTCTGCTGCCTTGGTGTATTCTTCAAAATCAATAAGAGAATAACCATACTCATAGTTTGCCTGATAATCGGTAGGATGATCTTGTACTGCAATTCTATATTCCTCTAATGCTTCGCGTCTGTTTCCAATTTGTTTTAACGCATAGGCCCGCTCTAATCGTGCGCGTAAATGCTTCGGGCTAAAGCATAACATATAACTGAAGTCGGCAATGGCTTCATGATACTGGCCCATATCAATGCGCACAAAGCCACGCTGATGCCAGTAATCAAAACTCCACGGAAAAATGGTTATGGCTTCTGTAAACTTTTGAACGGCTTCAGCATATTGTTGTTTGGATTTTAAGTCAAGGCCTTCGTTAAACAGTTTTTCAGCTTCGGCCGGAGGTTGTGTTTGCGCTTGTGCTAATCCGCAGATCAAAAGCAAAAGCAGAAAAAATAGTTTCTTCATAGGTTAAGTGTTAAGTCTGTCAAAGTTGATTCTTTTAATAAAATAAAGGAATACCCAGCAGCACGGATATTTTTAATGCGCAGAAAACCCTGCAATTGAAATTATTTAATTCTATTTGGCTACCTTCCTTTCCGATTACACTTTTACATGAGCCTATTCCGGCACCTTCTTACCCACTACAGCACAAACCGCGAAGCTTACTACAAGGCTCAGCTCGTAGTTTACTTTGCGTTGGTCGAAATTCTGATCAGCACAAGCTATTATCTGGTGCATCCGCATTTTGAGTTTCGGGTACCACGAATGGTTTTCTCCGGATTAAGCATTACTGTATTGGTACAGATTTTTCTACTGCGATTGCCAATACCCTTAACCGTAATTGCGCACAGTCTTATTGCCACATTGTGGATAAGCTTTTGCCTGGGTGTTGCTACCTCGGGCGGAATTCTATCGCTGGTGTTGCCGTGGTTAGCTGTTATGCCTGTAATGGCCAACCTGCTGATTAACCAACGCGCTGCAACCATTTGGGCAATCATTTCACTTGGCTCTATTCTGATTTTCTTTTTGGGTGGATCGCCTCCCGGAGCAATTGAGAACAGTCATTGGCGCAGCCTTGCTGCTAACTCCGGCCTTGTAGTAATCGTATTTGTATTTACCTGTCTGTTTCATCTTACACACGCCAGCCTGTTGGCGAAAGTAAACTCAAAAAACAAAAAACTGGAGACCCGTAAAAACAGACTCATTGCCCAGCACCGCGAGATAGAAGCACAGAAATCTTTTATCGAAAAACAAAATCAATTACTACACTCGCAAAACCGAAGTATTGAAAAAATTAATCAGTTGTTGCAAGAACGCGTGCAAGAGATTATGACGCGCAATGAAGTGCTGGGGCGCCATTGGCAAACACTGCTCACCATTACCAAAAGCTACACCATTAACTTTGGCCAACTGGAAGAAGCGCTCGCTTACATAACCCAGACAGTAAGTAAAAGTTTGGGTATTGATCGCGTGAGTGTCTGGCGCTATCATCCTGATGCCCACAAAATCGTTTGCGTACAAATAACCGATGTTCTCCATCTGGATTTAAAACCTGAAGTGGATTTAACACTGGAAGAATTTCCGGAATACTATAAAGCATTAATGCTGGAGCAGGTTATTCCTGCTGTGAACGCCCAGATACATTGGCAAACGCGCGAGCTCAAAGAAAAATACCTTGTTCCCAGAAACATTGTTTCGATGATGGATAGCCCATACTTTATTTCGGGCAAGTTGGGTGGCGTAATTTGTTGCGAGCATCGGCAAGAAAAAAATTGGGCAAACGAAGACATCTTGTTTGTGCAGGCACTATCCGATATTGTTACGCTTTCCATCATGACGCAAGAACGTAGAAACTATGAAGCGGCATTACTTGAAAAGCAGGCTGAAATAATTCAGATCAATCAAAGCCTGGAGATGCGGGTACTGCAACGTACCGAAGAGCTTGAGAAACAAAACAATCGCCTGGCGGAATATGCCTACATCAACTCGCATTTGCTGCGCGCACCATTAAGTCGCTTGCTTGGGCTGGTAAATCTGGTGCGCTATTCTGAAGTAGCGGGTGCAGAACGTGAACATATCATTCAACAAATTCAGGTGGCTGGCCGCGAACTGGATGAAGTAGTGGCCAAAATAAATGAAGCCCTCGGGTTTAAGCGAACGCTGGATCGCAGCATTTTTTCAGACAATAAGGCTGATCAGTAAATGATCTGGCTTTGAATAGAGGATGCCTCATTCTCTTAACGTGCTAATTTCTGTTATCCCATTCACACATAATTTTTAACCCCTCACTCCTTTAAAGAAACCCTATAAGCTCACATATCACATTAGCCAGCCAAAAGGCGCGTTGTTCCGGCACTGTTTCATTTAAACTTTTAATTATGAAAATCTGGAAAAACTTAATGTCTGGCATTTTGAGCTTTGCGATGGTTGCATTGATTGTTGTTTCAATCAGCAGCTGTAATGACGATGAGGACACACCTCAGCCTACTGAAAGTATTGTTGCACTGGCACAGGGCCAAAGTAATTTGTCTTCACTGGTAACTGCTTTAACCAAGTATCCTGATCTGGTTACCACTTTAAGCGGTTCTGGCAATTTCACTGTATTTGCGCCTACTAACGATGCATTTGCTGCATTGCTTACTGCTGTAGGCCAAACCAGTATTGATGACGTGCCCGAAGATGTATTAAAATCTTTGTTGCAATATCATGTTATTACTTCTGGTACAGTGTTGTCTACACAACTTACAGCCGGAAATGTAGCTACTGCCAATGGCGAAAACATTGCTGTAACAACATCGGGCGGAATACGCCTGAATGGAAGTGCGCAGGTAGTAACAGCCGATGTGCGCGCAACCAATGGTGTGGTTCATATTGTGGATCAGGTTTTAGTTCCGGCTTCAATCGGTCGATTTGTAAATACTATTGTAGAGCCCGCTTACTTCAACAAGAATTTTACTACGCTGATTGCAGCCGTTAAAGCAGCAAGTCCGTCAATTCTTGAAACGCTATTAAGCAACACTAAGAAAACACTTTTCGCACCAACTAATGCAGCGTTTACTGCGGCTGGTATAACAACGTTACCGAATCAGTCTACTTTGGATGCTGTGCTTACTTACCATGTAATTGGTAGCGAAGTAAGAGCGGCACAACTTCCAACCAATACGGCTCCTGTTAATTCTGAAATCACAACCTTGGGTGGTAAGTTTTACCTGAGCAATCGCGGAACAACCGGTGTATTTATAAATGGAACTACCCGGGTAACGACAACCGATATTATAGCGGATAATGGTGTAGTGCACGTTATTGATCGCACTTTGCTACCGCCATCTCAAACAGTAGGCGCTATTGCTACTTCGCTTTCACAAGCTACACAGCCACAGTTTACTCAGTTGGTGGCGGCTTTAGGGCGGGTACCGGCATTATTACAAGCGGCTTCAAATGCTGATTCTAAGCTTACTGTTTTTGCTCCTACCGATGCTGCTTTTGAAGCGCTTTACGATGCGTTGGAGGTTAACGGCATCAACGATATTGAAATTGGTTTGTTAACTGCGGTGTTGCAACACCACATTGTTTCAGCACCTACAACAGCCACTGGCAAAGTATTTTCTACAGATCTGGTAAACGGTGCGGTGCCTACCTTAAATGGAAATGTTACGATAAGTGCAACTAATGGCACTGTAACATCCAGCGGTGGTACTGTTGCGCAGTTAAGCAGCACAGCTGCATTATTGAATGTGTTGGGTACAAATGGCGTTATCCACACCATCAATGCTGTATTGGTGCCTGGCGACTAAATCCTAAAAATTTTAAAAAAGATGCCTGGATAATTTGTCCGGGCATCTTTCATTAAACCGTAGGCTGATTTTGTTGTTATACCATACATTATGTTTAGCATCCGACAGCGGTACATATTTATTGTTTTGCTGAGTGTTTACTCTTATGTAAACATTTTGCTAACAACGGGCCATTCCTTTCTGGGTATTAACTTACCTGAGCCACTTTTTATCACATCGGTATCGGCATTGGTTTTTTTAGTTTGGGAAACCAACCGTTTGTTGCAGCGCAACCTTGGGCGCATTCGGGTTTTCCTGCGAAGTAAAATCCATCCGCTTATTATTCATTTTGCGCTTAGCCTTGTGGTGGTGGCTGTTATCGCAAGTCTTATTTCAATTGCACTTGCTTCGCTTTACCAACTCGAAAAAGATGCGTTCTGGTTGGCGCTTACGCTTTCGTTGGGCTTCAGCTTTAGAATAAACCTTTTTCTGCATTGCCTTAATGCCATTGTGTTTTATATGAACAAATATAAAATGGTACAGGTTGAAGCCGAGCAATTAAAGAAGCAAAGTATTGAGGCTCGCTTTGATGCCTTGCGCAGCCAGATCAATCCACATTTTCTCTTCAATTCATTAAACGTTCTTTCCTCGCTGGTCTATCGCGATCCGGATACCTCCGCGCGGTTTATTGAACAACTCTCAAACGTCTATCGGTATTTGCTCTATAATCAAGATCAAAAATTAATTCCCTTACGGGAAGAGCTGGAGTTTATAAACTCTTACTACTACCTGTTGAAAATGCGGTTTCAGGAAAACATCAACATTGCACACGAAATTCCAGAGATTAAAAAAGATTATTACATCGCACCAGCTACACTTCAGCTTTTGATTGAAAATGCGATTAAGCACAATGTGGTTTCCAAGAAAAATCCATTAGAGATAAAAATCTATATAGAGAACGGAAAGCCAGAGGTCAATAAAATTGTTGTAGAAAACAACCTGCAACCAAAGCCCGTTCAGGAAACATCATCAAAACTCGGGCTGAAAAATATTAAGTCGCGCTATACTTTTCTGGTTGGTCGCGAAGGCGTAGAAGTGATTACCCAACCAAACTTTGTGGTAAAAGTTCCATTAATAAAATTATCGTACGAAAGTGAGAACGGATGAAGGTTTTAATAGTTGAAGACGAGAAGCTGGCAGCCGAACGGCTGGAAGAGATGATTAGAAAGTACGATACGGGTATTACCATTGCCGGCCCGTTAGATACTGTCCAGGAAACATCGCAGTACCTGGCCCATCATAATGATATTGATGTACTCTTTCTGGATATTCAATTAGCCGATGGAAAAAGTTTCGAGTTGTTTGATCAGACTCCGTATTTCAAGCCCGTAATTTTTACAACTGCCTACGATCATTATTCTATTAAAGCATTTAAATATAATAGCATAGATTATCTGCTGAAGCCGGTACGCTTTGAAGAGTTAACATTTGCATTAAATAAATTCAAGCGACTAAATCCTGATGATAAGAACGAAGGATTAACCAAAGAATTTGTTCGCGAACTGTTACAGGCAAATGCTTACAAAAAGCGCTTTCTGGTAAAGCAGGGCACGCGCATTCAATATATTCCCGTAGCAGAAATTTCTTATTTGTTTGCTGATGGCAAAATTTCGTACCTGGTTTCGAATGAGCAAAAACAATATGTAATTGATCATACGCTGGAAGAACTGGAATCAGAACTACTTGATCCGGGTTTCTTTTTCAGAATCAGCCGCAAGGCAATTGTTCGCATTGACGCGATTCAGGAAGTACGTACGCAAAACAATCGGTTAGAGATTAATCTTTTCAAAGTTTCGGATTTTCCGTTGGTGGTTAGTCGTGATAGATTAAAAGCTTTTAAAGATTGGTTGAATCACTAAACACTTTTGAGTTAATGTGGTTTTAAATGTAAAATCTGTTTTAGTAATGATTAAGTTTCTAATCATCGTTTGGTTGGTGATTCTGGCGGGCACATCGCAAGCTCAAACACTTATACCCGAAGATAGCCTGCGCCAGCAAGTATTGCGCTTGCAACAAGATATGGATCGGGTTAAAGTAAATCTTGGCCAGGCACAGGCAAAATTCCAAAGAGGAATTGCCCTCGCAACTATTGGCTATTCCGTTACCATTGCTGGCGGTTTAATGTTAGGCCGAAGCAATGATAAGCTTGGCCAAGGTCTATTAATTGCTGGCGGTGCCACCGGCATAACCGGTACCTTTCTACTGGTTGATTCCTTTAAATATTTAGGTCGTGCGTCTGGTTTGCCCAGAAAGCGAAGGCGTTAAATTCCAATTAAGTATCACTCACTCCGCAAACTCTTTACCGGATCACTACTGGCCGCACGAAACGATTGGAAACTCATGGTTGCCCATGCTACTACAAATGCGCCAAGTCCGGCAAATAGAAATAATCCAACTCCAATTTCGGTTTTGTAGGTGTAGTCTTTCAGCCACCAGCTAACGCCATACCAGGCTACGGGCGCTGCCAACACAAAAGCAATCGCTATCAACTTGCCAAATTCTTTTGAAAGCAATAACACAATGCTGCTTACGCTTGCGCCTAACACTTTGCGGATCCCAATTTCTTTGGTGCGTTGTTCGGCTGTAAAAGCCGTAAGCGCAAACAAACCTAAGCACGCTACCACAATGGCAAGTGTTGAAAAGATTCCAATAATTTTTCCTAGGCGGGTTTCGTTCGCATACATGCTACTGAAGCGGTCGTCCAGAAAATAATAATTGAACGGCTGGCCCGGAGCAAGCGCTTTCCATTTTGCCTCCACGGTTTCAATAACATCTTTTACATTTTTAGACTGAAACCGGAATGAGATGGGGCCGCGTGGCTGATCACTCAAATAAATAATTACCGGTGTTACATTTTGCTTCAGCGATTCGAAATGAAAATTTTCGATTACCCCAACTACATTTAAGGTTTCTAATTTCTCCCGATCAATCTCACCATTTTCAAAATTGCCAAAAGTTGCAATTTTACTTCCCAGAACTTCGCCTGTAAAGTTGAAGGACTTCAATGCTGCTTCGTTTAGAATAACTGCCGATGAATCGGAAGGAAAATCCAATGAAAAATCCCGACCTTGAATTACCTGCATGCCCAGCGTTTTGATATAATCATAATCCACTTGCCAGCACTGAACACTTACCATATTTTCCTGCACACCGGGATCGCGACCTTCTACCCACCACGGATTATCGTTACGCCATGTTCCGCTTACGGGCAAATAACCCGTCATGGTAGATAACTCCATTTTTCCGCTGCGCATTACTTCATCGCGAAAAGCCATGCGATTATTACCCAATGCATAAGCATCTTCAATTACCAAAACCTGATCTTTATTAAAACCTAGTTTTTTGTTTTGGATATAACTAAGCTGGCGATAGACGGCCAGTGTTCCAATAACCAACAAAATAGAAACGGCAAACTGAAACACCACCAACGCACTTCTTATAAATCCACTCTTCATACCCAACGCTACGCTGCCTTTTAATACGCTTGCCGGTTTAAATGCCGAAAGGAAAAATGAAGGATAAACTCCCGCTAAAATACCCACTACTAAAACTGCACTTAGCACTACCAAATAAAAAACCGGTTCACTGAAAGGAAGAAACAGTTGGCGCGAGGATAGTTCGTTGAAAACCGGAAGCAAGAGATAAGCAATCCCTAAAGCGAGTAACATTGAAATGAAACTTAATAAAACTGATTCGGTAAGAAACTGCCGCACTAAGTGCGAGCGGAACGAACCCATTACTTTACGAATGCCCACTTCCTTAGCGCGGTTGGCCGAGCGGGCAGTAGATAAATTCATGAAGTTGATACATGCGATGATGAGAATGAAAAGTGCAATTGCTGAAAACAAATACACGTACGCAATGTCAAAGTTAGGTTCAAACTCACCCTGCAACGAACTTTTAGTGTGTATGTCTAAGAGTGGTTGTAAGGTGTATTCCATTTTATTGCCGGCTGCGGCAAATTTTTCTGGCGAAAAGTCACCGCCTAATATCTCCCCTAATTGTGGCATCGCTCTTTCCATAATCAATTGCGGAAGTTTGCTTTCCAATTGTGCGGCATCGGCTCCATCGCGTAGCAGAAAATATGTTTGAAAGTTGTTGCTATACCATACGTTGCGCTTTGCCTCGTCAAGGCCTTCCATAGCAATAAGAATATCAAAATGAAAATGTGTATTGGTGGGGATGTTTTCATACACGGCCGTAATTTTCATATTCTGATTATTGTCCAGAATTAATGTTTGGCCAAGCGCTTCTTCATTGGGGAAAAACTTATCAGCTACACGTTTACTTACCGCAATGGAATTAGGTTCGGCCAACGCAGTTTGTGCGTTACCCGCAAGCACCGGTATTGAAAATACTTTAAAGAAATCTTTATCGGCCCAGATTACATGATCTTCTTTTATGTTCTCCACATCGCGCTTTACCAAATACGAACCTCTTTCGCGAAAGCGAACCGCGGCTTCTACCTCCGGAAATTCTTCTGCCAATGTAGGGCCCATTAGCGGAGGTGCATACAACATGTTGTAATGATTTCCACCAAATTTTAAATCGCTTTTAATACGGTAGATGCGATCTGCATTTGCAAAATGCTTGTCATAACTAATCTCGTTTCGTACAAACAGAACAATGATGAAACAAATGGCCAGCCCTATGGAAAGCCCGGCTACATTTATCAATGAATAAAAACTATGCTTGCGCAGATTGCGCATGGCAACAGTAAAGTAATTCTTCAGCATATCTTTTGGCTTATTGTTGTCTGATTGTATGGTTTGTTTTTGTGTTTCGCGCAACCCCGCAGTGTGCCCAAATCTTTTAAGTATAGTATGGTATGCATCTATAAATCGCTTCTCTTTTTCCATCTCTGCCTCCACAGCTGAACAGATATGATCTATCAACTCATCCTGAATTCCATCTGCCACAATGCCACGGTAGTTCAGGTCTTTGATGATGTAGGAGATATGGTCTTCCGTTAGCTTCATAGTTGTTGCTGGTTACTGGCCTCTGGTTACTGGCGACATGTTGCCAGCGACAAGAAACCAGAAACGAATTTCATCCTAAGTTTACCTGCAGCACATTCCCCATTGTTTTAATAAACTCAACAAATTCATTTACCCGTTCTTTTACCAAACTGCGACCTTGTGGCGTAAGTGAATAGTATTTGCGCACTCGCTTGCCAATGTTTTCGGTTTCTGTTTTCAGCATACCTTCAGCTTCCAGTTTATGAAGTGCGGGATACAAGGCGCCTTCGGTAATAAGAATCCGATCATCCGAAAGTTCTTTTACCCGTTGGGTAATCTCATAGCCATACATACGGCCATTATCTTTCAAAACTTTTAATACAATAGTTTGAAGGGTACCCTTCAGCAGCTCAGGCGAATGCATAAATCATTAATACATAAGTGAATTATGTATCTAAGACGCTTTATCGGTAAATCAGGTTGCATGTCGAGCCTTTTTTTATTTTTGCAACTCTATTCTTTACCGAAAAGCCAATGCGTTCTGTCTATTTACTTGTGGGGTCTTTTGCCGTTTGGTGCCTGTTGGCAGCTTTCTGGTATTTGTTCTGGATAAAGGGTCTTGACCCTAAACCTGAAAACATTAACCCGCACGAGTCGGCTTTGGCTATTGCCGAGATCTTAATAATTGTAGTTGTTTCGCTGTTTATCGGATTTGGAATTGCCTGGTTTCTGCGCCAGCAAAACATAGAAAAGGCCGAAGCTGAAAACACAGAACTGAAAATTTTACTTGCCACAAAAAAACAGGAGGTACTGCTTGCCAGCGAACAATCTGAAAAAGCAGAGCAAACCTTAAACCGGGCCCGCGAAACCTTTCGGGCCGACTTTCTTACTATTTCGCGCGAGAATGAGCGCCTGAAAACAGTAGAAGAAACTTTTAAAGGCGAACAGGGCCTGCTGCAACAACAAATTGCGGTTTTGCAACACACCGTTAGCGATTTACAACAAGGCTTTAACGAAGCCAATCAGGAAGCCGCGCATAGCAAACAGGAAAAGCAAAAGTTAGAAGTTGAACTGAATGAACTAAAGCAGGTAAAGCGTTCTGCCAAAAGTAGCATCGCCCAAACTCAGCAAACTTCAACCTCTACGCGCGAAGTGGATGATCTAAAAGTGATTAATGGTATTGGGCCGGGCATTGAAGTTAAACTCAACAAAGCTGGCATTTTCAGCTTCCGGCAAATCAGTGAGCTCACTGAAGAAAGTATTGAACGGGTATCATCAGTAATTGAATTTTTTCCGGGTCGTATTGCCCGCGACCGTTGGGTAGAGCAGGCTTCAAAATTATATCTCGATAAATTGAGAGGGTAACAGTGTTAGTCGTCTGACGGCTGTATGCTTTAGCCTTCAAGCCGTCTTGACGATTTATAGAGCACTACTATAGATTCGGATCAATCTTAAGTGCCAGATTAAACTTAACTTCAAGTTTATCTTCCACCTTAACCATACCCATCATACGCGATGGGGCTGTTAGATTAAAATCGGCAAACTCAAATGCCCGGTTGCCCCGCAGATAAATTATTCCGGTGCTCCTGGCTTCAATCGCGCAATCCACATCAAATGTTTTGGTTATTCCCGCAAGGCTTATTTTCATGCGCCCTTTAAAACGTTCTTCGGTACAACCATAAACAGGTGTTCTCTCAAACGAAATAAAATCAATAGCAATGGCAGGATGTTCTTTTGCTTTGATCGTCTTATTAAAATCGTTGGTCATCAATTGCATGCCACAACTAAATGCCGAGGCATCAAGTTGTACATTGCCTTTTAAAAAAACAGGAGGCGTGCCAACGCTTTCGCGAAGCACCAGCGTATCACGCCCGCAATACAAAGTGGTGCATTGAAAAGAGTTTACATTGGTTTTGCCTGTAACAACCAGCGTGCTTTCTGGCTGCACAATAAACCGATGTAACAATACCGGAGAAGTGCTGAACGAACTCCAGAGTATTACTGCCATGAATAAAATCAGTGCGCGTTTCATTCTTGTTTTACCTTTTCAAAGTTATAAAATACACAGAGTTCCGGCCACCCCTGACCGGAACTCACCCATAAACCATCCCACCTTATCAGAAGGAGATTGCACCCTGAATCACGAAACCATCAAACTTACCGTTATAGAAACGGTTGTTTGCACCGGTATCGCGGAAGCCGTCATAATTCTGAGTTACATATTCTCCTTTCAACAAGATGTTGCGGGTAATAAACCAGCCAGCTCCAAAAGAAGTGCGGTCTATTGTTATATCGTATCTGGTTCCGGCTGCTGCAGCGGTATAGCCTTCGGCCACAGTTGCATCTACTTTAATGTAGCGCGCACCAACATAAAACTGTTCTTCTTTACCAAATCTGTAAAGTGCTTCAACAGCAGTTTGGCTTGCTTTGCGATCGTCTTGTGCGGCATAAGTTGCGCCTTCGCCATTTTCAAATGCACTGTTGCCTTTAGCCCATTCTAACGTTCCAAACACTTCCAGTCCGTTGAATTTTACAAAGGGATTGATAACAAAAGCTGTGATGTTATCGCGGAAGCCAGGATTAAACCTACCAGAGAAAGCATTTCCGGTTAATGTTACGGGTGCGTTTTCCATTACGTATTGATAGTTAGAGCCCGTGCGGTCGCCACCAAACAACGTGTTGCTGGCAGAAGATTTGGTTGTCATGGCTGAACCAGTAAGCCTTACGCGCAGGTTATCATTCAATTGTTTATCGAAACCAATTTTAGCATACAGAGATGGTTTGCGTTTGGCACCATCAGGTTGTGACGGATTTGAAATGTTACCCTGAATTTCGCCATCGGTAAAACCACCCATTAACAGGAAGCCATCTTTTTTAAAATATAACTCCGCGCCTATTTCTGTGGTGAAGGCATCCATGATATTGTTTTCAATCCACGGGTTCCATAATGTGTGGCCACCATCGCTTCTGCGGAAGTGTGCATCGCCATAATTTACTTCCATGTGGCCCACTTTCAGCGTAAGATTTTTCCACAGGTTATCGAAGAATTCGCTTTTCAAAAAACCTACTTTATCAATTTGCAGATACCCACCTTTTACCCAAAACTCGTTGTGGTGGTGAGATGACATATAAGACACCAGGTTAAGACTAACACCATCATAAAGCTGCACATCTATATTGAAGTTTGCTTGTGCGAGAGGAAAGCCACCACCCATTTCATAAAGTGCGGGTGCTGCTAAACCATTGCTGTGACTAAATTTTTGATAGCCTTGTGTAAAGCCTGCACCGAGGCGCATCTTCAAGCCATCATAAATAACAGTATCTTCTTTCGAGGTTTCGAATACATTGATACCGCGCTTATCGTAAGGTCTCCAATATTGTATGGTAGGTTGCTGTGCCCAGGCTGTCCAGCCTAACATGAGGCCAAACACCAGCAGCAGACTTCTTAGGGTTGCGGATTTTGTTTTCATAACATTTAACTTTTAAAGGTGATTTTTACAGATTGATTTATGTTTACTTATTTGATAGGGTGATGTCGAAGGTTATGGTAATCTCATCGCCTGTTTTAACTGAGCCGAACATGAATGAAGGCGGCTCTACATTAAACTCAGTCATTTTAATTTTCTTGGAACCCTGAAATCGAATTCCGTTTGCATCTGGTTTACCAGTAACGGTAAGCTCGGTAGGTTTTGAACTTCCGGCTATGGTTAAGGTGCCCTGCGCTACTATGTTGCTACCATTTACGGTAGCCGATGTAAGTTGAAATTTGATGTCCTTATTCATGTCGGTTTTAAGTGCGTTGTAGGCATTCTTGTCCATTGCACCTTTACCACTCTTTAAACTTTCGGCAGGAATGGTTACTACTATTGAATTTACTTTGCTTAGCTGGCCGGCAGCATCCATTTCAAATTGTGCCTGGCTGGTTGCTTGTTTGGAGGTCATTGTCCAATCATGCATGGTAGAGGTTCCGGCTATGGTAATGTTGGGTGTGCCGCTTAGTTTATAACTCTGTTGCGCCCATAGGGCTGTATGGAAAAATACCAGTACAAACAGAATTGCAAATCGGGTTTTTTTTATGATCGTTTTCATGGCTTCTGGGTTTTCTTCTTGTTTCACAGTACAAGAATAGGTAGGCCCAACAAGCTGCCACATGATTGTTAACCATGCACAAACATGATCTTCGTCATAAAAAAATGAATCCGATAAACGGGTATAGAGTCGCTGGTTTAAACAACCGGAACCAGTTGAAATGCGATGGGGGAGTAATTACGATTTATTAATTAGATCAATCAACAGCAAGTATGCATGTTGCTTGCCTGATGATGTTGTTGGTTGATCGCTTTAACGGTCGCCTTGTAAAATCAAAGTCGAAGGGTAATTCTGTAAATGAAAAGCGGATGGCTAACAGCGGACTTTTTGAGAGCGTTTCGAAAACCTGCTTCGATACTTCAAAGGCCGGAGAATAAGATGTTACGGTTCTGCGAATAGCAGGGCCAATATTATCGGGGTCGGTATCATTGCCAATAGTTGCTGGTGCGGGTAATACTTCGCGAGCCGGAAATAATGTGAGCACTTCGCCATTCTCCAGTTTAATCAACATAGAATCCTTTTTTGTCATGCTGATTTTCAATTCGCCTGCGTGCAGAAAAGTCATTTCAATAAAATACTTATCACCTTTCTTAACCGAACTCCATGTCCATCCACTATTGGTATGCGTGATTGAATTGATTTTCTCGCCCGAAAATGAATCCATGCCCTGCCGGGTGAACATACATTTCTGACTCATTGCAACATGTGAACACACGATTAATACAATGAAGAGACTGGTTTTCATATCGATCCGTTTTTAAGTTATGTTTTTGATTTTTACTTAACCTTCACAAACAATCCGCCCGCTTTCAACCCACCATAATCTATTACGCTGACAAAACCATCTTGCGAAGCACGCCTTACCTGCATGCTTATTTTTTGTCCCTTCTTCAACATGTCAGAAGAAGCACTCTCCACCGTAAGTGTTGCTGCGCAACCATTCCATTCCAATGTAAAATCTTCGGCTATGTTACCATCAGCACTGTATTCTGTATAGCGATTGGCGGTTATCTTAATCGTGTTCTTTCCCAAAATCATTTCTGTTTCATACGTTCCAATAATGATTTCTTTACAATTACCGGTGGCTTTGGGGTAAGCCTGAAGTTTTGCAATTGCTTTATCGGAAGCTCCCACTTCGCATCTATCAGCCAATTCAAAAAGCACATCGCTAAACAAGCCCATCATGGCTTTAAACATGTTGTCGCCAAATTGCTTCTCCATCCGCGCTTCATTGGCGCCTATTGTTTCTTTGGCACAATCGTCCATACTTTTCTTTGTGCCCATGCAACGGCAGACGGCATCGGTAAAGCCAGTGGTAAAATCTTCCTGATCTCCAATCTTCAGCAAAGCAGGGTCGGTTTTAACTTCTTCTTTTTTCAGGCGTTCAAATTGTTCTGGGCATTGTTTGCGCACCTCGGCACCCACTATATCCAGCACTTGCAACCGTTCATCTTTTTTAACCTTTTTTGCTTTGATCAAAGCTTTTTCTGCCGCGTCAATATCAGCACCCAAACAACCAAAGATTTTTAGTGTTAAATCATCTTTATCGCTGTAGTCATCGGGGTTTATTTCCTTCATACAGGCGCACGTGCTGGCCGCGGCTTGCTTCACGGCATCTTGTGCATAAGCCGAAATTGAACCGAGGCTTAAAATCAAAAGCCAGAAAAGAGTTTTCATGCGGATGGGTTTAGTAAACTAAAGGTAAGCCCGGTCTGAGCGGGCAGCCTAAAAACCCTTACCCCATAAAGATGTGGCAGCCAGAAATTTTTTTAAATCAAGATAGTATGCATGCCGAATATTTTTCTTTACCTTCGGCATCGTTTGAAATACATGAAAAGAGAGGAAACGATAGACTATAATATAAAGGCCGCCTGGCACAGCATTGCGCGTATGTATAACCAACAGGCATCGCGCTATAACGGTACCATGTCAATTGGCTTTGCTCTGCTTACTATCCATAGCGATGAAGGCACACCAGCAACCAAGATTGGCCCGCTGATGGGTTTGGAACCACGCAGCCTTACCCGTTTATTAAAATCGATGGAAGAAAAAGGACTTATTTATAAACAGACCGATAAACAAGACAAGCGCTCAGTAAGAGTATTTCTTACCAAAGAAGGAAAAAAGAAAAGAGAGTTTGCCCGCGAAACCGTGCTTCGTTTTAACGATGCTGTGCGCGAAGAATTCTCGACTACCAAACTAAATGCCTTCTTTGAAGTAGTGCAGGGAATTAATCAGATGATTGAGAAGAATAGTATTTATAAAGATTTAGTAGTGAATAACAGGCCGTAACTCACCAATTGACAAAACAAGAAGTAAAATGAATAGACCCATCCGCAAAGTTGCCATTTTAGGTTCCGGTATTATGGGCTCGCGTATTGCGTGCCACTTCGCCAACATTGGTGTGCAGGTGTTGCTGCTCGACATTGCACCGCGCGAACTTACCGAAGATGAAAAGAAAAAGGGCCTCGCGCTCGATCATCCCGCTGTGAAAAACAGAATTGTGAACACTGCCTTCGAAGCAACGCTTAAAGCAAACCCGGCTGCGCTCTTCAGTAAAAAGTTTGCTTCGCGCGTTACGCTCGGAAACTTTACCGATGATATGCCTAAGATCAAACACTACGACTGGACAATTGAAGTAGTGGTTGAAAACCTCGACATCAAAAAGAAAGTGTACGATGAAGTAGAGAAGCATCGCACTCCGGGCACACTCATCACCTCTAATACTTCGGGTATTCCTATTCACTTAATGGCCGAAGGAAGAAGCGAAGATTTTCAAAAACACTTTGCCGGCACACACTTCTTTAATCCGCCACGGTATTTGAAACTGTTGGAAATTATTCCTACTGCCAAGACCGATCCGGAAATAACCAAGTTCTTATTGCACTATGGCGATTTGTTCCTGGGCAAAACAACGGTGTTATGTAAAGACACTCCGGCTTTCATTGGCAATCGCGTTGGTGTTTGGGGTTTATTGAAAGTGATTGACTCGATGCAGAAATTTGATCTTAACGTAGATGAGATCGATAAGCTTACCGGCCCGGTAATTGGCAGACCCAAGTCTGCTACGTTCCGTACTTCGGATGTTGTGGGTTTGGATACCTTGGTAAAAGTTGCCAACAACCTGTATGCAGGCTTGCCTAATGATGAAGGCCGCGAAATGTTTAAGTTACCCGAAGCGGTTAGTAAACTGGAGCAGAATAAATGGTTGGGCGATAAAACCGGTCAGGGTTTTTATAAGAAATCTAAAAACGCCAAAGGCGAAACAGAAATTCTTACACTCGATCTTAAAACATTCGAGTATCAGCCCAAAGCAAAAGCAAAGTTTGCTACCCTCGAAACCACCAAAACTATCGACAATCTGCGCGATCGCTTTAAAGTGTTGCTGGCCGGTAAAGACAAAGCCGGTGATTTTTATCGCGATATGTTTTTCGATTTGTTCAAGTATGTGAGCAATCGCATTCCTGAAATCAGCGATGAACTTTTCCGTATTGATGATGCCGTAAGCGGTGGCTTTGGTTGGGATTTTGGCCCGTTCGAAACATGGGATGCTGTGGGTGTTGAAAAAAGTATTGCCCAAATGGAAGCCGCAGGTTACAAACCCAATCAATGGGTGTACGATATGCTCACTGCGGGCAATAAATCATTTTACAAAACCGAAGGTGGCACCAAAAAGTATTACGACATTCCTTCTAAGTCATACAAATCCATTCCGGGTCGCGAAAGCTTTATTATTCTGGAAAGTAAGAGCGACAGCGTGGTTTGGAAAAATGCCGACTCAAAAGTTACTGACATTGGCGATGGCGTACTCAACTTCTCGTGGAGCTCTAAGAGTTATACGCTCGGCAGCAGTGTAATTGAAGGCATGAATAAAGCCATTGATCTGGCCGAGAAAGATTACAAAGGCTTGGTAGTTGGCCATCAAGGTCCCGACTTCTCGCTGGGCGCGAACCTGGGTCTGGTGTTTATGTATGCCATCGAACAGGATTATGATGAGATCGATTTTATGATTCGCGCGTTCCAGAATTCGGTGATGCGCTTGCGTTATTCCTCGATTCCGGTTGTGGTTGCTCCGCAAGGCCGCACGTTGGGCGGTGGTTGCGAAATGACTATGCATGCCGACATCGCGCAAGCTGCTGCTGAAACTTATATTGGTTTGGTGGAAGTTGGTGTAGGTCTGATTCCGGGTGGTGGTGGCACAAAAGAATTTGCTAAGCGCGTAAGCGATTCACTACAAGAAGGCGATGTAGAACTAAATGCATTACAAAATGCATTTATGACTATCGCGACAGCAAAAGTGGCAACCTCAGCCGAAGAAGCTCGCGAGTTGGGCATTCTTAAAAAACTCGATCGCGTAAGCATGAATAAAGACCGCCAGATTGCTGATGCCAAACAAGCGGTGCTTGACTTAGTGGAAGCGGGTTACTCTATGCCGCAACAAGCAAAGAATATTAAAGTGCAGGGCCGCACCGGTCAGGCGTTATTCCTTGCGGGATTACAAGGCATGAAGATGGGCCGCTACATTAGTGAGCACGATGCAAAAATTGCTAAGTGGATTGCCAATGTAATGTGTGGCGGAGATTTAACATCACCACAAGAAGTAACAGAACAATACTTATTGGATTTAGAGCGCGAAGCATTTTTGTCATTGACGGGAGAGAAGAAAACACTGGAGCGAATTCAATCTATTTTGACAGGGGGGAAACCTCTTAGAAATTAGTATTGAGTGGTTAGTCCTTAGTCCTGAGTAAATAGTCCTTAGTCTTGAGCATTTAGTTGTGTAACTAAAAAAATTGAACCTGATGAATAATTATAAAGAACTTAAAGTTTGGCAAAAGTCAGTGGACTTGGCTGTAAGGATTTACGGAGCAACTAATGCCTTTCCTAAGGAGGAGTTATATGGATTGACCTCTCAATTAAGGCGATGTGCCGTTTCGGTACCTTCAAATATTGCAGAGGGGGCAGGACGAAATACCAAAAAAGATTTTAATAATTTTTTAGGCATCTCCAATGGGTCTATTTGTGAACTTGATACTCAATTGATCATTGCACAACGAATAAATTTTATTGATTCATCAGCTCTCGAATCACTTCAATCAGATATTACTGAAATTCAAAAAATGAACTGGTCTTTAAAACGATCACTAAATCTTACTAAAGACTAATTACTCAAGACTAAGGACTATTTACTAACTACTAAAGACTATGGACGCATACATCGTAGCAGGATTCAGAACAGGAGTAGGCAAAGCAAAAAAGGGAGGCTTTCGTTTTACACGGCCCGATGATTTAGCCGCAGATGTGATTAAGCATTTGGTTAAATCCGTTCCCGGACTCGAAAACAACATGGTGGACGACCTGATTGTGGGTAACGCAGTGCCCGAAGCTGATCAAGGCATGCAGATGGGGCGCATGATCGCGCTGCTGGCCTTGGGTCTTGACACACCCGGCATGGTAGTAAACCGCTATTGCGGATCGGGTGTGGAAACCATCGCGATAGCAAGTCATCGCATACAAGCAGGTCAAGCCGATATCATTATTGCCGGTGGCACCGAGTCTATGTCGCTGGTGCCGGTAATGGGTTTTAAAACTGCGCTTAATTATACCATCGCCAAAGACAACCCTACATACTATACCAGCATGGGCCTTACGGCCGAAGAAGTTTCAAAGCAATTCAAAATCACGCGCGAAGAACAAGATCAGTTTTCATACGAGAGCCACATGAAAGCTGCTGCTGCATGGAAAGAAGGCAAGTTTAAAGATGAAGTTGTGCCCATCACCGTAAAGGAAGTTTACGTAGATGAAAACATGAAAAAGAAAACGCGCGAGTTTGTAGTAGCTACCGATGAAGGCATTCGTGCGGATACAACCGTGGAAGGTCTATCAAAACTAAAACCCGTTTTCGCGATGGGTGGAAGTGTTACGGCTGGTAACTCTTCACAAACATCGGATGGCGCTGCGTTTGTTCTGGTGATGAGCGAGCGCATGGTTAAGCAACTGAATGTAAAACCTATTGCACGCATGGTAAGTTATGCTACTGCCGGTGTTGATCCACGCATTATGGGTATTGGTCCGGTAGCGGCAATTCCTAAAGCATTAAAAATTGCCGGACTGAAGTTAGATGACATTGATCTGTTCGAACTCAATGAAGCATTTGCTGCACAATCATTAGCTGTGGTGAAAGAGTTGGGCATAGACAGAACAAAGCTGAATGTAAATGGTGGTGCAATAGCAGTCGGTCATCCGCTGGGTTCATCCGGTGCACGTTTATCGGTACAATTATTTAACGAACTGCGCAGGCGCAACAAAAAGTATGGAATGGTTACGGCTTGTGTAGGTGGCGGACAGGGAGTGGCAGGGATTTATGAGATGTTGAATTAGAAATTAGTAGCGAGTCCTTAGTCTTGAGTCCTGAGACTTTGTGATTCCAAAAACTATTACTCAGGACTATTTTACTCAATACTAAAGACTATGAATGCAGTAGAACAAAAAAAAGCAATCAAGGGTGGAGAGTTCCTGATCAGAGAAACTCAGGCGCAGGAAGTTTTTATTCCGGAAGATTTTAATGAAGAGCAAAAGATGATTGCACAAACGTGCAAGGATTTTTTAAAGCAGGAGATTCATCCGCGATTGGATGAAATTGATTCAATGAAAAATCCAGAGTTGATGCCGCAGTTATTGGATAAGGCTGGTGAGTTGGGTTTACTGGGTACTTCCGTTCCGCAAGAACTCGGTGGCTTTGGTATGGACTTCAACACCACTATGTTGGTAGCCGAAGTGTTGGGTGCGGGTCATTCATTTGCTGTGGCTATTTCGGCACACACCGGTATTGGCACGTTGCCGATTCTCTATTATGGTAATGATGCCCAGAAGAAAAAATACATTCCCAAACTTGCTTCGGGCGAGTGGAAAGCTGCGTATTGTTTAACTGAACCTGATTCCGGTAGCGATGCCAACTCGGGCAAAACGAAAGCCGTGCTTTCGGCAGATAAGAAACACTATATCATCAACGGTCAGAAGATGTGGATTACCAACGGTGGCTTTGCCGATGTGTATGTAGTGTTCGCCAAAATTGACAATGATAAAAATCTAAGTGCATTCATTGTTGAGAAAACGTTTGGTGGTGTAACCATGAATGAAGAAGAAAAGAAGATGGGCATCAAAGGTTCCTCCACGCGCCAGATTTTCTTCAACGATTGTAAAGTGCCTGTTGAAAATCTATTGAGCGAACGCGAGAACGGTTTTAAGATCGCGGTTAACATTCTGAATGTTGGGCGCATTAAACTTGGTGTTGCTGCCGTTGGCGGAAGTAAGATGGCTATCTCAAAAGCTATCAAGTATGCCACCGAGCGCAAACAATTTGGAGTGTCGATAGCATCGTTTGGTGCCATTCAACATAAAATTGCCGATGTGGTTGCGCACATCTTTGCTTCGGAGTCGGCCCACTATCGCGCCAGCCAGAATATTGACGATGCGTATAATGCCTTTATTGCTGCCGGTATGGATTCTGCGCAAGCGAGATTAAAAGCATTGGAAGAGTTTGCCATTGAGTGCGCGATTCTGAAAGTACACGGTTCGGAAGTGTTGGATTACAGCGTGGATGAAGGTGTGCAGATTTATGGCGGTATGGGTTTCTCAGCCGAAGGGCCAATGGATCGTGCCTATCGCGATGCACGCATTAACAGAATCTTTGAAGGCACCAACGAAATTAACCGGTTGCTTACTATCGACATGCTGTTGAAGCGCGCCATGAAAGGTCATCTCGATTTGATGAATCCCGCTATGGCTGTGCAAAAAGAATTGATGTCGATACCCGACTTTGGCAGCGATGATGATACAACCTTGTTTGCCAAAGAAAAGAAAGCATTACGCAATCTGAAGAAAGCCGGGTTGATGGTAAGTGGTGCTGCGGTGCAGAAATTTATGATGAAGCTTTCCGAAGAGCAGGAGATTTTAATGAACCTGGCCGATATGCTGATTGAAGGGTATGTGGCTGAATCGGTGTTGTTGCGGGTAGAAAAGTTAATCAGCACGCGTGGCGAACAAGCGTGTGAGATGGAGAAAGAACTTGCGTTGATCTATTTACATCATGCAATCGAAAAAGCTGCATCTGCCGGTAAGAGTGCTATTACTTCCTTTGCGGAAGGCGATGAACAACGCCTGATGTTGATGGGCTTAAAACGCTTCACAAAAGTGGAACCGTACAATTTAAAAAACGCTAGACGCAAAGTAGCCAAGCATGTAATTGAGAAGGGGGAGTATTCATTCTGAGTGCAGCGAAGAATCCCCCAGGAGCGAAGAGCCGCACCTTAGATTGGAGTTATAAAAAACCCGGAGTGCTTCCGGGTTTTTTGTTTGTTAACGATAATGTTTGCGGTTGATAAATTTCCACAAGGGGTTGCTAACTAACCCAGATTCAAAACCACTTCAATTTATTATTTTCCTTGTATCTTGTACGCATGAAGGTAGTTAGAACTTCACCCGAGAAAATCACAGAGCAACGGCAAAAACATTTTGAGTCGTTGAAACCAGAAGAACGTCTTGCCATTTTAAGAACATGGATGCAACGTATGGAAAAACCCGGATTTGATTATTCTTTTAAGGGGCTAAAGGTACAGGTAAAAAAAAGTAATGAGTTTGTTTAGCCCCTTCCATGAAAAGTTAGTTCGCACACTCCTGAAAAATGGAGTAAACTTTGTAATTATTGGAGGTTTTGCTGCCATTTATTACGGTGTGAGTCGAGGTACGGGTGATCTTGATTTGTTAATTGAGCCCTCAAGAGAAAACGGGCAGCGATTGTTGAACTCGTTTCAAGAACTCGGATTAGACAATGGTGATTTGCAACCGGAAGAATTTGAAAAGCCTTTATTTCTTGCCTTTGGCTTTGAACCTAATGCCGTAGATGTCCTGACTTTTACACCTGCCGTTAACTATCGTCAAGCCAGCGAGAGTTCTCAGTTCTTTGCCATTGGAAATGATCGGATTCCAATAATTGGAATTGACCTGTTAATCGAGAATAAAAAAAATCTTAATCGCGCAGGACCAAAAGGTTTATTAGACGAGTATGATGTGCAAGAACTGACTCGCATCAAAAACAAATCACGCTAAGCAATTTCCAGATTTTGGTTTTATCAACCAAACTGAACTTTTGTACTTTTGGTTTCGATTATTTATTGATAATTCCACGCTTTATGAAAAACCTCACTGCGATTATACTGATACTCCTTTTCATCAGTTGTTCCAAACCAGTTGAGACTAATGCTCCTAAAGCTAAGACCTATGCCGAGTTAGAAACGCTCTTCAAAGAGTGGCGCGACTTTCAGCGGCCGATGTTTAAAGATGGCGTGCCTGATTACTCGGTAGCGGCCATGAAAAAACAACAGGAAGAATTGCGAGCCTGGCAACAACGGTTGCAACAGTTCGATACAGCCGGCTGGCCAATCAATCAACAAGTAGATTGGTATATAGTAAAAGCTGAAATGAATGGTTTGGATTTTGACCATCGGGTAATGCGCCCATGGGAGCGAGACCCAGCCTTTTACAAAACATTATGGATGGAACGTAGCGATGTTCCTGCACATGAAGGGCCAACCCATGCGGCCATCCTTGATTTATGGAAATATACTTTTCCGCTTTCGCCCGAAAGCAAAGAAAAGTTGATCAACCAGCTTCGCATAATTGAACCCTTAAACAGTCAAGCCAAAGTAAACCTTACAGGCAATGCCAAAGATTTATGGACCGTTGGCATTCACGATATCCGTACCCAAAGCGAAGACTTAAAAAGCATACTTGCTTTACCCGGAGTAAGTGCTCAAACAGATGTGGTAACAGTAGTAAATGAAGCGATTGCCTCCACCAATGATTTAGTTGCCTGGCTAGAAAAAGAATCGGCTTCCAAAACCGGCCCCTCTGGAATAGGAAAAGAAAACTACACGTGGTATTTACAAAACGTGCACCTCGTTCCACTTACGTGGGATGATGAAGTGCTTTTATTGAAGCGCGAACTTGCCCGTGCGTGGTCGGCTTTAAAACTGGAAGAACATCGCAACCGAGCGTTACCAGAGTTAATGCCAGCTGATACTCCCGAAGCTTTTGCTGCCTTAACCGAACGCTCCGCTAAAAGTTTACTTAGCTTTTTAGAGAAAGATGAAATTATAACGGTTAAAGAATATTTTGAACCCGCCTTGCGTGCACACCTCGGTAATTTTGTGCCCGCAGAGAAGCGTAATTTTTTTGTAATTGGTTTGCACTATGATCCGCGCCCGCTTTACTCACACTTCTATCATTGGTTTGAGTTGGCACAGATGGATAACGAACCACACAGCAGTGTCATTCGCAGAGAACCATCGCTATACAACATTTTTGATTCCCGCAATGAAGGCACCGCCACTGCGGTAGAAGAAATGTTTATGCAGGCTGGCTTGTACAACGATGATCCGCGGGTGAAAGAGATCGTGTACATCATGATTGCACAGCGTGCCGCCCGTGGCCTCGGCTCACTGTATGCGCATGCCAATGAGTTAACCATGGAAGAGGCCGGAAAAATTCATTCAGAATACACTCCGCGCGGTTGGATGAAAACGGAAAAAGAACTTTTAATTTTTGAACAACACCTTTATCTGCGCCAGCCCGGTTATGGAACAAGCTACATTACTGGTAAATACCTGCTGGAAAACACCATGGCAGAATTTGCAAGAAAAAAAGAATTGTTGCAGCAGCCTTTTCTGGTAAAAGACTTCTTCGATCAACTCAATGCAATTGGTTGTATTCCGATAACGCTTGGGCATTGGGAGATGACAAAAGACAAGAGTCCGGTGTTAAAGACAATACCCTAAACAAATAGTCATTCCGTTCTTTGGGTTTTCATTCTTAAATCCGAAAGACATGATGGTTCCCTATCCCAACCTCGCCTCCATCGTAATATCCGTATTCAACAATTTTGAAATCGGGCAGTTGGCTTTAGCATCGGCTGCGCATGCCTGAAATTTTTCGGCTGTAATACCGGGCACTTTAGCCGTTAAGTCTAAATGCGAGTTGGTTATCGCGCCATTCTCGAAGTTGATGGTACATTTCACCGTTAAATCATCGGCTGTAAAGCCGGCTTCGTTTAAAACAAAACTCAACTTCATGGCAAAACATCCGCTGTGTGCGGCTGCAATTAACTCTTCGGGGTTGGTGCCTACGCCTTCGGCAAAGCGCGAGTTGAATGAATATTGCGTGTTGTTCAATACGGTGCTGGCGGTAGATACTACGCCTTTTCCTTCTTTACCGGTTCCTTTCCAGTTGGCTGTTGCTGATCGTTTCATGTGTTAATTTTTTTTAAGTGGTCACATGGAATTCGCATATTGAAACCTCCCCTATCTAATGGCAGATTTATTAACATGCCGTTGGGTATAGTTTGGTTTATGCTCATTTCATGGTTTATCATTTTAATTGAATGATCAAGTTACAACTTTCATCCGCAATGCTTTTTGGATTTCTAAAAAATTTATGTTCCTGCGGCACCATATAAGGTTAAATGATTACACCTCATTGCAGTCCGCAGGTTTTTTTATTCTGAGCGCAGGGTATCGGCTGGATTAGCAGATGCTGTTTTATGCGTTTGTGATGCAATGGTAACAAAGCCAAGCCCTAACAAAATTGCTGCGCTTAATAAAATATCCCAAGGTGTAAGGCTCACACTGTAGTATTGCAATCGGGGAAACAACAAATAAAATATCGTTGTTGTGATGGGCACAGCAAACAGAATGGCCCATACCATCAGTTTGAAATAATCCTTGGAAAGCAGAAATGCTAGATTATACACCGTAGCGCCCATTACTTTGCGAATGCTTACTTCTTTGGCTTTCGTCTCGGATGTATAGACAACCATACCAAGCATTCCCAGTAGTGAGATGGTAATTGCCAGCAAGCCGAGGAAACCAACGATCTTAATCATTACGACATAACTGCTATAGCCTTCATTCAATTCTTCTTCAAAGAAATCAGCCTCTAGTTTTTGCTCTGGGTTTAGCGTCTTCCAGCGATTCTCAAATTCAGTAAACATACCATAGGCATCACCCGAATTAACTTTTAAGTGCGCATAGGCAAAGTGTTCGGGGTTCATCCTGAAAAAGAATTTATCAATCGGATAGCGCAACGAAGCAAAGTGAAAATTCTTCACAACACCTAATACCTCAAGTTCATTTCCCTCCACCAGATAGGTACGACCAATGGCTTCTACCGGAGTTTCTATTTTATAATGTTTCAGAAACTCTTCGTTAACAATAATAAATCGTTCACGCTGCCAGGTTTCTTCCGGAAAGTTTTTTCCTGCCAACAATGTAAGGTTAAACATGGCAAGGTAATTTCGATCAACAAACAGCTGATTCACTTCAGCAGAATCTTTATCCGCATTCTTCACCCATGTGCTGGAATAACTTAGTCCCATTAATTCGGATGCCATGGCAACAGATTGAACGGAAGCTAACGTTGAAAATTCAGTCTTCACTAACTCAGCCTTCACACCTTGCAATTGCACATCAACTATGTTCTCTTTATTAAATCCAAAATCGAAATTGATGGAGTATTGATACTGACGACTAAAAACAACAAGGCATAATATAAAACCAAATGATAATGCAAACTGAAAAATAGTTAACACCTTACGAACACGCATACCTGAAGAGGCTGCATGAGCTTTATTTTTTAAGGCTTGAATAGGATTAAGTCCACCGAAGTATAGTGCCGGAAAAATTCCAGCTACTAATCCCGTGCCCAAAGCAAAAAATATAAAGTATAAAAGCATGCGTGGCGTAAGGCTAAGATCAATGGATGTAGATTCTGCCAGCGAGTTTAGAAACTCCGGCCGGATAAGAAAGAAAATGAGTATTGCCCCTGTCAGCGACACCAATGAAATCACCACCGTTTCCGTAATGAACTGAAAGAAGATTTGATTTTTTTGTCCGCCCATTGTTTTGCGCAGCCCAATTTCTTTTGCGCGTTTTAAGGCGCGGGCAATGGAGATGTTTGTATAATTAAAGCAGGCTGGTAACAAAATCAGTAAAGCAATTATACCAAACACAATCATGCCCGAGGCTTCCCACTTCGGGCCAATAGCCATTCGGTAATCTGCACCCATTGCAATTTCCCGGATGTGTTTTGTAGCAAAGTTTACTTTTACTGGAAGCGCAGCATAAGCCTCTGCTGCTATCTTATTAAGTTGATCATCTACTTTGGTTTGACTTCCGTTTTCTGCCAGCAGCACATATAAATATTCCCGTTCATAGTTTGTCCATTGTTCACTTAACGATGTTTGTAACGGAGGAAGTGTTGCATAGGAAACCAGAACATCAAACTTCAAATGCGTATTGATTGGGTGATCTTTCATTACTGCGCCAACCTCTAGCAATCCACCACGCTCCAGCTCAAGGATTTTACCAAGCACTTCTGTTGAATTAAAGAACTTCATGGCTGCCGATTCCGTCAGAATAATGCTGTTGGGTTTGGTCAGTGCCTGTTCAAAATTTCCTTGTGTAATTTGATAGGTAAATACTTTTAGAAAATTTGGTTCTACATAATAACCCCGCAACGAAAGTGTTCCTTGCGCGTGTTTAACTTCTTCACGAAAGTTAGCTTGAATGCGCACTACTTCTTGTACGTCTGGGTGTTCTTGCAGGTGTTCGCCTAATACAAGGGGGGCCGTTGCCCAGATAGATTCTTCTACACCTTCGGTGCGTTCGCTAACAATTGTATAAATCTGATCTCCATGTGTGTGAAAGTTATCATAGGTTCGAACGAAAGTCACTAACGAAATAAGAAGCAGGCTTACCGTCATGCCCACCGCCAGACCAAAGGCATTGAGGATAGAAAAGTATTTGTATTGATACAGATTGCGAACAGCTACCTTCAGATAATTATGCAACATATCAAACGAAAAACCAGAAGAGGAATAGTGACCGTGCTTAGCATCTCGTTTCCGTTTCTTAATTGCGTAAGAAAACATCAACAAGAAAATTTGTTTCCAATACAAAACGCGGGCACGAAATAATGATTTCGACTTAATGTTCAAGTAAAACCACTCATCCAGGTCACCAAGTAAATCTTCAACTTTCGCCAGACCGCAATACCATTCGAAAATTTGGCGCGCAAGTTTGGGTGGCTTCATTTTACCGAAAGTTTAACTTTTGAAAGACTCCATAATTCATCGCGCACGCTTTTCGCTTCGGCCACAGCCTTTTTACCGGCCTGAGTAATTTCATAGAAACGTTTGCTGCGGCCCCCGCGTTCTTGTGTGGCTCCGCCCAACCACGATTTTAAAAATCCTTTTTCTTCTAATCGGGTAATGGTACTGTGCAGCGCACCAATGCTAATGTTTCGGTTGCATCGGTTTTCCAAATCCTGTTGTATAGAAACCCCATACGCTTCTTCGCCCAAAGTGGCTATGGTAAGCAGCACTAGCTCTTCCAGTTCGCCCAGATATGTTTTCATTTAAATGCGTTAATGTGGCAATTAACGGAAGGTTGTGTTATTTGTTTCTGTTTTTCAGAAGAAATGGTCTGAAAAATGAAAGATTGTACCTTTCGTTAATTTCTTTCAGATTTTTTTACCCAGACTCAGCAGCCTCGTATCACTACCGAACACAGGAATGTCAGAAACCGAACCTGAGATTATCAGAAAGGCAGCCTCGGGCGACCGCGTGGCCTTTCGCCAGCTTGCCGAAACGCACCAGCATTTTGTGTATGCCGTGGCTGTTCGGGTACTTAACAATCCGCAAGATGCAGAAGATGCTACACAAGAAACTTTTATCCGGCTTTGGAAAAACTTGAGGCAATATAATGCTGAGATAAAATTAACCACCTGGCTCTATCGTATTGTTACCAACATTTGTTTAGATGTGCTGAAGTCGGCACACCATAAAAGAAACCGCATGACGATTGATCTCGAAAAACAAGTTGAAAAGATTCACACAAGCGGTGGCGATCAGGTTTTGCAACAAGCTGAATTGATTAAAGCCGTTGAAGAGGCGGCCGCTCAATTGCCACATCTGCAAAAAGTAATTTTTGTGCTGCGCGATCTTCAAGGACTTTCACCACTTGAGGTTTCTGAAATTCTGGAAACAACCGAGGATAAAATTAAAAGCAACCTGTACCATGCGCGGTTAGCTATTGGAAAGTTTCTGAAACAACATTACCAGACTCAAAACATTTCTGAATTATGAATTGCCAGCAAAGTGAAGAACTATTGATGCATTTTGATGCATTGACTGCTTCCGAAAAGGAAGAACTTACGCGGCACACTATTATGTGCGCTGCTTGTGCGCAGGCTTTGGCGTTTATTAAAACCGAACAACAGTGGGTAAGCAAAATTGAACAAGCCGAACCTGTACATGCGGCAGCGCTTACGCAGAAAATTATGCAGGCATTGCCTCCACAAAAAGCGCGTTTCTCATTTGGGTTTCTAAACCTGGCGCGAGCAGGATATGCAGCCGGTTTGCTCGTTATGTTTTTCTGGTTGGGTAGCGAGTTGCTGGTTGAAAAAACTTTTCTTAAGCCAGCTACTGTTGGGCCGGTATTAAACTCTTCCGAATACATCTCTAACCCGCAACAGCACGAGGCAAAAACAATACGGTTAACAGAACGCTTAAAAGCAAAAGGTTATGATAAAGAATAAATTTTCCATTTGGGTTTGTGGTTTTGTGTTAACCACACTTATGGCCTGCGAACATACTGTATCGATGGAAACCACCGTGCATCCGGATGGGCAATTGGATAAAACTATTTACCTGGAGGTTGAGCAGAAGCAGAAAAAATTAAAAGAATCATTCATTCATTTTATTGACACCATCCAATTGAATGAATGGCAAGCGTTGGATAGCGCGGAGATTCCGGCTTACCTGAAACCGGGTGAGGACAAAAAGTTTATCGGATATAAAAAACATTTTGTCTCAAGCGAAGAAGCTAACCAGCATCTGGCCTCTCAAAACGATACGCTGTTTCGGGTTACCAGCTCGTTCGATAAAAAGTTCCGGTGGTTTTTTACCTACCTGGTTTACTCCGATACCTACCATGCCATTAACCGATTGGATTACCCCACTACAGAGTTTTTTACGCCCGAAGATTTTCAGTTTATCAATCGCCTTCCGGCAGAAGGCAAAGCCATAACTCCTGCCGATAGTTTATACCTGAAACAATTAAATGAAAAGATCAGCGATCATTATGGCAACCGGGCATTCTTTGAAGCGTACTTTAGTTTGTTGTTGGAACAAGTGAACAAACAATTGCCTAACACCGATCATGCTAAGAAACTCTTGGCCACCAAAGAGAAGCTTTACCAGATCGTTTTAGCAGATAAAGATCTTGAAGACGATTTTGTTCAATTCTTTGCTGACTCGTTACAGATTCCGCTGCGATTAGATTCCTTTCCGGATTATGTTCTGGCTGAAAACAACCTCGAAAGAAAAATCAATTTCATTTCTACTGCCTACGATGGTAAGTACACACACGCCATCCATATGCCGTGGACGATTGTAAACACCAATGCCGATTCGGTTTCGGGTAACTCGGCCTATTGGGCCCCGCCTGCGGTTAAATTTCTGTTACACGATTACAGTCTATCCGTTGAAGCCCGCAAAACAAATTATTGGGCTATTGCGCTTACTGTGTTGGTTATGGTTGGCGTTGGATGGTTGCTGAGAAGGGCTTAATCTTACTTAAACGCTCCCGCAATCTCCACTACTGGCGTCTCTCCTTTAAACGATCTTACCAATCGCCTTTCAGCGGAGTACACATAAATAGCAGGCGTGGGTATAGAGCCAAAGTTCATATACACATCTGTTGATTCAGCGCGGCCAAATTTTACATTGGGTTCATTGCTCAAACCATAGTCAACCGCAAACTTTTGTATCAATGGCATGTCGTTCGCTGAAATGAACTGAATATTTTTTCCTTTGAATAACTCCAAATTTTTTTGAACGTCCTGCGCTTCGCGTTGGCAGTGGTCGCAATCAGTAAAGAATAAAATCAACACCAATGGGGTTTCCAGGTTTCGGGTACTGGTAGCAGTTCCATCCAGATTGGTAAACCTTAAGTGCGGCAACTCATTAATCACCACGGGTTCAGCTTGAGCTTCTTTCTTTTGCTCGCGGGTGCAGGCAAACAGGGAGGTCATTAAAATAATTAGCAGTAGTTTTTTCATAATCATTAAATCCAAAAGCCCAATATGAAATACAGCACCAGAAAAAGCAAGGTTGTGGTACCATATAATTTAATCACCTTCTTCCGGTTCTGCACATCTTCCCACCACAACATAACCCACGGTTTAAACAACCCTATTATTAAAAACAAAAAAGAGGTTAGCGCAATCAATAGTATTAACAACCGGAAGTGGTACATACTGCAAAGGTAAAAAGGTTTACAACCTTTGTTTAGGCAGATTAACAAGGTTGTAAACCTTGTTTATATTTGCGCCCTGATTTTGTGAAGGCGCACGATTTTCTCACCATTTTTAAGGCGGACAGTGTAGTACAAACATTGGCCGAGGGGATTCGTACGTCCGGTGCAATAAAAATTCGGGTAAAAGGAATTCACGGCAGCCTCGATGCTGTACTTTTTGCCGCCCTCCATAAAAGTGTACGTGCCTCGCACCTGCTCATTGCACAAAACAAAGAAGAAGCCGCTTACTTAGTTAACGATCTGCAACAACTGCTTGGCGCGAAGGAAGTTTTATTATTTCCTATGTCGTACAAGCGCCCGTACGATTACGATGAGGTAGAGAATGCCAATATTCTGATGCGGGCCGAAGTGCTAAACATTGTGGGCCAACATCCGGAGGGAAATATTATTGTTAGTTATCCCGAAGCGCTTGCCGAAAAAGTAATCAACAAAAAGTCGCTTGCCAGCAATACGTTTGTTATCGCCAAAGGCGAAAGTCTTGATCTGAATTTTCTGGAAGAGTTTTTACATAGTTACGATTTCGAGAAAACAGATTTTGTTTACGAAGCCGGACAGTTTGCTGTGCGCGGTGGTATTATAGATGTGTTTTCGTATGCACACGAGTTGCCATACAGGATTGAACTTTTTGGCGATGAGGTGGACAGCATCCGTTCGTTCGATCCGGGTTCACAGTTATCGGTAGATACCTTGGAAAAAGTTAGCCTCATGCCTAACGTGCAAACGCGTTTGGTGCAGGAAGAACGCCAATCTTTCTTCGATTTTATTTCGCCTTCAACCAAAGTCTGGATTAAAGATGTAGAACTTTGCCGGGATATTGTTGAGGCTTGTTTTCAAAAAGCTAGTTCATCGTTCGATAAAATTCTTCGCGAAAGCGGAAACACCAAAGTGGTGTTGGAACCCCATCACTTATTTAACTCAGGCGAGGTTGCCCTAAAGAGTTTAGAGAATTTTACCTGCGTGGAGTTTGGCGCGCGCGGATTTTTTAAATCGACCAACACCATTACACTTTCTTCTTCAGCCCAGCCCTCGTTCAATAAAAATTTTGAGTTGCTTGCTGCAAATTTGCTGGAGCATCAGCAACAGCAATACGGCAATTTTATAGCTACCGAACAACCACGCCAGGTTGAACGCCTCCACGGCATTTTCGAAGAGCTGCATCCCGAATTAAAATTTCAGTCGTTGGAGTTTTCCTTGCGGGAAGGTTTTGTCGATCACATTACCAAAGTAGTTTGTTATACCGATCACCAGATTTTTGAACGATTTTATCGTTATAAGCAGAAAGAGAAATTCACTAAATCAAAGGCGCTCACCTTTCGTGAACTTCAAACGTTACAACCAGGTGATTTCGTTACGCACATTGATTATGGAATAGGTAAGTTTGCCGGCCTCGAGAAAAAAGTTGTAGATGGCAAAGAGCAGGAAGCCATTCGTCTTGTCTTTCGCGATGATGATCTGCTTACGGTAAGCATTCACGCACTGCATAAAATCTCTAAGTATTCGGGTAAAGATGGTACACCTCCGGCCATCAGCAAATTAGGCAGTGGCGAGTGGGACAGTAAGAAGGCCAAGGTTAAGAAAAAGGTAAAAGACATCGCCAAAGAGTTGATTGATCTTTATGCCAAACGCAAAACCGCACCTGGTTATGCGTATAGCGAAGACAGCTTTCTGCAAGCCGAACTGGAGTCTTCTTTTATTTATGAAGACACACCTGACCAGGCTAAAGCTACCGAAGATGTAAAACGCGATATGCAAAAGCCACACCCTATGGATAGGTTGGTGTGTGGCGATGTAGGTTTTGGAAAAACCGAGGTTGCCATTCGTGCAGCCTTTAAAGCCGCCAGCGAAGGGAAACAGGTTGCCGTGTTGGTACCCACTACCATCCTGGCTATGCAGCATTATCGTACATTCTCCGATCGTCTGGCCAACATGCCGGTGAAAATTGATTATGTATCACGTTTCAAAACTGATAAAGAAATCAAACAAATAATTAAAGAAGTAAAAGAGGGAAACATTAATATAATTATCGGTACACACCGGGTAGTGAGTAAAGATGTGGAATTCAAAAACCTGGGCTTACTGGTTATTGATGAAGAGCAGAAGTTTGGTGTGAAAGTAAAAGATCGCTTAAAAGAACTGAAGGTAAATGTTGATGTGCTTACGCTTACTGCTACGCCTATTCCGCGCACATTACATTTTTCATTAATGGGTGCGCGCGATTTAAGTATTATTTCCACACCACCACCCAACCGTCAGCCGGTAACTACCGAGTTGCATACGTATGATGAAGCAACCATTCGCGATGCTGTGAGTACTGAGTTACGCAGAGGCGGACAAGTATTTTTTGTACACAATCGCGTAAGCGATATTGAACAATTGGCCAACACTATATTTAAACTCGTGCCCGATGCGCGGATTGGTATTGCACATGGGCAAATGGATGGCGACAAGTTGGAGAAAGTAATGCTCAAGTTTATTGAAGCTGAGTATGATGTGTTAGTGTCCACCAACATTATTGAGTCTGGATTGGATATTCCCAACGCCAACACTATTATTATTAATCAAGCCCACATGTTTGGGCTTAGCGATTTGCACCAGATGCGCGGCCGCGTTGGTCGATCTAATAAAAAAGCATTTTGTTATTTACTTACTCCGCCCAGTTCTCTTTTGTCATCCGATTCGCGCAAGCGATTAGCGGCACTGGAAGAATTTTCTGAATTGGGCGATGGGTTTAAAGTAGCCATGCGCGATCTGGATATTCGCGGTGCCGGTAACTTGCTTGGCGCGGAACAAACCGGATTTATTACTGATCTGGGTTTTGATACGTATCATAAAATTCTGGACGATGCCATTCAGGAATTAAAAGAGACAGAGTTTAAAGAATTGTTTGCCGAAGAGTTATCGGCCAAAGCCAAAACATTGGTGATGGATTGTACCATCGAAACGGATCTTGAAATTTTAATTCCTGATACCTACATCAACAACACCAGCGAGCGCTTACAGTTATACGCTACACTCGATAACATTAAAGATGAAAAAGGATTAACCGCTTTCCGCGATTCTTTGAAAGATCGTTTCGGGGCAATACCCGAAGCTGTTGAACAATTGATTAATTCCGTACGCTTGCGCTGGATTGGCGAAAGGCTGGGCTTTGAAAAGATTAGTCTTAAGAACGAGAAAATGCGGAGCTACTTTGTTTCCGGTAACGATGAGTATTTTAAATCGGAAACCTTTGGCAAGGTTTTGGGCTTTGTGCAAGGCCACAGCAAGCGCTGCCGCATGAAAGAAAGTGGCGGAAAACAAATGCTGATAATTGAATCGATAAAATCAGTGAATTCGGCCATTGAAATCCTGGCCCCGCTGGCCGATTATCGGCTGGCTGCAATAGATGCCGGTTAACGGAGATACTACCCGCCAGTTTGGGGCGTTAAAGCAATCGGTTCCGGGGGTTGGTGCTTCTATTAAGGATTTATCAAAAAAACACTACTCTTTGGAAAACATGTATTTATCTATTTATATTAGCGGTTACTTTTATGTATAACCTAACTCAAATGAAGTATTTCAAGTCACTCCTGTTTTTAGTGGGGCTATCTCTAACCGTTTCGTCTTGTTTCCTGCGTCAGGGTGGCAAGCCAACGGCCCAAAATCCTGGTCAGATCAGTACAGCCACCGGCTTGCGCTATACCCGCGATAATGCCGAAGGCTTTGCCGTAATGCCCTATAACTCTCAGCCAGATGCGCCAAATATGGTGCTTATTGAAGGCGGTCGTACCGTTTTGGGGTCGATGGAAGAGGATGTGATGTCTTTCCGCGATAATATTGAAAGGACAGTTTCTGTTGCTACTTTTTATATGGACGAAACAGAAATTGCAAACGTTCATTGGTTAGAATATCTGTATTATCTTTCTGTTGACTCTACCAAGGTAGATGGTGGCAAGGCTTATTCATTAGCTCTACCAGATACAACTGTCTGGACTTCTAACCTGGCTTTCAACGATCCTTACGTAGATCATTACCTCCGTTACCCTGGTTTCCGTTATTTCCCTGTAGTGGGTGTAAGATGGAAGCAAGCTAACGAATACTCAAAATGGCGTACTGCTAAAGTAAATGCTGACCTTGCTGAGAAAGCAGGTATTGCTGCTCCTGAAACAGGTGCTGGTCGCATTCCACTTGAGTCTGGTGTTGTAATTCCTGCATACCGCCTTCCAACAGAAGCTGAGTGGGAATATGCTGCACAAGCACTTATCGGTACTCAGTGGTTAGATGAAATGCAAACTCACCAACGGATTTATCCTTGGGATGGCCACGCACTTCGTAATCCTTACGGAAAACAAATGGGTGCTTTCCTTGCCAACTTTAAACGCGGTCGTGGTGACTATGCCGGTATTGCTGGCCGCTTGAATGATGGTGCGTTAATTACTTCTTATATCTACGAATATCCTCCTAACGATTACGGTTTATATAATATGGCCGGTAACGTAAGTGAGTGGGTGATGGACGTGTACAGACCATTGTCGCATCAGGATTTCGATGACCTTAACCCTATCCGTAGAGATGACTTTATTGATAGCCATAAGGAATACAGAAACCGTTACGAGAAGAATGCTAAAGATTCTACAGTAACGTTACCTGACGGAACTACCAAGAACATTCGTACTTATGAATACACTAAAAACCCACAAGGCTTTATCTCGTTGATCTCTGATAAAGTACGTGTGTACAAAGGAGGTTCATGGAAAGATGTTGCGTATTGGATGTCGCCAGGTACACGCAGATTTTTAGATGAAGACTCTGCAACCGCTACTATCGGTTTCCGTTGCGCAATGATCCGTGCCGGATCTAACTACTAAGACTTTCTTCTTAAGAAAAAAAAACCCCTCCGAAACCCGGAGGGTTTTTTTATGCCTCGGCCAGACAGGCCACACTTAGTTCTTTGCATCCGGCTTGTAATAGTTGAGTTCCGCATGCTTCTAATGTTGCTCCGGTAGTCATTACATCATCAACAAGCAGTATGCGCTTGTCGCGGATTTTCTGTTCATCCAGAATATCAAATACGGTTTCAACATTATGCCAGCGCTCGGTTTTTGTTTTACGTGTTTGGGTTTTAGTGCTAACTGTTCGGGTGCTTATCGATTCATCCCAAGGAATTTCCAATGCTTCGCCAAGACCTTTTGCAATATGGGCACTTTGGTTATAGCCACGCGCCCGCTTGCGGCTGGCATGTAACGGCACGGGTATAATTACATCAAACTCATTTGCATAGCCATTCTCAAACATTTCACGACCAAACACACGGCCCAGAATCTCGCCCACTTCAGGGTGATTATTATACTTTAATTGATGCAAGAGTTTTTGAATGAGTCCGTGCTTGCGAAACTTCAAAAACGCCAACCCATATTTTAATTTCAACCTACCTTGAAGGCGCAGCAGTACCGGGTTTTGATAATTATAGATGTAGTTGGTTTTGGGCAGATTGCTGATGCAGTATGTGCATAAGATGTCTTCGCCCTTATACAATGAGTTGGAACAGCCCAGACAATAATTGGGGTAAACCAGCGAAACAAAATCGCGCAACAGATGAAGCACCGGGCTTGCGTTTGATTTGATCTGTTTTGAACCCATCTTTGAAAAATTTTTAATTTCTATGGGACTGGTAGAGCAATTTAACGAATACCGCAGCAAAATGAACGATAAGATTCTGGCTGGCGATAATCTGATTATAAAACGAATTTTTAACCTCGATACCAATGCGTATCAGGAAGGGGCCTTGGATGTAAAATCGAAAGAGTTGATTGGATTAACCTGCTCGCTGGTATTGCGCTGCGATGATTGCGTAAAATACCACCTCGGTAAATGCAAAGAGATAGGTTTTTCCACTGCCGAAGTACATGAGGCTATGGGTGTAGCCACATTGGTAGGCGGCACCATTGTAATTCCGCACTTGCGCAGGGCATTTGAGTATTGGGATGAACTAAGCAAAGCCTGATGTTTCAACGCGATCTCGATTTACAACGCAGGTGGCAAGCGCTGCTGGCCGAACTTGAAAAAACCGTTACCAAAAAGCCGAAAGACCTGAACGGGGTTTTGTTTCTGATCGGCTTGCAGGAACTTGGCCGCGGGCCTGCGCTATTTACCAAAGAAGAAAAACAAGATCTTTTGCACATCGCTATCTGCAAAGTATTGAGTCTAGCCGGCTATTATACGCTGGAGGGCCAGGATGAACAAGGCTGGCCACATTGGAAACTCATTAAAAAACTACCCCACTTTGATTTGCTGGAACAAGAAAAGCTGTTGAAGATGCATGTGTTGGAGTATTTCGAAATAGAGTATGGTTGGCAATTTGGCGAAAGCCCAAACACTCCATAAGCGGGCTTGATTTCTGAAATGGGTAGCCCTATCTTAGGCCTGCTGAAAACTATCTTTCGGTTAAGTTCGTTTTAATCAAAACGTATGGCTGCGGGCACAAGCAAGATTGAGGAGAAGATTAATGCCTTTACAAAAAGGTACTACCTTAATCTGTTGTTGCGCGGTGTAATTCTTTCGCTCTCCCTGCTGCTGGCTTACTTTCTGCTGGCATCACTTATCGAGTATAATCTTTGGCTTGGTAAAACAGGCCGGCTCTTCATCTTCAGTTCGTTTTTTGTTGTAGCGGCTTATGCTGTACTGCGTTTCTTGCGCGAACCCCTTCAATGGATTATCTATAAAAAAGGATTGGGCAAAGAAGAAAGCGCACGACTTATCGGAAGTTATTTTCCGCATGTTTCGGATAAACTAATTAACCTGTTGCAATTAAGTGCGCAAGGCAACAATGCGCTGGCCGAGGCGGGCATTTCACAAAAAGCAATCTCTATGCAAGACATTGCCTTTGAAAGTGCCATTGATTTAAAGTCGAACCGAAAATATTTAAGATACCTGTTAATTCCATTCGGAGTAATCGTTGTGTTGTTGATTTTCAATTCAGGAATCTTTACTGAGAGTACAAAACGAATCGTACAATTCAATCAGGAGTTTTCTCCTCAGGCTCCTTTTAAGTTTAATATTCAAAACAAGAGTCTTTCAGCATTCTTCAACGAAGATTTTACGCTTTCGCTAAAGCTAGAGGGAGAAGCATTGCCTGATGCCGTTTACATTGTTGCCGGAGACCTTCGCTGGAAAATGCAATCGGCTAATGCCGGACTTTTTGAATACACATTTGATAACATTCAACAACCTGTTGACTTTGTGTTTGAGGCTTCTGGATTTTTCTCTTCTGGTTTTACTTTATCTATTATAAACCGACCAGAGATAACCGGCTTAAATGTCTTGTTGGATTATCCTGCGTATCTGGGTTTGCGATCGCAACAGCTTAACAATGCCGGAAATTTAGAAGTGCCGGAGGGAACAAAAGTTACGTGGTCTATTGCTACGGCCTATGCACAAAAAGCAACGCTGTTTTTTGCCGAGGGAAATCCTAATGAGATGCAGCTCATTGACAATAACTTATTCACTTTCAATAAGTCCTTTCAAAACCCCGAAAATTATTGGATTGAACTTGAAAATGAAGAAAGCAAAAACAAAGATCGGCTTGCGTATCGGGTTGATGTTTTAAAAGATCAGTTTCCGCAAATAGCGGTCGAAAATCTGCAAGACTCCGTTTTGTATAAAAATATTTTGTTGGGTGGCTCCATTACCGATGACTACGGCCTCACCGCGCTTCAACTAAATTATTCTGTTATCTCCGGAAGCAAAGAAGCAGTCCGCCAAAAAAGAAGCATACCTATTGCCCGGAATAACAAACAACAAAATTTCTTTTTCCAATGGGCAATTGATTCCATCCAGCTAAAGCCTGGCGACAAGTTGGTTTATCATCTTCAGGTTTGGGATAATGATGGTGTTAACGGTCGCAAGTCGGCCCGAAGCGCAGATTATACTTTCGCTTTACCAGGAGAAGATCAGTTGAAAGCTGAGATTGCTCAGAATCAACAATCAGCAGAACAGAAAATAGACCAGAGCATTCAGCGTGCCCGCGAATTGCAAAAGTCCATAGACGATGCACAGCAAAAGTTGCGCGGCAAACAATCTATGGATTGGCAGGATAAAAAGATGCTGGAGGATTTATTGAATCAGAAAACAAAACTGGACGAAGCCATCAAAGAATTACAAAAAGAAAACGCGTTACTCGAACAAAAGAAAGATGCTTTCTCAGAGGAGAACGAACGCATCAAGGAGAAATCAGAGCAAATTCAAAAACTGATGAATGAGTTGCTTGATGAAGAAACCAAAAAAATGTTTGATGAACTTCAAAAGCTGCTACAGGAAAACACCGATGTGAATCAGATGCAGAAGATGTTGGAGAAGCTGGATCGCAAAGAGATAAATCTTGAGAAAGAATTGGAGCGAACACTATCACTCTTTAAAGAACTTCAATACGATTATAAACTCGATCAGGCTGTTCAGGAATTGAAAGAGCAAACCAAAAAGCAAGAAGAACTTTTGGAGAAAACCGAAAAGCAAGACGATAAGAAGAATGATAGTTCAAACAAACCCTCACAAGAAGACCTTACCAAAGAACAGCAAGATCTAAAAGAGAAGTTTAATGCGCTGGAGCAACAATTGGATGAACTTGATAAACTTGGCGAAGAGCTAAACAAAGAAGAAAGTTCTGATGCGGAATCGCAGGAAGAAATCAGCGAATCGCAGGAGGAGAGTGAACAATCTCTTGACAAGGGCGACAACAAAAAATCGGGTCAGCAACAGAAGAAAGCAATCTCTAAAATGAAAGAGATGGCAAAAAAAATGGAGGGCATGCAAAGCGCTATGCAGATGGAAATGGATCAACAAAACTTAGAGAGCTTGCGCCAGATCATTCATGGTCTGGTTAAACTTTCGTTTGATCAGGAGGGATTGATTAAAGATTTTGGTCCAATTCAGCAGACAGACCCGCGTTATGTTACTCTCTCTCAAAACCAGTTAAAGATTAAAGACGATGCTAAAGTGTTGGAAGACAGCTTGTTATCCCTTTCAAAGAAAGATCCTTTCATGGGTTCTGTCGTTACAAAAGAGGTGGGCGAGTTAAACGATCACATCGACAAAGCGGTGTATAACATTAAGGAAAGGCGAAAAGCCAATGCCAGCACCGAAATGCAATTGTCTATGACAAGCATTAACAACCTGGCTTTAATGCTGAACGATCATTTTGAAATGATGATGAACATGATGGCCAACGCCAAGCCTGGTAAAGGCAAAAAGAAATCGGGGCAACCCAACTCGCTTGGCAAAATGCAGGAGATGCTTAACCAGCAAATGCAGGAGTTGAAAAATGGTGGTGGCAAGCAGGGGCGCGAGTTGTCAGAAGAGTTTGCACGCATGGCTGCAGAACAAGAGCGCATTCGCAGGGCACTGCAAGAGATGCAGGAAAAACTAAAACAACAAGGCGGACAAAGTATGGGCGATGATATTCCCATGAAAATGGAACAAACCGAAATGGATTTGGTTAACAAACAGATTACAGAGCAAACCATTCAGCGCCAGAAAGAAATTCTAAGTCGGTTGCTGGAATCTGAAAAGTCGATGCGTGAGCAAGACCTGGATGATGAGCGAAAAGGAGAATCGGCAAAGGATTATAGCAACGAAATTCCGCGTGCTTTTGATGAATATTTAAGATTAAAGGAAAAAGAAGTAGAATTGCTGAAAACCGTGCCTCCAAGGCTTTTTCCTTATTACAAGCAGGAGGTAGGCGAATATTTTAAGCGTATTAAAACTCAAGACTAAGTTGGCCGGCATGAAGAACATCCGTATTGAAATCCCTTCACTTTCTGAAAACATCAGAATGATTGAAAGCTTCATCGATAATGCCAAGGATAAATATCAGCTCAATGACGATATCTACGGCAATATTATGATAGCCGTTACCGAGGCTGTTAACAATGCCATTAAGCACGGAAATCGTAGCGACTCTGGTAAAAACGTTTCTCTTGCGCTTTCGCTGGAGGAGGGCCTGATTAAATTCCGGGTAGAGGATGAGGGCTCCGGTTTTGATTACCATAATCTGCCCGACCCAACAGCACCAGAAAATCTGGAGAAGCCTGGTGGCCGCGGTATCTTTCTGATGAAACACCTTGCCGATGAAGTTGATTTCACCAATCAGGGAAAGGTTGTTGAGTTAAGCTTCTATATCAACTGATGCGGGTTTCGTTTCACGCTGCGGACGTTCCCTTACCTCGTTTCAATAAGAAAAAGACTTCGGCCTGGATTCAAACCATAGCCAAGAAGCACAAAACCGATTTTCTGGAAGTTAGCTATGTGTTTTGTTCCGATGCCTACCTGTTAAGCATCAATCAGCAGTTTCTAAACCACAATACCCTTACTGACATCATAACTTTCCGTCTTTCTGATAAAGCTGAGCCAATAGAGGCTGAAATCTATATCAGCACAGAAAGGGTGGCCGAAAATGCCCTGAAGTTCAAATCAACCCTGGACACGGAGCTTCACCGGGTTATTATTCATGGCATTTTGCACTTAATCGGTTTTAAGGACAAGAAGCCTTCGGAAAAAGCCCTCATGCGCAAAACAGAGGAAGCTTGCCTATCTTTGCGTAAATAAAGATGTTTCACGTGGAACCCACCAGAGATTAGGGTTCTGATTGTTTCACGTGGAACCAAAAACCAAGATGTTTCCAGAGTACGATGTAATTGTTGTGGGTGCCGGTCATGCCGGATGTGAGGCTGCTGCCGCTGCTGCTAATATGGGGTCGCGCGTGCTGTTGGTTACGATGAACATGAACACCATAGCCCAAATGTCATGCAATCCAGCAATGGGGGGCGTAGCCAAGGGCCAGATTGTTCGTGAGATTGATGCCCTTGGCGGATACTCCGGGATAATTTCAGATAAGTCCATGATTCAATTCCGGATGCTGAACCTTTCAAAAGGCCCGGCAATGTGGAGCCCCAGAACCCAAAACGATAGAATGCTCTTTGCCGAACAATGGCGATTGGCTTTAGAGCAAACTCAGAATTTAGATTTCTGGCAGGAGATGGTGAGCGGGTTGGTTGTTAGAGAAAACAGAGTTGTTGGTGTGCGCACCTCTTTGGGAATTGAGATAATGGGTAAAGCCGTGGTGCTAACCAACGGAACCTTTCTGAATGGAAAAATTCATATAGGAGAGAAGAACTTTGGTGGCGGGCGTGCAGCCGAACGATCAGCCACAGGAATTACAGAACAACTGATAGACATTGGATTTGAAGCCGGTAGAATGAAGACCGGCACTCCGCCCAGAATTGATGGCCGCAGCTTGAATTACTCGGTAATGGAAGAGCAGCCGGGTGATAACGATCCGGGCAAGTTCTCGTTCACCAACACAAAGGCTCTGGAAAAACAATTGAGCTGCTGGATTACCTACACGAACGAAAACGTGCATAAACAACTTGAACAAGGCTTCGACAAGTCGCCCATGTTTCAGGGTAGGATTAAAGGACTTGGCCCACGCTACTGTCCTTCTATTGAAGACAAAATCAATCGCTTCGCTGAACGCGAGCGCCATCAGATCTTTGTAGAACCAGAAGGCTGGAACACAGTTGAGATTTACGTGAACGGATTCTCCACATCCCTTCCGGAAGACATTCAATACAAAGCCCTTCGGTTGATACCTGGTTTTGAAAACGCAAAAATGTTTAGGCCTGGTTATGCTATTGAATACGACTTCTTTCCGCCTACACAGTTAAAAACAACTTTAGAGACACAACTAATTGATAATCTGTATTTTGCAGGACAAATCAATGGTACAACGGGTTATGAAGAAGCGGCCTGTCAGGGGCTAATGGCCGGAATAAATGCACACAATAAGGTTCACAATAAGGAGCCGTTTATCCTGAAACGATCTGAAGCCTACATCGGGGTACTGATTGATGACCTTGTGAACAAAGGCACACAAGAGCCTTACCGCATGTTTACATCCCGTGCCGAATACAGAATTTTGTTACGCCAGGACAATGCAGATTTACGCTTAACGGAACTTGGTTATAAAATTGGTTTGGCCAGCGAAGCGCGTTTTGAAAAAGTGCTTACCAAGAAAAACGGTATGCACCGCCTCGCGAAAGAACTACAAGAAATGCGAGCTGAACCGGAAGTAGTAAACGCTGAACTTGAACAACTCGGCACCTCACCTATACCTGAGAAAGTTTCGGTTGTTTCACTTTTAAGAAGACCACAAATTGGAATAGGTGAGTTGGCTAAACTTGATAGTCGAATCAAAAAGTCAATAGACAAATACAACACTGAAGTACAACAACAGGTGGAGATAAACCTGAAGTACGAATCGTATATAGAGCGCGAACAAAAGCTGGCCGAGAAAATTGAAAGTCTGGAGAACTATAAAATCCTTCCCGACTTTGACTATGATCGCGTGAAGGCATTGTCATCTGAAGCCAGGGAAAAACTAAAACGCATTCGTCCCGAAACCATTGGGCAGATGTCTCGCATTAGCGGAGTATCTCCTGCCGATGTTTCCATTCTAACCGTGTATCTTGGCAAGTAAATGACACTTGAAACAATTTCAGTTTGTCCCGTTTGTCAGGCTAACTCATTCCGTTCATTTCTTACCGCTAAGGATTATACGGTTAGCCAACAAGACTTTGGTTTGGTAAACTGCATCAGCTGCGGATTCACAGTTACAAATCCGCGACCAACAGCTGACACCATTCATAGTTATTACAAATCAGAAAAGTATATCTCGCACACGGGTGGATCGGGCAGTTTAATGGACCGCTTATACCGGATAGCGAGAAGTTATACACTGAATTGGAAGCAACAGCTCATGACTTCTTTTGCTCAGCAGAAAACACTCCTCGACTACGGCTGTGGAACCGGAAGCTTTCTTGCACACATGAAAAGCAAAGGCTGGAGCGTAACCGGGGTAGAGCCATCATCAGACGCCAGAGCAAAAGCAAGTGAAAACGCTACCGTGTATGAGAACATTGAAAGCGCTAATGGAACCTACTCCATAATCACACTATGGCACGTGCTTGAACACATTCATGATCTTAATAAAATTCTAACTGAACTTAGTAAAAGGCTAGAGGCTTCTGGCACCATTTTTATTGCTGTCCCCAACTATAAAAGTGCCGATGCAACTCATTATAAAAATTATTGGGCCGCCTATGATGTGCCCCGCCACTTGTGGCACTTTAATCAGCAAACCATGAAACAAATATTGAGTAACGCTGGAT
Source organism: Cytophagales bacterium (assembly GCA_017303795.1). Lineage (GTDB taxonomy): Bacteria > Bacteroidota > Bacteroidia > Cytophagales > Cyclobacteriaceae > ELB16-189. The sequence goes on along the minus strand of JAFLBR010000004.1, from coordinate 252,272 downwards.
TTAATGTGCAAAAAATTTTGCCGATGAAACTTGATGCTTACTACGTTTCCTTGCTCAGCGAAACCTACAAAGAACCAGATGCCGGTACATTCACCAGATACTTTCGGGCATTTCACCAAGCCTGGAAATCGAACCGGGCCGCCAGAAACTCAGGTGAATATTCGAGCCTGATATACATTGCTAAAAAATCGTGAAGAAACTTATACCTATATTATTTCTGGCTTATGCATGTGCAAGTGTTACATCGCCAACCGGTGGCCCCAAGGATGAAACCGCACCCGAGCTTGAGTATTCTAATCCGGCAAACAATCAGAAAAACTTTAAGGGTACAGAACTTGAACTAACTTTTAGTGAACCGATAAAGTTGAAGGATGCTAAGGAGGAAATTCTGATTACACCTTCTCCAGGCAAAGACACCAAGTTTATTGTCAAAAAAAACAAGCTTATCATAGAGCCACAAAACAAGTGGCAAGAGAATACCACCTACAACATTAATTTCCGTGATGGTGTCCAGGATTTAAATGAAGGAAACCCGGCAGAAAATTTACGCATTGCATTCAGTACTGGTCCCATTATAGACTCGCTGATAATTGCCGGAAGAGTTAAAGAAACATTCTCAGAAAAAGCTCCTGATAAAATTACCGTTGCACTATATCAGAGCGATACCTTCAACATCTACAATCACACACCCACATATTTTACCAAATGTAACAAGGAGGGAGTCTTCTCTATACAGAATCTTAAACCGGGCACTTACTACGTTTATGCATTTGATGATAAAAACAAAAACCTTAAAGTCGACAGTAAGACTGAAAGATTTGGCTTCAAAACATTGCCTATCATATTAAACCAAAATGCTGACTCAGCATTAGTCAGTCTTATTGCAATAGACGCCCGTCCCTTACAACTAATGGCAGTCCGGCATACGGAAAAAACTTCGCGTGTTCGGTACAACAAAGGGTTAGACTCTGTGTCTGTAGTTTCTGATAAATTAATTCCCTACTCCTACGGAGACAATACCAACGAAGTAATCTTCTACCACAACTTTACAAACACCGACTCGATCAAAACCAAAATGTTTGCTATCGATAGCCTTGGCCAAACAAGCGACTCAACCATCTATATCAAACGATCAGAAACTAAAATGGCAGAGGAGCGATTTCTTCTAAAAGAAATTCAGGAAACCTATAATCACCAAAAGAGAATTTATGCTCACAAACTATCTTTCAATAAACCACTAGAATCAATTTTGCCAGATAGTATATACATTCGTTATGATTCAGCTACTAAAAAACCAATAGCGATAAGCAACTTTACAATTGATACTATCCGCCATACCATTCAGATCAAAACTGAAACAATACCTATTGACACTTCATCTGCTAAAAACAAGTTGCCATTAGCACTGATATATACAACGGGTGCCTTCATTTCAAATGTGGGAGATACATCTAAGCAAATAACTAAAGAGATAAAATTTCTAAAAGAGGAAGACACTGGGCTAGTAACCGTTAAGGTAGAAACAACGCAAACCCATTACATACTGCAGCTTGTAACAAACGATGACAAAGTTGTTGATGAAATTAAAAACATAAAAGAGCATACTTTCAAATTCGTGAAAGCCCAGGAATACAAGTTCCGGTACATTGTCGATAGGAACGGAAATGGAAAATGGGATCCGGGAAACTTTATAATGCCGACAGAACCCGAAGAAGTTTACTACTACAAATCTGAAGAAGGCAAGTATTCGTTTCCAATAAGAGCCAACTGGGAGTACGGGCCATTGATGATAAAGTTCTGAATAACTTGTTAAAGCCGTGGATAAATTATCATGTAGTCCACATGGCTTTTCAATCCATAAAAAGTCTAGGGAGCAATTGTTAAAATCCACCTCTCGAAAGCACCTATCCACCACTTGTTAACAACACCTTTCCGCCCATTAACTATTCACAAAAAATGTTAACAAATATCCATTATCTTGTAAAACCAATTCAAAACAAATAAACTAGTAAGCTAAGGTATCCACAAAACCTAAACACACGTTTGAGTAACAGTAGTTATACACATATGCACACCAATAATGATAATTATTTTATATTTTAAATATTATATAATAAGAATAAAAGCGGCCCTTGTGTGTGGACTTCTTTCTGTTCCCCTATTTGCTCAAGACGGGCAAGAAATCCAAATTGCGAACGAATACATTTTGAAAGGTGAAAAAGAAAAAGCAATTGTGTTGTATGAACAGCTGGCAAAAAAAAATGAAAACATTCCGCTTATTCACAATAACTATTTTAACGTTTTGCTTGATGCAGGCCGCTTTTCACAAGCGGAAGATTACGTTGAAAAAATTATCAAGCGCGATCCTCGGCTTACGTACCGAATGGATCTGGGCATTGTGTACACACGGTCGGGCGATATTGCCAAAGCCGATAAATACTTTCGCACACTGGTCAAGGCACAAGGTGAAGATGCGTACAAACTCAAATCAATGGCCGATTACCTGGCCGCACGAAATCAGGTGGAGTATGCAATTGTGGCTTTACAGCAGGCAAGGGCTTCAGCGGGAAATAATCTTTACACCCTGGAGCTTGCCAACCTCTACCGCATCTCAGGCAAGCGCGACCAGATGGTGCAGGAGTATCTGAACTACGTTACGCAAACACCGGCAAACATCAGCTATGTAAAAAACCTCATGCAGATTTTGCTTTCCAAACCGGAAGAACTGGAGGCGCTGGAAAGATTGCTTTACGATAAGCTACAGCAAAATCAAAACTCAGAAGTGTTTGCCGATTTATTGATCTGGGTAAACCTGCAGCAGAAAAATTTTTACGGAGCATTTATTCAGGCGCGCGCCTACGATAAACGATTTAAAAAAGAACAATCCAAAACATTAGAGATTGCACAGATTGCCTTAAACAATAACGATTACGATAATGCCGACAAGGCCTACAATTTTGTAATAAAAGAATACGCTAAGACCGCGAACGAACTTCCGGCCCGCCTAGGATTAATTCAGGCCCGCGAAGCAAAAGTGAAAAAAACATATCCGGTAAACCGCGATTCGGTGAAGTACCTGATTGGCCAATATCAAAACTTTCGTAACAACTATCCGGAGCACCCCAATGCATTTGAGGCCAACCTGAGCCAGGCTTTGTTGTATGCATATTATATGGATGAAAAGGATTCGGCCGTAGCAAGCCTGAATCAACTTATTGCCAACAACCGGGTTTCTCCTAACCTGAAAGCAAAAGCAAAAATTGAATTAGGTGATATTCATCTGCTTAAAGAAGAGCCGTGGGAAGCCACCTTGCTTTACTCACAGGTAGAAAAATCGCAACGCGAAACACCTGTTGGCTACGAGGCTAAACTTCGCAATGCTAAGCTCTCGTACTTTAAAGGGGAGTTTTTATTGTCGCAGGAACACCTTGATATTTTAAAGCAGGCAACCTCGCGCGAAATAGCCAACGATGCCATTGACCTGAGTATGCGCATAAAGGAAAATACCTTTTACGATCCGGATGGTTCTGCGTTAAAAGAATTTGCTTCGATAGAATTGTTGGTTGCTCAAAACAAAAACGAAACTGCTTTAGAGCGACTGAAAAATTTTACGGTTTTCAGAAAAGTAAAAATGAGTCGTGCAGAAGCCATACAGAAAAATCTTTGGTCACCCGATAAGCAACTTAATGAAGAAGAACTTCTGGACTTAAAAAAACAACTTGAGAAGCAAAAGCAGAATTTGACAAACATGTTTAATGAAAAACTGTCTAGTGATTCTGTTTGGGTAAATGAATTGGTAAGTACCGATCGCCTCGGAATAAAAGATGATGTGTATTGGTTAGAAGCCAACCTGCGTATGAAGCGCGGAGAGTTTGATGAAGCTTATACCTTACTAGAAAAAATTCTAACGGAGTTTAGTGAAGATGTGCTGGCCGATGATGCTTATTTTCTGCAAGGCGAATTGCAAGAGCGCCATCTCAAAAACCAAGACAAGGCCATGGAAATCTACCGCGAGTTTTTAAATAAGTTTCCGGGCAGTGTGTTTGCAGCCGAAGCCCGAAAGCGCTACCGTACGTTGCGTGGAGATTTTACAGAAGCGGAGGGTTCCCCAAAATTTTAAGGTTCCGAGAAAATTCTTTTGAAGAGGCAATATCCGGCACTTCAAATTCTTGCCATCAGCAACAACTCCTGAAAATCTGTTTCAGATTTTTCATACATTCACAAGCAAACCTAAACCTATGCGCTTGATTATTTTTCTGGCTCTGCTTATTTCGGCAAACGCCTTAGCCCAAACCAAAGCCCTTGTGGGCGGAACCTTGATTGATGGCTATGGCGGAAAGCCACTCCTCAACTCCGTTATCATCATCGAAGGCGAACGCATCAAAACCATTGGCACCGTGGGCAACATCGAAATCCCGAAAGGCGCAGAAGTAATTTCTACCGAAGGCATGAGTGTAATGCCAGGCCTGTGGGATATGCACGTGCACCTGATGATAAACGGCCACAGCGATTACAATCATTGGGACAAAAAATACATGGGCATTCAGGAAAGCGTAATCATGCCTTCAAGTGCGCATCAATTGTTGTTAGCTGGCGTTACGAGCGCGCGCGACCTGGGCGGTCCGCTTGGCCCCAGTATTTCTGTGCGCGATAGAATTAACAAAGGCGAAATTCCTGGGCCGACTATGTATATGAGCGGCCCGTTTATTCAACACGAAGCTTATCCGGGCACGGCCGAGTTTCGCTGGGGCGTGAAAGGCGCAGAAGATGCACGCGCAAAAGTAAGGTTGTTGGCAAAAGCCGGAGTGAATTGCATTAAGCTGATTGATCAGGATGAAATGACCGAAGCCGAATACATGGCCGTGGTAGATGAAGCGCATAAAAATAAATTGAAAGTAGTAGCACATTCGCACCGCCCCGATGAAATTCGCAGGGGACTGAAAGCTGGTGTAGATAATTTTGAGCACACCGGTTTGGCAGCCGCACCCGAATACCCGGAAGATATTATTGCTGCGATTAAGGAACGCACCGCCAAGATGAGTCTCGGCCCATTGTTCTGGACTCCCACCATCGAGGGCTTATACAACTTTGAATCGGTACGCGATAACCCTGAACATTTAGACAACACCAGTTGGCATTTGGGTTTGCCCGATTCTATTATTGCCGATATAAAACAAAGTATTAAGCACCCGGCCCGCCTCAGTTACTTTGGGTTAAACCCGATACGCAAACCCACACTCGATAAAAAAATTAATCAGCTAAAAAATGCAGGCGTGGTGTTGTTGGTAGGTACCGATAGCGGCATACCGATGAAGTTTCACAGCCAAAGCACGTGGAACGAATTGGATGTTTGGGTAAATAAGTTTGGGTTCGACCCGATGTACACCATCCGCGCAGCTACTTACTGGCCCGCAGTGGCTATGGGTGTTGAAAAAGATTTTGGCACGGTAAGCGAAGGCAAGTTTGCTGATATCATTGCCGTGAAAGGAGATGTACTCAGACACATGGCATTGTTACAAGATGTGAAGTTGGTGGTGAAAAAGGGGAAGCGGTATAAGTAGTTGACAAACTCTGAAGGATCTAAAATTATGAACCCAACCACTATCATTTTGTACAAGCATTTTATTGCAGCGGTGATATGGTTCATTATTATAATGATTTACGCGTTTAGTGATAATCTTAATAAAGAATCTGCAATGATGGCGGGGTTGTGGTTGTTTACAGCGCTTCATGTGTTGACTTGCCTGGTAATGGCTGTTGTTAATTTTATTAGTGGAAACTCAGCAGCAGGAAAAACTAACCTGTTAGCTTTGGTATTGGTGGCATTGTCTCCGTTTGTGTTTTACCCACTTGGGTATTTACTGTTGCGATGGTTTGGAAGGTGATAAATTTTTGATGACAGTAATCATAATCCGTGAAAGGCGTGAGTTGAATCACATGGCATTGTTACTAGATGTGAAGTTGGTGGTGAAGAAAGGGAAGAGAGATAAGTGAAGCAACAACTGAATGACGAAGCTACTCATAATCTTACTTTTGTTTCCGCTGGTATTAAAAGGCCAGACAGATGTTAGTTTTAAACCACTACTCACCCATTTGGATAATGGGGAAAAACTAAAAAAAAATCTAAAGGCTGGATTGTTGGCAGAGTTGAATGAAATGTCGGGTGATACCCTGACTTTGCTACGGAATGGTTATGAAAGAAGCATTGCATCAATTTATAAAGCTATTGAAAAAGAAAAATTTGTTTGGTCAGATACGTTAAGGCTTCTGGTTGAGCGAGTGCTTTACAAACTTTTGGCAAGTAACGGAATACGACCACTTGTTCCGATAGTATTAATAGCGAACACACCCGAAGCCAATGCTATTTGTTTACCCAGTGGTGCAATCATAATTACAATAGGCCTGCTGGGAAGAATTACCACAGAAGAACAGCTCGCATTTGTATTGGCTCACGAACTTCAGCACCATCACCTTAACCATGTTCGCCACCGTATGTATGTTCAGCAAAAAACAAAAAGTGCTAAAAAGCTACAGTCGACTGTAAAAGAAGTGCTGAATGGAGGAGAACCGCTTGAAGAAATAGCAGCTCTTAAAGAATTATTTTATGAATCAGCAGAGTTCAGCAGAAAAAAAGAATTAGAAGCGGATGCTGGGGCAATCAAATTAATGGAATCTGTACAGTATAATCCACAGGGAGCAATCGAAGTTCTCAATTTGTTGGAATTAGGTCTTTGTTCAGACTCACTATCTAACGACAAACTTTTTGAGCCGCTTAACACACCGAAGTTTCCATTTCAGAAAGCATGGATTTCGAGAAACTTTGAGCCGGAAGAAAGATTCAATCCATTTTTTTTCCTAAGCAAAGACTCGTTAAAGTCACATCCGGAAACGGTATTGCGTCAAAAAGAAATAGGGCAACTTTTACAAAGAGCAAATGGCGCAACAAGCATAGACTCTGTTACAAGGATAGCGCGCTTTCAAATAGTAAAATCAGCGTATGATGAGCAATATTTGGATGTAGCATTATATCAGGCGCTTAATTTGGCTTACCTATATGGAATGAGTGATTATCTGATAGAATATATAGGAAAGACATTGGTTTTGACCGCTGAGTTGAAGCAGAGCCCTTTTACAAACAGCTATTTTTATAAATCAACCTATGGCTTTTGCAATAGCCTTCAGCAAACCAGTAATTTATTACGAACAGTAGATCCTCAAGAAATAGGAGAAATCTTGTTTCATTTTATGAACCAATCAAAAATTTTTGACCCTGAAAACGAACTGCATTACTTGTTAATATGGCAAGCGTGTAATCTCACGCCTCGGGTTACAACAGGTGATAAAATTCGAACCAAGTATTTGCAGAAGTTTCCTAATGGCCAGTACAAGAAAAGAATGGAGAGTTAAGAAAGTTGCCTGATTCCTTTAGGGGTTTGATTTTGTAGTGTTAATGACAATGAGCCGAATATCCACTTTAATCGGCTCATTAATTGCCAGGATTTGAGCCGAATAAATAATTTATTAACCTCGGTTTTAATATCGATCCATAAACACACGCGTTGCCTCAATAAACTTTTTGTTTTCGGTAACAAAGGGCTCGTGCCACGATTCGTTAAACAGCACAATCTCACTTGAGGTTTCAGTTAACAAAGCATGAGTTTCGTGTGCGATGGCAACCGGAACCACACCATCTTTTTCGCCCCAGAAAAGCGCAACCGGTATGGTGATGTTTTGCAAATCATAGGCTTTCTCAAAAACCAATCCATCGGTTTCAGTAACATTTCCATAATGTTTACCATGTGTAAACTGCGCAAACGTAAGGTTAGGCGAAAAGAAAATATAATTGCTTACAAAGGAAGCATCGCTGTAAAGCGAAACCGGATTTCCTTCTAGCCGATACATGTGGCGGTATAGCTCAATCCACGGATAGCTTAAAATAGATTCTTGTTCCAGCGGATTTTCAAGTGCAAAGTTTTTAGCATTAGTATCATTCAACTCTGTAGCACGGGCAAGTACCCACTCGCGCATGTTATACAGCCAACGATAGGAAGAATAGATTCCATTCACCACCATAAAGCCTTTTACTTTTGCCTGATTAGTGGGCTTGGCCAGGTATTGCCAACCAAGTTCCACACCAAAGCTGTGGCCCATTAAATAAATATCAACGTTGGGATATTGTTTGCGCAGTAAATCAATTACCAATTCAGTGTCTTCTAAAAACTGAGTGTAAGTAAGTGTGCTTACATCGGTAACACCAGAAGTAGACCCGGCAATGCGCTGATCCCAATAGGCTAAACCATAACTTTTTTCCAGTTCTTTAAAGTAGTGGCGGTAGCACATGGCGCAATCGCCAGGGCCACCGTGTAAATACAAAATCAGTTTTCCGGAAGCAATATTACCGCGCACCCAAATGGGCATGTCTGCTCCTTTATGGCGCAAGCGTAAGTCTTGAGTTATATTCTGCTCGTCATCGTTGTTGCAAGCCGACAGTAAAACAGAAATGAAAAGGAAAGAAAGAATTACAGATTTCATGTTCAGATATTTTAGAATTTTTTAATCACACCGGCTTCCAGCGCAAAGCGCATAAGCGAAGATGAATTGTAAGGATATTGCCGCATTACATTTACGCGGTAGTACCACATAAAAGGAATCTCACGCCTAACAGATAAATCGCGGCCACCACCCAGGCTCAGTGTTGGCAGAAAAGCGCTTCGGCCAGCTAAAGGAATTTTGCGGAAGTCGGTTCCGGTATATTCATAGGTTTTTCCTTCATAGAAATAACGAAAATAGGCTGGGGCAAAGGCTACATCAATCAAGCCACCACGCTTGCCAGTTCTTCGCCAGGTTATTTCAGGCGAAGCAATCAAACCCACCAATTGATGTGGATGGCGAAAGGCCGCGAAACTGGCGCCATATAAAAATTCCTTTCTAATATCCGCGCCCGATTCTTTTGTTTTATCCCACTTCTTAAAAGACTTATCGTAGGCAATCTTTAATCCATAGTGAGTAATAGTTTCGCCAAAGTAGGCAGCGCGCAATTGGTGCTGTCCAAAACTTACTATTGGAAGCAGTGACAGCAGACTGAGAAAAAGAAGTTTCATGCAAATGATTTTTAATGCATGCCTTTACGGAAACAGTTGCGGGAGTGTTGGACGATTAGCCGCGATTCAGGTTGAAATCAGGAGATTTACTTCTGAAGTCAGGCGAAACAAAAGCGAAATTAATTCTTATTGGGCCAACCAGGTTCGGAATTCGGCTGCACGTTTCTGACTAATACTGATAGGTTCGTCAGGCTTGATGGACAGATGCAGCGTTAGCTTGCCTGAGCGATCGGTTGTAAAATGACCGCAGGCTGCACGATGAACGAGCGTCTGCCTGTTGGCTCGGAAAAAATCGTTTGGCGATACCATCACTTCAAGTTCTTCCAGGTGATAGGGCGAAATGTATTGTTGCAAATCGAAAGTCTTAATCAGATAATGATCGCCTTCTTTGGAAAAAGTAGCTATGCTTTGGATAGATAGCGGCACAGTTCTGTTGCCCTGGCTGGCCAAAAGTGTAGAAGGAAACGACTGGCTTTTAATTGGTTTCTCAACAACCCAGAGACTAAATACAATCAGCACAAGGTTGATCATCACGATGACCACAGCACTGATCGGAAATTCATAAACAAAGAATGATGTAGTGCGGATATCCTGATTGAGGATAAAAGCCATGTAGGCAAAAGTTAACAGGAAGGAGAGAAACACCGGAATAAAAACACCAAACCCGACTTGCCATAATAATCTCTTAACTGGCACCTTGCGCAAAGGCAGCTTGTTTTCCAGATTAGTGTGCACCAGAAGACAATAGAAAAGAATAATAAAACTGATTGCGGAAACAAAAGCAAGATCAACGTAGTACCACGGTTGTGTAATAAGGTCAGTGAATGTTTCGTGGTGGCCCAGCGACACAAAAAAATGTGCCAACCCAAGGGCAGCAGGCAACAACACAACAACTTGTTTTACCGAAGGCGAATGCATGGCAAAAGGTCAAAGATAGTACGGTGTTTAAGAAACGCACCACAACAAATCCAGAACATTTACTAAGTTTGATTACCAAACAATGACAACGCTTCAGCAGCTTATAGACGAACACCAATCAGGCTATAGCCTGGCAAAACCGTTTTACTTAAACCAGAATGTTTACGAAGCTGAGTGGCAGCTCATCTGGAAAAAGTATTGGCTCTTTGCGGGAACCACCGCATCAATACCCAAGCCGGGCGATTATTTTGTTTATCAACTCAGAAACGAATCAGTAATTATTATTCGTGGCGATAAAGGCGATGTGTTTGCGCACCACAACTCTTGCCGGCATCGGGGTTCGTTAATTTGTTTGGAACAATCAGGTCATGCTACTAAACTTATGTGCCCGTATCACCAATGGGTGTACAATAAAGATGGCTCGCTACACAAAGCGCGACTTATGCCCGATGATTTTAACTTACAACAACATGGCCTAAAACCGGTAGCAATAGAGTTGGTGGCGGGGTTAATCTTTATTTCGTTGAACGATTCTCCACCCGACTTTGAACCGGTGCGCAAAGACTTTGCTCCGTTTGTTCAACCATTTCAAATAGATAAGGCAAAAGTTGCTTATCAAAAACAGTATGTCCTCCGAACCAACTGGAAACTGGTAGCCGAAAATTTTCGCGAGTGCTATCATTGTGGTCCGGCACATCCGGAATATTGCAGCGCAGTGATTGGGGCTAATCTGCGCGAGTCGGCCGATAGCGAGTTACTAACCAAACAACAACTCTGGAAAAGCAAAGGCCTTGCAACCGATACGGTTAATTTTGTGGATGACTCCTTTCACTTTGCAATTCGATATCCGTTGCGACCGGGAATTACAACTTACAGTTTAGATGGTAAGGCTATCTCAAAACCAATGGGCGATCATCGCGATCACGATGCGGGAGTAGTTGGTTTAGTATGTTATCCTAACTTCTGGATGGATGCCGTAAGCGATTACATCTGGACTATGCGCCTCACAGCCACCGGCCCTCATGAAACTATTCTTGATCTGGCCTGGCTGGTTGATGGTGATGCAAAAGAGGGGGTTGATTATGATGTGAATCGTTTGGTTGAGTTCTGGAAAATAACCGGAGAACAAGATTGGCAACTATGCGAAAATAATTTTAAAGGAATTGAAACCAGTGGCTATGAGCCCGGCCCCTATGCGCCTGCAGAAATTGATGTGGCAAAATTTATAGATTGGTATCTCGGCCGAATGCAAGCCGGAATTCAGGAAACACTTTTGGCTTGAGTTTTAAAGTTGATCAGCACACTACATAAGATCGCCACAACAAGCACCAGCAATCCATTAAACATAAAAATTCTTCCAATAGAAATCTGTTGGTCGTAAAGCCAGCCCGTCCAGAAGTTGCCCGCTATTTGTCCCGCCCCAAAATAAACGGCATACAAAATAGATTGGCCTGTTGCGCGCCATTGCGCAGGCACCAGACTATTCACACTTTCTACACACACCACCCAAAACAACGACCACGAAATACCGTGAAGCAACTCAATAGCAATGGCCCAATGAGGATCGTTAACCCAACTATATAAAAGCAATCTAATTGTGGTGGCAGCAAGGGTTACAAGCAGTGTAGTCTTAATACCAAGACGTTGAATAATAATCGCTGAAAAGAAAAACAGTGGCAACTCGCACAAACCCTGAAATGAAAGTCCGTAGCCAACCACCGTAGCGCTTGCCCCTATTTCTTTCATGTATATAGAATAAAAATTCCAAATGGTGGTTGCTCCTATGGAAACCAATAATACCGCAGCGAGCAAATACAAAAGCATTTTGTTTTGTAATACGGCTTTTAGATTTTGTTTTTCAGGCGCGATGGTTTTTGCATCAACGCGAAAATCACTCAGCGAAAGCGAAATGAAAAAGGCCAGAAACAAACTGAGCGAAGAAGCAATAAAAATGACACTGGTGTTGATTGACGTGATGAAATAACCAACCGTAATTCCGGTAAAAGCCCAACCCGCTGCACCCGCCAGACGAAGACTTCCGTAGTTGAGTTTGGGTTGTTCCTGAACCAATCCCAGCGTTACACTATCCAGCAACGGTTGTAGTGCGTTATAGAATACCGACATAGCAATGGTGGCACCAATCAGAAAAATAAAATTGCCCTGTAACAGGAACAATAAAAAACTTGATGCCGCGAATAGCGTGGAGGCGATCAAACATTTACGAATACCAATTTTATCGGCAAGCACTCCATACCACGGCTGTATGAGTAACATCATAACGGGAGTTGCACTTAGCACCAGGCTAATTTCTATTCCGGTTAGTCCTTGTGCTTTAAGATGGTCGGCAAAGATGGGCAACCACGAGGCAGTGCACGAGAACACCAGAAAGTAAAGCGCGCGAACTTTATTAGCCTGAGAAAACATCTTGTGCAAGATACTCTAAAATAAAGATGGTAAAATGAACCCGTTTGTATCGTCCCCGAAACAGGAGACGATACCTGAAGGGGAAATGCTTTTAAAGAGATATTAGAACTTCACGCATCGTCTCTCGCAGAGGACGATGCAAACAAAAATACTATCTTTATTCAATGGCAATAAAGAGAACGCAACCCGAAACCGATCAGGTATATTTTTGTTCTTTCACATGCCATGCCTGGATTCCTTTGATAGAAATCACAAATTTATATGACGAAATATATAAATGGTTCAACATTTTGATAAGAGACAATCATCAAGTTGTCGGCTTAGTAATAATGCCCAACCATCTGCATGTTCTTATTTATGTCCAAAGCGGAGAGAAATCAATCAATACCGTGCTACACAGAAAGATTTATCTTACAAAAACTGGAATACGTGCACGCTAATCCCGTTAGTGGCAAATGGAGCCTTGTCCCAAATTTCATAGAATACCCACACTCAAGTGCATGCTTTTATGAACTCAACATTCCTCACAAGCAGGTAATGATTACGCATTATAAAGATGTGGGTCCAGCATATTGATTTCGGTTTGTATCGTCCCCGAAGCGGGAGACGATACTTGAAGACAGGAAGATGCTCATGAAATAAGAAAGGCCCGCACCTGCGAGCCTTTTCAATAATTGTTGATTACAAAATCAATTCTTCTTTTTCTTCAGCAAATTCTGAAGTTTGTTCTCTAATGCTTTCTGAGCATCCTGTTTTAAATCTGTTTTTGTAGAATCTGTTGCGGCTGTTTTTGTAGTATCTTTTTTAGGATTCAGTAAACTGTTGATTGCATCTTTTGGTTTTTCGCCAGCCAGTAAATCCTGCACGGCTTGTTTGCCTTTTTCCTGGGCGGCAGCGGTAACCGCTTCTTTCACTTGTTCTTTTTGCTCTTGCGCCAGCAACGTTACTTTCGGATCGGTAAACGAACCACCCAAACCAATGTTAAGTGGAATTTCGGAAGTGGAGTTATTACCACCTGTATATTGATTAACCAAACCCTGGAATTGCGCCCCTAATTTTCCGGCAGGCACATTCATTTTCAATCCATAATTAATGCTGCCATCAATACCTGTGGTGCCGCTTACAGTAGTAACATAACTACCGAATTTTACATCAAAAGGCTTTACACTTAGTTGTCCATCTTTAATAGTAGCCGACATCAACACATCTTTCAGTGTAACATTATCGGCATCGCTCAGCTTGGTTAACGATGTAATACCCGAAACAAGTTTAGATTGTGTAAGCGCAGCTTGTGCTACCTTAATCAAACCACTTCCATTTACGGTATTCATCAAAGGCATCATATCCTGGCCCAGTTCACCACTTATTTTAAAATCAGTACCGAAGTTTCCGTTAACCAATCCCGCAATAGGCGCATAGGTTTTTACAATCGAAAACGAATTAGCGGCTTGCTGCACACTCATGTTATCAATCTTTAAACCGAAATCGTATAAGGGGTGATTGATGTCTTTGGTATTGTATGTTCCGGCAACGGTAAATGCACCACCTAATAAATTGAACTTAATGCCATTCAGATTAGCAACTCCATCTTTTACAATCACATCACCAGCAGCGTTGCTGATTACAAAGTCCATCATCTTTACAGTTTTGATGTTGGAGTGGAGAATGAAATCGATATTCTGGGGAACCGGAATAACACCCATCGAAGCGCTGTCCGTAGTTTCTGTTGTTTCCGTGTCGGTCATAAACTCGTTCAAATCCAACAGGGTTGAATTAAAGTTTACATTTCCTTTTATGGTTTCGTTGCCAAACACATAACCAATGTAATTGCTGATGGCCGCGCTTACCGCGAAATCACTTTTACCAATGGTACCGGTAGTATTTTTAAGTTCAATCTTTTTAGGATCGAACACAGCATCGGCATGCGATATGGTTACTCCATAAGGCAAATCTGTCATAGTGAATTTGAAATCTTTTAAGGATGCACTGCCGCTGGTAGGAAGTTTATCGTAACGGCTTGCTTCTACATCCGAGTATTTACCTTTTGTTTCCAGATCGGCTTTTACTTTTCCGGCAAGCGTCATGCCTTCCACCGGAAATATTTTTGTGATCTTCTCCAGATCAATTCCACCTTTGGCATTCAAATCCCATGTGTAGTCGTCCAGATTCTGCAGGCTTAGATTCCCACCAAAGCTTTCGCCATCCATTACCATTCCAAAATCAGTAACGGTAATAAATGTTTCGGCCATTTTACCGGAAGTATTTTTAACTGATGATGTAAACCGAACCTTCTCAAGCGGCAACGGAAACTCAGCCGATTTAACGTAGCCATCTTTTAAAGCCATAGCCACATTTACGGCCGGAATAATTTTCTTCAAGCTATCGTACACACCATTGGCGGAGGCATCAACCGAAAACAAACCGGCCATGTTTAAACCTTCCATGGGGAACATCTTTCCCAGTTCAGCCAGGTTAAGCGATGCTTTTACCTGTGCATCCATCCGATAGTCTTTCAGGTTTTCGATTAACATGCGCGCATCTACCGGGTTGGTTCCAAAATCGAGATGCAGTTTTTTCAGATCCACTAAAGTGTTTTCAATTACACCTGTTTTGTTATCTACAAGCAAATCCATATTAATGTTGGTAATGGCTGTTGGCAGATCAGGATATTTAAACATGGCATCATCAACTTTCAGGTTGAAGTTAAAGGCGGGCATTTGTGTATCGCTGAACGTACCTTTTACAAACCCCGAAAATGCCAGATCGCCCTTGGTTTCAATCTTACCGAAATCCTGCGTGTAAACACCGGGCACCAACGAGAGCAAACTTTTAAAAGTATTCTCCGGACTGCTGAATGAAATGTCCATTCCGAAATCGTTCGGATTCATTTTAAACCAACCATTGGCACTCAGGGCAAAGTCGTTTAAGCGCGTTACGTTTTCTTTAAAGGTATAAAGCGAATATTCTTCACTTATTCCGATAACCGCATCAACAACCGCCTGTTTGTTGCTGATGTATTCTACACCATCAAAGCGAACCGTAATACTTTCAATTGCGGTTTTGGTTTTAAGGTCAAACGCTTTTTCGCTAAAGTCTCCGCTACCGGAGTGATTAAGCCCGGCAATAGATGTATAAAACGGAATCGAGGCATCGTCATAAATTACTTCGCCATGCACAATCTCCCAATGGTCGATACCAAAAGAAAACGAACTTGGTTCTTCCTCCACAGTAGTGGTATCGGTTGAAGGATAGGTGATATCGTAATTAGCGCGACCATCGGCTAATACTTTAATCGTAATTTGTGGATCAACCAACGTAATACCCTTCAGGCGTAACTGATCTCCGAAAAGCACATCCTTCAGGTTAACCTCAGCCTCCAGGCGCTCAATCACAAACAAAGGCGTTCCTTCAAATGGTGCGCGGTTAAACACACCCAGCTCCTTTATCTCTACCGTTACGCTGGGAAAATTCCGGAACAACGATAAGCTGAAGTTATTCACATCAAAAACCACATCGGCATTTACGTTCTTCTCTATTTCTTTATCGATAGCAGCCTTGATGTCGTCTTTAAACACAACCGGCAGAATAAACGCGGCCGCAATTATCAGCACAAAAACAAGAGCCAGACCAATCAGAATTTTCTTTACGATTTTCATAGTGTTAAAAGGAAAAATGGACGCACAAAATTAACAAAACACAGCGCAACAAACGCGCCAGCAATGACTACTTGTAGAATAACGCTGTACTTTGTTCGATGGTACCTACAGCCAGCGTAGCATGAGGTTAATAGTACGCTTTACGCGATTATTAAAGGGCGGGTATAGAAACGAACTCATGGTTATTCCGCGCTTTTGTTTCAACACTGGTTTTTCGTTGCTGAAAGCCAGAAATCCGTAGCGACCATGTGCCTTGCCAAATCCACTGGCATTAGTTCCGCCAAAGGGCAGATTGGGATGCGTAAACTGCAGCACGCAATCGTTAATGCAAACCGCCCCTGCCGAAACGGATTCCGTTAACTTTTGCTGAAACGCTTTTCTTGTACTGAAAATATAAAACCCAAGTGGCTTTGGTCTTGCCAGAATGATGGGTAAAATTTCTTCTTCACTGCTGAACGAAATAATTGGTAACACCGGCCCGAAAATTTCTTCTTCCATAATTTTTGAATCGGTAGGAACACCACTCAAAATTACCGGGTGAAAGAAACGGGAAGTGGCATCAGAAGCACCATTCAGCTCTACCTTCGCGCCAAGCTGAATAGCATCTTGCACCAACGCATCAATGCGATTAAAATTTCGGGCATTTACAATACGGCCGTAATCCGGAGATTGCGAATTGATGCTACCATTTGCTGCATACAACTTAGAAATGTTTTGCTTGAGTAAATCGATGAACTCCAGCTCAACCGTTTTATCAATTAAAATATAATCCGGAGCAACACATGCCTGGCCCACGTTCAGAAACTTTCCAAAGGCAATTCGTTTGGCGGCATCGTTCAGGTTAGCCGATGCATCAATTATGGTTGGTGACTTGCCGCCTAACTCAAGCGTAACGGAACAGAGATGATCGGCAGCAGCCCGCATCACAATCTTTCCTACGGAAGTGCTTCCGGTAAAAAAGATATGATCGAACGGAAGTTTGAGTAATTGCGTAGCTACTTGTGCATCGCCCTCTATTACCGTAACAAGGTCTTCCTCAAAAAACTCTTTCACCATATCGCGCATAAGTTGCGAAGTATGTGGTGTTAACTCAGAAGGTTTTATGATAGCCGTGTTACCAGCAGCCAGGCAAGAAACAAGCGGGCCAAGGGTTAACATAAATGGAAAATTCCACGGCCCGATTATCAGGCAAGCACCTTTGGGTTCGTACTGCAATTCGCTGGTGGTGCCCAGATAAGTAATGGGCGCATCTATGGGTTCGGGTTCAACCCAATTGCCAAGCTCGCGTACCGCGTGTTTTATTTCTGTAATTAATGGAAAGACCTCTGAGATGTCGGTTTCCGTTTCCGATTTTCCAAGATCGGCTTTCAGTGCTTCGTGAATACGATGGCGGTTTTGTATTACAAACTCGCCAAATGATTTGATCAGCTTTTTACGGTTTTGCCAAGGTTCGGTGCGCAACCGCTGTGCGCGGGCTGCGTGTTTTTCAAACATCACTTTAAAATCAGCATCAACTCCGGCCAGCTTTTCCATAAACCATCAAAATGTTTAGTGAAAGTCAGAAAATGAACGCCCAAATCCAACCCGACACCCTGTGCCAATGTTACCACAATGTTAAGCCGGTTTGCAGAATATTACCTAAATGTTAACTTGAGCCGGATTTAGATAATAATCGGGTAATGTTAAGAGCGGTTTTATGTGGTGTTATTTTGTTCTGTCTCGCTTTCGCGGAAGCGAAAAGCCAGGACATTTTGCCTGCATTATTAAACACTTACCAAACAAAAAACCCGGAAGCAATTGAAGCCCGGCTCAACACGTTTATCACTAACCTCCGTGAAAAGCAACCAAACCGAAGTGAAGAGGAATTTCTGAGAATAATTTTCAACGAATCGCACCGCAGGTTTTTTAAAACGTATAAACCCTATACTCAATTTGCTGAGGTGTTTGAAAAAGGCAAGTACGATTGTCTGAGCGCAACAAGTTTATTGGCTGTTGTGTTAGATTCGTTTGAGTATGATTTTCATTTAATCGAAACGAATTACCATATTTTCATTTCGGTGCAAACAGAAAACGGGCCGGTGTTACTGGAATCAACCGATAGAATTAATGGCTTTGTTACGGATCCGCAGCAGATTGAGGAACGCGTTTCTACCTACAAACGAAATCAACTGCAAGCCAATAATTCAAGTAGCGTGCACTATCAATTCGATCTTAATCTTTATCGCATTATTCAACCGAAACAACTTTCGGGTTTGTTACTTTTTAATCAGGCGGTAGTAGCTTTCAACAATCAGCAATATGAAGTTTGTGCGCAGCGATTGAAAGAAGCAGTGCAGATCTATGATTCACCTCGCACGACCGAGTTTGCCGCTATTTTAATTACAGCAATTGCCAGCAGTTCAATTAACGATGAAACAAAAAAGGACCTGATCAGGCCCTTTGCAAAATACATTCGCGGCAACGCTACGGTTGCTTCGCGTTAGTTATCCAGAATTCGTAACTCAACTCTTCTGTTAAGCGAATGAGCCTCTTCAGTGTCTTCGCGGCTGATAGGGGCATTACCACCAAAAGCTTTTGTTTTAATACGACCTTTACTTCCGCCTTTCGAAACCAGATAAGTTTTAACTGCTTTCACGCGATCTTCAGACAACTTAAGATTGGCACTGGCATTTCCCCGGGTATCCGTATGTCCTTCCAACTGAATAACCATGCGTGGATTGTTTTTCAACATCAACACAACTTCATCCAGTTCGGGGTAAGAAGAGCCTGAGATTACCGAGCGACCAGCATCAAAATTCAAATCGCTAAGCCGCATTACTTTACCTACTGTGTGCGTGCTTTCGGCATTGTGCGCAGCACCAGAAGGCAACGCCAATTCAATGTCGCGCATAACTTTTCGTTCTCCATTTGCCTCTGCCGGATCGAGTATGTATTTCGCAGGAGCGTAACCCGCAGCTTCTACCATTATGGAGTACTTCTCATTGTCGAAAAGCGGAAATAAAAATGAACTCCCTGAAAAAAAGCCCACCTTACTTCCATAAGGCAGGCTTTGATACGAGATTCTTGCAACTACAGGTTCTTTGGTGGCGGCACTGGTAATGTTGCCTTGTGCGTAGATCAGTGTATCGGTTTGTGCAAATGCAGCAAACGAAAAACCGATAAGCAATACAGAAAAAAGAACCTTCATTTTTTACAGCTTTATGATTTTGAACTCAACTCTTCTGTTTTTGCGATACGCTTCGCGGGTTTGCGTAGTATCAAGGGGCTTGCTTTCGCCAAAGAACACCGTGGTAATATTTGCACCGTCAACACCTTGTTTTACAAGATAAGATTTTACTGCTTTTGCCCTACGATCCGACAAACCTAAATTGTATTCTTCGGTTCCTACCGGATCGGTATGCCCTGCAATTTCAACCTGCATTGTTCCCTTCTCCTTCATCATAGTAGCAATGCGGTTAAGTTCAGGGAACGACTCAGCCTTTAACTCAGCCTTATCGAAATCAAAGAAAATGTTATTCAGTTTGATAGTTGTGTTTACATCTACCACGGCCACTTCGATAGGCGCAAGGGTTATGTCTTTGTTGGCCAGTGTACCATCTTTAGTGAAGCCACGCAGATCCAGGTTTTGGTTCTCAGAGATATGACCATCGGCCTCAGCCCGGAAGCCATACAAATGACCGCCCGGCAAATGAATTTCATATTCTCCGGTTTTAGGATCGGAATGTGTTACGCCCACTTCTTTGCCATCGGGAAGACGCTCGTAAATAATTTTTGCGCCAATAGGTTCTCCTGTTTTGGCATCAACCAATTTACCCTTCACAATTACAATAGGATCGAGGGTCATGAACATCGGCATCTTCACCCGGTAGATGTCGGTATTATCTGCAGTTACTCCACGTGAGTAATACGCAAACTCACTGGTTGATGGAATATTAAAAAATAAATCATCCAGCTTGGTGTTGATGTCTGGCCCTAAGTTTTCGGGGGCCGACCAATTCGTCCACGTATCATCCAACCGCTTGGACATATACACATCGCTACCACCGTAACCACTAAATCCGTTAGAGGAAAAGTAAAGCGACTTATCATCGGATGCCAGGAACGGTGCAGATTCTTCGCCTACTGTGTTAATAGTTTTGCCAAGGTTAAGCGGCTCTGTCCATTTACCATCTTCTTTTTCGAAGCTTACATATAAATCGCGGCCGCCTTCTGAGTCTTCGCGCTCAACAGACATTAATAAAGCTTTGCGCGTGTTGGCCAGAAAGTAGTTTGCCTTTTCGTTATAGTTATAATCGTTTTCAATCTCTAAGGCTTTGGGTTCGCTCCACGTTCCGCCCACATTGGTGCTGATAGAAACACCTGCGCCCATTTTACCCTTTTCCAGATACTTGTTCCCCAATAACAATACGACTGATTTGCCATCGGGCGTAGCCGCTACGGTATTTACAAAGTTGGGTTGGCTATTGTTTAACTGTGGTCCAATGTTTTTAGCAAGAGACCACTTACCATCGGCACCTAATTCAGAATACCAGATATCTTCTTTATCGCTTACTCCGCCTACATTGCCCGCGTGATTTTTACGACTGAAGTAAAGTGTTTTTCCATCAGGCGAAAGCAAAGGGCTGTATTCGCTCGCATCACTATTCACATTGCTATCCAGCGCCTCTACCACCAAACCCTTACTTAGCATTTCGGGCAGGTTGATGTTGGCAATAATGGGAATGTGGGAATCTGAAATGGCTACTGCATCAATAGAAAAATAATCGGGTAGTGCGCTACCGTCAAACTCCAGTTTAACGGCAGCAACTTTATAAGTAGTTTTTTCTACAAACACATTAAGCATGCGCCCCTGAAGTGGCACGGCCATGGGGCTAAAGGTGTGTACCTGATATTCGCGGCCAGCCTCATCGTACACAAATACTTTGTACAAGGCACCAGGGTTATATGATTCTGCAATTGCAATTTGTTGAATTTGCATGGGCTTGTCGTAGCCCAATTTTATAAACTCAGAACGTTTTGGTTTATCTGGAGTCCAGGCTCCTGGGTTCTGGCCTCCGGCTGGTAAAACATTAGGTTTTCCCAATGCTTGCTGAGCTGAGTATTGTACCGGAGTTAGCTCGGTACTAACTTCTAATACCTTGGTAGCCCACTGAACGGACTGTGCGGAGGCAGACAAAAAACTACCAAAAACCGCAAAAAGCAACAAAAATCGTTTGATCATAGAGTTTCCCGAATAGGTATTAGAATCGAAGTATAAACATAGCTAAAAATTAAAAAAGCGTAAAATAATTACATCTATCTGACAGCAGAACAAACCCGGAACCAGATCTAATCTGTGGCGGTCTTGTTGAATAACAGGTAGCCCACATGCAACAATACGCCAAGCTCGTTTTGGGCATTGTCATAATAATTCACGCTTAGACTTATCGGGCCAACCGAAGAATGCAGCACCCAGCCGGCAGTTGCCGCAAAGTAGATTTTGGTAAGATCGCGGCTTAGCGTTACTTCCTGATTTTGTCCGGGCACTAATGCCTCGAAAGGTTTGAACAGATAGCCTTCCAACCGGAAGTCAAGACTCTTGCGAAGTGTAAAAACATTTCGCCAGCCACCCGCTATGTAATTGTAGGCTCTGAAGTTTTCGAGCAACAATGTGCGACTATCTTGCATCGGATTGAAAGCGGGCGCAGTGATAACTGAGCCTTGATAATTACTAAACACGGGTTGGTTTGAAATAACGCCATCAAACAAATAGCCTGAACTATAGAAACCTTTCTTAAAATATTGCTCCAGCGTAATGCGTGCGCGTAACCAATTGCGGGGTTGAGATTGCGTTTCGGTAAGAACAGAGGTATTGCCTGGTACCAGTTTTTCATTTAGGCGAAACAAGTTTAACGACAACATAAAGTTGCGGCCCGCAGAAGCATATTGCTTTCGGTTAAGGGTGTTGGATGAAACATTGATTTCACCTCTAAAACCATTTAGCCGAAGCACATCAAGGGTATCGGTTGAGATTAACACAGGCGAATTAACATACTGATCACGGTTGTTGATGTAGGCACCACCCAAACTGAGTTTGTAATTTTTACCAAAAGGAATAGCAAAGTCAGCACCCACTTTCCTGTCAATCCGCGAAAGCGCAGTTGGGTTTGTCTTGCGCCTGAACAGATCGCGACCTTGCAGAAAATCCCAAGTGTTAACGGTAGCATAAGGCTCCAGGTAATAAATACCCCGATTGGGAATATCGATGCGGGCTTTTGCTTGCGCGGATTTATAAAAATTACCGAGGTAGAAACTTAAGTTGGCATGTGTAAGCGTACGATTGAAATGATAATAATTCATGCCCAGGTAAATGTGACTGATGCCACGTGTGGCGATAGAGCCTCCGAAGTCAACCGGAAAATTATTTTGTGGCCTTCGCGAAAGCATAAAATTGAAATTCTGATTGGCTTGGTTAAACGAAAAGCCGGGATAGAGATTTTTGAAATAATCCTCTGACACAAGGCGGTAAAAGCCAGACTTTACTTCATTAAACGTAAGCGGACGTTTACCACTTTTGAAAAACCGGTTAATGTATTTCTGCTGGCGGATATTAAACCCTTCGAACTCGATGTGATTGACTAAAAGCGGAGCACTTTTGTTGTTGAATTTATTGCGAGCTTCGGCCACGGCTTCGCAGGTAATGCGAGTGGATACTTTGTTTTTTATTTCTTCAATCTGTCGCAACGTTTGTACATAACCACTATCAATTAGCGCACGCGCTTTGGCAAAATCGAAAGATGTATAACCTGTTAGATTAGGTTGTATGTAAACACCCGATGCTGAAATATCAGACGGATCGGATTTATCTAACAACATGTAAAGCAAGGAGCGGGCAATCAGTTTATCATCTTCACCAAAAGGATATTCATTATAAATTTTAGAAGAAACATTACTACCAATAACTACATCGGGCTTAAAGGTTTGCTCCATTACATCAACCGGAAAGTTGTTATAAACTCCGCCATCAAATAAATATTTGCCATCAATACGAATAGGATTGTAAAAGAAGGGAACGGTTTGCGTGGCTCGCAACGCATCGCTTAATGCGCCCGAACCTAACGATACTGCAGTTTGTGTAAAGATATCGGAAGCAATTACCCGCAGTGGAACAAAAAGACTATCGAAATTATTGCGGGCTATGGCCGAGGGTTGCGCAAGTTTTTCGGCAAGCGCAAAGTTGAGCGACAGGTCGCTGGCCAGGCTGGTATTAAACAAAATTGAAAAAGAAGAATCGAGCGAAAGGTTTAGCCGAAGAAAACTGGCATCTACATCATCGCGGGTAAAATAGTAGTTGTTTCCATCTTCCAGTTGGCCATTAATCCATTGCAAAAATTCTTTGGAGAGCACGATCTCTTCAATCTGGGCCGGACTCATACCCGCAGCATAACATCCACCTACAATTCCACCCATAGATGTTCCGGTTATAAAGTCAATTGGAATTTCATTTTCTTCCAATGCTTTTAGAACACCAACGTGCGCAATGCCTTTGGCGGCACCACCACTTAGCACCAGCCCAACTTTTTGCGAATAACCGCTAATGGTAAATCCAAAACATAATCCAATAAAGACCCACAACCTCATACCCAGAATGGAATTGATGGTAAGTTACTTCAGAAACAAAAAAGTAACAGGAAAATTGTGTGAATTAATATTTGCTTTATCGCATAGCAACCTCAGGCTGCATTTCCCTTACGGGAAAAGGAATGAGTTGCAACCGTTGTATTAGATCGGTTTTAACTTTTTCGAATGCTGGAAAATAATCGGCCTTAACGGGTAACGAGGGCGGAAGCTCAACATTGAGTGCATCTACCTGCACACCATTTTTCCAGAAACGGTAACACAAATGTGGCCCGGTGGCTAAGCCAGTACTGCCTACAAAGCCAATGGTTTGGCCCTGACGCACGCGAGTGCCAGGCGTAATGCCGCTTGCAATTTTTGACATGTGTAAATAACCGGTAGTGTAGGTACCGTTATGCCGAACCTTTACATAGTTACCGTTATTGGTTTTGTATTGCGCTTCCTCGACAATACCATCGCCAACGGAACGAATAGGCGTACCGGTTGGTGCTGCGAAGTCGGTGCCGAGGTGCGGGCGAAAAACTTTTACTACCGGATGAAATCTGCTTTTGGAATAACGCGAACTGATACGCGTAAACTCAATCGGGTATTTTAATAATGCTTTGCGCAAACTGTTACCTTCATCATCAAAATAATCGAGGCCATCGCCCTGATCGAATGGGAAAGCATAATAACCGTTGTTGGAATGTTCGAAGTAAACGCCAAGTATGCGGCCTATACCAACTGGTTTTTCTTCCACCAGATTTTCTTCATAGATCATTTTAAACTGATCGCCTTTTTGCAAGCGCTGAAAATCTACCTGCCAGGCAAAGATGTCCACAAACTTATTGGTAAGATCGTGCGAGATGTTCATGGCTTCTATAGTGTGCGACAGTGTAGATTCAATGCGGCCTGAAATGCTGCGTTGCAACGTGTCCACTTTACGCTGACAGGTTTCTACCAGCAACGAATCTTTTAAATGAAATACCACATAGTCGATTGCATTGGGTTCATACACCAACGCCTTTACGGTTTTGAGCGAATCGTGCTCAACCAATAGTGTATATTTTTTATGCGCTGAGATTTTTCTAAAATCATAAACCGAGCGATGTAACAAATTGAGTTGTTGCTTTATTGCAGGGGAAACATAATAGCCGCCCAACAAATCAGTAAAGCGTTGGTTCTTCTTAACCTCATCTTCCACCACATGTAAATCGTTTACAACCATGCCATGCATAAAAACAGGCAAGATAATTTCCCGCTCTACATGCTGAACAGAATCAGCTTCGGCAGCATAATCGCCAGCTTGTGAGAACCAGGAAGTGCGGCTATCAATCAGAAAAAACAATCCGATCACAATACCCATTGCGCCTATACCAATGGAAATACGCTTAACCCATACGTTTTGGAAAAACATCATTGCTAAAAAAATAGGGCCCGAAGCCGCAAGTTTAGTTTAAAAAATCTGGCACCAAAACCAGTAAAGATCAAAGATAGGCAGAGAATAGGTTTGGGACAAGTGTTTTGAATGTGAACCAAACTTAAGGATACAACTCCTTGTACTTTTTCTTACCCGCATCTAAAAACGCAGCGAACTTATCGGCACTCAGGTTATAGCCGTAAGGTGTTACAAGCACGCGCTCATCTTTACCCAACAGTACATAGAATGGCTGTGCATTGTTGTTCAGCTTTGCAATTTGCAAATCAGCATTTTGTTTGCCGATAGTCTTCTTCACTTTGTTGTCGTACGAAGACGTGTACCATTCGCTTTCGGGTAATTCTGTTTTATCATCCACATAAAGAGCCACTACTACATAATCATCGCGCAAGCGTTGTAATACTTTCGGGTCGCTCCACACATTCGCTTCCATCTCGCGACAGTTTGTACAACCGTGGCCAGTGAAGTCGATAAACAACGGCTTGTTTTGTTGACGGGCGCAAGCTATTGCCTGATTGTAATCATAGTATCCGCTTAAGCCATGCGGCAGGTGGAGGAAGTCGGCATACTTGGGCTCATCGCAAATGGCATTGGGTTTTTCTGAAGATGAGGTAGCACTCAACACATTAAAATCGTGCGTGTACATAGGCGGTAAATAACCAGCCAACGCTTTTAATGGTGCACCCCACATGCCGGGTATCAGGTAAACCACAAATACAAAAACAATCATGGCCAATGAAAGCCGAAACACACTTACGGTTTTATCTTCTGCATCTTTACCGGTATCGCCCGGCATGCGGAAGCCCTTCATTAAGTAAACTCCAATTAAAAGCGCAATTACAATCCAGATGGCGATGTTGATTTCGCGATCGAGAATTCCCCAATGAAAAGCCTGATCAGCAATACTCAAAAATTTAAAGGCCAAAGCAATTTCAACAAAGCCCAAAACCACTTTTACGGTATTCAACCAGCCGCCCGATTTAGGTAATGATTTTAACCAACCCGGAAAGAATGCAAACAATGTAAAAGGAATGGCGAAGGCAGCCGCAAAAGCAAACATGCCCAGAATAGGTTTTAAAAATTCGCCACCGGCAGATGACACCAGAATACTTCCTACAATAGGACCAGTGCAACTGAATGACACAAGCACTAAGGTGAAAGCCATGAAGAACACGCCAATCAACCCACCCTTTTCTGCTTGTTGATCTACTTTGTTGATCAAGCTTCCGGGTAATGTTATTTCGAACAAGCCCAGGAAGGAAAGACCGAATACAATAAACACCGTAAAAAAGATAAGATTAGGAATCCACTCGGTTGATAAATGATTGGCGGTTTCGGGCCCCATAAGCGGAGCAAGCGCTGCACCAATAAGGGAATAGATCAAAATGATGAAGAAGCCATACATCAATGCCTGAAACTTTGTACCGCGACCAGTAAAGAAACTCACCGTCATGGGAATCATGGGGAATACGCACGGAGTAAGCAACGCGGCAAGCCCGGCCAGAAAAGAAATAAGCAAAAATCCCCAAAGCGATTTTCCTTGTGCATCGTCTTGCACTAAAGTAGAATCCAGTATCGGCCCATTGGTTTCCTCAACGGGTGTAGCAATATCAAAAGGCTGTTGGAGCGAATCTTCATTTTGATTGGAGTTTCCTCCGCCACTCACCCTAACATCAAACGAAAAATCATCGGCACTTGAAATGCATTGACCGGTTAAGTCCGAACAAACCTGGTAATCAGATTCACCGGTAAGTTTTAATGGCGCAGCCAGAATTTTTATCTTCTGACGGAACTCACCGGTCTGCTTAAAGATTTTCACATCGCACTCAAAAATCTCATCATACTTATCAATTGGCTTAACAGGTACAACACTTCCAACCAATTGATAACTGGCGTGGGGTACAAGGTTGAAAGCTGTTTTTATGGGGCCGTCCTCGCAAGGAAACTCGGAAGAATAGAGGTACCAGTTTTTGTCGATAGTGGCTTTAAAGATCAACTCTACCTCATCGCCTACGTTGGCTTCGGTAACCGATGTGGAATAACTCCACTTGGCTGGTTGTAGAACCTGGGCCTGAGAGCAGGAAAGGGAAGCGACAAAAAGAAGTAAAAGCAGGTTTTTCATAAGAATTGACAAACTTAAAGCGAGCCCCGCACCAGCAGAACACAAATACTACAGATTAACGGGTTTTTAACACAACAAATTCCCGTAATTTTAAGAATTAAGAAGCAACTAATTGCTTTATACAACGTGTGAGACCATGAACAACCTAAAAAAACAAACTATGAAACGAGTATTACTATTATTGTTTATCCTTTTTGCGGGCCTTTCTACGCAAGCCCAAACAGCAGACGAAATCATTAACAATTACCTTGAAAATACTGGTGGAAAAGCAAAATGGGCCGCCATTCAAGGAGTAAAGATGACGGCTAAAATTAATATGCAGGGCATGGAGCTTCCGCTCAGCATAATCGAACTAAAAGATGGTCGTCAACTTTCTTACGCCACTTTTCAAGGGATGCAATTTTATCAGGAGGTATTTGATGGAACCACCTTATGGGGAACAAACCAAATGACAATGAAAGCTGAAAAAAGTGATGCGGAAACGACAGAGAATTTCAAAAAAAATCTGGCAACAGATTTTCCAAGTCCATTTTTAGATTATCAAAAGAAAGGTTTTAAGGTAGAGCTTCTTGGAAAGGAGACCGTTGATGGCTCCGAGACCCTTAAGATTAAACTAACCAAAAAACCAATTCTGGTTGATGGCAAGGAAACCGAAAATGTAGAGTTCTATTACTTTGATGCGGCCGACTTTGTACCAATTTTAATAGAAGTAGAAGTAAAATCTGGCCCAGGAAAAGGAATGGTTTCTCAGGCTAAGATGAGTGATTATCAGGAAGTGGATGGACTTTTGTTTCCATTCTCAATGACTGCAGGCGCGAAAGGCCAACCCGGAGGCCAAACAATTACATTCACATCTATTGAACTTAATCCCAAGGTAGAGGCAGCGTCATTTGCTTTTCCTACCGGAAACTAAATCAAACGATTATTTGAGATACTTCAACAAAAGAACTTCTGATGTTGAAGTATTTTTTATGCTCAAAAAGAAACTGTATGAAAAAAAATCTTCTACTAATCTACTGCTTGATATTTACATCCATCTGCGCAGTTGCGCAAGATGCAGTAAGTCGCGGTAAGGAATTATTTGGCGACATGAATGCACGCCACATTGGCCCAGCTCTTATGAGCGGACGTATTGCCGATCTCGAACTTCATCCAGCCAACGACCGGGTAATCTATGCAGGTACCGCTGGCGGTGGGGTTTGGAAAAGTAGTAATGGCGGTGCAACATTCAATTCGATTTTTGATGATCACTGCCAATCCATAGGAGCGGTTGCAATTGACCCCTCTAACCCAGATAATGTGGTGTGGGCTGGTACTGGTGAAACCTGGACGCGCAATAGTGTGTCAGTAGGTGATGGTATTTATAAAACCGTTGATGGAGGTACAAACTGGCAAAAAATGGGCCTCGAAAAATCAGAGCGCATTGCTGGCATTCAGGTTAACCCTAAAAACCCAGATGAAGTGTATGTTGCCGTTCTGGGCGCTTTGTGGAGTGATAGCGAAGACCGTGGTTTATATAAAACTACCGATGGCGGCAAAACCTGGAATAAGATTTTATATGTAGACAAAACAACAGGCTGTAGCGATCTAATTCTTGATCCCAATAATCCGAACATTTTATATGCGGCATTTTGGGAATTCCGCAGAAGCGGTTGGAACTTTAATTCAGGAGGTAATAATAGCGCGCTCTATAAATCGATTGATGGCGGCAAAACCTGGAATAAAATTCATAAAGGATTTCCATCAGGTAAGCTTGGAAGATTTGCAATTGCTACAGCACCTTCCAATACAAACATCTTGTATGCTGTTGTAGAGTCAGAACAAGATAAGGACAAAGGATTATATCGCAGTGACGATGGTGGTGCAAATTGGAAGCAGCTTAACAATGATTTTGAAATAGTGGTGCGGCCATTTTATTTCTCGCGCATTGTAGTAGACCCCAAAAATCCGGATGTAATAGCAAAAGGAGGATTGTCGGGTTCAATATCTCGTGATGGCGGAAAAACTTTCAAGACACTTGGACTTATGCACTCGGATATTCATGACGTAGTTTTTGATATCAAAAATTCAGATCGCATGTATTCAGGTACGGATGGTGGTGTGTATCGTTCGTGGGATGGGGGTACTACTTTCGAAATGGTTGAAAACATTCCGGTATCACAATTCTATCAGGTTAGTGTAGATAATGAAGAACCTTATAATGTTTACGGAGGATTACAAGACAACGGCAGTTGGTATGGACCGTCTTCATCACCAGGTGGAGTGGAGGCTCGTGATTGGGTTCGAATTGGTGTAGGCGATGGATATCGTGTGCTTCCGCACCCAACTAAAAAACTTATTTATTCCGAAATGCAAGGAGCCGAAAATGTTTGGCGCTACGATCCTGCCAAAGATCAGGCAAAAACTATTCAACCGCTTGCCGTGAAAGGCGATCCTAAGTTACGATTTAATTGGAATACACCGATGGCTACAAGTGCGTTTAAGCCTGATCGATTTTACATAGGAAGTCAGTTTGTACACCGATCTGAAGACATGGGTGAATCCTGGGAAAAAATTTCTCCCGATCTTACCACCAACGATCCAATAAAAACAGAACAAGGAAAATCGGGCGGGCTTTCACGCGATAATTCAGGGGCAGAAAATCATTGCACGGTTTTTACAATCGCAGAATCACCTTTGGATGAAAATATTGTATGGGCAGGTACCGATGATGGTAATGTGCAAGTAACTAAAGATGGCGGCAAAACGTGGACCAATGTTGTGGCCAATATTCCGGGCTTGCCTAAAAACACTTCATGCTGGCATATTGAAGCAAGTAAGTTTGGCAAGGGTAATGCCTATGCAGTGTTTACAGGTTACCAGAAAGGTGACATGGCTGCGTACGCTTATAAGACTACCGATTTTGGTGTCACGTGGAAATCGGTTATCAGCCCGGATGTTACCAGTTTTGTACGCAACATTCAGGAAGATTATGAGAATGAGAATCTGCTTTTCTTAGGAACAGAGTTTGGATTGTACATCACCATTGATGGGGGCAAAAGCTGGATGAAATTTACTAACAACATGCCTTCAGTATCGGTTCACTTTATTGATCTTCAGAAAAAGACAAACGATCTGGTATTGGGTACACATGGGCGTGGTGTGATTATTATAGATGATATTAGTCCATTACGTCAATTAAATGATGAAACGCTTGCTAAAGATTTACATTTCTTCACGACTAAACCGGCCATTATCCCAGAGTCAAATGGATTTGGAAGCACAAGTACAGAGACCCAGTTTGTTGGCAATAATGCAAGCCGGGCGGCTAAGGTTGTTTATCATTTGAAGAAGCGCCACACCTTAGGAAAAATGACACTCGAAATTCAGGACATGAATGGAAATAAAATCACAGACCTTGATCCAGGTAAATCGAAAGGAATAAACATTATTAATTGGCCATACAATATTAAACCACCTAAAGTGGCTGCAGGTAAAACTTTTGTTTTTGGTGGCTTCACTCCTTTGCGTGTTCCAGCAGGAAAATATAGGGCCGTTATTCAAAAAGGAAAGGAAACGTTTATCAATGAATTTGAAGTTCAATATGATCCGACCTCAACCATTCCCCTGGCCGACCGCAAATTAAATGAGGAAACAGCTAAAAAACTGTTTGATATGACACAAGAGCTCGCCTATCTGGTGTATGAGGTTGATGAAACTATAAAAGCAGCAGAAAACCTTAAAGCAAAAAATCCCGCAAGCGCAAAATCCGTAGCGCCAATTCTTGCAGACTTAACAAAATTGAAGGAAACATTGCTGGTAACCACTGGTGATAATTATGTAGGTATGGGCGAACCTCAGTTACGTGAAGACATGGCGGAACTTTACGCTAAAGTAGCGGGAACATTCTACAAACCATCTGGGGCAGAAATGAAAAACATGGAAGCTATTCAAGCCAGATTCATTACTGCCAAATCAGATTTTAAGAAAGTAAAAGATAAACACATGACCAAACTTACCGAGGGCATGAGTAAGAATAAACTTGAGCCTGTGATTGTAAAATCGTTTGATGAGTTTATCAAAGAACAGTAAACCGAAATTTATGGAATAAAAAAGAGGCTGTCTCCCTTTTGAGACAGCCTCTTTTATCTTAGCGTGTTCTACTTCGCACTATAATGTTTATAGAACACAAAGATCGTTTCAATACCCAGTAAAAAGTTTTTAATACCATAGTGTTCGTTGGGCGAGTGAATAGCATCGCTATCCAAACCAAAGCCCATCAACACCGTATCTAATCCCAACTCTTTTTTGAATAATGAAACAATGGGAATACTTCCGCCATCGCGTGTAGGTATGGGTGACTTGCCCCATACTTCTTCAAAAGCCTTGCTGGCCGCAGCATAGGCTTTCGAGTCGGTTGGGGTTACGGCTGGTTCGCCACCATGCAGCGCGGTAACTTTTACTTTTACCGATTTAGGCGCGATAGCATTAAAATGTTTGGTGAACAACTCCGTTATCTCGTGGTTATTTTGGTTAGGCACCAGGCGCATAGAAATTTTCGCGTAAGCTTTAGAAGGCAAAACAGTTTTAGCGCCTTCGCCTGTATAACCACCCCAGATCCCATTGCAATCTAATGTTGGGCGAATGCCGGTTCGCTCCAAAGTGGTATAACCTTTCTCGCCTTGTATCTCGGCAATACCAAGTTCTTGTTTGTACTTATCTAAATTGAAAGGCGCGAGGTTCAGGGCTTCACGTTCCGTTGCGGTTAGCTCAGCTACTTTATCATAAAATTCCGGAATGGTGATATGACCGTTCTCATCGTGCAGCGAAGCAATCATCTTGCTTAAAATATTTATGGGGTTTGCCACGGCACCACCATAAACGCCTGAGTGCAGATCGCGATTGGGGCCAGTAACTTCTACTTCCATGTAACTCAATCCGCGTAAGCCAACAGTGATAGACGGAGTATCTAACGAGATAAGTGAAGTATCCGAAATCAGAATAACATCGGCTTTTAGCTTGGCGCGATTTTCTTTTACGAACGTGCCCAGATTATCAGAGCCCACCTCTTCTTCACCTTCAATCATAAACTTGATGTTGCAGGTAAGCTGGTTCAGCTTCATCATTGCTTCAAACGCTTTGATGTGCATGTAAAACTGTCCTTTGTCATCGCATGAACCTCGCGCATAAATTTTTCCGTCTTTCACTACTGGCTCGAATGGAGGCGAAGTCCATAAGTCAAGCGGATCGGGAGGCTGTACATCGTAATGACCATAGACCAACACCGTTGGCAGCGTGGGGTTAACTAACTTTTCGCCATATACAATCGGGTGGCCCGCGGTTTCGCAAAGCTCGGCTTTATCGGCACCAGCATCTTTTAATTTTTGAACCACGTACTCGGCCGCTTTGCGCACATCGCCCTTATGGCGACTGTCGGCACTAACAGATGGAATGCGCAGCAACCCAAATAGTTCATCTAAAAAACGTTGCTGGTGGGATTGGATGTAATCTTTAATCATAGAAAACGTATCTCAAAATATTTTAATAAACAGATGGCACGAAGATAGGCAACCAGGGAAAGCTAACAGACCAATTTTTTGAATAACCTTGACTTTTCGGTTAAGCTATTTTAGCAGAATATAAGCCCGAAAAGTGTGAAAAATAGGCTTAAATTCATCAATATGGTAAAATAAGACTTTTAGATTTATCTTATTTTACATAATTTTGACTTATATGTCATTATTTCCGTTTTCAGAAGATCAAATTATAGCAAGGCTTCAGTTTGAAAACCCCTGGTGGGCAAGTGGTGGTTTAGACAACTATTACAGCGCTTTTACTCCGCGGCTCTATTTCAATTTGTTTTATCCGCTTGTTAAGAAAACAACCGTGCACCGCGCTTGTGTGTTGATGGGCCCAAGGCGTGTAGGTAAGACCGTTATGCTTTACCACACCATTCAACAATTGATAGCTGATGGCGTGGCGCCTCAAAAAATTTTGTATGCATCTATAGAAACGCCTATCTATAATAACATTCCATTAGATGAATTATTCAAGATGGCCAGAAAAGCAACTGGAGACACTGATGCGGATGGCTGGTATATTTTTTTAGATGAAATTCAATATCTGAAAGAATGGGAAGTGCACCTGAAAGCGATGGTAGATTCTTACCGTAACACTCGCTTTGTGGCAAGCGGTTCGGCAGCAGCAGCGCTAAAACTAAAAAGTAACGAAAGTGGTGCCGGCAGATTTACAGACTTTATGCTTCCGCCCTTAACCTTCCACGAGTTTATTCATTTGAAGAATCTGGCCGTGCTGATTAAACCAGATACCATAAACTGGAAAGGAAACATTGCCGAATTCTCATCCACCACAAACATTACAGAGTTAAACAAACATTTTATTGATTACATAAATTTTGGCGGTTATCCGGAAGTGATTTTTAATCAGGAAATACAAAGCAACCCCAGCCGCTTTATGCGAGCAGATATTATCGATAAAGTATTGTTACGCGATTTGCCGGGTTTATACGGCATACAAGATGTGCAGGAGCTGAACTCGCTATTTACGACCATAGCCTGGAACAGCGGACAAGAGTGCAGCATGGATGAGCTAAGCAAAAACAGCGGAGTTAATAAAA
The DNA here is from genome assembly GCA_017303795.1 of Cytophagales bacterium. Classification (GTDB taxonomy): domain Bacteria; phylum Bacteroidota; class Bacteroidia; order Cytophagales; family Cyclobacteriaceae; genus ELB16-189. Next base: position 218,401 of record JAFLBR010000004.1, on the reverse strand, counting down.
ACACACTTCGCCAATATTTGTCATATCTGGAAGCGGCTTTTTTGGTTCACATTGTGAAGCGTGTTGATCAGAAAGCCGGTCGTTTTCAGCGCGAAAATTTTTTTAAAATCTATTTAACAAACCCAAGTTTAAGAAGTGCCTTGTTTGCTCCGCTTACTGCCGAAGCAGATGGCATGGGCGCAATGGTTGAAACAGCCATCTTTAGCCAATGGATGCAGCGCACTTCGTTTATACCTTATTATGCAAGGTGGAAAAACGGTGAAGTGGATCTGGTAAGTTTAAGTAGAAAAACAAACCGACCAGATTGGGCCGTAGAAATTAAATGGTCTAATAGGTACTTCGAGGCACCAAACGAACTTAAAAGTCTTGCATTATTCTGTGTAGAAAATGATCTTAAGCAAGCGCTGGTTACATCAATTGATAAATCGGGCGTTAAGGATTATCAGAGCATTCAAATTCAATATTTGCCAGCAGCCGTTTATGCCTATAATGTAGGTAAGAACACATTAGAAAGTCAGCGATAAAGAAAAAGCTTAGAGCTATTTCTAATTCTGCGTAAGCACAAACGCGCCCCAGTAATAGGGCTGCGGATACTTTTCTTTCAATTGCAGCATGGCTTGTTGAAAAGCATCGGGTAGGTTTTTGCTTGTGGCGAGTTGCGTGTAAAAAGAAGTCATGAATTGCATGGTGGCGTCATCATCTACTTTCCACAACGAAGTAATGATGTTTTGCGCACCGGCCCGCAGCAAGGCGCGTTTTAATCCGTATAAACCTTCACCCGGAATAATTTCACCCAATCCGGTTTCGCAGGCCGAGAGCACAACCAACTTTGTGTTGAATAAATTTAAATCCTGTATTTCGGCAGATGTTAAAATGCCAGACGGCAGCAACGTAAAATCATTTGTACTGTTAAATTTTTGTGCGCCCGCAAGAATAAGACCACTGCCAGCCAACGTTGCAAACAGGTTGTGATAGGCAGAACTGCTTCCGGGTTTATCAAGCCAAAACCCATGTGTGGCGAGGTGCAGCACATCGCGATTGCTATTTTTAAACAACGCTTGCTTGGTTGCATTTTGTTTGGTGAGTTGCGTAACAGCTGTATTTTGTTTTTTCAGTACCGATGAAATGGCTTCGGCTTCGGTAGCGGTGCCGGGTAATGAAGTAATGGCCTCGCGTGTAAGGAACTCACGCGAAGTACGAAGGGTATCTTTTTTTATAGTCGGTTTATCGCTAAAGGTTGGATTGCCCAACACGGTTGCCGATTTAAAATCTATGGATTTAGGAACATGAATGTTGGCCACGGTTGGCACGGTAAGAATTTTATATTCGTCCACCAGGTATTGTTTGGTTGCCGGGTTAAGTAACGCATTCAGGTTGATAAGATTAAATACACCATCGGGTGCCCAGTAAATCGTTTTTATCCCGCCAAGGTGTTTGGTAAGAGGTTCCCAAAACACACTATATGAATTTACATCGGGTTGTTGAAAGAGAATGCTGTTGCGATAACGTTTGTAAAATTTCCCTTCCATATCGGTACCAGCGGAAGGGAATACCACAAACTGCAACGGGCCATTCTTTCTTATAATTAATGCGGCATAACTTGCGGAGTTGCTGTAATAAACTTTATGATTTTGTTGCAGGCGCACAATTTCAATGGCGGCTTCATCGGGCTTTAGCTTTGCGCGAATGGAGTCCAGCGGTTGCACATAATCTAATTTCATGCTGGCTGTATCACGCGCAGCGCGAATTAACTTCTTCTCTGTTTCCAGAATATATTTTTTCACTGCGGCCAATCCTTTTTGATCAGGCTCACCTTTTACATAGAGTTCATTCAGGTGTTCGCGCAAGGTTTGCCACAGCACAAAGTTGTTGGCTACTTGCTGATCGGCTGAGCGCGACACATCGTACAACAACTGGAAATTACCTCTTAGAATAAAAGAGTGTTGAAATAAAACCTGTTGTAACCCAACCTGCAACGCGCTATCATAAACTTCGGGCGAAGCAGTTTTACCAAACTCGGCCACTACACTCAAATACCGGCTAAGGGTTTCGTGTTGGCGTTGTGCAAAGAAAAGCTGTGCCTCTTCAGAGAAGCCGAGACGAAATGCAGTGGCCTTCAGGTTATCGAACAAGAAAAGATTTTTATAAAGTATAAGGGATTGATTGTATTCGCCTTCGCGACCCAGCAGAAAGGCCAGGTCTTTCATCCACTCGTTGGCTCCAAAATATTGGTTCTGTAACTCGAGCTGTTTAATGCGATTGAGATAAAAATTTTTGTAAACGGGATTACCAAAATAAGCAAGCTTTTGCGCCAGCGTTTGATCGTTTAACAAATCGAGGTATGCGAAAAAGTTTTGTTTGCGTACGTCTTCCAGTATTCGCGTAAGCGAATCGTTTAACGCAACAGGCTTACCCAAGCGTGCCCGTAGCAAAGCCTGATTTTTTCCTTTTAACAACCATGTTGGGCTGGGTGTTTCTTTATACTTGTTTTTGAAATGAACATCGGTTAATGTATAAAGCGAATCGGCTGCTTTAAAATTGCCCATGCTTTCGTAAAAGCTGGCCGTGGTTAACCAAAGTTGTTCAGGACTAAATTTATACCCACACGACCAGGCAAACACTGCATCGGCCACAGCCTGTTCGCCTTCGGTATATAAACCGGTAGCGGTGTAATAGGTAAGCCGCGCTTGTAAAAAGTCGCGCATGTTGTTTTGTTCGGTTGCCGTGATGGCTGCTTGAGAGAAGTGTCGGCCCATGGCTGTATCGGCCTGGATAATTTCCCAAACAGGTTTAAGCAGTTTTACGTGCCGGGTTACCTGATCGATAATCTGATCGGCAGATTCATAATCGGTGCTGCGAATAAAATGCTCAAGAGCCGGAACACTTCGGGTTTTCCAAAGAATAGGCAAGTCGGTTATTAAAGATTGACGAAACATTTCGGGCTTATCGAAAAAGCCGCTCTTCTCCATGTCGTTATAATGATCGAGACTATCGGGCAACATGCGGTTAAGTAAGTGTGCGTATCCGCTTGTCATCAGGTCGGCCATTTTCATGGCTTCACCAAGTTTAAAGTTAAGTTCAGGTTGTTCTTGTTGGGGTTGCAATGCTTGCTGGTATTTAAAAAGACCCGAATACAAGTCCGACACCAATGCAGCTTCTACATAAAGCAAACTGCTTGCGCGATGTGTACCCACAAAGGCAAAAGCGGAGTCGGCCAGATGAACAGCTTGCTTAAATTGTTTTTGTGATGCAGCCTGCAGCGAGGCGCGGTAAATAGAATAGAACTGTTCGGCTTCGCTGTAAAGTTTTTCTACGGCAAGCGAATCGAACGCTTCTTGATTTAAAATGAAACTTCCATACGTAAGATAAGGATCGCGTTTACGCCTGAATGCGTTTAATTGATCGATGTCGGTGACAACTTTTATAGGAATGTTAAAGATTACATCGGGAATTTTAATATACCCTTCTGAAAAATAGGCGGAAGTAAGTTTTACCGAAACCTGATTAAAGCTTTTGAAATCGGGGTTGTTGAAAATTTTTTCTTCTAACACAATAGTGGTGTGTCCGGTGTGCAGCGAATCGGTACGATAAACAGAATTTAAGGATTCTGTCTTTTTGCCTTTTGTTAAACCAACTGCCCACTCGCTGCGCAGCGAACCGATTGAAACCGTATTACCGGTAAGCGTTAGATCAATCTCGGCAAACAAGTTGGTTTCTTCACTGTATTCAGAAGTTTTGATATGACTGAACCAAATGTCTTTTACCTGAACTGTAAATCCGATTAACTCAGCCGATAGTTTAACAATCGGGCTTTGTGGTTCAAACAAGTTGGTATCCTTGGCAAAGAATTGTGCGAACAAATAATACGAGCCCGGCTTAAGCGAATGTTTGATTGGAAAACTTTGATAGGAATAATCGGGCAGGGTGCAGGCTGAGTCTAACACAACAAGATCATTCGGGCTAAAAATAGAATCCGCGGAAGCGAAAATTTTAAAGTTACCGCGAATAGGTTTGTCCAACCCAAAGGCTTCAGGTCGCACTTCGGCAATTAAGCGTAGCGGCTCGTTGGCCATTCCTAAAAACCCAATGCGTCCTTGTGTTTGCTGCGAAGTGATGTTTAATGAATACGCGTGTTTACTTTGCGCAAAGCCAGCCGAAAATTTTAAGAGGAGGAATAAAACAAAAACAATTCGCAACATTCGCATCAATTCGGCAACTCGCCTTCAATCTTTCCTTCGAAGCGATCTTTCACATATTCAATTTTTGTTTTGCCGTGTGGAGCGGGTTTGCCTTCAGCATCGAGGTTTACGAATGTGATCTTATCCACTTCAAGAATAGTCATGCGCGTCATTTTATTGCGCACCACACATTTCAGGGTAATAGAAGTGCGCCCGAATTGCGTGGGGATAAGTCCCAGTTCAATAATGTCGCCTTGTTTGGCGGAACTCACAAAATTGATTTCGGACATGAATTTGGTAACCACGCGCTTGTTGTCGAGTTGAATCATGGCATAGATAACTGCCTCTTCATCAATCCAGCTTAAAAGCTTGCCTCCAAACAAGGTTCCGTTTGGATTTAAATCTTCAGGCTTTACCCATCTGCGTGTGTGGAAGTTCATTTGTTGTGTTGTTCTTCTTTGAAATTAAGCTTTGCAAGCTGTGTAAAAAATAGATAAGCAAGTAACAGAAAAGCAGTATAAAGAATTGTTACACCTACTGTTCGCGGGTGCGTAAACGGATCAGTAATTCGCTCCAGCAAATCGGCTGTAAGACCAACCGGATTGGTAACAACATCCCAACTGTTCCAGCGCAAATAGCGGCCAACATAAATACCAAACCCACACAATCCCAACGAAAGCGTAACGGCCACCCAACTCCATATTACCGAAAACCTTTTGCTTATTACATGCTGAATATCCTGCAGCGAAAGCAAGCCCAGAATCAGACCGTTCCAGGCGGCACTAAGAATTACCATCAGATCGAACCAAAGAGGAACACCCGTTCTTTCTTTTAAATGAAAAAGATCAGTAAGAATGTAAGGTGCATTCGGGAAGAAAAGCAACCACAGCAAAATACCTGAAAACAAAACTACACGGCCAAGTTTATGCTGATATACAACCAACACAGAACTGATCACAAAAGGGATAGCAGCCAAAAAAAGATTCCAAACCAGAAATACGAACGTAACTTTTTCAGTGAAATAGACCCGCGCTGCAATAAGCGAAACGGAGAACAACAGCGAAAGAACTACAACTGAAAAAAGAGGGATTCTCTTTTTTAAAAGGCTGGGCTGCATCACGTCCATAGTTTGAGGAGATAAGGAACAAAAACTATTAACGCAATTACTACAGAACATGTTGCTGCCAGAAGAACTGCACCAGCACTAATATCTTTTATGGCGCCAACCTCCGGATGGTGTTGAGGATGAATAAAGTTCAACAACTTTTCAATAGCCGTGTTTAGCAACTCTGCTGTTAATACGGCCCCCATGCATAATACAATAGCAAGCCATTCCACACTGGAAATATTAAAAACGAATCCAAGAATAATGGCCCCGCTCCCAGCTACAAGCTGAACCTTAATGTTAAGTTCGCTCTTAATTGCTTTTCCAATTCCAGTTAAAGCAAAACCAAAGCTACGGAGCAACTTCATGCTTACTTCGGAAACTGACTCTTGTCCATATTAGGCAATATGCGTAGCGCATTTTTGTAGTAAATCTTTTTCAAAATGTCATCGGGTAACCCAATTCCATACATGCGCCAGAAGGCGTGGTAGCGTTTGTGATACGGAAAATATTCATCCTCTGTTTCCAACACCCGGAAGTACGTCTCATATTCTTCGGGCACCCAACTGTCTTTACCAAACAGAACCCGATCCTGATACTTGGTTAAAAATGCTTTGGCTGCACGCGGTTGTCTGCCAAGTTCGGCAATTACCGCCCCTATTTCGGTAAGCATATTCGGATATTTATCCATCAACTCGCCTAACTTTTTCAAGTCGTTTCCAAACCAACCTAAGTGTGCATTTATAAAAGTTGTTTTAGGATGCTTGCGAAACACATCGTGTTGTTCGGCAATCAGTGTTTCCCACGTGGCGAAGGTTTCATCGTAGCGCCTTCCGGGATGAAGTTTAAGTTCGAGCCAGCGTTCATTTTGATTGTCGATCGGATCCCAGAACGGTTTCGGGTCGGCAATGTGAATTAATACGGGTACGCCTAATTCACCACACTTGGCCCAGATCGGGTCGATGCGAGGATCGTTAACGGCAATACGATTGCCCTTGCTGTCTTTACTATGCAAGCCCAGGCTTTTGTAAATCTTTAGTCCTTTTGCACCACGCTTAATATCGGCTTCTAATTGTTTTACAGTTCGCGCAACCCACTCAGGGTTATCGATATCATTAAAATCTACATTGGTAAACAGCACAAAGCGGTTAGGGTAACGATTGTTAATGTTCTCGATAGATTTTTCAAGATGATCGCCACTGCTTCTGAATCCGCGCCCGCTCAGGTTAATCATCACGCCCATATTCAACGCATCCATTTTGGCAATCAGGTCTTTGAAGTCGCTGGTATTCATATTGCCCTGATGATTGTGAATATCGATAAACGGAAACTTGGCCCGCTTTAACCGGTGTTCTTCAACTTTAAGTGTAGAAGGCGGATCGTATTGTTCAAAATCCATTTTCATATCCAGTGGCTTTTCCTGCGCCACCGCCTGCACACACATCAACCCAAGACAAAAAATCAGAACACGTTTCATAACAAAAGAAATTTAAAGCATCCAATTTACTACAAACATTGCACCACGGTTAAAAAAATTTGTTAAATGGTTTAAACCGGTTTCGCTTTTAACAATCAAAGGGATACTAAAGTTGGTTTATGAAGCGCGTTATCACACTTTCGGTTTTTATTACACTTGTTTTGATTGCTATGTTGGCCAAAACAACTCAGACACAGCAACCACAACCAGCAAATTCACACCAGACTCTTCAGGTGCGGTAGGTTTTTTGATTAGGCATTTGAATGACGATTTCTTGCTAACTTGCCTGTTCAGAAACGTGTACAATGAAAAAACTGATTTTAATTCTGGTATTGCTTCCGCTGATGGGTTGGGCACAGGATGCGTTGGAAGCAACCCGCAAAAAGCTTGATGCCGGTAACTTTAAAGCGGCAAAAACAGACCTTGCAAAATTCATCGAAGCAAACTCACGCAACAAAACCGCATACCTGTTACGCGGTCGCGCCAACATGGGCCTCAATGATTTTTATGCAGCCATTGGCGATTTCAACTTTGCATTGGAAATAGACAGCACGTATGCCGAAGCGCTTAACTATCGGGGTGAATCCAAAATAAATCTGGGCGATGATGAAGCCGCTATTCTGGATTTAAATAAAGCAATAAAATTTAATGCCCGCTATGCCGATGCTTACACCAATCGCGGTTTTGCATACTATAATGTGGAGGATTTACAGGCGGCTTACTTCGATTTTTCAAAAGCGTTGGAGTTAGGGCCACCCGATGCTGATAAATATTTTAATCGTGGACTGGTGAAAGCAGAGTTGGGCGAATTTGTAAGCGCCATAGATGATTATACCAAAGCCATTGAATACGATAAAACCGATGCTAACCTGTATAACTATCGTGGCGTAGCGTATTACAATACAACCAATTTCGACAAAGCCATTGTAGATTATAATGAAGCTATCCGGCTCGACCCAAAAGATCCATACAAATATGAGAACCGCGCATTAGCTAAAACAGCTAAAGAAGATTTGAAAGGTGCGCTGGCCGATTATACCAAAGCGCTGGAGTTGGATAACGAAGACCCCGAAACCTATAATCTGCGCGGAGTATTAAAACACACTATGGAAGATTACGATGGTGCTATTGCCGATTATACCAAAGCCATTGAACTGGATGATACCAACCCGACTTACTACGACAACCGGGCGTGGAGCAAAACCGAAAAAGAAAACTATGCCGGTGCGGTTGAAGACTACACGGTTTCAATTGAACTATACCCGAGTGATCCGGAGACGTATTATCAACGCGGACTGGTAAAACTGTTGATGAATAATAACTACGATGGCTGCCTCGATTTAAAACGTGCCGATGAAATGGGTTTACCCGATGCAAAGGCGGTGATTAAGAAGAGCTGTAAGTAATCCCCTCACCGCCTCGTCCCTCGTCACCCTCTCCCCGCGGGAGAGGGCTGGGGTGAGGGAAAAAATATGAACATCACCATCATCCTTAACGGAATCTCAAGCAAGAAGAAACACTTCTATAAATCCATATTACCAGCACTGGCCGCAAGGCATGTGGTGGAAGTGCTGGAAACAAAATATGCAGGCCATGCCCGCGAACTGGCTACACAGGCCGCACAAAATAATTTTGAAGTAATACTTTCTGCTGGTGGCGATGGAACACTGCATCAGGTGCTGAATGGTTTACTGAATTCAAACGTAAAACCACTTCCAACATTAGGTGTTATTCCGTTGGGCTCGGGTAACGACTTTGCCGGAGCGATTAACGTAACAGCGCGGGCACAAGTGCTTTTAGATCTTTTGGAGCAAGGCGGTAAACCAACCGACATAGGATTTGTATCCTGTAAAGATGTAAACGGACAAAGCACCAACCGACATTTTATAAATGTGTGTAGCCTCGGCATGGGGCCGGCCACGGTGCGGCAAATGGAAAAAGCTCCGGCCTGGTTAGGTGCAAACGGACGTTATCTGATCTCCATTCTCAAAACATTTTTTACGCACAAACCCCAGGTGGTTGAATTAAAAACAGCTACCTGGAATTGGCGTGGCACAATGCGCGTGCTGGCTATTGCCAATGGTAAATCGTTTGGTAACCGTATTTACCTGGCCCCCGATGCAAAACAGGATGATGGCTTGTTCAATTTGTTTGTGGCTACCGATGTGCCGCTGCTAAAGTTTTTGATTTACCTGCAAACCTTAAAGCGAAGACGAAAAGTTATCAATGCAGGTGTTCATTATACTGTGGCAGATAAGGTTGAGATTACCGCCCCAGAAAATCTGGCTATTGAAGCAGAGGGTGAACATGTTGGTCATTTACCGGCAATAGTGGAAATGAAATCGAACGAGATTTCTTTTTTGAGATAAAAAATGAAAGGGCACCAATTGGTACCCTTTCCCTTCTAAAAAGTTTAGAAAAATTAGTTTTTCTTCAAAACCAAAGTACTTGCAATCATATCATGTAGTGCTTGTTTCTTTTCTGTGAAACCAGCCATGATATAGCCAATAAGTAAAGTGAAATTTGAAATGATTTTGCATAGGTTCCGTACTAAAGCCTTTACAAAATCTAGTTTGTTTCCTTGTAAGTCTGTTACCTTAAGTCCAAGCGCAAGTTTACCAACTGTTGCTTGTAGCTTGGAGGATTCCATGAGAGTCGAGTAAAGTATTTGAATGGTTAAGGATAATATCCAGTAGCCACCCATCAGAGCCATAACACTCGCCATCATTCCTGCTGCCTGATCAGGATCCGAAAGATCCATTGTTTCAACTGAGTTTGCAAAACCAAGGCCAAGGGCAGCCAATATTGGAACAAAAATGAATGACTGAGCTACACCAATAATAATTCCATCAATAATAATAGCTACTAGTCGTAGCCAGAATCCTGCGTAATTTGTGTTCATGTGTGATTTGGTTTATGGTTAGGTTATTTAAAAGTAGAAAAAACAACCGACCTGCCAAACACTAACTTTAAATACATTTACAAGATTAATTTGCAAAGAGATGAATACGCTATTAAAAGAATTGTTTGATCAGCTTGAAAGCCAGCGTCTCGCATTAGTAAAGCAAATAGAAACCCTCAATCCAGACCAACTCCACCAGCACCCACCCGGTAAATGGTCGCTCAGTCAGGTATATGCACACCTCATTACATCCGAGCAATTATCGGTTCAATACCTCAAGAAAAAGATTCAGGCTATTGATGAACAACCCGACACCGGCCTTGTAGAAGAATTAAAAATGTGGACGCTGATTATTTCGCAACGCTTGCCATTCAAATTTAAAGCGCCCAAAGTGGTGGTAGATCATACTCCAGCCTTTAAAGATGCAGCCGAGATTGCAACAGCGTGGAGCCAAACCCGCACGGAATTAAAAGACCTGCTTGGCAGGTTTACCGCCAATCATCTGAAACGCAAAATTTACAAGCACCCGGTGGCCGGCAAGCTTAATATTGTTCAGGCTACACGGTTCTTTTCGGAGCATATCATTCACCACACGCCACAAATAAAAAGACTGTTGAAGCAGAATTGAATTTTTAACACCTTGCCCAAATAACTTACTCTCCCCCCTCTTCCCGATAGCTATTGGGAGAGAGGGGTTGGGGGTGAGGTCAACCCCAATCATTTTTTATGAAACCTATTTTATTTTTAGTACTAGTAATCTTATCTATTACCAGCTCTGCCCAAACCATTCAAACCCCCGATCAATTTCTGGGTTATGAACTGGGCTCACGGTTTACTCGTCACCATCGGGTGGTAGAGTATTTTAAATACATCGATGACTTATCGGCAAATGTAAAGGTTACGCAATACGGTGAGACCAACGAGCTGCGTCCGCTTATCTATGCCGTTATCACTTCGCCAGAAAATTTTGCTAACCTCGAACAAATCCGGCAGGACAACCTGAAGCGTGCGGGTGTGCAGGAAGGTTCGGCCGCAGGCAAAGTTGCGATTGTGTGGTTGAGTTATAATGTACACGGCAATGAAGCCAGCTCGCTGGAAGCTTCCATGAAAACACTTTATGAGTTGGTAAATCCGGCCAACGCAAAAACAAAAGAGTGGCTGAAGAACACGGTGGTAATTATGGATCCGTGCATTAACCCCGATGGACGCGATCGCTACGCAAACTTTTATAATCAATACGGTAACAGCCCGTACAATTCCAGTGGCGATGCCAAAGAGCACCGCGAACCCTGGCCTGGCGGAAGAGCGAATCATTATCTGTTCGATTTGAATCGCGATTGGGCGTGGCTTACACAAAAAGAATCGCGCGCCAGAATAAAAGTTTATAACGAATGGTTGCCGCATGTACACGTAGATTTTCATGAACAAGGTTATAATAACCCTTACTATTTCGCTCCGGCTGCAGAACCCTTTCACGAAGTTATTTCGCCCTGGCAGCGCGAGTTCCAAACCATGATTGGAAAAAATCATGCAAAGTATTTTGATGAGCAAGGCTGGTTATATTTTACAAAAGAAGTTTTCGATTTGTATTATCCCAGCTATGGCGATACCTACCCTACTTACAGTGGCGCTATTGGTATGACGTACGAACAAGGTGGTGGTGGTTTTGGTGGGTTGAGCATTACCACACGCGAAGGCGATCCGCTTACGCTGAAAGACAGACTTACACATCATCATACTTCGGGTTTATCAACAGTAGAAATTACTTCGTTGAATGCTACGCGTGTTGTAGATGAGTTTGAAAAGTATTCAAAAGAAAATCTGAACAACCCGGCATCGCCATACAAAACGTTTGTAATTAAAGGCGACAACAACGTAGATAAGATTAACAAGCTTACCCAATGGTTGGATAGTCATTCTATAAAATACGGCCACCCTGCGGCAGGTAAGGTTACACGAGGTTTTGATTATCAAACCCAAACCACAGGTACAGCCAATGTAAGTACCGATGATGTGATCATTAACATCTATCAACCTAAATCTCGTTTCATCACTACTTTGTTCGAACCGGTTTCTAAACTTCCCGATTCAGCAACCTATGATATTACCGCCTGGAACCTGATGTACAATTATGATCTGAAAGGCTATGCACTAAACGAGCGCATTAACGTAGGCAAAGCGTATCAACCCAAAGCAGTTGATAACGGAACGACACTCGCAAAACCATACGCCTACATTTTTAAATATGAAAGCTTACGCGATGTAGAGTTTCTGGCGGAGTTGTTGAACAAAAACATAAAAGTTCGTGCAGCCGAAAAAGCATTCTCTGTTTCGGGACAAAATTTTGAACCGGGCACGTTGGTGGTAACGCGCAGAAACAACGAAGCTGTTGCTGATTTTGATAACCTGATTAAAAAACTGGCTACCGATAAAGACAGAAAAATTTATACCAGCACTACCGGCTTTGTGGATAGAGGCAAAGACTTTGGCTCATCATCGGTTACGTATTTAAAGGCACCAAAAATTGCCGTACTATTTGGTGAACAAACGTCATCGTTAAGTGCAGGCGAAATCTGGCATTTCTTTGAAGAACAACTTCATTATCCGATTACACAAATCGGCACTGATTATTTTAGAAGTGTTGATCTGAATAAGTACGATGTGCTGATTGTGCCGGAAGGTCGTTACAGAATGTTTGATGAAGGCACGCTTGATCATGTATCAAACTGGGTATCGGGTGGCGGCCGGTTAATTGTTGTGGCCAATGCGCTTACATCGTTTGCCGAAAAGAAAGGCTTTGCACTAAAGGCTTACGCAAGTGATGCCGAAAAAAGCGAAGCTGAAAAGAAAGATAAAGAAGTACGCGAGAAAGATGTTTTGGGTCGCTATGAAGAGGCTGATCGCAAACAACTATCCGATGCTATCTCAGGTGCTATCTACAAAGTAACGTTAGACAGATCGCATCCGCTTGCCTTTGGTATGAAAGAATCTTACTATACATTAAAAACAAACGAATTGCGCTACGGGTATTTACAAAGCGGCTGGAATGTGGGTGTAATTAAAGGCAATGCTAAACCGGTGCAAGGTTTTGCGGGTTATCGCATTAATAAGAAGATGAGTAACAGCTTGGTGCTGGGTGTTGAACCGAAAGGGCAGGGTAATATTATTTACATGGTTGATAATCCCTTGTTCCGCAATTTCTGGGAGAGCAGCAAAATGATTTTCTCAAATGCGGTGTTTATGGTGCAGTGATCTTTAAAAAAGTAATAACGAAAAGGCAGTTGGGGAACCGGCTGCCTTTTTTTGTTCTTTACAATTTCAACTTTTCAGGATTTTGATAAGTGTTCCAGAATGTAATAAGATCAATTCGGTCTTTGGAAACGATTTTGAAATACAAACTTATTTGTTTTGTCACCACGCAACGCCTGACGTTTTTCTCACTGTTTACCAGAAGAAAAGAATTAGGGTTGGTTTGGATTAATTCAACCACATAATCAACTCTATCCAAGAAATCAGACACAACTTTTGCGTTCCATTCAGCGTGGAGATAATTTAAGTTTGAATTAAATGTGCTTTTTGCTTCTTCCGTCCAGTTAACAGCCCTCATTTAAGTTGGCTGCGTAAATGTGTCATTACTTTGGCATGAGGAGTAACCTCATTTCGAAGTGATTGATCAAGGCCGCGTTGAATGGATTCTTTAAGAGCAGGATTAAGTTCATCCCAAATTAAAATCTGATTCCCTTCAAGAATTGCCTTTACCTGACCGAGCAGAACTTCGTCTTCAGTATTGGAAATCAACTCAATTAACTCGTCTTTCTGCTTTTTGTCCATGAAATAAAATTACCGATTAGCCAAACAAAAATCAACTGAATAAACTATTCAGCTCCAGCTCAATCTTATTTACGATAAACGAAAAGTCTTCTACACGTTCTACAAAGTCGAGGTTGTTTACATCTACAATTAACAGCTTGCCATGTTTGTAGTTACCAATCCAGGTTTCGTAGTGTTCGTTTAGCGTGCGTAGGTAATCTAATTTAATGTTGAATTCAAAATCTCGGTTGCGTTTTTGTATTTGCTGTACCAGTTTGGGGATATCGGCTTTTAAATAAATAAGTAAGTCGGGAGGATGTACAAAACTTACCATCGAGTTGAAGATGTCGAGATAGCTTTGATAATCGCGATCGTTAATGTGGCCGCTCTTGTGCAGGTTAGCAGCAAAAATGTGGGCATCTTCGTAGATGGTTCTATCCTGAATAATGGTTTTGCTACTTTCGCGGATTTGCCGCACCTGGTTAAAGCGGCTGTTCAAAAAATAAATCTGTAAATGAAAGGCCCAGCGCGTCATGTCGTCATAAAAATCGCGCAAGTAAGGGTTGTGATCAACCGATTCGTAAAGGGCTGTCCAGTTATAATGTTTGGAAAGTTTTTCGGCTAGCGTGGTTTTACCGGAACCAATGTTTCCGGCAACGGCAATATGTTTGGGTTGTTTATGCACAGGTAACGAATTTATATACATGTTTGATTCGTGAGGACACGAACCAAGGCAAGGCGGTGTAAAAAGTTTAACGCTGCAAATTCAGCATAAGCCCAAACAATTGCAATTAATAGTAGCAGCTTGCGTTTAACCGTTTGTGCTTTTGCCATCACGCAGATTCTCACCATCTTCGCCACCGAAAATTTTGTTTATGCGCATATTGAAGCAGGTATTTTCTTTTTTATTTCCTACGGCCCGAATGTCCGTGGTTCGTGTCCTCACGAACCACTCACCTCACCTCAAAACACTCGCACCAATTTTTATTTTCCTTTTTCTAACTGGCTGTAGCGATAAAGAAAAGTGCGCCTATATTCCCGACACAAAAGATATTACGATAAGTTATTCTTTTGAACAGTTGCAGGATTCCTTACCGGCCATTACCAGCAAACAACAATTAGTAGATTTCTTTTCGCGGCACACCACGTTGCGCGATTTTGTATTTGCACGCGAATCGTACCCTAACGATTCTGTTTTTATTAACGAACTCTATGCCCGCTTCTCCAATCCGCATCTCGATACGTTATTGATAGAAACCAAACGGGTTTTTGGCGATTTGAATGAACTGCAATCGGAGTTTAATCAGGCATTCGTCAACCTTAAATATTATTACCCCGATTTTCAACCGCCTAAAATTCAAACCATCATTACCGGTTTGGAAACCGATTTGTTTGTAACCGACACCTTAATAGTTGTGGGGTTGGATTATTATCTGGGTAAAGGCGCAAAGTATCGACCTAATATGTACGAGTATATGTTACAGCGATACGAGAAAAGTTTTATCGTTCCGTCTGTGATGCTGCTCTATGGCATTGACCCGCGCTTAAATGAAACTGATCTGCAAGACAAAACCGTATTAGCCGAAATGATTACCTATGGCAAGGCTTATTATTTTGCCAAACATATGTTGCCTTGTGTAGCCGACAGTGTGTTTATCGGCTACTCGGCCGAAGAAATTGCCGGAGCGCGCGCCAATCAGGATGTGATCTGGAAAAAACTTGTGGAAGATGAAGTGTTTTATTCTACGAGCGCAAAAATCAGGCAGAAGTATATTTCTGAGCGGCCCAAAACTTTTGATGTGGCCGATCAGGCTCCGGGCCGCATAGGCACGTGGGTAGGCTGGCAAATTGTAAACGCTTACGCGAAACGCAAGGCAGATGTAAAGCTACAAGAACTGATGCTCAACAAGAATGCCCGGCAGATCTTTGACGAGTCGCGCTACCGACCGGTTGAACCCTAACCCACCTGTATAATTTTAGGCTTCGCTTTTCTGTTTTATGAAAAGCGTTTCTATCTTTCTTCACTTAAATTAAAAGTAAGTATGAAGCCTGTCGTGTTCACCAAGTTATCGGTAATGATGCTGCTGGAATATTTTATCTGGGGCGCATGGTATGTAACGATGGGTACTTACATGGCTGAGTTTTTAGGAGCAAGCGGAACTCAGATTGGCGCTGCATACAGTGCGCTCGCAATAGCCACAATCATTTCGCCCTTCTTTGTGGGCATGGTAGCCGATCGGTTTTTTGCTGCTCAGAAAATTATGGGCGTATTGCATCTGGTTGGTGCGGCCTTGCTCTACCTCGCAACAGTTGTTAACGACAACACAACTTTTTACTGGATCATTTTGGTTTACTCATTACTATACATGCCCACCATTGCATTGTCAAACAGCATTGCATTCGGGCAGATGACTGATCCCGGAAAACAATTTCCGTGGATTAGAGTGTTTGGTACATTGGGTTGGATTGTAGCCGGGGTTTTAATCAGTACATTGGGATTAGATAAATCAGCCTTAACATTTCAGATGGCCGCCATTGCATCGCTCGCATTAGGCCTTGCGTCATTTGTATTACCCAACACTCCGCCAAAAGGAAAAACCAGCGATAGTGCATTAGGAACAGAAGCATTTGTGTTGTTTAAAGACAAGCCTTACCTTATTTTCTTTATTGCAGCTATTTTAGTTTGCATTCCGCTTTCGTTCTATTATGGTTTTGCCAATGTGTTTCTGAATGAAACCGGCATGAGCAACGTAGCATTTAAAATGACTTTCGGCCAGATTTCAGAAGCGGTGTTTATTCTGGCCATTCCATTTTTGTTTAACCAGATAGGTGTAAAGAAAATGTTGTTGTTGGGAATGGCGGCCTGGATTTTACGCTATGTATTCTTTGCGTATGGTAATATTGATACCAGTGTGTGGATGTTATATGCAGGGATTATTTTGCACGGCATCTGCTACGATTTCTTTTTTGTAACCGGCTACATGTACACCGAGAAAAAAGCGGGAGAAAAAATTAAGAATGCTGCACAGGGGTTGTTTACGTTTGCTACCTATGGTGTGGGCATGGTAATAGGAACACGCTTCTCGGGTTTCACGGCAGATTATTACTCTGTTGATGGCGCATTCCAATGGCAATCTATCTGGATGGTACCGGCATATATTGCCGTGGCGGTGTTGATATATTTTATTATGTTCTTTAAAGAGAAAAAAGAAATTAAGGCGGCATAAGTTGAAAATGAGCACATGGTCTGTGAGGACACAGACCAAGCGTATTTTGAATAAAAAATTAAAACGGCATCATTAACCAAAACAGTCCGGCAACCAGAAACTAGTAACCGGTAACCAAGATCAGCAACCAGTAACCAAAACTCTACCTCATATGAAAATCGCTATGCTCGGCTCAGGTTTTATCGGCCGCTTTTATGCAGACTCGCTTCAAGGCTACAGAAGTAAAGACAAAATTGTAACCATCTACTCGCGCAGGGAAGAAAGCGCAAAGAAGTTTGCACAAGATTATGATGTGCCCTTCTCCACCACAGTAATGGAAGAAGCCATCAACCGCCCCGAAGTAGAAGTAGTTTGTATTTCGTTGCCGAACAACCTGCATGAAGAAGCAGTACTACTATGTTGCAAGCATAAGAAAGCAGTAATCACTACCAAGCCTCTTGGCCGCAATGCCGAAGAAGCAAAACGTATGTTACAGGCTGTTGAGAAAGCCGGCATCTTCAATGGCTATCTGGAAGATTTAGTGTACACACCCAAGTTTATTAAAGCGCATGAGAGTGTAAAGAATGGCGCGCTGGGTAGAATCCTCTGGGCGAAATCGCGCGAGACACACCCTGGTCCGCACAGCGATTGGTTTTGGGATATAGAACAAGCTGGTGGTGGATGTATTCTGGATTTGGGTTGCCACTGTGTGGAAATTACGCGCAGCTACATTGGCAAAGACATTAAGCCGGTGGAGGTAATGTGTTGGGCCGATACGCAAGTGAAGCCGATTGATGCGGAAGATCACGCCATTGGTTTAGTGAAATATGAAAACGGTGCCATTGCGCAGTTTGAAGTAAGCTGGACATTCCGTGGTGGATTGGATTTGCGCGATGAAGTAATGGGTACCGAAGGCACTATTTGGGTAAATAGTTTTTTACGTACCGGCTTCGAAATGTTCACTACAGGTAAAGCTGCCAATTATGTAGCCGAAAAAGCAGAGAGCGATAAGGGTTGGTTGTTTCCGGTTGGAGATGAATTAAATGAGTTGGGCTATAACCACATGTTTATGGATATGTTCAACTCTATGGAGAAAGGCACGCAGCCCAAAGAAACATTTTACGATGGCTATGTAGTAAACGCAGTGTTAGATGCTGCTTATAAATCTGCCAAGACAAAACAGTGGGAGCCAGTGAAGCTTGACATCTGGCGCGGTAAAGTAGGGGTAAGCAAAGACGGCCACCTTGTTGAGTACGATGCTAACCACTATCTGGTAAAAGAAGAAGTAACGCACTATGGTGCGAAAAAAGTAATTCTTAAGAATAAGAAGAACGGAAAGATTACGGAGCAAGTGCTGAGTTAATGAACCCCATAGCCCTAACCGAAGCCGATAAACAGAAACTGATTAAGTTTCAGAGTCGTGGTGTTGTGGGAGCGTACATTCTGATGGCGCTTATTGCAATTGGTGTACTCGCAATCGGATGTGGATTTATTTTTCTGCCGGAGGCAAGTTGGCCTTCCATTGCAATTCCGTTTGTGTTGCTCTTTATGTTTGGCTTGTTTATGTCCATGCGAGAGAGAAACAAAGCGAAGAATGATTTGCAAGCCGGATTGAAAGAGCGCATAGAAGGAATTGTTGACAAGAAGAAAATCTCGCAGGGAAATCAAATTATAGATTATGACAGCAATACGCTACAGCTAATGGCCAAAAGGGTTGAGGAAGAAGAAACCGGTAAACCGATAACCCGCTATGGGGCATTAGATGCAGAGATTGATTCTGGTTCCCGCTATTGGTTTGGTATAGAAATCGGCAAAGAAAACTTTAATGTTGGTATTCGCTACTACGTTCAAATAAACGAAGGCGATAAAGTACAATTGGAGGTTGCACCTAAATCGCGGATAGTACTTAATGTAAAAATGTTGTAATTAACTTACAGCAATACCCACCTCGTTAGCCATTTCAATTACGCGTTCCATGCTTACATCAGCCATGCGGGTTGCATAGAGAATAAAGCGCACTTCTTTTACGCGCAATACTTCATCGGCTAAAGCCATTCCATAAAGTTTAACAAAGATCTGGATCTTCTCAGTGTCGGTACATTGGTTTATAGCATCCATCCCAATCTGGTAGATTTCCCGCTCATTTTTCCCAATAACGGAATTATAAAATGTTCGAAACTCAGCATCACTTACTCCAGCTTCCGTTCGTACAGAATCGAGGTAATTCAGCTCATTTTCGCTGATTTCCTGGTCAGAATCCATCAACAGGTAGGTTATAAATAGTAAACCGGTGTTGAAATTTGGGTTATTTTTCATGGCTTTTTGTTCGCTTATGCCAGAGTAAGGTTCAAATACCAAACCAGAGTTTTGCATGAAGCCTTACTGGAGCCCAAATCTTACTATCGGCTCCCTAAGCCCCGGTGCGTGTTCACACGCACCGGAACGAAACCTAATCAAGCCTTCTCATTAAACTTCAAACCAAACAACACGCGCACCCATTTTATTCTTTTGATAACCTCATACGAAAGCAAACATCCGCCAAGGGTAAACAATAGCACCAATACAAATTGCAGTTGCACCGGAATAGTTAATGGAAAAATGATAGCCGAGCCGAGGAACAGAAAAAACATGTGCAGAATATAAACCGGATAGGCTGCCGCGCTCAGATATCGTAAAACTTTTCCGGTGCGATTTAGATATTTATGCCCAAAAGCAAGTACACTAAAAATCCACGCCTGCGATTCTGTTACAATTAGATAACCGGGCGCATTAATCCCCAGGTAATTGATACGCCAGGCAAACAAACCAGTAGCAATTATCAAAAACATCCACCGCCATGTTACCAGCATCTGCCAGAAAGCAGAACCACTTAACACAAAACAAAACCCGAATAGAAATGCGAGTAGCCCAAGAAAGAAGCCGTGCCACGTCATGGCATACAACTCGTAAGGTATCGGCTTAATAATCATAACCTCGGCAATAAACGCAGTTACTACTATCAGCAATCCCAACGGGGTGCTGAAAATACTTTTGATTAGTTGAACCACTTTTCCAGTCTCATTCTTTTTCAGGTAGAACAAGATGGGCGACAATACTAACACATAGACAAAGATGTTGGCGAGAAACCACAAATGGCCAGGATCGAAAACATAAAGCAGCTCCATCTTGTAATAATAGCGCCACACCCAAACGTGTAGGGGCACAATTGCAAACATGCCAAACACAAAAGGCAACCAGATGCGCATGGTGCGTTCCAGTATCAATTGTTTCCAGGTGCGTTGTTGCATAGCGAAATACACACCCATCCCCGACACAAAAAACAAAAGCGGGATGCGCCATACATTTAACATGGCCATGGGTGTCCACAGCGCGGTCCACGATTTTGGTGCAGCTATAAATCCAATCATAGTTCCCCACGATTGAAAGCCAATAGCTATATGGTAAATCAAAAGCAGGCCGATGGCAATTACGCGGAGCCAATCAATATCGTAGCGTCTCATGAGATAGTATTGAGTAGTTAGTATTTAGTCGTGAGATGGTTTTTGCCTAAGTATTGAGAATCACAATCTCATAGTTAAAGGGTGACAACCATTCTTATCGGAAGTAAAAGGGTTGTCAACCTTATTCTTACTTCAAAATCTCGGCAATCTCGGGCCGGGTTTTTTCGATGTAGGCATAATCCAGTTTAAGTCCCATCGGGCCAAGTACATTGCCCATCATATCGTACGCATCTTTCATTTGGGCAAAGGGCAGCGCAACATTATCGTATGCAGTGGCTTCATATTTATTCTTAATTGTTCTATCGACATTCTTTTCCAACAATAGTTGCACGATTTCCGGGCGACAAAAGAAAGCGGCAGTATGTAATGCCGTTGAACCATCGCTGTTTTGAAAGTTGAGATCAACACCGGCATCGATTAATACTTTAGCCATTTCAGTTTTGCCAAATACAGCGGCACTGATAAGGGGACTTGAACCACCGAACGGATCGCGCACATTCAAATCGCTGCCTGCAGCAATGTGTTGTTTTACTGCTTCCATGTTGTCGGTAATTACTGCGGTGTGCAAATCAACATCCGGAGCTTTTACTGAACTTTCATTTTTGGCAGTTTCTTTTCCGGTGCAGGCGGCTATAACAAATACGATAACTGCCAGTAAGGATGCATTTTGAGTTTTCATAAGGTTTGATTGAGTTTAAATTTTTTGTTTTTCTATGCTGCAAATGAACGGCAGCCGCCTTGGGGCAACTAAATAATGGCGCGCACAAAACCGTCAATTTTGCGGGAATAAGCATAAAAATTCGCGCATCGATATAAATTTTGAAGCAACAAGTACTTCTGCTTCTAAAAACCACCCGACTAAAGTTGGTGGAGGCTAATCAGTCTCAACCAGTTTTTTGTTATTTCGCCTTTCGATTTAAAACTGCACATGCCCGAATTATCGCCAACCGATACGGAATTTCTGAATCAGCTAACGGCAACGATTGAGCAGAATCTTGCCAACGAGCAGTTTGGCGTTTCTGAATTGGCCGGTGCCCTGAACATGAGCCGCTCAAATCTGCTGCGCAAAGTGAAGAAGGCAACCAATCTATCGGTAAGCCAGCTTATCAACCAGCAGCGGTTGCAACAGGGTATGGATTTGTTGCGCAAAGGTTCGGGCAATGTATCGGAAGTGGCGCACCGCGTTGGGTTTAGCAGCACTTCGTATTTTATAAAATGCTTTCGCGAATATTATGGCTATCCGCCAGGTGAAGTAGGCAAACGTACCCAAGAAACAGAACCGGTTCCAGTTGCACTTCCGCCAACGCAGGAAAGCAACAGGAAATTAATTTTTATAGGATTAGCAGGTTTGCTTGTTGCTGCGATTGGTTGGTTTGCTTATACATACTGGCCCACTCACGAAGAGTTAGTAGTTGAGAAGTCAATTGCTGTTTTACCCTTTAAGAATGATAGTAACGACAGCACTAATGTGTATCTCATCAACGGCCTGATGGAATCCACCCTTAACAATCTTCAAAAGATAAAAGACCTGCGGGTAATCAGTCGCACTTCGGTAGAGAAGTATCGCACCAATGCCAAAACAATTCCGGAGATGGCCAGCGAGCTGAACGTGGCGTATTTTGTAGAAGGTAGCGGCCAGAAAATTGGCGACCGCATAGTGTTAACCATACAATTAATTGAAGGCACAACCGACAGGCATTTATGGAGCCGGCAATACAGGCGCGAAACCAAAGACATCTTTGCGTTGCAACAGGAAATTTCTAACGACATAGCGGGCGAAATAAAAGCGATTATTACTCCCGATGAAAAAAATCGTATTCAAAAAATACCTACCAAAAATCTGGAAGCATACGATGCTTTTTTAAAAGGTGTCGACTTGTTGGAAAGAGGCGGCACACCAAATCTCATACAATCGCTTGAGTATTTCGATGAAGCAATTTCGAAAGACAATACGTTTGCTTTGGCCTATGCAGCTGCGGGCATGGCGTGTTATTATTTAGATATGTTTCAAGCTGAAAAAATGTATGTTGATAAGCTTGGTGCTTATGCGGATAAGGCCGTGCTGCACGATCCAAATTTAGGCGAAAGTTTAATGGCAAAGGGAATGTATTACCTTACCCGAAAGGAGTACAAGGAAGCACTACCCTACCTGGAGCGGGCTCATGAATATAATCCCAACTCAGATAAAGTTCTCGGGCTGCTAACAGACTTTTACTATATGTATTTGCCTAACACAGGTAAGTATCTGGAGTATGCATTGAAGGGCTTTAAGCTGAATGCCAACTCAGGCGATTCCGTTGCCATCAGTTATTTCCATTTGCGTTTGGGAAATGCATTAATACAAGCTGGATTTGTAGACCAGGCACTTGAACACATTGATAAATCGTTGGAGTATAATCCTGAAAATGCTTTCTCGCGCTATGTGCGTGCATTTGTGTTGTATGCTAAAGAAGGCAATCTGAAACGCACCCGCGAACTATTGCAAATAGAGTTTCAACGAGATACCAACCGGTATGATATTCTACAGGACATTGCTAAAGTAAGCTATTACTTAAAGGATTATGAAGCTGCATACGAATACTATAAGCGATTTAACTACCAGCGCGAAACCAGAAAGCTGGATGCGTTTGAGCATGAAAACCTGGTGATTGGTCGTGTGTATGAATTGGCGGGCGAAACCAAAAAAGCAAAAGAGTATTATGATCGATACAAACAGTATGTAGAGCGCGACCAAACTGCGTATAAACATATTGGGCTGGCCGTTTATTATTGCCAGATGAATGATAGTGCCAAAGCCCTTGAACATATGCGCCTGTTTACACAGGAAGACAACATTCAGTACTGGGTAATTTTGTTTATGGATAAAGGTCCCGAGCTTACCGAAACAGAAGCCTCACCTGAATTTAAAAAGTTGCTGCAAGAGGTTGAACGAAAGTTCTGGGCTAATCATGAAAAACTGAAATTGAAATTGGAAGAGCAGGGGTTGTTGTAGGGGAATTTAGTCTTTTCTTTATTTTTGGTTGTGCTGGGCTATGGCATCAACCAGCTCAAAATATTAAGTTATATTTTCTAGTCGTTCAATCCAGCCATTGAATCTCGGGTTTTTTGCTCTAATTTTATTCAAGCCGATTTCTTTGGCTAAGATGGCCCCATAGACAATTTTGTTGTAACCCTTTATTAATCGTTTAAGGCGATATGATGGTGCATTGTTTGGTGTGTCGTTAATAAGTTCAGGATTCGGATTGGAGGCTATCGTGTTGGTCAACTCGGCTTGATCAATAAAGTCAGATGTTGGAATGTGTCGAATAAAGACAGCCATCTCATTGAAAAGCAAAGCTTCAAATTCATGTAATTGTATATAAGGCTCAAATCTCACGCTAATCGAAGGGTCAATACTATCTTTCATCCCCTTCTCGAGCAAATCCACTCGCTCCACTTTGTTAGCAATAACTTTTGATGCCACCCAATCAGGAAACTGGTACTTATCAAGTATTCCATAGTAATCAATTAAAGTAGTAACAAGGGCCTCTTTATCCTGTAGCAGATGATTATAAATTTGTTTTTTAAGCACTGACCAAGGAACGATACCGCCACCGGATTTTTTTATTAAAGGGGTTTGTATGTAAATGTTTTTAGCTAAGAAATGTGAATATAATACGTCCTTACAAAACTCAACCTCTGTCGGACCTTCACAAATTATAATAATTCGCTTCACGTAGTTTACTTTTTAGCTTGGTTGACCACCATGAATGATGTTTCTCTGCCATAAGTCCCCAACGCTGTATTCATCAAACCATTCAGATAAATCAATTTGATTAAGTCTTTTAAATGAACTTTCTCCGTTAAGCTGATTAACGGTAATAATATCATCAGCAGCAAAATGATTAATTAAATCTGCAGATTGTGTCGCAGTAATTACTTGGACATTTTTAGACGCAACACTTTGGATCATTCCTGCAAGTTTTGAGATGGCAAAAGGATGCAAACCTAACTCTGGCTCATCAATAATTATTGTGGCTGGTAAATTTGGCTGTAAGAATAGTGTAGCTAGTGCAATGAATCGGATAGTGCCGTCAGACAAGTCGGTTACACCGTATATCGTAGAACTGTATTTATCTTTCCATTGAAGTCTAATGAACCCTTCAGTATTAGGTTGAAAATAGAAGTCAGAAAAGAAAGGGGCAATGCTTTGAATAGTATTTACGATCCGATTATAAACAGTTTGATTTGTTCTTTGGATGTAAAACAGGAAAGCGGCCAGATTCTCGCCTTTCTCATATAGAAAATAAATATCATTTTCGGCATGACTCATTTTATTAAATGATGAATCTTTGCCGGTATCATGAAAATGATATTTTTTGAAGGAATTTAAGTACCCACGAATATATTTCGCTCTCTCTAAGTTGTAAGTTTTTACATTGGCTTCGTTCTTGAAGTCAGAGATGTCAACGGGATTATTGTAATATGGGTTCCGGTTATACCATAATCCTTCAGAGATAAATACAAATGCATTCTCTCCTTTTTTTATTTCAAATGAGTAGGCGTTTAAACCGAATTCAAGCTTAGAATATATGCTTGGCGTAATCTTGCTTCCTTTATGAAGCATTTTTTCTTCACCACCGCGCAGAGACACATGTTCTTGTAATCTTCGCTCGTATAAGCTATTCAAAAACTCAAAAAAGGAAAGAAAATTACTTTTTCCTGACCCATTTGCTCCGATTAAAATATTGATTGACTTAAGCGCAACCTTAGCCTCTTTGATAGATTTATATCCTTTGATTTCGATGTAGTCCATTTTTACAGAAAAACCTTATTGTGTCTCGAGGGTATTCTTTTCGTTATAAAATCTCATTTTTGACAATTTACGAAAATAAGCTTTCAAAAATGTTTTTTCGGTGTGAAGTGGATCAAAGCTATTCCCTTGGCTTTATCCTTGTCTAAAAACCTCCCCAAACTCCTTGCTCAACTTTTCTCTTGAATACTTTCCCACACCCAGCTTACGCGAAGCATTTTGCGCACGCTCCAGCAATCCGCCTTCATATAAATAAGTGGAAAGTTTTTTTACAAACTCCGTAGGCTGTTGCGGGTTGTAATAAAAACCACATTGCGTTTGCTCAATCTCTTGCTTTATCCAACCTCCAAAATTGATGATGATGAGTTTGCCCGCAGCCAGGCCATCAAAAAATTTATTGGGTGAGCCGGTTTCTAAAATCGGCACTTGTTTAAAACTGATAAACGCAGCATCGGTAATGTTGAGTAATTGTTTCACACCATCACGGTTTCTGAAATCTAGAAAAGTAAGGTTAACCAGACCAAGTGTTTGCGCGTGATTTTTTAATCGATCCAACTCCGCACCATCGCCACACATAAAAAAATGTACAGGCAGTTGTGCTTTACGCGATGCATTTACACATTCCAAAAAGGAGTCTAAACCATTGGCTACCCCAATAGCGCCTATATAAGAAACTACAAGCTTTCCGGCTACGCCATATTGACTTTCTAAAGCCGAATCTTTTTTTTCTGGTTTATAAAAATGGCAATCGGCCATGTTGGGAATAAGATGCACCGTTTTTCCATGCACTTTCTTTTCGATGGCCGATTTAATAGAAGGCGAAAGAGCTACTACAGCATGTGCTGATTTATAAATTCTTTTCTCCAACGCATAGAGCGCGTGGGCAAAAACAAAGTTGTTGATAAACCCAAGTTGGATAGGAGCCTCGGGCCATAAATCACCTACTTCAAAAATGTAGCGAATTTTGTATCGCATCTTAATCCACATCGCGGCAAGCCCAACGGTAAGGGGCACCGAAATCGCATAACAATAATCTACATCGCGAAACTGACCGGCAAGTTTAACCGCTCTGTTTACATATTTCAAAAACGCGTTGCTCCTTGCAATAAACCCAAAACGATTATCATAAGCTACGGGCAAATAATGAACCTCAATGCCCTCTATGATTTCTTTGCGGTAAGTCTTTTCGTTATGCGCAGTAATTATGGTAACCTGAATTCCTTTCGCGGCAAGTGCGGTGGCGAGGTAGTAGGATCGAATGGCTCCACCTTTTTCAGGTGTATTGAAATGCTGGTGGAGGAGTAAAACTTTCACGCTGCAAAGAAATATAAAACCTTTGCGTCTCAGCGTCTTTGCACGAAATTATTGCTCCTCTTCACAATCATCCCAACATTCCTTACATGGCTGCCTCACTTCTTTGTATTGCGATTTGTTGGCTGCGTTAATAAACCGCGATGGTTTTTCCGCATCTTCCCACAGCCACCATTCGGTGTAACCGGTTTGGTCAATTCTAACCTGATAGGTATTTACCGAGTACGAATCATTAACAGCGAGGGTAAGTTTGTCACCATCAATTGCCCGGTTTTCAATCTTACCTGCTGTAGCATCCTGGCCCCAGCCAATCACAATCGAGTCGCTCTTTAGTTGGATGAAGGTATTGTCAGCATCGCAGGGGTAGTACAATATCCACTCGCCATCCACCTCGGTAATCATGTGCCATTCCCCTTCTAACTCATTGGGTGAAAATCCGGCTGCTGGATTTGATTCAGTATGTTCAGAAGTGGTTTCGGTTGATTTAGGTTGACACGCCCAGACCACAAGGCTTATTAAAAGACAGATAACAGGTC
The DNA here is from genome assembly GCA_017303795.1 of Cytophagales bacterium. Classification (GTDB taxonomy): domain Bacteria; phylum Bacteroidota; class Bacteroidia; order Cytophagales; family Cyclobacteriaceae; genus ELB16-189. The sequence continues at coordinate 191,584 of JAFLBR010000004.1, read as the reverse complement.
GCATCAAGTAAAATTTATTTGAGTGCAGTAATTTACCAGTTTTTATTTTCCCTATTTTCGGACCAAGCAAAAGCCACATATGAAAAACCTCCTTTTTGTAGCATTGAGTCTAATGGCAGTTTCTGTTTCGGCTCAAAATCAATCTATCTTTAACGGTAAAGACTTAACCGGCTGGAAAATTTACGGCACGGAAAAATGGTACGTTGAGAAAGGGGAACTGGTTTGCGAAAGCGGCCCGGATAAACAGTATGGCTATTTCGCTACCGAGAAGGAATACAAAGACTTTGAACTTACGCTTGAGTTTAAGCAAGAGAGTAATGGCAACAGTGGTGTGTTTTTTCATAGCCAGATTGAAGGCACAACCGTAAGTGGTTGGCAGGCCGAAGTGGCGCCACTCAATAACCACAGCGGTGGCATTTACGAATCGTATGGCCGCGGCTGGCTGATTCAACCCACTGCCGAAAAGGAAAAAGCATTGAAAGAAGGCGAGTGGAACAAAATGAAAATTGTAGTGAAAGGTAATGTAGTAACTACCTGGCTGAATGGTGAGCAAATGATTACCCTTACCGATGAAAAGATTGGCTCACGCACTGGCAAAATTGCGTTGCAGATTCATGATGGGGGTGGCGTGAAGGTTAGATGGAAGAATATTTTTATTAAGGAGTTGTAAAGTCTAATGCGCAGAATAATCGTAATCTTAATATTTGGTATCAGTGCCCTTTTTACATTCTGGCTATTTCGTCAATTTATGCAAGGTCAGATTGATAGTACTGTTCCTTCTAATAATGGGGTTGTAAATGATGTTTTGTGGGTTGCCTCCTACAGCGCACTAAGTATGATTGCATACTTTATTATCTTTAACTTGATTCCGCTTGCCGGAATGTTTATCTGCTATACCAAGTCCAATTCAGAGGACGCAAAAACATTTAGACTACTGGCTCTTATATCGACAACTATCACCATATTTTATTCTGGAGTCAATTGGTAACCGCAGGCTTACCCTTAATCAAGGTCCTCCTGGGCCTCACGCATCCCCAAACTTCACTTTATACTTTTTAATCGTTCGACCGATAAGTATACCACCAATTACTCCCGGTAGCACCCAAAGCGTCCATTGAAATTGGGGCAACTGAATGTTAACTACAACAAAAGCCGTAACAGCCGAAATATAACTGCCGCCCATGCTGTTAATATGCCCATACCACCAGTGCATCTTTTCTTTTGGTGGTTTGATAAAGTTTTTCACATCCTGAAATAGAAAGTTTGAGCCTATTAATCCGAACACAATACCAACAATACCCATAGAGCTTCCTTTCATCAACGCCCATATTCCCCAACCAATCAACGCCACAATAAACAACCCCGACACTACTGCAAAGGCCCAATCTAATGTTGCTGCCTTTTGGCCAGCATGTAATTTCTTTTGCGATAAAATTCTGTAGCCGCGCACCGTCATATAATAACTGAAGAAGGCAACCATTAACAAAAAATCGCGACCGTGGCCAATGGCTGTAAACAAGGCGCCTACAAAGACTGCCGTCATTCCCCAAAAATAAATTTTGCCAAACCAGCGGTGGGGCTTGCTGCCTTTAACTGTAAACATCGCCCCAATGCCGGTAAGTAAAGCCACGGTGCCACCGGCAATGTGCAGCACCAACATGTAGGTAAGTAGTTTTTCTGTATTCATGCAGCTAATGTATCGGGCGCTTATAGCAAAGGCAGAATAAAAGCTACTGAATTGTTGAATACCTCCGATGGATTGTAAACAAAAAGACCTCCTTGCGGGAGGTCTTTACTAATTCATGATTTTTAGGCTTGTTCCTGCAAACCGCGGGCGTAGTTCAAAATGTTTTGAATGCTTGCCGCAGAAGGCTCCAGTTTCGCCTTCGTCAATTGCTTGTGCGTGGCATTCAATTCTTTGTACTGAGCCTGCAGTTCGCTATCGCAAAGAAGGGCTTTGTTAATCTCCCTCGTCTCCTCTTCCGAGGTCTCGCGGTATATAAACCTGATCAGATCGTTTTGGGTAAAAGTCTTTGTCATAGGCAATATGGTTTTTAATCATTTTCTTCCTTAAGTTGATTAACGCATACCGCATCCGTCCCAACGCTGTATTTATACTCACCCCCGTGCGATCTGCAATTTCCTGGAAACTCATCTCCAGGTAATGCCGCATAATCAGTACCTGCTTTTGTTCTTCAGGTAGTTCTTTGATCAGATCCCGAACTCTGGATTTGGTATCGCGCATCAACTGCTTGGCTTCGTACGACTCCTCCGAAAACTGCATGGAGTCGAAAACACGGCTGCCATCTTCCAGCACTACCTCTGGGTAGCGTTTGTTTCTGCGGAAGCGGTCTATCGCTAAGTTGTGGGCAATACGACTAATCCAGGGTAAAAATTTACCTTCTTCGTTATACCGGCCACCTTTAATAGTATTAACCGCCTTTATAAAGGTATCCTGAAGCAAATCTTCTGCTTCATAGCGGTCTTTAACTATCATGTAAATGGCCGTATAAATACGGGATTTGTGTCTGTGAAGTAGCATCTCGAACGCCTCTTCGTTACCGGTTTGATAAAGCGAAACCAACTGGCTGTCGCTGCATCTGCTGTCAATCATCTGCTTTGCGTTTAGGTAACGTAGATGTCTCGCTCGATAGTATGTGGGTTAAATGGAATTGTTTGAGAAATGAAAAGTAGAAAGATTCCTCTAATTAGCAAAAAAAATTAAAAAAAATTTGCCTTCTAACAGGTTTCTTATGCTATTTGGCCTCGATTTTAAAACGCAATGGCAGTAGCAAAGAAACGTGTAATTAAGAGTTTGGAGAACTTAAGTGAAGACCTCCGTGACTTATTGAAAGAACAATATCCGAATGGATATGAAGGCAGCATCACCCGCATTACTAATGCAAAGCGGGAACCTATCTTCGTTTTCCCGCTCGAAACGGATGACTCTATTTATCTGGTTAAAGTGCCAGCTACCAAAAACAGCGATGGTGGATACGATGTAGAATCAAGTGAACGGCAGGAGTTCGATAACGATGATGATGATATGCGGCCAACCCCAGCTTCTGATAGCGAAGATGATTTTGACAACAGTAATGATTTTGATGATGATGGTGGCTCTGGCAAAGAAGCCAGCTACGATCCGGATTTTGATAACTGATCGAATTAAAAAAATAAAGAACACCACCTGAGCAAAACGGGTGGTGTTTTTGTTTTACGATAGTCCAACTTTGTACTCCGGGTAGGACAAGCCTTCACGATTTTTTACTTTTGCCGTTTCGCATGCACGCCACCGATTCTTACTTAGACAATCTCGACCCCAAAGAGTACATCATTATTAAACGGGCACGGGTTAACAATCTCAAAAACCTGAGTGTTGCCATTCCACGCAATAAGCTGGTGGTTGTTACCGGACTTTCAGGTTCGGGAAAATCATCGCTGGCATTTGATACGCTATTTGCTGAAGGTCAGCGCATGTACGTAGAAAGCTTAAGTTCTTATGCGCGTCAATTTTTGGGTAGAATGGAAAAACCTGAAGTTGATTATATAAGAGGAGTTTCGCCTGCTATTGCAATTGAACAAAAAGTTAACACCCGCAACCCACGCTCTACCGTAGGCACAACAACAGAGATTTACGATTACCTGAAGTTGTTGTTTGCACGTGTTGGTAAAACCTATTCACCAGTCAGCGGCAAAGAAGTAAAACGCGATTCCGTTACGGATGTGGTGGACTTCATCAACAAACAAAAGGAAGGCACACGCATTATGGTGGTTTGCCCGCTTAAGATAACCAAAGGCCGCAAGCTTGCCGATGAATTGAACTTGTTACTGAGCAAAGGCTTTGCGCGGGTGCTGATAAATGGAGAAGTAAAGTTTATTGAGGAGATTGCCTCACCCCGTCAGCCTGAGGCTGACACCCCTCTCCTGCGGGAGAGGGGCAGGGGTGAGGCAAAAAAGAAATCCAATTCTAAAATCGATACTGAAGAGGTCGAAATTCTCATTGACCGCGCAGCGGTAAAAGCTACCGATGAAGACTTAACCTTTCGCCTATCCGATTCGGTGCAGACCGCTTTCTTTGAAGGTCATGGCGATTGTGTAGTATATCTTGAAAATGAAAAATTTAATTTTTCCGATCGATTTGAGTTAGATGGCATTACGTTTACCGAGCCTTCCATCAACCTGTTTAGTTTTAATAATCCCTTTGGGGCCTGCACTACCTGCGAAGGTTTTGGTAAAGTGTTGGGAATTGATGAAGACCTGGTTATTCCCGATAAATCGCTCTCTATCTATGAAGGAGCCATTGCTCCGTGGCGTGGCGAAGTGATGAGCGAATGGGCAAAGCCCTTGATTAAAAATGGAATCAAGTTCGATTTTCCGATTCATCGTCCATACAGCGAGCTTAGTGTAAAAGAGCGCGACTTATTATGGAAAGGCAATGAACACTTCGATGGTATTCACGATTTTTTCAAGTACCTCGAATCCAAAACACATAAGATTCAATACCGCGTAATGCTTTCGCGTTACCGCGGAAGAACAACATGCCCTGATTGTCGCGGGACCAAGTTGCGTAAAGATGCAGCGTACGTAAAAATTGCCGATACATCTATTACCGATCTGGTGTTAATGCCGATTGAAGAAACGCTGGTATTTTTTAATGATCTGAAGTTACCGGCATACGAACAAAAAATTTCCGAACGCATTCTTACCGAAATCAAATCGCGGTTAGAATACATGGACAAAGTTGGTTTGGGCTACTTAACCTTAAATCGCGTAACAGCAACTTTATCGGGTGGCGAGTTTCAGCGGATTAAACTGGCTACTTCGCTAGGCAGTGCGTTGGTGGGTTCTATGTACATTATGGACGAACCGAGTATTGGTTTGCATCCGCGAGATACTGCCCGCATGGTGGAGGTGTTGAAATCATTGCGCGATATGGGTAACACCGTGATTGTGGTAGAACACGAAGAAGAAATTATGCGGGCTGCCGATCAGATTATTGATATTGGTCCCGATGCCGGTTCGCATGGTGGTGAATTAATCTTTCAGGGTTCGCAGCACGAACTGAACGGCAAGGTTAAATCGCACACAGTCGATTACCTGAATGGAACTGAAAAAATTCCGGTTCCGAAACATCGCAGAAAATGGAAAGATGCGGTAATTGTTTCGGGCGCGCGCGAGAACAACCTGAAAAACCTTACGGTAAAATTTCCACTGGGTGTGCTTACGGTTGTAACCGGAGTAAGTGGTTCGGGTAAATCGACCTTGGTAAAAAAGATTTTGTACCCGGCTTTGGGTCGCATGAGTGGCTCGGTGGCCGAAACGCCTGGCAAGTACGATCGCCTGGAAGGTGATATCAATAAAATCACGCAAGTAGAATTTGTAGATCAGAATCCAATTGGGAAATCATCGCGCTCCAACCCGATAAGCTATGTAAAAGCGTATGATGCCATTCGGAATCTCTATGCCGACCAGCCGCTGAGTAAACAACGCGGGTATAAGCCCTCGCACTTTTCGTTTAATGTTGAAGGCGGCCGTTGCGAAACCTGCGAAGGTGAAGGTGAGATTAAAGTGGAGATGCAATTCATGGCCGACATCTTTTTGAAATGCGAAAGTTGTGGCGGCAAACGCTTTAAGCAGGAAGTGCTGGAGGTTGAACACAAAGGCAAGAACATTGCCGACATTCTGGATATGACTGTAGAGGCTGGTCTTGAATTTTTCAAAGACAAAAAACCCGTGTACGATCGCATCTTACCATTGTTTGAAGTGGGATTGGGGTATGTAAAACTCGGGCAATCGTCAAACTCGCTTTCGGGTGGCGAAGCGCAACGGGTAAAACTGGCTTCGTTCTTAGGCAAGAATAACTCAGACACAACGGGTAATATCCTTTTCATTTTTGATGAACCCACTACCGGCTTACATTTTCACGACATCTCTAAATTATTAAAAGCCATTAATGCGCTGGTTGACCAGGGCCATTCGGTTATGGTGATTGAACACAATCTTGAAGTGATTAAGTGTGCCGACTGGATTATCGATCTCGGCCCCGAAGGTGGTGAGAAGTATGGTGGCAAACTGTTGTTTGAAGGCACCCCCGAAGACATGGTGAAGAAAGCCAAAGGCAGTTATACGGCTGAGTTTTTAAAGGCGAAGCTCAGCTAAACAGAATCTGGTAGTTCTGCCAGATCAACCTGCGTGCTTGTTGTAGTGCATATACTTTTCTAATCTCGTAATCAAGTTTGTATTACGATGGCACTAAATCAAAATCGCATTTCTTCCATTGATGTAGCCCGCGGCCTCATCATGGTGATTATGGCGCTGGATCACACCCGCGATTATTTTCATGCCGATGCGTTTGTCTTCAATCCCACCGACATGGATAAAACCCATACCGCATTGTTCTTCACGCGCTGGATTACACACTTTTGTATGCCGGGCTTTGTGCTGCTTTCCGGTTTAGCCGCAAACATTTCGCTACAACGAAAATCAAAAACAGAGCTCTCGCGCTATCTGTTTACTCGCGGGTTGTGGTTTGTAGTTTTGGAGTTTACTGTATTGCGATTTGGGTACTTCTTCAATTTTTATTTTGATGTTACTATTCTAAGTGTGCTTTGGTTGTTTGGAATTTGCATGATGCTATTGGCCGCCCTCATTCATTTACCGAATCGATGGATTTTGATTTTGGGGTTGATTATTGTTGTCGGCCACAATTTGCTTCAAGGCGTTTCTGTTGAACCAACAAGTTTAGGATTTGTACCGTGGACCATATTTATGAGTAGGGGATTTCTTTCCGTTACACCGGATGTTGCTTTTGTTGTTACCTACCCGATAATTCCATGGCTGGGGATAATGTTACTGGGCTACAGCCTGGGAACTTGGTACACAAATACAGATGCAGATACCAGGCAGAAATTATTAATGCGAGTGGGCATTACCAGTGTAATTGCTTTTATCGCGTTGCGATTTATTAATAGCTATGGCGATCCGACTCCGTGGGCTGCACAACAAGCGGGTTGGTACACTGTACTTTCTTTTCTCAACACCAGTAAATACCCGCCTTCGTTTCTTTTTACACTAATGACAATCGGACCATTGTTAATGCTGTTGGCCTGGCTGGAAAAAGTTGAAACGAAATTGATCCACGTGTTAAATACTATTGGGCGCGTACCCTTGTTTTATTTTATCGTTCACTTTTATGTGATCCACGCTTTTGCATTAATCAGCACAATGTTGCGCACGGGCAAATCATTTAGTGAAATTGATTTACACTTTGCAAAATCGTTTGGTGGTATTACTCCCGAAGGCGGCTATTCATTGGGCTGGGTTTATCTTTTCTGGATAGCAATAGTGCTGCTGATGATTCCATTATGTAATGCCTTCAACCGCTTAAAATCCCAAAGGGCAGGCATATTTAGATTCTTATAAAATTCTGATTTGGAAGTTTGTTAAGCAATTCATTTATTTGCTTAACAAAATATAAGGATATAAAAACAATAAGTATATGGCTAAGGAATTTCTGGGTGAGTTTGAAGAACTGGTTTTAACACTGGTGGCCGCATTGAAGGATGATGCCTACGGTGCGGCTATAGCCGAAGAAATAGAAACCCGCATGAAGCGCGATGTAAACCTGAGTGCCGTGCATGTAACGCTTTACCGGCTGGAGGATAAAGGCTTTTTAAAATCGGGTATGGGTGGCGGTACCAACGAACGCGGTGGTCGCAGAAAACGAATTTACACTATTACCAACGCAGGCGTGGCTGTGCTTAAAGCCATGAAAGAAGCACGTGTGGATTTATGGAAACTGGTACCGCAGCTAAAAATTGGTTGAGATGGAGCATTCGTGCATCATACGATTCTTAAGATGGTTTTGCCCTTCACACCTTTTGGAAGAAATTGAAGGAGACCTGCTTCAGCAATTCCAGCGCGATCTGAAATCGTTAGCTCACCCTGAGTGGTCTAACGGCTATAAACTTCGAAGGGCTAAGCGCAGATTATTTTGGAACACCATTCGATTTTTCCGCCCTGGAATTTTACTACGCAACAAACTTTCTTTTCATTCAAACTATACTGATATGCTCTCTAACTATTTTAAAGTTGCCTTGCGTGTAATGCTGCGTAACAAAAGCTATTCGTTTATTAATCTGTTTAGCCTGGCATTGGGTATTACCGCTTTTGCGTTTTTGTTTTTATGGATTCAGAATGAATTTAGTTATGATCAGTTTCATGCGGATAAAGAGCGGCTATATAAAGTCTGGAACCGGTACGATGCCAACGGGAAAATTAATTGTTGGGACGTAACCGCGCGCGTGTTAGCACCCACGCTGGTAGAAGAATATACAGGAGTGGAAAGCGCTATTAGCTACACGGCCTGGGGCGAGCAGCATTTGTTTATAGAAGGCGATAAACGTATCCTTAAAACCACGGGTGCTTATGCCGATGATGCCATTCTCACCATGTTCAGTTTTCCGCTCATAAGCGGAGATGCAAAAACGGCTTTTAAAGACCCAATGTCCATTGCCATAACCGAAAAGTTTGCACAAGAATTATTTGGCGATAAAGAAGCCTTTGGTGAAACTGTTACCATAGGTGAGGGCGGAGAATCTTTTTCGCTTACTGTTACCGCGGTGTTGAAAGACTTGCCTTCCAATACCGATTTTCGGTTTGAATATATTATTCCATACAAGCTGGTAGAAATGCTGAGCGGCAAAGAAATAAAGTGGGGAATCAATTCAGTTTACACCTACGTAAAACTGAAACCGGGAACAGATGTAAATCAGTTTAATGATGGTGTAAAGGATATTGTAAAAACACATAGCAAAAACCCGGATACACAGGAAGTATTTTTATATCCACTAACCAAAATGCGTTTGTACTCACGTTTCGAAAACGGTGTACAGGCTGGCGGTCGTATCGAGATCATTCGCCTGTTGGGTATTTTAGGAATTTGTTTGCTGGCCATTGCGTGTATTAACTTCATTAACTTAAGCACAGCGCGCGCGCAGCGTAGATCCAAAGAAGTAGCCGTGCGTAAAGTAACGGGTGCATTCAGAAATTCATTAATCGGTCAGTTCTTGTGCGAGTCGATGTTGCTGGCATTTGGTGCCGGAGTTCTGTCGTTGTTGGCTGTTTATATGGGCTTACCGTATTTCAGCCGATTGATAGGATCACAACTTGTGTTGGAATTCACCAACCTTAATTTCTGGTTAGGAGGCTTAGCCCTGATTATGGTTGTAGGTTTATTGGCCGGAAGCTATCCGGCACTGTACGTATCGGCTTTTAAGCCAGTAAAAATTTTAAAAGGTATTGGTGTAGCGGCATCCGGAAAAAGCAGGCTGCGCGCAGCATTGGTAGTGTTTCAGTTTGGTATTGCTATTACTTTAATGGTGTCGGTGTTTGTGGTGCAGCGGCAAATTACCTATGTACAAAACCGCGATGCCGGCTATGAAAAAGCTAACCTCGTTTATCAATACTTTACCGGCACGTTGGGCAAAAACTTTAATGCTTACCGAAACGATTTGCTTCAAGCCCGAGTGGCAACATCGGTTACCAAAACCAGTACACCCATTACCGACCGCTGGAGCAATACCAGTGGTATTGAGTGGAACGGCAAAGATCCTGATGACAAAACCATGTTCGAGCGCATTTATGCCGACCAGCATTTTGCTACTACCGCAGGGCTTACTGTTGTGCGTGGCCGCGATATGGATTTGGATAAATTTCCCACCGACTCAACAGCCGTGGTATTGAATGAAGCAGCAGCCAAAGCAATGGGCTTTGCCGATCCGATTGGAGAAATTATTAAAGACAATGGAGTGGAGTGGCATGTGATCGGCATTGTAAAAGATTTTATTCTCACCTCACCTTTTCATAAAGTAGAACCTGTACTGCTTTTCGGATGCAATCAATCGTGGGCATTTTCTGTAGCCCACATAAAATTGAATATTAATAATCCTATGCAGGAAAACATTCGTGTGATGGAAGAGCTTTCAAAAAAATACAATCCCGACTATCCATTCGAATATCAATTTGTGGATGCTGCTTATGCACGCAAGTTTGCCAACCTGGAAACAACACGCACCATTACACTACTGGCTAGTTTTTTAACAATTGTTATAGCGGGCTTAGGTTTGTTAGGTTTATCAACCTACATGATTGAAGTGCGCGTAAAAGAGATTGGTATCCGTAAAGTAATGGGCGGCTCGGTCTTAAGCATTACTAAGATGTTAACCTGGTCATCCATCAAGCCCATTTTAATTGCTGTATTAATATTTGGTCCTAAGGCATGGTTTGTGATGAACTGGTGGCTATCGTCTTATCCGTATCGCATTTCAGTGGGTGTGTTAACCATTCCTATTGCGGCCTTGGCTGTAATTGGTTTGGCCATGTTGATTACGGGCACCCAAACCATTCGTGCAGCACAGGCTAATCCAGTGGAGAGTTTGAGGAATGAGTAAAAACTCACGCACATATCGTTTAGCTTTTTGGTTTTTAAGATGCTTCTGCCCACCGCATTTGCTGGAAGAGATAGAAGGTGATTTGATCCAACGCTATGAGCACGATCTCAAGTCGGGCAACTATAAAGTTCGAAGGGCCAAACGAAGATTGGTTTGGAATACGATTCGGTTTTTCAGGCCGGGAATCATTTTAAGAGGCAAGAAATCAAGAAAAATAAATTCATTCGATATGTTCATCAATCATATTGTTTTTGCATGGCGCATTTTTAAGAAGGAAAAATTTCATTCTTTGCTAAATGTGTCCGGCCTTGCTCTTGGAATTTCGGTTGGGATTATACTGGTGTTGATTCTGAGATATGATTTGACATACGACCAACAGCACATTAACCACAATCGCATTTATCGATTAGGAGCAAGACAACAAATGCAAGGCGATGACTTTCATGGCGCAATAACTGCCCGCGAATTAGCACCTGTTTTGCAAGCGGAATTTTCTCAAATAGAAAAAGTAACTCGACTTGAAGTATGGGGACGAACACTTGTAACCCCCAGTGTTAGTGAAACTAAGTCTTTCTACGAAGAGGAAATTATACGTGCCGACTCTACCTACTTCGACATCTTCACCCATAAATTTTTAGCTGGCGATAAAGCTTCGTGCCTAACCGACTTAAACTCTGTGGTGTTAACAAATTCTGCTTCACAAAAATACTTTGGGACTACCGATGTTATTGGCAAAACTATTTTGATTGAGAATACGATTTATTCAATTACTGCTGTGATTGAGGATGTGCCCGAAAACTCACATGTCAAGTTTAAGATACTACTGGCAGGCTTACCCGATCGGGATTGGTTTGATACTCCTTCTGAAAGTTTTTGGAACCCGGATGTGTATACCTATCTCCTCGTCAAACAAGGTTTTAATCCAAAGGAATTTGCGGTCGCATTTCAGACTATATATCATAAATACTTTAAGGAGACAGGCGACCGTATTGAAGGTAAGTACACACCCATTCTGGAGCCACTGGCGGCTATTCATTTGTATTCCACTCTTAAGGCAGATTTACCTCAAGGAAATATAATGTATCTCTATACCCTTGCCGGTGTTGGAATGTTCATTATTCTGCTTGCGTGCATTAATTACATGAATTTAGCCACGGCTAAGTCATCAGGCAGGTCGATGGAAATTGCAATCAAAAAAACGTTGGGGTCGGGCAATAAAAATTTAATGGGTGCCTTCTTTATTGAATCAATCTTGCTGTCTCTAATCTCTTTCATCCTTGCACTCTTTTTGGTGGCCTTCATTCTTAAATTCACATCGTTTAATTTATTGATTGGAAAAAATCTTGCACTTGACATTATAAATCAGCCTGAGTTGTTGATTGTCGCGTTCGGCATTTCTATTGGTGTTGGTTGTCTGGCAGGTTCCTACCCAGCGTTGGTACTCTCCAGAATTCCGGCTATGAAAACCCTGAGAGTAACTCAAGTGTCATATTTTTCAGGTACGAATACCCGAAGGATACTGATCGGAGTTCAATTCATAGTCTCAATTTTTGTAGTTACCTCCACGTTATTCATGCAAGATCAGATCGATTTTGTAAGGTCCCGTAATCTCGGCTTTGAAAAAGAGAATGTGCTGGTTATTCCTATTCAGGATACAGTCATCCAAAAGCAAATCACTCCTATCCGAAACGAAATTTTAAAGAACCCCAACATCTTATCTGTCACTACATCGCAAAATGTAATTGGTATGACGAATACCCATGAAAAATGGGGGATGTGGGCTGAAAGTAAAGAAGGAATGAAGGTAAATGGATTCACCGTTTTTTTTGTGGGAGAAAATTATCTGCAAACAATGGGAATTGAATTAAAGGAAGGTCGCGATTTTCGCGTTGGAGAACAGGGAGATTTACTTAAGTCATTTCTTGCAAATGAAGCTGCTGTAAAAGCCATGGGCTGGGACGATCCCATCGGAAAGAAAGTTAGGTTTTATCAGGCAACGGAAGATGCCCATGTGATAGGAGTTGTAAAGGATTTCAATTTTGCTTCGCTCCACTCCAACGTTGAGCCGACACTCATTTGCAAAATCCCCCAGGAGCATGGGTTTCTTCAGGTTCGCGTAACTGGGAATGTCTCCGAAGCCATTCAATCGATACAAAATCAATGGGAGTCAATCGATAGTCCACATCCTTTCGAATATCATTTTTTAGACAAGCGATTTGATGAACAATACAAATCTGATGTTACACAAATCAAACTCCTGAATGCATTGTCTTACCTGTGCATTTTTATTTCTGCGCTAGGGTTAATTGGGTTATCATCATTTCATGCGTTAAGAAGAACGAAGGAATTTGGAATCAGAAAAGTGTTAGGTGCGCGAATGTCACATCTTATTTCACTGCTCTCTAAAGAAGCAATTATTTTGATGATAGTGGCTAGTTTAATTGCTGCACCAGCCTCGATTGCCACTGTTATCTGGTGGAAGGAAGGTTTTGCCTTTCGATCCTCTATCAATTATCTCACTATTGTTTTTGTATTAATAGGAGCTGTAGGGTTAGTCTATTCAGTTGTGTTCTTTCAATCGTATAACGCTGCCAGGGCTAATCCTGTTGATTCACTAAAACATGAATAATCAAAACAAGCATTGGTGTTTCCGAGTGCTCAGAAGTTTCTGCCCACCGCATTTGCTGGAAGAGATAGAAGGTGATTTGCTGCAACGCTACGAACGCGATCTCAAGTCATCCGACCATTCCGAGTGGACGGACGACTATAAACTTCGGAGGGCCGAACGAAGATTGCTTTGGAATACAATTCGGTTTTTCAGGCCGGGAATCATTCAAAGAAATAAGCTTTCATCTCAACATTCGGGTATGATTCTAAACTATATGAGGTTCAGTTTTCGCAGCATGCGCAGACATTCACTTTTTACTTTTATTAATGTTACTGGATTGGCTGTAGGCATTGCCGTTTGCCTGCTCATGCAAAATTATGTTTCATTCGAAAAAAGGTATGATACATTTTTTCCACGATCGAAAGACATTGTGCGCATTAGCTATTCGCGTCTTATAGATAATGAATTACAGTATAGCAAGGCACAGATTTTTCCGGCTGTTGGCGAAACGCTAAAGGAGACTATTCCGGTCGTTGAAACCTTCACGAGGCTTTTTCCGGTAACCACACATGTAGAGGCGGTGATGGTCATTGGCGAGGGTGATGAGCAGAGCACGTTTATGGAATCATCGATCTATGCTGTGGATTCAACCTTCTTAACCATTTTTCCTTTAGATTTTATTGAAGGCGATCCGCTGAAAGCATTGAATGGTGAGAATAAACTGATCCTTTCCGAATCTTCAGCACAAAAATATTTTGGCGATTCTGAAGCCATTAATAAAATCATTCATTGGGAAGGGATGGGTGATTGGTTGGTTACGGGTGTTTACAAGGATTTGCCCGCAAACTCTCACATGCAGTTTAATTTCCTGGCTTCATGGATGAATGTATATGAAGACCGAAGCGCCTGGAACTGGGATGGATTTTATACCTACCTGCTACTACAACCCAATGTTGATCTTGCCGAAGTAGAATCCACCATTCAAAAAGTATTGACAGCAAAAATGGAAAGCAATGAGAATGCCAATCGGGCAACAGCCAGTTTTTTTCTACAACCCCTTGAAGGCATTCATTTACACTCCAATCTCACGGGCGAAATGCAAGTAAACGGAAACGAACGAATCGTACATGTACTTCAATTAGTTGCTGCGTTTATCCTTGTTCTCGCGTTGATTAACTACCTCAATTTATCATTGGCTCGTGCTATCCGAAGAGCGAAAGAAATTGGTGTTCGTAAAATTGTTGGCTCGAGTCGTTATCAATTGCAAATCTTATTTTTTACGGAATCATTTATCATCAATCTTATTGCGCTTGCCATTGCTGTAATGTTATCCTTAATCCTCTTACCAGTTTTCAACTCGTTAACGGGAAAGCAAATGGAAATGATAGTACTGTTAAATCCTGTTTTCGTTTCTATTGTTTTAGGATTCCTTATTATCTTTTCATTTGTAGTTGGATTTTACCCCACACGGAATCTTGCCTCCATCAATCCTCTTCAGGCAATGAAGGGCGGTAAGTTTTCAAATTTAAATGGACAATTTCTTAGAAGGTCTTTACTATCCATCCAATTTCTTACCACAATTTTGCTGATTAGCGCAACGCTCATTATTCAACGACAGGTTTCTTTCATGCAACGTCAGGAACTTGGTTTTGATGCTGATCAAAATGTTGTTATCAAAACGATTGGCGGCCCCGGAGCCGAAATGGATAGTTCGTTTACAAATAAGATAAATCTCTTTAAGAGCAGAATTAAAGATCAAGCGTTTGCGGTTAACGCAACAATTACCTCTTCCATTCCCGGACGCGAAAATGAATGGTTGGGTCGCTTGAGAAAATCCGAAGATAATCCGGAATTGATTTCAACTTCACGCACACGTGTTGACACAGATTTTATTGAAACGTATGGGTTGAAATTAGTAGCCGGAAGAAACTTCGCTGATGAAAACCCAAAGCAGGTTATTTTAAATGAAACAGCCGTTACCATGCTTGGTTATAAAAATGCGCAAGAGGCCGTGGGAAACAAGTTGATGGGGAGTAGTGAGATTATTGGGGTAGTGAATGATTTTCATGAGCGTTCATTACAAGAACCTATTCTGGCGTCTATGTACACACCGGGGCAAGGGTATATGAAATTCATTACAGTTAAGATCAACTCAAATGATGTTACCGAAACACTTACTTCTTTGCAGCAACAATGGCTAACTATTTTTCCTGACAGGTCTTTTGACTATTTCTTTTTAGATGAATTTTTCAATAGCCAATATCAACGCGAACATCAATTGCAAAAAGTGTTTAGTTATTTATCGGCTATCGGGTTAAGCATTGCCTGCCTGGGTCTTTTTGGGTTTACCTACTTTATGACTTACCAGCGCACTAAAGAAATTGGGATTCGAAAAACATTGGGAGCTACAATGCTAAATATCATCCGACTACTTTCCAGAGAATTTGCAATCTTATTAACACTGGCCGGAGTACTTGCTTTTCCGATAAGTTATTATGCAAGTAACTTATGGTTATCTAACTATCCGATAAGGATTTGGTTAGGTTCACTGGATTTTATTTTGCCTTTTTTATTGGTGGCGTTTTTTGCTTTTGCTTCAATCCTATTTCTTTTGGTTCGATCAGCCAACACAAATGCTACAGAAGCATTAAAGCATGAATAGGATAGAACAACCACCTTTTGCTGTCCGCCTGCTCCGCGCTTTCTGTCCGCCACACCTGCTGGAAGAAATTGAAGGCGATCTTCTTCAAAAGTTTGAGAAGGATGTAAAAGTGTTTGATGAGCGAAAGGCAAAACGAAGATTGCTTTGGAATACCGTTCGGTTTTTAAGACCAGGAATAATTTTAAGAAATAAAATCACCCCAAAATTTATCAATACTATGTTACTCACTAATTATTTAAAAGTTGCGTTCCGAACGCTGTGGCGCAGTAAAGGCTATTCTTTTATTACCATTGGCGGTTTGGCTATTGGCATAGCGTGTAGCCTGGTTATTTTCCTTTTTGTGCATGGCGAGTGGAGTCATGACAAGGGTTTTGCCAAGGCTGACCGTACCTATCGTATTGGTATATCTTTCTTTAACATTGGCAAATTTGCTAGTGCTCCGGAAGAACTGCTTGATGTGTTGCCCAAAGAATTTGGCGGAATAGAAACGGCTACCCGCATTCGACAAGAAAAGAATGTGCCCATCAAAATTGAGGATCAAACTTTAATAGAACCCATTGTTTATTATACCGATACTGCCTTCTTTAAAATATTTGATTACACGTTTATCAGTGGAAATCCGGTACGGGCATTAAGCGGAACCAACGCGGCTGTAGTTACACAAGAGCTTGCCAGAAAATTTTTTGGTGACTCTGAAGCGATTGGCAAAACCATTGAAGTTGGTAAGTCGCGCGAACAGTTCACAATTACCGCGGTGGTTAAAAAACTTGGTTTTAATTCACATCTTAAATCACAATTGTGGTTGTCCAATCAAGGTAAGTTAAAAGGAGATCCGGTTTGGTCTTCAGCCGCCTTTTATAGCTATGTATTGCTGAAGGAAAATAATACGGAAATAGACTTAACAAGCGCGCTGGATTTACTTTTTGAACATCATGTGTATCCGGAATCAGGAAAGCCGATGGGTTTTGCAACACTCGAAGATTATCGGAAAAACGATATGGCTATAAAATTTTATGTCCACAACGTGAAGGACATCTATCTGCATTCAAAACTGAATCATGAGCTCTCTCCTGGCGGAAATGAAACTAACATTTACATATTCTCTGCCGTATCATTTTTTATTTTAATTCTGGCAGCCGTAAACTTTGTAAACTTAACCACCGCACGGGCTACGCGTAGAGCAAAAGAAGTAGGTATTCGCAAAGCGTTGGGTACTGTAAGAAGTAAATTGGTAGGACAATATCTGTTAGAATCTGTTACTACCAGTATCATCGCCATGGTAGTAGCCTTGCTATTAGCAGAAGTATTTCTACGTGTTTTTGAATCGGTTACCGGCACACCGCTACTCAATACCATTTGGCAAACACCGTACACAGTTGGTCTCTTTATTTTGTTTTCATTTTTGGTGGGCATTCTATCTGGTATTTATCCGGCATTCTACCTTACCTCATTTATTCCGGTTAAGGTTTTAAAAGGAACCATTGAAACAGGGGGCGGTTCATTCAGAAATTTTTTGGTGGTATTTCAATTTACAATTTCCATCCTGTTAATCTCATGTGCATTGGTTGTTCAAAACCAATTACATTTTATGGCTACTAAAGATCTCGGCTTTGATCAGCAAAATGTGCTCACCATTGACCGTATTAGTTTGTTAAAGAATTCGGCTGATGTATTCAGGAATGAACTTGCCGCACTTCCCGGAGTAACTACTTCAAGCTTCCATACGGGCGAACCGGGGAGCAATCGCGTAATGACCTTTTCAACATATCAAACTCCAAAAATGGATCATCCGGCCTCCATCTTTACCTATTCGGCAGACGAGAACTTTCTTTCTTTAAATTCAATGCAGTTAAAGGCGGGTCGCGATTTCAATAAAGAGCTGGCATCAGATTCTTCGGCCATTATTTTAAACGAAGCGGCTGTTAAAGCCCTTGATCTTGGGGAAAATCCGATAGGCGCTGTTATTAATGAAACACAAAAGGTGATTGGTGTTGTCAGCAACTTTCATTGGGAATCGTTACGGAAAGAAATTGCGCCACTTGCCATTGTTATGGGAAAAGAGCGGTGGGAACTTGGATTTAAATTGGACGCGGAGGCTATTCCTGCATTCCTAACGGTAGCTGAACAAAAGTGGAAGCAACATGTACCTGACGAACCATTCCGCTATCACTTTCTGGATGCGAATTTTGGTGAGCTCTTAACCAAAGAGAAAATCTTTGGAAAAGCAATTTCTGTATTTACAATCCTGGCAATCTTAATTTCATGCCTTGGCCTTTACGGACTATCGGCTTTTACAGTTGAGCAACGAACTAAAGAAATTGGAATTCGAAAGGTATTGGGCGCATCGGCTTGCCATATTGTAAGTATGCTGAATAAGAAATTTACGCTGTTGATAACAATAGCACTGGTAATCAGCGTGCCGCTGTCTGTATATCTACTTCAAAAGTGGCTTGACGGGTTTGCATATAAAGTAGAGTTGAACGTTGGCTTGTTTTTTATCACAGGCCTCATTTCAATTCTTATCGCGTGGATTGCTGTAAGTTACCACTCTTTGAAAGCAGCTTCCATTAATCCAACGGATACCCTTAAGTATGAATAAGAACCTCAATTAAACGATCAATGCTTTCTAATAAACAGCTTCGACTCCTTCGTTGGTTTTGCCCTGAACACTTGCTGGTGTTAATTGGTCTTGCTACAGTAATCTTCCAATCGCTGAGAGCAGCCAGTAAAAACCCTGTGGAAAGTTTGAAATATGATTGAGATAACTCAATGATGTTGCTCTATAAAGTCTTTTGGTGTGATAATGGAAATACTTTGGAACGGGTTAAGAATAAGTAGATCCGGATCGCTGCTGATAATGGCGGTTGCTTTTCCTGAGAGAGCAAGTTCCAAAAACATATCATCATTCGGATCGATACATTTTGAAACGCGGTGGGTAACCACTATAAATTTTGATTCAGCCTTGTATCGTGCAAGAAACTTACTTCTGTCGCCTGCTTTAAAATACCGATCAAATTTATTTCGATTGATTACTTCTTTTAGCTCAGCATACACAAGCTCGGAACTAATGATACTGCCCAAGTCACGTGCTTTATCAAATGCTTTGTCTTGCACAGACCCTTTAAAGATTGCTGCGCTAATCAGTACATTCGTATCGATAACAAAATTCAACTATTTCTCTTTTAGGAGTTGCTCCAGCAATTCCGGGGTTATCCCTTGCTTTCGGGCATACTCGCTAATATCATCCATTACCTGCCGAAGAGTTCTTTTGTCTTCCATTAATAGACGAATCATTTCACTTAACCCTTTTTTATCTTCTTCGCTGAGTTCAGAAAAGCGATCGGCCAATTCATCAGATGTTTCCAGCGTTATTGTTTTCATAAACCAAAGATAGCCAATCAATGAAAGAAATAAAACCCTTTTCCCGATGCCTCCTACGCGGCTTCTGTCCAAAGCCGCGAATTAATTAACAAAAAATGCCTGACTCAACGCCAGGCATTTTTGTTTCTAACAAACCTATAAGGTTTTTAAAACCTTATAGGTTTACGAATTACTTACAAACATTAATACTTTGCCGATCCCGTTGCGGTACTCTTCTTAATAAAATCGCGAATGTGATCATTTGAAGTAGCCAAATCTTCGGCACGCAAATACATCATGTGGCCGCTGCGATAACCTTCAAACCGTAAGCGGTCTTTCATTTTTCCGCTTGGGTCAAGCTGCCACATGGAATACTTCGCATCGAAGTAAGTAGTAGCGCCATCGTAATAACCGCTTTGAATCATTACATTCAAATACGGATTTTCGGCCATTGCCAAACGCAGGTTCTCACCGGTGTTATCATTTGAATTATCCCACGGACGAACCGGACCAAACATGTTGTACTGCAAATCGGTTTTGTATTTCAACACATCACGCAAATAATAGTTGATAGCGGGTGTAAATGAATGCAACCATGAAGTGAGTTCCGAATTGTAATCCGGACTACTTCCCGCAGCCATTTTATCAATGCCTTTGTAGCGCGAATCCAATCGGCCAACGGTAAAACCTTCCGTGCGTAATAATTCTTTCCAGAAGTATTGTGTGGGTACAGCTAGGTTGTGACTCAACAGTACTTCTTCTTTCAAACCAGAGTAACGCGCAGCTTTGGCGGCAATTTCTTTTCTCTTTGCAGGATCAATAAATCCACCTTTAGATAAGGCCGGAATAAATTCGTCAATTGTAAACTTTTCAGATTCGGTAAGTACATCCAACAAATCTTTTTGTTGCAGATCGGCAGGAAGTTTTTTGTGATACCACGCAGCCGCTGTGTAATATGGTAACGAAAGCGCATCGTTAACCGGCCCATCGCGCTTAATTCCGATTTCGGTAGGCGAAACCAGAATCACACCATTCAAATACATCCAATGATTATTCTGAAGATCAAGTGCCAGACCTGATACGCGGGTTGTGCCATAACTTTCGCCAATCAAATATTTAGGGGAAGTCCAGCGGCCCACGCGCGAAACAAAATTATCAAGCCAATCGCCCAGGTATTTAATATCGGCATTCACGCCAAAGAAAGTTGACTTCTCTGCTTTCGGATCGAGGATGCGCGAGAAGCCCGTGTTTACAGGATCGATATAAACTATGTCGGCTACATCCAGAATGGAGTGCGGGTTATCTTTTACACCGTAAGGTTGAACGGGATAACCTTCGCTATCAATATTTAAAACTTTAGGACCAGTGTAGGCTACATGCATCCACACCGAAGCTGAGCCAGGGCCACCGTTAAATGAAATTACTAATGGCCTGCGACTTTTGTCACTTACATCGGTGCGTTCATAATAGGTATAGAATAGAGCTGCACTTGGTTTGCCTTCGGCATTCCAA
Organism: Cytophagales bacterium; assembly: GCA_017303795.1. Classification (GTDB taxonomy): domain Bacteria; phylum Bacteroidota; class Bacteroidia; order Cytophagales; family Cyclobacteriaceae; genus ELB16-189. Next base: position 170,991 of record JAFLBR010000004.1, on the reverse strand, counting down.
ACAGGTTGTGTGCCTGCTGTTACTTTATAAGGAACCACTTTGCCTTTAATGGTTACCGAAGCGGTAGAGGTTACAGCCGACTCGGCAGGAAGCACCCGCTCTTGAGCAAATGTTGCTATGGTAGAAAAGAGAACGATGCAAGAAAGTAAGATACGATTCATAGTGAAAAATTTTTCCAATATCAGAGGCTTTACCCGGATTCCCAACAGGGTTTATGTCAGTGGGCAATAACTGTGAAACAGAGATAGATAAAATCACTTGGGTGGTAGTTATGCCAAAAGCCAAACCCGCGGACGGTATATCGTTTACCATATAAGGTTGGCATCGGTTTAGTGAAATGTTTATCTAAAATAAATACGTATGAAAAAGTTAATGTTCTTGTTGATTGTAGCGGTAGGCGTTGCCTGCCAGGGACCAATGGGTCCAGAGGGTTTGCCGGGCGAGGATGGTGAAATAATTGCCTCGAAAGCTTTTGAGATTGAAGTTGATTTTACCGCAGCAAATAATTTTGCACACTTAGAGGAATATGGATTTAATGTACTGTCCTCTGATGTAACTTTAGTGTATGTACTGTGGGATGTTGTGAATGGCAACGACATCTGGCGATTATTACCGCAACAGGTTTTCTTTGAAGAAGGACTGATGCAATACAACTACGACTTTACCAATGTGGATGTAAATATTTTTTTAGATGCCACATTCCCATTATCAGCGTTGGGAAGCCAATGGACAAATGATCAGGTTTTCAGAGTGGTGGTTGTTCCCGCTGATTTGGTGGGCCGACCTAACTATGCCGATTACGATGCTACCATGAAACGATTTAATCTTACAGATAAAGATTTTCAGAAACGTAAATAAGAACGCGATTATGAATGTCTTCATGCAAAGGCGCTAAGAACGCCAAGATAAAATACATAGTACTTACTCTGGTTTTACATCTCAGCAGGCGCCTATTTCAGGCGCCTGCTATTTGTTTAAAAGCTGAATGAGTTTTTCGGGTTCGTTGGTGGTTATCATATCTACTTTCCTATCAATCAGCCATTGCATAACAGCCTCATCATTTACGGTCCACGCATTAGTGCTTAACTTCCGCTGATGAGCATCGGCTAACCAGTTTTCATGTTTTTGTAAAACACTGAAGTGATAATCGAAACCATCTAATCCGGCAGCAGCCAGTTGCTCAGGCGTTTTATCACCATTCAGGTATTGCACATGCGCGTGGGGTGCCAGTTTTTTTACTTCCAGGCAAACATCAAAATCAAACGCGATGTAATCGGTAATAGAAGCCACACCCATTTTGTTTACTAACTCCACACATTTTTTAGTTAACGCAAGTGAACGCGATTTGCCGAGTTGTGAGGTTTTTATCTCAAGTACAAGTCTGGTTTGGTTTTGATTTTTTCCTGCCAGCAGGTACGATTCCAATGTGGGTAAAGTCTCGCCATTACTCAGTTTTATTTTTGATAACTCTGAAGCATTTGTCTTTTCAATATATGTTCCTTGAATGGAATGATCGTGCAATACAAACGGAACAGAATCGGCACTGAGGTGTACATCAAACTCGCTGCCATAACATTTTAATGCAATAGCATGTTGTAATGCCGCTATAGAATTTTCAGGCACATTAGTATTTTTCCATGCACCGCGGTGGGCGATTATTTTGGTTTTTTCCTGAGTCATAAAACAAGAAAATGTAGCTATTGATAAGATTGCAAAGAATAATACTTTCATAACCAATTAATCTTCTTTTTTAGGCTCCCTTCTACTTCCGCCATAAAGCTCATACTCCAACAAACGGCAGTCAATTTTAGATGTATAAAACTCAATTCTGCGGCTGGCCTTTAACCCGATTTTTTTAGCCAGATCGAGATTGCCGGTAAAGATATAACCGTGATACCCCTGACATTTCTTTTTCATAAAATCGCCCATGCGGGCATAGGTTTTCTCCAATGCCGAAACCTCGCCCAGGCGTTCGCCATATTCAGGATTAAAGTAAACAATGCCACCCGTTTCGGGCACCGTTGTTTCTTCAAAATCGCACCGTTTAAATTCAATCATCGATTCTACTCCTGCAATACCAGCATTTACTTTCGAAACTTTTATAGCATCATCACTAATGTCGGTGGCAATAATGCGCATGCCGGGTACTTCAACAATTTGAGTGTGCAATGTTTTCAGTTCGCTCTCATAGAAAGCGGCATCGTAACCAGTTACATGCATGAAAGAATAATTTTTCCGATTCAAACCCGGCCTGCGGTTGGTAGCAATCATGGCCGCTTCAATAGCCACCGTACCCGATCCACACATGGGGTTAACAAAAACTGATTTGCGATCCCACTTGGTAGCCATTACAGTAGATGCAGCCAGCGCTTCCAGCATAGGTGCCTTGCCCGGAATTTTGCGATACCCATGTTTGGCTAATGTTTCGCCTGAGGTATCGAGAAAAATTTCTGCTTGCTCATCTTTCCAATACAAATGAAACACCGCGCCTAAAAATTCAGAGCCAGAGTTTGGGCGCTTCATGGTCTCCCTGCGCATGCGATCGGCAATGGCGTCTTTCACTTTTACGTTCACAAACATATCGTTGTTAACGGTAAAGTGCGTGGCATTGCTGGTTACAGAAAAATAACCTTCAGGGGTAAGTAAATTTTCCCACGGGTAGCGAATCAATTCGTCATACAAATCATCGGGCCCATTGCACCGAAATTGTTTTAATGAATAAAGCACCTGGCTGGCACACCGCAGATTTAAATTGAGCTTGATACAATCATTAACAGTGCCTTTAAGTTCTACGCCAGTAATAAAAGTGCGTTCGGGCGTAAAGCCAAGTTCTGTAACTTCTTGCTCAAGATAGGGCGCAAGGCGTTTGCTACAAGTGATGATTATTTTGGAAGTTGATGAGAATGAAAACATGCTGCAAGATACCATTTAGAAGGCTCTTTGGTTGGATATTTAGATGTATTGTTATTGACGGTCGGTTATTGTAATTTGCGTTGAGTAAGAAAGCAGGCTTAATGAGATAAAATTTAATGTGAAATAATGGAAACGCTCTTACATCCACCCCGAACACTAATCGAAGTATTTGATATGCTGCCGGAAGGTACACTTGCAGAGCTCATTGATAATCAATTATACATGTCGCCCTCGCCATTATTCGAACATCAGCGATTAGCAAAGCTAATCTCAAAGCAATTAGACAAGCTTGTAGAAGACACCAATAAAGGGTTAGTTATTTACGCTCCGTTTGATGTTAAGCTTGACAGTTCACGAAATGCGGTACAGCCCGACATTATTGTAATTCTAAAATCCAATCCTGATCAAATTGTTGAAGGTCGTTACGCAGGTGTGCCCGATTTAATAGTGGAGGTATTATCTCCAGGAAATAGAGATCATGACCTTATTACCAAAAAAGATTTATACGAGAAATTCGGAGTAAAAGAATATTGGATTGTTGACCCAGAGACAAAACTCGCACTTGGGTTTTCATTGGTTGAAAGCCGGTTTACAAAAATTGGAGATCGAATCGGAAGAATTGACTCGTCACTTCTTCAAGCTGGTTTTGAGTTTTGATGTAACCTACATTAAAGCGCTTAAAACATGGTTGATCACAGGCCACGTTGAAAAGCAAAATCAAATTTCTTACGAACCAATCTTATTATACGAAGCTCCAATCCCACGAATCAACGAAGAGCTAAACCCACGGTGTTCCATTTCGTTTAGCCCAACAATGGTACAACCTTTAGGTGTAGTTACTTTGTCAATTTCTTCTTCAGGGTGGCGATTACCTTTTAATAAAAGTTCGGCTGCACCTTTTACAGTTTGTGCCGCAATCAGGCTCGCAGTTTTTGCATCAAAGCCAATTTCAATACCACCTTGTGTTGCCGCGCGAATAAATCGCAATGCATACGCAATACCACAGGCACCCAAAACTGTGGCGGCATCCATCAGCTTTTCATCAATAGAAATACTAATGCCCAGTTGATTGAATAAATCGGTTACATAATTTACTTTTGCATTAGTAGCGTTTACCGAACACAAACACGTTACCGATTCTTGTATAGCAATGGCCGTGTTTGGCATTGCCCGGAATACCGGAGTGTTGTTATTAAATATGGCCGAGAGATCTTTAAGTGAAACGCCTGTTACCACACTGATGATAATATGCTTTTCAGGGTTAAAGGATTGTTTAAGTCCTTCCAGCACTTCTTTTACATTATACGGTTTAAGGGCAACAATTATCACGTCATTGTTTTCAATCGCACTTTGATTGTTGCTGGTAACGGTTACGCCAGCTTCTTTTAAAGTAGCTAACCGATCTACGTTTCTTCGGGTAACCGTAATTTGAGCGGGTGTGGCAAAACCACTTTTTAAAAGTCCTTCGGCAATAGCGGCACCTAAATTTCCGCCACCAATAATGGCAATCTTGTTTGAGTTCATAATAGATTCAAATAAAGGTTAAAGGTAGCCAAACTAAAGGCATGGGTTGGTTTTTTAGGAACAAATCAATTTGTGGGTTTTAGATTGCTGGTAATCAGAATATTTTTCAAATTGAAATATGAAAAATGCGATTCTTTTAATCTTTTGTTTGCAATCATTATTGGTTACAGGCCAGAGTCTTGACTCACTTGTGCAAGAAGGGATAAAACTTCACGATGCAGGGAAGTACAATGAGGCAATTGAGATGTATAAAAAAGCTTTGGCTTTGGATACGAAGTCTTACTTAGTCAATTATGAAATTGCGTTTAGTTACAGCGCACTAAAACAATATAATGAAGCCCTTCGGTATGCAGAGGTCAGCCTTTCATACGCTACTATTGAAACAAAACTTCACCCCACAATATTAAAAGGAAGCGCACTGGATGACCTTGGTCGCACCGCTGAGTCAGTAGCTTTCTATAAAGACGCGCTTAAAGATTTCCCTGATCATTACCTGCTACTTTTCAATTATGCTATAAGTCTATCACGGTTGGGCAATTCAGAGGAAGCAGAGAAAGCATTGATAAAAGCACTTGGAAACAACCCTAATCACCCGGGCAGTCATTTACAATTGGCTAAAATCAATCGTGATAAAAACTTAAAATCTAAAGCAGCGTTGGGCTTATTCTTTTTTCTGATGTTAGAAAACACAAGCCAACGGTCAGAAGAAAATGCTCCCGTATTAAAGCAACTGTTTTATGGTCAAGGTCAAAAGAAAGATTCCACACGAGTGATCACAATTACATTACCTGATTCAAAGAAAGACCCGGAGTGGGCAAGCGCTGAACTCTTTTTTTCATTCATGGGACTAGCATCAACAGAGATTGATAAAGCACTGAAAGATAAAAATGCCATAAGAACCGAACAGCAAAGATTTGTTAGCGATTCGGAAAGGTTCTTTAATGCGATGAAGGAGTTAAAGGACAAAAAGAAGAAACCTAAAAAGAAAAAATCGGTGGAATCAACAGACATTTGGTGGGATTTATATGTGCCTTTCTTTTCTGATGTGGTAAAGAACGGCCACGCGGAAGCCTTTTGTTACCATGTCATGGCTTCTTCTGATGAGGCCGATATTAAAACTTGGCTTGAAGCAAACAATGAAAAATTAGAGTACTTTTATTTATGGGTAAATACTAACCGGTAACCGTGGTTTTTTCCGCTGGTAACAACTTTTAGCGGGCCTGCATATTTTTTCTGTCCGCCATCTCGCTTTTTCATACTTTTCAACTTTCAGGTACATTTAAACCTATTGAATTGTGAAGCGTAGAGATTTTATACAATTAACCGGTGTGGGATTAGGCGGTTTGATGTTGCCCACATCTTTGTTTGGTAACCCTGTAAGCGCTGAAGCCCTGCTGGAAGTGCCACTTACCAATGCACAGAAAAAATCACTTGCCGATGTAGCCCTTAACACGGCTCGTTCGGGCGGAGCCACGTATGCCGATGTGCGCATTGGCCGGTATCTCAATCAGTTTATCAGTACGCGTGAAAAACGTGTGCAGGGTATAACCAGCACCGAATCGTTTGGTGTGGGCATTCGGGTAATTGCAAAAGGCACCTGGGGTTTTGCGGCAACGCATGAAGTTACCACCGATGGCATTAAGAAAGCAACCGAAAGAGCTTTAGCCATCGCGAAAGCAAATTCAAAATTTCAGAAAGAGCCGGTTAAGCTTGCCCCTGTGCCTGCTTATGGCGAAGTAGTGTGGAATACTCCGATTGTAAAAAACGCGTTTGAAGTTCCGGTTTCTGAAAAAGCCGAGTTGTTACTCGCGGCCAATGCAGCTGCATTAACTAACGGAGCAACCTTCGTTAACTCAAACCTGTTTCAGGTTAATGAACAAAAATATTTTGCATCAACTGATGGTTCTTATATCGATCAGGATGTGCATCGCATCTGGCCAACGTTTACGGTTTCGGTAACCGATCGCGCCAGCGGTAAATTTAAATCGCGCGATGCAATGAGTGCCCCAATGGGTTTGGGTTATGAATACATGATTCCCAAAGCAGAAGATAAACTGCAAACGCCAATGGGCATGGTGTTGTATCGCAATAGTTACGATATAATTGAAGATACCGCTACTGCAGCGAAACAAGCTAAAGAAATGATTTCGGCTAAATCGGTTGAGCCGGGTAAGTACGATCTTGTTCTTGAACCAAACCATTTGGGGTTAACCATTCACGAGTCGGTTGGCCACCCGCTGGAGCTTGATCGTATTCTTGGTTACGAAGCCAACTATGCCGGAACCAGTTTTGCCTCCATTGAAAAACTTAAATCAGGAAACTTTAACTACGGCAGTAAACAGGTAAACATTTTTGCCGACAAAACACAAACAGGTTCGCTTGGTGCTGTGGGTTACGATGATGAAGGTGTGAAGTGTAAACGTTGGGATTTAATCAAAGATGGTGTACTGGTAAACTTCCAGGCTATTCGAGATCAGGTACACATGTTGGGACAAAACGAATCGCACGGCTGTTGTTATGCACAAGGTTGGAACGATGTACAGTTTCAACGCATGCCGAATGTGTCGCTTGCTCCCGGCAAAGAACCATACAGTGCGGCTCAAATGATTAAAGATGTTGAGAAGGGTATCTACATTGCCGGAAGAGGTTCTTATTCCATCGATCAGCAACGCTACAACTTCCAGTTTGGCGGCACAGTGTTTTATGAAATTAAAAACGGCCAGATTGCTGGCATGCTCAACGATGTGGCTTATCAATCCAACACACAAGAGTTCTGGAATAGCTGCGCGAAAATCTGCGATGAAAAAGATTACCGCATGTTTGGTTCATTCTTCGATGGCAAAGGTCAGCCTTCGCAGGTAAGTGCAGTATCGCATGGCAGTTCTACTTCGCGCTTTAATGGTGTGAATGTGATTAATACGGGAAGAACTATTTAATTCAAAATTCCAGATTTAAAATTCAAAATTGAATCTGGAACCAACGTACTATAAATCTTGAATTCGAAATTTTGAATTTTAAATTATGAAAAGACGAGATTTTATTAACATGGCTGGGTTAAGTGCAGGTGCCATGATGTTGCCGCTCACTGGCTTTGGCCGCGAGGTTGATCTGGCCGAGTTGCTCACGCCCATCATAGATGTAAAGCAAAAGAAACAATTAGCCGATGTTGCGCTCAACACGGCTAAATCGTTAGGGGCAAGCTATACCGATGTACGCATTGGTCGTTACCTCAACCAGTTTGTAACTACACGCGAGAAAAAAGTACAAGGAGTAACCAATACCGAATCGTTTGGTGTGGGTGTGCGCGTAATTGCAAATGGCACATGGGGCTTTGGTGCAACCAACGAGGTTACCATTGATGGAATCAAAAAGGCAACAGAACGTGCAGTAGCTATTGCGAAAGCAAACTCAAAATTTCAGAAAGAACCTGTAAAGCTTGCGCCTAATCCTTCGTATGGCGAGATCAGTTGGAAAACACCCATTGTTAAAAATGGATTTGAAGTTCCCGTAAAGGAAAAAGTGGATTTGCTGTTAGCAGCAAATGCTAAAGCAATGGACAATGGAGCCAGCTTTGTAAACAGTTTGATCTTTCTGGTGAACGAACAAAAATATTTTGCCTCATCCGAAGGTTCTTATATCGATCAGGATGTACATCGCACCTGGCCAAACTTTCAGGTATCGATGGTGGACAGGCAAACGGGTTCGTTTAAAACGCGTTCGGCATTCAGCGCCCCTGTAGGTATGGGTTATGAATACTTAGATGGAAAAGCTGAAGATAAAATTCAAGGGCCAGGTGGGATAATTCTTTATAACAAATCATACGACATAGTAGAAGATGCGGCTATGGCTGCTGAGCAGGCCAAGCAAATGATTGCCGGCAAATCGGTTGAGCCGGGCAAGTATGATCTGGTATTGGAGCCATCGCATTTGTGGTTAACCATTCACGAATCAGTTGGCCACCCAACAGAGCTTGATCGTGTATTGGGTTACGAAGCCAACTTTGCCGGAACCAGTTTCCTTACGTTTGATAAATGGCAATCAAAGAAATTTAAATTCGGGAATGATATTGTAAACTTTGTGGCCGATAAAACACAAGTGGGTTCGCTGGGTGCAGTTGCTTACGATGATGAAGGCGTGAAGTGCAAGCAATGGGATCTGATTAAAGATGGTGTGTTGGTAAACTATCAGGCTATACGTGATCAGGTTAGCTTGCTTGGCCAGAAAGAATCGCATGGCTGCTGCTATTCGCAGAGTTGGAGCGATGTGCAGTTTCAGCGGATGCCTAATGTATCGTTGCAGGCAGGCAAACAACAACTCACGCCTGAGCAGATGATCAGCAATGTAGAAAAGGGAATTTACATCGTGAAAGATGGTTCGTTCTCTATCGATCAGCAACGCTACAACTTCCAGTTTGGCGGAGTGTTATTCTTCGAAATCAAGAATGGAAAGATTGCAGGCATGTTGAAAGATGTTGCGTATCAGGCTAACACACAAGAGTTCTGGAATTCGTGCGTTGCCATTTGCGATGAGCGCGACTACCGGTTGAACGGAGCTTTTAACGATGGCAAAGGACAACCCAGTCAATCCAATGCAGTATCGCACGGCTCAGCCACTACGCGTTTTAATGGTGTAAATGTGATTAATACAGGAAGAACGATCTAATTCAAAATTTCGGATTCAAAATTTAAAAAGCAATTGAATTCGAAATCAGAAATAAACCCGAATAACAAAATTTTGAATTTTAAATATTGAATTAAAAATGGCTATACTCTCAAAAGAAGAAGCGAAAAAAATCCTGGAAAAGGTAGTGGGCTTTTCTAAAGCCGATGGCATTGAGGCTGGATTGAATGGTGGTGATGGAGGCAACATTCGCTATGCGCGAAACAGTGTGTCCACAGCCGGAGAAGACAGCAACGTAAGTCTTTCCGTTTCAGTAAACTTTGGAAAAAAATCCGGAGCCGCATCCATCAACGAGTTTGATGATGCCTCACTTGAAAAAGTAGTAAGGCGCGCAGAAGAACTGGCTAAGCTTGCTCCTGAAAATCCAGAGTTTATGGATCCACTCGGTCCGCAAACGTATGGCCCGGAAGCAAAAACATTTATTGAATCTACGGCTAAGATTACGCCCGAGTATCGTGCACAGGCTGCAGCCGATAGTATTAATCCGGCAACGAAAAAAGATATTACTGCTGCAGGTTATCTCGAAGACAACCGTGGCTTTAATGCGCAGATGAATAGCAAAGGTTTATTCACTTACAATCAGGCAACGGGTGTAAACTTTACCGTAACCATGCGCACCAACGATGGTACCGGTTCGGGTTGGGTAGCACGTAACTTCAATGATGTAAGCAAACTCAACACGGCCGAAGCTTCGCAGATTGCAATTGAGAAAGCGTTGCAATCGCGTAATGCAAAAGCTATTGAACCGGGTAAGTACACAGTAATTCTGGAGCCTAATGCTGCGTCTGATTTGTTAAGTCTGATGTTAAACTTTAATGCACGCCAGGCAGATGAAGGCCGCAGCTTCCTTTCTAAAAAAGGTGGTGGTACCAAGTTGGGCGAAAAATTGGTTGATGAACGTGTAAACATTTATACCGATCCGTGGAATGAAGAAGTACCTACAGCCAATCAGGCTGGTGGTTTGCCACGCAAGCGTATGGATCTTATTAAAGGTGGTGTGGTTTCAAATCTTTTCTACGATCGTTATTGGGCACAACAAAAAGGAGTGGAGCCAACACCGTTTCCGGGAAATAGAATTATGGAAGGAGGCAACGCATCTATTGAAGATATGATTAAAGACACCAAGAAGGGTGTGCTGGTAACGCGCTTCTGGTATATCCGTGCTGTTGATCCGCAAACATTGTTATACACAGGGCTTACCCGTGATGGAAGTTTCTATATCGAAAACGGAAAGATTAAACATCCGATTAAAAACTTCCGCTTTAACGAAAGCCCGATTATTATGCTGAACAACCTGGAAACACTGGGTAAGCAAATGCGCGTAGCCAGTGGCGGTGGGCCTGGAGGTGGTGGTAGTGCATTAATACCCGCTATGAAAATCCGCGACTTTACATTCTCTAGTTTGTCGGATGCGGTATAGGCATCAGAAATCATAAAAGCAGAAATCCAAAACCGTCTTCAATTGAGGACGGTTTTTTTTATGCTTCAAAACCGGACATTCATTTTGAACCGATCATCAAAATACGCTATTTGGGGTATAACATTTTAACGAGTTAACTCGTCATTAAAATCTGATTCACGTAAATCCTTACTCCATTGAAAAGAAGAGATTTTATTTACCTCACGGGCATGGGCGCAGCAGCCTCCATGATTCCCGCAATTCCGGTAATCGGAAATCCAATCGACCCGGCCAAGGCGCTGGAGCGTGTGGATGTAACGCTGAAAAAGCGTATGGCCGATGTCGCACTTAATGCGGCACGAAGCAAAGGTGCTACTTATACCGATGTACGCATTGGCCGGTACCTCAATCAGTTTGTAGTAACGCGCGAAGACAAAGTGCAAAACATTGTCAACACCGAATCGTACGGCATGGGTGTGCGTGTAATTGCCAATGGCAGCTGGGGTTTTGCAGCAACCGATAAAACAGATAACGACAGCATCGCGAAAGCAGCGGAGTTGGCCGTAGCCATTGCAAAAGAAAACTCGCGGTTGTTAACTGAGCCGGTTCGGCTTGCACCACAAAAAGGGTATGGCGAAGTAAGCTGGAAAGCCCCCATTCAAAAGAATGCGTTTGAAGTGCCGATGAAAGAAAAAGTTGATTTGCTGTTGGGTGTAAATAGCGCAGCCATGCAAAGCGGAGCCAACTACATTACTTCATTGTTGTTCATGGTTAATGAACAGAAATATTTTGCTTCCACCGATGGTTCGTATATCGATCAGGATATTCATCGCATCTGGCCGGCATTCTTCATTACTAAAATTGATGCCACTACCGGAAAATTTGAAACGCGTAATTCACTAAGTGCGCCTATGGGCATGGGTTACGAATACTTAGACGTTCGGCCACAAGATAAAATTCAAAGTGTAACCACACTTTACAAAGGCCGCTACGATATGCTGGAAGATGCCAAAGCAGGTGGAGCACAAGCCGGAGAAAAGCTAAAAGCAAAATCGGTAGAAGCAGGTAAGTACGATTTGATTCTTGATCCATCGCACTTGTGGTTAACCATTCACGAATCAACCGGCCACCCGACTGAGCTTGACAGGGTGTTGGGTTACGAAGCCAACTTTGCCGGAACCAGTTTCCTTACTCTGGATAAATGGGAGTCGAAGAAATTTAACTATGGAAGCAAGATTGTAAACATTGTTGCTGATAAAACACAAGTGGGTTCATTGGGTGCTGTTGGGTACGATGATGAAGGCGTACAATGCGGCCAGTGGGATATTATTAAAGATGGTATTCTGGTTAACTATCAAACCATCCGCGACCAGGCGCATATACTTGGACTAAACGCTTCGCAAGGTTGTTGCTATGCCGATAACTGGGGCAGCGTACAATTTCAGCGCATGCCAAACGTATCGTTGCAACCAGGCAAAGATGGCAAGAGCGTAAACGACCTGATTAAAGATGTAGAGAAGGGCATTTACATTATTGGCGATGGTTCTTTCTCAATCGATCAGCAACGCTACAACTTCCAGTTTGGTGGCCAGTTGTTTTATGAAATCAAAAACGGAAAGATTGCCGGCATGTTGAAAGATGTGGCTTATCAGGCAAACTCGCAGGAGTTCTGGAATTCATGCACGGCTATTGCCGATGAGCGCGATTATCGTTTGGGTGGTGCCTTTGGCGATGGTAAAGGTCAGCCGCCACAGAGCAATGCTGTATCGCACGGGTCATCAACGGCCCGCTTTAATGGAGTAAACGTAATTAACACCGCACGAAACATAGGATAATATGCCCATCATGAGTAAAGACGAAGCCCAGGCTTTATTAAAGAAAGTGCTGAGCTATTCAAAGGCAGACGAATGCGAAGTAAACCTGAATGGTAACGACAGCGGAAACATTCGCTACGCACGCAATGCCGTAAGTACAAGCGGAAGAATTAGCCAACATCAGCTGGCAGTAGCTTCTGCGTTTGGTAAGAAGTTAGGCGTGGCTACTATTAACGAGTTTGATGATGCTTCCCTGAAGAAAGTTGTAGAGCGTTCGGAAGAGTTGGCAAGACTCGCTCCTGAAAATCCGGAGTACGTTCCGTTTCTGGGCCCACAAACTTTTGCTGAATCTAAAATGTATGTTCCCGCTACAGCGGCCATTACACCAAAACTAAGATCGGATTTGGTAGAACAAAGTATTAAAGTAGCCAAAGATGCCGGAGCAGAGGCTGCCGGTTTCCTCGAAGACAATACTGGTTTTGCTGCTATGATGAACAGCAAAGGATTATTTGCCTACAATACCTCTACCAACACAAATTTTTCAGTTACCGTGCGCACAAAAGATGGTACCGGTTCTGGATATGCCACGCGCGGCTATAACGATATTGCTAAACTTGATGCGAAGAAGGCTACGCAGATTGCTACTGAGAAAGCAGTTAAATCGGTAAAAGCGCGTGCTATTGAACCAGGTAAGTACACGGTAATTCTTGAACCTGCCGCAGTAGCAGTTTTATTAGAGAACATCTTTTTCAGATTAGATGCACGCCAAGCCGATGAAGGCCGCAGCTTTTTAAGCAAAGCCGGTGGTGGAACGCGCCAAGGCGAAAAGCTGGTGGATGAACGCGTAAATATTTATTCCGATCCGCTTAATCCCGAATTGCCTACCAGCACGTGGAATGGTGATGGCCGCCCGCAGGAAAAAATTTCGTGGATTGAAAAAGGTGTGATTAAGAATCTTTCTTACTCAAGGTATTGGGCTGAGAAAAAAGGCGTGAAAGCTGTACCCGGCCCCGATGCTGCCATTATGGAAGGCGGAACAAAATCGTTGGAAGAATTAATTGCGAGCACGAAGAAGGGTGTGTTGGTAACACGCCTGTGGTACATCCGCGATGTTGATCCGCAAAGTTTATTATTAACCGGCCTTACCCGCGATGGTACTTTCTACATCGAGAATGGAAAAATTCAATTTCCGATTAAAAACTTCCGCTTTAATGAGAGCCCGATTATCATGCTCAACAACCTGGAAGAGTTGGGTAAAGTTGAACGCACGGTTAGTGTGGAATCAAACCAGAACTACCTGTTGCCTCCGCTTAAGGTGAGAGATTTTACATTCTCGAGTTTGTCAGATGCGGTCTAATACTTAACCACATAGAAACATAGGTATTTGATCTATGTGCCTGTGTGGTTAAAACGCCATTCAAAACCCCGGAACCGATTTCGGGGTTTTTCTTTTTTATAGAACAACTCCTTTTTTCCGCTTATATAAATGTCGGCCCCGAGTAATTATCTGAGCGTTTAAAATCCAAAATTGCAGGTTGAGATTTATGAAACCGGGCATTGGCAATAAGTTCTTCTTTACACGGCTGCAATACGAGTCGGGCGATTGGGATGTGGACCAGCGCATGCCTGTTAACGTGCTCAACTCGCTTATCGAATACACCACGCTAAAAATTGACACCAACGAAAACATTGTATCGCTTTCCAGCGATGAAATTTTCCGATGCCCGTTCTGTTACCTCAGCGGCCATAAACTGGTAGAGTTTACCGTGCAAGAGCGCGAAAACTTTAAGAAGTATATCGACAATGGCGGCTTTGTATTTGTAGATGATTGCAACCACGATATTGATGGTCTGTTTGCCAAATCATTCGAAACAGAAATGGAGCGTACGTTTGGTGCGGGTGCATTAAAGAAAATTCCCAACAACCACGTACTCTATTCTTCATTCTTTAAGTTCGATGGGCCGCCCACTACTGCACAAGAACTAAATGGCTGGGGCGATGACATTGTGCACGATTACCTGAAAGCCATAGAAGTGAAAAACAGAATCGGGGTGTTGTATAGCAACAAAGATTATGGTTGCGAGTGGGATTACGATTTCCGCAACAAACGGTTTTATAAAATAGACAATACACGCTTTAGTGTAAACATTATTATGTACGCGTTAACGAGCTAAGACAAGATGAACACAGAATTAAGCACAGCCGAAAAATCAGTTACGGAAATTATTGCCGGTCTCGCCCGACTGAAAAAAGAGATTCACAAAACTATTGTGGGGCAGGAGGAAATCATCGATCAATTGTTGATTACATTTTTAGCAGGTGGCCACGGCTTGCTGGAAGGCGTGCCCGGCCTTGCAAAAACATTAATGATCCGGTCGCTATCAGAAGCCATTGATCTGAAGTTTAAGCGCATTCAGTTTACGCCCGATCTAATGCCAACCGATATTATCGGTACTGAAATTCTGGAAGAAGATCACGGCACAGGCAAACGCGTTTTCAAATTCAACAAAGGCCCTATCTTCGCCAACATTATTCTGGCCGATGAGATAAACCGCACTTCGCCTAAAACACAATCGGCTTTGCTCGAAGCCATGCAGGAGTTTGAAGTTACCTATGGCGGTATTACCTATCCGCTTGAAAGACCTTTCTTTATTCTCGCTACACAAAACCCAATTGAACAAGCCGGAACGTTTCCATTGCCTGAAGCACAACTCGATCGCTTTCTCTTATTCATAAAAGTAAGTTACCCGACTGCCGAAGAAGAGCGTGCCATTTTAGCTGGCACTACCGGTCGCAAAGGTGCTGCCATTGAAAAGGCAATGGAAGGCAAACAAATTCTGGAAGCACAAAAAATTGTACGCGATGTACACATCAATGCTGCTTTAATTGGTTGGGTGAGTGAATTGGTTCGTGCTACGCGACCCAAAGAAACATCGGTAAAATATGTACGCGATTGGGTGCGTTGGGGTGCGGGGCCACGCGCAGGCCAGGCTATGATTCTTACGGCAAAAGCTCGGGCGTTATTGCAAGGAAGACTGGCCGTAACTCAGGAAGATATTAAACATGTGGCCTACCCCGTGTTGCGCCATCGCGTGTTGGTAAACTTTAAAGCCGAAGCCGAAGGCATTACTTCCGATGAAGTGACAAAACATTTACTCGAAACAATTACAGCCGAGAAAATTCAATAAGCCATGATTGATGCGCGCATAAAAGAACTTCTCAATCCATCTGTGCTCAACACGGTTAGTGGGTTGGAGTTAGTGGCGCGTGTAATTGTAGAAGGGTTTATGAGTGGCAGCAACAAAAGCCAGTCGGTGGGTGCGGGGCAGGAGTTTAATCAATATCGTAATTACCAACCGGGCGATGATCTGCGGCAATTAGATTGGAAAATGTTTGCGCGAAGTGAACGCTATTACATTAAAGAAGCTGAGATTGAAACCAACATCACGGTAAAGTTTATGTTGGATGCCAGCCGCTCAATGGCCTATGCCGAACAAGGGTTATCAAAACTTCAACATGCCAAAGTAATGATTGCGGCCTTGGCTTATCTGGCGCGCAAGCAAAGCGATACATTTGGTTTGTTTGCGGTTAACGATAAACAGATTAAAGCGCTGCTTCCGCGATTTGAACAGCAACAGTTTATGCGCTTTCTGGTGGAGTTGATTCAGGTACAAAGCGAAGGCCGCTGGGAAAACTCCGGCAGCGAAGAACAATTGTTTGATCATCATGGTAAAGAAATGATTGCATTCTTTACTGATATGTATGATGAGGCTGGCGATCTGCTTCGCTTTATCTCGCGTTTAAAAACACCGCGCAACGAAGTAGTAGTGTTTCACCTGATGGGCCAGCAAGAACAAGAACTTGCCTATGACGAGTCGCTCACGTTTGAAGACCTTGAAACAAAAATCCGCACAAAGGTTAATACACAGGTACAACGAAAGGAATACACAGCCCGCGTAGCGGAATGGTTACAGCAAACCCGCGCGTGGATGTTGGAAAAGCAAATCAGCTACCACGTGGTGAATATGGAAGAAGGTGCAGAAAAAGTACTGCGCGATTTTTTAGTAACCCGTAAGCGTTTGGTGCGATGATGCAACTAACACAATCGGTCTGGCTTTGGGGTTTGTTGGCACTTGCGTTGCCAATAGCCATTCATTTGCTTAGTCGTAAAGAAGGCCGCGTGGTTCCGGTTGGTAGTCTGCGCCACTTGCGTGAAACAACCTCGCAACAGTTTCGCGGAATAAAACTAAATGAACTCTTGCTGCTTGCCGTGCGATCGTTGTTGATAATATTATTTGTGTTGCTGCTGGCAGGTTTGTTCTGGAAAAATGCCGACCGGCAATTGTGGGTTGTAGTAGATCATGATCTTTTGCAAAACACCCGAGCAATGGCTTTGGCCGATAGCCTTACCGACAAAGGTTATGAATGGCGATGGCTGGAATCAAACTTTCCAAAAAAAGATCGGAATCAAGAGTCCTCGTCAAAAAATAACTGGCAGTTGATTGATCAATTACACACGCAACATCTGCAACATGCTGTGCTGTTATCAACCGGATTGTTGACGGAGTTTATAGGTGAATCGCAACCGCTGGGGCCACACATCGACTGGCATGTGTTTGAGCCTTTGGAACGGAAAACCACCTTATATACTGTTGAGAAATCAGGAAACAAATTTCAGCGAACGCTATACTCATTTGCAAACCGAACACATTTTATAACCGATACGCTAAGTGTGTTTCCTGATTCGGTGCAACCGGTAAACCCTATTCGCGTAAGCCTGGTGGCCGATAAAAATTTTGAGCAAGATGCACGCATCGTTACGGCTGCATTAAAATCTATTGCAGCGCAGTTGCCGGTTTCTATAGAACTGCAATCAGCATTACAACCCAATACCGATTGGTTGATGTGGCTTTCAGCGGAAGCGAAGCCAAAAACATCTGCAAAGATTATTTCAACAGATCTCACGCAATCCAATCAGTTGCTGCAACAGCAAACTGTAAATCAATGGCAATTAACGCAACGACTAAGCGTAGATGCCGCGCTTCAAAATGATTTCACCATCCAACTGGCAAAGTTGATTACAAATAATGTTGTTGCTGATAAAAAAATTTCAACATTAGATAACCGAACCTTACCCGAAGCGTTTTTCAAAAAAGCAGAAGTAAAAACAGCTGCAATTGTAAATGCCGAGTTTAATGTTCCGCTATTGATTTTGTTTTTACTTACGCTTGCCGCAGAGCGTTTACTTGCATTTGTGAGAAAACAATGAGTACGCAATCGCCTTTGCTGAAAAAACTAAGCACACGCTATACAATTATGCGCAGCGTGGAGGTATTGCTGATTGCGCTTGCCGCTGGGTTATTGGTATGGGCCATAACAGACTGGATTGCTACCGATACAATTGGGCGAGCAATTGGAGTCATTTTAGGGACAGCGTTTGCCGCTCTTCTGTCGTTGATGCGAACAAAAGTACTTTCACCTGCGGCCCCCTTTTTGATTCACCACCTCAACAACCGGTACCCGCAGCTTCAGGCCAGTGCCGATTTGTTGCTGGCAGATGAATCGACATTAAGCTTAATTCAAAAAATTCAGTTGTCTCGTGTTCAAAATCAATTGCAGTTAATTTATCCTGAAATAAAATTACCCCATCAATTGCGCATTGCTTCACTCACGTTGTTAGGTAGTGTTGCGATCAGTGCTTTACTTATGGCGTTTCAGTCGGCATCAAAAAAAGAAACTGAAGAGTTGGTTAATCAGGTTCAAGCAACAGCTGCTGATCCGCAAGCCGCTAGACTTAACTCGTTACAGGTAACCATAACTCCTCCCTCCTACACGGGTCTTGCATCCCGTAAGGCTGAAGATGCAAATCTGAATGTACAGCAAAACAGTAAAGTGGTGTGGAGCGCAAAGTTTTCTACCGCAGTACAGGCATGGTTGGTTTTTTCTGGTCGCGATTCTATTGCGTTAAAGGAGCAGGGTGGAGTTTATATCACACAAAAAAATATTATTGAAGCTGGATTTTATCAACTGGCGTGGAACACATTGGGTAAAACGGTTTACTCTGATTTCTTTAAGATTGAAGTTATAAAAGATCAGGCCCCACAAATTGAAATTACAAATCTGGAGCAATTCACCAGATTGAAACAAACAGATTCGTGGAGCGTGCCTGTAAAAACAAACTTGCGCGATGATTATGGATTAACCGATGCGCAGATTATTGCCACAGTGAGTAAAGGCAGCGGTGAGTCGGTAAAGTTCCGCGAAGAAAAACTACGCTTCAGTTCACCACAAGCTATTTCGGGGAAACAGGTTGATGCAAACCTGACCATGAACCTGCGCACGTTGGGTCTGGAGCCAGGCGATGAATTATATTTTTATGTGGAGGCGCGCGACAATCAGCAGCCAACGTCAAATTACAATCGCACCGAAACATTTTTTATAGCCATTCAGGACACCACACAGTATGAGACTGTTGATGAAGATGGACTGGGTGTTGATCTAATGCCTGAGTATTTCCGCAGTCAGCGCCAGATTATTATCGATACAGAGAAGTTGTTGAAAGCGAAGAAAAAGATTTCAATACAGCAATTTAAATCGACCAGCAACGAGTTGGGTTACGATCAGAAAGTACTGCGTTTACGCTATGGCCAGTTTATGGGCGAGGAGTTTGAAGATCAGATTGGCGGTGGGGCTATTTCACTAGAAGACGATCATGATAACGAAACAGCAGAAGAAACCGTTAAACGTTTCGGTCATCAACATGATACCGAGAACGAACATAATCTGGTTGATCAAAAGAAAGCAGCAGTTCCCCATAATCATAATCACGAACAAAATGGTGAAGAAGAGAAAGACCCGTTGGCGGCATTTGCACATCAGCACGATGATGGCGAAGTGGCTACGTTCTTCATAGAATCTATGCGCACTAAACTGAAAGCGGCTCTAACTGTAATGTGGGATGCGGAACTCTACCTGCGTTTGTATGAACCCGAAAAATCTTTACCTCATCAATACACGGCACTAAAACTTTTGAAAGAGATCAGCAACGATTCGCGCATTTATGTGCATCGCACGGGGTTTGAACCGCCACCGTTAAAAGAAGAGAAACGTCTGAGTGGCGATTTAACCGAAATCAATTCGGCCACAACCAACACGCGCAAGCTTGCTGAGGAATCTTATCCGGCCATTCGACAGGCGCAACAAATTCTGGAACAACTTTTAGAAAGCAATACTGCGCCAACAGAGGCTCAGAAAAAAATTCTGACAAGTGCCGGTACAGAACTGGCTACGGTTGTGTTGGAGCAACCCGGAAAATACCTGGAAGGTTTATCATTACTTAAATCAATAACCGAAGGCACCGTACAAGCAGATGAACAAAAGAAAGCCTGGCTTACACTGCGAAAAATTTTCTGGCAGATTGTGCCCGCATCGCCAACTTCGCCCATTCAAAAAGGTAGAACCGCGCATCCGCTTGACGAACAGTTTTTACAAAACCTGATGAACGAATAGTTATGCAGGTTGAGCCCTTAATTCCGCTTTGGATAATTGTTACGGTAAGCATTGCCTTCACGCTGCTGTTTGGTTGGCTGGAATGGAAACGCAACACTAAACTTTTGTGGATGCGATTAGTGGCAGTAGCATTAATGATGTTGAGTGTGTTGTTGTATTTACTTCAACCCGCTTTGCAGCGCGAACGAACAACGAGCGGAGTTGTAGTGTTGACTAAAAATTATCGGGCCGCACAAGCCGATAGTGTGCGCGCAAAAAATCCTGACTTTCGGTTTATAGTTATGCCCGATGCGGCAGCGTATTTAAATACACAACCATTAACATCGGCTAACGGTGTATTGGATTTTAAAGATCAGATTAAAATTATTGCGGGCGATGGTTTGCCCACATGGGCTTTGCCAGATTCGGGATTCAGTTTTTTGAAAGGAACAAAACCAGATGGAATCGTTAACCTGAACAAGCCTGAGAAAATTTATGCTAATCGTAAAGTTAATCTTACCGGAGTGTGGAACGGTGCCGCTACTACATTAGTATTGGAAAGCCCTGGTGGAATAGTTGATTCGGTTAAAGTGGCGGCCGGAACAAATTCGTTTGCATTGTCATTCACACCACAACAAACGGGTACGTTTTTATTTTCATTAAAAGCATTGGCAACAAATGCAGAAGAAGTTTTGCCGATAGAAGTTTTCCCTACGCGACCGCTTCAGGTGCTTATGCTTCAATCGTATCCATCAGCGGAAACGCGCTATTTAAAAAGTTTTTTAATCGAGCAAGGTCATGGCGTAGCTATGCGTACGCAGGTTTCCAAAACAAATTACCGTACGGAGTTTGGCAATCGGTCTTCTATTAACCTGAACCGAATTACAGATGAACTTCTGAATGAATTTGATCTGGTGATTGTTGCTAACGAAACAGCCTTAACAAAAACGGATCAGGTTGTATTGGAAACAGCAACCCGCGCTGGTTTGGGATTACTCTGGTTGCCCGCTGCAGAGGAATTACAAAAGCCATTGTTTAGTTTTGAACTTTCAAACTTTGCAGACGACACCGCGCATGTTCGGGTGAATAACAAAACGATTGTATTACCAGCCGTTGCTGCCCGAATTAAAACAGATGTGCCATCGCTGGCAAATGCCAGACGCGCGTTGAGTGGTTATAACTTTTCGGGTGCTGGAAAAATTGGCGTGCAATTGCTACAGGAAACCTATACACAACTTACCATTGGCGAGCCGGAAATGTATAGTTCGTTGTGGTCGCCTTTGTTGGAAGCATTGGCTCGCCCCACTTCTGTTGCTACAAAAATTAAAGTAAAAAATGATTTTCCGATTTACGTGCAAGAGCCAATTGAAATAGAAATGATCTCCAATCAATCTTTGCCTGAATTGGTAGTCGATAGTGTTGCGCTTCCTTTGCGTGAAAATGTAGTGATTGATAATTACTGGACTACTTCTTTCTGGGCAGCGCAATCCGGTTGGCATGCGGTTATTTCACCGGCTGATTCCACTATCACAAATTTTTATGTGTTTAACTCCGACCAGTGGCAAGGCGTGAGAAGCTCGGCTTTGCAAAATCTTAATCGCGCAAATGAATCAGCGTATGCAAATGAAAGCGAAACTACTGTTGTTGAGACAAAACGAATTTCTTCTTTTTGGTTTTTTGTTTTGTTTTTGTTGTCGGCAGGATTTTTATGGTTGGTGCCGAAGTTGTAATGAACCAGACCTGACAGGTCTTTAAGACGATAATAAACAAGACCTGTCAGGTCTGGCCGGTCTTGTTACGATTTAAAAACCTTATTCCACGTAAGTGAATCTTCTACTTGTGATATAATTCTGGAAGAACCTTCAATCACAACTTCGGTTCCCCATTTTACCGAAACAGTTTCGGTTCTATCCCAATGGTTGAATAACTTATAAAACCAACCGGTAGCCACATAGTGAGCGGTATTATCATCACCTTGGTTGGCACTCATTCCCTTATTAAGAATGTTTGTGTTAAGCTTGTCCTCAAACGAATCAATATTTTGAAAGTCGTTTATAAACAGCGTCATCTTTCTGGATGCATTGGTAAAAATGGAGGCAAACACCAGCGGCTGAATGATGCAATTGAATATCCACGTATAGGATAGTGAAAACAACGCATCGCCATCAAGCGTCTTCGCCAATAGCATTAATCCATTGTAAATAACAAACACAATTAGTGTTATTCGGATAAACATTTTGCCATTCCAGGGTGAGACTTCTTTACGGATGCGCATGGATTGAAAGGTTTTCTCTAAAGTAATAAATTGTTTAGTCAAGATTTCCTTAGGAAGAAAAACTATCCCAATATTCTTTAGGCGTTACAATGGCGGTTCGTTTAAAACTTTTAATCGTGAAATCGTTGGTGTTTCCGGTTATCAGAAAGTGAGCCTTGCACTCCAAAGCAAGTTCTAAGAATTTATTATCGTCATGGTCGCTAATAATAGCTATTTTCTTAGTGGGCGTGTATCGAATGGATTTAGACTCAATATCACTGATGATTTTTTGAGCACTTTCGTAAAAATCCGGAAATCGTGAGAACTTCTTTCGCCCAAATACGGCACAATACTCTTCAAACACAGAATCAGAAATGCACAAACTGACTTTGTTGGCTAAAAACAAATGATTAACAATATGATAAGGATACGATTTTTGAATAAGAGCCGATACGAATACATTAGTATCAATTACGATTCTTTGCATTTTTTCTTGTGGCTTTGACCTCTTTGGTGATTTCCTCCATTGTCATTTTAGAGAGTCCATATTTTTCAGAAAGTTCAATAGTCTTATTTAAGTTTTGTTTCATCAACTCACGACTCACCAGCTCTAGAAATTCTGAAAAAGAAATCTTGTCTTTTTTAATCCCAAACTTATCAAGCTCGAGGTCTGATATTGAAATGCTCAGTGTTCTCATGGCGTGTCAGCAATTAATTGAATTCAAAGCTACGAAATTCTGAGGTGTGTTTTTAAATTGGAGATGGCATCTAAAAATGCGAGGCTGGCAATGGCTTAAAAAAAGGGTTTTCAATCGCCAGATCGAAAACCCCTCTTGTTGATTAATAGCCTTTATTACTTCTGCTTACTTAGCATTCCACCTTTACGGCTATCTACTTTAACTGAATATCCTTTAGCCGATTTTATAATCCACCGAACGGTAACTGAACCGAGGCCGGGAATGTTAGCCACTTCCAATACAGCCGGGTTTACTTTCTGTTCGGAAGTAAGATTCAAATCGCGATTTTCAACAACCATACCAGCCAGTACAGTTGCACCTTCAAGCGAAATGTAATCAGGTCTTTCAATTTTATATTTTAAATCCTGGCTGGCATGTGTGGGCATCAGGCGTTCGTTTTTAATTACCGCAGTAACTTCTGTAAGTCCGTTGCCCAGATTCTTTTCCGAAATTTCTTCCACACTTAGCTTAGGCATGTGGTAGGCATGATACAAACAAAACGACATGTTGCGGTGCGCATCGCTTTCCAACAGAAAACCCGGATCGGCTCGTGTAAAATTCTTTTTGAAACCACCCACTTCAATCTTTCCATATTGGGGATGGTTAAATTCTTTCCATGAAACCAATGCATCGCCAAACAAAAGGCTTTGATTAAACTCATACGGTTCTTCCTGCGAACCGCCATCGCCACGCGAACTGGCACGATTAAAATACATGTACGAAGTAAACAACTCGTTGGTAAACGTGTAGATACCACGGCCACCATAAAACCAATCTAACTCGCCACCAAACACAGAGTATAAATCGCGATATACAATCATGTACTTGTAACCCGGAATCAACAACTCACCTTTCTTGCCGATAGCATCGTAAATGCGTGAGTCTTCGGCATTGTAGGTGCTGGCATCTTCTTCGGCACCGGGGCCACGCAAAATCATACCGCCATTGTTATGAAAACTTTGTGCACCGGCAATGTTAGGATGTGCCATTACAAAATCGCGCACGTTTCTGTTTTCGATAATGGAGAACGGATATTTGTATGCGCCACCTTGTATAGGATTTGGCTGCCACTTCCAACCCCAATCGCGGTTAGGATCGTAAAAGCCTTCGCCATCTTCATTTACACGACCATCACCATCGTTGTCAATTCCTTCAGAACCTAAAATTTCATATTCGCCAAGCTCATCGTTTTTAGCTTGCATTAAGCGACCCGGATTGTTGGGGTCTTTAATAAATCTTCCGGTTGGGCTTTTGCGAATCATTTGGGTGATGTGGCCATCGTTATCCAGATCATCAAAACCATCTTCATTAAGTTTTCCATCACGATCGTTATCAACCGGCACCATGCCCGAACGCGGACTGTGCGGAGTGTTGGGGGCCTTCATATAATTATCGCGCGCATCGGGATTAATAGTTGGCACAATGTAAAATACTCTATCGGCCAGCATTTCTTTTATATACGTAATGTCCTTAAACGTTTCGGTTAAGTACCACGCAGTGTACAATGCCATTTCGGTACCTTGTATTTCATTGCTGTGAATGTTTCCATCCAGATAAAACGCGGGCTTGCTATCAGCTTTTCCTTTGTTGAAGTCGGTAATGGTTAGCAACCACATATCGCGACCTTGCGAACTTTTACCAATGCTACTCAACTTTGCCAATTGCGGGTGGGCCGCTGCAATTTTTTTGCAGATGTCGGTAATACCATCGTAGTTGTAATAGCGGTTCCAGCTAATGGCCACTTTAGGATTTTCGGGTGAACCCGCGGCACGAAATACTCCGTTGGCATCTTGTGCATGAGCAGCCAGGCCACCAATCAAAAGAAAACAAAACAATATATTTTTAGTAATCATAACTCAGGTTGTTATAGCGTGATGTTGATTTTTTTGAAACCGGTTTGTGGTGCGCCTGCTTCTAACGTAGCGCTGCCTTTACCTTTTACCAGCCAGCTTATTTCCTGACTCTCGCCTGGTTGCAGGTTGTTAAGTACCACTACTCTATTACCACTAACCAAACTTTGATCTTTGGCAAGCGTTAGCGATACATTGATAAGCTTTACCCAATAATTGCGTGCGCCTATATCCGCTACAGCGGGAAGCAAACCTTTGTTGTGCACGGTTACGGTAATGCGGCTAACATCGTTACCCAACGATTCGGTTTTTTGATTGAGTAGTTCCAGCTCGGGTTTAATATTGGCAAGGGCAACCAGAAAGTTGGTATGATCAGCAGCAGCTTTGTCGATACTTTTAGCAGGGGGATTGTTTTTTACAAAAGGTTTAAAGCCTCCTACTTCTACAACCTTGCCGGGAAAATCGGGATGATTAATTTTTTTCCAGGGAACAAATACATCTAATCCTTCCTTCTCGGCCCACCACAGAAAATCTACATCGGTGTTTTTGTCTTCGTTGGTTTTATATTTTTTAGCTGCGGCAGAATCTTTTGGAATCTCGAACTTAGGTGCCCACCAGCCGGGTGTGCTAAAACTTAAACGCGCATAATGAAAGTAAGCCCACTGCACAAAATCACCTTTGGCAGGTGCAGCCGCAGGAGCATCTTTGGTGGCTACCGATTTTTTATAAAGATCGCTCACCAGTTTATTCAGTTTTGAGTCGCCATCCAGAATGCCGGTAATAACACGGGCTGTGGTTTTAGAGCGATCAAACTTCCACGGTTCGGCCAGGTTGTTAGTTGGCCCAAATGTAACAACAGCAAATACGTTGGCTTGTTCGTGTAACAGATTTAGCAACGCACGACTTTCCAATTCAGATACCGGATGCTCGCCCGCACCAGGTGTAAAGTAGGGCGGATCGAACGTTAGGTTTTTATTAAAGTGAATGCCGCCTTCGCCATCTTCATTAAACAATTTGTCTTTATCGTTGTCGATACCTTCGGTGTACAGGCTGTAGTTACCGCGCTCACCTTTGGTAGCATCGGCCAGCACCATTACACGGGCATCGGCCGGGTGGGTTTTCCATTTGCCGGTAACATCTTCTACCCGAATCATGGTGATGATTCCATCGCCATTCAAATCTTCAAACGGATCTTCATTTATACGACCATCGCGGTCATCATCGGTAGCAGATGTATTGCCACTGCGTTCGTACTTCAACGAAGCAAAGTATTGTTCGCTGGCATCGGGACTCATGGATGGATACACATAAAAAGTAGTAGTAGCCAGCAGGTTTTTAATGCTGTCGGTTTTTGATGCGGCTAACAATTTTTCAATAAAGCCCACGGCCAACTCCTGACTAAATAATAAAGAGCCTTCTACACCACCCACCACAGCAATAGCCGGGCGCGAGGCGCGGTCGCCCGTGCCAATCTCCATCAGCCAGATGTCTTTACCACCAGCGGTTTTACTAATAGATTGAAGTTTAGCCAACCCGGCAGAAGAAGCTTCGAGGCTTTTTAATTTTTGTGAAAGCTGCGCATGGTTGCGGTATTCCTGTGCATGGGCCACATGCAGCATAAGGCAAAGCAGCGATACACAGAAGTAGATTTTTTTCATAGGAGAATTGAATTTTAAACGATGCAAGTTGAACAAAAGAAAATTAACGGTAATTGCTTTTTGCTAAACGGTTATTAACGGCCAGCAATGAACCTTATCTTGCTGCGATTAAATTTATGAACACCCGCTTTGCCGATAAGAACTTTCGCCTTTCCGATTTTTATAACGAGGTATGGGTGGTTTGCCCTTCGTGCGAAAAAAGAGCAATAGCCAAAGCAAACCGTGATGCCCGATTAGTACGGTTGTTTTGTGTGCAGTGCGGTTATAACAAAGAAGTTTCTGCTGCCTTCGGTAAAACTGGTGCACTGGTAACGGCTGCACATGGGTATTTTGATGCATCGCTATGGTTGCTGGCCCGCTTTCGCAACAATATAGTGTGGGCCTATAACGATAAACACCTTGCCTATTTGAAAGCATACATTGGTGCGGGCTTGCGCGAACATAAAAACCGCACGCATTATACTTTGTTGGAAAAACTTCCCCGGTTTTATCATGAAGCCAGAAACCGCGAAGCCCTGCGTAAGGTTATTGAGCGATTGGAGCAAAAGTTAAATTGAATTTATAACAAAGCCTGACAAGGTCTTTAATAACTTATGTACAGACCTGTCAGGCTTTGTAAGTTAACTACTTATAAAACTTCCAACTTGTTTTAAAATCGCGCGTAAGCGGTTGGTTGGTTAAGATGGCGCGTACCATTTCAACCGGCATACTGTTTTCGCGTAGTACGGCATCGTGAAATTGTTTGTAAGTCATCTTGCCGCTGTCAACCAATTCTTTTTTAAGTGCATAAAACTGGAAGGCGCCTGTCATATAAGCCAGTTGATACAATGGCCCGTAGTTGGCCGTAAAACTTCTGCGTACTTCTGCTTCGGCATTGGCACGTTCAAACCCAACACGATCAACCAGAAAATCAATGCACTGTTGTGGTGTCCATTTTCCTAAATGATAATTGAGTGAAAAAATAATCCGCGCACAGCGGTGCATGCGCCAGAACAGCATCCCGATTTTATCTTCAGGGCCACGCGGAAAATTCATGTCCCACAAAACCAATTCCCAATACAACGCCCAGCCTTCCGTCCAGAATGGTGTGCGATAATACCGATAGGTTTTGTAGCGGTTGTTCATAAACCCTTGCAGATGATGGCCTGCAATCAATTCATGATGTACCGTTGCACGCGAGAAGTGCGGGTTGTTGCCGCGCATACTCATCAGCTTGGCTTCATGATCCATGGCATCGGTAGGATAAGCTATCTGCAACACTTCGCCACCCAAAAAGAACGGGCTTATCAACTGTTGTCTTGGAGGCATCATGCGCATGCGCCAGGTTTCTTCGGCAATTGGTGGAATGGTGAGCAGATCATTCTTCTTCAGAAAAGCAATCGACTCATCATACAATTTTAACATCGCTTCGGGCTGATACCCTTCGGGCACGTAGGCTTGTTTTACTTTTTCTTGTGCAGCTTTCCAGTTGTCGCCAAAACCCATTTCGCGCGAAGCTTTTAACAACTCGACATCGCACCACGCAAATTCTTTGTTGGCAATGTTTATCAGCTCTTCTGGTGAATACGGAATCATTTCCAATTGTAACAAACGCAACAACTCATCGCGGCCAATCGGATTACCAATTATACCGCTGCCATCGTCTTTGGGGCGCGTGGCCGCATCGATTTTATTTTTTAACGCACCCGCGTATTTACCCAACACACTATCCAACTGCTGATACGGACGTTTTACCCACCAGGTAAATTGCGGATCGTACCCATCGTAAAATTCATACACACTTTTTAGTGCGGTTTGCTGACCACCAATAATTTCGGCTGCGCGTGTTGCAAGGGCTACAGTAAAGTTAGGTTCTTGCGCAAGTTTTTGTTGTGCAGCCTGCACGTTCTTTTTAATATCGTTTAGTTGTTGGGCAAGTTCATCGCTCTTTAAGTGTAACCCACGCCTGCGCTTCTTTTCAATTTCATACACGGCATTTGCATAGGCGGTAAACTTGGTTACCTGCGTGGCTTCTTTTTCTTCTTGTGCTAAAAGACCAAGTTCATTTTCAAGAATGCGTTTCATCATAATGTAATCCACCTTGCCTCCGGTAGAAAAACTTTCAAACGGTAGTTGTTGCAACCGGCTGAGGTAATCTTTATAAAACTGGTTGAAACGTTCTATGCGTTCGGGCGAGCCGGGCACAAAGTAGAAGCGCTGCAAGCTTCCGCGATCGGCTTCGTATTGTGTAATCAGCGGGTAAACTTCGCTGGGCATTTCGGTTTGAGCGAAGGAGGTTAGGCAGCAAAACAAGAACAGGCAGATTGTGGTATAGCGCATAAACAAAGTTGAATTTTCAAGTAGAAAGATAAAGAGTTTAGAAGGAGATTTCATTTAGTTATTAATATGGGCGGTAACTAATGCGGTTTTATGCCATGTTTAAGTAAAATTCTTTAACCACATAGTCACAAAGGGCACATAGAAGATTATTACCTTCGCCTCCGCTTTATGCAACTGCGCTTAGATACCGGCTACAAACAAATCTTGTTCATGGCATTGCCCATTTCGCTTGCTATGCTGGTGCCGCAGATCAATTTTATTACCAACAACATTTTTCTGGGCATGTTGGGCGAGCGCGAACTGGCCAGTGCCGGAATAACCGGAGTGTATTACCTGATTTTTGCCGTAATAGGCAACGGACTGAACAATGGGTTGCAGGCGCTGATTGCGCGCAGGGCGGGGCAAAATCTTCCAAAAGAAATAGGGCGGTTGTTTTATAATGGCGTGTGGGTAGCATTGGTTATTGCGGCCATGGGTATTGCGCTTACTTATATGTTGGCTCCGGTAGTAATGCGCACGTTTATTCACGATGCCGCTACAGCAACGCAGGTAATTGATTTTCTTTTGATCCGCATCTGGGGCTTGCCATTTTTGTATTTGTATGTAATGCGTAATGCATTGCTGGTGGGTACCAACCAAACCCGGTTTCTGGTTTGGGGAACGCTTGCCGAAGCCCTTGTAAATATCGGGTTAGATTATGTGATGATCTTCGGCCATTACGGATTTCCGGCAATCGGTTTTAACGGAGCCGCTTATGCATCCATTATTGCAGAAGCATCGGGGTTGATTGTAATTTATGCGGTAATACATTTCAAAGGCATTCATAAATCGTTTGCATTTTTTGAGCAAACCAAAATTGACATGTCTGTAATTAAAATTATTCTCACCATCTCAGCACCGCTCATTGCGCAGTTTGCTATTAGCATAATGAGTTGGGAGTACTTTTACATTCTGGTAGAACACCACGGGCCACGCGCATTGGCTATCAGCAATACTATGCGCAACATCTTTGGCTTGTTCGGCATTTTTTGTTGGGCATTTGCGGCCACGACTAACACTATGGTGAGTAACATTATTGGGCAGGGCCGAACAGAAGAAGTAATGCCGCTAATCAGAAGAGTTGTGCGAATGAGTTTGGGAATTTGCTTTTTCATCTTCATCATTCTTAACCTGATACCCGAATGGTTTTTAGCTTTCTATAGTCAGGGCGATGAATTTATTGCAGAAGCAGTTCCGATTGTGCGCATAGTTTCCGTTGCCTTGCTGATGATGTCGTTCGGTACCATCTGGCTGAATGCCGTTACAGGCACGGGCAACTCGCGCGTAAACCTGATGATAGAATTGATTACGATTGTAATCTATGTGGTGTATGTGTTTGTGGTGTTGGAATACCTCAACCTTTCTGTGGCGTGGGGCTGGGGAAGTGAGTGGGTGTATTGGCTTAGTATGTTTTCGATGGCATTTTTCTATATGAAGTCGGGCAAGTGGAAAGGGAAGGAGATCTGAAAGCAAGGATCTACGAATGAGCATTTCTATACTTTAAATAAATCAGTCTTGCTGCAATGGTAGATATGCCAATGATGACGGAACATCCATTATTCTAATATCTTAGTATTGAAATTTATCAATATGAATTTGCGAATTTTTTTCATATCCATCTCAATTATGGCTGCATCTACTGCGCCCGCTCAAGTCCAAATAAAAGGTCGGGTTATAGATGCCGTCACTCAAAAACCGCTTGTAAAAGCAAAAATTCAGGCACAGTACTTACCGCTTGAAACCAACACCAATAGTTTTGGAGTTTTTGAATTTTCCGGACTGCCTTCCGGTGAACTTGAATTAAAAGTTTCCTGCACTGGTTATGCATTTGTTACCCTGAAGGTAAATTTAAAAACCCCGGTTACTACATTAATGATCAGATTAGAGGAAGAACAACTGCCTCCATTAAGCCCATTGCTTTCTGAATTAAATCGTTATCGCGAAAAGGTTTTCGTAGTTACGGATAAACCCTATTACTATCCGGGTGAGATTATTTGGACGAAAGCATTTCTTAACCAATTGGATAGTACGAAGAAAGACTCGCTCAGCCGGGTGCTTTACCTTGAATTAATTAACAAACAGTCTCAAGTTTGGGCTCGGCAAGTATTGTCGTTAGACAGTGGCCGGTTGGCAGGAAGTATTATTTTACCTGATGATTTGCCGAGTGGTAATTATATCCTTCGTGCCTATACTCGCTTTATGTATAATTTTGGAACAAATCATTTCTTCTACAAGAGTATTCCGGTTTTGAATTTAACCGAAAGAGCGCTGCCTTTCTCGGATACTGCTGCACCTGTTTCGGAGGGCTATGTTATTCAAACAAATTTAAACAGCTATGGCCTGCGGCAGCGAGTAGATGTTACTTTACAAAACCTGCCTCAAGGAAATTATGCAATAGCTGTAACCGATTTAACTCAGGTTGCCCGTATTCCGGAAGCGACAATTAGACAGAATTGGTATTTGGATAAGAGTATTGACAAAGAACCTCCGGTTTCAATTGATCAGATTGTGGAAAAAGGAGTTCGATTCACAGGCCAGTTTGTTTCAGAATATAAAACCGGTAAACAAGTTACGCTTAGCTTAATGAGGGAAGACATGTCTGAAGCACTTGAATTTTTAACTGATGAGAAAGGATGGTTTCAAGTTAATGGCCTGAAATTTTATGACTCAATAACCTATTTTTACAAAGCTAAAAGAGGTAAAAAGGGAAGTGAATTTTATGGACGGATACAACTTGAAAAAGAAACAGACGATGTGTTAAATCTAATTGTTCCTGGTTATTGGTTTAACACAGAATCGGCCCAAAGCACACAACGCATGCTAGCTGATTATCTGGCGCCTCCTGAAGTAAAGATGCTGGAAGAAGTGGAGGTCCGGGCAAACCGATTTGAGAATTCACAACAGAAGGGAATCAGGGGTGGTGCTGATAAAATTGTAAAAGCAGAAGGCCTGCTGAATTTTGGTAACTTGCTGCTGTCACTTCAAGGTAAGATACCTGGATTACTAATCAACTGTGCAAGCAACCCATGTGAAATCCGGTTTAGCCGTGCTGGGTCAATCAGTACAAGTACTGAACCTCTAGTATTAATAAATGATGTTCCGGTTGGTGGTTCTGCGGCCACCGTATTACAAAATCTGGATATTAACATGGTAGATCGAATTGAAGTAAGTAGAAAAATGAATGTCCTATATGGAGAGCAGGGACGTAATGGAATTATAGCTGTTTACCTCAAGGAGGGATTCAATCGGTTTTCGCGCCCTGAGGACACAACCCCCACCATTGAACTGAGGGGGTTTAATCGACCGCTTACTTTTGTTAGCCCTGATTATAAAAGTATTGTGCAAGATCAAACTGTGTCCGACTACCGCTCTACCCTTTATTGGAACCCAGAGTTGAAATACGAAGGCCCTAAAGGGTACGGTGCTACATTCTTCACCTCCGATATGCCCGGCAATTACAGGATTGTGCTGCAAGGAGTAACAAATCAGAACCAACCTGTTTATCTGGAAAAAATTATCTCAGTGTCAAACTAATTGAGGACACTTATCAGTACCCAAAAGGGTGCGTTCAGTTTAGTGATTTACATTCTCAACTAACTCTCCCGCCTTCACACTCCAATACGCATTTGTTTTTTGCGTTGGCCATTGGTTAAGATTAAATGCAGCCGTGCCTTGTTCTGTTGCCTGATAATACCAAACCGCTAATGCATCTTTCTGATCCCACGTAAGTGATTTATTGGGGGTGCATTGTGTTGGCTTCTTGTTTGCAGAAATAAAAAATGCTTTTCCCGATCCAAACACAAATGCATTTCCTTGTGCGTCAATGCAAACTGCGGTGCGTTCATCTGCGGCAATTCCTTTTGGGTTTTTAATTTTAAAATCCTGCATCATGCGGGCCATAAATGTTACATGCCTTCCTTGCCGGTTGCGTTGCGAGTAATGCTGATCGGCAATGGTGTTTTTTAAAAATGGTATCGTGATAAAACTTTTTGAAATACCCACCGCTTGCGCGTAAGGGTTGGCAAGCGCATCGGCAGAAACCACGGTATCAAACTGCGCATCAAAAATAAATTCGGTGAGCACCGCGCATCCGGCACTCGTTCCACCAACGGGTACTTTCTTTTCTTCGATTAAAAATTTTATGGCTTTCGATACTTCTGTGTCCTTCCAATACTTTACATAATTCCATTGATCGCCTCCGGCAATAAACAACGCTTCAGCATTTCTGATTTTCTCAGCCGTTTCCGGGAGCATCGCTTTTTCGCGGGAATCAATCAGTAATGTTTCTGCAGAATTTACAGGGTGAAGTTCAAACAGGTAATCATTATATCCCACCGAACCAGACGCACGAATGATCACGACATCACCACCACCACTTCGCGTAAGCAACCACTTCATAGCTGCATCTACATCTTTGCCACCACCCGCTAAAACAAATCCGCCTTGGGTTTGCGTAAGCGTATCGCGTGCAGAACCAACCCGCCCAATACTTACACGCAACGAATCTTGTGCATACGTAAACGAAGCGAGTGACAGCAGAAAGAATAAAAGTTTCAAACTTATGCCTTAAAGTATTCTTCTAATTGTGCCAGTAAATCTCCGCCCTCCATATCTTTCACCACTTTTCCTTTTTCAAGGATAACAATGCGGCCACAAATTTCAGTTACGTGGTTTAAATCATGGCTGGAGATGAGATACGTAACAGCACGTGTTTCTCTTTCCTGTTGCAAGAGTCGCTTTAAGCGGATTTGTGAAGTGGGATCAAGATTTTCGAAAGGCTCGTCCAGAATTACTACTTGTGGATTACCCATGAAGGCCGCTGCAATGCCTACCTTTTTTAAATTTCCTTTCGATAGATCGCCAATGTGTTTTTTCTTACCGGTAATCTCACCATTAAATAGCTCTTCAAACTTTTGCAGAAACTGACTGAGGTCAGCATCGCTGTAGCTATGTAGTTTGCCCACAAAATTAAAATACTCATCGGGTGTGAGGTATGGAATCAAGAAACCCTCATCTAAGTACGAGCCCACATAATGTTTCCACTCATCATTGCCTTGCACGTCTTTACCTTCTATGGTTACGCTGCCTTCTGTCGGGCGAATCAAATCCAGAATCATGCGAAACAAAGTTGTTTTACCGGCACCATTATTACCCACCAGGCCAAAGCTTTCACCTTTGCGGATGGATAGACTTGAAACATTAACAACCGGCTCAGTGCCGTACGTTTTCGATAGGGAAGAAATTGAAATCATAAGTATTAATCTTTTCTAAAGCCGGCAGCAATGGCATACCTGCGTTCTTGTAATCGTTTTGTTGTAAGTGATAATAATTTGGTTCGGAATACCAACCCGATAATACCAACCAGCCCAACAGCAACCACACCTCGTGTGGGGTAGCCGGCAATACTAAACGGTAAATAGAATAAATAGGGCGAAAGCAAAACCGGAATCCCCATAACCCATTGGGCGGCACCCACACCCTGATGGTTCATCATACTGCTTTTGGTAAGATCAATTTTTTTAGGATTCCACATGGCAAGGTTCATGATTACAAAAACATTAACGCCCATGTTGAACAACGCTGCCGCGAGATGGGTAAGCAAGATATGCCACCCGAAATAGACATACGGAATGCTAAGCACAAAACAGATTACTGTAATGCCACATAACAACCAGTATTTCGACTCAACAACTTGTGCAAGCGAGACCGGTCTGGTCAAAGTAAAATCAAAGTGATTGCTTTGCCAGCTAAACAAAAACTGCCCATAGTTAATCATGAAAATGCCGGTAATAAATATGGCCACAAACAAAAGAAAGCCCGGCAAGCCTTCGGTGTAGGTTTTGTTGGTGTAGAAGATTAGTCCATAAAATAAAAAGAATGCACTAAGCATAAGCAGACTGCGGGTACGCTTGTTGCGTAAGATTAATTTTACTTCAAGATTGGCCCACTCACCCAACATGCCGAAGCTTTGCAGAAAGGCCAGGTTTTGCGAAGCGCTGTCTTTAGAACTTTTATTCGGAGTAAGCTCTTCCGAATACATGTTCCGTAAAAAGTACGTAAAATTAAAATAGTAGATGGCTAATAAGAGTGCGAGTAAACCTACAATCGCCATTGGGTTGCTGAGTATAAATTTAAACCCGGCTGCCGAAATTTTTGAAACGTTAAACCAGTTATAATAATCAGCCAGTGCAAAAACGCCCAGCACTCCGGTTAGTACCAAAAAACCAATAATGGTATCGTCCAGTCCCTTTTTAAAAATCAGCACGAGATAATGTAAACACAGACTGATCAGGTAAATGGACAACAACCATACGCCTGCCGAAGCCCCCGCCTGTGTGGCTACGGCTGTAAAAGCAAACGGAGCAAATAACACCAGTGCCAAGAAGTTAAGTAGATGCAACAGCGATTTGATAAGCATGTAATGCACCAGGTACCTGCGACTAACCGGCAAGTGCAAATAAGGTTGCACATCTAACGCAGGTGTGCTTTGCATGAAGTAGCGCAGCATAAACTCAAAGCCGAAATAATAAAACAACAAGCCGTTTAGAAACCCCACGCTATCGGGTTGATTAAACCCGTTGGTTATAATTTTTTCCAGAAAGAAGCCCAGCGCAATAGCATACCCAAAAACCATGATGGCAATAAGGCCCAGAAAAATATTGGTGGCCAATTCTTTTTCGAACGCTACAGAGCGCTTGAATTTTTTCCAGCCATGCGAAAGTAAGGTGGTGATCATTCCGCTAAAATAGTCAAATTGATTTTACGGCAACGGGTTTATAAGTAAGTTGCAAGAAGTTGTTTTCCCAACATGCGATTTTTAACGGGCCTTTTTATTTTGCTTTTATTCTCCTTTACGCTGCGCGGGCAGGAAAACCGGGTTCGCACCCGCCAAGTTGATTATACGGAGTATGATAGGTTGATTAACGCAGTTCATTACTCCAAAGACAAGAGCAAAGCTATTCAGACGTTGTTTCTGTTTGTAGATAAAAACTTCACCAACGAAGATGAAGAATACTTTAATGCCAGATTTACAGCAGTTTCATACGTAAAATTGGCTGGTGATTATTCCAAGGCCGCACAATTTTATTTTGAAGCTATCAATGCTTATGAGAAAAATTTTCCATTTTATAATCGCGGATATTCACAAGTATCCAGTGAATCTATCGCTCATGTGTATCTCGGCCTTAGTGCGGTTTATAATGCAACTCACTTGTATGAGAAAAGCTTTCGCTTTCTGGAAACCAAAAGTAAATTCCTCGAAAGTCATAGTAATCCGATTATAAGACAGGCATTTTATGCAGAAATGGGGATGAGCCTTTATCGCGCAGAACAATATGAAGAAGCAATACAAGTGTTACTTCAATTAAAGCAGTTAGCTGAGTCGGGAAGTTTAGATTATAATGTGCAACCGGCAGACTCAGTCTATAAGATAAATCCCGCATGGCCCGAAGAGACCAAACAACAGCTTTTAAAAGCAAAGGTTGTGTACGAAGAATCCATGAAAAGAATGAAAGAGCAACTTGTTGTAAGCCGTAGATTGGATTATTCCGGCAGACTTGCAAATTCCTATTTTCAGCAATATAAATTTGAAGAATGCCTTCCCTATGCCCAACAATCTAGTGAAGATTTAAAATTAGTTTACAAATTCATGGATGAGGCACAACAAACCTCTATTACTACCTTCTCTGACCCAAGCATACCAGATTCTATTCGCATGCAAGTCTCAAGAGCGCAAGAGTACAGTAGAATCTCGAATAAACTTTTTGGATCAGCGGTTCACCTCGTGATAAGTGCAATGAAGACGAATCAACCAACATTAGCAGAGAAATACACGACTACATTGATTGAACGCAGCCTATTTAATCAATTAAAGGGTGACTTTCAGGAGGCAGAAAAAAATTATAATGAGACATTCGGCTTAATTAGACAACTCAATAAAATTGAAAATTACGGACATGTAGCAAATAATTATTCCTGGATTAATCCCTACTACCTCAACCTCAAAGTAAAATCCAATCAACTTACTACTGCGTTAACGCAAGCCCAATCCATTATTGCTGAAGAAGAAAAAAACCTCATTCAAAACTTCCAATACTTTACTGAAAACGAAAAGCGCGAGTTCTTTAAAAACTATACAAAAGAGTTGGAGCGCTACTATTCGCTGCTCTTGCTGCTTACCGAAAAAGGTAATGATCAAACCGGTGAACTGCTCAACAAAATTCTGCAAACCAAAGGCCTTATTCTCGATGCCACCCGCGAGCAAGAAAAACAACTTCGTAAAATCAAAGACAAAGTAACGCTTGCGCAGATAGCAGAGATAAAACGCCTGCGCGATAAGCTCGCAGCATTTTATCAACAACCTCCGGGCAATCCGGCCACAGCCGATTCTATTAACCGGCTTTCCGTTCGCATTGGTGACCTGGAACGAGCAGTAAACCTGAAGTTGGTAGCAGTAAATATTATGAAGCCGGTTCGTTGGCAGGATGTACAAGCCCGATTGAAGAAGGGCGATGTTTACTTAGAGATTCTGCGCCTGCAACGCGATAACTTCGAGTTTGATAAACCGAAAATTCAATACTGGGCACTCGTAATAAAACCGGGCGAAAGCAAACCCACTCTGTTTCAGATTAGCGAAGGCGAAGCGTTTGAAATTCGCAGTCTGCGTAACTATCAAAATCGGGTGCGCACGCAATCGGAAGATACGGATAGTTATAACACGTATTGGAAAAAAATCAACGAACAACTTCAGGGAGCCAAAACGGTTATTGTAAGTGCCGATGGAGTGTACCACATTGTTAATCCGGTAGCGTTGCAAAACCCTGCTACCAAAAAATTTGTGTTGGATGAAATTGAAGTAAAACGTGTTTCTACGGGTCGCGATTTGTTGGCTGTGGCCGATACAAACCTTCCCAACAAAACAATTGTGTTGGTGGGTAATCCACGATTTGAAATGAGTCGCAAACAAGGTGGTAACGTTTACCGAAGCAATGAAGTAGTGCCAGTGGAAGCCAACGAAAACACACGGGCCGGTATTGAAGAATTACCCGGAACCAAAAAAGAGGTTGAACTCATCAGCTCGAAAGCAGACGGTGGCGGATTTCAAATTAAAATGTTAACCGGAGCCGATGCCAACGAATCGAATGTAAAAGGATTGAAGAGTCCGGCTGTATTACACCTTGCCACGCATGGTCAGTTCGATCAACTTTCCAAAGCAGATACCTATCTAAAATCAAAATTGATTTTAGCGGGCGCGGCCGATACTGAACCCCTTTCTGTTTCAGATTATGCGTTGTATGAAGATGGATTTCTTACCGCTTATGAAGTAACCCAACTCGATTTACCGGATACCAGATTAGTAGTACTTTCCGCTTGCGAAACTGGGCTAGGCGAAATTCAGAGTGGCGAAGGCGTGTGGGGTTTGCAACGCGCATTTCAATTGGCTGGTGCCAGATCGGTTATGGGTTCGCTCTGGAAAATAAGCGATGAAGCAACCGTTACGTTTATGGATGCATTCTATGAACAATATCTGCGCACCAACAATATTTCAGAAGCATACCGGCAGGCCATGCAAATTACAAGACAGCAATATCCGCAACCTTATTACTGGGGTGCCTTTACCCTGATTGGCGCAAACTGATTATTTACATCGTTCTGCCGGATGGAGTTTGTTTTCCGCTATCTTTGTTTCCCTCAACACCATTGCTATGGCAATTCAAGATCGATTTAGTCAGCAGGACCTGCAGCGCATAAAAGATGCTGTGAAAGAAGCCGAGAGTAAAATCTCAGGCGAGATTGTGCCTGTGTTTGTAGAAAAGAGCAGTCATTATACCATTGCCAATTTTCGGGCCGCCCTTATTGGTGCCGCATTGGTGTTTGCACTTATCGTGATTTTTGATCGCTACGTGCCAAGCCTGGCTGTGTACGATCCGGTTTTGATTTTTACGTTGGTTGTACTGGGTGGATTGATTGGAGCCATCAAAGCAAATTACCTGGGTTTTGTTAAGCGACTTATGCTTAGTCAATCCTACATGGATTCGGCCACGTTTAAGCGGGCACAAAGTGCATTCCTTGAAGAAGAAGTATTCAACACCCGCCAGCGTACGGGCATCATGATCTTCATTTCATTTTTTGAACACGAAGTAATAGTAATGGCCGATAAGGGCATCAGCAAAGTGGTGGATCAGAAAGAGTGGGACGGCATGGTGAAGGTAATTATTGAGAATGTAAAACAAGGTCATATTACCGATGGTATCGTATCTGCTATTAAACGCTGTGGCGATTTGCTGTTGGAAAAAGGATTTGTAATCACGCCTGACGATGTGAACGAGTTGAAAGACGATTTACGCCTGGAATAACGTTCGCATGAAAGGTTTTTCTTCATTACGATTTTTAGTTCTGCTGATGCTGATAGCTGCAGGTTTTGCGGGTCAGGCTCAGCGCGCAGTTCCACCACACAATGCTGTGTGGGTGCATGACGAAGCCAATGTTCTTTCCGCATCTGCGAAAGCACAAATGGAAGCGTTGTTGCAAGCCCATCGCGATTCAACTTCAACCCAGATTGCAGTATTAATTGTGCCTTCGCTGGAAGGTGAAGATATTGATGGTTATGGTGTGCGGGTGTTTGAAGAATGGAAACTGGGCCAGAAAGGAAAAGACAATGGCGTATTGTTTCTGATTGCCATGCAAGAACGCCAGATGCGTATTGAAGTGGGTTATGGTTTAGAAGGCGTATTGACCGATGCATTGAGCAGCCGGATAAACCGGAATGAAGTTGCACCTTACTTCCGCCAGGGAAATTATGAAGCCGGAATTCAAGCCGGTGTGGTAGCCATTATAAAAGCAGTAGCCGGTGAATACACGAATGATAATCCCACTCCGCGAAAGCGCGGTAAAAAATCATCGTGGAGCACGTTAATTTTTCTTGGTTTAATAATCTTATTGATGTCGCGCAAAAATCGTGGCGGTGGTGGTGGCATGGGCGGTTACTGGACGGCCGCTATGTTGGGTGGTATGTTAGGCGGTGGCCGTGGTTCTTCGGGAGGTTCGTGGGGTGGCGATTTTGGTGGCGGTGGATTTTCCGGTGGCGGTGGCTCGAGTGATTCGTGGTAAAACTGTATTAAGAATAGATTGCATGATGCGATTATCTTTCCTGTTGTTTCTGTTTGTTTCAGGTATTGCTCTTGCACAAAAACCAGTACCTGAGTTGTGGGGAACGCGTGTGCATGACGATGCGCATGTGCTAAAGCATGAAACGGTTGAAGCATTGGAAGCGCAACTAAAGGCTTATGAAGATTCAACCTCAAATCAGATTGCTATTCTTACCATCACTTCTTTAGATGGCGAATCGATTGAAGAATACTCATTACGCGTAGCTGAAAAATGGAAGCTGGGCCAGAAAGATAAAGACAATGGCGTGCTGTTGCTGATTGCAGTTGACGATCATAAAATGCGTATTGAAGTTGGCCATGGTTTGGAAGGCGTATTAACCGATGCACTTTCAAATCGAATTATCCGCAATGAAATGGCGCCCGCTTTTCGCAGAGCCGATTTTGATGATGGTGTATCAGCAGCTATAACAGCAATAACCAACGCAATTGGTGGTGAGTACACTGCTATTGATAGTAATGAAATAGGTGAGCTTTCAACTACGGCCCGCATTCTCATTGGACTGGGCATCTATGCCTTCCTCGGTATCTTTGCTTTTTTTGGGTTGTTTATAAAAGGTGGCTGGGGTTGGTTTATGTATTTATTCTTAACGCCTTTCTTTTCTATTTTTCCAGCCTTTGTTTTTCCGGGTCATCTCTGGTTTGTGCCAGGTGTATCTTATCTGGCAGGCTTCCCTATTATTAAATGGTTGGTGAATCAAACCCCATGGGGTAAAAAAATTGCGAAGAAATTTGAAGAAGGTGGCGGCTCTGGTGGTTCAGGCGGAAGTTGGAGTAGTGGCAGCAGTTGGGGATCAAGCAGTTCAAGTAGCTGGAGCAGCAGCGGTAGTAGTTTTTCGGGTGGTGGCGGAAGCTTTGGTGGTGGCGGTAGTAGTGGTAGTTGGTAAAGTTTGGTCAGTCTTATTCAATAGGACTTATGTCCAACATCTGGTGTTGGAAATTCAAGGCACATAAGTTTCAATAAGAAATAATTTTCGTGCTATCGACTTCAAACATTGAGATAGCCACAGATTGTACCGATGTCCTCAGACTTAATCCTATCTGAGTTGGTCTGTGTAAATCTGTGGCATCAATTTGTTTAATGCCCCCGCAGTTTCGATAAAGTAGAATCCAATACCGAAGCCATCTTATCAATTGCACCGCTCAGAGCATCGTCAAGGTTGGAGGCGTGGTTGGTAGTGGTAACAGGATTAAGTCCTTTCAGTTTTGCTTCAATGAGACAACGCTTGTCGTCATCGCCACCTTTGGCACCGTTCTCATCACTAAAGTGTACATCTATGCGGGTAATGTAATCGCTGAAGCGATCGAACTCCGCCTCAAGAGTTGATTTACAATACGCAATAAGTCTTTCGCTGCCTTCAATGTGCCGGTCGGTGTTTACTTCTATTTTCATAATACAGGTAGAGTTTTAAATCGGGTACATGTTAGTAACATATTCTAAATTGATCAAACAGAAAGAGATAATAATCTTCTCTTTTTGAAATTCTGACTATGAAATCAATATGATTTTAAATTTCTGATTAGCCATAATCCATATAGAAGAGAATAGCAATATCCAAAGCAGCGTTTGCACGACAAAAGCATGTGAATATTTTTTATTCAAAATAGTTGAATACAGAAGCCAGCCGTGTATCGAAACAAATAGTACGGATAAAGTAAATAATCCAATATTAAAGTATTGACTTATTCGACCAAGATCATTTGCGTGTCTAAAATTCAAAACACCAGAAAGTAGTTCAAGATAAAAGCAAGAGAAGAGTAACGCGAACCAATACTTGCTGCCATCAAACCGGATTAGAAGAAAAATTGTGGCGGAGGTTATTAGTGTTATGATGGGACCAACGGCACTCACAATCATGTAGTCCTCCATTGTATTCCAGCGCGAGGCTTTAGGATAACCCGTATTTAATGTCATCACCATATCATAGCCCAAAAGTTCGCCCATTATCCAATGAGCGAACTCATGTGAAATGAAACTAAAACCAACTGCCGCTAACGAAGCAATTGCTAAGTTGATTTTGCCAAATTTCATTTACCTCACTGTAGCCGGTGCAGGCTCCGGATGTTTTGCATAGCGTTCAAAAAATTCAATTACGCGTAACATGTGATCCATCATTCTGCCCGGATTACCACTGCGGGTTAGTTCGTGGCCTTCGCGCGGGTAACGAATGTATTCTACAGGTTTGTTCAGAATCTTTAAACTCTTATAAAGCATTTCAGATTGGATAACACCGGTGCGCAAATCCTGATCGCCATGTATAATCAATAACGGAGTATTAATCTTATCCACGTAAGTGAGTGGCGATTCAAAATCTAATACTGCTTTTGTTTCTTTCTCCCACGGCCAGCCGCCAAAGTTGGTAGGCACCAAACGCCATGCATTGCCCTCACCCATAAACGTGGTAAGTTCATACACACCGCGCTGCGCATTGGCTGCTTTAAAACGATTATCATGGCCCACAATCCACGCCACCATATAGCCGGCATAACTTCCGCCCTCCACAAACAACTGATCTTTATCTATCCACGCATGTTGTTTTATAGCTTCATCTAACGAAGCGAGTATATCGCCAGCAGGGCCTGTGCCCCAGTCTTTAAAATTGCCTTTCTTAAACTTATCGCCATAGCCACCACTACCGCGCGGATTGCAATACACTAAACCATAACCCCAACTATTTTCCAATTGGTATTCGTGCCACATGCTGAAAATACCCGGCCCCCACATGGCCGATGGCCCACCGTGAATGTTGAGAATGGTAGGATATTTTGAGCCATCTTTTTTATTGGCAGGTTCTTGTACCCAATACTGAATCTTTGTTCCGTCAGGGCGAGTGAACCAATATTCTTTTGGCGAACTGATAAGACGGTTCTTAACCCAACCTTCGTTTAGTTGTGTTAACTGCCTG
Organism: Cytophagales bacterium; assembly: GCA_017303795.1. GTDB lineage: Bacteria > Bacteroidota > Bacteroidia > Cytophagales > Cyclobacteriaceae > ELB16-189. The sequence continues at coordinate 128,245 of JAFLBR010000004.1, read as the reverse complement.
TTCGATTTGTCTTTCAGATTGTAGAGATAAACTTCCCAGGGGTTTCTTGTTTCCGTAAGCGCATACACCACTTTATCGCCACGCACATCAAAATCGTTTACGCCATTATCGTTACCGAAAATTTTGGTAATGGCACCACCCTTGGCGGGAATACTAAACAACGGAATATCGCCTTCGGTTTGTGAAGAGAAATAAATGGTTTTATTATCAACCGACCACACATGACTACCGATGTCGCGATCAAGTGATGCTGTTAAAAGTGCAGGCTTACCACCGGTCGCAGCAACAATGGCCAGGTTGTTTTGTGTTGCATGGCGATTATCAATCGCGGAAGCATAAAAAGTAACGTGTGTGCCATCGGGCGAGTAAGTTGGGTTTGAAATACTATAGCCCGGCCAGGTTAAAAACTCTTTTGCATTTTTAGTGGCCACATCAATTATCCACAGGTCACTATCCTGTTCGCGATCGGGATGAACTTTATACACGCGCGAAGAGCATATGATACTCTTGCCATCGGGAGACCAGCTTGCTGATTGAAAGTCCTGAAAGCCTTGTGTGAGTTGAATGTCTTTATCATCCGACCCAATTGTTTTAATAAACAGGTGCGAAAAACTTTCTTCCGGACTAAGATTAAGTTCGCCTTGAAAATCCTGACGCACTAACACGCGCGGATTGTTATCGAAATTATTTTTGGCCAACCACGCACGCACTTCCGTTAGCGATCCATCGGGGCTATTGGCTACGCTCTTGCGTTCATCAGCTTTCAGATTTTTGAAGTTAGGTTCATCGCCCTGTGTGCGACCAGGGCGTTCGTATGGCCACGGTGTTTTACCTTCTATTTTTGAAAACGGAATACTGGCCGAATACAAAATCTTTTTTCCATCGGGACTCCATTGTGCGCTACTGGCACCATACTCCGATTTGGTAATAGCGTGTGCTTCGCCACCACTTAGTGGCAACAACCACAACTGTGAGCGATCACCATCGGCACGCACAAAAAGAATTTGTTTTCCATCCGGACTCCATTGAGGCGAAAGATCATTTTTATCGCCAAAGGTTAATTGAACAGGTTCGGTTTTGTTTATCAGATCCAGTAAGTAAAGATTGCGCGTGTAGTAATATTCATTTTCATTTTTTACCACTTTGCGATTTACCACCAACACAGCTTTGGTACCATCAGGCGAAATTTGAATTTGATTGGTGGTGGCAATCTTCATCAGATCGGTAGCCACAATCGGGGTTTTGGTCTGGCTGTAGCCGGAAATAACCACCAGCACCAACACAACTACTTTCAGGAGTTTCATAAAGTTTGAGATTTGAAGATGGAAAATGAATAAAATGGAATTCACTCAAAAGGGTTTTGGGATGAGTGGGTATTAAAGGTTTACAACCTTTGTTTGCCGGAAGCTAAAAGGTTGTAAACCTTTTAGCTCTGAATCATCGCCAGAATATCGTCCACAAACTCGCGCGAGTTGCTAAGTCGTGGCACTTTGTTCTGGCCACCTAACTTACCACGCTTTTTCATCCAGTTGTAAAATGTTCCTTCACTTACCGGATGTATAGTTGGCGCTACCAGTGCAATATCCATAGTGCGCTTGGCATCGTAGTCGGAGTTTACTTTTCGCAAGGTATCGTCTAATACTGCTTTGAATTCGTTCAGGTCGCGGGGCTTAACTTTAAATTCGATTATCCACTCGTGGCCACCGCGTTTTGATTTTTCCAGATAGATGGGCGCAGCCGTAAAGTTATCGATCACAGCACCGGTTTGTTCGCAGGCTTTGGTAATGGCTGTTTCTGCATTTTCAATAATTACTTCTTCGCCAAAAGCATTTATAAAATGTTTGGTGCGACCGGAAATCCGAATACGGTATGGCGAAGTGCTTGTAAACTTAACCGTGTCGCCAATGTTGTATCGCCACAAGCCAGCATTGGTTGTAATGAGCATAGCGTAATTCTTACCAACCTCTACATCGCCAAGCGAAATGGCTTCCGGATATTCCTGGTCCAGTTCTTCAACCGGAATAAATTCATAGAACACTCCATAATCCAACATCAATAATAAATCTTCTGAGTTGGGCTGATCCTGAATACCAAAAAAACCTTCGCTGGCATTATAGGTTTCCCAGTATTTCATTTGATCGCCCGGAATAAGTGAGCGGAATAAATTACGATATGGTTTAAAGGCAACTGCGCCATGAAAAAACACTTCCAGGTTGGGCCACACTTCCAGAATAGAACTCTTGTTCTCTTTAGCAAGAATGTATTGCAACAATAACACCGTCCAGGTAGGTACACCGGCAATGTTGGTCACATTTACATCTATGGTTTCGCGGGCCAGTCGCTCAATCTTTTCTTCCCAATTGGGCATAAGCGCAACTTCTAAACTTGGCGTGCGAATGAATTGCGCCCAAGGCGGAAGGTTATGCATAATCACTGCCGATACATCGCCATAGTGCGAGTTGGCGGTAGGATCGAATTCATTTACCTGAGCACTGCCACCCACGGCCAATCCTTTGCCGCTAAACATTTGGGTGTCGGGAAAATTGTTTACGTAAATGGAGAGTAAATCTTTACCGCCCTTAAAGTGACATTCCTCCAGAGCTTCGGTTGTAACAGGAATAAACTTGCTGCGGGCATTGGTGGTGCCGCTGGATTTGGCAAACCATTTTACTTCCGATGGCCACAACACATTTTGTTCACCCCGCATTTGCTTTTCGATATAGGGAAACAATTGCTCGTAGGTATGCACGGGTACTCTGCGTTTAAAATCTTCGTAGTGCATCAACTCATCAAACGCATACTTCTGTCCAAACTCGGTATAGCGCGCGGTGTTCAATAGTTTTTTTAAAACTTCGTCCTGTACATCATGCGGATATTTTTTGAAAAGCTCAATCTGGTGAATGCGTTTCTTCATTACCCAGGTGAGGATGGAGTTCAGGATTTGCATAGGTGGGTTCAAAAATAGAGCAGACTACCCGATTACCAAAACATTATTAACTGGCAACCTTCGATCTGCGCAACTGAAAGTTTTGCCCAAGATACACTTTGCGTACTAATGGATCATCAGCAAGTTCTTGTGCGGTTCCGGCTTTAAAGAGTTTGCCTTCCACCATCAGGTACGCGCGGTCGGTAATGGAAAGGGTTTCGTCCACGTTATGGTCGGTAATAAGAATGCCTATATTTTTCTTTTTTAATCGGGCCACAATGCCTTGAATTTCTTCTACGGCAATCGGGTCAACTCCAGCAAAGGGTTCATCTAACAATACGAAACTTGGATCGACAGCAAGTGCACGTGCAATTTCGGTTCGTCTGCGTTCCCCACCAGAAAGTACCATCCCCAGATTTTTGCGGACGTGCGTAAGACTAAATTCTTCCAACAACTGCTCAACTTTTTCCTTGCGATCTTTCTTGGGCATGTCGCGCATTTCAAGTGGCGCCAGAATATTTTCTTCCACCGTTAATTTACGAAACACAGAAGCCTCCTGTGCGAGATAACCAATACCGAGTTTAGCCCGCTGAAACATGGGCAGGTCGGTTATGTCTTGCTGATCTAAAAAGATTTTTCCATCGTTGGGTTTTATCAAACCCACAATCATATAAAAACTGGTTGTTTTACCAGCACCGTTTGGCCCAAGCAAGCCTACAATTTCGCCTTGCTCTACTTGAACCGAAACGTTATTTACAACGGTTCTTTTTTTATAGCGCTTGATCAGATTTTCGGCACGCAATACCATAGCTAATCAAATTTAATGTCTTTGATGCGTAATTGCATCGATGTAATTCCATTGAACGTATTTTCATCCAGCGTAAACGCGATGCGAAACGGTACTCCTGATGCAAGGGCTTCGTAGTGCTCCATCGAATCGAAAGCTACTGCACTAAATACAGCTTCGTTTCCTTGTTGCCCGGCCAGAAAGCGAATGTGTTTGTCTTTAAAACTCCCCAAAGCGTTTTGCACGAATACACCTTTTGCTTCAAAAACCGGTTTATGATTTTCGGGGCCGAAGGGTGCCATTTGTTTCAACACATTGTTGAATTTTCCATTCATGGCATCAAACTGAACGGGCACATCAATCTCCACTAACGGAATAAGCATTTCTTCGGTAATAGAGTTTGCCACCACTTCTTCAAATCGTTGCTGAAAGGCCGCGAGATTTGATTTGTCTAAAGTTAATCCTGCAGCATATTTATGACCGCCAAACTTTTCAAGTAAATCGCCACAAGCATAAATGGCTTGATACAAATCGAAGTTTTTAACGCTTCGTGCAGAGCCGGTTATTTTATCGTTCGATTCGGTAAGGATTATGGTGGGGCGATAAAATTTTTCTACACATCGCGCAGCTACAATCCCAATCACACCTTTATGCCACGTTTCTTTAAACAACACGGTTGACTTGGAGTTACGAAGCTGATCATTTGCTTCAATCATAGCGATAGCTTCTTCTGTAATGCTTAAGTCGAATTCTCTGCGTAAATCATTTTTCAGATTTACTTTTTCGGCAAGCTCATTCGCTTCTTCCAACGAAGAACTTATTAACAACTCTACTGCAGCTCGCGCATGCGCAACTCTTCCCGCAGCGTTAATGCGTGGCCCAAGTGTAAAAACTATTCCCGAAACATCCAGATCAGTTTTGATGGCGGCAATATCTTTTAATGCCTGAAGCCCCGGCCGCGGTGATTGATTTAGTTTTTGTAACCCAAAATGTGCCAGCACTCTGTTCTCATCATTAATCGGAACTATATCCGATGCAATACTTACTACAACCAGATCGAGGTATTGGTAAGCATCTTCGGGGTTGCCATGCCTGGATGAATACGCTTGCACCAATTTGAATCCAAGTCCACAACCACTTAATTCTTTGAAAGGATAAGTACAATCATTGCGCTTGGGATCGAGTACAGCAACGGCATTTGGAATTTCGCCTCCCGGAAGGTGATGATCGCAAATAATAAAATCAATTCCTTTATGGCGCGCCAGCGTTACCATGTCTGATGCTTTGATGCCCAGATCGAGTGCAATGATGAGTGTGAAGTTGTTTTCTTCGGCCCAGATTATACCGGCTTCGGAAACACCGTAACCTTCGGCATACCGATCGGGAATATAAAAATCGCAATTGTGATAAAATCCTTTCAGGTAACTGTAAACCAACGCAACGGCAGTGGTACCATCCACATCGTAATCGCCATAGATCAAAATCTTTTCTTGTTTGTCGATGGCTTGTTTAAGGCGTTGCACAGCTTCGTGCATATCGGTAAGCAGAAACGGATCGTGCAGATGATCTAATGATGGCCGGAAGAAATCTTTTGCGGTTTCAAAATCGCGGATGTCGCGTTGCCACAATACCGAGGCGAGATAAGGATTAACATTAATGGCTTTGCTGAGCGATTCCAGTTCTTCAACCGGAGGGGTGGGTTTATATTGCCAGCGCTTTTGCATGTCTTAATTCCGGTTGAAGGTAACGATACCATTTTTACCGGCCACACCTTCTTCGCCATGGCTGCCTCTTATTCCGTTGCGACCATCGCGCAACGGTCCTAAGCCCGCCAAACCACCGCGGCCCGCTTCGCCACCAACACCTCCAAAGCCACCATAATTTTTTATGTATAATTTGCTTCCCAACCACACCTGATAATCGGGGCAGCGCTTGCATTGAATAGTAAGGTTTCCGCCATCGCCCCCATTGCCACCACGCATGCCACTTCCGCCTTGTCCGCCATCGCCCCCAGGACATACTCGTGTACCAGGGCCACCGCCACCACCTTGCCCGCCATCGCCACCATCACCACCATCGCCCCCGTTCAGGTTAATGGTTAACGATCCTTCTATCTGAATGTCATCGGAATAAATAAATAAGTTGCTTCCGGTTTCGCCAGAGGTTCCATCATTGGCATCGGCTCCGGGGTTTGCTTGCCGGCACGGGCTTAGTTGATCTGCACCATTTGGACCGTTAGTTCCATCGGTTCCTCTTTTACCACTGCCTTCTATGGAGCAACCTTTGCCAATGCGGGCAATACGCGCGTGAATGTAATCATCGGCTTTAGCCCTGTTAAGAATAATGCGCGAAGAATCGCCCATCACAAGGGTATCCACCACCAGAATGTCTGAACCTTCAATAGTGAAATGCTGTCCGGGCTTTAGTACCAGTTTATCAAGACGAATCTGAGCGGTAACACTTAGACTAATCACACTCAGAAAAATACCACACACCAATTTCAACATCGGACAAAAATAAGAATAGAAATCGGGGTTAAAATAAGAAAGGCCCCGTGTAACGGAGCCTTTCTGCAAGAAACATACCGGTATTATTTACCCGATGCTTCTTTTTCGGCAACTACGCCTTCCAATACATCTTTAATTTCTACACGCTGACCGTCTTTGAAAGGAACAATCCAGGCATCTTTTACACCCATTTCACGCATGTATTTTTTGAATTTGTCGGCTTCCCAATAATCGCGGAAGATACCGATGGTAAACTTCTGCTCGCCCTTGTCAGTAGCTTCGCCACCAAAGTTGGGGTTGTTTTCGAAGTACTTGCTCAGGTCTTTGTTTTTGAAAGCTCCGATCTGCACTTTAAACACTACGCCCTTTGAAAAGTCCATAGAGTTTGCCGGAGGTGCAGCTTTAAGTTGTTCCAGTTCGGCTTTAGCCGAAGTTAAATCGCCACGCATGCGCGAGAGTTGATCTTCTAACTCAGCAATGCGGGTGTTCTTCTGGCTGATCTGGCTGTTGAGGGTACTTACCTGACCTTTCAGTGACGAGTTATCAGTGTCGGCAACTTGTTTGGCTTCGGTAAACGTCTTTAAGTTAGACGGGTTCTTGGCGTATTCTTTGGCTTTCTTTTTCCATTCCTTCTTCTCTGCTTTAGAGAGTTGGGCGAAAACTTGCATGCCGGAAAAAATCAGCGCCAGGCAAAGGAGTGCAACTTTAGTTTTCATTTTAAATTTGGTTGTGTTGGTTTAATCTGAGGTTAAAAGTAAGAAAATAATTGGAATTGGTGATTATGATGGGCTTTTGTAGGAGTTAGTAGTCGGGTTGAATCAACAGTTTGTCGGGACTGAGCCAATTACCTTGACTTATTTAAAGATAAAGCCGCACCAGCATTCTCGATTGTAGTTTGAACCTTTCTAAACGACATTGAATCTAATGTCATCTCATCATAAGGCATATGTCCCAAAATATTTAATGATGAATCTGAATTATGACGTAAATACTTAATTGTATTTTCTTGAGCTTTTATTCTATTCTCCAATTCTTGCTTTTGCTCTGCAAGATTGATCTTTTCTAAATCAAACTTTTTACTTCCAAGAAAGAAGGCAAAACCACATATTAAAGGTAATACAACCCAGAAAGTACCAACGCCAATCCTATAAGATTTCCCTTCAACTTGAAAATAATTTCTTAATCCAGTCGGTTGTGGATTTTTAGTGGTTTGTTTCTTTGACTTCATGATTTGTTCCTTCCTAAGTCTAATAAAGTTTCTAAACCATCTTCTCCGGCCTAACCCACTCATCAAACTGAGCACTGGTTACAAGCCCCAGTTCAATAGCAGCTTCGCGCAAGGTTTTATTTTCTTTGTGCGCTGTCTTGGCAATCTTGGCAGCATTCTCGTAGCCAATGTGGGTATTGAGTGATGTTACCAACATCAGCGAGTTTTCCATGTGTTGTTTAATGATAGAAAGATTTGGTTCTATACCCACTGCACATTTATCATTAAACGAAACACAGGCATCGCCAATCAAACGTGCCGATTGCAATACGTTAGCAGCAATAACAGGTTTGAATACATTCAATTCGAAGTGACCATTTGAACCACCAATAGATACAGCTACATCGTTACCCATAACCTGTGCACACACCATAGTCAAAGCTTCGGGTTGTGTAGGGTTTACTTTGCCGGGCATAATAGAAGAGCCGGGTTCGTTATCGGGAATAATAATTTCACCAATACCCGAGCGCGGGCCCGAGCTTAACATGCGGATGTCGTTACCTACTTTCATTAACGATACAGCCGCACGTTTTAATGCACCGCTTAATTCAACCATGGCATCATGTGCGGCTAACGCTTCAAACTTATTGGGTGCCGTTATAAACGGATAGCCTGTAAGTGTGGCAATGTGTTTCGCTACCAACACATCGTACCCTTTGGGTGTGTTAAGTCCAGTGCCTACGGCTGTTCCGCCCAAGGCCAATTCTTTTACGGCCTCCAATGCATTGTTAATAGCTTTGATGCTGTTATCAATCTGTTGTACATAACCACCAAACTCCTGGCCCAACGTAAGTGGTGTGGCATCCATAAAGTGGGTGCGGCCCGTCTTCACAATATTTTTATACTCAGCCGATTTTTTCGCCAGCGTATCGCGTAGTTTCTTCATCCCCGGAAGGGTAACTTCCACCACTTGCTTGTAAGAAGCAATGTGCATGGCTGTGGGGAAGGTATCGTTGCTGCTTTGCGATTTGTTTACATCATCATTTGGGTGCAATACTTTTTTCTCGTCAGTCAATTTGCCACCGCTTAATACATGGGCGCGATACGCAATTACTTCGTTTGCGTTCATATTGCTTTGTGTACCCGAACCAGTTTGCCAGATTACAAGCGGAAACTGATCGTCCAACTTGCCGGCAATAATTTCATCGCATGCTTTGGCGATTAAGTCTTTCTTATCGGCAGCAAGCACACCTAATTCAAAGTTGGTGATAGCCGCAGCTTTTTTAAGGTAGCCAAATGCATAGATAATTTCTTTGGGCATGCTGGCTTCGGGCCCGATTTTAAAATTGTTGCGCGAGCGTTCGGTTTGTGCGCCCCAGTATTTATCGGCTGGCACTTGTACTTCGCCCATGGTGTCTTTTTCTATGCGGTAGCTCATATTGTTTAGTTATTTATCTCAGTAAGCAAAAATATTGATTTGAGGGTTGAATCAGGTCTATAAAGTGAAGTTTATTGAAGTTTAAAGATGCCGTAAATCCCCATGCTGATCGAGCAGCCAACCCGTAAGGCTTAATCTTGGGCGCGAGGCTGGTAAAACTTCATGCTCCAGTAAATCGCTGCGAAAGCAAACCAACCGACCTGCTTCTGGTAAAATATCTTTTGTTTCATTTTCCAGATACAACCGAAGTTGCCCGCCTTCATCGACTTTCCAGTTGGTATTGAGGTAACAGATTGCGGAGAGCTTTCGATGATCATCTTTTTTAAACTGATCGAGATGCCGCTTGTAAAAAGCACCTGGGGGATATTGTGTAAGATGTACTTCGTAATCTTTCAGGCTTAGATATAACGTTTGGTTTACAAACCCGATTACTGTATTGAGTTTCTCCAGATAAACCTGTAAAGCGGGCTTTGCTGTAGTGCGATCAACCCATTGAATATAATCGCCCCGAATACCTTCGTTAATTTGTTTTTCCTGCTGGTGGCCAATGCCTGCCTTTTTAAATTGTAACAATCCGGTTTGAAATTCGTCCAGTTGAAGAATGGCGTTTACTTCATCGGGCAACAAAAAATCATCAATAACGGCATAACCGTTATCGGCAAGGCCATCTACAAGTTGATTTAGTTTATCGGTGAACAACATAAAAATAAGTGGTGCGAATTTACATGCAGAACTTAACTTTGGAGCATATGAGCAAAGGAATTAAAGTATTTGTGATTCTATTTTTAGTGATGCAGGCATGCGCACCGAAGGAAGACATTGTGTTTAAAGGAATTAAAAATGTGGAGGTGCAGGTGGGTAGCAGCAACAACCCGGAGTTACTAGCCAAAGCTTATTTCCATAACCCCAATGCAATGGGCATGAAGCTCAAAGAAATTCATGTAGATGTGTTGGTAGATGGAAAACTTTCGGCAGAGGTGCGACAGAAGATGAAGTTAAAAATTTCACCCCGATCAGATTTTATGGTTCCCCTTCAGGCAACACTTTCGTTGAAAGAATTAGGATTGCTGGATACCATAAAAAACCTTTTGGGTGGAAAAAAATACGAAGTTCAATACATTGGCTTTGTACGAGTAGCTGTGCATGGCATAACCGTAAAAGTTCCGGTTAAACACCGCGAAGAAATGCGCATTCGACTGTAAAAAAATCAGAGTGAAGAAATGAACCCATTCAGGTGATGGCACAACTTTGCCAAAACCATTACATTTACCTGTTAGAAATAATTGAAACACGTTAGTCGTTTCAGGTAAAATGAATATGGAAACCCTGATTTCAGTTTTAATTGGCCTTTTGCTGGTTGTAATTGTACTTCAGGTGCGCGCCTATCTTAAACTGAAGCAAAAAAACAAACTCATTCTGGTGCAAAGCCGCGAGATAAAGCGGCAGATACAAGAGCAGGAAAAGCGCAACAAAGAAGTTGGCGATCTGGTGCATGAAAAACAGCAACTCATTGGTCTGGTGTCGCACGATTTGAAGGGGCCTTTCAATCGCATTTTCGCCCTCATCCAGTTGATGGAACTTACCAACGAAAATCTAACAGAAGAGCAGCGCGAGTACTTGGGTAAGATTCACCAGATTGTCGCTGATGGCTTGAGCATGATTCGCAACCTGTTGGACAACCGCAGGCTGGAAGATCAAGGGATTGATCATACACCAGAAAACCTTAACCTGAGCCACACGGTTGGCTCATTGGTTAAAAACTATCGCACGCTGGCGGTGAAAAAGAAAATTCAAATTCATTTTGAGCCTCCTGCACAGGCCATTGTGCTGGCTGATAAAATGTACCTCAATCGCATTTTTGAAAACCTGATTTCAAACGCGCTAAAGTTTTCTCCGGAAGGAAAAAACATTTTTGTTTCCATTGAAGAAGTTGGTGATAAGTTTCTGGTAAAAGTGAAAGATGAAGGGCCTGGTATTACCAAAGAAGACCAAAAGAATTTGTACCGTAAGTTTCAACGCCTATCCGCTCGCCCTACCGGTGGCGAAAGCTCTACTGGCCTTGGTTTATCTATTGTGAAAGCGCTGGTTGAAAAAATGGGCAGCGAAATTATCTGCGAAAGCGAAGAAGGTGTCGGTACCACTTTTACTGTAAAACTGGATAAGGGTACGGGAGAACTCCTAAAAAAAGAGAACCAGAAAATCGCAATTAATTAAACAGGTAGTAATCGTCTTCGCTTCCGTTCAATACGGCCAGCAACGAATCCACTACATTCTCATCTTTAATAACATAATCGCGCACACCGCGCTGTATAAAGTTGAGCACCATGTTGCCATCTTCCAGCGAACTAAGCATAATTACTTTGTTCTCTTCTTTAAGGCGCGGTTTAATTTTTTCGTACAAATCAATGCCGCTTATGCCTGGTAACTTGTAATCGATAATCAGCACATCGGGTAGTGCTTTTTGCAAAGCGGGCAACCCTTCTTCTGCAGAGTGGAAAACAGAAAACACACGACCATCCCCATTAAGAGATTTTTTTATAAACTCAGCGTAGATCGTATCGTCTTCTACCAGGTATATCGTCATGGCGGGCTTTAAAGCGTGTGCAATATAATAACCTTATCCATTTGTAAGAAGTCAAAAGCTGGCTTTACGAAAAGCTTATCCCAATCAAATTACCGCTTGTTGAAACTTCTTTGCTTAAAAGCGAGATTCAGCATATCTTCCTTACATTAATCATGCATACATGAAATCAGCCCTATCGGTTTTTCTGCTGTTACTTTTGCTTAGTTGCGAGCAAAATCAGCCAGCCTCACCATTAACGTTTACAATTTCATTCACTAAGGAGCTGAGCGAGCAGGCACAAGATGGCCGCTTGTTATTGTTGCTGGCCAATAATGATAAATCGGAGCCGCGCTTTCAGATAAACGATGGCTTAACCACACAACTTGTTTTTGGAATTGATGTGGAAGGCATGCAGCCCGGCCAGGAAATTATAGTGAATGCAGAAAATGCGTTTGGTTTCCCGAAACGATTTATAAAAGATATTCCGGCTGGCGAATATTATGTGCAGGCGCTGATTAACCGTTACGAAACGTTCAATCTTAAAACAGGACACACCGTAAAACTTCCGCCCGATCAGGGCGAAGGTCAGCAATGGAACCGCAAGCCCGGAAACTTTTACAGCACTCCGCTTAAAGTATCCATAGATCCCGCAAAGAAAGAAACGATAAAACTTTCTATGGATCAGAAAATTGCCCCGATTGAAGAACCGCAAGATTCCAAATATGTAAAGCACATTAAAATACAGAGCAAGTTGTTGACTGAGTTTTGGGGCAAGCCTATGTATTTGGGCGCACATGTATTGGTGCCTGAAGGTTTTGATGAACATCCGGAAGCAAAATATCCGCTTATGATTTACCATGGGCATTTCCCCAGCGACTTTGGTGGCTTTAGCACAGAACCACCACCAGCCGATATGGACACCACTGATTATGCCGCCCGCTTTGGTATTTATGGCTACAACAAATTTCAAAAACAGGAAGCATACAATTTTTACAAACAATGGACGAGCAAAAACTTTCCACGTTTCTTAATAATTGAAATACAACATGCCAATCCGTATTACGATGATTCGTATGCAGTAAACTCAGCCAACCTTGGCCCTTACGGGGATGCGATTATGAAAGAGTTGGTTCCGGAAATTGAAAAACAATTTAGAGGTATTGGCGAAGGCTGGGCCCGCTTTACCTATGGCGGTTCAACTGGTGGCTGGGAAGCATTGGCCGTGCAGATGTTTTACCCCGATGATTTTAATGGATGTTTTGCGGCTTGTCCCGATCCGATTGACTTTCGCGCGTATTGTCTGGTGGATATTTACAAAGACCAAAATGCCTATTGGTACGAAAGCGATTTTAAAAAACTTCCGCGCCCGGCACATCGCAATTATTTAGGGCAGATTCAAAATACCATGGAAGAATCTAATCATTATGAATTAGCCCTCGGAACAAAATCGCGTAGTGGCCAACAGTGGGATATCTGGGAGTCGGTGTATTCACCACAAGGTGAAGATGGCTACCCCAAAAGAATTTTTAACAAAGAAACCGGAGAGATTGATAAGAGTGTAGCCGAATATTGGAAAGAAAATTACGATTTGCGTTACATATTAGAGCGCGATTGGAAAACATTAGGCCCCAAGCTGGAAGGGAAGATTCATATTTACTGTGGTGATATGGATAATTATTACCTGAACAATGCCGTGTATCTGATGGAAGATTTTCTGAAGAAAACACAAAACCCATTTTACAAAGGCGAAGTAGATTATGGCGACCGAGCGGAACATTGCTGGAATGGCGACCAGCAAAACCCAAACTACGTTTCGCGGTTGCGGTACAACACCATGTACCTGCCAAAGATTTTAAAACGGATACAAGAGAGTGCGCCTAAAGGAGCGGATACCAAAAGCTGGAGGTATTGAAGACAGATGGTTGGCAAGAATAAATTATGACTTTAAGGACGCGAACCTATGAAAGCGAAAACAGCTACAAAGATGTATTCAAACTCATACTTTTAGATGTAGAAAGAGATACTGCACTTGAAAATCCTTTGTTTGGAAACCTAACGGTAGAGACGAATAAGCCTTGGGTTGGTATAATAGATAGTGGTAACGGGACTTTCAAGATTTTGCGAACTAACTCCTTTCTTCCATTCAGAATTTTGGAAGGAAATTTTTTTGACATCTTCATTCATGGAGAAGTGTCTGTTGATGGAAACAAAACAAGAATTGAGGTTAAGGTTGGATTATCGTGGGTTTCTGCAATATTCCTCTTATTCACTTATTTAGTTCCCATCCTCATGTTAACTACGTTCATTGTTCAGAACGATTGGACTGATGTCCAAGGGTTAATAGGATGGGTTTGTGTATTCAGCCTTATCCCAACAGCCTTACTCATCGTCCAATTAAACAGAACCGAAAAGTTAATTTGTGATTTATTATGTGTGCGGGAGCATGTACCTAAAGATTGATCTCTATTCTTCAAACTTACTTTCCTTTACTGAAGGCCAGTTGGTAGTAGCCTTCTCAATAAACTCACTCTGCTTTTCATTCCAGATGTTGCGCACATCGGTATTGTAGTTTAGGTATAGTTTACCATTCACAATAGTCCAGGCATCGGGTTCGGTTTTGGCCTTGTAACCGCGGCTCATGCCATACGCACAATAGCCACCAAATTGAGGCGCATATTTTTCGGGGTTACTCTTAAACACTTCAAGATTTTCTGCGGAAGCGAAATACCAGGTTTGATCGGCATGCGTAAACGAAAATTCTTTTGAGCCTTTTACCGATTGCGATTGCGTGAAATAAGCTACAGGATCGTAACCTTGAATTGCTCCTTCATCATTTGAAAAAACTTGTGCTGTGTTTGACTTTGATGTACAAGCGGTTAAGCTTACAGTGAAGATGAGTAAGAATTGAAGAGCTTTCATAGCTGATTAAATTTCACGTGCAAAGAAAATCAATCCAGCAAGAAAATTGGTCGCCCCGAAGACAACTTGTTTTAAAGTGAAGGCAGAATCACGACAGAACAATAACTGGCTACAGCTACCAAAATGCCTAACATGATGATTAACTTTTTACGGATGTCCATTGCTTCGTATTTGATGAATCAAAAGTAGAAGCCAGTGGTGTGTTCGTGAATTATTTTATACCCTGTTGATTAACGTAGCGACTGAACTGTAGTAAACCCCAACTGAATTGATTTTAAGAAATACTATTTTAGCTGTCGCAGGTAAAGTTGAATCGTATTCTCTAATCCAAAATACAGCGCATCGCAGATCAACGCGTGGCCAATGGAAACTTCATCTAAATGCGGAATAGAATCGTGGAGGTATTTCAGGTTATCCAAATCCAGATCGTGGCCTGCATTTATGCCTAACCCAAGTTGATGGGCAACTTTTGCAGCTTCTATATAAGGTTTAATAGCAGCCTCCCGGTTTTGATGATAATGCGCGGCATAAGGTTCGGTATATAATTCTATTCTATCGGCACCTATTGCTTTTGCGCCTTCCACCATGGCCGTTACCGGATCAACAAAAACAGAAACCCGAACGCCATAACTTTTAAGGGTATGGATAAGATCAGTTAACAACGCTTTGTGTTTTACTGTATTCCAACCAGCATTGGAAGTAATCGCACCAGGACCATCGGGTACCAGGGTGGCCTGCGCAGGTTTTGTTTCGCGCACTAATTTCAGGTAGCGCTCATCCGGGTAGCCTTCAATATTAAATTCAGTAGTAACTACTTTTTTTAATTCAATTACATCGCTGTAGCGGATATGGCGTTCGTCTGGTCGTGGATGAACCGTAATACCTTCTGCGCCAAAGCGCTCGCAATCCAAAGCGGTTTTTATTACATCGGGGTTGTTGCCACCGCGGGCATTGCGCAGTGTGGCAATCTTATTAATGTTTGCAGAGAGACGAGTCATACGTTTTTTGCCTATTGCTTACTTAAAGGTAATTTTACATCAAATTTATAACGATTTTGATCTATGAGCTTAAAGCAACAGATTGATAATGATATTAAAGCCGCCATGTTGGCTAAGAACAAAGAAGAACTTACGGCCTTGCGCTCTGTTAAGTCGATGATTCTGTTAGCCGAAACCGACAAGGGCAGCACAGGTGAAATCAGCACCGATGTAGAGATGAAGTTGCTGACCAAAGCAGCTAAGCAACGCAAAGAATCGGCTGAGATTTTTCTAAAAGAAGGCCGTAACGATCTGGCACAGAAAGAACAATTTGAGTTGGAAGTAATCAATCGCTATCTGCCCAAGCAGATGACGGAAGAAGAAGTGGCTGCCGAACTGAAAAAGATAATTGAACAAGTTGGTGCCAAAGGCCCGCAGGATATGGGTAAAGTAATGGGCACTGCCACCAAACAATTGGCGGGCAAAGCCGATGGTAAAATGATTTCGGAGCTTGTTAAAAAAATACTCGCATCTTGAGCAAAGCCGATCTGGTTATAGCCATCATTCTGGCTGTAGGTGCATTTCTGGGGTACAAGCGTGGCTTCTTAATGGAGTTGTTTTTTCTGGTGGCGCTGGTGGCCGGAGTGTTGTTAGGTTTTAGGCTGATGGGCTGGGGTGTGGAGGTGTTGGCCCGTGAGTTTAATGCCGATACCAAAGTGCTTCCCTATCTTTCTTTTCTGATAATTTTTGGTTTGGTTTTACTGCTCGTGTTATTTGTAGGCAACCGCATTAAAAATTCATTAGATAAAACTTTTCTGGGCAAAGTAGATGCTGTTGCGGGTGCTTTGTTGGGAGTATTGAAGTATGCGTTCAGTATCAGCATTATAATCTGGATTTTTGATTCGTTTAAACTGGATTGGCTGGATTCTCTTGCGAAAGATTCGGTGCTGTACCCGTGGGTGGCAAGTGTTGCGCCCGGTGTTGCTTCTTTTTTCGGAGATTTTTTACCATTTTTCAAGGAAACCTTCAGGCAGTTCTGAGGTTTCTGTTTTTATTAAGTTATTTATCAGCAAATACAAGCGGCCATGTCGTTAGTAGTTAAAGAAGACAAAGATTTTAAGTTTGTAGATGAAGGCGAAGGCCAGGTGCTGATGCTTTTACACGGTCTGTTTGGTGCATTAAGCAACTGGGAAGGTGTAGTTAATCATTACAAAAAGCACTTTAGGGTAGTTATACCCATGCTTCCCATTTACGAAATGCCCATTAAAGAAGCCGGCCTGGTTGGCTTGCGCGAATTTACCGAGCGCTTTGTGGCTATGAAGCAACTGGATAACATGATTATTATGGGCAACTCGTTGGGTGGCCACATCGGTATTTTATATACGCTGGCTAATCCCGATAAGGTATCTAAACTGGTGTTAACCGGAAGCTCAGGCTTATTTGAAAACACCATGGGTGGATCGTACCCGCGCAGAGGTAGTTATGATTACATCCGCGAACGTGTAGCTTATACTTTTTACGATCCTAATGCAGCTTCGAAAGAACTGGTTGACGAAGTATTTGAAACCACCAAGAGCATACCTAAGTGTATGCGCATTGTAGCCATAGCCAAGTCGGCACAACGTAATAACCTGGCGCTGGAATTACCCAACATAAAAGTACCCACACTTTTGGTTTGGGGTTTGAACGATACCATTACTCCGCCTATGGTAGGCCACGAGTTTAACCGGCTCATTCCAAATTCTGAGTTGAAGTTTATAGATAAGTGTTGCCATGCACCTATGATGGAACACCCCGAAAAGTTTAATCACCTGGTAGGAGATTTTTTAGGTACGCAGAAACTGACAGCATGATTGCGGAAGAACTGATCAACCACATGATACCACCGCTTAAAACAAGCGATGATGCCCACAAAGCCATTGTGTGGATGGAAGAATTCCGGTGTGCACATTTGCCCGTAGTAGAAAATGGTGAACTGCTTGGTTTTATCTCCGAAGAAATTATTCTGGAATCCAATGACATAGATAAAGCACTTATCGATTTGCCGTTGGCCGGAAAAACCTGTGTGGTTCAACTTCATTCGCACTTCTACGATATTCTAAAAGTAGCGGGCGATCATAAACTGCAAATGGTAGCCGTGCTGAATGAAGAGCAAAAGTATGCCGGAGTAATTACGGTGCAAGATATTATGATCTCATTCGCGCAAACAGCCTCGGTGCAAATGCAGGGTGGTATCATTGTGCTGTCAATGGATTTGATTGATTATTCGCTTGCTGAAATAAGTAGGTATGTAGAAGAGAACAATGCAAAAATCATCAGCAGCCTGATGATTGAAGACCCGATGGACAAAGGCAAAATAAAAGTTACGTTAAAAATCAACCAGGTTGAACTCAATCGCATCGTGGCCACACTGGAGCGATTCGGGTATCGCATTATTGGCCGCTACAACGAAACTAAAGTTGATACCGGTGAGAAAGATAAAATAGACATGTTGCTTCGCTACCTGGATATTTAAATAGGCACCATGCGCATCGGACTTCACGGCAAAGACGTACACGAAAAATCATCTCGCCTGATTGAGCACATGCTCGGGCAACTGAAAGAACGCAAAGCCGAAATCTGGGTCTCCGAAAAATTTGAAAAACTGGTTAAGCCTTCGCTGTTAGCCGATTTAAAATATAAGTCGTTTCAGTTAGGCGATAGTTTGCGTAGCCTCGATTGCTTTTTTTCATTGGGTGGCGATGGCACCATGCTGGAGTCTGTTACGTTTGTAGGCAAAGCCGAGGTTCCTATTCTTGGAATTAATACCGGTCGGCTGGGCTTTCTGGCAACTACCAGCCGCGAAGATGTGGACACCGCGTTAGATGCAGTGTTTGAAGGCAAGTACCAGGTTGAAAAGCGCACCCTTCTCAAGCTTACATCGTCAACCAAATTATTTGAACCCCGCAACTTTGCGCTTAATGATATTACCATTATGAAGAAGGATACTTCTTCTATGATAACCGTGCATGTTAAAGTTGATGGCGAGCCACTCAATTCGTATTGGGCCGATGGCATTATCATTTCCACGCCCACAGGTTCAACCGGATATTCGTTGAGTTGTGGCGGCCCGTTGGTCTATCCCAAATCCGAAAGTTTTATCATAACAGCTGTTAGCCCGCATAACCTCGGCACACGGCCCATAGTTATTTCCGATAAATCCGAAATTGGAATTGAGATTGAAGGCCGCAGCAAAAAGTATCTGATTTCTCTCGATTCGCGTTTCGAAACTGTGGATGAAAGTGTAAAACTGAAGATAAAACGCGAGCGGTTTCTGGTCAAGCTAATCCAACTGCCAGGCCAGCATTTCTTCGAAACGCTGCGCCAAAAACTTAACTGGGGTCTGGACATCCGGAACTAAGGGTTACAACCTTTACTGATCAAATCAGGTTCTAAACCTTATTACAGACAGGCCATTCGGGTTTCCAAACAATTTTTTTAAGTTTGTAACTGGCAAAATTGTAGTTACATGAGAAAGTTAATTTTTGGTGGGCTTTGCCTTGCATTTCTTTTAGCAAGCGTAGTTGAAGCGGAGGCTCAGTTTAATCGCAAGCAAATTAAGAAAAACAACAAGCGCATGTCTACTTACCGGGGCAAGAAGGGTGGCTTTGGCAACAAGGTTTACAATGCTGTTGGCTTCTCTGTAAGTGCCCTCAACTATTATGGCGACATTGCTCCGCGCCCAAGTCGTGTTAGTACCGATATTTCATTCACCCGTCCGGCATTAGGGTTATCACTAACACATCGCTTTGGTCCACGGTATTCGCTTATGGCCCAGTTCATGTATGGAACATTAAAAGGTTCTGATGTGGAATCGGCCGATCAAGGCGATGCAGAAAACGGAGTGTTTCGTTACCAGCGAAACCTTTCATTTCGTAATCGCATAAAAGAACTTTCATTAACAGCATACTTCGATTTGTTTGAAAACGATGCTACCTACATCAGCCGCGTAAAGTGGACACCCTATGCTTTTATTGGCGTAGTAGGGTTTCATCATAATCCACAAGCGCAGGCACCGGCCGCTGGTCTTAATGGCGAAGCACTTGGTGTAGCTGAAGGTACTTGGGTTGATTTAAAACCATTGGGCACCGAAGGCCAGAATGCAGACCTCGATCAGAACGATGCCAACTTCGGCATAAAACCGTATAGCAATTTTCAGGTAGCAATTCCGTTTGGATTAGGAGCACGTTTTAGAATTAATGAAGTGATGGATCTTTGGGCTGATATTGGATTCCGCTATACGTTTACCGACTACTTAGATGACGTAAGTAAAAACTATGTGGATTTGGGTGTGTTTGGCGATAACAATCTGGCGCGCGCCATGTCATACCGAAGCAACGAATTACCCAGCGGAGAAATACCCACACTAGTTCCTTACACTTCAGCGGTAAATGGCGTTGAATACCAAACTATTCCAGGTTATGGGCGCGAACATCCGGCCAATATGCGGGGTTCTAAAAACGACAAGGATATTTACATGGTAACAACCATCAGGCTTACTTACATTCTGGGTGCCACCATGCACAAGGCTAAATTCAGATAATCAGAAAATAATAAATGCGGTTAACGAGAGGTATTGCGGCTATTGGGTTAATCGTATTGTTTGCTGAGGCACATGCGCAGCAAATGCTGGGGCAGCGGTCTGAAATTGGCTTTGGCGTAGGCACATTCAATTACACCGGAGATTTAGTACGCACGTATAATCTCGCATTTTCAAAACCTGCAGCAACGGTCTTTTACCGATCTAATATCAGCTCGGTAATCAGTTTTCGTACCGCCATTACCGGAGGTAAGATAGGCGCAAGCGATACCCGTAAACCTATCGATCCATTTGCTACAACCAGAGCCGCATCATTCAATTTGTTTTTGCTGGAAGGATCGGGCACATTCGAGTATCATTTTCTGAACTGGCGCGATGATAAACGCAGACTTCGCTTTACACCTTATTTGTTTGCCGGGGCTGCTTTATTCGGAATTTCAGGGGTGCAGCAAAAAAATGGCGAGTACAGTAATATTCAAATGGCAATACCTTTTGGTGGTGGTATGAAGTACGTACTCAACCCAAAATACTATCTGGCCTTTGAATTCGGCATGCGCAAAACCTTTTTCGATTACCTCGATAATATTTCCGATGGCGACCCGCAGTACAAGAATTATCAATACGGAAATGTATTTGATTACGACAATTACTTTTTTGCCGGGTTTACTCTTACCTACACGTTTTACGATATCCCCTGCCCCAGCAGCCCGTATCGGTAAATTTCTTAATACGCACTCAACTTTCTTAAGCCAAATAGCATCTTAAAACACCTGCGGCAGGGAGTATAAGAAGTTTTAGAAAAAAGGCTATTTTTGCCGCCTTGTGGCTTCATTTAAGGAAAATATAGACTTTAACAATCTGCCTCGGCACATAGCCGTTATCATGGACGGTAACGGGCGCTGGGCAAAGCGTAAAGGTGCAGCCAGAATTTTCGGGCATCGTAATGCCATACAAGCAGTAAAGGATATAACAGAGGGCTGTGGTGAATTAGGAATAAAATATCTTACGCTCTATGCCTTTAGCACTGAGAACTGGGGCCGCCCAAAAGAAGAAGTTGATGGATTAATGGAATTGCTGGTTAATACACTGAAGAAAGAGATTAACACCTTGCACGAAAACCAGGTGAAGTTGCATACTATTGGCGATGTAAGTCATCTGCCAAAAGATTGCCAGAACAATCTTGCCGAAGCCATTGCATCCACACAACACAACAGCGGTTTAATTTTACAATTGGCATTAAACTATAGCGGCCGATGGGAGATAACCGAGGCTGTAAAGAAGATAGCGGAAGAAGCGAAAGCCGGTTTGATAAAACCCGAAGAAATTGACGAGCAGTATTTCGCTACGCACCTGAAAACAACAGGGGTGCCCGATCCTGAATTATTAATCCGCACCAGCGGGGAGTTGCGCGTAAGCAACTTTCTGCTTTGGCAGATTGCTTATACCGAAATTTTTATAACTCCAACTCTTTGGCCCGACTTCCGCAGAGAAGATTTGTACGAAGCCATTTGCGCTTATCAAAAACGCGAACGAAGATTTGGAAAAGTGCTGAACCCAACCGCCTGATAAATCCCCAATGAAGAGAATTTTACTTTGTGCTGTTGTATTGTGTGTGTGGATGAGCGAGCAGGCCGAGGCCCAGTTTAGAAACCGTACACAGACAACCACTCCGCAGCTAAACGAGAACAACCTTAACTACGCTGCCCCACAGGAATACACCATTGGCGGAATTGAAGTTACGGGCTTAAGCTTGTTAGATAAAAATGCGATGGTGTCGCTTACGGGTTTAAAAATTGGCGACAAGATTAAAATACCAGGCGATGGAATTTCTGGCGCAATCCGCAAGTTGTGGAAGCATGGTTTGATTGGTGATGCTACCATCTCAGTTCAAAAGATTGAAGGCGATCAGGTGTTTCTGGTAATTGCATTAACCGAGCGCCCGCGGCTAAATGATTTTTACTTTACCGGAATAAGCAAAGGCCGCCAATCTTCTTTGAAAGAAGATTTAAAACTTATTAGGGGTAAGATTGTAAACGATGCTACGATTCGTAACACGGAACTCTCAGTTAAAAAACATTTTGTTAAAAAAGGATTCCTCAACACCGTAGTAAAAGTATATCCTGAGTCGGATACGCTTACAAGAGGCAATGTTAGGCTGCGGATTGATGTGGATCTCAAATCGAAAGTAAAAATTAACGCCATCCATATTGAAGGCAACCACGATATTGCCGATGGTAAGCTGAAGAAAAAACTTAAAAAGACACACGAACGTCCACGCTTTGCACTTCACCGCGCATTGCTTGCTGAAGCGTTTACATTCAGACCTAGCAAAATAAAACCCGCACTCGACTCCAGTCGCAACCTCACCACGCTTGATGTAAAAGAGTTTATTAACCGGCATGTAAAGTTGAATGTGTTTGCTGGCTCAAAATTTATTCGGTCAGAGTTTGAAGAAGATAAGTTGAAACTCATAGAATATTATAATTCACAAGGCTATCGCGATGCTGAAGTGCTAGCCGATACAATTGTCAACTTCGATAAATCGAACATTGATGTAAAAATAAAAGTGTACGAAGGTCGCAAGTATTACTTCCGCAACATTACGTGGGTGGGTAATTACATCCACAGCTCAAATACACTCAACAAAATTCTCGACATCAACAAAGGCGATGTGTACAACAACGAGTTGCTAACCAAGAAAACAACCTTCAATCCAAAAGGTGCCGACATCAGTGGTTTGTATATGGATGATGGGTACTTGTTCTTTCAGGTGCGCCCGATAGAAGTTGCCGTGGTGGGCGATTCAATTGATGTAGAGATGCGCATTCACGAAGGCGATCAGGCCACTATTGATGAAGTATTCATCAGTGGAAACGAACGCACCAACGATCACGTAATTCGCAGAGAACTCAGCACCATTCCGGGCCAGAAATTCAGACGGTCGGATTTAATTCGTACGCAACAGATGCTTTCGCAGATGGGTTACTTCAATCCGCAAAAGATTGAACAAGATATTCGTCCAAATCCTGCTGATGGAACGGTAGATATTGAATGGAAAGTAGAAGAACAATCTAATGACCAGATTGAACTCTCAGGTGGCTGGGGTGGCTTCTATGGTTTTGTGGGTACTGTTGGTCTTTCGTTTAATAACTTCTCTATCCGCAATGTACCGCATCTTAAAAAATGGCGACCACTTCCGGTGGGTGACGGCCAGCGCTTATCATTACGCGCACAAGCAAACGGTCGCTCATTCCAGAGTTACAGTCTATCATTTACTGAACCATGGTTAGGTGGCCGCAGACCAAACTCATTAACGGTAAGTTTGAATCACTCGGTATCGCGGTTGGCAAATGCACGTTTTGAGTTTACCGATAATACGTCATTAAAGCAGAGTGGTATTACGCTTGGCTTTGGTCGCAGGTTAGAGTGGCCCGATAACTATTTCTCGCTCACGCACTCACTCTCATACCTGATTTATAACTACCGGAATTATTTTGGCGGAGCGTCAAGCATTCTTCCAGCCGAAGGCCGCACAAACGAAATCATGTTCAACACTACGCTTTCGCGAAACAGTATAGACAACCCGATGTACCCATCTGCGGGATCAACCATTTCGTTAGCCGTGAACTTAACGCCACCGTATTCGCAATGGCGCGATAAATCGTATTACGAAAATATCAATCAGCGCTACAGATGGACCGAATTACACAAGTGGATGTTTGATGCTAAGTTTTATCTGAAACTGATTGGTAGTGAAAAGCCCGATGGCCGCAGTCTGGTGCTGGAAACAAAAGCACACATGGGCTTTATTGGTACATACGATCGCAGCCTGGGCCCAGGTCCGTTCCAGCGCTTTCTGGTAGGTGGCGATGGTCTTGCTGGTGGATTTAACTCATTTGTGTTAGGGCAGGATATCATTGGTTTAAGAGGTTATCCGAACAATTCGGTTACACCGCCACTGTATTCGTTGCGTGGCTCACAACAATCCAATGGCATTGAAGGTGGTATTGTGTATAACAAGTTTGGTATGGAGTTACGCTACCCTGTAACTACTGGGCAGTCAGCCACCATTTATGGCTTCTTGTTTACTGAAGCCGGAAATAACTGGGACAATTACCGCGATTTTAATCCGTTTAACCTGTATAAATCGGCCGGG
Source organism: Cytophagales bacterium (assembly GCA_017303795.1). Lineage (GTDB taxonomy): Bacteria > Bacteroidota > Bacteroidia > Cytophagales > Cyclobacteriaceae > ELB16-189. The sequence goes on along the minus strand of JAFLBR010000004.1, from coordinate 104,186 downwards.
GTTGGTGCCCGTATCTTTATGCCGGCTTTCGGGTTGATAGGTCTTAACTGGGCTTATGGATTCGATCGCCTGCCAGGAGCTGCGGATGTTAGCGGATCACAATTCCACTTTACCATAGGCCAGCAAATCAGATAAAAAATGCGGTTTTTAGTAACAACAGTCTTTGTTTTGCTTTTCGGCCTGAATTTTGTCTCTGCACAGAAGTTCGGATATTTTGACTCGGAATATGTGTTGAGCAAATTGCCCGAATACAGCAAGGCCCAAGGCGAGATAGACCAGCTTTCGGCAGCCTGGCAAAAGGAAGTAGAAGAGATGCAAAGCAAAGTAGAAGCGCTATACCGCAGCTACCAGGCCGAGCAGGTGCTACTGACCGAAGCCATGAAAACAGAGCGTTTGGATGAGATTAAAAAGAAAGAAACAGAGCTAAAAGACTATCAGAAAAAGGTTTTTGGATACAAAGGCCTTTACTTTTTGAAAAAACAGGAATTGATTAAACCTTTGCAGGACAAAATATTTGATGCGGTAGAAAAAGTATGTAAGGCAAACCGGCTCGCTTTTCTCTTTGATAAGTCGGAACTGGTGATGGTATATACCGATCCGCGGCACGACTATACCGATTTTATATTAGAAGAATTAGGTTTGGGAGACCCTATCGATAAAGTAAAATAAATAAACTAAAAATGAGAACACTCTTTGTACTACTGTTTTGCGCAGCAACCCTAAGCGCCAATGCCCAGGAAACGCAAAAGATCGGCTATGCCGACTGGAATTCTATCTTCGGCCAGATGCCGGAATACAAACAAATTGAAAATGAATTAAAAACCCACGGCACCCAATTGGAAAACCAGTTGAAGGCGAAAACAACCGAATTTGAAACCAAGCTGCGCGCTTATCAAAGTATGCCAGCTACCACACCCGATGCAATTAAAGCTGATAAAGAGCGTGAGTTGCAAGCTTTACAAGAAAGCATTCAAAAGTTTCAGCAGGACGCACAGAATTCTCTAGAAAATAAAAGACAAGCTTTGATGGATCCTGTGTTTAAGAAAGTGGGAAAGGCAATTGAAGATACAGCCAAAGAGAATGGATATTCTTTCATAATTAATCCTCAGTCAATGTCGACAGGAGAGGACATTGTACTTTACAGCGATGATAAGTATAACATCTCTAATCTCGTGTTGAAGAAATTAGGCGTTACGCCTAAGCCTGAGGCAACAAAGCCTAACTAAGCGCTGAAATTATTCTATTAATAAACGACCCGTATTTTTGCGGGTCGTTTTTATTTTGGCTCTTGTAAGTGTTTTCTCATTCTTAAAGCATCGGATTGCTCCTTACTATTTGATAGAATGAAGCTTAGTGCTTGTCCGCATTCCCAAAGACTATTTAAAATGATCGAAAATGATTTGAATAACAACTAGAATTGTTCCGGCAAGCCCAAATAAAGTCGAAATAATTATAGACCAAACGGTTATCTGCAGGGCAATACTGGATTGTTTTTTGGCTTCATTCGCAACCTTTCTAGCTTCTACTATTTCTAAGTAGTCGATGTAGTTATATAGCGCAGTAGGAGTTAGGGTATATTTTTCATATGGCATGCGCAAAATTATTCCACCCTCCTCTTTTTTTAAGCTTTCCGGCTTTGTTATTTCAAATACGCAAATTATGTGATTTGGATTATCAGTATGAGATGTTGGGCTACGCAATGCAGATAAGACAAAGGTTTCCTCCGAATCAGTTAGCTGTAGGTCTTGTTTAAGTTTAGATATTGAGAACGATTGGTTCTCCAATCCATACTTTGTAATCCTAAGTGCTAAATGTTTAGAATTAAGAGTCATATTAAAGGAATCAAAGACTATCTGCTTTGCTATTAGGTGTCCTTTGTCTAAAGTAAGAATACTAGTTGACTTTTGAAACAACTCAACCCCACCCACCACCACCTGGAGTTTCAATCAAAACGCTATCACCAGAATTCACTTCCATAGTTGCCAACCCCGGCAATTCAATTTTTTCACCATTACTTCGGATAAGATGTTGTTTACCGCACTTGCCCGGTTTTCCGCCCGCCATGCCATAAGGCTTTTCAGTGCGATGTTGGGTTAACAAGTTAACTTCCATCTTCTCATTAAACTTTACTTCGCGGATTACACCATCGCCACCGCGCCACTTTCCTTTGCCACCTGAGTTCTTCCGGATTTCAAATCGCGTAAGCAAAACCGGATAGCGATGTTCCAGAATCTCGGCATCGGTAATTCGAGTGTTGGTCATGTGTGTGTGCACGGCATCCGCGCCAGCGAAACCGGCAACAGCACCACTGCCGCCACAAATGGTTTCATAAAAACCAAAGCGTGCGTTACCAAACAAAAAATTATTCATAGTACCCTGACTGCACGCACTAAGTTGCAAGGCTTTTAATAATGTATCGGTTAACCGCTGACTGACTTCTGTGTTTCCACCAACAACAGCTGGTTGTATTTTTGTAAAATCCGGATTGAGCATGCCATGCGGAAGAATAACCCGAATAGGTTGCATCAAGCCTTCGTTCATGGCAATGGGTTTGTTAATCCAAACACGCAGTACGTATAGGATTACACTTTGCACGATGGCATGCGTAGCGTTAAGGTTTCCTGCATGCACATCAGCAGAACCAGAGAAATCTATAAACAGCTTTTTATTTTTAGGTGTAAGTTGAACACATAGCTTAGCACCATCGTCTAAGTGTTCGGTTGCTGAATAAACTTTGTTGCGTAGTGATTTTATCTTCTCACCAACCTGTTGCGCGGCATAGTGTTTTAACGCGTTCATGTAAGTCAGCACCGTGTTAGTACTGTGTGCTTCGCAGAGTTGTTTTAATAACAACTCGCCTACATTTACCGAAGCCAAAGCCCCATTCAGATCAGCCAGGTTTTCATCTAATGATCGTGTTGGGAAGGCAGCTTCTGTAAAAAATTTTTTCACGGCATTCCATTGCGGTTGCCCACGCTTTACCAGCCAGGTTGGCGCGATAATCACACCCTCTTCGGCAAGCGTGGTAGCATGTGCGGGCATAGAACCGGGTTTGCTTCCACCCACTTCGGTATGATGCGCGCGGTTTGCCACAAAACCCACACGCTTCTTATTAACATATACAGCTTTGATTATTGTAATATCAGGCAAATGTGAACCACCGTATGCGGGATGATTGGTAATTATTACATCGCCTTCGCGGATGGAGATTTTTTTCAACACCTCGCGCACGCAAACACCCATGCTGCCAAGATGCACCGGAATGTGTGGTGCATTCACAATCAAATAACCATCGGCATCCATAAGGGCACATGAAAAATCCAATCGTTCTTTAACGTTTACTGAAAACGAAGTGCGCTGCAGTAGCGCACCCATCTCTTGCGCAATGGCGGTAAACCGATTACTGAATAATTCCAATGCTGCTTCCTGAGTATAAGATTGCCGAACCGGTTTTTGCGTTTTGATTTGAGTTAATAACGCATGGTTGTGTTTGTCTAACCGAAACTGCCAGCCACTGGGCACAACCGATGTGGAATTCTGACTAACTACTAATGCCGGACCAACTATACGTGCACCAGCACGCAATGCTTCCCATTGATAAATGTTTGCGTTTACCCATTTACCCGCCCACATTTTTTGTTTGTGTGTGGATGTTGGTTTATAGTTGCGTAAGCGCGATTGCGTAACCTTAAGCGAATGACCCTTTACCAGCACAACCAACCGAACAGACTCCACTTCAATTTCGCGATGCGGCAACCAATGGCCGTAGATGGCTTTGTATTTTGTTTTGAATTGAGCTAAGACTTTGGAAGCATCATTCGCATCCACTTCAATACAACTCTCCTGCCCTTTAAATCTTAAGAAAGCAATTTGCTTATGGGTAATGATTTCTTGTTTGTTGTAACCATCTCGTTGTAGCTTTTCGACACCGGCTTTTTGCAATCGGGTAAATAATTGTTTCCACTTTTGCTCAACGGCTTGTAATGGTTTTAACACAAGTTGCTCTTCGAAGTGCGTAACATCGGCATGACCAATACCATAAGCACTCAGCAACCCGGCATCGTACGGAATAAGAATTTTTTTACAACCCAATAAATCCGCCAATGCAGTTGCATGTTGGCCACCGGCTCCACCAAAACTGAGCAACGTATAATCGGCAGGATTATGGCCATGCTGTACTGAAACTTTGCGAATGGCTTCGGCCATTTTTTCGTTAGCGATTTGCAGAAAAGATTCTAATACTTGTTCGGGCTTTGCACGTTTGTGCGTATGCTGATAAATCTTGTCAAGAATTTTTTGGAGCGCAAGTGCTGCGCGTTCTCGATAGAGCGGAACGGCAAAAAAATTAGTAGCGATTCTGCCGAGTAAAAGATTTACATCGGTAATGGTTAACGGGCCGCCAGCACCATAACAAGCCGGCCCAGGACTAGCACCTGCGCTGTGTGGGCCAACAGTTAATTTGTAGCCATCAAAATCACAAATTGATCCGCCACCGGCAGCAATGGTTTCAATCTCTAATGAAGGTGAAAGAATGCGAACTGATCCAACCTTTGACTCGTATCGATACGAAAATGTTTTATTTAATAGCGAAACATCCGTACTCGTGCCGCCCATGTCGAAAGCAATGAGTTTATCAACGCCAGAAAATTTACCCGAAACAGCTGCGCCAACCACGCCACCAGCCGGGCCACTGAGCAAACTATCTTTCGGAAAAAATTGCTGTGCGTTAACGAGACCACCGGCACTGGTCATAATTTTAAGCTGTGCCGATGACAGTTTGTTTTGAATCCGATCAAGATAAGAATGAATAATAGGCGCGAGGTAGGCATTGGCAACAGCAGTTTCCGCGCGCGGTAAAATTTTTATCTGTCCTGAAATTTCGTGTGAAGCAGTTACATACTTTAAACCGGCATCAAGAAATACTTGTTTAATTATTTTTTCATGTGTGGGATTTTTATAGCTATGTAAAAGTGCGATGGCTACCGAAGTACATCCAGCTGCTTTTATTTTTTTGACAAGGTCTCGTAGTGAACTAAGCGCAAGCGGAGTAAGCACCTTGCCTGTGGCATCTACACGTTCTTCAACTTCAAATACAACTTTGTAAAGGGGTTCTTCTTTTATGATGTGCAACGCAAATAGATCAGGCCGCTGTTGGGTGCCAATGCGCAGCAAATCTTTAAACCCTTTGGTGATGATGAGTGCCGTGGGCGCACCTTTTCGTTCCAGCAAAGCATTGGTTCCGCGGGTTGAGCCTAACTTCATCTCAATAGGCGGAAACTTTTTATCAAGTGGCGTTTCAGTCAACAAGCGTGCAGCCAGCACCGGTACTTCTTCATTGCTTGTAATTTCAATACGGCTACCAACCTGTATCTGTTTTGGAATTTTTGATTGGAGATAAATCAATCCTTTGTCAGGATTTGCAGACTTAATAGTTAATGAAATTTCTTCGCCCGGAAGGCGAACAGAAAAGTTTTTAAAGATATCTACGGAAGTATGAAGGTTTGCGGCTACCAACAAACAATTTTCCGCCACCACTGATTTTACTTCGGCTTTTATTACACTGCTGCTTAAAATTTTTAGTCGCCTGATTTCTCCTGATGGCTTAAACGCAATACAATCCGTAAAGGTACCTCCGGTATCAACCCAGATTTTCCACGGTGTAAGTTTGGGTGCAGGCACGCGCTTATTTGATGGAGAGAACAATTTGTTTTCGCGTAAAGCGGACAGAAATTGCTTTTAAAAATTCAGTTGAACCATCGGGATGTTCGCGAAAGACAGGCTTGGTATAAAGCAATGAATCTGTTCCCATCTTCTGTACATTTTCACCTCCGGCACTACTGTTGTACGCTTCCAATAATTGCTTTTCTATCGAACGCAGGTTTAGGCTGCTTGGCTGAAGTGAAAGTATTTCAACACCCTCAACCGTGGCGAGTGAATCGAGAAAGGACTGATTGGTTAACATACGGTCTTGCTTTTCTATTATGCTGGCAAGCTTGCGCCCCCAGCTGTAGGTAGCATCGGTTATTTCAGCTTCTGTTACTTTTTTGATTTCGCCTTGCGCCATGTTTTCCTTTATCTTCTTGCGCTGTTCGTCCGTTAATGTGCCGGTACATGAACATAGAACTACACCAATCAAAATCAGGTATCGCATAATTTATAGAGTTGAATTAACCTGCGGCTAAATTAGAAAGTCCCATTCGAATCTACCAGACCTGACAGGTCTTGTTAAGTTTCGCTGCAAAGACCTGTCAGGTCTTTATATACGGTCTTTAGGTCTTTTGATTAAATTTGCACCCCATTTACTGGTTATGATTGATAAATTAATAGAAATAAAGGATCGATTTGAGGAAGTTGGCCAACTGCTTTCACAGCCAGAAACCGTAAAGGATCAAAAGAAATTTCAGCAACTAAGCAAAGAATACCGAGACCTGGAGAAGGTAGTTAAGAAGTATGACCGCTACCAATCGGTGTTGGATAGTCTGAAACAGGCAAAGGGAATTTTGCAGAAAGAAAAAGATCCGGAACTGCGAGAGTTGGCAAAAATGGAGTTGGATGAACTGGAGCCAGCGCAGGAAGCTTTAGAGGCTGAGATTAAAGAGTTGCTCATGCCAAAAGATCCTAACGATGATAAGAATTGCATTTTAGAAATTCGGGCCGGTACGGGAGGAGACGAGGCGGCCATTTTTGCGGGAGATTTATGGCGGATGTACCAACGGTTTTGCGATAGAAGAGGTTTTAAAATGTCGGTGCTGGATATAACGGAAGGTACTGCAGGCGGCTACAAAGAAGTGATTAGTAGCATTGAAGGCGAAGGCGCATTCGGAATTTTTAAATACGAATCGGGTGTGCATCGGGTGCAACGTGTGCCAGATACCGAAACCCAGGGTCGCGTACATACGTCAGCCGCTTCGATAGTGGTCCTGCCCGAAGCGGAAGATGTGGACATCGAAATAAATCCGGCTGACATTGAGGTGATCACGTCACGTTCAGGTGGAGCAGGTGGACAGAACGTAAACAAAGTAGAAACCAAGGTGCAAATGACGCACAAGCCTACGGGCATTGTAATTACGTGCCAGGTAGAGCGATCGCAGCATGGCAACCGGGCCCGCGCATTGGTTATGCTGCGAGCCAAACTGTATGAACGCGAGGTTGAGAAAAAACAGGCTGAGATGGGTGCATCGCGTAAAAGCCAGGTGCGTAGTGGTGACCGCTCGGAAAAAATCCGTACCTATAATTACCCACAAAGTCGCGTAACCGATCACCGCATTGGGTACACGCAACACAACCTGCCTTCGGTAATGAATGGCGAGGTAGATGAATTTATCAATCAACTTAAGATTGCCGAAACGGCTGAGAAGTTGGTGGAAGGGAAGTGATTAATTTGAGAATGAGTTGATTTGAAAATTTGAAAATGAGATGTGCCTTAACACTCCCATTTTCAAATCACCGCATTTTCAAATTATCAAATTAATTCTCGTCTTCCGTTTCTTTGATTTGCCGATCCAGAATTTCATCAATGATTTTCATCTGGCGTTCATCAATGGTCTGATCAGTTTTGGCTTGCTTCTTCATAAAGCGGAACATGGCATTCTTCTTTATTTCGTAGGCGATGAATACAGTGTACTTCTTTTCTTTTTCGTTGTAGAATTTTTCTTCACCCATTTTGCGCAAATCGGCAATGTTGGTGTTCATGGTTTGGCGAACTAAACTTTGAAACTTATCGGCTACATCGGCAGCGTTTGCATTTTCTGTCTGACCCAGATATTGATCGGCCACTTGCTTCATGGTAGTGCTTACCTGGCCGGCTAATTGTGATTTGGCTTCAATATCAGCTTTGCCACGGGCAATATTATCTTGAGAGCTTTCGCCTTTACCCGTTGCGCGGAAGAAACGGTTATTTGATTCGTAGGCATTTCCCTGAAAGGGCTCTTTTACTTTTTTTCCTAACATGCCGGAACTGCATGCACCGGCAATAAGAGTAACGATAATGGCGAACAGAAATCTGGTTTTCATGGTGTGAGTCTTTTACAATTTACACCCCAAATTAGTAAAAATTGTGCCAGTTTAAATCAGGGTAAGGAAGGTATTATCAATTGCCAGCGAAAAGCCCACCGCCACCTTAAGGTATAATGTGTAATACCAGCTGCGTTCAACATATTTTTTAATTCAGATTTTTTAAATGCCCGCAGCACTGAAAGCGGAGCATCGTACTTAACCATAGTCGATTTAGAAAATAGTTGCGTGAGCCATTTGATGGAATAATAAGCAAGCGGATGGCGGTGTATATCGTTAATGATAATACTCACGCGGGCCTGTTGCTTCCACGCACGAAACAAATCGGTTAATTGCTGATCGGTAAAATGATGCGTAAACAACGTGGCGATAATAATGTCGAACTTTTGATTTTGAAACGCGGCATCAAACACATTGGTAGCTTCAAAGAAAATATTTTTATGAGTAGCGGAATGCGAAGTTGCATAGGCCGTAATGTTTGGATTGGCATCGAATCCGTAAAGCGTTACACTGCGGTTTTGTTGGTGAGCAAGTTTTGCTATGATGCGCAACATCTCGCCACTGCCACAACCTAAATCGGCAATAGAAAGGTGCTGCTGTGTTGGAATAGTAGCCCATAGCTTTTTAAGCGCACTTAATGTAACCGCATTACCACCCAGCCATTGGTTAATTACATCCAATTCGCGCAACGTCTGGTAAACCACTTCGCCTTCGCAATTCAGGTCGTCCATTACTTCTTCGGCAACCGAGCGGGAATGAAAACGGACTTTCATACTTATGAATTAGCGTGAACAGATTTTCAACAACATACTTTCCAGCGTAAGCCCTGGCCCGAATGCAAAACTCATAATCGTTTTTTTATCATCGGTAGTGGTAAGCGATTTCATAAGTTCATACAACACAAATACCACGGTGGGTGATGACATGTTGCCATATTGATTCAAAACTTCGTACGCCTGCTTGTGCTGATGTTTAGGAATTTCAAGCGCAGATTCTATCGCACTAAGAATTTTTAATCCGCCAGGATGGGGCGCGAAGTAATTGATGTCGCGCAATGAATAGTTTGAACCATCTAAAAGTTTATCGGCCAATTGTCGCATGCCCGCATTAACCACAGCCGGTACATAAGATGACAATTGCATTTCGAAACCGCTATCGCCTATGCGCCAGGCCATATCGTTTTCGCCTTCAAAGGCAAGATCGCTATGAAATTTTTCTAAGCTCAGGTTAATGCCTGGTCGGGGAGTTGCTTCTACCAGCATAGCGGCAGAGCCATCGGCAAACAAAGCATTTGCTAACAGGTTGTCATCGGTATTTTCATTTTGAAAGTGAAGGCTGCAAAGTTCGGTGCAAACAATTAAAACACGGGCTTGTGGGTTTGCTTTACAAAACGAGTCCGCAAGGCGTAATCCATTAAAAGCTGCGTAACAACCCATAAAGTTTATGCAGGTTCGCTGCACATCCGTGCGAAGCTTTAAAAGTTTTATAAGATCGATATCAAGTCCCGGAGCATACATACCTGTGCAACTAATGGTAATAAGGTGTGTAACTTCAGTTGGTGAAAGCGAAGTTTGTTTAATAGCAACGTGTGCCGCTTGTGTGCTTAAAAGTGGCGCATGTTTTTGATACAACTCAACACGAGCTTTTGTACCGGGCAAACTATGTTTAAGATTGTTTGGATAAAAAGTGAAATCAGATAAACGCGCATAGTCATCAAGTACCGAATGCCGGTGCGCAATGCCACTGGCTCTGAAAAGTGTTTTCAATTTTCGCGCATCATTATCATTCAGTTGCATGGCCTGCACCATAAAGTCGGCAATAGCGGGCTGTGCAATGCGCGTGATTGGGTTAGTTACGCCAATAGCGGTGATATAACTCATGCATTCAGGTTTGGTTATTAACCCAACTTTTAAAGATAAAGTTTAGTATTAGTATTTTAAAATTTGCTGTACCTTCCATCAAACATAAAGTATGTGGTCTGCCTTTTTGCATCTGCGATTTCCATTCTCTTATTTTTTACTGCCGGTTTATCTTTTTGCGCTTGCGGTTTCGCCTAACTTCACCGCTTCGCAGTTGTTGTTGTCGTTTGTAATTATTCATTTACTGCTTTACCCGGCAAGCAATGGGTATAACAGTTATTTCGATAAAGACGAAAAGTCTATTGGTGGTTTAAAAAATCCGCCACCCGTAAATAAAACGCTTTATTATGCGGCACTCCTGTTGGATGCCCTTGCAATAGTGCTCGGCTGGTTTTTTATAAATATCTGGTTTGCGCTTATGCTTTTGGTTTACGGACTGGTGTCAAAGGCATATAGTCACCCGGCTATCCGGTTAAAAAAATACCCGATTGGTGGCTGGCTTACGGTAGCTATTTTTCAAGGTGCGTTTACGTTTGTGATGTGTTATGTTGGTATCAATAATTTTTCACTAACAAGTTTGCTGCAGGCAAAAGTTCTGATACCGGCTACGCTCTCAACCCTGATGTTGCTGGGCACTTACCCTATGACGCAGATTTATCAACATGAAGAAGATGCCAAACGCGGTGATGTAACCTTAAGTTTAAAGTTAGGTTTACGCGGCACATTTCTTTTTGTGCTGATAACATTTGTGGTGGCTACTACCGCTTATCTGCTTTATTTTCATTTCTATTTTTCGGATTATTATGGTGTAGCATTTACAACAGCATTAAGTCCGGTGGTGATATTTTTTCTCTATTGGTTTTATAAAGTGTATCGTAAACCAGAAGCCGCAAACTATAGCCGCACGATGTGGCTAAACTTTTTATCGGCCACTTGCCTGAATGCTTTTTTTATCTGGTTCTTCCTGGAAACTACGAACTTGCTGCAACTTTAACTGTGATTTAACACCTAAATGGATTTCGTCCATAGTCATCGCTCAATTATCCTTCAATGTTTAGCCCTGAAAGGGCATAAAATGAAAAGACAGGGTGAAGCCCTGTCGCTTAGTGTGAAATAACAATAAGCCCTGCAAGGGCGGGATAGAATTAAAAATGTGTGTCGTCTGATCGCGCCCCTTCAGGGCTATGCGAATAATTGCTTCAATCACGCAGGGCTTCACCCTGCGTTTTGTTGATTCTGCCCCTTCAGGGCTTTATGGATGAATTTAAAAGTCAGAATAACATGTGATGGATATAACTCTCCGGCAACACAATTTAAAAAATATCTCCATGCGTTTGTTTCACCAACCACCCAGCAACAGGTTTTACACGACCTACTAAATTAACAGCGAGGTTCGAAGTCCACTCGGCACCAAATAGTTTTTGAATTTGTCTTCCGGCCCAAAGCCTGCGTGCAAAAAGGGCGTTCCATTTATGTGTGTATTCGCGCTCTAATTCTGTTCGCGTAACTCTATTGTTACAAAACTCAAGCACCAGCTCGCTTGCAATCTTGGCCGAATGAATAGCCATAGCCATGCCGTTACCACAAAGCGGAGTAATCATGCCAGCCGAATCGCCTGTCATTAGTATGTGATTGGTTACCGGAGTTTTTCGCGCAAAGGAAATTTCATTAATCACTTCTGGTTTTACATAAAGGAATTCCGCGTTTTCAAAAATGGATTTTAGAAACGGGTTTTTATACAACACCGCTTTTTCCATGTCGGCAATGTTGCCGTATTGCTTCAGGTTGTTACGATGCGTGAGGTAGCACAACGTTTGTTTGTTGCCATCTACTTCGCTAATGCCGCAATAACCACCTTTAAAATTATGCAGTGCAATGGTGTTGGAAGGATGATTGGTGCGGATGTGATATTTGATTCCCGCATAGGGAGATCGGGCTTGAATAAAATCGCGATGGAGTTTAACATCTAATCGCGAACGTTTACCAAACGCACCCAGCACTACATCAGCTTGTAATGTTTGATGGTTGGTTTTGATTTCAAACATTTCGTTTTCAAATCTAATATCTTCTACTTCTGTATTCAGCAACACATTTACACCCAGGCTAATTGCTTGTTGATACAAAAAATGATCAAGCGTGTAGCGACTTATACCAAAGCCACCAAGATCTAATGTTAATTCTGCTGATTTGCCGTTTACCGAAGTAAGTTGAAACTGATTTATCTGCGGTAAGTGTAAATCGGGCAGCAGGTTGTTTGATTTTAAGAAGGGAATGGTTTCGTTGGAGATGTATTCGCCACATACGCGATGAAAAGGATAGGTTTTTCGTTCGGCCAGAGTAACCGCAACGCCTTTTTTTGCAAGCAAACAGGCGCTAACTAATCCCGCTAATCCGCCACCTGCAATAAATACGTTTTTCACTTGTGTTTAAACTTTATTTGAAAACCTGTGTCTATACTCTAACGAGAACGAAAATAAATATTGGGAAATCAAAGTCCGGAACGCTCACAATATCGTTTATTTGAAAGCATAGTTGGTTATGAGCAATATCGTAAAATCTGAAGCACAATTAAATGTATTGTTGGTTGGCAACAATCCGATTGATTTAAGTCGCACCGAAGCAGGCCTTGGCCAGATTCAAAATCATCGGGTTAATATTGAAACCGCGTTTGACTTAACCAGTATTTTGGAAAGGCTTTCCAGGTTTCGTCCTAATTTCATTTTGTTAGATGATAATCTGGGCGCAACTGGTCTTCGACTGATTGTAGATGCGTTGCAAACACATCGTAAAACAAAAAACATCCCGGTAACGGTTCTAAAAAATTCAAACTATATCGACACGATAAATGCCGGTGTAATGAACTACGTATTGAAACAATCCATAACGGGCGATGCACTCTATACCGCCTTTATGAATTCGTTGAAATTCAAACGTACTCAACAATACTTGCAACAAGCCTATAACAAGCGCAGAGGGCAGTTTTTAAGAATGGTTAAGTTTCAGGATTGAGTTTACAAAGGATCTTCCAGCCTGAATTCCTTTTTTAGTTTTTCAGTGCCGCGCTCAAGTTGCAAGACAATCCGTCTTCCGGGTTTAGAATTAAGAAATGCGTTTACCACTGTCAGATTAAGATCGCTGGCCAGAATACCATTAACACTTATAATGCGATCGCCAACTTGTATACCTGCTTTTTGGGCTTCAGAATTTTCGCGTAAGCTGGTGATTTCAAAACTTTTTAAGCGCGATCCTTTTGCTCGAATGGTAAGGCCGCTCAGGCTGAAATAAAATTTCTTTTTAAACGAAGCATTTTTTTTCAGGTAAATTTTTTCACCGGGGAAATTATAGATTACGGTAAACCGACTAAGAATTTCGCCACCCAGTGAGCCATTTCTAAAAACAGTACGACTTGTTTTTAAGGTATCCATGTACGTTTCCGGATCAGGAAAATTCGTGATCACATCGGGAATCTGATAGTTGCCCAGGTTAATGGATTTTATTTTTCCAATCTGTCCGGTTATTTCTCCGCCAAGGCCGCGGCCTATGGTGCTTCTAACATGTTTGGTTGGAATAGAAATCTTGCTGCTTGAGCTTGCTTCCAGAAATAAGCCGTGGCTGGCTCCGCTATCTACAAGAAGTCGCGCGCTTATTGAAGTAGTGTCGTTCAGTTGCAGGTTAGCCGTTATATAAGGTTTGGTATCCTGAATTTGTGCCGGTATCCAGGTATATTTTTTTTTCTCTTTAAAGCGATGCGGCAACATGAGTGTAAGCAACTTGCGCTCGTAATCAACCTGAATAATAAACCGACTGAAAAGTTCGTAACCCAAAATGCCCTGTACATCGGTACCGAGATAATTGCGCAATTCTAAATAATCTTCTTCCAATACCAACATGGCGTGGCCGCGACCCTGTACACCCGGCATATCTAACGATACATTGTTTGTAACATAGGCTACCACTAATCTTTCTTCGCCCGGCCCGGAAATAACAAGTTGACGCGAGTAAGGCAGATTAAGTATATCACTGTATGCTTTTTCGGTTAGGATAGAAGTACGCACACCCGTATCCAGAATAAACTTTAACGGCAATTGGTGATTGAGAATAACAGGCACAACAACAAGGTTGTTGTAAATCTCTATGGGAAACTGAACTTTTGATTTACCATCAGGCAATGAAAACCCAAGCGTTTGCGCGCGGCATACGGAACTAATCAGAATAAAGAAGAGGAATAAACTTCGCATGCCGCAACCCTTGACTTAGCCGTGTTTTTATAAGTACACAAGCCTTCAAGTTAAAGCTACTACTTTTTAAACATTTTCAAGTACGCGCACCAAGCTGCGAAAGCAAGGTTTCGGGAGTTTCGGCAACTAACAGGTCGGCTAAATTTTGTGTGGATAAAAATCCTTCTGTAACCATAACTTCCATCTGCTTTAAAAGTGTATCGAAATAATGATTTGTATTAAGAATGGCAACCGGAGCCTTTACCAAACCTAATTGCCGCCACGTTAAAATTTCAGCGAGTTCATCCAGCGTACCCCAACCGCCTGGTAATGCTACAAATGCATTGGCAAGATCGGCCATGCGTCTTTTTCGTTCGTGCATGCTGCCTACTACTTCCAGTTGGGTAAGGCCTTTATGGCCAACTTCTTTTTGCATTAAAAAATCAGGAATTACCCCAATTACTTTGCCACCGTCAGCCATTACAGCATCGGCCACAATGCCCATTAGCCCGATGTTACCCCCACCGTAAATTAAAGTTGATTGATGCTGAGCCATGAGTTTGCCCAGTGCATGGGCAGCATCAGCATAAACAGGATTACGCCCCGTGCCCGATCCGCAAAAGACACAGATATTCATAGACACGCGCGAAGAATTGAAAAATTAATGCTTAATGTCGTGCTCGTTGTCGCTCACTTTGCTGTTGGGAAACAGCCAGATGGATACGATAGCCAATACAAACAACGCAATTACAACTCCAAAAACTGCCATAACTAATTTCTTTAAGTGAACAAATTTAGGGCAAGGGTGCTTATTATTTGCAAAATCCGGGTTAAAAATTGTAAACTCGTGAACTTATTATACCTCAAACACTCAAAGCTATTTTAAAACTGAAGGCAAAATGAAGAAGTTTCTTATCGTTCTGGGCGTAATAGTCGTGCTTGTATTAGGCGTTTTGTTATACATGCGACTTGTTTATACCAAATCGTTCAGCCCCGAGGATAAAAGCAGTTTCAATAGTGGCGATTTGCAGATTTCTGTTTTGTATAACCGACCTTTTAAAAAGGGTCGTGTAATTTTTGGCGAGTTGGTTCCTTACAACAAAGTATGGCGCACGGGTGCAAATGAAGCCACTGTTTTCGAAACGAATAAAGATCTTGTGTTTGGAGATAAAACATTGAAAGCAGGTAGGTACACCTTGTTTACTATCCCCGAAGAACAAAGCTGGAACATTCTCTTTAACACCGAAACAGGCCAATGGGGTGTTGATTTTAATGGCGAGGCAAATCGCGATCCAGCCAAAGATGTTTTGTCGGTGCAGGCACTATCGGTTCAGCAAGAAAAAGAATTTGAACAGTTTACCATTTCAATTGAGCGCTGGGGCGAAGAAATGCAATTGATTTTTATGTGGGATAAAACGCTTGTTTCGGTACCGTTTAAAGCAAAATAAAACTCAACGAAGTAAGATTTAGATTAAGGAATTTTAGCAATCGGGTGGTATTTTTGGAAATTGATAAGTAGTAATTAAAGCAGTGAGATGATACAGGTAATTCCTTCCATAGCAATACGAAAAGGGAAGGTGGTGAAAATGCGCAAAGGCGATCCCACCAGCGAAAAATCCTATGATGAAAACCCGCTTGATCTTGCCAAGCGTTTTGAAGATCATGGAATTGAAGTTGTTCATTTGGTTGATCTGGATGGAGCCGAACGCGGAAGCCCCAAGAACTATCATGTGTTGGAAGCTATGGCCGGCCACACCGATTTAAAGATTGATTTTACCGGAGGCATTTGTACTGATGGCGATATAGGCAAGGCATTTGAGTACGGTGCCGATTACATTACGGCATCCAGTATTGCTGTAACCAATCCACAGTTATTTGCTTCATGGATTATTTCTTATGGAAGAGAGAAAATGACATTGGGTGCCGATGTTACCGATATCGAATCCAAAAAAATTGCTTTTAGAGGCTGGCAGAAAAAAGCGGAGATAACACTGTTTGATCAACTGCAGTTTTTTTATGATCGCGGTTTAAAATATGTAAAGTCAACCGACATTTCGCGCGATGGTGTATTGGAAGGGCCCGCATTTTCTTTCTATGAAGAAGTAGTAGCCCGCTTCCCCGATTTACAGATATTAGCCAGTGGTGGCGTGCGAGGTGTAGATGACATTAAACGCCTGAACGACATTGGCATTTTTGCTGTAATATTTGGTAAAGCCTATTACGAAGGCGTTCTGAAACTGAAAGACCTGGAGCAGTTTCTGGTAAAGGCCAATAAATAAAAAAGGCTGATGCAAGGAGTTAACCCGCAACAGCCTATACCTTAAAACGAAATTCTATTCGTTAATTGAGATCGGGAATGTGAGGTCTAAATCAGTTCCTCCATCATCAGATGTAGAGGTTGCAGATTTTTCATTAGGTTGGTGCTTTAAAAGAATCCTAAATTCCTTGCCGGTAGTTGCCGAGCTTGTAGTCCAGGTTGTCTCTAATCCAAGTGGTAAATTATTATCATCTTGATCCTCGTAATTAACTACACCTATAGATCCAATATTTCCTGTGCCAGTTGGGGAGGTAAATACACCCGTTGACCAACTAAAAAATAACTGATGTTCTTCGGCTTCTTCTGCTACTTCGGTAGTAACATTATAGTCATCGTCTGTTGGCTCATAAAAGCCATTAAACATCTCGATTGTTAAGGTATAAGTTGTATTGGCATTTAATGCGATAGGCTCTTTTTCAAAAGGCCCAACACCGCCAAGATCAAAATCTTCGGCTTCAACAACAATAGCCGAACCGCCACTTGGCGTAAACGTTAGAACTACTTTTGTTATCTCTTCCTCAACGTCTTCTGGTTCAGGATCTTCATCACAACCACTCAAAAAAACAACCCCGCTTAAAAATGTAATCAGTGCAAGAATCTTCAACTGCGATTTCATAGTAATTAATTTATAATGCAACATAGTTGCAATAATAATGGTTTCGTTTCAAAATGCAACAACGTTACAATAACTAAAAGCTAAGATTTACAGCAACGGAAACATTACGCCCAATTTCGTTGGCAAAGTACCGCATGCGGTTGGTGTATTCGCGATAGCGGGTATTGGTAAGGTTATCAGCCGAAAGGCGGAAATCAAGTTTTGTGTTTTGAACTAGAACCGACAAGCCGGTACTTACTGATAGCAATGCATAACCTTGCGGAGCGAACATGAAATCAAAATTGCGAGTGTCAGTTGCAAACAAATCGATGCCCTGTTCATTGGCCGCAACAATTTCCTCGGGGTCTACCCAGCGGGGCGCACGTTTTTGTTCGGCTACATATTTAAGCTTAGCCTGCGCAAAGAATGTTTTTTTATGGCCCTTGCTTTCATAGCGCAACGAAACATCGTACCGGTTGGAAGGAATAAAAATCAGAAAATCATTTTGCGTTACATCTTTCGCGCGTAGCAACGAGGCGCTTGCGCGGATTGAAAACTTTGGCGAAAATTCATATTGCATACTCGCATCAACACCGGTAAATGAAGCATCGGTTTGAGTATAGCGGAAATAGGGAAATGGTCCGCGACCGGTTTCAGTAATACCCCGTGGCTTCAGATATACATAATTAAAAATGTAATTGATGTAGCCTGTAGCTTCAGCTTGCCATCGATTTTTTTGATAGCGATAAGTGGTTACCCACTTTAGTGCATGTTCAGGATTAACATTTGAGTTTTCAATATCCTTAACCTGCGTGGTGATTTCATCTAATAGCAGCCCATATTCAATAGCCGCTGCACTTTGATGCGTACCCAGGCTGTATAGCTCAGCTACATTTGGTGGGCGCCAGGCACTACCCATGTTACCGATCAGTGTACTGTGTTGCGATAATTTAACCGACACTCCGGCTGTAGCGGTTACGTTGCCAAAACCAAATTGCGTTTTATACAACCTGTTTTGAAAGTTAAATCCAGCAATCTGATAAAGTCTGTAATCGTATCGTAAACCTAAATCATAATCAACCTTATCGCGCGAAATCTTTTCAATCCAGAATGCGCCAGCAGAATAGTTTCTGAAGTTGGGAATGAAGGGTAATGTTTGTGTTCCGTCTATTTTGTTATTGTCTTGTATCATGCTGTTTATGCCGATGCACCGCGAGTGCGTGTCGGATAAAATAGTTTCACGTTCGGCATCAAGTGTATGCGTGTAAAGCCTGAAGGCAAGGGCTGGCAATGCTGTGAACACATCGCCTCTGCGCACATCAAATTCCTTTCTATTATTTATCTGTAAGCCATATTGCAGATTATATAAATGTTTACTGCTGCGAATGTGCCCATTTACTTTTATGAGATCATGCGTTACTTCTTGTCGCGGTTCACTTATCGTGTAAGTAAAGTCGTTGGTATTGGCTGGCACCTGGCGGTTTATCCTATCTGCTAAGTCATCTAAACTTTCACTTACTGAACCCCGCAAAATACCAATGGTTGTATTGAAGTGGCTGTAGAAAACTTCAAACCCCGATGTTTCGGTATGGTGCCCAACGGAAGCCGAATAATTCATTTCGCGAAAGCCGGTATTGGAGAGCACATAGTCAGGAGTGTGCGCATCGCCAGAGCGTCTGCCAGTACCTTGCACGCGCCAGCCCCAGCCTTTTGCATTTTTAATTCCGCCTTCCAGTAATCCCGAAATTGTTCCGGCTCTTCCATTCGAGTTTCCAATCAGGTGAAGTTCGCCTCCTAATTTTTGATCGGCTGGAAGTTCAGCAGGTGTAACTACAATTACACCGCCCAAAGCATCAGTACCATATTTTATCGCACCGGCATCTTTAATCACCGTAAGGTTGTTGGCAATAAACGGATCAATTTCAGGCGCATGCTCTGCGCCCCATTGCTGGCCTTCCTGTCGGATGCCATTGTTTAAAATCAAAATACGTTGACTATGCACTCCATGAATAACCGGTTTGAAAATAGCGGGTCCGGATTGAATGGAATTTACACCACTAATGTTTTGCAATGTTTCGCCCAGCGATTTACCACTTACTTCATCTAACTCGCGGGCACTTAATGCGGCTGTGTTATTACTACGGGTAGCAACTTCAGCATGATCTGCTACAACAACTTCCTGAAGCACTCGCTCGGATGGCTGAAGATTAATTGTTAGCTCAAGGTTGGAATCAACTGTAATTCGTTTCTCTACCGATTCGTAGCCCAGGTATTGAACCAAAACGAGGTAAGTTCCTTTGCAAAGTTTTTCAAACCGGAATGATCCTGTTTCATTCGTAGCCTCGCCCAGACTAAGTTTTTTGATTTGAACCGAAGCTCCCGGCAATGCTGAGCCATTTTCATCTACCACTTTTCCGGAAATAATAAAGGTGCAATTCTGCTGTGCCTGTATAACCGGACCAGCCATAAGAGAAAACAAAAGAATAAATAGTTTTTTCAAAATTGCAACAGGGTTGCAAATATAAGCGATAACGAATAAACTGCTTTAAATTTTTGATCAGCGGATTACTGACCGATTACATCAGAGCTTTTGAATTTCTGAATGATGTGCAACAGGAAGTTGAATGAGAGCGCATCATCTTCAGGCTTTGTAGCCACGCTCTTGGCGGTATCAGTTGCTTTAGCTTTAGGCTTGCTTGCAGCCGGTGTAATTGTGGGTTGATTGGTATTGGGAGCCTTGCCTTCGGGGTCGTAGATAAGTGGTTTGTCTTCGCGCGTAGAAGCTTCAACAAATGGGGGCACTAATTCCTCTGGCCCCTGAGTTCCCTCCTGTGCGTGAGCCACTCCGGCTGTTAGCGCCAGTACCAGAAACGATAAGAAGTATGAAAACTTTAATTTCATCTAATTATATCTTACAATCTCAATCAGTTATTTTGAAAGTTAGCTTTGCAAAGTAATAAAATTTTGAAAATGTCAACAGGGGCAGACTTTAATAAAATCGACATTCGGGCTGGTACCATTCTGAGGGCTGAGGCGTTTCCAGAGGCAAAAAAGCCCGCTTTTAAGCTGTGGATCGACTTAGGGGCCGAAATTGGCGTAAAACAATCGAGTGCGCAACTAACGGCTCTTTATTCGACAAATCAGCTTGTTGGCCGTCAGGTAATCTGCGTGGTAAGCCTGCCACCCCGCCAGATTGCCAATTTTCTATCGGAAGTTTTGGTTACGGGCTTCCCCGATGACCAGCAAAATGTTGTTTTATGTGCTGTTGAAAGGCCTGTTCCTAACGGGGCCAAATTGTTTTAAGCATGCTGTTTTCTGATCTATCAAAACTTTGTGGAGGTGTTGTACTGGCAAGCTATCGCGATAAGCCGGTAACCGATCTTGTTACCGATAGCCGCAAAGTTGTGCTTGCCGAAGGCGCAGTATTTTTTGCTATGAAAGGCGAGCGGCACGATGCGCACAAGTTTTTAAAAGAATTGTATGCTCAAGGTATGCGACAGTTTGTAGTAGAGCAGGAAGTTGATCGAACAGAGCTGTCCGAGGCGAATGTATTGCGAGTAACTTCAGCATTAAAAGCGTTGCAGGCCCTTGTAAAATTTCATCGGGCTCAATTTCAGATTCCGGTAATAGGCATAACCGGCAGTAATGGTAAAACGATTATTAAAGAATGGCTTTACCAATTGTTAACTCCCGATTTTAAAGTGGTGAAAAATCCGGGTAGTTATAATTCGCAGTTGGGTGTACCCTTATCGGTATGGCAAATGCAAGCGTATCATCAACTGGGCATTTTTGAAGCCGGAATCTCGCGACCAGACGAAATGGAAGTGTCAGCCGAGATTATTAAACCCACCATCGGTTTGTTAACCAATATTGGTACTGCGCACGATGAAGGCTTTGAATCTCGCGCGCAAAAAATTTCTGAGAAACTTAAATTATTTACGCAGGCACAAACTATAGTTTATTGTGCCGATGATCATGAAATCAATAAAGCCGTTGCCGGATTAAGCGCAACAAAAATCAGTTGGGCTTTTTCCGGTAACGCAACTTACACAGCCACGCTTCAGGCATCAACAGTTGTATTGAAACGGGAAAGCTGGCAGCAGCCATTTGAGTTACCGTTTACCGATAAAGCTTCCGTAGAAAACCTGATTCATTGCTTGGTGATTATGCTGGAACTTGGTTTGCACCCAGATGTAATTCAGCAACGCATTAATTCCCTTCGGGCTGTGCCCATGCGACTGGAACTGAAGCAAGGCCTGAATAATTGCCAGTTGATTGATGATAGTTACAACAACGATTTGGCAGGGTTGCAGATCAGTCTTGATTTTATAAACAACATTCGCAAACCCAAAAAAACTTTGGTGTTGTCCGACATTCTGCAATCCGGTTTGGAAGATGAGCAACTGGCCAATCGCATGGCTATGCTCATCACGCAAAGTGGTATTAGCCGATTGATTGGTATAGGCGAAGTTTTTGTGAAGCATGAACAAATTTTCAAAAACGTTACTGCACAAAGTCACTTTTTTGAGAATACAGAACAAGCATTGGAAAATGCAGTGTTGTGGAATAGTTTACACGATGAGGTTATTCTTTTAAAAGGCGCACGCGTTTTTCAATTTGAAAAAATTGTAAACCACCTGCAGCGCAAAGTGCATGGCACACGTATGGAAATCGACTTAAGTCGGTTAGTACACAATCTGAATTTCTTCAAATCGAAACTGCGGCCCGGTGTAAAAATTATGGCTATGGTTAAAGCGTTTGCCTATGGCAGCGGCAGCGAAGAAGTGGCCAACCTGTTGCAGTTTCATCGGGTGGATTATCTGGGGGTGGCTTATGCCGATGAAGGAATAGAGTTACGTAAAAATCAAATCACCATTCCCGTTATGGTGATGAATGCTACGGAAGAAAGTTTTACATCATTATTAAATCATAACCTTGAACCGGTGCTTTATAGTGTAGCTATGTTAAAAGCATTGGGAACTTTTCTGAATGGTAAAGATTGTTTAGTACATATTGAATTAGAGACCGGCATGCATCGGCTCGGCTTGGAACCAGAAAATTATGCGGAGGCCATTGCCATTTTAAAAGCGAATCCAAACATTAAAGTGGCTAGTATTTTCTCGCATCTGGCCGCAGCCGATGGTGCCGAACATGATGCCTACACCCATCAACAGGTTTCGGTTTATGAGCGTGGTTATAAAGCTTTTTCAGAAGCGTTAGGTGTTACACCTATCCGGCATATTCTTAATTCGCCAGGCATCATTCGCTTTGCGGAATACCAACTGGATATGGTACGGTTAGGCATTGGCTTGTACGGAATAAATCCAACATCAGAACCCAACCAGAATCTGAAACCCGCAGCTACACTTAAAACGGTTATCTCGCAGGTTAAAGAAATTAAACCCGGAGGTACTGTTGGCTATGGCCGATGGGGTAAGGCCGATGCAGCAAAGACAATTGCCACCATTGCCATTGGTTATGCCGATGGTTTTAGCAGAGCGTTTAGCAGGGGCAAAGGAAAAGTTTTTGTGAATGGAAAAGTGGTTCCGGTTATAGGTAATGTGTGTATGGACATGACGATGATTGATATTACCGGTGTGGAGGCAAAGGCTGGTGATGAAGTAATAATTTTTGGAGATGCTATGCCCATACAACAAGTGGCCGAAAGCATAGGAACAATTCCTTATGAAATTTTAACCAATACAAGCGAGCGCGTGAAGCGGGTGTTCTTTGCAGAGAGTATTTGATTCTGAATTTCACTAATCCAACGAATTGGTAGTAACCCAATAGCGATAAGCTACTACCACTTTTTCAAATTTTGTAAGCCGGTCAAGATCGCGTTTACTGATGCGCGGTAGCACTACTTTGTTAACGCTTGCCAGAATTTTAAAAATAGATTTCTTCATAATCGCAAAATAAGCTTTCAACCACAGCCTAGGTTTTTCTTCAGATTAATTTCTGGTAAACCACCAAAATCAAACCGTTCATCTTTTGTTTTGGCCTTCTTACTTTCTTCAACCTTCACCAATTTTTTAACCTTCTTCTTTGCCTCAACTTTCTTTTTCATCAACTCAATATAGTCATTGTTTGGAAGAGTGGCTCCCGTTATATTCGCACAATTTAAATTTAATCTAAATAAGATTGGAGAGCCTGAAAAGCATAGCCGAAATGTTGCCCGGAGAAACCGCGGTTATCTCTGGCTTTCGCGATGATGTGCTTTCAGTAAAGTTGCTCGAAATGGGCCTACTGCCCGGCACGGTGGTGCGCTTCAATTTTACAGCGCCTTTTGGCGATCCCATCTGCATTACCGTTTCGGGTTATGATCTTTCGCTTCGTATTGCCGAAGCTTCCACCATTACCATTCTGAACTAATGGCGGCCCAAAAGACTTTGCGGATTGCCCTTGCAGGGAAACCAAATGCTGGTAAGTCTTCCTTATTTAATTTACTCACGGGCCTCAATCAAAAAATCGGAAACTTTCCAGGTATAACGGTTGATAAACGAACCGGCAATTGTCAGTTAGATGCAGATGTAATGGCGCAGATTATGGATCTGCCCGGCATCTACAGTTTGTATCCGCGCACGCTCGATGAAAAAATTGTAACGGATATTTTATCCGATAAGAGCGGCATTAACTATCCTGATTGTGTGGTGCTGGTAGCCGATGCAACCAATCTTAAAAATTGTATGCTGCTGTTAACACAGCTTATCGATTTACAGATACCCACTGTGCTTGCGCTGAATATGATGGATCTGGCTGCACGCTCTGGTCAGAGTATTGATGTGCAGACACTTTCGGCTGCGTTGGATTTACCAGTGGTTATGATAAATGCGCGCACCGGACAAGGTGTGCCTGAATTGAAAAACCTACTCACCACTTCAATCAAACCTTCTTCAAAAACAATTTATAAAGTAGGCGAAGAAATTGAGCCTCTGGTTAAAGACATCCAGCAGAAATTCAACTTGGGCACCCGGTATCAGGCCTATCAGTTTTTGCAACAAACCGATAACCTATCATTTCTTACTTCGGCCGATAAAACTTACATCACCACACAGGCAAAAGCCGCAAATTTTTTTCAGCACAAATACCAGGGTGCCGAAACCGTAATGCGGTATAGCTTTATTCAGGATTTGTTGAATAAGGTTACGCTAAAGTCTTCCGATCCGGAATGGAAAAAGTTTTCGTATCGCATTGATAAAGTGCTTACACACAAAGTGTGGGGCTATCTTATTTTCTTCTCCGTACTGTTCCTCATTTTCCAATCCATTTTTGCGTGGGCGCAGATACCCATGGATTTTATCGACAGTACGTTTGCCCGACTTAGCAATGTGCTGGACAACTATTTTCCGGATGGACCATTCTTCGATCTGATTACACAAGGGATTATACCCGGTATTGGCGGCATTGTAATTTTTATTCCGCAAATCGCCATTCTGTTTGCCTGCATTGCCATACTGGAAGAAAGTGGGTACATGGCTCGTGTTGTTTTCCTGATGGATAAAATCATGCGCAAGTTTGGTTTGAATGGCAAAAGCGTGGTGCCCTTGATTTCAGGAATGGCTTGTGCCATACCCGCGATTATGGCAACCCGTACAATCGAAAACTGGAAAGATAGATTGATTACCATTTTTGTAACTCCGTTTATGAGTTGCTCGGCCCGGTTGCCCGTGTTTACAATTCTGGTTGCACTTATTATTCCCGATGTTAAGTTGTTTGGTTTCTTCAACTACCAGGGGTTAGTGCTAATGGGTCTTTATCTGTTGGGTTTCTTTGCCGCATTGATTTCTGCTTTTGTATTGAAATTGATAATCAAAACAAAAGAACGCAGCTATCTGATTATGGAAATGCCCACCTATCGCAAACCCAAGTGGAGCAATGTGGCCTACACCATTATAGAAAAAACCAAGTCGTTTGTATTTGAAGCCGGTAAAGTAATTCTCGCTATCTCAGTTGTGCTTTGGGTACTGGCAAGCTACGGGCCTGGCGATGCTATGAGTAAAGCCGAAGAGGAAGTAAAATTTGAAGCCGGGCAAACTGAGTTAAGTGCCGAAGAATTTGAAGCCCGCGTGGCATCCTACAAACTGGAACATTCGTATGCCGGTATTGTGGGCAAAGCGTTGGAGCCAGCCATTGAACCTCTGGGCTACGATTGGAAAATTGGGATTGCCCTGGTAACTTCTTTTGCTGCGCGCGAAGTTTTTGTAAGCACCATTGCTACCATTTATAGTTTGGGTGGCACCGAAGATGAGCAAACGATTAAAGGTCGTTTACGCTCTGAGATAAATCCTAAAACAGGCGGGCCGCGCTATACTCCGGCTGTAGGCCTTTCGCTGCTTGTGTTTTATACGTTTGCCATGCAATGCATGAGTACCCTTGCGGTGGTGAAGCGTGAGACCAAAGGCTGGAAGTGGCCACTCATTCAACTGGCCTACATGACAGCCCTTGCCTATGTTTCGGCCTTCGTTATTTATCAAACTTTATCATAATCTTACATCAGGTGTAAGTTCTGTTTAACGAGTACTAATTCTCGTTACTTTTGACGTGACACGTTTATGACAGCTACCTCAAATTCAAAACTTGGATTGCTATATCTGGCACATCTGCTTATTAGTGCCGATGGCGTTATTGACACTAAAGAATATCAGGCGCTGTCCAAAATCAAAGAAAAAGAATCCATTAGTGATCAGGATTTTAAGAAATTTGAGCTGGCAGTTGTTGGCAAGAAAGAGCGGGATATTTATCGCGAAGGAATTGAGATGATGAACAACTGCACAGAAGAAGAAAAACTTAATGCTTTTGTTCACCTTTATAAGATGTCGGAAATAGATGGCCGCGTTCACATTAAAGAAGTACGGCTGCTTTTGTACACAATCAAAAATGCCGGCATTGAGTTTAACGATGTAGTGGCTCGTGCCAAAGCGCTTACCGATTATTAATTCTTGAAGTACACGCTCTAACCTGTATTTTTGCTGCACTCATGGCAGCATTCAATCCTCATTTTACTATTGGTGTTTTAGGTGGAGGCCAGTTAGGCCGCATGCTTATTCAGGCAGGCATTAACCTCGATCTTAATTTTCATGTACTTGACCCCGATGCACAAGCACCCTGTGCTGGCATAGCCCGGTTTACACAAGGCAAGCTTACCGATTACGAAACCGTAATGGCGTTTGGCAAAACCTGCGATATAATCACGATCGAAATAGAGAACGTAAATACAAAAGCATTAATCGATCTGGAGAAGGCGGGCAAAAAAGTTTTTCCACAACCGGCAGTAATAGAATTAATTCAAGACAAGCGCATTCAGAAACAATTCTTTGCTGATAATCAGATACCCACCGCACCGTTTGTATTGGTTAACAATAAAGAAGCAGTAGCCAAACACGAAGATTTTCTGCCGGCAGTAAATAAGTTGGGTAAAGAAGGTTATGATGGTCGGGGCGTACAGGTAATCAAAACCAAAGCCGATTTGAATAAAGCGTTTGATGCTCCCGGCTTGCTTGAAAAATGGATTCCGTTTGAAAAAGAGATAGCCGTAATTGTATCGCGAAATGCTTTGGGCGATGTGGCCGTTTACCCGGCTGTAGAAATGGTTTTTCATCCAGAAGCTAACCTGGTCGAGTACCTGTTCTCACCTGCACAAATTGAAAAAGAAATTGCTCAACAGGCCGAAGCCATCGCACGTAAAGTAATAACCAGCCTGAATATGATTGGACTGCTGGCTGTGGAAATGTTTGTAACCAAAGAAGGTGAGGTATTAGTAAATGAAGTGGCACCACGCCCACACAACAGTGGTCATCAAACTATAGAAGGCAATGTAACTTCACAATACGAACAACACTTGCGTTCAATCCTGAACCTGCCAAT
Organism: Cytophagales bacterium; assembly: GCA_017303795.1. Taxonomy (GTDB): domain Bacteria; phylum Bacteroidota; class Bacteroidia; order Cytophagales; family Cyclobacteriaceae; genus ELB16-189. The sequence goes on along the minus strand of JAFLBR010000004.1, from coordinate 77,321 downwards.
GGGAAGCACCGCCTTGCTGGCACCAAGTGCAATGGTGAATCTTTTAGGTGAAGAAGGCTTTACCGGTAGTGCCCGCTATGAAGGGCTGGAAGAAGTTTTAAAAGCAGAAGGTGTGTATGTGCATTTGTATGGAAAGAAAACCACAAAACCTTTCCGCAAAATGGGACATGTTACAATTGTAGATAAGGATCTGAATAGTTTAAAAAAGAAAGCCAACTTTGTAAAACAAACGCTTAAAGTAAAAGCATGAGCAAGCCAGTAGTGGGAATAATTATGGGTAGCCAATCTGATCTTAAGATTATGAAAGAGGCTGCTGAATTTTTAGAAGAGTTGGAAGTACCCTTCGAACTGACTGTGGTTTCAGCGCACCGCACACCCCAACGCATGGCCGATTATGCAAGCTCAGCCCGCGGCCGCGGATTAAAAGTAATTATTGCCGGAGCGGGCGGGGCTGCCCACTTGCCTGGCATGGTAGCTTCTTTCACAACATTGCCTGTAATTGGTGTGCCGATAAAATCATCCAATTCAATTGATGGTTGGGACTCTGTGCTTTCTATTTTACAAATGCCTTCTGGTGTACCGGTAGCAACGGTTGCGTTAAACGGGGCCCGCAATGCCGGCATACTGGCCGCTCAGATTTTAGGTGCTGAAAGCAAACCTCTCGCAAAAAAACTGGAGGCCTTTAAAACCAGCCTTCGCAAAAAAGTGGAGGAGTCCTTCCGAAACATTGAAAAAAAAGGTTGGAAAGAGGCCTGATGATGCAATGATGTAAGGTTGATGCTTAAAAAAGTGAAAAATTTATAGCAACTTTACCTTTTACCCTAACCAATGAACCCTGGCGAAAAGGGCTGGCTCAAAGAATACCTGGAATTCAGGCAGGTCTTACTTAAAGACTTAACTGGTGAAGCGAAGATAGCGCATCACCCTGAACACTCTCTGTATCGTGTAATACAACCCACCGGGTTAATGTATGGCCAACCTGTTGGAGTTACTGGTTTACCCGATTCGCCCACCTGGGATGAAAAAGACAGAATGAAAATTCTGTTGGCCGAAAGCCTGATTAGCAGTGCGCTTCTGTTTCACAACAAGTCCATTCAATCACCGGAAGACCTTTCTAAAGTAATTCTTAAAACCTTAGAGAGCATTGGAAGTTTTTACAACAACATTTTTCCGGAACTCGCTACGCCATCAAAGTCATTTTTCGGACAGAAAAAATCGCCATTGGAAGTAGCGGAGAAAATTCTGGATAAAAGAATAGCACACACATCAGAGTTTGACACCAACTTCTGGGTGCAGTTGTTTCATAACAGTTTATTGTTTCTGGATGTCTTCATATTCGGACAATGGATTCACACCAATGCGGACAGAATTGTTTCAGACTTTTTTAAATACGAACGGGAAGAACTTCGCTTTTCGGTAGTGAAGGTAATTGCGTGCGCGGCCCATGCCAATTCAACTATTGAGTACGAAGAACGAAGACTACTCGAATTCTTTCTACAAAGCACTGATCTGCCCATAGAAAAGAAACGCGAAGCAAAACAGATTTTTGATCAAGGCATTGTGATGGAAGAAATCAATCTTCCCACCAACAACTCCTGGATTTTGAAAAAATATTTTCTGGAGATAGCTATACTCACCATTTGGGCCGACAAGCGCGTAGAGGATTCTGAGGTTGCATTCCTGAAAGACCTTTGCAAGTACCTCGGTTTTGCCGAAGAAGACCTGGATCACAGCATGCTCGCCATTGAGGGTTTTGTGTTAGAGCATTGGGAAAAACTAAACTACTTGCAAAACAAGCAAGACTTTAATCAGGTTAGCGAGCAGTTTATTCAACGCATGGCCAAAGTAACAGGCAGCCATAAAAACCGCTTGCTAAAAGAAGTTCAGGAAAGCAAAGAGCTGATGGAGTTGCTGCGCAAAGCTCGCGCACAAGAGTTAGATGAAACAGAGAAGAACCGGATGCAGGAGTTGCTGGTAGCTACCCTAAAAATCATCCCATCGTTTGTAATTGTTTCGCTGCCGCAGAAGTTTCTTACACTTCCTATCCTCATGAAAATCCTGCCGCAGGATTTCTTTGCCGAAGTAGCCTGATCTTAAAACTTAGCTTAGTCTTTTAATTCTTCTGATTCCGGACTCTCCTTGCGGGGAATAAGAACGGAGAATACAATGGATAGCGTAAGCGTTACCAGAATGATGACGAATGATATAGTGGGTGGCATATCAGACAGCACCTTCGGAATAAAATCATAGTCTTTGCCAATCTCCAATAACATCTTCGCGCCAATGAAGAACAGGATAATAGACAATCCTTTCTGTAGCAGATAGAACTTATCAATAATACCCGATAACAGGAAGAACATGGCCCGTAAACCCATTACGGCAAAAATGTTTGACGTGTAAATGATGAACTCGTTTGTGGTAATGGCAAAAGCTGCCGGAATAGAATCGACCGCAAAAATCAAGTCGGTAGTTTCAATCAAAATGATTACAAGAAATAGCGGAGTAAACATCAGTTTACCATCCACGCGCGCCATAAACTTTCCGCCCATTTCATCTTTCGTGATGGGAAGATATTTGCGACAGAATTTTAGAATAGGGTTTTTCTCTGGATCGATTTTTTCATCGCTGTCTTCAAAGTAAATTTTAATACCGGAATAGATCAGGAACACTCCGAAGATGTAAAGTATCCAATGGAATTCGTGAATAAGAATGGCTCCAACAAAAATGAAGATCCCGCGGAAAAATACGGCCCCTAAAATTCCCCAGAACAACACTTTATGAAAGTACTCTTCCTTAACCTTGAAGTACTTTAGAATAAGCAGGATTACAAAGATGTTATCAACCGAAAGCGCATACTCGGTAAGATATGCCGAGAAGTATTCAAAAGCTCCGTTAGCACCACCGCTTTCAGAATCAAAAGCATAAATCAAATACCCGAATACTGTGCTGATAAAAACCCAGAAGATAGATTGGTATAGAGCAGATTTTGTTGAAATCTTATGTGCTGTCTTATTAAAGATTCCCAGATCGAGTAGCAGGAATACAAAAATCACAAGGCCGAAGACACCGAAGAGGAATGACTCATCACTCAGATCCAAGCCAAACAGATTAAAAGCCAACATTAAGCGGGTGGTTAGGGGTTAAAAAAGAGGTGATTATCGGTCCTAACGGGCAGGCAATCACCTCTTAATTGGGGCCAAAGCTACAAATTAATTCAAATTGAAAAAGTGCCTGATCTTTAATGCCTGCTTCCCTTGAAAAGGAACCCCGAAAGGCTATTGGCATTTATCGCATTTGCCCTGAATAAGCAGGTTCATTTCTTTAACCGAAAAGCCTTTAGGCAATGCTACCTGAGGGATTGTAACCGATTCCAAACAATTGGTTTGGCCACACTTTTCGCACTTGAAATGCACGTGTTCGTGATGATGCTCGTGGGTGGAGCAGGGCTCGCTGCAAAGTGCATATTTAAGACTTCCCTCGTCATCCAGTACTTTATGTATTACTCCTTTGTCAAGAAAAGTTTTTAGGGTTCGGTAAACCGTTACCCGATCGAAAGATGTTGCAATCTCGTGTTCAATATCTGAGTACGAGAGCGCAAAACCATTTTTGAGAAAGAGCTCCAGAATTGCTTCGCGACTCGTGGTTGTTCTCAGTTGGTAGTCTTTCAGTATCTGGCCTCCGGGTTTCATTTTACGTCCACCTGTAATTTGAGCAAGTTACTATAAATACCATTATCGCGGGCACTTAGTTCCGCGTGGTTACCAGCCTCGGCAATTATGCCTTCTTTGATTACCAGAATAGTATCCACTTTTCTTATGGTGCTTAGGCGATGTGCAATTACCAATGTAGTTCGGTTTTGCATCAGGTTTTCGAGTGCATCCTGTACCAGTTTTTCTGAGTGTGCATCCAACGAACTGGTAGCTTCATCCAGAATAAGAATGGCCGGGTTACGCAAAATGGCGCGCGCAATAGCAACCCTTTGTCGTTGCCCACCCGAAAGCTTAACACCACGATCGCCAACTACGGTTTCTAAACCTTCTGGGAAACTTTCAATAAACTCCCAGGCATTTGCTTTACGGGCTGCATCTGTTATTTCGGCTTCTGTTGCTCCGGGTTTACCGTAAGCAATGTTTTCGCGAATGGTACCACCAAATAAAATTACCTCTTGTGGCACCACACCCAGATTACTTCTGTAGGCGTGCAGGTTGTAATCGGTCGCCATTAAATCATCTACCAGAATAGTTCCAGACGAAGGCTGATAGAATTGTAACAACAGGTTAATGATGGTTGATTTACCCGAACCACTTGGGCCAACCAGCGCTACTTTTTCTCCAGGCTTTATAGAAATGTTAAGGGCTTTCAGTACTTGCACATCGGGCCTTGTGGGGTAGGCAAACTGCACGTTGTTAAACTCAATTTTTCCCTGAAGTTTAAGGGCAGTTGAGGCTTCAGGTTTTTCATCGGCTGTTTCCAGGATTTCAAGAATGCGTTCTGATGCCCCAATTGATTTTTGCAATTGACTGTAGATATCGCCCAGGCCGGCAATAGAACCACCAATAAAAACCGTGTAGATAATAAACGAAAAAAGCTCGCCTACTTGCACTTCGCCTTTTTGAACCATTAAGGCTCCGTACCAACCCACGGCTACAATACCACCAAACAGCGCAACAATGGTAAACGAGATAAATGCTCCGCGGTAGCGAGATGCTCGGATGGCCGTTTTAATAACCTCGGCCAGTGAATTTTTATACCGATTGATTTCAAAAATTTCGTTGGTAAATGCTTTTACTACCGTTACAGATTGCAAGGTTTCTTCCACCACAACGTTTGCATTCGCTAACTGATCTTGTGTTTTTTTAGAAAGCTTTCGAATGAATTTTCCAAAGAACAGGGCGGCAATAATTAACACCGGAAAAGTGAGCAGCATAAAAACCGTTAACTCCGGATAGAGTACAATCAATAAGGGAATACCAATAACCAGCATTAAAATCTGGCGCAGCAATTCGGCTAATGTAAACGTAAACGTGTCGTACAAAATGCTTACATCCGAAGTAATGCGACTCATCAATTCACCTACTCTTCGGTTATCATAAAAAGGTAAGGGCAGCCAGATAATTTTGGAATACAACTGAATGCGTAGATCGGCCAAAGCATGTTCGCTTACATAGGTAAATGTGTACACCCGAAGAAAGGAGAACACACCTTGAATCAGCAACACGGCTATCATCGTGAAGGCCACCTGATTAATGGTGTTGAAATAGAGATCCGTTTTGCCTTGCGCTACGTCAAGCAGTTTACCGGATAAATAAGGAAAGGATAACAATACTCCGCTGGAAAGCGAGAGAGCCACAAGGCCGATGGCAAAAATCCATTTGTACGGCAGCACAAACCGAAACACGCCTAGAAAATTTTTTATCCCGGCTTTGTTAAGCGGTCGCTTTTCTCCTTCCTCGCGGTTACGTTTCGCCATTAATTTTCACTGATTTTTTACCTACTAGAAGATTCCCGGAACAAAAACGCCATCAACAGAAAATGCGATTGTGTCGCCTAAAATCAGTTTTTGAACTCCGGTTAACCTATACCGGGCTAAAAGTGATTTGCCAGAGGTGTCATCAAACTCAAGCAAAAGATCGCGCCCGGTTCCGTAAAGAGGGTTGTCTTCGCGGTAGGTCGATTCGATTTTATGAAGGCGGCTAAACTCATTTTGATAGTAGAACAAAACAAATTGAACCGGAGCCGTTTTTTCCAATGCTTCATACTTGCGAATGGTCAGATTACTGCGCGAATCTTTTTCGCCATCCGAGATCTTATACTTGCCTTTAAAGCCGGGCTTGTTGATAATATCTAACTGTCGGAATACATCTAACTCTTTCGTCAGCACAAGCGAATCAACCTCGAATGTGATTTCTTCTTTAGTGGAATCAAGCGATACCGTTTTAGTAAGCGTAGCTTTAGCAGCAAGCAACTCCTGTTGTTGCCGGTTTATCAAACTATCAAAATCGAAATAAGGTTTATCGTAAACAACTTCCGATTGCTTACAACTCCATAACAATATTCCTAAAATCACTAAGAAAAAACTCCGCATCATTAGCTTAATCAATCAATACATTACCGCTCATTTCTTTAGGGATGGGTATGCCCATTAACTTAAGTATTGTAGGAGCCAGATCGCCCAGCTTGCCCGACTTAAGTTTGCCTTTGTACTGATCATCCACCAGAATAACCGGCACCAGGTTAGTGGTGTGTGCGGTGTTGGGCGTTCCATCTTCGTTAATCATCATATCGGCATTGCCATGATCGGCAATGATGATAATAGAGTACCCGTTTTTGCGCGCAACTTCCGTTACAGCTTCATTGCATTGGTCAACCGTTTCGCAGGCTTTTACAGCAGCTTCGAAAACGCCTGTGTGGCCCACCATATCGGGGTTGGCAAAATTTAGACAGATAAAATCGGGTTCTTTTTTATTCAGTTCCGGAATGATTTTGTCTTTGATGTCATTCGCACTCATTTCGGGTTGTAAATCGTACGTAGCCACTTTGGGCGATGGACACATGATCCGCGATTCGCCTGTAAATGCTTCTTCGCGGCCACCTGAAAAGAAGAATGTAACGTGCGGATACTTTTCTGTTTCAGCAATGCGAATCTGTTTCTTTCCTGCTTTAGCTACAATCTCGCCCAGCGTGTTTTCCAGATTGTCTTTATCGAAAATCACGTTCACACCTTTAAACGAATCGTCATAATTGGTGAGTGTGATATAATGCAGGTTGAGCTTATACATGTTCTGCTCGTGAAAATCCTGCTGGGTAAGGGCTTGTGTAATTTCGCGACCGCGATCGGTGCGGAAGTTGAAACACAACACTACATCGCCCTCCTGAATTGTAGTTAAAGGTTTTTGATTTTGATCGGTTACTACAATGGGTTTTATAAACTCATCGGTAACATTAGCCTCATACGATTTTGAAACGGCTTTAAGTACATCGGTTGTTGCTTCGCCTGTTCCGTGCACCATCAGATCGTACGCAAGCTTAACCCGTTCCCAACGCTTGTCGCGATCCATAGCATAATAGCGACCTACCACGCTGGCAATTTTGCCTGTGGTTTTGGTAAGATGATTGTTCAAATCTGTGAGGTAATTCAATCCGCCTTTAGGGTCAGTATCGCGGCCATCCGTAAAGGCATGTATGAATACTTGCTTTAACCCATTGTTATTAAGAATGGTGGTAATTCCTTTCAGGTGTTCCAGGTGTGAGTGCACACCACCGTCTGATACCAAACCAATCAGATGAAAAGCCTTGTTATTCTTTTTGGCATATTGAATAGCTTCAACCAACACCGGGTTTGTATCAAGTTCTTTTTCTTCAACAGCTTTGTTTACGCGCACCAGATCCTGATACACAATTCGGCCTGCACCAATGTTCATGTGCCCTACTTCAGAGTTACCCATTTGTCCGGCTGGTAAACCAACGGCCAAACCGGAAGCCTCCAGCGTGCTATGTGGATACTTTTTGTAGAGTGAATTAATGTAAGGAGTTTTGGCACTATCAATGGCCGACACTTTGGTGTTTTTGGCTATTCCCCAACCATCCAGAATCATCAGCAATACTTTCTTGTTCATAACAGGCAATTAAATTTTTTGCGAGGCCAAATATACAAGGTCAATCACTTCATTTAACCTGATTTTATAACGTTATAACATCGGAAACGACAAAAACATTTGTTAGGCTTGCAATAGCCTATTACATATTTTTCGATACCGTATTAATGGCATAATTTTGGAACGAACCGAAGCGCTATGAACACGAAAAAGTGGGTTTACACGATTGTTTTACTGTTTGCTGTGCTTTCGCTGAAAGCGCAGGGCGATATTTTTGCACCTATGCGCGATGCCCTGAAAGCCGGCAGCGCCAAAGAGTTGGTGAAGTATGTAAACCAATCGGTTGAAATTAATGTGGAGGGCGACATCAACACATACAGCAAAGCGCAGGCTGAGTTTGTGCTGCGCGATTTTTTCAAGAAATATCCGGTAACGGATTTCAGCATCTCGCACACCGGTTCGTCTAAAAGCGGACTTCAATATGCTATTGGTACGTACAAAAGCAACGCCAACCAGCTTACTGTGCTTATCCGCGTAAAGCAATCGGGCAACACGCACCTCATTCACGAAATTAGTTTTGTGAAAGAATAATGCAGGCCGCATACCTTACTCCACAAGCCGTTGATCAGTTTATCAGACTCGCGTTAGCCGAAGATCTTGGCGAAGGCGATCATTCTACGTTAGGGGCAGTACCCGCTACTAAAATTAGCAAGGCAAATCTGTTGGTAAAAGACACTGGTATTTTGGCTGGCGTGGCAATGGCTCAAAAGATTTTTCAGGTTGTAGATGGTACCTTAAAAGTATCCGTCTTCAAAAATGATGGTGACAGTATTGTAAAAGGCGAGATTGCTTTTACAGTAGAAGGCAAAGCACAATCTATTTTAATGGCCGAACGCCTGGTGCTGAATTGCATGCAGCGCATGAGCGGTATTGCCACCTATACCAACAAACTTTGCAAACTGATAGAGGGAACACAAGCCCGCTTAATGGATACGCGCAAAACAACGCCCAACTTTAGGTTGATGGAGAAGTGGGCCGTAGCCATTGGTGGCGGATTGAATCACCGGTTTGCGTTATACGATATGGTGATGCTGAAAGACAACCACATTGATATGGCCGGTGGGGTGCGCGCTGCTATAGAACAAGTCACAAGCTACTTACGCAGCAAAAACAAATCGCTGAAGATTGAAGTTGAAACCCGCACCTTGGCCGAAGTTGAAGAAGTATTGCACGTTGGCGGTGTAGATGTGATTATGTTAGACAACATGAGCACCGACCAGATGAAGCAAGCCGTAAAACTGATTGGCGGTCGCTATAAAACCGAAGCCAGCGGGGGCATAACCGAAGCCACGCTCCGTGCTGTGGCCGAGTGTGGTGTAGATTATATTTCCGTAGGCGCACTTACCCATTCTGTGAAAAGCCTGGATTTGAGTTTGAAGGTTAGCAAACAGGCGTAATCTTATCCTAAAGGCAAACTGCCACTAATTCCCTAAATCCATTATTTTTGCGCTCCTGATTTTTAAGGGCAAGCATTATGATCGTAAGAACACGCAATTACCGGTTAGAGAAGAAAGAGTATATCAAAATGGCCTTAAAGTCCATTTTACAACAGCAGTGGTGGGTTGGTTTAATTGTGTTGGCCATTTGCCTGTGCTATTTGTGGATACCGAGCATCTGGTGGTTTATCGGGGCGTTTGTAGGTGCAGGGTTGTACTTATTGTTCTGGTGGATTCAGTTTTATGGCGTAACCCAATTAGAGCAAGGCAAAATGTTGTTCGAGCGGTTTAGCTACGAAATCAACAGCCAGCAGATTGTAATGAAAATAAATGCCCGCGAAGGTATGCCACTAAAGTGGGATCAGATTAAACGCGCACAAACCGGTAAAGACTATTACTTGTTGTTTGTTAATAAAGCGCAACTCATTCATTTGCCATTTAAGATTTTCAATACGGACAACGAACGCAAATTCGTGGGTAGTATTTTGAAGAATAAGGGGTTGATTAAGTAGGTGCAAAAGGTTTACAACCCTTTCTACCAAAGAGTAAAGGGTTGTAAACCTTTCTGCAAAAAGACCGATATTTGACTATGCCTGTGCGTAGTGCCTATCAAGACGATTTCGAACAACCCAAAAGCAAGAAGCGACTTTCGCCCACCGAAGCCTTAGCGAAAATTCAGCGCTACTGCGCCTATCAGGAACGCGCGCACAAAGAAGTTAAAACCAAACTTTTTGAATACGGCTTATATGCCAGTGAGGTAGATGAAATTATCAGCCAACTAATTACCGATGGTTTTCTGAACGAGCAACGATTTGCCAAAGCCTATGCCGGTGGTAAATTCAGAATGAAAAAATGGGGCCGACTAAAAATCAAAAATGAATTAGAGTTTCTGGGCCTTACTAAAAACTGCATTCAACAAGGATTGAAAGAACTGGAAGGTGCCGATTACACTAAAACCCTGCGGCAACTTATTTGCAAGAAAGCTGAATTGTTATCCGAAGAAAATCCATTTCGAAAACGGGATAGAGTTGCGCGTTATGCCATCACCAAAGGGTATGAACCAGAATTGGTTTGGAGTTTGGTAAAAGAACTTTTGCCCGGTTAAGAATTTATACCAATTGCCGCGCACGCGACAAACCACCGATTTTCAAAAACCAATCTTGCCATTGTTTCCGTTAATGCGGGTATGATAAGAATAATTGTTTTGTTGCTGATAAGTGCCGTGGCGTATGGGCAACCTAATGTGCGCGTAACACATTACAATCTTAAAAAAGGAATTGCCCTGCAGGGCTACGATCCTGTAAGCTATTTTGACGGCAAACCAGTAGAAGGCAGCGATAAGATTAAAGTAGAGTATAAAAGTGTAACCTATCTTTTCGCCACAGCAGGTAATGCTACCCGCTTTAAACAAACGCCCGATAAATTCGAGCCGGCCTACGGTGGTTGGTGTGCCTACGCGATGGGCGAATCGGGCGAGAAAGTGAAAGTTGATCCCGAAACGTTTAAAATCCTGAACGGCAAACTTTATCTGTTCTACAATTTCTGGGGAAACAATACCCTTACCGATTGGAACAAAAACGAAACACCGCTAAAATCAAAGGGCGACCAAAACTGGAAGAAGATCGTGGAATAAATCCAACGGCCTGGTTTTCTCGTATATCAGATTTGGAATTACATTATCTTTACACCGGCTTACGTTTGATAATATGACACAACTATATAATGCGGGGCTTACGGTACTCACCCAACTGGCTGATGCCATTGGGCAGATTTCGGAAGCAGATTTTCGCAAACCTTCACCCGCACTCAGCAACGCTACCATTGGCCAGCATTTGCGCCACACACTCGAGTTTTTTGTTTGCCTGGAGCAAGGTTATGAAAACGGAATTGTGAACTACGATAAACGCCAGCACGACAAAGCCATTGAGAACGATAAGTTTGTTGCGCTGGGAATCATTAACAAGGTGCTTGATTTTGTAAATCAAAAACCTGCCGACAAACGCATGGTAATGGAAGTGGGTTATATGCACGATAGCGATGAATGTGTTTTAGTTGAAACCAACTTTATGCGCGAGCTTACTTACAACATAGAACACGCAGTACACCACATGGCCATAATGAAAATTGGCATTCGTGAAGTGGCCCCAGATACGGTTATTCCAAAATCGTTTGGCGTGGCGGTCTCTACGTTGCGTTACCGCGAAGAAGTGGTTACATCTTCATAAGCCTTGTCTTTTTTACGCAGTAATTTTTTTATCAAACTCCGCAGTTGGGAGTATTGGCCCTTTGGCATTATACAAGCACCGGTGTTTATAATGTGGCTTTGGTATGCGTTGCGTGAACGAAGTCTGTTTTATTTCTCGGCTTCGAATCCATCTATTCTAACCGGAGGTATGATGGGCGAAAGCAAATACGAAGTCCTAAATCTCGTGCCTGATTCAGTTAAGCCGAAAACCATTTTAATTAAATTGCCCACCACACGCCAACAGGTTTTGGATGCGCTGCAAACCAACGGACTTCAGTTGCCGGTAATTTTTAAGCCCGACATGGGCGAGCGCGGCTGGATGGTGCGTAAAATCAAAAGTGCGGAAGACGTTGATCAATACCTTGCTGAAATTAAGATTGATTTTATAGCGCAGGAGTTTGTAAACCTGCCTTTAGAATATGGCGTGTTTTACGTTCGGTTTCCTTCGCAGCCCAATGGGTTTGTAAACTCTATTACGGAAAAAGAGTTTTTATCCGTTACCGGAGATGGAAGCAAAACTTTGCAGCAATTGATTCTGGAGAAAGACCGCGCAAAAATTCAATGGGACACCTTGAAGCAGGCGTATGCTGCGCAACTTCACGATGTTCCTGCACCAGGAAAAAAAATTGAACTGGTTTCAATCGGTAATCATTGTTTGGGCACTACGTTTATTAACAGCAATCATTTAATTACCGAACAATTTTCAGCTTCATTCGATGCCATCAGTAAACAGATAGACGGTTTTTATTTTGGCCGGTTTGATTTGCGGTGCGCTTCTGAAGCCGACCTTGCGACAGGCAACATAAAAATTATGGAGTTGAATGGTTGTGGGGCAGAGCCTGCGCATATCTATCATCCAGGCGCATCACTTATAAAAGGCATCGGTACCATTATTACCCATTGGAAAAATCTCTATCGCGTAAGCAAAGAAAACCATACCCGCGGTGTGCCTTATCTTTCTTTTGCAGAAGGCAAACGAATCTATAATTCGTTTAAGAAATTGAAAGCGGGAAAAAACCTATAAGGTTTCTGAAACCTTATAGGTTTAGTGTAGGCACAAGTTTACTATGAAAAACTTTTCATAGTTCATTCACCAATACTTCACCGGGATCGCGGTGTGGGTTTGAAGTCTTGACCTCGGCAATCTAAATCAGGTTACCCAACCGCGATGACAGCCTTGTAGTGAGTTCGCAAAAAATATAGTTCTGGAAACGATTTGTTTGGTAGGGTGAGTTTCTTATAACTTACATATGTATTGGCTATAAGCCATTCAGTGATTAAAGCCAAATGTTAGGTGAAATTATGTTTGAACGAATCGTGTTTCCCCTGAATGGAATTCAAAACTGAAAACGGACAAGAATACGCCCTAATATCCAAGCAAAGTCATTTGACTGAGTTACTTAATCGAATTTCTAAATCCGAACCATTCGCTTATACCTTCAAGTTTTCTGAGCGTGACTTATTTATTTCTTTACTTGAATCATTAAAAGTTAGATACGAGGATTTTACAAAAAAGTATTTTCATTACGACTCACTTAGAAAACTTCATATCTCAGAAAGCGAGTTTGGTTACGTATGGATAAGCACTTCCGGATTAGTTCCAAGGAAGAAAGCTACTTCAAATCGAGCTGTAAACTCTTGCTTAAATCAATATCTAGTTATATCCCTTCTTTTTGAAAAAGCTATCGAAGTAGTTAAGGATGAAAGAGTCTATGACATCGATTCACACAGTTCGGGACTATTAAGTGAACTATCACCAGCTATATTTCACAACCTTACTTTCTATATTGAAGTATTCTGCAAAGCGTATCTTTCCTTAACTAAAACAGAAGTTCCACATTCTCACAGTTTGTCATTACTTTATCAAAAGGTCGTGGAAACCATGTTTAGTAACAAACACAACGACTCACTTTTTCAAATACGTGTGCTCGACCCTCTCTATAAATTTGTTGACGACATAGGTAAAATTCCAGGGAACTTTAAAGAACATTTTATTAAGCACGATGATAATCCGTTGGACGACACGGTAATTTTGTTCGAGCATGAAGGATTAGTCGAAATGAAAATTATACTGGAATTATCAGTTGATTTTATATCTGAGTATTTTTATATGGGAGCCGGAACTTATTACCTGAAATCCGATATTTATCAAAGAATGCTTGACAAAGCGGACACAGAGGAAAAAAGACAAAGGATACGGGAGATGTATCCTCATTTAGCCAATGGCGGTAAACCATAACTTCACCTAACAATGCATATAAAGCATGCAGGCAGAGTTTGATGATTAATTATTAATTTGGACTGCCGGCACGCTTTATATGCGAACGTTGGCAGCAACTTGGCCGTGGACAGTACGACAAACTATGAGATTACTTAAGTTTTTAATGTTTAACCGGGTCGTAAGACTGTATCTAAACAGTGACTTTTGGTTCTTAAATTGGAACAAAAGAGTGAAGTCTTTAACGTTAGAAATGTGGTATACACTGTCAGTGTTTTTTCCACTTCTCGCTGTTACAATGATTCTAACAATGGGATTCAGGGGCCAGTCTCACTTCACCTTTGAGTGGATAGATTTAATTTCTCTGGTTCCATATACTTTAATGATGATTGCACTCTTTAACAAAGATTTTTTTGGCGGACAAAGCGTAGTTCATCGACAGTTGGGTTATAAGGTATTGGACGTAAAGACAAATGAGACTGCTACCAAAATTCAGTGCTTCGTAAGAAATTTAATAGGGCCAGTTTGGCCAATTGAAGTAATACTAATTTTAGTAAATCCAAAAAGACGTCTTGGTGACATTGTTGCAGGAACAATGTTGGTCGATGTTCCTGCCTCGAATCCAGAATTAATTTTGACTGAAATAAAAGTGTCGAAATTTGACAGACAAACTATACTAACTCTTTTGCTTTCTGTGATTTCTTTGGCAATATTCATGATCCTCTTTGACCCAAGAATAAATTTGTGGTAAGGCCATGCAGGTGCCAACAAAAAGCAGAATCAATGGTGGGGTTCAGTGTAAATTTGTAGTTAGGTTTTCAAGAAGTTTGGTGTGACGGGACAGTGACACACTTCGAACTCCTGCCACTAAGCCAAGTCACAATACGCGCACACAACACACTAAGAATTAAGGCACCCAACAAAAAAACCCATCGCTTTCGCAATGGGTTTTTTAAATTCAAATAACCTGAGAGAATTAAGCGCCTACTCCGGCTACCAATTCTATTTTAAGGTTAAACTCTTTGCTGATTAGATCATCGGCCATACCGGTATATACCAAACCCCAGTCTTCGCGCAAAATGTTAAAATCGGCAGAAGCTTTTGCAGAAGTTTCAGTAGCTTCTGTTACCGTTGCCGGGAACGTAATGTTCTTGGTAACACCGCGCATAGTCAGGTTGCCTGAGATAGTAACGCTGCCCGCTTCAGTTCCTGCAGTTACGCTGGTAATTTCGAAAGTGGCTTCTGGGAATTGAGCAATGTCAAAAAAGTCGGGCGACTTTAAATGACCTACCAGCTTATCGCTGTACTCACCTTGCATATCGGTATTGGTAATAGTGCCCAGGTCGGCTACAAAGTTACCACCGGTAACTGCACCGTCTTTTACAAGCAACGCACCAGACTTAAGTGTAACAGCGCCTGTGTGCGAGCCTGATACTTTACTGCCTGTCCAGATAATTTTTGAAGCTGCGGTGTTAAGCGCTACTTCGGTTCCTTCGGCTGTGCCAACGGTTGCACTATCTGTTGTTTCTGCTTTATCTCCTTCGGGGTTCTTAGGCGTACAGGCTGCCAGCATAATACCTGCCACCATCATTAATACTAGTTTTTTCATGGTTTGAAATTGGTTTTTGATTATTACATGTTTAAACATACAATGTTACCAAAAGTTCCGGTGCTACTGAAAAATTTCTGTGTCTGTTAAGAAACTTTAACATAGCTGTGGATATTTTGTACAAAACAAAAGCCCTGCACCCGAAGGCACAGGGCTTACCCAACAACCCAACCCTAACTTTATGCTGCTACTTCGTGCTTACGTTTGTTACCCCAGTAATAAAAAATAGGAAATACCAGCAGTGTAAAAATGGTGGCCGTTACCAGGCCGCCTATAATTACAATGGCCAATGGCTTTTGCGATTCGGAACCGATGCCGGTAGAAAGTGCGGCTGGCAGTAAACCAATAGCAGCCATTAATGCCGTCATTACCACGGGGCGTGTGCGCACCTTTACCGAATTAAAAATGGCTTGCGAAAGATTGCCCAACTGATGGGTTTGTTTATGAAACTCGCTGATAAGAATTACACCGTTCTGCACACAGATACCAAACAAAGCAATAAACCCAACGCCCGCAGAAATACCAAAGTTGATACCCGTTACGTGCAAGGCAATAATACCACCAATCAGTGCAAACGGAACGTTAATGAGTACATAGCCGGCATCGCGCACGTTGCCAAACATGATAAACAGCAATAAGAAAATAAGAATGAGACTAATAGGCACTACTTGCCCTAATGTTTGTGTGGCGCGCACCTGGTTTTCAAATTCACCGGTCCACGTCATGCTATAGCCTTGTGGCAGTTGAATGTTTTCGGTTACATTTTTTTGAGCTTCGGCTATGGTGCTTCCCAGATCGCGCTCGCGCACAGAAAACTTTACACCAATAAAACGTTTGGTGTTATCGCGATAGATAAATGCCGGGCCGGTTATCTGTTTGATAGAGGCAATTTCCTTTAAGGGAATTTTTTCGTCTTTAATGCTGGGTATCATCAGCATCATAATATCATCTTCATCTTTACGGAAATTCTGCGCGTAGCGAAGGCGGATGTCAAACTTTTTCTCGCCTTCGTATTTAACAGTAGCAGTTTTGCCACCAATGGCCATTTCAATAACCGTAAGTGCATCGGCTTTGGTAACGCCATACATGGCCATGCGCTCTTCGTCCAGCACAATGCTCATTTCGGGTTGGCCAATGTTGCGCAGAATGCCCACATCTTTAATGCCGTCCACATCTTTAATCTGATCCAGAACCTGATTGGCAATAGCATCCAGTTGGTTCAGATCGTTACCATAAATTTTTACGGCATTGCTGGCATTCATCCCGGCCACGGCTTCAGCCACGTTGTCGATAATCGGTTGCGAGTAGTTGTAATTTATGCCCTGGTATTTTTTGAGTTTGGTATCCATTTCTTCAACCAGCCCGTCCATGCTGATTTTTCGTTGCCACTCTTCTTTAGGTTTCAGGTTTACCTGCATCTGTACATAGTAGAAACCGCTGGGGTCGGTACCATCGTTGCTGCGCCCGGTTTGCGAGAGTACACCATTTACTTCGGGGAAGGTTCTCAACTCATCGCGCAGTACGCTTACCATTTTTACAGTTTCACTTAAGGACGAACTCATGGGAAGTTTTGCTTCAACCCAAAGCGCACCTTCATTTAGCTGCGGTAGAAACTCGGTGCCCAGCCATTGTGCTGAGAATATGGTGCCGGCAAAACTGATTAATGCAATGGCAACAGTTATTCGTCTTCTTCTGAATGTAAAGCCAAAAGCTTTGGCTACGGAGTTGTTTACGAAATCGATAAAGAAGTTGTGTTTCTCTTTCACATTCTTTTTTAACAACATCGCGCTAAGCAACGGCACCAGTGTAAGCGTAAACAACAAAGCACCTAATAATGCAAAGCCCAGCGTAAAGGCCAATGGCGAAAACATTTTGCCTTCTACTTTTTGAAAAGCGAAGATGGGCAGCAGTGCCGAGATGATGATGAGTTTGGAAAAGAAGATTGCTTTACCCATTTCGGCACCGGTCTTTTTAATAAGCCCGAGTTTGCTGAGGCGATTAAACCGAGCCATGCCATGCTTTTGTGCTTCATGATCCAGGGCCACAAACAATCCTTCCACCATTACCACGGCCCCATCTATAATTATTCCAAAATCAACCGCGCCAAGCGATAGCAGGTTGGCACTCATACCGCGCAACTTTAATAACAGAAACGCAAACAGCAACGATAGCGGAATGACTACGGCTACAATAATGGTGGTGCGCCAGTCGGCCATAAAAATGAAAACAATTACGGTAACCAGAATCATACCTTCTACCAGGTTATGCATTACCGTTTTGGTACAATAGGCCATCAGGTTATCGCGATCGTAAAATGTTTCCATGCTTACATCGCTTGGTAGTATCTGGGTATTTAGTTCTTCAATTTTTGCTTTTACGCGCGCCAGTACTTCGCTTGGGTTTTCGTTTTTGCGCATCACCACAATCCCTTCTACTACATCGTCATTATCATTTAACCCAACCTGGCCTACGCGGGGCAGACTGCTTTCGTTAACAGTGGCTACCCGTTTTACCAGCAATGGGTTGCCATTGTAGATATCCACAATCGTGTTTTCAATTTCTTCGATGGAGGAGAGCAGACCAATGCCGCGCACCACATAAGCTTGTCCGTTTTTTTCAATTACATCACCACCCACATTCAGGTTTGATTTGGAGATGGCTTCGAATAATTCGGTTGGAGTAAGATTATACTTTTGAAGTTGTACGGGATTGATGCTGATCTCGTACGTTTTTTCTCTTCCGCCAAAAGCAACTACATCGGCCACACCGGGCACGGCCCGCAGTTGCCTGTCGATAGTCCAGTTTTGAATAGTAAGCAGATCGCGCGAATCGCGGCTTTCACTTTTCAACACATACCTAAAAATTTCTCCGGTTGGGCCGTAAGGTGGTTGCACTTCGGGTTCAACAGCATCGGGCAGTTGCACATTGCGCAATTGATTATTTACCTGCTGGCGTGCAAAGAAGTCTTCTACATCATCATCAAAAATAATTTTGATTACCGATAACCCGAACATGGTTATGCTGCGCACATTGGTTTTGCGCTGCACGCTGTTCATGGCAATTTCGATTGGCGTGGTTACAAAGCGTTCTACTTCTTCGGCACTGCGCCCATTCCATTCGGTTACAATAATAATTTGTGTATTGGTAACATCCGGAAAGGCCTCAATTGGAATTTTAATGAAGGAGAATACACCACCAATTACCAATAGCGAAACCCAGAAGAAAGTGAAGAATCGATTCTTAAGCGAGAAGGCAATTATGTTTCGAATAAATTTTCCCATTGCTTAATCGTTTATAGCATCGTACACAAACAGCCCGTTCTTCGAAATCACTTTTTCGCCTGGCTGTAAACCATTTAGCAGATAGGTTACAGCGCCCAATTGCCGATACACTTCTACGTTGCGTGTTTCTATGTTCTGGCGATCTTTATACACCATTACCCAATTTTTACTTTTATCAAAAATGATAGAAGATGAGGGTACGGCTATCAGATTTTGTTTTTCGGTGAAGATTACATTTACGGTGGCCATCATTTCAGGCTTCAATTGAAAGTTTTCGTTGGGAATGCGCACCCGCACTTTCATGGCTTTTGTTTCGGGATCAATCGCATTAAAAATCTTATCGATTTTTCCTTTGTACACCTTATCGGGAAAACCCAACGTGCGCACTTCGGCATCGTAACCCAACTGAATTTTAGAAATATCGCTTTCGCTTACGTTGGCCATAGCCCACACTTCGTCTATTTCTGAAATAGAAAAGAGTGCTTCGGAAACATCACTGCGCAGTTGCTCGTTCGGAAAAATAGTTTTGTCTAAAACAAATCCGCTTATGGGGGCAGAAATGGTGTAGGTAGAGCCATCGCGCAATTTATAGATAGCATATACCTCGTTAATGCGAGCCAGTTCGGCTTTGGCTTTTATCCATTCTTTTTCGGCAGCATTTACATCGCGTTCAGAGTTTAGCTTACCTTCAAAGAGTTCTTTTGTAACCTGAAGATTTTTTTCGGCTACGGCTACATCACTTTGTGCATCCAGGCGTTGCCGTTGAAACTCAGCCACCTCGCTGCTTCGCACAGTGGCTAATGTCTGGCCTTGTTTTACATAATCGCCCAGTTCGGCATTTACGGTAAGTACAATTCCGCCAACAATGGAGTTTACATGAGCCATTTTATTATTGTCGGCTGTAATTTTTCCGAACAACCGGATTTCATTTTTTACAGGTTCTTCTAAGGCATTGTAAAACTCGCAACTTGCCAGCATGGTGTCGCTTATGGAAAAGGCTACACCTGTTTCTTCATATTTTTTTTCGTTTGAGCAAGCCAACAGCAGAAAGACTGAGAGCAGTACGGAATGAGTTCGGTTCATGGATTTAATAAATTTTAGAAGCAGTTACATAATTGATTTGCATGGCCGATGTAGCCAGGTAATTTTTAACGCGCTCGTATTCGCTAAGCGATTCGTTATACGATTCGAAGAAGTCCACAAACTCCAGAATGGAAATATTGCCTCTCTGAAAATTCTGATTTACGCCATTAAACACCGTATCAAAATCGCTGCTATAGAACGTTTTAATTTTCTGATATTCTGAAAGACTAAGCGTAAGGTCTTGCCACGCTGCGCGCACTTCGGTTTGCACTTCGGTAGTTTTTTGTTTTTGGTAAACATTGGCCGATTGCATTTCGTGTTGTGCTGCTTTGATGTTGCCCCGGTTGCGATTCCATAGTGGCAATGGAATGCTAACACCCACATTTACCTGATTTACAAATGCACCGCTGCGTTGATCGTACGAACTGTTAAGGGCCATATCGGGCACGGCAAGTTTCTTCTGTAGTTTTATGTTTAAGAGGGCTAGTGCTTCTTCTTCGTTAGCTAGCTTAAGATCGGGCCTGTTTTGCAGCGCGCTATCCAGCAGAGTATTGTAAACGATGGGAGCGATCAGGTTGTCAAAATCACTATCATTAACAACAGGCTCAATGTAATTGTCGGTTTGCAGCATGAGCTGAATGTTTTGCTGCTGTGCGAAATAGTTATTAGCCAGTTCACTTTTATCGTTATTGATTTTGAAGTAAACCGCTTTAAGTCGAATAACATCTTTGAGTGGAAGGTTGCCGCGTGCCACCTGCCTTTCGTACGCGCTGATTAGTGTATCTAATACATCTAACTGACGGTCGAATTTTTCCAGCGTAATGCGTTGCTGGTTTACGATGTAAAAGCCTGCATGAAGTTGGTAACGCAAGCTTCGCAGCAGGTCTTCCAACTCAAGCGCAGCAAGCTTAGTGTTTTGTTTGGCGATATCTATTTCGGCTTTACGTTTACCGCCCAGCAAAATGAGTTGCTCCAGTTGAAAAAATTTCTGACCGGTCTGGCCCACATGAAATGTTTTGTTGTTCTCGGGGTCGTAGGCGTTTACATCGGCAACAAAGATTGGGTTCGGGTATGCGCGAGCCTGAATGATAAGTGCTTCTTTGGCCTGAAGGTTATACTGCCCTGCCAACAGAAGCAGATTCTTGCTTAGAAATAAACTATCGGCCTGGGCCAATGTGAGTTGCGTTTTCTTTTGGGCAAAACCACTAAAAGAAATAAGCGCTATTAATACAGTGTGCAGAAATTTCATACTGCAACACTAACGGGTAACCGGCTTAAGAAAACCTTAAGCCGGATAAAGGTTAGCTTAAGACTGCGGTAATGAAATCACGAATCTGTTTTTATTCGATTCGGTTATGAGGTACAGAATGGTGCCGTGGTGTAACAGAATAATTTTAGAAACCATAACAAGACCAAGCCCGATGCCCACTTTTTTGATGGTATTATTACCACGAAAGAAGTAGGAAAACAAACCGGCCTGATCTTTATCAGAAAGTGTAGGCCCGTTATTGTCCACCCATACACACAGTTTATTTTTCTCGGTGGTGATTTCAATGGCTACGCGTTCATCGTCAGAATATGCAATAGCATTTTTAAGCACATTAATAAATGCAATGTGTAGCATCCGTTCGTTACCGGGGCAACTTAATTCTCCGGCATCATTTACATTTTTATTAATGGCAACTTCAAACCTTGCGGTTGGATACACCGCCTGCAAACTTTCTATACACGAAAAAATGAGTTCATCAACTCGTACTGATTCAGTAAAAACATGTGTTGGGTCAGTTTCGAATTTCGAAATATCCAGCAGCGTAGTTACCACCGTACTCATCTGCATCAGCCCGTTTTTCTGAAACTCTAAACTTTCCTGCCAGTGTTGTGGGTCTTTTTCATTTAGTACCCGCTCAATATTGGAGATAAGAACAGCAATGGGAGTTTTTAAC
Source organism: Cytophagales bacterium (assembly GCA_017303795.1). GTDB lineage: Bacteria > Bacteroidota > Bacteroidia > Cytophagales > Cyclobacteriaceae > ELB16-189. Next base: position 55,851 of record JAFLBR010000004.1, on the reverse strand, counting down.
TCGTGCGAAACATGGTGAATTAGATTTTTCTGGTACGAGTAAGATTGCTCCACTCGACCCAGCATGTTATTAAAGCCGTTAGCCAGCGAAGCAATTTCATCGCGGGTAGCGGGTACATATACCTGCGTGAGATTGTTAATGGACTTATTGTTTACTTCATCGGTAAGGCGTACAATTGGTTGCGAAATCTGCCGCGAAAGATAAAGCGCAATGAGAGCCTCCAACAAAACGGAAACCGTAAAAACACCCAGAAGTGTCCATACCAGAAAACGAAGCTTCTCTTTTCCGTAAATGTCATTTGCTTTTCCGATGGCATAATATTTTTCGCCATTTTTTTCAAGTACGTGAGCGTACACATCGTACTCGCCTTCACGATAAAAGATTTCGGTGGTGCCTTCTTTTAAATCCTGCAACAAATCAAGCGGAAAAAGAACGGCCGTATCATCTACACTGGCGTAGATGATTTTTCCATCGGCATCAAAGAGTAGAATTTTTTCATCGTACAGATTATTAATGGTTGTTTCATCTAGTGCCCGCAATAATGCATGATCAATTTTCTGAACATCGATGAGCAATCGTAAAGTAGTGGTGGTTTTTTCTTTCAGGCGTTGCAAAAATTCTTCTTCGCGGTACTCGGCCATGCTAAAGTAAACGGCCAATAAAGCTATGCCCAGCACCACCGGGAAAGAACCTGCAAGGAATAATAGAATCCGATTTCTAATTTTCATGTTGACCTACTCCTAAAACATACCCGAACCCTGGCCGGGTATGAATTAATTTTACCTCGTGCTGTTTGTCAATTTTATTTCGAAGCGAGTTAATAAACACTTCTATGGTATTAGTATTTACTTCCACCAATGTGCCCCAAATTTTTTTGATAAGCGTTTTTTTTGAAACCACACCGCCCTTAGCTTCAGCCAAAGCAGTTAAAATTTCAAACTCACGGGCAGTAAGTTTAATAGCCACACCACCGCGCGCGGCTGTTTTAGTGGAGAGGTCAATCATCAGATCGCTAATGGTTAGTACTTGTGCGGGTTCGTTTTGCCTTGCCCCACGCTTCAACAACGCCTTTACGCGTGCCAGAAGTTCTTTAAAGAAAAACGGTTTGGTAAGATAATCATCGGCTCCATTTTCAAAACCCGTCAACTTGTCTTCCACTTCACCAAATGCGGTAAGCATTAATATGGGAGCTGTAATTTTTTGGGTTCGAACGGCTTTACATACTTCAAGGCCGTTTTTGCCGGGCATGTTTATATCAAGAATGATGCAATCGAAAGTTTTGCGCAGAATGATTTTTTCGGCAAGTACGCCATCAAAAACTACTTCTGCTTCAAACCCTTCGTTTTGAAATTGTTGCTTCAGGTCTGAAGCAATATTAGTATCGTCTTCGGCTATAAGTATTTGTTGCATCTAGTATAATAAATGGAAAGGTGTGCAAAAATACAACAGTGCTACTTACCCACCGTGGTGTACCTGAAACAATCCGCCAAATGATCATTCACTAACCCACATGCTTGCATGTGCGCATAAATTACCGTGCTGCCCACAAACTTAAACCCACGCTTGATTAAATCTTTGCTTAAGACATCGGATTCTTTGGTGGTAGGTGCAACCTGTCCTAACGATTTCCATTTGTTAACAATAGGTTTGCCACCTACAAAACGCCAGATGTATGTATCAAAGCTTCCAAACTCTTTTTGTACTTCTAAAAATCGCTTGGCATTATTTACGGCAGCATACACTTTTAACTTGTTGCGGATAATGCCGGGGTCTTGTAAAATTTTTTCCAGTTTCTTTTCCGTAAAGCGAGCCACTTTAGCGGGATCGAAGTCGGCAAAGTTTTTTCGATAGCCTTCGCGCTTCTTTAAAATGGTTGCCCAGCTTAATCCGGCTTGTGCACCTTCCAGAATCAGAAATTCAAAATGCTTGCGGTCGTCATGCACGGGTACACCCCATTCTTCATCGTGGTATTTTATGTATTGATCAAACCCCAGGCACCACGGGCATCTAAAAACATCAGCCATCTTATTATAATTTGTTTGGAAGTTACCGCGTTTCGTACAAAGTTTTATACCTTCCAGTTCTTAAACTTAATTTATGAAATACATTTTAGTTGCCTGTTTGTTTTGTTTGTGTGCCGGTTCCGGCTTCGCACAAAAAGTTGACTTCGATAAAAAGTTAAAGGAGTTGGGTATTGAGTTATATACACCCACCAAACCGATGGCTAATTATGTTAAAGCGGTGCGCACGGGCAACCTGATATTTCTGGCCGGGCATGGCCCAACCAAAGCCGATGGCAGTAACATTACCGGCAAAGTAGGTGCCGACTTAACCACCGAGCAAGGTTATGAAGCTGCCAAACAAACAGCCATCTCAATTCTTTCTACACTTAAAGGCGAGTTGGGCGATCTGAACAAAGTAAAGCGTGTAGTAAAAGTATTGGGCATGGTTAATTGTACGGATAATTTTATTGATCAGCCCAAAGTGATAAATGGATTTTCGGATTTGATGGTGGCGGTGTTTGGCGAGAAAGGGAAACATGCCCGCTCAGCCGTGGGGATGAACTCCCTGCCCAGCAACATTGCGGTAGAGATTGAAATAATTGTTGAAGTAGAGTAAAACCTCAAGATTTCTTACACGCACTTCCGATTGATGCCGCGGCATCTTACTTTCGATTCGGAGTCTCAATACACTCTTCAACTTGCTTTCCAGTTACTTTAAAATAGTACTGCGCCAGATGCGCAGCATTTACTCACTCATAAACCTGTTGGGGTTAATTGTGGGCCTGAGTGCATTCATCCTTATTTTTCTTTGGGTAGAAAAAGAGTGGAGTTACGATCGCTTCCATCCGGATAGCAAGAACATTTACCGCGTAGTTCAAAATCAGTTTAATGGCAATAACGAAATTTATCCGGTTGCCGTAACGCCTGCACCCTTGGCTCCGTATTTAAAAAGCACGTTTGCTGAAGTAGAGGCTTCTTGTCGCATGGGCACAGGGGAGTTTACTATTCGCAGAGATGAGACTGCCTTTGTACAGAAAGGAATTTTTGCTGATCCAGAATTTTTTGAGGTGTTTACTTTTCCGATTGTGAAAGGCGAACACAAAACCTTTGCATCAACTATTGATGTAGTGATGATTTCAGAGCGACTCGCAGCTATTTATTTCAATACCGAAAATCCGATTGGTAAAACCTTAACCATAATCAGTAAAGAGTTGTTAGTGGCGGCAGTGTTTAAAGATGTACCGGAAAATTCGCATGTGCAGTTCGACTTTGTTATTCCTATGGAATTTGTAAGGGCGGGTGGGTACGATGATCTGGCCAAATGGAATTACAACAACTATTATACTTACGCTCGGCTTTCGGCTTCGGCAAACCCATTGGCTTTTGCCGATAAAATTAAAAACCTGATTAAAGAACATCATTCAAAAGCTGATGCCGAGCTGGTGGTGCAACCGCTTCACGGCATTCATCTTAATTCTAACCATTTGAATAATGACACAACTGGTCGCGGCAACATTTTGTACGTGTACATTTTTTCTGCGGTCGGAATTTTTATTTTAATCATCGCGAGCATCAACTATGCAAATCTGGCTACAGCCCGTTCAATCAGGCGCGCAAAAGAAGCCGGTGTGCGAAAAGTAATTGGTGCCAACCGGTTTCAGTTAATGATGCACTTCTTTTCAGAATCTTTATTATACAGCGTGCTGGCGTTTTTGTTAGCCGTTGGTGTGAGTTGGTTGATCTTGCCATCGTTTAATGAATTAAGTGGTAAGGCAATCGAATTTGAGTTGCTCAACCCTACTATTTATTTGCCTTTGTTGGCATCGGTAATTTTCTGTTCGTTTCTGGGCGGAGCTTACCCGGCATTGTTGTTATCGGCATTAAACCCGGCCCTGGTTTTAAAAGGTTATCTGAAAGGCGGCCGTGGTACAATAATTTTCAGACGCACTTTAGTGGTGTTGCAATTTGTGTTGGCTATTTCATTTTTAGCAGGCACGTTAGTGGTGCAAGATCAACTGGAATACATTCGGGCACGCGATCTGGGTTTTGAAAAGGAGAACATTCTTACGTTTACGGCAAACAGAAATCTCCGGCAGCAATTCGATGCCTTTAAAACAGAATTACTCACGCTGCCCGGAGTATTAGATGTTACCGCTACCAGTTCTAAGCTTTCTAACATCAACGAGTCGACCGACATGGTGGAATGGAACGGCAAAAATCCAGAGGCTTCCGTATTGTTTCATATACTGCCGGTGGAGCAGGATTTTGTGAAAACATTTTCAATGGAAGTTATAGAAGGCCGCGACTTCTCGCCCGAGTTTATTTCGGACTCAAGTGCAGTTTTAATTAATGAAGAAGCGGCAAAACAAATGGGAATTACCGAGCCGCTTGGAAAAACCATAACCTTCGGCAAGCGAATCAACAATCCGATTGTTGGGGTTATTAAAGATTTCAATTTTAAATCGGCACACAAAAAAATAGAGCCGATGTTAATTTACTTAGATGCGAATGAATATTACCGAATTGCAGTACGGTTGGGGGCTGGCAACCTGGTAGAACATACTGAAGCGGTAAAAGATGTATTTAAGAAAATGAATCCAAATGCACCTTTCGAATATGTGTTTCTGGACGAAGAGATTGATCAATCATATCGCGATGAAGAACGCACCAGTCAGATTTTCAGTTACCTCTCAGCTTTATCAATTTTTATAAGTTGCCTCGGGTTGTTGGGTATGGTTATGTTTGTTACCGAACAACGCGCCCGCGAAGTTGCGCTGCGTAAAGTATTGGGTGCATCTACTGTGCATCTTACCTGGTTGCTTACGCGCGAGTTTATTTTGTTAGTGCTCGCAGCATTTGCCATTGCAGCACCAGCCATGTATTACCTGGGTAATTTATGGTTAGATAATTTTGCCTACCGCATTGAAGCCGGAATTCTGGTTTTTGTGTTAGCCGGTTTGATTAGTCTGGCAGTGGCGGCCCTTACCGTTGGGTTTCGTTCGTTTAAAGTTGCCCTTGCCAATCCGGTTGATTCACTTCGAAGCGAATAACTGTTAAAAATTTCTTAAAGGTTCATCAGGTTAAAGGCGTTTCAACTATTTGTTATATTTGCCACCCGCATATGGCTAAAATTGTTTTCTCTTACGTGGCTATCTTTTGTTTGCTGATTCTGGTATCGGCCAACACAATTACCACTTCGTTGAAAAAAACCTTTGCTACAGAATGTGTGGCCGATCTGGGCGATGAAGCAGAAGATCAGCCGGTTCCAACGCCTGTAGAAGAAGATACAACCGGAGAAGATGACGAAACTTCCAAGCTTGTACCACAGCATACGCAACATCCTTCAGCAGCTTTAGCCGGCAACCTTCACCACGCGAATCATTTTCTAACCAGTTTCCACTTTCTGGAAATAATCTCGCCACCGCCACAAGTGTAGTTGAGTAGTATTTTGCCCGAATGGGCGCATTTCAGTTTAGATTTCATTTTTTTCTTTTTATGAATTTGAGAAGTTTCTGGTCAACGGACTTTCCGTCCTCAGTTGTTGTCTTTCTGGTAGCCCTGCCCTTGTGCTTAGGTATTGCCTTGGCATCGGGCGCACCTCTTTTTTCTGGTTTAATGGCCGGGATTGTAGGGGGCATAGTAGTAGGCTCATTAAGCGGCTCATCACTTAGCGTAAGTGGGCCAGCCGCAGGACTAACTTCTATTGTATTAGTTGCCATTCAAGATCTCGGCACGTTCGAGATTTTTTTATTAAGCGTAGTTGTGGCCGGGGCACTGCAAATTATTTTAGGGTTGGTACGAGCCGGATCCATCGGACATTTTTTTCCGGTGGCTGTTATAAAAGGTATGCTGGCCGGTATTGGTTTAATTCTTATTCTGAAACAAATACCGCATGCCGTTGGCTTTGATGCCGATTATGAAGGTGATGAAAGTTTTTTTCAGGCAGATGGCCGCAACACATTCTCAGAAATAGTTGAAGCCTTAAATTATATCAGTCCCGGTGCAGTAATAATCAGTGTTATTTCGGTGCTGGTATTGATAAGCTGGAACTCTAATTTTTTATTGCGCTTTAGATTCTTTCGCATTGTGCCAGCCCCGCTTGCTGTTGTGTTATTAGGCATTGGGCTTAACACGATTTATAAAATTTCTTCACCCGATCTGGTTATTAGTGCACAACATCTTGTTTCGCTGCCATCATATTCCGAATCGGGGTTGAGTGCTTTTTTCACCTTCCCCGATTTTTCGGCCTGGCAAAATCCTAAAGTTTACACAACCGCCATTACACTTGCTGTAGTAGCCAGTCTGGAAAGTTTGTTAAGTATTGAAGCTGTTGATAAAATGGATCCGGCCCGTAGGTCAACACCCCTCAACAGAGAGCTGCAGGCACAGGGGTTTGGTAATGCAGTGTCTGGCTTATTGGGCGGGTTGCCGGTAACATCTGTTATTGTGCGCAGTTCGGCAAACGTAAATGCCGGTGCTCGTAGTAAAGCTTCGGCCATTTCGCATGGCGCCATCTTATTGTTGTCGGTAGTTTTAATTCCGAAATTATTAATGTTAATTCCGCTCTCTTGCCTTGCTGGTATTTTGTTAGTAACCGGTTACAAATTAACCAAGCCATCGGCTTTTGTGGAGATGTTCCAAAAAGGGTGGGCGCAGTTTTTACCCTTTGTAGCAACGGTACTTGCCGTATTATTCACCAATCTATTGTTGGGCGTTTTCCTCGGCATTGGCGTAGCGCTTGTTTTCATTCTCATAACTAATTTCAAAAGGGCAATGGTTGTGGTTTCCGACCATGAAAAATATATGATTAAGTTTACTAAAGATGTTACCTTCCTGAACAAGGCCGCGCTTAGACAAGAGTTGGCTAAAGTGCCGGAAGATTCTCAGTTAGTTATTGATGCAACCCACGCTGGCTTTGTGGATGCAGATATACTGGAAACGCTAAACGACTTTACGGAAACCGCCAAAACAAAAAATATTACGATAAACATAAATGGGTTAAAGCTGTCAGAAAAATCGCTGGCATAAATTAAGTGCTATAAATTTTAAACAATCCTGATAAACAAATAACACTATGGAAAAATACAATCAACTGCTCTTACAAAACCGCGCGTGGGTAGAACAAATGCTGCACGAGGACAAAGACTATTTCAATAAACTGGCCAACACACAAAAGCCAGAGTTTCTTTGGATAGGCTGTGCCGATAGTCGCGTACCGGCCAACCAAATTACCGGAACAAATCCAGGCGAAGTATTTGTGCATCGCAATATTGCCAACATGGTTGTGCACACCGATATGAATATGTTAAGCGTGCTGGACTATGCTGTAAACGTGCTGGAAGTAAACCACGTAATTGTGTGTGGGCACTACGGTTGTGGTGGTGTGCGGGCCGCTATGGGCCATCAACAAATCGGGTTGATCGACAACTGGATTCGCCACATCAAAGATGTATATCGCCTGCACCAGGACGAACTTGAAGCCATTACCGATAAGAAGCAGCGTGAAGATCGCTTCATAGAGTTGAATGTTACTGAGCAAGTGTATGATTTAGGCAAAACCTCCATCATACAAAATGCATGGCAACGCAGAGGCGGCTTTCCATACATTCACGGTTGGGTGTACGATATCGGCAACGGCATAATCAAAGACCTGAAAGTATCCATGCATGACGATTCTGAAATGCCCGATGTATATAAGTTTGAAAAAATGAAGCGGGTTTAAATCCTCTAAAATAGAAGTAGCCATAAGCCATCCTTTACAGGGATGGCTTATTTTATTTTAAGGTAGGGGTAAAAGTTCTTTGGGTTGTCTTTACTCAAAGCCCGAAACCCTTAAATTGCACCAAACTCTCAACAAAGGCGGTGGATTTATCGGAAAAGCAGGTATTAGAAAAATTCCGGCAGGGCAACCAAAGTACTTTTGAGATGATTTTCCGCGCCTATTACCAGCCCCTTTGCCGCTATGCCTTTTCATTTTTAAATGATAAAGAAGAAGCGGAGGAAGTTGTACAAACGGCTTTCATTTCGGTTTGGGAAAAACGAACGGGTATTGAAATCGAAACTTCACTAAAGGCTTACTTGTATCGTATGGTGCGCAACAGTTGCCTGAATGTGATCAAACACGAAAAAGTAAAACAACAGCATGTGGCACACCAACTGTATGTAGGCGAGGTGGCTGCAGAATCGGTGATGCATAACGTGCAGGCAGCCGAGCTTGAAATAAAAATCGCGCAAGCCATGCAAACCTTGCCTGAACAATGTCGGTTGGTTTTTCAACTCAGCCGCTTTGAAGAATTAAAATATCAGGAGATAGCCGATCAACTTCAGATCTCAATAAAAACAGTTGAGAACCATATGGGTAAGGCATTGAAGTTGATGCGCGAGCAGTTGAAAGATTATTTGCCTTTGTTTTTGATTTTTATGAATAACTGGATGCCGTAATGAAATTGCAGCATGACGATATGGATGAGTTGATAGGCAAAGTGTTGGCCGGAGAAGCTACTGAGCAAGAGAAGCAGGAGTTGAATGCATGGCTTGCCGCGAACCTTACTAACCAGGCTTACTTTGATAACCTTAAAATTATTTTTGATAAAGCGGCAAGCAACAATGTTAAAGTAGAGTTTGATACCGATGCAGCCTGGAACAAAGTAAGAGATCGCCTGAGTGAAGGAAAAGTAGTGTCGATCCACAAGCGTACGGAGCGAACCAGTATCTGGGTGCGCATAGCCGCAGGCATTGCCATTTTTTCTGGTGTCATTTATTTTCTGAACAATCCCATTGGGCAAACCACACAGCAAATGGCGGTGGTAAGTGCCGACTCCACAAGACAAGACACTCTACCCGATGGCAGCACAGCTTTTCTCAATAAGAAGAGTGAGTTGGCTTACAGTTACGATGCCAAAGCAAAATCACGCAAAGTGAAATTAAAAGGCGAGGCATACTTCAGCGTAAAACACGATGAAGAAAATCCATTTGTAATTGAAGCCGAAGACATACTTGTGCGCGACATAGGTACAGAGTTTAACTTAAAGGCCTATCCAGAAAAAGATACTATTGAAATTCTGGTGACCGAAGGCGAGGTTCAGTTTTATACCTTGTACGATAGCGGCCTTAACCTCAAAGCGGGCCAACGCGCTATTTATAGCAGGCGCAATAAAATGTTTTATCGCATTGAAAAGCCCGATACCAATATTCTGGCGTATAAGACAAAAGTTTTCAGCTTTAATAATACCGATTTGAAATCGGTGGTTGAGTTGTTGAACGAAGTGTATAATTCTAAAATCGTGCTGGCCAATAAAAAACTTTTTGATTGCCGGCTTACCGCCAATTACAAAGAAGATAACCCAGCCATTATTGCCGAAGTAATAGCCGAAACCATGAACCTGACGCTAACCCGAAAAGGTGAGGAGTTGATTCTGGATGGTGACGGATGCACCAACTCCCAATAAGCACGCATGAAGTTTTTTTTCACTTTTTTATTTCTGTTGCTGGCTGTGGTGTGTGGAGCACAAACCAAAGAGAAGGACTTGCCCTTGCTGGAGCGCCCCATAACCATTATGGCAGAGAATGAAAAAGCAACACTGGTATTGAGCCGCGTTGCACAGGCAGCCGGGTTTTCATTTTCGTATAACAGTTCTATCATTGATGCCAACCACACGGTAAGTCTGAATGTGCAAAACCTAACGGTGCGTCAGGTGCTGAACGAAATATTTCAGGGAACACTTAACTACAAAGCGAAAGGCAACTATATAATTCTTACCAAAGCACCTGCGCCTACTGTTAAAAACGATGTGGTAACCATTGTAGTAAGTGGTTATATAGAAGATGCCATTACCGGAAAAAAAGTGTCCGAAGCAAGTATCTATCACAAAGCATCCTTTACTTCTGTTGCCTCTGATGAGTATGGATTTTTTCGCATCAAAATTGAGAAGCGCGATTCGTTGTTGCTTTCTTTTAGCAAAAAGGATTATCGCGACACCACCATTCAGATCACCGAATCGGCAAACCAATATTATATCATTGCCATGAAATCAATGCGGGTAGATTCATTGCATTTAAAAATCCCCGATATCCCGAATGACTCAATAACGCTTTCCTTAAAAGAAGAACTGGCGCGGACTTATCATTCTGAACCTAACGTGCAGAATATTTCCGATACACTTTATTCAATGGTGCAGGTATCGTTGTTACCGTTTATCGGAACACATGGTCGCTTAAGCGGAAACGTGATTAACGATTATTCTATCAATTTTCTTGGGGGCTATTCGCTGGGTACACGCCAGATAGAGTTGGGGTTCTTTTTTAATCTCGATCGGGGCGATGTGCGCTGGTTGCAGATTGCAGGTTTTGGAAATATGGTGGGTGGAAATTTTTATGGCGTTCAAGCCTCAGGATTTTTTAACCTGAATGCAGGCGATGTTACGGCTGTGCAAGTAGCTGGCTTTGCCAATACAAATTTTAGCAACGGTCATGGTGTGCAGGTAGCAGGTTTTGCCAACACCAATCTTGGCGATATGAATGGCGTACAGGTTGCCGGTTTTAGTAATTACAACAATCAATCTTCTTATGGTGTGCAGGTGGCAGGCTTTGGTAATCTGCAAAGAGGAAATTACAAGGGTTCGCAGTTTGCGGGAGTTACAAATCTTACCACCAAAAAGATTTCGGGTTCGCAGGTAAGTGCATTGTTTAATTATGCGCGGCAGGTAAAAGGCACCCAAATCGGGTTAATCAATTATGCCGATAGTGTGGGCGGTGTGCCTATAGGATTGTTTAGTATTGTACGAAATGGCTATCATAAAATAGAAGTTTCGGGCGATGAGGTTTTTCCAACTAACCTGGCTTTCAGAACAGGCGTTAGAAATTTTTATACCATAATAATGGCTGGCTTTAAACCTGAACAATCGGTGCAAGCTAATGATACCTCCATCTGGACTTTTGGTTATGGTGTAGGTACTTCGCGCAAGCTTACACGCTGGCTTTACCTCGATATGGATTTAACAAGCCAACATGTAAACAAAGGTGGATTTACCAATGCACTTAGCTTACTCAACAAAGCCTATCTTGGTTTTGAGTTTCAGTTTGCAAAGAAGTTCTCACTTTCCACAGGCCTTACTTTTAATGCATACTTAACACGTAAATCGTTTACGGATTATCCTGAAATGTTTACCTACTATACACCGGCCAGCACTTCGGTTAGTATAGGAACAAATAATAATCTGGCTATGTGGTTTGGAGCTAAGGTGGGATTACGATTCTTATAAAAGAATCTCTACTAAATTTTCAAGGCGATTAGGGGTGATCTAAACCTTGCTTGTCATACACACGAAATAAAAAAAGTGTATGACAAATTTTAAACCCTCACTGTTAGTAGTTGCTTTACTAACAGTATCTGCCTTTTCAAACGCACAATCGCTCACACAAACTGTTCGTGGTACCGTTGTTGATAAAATTTCAAAAATGGGATTGCCTGGAGCTACGGTTGTTATTCTAAACACCGAGCCGCTATTAGGCGCCACTACCGATGTTGACGGAAACTTTCGCATTAATAATGTGCCGGTGGGAACACAAGCATTAAAAATTTCTTTTGTTGGATACAAAGATGTTACCAACAATCTGGTGGTAAACTCAGGCAAAGAAGTTGTGTTGAATGTGCCCATAGAAGAAGACATTACGCAATTAGCAGAGATTGTTGTTCGCCCCGATGCCGAAAAGAATAAGCCTTTAAATGAAATGGCTGTAGTAAGTACGCGCACCTTTTCAGTAGAAGAAACGCGCAAGTTTGCAGCAGCTGTTAACGATCCGGCTCGTGCGGCTGTCTCTTTTGCAGGCGTGGTCTCAGCCGATGATGGAAACAACTCTATTTCTATTCGTGGTAACTCTCCGTTTGGTTTGTTGTGGCGCATGGAAGGTGTAGATATTCCCAATCCCAATCACTTTGCAGTGGTTGGTTCTTCCGGTGGCGGTATTTCTATTCTCAGTTCGCAACTATTGGCCAACTCCGATTTTTCTACCGGAGCGTTTGCAGCCGAGTATGGGAATGCATTAGCGGGTGTATTTGATCTTAACCTCCGTAAAGGAAATAATGAGAAGCGCGAGTACACCATACAAGCGGGTGTATTAGGGTTAGATGTTGCAGCCGAGGGCCCATTCTCAAAAAACTACCGCGGCTCTTATCTGATTAATTACCGGTACTCCACACTAAGTGTACTTTCTAAAATAGGAGTAAACATTGGTGATGCGGTTACCAACTTTCAGGATTTATCGTACAACATTTATTTGCCTACCAATAACTTTGGTAATTTCTCTTTGTTTGGTTTTGGTGGATTAAGCGATCAAATTCAGAAAGCAAAAAAGGACTCAACGATTTGGGAGTTTGATTATGAACGCTACAATTCCAATTACTTTTCAAACACGGGCGCTGCGGGGCTTAAACATGCTTATACCATTAACCCCAACACCTATCTGCAAACCACGGTAGTGCTTTCAGGTAATAATCATGGCTATGAAGATGAACGATTAGATAACGACTACAATCCACAATTCAATTACATTCAAAAATATTCAAACCGAAAAATTACGTTTAGCTCAGTGCTAAATAATAAGTTCAGCGCCAAAAGTGCTTTGCGTTCGGGTGTGTATTTAAATCGCCACACGTATGCCTTAAACCTGCGTTACCGCGATGCAGAATTAAATGAAGTTGTAGAGCCGCTTGACTCTAAACTGCACGCACACACGGTGCAGGCATTTTCGCAATGGAATTATAAAGTGAGTGAACAGTTTAGTTTTAATGCCGGGGTACATTCACTTTATCTCACCAACAATAATAGGTTTTCGGTTGAGCCGCGTGCTTCAGTAAAGTATGATCTCAGCGAGCAACAATCTTTTTCACTGGGTTATGGGCTTCATAGCCAAATGCAACCGATAAGTGTTTATGAAGCACAGGTTGAGCAACCCGATGGAACAATTGCACAACCCAATTTAAATCTAGACTTCAATAAGGCACATCACGTTGTGTTGGGATACGATCGCTCACTTTCGCGTTACCTGCGCATAAAAGCCGAAACCTACTATCAACAGTTGTATAACATAGCCGTGCGTAACGATGTGAATAGTCCGGTTTCTACTTTGACACTGGAGCAAGGTTTTGAAACCGAACCGATGGTAAACAAAGGTGTTGGTCGCAACTATGGTGTGGAACTTACCTTAGAACAGTTTCTGCACAACGATTTATATTTTCTTTTATCGGCCTCGCTTTATAATTCCGAATACAAAGCCTTGGATAACGTTTGGCGAAACTCGCGCTTTAATGGTAAGCATGCAGTAAGCTTTACAGCGGGAAAAGAATATAACTGGAAGAAGGGCCGCGTGTTTGGCATAAATCTCAGAACAATTTATACCGGTGGTTTTTGGACAACTCCTATAGACATAACTAAATCAGTTGAACTTGGCGAAACCTATTACATGGAAGCGCTATCGTTTACGGAACAACTGCCTGATTATTTCAGAACCGATGTGCGCTTCAGCATAAAGCGCAACAAATCCCGCACTACTTCTACGCTTTCGCTGGATTTGCAAAATGCCACGAATCGTAAAAATCTGGGTGGCCAGTATTTTGAAGCACAAAGTGGTAAAGTTGAAAAGTGGTACATGACGCCTCTTTTGCCAATACTGAACTATAAAATTGAGTTTTAAAAAAATCTTTTATCGAGCAGGGGTAATTGGCCAGTGGGTTGTCCTACCTCAAAAAAACGAATAACTATGAAACGGTTTAACCTTATTTTCCTTTTGTCAGCCTCCTTGTGGTTAACAGCCTGTTTGAATGACGAAGATCCGGGGCCACGCCAGCAAGATGCACGTTCATTTGCAGTTGTTGATTTTGATAGGGTGGAAGCAGGTGACGCATTGGATGTAACGATTGTAGCGGGCACCCATTACACTATAAAAGCAGAAGGTGATAGGAGAAATCTGGACGACCTGGAAGTTTTTAAAAGTGGCAACTCGCTGATCGTTCGTTTCGATGAATCTGAAAATCGTCAATACACTACATTCGTTACCATAACTATGCCTGAGTTAGTGGGCATAAATTTTTCAGGAGCCGTAAACGGAAAGGTAAGTGGCTTTGATGATGTGGCGCGTTTGGATGTTATGTTATCGGGCGCATCGTTAGGCCAGGTAGATATGGATGCTGATGAACTGTATCTGAATGTAAATGGCGCCTCGCAATTACGCTTGCGCGGAGAAGGCAACCTGATGGATGGCAGCATTTCCGGAGCCTCAGTACTTACTGCATTCGCGTACGAAACGGTGCAAGCCAAACTGCATGTTTCCGGAGCCAGTCAAGGTCGGGTAAATGTATCGCAGCAATTGCAGGTTGTAGCTACCGGAGCAAGTGAAATAATCTATCGTGGCGAACCGGAGTTGATGGTAGAAACATCGGGAGCAAGTGTGGTGAAGAAGGATTAACCAATTGAATAAGTAAACTGTTCAGAAGCCTGACCATTTCAAGAATGGTCAGGCTTTTATATGTTGTGGTTGTTGCTCTAAAAATTCAAATATTCATAAGATTAGGTACTGCATAGAATCATTACATAGCATAACAAACATAATAAGTAATGAGATAGTGGGTCAGTTAATTCTTGTCAAGTGTATATTCTCTGGGAGATTTCTAATATCAGTCCAATATTCTTCTCTCGCGTCATTATCAATATAGATTGGAAGCCGTTCTCCATAAAGTCTATCTTCTCCATTCTTTTTACATCCGGAAATCCAATAAGGTTCACCTGATTCAGTGTCCCGATAATTGGCTTTGAATCCACTCATTCGTTCAAACCTCCGTCCGTTGTAGTGAATTGACTTACCGGTCTTCGAAAACTGTACACGTCCAATCCTAGCATCACCAATCAAGTTACTCTCACCGACCTTATTCTCAATAAACATTATCCTTGTCTGTCCCATATTCATAACTTCTTCTCTGAGTAACATCCACCTCAAACCCCCTTAAAAAACTCAAACGAATTCTTCAAAGTTTCAATCGGAGTTGGAGTAAGGTCGCGCTCCAGGTAAAAATGTTCGGCTCCTGATTTTACAGCTTGTGCTATTATGCCTCTTATATCAAAAACTCCGGTACCGGGGTCGGCCATTTTAGGGAACAGTGTCATCCACTGGTCGGGAGTACTGCCATCACCCGAAAAACGAATGGGTTCGCTGGCGTCTTTAATGTGCAACAACTTAAAGCGACCGGGATTACTTTTCATAAACTCAATCGGACTTGCGCCTCCTGCTGTCATCCAGAAAATATCCAACTCAAACACTACGTGCTTAGGATCGGTGTTCTTCAACAAAACCTCCATAGGTGTTTGGCCATTCTCTGTCCAGTGTTCGTACCCATGATTGTGATACACAAACGTAAGTCCGTAATCGGCCATCTTTTTACCGATCTGATTAAACTCATCAGCCAGTTTTTTAAAATGATCGAGTGTCCAGCGTTCATCGGTGTTGCTCAGGTTAAGCGGAGGAATGGCTACATACCGTGTTCCTAATTTGCTCAATGCTTCCATAGCCGGTTTTAAATTCTTGCGCATGGTAATCAGGTCGAGATGTACCGAGGGTGTACTTAATCCAAAATCTTTCAGCATGGTTTTTACATCGCTAACCGAGTGACCATAAAATGCATTGGCTTCTATGCCCAGTTGTGCCGAAATAGGTTTCCAGCGCTCAATGGTTTCAGTGGCACTAAAATCATATGGCCCAAAAAACTCAATCTCTTTGTATCCAATTTCGCTAAGGGTTTTTAGTGTGCCTTTTAAATCTTTGGATACCATCTGCGGAATGGTAAACAACTGAATGCCCCAGTGCTTTTTCTGTTCGGTGAGCGTTTGGGCTAAAATCCCGGAAACGGGTAAAGCGGCCAGCGTGGTGCCGGCCAATTGAATAAATCGTCTGCGAGGTATCATAATGCGAAGGTTTAGATTGAAATTTAAGGTAAATGGTACACAGTTGCTTTTTTTACCTGCGAATTTTTTATGGGAATGCAGTTTGACAATATATTTACCTGATGAAAAAATTGGTTTTTATTATTGATGACGACCCTGTTTATCTCAAGTTCATGAAGGGGCACTTCGGGCAGATGCCGCAGTATGAAACACAGGTATTTCAATCAGGCCCCGAGGGCATTGCTGCTTTGGATCAAGCCAAACCTTACCTGATTATTCTCGACCACTTATTTACAAACGCCCCCGATAAAACCGGTTTAGATTACTTGAAAGAAATTCGCAAAAAACAATCGGGCATACCTGTTATTTATATTACCGGGTTAAACGATGAAAGTCTTCGGGCAAAAACTAAAAAGCTAAAGGTTGCCGATCACATTTTAAAGAATGATGCCTTTCTTATTCATCTGCGCACGGCTATGGATAAACTGGATTCACCACCCAAAGGAATTCTGAGCAAGCTTTTCAAAAAATAGCGCGTAACTTTTCGCGGTAAACATTAGCCACGTGAAAGCATTGGTTTGTCGCGCTTACGGATTGCCACACACACTTGAGTTGGCAGAAATAGATCAACCACACATTGTGGCTGACGAAGTATTGGTGAAGGTGGCGTACTGTGGTGTAAACTTTCCCGATACACTCCTCATTCAAAACAAATATCAGTTTAAACCTACGCTACCATTTTCGCCTGGTGGCGAAGTGGCCGGAACCGTGGTTGCTGTTGGAGCCAACACAAAACAAATTAACATAGGCGATGTAGTAGTGGCCTTGTGCAGTTGGGGTGGCCTTGCCGAATATGTTGCGGTTAAGGCAGCAAAGGTTTTTGTATTACCACAAAATATTAATCTTAAAGCTGCGGCTACAGCTTTTTATAACAATGCTACTGCTTATCATGCATTAAAAGATCGGGCTCAGTTAAAAGCAGGCGAAAAATTATTGGTGTTGGGAGCCGCGGGTGGAGTAGGGCTTGCTGCTGTGGAGTTGGGTAAGCTTATGGGGGCTACAGTTATTGCGGCCGCTTCCGCAGATGATAAATTAACGCAGTGTAAAAACAAGGGTGCCGATTTTGTAATTAATTATGCCACGCACGATTTGAAAGAAAGTGTAAAGGAGATTGCGCAAGATGGTGTAGATGTAATTTACGATCCCATAGGCGGAACACTTGCCGAAACAGCTTTACGCACAATTACCTGGAGTGGTCGGTATTTGGTTGTGGGTTTTGCTTCCGGTAGCATTCCCAACTTTGCTGCGAATGTTCCATTATTAAAGGGTGCTTCGATTGTAGGCGTTTTCTGGAGTGGCTTTGCTGCTAAAGAACCAACACGCAATACGGCCAACATGCAGCAATTAATTCAATGGCATAGCGAAGGTAAAATCAGTCAGCAGATTTATAAGACGTATTCTTTACAAGAAGCACCACAGGCCTTGCAAGATCTGATGGATAGAAAAGTGATTGGAAAAGCAGTGGTGCAGATTGAGTAGTTAACCGCAAAGCCGCTGGGGCGCGAAGTCAACTAAAACTTTGCGTCATTGCGTCTCTGCGGTTTACTCAGAACTCAATTTACCTTAATCAACTCCACTTCAAAAATCAAAACAGAGTTTGGTGGAATTTGGCCACCGGCACCTTGTTCGCCATAGGCAAGTTCTGAGGGCAGGTAAAGAATCCACTTATCACCTTCGCGCATTAATTGTAAAGCTTCAGTCCAACCGGTAATAACTTCACCAACGCCAAAAGTTGCAGGTTCGCCACGCTCCACCGAACTATCAAATGGAGTTCCATCTAACAGTTTACCGGTATAATGTACGGTTGCCTGATCGGCAGCGGTAGGTTTTTTACCACTGCCAGTATTCACAATTTTATATTGTAAACCACTTGCCGTTTCTATTACTCCGGGTTTGGTTTTGTTCTCGGCAAGGAAAGCTACACCAGCTGCTTTAGCTTTCGCAAATTTTGCTTCGGCCGCTTGTTGCATATACCCCTGCACATACATGGCTGCATCTTGTGGTTGAAGTTGCAGCGAGTCTTGTTTAAATACATCGCGTATTCCAATGGTTAATGATTCATAATCGAGCGAATCGCCACCTTGCATTTTTAAATTCTTTGAAACCAATACACCTAATGCATAGCTGGCTTTTTTATGCGGATCGTTCAGATCGGCCTTTTGAGATTTCTGATCGTTGATTTGTTTTTTCAGGGCTTCAACTTCGGCAGTAAGCTGCTGAGTTTTGGCCAGTAGTTCTTTTTTGGATTGTGCATTTACCAGCAGGCTGCAGAGCAACAGAGGCAGAATCAGGAATTTCATTTTCGTTAATTTTTTTAGCGGTGCAAAGAAACGAATCCTGAGCGCTTTCACAAAGGCGTTTTGCTTTGATAGCGTCACTTAAAAATACTGGTACTACCTGAGCTACACCTCTTTTGAATGATAAGAGCCAGAGGCTCGGTCATGTTGTAACGCAGCACTTTAGTGCTGAGTGAATAAGTACAAGTTAATCAGGAGTGCCTTCGGCACGAGCCATTGCAAAATACGTCCGGAATGTTATTAGCTTTGATCAGTCAATCCCTTCGATATGAACAAACGAGCCTTTCTTAAAAACCTCGGTTTACTTTCACTAACGGCTTTGCCCTTGTGGGATGCACTGGCCGAAGCCAATAAAAATACAGCCCATCTTTCTGCGGAAGCGGTGGCCAGCGATGAAGATTTCTGGGCTGCCATACGCGGAGGCTATAAACTAAAACCAGATTACATTAACCTGGAGAATGGCTACTACTGTTTTCTTCCGCAAGAAATTCTGGAACATTATATCAACCACATTCGCGAAGTAAACTACCAGGGTTCGTATTACATGCGCACCGTGCAGTGGGATAACAAACGTAAGATGGCCGCAAAGCTTGCTGAACTGGCCGGATGCTCGCCTGAAGAATTGATTATTACACGCAACACCACCGAATCGTTAGACATGATTATAGGTGGCATACATTGGAAAGCTGGTGACGAAGCTGTAATGGCCGAACAGGATTATGGTTCGATGCTGAACCATTTTAAATTGATGGAAAAGAAACATGGCATCGTTAATAAAATTATTTCGGTACCCAATCACCCTAAGTCGGATGAGGAGATTGTAAAACTTTATGAAAGTGCCATCACACCCAAAACAAAACTTTTAATGGTAGGCCACATGATTAACATTACCGGGCATGTGTTGCCGGTAAGAAAAATCTGCGACATGGCCCATGCTAAAGGTGTGGAGGTAATGGTAGATGGCGCACACGCGTTTGCACACCTTAACTTTTCTATTGCGGATTTGGGTTGCGATTATTACGGAGCCAGTCTGCATAAGTGGTTAAGTGTTCCGCTGGGTGCAGGCATCTTGTATGTAAAAAAAGGAAAGGCTGCCAATGTGTGGCCGTTGTTGGCATCTGGTAATCCCGATCAAAATGATATTTACAGTTTAAATCAAATCGGAACACATCCGGTTTATACCGATCTCACCATTGCCAACTCCATTGATTTCTATTTGAAAATCGGCCGCGACCGCAAAGAAGAACGCTTGCGGTATTTGCAGCGCTACTGGACAACCAAAGTGCGCGGACTAAAACATATTGTGGTGAATACACCAGACGATCCCAGGCGCCATGCCGGTATTGGAAATGTAGGTGTAGTGGGAATGAAACCACAAGACCTGGCCGATACCTTATTGAAGAAATACAAGATTTATACGGTAGCCATTGATGGGGCCGGAGTGCACGGTTGCCGCATTACACCCAATGTTTACACTACTACTCAGGAGCTGGATACGTTTGTGGCAGCCTTGAAAGACTTAGGCTAAACGCTGTTTTTAGCCAGATTTTAAGTTGATTGTTAACGGCAGTTCAACATTAGGTTAATAACCGGCTTACCTATTGAACCACAGGGTATTCATTTGTGTTATTTGTACTAACAACAACCACTAATTGTATGTTACACTCACCCAAACTGGCTATCCTGCAAAGTCTGGATGCTATGGACAAGGTGCAAATGGAAGAGGTGCTCAATTACATTAAGGGCATTCTTAACCAGCCTGAAAAAACTTCCGATTACAAGAGCTTCAAAAAAGAAGCGATGAAGGAAATCAGGCAAGCTTTGCGCCAGGAGAAAGGTAAAAAGAAACTGCGGTTAGCAGCATAAGCCTTTCCGCATCCTGCGGTACTACAGATGGCTCTTACGCATCTGATAGGAAATTTTTCTCTCTGTATAGTAAGGTTGTCAACCTTACTGCAGGTCAATTATACTTCACATAATGCTCCCACTTCTCAATCACATCCACAAAATCGCTGGGCAGGTCTGAATCAAATTGCATAAACTGATTACTTACCGGATGGATAAAGCCCAACGTTTTGGCGTGTAGTGCTTGGCGCGGAATAATCTTAAAACAGTTATCAATAAATTGTTTGTATTTCGAGAACACGGTTCCCTTTACAATATCACTACCACCATACATCGAGTCATTAAAAATAGGATGCCCGATGTAGCGCATGTGCGCGCGTATCTGGTGGGTGCGTCCGGTTTCCAGTTTGCATTCAATCAATGAGATGTATCGCAGATCTTTTAACAACTTGTAATGCGTGATGGCATGTCTGCCGAAGTCACCTTCCGGAAAGGCAGTAGTTACGCGTCTGTCTTTTAAGCTTCGCCCTACGTGCACGTTAATAGTACCGTGTGTCGGCTCGGGTATTCCCCATACAATGGCCTGGTAGGTGCGTTCAATACTGTGATCAAAAAATTGTTTGGCCAGCGAGTTCATGGCAATTTCAGTTTTGGCAATTACCAATAAACCCGAGGTATCTTTATCGATGCGATGCACCAAACCCGGCCGGCCTTCATTACCTTTCATCTCGGGTAGATTTTGAAAATGATAGGTAAGTGCGTTTACCAGCGTACCACTCCAGTTTTGGTAAGCCGGATGCACCACCATGCCCGCAGCTTTATTTACCACCAGCACATGCTCATCTTCAAACACAATGTTAAGCGGAATATTTTCAGCTACTACATCAGTATCGCGTGGTGGTTCGGGCAGCGAAACGGTAATTACATCGTTGGGATGAACTTTATAATTAGGTTTGATAGGCTTGTCGTTTACTTTTACAAACCCATCGTGTATGCCATCCTGAATTTTAGTACGGGTTACATTGGGTAACCTATCCATCAGAAACTTATCTATGCGAAGCAGACTTTGTCCGGCATCGGCAACTATTCGATGGTGTTCAAACAAACCATCCTCATCATCTTCCAATAAATCTTCCTGGTGTATCACGGTATTAAATCAATCCGTAAAGGTAGCTTATTTACTACTGACAACGGCATGTTTGCGATCGCGACAACCCGAACTGCAATAGCGCACTTCATGCCAAACCTTTTCCCACTTCTTTCGCCAGCTAAACGGGCGGCCACAGGTTTTACAGATTTTGGAAGGGAGATCAGATTTTTTAACACCACGCATAATGATTATAACAAATAGGAATAAGCGATGTTAAGGAATTGATGATAACACCAGAAGAAACCGATAGAATTATTGCCATGGCGTGGGAAGACCGCACTCCGTTTGAGGCGATTGAATATCAATTTGGACTTTCCGAGCACGATGTGATTGAATTGATGCGCAAAAATCTGAAGCCCTCCAGTTGGCGATTATGGCGCAAGCGAGTTCACGGCCGCAAAACGAAATTCCAGAAATTAAGATCAGATGAAGTATCAAGATTTAAATGCGACCGCCAGCGTAATATCAGCCTGAATAAAATAAGCAAGCGTTAAAGTTTTGTAGTTTTGCGTAGTCAAAAAATCTACCCAATGAAAAAGCTTTTGATTTTATTATTACTGGTTGCCTGTAGCGAAAAGAAAACAGAAAACCTGTTGTCTCCAACCGATTTCGACTCAAAGCTGAAAGCAACTGAAAATGCTTTTGTTCTGGATGTGCGCACAGAAGAGGAAGTGAGCACCGGTATTATTGAAGGCGCAACCAATATTGTGTACGATGCAAATTTTGCAGATAAGTTAGGCTCACTTGAACAAAAACCAATTTTTGTTTACTGTGCTGCCGGTGGGCGCAGCGCGAAAGCAGCGACTATCCTTCGTGATAAAGGCTATACAGTTTTTGAATTGCAAGGTGGCATGAACGCCTGGAAAGATGCCGGCCTGCCGGTTAAATAATTTTTTGTTTTGAAATGAAGAAAGTGTGGATTGCAGCACTATGCCTGATGGCATGTTCAAGTGAGATTTCTGATTTGTTCTCATCTGCCAAAGAGAAAGGTATTGTCGATATTAAGTTAGAGGAGGCATCGGGTCTTATTGCCAGTGCTGCGCACCCTGGTTATTTCTGGACGCATAACGATAGCGGTAACGGTGCGCAGTTATTTCTGATTGACAGTGCGGCTAACATTGCAGCTACTATGCCGCTGGGGGCTGTGCGTAACCGCGATTGGGAAGATATAACACTTGGACCTGGCCCCGATCCTGATAAGACTTATGTTTATGTAGGTGATATTGGAGATAACAAAGCGCAGTATCCTTACAAAATTATTTATAGGTTGGAAGAACCCGGTGCAATTGAAAACAAAACCATTGAGCGTTTCGATACTTTATTTATTCAATTACCGGATGGCACCCGCGATTCGGAGGCGTTGATGATCGATCCGATTTCTTCACACATGTTTATAATTTCGAAGCGTGAAGATTCTGTAAGACTGTATCAGTTTTCCAACACGTGGAAATCGGGCGATACGCTTACAGCTGAGTTAAAAATTAAAATGCCGTATAACCTTACAGTTGCGGCAGATATTTCGGTTGATGGTAGTGAAGTGTTATTGAAAAATTACGATCACGTGTATTATTGGAAACGAGAAGGCACAGAATCCATAGCTGATTTACTGCAACGAACTCCGCTCGAACTAAAATATAAACCCGAAAAGCAAGGCGAAGCGATTGCGTGGAGCCGCGATGGATCGGGTTATTATACACTGAGTGAGTCCAGCACACACGAACGCGCGCGATTGTTGTTTTACAAGCGAAAGTAGCTACGATTGTCTTCTGATCAACTCTTGTGTAAACTGAATCAGGTTTTGCTTTTGTGCTGAATCGGGCAATGCATTCAATTTCTCAAACCCTTGCGAAAAATATTCTTCTACTTTCTTTTCGGTAAGAGCAGCAATGCCTAAAGAGTCGTAGATGGCTGTAACAGCCTTTACTTTCTTTTGCTTATTGAATTTTTTAGCGCTCAACCAAAACTCAAGTTCGCGCTTATGTTGGCCACGTGCTTTTTCTTTGGCCTTAATTAACAAGTAGGTTTTTTTATTCGCGATTATATCACCACCCACTTGCTTGCCGAATTTTTTCTTGTCGGCATACACATCCAGCAAATCATCTTTCAATTGAAAGCCAATACCCACCAGCGTTCCAAATTCGCGCAAAGCAATGCGTTCTTGCTCCGGAGCTTTTGCCATTAACGCGCCCAACTCTAAACTAAAGCCCAGCAACACAGCTGTCTTTAACCGAATCATTTCAATGTATTGGGCCTCGGTAACTTTGGTTTTGGTTTCAAATTCCATGTCCCACTGCTGGCCTTCGCATACTTCGGCTGCGCATTTGTTGAACAGACTTAATACTGTGGGTAAAATTTCTTTATCCAGATCCAGAAACAGATCATACACTTTTACCAACATTACATCACCCGAAAGGATGGCTGTGTTTACGTTCCATTTTTCGTGTACAGTAGATTTGCCCCTGCGCAAGGGCGCATTGTCCATAATATCATCGTGCATTAAGGTGAAGTTGTGAAACGCCTCTACCGCTGCTGCATATTTTAGAATCTTTTCAAAGTCGTTTTTATACAACGAATAAGCCAAGGTTGTTAACAAAGGCCGCATCCGTTTTCCACCTAGCGCCATAATATAGCGGATAGGTTCATAAAGCGATTTGGGGGAAGAGCCAAACTCTTGCGCCCGGATGGCTGATTCAATATGTTTTATAAACTCCATAACAGGACCGACATTATTTAATTAGTTGAACAGAGTTCATAAACTTAAGCTTTGCAAAATATTACCTTTTCTTCTTTTTCTTTCTGTTCTCTAACGAATCCGGAAAGTACAGCGCATCTTCTTCTTTTTTAACTGGGGCGATGCTACTGTTAATGAACTCCTCTTCAAACATTAAATCAATCATCCTTCTATCTACATCTGTCTTTTTAATGCGAACCTGTACTTTATCGCCCAGCCTGTAAATCTTTTTTCTGCGCCTGCCAATTACACGATAGTTCTTTTCATCAAACTCATAAAAGTCATCTTTCATATCGGCCATGCGCACCATGCCTTCGCACTTGGTTTCGGTAATTTCTACAAACACTCCAAAATCAGTAACTCCGGTTATAATACCATCAAACACCTTGTTTTCAGCCAGGCTCATAAACTCCACCTGCTTGTATTTGATTGAAGCCCGTTCTGCATCGGCTGCACGTTTCTCTCTTTCAGAGGAATGAACACATTTCTCTTCGTATTGTTTTTTGTTCACCGATTTTCCTTTATCAAGGTAATATTGCAGCAACCGGTGAACCATCATATCCGGATACCTGCGAATGGGCGAAGTAAAATGAGTATAATGATCGAACGCCAACCCGAAGTGTCCTTTAGCATCGGTAGTATATTTTGCTTTAGCCATTGCGCGAACGGCCAACGATTGCAATACATTTTGTTCAGGCTTGCCCTCAATGGTGTCCATCAGCTTGTTCAGCGATTTGGAAATGGAGGCCGACTCAATGGATAGCTGATGACCAAACTGTTTGGCAAATCGGGCAAAGTCTTCTACTTTTTCCTCGTTAGGTAAATCGTGTGTACGATAAATAAAGGTATTTTTTTCTTCGCCTTTTTTCATTTTGAAAACATACGTAGCCACCGCACGATTAGCCAGCAACATAAACTCCTCAATCAGTTTGTGCGCATCTTTCCGAATCTTGGGGACTACTGCCAGTGGTTTTCCTTTTTCATCCAGTTTGAATTTTACTTCGGTGGTTTCAAAATTAACCGCACCCTTCTTAAATCTTTCCTTGCGGAGAATATGATGCAGTTGATTCAAAATCTTTAACTCTTCGGCAAACGTACCGGCTCCGGTTTCAATTACTTCCTGTGCCTGCTCATACGAAAACCGATGATTGGAGTGAATCACTGTGCGACCAAACCATTCTTTATAAATTTTCCCTTTTGCATCCATCTCAAACACAGCGGCAAAGGTTAGTTTGTCTTCATGCGGACGTAACGAACACAAGGCATTCGATAAACGCTCCGGTAGCATAGGCACAGTACGATCTACCAGGTAAACCGAAGTAGCACGATCAAACGCATCTTCATCTAATGCTGTACCAGGTTGTACATAGTGCGTTACATCAGCAATGTGTACGCCAATTTCATAGTTACCATTTTCAAGTGTGCGAAAAGAGATAGCATCATCAAAATCTTTGGCATCTTCCGGGTCGATGGTAAATGTAAGTACGTCACGGAAGTCCCAACGTTTTTTTACTTCTTCTGCGGTAATGCCTTCGCTTATTTTCTCAGATTCTTGTAATACGTTTTCAGGGAAGCGGAAGGGCAACTCAAACTCAGCAATGATGGAATGAATCTCGGCTTCGTTCTCACCGGTTTTACCCAGTATCTCAACTACTTTTGCTTCCGGACTTTTATCACGATCGGCCCACTTCACCACTTCAAACAATACTTTATCGTTAGGGGTTGCGCCTTTCAGATTTTCAGGATAGATGAAAAAGTCCTGATAGATTTTTTTGAAGTCGGGTACCACAAACCCAAAGTTGCGCGATAGTTCAATCCGACCCACAAACCGATTGCGTCCACGTTTTACAATGGAAGCTACCCGTCCTTCCGGATTTTCGCCTGTACGTTTATTAAAAACTTCTACTTCAACGGTATCGCCATGTATGGCTGTGGCCAGATCGGTGGATCTGATATAGATATCTTTCTTGCTCGTGCGCCCGGCAGGCGGCTCTTCATCAACTATAGTTACATAAGCAAAACGTGGATTCACATGATCAACTACTCCGGTAAGTTTACCTGCAGTTTTTGCGCTTTTGAAATGGCCGTTGCTGAGCTGCTCAACAGTGCCATCATCTACCATTACGTCCAGTAGCTTAAACAAATCTTCAATCAGCGACTTTTTCTTCAGTCCGAATTTCCGGATTAATTGTTCTACACTGTAGGCTTTTCCATTCGATTCTTCCAGAAACTGAATCAGGGAAGAATACAAGCCACTGCGCTCTTTCTTATCGCGCTTGGCTTTCTTTTCTTTAAATTTCTTTTTACTCATCTTTTTACCACGGAGAAACACGGAGAATTTCACGGAGTTTAATATCCGTTTACAACTCGCTTTAGTCCGTCTTTAAGTTTTAAAACATTAAAATTAATCAGTAATCCAAATCTGTTGTTGGAAAGTTTAAGATAAGTTAACACCTGCGCCAGGTGAATATCAGAAAGCGCGTCAACAGATTTAACTTCAATAATAATTTTTTTCTCAATTAACAGGTCGATCCTATAGCCACACTCTAACTTAACTTCTTCATAAATTACCGGAAGGGCTTTTTCTTTTTCTACCAGCAAACCACTCTTGTTTAATTCGTAATAAAGGCATGATTGATAAACAGACTCTAACAAACCAGGGCCAAGAGCTTTATGAACTTTAATACTACAGCCGATTATTTTTTCTGTTAAGTAACTCTCTTCCATCTCTGTGGCATTCTCTGTGTTGCTCAGTGGTTAAGTATTCACTATTAAACCTGAATCTATAATCGGCAGCCCCTTCATTCTTAAATATAATTGGGCTACGGCCACCACATCACCCACGCAGTATTCGGCAATTTTATTAAGGTCGCCTTGCTGGTGATAAACTTCACTTACCATAGAGCCATCCATTACACCTTTGCTGGTAGGAACGTCAAAAATCGCGGCAAGCAGATCGAGCGAAGTATAGTGTTTATAATCACCAAACTTCCACATTTCCATGGTGTCAAGGTGGTTAACTTCCCACGGTTTTTTGCCCGACACATTTAAAACACCAGGAATGGGTAAACCGTTCACCAACGCTCTGCGGCAGATGTATGGAAAGTCGAACTCTTTACCATTATGTGCGCACAACTTTGTTGCCGGGCCCAACTTCTCTAACGTATCTCCAAACTCTGAAAGTAATTTCTTTTCGTCATGATCGGCAAAGTAGCGCGTGCGTAAACCCAGCACGCCATTCTGCTCGGTGTATTTGCCAATGCCAATCACAATAATTTTTCCAAACTCGGCATAGATGCCCGCCCTATCTTGAAATAAATCGGCATCGGTTTGGCCTTCTTCGCGCTTAAAGAAATTTGCTTTACGTGCCCATTGGGTTTTAAGTCGCTCGTTCAGGTTGGCATACTGATCAACCACCCGAACGGTTTCAATATCAAGAAACAAAACATCTTTTAAATCGGCATGCATACTTGGCGTAATTGTTTGCTAAAAGTAACGATAAGCAATCTGATAAACATGGTACAATAGTTGCCTTTTTGCGGCATGCACGTTATCAGGGTAGCCCTTTATTCATTTCGCTTAATCGCTGTTCCAGCTATTTTTATCACCCTTACTTGCGCTGCTTTTCTTTGGCAATCGGGCACAGCGCTGTTTCTGGTTTGGTTGTTCTGGACAAAGCTTATCACAACGATTTTATTGATTGGATTTGTTTATCTGTTTCGTTCATCGGCATTTTGTTTTTATCATAACCTCGGGTTTTCGTTAAAAAATATTCTTATGGCGATGATCTTGATAGACTGGCTTGTAGCCATACTTGTGCTGGGAGGTGTAGCCACTCTGTTATGAAGCTTGAGTTCGATAGTATTATGCTTGAGTTTGAAATGCACCGCGTGTTATCTGCAGTACACATGGCCTGTAATACTGGCGAGGTAGTGGGCTTGCTGGGCAGAAATGGTTCGGGTAAGTCTTGCCTGATGCGTATTGTATTTGGTAGTATGGCAGCGCAAAGCAAATCTGTAAGAATTGATGGGCAATACCTGACGGGTGATTACATGCGTAAAAAAAGAATTGCCTATTTACCACAACACGACTTACTTCCCGATTCCATAACGTTTGCAACAGCCTTAAATCTTTTTGGTGTAAAAGCGGAACGAATTGAAAAAAGTTTTCCGGAGTTGATGGGCTTTCTAAAATATAAACCGCATCAGGTATCGGGTGGGCAACGCAGAATTTTTGAAGCCTTGCTGATTCTTTTTTCAGATCATCCTTTTTGTTTTTTAGACGAACCATTTTCAGGGATAATGCCGGTACATGCCGAACAGTTATCAGAAATAATTTGTGCAGAGAAATCCCGAAAGGGAATTATTGTTTCAGATCATCTTCATAGGCAAGTAAGAGCAATTGCCGATAGATTGTATGTACTTGCAAATGGAAAAACTTACTCTATCCAATCAGAAGCACAGCTGGTTGAATTGGGTTATTTGCAGGAGGTATAGCCACATGCTCACGAATGCAGCACACCTTCTTTATCCAACTCTTTAATAAAAGTAAGGTTAGCTTCGCAAATGGAGTCGGGTACAAAAACAAATCTGCGATCGTAAATCTGTGTACCGATATAATAACTTACCCAGTACTCATTATTGAGATGAAAAAGTTTTTCATCCAAAGGCTCTACCATCACCGTTTCGTTGGCCGGAACGGTTTCCAGAAAATGACGCAAGGTTGAAGTACGCTGTGTTTCACCTTCCTTTTGGCCATAACCACTACTGGCTACCAATGTATTTTCAATGGGAAACGAATTCTTATTAATCAGGTAAACTTTCCATTCGCTCAGGTTCAGAATATTCTTCTCACGAGTAACGGCCAGTGTTACGTTTTTTACTTCGGGCGTTTCAATATCTTTTTTCATCACAATTCTTTTCTGGTCATTTTAAAAAACCTCCATTTCAAAAACATCGGCCAGCTTCTTTTTTAAAACAGTTTTTACTAATACAAAATCCTGTATAGCACTTAACTCTTTTTCCATGGAGGTAACAGCTTTATCGGCAATGCCACATGGCACAATGTTGGCAAAGTAATTCAGGTTTGCATTTACATTAAAGGCCAGTCCGTGCATGGTTACCCATCGACTGGTTTTTACACCGAGCGCACAAATTTTTCGGGCTTGTTTTTCGTTCTCGTAATCGAGCCACACACCGGTAAGTCCGTTTATTCTTCCGCTCTTGATTCCAAATTCCTCCAACGTCTGGATTACTGCTTCTTCCAACAGGCGCATGTATTTGTGGATGTCAGTAAAAAAATTCTCCAGATCCATAACCGGATAAACTACAAGCTGGCCCGGCCCATGATACGTTATATCGCCTCCGCGGTTGATGTGATAATAAGTTGCATCAATGGTATGAAGGTCTTCTTTCTTTAAGAGTAAATTTTGTTCATCTCCGCTTTTGCCCAGTGTATAAACGTGTGGGTGTTCGCAGAAAATTAAGAAGTTGCTGGTGGCTAGTGGCTGGCTGCTCGTCCGGTTGGCGGCCTTTACATCCAGTATAGATTGAAACAACGTAGTTTGATAATCCCAGGCTTGTTTGTAATCCATTAAGCCGAGATCGATAAACTTGGTTTTTTTGTTGAGTGTGTTGTTCAAACTGGTGTACACTTATTTTATCCGCCCCAATTCTTCCTTTACATGTTCAATGGCTTCCAGCGGACCGGCTTCCACTCCGTTTTCTTTCGCGAGGTAAAATGAAATCCAATCAGTAAGGTGAATCAGGTAATAATATTGTTCCAGCAACGATGCCCCCTCAGCTACAATATCTATAATGGTGTTGGATCGCTTCTCAAAAACTGGTCGGCAGATTTCCATACGCTTTTCTACACGCTGATGGTCATGATCGGAATACAAATAAATTACCTGCGCGTGTTGCAGTACTGCTTCCGGAAATTGCCAGCCTGCAATTTCGTTGTGGTTCATCTCCGGAAAGGTATTAACATGAGCCAACTGTTTGGCGTTTTCATTAATCTGATTCTGAAAACGAATAGCCATTGCTTTTAATCGTTCATCGCAATAGATAATGGGCAACTTCCCTTTTAGCTTTTTAGCAATCAGTTCGGCTTCCGATTCAACCGCTTTCTCACACCGGTTAAGATGTTCAATAGCATTTTCAGTTTCTTTTATAAACGCAGCGCCAATCAGGTTGGTGTGATACAAGGCATATAGCAACGAGATCATCATATAGCCCAGATTACCACGCGGACTTTTTGATTCGCCCGGAATCTGAATCCAGTACAGATTATATTCTTTGGCAAGCTCCAACAACTTGCCGCCCGAAGTAATACAAATAATGTGTGCCCGCTTCAACATAGCTTTCTGCACCGCAGCCAGCGTTTCTTCTGTATCGCCACTGTACGAGCAAGCAATGAATAACGTATGCGGACTAACAAACTGCGGAATGTTATACCCTTTGCAAACCGTTATGGGAATAGGTACGCGCCCAAACGTGAGCGATTCCACCAGATTGGCCCCGATGCCCGATGCGCCCATGCCGGTAATAAGTATGTTACGAATGTCGCTACCCGGCCGCACCAGATCCACCGATTGCCCGATCTTTAACCCGTGAGCCAACTGTAATGTAAAACCTTCTATTAGTTTCTTCATTCTTTCCGTAACTTATGCACAAAGGTAAGGAGATTCCACTTACCTCGATTTTAAACATCACGTAAACATGAAAAAGTTTCTGACAACATTTTTAGTTTTCGCCTTAAGCGCAAGTGCGGCAACAGCACAACGCCAGGCGCAGGTTAGGTTAAATCACATTGCGGTTTATGTGCAGGATTTAAAAACCAGCCGCCATTTTTATGAAACCATAATTGGGTTGGACACTATTCCAGAACCCTTTCACGATGGTAAGCACACGTGGTTTGAGGTCGGCCCCAAAAGTCATTTACATTTGATTGAAGGTGCGCGGGCAAAAGTAACTCAGGATAAAAACATCCATTTATGTTTTAGTGTGCAGTCGGTAGATCAGTTTGTGGAAGTATTGAAGAAACACAAGATAGAGTTTGAAGATTGGGGTGGCAGCAAAGGCACGATTACCAAACGGGTTGATGGCGTAAAACAAATTTACTTTAAAGACCCCGATGGGTATTGGATTGAGATAAATGACGCACGCGAATAAATTTCACCATGAACGATAAGCAACAAAAAGGAAAAGATGGCGAAGACCTTGCCGCTGCCTTTCTGCAACAAGCAGGTTATGAAATTGTGGAGCGTAACTATCGCTATAAGCGATCGGAAATTGATTTGATTGTGCGCAAGGCGGGGTGGTTGGTATTTGTGGAAGTGAAGATGCGCTCAAGCGATGCCTTTGGCTACCCCGAAGAATTTGTGGATTACCACAAAGCTAAAAACATTGTATTTGGTGCCGAGCAATACACCTACGAAAGAAAATACGATGGCAATGTACGCTACGATGTAATTGCCATTAGCATGAAATATGGCAAGCCCGAGATCAGGCACTTTGAAGATGCGTTTTATTGAGACTGATTCTGAAACACTTACTTGTAGTTCCCCATTCCTTTTTGAGAAATTTTCTCTCCTCCTTATGGAATGCTAACTTTTTTGCATCTTAAGGCAGTGACCATTTTAAACGGGTTGAATTAACTTACTGATGTTGCGCAAAACTTGAGCAGAGGCGTCTGACGGCTGTTTACTTAAATTTACAGCCGTCTTGACGCCTGATTGCGCATGGCTCGCAACATCAAGCAACATAATAACTACAAATTTTTATGAAAACACAGCTACTGGTCATTTTAGCAAGCTTGTTAATAAGTATCGATTTTGAACAAACTAAACATACAATGCCTTACGATTATGAAAAGGCCTGGCAACAGGTAGCAGATTTTGAGAACAAAGGATTACCGGAGTCGGCTTTAAAAGTGGTTAACACAATTTATGAAGAAGCCAAGAAAGAACAGAACGCACCCCAGTTGGTAAAAGCAGTTATTCACCAACTAAAATTTACCGATTACAAAGAAGAGAATGCCTTTGTTAAAAACCTGAATCGATTACGAGACGAAGCCAATACCGCCACCTTCCCGACCAAGCCGTTGCTGCATTCCATGCTGGGCGAAATGTATTGGCAATATTATCAGAACAATCGCTACCGGTTTTATAATCGCAGCGAAACCACCACCCAGCAAGATGATATTGAAACCTGGAGTTTGAATAAGATAGTGGAAGAAACACTGCAGCAGTATAAACTTTCCTTACAGGAAGCCGACAAAAGTAAAAACACGCGAATTGATTTATATGAACCGGTAATGCATACCGGTGATGGCCGCGGTCGCAGTTACCGCCCTACCCTGTTTGATTTTCTGGCGCATCGTGCCCTCACGTTTGCTTCAGGTAGTGAAGCTGCTCTTACGCAACCGGTTTATGCGTTTGTGTTAGATCAGGAAAATTATCTTGCCGATGCTGCTACGTTTGCAAGTTTAAACATCACCACCCAAGATACTTTTTCGCTGAAGTATTTTGCTGTACAGTTGTTACAGGAGTTAACACGCTTTCATCTTGGTGATAAAGATCCCGAAGCACTGGTTGATCTGGATCTGGCTCGCATAACTTTTATGCACAGCAACCTGGTGCTGCCCGATAAAGATAAGTTGTACCGAATCGCTTTAGAGAAATTAGAACAACAGTATCAGGCACATTCCATTTCAACCCGCGCTACGTTTTTGCTGGCTCAAACATATGTGGAGCAAGGCCAACTGTATAAACCATTACAATCAGAAGCGCACAAGTGGGATTTAAAGAAAGCATTTGAAATTGCCGAGACAGCTAAAAAAAGATTCCCCGATTCGGATGGTGCCATTCAATGTGAAAACCTGCAGCGCGATCTGCAAGCAAAAACACTCAGTGCTGTTATTGAAGAAAATAATATTCCGGGCGAATTGTTTCGGGCGCTGGTGCACTATAAAAATGTAACCGATTTACATTACCGCATCATTAAAACCACTCGCGAAGAAGTACAGACTCAACGAAGAAAGTGGGAACGTAATTATAATGTTGATCGGGAAGAAAAGTTTATTGAATTCTTTTTGCCTAAAACACCAGTAAAGACAGGCAGGTTTACGTTACCCGATGATCGCGACTATCAACAACATAGTCTGGAAGTAAAGTTAGATGCGCTGCCCGAAGGCGAATACATGGTGTTGTTTAGTCACCGCCCCGATTTTGCTACCAGTAAAAACGGATTGGCCTATGCGTTCACATCCATTTCAAACATCAGCTATATCCATCGCTCTACAAAAGATGGCAACACCGAAGTGTTTGTGCTCAATCGTAAAAGCGGCCAACCGTTTGCCGGAGTTTTGGCTGAGCTTTATTCTTACACTTACAACTCGCGAAAGCAACAATACGAAGCCAGGAAAATTGGTGCGTACACTTCCGATTCAAAAGGATATTTTAAAGTACCGTATCTGAAGAACGAACATTATAATTTCTCCATCAACTTCAGTTATCGTAACGATTGCAACAGCACCGAACCTATTGATAAGTATTCTTACTATGGTGGGAACATTCATCAAAATGTTGAGTACGGTCGCGAGAAGCGGGTACAAACATTTTTCTTTTTGGATCGTGCGATCTATAGGCCGGGACAAACCATTTACTTTAAAGGACTGGTAGTTAATACCGATGGTAAAACTTCTGAGCTGGGAAGAAAATCTAATCATACCGTAAGACTTTATGATGTGAATAATCAGGAGCGCGGCAATGTGCAGGTAACTACTAACGAGTACGGTACGTTTAGCGGGACATTCACTGCGCCTTCTACCGGACTAACCGGACAGATGAGTTTGCAGACCGGAAGTGGCACAGTTCACTTTTCAGTAGAAGAATACAAGCGACCAAAATTTGAAGTGGACTTTGAGCCGGTTAAAGGTTCGTTCCGGTTAGATGAAACCATTAAAGCCGAGGGTTTTGCACGCGCATATTCCGGAGCCAACATTGATGGCGCGGCTGTGAGTTATCGCGTAGTGCGCATGGCGCGGTATCCGTACTGGTGGTGGTGCCGCTGGGGTTATTATCCCAACTCACCCGAAATGGAAATTACCAATGGTAAAACTGAAACCGATGCTGATGGAAAATTTGTAGTAAACTTTCAAGCGCTTCCTGATCGCAATGTAGATCGTGCGTCCGATCCGGTTTTTGATTACACCGTGTATGCCGATGTTACCGACATTAATGGTGAAACCCACAGCAGCAGCACCACTATTTCGGTTGGGTACAAATCGTTTCAGGTAAGTGCGTACATCAGCAATATCAACAAAGATCAGGTAACGGCTGCCAAAGAGTTTACCATTTCAACTACCAACCTTGCCGGACAGTTTGAAGCCGCGAAAGGGAACATCAAAATCTTTGAACTTAAATCGCCAGCCAAAGCCTTTCGGGCACGCCAGTGGGAGCAACCTGATCGGGCACTTTATTCGCGAGAACAGTATTATCAATTTTTTCCGGTAGATCTGTTTGAAGATGAAACGAACAAATTTAAATGGGAACGCGCCAAAGAAGTTTTCGATTTGAATTTCAACACAGCCGAAAAGAAAACCTTCGCACTTGAAAATCTTAACAAATGGAAATCGGGTGAGTATGTGTTGGAGATTAAAGCGCTGGATGCTTCCGGACAGGAAGTAAAAGAAGTGAGTTATTTCACCGTGTCGGCACCTTCTGAAAAAACAATCCCAACGCCACAGGTAAAATATTTTCAACCGGTTAAGCTATCGGCAGAGCCTGGAGAAAAAGCAAGTTTTACGATTGGCACGGCCGATAAAAAAATTGTGGCCTTGTATGAAGTAGAACGCGATGGCCAATTATTAAAACACGAGTGGATTGAATTAAAAAATGAACAGCGGATGTTTGAAGTTCCGGTTACGGAAGCTGATCGCGGTAATCTGGCTATTCACGTTACGTTTATTAAAGACAATCGCCTATATAAACAAAGTGAAACCATTTCAGTGCCGTTCTCCAATAAAAATCTGAACATCACTTTCGAGAGTTTCAGAGATAAGTTGCAACCTGGTCAACAGGAGCAATGGAAAATTAAAATTAAAGGTAACGGTGCCGAAAAAGTTGCAGCTGAAATGGTGGCCACGCTTTACGATGAATCGCTGGATCAATTCCGCAGCAACAGTTGGTATGCCAACTTCTTTAATTCGCATTATGCGCGATTAGGGTGGAGTAGTACCAACGGATTTAACAGAAAAGATCTCTCACTATTCAGCAATAACTGGAATCCGGATTACAATCGATCACCAAATGGAACTTACTTCGATAGCTTCAATTGGTTTGGGTATAGTTTCTATGATTATTATTATGGAGGTAGGCTTTATGGGTTAAGTGCTGGTGGCCGTAATGAAAAGAGACGTGCTGCGAAATCTGAAGTGGTAACAAATGAAGCTGAGGCAATGTTGGATATGGCAGCCGCTCCGTTGGAAGAGTCTGTGGTAGTGGGATATGGTACAGTGGATAAAGAGGATTCAACTAAAGTGCAACAGAAACCGGCTTCAAAAGAACCAGAAGACTTCTCAGCAGTAAAAGTGCGCACCAACTTTAATGAAACTGCTTTCTTTTATCCGCACTTACAAACCAATGCCGAAGGTGAGATTATTATCAGCTTCACCATTCCCGAAGCGCTTACCCGCTGGAAGATGTTGGGCTTTGCGCATACGCCTGATTTAAAATCGGGCTCAATTGTAAATCATCTGGTAACACAAAAAGAACTGATGGTGGTGCCGAACCAGCCACGCTTCTTCCGCGAGAATGACAAAATGATTTTTGCGGTGAAAGTGAGCAGTCTGGTTGATGCGGAGTTAGCCGGTCAGGCTCAACTGGAATTTTTTGATGCACTTACTATGAAGTCGGTAGATGTGCAGATGAAGAATAGCGACAAGGCAAAACCTTTTTCGCTGAAGCCCCGCCAAAGCACCAACTTAGAATGGAGCATTGAAATTCCGGAAGGTGTGCAGGCGCTTACGTATCGGGTGGTGGCCAAGGCCGGTAATTTTTCGGATGGCGAAGAGATGACTATTCCCGTTGTTACAAACAGAATGCTGGTAACGGAATCATTGCCACTGCCTATTCGCGGTAAGCAAACCAAAACGTTTAAGTTCGAAAAAATGGTGGACAACAAATCGAAAACGTTGCGCCATCATCGCTTTACTCTGGAGTTCACCTCTAACCCAGCGTGGTATGCCATTCAATCGTTGCCTTACCTGATGGAATATCCATACGATTGTGTGGAGCAAACCTACAGTAAGTTTTATGCGAATAGTATTGCCGCTCACATTGCTAATTCAAACCCACGCATTAAGCAGGTGTTTGATACGTGGAAGAATATTCAGCCCAATGCTTTACTTTCTAATCTTGAAAAAAATCAGGAATTAAAATCGGCTTTGCTGGAAGAAACTCCGTGGGTGTTGCACGCCAAAGATGAATCGCAACGCAAGCGCAATGTAGGTTTATTATTCGATCTCAATCGCATGGCGAATGAGCAGGAACGTGCATTGGATAAAATTATCAAAGCACAAAATGCAAGTGGCGGGTTCAGTTGGTTTCCGGGCTTTAAGGAAGATCGGTACATGACGCAGCACATTGTTAGTGGTATGGGGCATTTAGATGTGTTGGGTGTGCGTGCTGTGCGCGAAGATGCCCGCATCTGGAATATGGTAACTAAGGCAGTGGGTTATCTTGATTATCAGTTAAAGAACGATTATGATGAATTGAAAGCTAACGCGAAACGGGGCTTAACCAAATTAGAAGATGATCATTTGGGCTACAGTCAGATTCATTACCTGTACATGCGCAGTTATTTTAAAGATGTTGTAATTCCTGATGATGTAAAAGAAGCTTTCAACTACTATTCAGGACAAGCAAAAAAATACTGGTTGCGTAAAGGACTCTACATGGAAGGCATGCTGAGTTTAGCGTTGCATCGCTTTGATGATAAGTTAACTCCGGCTGCGATGATAAAATCATTTAGCGAACGCGCATTGCGATCAGAAGAAACGGGCATGTATTGGAAAACCGATCGTGGCTACTATTGGTATCAGGCGCCTATTGAAACTCAGGCCTTGATGATTGAAGTGTATGATGAGGTTGCAAAAGATGTGAAAGCAGTAGAAGAATTAAAAGTATGGCTGCTGAAACAAAAGCAAACGCAGGATTGGAAAACTACCAAAGCCACTACCGAAGCTTGCTATGCTTTATTACGCAGAGGTACTGATGCACTGGCCAACACAAAACTGGTAGAAGTTAAAGTTGGAAACGAAATAATAGATCCAACCAAACGCGAAGACACCAAAGTGGAAGCAGGCACCGGTTATTTTAAAACGGCCTGGCAGGCTGGAGAAATTAAATCCGACATGGGCAAGATTACGATTTCAAAAACAGATGAGGGTGTGGCATGGGGCGCAGCGTACTGGCAATACTTTGAGCAGTTGGATAAAATTACTCCGGCTGAAACTCCGCTGAAGTTGAAGAAACAACTTTTCAAACAAGTGAATACTGATCGCGGGCCGGTGATTACACCCATTACAGAAAAATCTCCTTTGCAAGTGGGTGATCTGGTGAAAGTGCGGATTGAATTGCGGGTAGATCGCGATATGGAATACGTACACCTGAAAGATATGCGGGCAGCTGGTTTTGAACCGACTACTACAATCTCTACCTATAAATATCAGGACGGATTGTATTACTACGAAAGCACGCGCGATCTGGCCACCAACTTCTTTATCGGGTATTTGGGTAAAGGCAAGTATGTATTTGAATATGATTTACGCGTATCGCAAAAAGGCGATTTCTCGAATGGCGTAACCAATATTCAATGTATGTATGCCCCGGAGTTTGCGAGTCATTCGGAAGGGATACGGGTGGTGGTGAAGTAGGATGAATTTTTATTTGCTAATGAAAATGAATGCTTTGATTAATTCCTAAGTGCTTTATACTCTTTTCTTAGCGATTTTCGGATGTCTCTTGTTGTGAAGGATTGCGGTGATGACAACAGTGTTATTCGGTTCATCAATATAAAAATGGATATTATACGGAAACTTTCTAGGGTGTGCTATGCGTACTTTTTTATAACGAACGGAGTATACTTTGGGTGTTTCTAAAATACGATTAATCGTCTTTTCAAGAGCAGTAGCAAACTCAATTTCCAGACCTTCTTTTTGTTCCTTGTACCATGCTTTTGCATTATTTACATCTGCTTCTACTTCATCAAAATGTTTTAATTGATAAGGCATTAAATTTTACGCTTTAACTCTTGCAAAAGATCTTTGCCAGACTTTAATCGTTCAGGGTTTTTAGCGATAGCATCCAGCCTTGTATCAATTAAATCTTTTTCCCATTGCGGCAGATCACTATCAATGTTTTCAATGTCAGGATATTGGTTTTTAATCAATGTCCAATCTTCCATAGGAATAAATACCCCAGCGTTATTACCTTCTCCGTCTTGTATTACTTGTAGTCTCATGGTTGATTGAATTTATTTTAGATGCGCTCGATTCGCTGTTTATCAAATTTAGTTATTCATAATCACGTAAACAATACATTGCAAAGTGTTATGCGAATTGCCTTTTTTTGATAAATGTAAATTGAGTGCGATTCTCTCGAGTTAATGCAGCTACTACTTCGAATAAATCTCTTTTCCTTTTTCGTCCCACTCTTTGCGCACGTAAGGACGAATTTCTTTTTCGAAGGGTTCTTTAGGGTAGGCAATAATACGCTTACGTTTGCCGCTGGGGTAGTTTTCAATCCAATCGTTTACGCGTTCGCCCCAATGGTATTCGCCCACCACAGCAATCTGGCCATTTTCATGGAAGTAATAGTAGTAGCCTTCTTTCTCGCCATATTCTATAGGTGTAATTTCTTTTAGTTTTTTTCTTTCGTTCGGATCGTAATAGGTTACCAGCGATTCTTTGGGCCAGCCTTTATAATACTTCTCTTTATCTTCTACGAGGTCTTGCCGGTCGTAGCGCATCCAGCGCCCATGTTTGGTGCCTTTAAAAAAGATACCTTCTTCAATTACATCTTCACCCACCATTCTTTTATAGGGGCCGTGCGCCAACACACCTTTCTTAACATCAAATGCGCTTACACTGGTTTTGCGTAATTCCTTCCGGGTAAAATCGTACCAGTATACATCGCGCGCAAAGCCTGTGGGTTTGTCGGCCTTTTTTAAAACGTAGAATAACTCAACCGTCATCTTATCGCCAAAGCCTTTGCGAGTAAAAGCTTTTTTGGTTTTAATGCCGTAATAAACTTTACGTTTTGGTTTTTTCTTTTTGGTGGGGATGGGCTCTTCATTCTGATCCAGTTCCAGCAAGGTGAAGGGCTTGTCGGTATCGAATGTAAACTGGCCTTCCTGCACATTGGGTTGCACCTGGGCTACAGCTGCGCCTCCAGTCAGTATTGCTAAAAATAAAAAACTTCGTTTCATCAGAATGATAAAACGAAGTTAGGAAATTTTTATTTCAAAAAACTTTTAACCTACCATCTCCACACTTCTCTTTATAAAGTTGGTAAGATCGGCACCGGTAAGCAGGTTTTGCGAAAGCAACGCCAGGTCGTAAACCTGTTTAGCCAATTTGTTTTTCTGATCGTCACTTTCGGCTTTCAGAATTTTTTGAACTAATGCATGGTTGCCGTTGATGGCCACATTATAGTTATCGGGCATGGCGCCCATAAATCCATACATGCCGCCACCACCTCCGGTTTTCTGCATATCTTTCATTCTGCGCATCCACTCGCTCATGGTAATGGTTACGGGCAGATCATCTGGCGAAAGCGACTCCACGGCCACCGTCATATTGGTATTGTTAATGGCCGTTTCAAAAACTTTCTTCACCGTTTCTTCTTCTTCTTTGCTCAACACGCTCGCCACTTTTTCATCTTTGGCAATCAGCTTATCAA
The DNA here is from genome assembly GCA_017303795.1 of Cytophagales bacterium. Taxonomy (GTDB): domain Bacteria; phylum Bacteroidota; class Bacteroidia; order Cytophagales; family Cyclobacteriaceae; genus ELB16-189. Next base: position 15,870 of record JAFLBR010000004.1, on the reverse strand, counting down.
TGGTTTCGCTATCTACTCGTTTTAGTTGTGTCTTCTCCAGTTTTTGTTCCAGGTGGTTAATGAAGTGACTATCCAGCACGCCATCCAACACTAACACATCGTACGCACGATTTTTAGCACTTTCAATAAATGCATGTTGCTTGGCTGTGTTGGTGGTGTAGAGGTAAATTACATTTTTGTCTTTATCGGTTTGATTGGGCTTTACCTGCTCTTCGTATTCTTTGAAAGTGAAGTATTTGCTGTCCACATTTTTCAACAACGCAAATTCTTTTGCTTTCTCGTAAAATTTTTCATCGCTGATGATGCCGTATTTTACAAACACGCTGATGTCGTCCCACTTCTTTTCAAACTCAGCACGATCTTTAATAAACATATCCACCAGCTTATCGGCTACTTTTTTGGTGATGTGCGCGCTAATCTTTTTTACGTTGGCATCGCTTTGCAGGTAGCTGCGCGATACGTTAAGCGGAATATCGGGCGAATCCAACACGCCATGCAACAACATTAAAAAGTCGGGCACTACATCTTTTACCTCATCGGTAATAAATACTTGCCGCGAGTATAGTTGAATCTTATTGCGCTGAATTTCAAAATCGTTTTTGATCTTAGGAAAGTAAAGCACTCCCGTAAGGTTAAACGGGTAATCCACATTCAGATGAATCCAGAACAATGGATCTTCGCTAAACGGATACAGTTCTTTATAAAATTTCAGGTAATCTTCATCTTTTAATTCCAGCGGTGCTTTCGTCCAGATGGGTGCGGTGTTGTTGATGATACGATCGCTGGTAACGGTTTTATATTTCGGCTTATCATCTTTATCTACACCATCTTCAACACTTTCTTCTTTGGTGCCGAACTTGATTTCTACCGGAAGGAATTTGCAATATTTTTCCAGAATACCTTTTAAACGAAACTCATCTAAGAATTCTTCTGAGTCGGCATTGATGTGTAGAATTACATCTGTACCTCGGGTTTCTTTTGTGGCGGGCGAAAGTTCAAACTCGGTAGAGCCATCGCATAGCCAACGGGCGGCTTCTGTATTTTCTTTAAACGATTTTGAAACAATCTCTACATTATCGGCCACCATAAAAGCCGAATAGAAGCCAAGACCAAACTTCCCGATAATGTCTTTCGCATCGGTTTTGTCTTTAAACTTTTCAACAAACTCAGTGGCTCCGGAAAACGCAATCTGGTTAATGTACTTTTTAATTTCATCGGCAGTCATGCCAAGCCCTTTATCGCTAACGGTAATGGTCTTGTTCTTTTTATCGAAGCTCACTTCAATTTTAAGATCGCCCAGTTCGCCATTAAAATCGCCCAGCGAGGCAAGTTTCTTTAACTTTTGGGTAGCATCCACGGCATTACTCACCAACTCGCGCAAAAAGATTTCGTGGTCGGAGTACAGGAATTTCTTAATGATGGGAAAAATATTCTCGGTATGAATGGAGATGGTACCTTTTTCTGAAGTTGTAGTCATAGTTTGTCAGCTTTTGATTGAAATAATAATGCATCAGCCACTAATCAAATGGCATTCCAGTTACTAAAAATGACAGGTTGGCAGAAGGTATTTACCGGTAGCGGGGTACATGTTTAGCCATAAAAACATCCACGGCTTTATTCCATTGATCTATGGCCGCACTTCGCTTTTTGTTTAGCTCATTATTTACGGTATTGTAACGGGTAACGGCATCATTGTATTCTTTTAAACTCTTATTGTATTGGTCAATATCAGCCTGGGTGCGATCGCTCTGTCTTTTACTATCAAGCGCTTTTTTGAGTTTTTCAAAATTCTCTTTCTTCAGATAAAAATCTATCTGGCCAGGCATTTTATCGTTGGCTTCTTGTTGCAAAAAAGTGAGCATCTGGCTACAAGCAATTTTTAAAGTAGCATCGTAGTTATACACGCCAATCTGTACAAGTTTTTTCAACCCCTCGGCCGAACTGGTAGCCAAAGCATTTTTGGTTTGCTCCATAGCATTTACATCGCCTTTGCTGAGGGCTTCCATCAGATAGGCTTCGTCTTTAGTGCTTTTGAAAAAAACGAGATATACCTGATTGTAATAAGAGTTTACTTTGCCCGCTTTTTCAAGCTTGCGAGATAGCTCGCTTTCATTTTCAATGAGTTTGATTTCGTATTGCTGCGCAAAAGCTGTTTGTTGTTCTTTTACCCGATCAAAGCTTTGGTCGAGCTTATCGTAAGCCAGCTCTTTTGCCAACAAGTATGCTTCCATAGCATCGTATGATTGTTCAGCTACATCTTCCAGGTTTATGATTTTTCCAAAATCTTCGGTAAGTACAATTCGCGATAAGTGCAGGTAAGATGCAACGGTATCGCGCAACTGGCTGTTCTCTTTAAAAGGGCGAAGCTTACGCACATTAAACTCTGCCTGTTTTAGAGTAGCAATAAGTTCTTGTCTTTTCTTTTCAACCTTGCGTGCTCCTTTGCTATGTGCGGTAGCGCTGGAATAGCTCATCAGGTCTTTAGAAATTTCGCCAAACTGTTCGCCAATGCGGCTCAGGTATTCCCCGGCATCGGAGTTGGTTTGCGCAGGCAACACCTGCGAAAGAAGTAGAAAAGCCACCAGTAAATATTTCACAACTTATTTTGTTTTAGTTAAAGCAATGTAATCTTGAATAATGTGAAAAGCTTCTTCAATATACCGGCTCTTGCTTATTTCGTCCAACACCTCATCGCTAACTATTTTCCGATAACTATCTGCAGCATGCAGGTTGGTATCAAAACCAGTAATTGAAACGCTATAAGTTTTTGAAGGCATGGGTTTGTAATCTGTTTCAAACCGGGTGTAGTAAGCGGCATAGGCAACCGGATCGAGCGGAATGGGCTTTGCAAGCAAATCGGCCACAGCCACAATTTCTTTAAACGCATTAGCCTGCCGTTGCACACTACGCTGCTTCAATTCTGCAAGGGGTAATGCAGGCAGGGCAGCGTAATAAACTTTTTTAACAATAGAATCAGGCGTAATAGAGTTTCTTAGATTACGCTCGCGCTGAAAAAAAACTTCATAAGCATCGGGTAATTCTATATCGGGAGTTATTCCTTTTTGTTGTAAGCTTTTGCCGGTTACCCGATAGAGTCGTTCATTAGTAACTTTTATAAATCCGCTTAGTGCCGGGTTATCTATGGGTAGAATAATCTGGCCTGTTGCTTTGCCATAGGTTTTGCTGCCTACTAATATAGCCCGATTCCAATCCTGCAAAGCTGCACTTACAAGTTCGGAGGCTGAAGCACTGTAGCCGTTTATCAGAATTACCAAAGGCCCGGAGTACAACGTTCCGCGATTGAGATCTTTAAGGGTAACGGCTGGCTGATTAACTTCTTGCATAAGTGCGAGCGGCCCGTTGTCGATAAAAACACCGGCAAGATTTATTGCTTCCAGCAACGAACCACCTCCGTTAAAACGCAAATCAAGAATAAGCCCGGCAATGTTTTCTTTTTTGAGTTTTAGAATTTCGCGGGCTACATCATCGGCACAACCTTTTGTGGACTCGCCATCGCTGCCATAAAAACCGGGCAACATAATATAGCCCACTTTGGGTGTACCGTTCAATACATAACTACGAATAGCATTGTTTGTTAATTCTATTTTGCTTTTGGCCATGCTAACCGTTCGCACTTGCCCGTCAGATTTTTTAACCGTTATTGAAACCAATTTGTATTCGGTAGATTCAAAATCGTGGTAGAGTGTTTCCATATCGTACTGCAATACATCTTTAGCTGCACCATCATTCCAGCTAATGGAAAGCAATTCATCGCCTTGGTTAAGTTCATTGCTTTTCCATGCAGCACCACCCGGATTTAGTCTGGCAATCTTTATTCTGCCTAACTGATCTTCGGTCCATTCAATGCCAAACGATAACCCTTCCTTATCAAGTGAGTTGAAAAATTTTTCTTTTAGTTCGGGAGTAAAGTACTCCGTGTGTGGATCAAACGAATGAGCGATTGCTTTAAAGAAAGTAACGTTTAAACTATTGTTTTCATTTGCTGCTATTGCTTTCATTCGCGCAAAGCTTAACTGCTCACTTTTTAAAATGGCACTGCGTGCTTGTTCTTCTAATGGAGTTAATTCTTTTAGAGTTAGTGTAGCCAAACTTGCCGGAGCATTGCGTTGCATCCAAACCAGGCACTGGTGTTTAATTGTGGTTAGCCATTGATATTCCAGTTCGGCTTTGTCTTTTGGCCAATCGGTATGAGGATCAATGTGGGCAGTTTCTTTGTTGCTAAAAGTGATTTTACTTTTTAGCATATCCGTAATATACTTTTCCGCTTCGGCAAGCCGGATGGTATAAAGCTTACTAATTTCAGGCAGTAAAAGGCAACTGGAGTTTGCTGGATCGTTTGCCAATTTAGATTTAGCAAGTTCGTTCAGGTCGGCTTGTGTAAAAATGGTTTGAGCCGGATCCAACAGGAAGAACAATTCTTCATAGACCCGTGTAGCCCTGGCATCGTCAAGCGCAGGTGGTTGCAGGTGTTGTAGTTTTAAGGTTTGAATTAAAACGGGAACGCTTTCGCAGGCCGGAGCCTGACTGAAAAGATTCCCGTTTAGGAGACAAATACTTAAAATCTGTAACGCCCGTAGCATTGCACAAGATCAAAAATTACTGGCAGTTTTACCAGTTAATCTTCTGCTTCTGCAACAGCAGGTTTATTCCCCACCTCAATTTCCTCACCGTCTTTATTTAAAAAGTGAAACTCGGTTATGCCCAGCGAACTGTCTTTAACCAACGTTAACCACTTTTTATATTTAAAGAAAAATTTCACGCGCTTGGAAATGATTCCTTTGGTGTAGTAAGCATACAAGAAAGGATGTAATGCCAACACCAGATTACTTTCGTTTTGTTTAATCAGCAGGTGATCTAAATGTTGTTCTATCTGATCGGTAATTAAAATACTGGCCACAATACTGCCGGTACCGTTGCAGGTAGGGCAAACTTCTTTGGTAACAATATTCATCTGCGGGCGCACGCGCTCGCGGGTAATCTGCATCAATCCAAACTTAGAGAGCGGAAGTACGGTGTGCTTGGCGCGATCCAGTTCCATTGCCTCTTTCATGGCATTATAGATTACGCGTTTGTTTTCAGCATTGCGCATATCTATAAAGTCAACCACAATAATGCCGCCCATATCGCGCAAGCGTAATTGACGCGCCACTTCTTTGGCAGCTTCAATGTTTACCGACATGGCTGTGGTTTCCTGATTCTCTTCGCGATTGGATTTGTTGCCGCTGTTTACATCAATAACGTGCAACGCTTCGGTGTGCTCAATAATCAGATAGCCACCTCCACGCAGACTTACTGTTTGCCCAAATGCAGACTTGATTTGTTTTTCAATTCCGTAGTGCTCAAAAATTTTGGCCTTACCGGAATAGAACTTTACAATCTTTTCCTTTTCAGGAGCGATGTTATGAATGTAGCCTTTAACCTCTTCAAAGATTTTTTTATCGTCCACATGCACATTGTCGAACGACTCGTTAAGCACATCACGTAATACCGATGAGGTTTTGCTTAGCTCGCCAATCATTTTATCGCGTGGGTTGCCATCCACCAGGCGGGCAACACCATCTTCCCAGGTTTTAACCAGGCTGCGCAAATCTTTATCCAACTCGGCCACTTCTTTGCCTTCGGCTACGGTGCGAATAATCACACCAAAGTTTTCGGGTTTAATGGATTGGATTAGGCGTTGCAGCCGCTTGCGCTCTTCACTGCTGGAAATGCGCTTGGATACATTTACACCATGGCCGAAGGGTACCAACACGAGGTAGCGTCCGGCAATTGATAACTCACACGAAAGTCGCGGGCCTTTGGTAGAAATTGGTTCTTTAACTACCTGTACCGGAATAAGCTGGCCCTTGGAAAGCTGCTGGCCTATTTTGCCATGCTTGTCAATTTCTTTCTCTAATTGAAATTTATCCAGCCGGCCTCCGGTAATCTTTTTAGACTTTACCAGTTTGGTGTATTTCTGAAGCGAATTGAATTGCGGGCCCAGATCAAGGTAATGCAGAAAGGCATCCTTTTCGTACCCAATATCAATAAATGCTGCGTTAAGTCCCTGAACTACTTTTTTAACAGTCCCGAGGTAAATATCACCAACTGCAAACTTGCCCCCACCTTCATCTTCGTGGAATTCAACAAGTTGTTTGTCTTTAAGAAGAGCTATGCGACATCCGTTCTGAGTAGCACTGATAATAAGTTCGTTACTCAAAACTTTAAAAATTTTGCCTCACCCCGGCCCTCTCTCCCGATAGCTATCGGGAGAGAGGGAGGGAAGAGAGTGAATGGTTTTATTTCTTCTTATGTCTATTCTTTCTCAAACGCTTTTTGCGTTTGTGAGTAGCCATTTTGTGTTTCTTTCTTTTCTTACCACTTGGCATAATGCTTTGGGTTTTTGTCCCGCTTGGCGCGAGAGGGGTTAAACAATTATTTATCTAAATCTTTCAGATAAGAATCTGCGGTAGCTTGTACCGCGGGGTCCTTATCTAACTTCTTTACAAGTTCAAACTGCTGGCGTGCCTTTTCTTTCAAACCTTTGTTTTGATAGGCAATTCCCAGCATAAGCGCACCTTGAATATGGTTAGGGTTAACCGCTTTTAGTTCTTCCAGGCGTTCAATGGCCCGGTCGTACTGGCGTGATTGAATGCCCAACATACCCATATTATAAAGTGCGAATTCGTTTTTTGGATCTTCTGCCAGCACCTCGCGCAGCAAGCCCACACCTTTGGGTGGGTTAGAGGTAAAGTAAGTCATGGCCACTTTTGTTTTGGCTTCCAGATTTTTTGGATCAGCCTCAATAGTTTTGCCTAACCACGCGCGGGTTTGCTCTGCCAGTTGTTCCTGTTTGGCCGGTTCCATTGCGAAGGAGTAGGCTTCGTAATAGCTGTTGCCGGCATTCAAAAAACTTTCGGTTGTGTTAAAGAACGTTGCTGCCTGCCCTGCGAACCATGCTGCGCTATCAAACTGACCAGCTTGCGAATAGAGGGTTCTCAGAGAGTCGGCAAAGATAGCATTTTTTTGATTTGGCGAATCCGATTGAAACTGCGCCCGCACACGCTTTATAGTTGCCGAAAGCGTAGCCGGAACCGCGGCATGACCTGCGCCTTGAGTAGCTTCTTCCGGGGCAGCCTCTTTTAGCTGGCTTTCATTTTCCACTACCGATTTAGGCAATAGAAAAATTAACCACACCAATAAGGCGGCTACAACAATTAAAATGATGCGTGTCTTTAACATTAATTATCAATTGGTCAATTAGCCGATATGCAAATTGGCTAATCTATAGATTGACGAATTGGTTAATTTTTTTCAGCGAGCTGTTTAACCTTATCGCTGTTCTTAATTTTATTGATGAAAATTTTGGCCGGCTTAAAGCTGGGGATATAATGCTCATCAATTACAATAGCCGTGTTGCGGGAAATGTTACGAGCAATCTTCTTCTTTCGCTTCTTATTAATAAAACTGCCAAAGCCGCGCACATAAATATTGTGGCCGCCAGCCATGTTTGATTTTACAATGTTAAAAAATGCTTCTACCGATGCAGATACATCTGCTTTGTCGATTCCGGTTTTTTCAGCGATTTGATTAATTACGTCAGCTTTGGTCACGGTACAATAATTATAAAGGGTGAAGGGTGTTTAAAAAATCAGGGTTGCAAATTTAAACGAGTTTGTTCAATCGCAAAATGAATTTGTTGATTATCACCCACATGGCATGAATAATTGCGACCAGTAGTCGAAACATTCGCCACGAAACGATTGTTTTTCACACTTTCGCGATATTAAAAATATTTTTTAATGAGTAAGGCTAAGTCAGCGTTTGCCCGGCTGGTGATGGATTGGTACGACAGGCACAAGCGCGATCTGCCCTGGCGCCATACCCGCGATCCCTACAAAATCTGGCTTTCGGAAATTATTTTGCAACAAACGCGTGTAGCGCAAGGGCTTCCGTACTATCAGGCTTTTGCCGAACGCTACTCCACCGTAAAAAAACTGGCTAATGCCAGTCAGGATGAAGTGTTGCGCCTTTGGCAGGGATTAGGTTATTATTCGCGTGCGCGCAACCTGCATGCCTGCGCCAAAAAAGTTGTGAGTGAGTACCATGAAAAATTTCCTGACAGTTACAATGAACTATTAAAGCTTCCGGGCGTAGGTAGTTATACGGCTGCCGCTATTGCATCATTTGCTTTTAATGAACCTGTTGCCGTGGTAGATGGAAATGTGTTTCGGGTGTTGGCGCGTGTGTTTGGAATAGAACATGACATTGCATCGCTCGCAGGCAAAAAATATTTCTTTGAAAAAGCGAATGAGCTCATCAGTAAAGATAAACCTGGAGTTTTTAATCAGGCAGTAATGGAGTTTGGTGCGTTGCAATGCACGCCTAAAAATCCGGCCTGCACAAGTTGCCCGCTTGCGCGGATGTGTGTGGCAAATACTCAAAATCTGCAAACACAGTTGCCTGTTAAACTAACGCGCACCAAAGTAAAAACGCGACACTTATATTATTTCGTAATTAAAAAAGGAACACAACTTTATCTGCGCAAGCGCCCGTCTGGCGATATCTGGAATGGTCTGTATGATTTTTTAGTGCTGGAAGAAAAGAAAAGCATCAGCACCCAACAACTTTTTAAACGACATAATATTAATGTGCGTGCCGAGCGCGTTAGCAAAGCGTATAAACACATTTTGTCGCACCAAAAATTAGTAGTTCGGTTTATTGAGGTAGCCTTGCAGGCAACACTTCAAAAACACATTAAGGCTGGTGAATTAAAAGCCTATTCAAAAAAACAAATTGAACAATTGCCCAAACCCGTTTTAATTTCGCGGTATCTGCAAGATGTAGCTTATTTACAGTAGCTGATAATTGGTTACTTTTGAAACAGCCTTGTAGTTGAGCCTTGGTGTCGATTAAGTTGTGGCATCAATTCATTAAGAAAATAAAACAATAAATATATGTCAGGAGTAAACAAAGTAATTTTAGTAGGAAGACTGGGCAAGGACCCGGAAGTAAGAAATTTTGAAAACGGTGGTATGATCACCAATTTTCCATTAGCCACATCAGAAACTTATAAAGACAAAACCACCAATGAGCGCAAAGAAATAACCGAGTGGCATAACATTGTTATGAGGCGCGGGTTGGCCGATATTGCCGCCAAGTATTTGCACAAAGGCGATCAGGTTTACATAGAAGGAAAAATCCGAACACGCAGTTGGGAAAAGGAAGGCGTAACCCGCTACATAACTGAGATAGTTGCAGATGAAATGACTATGCTCGGCTCGCGCCAGGGTGGTGGAAATGCAGGTGGTTCATCACCGGCTTACAATCAACCTGCCGCTGGCGATGACATGAAATCAAATGATAACGCCACAGACGATCTTCCATTCTAAATGAAGAATTACAGCAAAAGCCCCATGAGCATTTTATCATGGGGCATATTTTTTCTTATACTTACAATGGTCGGTTGCAAGAGCGATTACAAACCCAAACCCAAAGGTTATAATCGGTTGGCATTGCCGGCAACTGAATATCAACCATCGCCCGATTCGTTGCCGTATCAGTTTGAGTATTCCAAACACGCGCGGTTGCTGGACGATACATCGTGGATAAGCGAACGGCATTGGATTGAAATCTATTACCCTGAGTTAAAAGCCAATATTCATATCACCTACAAAAAGCTAAACAACAAAGATGATTTGCTGAAAACTTTATTGAATGATGCTTACCGGCTTACCTCTAAGCAACAGATAAAAGCGTATGCCATTGATGAAGTGAGCATAGTAACGCCATCAGGCAAAACTGCAATTATTGCCGAGATAGCAGGCGATGTGCCCAGTCAGTTTCAGTTTACCATGACGGATTCATCAAAAAACTTTTTACGAGGCGCATTGTATTTTAATACTGCCGTGCAGAATGATTCACTCGCTCCGGCTATTGAGTTTATGAAAAAAGAAACGCTGCATTTTATTAATACGTTGGAGTGGAAGGCTTCAAAAAAATTGAAATGACCCGTTAGTTATCGATAGAGTTTATACTAAGAATTTCGGTATCTTTGATTTATGCTTACGAAAGAACAAGTGTTGCAAACATTAACAGAATTGCCTGATTCTTTTCGGCTTGAAGATTTTCTTGATAGGCTGATTTTTATTGAAAAAATAGAAAAAGGATTAGAGCACTCTAACGCCAACCAGGTTATCTCACATGCTGCGGCCAAGGAGCACCTCAAAAAATGGCTGTTGAAATAAATTGGACTCCTCCAGCTCTACATGATGTCGAGAGCATTGCAGAATATATTGCACGTGACTCCGAACATTTTGCCAAAATTCAGACTACTCGCTTTTTTGAACGAGTTGAAATGCTAAAAGACTTTCCCCTTTAGGGTCGAGTTGTGCCTGAATTGGCAATCAAAACAATTCGAGAATTGATTGAGGGTAATTACAGAATTGTCTATAAAGTTGTTAACGAAAACAGAATTGACATTTTGACTATTCATAGCAGTTACAGATTGCTTTCAAACAATCCTTTATTTAAAGAATAGTCAATACTTTTGGGGGTGTCAACCTTCTTCCAAACATCAATCGAATTTTTAAAAGGCGTGGGGCCGCAGCGGGCCGCATTGCTCCAAAAAGAATTGCGTCTGCACTCGTTTGGCGACCTTATTCAATATTATCCCTTTCGCCATGAAGACCGCACCCGGTTTTATAAAATAAAAGAAGTTGCCGAAACCATTGATGAAATTGCTATCGGCATACAACTGAAGGGAACCATTACCGGCTTTCAAACCATTGGTGTCGGTTTTAAAAAACGGTTGGTGGGTACGTTTAAAGATGAAACCGGAAGTATAGAGTTGGTTTGGTTTCAACGCATCAATTGGGTGCTGGATAAAATAAAACTAAACACGCCCTACGTTGTTTTTGGTAAACCCAATTTGTTTGGAAATAAAATTTCAATTGCGCACCCGGAAATTGAAGTCATTACAACAGGCAACGAGCGTGGAGGTTACCTGCATCCGGTTTATAACGTTACAGAAAAATTAAAAGCGCGCCATATCGATAGCAAGCTCATCTCTAAGCTGATGACTTTGCTTTTGCCGTTAGCACAAAATCACATTCGCGAAACGCTGCCGGTTACGTTACTCAAACAGCATAATCTTTCAGATAAACGCACGGCTTTACAAAACATTCATCTTCCGCAAAGCGAAACCTTGCTTACACAAGCACGCTACCGGTTAAAGTTCGAAGAGCTCTTCTACATACAACTGCGCCTGATAAAAATGAAGTTGGTGCGGCAAGATAAGTTTAAGGGAATGGCGTTTACCGATACCTCCATTCTTACACAATTCTATAAAGAGCATTTGCCCTTTGATTTAACCGAAGCCCAGAAGCGGGTAATTCGCGAAATCTATACCGACATGAAAAGCGGTAAGCAGATGAACCGATTATTACAAGGCGATGTGGGCAGTGGTAAAACGATAGTAGCTTTTATCTGCATGTTGCTGGCGGTAGGTAGTGGCGCACAAGCCGCATTAATGGCCCCAACCGAAATTCTGGCGCAACAACATTATGCCAACCTTAAAAAGTATGCCGATAAGATGGGCCTTTCAATTGCTTTGCTTACAGGCTCGGTAAAGAAAAGTCAGCGTAAGCCCATCCACCAGGCATTGGAAGATGGTACACTTAAAATATTAGTTGGCACGCATGCTTTATTGGAAGAAGGTGTGAAGTTTCACAAACTTGGTCTGGCTATTATTGATGAGCAACATCGGTTTGGTGTAGCGCAGCGTTCTAAACTGTGGCAAAAAAACGCAACCATTTTTCCGCACATGTTGGTTATGACGGCCACACCCATTCCGCGCACCTTGGCTATGACGTTGTATGGCGATCTGGAGATTTCAGTTATTGATGAATTACCGAAAGGACGCAAGCCGATTAAAACCTCGCATGGTTATGATTCACATCGCTTACAGGTTAATGGTTTTATCAGAACACAATTAAATGAAGGCCGCCAGATTTATATTGTCTATCCGCTTATAGATGAATCAGAAAAACTTGATCTGAAACATTTAATGGATGGATACGAAAGTTTCAGTCGGGCATTTCCAGATGTACCCATTAGTATTGTGCATGGCCAAATGAAAGCCGATGCAAAAGATTACGAGATGGCCCGCTTTGTAAAAGGCGAAACAAAAATTATGGTAGCCACCACCGTAATTGAAGTAGGAGTAGATGTACCCAATGCATCGGTAATGGTAATTGAAAGTGCCGAACGGTTTGGCTTATCGCAGTTGCATCAATTGCGAGGTCGGGTAGGGCGTGGAGCCGAGCAATCGTATTGTATTTTAATGACAGGCAATAAACTCAGTGCCGACTCGCGTGTGCGTATTGATACCATGGTAAAAACAAATAATGGTTTCGAGATTTCAGAAACAGATTTGAAGTTACGCGGCCCAGGCGATTTAATGGGCACGCAACAAAGTGGTGCGCTTGATTTATTGATTGCCGATTTGGGTAAAGACGGGGAGATATTGAAAGTAGCCCGCGATGCAGCAACTGAAATTTTGCAAACTGATCCTTCCTTAGAAAAACCCGAGAACCAAGTCGTACGCCAACAGGTAGATTCATTAAAGCGCACGGTGGTTAACTGGAGCCGTATAAGTTAAAAAACTTTTTATTTAACAGTTAATACTTCTAATTTTAGAAGCTCTTAACATTTTATGCGCCCACTTTTTTGTCTGCTCGCGCTGTATTTAACATCGCATTTTTTGCAAGCCCAAACCGGGGCTTACTATTTATCGCATTTTACGCCACCCGATGATCGCATAGACTTTCGTAGTCGGTTTATCATGCAGGACGATCAGGGCGAATTGTATTTTGCCAATCGCCAGGGCATACTGGAGTTTGATGGAAAAAACTGGAACGAAGTATTTGTTCCCGGAGCAGTGCATGCTGTAGCCACCAAGGGCACCGAAGTTTATTTAGCGGGCGTAGCCGGTGGCGGAAAGCTCAATAGAAAATTTGAAGCCCAGCGCACGTATATTCCCTTAGTTGAAGGAAATTTTATAGGTGTTGGTATACAAGGTGACCTCGTTCTTTTTCTGGCTTCCGATCAGCTGATTGCATTTTCGCCACAAACAAATCAAGCAAGCTGGACATTGAAGGCCGATAATTCTTATGGCACCTTTCTTGAAATGTTCACGATTAATGATGCTATCTATCTGCGCACATCAAATCGTGGGTTGCAGAAAGTGCAAGATCAAAAACTTGCAGCAGCAGAATTTTCGCCAGCTAATTTGATTTTTGCCAGCCCGGGAAAAAATGTTTTGTTAGGAATGGACGACAATCGGGTTTTTACATGGAATAAAAATCAAATGCAGGAGCTTGTTTTAAAAGACAGCACCTTCTTATCAAAAAATATGCTGGTGGCCGGAGCATGGGTTAACGATAACCTGATTGCACTTGGAACCTTACGAGGTGGTGTAATTTTTATAAATGCAACTACTGGCGAAACCGAGCAAGTGGTGGATTACTTTAATGGATTACCTGATAATGAGGTGTACACCATTTTAGATGATGGTAACGATGGTGTGTGGGTATCGCACGAGTATGGCTTTACGCGCATTGCACCTCAGGTTCCATTTCGATCGTTCGATCATTTTCCCGGTTTAACCGGCAACTTACTTTGTGCCCAAACTTTTAATGGAAGTGTGTTTGTTGGAACAACGTTAGGCTTGTTCGAATTAGTAGAAATAACTTCATCAGCTGAGCCGGTTGCTGCTGTTACCAGCCGTGTGCGAAGAGGTGCACAGCCAGCACTTCCTAAACCGGAATTACCTAAACAAGTACGATATGAGTACAAACGCATAGCCGGTATTGAAAGCAAGGTTACCCAGCTAACCATAGTTAACAACAAACTAATAGCAACTGGCGTGAATGGGTTGTTTGAAGTGGAGGGCCTTACCTCAAAACCGATAGTAACCGGTGCAGTGCGCACCATTTTTTTCTCACCATCGCTAAAGCAATTAATTGTAAGTACAGCACAACAAATCAAAACCTATCAACAGGTTGGCGCCAATTGGCAAGAGACTATGTTGTTGGATTCTATTCGCGAACCTATCAGCCATATTTTTGAAGACCGGCTGGAGAATGTATGGCTTTGTGGCAAAGCGTACATCTATAAAATAGAAACCGTTGATGGCGACATTACCGATTTAGAATCCATTGCCATCAACAATCCTTCACGCGATGAAACCGTGGGTCTTGCCTATGGTAACGAAGTTTACATGGCGGCATCGGGCCAGTTTAGTATTTACGATCACAAGTCGGCATTTATAAAATTCGATTCACTTCCGGGGCCGCGTAAGTACTTTGCTTCGGGTGGATATTTTTGGTTTAACGATGGTACGCGTTGGCGCACCGTTGATAGTCGCGTACAATCGCTAAAGCTGGAGTGGTTGGGGATGTTTCCTAATTTACGTTACCTCGCGCCCGATCAGGGTGGAAATAACCTTTGGGTAATTACAGCTTCAAACGAATTGTATCGCTTTTCAGGTACAGTGGCCGGCACAGCCACAACTTACCCGCTGTACTTGCGCGAAATAAGAGGACAAGAGATAAGTTTGGCTGAGCAGATTGAAGTAGAGCAGCATGAAGGCGCTATTATTTTTGAGTTTATTCAACCGGCCTATCTCGGGTTAAATGCAACTCAATACCGCTATCAGGTAAAAGGGCTTAACACGCAATGGTCACCGTGGTCGCAAGCAAACAACGAGATTGCTTTTTCCTATCTGCCGCCAGGCAAATACCAGTTGCAAGTACAATCGCGCGATTTGCTTGGCAACGAATCAAAAATTGAACAAATAGTTTTTAAAGTTTTACCACCTTATTGGAAACGCTGGTGGTTTTATGCCCTTGAGTTTTCTGTTTTTAGTTTGCTGGTAGCATTATCGTTGCGGATTGGTCGGGCAAATGCGCGGTACCGCTTTATAAGCCAGATTTTATCGTTGCTTACTATAGTAATGCTGGTGCAATTTCTACAAACGGCAATCAGTTCATTAATTGGTATTAAAACCTCCCCGGTAATCGAGTTTATTATTCAGGTTTTTGTTGCGCTGGCCATTTTCCCGGTCGAGATTTTTGCGCGCGATTCTATGATGAAATACGTTGAGGGTAAATACCGCATCAGGCGCATTTGGGATAAAGAAAAGTGATACACGGAGGCTCATTCTGAGATCCTGTTTTTGATTTGTTAGATAGGGTGAGTTTCTTATATCTTACATACGGATGTCGGCTTTAAGCAATTGGAGTGGCTTAAAGCTAAGAGTTAGCGGCAAGTTTCATTGGACAAATATGACTATGGAAAAAACTAAAAATAAGAACCCCTTGACTGACATCAGTCAAAATCTAAACTCAATAGTGATAGGAATTCGGTTTCGACCAAATTTCGCAATGCAAGATAAATACGGGACAATTTTGGAAAACATACTCCATGACAAAAAATCATACTTCAACCCAAATGTATTTCCAAAGGTTAGAAATGAGATAGATAAACGAATTCTATTTAATCCTGAGACCAATAGCTATTTAAGCATTGACAATGAAAATATTATTCTTGATTTCAATGTGGTTGAGAATCCGGACAAGGATATAGTTGAAACAATTTCTAAGGCATTTGATGACCAGATAATACATAATATCTTAAAGGAGTATTCAATCCTCGGAATAAATCGGATTGGCTACATAAAGCTGTAAGCTCCCCCTTTTTTTGAGCCACTCAAAAGTATAAAATAGCGGTGCTTACGCTATTTTTTTGATTGAGTTTTTTTAGGCATCCTACTCTTGGAATGATCCAATTAAAAGAGAGGTTGGTGTT
>JAFLBR010000003.1 GCA_017303795.1 Cytophagales bacterium | reverse complement strand
AACACCAACCTCTCTTTTAATTGGATCATTCCAAGAGTAGGATGCCTAAAAAAACTCAATCAAAAAAATAGCGTAAGCACCGCTATTTTATACTTTTGAGTGGCTCAAAAAAAGGGGGAGCTTACATAATCAGCTCTCCACTTATGCTAAATGTATCTTGAAGAACTAGTTCGTTGTCCGTAACTTTGAAAATTTCAAAGTCAGTCCATTCATTATTAATTGTCACTCTTAAGAAATCTATTTTATGGTTGATTTGATTCTTGCTTACTATTGACCACGTTCCTTCAACCTTATTGTCCCCGTTGATGGCTCTATAGATTCCATCCTTTCCAATCAATAGAATATTTCTTTCAAAGATTGAGTCCACTTTCGTTTCTGTCTGCGATGTGTAAACTCTTTTGCTAAAAGCCCAATGTCCATGAACCCTATCGTCTAAGTCCCCACACGAACTAAGAGAACTGATAAGTATAATCCAGCCGATATTGAAGAGTCGTCCCATATTTGCCTTGCCGCCAACGTTGGTGTATGAAACGTGGCTGGGCTTTAGAAGCGTTTCACTGTCCCACGAAACCAAACGTTATTTGAAAACCTAAACTACAAATTTATACTGAGCCCCGCCATTGATTATGCATTTTGTTGGCAGCCGTTATTTCTGCTCACTTCTGCTTTCAATTACTTTTAATAATCTGTCTTGAAAGTCCTTTAATATGACGTCACCCCAAAACTTTCCGTACAAGTTGATTTTCGATGTCAATTGATAACTTGATGACAGTTTCAAATTCACTTGTCCGTTTGGTAAGGATGATATTTCATAAGTCGCATTTACAAATGTGAAATAGTTACCATTTAATACATGCTGGTCGAAAACATTTGGTCGAACTGATTTTGGGTCAACCTTAATGTCAAACGAAACGACTTTACTCGGTTCATATTGAGTTATTGTCTCAACGAACCGTAGTCCGCCTTCGAAGTTTCCTATTCGCTGTCCGCCAATTCGTTTTTCGTCCACTGTTGCATTCAGTGGTCTGGGAATGCCAATTTTATTAAAAAATCCAGGAGTGTACTCAGTTCCTTTAATTGCATTGACTTCAACAATGTTGTCCCAAATTGTTTCAGGTGGTGCTGAGATAACAACTTCACTATCAATCTTGAATGTCAACGATGGGCTTTTAACCAATTCTTCAATTGGTGAAAATAGAAATGGAATTAGTAAGAGTGTCAATAATTTTCCTTTATTCTTTTGTTTATTGATTTGAACAAGTCGGTAAATGAATGCACCAATTGTCCCAAGAACAAAAAAAGGTCCAGCGAGAATAAGCAAGCAAATAAACTCCTCTAGTCCGATTAAGAACATTGTCAGAAAAAATGTCGCAACTGTCACCCAAGGAATAAAAATTATATTCTTGTATGACTTAAGTTGTTCATTATCGGCAAACATTAAAGGTACTATTCCTAAAATTGTCGGGATGATGAATAAATATGTAATTGATGCTAATGTCGCCTTTTCACCAAATGTAAAACGAGTCAAAAGTCCATAGCCGATTCCAATTACAATTCCTATTATTAATAGTCCGTATTTTTGTCGTAGTCGTGTCATTGCTTAAATAATGGCTGCCAACGTTTGTGCATAAGCAGTGGCGGGAATTCGAAGCGCGTCACTGTCCCACGACACAAAACGTGATTTGAAAAACTAAACTACAAATTTACAATGAACCCCGCCATTGATTATGCACTTTGTTGTGCATCGTTAAATTTTCACTCCAATACCAGATTATCAACTTGCCATTGTTTTTGAATTTTCTTTAATGTCACAATTGCTCTGCCGTTTGATTTCGCGTAAGAGGTAAAGATAACATTACCGATAATAGTCTTTTTGTCCATCAGTTTCAAACTCCACAGTTGCGCTGAGTCTTTTGGCTCCATTCCACCAGTCCATTCATACCTGTTTCTTAGGTCACAATTTATACTTTCAAACTCGTCTAAGTCTTTAAGCTGTGAAATTTTATCATACAGAATCTTATTTAAATATCTTAGGCATCCCTCATACCAATCGATCCTTCTTTGAATGAAAAGCTCAGAGAACCCAAATTTTCTTAATCCATCTCTATATTGGGTAAAGTCCAACGTTGTAAAGCCATCACTACGTCTGACGAACTCTGGATTGAAGTCCGAGTTCAATCTTCCTCCTTTGATCATGTCTATGTACCAGGAATAAAAACCCTCAATTTGGTTCTTAATATCTGTAGAGTCCTTGGAGTTTACCTTACGCTGTCCCATAACGATAAAGGGAAGAGCAAAAAGCAATAAAGACATTGTTATTTTCGATAGACTCATCTGTCCAAATTTAATGATGCACAACATCTAAATATAAGCCACTCTATCGCTTATACCCCCAAAATATAAGAACATTTCCCCACTCAACCACTCACTTTCCCTGCCCGTTATCACAACAGCACTGTTCGGATGTGGGCAGCGGTTTTTATGATTTATGCATTAATTCCATAAAAATAAGGTAATCGGGCTACTGGTATTGTTCTTGCGTAACAGGCGTAAAAACCAAACCCCTCGGCACTTTAAAACCAAAACACGCATGTTTAAAACGCATCTCAAATTCTTCGTTCGGGTATTCCTTAAAGATAAATTCTTCTCGGTTTTAAATATTGCCGGTCTTGCACTCGGCATCGCGGTAAGCATTATCCTGCTGCTTATTCTGCAACACGATCTTACTTACGATAAACACTTTGCCAATCATGAACGCATCTATCGCCTGGGTGGCCACCTGAAAGCCACCGGTATTGATGTGCGCGTAGCGCGTGCGGCCCGCGAGTTGGGCAGTATTTTAAAAGATGAGTTTCCGGAAGTGCAGGCCGTAACCCGCGCCAACAATTGGGATCATACGCTTATCCGGTATGAAAACAACGGCACCGAGGTTTCCCACTATGAAGAAGATGTAGTGCGCACCGACTCTACTTATCTGCAAGTGTTTAATCATAAATTTATAGCGGGCAATCCTGCTACGTGTTTAAACGATTTGCATGCGGTGGTCATTACAGAGTCAACTGCTGCGCGCTACTTCGGTAAAGAAAACCCACTCGATAAAACGTTAATCATCGATAATGAAAACTGGAAAGTAACCGCAGTAATTGAAGACCTCCCTAACAATACACATCTCAAGTTTGATTTTCTGTTGTCGGGTTTAAGCAAAAGTCGCGAGTGGGTGGTAGATCAGGGTCAGGTAAAATCAGAAGCCTTCTGGAACCCCGATGTGTACATGTATTTTCTAATGACGGAGAATTACAACCCGCAAAATTTTTACGATAAGTTTCCTAACATCTATACCAAGTATTTCAAATCGTTTGGCGATCAGGTAGGCGGACAATACAGTGCTATCTTACAACCGCTGGCCGAAATACATTTTGATTCTTCTTTGCTGTCAGATGAACCAACCGGTAACAAAGCTTACCTCTATGCCTTTACCGGCATTGGTATTTTTATCATGTTGCTGGCGTGTATCAACTACATGAATTTATCAACCGCCAAAGCCGTAAAACGCGCAGCCGAAATTGCCATGAAGAAAACATTGGGCGGCAGTAAACGCTCGTTGATATTTTCTTTCCTGGGCGAATCGGTTTTTCTGTCGTTTATTTCATTGCTGGTGGCAGTGGCGTTGGTGCAAATCATTCTCAACTTTTCAGCTTTCAATAGTTTAATTGAGAAAGATCTGGTGCCAGACTTTTTCAATAACCCCATGTTGTTGTTCGGAGCCATTGGTATTGCATTGGGTATTGGTGTAATCTCAGGGTTATATCCGGCATTTTATTTACCGGCTATTCCTACCATCAGCGCGCTGAAGGGTTCATTCAAAAATCGCAAGTCAAGCCATCATTTGCGCAAAGCGTTAATTACGGTTCAGTTTGCCATCTCTATTTTTGTGGTGGTGTGTACGTTCTTCATGCGCGATCAGATTACATTCATGCGCAGCAAAGACCTCGGCTTTAATCAGGATAACATTTTAATTCTGCCTGTGCAGGATACGCTCGTTCAGAATCAACTTACTTCTATTAAAAATGAATTTTTGCAACATCCAAAAATTTCTGCGGCTACCACTTCGTATCAGGTGTTGGGTATGGGCATTGGTGGCCCGGTAATGCTAGCCGAAACGCAAGAAGGCATGAAGCAACAACAGTTTAACCTGATTGTAGCGGGCGATGATTATTTCAGTACGATGGGTATTAAGTTGTTGGCTGGTCGCGAATTTCAGCCGGGTGCAAATGTAGATGTGAATAATATTTTTATCTGCAATCGCGCGGCTTCTAAATTGTTAGGCTGGGGCGATGATCCGATTGGCAAGAAGATGCGTTGGTTTCATGGTGAAGAAGATGGCCAGATTGTGGGCATGGTAGAAGACTTTAATTACCAATCGTTACACAATGCGGTTGAACCGTTGCTGATCATTAAAAGTAGGGAAGAAGGTGGGTTTCTGCACCTGAAAGTTTCTGGCGATGATCTGGCAAGTACCATGGATTACATTAAAACAAAATGGACGGGCTACGATCCCAATCATCCTTACGAATACTTTTTTCAGGATACACGCTTTAATGAACAATACCGGGCCGATGAAATTCAATACAAGTTATTATCGGGACTTTCATACATCTGTATTTTCATTTCATTGTTAGGATTGTTGGGTCTCTCGGCCTTTACAGCTGCACAACGCACCAAAGAAATTGGCATCCGCAAAGTACATGGTGCCAGTGTGCCGCATATTATTTACCTGTTGTTTAAAGATGTAATGTATCTGGTGTTGATTGCCGGAGTGTTGATTATACCGGCAGCGTATTACATCGTTCAGAATTGGATGGGTAACTTCGCGTACCAGACTACCATAAACTTTGTAACGTTTGGAGTGGTTACGGTGCTGGCGCTCGCATTTTCATTTCTTACGGTGGCATTCCATTCGCTTAAAACTGCGCGAACTAATCCGGTAGAGTCGTTGAAGTATGAGTAGAGTTATATTTTCTGATTCACTTTTTTGTTCTTGATTAACCCAGATAATCAAAAGAAAAAATAACCCTGACCTTTAGGTCGGGGTAAAAGAAAATAAAGCAATAGTGGGCTTTAGCCAAATAGACTTTAGGCTACCCGCCTCCCGGACGGGCAGGAAGCCAAATTCCATTTCGTTTATCACTCCACGATCTAAAGGTCGTGGTTATTGCAAAATCATAGATTAATGACAAAACCAAAAGTATCGTCAAGCTCCTTTTATGGATATGGTTTTGACTAGTGGTAATTTATTTTTGAGATCAGATAACTTACCACCGGATTTAAGGTACTTCCGAACTAATGCTTTGTCTTCAAGCATTTTTTTGAAGAGTGATGCCCCTTTTGAGTTAACAGGATTTTTTGTTGTAAGCGTTGTTTTCATACTACTACTGTAAAGATAGCGGGTTGGTAAGAAATGTGAATCTCATTCACTTATATTTTTTTGATGAGTTTTAATAATTCTCGTTATTTTAAAGAAATACTCAAAACTAGGCGCCCCAGATATTTATGACCCCCTCCCGTAAACCCGCCCTCACATTTATTTTTATTACGTTATTGATTGATGTTATCGGTCTCGGTATAATCATTCCCATAATGCCCGACTTAATTCTGGAGTTGGCGCATCTCGATCCGAAGTCGAGCGAGGCAATGGCTTATGCCAGTAAAATGGGAGCGTGGTTACTTTTTGCTTATGCCTTCATTCAGTTTTTATTAGCTCCGGTTATTGGTGCATTAAGCGATCGCTATGGCAGGCGACCCGTATTGTTGGGATCACTGTTAGGATTTACCATCGATTATCTTTTTTTATCGTTTGCCCCCACATTGGCCTGGCTTTTTGTAGGTAGGGTAGTGGCCGGTATAATGGGTGCAAGTTTTTCAACGGGTGGTGCCTACATTGCCGACATCAGCAAGCCTGAAGAGCGTGCTAAAAATTTCGGATTGATTGGTGCAGCTTTTGGACTTGGATTTATAATCGGGCCTGTGTTGGGTGGCTTTTTAGGAAGCATTGGGTTGCGGGTTCCGTTCATGGTTTCAGCGGGCCTTATCTTTCTCAATTTTCTCTTTGGTTATTTTGTAATACCCGAGTCGCTTAAGCCCGAGAACAGACGCAACTTCGAATGGAAACGCGCTAATCCTATTGGTACATTAATTTCGCTAAAGCGATACCCACTTATTTTCGGATTGATGGGTTCACTCACTTTTCTTTACATCGCATCGCATGCAGTGCAAAGTAACTGGACCTTCTATACCAAAGAAAAATTTGGTTGGAATTTAAAAGAAGTTGGAATTTCTTTAGCCGTGGTGGGAATTGCTTTTGCTATTATACAAGGCGCACTCATTCGTGTGATTATACCCAAGCTTGGTCAACAACGCAGTGTTACGGTAGGCATGACTTTGTATCTGATCAGTTTTGTACTATATGCATTTGCTACCCAGGGCTGGATGATGTACGGTATTATTGTGATCTATTGCCTTGGCAGTATTGCCATGACGGGCCTGCAAGGAATTATGTCTGGCATAGTTCCACCTAACGAACAAGGCGAGTTGCAAGGTGGCTTCACCAGTTTGATGAGTATTACCGCTATCATTGGTCCGTTGCTGATGAGTTATGTGTTCTCCTATTTTATTTCACCAGAGGCTCCTGTTTACTTTCCGGGCTCGGCCATGATGTTGGGTGCAGTGCTTACACTACTCAGTTTTATTTTTATCCGGTTAACGTTGAAAAAGCGAATGGTTTAGAGATTCAAACCAGAGCTTAATCCTTTAAAATCCCCCATTTTTTCAAATGGCGGGCAAATGACGGGCAAAATGCAGGGCTGTTTCGTGGCCTTAGCCCGTTCTATGCCGTAAACTTGCAGCATAATTTACAAACTCATGCAACAACCCGAACTCGGCAAACGCCTAACCGCGCTTCGTAAATCTAAAAACCTTACGCAGGAAGAACTGGTAGAAAAAAGTAATGTAAGTGTGCGCACTATTCAGCGCATAGAAGCAGGCGAGGTGCTGCCGCGTACTTCTACTATCAAAATCCTGTTACAAGCTTTAGGCGAAAACACGGATACATTTTTCAACCAAAATTCAAATCCTATGGAGACACAATCCAAAGCTTCACCCATTTTTAACCAAAGTGCTTTGCTTACTTCAGTTTTTGCCGGGGCTATTTACCTGGCGGTAGAAATAATTTTAAATGCCATGGATCTGGCCTGGCTCACCAAAGAAAACAACTGGGCACAGTGGATTAACTATATCTATATCGGGCTTACCACAACCATGATTGTGGCCTACACCTTTTTTATACGCGGATTTATAATTCTTAGTAAAATCTTTGAAAACGATTTATTAAAGATTGGAAGCTACCTGATGATTATAGCGGTTGCGGCCATAGGTATTATGGATGTTTCTACCTTATGGACAACGGACACTGAAAGTTTATGGATACCCTACACAGCAGCCAGTGTAGTAATAGGTGCGCTTACGCTGATCTTTGGAATTGCATTGCTTCGTTTGCAGGATGGCATGGGCGAACTTTCGCGTGCAGCAGGTGTGTTAGAAATTATTACGGGTGCCGCATTCTTAACAGTAGTATTATTTTTTATTGGATATGTGGTTATGGTGCCGGCAGTAATTGTAGAGATACTGGTTTTATATCGGGGGTATGAATACCTATCGAAGCCAGTAGCACAAGTAATTGCAGATTAAGTTCTATGAAGAAAAAAATTCTGGCTTTGGGTTGCCTCTTGGGAGTAAGCTTGCTCATCTACTTTGTATTTGCAACGCCAGCACTTTCATCCAGGCATGGCGGTTTAGATACACATCTTTACCTGAATGATAACCCTCATCAACCATTAGTAGTTGCGTTTGGAGGCGGCTCGGGTGGTAACGATTGGGAGCGCAGATATCTGAAAGATAAACGCGATTCTTTATTGGCGCATGGATTTGCAGTATTGGCAATCGGGTATTTTAAAACTGAAAATTCACCCAATTCATTAGACCGTATTTCGCTTAATGCGATAGCTGATACTATACTGAACATTGCCAAACGAACTCCCCAGCTTGATACCACTCGAATATTTCTGATGGGTGCATCCAAAGGTGGAGAATTGGTTTTAAATCTGGCCAGTAGATACTCCTGCTTCAGAGGTGTGATTGCACTATCTACATCGCATATTAGCTTTCCGGCTTTAACCATTTCATCTAATACCTCTTCGTGGCAATTCAACAATCAGGAAGTTGCTTATGTGCCTGCGCCTTTCAGAATAATAGGTCCAGCTATAAAGGGAAATCTGCATGAAGCATTTTCCATTATGCTGGAAGATGAAGCAGCAGTTAAAAATGCTGAGATAGAAGTGGAGCGTATCAATGGACCTATCTTGATTATTTCTGCCGATAAAGATGAGCAATGGCCTGCCTCTAAAATGTCGCAGCAATTGGCAGAACGCCTGGCACAGAAAAAATTTCCACACCCATACGAGCATATAATTGTGGACGGTATGCATGTGGAACCTTTAAATCATTTTGATAAAGTGTTATCATTTTTAGATCACTTGAAATAAATCTCAATGACGCGCAAACACTACGCAATTTTTGGTTTGATAGCTCCGGTTCTGTTTTGGATAACATATTTTATCATGGCAAGTGCTAGGCCCGAATATAGTTTCCAGACAAAAGCCATTAGCGAACTTGGGTCGGTGGATGCACCTTATAAATGGTCGTGGAATATTCTGGGCTATGGAGTGCCGGGTCTGCTCATTTCAATTTATGCTTATGGACTCTTTCAATCAGTTTCAAATGGAGGTAGTAAACTTCCTTTGTTAGGAATTATGCTTAGTGGATTGTTCATGGCGCTTTCCGGAATCTTTCCGGGCGATTTTGATAACAAGCAATCAGTAACTATGCTGATGCATACCATCGGAAGCCTTGGTAGTTATTTGTTTTTTCTGTTAGGAGCGTTTACGTATCCACAGCAAATGAAGAAGAGTAGGTATTGGCAAACCGTTACAAAACTCCTTTTAGTATTTACATGGTTAACTATTTTATTTGGAGCATGGCCTTTTTTGTTTCCAGCCATTCCTGCTGTGGGGCAACGATTTGTATTTTTATTTTACTTCGGCTGGATTTTCTATACCGCTCTGAAACTTTATAGTGAGCCGAAAGCATTCCCCATTTCGGAGTAGTTTTTGATTAAGTGGTTTCTTCGCACTTTCATCTGAGTTAAAGATTAAAGTCTTTTTGATGTAGCGGTTGTACAAAGCTTATCTGTAATCCACTCAGAATTTCATCATAATCGTAAAGTTCTTCTCATTCAGGAGTTCGTGTCTTTCGCCATAGTTCGTGTCCCACCTTCACGAATTATACCGATTAAGAAATCTTAATCTTAAAAAAATCCTACCGCAATCGGCTCATTAAACGAAACTAACCACATTGCCAGAAACCGACTTGCAAATTAAATGGAGTAACCCTATTTTCATTTTTATAACAAGCATTACCAATTAATCTTATGCGTATGAAACAAACTATTTTATCGGGGTTGATTCTTTTATTGTTGGTAAGCAGCAGCTATGCCCAGAAAAAGAAGACCACCACTCCCAAACCTGAAACACCCAAAGTAGAGGTGAAAATGCAACCTCCGCCTCCGGTTAAAGTAACTTCGGTGGAAGGTATTACCGAGTATCGACTCGCAAACGGACTGCGTGTGCTATTATTCCCCGACCAATCCAAGCAAACGTTTACCGTAAATGTTACTTACCTGGTGGGTTCCAAACACGAGAACTACGGAGAAACAGGTATGGCGCACTTACTTGAACACCTGGTGTTTAAAGGAACGCCCAAATACCCTATGAATATAATGAAGGAACTGGAAGATCGTGGTGGAAATTTTAATGGCACTACATCATTCGACAGAACCAATTATTTCGAAGTACTCTCGGCTACCGATGCAAACATGAAATGGGCGCTGGATATGGAGTCCGATCGCATGGTAAATTCTTTCATTGCTCAGAAAGATCTGGATAGTGAAATGACGGTAGTGCGGAACGAATTTGAATCCGGTGAGAATAATCCGATTCGTGTATTGTGGCAACGTACTATGGCTACTGCTTTTGAGTGGCATAACTATGGTAAGTCAACCATTGGGTCGCGTGCCGATATTGAAAATGTATCCATTGATCGCCTGCAGGCATTTTACAAAAAATATTATCAACCCGATAATGCTGTGCTGGTAGTGGCCGGAAAGTTTGAAGAAGCAAAAACGCTCAACATGATTAACGAGCACTTTGGAGTTATACCCAAACCATTGCGCGAGATAAGTGAGTTTTATACCCGCGATCCAGTTCAGGATGGGGAACGTTCCGTTACCGTGAAGCGTGTAGGCGATGTGCAGTGGCTATCTGTGCTGCATAAAATTTCAGCCGGTACACATCCTGACTATGCACCAATAAGTGTATTGATGGAGATTTTGGCAAATGCGCCTTCCGGCAGAATTTATAAATCGATGGTTGACACCAAGAAAGCAACTTCTATTTTTTCTATTCCATTCCAATTGAAAGAACCGGGCGCCACCTTGGTGTTTGCACAAGTACCAAAAGATAAATCGATAGAAGATGCCAAAAAAGCAATGTTGCAAACCTTTAACGAACTTAGCACTAATCCGCCTACTAAAGAAGAAGTGGATCGCGCGAAAGCGGCTTTGCTGAAACAGATTGAACTTAATTTTAATAACCCCGATCGTGTGGGAATTTTAATGAGTGAATTTATTTCGATGGGCGATTGGCGGTTGTTCTTTCTCTATCGCGATCAACTTGAAAAAGTTACACCCGAAGAAGTGTTGAAGGTGGCTAAAAATTATTTCAAGGAAGATAACCGCGTGGTTGGACAATTTATTCCCGATAATGAACCTAAGCGTGCTGAAATTCCGGCTGAACCCAATGTAGATGCGCTTGTAAAAGATTACAAAGGCAAAGCAGCTGTAAGTGAAGGTGAGGCTTTCGATCCATCTCCAGCCAATATTGAAGCCCGGACGGTAAGAAATGCTGCGCCCAATGGCATGAAGACTGCGTACCTCTATAAGAAAACCCGAGGAGAATCGGTACAAGCCCGTTTAACATTACGTTTTGGCGATGAAAAGAATCTGCAAAACAAAGGTATTGCTGGTCAATACGCGGCCCGGATGTTGGATAAAGGAACTTCAAAACTTTCGCGGCAGCAGATAAAAGATGAATTCGATCGTCTTAAGGCCCGCGTAAGTTTCTTTGGTGGTGCAACTTCCGTATCTGTAAATATTGAAACCACTAAACCTAATCTTTCAGAAGTTCTTAAGTTGGTGGAACAAGTTTTAAAAGATCCTATTTTTCCAGCCGATGAGTTTGAGAAGTTGAAAAGTGAATCCATTGCTAATATTGAATCGCAACGAAGGGAACCAACAGCGGTAGCTTCCGTTCGGTTATCGAAATACACTTCACCTTATGCCAAAGGCGACCCACGCTATGCAGAAGACTTTGATGAAACTATTGAGGCAATCAAAAATCTGAAGCTGGATGATGCTAAGAAATTCCATAAGGATTTTTATGGAGCCAACAATGCAACACTTTCTGTTGTAGGTGATTTTGATGCCGCTGAAATTGGAACATTAGTTACGCAAGCATTTGGATCGTGGAAAAGTCCGGCAAACTTTAAACGATTAGAAGCACGGATTAAACCGGTAAAAGCAATCAACGAAAAAATTGAAACGCCCGATAAAGCCAATGCATTTATGACTGCTCAGTTTAGTTGGGAAATAAAAGATAGCAGTCCTGATTATCCTGCGTTGGTGCTTGGCCACTATATGCTGGGTGGCGGAACGGCCTCACGCTTATTTTCGCGCATTCGTGGTAAAGAGGGTTTGAGCTACGGTGTGGGTTCTAATTTCTTTGCTGGCACACTAGACAACATTGGTTCATTCAGTGCGTATGCGATTTATGCACCCGAAAACGGAGCCAAGCTTGAGGAAGTGTTTAAGGAAGAAATTATGAAAGCGATTAACGAAGGCTTTACCGAAGAAGAAGTAACCGCAGCTAAATCGGGCTGGGCACAAGGTAATTCAATTAACCGCGCACAAGATGCTTCTATAGCTGCGGTGTTGAATAACTACCTGTACAACGGTCGCGACTATAAGTGGGATGAAGAGCTTGAAAAGAAAATAAAGGCATTGACCGTTGCCGAAATTAATGCCGCTATTAAAAAGACACTTCGTTACGAAGATATTTCGATTGTAATGGCTGGTGATTTTGCCAAGGCAAAAGCTAAGGAAGAAAAGAAGAAGTAATGATCGTAATCCTGAGCGCTCAGGAAGATTGAACTAAGAAGTTAAGGTAATACAAAGCGAAGGATCCTCAAGTGATAACACACAATAAGGATTCTTCGCTTTTTTCTTTAAAGAAATCCTGAGCGAGCCAATTTGATGAATTAACAAGTTTTGATGTTAGAGCGAAGGATCTCCTGATAGGAGAGTTAGTTCTGGATGAAGGGATTCTTCGCTTTTTCAACTGAAGCACGAAATTCAGAATAAATTACATGGTGTAGCATGATTAAGAGATTCATCGGTTAATCCGCTCAGAATTTGTCTTTAGCTATTAAAGTCAATTCTTACCTTTAATTACATACCCCACACCAGCACGAATGGCAAATTCCGTTTGCCCCAGATAAAAATCACCAATAGCTTCAAAGCGCCATTTCTCGTTGATGGGTTTCGACCAGCCGCCACCCAGCGCTACTTCGTTGGCGCCAATCAATCCGCGGAAGCGAACAAAAAAATTATCTAACGCATAATAACGTACACCCATCGCAAACGAACTGGGCTGGCGAGTCCATAATTCAAGTCCGGCACCTACTGCAAAGTGCCGCAGTACAAAATAATTAGCTTCGGTACCCAGCTGAAGTTTGTCACCAAAGCGCGAATAATCCGTTTTAATCAGATCAAAGCCACCACTAATTAAAATATCGCTGGTGCTTTGGGCTTGAGTGGTGAATGCAAAAGCAAAGACACAAATAAAAAATGCGCAGATTTTTTTCATAAAGCGAATGTAACGCTTACTTCTTTTCTTCCAATAATTTCTGAATGGCCAGATACTCATCGCGCAGACGCGCAGCTTCCATAAACTCCAGATCTTTGGCTGCTTTCTCCATTGCCTTGCGGGTACGGTCTGCCATTTTCTCTAACTCAGGTTTGCTTAAGTAAGCAACCACCGGATCGGCCGCCAGCGATTTTTCTTCTTCTTCAATATAATAGCGCTTGGTAGTTTTTTTCGAGTCGGCTACTGTAGTTTGCCCCAGTATTGAATCTTTTGATTTGATAACCGTGCGCGGAGTTATACCATGCTCCAGGTTATAATCCTGCTGAATTTTTCTGCGCCTGTTGGTTTCATCTATCGCCACCTGCATTGATTCTGTAATCTTATCGGCATACATAATCACACGACCGTTTTCATTTCTGGCTGCGCGACCAATTGTTTGCACCAGCGAGCGTTGATTGCGCAAAAACCCTTCCTTATCGGCATCCATAATGGCAACCAGCGATACTTCAGGTAAATCCAATCCTTCACGCAACAGGTTTACACCCACCAGCACATCAAATACACCTAACCGAAGTTCACGCAGAATTTCTACACGATCAAGTGTAGTAACTTCAGAATGGATATAGCGACACTTAATGGCTGCCCGCGACATAAACTTGGTAAGTTCTTCGGCCATGCGTTTAGTGAGGGTAGTAACCAATACGCGTTCTTTCTTTTTTACACGTTCATCTATTTCCTCAAATAAATCGTCAATCTGGTTGCGACTGGGCCGCACATCTATAAGCGGATCGAGCAAGCCCGTTGGTCGGATAAGTTGTTCAATTACCACGCCTTCCGATTTGCGTAATTCATATTCAGCCGGAGTGGCGCTTACATAAATGGCTTGTGAGATCAGGCCCTCAAATTCATTAAACGTAAGCGGGCGATTATCTAAAGCAGATGGCAATCGAAAACCATAATCCACTAAGTTTACTTTGCGCGAACGATCGCCACCCCACATGGCCCGCACTTGCGGAACGGTAACGTGGCTTTCATCAATCACCAATAAAAAATCATCGGGGAAATAATCAATCAAACAGAAAGGTCTTGCGCCAGCAGAGCGTCTGTCGAAGTACCGCGAGTAGTTTTCTATGCCGCTGCAATAACCCAACTCGCGCATCATTTCCAGATCAAACTCAGTTCGTTCTTTCAGGCGTTTGGCTTCCAGGTGTTTTCGCTCTTGTTCAAACATCTCCACCTGTAAAACCATATCATCTTGTATTTCGCGAATGGCGGTGTGTAGCAATTCTTTTCCGGTAACGAATAAGTTAGCGGGGAAGATTACCGCAGTTTTTTCATCGGCAATTTTTTTTCCTGAGATTGGATCGATTAATTGAATGGCTTCGATCTCATCGCCAAAAAAATAAATCCGCAAGGCATAGTCCGCGTAAGCGAGAAAAATATCTACGGTATCGCCTTTTACGCGAAACGTACCGCGCTTAAATTCAGCTTCAGTACGGTGATATAGAATATCTACCAACGCAAACAAAAGTTTGTTGCGCGGAATCATTTCCCCAACCTTTAACTGTACACGGTTCTTACCAAACTCCTCCGGATTACCAATACCATAAATACACGAAACCGAAGCAACTACCAATACATCTCTGCGGCCACTCAATAGCGATGAGGTTGCACTCAATCGAAGTTTTTCAATTTCTGCATTGATGGAAAGATCTTTTTCAATATAAAGATTGGAGGAAGGGATAAATGCTTCCGGCTGATAATAATCATAGTACGAGATAAAATACTCTACCGCGTTTTCAGGAAAGAATTGTTTGAACTCGCCATACAATTGTGCGGCCAACGTTTTGTTATGACTGAGAATGAGTGTGGGGCGGTTAACCTGTGCCACTACATTAGCTACCGTAAATGTTTTTCCGGAGCCGGTTACACCCAGCAAGGTTTGATGCGCTTCGCCTTCGTTAAGGCCTTGCACCAGTTTTTGGATAGCCTGTGGCTGATCGCCCATCGGTACATACTCACTGTTCAGATTAAAATCCATACGGGTAAATCTAATGGAGTTCTTTCAAAACCCCTAACTGATTTAGCCGGGAAATGGTTGGCGTAGAGTAGTAAATTTTTGTTCACACAGAATCGCTACTGACATACAGTTGTCAGTGGCTTTGCTTTGAACTACCTAAAACAAGTTGTCAATTGCCAGTTGTCAACTGGCAATTTTTAAGAGGCTAATTATTCCAGATTGCCCACGATTTCTCAGCCTGAATATGCAGCATTTCCAATCCGTTTTTGAAATGGGCATTGCGCATTTCAGCTTTCTGCAAAAACATAGTGCGGGCCGGATTGTAGATCAGATCATATACGTAATGATCGGGTGTGAGCAAATCGTAATTAATGGGTGGAAATGAATTGGTGTTGGGCGACATACCCAACGGGCTGGTGTTAATAATCAGATTCGATTTCGAAATCGGGCTACCATCTTTCTGAAGACTTTCGTAGGTGTGTTGGCCCTTGGCCGCTTCGCGCGAAACCATTTCGTAAGGAATGTTCAATTTAATTAGTGCTTGCTGCACGGCTTTGGCCGAACCACCGGTACCCAGAATTAAGGCTTTGGAACTTTCGGTACGTGGATACCACTTCTCAAGCGATTCGTAAAATGCTCCGCTATCAGTATTGTAACCTTTTAGTTTACCGGCTTCAATCTTAATTACGTTTACTGCTCCGATTTTTTTAGCATCGGTATCTATATCGCTTAAGAATTTAATTACTTGTTCTTTGTAGGGAATTGTAACATTCAAGCCAACCAGTTCTGGGTTTTCAGCTAATAAATTTTTCAGATCATCTATGGTAGGCAACGAGTACAAGTCATAATGATAATCGCGTAAGCCTTCGCGAAAAAACTTTTCATCGAAGTACGATTTCGAAAATGAATGACTAACAACTGCGCCAATAAGGCCATATTTCTTTTCCATGCGGTGGGGTTACGATTTTGTTTTCAAATAAGCTGCTGTTTTTTCAATACCGATAACCAGAATGATTCCCAGCATGGCAAACAGTATAGCTTTTAATACCTGTGGTTCCTGGCCGGTAGTGGCGAGGTAATCCCACGGGGCAATACTTTTATCAAAGGCAGCAACTTGTTCGCCTGCCGAGTTAAGCCGATAGGACATAACTTGTTTCCAGGGCCAAACTTTATTTAAAGACCCTAACATAAAGCCAGCCAGCAATGTCATAGTAGCATAGCGGTAGTTTTTTAAAATCCAGTTTAAGAAGTGCGAGAAACCGAGTAGTCCCAATACACAACCGGTAATAAAAACCAGAATAACCGGAATATTAAACTCAGTAAGGGCCGTAATCATGAATTCATATTTACCGAGCAGCAACAGAATAAATGCACCTGAGATGCCAGGCAATATCATGGCACAAATGGCAATTGCTCCGCATAAAAAAATAAAAAACATGTTGGTGGGCGTCTCCGCAGGCGACACAATCGTTATCCAATAGGCAAGGGCTGCACCAACTAGAAAAGTAAGTACTGGTGCAGCACTCCATTTCTTAACATCGCGCAGAATGAGTGGTGTTGAGATGAGAATTAATCCGAAGAAGAATGACCAGATTGAAATCGGGTGATGCTTCAAAAGATAGATCATGAGTTTAGATAGCGACAACAGGCTTACAAAAATTCCGCCCACTAAGGTGATCAGGAAATTTCCATTAATCAGTTTCCAGAATTCAGCAATCTGGAATCGCAAAAGCAATTTGATTGCATTCAGATCAATCGACTTGATGGATTGAATAAGCTCTTCGTAAATGCCGGTAATAAAGGCAACTGTTCCGCCCGATACACCAGGCACCACATCGGCAGCACCCATGCTAATACCCTTTACGAAAAGAAGAAGATAGTCTTTGGTAGTTCTCAATGCTTAGTCGGCATAAAAGGGTGGTGCACTATTGTCTTTCTTTCGCTCCAGGCCAAGAAAATGCAAAAACGTGTCGCCACGTAACCCAAGCCGGATAGTTTCCAGCGGTATAACCTCGTTAGGTGCAATGTTACCCAGGTTTACATTTGCGCCCAACAATTTAATAAACCAAACCTGCTGTGCTTTTTGTGGTGCTTCCCAGATAATTTTTTCGAATGGAATTTTAGTAAGAATTTCCTGCACCAATCCGCTGCGCACTTCACCGCTGCTGCGGAACAAGCCCACGTTTCCACCTTCGCGCGCTTCGCCAATTACTTTCCATGCACCGGCATCTAACTCGGATTGCATTAGCTCAATCCACTGGTAGGGGGGGATAATTTTATCGGCATCTTTTGAACCCACTTCTGATAATACTGTAACCTGCTCAGAAAGTTTCTTAATGTAATCTAATTTTTTATCGTGATCCAGATCGATAGAGCCATCCGATACTTCGGCAAAGGCCATATCGAACTTATCTAATACTTTACGGTAGTCGTCAAACTGGTTGCGAATGATAAACGCTTCGAACAGTGTGCCGCCAAAGTAGCAGGGTAGGCCTGCGTCTTTGTACACTTTCAGTTTATCTTTCAGGTTAGGGGTTACGTACGAAGTAGCCCAACCCAATTTTACAATGTCAACATGATCGGCCGCAATACTTACAAAGTCTTCGGCTTCGCGCACGCTCAGGCCTTTATCCATGGCCATGGTAAAACCCATTTGGCGGGGTTTGGTAGTGCGCTCGGGTAAATTATTAATGGTGTAGTTCATCTACGGATTGTCTTTTCTAAATTGTTCAATAATTTTTTGAAGTGCTTTTTGAGTTTCAAGTTTTGGAAAAAAATCGAATAACACTTCATGCCCTTTAAAATCAAGGATGAGTGCATTCTCCAAATAGTTCATCGCTTCTTTAAACTGCCCCGATTCTATCAGGTAAATGGTCATGCGATAGAAAAACTCCGATTCATCGGGAAGTTCATCCATACCTTGCAATAAAATTTCAATCGCTTTTTGAGGCTCGCCTTGTTCGTAATAAATAAACGACCAGTTCAACCAGATTTCTTTATCATCGGGGCCTAACAAACTGGCTTCTTCGTATGCACTGATACTGCTAATGATGTTGCCAATTTTAAATTCAGCATGCGCGGCCGCTTTCCAATATTCAGAATTGTGGCTGTTGATTTTGATAGACTTATTAAAGAAGTGCAATGCCTGATACCATTTTTCCTGCTTCTCCAGGCAACTGCCGGCACCAAACCAGGCTTCGTCATACAACGGATCAAGCTTACATGCTTTCTGAAAGTATTTTAGTCCTAACTCATAC
Organism: Cytophagales bacterium; assembly: GCA_017303795.1. Classification (GTDB taxonomy): domain Bacteria; phylum Bacteroidota; class Bacteroidia; order Cytophagales; family Cyclobacteriaceae; genus ELB16-189. The sequence continues at coordinate 364,662 of JAFLBR010000003.1, read as the reverse complement.
TGCTGCATATTTTCGTAGGCCGCACCAATGCAACAATATACTTCCGGGCTTGGGCCTTCTATTTCAATAGTCTTCTTAAATTCTTCCAGTGCTTTTTCATAAAGCTCCAGATTCATAAACGAATTACCCATGTTAAAATGGGCCGATGCAAAATTCTCATCTATTGCCAGCGCATACTCATACGCTTCAATGGCTTCTTCAAAACGTTCTAACTTATTGCATACAATACCCAGGTTATACCACGCTGCCGCGGAATATGGATCTTCGTCAATAAATTTTTTGTAGTACGATAAACTTCCTTCCAATTGACCCACCACATCCAGACAGAAGGCTAACTCGTAAAGTGAGCCTTCGTGGCCCAGGTTTAATTCAATCGACTGCTTATACACTTCAATGGCCTGCTCGTATTTTTCCATACTTTGGTACGCCAGGCCAATGTTGTAATAGATTTCATCTTTCTCTTCTTCGGCAAACGCTAAGGTTTCTTCGTAGAGGGCTATAGCTGCATCGTACTTGCCTTGCAGCGAAAGAATAGAACCTATAGAAAGATGAATTTCAAGATCGAGTGGATGGAGGTTGCGTGAACTCTCAAGCAGTTCAAGGGCCTCATCATATCGCTCTAGATTGGTTAACACCTGGGCCTTAACTGTAAATAATTCAGAGGAGTATGGATATTGCTCGATGGCGCGTTCAACGGCAGTAAGCGCACGTTTAAACTTACTTTTTTCCAGATAATACCCGATAATTGTTTCGTAGGAATCCACATCAAAGAACTCGCTTTGATTGTGTTTTAGATCTTCTTCGTATCGCCTGATTAACTCCTCTTCTTCCTGTCGCTTTCTGAATTCCTGGGCCATCCGCTTAAAGGTTTTTCTAAGGTAGGAAAATTTACGTTTTCCTGAATATCCTAAGGTCAAATTTCGGGTAATAATTATCCCGGGTCAACCTTGTAGGTCTTAATTGTTTGTGCTATATGCGTTCAAATACTGCTGGCAACACCAGGCAATGGTTTCTTCGGCTGTGCGAAACGAAATGCCCAGTTCGCGCTGCACTTTTTCATTCGAAAAGAAGAAATTTTCTTTTGTAACACGAACCGACTGCCGCGTAATCATGGGTTCGCTACCGGTAATACGACTTCTGATTTCATCGGCCCACGCAACCCACTTTACCCAAGCTGCCGATACTTTAACCGAAGGCGCTTTGCGATTAAAATGATGCGCCATGCGGTCGAACAACTCTTTTATTGGTGCGCTGCCCCCATTCACAATAAACTGCTGATTGGAGATTTTTAGTTGTACGAGTTTCCCGATTACATCAGCCACATCGCGCACATCTACGTAGTTAATGTGTGCATCGGTATAAAATTTCTTTTGTTGCCACACATATTGAAAGAGGCGCGCACTACTTTTATCCCAATCGGCAGGAGCCAAAATTACTGAGGGGTTAATAATATTTACCGAAAGACCTTCTTCTGCTCCGCGCCAAACTTCCAACTCGGCTAATCGTTTCGATTGGGCATAATCGGTATTCAGATTACTATCTGCCCAACGCGTGGTTTCATCAATACGGGTTGCGCCACTCTTACGCCCAAAAGCCGCCACCGAACTAATATGAATCAGGTTGGGTATCTGTAAAGCAAGACAGGCATCTACCACATTACGGGTACCCTCAGTATTTACCTGCAACATTTTATCGCGTAAGCGCGGATTAAATGAAACGATTGCGGCAGTGTGTATTACTGTGGTTGCACCTTGCAAGGCGTCTTCCAACGAAACCGGATCGGTTACATCAGCAGTGCGCCACGTAACGCCAGCAAGATCTTTTACCAATTTGCGATCGCTATCAGCACGACAAATAGCAATAACCGGCACCTGTTCGGCCACCAATTTGCGCAGTACATAACTGCCCAACAATCCGTTTGCACCGGTAATGGCAATCATAGTTTGTTATTCAACAATGGTAAATCTAATGCTTTTCGGTAGTACTTGTCTTTTATGATTTCAGTTTGCAGTTGCACTTGCAATAGGTTATGACAATCGCTACCCAGTACATGTACCCACTTTTGCTCAATTAATTTTTGTGCGAGCTTTTGAATCGGTTTTCCATAGAAGCCAATCAGTGAAAGCGAATTGATTTGCAACAATACACCCCGATGATATAATTCTTCTGCTTTTTCGATGGTCATGTACGCGTAGCGTTCGGGGTGCGCCAGTATGGGTTTATAACCTTTGGTAAGACTTTTAAAAATAAAATCGTTAAGTTGATAAGGCTCCGAATAAAAATTTGTTTCGAACAAAAAGTGAGTTCCCGCGAATGTGAGTAGTTGCGCATCGGAGTCCAACAAGGATAGCACGGTTTCATCTAAATAATATTCGGCAGCGGCCTCTATCTGCATGGCAATGCCGGCAAGTTTTAATTCTGACTTTAGTTCTTCAAGCTTGCTTAAAATTCCTTCAGGCGTATTCCGATACGTATCGCTCATAATGTGCGGAGTAGTAATTAGCCTGGTATAACCCAATTGCTGAAACTGTTGCACAATGGTAATTGCTTCCTGATGTGTTTTAACACCATCGTCCAACGCAGCCAGCAGGTGCGAATGCATGTCTACCTGTAGTGGATTGAGTGGCGCTTTTGGTTTGGCTCGAAAAAAGGAAATCACTTGAACCCAAAAATTTTTGTCCAACGCCTCATCTTCGGGGTTCTGTCTTCATAATAACCGTATCCGTAATATTTTCCGTTAAGCGGAATAGCATTTAATACAGACGATACGTGTGCAAGTTTATTCAGTGTAACTACGCGCGCCAGATTTTGCAGAAAATCTTTACGCGAATAGTTAGCACGGAATACGTAAATAGAAAGGTCAGAGCGTTTCATGGCCATTACACCATCGGTAACCAGGCCAACAGGCGGTGTGTCTATAACTACATAGTCATAGTTAGCGCGTAACTCTTCCAGAAAATCTGAGAACTCTCCATTAAGTAAAAGTTCAGACGGATTGGGTGGATGTGGCCCGGAAGGAATGAAATCGAAATTTTCGAGTGAAGTTTTAACCACACACTCCTGCCACTTATTCTTTTTGATCAGAATCGTGCTCATGCCCAATGGCGAATCGTTACCGGTTGGATATTTTTCTGATTTTGGTTTACGCATATCCAGATCAACCAGCACCACATGCTTACGCGATAAAGCTAAGACCCCACCCAGATTCATTGCCAGAAAAGATTTTCCTTCGCCCGAAATGGTTGACGTGATAGTAATCACTTTGCTCTTATCGCCTGTGTTAAAAAATTCCAGGTTAGTACGCAGGGTACGAATAGCTTCGCTTACAATTGATTTTGGATTATCAATAACATGGAAGATGGATTGCACGGTATGGTTAGACGCTGGAATAGCGCCCAACATAGGCAGGTTAATGCCACGTTCAACTTCTTTTACACTGGTTATTTTATTATTAAGCACATACACCAAACCGATAAAGAAGATACTGAGCATAATGCCGGCCACAAAACCAATACCCAGCACCATTACCTTACTTGGTGAAATTGGGGTTGTGGGCAGTGTGGCGGGTGATAAGATTTTAAAATCGGGTGTGCTGCCTGCCTGTGCAATTTCAAATTCAGCTTTGGATTGCATCATGGTTAAATAAAACTCTTCGTAGAGTTTGTAGTAGCGTTGGTTCTTGGAGAACTGAGTATTCTTATCAGGCATTTCGGCAAACTCGCGCTCTAGCTTTTCTTTTCTGCGACCAAGTTCTGCCATGTCGGCCAGCCATTCTTTTTTAAGTGTGCTTAGTTGGCTAAACAATTCATCCTTCAGCATGGAAACTTCTTTTTCTTTTTGACGGAAGGCAAATGTGTTTTCATTGTAAGCCAGGCTTAGTTTATCCCGCTCGCGGGTCTGTTTATATAGTTCTTCCATGCGCTGATTGATGGACGCAGGGAATGAACGGGTGGGGCGGCTGGTGCTGGAAAAATCTTCGGCCGTTACATGATCAATCAAGGCATTTAATTCTACCAATTTTTTATTCAGGCTGTATCGCTGCGAATCAACCACATTAATTGAGGCAATTGTATTTTTCAGATCAAGCGTAAGATCGCTGCTTTTGTTTTGAAGGGTAAATCTTTCAAAGTAGTCTTCATAGCCTTCCATCTTTTCTTCTACTTGTACCAGTTCTTTATTCAACCAGTCAATTTTTTGTTTGTTGGTCAGGTTTTTCTGTTGGTTGCTGTAGATAATATAGAGTGAGTCGATCTTGTTCACAATATCTGAGGCTTTCATAGCATTATGATCGCGAAAGGAAACCCGAATGGTATTGGCATTGAAGTTAAGTGGATCAACCTGAATATTGTTGGATAAATAATCGATAAGGTTTTTGCGGCTATTTACTACAAAGGAATAGTTGTTGCCATCATTTTCGGTAAAGAATTTGGTTTTGGTAATGGTAAAGATCGTTTTATCTAATTCGACAGGTTTATTGATCGTACCGGAAACTGAGGGCCCGGCATCGCCCAGACGTAAGGTAAACTGGTTGTTATCCTGAAAATCGAATGTGATAGGTTGATCGTAATGCTTTGGATTTATCTGTGTAGTAGTAACTACAAAGGGCGAGCGTTTGTACATCTCATCGGTAAGTACTTTGCCCAGGCTGTAATAACTTACCGAAAGATCAAGCGAATCCAGAACCTTATTAAAAAACAATTTTGATTTAATCTGTTCAATTTCACCCGAAACTACATTCAGGTTCTGATCTTCAATGTAGGTTTTAATTCCTAGCTCAGTAGCATCGCGCTTAATGTCGAGCTTCATTTCAGATTCCGACTCAAACAAATCTTTTGTGTAACGGATAGTAAGATAAGCAGCAAGGTTTGCCGCAATAATGATGAGAATTATCCAGATCAGATTTTTACGAAAAACCGCAGCCAGTTTTTCTGTGTCAATCGACTGAACTTCGGTGAGCGAGCCTATGTCTTTGGGTTTCTCCAACATTAGCGGGTATTATAAATAACAGCTACCAGTGTAGCAATGCTAACCAACAAACTAAACACGCCACTGTTATCGCGCAAGGCTTCACTAAATGGTCTGCGTACGGGCTCTACATAAACTACATCACCGGGTTCAACAATCATGTTACCATCCTTAAAACCCTGAATAGTGCTCAGGTCAACTTCATAAACCTGTTCGCCCCGTATCAATTTAATGTTTCCAGCTTTTGAATCGTTGGGTAATCCTTTTGCAAGCGCTAACACCTCCAGCAATTTTACATTATCGTTTTCAAGGGGAATAACCTGACCGGTAACTGCGCCCAGCAACACCACGCGTTTATTAACACATGTTAGATGAACATAAGGGCCTTTGAAAAACCGGGCGTATTCTTTTTGTAATACTTCTTCTGCCTGGCGCAAGGTTAAGTTCTCCAGATTAAGTTCACCTACCATAGGGAAACGAACCACACCCGAAACATCTACTACATACACTGGTGCACTTGAAGTGGTATTTGGAGTTGTTGCGTTTTGGGTTGTGAGTTCCGGATTTGGATCGATTAGTTTTTCGCCTTCGTTTGAATAAAGGGCAAGCGTGAGTTGATCGTTCTTCCGGATTTTATAATTGGACTCTACAGTGGCGGTTTCGCGTTTTAGTTTTTCGGGCACGTGGCCTTCGGTAGAATTGAACATGATGTTTTGCTTGTAAGAACCGCAAGACACCAATAGCACACTGAATACAAGAATGAAAAACCGCACAACAATAGAGATTTGAACCGGTGAAATTACAGATTTTATCAATACCACACGGCCTATGGTAATCAGGCAGGCTGCAGTTGTGAAATCTCTTGTAAGTATTTGGTAATCACAATCTTTTCATCGAATTCGAATTCGATCTTTTTACGACCGTTCTCCCCAAATTTTTTGAGCGTGGTATTATCCAGCGCCAGCATTTGTTCCATCTTCAGGGCCAGGTCGTCAGCGTTTTTAAGCTTACACAGCAAGCCGTTGTAATTGTCTTCTACTACATGGTAGCAGCCGGGCACATCGGTGGCAACTATAGGTTTTGAAGAACCAGCGGCTTCCAGTAACGTGCGGGGTGTGCCTTCCCGATAAGATGGCAGCACAACACAATCGGCCTGATTAATAAAATGGCGCACATCATCAGAAGTACCCAGATACTCAATGGTGCCGGTTTTAATCCATTCGTCAATAACCGAGAGTTTAATACCGCGGGCATGCTCGGGGTCTTTTGCACCCAGAATCTGGAATCGAGCCGCAACGCCTTTAGATTTTAGTTTTTTAACTGCTTCAACATATTCCATAATCCCCTTATCGGTAATAAGCCGTGAAATAAGCAGGAAGGTAAAAGTATCGTTGCGCTTAAACTCCGTGGGGGTGAAGTGTGAAAGATCAATGCCTGAACCTGGAATCAGATCGGCCGATTTAGCGGGGATCAGGTTTTTATTCAGGAACAAGGCCAGATCGTCAGGGTTTTGAAAGAAGACTTTTCGTGGAAAGCGAAAGGCCACCTTGTACAACATCATTGCGAAAGCCGATACAAGGTTGTTTTTTAAGAAGACCGTACCTAGTCCGCACACATTATTAATAGTAGGTATGCGCAGCATGCTGGCAGCCAGTGTACCATAAACGTTAGGTTTAATGGTATAATGCAAAATAATGTCCGGTTTAACCTTCCTGTAGATGCCCCAGAGCTCAAACATCAGGGCCAGATCTTTAATAGGGTTGGCCCCCCGACTATCCATCTTCACATCGTGATGGGTGCAGCCAAGTTCTTCCAGATAATGTGTGTAGTTGTCGTGTGGGGCAACTGTGTGAACCTCATAGCCTTTAGCTAAAAGGGCGCGAACGAAATTCAATCTAAAATTGTAAATGTTCCAGGACGTGTTTAAAACTATTGCAACTTTCATGACCAACTTCCGGTTAGACGTCCGGGATGAATTTCTTGTTTAGGCTTAAATTCGCGCTAAAATCTAAAATTTATTACAAATAACTTACATCAAATTCCAAAAAACCTTCAAAAGTAACCCGATAATTTAAGGCCACTGGGTAATCTGGAAGTTTGTCTAAGTTTGATCTTGATTTTTGTATGAATACAATGACAGCAGTGTTGGTGGCTTTGGCCGATAAAGATTCTGAAATTACCCGTGAGCATTTGGATGAACTGGCCTTTTTGGCTGAAACGGCCGGTATTGAAACCCTGCAGCGGTTTATTCAAAAACTGCCGCAGCCCGATGTACGCACTTTTGTGGGGAAAGGAAAGCTGGCTGAGATAAAGGAGTTTGTTGTTGCCAAGCAGGTATCGAGCATCATTTTCGATGATGATCTAAGCGCATCACAGCTTCGCAACATCGAAAAAGAAGTAAACACACCCGAGCGAGAGGTGAAAACCCGCGTGTATGATCGCAGCTTACTGATTCTTGATATTTTTTCTATGCGTGCACAAACCGCGCAATCGCGCGCGCAGGTGGAGTTAGCTATGAATCAATATTTACTGCCGCGCCTTACACGCATGTGGACGCACTTAGAACGCCAGCGAGGTGGAACCGGAACCCGCGGTGGATCCGGTGAACGCGAAATTGAAACCGACCGCAGAAATATTCGGTATCGGATTTCATTGTTAAAAGATGAGTTGGAAAAAATAGATAAGCAGCGTAAAACCCAACGCAAATCGCGCAGCAATGTGGTGCGGGTGGCCTTGGTAGGTTACACCAACGTGGGCAAGTCCACACTTATGAATCTGCTTTCGAAATCGGATGTAAAGGCCGAGAACAAATTGTTTGCTACGGTAGATGCCACCGTGCGCAAGGTTGTGCTGGGCGATATTCCATTTTTGCTATCGGATACAGTTGGGTTTATTCGCAAACTGCCACACCACTTAATTGAATCATTTAAATCTACCTTAGACGAAGTACGCGAAGCGGATATCTTATTGCATGTGGTAGATGTGGCTCATCCTTACCACGATAATCAGATTGAAGTAGTTAAAAATACGCTTGCCGAACTGGGTGCCGGAAACATTACCACCATTCTGGTTTTAAATAAAATGGATCTGCTTAAAGACACCGAAGTAAATACTGACGACCTGAAAGGATACTACCGGCAGCATGGTTTTGAGCATGTAGTATTTATCTCAGCCGAGAAAAAAGAGAACGTACGCGAACTCCGAAGTATGCTTTTTGAAGCAGTAAAGAAAAAGCACCTGACTATTTACCCCAATTATGTAGGCGATTCCACCTTTGTTTTTAATTGATTTGCCCATAAAAACAATATAGCGCCACTCTTCCGGCTAATTTTTCATTTATGTAATACGGGAAAAACCACGTTTTAAATACGTGGTTTTCCCCGTTGTCTCATACCCATCGTATAGCTACCTTAAAGGCCCCGCCCGACTTAATTCCCCCGTAAGTCTTTTTTTTTGATTCATTAGGTTTAACCGATAGTGAATGGCTAAAGTTTATATTGAGAGGAAACTGCTTTGGGGTTTTGTAATTACCGCTTCAGTAGTGCTTGCATTAAGCTTATATGCATATATAAGTATCCAACGCTTTATTGATTCAACCAAAGCCCAGGATCATACCCGTGAGGTAGTAAATGTTTCTCAACAAATTCTATCAGCTGTTACCGATATGGAAACGGCTCAACGTGGTTTTGTAATAACCGAAGATGAGAAATATCTCCAACCCTATCATAATGCCATACTAAACCTGGATTCATTTGTTCTCAGATTATTCCGTTTGGTAAACGATAATCCGGTGCAAGTAGTGCGTGTCAGTCAATTAAAACGGTTAGTTCAAACCAAGCGCGAATGGGTTGCCACTATTATAGAGACCCGAAGACATAGCTTAGCAGAAGCACAGGCACTTGTTGCGAGTGGCGGAGGTATTGAGCGCATGGATGTAATCCGCAAGCAGATAGATTTAATTCAGCAAGAAGAAGATAAACTCTATTCACAACGCAGTAATCTGGGAGAACTTACCCTTACGCAGTTTCAAGGTTCGTTTGCCGGAATGCTACTGATTGCAGCAACATTCATTGTGATTTTGTTTTTGTTAATCAACGCCAGTATGAAAGCTCGCATAAAGGCTGAGCTTCAATTTAAAACAGCCTCTGCTGAAATTCAGGACTTGTATGATTATGCACCTTGTGGATACTTGTCAGTTGATGCTACCACCACTTTAATTAACATGAATCAAACCCTGCTGGATTGGATGGGTTATAAAGCCAGCGAAGTAATTGGAAGGTTAAAGTATCCGGATTTACTATCTGAACAAAGCAAAAATGAATTTCGGTCGCGCTTCAAACAGGAAATAGACGAATACCAGACCAAAGGGTATATAAACGGTCTTGAGTTTGAATTTATGCGGAAAGATAAATCGATTTTTCCGGTGCTTGTAAATGCAACTGCTGTATTCGATGATTCCGGTAAATTTTTGAAAAGCCGAACAACAGTGTTCGATAATACTGCACGTAAGGACGCTGAGAACAGAGCCGATCAATTGCGTAAAGAAATGGAGGCCTTTACGTATTCTGTCTCGCACGATTTGCGCGCGCCTTTGCGATTTATTGGCGGGTATGCACAAATGCTGGAAGAAGATTACAAAGAAAGATTAGATGCAGAAGGTAATCGCATTTTAACCACCATTCAAAAGAATGCGGAACGCATGGGCCATTTGATTGATGACCTATTAGATTTTTCGCGCATGGGCCGTAAGGAGTTGATGATGGCCACAATAAATCTCGATCAGGTAGTAAGTGAGGTATTGGAAGAGTTTCAGTTGAAACGAACAACCAATATTGAAGTTGCGTGCCAACCGCTCGGAAATGTACGCGCAGATATGAGTATGATAAAACAAGTTTGGATTAACCTGATTTCGAATGCAATCAAATATTCGCGTAAGCAACCGATAAGTAAGGTTGAGATTGGAAGGATTGATACCGACAGTGAGATTCACTTTTATGTAAAGGATAATGGCGTTGGTTTTGATATGCAGTATTCACATAAACTTTTTGAAGTATTTCAGCGGCTACACAAAGTGCAGGAGTTTGAAGGAACCGGAGTTGGGCTTGCACTTGTAAAAAGAATTGTGGTGCGTCATGGTGGCCGGGTATGGGCGGCTTCCAGAACGGGCGAAGGTGCAGTATTTTATTTTTCATTGCCAAACTATATAAATCATGCAAAATAAAGTTGTAGAAATTCTATTGGTGGAAGACAGCTTAGAGGATGCTGAGTTAATTGTGCGTACTCTGAAAAAACATAATCTGGCCAATCATTTACTGCATGTGCAGGATGGTGAGGAGGCATTAAATTATCTGATGAACGAAAATGATTTTTTGCCCAGGCTTATTCTGCTCGATTTAAAAATGCCCAAGGTAGATGGTATTGAAGTGCTGAAAGTGTTGAAGGCGCACCCACAAAAAAAACTTATTCCGGTGGTGGTGCTTACTTCCTCGCGCGAGGAACGCGATATCGTAGAATCATATCGGTTGGGTGTAAATGCATACATCGTAAAACCGGTCGACTTCGAAAAATTTGTAAAAGCTATTGCAGACATCGGTTTGTTCTGGCTTATTCTTAATCAACCACCTAAGTAACGCTTATGAAAAAGGAACTTAAAATTTTAATGCTGGAAGATATGGAAGAAGATGCCCACATGGTGGAACGCGCACTTCGTAAAGAAGGCTTTTCGTTCGAATGGGAATGTGTGGATACGCATACTGAATTTGTGAGTGCCCTTAGTGAATTCAAACCTGATGTAATTCTTTCTGATCATGCCATGCCACAGTTTAATTCTATTGAAGCATTAAAATTATTGAAGCATCAGGGTATTAATGTTCCATTTATTCTGGTTACAGGAACGGTGTCAGAAGAGTTTGCTGTAAACTGTTTGAAGTTGGGCGCCCATGATTATGTGTTGAAGTCTAACCTATCTCGTTTACCATCGGCAATTAAACAATCGCTGAAACAATTTGAGATTGAATTAAAACGTAAAAAGGCAGAAAGTGATTTGCGCAGACAAAATGAAGAGCTGGTAAAAATTAATCGCGAGCTCGACAATTTTGTTTATAGTGTTTCGCATAACCTGCGGGCACCGCTGCTCTCCACGCTGGGATTAATTCAGCTTGCACAGCGCGATGATACCCAACGCACATTTAGTCAGTATTGGGAAATGATGACTAAGAGCATTTTTAACCTCGATGAAACGATAAAAGAAATTCTGGATTATTCTAAGAATGCCCGGATAGAGATTGCCCGCCAGAAAGTAGATTTTAAAAAACTGGTTAACGAGGTACAGGAAAAAGTGCAGTACATCGAATTTTATGATCGGATGGCATTTCATATAAATGTTCATCAAACAACTGATTTTTACTCCGATCCCTTCAGGTTGTCCATCATTCTTACAAACCTTATTTCTAACTCTATAATATATAGTAATTCGTATGTGGCCAGCATGGTTTCCATCGATGCTGTTATTGATGGAAAAGAAGCCCGTATAAAAATCTCCGATAATGGCATTGGTATAGAAAGCCATCTGATGCCGCGCATTTTCGAAATGTTTTTCAGAGGAACAGATCGCAGCGATGGAGCTGGCCTGGGATTATACATTGTACGTGAAGCAGTTGAAAAATTGAAGGGCTCCGTTAAGGTAGAGTCTGTATTTGGCGAAGGCACACAATTCTACATCACTATTCCCAACCAACCGCAAGGTCATCATTATTAAAATGAAAATCGATAGCTCCGACATACAACATTTGCTTGACATTTCGGGTGAGTTTTTTATTCTCACCGATGCTACAGGAACTGTTCAATACAGCAGTCGGATGCACGCACAATTTAAATTGTATTTTAAAAAGTCTCCGGAAGTGGGCGATTTGCTCGCTGAGATTGTGGTACCCGACAGGCAAGCCGTAATACAATTGATTATTCATGATGTGTGCGAAAGCCGGGAGATGTTCAAGACCGAAGCTGAGTTTACCGATGTGCAGGGCAATGTTGTTTTTCTCTCTGTTACATTTCAGCCCAGGCTAAATGAACAGGGTGCTGTAGAACAAATCTATGTGTTGATGCAAGACATCAGTCAGCAGAAAATTTTTGAACGCAAACTTTCAGCCCAGGCAAAATCTATCAGCAATTTAATTGAGTTGGCCCATGCCATTATTATTGGCGTTGATACACGCGGCTACATTACTGATTGGAATACACACAGTGCCCGGTTAACGGGCTATACTAAAAATGAAGCCTACACCAAAAAATTTAAAGACCTGCTTTTGCTTGATACCTACAAACAGGTTTTTGAAACTGAAATGTCTAAGTCTACTGAAGGTAAATCGGAGCAGAATTTTGAAGTAATGGTGAAATGTAAAAGCGGATTGATTCTTACCGTTCTTGTAAATATCACTCCGCGTACTAACACGGGTGGTCAGGTTATTGGCAGTGTATTGGTTGGGCACGATGTAACCGAACTGGTGCAGCATCGGAAAACCTTGGAAGAAAAAGTGCAAGAACGCAACCGCGAATTGATGCAGGCCTTAAAAAATGAACGCGAAATGCTGGATCTGAAAAAACGACTTACAGCACTGGCTTCAAAAGAACTTTACGAGCCTTTGGTGCAATTGCACACCGATGTAGAACTTACAGCTGCACAGCTATCACAACTTTCAGATAATGAGTTGAAAACCCGCATTTTACATCTGGAGAAAAGAATAAATCAATTGCTTTTGATGGTAGATGGGCTGTTACGCCACACAAATAAAACACTCAAAAAATAACAATGGGCATTGTGCGAAAAAGCCCAATTCTATTACCTTGACTTATCATTTCAGATTTTCAAAATCATAAAATTTTAACACCCAAAAACCATGGATTTTAACAAAACCGCAGAACTTGTAGAAAACTGCATTCGTAGCCTTGGCGTTGACCCTGCCGCCTGCCGTGGCCAAAAGCCCGGCCAATGGTCAATCATTTATAAAGGGGCAACCGTTTGGTTCGATGTCTTTAATTTTCCGGACAGACCCGACACCTGGTACTTTCAGGTAATGAGTCCGTTATTGATAATGCCGGATAAAAACATTGAGAGTTTTTATCAGAATTTGCTGGAGATCAATCACTCGCTATACGGATCGTGGATCTGTAAAAAGAATGATTGGACGTATGTCATGTTTTTGCGCGAGGCAGCCGATTTGGATCAAAACGAAGTGAATGCCACTGTAAACCGGGTTGCCTTTTACAGCAGCGATTGGCAAGGTAAACTCAAATTTAAATTTGAAGGAAGCTGGACACCTAAGCCTAGCCAGAGTGGAGGCGGTTCGGCCGATGGTCCTAAATAAATTGATGTAATCTCACTAAAGCCTGCTGAATTTTTCGGCAGGCTTTTTTTATTTCAGAAAATACTGAACGGCTAATGCATAGCCCTCCATTCCAAACCCGGTAATTAGCCCCGCACATTTTGAGGTAATTAAACTTTTATGTCTGAATTCTTCGCGTGCATAAATATTGGAAATATGTACTTCCACCACTGGTGTTTTGATTGCCGCAATAGCATCGTGTAGCGCAATGGAAGTATGCGTGTAGGCTCCGGCATTCAGAATAATGCCTGCATAACTAAAACCAACTTCGTGCAACTTGTTAATCAATTCGCCTTCTACATTCGATTGATAATACTCGAACTCAACTTGCGCAAAGCGCGATTTTAAAGTATTGAAAAATTCTTCAAACGAAAGTTTACCATACGTTTCGGGTTCGCGTTTGCCCAACAGGTTCAGGTTAGGGCCATTCAGGATGAGTATCTTCATGCTTCGAAGTTAAAATAATTTGCACATTTGCGCAGTGAAGAACTGGGAAAGTCATATTAAACACTTTGGTACTTACCTGAAACTGGAGCGGTCGCTTTCGGTTAATTCAATTGAGGCCTACGTGCGCGATGTTGAAAAGCTGGCACAGTTTACAAGTTTAAAATATGCCGGCCTCGGCCCGTTGGCTATTACCGGTAAACATTTGCAAGCGTTTTTGGAGTATATAAATGAGTTGGGCATGAGTGCTTTTAGCCAAGCCCGCATTCTTTCGGGCGTAAAAGCATTTTACAAATACCTGGTGTTTGAAGAGTTGATGGACAAAGACCCTACCGCTTTAATAGAAGGACCTAAACTTGGGCGACAACTTCCCGATACATTAGAGTATGAGGAGATCGAAAAACTTTTTGAAGCCATTGATCTTTCAGCTGCGGAAGGCACCCGCAACCGGGCCATGCTGGAAGTACTTTACAGTTCGGGCTTGCGCGTTTCTGAATTGGTAGAGCTAAAGTTGGCCAACGTGTATTTCGATATTGGCTTTTTGCGGGTAATAGGAAAAGGCAATAAAGAGCGGTTAGTACCAGTGGGCCGCGATGCCATGAAGTTTCTGAAAATTTACCTGGAAGAAATTCGTGTGCACGTACCCATACAAAAAGGTTTTGAGAGTTATGTTTTTTTAAACAGACGCGGCAAGAAACTAACCCGCGTAATGGTGTTTTTGATTATCAAGTCATTGGCGACCAAAATTGGATTAAACAAAACGATAAGTCCGCATACCTTTCGCCACTCTTTTGCCACACATTTAATAGAGGGCGGAGCCGATTTACGCGCGGTACAAGAGATGCTGGGCCATGAGTCGATTACCACAACAGAAATCTACACCCACCTTGATCGCGATTACCTGAGGCAGGTAATTCAGGAGTTCCATCCACGGAGTTAAATAACCTGCCTTTTGTTTAGAAACAATCAGTACCTTTGCACTATGCGGAGTTTCTTATTTTTTATTGTTGCCATTTTATTTTCTGCTGTGGTTACAGCCCAGGAAATAAAAGTAGAGTTTGATAAGAATCATGACTTCTCGCAATACAAAACATTTCGCTTTGGCGAACAAGAAGTAATTACGCCCAAAGACCAGAAGCAGGTTTCGGATGAAGAGATAAAACGCTGGATTGTAAAGGCAATTACTACCGAACTTGGTTTGAAAGGACTAAAGCAGGTTGACTCCGCTTCTGATCTTGTAGTATCGTATGTGGTGGGTACGCTTTCGCGAAGCGACATGGGAAATGTGGGCCCAATGGGCATGACACCGGGTTCGAATGAGAGAACTTACATTCGCGATTATCAGCAAGGAAGTTTAATTATTGATTTAAACGACAGTAAAAATTTTCTAGTGTGGCGAATAAATTCAACTACCAATATGAGTAGTGCCGGAGGTGAGCGGTTGGTTGATCAGATTGTGCAACGTGGATTTAAGCAGTTTGGTAAACCTGTTAAGAAAAAGAAGAAGTAGGTATGTATAAATCCTTTCTTCGGCCGATACTTTTTCTGTTTGCGCCAGAATCTATTCATCATTTTACATTTAAGTTTTTGAAATTTTTTGGGTACGCCCCAGGCATACCATATTTAATCAAATTTCTATTTTCAGTCAGGAGTAAGGTTTCTTTCGGATTTACATATTCAACACAAGAGCGAAGCCTTGAGCGTACCCTATTAGGAATTACCTTTCCAAATCCTGTTGGCCTTGCAGCCGGGTTTGATAAAGATGCAAAGTTGATTGATGAGTTGGCTGCGTTTGGTTTTGGATTTATTGAAATAGGAACGCTTACACCCAAAGCCCAACCCGGCAATGAAAAGCCACGCTTGTTCCGCTTGCCAAAAGATAGTGGACTCATAAATCGTATGGGTTTTAATAATGGCGGAGTGCATGCCGCTGTCGCGCGACTAAGAAGCAGAAAATCGAAAGTGATTGTGGGCGGAAATATTGGTAAGAATAAAATCACACCAAACGAAAAAGCTTTTGAAGATTACAACACCTGTTTCGAAACCCTTTATCCTTACGTAGATTATTTTGTACTGAATGTAAGCTCGCCTAATACACCCGGCTTGCGCGAACTACAAGAAAAAGAACCGCTACGAAAATTACTGAGTGATGTTATCGCGCTTAGCAAAGCCAAACCAAAATATAAACCCATACTTTTAAAAATTGCGCCTGATCTGAATGAAGCGCAACTAAACGATGTAGTTGAAATTCTGAAAGAAACAAAAACGGATGGTGTAATTGCTACTAACACAACTATTAGCCGTACTGCATTAACTACATCCGAAAGTGAAATTGTAGCCATTGGTAATGGCGGCTTAAGCGGTAAACCGTTAACCAAACGAGCCACGGAAGTGATTTCTTTTTTGCGTAAGCAATTAGGGCCAGCATATCCAATTATTGGTGTGGGTGGAATTATGACAGCTAACGATGCACTCGAAAAACTAGAAGCCGGTGCCGACCTTGTTCAGATCTACACCGGCTTTATTTATGAAGGGCCGGGGTTGGTGAAGACGATTAATAAACAGCTTATTAAAGCCAGGAATGCCTAATTGAACACTTTTATCTATAAGTAAAACTTTTTATATATTTGTAAAATGTTTTGTCTATAAGTAAAATGCTTGTAAAAACACCTCAAAATTATATTTCAAGGCCAATTTATCTAAATAGGGTTTCGCCATTTATCGGGCAGAATCTGATTAAAGTATTAATTGGGCAGCGAAGGGTTGGAAAAAGCTATTTGCTATTCCAAATCATGGATATTATTAAATCCAAACAGCCCAATGCCTCTATTGTCTATATCAATAAAGAATACCATGAGTTCGAAGGCATTCATGATCACATCACATTAAACAAATACCTGGCAAACAATATTAAACCTGGTGAGCGTAATTACATATTTATTGATGAGGTTCAGGATATAGTTGGCTTTGAAAAAAGCTTACGAAGTCTGCAGGCAAAAGCTGAGCACGACATTTACATTACCGGGAGTAATGCTTTTTTACTATCGGGTGAGTTGGCAACGTATTTAAGTGGACGGTATATCGAATTTAAAATATACAGTCTTTCGTATAGTGAATTTTTAAATTTTAGAAATGAGGGTGATAGTTCTGAGAACTTTCTTCAATACCTTAAGTTTGGGGGATTACCTTATTTGATAAATCTGGAACTAAGCGAACACTTAGTGTTTGATTACCTCAGAAATATTTATGCAGCTATTTTGTTCAAAGATGTAGTGTCACGGCATAACATTCGAAATATTGCCTTACTTGAAAATCTGATTCGGTATCTGGCAGACAATATTGGTAGTTTACTTTCAGCAAAAAGTGTTAGTGACTTTTTGAAGGCTCAAAAAGTTTCTGTTTCCCCCAATGTTATCCTGAATTATCTGTCCTATCTGGAAGAAGCATTCTTTTTATTGAAGGTAAATAGGGCTGAACTTCAAGGGAAAAAAATTTTTGAGATTGGTCAGAAGTATTACTTCGAAGATCTTGGTTTGCGACATGCGTTGTTAGGGTATAGAACAACTGACATTTCTAAAATCTTAGAAAACATTGTGTTTTTGCACTTGCGTATTGCCGGGTATAACGTACATGTTGGAAAATACCAGGATAAAGAAATAGATTTCGTTTGTGAACGTGGAAACGAAAAAATATACATCCAAGTAGCCTATCTGCTAATAGACGAACGAACGATACAACGTGAGTTTGGTAACCTTGAACTTTTATCAGACAACTACCCTAAATATGTGCTGAGTTTGGATGAGGATGCAAAGGGAAACCGAAATGGAATAGAGCATCGTCACATCCGGGATTTTTTGAGAAATCTGATTTAATAAAAACTAAAAGCCGGTGCCGACCTTGTTCAGATCTACACCGGCTTTATTTATGAAGGGCCGGGGTTGGTGAAGGCGATTAATAAATCTCTTCCTACTCCTTAACCCCCGCCAGATCTATCAAGAACGCATACTCTTGTGCGGTCTCTCTGTAAACCTTAAAGCGACCCGTTGTGCCCCCGTGGCCCGTTTCCATATTGGTGCGAAGTAACAATTTGTTGTTATCGGTTTTTAGTTCGCGCAGTTTGGCAACCCACTTGGCTGGTTCCCAATATTGAACTTGAGAATCATGGAAGCCGGTTGTTACCAACATGTTCGGATAGTTTTGCGGTTTCACCTGATCGTATGGAGAGTACTCTAACATATACATGTACGACTCCGGATTTTTCGGATTACCCCACTCGTCAAACTCACCTGTGGTTAATGGAATACTCTCATCCAGCATAGTAGTTACTACATCTACAAACGGAACCGCGGCAATAACACCTTTAAATAATTCGGGCCGCATGTTTACTACGGCACCCATTAACAAACCACCGGCACTTCCACCCGAAGCAAAAAGTTTTTCTGATGTAGTATATTTTTCATCAATCAGGTATTCTGCACAATCAATAAAATCGGTAAACGTGTTTTTCTTGTTGAACATCTTACCGTCTTCATACCACTGGCGGCCCATTTCCTGCCCACCCCGAATGTGCGCAATGGCATAAACAAAACCACGATTTAAAAGACTAAGCCGTGTAGAGGAAAAAGTTGGACTCATGCTGGAACCGTAAGAACCATAACCATATAACAGGGTAGGGTTGGTGCCATTTTTTTCAATTCCTTTTTTATAAACAATCGACATGGGAATCAAAGTACCATCATCGGCAGTGGCCCATTGGCGTTCGGTTACAAAATCGGCTGGGTTATGGCCACCTACCACTTCTTGTTGTTTCAATAATTTACGCTCGCGGGTACGCATGTTGTAATCGTATGTAGAACTTGGCGTGGCCATTGAAGTGTACCCATAACGCAGCAACTCAGTATCAAAATCAAGATTAATGGAAGGGTACGTGGTATAGGCTTGTTCACCAAAATCCAGATAATGTTTTTTGCCGGTCTTCTGATCGATAACACGCATCAAGGTATTTGCATTTGCGCGTTCACTTAATACCAGATAGTCTTTAAAAATTTCAATGCCTTGCAATAAAGTGTCCTTGCGGTGTGCAATTTTTTCTTTCCAGTTTGCTTTTTCTGTTTTAGCAACGGGCGTTTCCATTAAGCGGAAGTTCTGGGCATCTAGATTTGTAACTACATAAAATTTATCATTGTAATGTTCAATAGAATATTCAAGGCCACGTTCGCGCAATGTAAATTCTTTAAACTTTCCTTCCGGAGTATTGGCATCAAGAATTTGATAATGATTGGTGAGCGTGCTGCCCGCCCAGATTACCAGATACTTTTTAGACTTGGTTTTATAGATACCGGTATAAAACGTTTCGTCTGCTTCTTCCGAAACAATAGGATCGTTTTTATACGTAACCCCAACTTTATGCCGGATAATCCAACGCGAGCGTAAGGTTACAGAATCTTTGCGTGTGTAAAAGTATGTTTTGTTATCATTAGCCCACGTAACCTGCCCTTCGGTATTAGGCACTGGTTCTTCGACTAATTTACCGGTGCGTAAATCCTTTACATAAACTGTGTAGCGTCTGCGGCTAACGGAGTCTTCCGCATAAGCGAGCAGGTTATTATCTTCACTTACACTCAATCCGGTAATGGAATAATAGCTATGACCTTTCGCCATGTCGTTCACATTCAATAGAATTTCTTCTGCCGCTTCTAACGTTCCTTTTTTGCGGCAATAGATTGGATATTCCTGGCCTTGCTCATAGCGCGTATAATACCAATACCCATTGTCTTTATAAGGCACCGATTCATCGGTTTGTTTAATACGCCCGATAATTTCGTTGTAGATTTTTTCCTGCAAAGCTTCGGTGTGTTTTAATGAAGCTTTGAGATAATCGTTTTCGGCTGTGAGGTAATTAACAACCTTTTGGGTCTGTTCATCTTTCTGTTCGGCATTTTTTTGCTCGTCAGAAAGCTTCATCCAGTAATAGTTGTCGATGCGATTTCCGGTTAGCGTGTCAGCTTTTTTTTCGGCAACCGGAGGTGGCGCGTCAGAAGTAGTTTCAGATTTGCTTCCGCAGCCAACCATAAATAGGGCAAGGGCCGTACTGGCAAGTAAGGCGTGTTTCATAAGTGAGTGATTAAATTTTAAAGTTTGTTTACAGGCAGGTTTCGGTCTGGCGGTGAAGATACAGGATTACCTCAAATCAAAAAATGAATTTTGGATCGGCTGCTCATCTTTTCAGTACCAGGTATCCGGTTAAAGTTTTTCCTGAATCTTCAAGGAGGATTTTGTAAAAATAAGTTCCGGAAGGAAGTTCATTTCCATTTTGATTTAATCCCCGAAACGCATTGGCCTCAGTATAATCTTTAACTTCAAAAACTTTGCTACCCCAGCGATTATAGATAGTTACTGTGTTTTGCGGTTCTAATGCTTCAATGTTTTCAATTCTGAAGAAAGGATTTTTATCATCGCCATTAGCGGATACAGCATTGTAGATTTCGATCCCTTCAGTTACTTCAATCGTAAATACCTGCTCTGCACAAAGGCCATTGGTATCGCATGCCCTGATAGTAATTGACTCCGTACCAAAAAAATCAATTCCTGCATAGTTTATAGTAAGCACTCCGCTTGCGTTAATAGAGCCAATGGCACCACTCGCTGGCTGCTCAAGAATTTCTAAGGAAGCTAAATCCAGATTACCATTGGTGATTGCTATCAGGGGAATCAGCTCAAGTGTAATGATTTGTCCGGATTGTGTAACCAAAGTTTGGGTTGTGATTGACGGTGGTGTACCGTTGCAATTATTAATAGTCGCTTCTACCAGGGTTGGATTACTTTCGCAAATTCCGTTATTAATGGCTACCAGAAATTCAGTTGTTTCGGTTAGGGCCGGTGTGGTGTACGTGCTGTTGGTTTGGCCTGAAATTAAAAATACTTCTGTAATTGGATTACCGTAAGGATCGATGCCTTCCTCTAAAATATACCATCTATACTGTCCATTACTCGCGCCCGATGCAGTTAAGGTAACACTTGCTCCTTCGCAACCCGTAGCCCCCGTTGCCCCTGGAGCATTAGGAGTAGTTGAAACAGTAAGAATGGCATTGCTGCTCACCACACTTCCACAACCATTGCTAACGCTACAGCTATAAGTTCCGGCATCGGTTAAAGCAGTTGCAAGAAAAACAATTGAGGCGGAAGTTTGCCCCGGAATATCAATACCGTCTTTTCGCCACTGATAGGCTAATGGTGCACTACCCGATGCTGAAACAGTAAAGCCAAAAGATTTACCAGTACACACAGTTGCAGAAGATGGCTGCGATATAATTGCCGGACAACCAGCCGAAACAGTTGTGTTGATTAACGAACCAACATAATCTTCATACAAATTGTTTGAGGTTGCAATTATATCGGTTCGGCCGTCCAGATTTAGATCATGCAGCACAAAACGATTTCCACCGGAGTAATCCTTGTCGATAAGAATTGAGTTTGAAATGCCACCGGCAACACCTCTAAACACAACGATCTGTCCCGGACTTGAGCTTGAAGTATTTTGCGAGCCCACAATTAAATCCTTAATGCCATCACCATTCATATCTTCATAGCCCCATGGAAAACCACCCAACGAAACTGCCATGGCAGTTCCTGTAAAACCTCCTGTGCCATCATTAATGAAATAGTCATTTCCGCTATTGCTATTTGAAAAAGCAATAACATCTGGTCGGCTGTCATTATTGATATCATCAACAAGAAAGAAGCTACCTCCATGCGCATATTGAGTAGTACT
The DNA here is from genome assembly GCA_017303795.1 of Cytophagales bacterium. Taxonomy (GTDB): domain Bacteria; phylum Bacteroidota; class Bacteroidia; order Cytophagales; family Cyclobacteriaceae; genus ELB16-189. The sequence continues at coordinate 343,101 of JAFLBR010000003.1, read as the reverse complement.
TTCTGTAAAGCCGCCTGCGCCATTACCCGTAAAAAGTACCATTCGATTAATATTGTTGAAATCTGCAATAATATCCTGATTCCCATCACCCGTAAAATCACCCGCTTTAATTTCCGAAACGTTAGCCGATGTTGGAATTATAATAGGTGCGTTGAATCCTGTACCTGTTCCGGTAAGGATGCTTATAAAATTATTGGTGTATCCGGAAACGGCAATATCAGCAAAGGTATCGTTGTTAAAATCGGCTATTGTTAATCGGCTACCCGATAGGGCTGCTACGGGAAGGGTACCTAATAAATTGAAACTACCATCACCAACTCCTGTTAAAACCGTTATCGAGGCTCCACTCCAATTTAGAGTTACTAAATCAAGATGGTTATCTTTATTATAATCAAAAGTTATAACGTACTGCGGTAATGCACCAGTGGCATAATTGGTTAATGTTTTTGTAAAGCGCCCATTACCCGCACCTAAATAAATTGTTACAATACTACTTGCATGCGTTAACGCAATATCGATTTCGCCATCTTCATTAAAGTCTCCTTTAGCAATATCGCGTGGGTCTGTTGTAGTTGGATATTTTATGGGAACGTTTGTAAAATAACCCGTGCCATCCCCAAGTAATACATCGGCAACAGGTACGCCACCCCAGGCACCAATACTCACTACATCTGGATTGCCATCGTTGTTGACATCTGCCACTTCGATTCCATTTGCGTAACCCCTGATTTCAAATTTGGCAAGTAGGGTAAATGTACCGCTGCCATTACCTAACAAAACTCTCATGTTGGGAGTATTTTGATTGTGGTCGTTGGCGATTATATCCGGATGTGAATCGTTGTTAATGTCGGCTACCCGGTAAACACTTCCGGTTTGACTTAATATAACTCGTGCCGAGAAGTTTCCACTTCCATCGTTTAAGGTGTAACCACTCGAAGCTAAAATATCCATATCGCCATCGCCATCAAGATCGGCCGAGATGATAGGGTTTGCAGAAATACCAAACGAAGTTATAGTAGGACCAAGTGTATAAATAGTACCGGTTCCGTTTCCAAACCAAACCTGTACGTTATTGCCAACATAGACAGCAAAATCTGGATTGGTATCGCCATTGAAGTCGGCAATTGTAATATCCCACACATTGGCGATAGTGATAATTGTAGGTGCAGCGAAATTTCCGGAGCCGTTGCCAAGATAAACATAAACATCACTTGGAGTTCCTCTATTCGTTACTAATACATCTAAGTTTCCGTCTTTATTCATATCGCCTACGGCAATACCTTGAGGAGTGCTGCCAGCATTAAAATGAATGGGAGCGGCCAGATTACCTGCCCCATCGCCAAGTAAAAGTGTTAGAGCATTAGTACTTTGCTGACTAATGGTTACTACATCCAGATTTCCGTCTTTGTTAAAATCTCCGACAGCAACGTCAAGCGTGTTTTGCATGGAGGCAAAGTTTCTTTTATTGGAACCAGAAAATGTACCGTTTCCGGAATTTAATAAAATAGTTACTTGCTGATTGAGGAGGCCATTAAAGTTGACACCCACAAAATCAATACGTCCATCATTATTGAAATCGCCTTTAGCCAACTCCTGAGGTGTAGAAGGCATGCTGATTAGAGTGGTTTGTTGAAATGTAACCTGAGCTAATAGTTGTGACGGATAAATTAGCAATACCAGTATCAACAACTTTAATATAGTGCTGGAATTATCGCAAAAAGAATTCATAATGCTTTATCAAGTTGGTGAGGTAACCTGATATCAAAGATGCACTGAATTTTTAGTGGCCGGTATTACATGATGATGTAATACGCGTTTACACCAGCCGCTCCTTAATAGCTTTACTTACAGCTTCGGTCTGCGAATGAACATGCAGCTTTTCGTAGATTTTTTTGATATGTGCCCGTACGGTATCAACCGTAACAAAAAATTCGGAAGCAATTAATTTGTAGCTATTGCCTTTGGCAAGGGATGCGAGGATTTCGTTTTCGCGGGGCGTGAGTTGGTAAGGATTTGCCACCGGTTTTTGCAAGGCTGCAATTACCATAAAGGCTATGGTGGGCGACATAGGCGCGCCACCGGTTAGCACCTCATCAATGGCCTCGAATAGTTTAGAGGAAAGATGTTTTTTTAGAAGATAACCCGAAGCTCCGGCCCGTAGCGCATCAAATACATGCTGAGTATCGTCAAACACGGTTAGCATTAAAATGGGAGTTGTAGAACCGGTTGCCCGGATTCGGGTTACGGCTTCAATTCCATTGCGGCCGGGCATGTCAATGTCCATTAAAATAATGTTCGGATTAATTTCGGCCACCTGATTTTCGGCATGCAATACATTATCGAAGGCTGCCGAAACCAAAAACCGCGGGTCAAGGCGAATCATGCTGCTGATACTTTCGCGCAACATGGTATTGTCTTCGTATAAAAGTACGGTTATGGCCATTTTGAATGCACAAATAAAAACCTAATCCAGCATTTAGTCTATACCCCAATCATGTAATAGGCATTTCCAGAAAGATAACGGTTCCGCTGCCGGGCTCGCTTTTTAATCTGAATTTTGCATTCAGATCGTTAGCCCTCGCATTCATGTTACGCACTCCGTTTCCTGCCGTTTCTTTGTCGCTATCAAAGCCAACTCCATTGTCTGTAATTTGCATGGTAAGCATTTTAGCATGTTGGCTAAACGTTATCAGCAGTTCGGTTGCGCCACTATATTTTGCGGCATTGTTTACTGCTTCTTTAAAGATCAGAAAAAGATTTTTTCTTTGTTTGGCATTTAAGATCATGCGCCCGTCAACACCTTCATCCACAAACCGGTACTGCATGTTTAGGGGTTCAAGAATTTCGGCAGCGAATACTTTCATCTTTACCAGAACTTTTGCAAACGTGTCGTTAACCGGATTAATAGACCACACAATATCGCTCATGCTTTCCATGGTTTTGGACGATTGCTCAGCAATGCGACTTAACTGAAGATTGTTGCCTGATGGATTTTCATGTATGGCTAATTTGCTAATGATGTTGATAGTGGAAAGTGTAGAGCCAATATCATCATGCAAATCGCGGGCAATATCATTTCTTACCGCTTCTATTTCGGCCAGCCTTTTTGCGCGGGCAGTAGTTCTGTATCTGTTAATCAACAACACACCGATTACCAGAATCAGAACCAAAGCCGTAAAAGCTCCAATCTGAATAGCGCGTTGTCTGCGTGCATCTGCAATTCTTAGCTCATTATCTTTTTGCAGTAAATCAATTTGAGTTTGTTTTTTCTCTAACTCATAGCGGGCCTGAGTTTCTTCCATCAGCGTGCGATTCTCGGCCTGCGTTAAACTATCCTTTACCAGCACATACTGTTGCGAATTGCTTAACGCTTTTTTGTAATCGCCTTTTGCTTCGTAGGTGGCGCTGATGGCTTGATAAGTATCCATCAATAAATAACCATTGCCAAGCGCCTTGGCTGCTATGCGAGCCGAGTCCAGATAAAGAATGGCCTCGTCATTTTTCTTCAACATATAATTTGCCTGCCCGATAGCGGAGTAAGCAAAGGCACTTATCGACTTGTTAGAGATTTTCCGGGCAAGGCCTAACGATTTTTTATAGTTTAGTAAAGCAGCTGCATGTTGTTCCTTATCAAAGTAAATATTACCCACGTTTTGAAGTAGTTCTGCAGCACTTCTAATATCTCCCAACTGAAGATATAATTTTTGAGCTTGTTCGTATTCGAGTAAAGCGCTATCGTATTTTTTTTGTTGACGGTAAATTCTTCCTAACAATTTGTGGGCATATCCAATTTGCGGTGTAAGCGATTCGCGTTTGGCAATCGTCATACTTTGCTGTGCGTAACTCAGGGCTTTGTCATAATTACCAAGCCGGTATTCAATATTGCCGATGTTTGATAAGGCCAGGCATTGGCCATAGGTATCGGCTAATGGATTCTCATATAATTTTGCAGCTCGGATAAAATAATCTAACGCTTGCTGGTAATTACTTTCTTCCAGGTAAACGTTTCCGTAATTGTTGTAAATACCAGCTTCAACCCGATAGTTTTTTGTTTGCTGCGCAAGCTCTAATCCTTTATCCAGGTAGAACCGCGCTGAGTCCATAGTAGATTTGCGCATAAAAGAATGCCCCAACGCTGAGTAAATTTTCGCTTGTGCGGAAACGTCTTCAGTTTTAATACCGACAACCTTAGCTTTATGAAAGTAATGAATAGCTGAATCGAATTGCGACTGCCCCTGAAGCGAACTGGCCAATGAAAAATAGTTTTCAAAAACACCTCTGTCAAACCCGATTTGGTGCGATAGTTTTATTCCGGCTTTTGCAACCTCAATTGATTTTTGAGGATTTGTTTTAGTGAGTTCATCAGCTAACAAACTATATAAAATGGCTTTAGCGGTATCGGTTTTGGTTTGTTGAATGAGTGTTTGCAGACTATCTGACTTTTGTGCGAAGCCAATGGAATAAAGTTGGAAGAAGAATAGCCCTGCGAGTAGAGATTTCATGGAAGTGAAATTTACCTAAGCGCAGGCGTATTTGCAATGCTACATAAATCTCCAAATGAAAAGGTTATCGCCTCAGAGCCAAAAATCCATGTTCTGTTTTACCAGAGGATTTAAGTACGATTTTATAATAATACGTTCCGGAAGGTAGTTCATTTCCGTTTTGATTGAGTCCTCTAAATGCATTGGCCTCTGTATAATTTTCAACCTCAAAAACTTTAGAACCCCACCGGTTGTAAATAGTTACCGTGTTTTCGGGTTCTACGGTTTCAATGTATTCAATTCTGAAGTATGGATTTTTATCATCGCCATTGGCAGATACTGCATTATAGATTTCAATTTCAAGATTGGAGAGGGTTACTGTAAAATCATCCACGCTGGTGGCCGCATTACCTGCGACAGAAACAGAAATTTTTCCCGTAGTTGCGCCAGAGGGAACAAGAACTGTTAAAGTAGTAGCGGTACTCGCAAGTACAACAGCGGGTACACCATTGAATGTAACGGTGTTATCCGCAGGTGTTGTGCTGAAGTTAGTACCCGTGATGATTACCGTTGTACCAATGGGGCCGGAAGTAGAGGTGAAGCTTGTAATGGTTGGTAAGGCAATGACGGTAATAGTAAAATCAGAAACACTAACAACAGTATTCCCAACAATGGTCACTGTAATTTTTCCGGTGGTGGCACCTATGGGTACTGTGGTAGTAATCGAGGTTGCCGTGCTGGCTGTTACCACCGCAGTTGTTCCGTTGAACATCACAATGTTGTTGGCAGGCGTAGTATCAAAATTAGTTCCTGTAATTATGACTGTTGTACCGATTGGCCCCGAAGCCGGAGTGAAAGATGTAATAGTTGGGATGGGTAAAGAAATTTTATTTTCAAACACCATCAAGGCATTTGCAGGCGCGGTTGATCCTCCAGAGGCAACAATTAAAATATCGGGCTTTTGATCGGAGTTAATATCCGCAATGCTCAATGCTTGTGGATTTCGTCCGAGGGCGTAATTAACAGGTGTTGCAAAGCTAACCGTTCCGGATGTGCTGGTGTTTTTGAAAACACTAAAAGAACCTGGCCCGGGATTAGGTTGATGAATAATAACAATTTCAGCTTTGCCATCGCCATCTAAATCTTGTGACGCTATACTATACCCTTTGTTCAGGCATGTAACATCAACGGCTGCAGCAAAACTTATGGTGCCTGCACTTCCGGTGTTTCTGTATATGGATATGAAAGCACTGTTGAAATACGTAACGGCAAGATCAATTTTCCCATCGCCATCAAAATCACTTGCTGTGATATTATAGGGTTGAAGACCTGTTACTGAATTATTTCCGACAAGGGAAAAAGAAGCAGTAGTAATGGGGCCGATCATCTGTTCATTCCGATAGATGGTAATAGAGTTAGCAACTGTATTGGTGGCAATGAGATCATCATACCCATCTCCATCAAAATCGGCAGCTACAATTCCTCCGGCACCATTCACTTTGGCAAGGCCAACAACCGCTTCACTAAAGGGTGAAAAATTTCCGATGGAATTATATGTACCTCTAGAACTTTGATTGCTATGCACGCGAATCAAGGCCGTTCCATCCGTTAAGGCAAAGTCTATCTTTCCATCTTTATTAAAATCAGCAGTAACGGCATAATTGAAACCGGTAGGACGTGTAGTAACTCCCGTTGCAAATGAAATAGAACTGGTGGATGTGTTTTGAAATAAATTAAAGCCACTATTCAGATCTATTTTACCATCACCGTCTATATCCAATGCTTTTAGGTTAATACCCGAACCATAGGTTGTGCTCTCTACGGTTAGTGAAGATGCAGTGATGGGTTGTCCGGCAGTAGCGTTTGTGTTTTTGAAAATTTTTCCAGTACTAAGATTATCAACGACTAATACTTCTACTTTACCATCGTCATCGAGGTCGGCAACATCAATGGCATTGCGCACATTTGTTGCCAATGCAAAATTAATGCTGGGGCCAAAGGATGACGCGTTGATGACGCGATCGGTAGCAAACGTTAAATTAAATTGTGAGCTGAACCCAGTAAGTCCATGGTTGGTAATCGCAAACTTTCCGCTCAGGGCACCGGCAGGAATTTGTGTAACAGTGGATGTATTGGTTGGACTATTAACAACTGCGCCCACCCCACCTAATCGGATAGTAGGTGATACGTTTCCGGTAAACATAAAGTCACCTGTTAGCGTAACATCAGCGTTTACGTTTCCTGAAGAAGGTGATATGCTATTGATGACGGGAGCCGGGAAACTTTCATTGTGAAAAATATAAATTCCTTTTGCCGCTGCTGGTATATTCCAGTTTGTATGACTCAGCATCACCTCGGGTTTATTGTCACCATCCAAATCAGCAATAACAGGAGCGGAGGGATATATGCGCGTTGTAGCACCTACACTGGCCTGGTATAGTGTACTGTTTGTAAAAGAACCCGCACTCAGCGCTGCTCCACCTCTGTTTTGAAATATGGCCATGTCAATATCTCCCGTTGCCACCACATCGGGTTTGCCATCGCCATTGATATCGCTCACAGCAATATGATAGGTATTAGAAGCTAAATGGGGCACTTGAAAAGGAGCGTCAAAAGAAGCAGCACTCAGCGCACCACCGGAATAAATATTCCTTGAAAAGTAAACTTGGTTACCGCCTCCCCAAATCAAATCTGCTTTGTTGTCGGCATCGAGATCGGCAACGGTAAAATTTACAATAGATGTACCGGCTAGCAAGAAGGGTGTGTTGAACGAGATGGTGCCCGGTACAGAAGTGTTTTCATGAATTTCGAATGAACCTCTGGTAGCAATAAGTTCAGGTTTACCGTCACCGTTCAAATCACCTACACTCAAATCGCTGCGCCCATTATTGGGTCCTATATATTGCGCATACGCAAAAAGAACATTGCCCGGAGTACTCAAATTCTTGTTCAGCCAAATTCCACCAGGTGATGTTCCAGTAGTATGGACGAAATCAATTCTTCCATCACCATCAAAATCGGCCGAAGTGGTTCGCAGTTGTGAAGAGTAATAACCATAAGAAAAAAACTCAGGGCTTGCAAACGATATTGATCCTGCTGTGCTCGTGTTTCTAAACACCACTAAGTAGCCGCCTGTGGGTACGTTGGCGGCTATGGTGACAATATCCAGTCGCCCATCTGAGTCAACATCGGTAACCGTGATCTCACCCATGCCGGTGGGTGCTCCTCCGGGTAGCGGTAAGGAAGCCACAGACAAAGAAGTGGGCGTTGCGAAAGAAGAAATACCTACGGTGCCACCGGTACCTAAATTGCGAAACACATAAATGGTTTGCGTGCCCTTTTCGGAGCCGACCAAATCTACCCACCCATCGCCATCTATGTCGCCTGCACCCATGGTGCCCCCGCTGCTGCTGGTGTTATTTGAGATCTCTGTTCCGTTTTGCACCACGGTATTCAAACCCCGCGAGAGCGAGGCCGGAATAATTTCCCCGCCAAAATCTTTATTGTTATCAAACAGTGGGTTAAAACTCTGATTTGTTTTGGTGAGCAAACCCGTTGTAAGATTCACTACACTTATAGGCCCGTATTGTGCTCCCGCAGGCACGGTTACATTCATCTGAGTAGACGAAACACTTGTAATGGTACCTTTGGTGGTGCCGAAGTAAACGGTATTCTGCGCGGCAGTGGCACCAAAATTAGTTCCGTTAATCGTTACACTTGCTCCGGGTATACCGCTTAGTGGTGAAACCGAAGTTACTACAGGAGTTGGATCTAATATTTTTTGTTCAAGGATAACATTATCAATACCTACTACATTGGCGGCATTCGTAATGTATGTACCCCGAATTTCTATAGTAGCAATGTTGGATAGCGCGCGAATGATGTCTGTTTTAGTAGCCAATGCACCACCGGTACCACCTACCCTCCATCCACCTGTTTCATCTAATTTGATTGTGTACGATGACCAAGCCGGAGTGACGGCTGGCTTTACGGGAAGTGAAAAAACAATATAGAAGCCTGGTGCACCGATACGAACATCGCCTTGTCCGCTTGATGCTGTTCCGGCCGCAGATTGTTGCAGGTCAAAGCGAAGATTCATGCCGTATGATCTTAATGCTTTCTGTCCTAAAAACTTAGCGGGTGCAAACCACCCTTGTGAAGTTGCAGTTGCATTGGATGAATAGGGAGCAGTAGCTAAAAACCCACCGGGGTTGCCATTGGTGGCATTGTGGTTTACCGTTACCGGAGTTCCGTTATTTGAAAAAGTCCACCCATCGGCATCAGTATCAAACGTGCTGGTGATTTGTGCAGAGGCTGCAACAAAAAGTGTGATAAAGGAGAGTAGGAGGATGGTTTTTTTCATACCCCTAAAAATCCGCAGATAAAAGGTAGCATGAAATCACATGATCATGCGATGCTGAAATGGATTTGCCCTTTTTTGAGTTTATTCTAATACTTTATCAAACCGATGATGCATTAACCGGACATGCCGAACATCGAAATGAATATTTCCGGGACCTCGATTTAAGGAGTCTTTACCCGAAGTCAAGCAACGAAGACAAGGAAATAACTTACCGCCTCAGCACCAAAAAACCATTACTTGTTTTACCTGTAGATTTAAGTACGATTTTATAAAAATACGTTCCGGAAGGAAGTTCATTTCCGTTTTGATTAAGCCCTTTGAATGCATTGGCTTCGGAATAATTTTCAACTTCAAAAACTTTAGAGCCCCAGCGGTTGTAAATGGTTACTGTGTTGGCCGGTTCAAGTACTTCAATGTTTTCAATTCTGAAGTATGCATTTTTATCATCGCCATTAGCCGATACAGCATTGAAGATTTCGATTTCGCCAATTACGGTAATAGAAAACTGCTGAGTGGTACATTCGCCAAATACATCGCACACCTGAATAGAGATAACTTCAGTTCCCGTAAACGGGTTGCCCGAATAATTAACAGAGAGAGAAGTTCCATTAAGAGAAACCACTGCACCGCTAGCGGGTTGCGAAACGGATAAAGAACTTAATACAAGATTGTTGTCTGCATCAGAAATTAAAGTCGCTAAATCAATGGACACAGAACTGCCAAGCGTAGTACTGGCAGAAGTGGTAGTGATTACCGGAGCGGAATTACTACAAGGATTAGCTTGTACGGTAATGACTATACCATCCGAAGCCGGACTCGCACAACCATTGGCATTGATAACCGAAACCGTATACGTTCCCGAAGCTGAAACGGAAAGTTGTTGTGCAGTAGAACCATCCGACCAGAGATAGGAAGCAAATCCATTAGGCGCTGAAAGCGTGAGCGAATTACCCGCGCAAATAGTAAGTGCATTACCGACCGGAGTAATACTGGAAGTAATTACAGGTTGTGTGGGTATGGTACTGATGATGGCGGTCACGGCCACAGGCACACTTTCGCAAAAGGTACTACGCAAGGCAACGTGATAAGTAGTGTTAGCAGTGAGCGAAGGCGTAACAAATGTTTCGTTTTGCTCACCAGCAATGAGTGTAAGCGGAGAGCCTGAATACCAACGATAGTCGCCTGGAGAACCACCGGAAGCTGTAAGCGTAACAACACCCGGTCCGCAACTTACACCATTCAACACATCGGGTGGCGAAGGTAAACTGTTGAACACAAGGTTACCAACGGAAGTAATTACATTGGCTGCAAAGTCACCCGAAATTACACATTGATAATCGCCCGATTCGGAAGCAGATACATTGCTAATGTTAAGTGTAGCAGTTGTAACACCACCAAAAGTTGAATTGTTAATAAGATTAACAAACACACTGCCATTAAACTTCTGCCATTGATAGGTGATGTTGGTAGTACCCGAAGCAGCAGTTGTAAACGAAGCGGAGCCACCTTCGCAGGCATAGTTGGGTGAAGCTGGTTGTTGGGTGATGGAAATAGCAACAGTGGGTACCAGATTTTCATACACCACCAACAACCCCGCTGCACGTGTAAGAATAATTTCAGGTTTGCCATCTAAGTTCAAATCACCAGCAGTAATGCCACGCGGAGCAGTAACCGTTGTATTGAACGGAGTTGCAAATGAAGCAGCCGTTAATGCGCCAGTTGCATGAATGTTTTTGAAAATAGAAAACCTGTTTCCGCTTTCGCTGGTGGTAATGATTTCCGGTTTACCATCGCCATCTAAATCGGCAATGGTGGCAACTGTAGTTGCGCTGGGATTGGTTAAATCAACGCGTGAGAAACTGATGTTGCCTACGGTGCTGGTGTTGTGGAAAATGGTAAGTAAAGTATTATTGGTTCCGGTTCCATGATAAAGAAGTAGGTCAAGTTTTCCGTCTTGATCGAAATCACCAGAGTACAATCTGCCAGGATTATCGCCTGTGGTCAAATCGCCAACAACCGAGAACTGGGCTGTACTTAGAGGGAAACCCCCGTTGTTTCGCCAAACGCGCATGTTATCGGTAGTAGGATTCGTGCTTGCAAATTCTACAAAGCCATCATTATCAAAATCTCCAACAGCAGTTCCGCCATTGACGGCAGGTTTGGCAAGCCCTAATGCGGCCCCAAAAGTAGCAAACGCACCTGTTCGGAACGGCCCAGGTTTGGAAGTGTTTCTATAAAGCAACAATGATGCACCACCCGTGTTTGCGGCAATCACATCTGTCTTACCATCCAAATCAAAATCGGCCCAGTTTTGATTGCTCCCTACGGCACCGTTTACATTATTATCGAACTCTATTTCGTTGGTGGTGGTTGAATTGCGGAACAGCGCTTGTTGAGATAAAATATCAAGCCGCCCATCTTCATCCAGATCAACCATGCGTAGGTTTAACGCAGACTCGTTGGTGGTGTCGCTAATGATAAATGAACTTGAAGTTATGGCTCCGGCAGTATGCACATTCTCGAACGACCACGCATAGTTTCGGATTATTCCCGTTACTACACGCGACTCAGCAATCAATTCTGGTTTTCCATCACCATTTAAGTCAGCCGCTTCTACATCATAATCGGCACCGGTTACTGGAAAAGTAACGGGTGCTGCGAATGAAGTGCCATCAAATGTTACACCCGATGAGAACGTAGTGGAGAATGGTAAGTGATAACGCGAAGTACGGTTATCGCGGGTAACGCTTACACGCTCATAGCCTGCACCAGGCGGAACGGTAACGGTAATTTCATTTTTACTTGCAGTAAGTACTTGCGCCTTTACGCCACCAAACCAAACTGTATTTTTTGTAATGTCAGAAGAGAATTTGTTTCCGGTTATAGTAACTGTACTGCCTACAGGTGCTACAAGAGGTGATATAGTATTTACAGAAATATTGGGCGCTGAGATTGTTTGATTGGTGTAAAGAATTAAACCGTGTTCGCCACCATCGCTACTGGCAAAGCCAACTACATCGGGTAATAAGTCTCCGTTCAAATCGCCAATAAGCGGAATAGCTAAAACCCCATTCGATGTTTCTTCATATTCAACAAGCGGAAAAAAGGAAGAAGTATTAAGCGTGCCGGGCTCAACTTTACTTTCAAATACACCAAAGCCATAACCTGTACTTCCACTGTTAAGGCCAATAAGAATGTCAGGTTTACCATCACCATTTAAATCAGCTACTCGTTGCGAATAAGCACGGTTAACCGAAGAAAGGATAATGTCAGCATCGAATGATGCAATTGATAATGCCCCTGTAGTATGGATGTTTTTTTTGACTACAAGATCGTAATCATTAAAGCCATTGATCCGGTAGTAAAGAATGTCAGCTTTATTGTCACTATCCAAGTCAGCCATAGTTATACCACTTACGGCACTGCCAGGAAAATTGACGGGCGCAGCAAACTGAATATTGCCCGGAGTAGAAATGTTCTCTAATAAGTTAAAACCCGTTCCTACCACCATTATTTCAGGTTTACCATCTCCGTTTAAATCTTTGGTGGACACGGCTCCGACCGAAGCGTTTAAAAATCTGAGCGTAGCAAATTCTATATTGCCGGGAGTGCTGATATTTCGCGCGTAGTATAGTCCGCTTGAGTTTAGTAGAAAGTCCAGCAAGCCATCACCATCCAGATCAGCTGCATCCATACCCGAGCAAAAAATACCTACGTTATAAAATTGTTCAGCAGATTCAAATAAGATGTTCCCCGGTGTACTTATGTTTCGACTTACTGTAAAGCCTCCTGTTAATGATGGGCTTGCACCTCTGAAGTAAGTGGCGATATCTAGTTTACCATCATTATCAAAATCGTGTAGTATGGTACCATTTGAATTACCTTGTCCTAGTTCGCCAGAAGGTATTTGAATTTTAGAAGAAAATGAACTTGATGTTAATGGCCCTGTTTGACCCTGATTTAAAAATATGGCAAACTCACCGGGATCTTCGAAGGCAACAATATCCAACAAACCATCGCCATCAATATCGCCCATGGCTCCACCGGCTAATCCATTATCATTAAAATCTCCATACGGAACAATTACATTGTTACTGAATGAGCCTGGAAGCAAGTGGCCAATAAAGTCCGAATCGGTAACTGTTAATGGAAGAAAATCAAGTGCAGAGATAGCGGTTAAACTAGTAGTTGTGTTAATAACAGAAATCGGTGCCAGTGTTGCTGCTTTAGGTACTTTAACGGTTAGCTTCGAAGGAGTTGCTGTTAATACCTCGGCTCTAACCAAACCAAAGTACACTATGTTATTTGCAGGTAGTGTACCGAAGTTGCTTCCGTTTATTGTTACTGTTTCATCCGGATAAGTTGAAGTTGGTGAGAACGAAGTGATAATAGGGTTTGCGACCAGCGTTCTCTTTTCAATGGCTACATTATCAATGCCACTGGTGTAACCGGCACTGTTAATAAATTTGCAACGAATACGAATACCGGTAATATTAGCAAGAACAATTTTAATTTGAGGTTTTAGTGCCAAGGCGCCCGCTACGGAATTCCAACGCCAGCCAGCCGTTTCATCTAGCGCGATTGAATAGCTTGACCATGCCGGGCTTACCGCTGGCTTGGTAGGAAAATTATAGTGAATAGAATTACCACCACTATAAATTATAATATCACTTTGTGTATTGTCTGTACCTGCTATGGATTGTTGCAGGTCAACTTTGAAATTTGAGCCATAAGAGAAATCGAAGTTACCAAAAAATTGCGCAGGTGCATTCCAATACCATGAAAAACTGATGTTTACACCTCCACCTGCAGTAGGTGGAGAAGCAGATAGAAAACCAGTAGGGTTGCCACCTGAATTTAAGAAATTGAACGTTGCTGCTGTTCCTCCTGTGTGAGCGGCCGTCCAACCTTCTGCATCGGTGTTAAAAGTGCTGGAGACTTGCGCTTGTATAATTAGTGGACTAAGCAATAGTAATAGGATGACTTTTTTCATACTCTAAAAATTACTCAACGACCGTTCATGAAAACTAAAAGATAGTTGACTGGTAAGGAGGATAGGCTTTTTCATGTGTTAATAATTATTTTTAGTAGTCACATGCCTGCATGCCGTAGCCACATTCCGGCATGCAGGCATGGAATTCGCATACAAAGAGTCGTACTACCAAGTAGATTAGTGGAATTAACATACAGCTGGGTATAGTGCAGTTTATGCTCATTTCATAAAATTATTTTTTCATTATCAAATACCCGGTTTGTGTTTTTCCTGACGAATTGAAAACGATTTTATAGAAATACGTTCCAGAGGGAAGTTCATTGCCGTTATTGTTCAATCCGCGAAAAGCATTGGCTTCGGAATAATTATCAACTTCAAATACATTCGCGCCCCAGCGGTTATAAATGATTACGGTGTTGTCGGGTTCAAGGGCATCAATATTTTGAATATTAAAGAATTCATTTTTACCATCGTTGTTGGGCGATATCGCATTGTAGATTTCAATTTCGAGGTTAGCAGTGGTTACCGTAAAATCATCTGTGCTGGTGGCAGAGTTACCACCAACACTAACAGAAATCTTTCCGGAGGTGGCACCTGTGGGCACTAAAACAGTTAGAGTGGTAGTAGTGCTAGATATTACCACAGCGGGCACTCCATTAAATGTAACCGTGTTGTTAGCAGGTGTTGTACTGAAGTTTGTACCCGTTATAATTACGGTTGTGCCAACCGGGCCTGTGATGGAAGTGAAAGATGTGATCGTGGGCAATGCTAAACTGCAAGCTGCTCCTGAAGATGCGTCTCCGGTGATGGTCCACCCTTTTGTAGAAATCAAATTAGTTCTTGCTGCTAATGCATCTGTGCCATATTGCCTTCCTGTGGCACCGAGTGTTCTGCCATTAGGCGTGGATGAATTGGCACTCCAACTTATTAAAGTAGCCGAGTAGTTAGCGCAATCCAAATTACTATTGTTAAGCATGCCGGTTAAGTTAACGCCCGGGTTTAATGTCCATGTTCCAAGATTTTGATTGAAGTCACTGGCATCAGCAAACATACCACTCATGTCTGTAACGGCTGCGGTATTCCAGGTTCCGATGTTCTGGTTGAAGGCAGTGGCAAAATCAAACATTCTGCTCATATCGGTAACAGCCGCAGTATTCCAGGTGCCAATATTTTGGTTGAAGGCATAGGCATCAATGAACATGCCTCTCATATTGGTAGCGGCCGAGGTGTTCCAGGTCCCGATGTTTTGGTTGAAGTCAAATGCATCTTCAAACATTCTGCTCATATTGGTAACGGCCGCGGTATTCCAAATCCCAATATTTTGGTTAAAGTCATAGGCATATCCAAACATACTGGCCATGTTTGTAACGGAAGCAGTATTCCATCCAGTGATATTTTGGTTGAAGGCATAGGCACTGAAAAACATACTGTTCATATTGGTAACGGCCGCAGTATTCCAGGCTCCGATGTTTCTATTGAAGACAACGGCCCCGGCAAACATACCAGTCATGTTTGTAACAGATGCAGTATTCCAGACTCCGATGTCTTGATTAAAGGCAGCTGCATCGGCAAACAGATTAGACATATTAACAACGGCTCCTGTATTCCAGGAGCTGATGTTTTGGTTGAAAGAACTTGCCAGCGAAAACAATGCTGACATATCGGTGACAGTCGATGTATTCCATGAACCTATATTACTGGGTGAATTCAACGTGATACATCCGCGAAACATACCCGACATATTGGTAACGCCTGACAGATCCGGTACATCAGTGGCTGTTACTTGCAGATTAGAGCAATTTACAAATGCATTCTGCATACTTGTCCAGGCTGTAGTGCCCCATTGCTCTACACGGGTAAGCCTGTTGCGGTCTGTTCCGCTATTAATAATAATACGTTGGAAGTTGGTGGGTTCAATTTGCAAACGAATCGTACCGCCAGTGGGTAAACCCGTAATGGTAAGTGTTGCTCCACTCCACGATCCACTACCGGATGCACCGGTTGGAAGTTGTTGCCAGGTATAGTTAACGGTGCCACTGGTAGCGGTGCCAAAAGTAAGTTGCGTGGCACCGGAACCTGGGGTGGCCAGGTTCCATTGGGTGATGAAATTTTGTGTGGCAGCATCAACCGTGAAATCCGCAACAGATTGTACTGTATGGCAATTGACCGTAACAGAGATTTTACCCGTAGTTGCGGAAGCAGGTACAATAGTAGTGATACTGGTGGTGGTGCTGGCAATGACAGTAGTAGCTACTCCGTTAAATGTAACGATGTTGTTAGTAGGTGTAGTGCTGAAATTTGTTCCTGTAATAGTTACCGTTGTGCCTATCGGACCTGAAAGTGGTGCGAATGATGTAATCGTTGGATCTGACGCAGAAGTTCCGAAGGTAACTTTTTGGATATACGCATCATATCCTCCGGTAGATGTCATGTTAAATGTACATGTTCCCGGATCAAAATCTGCTGTTAAAGCGAAAGAGCCTGCGGCATAAACTTCACTTGATGCAGTTATTGCAATGCCAAGGGCAAAATCGAAATTCGTACTCCCAATCTTATAGGCCCAAACAAAATTTCCGTTGGCATCCAACTTTGTGACATAGGCATCACTTTGTCCTGAGGCTACCAGATTAAATACACCCGGACCCGGATCAAAATCTATTGTGCGCTGAAACTGTCCTGAAGCATAAATATTCCCGACTGCGTCTGTTGTTATAGCATCACCTCGACTATCAGGAGCCCCCACAGCTGATGAATTCAGAAACGCTTTTGCCCAAACAAAATCACCAGAAGAAGTTAGTTTTACAATAAACGGACTTCTTTGTCCAACAGCTGTAAGATTAAAAGTTCCGGCACCAGGATCAAAATCCGTAGTGCTCTGAAAATATCCTGTTAATAAGATATTGTCTAAATTATCAATCGCAATACCCTCATCAGCATCATCCAGCGTGCCAGCAATTGCCTTAACCCAAATTATGTTTCCGGTAGTACTGTTTAGTTTGGCGATATAAATGTCTAGGCTTGTGGTAGTTGTATTTGGACTTAATGTTGCAATGGAGGGTCCCGGGTCAAAATCAAATGATGCGGTATAACCGGAAAATCTGCCTGTGATAACAACATCGCCTGCTCCATCAATTCCAATTGTGCGCCCCCTGTCAGTCTGCAGGCTGCCAAACTTTTTTGCCCATTGAAAACCCCCAGTATTATCTAAACTCAACACAAAAACATCCTGAACATCTGGAGTCAGATTAACTGTACCAACGCCTGGGTCAAAATCAGCCGTACCGGTAAAATACCCTGTTGTAAATGTGTTTCCGGCATTGTCTACTGCAATATCAAGTGCCTGTTCGTACTGAGTTCCGCCAGCGCGAACAGCCCAAACGAAATCACCATCGGTATTTAACTTGAGAATAAAAGCATCTGCTGAACCCGCTGACGTAAGATTGAACGCTGATGCATTAGGGTCAAAATCAACCGTTCCATAAAACAATCCTGTGATATAAACATTACCAGCATTATCTACATCAATGGCTTCTGCCCGCTCGTCTTGCGGATCGTTTCCCCCAATACGTTTAGCCCACACAAAATTTCCGGACGCACTAAATTTAGCAATAAAGATATCCGTTCCACCCACCGGAGTAAGATTAAAAGTACCTACACCGGGATCAAAATCAGTAACGGATGTAAAAAAACCAGTGACATAAATATTACCGGAAGCATCGATATCCAGGTCAACAATTTGTTCACCTGCTACGCCACTACCGCCAAAACTTTTTGCCCATTGAAATAATGGAGTCTCTTGGGCCAAAAGTACGCTGGTCGATAAAACGCTTAGTAAAACTAGTAATATGATGAGTCTATTCATATCTTAAAAATTACTTAACGACCTTTCATGAAAACTGAATGCTGATAACTGAATCCCCAGCATGATTTCATGCGTGGTGAATTGTGTGCCCACCGATTTACCAGTCGGTAGTTCAAATACATATCCAAAGCGGTACTGTTCTTTTAATAGTGTTTGTAGCATCACACCATACGTGTTGAAGTTGCGGGTAAAAATTCCGGCCGTATGGATTCCATTAAAATTAAGATTCATAGCTATATCAACAGAAGCCGGTGCACCTTTTACACCACGCAATAAAACGGTTGGTTTTAATCGTATATGTTCATTTAAATAATGAATGTACGCACCCATCAGGTAGAGGTGTTGGTTATAAAGATCAAATTCCTGATCGCCACTTTTGAAGGTGGCGGGTAGCAACCGAGGCACAGAAAGTCCCACAAAAAACTTTTCACTTTTCAAGGCAAGACCCGCACCCAGGTTAATGCGGGTGCCGCGTTCGCCATTCAGAAATAAATCATCGTCTTGGTCGAAAGGATTAATGCCATTCAAAGAGCTGTTAAAATTCTGTACTCCGGCCTGCATACCAAAACTGAAAACGCTTTTTTCCAATTGTAGCTTGTAAGCAAAGGCTGCATTTACCTCGGTGGTACTTATGCTCCCGATCTTATCGTTGCTGAAAACCAACCCCGCACCTACTTTATTCTGAAGTAAAGAAGTGTGTAGAGTTGCGTTTATAGTTTGAGGTTGCCCTTCCAGGCCCATCCACTGAGTGCGATAGCCCACCGAACCATTAAAACGATTGTTAAGCCCGGCATAGGCGGGATTAATCATTAACGGGTTAAATAAGTATTGCGAATAGATGGGATCCTGTTGCGCAAACGAAAGTGTGGCGATCAACAAAAAGGCGAGGGTGGTTAGGTTTTTCATATTCCAAATCTCACCAAACTAAGGGTAGGAGGGTATCACATGATGATGTGAGAAGTGGGGCTGAATTCATGCCCCTGTTGCATGTGGATTAAGCCAGTTCTTTTCTAAGGATTTCAGAAATCTCAACTGCCTTATTTACTATCATAAAATGTCCACCACCCTCAACCCGGTAATCTGCTTTTTGCGATGGTAAAATCCGATCATTCGTGCCATGAATCTTTATAACGTTTTGTAAAGAATTGATATTCTCCCACGTAACTATTTTATCAATGGCCCATAACAGAAATCTTTCGTCTGTGGATTGGATGATGTCTTTTAATAAGTTTCGTTCAGTTGGCGTTGTGGTGCCAAACATCCAATGGGTAAAGGAGTTTACTTTCTTGAAGAATTGGGTAGGTACCAATTTGTGAAGACTCAATTTCCCCACAACTCTGAAGTAAAATGGGATTTGGTATTTCGTTTTAGCCGAAGAAATCAAAACAACTTTTTCACACGCTATGTGCTTAGCAATTTCTAAAGCAATCATTCCGCCAAATGAAACACCCACTAAAGTTGGTTTATCAGTTGTAATCTGAGCGCAAAGTCGTCTGGCGTAATCTTCAATACTTTCCTTATCGACAGGAGTGATCCAATTAATGAACTTAATCTGAAAGGCTTTGAGGTCAAGAAATTCAAACACTCGTTTGTCGGCTCCCAGTCCACTCAACAAGTAAATTACTTTCACAGCTAAATATCATTACCGCTTCGCATCCCAGTTTTTATTTTCAGCACGCCCAAGTTTACCAATTTCTAACGATCGCAGCGTTGTGCCTCCAGGGGGCATGTGCTTGGTAAAGCTGCGCACTTCTTTCACTTCTGCTTCGGTTATTACAGAGGCTTTGTTACCCAGGTCGTTGCTGTTGCGAATGTAACTGAGCACCGATGCCAGATATTCATCGCTGCTTCCATGCATGGGCGGCATAATGTTAGGATACTCTTTTCCATCTACCGGGCCTTGTAATCCCATTAACATTAATTGAATGATTGCAATCTTATCGCCTGTTACGCGGGGTGAACCCACCAACGGTGGCGCGGGCATCGGATCGTTACCCATTAACACTCCTTTACCATTCATGCCATGGCAATTGGAACAAAACTGTTTGTAGCGCACCGCACCTTTTGATACCAATTCACGATCGGCCGGACTAAGATTTTTTAGTAAAGCTAACTCAGCATCGGCCCGCACTTTTGCTTCTTCAAATGCTTTGTAAGAAAATTGCATCAGTTCGTTTTTCGGATTGGCCTGCAGTAATTCTTTCACAATATCTTGCGCTTGCGCGTGATTGCTGCTTCGCAAGGATAACATCAACTGAATGCGTACATCGGCACTGCTATCCGTAGTTAGTTGCGCTAACTGTGAAATAACTTCGCTATCGTTTTGTTGAATAAATAATTCACTGGCCCACACGGCACTCTTGCGCACGAGTGCATCAGCATCGTGCAATGCAAGTGTAAGCGTTTCTTTATCGAGTGCTTCTAAACCTTCTAACGTCCATAAGGCATGAATGCGGGCTAATGGCGAGCCCGTGCTTACCAATTGTTTTAAAGCCGGCACCACCGATTTATCATTGCGTACAATAATGGTTTGTTGGGCCATATCGCGCCACCAACCATTAGGGTGTGAAAGATATTGCACCAACTCCGATGCCGGTTGATTAAGCATATTAGGTTTGGTACGATCGGGCTTAAAGTTTTTATGCACTACCCGATAGATGCGGCCCATACCTTTATTTTTATCCAGACCGAGTTCTACAATTTTTTTTCCGAGATACGATTCTGGTGGTGTCCATTCACCTTCCTGAATTATACCATGATACATATCTACAATATAAAAACAGCCATCGGGCCCGGTGTACGTATTGATTGGCCGAAAGTTCATATCTGCGGAAGCGAGCCAGTCCACTTCTTTGTAAGCGGGTTCAATTACAATTTTACCATTGCGATTAATCACTTTGCCTCTTTTGATTACGCGGCCCACCGGTTCGGGAATAAAATAATCGCCTACCATATTTTGCGGTAGCCTGTCGCCTCTGAAAATAGATTGACCAGCACCCGAAGTAAATCGGATCAATGTACTGTCTTCGCGTAAAGCGCGATGCCCGCCCTGTGCATCCACATTACCAATTACCGGCCACAACAATGTAAAGTCTTCGGTGTATTGATCGCGAAAGTTGAGCGAACCATACGCGGGCATCTGTTGAATTTGCACAGCCGGTAAACCGGGGCCAGCTTCCGAGTAAAAAAGTTTGCCATAGTTATCGGCTGTTAATCCCCATTGACCAATCATATTGTCCACCAAGGTATCGGCAAGCAGTTTACCATTTTTGTATTTGTAGCGCAGGTTATCGCGCGAAGGGTAAATCCAGTTGTCTAAGTTCCAATAGAAGCCACCATTCTGATGCTCCAGATTACGTGAGTCGATTGCCGGATTTTTAAACACGATTCTTTTTTCATCGGCCACGCCATCGCCATTGGTATCTTTATAACTCCACACATGTTGGGTGTTGGTAACGGTTACCAGCACTTCATCGCCAACAGGCAACACGGTGCGGGGTAATACCAGGCTATCGATAAAGATGCTCACTTTATCCATGCGGGCATCATTGTCGGTATCTTCCAATCGCATAATGCGACTGGTGGGTTCATACTCTTCGGTAGCGTTTGCATCTTTCATGTAGGTATTCATCTGCACTACATACATTACTCCGTTTCCATCCCAGGCAATGGCAACAGGTTCTTGCACCAATGGTTCGCTGGCCACCAGTTCAATGCGGTAACCAGGGGGCAATTGAAATTTTGTTAAACTTTCTTTTGGTGAAAGAGGTTTGGGGTCGGGATTGGTGGTGATGAACTTGCGCGTGTAGGTTGATTCATCTTCTGATTCCTGCTTGCATGAAAATAATACAAGTAATACAAGTAAGGGTAAAATCGTTCCTCTCATCCGGGTGTTTTAATTGAAGTGAGAGACGAAGATTAAAAAAAAGCGACTGGAAATCAATCGGTTTTTTATGATCGTTTCGAGTGTTTACCCTAAAGCAGATTTCTGTGATGTACTTATTGAACAATTATGGAGCCTTCCTTATCTAACTTGTATAAAGTGGTTTCGTCTTTCCTAACTTCTTGTTCGGACTCCTCATCCCAGGTAATGGTAGTTCTGGTTACGGTTAACATACGGGTTTCAGCATCGTAATTGTAATCATAGTCTGTGCCACTGCCATCCGGACCCGATGAGGGGTACGAACTTCCAATCTGTAAATTGTTTTTGAGTTGAGCATCTTTTGTAAATGAAAGAGCATAAAGTTCGTACACGCCAGGCCCAACGGGTACGAATTTGGTGTAGAGTAAAAAGTAAGCAGCCTCACTTTCCAGCATACTTTCTGTGCGGTAATTTCCTTGTTCATCTCCATCCAGATAGAATCGTGCTTGGCTTTCAGAAATTTCGGTGCTTGAGTAGTTAAACAAGTCTACGAAGGCAGTGAATTTATGATAACTGAGTAATTCTTCGCTAACTGCATATTCTATAGTGTACGGCTTACCTTCTCCATCCGGCCATTCTTCAATATTTTCCAATACACTAAAGACTTCACCTGTTTGCTCGGCCTTTGCCCACAAATCAGTATCAATCAGATCTGATAAGTTGGTGATGAACGATCGGTTGAATTCATCGTAATCATCTGAATTGAAGTAATTGATTAGTTTTCCATCGGAGCCTGCTTCGCGTTCGGTATCTGTTCCACACTTAGGACATTTTGAGCTCAGAAGTTTCTTGCTGAATTCAAGTCCAATCTGGCCATCATCTTTTCGCCAATCACTTAACGCAACAAGCGAATCTTTTTCAAAGAAGACAATCAGCAGTTTGCTCTCCCGACCTTCGCCTTCGCGATAGTACTTTCTTGAGTAGGCTTTGAGCTTGTAGGTTAAATCAAAGAACCAGGTTTCAGTTACATCTTGAGTTTCCACTATTTCACCATAATCGCCCTCATATTCTCTTTCACGATGATAAGCGGTTTTAAATATAAGTAGTTGCAATGGATCATACTGTGCAACCAAATTATCAATACCGGCTGCCACCTCAGCTTCAAAAGGATTGTCAGTAATTAGCACCGAAGAATAATCAGGAAAATTACTGATGACTTGCTGGTAGTGTTGATTGTAAGTTGAAGCAGCTGCTTCTGTAATTGTTAGTGAGTCAACTGGAGTTTCGGTTTTGGGTGTTGGAGCACAGCCATTAATGATGAGGAGACTTAGAATAATTAATGGATAGATGAATTTCATGCTTTCTGAGTTTGGGGAATTGTTACCACCAAATTCCGCATTTGAAAGCAATGGTGAAATCACATGATGATGTGAGTGAAGACGGTTGTTACCGTTTCAATACCAAATAACCCGATTCGGTTTTACGTTTACTATTAAATTCGATTTTGTAGAAGTAAGTACCCGAGGGTAGCTCGTTACCATTATTGGAAAGCCCTTTAAATACAACATCGGTATTGTTGTAATTAACACCCTTCCAAACCAGATCTCCCCACCTGTTGAAGATAAAGACTTTGTTTTCGCGGGTATCAGCTAATGCCGCAATGTGTTCAATTAAGAATGTATCGTTATCGCCATCATTGTTGGGCGAAATTGCGTTGTAAACATTTATTTCACTCACTACCGTAATTCCAAAACGCTCCACCACGCAAGTATAAATATCGCACACCCGAATGGCTACACTATCTATTCCTGAAAACTCCACACCGGTATAATCCACAACCAAGTTATAGTTACCATCAATGAAGGAAGAAATGGCATGACTAGGTGGCGAAACAATTGCCAGCAAAGACAGATCAAGATTGTTATCGGCATCGCTAATAAGTGATTGGAGATTTAACGTAACAACACCTCCTATTTGCGTTACGATGGGTACTATTTCTATTACTGGTGGAATGTTATCGCAACCGGGTTCGGCCACGTTTGCCAACACAGCCGATCTTATACTTTCGCAGGTGCCATTGTTTATTGCAACATAGTAAGTTGTGGGGGTGGTTAATACGGGAGTAGTAAATGTGTTGTTGGTTTGGCCTGCAATGGCAGTGCCACCGGTTGCCAGCGTGTACCATCTATATTGTCCTGCTGCACCACCCGCAGCAGTTAGTGTAACACTTGCTGCCAGACACGATTCGGCACCGGTTGTGGTTGGTGCATTGGGAGGAATATTGATAGTTGCCGTAACTGTTGTGCGGGTGCCTTCACAAAATCCGTTGTTAATGGCAACGTAAAATAATGTAGTTGTAGTGATGGAGGGTGTTGTATAACTGCTGGCGGTTTGCCCTGTAATGGCGGTTCCTCCTGTAGGTACAGTGTACCAGCGGTATTGTCCGGCTACAGCCCCAGAAGCATTAAGTACAACTGTTCCGGTTCCGCAGCGAGTTGCTCCTGTGCCACCAGGTGCACCTGGTATAATGTTGATGGTTGCTATAACAGATGTGCGAATACTTTCGCATGTACCATTGTTAATGGCAACATGGTAAGTAGTTGTTGTGGTTAACTATGGAGTAGTGAAGGTACCAGCAGTTTGTCCGGCAATGGCAGTTCCACCAGTTGGTACGGTGTACCATCGGTATTGTCCGGCCACACCGCCAGCAGCAGTTAGTGTAACAGTTCCGGTTCCGCAGCGTGCAGCACCAACTGCACCAGGCGCAGCAGGCAAAGCATTTATAGTTAATGTTGCTGCATTTGTAAACGCATCCACCACCGCTGTACCAGAAATCCGGCATCGGTATCTGCCCGCTCCGAAATTTCCTGTTGTGTTTACCGATAATGTTGCGGTAGTAACATTGCTGTAACCACCACCGTTGTTTAGATCAGTCCATACACTGGGGCTGCTTTCAAATTGCCAGCGATAGGTTATGGCAGCATTACCGGTAGCTGCGGTGGTAAATGTTGCAGTAACACCGTTACAAACAGCTACTGTGTTTGGTTGAGCAGTAACAACAATGGGTGGCGAGAAAATTACATTGTCTAAACGTGCATTTACGTTTGCTTCGCGATAGAGCCCCCGAATCTCTAATGTATCTAACGCACTTAGTATATTTTGAATTTGTAATTCAGAGGCTAGTGAACCACTGGCACTGTTGGTTGTTTTCCAAAAGCCGCTTGTGTTGTTAAATACTACTGAATAGGGTGACCATGTGGGCGGAGCAGCGGGTTGATTCGGAGTAGCTGGAAAGTAATACAGATTTTGGCCGCTCGTATTTCTAATTCTTACTTCAGCATATTGATTGGGCGCCCCGGTAACACTTTGCTGAACATCGTAACGTAATGTACCATTATAATACGTACTAAAATTACCCCGATAGGCAGCTGGTGCAACGAAGTAAAAAGGAATATAAATCGTGCCCGCCCCAAGAACAAAAAAGTATGGATTGCCGGATACATAACCACCGGGATTACCCCCGGTAGCACTATACTGTATGGCAGGATTTGCTATTGGTGCAGTCCAGCCTTGTGCATTTGCATTGAAGGTGCTTGAGATTTGGGAATAACCTGCAACACTTGTTAAAAAAAGCCCCGCAAAAAGAAGGTAACGTAACATGATTACGGATTGAGATTTCCAGGTTGCCAATCTCGTTAAAATCAAACAGAATGTCTAACGTAATTCGATAACCGAACTACCAACCACCACCACCACCGCCTCCGCCACCACCACCAGAACTTCCACCGCCATCGCTTCCACCACTGTCAGACGAATCGGATGGCGCGGAAGAAGAAGATGCAATGGTGCTGGATAGACTACTTGAAAAAGTATCACTGATGGATGAAAATGAAAAACTATCATTCATGTCGTTGCTATTGAAGTAAGAAGGCTGATACGATTTATCAGCAATAGCTTTTTTAAGAATGTCTTCAAATTTGTTGGCCCACTCATGCTGGCAATCCAATGCCACCGCATACGGCAGAAAGCGTTCAAACAGTTCCAGATTTTTTTCGGGTGGACTCAATTTGTCAAATCTTTTTTCTTCGGCTGTAGCCAGATACATTCTAAAACCAAGTAGCTCATCTAACAACTTACGGCCTTGTTGATTGTAAGCTGGCATTATCTTGTAGAAGATGTATTGCGAAATAAATCCCAGCCCCAATAAAACACTGGCACTCACAATAAGTGTAGTAGTGGCAATCGGGCCAATAGTTACAAACGCAAAAATTACGGTTATGAACCACGCAGTAAAACCCCAGGTTGCCGCAGTTGAATTAAGGGCAAACAACCCTTTGCTCTTGTTTTTGTTTGCGCCATCTATTTGATACTTATTGGTGAGATGTTCCTTTAAGCTGGAGTTGAGCGATTCAAATGTGCTGTTATAACTTCCATCGGCTTTCAGGTTGTGGAGGTTATCGAGATTCCAATTGAAAGCTGATCGCGCAAAATTCTTTACCGATGCTGATGATTTACCGCTTCTGAATGTGTAGGTATTCTTTTTAAATACACTTCCTTCTTTTTCTACCTGTATAGAAATTCCCTTCTTAACAGCAAGGTCTATTAAAGCCGCACTAAATTGTTCGGTTTTATATTTCTGATTATAAATAAAACCAGCATCGGCTGGTGAGTTGGTTGGCGGTTCGAAGCCTGGATAGATAACGCCTTTCCTTGGGTCGCGACCAAACTTAAACCAGTTTCTCAGATTTATAATGAATGTCACTACCACAACCAACGCGATTAAAGTCAGTGCCCAATTGTATTTTATAATATTGATGCTTGTTTCAGCAAATGAAGGTGGTGTAATCACACCCGGTTGAATGGCAGCCGCAATCGTTAACCCTTCGTACGATGCCAACTGTTTATTGTTGAAGAACCAAATGGTACTATCATTTACAATTTTACTGTAACAATCTTTTGATTTTGAACCTTGCAAGCCAGTATAACAAGCATTTTCAAAAATTTTAGAACCTGATGGAAACGTTACCTGGCTTTGTACGCTATCGGCTGTAAACACCCAGCCGTTACCATTTACACTCCAATACAACTCGGTTTTCGTTTCTTTAAACTTAAGTTGAAGTTTGGTTTTGTAGGTAATCACATATTCGTAAACACCATCTTCCAGGTATTTTTCTGCCGAACCAATGCGCAGCAACGAGCCGTTACCATAGCTTACAACCATAAAATTTTCTGGCTGTCCGTTTTTGTGAACGGAACTTACTTCAAATGGCACCTTGGTTTGTAATCCATATTCGTTTGTATAATCAGTAGGGAAGGTGCGCTCCAGTCCGCGCTGAATATCGTTATTCACATCCTGAAAAGTATTTGGATTTAGTTTCATGTAGGCAGGGCTTTGTTCGCCACTGCCATTGTAAATCGTAATAAATTCTGAAACAGCAAGCCAACCATCGCGTTGTACTTTAACATCACTCGTAAACGAAATTATTCTATCCGTCTGATCAAAGACCATAAGCCTGCTAAAAGCAGAATTAGAGACCATCACATTATACACGGCCTGCGATAGTGCTTGTTTGTAGGAATCTTTTCGGGTTCCTCGTAAGAGGGCATCGCTGGCATTATCTACCCACCGGAATGCATGGATAATTTGTGTGCGGCTTGCAGCCCAAAGTTCCTTTTCGATTTTAGCGTATTCGGAGTTGAATAATGCCTGCGGTACTTTTTGCCGACTCACTGCTTCGAATGCAGCCTCACGTATTAAGGTTCTTAATTCTTCTTGTGTAAATAATTTTGATGATGGCTTGGTGAAAACAAGGTCTTGCCCATACAATACAGGCATAACGAGTATGGCGATACAGATTGCCAGTATCGATTTTGTTTTTAGTGGCATGGCGATACGTTTAAAACTTTACCTGTGGTACAGTGCGCGCGGCTTCATCTTCCTGAAAGAAAATGGCGGCTTTAAATCCCATGGCGTTTGCGACCAGAATATTCGGGAACACGATCCGCAATTGGTTGTACTCGCGAACAGTGCCGTTATAATACCTGCGACTCTGATTAATTTTTTCTTCGATACCACCCAATTGATCCTGCAAATGCAAAAAGTTTTGGTTGGCCTGTAACTGTGGATATTGTTCGGTAAGTACTTTCAGGTTAAGCATCGCCTGACTTACATGCTTGGCCGCTTCAATCTGGGCTTCGGGTGTAAGTGCGCTGATAGATTCGTTGCGGGCTTTGATTACATCAGTAAGCGTTTTGTTTTCGTGGCCGGCAAAACCTTTTACTACTTCTACTAAGTTTGGAATTAAGTCGTTCCGTTGCTGCAAATAGGTACCAATGCCGCTCCAGCCTTCTTCGGTTAATACTTTAGATTTAGCAAGGCGGTTGTACACCGATACCAGAAAGACGGCCAGTGCCAGAACAACAGCAAGGGTAATAATGGTTGCGATCATAGGATAGGATTAGATTTAAATAGAATATTGGGACAAACACTCTTAGTGTTTTAAAATATAATTTGGATATAGTTCTTTAGAAATGGTAAATGTTACTGGATACTCGATAGTTTTTGACTTTTCCTGAGTATTGCCCTCTTTTGTGCGTTGAATCGAAAATGTAAGGTCAAACTCATCGGCTGTGGCATTTTTTCTTCCTGCTTTAAGTATGTTAATTAACTCAAGCATAGATTCATTAAATTCTTGTTGTTTAGTGGCTAAATCCGTTTCGGTTAAATACCTCACCTCTCCGTTTAAAGTGCCTTCAAAAGTGGATGCTCCT
The DNA here is from genome assembly GCA_017303795.1 of Cytophagales bacterium. Lineage (GTDB taxonomy): Bacteria > Bacteroidota > Bacteroidia > Cytophagales > Cyclobacteriaceae > ELB16-189. The sequence goes on along the minus strand of JAFLBR010000003.1, from coordinate 314,769 downwards.
AAACCACATCGTGGACAACTTGATGCGAGCATACGAAGTTGATCAACAAAAACTCCAGCATCGGTGCCGTCAACTGCTTGTTCACTTACTGCAACCAGTTCATCATTTGACAAAAGATATAGGATTGATTTTGATGCAATTGATGTGCCTTCCGATATTATTGAAAAACCTCTAAGTTGATTAGAAAGATCAAAGAACCATGTCTTTGTTTCTTCTTCCTTCTCTTCAGACATAGTACAAGGACCTTCTTGACCTTGATAGCAATAAGGTCTTTCCCAAGAATAGCTTGACATAACCGTTACGAATTGCATAGTATCGTAGGCCTGAAGTAATTGGCCCATTTGATTGTTAATCTCCACCTCTAAAGAATCGTTGGAGAGAGGAGTCATCAAAAATTCAGGGAAATTTTCGGTTATGCCAGAAAATGGCTCGGGTTCATAGGTAGTTGGAACATCCTGCAAAACCTCTAACGCACTGGACGATATGCTATCCACAACAACTTGAGTACTATCTACAACGCTATCTTCTTTCTTGTCTATTGAACAGCCAAGTACTATGAAGAGATAAATGATTATTAGGTAATATCTCATGGGGTTAGGATTAAAAGAAAAAGCTTTCTTTAAAATGTTTTTCAGATTCAAGGATCACTTATTCAACTTAGGTTTCATGAACTTTTCGTAATAGCCTTTATTTGCTGTGTAAAATACATCGTAATCAGCATCCTGACTCATTGGTTCTACGGTTTGGTAAATATATTCGTTGCCATTAAACTGAAAGGAATCAGCAGCTGCGTATTCTAATATCGACTCTTCATTTCGTCCAGCTTTAGCCAAGGTTACAAAATCTTCATCAGTCAGATTTCCCGATACGATAACCTCCTGGCTTGAAACTCCGGCTGATAGTATTACACCACAATCAGGGCAACTTTTTGCAACACCACGTTTATATCTTTGAAAGGCCATATCAATAGATTCTTCTTTGTCCTCATAAAAGGCAATCAAATCCTCATCAAATAGAAAGAGCGAATTGATTTTTTCAAACCGGCCAGACTCACCAATTTCATAATTGTATTCGCGCCACACGGCCTTCAGGTTTTGGGCATCATCGTAATACAGGGTTACCGTAACTGTGGTTGATGTGTTCAGGGTTTCGTCTGGCATTTCCTCCGTTCCCGGCATGGTATAATTTTTAGAAATGGTATTAAATTCGGTAGTGTCGTATTGTTTAATTAATGGACCGAGTATATCCCAGATTTTTGATTCGCGTTCGTCTTCAGTAAGGGTATAACTCTGGTATCCATAAAAGTTCTGGATAGTTTCAGGTTCAGAAGTATAGCCCGGTGAAAATGGCATTACTGTAGTTGAATCAACCAAAGTAATTGTTTCAATTTTTGCTGTATCCGTAGCAGTATCTTCCTTTGTAGTAGTTGAGCAACCAATAAAGAGGCAGGCAAAAAAGAGGGTGGGGGAAAATTTCATAGTAATCTTTTTTAGCGAAGTTTACTCGCGCAGTTTTTTATAGACTTGTTTGGGAATAGTGACAGATGTGTAATCAACTAATTCGGCATGTTTGGGTACCCGAATATCAAAATAGTAAATAGCTTCATCGCCAGTTTGTTCCTCCTTCGAAATAGTGCTGATTAACAAGCTCAGATTGCCATCCCACTCTTCTTGAATTGTTTTGAGATAATCATCCGGGATTGGATCAACCGATTTAATTTCTTTCCAGTATTCCGACCAATTGAGTTTAACACCTCCAAGCTGGCTACTCCATTTACGGTATGCGCGACCATTATCGGGACCGTATAGTTCTGATTCCTTCTTTAAGTATAAAATCTGATTGTCTCTTAAAATGTATTCTGTTACCTCAGGCTGATCTAACGATCCGCTTTCAAAGGTATATTTAGCATAAACAACAGCAAGTTCTTTACTGAAATACCATTCAATTGTCTTTTTTTGATCTTGCCCTTCGTACTCATCATAATAATCTTCCAGATCGACCTGATAGTAAAGACTTGTGTCAGATATCGAACTATAAAGCGAATCAAACTTTGCATCTACCATTTCACTCAGTGCTTTCGCAACTGAATCGGTGATCACAAGAACAGGCTTTGGTTGCTCAATTGGTATAACGGAATCAATTTGTATTGTATCAACTTTTGTAATTGTTGTTATTGTATCCTGCAACGAGTTTTCTGAAGTGGTTTTGGTATTACAGTTTATCAACAACTGGATGAATGCCGCACAGAAAATTATTTTGACCACCTTAGAATGCATGAATATCAATTTAGAAGGTTCTCATGATTTTAATTTCGAATTTCACTTTGAATTCGTGCTACAAATTCTCCCTTAAACCAGATAGTTATTTTCCACTCGTACTCGTTATTTATAACTTTATTTTCGTAATACTGGTAATCAGCTTTGTCCTGAACGATGGATGACTCCGTTAAACCTGAACGCTTCAGAAACTCGGCCTGTGGCATACCAATACTTACGCCTTGATTAAATCGAAATTTGGGTGACCAGATATCAGATGAACTGATCATATCTTTTCCCAATCGTTCTTTTAATTCAGGAACACTAGGTTCAGGAACTCGAGAGCTTTCAAGGAATTGAATTCGCGAGCTATCAAATAGAATATTTTTGTAGTAAGAAGTGTCTAGAGTGAAGATGATTCCATTTGTTTCAAGGAACGATTTTATTAACTCAAAGTCTGGCTCAAAAGGTTGAATCGTTAAGGCTCCGATATCAATAGAGTTGGATTCACTTGCATCATGATTGCTTTGATTAGGTAGGACGGTTACTACGGTATCGACTTTGACTGTGCTGTCTTTTTGAGTGGTGCTACATTGAAATAATAGCACAGTAATTAATAACAGCCCAGATGTGAAATTGCGTTTCATATCATTAAACCAATTTTTCATTAATGGCTTTACTCACCGCTTCCGTCTGCGAGTGCACATGAAGTTTTTCGTAAATCTTTTTGATATGGGTGCGAACGGTATCAATGCTGATGGCAAACTGGGCCGCAATCATTTTATAACTATTGCCCGTACTCAGGGCTGTTAGTATTTCTTTCTCGCGCGAAGTAAGTTGATATGGATTTTCAGAAGGTCGCTGCATGTTGTTAATAACCATGCGGGCAATACTCGGGCTCATCGGGGCACCACCTTCCAATACTTCGGTAATCGATTCAAATAATTTTGTGGAGATATGTTTCTTCAGCAGATAACCGGAAGCGCCAGCTTTAATGGCTTCGAATACATGGGTGTTATCATCAAATACAGTAAGCATAATTATGGCCATGTTAGCATCAAAGGTTCTGATCTCGCGCACAGCTTCAATGCCTGTTCTTCCTGGCATGTCAATATCCATCAACACTACATCGGGTTTGTGCTGGTAGATTTGTGTTTTAGCTTGTAACACATTCGCGTAAGCCGCTACCAGATTGTAGTTCGGATTAAGCGCCACCAAACTGCTCAGGCTATCGCGCAGCAGGTCATTGTCCTCAAAAGCAAGAATTGTAATTGGCATCTGGAATCAAATTACGTTTGTTACTGGAAATCTTTCTATACCCTAATCATGTGATGGGCACCTGAACCGAAATGGTAGTGCCTTTGCCGGGTTCGCTTACGTGTGTCCACGTACTTTTAATGGCCTGCGCCCTGGCGGCCATATTTTTTAAACCATTGCCCCGCACAACAGTTGAAGCGTCAAAGCCTTTGCCATTATCGTGCAGCATCAACTGCAATGAACCATTTACCCGATTTAATCCGATGCTCACTTTGGTTGCTTCGCTGTATTTGGCTGCGTTGTTGATCGCTTCTTTAAAAATCAGAAAAAGACTTTTGCGTTTTTCTACATCCAGCTTGATTTCGGTTACCGCCTCATCATGTTGAAAATCGTATTGAATGTTTTTCGGTTCCAGTATTTCAGCTGCAAACTCTTTCATTTTTACCAGCATTTGATCTACGGAATCATTCTCAGGGTTAATCGACCAAACCATGTCGCTCATAGATTCCATCATGCGGCTGGAATAAGTCGAAATTTTTTGCAGGTGCGATAAGTTGTCGGCCTGGTTCATGGCCACCTTGCTCATAATGTTAATACTGGATAGGGTAGAGCCAATGTCATCGTGTAAATCGCGGGCAATATTCTGGCGCATTCGTTCCAGTTCTGCCTGGCGCTTAAAGCGATTCATTACCCGGTAGCGGTTGATGAGGAGTGTGCTTATAATTACAATGGAGATCAAACCCAATGAGATGAGGATTGTGTATGCTTTCCTTCCTTGTTCTTGTAATTCTTTATCTTTTTTTAGTAACTCTATTTCATTTTGCTTGGCTGTGTTTTGGTACTTGGCTTCCATCTCTTCAGCTACAGATCGGTTCTCCAATCCAGTAATACTATCGCGAAGTACTGAATACCGTTTAAAATGCACCAAAGCCTGTTTATGTGCTCCCAATTTCTCACTTATCTCAGCCAGATTTTGATAGCTATCCATTTCAAGGTATGGGTTAGCTCCTTTTGCAGCCGTTAAAGTAGAATCAAAATAAGCAATCGCTTTGGGGTAATTTTCCAGCACATTCCATGTTGCACCAATTGCAGCGTAGACAAATGCATTTTGATTATCATTTTGAATGCTTTTACTAATGCTTAATGATTTGCCATATTCCACAAGTGCCTCGTTAAACTGATTTGTATCAAAATATAGATTGCCCAGGCTAAGCTGAACTTCCGCAAGTTGATATTTATTATCCAGTCTTGTGTAAATGAAAAGTGATTCTTGATAGGCCTGCGTGGCGAGGTCAAATTTCTTTTGCTTTCGATAAATTCTTCCCAGCGTTTTATAACAATATCCGGTACCTAAATCGTATTTGATTTCTTTCGAAATCAATAAGGCCTGATTCATGTAGTCAATAGACTTGTCATAGTTCTCAAGCAAAAACTGTACGTTGCCAATATTGGCATACGCAGTCATTTGACTTTTGGGATTTGACTTTAAGCTATCCAGGATTTCTGCTGCAGCAATAAACTCCGATAGTGCTTTTATATAATTATATGTATTGAGATAAACATTTCCAATGTCGATATGAACATCGGCCACCGCATTGGCGTTGCCAAAAGTTTTCGCCAGTTGAATGGCTTTTTCTCCGTAATAAAATGCAGAGTCAGGGTGTGAAATGCTTCTGTTAAGTTTAGTTAGCCCTTGGTAGGCGGCCAACTCAAGCTCCTTATTTTTAAACGAAGTTATTAGTAAAAGCGCTTGGTGGTAATATAAGACTGCTTTCTCATAGTTATCTGATATTGAACCTAATTCCAGTAAGACCCGAACCTGGGTAGTATCTCTTTTATCTTGGTTGAGTATACTCAGTAAACTATCCTCAGTGCTTTGAGAAAAGCATTTAAATACTGAAGATGCGAGAACAAACACGAAAAAGTATCGTGCCATTGCATGTATTTTAATTGAAGTATAAAACTTAATGGGTTAAACTCAAACCTGTTTTTGCCAGTCATCATGCCCTATAATGTTTCCTTCTTTAGAGGCGTTAGGTTCAATGGACTCATCCTGACAGGAGAACATTAAAAAGCTGCTAACTGCAAGAAGAACGATAGCGGTGATTTTGATAATTTTTTTCATAACCAATCAATCAATTTTTCGGAAGATACAAAACTTAGTAAGTATTGAGTGAAAAGGCTTTAAATAATCCGTTTAGCAAGCCAAACACGGATTGAAAAGTTTGCCAAACCCTTTACCGCTACCGTTTCAGCGAAAGATACCCGGTTCGGGTTGGTCGGTTGTTAAATTCTATTTTGTAAAAATAGGTTCCGGTTGGTAGTTCGACTCCATTATTGGTTCGTCCATTGAATACCCGATCTTGATTGTTGTAATTGCTGATCTGAAAAACCAATGCACCCCACCGGTTAAAAATAGAAACTGTATTCTGCTGTGTGTCGGGCAACAGCTCGATGTAGCGGATGTAGAAAATCTCGTTCTTCAAATCGTTGTTAGGCGAGATGGCATTATAGATTTCCAATTCGCCAACCACATTAATGCTTAGTAATTGTTGCGTGCAGCTTACTAACAGATCGCACACTTCAAGTTCAATCGATTCGTTACCTACAAAATTTGAGGTTGAATAATCCAATGTAAGGGTTGTTCCCGTAAGGAAAGCGTTTGCGTGAGCGGGTGGGGTTAATATTGTTAAGGTAGCCGCATCCAGATTGCCATCGGGGTCGGAAAGGAGCGGAGCAACATTAAATTCGGTTAGCGATTCTGCTGCCGAAGTTATCTCGGCAAATAGTATTTCAGGCGGTTGATTACAACTTAAAATAGTAGCGATTACTTCGGTGCGCGGGCTTTCGCAGGTTCCATTTACAATCGAAACAAAATAAGAAGTGGCGCTACTGAGATTGGGTGTAGTAAATGAGTTGCTGCTTTCTGAAAATGGATTTGTATCTGTTGCTGTGGCATACCAGCGGTATGACTGTGTGGCGGTAGCACCCGAAGCAGTTAAGGTAACACTACCACTTTCGCACCGACTGGCACCTATTGTTGTGGGTGGCGTTAATGGGTCGCAGATTACTGCAGGTGTTGTAAAGGTATGTGTTACTTCGGTACTCCGTTGACCTTCGCCATTTATAGCTGTAAGGTGAATGGTGTACGTTGTGTTAGGTAGTAAGTCTTGCAACGCAGCGGCAAAATCAAGTGAAAGGTCTTTGCCCGGAGTAAAGCTGTTGTAAATAAGGGCTGTGGTTTGTGTAGTGCCATCATCAAAATAATATTCAATGGCCACAATGTTTGATCCGGAACGTTCCACAAAAAGTGGTTTTGAATAAGGCTGGCTCCAACGCCCGTTTTCATCTTGCGAACGAATCTGTAAAACATGAAATCCGGTTGACAAGGTTGATAAGTCAAGTACTACTAGTTGATCGAAGTTGGTTGCTACGGCTGTAAGTTGAGTACCATTGCCGAAACCGGGATCGGTATCAAAAAAATACTCCACGCGTTGCAGGTTGGGTGTTAATGTAGTTTGTGCATTACGTTGAACAAATACCGCTTTTGAATACGGAGCACTCCAAAAGCCATCCAGATTTCGGGCACGATAATATAAAAGATGAAAGCCTTCCGTGATGCCTAAAGGAATAGTAAAATTCAGGTTAAGATTAGCAGCAGCGGTTAAGGGAATTGCTATACCATTCCCTCGGCCTGGATCAGCGTCAAAGTAATACTCAACCCGATCAATAAAAGTAACAGCAGTAGTTTGTGCTCTTTGCTGAACAAAAACAGGTTTTGAAATCGGTAAACTCCAAAGCCCATTACTTTTGGCGCGAACATAAAATAGGTGAAATCCCTCATTCACTGTATTAAGTGGAACAGTAAAATCACGGGTAAGATCTGGTGCGGCTGTTATAGGAATAGTAATACCATTACCAAAGCCAGGATCGGCATCGAAGTAATACTCAATCCGGTTTATGTTTTGCCCTACGGCAATAAAACTGCTGAAGCAGATTAGTATGAAAGTGAGGTTACGCAAAAGTTAGTTGTTTGACCTTACTTTAAGTTGAATGGGTAAGCCGGTATTTTTTTCGCCAATAGCCGGAGCAGTAACCGAGTATATAGTGGGTATGGGCGGTATGCCCGAAAGCACATACGGTTCTACTCCACCAAACATACCTCTGTCCACGCCTCCTGTACCGGTACCTTTAAAAATGGAAGTAGCTGTTAATTGCCAGCGACCATCGGTACTTCCTGACCCAACAAAGGCCGCGCTAAATCCACTTACATTGCTTTCGTTGTTGTTGCCAGCAGGTAAGAACACACCTGCCGTGGCGGAGTTATTTCTAACTACCGATGCAGTAAAACTGAGAGTGTTACTTGTCCGAAATAGATTATTCTCTACCGTAGCGTTGTGAACATTTATTCCGCCATAGAAAATATTATGGGTTACTATTACGGAAGAAGTTGGTGCTGAAAGTAATGCCGCAACACCTCCACCGCAACCCGCGCACGCGTGGTATAAATAGTTGTTCCCAATCAATACTCCTGATTTACCTGCGGTTACAGCTATGATTGCAGATGATCCACCAGGACTCCCTTCCATAAAGTTTTGACTGATTAAGACATTAGATCCGTTAACGATAACCGTACTTTTTTCGCACCTATAATCATGTTTAAATTCATTTCGCTTAATCAAAATATTATTAGCATTGATTACCAGAAATCCTAAAATCCGAACACCCATTAACACCGAGCCCTCAGAACCAGATGCAAATTCTAATTCTTCGCATACACCTGGTGTTGTACTTTGAATAAACGCAGGGAGTATATTGGCTTGTGTATCGACATTTTCATTTAAAAAATAGCCAGGCCCAATAATGACTAACCTTTTAGTAACGGTAACTTTTGAAGTGATGTAATTAATAGGCGAGCCAATCAAGTAAAGTGTATCGCCAGCAGCAGCACCATCATGTGCGGTTTGCAGATTAGTAAAATCTTTGGCCGTACTTCCGGGGTTGCTGTCCACAATCCAGATTTTGCCAAATGCGGTGGCAGAGAGAGTTAAAAGAACAATCAGGCAAAATGATTTCATAAAAATGTATTTCTGCTAAAATACCATCTGGTGTGTTGTGATAACCGATGCCCACATGTTTATGGGGGTGATAATTGAAAATTTATCGTTTTGGTCATTTTTCTTAGCTTTGGGTACTTTTTAAACTGATGGCTGAAAACACTTACAAATCCAACACTTTTAAGAAACCGGAAAAAGAAAAGAAATCGAAGTCAAGTAAATCCAAGTCCCGATTCTCTTTCGATTTTTTTAAAGACCCACGATTTATTCTGGCATTGGGTTTTTTCCTGCTGATTACTTCTCTGTATCTCTTTATCGCTTTTCTGTCATACCTGTTTACCGGTAAGGCCGATCAAAGTGTGATACTCGCCTTTTTCGATACTTCGTTAGCCGAATCGGGTCAGGAGGTGGATAACTGGTTAGGTCTATATGGCGCTATTACCTCGCACTTTCTGGTTTACCAATGGTTGGGCATCTCTGCCTTTTTTATTCCGCCACTTTTATTTTTGCTAGGCTTCAAGCTGATGTTTAAACGCGAGTTGGTTTCTATTTTCTCAGCCTTTATTCTGTCGGTCTTTGCCGGATTATGGCTGAGTTTACTGCTGGGCTATATCACACACAGTATTTCGGGCGTTACTGAAATTGGATTCTTAAGTGGAGGCTTAGGATTTGAGCTCGCCAAAATATCTACTGGACTATTCGGTTGGGGTACTTTCTTAATTCTGGCCCTGTCGCTATTCATTTTTATTATCTATTATTTCAACATTACAGCCATCAATGCCTTTCAGGTAAAAGATCCGAAACCGATGGGCAACGATGCCATTGTGGAAGAACCTGAACTAAAACCAACCTATACTGATGATCGCGATAACTGGCCGGAACAAAAAGTAGCCGAAGAAGAAATTCCAGAGCCTGTATTAGTTACCAATTTACCCGTTGAAGAACCTGTTACAAAGCAATTAAGTCTTGATGTAACTCCTAAATCTGCCAAAGAAGAAGTTGATGAGCCGCTGTTTACGGTTGAAGAAACCAAAGACGATACAGAAGAATTAGCCGAACAATTAGTAGAGGCGCAAGGTGCGTATGATCCTACACTCGATCTGAGTAATTATAAACTTCCGCCTATCGAGTTGTTGAACGAGTACGAGCCAAGCAAAGTACAGGTAACAGCCGAAGAACTAAATCAGAATAAAGATCGCATCTTAAGTACACTTACCAACTTTAAGATTGGTATTCAAAGTATTAAAGCTACCATCGGGCCAACGGTAACACTTTATGAAATTGTACCCGAAGCTGGTATCAAAATTTCACGTATCAAAAATCTGGAAGATGATATCGCGCTAAGCCTTGCCGCATTGGGCATTCGTATTATCGCGCCAATTCCCGGCAAAGGAACCATTGGTATTGAAGTGCCGAATAAAAACCGCGAGATGGTAAGCATTCGTTCGGTGCTGGGTTCAGAACGTTTTCAAAAAACAGATAAGGAATTGCCAATCGCTATTGGTAAAACGATTAGCAACGAATTAATGGTTATTGACCTTACCAAGATGCCTCACATTCTGGTAGCGGGTGCTACGGGTCAGGGTAAATCGGTTGGGTTGAATGTTATTCTCACTTCTCTATTGTATAGGCGTCATCCCAGTCAGCTTAAGTTTGTATTGGTCGATCCAAAAAAAGTAGAGATGTCGCTCTTCAGTAAAATTGAACGGCACTATCTTGCTAAACTTCCTAACAGCGAAGAGGCAATTATTACCGATACCAAAAAAGTAGTTTATACACTCAATTCACTTTGTATTGAGATGGAGAACCGCTACGAAATTTTAAAAGATGCAGGTGCAAAAAATATTAAAGAGTATAATGCCAAGTTTGTTTCGCGTAAGCTGAACCCGAAAGAAGGCCACCGTTTTTTGCCGTATATAGTTTTAGTAATTGATGAGTTGGCCGATTTGATGATGACGGCTGGCAAAGAAGTGGAAACACCCATTGCTCGCCTGGCGCAGTTGGCACGAGCCATTGGTATTCACTTAGTGGTAGCTACACAACGGCCATCGGTTAACGTAATCACGGGTGTTATCAAAGCAAACTTCCCGGCTCGTTTATCGTTCCGCGTTACTTCTAAAATTGACTCGCGTACTATTCTCGATACCGGTGGTGCCGATCAGTTGATTGGTCAGGGCGATATGCTGCTTTCAACTGGTTCTGAGATTGTGCGTTTGCAAAGCCCGTTTGTAGATACACCGGAGATTGAACGCATCTGCGATTTTATTGGCTCGCAGCGGGGTTATGACTCGGCTTACATGTTGCCTGAGTTTGAAGGCGAAGACGAAGGTGGTGCGTCTTCTGTTGATCTTTCTGAACGTGATGCTTTGTTTGAAGAAGCAGCCCGTCTGCTTGTAAATCATCAACAAGGAAGCACTTCTTTAATCCAGCGAAAGCTGAAATTAGGATATAATCGGGCCGGACGTTTGATAGATCAATTGGAAGCCGCTAAAATTGTAGGCCCGTTCGAAGGTTCTAAAGCCCGCGAGGTTTTGATTAAAGACCCGATGAGTTTGGAACAATTATTGAACGATTTGAAGGAAAAACATTCGCAATCCTAACCAGTCATAATGAAAAAGTTCGTTTTCGCAGCCGTTTTGCTGTTTGCAGGAATCACCGCTCATGCTCAGTACGATCCTAAAGCCCTCGAAATTCTGGAGGCCATGAGTAAAAAATATAAAGCTATAACTGCTTTTGAGGCAAATCTTACCTCGGGCTTATCGAACGAATCGGAAGGGGTTAAGGAAGAGTTTAAGGGAAAAATTACGGTGAAGGGCGACAAATTCCGGTTGTTGTTGGATGATCAGGAAGTGATTAACAATGGTACTACAGTTTGGACTTACCTGCCCGCGGCTAAGGAAGTAAACATCGATAATTTCGATCCCACCTCAGATGAGGTAAATCCTACCAAAATTTTCGACATGTATAAGAAAGGCTTTAAGTATTTGTACCTGGCCGATAAAACAGAAGCGGGTGTACTTTGCGAAGAAGTGGATCTTGTTCCGGAAAAGAAAGATGCTCAGTATTTCAAAATCAAAATGATGATTTCGAAAAAAGATAAGAGTATTCAAAGCTGGACAATGTTCGATCGTTCTGGCAATCGCTATAAATACACCATCACCAAGTTTGTTCCTAACGTAAAAGTGGAAGATTCTTACTTTACGTTCGATGTAAAGAAATATCCGGGTGTTGAGGTGATTGATTTGAGATAAGAAATTATTTTTTTCTTATCCTTACTACTTTAGGCTGAACTACGGTAAAGGCATCAATTAGTTCATGCTGATGTTTTTCAATAATCATGCTCACCATTTGCGAGCGGATTTCCGTTGTATATCCTTCTAATCTTAGAAGAATAACTCCTGTATGCGGCTTACCAAGCCGATAAACAAGTTCACCAAAATCTTTGTCTCTGGTAAGTAATATTCTCTTTTCGTTGGCTGCTATGGCTAACAGTTCATCATCAGATAGTGATCGGGTTTCTTCAATCACGTAATAAACGTTGTGGTGTAATTCTCTTAATGCATTCACGATTGAACGGTCAACCCCTTCATCGGCAAGAAACTTCATACCGCAATTGGGTATATTTTTTCACCTTTAAGTGAGTCGGCTGCAAAGGCAAGAGCATCATGAACGGCTTCCTTGGTGAGTCTTGGCCAGGAGGCTAGAAGATTTTCTATAGATTCGCCAGCCGCTAAGGATTCGAGAATAAGTTCTACAGTAATACGCGTGCCTTTAATAACAGGTTTCCCCATCATAATTTTAGGATTCACTTCTATATAAGGATGTAAGTCCATAGTGCAAACTTCAACAAAGTTAATAAAAATAGATTATCAGATACTTATTAACTTTCGGGCTATGAACCGAGCCGAGTTATTTGAACAAATCCAGAAGAAGAAATCGTATTTGTGTGTTGGGTTAGATACTGACATCACCAAAATTCCACCGCATTTACTTTCCTCGCCCGATCCGGTGTTTGAATTCAACAAGCAAATAATTGATGCCACCAAAGATTTTTGCGTAGCCTACAAACCCAATACTGCTTTTTATGAAGCCCTTGGACCAACAGGTTGGCAAACACTGCAAAAAACATTAGACTATATTCCCAAAGATTGCTTCACCATTGCCGATGCCAAGCGTGGCGATATTGGTAATACCTCCGCGTTGTATGCACGCGCTTTTTTCGAGAAAATGAGTTTTGATGCAATAACCGTAGCCCCTTATATGGGCGAAGATTCTGTAAAACCATTTCTGAATTTTGCACACAAGTGGGTAGTGTTGCTGGTACACACTTCTAACCCCGGCAGTATAGATGTGCAACAACTTGAAACGCGTGGTGGTCGCTTTGTTTATGAGGAAGTTATCATGGCCTCACAGCGGTGGTCATCTGCCGATCAGATGATGTACGTGGTTGGTGCAACCAAAGCCGATAAAGTTGGAATCATTCGGGCATTAGCTCCTGATCATTTTTTTCTGGTGCCAGGTGTGGGCGCGCAAGGAGGCGACCTTGAGACAGTATCGAAGGCTGGGATGAATATGCAATGCGGGTTGTTGGTTAATTCTTCACGAGCTGTTATTTATGCTTCATCAAAAGAAGATTTTGCTGGTGCCGCACAAAAAGAAGCACAAAAAGTGCAACAGGAAATGAGTGAGTATTTGGATAAGTTTATCAGATAACAAACACTTCAACGCTTGACTGAATCTTTCCTACATTATCTCTGGCAGTTTCAGTACTTTGATAAGAAGGAGTTGATTACTACTACCGGTGAACTGATCACTATTCTTAATCAGGGAATTCTTAATACAGATGCCGGTCCTGATTTTTCGCAGGTAAAAATTAAAATAGGCGCGATTGATTGGGCAGGCAGTGTAGAGATTCATATTCAATCATCGGGTTGGTATGAACACAAGCATCAGGAAGATGCAGCTTACGAAAATGTAGTGTTGCATGTGGTGTGGGAAGAAAATAAACCAGTACAAAGAAAAGATGGTACTTGGTTGCCCACACTTGAGTTAAAAGACCGCGCTGATAAAGCCTTGCTGAAATCGTATCAGAAACTGGTTAGCAATACTGCGGTTATTCCATGTCAATCGGCTTTCGAAAATGTGAATGCAGTAACCCGACATTCCATGATTGATAAAGCAGCTATGATCCGGTTGGAAGAAAAATCAAAACAAGTTTTAAAGTTGTTGGAAATCAATCAAGGTGATTGGGAAGAGACAGCGTATCAATTGCTGGCAGCAGGCTTTGGATTTAAAGTTAACAAAGATCCTTTTTTACAACTGGCGAAGGCTTTGCCGTACAAATTGGTTCGTAAGCATCGCACCAAAGTCGAACAGGTAGAAGCTTTACTTTTTGGGCAAGCAGGTTTTTTGATGGCGAAAACAAAAGATGAATATCTTACTCAACTCTACAACGAGTTTGAATTTTTAAGTAAAAAATATAGTCTCGCTCAAAATCAACTTCATCCATCGCAATGGAAATTTTTACGATTACGGCCAGCCAATTTTCCATCGCTAAGAATAGCACAGTTTGCAGGCTTACTTTCTGTAAAGGAAAATATTTTTTCAGCGCTCCTCGAAATGGAGAATTATAAAGACCTGGAATCCTTGTTTCGGGTGCAGACTACACACTACTGGAAAGATCATTATCGGTTTAATAAACGAGTGCAAGGCGTTATACCGGAGATGGGAGCAGATAGTCGCGAAGTGTTGCTGATTAATACCGTTATCCCAATCTTGATTGCGTATGGCCAATCGCGCGATGATTGGAGTTATGTGGATAGAGCAGTAGAGTTTCTGCAACAAATCCCAGCTGAAAAAAATAAAATCATTCGCACGTGGCAACAATTAAATTGCGTGGCAACAAATGCATTTGAAACGCAGGGCTTGATTGAACTTTACAATAATTATTGTCAGCGCAGGGCTTGCCTCAATTGCACCATCGGCTCAGCCATATTAAAACCAGTTGTATGATTGTTATACACTTTCTGCTGCTGGCTGGAGTTGTGTATTACTTCTTTAAACGCAATAGTGTAGCCGATAAGTTTCTGTTTTGGTCGGCCTGGCTTTTTCGATTAGCAATGGGAATTGCAGTGGGTTTGATTTATACCTATTACTACAATGCTAATGACACGTGGCAATTTTTTGAAGATGCCAAAATACTTTCCACCCTGGCCCGAAGTAACACAGTTGACTACCTGAAGTTTTTATTCACTGGTAACTCAGACGATGCCGTTTGGCAAGCGTTGTTTTATACGCAGGAGCGATCGGTTTTTCTGGTGAAGTTTATAAGTGTGTTGGCTTTGATAAGTGGCGACAGCTATTGGATATCGACACTTTATTTTTCAACTATTTCATTTTTGGCTGCTTGGCTATTGTTTGCCACGGTCAGCAGGTATTTTGAAAACGCCAAACTTGCAGCCGCGTTAGCTTTTTTATTTTTTCCATCAGTTGTATTCTGGAGTTCTGGATTGGTAAAAGAAACGCTGGCACTTGCCGGAATTTTCTGGATGAGCACAATCTTTTTAAGATTTCTTAAAGGTGAGAAAGTTAGTCTGCTCCAGTTTATCATTGGCCTGTTAGCACTTTGGGTAGCGTGGAACCTGAAATACTATTGGGCTGCGTTGTTTCTGGTTGTGCTGGTTACATCCGCTATCGTTCACCTGTTGCAAAGATTTACGCTCGCAAAATCTTTTTGGTGGTTAGTCTGGAGTGTGTTGTTTGTTTTTATCTGTACAATAGTTAGTCAGGTTCATCCTAACTTTTATTTCAGCAGGTTTCTGCAAGTTATTGTTTCCAATCATGATGCTTTCGTGCAAATTTCAAAACCGCAAGGCCTGATTCATTTTTATAATTTGGATGCAACCTGGTGGAGTATGGTTATCAATTCCCCCTGGGCCTTGCTCTCTGGCCTTTTCCGGCCGTGGCTTGGTGAGGCAAGTGGGTTTACCGGTTTAATGGCTGCCTTCGAAAATCTATTCTTGCTGGTACTACTGCTCAGTAATTTTTTCAGAAAGTCGTGGCGAACGCATTATGGATTATTGCTTACGGCAATACTGGTTTATGTAGCGTTGCTTTGTGTGCTGTTAGCACTAAGTACACCCAACCTCGGCACACTGTCGCGGTACCGGGTTGGGTTTTTACCTTTTTTTGTTTTTGTGATTGCGTATGGAAATCCGCTGATTGAAAAAATCAGACAATCAACATGGCATCGCCATAAGTAAGAAACTTGTACTTCTCTTTCTTGGCTGTTTCGTAGGCCTTCATTACCAAATCAAAACCACCAAAGGCACAGGCCATCATTAACAAGGTAGATTCTGGCTGATGGAAGTTCGTTACCATCGCGCTGCAAATTTTGAAGTCGTAAGGAGGGAAGATAAATTTATCTGTCCAGCCTTCGCGTTCTTTTAAACGATTGGTTGCCGATACGGCTGTTTCTAAAGCACGCATGGTAGTTGTACCAATAGCGCAAACTTTTTTCTTTTCGTCTAATGCGCGGTTAACAACCTTCACTACTTCTGGGCCGACAATAAAATTCTCAGAGTCTGTTTTGTGCTTGGTAAGATCTTCTACATCTACCGCACGGAAAGTTCCAAGCCCAATGTGCAACGTAATAAAGCTCATATCCACACCTTTAATCTGAAGGCGTTTTACCAGTTGCTTGGTAAAGTGCATACCTGCAGTAGGAGCGGATACTGCACCTTTGTTCTTAGCAAAAATGGTTTGGAATCTGTCTTTATCGGCAGGCTCCACTTTGCGTTTAATATATTTTGGTAGTGGAGTTTCGCCCAGCGTTTCTACAATTTTATCGAAAGCTGCAGAGTCGCCATCAAACAAAAAGCGAATGGTTCTTCCACGCGAGGTGGTGTTATCAATTACTTCGGCCACTAAATCGCCATCACCAAAGTAAAGTTTATTGCCCACGCGGATTTTACGGGCTGGATCAACCAACACATCCCACAAATGCATTTCTGCATTCAGTTCGCGTAGTAAGAATACTTCAATCTTGGCACCGGTTTTTTCTTTACGACCATACAGGCGTGCCGGAAACACCATAGTGTCGTTACCAACCATTACATCGCCTTCATCAAAGTAGTTAACAATGTCTTTAAAAACTTTGTGCTCAATTTTTCCAGTAGCACGGTTCACTACCATCATACGGGCTTCATCGCGGTTTTCGGCCGGATGCGATGCGATTAAACTGTTGGGGATTTCGAATTTGAATTCTGAAAGTTTCATAAGCTTACGGGCTTTAATTCCCGGTATCGGGAGGTTTTTTAAATGAGGTGGCAAAAATAGGGTATGAACCTACCCAAAAGGAAATTTCTGACAGAGATTTTAGAAACAAATTCACATCTCTGAGCGTCTCACACTCAGTTTTTAGCTTTAAGTCAGCCATTCAAACCAATTATTGGCATTTTAATGAACTGATTGATTGAAAAACCGTGTTTATTGCAACCTCAAAATGGTTTTATCCCGTTAAACCCACATGCTAACAATTCGCCTTATTTATGAAAGCCTGGGCTTTGCCTGGCGGGCTCTCAAATCCAACATCTTACGAACGGTACTATCTCTGCTTGGTGTAACAATCGGTATTTTTTCGATTATAGCCGTTCTTACCCTGGTCGATTCCTTAGAGAAAAACATCCGCGACAGCTTTAATTTTTTGGGTAGTGATGTAATCTATGTGGGTAAGTGGCCCTTCACAGGTGGTAACGGTCGCGATTGGTGGAAGGAATACCTGATGCGCCCCAACGTGAGTTATGCAGAGTATAAATTTCTGAAAGCCAATCTGAAAACGGCACAAACTGTTTCCATTTTTGCTGATGTAGGTGGTATTACCGTAAAGAGTGGCAATAGTGGTGTAAGCCAGATAACACTTAAAGGTGCTGATCTGGATTACGATAAGATTTTTGAGATCAATATTGAGAATGGCCGATACCTGACTAACGATGAGATTGAGTCGGGAAGAAATGTGGTGATTATTGGAAATGAAGTTGCAAAAGCACTCTTTCCAAATCAGGACACGCCAATAGGCTCAACTGTAAAAATCAAAAACCTGAAGTTTAATGTGGTGGGCGTTACTAAGCGCGAAGGAGAAAGTTTTCTGGGAACCCCCAGTAATGATTATAGCGTAATTATCCCTTACGATGCTTTCCGGAAGCTGTATCAAACCGGTACCGGCCGCTGGAACGAGCTAGGTTCTGACATTGGGTTAAAAGGGTTTAGCACCGATATTGGTCTTGTTGAAATGGAAAATGATACGCGGGGTTTACTTCGCGTGAAGCGTGGATTGAAGCCAATTCAAAAAGATAATTTTTCGCTCAACCGGCCAGAGGCTGTGGCCAACATGATTAGCGGAGTATTTGATGTATTGAGTATTGCGGGTTGGGTAATTGGTGGATTCTCTATGTTGGTGGGCGGTTTTGGTATTGCCAACATTATGTTTGTATCAGTAAAAGAGCGTACCAGTATAATCGGACTTCAGAAATCGCTTGGCGCGAAGAATTACTTTATTCTCTTCCAGTTCTTGTTTGAGTCTGTGTTCTTAAGCTTGATTGGCGGACTATCGGGATTATTTTTGGTGTGGCTGCTTACCCTCGCGCCATTTGGAAGTTTGCAGGTGGTGCTATCAATCAACAATATTGTTTTAGGCTTAGGTGTATCGTCAATTATTGGGTTGATTGCCGGTATTGTACCCGCTGCTATGGCTGCACGATTAGACCCGGTAGTTGCGATCAGGGCTGCTTAGTCAATTTCGGATTTAAAATTCAAGATTTCGAATAGCACCTTTCTAAATCTTGAATTTTAAATCCGAAATCCTGAATTGAATTATTCAACTTCTTCCTTCACCTCAGCTCCGCTCGAAATCTGCTCTTTGATTTTCTTTTCGAGTTCGTCTGCTAGTTCGGGATTATCTTCAATCAGTTGTTTTACAGAATCTCTTCCCTGGCCAAGTTTGTTGCCGTTGTACGAGAACCACGAACCTGCTTTCTGAATTACATTCAACTCCACACCTAAATCCACAATCTCGCCCGATTTAGAAATACCGCGGCCATACATAATATCAAACTCTACCACTTTAAATGGCGGAGCCACTTTGTTCTTCACCACTTTTACTTTTACGCGGTTACCGGTAATATCATCAGCCGATTCTTTGATCTGCCCGATTCTGCGAATATCCAAGCGCACCGAAGCATAAAACTTAAGGGCATTACCACCAGTAGTAGTTTCAGGGTTACCGAACATAATACCGATTTTTTCGCGCAACTGGTTAATGAACACACAGGCGCAACCGGTTTTACTAATGGTACCGGTAAGTTTTCGTAAAGCCTGCGACATTAAACGGGCTTGCAACCCCATTTTACTTTCGCCCATTTCGCCTTCCAGTTCAGCTTTTGGCACAAGTGCGGCCACTGAGTCAATAACAATAATATCTATCGCGCCTGAGCGAATCAGGTGTTCGGCAATTTCAAGTGCTTGCTCACCATTATCGGGTTGCGAGATCAATAAGTTTTCGGTGTCAATGCCAAGTTTTTCAGCATAAGTTTTGTCAAAAGCATGCTCGGCATCAATAAAGGCAGCAAGTCCACCTCTCTTTTGAGCCTCGGCTATGGCGTGCATGGTTAACGTTGTTTTACCTGACGATTCTGGCCCGTAAATCTCCGTAACCCGGCCCCGCGGAAGACCACCAATACCCAAAGCAATGTCAAGGCCCAGCGAACCCGTAGAGATAGCCGCCACATCCGTAACCTTGCTGTCGTTCAGCTTCATTACGGTTCCTTTTCCGTAAGTCTTTTCCAGTTTATCGATGGTTAACTGGAGTGCCTTCAGCTTTTCTTTTGCGTCACTTTTTACTTCACTCATATAAATTAATCGTTTTGTTTTCGAGTTAAATCCGGGCTGAAATTACTACTATTTATAGTATTGACAATAATTTTAGCTAATATTTTTAGTATTCTGTAAATCAGCTAATATTCTTTAAAAGTAAAGGTTTTGGTATCAGCGCACCTTAATTTGCCACATAGTTTATGGTAAAAAAAATCTTTTGGGGGCTTGGCTTTTTGTTGCTGGTGGTACTGGTGTGGAACTGGCAACTGGTTGTTTATGGGGTGCGCCAGGGTTACGGGCAGGTTAATATGGTATGGAATGCAAAACCTATCGAAGAGTTTCTAACCAATCCCGATTTTCCGGATTCCTTGAAAGCAAAGTTGCGACTCATTCAAGAGATAAGGCAATATGCTATCGACTCGCTGGGTCTAAAAGACACCGAGAATTACAAAACTTTATTCGATCAGAAAGGGGAAGAGATTATGTGGGTAGTTCAAGCCTGCGAACCCTTTCAGCTAAAAGCAAAACAATGGGAATTCCCAGTGGTGGGCACGGTTCCCTACAAAGGTTTTTTTGAAAAACAGAAGGCACTTGACGAGCGTGCCAAACTAGAAGCCGAAGGTTATGATGTGAGCATCCGCAATCCGGGTGGCTGGTCCACGCTGGGTTGGTTTACCGACCCGATTTTAAGTGGGATGTTAAAACGCAATGAAGGCGATCTGGCCAGTCTGATCATTCATGAAATGGTACACGCTACCATTTTTGTAAAAGACGATGTTGATTTTAATGAGAACCTTGCATCATTCATAGGCGATACTTCGGCCTATTATTTTCTCGCATCAAAATACGGAAACGCTTCGGCAGAGTTTACGCAATACTGGCAGGAAGATCAGGACTACCGCAGGTATAGCAAACATATTTTAAGGGGCACACGCGCGCTGGATAGTTTATACCAGAGTTTTAGTGATACCGCTTCGGTTGCAACCAAAAAACAAGCGAAGAAAAACATTATTGAAAAGATTATGGTATCAGCTGATACGTTGAATCTTTATACCACCAGAAAGACCTCGGGGAGGTTGCCCAATAACACTTATTTTATGTCTTACCATTTGTATCAGGCAAAACAAAATACTTTCCGTTTGGAATTAGATAATGAGTTTGATGGTGATCTGAGAAAGTACCTGCAACACCTTACACAGAAGCATCCCTTTCTCTAATGTAAAGCCAATCTATCCTGCCCATTAAGGAATTGTTAAGGAGATAATACTGGTTTTTAATTGGCTTAATTTGTATCTACTTTTATTGCGAAATAATTGATAAAACTATGGGTAATAAACCAACGCAAAAGGTGCTGGTAGTGGACGATGAAGAACCCATTCTGGAGCTGTTAAAATACAATCTCGAAAAGCAAGGTTACGATGTGCGTACGGCAGCAGATGGCCATCAGGCAGTAGAGCAAGCTAAAAAATTTCACCCCGATCTTGTACTGCTCGATATTATGATGCCCAAGATGGATGGCGTGGAGGCGTGCCGACAAATCAGAGCCATGCCTGAAATGGTTAACACCTTCATTGTTTTTCTAACGGCCCGTGCAGAAGAATATTCTGAAGTAGCTGCGTTTGATGTGGGCGCAGATGATTACATCTTAAAGCCAATTAAACCACGGGCGTTAATGAGTCGCATCAGCGCACTCTTTCGCAGAGATTCCAAAAAGAAAAATACCTCGGCTCAAATTAAAATTGGCGATCTGGTAATTGATCGTACCAGTTACACTATTCAGATTAAAGGCAAAGAGGTTAGCCTTCCTAAAAAAGAATTTGAACTCCTGTTTTTTCTGGCACAAAATCCAAACAAGGTTTTCAGTCGCGATGATTTATTGCAAAACATCTGGGGTTCGGACGTGTATGTGCTGGCCCGCACGGTAGATGTTCACATCCGTAAAGTGCGCGAAAAGATAGGAGATGATTATATTACCACTGTAAAAGGAGTGGGGTATAAGTTCAATCTCGGTTAATGCATGGTTTATAGCGCCCGCACGTTGGCCTTGTTGCTGGCTATTTCGGTGGCCATTGTTACAGCATTGTTTCTTTCGCTTGTTGATAGCGTAGGCCGCGAGGCCTTGCTCGTGGCTGCGGTTATCAGTTTCTCGGCATCGTACCTGCTCATATTTGTAGTGCTGGAGTTTCTGGTCTTTCGCGAGATCAACAAGATTTATAAAATCATGGAGAAGTTGCGCAAGAAAGAACTGGCCAACATTGCCAAACAAAAATCCGGGCCGCTCAACCCCTTTCAAAAGATTAATGAAGAGATACACAACTTTGCCACGCTGAAGCAGAAAGAGATTGATGAGTTAAAAAAACTCGAAGCCTTTCGTAAAGAGTTTATTGCCGATGTTTCGCACGAATTGAAAACACCCATTTTTGCTGCGCAGGGTTTTGTACACACCTTGCTGGATGGTGCCGTTAACGATAAAAATGTGCGCACCAAATTTTTGAAGAAGGCCGCCAAAAGTCTGGATGGGTTGGATATCCTGGTTCAGGATCTGCTCACGCTTTCGCAGATAGAAACGGGCGACATTAAAATGAAGTTCGAGAATATCGATCTGAACAGATTGTGTTCTGAAGTGGTGGATCAGTTTGAGGAGAAAGCTGAAAAGAAAAACATCAAGCTGAAACTACTCACCGACAACCATAAAATTCAGGTGTATGCCGACTGGCAGCGCATCACGCAAGTAATAACCAATCTGGTTTCAAACGCTATTAATTATACACCCGAAGGTGGTGAGGTTTCCATCACCTTCGATATTGGCAAAAAGAACATTACCACTTTTGTTACCGATACAGGCGAAGGCATACCCACGCAGCATTTCAGTCGCATCTTCGAAAGGTTTTATCGTGTAGATAAAAGTCGCAGTCGCGAAAAGGGAGGAACGGGCCTGGGGCTTGCCATTGTAAAACACATTCTGGAAGGCCATAATAGTAAAGCCGAAGTGCAGAGTACAGTGGGTAAAGGCTCGGTTTTTAGTTTTAAACTTCCGCGCGCACGCCACGATCATTCAGAATCGAACGAGGCGTAGTAACTTGCGCCCGTGAAAAGTTCAAAATTCAGATTTGAGGAGGCGATTCTGTTCGAAGATTCAGATTTTATCCTGATTAATAAGCCTCCGTTTATTTCAACCCTTGAAGACAGGCAAGACCCGGTTAATATTCTGGCCTTGGCCCGCGAATACGAAGCTGATGCCCAGGTTTGCCATCGGTTAGATAAAGATACCTCTGGCGTACTGGCTATAGCCCGCCATCCGGAGGCTTACCGCCATCTGAGCATGCAGTTTGAAAACCGCGAGGTGACAAAAATTTATCACGCTGTGGCGGATGGTATCCACAATTTTGTGGATGAACTGGTGGATGCGCCCATCCTGAAACAAAACGATGGCACTGTAAAGATTTCGCGGTCGGGAAAGGACGCCCAAACTTATTTTTCCACACTACAGGCATTTAAAGCGCACACGTTGGTGGAATGTCGGCCCATAACCGGTCGTATGCACCAGATTCGCACACATTTGGCTCGCCTTGGGGCATCTATTACGGGCGATTCCCTTTATGGAGGCAAGCCATTTTTTGTTTCCGAAATAAAAAGAGGCTTTAATTTGAAGAAATTAACTGATGAGGAGCCGTTGGTAAAGAGAATGGCCCTCCACGCCCAATCTTTACAATTTTTGTTGATGGATGGTAAGAATTGCTCAATTGAGGCGCCTTACCCAAAAGATTTTCAGGCCCTTATCCGCCAGCTTTCGAGCAACAAGCGCTGAAAAAAGCCCGATTTGCCTACTTAATAAACACGGTAAATCTTGATGGCGGCTTGCATATTCAATTTCTGAAATCTACTTTTGTGTCCCTTTTTATAGGGGGTAATGTTATTTAACGAGTTTTAAAGCAAAAAAAGTGGATCATAACAGCTATAAGACGATCAATGCCACCAAAACAACCGTAGAAAAAGGTTGGGTATTGGTTGATGCAAAAGACCAGGTACTGGGTCGCGTGGCCAGCCAGGTAGCACGCGTATTGCGAGGCAAACATAAGCCGAGCTATACCCCAAATGTGGATACAGGCGACCACGTAGTGGTTATCAATGCCGATAAAATCCGCATGACTGGAAAAAAATGGACGGACAGAGTGTACTTCAGCTATTCGGGCTATCCGGGTGGCCAGCGGGTGCTAACTCCTAAAATGATCGGTACAGGAAAGCATCCTGAACGGTTAGTGGAGCACTCAGTAAGAGGGATGCTTCCTAAGAACAGCATGGGTCGCGAAGTATTCCGTAGCCTGCATGTATATGCCGGTGCCGAACATCCTCATACAGCACAACAACCTAAAGAAATTAAGTTCTAATGGAGATTATTAATACCATCGGTAGAAGAAAGACTTCGATTGCCCGTGTTTATGTAAAGCCAGGCAAAGGTGAGATTACGGTAAACGACCGCGCCTTGAATGATTATTTCAAGTCGGAAATTCTCCAAACCACAGTAAAGCAAGCTATTACACTTGTTAAAGCTGATGGCCAATATGATGTAACTGTTAATGTAGAAGGTGGTGGAACAAAAGGTCAGGCCGAAGCTATTCGCCTGGGTATTGCCCGCGCCCTTGTAAACATCAATACCGAAAACCGCCCTCCATTAAAGAAGGAAGGTTTATTAACCCGCGATTCGCGCATGGTGGAAAGAAAGAAACCAGGTCGCAGAAAGGCGAGAAGAAGATTCCAGTTCAGCAAGCGTTAATCGAGATAGCATGGCAGAGAAATTAACAACCGAAAGTTTAATGGATGCAGGTGTTCACTTCGGACACCTTACCCGCAAGTGGAACCCGAAGATGGCCGAGTACATCTTCATGGAAAACAACGGTATCCATATTATCGATTTGAACAAAACGCTGAAGTGTTTGGAAGAAGCTACTTACGCGTTGAAGAACATTGTTCGCTCAGGTCGTAAGATCATGTTTGTAGCTACTAAAAAACAGGCTAAAGACATCATTACGCAAGAAGCTACCCGCCTTAATATGCCGTTTGTAACGGAGCGTTGGTTGGGTGGTATGCTTACCAACTTTGCTACAATCCGCAAGTCGTTGAAAAAACTTGCTCAGATTGAAAAGTTGATGAAAGACGATTCTTTCAATAACCTGGCTAAGCGCGAGCGGCTAATGATCACCCGCGAAAAAGCAAAATTGGAAAGATTGTTAGGCGGTATTACCGATCTTAACCGTCTTCCGGCAGCTTTATTTGTGGTAGATGTAAAACGCGAGCACATTGCTGTGGCAGAAGCTCAGAAGTTGAACATCCCGGTGTTTGCTATGGTAGATACTAATTCAGATCCTTCTGATATTGATTTCCCGATTCCTGCAAATGACGATGCTTTCAAATCTATTACGCTAATAACTGGCCACGTAGGTAAAGCCATTGAAGAAGCTTTGATGGAGCGTAAGAAGGATAAAGAAGATGCAGGCCATAAGAAAGATGAAGAAGAGAAGCGTAAGGTTGATGCAGTAGAAGAAGTTTAATTACCGATGCCCCGCACAGCGGGATCTAACATAAAACAAGGTTAAACATCGGCCCCAAGCCGGTGTTTAATTTTTTAAGACAAGTACTAAATCATAATTCAAAACATAAATACGTATGTCAGCAATCAGTGCACAAGATGTAAATAAGCTACGCACCATGACGGGTGCCGGTATGATGGATTGTAAAAAAGCGCTTACCGAAGCAGAAGGTGACTTTGAAAAGGCCATCGAGATTTTAAGAAAGAAAGGCCAGAAAGTATCAGCAAGTCGTTCCGATAGAGATGCAAAAGAAGGTTCGGTGTTTGTAAAAACATCGGCCGATAGTACCGAAGCGTTTTTAATCGCTTTAAACTGCGAAACAGATTTCGTAGCCAAAAACGAAGAGTTTCAAAACTTAGGTAAGTTGATTGTAGAAACTGCATTTGCTAAAAAGCCTGCAAGTAAAGAAGCATTGTTAGCTGAAGCAGTAGGTACATTAACAGTTAATGACAAGATTACTGAACTGGTAGGAAAGATTGGTGAGAAACTGGAAGTAAGTGAATACGTGCACATGAAGGGTGAAGCCGTTGTGCCGTATATCCATGCCGGAAGTAAACTAGGCGTGTTGGTTTCGTTGAAAGGCCTGCCTGCCGGACAGGCAGGCGTGAATGGTAAAGATGTAACCGAGGCGGGCAAAGATGTAGGCATGCAGATTGCCGCTATGAATCCAGTGGCTGTAGATGAAAAAGGCGTTGACAAAACATTGATTGAAAAAGAAATGGAGATTGCCAAAGCACAAATTTTAGCGGAAGGCAAACCTGAAAACATGGTGGAGAAAATTGCGCAGGGCAAACTAAATCGTTTCTTTAAGGATAATACCTTGTTGCCTCAGATTTTCGTGAAGGACAACTCTAAAACGGTAGCGCAATATTTAGATAGCGTAACCAAAGGGTTAACCGTTGCTGAATTTAAGCGTGTAGCAATTGGTTAAAATTTTTGAGAATAAAGTAAAAAGGGAGCCTCTGGTTCCCTTTTTCGTTTTTAGCTTCTGAAGTATGAAACATTTTCAGATTTTTTCCGTGATATTTGACTTACGCAAATACTTACGAACCATGAAGCTTGTATTTTAATTCAACCCACAAGGACAATCCTGAACATTTCAGGAGTTGGTTGAATTGCGGTTACGCACCGTGCAGTCCCGCCCAACGGGCAAATACAAGTCAAATCATTTAATCTTATTTTTATCATTCATGAAAGGAGTTTTTTCCAAAATCACTTCTGCGTTTAAACTTTTTAAAGAGGCTGTACTGGGTATTGAGCAAGACTTTACCAGCCTACCTCTTAATAAAGCTATTTTCTTATTGGCTATACCTATGGTAGTAGAGATGAGTATGGAATCCATTTTTGCAGTGGTAGATATTTATTTTGTAAGTCAACTAAACGATAGCAACTCTGTAGCGGTAGTGGGTTATACAGAATCTGTTCTCAGTATTCTGTATTCCTTGGCAATGGGTTTAGGAATGGGCGCTACGGCTATTGTGGCCCGCAGAATAGGTGAGAGCGATCGCCAGGGTGCGAGCGTTGCCGCTGTACAAGCTATTTACCTGGCACTTGGAGTTGCTATTACCATTAGCATGGTGGGTATATTTTATTACAAGGATATTCTGCTACTGATGGGTGCTTCGCAAGAAGTTGTTGATTCAAGTTCATCCTATGCACTTTGGATGTTTGCCGGAAATTATACCGTTACATTTTTATTTCTGATCAATGCTGTTTTTAGAGGTGCAGGAAATGCAGCCATCGCCATGAAGGCGTTATTGATAGCGAACATATTGAATATTATTCTCGACCCGATCTTCATTTTTGGTTTTGCTTTTATACCAGCAATGGGCGTGGAGGGTGCGGCTATTGCCACCAACATCGGTAGAGGAATTGGCGTGTTGTTTCAATTGTATTATTTGTTGGGTAGAAAAAGTATTATTCAGATAAACTGGAATAATCTGGCGATAAGAGCCAACATCATCTTGAACGTCATAAAAGTATCTGGCGGAAGTATTCTGCAATTCATTATAGGTTCAGCCAGTTGGATTTTTCTGATGACCATCATGTCTAGGTTTGGAGAAAATGCAGTGGCGGGTTATACCATCGCCATCCGGGTTTTTATTTTTACGTTGTTACCCTCGTGGGGATTGGCCAATGCGGCCGCTACATTAGTCGGGCAAAACCTGGGGGCAAAACATCCCGAAAGGGCCGAAGCCGCAGTTTGGAAATCGGCATATTACAATGCGTTTCTTATGGGTTTTGTTATGATTGTATTCTTATTATTTGCTCCGAATATAATCAGCATATTCAGTACACAACCCGAGGTGTTGCAATACGGTACGCAAGCATTACGCTATGTTAGTCTGGGTTATATTTTTTATGGCTATGGAATGGTAGTAGCGCAAGGCCTAAACGGTGCGGGCGATACCTACACACCTACCATCTTAAATGTATTTGGCTTCTGGGTGTTTCAGATTCCGTTTGCTTACCTGGCCTCAATTCATTTTGAGCTGGGAGCCAAGGGTGTCTTTCTTGCTATTGTGTTAGCCGAAACATTAATGGCTATTGCCGCGATTATTATTTTCAGAAGAGGTAAGTGGAAGGAGGTTAAGATATAGTTTTTAGTCCTGAGTATTTAGTCCTTAGTCCTTAGTCCTTAGTTAGAGTTATAAACTATGTACTAACGACTCAGGACTCAAGACTATTGACTCAGGACTACCCTTTCTTAAATGCCGCCTTTATAGCATGATTTAATTCTTCGCCTGCTTTTTTCAGCGCTGCTTCCACTTCTTTCCAGCGCTCTTTGTTTTCGGCTTCGTTTTTGAATTTTTCGGCAGCTACTTTCAGTTCTTCGTACTTGTCTTTCATATCGGCCTCTACACGCGTGCCAGCGTCTTTTACTTCAACCAGGAACGAATCCATCTTTTTGCCAAATTCTTTGAAAAACTTTTCTGCTTTTCCTTCTGTATTTTCTTCCATAACCAGGTTTATTTTTTCAACTTACTAAACTAAAGTTTTTAAA
This sequence comes from Cytophagales bacterium, assembly GCA_017303795.1. Lineage (GTDB taxonomy): Bacteria > Bacteroidota > Bacteroidia > Cytophagales > Cyclobacteriaceae > ELB16-189. The sequence continues at coordinate 286,739 of JAFLBR010000003.1, read as the reverse complement.
ATGAACATTCAACAAGATCCGCTAAACCATATCAGGCAATTATTGGAGAGTAAATCAACAGCCAAACAGATAACTTATAAAAATCTGTTAGATGCATTTGCCATTTTGGCTGAAGAATCGGAGCGCATAATTGATGAACTTAAAAAAGAAGCTGTGCCAGGCGATGAAGACGTTACCGTAACTTTTGATTGGGTTAATGAACACGAGTTTCATGTTAAGCTGGCTGGCGACTTGCTGGTATTTGTGCTACACACCAATGTGGTTACATTTAGCGATGAGCATGCCGTAATGAAAACCACTTACATACGTGAGAAGGAAGTGAATCGGTACTTCGGCCAGATTATGATCTACAACTTCATGTCCGATTCGGTAAAGTTTAATCGCATTAACGATCCGGGCTATCTTCTTGCCCGCTTGCTAATTAACCACGAGGGTCGATTTTTAGTAGAAGGCGATGGCCAATTAGGATTTTTATTCAGCACAATTTCTGCGCAAGCCATCCGCGAAAGCGACCTTAATACATTGGTTAAACTAAGCTTAACTGCGGCAATCGAAAACGATTTAATGGCTCCACCTTTTCCGCAGGTGCGATTTATTACGTTGTTTCAGAAGATTGAAAAAACGCAAGAGTTGGGAGCAGGCCAGAAAATTGGGTTTAAAATGAGTTATCAGAATAATCAGCCCGGTTAATTTGTCGAAAAGTGTTTGGGCCGAAAGCGTAGGTGTATAATTTTGAGTGAACAGAAAATCTAACCAGTGAGAACAAGATTATTCATAGTGTTGATTGTGTTTTTATCGGCTTGTGCCAGCCAGAACACCGGCTACAAGCCAAAGTATAAAAAGCCAAACCCGAACAAGCCTATGCCTTGTCCGCTTAAAGACTGTTAGCGATGCGAAAGATTATTATAGCCATCGATGGATATTCGGCCTGCGGCAAAAGCACTACTGCCCGCGCGGTGGCACAGGAATTAAATTACCGGTATATTGATTCGGGGGCTATGTACAGAGCAGTAACACTTTATTTCCTGGATCATCATGTGGCCTTAACAAATCCAAAGGAAGTAGATCGGGCCTTGCAGCAAATCAAAGTTTCGTTTGTAGTTAACTCGAAAGGAAGCAGCGAAACTTTTTTGAATGGGATAAACGTGGAGAAGGAGATACGGAAGATGCGCATTTCTGAAAATGTGAGTCAGGTAAGTACCATCCGGGCGGTGCGTGTGGCCATGGTTGAGCAGCAGCGCAGAATGGGTAAAGATAGAGGTGTTGTGATGGACGGTCGGGATATTGGTACAGTGGTATTTCCGGAAGCGGAGCTGAAAGTTTTTGTAACTGCCGAGATTCTGGTGCGCGCATTTCGAAGGCAAAAGGAATTATTAGAACGCGATGACCTGGTGGATATAGATTCCATTATCGAAAATCTTCAGCAACGCGATTCTATTGATAGTAACAGGGCCGAAAGTCCGTTGCGCAAAGCCGAAGATGCAACCGGAATTGACACCACACACATAACCATAGATGAGCAGGTGGATGAGGTGATTCGTCTGGCCTTGACTAAGATGATCCGGCCACCAAAATAACAGGCTTAAACAAGTTATAAAAACATCGGTTTTTCTAATAAATTCTTTGTTTCTGTTAGTCTTTGCAGGTAGCATTTAATTGCTAATTTTGCCACCATCTTAACTTAAATTGTTGCCATCCGCTCATGGGCAAGTTCATCAGACTAAAGAAGGGTTTCACCATCAATTTAAAAGGTAAAGCAGCGCCTAAAGTTGTAGAAACCGACCAACCCGAAACTTTCGTAATCAAGCCAACCGATTTTTACGGATTATACATGCCGAAGCCAATGGTTGAAGTGGGCGATACTGTTAAAGCAGGCTCACCTTTGTTTCACGATAAGAAGCACGATACTATTTTGTTTACGGCTCCGGTAAGCGGAGAGGTTGTGGAAATAAAGCGTGGTGAAAAACGTAAACTACTTGAGATTAAAATTCTGGCTGATAAAAAAGTAGAATTCGAATCGTTCAAAAAACATTCGGTATCCGATATTAACAATCTGGCGGCACCTGAGATTAAAGACCAGTTATTAAAGGCAGGTGTATGGCCAACACTTGTGCAGCGTCCGTTTGGCGTTATTGCTGATCCGGCCGCTACACCAAAAGCTATTCATATTTCAGCTTTCGATACACACCCACTTGCTCCTGATTACAGTGTACTGTTTAAAGGTCAGGATCAATACTTTCAGGTGGGGGTTGATATATTAAAGAAATTAACTTCAGGCACCGTACATGTAAACACACATGCCACCAGCGAAATCTCAACTGTATTCTCTCAGGCTAAGGGTGTTGAATTAAATAAATTTTCGGGTCCACATCCGGCAGGTTGTGTAGGCGTTCAGATTCACCACATCGATCCTATTAACAAAGGTGACGTAGTGTGGACAATTAGTCCGCTTGGTGTTATTCAAATTGGTAAACTCTTTTTGAATGGCGTTTACGATACATCTCGCTTGTTAGCGGTGACTGGTTCAGAAGTTAAGAATCCGCAATACTATAAAACGTATACAGGTGCTTCGGTTAAGAAATTCATTGAAGGCAATCTTAATCAGGAACACGTTCGGGTAATTTCGGGTAATCCGCTTACCGGAACGTCTATTGGTAAAGATGGTCATGTTGGTTTCTTCGATCACCACTTGTCGGTTTTACCAGAGGGCGATTACTATGAATTTTTAGGTTGGATTACACCATCTGCGAAGAAGATCAGTTTCCACCGTGCATTAGGGTTGCTTTCATTTCTTTCGCCAAACAAAGAACGTGTAGCCGATACCAATACACATGGCGAACCACGCGCGTTTGTACAGACAGGTGTTTTTGAACAAGTAACACCTATGGATGTGCTACCTACTCATCTGCTGAAAAGCATTCTGGCTGAAGACATTGATGAGATGGAAGCGCTGGGTATTTATGAAGTAATAGAAGAAGACCTTGCGTTGTGCGAGTTTGTGGATGTATCCAAGCACAAAGTACAAGAGATTTTACGCGAAGGACTTGAATTAGTACAAAACAGTTAATTCGGTTGTAATGAAGTTTTTGAGAAATCAGCTTGATAAAGTAAAGCACAGTTTTGAAAAAGGCGGTAAGCTGGAAAAGTATTACTATGCATATGAAGCGTTGGATACTTTTATGTTTGCCCCAAACACGACTAACGATGTAAAGGGTTCGCAAATTCGCGATGCCGTTGATCTGAAGCGTTTGATGATGACGGTAATCATAGCCATGGTGCCGTGTTTGCTATTTGGAATTTATAATGTAGGCCATCAACACTTTCTGGCCATAGGCCAAACAAGTGCAACACTGGGCGAAAAAATTGGAATTGGATTGTGGCAGGTATTACCCATTGTAGTTGTTTCGTATGGTGTTGGTTTAGGGATTGAATTTGTGTTCTCTATTCTGCGCAAGCACCCGGTAAATGAAGGCTTCCTGGTAACAGGTATGCTTATTCCGTTGGTAATGCCGCCTGATATTCCGCTGTGGCAAGTAGGTGTAGCTACTGCATTTGCTGTAATTATTGGCAAAGAAGCATTTGGTGGTACCGGTATGAATGTGGTGAATGTAGCCTTAACAGCACGCGCCTTCTTATACTTTGCTTACCCAACCGATATTTCAGGAGGAGTTTGGACTTACCTGGGCGATGCACAAGCTATAGCCGGATATTCAGGCGCGACACCTTTGGCAATAGCTGGCGATGCTGTATCTACCGGAGAAAATGTTGTGGCTTCGCTTAATACATTTGGTACAGGTTGGAATGAAGGAGTATTTACGCTTCAGAATCTCTTTATAGGATTGCGCCCAGGCTCAGTTGGAGAAACCTCCACATTGATGTGTTTGATTGGCGCATTGATCTTGATTATAACCGGAACCGGTAGCTGGAAAATTATAGTTAGTGTATTTGGCGGTGCTTACGCGATGGGCTTGTTGTTAAACCTGGTTGGAAGTAATGCATACACACAAATGCCTGCGCATTATCATTTAATAATTGGTGGTTTAGCATTTGGTGCAGTGTTTATGGCAACCGATCCGGTAACGGCCGCACAAACCGAAACCGGTAAATGGGTATATGGATTTTTGATTGGATTATTTACAGTGTTGATTCGGGTGTTTAACCCAGCCTACCCCGAAGGTATTATGCTGGCGATATTGTTGATGAACGTATTCGCCCCGCTGATTGATTATTTTGTAGTGAGTGCAAACAAAAAACGAAGATTACAACGTGCGACAGTCTAACCTTTACATTATTTTATATGCCGTGGCGCTAACCATTGTGTGTGGTGGCATTTTGGCTTTTGCTTCTCAAAGTTTGAAACCTTTGCAGGATGCTAATGTGGAATTGGAACGGAAGCGTAATATTCTTGCTACCGTTATGGAATTAAAAGATGACGATGACATAAACGCAATCTACAAGGCTAAAGTAAAAGAAAGTGTCCTTGATTTTGAAGGCAACACAAAAGAAGGGATTAATGCTGTAGATGTTGATCTGGTGAAAGAGTATAAAAAACTACCAGCCGACAGATTGTTACCCGTGTATGAGTTTAGAAACGAAGCGGACCCTTCAAAAATTGATAATGTAGTATTACCTACCTATGGATTTGGTTTATGGAAGGATATATCTGGGTTTCTGGCGCTAAGATCAGATCTTAACACAATACAGGGTATTAGCTTGCAACATTTGGGCGAAACACCAGGTTTGGGAGCCAGAATTGTGGATGAAGAAATTCAGAATCGCTACAAAGGCAAATCAATTTTTGATGGCGATGTTTTGAAGTCGGTAGAAATGCAAAAAGGCGAGGGAAATGATTATTCAAACGAACAGCACAAAGTTGACGGAATGTCTGGTGCAACGTTAACCGCCAAAGGCGTGAATAACATGCTGATGGATTACCTATCGTGTTACAAAAATTATTTGAAGAAGAATCAGCAAAACTTATCACTTAACACAAATTTATGAGCACCGCAGTAGCTGAAGTTGTTGAGAAAAAATCTGAGCCTTTGTTTTCAAAGAAGAACAGAAAACTAATTTCTAATCCGCTTGATATTGATAATCCCATTACGGTTCAGGTATTGGGTGTTTGTTCTGCATTGGCTGTTACCACGCAAATGGAAGCAGCCGTTGTAATGACGATTGCTTTGACTATTGTAACCGCAAGTTCAAACGTTATTATTTCATTACTTCGCAATACCATCCCGAGTCGCATTCGCATTATTGTTCAATTAGCTATTGTTTCGCTTTGGGTTATTTTGGTAGATCAGTTGTTGAAGGCTTATTCCTACGATTTATGGAAGCAACTTTCAGTTTACGTAGGCTTAATTATAACTAACTGTATTGTTATGGGCCGTCTGGAGGCGTTTGCAATGGGTAACAAGCCTGGACCTTCTTTATTAGATGGTTTAGGAAATGGTTTGGGCTATGGACTGATTTTGTTAATTGTAGGTTTCTTCAGAGAACTACTTGGAGGCGGTTCAATCTTTGGCTTTAAAGTATTTGAAGCAATGAATATACACTACACCGGCAATGGTTTAATGTTGTTACCTGCAGGAGCTTGTGTAATAGTAGGGGTTGTGATTTGGGTACAACGCTCAATAAACGGACATAGAGAAACACACTAAAAGGAATAGCGTTATGGAGAATCTGATTAGCATTGGTGTTAGATCAATTTTTGTTGACAATATGATATTTGCCTATTTCTTAGGCATGTGTTCATATCTGGCTGTATCTAAGAAAGTAAAAACAGCTTTTGGATTAGGGTTAGCAGTTGTGTTTGTGTTAGGCGTTACCATACCGATTAACTGGTTAATACAACAATATGTATTAAATCTAGGTGCATTATCCTGGATTAGTTCAGACTTTGCCTCTGTGGATTTAAACTTTTTGCAGTTTATAGTTTTCATTGCAGTAATCGCAGCTATGGTGCAGTTAACTGAAATGGCGGTTGAAAAATTTTCACCAGCACTTTATGGTTCACTTGGTATCTTCCTTCCACTTATCGCGGTAAACTGTGCTATTCTGGGTGGATCGCTCTTTATGGTTGGTCGCCCGTATAATCTGGGTGAAGCAACAGTATATGGATTAGGTTCAGGTATTGGATGGTTGCTGGCTATTGTAGCATTGGCCGGAGTTCGCGAGAAGATGAAGTATTCCAATGTTCCTGCTCCTTTAAGAGGTTTAGGAATTACTTTCATTCTTGTTGGCCTGATGTCACTTGGATTTTTGAGCTTCCTTGGCTTTGCGATTTAACGACCCCAATTAAAAAGATAATGTAAAGGCCTCCGAACCAATCGGAGGCCTTTTTACTTTTGTAGTTATGAAGAATGCCCTGAGAAAAATTGCGCGCTACTTTTTTAGTGGTATGCTGTTTATAGTGCCGTTGCTGGCCACCGGCTATTTTGTGTTTTGGGCTTTTGCCCAACTCGATGGTTTGTTGCAATTACCTTATCCGGGGTTAGGCTTCCTCATTATTTTCGGAGCGATAACCTTGTTTGGGTACCTGACGTCCACATTTGCAGTAGATACTTTTATCGATTGGCTCGATCACCTGATCAATCGCATTCCATTTGTTAAACTAATCTATTCTTCCATTAAAGATTTGATTGGCGCGTTTGTAGGCGATAAACGAAAATTCGATAAGCCGGTGTTGGTTACAATTAATAAGGAGAACACGCTGCATCAGATTGGTTTTGTTACGCAAGAAGATCTTACCGAGCTTGGATTAAAAGATATGGTGGCGGTTTATTTTCCACACTCGTATGCGTTTTCGGGTAATCATTTTCTGGTACCGAAAGAAAGCATTAAGTCGCTTAATATTTCGGGACCTGCCGCTATGAAGTTTATTGTGTCAGGTGGGATTTCGGGATTTAAAGAGCAATGATTAACTAATCACGCCCGAACCAATCAACTCATCATTTTCATACCATGCTACAAATTGGCCCGGTGTTACGCCACGTTGCGGCTTATCAAAAATAATATACAAGCCATTTTCTTTTTTGTGAAGGGTACACGGCTCCAGGGGTTGCCGATAGCGGATACGAGCCAGATAGTTCTTTGAGTTACCCACGTTTAATTTCAAATCTTCACGAATCCAATGCTCATCGGCATTGGGTACAAACAATCCTTTACGGTACAAACCAGGGTGATCATCGCCACTGCCGGTGTAGATTATATTTTTATCAGTATCGGTACCAATTACAAACAAAGGTTTTTCATAACCGCCAATGTTTAAACCTCTGCGTTGCCCAATGGTGTAGAAGTGCGCTCCGTTGTGTTCACCCACTACTTCGCCTAATTCAGGATTAAGTAAATGTGGTTTAGTTATATTCTGTAGGTCATTTATATCAAAGCCGTTTTTGAAGGCAGTTGAATCAAATGGCACCTCAATCACTTTTCCTTTTTTTGGTTCTAATCGTTGCTGCAAAAAATCGGGCAAGTGTACTTTACCAACAAAGCATAATCCTTGCGAGTCTTTCTTTTCGGCTGTAGCCAGATTTGCTTGTTTGGCGATAGCCCGCACTTCCGGTTTTAATAACTCGCCAATGGGAAACAATGCTTTTGAAAGTTGTGCTTGGGTAAGCTGACAAAGAAAATAACTTTGATCTTTGTTCGGATCTTTGCCGGCCAGCAGTTGATAATAAGTCTTATCGCCTTCCTGAATTTCGCCTTTGCGACAATAATGACCAGTGGCCACATAATCAGCGCCAAGCTTTAGTGCTGCTTGTAGAAATACATCAAACTTAATTTCACGATTACACAACACATCAGGATTGGGCGTACGGCCTGCCTGGTATTCGGCAAACATGTAATCTACAATGCGCTCTTTATACTCTTTACTCAGATCAATTGCCTGAAACGGAATGCCAAGATGCTGTGCTACAATCATGGCATCGTTACTATCATCTAACCAAGGGCATTCGTTACTGATGGTAACGGAGTCGTCATGCCAGTTTTTCATAAACATGCCAATTACTTCATAGCCCTGTTCTTTTAACAGATACGCAGCTACGCTTGAATCAACACCCCCTGAAAGACCAACTACAACTCTTTTATTCATACTTAAATCATTGGCCACATGCTTCAGGCTGCAAGCTGAATCTGCTTGTAGCCTAAGGCTTGTGGCTTGAAGCTATTTATTTAAAGATACATCTTCACTTAAAAGTTCATTCACTATAGAATTGAACCGTTCTTTAAACTGCTCATAATAAATACCCGTACCAGGGCCATCAAACCCAGTATGGATGTGTTTTACTTTTCCATCTTTACCAATAAAAATGGTAGTAGGAAAAGCTATTACTTTATTCAGCATAGGCAATGTTTCAGATGCTTTTTTAGTATCGTCCACGCCAGCAATTAAAAACTCATACCCAACCTTAAACTTCTCTTTCATTTTTTTTACGCGCTCGCTGGCGTAGTCAAAATCAGGTTTGCGTTCGTACGCTAAGCCAACAATTTCTACACCGCGGTTTTTGTTAGCCTCGTACCAGGGTGCCAGAAATTTTGTTTCATCCATACAGTTGGGGCACCATGTGCCCGACATCTGTAAAATCACCACCTTATTTTTAAAACGCTCATCAGTTAAACTCACTTTGTTTCCATTCAAATCCGGAAAACTGAATTCAATTTTATCATAACCATCTTTCAGGTAAGTAAGCGATTCAGCATCGGGTAGTGTGGCTTGCTCATTTTTTTTGCCAGCCCATTTTCTGAATCGTGCTTTACCCAACCAATGTCCACCATCTAAAGTTGAATCATTGGGCTGTGTGATTTCAAAGAGATAAAGATGATTACCATCAAAAGCACTTAGATGAAGTGTGTCGTTAATAACAGAACCCTGCAGGTAGCGATAATCGCCTGTGTTGGTTAGGAATGAACCGGTTGCTTTTTCTCCATCCTGTTCAATCAACGCAATAGCACGCGAAGTATCTTTCGCATTAAAAAATTGTACTTCGTATTTACCAGTGAAATTTTTAGTAACCTGATTTTGTTCCGGAACACTAAACCGGAAGTCTTGCCCAAACTTTGCTTTGAACGGAACCTTGTAGCTTGGATCGTAATTCAGATTAAACAATCCAATCAGGCTATCGCCTTTTACAATAGCACGTAGGTAGGCATCAAACACATGCAATACAATGTTTACCGAATCGCCCACGAAGGAAACTTCATCCAACAGCAGTCTTTCATCTGCATTTTGTAAAACCAGATTTGTGCTCTGGGCATCAGTTTTAACCTCGAAGTTAAAGGGGAGTTGTTCGCCCTGAATTTCCAACACACCCCGCCAGATACCGGTTTTGAGTTCGGCTGGTTTGGGCGTACATGAAACCACGATCAGGAATACGAATAAATACGCTAATTTCTGCATGAATTTTTAAGTGTTGAATCAAAACACAAAAATGCGATAAATGATTCTATTTTCGCTGAGGTTTTATTTCTCTGAATGATATGTTGAACGAATTAAAAGTGCTTGAATTGGCTTCGGTGCTGGCCGGGCCAAGTGTGGGTCAGTTTTTTGCTGAGTTGGGCGCTGAAGTTATTAAAGTTGAAAACCTGAAAACAGGTGGCGATGTAACGCGCACATGGAAGGGCCTCGATGAACAAACCGATGATCGCTCAGCTTATTTCTGTTCAGTAAACTGGGGCAAAAAATCGGTTGCAGTTGATCTGAGTACTTCGGCTGGTTTACTGGCCGTGCAAAAACTGGCTGTACAAAGTGATGTGGTGATTGCCAGTTACAAACCGGGCGATGCTGAAAAACTGGGAGTCTCGTATCAACAATTATCAGCCACCAATAAAAAACTTATCTACGGACAAATAACAGGTTATGGTTCCGATAACGATCGGGTGGGTTACGATGCGGTGATACAAGCCGAAAGTGGGTTTATGGATTTGAACGGATCGCCAGAAGGCCCACCCACTAAAATGCCCGTGGCACTTATTGATGTATTGGCGGCCCATCATCTAAAAGAAGGTTTGCTGTTGGCGTTATTAAAGAAAGCAAAAACTGGTGAAGGTAGTTTGGTGGAAGTGTCATTGATTCAAGCGGCAATCTCATCGTTGGCAAACCAGGCCAGCAATTGGTTGGTGGCCCATAAGTTACCGAAGCGACAAGGCTCGGCCCATCCTAACATTGCACCTTACGGGGAATCGTTTCTTGCCAAAGATGGTAAACGGGTTTTGCTTGCCATTGGCAGCGATAGGCAGTTTTTAGATTTGATAGAACTACTCAATTTAAAAATTGCTACCGATGTACGTTTCGTAACCAATCATAGTCGCGTACTAAACCGGGTGGCATTACATGAACTGTTAAGTGCTGCCATCTTAAACTTTGATGCCGAAGTTTTAATGCATCAGATTCATCACAAAAAAATTCCAGCAAGTATTATTCAATCTGTTGATCAGGTTTTTGAAATGGAAGCCGCAACCAGAATTTTAGTAGAAGCCGATAGTTTGCGTGGCGTGCGGAGTTTTGTAGCAACGCATCAGCACCTGCAACTTTTACCACCGCCCCATTTTGGTGAACATACCGATATGGTTTTGCGGAATTTGGATTAAGGCTTCTAGTATCAAAAAGCCCTCAACCTCCCATAAAACTATATCACCCTTGCCGCTATTTCCACACTGGCAATTGCCATAAAATGCGGTATTTTACCGCTATTGAAAACTAATATTATAATGAAGAAACTAATACCTGTTATCTGGGCCATGCTGTTGTTTACCAGCTTTGCCTATGCACAACCTTTTGGTCCGCCTCCGCAGGCACCTAAGGATGCTATTGTTGATGCTATTATTAAAGAAGCAACTGAAAACTCGCAACTTGAAAAGTTAGGCCACGAATTAATGGACGGGATTGGACCGCGTTTGGTTGGCTCGCCTAAGATGCAACAAGCACACGATTGGGCGGTAAAAAAATATACCGATTGGGGAATAACTGCCCGCAACGAAAAGTGGGGCGAATGGCGCGGTTGGGAGCGTGGCATTACACACATTGATATGGTTGCACCATGGACAAAATCATTGTCGGGTCAGCAATTAGCCTGGAGCCCGAACACAAAAGGTAAAACCGTTGCCGGTGATGTAGTGATACTTCCTGATCTGGCAGATTCAATTGCATTCCAGAAATGGTTGCCTACGGTTAAGGGTAAGTTTGTGATGATCTCCATGAATCAACCCACTGGCCGTGCAGATGACAATTGGGAGAAACATGGTAAGAAGGAGTCGATAGAAAAAATGAAAAAAGAACGTACCGATTTAACCAATGCGTGGAATGATCGTGTTAGGAAAACCGGTAAAAACAATGCTACGCTACCAACGGTATTAGAAAATGCTGGTGCAGCGGGTATTGTAATGAACTACTGGTCGCGTTGGTCTGGTGCCAACAAAATTTTTGGAGCCCGCACAAAGAAAGTTCCAACTATTGATTTGATGCTGGAAGATTATGGATTGTTGTATCGTTTAGCGGAGTCTGGTAGTGCGCCAAAAATTAGTGTACGTGCCGATTCGAAAGAAACCGGAGTAGTGCCAACATTTAATACCGTTGCCGAAATTAAAGGCACAGAAAAACCAAATGAGTATGTTATGCTTTCTGCCCACTTCGATTCGTGGGATGGCGGTACTGGCGCAACTGATAACGGAACCGGAACATTAGTGATGATGGAAGCGATGCGCATTCTGAAAAAAGTTTATCCTAACCCTAAGCGCACTATTCTGGTTGGCCATTGGGGCAGCGAAGAACAAGGCTTAAATGGTTCGCGTGCATTTGTAGAAGACCATCCGGAAATTGTTGAAAACCTGCAGGCATTATTCAATCAGGATAATGGAACTGGTCGTGTAGCAAACATTACAGGTCAGGGATTTCTGCATGCTTATGATTTTATTTCGCGCTGGTTAGTTAAAGTTCCTAACGAATACAAAGAAGGTTTAGAAACCCGTTTCCCCGGAAGCCCCGGTGGTGGTGGTTCTGACTTTGCCTCATTTGTTGCTGCAGGTGCACCTGGTTTTTCACTTAGCTCTTTAAGTTGGGATTATGGAACCTTTACCTGGCACACCAACCTGGATACGTACGATAAGATTGTGTTTGATGATGTGCGCACCAACGCCATCCTTACGGCCATCTTAGTATATCAGGCTTGCGAAGATCCAAACAAAACCTCACGCGAAAAGATTGTATTGCCAATCAATCCGCGTACAGGCGAACCCGGCCAATGGCCAGAACTCAGAAAGGCTACCCGCAGAGGTGGCTTGGATTAAATTTTTTGGTGATAAAAAAAGGCCGGCAACGACACCGGCCTTCTTTCTAACTTCCGACACTGGTTTTTAAATCGTGTGAATTTTTTATGGTACAAGGTTCTGATTAAACCGTAAGAGACCACGTAAACACGAGTCGGATGTTTCTTTTAATGAACTTCAATTGCTTTTGGTTTTACTTTAGCTTCTACCGCTTTAGGAAGAACAAGCTTTAAAATCCCGTTTTCATAACGGGCATCAACTTTCTCAGTCTTAATGTTTTCCGGAAGTGTAAACGAACGGCTAAAGCCCGTATAGTTATACTCCTTCCGCATATAATTCTTTTTATCTTCTGAGTTTCAGTTTCCTTTTCGCAGGTAATAGAAAGAATTCCATTTTCAACCGTAATGTTGAAATCTTTTTTGTCGAGACCTGGCGCAGCCATCTCAACTTCAAATTCTTTTTCGGTTTCAACAACGTTAACAGCGGGTACATTCTCCATTCTTTTCATCCAATCGGAATCAAAGAAACGGTCATCCAGCAAGCCGGATAAGAAGCCATCATTAACCAATGAAGGCAAACTTGATTTCATGAGTTTCATAAGTCCTCCTTTTTTTAATTACGATATGAAGATATACTTGTTGAATACCCTAAAACCATGATGGGCATTAGCTGCTGAATGATTGTAATCAATGTACCCGATAAAGTTTTGTCGGGTAAAACCTGTCTTTGGACAATTACACTTTCAAATCGCTGGAGGGTTTGTAGGCTCTAAAAATGAATAACACATCAATCTTCTGAAAATCAATTGTTTACGATTTTGTTATCAATCTTGAATCTCGTTTTGTGGTAGAAATTGCAAGAAAAAAGTAAAAAAGTGGGGTAAAGTGGTTGAAAGTGGTTGAAAGTTACTTAAGTTTGCTTAGGAGAAATAGACAACCACTACAAGTCATGACTTTCTTCACCAGCGAATATGAGTGTAAGCTTGATGCCAAAGGCAGGATTGTTCTGCCTGCGCGGATCAAAGCTCAGTTGCCCGAGCCGGAAGGCGGGGTGCAGGAGCTTGTGATCAGGCGTGGTTTTGAGCAATGCCTCATCATTTACCCAATGGTGGAGTTCAAAAAGGTCTTCTCAAAAATTTCCGGACTCAGCGAGTTCAACAAAGAGTATCGCGATTTACAGCGCAGCTTTTTGAGTGGGGTAACAACGATAGAACTGGACAGTAATGGCCGGTTTGTAATCCCCAAAAACATGCTGGCTTATGCCCAGGTCGAAAAAGATGCGATGCTGGTAGGCACAGGCAGTAAAGTTGAAGTCTGGAACCCTACAGTGTATGAGAAGCACCTGATTCAAGACCCTAGTGAATTGTCGAAACTGGCCGAGAAGTACCTGAACGAGTAAACTGAACTCTGGAAAAGAGATACTGGAGCAAATGATATGAGTAAGACATCCAGCATCCCACCGCCAGCAACCAGTAACTATCACAGGCCCGTGATGTTGATGGAATGCATTGAAGCACTTGATCTGAAAGCAGATGGTGTTTATGTAGATATAACATTCGGTGGCGGAGGACACAGTTTAAAAATTCTTGAAAACCTGATGGAGGGGAGATTAATAGCTTTCGATCAGGATGAAGACGCAAAGCGACAAGCAGAAAATATTCAAAGTCGTTCTTTTACATTTTGTCAGGCAAACTTCAGGTACATGAAACAATATCTGAAGTTGAATGGAGTAACGCAGGTAAATGGCATTCTTGCCGATCTTGGCATTTCATCGCATCAAATCGATTCGCCAGAGAGGGGTTTCTCTACCCGGTTTGAAGGCCCGTTGGATATGCGCATGGATCGGAAAGGCAAACAAACCGCAGCCACAATTCTAAACGAGCATAGCGAAGAAGAACTGCATAAAATTTTTGGTATGTATGGCGAGTTAAAAAATGCACGCACTGCAGCCAAAGCAGTAGTTGTTGCGCGTGCACAGAAGCCCTTAACTACCACACTCGAGTTAAAGAGTGCGTTACAAAGCATCGCTCCCCGCGGTAAGGAGCACAAATATTTCGCCCAGGTGTTTCAGGCGCTACGCATCGAAGTTAACACAGAGATGAAAGCACTTGAAGACTTTTTGCACCAATGTGGCGAAGTAATTAAGCCGGGTGGTAGGTTAGTGGTTATGAGTTATCATTCGCTGGAAGACAGAATGGTGAAGAACTACATCAACACTGGAAAGGTGTTTGGAGAGTTAGAAAAAGATTTCTACGGTAATCCAATCAAACCTTTTCAGGCACTAAACCGAAAGCCAATCGAGGCTACGGAAAAAGAAGTAGAAGAAAACAAACGTGCCCGCAGTGCAAAACTTAGGGTAGCAGAAAAACTATAAAGGTTTAAGGCCTCAAGCTGTATGCGGCAAGCTTCAAGTTAAGGGAGTTCTGCGTGAAGCTTGTAGCCTGTAGCTTAAAGAAAAAGGAATATGAGTGAGAACAAATTCAGAATAATGGAACCCGGCAAGGGCAACGAAGCTAAGGTGAAGGAGAAAACTTCAGCACCCGGCCCAAGCATTTTTTCGGGTTTAGAGAAGAAGATGAAGCTGGAATCGTACTTCGAAGAAGGTTTTCCGGTTCAGTATCTGCCCAAAATTTTGTTTGTGGTGTTGTTGAGTTTAATCTACATCAGCAACACACACTTTGCGGAGAAGACCACGCGTAAGATTGACAGGCTGCAAAGTGATGTAGAAGATTTACGCGCAGATTACACTACACTGAAGGCCGACATTATGTATGCCAGCAAACAAAGTGAAGTAGCGCGAAGAGTAAAGGAACTAGGATTAAAAGAAAGTTTGAATCCTCCATTTAAAGTTGTAGTTGACGCAAGTGAATATTAAGAAATCCATATTAGTCCGGGTACGGGTAGCCTTTTTGGGTATTATGATTTTTGCGATCTGTGTTGCCGCGAAAATTGGCCATATCCAGGTGGTTGATGGCGCTAAGTGGGAAAAGCTAAGTGAAGAGATTCATTTTGATTATAAAAAAGTAAAAGCAACACGCGGTAACATCTATTCAGATAATGGAAGTTTATTGGCAACCAGTTTGCCATTTTATAAAGTAGCGATTGATCCTACGCTTGCTAAGCCGGAAGTTTTTCGTACGGGTGTAGATTCTTTGAGTCTGTTGCTTTCTCGTTATTATAAAGATCGTTCGGCTGCTGAGTACAAACAATTACTTAAAGATGCACGCACTGCCGGTAAACAATACCTGGTTATCAATCGCAAGCAAATTAATTATCAGGCAAAAAAGGAAATGATGACCTGGCCTATCTTCCGCGATGGACGGTACAGAGGCGGAGTAATTTTTGAAAAGATTGATGTACGCTACAGACCCTTCTCTAATCTTAGTCGCAGAACCGTTGGCTTTGTAAACGAAGATGGCCAGGGTGCAGGTCTTGAATATAGTTTCGATGATGTATTGGGTGGCCAGGATGGTGAAGCGCTGTTTCAAAAAATTGCAGGTGGTACGTGGAAACCAATTTTTGATGGTAATAATACCAAAGCCATAAATGGATTAGACATTCACACTACTATTGACATTAACCTGCAAGATGTTGCTGAAACCTCTTTGTATCGGGCCATGGAAAAGCACAATGCCGATGATGGCACCGTAGTAGTAATGGAGGTAGCAACCGGTCACATCAAAGCAATTTCAAATCTGAGTAGCGATGGAAACGGTGGCTTTTATGAAAAATTTAATCATGCAGTAGGTGGTTCCATGGAGCCTGGCTCAACCTTTAAGCTGGTTACAATGCTTGCTTTGCTGGAAGATACAAATGTACAATTGTCTGACACCATTAATACCGGTAATGGCGAGTACACTTTTTACAATCGCAAAGTGCGCGATCACCATGAAGGTGGTTACGGAAAAATATCCGTGCAACAGTCATTCGAACTTTCTTCTAATGTGGCTATGGCCAAGCTTACCGATAAACACTTCGGCACTAAGCCATCGCGCTTTTTAGAATATGTTGATAAGCTTAAGTTATCCAAACCGTTGGGTGTACAAGTTTCGGGCGAAGCGTATCCAAAAATTCCAAGACCTAATTCGAAAGAATGGAGTGGTATTACACTGCCGTGGATGGCCTATGGGTATGGACTTGAGATGACACCGCTGCATACACTGACACTTTACAACGCCATTGCCAACGATGGTAAAATGATTAAACCTGTTTTTGTAACCTCGGTTAGTAAAGCCGACAATATAAAACAGGATTTTGAAACCGAACAGATAACAGGAAAAATCTGCTCAAATAAAACATTAGATAAACTGAAGTTATTGCTGGAAGGTGTAGTGGAAAGTGGTACTGCAATGAATCTTAAGAACGCACATTATCGCATTGCCGGTAAAACCGGAACTGCTCAGATTCTGATTAATGGTCGTTATGAAAAGCGCTACATCACTTCGTTTGTGGGCTACTTTCCGGCACATGCGCCTAAGTATTCAGCTATTGTGTTGATTAAAAATCCACGCGGCTTTTATCAATACGGAAATAATGTGGCTGGCCCGGTGTTTAAAGATATTGCCGATAACATTTATGCGCGCGATATCAACCTGCATCTCGCTATGGAGAAGAAGCAAGTGCAAGAGCCAGGTGTGTTTCCGGTTATCCGTGCGGGTAATCAGGAAGAACTTACCCGCTTAAGCAACGAATTAGGAATTTCAAATCATTCATCAACCGAGGAAGAATGGATTAAGGCGGCCAAGAATGGAAACGCAGTAGTGTGGAAGAAAAATGCAATTGTGAAAGATCAAGTACCCGATGTGTTGGGTATGACGTATCGTGATGCTGTTTACCTGCTGGAGAAATCTGGTTTAAGTGTTTCGTTTGAAGGCAAGGGTCGTGTTACACAACAATCACTTACACCCGGAACAAAAATTTCGAAAGGTTCAAGAATTTATGTGAGATTAGGATAATGGCGGAATTGAAGGATATATTATATAAAGTGCACATCACATCTACTTCTGGTAATATGAATGTAGATGTGAAAGGTATTGCCTTTGATTCACGTAAAGTGCAACCTGGATTTTTATTTGTTGCTGTTAAAGGCACGCAGTCCGATGGGCACGTGTTTATAGAAAAATCAGTTGCTGATGGAGCTGTTGCCGTTGTTTGTGAAAAATTACCCGAAGCAATTTCAGAAAAGATAACCTATGTTACGGTAAAAGATAGTGCAAAGGCATTGGGTATTGTTGCCGGTAACTATTATGGTAATCCAGCATCCAAATTAAAGTTGGTTGGTGTTACCGGTACAAATGGAAAGACAACCGTAGCAACCTTGTTGTTTAAGCTGTTTTCAGCATTGGGTTATCGATGCGGAATGTTATCCACAGTTGTGAATAAAATTGTGGATAAAGAAATTCCCGCCACGCACACTACTCCCGATCCTATTCAGATTAACGAATTGTTAAATCAGATGCTGGCAGAAAAGTGCACGCACTGTTTTATGGAAGTGAGTTCGCATGCGGTTGCACAAGGTCGTATTGAAGGATTAAATTTTGCGGGCGCATTATTCACCAACATCACGCACGATCACCTCGACTATCATCGCACATTCGAAAGTTACATTCGCGCAAAGAAAGGTTTCTTTGATAATCTTTCATCCGATGCGTTTGCATTGGTGAATGTAGATGACAAGCGTGGCATGGTGATGTTACAAAATACCAAAGCGCGCAAACTTACATACGGTCTTAAAAAAATGGCCGACTTCAAAGGAAAAATCATTACTAACTCTATTGAAGGTCTGGAAGTTGAAATAGCAGAACGAAGTGTTTGGTTTAAACTCATTGGCGATTTTAATGCCTACAACTTATTGGCGGTATATGGTGCAGCTTCCTTATTAGGTGAAGATGCAGAAATGGTGTTAATGAAACTTTCGGCACTTACAGGTGCGTCCGGAAGATTTGAGTTGGTTATGCCCGGCTCAAAGTTTACTGCCATTGTAGATTATGCGCATACACCCGATGCGTTGAAGAATGTTTTAGAAACCATTGAACACTTCCGCTCGGGAAACGAACAAGTAATTTCTGTTGTGGGTTGTGGTGGCGATCGTGATAGAACCAAGCGACCGCTAATGGCAGCCATTGCGTGCAAGTATTCCAATAAAGTGATTTTAACTTCCGATAATCCGCGTAGTGAAGATCCTATGGAAATCATTCGCGAGATGCAGAAAGGTGTTGGCCCAACCGAAGCGAAGAAAACATTAGTAATGGTTGATCGGGAAGAGGCGATTAAGACTGCCTGTATGATGGCAAATTCAAAAGACATTGTATTGGTTGCCGGAAAAGGTCATGAGAACTATCAAGAGATTAAAGGAGTGAAACATCCTTTTGATGATAAAGAAGTATTGGCGCGGATGATTAAACTGTTTAATAACTAATGCTATACTATTTATTCGACTATATCGAACGCACATTTGATTTTCCGGGAGCAGGATTGTTTCAGTACATCTCGTTTCGTGCCGGTGCGGCTGCAGTATTGTCGTTAATGATTACGATTACATTCGGTAAAACGCTGATCAACTACCTGCGCAAAAAGCAAGTAGGTGAAAGCATTCGCGATTTAGGTTTGGAAGGTCAGATGCAAAAGAAGGGTACACCTACTATGGGCGGCCTCATCATCATCGCGGCTATACTTATCCCAACTTTGCTGATGGCTCGGTTGGATAATGTTTATGTGATTCTGTTAATCGCTACAACCATCTGGCTGGGAATGATTGGCTTTCTGGATGATTACATCAAAGTATTCAAGAAAAACAAAGAAGGGCTGGCCGGAAGATTTAAAATTGTAGGTCAGGTAACAATTGGTTTAGTTGTTGGGCTTACGTTATACTTCAACGATAATGTGGTGGTGCGTGAAGTACGTCCTGCCACTACGGCAAGTACTTTGGTGATGCAACCAACAGAAGGTACTAAGTTGGAGTATCGCGATGTGAAGTCGATGACAACCACTGTTCCGTTTTTTAAGAATAATGAATTTAGTTATAGCGACATTCTTCCATTTTTGGATAAGAATTATACCTGGATTGTGTTTACGCTTATTGTAATCGTAATCATAACCGCGGTATCAAACGGAGCAAACATTACCGATGGCATAGATGGTTTGGCTGCGGGTACATCGGCCATCATTGGATTAACACTGGCCATCTTCGCATACTTGTCCGGTCGTGTGGACTTTAGTTCGTACCTCAACATCATGTACATTCCTAATCTGGGTGAGTTGGTAATTTTTTGTACTGCCTTTGTAGGTGCATGCTTAGGATTTTTATGGTACAACGCATACCCGGCTCAGGTATTCATGGGCGATACCGGAAGTTTATCATTAGGCGGAATAATAGCAGTACTGGCGTTAGCCGTTCGCAAAGAGTTAATGATTCCTTTGTTATGCGGAATTTTTCTGATCGAGAATCTTTCGGTAATTGTTCAGGTATCATATTTTAAATACACCAAGAAAAAATATGGTGAAGGCCGCAGAATATTGTTGATGTCGCCTTTGCATCATCACTATCAGAAGAAAAATATTCACGAAGCTAAAATCGTAACACGGTTTTGGATTGTAGGAATTTTATTAGCTATTCTTTCACTCGCGATGTTGAAACTAAGATGAGCAAGAAGATCATCATATTAGGTGCAGGCGAAAGCGGAACGGGTGCAGCATTACTCGCGAAAGCAAAGGGCTTTGATGTTTTTGTTTCTGATCAAGGTGCGATCAAAGACAAATACAAAAATGAACTTGTATCAGAAGGTATTTCTTTCGAAGAAGGAATGCATTCAATAGAAAAAATTCTATCGGCTGAGTTAATTATTAAAAGTCCTGGTATTCCAGATAAAGCTGAGATAATCAAACAAGCCAAAGCAAAAGGTATCGAGATAATTGATGAATTAGAATTTGGTTTCCGCTACCTCACTGGTAAGGTGATTGCGATAACTGGAACCAATGGTAAGACTACTACAACCTTGCTTACCTATCATCTTCTACAAACCGCAGGGTTACGCGTAGCATTGGCTGGTAACGTGGGCGAAAGTCTGGCGCGTAAAGTGGCTATGGGTTCGCACGATTGGTACGTAATTGAGATCAGCAGTTTTCAATTGGATGGAACTAAAACCTTCCGTCCGGAGATCGGGATTCTTACCAACATTACGCCCGATCATCTGGATCGTTACGACTATAAAATGGAGAACTATAGCAACTCCAAATTTCAGTTAGTGCGTAACATGACTGAGTCAAATTACTTCATCTATTATGCAGATGATGCCGTAACCGGTTCTGAAATTGCGCAGCGTACAATTTCACCAGTAAAAGTTCCGGTATCGCTAAAGCAAACTGCAACGCAGGTTCATTACAATGGTGAGCAGATGGTATTTCAGTTTGGCGAAACTTCATTCACAATTAAGCAAACTGAATCTACTTTAAAGGGCCCGCATAATCTTATCAACACCATGGCTGCGGTATCGGCTGCGTATCTGGCTGGTGTAAAAGTAGAATCTATTAAAGCTGGATTAAAAACTTTTGTAAACGCACCACATCGGCTGGAGTCGGTGGCTACTATTAAAGGAGTAGAGTTTGTAAATGATTCAAAGGCTACCAATGTTGATTCAGTTGTTTATGCATTGGGAAGTTACACGCAACCATTAATCTGGATTGCCGGAGGTATTGATAAAGGGAACGATTATAACATTATTAAGGCAGACGTTGTGAAGAAAGTAAAAACGTTAATCTGCCTTGGTAATGATAACAATAAGTTGAAGACTTTTTTTGGAGGTCTGGTTCCAGAAATAAAAGAGACACAAACCGTAAAAGAGTTGGTGCGTTTGGCTTTGGAGTCTGCCAGAAAAGGTGATGTGGTATTGCTTTCACCGGCATGTGCCAGTTTCGATTTATTTAAGAACTATGAAGATAGAGGCAATCAGTTTAGAGAAGCCGTGTTGGAGTTGAAACGGGAAGTGGAATCGTAACTACTTAAACAATGGGACTAAGTAAAATTAAAGATTGGGCTGATAAAAACCTGCAAGGTGATAAAGTCATCTGGGCAGTGGTGTTTGCGCTTTCGCTGATCAGCGTTTTAGTGGTGTATAGTTCAATCGGAACGTTGGCGTATAAACGTTCAACCAGTCCTGAAGCTTTTTTAATTAAGCACACCTTTATGGTGTTTTTAGGTTTGGCTGCGATGTGGTTTGCGCATAAAATCGACTATCGGTATTACTCTAAAATTTCGCGCCTTGCTTTGTGGGTAAGTGTTCCGTTGTTGATTTACACATTTACGAATGGAGTAAGTATTAACGGTGCTAACCGTTGGATTTCTATTCCGGTGTTTGGTTCGTTTCAACCGTCTGACTTTGCCAGTCTTGCGTTAATTATCAACCTCGCCAGTATGCTTTCAAAAAAGCAACAGAATATTGACGACATCAAAGATTCATTAATACCCATTTTGATCTGGTGCGGTGTGATTTGCGGATTGATTGCTTTAACCAATTTATCAACGGCCATCCTGGTGTTTGCAACGTGTATGTTAATCATGTTCATTGGTCGCGTACCAGTTCGCTACCTCGCCATGTTGGTGCTGATTGGTTTACTCTCAGGTTCGGCTGGCCTTTATTTCGGCCAACGTTTAGAAACTGCCATCAGTCGTGTAAAGAATTTTTATTCGTATGTGGTAGAAGGGAAAGAGCTTCCCTTTCAGGCACAACACGGAATGATTGCTGTTGCTACTGGTGGTTTTTTTGGAAAGGGGCCGGGCAACAGTGAGCAAAGAAATATTTTACCGCATCCTTATTCCGATTTTGTGTATGCCATTGTAATTGAAGAATACGGATTAATTGGTGGAATAGTAGTACTCACACTTTACCTCATATTGCTGCATCGCGGTATGAAGGCTGCTTATAATAGTGAACGTGCATTTGGTGGACTACTCTCTGCAGGTCTCGCGTTCGATCTCGTCTGTCAGGCTATGGTAAACATGGGTGTTGTGGTTGGGCTTGGTCCGATTACCGGTCAGCCGTTACCGCTCATTAGTATGGGTGGTACTGCAATGGTGTTTACTGGTTTATCTGTTGGAATAATATTAAGTGTAAGCCGGGGTGAACAAGAACAAAACTGGGGTCAGCAAAAAGTAGTTGGCGAAGAGAAATTGAAAGAAAAAGATTTGGACGCAAAAGCAGCATAGTACTTGAGTACATCAAAACCATATCGACTAATTATATCTGGTGGCGGAACGGGCGGCCACATCTTTCCTGCGTTGGCAATTGCCAATGAGTTTAAGAGTCGCCATGCCGATGCTGAGATTTTATTTGTTGGTGCCGAAGGCCGCATGGAGATGACACGTGTACCAGAGGCTGGGTATAAGATTGTGGGTTTGTGGATAAGTGGTTTGCAACGCAAGCTTACTTTTTCAAATCTGTTGTTTCCGGTTAAGCTTATCGCCAGTTATTTCAAAGCGCGCAGTATTATAAAAAATTTTAAACCACATGCCGTTATTGGTACAGGTGGATATGCCAGTGGCCCGATGTTGTTGGCATCAACCCGAAATAAAATTCCTTCTTTAATTCAGGAACAAAATTCTTATGCTGGCCTTACCAATAAACAAGTAGCTGATAAAGTGCAGCGTATTTGCGTAGCGTATAATGGTATGGATAAGTATTTCCCTAAGGATAGTGTAGTCCTTACCGGTAATCCGGTGCGTAAGGATATTATCGATCTGGATTCCAAGAAGGAAAAAGCAATGAATCACTTTGGGTTTACCGATAAGGAAAAAACACTTTTGATTTTAGGTGGTAGCCTGGGTGCACGAACAATTAATGAAAGTGTGTTGGCAGGTATTGATAAGTTGATTGATTCGCAGGTACAGGTAATTTGGCAAACCGGAAAAGCCTATTATGAAAGTGTAAAGGCTCAGGTACAAAACAAAGACTTGCGCAGAATCCGGATTTACGATTTCCTCAAGCAAATGGATCTGGCTTATGCCGCTTCTGATGTAGTGATCTCACGTGCAGGTGCATTGGCTATTTCAGAATTATGTTTAGCAAAACGGCCAAGCATATTGGTGCCATCGCCAAATGTAGCCGAAGATCACCAAACCAAGAATGCGCTTACGCTTGTAAATGCCGAGGCTGCAAGAATGATAAAAGATGTGGAGGCGAAATCAAAACTGGTAGATGAATCGCTGAAGTTGATCTATGACGAACAACAATGCGAAGCACTTCGGCAACACATCGCCAAACTCGGTAAGCCTAAAGCTACCGAAGAGATAGTAAATGAAATTGAAAAACTGATTGTAAAAGAATTGTGAAACTGGAGCAATACGATAGTATTTATTTCTTAGGCATTGGCGGAATCGGCATGAGTGCATTGGCACGTTGGTTCAAGCACAAAGGCATGCGCGTGGCTGGTTATGATCGTACACCTACACCGCTTACGCATGAGTTGATTGCAGAAGGAATGGAAATTCACTTTGACGATAAAATAGAATTTATTCCGGGCTACATCAGCAAAGAGAAAACGCTGGTTGTGTTTACCCCGGCTATTCCTAAAAATCATGTAGAACATAACTACCTGAAAACCCAAGGCTACACCATTCTAAAGCGCTCTGAAGTTTTAGGTTTGCTTACTAAAAATTATAAAACCATTGCTGTTGCTGGTACGCATGGCAAAACAACAACATCATCGCTTATTGCACATATTTTAAAATCGGCTGGAAAGAATATGGTTGCATTTCTGGGTGGCATTACTGCCAACTACGAATCCAACCTGGTGATGCAGGGCGAAGTAAATGCCAATACCATTGTAGTGGCGGAAGCCGATGAGTTTGATCGTTCTTTCCTGCGATTATTTCCGCACACGGCTGTAGTAACTTCTGCCGATGCCGATCACCTTGATATTTATGGTGATCATTTGCAAATGCTGAGTTCGTACAAAGAATTTATGAATCAGTTGGTGCGCAAAGGAAATTTAATTCTACATGAGTCTATCGCCTTACTCGCCAACGAAATTCAACATGTAACAAAAGAAACCTATGGTATGAGCCGGGGACAGTTTTTTGCCGGCAACATTGTTCCGATTAGTCGGGACGGATTTTTTGAGTTCGACCTCCTGGGATTGGACAGGAAGTTCGACAAGATAAAGCTCGGTGTCCCTGGTTTTCATAACATGGAAAATGCAATTGCCGCCATTTTGGTAGCGCGCAAGTTTGGAGTGGATGATAAAACCATTCGCGAAGCATTACTTTCTTTCCGCGGTGTTAAGCGCAGGTTTGAGTTTGTAATTCGAAAAGACGACTTGGTTTACATTGATGATTATGCACATCATCCCACCGAGATTGAAGCATTTCTTAAATCATTAAAGGAAATGTACAAGGGCAAAAAGATTACGGTAATCTTTCAGCCGCATTTGTTTACACGCACACGCGATTTCGCAGAAGGTTTTTCGAAAAGTTTAAGTCTGGCCGATGAAGTGTTGCTGATGGACATCTACCCGGCACGTGAAGAACCAATACCGGGAATTACTTCTGACATGTTATTTAAAGACATAACCAGTCCGGTAAAAATCAGATGCACTAAGCAAGATGTTTTGCAAAAGCTGGAGGCGTTGGATATAGAAGTATTGGCTACTATAGGTGCTGGCGATATTGATACGTTTGTAAAGCCAATTAAAGAAATGCTGAATAAAAAGTAAGTAATGAAGTGGAAGTTGAACATACGGAAAGAAATAAAAGTAGCAGTAGCGTTGTTGGCTATTTCATTCCTGATTGCTTTCAGCGAAAGAAAGATGGACGGTTTGGTGTGTAAAGATATTGTGATTGAACTTGACAACTCGCGCGAAAACCATTTCATGGATGAAGCCGATGTGTTGCGATTGGTTGAAGGTAGTGGTCAATCTATTAAAGGTACAAGCCTGAGTCATGTTGATTTGCGCGCCATCGAGAAAAGATTAAAACAAGACAAACACATTCTGGATGCCGATTTGTATGGCGATCTAAAAGGTAATCTGGTAGTGAATGTAGAATTGAGAAGACCCATCGCACGTATTGTTCGCTCAGATGCACCCGATGCTTATATCGCAGAAGATGGTGTGGTTATGTCGGTATCGGATAAATATACTTCGCGTGTAGTACTGATAAGTGGTGGTTATGCCAAACAATTAATCGAGATGGGTGATCTGAGCAAGCATGAAGAAGGCAGGAAGTTGATGGAGATGATAGAATTTATTAATGACGAAAAGTTCTGGAAAGCACAAGTAGCACAATTGGATATCAACGGCCAGGGAAAGATTACCATTTTTCCGCAGGTTACAGGCCAGTTGGTTGAATTTGGAAAGCCAGAAAACATTGAAGACAAGTTTCGGAAGTTGATGATTTTTTACAAAGAGATTTTACCTACTCGTGGTTGGACAAGATACGAGCGTGTAAGTCTGGAATACGAAGGGCAAATAATAGCAGAATAACTTTTTAATCTATATAACACCAAACATCTAACAACCACTAACAAAGATTAAAGTCATGGAAAACGAAAAAATAGTTGTAGGTCTGGATATCGGAACAACCAAGATCTGCGCCATAGTTGGCCGTAAAAACGAATTTGGCAAACTCGAAGTGCTGGGCATGGGTAAAGCAGAATCGGAAGGCGTAATAAAAGGTATTGTTACCAATATTGATAAAACTGTGTTTGCTATTGATAAAGCAATCAAAGAAGCAAGCAACATGTCGGGTATTGATATTGGTGTGGTGAATGTGGGTATTGCGGGTCAGCATATCCGTAGTTCCATTCATCATGGCAGCATCACCCGCACTTCTAAAGAAGATGAGGTAAGCATTGAAGATGTAAACCGTTTAACGGAAGACATGTACCGCATTGTTATTCCGCCTGGTAGCGAGATTATTCACGTAATGCCACAGGATTATATTGTGGATTATGAAGAAGGCATCAAAGATCCGGTGGGTATGAGCGGTGTAAAACTCGAAGCCGACTTCCACATCATTACAGCGCAAACCAGCGCCATCAACAACATTAATAAATGTGTGCGCAGGGGCGGCCTTGAAATTGATGATCTTATTCTGGAACCGTTAGCTTCAAGCCTTGCGGTGTTAAGTGAAGAAGAGAAAGAAGCCGGAGTTTGTTTGATTGACATTGGCGGTGGTACAACTGACATTGCCGTGTTTCACGATAACATCATTCGTCACACAGCAGTTATTCCTTTCGGAGGGAATATTCTTACTACCGATATTCAACATGGCTTGATGGTAATGGCTAAGCAAGCTGAACAATTGAAAACTCGTTTTGGTAAAGCCATCGCTGAAGAAGCAAGCCCGAACGAGATTGTTTCCATTCCTGGTATTCGCAACAGAACAGCAAAAGAAATTTCAGTGAAAAATCTTTCTAGCATCATTCAAGCCCGCATGGAAGAAATTATTGAAATGTGTCACACCGAAATCATCAATTCAGGTTATGAGAACCGGTTGGCTGGTGGTATTGTAATTACCGGTGGTGGCTCGCAACTCAGTTGCCTGAAACAATTGGTTGAGTATATGACTGGTATGGATGCTCGCATTGGTTACCCGAATGAACATTTAGGTAAAAGCAAACTTGAAGCAGTGAAGAGTCCAATGTATGCCACTGCTGTGGGACTGGTACTTTCTGGTTTCCGTTCATTGGACGAACGTGAAGAAAGGTATAAGGACAAAGTAAATCAGAAGCAACCCGTAAAAGTGAAAGAGAAAAAATCTACTTCCGATTTCTTTTCCAGCATTCTGAATAAAACAAAAGGTCTTTTAATCGATGATCTCGATGGAAAGAACGAATATTAAAAATGAACAACCACTAAATCACAATAGTCATGTTTGAACCAATAACAGGATACAAATTTGACCTTCCCAAGCATCACAAATCAATTATCAAAGTAATTGGTGTTGGTGGGGGAGGTAGCAATGCAGTCAATCACATGTTCCGCCAAGGCATTAAAGATGTTGAGTTTGTGGTGGCCAATACCGATCTGCAAGCACTTAACAGCAGCCCGGTGCCACATAAACTTCAACTCGGTATTAACCTTACCGAAGGTTTGGGTTGTGGTGCAAATCCTGAAGTAGGTCGCGCTGCAGCTATCGAAAGTAAAGAGCAGATTCGCGAAATGCTGATGGGCACCAAAATGGTTTTTGTTACTGCCGGTATGGGTGGCGGAACAGGAACAGGTGCTGCTCCGGTAATAGCGAAGATTGCCAAGGACATGGACATTCTTACCGTTGGAATTGTTACCGCTCCGTTTTCATTCGAAGGCAAAAAGAAAATGAATCAGGCCGACTTGGGGATTGAAGCATTTCGCTCAAGCTGCGATACGGTGCTGGTAATTCTGAACGATAAGTTGCGCGAGATTTATGGTAACCTTCCGGTTGGAAAAGCATTTGGTGAAGCGGATAATGTATTAACTACTGCAGCAAAAGGTATTGCAGAGATTATCACATTGGCTGGCTATGTGAATGTGGATTTTCAAGATGTGCGCACGGTAATGTTGAATGCTGGTGCGGCCGTAATGGGTTCTGCTGAAACCCGTGGTGAAAACCGCGCGATGAAAGCAGCCGAGCAAGCGTTGGCTTCTCCGTTGTTGGATAACAAAGACATTATGGGCGCTAAGAAAATTCTTCTCTCCATCATTTCTGGTGAAGAGGCCGAATTGCAAATGGATGAATTAACTACCATAACAGAATATATTCAGGAGCAAGCAGGCGATGAAGCAGAAGTAATTTTTGGTCATGGTGTGGATAGCGATTTGAGTGATCGCATTCGGGTAACGGTAATTGCTACAGGTTTTGCATCCGAAGGTAAACACAAGAAAAAAGAAGATAAGAAAGTTCATGAACTGGATAAGTCGCAGATTTCTTTGTTTGGAGGAATTGATAATTCGGTGAATCAGCAAAGTGCTGATCTCGAATTAAAATTTAAAACCGATGGCGACAGACCTATTCTGAAAGAAACACCTGCAGAAGAACAGAAAGTAGAAAAGAAACTTCCGGAGCTTCCGAAAGAAAACACCGAAGAACGTTCGTACACCTTCGAGTTATTCCGTAAAGAGGAACAACCGGTAAATGAAAGTGAAGACGAAGGCGAAGCCAGTTTGTTTGCCGATGAAGATGAGTTTGAAGTTGGAAAAGAAATCTCAGCCGATCAGGTGATAAATGAAGATGGCATGATGGAGGTGCGTAAAACCAAACAGCGGTTGGAGCAACAAGCGAAAGACCGTAGAGAAAAACTGAAGAGCAAAAAGCAGGAAATGACAAAGGAAGAGTTCAACGAAAAGTGGACGTTGCCTGCATACTTGCGCAGAGGCGTGAAGATGGACAACGTGCCGCATTCATCCGAGTCGTTTATCTCGCGTTATAATTTGAATGATGATAATAATTTGTTGGGCAATAATAAATTTCTGCACGACAATGTGGATTAGAAAATTTATGAAGTGCGATTTACTATTTGCGATTGAAGTTAAGTTCAAAGCCGCATTCGAAAATCGTAATTCGAAATTTCTAAATCCTTTAAGAAATGGCATATCCGGCACGACTGGTTTTTACTCCATTCGTAGTGGTTGTTGGTGGTAAATATTTTTTGCCGGTGCCGGAGTGCCTTATTTTTTAAACTGAGTTTAACCCATTTTTTAAGCTCACAAAATCCCCCCGACTTGTCGGGGGGATTTTCATTTCTAACGGATTGATAATCTGTTTACTGATTTAGGCAGAAGAGAACAGCAAAACCATGTTGGCATAACTACCAAAAGCCAGATAGCAGGTTTGGCGCGTGGCTTGCAATTGAGCTAACCAAACCGTTATCAATTATGAAAAGCACACGCTTATTCTTCGTTGCACTGGCACTGATGTTAACCGCTTGCGAGATAACTATAGTTGAACCTCGCTATGATGATCGTGATGCAATTGTAGGTTCCTATCGATTGGAAGAATATAGCCAATCGTACCGGTGGCACTCAAACTTTTCTATTTACATCCGCAAGGTTGGTACAGGTTACGGTGCAGATGAAGTGTTGATCGAAAATTTTTACAATGCCGGAATAGATGTAGTGGCCCGTGTATATGGCAACAACGTCACCATTCCATTGCAATATATAAATGGTTACGAAGTGGAAGGCTCGGCCACGATTTACCGGAACGAGATTTCATTTACCTACCGCGTACGCGATACCTACACCCGCTCAAGCCCAGACTACTGCGAAGCCACCGTGTGGTTATAAAACAAAAAGAGATTGGTGAAAGCCAATCTCTTTTTTATTAACTCAAATCAATGACGCCCGTTTTCGTGTCTTCACGAAAACCATAAACTTCAATTATCCAACCTGCGCCTGCAGTTTCTGCGAAAGCACGGATTTAGGAACAGCACCCACTTGCTTATCTACCACCTGCCCGTTTTTAAATACCAGCAGGGTAGGGATGTTGCGCACACCAAAGCGCGCGGTAACCTTGCTTCATTTTTTCTTCTTAGAGAGTTTTTTATTTGCTGTTTTAGATTTTGGCAGCGTTCGGGATTTGTTTTCCACTCTGCCGGGCAGTGCTTTGGCATTTAGTGGGCTTACTACCGATTTTCCAATGCGGTGTTCAAGATTTTTACGAGCATCTTTTGCCACTTTTGCACCTTGCAAGGCTACGCCTTGGCTTTGGTTAAACCCTTCAGGATTTATTGTTTTGCTGATTTCAGTAGCCGAGGCTTCCGCAAGAATGTTCAGGGCAAGTTCAATATTTGTCATATTATCTCGCAGGTTTTCTTTCTTCAACCCTTTGAAGTTTTTGTATTGGGCAATGGTTTTTCCACTCCATTCTTTGGTCATCAGGTTGGTAAGAATGGCGAACTCCAACCCTTCATTTACACCTGCTTTTTTCCATTGGTCGGTAAGTTCTTTGCGAAACTGTATAGATTGCAACCGTGTATTTATCCATTCTTCAGAATAACCAAGTGCCCGGTAAGCAAGCATAGCACGGTCAATGGTTAGTTCAGGGTCTTGCATTTCGTTGAGGCGATCGTTAGCCACTTCTGCAAGCCACAATTTAAAGGGCTCTGCTTTTTTGCTGGGAATTGACTGCACAATGCGGAAGAGTTGTTTAGGTGTGGCAGCAAGTGTTTTGCGTTTTTTCCCCGTTTCCGTAAGCATTTCTACCTGGGGACAATTTGTCCCTATGTAATCACCCAATATTTCATCTCGTTTGCGAAGTTTTTTCAGGTAATCGGTGGCATTTACGCTATCCGTAAGAACCTCTATAACATCAACCAACGACAAATACCACTCTTCAGTTGCTGTGTTCCACACAGAACGTATTTGCCTGTTTTCAAATAGTTGTATTGTATTCATATCAAATGCCAATAATCACTTATAAGTGTCCATTATCACTTTTGTTTTATGGTCAAGTGTTTTCATTTCTTCTTTTATAAGCTCTTGGTTGGTGTAATGCAACTTCTTTGAATTTTTACTGAAAAACAGTTGTTGTTAAAAGTCTGCTCGAACATGGGCTATGGTTTGTCTAAGGTCAATTGATCCTTTAAAAATATAGCTTTTAAAACAAAAAAGAGATTGGCTTTTGGCCAATCTCTCGTATCGAATCATTCTTTGCCCGTTTTCGTGTCTTCACGAAAATCTCAAACTTAATTATCCAACCTGCGCTTGCAGTTTTTGCGAAAGCACGGATTTAGGAACAGCACCCACTTGCTTATCTACTACCTGCCCGTTTTTAAATACCAGCAGGGTAGGGATGTTGCGCACACCAAAGCGCGCGGTAACTTGTGGATTTTCGTCCACATTAATTTTGGCTACTACAGCCTTGCCTTCGTAATCGCCCGCCAGTTCTTCCACCACAGGTCCAATCATTTTACAAGGGCCGCACCATTCGGCCCAAAAATCTACTAATACTGGTTTTTCGGAGTTAATTACCTCATCAAAATTTGAATCGGTGAGTTCTAGTGTTTTACCCATGGTTTATAAAGATTAAAGTGTTTTTGTCAATCTACTGGTTCCAACATAAAGGTAGGCGAAAATGTTCCAACTTCGGTTTTTTCCGGGCTGGTAGTTTTTTGAACCGATTCGGTTAGCCATCGGGTTTCCGATTTATCGGTAACCACGCCTACTTCCGAGAGTCGCTTCAGTTCTTTAATAAAGTCGTTGCTTACTTTAATGCGCTGGCTGCGGGCAAGTACTTCTGTTTGAATGCCTTCCGTTGCATCGCGCACAATCAGTTTAAGACTAGAGTTCCCCGAATTCTTTTTGCATAGTTTCTCCAGGCTCTCAATAAAGTCTTCCGAAATTTCATCGATAGAACAACGCAACGCCAAACCCTGCACGCGTTTGCCGGCTAATTCATTCAACAAGTCGATGTTTCTGATTTTAAATTCCAGTTCCTGATCGCCCCAGCTTTTGCGTACTACATTCCCTTCCACAAAAAGAAATAAACCCGGCATCAGGTAGGCTTTGAATTTCATATAGTCATCGCTCCACAACATAAACTCAAACTTGCCGCTGTAATCTTCCAGCACCAGTTTGCCAAATGGTCTTCCGGTTTTTGTCATGCGATGTTCTACACCCGAAACAATGCCACCCACTTTACACTCTTTGCCTTCTAAACTATTCAGGTCGGTAAGCGTGGTTAGTTGCGTGGTGCAAAACGAATCCATTTCAAATCTGAAATTATCTAACGGATGGCCTGAGATATACACACCCACCACTTCTTTTTCGAAGTGAAGTTTTTCTATTTCGCTAAAGGGTTCTATAGGGTCGATTTTAGGTGGCGGCATGGCCGTGCCACTCGATTCGCCAAACAAACTGGCTTGTGCACTTTGTGCTTCCTGCTGCATTTTGCTGGCGTAGCGAATTACTTTTTCCGTAAGGGAAAGATCACCTTCTTTGGCAGCCATATATTGCCTGCGATGGTATTCCGGGAAACAATCAAACGCACCGCTTAACGCGAGACACTCAAATGTTTTTTTATTGACCGACCGATTGCTTAAACGTTGGGCGAAATCAAAAATATCTTTGAAGGAGCCATGTGCATCGCGCTCCTGAATAATGGCTTCTACAGCTGCTTCGCCCGCACCTTTAATCGCGCCAAGCCCAAACCGGATTTTACCTTCTTTGTTTACTTCAAAGTGTACACCCGATTCGTTTACGTGTGGACCCAGCACTTCAATACCTTGCCTGCGACTATCTTCAATAAAATACGTTACGTTATCTAAGTTGCTTTGCGAGTGTGTGAGAATCGCGGCCATGTATTCTGCCGGATAGTTTGCTTTGAGATAAGCGGTGTGATATGCAACTAAGGAATAACACGTAGAGTGCGATTTGTTAAATGCATACTGTGCAAAGGCCTCCCAATCTTTCCATACCTTCTCGGCTATTTCTTCATTATGCCCGTTGGTTTTGCAACCTGCAATGAATTTGTCTTTCATTTTATCGAGCACTTCCTTCTGCTTTTTACCCATGGCCTTACGCAGCACATCGGCATCACCTTTCGAAAAGTTGGCCAGCTTCTGCGAAAGCAACATCACCTGCTCCTGATACACCGTAATTCCATACGTGTCTTTCAGGTATTCTTCCATTACGGGCAAATCGTATTTGATTGGCTCACGCCCATGCTTACGCGCAATAAAAGCCGGAATGTATTCCATCGGGCCCGGCCGGTACAACGCGTTCATGGCAATCAGGTCTTCAAACTTATCGGGCTTTAAGCCACGCAAATAATTTTGCATACCATCCGATTCGAACTGGAATGTACCGGTAGTATCGCCACGCTGATAGAGTTGATACGTTTTTACATCATCCAGCGTAACCGCATCAATATCAATGTCAATACCTTTTGTTCGTTTCACATTGCGGATGGCTGTCTTAATAATAGAGAGGGTAGTAAGGCCGAGAAAGTCCATCTTCAACAAGCCCGCACTTTCCACCACGCTGTTATCAAACTGTGTTACCAACATCTCCGAATCTTTTGCGGTAGATACCGGAACAAATCGCGTTAGCTCATCGGGTGTGATAATTACTCCGCAGGCATGCGTGCCCGTATTGCGTAACGATCCCTCCAGCACAATAGCTTGTTTCAGCACTTGTGCTTTCAGATCACTGCCTTTCTTTACATCGTTTAATTCTTTTACTTCTTCAAACGCTTTTTCAAGCGAGGTGCCCGGCCGTTCCGGAATCATTTTGGCCAAACCATTGGCTTCGGCAAGCGGTAACTCCATTACGCGCGCACAATCGCGAATAGATGATTTGGCGGCCATAGTACCGTATGTAATAATCTGCGCCACTTGCGTGTGACCATATTTCTCAATTACATATCTCAATACTTTATCGCGACCTTCATCATCAAAGTCAATATCAATATCGGGCAGCGATACACGATCGGGATTTAAGAAACGCTCGAAAAGTAAATCGTATGCAATGGGATCGACATTGGTGATACCAATACAATATGCCACTGCCGAACCTGCTGCCGAACCCCGACCGGGCCCAACACTCACGCCCATTTCGCGCGCTTTGGATGTGAAGTCCTGAACAATCAAAAAGTAGCCGGGGTATCCGGTTTTCTTAATGGTTTCCAGCTCAAAGTCAATGCGGTCTTTTATTTCGGCTGTTAACTCTGGATATCTTTTTTTGGCACCTTCATAGGTAAGGTGGCGCAGATAATCATCTTCGGTTTTAAACTCAGGTGGAATCTGAAACTTGGGAAGAAGTACGGAACGTTTCAGTTCATACGTTTCAACCTTATCTACAATTTCCTGAATGGTATCAAAGGCTTGCGGCAAATCGCGGAAGAGGGTTTTCATTTCCTCCTGCGACTTGAAATAAAAATTATTATTCGGTAAACCGTAACGCGTACCACGCCCCGAGCCAATGGGTGTAGATTGAAACTCACCTTCTTTTATACACAACAAAACATCGTGCGCATTCGATTCTTCTTTCTGAAGATAGAAGCATTCGTTAGCAGCAAAGAATTTTACATTATACTTCCGCGCAAACTTCAGCAACGTTTCATTCACGCGATCTTCTTCGCGCGTATCGTGGCGATTTAATTCAATATAAAAATCATCGCCAAATAATTTATGCCACCACACAAAGGCTTCTTCAGCTTGCTTTTCGCCTACGTTTAAGATCAGGTGCGGAATTTCGCTTCCCAAACCTCCGGTGGTTGCCATTAACCCTTCCCGGTATTGCGTTACCAGATCTTTATCTACACGTGGATAAATTCCGTAAAGACCTTCAATAAACCCAAGCGAACTTAGTTTGGTTAAATTATGATAACCCGTTTTGTTTCGGGCAATCAACACCTGCGTGTATCGTTTGTCGGGATTATCTTTTGTGAACTTTAATTTTTTGCGTTCATCCGACAAGTATAGTTCGCAACCTACAATGGGTTTAATGCCGTGCTTCAACGCTTCGCTTACAAACTTGAATGCGCCATACATGTTGCCAAAATCGGTTAAGGCAACGGCAGGCATTTTTTCGGCTTGCGCTTTGGCGATAAGATCGTTTACATTGGGCACTGCCTGCAATACCGAGTACTGCGAATGCACATGCAGGTGGCAGAAAAGTTTATCGGTAAGATCAACCTGGTTATGATCGCCATAGTCAACTCCTTTAACTTTTTGTCGTTTGCCCGAATTGCCCGCCTCGAGATCGGGCTCTTCGTAAATAATTTTTTCGAGCGCGGTTTTATCTAATGGGGCTACAACTTTTTTCTGAAGTAATCCAAAAAAGCAGCGAGCAGTTGCGGCAACATCATAGCTGGCATCGTGCGCATCTTCAAAATTTTTACCAAAGAGTTTTTCGTGTAACTCGGTAAGCCGTGGCATTTTTAATTTACCACCAATGCCGCCCGGCAGTTGGCAAAACTCAATCGCACTAATGCCAGTATCCAGTTTGGCAAGAGTCAGAAAAATTTCGGTGGGAAGGTTTCTTCTGATAAACTCGGCTCCGATAATATTAATATCGAACTCAATATTATGACCCACTAATAATTCAGTGCGCGTCAGGTCTTTGCGAAACTGAGCCAACACCACATCTAATTCGTGCCCTTCTTCCAGTGCGCGTTGGGTAGAAATGCCGTGAACCTGTTCCGACTTGAATGGAATGTCAAAACCATCGGGCCTTATTATAGAGTTGTTTCGCGAAAGCAGTTTGCCGGTGCTATCGTGTAGTTGCCAGGCTAACTGCACCAGGCGCGGCCAGTTATCCAGATCGGTTAAGGGTGCAGACTTATTATGCGGAATACCGGTGGTTTCCGTGTCGAAAATCAGATACATGTAGAATTACGTAGTGGTGGGGTAAAATTAGCCCGAAATGCGGTTAAGACCAATTACTCCCACCGTGGGATAATCCGGTGAATTTTAAGAAAATGAGATTGGTTATTTTTTGCTAACGTGTTGATTTTCAGAATACTGATTTAGGAGCGGGCTTTTTGTACTATGTCTTTGAGCTAAGAAAAATTAAACAAAATGAAACGCTTGATGAATGCTTTGTTGAACACGATTCGCAAAGAATGGTTTTTGTTATTCATGATGGGTACCATCGCACTTATATTATATGTGTCGAGTTTGCTTTGAGTTGCTGGTTAACAAACCGGTTTCGGAATCTATTTAGAACATTTCAAAATACACCAATCAATTGTTTGGTATGGCGCTGAGAAGTATTTTTGATACGTTTCAAAAAATACGCTTAACCTAAATTATGAATAACCAAATGCAGGTGCTGTTCAAACCATCTTTCTGCAAGTTGGTTATATCATATGACCTTAAAACAATTATAAACGCATGAAATGGTTTCTAGATCTCTTCTCAAGTTCGCTTGGAAGAAAAGTGCTCATGGCCTTAACCGGTCTTTTTCTTATTCTCTTTTTAGCGGTACACCTGGCGGGCAACTTACAGTTGTTGAAGGATGATGGCGGTAAAGCATTTAATATTTATGCGGATTTCATGGGCCATAATCCGCTTATTCAATTTGTATCAAAAGGCAACTTCGCCCTTATTCTTATCCATGCCATCTGGGGTATTTTCCTCACCATCAAAAACAGAAAAGCTCGTGGCCCTGTAGGGTACGCTATCTCAAACAAAAGTTCGGTGTGGGCTTCGCGTAACATGGGCATTTTGGGTACGCTTATCCTTATCTTTCTGGTTATTCACTTAAAAGATTTTTATGCACAGGCGCACTTCGGAAGTCTGAGTACACAGGTGTACGATGGCAAAGAAGTAACCGACTTATACACTCAGGTTGCCTATTGGTTTAAAGTAGAGTGGTATGTAATCCTGTATGTGGTGTGTATGGCTGCTCTTGGTTTCCACCTGTGGCATGGCTTTGCAAGTGTTTTTCAATCACTTGGTTTAAACCATCTCAAGTACAATCCTGTTATAAACTTTGTAGGAAAAACGTTTGCAGTTGTAGTGCCGTTTGCATTCGCCATCATTCCCATCTTTATGTATTTGGGTATAACAATTTAATAGCTGTTTTTAAAAATCATTAAACATATACCATGAAGCTAGAATCTAAAACTCCGGAAGGACCCTTAGCCGAAAAATGGACAAAGCATAAATTCAATATGAAGTTGGTTAACCCGGCCAACAAACGAAAGTACGATGTTATTGTAGTGGGCACAGGTTTGGCTGGTGCTTCGGCTGCAGCTTCGCTTGGCGAACTGGGGTATAACGTAAAAGCATTTTGTTTTCAGGATAGCCCCCGCAGGGCGCACAGTATTGCCGCGCAAGGTGGTATTAATGCTGCCAAAAATTATCAGAACGATGGTGATAGTGTTTATCGCCTTTTCTACGATACCATAAAAGGTGGCGATTATCGCGCACGCGAAGCCAATGTACATCGGTTGGCCGAAGTTAGCGTAAGTATTATCGACCAATGCGTGGCGCAAGGTGTTCCGTTTGCCCGCGAGTATGGTGGCTTGCTTGCTAACCGGTCTTTTGGTGGCTCGCAGGTATCGCGTACGTTTTATGCACGCGGCCAAACCGGGCAACAACTTTTGTTGGGTGCATACTCAGCCCTTAACCGCCAGATCGCCAACGGAAAAGTAAAAATGTATAACCGCAGCGAGTTACTTGATGTGGTAATTGTGGATGGTAAGGCGCGCGGTATTGTAGTGCGCGATCTGATTACCGGAAAAATTGAATCGCACAGTGCGCATGCAGTA
This sequence comes from Cytophagales bacterium, assembly GCA_017303795.1. Classification (GTDB taxonomy): domain Bacteria; phylum Bacteroidota; class Bacteroidia; order Cytophagales; family Cyclobacteriaceae; genus ELB16-189. The sequence goes on along the minus strand of JAFLBR010000003.1, from coordinate 249,287 downwards.
TTACTTTGTACCGGTGGCTATGGAAACGTATTTTATCTTTCTACCAATGCAAAGGGCTCTAATGTAACAGCTGCATGGCGTGCACATAAAAAAGGTGCTTTCTTTGGTAATCCATGCTTTACGCAGATTCACCCCACGTGTATTCCTGTTTCGGGCGATCACCAATCCAAGCTTACGCTGATGTCTGAATCGTTGCGTAACGATGGCCGCGTGTGGGTACCGAAAGTTGGCGTAAAAGGTTTGAAGGCAAGCGAGGCTGTTAAGATCAAAGAAGAAGATCGCGATTATTTCCTGGAAAGAAGATATCCATCATTCGGAAACTTAGTGCCGCGCGATGTGGCTTCGCGTAACGCGAAGTATGTATGCGATGAAGGTCGCGGTGTGGGTGCAACCGGGCTTGCTGTGTTTCTGGATTTTACCGATGCCATTAAACGCGATGGAAAAGCTGTGATTGAAGCGAAGTATGGTAACCTGTTTGACATGTACCAACAGATTACGGGTGATAATCCATACGAAGCACCGATGATGATTTATCCGGCTGTTCACTATACCATGGGTGGCCTGTGGGTAGATTATAACCTGATGACAACGGTACCAGGTTTATACGCATTGGGTGAAGCTAACTTCTCCGATCACGGAGCCAACCGTCTGGGTGCAAGTGCACTCATGCAAGGTCTTGCCGATGGCTACTTTGTAATTCCATATACTATTGGCGATTACTTAGCTACACTACCTTACGAGAAAGTAAGCACCGACAGACCAGAATTTAAGGAAGCCGAAAACGGTGTGAAAGAACGCATCGATAAATTGTTATCTATAAAAGGAACTAAAGCCGTAGATGAGTTTCATCGCGAACTGGGCCACATTATGTGGGAGTATTGCGGTATGTCGCGCAGCGATGCGGGTTTAAGAAAAGCCAAAGTAAAAATTCAGGAACTACGCACACAATTCTGGAAAGATGTAAACGTGTTGGGTAGTGGTAACGAATTAAACATGGAGCTTGAAAAAGCCGGCCGGGTTGCTGACTTTATAGAGTTAGGCGAACTGATGGTGGACGATGCGCTTAACCGGGCTGAGTCCTGCGGTGGCCACTTCCGTGAAGAATCGGCTACAGCCGATGGCGAAGCTCAACGTAAAGATGATGAATTTGCCTATGCCGCTGCGTGGGAATATAAAGGCGATAACCAACCTGAGCAGTTGCACAAAGAAGAATTGAAATTTGAGAATGTTAAGTTGACACAACGTAGCTATAAGTAACTATGAAGCTTACCCTAAAGATCTGGAGACAAAAAAGTAAAGACGACAAAGGCTTTTTTAAAACATACGTACACAATCACGTATCGCCTGATATGTCTTTTCTGGAAATGCTCGATGTACTGAATACCGAGTTGATTAAAAAGAATGAAGAGCCGGTGCACTTCGATCACGATTGCCGTGAAGGTATTTGTGGGATGTGCAGTTTGTACATCAACGGTAAGCCGCATGGGCCACTTCAAACCACTACATGTCAGTTGCACATGCGCTCGTTTAGCGATGGTGAAACAATAACCATAGAGCCGTGGCGCGCCAGTGCATTTCCGGTAGTGAAAGATTTGGTGGTAGATCGTGCTGCGTTCGATAGAATACAGCAAGCGGGTGGTTATGTAAATGTAAATACGGGTGGCGTGCCTGATGCCAACGTAATTCCGATTGCTAAAAAATTAGCCGATGAAGCGATGGATGCTGCAGCGTGTATTGGCTGTGGTGCCTGCGTGGCCGCGTGTAAAAATGCTTCGGCTATGTTGTTTGTAAGCGCTAAAATTTCGCAGTTTGCTTTGTTGCCGCAAGGCCAGGTAGAGCGAAAAGAACGCGCAGAGAAAATGGTTGCGCAGATGGATGCCGAAGGTTTTGGTTCTTGTACCAACACCTACGCATGCGAAGCGGAATGTCCTAAAGGAATTAAGATTACCAACATTGCCCGTATGAATCGGGAATATTTATCGGCCATGCTCAGTTCGTATAAAATTGAATCGAAAGGTGGCGGAGATTAAGTTGTAAAAACTTTTTATAAAATTAGACCCGGTGCTGCCGGGTTTTTTTGTTTGTACGTATTCCTGTCTCGTTCAAGGTTCTTGTCCTCACCATAGCCGTCAACCTAATGATAAGAACACGGCCATTTGCATGGATATTGAATCTCAGTCATAGTTCTGTTTGTCCTGCATTTGTATTCTTTTACATTATGGAGCTTACATATTTCAATCAATTGGCACAGCCAGAGCTTAAAAAGTTTCTGGTTCTCCATGATGGCGCGGGATATTGATTTGGCAAGGCCCATAAGTGTGTTTTTGAAATGCGTATTTGCGAGCGACACAGTTTGGAAAATGTAATCGGGAGATTTATTTGCAGAAAGGGATTGTAAATCCAGGTTTATCTATCGTTCGACATTGCAGATACTGAACAGCGCGATTTAATTGAGTTTACTGCTTCGTGTCGCTGTTGCATTCATCACTGTTACATAATCCGCAGTCGACACACTTTGCTCGTCCTTTTAGTTAAACCACCGGCTGAAGCCGGTGGTTACAAGATAGCGCGCTCCTAACGGAGCTTGGATTGCCTTCGGTAGCAGACTTCAATCAAAGTTTAGAGTGGAGCAGATTCTTTGGCCAGCAACACTAGCTAAACTCCGTAGGAGTGAATCTTTTGTATCACCGGACTTCAGTCCGGTGATAAAATATGGATGTATAGACGTGTGTCGCCTGCGGGTGTTTTTGAAAATGCGCATTTGCGAGCGACACAGTTTTGGAAAATGTAATCGGGAGATTTACAGAAAGGATTGTAAATCCTTGTTTATCTATAGTTCGACATCACAGATGTCGAACAGCTTGGTGCTTTTTTGGAAAAAATTCAAACTAAGCATTTCATTTTGGCCTTTTTGCGGTAGAATAGGTTTCATAAAGTTGATTTTCTTAAATTCGTTCTATTGATTTAAAAATAAAACATTATGGATAGTATTAGAATAGTAGCAAAGTTATACTTCGAAAATGGACAACATGGATTTGAAGAGAATTACAACGATCTTCAGACGATAGAAGATTATAGAAATTCATTTATTGAGAGAACTAAACTTAATACTAATTCTAAGTATGTGGTTTTGCATTATTTGGATATAACAATAAATGATAAGGAAGGAAATGTTCTTAGAGATGAAAAGACGGGAGATAGAATTATGAAAAGGATCTACCTTAATGAGGATTTTCATAGTCGCTACATGGATGCACTCTTAAGAGGGTAATGTGAGAATTTAAAACTTTTCGGAATGCCTCTTGTGTTCCGAATGATGAATTTTATTTTAGTAATTAGTCGCTTATTTTCTGGTACTAATTTTAGTAACAACTTCCCCAGCACTATCTAAAATCTATGATAAAAATCACAAAATTCTTTTTGTACACAATTTTGTTTCCAATCGTAGTTGGAATACTTACCTCTATTTTATATGGTTATTTTTCGGAAAAGAGGCGAATCCTTTAGGTTGATGTTGGTCAAATTTTAGTTATTGCTGGTCGCCTGACCAGCAATCTTAATATTAGGGTATTATTCAATATCAGAAATATAGATTGGGAATTATTCATAAGAGTTTTGCAGGCATGCTGGTCAGGCGACCAGCATGAACATAATTTTATCAAGACTATCTTTTGAGTATCCGAAGCTTTGGTTCGTGTCCTCACGAACCAATCTTGCTTATGAATATCTTTTAGTTGTGTTTAGTTATCCTAAAAAAGCATTGATTAAGATTTCACAAAAACAGAAAACCCGGCAGATACCGGGTTTTTCTTTTGATGTTATCACATTACTCAACTACTCACTCTTACAAACGCCAATTCCCCTTCGGCCACTGGTAAGCGATTTGGTAAACGACTCGCCAATGTTACCACCGGCAAGTACAACATCACGGCCGGGGCCGGTATCGGCTAAGTGAATTTTTATACACGCTTCAAGTTCTGTAATACTGGCATAGGTTACTTCCGTTTCGTTTGCCAGTCGCGTAAGCAGGGTTTCGCTTTTACCGGTCTTCGCGTTAACCGGGCTTAGTAAAGCTGCTACATCCGCATCGGCCGCGCTTATCTCGCCCAAATGCAAGTGTACCGGCAATTTATCCGATCCCTCCGTTCCCGTTAAGGCAACCAAAACCGTGGTAGCGCCATCTCTGCGCTCTTTCAAAGTTACCGTACCCGAAACATTGTATTCAGACCCCGGCTGAAGGGCATACGTAATTTCATTTCCTGTAAAATCAGAGGTGTTCTCACTCTCCTGGCAGGCTACCGTTATCAAACCAATCCATACTACCCAGATAATTCGTTTCATCGCACTCAGGTTTAATTGATTAAAATTAGAAATTTTTATCAGAAATCATGTTTCTTGCTGTGGTTTTAAGCTATGTACAATCCGGAAAACCGGCAATTGGCATAGATATGGTATATTCGACCTAACGAAAACAAGCGCATTTTAATTTGTGAAACGTTTACTATTTATCAGCCTCATACTAGCCGGTTGCAGCCCCGCGGTAAATACCAGCCTCAAGTCGAACCTGCAAAACCCCAAACCTGATTGGCTTTCGGCTAAGCCCGAGTTGTCAAGCTATTATACAGGGGTTGGCCACAGCGCCAAAATGGGCGACAATAATTACATTCAGTCGGCCAAGAAAAGTGCGTTAGAAGATCTGGTGTCGCAGATAAAAGTAAACGTATCATCCACTTCGTTGCTTACGCAGATCGATAACAATAAAGAATTTCAGGAGAAATACGAGCAGATTATTCAAACCACGGCTGCCGATGAAATTCAGGAGTTTGAACAAGCCGGGGCGTGGGAAGATGACCTTAACTATTGGGTTTATTACAAGCTGAGCAAACAACGGTATAAAGAAATTAAAGATCAGCAGAAGCGAAATGCCATAACGCTGGGATTAGATTTTTTCACCAAAGCAAAAGACGCTGAGCGCAATGGCGAGCCTGTAGTTTCACTCGGATTTTACTATCAGGGTTTTCGGGCTATTGAAAAATATCTGGATGAACCTATCCGGCTGGAGTATCAGGGCAAAGAGATTTTGTTAACAAATGAAATTGTAGCGGGTATGCAATTGCTGTTGGATAAAATCTCCTTGTCGGTAGATCCAAAAGAATTAATGTTAAACCGCAGGCTGGCTCAAAACGATTTGGCTGTAGTAGCGCATGCAGTTGATAAAGTAACCAAAAAGCCGATTGCTGATTTACCGCTGGCGGCTGCTTTCGAGAAAGGTGCTGGCGATGTTTTTCCAAACTATAAAACCGATGCCTCGGGATTGGTAAAAATTCTCCTTACCAAAATCAGCTCGCGCGATATGGAGCAAACGGTAGGTGTTAAAGTTGATATGATGAATTTTGTTGGGCAAACTCAGGATGAAATCTACTCGTTGGTGGCACAAAAAATGGTGGTACCCAAAGCAGTGGTGTTAATGAAAGTGCAAAGGCCACTGGTATATGTTTCGGCCATCGAAAAAAGTCTGGGTGTACAGAAGAGCAATCAGCAAATCACCAACCGCATTAAAAATTACCTTGCCAATTCAGGCTTTGAATTTACTGACGATAGAAATAAGGCCGAACTTTGGTTAGATGTGGATGCCAATTCAGAACGGGGTACGCAATCGGGAAGCATTTTTATAACTTATGTTACGGCCGTTATTAAAGTATCAACCGCCCGCGACAACAAAGAGATTTATGCCACCACCCTGGATCGGATAAAAGGCTTTAGTCTGGATTTTGAACGCTCCAGCCAGGAGGCGTATAATAAATCGTTGGAAACATTGAACAACGAAAAACTGCCGGAGTTGCTAAATGCGATTTTGCAGTAAAATGATTGATTTTTATGTAGTTAGGGGTAGAGAAGAAGACAAAATCAAATTGACCTGTAGATGTGGCCTCTTAATTGCATTGTTGTAAATTGCATAACCAAATTCAAACCTTATATGAAAAAGTTAAACTACGTTTCGATTGTTATACTGGCAGCAGCAGTTATAATTGCCGGTTGTAAAGGGAAAGAGAAAGTGCCATCTGGCGAAAAAGAAGTGATTGTACCATGCTCTGGTCCCGATTACTTTACAACTTCCAAAGCTTTCCGCGCTAACTCCATAGGCGAAAGTCAGGATCAGGTAACGTCTAAGAAAAAAGCATTAACCAACGCGCGTAACGAACTGGCACAAGCTATCAACACCACGGTTAAAACAGTTACCGATAACTATGTAAACTCACGTGAGTTTAACAACAAAGAAGAAGTGGAAGAGCGCTTTGAAAGTCTGAACCGCGAAGTAGTTGACCAGACGTTATCAGGCATTACTACCTTGTGCGAAAAATTGATGAAGACCGAATCAGGTACTTACAAAACTTATGTAGCTATCGAGCTTTCAGCCGATCAATTGGTATCGAAGTACAACGAACGCCTGAGCAAAGACGAGCGTTTGAAAATCGATTACGATTACGAAAAGTTTAAAGAAACCTTTGAAAAGGAAATGGCTAAAATGGGTAACAACTAAACCCACCTTTCTTTCAGAAATTAAAATCCCGGGCCATGCTCGGGATTTTTTTGTTTGTGCCATTCCACCATTTAAATAAAGCCGGATTTTGCAATAACCACGACCTTTAGGTCGTGGGGTGATAAACAAAATAGAATCGGGCTTTAGCCAAAAATCCATTTGGCTAAAGCCCAATTTTCTTCATTTTATTTTTTCCCCGACCTAAAGGTCAGGGTTAATTTTTCTAATGCATAATCTGTGTAATCTCTTTCGGGCTGTTGTCAATATCCACTATATTGATGTTTTAAAAATCTACCCTATGCGCTTATTACTGTTCCTTGTTCTCCTTGGCATCGCAACACCAGGTCTTACACAACAAAGAAAAAATCAAGTTCAACCCGCACCCGCTGCAGTTGACTTCAACGAAATCTACAAAGCTGCCAAGTGGCGAAGCATTGGTCCCTTCAGAGGTGGTCGGTCGGTAACGGCATCGGGTGTAATTGGCGACATCAATACCTATTACATGGGCACTACGGGTGGTGGTCTTTGGAAAACGGACGACCTCGGTATTACTTGGCGCAATATTTCAGATGGATTTTTTAAGACCGGCTCGGTAGGTGCAGTAGCGGTTTCAGAAAGTGATCCTAATGTAGTGTATGTAGGCATGGGCGAGCATGCAGTGCGCGGTGTAAAAACACATCATGGCGATGGCGTTTACAAATCAACCGATGCTGGTAAAACCTGGACTAAACTTGGTCTTGATGCTACGCAACATATTTCGCGCATTGCCATTCATCCCAAAGATCCCAACATTGTTTATGTAGCGGCACAAGGTGCGCTGTATAGCCACACACCCGAACGTGGAGTTTATAAATCTACCGATGGCGGAGCTACGTGGAAGAAAATTTTATTTGTAGATGATAAAACCGGGTGTGTAGAGTTAGCAATGGATATGAACAATCCACGCGTGTTGTATGCAGCTTTGAATGAATATGGGCGCTTACCCTGGAAAGTAATCAGCGGTGGTGCCGGAAGTGGTTTGTATAAATCGGTAGATGAAGGTGCAACATGGAAAAAGATTCATGCAGGCTTGCCAAAAGAATTAGGTAAGATGGCAGTTTCAGTAAGCCGATCTAATTCGGATAAAGTTTACTTACTGTTGGAAAGCGATTCAGAGAAAGAATTAGGTGGATTATTTGTGTCGAGCAATGCTGGTGAAAGCTGGAGTCGGGTAAGTGATGATCACCGATTGATTCAACGGGCGTGGTATTACATCGAAGTATTTGCCGATCCACAAAATGAAAACACAGTTTATGTATTAAGCGCTCCTGCCTTACGATCAGAAGATGGTGGTAAAACCTGGCACGAAATCTCCGGTACGCATGGCGACTATCACGATCTGTGGATTAACCCGCACAACTCAAAGAACATGGTAATTGCCAATGATGGCGGTGCTGCTGTTAGTGTTAACTATGGAAGAACCTGGTCCAGCCAGGATAACATGCCTACTGCGCAGTTCTATCGCATCAATGTCGATAATCAGTTTCCGTATCATATCTATGCCGGTCAGCAAGACAATACTTCTGTGTCGATTGCCAGTCGTGAATTGGGTGGCTGGGCCATCACCCCACGCAGTTGGAGTTATTCAGCAGGCGGAGAGAGTGCTTTTCTGGCCTTCAATCCAGACGATCCGCGTTATGTGTTAGGTGGAAGTTATCAGGGTACCATTGAAGTGTTAGACACCAAAGCAAAAGGTGGCACCAACATTATGGCTGCACCTATTCAATACCTCGGTATGGATGCGAAAGACATGAAGTACCGTTTCAATTGGAATGCGCCCATCATCTGGTCGAAACATGAACCGAACACATACTATCATGGCGCTCAAAAATTATTGCGTACTACCGATATGGGCAAAACGTGGACCGAAGCTTCGCCTGATTTAACGCGCAACGAAAAATCAAAACAAGGAAAAGGTGGCGGCCCTTATACCAATGAAGCTGTTGGTGCTGAGAATTATGGAACATTGAGTTATGTACTCGAATCGCCACATGAGAAAGGTGTGATCTGGACGGGTAGCGATGATGGTTACGTGCAACTTACGCGTGATAATGGTGTAACCTGGCAAAATGTAACTCCGGTTGGTTTACAAGAATGTTTAATCAATGCTATTGAAGTTTCGCCACACGATAAAGCAACGGCTTACATTGCTACCACACGCTATAAGTTTAACGATCATGCGCCTGCCTTGTATAAAACAACCGACTATGGAAAAACATGGATGAAGATTGTAAACGGAATTCCAAGCAATGCTTTTACTCGCGTGGTACGCGAAGATGATAAACGTAAGGATTTGTTATTTGCCGGAACAGAGTTGGGCGTGTTTGTCTCGTTTGATGGTGGTAAAAACTGGTCAGCCTTTCAACTTAACTTACCCATTACACCCATTACCGATTTAAAAATTCATCAAGGTGATTTGATTGCGGCAACTTCGGGGCGTTCGTTTTGGATTTTTGATGATCTGGCATTGATTCGTCAACATAAAGCCACAACAGATTTTAGTTTCTATCAACCCGAAGATGTGATACTGGTAAATGGCGGCAGCCAGATGGATGGCCAGTCGGATGGTACAAACCCGTATGTGGGTGTAAACCCGGCAACTGGTTTAGTGTTATATTATTCCTTGCCGGAATTAAAATCGAATGAACACATTCAGATTGAAATTAAAGATGCGCAGGGAAATCTTGTTAGGACATTTACCTCGTTGCGCGATTCACTTTTTCAGGAACGTGATGGTGGGCCACCAGCCGAACCAACCTTATCGAAAGAAAAAGGAATTAATCGTTTTGTATGGAACCTGCGCTACCCCACTATTTCAGGTATTGCCGGTACATATATGGAAGCAAGCTTCAGAGGCCACAAAGCTTCACCCGGAAAATATTCGGTTGTGTTAACAGGGGGCAAGCAAACGCAAACAACTTCTTTTCAGATTTTGCCCAACCCGTTGTATTCGATAGATGCCAAAACATACGAAGAATATCATACTACTATGTTGGGAATGGAATCAGCCGTGTCGCACATGCATAAACTGGTAACGTCACTGCACGAAAAGCAACTTCAGTTAGATAAAATTTTGGAGCAACTTCCTGCAGAAGCAAAGTTTGAAACTCTAAAGCAAGAAGGTACCGCATTAAGTGCCAGCATGAAACAATGGGACGAAGACATGGTGCAACGCAAATCAAAAGCGTATGATGATGTAGAGAATTTTCCAAACAAGTTTACAGCCGATTACCTGTTTCTGATTAATCAGACCGAAAGCGATTTGCCTCGAGTTAATAAGCCTTCGCTTGATTTGCTTGCCGAGTACACAGCTAAGTGGAAGTTATTGGAGGCTCGTGCCAATGAGTTTTTACAAAAAGATATTCCAGCTTTGAATAAGAAGCTTTGGGATGCCGGAGTAGGAGCGGTGTGGATCAGGTGAGCGAAGGTTAAAACCGTTCAGCAAAATCCATCACACAATTGGTGCGATAAGTTTTGTGAGGTTCTATGGCAATACCAATCCATTGATACTTCGGTTCCAGAATATTTTTACGATGGCCCAGCGATTCAATGCCATCATCAATTAATAGTTGCATTACAAAATCCAGCGCACTGGTTTGTCCGTAAGCACAATTTTCGGCAATCATACCCTGGGCTTTAGATTGCGTACGCACCCGAATGTGAAAAGCTGTTCCATCCGTACTTTCGTGACCGGTTTTACCGGTAGTGCCCATGTCTTTGGCATGAAACCGCGCTACGTCTGTTAATGCTTTCGCCAGTTGTAATGCTCCCATTGCCTTGGTTTGCTTTAAATCTTGTAATAGCGATTTAGCATACCGGTTTTTCTCAAGTCCATTTTCTTTGATGTAAGGTAGCGCGTGCGTGTCCGTAAATTTTTTAGGATTGGTGCGTACGGCATTTAATAGTTCTAGTACCTCCTTTTCCTGATCTTGAGCGAATGAAGCAGCCGTGCCAAACAGAAAAAGTGTAATGATTAATCCCTTAATCATAAGTACCTGTGTTAAAGTTGTTTAAAATCAGCTAAGAAATTCCCAACCGCTTCTGAATCTCTTCTAACGAAACGCCTTTGGTCTCAGGAAAACGTGTAAGCACCCAGATTAATTGCAGTGTCATCATAAATGCGAAGAAGGCAAAGATTATCCACGGATCGTCCTTCAGAATTCCGGCTTTGGCATCTAAGAACACGGGCATAATTAAGGTAATAATAGCAGCAAACACCCAATGCACACTGGCACCAAACGATTGGCCCAACGCGCGCGATTTGTTTGGAAAAATTTCTGAAATAAACACCCAGATTACTGCGCCTTGCCCCACGGCATGAGCTGCAATAAACAATAATAAAAAAGTCATCAGAAATAATTCGCCTGAGCCAAAGTAAAAAGCATACGCCACCATCGATAAACTGATCATATATCCTATCGATCCCAACAACATTAAATTCTTTCTTCCGGTGCGATCAATCAGGTATAATCCCACGAAAGTGAAAATGAGGTTAATCCCACCAATGGCAATAGAGTTGAACAAGGAATCTTTCGCGGCAAGTCCGGCTCGTTCCAGAATTTCGGGTGCGTAGTAAAGAATAAAATTTATACCCGATAGTTGGTTAAAGAAAGCAATGAAAAATGCCAACACAATTGGCTTGGATAATCGCTTCGAGAAAAATTCTTTTAAGGATTCATTTCCTGTTGAAGTTTTGTTCGATTCTATTATCTCGCGAATAGCAGTGTCTGTATCTGTTGTGCCCAGATCGGTTAATACTTTTTTGGCTGTGGCCAGATCGTTTTTGCGCGAGATCAACCACCGCGGACTCTCCGGAATGCGAAATACCAATACGGTGTAGATAAGTGCGGGAATTGCTTCTACACCCAGCATCCAACGCCAATCATTGCTACCATCAAAACCTATTAGGAAGTAGTTTGATAAATAGGCAACAAAAATTCCGAATACAATATTAAATTGATACATAGCAACAAGCCGACCCCTTGAAGTTGACTTTGAAATTTCTGATATATAAGTTGGAGCAACTACGGATGATATTCCCACACCGACACCACCAAGGAAACGAAAAAATGAAAAGGAGTAAGCTTCAGGTGCAACAGATGACCCAATAGCGCTCACAAAGTACATTATGCCAATCCAAAGTAAAACTTTCCTTCGGCCATATCTTTCAGTAGGCCATCCCGCTACAAATGCTCCAACCACAGTACCCCAAAGCGCCATTGACATGATGAAGATACCATGAAACCAAGTTGAGGTTTCCCATAAAATTTTAATGGGCTGGTTTGCGCCTGAGATAACAACCGTATCAAAGCCAAAAAGAAATCCGGCCATAGCGGCCACTACCGAGTTAAGCAGTGTGTATTGACGGGCATTCATGAACTGTATAAAATTTGGTTACTTCCAGTTGGCCGGATCAAGTCGCCACGACTTCACATAGATCAACTGGTCTTCGTCAAGGTACTGATTTTTTACGGCCTCAGTAAGTAAATGATTGAAATCGCTAAGACAAACAAGTGGAATTTTCGCATCTGTAAAGTTCTTCACCGCAGTTTCGAAACCGTATGTAAAGATAGCCGCCATGCCAATCACTTTTCCTCCGGCATCCTGCATGGCTTGTGCGGCTTTAAGTGAACTGCCACCCGTAGAAATCAGATCTTCAATCAATACTACGCGTGTTCCTTTATCAAACTTACCTTCAATCAAGTTACCCATGCCGTGTTCTTTTGGTTTGGGGCGTACATATACAAAAGGCAACTCTAATAAATCGGCAACCAACGCACCTTGTGGAATACCGGCTGTGGCCACACCGGCAATACATTCTACTTTTTCGAAATGTTCTTGAATAACCTGCGCCAGTTTTTCTTTTATATAACTGCGGATAATGGGGTATGAAAGTGCTAATCGGTTATCGCAATAGATAGGCGATTTCCAGCCCGAACTCCACGTAAACGGTTGTTTATGGTTTATTTTGATTGCTCCGATTTGCAATAACCGCGAAGCTACCGGCCCCGCTGTCTCTGATTCTATTTTTACCATGTGTGCAAGGTATTGAGACCATTGAATTTATACAAAGGGGTTGATTGATTGCGAATAATTTATGTTTTTGCAAGTTGAAACCCGACCCCACGGATTGCATGAATCTATTTGTAAACGACATTCCAATCCGCATACTGCATCCGGGCGAAGCGCCTCCTGCGGGACACACCAATTTTGAGTTTGATGCCACTGCCGAAGAGATAACCAAGGCCAAGCTTATTCACCATGTGTGGATTAAAAATGTAAGTATTTTAGACTTTAGCCTGGTGTTGGATCTGATTAACTCGAAAGTGCCCACTAACCTGTTTTCGCTTTACATTACGCCTAACGATTATAAAGCTTTGAAACTTTCGCTTACGCAGAAGTTTAAAGTAATTAAAGCGGCAGGCGGACTGGTACGCAAGAAAGATAAGTTCCTGATGATTTACCGAATGAAGAAATGGGACTTACCGAAAGGCAAAAAAGAATCGGGCGAGCGCAACAAGCAAACTGCGGTACGCGAAGTTGAAGAAGAATGCAATATCAGCGTAAAGTTAGGCAAGCGACTTTGCACCACATGGCATACCTACACCATGAACAAAAATAGCATGCTAAAGAAAACACGCTGGTTTGTGATGGATGTTGTAGATGATTCGCGAAGTAAGCCAAGCACGGAAGAAGACATTGAAGAGCTGCGCTGGATGACGCAAAAAGAAGTGTATCACGCTCTTGAAAACTCCTATAAATCAATACGGTTTGTGTTTGAAGAGTATTACCGTAAGAAAGAAGAGAAGAATCCTACTTAATCAGAGTTTGTACGGAATCAAGGAAGAGACATCACCATTATAGCGATGTACTTCGCGAATAATGCTGGAACTGATAGCGGCAAATGCAGGCGATGTAATCAAAAACACCGATTCCAACTCTGGGTTAAGTTGCCGGTTTACCTGGGCGATACTATTTTCATATTCAAAGTCGGTAGTGTTACGCAAACCCCGAAGTAAGTACCGCGCACCATTTCGCTTGGCAAACTCGGCCGTTAATTCCGAAAATGTTTGAACCGAAATGCGTGGCTCATCTTTAAAGGTTTCATTTATTTTCTCTACCATAAACTCGATAGGGAAGTAGCGCTGACTTTTAGCACTGTTATAACCAATGGCAACAATAATTTTGTCAAACACACCTAAACCCCGCAATACAATATCCTGATGTCCTTTGGTGAAGGGATCGAACGAGCCGGGGAAAATGGCTACACGAGTCATGCCTTAAGCAAGTAAATAGAGAAAAGATCGAAGAAATGATGTTCCTGCACTTCATCAAACAAATAACCAAACTTGAGGTAAGCAGGTCGGCCACCAAAGCCAACATTGCGTACGTATTTTACAAACTCCTGGTAATGGGGCGAGTTTTTTCCAATGTAACCCCATAATACTATCTGACTGGTGTTTTGATCCATGCCCAAACCTTTCAGTACCAGCATAATGTATTTTACATAGTCTGAAAACTGTTTGATCAGAAATTGATTGTAGTACAGAAGTTTACCGTTGGATACTGAAAGTATGTGCAGCTTAAAACGATCTACATAAATATAAAGCGGATTCTCGTTGGCTTTGGCATATTCCAAAACACCTTCAATCAACGCTGCGGATTGATGTACCAGTGTTAACCGTGTATTGGCATAGATGCTGTTGAGCCAGGTGTTCAATTCTTTCTGAACAGCAAATACGGTAACAGCATCGCTGCGCTGGTTCTGGCAAACCAGAATGTCTTCCTTTTCGGGATCTAGTTGTGCGTTGAAACGAAGATACTCGGCTGCGGCTTCGGGTAAGAAAAGCGAAGCCGGTACCTGTGCAAACTTGGTATTCTTAACTGAGATTCGAACTTCGCTCCAGAAACCTGCATGTAAAACCGGATGCGAGTCGAACAGTTGCTGGTATTGATTAATCAATTCGCTATGCGAATTGGAATCGCCCAACACATAATCTTCAAAGAATATCAACCGCGAATCTTCTGCGTCAACAATAGCTACTTGTAAATCGCGCACGCCAAACTGAACCAAGAGTGTGTATTGATGAAGTTTTTCTTCATCAAACCGATCATCTTTGATCTTCTTTATCAGCTTAAAGCCTTGTGCGGTAGCTTGCAAAGCAAATGGTTATTCCCAGTTACCTGAAGTAGAAACATCTAAACGCGAACCGAAGTGCAAAGGCTTACGGTTTTTAGCTTCGTTGCTTTCTTTCCGGCTTGGGTTAACGGGCTTGGGGTCTTTCACTTCAATAACCTGAACTTTAATACCACCACGCTCTACCACGCCTACAAATACTTCGAACTTGCCGCCTTCATTTCCGGGTACATTACCCAACGTAGCAAGATCAATGTTTGCATCGAATACATCATCTGACATGGTTATAAGTGGCTGACCTTTTTT
Source organism: Cytophagales bacterium (assembly GCA_017303795.1). Classification (GTDB taxonomy): domain Bacteria; phylum Bacteroidota; class Bacteroidia; order Cytophagales; family Cyclobacteriaceae; genus ELB16-189. The sequence goes on along the minus strand of JAFLBR010000003.1, from coordinate 234,264 downwards.
AAGGGCATCGCCAACTTTAACATCTTCCAGTTTGGTGATAACGCCTTGGTCAACTAATTGCGGTTCGTTTACCTTTTCGCCTACTTTTATCTGATAGGTGCGCTGGCTCTTAACCACACGGTCGCCTTCTTTTACTTTAAAGCCCATGAAGATTCCGTCTTCTGAAGCACCTACTGTGTAAGACTTCTTAAAGATTTTATCTCGAGCCGAAACAAACCCAAGCGTGTCAATTATCACGGTAACTTCTTCCTGACCGTAAGCTAATTGTTTGATTTCTTCCCTGCGTTGAATGATAGGCACCTGACCGCTGCGGATAAAATTGGCCAATGAGTCCCAATTGGCGGTGTAGCGTTTATTTACGCTCTGATACACGATTTGAGCCTCGCGAATGAATTTAAGTTTTTCAATTACAGCAGCTTCGGTAGTGGAGATAGATTCACGCTCTTCTATGGTACCTTGTACGCTTCGGTACAACAACCAGGCTAAGTAAAGGCTAAGAATCAGGAGTACGCCAGTCAGGATTTTAGTTAAGTTCATTGGTTACAGGTTTAGCTTGCAATTATAAATATTTTATGCCGTTTAAAACAACCAATTATAACTTAAAATAGCCCCTTAAATGGGCAATTTGAGCGATATCGGCTGCCTCTTTAAAAATGCCGTGCAGGTGGGCCAGCGGGATGCTTCGGATTTGCGCATCATCGAAAAAACGAACGTCTTTAATGATCTGCCGGTTGCCCAGTTCAGGGTCTTGTCCGGTTGTCACATTTCCCCCCGTTATCCTTACCTGAAAGAACAATTCTACCGCATGCAGCGGCAATTGAATAAATTCGCAGGCAAACAAAAAGTCACGAACTTCTATGGTTAACCCGGTTTCTTCTTTGAATTCGCGCACCAGGGCCTCGTGTGCAGATTCGCCAGTTTGTATGCCTCCGCCCGGTGGTGCCCATAAATGTGGTGTGCCTAACCCGGTGTGATTCACTAAAAGTATCTCCTCGTGGAGGATGCAGATGCCACATACACGCACGCGTAATTTATTTCCAAAGATTTCCTGAACCGGGGTTGTCATAAATTCGTTGTGCTGAAAGTTACGGTTCTTAAAATTTAGTAGCGATTGATTCTAAAATTTTTAAGAATCGTTAAAATAAAATCCGATCGGTTTCGGTTTAGAGAGAAACAGGTAATGGCGTGCGTATGATAAAGAGATTATTTCCGATGGCAATGTGGTTGCTGGCAACCGCTGCGCTGGCCCAAGAACCTTCAAACGGCCCTGTTATTACCTGGGAAAAACTAAGCCATGAGTTTGGCGATATTGTTCAGGGCGAAAAAATTGAGCACACCTTTAAATTCAAGAACACCGGTACTGCGGCTCTGGTAATCACCAATGTAGAAGTTACCTGCGGGTGTACCGTGCCTAAAGGCTGGCCACGCGACCCAATAATGCCGGGCGATAAAGGTGAGATTACAGTAGCCTTCAACAGCTCAGGTAAAGTGGGCCGCCAAAATAAAGTGGTCACCATTACTTCAAACTCCATTGGTACTACCAATCAGGTAATGATTGTGGCCAATGTGTTGGATAAAAAACTTTAATCGCGCAAAGCCGAAGCGATAAGGCAACCCCAGCCCCCCATAAAACAAACTCCGCCCAACGGAGTTATCATGCCCAACGAGGATACATTGGCTATTGCCATAATGAAGAGGCTTCCACTAAACAGGAGTATTCCTACAATCATTAACACACTGGCGACTTTAAGTAATTTGTTCTCCTTCTTTTGCAGCAGCAGGGCTATGGCTAACAAAGCAAGGGTGTGATAAAATTGGTACTGAACCGCCAACTCAAAAATCTCCAACCGATTGTTGGCCAGCAAGGATGGTTTTAGTGCGTGCGCGCCAAACGCCCCCAATGCTACTGCCAGTAAACCCAGTACACCTGCGGCCAGTAGAGTTTGTTTCGAGTTCATATCCGTTCAAGAATTTTAATGATAGTTCCGTGCTCCAAAAATGGCTGTGCCGATGCGAACCAACGTACTTCCACATGAAAGGGCAATTTTATAATCGGCACTCATACCCATCGATAACTCTGTCATGCTCACATTAGCGGGTAGTGTACTTTGTTTTAGTGTATCAAAAAGTTTTTTGAGTTGACCAAACTCTTCCCGAATCTGATCCTGATTTTGAGTAAAAGTAGCCATACCCATTAAGCCTACAATTTCTACTGCGGGGTAAGTAGTGGCAAGATCAGCGTTAAGCAAATCAAGTACTTCGGCTTCGTCTAATCCAAACTTGGTTTCTTCGCGGGCAATGTACACTTGCAACAAGCATTTTATTTTTCGGTTATGCCTCAGGCCTTGCTTATTAATTTCATCCAAAAGTTTTACCGAATCAACCGAGTGAATAAGGGCTACAAATGGTGCGATATACTTTACCTTGTTTGTTTGCAGGTGGCCAATCATGTGCCATTCAATATCGGCCGGTAGCTCCTGTTGTTTGGCAGCCATTTCCTGGGCTTTATTTTCACCAAATATCCGTTGCCCGGCAGCGTAAGCTTCTTGTATTAAACTAACCGGTTGCGTTTTGCTTACAGCAATCAATCTGCAATGCGTACCTTGCAGTTCAGCCAAAAGCGTGTTGATATTATTTTTAATAACCATTTAATAATTTCGCGCGTTCTATCGCGTAACTTTTCACTTTACACAAAGGTATGGCCATACTTGGAACGTTGCTCAAAAAGGGCATAAAACTTAGAGAAAACCTTGATCAGGAATATACCTCACCCTTCGAATTACAAAAGCAGGAGTTAAAAGACCTGATGATAACCGCCAGTCAGACAGAGTTTGGAAAATATTACAACTTTCAGGGGCTGCTTACCGAATTCAGAAAAAATCACCACGCATTTTACAATGCCTTTAAAAGTTCGGTACCCATTCACGATTATAATAAGATTTATAAAGACTGGTGGCACCTCTCTATTAAAGGAGCCAAGAATATTTGCTGGCCGGGTCGCACTAAATATTTCGCGCTAAGCTCGGGCACATCCGAAGCTGCCAGCAAGCATATTCCGGTAACGAAAGAGATGACCAAAGCCATACAGCGCACCAGCATCCGGCAAATACTCAGCCTTTCGAAGTACGATTTACCCTCAGAAGTTTTTGAGTCGGGCATTTTGATGATTGGTGGCAGCACACACCTCAATAAAAAAGGAAGTTATTTTGAAGGCGACTTAAGCGGTATTCAAGCAGCCCGGTTGCCGTTTTGGTTTCAGCATTTTTATAAACCCGGAAAGAAGATTGCATCAAACCGCGTGTGGGACGATAAGCTGAATGAAATTGTGCGCAAAGCCCGCGATTGGGATATAGGAATAATTGTGGGCGTGCCTGCGTGGATTCAGATTTTGCTTGAGAAAATAATTGAGCATCATAAAGTAGATCATATTCACGATATCTGGCCCAACTTATTGATCTATGTGCATGGAGGTGTGGCGATGGATCCTTATCGCAAAGGTTTTGAAAAATTGCTCGGTCGCCCGATCTATTACATAGAAACGTACCTCGCCTCCGAAGGATTTATTGCTTATCAGGCAATGCCTAAGCGCAAAACCATGCGCCTTGTTTTAAACAATGGTATCTTCTATGAGTTTGTGCCTTTCGATGAGAAAAACTTTCTGCCTTCAGGTGAGATTAAGCCCGATGCTAATACGCTATTGATTGATGAAGTTGAAGAAGGTAAAGAATATGCCATCTTACTTTCTACCTGTGCGGGTGCATGGCGTTACCTGATTGGCGATGTAATTAAATTTGTATCGTTGGAAGAAAGTGAGATTGTAATTACTGGTCGCACCAAACATTTTTTGAGTTTGTGTGGCGAACACCTTTCGGTGGATAACATGAACAAAGCTATTGAACTGGTTTCAAACGAAATGAATCTGGATATTCCGGAGTTTACCGTTGCGGGTATTCCTTACGATTCGCTCTTTGCCCACCATTGGTTTATTGGTACCGATGATAAAGTAGATGCTGAAAAATTGGCTGATCGCATTGATTCCCACTTGAAAGAACTGAACGATGATTATGCAGTAGAGCGAAGTGCGGCATTAAAAAAAGTTTTGGTAACCGTGTTGCCTGTTAATAAATTTTATCAATGGATGGAAACGAAAGGTAAAGTAGGTGGCCAGAATAAATTTCCGCGCGTAATGAAGAGTGGCCAGTTAGAAGAGTGGACTAAATTCATTGCCTGACGGGATGGAGATTCTACTTAACGGACTTAAGATGGGCCTGGTGCTGGCCGTGTTGGTTGGCCCCGTGTTTTTCACCATTATTCAAACCAGCGTGGAGCGCGGATTCTGGAGCGGAGTGCTGGTATCGTTTGGTGTTTCGGTTAGCGATATTCTATTTGTAGCGATCTGCTACTTCGGATTGGTTCAGTTTATACACGATCCGGAGTTTAAAGTGTACCTGGCTTATGCTGGTGGTGCAATTCTGGTATTGTTTGGATTATACCATGCATTAATAAAAAGTCGCAGGCCATTGCGTGCCTTAAATGCAGCTAATGAAAAAAGTGGTTACCGTTATTTCTTTAAAGGCTTTGTGATTAATGCGCTTAGTCCTATGGTGCCCGTGTTTTGGATAGGTGCTATTAGTGTGGCCTCGCTCGACTTTGGCTATACGCAAGGTTATGAATTTCTTTTATTCTTCTGCATTGTGCTGACTACGGTATTGGCCACCGATTTAATCAAAGCTTACCTGGCCGATAAACTCAGGCGTTTGGTTACACAGCGCCTCATGATGATTCTGAATATTGTAGTAGGAATTTGTTTGTTCGCCTTTGGAATTAAACTCTGGCTAATGGCCGATACGTTTCTTCAATCCTGAAGCAGGTTGGCCATAAAGCTCGACTTCAGAAAAATCCAGAGTGTAAAAAAGATCAGCGCCCAGCGTAAGTAGATGTAATAGAAATCGGAAGTATCCTTGAAGCGGGTTTCTTTAATCTCCGCTTTCTCGTATTCATTAATGCGCTCAAACACAACCTTTAAGGCTTCGTTATCGGTTACCCGAAAAAATTGCCCTGAACCAATGCTGGCAATTTTGCGCATGGTAGTTTCATCAATTGTATTTTCAACCATGTTGGGTCGGCCAAAATAATCTTTACCAAAAGGCACCATACCTTCTTTACCTACAATAATGGTATAGATTTTTATGTTATAGGCAGCCGCTAACTCTGCAGCCGTTATCGGATCAATGTTACCAGCCGTGTTATCGCCATCGCTAAGCAGAATACAAACTTTTGATTTAGACTCAGACTCGCGCATGCGATTGGTTACCACCGCCATTGCCGAACCTATTGCTGTTCCGCGCGATTCAATCATCTCAAACGAAATATCGTTGAGGTAGGCATTTAGTAAATCATAGTCGGTAGTAAGGGGAGCAAGCGAAAAAGCATCGCCCGAAAACACCACAATGCCGATGCGATCCTGAATACGACCACCAATAAAATCACGGGCTACATTCTTGGCTGCTTCCAACCGGTTTGGTGTAAAATCTTCAATCTGCATGGATTGCGAGATATCAACCGCCAGCATAATGTCAATCCCCTCCGACCATTGTTCTACCTTTTCGTTGGTGCGTTGCGGGCGTGCTAATGCAATCAGAATTAAAATCAACGCAAGTGCAAAAATGCTTTCGGGTAAAAAGCGAAACCATGTAATGGGCGAAGTTGTTAAATCACTTTTTACCAGGGCTACCGGAAGTTTTTGGTTAAAGTAATAGCGCACCAGCCAGCGTGTAATAAATAAAAAAGGTACTGCCGCAAGCAGGTAAAGAAAAATCGGATTCTCCCAAGTGTAAGCACTCCAGGTGGCAGGCAGAAACCAATCAATCGAATACCAGGGGGCCGTTACTTCATCCATGTTTTACCTCGTGTAACTTTTGATTGAATCGGTTTACCGTAAACTCTTTTAGCTGATCGAATGCTGAAAAACTTTCGGGTTGCTGCCGTGCATAAATCATTCGGTCAACAGCTTGCAGCGCTTGGGTTAGTTCACCTTTTTCAAGTTCGCGTATTTCTTTGGAGGTGTACTTGGTGTACGGCTTTGAAGAAAGTTCTTCCATGTATTTTTTCCAGAGTGTAATAGAACCTTCGGCAACATCCGGATGAAAAGTTTGATTCAGCTTCTGTATAGATTGATCAAAAGCTGAAAGGAATGACGTATGTTTCTTCAGCAGCCGTTTCAAAGCATAATGTTTACGAATTCTCTTCCCGAAAATTATCCACACCACAACGGCTACCACCAGAAGCACTGCACCAATAATCAGCAAAACCGGATAGTTTAAAATCCAACTTACCTTATTATAAGCAGTATTGGTTTTTAACGGAAGTTGATTGATGGCCAATGAATCGGGGATGGGCCCAACCAGCGCACTAAAAAATACCGTGTCCGGATCAGTAAAGTAAACAAGGGAGTCTCGTTTTTGAACCTGAAAAACGGGTAGGCTTAACGTTTGCAACGAATCTATTTCAAAACTAACCAGCGTGTACACCACACTATCATAACTCAGGTTGTTTTGTGTTTTGGTGGGTACAAATTTTTTGGATTGAAACTCAAACGGTGCAAAGCTAAAAGTAGAATCCGGAAAAAGCACCTGATATTGACTGGGATATTGCGCTACAACCGTATAGCGAATGGGTAATCCAATGCGAACGGTATCGCCATCAAAGCGTGCATGTACTTTAACTTTCTGCGCGTAAGCAGTCTGAACCAAAAACAAAAAAAGTATAAATAAATACCTACGCACTCTTTACCGATTTATTTCTAACCTTAAATAAACGCAACAACTTGGGCACATATTCTTCTTCGGTTGAAACCGATAGAAAGTTAACCTGATGTTTTTTGCTGAAACTGATCAAGGCCTGCTGGCGCTCGAAATGATGATCAATCATCTTGGCGCGGAAATCACCAAACGAAGAATTTACCCAAAGGGTTTTCTTCGATTCTTTATCCAACACGGGTATGGTTCCCAATCGGGGTAATTGTGTTTCGCGCTTGTCGCTGATCTGAATCATTACCAGATCGTGTTTGCGCGCCAGCGATTTTAAATGATGTTCGTAACTTTCATCAATAAAATCTGAAATGAGAATAATTACACTTCTGCGTTTAATGGAGTTAAGCGCAAACGTAATAGCCCGGTTCAGATTGGTTTTGGGCGAAACAGGTTTAAGTCTTTCCAGGCTGGCAATTATCTCGTATGCCTGCGCCATACCTTTCTTTGGCTTCAGAAATTTTTCGCGGGTATCCGAGTAGCAGATCAAGCCCACCTGGCTGCTTTCTTTTGTGCCCGATAATGCAAGCACACCACAAATCTCAGTGGCAATATCAAACTTGGTGCGCCCCGGTGTGCCAATAAACTGTGAAGCACTTACATCCAGAATAAAATAAATGGTCTGTTCTTTTTCTTCGCGGAAGGTTTTTACAAAAGTACCATGTCCTTTGGCTGATACGTTCCAATCGATCGTGCGAATGTCATCGCCATATTGATAGGGCCGCACATCATCAAACTCCAACCCCGTGCCTTTAAAGATAGAGCGAAAGTCGCCCTGCATCTGGCTGTTGATGGCCTTTCGGATTTGGATTTCATACTTGCGTAGTTTTTTCAGCAGCGCTTTCACTCCGGCACGTTATTAGCAGGCTCAAAAATAAGAATTATGACTAATTTCGCAGCCTGTTTCAGACAAGGTTACGAAGGTTTAAAACCTTTTGTAGCCGACTGTAAAAAGGTTGTAAACTTTAAACCTTGTTGCCAGCGGTAAAAAGGTTGTAAACCTTTTATTGAACAACCTTTTAAACGGAAGAATAATGAAGCAAAAGTGTTTTGTATTTGTTTTAGCTGTTGCAAGCCTTACTGCCTGCCAAAAAGAAACCCGCCCAGCGGGCATACTTTCGCCCGAAGAATTTTCGAAGGTTTTGGTGGAGGTGTACATGGCAGAAGCGCGCATGAACAGCACAGCACTTCAACGCGATTCGGCTATGAAGTTGTTTGCTGCTTATGAAAAAAAAATATTTCAACAGTTTGAATTGCCCGACAGTGTTGTTCGCAAAACACAACAATATTATGTGGACCATCCGGAGCAATTAGAAAAGATTTATGATTCTGTAATTGATACGTTGAGCTTGCGCGAAAAGAAGTTGCGCACTAAACCTGCTGATACTGCTGACACACTTCGAAAAGAAAAACGAATTCGAAAGCCTGAGAATAAGTAATGATTTTCCCGGAAGAATTTGAGCGCAAACTAGGGTTCGATCAGATACGCGAACGGCTACGGCACTATTGCCTTGGGCCATTGGGTGCGCGTTTGGTGGATGAAATGGCTTTCAGTTCAGATTTTAATCAGGTAAAATCGCGACTGGAGCAAAACGCAGAGTTCAAACAGATTTTAGAAAAGGCCGATGAGTTTCCGGCTTCGCATTATTACGATACCGATACTTATTTTAAAACCGCAGCCATTGAAGGTAGCTTTCTGGAGGAAGAAGCATTTCATCAGATTTTACTTTCACTGCAAACTATTCTGGCCTGTAAAAAATACCTTGCCAGTAATCACGAAGCCTTACCACAACTTTACAAGCTATCGGAACCGGTAAACATCTCGCCAGCACTTGTTAAAACTATCGAATCTAAGTTTGACGATCGGGGGTTTATTCGCGACAATGCAAGTGCTGAGTTAGCTCAAATCCGAAAGCGCTTGCGCGAAGAACAAAGTCGCGTAAAGCGATTGGCCGATCAGATTTTTAGAAAAGCAGTCGAGCAAGGTTGGGTTCCGGAGGGCGCGATAATTACCATTCGCGATGGACGCCCTGCTATTCCTATTCAGGCCGAGCATAAAAGAAAATTGCAAGGCTTTATACTGGACGAATCGGCTACCGGACAGACGGTGTTTATGGAACCAGCCGAAGTGTTGGATGCCAATAACGAAATTCGCGATTTACTGCATGCCGATAGGCGCGAAGTAGTTCGCATTCTACGCGAGTTAACCACACTGTTGCGTCAGCATTTACCAGCTTTGGAATATGCCTATCAGTTTCTGGGCGAACTTGATTTTGCAAGAGCAAGAGCAAAGTTCTCAATTGAGATCCGTGCAGAGTTACCACAATTAAAACCCTATCCTTATTTAAATTGGATTCAGGCGCGGCATCCGCTATTGTTTTTAAGCTTGCGCGGAAAGCGTGATGTGGTACCGCTTACCATCGATCTGCCCGAAGAAAAACCTTTTCTGTTAGTATCCGGCCCGAATGCCGGTGGAAAATCAGTTTGTTTAAAAACGGTAGGCTTGATTCAGTACATGGCACAATGTGGCTTGCTGGTGCCGCTGCACGATAAATCGGCTATCGGCATCTTTCGCAAAATTTTTCTGGACATTGGCGATCAACAAAGTATTGAAAACGATTTAAGCACATATAGTTCGCATTTACGGAACATGGCATTCTTCCTTCAAAATACCAATGCACAAACACTGGTGTTGTTAGATGAATTAGGTGCCGGAACCGATCCAAACTTTGGTGGTGGTATTGCCGAAGCAGTTTTAGATGGCTTGCTGAATAGTGGCGCCTGGGGAGTTGCCACTACACATTATTATAACTTAAAATTATTTGCTGAAAGTCATTCGCAAATTCGTAATGGTGCGATGTTGTTCGATACCAAACAACTTGGCCCGTTGTTTCAACTTGAGATTGGTAAGCCGGGTAGTTCGTTTGCATTAGAGATTGCACGCAAAACCGGATTGCCAGGCAAAACAATTGCTAAAGCCGAAGCTATAATCGGCAAAGAACTTACTGGTTTGGAAACGTTGATGAAAACCGTAGCCGATGAAAAAGCTGCATTGGAAAAACGACAACGCGAACTTTTGCATCGCGAAAAGCAATTGAATGCAGCGGTAGAGAAATATGAATCCCTTTCGGATGAGTTGAGCGAAAAGAAGAAAGTAATTCTGGAGAAGGCGAAGTTGGAAGCGGCAAATCTTTTAAAGGAAACCAATCGCGAGATTGAAAAAACAATCCGTCATATTAAAGAAAACAAAGCCGAAAAGAAAGAAACCAAAAAGGTACGCGAAGGCCTGCTGGATCTGGTAGAAAAAGTAAAACTTCCTATACGTCAGGTTGTATCGAACGATAAAATTGAAACGGGTGATAGCGTGCGCCTGATCGGGCAGGAGGTAAGCGGTAAAGTTATTTCTATTAAAGACGAGGTGGCACTGGTAGAATTTGGAAGCTTACGCAGTTCGGTTAAGCTGAAGCAATTGATTCGAAGCGATCAGGTTCAACAAAATCCCACCGTGGTGAAGGTCCGTTCACTAGGCGTGGATGTAATGAAGAAGCAATCCTTATTTGTGAGTACACTCGACATCCGCGGCAAGCGCGTAGAAGAAGTGAATGCAGTACTTGATCAGTTTCTGGATGATGCAATTTTGTTAGGCCATGCCGAAGTAAAAATTTTGCATGGCAAAGGCGAAGGTGTACTGCGCAAAGTAGTTCGCGATCGCTTAAAAACAACCAAAGGTGTTGCTTCCTTTGCGGATGAACATGTAGATAGGGGTGGTGATGGGATTACCATCGTTGTGTTGAAATAAAAACGAAGGCTCTCAATTTTCATGAGAGCCTTCTAACCATTCCAGTCGGTAAACCTTATTGCTGGCAAGCCTGCTCTCCAGCAAACTTGATTCCTCTTCAGGTTTACAATTCAAATTTCGCTTGTCAATCCATCAAAATCACCAACTATTTTTGACCACATTGCCAATAAAAAAGCCACGCGGGAAGCATGGCTTAATGTTTAAACAGAATCTTCTAAAGCCCAAAAGTGAAGATCCAATTGCCTTCCACTTGCTCAGTTCTGGCAGGGTAACCATCCCTAAGGAACGAGAATGTAAGAGTTAGGGTATTTTCTGTAACGACATATGTCATTCCAAGTTCATCCGCAGTAACCCCTTTATCCCGAACAATCTGTGTTTCAACCGCAGATCCAAATTCCCAAGTTCCGTTTGCTTTCCAAGGACTTATATTTGGACGACCAGATGTTGAGTACGTGAATGGAGGGGATCCTTTTGTCCCATTCAGGACAAGCTGAAAATTAAGGTCTTTATACTCAGCAGTTCTATCTTGTGGGCCAGTTCCTGTGTAACTTACTGAAGTTATCTTCCAGGTTTTGGCAAGCTTAGTAAATTGAACATCTTCGATTGGCTCTGGTGTTGAGCCACCTCCATCGCAGCCCATATAGGTAAGAAGGACAGCCGAAACCAACAATAAAGAAAGTACTCTCAGAATTTTCATGCTTTGGATATTAAAATCAAGCTTAAACATAGTAAAAAGGGTTAGTTTAAAAAAACACAACCTGCGTTAAAAACGCTTTTTGTGCGGTTAATTGCGGCTTATTCCGGTTTGTAACCGCTATTTATAATTTAAAATGTCCAGTTTGGTGGCTGTTGCCGGATACTCGTGCTCCTGATTGCTGGCAATTAGCACCATAGTTTCAGTTGGCAGTGCGGCCAATTGTTGTTGATACCAGGCAATCGCTTTTTTATCGAGATTGGTGGTCGGTTCATCCAGAAAAAGCAAGTCAACCTGCGAGTTAAACGCCAAGCCAAGTTTTAGTCGCTGCCGCATACCCGATGAAAAGTTGGCAATGGTCTTATCGTGCGCATGGCTCAACTCAAAGCGTTCGAGTAGCTCTTTTGTATTTTTTTTTTGACGCGGTTTCTTAAATCGAAAATGAAAGTCCACCATTTCGGTAAGCGTAAATTCATCAATCAGTTCCAAATACGGGGTTGCAATTGCTACATGGTTAAAGATTTCATCGGCTGGAATAATGGCATCGTGCTGTTTGTAAACAATCTCGCCTTTGCTGGGTAGCATCTGGCCCCATAAAATCTGGAGTAACGTTGATTTACCCGAACCATTTGGGCCAACTATCGCATATGTATTTTCAGTAAACTGAAAACTGAGGTTTTTAAAAATCCACTCGCGGTTAAATCGCTTGCTCAGATTTTTAACCTCAATCTTCATCCACCGCAGTGTTGGTTGCAAAACCTTTCATTACTCCGCGTTCGCTGGTGCGCACAAAGTCCACAATGTAGTCGAGCTCGGGGCTGGCTGGCAGTTCTTGCTTAATTAATTCAAGTGCTTTGGTATTGTTTATGCCTTTTAAAAAAATATACCGGTAAGCTTCCTGAATGTCGTTTATTATTTCTGTGCTAAATCCTCTTCTTTTTAAACCTACCGTATTTACACCGGCATAAGCCAGTGGCTCGCGCGCGGCTTTGGTATACGGTGGAACATCTTTGCGCACCAACGAACCGCCACCAATGTAAGCGTGAGCACCGATTTTAGAGAATTGTTGCACCGCACAGGCGCCACCAAAAATGGCGTAGTCATCAATAATTACATGGCCCGCTAACTGCACCGTATTTCCCAGAATACAATAGTTGCCCACTATACAATCATGACCAATGTGTGCATAGGCCATAATCAAGCAATTGCTTCCTATTACAGTTTTGTACTTATCAACAGTGCCTCTGTTTATGGTCACGCACTCCCGAATGGTTGTATTATCACCAATTTCGGTTGTGGTTATTTCACCTTTAAACTTAAGGTCCTGAGGTTCGCCAGAAACAACTGCGCCTGGGTAAATCTTACAATTCTTTCCGATGCGGGCACCTTCCATTATGGTTGCGTTTGGCCCGATCCAGGTGCCATCACCTATAATGGTATTTTTTTGAATTGTAGAAAAGGGCTCAATCACAACATTGTTGCCGATTTGCGCCTCGGGGTGAACATTACTTAACGGATACTTACTCATGAATCTTTTCTAACAATACTGGCTGTCATGGAGCCTTCACATACTAAACTGTTACCAACATACCCGCGGCCATACATTTTGGCGATGCCCCGTTTAATGGGGGCAATCAAATCGCACTGTATTACAAGCGTATCTCCCGGCAATACCATTTTCCGGAATCTGAAATTCTCTATTCCCAAAAAGTAGGTCCAGTAGTTTTCAGGATCGGGCACAGTGTTAAGCACCAGAATACCTCCGGTTTGTACCATCGCTTCTACCTGCAGCACTCCGGGCATTACCGGGTTGCCGGGGAAGTGACCTTGAAAAAAGGGTTCGTTATAGGTTACGTTTTTTACACAGGCTACAGTTTCGTTATCGAGGTAAATTACTTTATCGATAAGCAGAAAGGGGTAACGGTGTGGAAGGGTACCGGTAATCTTGTTGATATCCATTACCGGGGGCAGGCTGGGATTATATTTTGGCCGGCCTTTCTTGTCGTCTTCCTGCATCAGCTTTTTCAGCTTACGGGCAAACGCTACGTTAGCCGCATGGCCTGGGCGCGCAGCCAGAATCTGAGCTTTTAATGGTCTTCCAGCCAAGGCCAGGTCTCCAATTATATCCAACAGTTTATGTCGTGCGGGTTCGTTGTTGTAACGAAGTTCAATGTTGTTCAGAATGCCTTCTTTCTTTACTTCTACACGCGGTTTGCCCAACATTTTGGCAATGTTTTCCAACTCGTGATTTTCCACCACCCGATCTACAATCACAATGGCATTGTTCAAATCGCCACCACGAATCAAGTTGTTTTTGTAAAGCATTTCCAGTTCGTGTAAAAAGCAGAAGGTGCGGCACGAAGCAATTTCTTTTTCGAACTGGCGAATGTTGGTTATAGAAGCGTGTTGGCTACCTAAAACCGGTGAGTTATAATCGATCATTACCGTTACGCGGTAATCATCTAACGGCAACGCGGCAATCTCTACATTGCGGGCGGCTTCGCGATAGAAGATACTATCCTGCACTTCGTAAAAATCGCGCAAAGCATTTTGCTCTTCGGTTTCTGCTTCTTTTAAAATATTTACAAACTGAATCGAACTTCCATCCATTATAGGAGCTTCGGGGCCATCCAGTTGAATCAATACATTATCTATTTCGAGGCCAACAAGGGCTGCCAGTGTATGTTCGATCGTGCTTACACGGGCACCGCTTTGTTCAATGGTTGTTCCGCGCGAAACATCTACCACGCGATCGCAGTCGGCATCAATAATCGGCATGCCGGGTAAATCAATGCGCTGAAACTTTATACCGTGGTTGGGTTTTGCCGGCAAGAAAGTCATGTTGGTTTGCACCCCAGTGTGCAGCCCAACCCCAGAAAGGGTTACTGACTTCTTGATAGTCTGTTGCTTGTGATTTAACGTCATAGCCTAAAAGTGCGCAAATTTAACGGGTTAGGTATCTATTACCAAACTGTTAAGCTGTTCATTACGCATTGCCGGAGTCTGCTTCGGAAGGCACCAAACCGGCCATTTTCTTCTCCAGTTCGCGCAGGCGGTCGTTTAATTCAGGTAATCGTTTAAAAACCGCATACGACCGGAAGTAATCTTTTATATCAATAGCAGGGTAACCAAGCAACTGTTGGCCTTCTTCTTTTACAGATTTTGAAATACCGGCCTGGGCCCCAATTTGGGTGCGATTGGCAAGCACCAGATGCCCGGCAATACCTACCTGGCCTGCAATCATGGAGTTTTCGCCCACCTTAGAAGAGCCAGAGATTCCAGTTTGAGCCGCTATAACCGTATTTTTTCCCACCTCTACATTGTGGGCAATCTGAATCAGGTTGTCCAGTTTTACGCCTTGGCGGATGATAGTTGAATCGCCAAACATGGTGGCACAATCAATTACGGTATTCGCGCCAATGGTTACGTTATCTTCAATCAGCACATTGCCTAATTGCGGAATGGTTTTATAAGTGCCATCGCCTTGCGGAGCAAAACCAAAACCATCGCTGCCAATTACGGTGCCGGCATGAATTACACAGTTGTTACCAATTCTTGAGTCGGCATAAATTTTTACGTTGGGATGCAGAATGGTGTTATTACCAACAATAGTGTTGTCTCCAATAAACACATGCGGATAAATCTTTACGTTATCGCCAATTTTTACATTGCTGCCGATGTATGAGAAAGCTCCGCGATAAATATTTTTTCCGGTTGTAGCCGTATCGCTTTGGTAGGAGGGTTGTTCAATGCCACTCTTCTGAAACGAAATGAGCTTATGATATTCTTCTAATAATACCGTGAAACTGGAGTATGGATCATCCACCAGGATAAGTGCAGTTTCAAGTTCTTTCTTAGGTTGAAAATCTTTTTTTACAATTACTGCACTGGCTTGTGTGGTGTAAATGAACTGCTCGTATTTTGGGTTGGATAGAAATGCAACCTGACCTTTTCTGGCATCCTGAATTTTAGCCAACATCGATATTTTACCCGATGCATCACCTTTCACCTCTCCGCCCAACATGGTTGCAATTTGCGCTATGCTAAACTCCATAGGTTGATTTGCGTGTTACGAAACAGTTTTACGTTTTCTAAAAAGTGCTTTTACAAAAATACGTTTTTAGGCCAGCATAAATAGTTTTTTTCTACGATTTTGCTAATTGCCTTTATGCTGGGCAGATCAGATGCATGAGCAATGTCCAATATCTCTCCGCTGCGTGTAAGTATGTTAATAGACTTTCCTCCCGAAATGTAGGCTTCATTGCTTACAGTTCCATACGAATACAAGTACTGCGTATCCTTTTGCAGAATGCCATATACTTGGCCTATTTCCTGACGTACTTTTTCTACTTCGCTTTTTTTAATTGGGTTGCCAGAGAGCACAATCTGAAACAACTCACGCTGCACCAATCGATTACATAAACCAGAAAGGATAGCATCGGCATGGTTGCGCCAAAGTTTAATTGCACCCCAAATATCGTGGTCGTCCAGTTGCCCGAATAAATCAAGCAACTCTTTGTCGTTTGTAAAATCTTCAATGCGGTAATCTTTTTTGAGCAAGCAGGTTAATGCATCACTGGCTGGAAGCGGTTCACCGGCCTGAACTATGTACTGCGCTCTTCTAATAATGTTTACCAACATGCGCTCTCCGCTTAGTGCAGTTTTGTGCAGGTAAACCTGCCAATACATTAACCTGCGGGCATGTAAAAAATTTTCGATACTGTAAATACCTTTTTCTTCTACTACAAGTTCATCGTTATGCACATTTAACATGGCCACAATTCTATCTACGCCAATGGTACCTTCCATTACACCCGTAAAAAAACTGTCACGGGTTAAATAATCTAACCGATCAATATCTAACTGGCTGCTAATTAATTGATGAAAGAACTTCCGTGGATAGGTGTTTCGAAAAAACTGAATGGCCAGATCTAATGCTCCGTTGAAGCGTGCATTCAGCTCGCGCATAAAGAGATAAGAAATGCTCTCATGCTTAACTTCCTTCAATAATGTTTCTTCCAGTGCATGCGAAAAAGGGCCGTGGCCGATGTCGTGCAGCAAAATGGCAACCTGAGCGGCTTCCGCTTCTGCATCTGAGATTTCTACACCTTTTTGTTGTAATGTTTTCAATACCCGATCCATCAGGTGCATGGCACCCAATGCATGGTGAAACCGAGTATGATGCGCGCCTGGATAAACCAGATCGCTTAATCCTAACTGTTTGATGTAGCGCAGTCGCTGAAAATAAGGATGTTGAATCAAATCATAAATCAAATCGCCTGGTATAGCGATAAAACCGTAAACAGGATCGTTAATGATTTTCTTTTTGTTCAAGCGACAGCTTTAGATTGCATTATATCGTTTAACTTAGAAGTTTCTAAAATTAACTCATGCAAAGATATAGCATTTTGTGGGCGGACGATGAGATTGATTTACTCAAACCGCATATTTTGTTTCTGCAACAACGCGGTTACGACATTACTCCTGTAAATAATGGTGCTGAAGCAGTGGAACTGAGTGAAGCCCGTCATTTCGATATTGTGTTTTTAGATGAACACATGCCCGGTATGTCGGGGTTGGAAGCACTTGCTCAGATTAAAAATCATAAACCAAATCTGCCTGTGGTGATGATCACCAAAAACGAAGAGGAACAGATTATGGAAGAGGCTATTGGTGCTAAGATTGACGATTACCTGATCAAGCCTATTAATCCCAGTCAGATTCTGCTGGCCATAAAAAAGATACTGGATAACAAGCGTCTTGTAATTGAGAAGACAAATTCCAGTTATCAGCAAGAGTTCAGAAAAATAAGTATGGCATTTCTGGATGACATGAATCATGAACAGTGGGCTGACATCTACAAGAAATTAGTGTTTTGGGAATTACAGATGGAAGAAGCCGACAACCGTGATATGGGCGAAGTGTTAGAGATGCAAAAGGTGGAAGCCAACGTTAACTTCTGTCGGTTTTTAAAACGCAACTACGAAAACTGGCTTAACAATCCGAATGTAGATAGGCCATTGCTCTCACATCAACTCATGAAAAAGAAAGTGTTTCCGGAGTTGAAGAGTGGTACGCCTTGCTTTTTTGTGTTGATCGATAACCTTAGGTGGGATCAATGGAAAATTATTGAGCCCTTGTTAAGCGAATACTTCAACATTGAACAAGAAGAGTCGTACTATTCAATTTTACCTACCACTACTGCCTATGCACGTAATGCCATTTTCTCGGGGCTAATGCCTTCCGAAATGGCTAAAACTCATCCCGATCTTTGGGTGGGCGAAGATGAGGATGAATCGAAAAATAATTTCGAAGATGATTTTCTGGCGAAGCAAGTGCGCAAGAATAATCTGAACATCAAATTTTCATACAACAAAATTAAAAAACTGGAAGAGGGTCGCGATCTGGCCGATTCAATTAACAACTTGTTTCATAACGACCTTAACGTAATCGTATATAACTTTGTGGATATGCTTTCGCATGCCCGTACAGATATGGCCATGATACGCGAGCTTGCGCCCGATGAAGCCGCGTATCGTTCCATAACAAAGTCGTGGTTTATGCATTCGCCTTTGTTTGATATACTTCGGAAGATTGCTGAGAAAAAAGTGAAGCTGATTATTACAACCGATCACGGTACCGTTCGGGTAAAACGACCTTTTAAGATTGTGGGAGATAAGAGTGTAAACTCAAACCTACGATACAAGCAAGGTAAAAATTTGGGGTTTGATGGAGATAAAATTTTTGAAGCGCCTAAACCTGAGCGTTTCTTCCTTCCTAAAACCAATGTTTCAACGGCTTATGTGTTTGCAATTGAAGACCAGTTTTTTGCCTACCCGAATAACTATAATTACTATGTGAATTTTTATAAAGATACTTTCCAGCATGGGGGCGTAAGCTTGGAAGAGGTAATCATTCCATATATTTTGCTAACTTCGAAAAATGCCTGACGGTTGGGTAATGTGTGGTGATTCGATTGCACTTTTGGGTTTGCCTGAAATAGCGAACGAATTGTTGCGTGTAGGGAAGGCATACAAGATTTGGTTACTTGAGGGAGAAATGGGAAGTGGAAAAACAACTCTGGCAAAGGCCTTGGTAAAACAGTTGGGTATAGCGGATACAGTTACCAGTCCTACGTTTTCAATTGTGAACCAATATGGACGGGGTGAAAAGCAAGTTTATCACTTCGATTTTTACAGGTTAAAACGCGATACGGAAGCACTTGATTTAGGTTTTGAAGAGTACCTGACATCGGGCAACCTTTGTTTGATCGAGTGGGCCGAAAAAGTAAGTGCATTTTTGCCACCCGAGCGATTTGAAGTAAAAATTGAAACAGTTAACAACGATACAAGAGCGATTTATTATCGCATGCAGTCATGAGTGAGAAAAAGAAAACCGGTTTTGAGGCGCTTGCCAAATCTGGATTATATCCGCAGGAAGAATTGATGCCGGTAAAAAAATCGAAGCGCTCGTTTTTTATTGGATTGCCGCGCGAAGTTTCTTTGCAGGAGAACAGAATTAGTTTAACGCCTGATGCAGTTGCGTTATTAGTAAATAACGGCCACGAAGTTTGGGTGGAGACCATGGCTGGAGAAGGTTCTAAATTTTCAGACCGGCAATACAGCGAGGCGGGTGCAAAAATTGTTTACTCACCCGATGAGGTATATAAAGCTGAGTTTATTTTAAAGATTGAACCGCCTACATTAGATGAGTTAGAGTACTTCCGTCCTGGGCAAACGTTAATTTCAGCTTTGCAGATGGGCAACCTTAAACCAGAGTGTATAAATGTTTTGTTGAAAAAAAGAGTAACAGCATTAGCATACGAGTTTATTGAAGATAAAGTAGGTGGCATGCCAATTGTGCGAGCCATGAGCGAGATTGCAGGCAGTACGGTAATGTTGATTGCAGCGGAATATTTAAGCACGGTTAATAAAGGCAAAGGAATAATTTTAGGTGGGATTACCGGAGTGCCACCGACTAAAGTGGTGATTATTGGTGCGGGAACAGTGGCCGAGTATTCCGCACGGGCGGCTTTGAGTCTGGGTGCAGAGATTCAGGTGTTCGATAATCATCTATATAAACTGCGAAGAATCAAACATACGTTGGGACATCAGTTTTATACTTCTACTATTGATACTATTACGCTAAGTGAAAGTTTAAAAAATGCGGATGTGGTAATTGGAGCCTTACGTGCAGAGAAAGGTAAGGTAAGGCATGTGGTGTCGGAGGAAATGGTGAAACAAATGAAACCTGATTCTTTAATTATTGACTTGAGTATTGATCAGGGCGGTTGCATTGAAACCTCTGAAACAACAACCTTAAACAGGCCAGTGTTTCGCAAGCATGATATAATCCATTATTGTGTGCCCAATGTGGCTTCGCGGGTAGCTACTACCGCAACAACTGCTTTGAGTAATATTTTTACACCTACTATCTTGCGGGCGGCTGAAGAAGGTGGTGTAGAGGAAATGATTTTTTCGCACAAGTGGTTTATGAAAGGTGTGTACACGTACAAAGGGTCACTCACCAACGAATCGGTTGCGCGAAAATTTGGAATGAAGTTTAAGAATATTGAGCTGCTATTGGCAGCGAGAGTTTGAACCCTGCTTAGACCTATAAGGTTTTTAAAACCGGCATATTACTGAAAAATGGTTGGGAACTTACTTTAAATTTTAACCCAATTAAAATATTGAGGTTAACAGGTAAAATGTGCAGACGAGTTTACGCCTGAAATCTTTTAAAGAACTCTTCTTCGTACGAAGCACCTATTGGAATTTCGGTACTCTCTAATGAAATAATCTTATTACGAACATTTGAAACCCGTTTGAACGGTACGATGTAGGAGCGGTGAACACGAATAAAATCAACCGGAGCAAGTTTATCCATTACCGTTTTCATGGTCATTCGGGCAATAACCGGCCGTTGATCTTTCATGTGAATCCTGATGTAGTCGTCCAGGCCTTCAATAAATAAAATCTGATCGGTTGGGATCTTGATCAACTTGTAATCGGCTCGGACAAATAAATAATTGTCGGCAGGATTGTTAGATTGATTACGCAATTCGTATTGTTCTTTGGCTCTTGCTATTGCTTGTTCGAAGCGGTCGTACGTAAATGGTTTTAATAAATAGTCAGTTGCTTTGAGCGTAAATCCCTCAACAGCAAATTCGCTAAAAGCCGTTGTAAAAATTACCTGCGTGTTTTGTTTAATTTGTTTAGAGAATTCAAGTCCGGAGACAGAAGGCATTTGAATATCCAGAAATAAAATATCCACCGGAAATTGTTCCAGGTGTTTGAGCGCCAGCGATGGTTGCGTAAAGGTCTTATCCAATTGAAGCCAGCCTGTTTGTTTGCAGAATGTTTCAATTACCTGTAGGCCGGGTAACTCATCGTCTAGTGCTATTGCTTTCATTATTCAAGTATAATTGAAAGGTAAACGGCAAAATCATGCTCTGATTGTTTAATATCCAAAGTATGTTTTTGTGGATATACTAACTGCAATCGTTGGCGCACATTTTCAATTCCCATTTGAGTTTTGTCTCCATTACCCAAACTAACTTTTTTGTTTTTTATTTCGCAGAACAAGGCCATATACTCCAATTTGATCAGAATGGTTATTTCAGATTGTTGCTCGGGATTAACACCATACTTAAACGCATTTTCAATAAAGGGCACAATCAACATAGGCGCAATTTGCTCACCATTGCGGGGAGTATCGATATTGACAGTTAATGTGACGGAGTCCGACAAACGCAGTCGTTGTAGTTCTATATAGTTATTCAGGTAGGCCAATTCGTTAGTTAAGGAAACTTTATCGTGCACGGCTTCAGTAAGCACATACCGCATCATGTTTGAAAGTTTGACAACGGCTTGTGCGGTGCTATCCGCTTTTTGCAGGGCCAGCGAATAAATACTGTTTAATGTGTTGAATAGAAAATGTGGGTTAATCTGTGCGTGGAGATATGCAAGTTCAGCTTTTTGGCGAGCTGCTTCTGCGTGCCGCAGTTGATTGTTGATTCGCAGCATGAGCGAGAATAGAAACACCAATGTGAACAACAAACTGTGGCGCCCTAACCGGAATGTAATTTCTCTCAGAATTTCAGGTTCCTGAAAAGGAGCGGGGTGTGGCCCCATATCAGTTGCAGGCTTATTGGTTGGTGTAAAACCTTCGTCCATTGTGTCAGGTCTCGGAAAACCTTTGTCTGGAACTATCCACGCAGGTAAGATTATAATCAGAAAGTAAATGCCAAGTGTTACTAACGTTAATTGCCAAAACTTCTTGTTGAAGTAATAGCGAGGTGCCAGCACGTGATAATTAAGATAGAAGTAACCAATCAGGAATGAGTATCTAAAAAATTCTATCAGACCTTTCGGGCCACCAAACAATACCAGAATATCTTTTGGTCCAGGAAAGAAAAGAATCGGCAATGTTATAAAAATTGCCCAACCGGCCAGGTGCAATATTATTTGCTGGATACGATTCACATCAGGCTTTTTTTCTACCGATATAAAGAATTTCGTTGGGCATAATGGAAGCCCGCTGTGCTATTTCCGTTGAAAGTTGTTGAGCAAACGGATTTGCTTCAGCAACAAGACCACTTTTATTTATCCGTTGTGCATAGTCATGGCCGTACTTCCGTACGTGGTCATCTTGCCCAAATATTTTTTCGCGTTCGCGCTTATCGGTAATGGTATTATCCTCGAATGTAGTATCGGGCACGGGTGAGAAAAAGGGTACCTGCAGTATGGCCCAACCATCGGGTTTAAGCACACGATTAATTTCGCTCATGGCTTTTATATCATCGGCCACGTGTTCCAATACATGATTACACAAAACGGTATCAAATGTATTATCAGCAAAAGGCAGTTGATGAATATCAGCTTTTACTTTGGCAAGAGGCGATTCAATATCGGTGGTGATGTACCGTTCACCATGTAGTTTTTCAAACCGGTTAATAAAACAAACTTCTGGTGCGATGTGCAAAACATGCAAAGGCGTTTTGAAAAAATCGGTTTCCTTTTGCAGGTACAACCAAATGAGGCGGTGGCGCTCCAGACTCAGGCAGTTGGGGCATAGGGCATTGGGTCGCGGATTTATTCTGCCGTAAGGCATAAATTTTTTGAACTGACTCTCACAAACTGGGCATTTTACCTTATTACCTCTATAAAACAAACCGGCAACTTTAAGCCCGGTGCCGGCCATGCGTTGCAGCCACGGGCGGGGTACAAACCGAATCAATAACGAAATGATTTTCTTCATCGGGCGCAAAGATAAGTAAATGAGACAGGCCTTAGCATGAGATTTTATACGCTATGAGGCTGGTATGCTGTTGATGCCGGTGAAAGTTTATAAACTGTAAAACTATTTGAGATTGTATTGCATCTTTATATTCGAAAACAATGAATTGAGCTCAAATTAAACGTTTTCTGTGGCCGAAACCTTACCGAATAGTGTTATGATGCATGCGGATGCCCTGCTGGAGCGGGCTCGTCAGGGGGATAAGAATGCTCAGGGCAAACTCGTGCAAGTGTGGTATAAGCGCATCTACAATTTTGCATATAAATTTTTCTACGATCACGACTTGGCTATGGAGGTTTCGCAGAAAACGTTTATCAGCATGCATCGTAACCTGGCGGGCTTGCAGGAAGCCACGCGGTTTAAATCGTGGCTCTATACCATAGCCGTTAATTATTGCCGCGAAGAACTGCGCAAGCGCAAAGCCAGCCGGTCGGTTTCGCTGAATGATTTTTCGCCTGGCGAAAGTGAAGTGAGTTATAAGTGGGAAGCGAGCAGTGGAAAATTGGATAACCCTGAAAAACAATTACGGCATACCGAACTATCAGACTTGCTGCAGCAATGCCTGATGGAACTTAGTGCCGAACAACGCGAAGTGGTGATTATGAAAGAGTATGAGGGACTGAAGTTTAGAGAGATTGCCGAAGCCTTGCAGATTTCAGAAAACACAGTGAAATCGAGAATGTATTACGGGTTGGATGGATTGAAAAAGATTTTGGAAAAGAAGCAAATAACTAAAGAAGCACTGGGCTATGAATTATAAACCAGACGAAGGCACCCTGATGGCTTACCTGTATGGCGAGCTGGATGCCGCAGAAACAGAAAAGGTAGAACAATACCTGCAACAACATCCGCAGATGCGGGAGCAGTTGCAGCAAATGAACAACGTGCGCAAAGCATTAAGTTCATTAAACGATGTGGAGGTAATAGCACCCCCTGTTTTTGTAGATCACGAACAGCACAGCATTCCTTTCTGGAAAGCCGGGTATTTTAAAATTACCATGGGCATTGCGGCTTCATTTTTATTCTTGCTGGTAGCGGCCCGCCTCATTGGCCCCGAAGTAACCTACTCAAATGGCGAGTTGCGGATTAGTTTTAATGATGCACCCAAAAATCCGGTTGTTGAGCAATCGCTTACCGCGAACGAAGTACAACAGATGATCAACACCTCGTTGGTAAAAAACAACGAAACCATTGCTACAAACTGGGAGGAGAGCAATCAGAAAATTCAGGAATCGCTAAATAAAAATCTAACCACCAACTCGGCCCGGATCGATAAACTGATTTCGGTTGCTTCGCTGGCATCGCAAGATCAGGTGCGCACGTTTGTATCGGGTTTGCAGCAAGAGAACATGAAGTTGATGCAGGATTATTTTAAACTCTCATCAAAAGATCAGCAGGTTTATGTAGAGAATCTTTTGGTTGACTTTACCAAGTACCTGAATGAACAACGCAAGCAAGATCTGATTTTATTTCAGGCACGCTTGAATAACATGGAGAAAAATACAGATCAATTTAAACAGGAAACAGAACAAATACTGGCCAGTATTATTTCAAACCCTGAAGGAACAGTTAGAAAAGTAAACAACTATTAATTAAACGTATTATGAAAAGAGGAGTGAGAAGTTTGATGTTGATAGGGGCAGTGTTGATAACCATGCAGGTACTGGCCCAGAAAGATGAACGCATGAATCGCGATTTGGAAGTAGCAGAGAATATTCTGGAAACGCTGATCAAACAAAAACTTGAAAAGCGAAATTTCTTTCCGGTAGAAATCAATAGCGATTACCGTGCGGGCTATGGTGTAACTTTCCGGTTGCCCTATAACCTTAGCGGGCCATTTGCCTGGGGATTTGGTGCGCAAGATGTTGTTATAAATGGCAATGGCTATGAGTATTTTGTTGAGACACCAGCACCGGTTGGTGTAGCCAGAGTGTATGACGAGCGCGGTCGTGTGGTTACGGAAAATTTAAAAGGAAAAGTAAGCAGCACCAGTCGCGCAGTTAATGCCGATAGTATTCAAAAAGCTACCACCGAAAAACTATTGGAAGCTTGCAAAGAATTTGTGGCCGATTATGGCGATCTGATTTCGCAATTGCAGCCTACTGAAAAAATTATCATCACTAATAGAGGTGATGGCAACCGGAATTGGTTCATCGCATTTCCTGAAAATCAAAAGCCTTCTTACCTGTCAATAGAAACAACCAAAGGCGATGTTACACAACTTAAGCAAGGCAAGGTAAGTCGCGAGCAATTCATGAAAAACCTGAAAGTGGTAAACAGCCAGATGGATAATGAATTGCAACCCGATCTGGAATTACTTACCAGTATTTTCAATCGGTTATATCAGCGCGACTTATCTAAAACTTTCTTTACAGACGAGAATATTTATTACGAACGTCTGAAAGATTATGGCGTAATCTATTACATGAATGTTTTCTCCAGCAATCAGGCTAACTACGACCGTTGGGTAATGCCAACACAAGGTTTAAACAACTTATCGCAGGAAGAGCGCGACAAAAAAGTGAAGGAACTTTATCCAACCTTCGAGCGTGATATTAAAGTAGATATACTGGAATATGGCCGTACCTTAAAAAGTTTGAAGAGCGAAGAACGCCTGGTCTTCAACATAGCACTTACCAAATGTAAGGGTTGCGAGATTCCGGCTACACTTGAGCTTGTGGTAAAGGCCAGTGTATTGAATGATTATGCCGCTAGCAAAATCTCAAAAGATGCGGCTCTTGCTAAGATCGAAGTGAAGAAGGGCAATAATCAATAAGGTATTTATTAATTTAAGGGTGATCGGTTTTCCTTTCACCCTTTTTAATTGCCTTTTACACTTTTTTACAAGCTGGTTTGTAACCTAAGCACGCAGTTTCAAGTACTAACTTGTAATAAATAATCACTTTTGTAGTTTATAACTTCAACCACAACAGAACAACAAACATGACTAAAAAACAATTACTTATTGGAACGGGCGTATTGGCGGCTGTTTTGGTTGCTTATTTTCTTTTTAAGCGGGATGGAGATGCGGAATCCGGCCGGATTCTGACGGAAGTGAAGATGGGTGAGTTTAAGGTGGAGATTGAAACAACGGGTGAACTAGAAGCAAAAAATTCTGTAAATATCATAGGGCCTACGGCTGTTCAGAATTTCAGAATTTATGAGATCACCATACTTAATATTGTGGAGGAAGGCGTTGTTGTAAAGAAGGGTGATTGGGTGGCCAACCTAGACCGTTCTGATTTTCAGGGCAAGTTGAGTGATAAATTAATTGAACTGGAGAAGGCAAACTCAAAATATACACAAACCCAACTGGATACAACACTTACCATGCGTCAATCGCGCGATGAGTTGATCAATCTAAAATACGGTGTGGAAGAAAAGAAAATAGTTTTAGAGCAATCCAAGTTTGAACCACCTGCTACCATTAAACAAAATCAGATCGAATTAGAGAAAGCTGAACGTGCCTATCAGCAAGCTGTAGAAAATTATAAAATCAAAAAGAATCAGAATATCGAGAAGATGCGTGAGGTGTCTGCTGAGCTACGTAAAGTGAAGAACGAAGCAGACAACATGTCTAAACTAGGTGAAAGTTTTACAGTGCTAGCCCCGGAGGATGGTATGGTTATTTATACCAAAGACTGGAGTGGTCGCCCTATCAAAGGTGGGTCACGAATTGGAACATGGGATCCTGTAGTAGCCAAATTACCCGATCTCACCTCTATGATATCCAAAACTTATGTTAACGAGGTAGATGTTCGTAAAATTAAACCTGGGCAGCCCGTGGATGTGGGGTTAGATGCATACCCTGATAAGAAACTTAGTGGAAAAGTTGTGCGCGTGGCGAATGTAGGCGAGCAACGTCCTAATTCAGATGCAAAGGTTTTTGAAGTAACTATTGAAATTTTTGGTAGTGATGCTGCATTGCGGCCTGCCATGACAACGAGCAACAAAATTGTGGCGAATAGATTGGATAGTGTTCTTTACATACCCTTAGAGTGTTTGCATAGCCAAAGCGATACGATTACCTATGTGTACAAAAGCGAAGGACTCAATATTATAAAACAAGAGGTTATTGTAGATGTCGCCAATGCCAACGATGTAGTTATTAAGGCGGGTCTTTCAACAAACGACAAAGTATATCTTTCAAATCCGAGTGGACAGGAAAATAAATCAGTTGTCTTGTTGCCTGAGATGAATGGAAAAAGAAAGAAACCCGATGATAAAAGTGATGAGCAGAAAGCTTTGGCAACTCAAGTGAGCTTACCAAAACAATAACCGATAGCCATGTTTTCACAACGTGTAATGGCTAACCTATACATTGCTATTGGTGCCGTACTAACAAATAAGGTTCGATCACTTTTAACAGCACTCGGAATTATTTTCGGAGTGGCTGCAGTTATTGCCATGCTTGCCATTGGTAATGGCGCTCAGCAAGAAATTCTGGCACAGATTAAATTGGTAGGTGTTAATAATATTGTGATAAAACCTATCATCGAACAAGAAGAGGAAAAGATTGCAGAATCAACCGGTGGCAAAAAGGATAAAAAGAAATTTTCGCCCGGTCTCACCATGCGTGATGTAAAGAGCATCACCCAAACCATACCCGGTATTACTAAAATCAGTCCTGAGATAATTCTGAATACAAACGTTATTAGAAATGGTGTTCGCAGATCAGCCAAACTGGTAGGAGTTGAGCCGGAGTACTTTGATATTTTTAATTTTGAATTGTACGATGGAAAGAATTTTAGCGATGAGCAATTAAAGATTGGTGCTCCTGTTTGTGTAGTAGGCAGTGCAATCAAAACAAAATTTTTCCCAACCGAAAATCCTATAGGTAAAACAATCAAAGTAGGGCCGCATTGGCTAACCATAGTAGGCGTGTTGAAGGAAAGATTGGTGTCCAAAAACAGTATCAGCAAACTGGGTATTCGCGATTTTAATATGGATATCTATGCGCCATTACAAACCGTGCTGGTGCGGTACAGAAATCGTGATGTCATTTCGGCTGAGGCGCTTCGTAAAGAGGCTATGAAAGGTGGCGGAATGGTTGTGATAATTGGGGGTAGTAATAATAACGAACAATCAGACGAGCAGGTGGCAGAGCAAAAAAACTATCATCAGTTGGATAGATTGGTAATTCAAGTTGAGGAAACGGAAAAATTGCAACCGATAGCCGAAATCATTTCGCGCATGCTGGGTAGAAAACACTACGAAGTTGTGGATTTTGAAATTGAAATTCCGGAATTGTTATTAAAACAGCAGCAGCGCACGAATGATATTTTTAATTATGTGTTGGGAGCCATTGCAGGTATTTCGTTGTTGGTAGGCGGTATTGGTATTATGAATATCATGCTGGCATCGGTATTAGAACGAATTAAAGAGATCGGCTTACGGTTATCGATTGGTGCACAAAAAAGTGATGTAGTGCAGCAGTTTCTGTTTGAAGCTGTAATGATCAGTGTATCGGGAGGGTTAATAGGTGTTGTGCTAGGAGTAACTCTGGCACATTTGGTTTCGGTGTTTGCCGATATTCCTACCATAATAAGTTTTTCGTCCATCTTGCTTTCATTCGGTGTAGCCGCCACCATTGGATTAATTTTTGGAATCGCCCCGGCACGCAGGGCTGCCAGTCAAGACCCCATAACCTCGTTACGACATGAATAATTACCTTTTTGATATGAATACATTCTATAAGGTATTTTTTGTTATCATTGGCATGGCAAGTAGTGTAAGTGCTCAAACAAATTTTTCTATTGAAGATGTAATAGTTCGTGCGCAATCGCAATCCCCAGCCTCGAAACAAGCTGAAACCCGTAAAGAAAATCGATATTGGTTATATCGTCTTTATCGAACCAATTATAACCCGCAATTACGGTTGTTTGGAAATATTCCTTACTCCAAAGAGGTTAGTCAAGCTCCATTGGCAGATGGAACTTTTGTGAATGCGAACATTAATCAGTTAAATAGTTTCATGAACTTAGGGTTAGAGCAACCTATTCCATGGACAAATGGAACGATTTCCGTTAACTCAAACATGGGTTATTTTAACAACTATAACTACGATCCTAGTTCTATTCAACCCAAAGAGCAGTGGCGCGGCACAGTTATGAATATTCAATTAAATCAACCAGTATTCGCGTTTAATCCGCTGCGGTGGGATAAGCTAACAGAACCGCTACGCTTTGAAGAATCCAAGCGCGACTATGTAGAACAAATGGAATTTATTTCACGAGAGTCTGTTGGTCGCTTCTTTGATGTGTTGGAATCTCAAATCAACTTACAGATAGCCCAGTTTAATTTAGCTAATAATGACACTATTTATAAAATTGAACAAGGCCGCTATAACATTGGCACTACTTCGCAAGACAAACTTCTTCAGGTAGAGTTACAACTTTTAAATTCACGCAAGGATGTAGCTCAAGCTAAATTAGATACTGAGACACGCAGTCTTCAATTACGTTCGTACATTGGGTTAACTGCTGGTGAACAATTGAAACTTATTCTTCCTGAAACGATACCACAATTTGACGTTTCAGCGGAGGAAGCAATGCAATACGCAAAAAAAAACAGGGCCGCCTTTATTGCGTTTGAACGGAGACGATTAGAAGCTGCGCGCGAAGTAGCGCAGGCTCGCGGCCAACGCTGGCAAACCAACCTCACTGCATCGTATGGTTTGAACAATAATGGCCTGGTAATTAACGATCTCTATCAAGACCCTCAGCAGCAACAACAATTTAACTTAACGCTTAGTGTACCCATTATCGATTGGGGCAGAAATAAATCGCGGGTACAAACTGCAATGGCCAATAAGAAGCTAAACGATTACATTATTGCACAGGATGAAATGGTTTTTGAGCAAGAGATTATAACGCAGGTAGGAAATTTTGAAATGCTGCGCCTTCAAATCGAGATTACAAAGAAGTCAGATGAGGTGGCACAACAACGATATACCGTAGCCCAGAATAGGTATCTTATCGGCAAAATAGACATCACTAATTTGAATATCGCCTTAACAGAAAAAGACACCGCCAAAAGAAATTATATAGCCGCATTGAAATCT
This sequence comes from Cytophagales bacterium, assembly GCA_017303795.1. Taxonomy (GTDB): domain Bacteria; phylum Bacteroidota; class Bacteroidia; order Cytophagales; family Cyclobacteriaceae; genus ELB16-189. The sequence continues at coordinate 204,601 of JAFLBR010000003.1, read as the reverse complement.
TTCTGGACTGCGTATTATGATTTGCGCAGACTTACGCTGTATGATTTTTATGGCAAGCGTTTATTGTATTTGGCTGATGCAGATTAATACTACAGTGACACCCCGCGCTTCCATGGAATAAAATCGTCTTGTTGTAATTGAACCGCCTTGGGTTTAATGTTCCCGCTCGCTACTTCAATAATAAAATCCAGAATCTCGCTTCCCAGTTGTTCAATTGATTTAGCACCGGAGATGATGGGTCCACAATCCACATCAATTATATCGGGCATCTTTTGGGCAAGTTTTGTATTGGAAGAAAGTTTAATGACCGGAACCACAGGGTTACCGGTTGGCGTACCTAAGCCTGTAGTAAACAACATCACATTGGCACCGGATCCGGCCATTGCAGTTGTACTTTCTACATCGTTGCCGGGAGTACATAATAAAGTAAGCCCCGATGTTTTTACATATTCGCCATAATCCAACACATCGGTAATGGGCGAGGTGCCACCTTTCTTTGCCGCCCCGGCCGATTTCATCGCATCGGTAATCAAGCCATCTTTAATATTGCCAGGCGATGGGTTCATATCAAAACCAGAACCTACCGATTCGGCTGCGCGTGAATAGGCGCGCATCAATTCAATAAATCTATTTGCAGTTTTATCAGAAGCAGTGCGGTTAATCAGTTCTTGTTCCACACCACATAGTTCCGGAAACTCCGAAAGAATTGTTGCACCACCCAGTGCAGCAATCAGGTCGGAAGTATGCCCGATAGCCGGATTAGCCGAGATGCCCGAGAATCCATCCGAGCCACCACACTCAAGACCTACCACCAACTTATTAAGTGGAGTTGGTTTTCGGGTTTGTTGATTTACTTCTGTTAATGCTAAAAATGTTTCGCGAATGGCTCTGGCCAATAATTCTTGTTCGGTACCTTCCGTTTGTTGTTCCAGAACAATCAAGGGTTTCGCAAAATTAGGATTGTGTTGTTTCAGACTCTCTCGAAGAATAGAAGCTTGTGCATGCTGACAACCTAAACTCAAAACTGTTGCTCCAGCCACATTCGGGTTGTTAATGTATCCGGCAAGCAAAGCACATAATGCATCCGAATCCTGGCGCGTGCCACCACAGCCACCTTCGTGCGTTAAAAATTTTATTCCATCCAGATTTTCAAAGAGTCGCGATGTTGTAACTGCGCTACTGTTCTGTAGATTGGTTTTATTAATTGCTTCTGTTTTTCCTTCGCGATAAAGTTGTACTAACTCTTGCACATAATTTTTATACGCATTATGTTTTCCAAAGCCCAATGCTTCTTCAAACGCTTCGCGGATTACGTTTACATTTCTGTTCTCACAAAAAACTAACGGCACTACAATCCAATAATTGGCAGTGCCTACCTGTCCGTCCGGGCGCGGATAACCCATAAACGTTTTATTTTTCCACCGGCTGATATCCGGAGCTTGCCACTTGATTGTTTTGGTTCTTCCGGCATAAGCCGCAGCTTCATGTTTTACATTTTGAGTGGTAATGGCACTTCCTTGCGGGATGATGGTGATTGCTTTCCCAACCACTACACCGTACATGATAATTTCTTTACCCGGTTGAAGCGTTCTTTCAACAAATTTATGCTTGGCTGAAATAGCGTGCACCAAGGTAACAGGCACACCATTGCAATCTATTTTTTCGCCAGCAGGCAAATCGGTTAATGCAACCCAAACGGTATCGGCAGGATTTATTTTTAGTACACGGGCCATCAGGCTGTTGATTTTTAAAATCTTTAAGTGGGTGAAGGTATAAATTTTTAAGGTTTAAGCCGTACTTTTAAAACGTATTACCTATGAAGAAAAAAGTTATTTCACTTGGCGATGTAATGATGCGGCTATCCACGCCTGCACATGCACGCTTTGTACAAACCGAAACATTTGAAGTACGCTATGCCGGTTCGGAAGCGAATGTAACGGCTGCGCTTGCTGGTTGGGGAATTCCCTCGGCCCACGTAACGCGCTTCCCCGAAAATGATTTTGGTCGCGCGGCTACTGAAGCTCTGCGCAAATGTGGTGTGGATACATCGCACATTGTTTATGGCCCTGAACGTTTAGGCGTTTACTTTCTGGAGAACGGTGCCATGCAGCGAGCTTCGCGTATTGTGTACGATCGGTTTGATTCGGCTTTTGCACACATCAAGCCCGAAATGATTGCATGGGATGAAATTATGCAACAAGCTTGCTGGTTGCATTGGTCGGGTATTACTCCGGCACTCTCGCAAGGCGCTGCCGATGTTTGTCTTCAAGCAATTGAAAGCGCGCGAAAACATCATGTTCCCGTTTCCGGGGATATTAATTACCGCAGAAATCTTTGGCAGTACGGCAAGCAGCCAACAGAAATTATGCCCGCCCTCATTAGCATGTGCGATATGGTTGTAGGCGGTATTACTGATTTTGAAAACTGCCTTGGTATTTCAGGAAAAGATTTTGAATCGGCTTGCAAAGCGGTGATGAAAGCGAATCCGGTTATAAAAAAGATTGCCGCTACTGAGCGGGAGTCCATTAGTTCATCGCACAATAAAATTTCAGCTCAACTTTTTAATGGTAAGTCGCTACTTAAAGCTAAGACATACGACCTCACACACATTGTTGACAGAGTGGGAGCAGGCGATGCTTTTATGGCGGGTTTGATTTACGGAGCACTTCAGGCAAAGTCCGATGCAGATGCCTTGGAGTTTGCAACGGCCTCTTGTGCGTTCAAGCATGCTGTTGAAGGCGATGTAAATCTTTGTTCGGTTGAAGAAATTGAAGCGCTGGTGCGCGATGAAAACGTAGGTAAACTTTTACGGTAATGAGTTTCAGTAAGCAACAGATATTATCCATTATTAAAGAAACGGGCTTTGTTCCGTTGCTATCGCATAACAATGCAGCGTTGGCTCAGCTCGCTATGGAAGCCGCTTATCGTGGTGGTGTGCGTGCATTTGAATACACCAACCGCCAACCAAACTCTTTTGAAGTGTTTACACACTTGCTAAAGGTTGCAGAAAAATTGCCCGGACTTACATTAGGCATCGGTACCATAATGGATGCTGCCTCTACCGAAAAATATATTCAGGCGGGTGCACATTTTATTATCTCGCCCATTCTCAAACCTGAAATGGCTCCGGTGTGTCATGCGCATGAAAAATTATGGATACCGGGTTGTGCAACATTAACTGAAATTGTTACGGCCAAAGAAATGGGAGCCGAGTTGATCAAACTTTTTCCAGGCTCAGTGCTGGGGTCGGGGTTTGTAAAATCAATCATGCCGGTGGTCCCTGATCTTAAGTTAATGATTACCGGAGGTGTAGAACCAACCGAAAAAAGTATTTCGGAATGGTTTGGTGCGGGAGCCACTTGTGTGGGATTGGGTTCACAGTTGTTTACAAAAGATGTTTTTGAAAAACAGGATTGGAATAAATTGGAACAGACGGTAAAGTATGTGTTGGATGTAATCAGGAGTGTGAATCCAAAAACCACATAGTTACCTAAGGGGATATGAAATAGAATTTTCTATGTAAACTATGTGTCTATGTGGTAAAGAAGATTCAAACCCCCGTATAATTAAACGGACTAATCGCCTTTAACTTTGCTTTCAATTCATTTGTTACCTCCAGGCTATCAATAAACTTGTGAATACTAGCTTGGGTAATTTTTTCATTGGTGCGGGTAAGTTCTTTTAAAGCCTCGTAAGGGTTCGGATAATTTTCTTTTCGTAAAACAGTTTGGATTGCTTCTGCTACTACGGCCCAGTTTTCTTCCAGGTCGGCATCAATAGCGGCTTTGTTTAACTCCAATTTGCCAATTCCTTTTTCAAGGGATTTAAGTGCCAGCAACGTATGACCAATCGGAACACCAATATTTCTCAACACCGTTGAATCAGTAAGATCGCGTTGCAGACGTGAGATCGGAAGTTTTGCTGAAAGATGTTCGTATAAAGCATTAGCAATTCCCAGATTGCCTTCCGCATTTTCAAAATCTATTGGATTTACTTTATGTGGCATGGCACTGGAACCAACTTCACCCGCTTTAATTTTCTGTTTGAAATAATTCATGGAAACATATTGCCACACATCGCGACTGAAATCAATCAGAATGGTGTTAATGCGTTTCAGGTTATCGAACAACGCAGCCAGGTTATCGTAATGCTCAATTTGCGTAGTGGGGTTACTGCGATGCAAACTCAACTGTGTATTTACAAATCCGTTTGCAAAATCTATCCAATTAATTTGTGGATAGGCAATGTGATGTGCGTTGAAGTTACCCGTAGCACCGCCAAACTTAGCCGAGTATGGAATAGTGTCAAGCAGTTCAACTTGCTTTTGTAAGCGAACAGCAAACACTTGTATTTCTTTACCCAGTCGCGTGGGCGATGCAGGTTGGCCATGCGTGCGTGCCAACATAGCAATGGCGGCCCACTCGGTTGAAAATTTATTTAGCGTGGTAACAATGTTTTGAATAGCGGGAATCAACACAACCGTCATTGCTTCTTTCAGCGAAAGCGGAATGGCGGTGTTGTTTACATCTTGCGAGGTAAGACCAAAGTGAATAAACTCTTTGTAATCGGACAAGCCGAGTTCGTCAAACTTCTTTTTTAGAAAATACTCTACCGCCTTTACATCGTGGTTGGTGGTTTTCTCGATTTCTTTAATCGACACCGCATCGGCTTCATTGAATTTTGTATAGATATTTCGCAGGTCGGCAATTTTACCTTTCGGGAAATTTTTCAGGTCGGGCAGTACTGCTGTAAGCGCAATCAGGTATTCAACTTCTACCCGCACACGGTAATAGATAAGGCCATATTCCGAGAAGTATGGCGTGAGCGATTGGGTTGCGGAAGCGTAGCGCCCATCGAGGGGCGAAAGAGCGTGAAGAGATGCGGACACGAATAATCTGTTAAGGTGTAAAGATACAAAATTCAGGTTATCCGGTAAGTATGTGCCAGCTATTCTGGATGCACCAGACTGCGTTGCAGTTCCACCATTTTTTCCAGCTCATGGAGTTCTTGCCGGATTCCTCTGCGGATAAAATACACCAACACCGCAGCAACAATCAGGGCCGATGTATCCATCAGTACCAACCACATCACTGAGATATACCTGTAAAATTCAGGAGTAAGCATGTAGAACCCGATAAAGTAGGCTACAAAGATGAACATAGTGATTGGGCCATGAATCCGTTTCCGGAATTGAAAGAAGGCAACAGAGTTTTGTAGCGAAGCTGATGCGGTATCCGCGATTTTAATTTTTCGCGAACGCCACGCGCTGAATAGTTCTATGATGATGCGGATGGTCAATCCACCAATCATCAGGTTATACCCGATTTTACTCAACACATCCTGAAAGTTGTAGAGATAATAGAAATAAAACACCAACACCAAAACAGTTACAGCAAGCACCGCGGCATTTCCATAGTGAGCTGCAAGCGTACTTTTCTTACGTGCTTCACCAGCTTGAATCAAAGCTGTAACATTAACCTTGGGCTGTTCGTGGCTTTTTGTTTTGGCTTGCTGCCAGAGCGTGGCTACATCATCCAGTTCTTCGTCTTTCATCTTCAATTAATGTTTTTAGTTTCGTTTTGATGCGGTGAATTTTTACCCGCAAGTTATTTTCAGTTACGCCCATAATGCGGGCAATTTCTTCATACTCAATTTCGTCAAGTACCATCATCATCATTAACCGATCTACTTCGTCCAGCTGGCCGATAGCCCGATATAAAATATTTTCGTTTTCCTGCGTGTGCGCTGCGGTATCGGTTTCAATAATGTGAGTGGCAGTTTCTAGCGGAACTTTAATTTTATTTTTTTCTTTCCGGATTTGAAGGAGACAGGTGTTAACTGTTATGCGATAAATCCAGGTTTTATAAGACGCCTCAGCCCGATAACCCGGCAAAGCATTCCATACATTTATAAAAACATCTTGGGCCAGATCGTGTGCCAACTCGCGATCACCTTTCATAAAACCACGGCACAGGTGCAACACCATACTAAAATATTGGTTGTGTAGGTTTTCGAAAGTATGATTGAGTTTGTCCATTGTGCGCCTAAAAAACTCTTATTCGTCTTGGTTGTGTTTTGCTTTGTTCTTAAAGTCAAAGAAAAGCAAAACAGCCAGTATTACGAACGTACCGCTCATGAATAGTGGAATAAAATATATTTTCTCTGTTGGTAAATACAATCCCATCAAAAACGAGCCGATAGAAATTATCCCCGCCACTATTGCATACAAGTTGTTTTTGTAATACCAACTGTATGGGAAAAAGTGCGCCCCCGTAATAATGGCATAAGTCATTACAAAATACTCAGGCATTTTTATCAAAGCGAAAACCAGAAAAGGAAAATAGAATAGTTGGGCAAAGTTTAACCAAAGTCCCAACGGGTTTAAGGGATTGCTCTTTAACGTCCAGGTGGTTTTAAAAACCTTTGAGAATAACAAGGCCAGCGGTAACATAATCGCGCCCACGCAAAAGGTTAAAACTGATTTATCGTATGCGGTATAACCTAACGTCCACAGGTAGCCAATGATTAACCAAACAATACTGGCGGCTGCAATAAAATCCAAACCGTTTTTTGCTTTAATGGAAAGTTCAATGCGTAATTGATCAAAGTTGCTCTGGGTTATCATACTTATTTGGTTATGAAATTATTGATTTGCTTATACAACCATTCCGGTTGATCGAACATAATGTAATGTCGGCCAGCGGGTGCAATTTCAAGGGTCTTGTTAGTAAGGTTCGCATACTGCTTTTCGTAGTTTGGCACTACCATTTCTTTAGTAGGGAAGGGTGCACCTAAAATAAGCACGGGTATTTTAATCTGCGCAAGCGTAGGTCTTAGATCCAGCTTTAATAAGTCGGTATATCCATACACATATGTTTTGCGATCGGCTTCCAATATCCATGACTTAATCAACTCTTGTTTTTCGGTAACGGTAGTCATGCCCTGCGCCATCATCGTGGCTGATTTTTCAAAAGCCTCCGCATTCATTTCGAGCATTTGTTTGTTGTAGGGACTTTCGTATTGCAAGGCTTCTGCAGGTACACCGGGCATCATTACCTCGCGCATGCAAGCCAACGCATCTACAATAATTATTTTATCAACTACATCGCCCAACTCGGCAGCCAGATCAACAGCCAGATTACCACCCATGCTGTGGCCAACAAGTTTTAGGTTTTTCAGTTTGTTAATCTTTACATAGTCCACCAACTCTTTTTTAATAGTCGCGTACCACGGCATGGCTATCGGATCATTGCCGTTAAAGCCTGCGTACGATACTAGGTGCGCTTCGTATTTTCCCTTCAGGTTTTTTACGGTTTCATTCCAAACAGATCCGGGTGTCATAAAGCCAGGTAAAAACAGAACGGGTGTTCCTTTGCCAGCTTTGTCAACTTTAATAGCAGGCTGCGCCAGGGCGGGGGCGGCAATCGAAATCAGGAGTAATACGATTAATTTTTTCATAGTTTGATTTTTTTAATACTCAGATGCAAGCCCCATTAAATTATTACAGCCCGACCGGAATTTTTTTCAGATTTTTGTGTCCGTTAGTTTAACAACCCTTTAACACCGCTCGTCAAAAACTAAAAAACCTTACTACCCAACAGCCGTACAAGGCTGTAACCTAATCTACCGCCCCCTCACCCCGCATGATCCCACACTTTCTTCGCACCGCCATTCTGGTACTGCTTCCCTTTGTTTTGCTGGCTCAGAATAAGCCCGGCCTGCAATTGCCCATAAAAAAGACTTCAACACCCATTGTACTGGATGGCAAATTGGACGAAGCGGCCTGGAAAGATGCTGCTGTGGCTACCAACTTTTTCATGAACTATCCTTACGATACTGCATTGGCGCCTTTTCAAACGGAAGCCCGGCTGGCGTTTGATGAACACATGTTATATGTGTCGTTTGTGTGTTACGATGACGATACCCCCGACCTGATGCAATCCTTACGCAGAGATTTTGATTTCGATCGTACCGATAACATTGGTATTTATATGGGTACTTATAACGATCGTATCAATGGATTTTATTTTCAGGTTACTCCATATGGCGTGCAGGCCGAAGGTGTGATTGCCACCGGAGGCGCAGGCGATGAAAGTTATAATGATACCTGGGATAACAAGTGGTACTCTAAAGTAGTGCGCGAAAAAGATAAGTGGATAGCAGAACTGGCTATTCCGTTTAAAAGCTTTCGCTACAAAAGTATTGAAGAATGGAATATTACTTTTTTACGATGGGATCGCAAACGGAATCTTGCTTCCAGTTGGATTGCAACACCTATCCAGTTTATTCCTGCTTCGTTTGCCTATTCGGGTCAATTGACTTGGAGTGAGCGGCCACCAAAAAGTAAAGGCAATGTTTCGGTTATCCCTTTTATAGCGGGCTCTGCTTCGCGCGATAATGGAGTAACACCTTCAACCAACAATAGCGATCTGCAAGTTGGCTTTGATGCCAAGATTGGAATTACCCCCGCGTTAAATCTTGACCTTACTGTAAATCCAGACTTCTCGCAGGTAGAAGTAGACCGGCAGGTAATTAATCTTACGCAATTTGAATTTCAGTTTCCTGAGCGCAGACAATTTTTTCTGGAGAATAACGATTTGTTTGCCGGAGCCGGCTTTCCGGAAGCACGCCCATTTTTTTCGCGAAGAATAGGACTGGTAAGTGATACCGCAGAAAATTTAATACAAGTACCTATATTATATGGAGCCAGACTTAGCGGCTCGCTTTCGGAACAATGGCGCATTAGCGTGCTAAACATGCATACCAAAGAAAAGCTTTCGGCTGGTTTGCCAACTCAAAATTATACCGTGGCGGCAGTGCAACGCAACTTCTGGAAGCAGAGCAACTTTACGTTATCGTATGTCAATAAAGAATCGTTGGGTGTTAATGATCGCGACACGCTAAAATATTTTCATGAAGATTTATTAAAGTATCGGGTTAATGGTAACGATACAGTTTCTGCATTTAGCCGGTATAACCGCGTGCTTACAGCCGATCTGGACATGCGCAGTGCCAACAATACCTGGACGGCTAATTTTTACTACACGGGTTCTTTCTCGCCTATGATAACAGACAAACGGTTATCGGGTGGCGGTTTTATTTCATACAAAAAGCGCAAGGTAAATTTTGCAGTTGGCAGCACGTTTGTTCAAAAAAATTACAATGCCGAAGCAGGGTTTGTGCCCAGTCGCAATGTGTATCCCGGCTTAACCAGTTATTTCGCAGAGGGTGAGTACATCATGTTTCCAAAAACAAAAAGTCTGGTAAACATGGGTGTGGGTACTGAGTTTAATGTGAATGTAATTCCGGACGGCACCGTTACCGATAGAGCATTTAGCTTAGGATATGGTTTTAATTTTATGAACACATCCGAAATGGTGGTTTATTACTTTCAAACCTTTAAACAACTTACCAATACTTTTAATCCAATTGATAGCGATAGGTACACAGCGTTTAAAGTGGGTGAAGCGTATAGTTGGAGCGGAGCTGGTGCAGAGTTTAATTCTGATCAGCGCAAGCTATTTTATTACGAACTGGAAGCCCGATACGGAAGTTTTTATAATGGTACTAATTTTAATGTTGCAGGAGAAATAAATTACCGGTATCAACCGTATGGTAGTGTGGCGGTGAGATTTGATTACAACGATTTGCGGTTGGCCGATGGCTACGGTAAAGAAAAGCTGGTGCTGATTGGCCCACGAATTGACCTTACGTTAACTGATAAGATTTTTTTAACCACGTTTGTTCAATATAATAACCTGGCCGATAATGTAAACCTGAACGCGCGGTTTCAATGGCGTTACAAACCGGCAAGTGATTTTTTTGTGGTTTACACCGAGAATTACCTGCCCGAAAACCTGCGCAGCAAAAACCGCGCATTGGTGTTTAAATTCACATATTGGCTCAATTTGTAAATCTAAATTTCTGCTACGGAATTGGCTTCGGCATAGTACCTTTGCTGAAATTTACTTCAGCATGGCATTTGGATTTTTTAAGAAGAGCGATAAAACTGAAAAGAAAGAAACACCCGCAGGCCCACACTATCATAATCTGGTGGTTAAGCAAGTGGTGCAGGAAACCAAGGATGCGATCAGCATTGTATTTGAGCAACCTGCAACTAAAATTTCTTATAAGGCTGGTCAGTTTCTAACGCTTATCGCAACAGTTGGTGGCAAGGAAGTGCGTAGAGCTTACTCGCTTAATTCTTCGCCCATTACAGATTCCGATTTATCGGTAACGGTAAAGCGAGTGGATGGTGGATTAATGTCTAACTGGTTACCCGATAATGTTAAGGCTGGCAGCACCGTAAAAGTGATGGAGCCGATGGGCCACTTCACAACCGAATTTAACAAAACGAATAAACGCCACCTGGTCTTGTTTGCCGGAGGTTCTGGTATAACCCCAATGATGTCGATTATTAAAACCACGTTGGTGGAAGAACCAGAAAGTATCTGCTCGCTGGTTTATGCTAACCGCGATATTGATAGTATCATTTTCAAAAACGCGTTTGATCAGTTACAAACTAAATATGAAGGTCGCCTGCATGTAATCCATGTGTTGGATAATGCACCGATTAACTGGCAAGGCCACTCGGGGTTGCTTAACCACGATATGCTCACCAAAATTCTGGAACGTATTCCCGATTGGGGTAGCGATAGCACTACCTATTTAATGTGCGGGCCTGAAGGAATGATGAAGAACGTGCAGACGTTATTGGAAGCTCGTAAAATATCTACGGACAAAATTTTTAAAGAGAGTTTTGTACAAGGTACAATCGATAAAGAAACAAAGAAAGAGCCTGCCGTTGTAAGTGGCACCGGCCCGCGTGCACATGAAGTTACGGTGCGTTACGATGGTCAGGAATATAAATTTGTTGTTGAGCCCAAGCGTACCATTCTGGAAACCGCATTGGATAATGGAATTGATTTACCGTATTCCTGCCAAAGCGGTTTGTGTACGGCCTGCCGAGGCAAAGCGCTTAGCGGGCAAGTTAAGTTAGATGAAGAAGAAGGACTTTCTCAATCGGAAAGAGCAGAAGGTTATGTGCTCACGTGTGTGGGCCATCCTATGACTGACGATGTGGTAATTGAAATCGGGTAAACCGATTATTAATACGCGCGATCTACCGCACCCGAGCCGTAAACTTTTTTGGTTACGTTCTTAGTATTACCCTTGTGCTTAATAGAACCGCTACCCAAAACTGTGGCGTCTAATGATGCAGAGGCGGTAAGTTCGCAAGCGCCAGAACCGCTCATTTTTACTTTAGCATTTTCAAGTTCGCAAGCGTAGCCATTAAGTGTTCCGCTGCCACTCATTACAATGTCGTTAGTAGAAGCATATCCTTTTAAGGTAACATTGCCCGAACCACTGATTTCGGTTTTTACATTGTTGCCTTTAATGTCTAATTCAATTGCACCACTTCCGGATACTGCAAGGTTGATATAATCAGCTGCGATAGAGTTTTCAGAAATAATTTTACCACCGCCATTTACCTGAAGTTCGTTCAGGTTCTTTACGCTTACCATAATCTTCATGGTAGGGCGGATTTTAATATCATCAATCTTAGACCAGATACTTTTGTTCGGGCTGTCTGGTTTACGCTCCACATTTACCAGCAACACCCCGTTTTCAACTTTTACAGTAGTAAGTTCCCAGATTTCCGTCAAGGCCTCTACGATAACTTCCTGTTTGTTGGTTTGTTTTACATAAACCGTATAGTTCGAGTTCACATAAATGCTTTTAAACTCAGGAAGTTCTAATGTTTTTTTTGTGGTTTGAGCGAAGGTGAATGACGCTACCGACAACAATACCAATGAAACCAGAATAATGGCAAAAATAAAGTTGATCTTTCTCATCTTAAGTTGATTAGGAATGCCAAACTGCAAAGCTTTACACGTTGCAGAAGCGATAATTCGATAAAGGTACCAGCAGGCGGATAAAATGACTAAACCGGGGTTAAACTTATCCTGCTGATGTTATTTTTTCTTGAAAATGTATCGGAAAACGACAAAAAAGATGGCTAGCCCCACGCACATTAGAAAAAGAACCATGGGCGTAATAAGTTTAACAGCGTGCATAACGGGTTATTTATAGTCTGATTCGTGCCTGAAATTTAAGATCATTCCGGGTATTTCCGATAATCGTTTCGCTACCCGAACCAATGGAATCGGTATTGGAATAAGAGGTGCGGGCCCAACGCAGCCAAAGCACAACCGCGGGCGAAATAGAATATTGAACCAGCACATAACTGCGCACGCCAACCCCGTAATAAGCGGGAAATGAGAATGCCAGCCACACATCTTTCTCAAAAGCATACAACCGGTTGTCGTAATCATCAGTATCAAACAAGGCATACCGGGCGTTCAGGGTAAACTTATTTTTTTGAAAAGTTACATCTTGAATTAAAGCCAAACCTCCGGTTGTAACACCCGCATGGTTATAGCTGCTGAACTGCGCTCTTGTTCGTAACGATAGGGTTGGAGTGGCCTGGTAATCGGCATTAAACCAGTAGTTACGCTTGGTGCCATTGGTGGTGGTGTAGAGGTTAGATTCAAGGGATTGGTTTCTGATTTTGTTCTCTTCGCGCATTTGTGCAAAGAAACTTACATGGCGCGAGGGCCGGTAATTAAATCGCAGCAACCATTCATGGCCTTGCGATGGGCTATATCCTCGATAGCGCAGCCAGTTAAACTTAAACCAATCGAAGTAGCCACTGGTCCAGTATTTCTTGCTGAAGGTGTATTTCCAACCCCAATACAGCGCTTGTTCGTTCTGCGGTGTGGAGTTTTCGCTAATGGCATTGCTATAAAAGGTGTGGTAGTTACGACTATAATTTCGATACAACAGAGCGACATCCAGCGCGCTGGTAAGACTCATAATACTGCCGGCAATTACAGACGCACCTTTTGAAAAGGTATAGGCTGCTTCGCTGAACAACGACACATTGCGGTAAGCATAATTTACATAAAAGCTACCGTTGGTGTTGGCACTACCTTCAAAGTAGAATTGATTGTAGGGAGTAGCAACGCGCTGTAGCAGAACACTAAACCGGGTATGATGAAGTATAAAACCGGCATCCAGTCTATTGTGGGATAAAGCAAAAACAGCTGCGGCATTATTTTCTTGCACGGTATTCTGGTTAGCCATTTCGTTGCTGGTGCGATGCAGGCCTGTTGTACTTAACGATGAGATTCCCCAGGCACCGGTTGAATCTGCTTGAAGATTGCCATCGCGCCAACGCGTGGAATAAAATCCATGGAGTGTAACAAATTTTGTGGCCTGATAACTTACAGCTGCACCTCTAAAGTATCCAGCTTCGTAAGCAGAAGTATAAGGCATAAAGCCAATGTTTGCTCTGCGCGTGGTGGATACAGCCTCAGCATTTTTTCCAATCCCAAAAGCTGAACCCAACACAAGTCCCTGCCCGAACTGCGCCTGATAATCGCCAATAATCAGGTTCTTAATTTTTTTCTTATTCAACACTTGCGCATGGAATGAAATGAATCCGGCACCATATTGTTTTCGCTCGGGTGCCCAGGCTATTTTTTCACCGGCATCTTTTTCGGCTGTAAAGCCTAAGCTAAAATCGCCCGGCCTGCTGGTACGAAAGCGCATGTACATTCTATCGGGCGAACCGTGATAGCGACTTGCTTCCGATGTGGTGTTGAGGTAGCCCACTTTATCTTCCAGTGTTCTGTCGTAACGAAGTATCAGGTAATTGTTGCGTTCATTAAGAATGCGGGCGAGTAATGATTTGTTGAGTGTGTTTTGCGAATCGGTAATGGTTACAAATGAAATCAGTCTTTCAAATGTTTGCCGATCAATTTGTGGGATGGATTGTAATTCGTAGAGCGAAAGAAACGGGCCGGCTAACTGGCGATATTCTAGAATAGCCTGCACCTGCAATTCGTTTAGAATATATAAGGTTCGTAATTGTTCGGCTGTTATTTGATTCAGGTCGGCCGGATGCGAAAGTAATAATGCGAGGTTTTCGTATAACTCTTCGTAGTTAAAGTCTTCATCTTGTCCGGCAAGCAGCTCATCTACCAGTTTCTCTAAATCAACTTCTTTGCGAATTATGTCTTGTGCATAACAAAGTGTGTTGGCTGTTACTACTATCGCAAGTAAAAAAGCTTTCATGCTTTCTTGCGATTAAATTTATACGTAACCGATGCCTGATGACTTGCTCCTGTTAAAGCATTAAATTGAATGGCATAATCAGCGTGAAGTAATTTTCGGTTAGCACCTAATCCAAAAAAACCACTTGTGGGCTGAAGGTTAAAGCCGGTACGCGCAAAAAATTTGCTTTTGAATTCATACTCCAAACCTGTGCGCCAGCTAGCAGGAAACAATAAATCTTTTTCCAGTTCAGTAGCGACAAGCAGCTTATCGCTTAAGCGAAAGGTAAGGCCTGCCGTTAGACGCGTGGGTAACGCTTCTTTTTCATTTTCGAAATCAATTTGTGATTGAGTAAGATTGGTAATGCTGGCCGAAATGGAAATTACATCAGTAAGCTGAGTAATACCACCAAAGTCAAAGCTTATTGCTCTGCGTGTACCAAAACCCTGGGCCTGATATTGAATGTAATTTATTTTTGCACCAAGCGAAGTGTTACCAAACTTATTACTGAAACCAGTGCTCACTACGTGTTCGTTGTACACATCATCTCCAAACCGAAATGCACCGACTGAAATTACACCAAACCGAAGTGGAGTATTGAAAACAAATGCCATACGATTGGCATAGGCAAGCCGGGACTGGATATGATAAGCAGCTGAGGCGGTAGTTTCAGTTAATAAACCAATTGAACCAACATTGTTGAATAGGCCCCATTCGTAAACTAACCCGTTAGTTGCATTGCCCATGCCCAATCCGCGCGCGCCCATCTGTGTGGAGATGCTTTGCGCATTTGCTATCTTTACTAGTGCAAATGAAAACAGCAAGATCAACAATCGTTTCACAAGCTTGGGTTTATGTACCTAAGATACTTTTTTTTGTGATTTTTCTCCTCGCAAACACAGAAATCTATTCGCAGGAGATAAAAGAGTATTATGTAACGGGCGAGTTAAAAGCGGTTGGGATTAAAAAGGATGATCTGAAATCAGGCTTCTGGACATATTATTATCCCAATGGCCAGCAAAGTGCTATCGAGAATTTTTCAAATGGTCTTCTAAACGGAGAAGTGATTTATTATTACCCAACTGGTAAACTGCAAGGCAAGGAAAATTGGCGTGCGGGGGCTTTGGTTGATTCCGGCTGGTATTATCACCCCTCTGGCAAGTTACATCGCAAGGGTAAATATGATCATAGCGAATACTCAGGCAAGTGGATTCATTTTTTTGAGAATGGAAAAATAGAGCGAGTGGTTAACTATAAATTTGGTATGCCCGAAGGGGCAACACAGGTTTACAATGAATCCGGCATCCTCCTCCAGGAGGGTTATTACCTGCACGGTAAAGAAGATGGCGAATGGAAATTTTATACGTCAACTGGTGAGCTTGAGTTTACAGGAAGTTATAGCCAAGGTAGAGAAACCGGTATCTGGTATCGGTATGAAAAAGGGAAGAAAAAAGTCTACAAGCGATATTAAGCCAGTGTTATACCTCACTATTGCATTTCAAAAGCAGTTTCAATCGAAATAGTTATTCTATTCTAAGAGTTTCTTTTTTTAGAAAGCGTGTATTTCATTTTATGTATTACTAAAATGTCTATCACTATTTTCAGAATGTTAACTCAATTCTGATTTATTCCCTCAGCATTAATAAACAGGTAACCGGCTGGTGTTATTCAGGAAGTATCGATTTGCAAGTTTTGCGGTGCAATAACGCAACTAAGTCAAATCAAAAAAAAACTTAACAGCCTATGAAAAATGATTACTTGTTTGATGCTGCGAAACGACTTATCCATAGTTTAAAACTATGGTGCTTCAGTTTTACAGCGTTATTACTTTTACCTCTGGCATTCACTAATGCGCACGGATTGACATTCGTTCAAAACTCAATTTCAATTTCGGGTAAGATTACGGATGAAACCGGAGCTTCACTTCCGGGTGTAAACATTCTTGAAAAAGGCACCAGCAATGGAACCGTGGCTGATGCAGATGGCAACTACCGTATAAGTGTAGCTTCTCAGGAATCCATACTTGTATTTAGTTTTGTGGGCACTGCTACACAAGAAGTTAGGGTTGGTTTACAAACCGAAATTTCCATTCAATTATTACCCGATGCCGAAACGCTTTCAGAAATTGTAGTAGTAGGTTATGGTACGCAAAAAAGATCGGATGTAACTGGCGCCATCGCGTCTGTTAAAAGCGAAGATTTTAATAAAGGGGTGTTCACCAATGCCGGTGAACTTTTACAGGGCAAATTGGCAGGGGTAAACATATCATCGAATAGTGGAGAACCAGGTGCTGCCCAAAATGTGATCATCCGCGGTATTGGTAGTTTGCGTTCAGGGACACAACCGCTCTATGTAGTAGATGGTTTGCTGCTCGACAATTCGAATAACGGTTTTGATACTAATCCATTAAACTTTCTTAATCCGGCTGATATTGAAAGCATCGATGTGCTGAAAGATGCCAGTGCTGCGGCAGTTTATGGAGCAAGGGCATCTAATGGAGTGGTGGTAATAACAACTAAAAAAGGAAAGTCTGGAAAAACGGAGATGAATTTTTCCATCGCTACAGCGGTGTCTACTATGTCCAGAAAGATACCTGTGTTCAGTGCCGATGAGTTCCGCAGTCAGGTAGTGGCCGAGGGTGGTCTTCTGGAAGACTTTGATGGAAATACGGATTGGCAGGATGAATTAACCCAAACGGGTGTTTCGACAAATGCCAATTTTTCTTTGAGTGGAGCTTCAGACAAGTTTTCCTATTTCGCTTCTTTAGGATTACAGGATCAAGAAGGAATCTTAAAGAATAGCAACCTTCAGCGGTATTCCGGAAAATTGAATATAACCCAAAAGGCGCTGAATGATAAGTTGAATATAGAGTACAACCTGACTGCATCCCGCACCGAAAATTTGCGTCCACAGATAAATCCAACCATAAGTGATATGCTCAGTTTAAATCCTACGATACCAGCATATACAGATGGTGCGCCTACTTTGCTGAACATCAACGCACTGAATCCCCTCAAGAGGAATGAGCTATACAGTGATTTGGCCATCAACAACCGTATTCTGGCTTCCATTTCACCTTCGTTAGAAATAGTGAAAGGTCTTGTTTATAAATTGAATCTTGGTGTTGATTATTCCACTACCAACCGGGACGTTCAATTCAAGCCGTTTCCGGAGATTGTAAACGAGGCGAATATCTCAAATGGATCTTTAACAAATACGATCACTGCAAATACAAATGAACTAGTCGAGAATACACTTACCTATAATTGGAAAAAGGATATTCACTCGGTTGTGTTATTAGCAGGGCACTCTTATCAGGATTTTTTAGATGAAGCCAGAGCAGTTAATTTTCTGGGTTTTGCCAATAACAATATTGATCCAAGGTATCAGGATCAGACAAGTAGTACTACTTTCCCCACCACGGTAGTTTCCAATGCCGAGAAAAATGAGCTACAATCTTTCTTCGGTCGATTGAACTATGGGTTTTCAGATAAATACCTGATTACGGCTACACTTCGGGCAGATGGATCTTCAAAATTTGGAGACAATAACAAATACGGATACTTTCCTTCGGTTGCACTAGGTTGGAATATTATCAACGAAAAATTTATGTCTAACTCCTTTTTTCAAAACCTGAAGATACGGGCGAGTTGGGGACAGACCGGTAACCAGGAAATACCCGCTAAGATTACACAAGCAAGCTTTTCAGAATCCAGATTGGTGACAGGCGGCTCAAGCCTCAACACGTACCCTATTGATCCTATGGCTACTTCGATTGATGGTTATCCTTTTGGGATTACGTTTACTCGTTTGGCAAACCCTAACCTACAATGGGAAGTATCCACACAGACCGATATCGGAATTGATTTTGCACTTCTTGATTATCGGTTGACCGGTACCTTGGATTATTTTAATAAGCGTTCAACGAACATATTGCTGGAGGTACAGCCAGCAGACCCAGTGCAGCCAACTGACAGATTTTGGACCAATATCAATGATATGATTATCCAGAATAATGGTGTGGAGCTATCGCTAAATTATAAAGGTAATTCACAACGTAATTTCTCTTATAGCATTGGTGGTAATGTAACCTATATTAGAAATAAGGTGACGGATTCACCCTTTAGTGTTCTCACCACAGGGGCGGCCTCCGGCTCAGGTCAAACAGGCGCAACCATCAATGGCTATATTAATAATGAAGCAATAGGCGCCTTTTATATGCTTGAATTCGATGGAATTGGTGCTGACGGACTTAACCAATTTAAGGATACCAACGGAGATGGAGCTGTGTTAGACAATGACCGCAGAGTTGTTGGTAATTCGATTCCTGATTTTATCTATGCCTTTAACATGAACTTTCGGTATAAGGATTTTGACTTAGGGTTCAACTTTAATGGTGTTGCCGGAAACCAGATTTATAATCATAGCACGATGACGTTATTTAGTAAGGCACAATTGACAAGATCGAATAATACAACCGATTTTGCCACACAGTTTCCCAATGAGTCGGCAAGTAATTCCAACACCGTATCTACCCGTTATTTGGAAAACGGCTCCTTCCTGAGATTGAATAATGCTACCCTTGGGTATAACTTGAGATCTAACAAGATAGGCTTGGGTAATGCCGTGCAAAACATTCGTCTTTCGATGACGGGTCAAAACTTGTTTACGATAACGGATTATTCGGGATATGATCCGGAAGTAAATACGGGATCAACAGTAGGTGAAATCCAAACCTTTGGTATCGATCGTTTTACCTATCCAAGAGCAAGAACGTTTTTGTTTAGTCTTAATGTAACATTCTAAGAACAAGGCAAACAACTCTTTTAACAAAACATAACAGAACTATGAAAAATATAATGTATCGAAAGACATTTCCAATCTTTGCCTTTTTATTGGCTTTTCTAAGTTGCACTAACCTGGAAGAAGATATACTGGATGAGTCATTAACAGGAACGGGTCAGGCAGAAACGGTAAGTGGCTCCATTGCGCCTGTATATGGTCTTCTGCGTAACGTATGGTTGCATACTCGTAATTTTGGGCTTCAGGAAATAGCCTCCGATGAAGCCATTCTTCCTTACCGTGGAGGAAGGGATTGGTTTGACGGTGGAAAGTTTATTGCGGTTCATCAACATCTTACCACCCCTGGAAACGCATTGGTAGGAGACACCTGGACAGACTTAACACTAACTTTATCGAGAGCGGTAGCAGCAGAGGAAAGATTGAAACCTGAAGCTGAATCAGGTGATGCAGAAGCACAGGGTGCACTTTACGAAATGATAGCGATGAAGGCATATCTTAACATGCAGTTGTTGGATAATTGGGGTCTTCTTTTTAAGAAATCAAGTGGGGCTGCGCGATCAGAGATTTTAAGAGGACAAGCAGCAATTGATTATTTGGAGAGTGATCTTCTATCGGTTGTTAATGTAATTAATACCAATAAAGGCCCGGGTAGGTTTTCAAGAAATGCAGTTAAAGCGTTGTTGGCAAGGCTATATTTGAATGCGGCTGTTTATAGAAATCCTTACGGAACTCCGGATTTTAAGGCAGAAGATATGCAGAAGGTTATTCAATATACAAACGAGATTATCTCAGGTCCTTATTCGTTGTCTCCTGAATACTTTGCGTTATTCAATGATAATAACAACACAAATCCAGAAATCATATTCTCGCTTGACCAACGGGGTGTGCTTCAAACTGAACATAGCCGTTGGGCTTATTGGTCGATATCAGGTGATTTAGTACCGAGACCTGAGTGGCCCAATACGCGCGGTACAGATGCGGCAGCTTTAACTCCCGATTTTTACCAAACCTGGGTGAATGCTTACGGTAACGTAGATCCTGCAGAAGCGGATGCCCGCTTCTTTCAGGAAAATACAATTGTGCCGGAAAATCTTGAGGATCTTACCGGTATTACACCGGCCAACGATTCTGAGCATTATTACTGTGTGGATGCAAATAGCTTCGAGATAAACAGAGGAATACTGCGCGGTACAATATGGGGCCCCAGAAAAGACGCAGCAGGTAACATATTAAAATGTGCTGATGGTAAAGTCCGGATTTATCCTGTTATCAATGCACGAACCAGCGGTGCAAACCGAACTTATGTCGATCACATCATGCAAGTTGATTTTACTGATCAGGGCAGTTTACACCACACAGGTCACCGGTTTTCAAAATATCAGTTTAGCCGTACCGCCCCCGATTGTTGTAATTATAGCAGTGTAGATCTTGTTTTGATTCGCTTGGGAGAAATTTATCTTATGCGTGCGGAAGCCAAGTTGAGAAGTGGTGACAATGCCGGAGCGTTGGCAGATATAAATACACTCAGAACTTCCAGAAATGCCCGACCTGCGCAAACTCCTGCAGCCCTTACCTCATTAAGCCTCGATATTTTATTTCGTGAATCTGGTTTTGAGCTCTACTGGGAGGGCTTGCGAAGAAATTATCAAATACGTTTTGGTAAATACGAGGGCAGTTGGACTGGCAAAACGGGTAACGATGTAAACAAAAGGCTGTTCCCTATTCCGCAAAAAGCAATTGATGGTGCTTCTAACTTACCCGGTTTTTTATCGCAGAACCCTGGGTATTAATTGCAGGTTGGTTGATCATCAAAGTAAAAAATATGAAAGGTCGAAAGCAACTTTAGCTTTCGACCTTTTTCTCGTTACGCAAACACATAAAAATTTTTCAGGCTATTGAGTTTTCTCTAACGGATCATTATGAATCACTTATTTAAACACCTTATTCTTACCCTAGTCGTTTGCCAATCATTTACTTCACTCAATGGACAAAACCTCAAGATGAACCAGACTCAGGTGATCGGTAGTCATAACAGTTACAAAATTGGAATTGAAAAACCGTTGCTAGACATTATCCTATCCGAACGCCCGGAAGCTATTGGATTAGATTATACACACATTCCCATTACACAACAATTAGACTTAGGGCTGAGAAGTCTGGAGATAGATGTGCTCTACGACCCGGATGGTGGTCGGTTCTCAAAGCCTAAAGGGATTGAGATGCTGAAAGCGCAAGGGCTGGAATCGAAGCCTTACAATGCAGAGATCATGAAAGATCCGGGTTTTAAAGTTTTGCACATACCGGATATAGATTTCCGAACGCATTGTTCTACGTTCATAGCATGTCTGTCGGATATCAGAGATTGGTCAAGAGCACATAGCGATCATTTACCCATTGTCATTACCATCAATCCAAAGAGTTCAGGACTTGAAAAACCCGGTTATGCTGAGGTCATCCCCTTTGATGAAAAAGTATTATACGCATTAGATAAAGAGATTTTTGAAATTTTTAAAACTGATGAATTGATTACCCCCAGCCAGGTAAAAGGAAAAGCAAAAACGCTACGTCAGGCAATTCTGAATCAAGGCTGGCCTGATCTTGCCAAGGCGAGAGGAAAAATACTCTTTGTACTGGATGCGGAAAAAGCGTTAACAGAATTATATCTGAAAGGAGATGAAGACTATGCAAGACCTATGTTTTCCAACACTGATCCAGAAAATCCGCATGCTGCTTTCTTCATCATGAATAATCCTGTGAAGCAGGAGAAAGATATTGTTGACCGGGTAAAGATGGGATTTATGGTTCGCACCCGTTCTGATTCAGACACCCGCGAGGCACGAACCGGAGACAAGAGCAGGTTTGAGGCGGCTATTCGGTCCGGAGCACAGGTAATCACAACCGACTATTATCAAAAGTCATTGAGTCCAAACAAAGACTTTGAAATTACTTTCGAGGGTAAATACAGCCAATGCAATCCCGTGCTCAGTAAACCATCGGCATGCGACTTGAAGTGAAACACTTTACTAATAATTCTATTTTATAGTTGACTAATTTTAACATGATACGATTTAAAATTTACATCACACTCGTATTGTTTTGCGCGATTGAGAGCAGGGCACAAGAAAAAATCAAGATCGATCCATCGGCAGTAAACTTTATCGTGATGGGCGATTGGGGTCGAAACGGAGAAGATCATCAGAAGCTGGTAGCGGAGCAGATGGGAAAAGTAGCATCGGCAGCAAGCGTTGATTTTATTGTTGCTACAGGTGATAACTTTTATCCCCGTGGTGTGGCCAGCGAGTTTGATCCGTTGTGGCGATACTCATTTGAGGATATCTATACAGATTTTTCATTGCAATGGGATTGGTATCCAGTCCTGGGCAATCATGACTATGGGGGTAATCCCGATGCACAAGTAGCTTACTCAAAAATCAGTCGCAGGTGGCAGATGCCCGCGCGTTATTACTCCAAATTGATAAACGTGGGAGATGGTGCTCAAATCTTACTTGCTTTTGTTGACACATGTCCGCTCATAAAAGGTTACTATAAAGGTGAAGGTCATCATGTACATGACCAGGATAGCACTGCCCAAAAAAAATGGTTGGAGGAAACACTACGCAATGCGCCCCCCACGGTTAAATGGAAGCTTGTGGTAGGGCATCACCCGATGTACACCGGTGGCAGTAGAACAGAAAATCACGACACGCGATCCATCCGGCAATCGCTTCAGCCATTGTTTGAAAAGTATAAAGTAGATGCTTACCTGGCCGGTCATGAACATAGTCTTCAACATCACCTAACTAAATTTGGTACGCATCATTTTGTTTCGGGAGCTGCCTCTGAAGTAACTCCTGTACGGATGCTACCGATTAGTAAATTTGTGGCCTCGCAATATGGTTTTATGTTGTTTTCAGTGCAGCCTGATCAAATGTTGGTACAAGTAATAGACTATTCTGGTAAAGTGATTTACGCAACAACACTAAAGAAATGAAAGTCATCCTTTTTTTTATTCAACTTATATGGGCTATCCATGCGTTTGGGCAGCCCCACTCATCCTCAACGATATTTGCGCATAACGACTATGTTCAACCCATTCCGTTTTTTAATGCCTATCGAAATCAAGTAGGCCATATCGAAGCTGATATTTTTCTGGAGAAAGGTAAGTTGCTCGTAGCCCATACCCGTGCAGAGTTAAACTCAAAAAATACACTCGATAGTCTTTACCTGAGACCTTTACGAGCGAAGGTAAATGCCAATGGAGGCTACGCCTATGCGAATAAGCAACTTGCATTAACCCTCATGATCGATTTGAAGTCGGAGGGAAGTAATACCTTGATTGCATTAGTTAAACTTTTACAAGGGTATCCGGATTTAATAGCAGCACAGCAACTTAGCTTTGTGATTAGCGGTAATGTCCCGGATCCAGGTACGTGGAATCAATTCCCAAACTTTATAAATTTTGATGGCCGTCCGGGTGTTAGATATTCACCCGATCAATTAAAACGTGTACGATTGATCAGTGACTCGTTTTCTAACTATTCGAAGTGGAACGGAAAGGGTGTCTTACCACAAGACGAGCACAAGAAAATCTCATTGATCATTAAAGATGTTCATGCCGCTGGAAAGAAATTCAGATTTTGGGGCGCACCTGATTTTGCCAATGTCTGGCTCCAGTTGATGGAACTTGAGGTTGATATCATCGGTACTGATCATGTAGATGAGCTAACTCCCTTTATTGAAACATTGCCAAAACGATCATACACCAATAAGGCACCACATGTTGTTTATACGCCTTTGCATTCTCATAACCGCACGGCTAAACCAAAAAATATTATTTTATTGATAGGTGATGGAACCGGGTTAGCACAATTGTTTAGTGGCTACACAGCAAATGGTGGTAAGCTTAGTCTGTTTGGTATTAAAGACATTGGATTTTCACTTACGGCAGCAACGGATAGTTACATCACAGATTCGGCAGCCGGTGCCACCGCCATGGCTAGCGGTTCAAAAACTAAAAATCGTTTTGTAGGTGTAGACTCGGTGGGCAAGCGTCTGGAATCTATCACCGATTTGGTGAAAGCGCAAAACTTCAAGACCGGTATTATTTCCAATGGAGATATAACGGATGCCACCCCGGCTGCATTTTATGCCCACCAACCGGAGCGAAGCTGGAGTGAAGCTATTGCGCTTGATTTCCTGAACACCAAAAATGATATTTTAATTGGTGGCGGAGTAGCCGCATTCACGAAAAGAAAAGACAATAGAGATTTAAAGACTGAATTAACTCGTTTGGGATACGGTGTGTACACGCAGTTTGACCAAATCGAGAAAGTGAAGGATCAAAAATTTGTCATGCTGGATGATGCTGTCATCAAACAAAAACGGGAAGGTCGCGGTGATTTTCTGACGCGTTCATTAAAGAAAACCATTTCGGTATTTACATCAAGCCCCGCACCTTTCTTTATCATGCTTGAGGCAGCCCAGATTGATTGGGGCGGGCACAGCAATGATATGGAATACGTGGTAACCGAAGTATTGGATTTTGATCAGGTGATTGGTGAGGCATTGAAATTTGTAGATAGTAATCGGGAAACGTTATTGATCGTAACGGCCGACCATGAAACGGGCGGGCTTTCATTACTGAGTGGAAACATCCAACAAAGAAGTGTTTTAGGTAGTTTTAGTACCAATGATCATACACCAATACCCGTTCCTCTATTTGCCTATGGTCCTGGCTCCTCTATGTTTACCGGAGTTTATCAAAATACAGAAATCTTTAAAAAGATAATGGACTTGATTGCAAAGTAATTGATTAAAACTCCTTGCGCATGTGCAGAAAGAAGCCTTGCGTTTTTTCGCGTGTAAAAGTGTACTCTAATCTGATCACCGCATCGTAGGCGGTAACAATGTCAAGGCCTGCTCCGGCTCCTGCCAATAATCGATTTGATAGTCGTGTATTTAAATTCTGTTGTTGGTAGTAGGGATAGTTTTCTACATAACCAATATCCAGGTAGCTTTTCAAATAAATGGCTAACGGAAAATATTGGAACTGTTCAATTCCTAAACCGTCAATCTCCCAGGTGCGCGAGAAGATTTTTTTGCGGAAGGTAGTTTTGTTCAGAAAATAAAGTGGCCCTTCAATTACATACACTTCATAACCTTTAACCAGAAGTCGTTTGTATCCTAAAGCCCCGTATAACGAATAAGGTTGGTTGTTGGGAGAACTGGCATACCCCGCTGTGTAGTTAGACAAATAATAGTTATGGCCCAGATCAGCAAAGCGCGAATAGGTGGCATTGATTTCCCACAGGTTAACATTTCCAGAGCCGAGTCCGCTTTTGGCTATCATGGTTGTAAACTGAAACCCTTTTAAAGGATAGGCCATTACATCGCGGTGATCAGAATTGAAGAAATATCGCAAAACACTGTAGTTCTGCTGCCGGTTACTTTCTACAAAGAAGTTAGGGTTAAAAAACAAAATGGAATCAGAGACAGTGCTATTAATATGTTGGTATTGAAAAATATGCGTCTGGTAGAAATTTTTCCGGAAGGTGTAAGATAAACCTTTCAGGAATGTGGTTCTGAGTTTCTTTTCATCGCGCCTGAAAACAAGTTTATGATCATCGGTAAAGTAGGCAAGGTTTCGCGGCTCGGTATAACTCAAATCGAAAATTAAACCGTGCTTTTGTTTTTGATCGATGTAGGGTATTCGGTAACTCAATTCAAAGCGCCTGGTAAAGCCAAATTGAGTTGTTAAGCGTAAGGTTTCATTTCGCCCTCTAAAGTTGTACTGATACATATGCAAACCAAAATTCACCCGCCTTAACTCGTGATTGTAGTTTTGCCACCACTCGTTAAAGTTTCTATCTGAAAGTTCAAAAATAGGAACGGGAAAGGTGTACCAGCGTTCGTTTACATCAACCAATAAATCAACCTGATGTTGAGTAATGCGTAGCCATCTAACTTCTACCTTATTGAATAAACGTAGGTTATAAATCTTGCGCTGATCTTGCTCCACCAATTTAATAAGCCTGCGCATGCTGATGGTATCGCCCGACTTCACATCTAACTCGCGCGAAATAATGGATTCGCGGGTTACTTTATTACCAATAATCAGAATACGATTAACGGTTACAACCCGATTGGTAGTGTCAGTTAATGGTCGTAAGGTATCAGCGGCAATTGGTTGCCCCGAAAAACTTAACAAACCAACTATCACCGCCCACATGTGCTGCCACTTTCGGCTATTTGATTAAGCGTTGATTTTTCCGGCTGGTTTGTTCCGCAATGCCCAGATTAATATGATAACACCGGCAATGAATAAGGGGATACTCAGAATCTGGCCCATGTTAAGAGTCATACCTTCCTCAAAGGCAACCTGATCTTCTTTCAGAAACTCGTATGCAAAGCGCAAACTCCAAAGTATAACCATGAACACGCCAAAGATTAAACCGGTGGGTGTATTTTCCTTTTTGCGTTTCCAGATCAGGAATAAGATCAGGAATAACACCACACACGATACCGCTTCGTATAACTGTGCCGGGTGCCGGGCAATACCGAAGGTGCTAATTCGTGCAATGTAGTTTCCATCACCATCTATATCAGCTTTATATTTTATTACAGAGCCTTGGTTATCAATATACTCATCGTAATAGTTGATAAAGTATTGCACATCACTCTCCAAATATGCTTTTGCTTTAGATTGGTCAACTCCCGGTTTGAACACTACATAAATAAAAACAGGCACACGACCATGCGCACCTTCTGGTAGTTCATTGTTACGCTCAACTTTTACATATTGAACTGGGCTGTCTTTCTTGCCTTCAATGCTTTCGGTAACCCGGTTTACAAAAACTACACTTAACGGATTGTTGGAAGGCTTACCAATGATTTCGGAATTGAAAAAATTACCAAAGCGGATTAATGCACCGGTAATAGCAACTACAATTACAATTCTATCTAATACCTGCAAATAACTTTGTCCAGGTTTTTTCTTGCGGCTGTACAACCACAGCGCAAACAAAATTCCAAATGCACCACCGTGGCTGGCCAAACCTTGCAAGCCCGTAAAGCGGAACGGTGAAAACTCGAACGGAAGTATAATGCTAAGCGGATCGCTCAGAAATAATTCAGGTTGATAAAAGATAACATGACCCAAACGTGCACCTAAAATGGTTGCTATTACCATGTAAATGGTAAGCGAATCCACATCGCTTTCTGGTTTGCCTTCCTTACGGAAGATATAATACAATACTTGTTGGCTCAACAAGAAACCTGCTGCGAACAACAATCCGTACCAACGCAGCGAAAACCAACCAAGTGAAAAAATTTCGGGACTTGCATTCCAGATCACGTAACTAAACAGGCTCATAGTCTATTAATTTTTGCCATTTTAACTGTGGCTTAATAGGCAAATATAAGGGCAAATTACCAAAACCTTCGAGGTCTTTTTGTGCCTGAATTAAACCTTGAAAGGTTTAGCTTCAAAGACTTTCAAGTGCCTCCAGTTCAAACTTAAACCCAGCGGAAAGAATAGGAAAGCGGCACCAACTGCGTGGATCTACATTCCACTCGTCCAGGTGGAAAGAGGGCGCGAGCCTTTCACGTTTCCATTGGTTGGCAGCCCAAAGCCGGAAGAATTTCTGAACGTAGGTTTTTAATAACGCTGCATCCGGATTACCGGGCAGAGGTATAGCCTTTAACCGTAGATAAACTTCAGCCGGTGACAACCTGTCGTTAATGGCGAGCCGTTCAATCTCTAATAAGATCGGGTAGGGCATTAAATCTTTTTCATCAGTCTGCGCGCGTTCGCTTGGCCGCAGTTCGGCAGTAGGGGTAAGGTTGTTTACATAACTCAGGCCGGTGTAGCCTAATTTTTTTTCAGCCCACTTTAACCATTGCAGAATAAAAGGCTTATCAATACCGGCAATGGGTGCCAGACTGCCACTGGTGTCGCCATCCATAGTAGCATAGCCCACATCGCCTTCGCTGCGGTTAGATGTGGTTAATAGTACAGCTTGTTTAAGGTTGGCTAACATCCAGATAATTGGCGAGCGACTTCTTGCCTGGATGTTTTGCCGCGCAATATCGTCTTGTTCCCACGTAAGTGGTCGGCCTAATACTTTTTCAATTTTACTTTCGTACGATTCAACTTCATCATCAATTGTCCAGTGATGGAAGGTGGCCCCGATTGATTGCGCAAGCTTTTGCGATGAGGTAAACGTTGCTTCCGATGAATTTTTTGTTCCCTGATAAGCACAGGTAAGGAGTTTACCCGTAATTTCTTTTAGTGATTTGGATAGCGGAATGTTTACAGCTTCGCAGAATTTTTCGGCACCTAATTCCTGTATACCACGCCTTACCATTTCAGCAACCAGAATGGCGCACAAAGAAGAATCAGCTCCGCCACTTAAACTTAACGCATAACCCTTTGCTTTACTTTTGCGCAGGTAATCGAACAACGCAAGCGAAGTAGCTTTGATAAATTCTTCGTTCTTGAGTTTACTATCGGTTAGTGGATGTCTTTCAGTAGCATCGAGGTTGCTAAAATTAACATCGCACCAAACCAAGTTAAATGGTTTTAACGACAAGCGATTGTTCAGATGAATGACCTCACCCTTCAAACCGAAAATAATGTCGCCATCGTAAATCATTCGCCCGGCTTCATTACCCAACAGGTTTACAAATAGATATGCGCAGTTAAACATGCGCGATCCATCTTTTACCACCTCTTGTTCGCGCAACTGACTTTTGCCCATAGCAAAATGGCTGGCACTTGGGTTTAAGATCAGGTTAACACCACGCTGTGCTAATCGATAACCAGGCCGTTTTCCTTTGCGCCAGGCGTCTTCGCAGATTTCAAATCCAAACTTTATTCCCTCCAGTTCAAAAACTAAATCACCAACCGGAAATGTAAAGTTGTCTCTTGTAAGTTCAAGTACGGTGTTGGGTTTCCAGGCATCGAACCAACGAGGTTCATAATGTACACCATCGCGCGCGAGGTTTTGTTTTAACGCAATGCCTAGAATTTTTTGATTGTGAATTACACAAGCACCATTGTAGGTGATACCCTCTATGCGCAAGGGTAAGCCAACGCAAACAGCAATACCTTGCGTATGTGGAATAATTTCCAACAGTATTTGCCAGGCTTTTTCACTTAACCAATCGCTTAAGAATAAATCTTCGCAGCCATACGCAGTAATGCTCAACTCCGGAAAGCAAAGTAATTTTACTTGTTCCTGCTTTGCGGCTTCAATGGCATCAATAATATGGGTTTTGTTTCCAAGCCAATCGAGAGGAGTTTGATTTACAGTAGCACCGGCAATTCTGGTTGTGTTCATCATGCTAAGCTATCCCAATTTTTTTATGAGGTGGAGATTGATAGAAATTCACGTGCCGCATTAATCATCGATTTTTCAATTTCAGGCCATGATGCATCAATCAACATTTCAGGCATAACAGATTTATTGCTTCTTGCGGTATGAACTTCTTCTAATGCAAAGAGCACAGATTTTACTGAGACATGCGGATTATAAGATTTAAATTTCTGTAGCACTTGAAGTGCCCCCTGTGCCTTAAAGATTACATGTAGGTCGATATAATCTTTCTTTTCTCGCCTTTCAATTATGGCATCCAGTTTAAATGCAGCCAGATCGTTTAGTGAAGCTAATCTTATCCCATTTTCAAGGATTGGTTTTTCTAAGAATGGTGTTGACCAATCATCAAATAATTCTATCCGAATACCAATAACTTCAAAAGTTATACTGTGTTGGGTAAGAAAGAATTCAGTATGAGGGAATATCGATCGAAGTACTGCCGTGATTTCTTTTTTGTTGGTTCTTTCGTTGGTAAAAAAATCTATATCGATAGACTTTCTATGGCCCAGATGAAGAGCGATAGCTGTTCCTCCAACTAACCTGAAAGCACTAAGCTCTGGAACTGAGGATAGTTGTTGAGCGACTTCCAATAACTGTTGGCTTACGGTCTCGGTATGAATCATAATGTGTGCCTTCCGTAACGATCTATATTGAGGAACAAATAGGCCATAGAAGCAGCTATAGGCTTCAGCTTTTCCTGACGCAAAACTTCTATAACCTTTGCCTTGCCATACACACGAATAACCTCTGCTATATCTTCGATAGTGCCGTATTCAAAAACTCTTACAATTACCCAGTCGTCATTTTCCTCTAGCACGCGGGCAATCCTGTTTGGGTTTATCTCCCAAAATAAAGAAGTGCGATTAATCAGATTGGTATTGAGGCTCATTCAAGGTAAATTAACCAGATAACAACTCCTTCAAAGATATTGGTTCCTGAGGGTATTTACCAGATGTATTTAGAGCAGAAATGATTAGCGATAAACTGACGAGTTAGATATTCAGCAGCAAACAAGTCTTTTCTGCGGCATCTTGCTCAGCTTTTTTCTTGGTTAAGCCAAAGCCCTGGCCGAATGCTTCATCGCCCAAAAATACTTGTGCGGAGAATTCGCGCGAGCGGCCTTTCTTTATTTCTTCTACATCAAACCTGATTTCTTTCCCTTGTCGTTGCGCCCACTCTATAACTTTACTTTTATGGTTTGAGTTTGAGTTTACCACTACTTCAAGATCGAAGTAAGGCTGAATAAGTTTATCGATTACAAATTTTTTGGTGCGCAGGTAACCTTTATCCAGATAAATGGCACCAACCAGTGCTTCGAGTGTGTTGCCCAGAATTACTTTTTGAAGTTGAGCGTTTTTGCTATCGAATTGTACAATGGAAGCAACGCCAACCTTTTTGGCTAAGTTGTTTAACGATTCGCGGTTAACAATGCGCGACCGGATTTCGGTAAGAAAACCTTCGTCTTTAAATGGATATTTTTTAAACAGGTAATCGGCTACAGCCGCACCTAAAATGGCATCGCCTAAATATTCTAATCTTTCGTTCGACTCGCGAAAGCCATTTTTTTCTTTACTACGCGAACTGTGGAGTGTGGCAAGTTTATACAAAGCCAGATTGCCAGGCGCAAACCCGGCAATGGTTTTAATTGCCGTAACTAACTTCTTATCTTCTTTTGAGTTGGATTTGGATAAGGAGAGTAAGTTCCACACGGTGATTCTTACTCAGCCTTTTTCAGAATGATAGAGGCATTGTGGCCACCAAAGCCAAATGTATTGCTCAACGCGATTTTAACTTCGCGCTTTTGCGCTTTGTTAAACGTGAGGTTGAGGCGTGAGTCAAGGCCATCATCATCGGTAAAGTGATTGATGGTTGGTGCAACTACACCTTCATTAAGGGCTAGAATACACGCCAGTGCTTCAATGGCTCCGGCTGCACCCAACAAGTGGCCCGTCATGGATTTGGTTGAACTGATGTTCATCTTATAGGCCTGCTCACCAAACACTGCCTGTATGGCTTTAATTTCTCCTATGTCACCTAACGGAGTGGAGGTTCCGTGTGTGTTAATGTAATCTACTTCTTCAGGTTTAATTCCTGCTTCGCTCAAGGCATTTTCCATTACCTTAATAATGCCGGCTCCTTCAGGATGTGGTGCAGTAATGTGGTAAGCATCGGCCGAAAGGCCACCGCCTATTACTTCTGCATAAATTTTGGCACCGCGTTTTTTCGCGTGTTCGTATTCTTCCAGAATCAAAGCTCCTGCGCCCTCGCCCAATACAAAACCATCGCGGTCTTTATCATAAGGGCGCGAAGCTGTTTCAGGAGAATCGTTTCTTTCCGACAAAGCTTTCATGGCATTGAAACCACCTACACCGGCTTCGCATACGGCTGCTTCTGATCCACCTGTTACTATAATGTCGGCTTTACCTAACCTTAAATAGGTAAAGGCATCGTAAATAGCGTTGGTAGAGGAGGCGCAGGCCGAAACGGTTACGAAGTTGGGGCCGCGGAAACCATACTTAATAGAAATGTGGCCGGCACTTAAGTCGGCAATCATTTTTGGAATGAAGAATGGATTGAAGCGGGGAGTGCCATCGCCTTTGGCAAAAGATTTTACTTCTTCCTGAAAAGTAAACAACCCTCCGATACCTGAACCCCAGATAACCCCAACACGGTCAGGGTTAAGTTCAGACAACGGAAGGTTGGCATCTGCTATAGCTTCGTCAGCCACCACCATGGCGTATTGTGCAAACGGGTCAAGTTTGCGGCCTTCTTTGCGATCCATAAAGTCTTCAATGTTGAAGCCTTTTACTTCGCAGGCAAACTTGGTTTTAAAAAGAGAAGCATTAAATCTTGTAATGGGGGCAGCACCACTTTTTCCGGCTTTTAAACCTTCCCAGTATTGCTGAAGGTTGTTTCCGATTGGAGTTAATGCGCCTGCACCTGTAATTACTACTCTTTTAAATGTCATACAATCCGTTAGTGGAGCAAAAGAACTGACAAAACCTATTATTTCTTAACGTTCTCTTCGAGGTAAGAAATCGCCTGGCCTACGGTGGCAATGTTTTCGGCCTGGTCGTCAGGAATGGAAATGTTAAATTCTTTTTCGAACTCCATAATAAGTTCTACGGTGTCCAGCGAGTCAGCTCCTAGGTCGTTAGTGAAACTTGCTTCAGGAGTAACTTCAGATTCTTCCACGCCAAGTTTGTCGATAATGATCTGTTTTACTTTTTGTGCGATTTCAGACATGTTTTTAAAGGTTTAGAGGATTCAAAAATCTGTGCAAATAAAGAGATTTGGTGCAATATTGTCAAACATTTAAAACTAGCGATGCTATTGCGATTACTGTGGCAAAAATGAAGAAAAAGCGGCTCGAAATGGAATATTCATTCGATTTTGAGTTAATCGGCATAATTTCATCTGCCAAAGGTTATAAGTTGGCTTGGGAAGTAAATCATATTCTGGGCAGCCGGCTTACGCGCCAGCCCGATTTAACAGTGATGTTAAATAAAGAGGCATATGCCAGTTATGGGTATTATGCCTTTGAAAACGAGGTTAATGTGCTGAAACTGTTTAAGAATAAGCCCAACGAACCCGAACTTATTAAAAATTTATTAGTACCCGAATTTCAACATTATGATTACATCTTGCTTACCCAAGGCGAGGCACACATGGCCAGCAAACGTTTGCAGGAACTCTTAAAAAATATTCCTTCCATCGAACTAACTGCTTTTATACCTTTGGCATCCTTAAAATCGAAGGACAATTTTATTTTCTAACCCACTCACCACTTTTTACATGGAACGTGTTTCGTACAACAAAACCAAGATTGTAGCAACCATAGGCCCGGCCTCAAACAACAAGGAAATGCTGAAAGCCCTTGCCCGGGAAGGTGTGGATGTGTTCAGACTCAACTTTTCGCATGGTAAACATGAAGATCACCAGAAGGTGGTTAACTACATCCGCGAAATAAATTCCGAAATGGGTACTCACATTGCTATTCTGCAAGATTTGCAAGGCCCCAAAATCCGTGTAAACGAAATGGAACCCGGTGTTGAAATAAAAGCCGGTGAAACCATTACCATTACCACCAAAGAAGTTCTGGGAAATAAAGACCTGGTGAGTACCTCGTATGAAGGTTTGCCCAACGATGTGAAAGTTGGCGACATGATTTTGATTGACGATGGTAAGATTGAGTTGCGTGTAAAAGATGTGCGTGGAGTAGAAGTTACATGTACAGTAATATATGGTGGCCCGTTGAAATCCCGCAAAGGAATAAACCTGCCGTTTTCTAAAGTATCCGCACCATCGCTTACCGAGAAAGATTTGGAAGATTTAAAGTTTGGATTGAAGAACAGAGTGGATTGGGTGGCCTTGTCGTTTGTGCGCAAAGCCAAAGACATTGAAGCATTGCGCGAGATTATTAACGAACATAAATCGACCACACGCATTGTGGCCAAGATTGAGAAGCCGGAAGCACTTGAAAATATTGATGATATAATTGCAGCTACTGATGCGGTAATGGTTGCCCGTGGCGATTTGGGTGTAGAAATCTGGATGGAAGAAGTACCGATGGTGCAGAAGATGTTGGTTGAAAAATGTAATCGTGCCTCTAAGCCAGTAATTGTGGCCACACAGATGATGGAGAGCATGATTGAAAATCCGCGCCCTACGCGTGCCGAAACCAATGACGTAGCCAATGCCGTAATGGATGGTGCCGATGCTCTTATGCTTTCAGCAGAAACGGCTGCCGGTAAATATCCGGTGGAAGTTATCAGAAGTATGGTGCGCACAATTGGTTCGGTAGAAAAGCAGGGAAATATTTATTTCCGCTATCGCGATGTTGATCCGGATTCACCTAATTTCTTTAACGACAGTCTGATTCTTACTGCGTGTAAATTGGCTAAGGACGTAAACGCTAAAGCTATTGTTGGGATGACACAGTTAGGCTATGCAGCTTTCAAGGCCTCATCGCACCGGCCTAATGCCAACATCTTTGCCTTTACCAGCAACGATTCTATACTTAATTCCATGAACTTAGTATGGGCTACACGGGCCTATCATTACGATAAAGCCAGCAGTACGGATGAAACCATTTCTGATGTAGAAAAAATTCTGAAGCGCGATGGCCACGTACAGTCAGGCGACATCTTTATTATTTTAGCGAGCATGCCTATCCAGGAGCGTGGCCGGTCTAACATGATTAAGGTGCATGTGGTAAGTTAAATTAGTTATCGGTTTCCGGTTACCGGTATCTAGTAACTGGAAACCGGTAACTTTAAAAGTACGTGTACCTATCCAACGAAAAACCTTGCATGACGGCAGGAGAGTGAGTTTTTTTTGACCCATACAGCTTACCAAAAAAAAGTAGGCTGACCTTAAAAATGATCAGCCCTCTTTTTTCGTATAAGCATCAGTCTTATTGCTTTTGCAACTTGCTCTCCATCAGTGCTTGCTTTCTGCTTCGGCTGATTGGATAAGTCTTATGATTTATTCTAACAAAGTCACCGACCATTTATCAGTACATTATCTAAAACCTTATTGGTTTCATAAAATCAAAGTTTACGCAACGCATCTTCATACGATTTTATCTTTGCCTCGGCATCAGTTTTTTTCTTACGCTCGGCATCAATAACCTGTGGGGGGGCGCTTGATACAAAGCGTTCGTTTTCTAACTTTTTATTTACCGATGCCAAAAAGCCTTTCTGATACTCAAGGTCTTTAAGGATGGTTTCTTTTTCTTTAGCGGCATCAACTTTTCCTTCCAGCACCGCAATGTATTCAGTGGTGCCAACCAGCAGCGATGTGCCTGCAGGTTTTTCTGAGCCACTCATTAAATCATTCAGGTTAGCCAGCTTCTTCGCAATTGACCAGAATTTCTGAATATCAGTTTTGCTGCAATACAAGGTAATGGCTTCTTTGGGCGATAAACCTTTTGAGTTGCGTAGGTTGCGTACTTGCGCAATTAAATCAAAAGCAACGGCTGCTTCGGAGATGACCGTAACATCAATTGAACCAACCTGCGGCCAGCTTGCTACAATAATATTTTCTTTCGCTTTGCGCGAAGCAAGTTCGCTCCAAAGTTCTTCGGTAATGAATGGCATAAAAGGATGCAATACTTTCAATACTGATTCGAATAGCGAAACGGTTTTTGAGTAAGTAGCACTATCAATCGGTTTACTGTATTCTGGTTTTATCATTTCCAGATACCACGCACAGAAATCATCCCAGATTAGTTTGTAAACTGCTTGTAACGCATCGGACATGCGGAACTTGCTGAGGTGATCGTTGATCTCTACCAGCGATTGGTTAAACTTCGATTCGAACCATTCAATGGCAATAGTACACTCCTGCGGTTGTGGCAATGATTGATTAACCTCCCAACCTTTTACTAACCGGAACGCATTCCAGATTTTGTTGGCGAAGTTTCTTCCTTGTTCTACTAATTTTTCATCGTATAATAAATCGTTACCCGCAGGTGAGCTAAACAACATGCCCGTGCGTACGGCATCGGCACCATGCGTGGCTATTAACTCCAATGGGTCGGGTGAGTTACCCAATGACTTAGACATTTTGCGTCCTTGCTTATCGCGCACAATACCGGTTAAGTAAACATGTTCAAATGGTTTTTTGTCCATGTACTCGTAACCCGCAATAATCATTCGGGCAACCCAGAAAAATAGAATCTCTGGTGCTGTTACCAACACGTTGGTTGGATAGAAGAAATCCAGATCTTTATTTTTACCGGGAATAATTTTTCCGGTAGTACTGTCAAAGAATTCGTTTTTGAAGCCATCAAAAACTTCAATCGGCCATAGCCAGCTAGATGCCCAGGTATCTAACACATCGGAATCTTGGGTCAATTTCGGATTTGAAATTTTAAATTTTGAAGTGTAAAGTTTGTATGCTTCTTCTTCAGTTTCTGCAACTACAAAGTTTCCATCTGCATCATGCCAGGCCGGTATGCGATGGCCCCACCATAACTGGCGTGAGATGCACCAATCGCGTACGTTTTCCATCCAATGGCGATAGGTGTTTTTAAACTTGGCCGGATGTAATTTAATTTCGTCTTCCTCTACGGCATCATAAGCACGCTTCGAAATCTCTTTCATCTTAATGAACCACTGTAATGAAAGTTTGGGTTCAATTACAGTATTGGTTCTTTCTGAGCGACCAATGCGCGTTATAAATTCTTCTTCTTTAACCAGGTGGCCGGCTTCACGTAAGTCTTTTACAATTTCTTTGCGAACAACAAACCGATCTTTGCCAAAGAATTTCGGTAGTTCACTCTTTTCATTGATGGTACCGTCATCATTAATGGTATCGATAATCGGCAGGTTGTGGCGTAAGCCAATTTCATAATCGTTTACATCGTGAGCCGGAGTAACTTTTAAACAACCGGTACCAAAATCTTTATCTACATATGCATCGGCAATAACTGGTATCTCCCGATTTATAAACGGCACCAG
Organism: Cytophagales bacterium; assembly: GCA_017303795.1. Taxonomy (GTDB): domain Bacteria; phylum Bacteroidota; class Bacteroidia; order Cytophagales; family Cyclobacteriaceae; genus ELB16-189. Next base: position 167,838 of record JAFLBR010000003.1, on the reverse strand, counting down.
TATTTTCTTTCCAATCAGATGTTGATAGCGTGCATCAGTTGGGTTAACGGCAATGGCTACATCGCCCATAATTGTTTCGGGACGCTGGGTAGCAATGGTAATCCAATCGTCTGCAGTATCTTTCACTTTATAGCGAATGGAGTACAACATGGATTTTTCACCATCTTCTTTATACAATACTTCTTCGTTCGATACGGTGGTCTTCGCTTCTACATCCCAGTTAATCATGCGCTGGCCGCGATAGATGTAGCCTTTGTTATACAAATCAACAAACACCCGGATAACTGCTTTGTAATAATCGGGATCCATCGTAAACGAAGTCCGGTCCCAATCGCATGAAGCACCCAATTTTTTAAGTTGTTCCAGAATAATGCCGCCATATTTCTCTTTCCATTCCCACGCATACTTCAAAAACTCATCGCGCGTAAGCTGCGATTTTTTAATACCCTTTTCGCGCAGCATTTGCACCACTTTGGCTTCGGTTGCAATCGAAGCATGATCGGTACCCGGAACCCAACACGCTTCTTTGCCTTCCATGCGGGCTTTGCGGATGAGTACATCCTGAATGGTATTATTGAGCATGTGGCCCATGTGCAACACTCCGGTTACATTGGGTGGAGGGATTACAATGCAGAATGGTTCTTTGCCAGAACTTGAGTCGGCTTTGAAAAAACCAGCCTCCATCCAATACTGGTACCATTTATCTTCAACTTCGGCTGGGTTATACTTGGTAGAAAGTGACATAAAAACGCTAAAAACGAGGTGATAAGTCGGCAAAAATAATGAAAAATGCCGTGTGGTAAGAGTGTGGTTTAGCCATTTAAAGAACAACAAATCCAACCTACGGGTGTTATTCGTATGTTTAGAAACTAATTCAGAAAATAAGATATGAACAGCGCCCCAGCAACAATAGAAAACATCAAGTCAGAGCAGATAGAATGGAAGCAGTTATGGAGCCTTGCTGCTCTATATGGTTCTATTGTTATCGGTTGGATTGCCTATCACCGCTATCAACCTAAACTATTAAATCAGTTTAACTTCACGGAATTTACGTTGGCGTTGATTACCGTGCAAGGTATTGTGTTGGTACTAACTCCACCTATTGCTGGCCGTATTGGCGATCGGTTTCGGTTTAAACAGGGACAAGGCCATCGGCTTCCCATTATTTCATCGGGGATAAGTTTTGCTGCCATGATTTTTATGGCTGTCGCATTTACATTATTAGGAAATCCGGGTGAAGTGTTCCGCTGGATCTTACCCGTATTGATTGTGCTCTGGTTGATTTCGATGAGCATCTTCACCAGTCCTGCACTTTCTACATTAGAGTTGTTTACACCTGTAGATAAGTTGCCGCGCGCCATGGCTATATTAACTATTGTAGGTAATCTGATTTATTCGTTAGAACCGGTTATAGTTGATCTGATTGATTATCTGGGCGCACCCATTACGTTTATGTTGGGAGGTGTAGTAGTGTTTGTATCGGGTTATGCGTTAAGGAAAAACTCGTTAAGCCTTTTCAATAATAAAGAACAACGACCACGTACTGAATTTAAGTTTGATACCCAACGCTCCAATTACCTGTATATTTTAATTATGGGAATTGCACTGGGGTTATCCACCACGGTGCTATTCAACTATTTTCCTGACCTATTGCAGGCTAACCTAGGCGATATTACTAAACTGGAAGGTAAATGGTTAATCGTGCTGGTGTTGTTTGTTACAGCTCTGCTTTCATTGCCTGTAAGTAACTATGTTAGTCGCCTTGGTACGTATAAATCTTTCTGGTGGAGTTTTCTGGTTAACTCCATTGCGTTGATACTTTTGTTCTTTACAAGTTCAGCCGTGCTTACACTTCCGGTTTTGTTGATTTATACTGTATCCTTCACAGTGTTGTCCATCAGTTCATTACCGCTGGCTATTGAAAAAGCCAACTACTACGAAAAGGTTTTTTGTGTGGGGATATTCTTTAGCGGTGTAGAGTTACCCGATGCAATGGTAGAAGTTATTCAGGCGATGGGTTAATTCCGGCTGACATTCTTATCCGCCAGTTTGCTGGATATAGGTTGTTGGTGCGATTGCCCAGGTGATTAACCCAACCCAAGTTTTGATTTTTATAACGAACCAATCCAAAACATTTTAAGCCTTCGCTAATGGCTAATACATCTTTCCTTAAGTAGGCGATGGCCTCACTTTCGTTAAGATCAGTTGCTTGAAAAAAATCGGTGTTAATAAAGTTCGATAACGCAAATGCATGTTCTGGCACTAACTTATCGTGCTTTAGTTCGGCTACAGCGGTTCCCTTGCCCAGCGGGAAAAAGAGTTTACTGATAAAATCAATTTCGTTTAGCAGTGATTCTGGTATTTGAATAATCAAGTCTTGTTGTTGTATCCAACGAAATTGTTCCGAAGCTAATGTCCACGGTTTAAGACGTTCGATTATCTTAGTTGATGGCGTGTTAAGTTTTGAATTCGACTTTAGCTTTAGGCGATCGGCACTTTCTTTTTTAATCATAGCCGAAATAAAAAAACCTTCACCTTGTACACGATGCGGATAAAACCGATACCCGATTGCATTATTGGAAGAGATAGTTTCGATATTCCACTCCGGGTTAAGCTTAAGCGAAACAAACTCTACATTGTATTCATCGGCCAACGCATTCAGATTTGCTTCGTTCTCATTCGCATTATACGTACACGTGCTGTAAATCAATACTCCGTTTTCTTTCAACGCGGGCCATACATCGTTTAAAATTCTTCGCTGGCGTTGGGCACATAAGTTTATGTTCTCTTCCGACCATTCTTTACAAGCGTCAGCATCTTTGCGAAATAAACCTTCACCAGAGCATGGTGCATCCACCACAATAACATCAAAGTATCCTTTCAATTGCTGAAAGGCAGAAGGATCGGAATTGGTTACGATTACATTTGGATGTCCCCACTTCTGAATATTCTCCCATAAGATCTGCGCCCGCGCACGAATCACTTCATTACTGATTAGTAACGAATCGTTCGATAATAAACTAAGCAGGTGCGTGGATTTGCCTCCGGGAGCGGCACATAAATCCAATACACGTAGCGGCTGCGTCAGATCAACAGTTTGTTTTAATGCCTGTTCCAGAAAGAGCGAGCTGGCTTCTTGCACATAATAAGCACCGGCATGAAAAATGGGATCAAGCGTAAATATGGGTCGCTCTTGTAAGTAAAACCCAAAATCACTCCAGGGCACATGCGGCAATTCTGGAGAAAATTTCTTTTTAGGATTTACACGAATACTTACCGGGGCCGCTTGTGTGTGCGCTTGTGCAAATTTGGTCCAATCAGCATCCAGTATATTTTCCATTCGCGTTTCGAATGCTTTTGGAAAAGAAAAGTGTGGCGATTGATTGTTCATGTAACAGATGTGCGGTTCAAGTAAAGTAAAAAATTTAAATTAATTTCGGCTTTGCGAACATAATCCAAACAAATGCAAATAACTGCCAATAATCCGGAATTGAAGAGTTGGGTTCACGTTCCTGCCGGATCTGATTTCCCAATTCAAAATTTACCTTTTGGGATTTTTAAAACTCGCTACCTCAGTGCGGTGGCCGGTGTCGCTATTGGCGAGCATGTGTTGGATCTCGTCTACCTGCATGAGAATGGCTACTTAGATGGTTTAGGTTTGCCATCAGGTATTTTTAATCAGAAGCATTTGAATGATTTTATAGCACTCGGTCGCAAAACAACACGGGCAGTGCGCAACCGGATTTCTGAACTACTTCGTATTGATGTAGATGAACTTCAGCATAACATAGCCGCACGCGAAATTGCCCTTATCCCTATGACTGAAGTGCAGATGCAGATGCCCGTGCAGATTCCTAATTACACTGATTTTTATAGCAGCGAAGAGCACGCTACCAATGTGGGCAGTATGTTTCGCGATCCTAAAAATGCATTGCTTCCCAATTGGAAACATTTGCCGGTGGGCTATCATGGTCGCGCGTCATCTATTGTTATTTCCGGAACAAATCTGCATCGGCCAAAGGGCCAGATCAAACTTCCCGATTCAGAGCTTCCGGTATTCTGCCCATCGCAAAAATTAGATTTTGAGTTGGAGCTGGCTTTTATAACGGGTAAGCAAAGCGCCTTGGGAACACACATTACAACCACCGAAGCCGAAGAATACATTTTTGGTTTTGTATTGTTTAACGATTGGAGCGCGCGCGATATTCAACAATGGGAGTATGTACCACTCGGCCCATTCCTGGGAAAAAATTTCGGTTCGACTATTTCGCCCTGGATTGTTACGCTTGATGCGCTGGAACCTTTTCGGGCGCAAGGGCCAGAGCAATTTCCACACGTGTTACCTTATCTGGTAACGGAAGGCCCCAGGAATTTTGATATTAATCTGGAAGTGTTGATTCAACCCGATGGGGGCGAACCCACTACAGTGTGTCGATCCAATGCTAAGTATTTATACTGGAATGTAAATCAGCAGTTGGCCCATCATACGGTTAATGGTTGCAACGTGCAGGTTGGTGATTTGTATGCCTCTGGAACAATCAGTGGTCCATCACCCGGCTCGTATGGTTCGTTGCTGGAGCTAAGCTGGAATGGTCAGCGACCGTTGCATCTTGCCAATGGTACAAACCGAAAGTTTCTGGAAGATGGTGATACCGTAATAATTAGAGGCTTTGCAGAGAAGAATAAAGTTAGGATTGGTTTTGGAAAGTGTGAAGGAAAAATTTTGCCTGCATTATGAAACGCATAATCTGGTGGATCGTACTTGTTGTATTAACAATTATTGATGCTTATCTGATTGCCAAACCAAATTTATTGGGTAAGCTGGGTTTCATAATTTATAAGTACCACTATCTGCGCACGTTTCCGCGTGCATTGCTAACCGTGGCTATTGTAGTTGCTGTTGTGTGGATCATCACGCAAGTAATTGTTTGGCTTGGCTACCAAGAAATTATTGTTAAGCGCACTGCTAAAATAATACTCTCAGTTTTACTTTTGCTTTTTATTTTTATCGGAGTTAAAACTGCATTGGATTTTCAAAGTTGGTCTTACAGCCACTCGGGTCATAAACTTAAGTATGGTGCATACTTGCTGCCGCTGATTTTGATTTTTGTTTCGGGTTCGGGATTGGTTAAAGTGATCAGGCAAACGCCTCGCTTTCCGGAATCTCCAATTAATAAAGCCTTATGATTATTCGTCCTGCTGACTTACCCATTCCTAAACTACAGGCTTATCTGCAAAGTGCAGTGTCACCACGCCCCATTGCATTTGTAAGTTCTATAGATGCAGAAGGAAATGTGAATCTTAGTCCATTTAGTTTCTTTAACATGTTCAGCATGAATCCGCCCATTCTGGTATTCTCACCATCCAGGCGCGTGCGGAATAATACTATAAAGCATACATTAGAGAATGTGGTTGAAGTAGATGAAGTGGTGATAAACATCGTAAACTACGATATGGTGCAGCAGACTTCACTGGCCAGTTGTGAATTTGCCAAAGGTGTGAATGAATTTGTGAAGTCGGGGTTCACGGAAGTAAAATCAGACTTAGTAAAACCACCACGCGTAGGAGAGTCGCCCGTTTCGTTTGAGTGCAAAGTGAAACAGGTTATTCCATTGGGTACAGAAGGTGGAGCCGGCAATCTTGTAATCTGCGAAGTATTGTTAATGCATATTCACGACAGTGTGCTGGATGAAAACAATATGATTGATCCGCACAAGCTGGATACCGTAGCCCGCATGGGTCAGAATTATTATAACCGAGCTTCCGGTGAGAGTGTGTTTGTAGTGCCCAAACCAAATGAGAAAATAGGTATTGGTTATGATTTATTACCTGAAAAAATCAGAACCAGTAAAATCCTTACGGGAAACGATCTGGGTATGCTGGCTAATGTGGATCAGCTTCCAGCTAAACGCCAGCTTTCTACAGAGGAATTAAAAATCGTCAATCAAGGCACTGAATCGCTACATCGATTGGCTCAACACTACCTGAAACAAGGCAAAATAACAGAGGCCTGGCAACTACTTTTGCAGTGAAGTACAAATGAAATGAAATCGCACTCAAGGCATTAGCAATTGTTTCAACATTTAGGGCACTTGTTTAATAAGTTTGTTGTTAGCTGTACCGAGCTAATAAAGGATAGATGAAATTAAGTGTACTCGATCAAACTCCTATTCGGAGGGGAAGTAATGCAGTTGAAGCATTACAGGAAAGTGTAAAGCTGGCACGTTTGGCCGATGAATGGGGTTATACGCGCTACTGGATTTCGGAACACCATAATTTTTTAACATTAGCTGCTGCCGCTCCCGAAGTGTTGATTGCAAGGCTCGCAGCTGAGACTAAACGTATCAGGTTTGGATCGGGTGGTATTATGTTGCCCAATCACAGTGCGTTAAAAGTGGCCGAGAATTTTCGATTACTCGAAGCCTTATATCCCAATAGAATTGATTTAGGTATTGGCCGTGCGCCCGGTGGCGATCGACTTACCGCTTCTATATTAAATCCAGCTAATGGGTTTAATCCCAGCGACTACATTCGGCAGATTGATGAACTGAAAGGTTACCTGGAAGATAAAAGTACACCAGGTACTATTCATGAAAAAGTGCGCGCGATTCCACGAATTGAAACAATCCCTCAACTGTGGATGCTTACTTCAAGTGGTGAGAGTGCGTACATTGCAGCGCATTTTGGGTTGGCGCTCTCTTATGCAAAGTTTATAAATCCCAACGGTGGCCCGGAAGCCATTGAGGCTTATCGCAAACAGTTTAAACCTTCAGCAACCTTAGCTCAACCACAAGCCAGTGTAGGTGTGTTTGTGTTTTGTGCCGATTCACGAGTTAAGGTTGATGAGATGCAAGCTGTAATGGATTACCGCATGTTAAGCATTGAGCGTGGAAGAGTGGATGATGAAGCGCCTTCGTATGAGAGTGTAAAGAATAATGTGTACTCACCTGAAGAAAAAGCGCGGATTCAATATAACCGCGCAAGAATGATCTTTGGTACGCCTGATGAAGTAAAGGCACGCTTAACCTTATTGGCAGCATCATTTGATGTAGATGAGATAGTGGTGGCCACCTTTGCGGATACGGAAGCTGATCGCTTAAGATCGTATCAGTTATTGGCGCAGGCATTTGATCTTAAAACGGTGTAATAAAAAAAAGCGTCTGACTTTTATGGCCAGACGCTTTTAGGAAGGTCAATAAATTTTTATCGATACATTACAGCCTTTATTGCTTTTACCGTACGCTCTACATTAGGCAAAATAGCCTGAATTAAAGTAGGTGCATAAGGCAGTGGTACATCTAAACTGTTGATGCGGTGAATAGGTGCATCCAAATAATCGAAAGCGTGTTTCTGCACATGGTAGGTAATTTCAGTTGCGATGGATGACAAAGGCCACGCTTCTTCAACAATTACCAACCGGTTTGTTTTCTTTACGGATTCCACCACAGTAGCATAATCAATTGGCCGAACGGTACGCAAGTCAATTACTTCTGCAGAGATTCCTTCTTTCTCCAATTCCTGAGCTGCAGCCAACGCCACTTTCATAATCTTACCAAACGAAACGATGGTTACATCGGTACCGGCACGTTTTACATCGGCAACACCAATCGGAATTAAATATTCTTCTGCAGGCACTTCACCTTTCTCACCATACATCACTTCCGATTCCATAAAAATAACCGGATCGTTATCGCGAATAGAAGTTTTTAAAAGTCCTTTGGCATCATATGGATTAGAGGGTACTACCACTTTTAATCCGGGAGTGTTGGCAAACCAGTTCTCAAAATTCTGCGAGTGTTGTGCACCTAACTGTCCGGCATTACCGGTAGGCCCACGAAACACAATAGGGCAGTGGTATTGCCCGCCCGACATGGATAAAATTTTAGCAGCCGAATTTATAATCTGGTCGATGGCAACCAACGAAAAATTGAAGGTCATGAATTCTATTATGGGGCGGAGGCCATTAATGGCTGCTCCGGTTCCAATACCTGCAAAACCTAATTCAGCTATTGGGGTATCAATTACTCTGTCTGGCCCAAACTCATCCAGCATTCCCTGGCTCACTTTGTAAGCACCATTGTATTCGGCTACTTCTTCGCCCATTAAAAAGATGCTGCCATCGCGTCTCATTTCTTCGCTCATGGCTTCGCGTAGTGCTTCTCTGAATTGAATTTCTCTCATAGCTGCCGTTAGTTTGGAAAGCCCGTAAAAATAGGCACCTAAAGGTTCAGGTTAAAACGAATGGTCTGTTTTTTTAGACACAAGGCAATCAAAACCCCAACAAAAAACCCCGGTGAGAGCCGGGGTTTTTCTATTTACGGGTAATCTAAAGATTACTTAAGTGCATTGCGGAATGCTTCGGTAGTAGCAAACTTGGCAAACTCAAGGTCTGTAAGTGCTTTGTCTTTTAAAGCAGAGTCAATGCGTACAGCACTGGTCAGGTTGCTAACCACTGCATCGCCATTGCCAGAACGGGCAGCAGCAACTGCAGCACCGTAATAACCAATAGCTAAGTTGCTGTTTTTACGAGTTGATTCAGCAAATGATGAAGCTGCATTGCTGAAATCTTTGTTCAGTAACTGCGCCAAACCTTTGTTAAACAGGTTCACATCGGTATCAACAGCTGATGAAGTTGAGCTAACAGCCGCGCTATAATTTGCCATATAGATTTCAGAAGCACCTTTTACACCGTTAACACCACGGGTAACATCGTTGCTAGCTCCACGCAAAGCTTTTGTAGCGTGGCTATATGCTTTGTAAGGATTGCCTTTCCATAAAGCGATGGTAGCCAGGTTAGCGTGTACTTCAGGAGTTTCGCGCAGTTTAGCAGCGATTTCTACCTGAGCGGCAGCTTTGTCAACCAAACCACTTGCATTAGCTGAATTTTGAATAGCCAATTGCAGGTAAGCAGCAGCTAAGTTATTGTGTGCATTCCAGTTGCTTCCTTTTTTGGTAGCAGCTTCATAGATAGCAGCTTTCTCTTCTACTGAAGGAGTAAGGGTTGCTGAATACATCAACTCTTCGAAAGAAAGCGCATCGGCAGCAGCCTGACCTGAAGTGATTTGCTTAGCCAATACAGAAATTTCTGCATCTGTCTTCTTGTCTTTTACAGTAAGGATTTCAGTTTTAGCTGAACGCAAACCAGGGTAAACATCTTTGAAAACTTTGTTATAAGTCTTCAATTTCTTCATTGCCTTTTCTTGGTCTTCGAAAGAACCACCACCGTTGATGATGTTCAGGTATTCTGATTTTTCGTCCGATGTAATTTTATCGTAACCAGCAAGTGCGTTTTTGAATTCTGACCAATCGTCAACAATTGGCTTCAGGATAAACTTGATTGAATCAGCAGCACCTTTGTAATCGTACTTCTTCATTTGTGCGCGATAGAATTTTTCAATCGCTTTAGCACGCTCTTCAGAAAGTTTAGTATTGATGCGCTCAGCACCTTCAGGTGAGTGAGTACCGGTGATGGTTACAGTGCGGGTTACGTTTTTAGAAGCGATGAAAGCATCTAATTGTTTTCCTTTTTCAGCCTTCACTTCAGTAGGACGAAGAACTGATTTTCCTCTTTCGAAAATGAAATCAGGGATTACAACCGGAATAAGTTCTTCCTGATTGTTGTAACCGTGCTCTGCGAAAGCAGCGTAATATGAATTTTGAACAAGTTTAGAGGTTGTGATAATACCAGTTGCTACCGGTAAACGTTCTGTGGTTTTAGATTTTGTTCCTTTTGAAGCTACACCCTGAACTTCTACAGTGCCTACTTTATAGGCATCCTGATATGGGAACATTTGATTTTTAGAAACCTTAACCTCTTCAGTCGCGCTATTCGGGAAGTCTTCAGAACGGAATTCGGCAGGAGCCAAGGCCAGTTCGTTTTCACCATACTTATAGAAAGTATTAAGCGTATAAACTGTTCCTTTCTTCAACATTTTAACGGGAAGATTTCCTGTAATGTCGAATACTACCGTGTCTTTGTGAACTTCAAGCGGGTTAGGAGCTACTTCTAACTTTTGCTCTTTGGCAGCTTTGATCATTTTAGGCAGGGTACAACCGGTAAAGGTTAGCGACCCGATGATCACGAATGCGTAAAATAATTTTCTCATAGTTATTGTTATAAGGTTTCCGTAAACGAGGGGCAAAGTTAACCCAAACCCCTATTTTTGTGCAATAATAGCTAAAAAAATATCAAGCTTGGCCCTTATTTCCAGCACTTTAACGGGTTATATTTGCAGGCATTCCAATTAGTCGGTAAATCGGCTTTTACTCAGGTAAATGGATGGTAAAAGGCTTTTTTTAGCAAATGTTTGTATGGTGGGATTGATAAAAGATATTCAACTTTTTTTTGAGAAGCAGGCATTTGGTGTGTGTACCGCGCTTGGCGATAAGATGGGTATAGCCACATCTTCCATCAGACTTTTTTTTATTTATGCCTCATTTCTCACGTTCGGGTCGCCCCTTATTGTGTATCTATCGATTGCATTTGTACTGAACATGCGCAGGCATTTGCGCAGGCGCAGCACAATCTGGGATTATTGATTCCGGAGATCTGAAAATTTGCGTTTACCCTTCAGGTAATACTCAATAAGTAGCATCCCTTTGTGGATCGTTCCGATTGGAGTCTGGTTTGGTAATGATCGTTTAGAATAATCTCGTCCCAGGTTTTTAATAAAGCTTCCGTGAGCTTTAGCTACTGCCCAGGCATCGGCCGTAGAGCCGGTTATTAAAAACTTTGCAGCAGCTACCCAATCCAACAGAAGCCGAAGCGGAATTTTCCAGAACAATTGAGTAGTGGGAAGGTTTTTGACAAGCAGGCTCAAGCCATTTCTAAAATTAAAATAAGTTTTTCGCGGGTTCGATTTGGCCAGCGTGCCACCCCCAACATGATATACGTGCGAGCTTCCGGTATAGAAAATTTTCATTCCGGTTTGTTGAATGCGCCAGCACAAATCAATCTCTTCCATGTGGGCAAAAAAATCTTCATCAAAACCATTGTGCTGATGAAAAACGGAAGCACGGATAAACAAACAAGCACCCGTGGCCCAGAAAATCTGCCGGGTGTCATTGTACTGGCCATTATCTTTTTCGAACGAATTAAAAATTCTTCCGCGACAAAACGGATACCCCAGACTATCGATAAAACCTCCGCCTGCTCCGGCATATTCAAATTCATTGCGGGTTTGGTATGAAAGAATTTTAGGTTGTGCGGCCGCAATGGATTGATCTTGCCTGAACAGATTAATAACCGGATCAATCCAACCGGGTGTTACTTCTACATCCGAATTAAGCAACACATAGTAGGTTGCTTCAACTTGCTTTAGTGCTGCGTTGTAACCACCACAATAACCGCGGTTGGAGTCCAGCAGAATAATTTCAACATGGTTGGAAAAATTTGCTTTCAGAAAACTTACGGAGTCATCGGTTGAGGCATTATCGGCCACGATAATTTTTGCCGTACCGCTATGGGCAATTACGCCTGGCAAAAACTGTTGCAGGAAATGTTTTCCGTTGTAGTTCAGAATAACAACGGCTGTTTCAATCATCCCATCAGGCTGCTTAAATCCATACCCGGAATATTGGGCAACAAGCCTTCGGTAGCTTTCTTTAATTCTTCTTTAGCTAATACCTCAGCTTCTTCGGCAGCTTTGTTTACCGCAGCTACTACCAGATCCTGAACCAGAATTTTGTCATCGGCTTTCAGAATGGCCGCATCAATATCTAATGAAATGAGTTGCTTTTTGCCGTTAACAGTTGCCTTTACCATTCCTCCGCCCGATTCGCCCGTGGCTTGTACTTTCACCAGGTTATCTTGTGCTTCTTTGATTTTAGCCTGCACCTCTTTCATGCGGCCCATCATTTTCATCATGTCGAACATGCTGCTGGAATTTTAGTTTTGATTGACAAAGATAAACGAAACCTGTGGCTTAGTTCTTTTTTTTCAGGATAACCACCGTGCTGCCTCGTGTAAACGTGCGCCCCGCAAAATCAACTATCCGCGCATTCCATACGTATGTTCCTTCAGGTAACGGGCGTCCGTTGTTGGTTCCATCCCACGGTTCATTCTTATCATTAAAATAAACCATTGACCCCCACCGATCGAAAACTTTTAATTCGAGCCGCGTAATGTAATGACCCCGCACCGTAAACGTTTCGTTTTCTACCGGCCCAACACCATCGGGTGTAAAGGCTGTTGGGTAAAACAAGTTTGCTTCGCGGGTTACAACTAATCGGTTGGAAACAGAATTGGATAAACCTGCCTGAATTGGTTGTGCGGTGATAAAATATTGTAACACCTGATTCACATCATCGGGTTGATCATCTACCCAAACGGTATCGGCACCCAGATTAAGTGTTGCCATTAAACCACCGCTCTTATCAAACTTCTGCAATTGATAATTGGCAACACCACTTTGCCAGCCTTTAAATCCGCTCCAGCGCACGGTAATTACATTTTCATTATCAATCGAGGCAGAAAGACGAATCGGGCAAACCAGAATGCCTTGATTGCTGGTGTTGTCGCATAAATCGGTGTAGTTGATGCGATAACAATTGCCTGATTCAGTTGTGTAATCCGGATCAGCAAAATTCTGCACCGGAGTTTGACCTATTACTGAAAAGCCTGAGCCGGGTTTTCCTTGTGAAATGGAATGTTGAGCTACTGTAAAAGCCGGATCTTGTTGCCAGGTTAACTGCACTCCGGGCGAAGCCACCAGCGCACTTACATTATTCACCGCAGTTGGCGTAACGGTAGTAAATGCATTGCCACATTTTTGAAGCGAGATGCTGCGCCCGCCACCAGCATATCGATTGATTACCTGATAACAATAATTGGTTTTGCACTCCACATCCACATCGTTAAGCTGATTAGGTGAACCCGGTATGATAGTGTAAGAAGTACTATTGCGAACAATTTCGGTACTGACTACAGCTACCGAGGCCGTGGTCCAGGTAAGCCGGTTGTTTCCGTTTTCAATACTTAAGTCAAAGTTATGACTACAAACCGGTGCCGAGTACGTATGCGTATTGGTGCAAGGATCGAACGAACTTAAGCGGAAGCAATAAAAGTTATTATCGGTTTGCAGGTTGGGTATGGTTACTGTACTAACGCCATACAGCGTTTGAAACTGTTGAAAGACGGTGCCACTGTTTACACCAATCTCCAACCGGTATTGAATATTAGGTTGTGGTGTAAAAACTAGTTGCAAGGATGTACTGTTGAGTGCCGTAAGGGTATTGATTTGTGGTGTGGGCAAAACCGGCAGTGCAGTAAACGACTGGATTTTAGCTGCGCAGTTGTTAGCTGAATTAATATCGCGACCCCTTACACTGATGTTGAATGTTCCCGCACCACCGTAATTATGCGATGCCGTTTGGTTGTTACTGTTGGGAATAGCGGATTCAATCGTGCCATCGTTATTGAAGTCGATGAAATATTGATCGTAAGTCTTATCCGTAATCTTAATGGATGTTTGAAAACCGGAACACGTATAAATTTCAAACTCAGGTTGCACGTTTGGGTCAACCGTAATCTGAATATCATCGGCCCCAATGTTTTGATACAACACTGAAAGAGTATAAGTACCGGGTTGTGTATAGGTAAGTGTAAACTGATTTTGTTGCGTTGGGCCACTATCACCGGGCGTCATCAGGCAGGGGAAGCCCGCAGTACATTGTTGAGGACTTGGAGGCGGGCTAAGTAAATTTGTATTGAGAATTGTAACGGTAAACGGAGCACAGCCCTTCACTTCATCTACACTAAACCGGCCCAGCCGACTCGTATATTGTGCATGCGCACTTAATGCACTCAGCAAAAAAATCAATCCGATAAACGAGCCCTTCTTCACAATTTATAATTCAAACTAAACTGGAAATTTCAACGAATAGGTTTTTAAAAAACTCTCGGCAGCTACCATATCCACGTGTAACTCCCGATCTGTTTCTATAAACGGAACAACCTTCCTGAAAGTATTCACAAACGCTTCCAGTTCGGCCGATGACGTTAACGGTCGCCTGAAATGCAACGCCTGTGCTGCGGTAATCAATTCAATAGCCAGAATGGAATATAAATTATTCACCACACGATAAACTTTTGTAGCTGCATTGGCACCCATACTTACGTGATCTTCTTGTCCGTTACTCGACACAATAGAATCGACTGATGCCGGAGTGCATAGTTGTTTATTCTGGCTTACCAGCGATGCGGCCGTGTATTGTGGTATCATCAAACCGGAGTTAATACCTGGATCGGCTACAAGGTAATGCGGCAAATCGCGCGCCCCCGAAATTAATTGATAGGTTCTGCGCTCCGAAATATTTCCCAATTCGGCCAAGGCAATGGCCAGAAAGTCTAACGGCAAGGCTAACGGCTGCCCATGAAAATTACCGGCTGAAATAATTTTATCCGCATCGGCAAAAATGTTAGGGTTATCGCTTACCGAATTTATTTCGGTTAGAAAACTTTGTGTTACAAACTGAATGGCATCATAACTGGCGCCATGCACTTGCGGAATGCAGCGGAAAGAATAAGGATCTTGCACATGCTTTTTAGCTTGCGAAGCAATGGCACTTCCTTTTAAAATTTCCTTTACGGATGCCGCCACATGCACTTGCCCGGCATGCGGACGAATTTTATGTACGGCTTCATCGAAAGGTTCTAACCGGCCATCAAATGCATCTAACGAAAGTGCGCCAATAAGATTAGCCAGTTTTAATACCCGATGCGCATGCAGCAAACTCCACGTGCCGTATGCACTCATAAACTGCGTGCCGTTCAGCAAGGCTAAGCCTTCTTTTGCTTTGAAGTGAATTTTATCCCAACTCAATTTTTTTAGAAGTGCTTCGCCAGTATAGATGGCACCATCGTAATGCACTTCGCCCGAACCAATCAGCGTGAGCGATAGATGCGCTAATGGAGCCAGATCTCCCGATGCACCCAGCGAGCCCATTTCATATACGCGTGGCCACACCCGGTTATTATACATGTCGATTAACCGATTTACGGTTTCTAGTTGTACACCTGAGTAACCGTATGATAGCGATTGAATTTTCAGAAACAACATCAGCATCACAATCTCTGGCGGAACTTCGGGACCAGTGCCGCATGCGTGCGACTTCACCAGATTCTCTTGCAGTTTTTCGAGCTGATCTTTTGGAATATTTTTATTGTACAACGAACCGAAGCCCGTGTTAATACCATAAATAGGAGTGGAGGATGAAGCTAATTTCTGATCGAGATACTCGCGGCATTTTATGATTTGCTTACGCGATTCTGGTGAAAGTGCAAGACTTAGATTACTGCGCAAAACCTGATCAAGATTGTGCAGGGTGAGGGGAGAGTTTGATATGGTGTGCGTTTGCTCCATCCGTACTAGTTGACAGTTGACAAATAGGCAATTGACAAGGACTTTTTGTCAATTGTCAATTGATGATTGTCAATTAAATTCATTACTATTTAATCAGGTTAATAATCTCACCAACACTCAACTTCTGCTGCTCGCCTGCTTTCATATTCTTAAATGCCAGCAAACCACTCTTTACTTCTTCCGAGCCAATTACAATTACATACGGAATCAGTTTTTTGTTGGCGTAGTCTAATTGCTTTTGAATCTTAACAGCATCCGGATAAATTTCTGAGGCAATGCCCTGTGCACGCAGTTGCTGTAAAACACCCAATCCGTATTTTTTACTTTCGGCATCGAAGTGCGCGATCAATACTTTGCTGCTGATCTGCGTTTTCTGCGGAAACAGTTTCAGTTCTTCCATCGAATCGTATAACCGATCAACCCCAAATGAAAATCCAACGCCTGAAACATTCGGCAAACCAAATCCTCCCGTAAGGTTATCGTAACGCCCACCACCGCTCACACTACCAATGGCTACCTTATTAATTTTTACTTCGAAGATGCAGCCCGTGTAATAACTCAAGCCCCGCGCTAGTGCGATGTCGAACTCTACATGATCTTCAGTAGCGTTATAGTCTTTAAGCAATTGAAGTACTTGTGTTAAATCGCTGATGCCTTTTTTGCCGGCTTCGCTATTGGCAAATTTTTGTGTGATGAATTGAAGCTTTTCAGATGT
Organism: Cytophagales bacterium; assembly: GCA_017303795.1. GTDB lineage: Bacteria > Bacteroidota > Bacteroidia > Cytophagales > Cyclobacteriaceae > ELB16-189. The sequence continues at coordinate 151,761 of JAFLBR010000003.1, read as the reverse complement.
ATTACCCTTGAAGTTTAAGATGTTAAACACTTTGGTAAGACTCTCATCGGCAAACCCACGACTGCGCAATTCTTCCTTTACTTTTTCTTCACCGATTTTATCCAGCTTATCGATGGCTACAAACAACGAAGTTTCATTTCCGCCTTTACAGATTTCGGCCAAGCCGGAAAGGATAGCACGGTGATTTAGTTTGATGCTATAATCCGTAATGCCCAAACCTTTAAAAACTTCTTTAATCATTAAAATGATTTCAGCTTCGCAGATCAATGAATCGGTTCCCACCACATCGGCATCGCATTGATAGAACTCACGGTATCGACCTTTCTGCGGACGATCGGCCCGCCACACCGGTTGTATCTGGTAACGCTTAAATGGGAAAGTGATTTCATGCCGGTTCATTACCACATAGCGTGCGAATGGAACGGTGAGATCGTAGCGAAGACCTTTTTCGGATGATTCCGATGTAATCACCTTGGAGGTAATAAACTTCAGAGCCTTTGGTAGCACTCTATTGTTAAAATCATTATCTCTGAACTGGCGAAAATGGTGATCAAAATTTGAATCAAAATTTTCTTTATACAAACTTGCTCTATTTAGAAATTCACTTAAGCTGATTGAAAGAAACTCTAAATCCTCTTCAATAAATGTTTTGAAAATTTCTTTTTGATAGCCTGAAAGATAGCGAGATGAAATCCAAGCCTCTCTTTGATGGAATTTAATTAATACATCTTTAATCTTTTGAGCGGATCTATCGTTTGGATCAGATGCTGTGGTAAAGTGATCTTTTATGATATACTTGAGAAAATCGAATAGCGCATCTTTTATTCGGGATATCATTTTTTCGAAATAATCACCCGAATCAAGCACTTTAAACAACAACTGATCCCCTTCTTCCCCATACTTCCCCGTAAGGGTACTCAGGTTTTCCATGGCAGGGGTTTCAAGCGGCTGGAAGCCGTATTTCTGAAAAACCGTGCGGATGGTATTGAAAATAAACTGCCGTTTGGCCATTTGTGCCGGGCCAAAGTCGCGGGTACCTTTTGGTAATGTGGGCTTGTCCATAATAAAAACAGGGCAATTTAAGCATCTGCCACAGATTCACAGATTGGGTGTGAGGCGAATACCCTATAAACTGGTTATTAATCTTGATTTACTGGATTTTTTGGCTTAATTCGAAATAATCTGTGAATCTGTGGCAATAAATTACAAAACCTGTTTATTTTTGCGGCCTGTTTAAAATCAAAGGAGTCATGTCAGTAACCCGCTTAAAGAGAAAAAACCGTAAGGATAAGGCTAAAGCAGCCCGCAGAAGAACCGATTTGAAGAATCAGAACTTTAAGCCAGTGGCTAAAGCTGTTGATATTGAAAAAATCAAAGAAGAATTTAAGGCTAAGAAAGCCAAGTAATTTTTCGGAATGATATACGAAGCCAATGGACGATGTTCATTGGCTTTTTGTTTTTGTGCTGATTGGCTACCTTTAATGCTGTTATGAATTTACAGAACCCGATTATTACCCTTGAGCCCGGAAAGCGTGGTGGAAAACCTTGCATCAGAGGCATGAGGATTACGGTTTATGATGTATTGAGTTACCTTGCTTCAGGCACAACCACAGAACAAATTCTGGAGGATTTCCCTGATCTAACAGCCGAGGATATTCAAGCTTGCCTTAGCTATGCGGCTGACGCAGAAAAACACACACGTTTGCTTCAATCGGCTTGAAGTTTTTAATTGATAATAACCTTTCTCATAAACTCCTTTCCAGGATTCTTACAACGTTTCCTGATTCTGAACACGTGCGAAATACAGTCGGTGTTGCTGCTGACGACCTTGCCGTTTGGGAGTATGCTCTTATGGGAAATTTTGTAATTCTTACCAAAGACAACGACTTCGATGAACGCAGTCTTGTAAATGGTTGTCCACCCAAAGTAGTTCATTTAATCTGTGGGAACAGATCATCGGATTATATTCTGGAGTTGATTCTTAAAAATAAAGAGGAGCTTATAGCTTTTGGTACAATCGATAAACAGAATTGCATTTTAAAAATAGCCTAACCAACTTGGTTAGCGACTTGACGACTTTAACCAAGAGCTCCCCGCTTCCCCAACTCAATAACTTCCAGCTTACTGATTATTTTGGTGTTGATCTCGAACCGAATCAGGGTTTTTATGCTGTGAAATCCATGATTGCCGGCTGCACCTGGATTGATGTAAAGCATGTTATAGGCCGGATCTTTCTTTACCCGAAGAATGTGCGAGTGGCCACAGATAAATACATCGGGTGTTTTTTCTTTCAGTAGTTTTTTAATCCGTGGATTGTAGTTGGGTGGTGCGCCACCTATGTGTGTCACCCAGAAGGTTAGTCCTTCACAGGTAAACCAATGGTCTTCCGGGTAGCGTGCTTGCATGACTTTGTCATCGATGTTGCCAAACACGGCCCGCAGTGGCTTGAATTTTTCGAGTTCGTTTGCAACTGCGGCATCGCCAATATCGCCAGCGTGCCACACTTCATCGCACGCTTTAAAGTAGGTAAATACTTTTGGATCGAGGTAACTGTGCGTGTCGCTGATGAGGCCAATTTTCATTTCCGAAAATTAGCCAAAGGTTGACAACCTTTTTCTGAAAAGTTAAAAGGTTGTCAACCTTAGCGGTCTAATAATTCTTTTCGCCAGGCATGCTTAACCAATCGCGACTGGGTTTGCGCGAAGCATTACCCGAATTGGATTTTTTAGGTGCCGTGTTAGAAGATTGTTTGCGTTTAAAATCTCTACGCGGTTGTTGGTGTTGCTGTTGTTGCCTTTGCTGAGGTCGCTGCACTGGTCGATTGTTACCTTGTGGTGGTGCCACAACATGATTGCCATTCATCGGGAATGGATTATCGGTTGCAACCGGCACCGATTTACCAATCAACTTCTGTATGTCTTTGAGATAGGCTTTTTCTTCAGCATCACAAAACGAAATGGAACTACCGGTAGCACCGGCCCGGCCAGTGCGTCCAATACGGTGCACATAAGTTTCGGGTACATTCGGTAACTCAAAATTAATTACGTGCGAGAGTTCATCAATATCAATACCGCGGGCGGCAATATCGGTGGCAACCAATACGCGTGTTTTCTGTTCTTTGAAATTGCTGAGTGCGCGTTGCCGTGCATTTTGCGATTTATTACCGTGAATAGCTTCGGCTCTGATGCCCGCTTTGTTCAGGTCTTTCGCTACACGATCGGCTCCATGTTTAGTACGTGTAAAAACCAGAGCCGTATTGATGTTTTCTGTATTTAATAAATGCAGCAGCAAGTGGCGCTTGTTTCCTTTATCAACAAAATAAATTTCTTGCTTGACCGTGTTTGCAGTAGATGAAACAGGCGTTACCTCTACGCGCACAGGGTTAGTTAAAATGGTATTTGCTAAGGCCGAAATTTCCGGTGGCATAGTTGCCGAAAAGAAAATGGTTTGGCGTTTAGCAGGAATCCGCGCGATGATTTTTTTTACATCGTGGATAAAACCCATATCTAACATACGGTCGGCTTCATCCAACACAAACATTTTTAGGCGATCCAGTTTTACATAGCGCTGATCCATCAAGTCGAGTAAACGGCCAGGTGTTGCAACTAAAATATCTACTCCGGCACGCAGTGCATCGGTTTGTGCTTTTTGCGAAACACCGCCAAAAATTACGGTGTGTTTAATGCGCAATAATTTTCCATACGCCTGAATGCTTTCACCAATTTGAATAGCAAGTTCGCGGGTGGGTGTAAGTACTAATGCTTTAATGCCTGCGGGTTCTTTTTTATAAAGTTCGTCCTGATGCAGCAATTGCAGCATAGGTATAGAGAAGGCCGCAGTTTTTCCGGTGCCGGTCTGGGCGCAACCCAGCAAGTCTTTACGTTGTAACAAAACCGGTATGGCTTGCTCTTGAATGGGCGTTGGTTTTACATAACCTTCCGCTTGCAACGCTTTAAGAATAGGTTCAATGAGATTTAATTTTTCGAACATGGTTTGTGATTGAAGCGCAGCAAAACTGCGCGGTAAATAAAAAAATGGTTTCTAAATTTTTAGACGCCTCTTGGCTCATTTCCGACTTTGCGGCTACGCAGAAATGGCTTTTCTACGTGAATTTGGAGGAGTGATGCGCAAAGGTAGCGAAATAATTATGGCTTTTGATTATAAGCCTCATGAAATGCTTTGCGACCTGCTTCTATAATTTCGTTGGCCCGATAAAATTCAAACACACCACACGCATTACGCGAAACGTTAACTACCAGATCAGGTTTATGCATTTCAATCATCAACTCCGTTAATCGATCCTGCGTCATGTCGTACGATTTGTTGAGTAAATCGAACAAGCCCAGCTTATCGGCAGCATCGGTATTGTTTTCAAATTTGGGTAACGAAGCCCGGATAGAATCGATCATTCTCAAATACGCAGCACGTTCTTTGTTTTCGATTTCAGCTTCTACTATTTGCGATGGCGTTGCCGGAATGTTGGCGTTAATATTAACGGCAACTACAAAATCATCGGGTTGTCTGTTTAGCAGATTCAGCGGAAGCGGATTGAGCACACCGCCATCAACTAATTTTAATTTTCCATCGCGCACGGGCGTAAACACAGTGGGTATGGCGATGGATGCTCGTAAGGCTCTGAATAAACTGCCGCTTTTGTAAAGTACTTCTTTTTGTTCATTCAGATCAGCAGCCACTGCTGTAAACGGAGTTTTAAAATGTTCTATCTGATGGTCGCCAATAAACTCTTCAATGGCTTTGAATACGCGCTCGCCTTTCACAAAACCCTGGGCTGAAATGGTAAAGTCAAGCAAACGAAAAACATCCATCCGCGAAAGCTTGATTAACCAATGTTTGTATTCTTGTAGATAACCGGCACAATAAATACCACCTACTACGGCACCCATCGAGCAGCCTACAATTTCCTGAATGGCGTAGCCTTTCTTTTCCAACTCTTCAATTACACCAATGTGGGCCATGCCGCGGGCACCACCACTTCCTAAAACCAACCGAACATTTTTCATTGTCTTGCCAATCATCAAATATAATTCTGCCAATCTCAAAAAGGAATTTATTTTGCGCGAATGCCGACTAACAAGTTTGATTTTTTAGGCCAGGTTACAGACGATAAGTTAGCTCCAGAGTTGGAGCGTACCTCCACGCGGTTTCATGTAACCGTGGCGTGGGTTGCTATTGTGCTTGATCCTATCTTCGCCATTACCGATTACTTTAACATCGCCAATCACTGGCAAACGTTATTGGTTATCCGCGTAGTGGTGTCGGCCCTTACACTTAGCGCGTTATTATTACGAAACCGATTTAAGTTACCCTCGTTTGTGGTGGCACTGATACCCTTCTCGTTAATTTCGGTGCAAAATGCTTATGTGTATGCTGTGATCGATGCTGACAATGTGCTGGGTCAGAACTTAAATTACATGGCGCTTTTAATTGGCGCAGCTATGTTTGTGTTATGGCGCTGGTATTATTCGGTGCTCATGATTGGCGTATCGGCAGTGGCTACCGGATTTTTTCTGAGCAGCAACAAACTGGTTACACCCGATTACTTTTTTATTCATGGCGGATTGTTGTTGATGGCAGTTGGAATTTTTACGGTGGTGCTTATCAATACACGCTACCGGTTGGTGGTTCGCGAAACCAGAGCGCGTTTGGCTTTGCGTATAAGCAATGAAGCTATTCGCATGCAGGCCGATCAGATAAAAGACATAAACGAAAATCTTGAAAAGATTGTGCATGAACGTACCGCTGAACTTGAAACGAAAAATAAAGCGCTGGAAGAAGCAGCATTTATTAATGCGCACAAATTACGGGCACCGGTTGCCAGTATTCTGGGATTAGTTGGTTTGATGAAAAGCACCAACTCTGTTGATGATTTAAAACAAATGAGCGCAATGGTTCAGGATTCAACCGAAAAGTTAGATGCGGTAGTTTCAGAAATAACTCGAACCATTGAAGGTGATACACGCACACCCTGAATTTACCGATACAAGTTCCAACCCATCGCGGTTTATCGGTGTCTTAGCCGATATACTGGGTTCGCTTTTCGCGATCCGTGAAATTTTTAGTTGTTTTGTCCGTTAAATTAAAAAAAACAAATTATGCGTGGATTTTTTAGTGCGTTGGCATTGGTGATGGTTGGGTCAGTCTTGTTTACTTCTTGTTTGAATAGTGAACAACCTAATAATGATTTTGAAGAACAGTTGATTAAAGACACAACTGCTATTGGGCTTTATGTTAGAAGTAATGGAATCCCAGCTTTAAAGGATGCAAGTGGAGTTTATTTTCTTATTACTGAGGCAGGTTCTGGATTTCCGCCAAAGAATACCAGCGAAGTACGATTTAATTACAAGGTTTCAATTTTAGGAAGTACCACGCCTGTTCAGCAGAGTACCTCACCACTTATTATCAATATACAGCAATTAATACCCGGAATGAAGGTGGGACTTTCGCTCATGACCCCCGGTAGTAAAGCCAAAGTTTTTATACCCTCAAGCTATGCTTACGGGGAGACAGGCAGTCAAGGTATTCCACCAAACTCTAATTTAGAGTTTGAAGTAGAGTTGATTAGTGTTACCAAGCCACCATCAGAGGCAAACCAACTTAAAGCTGATACTCTGGCCCTTGATCAATACATTGAAACTAATGATATAGAAAACGTAATTAAAGACTCTACAGGTCTCCGGTATGTAATCACACAAGAGGCCACCGGACCTACTGCCACTCTTTACGATAAGGTTAAGATCAATTATACTGGTAAAGTTTTAGCAACCGGTACAACATTCTTTACAGGAAGTAATGGCCCTACAACTACCTTTGATAGTCGCGTAATAAATTACATTTATGCTCTTCAGGCTGGATTAACTAAGATGAAGGCCGGAACAAAAGCCACCTTCTATGTTCCTTCGGTATTGGGTTTTGGTAATCAGGAAGTAAGAGGCGCTGGTGGGGTTTTAGTTCCTGCTAATTCTAACCTGCTATACGAGATTGAATTAGTGGAGATCGTAGATTAGATGCTTTACAAAAATGAAATTCTGAGGCTGCGTACAACACGCAGCCTTTTTATTTTTCGGCCCGTGCCGATTTTTCCCATACTACTGATTGCGTTTTGCGAAGAAGTCGCACAGCACCAGCATACACCGATAGGTTCATCATCGTAAAGTAATAAGGCACAAAAAAACCTTTGATGGCGATTTTCTTTTCGCGGAAAAGATGCCCGACAAAAGCGAGAAGATAGAATGCACTTTGTGCAACAAAGGCCAGCACGTATAGAATTGAATTGGGCAATAATATTATGTTGGTAATCAAAAGAAACAGCAATGCTAATGGTGCTACCGACCAACGCATGGCCCGGTGCGAAACATATTGCCAGCTAACCCAACCATACTTAAAAATATTCAGCAACTCGGGTAACCGGATAATAGCCTGAATGCCACCCGCAGAAATTCTTACTTTTCGTTTCCATTCATCTTTAATGCTGGCCGATGCCGTTTCAATCGCGTATGCATCGGGTTCATACACAAACCGATAACCAGCTGCAACAATTTTCATAGAAGTAACAAAGTCTTCAATAATGGTATCGGCGTGTGGATTGAAATAAAGCTCAGTTCGCACGGCAAACAACTCACCCGCAGCCCCAATAGCAGTAGTAAACTTCGAGTCCATTGTTTTTAGAGCCGACTCATATTTCCAATAAAGTCCTTCGCCCGAACCCGAAGCATTGTCTTGAGCAAGTGCCACAATTCGTTTTTCTCCGGCAACGCCACCCACTTTTGCGTCTGTAAAATGACGCACAATATTTTTCAAAGCCTCGTTATTTAAATCAGTATTGGCATCCGAAAAAATTACAATGGAAGTTTTTATCTCAGGCATTACCCGGTTAACGGCATGAATTTTTCCTTTGCGATCTGGGGAGTAAAGCACCGTTACTGCCGGATATTTTTTGCAAAGTTCTATGGTGCTATCGGTTGATCCATCAGCCACAATCCACAGGTGAAGCTTAGCTGCGGGGTAATCCAGGCTTAATGAATTTTCTATTTTTTGAGTGATGTACTTTTCTTCGTTGTAAGCAGCAACCAAAAGTGTGATTTCAGGCAGCTCATTTTCTGTTGGGATTGGGGGAGTTTTGTGTTTGCCCCAAAAGCGGCTGAGAATGTAGATTATGACTCCATATCCTACATAAGTGTAAACTACAAGGGCCAGGCTTATCCAGAAGAGGTAAAAAATAATGAGAATCACAGTTTTTGAAGGGAATTAAGGTGCTAATCTACGAGTTACATTTAATTTTGATTACGGATAAACTCCGGTTCTTTGTGTTACCTTTGATGGTTCTGAGGCTTATCAAAGGTCAATCTTCGGGAAATCTTACATCTCGGATGGTTTCAGAACCAAGAGGCTCAGATCTGTCTATTTTGGCTTTAATTAATGAAGAATTTAAGAAATTTAGTTCTTGGGGCATTTCTTGCCCTGATTTTGAATCCGCTAAAAGCGAGTTCTTTGACAATTCATGATGGGCTGGCACCTCAAATTCAGGTTAGTATTGGTGGTTCTCCAATTACTTCGGGCGATTTGCACGACTTTGGAAACGTAAACTTGTTGTCGGCTTCGGCTCCTTTAACCATCACCATTGAAAATATTGGAACTCCTGAAGACCTGAATATTAGTCAGGTTTCAGTAACAGGAACGCATGCTTCAGATTATACACTTAATACATCTGGTTTACTTGCTGCCGTACCTGCATCTGGATCAACTTCTTTTACAATAACTTTTGCGCCATCAGCAAGTGATGCCAGGACCGCTGCAATTGAAATTCAATCTGACGATGGGGGCGGAACATTTATAATAAATCTAACCGGTAACGGGGTTAAACTAAATCAAACCATAACGTTTGGTGCGTTAACATCCCGTACTTACGGAAATAGTAGTTTTACGCTTTCAGCAACGGCTTCTTCTGGATTGGCTTTAAGTTATATTAGCAATAATCCGCTGGTTGCTATTATAAGCGGTAACACGGTAACAATTGTTGGGGCCGGGTCAGCAGAAATCACCGCTTCGCAAGCAGGTGACGGAGTTTACAATGCGGCAACGGCTGTTCCCCAGACCTTGGTTGTGAATAAGGCCATGCTTACGGCCACAGCCAACAACCAGTCGCGTGTTTATCAAACAGCAAATCCAACTTTTACAATCTCTTATGCAGGTTTTGTAAATGGTGATGATGGGCTGGACATTGACACTCCGCCCACGGCCTCGACAACAGCAATTCTGTCCAGTCCCGTTACTACATACCCCATTACACCAACAGGCGGGGTTGATAATAATTATTCTTTCACTTATGTAAACGGAACGCTTACTATTAACAAAGCAACGCCTGTAATTACGTGGAATGATCCCGCAGCAATTACTTACGGTACTTTGTTAAGCGCTACTCAATTGAATGCTTCAACTGGAGTTGCCGGAACATTTACTTATACACCAGCAGTTGGCACCTTACTCAATGCCGGTGCCAGCCAGAATTTGTCTGTCGATTTTGTTCCAACAGATGCCGTGAATTACAATTCTGTTTTAGGGACAACAGCTCAAATTACAGTTAACAAAGCTTCGCTTACAGCTACTGCCGAAAATAAGAGTCGGGTTTATGGTGCTGCAAATCCGGCACTTACTATTGCCTATACCGGTTTTGTTAACAGTGAAACGGCAGCAGTAATTGATAGCGCACCAACGGCCGGGACTATTGCAACCGTCCTATCAGATGTAGGCGCTTACTCCATTACGTTAACCGGAGGAACAGATAATAACTACACCATAACACTTGTTGCCGGAACGCTTTCTATTACCAAGGCTTCGTTAACTGCAACAGCCAATAATCAATTACGTGTTTATCAAACAGCAAACCCGACTTTTACAATCTCTTATACAGGTTTTGTAAATGGTGATGATGAACTGGATATTGACACTCCGCCCACGGCCACTACAACGGCCTTACTGTCCAGCCCAGTTACTACGTACCCCATTACCCCAACAGGCGGGATTGATAATAATTACTCTTTCACTTATGTAAACGGAACGCTTACCATTACCAAAGCAACTCCAGTAATTACGTGGAATGATCCCGCAGCAATTACTTACGGTACTTTATTGAGTGCTATCCAACTGAATGCTTCAACCGGAGTTGCCGGAACATTTACCTACATGCAACCAATTGGAACGTTATTGAATGCCGGTATTAACCAGAATTTGTCTGTTAACTTTGTTCCAACTGATGCCGTGAATTATAATTCCGTTTTAGGAACCCAAGTTCAAATTACGGTTAATAAAGCTTCGCTTACAGCTACTGCCGAAAATAAGAGTAGAGTATTTGGTGCAGCAAATCCAGCGCTTACCATTGCTTATACCGGTTTTCTAAACAGCGAGACTTCTACCGTAATTGATAGTCAGCCGACAGCCGGAACGGTTGCAACTACTTTATCGGATGTAGGTGCTTACCCCATTACGTTAACCGGAGGAGTAGATAATAACTACACCATAACACTTGTAGCGGGAACACTCTCCATTACCAAAGCTGCCCTTACCGCCACAGCAGAAAACAAAAGCCGTTCATATGGAGCTGCAAATCCAACACTAACTATTCAGTACACTGGTTTTGTAAATGGTAACACATCGGCAGACCTTGACACACAACCGACTATTAATACAGCCGCCAATGCGGCATCGGTACCTGCCATCTACCCGATAACCCTAACGGGAGGGTTGGATAATAATTACAACCTTACATTGGTTAACGGATCGTTAACGATTACTAAGGCTTTGCTTACAGTAACTGCCAATAATCAGAGCAGGCATTATGGTGAAGTGAATCCTACACTCACTCTAAATTATACTGGTTTCGTAAACAGCGAGACTCCTGCCAATCTAACAACTGCGCCAACGGGTGCTACTGTAGCTGGGCTCGCTACTAATGTTGGAACTTATCCTATTACTGTTGGTGGTGGTATATCAGGTAATTACGATTTTACTTATGTGGCCGGAACACTCACCATTACGAAAGCAACTGTAGTGGCTACAGCTAATAACCAAACGAGGACTTACGGTGTAGCTAATCCCACCTTAACCATTACCTACACCGGTTTTGCAAATGGAGAAACCGTTTCTGTGTTGGATGTTCAACCTACCACAAGCACAACAGCAATTGCTACCTCGCCAGTAGGCGGTTATCCCATTCAGGTAACGGGGGGCTCGGATGGGAACTATGAAATTGCACCTGTATCGGGAACGCTTACGATTACGAAAGCAACATTAACAGCCACAGCTGTTAATACAAACCGGCCGTATGGATCGGCCAATCCAACATTCACCATTAGCTATACTGGTTTTCAGAATGGAGAAAACGCAACAGTACTGGATACTGCACCGGAGGCAACTTCCGCTGCTACATTAACTTCTGATGTTGGCACTTACCCGATTTCGGTATCGGGCGGATTGGATAATAACTATAATTTGACCTACGTAAATGGTACACTTACCATCACCAAAGTTACCATTACAGCAACTGCCGCTAATGCGAGCCGTGTGTTTGGAGTTGCAAATCCAAGCTTTACTATTAATTACACCGGTTTTGTTAATGGAGAAAACTCAAGTGCACTTGATGTGCTTCCGGTAGCAGGTACTGCTGCAACCACAGGCAGCAATGTGGGAACATACCCGATAACCGTTAGTGGTGGTACCGATGCGAACTACAATTTTACATATATAAGTGGAACGTTAACGATTATCAAAGCAACGCCTACTGTAACGTGGAATAATCCATCGGCTATAATCTATGGTACTGCTTTAGGAGCAACTCAGCTTAATGCTACGGCTTCAGTTGCCGGATCATTTGTATATACACCATCCGCTGGTACCGTGTTAAATGTTGGAGTAAATCAAGTGTTATCTGTAAACTTTAACCCAACAGATGCTACCAACTACAACTCTGTTTCGGGCACAACGGTATTGATTACTGTAAATAAAGCAACACTTACGGCTACGGCCAACAACCAAACTCGTACGTACGGTGCGGCCAACCCAACACTTACTATTACCTATACTGGTTTTGTGAATGGTGACAATGCATCCGTAATTAATGAACAACCAACTGCCGCTACAGTTGCCGTTAATACTTCGGCAGTTGGAAGCTATGCTATAACCTTAACCGGAGGGACTGATAATAATTATGATCTGGTATTAGTAAACGGTACACTTACCATCAATAAGGCAACGTTGGTTGCAACCGCTCAGAATGCTAATCGTGTTTACGGTGCAGCTAATCCAGCATTTGTAGTTAGTTATACCGGCTTTGTAAACAGCGAAAATTCCAGTGTATTAGATACACCGCCTACTGCCAGTACGGCAGCAACTGTAACCAGTGCAGTTGGTACCTATCCAATTGCGGTGGCAGGCGGATTGGATAATAATTACACTTTTACCTATACATCAGGTACACTCACCATCGACAAAGCTACCGTTACCGCTACAGTGGCGAATGCTACCCGGATTTATGGAGTGGCTAACCCAACATTTACCATCACCTATTCCGGATTTGTTAATTCTGAAACTTCTACTGTACTGGATGTGCTGCCTACAGCGAGTACAACCGCGATCATCAGCAGTAATGTAGGGGTGTATCCTATTAATGCAGTAGGTGGTAATGATAACAACTACACGTTTGCTTATGTAAGCGGAACATTAACGATCACCAAAGCAACTCCCACTATTACGTGGAATAATCCTGCTGCCATCACTTACGGTACAGCATTAAGTGCAACTCAATTGAATGCTACCGCGTCAGTGCCAGGAAATTTTGTATATAACCCTACCGCGGGTACTTTGCTCAATGCTGGTGCTAATCAAACACTAACGGTAAACTTTACACCCAGCGATGGAATAAATTATGAATCCGTAACTGGTACCACGGTACAGATCACAGTTAACAGAGCTACACCAGTTCTTACCTGGCCTGCACCCAATGCGATTACCTATGGAACTTCCCTCAGTGCAACACAACTAAATGCTTCCGCGAACGTGGCCGGTACTTTTGTTTATTCGCCAGCAAGTGGAGTAGTACTTAATGCTGGTGTTAATCAAACGCTATCGGTAAATTTTACACCAACCGATGCTTTAAATTATAATTCGGTAAATGGATTTACTACTCAGATTACGGTTAACAAAGCTACGCCATCAGTTACCTGGAGTAATCCAGCTGCTATTACTTATGGAACTCCGCTTAGCGCCACACAATTAAATGCAACAGCCACTGTACCTGGAAGTTTTGTTTATGCACCTGGTCTGGGTACTGTTCTTAATGCAGGTACCAATCAAACCTTATCAGTAAATTTTACTCCAACCGATGCCATAAATTATAACACGGTTAATGGAACCAGCGTGTTGATAACGGTAAACAAAGCAACACCAACAGTTACATGGAATAACCCTGCTAACATTACGTATGGCACAGCCTTATCCGCCACGCAGCTTAATGCTACTGCATCAGTGGCAGGAAGTTTTGTATATACTCCTGCCGCAGGAACAGTTTTAAACGCGGGCACTAATCAATCTTTGTCGGTAAACTTTACACCTACTGATATCAATAATTATAATCCGGTTAACGGTACAACAGTTTTAATTACAGTAGGCAGAGCAACACCAGTTATAACCTGGAACAACCCAGCGGCTATCACCTATGGAACTGCGCTTAGTGCTACACAATTAAATGCATCAGCCCCGGTGGCCGGAACATTTGTCTACACTCCAACAATTGGTACCTTATTAAATGCTGGACCAAATCAGGTACTATCCGTAAACTTTACGCCTACTGATATGGCTAACTATAATCCTGTTTCGAATGTACAGCGATTAATAACAGTTAATAAAGCTACACCGGTTATCACATGGGCAAACCCAGCTCCTATCATTTACGGAACTCCATTAAGTTCTACTCAACTTAATGCTTCAGCCAATGTGCCTGGATCATTAGTTTACACGCCAGCAGCCGGAACAGTTCTCAATACGGGAGTTAACCAAACGCTTACTGTAAACTTCACCCCAACCGATGCGATCAATTATAATGCGGTAACAGGTACAACCGTGTTGATAACCGTTAACAAGGCAACTCCTGTAGTAAATTGGTCAACACCCTTACCTATAAAAATAAATGAATCTCTAACCAGCACTCAATTAAACGCCACGGCTAATGTACCGGGTACCTTTAGTTATTCTCCAGCTGCTGGGTCTTCTTTTGCCACGGTGGGTACTTACACACTTACGGTGAGTTTTACCCCAACGGATGCAACTAATTATAACTCCGTACCCAGTACGCAAGTACAAATTCAGGTAAACAATAAAGATAACCCAGTAGTAACTTGGAATAACCCAGCCGCCATAACCTATGGAACTACACTTGGAACAACACAACTAAATGCAACTGCCAATGTGCCGGGCACTTTTGTGTACACTCCGGCAGCCGGTACTTTATTAAATGCAGGAACCAACCAGACATTATCTGTAAACTTTATTCCTACCGATGCAATTAACTTCAACTCAGTAAGTGCGAATGTTACCATTACTGTAAACAAGGCGACCTTGGCTGTAATTGCAACAAGTACCAGCAGGATTTATGGTGCTGCTAATCCGGCATTTGCTGTAACCTATGCGGGTTTTGTAAATGGCGAGAATGATGCGGTGATTGATACGCCACCAACGGCATCCAGTTCTGCTATCGCAGGAAGCAGTGCCGGAAGTGCATTTCCTATTGTTCCTGCCGGAGGCCAGGATAATAACTATGCATTCAATTATATAAATGGTTCTTTATCTATAACAAAAGCACCACTTATAGCAAGAGCAGATAATAAAACGAGATTATATGGTGTAGCTAATCCAGTACTTACTATTGGCTATACTGGTTTTGTGAATGGTGATACCGAAGCAGACATTACCCCCCCTGGTATTTCCACCTCAGCAGCGATAACAAGTAATGTTGGCAATTATGCTATTCAATTAAGTGGTGGGATATCAACTAACTACAACTTTACCTTACAGAATGGAACACTTACCGTTAATAGTGCTCCATTGACTGCACGCGCGGATGACAAATCGAAAACGTATGGGCAAGTGAACCCAACACTTACCATTAGCTATACAGGATTTTTAAATGGCGACAATGCAGCTTCCATAACACAACCAACTATCTCTACAACAGCTAACACCACAAGTGCAGTAGGTGCCTATCCAATCACCTTAAGTGGAGGTGCCGCTTTGAATTATGCAATAGTACTTCAGGCGGGTACCCTTACAATTAACAAAACCAACTTAACAGTAACGGCCAATAATCAAGCCCGAACGTATGGCAGTTTGAACCCGGCCCTTACATTCGTGTATACCGGATTTGTTAATAGCGAAACATCTGCGGTAATTGATGTGCCACCCACCGCTGCTACTTCGGCAACCGTTGCGAGTAATGTTGGGACATATACTATCACGTTATCGGGCGGATCGGATAATAATTATAATCTTAATCTAGTTGCAGGAAGTCTTACCATTAACAAAGCTACGCTTAGTGCTTCAGCTGCAAATGCCACACGCACATACGGAGCTATTAACCCGACTTTCGTAATTAATTATAGTGGTTTCCTTAACGGAGATGATGTTAGCGATCTGGATACCACCCCCGGTGCCTCTACGGCTGCTACAGTAACAAGCTCGGTAGGTACTTATCCCATTACAGCCTCGGGTGGTGTTGATAACAATTACAACTTCAGTTATACAGCAGGCACACTTACTATTGGAAAAACGGTTCTTACAGCAACGGCAGCCAATACCAGCCGACCTTATGGAACAGCAAATCCTGTTTTTGTAATTAATTATGCTGGTTTTGTAAACGGTGAAAATAGTTCTGTAATTGATGTGTTGCCTACTGCCACCACCACAGCTATTGCAGCCAGCCCAATTGGTAATTATCCAATCAATGTAGCTGGTGGTTCGGATGGTAATTACTCATTTATGTATGTAAGTGGTGTACTCGAAGTTGGAAAAACCGCACCGATCGTAACCTGGAATAATCCAGCTGCCATTGTTTTTGGAACTGCGTTAAGTGCAACACAATTAAATGCAACAGCAAATGTGCCGGGTACATTTGTGTACACACCAGTTGCGGGTACAATACTCAACGCAGGTACAAATCAGATTTTAACGGTTGACTTTACACCTACCGATCAAACTAATTACAGTTCGGTTAATGGTACTACGGTAACTATAACGGTAAACAAGGCAACACCGATTGTTACATGGAATAATCCTGCGGCTATAACGTATGGCACTCCTCTGTCGGCAACGCAACTTAATGCTACAGCTAATGTGCCGGGCGCTTTCACATATTCACCATCAACTGGTGCAATTCTTAATGCTGGCAATCAAACGCTCTCTGTGAACTTTACACCTACTAACACGGCTAATTATAATAGTGTTAATAATACCACCGTTCAGATATTGGTAAATAAAGCAACACCAGTTATTACCTGGCCAGCTCCGGCCGCTATCACCTTTGGAACTCCGCTAGGCACAGCGCAATTAAATGCATCGGCTACTACAGCCGGATCGTTTGTGTATTCACCAGCTTCCGGAACGATACTAAATGCAGGAGACAATCAAACCTTGTCAGTTAGTTTTACGCCTGCGGATGCCTCTAATTTTAATTCGGTGCCTGTAACTACCGTTCAGCTGACAGTTAACAAGGCCACTCCGGTTATTACGTGGAATGCGCCAGCGGCAATTGTTTATGGAACAGCACTTGGTGCTACTCAGTTAAATGCCTCGGCTAATACTACCGGAACTTTTACATACACACCTGCCAGTGGTACAATATTAAATGCCGGTGCTAATCAGGTATTGTCTGTAAGCTTTGCTCCATCCAACACCAACAATTTTAATCCGGTAACAGGTGTAACTGTTTTGATAACGGTGAATAAAGCTACTCCTTTGATTACATGGTCAAATCCAGCTATTATTTCCTATGGAACAGCTTTAGGGGCTACGCAACTCAATGCTACGGCAAGTGTTGCGGGAACTTTTACGTATTCACCAATTGCAGGAACAATTCTGGATGCCGGAACACAGACTCTATCTGTTGACTTTGTGCCAACTAACACGGCTAATTACAATTCTGTTTCTGGAACACAGGTATCGTTAACGGTTAACAAAGTGCCAATCGTGGTTACGGCAAACAATCGCACCCGTAGTTATGGTGCAACTAATCCAACTTTAACAATTACGTATGCAGGTTTTGTAAATGGCGAGAATGAAACTGTTTTAGATACAAAACCGGTAGCTAATACAGCAGCTAATGCAACTTCTAATGTTGGATCATATCCCATCACCGTAGCAGGTGGTGTAGATAACAACTACAACTTTTCGTATGTGGCCGGGGCCTTGTCTGTAACAAAAGCAACTCTTACAGCAACGGCTAATAATCAATCGCGTTTATTCGGAACACCCAACCCAGAATTTACCATTACTTATACTGGCTTTGTAAATACTGAGAATGCAACAGTAATTGATACGGCTCCAGTTGCGGCAACTACAGCTACACAGGCATCTGCAGTAGGCGGGTACCCGATTACTGTTAGTGGTGGTATTGATAACAACTATAGCTTCACCTACCAGCAAGGCACGCTTACGGTAACACCTAATTTTCCGCCTACACTTACAAACTTTGAAATTGAAACGTTGGAAGATCAGCCTTTAACTTTTACCTACAACACCTTTGGTGATAATTTTGAGAGTTTTTCGGGAAGCCCAATTGTATATATAAAAGTAATATCACTTCCATTAAATGGTTCACTTACATGGAATGGAACAGCCGTAACAGTAGGAGCGGAGATTGCGGTTAGTGGAGGTCAGTTACAGAATTTTATTTATACGCCAACATCAAACTTTAATGGTAATGACTCCTTTAAATGGAATGCTTTTGAAGGAACATTTTTGGCGACTCAAGATGCGACTGCATCCATTAAGATTAATAAAGTAAACGATGCTCCTGTATTGACTAATATTGAAACCACAGCAATACTATATAGCTTGGGCGATCCGGCCGTACAAATCACAAACGCAATTGTGATTAACGATGTAGATGATAATTTTTTATTCTCCGCACGCGTAAACATTTCAGAGAATTTTACCCGAGGCGATGTGCTTGCTGTTGAAACAGGAATTAGTCAACTCATTACTGTTGCCTATAATTCAGAAACCGGTGTG
Source organism: Cytophagales bacterium (assembly GCA_017303795.1). Classification (GTDB taxonomy): domain Bacteria; phylum Bacteroidota; class Bacteroidia; order Cytophagales; family Cyclobacteriaceae; genus ELB16-189. The sequence goes on along the minus strand of JAFLBR010000003.1, from coordinate 133,470 downwards.
TTGGATTTATCCGGTAAGGATACCCGAGCCAATTACCAGACGGCACTAACAAAAGTTTCCTTTAGAAGCCCGGTATCAGGCGATGCCGAGATTTCAGATAAGCGAATTGTATTCACCGTAAAAGATAGTGTGGATGTAAGTAATGCGATGAGTCGTATTGTAACCATTACTGAGATTTTTCCCGAGGTGGGTATTGTTGATGCATTTACCCCAAATGCTGATGGCGTAAATGATGAATGGGATTTTTTAAATCTGGATTTCTATTCGCAGGTAGAACTTGCAATTTTTGATCGGAATGGCGCGCGGGTTTTTGAATGCAAAACCAATGATTGTACCTGGGATGGAAAGATGAATGGTAAGGAACTTCCTCCGGGGCCCTATTTCTATACCCTGTATCTAAATGGGGGTAAACGTAAATATCAAGGCATTGTAACGATACTGCGATGAAGAGAATGAAACGAATTTATTGCACGATTGCACTTATCCTTGCAGGTTATGGGGCATTTGCCCAGGAGAATGATTTTACTCAATACTATCTCAATTTACCTGCTATTAATCCTGGCTTTACCGGGATGAACGAATACATGGATTTGAGAAGTGGCATTCGCGAAGGGTGGAATAATTTTGGGATTAAAAATAACAATGGATACCTCAGTGCTTACACGGCCCTTGGCAATGCCAATCGTTCTGGGCGTAAAAACAATTCTTTTCGAATTTCAAACCCCACATTGTTTGATGAAGTTCAAACAGATAAAAAATTCAGAAGGCGAATGGGGTTAGGCGGTATGATTTCGCAGCGAACCGTAGGGCCATATAAATCGATTACAGAATCTATAAATTTTGCATACCATTTGCCCGTGTCAAACAAGCTAAGTTTTTCATTAGGTACAAAAGTTGGTCATATGAATCAACGAATTGACTTTACTGGGTTAACCGTGCGCGATGATGTGAACGATGCGTTTTATATCTCGCTCAGAGATGCCAATCAGGGAACACAAAATACGGTAACTGTTGATTTTGGGGCCTTGCTGTATTCTAATCGGTTTTACTTTGGAGTTTCTACCAATAACCTGGTTGCTGAAAGATTAAACGGTGAGTTTTTATTTGACTTGAATGATGGTATGCGTTACAGAATTCAGACTGGGGCTTTTTTTTCGGTGAGTTCAGAATGGTCATTATCGCCTGCGGTAACAGCCATTTATGCTGATGGGTACGACTTGCAATGGTCGGCCACCATGCGTATGCGGTACAAAGACCTTCTGTTTGTAGGTGCTGGCCTGGGACCTGATTCTAAAATGTCCTTGTTGTTAGGCTTATCAACTACGTATTTATCTATCGGTTATTCTTATGATGTTTATACGTCCTCGCTTAATAATTTTAATGCTAACACGCATGAGATTGTACTGGGCCTTACGTTATTTAATAAGTATAAATTAAAACCTAGTTTCTGGTAACATGCGCAAGATCATCTTAGGTATAGTATTAGGTTGTAGCGGATTGGCACACGCACAGGAATTGGTTTTTAATACCCCGATTGAGTTAAGCAGTGTAATCAATTCAAGCGATGAAGAATTAGCGCCTATGCTTTCGCCTGATGGAAACACGCTTTACTTTATTCGAGCATTTCATGATGCCAATACAGGGGGCAAGTTTGCGGGTACCGATATTTGGATGAGTAAAAAGGATGATCAAGGCCAATGGATGCAAGCTTCACGGATGGATAACGTTTGGAATAACAAACGCTCTAACGCTGTGGTGGGCATTAATGCCGAGCAGAACGTGGTGTATTTGTTAAATGGTTACAGCAACAAAAGTGGTGTTGCCTTTTCAAAACTTATAAACGGGCAGTGGGGCCACCCTGAGTTCATTCCTATTCCAGGGATAAACCGCGATGATTTTGTTGGCTTCTATGTAAACCCGCAGTTTGATGTAATCCTGATTTCGATGAAGGGTAAGGATACACTTGGCGAAGAAGATTTGTATATCAGCCTAAAGGATTCGGCTGGCAATTGGACCGAGCCCCGAAATCTTGGCCCTACAGTAAACACAAAAGGATTTGAAATTTCTCCTTTTCTTTCAATCGATAAGTCAAAGCTTTTTTTTACTAGTAACGGACATGGTGGTTTTGGCGATGGTGATGTATTGGTGAGTGAGCGATTATATGGAACATGGGATATTTGGTCGGTACCAAAAAATCTGGGTAATACTATTAATACAAAGGGTTTTGATTCTTATTTCTCCATTTATGGAGATACCATAGCCTACTATGCACGAGGTAATGAGGATAAAAGCAACATTTTTAAAGTGAATGTTTCTTACTCTATTAATGTATTACCAACTGGATCAAAATTTCTTACTGTAGAAGAGCTTAATGAGATTTACCCTAAGCGCTTATCCATGCGTTTAGATTTCAGTAAAGGCAACTCAACACTTTCAAGTGATCAGAACGAGATTATTTGGTTTATAACGAATCGGATTCTAGCTAAAAAAGATATTAAGATTCTTTTATGGGTTAGGGAAGAAGAAGATAATATAGTTACCATAGCACGCACTGCAGAAATTATCCGAAGTATGCGATTGGTCGGACTGGATGATACAAAAGTATCCATCTCTTCACATCGAATTAAACCAGAATTAAGTAAGCAGGGTGGGGTGATTGAAATTCTACTCTTTAAGTAGATTGAAATGGTTTATAATTCTTGATATCCGCTAGTTCAAGCATTTCCCGATCACCGCGTGAGTCTCCGTAAGCCACAATTGATTTGAATTCGGATAGATTAAACTTCTCTTTAATTCTTCTTACTTTCTCAGGCCCGTAACAATTATTGCCAGAATAGTTACCGGTAATTCTGTTATCCTTCGCTTCCAACCTCGTGGCTATACAAAGTAAACTCAAGCTATCGCACCAGGGTTTAACCCAATTTTCGGGCGATGCTGATACGACCACCACAGTTTCTTGATTGGATAAATGTTGGTTAATCTGCTTCAAGGCTTCGGTCCTAATAATTTTTGGAATGTGTTGAGTAGCGAAGTCCTTGCATCGGGCATTAAATACAACTAAAGGTTCCCTTCCAAAAAAATACCGTAGTAAAATTTGCTTAGCCGAATGGTTAGAGATAACCCTAACCACAAAGAGCGCCAGTATGGGCGATAGCACAATAAAACCCAAACAGACTTTTGCCCAACCATGGTAGAAGAACAGAAAATCTTTTAACGAATCTCTATTGGTAATGGTGCCGTCAAAATCGAAAAGAACTAGATGGTTCACCTTAGTTATAGATGATAAGATAGAATGAAATTATCCAGAGAATTATGGTGGTGAGTATAAATTTGTCTTTCACCAAAATGCTGGTTGGTGATCCGCTATTCATTTCAACAATTGTTATTTGCAGGTATCGCATAATTCCAGCAATAACGAATGGGGTAGTGGCAAAGAGATAGGGGCTATTAAAGCGATCAACCACCTCAGGCGAAACGGTATACATGATGTATGATACAACAATAACGGCAGCGAAAATGGTAAGGCATGCGTTAATAAATTCCAGATTATAGCTGGATGAGGTTTTTCGAATTACAGCCTGCGATTTTGCCTGAAGCACTATATCGTCACGTCTTTTTGCTAACACCAGAAAGAGCGAAAGCAAAAGTATCATAATGGCAAGCCAATGCGACACCTCAACGCCAGCTAAAATTCCGCCACTATAGATACGTATTAAAAAACCGAGCGAAACAATAAACAAGTCTACGATGGAGATATTTTTAAGTCCGAATGAGTAAGCAACATTTAAGGCTAGGTATACACAAACCAGGTAGAAAAATATTGGGTTGAGCCAGTATGAGAGCGATAAACCAAACAGTATAAAAGTAAAAAGCAGTAGAGTTGCTTTTGATTTACTTACAGCTCCTGAAGCCAACGGTCTATCTCTTTTTAAAGGATGGATGCGATCAACTTCAATGTCTTTGAGATCATTTATAATGTAAACAGCTGAAGCAATCAGGCAGAAGGCAATCATGCCTAACCCTAAAATTTCGATACGCTCAATTTGGAAAAGACTTCCCGCAAAAAAAACCGGGATCAGTAAAAAAAGATTTTTAATCCAATGCTTAGGCCGTATCAATTTTATAATAGGCCGCATAATTGATTACCAGATATTTTCTAGATCTTCTTTCGTGTATTGATGATTACGATCTGTAAATAAACTTTTCAGCTCGCGACCCTTTAATTTCAGTGGATCTTTAGTGAATAAACGAGATATGATGGCAATGGGTAAAAGAAAAAAGAAAAAGATAGCCCCCAACAGTATTTTTGAGTTAATCCATCCAAGTATGTGCGCAAGTTTCAACCAAACCCATTCTATTCCCTTTGCGGCAATAGGAATAAATACAGAGATTAAACCTATACCTACAGCTACCTTAGCAAGAATTGTAGAAGCGTTGGTATATTCTTTTACAAATAGAACCCAGGCTATTACCAGAAATCCGGTAACAATTACCAGAATACTTTTATATCTGTCTTGATTTTGCACGGTACTAGTTTAGAAGAGGGTATAAATGAACGGAGCCACTGCCGAGCCTCCACCGATCACCAACAAGATACCAATGAATATCAGCAGCAAGATAACGGGGGTTAACCACCACTTTTTCCGGGCTGACATAAACTTCAGGATGTCCTTAAGAAATTCCATGTTATCTATAGTTTTCGAGGCCTCAAAGATACTTTAATCCAAGGTAAATTCTTCTTTCCAATTGTCTTTTTCTTGCCAGTCTGGCTGCGTTTTTTTATCAAAAACGTAGTTGCCAACCACTAGAAAATCCATCTCCGTACGCATAAAGCATCGGTAGGCATCTTCGGGTGTACAGATAATAGGTTCGCCCCTCACATTGAAACTGGTGTTTACCAATACGCCATAGCCTGTTAATTTCTTAAACGATTCAATGAGCTGATAATACCGTGGATTTGTCTCTTTGTGTACGGTTTGAATCCGGGCAGAGAAATCGATATGCGTTATAGCGGGCATGTCCGATCGTAAGTGATAAAGCTTATCCTTTAACGACATGGTATTATAACCTTCTGGTAATGGCTTTCTTCTGCTTTTTACAACAGGCTGAACCAATAGCATATAAGGAGAAGTAGTATTGTGTTCGAAATAGGAAGAGCAGTCCTCAGCCAGGACTGATGGCGCAAATGGTCTGAACGATTCGCGGTACTTAATTTTTACATTAAGTTTTCGTTGCATCTCAGAACTTCTCGGATCGCCCAAAATAGTACGGCCACCCAATGCGCGCGGGCCAAACTCCATTCGGCCTTGCATCCAACCCACTACATTATCTTCCGAAATCTTTTTTGCAACATACTCTGTAAGTTGATTGTAATCGGTAAAATGCTGCGCTTTGCCCTGATACTTCCGAATTACTTTTTCTACATCAAAATCTGAATATTCAGGCCCCAGATAAGAACCCTTCATGGAATCCATTGCCGAAGATACTTTTCTATCCTGACCAAAATGAATGTGGTAAGCAGCCTGAGCAGCTCCTAACGCACCACCGGCATCACCGGCAGCAGGCTGAATGAAAACATTTTCAAATATTTGAGTATTTAACAATTTACCATTCGCCACACAATTTAACGCCACACCCCCTGCCAGACACAAATGTTTTGAACCAGTAAGACGCTGCGCTTCCTTCCCCATTAAAATCACAGATTCCTCGGTAATTTTTTGAATGGCAAGCCCAAGGTTGCAATGATGCGCCTGAAGTTCGTCTTCGGGCTTACGGGCTTTAAAGCCAAAGAGCTTCTCCCATTTATCCTCATGCACCATGCGTAAGCCGGTGGAGTAATTAAAATATTCCTGATCTAACCAAACAGAACCATCTTCCTTAAGGGAGATAAGTTTTTCTTTGATGATAGCTACATAACGATTCACGTCATCACTATCGGGCACACCATAGGGCGCTAAACCCATTAATTTGTACTCGCCAGAGTTTACTTTAAATCCAAGAAAATAGGTGAATGCTGAGTATAATAATCCTAACGAATGCGGAAACTTAAGCTCCTTCAGAATTTTAACATCTTTTCCGGTGCCGTGGCAGATGGAAGCTGTAGCCCATTCGCCCACACCATCAACCGTTAATATGGCCGATTCCTGAAAGGGAGATGAATAGTAGGCACTGGCAGCATGCGATAGGTGATGTTCAGGGAAAAGGAGCTTGATTTTCTTCTTGTCAAGTTTGGCGTCAATTTTAACAAGTTCTTCCATAATAAGCCGCTTAAGAAACATCTTTTCTCTTAACCAAACCGGTATAGCGGTAATGAATGAGGATAACCCTTTTGGGGCGAAGGCATAATAGGTTTCCAAAAGGCGCTCAAACTTAAGGAGCGGCTTATCGTAAAACGCAATGGCATCAATTTTATCTAACGATGTGCCGGCATACTCCAGACAAAACTTTACAGCATGGGTAGGAAAGCCGGGGTCATGCTTTTTGCGGGTAAAGCGTTCCTCCTGGGCTGCGGCTATGATTTCGCCATCTTCAATTATGGCTGCTGCGGAGTCGTGATAGAATGCTGAGATACCAAGGATTTTCATGAGTTAGATATTTGTACGGAGGAGTTAGAAGCTTTAAGAAATTAATTGTGATTTAGAGGGTTCCTTTTCGCTGCTGGCGGCATTTAGGGTTGAATTAATTTTCAAATTTAATGGATTTGATCGTAAGCCTAAAGAAATTAAAATCATTCCCTCCAGATTCTTTAAAACTACTTTTCAATCGTTTCCGTAATTAGGATGGAAGATGAACGCAGGCCCTGATTAAGGGCTATTTAATAGCATAAATTGTGGTACTTTTGTAATAGACTAACTTATTGGCTAAAATATGGATATCCTGTTTTTATTAAAGGTTATTTGGAGAAAGAAATGGCTGTGGATTATCACGCCAATTCTTGCCAGTGGTGCTGCTTTTTTATTTACACTCAATCAGGTTCAAAAATACAGGGCCTCTACTCAACTATCAACCGGCTTTACCATGAACGATCAGGTTCATTTAAAGGAGGAATGGTTTAACCCCAGAGATGCAGATATAAAATTCAATAATCTTTTGAGTTCCATGAATGCCGGGGCGCCAACTAACTTTGTTCAGTATAGATTATTGCTTCACGAATTAGAAGGTAAGGAGGAACCTTTTCACCAACCAGATCCAGAGAAACTTCAAACGGATTCGGAAGAAATTAAGTATGTAAAAGACCTGGTTACGGGAATGCTGAACGAATTGAAGCCGCTGTCCACCTCATCACCGGGCTATCCAGTTATCAGAAAGTTCTTAATGGCCTACAATTATGATTACCTGGTTGTGCGCGCAAACCTGACCATATACCGCATTCCGAACACTGATTTTATTCAGGTAGATTATGTTTCAGATAGCCCACACTTATCGGCCTTGGCAGCCAATGCTTTTTGCGAAGAGTTTATCCGGCTAAGTAAATCCTTAACAACAGAGCGTGCCGGTGAATCAGTTGATTTTCTCAACAACCTTGTCATTCAAAAGAAAAGTGATCTGGATGATAAGATGGAAACCCAGCGATTGTTCAAAACCGGGAATAACCTCTTTAATGTTGAAAAGGAAGGCGAGAATAAACTTGTTCAACTATCTGATCTTGAAAAACAACGCGATGAGATTCGAAGTTCGCTTCAACGTGTTGAACTTACCAGAGGAAATTTAAACCGGCAGCTAAATGGAATAGCAGGCACAACCAGCGTGTTGGATAATCAGAAGATTATAGAGCTACGCAACACCATTAACAATTTAAATGATCGGTATATAACCGGGGGCCAACAAGACAATGCATTAAAAGACTCCATCAGTTTTTTACGCGAGCAACTGAGGATTCAAACTGCAGGAACGGGTTCTAGCCCAGCCACCCCTACCTTAACAAAGGCTGAGATTCAAGACAAGCTTAACGATTTAGAGGTAGAGTATCAGGTTGCCCGCACTAACCTAATTACCGTTGAAGCCAAGATTACCAGTTTACAATACAGTTTTTCGGGGTATGCTTCTAAAGAAGCAAAGCTCGAAGCTATTCAAAAGGATGTGGATCTGGCCTCGGAAGAATATCTGGCAGCCGTGGCAAAATTTAATGAAGCAAAAAACCGGTTATTGGCTTCAAATACTTTAAGACAAACTTCAGCAGCGTTTCCACCGCACGATCCGCTATCCAGCAAACGACTAATAATTGTTGGCCTGGCAGGATTCAGCAGTTTCTCCATTTGTATTTTTATCATTGCGCTATTCGAATTTTTAGATCAATCACTTCGTTCGGTTGATAAGTTTAGTTCGATTGTTAACTTACCCTTGATAGGCTCCATCATTCGTTTAAACATCAACAATTTTAATATTCCTCAAATCTTTAATCAAACCGGAAATGAAAGCGGGGAATTGTTTAAGTCGATTTTACGAAAAATAAGGCATGAGGTAGTTTCATTAAACTCGCAGGTGTTTTTAGTAACCAGCCTTCGTAAAAATGAAGGCAAGACTTTTACCATTATGGCGCTATCTTATATTTTAAGTTTAGTTAACAAGCGCGTGCTAATTGTTGATACTAACTTTAGAAACAACGTACTCTCGCAGATATTACCGAAAGGATCAAAAGTTAAATCAATTGAAGACCGGCAACTGGTTGCAGGGCTTCTAACTTCATCCAAGCAGGGAAAAGCAGATGTTGAATCTGAGGACAAAGAAATGGCATATGAGTTGATTACGCCAACCATCTATAAAAACGTGTTTGTAGTAACAAATGCTGGCGGTGGTATCGCCTCACCCGCTGAAATATTAAGTGGAAGAAATTTCGCAAACCTGATTGAAGGTTTTAAAGCAAATTTTGATTACATCATTTTAGAGGGTGGCGCCTTAAATGATTATGCTGATACCAAAGAGCTTGTTCAATATGTGGATAAAGTGATCACCATTTTCTCAGCTCAGTCAACTGTAGCTCAGCAAGATCGTGAATCTATTCAATACGTTAAATCACTAGGTATTAAGTTTGGTGGCTGTGTGCTGAATAAAATTGATCCGAAGGATTATAAATCTTAACAACTAGTAGAAATCAAAACACAAAAGTACGGCCCTTCTTTTTATAGCTTTAGTAATATCATCAGAATGATTTCTCTATCATTAATAGTGAGGTACCCCAACCGGTGGTTTCTTTACTTAAAATCAATTAATTTTTGACAACAAGTAATTCATCCCGTTGGATAAATCATGGAGTGTACTCTCTGATAAATCAAGCTGCTGTAGTTTTATTGGGCTTTGCCAGTATCTATTTTCTGGTGCGCATGCTTCCTCCTGCTGAGGTTGGAGTATGGGTATTATTTACGAGTGTAGGGGGCATATTGGAGACTTTGCGCATTGGCTTTATACGAATACCCTTTATTAGCATGTTGGTTGTTGCTAAAGAAGATGAACGCACCAAAATTATCCAAGGCTCACTTGTTCTTCATGTGTTATTAACTTGTTTAGTTGTTATTATATTAGTTTCGTGTGCTGGCTTACTCGCAAAATTCTGGCATGTTGAAAACCTGGAGCAACTCTTTTATATCTATGGACTGAATTCTTTTATCCTTATTGTTTTTCTTCATTTTGAATATTTTTTACAATCAAACCTGGAGTTCAAAGCCATCTTCACAACTAACTTTGTTCGGCTATTCTTATTTCTGGCTTACATCTTTGGGTATTATGTTATGGGCGGAAGTCCATCATTAACTGAACTGGCAATAGTACAACTTTGCGCTACGGCTGTAGCTTCGTTTTTTTCATATCAATTGGTAAAGGGCAAAATTCCTGGTTTTCAGTTTAATCTTGTTGATAGTAAAATTCTTAAGAAATTGTTTCATTTGGGTAAGTACACATTCGGTACTAATATCAGTGCCATCCTTATCCGTAATACAGATAGTTGGATGATTGGCAGAATGATCTCTAGTGCTGGAGTAGCGATGTACAATCCGGCATTACGTATTTCAAATATCGTGGAAGTGCCCACTATGGCCATTGCAAATGTGGTTTTCCCGCAGGTAGGAAATAAAATGGCGGAGTCTGGTATTGAAGGTGTTCAATCTCTGTACTACAAGTCGGTTGGTTTAATATTAGCCATTATGCTTCCGGTAGTAATCCCAATTTATTTCCTGGCGGATTTTATTATACTCATTATTTTTGGAAATGATTACATGGAGGCTGTTCCAATTTTACAGGTAACCATATTTTACACCATGCTGATGCCTTTTAGCCGGCAATTCGGAACAATTATGGATGCTTTACATATGCCAAAGCTGAATTTCTATTTATCGTTACTCATGGCTGTGCTTAATATTGTTTTAAACTATTTCCTGCTTCACGCTTTTGGGGTTATTGGTGCGGCTTACGGTACGGTTATTTCATTTGGAGTTATCTTTATTGTTAATCAGATTATTCTTTATAACAAGTTTAAAATCAACACGTGGTTTGTATTTGTGGAGTTGTGGGGCTGGTATTCTTTTGGGTGGCAGTTTCTCAAAGACTGGATTAAACCAAAAGTAAAGTGAGTTCTTATTGTAGTAGCTAAAATATTTTCTAAATATCAATTTGTTTTGAGCAAGAAGTTTACAGAAAAAGATTTAATACGGGTAGTGGTAATCGTATTTGTGGTTTCCATCTACCTCTTCATGATTCTTAAAATTCTTATTTTACAATGAAAGCGCGTAACAACACTTTCCTTCTGGTGTTTGTAGCCGTACTCGCTTCCACAGCGGCTTCGTATTTTATTGCCTCCGCCAACATTATGGTTGGGGCATTAATAATATTAGGTGTTATTGGTTTTTTTGTTGTTAGCGCAATTGTTTTTGATTTTCGTATTGGAGTCTATATTCTTTTTTTAATGGGCTCCTTTATGTTTTATGTTTCGCGCCTCATCTCATCGCAAATTCCTTTTGGGGTTTTTTATGATGCGTTGGTGGTTATAACTTTTGTCTGTATTTTTCTTAATGTAAAGAAGCCTAAAGACTGGACAGGCTTCAACAATATCTTTACTTTATTTTTTGTGATTATAACAGCGTATCAAATACTACAGCTGTTTAATCCCAATGCAGTTTCATTAGCAGGTTGGGCAATTTCCATGCGGAATAACACCTCTTTGCTTACCTACATTATTTTCTTTCAGCTCTTTGTCACCATAAAGAACATCAAGCACTTCACTATGCTTTGGCTTGGGGTTGCATTAGCGGTGGCGTTTTATGGCATTTATCAAGATACTTTTGGTTTAACAGATTTTGAATGGCGGTGGATTTATGAAGCACCCGGTCGGTTCGAACTTTATTTTCAGTGGGGCAGTATGCGGAAGTTTTCTTTTCTTTCGGATCCTTCCAGCTATGGGTTGTTTCTTGCCTTCTGCGGATTAGCTTTTAGTACATTACTTTTTGGCCCTTACAGATTGCGCTGGAAGATTTTTTCAGGGGTTTCTGCGATGATCTGCTTCATAGCCATGACGAACTCCGGAACCCGAACGGCTACTGCAATGGTTGCCATCGGCTTTTTGCTTTTGTTTCTACTTAATGTCAATAATCAGAAGGTTATACTTTTTGCAATGGTTGTTGTGCTTGCTGGCGGAATACTTTTTTTTGGCCCGTTTTACAGTGGTCCGGTAATTCGTCTGCGGTCTACCTTTACCCCATCCGAAGATGCTTCTATGGGTGTGCGGGATTATAAACGCCTGCGGTTTCAGGAATATATTCGTAGCAATCCTATTGGCGGGGGGCCTATGACAACCGGAACAAGTGGAGTAATTTATTCACCGGGGCATCCATTAGCGGGTGGGTGGGATCCGGATAGCGGCTACCTGGCAACCGGGTTGGAGCTGGGATGGGTCGGATTGCTTATATTTGTATCGTTCTTTGCTGCTGTAATGATAAAGGGTATAAACAATCACTTTTTAATTGTTGATCCATTACTTCGAAATTTAAATTTGGCTTATACAATTCCATTTTTTGCATTAACCGTTGGGCACTTTACACAACATGCTATGTTTTCGAAGCCATCAAACTTACTCGTTATTGCCATTTATGCTTTGTTAATTCGCTTACCCCAATTCGATAAATTAAAGTCAGACACAATTATTTGATTATATGAAAACCATAAAACTGTTCCCCCTTTTTGTACTACTCGGATGCATAGCCGTGCAAGCCCAGTCTGTAGATTATAACAAAATTATTTTACCCGAGCGGGTTCAAAGTGCCGACTTTGGAGAGAAGTTGGTTCAACTAGCCTGGAAAAATCATCCCACCAACGAAATCTACAGACGCGATGTAAACATTGCCCAATATCAGGTTGGTAAGTCTGCTGCGGATTGGCTTAATATGGTTACTCTGCAGGGAAACATAAATGAGATAAATATTAAGCAGGATGCAAATGTACCTGTTTTTCTTCCCCGTTATAATTTTGGTTTAATTGTGCCGCTTGGAATTTTTGTAAAAAGTCCTAATGAGACAAAACAAAACCGGGAGAGGTTATCCATAGCTCAGGAGCAGGTGAATGCACAAAAACTGGAGGTAAGAAGAATCGTATTAAAATCATATAACGATTACCTGCTTGCCGAAAAAGTTTTTAAAATTCAATCTCAACAGTTTTCTGATACAGAAAGTAATCTCAAATTAATTGAACAGCGCTTTAAGAGAGGCGAAACTAACTTCGAAGTTTATACATCAAGTCAGGCTGAACTTAACCGCGCTTCTATTGCCATGCTGCAAGCCGACCGGGATTTCAAAAATGCAAAACTTGATCTGGAGCAGTTAATAGGGGTTAGGCTGGAAGATGTGATGTAAACCTTTATTCTAAAAACTTATACCAGACCCTTATAAACACACTGGTTAGAGTAACTTGAGTTTATTCATAACCTGCCTTAACCACATTTCATTGTTCAATGAAATGTGGTTTTTTATTTAAGTTTGTTGATATTCTTTTAATACGAAATTTTAACTGATGGGTTCTACTGTTGTTGATAATGCGAAGGTTCATAGACGTGGCTGGATTGATTATGCCAGAGGCATTGTAATCATTTATGTAGTTTATCGGCATGCGCTAACTGGTTTATTGGGTGCAGGTGTAGATATTAAAAATGCCATCTATCTGGTTCAGGAATCCAGCATGCCCATATTTTTTATTGTTTCCGGAATTTTTATCCGCTCCAGTGCATTAAAAAGAGGACTGGATACTTTTGTGCGCTTTAAGTTCGAATCGTTGATGTATCCCTATTTTATCTGGGCCACTATTCACCTTACCATTCAAATCGTATTTAGTCAGTACTCCAACTATAATAAGGGTATTGAATATTACGGCTATCTGTTCACCTTCCCCAGGGCGATAGATCAATTCTGGTATTTATATGCCTTGTTTGCAGTTATGATAGTCTTTGCAACAGTAAATTTTAAGCTGCTAAAATTTAATGTTCTACTAAATGTGGTTGTTGCGCTTGCTCTTTATGTAGCATCTTATTTCATTAAAACAGATTTTTTCTCACTGCACGACATAACCTTTTATTATCTGTTTTTGGTTTTTGGATTCTTGATTGCCGAGATATTAATGCCGGTGGATAGTACTTTCTTTAAGGGCAAGTGGTTACTCTACGCGCTTCCAGTTTTTGTTTTATTGCAGATTTTTTGGCGGGTGCAGTACCCTGACACGAATAAACTTAACGAATTGGATTTTATTGGGTTTGTTATGTTTGTGCCCATAACCATTATTGGCGCACTTCTGATTTTTATTTTTTCGTATAAGCTGGACGAATGGAATCTGTTAAAAATTCTAAAGTTCATCGGAAGCCATTCGTTGTACATCTACATTATGCACTTAATCTTTACAAGCGGTATCCGAATGGTATTCCTTAAACTCTATCCGGAAGCACCACCGCTGCTCATGTTAATTGTTATTATGATTGGCGGCATATTTATACCCATTGCTTTATATAAAGCATTTATCAGGTTTGGATTTAATGCATTGTTTGAACCGCCACCGGTTGTAAAGAAGTTAATCTTTTGGAAACATAAACCTCAATAGTACCCGGATATACAATACGCGGGGCTTCAAAAGAATCAACAAGTGTATAGTGTTGGCCTAGTTTTTCCCAAACGGCAAAAGGATAGAAATTATTCAGCAGAGGCAGATGCTCAAAGATTACCACATCATAGTGCTGTTCTTCTATTCGCGTTAAAAACTGATTGAGTTCCCGATCGAACATACCTACACCCAAGTGAAACCAGAGTGGTCCGGTTTCTAATTTGAAATTAGCCTCAACTGCTAACGGGGTAAGCTCCGACATATTCAATACAATCGGCTCCTTTATCCTGCGTACCTGATCGATCAATGGAATGAGCTTATTCATGCCATTAACCGTGCTTTCCGGCATTCGGATGTTCTGAAATGAAGGCAACGAAGATTTTTTCCAGGTAGATAGGTTGGCATAGAAGTTGCACTCGGGTGGTTGCAGGATGTACGTGTTTATAGAAACCACATCTTGATTGGAGGGCTTGAAAATTGTTTTGACCAAAATCTTGTCGGCATACTTCCAATATTTTTCTGACCACCACAGGCTTACCAGCACAAACAAAATTGAAAATGTAAGACGCGATTGATACCAACTTGAATGCTGCAATTGCACAAGAATAAAAGCACATGCAAAGGCATGAAAAAAGAAGTTGTTATCCTTGGGCACATAACTGGTAACCTGATAGATCATGGCCTGAACCAGAATGCCGAGTATAAGCAACGTAAATAAAAAACTCATTCGGGTAATAGTGCCGTTTCGCCATTGAACATAAAAAATCAAAAGCACGCCAATAAAATAGAACTTTTCCCAACGCGATTCTTCCATATTAATTCTCAGCAAATCCTGCAGGGATACACGGGCGTAGTGTGGCTCCTGCCCATAGTTAAACCAATACCCAAAGTCATATTTAAGAAACGGAAGAATAAAAAGTAAGAATAATGCAACAACAGTTGTGGTGAAGATAATGGCCGGTTTAACGGTGCGTAACTGAAAGGCATAAATGGCTATTAGAATTAAACCAATCAGTAAGCCCAGTGCGCCTCCGTCTTGCTTGGTGAAGAATGCAACCGCAAAAAAGAAACCTGAGCCAATCAGATAAGCCCATGAAAATTTTTGCTCGGCATATTTAAAGTAATGAAATAGAAAGCCCAACGCAACAAGTTGAAAGATGATAACGGTATGATTGTATTGCGGCCAATATAGCCCGAGTATAAAGGTAAGTGCAAAGATGAAGATGCTGAGAAAGCGGGTATAAAAGTTAGCGCCATTGTTTACCAGTATCCAACGGAAAGCAAGACCGGAAACAATATTCATAAATGCCTGTGCTTTGGCTAACGTAAAAAGGGTTGGCCCAAAGAGTTTAAAAAATAGCGCAGGAATTACCCAAGAGCAAACTCCCATGGGAATGCCAAAATCTTTGTAGGGTAACTCTCCAAGCGAAAGTCGGTAAGCGCCTTCCCAAATCATATAGAGATTTATCTGGTAAGACAGTTCGAAGAATAATGGAAATAGCGCACACCCCAGGATGGGGAGTAGTTCAATGCTAAATGAAGTCCACTTTTTCATTAGCGTAAAATGTGGATGGTGTAACTTAAACAATTCAAGGCGATAGCGTAAATGATAAACGATTTAAACAACCATTTTGGAATTACAGTATAACTTAGGGCAATCAACACTACTAATGCCGGAAAGAAATCGAGCGCGAAACGTTGGGTGTTAACCTGCATCCACCCGTTATTATGATAGAGCAGTATGCTACTTAAGATCAACAGAATGGTAGCCCAGAATGCAATCTTAAATTTTATTTGCTGCTGAGCCTTGTAAGCAAAAATAACAAAGGGCGAGGCTGCCAGAATAGACGTGCCGTATTGGTCCATGCCAGTGATCTGCAAATTCATGGTACCCGAAAAAATTACATTATGACCCTTTAGCATCAGGTGGTAGAAGTTAAACAAAAAGTATTTTGTGCTGAACAACCCGTATTGATCTATTCGCTCTTGAATGGGTGCTGCGTAAATCAGGTATTGGTAGCCCGTATCGAATAAATTATGAAACCGCAGGTAGTTGAATACGAAGTAAGGAACTACGCAAACCCCGGCCACAACAAACACACTTACTAGTTTTTTGAATGCAAGCTTCTTATCAACTTGATCCACATACAGAAAGTAGATAATAAGAATGATATAGAAAATGGTCATCTGCCGGGTTAGAAAAGCTAATGCCCATAATAGCCCGAGCAGCAGTGGTCTTTTTTTATGTTGCAATTCCAGCAGTAACAAAAGCAGCAGGCAAGTACAAATTACGTGGGCAAACCCATTGATGTAGTCGCTGGTGAGCACAACCCACCAATAGCCGCTACCAAAAAAGAATGCGAGAAACACCCAAAGTTTACCATCTGAATTCCCCATTACTTTGTTTAAAAATTTATACAGCAAAAACATGCTGAAGCAGGAAATCAAGAGGCTGATGAATATCGTGTTAATGCCACTACCGAATATACCTACCAATGGCGTTAGCAGAATTGAAGGGAAAGGTGGAAAGCACACATAGAATTTATCTTCAAATACCGAGGCATCCCAAAAATAATTTTCGATGTTAAGGTTGCCTTGCAGAAACGCTTTAGCCTGCATTACGGCAAGATTGGAATCATACGTGTTTTTCATCACAACCGGAATATGAAGGGCCAGGTAAAGTGAAAGGATCAAAGTCCAATGCCTCCAGGTAAGGTTTTGAAAAGAAAAAATTTCGTTAATAAATTTCTTCATAAACGTTGAATTAAAGCGTAACTATCGGAGTTAAAGGTATAGATTTTAATAGAATGGCGAGTGATTTTATTACAAATTGGAACAATTACCCAAGAGAGAAAGCAAAAGTCTCATCGCCCGTATTTGCTCATGACTTTGATACAACTTTAGCCGACAATTCTGCATTTATTGTTCGGGGCAATGGCCGTTGCTATGGCGATGCATCGCTAGGCGCTTCTGTTGTAAGCTCGCTAAAGTTTAATAGAATTTTAAACTTCGATGCAGTACACGGCATCATCACCTGCCAAAGCGGACTGCTGCTTTCGGATGTTTTGGAACTGACTATGCCGAAGGGTTGGTTTTTGCCGGTAACGCCCGGTACCCGTTTTATTACCGTAGGTGGAGCCGTTGCTTCCGATGTGCATGGTAAGAATCATCATAAAGATGGATCATTTTCGCAGCATGTAATTGCACTAAAAATTCTAACGCCAGCCGGTGCTATTATTCACTGTAGCGCTACCGAGAACAGTGAATACTTTTGGTTTACCTGTGGTGGCATGGGGCTTACCGGTATTATTCTGGAAGTAACCTTTAGTTTAAAAAAAATAGAAACGGGTTTTATTA
Organism: Cytophagales bacterium; assembly: GCA_017303795.1. Classification (GTDB taxonomy): domain Bacteria; phylum Bacteroidota; class Bacteroidia; order Cytophagales; family Cyclobacteriaceae; genus ELB16-189. The sequence continues at coordinate 116,049 of JAFLBR010000003.1, read as the reverse complement.
AACAAGTACAGATTAAAGCCAACGGACTGGATGAAGTGCTGGATCTTTTTGAGCAGTATAGTCACTATACGTATTCTGTAGCGTGGATCGATTGCCTTAAAACCGGATCAAACTTTGGGCGAAGTATCCTGATGGTAGGCGAACATGCCACTGTGCCAGATTTAAATGGCGGGCGGCAACAACCTAAAAAATCAATAACACTCTCGGTGCCTTTCAACTTTCCTTCCTTTGTATTAAACGGACTCTCCGTAAAAGCATTTAACGCTGTTTATTATGGTAAGAATTATAAACGCGAAATGCATGGTATAACTTCTTACGAAAAATTCTTTTACCCGTTGGATGCCATTTTACATTGGAACAGAATCTACGGAAGCCGCGGATTTGTACAATACCAGTTTGTGATTCCCAAACAGGTGGGGAAGGTTGGTATTCGCGACATCTTAACGCGGATTAGCGAGAAGGGCTGGGGCTCGTTCTTAGCTGTGCTTAAACTTTTTGGTACCCAACAAGGGCCCATCTCTTTTAATATGGAAGGCTACACCCTGGCATTAGACATTCCCATTAACTCAAAACTTTTTTCCTTTTTGGATGAACTTGACCTGATGATAAAAGAATATGGTGGCCGGATTTACCTGACCAAAGACGCGCGCATGAAAGCCGAAATATTTCATAGCACGTACCCCAATGCTGCTTCTTTCACAACATTTCTAAACAAGATTGATCCTGAAAAGAAAATTGTATCCTCACTTTCAACGCGCCTTGAAATTAAATAATCTATGAAATGAGCATAAAGCGCACTATACCCAGCGAGTTGTTAATTCCACTAATCTACTTTGTAGTATGACTCTATATATGCGAATTCTATGTGACCATCAAAAAAAAGTATTAACACATGAAAACTGTACTGATATTAGGCGCTACCTCCGAAGTAGCCTTGGCATTAGCCGATCAATTAGCAGCCAAATCCATCAACTTAATATTGGCGGCCCGGCAAGTTGAAAAACTAAATCCCGTAAAGGCCGACTTAACTATACGCTTTGGAGTAACGGTAACGGTGGTAGCGTTTGATGCGGCCAATATGAATTCACATGCTGATTTTTATCAACACCTTGATCCTAAACCCGATGCAGCCATTTGTGTTTTTGGTTTTCTGGGCGACCATGATAAAGCAAAAGTTAATTGGGATGAATGTGCGACTATATTAACGGCCAACTATGTGGGCGCAGTTTCTATTCTGAATGTAATCGCCAACGATTTTGAAAGCCGTAAAGCGGGAGTTATTGTAGGCATTAGCTCGGTAGCGGGCGAACGCGGTAGGCAAAGTAATTATTTTTATGGCAGTGCTAAAGCAGGTTTTACAGCGTACTTATCGGGGTTGCGAAATAGATTAGTTAAAAGTGCGGTGCATGTGGTTACGGTAAAGCCCGGATTTATACGAACAAAAATGATTGAAGGGATTGCAACACCCGGTTTACTAACAGCCAAACCCGAACAAGTTGCCAGCAGCGTTATCAAGGCAATGGTTGCCAAACGAAATGTAATTTACGTGTTGCCGGCCTGGCGATGGATCATGTTGGTGATCCGGTGTATTCCGGAATTTATATTTAAAAAACTACGCTTATAATGTTGCGGAATTGTACCGCTGCACGAACTATAAGCAATTGTTTATAAGCTCCTGAGGAGCAGCCTTAATATTTCGGATTACTTTGAGATGTATCATTAAGCAGTAAATCCACGAGCCTATCGGCAATAATTTTATTGCCTGTTTTGGTTACATGGCAAAAATCGATGTAGATATAATCTTCGCCATTAAAAGCTTGTGAGAAGTCATAGATCCACGGCTGTTGCTGCGTGTCGATTATTTTGTGAACTTCATCATACACAAATTGAAAATTGGTACCTAGCTCTGCATTCAGTTCAAGGTGGTCGAGGCGGGGTGAACCCACGTAAGCAACAGGTTGCAGGATGGCAATAAACTTACCGCCCCGGCTGGTGACTAATTCATTTGCCATCTCCCAATTTTTTACCAGCATACTCGCTACGGTTTTACCCTTGTCGCTATTCAAACAATCGTACTGCGAAGCTTGATTAGTGCCTTTGCTTTGTTGGTATTGAATTACCAATAAAATATTCTCGGTAAAAAGATTATTGAGGACAGTCAGTACAAATTGTTTTGCGCCACCGTAAATCTTTTTTTGAAACAAAGGAATTAACCGGTGGCCCGGAAGCTCTTGTATTTCATTCGGGCAAAGAAAGGCTGCATCGTTTACGCCATCGTAAAAGATAACCACATCGGCTGTTTCGCCTTTGGCATACATGGATATTAATGCATCCAGGTTTTGGCGCGAGTTGTAAGCCAGTTGTCCGTGGTTAATCACCGTGCCGCTATTAATTTTTTGATGCACCAAAGCGGGTATTGTGTTGGCATCGTCCGAGCCTTCGCCCCACATGGTAGAGCCACCAAAAAAACGAATTACCGGATTAGCTGTTGCGCCAGCAGGAGGCGTATGTGTGCGAAGTCCTTGGTCATTTATCGATAATGTTTTTCCCTGATAGGGTAACATCTGCCATTCGGCAAAAGGTTTATACCGATGGGCCACACTATGATAATCGTTGAAGATTGCTTTGGCAGCTTCTTGTTCATGTTCATAGGCTGGTAAGAGATGCCGCTTTTCGCCACCTTTCTTGGCCATGTAAATACCAGCCGCCCAGTTGGTAACAGCCAACAGAATCAGAAATACAACTACGCTAATGGTTATACTTTTAGCGTAAGAAAGAATTTTTTGCATCATAATCTATCGGTAAAGGTAACAGTAAGAGGGATGGAGCGTACATGAAATAACAATTAAAAATGTTTCATGTCGATAAGCCTAAAATCGTTCCTCCTAAATCGCACTTTTGAAAATTTATGCACCTTACTGCTTTACAATAAGTTTATGCCGTTGTATGCCCGACTCCACTTCAAGTGCTAGGAGGTAAGGGCCGGAAGCAAACTTCAATTCAATTTCGGTATCGGCAGGTGTTAACAGGCCGCTGTGCATAACCTGCCCCCATTGATTGATAAGCTTATATGGTGTTGGGTTTGAAATTCCTTTCACGAAAACAGAATGCTGCGCGGGGTTGGGATAGAGTTGGATAACCGGTTGCGACTCTGTTCCGGTAATCACGTATATAAAAGGAGCGGAGATAGTTGAACACGAAACCGTCACCACCTGCACCTGATACGCGCCACTTACTACGGGTGTGTAGGTAGGTTGTGTTGCTCCGGTAATTAGTTCACCATTCAACAACCATTGATTACCGCTGGCCGCATTTGATTTCAACGTTCCAGCTTCCACTGAAATTTCTGGTAAGGCAATTCCTGCAAGTAACTGAAAACGATTTTTACCAAATGTATTGGGTAGTTCGGTTATCTGAAACCGGTACTCGCCATTGCGACTTACGGTTATCATCGAGTCAAGGTAGTTATCTACTAAGAAAAACGTTCGTTCACTTTTACTATCCAAAGCCGAACCTGAGAAACTGAATGTATAAGCACCCGGTTTTGTATTCTCAACGGCAAGGGTTATTGTAGTACTACAGGTATCAGGCAAATTTTTGATGGCTACTAAAACTGAATCCGCAGTAAGCGTGGCTAAATTGTAGTAACCGTTTTTTTGTTTTAGTCCATCATTGCGGGCATCGAATTTCAAATCCGAACGATCATTGAATTTTAGAAAAGTACGATCGGTTAGTCCGGCATGGTTTAATGAAATGGCTAATGATGAACTTCCTTCACCGGTTGTACGAAACATATTCGCCTGCGAATTTACTTTAGCGGTTTCCTGTACGGTAAGCGTTGGGTTTACATCGCTTGCTCTTACCCAGAACGCTTGCCCTTGTGCAATCAACCCTGCAAACTCTATGTCGCCATCTTCACCATCCCATGATAAGAAACGGCCATTCTCAACTTCATTATCGCGCACATATATAGTAGGATTTAAATTAACGCTTTGCCAACCTGTTGCTCCCCATTGTATCGGAGCCGCGTAAGGATTACCTACCAGACTCCAACCCAGATTTGGATTGGCAGAACCTGCGTTCAATTGAAAAGGAAAATTACCCACCTGTACTTCTCCGGCTACTTTGATAAGCGATGGATCTTCTGCTTTTCGGATAAACACCGAGTAGCCGCGGCCCAGCGAAAACTCTTGTGTACTGGCAACAGTAGGATAGGGCAACCAACCCGCGGGTTCAGTATATTGAAACAATGATGGGTTAGCCGTTAAACCTGCACCGGTTGAACTGCCGGTGAAATTACCCGTTACCGGAACATGCTCTTGCAGATCACTCACCTTCACATTCTTCACCGGGAAACTCAGGTAGCGATACATTCGGCCAGGATCAACATACCGTTGAAAGCGAACCGCACCCAAAATATTTCCGGAGCCTTCTACGCGCTCGATGCGCGCAGTTTTAGTGGCCGTGGAAATCAATGTTAAAAAATTATTGGCGTGCACCGTGCCATTAAAAATTTTAACGCGATCGGTTAGAAAAACAGAATCGCGCAAATACAAAGCGCCACCGGTTAGGTTAGCAGAAAGTGAGGCAACGGTATCGCGGGTTGCTTTGGTGTATAGATTGGAATTGGATACGCTGCTGGAAACAATCGTGATATTACTTTTATCGAATGCAATTTTTCCGGTTTGGTTTTGTGGATTAATGGTACCCGCACCGGTTATCGTTAAATGATTTTTCCCAATGTTCAATTCGCTTCCGTTTGCAACTACTACTCCGCCACCGGTAGGGGAGCCAAACTCAAATGTTTTGGGAGCGGTACCTTCCGTTACGGTTACTACGGAACCACCCAATATAGTGAGGTGATTAAAAACGGCTTTAGTTCCCGTCAGGTTAATTGTGTGTGGGCCTCCGGTTAGCGTAAGTCCAAATTTTTGGGTGGGATTAAATTCACCATCTTCTTGTAGAATAAGATTACCCGTAAGTTGAATGGTGCTGGTGTTGTTGGCAACGCCATTTACAGTAACATTATCAGCAATGGTTAAATTACCCATAATGGTAGTAGTACCGCTGCTCAGCGTTTTGGTTCCGCTTTGAACTACCACATTACCATACGTATGCGCAGGTATGCTAGTAGCATTGGCTCCAAAACGAATAGTAGAAGTAGGAGAAAGTGATCCGAACGCCACGGGCAAGTTTGTATTTACATTTACAATGCCATTGCCTTCTACATTGATCACGCCTGTAAACCTATCGCTCACGTTCATCTCACCACCGTTCCGTACCCACAACGCGGATTCATTACCGCCAATAGCTAACGGTCCGCCTTGCGTAGCTACTTTGTTTACATTAAAGATTTGAAAGTTGCTGCCAGTATTACTGTTGAAGAAAGCAGGTGAAGTACCATTACCATCAGTTGCTGTTCCCCAGGAAGCTGTCAAACTTAAGTTTTGTCCAGCCTTGGGATAGTAGTTTTGGAGGATGGGGTTGATAACAGAGAATTTTACGCATCTGGTAATACCTTCCGTTCCATTATCAGCATAAGGTGTTGCGCAAACTAAGTGATCACCGGATAACATTTTCCAACCATTTGGAAAATACCATGCATCATTTGGATAGACGTATAGATTGTTAAAGCTTCCCCATCCATCTAAACCTCTTGTAAATTGGTTATTGTTTACCTTAAACACAATACTTCCTCCTTGAGACATTATTGCCCGAACATTAAGATCATTAGTACCAACCACACTTTTACTAATAACCTGCTCGTTTACCAAAGATCCGATGTCGGTGTTGCCGGCAGCCGCATTGGTTAACATAAAACCCGAAATACTTTTGAGCGATCCAGCTGTACTTAACAATTGAATCGTTACATCATCACTGCTAATGCCACCCAGGTTATCCGTTATAGTAAGCCGGAATTGAAACGTGCCCGCCTGCAAATTGGTAATTTTTAAAATACGCGTATTGGTTTGTTGTAATGTAAGCGCAGTGCCTTGTGTTTGCGTCCAAGCAACCGAAGTAATAGAACCATCATCATCGAAATAATCACCGAACAAATAAACAGTGCCATCACTTACCAGAAATTTTTTATCGGGGCCAACGTTTACATACGGAAGCACATTGGCAGTAGAATTTTTAGTGAACTTGAGCAGCCAGTCGTATAGGGGATAACCACATGAAAGATTATACAGCGGGTTCCACACGCTAACACCGGTGTGCTCACCGGCATCCAGTAAGGTTACGTGTGGCTTAATGCTGCCCGAATTAGTGCAGGCATTAATGGCAGCAGCCATGTTAGTGGCGTTACTATAATTCAAGGTTATATCTTCTGTTCCGTGAAAAATCCAAGTGGGAATATTAACCAGCGAACACGCTAAGCCATCCTGAATGATATCATCGGTGCGACCGCACATAGGTATCATAGCAGCTACTTTGTTAGGATAGGCTGCACTGTAAATCATACAACCCTGCCCACCCAGGCTTAAGCCCATGATGTAAATCTTGTTTGGATTGATGTTCCGTTGTGTTCTAACATACTCCACCACTTCATCAATGTAGCTGGCAACCCAATCCTGATCGGAAATATTTGGAATGGAAAGATCGCGTTTGAGTTGTGGCGACACTACAATAAACGGTCTTGATGCTGGCCATTGCGAGTTAGCAATCAGGTAAGCGGGTGTCGCATCGCTGGATTGGTTGATTAACAAATTCAGATTATCACCAATCTGGCCTTGCCCATGTAAGTTAATGAGGAGTGGGGCAGGTGTACCATCATTTCCCGGTGGGGTGTACATCCAAAACTTAATCCGGTTAGCAGGCGTCACGTTTGGAGTTTCCATGCTTACCTGACAGGAAGGACAATACGTTTGCGCAGATAGCCCCGAAACCGTCAGTAAGCTGAGCAGCAGTGATAAGAACCAGGATGTTTTTCTATTCTTAAACACGTTAAGGATTCGTGAAATTTTCGAAGACTTTATAGCTAACCTAACTTTTATAAAGCACAGGTTAGTAGCAAGGTTGAAGGTACTGAATTCTGTTCGGCTGATCAAGTAAAATAGTTGTTCGTATTTGTATAAATGGATTGGTGCTCTGCCTACAAGGGCAGCATGCGCCCTCTTTCCAGGCAGTCATCGCGGTTGGGTAGCTTGCGTTGAAGCTCCTCCGGAATGACATTTCAAAAAAAGAATTTTCATTGCTTCAATCATCTCTTTGTTATGTTTTTTCAGCATTTTTAAATGTAGGATTACTCGTCCAATGTACAGCAGTTTTAACAATTTCTTTACATAAGTGTCGGAGTACCTCTTGGTGAATTTTCCGTTAACTCCATTTTCAATTTTAAAATTTAGAATCATTCTCAATCTGAAAGTTTGTAGTTTTATCGATCTAACCACTAACAAATAATCATTACCACTATGGCAACCTTCAACCTAAACGTAAATGGTAAAAAGCAAGCAGTAGATGTTGATCCGGAAACACCGGTGCTTTGGGTGTTGCGCGATCACCTCGACCTGGTAGGTACAAAGTTTGGCTGCGGCATGGCGCAATGCGGAGCGTGCACTATTCATATAGATGGCACCGCCACGCGTTCGTGTATTCTGCCGGTTTCGTCAGTAGGCGATCAGAAAATAACCACTATTGAAGGGTTATCTGAAAAAGGCGATCACCCCGTACAGAAAGCCTGGCTGGAACATGATGTGCCGCAATGTGGTTATTGTCAGGCCGGACAAATAATGAGTGCGGCTGCGTTGCTGAAAGAAAATCCTACACCAACCGATGAGCAGATTGAAACGGCCATGAATGGAAACATTTGCCGGTGTGGTACTTATGTGCGCATCAAAGCCGCAGTTAAAACAGCTTCTAAAAATCTAAACGCCTAACATCATGACAGCAATAAAAACTTCAATAGGTAGAAGATCATTTTTGAAAACTTCTGCATTGGCTGGTGGTGGTATGATGTTAAGTTTCAGTTGGCTGGCCGGCTGTAAACCGCCCGATGAAACAGTAGCGCTTCCTAAAGAATGGTTTGAGCTAAACGGGTATTTAAAAATTGGTGATAATGGTTTAGTTACCATTATGTCGCCCAACCCCGAGATTGGCCAGAATGTAAAAACATCTATGCCCATGTTGGTGGCGGAAGAATTGGATGTGGATTGGAAAAATGTAATCGTAGAACAAGCACCGCTTAACACCACAATATTTACAAGACAACTTGCAGGTGGAAGTCAATCCATCAGTCAGGGTTGGAAGAGTTTGCGTATGGCCGGTGCTACTGCAAAAAGAATGTTGCGCGAAGCCGCAGCAAAAGCGTGGCAGGTTTCGGTAGATGAAGTTACTACCGAAGCCAGCATGCTGTATCATAAAGCCAGCGGCAAATCGGCCAGCTATGGCGAGATGGCATCGGCTGCAGCTAAAATAGAAGTGCCGAAAGAAGTTGAACTGAAAAACAATAGCGACTTTAAAATCATTGGTACATCGCGCAACAATGTGGATGGACAAAAAATTGTTACCGGTCAGCCGTTATTTGGTTTGGATTATCGCAAGGAAGGGATGTTGATTGCCATGATTGCACATCCACCTGCTTTTGGTATGAAACTAAAAAGTGTGGACGACTCGCAGGCGCGGAGTATGCCCGGTATTAAAGATGTATTTACCATTAAAACCTATCCGGAAGAGTATGCGCTGCAATGGTGCGATGTAGATTCTTTTCCCGAGTTGGTTGTAGTAGTTGGCAATACTACGTGGCAGGTAATGAATGCGCGCAAAGCGTTGAAGTTAGAGTGGGAACAATTCTCTGATCATGAACTTACGTCTTCAACTTTCTGGGGCTCTACAGTAAAAATAAAAGTGCCGGGCGGTTTAGAGAACAGCGCACAACATGCTAAAGTGATGGCTGAGTTTTCGGCTAAGGGTGGAAACGTAGTGCGTAAAGATGGTAACCCCGAAGCCGTATTTAAGAAAGCGGCAAAAGTTGTGGAGCGATCGTACTCGGCTCCGTTCCTTGCACACAACACCATGGAGCCGATGAACTTCTTTGCTAACGTTACTGATGAGATGGCCGAATTGGTGGGCCCGATTCAAACTCCGGAGTTTATGGAGAAGAGTGTAGCCGCCATCCTCAACCTGCCCTTGGAAAAAATTGATATTCAGATGACACGGCAGGGTGGAGGTTTCGGAAGAAGATTGTACGGACACTTCTTAGTAGAAGCTGCGCTGATCTCGAAAAAAATTAAAGCTCCTGTTAAATTAGTTTACACCCGCGAAGATGATATGTCGTTTGGGGTGTATCGCCCTGCGTATCATGCGTTATATCGTGCTGCACTAGATGAAAATAATAATCTGATTGCATTTCATGTAAAGGCCGGTGGTATTCCGGAGAGTCCGTTGTTTGCCAATCGTTTCCCGGCTGGTGCGGTTGATAATTACCTCGCGGAATCGTGGACGGCTTCCTCTAATATTAGTGTAGGTGCATTTCGCGCTCCGGCTTCCAACTTTATTGCCGGTGCCGAGCAATCGTTTTTAGATGAAGTAGCCGAAGCCGCGGGTAAAGATCCGATTCAGTTCCGACTGGATTTGTTGGATCGCGCACTGAACAAACCCGTTGGCGAGAAGAACGACTATGAAGCGAAACGTTTAGCAGGCGTGTTGGAGTTGGTAAGAAGTAAATCGAACTGGGGCCTGGAAACACCCAACATTCACCGCGGGGTTTCAGCGTACTTCTGTCATGATAGTTATGTGGCACATGTTATTGATTTAAAAGTAGAGAGCGGCAAGCCACGTGTAGAGAAAGTACATTGTGCGGTGGATTGTGGTATTGTAGTCAATCCTATTGCAGCCACTAACCTGGTGGAAGGTGGTTCCGTAGATGGAATTGGTCACGCGATGTATAGCGGGTTAACCTTTACCAACGGCACACCCGATCAGACTAATTTTAATAAGTATCGCTTAATCCGCCATAAGGAGGCACCTAAAGCTATTGATGTTCATTTTGTAGAGAGCGATGTTGATCCCACCGGACTGGGTGAGCCACCATTCCCGCCTGTAATCGGAGCATTGGCCAATGCACTTTATAAAGCAACCGGCAAACGCCATTACCAGCAACCGTATTTGGGTGAAGGGATAACGTTGGGGTAAATTCATTATGCGGCCTCCCTGATTGCTTCACGCGAAGCGCGTAAAGCAATCAGGGTCGGGCTTTCGGCACTCGCCAGCCTTACGCACGTGCCATTCCGGGCTCAAACAATGCCTCAATCCCTGGCCGGGGTTTGAATTTGAAATTAGTTTTTTGATTCGATAGTTATCTTTTTTACTCTCCTTGAAATAATTTTTGATTTGAAGATACTTGTGGTCCGTATCATTCTGCTGTAAAATGTTTATCTAAAGCTTTTTCAATTCGCTCAACAATATAGTTTCCAGCTTCTTCAATCAGAAGTTTCATCTCTTCTTCAGAAAAACTTTCATCATATAGCTTCTCAAATGTGGTTTGAAGAGCTTCCGATGTGATTTCATAAATATTCTTGTGAAATATGAAATTTAACTCAAGAGTCACTGATAGTTTTTCCTTGCTGACTTTTCGTAAGAAGCTAAATTTGTAATGGTAAATAAATTGATTTGCGACTTCAGGAATTTGCTTAAGTAGCCCTTTTACATTGCTTTTATTTATAAGCGCTGGGTGTGATTGGTTGATAGTTAGAATAGTAAGATTTTCGGAAGTTGATTTGAATAGAGGATCGAATTCTGATAATTTTTTTGCGAGTTTATCAATTAATGGTAAAATACCTGTTTCATATGCAATTATAATTGAATCTCGATTCTTTGTGACTCTCACCCGCAAAGCTTCATCCGTATTTAACTTTTGTTTAAGTGCCTTTATTTTTTTATCCAAGTCACCAGGTTCATCAACACTTTCGCCTTTAGCTGCTTTAATGGATATTTGTAATGTCCAAATTAACTGCTCTTCTACATAAGAAATTAGTGGCTGAAAATCCCCAATATCAGCACTTCGCAAAACCCTTAAATAGTTAGCTTTGTCGGCAGATTTTATTATTACGGGTGGATAGCCACCTCTGAGTAGAACGTAATTCATTAAAAGACGAGCAACCCTACCATTACCATCATCAAATGGATGGATACGAACAAATTTATAATGGAGCATTGATGCGAGGGTAACCGGATGCAAACTCTTTTCTTCGCTTCGATACCATTCAACCAATTCCTTCATTAAGATTGGAGTATCAATAGGAGTTGCGTAATGAAATATTTCTCCATTTTGAAGGCGTACTGAATTGGGATGTTCCTTGTAATCTCCTACTTTAATTAATCGCCTTGTGTTTTGCCCATCTGGAGTTATTGCTTCTTTCCAAAATGGTTTTACTAAAATTATCTCATTCAGATTTTTGATATTCTGCTCAGTTAATGGATGTTCCATGTCCCTAGCCCATTCCCCGACTAATCTATAAGCAACATCATGAGCTCTCATCTCATCATACTCACGCATAGTATGACTGCCCTTGGTGTCGTCAAATATTAATAGCAATTCAGTTTCACCATAGGTAAGAGTATTACCCTCCATATGGTTTGAATTGTAATTAAATTCCAATCGAATTTTTTTATCGAGCCTTTGACGGTTCTCATTACTTAGGGGCTCCAAACTTTGGAATTGGCTAACAAGGGATTCTATTCGATCTTGATAACTGGCCATAGAATTCATAATAATATTGAATAAATCTACTGAATTTTATCTTTATATTAAGGCATCGTCTCCGTTTCGGGACGATGCTTTTTATTGGCGAGGCATCCTTCTTTGAGTCTTTGAAAGACGATGCTTGAAGCTTAAAAAGATCCCTTAATAACATTTCAAAAACACACTGAGTATAATTACTCAATCAATTGAGTAATTTGTAATTGATACTTGAAATACCTTATATTCAACAACTTACACGGCACCGTTAACTATGCGAAACCCTGAAGAACATCTCGATCCCACAGCCATTCCGCTTTTCAGAAAGGGAAAAGAAATTTTTGATGTGGTACATAAAATTGCTGAGTTGATTCCGAATGAGGAAGACTCGCCCTTGCAACACATTAAGGCAAACATGATTTCCGATGCTGCGCTGCTTACGGTAAAAGTTGGCGGAGCTTGCAGCGGAGATTTATATGACATCCGGATGGAGGCCGCGGCTATCATTCGCAAAGCCGCACGCGACCTGATGATTACCAATCATTCATTAGAAATGTTTGACTTCAAAGAAGTAGCGTATTTCCAAATCGTAAGAGATCTGTTGGAAGAGTATCGGCTGCTCTTTATCGATTGGGTTGCCAGCTTCGATCAGTGGAATTATATTATTGATCGCTGGGGATTATTTAATCCGCCCGGTGTTGGTCCTTTTGATAAAGATCCGGATGATGACGTGCCGTTTGATCCTGAAATGCCGTGGGAGGAAGATTAAATCGGTCAGACATTGTCTCCATTTCGCAACGATGCTTTTTGTTGAAGTGTTGAACATCTTCCTCTTCGAGAGACAATGTTGAAGCCTAACCATATTCATTGATCTACGTTAGAGTTATTTTAAGATTTCTCCATTCATCAAAACACCTATCGTATGATTCGCACTGTCCTAAATCTTAGTATTGTTATCATGTGTTGTGTAACTATACCTGCATGGTCACAGTCAATACCACTTTCAGTACAGAAAATTGAACCTGTTAATGTGAAGCTGGAAGATGTTTCGTACAAAGGAAAGAAAGCGTTGCGTATTATGGCTTCAGGAGAAGGCGAGACAATTGCTATTATAAAGAATCAAAATTTCGAGAGCGGAATAATTGAATTGGATGTAGCCGGTACAACATTGCCTAATGCAGGCGAGGGAGCCCGTGGTTTTATTGGACTGGCATTTCGGGTGCGGAACACAGACTCTATTCGATACGAGTGTTTTTACATTCGCCCTACAAATGGTCGTGCCGAAGATCAACTTAGAAGGAATCACAGCGTACAATATATTTCACATCCTAAATACACTTGGTTCAAACTTCGTGAAGAGAATCCCGGTGCTTATGAATCGTATGCTGATATGGTGATAGGAGAGTGGACTCATTTGAAAATTGAAGTGAAGGATGATAAAGCCAGGTTATATGTAAATGGAGCAAGCCAGCCTTGTCTGATTGTGCAAGATCTTAAGTCTGGAAAGTCTAGCGGTGCAATCGCACTTTGGGTTGGCCCTGGCACTGATGGTTATTTTTCCAATTTGCAGATCGGCTCGTTGAAGTAATTTCAACTCGTCTGGTCTTAATGATTGTGTGTTTGATTATCCTAATTAATCAGAAACCTTCCAAGTCTTTGATGAGTTGATATCAAGCATCATCTCCATTTCGCAACGATGCTTTTATTGACGGGCATCTTCTTGATAGATGATGCTTTTCATTTTTAATACTAAATCGGTGGTTAAATTTCTAACAAAAAAGAACAGTAAGAATCAACGTTAAAATGTCGCTCTAAAGATCAAAAACAACGTACCCGCCATTACCATCACCACAGGTAAAGTAAGCAACCAGGCAATTAAAATATTGCGCACGGTATCGGGTTGCAGATTTTTTACACCCTTGCTCGCAACCATTGAGCCGGCAATACCGGATGACAATACGTGCGTGGTACTTACCGGTAAACCAAAGGCAGTAGAAAGTCCGATGGTGGTGGAGGCAACTAATTCTGCACTGGCCCCCTGCGCATAGGTTAAATGTTCTTTACCAATTTTTTCGCCAATGGTTTTTACAATTCGCTTCCAGCCAATCATTGTACCTAAACCAAGTGATAGTGCAATCATTACAATTACCCATTGAGGCGAGTAGTCCGTAATTTTTCGCACTGACTTCATGTTATCGTTAAGTATTTTTTTATCGGCTTCGCTCATAGCAAGCTCATCGTTGCTGGTTAGCGATTTAATGTTGGTGTTTAGCAACATAATATCCTTGCGCACCAAAAACCGATCGTTCGATTCAATGCTGCCTACGGATGCCAAGCCACTTACTTGTGTGATCAAACGCGCAGTCATCACTTTAGAACTATCCAGTTTTGCTTTATCGGATTGCGCAAGCGGTGAACCATCCAGTCCGTTAATGGTAATTTCAATTTTCTTTAGAGGATCGCTTAATCGCGATGGTGTAAAGGATGGATTTAGTGCAAAGTATGCCGGAACAATTCCAATTAAAATTAACATCACTAAGCCCACGCCTTTCTGGCCATCGTTCGAACCATGGAAACCACTCACAGCTGTACAGGTAAGAATTAATATGATCCGGATCCACCACGGTGGCGGCTGGTTTTTCTTTGGTTCTTTAAATAGTCCATCGCCTGCATCGGTATTTTTGGTAAGGTTGCGCAATAAAAACATGAGGATGATGGTGAGCGAGAAACCAAACAAAGGTGAGATTAAGAGAGAGGTTCCAATTTTTTGTGCTTCGCCCCATCTTACGGCAGCCTCATTGGCATCAGGTAGTAAAGAATATGCGAGACCTACTCCGAATATAGAACCAATTAATGTATGCGAACTAGAACAAGGAATACCAAGATACCACGTTAATAAATTCCAAAAGATCGCGCTAAGCAAAAGCGCCATTACCATAGCCAGGCTGTGTGCAATGTTCTGATCGACTAAAGATTCAACCGGTAGCAGATTTACAATGCCCATTGCCACGGTTATCCCACCCAGAAAAACCCCAACCGCATTACAAATGCCCGACCAGATAACAGCAACCCACGGCTTAAGCGAATTGGTATAAATAACAGTAGCTACAGCATTGGCCGTATCGTGAAAGCCATTTACAAATTCAAACCCGCAGGCAGCCAATAAACAGACAATGAGTAGAATGGTGTAGGAGAGCTCTAAGTCGAACATACTATAGGTATAGAAGTGCGGTAAAGGTACAGGGTTGAGTATAGGTCAATGTTAAGGTAATGTTACCAATTTAGATTTAAGAAAAGGAGTGGGAGCTACTTTTTGATCCAATAAAAATGACTCAAGGCAATGATTATCAGTGCGTAAGAAATTTTTTAGCGGACTTGATTGGCCATTTTTTAGTACGATGAATTATGACAATTTGCGGTTTGTTGAACCGGTCTGGAATGGAAGTTGAGATTTTAGATGAAGTTATTGAGTTAATGCCCCAAAAAGCGATGTGGCTTAAAAACAGAAACACTGTTTTGTTAGCCGATTTGCATTTTGGAAAGATCAATCATTTCCGCAAGTCGGGTATTCCGGTTCCGCCAAAGGCAAACGATAAAAATACCGATCTGCTCATTTCAATTTTGCAAACTACCAAAGCTGAGCGTGTAATTTTTTTGGGCGATTTATTTCACAGTCATTATAACGAAGAGTGGGAAGTGCTGGGCCGGGTGTGCAGGCATTTTGCAAGTTGTTCGTTCGAGTTGGTGTTGGGCAATCATGATATTTTAAGTGCGCTGCAATATGAACGCCATAATTTGTTGGTGCATGTAAATGAATATCAGTTGGGTAATTTCTTGCTTACGCACGAACCGCTGGAAACCATCCCGCAAGGTGTGTATAATCTATCAGGCCACATCCATCCGGCTGTGCAATTGCGGGGTACCGGGCGGCAATCGGTAACATTGCCATGTTTTTATTTTGGAAAACAACAAGGTATTCTTCCGGCATTTGGTTCGTTTACAGGAACAGCCCGGATTAAACCCAAAAAAGACGATAGAATTTTTGTAATTGCAGAAAACAAAGTGATCGCTTATTGACATAACGATACTTGTTAACGTACCTCGTAAATCATAAATCGTATATTGTTGGCACATGAATAAACAGGTACTAACATTTTTTGCTTTAATGCTTTGCGCGATGGCAGTTGCGCAAGACACCACTCGGCTTTCATTATTATTTGTGGGCGATATCATGCAACATGATTCAAACATTACAACCGCGTTCGATCCGGTGTCGAAGAAGTATGATTACTCCGCGTGTTTTGAATACGTGGCTCCGATTATTCGCTCGGCCGATCTGGCTATTGGTAATCTTGAACTTACGTTGGCGGGTGCGCCCTACAAAGGTTATCCGCAATTCAGTGCGCCCGATGCGCTGGCGGTTGAACTTAAGCGAACCGGTTTTGATGTGCTGGTTACGGCCAACAACCACAGTGTAGATCGTAGAAAAAAAGGCGTGGAGCGAACCATACGCGTGCTGGATTCATTACATTTTTTACACACCGGTACATTTGTGGATTCTGTTGCGCGGGCCAATACCTATCCCTTAATCATTGAAAAAAATGGTTTCAGACTTTCCCTGTTGAATTATACGTATGGAACCAACGGCATTCCGATAACCAAACCTAACATTGTAAACCTGATTGATACGGTGCAGCTAAAGCTCGATCTGGCAAAAGCGCGCGATCAAAAAACCGATGCGATTATTGTGTTCATGCATTGGGGTGCCGAGTATCAAAGTTTACCCAATGCGGAGCAAAAACGATTAACAAAACTTTGCTTCCGCGAAGGCGCCAAGTTAGTGATTGGTGCACACCCGCATGTGTTGCAGCCGATGGAGTGGAACAAAGAGCGCGATCAGTTAGTGGTTTATTCGCTCGGCAATTTTGTGTCGGGGCAGCGGCCGCGTTACCGCGATGGTGGCGCTATGTTGTGGGTAGATTTACAAAAGGTTGTTAAGGATTCTATGGCAGCAACGTCAATCCATAATTCAGAATATGAGTTGGAGTGGGTACAGAAATCGACAGAGTTTGTAATGCGACCGCTCCGGTATTTTGAAGGCGATACCATTTTTATAAAAGATAAAGTAGCGCGCGATGCGATGACTCTTTTTACAAAAGATTCGCGGGCGTTACTTTCAAAACATAATGTGAGCATAAGGGAACGAATGCAATCACAATTGCCTGATTCAGTTGTCTATTCCATCAGACTGACTGATGATGTGGTTGTGGATTCGGTATTGTTGGAAAACCCACTAATAAAATTTTATGGCTTACACCTGACTAAAGAAAGTGAAGTGCGGATGCTGGGTATCTTTTATGATTATGAATTAGCCAAACAAGCATTGTTACAAGTTGCAGGTAGCACCAGCTTACGCAGATTGCGCGTGGTGCGCAGAACTGATCTGGAGTTACCGCCCCGACCCGAAGGTAACACCAATTGAAAACTCAAGTCCGGTAAAATCTACTTTGGCATCTTTATAATCAACATCAATAGTTTCTAATCCGTTTACTGTTGTGCCGCCTGTGTACGATCCACGCAGTGGAAACTTTGCCGTACCCATCAGGTAATTAATTTCAAGCGATAAAGAAAACTGTCGCGTTACTGGCACGGTAAATTCTACCCCAGCCAGAAATCCAAAACCGGGATTGTTTTCGAAGTTTAAGTCTGAGTTAGCCACATCCCAACTTTCATGCAATCGAATGGCTCGATCAAAGTTTCCAAGATTTAATTTTTGATCGAATCCATAAAAAGCAAAGCCACCACCTTTAATATCAAACTCAGCTTGTTTGCCTTTAAATTCCAGAACTAATTCTGCAGGAACAAAGAGTGTAAAGTTAGGCCCAAGCAAGGGATCTTTCGTGCTGAACGGAAGATCAAGCATGTTCATGCCCGACATGCGGTAGAGTGAAATGCCTGTCTCCAATGCAACAAACCGGTTCAAACTTACACCCAACCCCCGAAATGAAAACGGACTAATGGGTGTAGAGAAATATCCATTACGTGGAATGAAATAGGAGAATGATAACCCTACGTCCTGAGCATGTGTAGACAGAACTGTCATGCATAGCACTATTGAAAAAAATAACCTTTTCATATTAGAGGTCTCATGAGCTTAACCATAATCTCCTTATAAATTAAATTATAATTCGTAAGACAGAATAATAGACGATTTTACAAAATCAAAGATAGGTGCCCCCAGCCCATCAAATCGAGTTCTTTTGGAATAAAACCTGTATTCAAGTTGAAATTTTTTAAACGATGCTCCTCCTCCGGTAGTGTTTAACATCCTTAATGAATTTGATTCGAACGATGTGGTATTTGGCCATTTTCCTGTGATTTTAAGAGGTATATCGATTACAAGTTGTGTATTTAAAAATAATTTTGTTTCTGCTGCAATAGGAATTTTGTATCGTAATCCACTACTTAACTCTATGGACTGATATTTAAGGTCTATTGGTTGGGGGGTAGTGTAGTTTTGGAATGCTGGCTCGATGAGTATTTCCCATTTCTTCTTGTTATAGGGAAGAATTAATGCCATCTCCACACCAAATCGAAAGTTCATTGAAGGATCATAAACTGTGTTATGGTAATACTTGAATGAAGAAGTAGATAGATCAATACCCGGCCTTAATCTAAACTTAACCTCCATTGTCAAATCGGAATACGTTTCACTGCTGCTGTTCATACAACTATTGTATTCCTTAAAAGCTTTTACCAATGATGATCGGTTATAGTTGATAGATTTAATAGTATATTTTTTGAAATCCGGGCAATTTGCAAAACTTGAATTAAGCTGACTTATAAACGTAAGGTTTTTGGCGGCAGCGCTGAGTTGATAACCACGGGTGTTTTCACTTAAACTTGTTCGGTGAGGAGTTAGGTATAACTTGTAGACAAGGGGTACTATTTCTAAGGTATCCATTCGAAAGAAGTACAATTCTTTACCATCTTCATAAAAATGAAAGAGATCAGCTTTACCATCAACAAGAAAGCGCAAAAAAACTTCCTTTTCAATCCAATTCGGCCTACTCTCTGCGCTTAAGTACCTTGCGTCCTGACTGGATTGGTCGATATTAACTTTGGCTCGAATAAATCGATGATTTTCAAAACCAAACTCTTTGATCAAGTCAGTACCTAGATCTTTAGGTTCGTTTTCATTTGGATAAAGAACTCTAATCCTGTTTGGTGTCACGAATGTATCTTTATTCCGAACCAGACAGTCTTTTTTAACTCCATCAATTGTTATTATGTATCCATTTGAATATCCATTTTGTCCGAAGACCTTAAAACAAATTATAAATCCAAAAAAGAAGATTAGTAATTTCGCGGTCATTAATTTTTAACTTTAGAGTTTACTAAAATACTTAAATAGGTTTAAAAATATACCTTAATAGAAAACTTTTAATTACTAAATATGCGAGCGATTGTTTTTACTACGTGCATGCTTTGGTTATCAGCTTGTTCATTTAAAACCCCAGCCGACCTCATTATAAAAGGCGGAACGATCTACACAGTTGAAACCGAGAATGCAACCGTAGAGGCCGTGGCTGTTATAGGCGATACAATTATATATGCCGGAAACCTAGCCGGACTTTCAAAATATGAAGGCGAACAAACCAAAGTGATTGATCTGGCTGGCAAAACCATGACGCCCGGTTTCATTGAAGGCCACGGACACTTTATGGGTTTGGGGTACAATGAATTGAACCTCGACCTGATGAATATTACCAGCTACGATGAAATGGTCGAGAAGGTAAAAGAAGCTGTTGCCAAAGCACAACCCGGCCAATGGATTATTGGTAGAGGCTGGCATCAGGATAAATGGACAACCAAACCTGAGAAGTTGATTAAAGGTTTTCAGACACATCAATTGTTAAGTGAAGTTTCACCAAACAACCCCGTGTTTCTGCGGCACGCCAGTGGCCATGCCGGTTTTGCCAATGCCAAAGCCATGCAACTTGCCGGAGTGAATCAGCTTTCGGTTGAGAAGCTTGGCAAAAATCTGGGCGAGGGCGGAGAAATCTTGTTAGATGAATTAGGAAATCCTACAGGCTTGTTTAATGAAAGAGCTCAATCATTAATAACCCAATACATTCCCGATAACACAACCGAAACGGATGAGCAGGCACTTGAACTGGCAATTGCGGCAAGCTTACGAAATGGTATCACCAGTTTTCACGATGCGGGAGTATCGCGCGAGAACATTGAGTTATTCAGAAAATTTAAAGAAGCCGGTAAATTGAATACCAGACTTTATGTAATGCTTACCGGTTTTGATAGCGAATTGCTTTATGAGTGGTTCCGCAAAGGCCCCGAAGTTGATCCCTTAAATCTTCTTACCATTAGATCAATAAAATTGAATTGCGATGGAGCGCTTGGTTCGCGCGGTGCGTGGTTGTTGGAGCCTTATAGCGATCGAACCGACTTTAGTGGCATGGCCACACTCTCAATGGATACTGTGCTTAAAATTTCCCGCGAAGGTTTAAAGTATGGCTTTCAGATTTGTTCGCATGCCATTGGCGATAGAGCCAACAAAGAGATTCTGGATCGGTATGAAGTTGCTTTCACGGAAAATCCTGCAAACAAAGATCATCGGTACCGGATTGAACACGCACAACATTTACACCCAAATGATATTGCACGCTTTGGTAAGATGGGAGTTATTCCGGCTATGCAGGCAATTCACCTATCATCCGACAGGTCCTGGGCTATTGATAGGTTAGGCGAGAAGCGCATTAAAGAGGGTGCATACATGTGGCAGTCTTTGTTAAAGTCGGGGGCAGTAATTGTTAATGGTACTGATGTTCCGGTTGAACCGATAAATCCGATCGCCTCTTTCTTTGCTTCGGTTACGCGTCAAACTTTAAAAGGTGAACCAGAAGGTGGATTTGAACCTGAAGAAAAGATGACGCGCCAACAAGCTTTACGCTCATACACGCTCGATGCCGCTTATGGTGCTTTCGAAGAAAAAATAAAAGGTTCGATCAAGGCAGGCAAGCTTGCCGATTTTGTCGTGTTCAGCAAAGACCTGATGACTATACCCGATGCGGAAATACTTTCCACGGAAGTGAGTATGACAATTTTGGGAGGCAAAGTTTTGTATGAAAAAAAGTAAGGCCCGGATAGCGGGCCTTTAGGGTAATTCAGATTCTTGAAAAGCTTACTTCAAAAATTTGTGAGCCCGTTCAAAAAGCAATTTTCTATCGGCTGTAATGGTTGGGTCTGAGTAGATTCGGGTAGAAAGCTCGCCTACAACAGCCTTTTTGTAACCTAATTTTTCTGCAATCTGTTCGCAAAAGTGAATTTCACTTTTAAATACCTGGCCATCGCTTTTCATGATCTGAATAAGGTGGTACAGGTTTTCGAATTTCTGATCCTCAGAGAATGCACTTAAATCGCCAATAGGCTTTGGGGTTTTCATCATGGTTTCTATTTCGTCTTTAGAAAGACCATTAGCTTTACCAATCAGATGAATTACTTTAGCTTCCTTTTCACCAACGTTACGATCGCTGGCAGCAAGGTTAATTAGTACATTCAATTGTTCTTTAATCATGACGAGTTTTTAGTTTTGTGCAAAAGTATGCTGTCAATAGACGAAATTTAGGGTAAAAATTGATTATTTCTTACACCATCCAAAAAAAAATGAAAGCCGGAATGAGCGGCTACGCAACCTCTTTGCAGCTGGCTGGTCTATGAGTTAAAAGTAAACGGAAATGAAAAAGCTCTTATTAACTTCAGTTGTGGCACTGTGCGGGTGGCTGGCAATGGCTCAGCAAAGCGATGTGCGGTCGGTGGGTTCGTTTAGTGGGGTAAAGGCTGGCGAAGCAATTGATGTGTACCTGAAGAAAGGTGATAAAGAAAGTGTGCGGGTAGAGGTTACGGGTACCGATGCTTCTAATGTGCTAACAGAAGTTGCTGGCGGCTACTTGCGTATACACATGCGCGATGGCCGGTATAAAAACAAAAGTGTAAAAGTTTATGTAACCTATATTTCGTTAACTAAAATTCACGCCAGCTCTGCGGCAAACATTTTTTCGGAAGGAACTATTAAAGCAACAAACTTAGAGATCAGTACCTCAAGTGCGGCTTCTATTGAACTTTCGATTGATGCGAATACAGTAACTGCCGAAGCATCTTCTGCCGGAGACATTGTATTGGAGGGTAAAGCCAAAAATCTGGATGTAGATGTAAGCAGTGCAGGCGAAGTGGATGCCTATTCCGTAGATAGCGAAGCAGTAGCAGCCAGCGCCAGTAGTGGAGGTAGTGCAAAAATTTCAGCATCTAAGGAGTTAATAGCGCGGGCGAGTAGTGGCGGCAGTATTCGGTATCGCGGAAGCCCGGCAAAGACCAACACTAATTCAAGCAGTGGTGGTTCTGTAAAAAAGGCACTTTAAAAATTTGAGAATTAATGAACAAAAAAAATCGGGCTCTTGCCCGATTTTTATTTAATGCCTTTCCGGTTTTTCTTACCGTAGGTTTGGTCTTCTTTCCGGTTTAATTCCCAATTAACCAATGCCAGGTTAAAGTTCTTGAGATAGGAACCTACCAGTTTTGTACCCGCATTAGGGTGTATAAATGCTATGTTAATCATATCTTAATCTTTTTATAAACGGTTAGACGTAAAAAAAACCGTTTTAGTTTATACCGATCGAAA
Source organism: Cytophagales bacterium (assembly GCA_017303795.1). Taxonomy (GTDB): domain Bacteria; phylum Bacteroidota; class Bacteroidia; order Cytophagales; family Cyclobacteriaceae; genus ELB16-189. The sequence continues at coordinate 93,676 of JAFLBR010000003.1, read as the reverse complement.
AAAATGTTGTGACTTTCGCCCAAAACGTTTGCAATAGCGACAGACTTCACTGGAAAGAAGTTAAAGAACGCATTAGAGTCATAAAGTTCTGAGAAGTGATTTACGGATCTGCTCCGGCTTTAACTTTCCGCATCCGCCTGGAATACACCGGCACTAATTCCTGTTAGGGTCAATTTTTACCCTATTGCTAACGAGTGCGGTAATATTTTTTTCAAAATAAGATAACATTCAACCCTAGATTTATCGAAATGCTATATTTTTGGCTCCCATCTACCTTAAAACAACCACACTATGGCGAAATTACGATTTGAGGCCCTCAAAAAATTAAACGAACGCACTAAGGTACATGTAGAAGCAACCACGCCCCACATTTCGCAATTCTTTGGCGAAAATGTATTTGGTATGGAGCAGATGCGTGCTACTCTGGCTCCGGCCGTTTTCAAAAAAGTTAGTAACGCAATTAAGAATCACGAAAAGATTGACGAAGCCACGGCCGATGCTGTTGCCTCTGCTGCCAAATCGTGGGCAATTGTCAAAGGTGCAACGCACTTTACCCATTGGTTCCAACCTATGACGGGCGGAACCGCTGAAAAACACGATTCATTTTTCGATGCCCTTTCGGGGATTGAAAAATTTAAAGGCAGTGAACTGGTACAGCAAGAACCTGATGCTTCTTCATTCCCCAGCGGTGGTATTCGCAGCACATTTGAAGCGCGCGGGTATACAGCGTGGGATCCAACCTCGCCCATGTTTTTATATGGCAAAACATTGAGCATCCCAACCATCTTTGTTTCATACACTGGCGAAACGCTTGATACAAAATCTCCATTATTAAAAGCTCTTAAATCGGTTGATCTGGCAGCTACTCAGGTTTGCCAATTGTTCGATAAGGATATCAATCACGTAGTGGCATCTCTTGGTTCAGAGCAGGAATATTTTGCTGTAGATAAGGCTTTGGCCGATGCACGCCCTGATCTTGTAATGGCTGGACGCACCGTGTTTGGTCATGCTCCGGCTCGTGGTCAGCAATTAGAAGATCATTATTTCGGTACAATACCCGGTCGTGTGTACGATTTCATGCGCGAGTTTGAACTTGAAGCATGGAGATTAGGGATACCGGTTCGCACCCGTCACAATGAGGTAGCACCCAGTCAGTTTGAGGTGGCACCATTGTTCGAAGAAGTAAACGTGGCGAACGATCACAACCAATTAATGATGGATGTGATGAGCCGTGTTGGCGAGAAGCATGGATTAAAAATCTTATTCCATGAAAAACCATTTGCCGGTGTAAACGGAAGCGGTAAACACAACAACTGGTCGTTGATTACTGACACTGGTGTTAATTTGTATGCGCCTTCAAGCTCTGCCCGCGATAACTTACTCTTCTTAACATTCTTTATTACCACTATTAAGGCTGTGCATGAGCACGCGGATTTACTTCGCGCCAGCATTGCTACTGCAGGTAACGATTTCCGTCTGGGCGCTAACGAAGCACCTCCGGCCATCATGTCTGTATTCATTGGTTCGCAGATGACGGCCGTATTAGATGAGTTAGAGAAAAACGGAAATGTAAAGATTGAGAAAGGCGATAACATGTACATGAAGTTAGGTATCGATCAGATTCCGGAAATTATTCTGGATGCTACCGATCGTAACCGTACTTCGCCATTTGCCTTTACAGGAAATAAATTTGAATTCCGGGCTGTTGGTGGATCAGACAATTGTGCTACTCCAATGGCTGCACTTAATCTGATTGTAGCCGAACAACTTACGCAGTTCTTTGAAACGGTTTCAAAAGAAATTGAGAAAGGTGAAGAGAAACGTCTGGCAATTGTAAATGTGCTGCGCAAGTACATCAAAGAATCAAAAGCTATTCGTTTTGAAGGCGATGGTTATTCTGAGGAATGGGTGAAGGAAGCAGAGAAACGCGGCCTGAACAACATCAAGAATATGCCACGGGCTATTGAAGCTTACGTTTCTAAAAAATCATTGGCGTTGTTTGAGAAGCACGGTGTAATGAGCCACAAGGAAGTGGAGGCTCGCAATGAGATTAAACTGGAAAGCTATATCAAGAAAGTGCAGATTGAAGCGCGCGTAGTGGGCGATTTAGCTATGAACCACATAATTCCTACAGCAATTGCGTATCAGAACAAGTTGATCACAAATGCAAATGGCTTAAAAGGGTTAGGTGTTGATAACACTGCGGTGGTGCAAACCATTAAAGAAATCTCTGGCCATATCGAAACGATAAAAGGAAACGTGCGTGAAATGGTGGAAGAACGCAAGCGCCTGAATAAGCTAACCGATACACACAAACGAGCCTTTGGTTACTGCGATGATATTAAAGAAAAATACTTCGATAAAATTCGCGATGCAGTAGATAAGTTAGAATTGCTGGTGGACGATGAAGATTGGCCATTGGTTAAGTACAGAGAGTTGTTGTTCTTGAGATAATTGTACTTACTTTAGTTGAAACTAAGCCACGCGTTTTCGCGTGGCTTTTCTTATGGCTTAATCATTTTTAGAATCGCCTCCCGAATCAACTCCGGATTACTCCATGGCACAAAATGATCCATACCTTCTATGAGTTGAACCTCAACCGTGGTGTTGGTCATCATGCGTTTGGCGAAGGCTGCATTGTCTGGATGAACAAGTGAATCTTTGCTTCCCTGAATCACAATCACCGGAACCCGAATGTCTTTCCATCTTGGTATTAAACTTTCCAGGTCAGGTTTGAGTTTGTAAATCTCATCGTTGGATGCGCGTAATGATCGTGGCATCAACCATTTCAGAAAGGGTGTTGCCAGCGGTGCGCGAAACCATTCATGAGGTTCCAGTTCAGGTGCAATGGATGGTGCCACCATAATTAGTCCATCAATCAGTTCGGGATAATCCAATACCATTTGTGCAATCAACGGTCCGCCAAGCGAATGCCCCACTAAATAAATTGGTTTATCATTTTTATGGGCCAGTAAGACGGGTTTAAGCAATGCCGCTTGTCGTGCGAGCGAAGGTTCCGCATAGCCAAAATTAGCATCACCAAAACCGGGCCTATCAACACTAATTAATCTCGCAGATTGAAGCAATACAGAATCAGTCATGAAATCAATAAATGCACTAAGCGAACCTGGTGAACCGTGTACAAAAATCACCAAAGGCTTAAGCGAATCGCCATGCATGAGATACGTTTGTTTACGTTTGCCTACATGGTAACTTTTAAATTCGGCATTGGGATTTTTAGCTTGAAAGGATTCTATCTCGCTTTTACTCATCCTGAATTGCATACACGAATCCATTAGAAAGATGATACTAAAAAGAACGGCCACAAAAATCAGTGGCCGCTTTAGTTTCTTCAAATTAAAATTTGATAACATCAGATTTTAAGAATGCGTTTGTATTCCGCCTGGTTACGCATTACTTCCATAGCAGCTTTAATTTCTTTATCGTTTTTAAAGCCAGTTTCAACAGCTCCCTTTTCAAAATAATAACGTGCGGCAATTTCACGTTCCAGCAAAGCTTTGATTGCTTCTTTATGATTAAGTAATTCACTTTTTCGTAAGTCTTTAAGTTTGGCCTGTATCTGCTCAATGTTGCTCTTTAATTCGGCATACGATTTTTCTTTTGTGGCTTCCGAAATCAATTCTTCCAGCTCTGTTTCTACGGGCGATTGAAATGAATAGTCTTTGGTTTTCATCCAGTTAACAAAATCGGCATATTCTTTTTCCGTGAGGGAAAATGCACGAGGCTCTTCCAAGGTAGGATGTTGAGCTGCATACACAGTTGCGTAATCAAAAATAAATCCGTTTAGGTAAACCACTTTTGTAATGGTTGCATCTTCGGCAGCAGGTAACGCTATGTCAGGATCAATACCGCCACCATCATACACTTTTCGTCCGTGCGCAGTGCGAAACTCTTGTTTCAAAGAATCAGGAATAGAAGCTACACTACCATCATCTCTACGGTGAGTGTAATCCATAACCTGAATGCATCGGCCCGTGGGCGTATAGTATTTAGCGGTAGTAATTTTTACCTGCGAGTTGTACGATAACAAGCGTGGTACTTGCACCAAACCTTTGCCAAAAGAGCGTTCACCTAAAATTATCCCACGATCGTAATCCTGTAAAGTACCGGCCACAATTTCAGATGCCGAAGCACTGCCGCGATTGATCAACACCGTTACCGGAATCTCAAGATCAACGGGCGGGTTGAGCGTTTCATACGTGATGTTGTTTTCTTCTACTTTACCTTTTGTGTCAACTACCTTTTTTCCTTTCGGGATGAATAGGTTGCAGATGTTAACCGCTTCGTGCAGCAGACCGCCACCATTGTTTCGGAGATCCAGGATCAAAAATTTTGCACCTTTTTCCTTTAGACTGACTAAAGCATTTTTTACTTCCTTACCGGCATCGGGTGTAAACTCGGTTAACTGAATGTAGCCCACATCAGCAGCCAGCATACCAAAGTAGGGTACGTTGCTGATTTTTATTTTTTCACGTTTAAACTCCAACTCTATTGGTTTATCAACACCAATTCTTTTTATGGTTAGGCTAACCGGAGTGCCCACTTGCCCACGCATAACATGGTTAGCTTCTTCAGCGGTAAGCCGCGCTAATTCCAATCCGTTTATTTTTACTACTTCATCGCCAATGCGTAAACCACTTTTGTAAGCCGGGTAATTTTCAAAAACCATGGTAACAACCGTGCGCTTGCCGATGGGGCGCGTAACAGCACCGATACCACCATACTGGCCGGTGTTTAACGTGCGAAAATCTTCTACCTCATCTTCCGAAATAAAATTAGTGTAAGGATCGAGCGATTCGAGCATGGCATCGATACCCGTGCGAATGGTTTTGTTGGGATTTATTTCATCCACATACATGGCATTCACTTCTTTGAATAACGAAGCGAAAATGTCAAGGTTTTTAGCTATTTCGAAATAGCGTTCCGCAGGCGATGTAAACGAGAAGGCTACAGCTCCACAAACAACCAGGGCTGCAACGACCCATTTTTTATTCTTTATCTTCATAAACACACGGTTCAACAATGAAAGGTACGAAAACCATGCGTGTGGGTTGGAATTATTATGTGGAAATTTGGGGTTTTAAGATTGTGGTCGTCAGACCGCTGGAGCGGTCAAGACAACTTAAGACCAAGCCCCCCTTAAAAACCGCAACCAATTCCCGTGCATTACATTTTCAATGTCTTGCTTTTTATAACCGCGTTGCGATAGCAGGGTTGAAATTTTTTGCAGGTCGGCAATGGTTTCAATATCGCTTGGGCTTTGCTCTTTACCAAATGCACCATCTAAGTCAGATCCAATACCAATGTGGTTGGCATTGCCTGCCAGTTGGCAGATGTGATCGTAATTGTCAATAAGTTTTTCCAAGGTGCAATTCATGCTTTTTGGTGTTGACTTACCCCGAACCCAATTCGGAACTAACATCCATGCATCCAACACACCGCCAATTACGGCACCACGCTTTATCAGTTCTTTAATCTGTTCATCGCTAAACTGGCGATTGTGATTTACCAATGCTCTACAGTTGTTATGACTTGCCCAAACTGCACCATTAAAATTATCCAGTGCTTCCCAAAAAGAATCATCACACAAATGTGTCGCATCCAGAATGATGTTGAGGCGCTCCATTTCTTTTAGCAACTCTTTTCCTTTTGATCCGATTCCGCCCGTGGCATCGGTACCTTGTGCATACCGACCGGGACCATAATGCGCAGGGCCAATAGCCCGCAAACCATATTGATATGCTGTCTCCAGATGCTTTAGTGTTACCAATGAGTCTGCACCTTCCAAACTTAAGATATAACCAATTGGTTTTTGGGGCGACCAATCTTTAAGATGTGTTTCAAGTGAAGCGAGATCAGTAATGGATTTTAATTCGCCAACCTTTTCCATCTCGGCATACCATGCGCGTTGTGCTTGCGTATGTGCCCACGCTTGCTCTGGCGAGTGCCAGCCAGGGAGTGGATTATCAGGTGCAACATAGCGTGCAATTTGAGTAGCCACAACCAGCCCTATATTTCCTTTGCGGAGTTCTTCAAAGCTAACCACACCATTACCACGATCGGGTTTATCGGTAAGATTTTTTTCGCGTTGGCTGATTTCTGAAATGGGTTTGCGTAAGTCGCGATTCCATTCCATCGCATTCATGCTTAAATCCAGATGGGCATCGACAATGAAAGTTGACATTCTTTTTGTTGGTTTAATAGTCCCTAGTCTTTAGTCGATAGTCCATAGCAGTGAGTGCTATCGACTATTGACCATGGACGATTGAACTTATTATATGATCAGATTGTGATTTTTCTTTTTCTTGCCACTACATTCCAGGTTTTGGTAACTACATTGTTTTCAACAACGGCTAACGTTTCGTGTAAAGCAACTGTAGGGCAAATGTGAAACGGCACACCATACAATACATCGCCAACTTTATACGTGTTACCTTTTGGGGCTTTCAAAATTAAATGTTCTTCGCTGTGGCCGTAAGCTTGTAACTCTGGTGCGTTGAGGAAATACACTCTGTTGTTCAAAGGATTTTCAGAAGCTACGGCTTTATGGCCAAGATCAATACAAAGCGTTTCGGCATCGGGTTTTGAAATGATGCGCGTAATTAACAAAGCCGCAAATACAAAAGATTGTTCCGCAAATTGTTTGTGGTAACCGTAATCCCAAAAAATAAATGTACCCGGACTGCATTCAATATTTTTTCGTTTGCCGTGAATGGAGATAGTAGTATTACCACTCGTAACAATGGTTGCATCAACTCCGGTTTGCGCAACAATAGTTTGTTTCAGATTTAAGACACGCTCAAAACCGGCATCGCAGCCTTTTGTTCTTACTTGCAGATCAGCATCGCGATGATGCCCATCGTAGGCATGTAATCCAACAGGATTTAATTCTTTTAATGATTTACAGAACACAAAAAGTGGCAAGGCATTTTCTGGTAGAATTCCCGTACGACTCATGCCTACATTTAAATCAAGAAAAATGCGAATGGTAAGATTATTTGCCTGTGCTACTGCTGCAAGTTCTTGTGCGGTTGCTTCGTTATCAATCAAACATGCAAACTGTGTGGAAGTAAATTTTTTAATGAGTTGCACAAACCTAACACCACGCGGCCCAACCGGTTGATACGCCAGCAGCACATCCGGGGCACCGATAGCGGCCAGCATTTCAGCTTCGGCAATAGTGGCGCACTTAAATTTTTTAATCCCTACATCCATCATCAGTTTACAAACCTCCGGAGTCTTGTTGGTTTTTACATGCGGCCGAAGTTGTGTTACATCGGGCACAAACTGTTGCAGGATTTTAATGTTTTCTTTAACCCGATCAGGATATACTGCGAGAGCAGGAGAGTCTAACTCGGTTATGTTTTTTATTAAGTAAGAAGAGTCCATAGTCGTTAGTAGTTAGTCCTTAGTCCTTAGTCTTGAGTCTTGAGTCCTTAGTCTTTAGTAGTTAGTATTTAGTTCTAAATAGCCTATGTACTAAGTACTCAGGACTATTAACTAAGTACTCAGGACTATTAACTAAGTACTCAGGACTAAACCAGTTCAAACATTGCTTCAATTTCTACCGGGATGTTATCGGGTAACGAACCCATACCCACAGCGCTACGTACACCCACACCATTTTCAGGCCCCCAGACTTTTGCAAACAATTCGCTGCAGCCGTTAATTACAAATGGATGGCGTTCAAATTCAGGCACTGCGTTTACCATGCCCAACACTTTTATTACCCGTTTTATTTTGTTGAAGCTACCCAGGTTTGCTTTGAGTGTGGCGAGAATTGCAAGTCCAACCTGTTGCGCGGCAAGTTTGGCTTCATCGGCATTAAAGTCAACGCCCACTTTTCCAATAATCAGGCTGCGATCTTCTTTTACTGTTCCGTGGCCTGATACGTAAACGAATTTATCTACAATAAGAAAAGGTTTATACACGCCAAGCGGAGTAGGGGCAGGTGGAAGGGTAAGGTTAAGTTGCGCAAAGCGCTGATCGGGAGTAAGATTATCCATAGTGAAATTAGTTCAGAAAAGTATTTATTACCATTACCCCAATCAATCCGCACACGGCAACAATGGTTTCCATTACCGACCATGACCGCACCGTATCGCGAATGCTGAGGTTGAAGTATTCTTTAAAGAGCCAGAAGCCGGCATCGTTTACATGCGAGAACATTAGGCTACCGGCACCAATGGAGAGTACCATTAAATTAGGATCAACATCGGGCCGGCCAATGAAAGGCATCATGATACCCGCAGCAGTAAGTCCGGCAACGGTAGCTGAACCGACACAAACACGAATGATACACGCAATAATCCAACCCAAAACTAAAGGATGTGCGTTGATGCCATCCAGCAGAGATGCAATTTCAGTGCTGATGCCGCTATCCATTAACACCTGTTTTAATCCACCGGCACCACCCATAATTAATAGAATCATACTCACATCTTTTACGGCATCGCCATACGTGTTCATAATGTGTTTCATTTGTGTGCCGCGCAAAATGCCGAGCGAGAATGTGGCTACTACCAACGAGATGAGCATGACAATGGCCGGATCGCTTAAGAAAGTGAGAACAGGTTTTATGGAAGAATCCGCACTTACATACGGATTAAGTAACGTAGTTGCTGTAAGAAAAATTACAGGCAGTAAGGCGGAGAACAAACTGTTACCCAAGCCAGGCAGTTTGTCTTCGGGTAAGCCTTCCGATTGAAATGTTTTAATCAGGTTGGCATTAATTCCTTTTAAGGTTTTGGAATAAAGTAAACCGGCAATCAATACAGTGGGGATTGCAATGGCAAATCCATACAACAAAGTAGTGCCCATGTGTGCTCCAAACTGGGCGACCAATGCAGTGGGCGAGGGATGTGGTGGTAAGAAACCATGTGTTACCGATAGTGCGGCCATCATGGGCAATCCGATATACACAGCCGGAAGTTTATACCGATATACAATTGAGGCGATGAGCGGGAATACCAAAACAAATCCCACATTATAAAACAACGGAATACCGATTACGAAGCCGGTTGTCATTAAAGCCCATTGTAAATTTTTTTCGCCAAAGATTTTTGTTAGTCCGGAAGAGATGCGTTGTGCGGCACCGCTATCGGCAACTAATTTACCCAGCATGGCTCCGGCAATTACCACAATTACAAGCGAGCCGAGCATATCGCCCACGCCTTTTTGTACCGAGCTGCTGATTTTGGAAACTTCTATGCCCAACAGTAAACCTGCCAGAATAGAAACAATGAGGAAGGAAAGAAATGCGTTTACTTTAAAATACGAGATGAGCACTACGAGCAACGCAATACATACTACAATAATGAGTATGGCCATGATTGCTGGTTTTAGAATTTATCCGGAATCTGTACGATGCGAACAACGATCTCGTGTGGGTCGCCATCTTTATCCAGTAAGTTAAATGTTAAGGTAGGATTATCGCGCGTAAGGTTGGGTTCAACATGAATAATTTCATTGTCTTGCAGATGCTTTTGAATTTCTTTTTGAAGAATAAACAAAGCGTTGGCAAAATCTACTTCGAGGGGGCTGGGGTTATAAGCGGTTGTCTTCATTAGTTCGATTCAAAATCAAGATTCAAAATTTCGGATTTAATATTTGTGATTCATATTACCAACGAATCAAAGCAGATGCCCACGTAAACCCGCTTCCAAAGGCAGCTAAACAAATAACGTCATTTTCTTTGATTTTACCTTCTGCCCAGGCTTCGCTCATGGCAATGGGAATAGACGCAGCCGTTGTATTTCCATAACGCATAATGTTGTTATAAACTTTCGAGTCGGGCAATTCCATTTTCTGTTGAATAAATTGGCTGATGCGAAGGTTGGCCTGATGCGGTACCAACAAATCAATCTCTTCTTTTTTTATTCCGTTGGCGGTGAGGGCTTCGTTTATCACTTCCATAAACCGGACTACGGCATGTTTAAAAACCTGGCTACCATTCATTACCACTTTAAAGTGAGTAGTATCTAAAATCTGCTCGGGTTGCCGCTCTTCCCGTGGCCTGCTGCTACCCGGATCGCGCACATAAAGTTCTTCGGCAAACCGGCCATCGGAATGTAAATGTGTGGAAAGAATACCGGGCTTATCAGATGGTTGCAGAATAGCAGCTCCGGCACCATCAGCAAAAATAACTGCGGTATTTCTTCCACGTGTGGTTGCATCAATAGCGGTGGACTGAATTTCGGCACCGACTACCAAAATGGTTTTATACATGCCCGATTTAATAAACTGATCGGCAACGGATAATGCATAGATAAAACCCGAACAGGCATTGCGGATGTCTAATGCGCCAATGCTTTCCAAACCCAATTCACGTTGCAGCAAAACACCGGAGCCGGGAAAAAAATAATCGGGTGTGATGGTAGCGAAAACAATAAAGTCTATGTCTTTTTCAGTGAGGTTCGCGCGCTGCAAGGCAAGTCGTGTGGCTTTGGCGGCCATGTTGGCTACCGTGTCCTTGGCGGGATCGATCCACCGTCTTTCTTTTATGCCCGTGCGCTCCACAATCCACTCATCGGTGGTATCCATTATAGTAGAAAGATGAGCGTTGGTGATTACCGTTTCGGGTACGTGATGCCCGAGGCCTACAATTTTAGAGTGGCGCATAGAAGTGTGTTAAGTGCGCTCTAAAATTAAGGAAATGTTACGGAAAGACTAATGTGTGTTAGTTTTCGGTTTCCCGTTACCGGCAAACCAGTAACGGGAAACCGGCAACCTAGAACACCACATTCACAATCTTACCCGGTACTACAATCACCTTCTTAGGTGGTTTGCCTTCGCTCCACTTCAGCACAATCTCAGAAGCAAGCACAACTTTTTCAATTTCTTCTTTCGATACATCCAACGCAAAATTCATTTGCGCGCGAACTTTGCCATTGATGGAGATAGGGTAGTTGTGTGAACTTTCGGTTAAGTATTGCTCATCGTAGTTCGGGAAGGATGCGTTAAGCACCGTATCAGCATGACCGAGTAACGACCACAACTCTTCTGCGATGTGTGGGGCAAAAGGCGAGAGGGCAATGACCAATGGCTCTAACACTGCGCGTTTGTTGCACTTGAGTGACGAAAGTTCATTGGCACAAATCATAAACTCACTCACGGAAGTATTGAACGAGAAGTTTTCGATGTCGTATTCTACTTTCTTTAATGTTTTGTGAAGTACTTTTAATTCTTCGCGGGTAGGTTCGGCATCAGTGATTTTTAACTTACCGGTGTTGTCATGAAACAAATTCCAGAAGCGTCTTAAAAATTTAAACACGCCATCAATGCCTTGTGTGCTCCACGGTTTGGAGGCCTCCAGCGGACCGAGGAACATTTCGTACATGCGTAGGGTGTCGGCTCCGTAATCTTCAATAATTGAGTCAGGATTAACTACATTATAGTAGGTTTTGCTCATTTTTTCAATGGCGCTATCAGTGTAATATTTTTTATCCTCTTGATCAAGAATGAATTCAGCTCCAGCAAAATCAGGTTTCCATTTCTTTAATCCTTCAGTATCTAATTCATTACCTTTCACAAGACTAATATCAACACGCAATTTTTGAACAGAAATATCTTCATTAATGCGCAACTGAAAATATGCACCAGGATATTTTTGATTATTTAGATTGGTATTTATTTTCGTTAACTCTGACTGAATGTAGGCGTAGTCAGAATCCGTAGCTGTTTTATTAATTATTTTTTCAGCAAGGCTACCTGATACAAATAAACTTGGTGTTATTTGATCCAACTTTTCCCCTAAAACACTAGGATAAGTTGCAGAATACCCAGCAGAGATTTCATATACAAAATGTTCCTTTGGAAGACGATAAACAAACTTTGTTTCTCCCGTAATCTTCCCTTGGTTAATTAACTTCTTAAAAGGCTCATCAAAATTCAGGTAGCCTAAGTCGTGCAGTACTTTGGTCCACAGGCGTGAGTACAACAAATGTGCAACAGCATGTTCCGAGCCGCCAATGTAAACATCAACCTGGTTCCAATAGTCCAAAGCTTTCTTATCCGCGAAAGCGTGGGTGTTGTGCGGATCCATGTATCGTAAAAAATACCACGCAGCACCGGCATGTGTAGGCATGGTGTTGCTATCGCGTTTTTTATCGGCAGCAAAATTTATCCAGTCGGGCAGGTTAGCCAATGGGCCTTCACCATTACCAGAAGGTTTAAAGTTGTTGGAAGGCGGAAGCTCCAATGGCAACTCACTTTCGTTCATCGCATAGGGCACATCGTCTTTAAAATAAACCGGAAAGGGTTCGCCCCAATATCGCTGTCGGCTCCAACCGGCATCGCGCATTTTGTAATTCACCTGTCGTTTGCCGATGCCGAGTTTTTCAATTTCGGCAATAGCCACATCAATGGCTTTGTGCATTATCATACCATTCAGAAAGCCTGAGTTTTCGAGAATCGCTTCTTTGGTGGGGTTGGCTTCGTTGCCATTGTAATGCGAACCAATAATGTTGGTGATGGGAATATTAAAGTGTTTGGCAAATTTATGATCGCGTTCATCGCCACACGGCACAGCCATGATGGCACCCGTTCCATAACCGGCCAAAACATACTCGCTAATCCACACCGGAATTTGTTTTCCGTTAAACGGATTGATCGCGTAAGCACCCGTAAACGCACCGGTAATCTTTTTTACCTCCGCCATGCGATCCACTTCTGAGCGACTCTCTACATACTTCAGATATTTTTCAATCTCTTCTGTTTGTTCGGGAGTAGTAATCTTTTTAACAAGCTCGTGTTCAGGCGCAATCACCATGAGGTCCACTCCGAAGATGGTGTCGGGGCGGGTGGTGAAGACTCTTATCGCCTCACCCCGGCCCTCTCCGGGGGAGAGGGGGGAAGACTCTTTAATGGATGGAGATTTGGCTAACGATTCTTTAATGGAAGTTAGAACTTTCGTTAAGTCTTGCTTAACATCATCATTTGTAAATCGGATAACAGTAAAGCCTTCTGAGTTTAAAAACTCTGTTCTGGCCTGATCAAATTCTTTATTTGTTAAATGATAATCACCATCAATTTCAATAACCGTCCTGCGATCAAGGCAAACAAAATCACCTATGAAAACACCGATGGCATGCTGTCTTCTAATTTTATACCCTAACTTATTGTTTCGCAATTCTTCCCATATAATGGATTCTTCTGCTGTTGGGTTTTGCCTATTTTCTTTTGAGAATTCTTTGAGGTATTTCCAATATTTTTTTTCCGAAGTCTCAAAACCTTTTTCGGAGCCTTCTCCCCCTCTCCCCCGGAGAGGGGGTTGGGGGGTGAGGCCAAACTCCAACTCAGCCCCCACACTCTTGCCAATCCAATTTTTTTGTATCTCTTTCATCGACTCACTAAAGTCGATTTCATCCAAGCCTTTTAGTAAACGATCGGCATATTCGGTAATGCGCAAACTCCACTGGCGCATTTGTTTTTTTATTACTGGGAATCCCCCGCGATAGCTTACACCATTTATTACTTCATCGTTAGCCAGCACGGTACCTAACGCTTCGCACCAGTTTACATCGGTGTAAGCCAGGTAGGCTAACCTGTATTCCATCAGAATACTTTGCTGCTCTTTTTCAGGGTACGATTTCCACTCAGAGGATTCAAAATTTCGGATTTCGGATTTCGGATTTGGAACCGGGTGATTCTTGTTTCCCTCCGATTCAAAAATCTTAACCAACTCACTTATCCGTTCGGCTTTTTGTTTGTTGCGATTGAACCAGCTATCGAAAATCTGTAAGAAGATCCACTGCGTCCAACGGTAATATTTCGGATCGCAGGTTTGCACCTCGCGACTCCAGTCATATGAAAAACCAATGTTGCCTAACTGCCGCTTAAAGTTGTTGATGTTATCGGCTGTAGAGACAGCGGGATGAATGCCATGCTCTAATGCATATTGTTCTGCCGGAAGGCCAAAGGCATCGAAGCCCATAGGGTGCAATACGTTGAATCCTTTTATGCGCTTAAAGCGGGCATAAATATCAGACGCGATGTAACCCAGCGGGTGGCCAACGTGCAGCCCCGCCCCGGACGGGTAGGGAAACATATCCAGCACATAACACTTAGGCTTTTCGGTATTATTAGAAACCTTGTAAACTTCCTTTTCAATCCAGGTCTTACGCCACTTTTCTTCAATGCGTTTGATCTCGTCTTTCGTGTATTCGGCCATTTTGAGCAGTTCTGTAAAATGTGAACCACAAAAGTACACAGGCTTGCGCCAAATGACAATAAATAGGTTTTTATGAAGATAAGATTGTTGGAAACGCAACATGTAAGCCTTCGGCTCCGTCTGTAAGGGCAACCCCACCCAAATGACCAACAAACTTTTTAAAGCCCGAATCTACGTTACACTTGTTGCAACCCTTTTTGTATGGAGTTTATTAGTCTGGGATTATTTTCATGGCGGTGTGCCCAGTCATCATTTACTAGCTCGTGAAGATTTGCCATCTTTTTCTAATTGGTGGGGCGGAATTTTGATTCCGGTGTTAACCTGGTTTCTTGCGTTCAGGATTCAAAAGCGGCTGACACACGAAGCAACCAATCCGGTAACTGAGATACCCCAAAATGTCTGGTTTCCGTTTTTTGCAGCTCTATTGTTTGCGATTTTATTGTCTGTCTCCTTCGCCCTCCGCGTATCGGGTTTACCCGGTTATATGATGCTATCGGTTTTTGCGTTGGCGTTATTCTTTCCGGTTTATAGATCGGAGTATTTACTCGGATTTATTTTGGGTTTGGTATACACCTTTGGTGGAGTGCTTCCGATCTTTATTGGCTCCATACTTATGTTGGGTGCTGTGGTGATTCACAAGCTGATAAGACCTGCATTTATGTTTGTATGGAACCGACTCAGGTTAACATAAAAAAGGCATCAAGCTATTTCGCCTGATGCCTCTTATCTGAAAATTAATCTTAATTACCGCACCGTACTCTTATCAATTCTTTTCGGAGTATCCGTTCCGGCAACTATCGATTGTGAACTTAATGCTATCGCACGAATGGTACTCGTAATATTCGCCATGTTCAGCGTTTCTACTTCATCGTTTACGGTGTGATAAAATTTATCAATGTCAATTTCATCGGTTGAAATAGTATGAGCCGGAACGCCTAAGCGTGCAAGCGTGGCATTGTCTGAACGATAGAAAAGATTTTGCTGCGGATAGGGATCGGGATTAAATTGAAACTGCGTGCCTTTCAAATTCTTTTGCAGAATCTCACCAAAGTCAGAACGCTCGTAACCGGTAATGAACGCTGAATTCTGGCCCCACTTGCTGGGCTTGCCAATCATTTCAATATTAAACATGGCCACCACCTTGTCGGGATTTAATTGTTCTGAAAAATGGCGTGAACCATAACCACCAATCTCTTCGGCAGTAAAGGCAACAAAAATTAACGTGCGATTATTGTTTTTGATTTTCTTGAAGTAACGCGCCAATTCAATTACGGCAGTTGTACCCGAGGCATCATCATCGGCACCATTAGCAATAGAGTCGCCTTCAATAGCAGGGCGAATGCCAATGTGATCGTAATGACCAGAGAACACAACAAACTCATCAGGTTTGGTTTTGCCGGGTATAATGCCCACCACATTACTCATGGTAATAGGTTCTATGGTTTGTGTAGCCTTTACGGAATAGTTAAGCACAGAAGTAACACCCAACACAAAAATCTTATTGGTTTTACGACCGCTTACAAATCGTTTACCGAAGTAGCCTCTCAGTTCTTTAAAGTTTTCTTTGTATTCCGGAGCTACCAATACAAAGGCAGTAGTGGTATCGCGCGTAAGATTAAAGGCTTTGCTTAATAAATATTGGCGGGTGTTTTTAATAGCAGTATCATACGGTATAACAATTACGCCCACATTTTTAGTAAGGTTTACTGAAGTATTTTCCGTAACCAGCAAGGCATTTTCAGGTGAAATTTTCTGACCGTTGATAACCACCTCCAAAGTTTGGGGCGCAATCATATCTTTTTTGAATTCCTGCCGGAAGGTTTTTAATCCCTGCAATGGCGTAAGCCCGATGGTTTTAAATTCATTGGCAATAAAGGCTGCGGCTTTATCAATGTGTTCGGGGCGTGTAGCCGAGCGGCCCATCATATCATCGGCTGCCAGTGTTTTGATTACGCGGGCAACATTGGCTTCTGTAATGTGTTTGTTAACCGGCTGTGCGAAGCTAACGAGACTGGCGCAGACAAAAAGTAGTGTGGTAAGTTTCTTCATGCATCAAACATAGCAAACATTAACTGCTGTCGAAAAATTATTTCCGCAAGCTATCTTAAAGTAATGTCAGGAGGTTTGCTTGCGGCCCAGATTTACAATAAATCCAAACGCAGCCGCAGTAAAGAACATGAGCAAACTGTAAATAGCCGGAGGTATACTCATGGTAGAATTATTCAGCACATTTAATGCAATATAGATGGCAAGCGTACCATTATGAATGCCAATCTCCATACCAATGGCAATAGCCTGTTTCTTCTCTACTTTCAATAACAAGGGCAGGTAATAACCAACTGCCAGACTCACAATATTAAACAGCAACACCGGCATCCCTAAGTGCGCAAAATGTCCAACCAGCACTTGCTTCTCGCGAAGGGTAACGGACACAATAATAATAATGAGTAGTAACGCTGAAATTATTTTAACAGGCTTATTCATTTTATCGGCAAACGTGGGGGCTTTACTTTTTATAAGCATTCCAATTGCCACGGGCACCAGTACCACTACAAACACTTCAATTACTTTGGCAAAAGGCAACGGAATGTATTGGCCTGCACCCAGAAAATATTCCATACCCAGATTTACCACAAACGGAAGGGTGAAAAGGGTAAGCACACTATTTACAGCAGTGAGTGTAATGTTTAATGCTACATCGCCTTTGGAAAGATGGCTATACAAATTAGCTGTTGGTCCGCCAGGCGATGCGGCCAACAAAATCAATCCCACAGCCAGCACCGGACTAAGTCCGCTGAAGATGGCAATACCAAAACACAATGCTGGTAACAATACCATCTGACAAACCAAGGCAATGGTTATGGCTTTGGGATATTTGGTAACACGTTTAAAATCTTCCAACGTAAGTGAAAGTCCGAGCCCGAGCATAATGATGCCAAGGGCAATGGGAAGAAACAAGGCGGTAGCGGCTGACTGTTGCATTTTTAGACCGGGATATGTTTTTAAAAATTAATCAGAACTAATTGTTATGAGGAAAGATAACACATAAAACCAAAAACCATCAAACCGGCCAGTTGGCGGCCCTCAACAACTCATCCGGCTAACGCAACAGTTCGGTAACTCCTTTTATAGAATGCCGCCCATTGCCTTCACTTTTACCGTGTAATCGCACAAAAAAGTTATGAAGGCACTAACCACTCTTGTTCTTTTCACTATCCTGATTCCGGCATTCAGTCAAACCCGCATCACCGGCAAGGTTACCGATGTAAAAGGCGAAACCATTCCCGGTGCCAATGTGTTGATCAAAGATTCGTACGATGGAACAAGTTCCGGATTAGATGGAACATTTTCTTTTGTTACCGAAGAACAAGGTCTTCAAACGTTGATCGTCACATTTGTTGGTTATAAACAGTTTACACAACAAGTTGAACTTTCGGGTACAGTCATTACGATAACAGCCACACTTAAAGAAGAAATCAATCAACTGGATGGCGTGGTAATTTCTGCGGGTTCGTTTACGGCTGGTGAAGAAAAACGCAGAACCATTTTAAAACCGGTTGACATTGCCATGACAGCTGGAGCAACAGCCGACATTGCCGGAGCCTTAAACACATTGCCCGGTACACAAAAAGTAGGCGAGAGTGGGCGACTATTTGTGCGCGGTGGCGATGGTTCTGAAGCGCGCACCTTTATTGATGGCATGGTGGTGTTAGATGCATATGGCCCCGCTGCACCCAATACTCCTTCACGCGGAAGGTTTCTTCCCTTCATGTTTAAAGGAACAAGTTTCAGCACTGGTGGTTACTCAGCAGAATATGGCCAGGCATTGTCATCGGCATTGGTGCTTACATCAAAAGATAAAGCTGAGATGAATCAAACTGACATCGGCATCCTTTCGGTGGGTGCGGATGTGGCGCATACGCAGGTTTGGGATCGGGCTTCCGTTTCGGGTAAAGTTCAATACACCAATATTCAACCGTACTTTGGTTTAATCAATCAACGTGTTGATTGGATTAAAGCACCGGAATCGTTCGAGAGTAGTGCCGCTTATCGGCAGCAAGTGGGCAAGAGCGGTATGTTTAAATTCTTCGGCAACTTCAATCAATCTTCATTCTCGTTGTTCAATCACGATATTCTAAATCCAACGGTCAAACAAAAATTTGATCTCACCAATCGCTATCGGTATGGGAATGCCTCGTATCAGCAAGCGCTTGGTACGTGGACATTGCGGGGCGGAGCATCATACTCATACAATCAAAACGATGTGCGTGTAAGTGAAAACCCAATGGGTGAAACCGAAACGGGTATTCATACAAAACTTGTTGCTGAGCATTCCGTGTCCGATCAGTTTGAAATCAGAATGGGTAGTGAAATCATTCATCGTGACTATAAATCCGCTCGTCACAACGAAGTGTTGGGTAACAGCGAAGAACTTTCGTTTCGCGAAATGTTGTCGGCCACATTTGCTGAAGGTGAATACTACATCAGCAACAAAGTTGTAGCAAAGGCAGGTGGCCGGTTTGAATATGTGAGTCTGAATCAATCCGCCACACTGAGTCCCCGGTTGTCATTAGCCTACAAGCCTGGTAAGCAAGGTCAGTTTTCTTTTGCTTACGGATCGTTTACCCAATCTGCTCAAAATCAATACCTGCGGTTCAATACACAGTTGCAACCAGAAACTGCGCAACACTTTATTCTTAACTATCAGGTTGTAACCGATCGTAAAACATTTCGCATCGAAGCTTATCAGAAAGAATATCGCAACCTGGTAAAATTTAACACAGCCAACCCAACTATAATTTCTAATGCAGGAAAAGGTAATGCCCGCGGTATTGAACTTTTCTGGCGCGATAGCAAGACAATCAAGAATGTGGATTATTGGTTGTCGTATTCTTTTCTGGATACCAGGCGTTTGTATTTAGATTATCCTATTGCAGCAACACCAACTTTTGCTTCGGCACATAATTTCTCAGCAGTGTATAAACATTTCATCAGTAAGTGGAAGTCGCAGCTTGGTTTTACCTATAGCTTTAGCAGCAGCCGTCCGTATTACAATCCTAATCGCCCGGCTTCACAGTTTCATGAAGATCGCACTCCGGCTTATCACGATTTGAGTGCTAACGTTGCCTATCTGCCCAAGAATAATTTGATTGTTTATCTGTCATGTACCAATCTGTTGGGCCGCGATAATATTTTCGGCTATCAGTATAGTGCAGCAACCAATGCCCAGGGCCAATACGAAAGCCGGGCGGTACGGCAGGCAGCCAATCGGTTTTTATTTGTGGGTGTGTTCATCACGTTATCAAAAAATAAATCAGTTAACCAATTACCTAATCTTTAAAATCAACCAACAACTAAATTTTAAAACTATGAAAACAACAACCTTCATTTTCGCTTTACTGATTTCGGTAAGTGCATTTGCATCCGACAAGTACACCGAACAAATGAGCAAACACATTCATGCCGTTTACACAGCTAAAAGTGTGGATGAGTATCAGTCAGCTATCAATGCATTGGATAGGATAGCCCTTGCCGAAAAAACAAAATGGGAACCTTACTACTACAGTGCTTTTGGTAACCTGATGTTGGCTACACAAGCAACTGAAGGCTCAAAGAAAGATAGTTACCTTGATCTTGCACTTGCTGCGATTGAAAAGGGAAAAACTATTCAGGCAAACGAATCGGAGTTGATTGCTTTAGAAGGTTTTGTACACATGATTCGGTTAACGGTTGATCCGGGTACCCGCGGCCCGCAATTTTCGGGTATGGCCATGCAGGCGTTTGGCAAAGCGTTGGGAATTAATCCTAACAATCCACGGGCGCTGGCGCTGATGGCGCAAATGCAGTTTGGTACTGCGCAGTTTTTTGGGTCATCAACAAACGAAGCGTGTGGTATGGCTAAGAAAGCATTGGAACAATTTGGTTCTTATAAAATTGATAATCCACTCGCACCCGTTTGGGGAAAAGAGATGACGGATGAATTGTTGAAGCAGTGTAAATAATTTTTTCTGGTGGTGAGTGAGTATTTCAAAGCTAACTCATCGCCTGTGTTTATGTTTAATTTTTATATTCGCGCATAACCCGTAGCCATGCTCAAGTTACCAGCCCTCATACCTTTTTTGCGAGAGAACCGAAAGCCTATTGTCGGGATGTTAATAGCGGGTACTGTAATGGGTTGGTTTATCTGGCGCGATTGCTGTGGAAAATTCTCATCACTTATTTGGATCATCGTCTTTACGGTTTGCCTTTGGATGGCACTTTGGTTGGGCAATGCATTTGTGTCGGATTGGATGGATAATATTTTTTCGTGGCATAAAGATCCAGTAAAGCGATTGGTAGCCGGCCTTGTGGGGATGACGGTTTATACAATAGGTGCGGTGTTCGGACTAATCTATTTTTTCCATTTTGCATTTGGATTTGATGTTGGCGATCAGCTCTACGGAACATTTTACTCTACCATACTAATTACGCTGGTGATTACGATGTTTATGACGGGCCGAACATTTTTGCTGAGTTGGCGCGAAAGTGCCGTTGAAGCAGAACGTTTGAAAAAGGAAAACATGGAGGCACAGTATAACAGTTTACGCAGTCAGGTTAATCCACATTTTTTATTCAACAGTTTGAATGCGTTAACCAATCTGGTTTATCAGGATCAGGATAAGGCTGTAAAATTTATCAAGCAACTTTCTACTGTATATCGCTACGTGCTTAACACCCGCGATAAAGAGTTGGTGCCGCTTACCGAAGAACTTGAGTTCCTGCATTCCTATTTATTTCTTCAACAGATTCGGTTTGGTGAAAAATTAAAATTGCAGGTGGAGCTGAGTGGCGAAGGTTTTGTTGCGCCCTTGGTTTTGCAGATGTTGGTAGAGAATGCCATCAAACATAATATTATAGCCGATGAGCAACCCTTAACCATTCGGGTTTATCGAGAAAATTCCTTGATAGTGGTTGAGAACAACTTACAGAAAAAATCCATTCCCTCCGAAGAGTCCACAGGTGCTGGATTGGAGAATATAAAAAGACGCTATGAATTTTTAAGTTCGGTTCCTGTAAAGGTTGAAACTGGAAATAACACGTTTAAAGTATCAGTTCCTGTAATTTCAAATTAATTAAATGAATATTCTGATAATAGAAGACGAACCGCTTGCTGCCGAACGGTTGATTTCATTAATCAAACAACAAAAGCAGGTTAATGTATTAGGTCAATTCGATACGGTAACACGCAGCGTGGATTGGCTAAAGAAAAATCCGGCTCCCGATTTAATCTTTATGGATATTCAACTGGCAGATGGATTGAGTTTTCAGATTTTTGATCAGGTAACGGTAAGTGCTCCGGTAATTTTTACAACCGCTTATAACGAATATGCTTTAAAAGCTTTTAAAGTAAACAGCATTGAATATCTGCTTAAGCCGGTGGATGCGGATGAATTGCGCGCAGCTTTTGCCAAATACGAAACGCTTACCGGCAAACCTTCGCCCGATAAAATGATGGAAAGCATTACTTATGCCATGCAGATGCTGACCAAAAAATACAAAGAACGCTTTGTAGTAAAAGTAGGCGAGCATTTAAAGTCCATTGGCGTAGGAGAGATTTTATTCTTCTTCAGTCTGGAGAAAACAACCTTTGCCCAAACTGTTGATGGCCGCAAGCATATCTTAGATTTCACACTCGATCAACTGGATGGCTTGCTGGATCCCACACGCTACTTTAGGATAAACCGTAAGTACATTGTACGGGTAGATGCGATTAAAGATATGATCAGCCACACTAACAGCCGGATTAAACTGGTGCTTAAAACCAGCGATGACGATGATGTAATAGTAGCCCGCGAACGGGTACAAGAGTTTAAAGACTGGTTGGACAAATAATTCCCCCTCTCATTTTTTTTGACGTGGAGAAATTTTGATAGTTTTAGGGCTAACCTTTACCGATGGAATCCTCAGAACTTTCAGAGAATGAGTTACCAACTATTGCTCTAATAACAGAGGCAACATCAACAGCACGCTCGCCAGTGCCATGTGTTAATTGTGGTGCGGAGGTTACGGGTACTTTTTGTTCAAATTGTGGCCAGCGCGCTACTGTAAAACGATTAACATTTAAGGAGGGGTTGAACGATTTTGTAGCACGCATCTATGGTTTCGATGGCATGTTTCCGCGCACACTTCGTGATTTGACTATCAGACCGGGAAAAGCTACACTAAAGTTTATTGAGCGAAACCGGGTTTCATATTATGGCCCGGTAGGTTATTTCTTCCTTACGATTACACTTATGTACCTGGTTGCAAGTTTACTAGGTATAGATATGTTGGACTTCATGAAAAACTCTGCTGAGGCAAGCATGCAGCAACCTCCAAAGGCTGGTACAGGGCAACAGAAGTTTTTAGAAGATTTAATGAAATTGATTTCAGAGAACATGAAATTGGTTTCATTCGCTATTGTTCCGATTCAGGCTTTTTATTCGCGCTATCTTTTTTTCAGAAAGAGTAATCTTAATTTTATTGAGCATACCGTATTACCTTTTTATACGCTGGGCCACATTTATTGGCTTAGTATTTTAAGTTTACTTTCATATTCAATTTTTGGCAAGTTTTTACCTGCCTGGGTTCAGTTAATTGTTAGCTTCGGCTATTTTGGTTTTGCCTACGCAGATTTATTTACCTATCAAAATAAGTTTAAAGCATTCCTGAAAGGGTTGGGGATTTACATTATTGCGCAAATAACTTTTACAATTATCGGAATCATTGTTGGTATAATCGTAGTGCTGTTAAATCCTGAGTTAATCGAAATGATTAGGCCATCCAACAATTAAACTTGTTTGCTGAATTCTTCCAGACTAATCTTGGGTTCACCCAATTGTTGCCACGTTTTTTTAGCTTCAAATTTTTCAGGGTAATCATTCAGCGCTTCCAGAATGTGAAAGCCATAATGCATTTTTTGAAAGAAGCGGCCATAAAACCGAATTAACCCTAGTGGTGCCCGTAGGGTAAACAAGTTTGCAGAGGTATTTTGTTTAAAGATAGCCACCGCTTCATCTGTGGTATAAGCAGTCGGGCCTTGTATTACGTAATCCTGAGTTCCGGTTAACGAAAGTTTGTACGATTGAACAACCTGTTGGGCATAATCTGCGGCAGCAATAAAATATTGTTTGTGTTTTGATTTCCCGGCCAGCAGCATAAATGGTCCGGCTTTATATTGGTGAACCAACGTTTCCATAAAAGTAGAAGGGTAGAAGATGGCCGCCTGCAATCCTGAATTTTTGATTTGAGCAACGGCCTTTTGCTTTAACCGGAATACCCACCAATCGAAATTATTGGTACCCTGGTAATTCATAATTAAAGACGACAGATACGTGACTCGCTTTATGTTTACAGCTTGCGCTATCTGTAAAACGTTTTCAAGGCCTTGTTCTTCCGCGTGCCAGTCAGTTTCTTTTTCGGTTTGCTTTACCGATAAATTCAAATGCACGGCATCTTTACCCATCAGTAATTTTTGAAGTGACTCCGGATTTCTAAGGTCGCCCTCTACCCAATTTAAGTTTGGATATGGTTTTATGTTTTTGGAAGATCGGATCAATGCCGTTACTTCAAACCCGGCATCAGCCAAAGCTTTTGCCACCGGCCAACCCAACATACCCGATGCGCCAATAACTGCTATTTTCTTCATCGTGATTTTAAGATTATCAAAAATAAACAGAAAGACCTTGTGCTTGTCGCACAGTTGACAATCTTTATAAGTTAATAGCCTTACCTAGTGCTATCATTCAGACGAATATGAAACCAACTGTAATTCTTTTTTGGCTTGCGCGGATTGTGGCTGCGATCATTATGCTTCAAACGCTTTATTTCAAGTTTACAGCTTCGCCTGAATCTGTTTTTATTTTCACAACCGTAGGTATGGAGCCTTGGGGCCGATGGCTGGTGGGTGCGCTGGAGTTAGTGGCTTCCATTCTGTTATTTATCCCGGCAACGGTGTGGCTGGGTGCTGTACTTGCTATTGGCCTGATGGCTGGTGCTATGGGCATGCACGTTACCTTACTGGGTATTGAAGTGCAAGGCGATGGTGGCCAACTTTTTATCTATGCAGCAATTGTGTTGGTGAGTGCCACCTATGTTTTCTGGATCAGCCGAAAAACTATTCCGGCATCAATACAAAAATGGCTGCCCTCATTTCTTCAATAACTGCAATACGGTTTCTAATTCTGTTTGCACAGACGGTACTGATGCGAGGTACGATTTTAAACCTTCCAACAGGTAGTTGGGTATTGTTTCGTTGCGACCGGCTTTCTTTTCAAGATCGGTTAATAAATCCACCGCATCTTTCTTGCTGCCGAAGTCCTGATCAGAAATTTTTTGTTTTAGGTTTTGAATGGCCGTAGTTAATTCGGTAACAATCGGTTCAGGTTCGGTTGGCACAGCAAGAATGGGTTTGGCCGAAGCCATACACGTGTTGTATTCATCTATAATTTGTTCAATATCTTTTTTACCTAGTTCTCCCGACTTAACCTTATCGGTTACACCGGAGCAACTTTCAAGATAGCTTGACACCATTTTTTTAAATGCCAGGTTAGGTACCTCCAGGTGTTTACCATCCATGCGAAAGAGATAGCGACCGTCATACGTAGTTTGGTTCGGCATCCTGAAGGCATACAAACTGAGGTAGCCGGTTTTTAATTGCTGCATCAGCAACACGCGATTATCGTATTGAATGGGCTTGTAAAATTTTTCTTCGTGGTAAACGCTTAGCACTTGTAATGCGGTAAGCATTTCTTTCTTCTTACCCACGGTAATCTGAAGTCGATCAATGTTATCGTAGGTAAGCAGGCGCACTTCACCGCGCAGGGTGTCTGCTTTAGCAGTAATCACATAATCGGTTTGTGCAAAAGCGGCAACCGGAAGCACAATCAACATCAACAAAGTCCGTAACATGGTATGGCTATATTTGGAGTTGCCAAATAAGACAATAACCACATTACGGACAAGCGTTATTTTTGCTTTACCCGCCCGGCATCTTTCAGCGCTTTGCTGATAATCCACTCCAGTTGGCCATTTGTACTCCTGAATTCATCACTAGCCCACTTTTCAACTGCTTTCAGAAGCTCGGGGTCGAGCCGCAACACAAAAGGTTTTTTATCGGCCATATTAATTATGCAGCGTACCGGTGTTTACAACTGGGCTTACATCTTTATCACCACACAGCACAACCATCAGGTTGCTTACCATAGCCGCTTTGCGCTCATCATCCAGGTGTATCACATTTTCTTTTGCCAAATGATCAAGCGCCATGTGTACCATGCTTACTGCACCTTCTACAATTTTATAGCGGGCGGCCACCACCGCAGCAGCTTGTTGTCTGCGTAACATGGCTCCGGCAATTTCAGAGGCATAAGCCAGGTATCCGATGCGGGCTTCAATTACATGTATGCCGGCAATCTCCAGCCTGTTTTTCAAGTACTCTTCCAATGCATTGTTTACTTCGGTGTGGCCCGAGCGCAGCGTTACTTCACTTTCGTGATCGAAGTTATCGTAAGGATAAGAGCCGGCCAGTGTACGCACGGCCGAGTCGCTTTGTATGCGTACAAAGTTTTCGTAGTTATCAACTTCAAAGGCAGCTTTGAACGTATCTTTTACCTGCCACACCAGAATTACCCCAATCTGAATCGGGTTACCCACTTTGTCGTTTACTTTAATTTTTTCACTATCGAAGTTACGGGCGCGCAACGAAATTTTCTTTCTGCTAAAGAATGGGTTTACCCAATAGAAACCATTCTCTTTTACCACGCCTTTGTAATCGCCAAACAGCACCAGCACTACAGAATCGTTTGGATTAACAAAGAAAAATCCGAACAGTAGAAAAAGGCCAATGCCTAAAAACCAAAACAGGTGAAAGCTTCGGGTTACCAGCACGCCAACGCTGCCGGCCAAAATAAAAACCAATACAATCAGCACCATCAGGTAGCCGGAAAGCGGGGAGTAGGATTTTTCGGTATTCATAAATTTGATATTAAAATGATATTACTTTGATAAAAGTAACGGAAATTCAGTTCGCGGGTTACGATTTTGAAATATTTTTTCTAATCGGTTTATTGTGGGCCTTTTACAACCTATGGTAAACTATAACCCCAAACAGTGGTTTTCACTCATTTTCCACGCTTATAGCCGTGGTGTAATGCGCACCCTTCTTCCAGCCTTAATTTTTATGACCGTTTTTGCGGCTGGCATGTGTTATCTTTTATTAGATGTTTTACGATTTCACGAAGAAGATTTTCATACCACCATCTCCATGCACTCGCTGCTGGGTATTGTGCTCGGCTTGTTCCTGGTGTTTCGTACCAATTCTTCGTACGACCGTTGGTGGGAGGGTCGCAAGCTTTGGGGAAGTATGGTGAACAACACGCGCAACCTATCGCATAAGCTAAATGCCATGTTGCCCGATACCGATCTGGAAAACAGAAAATGGTTTGCCGCTATGATACCTAACTTTGTTTTTGCTACCAAAGAACATTTACGTAAGGGAACAAAATTATCTGAACTTGAAGTAGTGGGTTTTGATTTTCTGGATAACCTGCGAAGTGTAAAACATATTCCTAACCGCCTTTCGTCTATGATGTACACGCGCATCAATGGAATGTATAAACGTGGCGACCTTACGGGCGACCAATTGTTTCTGGTAGATAAAGAGTTGAAGGAGTTTTCGGATATTCTGGGTGCTTGCGAGCGGATCAGGAACACCCCGATTCCCTATAATTATAGTATGTACATCAAACAGTTTATTTTTATTTACCTCATCACGCTTCCCTTTGCCTTTGTTACTACTTCCGGCTATATAACCGTTCCCATAGTTACACTGGTAACGTTTGTATTATTGAGTGTGGAGTTGATTGCAGAAGAAATAGAAGACCCCTTTGGTACAGATATTAATGATTTACCAACCGATGAACTTGCTGAAAAAATTACCGCCAACGTGCGCGAAATTCTTTTACCGCCTTATTCCGAAAGTACGGTGTAGATAAAGTACAGCACAATCAGCAAAATCATTACCGCGTACATAACCAAGTCTACCCGAACGTAGGCTTTATAACGTTTGTATAGTTCTATCAATTTTTTCATACTAACTGCCGTGCAAGTTATCAAAAAATAAAGGCATTGTTGGGTTATCGTTATACTCCGCCATGCTAAATCAACGCTTTGAAATTATAACTGGCAGTTTTTGCAACACTTACCCCGTTAATCCTGTTTATAAGCTGAATTCATTTTTACCTATGCGCATTTTACTTTTTGTCTTATTTCTTCCTGTCGGATTATTGGCCCAGAGCCGGGCCACGCTTAGCGGGTATCTGAAAGATTCGTCAAATGGCGAGGCATTAATCGGTGCCACCATCTACATTAAATCATTAAGTACCGGGGCTACCACAAACGTGTACGGATTTTATTCGCTTACGCTAGATCCAGGCGACTATGAAGTAACATTCAGTTACATTGGTTATGCTGCACAGGTAAAAACAGTTTCGCTTACTGGCAACGTGCGGCTTGATCTTGAACTGATTCCGGAAGGCACCCAACTGGAAGAGGTGGTAGTAAGTTCGGACAGAGAAGAGCAAGGCGCAAAGTCGCTGGAGATGAGTGTGAACCGGTTAGATATAAAAACGATTACGCGCATTCCGGCTTTTCTGGGCGAGCCCGATCTGATTAAAAGTTTGCAGCAATTGCCTGGCGTTTCAACGGTGGGCGAAGGCGCATCTGGTTTTAATGTGCGGGGCGGAAGTGTAGGGCAGAATCTGATTTTATTAGACGAGGCTACCGTTTATAATTCATCGCACCTGTTAGGGTTCTTTTCAGTCTTTAATCCCGATGCGGTAAAAGATGTTAAATTATATAAGGGCGCGGTACCCGCTCAGTTTGGTGGGCGCATTTCTTCTTTGTTAGATGTGCGCATGAAAGAAGGCAATAATAAAAAACATGAAGTGAGTGGTGGTATTGGTACCATTTTTAGTCGCGCTGCAGTAGAAGGGCCGTTGTTTGATGGTAAAGGTTCTTTCATTGTTGCGGGCCGCAGATCGTATGCTGATATTTTAGCCCGGCCGTTTGTTGACATTCTGCAAGATGGAGCCGCACTGAATTTTTATGATTTAACAGGAAAGGCAAATTATAACATCAACGATCGCAACCGTATTTACCTTTCGGGTTATACCGGGCGCGATAAATTTTTCTTTGATAAGAATCAGGGATTTTCGTGGGGAAATAATACCGGCACGGTGCGGTGGAACAAAATTTTTAATGATCGTCTGTTTGCAAACTTTTCCGGGATTTTTAGCAAGTACGATTATTCGTTACAGTTTGGCGAAAACGAGCGCGACAACTTTCGGTGGAAATCTTCTGTGCGTAACCTCACCTTCAAACCAACATTCAGCTACTTCATCAATGCAAATAATGAATTATCGTTTGGGGCTGAGGCCAATTACTATTCCTTCGAACCCGCCAATGCTTATGGTACTTCGAACGGAAATCGTATTGATATAAGTCTGCCCGAAAAATATAATCTTGAAACGGCTTATTATGTTGGGAATAACCAGAAGTTGTCGCAGGCAATAGCAATTGAGTACGGTATTCGATTCTCGCACTTTGTGGGTTTAGGTGCAGGTTCGCAGTTTATTTATAATGATACTGTGCCTGGCTTAAGAAAAACTCCTATTGAAGAGCGCACATTCTCAAGTGGGGAAAAAATGGTTACGTATCAAAACTTCGAACCTCGCTTTTCGATCAAAGCAGAATTAAACGATCAAAGTTCAATTAAAGCCAGCTACAATCGCATGGCGCAATACGTTCACCTCATTTCCAACACTACTGCATCTAATCCCTTAGATGTATGGACACCGAGTACAAACAATATCAAACCTGAACTGGGTAACCAGTATGCGCTTGGCTACTTCCGTGATTTTGGTAAAGATAAAATGTTTGAATTTTCGGTTGAGGCGTATTATCGTACAACTGAAAATCAAATTGATTATATCGATGGTGCCGATTTGTTGATTAACCAGTTTCTGGAAGGCGATTTATTAACAGGTATTGGTCGTGCCTATGGGTTGGAATTTTACCTTCAAAAAAAGGTGGGCAAGTTTACCGGTTGGGCTGCCTACACACTGGCCCGCACCGAATTAAAAGTGGATGGAATTAATAAAGGTGAATGGTATGCTGCGCGTTACGATCAAGCCCATAATCTGAAGCTTAGTGGATTTTATGATCTGAATAAACGTTGGTCTGCTTCCGCAAACTTCACATTTGTAAGTGGTACGCCCGCTACGTTTCCAACTTCGCGTTACATTGTACAAGGTATTCTGATTCCGTACAATGCCGAGGACAGTCGCAACAATGTGCGCTTACCGACTTACCATCGCTTAGATGTTTCATTCCGGCTGGAAGGAAAAACAATGCGGAAGAATGGCAGCCCACGAAAAAATTCTGACTATTGGGTATTTGGGGTGTACAATTTGTATGGCCGTAGAAATCCGTTCTCCATTTATTTCACGCAGGGTAGCGAGCGTGTAGCTGTGGGCAGCCCGATTAATAGTGAAGCCCGGCAGTTGGCAATTATTGGTACAGTTATTCCCTCGGTTTCTTACAATTTTAAATTTTAAGCAATGAAACGAATTATAATTTTATTGTTCACTGCAGCAATCTTCTATTCGTGCGAAGATGTAATCAATCCTGAATTGGAAATTGCAGAACCTGTATTGGTCATTGATGCCTGGATTAACAACCTGCCCGATTCGCAGAAAGTTATATTAACGCGCACGCAACCATACTTTCAAAATATTTTGCCGCCTGCGGTATCGGGTGCAATTGTTACTATTACGGATCAGAACGGAACTGTATTTTCTTTTTTAGAAGATAAACCGGGCGAGTATGTTTGGGTGCCTTCTGGTAATGATGTTTTTGGAACGTTGGGATTAAACTACGCACTTTCTGTGCAAACCAATGGCGAAACGTTTGTAGCGGAATCGCGCATGGGTCGTGTGCCGGTTGTGGATAGTATAACATTTTTCGTGCAGGAGGGAAATCAATTTATTGATGACTTATATCAGGCTGAGTTCTGGGCCAAAGATCCGGTTGAAACCGGAGATGCGTATTGGATTAAGTTTTATAAAAATGGTGTGCAGCAAAATAAACCCAGCGAAATTATTACCGCCTACGATGCCGGCTTTACTAAAGGCGGCAACTTTAGTGGGGTAGAGTTTATTCCGCCCATTCGCAGAGCAATTAATCCATTCGATACAGATGCGAACGATCAGCTGTTATCGCCCTATAAGGTTGGTGATTCCGTTTCGGTTCGGATTCATGCGGTAACGGAAGCAGCTTTTAACTTCTTAAATCAGGTTGCCATTCAAACCGATAGACCAGGTGGTTTCAGTGAATTGTTTTCAACGCCTTTGGCAAACGTGTCAACCAATATTCGCAATTTAAATACTAACGGTAGCAAAGTGGTGGGCTTCTTTAATGTGGGCGCGGTTTCTGGCCTCGGTCGTAAGTTTAACAGTCTGGATGATGTAACGGAGAATTGAAATTTTCTAAGACCTTTCAGGTTTTCTACGCATCGAAGCAAAAACCTGAAAGGTCTTTATATAGACAGCCTAACCTCGGTTACTTTTAACTGATTCTGTTTAGCAAAATTCCTCTTGGTGGTGTAGCTTTCCATTTTAGATGGAACTATGCGCATAAAATTAATCCTGGTTGTTGCTGTTCTGGCTTACGTTCCGGCTTTCAGTCAGTCAACCACCGTGCTGGATAACAATCCTAACCTGAAATGGAAGCAGGTTAAAACACCCAACTTCAATGTAATTTTCCCTACAGGTTTTGAGGTGCAGGCCATGCGCATGGCTAATACGTTAGAACATATTCGCATTCCGGAATCAAGAACGTTAGGCGGTGCGCCCCGCAAAGTTTCCATCGTTTTGCAAAATCAATCGGCTGTTAGTAATGGGTTTGTTTCTATAACCCCGCGCAGGTCTGAGTTTTTTGCTATGCCTTCGCAGAATTATAACTTTCAAGGCAATCTGGATTGGTTGGATTTACTGGCTACACATGAGTATCGGCACATTGTTCAATTCAATCAGGCCAACCGCGGTTTTAACAAAGCACTTTATTATTTATTTGGTGCCAATACACTTGCCGCTATGAGTTACGTGGCTGTGCCGCAATGGTTTTGGGAAGGTGATGCCGTAGTAACTGAAACAGAGTTTACGAAATCTGGTCGTGGTCGTATTCCACATTTCGATTTGTTGTTCAGAACCAATTTGCAGGAAGGCCGCACGTTTAACTACAACAAACAATTTCTACGTTCTTACAAACACAACATTCCCGATCATTATGTGCTGGGTTACCACATGGTAAATTATCTGCGCAAGCGCACCGGTAGCGAGGAGTCGTGGGATAACATTACCAGAAGAGCCTGGAGTGTGCCGTTTATGCCGTTTACATTTTCAAGTGCAATCAAAAAAGAATCGGGTTTATATGTAAAAGATTTGTATGCCGAGTTAGCCAGGGATATGCAGAAAGAATGGCAAGCAAAACAACAAGGAAAACAGTTTACTTCATCAGAGCCGATTCACAAACGAAGAAACACTGCATACACCGATTATAAGTTTCCACAAGTTGCAGGAGTTGATTCAGTGGTTGCTATTAAATCGGGGATTGGTGATATAGAAGAATTAACACTTTTAACCTCTGGTACTGAAAAGAAATTATTAACACTGGGTCCTTACAATCAAACCGGAATGCTGTCCGCTGCTAATGGAAGAATTGTTTGGAACGAGTATCGGTTTGATCCGCGCTGGCGTGTAAAAACCTATTCGGTTATTGTGGCTTATGATGTTAAAACAAAACTTCGCAAACAAATAACATTTAAGAGCAGATATGCTTCGGCTGCACTATCGCCCGATGGCCAACAAATTGCTACGGTGGAAACGGGTACCGACTACCAAACCAATTTGGTTGTGTTAGATTACGAAACTGGTGACGTAATCAAAACCTTTGAAAATCCGGATAACGATTTTATTTCGATGCCACGCTGGAGCAAGAGTGGAAAAGAATTAATAGCATTAGCCACCAACAAAAAAGGCAAAGTGCTTATTGAGTATTCGGTTGAGTCAGGTGTGCGCAAAAATTTAACCTTGCCTTCAGATGAAAACATCGGGCACCCAGTGCCTGTCGGTAATTATGTTTTCTATAATGCACCGGTAGATGGTATCGACAATATTTTTGCATGGGATGCCGGCACAGGCAATCGGTATCAGGTAACGCAAAGCCGGTATGGAGCGTACAATCCTGAAGTAAGTGCCGATGGCAAGTATCTTTATTATAACGAGCAAGGTCGTGATGGTTTTGATATTGTTCGCACAGCTTTGAACACTACCGATTGGAAACAACCTGAGGCATGGGAAGAAGGTGCAGTTTTTTTTGAAGAAGAAAGAACCGATTTGCTGGCCGATGTGCCGCAGGCTAACTACGAAGTAAAAAAATATTCGCGGGCAACGCATTTATTTAATCCCTATAGCTGGGGTGCTTATGTAGATAACACTTTAACGCAAGTTGATGTGGGTATAAGTTCGCGCGATGTGCTTAGCACCATGTCGCTAAACGCAGGTTATTTGTTCGATATAAACGAACGCACCGGAAGCTGGCGTGCCGGATTAAGTTATCAGGGTGCGTATCCTATTTTGGATGTGAATTTTTCCAAATCAAGCCGTACTGTTAACCAGGGAACTGTGCCGGTTAAAGAAGTATTCGTTAGCCAGACAAACGATACAACAGCTTTCCTTTCAAATAGAAATATAAAACTTTCATGGGAAGAAAAAAGCTTAGAGGCCGGATTAAGAGTGCCATTACTTGCCACAAGCGGAAGATTCTTAACCTTGATAAGTTTTAGCAACTATATTGGATATACTCAGGTTTCAGATTTCAGTAATGGCAGTAGCAGCAGCCGGTTCATTCCAACAGAAATTGTTTATGATACTATAAATGATAATGGTACAGACATAGCGCGAAGCCGAGTCTTCCGCGTTTTTCCTTTGTTTAGTTATGTCGGTAACGGTAATTTGATTTATAATCATTTTAACTTCTCGGCTTATCGTTTGCAAAAGCAAAGCAGACGTGACATTAATAGTAAGTGGGGCCAGACTCTATTTTTAAGCTTGTATGGAACACCATATGGTGGAGATTATTCGGGAAGTCAATTTTCCTTCTATTCGCAATTGTATTTTCCGGGTTTGTTCAAGCACCATTCACTTTGGGGTTATTGGGGTTATCAAAAAACAAAAATGGAACAATTGGGAGCGAATGGTCAAGGATTTGATACATACCAATTCCGAAATCGTGTTCCTTTGCCGCGAGGTGTAGGAGTAAGGAGGTTTGAAGATTTTTACACGATGTCAGCCAACTATACATTACCCGTATGGTACCCAGACATAAACATTGGCCCATTGTTAAACATACAACGGGTTAGGTTGAATGCATTTTTAGACTATGGCTTCGGAAGTACAACTATTGGTGCCGGAGATCCTGATATTGGTAATTACCTCAGTACCGGTGCCGAAGTAAAATTCGATATCAATATTTTGCGCATGCTTCCGCAGTTAGATATTGGCTTCCGGTATTCGTATGGTATCAGTCCTGCCGTTACCCGTTTTGAATTACTACTCGGAACACTCAATTTTTAAGCAAAACGATCGCGTTTCAACGCTTGAAAATCCCCTGAATTGGGGTATTTTTGACCCTCAACTAAGATTTTAACCGATTTAAAGAACATACACATGGCAGAGCTAATACGGATGCCCAAAATGAGCGACACGATGACCGAGGGGGTGATCGCCAAATGGCATAAAAAAGTTGGAGATACTGTGAAGTCTGGCGAATTGATGGCCGAGATCGAAACCGATAAGGCTACCATGGATTATGAGTCGTTTAACACCGGCACCGTTTTATATCTGGGCGCTAAAGAGGGCGAAGCGGTTAAGGTAAATGATGTACTGGCTATTGTTGGAAGCAAAGGCGAAGATTTCGCGGCTCTGCTTTCAGGCGGAGCAGCAGCAACTGCAACTGCAACCGCAGCTTCTGGTGGAAAAACAGAATCAGCAAAAACAGAAACTGCAACTGCTGTGGCGGAAGCCATCGATACCTCGGGCATTAAAGCCGAAATTGTATTGATGCCCAAGATGAGCGACACCATGAATGAAGGCGTAATTGCAGCATGGCATAAAAAGGTGGGCGATAGTGTGAAGTCGGGCGAGTTGTTGGCCGAAGTTGAAACCGATAAGGCTACCATGGAATACGAATCGTACAACACGGGTACGCTGTTATACATTGGTGCAAAAGAAAAAGAAGCTGTAGCTGTAAATGGGGTGTTGGCTATTATTGGTGAAAAAGGTGCAGATTGGCAAACCTTGCTGAAGGCCCATCAATCAAAAGGATCGGCACCAGCAAAAACTCCAGCGGCAACCAATGAAAAACCGGTTGAACAATCCGCAGCCCCGGCCACAACTTCAACTTCAAACGACTCTGATACAAATGGTCGGGTAAAGGCTTCGCCTCTGGCTAAAAAAATGGCTAAAGATCTGGGCTTCGATATTGGAAAAATCCAGGGTTCAGGTGAAGGTGGTCGCGTTACCAAACACGATGTAGAATCGTACAAACCTTCTTCTGCACCAGCTGCAAAAACTGATGCCAAAGGTGCAGCACCAATTGTGTTGCCACAGGTAGTGGGTAAAGAAAGTTTTGAAGAAGTAGCTGTATCGCAAATGCGTAAAACCATTGCCCGCAGACTTTCTGAAAGCAAGTTTACCGCACCGCACTTCTATGTTACCATGGAGATTAACATGGACAAAGCGGTGGAGGCTCGTAAGAGTATCAATGAAATTTCTCCGGTTAAGATTTCCTTTAACGACATGGTGCTGAAAGCTACGGCTGCGGCTCTGCGTCAACATCCGGATATTAACTCAAGTTGGTTGGGCGATAAAATCCGGAAGAACCATCACATACACATTGGCGTGGCTGTTGCTGTTAAAGATGGTTTATTGGTTCCGGTAATTCGCTTTGCTGATAATAAATCACTCTCGCACATTGCTACCGAAGTAAAAGACCTGGCGCAACGCGCACATGATAAAAAATTGCAACCAGCCGATTGGGAGGGAAGCACTTTCACCATTTCAAACCTTGGTATGTTTGGTGTAGAAGAGTTTACCGCTATTATCAACACACCGGATGCTTGTATTCTTGCCGTAGGCGGAATAAAAGAAACCGCCATTGTGAAGAATGGTCAGTTAGCTGTTGGTAACATCATGAAGGTTACACTTTCGTGCGATCACCGCGTGGTTGATGGTGCCAGTGGAGCTGCATTCCTTAAAACCCTGAAAGGCCTGTTGGAAGATCCGGTTAGGATTTTGATTTAAGGTTCGCCACATGCGAAGGGAACGAACTCCGATCGTGATTGCGGGTAAAAGCCAATTTACCGAAGCGGAGTATTTAGAATTCGAAAATAATTCGATAGAGAAACATGAATTCTATCAAGGAAAAATTTTTTCTATGAATGAAGATGAATATCGAAAAGTAGAAGACCCCGAAGCAGCCTATCATAAACGGTTTATGACGGAGGAAGAGTATCTGGCTTTTGAAGATGCCTCCGAACAAAAACATGAATATTTCCAAGGCGAAGTATTTGCCATGGCTGGAGCGGGCGATCAGCACAATGAAATTTTTTCAAACTTATTTATTTTAATCGGGAGTCTGTTGAAAGGCAAGCCCTGCAGACCCTACGGTAGCGATAAGCGCTTGAAAATACCACAGAACTCACTCTATACTTATCCTGATATTTCGATTTATTGTAAAACCAATTCGCCATTTGATAGTAGCGCAAAAGTATCGCAAGATCCCACAGTGGTAATTGAAATTTTATCTGAAAGCACGAAAGACTACGACCGTGGTCGTAAGTTCAAATTGTATCGGGAGATACCTACATTAAAAGAATATATTTTAGTTGATTCGGAACTTGTAGGTGTGGAAATTTTCAGACTGAATTCTGGTAATCATTGGGAATTGGAGGAGTATAAGTCAATTGATCAAAGTCTATTAATCACCTCATTGAATATCGCTATTCCGCTGCGTGAAATCTATGAGAATACTAATCTTATCTAAATGCAAAAAATTCACGCTACAACCATTCTTGCTATACTTCACAACGGAAGCGTTGCCATTGGTGGCGATGGCCAGGCCACGATGGGGAATACAGTTGCCAAAAGCAACGTAAAAAAAATCCGTAAACTACATGAGGGTAAAGTTATAGCTGGTTTTGCCGGCTCAACGGCCGATGCTTTTACGTTGCTCGATCGGTTTGAGGAAAAGTTAAATGCCTACGGTGGCAACATGAAACGTGCTTCCATAGAATTGGCTAAAGACTGGCGCATGGATCGCTACCTCCGCAGACTTGAGGCAATGCTTATTGCTATTAACAAAGAAGAGATTTTGGTTATTTCGGGAACGGGTGATGTATTGGAGCCCGACAATCAGGTGGCGGCCATTGGCTCAGGAGCGATGTATGCACAATCGGCTGCGTTGGCTTTAAAGAAACATGCTCCGCACCTTACAGCCGAAGAAATGGTTCGCGAAAGCCTGAACATTGCTGCTGATATTTGTATTTACACCAATCATAATCTGGTGATTGAAAAAATCTGAGCAGGACTTAATTAATTTTCTTTCCTTCCATCTGCGCCCCGTTTTGAAATAGGATGAGCTTCTCTATCTGATTATTCGCGTTGCGGATAAATTCAATTTTGGCGGGAACAACCTTCAAATAAAATTTTGATTCAGACTCTGCGTAAATATTAAGTTTAGGTTGTCCTGTAGCCTGAATACTTAGACCATCAGCGCTATGTGTTACGGCTATGGAAAATGTGGGCGCAATTTCATACACGCCTACATAAGTTTTTAAGATGGATTCTTCCACCGCCACGACTTGCTTCAGTTCCTTTAAAGGAAGTTGCTCATTCAGCAAATGAAACCCGAGATCATCGGCTCCAGTAGTTGAGTTGGTAAGAATTATTACGGCTTTGTTTTTCGTTTTATCAAAACCAGCAAACGAACGAAAGCCACCGGTGCCACCAT
This sequence comes from Cytophagales bacterium, assembly GCA_017303795.1. GTDB lineage: Bacteria > Bacteroidota > Bacteroidia > Cytophagales > Cyclobacteriaceae > ELB16-189. Next base: position 56,337 of record JAFLBR010000003.1, on the reverse strand, counting down.
TATGCCAGATCAGATTTTCATCCCGAATGTGCCAGCCATATCCAATCTTCATCGCTCCGGCATTAGCCCGGCTTTGGTGCGTTAAGGTAAATGCTTTGGCTAACGGATTAGTTTTATCCAACTGCGCTACAAGAAACTTCATCATGTCTTCTGCATTCGAAACAATACCACCAGCTCCGGTTAGTACACTTTGATCATCCCAGGTCCATGCCTTTATAGCAAGTTTATCGGCATAACCTGCTGCCAGATGTTTTTCTTTTCGTTGGCCACCGATAAACGTTTTATTCATTCCCAGTGGTTTGCAAATCGTTTGCTCCAATACATCGCTGTAAGGCTTTTCGCCAATACGAGTTACAATATAACCGAGTAGTCCCATGCCCAGATTGGAGTATTCATATTCACTGCCAGGGTCGCGCATAAGTTCATAATTACTTAAAAAGTAGCTTAACTCTGCTTCCTGATAATCAATGTAAGGATTCATCGGATCCTTAGGTTGAAAATTTAAAGGCATTCGTGGAAGACCTGAGTGCGCAGTGGCAAGATGTCCGATGGTTATGGCCTTTCCGTTACGTTCGGGTAATACCATTTTGGAAGGCAAATATTTTTGTGCAGTTGCATCAAAATTTATTTTCTGTTCCAGACTAAGCATGGCTGCCATGCTGGTAGTAAAAATTTTTGTAATAGAACCTATTTCAAAAAGCGTGGTGCTGGTTACGGGCTCTTTACTTTCCAGATTGGCTACTCCATAACTGTAATACTGAGTTTTTCCGTTTTCATAAATTCCAACAACAATTCCGGGAGTTTCTCCGAATGTAACGCGAGCTTTGATTTTCTCGTCAACCGTTTGGGCGGATAGGGCAGAGCAGACTAACAGGAACAGGATGATACGCATGTGTTACGAGTTTTCAGTTTCAGAATTCTTGGATTCATTTTTTTCTACCGGCATATCTTCAATTAGAATTACAAAAGGTTTTAGATAGCGCGTGTGCGAAAGAATGATTTTAACAACGCCAAGCGAGGGAATGGCCAGAATCATTCCTGCTATTCCTAATATTTTTCCACCAATCAGTAACGCAACAATAGCGGCCAAGGCATTAATACTCACTTTCGAGCCGGTAATGCGCGGAGTAATAAAATTACCTTCCAGAAACTGAACAATTGAAAAGATAATAACCACACCCACTGCGTACCACAAACTGTCTTTGGTTAACAAAGCCATCAGTACGGGTAATGTTGCGCCAATAAAAATTCCAACATAAGGGATGATGGTTAATATCCCTGAAAGTACACCAAAGAATATGGCGTGATCAATACCCAGAATAAGTAAACCAACGCTGTTAAGAACGGCAATGATGGCTGTTACTAACAACAAGCCCGAAATGTAACCTTGTATTACGCCCTCTACTTCACCTTTCCAGGTAATCTCTTCATCGTCAGCTAAAAATGCCAGCACAAATGCTTTGAACTTATCACGATAAATCAGAAACAGAAAAACATAAATGGGCACCTGAATCAACAGTGAAATAATATTGGTGGTAGCTGTAAATAAATCAGTAGCGTAACTTCCCAGATTAGCCAGACTATTTTTAAGTAATTGATTTTGCTCCCGGGCACTCATGTCAAATGTATCTTGTAGTGTAGAACTTACCTGATCTACCAGCGTGTTGAACTTTAATTCCAGATTTGGTAAGTCTTTAACAAGCGAACTCATTTGATTTACCGTTATCCACGCCAGCGCTGTGAAAATCAAAAATGCACACACCAAAGTCAACAATATTGCCAGTACAGGCGACATCTTCTTTTCAAGGCGTTTGATAACGGGCAAGAGCACAATCGCAAAAATTCCTGAGATCAATATTGGAATCACAATGTCTCGGGCCAGAATGGTAGCCGTAATAATCAAGGCTATTACAATCAGCAGTTTAAAAGTGTAATCCAACCGGTCTAGTTTGCGATGTTCTGATTTCATAAGTAGTTAAGCTTGGTCTATAGCCTCCAAAATAATCTTGCAGGCTTTTTTAATTTCAGATTCAGTTAGGGTAAGGGGTGGTGCAATTCTAAAACTATACGGATGCGATAGAAACCAATAACAGATTACTCCATGCTCCTTGGCATAATTAACAATCCGGTTTACAATCTCATCGTTCTCAAAATCAAACGCAAATAATAAGCCTATTCTTCGCACCGCTTTTATTTTTTGATGCTGGATTAAGGACTCAATTAATTTGCCTTTGGTTTCTACCTGTTCTATTAATTTTTCATTTTCGATTACTTGCAGTGTGGCAAGAGCCGAAGCACAGCACACCGGGTTGCCACCAAATGTAGTTATGTGGCCCAGCATCGGGTTGTGTGTAAGCTCGCGCATATTTTCTTCCGAAGAAATAAATGCACCAATGGGCAAACCGCCACCAAATGCTTTCGCGATGGTTAATATGTCGGGCACAATATCAAAGTGTTCAAAGGCAAACCACTTTCCGGTGCGCCCCATGCCGCATTGTATTTCATCTAAAATTAAAAGCGCACCAACTTCCGTGCATCGTTTGCGCACGGCTTGCATATAGCTTTTATCGGGTACGCGCACTCCGGCATCACCTTGAATGGTTTCCATAATTACACAAGCAGTTTGCGATGTAATCTGGTTGAGTTCATCCGGTTTATTGAAGTTGAGGAAGCGCACATCAGGTAACAACGGTCTAAACGCTTGTTTCTTTACTTCATTGCCCGACACGCTTAGTGAACCATGCGTACTGCCGTGATATGATTTTCGAAATGAAATAATTTCGGTGCGACCGGTAACGCGCTTAGCCAGTTTAAGGGCCGCTTCATTTGCCTCGGTACCAGAATTTACAAAGTAGGCGCAGTTAAGTGCGGGTGGAAGGAGGGAAGTAAGTTTAGCGGCCAGTTGGTTTGAGGCCGATTGAACATACTCGCCATACACCATTACATGCAGGTGTTTATCTACTTGTGCTTTAATTGCATTTACTACATGCGGATGCCGATGACCAATCGCACTTACACCAATGCCTGAAATCATATCCATGTAAACCTTGCCATCGGGTGCGTACATGTAAACACCTTCGGCCCGTTCAATCGAAATCAGAAATGGGTTAGCCGATGTTTGTGCCAGGCGGTGAAGAAATACATCGTGCGAAAAGTCCATGTAAAGCAAAGCTACACCAAAATGCCATGCCCCAAAAAAAGGAAAACCCCCACGGTTTCCCGCAGAGGCTTTACCAAACACCCTATCGTTATTAGTACACTAACTTCTGGGAGATCGCACATCGCTTTTAAGCGACTCGATCTTGACAGATGGCTCACCATCCGCAGAAACCATTGCAACTAAAATTCCAACCATGATGAGCGCAATAAGCAACAGCAGTTGTTTCATGCGCGTGTTTACACTGATGTTCGACAATCCCTTCGTAGCCATATGCGCTCAGTTTAAATTTATTCAAAGGTGGCACCAGCACGGTTCTTATTTCCATTGAAAGAGTTTCAAAACCTACATCAGTAAAGCAAAGTAGGGGCTATGTGCTGTTAAGGAGCAAATTCAAACTATCCGCGATTGGAAATTGCGTTTTTTGCTTAAAATCAAAGTTTTGCAATCAAAATCTGCTGTAAGATTTTAACCAAAAATCAAATTTGGACAGTTTTTTTAGAGTGAAACTTATTGATTGAACTGAGCCATGGTGCGCTCAGCACCCGCGGTACAAAACGAAAAAATCATTTCGCTGGCTTTATCCATAAAGGTCGGGAGCGTTTCAAATTCGGGCTGCGAAAAATTGCTTAATACAAAATCAACTTGTTGACCTTTGGCAAAATCATTTCCAATACCAAAGCGCAGGCGCGAGTAGTCCTGACCACTCAATACCTGCTCAATATTTTTTAATCCGTTATGCCCGGCCGAACTTCCTTTAGTACGCAGGCGCAAGGTTCCAAAAGGCAAAGCCAGGTCATCTACAATAACAATCAGATTTTCTTTTGGAATTTTTAATTCCTGAAGCCAGAAGGCAATTGCTTTCCCGCTCAGGTTCATAAAGGTATTAGGCTTGATCAAGTGAAGCTGGCGGCCTTTGTATTTTACTTCGGCCTTATCGGCCAACCGTGCGGTTACGAATGGTGCTTTCTGAACATCGGCTAATCGATCTAAAACCAGAAACCCGATGTTGTGCCGGGTTAACTCGTATTCGGCTCCGGGGTTTCCAAGTCCTGCAATCAAGTACTTCATAAAAGCGAATTAAATAAAAATCCCGTCCGGTTGTTGGCCGGACGGGACTTAATAAATGGCCGAAGAATTACTTCTTCTTTTCGTCTTTCTTTGCAGGCTCTGCCTTCTTGGCATCGGCTGCCGGAGCTGCTGCACCAGCAGCAGGTGTAGCGGCCGCAGCGGCTGCAGTTTCTTCAGCAAGTTTAGCAGCACGTGGCACTTCCACTACTGCAATAGAAGCTTGCTTTGGATCCAAGAATTCAAGACCGGGAAACTTAAGATCACCAACCTTTACAGAGTGGTGGAAATCAAGTTCTGAACAATCTACGTCAATATGATCGGGCATATCTTTCGCGAAAGCAAACACCTTTAAAGAGGCACGCTTGCGCACCAATGCACCACCTTTGGCAACACCAGGAGCCTGGCCTACCAAACGGGCAGGAATGTCCATTTTAATTTTTCTGTCTTCGCTAATGCGAAGGAAATCTACGTGCAGAATAATTTCACTTACCGGGTGAAACTGAACTTCCTGCATAATAGCCTGGCACTCTTCACCTTCAATGTTCAGGTGTACAAAGTGAGCTTCGTTAGTGTAGATCAAATCGCGGAATAAAATAACCGGGGCATAGAAATGTACTTGCTCGTTTCCTCCGTAAATAACGCAAGGCACATTGCCTTCCTGACGGATTTTCTGAGAGTCATTCTTGCCGAGATTTGCTCTTCGATACCCTATAATCTCGATGGTTTTCATGATTGTTTTTGGTTTAATTGATTTATTTATTGTGATTAAGAAATTACAAACGGATAAATAAAGAACTTATAGACTCATGATCGTGAATCTTACGAATAGCTTTCGCAAAAAGATCAGATACGCTTAGTACTTTTATTTTATTAGTCTTCTGTTTTAAAGGAATAGTATCGGTTACTACCAACTCTTCCAATGCCGAATTTTGAATGTTATCGTATGCATTGCCCGATAAAACCGGGTGTGTACAAATAGCTCTTACAGTAGTGGCACCTTTTTCTTTTAAAAGACCAGCCGCTTTACAGATGGTGCCGGCAGTATCCACCAGATCATCTACCAGCACAACGTCTTTACCTTCTACATCGCCAATCAGGCGCATCGACTCAATCTTGTTGGCTTCTTTCCGGTATTTATCACACACGGCCAGATCGGCATTAAAGAATTTCGCAAAGCTGCGGGCTCTTTTAATTCCACCCACATCGGGAGAAGCAAACATGATGTTCTCCAGATTGAGCGATTTCAGATAAGGAACAAAAATGTAATTGCCATCTAAGTGATCTACTGGAATGTCAAAGAAGCCTTGAATCTGATCGGCATGTAAATCGCATGTCATAATGCGATTGGCACCCGCTGCCGAAAGCAAGTTGGCAATCAATTTGGCGGCAATGGCTACTCTTGGTTTGTCTTTACGATCCTGGCGGGCATATCCGAAGTATGGAATAATCACATTTACATTCGAACAACTGGCTCTTTTTGCTGCATCAATCATCAGCAATAGTTCCATAAAATTTTCGGCTGGCGCAAAGGTGGATTGCACAATAAATACATCGTGCCCCCGAACTGACTCCCCGATAAAGGGCGACATTTCACCATCGCTGAACTGCTGATAATCTACCCGGCCCAGAGGCTCACCATAGGCATGAGCAATTTTGTCAGCCAAATAGGTAGTTGCCCTTCCGGAAAAGATTTTAACAGCCATTGCTTTAAAAATTAAATCCTGGTTTCCCAGGATTTTGAGTTGTCCTACTAGGATTCGAACCTAGAAAAGCAGAATCAAAATCTGCTGTGTTACCGTTACACCATAGGACAGTGTATTCAAATCAAAAATTTGAGGTGCAAATGTAGGAACAATTTCGAGAACTGAAAACTCGAAATTCAGTGTTTTTAGGTATTTAAAGCGGATTTATTTATCCAGATCTTCAACCTCGGCAGTTTGGGTGCCTTCCACAAATCCTTCGGCCATAAACCGGTATTTATCCAGAATTGAGATAACGGCATTGCGCAGGTGGCGCTCGTTATTAAAGTTAATACTACCATATAGTGTGGTGGCATAACCTTGCCAGATAGATCGGTTCTGGCGTCTGTCAAAAAACTGTATCAGTAAGGTGCCGGTTTTCAGATCAATTTTTTTAGAATCGTATTTCTCATCTTCTTTTTGAACCCGTACCCACTCTTCAATGTCGGGTTGGTCGTATCCATTAAACCGAAGGCTATCAGAATACATTTTAAAACCAATAATCAGGTGCGGCTTTGATTCGGTTTGCCGGTATCCTAAAAACTTCATGCGCGAAACAATTGACTTTTCTACAATCTCATTAATCATGGTAGAATCGTTCAACCCCATCGGGCGCATTATATCAAAGCTTCGATACTTTTTGAAGTTTCCTCTATAGCTGTAATCGTACTCTACCGGCAACTCTTTATACCCCAGGCACGAACCTAACAGAACAGGTAGCAACACGAGAATGTAAAATTTCCTCATAGGTGTTTGGATTAGACAAGAAAAGGTAAATCATTTTACAGGGCGAAGCAAGCCAGTTAAATTCTTTAACAGAAATGTTTAGCTAAAATGAAGGAAATGCCTTCGAAAATTGAAACAATAAGGCGTTTGGCATTATTTTCAGGAAAATTTTCTCTTACCAAAAACGGATGACTTCTAAATACGAACAGACGGTTGGCGCCAGGTATCACATCTATAATAGCCTGTTTTTGAATTTACCTTTTCAGGATATTCAACGAACGGGTACACTGCTGCCATTTTTGCAACAATACTGTGAGGAGGCTTTTGAACAAGGCAAACCGGCCACTGAAATCTTAAGCCATTTCTTTACTGATCTTGTGCCCAATGCAAAACCCGAAGAACAGTTTGCGTTGCTCTTTAAGTTTATTCAATACGTAGAGCGGCAAGTAGCTTTGTTCGATTCGGTAGAGGACTCTTCCTTCGAACAGATTAATGATACTACGGGTAAGGGAACAGTAGCTTCGCTTTTACAACGCACCCGGTTCGATCGGAAAGAAAAAGAACTGATTGCCCGCCTTGAAAATTTTAGTCTGCGCCCGGTACTAACGGCACACCCTACACAATTTTATCCGGGTTATGTGTTGGGTATTCTTACCGATCTTGAAAAATCAATCCGCGACAGCAATCTGCAGCACATTAATTTGTTATTGCAGCAATTAGGTAAAACCGGTTTTATCAATCAGGATAAACCCACGCCTTACGATGAAGCGGTGAGCTTATGCTGGTATCTCGAAAATGTTTTTTATCAATCCATTCCAGAAATTATTCAATCGCTTTGCGCAGGATTAAACCTGCCCTTATCAGAATGGAAAAACGATAGATTGGTTGTAATTGGTTTTTGGCCGGGTGGCGATAGAGACGGAAACCCGTTTGTTACCAGCGAGATTACACGCAAAGTTGCCGCTAAACTTCAGGATAGCATTTTGAAATGTTACGCCCGCGATTTACGTGCGCTGCGCAGAAGACTTACGTTTAGAGGCGTAGATAAATTAGTAACTGAAATTGAACGCAAGATTTATAACTGGGCTTATGGAGCCCAACGTGGTTACAAAGCGGTTGAAGATCTTGTTGCGGATTTGACTCTGGTAAGAAAAAAACTGGCTGAAGATCACGATGGTTTGTTTCTGGATTTACTCGATACTTTCCTGATTAAAGTAAAATTGTTCGGGTTTCATTTTGCCAGTCTGGATGTTCGGCAAGATAGCCGCAGGCATGATTTTGTTTGGAATCATATTTTAGATTGTGGTGCAAAGTCTGGCAAGACAATTTCTGGCGCGGATTTTTTGAAACTTTCGCAACCCGAACAAATCAATTACCTGCTTTCGCTGAAGCTGGATTTAAATACACTTGCGCTGACTGATGATTTTGTAAAAGAAACCTTAAACAGCATTCGTGTAATAGGCGAAATCCAAAAAGAGAATGGTACAACCGGAAGCCATCGGTATGTAATCAGTAATTGCCAGAGCGCCTTGCATATTATTGAAGTGTTTGTGTTGGGCAGGTTATTATTGGGAACAGATTCTGGATTGGAGTTGGATGTGGTGCCGTTATTCGAAACGATTGACGACCTGACGCACGCACCACAAATTATGGATGCGTTATATCAGATTGCGCCCTATCGCCAACATCTTACCACTCGTAAATCGCATCAAACCATCATGCTTGGTTTTTCGGATGGTACCAAAGATGGTGGCTACCTGCGTGCAAACTGGTCTATCTTCCGCGCGAAAGAAAATCTTACGGCAATTTCACGCAAGTACGATTTGAAAGCCTTGTTCTTTGATGGTCGCGGTGGGCCGCCTGCGCGTGGAGGCGGAAACACGCACGACTTCTATGCTTCGTTGGGCGATACAATCGAGAATGAAGAAGTGCAGATTACTATTCAAGGGCAAACCATCAGTTCTAATTTTGGTAAGGTAGGTTCATGTAAATACAATCTGGAACAATTGATTTCGGCCGGGTTGGAAGGCGATGTGTTTAAACGCGATGAAAGCCAACTATCAGATGAACAAAAAAAGATTTTGGATGAACTTGCCGAAGCCGGTTACAAAGCCTACCTCAGCCTGAAGCATCACGATAAGTTTGTGCCCTACTTAGAAAAAGTTACACCGCTTTCTTTCTTTGGCGATACCAACATTGGTTCTCGTCCGGTAAAGCGAAGTGCAACTGAAGGATTAAAGTTTGAAGACCTGCGGGCTATACCTTTTGTAGGCTCGTGGGCCATGATGAAACAAAATATTCCCGGCTTTTATGGCGTTGGTTCAGCTATTACCGCTATTGCGGAAAAGCACGGCATTGAAAAACTGAAAACGTTCTATCAGGAGTCGCTTTTCTTCCGAACATTATTAGGTAACAGTATGATGTCGCTTTCTAAAACGTACTATCAGGCAACTACCTATCTGGCAAGCGATCCTGAGTTTGGCGAGTTCTGGAAGAAGATGTATGCCGAGTACGAGCTTTCATGCAAGCGTGTATTGGAAGTTTCGGGGTTAAGTGGATTAATGGAAAACAATCCGGTCATTCGCGATTCAGTTCGCTTACGCGAGCGAATTGTTCTTCCTCTTATCGCCATTCAGCAATTTGCGTTAATGAATATTCGCAACCTCAACGATTCCAATAAAATTTATGAACAACGATATCGCAAGTTGATTATACGATGTATGTTTGGAATTATTAATGCAGCACGGAACTCAGCATAAACAGAAAACCGGTTACCAGTTTCCGGTTACCGGGAACAGGCAACTGGTAACATTTTACAAAACTCTTTTGATATGAAATTTTATCTAACTCTCCTCCTCACAGCTTTCGCAAGCTTAGCCTTTGCACAAAACAAAGCCATCGTTCACACCGATCAGGGAAAAGTCAAAATTGACAAACACATTTACGGTCATTTTTCTGAGCATCTGGGCCGTTGTATTTATGGTGGTTTTTATGTGGGTGAAAACGATACAAAGGTTCCGCACACAGCTGGTGTTCGTAATGATGTAGTTGATGCATTAAAAAAACTAAAAGTACCCAACCTGCGCTGGCCCGGTGGTTGTTTTGCCGATACTTATCATTGGAAAGACGGTGTGGGCCCGAAAGCAAAACGACCAACCATTGTAAACACATGGTGGGGTAATGTTACCGAAGACAATAGCTTTGGTACGCACGATTTTTTAAACATGTGCGAACTGATTGGTGCCGAGCCTTACTTGGCAGCCAACGTAGGCAGTGGTACGGTGCAAGAGTTAACCGAGTGGGTGCAGTATGTAAACTTTGATGGCGTTAGCCCGATGTCGAACTGGAGAAAAGAAAATGGAAGAGAGAAACCCTGGAACGTAAAATATTGGGGTGTAGGTAATGAAGCCTGGGGTTGTGGTGGAAATATGACGGTGGAGTATTACGCCAACATCTACCGCCAGTATGCAACGTTTATGAGTGGTAAACTTTTCAAGATTGCTTCAGGTGCAAACTCTGATGATTTCCATTGGACAGAAGTGTTGATGCGCGACATACCGCACAACATGCTGGAAGGAATTGCACTACATCATTATTCCGTAATTGACTGGAGTAAAAAAGGACCATCAACCACCTTTACCGAAAATCAATATTTTAAAACCATGCAACGCGCCCTGTTTATGGATGATGCGATTAAGCGCCATAGCACCATTATGGATAAGTACGATCCGAATAAAAAAGTAGCGCTGGTAGTTGATGAGTGGGGTGGTTGGTACGATGTAGAACCTGGTACTAATCCCGGATTTTTATTTCAACAGAATACCATCCGCGATGCGGTGCTGGCCGGAGCCACATTAAATATTTTTCATAAGCATAGCGATCGGGTGCGCATGGCAAATCTGGCGCAAACTGTAAATGTGTTGCAGGCTGTTATCCTCACCGATGAAGAGAAGATGATTCTTACGCCCACGTATCATGTAATGGAAATGTACAACGTACATCAGGATGCAACGTATTTGCCTTTGGATATCACCACGGGATCTTATGTATTGGATGGCGAGCAACTTCCAGCGTTATCAGCTTCCGCTTCAAAAGATGCAACGGGAGCTGTTCATATTTCATTGGTGAATATTGATGCGAAAGCTCAACAGGAATTAACCATTGATTTACGCGGTGGTAAGTTTACTTCCGTTACCGGAAAAATTTTAACCAGTGCTAATCTGCAAGACTACAACTCGTTTCAAAAACCTGAGCAAATCAAACCCGCAACTTTTAAAGGTGCTTCGTTGAAAGATGGTGTACTAAAAGTAACGTTACCGAAACATTCGGTGGTGGTGCTGGAGGTGAAGTAGAAGGTTTCCAACCCTTTGTGCCTGGAAAGCTAAGGGTTGGAAACCTTGTAACTCAATCTTCAATGGCAAAGTCTTGTTCGTATCTGATCAGAGCTTCCTTGTGAAGTTTGATAAACTGATCTATTCCTCCAAACCAGTTTATAATTGCTGAATGAAGTGGTGTTTCAGAATTTCTAGGTATATCCTGATACGATGACCACCTCCATAATGAAAAGTCACTCGTAAATCTGTGCTTGGATGGATTTGTATGGATGTAAATGATTACTTGCGTAAAATGACTTTCACTAGTGATCTCAAGTCTTTTAAAAGGTTTGTAAAATAAGTTTCCTTTCCTTTGATGAACCTTTATTGAAGGCAAGAGCATACGATTGAAAAAATCGCTTAAAGGCTCTTTCAACTAGTTCACTCAGCGTTATACCTTCTTTTAGAAAATCTTTTTCTGAGGCCGATAAAAATTCTATATCACGTGAACTTAAATCAGCTTTAATTATTTCTGATGATTTGATTCTGATAAGAAAATGAAAGTGATTACGGAGTAAACACCAGACTATAGTTTCTGAAAATGGCGTTAAATATTCAGAATATTTCTTTAGGAAGAATCTTTGATTCTCGTCAGAAAGAAAAAGTCTTTCCTTGTTATTGGTTCGATTGAATACATGGTAAATTTTGTGTTCTTCAAAATCTGCCAGATATTTTTTCGGAATGGGCATGATTAAAGATAGCAAATACCCAAAAAGATTTCCAACCTTTTTGCTGAAGACTTAAGGTTGCTAAAAGGTTTCCAACCTTTTTTGCTGAAAGTTTAAAGGTTGGAAACCTTAGTAACCCACTCCCGTGCATTTACAAACGCTTCTATCCATGGCCCAACTTCATCCTGTTTGCGATCGGTAGGGTAGTAGCCCCAGTTCCAGGGGAATAACGTGCGTTCAATGTGTGGCATAATGGCGAGATGTCTTCCATCTGCTGAACTCAACGCAGCAACCGAATAATCCGAATCGTTCGGGTTGCCAGGATATTGCAGATAGGTATAGGTAGCAGCTACAGAATAGTTATGATGATTCTTTAAATCGAAACGACCTTCACCATGCGCTACCCAAACACCCAGCGTAGTGCCTTCGAAACTGCTTAGCATAACCGAGTTGTTTTTCGGGATGCTGATGTTGATGAAGGTAGATTCAAACTTGCCCGAACCATTGTGATGCATTTTTGGATGGGCACTCATCTCAACTTCGCGGTTAATCAAACCAAGCTCCATCATTAACTGACAACCGTTGCACACACCCAGACTCAATGTATCCTTACGATTATAAAAATTATCCAACGCAGCTTTTGCTTTCGGGTTGTATAAGAATGCACCGGCCCAACCTTTAGCCGAACCCAACACATCGGAGTTAGAGAAGCCACCTACAAATACAATAAGGTTTACTTCACTTAAATCTTCGCGGCCGGTCATCAGGTCGGTCATGTGTACATCTTTCACATCAAAGCCTGCGAGGTAAAGTGCATATGCCATTTCCCTATCACCATTCACACCTTTCTCGCGAATGATAGCGGCCTTCACACCACTCGGTTGCCTGCGTTTGGGATTAATGTTAAGAGCAGAAAAACTTCCTTTAAAGTTTGCCGGGAACCGATACTCTAAAGGTTGTTTAAAGATGTTATCTCTACGCTGCTCTGCATGACCCTTGGTTCGTTGCATCGAATCCAACAGGTAAGAGGTTTTAAACCAGGTATCTCTTAAATTGTCAATTGTCAATTGTTGCTTTTCAATTGTCAATTGACGTGTGTTTGTTACTTCACCAAGAGTTACTGATTTGATTTTGTTGATTGATAAAATCTTTTCAACAGATGCAACATTCTCAACCTGCAACACAATTGCTGGATTCTCAGCAAAGAGAACTTTAACAACATCGCTGCCCAGTTCGCTTACGCTGATGTTCATACCCACGCCCGGTGTTGGGAAACACATTTCAAGTAGGGTAGTCACTAATCCACCGGCAGAAATATCGTGACCGGCTAATACTAAATCTTGTTTGATCAGTTGCTGCACCGCTTCGAAGGCCGCAACAAAATAATTTTCATCGGTAATGGTTGGTGCAGTGGTGCCGAGTTGATTTACAATCTGCGCAAAGCTGCTACCGCCAAGTTGAAAACTATCTTTAGAGAAATCGATGTAAATAAGTTTTGAACCAACTACCGCTTGTAACGCAGGCGATACCGTTTTACGAATGTTACTTACTTCGGCCACAGCCGAGATAATAACCGTGCCCGGTGAATACACCACTTCACCGTTCGGGTATTTCTGCGTCATGGAAAGGGAATCTTTTCCGGTAGGAATGTTGATTCCAAGTTTACAAGCAAAATCACTCACAGCTTCCACGGCTGCATATAACCGTGCATTCTCGCCTTCATTTTTTGCAGGCCACATCCAGTTCGCGCTAAGCGAAACACCTTTTAAGCCATACGTCAACGGAGCCCAAACAATATTTAATAACGATTCGGCAATAGCCAACTTGCTACCGGCTGCCGGATTAACCAACGCTGCACTGGGTGCGTGACCAATACCGGTTGCAATACCTTTGTTGCTGGTGAAGTCAAGCGCCATTACGGAAACATTGTTCAACGGCAATTGAATTTGTCCGCAGGTTTGTTGCGTGGCCACGCGACCCGTTACGGAACGATCTACTTTATTGGTTAACCAATCTTTACATGCTACTGCTTCTAATTGCAGTACTTGTTCGAGGTAAGTGCTAAGCTGTTTAACATCATACACTACTTCCGCGTAAGCGAGTGTAGTGGTTTTATCTTGCAGAATAGTTTTAGGCGATGAACCAAACAAATGATTAAGTTCAAGTTCAACCGGCTTTGTATTCTTTTTATTGTCAACAAACTTAAACTGCTTATCGCCTGTAGCGGTGCCTACTACATACATGGGTGCGCGTTCGCGTTCGGCTGCACGTTTTAATATGTCCACATCTTTGGCATGCATGGCCACACCCATGCGCTCCTGCGATTCGTTGCTGATGATTTCTTTATCGGAAAGGGTAGGATCGCCAACCGGCAACTGATCAATTTCAATCGTGCCTCCGGTTTCTTCTAATAATTCTGAGAAACAATTTAAGTGCCCACCGGCACCATGATCGTGAATGGAAACAATGGGATTGTGTTTAGATTCCACCAACGCACGAATGGCATTCATAACGCGCTTCTGCATTTCAGGATTGGAACGTTGCACCGCATTCAGTTCAAGTGCATTGGCAAACTCGCCCGTAGTAACTGACGATACCGCAGCACCGCCCATACCAATGCGATAGTTATCGCCACCCAGCAAAATAATTTTATCGCCTGCTTGTAGCGATTCCTTTTTGCTGTCGGTTGCTTTGCCATAGCCCACGCCACCGGCTAACATAATTACTTTATCGAAGCCGAATTTTTTGTTGTGTTCAAGATGTTCAAACGTAAGCACGCTGCCACCAATCAACGGTTGGCCGAACTTGTTTCCAAAATCGCTTGCACCATCCGAGGCTTTAATTAAAATCTCAGCCGGATTATGATACAACCACTTCCGCGCTTCAAACTTTTTCTCCCATGCGCGCCCGTTTTCCAAACGCGGATAAGAAGTAATGTACACAGCCGTTCCCGATAACGGAATAGAACCTTTACCACCGGCTAACCGATCGCGAATCTCGCCACCACCACCGGTAGCTGCACCGTTGAAGGGTTCAACCGTAGTAGGGAAGTTGTGCGTTTCCGCTTTAAGCGAAATAACCGAATCAAAATCTTCTACCTGAAAATAATCGGGCTTATCGCCTGAGGCGGGAGCAAACTGTTCTACACGCGGTCCTTTTATAAACGCTACGTTGTCTTTATAAGCCGATACAATGTAGTTGGGATTTTCCTTCGAGGTTTTTTTGATGAGTTGAAAGAGCGTGGCTTCTTTTTCTTCGCCATCAATTATAAACGTGCCATTAAAAATTTTATGGCGGCAGTGTTCGCTGTTTACCTGCGAGAAGCCAAACACTTCGCTATCGGTAAGCTTGCGCCCCAACGCAATACTTACGTTATTCAGGTAATCAATTTCTTCCTGACTTAAGGCCAGCCCTTCTTTTTCGTTAAAGGTTTTGATGTCGTCAATTTCAAGAATGGGTTCAGGGGTGTGGTGGATGGTGAACAAATCCTGATCGAGACCATGGTACAGGCGTTGCAACATGCGGTCGTGCGGGGTGTTGGCGCTGGCTTCGGTAAACTCTTCAATCCGCTCAATGCCGGCAATGCCCATGGTTTGGGTAATTTCTACCGCATTGGTGCTCCACGGGGTAATCATTTCCTTGCGGGGCCCGATGAAATAACCGCCCACGGCTTGCTCGGTTAGCGGTTGGCCACCGCCAAAAAGCCAGCTTAGTTTTTCATAGTCTTGAGAACCAAAAGGTTGCGAGGTGCCAACGGCATAGAGGGTTGCCCCAGCGGGACGAAAGAAGACGATCATAGTGGTGAGCGTAAGCACAAAAATACGAAGGGGAAGGGTAAAGGCGAAGGGGAAAGAGAAGGAATGTTGCTGCCTTAATAAGTCTTGATATTCCAATTCCACTTTGAGTGCCTTTTATTTAATCAGAATAATAGCAGTTCTAACTTTTCTTTAAGTACTTCATCTACCTTAACAATATCACCCGAACAAAGCGAGCAAACAATTTCTATCACTTTGTTTCTTGGCTCTATTGATTATAATAACTGATCCTATTTCTTTATAATCGAAATTCAGAAACTGCTTTAGTTGAAATACATGACTTATAAATGTCATTGAAGAAAGTATTTTCTTCAACTTGCTGATATGTAACTTTCTTCTATCACCATAAAGAATATTACAATAGCTAATATTAGTAGCTATTGGTTTATAATCCGGCTCAATTGATGCAAGTCGTTCTAATTCGAGTTGCTGCTTTACCGTTATCTCATACCATGATGTATCATTTTTCATCAACTATATAACTACAAATTGATGAGTAAGAATAAGGGTCTCGAATTCTTTATCAAATTTTATACATCAAATTACCTGATAGATTTTTGATGAATTATTTCTAGTAGGTAATTTTTTAAGCAACAAATTGCCTTCTAAAAAGTTGACAATTAATTGCTACGCTTAAAATTCAAATTTCTTTAAGCGGTGTTTAAGTGATACCATTCGAATTTGAGTTAATTTCAAAGAATATACTGCTTAAGAATGCTTAAAGACTTGTTGAAACTATGCGCTCCGCTATGGTTATACATACCTTTTGCATGTTGTCCGCTATGGTTTCACCAACAGATTTATAAAAGATAGTTTTAACTTTTTTTTGAATATGTTTTATAAAAGCGTTCTTGAAAATTCTTTAGCTCAACTGTTGATAACGTATCATTTTTTTTACAGACCTTTGAGTTATCGATCATAAAAAAAGGGTCACCCCGCTAGAACGATGGTAACCCCTCTAAAAAGCAAGTCAATACTACCAATGGTTGGTCTGAGGAGACTTGTTTCTAAGTCAGTACTATCTAAAGAAGAGATGTGTACTGAAGAAGAGATGTGTACTGACTTTTTTCTTTTATAAGAACTATCGCAAAGGTAATAAAATAATACTTGATTTTTATACAGGTGCTGGAGGTATTAGTAAAGGTTTTTTTGCATATACCAACTGATCTTATTACTACTATTGATTAAAGTATTCTAAGCTGTTCGACATTTGCAATGTCGAACACAGATAATAAGGATTTTAATCCAACGAGATACAACCTAACAGAAAAATTGGATTCACAATCCATCTAAAAACCTTAACTTTCATGTATGCATAGCTGTTCGACATTTGTAATGTCGAACCCAGATAGAAAGGATTTTTAATCCAACTAGTCAAAGCCAAACTCAGAAGACTTGGATTTCTAATCTGCAAAATCCTTAACTTTCATGTATGGGCCACGCCTACCGTGTATATGATCAGCAAGGGGTTTACTTTGTAACGTTTACCGTGCATCAATGGGTAGATGTATTTACCAGAAGACTGTATTCAAATATACTGCTTGAAAATCTACGCTATTGCCAGCTACACAAGGGCCTTAAGATTTATGCCTGGGTTATTATGAGTAATCACTGCCATTTGATAGTAAGCACCGAAGGCTTTAAGTTAAGTGATGTGATTCGGGATTTTAAAAAGCATACTGCCAAGAAAATTTATGAGGCAATACAGAACAATGAACTGGAGAGTAGGAGAAACTGGTTGTTATGGCTGTTAAAAAAGGACGACCACATCTGGTTTTGGGAAGAGGGGTATCATGGTGAAGAGATCAGAACCAAGAGTTTTTTCGATTCTAAGGTCGAATACATTCATCAGAATCCCGTAAGGGCTGGAATTGTAGAAAAAGAAGAAGAGTATTTATTGAGCAATTGTGGTGATTTTTATGGAACGCGTAAAGGGCTTTTGGAACTTGAACCATTTTGAGTGGCGGATTGCAAATCCGTTTTATCTGTCGTTCGACATTATAAATGTCGAACAGCTTCAACCCCAGATCAAGTGAATTTACAATCCCCCAAAAGCCCAAAAAACTGTCAGCAGTACAAATAAGTAAAAATTTATGTTCAGACACCGCGGTGAGGCAAGAACGTTAGGTCATAATTTACGAGTAGCCTCATTGTTATCGTTTGTGGCAGGGTTAGTAAACATTGCAGGCTTTTTATCGGTGCAGCGCTTAACCACAAACGTAACCGGCCACTTTGCTTTTTTTATCGATGAGTTTTTTAAGCTCAACCTGTTACAAGGATTTATTTTTTTCCTGTATATCTTTTTTTTCTTTCTGGGTTCGTTTACCTCCAGCTTTATAATTGAACTGATTTATAAAAAGAAACAAACGTATAACTATGTAATTCCTGTTCTGCTTGAGGGTAGCATCTTACTTGTGGTAGCCGTGTTTGGTGTCTTTTTAACGAATCAGTATCCAGATGTATTGGCGTTTCTTTTACTTTTTGCCATGGGTTTGCAGAATTCGTTGGTTACCTCCATTTCCAATTCCATTGTAAGAACTACGCATTTAACCGGGCTCTTTACCGATCTCGGCATTGAGTTATCGCAACTGTATTTCTATACCCATCAGGAACAGAAAACTAAACTCAAGGCTTCTATAAAATTGAGACTGACCATTATCAGTTTCTTTTTTATCGGAGGCATAGTGGGTGGGATATTTTATTCATCGATTCAACTGCACATTTTGTTTATTGCGGGGGCGGTGTTGTTTGTGGGGGCTGCATTAGACCGCTTAAAGCAATAGTGAATCAGGTAGTTAAGTCTTAAGCTTTGAGGTTCACAAACCATCAATTTTATTTTTTAAGCAGCCTGTAACATTCCGAAGGCCCCCGTATCTAAAGACAAAACTTAAACCCTATGGTACGGATAGTCAGCGTAATGATTTTTCTATTGGCAGCATTGGTAGCGCAATCGCCAGCTTATCTGAAATTAGTCGATAGCATGGCACAACCTATAACACAGGCAGGTAGTAACCTGGGTGAAGCAGTAGGTAATTATGTTGCAGATCTATTTCCGCTCACCGATAAAGGATCGTTTTTGTCCCGGATTCCGGTAACGATGCCACAGACTTTTAAAGTAATGTTGAAAAGTGTGAACCTAATATCTTTCCGTAAGAAAGATGCCGCGCATGAGCAGATGCAGGTTGTTGCGCAGAATGACCATTGTGCTAATTGATTAAAAACAATGATATTGATTTGTTTGGCAGTGTGTTTATTTCTTATCAGAAAGTATTTTTCGATACTTGCGGTCAATGAGTTTTGAATCAATCTATAAGGAATACTGGAGTAAAATCTATCGCTTATGCATGGCCTACGTAAACGATGCCGGATGGGCTCAGGATCTTGCTCAGGATACGTTTGTGATTGTGTGGCAGCAATTGGCGTCCTTCCGCAATGAATCCAGTATTGGAACATGGATATTCCGGATTGCTACTAATAATTGTCTGCGGCAATTGGAGCGGCAAAAACGAAATGTTAAACAAGAGTTGCCTCTAAATCTTGCAGAAGAAAAACCAGTTGACATTGAACCTCAGATACAATTGCTCTATCGGTTTATTGGCGAGTTGCCCGAGCTGGACCGGATTATTATTTCGTTGGAACTGGAAGAAGTAAAGCAGGCAGAGATAGCTCAGATTGTGGGCGTATCGGAAAGTAATGTGCGTGTAAAAATTCATCGGATTAAAGAACGATTAACCAAACGCTTTAATGAACATGGAGAATAGCATTGATCTGAAAGCTTTGTGGCAACAGCAGGCTGTACCAAAAGCTGATAACCACTCGCTGCAAAGCAAAATTGAAACGTTGCGGAAGCGTAAAAGCAGGCAACTGGTGTGGAGCTACGTTTCGCTTATTGGTGTGGCGCTGTTTATCAGTTGGGTTTGGTATTATTATCAACCCCAGTTCTTATCAACCAAAGTAGGTATTGTAATTATTATCGCTTCTATTTTTATGTTACTGGTGGCGGTTGGCAAACTGGGGCCTTTTTATAAAGCGCTAGATGCATCGGTAGATAGTCAACATTACCTGAATGCTTTGATTCAAATCCGGCAACGCGAACAAGTTTTGTACACACGTATTATGAGTCTGTATTTTTTATTTTTATCCATTGGATTGGGATTGTATTTATATGAATACACTTCGCAGATGAAACCGCAGGTTGCCGCCACAGCTTATGCCATTACATTTGCGTGGATGGCCTTTAATTGGTTTTACCTTCGTCCGTTGCAAATCAGAAAGAATGCAAAAAAATTGGATGCTGTTATCCGGCAGGCAGAAGAAATAAAAAATCAGTTTGTAGATTAATTCAACAGAGCCAATTATATAAACAGGCGGTATGGAAAAATCCATACCGCTCGTATTTTTATGCTTTGCAGAATTGCCTCAATCCTGTACCTTCAATTTTTTAAATGCTTTTATTATGACAAGAAAAACCTGGTTAACTGCTGTACTCTTTGCTGTACCGTGGACATTGTTTATGATTATATACAATGCTTTGCTGATGGATGGAATCAGCACCAGATTGGTTGTATCCACAGTTATAGGTGGAGCTATCGCTGGTTTTTTATTCAGCTTATCGATGGAGTATTTTGTAAACCGCATGATAAAAAACGTTCAAATTGAGACCGATGCTAGCGAAGAAGTTGTGATGGAAGCAGGGGCAAATCATTTTAAAGGGAAAGAAGGTGTGGGGGGCAAGTTGGTTTTAACAAACAAGCGATTGATTTTTAAATCACACAAGTATAATATCCAAAATCATCAGGAGAGTTACGATCTGGCCAGTATCCGTAATGCTTCAGCAACCAAAACTTTAGGATTTTTAAAAAATGGATTGCTGCTACAAGTGGTTGATCAATCGCATCGGTTTGTTGTAGATAATCCAACCGATTGGATAAACTCTATCCAAACTGTGCAAGAAAAACAGAATTCATTTTGAGCATGGTACCCGCAAACGAACAAGAACGATTAAAGGCGCTTGAGAGCTATGGTCTGGCGGGAACGCCACCCGAAAAAGATTTCGATGAGCTTGCAGAAATGGCTTCGCGCATTTGCGAAATGCCCATGTCGGCCATTACATTAATAGACACCACCAGACAATGGTTAAAGGCAAAGGTGGGACTTGAGCAAACGGTTGGTCCACGCGAAGAAGCATTTTGTGCACACACCATTCTGGATGATGCGATGATGATTGTACCTGATGCAACTAAAGATGAACGTTTTGAGAGCAATCCATTAGTAACGGGCAATCCTGATATTCGGTTCTATGCCGGTATGCCTCTGATTAATCCTGAAGGTTTCAGGTTGGGTTCGTTGTGTGTGTTAGATACCAAGCCCCGCGTATTAACCGAAACACAAAAATATTATTTAGCCGTACTGGCCAGGCAAGTGGTAAAGCAAATGGAATTGCATAAAAAAGTTACCGAGCTTGAGCGATTGAACGATGCTAACAGCAAACTCATTTCAGTTATCAGTCACGATTTACGCAGTCCCTTAAGTTCGCTTTTCGGATTGCTGGAGTTGGTTGATAAATACGGCTTGTCGCAAGAGGAATTTCTAAAGTTACTGCCTGATGTAAGACGGGGATTTACAGCAGCAAGCGGACTACTCACCAACTTATTAGATTGGGCGACCACCCAGTTTTCGCAAACCGAGTTGATTTTTGCGGAAGGTTCAGTGCATGCTTTAACCGAACAGGTAATCTTCGATAGTCAACCGCAGTTTGATAAAAAAAGTAATGTGGTTCTCAATCAGGTATCAGAAACGCTTGTTGGTTGGATTAATGAAAATCTGGTTAAGGCTATTTTACGAAACCTGATGATGAACGCGAACAAGTTTACTAACGAGGGCACGATCACAATTTCGGCAGAAAGAAAGCAAGACTTTATTGAGATTTGTGTTCGCGATACCGGTACAGGAATTCCTCCCAAAAAATTAGCAAGCTTATTTGAGTGGAATACACGCGGCAGTACCAATGGCACCAATGGCGAAAAAGGCTCGGGCTTTGGATTACAACTTTGTAAAGAGTTTGCCGAGCGCGGAGGTGGTAAGTTGTGGGCTACCAGCGAAACCGGTAAAGGCGCTGCTTTTTTCTTTACGGTGAAGGCTGCTTGAGTTTCTCTGTGATTATAAAGCTCTGTCGAGGTGCTTGTGTCTAATTCGCAAATAACCACTTCATAAAATCAGGTTCGGCAAAAGCATTATCCCAACTGTTGTGATTTACACCGCCATATTCGGTGTACTTCACAATGGCTTTAAGCGATTTTAATTTCGCTGCCATAGCATGCGATTCTTTTACGCTTACAACAGCATCCTGATCGCCATGAAAAATCCAGAAAGGAATTTTTGCGGCTTGTTTAGTATAGCGGGCAGCATCGCCACCACCACAAATGGGCGCGGCACCAGCAAAAAGTTTAGGGTACCGGAATACAGCTTCAAACGTACCCATCCCACCCATGGAAAGGCCGGTGATGTAAACTCGTTTCTTGTCCACACTTTCCTCGGTAATTAGTTTTTTAACAAGTTCAATGGCTGCATTCAATGCAGTTGTTTCAGCTCTGGAGTAATCGAACGAAAGTGTAAACGGACTAGTGTTACGATCTACGGTAACACTGCCCCAGTAATTATCGGTTGGGCATTGCGGTGCCACCACTATAGCCGGAAAGTTTTTACGATTGGCATCGGTAAGAAAAAGTTTGGCACCGTGTACCAGTTGTTTCTCATTGTCGTTACCGCGTTCGCCCGCACCATGCAGAAACAAAACCAAAGGATATTTTTTTTGCGGGTTGTAATCCTCAGGCAATAGTATCCGGTAGGGTAGTGCAAGTCCGTTGGAAGCATTGAAGATTTTTTTTTGATAGAGAGAATCCTGAGCCAGTACAGGAAATGTAAAAGCAAGAAGAAGCGTAATTAGGGTTATTTTCATAGAGCAAATTATGAGTGATAAAAAAAGCGCCAATGGTTGGCGCTTTACTTAAGCCTTGATTAGTTTCCTTTCTTGGCTCTTTTTTCAGCACGCTTTTCTTTAAGCGTTTTAAGAGGTTTCTTTTTGTCTTCCTTCTTTTTGTCCATTCCTTTTGACATAGTAGTAAAGTTTTATTACCCGAATGTAAATAATTTATTGCTTTTGCAAAAGTTTGTAAAGATGTTCACCGCTCATGCCAATCAATTCGTTGTGGCTGGCATTAAGCGAATGGTAATCAAGTACAGGTTTTTGATTTTTTAGTTTTTGTATAAGCCGGGCGGGTACTACTTTATCGCGGGTGCCAGCAATAAGGGTAATGGATATTTTATGAACCTCTGCCAATAGTATTAATCCAGCCTTGTTACATTTCAGGTGGCGAAAATTAACCCAGGACTGGTACACCTGATTACGTTTCTGCTGCGTGTCCATTTGCCGTTGGGCAAAGCGAAGCAGTTTTCTATCAATCAGTCGGGTTACTTCTAAAAAAGAAAGTAAGCGGTTCCAAAAGGCGGGCTTTGTTACAATGCGTTGAAACAATTTTCGGCAGAGATATGGATAAGTAGCAAACGAATACCAGAATCTGAATTGGATACCATCGGGTGCCAGCATAATCAGATTCTGAATGCGATCAGGAAATTGTTCTGCCAGCGCAACGGCAAATCGGCAACCGATACTAAAACTGGCAATGCTAAAATTTTTGAGGCCGGTTTGATCCAGAAAGAGTTGAATCAGTTCTTTCCAATCCTGTTTCTCTATTGCACCATCACCAACCCACACACTATTCCCATGAAAAAACAGATCGAATGAATAATGAGTAAACTCCTGTGAATGGGGTTCTGTAATTTTATCGAAGGCCTGATGGTTCTGACCAAAACCATGAAACCACAACACAACGGTATCGCCACTTCCTGTTTTACGATAATAGAGTGAATGTCCGGCTTGATGATGCACTTCAGGCATCATCAAAGTTAACCAAACCTTTAACTTAGTTGGTTAGAGATTGCTTAAACTTATTGAACCAGAAGTCGGGTAATTTTATCTACACTTCCCTGATATTTAACCAGGTACACGCCAGGTTTTAGGTTTTGTGCAAACGGAATATTGATTTGCAACGAATCCATAATCATAGCAAACACCACATTTCCGCTAGGATCAAGAACCTGCACACGGTCTTGCAGGGTTGGCTCAAAGTTGATGCGAATGGTAACGTGATCAACCGCAGGGTTCGGGTAAACCTCAACGGTAAGTTCAGTTTCACGTTCAACCCGAATGGTTTGTGAATATTCAAACGAGCCATCCTTATCTATTGATTTTAACCGGTAGTAATTGCGCGAAGCCGGAGCAGCAGCAGTAAACGAATAGGTATTCTTTTCATACGTATCGAAACCTGAACCGGAAACTTCACCTACCGGCTGGAATGATTGACCATTAATAGAATGTTCAATTATAAACTTGTGGAAGTTTAGTTCTGATGCAGTGGCCCATGTTAATAGAACAGATTCATTCTCCAGTTTACCACTGAAGTAAAGAAGTTCAACAGGCATGGGGCTTCCGGGAATGTTTTGTACCCAGCTGCCGAAAGTAGGGTTGGTACTTTGCATAGTAGCCTGGTTGCCCTGGTTGGTAGTAGATGTACTACCACCGCCTGAGTTGGTTACTGTTCCATTTACATACAACCCGTAAGGGCTTGTGGCGTTATTGTTCACAATCTGGCTACCGCCACCACTAAAGTTAATGTTACCATGTATATATACCTGGCCTCCGTTATTCACCGTAAATAAAGTGCCACCACCAGTAGCCGTAACATTCCCGAACACGGCCACACGACCATTACGATTTACGGTTATATCACCACTGGAGTTAGATACAATGTTTTGATACACGATAAGATCGGCATAGGGCGGAGGAGCCACATTCGTTCCTACTGTTAAATAGTTTGAACTGTTAACTGTTAAACTTCCATGAACAATAACCTGACCACCGGGAAAGATATTCAAGTTTGAACTTAATGTAACGTTACCATTAATTTCAAGTGTACCATAAACGTTTACAGCACCGCCACCACCAACTGAAAAATCACCGGTAACGGTAACCGAGCGGCCCGCATTGATTAAAAGTGTAGCACTTGCTAGTGCATAGTTACCCGTTACCACCATGTTATGATTAACGGTGGCAGTTCCAGAACTGTGGCCGCTGGCTGTAGAAGGTGTACTACTACCCCAACCAGAGGTATTGTTCCAGTTAGCGGGGGTTGTCCACGCGCCTGAGGCCAGCGTGGTATAATTCTGTGCTAAAACCGAATGGGCTGAAAGCGAAGCTAAAAAAATGAATGCGACAGATTTCAGAAAAGTCTTGGGAGAGTACATACAAAAAGTTTTGCCCGGTAAACATCAATAATTGAGCCTTGGGTAGAAAAGCGCACAAAAATAGACCTTAAAATTTAATAGAAAACGCCATCCACAAAATAGTGGGCCTTTTTTTAGGTGATTTTATGGGTTTTTGAAGGTAGTCTATCTAGGTACTTTTTGTGTAAGATTCTGGTTCCTATAATCTTGAATGAAGGGAATATTCCCCAATTTGGGATAACTTAGTTCATACACGGAATGGTTACGCTCACTCAGTTTACCAAAGCGGCTCTTGCTTTACCAGATGTTGTGGAAGTACCACACTTCGAGAAGAATTCTTTCCGGATAAAGAAGAAGATTTTTGCAACGTTGGATAATACGCTGTCAAGAGCCTGCATCAAGCTTAGCGAAACCGATCAATCGGTATTTTGCATAAGCACTGCCATTTACCCTGCGCCCAACAAATGGGGCAAGCAGGGGTGGACGTTCATCGAATTAAAAAGTGTAAATAAAAATTTGTGTAAGGATGCGTTGTACACCGCGTACAATACTGTGGCGGGCAAGCGCAAAGTTTAATTACTGTTTTCCTTGTGGATGGCTGGCCGCCCGATAACCAAACCTTTGTTGATGAATGAAGTACCGGTTATGTTTATCTCGGGCTCACCAATGGCGTTTATACGAACTTCATCAGATGCATTTACATTTAACCGGCCCTCGCCATAAATGTTACTGCTTATGGTGTAACCATCCAGATTACGATTGTCAACTTTGTTTTCACCATAAAGCACGTAGCGTTGGCTACCAGCTTTGCCAGCTTTTATTTTGATTCGGTTCTCGCCATAGGCAACAACCTTTAAAGATTTTGCCTGCAACGAATCGATTGTAATATCGGCACTGCCATAAACCCGCAAAAGAAAATGATCGGCACCCAACACCTGGTTAACCGTTACATCCTGATCGCCTCGGATTTCCAACAGTCGCAAATCGCGAAACGTAACATGCGCGGTAACCTGAGCATCGTGGTAGATGCTGTGTTTACCATATTCATCACAGCGTTCCCGTTTATCTACAATTCGCGCATCGTCTAAGTACACCTTAAGCTTATCGCCATCTACCACCACGTTAATCTGGGCAGCATCAATATTTGAATACGTGAGTTTAATGGATTCCTCTTCGCCCTGAGTTAACACCAAATGAATTTTAGGCGATATCGTAATCTTGTTGAAGTATTTCAGTTGCTTCTCAAATTCCTGCTGTTGGGCGGTGGCAACTCCGGAAACAAAAACCAGAGCGGCAATCCATAACGCTGTTTTTTTCATAGTGTGGCGATTTTGGTACTATGACAATCGCAAAAGGCTTTACCCCTAAGGGAGCGAATAATTTTATTCGCTCCGTAAACTTTCTGATGGATTGGCTGAGGCTGCACGCACCGCCTGTGTAGCCACAATAAATAATGTGAGCGTAAGAGCAACCAATCCCGCCAAAGGGATAATCCACCAGGCAATGCTGATGCGGTAAGCATATCGTTGTTCCAGCCAATAATTTAAACCATACCAGGCTACGGGCGCAGCAAATGCAAATCCTAGAATTACCAGCCGGGCAAAATCTTTAGAGATTAGCGTAACGATGCTAAGGTTAGTAGCACCCAATACTTTTCTGATCCCAATTTCCTTGGTACGTTGTTCAGCCGTAAAGGTGGCCAGACCCAATAAGCCGAGGCAGGTTATAAAAATAGCCAACGATGCAAATACCGATGCCAGCACGCCAATCATGGTTATGTTGGAGAATTTTTTTTCGTAAGCCTGATCTACAAACTCGTATTCGAAAGGGTAAGAAGCATTATACGTTTTGAAAACAGTTTCAATAGTTTTAATAGATTCGGTAACATCGTTTGTATTGGCCAGGCGTAAGGTTACAGTTTCGCCTCCCTCGGGAGAGTAAATGAAAAATCCGGGTTGAACACTCCGAAAAGGTGAAGTCATCAACACATCGTTCATAATGCCAACGACAGTCCACTTTCTGCTCCAGAGTGTAATGGTTGAACCAATGGGGTTTTCAAGACCCATAATATCCTGCGCGGCCTGGTTCAACATCATGGCAGCTGTATCGCTTTTAAAATCTTCAGAAAACGCACGGCCTTCCACTACATCAATTCCCATGGTAGTAGTATAATCATTGCCAATTGCCACACGCGAAAAAAGTATTTCACGATCAGTCGGTTTGCCGGGCCAATCCAGAATGTTGTTACCGTATATGGCCGTAATGGGGCTTCCGGAAGTTGTAACAGATTTTACCGCGCCTGAGGCAAGTAATTTTTCACGAATTACCGTGTAGTTTTTGTTAAGCTCTTCATTACTTGTAATCATAACCAAACCTTCGCGATCGTACCCGATATCACGGGCTTTTACGTGTTCAATCTGTTTGTAGATAACAACCATGCCCACTATTAAACAAATTGAAAAAAAGAATTGCAACGATACCAGAAATTTACGTGGTGTTACAGCATTACTACCTGCACTTACCTTACCCTTTAGTACCTGGGCCGGATTAAAAGAAGAAAGGTAAAGGGCTGGATAACTGCCCGCAAAAAAACCCGTAACAAGAATAAAGGCAATGGCCAGCAACCAGGCATAGGGCGAAGTATATTGAATATAAAGTTTGTAGCCGATCAGATTGTTAAATAACGGAAGTGATAATTCAACCAGTACAATTGCCAGCAAAAAGGCAACTGTTGTTATCATTACCGATTCGCCAATAAATTGCCAGATTAGTTCTCTTCTGCGCGAGCCAATCGATTTGCGAATACCTACTTCGCGGGCCCGATGTTCGCTGCGCGCTGTAGCTAAATTCATAAAATTAATGCAGGCAATAATCAGAATAAAAATGGCAATGAAGGTAAAGCTGGTAACGTATTCATCCATACCTCCGGTTTGAACCCTGTTTTTAAATTGTGAACGTAAGTGCCAATCTTTAAGTGGGTGAATAAAGAGATCAACTTTTTCTTTAGGCTCTTTATTACGGATAATGTCTTTAATGCTGGCATTTACTTCTTCAAAGGTGGCACCTTCCTGCAACTCGGTAAATACCTGAAAAGACTGATCACCCCATTCATCTTTGTTTTGTTTAACCCAATCCTGCTCGGCAAACAAGGCCCAGGGCACCAGATACTGGAATTGAAATGAAGAATTTTGAGGCAAGTCTTTCAATATTCCACCTACCCGCAAACTGTAATTATTATCTAGAATTATAGTCTGGTTCATGGGGTCTGCATTACCAAACAAAGTTTTGGCTAGCGATTCAGTAAGAATTATGGAGGCAGGATCTTTTATGGATGCAGGCGATCCTTTCACAAACGGAAACCGGAACATCTCCAGAAATTCAGGCGTTACAAACTGACCGGTTTGCTCCAGCTTAATCTCTCCAACAGTAAGTAATTGTTCGTATGGCCAATGTGCAATACCTACATTTTTAATGCGGCTATCATACGTTTTTAAAAATTCATAAAGGGGAAGAGGAACAGCATTGTAGGTGGCAATGTTATCGCTAAACTCATTATGTACCCACACCTGGCCAAGTCTGTCAGCGTTGAGGTGAAAGCGGTCGTATGTGGTTTCATTCCAAACCCACAATAAGATCAGCACACTACATGTAATGCCAATAGCTAATCCGGTAATATTAATGAAGGAATAAATCGCATTGCGCTGTAGGTTGCGAATAGCAATTTTAAAGTAGTTGATGAACATAGGCGAAATAAGAAAGCTTTCAATATAAAGGATAAAACCTCAAAATGGTTTGCCGAAAATCTATGTTTCTTCAAAAAAAGTTATTCGTGCCGCAGGCTATCTACCGGATTACTTTGTGCGGCCCGAATAGTTTTAATGCTGATGGTAATAAAAGCCACCGCAAGTGCGGCTACGGCAGCTGCCACAAACATCCAAACACTTAATTCAATATGGTAGGCATAACCTTTTAGCCAGAGATTGGACCCCCAAACAGCAACGGGCACGGCAAGTATAAACGCAATAAAGACAAACACCAGAAACTCGCGCGAAAGTAGTAAGGTAATTTGTTGTACCGATGCACCCAGCACTTTACGAATGCCGATTTCTTTGGTGCGTTGCGTAGTGCTGTAGGACGCTAACCCGAAAAGCCCAAGGCATGAAATGAAAATAGCAAAAAGCGTGGCGGTATTGATAAGTTTAGAAATCCGTTGTTCAGTCTGATAAAAGTTTTTAACGGTATCATCCAGAAACGAATAGGAGAACGGAGCATCGGGATAGATTTTTTTCCAGGCGGCTTCAATTTTAGTTATGCTGGTTTTTAAGTCTTCATCAGCAGTCGTATGGAAGCGAAGGTTAAAGCAACTGAAGTGTTTGTTTTCGCAGCCCAACACTACCGGCTCAATGGAGTTGTGCATGGATTGAATGTGAAAGTCTTTCACCACCCCAACAATGGGTAACTGCGCATTGTTGAAGGAAACAACTTCGCCAATGGCTTGCTCGGGCGAATCGAAACCTAAATTTTTAAGCAGTGTTTCGTTAATCAATAATTCTTTTACGGTATCTGATTCCAGCAGATTTCTTCCGGCAAGCAGGTTAATATTATAGAAGTTGATGTATGCCGGATCTCCGTTTTTTCGGAAGGTATTCACTTTGCTTACACCGGTTTTGTTTTTATGTTCAAGTGTGGACGAACTCCATCCGTTGGCTGAAGGCGGAGCATCGCTCATTGAAAAATCTTTCACATCGCTCAACGTTCTGATTTCGTTTTTGAGCAATTCTATCTTCTCAGATTTCTCCCACCACGGAGTATCGAAATAAATAACAGCCTCTTTACTAAAGCCAAGGTCTTTGTTTAGGATAAAACGAATTTGCCAGCCCACCACCAATGTGCCGATAATTAAAATCTGTGCAAACGTAAATTGAAAAACAATCAACGCTTTTCGCAGATAGGCTGATCGACTTTGTGAACTGTTGGCAAAGGCAGAATTTTTTAAAGCCAATGCCGGCAAAAATGATGACAACACAAAGGCCGGATAGGCACCAGCTAAGATTCCAACCACAACTAATATTGCGATCAGAAAGGGAAGGACTTCAATAATACTAAAAGTTACTCCGGCCGGAATAAATTCAGAGAAGAAAAGTAATCCGGCCTCCGTAAAGGGTAAGGTCAGCAACAAACTAAACAAAGCGATCAAGGTGCTTTCAGAAATAAATTGTACTACCAATCTGATTCTGTCACTGCCCATTACTTTGCGCACACCTACTTCTTTTGCTCTGCGTACGGCTTGTGCAGTTTCCAGGTTAATGAAATTGATGCAACCAATTAACAACAACAGAATAGCTACAATAGAAAGTGTGGTAAGCGTGGGAATGTGTGCTGGCTCGCGACTGAAATCAAAAATGCCTGAGCCAGCATTGTAATGTAAATCGGCCAGCGGCTGTAGATTAAATTTATTCTCAGCATCCCACGTACTTTTTTCTTTATAGCGTGCGGCCAACAATGGCAATTGCGCTTCAATGTCACCGTGCGAAGAGTTTGCATCTTTCTTAATGAATACTTGCGAACTGCTATTCACACTACTCCAGTCCACTCGGCCATAGCTTTTCTTGAGCCACGAAGATTCGATAGTGGCGAAACTGATGAAGTCTGTTATCTCCAGATCGGTATTGAAAGGAAGTTTGGCTACTACTCCCGAAACCGTGAGCCGGAGTGAATCGCGATAGAATAACTCTTTGTTCAGGTATTGTTCAACCGGCAATACACCAAAATAAAGTTTAGCCTTTTCATCAGTAAGCACCACCTGATGTGGTTGAGAAAGTGATTGCTCAGGATTACCGGCCAACCATTGGTAAGAATAAAAAACTTTAAAGTAATCGGGTGATGTTAATGCCAGTTTATCTTGGTTGCCGAAATCTTGTTGAGCACCACTGGCCGCTTTTACAGTTGCAGAGTAAGTATGAAAATGTGTTACTGCCTCAACGCCTTTAAAATTTTCTTTGATGTAAGGTGCGGTTGCCGTTGGCGCTCCGCGATTAAGGCCTGAGAATAATCCTGAAAAGGACGAGTGAATTCTATAAATGTGTTCGTAACCGGTAAAACCTTTATTGTAACTCAGCTCAAAACGAACCAATAAAAAAATTACCAGGCAAGCACTGATACCAATAGCCAATCCAAAAATATTGATAGCGCTATGAAACTTGTTACGCCAAAGATTTCGGAATGCGAGTGTGATATAATGCTTGAGCATGGAATTTTTGTTTTTGCGATTATTCGCTTCTTAAACTTTTTACTGGGTTAGCTTGCGCAGCACGCAAAGCCTGATAGCTGATGGTAATAGAAACGATTAGTAGGATAATAATAAAACTAATGACATATGTTAAAAATCCAATGTCAATTCTATACGTAAAATTGGTAAGCCATTGTTGTAGAAAATAATACGAGGCGGGTACAGCGAATACAAAACCAAGTACAAGTAAGAGTGCAAAGTCTTTGTAAATCAACATGAGTATGGAAGATACATTTGCACCCAATACTTTGCGCACCCCAATCTCTTTTACTTTTCGTTGTACAATAAATAGCACCAAACCATAAACCCCAAGGCATGAAATCAAAATGGCTATTCCGCTAAACGATTGAATGATCTTGCCAAAATTCTGAAAGTTGGCGTATTGCTGATTAAGTTGTTCCGTTAGAAAGGAATATTGAAACGCTTTTTCAGGAAACAGGGTATTCCATTCTTTTTCAATTTTTTGAATGGTACTCTCTACATTAGCGTTTTCAAATTTAATGGAGAGTGTGTTGTATTGATTGGGATCTAACGAGGCCACAAGCCCGGAGATGGGAGTGGTGAGCGCAGTAAAGTTAAAGTCTTTCACCACGCCAATTACCTTTCCGTTTTTTCCTTCGCGGTTAATGGTTTTGCCGAGTGCTTCTTCGGGCGTGCCCCAGTTAAATTGTTTTACAGCCGCTTCGTTAACAATGAATGCTTCTTTTAAATCGGTTCCATAGTCGCGGCTAAAACTTCTTCCGGCTATTATCTCCATTCCATAAACAGAAAGAAAATCATAATCAACCGACATGTTTGCTACAAACAAATTTTCTTCAGCAGAAAAACCTTCTGGAATAGTGCCTCTGTAAATAGCACCATTGCCGGGAGTTCCTTGCGAAAGCGTTGTATGTAGAATACCACTTTGCGCTTCAATCAAATCCCGTAAGGTTTGCAAACGTTGATTAAAGGTAGAATCAGCCTGTTGAAAATGTCCATTCAGGTTTTGGCTATACAATGGAATGTTAATTACATGCTCGCGATTAAAACCAAGCGGCCGGCTTTGCAGATAATCCAACTGCCTGATGATAAGTATTGATCCTGAAAGCAATGTACAGGCAATGGTGAGTTGAACCACTACCAAAGTTTTGCGCATCAACTGACTGCCTTGCCCGGTGTTTGCACCTTTAAGTGCGCCCACCGATTGAAACTGTGTGACAAAGTATGCTGGATAACCTCCGGCCAATAAAGTGATGATCAATAATAGAAGCAACGAAAGTGCTATCATAATTGCATCTACGGAAGTAGTGAAGGCCAAATGCTTACCGGTAAGCTGATTGAGCAATGGCAATGTAAACTCAAGAGCCATGTAACTTATGGTAAGGGCAATCAGGCAGAATAGAAAACTCTCAGCCAGAAACTGCACAATGAGTTGCGATTTCATTGAACCCAGAATTTTTCTAATCCCGATTTCTTTGATCCGCGTAAGCGATTGAGCCGTGCTCAGGTTAATATAGTTGATACATGCAATCAATAGCGTAAGTAATCCCGCTGCTATAAAAATGTAAATGTTGGTCATGGAGTTGGTAGGTGTGGGCTCGCCCATAAACTCACTCTTTAAATGCAGATCGGTTACGGGCGTTAACGCAAACTTTTGCCCGATCTGAAGTTTAGGATGCGCATACTTTTTTACGAAGGCATCCATCTGGTCGTTAATGGTAGTGTATGCTTCACCAGCTTTCAGCAATACATAGGTATAAGAATGGCTGATTACAAAATTCTGAGCGAAGTTGTTGCGCAGCACGGCTTCGGTTTGTTCGTCTTCCAGTTCGTACATATCATCGTACGTAGCCAACATGTTAAATCGCAAGTGCGAGTTTTCAGGAAAATCTTTTACTACACCAATTACTTTGAAAGGATGTCGGCCAGAGAATATCAACGACTCGCCAATTGGATTTTTATCCCCAAAATATTTGGTGGCCATTTCTTCGTTAATGAGTACGGTGTATTTATCGTAAAGTGCGCGCGCGGGATTACCCTTTACAAACTCAAGCGTGAACATTTTGGCAAATGCTGAATCAGCAAAGAATACATTGGTTTCTTCGAAGGCTGTAGTTTCACCTTCCATAGAGATGCTCACATTACGGCCATACACACGCGCTACTTCATCTACTTGTGGGAAAAATTCTTTTAAGGTAACGGCAATGGGCGGTGGAACACTGGCAATCTGTAAACCGTTTGGCACGGTATAGCCAAAACGATAAAGCCTGTCGGAGTTGGTGTGAAATTTATCGTAACTCAGTTCACTGCGTACGTATGCAAAAATGAGTAGCGCTAATGTAAGCCCGCACGTAAGTCCTATAAAATTTATAATGGAATAAGTTTTATGGCGAACAATATTACGCCAGGCTGTTTTAAAGAAATTTTTAAGCATAAGATATTATTTATTCACTCCTCAAACTTTTAGTTGGATTTGCCATAGCAGCTCTTAATGTCTGGGTACTTACAATAAGCACAGTAAGTAGTAAGGCAAACGCACCTACCAATCCAAAAACCCAATAGCCCATTTCAATCCGATAGTCGTAACGTTGTAAAAAACCATTGAGATACCACCAGGCCAATGGCGTTGCAAACACAAAGGCTACTAAAACTAATCGGGTAAAATCTTTTGCGATTAAAAGCACCAGACCCGAAACACTGGCGCCAAGCACTTTACGAATGCCCATTTCTTTGGTGCGTTGTTCGGCAGTAAATGCAGCAAGTCCCAATAATCCTAAACATGTAATAGCAATAGCAAGACCTGCAAAGATTCCGGCCACCCGCGTAATTAAATTCAGGTTGGCAAACTTCCTGTTAAAGAGTTCATCGGTAAACTGATACTCGAACGGATAATTTGGATTATGTTTTTTGAAAACTTCTTCTACGCGAGCCAATGCCCCCGTTAAATCATTTGTTTTGCTTAAGCGGATAGTAATGGTGCTGCTCCAGTATGGTATTAAAAACATAGAAAGCGGTTGTACTTCAGCAACAGCATCGGCCATAACCATATCCTGCATAACACCGATAATTTCATATTGGTTACCTCCCCATTCTAATTTTTCACCGATTGGATCGCTGAACCCAATCATTTTCAATGCAGCTTCATTGATAACAACGGCACTCGAGTCACTGGGAAAGTCGCGCGAGAAGTCGCGGCCCATAATCATTTTAACACCCATCGTTTGGGTGTAATCATATTCAGTAGCAATAGTGCTAAACGCCACGCGTGTATCGCCCGGCATGCCTTGCCATTTTACCTCGTTGCTCGAAAAAATAGTGGTAACCGGACTGTTGCTTTTGCAAACCGATAGTACTGCACCGGTGCGTACTAATTCTTCACGCACCGTTTGAAAATTAGTTTCCAGTTCGCTGTTGGTCCACACTTGGATCAGGTTCTCCCGATCGTAACCCATGTCGCGATTTTTTACATGGGTAATCTGTTGGTAAATGATTATTGTACCAATAATCAGGGCAATGCTGGTTGTGAATTGTAGCACTACCAAAATTCTACGCGGAGTGCTTCCACCTTTGGCAGCATTCAGTTTTCCTTTTAAAACTTCTACCGGTTTAAAGCCAGATAAATAAAATGCCGGGTAGCTTCCAGTAAATAATCCAATAATTAAAATCAATGTAATGGCCGCAAACCAGATCAAACCATTGGCATAGTTTATCGAAATATTTTTGTTTACCAGAATATTGTAAGCGGGGAGAAGCAGTTCAACAATGGCAACTGCTAAAATAAAGGCAAGCATAGTAATGGCAACAGATTCGCCCAAAAACTGAAGTACAAGTTCTTTTCTTTTGGAGCCTATGCTTTTGCGAATGCCCACTTCTTTTGCACGACTCTCGCTACGTGCGGTGGCCAGATTCATAAAATTGATGCAGGCTATCACCAAAACAAAAATGGCAATGGCTGTAAACAAACGTACATAATCAATTAACCCCCCAGTGTTTACACCTTCTTCAAAATTTGCATGTAGCCGCCACTTGCTCATGGGGTGTAAAAACAATTTGGCTGTTGGCGCTTTCGCGTTGTTCTCTTTAATGATATCCTTAATGGCTTCGTTGGTTTCCGCTTCAGTAGCACCATCGCGCAATTGCACATACATCTGGAAAGAGTTGTTATCCCAATTATTTATTGCTCGTTTTACCCACGGTTGGGTGGCTTCATAAAATGAAAAAGGTAAAAGGTAGTCGAACCGGAATGCTGAGTTCTTTGGAACATCGGCAATCACTCCGGTAACTTTCTGATCGCGATCATTATCCACGCGTATTATTTTTCCGATTGGATCTTCATCTCCAAAAAAAGCTGTAGCAGTGGATTGTGTAATGATAATGGAAGATGGATCGGTAAGCGCACTATTCGCATCGCCTTCAATTAACGGAAAGCTGAACATCTTCAGGAACTCTTCTGATACACACCGCCCGAATTTATTCAGTCGGTTTTCACCTACCTGCAACATGTTGCCTTCGCCCCAATTGGTAATGCAGATGTATTCTACCTGGCTCGCCTTGGGCGGAAGAATTTCTTTCATGGGATAGGGCATAGCCTGACCGGTACCGATATGGCCCATGTTCCACTCTGAGCTTTGGTAAAGCTGGTAGATATTATCGTAGTTAGAATGAAACTTATCGAATGAATATTCATCGGCAATCCACAGAAAAATAAGAATGGATGATGCGAGGCCTACAGCAAGCCCTCCGATGTTTACAAATGAATATCCGCGGTTTTTTAAAAGACTGCGGATGGCAATTTTGAAATAATTCCGGAACATAGGCAAAAAGGTATTTCGCCTGTAGTATTCTAATTCAGTGCCAGTTAAAAAAGGGACTTTCTACACTGATTTCAATGATTTACCAATTCACCTCCGGCCACATGCGAACGTGCCCGTCCGAATTCGGTCAAAAATACTTGGCTTGAGTAGAAAGAACTGACCTGACTTTAAAGTGTAGACACAGTTTTTGTCAGCTCTGGCTGAACAAGAAGTAAAGTGTAGTAATCAAGGCAATGCCACCCAACACCGCCATCACAATTTTAGCCGTGCTGTAAGGCCGCTGACCCTGCACCTCGCCTGTGCGCGCATTAATAATAAACTGATAAACCTTGTTGTTATACCGATAGGCACTTACCCAAACGGGTAAGAGAACATGCTTAAAAGTCGGATTGTGATAAGTAGTGCTTACGGAGTGAATCATTTGCCTGTCGCCACCAATATCTCTGCGGATGGTGGATTCAATCTCGGGTTCCATCCGGCCTTTGGCTTCCTGATAAGCGGGTCGTAATTCTAATGCAAAGGTTTCTGTACGAAAGCCGCTCAGGTATTTATCGTTATACTCTACTAAATTTTTTAAATCCCAGGGTTCAAGTGTGCGCAGAATTTTTTTATCGAGCGAACCGCTCGCTTCAATTAATAAATCATCGAATGTATTATTCACGCTACCCGATGCAGAGTACCAACGTGTTTTGGTTACCTGCCTTTGTCGGGTAACGGTTTGGCCATTTTCGGTGGTGGTGTAATTTTCGGTTACGTGATAATCTTCACCGCGCTGTCCGCTGTAACGGGTATCGGTTGAACAATCAAAAGTCCAATACGGAATGTAAACACCATTCATACTTCGGGGTGCATCGGCATACTTTGCCAAATCGCCTGGCGCAAACCAAAGTCCACCAATCCATTTCTTAAATTCCTGAATAGCTTTTTGTAAATCAATACCAAAAGGCAATACATATTCTGGCCGATGCATTTTAGAAGTGCTGGCACTTTTAATCACCAGAGGCGAACCACAAAATGCACATTTGTCTGATACCGTTTTTGGATCGAACGTGTTGATGCCATGACAGCCATCGCACTTTACAGTAACCACTTCAATCTTTTCATCTTGCTCAACTTCTTTCGCAAGAAAATCTTCGAGGCTGTTTTCTCGAACTTCCGATGGTGTGGTCTGCGGCTGTGCAATTTCATTTTTGGTTCCGCAGTATTCGCAGGTTAAATGATTAGTACCCGGCTGAAATTTCAATAATGCCCCACACTCTTTGCAGGCCAATTCAAGATTGATGGTTTTGGTTTTCTCGATAAAGTCGGACATGCTGGTGGGTACTGAAAGTTTGATACTGAAATTTAGTAGATGGAAGAAACGCTGGCCGCTTTCATAATAAGAAAGTGGCCAGAGCCAAAAATCTATTTCGGAATGGGTGGTGGTGTTCCGCCAAACAAGCTGCTTAGCTCCGACACTTCACCGGCTTTTAACCAGTTGCTCATGCCTTGTTTCCAAACTAAACTTTCGCGATTAAAAGTACCAGCCGATACCATTTGTTGCAGCGATGGTAAGGTGAATGGCCCTTGCTGTTGTCCATTTACAGCCACAAAGAAAGATACGGGACCAGGTATTGGGGGTGGGCCGGAATTGTTGTTGTTTTGATTCTGGTTTTGATTCTGATTTTGCTGGTTCATCATTTGCGCCATTTGTTGCGCCATGGTTATACCCATACCCATTTCCAGGCCGGGGTTTGAACCACCCGGATTTTTAGCTGCAGCTTCAATTGCATTAGCTGCTTGAAACTGTGCATATTGATTTAAGTTTCCTAAAATACCCATGCTGCTTCGCTTATCAAGCGCGGCTTCTACTTCTGGTGGAAGTGAAACATTCTCCACTAAAAATTTGGTAACGGATAATCCGTACTCACCAAATTCAGGATTTATTTTTCCGGTGATAAAAGTTGAAAGTTCATCGTAGTTGGCTGCTAAATCCAGTGCTGGAATTTTACTTTCGCCAATGGCATCTGTAAAGCGCGTAACAATCAGGTTGCGCAATTGCTCGGTTACTTCATCGGTTGTAAAGTGCGCTTGCGTGCCTGTAATCTCACGAATAAACTTAGCGGCATCAATAACTTTAATCGCGTACGTTCCGAATGCGCGTAACCGGATCGGGCCAAATTCAGCATCGCGCAACATGATAGGATTTTTTGTACCCCACTTATTGTCAGTAAAGTTTTTCGTATTCACAAAAAACACATCCACTTTGAAAGGACTGTTGAAACCATACTTCCAACCTTTTATAGTTGTAAGTATAGGCATGTTCTGTGTAGAGAGTTCGTAGCGCCCAGGCTCGAACACATCGGCAATCTTACCTTCGTTTACAAACACAGCTACCTGGCTTTCGCGTACGGTTAGTTGCGCACCGGTTTTTATTTCGTTTTGATGGCGCGGAAACTTCCACACCATAGTATTGTTAGTGTCGTCCGTCCATTCAATAATGTCTATTAATTCATTCTTAATTCTGTCCCATAAGCCCATAACAAAAGTGGTTTAAAGTGTTGGAGGGAAAGTTAAGTATTTGTGTTGGCTACCGCAATGCCAATTACCGGGTAAATGCAGGTGCGATCTTAAAATGATTTGGTAAGATGGGACGGACTTACGAGTACCTTTTTGGGGTACGAATCAGAAAATTAATTCTCTCCGTGGTAGCGCATTTCCTTTTCGCGCTCGCTGTCTTCTTTCTCGCGCTTGATGCGGATTTTTGCAGGCGGTCCCACCATAATAGGCACACGCTCTACTTCTACATTGGCCAGTTCCAGGCCATACATTTCTTCAGTAGCAAGGCTATGGCCTTTTATAAACCTATAGCCCTGTATAATCAGGTTATCGAAGTTGGAAATCTCGCTATCAACCGAAGCCAGTGAATGAAGAATAATAAACTTAAA
This sequence comes from Cytophagales bacterium, assembly GCA_017303795.1. Lineage (GTDB taxonomy): Bacteria > Bacteroidota > Bacteroidia > Cytophagales > Cyclobacteriaceae > ELB16-189. The sequence continues at coordinate 17,437 of JAFLBR010000003.1, read as the reverse complement.
ATCGGCTGGCATGCTATGGCGCTGCAGCGAATCGTAATGACTGATCAAATCAATCTCGGCCGACTCAGCCATGTCGTGCAGAATTTTATTGAAGATCAGATTAACTCTGTGATCGGATTTAAACCCGAGTTTAATGCGAATGAAAAAACATTTTTTAGGGATGATAGTATCTACCGAATATTTTGCCGTGTACGGACTATCCACCGTATCCACATGCACAAACCAATATGCATCCGCGCGTTTGGGTCGCTTTTTAAATATAGAATAAACAATATTTGAATCAATATAGCGCTTGCTGTTGGCTACCGCCATATATACTAAGTTGGTAGCTTCTTTGGGTACGGAAGTATCGGCTTGAAGATCTTGTATCAGCGGAACATAATGTTTCAGATCGACAAACTCCGTGTGTCTGTCGCGCAGGATGCGGGCGCGCAACAAAATGTACATCATCAAAAAGAAAAGAAACGCGATGGAAAATGAAAACCATCCACCATGCGCGAATTTACTAAGGTTGGAAACCAGAAAAGCACCTTCAATTGAGAAGAAGGCAACTGCCATGATAGAGGTGCGGATAGTTGATTTCTTGGCAGTAGAAAAGTAATACACCAATAAGGATGAAGTCATCAGCATATCGAAGGTAATGGCAAGGCCATACGCGCCTTCCATCGCACTCGATTCTTTAAATATCAACACCACTATAATGCAACCAAACATCAAGATCCAGTTAATGGCTGGGATATAGATTTGTCCTTTTAACTGGCTTGGATACCGAACCCGCGTAGCAGGCCAGAGTTTTAACTTCATAGCTTCGTTCACCAATGTAAACGTGCCCGAGATTAAAGCCTGACTGGCGATAATGGTGGCGAAAGTTGCCAGTATCACACCAATAAACAGAATAGACTGTGGCATGATTTCGAAGAAGGGAATGGTCTCACCGAGTGTAGTCCCTTCGCGTTCCAACAACCAAGCACCTTGCCCAAAGTAGCTTAACAACAAACAAACTTTTACAAAGCCCCAGCCAATGCGAATATTGGATTTGCCACAATGGCCAAGATCTGAATACATGGCCTCCGCTCCGGTAGTACACAAAAACACGGCACCCAAAATCCAGAAACCACCGGGGTACTTTACAAGTAATTGATACGCATAAATCGGGTTAAGCGCTTTTAATACTTCGAAGTTGTCTGATAAGTGGTACAGCCCGATAGAGCCAATAAACAAAAACCAGACTACCATTACCGGCCCGAAAGTTTTACCCACCACGCTGCTTCCAAATTGTTGAAATAAAAACAGCGCGAGTAAAATGGCAATTACTATAGTAAGAATAGTTTGCTGCGAAATTTCAGGATTGAGTGTGCGCAAACCTTCAATGGCTGAGGTAACACTAATGGCTGGTGTTATAAAACCATCGGCAATAAGGGTACAACAACCAATAATAGCGGGAAAGATTACCCAATTGGCTTTATACCTGCGCACCAATGCATAGAGTGCAAAAATTCCACCTTCGCCTTTGTTATCGGCATTAAGCGCCAAATACACATACTTAAAAGTGGTGATGAGGGTAAGCGTCCAGAACACACACGAGAGTCCACCAAAAATTAAATCTTTGGTGATGATGTGATCGTTAACAATAAACCGAAGGGTATAAATAGGAGAGGTACCAATGTCGCCATAGATAATACCCATGGCAACTAATACACCAGCCGCGGAGGCTTTCGACAGTTTGGAATTTTTTAAATCCATTAACTGGCTTGTTTGGTCAGTTCTTCCTGGTTTATTTTTTCTTCGTTGCGGCCAATAATTAATCGGTTGCTACGATCGTACGAGAAGTAATTCCACATCCAACTGAAAAACGTAAATACTTTATTGCGGAAACCTACAATCGACATCAGGTGTACAAACATCCACACATACCAGGCAAAGAAACCCTGAAAGCGAATGCCCCCACGCATATCTACGACAGCTTTGTGCCGGCCCACAGTTGCCATAGCACCTTTATCAAAGTAAGAGAAAGCTTTTATGGGCTTTTTATTAATCAGGCTTGAAATATTCTTTGCTACCAATTTACCTTGTTGTTGTGCGGGTGGCGCCATCATCGGGTGGCCTTTCGGAAATTTTTCATCGCCTTCCATTAAGGCAACATCCCCAATGGCAAAAATGTTTTCGTAGCCTTTTACCCGATTGTATTCATCAACCAGAATACGATTACCGCGACTGATGGCTTCGGTGCCAATACCTTCAACAGGATTACCCTTAACACCAGCAGCCCAGATAAGCGAACGGGAAATTAAACGCTCGCCTGTACTCAATACAACTTCATAGCCATCGTACGATTTAACGGCCGCATTCAAATGAACTTTCACCCCCATTTCGTTCAGGAACAGATGCGCCTTTTCACCAGCCTGCGTACTCATACCATTTAATAGTCGAGGCGAGGCTTCTACCAAATGGATGTCCATCTGGCGCATATCCAATTCTTTATAATCTTTAGGGAAAACGTTTTTCTTCAATTCCGTTAGGGCACCGGCCAACTCCACACCGGTAGGGCCACCACCTACAATTACAAAATCCATCAGGCTGTTCATCACCTCAACGTCTTCCGTAAGCAGCGCGTATTCTAACTGGCGAATAATTTTGTTGCGCAGTTTGGTGGCATCCACAATGTTTTTCATGGACGATGAGTTTTTGGCCACTTCATCCATGCCATAAAAATTGGTAACAGCTCCGGTTGCAATTACCAGATAATCGTACTTAACTCCACCAATGGAAGTTTCAATATAGTTTTCTTCTGGGCGGATGCGCTTCACCTCGCCCAACCGAAAGTAAAAGTCCTGTTGGGTGCCGAATAACTTCCGAAAGGGAGCCACGATAGAATTGGTTTCCAAACCCGATGTAGCTACCTGATATAAAAGTGGTTGGAATGTGTGATGGTTATACTTATCGAACAGTACTACCTGAGCCTTGAGGCCTTGTAGTCCTTTTATTACTTCTAACCCTCCAAACCCCCCACCAATTACGATAATCCGAGGTTTGCCCAGGTCTGCAATACGCGTGCGCGTGGTAATCAATTTGGGCATTTACAGAGTTTTCTGGCTCTCAAAACGCTGCAATTTACGGGTTGTCGAAGGATTTAAACGGCTTTGAAAAAAAAAATTGTTCTTCGGGACTTAACCCATGTAAACCCTTTAATTTTGAACAACTTAAACTAACAACCGTTATGGTAAAAAAACTTGTATTCGTACTGGCTATAGCTGCAGGTATGATGAGCTGCGGCAAAGAAGCCGAAAAATTAAGAACTCAGGTTGACTCCCTGAAGACCGAACTTCAAACCAGTCAGAAATTTGCAGAAACTTTGCAGGAAGTAACTGTATTGATGGATTCAATTGATGCCAACCGCTCTAAGCTTAAGCTTAATATGGTGGAAGGTACCACCTACGATGATTATACATCGCGGATGAAAGACATCAACAACTATGTAAAGGACACTCAAAACAAAATTGAAGACCTTGAAAAGTCGCTTAAAAAATCCAAAGGCAACAGCAATGCGCTTAACGCGACTATTAAAAAGCTGAAGGCTGATCTGGAAGAACGTAATAAGGAGATTGCCTCCTTGAACGAACACGTAGAAACTCTTAAGAACGAAAACCAAAATCTGATTACCACAGTAGGTTTACAAGAAGCTGAACTGGCCGATAAGGAATCTCAGATTCTGGCCAAGCAACAAGAACTTGCGTTGATTGAAGCCCGCATTCAGGAGTTGATGATTTCGAGCAAGGTAAGCGAAGCCGATTCTTATTTTGCCCGTGCACAAGCCGTTGAAGAAGCAGCTAATCGTACTAAACTGGCTCCTAAAAAGAAGAAAGAAACTTTGAAAGAAGCAGTTGAGCTTTACAAGAAAGCACTTTCATTAGGTAATCAGCAAGCTCAGGCTAAGATTACTGAATTGGAGAAAAAGATTTAGTAAGATAGTACCGTATAAATGCCACGCGTCCGCTGAGAATCTCAGCGGACGCGTTTTTTTGCGCTTCATTATTCCAATTGCTACTCCATCCCAATCAGGTAAATGGTGTACGTAATGTATCCGGCCAATAGCATAAAGGCTTCCCATCTGTCCAGCTTCCGCTGATTAAGCGTAAACATAAAAATCATCAGCACAACAGTGGAGGCCATCAACACATATATATCGAAATTCATGACAGAACTATACTTCATCGGGCTGATTACACCCGTTACGCCCAGAATAAAGAAAATGTTGAAGATGTTGGAGCCTATAACATTGCCAATAGCAATGTCAGTATTTTTTCTATAAGCAGCTACAGCCGATGTGGCCAGTTCGGGTAACGATGTACCCATAGCCAGAATGGTAAGACCGATTAATTTTTCACTAAGTCCATAATGTTGGGCAATTGAAGTGGCGCTGTTCACCACTGTTGTTCCACCGCCAATCAAGAAACCCAATCCTAAAATCACCATACCAACAGCAAGGCCGGTTTTGTAAATTTTAATTTCACCACCTTCGCTAAAGTCTGAGCTGGTTTTCATAGTGCGATAGATGTAAAATAAGAATCCTCCGAAAAAGAGTAACAGGATTACGCTATCGAAACGACTCAATACATCGTTTTCTCCACCCCAGATCAGATTATCATTAACTAACAAAAACAAAATTCCAGCTGCCAGTAGCGATAAGGGAACTTCGTACTTAACCGTATTTCGTTGAACAATAAGCGGGCAAATCAATCCGGAAATACCCAGAATAAACAGCAAGTTAAAGTTGTTACTACCTATTGCATTACCAAACGAAGCGTCATTCTTGCCATTTAACGAGGAGAGTAAGCTCACAATTAACTCGGGCATAGAGGTACCAAATGCCACCACGGTAAGGCCAATGGCCAGGTTAGAAATACCATTTTTTTTGGCGATTGAAGAAGAGCCATTAACCAGAAAATCGGCACCTTTTATCAGAATAGCGAATCCGAGCAGAAGGTCTATAAACCGGAAGGTTAGACCTTCAAAGAAGTACGAAAGCATTACGCTGGGGTTTAGGGGTTCCGAAAGATAAAATCTTTTCTTTATCGGGAAAAATGGTACATCCAAAAAATTAGGTTCGTGCAGAATGGGGTTTCTTGTTAAATTTGCGGTTTGCTAAGCCATGACGCTCGAGATTTTTATTACGCTGTTCCTCGTTTTTCTGAATGGATTCTTTGTTGCAGCAGAATTTGCCATTGTAAAAGTCCGGTCATCTCAAATCGCACTTGAAAAGGGAACACTTTCTAAAGAAGCTGCCAAGATAATCGTCAATAACCTGGATGGTTTTTTAGCCGCTACCCAGTTGGGTATTACGCTGGCCAGTCTTGGTTTAGGTTGGGTGGGCGAAGATGTGGTTTCGCAATTGGTGCTTAGTGCCATGCATGGCATGGGTGTAAATCTGAGCGAAGCGGCTGCCCATAGTGTGGCCTTGCCTGTGGCCTTCTTCATTCTAACGGTAATGCACATTGTGTTTGGCGAGTTGGCCCCCAAGTCAATAGCTATCCGGTATCCGGCCAGCACTACCTTACGCGTATCAATACCGTTGCGGGTTTTCTATTTTGTATTCAGGCCGTTTATCTGGTTGCTGAATGGCTTTGCCAATCTTATTTTAAAAATGTTCGGTATAAAGCCCATGAGTGAAATGGAAATTCACTCCGAAGAAGAATTAAAACTGATTATAGCCGAAAGTGAGGAAGGCGGAGCCATTGAAACTTCAGAGCGGGAGTTAATCCAAAATGTATTTGATTTTGATAACCGCGTGGCGCGGCAGGTAATGATACCTCGGGTAAAGATGAGTATGATAAAAGCCGATACTTCTATTGCAGAGGCTGTAAATATTATGCTGAAGGAAGGCTATTCGCGGTATCCGATTTACGAAGCAAGCAAAGATGAAATTATAGGCGTGGTACACACAAAGGATATCGTTTCGGTGCACATTCTCAATAACGGAAAGAGTCTGAAAGACATTATGCGCCCCGTGCATTTCATTCCAGAGACCAAACCGATTGACGTTCTGCTGCGCGACTTTCAACGTACCAAAGCACAGATGGCATTTGTAGTGAGTGAGTTTGGTGGAATAATTGGATTGGTAACATTAGAAGATATTCTGGAAGAATTGGTGGGTGAAATTCAGGACGAACACGATCAGGAACAGCAGATTGTAGTGCCGGTAGATAAACAGACTTATCACATTGCTGCGCAATCATCCCTGCACGACATTAATAAACTTTTGGAGGTTCCTTTCCCGGAATCGGAAGAGTATGAAACCCTGGCCGGTTTAATTACTTACGAGCGACCTAACGTAAAAGAAGGCGATGAGTTTGTTTTGTTTAACTACAAAATCAAAATAATCAAGATTACGCAAACATTGCCCGAGCAAGTGGAGGTAAAGCTGAACGAAGAAATTCCGGAAGACTAAAACCACTTTTTGTATTTGAAGTAGCCAATCATGGCTATGAAAATTACACCCATCGCAATCAGCACTACATAATACCCGTTTTGAGTTTGTAACTCAGGCATGTTATGAAAGTTCATACCATATACTCCCGCAATAAACGACAGCGGAATGAAGATGGTAGTAATAACTGTAAGTAGTTTCATTACTTCATTCATCCGGTAGTTGATGGTGTTCATGTACAAATCCATCAGGGTTGAGGTAAGGTCTTTGTAGGTGTCTAACGAATCAATCAGGTGAATAACATGATCGTACACATCCGAGAAATATTTCTCATTACGTTCTTCAATAAAACCGTCTTCGTTTTTAATAACCTTGTTTAAGGCTTCACGCAACGGGTACACTACTTTGCGTAGGTAGATAAATTCTTTTCGTAGCTTTTGAATTTCAATAAAATCTAACTCGGTAGCATTGCTGCTGATATTATCTTCAATTTCTTCTACTCTTCGGCCAATACTCTCTAGCACCGAATAATAACTGTCCACAATGGCATCAATTAATCGGTACAACAAATAATCTGCACCACGCTTGCGAATAATGCCACTGTCTTGCTTAATACGGTTTCTGAGATTGTCAAAAATGTCACCCTCCTTTTCCTGAAATGAGAGCAGATAGTTCTTGCCCAATACAAAACTAATATGTTCATAGTCTATGCTTTGCCCTTCAATGCGGTACAGCATTTTAAGCGTAAAGAAAAGATGATCTTCAAATTCATCGGCTTTGGGCTGATGGTCGGTGTTCAGCAAGTCCTCAACTAGCAGGTAGTGCAGTTCAAAGTGTTTGCTTATTTTCTGAATCAGATCCTGGTCGGTTAAGCCATCCACATTTATCCAACTGATTTGACGGTTATCGCACTTTTCCAAAAGTTCCTCAATTGGAATATCGTTATGCATGGTAACCGAATTTTCATTGTAAGAGATTAGCTCTAAAATACCTTTTGTGGGCTTAGCCTCATGCACATGGTCAGTAAGGTGTTCGTTAATGTGCTTTAGGGCAGCCTTTCTTTTAGATTTCGAACTGATTTTCATTCCCGCAATGGAGTTAAGATTTGCTTATGAGTACACGGCCCGGATAGCCAAATTCAATTTGTTCTTGTAGGAATCGCTCCTGAATGGTTTTTAATACATCGCACCTTAATTCAAATGCCAATGAAGGTGTTGCCGCCCAGGCATAGCCCCGAAGCTGCATCCCAAAATCGCCATAGGTAATTATTCGCACCATCACAACCGCTTCGCCTTTGGTAAGTTCTTCGGGCGACCGGTTATCAATACATAGCGGATGCTTTAAACATTCTTGCTGAATAATTTCCATCGCCTTTGCTACCGGGGCAGTAAACGCTACCGGAACTTCAATAAAGATACAAGTCTTCTCATCAGTTAAGGTAGAGTTGATTATGGTTTCGTTACTGATTACACTATTAGGAATTACGATTCTTCGGTTTTCAAAATCTTTAATTACCGTGTGGCGCAGGGTTATGTCTTCTACATCGCCTGTGTAAAGTTGGCCAATGCGTACCCGATCGCCCACGCTAAAGGGTTTGAAGATGACCAGAAAAAAACCGCTGATGATATTGGAGAAGGCAGATTGTGAAGCAAAGCCGACAATAGCTGCTAATACTCCGGCACCCGTTAGCAGGGTAGTGCCCACCGCACGAAAAGCCGGAATAGACCGGAAGATGATAATGGCAGCCACCAGAAATACGATAAAGTCCATCGCATTCTTAAAGAAGTTGTAGCGGGTTGGGTCAACCTTAAGTTTTTGTGCGGCACTGCGTATAAACCTCCCGATAAGGAAACGCAACAGCCGCGAAATAATAAAGGATACCGCCAGTACGGCTAGTACAAAAAATACCTGTTCCCATTTTTGATCAACCCATTTCACGGAGCCGAAAATACAATTAGTTAAGAGTTAATTAAAGCGCGTGGGTTTTTTAAAGTTGCTTCTGCCTATTGCCCATGTTTGCGTATTATTGCAGCGCATGTCAAAATCGCTCGATAGCATTAAGGCCCCCGTGGCCCGCGAGATGGATGAGTTTGAACACAAGTTCAGGGCGTCCATGAAAACCCGCGTTATGCTGTTAGACAAAATCATGACCTACATTGTAAAGCGCAAAGGCAAGCAAATGCGCCCGCTCTTTGTGTTTTTAAGTGCCGGTGTTACGGGTACCATTAGCGAGTCAACCTATAGAGGGGCAGCACTTATCGAGTTGTTGCACACCGCTACGCTGGTGCACGATGATGTGGTGGACGATTCAGATTACCGCAGGGGTTTTTTTTCTGTAAATGCGTTGTGGAAAAACAAGATTGCCGTTTTGGTGGGCGATTTTCTGCTATCGCGTGGCATGGCGCTTTCGCTGGAGAACAATGAGTTTGATTTGCTGCGGATTGTGAATACATCGGTGCAGGAAATGAGCGAGGGCGAGTTACTGCAAATGGAAAAGGCACGCAGGCTTGATATTCAGGAAGATGTTTATTACGAGATTATTCGGCAGAAAACTGCTTCGCTAATTGCTTCGTGTTGTGCAGTGGGTGCCAGTTCGGCCGGTGCTGCACCTGATTTGATAAGCCGCATGAAACAGTTTGGTGAGTGCGTGGGTATGGCGTTCCAGATAAAGGATGATTTGTTTGACTACGGTGACGATGAAATTGGAAAACCTGTTGGCATTGACATTAAAGAAAAGAAGATGACGCTGCCGCTTATCTACGCGCTATCGCAAGCCGGGTGGTTAGAGAAACGAAAAATCATTAGCCTGGTGAAAAGCGGCTCGGAAGATTCGGACAAGATTAAACGAGTAATAGACTTTGTTAAAAAGTCGGGAGGGATTGAATATGCAAAATCCAAAATGCAGGAATACCACCAGCAAGCGCTAACAGTATTAAATCCAATTCCTGATTCAGTTTATAAAGCCTCGTTGATTGATCTGGTTGAATTCACCATCGAGCGCAAGAGCTAGACTTTTACCCTGCTTCTTCCGGCCTCCAGAATAGCGTATTCCTTCAGTTGCGTAAACTCAGTAGCTTCTAATGTTTGCATGGCCGGCCCAATGTTCTCTGGCGCGAAAGCACCTTCCGAAGCCCACCATTTTTTAGCGTTTTCGCGGGCGGTTGTTTTATCCACATCAAAGTAACTGATAATGGAGTCGGATATAATCCAGGCTTTGGCTATGGTAGCGTACTTGTCAAAAATCATACTTCGCATTTGGGTACCGCTGGCCTGATTCTTAAAATGTGAAACGGTGTAAGACATGGTTTCGGGCTCGGTCATAATCATGTCCCAATATTTTTTCGAGGTAACTACCTGAGCTGTAGTAAGCAAGTATCCAAAGTTGCGTTCTATTGGTTCTTTGGTAATCTGACAAGCAGCTTTAAATTCTTTTTTCTTTTTACCGAAAAGGGAGTCGAGCAAGGCCATAAAAGTTTAATAGGTTCGTAGTTACACCTTAGATACTTCGTTTTGGGTAAATAGTTGCATGTACAGCCCATTTTTTTGAGTAAACCCTCAAAAAAATGCGGTGAATTGCACTTTTGGATTGAATTCTAATTTAATCAGATCAGTCACAATCCCTTTAAGGGGTGAGCTTTGTACTTTTCTGAACACCCGTTTTTCGACTTTGAACAAACTTTTCGTGGCGTGTAAAGAAGTCTTCTAATTGCTTTATTGGTAATTTCTTGGCAATGATTTTATGATCGCGATCCAGAATGTAGATGGATGGTGTGGACTCTGAATAATAGAGCTTTGAATAATGCTGGGGCATGTATGAGCGCGGTCCATTTACGTTTACAAAAGATTCCATCTTCATGGTTTTGATGAACGTGCGCATTTTCTGCAGCGAGGTATCGGACGCTACTGAGTAAACCTGTACATCAAACTTTGTTCGGTTCTTATTATAAAACTCTACCAGCTTGGGAGTTTCTTCTTTGCAATGCCCGCATTCCGGATCGTAAATCCAAAGTATGGTGTACTTATTCTTAATATCATACATCGATTTAGGTTGCAAGCTTAAATCTTGCATAATCAGGTTAGAACCGGTTTTACCTACCAGACTGGTGCGAAGTTTATCGGCATATTCTTTCACGCTTTTTTTCATGGAGGCCGCAATCCAATAATCCATCGCTCCCGTGGCAAAGTATTTATCGTATAAGCGAACAAACACTTCGTCAAGGCCCATAACCTCTGGGTTTTGATACATAAACATGCAACTCCAAACCAGGTACTTATACGTTTCCGGATTTTTCTTTGCCTTTTCTACCAACCCATCAATGGCTTTCATAATGGTGTCGGGCACAGGTGCGTATAATTTTTCAAGATATTCTTTTATTTTTTCCTGGTAGGCAGGGCGTGGTAACCGAATCAAGGCATCATCGGCCAAATCAAAATTATCGAAGAAGTGTTGGCGATAGTATCGTAATTGAAATGTTGAATCGATGGTGCCATCTGCTTTTTTAGGGGCTGCGGGTATTTCAATAGCTAGTGTGGTTTTCAATAGGCGAGCCGTCATGGTAGCAGGGTTTTTATCCATCAACTGCTGTTGATAGGCTTTTACCTGATCGCTGATCTTTGTAAACTTTTCGCGGGCTTCTTTCTTCTGCTCTTCAGTTAACGTGCTGTCGCGCAGAATGGCAATGTAGGGGTCGGCCTCTTTGCCACGCAATATGTTGTTTTGAAGATTATCAAAGAATAAGGTGTTATCAGGATCACCCTTCACGGTGGCCATCGCGAAATCATTGGAAGATGTTTCAATTTTAAACCGTTGATTGGCACCCACCACAAAATCAAAAATCTTCGATTTGTTCAACACGATAAAATAAACACCCTGCGGAAGTGTTTTGACATTATCGAAATAGAAGTAGCCCGCATTGTTTACACGAGCCGTATCATTCAACCGGGTTTGTTCACCATAATACGAGCCTAAGTAGGCCGTAGTGTCTTTCCAGCCTTTTACCTGAAATTCAATTTTATAACCAGTCTGGGCTACAGCAGCCGAACTAAGGGTTATGAAAAACAATACAATCCAGCGGTTCATTATTCGTTAACAGGTTTTAACAATTCAACAATTGGTATTCAGGCAATTAATGGGCCATCTGTTCGCAAGGTAAGTTGCACAATTGGCTTTATGCACTCTCAACTTTTAAAATTACTTTTGCAGCGCTAAAAAATGTCGCTACAGATTTCCAATCTCACAAAAATTTACGGACAACAAAAGGCCGTTAACAATATTTCGTTCGAAGTATTGCCAGGTGAGATTGTGGGCTTTCTGGGCCCCAATGGTGCGGGTAAATCTACCACCATGAAAATCAGTACCGGGTATATGCCGCCAACTGCGGGGCAGGTGCTGGTAAAGGGTATGGATGTCACTACGCAATCTTTGCAGGTACGCAAAGTGATGGGCTATTTGCCCGAACATAATCCACTTTATTTAGATATGTATGTACACGAGTATTTACATTTTGTAGGTAAAGTGTTTGAGTTACCTACTCGGGAGTTGAAGAACAGGGTAGGTGAGATTATTGCGCTTTGCGGATTGGATCGTGAACAGAATAAAAAGATAGAGCAACTTTCAAAAGGCTATCGCCAGCGGGTGGGCTTGGCACAAGCATTAATTCATAACCCACAAGTGTTGGTGTTAGATGAACCCACAACCGGTCTTGATCCGAATCAGATTCTTGAAATCCGAAAACTGATTAAAGAAATCAGCGCAAGCAAAACAGTTATCTTCTCTACACATATTATGCAGGAAGTGCAGGCTATCTGCAACCGGGTAATCGTAATTAATCAAGGCGAGCTAGTAGCCGATGCGCCTGTTGCTGATTTGTTGAACTCGCAACCACAGGTACAGATTATAGTGGAGTTCGATAAACCAATTGATGAACAAAAGTTAGCCGCGCTTGCCGGAGTTCAGCAACTGGTAGTGGTATCCTCTGGTGTCTATAAACTTACTGCTGCACAAGGTGCTGATTTGCGGCCCGAAGTTTTCCGTTTTGCAACGGAAAATAATTTATCGCTGGTTGGTTTAAAACAAGAACAGCTTTCGCTGGAAGAAATCTTCCGATCGTTAACCGCTAAAACTCCGCAAGCATGATCCAGGTTTTTGCCAAAGAGTTTAACAGCTTTCTCAATTCCTTAATTGCCTACATGGTAATTGGGGTTTTCCTTACGGGAATAGGTTTGCTGATGTGGGTGTTTCCGGATACTGCGGTGCTGGATTATGGCTTTGCCGATATGGACACATTGTTTTCAATGGGGCCTTATGTATTTATTTTTCTGGTACCGGCAATCACCATGAAAAGTTTTGCAGAAGAAAAAAAGTTAGGTACGCTGGAATTGTTACTTACCAAACCCCTTAGCGATTGGGATGTAGTGTTTGGAAAATTTCTGGCTGCATTTGCGTTGGTATTTTTGGCACTTGCACCTACCTGTATTTATTACGTGTCGGTTTACAAGCTGGGTAATCCGGTTGGTAATATCGATTCGGCCGGAGTGTGGGGTTCGTACATCGGGTTGGCTTTACTGGCTATGGTTTTTTGTTCGATTGGGTTGTTAGCTTCTTCATTAACTACCAATCAGATTGTATCGTTTATTCTGGCTGCGTTTTTATGTTTCCTGATTTATACCGGCTTCGATTCGCTGGCCACATTTGGTAACAATGCCTTGCTGATAAAACAACTCGGTATTCTTTATCATTACGATTCGTTAAGCAAAGGTTTAATTGATAGTCGCGATGTAATCTACTTTGTAAGTATTACTGCATTTATTCTAATGATCACCAAAACCGTAATTGGCAGCAGGCAATGGTAACGTGGAAAAACAGTAAACGTACGGGCGACTTGCTGCTACTGGCCAATGTGTTGGTGTGGGTGGTGTTACTAAATGCGCTGGCCTCGTTCTATTTTTTCAGATTGGATCTTACCGAAGAAAAACGATACACCATTCAGCCGCAAACCAAAGTATTGTTGCAATCGCTGGAAGACGAATTATTTGTGGAAGTGTTTCTGGAAGGGAAGGAATTGAACCCGGAATTCAGAAGGTTGCAAAAATCCATTCGCGAAACGTTGGATGAATTCAGAATCTACTCCAATAACAAAGTAAAGTTTACGTTTACCGATCCGCTGCAGGCAACCAACGAGCGGGCTCGTAATGAGTTTATTGCCGATTTGAATGCCCGTGGTGTTAGTCCGCGCAATGTAATTGAAACGCGCAATGGCGAACGCGTAGAAAAGTTTGTATTTCCGGGAGCGTTGGTTTCGTATCAGGGTTTTGAAACAGGCGTAATGTTATTGCGTGGCAGTCGTGCACAAAACATCAATCAATCCATTGAAGAAATTGAATTTGAATTAGCCAACGACATTCATAAACTCAGCAACACCAATCGCAAACGTATTGGGTTGTTGCGCGGGCATGGCGAATTAGATAGTCTTGGGTTTGCCAGCTTTAATAATGCTTTGCTGGAACAGTACGATGTGTTTAAAGTTTCGTTAAACCGTAAAGCGGCCTTAACCGGTTACGACTTAATTGTGGTAGCTAAACCTACACAGGCCTTCAGCGAGGCCGATAAATATAAGTTAGATCAATACATCATGCGCGGAGGCAAGGTTATGTTCTTGCTCGATAGATTAGATGTTGATATGAATCAGGTTTCGCAGGAAGATTATTTAGCTTTTCCGTACGATCTGAATCTGGACGATCAGTTATTTAAATATGGTGTTCGCATCAATCCCGACTTAATTCAAGATCGTGTTTCTGGCCGCTACCCGATTGTGGTTGGTGGCGATCGCAACCAACCACAAATTATGCAATTGGAGTGGCCTTTCTTTCCGTTAGCCAATCAATACGCGCAACATCCGGTAACGCGCAATCTCGATGCAACTTTATTCCGGTTTGTGAGCAGCATCGATACCGTTAAGGCCACCGGTGTTAGCAAAACTCCGTTGGTTTATTCATCAGTGTATGCACGCAAGGTTATGGCACCGGTTAAAGTAACGGTAAACGATTTGCGCAGGCAAATGCGAGATGAAGCCTTTACCAGCGGCCCGATTGTGATGGGTTATTTACTCGAAGGAAAATTTACTTCGCTTTATAAAAACAGGTTTGCACCAGAAGGTGTGGAGGCAGCAAACTTTATAGAAGAAAGTTTACCCACCAAGTTGGTTGTTATGGCCGATGGCGACCTGGCCCGCAACGATGTAAATCCACGCGATGGTAATCCACAACCACTGGGCCTCGATCCGTTTACACAATATACTTTCTCCAATCAGGATTTACTACTCAACACCGTTGCCTATATGCTGGATGAAAACGGGTTGATTAAAGCGCGTAACAAAGAAGTAAAAGTTCGTCCGCTGGATAAAATCAAAATTAAGAATGAACGCACCTTTTGGCAGGTTCTCAATCTTGGCTTACCGGTTTTGGTAATAATAGTATTTGGTTTTGCACGTGCGTATTGGCGCAGGCTTAAATATTCCCGATTCTGATGCAAGAGAAACGAAACATCCGGTTATTGCTTTCGCTGATAGTATCGTGCGTGGTGCTGGCTGTTGTGCTCTACATCAGCAACCGCGAATCGTTTAGTGCACTTGATAAACAAATGTTTCAGGTGGCAGATCAAACGCAGATCAACAAAGTCGTGATTAAACCAACCACAGGCGAAGCGCTGGAGCTTCGGTTTGATGGTGCGAAGTGGCAAGTAAACAATTCATTTCAGGCCGATGCGCAAATGGTAAAAATTCTGTTTGCCACCATCCTGCAAACCGAGCCGAGGCGCGAAGTACCCTTGTCTTTACAGGATTCAATCTCCAATCATATCAAAACTACGGGCCGCGAGATTCAACTTTTTGAAGGCGATCAACTGATAAAACAATTCTGGGTAGGCGGCAATGATGCCAAAACCGAAACGTATTTTCAATTACCCGATGGTGCACCTTTTGTAGTGCAGGTGCCGGGCTACCGGTTATACATTGCTTCGCTGTTTGAACTGGCGGCCAACGATTGGCGTGATAAGCGAGTTTTTAATTTCAACTGGCAAAACTTTAAGAGTTTGAAGACTCGGTTCTCAAGTCAACCAAATCAGGATTTTAGTATTTCTTTTGCCAATCAGATTTTTGTTATTAATGAAGTGGCTGTCGCAGATACTACCAAATTGAGTAATTATTTGGAGTCGGCTTTTAATCTTCAGGCAGATCAATTTCTTACTGTTTCAGGTAAGTATGACAGCCTGCTTGCTACCACCCCGGTTTATTCCATTTCTGTAACCGATATTGCTAATCGGGTGTACCAGTTGGAGGTTTTTCCTCAACTAAAAGGTGAGCAGCTTATTCTGGGCCGGGTTAATGCAGAATTACCTGCATTATTTAATCCATTGCAAATTGCCCCAATCTCGCGGGAAAGGAGCTATTTTGAGTACAAAACCAACTAACTCATTCGTTTTTCAGATTGGTTTTTCTTTATAACTTTACCGCCCGTACAACCACAAATCACTGATTTACAATGAAGTTTATAGTTAACTCTAGTTACCTGCTTAAGCAGCTCTCTAATATCAATGGCGTAATCACTACCAATCCGGTTGTGCCTATCTTAGAAAACTTTCTTTTTGAAATCGACAAGAGCAGTTTAACAGTAACCGCTTCCGATCTTCAGACTTCTATGATTACAGAGTTAAGTGTGGAGTCGAAAGAGAAGGGCAACATTGCTGTGCCGGCACGTATCCTGTTGGATACCTTAAAGAACCTGCCCGATCAGCCCGTAACATTCTCAATCGATGAGTCAACCTACAGCATTGAAATCAGTTCAGATAACGGTCGCTATAAATTATCGGGCGAGAATGCCACTGACTTTCCGAAAGTGCCTTCGGTATCGAACGATTTTTCTGCCAACATTTCTTCTGAGGTTCTGGCGCGTGCCGTTAACAATACCATCTTCGCCACCAGCAGCGATGAACTTCGCCCGGCTATGACGGGTGTGTATGTAAACCTGGGCGAAAAGAACACTACGTTTGTGGCAACCGATGGCCACCGCTTAGTGCGTTACCGCAGAACGGATATTAAATCCGACAACGGAAACTCAATCATTATTCCGCGCAAAGCGCTTAACTTGTTGAAGGCTACATTGCCTGCAGAGAACACCGATGTTACCATCGACTTCAACATGTCGAACGCATTTTTTAAGTTCGGTCACATCAAAATGATTTGCCGTTTAATTGATGAGCGTTTCCCGGATTATGAAAACGTAATTCCTTCACAAAACCCAATCAAGATGACGATCAGTCGCACGGATTTGTTGGGTTCATTAAAACGTATTTCTATTTACGCCAATAAAACTACCCACCAGGTTCGTTTAAAAATTACTGGTTCCGAGTTACAAGTATCAGCCGAAGATCTTGATTTTTCGAATGAAGCTAACGAACGCCTTTCTTGCGAGCATGAAGGCGATGATATCGAAATTGGATTTAACGCTAAGTTTCTGATTGAAATGTTGACCAATCTGGATACCGATCAGATTAGACTTAATATGTCGGCACCGAATAAAGCCGGGGTTATTTTCCCAGCCGAAAAAGACAAAGGTGAAGACATTCTGATGTTGGTAATGCCAGTAATGTTGAATCAGTACGTGTAACCAATATCATCTTTCATTTAAAAGGAACTACCTCAAGTGGTTCCTTTTTTTATTGTGAGCCCTTAAGGTCATTCGGTTACTTTCAGCTCTAGTAATTCATCAATTTCTGATGTTAGAGGCTGTCTGAAGGGCAGCCTTTTTTTGGAGTATGGTTAGGTAGAAAAATCATCTACAGAAAAACCAATAAATTCATATCTTCATATCGCAAACAAAGTTATCTGACGATGAGATGTTTCTATTTGGTTATGATTTTTACCTTCTTGTTGATGAATGAGGTGTATTCTCAAATAGTTAGGTTAACAGGAAAAGTTACTGATTTGAATAACTTGCCATTATTTCAGGTAGCCATTA
>JAFLBR010000024.1 GCA_017303795.1 Cytophagales bacterium | reverse complement strand
TACCCGAGCGGAACTGCTCCAGGGCTTTCTTCTTGATTTCCTCTAAATTGAATTGCTCTTCTTGTTTCATTATGTGTCAAAGTTAGTGTTTGTCCTACTTTGACACAGTTCAGTTTACAGCCTCAATCAAAAACCCACTCCGCTCCTTTTCATGCGTCAACGTTAACCGATGCATGGCCCGTGTGCAAGCAATGTAAAGCATGCGTCTGTCAATATCCGATTTATAATTGCTGGCCGATACAAATGGCACCAACACTTCATCAAACTCTAATCCTTTCGATAAATGCACCGTAGTAATAATAATACCACTGGAGAAATTAGTACTGGTAGGTGTTATTAAATGAAGTTTCAGTTTTTTCTCCTGATCATCAGTAGCTTTAATCTTTTCATAAAGCAGCTCCGCTTGTTGCTGCGTTTTACAAATTATACCCAGCGATTGATTTGCCGAATTGCTAAACCTCAGGCATTCCTTATAAATAGCAGCTATCTCTTCCTGCGCGGTAGCAAAGCCCAACACCTGTGGCTCTTCTCCGTGGCGTTCCATGGCAATCAGGTTTTCATTCGGACTAATGCGCAACGAGAACTGTGTAATCTCCCAGGTAGACCGATAACTGCGAAACAACTTTACAATCTCGCCCTGCGGAAATACTTCCTCAATACCTTCGGCTGAAGAGGCACTGTATGGGTTAACCGGTTGATTCACATCGCCCAGAATAGTTTTCTTGCACTTAAACACGCGCGACAGTACCGAATATTGCACCGGTGTGTAATCCTGCATCTCATCTACCAGCAGGTGTTTAATGTGATCGTAACTTTGAATGCCCTCTAACCGAATCTTACAATAGAGTAACGGAAACACATCAGCAAACTCCAACTTCATACCGTGCATCATGCGAAACATTTCGGGCTTGCCAATCCAATCGTAAAAACCTTTATATACATCAAACGCACTGCGAATGTTAAACATGCGCGGTACCAGTTCCCACACTTTGGCTTTTTCGCCACCACTTAATTTGCGATTAGCTCCATTGCGAATGTATTGCAAAACCTCTTTCACCACTTCTGGAATTCGTTTACCCATCGGCATACGGCTCCACGACCGGAATTTTTCTACCACAAATGGAAAGGGGACCACCACCCCGGCTACTTTCAACTCCATTTGCCGGAAAGAGTTATTCTCTAAATGAATAAAATATTTATTCAACTGACTAAGAAACTCAAACGATGATTTAAACCGGATGCGTTCAATAAATTCCGGATGCGGATGATCGAGCAAACTTGCAACCTGTTGAAAGAAAGTCTGAAACTGAAATTTATTTTCGAGCAGCTCGTTGGCCAATTCTTCCATGCCCGTTTCCGGGATGTATTCTTCGCCTAATTCGGGTAACACATTGCTGATGTAATCGGCAAACACTTTGTTAGGCGATAAGATTAAAATATCTTTTGCTTTAATGGTGTCACGAAAGCGGTATAACAAAAATGCAATGCGATGTAGGGCAATAGAAGTTTTGCCCGAACCCGCCACACCCTGTATAATCATAACTGAGGCCGTTTCATTACGGATAATCTGATTCTGATCGCGCTGAATGGTAGCCACGATGTTCTTCATTTTATCATCAGCCGACTTGCTCAATTCTTTTTGCAAGACATCATCGAGAATACTCACCGAGTTCTCAATCATAAACTCCATACGACCCTCACGGATTTTGTATTGCCGCTTTAACAGAATCTCGCCTGAAAATTTACGGGCCATAGTTTCGTAAGCAGCGGCACCTAACTCAAAATCATAAAACAACGATGAGATAGGTGCACGCCAATCAAAAATATAATTTACACGTTCGGCATCATCGGTAAACGTGGCTAAGCCGATGTAGATAGGAGTTGCCTTCTCATCTTGCTGCGATTTAAAATCAATGCGTCCAAAATATGGCGATTGAATCAGCTTCAGCAATTTGCGTCTGCGTTCTACGGCTGATTCGCCTGTAGAAACCATGCGATCAATAGATTGACCAGAAGCCACATGATCGGCTTCATCCATGCCGCTCTGATTCTCAAAAATGTATTGCTTCTTCTCGCGCAACTCCTCCGAATATTCGCGCACGCGTGTTTCCATGCGACTGATTGCCCGCGCCAATCGCTCTTTAATTTCTTCCAGATATTGTCTTTCGTCTTGTTCGGTTGGGTTTAGCATGTTGCTCGCCTCGAATTAAATGGCAAAGGTACAGGAAAGAATCTGAATGACTGGCGACAATGATTGATTTCCATATCTTTGTGTACGATCAACACAAATGCAAAACATTAAAGTTTCAGTAGATGCCGTGGTATTTGGTTACGATCCAGAAGAAGGTGTGTCGGTATTGCTTATTACGCGCAAGTACGAACCCTTTAAAGGCGTGTGGGCTTTGCCGGGTGGACTCGTACTAAATGATGAATCGCTTGAAACGGCTGTGAAACGCGAGCTTAAGGAAGAAGCCGGTATTGATGTGAATTATCTGGAACAACTGTATTCGTTTGGCAAACCCGATCGCGATCCACGCAACCGCGTTATCAGCATTGCGTATTACGGATTAGTTCGGCCAAAAGATTTTCAGATTTCGGCACAGACCGATGCAGAACATGTGGCCTGGTTTAACATGTTAAAACTTCCGCGCCTGGCCTTCGATCATAAACAAATTGTAGAACATGCCATTAAACGCTTACGCGGAAAAATTGCTTACGAACCTGTCGGCTTTGAACTACTCGACAAAAAATTTCCGTTCTCCGATCTGGAGAAACTTTACCAGGCTTTGCTTGGGCATGAATTAGATCGCAGAAACTTCAAGAAAAAAATTATGGCCTACGGCTTTATTGAGGAGTTAGACGAGAATATTCAACGCGGAGCCGGCCGCCCTGCCCGATTGTACCAATTCAACAAAAAGAAGTATTTCCAGTTGAAAGAGAGCGGGTACAATTTCGATCTTTTTATTTGAGGATCAGCCTCTTAACTAATTAGTGTAATTATTACACAAAAAGAACATTAAATGTGAATCTTAGTATTTACATTTGCGTATATAATACACAAATAAACATCTGTTATGAAGACCATTGGTGTCATTATCGCCCGCTTTCAATCGCCCTACCTGCACGAAGGGCACCGCATTTTAATTGATTCTGTTACCCAACATCACAACAAAACGGTAATTGTGTTGGGTGTATCCCCCGTATTGGGTAGCCGCAAAAATCCATTAGATTTTCATACGCGTGAAAAGATGATCAAACAACACTATCCAGATGCCGTGGTGTTGCCCCTACCCGATCATCCGCTGGATAACAAGTGGTCGCAAAATCTGGATCACTTATTAAGCAATGCGTTTCCGGGTTCGGGATTTAAACTTTACGGAAGTCGCAACAGCTTTATTCCATACTACTCCGGCAAATTAGAAACGGTTGAACTTCCGGAAAGCGGTACACACAGCGCTACTTTAATTCGTGAACACATAAGCGACCGCGTGTTGAACTCAGAAGAATTCCGCACCGGGATTATTTATGCATACTCCAACACGTATGTAAAAGTTTATCCCACAGTTGACATTGCTGTGTTTCGCATCAACAAATCTGAAATGTTATTAGGTCGCAAAGACATTGATAACAAATGGCGTTTGTTAGGCGGATTTTCTGATCCAACCGATACAAGTTTTGAAGAAGCTGCAATGCGCGAACTGAAAGAAGAATGCGGCCCGATTGTAACAACTGAAATGGTGTATGAAAAATCGCTGCGTGTAAATGATTGGCGCTATAAACACGAGTCCGATAAAATTATCACGACTCTATTCTCTACCGATTATGTAGCCGGTGACGTTCAGGGCAGCGATGATATTGCCGAAGTAAAATGGTTTTCGCTCTCAGCAATTGCTACGCTTATGCAACAAGAACAAACCGCCAGCGAGCACGCCCCACAATTGCAATGGCTACTCCATAAGTATTTAAAGGAATAAGAACAATATCAAATCAACTTTCACTTAAAAATCTTAAATCCGAAATCTTGAATCCAAAATTCGTATGGAACCCAATCTTCTTCTTTTGGCTGATGCCTATAAATATTCGCATTATAAATTGTATGTACCTGGAACCACCAAAATATATTCTTACTTAGAAAGTCGTGGGGGTATGTTTGATGAAACTGTATTCTATGGTTTACAGTATTTTTTGAAAGAATACCTGCAAGATGTAGCCTTTACCAAAGCCGATGTGGATGAAGCCGAACTGTTACTTAATGAAGTCTTCGGTCGGAAAGGAGTTTTTAAACGCGAAAACTTCGATTACATTTTACAACAGCATGGTGGCAAATTACCCGTTCGCATTAAAGCAGTGCCGGAAGGTTCTGTAGTGTCAGTTAAAAATATTTTGTTGAGTATTGAAAACACTGATCCGAAATGCTTTTGGCTGACAAACTTTTTAGAAACATTACTCATGCAGGTTTGGTATCCGGCTACGGTGGCCACGCTTTCGCGCGAAGTAAAAAAGGTTGTACAGCAGTATTACGAACTTACCTCCGATGAAAAATCATTTAGCGGTATTGATTTCGTGCTGAATGATTTTGGGTTCAGAGGTGTAAGTTCCGTAGAGAGTGCCGGCCTGGGTGGTTCTGCCCACCTGATTAACTTTATGGGTAGCGACACAGTGCATGCGTCAAAGTTTGCAAAGCAATATTATCATGCACAAAAAACCTATGGCATGTCAGTACCGGCTACTGAGCACTCCATCATGACCCTACTTGGTGCTGAAGGTGAGCGAAAAGTATTTGAACATGTATTGGATGCTTATCCGCAAGGCATACTTGCGTGCGTAAGCGATTCGTACAATATTTTTAATGCAATTGAGAATTTGTGGGGCGATGAATTGAAAGACAAAGTGCTGCAACGTAAAGGCACGTTGGTGATCCGGCCCGATTCTGGCGATCCGGTTAAAACATTACTAAAAGTGTTTGAAATCCTCTTTGATAAGTTTGGTTTTACAGTTAACCAAAAAGGTTACAAAGTCTTGCCCGATCAGGTTCGGGTTATCCAGGGCGATGGTGTGGACTATGATTCAATCGGTACCATCTATCAACATCTAACCGCACAGGGTATAGCGTCTCAAAATTTAGTTTTGGGTATGGGCGGTGCGTTGTTGCAAAAAGTAAATCGCGATACGCAAAAGTTTGCACTTAAATGCGCGTACGCGGAAGTAAATGGTGTTGGGGTTAATGTGAAGAAGTCGCCAGTTGAAATGAATGAAAACGGTGAAATCATTTCATCATTCAAAACTTCAAAGTCGGGGAGGCTTAAACTCGTAGAAACCGAAAACGGGTTACAAACAGTTTCCGAAGCAGAAACAGGTATGGATTTGCTGGAAACTGTTTTTGAAAATGGTAACATTACGCGCGAACACACTTTTGAGGAAATTCGTGATCGCGCCAGTATTTCAACTTTGATTCATGCCTGATGGAAAACGTTAAACTTTATGCTACCCGCGCAGCTCAAAACCTGGGCGAAGCCATTGCCAAAAAACTTCAGTTGCCGCTGAACCTGACACAAGCCGAAAAATTTTCGGATGGCGAATTGTTTGTGAAGTTCAACGAAAGTGTACGTGGACAGATCGTATTGCTGATTGGTAAAATCCACACGCCTTACGAAAACTTTTTTGAATTGCTAATGACGATTGATGCTGCGCGCAGATCTTCGGCCAAAGAAGTGATTCTGGTTATTCCCTATTTACCACATAGTCGCCAGGAACGTAGAGACGGGCAACGTACTTCTATCTCTTCGCGCATGGTGGCAGATATGATTCAACTGATGGGTGCCGACCGCCTGATTACACTCGATCTGCATACCAATGCCATTGAAGGCTTTTATAAAATACCCGTTGATCCATTGTCGTCACTTAAGCTATTCATCAACCACATTCAGCAATCCAATATCGATCATTTGTGTTTGTGCAGTCCTGACTTTGGTGGCATCAAACGAATCAAACAATACAAAAAGAATCTTACTGCCGATATGGTGGTGATCAACAAAGAACGGTTGAAACCCAATGCTGTAGCTGCAATGGAAATTATTGGTGATGTGGCAGGTAAGAATGTAATTATTGTGGATGACCTGGTGGATACTGCCGGAACATTATGCAAAGCGGCTGATCTGTTGATTGAGCATGGTGCAAAATCCGTTCGGGCATATTGCACGCATGGAGTGTTGAGCGGAGGCGCACTTGAAAATCTCACGCAAAGCAAAATCGAAAAATTATTGATTGCCGATACGGTTCAGGAAATTGTATCGCTCCCAAAAATTGAAGTGGTAAGTTGTGCCGGAGTTTTGGCCACCGCTATTGAAAATATTGTAACCAATAAAAGTCTGAGTAACTTATGATTACCCGTGCTATTGAAAATTGTTTTGGGTTTGCAAAGGCAAAAGGTTGGGATAAAACCTATTGGGCTATTGACATTCACGGCACCATATTAAAGCCTACCTACAATAATAAAATCAGCACCGAATTTTATCCATTTGCCAAAGAAACGTTACAGTTGTTAAGCAAACGCAGCGATGTGTATAAAATTCTTTTCACCTGCTCGTATCCCCACGAGATTGAACAATATCTGGAATACTTCCGGCAACATGATATTCATTTTGATAACGTGAACAAAAACCCAGAAGTAGCCGATGGGGCCTATGGCTATTACCATGAGAAAATCTATTTCAATGTTTTGATGGATGATAAGGCTGGGTTTGATGGGGAAACGGATTGGAAAGGAGTTTATGAGTTGTTGAGGTAGAAAATCCCTCACCCCGTCCACGTACCTCGGCCGCCCCTCTCCCCAGGGAGAGGGGAAGGGGTGAGGGAAATTTCAAACTAAATCTTCTAGTTTTCCTTTCTAAAAAAGAAACCCGAACTTGTAAACAAAAACATGTTCCTGCTCATTCCTGGTCGGCACCATTTGCTAACTCAGTTTCAATTCGATTATCTGAAATCAATTATTAATCAGCCGTTGCATCAAACACAAGACATTAACGGCATGCCTGCAGGTGCTGATGAAAACATCGATGCTATTATTTTTGCTGTTACTTCAGCCAATCACAGCAACACGCGCAGAAATCCCCTGCCCTTTTACATTCGCGCGTTAGCAATCGAAGAATTTGGAAAGCAACTTTCGGTTCCTTGTTTCATCTATGGAATTGATGATGTTGGTAGTGTAAAAAACTTTGCCAGTTACACGGTAAAACGCATCAAACACGAAAGCGAAGGTCAGTTCAATCTCACGCCTGACAACACGTTGGTGGTATGTTCAACACCGGTAATGAACATGTATCAACATGAAGGCTTCCGGATTCTGCCGGCTGAATTAAAAGGCGGAACAACGCATCAGCTTTCACACATCATGCCCTGGGAAGTAGTGGAAGGAATTGCGATTACCCCTGACTGGGAAGAAAACAACAATACCAAAATGCTCATGCACCAGGCTTCGTATGAGATTTGGAAAAAATATAAACTCGGCACAAAAGTCCAGGGATTGTTTCGCGATCACATGATAAGCGATGATGGCGACATAACTACCACACGCGATTACAATACCTATGTGCGACAGATGGATGAGATTGCCATACTTAAGTTTCAGGAAACTGCACCGTATGTAAAAGCCGGTCGCGTGGGTGATATTGGCTGCGCGGTGGGCTCATGGATTAAATTAGCGTGTAGAGATGAGCGTTTGCGCGAATCTGATTTTTATGGAATTGAAGTAGCGCGTGCGCTTTTTGATGTTTGCCAGCAACGCAAACACAATGGCGAGTTTAAAAATCCCTTTGTGTTTTTCTCGCAACGCAATGCCGTTACCGGATTGGTGTTTGATCAAAACTCTATGAATACCATCCACACTTCGTCTTTAACACATGAAATTGAATCGTATGGAAGTCGAGCGGATTTACTTTCATTTATTCAAAACCGATACGATGAACTTGCTCCCGGTGGCGTATGGATTAATCGCGATGTGGTTGGCCCCGAAAATAAAGATCGGGTTGTACTGATGAAGTTAAATGAAACCGATGGCCGCAATACCGACTTCGATAAATCATTTACCAACCGTGAGGAGTTAGCTCAATACCTGCAAGGTTTATCTACAGCCGCGCGTTTTTTAAGGTTCGCGCAGGACTTCCGTAAAAAAGAAAAATATACTTTAAAGTATGAACCGGTTACCATCCAGCATGAAAACTACATTCGGCTAAGCTTGCGCGATGCGTGTGAGTTTATGAGCCGCAAAGACTACATCGACAACTGGGAAAGCGAAATGCACGAAACCTTTTGCTTCTGGGATTTTACTGAATGGAGAGATCACTTAACGGCTGTTGGGTTTAAGATTGCCGAACCCTCACAAGCTTATACCAGCGAATGGATTGTAAAGAATCGATTATTAAATAAAGTAAGTTTATTTAGTGATGATGCTGCCCGCAAGCCTATAGCTTATCCGGTAACAAATATGTTGATGCTGGCGGTGAAGGAGTGAAACAAATATTAATAAAATATGCCTCATGAAAATTTCTAAACTAATCTTAATGATTGGGCTCCTTGGTTCAGTAATCTCCTGTCAACCAAAAGAAACCGGCAAAACTAAAACCATTCTGGTAGTACTTGCGCACCCCGATGATGAAACAGGTTTCGGTTCCGCATTGGCATACTATGCCCGGTTGGGGTACACAGTAAAATTAATCTTTGCTGTTGATGCCCGCTTTGATAGACGATTTGTTGATGCAGAACCTGATTCTGTGGCGAAAGCCAAACAGCGCGATGTGGTTTGCTCGTGCGAAAAATTGGGAATTGCTTCGCCCATCTTTTACAGCTTCAATACTATGGACAGAAAACATGGTGAGCGCGATGGTGTGCGCAATGCTGTTGAAACGGGTAGTGCCTTTCGGGAAAAATTAAAACAAAGCATTGAGCAACTAAAGCCTGATCTCATAATAACATTTGGCCCGGACGGAGAATACGGTCACCCAGAACATATTATTGTGAGCAGTCTGGTTACGGAACTGTTGCTACGCGAGGGTTGGGCAAATCAATACCCTTTATACTACTTTGGTTGGACAAAATCGCAGGAAGAAAATGGAGATGGGTGGGTTCGGTATGCTGATGACAAATACTTTAATGTTGTTGTTAATTACTCCGATGAAGACGAACAACGCGCCTTCCAATCCATACAATGTTATACCAGTGGATTTTCGCAAGAAGAAATGAATGAGATGATCTCATTTGAGCAGCAACGCAAAAATGAAGTATTCTTTCGAAAGTTTGTTACTGAAGAGGGTATTAGGACGGGGTTCTTTTGAATTCTAAAACTGGGTTATTCTGTTGAAGCAATGCCAAATTATGATTATGCGGAAGGAGTGAGTAGTTAAATGGCTTATTAGAAACTACTATACACTTGACTACCACTCTGACGCGGGTTTACCTTTTACTATTACAAAAATCCCATCCCGATTTATATATCCCTCGATTATCTCCTTTTTATCATTAATAATTGTTGCTCTTGCAAGTCCAGATCGAGGATCAAATGATTGTAATTTGCTGAAAATTGGAGGTAATACAACAGCACCATTTTTATCAATAATTCCATAATACCCACCATTCTTATCAAGGAATAGTTGTTGTAACATATCACCTTCTTTATCGAGGTAATCACTTACCTTTATTAAAATTTGACCATTCTCAAAATTTACAAAATAGAACCCCCTTCTTGATATTCCTTGAATATTATCATCGTCAGCTGAGAAAGTTTTAAATTTTCCATTTGAATCTATCCAGGTTCTTTTCGTTTTATCCTTTTTGATCGCAAGAATAATTGGCAAATCAAAATCGTAATGTGGGCCAAACTCCCACTCAACAAAATCAGCAGCTTTAAATTTAACCTCACCGGTCCTATTGATCCAAGCATGTTCTCCGCTCTTCGAAACCACATGTGCTAATCCATTTTTAAATGAACCCGGTCTATTACTATAGTTAAAATCGATTACGATCTGACCATTTGTACTGATAAAACCCCATTTCATATCACCAACCTCATTTTTTTTTGCCACTGCCGCTAAACCCTCACTAAAATGCGAAGCATCTTCATAAACAGGCTCAATGACAAGCATGCCTGCCTTATCAATAAAACCTATTTTACCGCTATTATTAATAACAGAATACAAATCACCTGACATAACTCTACTGAAGCGTAAGGTTTGATCCTCCCCGTTTGATTTCACAATGATTTTTTCCCCCTTTACATTTCTGTATTCCTCAAAATAGTATTGATTACGTGAATAAACCTTTGAACCAAACAATCCATTCTTATCCACCAAATGAATTTCATCTTCACTAACAAAATCCATTATTACTTCGCCCTTATAGTTCAACATACCCCATTTATTTGATTGAATGCTTTTAACAGGTATGTAGCCGTTTGCAGCAATTCCAAAATCCGAATACTTACCGTAGGGAACCACAATCTCCCCCTTTTCATTTATTAGACCCTTTAACTGTCCATCTTTAACAACAGCGAAGCCATCGTGAATTTCATCTAAAATAAAGTTAGAAGATTGTGATGCCTTGTAATTTAAAATCTTTGCATTGGTTGCAATTGATCCAAAAGACAATTTTACAGATTCTGAAGTTATCCCATCACCTCTATTACCCACAAAACTTCCACTTCCTTTTAGTTCAATCTCCTTATTAGCAACTGATAGTTCAATCTGAACTTTGTAAGTTTTATCAGTAGCAAGATCCTTGCATATAAGTTCAGGTTCATGTGGGCACTGCTCTGAATCAATGTGAGCAAAATTTGCAGGGTATATTCCAATACTCATCACAACAAGTTCATGCCCCTCAATTTTCTTTTTACTTACCATAACACCAAATCCAGCCAATAAATTAGGAACACTAAGTACTTTAAGCGTATCACCAATCTTAAATTTTACCCCGTCTTTTGAAATGTACGAAGCAAACTCCGCTTTATGTTTCGTATTGTTGACTTCAGAATATTTCAATTCTTGCCCAAACAAGACCAAAGACTGTAATGAAATAACAAATGCAATAGTAAGTACCTTAAGATTCATGTCTTGATTTTTCATATTCTACAGATTTCTCAAACTCATTTTACAAAACTAAATACATGATCGCCTTCAACTGAACTTGCCCTGCCGGATCCAATGGTGGTTTCTTCCCAGGCTAAACCTAGTTTTAATGAAGTTGAGGTAGCTTCCAGTATATCCACCAATAAACCATCGTTTC
Source organism: Cytophagales bacterium (assembly GCA_017303795.1). GTDB lineage: Bacteria > Bacteroidota > Bacteroidia > Cytophagales > Cyclobacteriaceae > ELB16-189. The sequence goes on along the minus strand of JAFLBR010000024.1, from coordinate 22,218 downwards.
TCTGAAATGCGTTGGCTTGATCATTAGTAAAAGACCACGTGCCACTGGATGGCCAAACAGGTAATCCATTTGTGCTGGTATAATTGGTTGCCGTAAATCGCAAGGTTAGGTCTTCATAAAGATCCGTTTCATCTACTCCATCAACCGTTACCGTTTGTATTCTCCAATTGCCAGAAATTAAGATGGCTTGTACTTCATCCTGTTTAGATGGTTTGGGATCTTCGCTCTTTCCTTTACAACCAGAAACAAACAATAACCCACCTACTAAAGCAACAAAAAATATAAGCTTACTGAAACCTGAAAAGCGCGCAGACTTAAATAGAGTTTGTTTCATTTCTTAGTGAATCTAATGTGTTTAATTGCTTGTGCATCGCGTACCAGCACTACATACATACCTGTAGTTAATCCCGTTACATTTGCCTGATAACCGTTGCCGTTTTGTTTAAATTCAATGGCATGCTCACGACCGGCCAAATCTGTTACCTTACTTTCCAGTATCATTCCCACTCCGGTTAAATACAATTCCGCTTCTACAGGGTTGGGATAGAGCATGGCGTTAGCTAAACTGTTAGGTTCTATTCCTGTAATCACAATCGGCACCTCGTTTGAAAGTTCACTTACGCAATCGTCTACGGTTACGCGTACCTGATAGATAGCGGGTTCGCTTACCGTTAAAGTGGTTGCAGTTGCTCCTGCAAGAAGTACCCCATTTTTAAACCATTGGTTGCCAGTTGCAGCATTAGAGGTTAACACAATCGTTTCAGTATGTTGCGTGCCAATGGAAACAGTTGGCTTAGCTGGTTTAATACAAAAACTTTGCGCCACAGCAGGTGCTGCATTAAAGGTTGCATCCCCCGCCTGATTAGCGGTTATAGAAGTACGGCCCGCACTTACAAGTGTAACTGTATTACCACTTACTGTTACCTTGCCGTTGCCGGCCGTATAACTTACCACAAGGCCAGAACTGGCTGTAGCTCCTAACGTAAAGGAAGCGCCACCAAGTGTTTTATCTGCTATCGGATCAAAAGTTATAGTCTGATTTTGCTTGGGTAAGGTGGTTACCGATATTATGTTTGAGAATACAGAAGTACAGGTTGCTCCAATGGCTCGCACCCGATACTTAACAACGGTATTAGCAGGCATATTAATAGCATTTGCAAAAAGATCTGTTGTAGTGGCTGTAGAGAAATTAACAAAATCATCGGCAGAAGCTTGAACTTCGTAACTCGTAGCACCAGCTACTGCGTTCCAATTTGAAACAAAGCCGGTTGTGGTAACATTAGTAGCAGCCTTGGCTTCTGGTGCCGTCAGATTACACACACTAAAATCTTGATTCAGGGTTGTACTCCAACGACCCAATGCATTCTTTACACGCACGTATAACTTGTGGTTGCCGTTTGACAGTGCAGAAACATTAACTGAAAAATTGAGATCGGTAACAACCGGAGCCGGAGTAAACGGCACACTGGTTCCATTTCCGAGACCCGGATCGGTATCTACAAAATACTCAACCTGTACAATGTTAGGTGCTGTTGGAATTTTTACAAAAGTTCTGTTCTGCACAAGGCTCCACTTGTTGTTAGAATCCCGCACTCTTACATAAAGAGTATGCAAGCCATCGGTTACGGAAGTTAGAGAAACATTGAAGGTTAAGTCGGTTAATGAGGTGCCTGCAGTAAACGGAACTGAGGTTCCATTTCCATAGCCGGGATCAGTATCTAAAAAATATTCTACCCGGTTAACGTTAACCGCTAAGGCTAACTTTACAAATGGTCTGTTTTGAACGATGCTCCATTTATTGTTTGCGTTCTTTACACGAACGTAAAGGGTATGAAACCCATTGCTTACCGAAGCAAGCGGAACATTAAACGTTAAATCATTCAATGCCGCGGCCGGGGTTACCGGAACGTTAGTGCCACTGCCATAGCCGGGGTCGGTATCGATAAAGTACTCCACCTGTGTTATGTTTTGTGCATTGGCAAAAGCACAAATAAGAAGTAGTACTAAGAAGCTGTAAAAACTTTTCATCATCCGGGGGAATCAGGTTAAACAGCTTAGTTAGACTTGGTGCTGATCTTAACCGTTAGCGGAGTAGTGCTATTACCTGTACCAGAAGTAGTAAAAGATGTAATGGTAGGATAATCAGCGGCCACAATGCCTGAAAGTGCATAAGGATCCAAACCGCCAAACATACCACAATCTATTCCGCCAAACCCTGCACCAATAGCAGGTGAACCAGCCTTGAGTTTCCATTGGCCATCAGTAGAGTTTCCGGTAGTACCGACAAACAATGTTGTTTTATCCACGTTAGCCTGGTTTCCATTGGTGGTTCCAAAAGCATTGGAGTTTACAAGGGCACGGGCATCGATGTTATTGGAAAAAGTACAGTTGGTGAAAGAGGAGCCTGAAACGCTACCAGAAATCCAAATGTTACTGGCTAAATTAAAATTATACAAGGATGTTGTAGCGTCAAGAATATTATTTGAAAATACACCCGAAAAATTTAATGGTAAAATAATAGAATTGATATAGTTATGTGAGACAACTATGCTAATACTTGCAGAAGACGAAAAGCTATCAACTCGAAGGTCGTAATTTTTTGTAATAACAATCCCCGTCAATGGCGCAGCATCAACATTATCAAAATCTACCGTTAATGATCTATTCCGGGTAATGGTAATGTTCGAAACATTTATCTTCACTTCTAATCCATTAATAAAGCCACTGCAACCCGTTAAGATTGAACCCTCACTCCCGGCATTAAAGAATATGTCATTGGCATTAAATGCAAATTCACCAGGCCTTACATCAGCAAAACTTGGATAATTTTCGGCCAGCAGATACCCTGGGCCAATAATGGTTAATCGCTTGGTTATAGTTGCCCCAGCGTAAAATGCGCCTGAGCCTTCTATGTAAATAATATCACCACTGGCAGCAGCATTGTGTGCGGCTTGCAAGGTGGAATACATGTTAGTACCCAATGGAATACCGGTGTTGTTAACTCTGCGTATGGTTTGGGCAAAGGATGATGACAACGTAAAACAGAGGAAAAATAAAATGATTTTAGATGCGAGGGCTTTCATAAGTTTTAGGAATAGGTTAAAAGCTAACTACCAAGAAATTCGACCTATGAAAGATATTTTTTATGATTGTCACTTTTTCAAAAAAGTGCTTAGAAGAGATATTTCTTCTCACGAATAGCCAGATACTTCTTCTAAGCTGAGTTTACAAACCGAAATAATAGATTTGTTGCAAATCCCTTTAAATATTAATTCAGGGTTGAACTAAACATATCACCCCTTCGTCTTAATAATCTCAAACCTTGACAAAATCTCGGCCCGTTCAAATTTAGAAATGGCTATGCCGTGCTCGGTCTTGTGATCTTTGATGTAAAGCATGTTACCGTTTATGCGGGTTACTCTATTGAGATTAACCAAATGTTTGCGCGATACGCGGTAAAAAGAGGGATGTGTAAACTGCCCCTCAAAGCCTTTTAGATTAGTAGTAATCTGGTATTTCTTTTCGGAGGTTATAATGCGAACATAAGAACCATCAGCCTCCACAAACAAGATGTCGTTTTTATAAACTTTATGATAGAGAAACTTATCCGGCACAAAGATGGCATCCGTTACAAGATGGCTAACTTTATCCTCCGGAAACTTGGCCTTGAAATTTTTAATAGCCAGATCAATATTAATGGCAAATTCGCTTAGCTTAAATGGCTTTATTAAGAATGCCGCGGGGTGCGTAGCCAATGCCCGTTTTACAGTTGCCGATTCAGAATTAGCCGTAAGGAAAATTACCGGGCATAATAAGCGTTTATAAATTTCACTTACGGTTTCTATTCCATCTTTATCGCCATCAATCATAACATCGGCAATAATCAGATCGGGCGTTTGTTGCGCAATAAAATCCAATGCCTCATTACAACTGGTAGAGTTGCCTAACACCAGATAGCCTAACTGGGTAAGCTTTTGTTTCAGGTCTTCAGCAATGAGCAGGTCGTCCTCAATGGTAAGAATGCGAATCATAAGTAATCAACTATTTCTTAATCATAGCTAATAGTACTTACCCGTGCAACCCAAAAACCTGCATGTTTGGATTTTATGGAAAATGAGTATTAAAATTTTTACTTAGTGTGGAATCGCAGACTGAACACAAACCCATTCTCGTTGCTCACAGCAAACTCTCCACGCAACTGCCGACTCTGTAATTGAATGAGTTGATTTCCAAATGAGGTGGAAGACATCCATGCCTCGCGCGTTACCCCAGTTCCATTGTCAGCATAGTTTAAGATTAGTTTAGTGGCGGAAGGCTCAACCTTTAAGCGGATGTGGAGTGAAACATTTCTATCGACATGCTTTATACTATTAGTGAATAACTCATTTACAATTAGCCCAAGGCTGGTTACACGTTCTACCTTTAGCTCCAATTTTTCTGGAAGGTGTAGCGTTATTTCAATTAGCCTATCGGCAGCATATTTTATCTCTTCCGTTAACGATTTAAGATAAGCCGAAACTTCAATCTGGCCTACTTGTTCGCCTTCGTACAACATACGGTGCAATAAGGCCACCGAGCTTATTCTTCTCTGGCTATCTTCCAAAACTTCTCTCGCATTGGAAGATGGGAGTTTCTGCGATTGCAGGCTTAACAAACTGCTGATCATTTGCAGGTTATTTTTTACGCGGTGGTTTTGTTCGCGCAGCAGTAACTCGTTACGCTGGGAAAGTCTTTTGTTTTTGCGGAAGAGGAAGAAGAGATAAAATATTAAAAGTGCGAATACAAACAATAAAATAACTGAGATAACTAAAACCTTATTGGTTGTATTCAATCGGGCCGAGGTTTCAGTTAAAACACCTTTTGTCCTACTTACCTCGTATTGTTGATCTTTTTCATGCAATGTTTCAGTATGATCCACTGCTGTAATTTTATATTGATATTGCTGGATGCGAAACCTTAAACTTGCAAGTGTATCTAAGTTATTTTGTTTGGCCAACATGTCATGAATGCCAATATATAGATCATGTTTCTGCTTAATATCCATTTTATCATTCTGATTCCATTGTCCTTGTAAAAGGATCTGAGCTCGTTTCAAGTTACCTGTTTTAATAAGATATCTGGCAAACTTTAAATCGGAATAAATATTCTCATTAATTACACCAAGCTGGGTATTTATTAATGTGGCATTATTGTAATACATTTCTATACTGTCTTGAAGGTTTTTATTGCCCGTTCTAATAAACTCACTGATTGCATTGTTTAGAAGGCCTTGATTGGCCCATGCCACCACGGATGGGTAATCCGTTCTAGTTCCAATTTCTATAGCCTGTTTGTACCAGTACCTTGCCGAGTCGTGCATTTCTTTCGTTTCTTCGCTATTGGGACCACGAAATAGAGGAACCATTAACAATCCCGCACGATTACAAACATCAGCAAACAATTTGCTATTCGTATGTCCCTTAGAATACTGAAGGGCGAGACTTAAATAATCTGCTCCTCGTTTAGGGGTTCGCAAAGTTTGAAACTCTGTGACTAGGATTGTCGCATAATTCATTACGGCTACTGAATCATGCTTACTTTCAGCCATCTTAAGGCTATCGATTAGTAACACAAAATATTCCTCCTGTGTCAGATTTGTGCGGGGTGGCTCTACAAGTTGAGCATGGCTGTGAAGAAACATGCAAGCATAAACTGTCATCAAAATGTATCGCATTCCTATAATAGTAGGTTTTTAAACGAAGCTAACCTCGCGCGCCTTAAAATGCAAACAGCAATTTGCCAGGAATCTCCAGGACACTGGTGTAAATAGTTACGAGTCCTTTCCCGCTCCACTAATCCCCTCCGCAAACGTTCGAGAATAAGTTCTGTTCTTCTTCCATGTAAAGGAATTGTTAAGTTCGAAACAATATCGGTTGGTCGTTCGTTGGGATGGGATATGAGGATAGATAAAGCGTTGTGGAGAAGGGCTGGGCGGATTGCGGAGAAGATGCGCGAAGAAGACTATGAAAAGCTTTCTGTCTTTATAGTTAGTACGCTGGAGAAGGTAGGGCCAGAAGGCGTAACACTGCACGACCTGGTGCAGGAAGCACAGCAAAAATTTAATGCCGACTTTCGTGGTAATGTGTCGTGGTACTTACTTGAAGTTAAACACGACCTCGAACTTCGTAAAGTGATTCATAAAACCATTTCGCCTACACGCGAACAAATAATACGGTTAAATCCAGATCCGGCAAAGAAGTGGTGGTTCAATTAAGCAATAAGTAAATTTTCTTAAGGCATAAGACGGCTATCAGTGCAAACAGTCGTCTTATGCCTAAATTACTACTCATACCGCAACGCCTTCACAGGATTTCTACGTGCTGACCGAATGGTATGGTACCCAATGGTAAGCAATGCAATACTCAACGCCACTACCCCACCCAACAAAAACAACAATGGATTAATGGTTATGCGGTATGCAAAACTATCCAGCCACTTTACCAGCAACGTGTAGGTTAACGGACTTGCAATCACAAAAGAAATCAGGATTAACAACGCAAAGTTGCGTGAGAGCAATACCGTAATCTGGGTTTCAGAAGCCCCTAACACTTTACGAATCCCAATCTCTTTGGTTTTACGTGCAGTAGTAATTGCTGCCAGACCGAACAAACCCATACACGAAACCAGAATAGCCAGGCCAGCCATAATGGTTACCACAGCACTCATCTGTTTATCGGAGCGATAAAGATTTTCGAAGTGGCCATCCAGAAATGAATAATCGAACGGATAGGAAACATGCTGCTCCCAAATATTTTTTATATAAGCAATAGCTTCTTCCATATGTGCTTCGTCTATTTTTACCGACATCTCATCATAACCCCACTCCGGATGAACGGACATCTGCAACGTATTAATTTTATAATGCAATGAATTAAAATTAAAATCCTTCGCCACACCAATAATGGTACCGAGTGTATCATTGGCATACCAACCCATGCCGGCAGGAGTGCCGATTATTTCGGTTATTCCTAACTCTTTAGCGAACGATTCATTCACAATAAAAGCAAAGTCTTTATCTGAACTTACCTCTTTTGAAAATTTACGGCCATCTTTCAACTGAATATCATACACATCCAGATACTCGTAGTCCACATTTACATTAGAAGGTACAAATTCATAAATGCCGGTATCGCTCTTAATCTTAAAGGTAGATTGATGAAAATTTTCACCCAATCGCTGACCACTGGCAGTAACACCCAGAATATGCGGACTGCGTTTTAGCTCGGTGCGCAGTTGCTCAAACTTCTGGTTTGCTTCACCATTCATATCCACCAACATCATTTGGTCTTTACTAAAACCCAGATCTTTGTTTTGCATAAACGAAAGCTGCTGCACCACTACAAACGTACTCACAATTAAACCCAACGCTAATCCAAACTGCAACACCACCAGCCCTGAACGAAATACCGATTTGCTTCCCGCTACTTCGCCACCTTTCAATACCCGCGATAAACTGAACGAAGTCATGTAAAGCGATGGATAGATACCAGTACAGATTCCCAAACCAAAAGTGGCCGAGATAATATAAAGAATGTTTTGTGGCTCGAGCAAAGGCAAGAGTGTAAGCTGCCGATGAATAACTTTATTAACAAGAGGTAATGCAACCAGATCAATTACTACCGCCAATACCAATGCTAAAAACGCAAGCACCAGCGATTCAAAAATAAATTGACCGAACAACTGAATTTTTTTAGCCCCCACTGTTTTGCGTACACCTATTTCCTTCCACCGGTGGGATGAACGCGCAGTACTCAGGTTCATAAAGTTTACTCCGGCAATCAACAAAATGAAAACACCTACAACAGAAAATACATCCAGATACTTGCCATTGAATTTGCGATAGTTGTTATAGTCATGCTCAATATCCGTTGAAGCCAGATGCACATCTTCCAGTTTTTGCAGAAACAATACATAGAAAGTGTTAATCTGCGGGTCGTCCATGTGGCGCCTTAAAAAGGCCGGGAATTTTTCTTCTAGTGCTTTTACATCGGTGTTGGGATGCAGCACGAGGTAGGTATTCAGAAAGTTACCACCCCATTGGTCATTAAATCGTTTGTTCTCACTGGTTACCGTTACCATCGAAACCAGCGCATCAAACTTCATGTGCGAGTTTTCAGGAAGATCTTTTAAAACGCCAGTGATCTTGTACTCCTTATCCCGAAAGGTTAACGACTTGCCCATCGCCTCTTCAATGCTTGTAAAAAATTTAAGCGCGGTGGCTTCGGTAACCATGATAGCAAAGGGTTCATCCAGAGCCGTGGTTCTATCGCCAATCAAAACTTCAAAATCAAAAATCTCCAGAAATGTACTATCAACCGTTGCCAGAAAGGGCAGCAAAAATTTCTTTTCACCATCGGCCACCAATTGTTTAGGGCGGCACATAAAGCGGGCATAGTTGGCTACCTCCGGATATTCTTTTACAAGACTGGGGCCCATACCGGGCATACTCAATGCAACCTTTTGCACGTTTGTGCCCGTAAAGTTCTGCACTTCATCTAACCTGTAAATGGCCGGAGCCTGCGCGTGGAAGGCATCAAAACTTCGCTCATCGCGAATAAAAAGATAAATGACAATACAAGCCGCCAACCCAATGGCCAGACTAAAAATGTTAATGAATGCATAAAGTGGGGTTTGGCGGATATTGCGCAGGGCAATGAGTAAGTAATTTTTGAGCATAGTGCGGGGTTCTAAATAATACTGCTGTAACGGGTGTTGGTTACAGAGGGTGTATTTAGCCACGAAGATTTCTGTAAAGAGTTGTAAAAATTAGTTAAAGACCACTGCCAGTATAAGCACTTTTATGAGATTGAACAGCACCAAACCATTTGCATGGATTTGGCATTTCAGCCACATTTACTAAAATGATTAAAATCCGCGCCATTGAAAAGATTTTATCTAATTGAGATTCTATTCATTCTACTTGGAATTGCATTAGTGGCTGCTGTTCTTAGGTATCCTAAACAAATCCTTGTAAAACTTCCCTGGGAGATATTCAAGCTTTTTGTCAAAGTACTTCTGAGACCTTTTTCAGCTTTGTTTTTAATACTTGCATTACCACTCAAATTCCTTGCAGAAAGAAACAAATGGGCAATAGCTGGGCCGCTGGAAAAACTTATTAATTGGGCTTGGGATACAGATTCTAATGAAGACGATAAACCCTACAGCTCATCCAAAAATCTGAAGGTAAATTTCGTTGAGGGTGAAAAGTATATTCAGGTTATTAGTTCAAATCAAACTAGTGAAGGATTGATTGATGAATCGCTTGAACTGCTCCAAGGGCATCACGCCAAAAACGAATTCTCCTTTTCAAGGAAAGGAACCGGTTCTTTAATTTCAATACCCCGAACTATCACCTTCTATGATTTTCATTTATTAGTTCAACATTTCAGCAATGAAGTAGGCCCCAGAAACAGCTTTGGTATTTACAAATCAGAAAAAATTACCTACTACATATTTCAGGATTTGAAAACAGCCAACAATCTGGTAGGCATTACCAGTTCCAAAAAGCTATTCTCAATTTATATGCTTGATGATCTGGAAGAAAAACAATTCCTCAAACTAAATCAGAAACTTAAAATAGATACAGGTTGGATTGGGATCTTTGGCCTGCTAAGTAAAACTGAAACCTAAAATGGTAGTGGGCTAACAAAAAAGCCTTCCACTTTCGTAAGGCTTTTGTACCTAAGGCCGGCCCCGATAGCTATCGGGGCGAACAGGCACGTTCGTAATCGAACTATCACAAATTACCATAGCTAAAGAGTTATGATGAATATCTATCCTTCAACTTAATTATTATATCAGGATACTTAACAATATTTTGAATATACACTTTACTCTTCATCTTTTTGATATGCACTTCAATCGATCTTGCCTGCGAATAAGAAAGATTTTCACAAAGGTAAAAGAGTTGCCAGTCGTCTGAATTTGTTGTAAAACCTCTAGGATATACCTTATTAAGATGGGCTTCAAATCGAAATTGAAAGTCCAGGCAACTTCCTATATAGAATCTGTCGAGCTTTTTGGAATGTAGAATATAAACGGCTGCCAATAGTGAAAGCATTTGGTGAGAAGAAAAAAAAGGATGGCTTACACCATCCTTTTTTTGTACCTAAGGCCGGCCCCGATGCTATCGGGGCGAACCTGCACGCCAGAAGGCATTATTCATGTACCTAAGGCCGGAATCGAACCGGCACGTCCGAGGACACACGATTTTGAGTCGTGCGCGTCTACCAGTTCCGCCACTCAGGCATACATGCACCCATTTAAAGACTTGTGCGCGTCTGCATCCCGATTATCGAGATCCGCCTCCCGATAGCTATCGGGACAGGCATCAATTCTGTTTAGCACTGGCAAAACTTCTAAACAGGGCTGCAAAGATGTGCAAATCTTGGTTTTTGCCAAAATCACAAATCAATAAATTTCTCTAACGAAAAAGCTTGTGTCCGCTCCGAAAAAAGCGTCTTCACCCTACCCCAAACCTTACCAAACAACTCCGATTTACGGTAGTTTTCAAGACTTTGGGCATCAGTCCAATGGCTTAATGTGGCATAACAGTTTGCATCATCGGCATCTTTTAACAATTGCAAGTGCGTACACCCCGCAAAGTTTCGGATAGCCACTTTGTTGGCTTCAAAAATTTCCAGAAACTCATCTACACCAGCCTCAGTAAAATGCATGCGTACTATTCGGATTATCATAGACTTTAGTCTTTAGTAATTAGTCGTTAGTCCTGAGTAATTAGTCCTTAGTCAAAGTAGTTAGTACTAAAGACTATGTACTAAGTACTCAAGACTAAGTACTACCCCTCGTCAAAAGTAATATTTACCGGACTATCATATTGCAGGCCCAGCAACTCGCTGGCGTTGCCTTTGTAAATCCCGATCTCTAAAAGTCCCAGGCTATTAAAAATCAAAAAACAATCGCCTTGCTCGGTTTGAAAATAGTTGGTGTGTATCCGCCTGAATTTCTCACCACCAAATTGCACGGTATAATTCCGGCCTTTGGTAAGAATATCGAAATCAACCTTATTAATATTGGTAATCAGGTTGCCATAATTATCTACCCGCATTACGTGGCCGGCAATAATTTTGCGGGTTGCCTTTACCTGCCTGTTCAACATTTTGCGAAAGGTTTCCACCGGAGCACCAATTTTATTCATTGCCTCGCCCGCAGCCAATCGCGCAGCAGCGGGTGCCAATACATCCTTTTCAGGGAAAGTTGTCTCACCCGTTTTGGGTAATTGTACTACTTGCTGATGTGGTTGATCGCTGATCAATCCAAACAAACCGTTATCCACACCCACAAAAAAATGATCTTCTACTTGTAACGCCAGATATTGATCATCGCGATTGCCCGTTGAATCAACACCTACCAGGTGAACCGTGCCCTTCGGGAAATCGCGAAACACCGACTTTAACACATACGCACCATGCGCTATATCGCACGGCATAATGCAGTGGCTGATGTCGAGTATGGTAACCGTTGGGTTGACACCAATAATCCTGGCCTTGATTGCGCCTGCATAATGATCGCTATCCCCGCTGTCGGTAAGAAGAGTAATAATCGCCATTGCAGGTAGTTAGCGTTTTGGCTTGGACTGGATTTTTTTACTTTTACAACTTCAAAATTAATTGATTTCAACCACTTTACTTCATTGATAGAAAAAACCATTACACTAGAAGACATTTCGCTTACCGATTTTCTGGGAGTAGAAAACAAGAACATGAGCGAATTGGCCGCGGCTTTTCCAAAAACAAAAATCATTTCGCGCGGAAATGAAATTCTGTTACGGGGTGAAACACCCGATCTGATTCAGGTTACGGATATTCTTCATTCGCTTATCGATCACTTTCACCAGTTTGGTCGCATAACCGAAGAGAACGTGCGCGGTTACATTGCGCAAGAGCGGCAGGAGTTTGTAGCTGAAGATTCGCCCGATGGTGTTATATTATATGGCACCAAAGGTTCGCCCATTAAAGCCAAAACCGTAAACCAGCAAAAGTTGGTTAAGGCAATAAAAGATTACGATCTGGTGTTTGCCCTTGGCCCGGCCGGAACGGGTAAAACTTTTGTGTCGGTGGCGATGGCGGTAAAAGCACTCAAGAATAAACAAGTAAAAAAAATAATTATTACACGCCCTGCGGTAGAAGCAGGTGAAAACCTCGGCTTCCTTCCGGGAGATCTGAAGGAAAAAATTGATCCGTACCTGCGGCCTATTTACGATGCACTTAACGATATGGTGCCGTTCGAAAAGTTAAAGTTCTACATGGAGCGTGAAATCATTGAGATTGCTCCCCTCGCCTATATGCGTGGCCGCACACTCAACAATGCCTTTATCCTGTTGGATGAAGCGCAGAACACCACACCCATGCAAATGAAAATGTTTCTTACCCGCATGGGCCCCGAATCTAAAATGATTGTAACAGGCGATACTTCACAAATAGATTTGCCGCGCAACCAACGTTCGGGTTTAAAAGAAGCCGTGCGTATTCTAAACCAGGTGAAAGGAATTGGTATTGTAGAGTTAAATGAGCGCGATGTAGTGCGACATAAATTAGTACGCGATATTATTGAAGCCTACGGAAAAGAAACACCATCCACTAACTAACTTACAAATGCCGGCTTATATCATTGCAGAGGTTTCCATTCATAATCCTGCGGAATATGAAGACTATAAAAAACTTACTCCCGGATCGCTAAAAAATTTTCAGGGTAAGTTTATTGTACGCGGTGGAAAAACAGAATGCTTAGAAGACGTCCCGATAGCTATCGGGAGGAATCCCGAAAGGATTGTAGTGCTTGAATTTCCAACAATAGAATTAGCCAAAGCATGGTGGGCATCGGAAGAATATGCACCTGCCAAAGCCTTGCGCCAACGCACGGCCCACACTAAAATGCTTTTGGTAGAAGGATATCACCCTTGATTTATTATCTCTTCAACCTTTCAGTACCGCTCAAAAAGACCTGAAAGGTTATTCTGATTCGTTTTAATACAGCCATTTTGCTAAATTCACTTTATGCAAAAGTGGGTTCCGTATGCGATGGTGCGCATTACCCTGTGCCTGATAGCTGGCATTCTGCTCGCTATTTATCAAACTGACCTACTGAGTAAAAAAACAGCTTCCATACTGCTACTTTGTTTTGCCACATTAGCTTCTGTGTTTTGGTGGGTTAGTCGCAGAAATAAAAAACTTAAAACCATATTCGGATTTGTTTCGCTTTTAACACTGATCGTTTTTGGATTTGTTCACCTGCAACAAAACACACTTAGCAACCAGCCTGATAACCTGCTTCATATAAATAGAGTAACCGCTTACGAATGCGTAGTGCGCAGTGCCACTGAATCAAAAACAAATTCGTGGAAATTTTATGTGGAGATCGTTCGGGTAAAAACAGAAACGTGGCAACCCGCCACCGGCAAGGTAGTTATGTATGTTTCGAAAAAAACTATTGATAAAGTACCGTGGCTATATGGCGATCATTTAATCATCAAAGGAACTCCACAGAATTTAAAACCACCGGCTAATCCCAACGAGTTCGACTATAAACGCTTTCTCAGTTTTAAAAATGTTTATCATCAGCAATTCGTAAAAGCTAATCAGATACAATTTGTTTCGCATCCTGTCCGTAAAGGATTTATTTATTACTCGCACCGCGTACGCGATTGGGCAAGAGACATTATCGAATCCTCTATAAAAGGCGATCAGAATCAAGGCGTGGCTATGGCTTTAATTCTTGGCGTAACCGAAGGTATTGACAGCGAACTATTGAGTGCATACGCAGCCAGTGGAGCCATGCACGTGTTGGCCGTTTCCGGAATGCATGTGGGAATTATTTACGTAATCATTCTATTTCTATTTAAGCCACTGAAAAAGTACAAGTGGAGTCCGTGGCTTATTGCTTGCCTAAGTATTTTCTTGCTTTGGTCTTTTGCATTTGTTACCGGGCTTTCTCCTTCTGTGTTGCGTGCCGTTACCATGTTCTCGTTTGTTGCGCTGGCAAAACCTTTAGGTTGGCGCACTAATATTTATAACACGTTGGCAACATCGGCATTTGTGCTGTTGCTGTATGACCCATACTTAATTATGTCGGTTGGGTTTCAGCTTTCATACCTCGCAGTACTTGGAATTGTTTATCTACAAAAGCCGCTTTACAATCTTTGGTTAATTGATAATCGGGTGGGCAACTGGGTTTGGGAAATTACCTGCATTTCTATTGCGGCACAGGTAGCAACGTTCGCGTTAGGCATGTTATACTTCCACCAGTTTCCGGTTTACTTTCTTGTTTCCAACTTATTTGTTATTCCACTTTCCACTGCAATACTGGTAGGTGGCATTTTATTATTAGCTGTAAGTTGGTTATCGGCTGTAGCCGATGTGGTAGGCTGGCTGTTGCAATGGTTAATTGAAATTTTAAACTGGACGGTTATGGCGACCGAAAAATTACCATTTAGTATCATCAGTGGCATTCATCTCACCACCTTTCAGTGTTGGCTCATTATGGCCGCGTTGCTTTCGCTGATTTTTATGTTGGAATATCGCAATAAGAAATTAGCCTGGGTTACGGCCACTTTATGTGGTGTACTTATTATCACACAAGCACAACACCTCCAGCACAAGCTTAACGAACAACAATTTGTAGTGTATAGTATTTCCAATCATTCGGCTATGGAGTGGATTACTAATGGCAAAAGTTATTACTATGCTGATAATGCATTATTAACCGATTACGAACGAACCCGTTTTCACGTATTGCCTAACCGGCTTCAACATGGAGTAAAAGAAACCCACACCGAAATTCCATTCCAGCAAAACACAAAAGGCATCTCGCTTTATTCGTGGAACAATACCAGCATTGCCGTATTGGACCGATCGCAATCTTTACCTCCATTGCTAATCGACTACCTGGTGGTTAGTCATCAATCTCTTTCTTTAAAAGATACTGCATACGTAAAGCCACAAACCAAAATAATATTAGATGGTACCAATGGTAGCCGTTATATTGCCCGTTGGAAATCAGCACAACAAAATAAAGCGTGGCAGGTACATGCTGTTGCAGATGACGGAGCATTTATAGTTAAAAAAGATATACCATGAGTTTAGTACTCTATTCGGTTGCCGACCAAACGGCTTCCATTACACTTAACCGGCCCGAAAAGCGAAATGCACTGAGCCCGGAGTTGGTTACTGAATTGAAAGCCGCATTCAACAAAGCCGAACAAGATGTTGCTGTAAAAATTGTAGTATTAAAAGCCAATGGCGAATCGTTTTGTGCCGGTGCCGATCTGGGTTATTTGCAGCAACTTCAAAATTTTTCATTCGAAGAAAACCTGGCCGACTCCAATCATTTAAAAGAATTATTTCTCAAAATCTATACGTTAAATAAAGTAGTGATTGCACAGGTACAAGGCCACGCGTTGGCTGGCGGCTGCGGACTGGCTGCTGTGTGCGATTTTACATTCTCGGTTCCCGAAGCTAAGTTTGGTTATACCGAAGTGCGGATTGGGTTTATTCCAGCATTGGTGTCGGTGTTTTTAATTCGCAAGCTTGGCGAACAGAAAGCGCGGCACCTCCTCCTTACGGGAGAAATTATTAAAGCCGAAGCGGCATTAGCTCTCGGACTAATCACGGAAGTTATACCTGCAACCGAACTTGAGAATCATGTAAAGGGATTTACTCAAAACCTGATTAAACAAAACTCCGCGCAAAGCATGCACCTAACCAAACACCTGATTAACGAAGTGCAGAATCGTACGCTTGAAGAGGCACTTAGCTTTGCCGCAAATCAAAATGCCAAAGCCCGCGCTACTGAAGATTGTAAAAAAGGGATTGCTGCATTTTTGAACAAGCAAGATATAAAGTGGTAAGTGCCTGACATGGCTACATCAACCGACATATTAAAACAATACTGGGGTTATTCACAGTTCAGACCACCGCAAGATAAAATTATCGAAGCGGTGCTGAACAAACAAGATACAGTAGCCATACTCCCTACCGGTGGCGGTAAGTCCATTTGCTTTCAGGTGCCAGCCATGATGCTAGACGGAATTTGTCTGGTGGTTACGCCACTGATTGCATTAATGCAAGATCAGGTTAAACAATTAAAGCAACGCGGAATACCAGCCGTTGCTGTTCATGCCGGTATGCACCATCGCGAAATTGATATTACCTTAGACAATTGTGTGTACGGTCAATTAAAATTTTTATACCTCTCGCCCGAGCGTTTACAAACCGAATTATTTAAAGCACGGGTAAAAAAAATGAAAGTGAATCTGGTAGCGATAGACGAAGCACATTGCATTTCACAATGGGGTTATGATTTTCGTCCGCCCTATCTACAGATTGCAGAGTTGCGCAGCATTCATCCCGATGTTCCGTTTATTGCGCTTACGGCTTCGGCCACAGCCCAAGTAAAAGCAGATATAATCGATAAGTTGCAAATGCAGCAACCGGCTGTATTTCAAAAAAGTTTTGCGCGCGATAACCTTTCACTCGTTATCCGAAAGTCTGAACTGAAAGAAAAGAAACTGCTGGAAGTTTTACGCAAAGTGCCGGGCCCGGCTATTGTGTATGTGCGTTCGCGCAAAGCAACGGTTGTATTGGCTACATTTCTAAAAAAGAATTCCATCGGTGCTACGTTCTATCATGCCGGTTTAACACATGCCGAACGCACTAGCAGACAAGAAGAATGGATTACCAATCGCTGCCGTGTGATGGTAGCCACCAATGCTTTTGGAATGGGAATTGACAAAGCCGATGTGCGCGTAGTTGTTCACATGGATTTACCCGAAAACCTGGAAGCTTATTATCAGGAGGCGGGCCGTGCAGGGCGCGATGGTAAAAGAAGTTATGCAGCCATTCTGTGTCACGATTCAGATCTTGATTCGTTAAAGTTAAAAGTAGAACAAGGTCAACCGGCATTACCCGTTTTAAAAAATACGTATCAGGCATTAGCCAATTATTTTCAGGTGGCGCTGGGCAGTAGTCAGGGTGAGAGTTATGATTTTGATCTGGAACAATTTTGTAAAAAACTAAATCTTAAATCCACAGAAGTATATCCGGCATTAAAAAAGTTAGAAGAGTTTGGGTTGATTGAGTTCAACGAAAGTTTTTACCGGCCTTCCGTTTTGCATTTCTCGTTCGACAATAAAAAACTGTACGAGTTTCAGGTAGCGCATGCCCGGTTCGATTCGATTATAAAAGCCTTGCTACGCCTTTATGGTGGCGAGTTGTACACTGACTTCACCACAATTTCAGAAACGCAGATCGCACAAATGCAGCGCACTACGGTGGGCGCTATAAAACTTGAATTAGATCAACTACATAATTTACAAGTGTTGGTTTACGAACCGGTAAACGATAGTCCGAAGATAACTTTTGTTACTGCCCGGCAAGATGCAGCCAGACTACCCATTGATAGTACAGAGTTTGAGCGCAGGCGCAATTTGCATTTAGAAAAAATGCAGGCTATGATTAACTACACCTCGCAAAATCATAGGTGTCGCATGCAGTTGATTCAGGAATACTTCAATGAAAATACAGATGCTACCTGCGGGCGGTGCGATGTGTGCATCGACAAACATAAAAAAGAGAACACCGCGTTGATTAAAGATTACGAGCAGCAAATTAACTACCTGCTTGCGCAGAAACCCATGACGGTAGATGAATTAGAACTTGCAGTTGATCCGGCAGAGAAAGATGTTTTTATTGAAGTAATCCGTGAGCTGGTTGATTCGGAAGAAGTGTATTATGATGAGGTATGGGTGCTGCATAAGCGGTAGAAAGCAATCCTTCGCTCGACAACCTTAAGTGTAATTCTGAGCGAACAACAGATAAATCTTTTTCTTCGTGATAGGCTCAATATCATATTAAGTGAAGTGTTTAAGATGAACCAAGCGAAGAATCCCCTGATTAAGAACTCACTTTCTTATCAGGACATCCTTCGCTATACCTTAAGTACAATTCTTAGCGGATAACAGATAAATATTTTCATTGTAATACGCCCAATATCTTATTGAGTGCAGCGCTTCAGATGAAAAAGGGAAGAATCCGCTGATTAAGAACTCACTTTCTTATTTAGGAGATCCTTCGCTCTGCTATTTTTAACTTCCTGATTCACCTCCTGATCGCTCAGGATTGCCCTAAGCCGCGGGTCGTTTCGATACGCCCCATCAATTAACTCTTGCCCGCTTTCTCCGCACCCGTATGCCTTGGGTCGTGTCCACACGGCCCACCACTAACTAAACTTTTGCTCTTCTTCTCCGCACCCACCAAATTACCAGCGCAGTTATTCCAATCACAAACGGCCATACACTCAAAAGCCAAAACAGAAAATCAACCAACGTAAACCAACCCGATTTTAATGAACCAATAAATTTAGAACCAAAACCATAACCGGCAGCCGACTCCTGATAATACGAAACGGTTAGTGTACTAAACGAAACCTGATTACTTAAATACTTTAGCCGACCTTCCATTGATTCAACTTCGGCCCGCACGTTGGCAATCTGACTTTCAATAGAAACAATATCGGCTACGGTTTTGGCTTGTTTCAATAAGTCGAGGTAGCGGGCTTCCAGCTCCTTCTTGGTTTTGAGGCGGGCTTCTACATCAATAAACTCTTCGGTTACATCTTGGGTGTTGATATTCTTATTATCAACTTTTTCAGCGAGGCCTTCTAATTGCTTCATCACCTCGTCAAACTTATCCGCAGGAATGCGCAGCGTTTGATTAATCCGAAACCGGTTACTATAATTATCTTCGTTCTCAGCCGAAATGTAACCTTGCTGTTCTTTTGCAATGCGCTCAATCTCAACTTTGGTTTTCCGGACATCAGCAGTCAGGAATTCGATATTGCCGTTGCGGATGAGTTTGCGTTCCGTTAGATCAGTTTGTGGTTGTTCAGTGGCTGAAGCATCAAAAGATGCAAGCTTTGCGTCTACTTCATATGCAGTTTCCGCATTACCAATACCTAAGCGATGACTATCGCCACCTTCGCATGCAGATAAAATCACTACCAGCGCCAACAAAAAATTCATTTTCATATTTACAGATAAGTTTAGATTCAATAAGATTGGATTGTCAGCAAATGTAACGGTAAAAAGGTTTTCTTATTTTTACCTGACCTAAATGTTTAACCCTTACTCCGTGGGTCTTGTCCTCACAGTCCACAATTAACCTACCTTAAACCTTTAACCATGCGCCTCCTCGGTTTTCTACTCCTCGTTTTAATTGGTTGTTCCACACCGCCTAAAGAATATAAAACCTGGAAAGCCTACAATGGTTCGGCCGAAGCCATAAAATACTCCACGCTCACTCAGATTGATACATCAAACGTAGCGCAGCTACAAGTAGCGTGGACATACCACACCGGTGATGCCGATACCCTAAACGGATCGCAAATACAATGCAACCCGATTATAGTTGATGGTACTTTATATGGTGTGGGGCCACAAATGAAACTGTTTGCCATAGACGCAACCACCGGAAAAGAGAAATGGTTTTTTGATGCCAACGCACAAACCGACTTCGATGCAAACCGAATGGCCTTTCACATTATGATTAACAGTCGCGGGGTGGCCTACTGGACGGATGGACAACAAGACAAGCGAATATTCTTTACCGCTGGTTCACTTACCTATGCCATTGATGCAAACACCGGTAAAGCTATTCCAACCTTTGGAGATAATGGAGCCATCGATTTACATCACGATCTCGGGCGCGAAGCGAAAGATTTATTTGTAGTGAGTACTTCGCCCGGATTGGTTTATAAAAATTTACTCATCATAGGCACGCGCGTAAACGAAGCGCCACCCAGCGCACCGGGCCACATTCGGGCGTATGATGTGCTTACCGGAAAAATGCAATGGATTTTTCATACCATTCCACAACCGGGTGAGTATGGTTATGAAACGTGGGAAGACAAAAACGCGTGGCAACATATTGGCGGTGCGAATGTGTGGAGTGGATTTTCGTTAGATGAAGACCGTGGAATTTTATTTGCCCCGACCGGATCGGCCGCGTACGATTTTTATGGTGGCAAGCGCAAAGGTTCAAACCTGTTTGCCAATTGTTTGCTGGCGTTAGATGCCAACACCGGCAAACGTATCTGGCACTTTCAATTTATGCATCATGATTTGTGGGATAAAGATTTACCTGCACCACCCGTGTTGGTTACACTTAATCATAAAGGAAGAAAAATTGATGCCGTTGCGCAAACAACAAAAAACGGAATGGTGTATGTGTTTGAGCGCGAGACCGGCAAACCTGTTTTCGACATTGAAGAAATTGCGGTAGATACGGTGAGTGAACTGGATGGTGAGAAAGTATGGACTACGCAACCTATACCCGTAAAGCCCGCACCTTTCTCCCGCCAAACATTAACCTTAGATGATATTAATCCTTATGTGCATGATAGTACCCGTTCAAGATTATATCGCGATATGTTGGGTTACCGGTTTGGCAACATGTTTATTCCACCCGGCAAAACGCCTTCGCTAATTTTTCCAGGTTATGATGGCGGTGGCGAATGGGGCGGCCCTGCATTCGATCCGGCCACGGGAATCTTATATGTAAACGCCAATGAAATGGCGTGGATCATGAAGATGATTGAAAATAAACCTACCGATGCAAAATCAGAAACGTGGTTAACAGCCGGGCAACGTTTGTATACGCAGCATTGCACCTCTTGCCACGGTGCTGATCGTAAAGGCACCGGCAATAATCCCACACTTATAAATATTAAATCAAAATATACTTCAACCGCTTTCGCAGAATTGTTAACCACCGGCCGCAGAATGATGCCCGCCTTTCAACAATTAAAAACTGAAGAAGTGCAGGCGCTTGCTTCATTTATGTTAGAGCAGCAACAAGAACAAACCAATGCCTTCAAAACAGATGCCGCTCCATTCGATAGCGTGAACTTTGTTCCGTATCGGTTAATTGGTTATAACAAATTCATCACACCCGATGGCTATCCGGCAATCAAACCCCCGTGGGGAACATTAAATGCCATTAACCTGAACACCGGTGAGTTTGAATGGAAAATCCCGTTGGGCGAATATGCTGAACTTAAAGCAGGTGGTATTCCACAAACCGGAACTGAAAACTATGGTGGCCCGGTAGTAACAGCCGGTGGACTTGTATTTATTGCTGCTACACGCGATAATAAGTTTCGGGCATTTCATAAAGCAACCGGTAAACTTTTGTGGGAATACACCTTACCCGCATCGGGCTTTGCTACACCAGCCGTTTATGAATTATATGGAAAACAATATGTGGTAATTGCCTGCGGTGGCGGAAAATTGGGCACCAAACCGGGCGATGCCTATGTAGCTTTTTCACTTCCTTAACTTGTAAAAAAAGCCCATCTTTGCGCCTCATTAATAAGTAAACCATGCAAATCACAAAAAACAAAGTAGCCGCTATTCATTACACCTTAACCGATAATGCAGGTGCCATTCTGGATTCAAGTTCTGGTCGCGAACCGTTGTATTACATTCATGGAATGGGAAATTTAATTCCCGGCATGGAAGAAGGACTGGAAGGAAAAGTGAAAGGCGATAAATTCAATATTAAAGTAGCCCCAGAAAAAGGATATGGCGTAAAAGATGATAAGCTGATGCAAAAAGTACCGCGCACTGCATTTGGTACGCAAGAGATAAAAGTAGGTATGCAGTTTCAAACCAATCAAGGGCAAGTGGTAACTGTAACGCATGTGGGTTTGGAAGCCATTACCGTTGATGCTAACCACCCCTTAGCTGGTGTAGAGTTAAACTTTGCGGTTGAAATAATGGAAATAAGAGAAGCTACTGCTGACGAACTTTCACATGGCCATGTGCATGGGCCAGGTGGACATCATCATTAAAAGGTTTTAACCGAATGCGTTATTTACTAATCAGCATTTTGGTTTTATTGGCGGGTTGCAGTAAATCAACAAATCATGTTGATCTGCAACCCGCTTCTGCTTTTGATGGTGTTTGGACAGATGGTTCAGAACCGAATGCAGCCTTTACCATTCAAGGCGATACACTTGTAGAAACAGAACATCAAAACAGGTAATGTACTGAAAAATAGTTGGTGACATTGTCTCCATAAATCATTAGACTTAGGCCATCAGCCCAAAGAGGAAGCAAGCTCTGCTGGAGAGCAACTTGTCAGCAATACGGTTGATGCTTATACG
>JAFLBR010000023.1 GCA_017303795.1 Cytophagales bacterium | reverse complement strand
TTATCAAATTATAAGGTTCTTCGGGAATAGAAATATCCATAAATTTATCTTCGTCAATAATCATATCATTCGCACGTAAAGCGGGAACTAATCTACTAATAACATTTTCATTGATTATGTCAATCCATGCTTGAAAAGATCTTGCAGGTTCTCCGTTTCTTGGTCTATATCTTTGTTGAATTGTTCCAATGAATTTTGGTGTTGTATTTGGAAATTTATAAATCGCTTCACTAAAAGCAGGGTGAGTTTTGATAGTTTGGTAAGTAGCATTCCAATTAGGTAATACAGTTGTCAAAGAACTGATAGCCATATTACAAAAATAATCGGGGCTACAAGGTACTATGAAATAATCACTCAACATCAATAGATTAGCGTTAGTTGCACTCACACTGGGACTCATATCAATCAAAATGTAATCAAACTCATATTGTTGCGCCGTAAGTCTTAATAACTCATTAATTGCTCCAGGAACATTTTGAACTAATCTTAAACTTCCAGTCAATTCTTGGGCAATGCTTATTGTAACGTCAAAATCAGATACATTTATATGTCCAGGAAGTAGAAATAATCCAGATCGATTTGGAAATTCATAGCAATTTGCGGCTTGTAATGGTTGTAAAGTACCACTAAATACAGGATCCAACGCTTCTTTTAGATTTGACACACCACTATTTTGATAAAACTCTTCAAAGTTTGCATCGCTTGTTAAACTCAAACATAAACCAGTCAGATTACATTGTGGATCTGAGTCAACGATTAAAACTTTTTTTCCTAATTCTGCCAGTTTCCAACCTAAATTAAAGGTTGTTGTTGTTTTGCTAACACCACCTTTGTGGTTGAACATTGCTATTTTCTTTACCATGATTAACAGTTATTTTGTTTAAAATTGCACATAACGGAAAAAGTATTTGTGTCAGTGCGGGCTACTGCGAACCAAAAGTGGAAATACAAACCACATTGAGCAAAAATGCTTTTTCAGATTTCTAAATTACTAAAAAAAGGAATATGAAAAGCATTTTGCGGATATTGTTAACTGAATTCTCAAAGAATATATTCACCCCGCATTGCACAAATACACTGTTGTACGCAGTGCTTTTGTTTTTCAGGAAGGTAAAATATGTTTCGCAGCCACGAAAATGTAACTTTGAGACGCAATAATATAACTTTCCGACGTGCCAATATAAAATCCAGACGCAATAATTGAAAATCACAATGCAAGAATATGTTTCCACAACGCGAAAATATAACTCCGCAACGCAAGAAAATATTTCCACAACGCGAGAATATAACTCAACAACGTAAAAATATTATTTCACAATGCAAGAATATTATTCCACAACAAAAGAATATTATTATTTCACCACGAGAGAATAAAAATTTTCAGATCAGATTAATGAAAAATCAACGAAGTTTACAATATTCACAAATTTTTGATTGAAAAACTGACTTTTTAGCATTGCGTACAACGGTTCTCGGCTTTGCGAAGTGGCGGATTTTCAGCACAAATGTTCAATTGAAAAACTGAACTTGAACCTTGTACTAAACTGTCATAGAAGCACTGAACCCGCCATTTTGCAAAACCGATGTTAGCACTTCGCCCTTCTTTTCTATCGTGTTGTTGTTTGTCCATTTTGTTCTGTCTTGGTGCGTTGGCTTGGTGGCTCTTTTGGATTTTTTAGCGTTGGTCTGTGCGTTGGAAAAAAATACAAATGTGCCGCCAAATGCGTTGGCTTATGTGTCTTTAAATAATAGTCCGTCAGTTAGTATTTTTGTTATGTCTGTTGGGTTAATGTTAGTCAAGTCTGACTTGAACTTAACCTCTGAAACTCTTTCAGGAATATTAATTCTTTCAACTTTTGAAATGTCTTGATGTCGGTAAAACCTTAATGAGTTTTTAGCTAAACCATAATCATATTTAATTTTTGTGGTCTGTTCAAAGGTGTTCCCAAGAGTTTTTGAAACAATTCTAAAAATCTTTTCTTTCAATTCTATTTCTACAATGCGCTTGTCTATTTTGTCTAACAAGTCGAGTATATTCACTCCATTTGAAACTTGTTTAGTAAAAACTGAAGCAATAATAACTTGGCAGTCAAATGTCGGATTTAATTGTTCAGCGGTAAAAATGTGAACCCTTTCTAAATTACTGCTGCTTTTTACTTCTATTTTTTCGCTATCTGCATTAAAGTCAAATTTTTCTTCTGGAATGTTGTGCCAATAATTAATTAATGTTTCAGGTTTTTTGCTTTGTTCAATAAGAATAAGCTCTGCCCAAAGTCCTTGAATTGTTTTGGTTGGCGTTTCAGTTAATGACCTAAAAATTTCTACGAAATTTCTAAATGTTTCAAAAACTTCTTTTTGGGTCGGTTTTTTTGAAAGTGAATTTAAAAGTGATTGAGCAATACCAAGGAAATAGTTTTGTAATGTTTCTTCATTGCTTTTAAATATGATTACAGAGTAATTGTCAATTTTAGATTTCCCATTTTCCGAAATCTTACATTCAAGATTGTGTGTCAGTTCAATATATTTTAGCTTGATGTTTTTTTGCGATAAATGGGTTTGGTCAAACTTTGAAGAAATTAATATTACAGGAAATCCAAGATAGTTTACTCCAATTTTAGCAAATGGAAAATCAATCAATGCGTTAGCATTGAATAATTTTGGATTTTCCGTTTTGGGAATTTCTATTTCTAAAAAAACATCTAACAAACTCATATATTGTCGGGTTGTCTAATGATGTCTTTACCAATTGTTTCAGGTATCCAAATGGCAAGACTTACTAAATCATTGTACACTACATTTCCATTATCGTCCAAAATTGGATTACCGATCACATCAGTAAGATTTAACCTGTGAATTTGGATTGTAACCTTATCTTGATTTTTAATGTTTCTATCTCCAATGTAAACTTCGCCTTTTCTTAATCTGCCGTTTGAGGTTGGTTGTTCCCCTTGAAAAAGTTGCTGAATGTTATCGTTTTGGTTTAATCTACGTTGTCTTGTTGTTTGGACAATTGTATTATTCTCAATTCTTGAACTTATCAGATAAACTAAACAAGTTTCGTTTGGATTTTCTTGTAAATATGAATTTAATAAACCCCTTAAACTTGAATACGTTTGACTGTCTGTTTCTCTTGTGAATTTTAATCTATTTAAAAGTTGCTTCAAACTTTCTTCAAGCGGTAATTCTGCTTCTAAATGTTTTTGTAAATCGGTTCTTTCTGTATGCCCTTGATTAGTTGCAAAACTTGTAATATGATTATTTGCAAATTCCGCAACAACACTCTTATTAAATGGTATTAAATTTTCTGTGTCGTGAGGTGCTCCAACAATAAACCATTCTTGACCAAAGTAATCTCTATCAATTTCATTGAATAAAATATTGGGTCTTGTAAGTCTTAACATTTGGTCTAAAACTGCTTCTCTGTCCCATTCGTTTAAGTGTTTGTTGTTTACATCAAATTCTTCTAAACGCTGTCTTACATCATCTTCGTGTTCTATGATTGCTCTAAATGCTTCAATATTTGGATTGTCTAACCAAACCCTGCAAAATCCTAAATAAGGGCCTTTGTAACCAAAAAACCTTGCTCTTTGTAAAGTTGTATCAACTTGTCCAGTTGCTAATGGTCTTGGCATATAAGAAACGGTTAATCCCTCAACCGTAAATCCTCTGTCCATTGCTTGACCTCCAACTAAAATGTGAGAATAAAAATCACTCCAACGGATTTCAGGTGTTCTTCCCCGACTTGCATTAATTTCCATAATTCTTGTATTTTTTATGGAATGCAAAAGTCTTGTGTTTGTGAGTTCTTCAAAAGCTGGCAAGTCGTTTACAGTTAAATTTAAGTCGTCATAAGCTTCTTTAAATTCTCTTAATAATTCGTTTCTTTCTTCTTCATCGGCTGGTGATGTACTTTGTAATAGTGTTTTCCAACTTTCACAAACATTTCTAATCCAAGTGAAGTAAATATTTTGAGAATTGGTTAAACGTGATGGGTGAACCATCATAGAACGATTACGTTGATCACGCTTTATTTCCCCTGCAACAACTCCCAAGAAAAATATTTTTAAAGCAAAGAGTAAACTTTCTGGTGGTTCGTGTACTGGATTGTGATTTGATGGTATTTCTAAATCAGGAATACGTCTAACAAGGTTTGGATTTTGTACAAAAAAAGCATTTCCTCCTGTATATTCGTTTCCTGGGGTTAATAGTTTTATGAAATTGGGTGAAAGCCTATCCATAATATTGATGAATAGATTTGCCTGTGGAGTTGCTGTATATTGTAAAAATGTGTGATGAGGAAATACACTTCTTAATTCATTAATTCTTCTGTAAATTGTTGAAACTTCTCCTTCATTCACAGCTTCTCCAGCATTTGCGTTGGCTCTTGCTCTTGTATTTAAACTTGCTTGGTCGCTTTCGTCATCTATTATTAGAGTTGGTACACCATTAAGATTTAAGTCGGCTAAAAGATTTGTCAGGTTTCTTAATCTACTGCCGTTTTTCATTACAGTAATCAACAAAGTTGAGCAATTTTCTCTCGGAAAAGTTGGGTCTGCCCATTGCTCTAATTTCATTTCTATTGTATCTCTATCTTCTTGTGTTCCTGCATTTTTTATTATTGTCCATTTACGGTCAAACCTTGTTTCAACTCGTAAATCCTTTTTCATTCTTTCAAAGGATTGCTCTGAAAGTGGAATTGAAGTTCCTGCAATGATAATTACAATTTGATATTGATTATCGTTGGCTAAAGCTGCAACAGAAGTAAAAGAAAGCGTTTTTCCACTTTGAACATACCCAATAACCAAACCTGTTTCAACATTTTGCTGTTCGGCTGGATTGCCACACATTTCCAAAATCTTAAAGGTTTCATCAATAACACGGTCGCCAGTAGCATTTATATTTCCTGTGCTATCTGTAAATCCTTTGTGCTTGAGTAACCCTTCAATTTCCTCCCCTTGATAGGGTTGCCATTTTGAATTGTTTGGATTTGTATTTCCTGTGATTTCTATTATTTCTGCCATAACTAACTTTGAGAGATTTTTGTGATTAGTTGATTGAAATTTCTACGAATTTCTCCTTGGGTTTTTGCTCCGCTTTCTTTCGCTATAATTTCTGCTAAACCCATTGCAGCTGCCATTTTTAGAATTGGTTCAATCTTTCCATTTTCAGTTCCTGCATACTCAACCATAAATGGGTGAGTTAGGGAAAGGCGAATTCCAATTTGTTTTACATTAGGTTCTGTTGAAGGTTCTTTTATTAAATGTGGACCAACTTCGAGTAAGTCATTTAATGAAGTGTCATAAGAAAGCTCAATTGAAATAAGCCAATTAATTTTATTGAAATTTACTTTGAATGATTTGTAAATTCTTTTTTCAGTTTTTGGCAACTCAATTTCAACATCACTTTCAACTATGGGATTTTCAAAAGTTTCCTTTATGGCTTCGGGTGCTTTCTGCTCAAAGTCTGAAACTGTATGGCTTAAAGCTTTGATACCTGAATTTCTATAATCAGTATCATTTGCCCTTGCCCTGAATTTTTCAGCTTGTGTTAGTAATGGGAAATTATCGTGTGAAAGCTCATCTTTTAAACATTGTAAAAACACATCAAGATTTTCATCCCATTGTATTCCTTTCTTTGTGAATGAAACATCAAAACCTTCTAAATGAAGTTCTCCGAAAACTCTTTGATAACGATAACTATTTGGTGCTCCAAATATAAATTCAGGTCTAAATCCATTATCAAAACTTCCTTCAATTACTCTACCTCTTCTAAAAAGTGCAAAACCCGCCTCTGCCGTTGAGCCTGTTTCTCTAATTCCAACAAAACCCTTTACGGATAAACCATCTTCTAATCCAAAATTAATTTCTCTTTTCCATTTTATTTTTTCTCCGTTTGGGTCATCATATTTTGGTGCAACAAGAATGTTTGGTTCTGCAAACTGCAATTCTGTATTGTCAACTATTAATTTCAAAATTCCTTTCCGAAGAAATTCTCGGTAAATACTTGCTAAATGTGATTTTACTTTTCCAAGTCCTTTTCGTCTTGGCATCTTGTTTACATTTAGCAATTCAATAATTGTATAATGATGATTTTTATCTGTTGTTTTTGATGTGAATTCTAATTCTTCAAGTTTGTCCTCAAAGATTTTATTCATATCAAATTTTACTGTTTTCTCAACCGTTTCATTCAATGCCTTTGTTCTTACAGTCCAGTAGTCGGAAAACCAACAAGAAGCAGATTTCATTCCCATTCCAAACTCAGAAAGACCAGAAGTATCTGCTGGAATTTCAGCAGCTCTAAAAGCTCTATTATAGTTTGCTTGTTCAATTCCACCTGCATTATCACGAATTGTAATTTTGTTTTCAGGGTCGTTAATTTCGATTATTACTTCTAATTGAAAATCATCTCCGTGAAGTTGTTTTAGTGCTTTTTCGTTATTCAAATAACTTGCAATTGCATTATCTACAAATTCCGCTAAAGCAAACCAAGTTTCATATTCTAAAAATTTTAGAACAGAAAGCATAGAAACATTTGGCCTTATGTTTATTTTGTTCTCGCTCATACTGTTAAGGATTGTGTTACTTTATTCCCATTCAATTTTATTGCAGTTTCCTTTTGCAAATCGTTTGGGTTTATTATTAATTGCTTTGCAATTAATTCAACAATATGAGAATTTACTGCGTTGCCAAGTGCCTTGAAAGCTGCACCTTCACTTTCGGGCAATTTTATGCCAGTCAGAGATTGAAGTTTTAAACCTTCTTTTTTTGTTATATATCTTTTCTCCCAACCAATGATTGGTATTTGTGTATTTGTACAAACCAATGACGGAAAAAAATCTGCCTTTTTTATTCGTATTCCAGATGCTCTGAATTGTAAAATGTAGTCCGTTATTTTTCGTTTGTTGTCGCCAACATTCCATTCTAACTTTTGCCAACTTTGAGATGGTAATTCAGAAATACGTTTTACAACATCTTCAACATAGCTTTTATTTTCCTTATAAAATTGCCTGTTGTATTTTATGTATCGTTGTTTCCAGTCAGGAAATTTTGTTTCAACTCTTGCATAGCTTGGAAGATTTGCCAATTGTTCTTCCTTGGTCATTCCTTTTAAACTTATTCCAAAATTTCCTTTGTATTTTGAAAGTTCATTAGCCGAAAGTAAATGGGGAAATTCGTCTTCAAAAGGATAGGTTGCTCCAAACTCCATTCCCCAAATAGGAAAGCCGGGAAGTTTTACCTCTTTTGGAATATTTGAAATAAATTCTTGCCAAAGTTTTATGCAGTCTTGATTGGCTTTAGGTAGTTTTTTTGCGTCAGATGGTTCTACTTCAATGAATTTATGAATATCAATTTTATTAGTTTTTCTTTTGTCAACTTCATCAAAACTGAAATGGTCTAAACCAATTCTTGAACCTACAATAAATATTCTTTTTCTATGCTGTGGAATTCCAAAGTCTTGTGGCGAATAAATATTATGGTCAACTTTATAACCAATTCTATCTAATTCACTTTGCATAAATTCCCAAGTTGCTTCATTGTCGTGTTTGGCAATGAAAGGGACATTCTCAAGTATGAAAAATGTTGGTTTTCTAAAATCAAGAATTTTTACAATTTCGTCAAACAAGGTTCCTCTGTCGTCATCTCGTCCAAGTTGTTTGCCTGCTTTTGAGAAGGGCTGACAAGGGAAACCACCGCACAAAATGTCGTGCTCAGGTATCGTTTCAATTTCTTTGTCAACAATTTTTTTTATGTCTCCGTGTACTTCAATGCCCCAGTTTTTCGTGTAAACTTCTCGCAAAATAGGGTCGAGTTCACTAACAAAAACACATTCGTGTCCAAGTTTGTGAAGTGCTTTATGAAAACCGCCAAGTCCTGCGAATAAGTCTATAAATCTCATTAATTATATTTCTAATTTAAAACTGTCAAAGTTACAATTTACGATTTGGTTATTGTCAAAAGTTGCCGTTAAGTTGACCACTGTCTGCTGTTAGGGTGGTGGGTGGGCTTGGGTGCGGTTGGGCAAAATTAAATGTGCTGCAAAAGCGTTGGCTCGTGTGTCGGCTTGCAGCTCTTTTAATTTTGCGAAGGGTTGGCATTTTGTCTGTCATTTTTCTGTTCGTTTGTTGTCGGTCGTATCGGTTTTTTAGGGTGAGTGCTAACGTTTTGGCGCTTGGCGCAGTGGCGGATTTCGGAGCACAAAACTGTCAACACACCACAAAAGTTGATGCGAGGTAGAATGTTCAATTAACCACTGAACCCGCCATTGAGCCAAACGCCTGTTATGGGCTGGGCTTCCTTGTTCGCTCTTAATTTGTTTCGTATTCAAGTCCTGGGAATTTGTCGGTAAATTTATTTATGAGTTTGTGGATATTTCCAATTCCCCAATTTCGAGCAACATAAAACTCTTCACCGTTGTAAATAAGTTCAGGCGAATCATTAGTCCGATATTTTCTATATTTTATTTCTGTTTCTGTAAATTCTTCTTTTTTCTTAAGAAGTAGAAAACTACAACTTTTATCTTTTTTAAGGTATTTTATAATGTTGTCGTCAATAAGTCCTTTTGCATTTAAAAGGTTGATTGTTTGTAGTCCAATGTCAGATTTTTTGAAATTACTGCTGAATATTTCTCCGTTATATTTTATGTTGTAGGTGCTACGGTCTTTATCGGAAGATAAACTGTCTAATGCTTCTCTGATACTGTCCCTTGTATCTTTTTCTTGTTCAGGGTCAGAACTTATTGCATATAAAGAGGCTAAAATCAACTTTTGATTTTTCTCCCAAAAGCTTGACAATAATTTTCTTTCTTCGTTACCAAGTGCCATAATTAATTCTTGTTTGTGTCCGTCAGCTTCTTCATTGATGGAAGGTTGGCTTAAAGATTTTAAATATTCAGTTAGTATATTTTGAGTTCGAGTTGAAATGTTCTGATTTAATGCTGGTTCTATTAAATAGTCAACTATTGACTGATAGTTTATTTGGATAAACTCTTTACAGTTACACTCAGGCTCTGTCAGTTCTATTAGGTCAAGCGTTGAAATAGGCGTTAAGTAAACATAGATTATAATGTTGTCATCATTTTGCGTTGGATTAAAGTATTTGAAGTAGCTGTTTGTTTGGTCGTTATTCTCTTTGCTTTCAACTTTGTTTTCAATTACTAACCTAATGTTCTTTGTTTTTCCTGCTATCAAAAGTGTCAATTCGATATATATGTCAAGCCTACCAACATTTTTAATTGCATACTCTGATTTAACAAATAATCTTTCGATTGAATAATCTTCTGTAACAAATGCATTAAAAAGGTCGCTGTGTCTTCTTTTTAATTTGTCATTGCTAAATTTTAAAATAATGTCTAAGAACTTTTTTATTGAGAACTCACCCAAATTATGGCTTTCCAAGTTTCCAAGTAGCCAAGCGAGAAATCCACTATGACTAATTTCCCTTCTGCTCACGCCCAAAATTTCAGAGAATGATTTTGAATAGTAAAAATTTTCTAACTTTTGAAAGTCAGGGTCATTTTTGAATTTTATTATTTCATCTCTGATTTGGTCTATCGTGTAATTTTCTGTCATTGTTCTTGTCGTCTTTTAGCCTTGCCCATAACTTCTTTATATATCCTATAAAATTACCATAATGCCCCCAATTTTGTTGTATATGTGCCCTTTTTGTTCTTCTATCTGGCAACCCTCATTCTCTCCTTCAAAAATCATCTAATGGGCTTTTGATCCTGGTTATCGAACTAGCACTAACATGGGTATAAATCTCAGTTGTGCGGCTGCTGTTATGGCCTAAAATTTCCTGAATGTGTCTAAGGTCGGTACCGTTTTCGAGTAAGTGGGTTGCGTAGCTATGCCGCAGCCAATGCAAACTAACGGGTTTCGCAATGCCTGCCTTGGCCACCGCCTTTTTTAATACACTGGCCAAACTGCGCTCGTCATACTGGCCACCGCTCTGGCCTTCAAACAACCATGTTTTAGGTTTATAAGCTTGGTAATATTCGCGCAGCATCACTAGCAGTTTGTTGGGCAGCGGTACAATCCTGTCTTTTTTGCCTTTTGCTTGTTTTATCAGCACTATCCCGCGAGTTGAGTTGATGTCGCTTGGGATAAGGTTCAGCACTTCACTGCGCCTGAGCCCGCAACCGTAGGTAATGGCCATCATAGCCCGGTGCTTTAGATTGACTGAGGCCTCCAGAATTTGTTTCACTTCTTCCTTGCTTAATACGTTTGGCAGCCTGCGCTCACGTTGCGGCCGCTCTAGTCTTTCAATTTCTAGTTTGCGGTTTTGTACGGTAGAAAAAAACAATTTGATGGCGTTGATAATTTGATTTTGATAAGAGGCCGATAACTTATTTTTTACAATATGCTCATCGTGAAAGAGCACCACATCGCGGTTGCCCACCTCCGGCAATGGTTTATTGTTTAAATAGAGTAAAAATGTTTTCATTGCTTCGGTGTAGGTTTTTTGGGTATTGAGGCTGTAGCGTTTGGCGCGTAACCACCGCCCAAATTCTTGCAGGCTGATGCTTGCCTCATCTGATAAGCTGGGGATGGGCGAAAGTTTAAACCGCTGCCGGTTCTCGACATTGTCAGGCAAATGCCAGACTTTAAGCGTTGCGCTCCACCGGGCATCGTACAGTTTTTTAAAACGATCAATTTCTTCGCGTTTCTTTTCGAAATAAACGGCAATCCGTTTTTCGCCTTTATGCGTTATCGGGTCGGCTCTCCACATAGTATATAAGTGCGAACTGCACCTTTAAATATAGAAAGTTGCAAACATTAATTTAAAACCAGTTTACGTTGAGCGTGTCAAAACGTAACTATTTTAAGTAAGTATTAACAGGCTTCGGCAAGGTCAGCCTTACCTTTAGGGTGTGGTTTTTAGAGATGGCCCGGTCGTATAGTTATCGTTTAGATACAGAAATAATAAGCGGCTATTATTTTTTTCATAGTCCAGTCTTTGGCTGCACTTGCTCATGGGTTTCTGGTTTGGATCTCCACGCAGCCATATCAAAAAAAAACCGGGCTGAACCCGGCTTTTCCTTATCAAACAAGAAATTGCTTTTAAGCCAACTCTCTCAAATCAACCGGCACTACGCGCGAGATTCCTTTCTCAACCATCGTAATACCATAAATCACATCGGTAGTAGTCATGGTGCGTTTGTTGTGCGTTACAATAACAAACTGCGAGTCTTTACTGAAGGTGCGGATAATGTTGTTGAACTTGTCAATGTTGGCATCATCTAATGGCGCGTCCACCTCATCAAAAATACAGAATGGTGCTGGCTTCAATAAATACATAGAGAAGAGTAGGGCAGTAGCCGTTAGCGTCTTCTCACCACCCGATAGCTGATTGATAGTTAACGGGCGCTTGCCTTTAGGCTTGGCAATAATATCAATGTCCGATTCAAGAGGCTTGGTTGGGTCAGCTAATTTCAGATCGCAGTCATCACCTTCACTAAATAACGAACGGAACACCGTTATAAAATGATCTTTAATCTGTTGAAAGGCCTGCATAAAGGTTTCGCTGGCCACACCTTCAATCTCATTAATTGTGCTAAACAAAGATTCCTTCGCTTTCAGCAAGTCGTCTTTTTGCGTAATAATAAAATCGTTGCGTTGTTTAATCTCCGTGTAAGCTTCCGTCGCCATCGGGTTAATCGGCCCCATGTTGTCAAGCTTCTCGCGGATCTTCGTTACATCGGCACGAAGTTTTTCTTCATCAAACAAAGCAAGTTGTTCAGCTTCTTCAGGCGAAGCATTGGCCAATACGGTATCCAGATCAATGTTAAACTCTACATTCAACCGTTCTTTCACCGAGTTAAGTTGCAGCTTACTTTCGTTCAACTGGGTTTGCAGTTCCATCAACAGCGTGTCGATGTGCTGGCGCTGATGTTGTACTTCGCGCAAGTCTTTTTCAAACTGATCTATCTCACCACGGCCGGAGTAATATTCTTTCTCCGCTTCGCCTAAACCTTTTTCCATTTCATCCTTTTCGGCATACATGGCAATCAGGTCTTCATCATTGCTTTGTGTGGTTTCAATGATGGTGCGAATTTCGTCTTCGTTTTTCTTCAGATCTTCGGTGTTGGTGCCAATGCGCGTACTGCTTTGCTCCATCGACTCCTGCTTGAAACGGATTTCCTGATCCACACTCTTCACCCGATTCTCCTGCTGGTGGAACGAAATGTTTTGTTCGTTAAACGTAGAAGATTTATTACTCAGCAATTCATTCTGCACATTCAAATCGGCAGTAATGGCTTTTAGTTTTTCATCTTGCTGCGATAGCTCAAGATGTGCCTGTTCTGCTTTTGGTTTCAGGTCAGTCAGCTCCTGGCTTAACGTTTCTATTTTCTCAATGATGTCTTCCTTGCGCAAGTCCGCACTGCTCAGCATATTCGAGAATTGCTCTTGCTTGGTGCGTACCGAAATGTATTCATCGTTCACCAGCTTAATAGCACTTTGTGCTTCTTCAATCTGTTGCTTCAGCGTGTTGTTGCGCAAGCGTTCCAGTTCGCGTTGGCGATCTACCAGCGAGTGACGAATTTCCTCAACCTTTTTGGTAAGTTCTTTAATCTCTTTGTCGAGCTTCTCTAAATTCTTTGCGCGACCGATCTTCTTACCTTCAAACAAACCAACCGAACCACCCGATAGACTGAATCTGCGTTTGGTTACTTTACCACTTTTGGTAATGAACGTGTTTTCATCAGCAGGCATGCTCTTCACATCGCCTTCATATACATACACCTTATCTAAGATGTAAGCCATCAGTTTGCTGTACTTCGGATCGAACTCAATGATCTGCGTGGCCGGAAAGGCATTGGTGTACATCTGAACAGTAGAAGGCGAGAATTTCTCGAACGAATCCAGAATAAAGAAGTTTGCTTTACCCTTGCTGGCATCACTCAGAATGTTGATGGCTTCATAGGCCTCAGCTTCATGCTCTACTATATAATAATTCAGGAATGGCTCTAAGTAATTTTCAATAGCTACACGATACTCTTCGCTGGTAGCCAGAATATCCGATAGGAGTGGAGCATTTTTTGTCCAGCCCACATTCTTCTTCAAGAACTTAATCGCTTCCGGAAAGCCTTCCAGATTTTCAACCAACGATTTTGTTAACTGAAACTCGTTCTGTCGTGCATCTAACTTACGGCCGGTTTCCGTCATCTCCTCGCGAATCATCTCAATTGTTTTTTCAGTTGAGGTAATGCGCTGCCGCACGTCTTCTTCTTCACGTTTTAGTTTTTCGAGGTATGAATTTTTCTGTTGAATTTCTTCATTCAGAATTACAGTCTTCTTTTCAAACTCCGCTATGCTGGCACTTTGCTGCGATGTATCGGATGTGGTGCGCTCCAGTTCTTGTTTAAACGATGAGATTTGAATCTCCCGAATTTCCAGCGACTTGTTTAACTGAAACGATTCTTCCTGCTTGGCGCGATACACTTGCCGCAATGCATCGGCTTCGCCCTGCAACGTATAAGTGGAAGCTTTCTGGGCTTCGTAATCGGTCTTCAGTGCATTTACCTTGTCGGAAATTTCTTGCAGAATCTGGTTGGCCGAATCGCGTTCGGTTTCCAGACTCTGAATGCTGAAGCGTGCCCGTTCGTTACTTTTCTTATCCTGATCAATTTGTTCTTTCAGGTTGTTAACCCGATCGTTCAAAAAGCGTAGGCGCTCGTTCTTAATTTGTTTCTCACTTTCGTACTGACGGATTTTCGAAACAAATTCGTTAATCGATTTCTGGCGCGAAGAAAGCGTCTTCTCTTTAATGATCAACTCTGCTTTCGATTTTTCAATCAACGCTTCTTTCTCAGCAACTTCAGCCGCCAATTTGGTCTTGCGGTCGCTTTCAACTTCAATCTGTTTTTGTACCGTAGTAAGGGTGTCTTTCTGTTTGTTCACCACCACCTTGGCCAGGTTGATGCTTTTATCTTTATAGTCTTCTTTAATTTTGTAGTACTGTTCTGTCTGCCGCGCTTGCTTCTCTAAGCTCTTCATGTTCTTTTCAATCTCGAACAGCAAGTCTTCCACACGCTCCAGGTCAGCATCGGTATCTTCTAATTTCTTCAGCGTTTCTTTCTTGCGCTTTTTAAACTTGGAAATTCCGGCAGCTTCTTCAAACAACATTCTGCGCGAGTTATCGCGGTCGTTCAGAATATCATCCACCATACCTAACTCAATAATGGCGTAGCTATTAGAAGCTACACCCGTATCCAGAAACAAGTTGGTGATGTCTTTCAGACGGCAAGCCACTCCGTTCAACAGATACTCACTTTCGCCCGAGCGGTAAAGCCTGCGGGTAATGGTTACCTGCGAGTATTCTGTGGGCAGAATGTTTTTGGTGTTATTGATGGTAAGAGAAACTTCGGCCATTTGTTGTGGTGCGCGTTGGCTGGTACCATTAAAGATTACGTTCTCCATTTTTTCAGAACGTAACGCACTGGTTTTTTGCTCGCCCAACACCCAGCGGATGGAATCCACTACATTTGACTTTCCACAGCCGTTTGGCCCAACGATACCGGTAATCCCCTCGTCAAAATTGATCACTATTTTATCGGCAAAACTCTTGAATCCCTTGATCTCCAACTTCGATAACTGCATGAAACCTGTTAGAATTTAGTGGTTGAAAAAAATTAAGATGGCAAAGATAACCGGAGGTTTCGCAATTAGAAATGGAGTGATACCCAATTCATCCACATTTTATACCGTGTAAAAAGTACCTGAAAAGGCTGTTTTTCCGATTATTTAAATACCTTTGGCAAGTATGTTCGATAATGCTCAATTCTGGATCTGGCTGATAATAATTGCAGTTACCCTGATTTCCAGGGCTTTCAAAAAGAAGCCGGAGCAATCTGAACACAACCAACCCGAATTTGGCGGCCCGCAAGAAAACAAACCCATCTCGTTTGAAGACCTGCTACGCGAAATCCAGGCCTCCAAAGCTCCCGCTAAACCTGTTGTACAATCTCAACCCAAAACCGTTGAGTATGTGGACTATGATGACGATTTAGAAGAGGAAAGTAAACCCCTTGAAAAGTCGAATTACAGAACCGAAGACGAAATCTACTCCACCTACGAAAAGGCCAAGTCCGAAGCCTTCAACCGGGCTTCGTTGGAAGAGACCATGCACATTGAAGATACCGTGGTGAAGTACGAAAAATTTAAGGGTTATAAACGCGAACGCAAAGCGGCTCCGGTCGCTGATTATGTAAAGGAACTGCGCAACCCAACATCATTCAAGAAGGCTTTCATCTTAAGCGAAATCTTAACTAAGCGATTTTAGAAACTTTACTTTTTAACGAAAACATTACTTAGATTAGGTAAAGTTTTTTTTAAGGCTGTGCTTTGCAGATTGGAGGGTGTGTGTAAACACCTGGAATTGAAAAAGGAGTATTGCACAGGCCACGGGAAACCGCTACCTTGCTTTTAATTTTTTGCTTGATATGGTTGGTTTTAAATACCTCACTTGCAGTTTATTTGTTTTTGCTGCTTGGTCTCCCTTCCGGATTGATAACAGCGTGGCCGAACCATCGGTAAAACCGTGCGA
Organism: Cytophagales bacterium; assembly: GCA_017303795.1. Taxonomy (GTDB): domain Bacteria; phylum Bacteroidota; class Bacteroidia; order Cytophagales; family Cyclobacteriaceae; genus ELB16-189. The sequence continues at coordinate 34,519 of JAFLBR010000023.1, read as the reverse complement.
TGAAATTCAGGTAACCTATAAGGTTAAGAACACTTCGGGCAGCCTGCCTAATGGCGAAATAGAACTGAAGTTTAAAGATGATAAGCAAACCTATACCAGCTATCTTTTTTGTGGCGATAGCAAGAACAACCGGCTCGACATAACCGAAACTAAAATCACCGAACTCAACGCAGGTGATTATAACCTATATGTTCGCAGTAAAGAAGGTTGTACCCGGCACCTAACCATCAGGATTAAATGAAGAGAAATTTACTCCCCCGCTTATTTCTCCTGACGTTACTGCTTGGCGCGATGGCTTTTGCATCGGATGTAATGGCACAGGCCCCGGTTGTAGTACTTTCTGATAGAAAAGATGCTTGCCGCGATTTACTCGATGGAAGTGGCAACCCCGGAACGGATGGCACTTTAGATAATGGATCTATCAATGTTACCGTAACCTCGGGTATTCCACCAATCAGTTTATTTATCATCGGGCCAACTAACCTGGTTAATGTTCCGCTTACGTTAGGAGTACCATTTACAGCACCTAATTTAAAGCCGGGTGGGTACGTAATAGTTGTGCAGGATGGAAACCCTTCTGACTTTAACGGAAATTTTACGATTAATGGAACAACGGATATAAACGCAGTAATTACACCGGGCTTTCCAGTAAACAGTACCAGTTGTGGTACACCCAATGGCCAGATTTCACTTAATGTAACAGGAGGAACTTCGAGCTACTCGTATGCATGGACAGCAACTAATGGATTTACTTCAACCTTAGAAGATATAGCTGGTCTTACAGCTGGCGATTATACTGTTGTTGTTACCGATAACGGAACAAATTGTTCTCAAACCCTCGGCCCGATTACGGTTTTAGAACCACCGGCTCCATCCAATGCAGTTTTAAGTGTAACAGGTACAAGCCCGGTGTGTGCTGGCGAGTCCACAACACTAAAGGTTGATATAACCGGAGGCGCTGGGCCATTCACGCTTACGGTTTCTGGTTTAGGCACTGTGAGTGGTTATACAAGTGGAGCAGATTTTATTGTAGCACCGCTGGTAAATACTACGTATACACTTACCAATGTTACTGATGTAAATGGCTGTCCGGCCACGGCTGTTAGTGGTTCTGTCAATATTACGGTTAACCCTGTACCTACTGCTCCGGCAGTCACGTTTACTCCAAACACCTATTGCGTAGGTGCCAGCATAATAGCACCGGCCATTACCACACCAGTAGGTGGTAGTACTTACCAATGGTATGATGATGCCGGCCTTACAACATTATTGATAACTACACCAACACCAACTATTGCGCAACTTGGTTTTAGCAGTGCAACGGCCACTACCAAAACAGTGTTTGTAACCGAGACCAATAGTTTTAATTGTGCCGGGCCTGCCACTGCAGTAACTTTAACGGTTAACCCTGTACCAACAGCACCAGCTGTTACATTCAATCCGTCTTCGTATTGTGTGGGTGCGGTAATTACCCCACCAGTTATTACAACTCCTATAGGCGGAAGTACCTATACCTGGTATAGCGATGTAAGCCTTTCAACTGTAATTGCAACCAGTGCCACACCAACCAATGCGGCATTAGGTTTTAGTAGTGCCGCGCCAATAGTGCGCACTGTTTTTGTAACCGAAACTAATGCCAGTGGTTGTCCCGGTCCGGCAACTAGTGTAACACTAACCATTAGCGCTGTACCAACAGCTCCAGCAGTAACTTTTTCACCAAGTTCATATTGTGTAGGCGATGCCATTGTACCTCCGGTAATAACTACTCCTGTAGGTGGCAGTACCTATCAATGGTATGACGATGCCGGGCTAACTACGTTGTTGATCGCAACCACTACACCAACCAATGTTCAATTAGGTTTTAGCAGTGCAGCACCAGCAACTAAAACCGTATTTGTAACCGAAACCAACAGTAGCAATTGTACCAGCACCGCTACTGCAGTAACCTTAACGGTAAACCCGATTCCGGGCGCGCCTAATGTAAACTTCAATCCATCTGCTTATTGTGTTGGGAATGTAATTACACCACCTACCATCAATGCGCCAGTAGGCGGAAGCACCTATACGTGGTACAGCGATGCCAGTTTATCTACCATACTCACAACAGGAACTGCTCCAACCAATGTTTTGCTTGGTTTTAGCAGTGCAGTTCCGGTTGTACGCACGGTGTTTGTAACCGAAACCAATGCCAGTGGCTGTGAGAGTAGTTCAACAAGCATCACCTTAACAGTGAGTGCGGTACCAGTTGCTCCGGCTGTTACTTTTAGTCCAAGCAGTTATTGCGTAGGCGAAGCTATTTCGCCACCGCTTATAACAACACCTGTAATAGGTAGCACATACACCTGGTATAATGATGCCGGCTTAACCGTTGTACTTACAAGTAGCACTAATCCAACCAATGTAGATTTAGGATTTAGTTCCGTTGCGCCTTTGGTACGCACGGTATTTGTTACTGAAACCAGCAGCAGTAACTGTACTGGACCGGCAACACCGGTTACGCTAACTGTAAACGCAGTTCCGGTTGCACCAACCATCACGTTTACGCCATCAACCTATTGTGTTGGCGAAGCCATTACTCCACCAAGTGTAAATGCACCAATAGGCGGAAGCACCTATACGTGGTATAGCGATGCAAGTTTAACAGCAGTGCTAACTACTGGTTCAACTCCTACCAATGCGTTATTAGGATTTAGTAGTGTTGCGGCCAATACCCGCACCGTGTTTATAACCGAAACAAATGCCAGCGGCTGCGAAGGCCCATCAGCAAGTATCACATTAACTGTAAATTCAGTAACACCAGCTCCTGCAATTACCTTTAACCCTTCTACCTATTGTGTTGGTGAAACAATTAACTCACCGGTAGTAACAAGTCCTGTGGTTGGTAATACCTACACCTGGTATAGCGATGCAGGTCTAACTACAATCTTAACCACAGGAACTAATCCGACTAACGTAAGCTTAGGTTTCACAAGTGCAACACCAACAGTAAGGGTAGTTTTTGTAACCGAAACAAATCCTTCTGGTTGCGAAAGCCTTGCCACGAGTATTACGTTAACGGTTAACGCAGTTCCAACAGCACCTGCCATTACGTTTGTACCAGCTACTTATTGTGTAGGCGATGCAATTGTTGCTCCTTTTGTAACAACACCTGGTGGAAGCAGTACCTACACCTGGTATAGCGATGCCGGATTAACAACTCAATTAACTACTGGCATTAGTCCCACAAACGTGCAACTTGGATTTAGTTCCGCGGCAGCGGGAAGCAGAACGGTATTTGTTACGGAAACAATAAGCGGCTGTGCAAGTCCTGCTACTTCGGTTACGCTAATGGTAAATGCATTACCAACCGCTACCATTTCTGGAGATGTGAGTATCTGTAATGGACAAAGCACAAACCTTACCTTTACATTTACCGGAACTGGTCCCTGGAACTATGAGTATTCAGATGGAGTAACCACATTCCCGGCATCATCGGCTACAAGCCCGGCAACAATTGCGGTAAGTCCAACAACAGCTACCACCTACACACTTGTATCCGTATCGGATGTTAATTGTACAGGTACTATTTCACCAACTCCGGTAACAATTTCGGTTGATAATGCGCCTTCAGTTGCATTAGCGGTAACGGCAACCATTAGTCCGGTTTGCGCTGGCGGAACCAGCGACATTGAAGTTGCAGCCTCCGAAACAGGAGTGAGTTATCAACTCCGCAACAATGCCGATAATAGTTTGGTCGGATCGGCTGTAGCCGGAACCGGAAGTACCATTGCCTTGCCAACCGGTGCGCTTGCTGCAACCACCACATTTAATGTGTTGGCTACTCGCGGAGTTTGTGCTCCAGTTCAATTAATAGCTACCGTTACAGTTACCGTAGCCGGAGCGATTAATGCCGGTCTTACTGTAACCGCTACTGCATCGCCCATTTGTGAAGGCACTAGTTCAAGTATTCAGGTTGCAGGTTCAGAGAATGGTGTTACCTATCAACTTCGCAACGATGCCGATGATTCTGCTATTGGCGCACCTGTAGCAGGCACCGGTGGAACGATTACGATCTCAACGGGAGTGCTTACTACGGCAACTACGTTTAATATTCTTGCTTCAAACGGAACTTGTTCAATTGAACTTACCAATCAGGCAACGGTTGATGTAGATGTGGATCCTAATCCGGCATTACCGGTTACTGGCCCGGCTGCTACGCTGTGTACAGGTGGTAATGCTTCTATTTTAGTGAACAACTCAGAAGCAGGAGTAACCTACCAGTTAAGAAACGATGTTGACGATAGCAACATAGGTGCGCCTGTGGCGGGTACTGGTGGAATGATTGCATTGCCTACCGGAGCATTGGCGGCAACTACTACATTTAATGTATTGGCAACGGGTGGTGTTTGCCCGTCTGTTGAATTAACTACAACTGTTACAGTAAATGTAGCCGGAGCAGTTACGTTAACTTTAGGGATAACGGCAGATCAAACGGTATTTTGTGCCGGTGGTGGTACAAACATAAATATTGCAAACTCCGAAGTTGGAGTTGACTATCAGTTGTTGAATAATGCAGATGATAGCCCGCTTTCAACAGTAGTTGCCGGAACCGGTGCTACCCTAATAATCCCTACCGGAACATTAACCACTACAACCGATGTTGCCGTGTTGGCTTCAAATGTATCGTGTGCAGCAAAATTGAATACGATCACTACTTTAACTGTTAACCCTTCTCCGAATTTATCCCTTGCAGTTTCTACCTTAAGTCCTACTATTTGTTTTGGGGCATCAACGGCTATTCAGGTTGCTAATGCCGAAGTGGGCGTAAGTTATCAGCTACGCAACAACACAGGAAATGTGCCCATTGGTGCGCCAGTTGTTGGCACGGGTTCAACCATTAGCCTGCCCACCGGTACTTTGACGGCTAATACGTCATTTAATGTCTTTGCAAATATAGGTTCTTGTTCAGGCCAGTTAGCAAGTGTGGTTTCAGTTACCGTACTACCCAGTGGCGATCCGCTTTGTGCACCTATTAATAATTGTGCAACTGTAAAGATTACACCAGTTGAAACCCCAGCTACTTGTGGGGCTTTATCTCCCGATGGTAAAGTATTCTTTGATATAAATCCAGTAGAACCAGTTGTGAATATTATTGGCGTAAGGATAGATATTAATGGACCTATTGCCAGAACTCAGCTTAATGACCACGAGTTTGTTGGTTTGCCTGTCGGGAATTATACGTTTACGATTGCTTATGGCGATGATACAACACCTGCATGTATTAAAACTGGCTTCTTCGATATTTTACCTTCCGGAACGCCAGACCCGGTTGACTTTGCCATAGATACCACTACTTATAATTGCCTCGAATCTGAAGGTACAATTAGTATTAAGAATATTACTGGATCAGCTGGTACTGATTTTACGTACGCTGTCTATCAAGATGGAGACGTGATTCAAACTGGAGCCATTACTGCTGCTCAGGCTGCAAGTAACCTGTTCGTAATCTCAGGATTACCTTTGGATTCACTACAAGTGCAACTCATGCAAAATCAAACTTTGGTGAATTCTTGCATAGGATTGGTTGCATCTTCGTTTAAAAAAACAAAAATAAAGGAACCAACTTTTGGTTGCGGTTTGTATGTACCAAACATATTTACCCCAAATGGTGATGGCTCTAATGATAACTTCGAGATTCGGAACTTGCCAGCAAATGCCAAACTGGTTGTTACTAACCGCTGGGGTAAACAAGTATTCTCCAGCAGCAATTACCAAAACGATTGGACTGGTAATGATGCCATAGATGGCGTTTACTTTTATCAGCTACAGGTAGCTGGTGAGAAGTACACGGGTTGGGTGGAGATTATGCGGGGGAATTAATGCCTCATCCGGCCTTCGGCCACCTTCTCCAAAAGGAGAAGGAAAATCAAATTGAGGTTAGAAATTTCATCGTGTCCACATCATCGGCATAATCCCAAACCTCCGGTTGTTGGGCTTTGCCAAACGGAACACTATCTGTATACCAACCATTAGCCGATACTATACACTGCAACTTATCGGCATGCGATTGAAGTTTCTTTTGCAGATCTTGCTGATCGAGATAACGTTCATAAAACAAGACCGAGATAGGCGATACCAGATTTGAACTTTCGGTAAGCAACACAAATCCATTATCGAAAAACGGAGTTTGGTTTACCAACAAAATTGATTTCTGGTAATCGTAGTTGTTGGCGTATTTGTGATGATTAATAATATCGTTGTACGGTGCCCATGCATCCAACAGGCCATTAAAAGAATACTCTTCAGGCACAAATACTTTAGCCACATTGCGGCAACCCAATCCAAAGTAGGTAAACACATCTTTACCTAATTCAGCTAAAGTCGCGCTGGGTTCTTCGCCCATAATAATAGCACACGATGATCTGTTTTTGCGAATGATATTCGGTTTGTTTCGAAAGTAATATTCAAAATAACGCGAGGTATTATCGCTGCCGGTGGCAATCATTACTTCGGCTGCGTTTAAACGTTCAGCGATGGTAATTTTATCAGCAAAGTCCGGTTCAATTTCAATCAGCCACTTAATCATCACTTCAATCAACGCATCTTGCGAACTTAGTTTGATAAGCGCCCGATGGCCGCTAATCAACACACAAAGTAAATCGTGAAATCCAACCAAAGGAATGTTTCCGGCCATGGCAATACCCACCAGTTTTTCGGAAGCAGGAGTAGGGTAGCGGCTGATCCAGGTTTGCAGGGTTTCTTTTTTAAGGAACAAAACAATTCCATCTAAAGCGGTTTGTACCGAAGCGGGTGTAAACCAGCCGTTGGTCAGGCTGGCATGTTGATGAACTTGTTCGCGTTCGGCCTTGCTCAGGCTGCTGATTCGGTTGCCTAGTGCAGAAAATGCATTTATTCGCTGTTCTAAAGTCATTTAGTGTAAACTTTTAAGGCCGTTAACCTGTTTGTGTAATGAATTAAGTAGCCGTATTTTTGCGGCAAAAGTAGACAATCTGATTAAACCGCCATGGCGATAAAGATAACGGAAGAGTGCATTAATTGTGGGGCTTGCGAACCGGAATGCCCGAATACTGCTATTTATGAAGGTGGCCGCGAGTGGAACTGGGCCGGAGGAACAGCCTTGACCGCGGTTGAGTTAGAAGACGGTTCTACCGTAGATGCCAAGTCGGCTCAATCGCCTGTGTCCGATGAGTTTTATTATATCGTATCTGGCAAATGTACAGAGTGTACCGGTTTCCACGAAGAGCCTCAGTGCGCAGCGGTTTGTCCTGTGGATTGCTGTGTGCCCGATCCTGACATGGTAGAAAGCAAAGAAGAACTGACTGCTAAAAAAGCCTGGCTCCATAACGAGCAATTGCAAGCTTAACTGACTCCACTAGTTACTGGTTGCTTGACGCTGGTTTCTGGTTGGTGCAGTCTATGATCATTCAAAGAGGATACTGAATACCAATTATCGAATACTGTTTACTGCTTACCGACCACCGTTTACTGCTTACCAATCACCCGCAAGAAGCAATTATTGCATCTTACTCCGCTTAATCATATACGCCTGCAGTACATCAAAATACCCGGTATTAATATCGGCCGAGATAAAATCAATCTTTAATTGATTGCAGCGCATTTTTAAATTCTGATGGTATTCTGATAGTTCTTTTTCGTAGCGGTCTTTTATTTCCTGTGGATTGAGCAACAGTTTTTCACCGCTCTCCAGATCTACAAACTCATAAGGTCGTTCATCAAACTGAAAGGAGAGTTCGGTTGTATGATCGGTAACATGAAAGAGGATTACTTCGTGTTTATTGTGTTTAAGATGTTGCAAGGCTTTAAAGATTTCTTCATCATTTCCGCCATCAAATATATCGCTGAAGATTATCACCAGCGATCTTCGATGTGTTTTTTCGGCTACCTCGTGCAATACTTCGGCTACTCTTGTAGCTTTGCCCGGAGTAACCTCCGCTCTTACCCGTTTCTCCAATAAAGTAAACAACTTATCTACATGCGAGGCGGTAGATTTTACGGGTGTAAATTCTTCAATCTTATCCGAAAACAGACAAAGACCAACAGCATCGCGCTGTCGCGTAAGCAACTTGGCCAAAGCCGAGGCTGCATAAATACTGAAATGAAGTTTGGTATGTTTGCCTTGCGGATAGTGCATACTGGAAGAACAATCCAATGCAAGTACACAGCGGAGATTGGTTTCTTCTTCATACTGTTTGGTGTAGAGCCTGTCTGTGCGGGCAAATACTTTCCAATCGATGTGGCGGGTGCTCTGCCCTTCGTTGTACAGGCGATGCTCGGCAAACTCAACCGAGAAACCATGATAAGGTGATTTATGGAGGCCGGTAATAAACCCCTCCACCAGTTGTTTGGCCAACAGTTCCAGACTGCCAGCTAACCGAATGTCATCCACGCGCAAATCCACTTCCGAAAAATGGAAAAAATTCAGCACTTTATTTCACTTTTAGCACATTTTCAGGGTAAAAACAGGGTGCAAGCTTTGCACGGCAGGATTTTCCTCTTACCTTCGATTTAACCTAATTACCCCAACCTAACCAGAACCTAATTGTGGAAGAGAACAAGAACAATGGAAGAGAAGAGATTTTCTCTGAGAAAGTGAAGGCCGGTAAGCGCACGTATTTTTTTGACGTGAAGTCAACGCGTTCCAACGATTTTTACCTGACTATTACAGAAAGTAAAAAGCGGTTTAATAAAGACGATGAAGGGTTTACCTACGAAAAGCATAAGATTTTTCTATACAAGGAAGATTTTAACAAGTTTCTGGAAGCCTTGAACAATACTGTAAACCATGTTAAAACTGAATTGATGCCTGGTGTGGATTTCGATGCGTTCGATCACCACCGCGACAAAGAAGAAGTAAACGGAACCCCCGCAGTTGACTCTGAACTGAAGTGGGATTAACTAAGAGAACAATCCTAACCTAAACCGGAACTACCCTGGCTGTTAAGGCTGGGGTTTTTCTTTGGTAGACTTTCAACATACATGTACTTTGATGTCAGTTATTACCATGTCTTCAACATCATTCAAATGATCATGAAAAACTTTTTCCTGCTATTAATTCTACCCATCTCAATCTCCACCTTCGCCCAAAAGCCAAAGAAGTCAACACCCACAGTTTATTATCCCGGCAAGGAATGGCAAAAGAAAAGACCAGTGGAGGTTGGTATAGATTCCGTTTTGCTGAAAGCTGCAATTGACTTTGCTATCGCGAATGAAACGTTGGCTCCGCGCGAGCTGAAGTTAAATCATTATCGTTCATTCGGGCGCGAGCCGTTTGGCGAGGCCATCGGACCATTGAAAGATCGAGGCGATCAATCCGGTATCATCATCAAGAACGGCTATGTGATTGCCGAATGGGGTGATCCTTATCGCATTGATATTGTAAACAGTGTAACCAAAAGTTTTCTGGCTACGGTTGTGGGGTTGGCGTACGATCGTGGTTTGATTAGCAATATTGATGAACCGGTGCATACCTACGTGCCACCCATCTGGTTGTACAATCCCATTCGTACCACCAATAAAGCCGATGAGTTCGCTCAATCTGATCTGATTGAACCGTTCAATACTCCCCATAACAAAACCATCACGTGGCGGCAAATGCTCCAACAAAACAGCGACTGGCAAGGCACGCTTTGGGGTAAACCCGATTGGGCCGACCGGCCGGGTAAGGAGTATAAAGAATGGTTAACAACCCGAAATACTCCCGGCACCGTCTATGAATATAACGACACCCGAGTAAATGCCTTAGCCCTCGCGACACTCAGCGTTTGGCGCAAACCATTACCAGATGTGCTGAAAGAAAATATTATGGATCCAATCGGAGCCTCAAGCACCTGGCGGTGGTATGGTTATGAAAACTCATGGATTGTGTTAGATGGAAAAGTGGTGCAGTCCGTTTCGGGAGGTGGGCATTGGGGTGGTGGAATGTATTTGCATGCGTACGACATGGCGCGGTTTGGCTACCTTACTTTGCGCAATGGAAAGTGGAACGATAAACAATTGGTGTCGGAACAATGGAACAAGTGGGCACAAACACCTTCGGGTCCGCAGCCAACCTATGGTTTTATGAACTGGTTTTTAAATACCAATAAAAAGTATTTGCCCAGTGCACCAGAAAAAGCATTTGCACACATTGGCAATGGAACCAACATTATCTATGTAGATCCGGTTAACGACCTGGTGGTTGTTGTGCGTTGGATAGAAGATAACCAGATCAATGAATTTATCAGGCTGTTATTGGCTGCAAAGAAATAAACTCTATTGTCTCCTGTCAGGTCTGCCTGAGCTTATTGAGATCCAAGCCATTTCAACTAAGGCGTCCGACCGCTTTTCGTCAGTAATAATAGCGGTCAGACGCCTTTCGTTTAACTACAATTCCGTATTCACCTCAATATGTTCGGTAGTTTTGAGTGCGGTTGTCTTTAGGGCTTTATAACCGCCCTTAATATTCACTACCTTAACAAACCCACGACTGCGTAAAATGGATGCCATAATCAACGACCGGTATCCTCCTGCACAATGGATGTAGTATTTATTTTTTGGGTTAAGCATACTCATGTTTTTATTGAGGTGATCCAACGGAAAATTTACGGCACCTATTACATGTTCGGCTTTATGTTCGCTGGCTCTTCGTGCATCCAATACATTCAGGTGCGAGTTGTTGGCAAACTTGTCTGCAAATTCTTCTGCTGTCAGTTCTTCCAGTGAATCCACTGCGTTACCGGATTCAACCCAGGTTTTAAATCCACCTTTCAAAAATCCGAGTGTGTTGTCGTAACCCACACGGGCCAGTCGGGTTACCACTTCTTCTTCGCGACCCGGATCGCAAACCAGAAGAATGGGTTGCATCAGATCAGGTACCAGTGTGCCCACCCATGGTGCAAATGTATCATCAATGCCAATGAAGATAGAGCCGGGAATAAAACCTTTCGGGAAGTCTTGTACGGTTCGGGCATCAATCACCAGGGCTTCCGTGGTTTCCCAAACGGTTTCAAATTCCTTTACGGATAAAGGTGTTAAACCTTTGGCTAATACTTCATCCACACTGGTATAACCTTTCAGGTTCATGATTACGTTACCTGGAAAATATTGAGGTGGTTCAGTTAAACCGTCAATCAATTCTTTCACAAACTCAGCTTTAGTCATGTCGGCACGCAGGGCGTAGTTGAAAAGTTTTTGCTTGCCTATGGTAGATGTAGTTTCCTTATCCATCTTTTTACCACAGGCACTGCCGGCACCGTGTCCGGGATAAACAATTACTGAATCGGGGAGTGTCATGATTTTAGTACGCAACGAATCGAACAAAAGGCCAGCCAAATACTCGGGTGTAATTTCAGCTTTTACCTTTTGTACCAGATCAGGTCGACCTACATCGCCAATAAACAATGTATCGCCCGTGAAGATGGCATGCTCTTTTCCATTTTCATCCAGTAATAAGTAGCTGGTTGATTCAAGGGTGTGGCCCGGAGTATGTAACACCTTGATTTTGATTTTACCTACCGATAACAATTCTCCATCAGCAGCCACATATGCATCGTAACCAGGTTTGGCCGTTGGCCCGAATATAATGGTGGCCCCGGTTTTCTTGGCCAGATCAATATGCCCCGATACAAAGTCGGCATGGAAGTGAGTTTCCAATACATACTTGATTTTCGCATTGTCGGCTGCAGCCCTTTCCAGGTAGGGTTTACTTTCGCGCAACGGATCGATGATAATGGCTTCGCCTTCGCTAATAATGTAGTAGGCTGCTTCGGCCAGACAACCGGTGTAGATTTGTTCTATTTTCATGATGAATGTTTTTTGTTGATTTGATACAACAAAGTTGGCAGGCCCGTTTGTTTTACTAAGTGATAGGTGTTACGCTGGCCTATGATTTTTGTCAGACTGGAGGATAAGGAATTGGTTGGGTAAAAACATGAGACTACATCACAACTTTGACTAGCTTTCAGATTGATGATCCTTCTCAAGATTCTCAAATCGACTTCTGCGAAACCAACCAACCTACTTTTCTCCACCCGAAACCTTATATTTGCGCCCTGATTTTTAAAGACTGAGTAATGGGTTTAAAGTGTGGTATTGTCGGGTTGCCCAACGTGGGTAAATCCACCTTGTTCAATGCAATTTCTAACAACAAAGCCGAGGCGGCTAACTTTCCGTTTTGTACGATTGAGCCCAACGTGGGCGTGATTTCCGTTCCGGACGAACGGTTAAAGATTCTGGAAGGTCTGGTTAACCCGCAAAAGGTTATCCCCACTTCGTTCGAGTTTGTGGACATTGCCGGCTTGGTAAAAGGCGCCAGCAAGGGCGAGGGTTTAGGCAACCAGTTTCTGGCCAACATCCGCGAGGTAGATGCCATTGCACACGTAGTGCGCTGCTTCGAAAACGATAATATCATTCACGTGGCCGGCAAGGTAGATCCGGTAGGCGATAAAGAAGTTATTGATGTGGAGTTACAGTTGCGCGACCTCGACTCAGTTGAAAAGAAAATCGCGAAAGTGGAGCGCACAGCCAAGAGTGGTGATGCTAAAGCAAAGAAAGAATTAGCTACTTTGATAGCCTATAAAGAAACCTTGCAGGCTGGTAAGAACGCCCGCAGCCTTCAGGTTGATGCTGAAGACAAAAAAGCTATTGAAGACCTGCAATTGCTTACCGATAAGCCTGTGATTTATGTGGCCAATGTAGATGAAGCTGCAGTTATTACCGGCAACAAACATGTGGAGGCTTTAAGAGCGTTGGTTAAGGAAGAAGGAGCCGAGGTGGTAATGGTTTGTGCCGCCATCGAAGCTCAGATTGCTGAACTAGAAAGTGAAGAAGATCGCACCGTATTTCTGCAGGAATATGGTTTGCAAGAATCCGGCTTGAACCGCCTTATCCGGGCGGCTTATACTTTGCTCAACCTCATCACATACTTCACCGCAGGTGAGAAAGAGGTGCGGGCCTGGACAATTCACAAAGGTTGGAAAGCACCACAGGCAGCCGGGGTAATCCACACCGACTTTGAAAAAGGATTTATTCGGGCAGAGGTAATTAAGATACCTGATTATCAGAAATTTAAGAGTGAAGCTGGATGTCGTGAAGCTGGCAAATTGGCAGTAGAAGGCAAGGAATATGTGGTGGAAGATGGCGATGTAATGCACTTCCGCTTTAATGTGTAAGGTTTTCTTACTTTTTCACTTAAACTTTTCTTTGCAGTAATTGGCTTTATTAATCTGATTTGTAGTACCTTAGCTATCCGCAATTTTTTGTAAGGCGCGGTTTTGTAACCTATTTTTTAGCCATAAAGCAGGAGCTGTGAGAGTCCGGATAGTTTTTTCATTGAAGAACAGAGGTGGCTATGTGCCCTTCCATCATCAGTTTTTATTAGCGCAAACCATTAAGGGTTTGATCATGTTGGGTAAGAACGAGAAGTTCTTTTCTTATACCCAATACAACTTTTCGGGCCTGAAAGGTCAGATTAAAATCAGCCGCAAAGGACTGCACTTTTATTCATCCAAAGTAACACTGGTGTTCTCTTCTTCCGATCAGGAGTTTCTGGATTACTTTAACAGTGTACTGTTTGCTCAAAAGGAATTGCTGGTGGGTGCGTTACAACTTATCCCCGAATCAGTAGAAAATGAAGAGCCGGTTTCCATAACCGATTCTGTTAAGTTCTTATGTATCTCGCCCATCGTGCTGGTGCCCGCCTCGTTTAACGATGAAAGCGGTAAGCGTTTTATCAGCCCCGAGCTGGACGAGTTTTCGGATTTACTTTACGATAGCACCATTGCCCGAATGGAAGCCAGCGGTAAATACAAACCCGAACAACTGGCCGACTTCTATAAATTTCAATTAGTGGCCGATAAGGAGTACATCAACCGCATTCAGGCTTCACATAAAAAGTTTGCCCGTATTTATCCGCTTTACGATCTGGATATTAAATATGAAGTCCGCGGCTATACGTTTCCGTTTACGTTGTATGCTCCGCAGCCGGTGCAACAATTTGTGTACGAAAATGGCCTCGGCCACTTCTCGCACAAAGGTTTTGGAATGTTGGATGTAGCCCATGCAGATTCCATCCGCAACGAGGCCGACCTGGAAGTAAACTACGCTTAGCGACTATTAGCCGGTAACTGGTAATAGCCCACCAGTAAATCTGCCTGCGGGCGAAATGGCCGGTAGTAAACAAATACTTCGTACAGGTTTTCTGTTTCAAAGTGGCTGCCTTCAAGTTGAAAGCTATTTTGATTGGAGCCTTCCAGCCAATACTGATAATCGTACCAGCCTTGTTTCAGAAACAAAGTCTTTTCGTAGGCATTTGCTCCGCGATTATAATCCATGCGTGATGCAGCCGAATGATCCCAATCGGTAAGGGCACCCATTACATGCACATTGCCCGCTAACGGAGGCGATGCTAAGGTGAATGTTACAAACACATAATCGCCCGAAAGCGAAGGATCGCGGTTGTCCTGATTGTCGATAACATAGTTGCCATTCATATCGCGGTATTGTGCATAAGCCTGACCTTCGCGGGATTTACCGGTAAGCACCGAAAGATGGAAGGGTCTTTTACTTCTATCTAACCGGCCGGTGTTTACTCCCGGAAAGTTGAGTGAGCGAAAGTCCACAAACCGAAATTCATTACCCGCCATAAACTGATTGGTTTTATCAAAGAACCGGTATTCTAGTTCGCGTCTGTCTTCGCGAATGAAAGTGGGCTTAATACTACCGCGGGCATTATCCCACCGTTGGTTTTGGCGCACCCAAATCTGGATCGACTCCATCGGGTTAACTACATCTAACTTTGAATAATTAAGTTTAAAGTTAAGTTGCTGATTGCTTACGCTGAGTGTGCCGAGGCCTTGGTTCTGTCCATCCATTACAAGGGCTACATCGTTGCTATAAACCATAAACCGTTTGCTCAGTAGTAAATCATCTTCATCATTTTCGCGATAAGCCACTAACAGATAATTGCCCGGCAGCTTTACGCGAGGTACTTCAAAATAATAATGAACGTATGGAACCGAGGTATTCGTAGACATGTCGTATTCGGTAATGGCATATTCATTATACTCGTTCATAAATTCCAGATCCTGAAGGTTGGATTTTGTCCAATCGTAATTACAATGCACAATGCGAACGTAATAGTTGCTGCGTTGCCCGATCAGATCATCAAATTCCAGAACCAGATTTTGCGTGTTGATGGGTGCAACGGCTGGTCGTAGCTTATCCTGGTTTCCATTAAGGGCGGGATAAAGTTGTACGGTGCGGATTTCTTCTTCGTAACTTTTGTCGGTATAAACCAGCTTTTTCTGCGAAAATGAAAGATTGCAGCAGCCTAGGAAGAAAATAATTGCAATTAGCCTCACGATTTTAACAATTTACGTTTTTACAAAGATGCAGGTAAATCAAATGGCATTCCAACTTAAATACCGCAAGCCGGGTCTATAATGGCAGAACGGTTCATGTTGAACGATCAGGAATTGATTAAGGGATGTGTGAAGGGGGAAAGGGCCTCGCAAGAGGCCCTCTATTCCCGCTATTGCCGAAAAATGATGGTTATCTGCCAACGATACGCCAAGTCTACTCTTGAAGCCGAAGATATTTTACAGGAAGGCTTTATAAAGGTATTTGCTTCCATCAAGACCTTTAGAGGCGAAGCCCGGCTCGATACCTGGATTACCCGCATTATGATTAACACCGCTCTTAACAACCAACGCCAGAAGTTGTACTTACTACCCATGGTGGATGTAGCCGATGCGCGACTTCACGAATCGGAAGATGTAAGCCTGGCCGAGTTTAACATTAAAGAATTGATTGCCATGATTCAATCGCTACCGGATGGCGCCCGTGTAGTATTTAATCTTTTTGCTATTGAAGGTTATAATCATAAAGAGATAGCAACCATGCTGGAGATAAGCGAAGGAACTTCCAAATCGCAATACAGCCGGGCAAAATCATTATTGAAAGCAAAATTGGAGAACGTAAGTGCATATGGAAAATTCGGAGAGGCAAAGATTTGAGGAGAACTGGAAGTCGGCATTCGAGAATGCCGAACAAAGTCCGTCCGACCGCGTATGGTGGTCGATAGACACGGCATTAACTAATGCAGAAGGTGGGAGCATGAGGCGCAAGGTTGTTTTTTATAAACGGCTGGCCGCGGCATCAGTGGTGCTGGCCCTTGCGTTGGCCGGATCGACTACATTTTATTTATTGAATGAAAAAGGAACCGAACTGGCTGTTGCTAACAATCAGCAAACCACAACAACTAACAATCAAAAAGAAACTGCAGCAGAAAATTTAACCACTACCGCAAATAATACCCAAGAGAATGCAACCGGGCAATTAAATCGCGAAAGCGAAGTTGAACAATCGATTACCAAATCTGATGGAAATCATACTCAACTTCAATTGGTGAATAATCAAATTGCTTTAGCTGATGCTGAGGAAAAATCTAATTATACCGATGCGAATCAAGCTGCGTTGTTCTCAATTTTTAAGTTGAATGCTTATGATCCGCTCGCGCAACAATACGCAACCGACTTACATCCGAAAAGTAACGTGCGGGAAGTAACCATTGTGCGCAAGTTACCTGCCATGCCCGCTTCTATGATGGCCGATTCAAGAAAGAAGAAGTCAGCCGACAAAGAAAATTTATGGGCTGCGGTGAATGCATCAACCGGTAGTTTTGGTTCAACTGCTTATAATGATAACTCGCAAAATTTTTTAATGTCGAATCAGGTTAGTTCGTTTAATAATTTGGTGTCAGCCTCCAGCAAGGTTAGATCAAAAGGAAGTGCTTATTCGGTAGGCGTTAATGTAGGTACGCGCCTTGCTGAGCGCTGGGTGTTGCAAGGTGGCGTTTCGTATCTGAGTCAGAACCTGGGTTATACTTCCAACTTTGCAGCGTTGGATGCGAATAATTCCCGAATGGCTATCGTGTCAGAATATACAGGTGTAAAACAAAACATCGCACTTTCACCCACGTCCCCTTATGAAATTAATAGTGTAAACGAATTGGTTTCAATTCCTGTGCAGGCAGGTTACATGTTTGTAAACCGTAAGTTTGGTTTGCAACTTAATTCGGGGGTGGCTACTGATATGTTTATTCGCAATACGCTTACCGATAAAAGCGGGCAGCTAAGTTCATTCTCTGAATCAGCCGGATCGGATTCACCTTATAATACGTTTAGCTGGACAGCCATAGGAGGTACAGAGTTAAGCTATAAGATCGGTTCGCAATACCGGATTTCAGTAACACCGGGTTTCAGGTACTCACTTACACCTATGCTAAAGTCAAGCACAGAAAGCGCAAGTCCATTTATGTGGGATATGGGTTTTAGATTCCGGTATATCTTAAAGTAATTGATCTGGTTTGAAACTTTTCAGTAAGCATCTCCATCGGTTCGAACCTATTTGGTTTACGCTGTGTCCAACACAAGAATAAACTAAACTATGGTGGTATGAAGATTTTACGCTTTTCAAATTTCCTGCTTTTGTTGTCGTTGGCCGGGGTAGGGGTATCCTGTTCCGATAAATGTGAAGAAACTTACCATTACGTTTATTACGAGCCAATTTACTCCACCTCTGCAGCCATTAAGGCGGCTGTAAAACAAGAAGGAGCAAAACCTCTTTCGCAAATCGGTAGAATTTATTTTAAAGATGGATTTCTGTTTATCAATGAAGCGGGTGAAGGAATTCACATTATAGATAATCGCAATCCGGCAGCACCTCAAAATATTTCCTTTCTTGCTATTCCAGGTAATTATGATCTGGCAATTCGTGGCAACACCTTATATGCCGATAGTTATGTAGACCTGGTAGCATTTGATGTAACCAATCTTAACGACATCAAAGAAGTGAACCGGATTGAAAATCTCTTCAATAACTACCAGACTCTGGGTAGGATGGTTTCAACTGAACAAGGTATTCTTACCCATTGGGAAAAACGGGAAAACGTAAATGTGCAGCAAACCGAATGTAACGCATACTACCAACCGTGGGGCGGAATTTATTATGAAAGAGGTGTAGCATTCTTAAGTAATTCATTTAGCGCGCAAGCTGCCATTGCACCAAACCCAAGTGCTACCGGTATTGGTGGTTCTATGGCGCGGTTTACCATTGTGGGTAATCATCTCTATGGTCTTGATGGAGCCAACATCGATATTGTTAATATCAATACACAAACTGATCCGAAGGCCGTAAAGGAATTTACACTGGCGTGGGATATTGAAACACTTTTTCCACACAACGATAAATTGTTTGTAGGGTCACAATCGGGAATGTATATCCTGAATGTTTCTAATCCCGAATTGCCGGTGCAACTTAGTCGCTATGCACATATTCAAAGTTGCGATCCGGTTGTGGTAGAAGGTGATTATGCCTACGTAACCTTGCGCAGCGGAACAGCGTGCCAAGGGTTTACCAATCAACTCGAAGTTATTAATATCAGTAATCTGGAAAGCCCGATATTGGAAAGAACTTACCCCATGACTAATCCGCACGGTTTAGGAATAGATAACGGAACGTTGTTTATCTGCGATGGAAATGATGGCTTGAAAATTTACGATGCGAGTGATATCAACACAATAAGCCAAAATCAGCTTGCACATTATAGCACGATTAAAGCCTTTGATATTATCCCATACCAAAATATTGCTATGATGATTGGTGAAGATGGATTGTATCAATACAATTACGCCAACCTGCAGGATATTAAATTGATTAGCACCATCACGATTTCCCGACCTGAGTAATGCGATTAGTAATTTTTGCTTTGCTGATTAGTGTATCCGGGTTAGCTCAATCGGTTCAGCCGGATTTGGTGCGGATAAAGAACAAGAAACTAAAGTATTTCTTTTCGTTGCAAACTGCTTCGTTAATTGGCTGTGATGATTGCGGAAAAGGGAAGGAGATCACTTTTTCTGGCGCAATAATTCAAGGTGTAAGAATAAAAAAGTTTGGCTTTGGTGTTGGCCTCGGGCACGATTCCTATCATGATTGGAATACGGCTCCTGTTTTTCTTTCGGCCAGTTGGAATCTGCCTTTCAAAGGTGCAGTTGGTGTGAGTAAACAAAAAAATGCTTTAGTACTAAAAGTAGATTATGGTACAAGTTTAAAGACCTGGCGCTATTATCCCTATGAATATCCAGAGTATGGCTATAAGGAAACTACCGGTGGTTCAACATTCCATCCGTCATTAGGCTATCGGGTAAACTCAGATAAAATGCACGTAACGTTTGGAGTAGGCTTCAAAACACAAACCATCCGCGACTTATATGAATTCCCTTCGTGGCGCTGGACGGGCACTCAATATGTGGAGGGCGACCCCAGCCGCAGAACGCTTAAGCATGACCTTAGCAGGCTCATGTTATCGTTGGCAGTTGGCTGGAATTAATTCTTTAAGGCTTCCAGTTCGGTAAGTAATGCTTCCCACTTTTGGTTTTCGGCTGTTAACGAGTTCTGCACTTTTTCAAATTGTTGTTGGTATTCGCCCAGCTTTGAAAAATCTGAATATACTTCAGGCTTTGCCAACTGATCTTCAATTTGTTTCTTTTCGTCTTCCAGTTTTATAATGCGCTCTTCCGCTTTTTTAATCTCGCTGTTCAACACTTTAATCTTCTTATCATTTTGTTGATTGGAAGGAGCTGGTTTGTTTACGGGTGCTGGTTGTTGCTTTTTAGGTGGTGCTTCCGGTTTTGTTACAGCTTGTTCGGTGCTTTTGCGCCAATACTCGTATTCATCATATGTGCCGGGGTATTCTTTTACCTCGTGGTTTTCAATGTACCAGATTTTGTTGGCTACCTGACTCACAAAATGCCTATTGTGAGATACCACTACAAAGCTTCCCTGATATTGTTGTAAAGCCTGAATCAGAATATTCTCCGAAATAAAATCCAGGTGGTTGGTAGGTTCATCCAGCAACAAAAAGTTGGCTTCAGAAATTAATGTTTTAGCTAAAGCTACGCGCGATTTTTCACCACCGCTCAACACTTTAATTTTTTTGAACACATCTTCATCCGAAAACAAAAAACACCCGAGTACACTGCGCAATTCCTGTTCAGTTTTATTGCTGCCCGATTGTTTTAATTCATCCAGAATTTCATTGTCCACATGCAGCGACTCAAGCTGATGTTGCGCAAAAAATCCATAAATCACATTGTAGCCAATGGTGCGTTCACCTTCTACAGGTTCGGTATTGGCAATAATGCGCAATAAGGTTGATTTGCCTTTACCGTTAGCCCCAATCAAGGCTATTTTATCGCCACGTTCAATAGTTGCCGTAGTGTGTTTCAGAATTTGCAACGATCCATAAGCCTTTGAAATATCTTTCATGGTTACCACATGGCGGCCCGAAGGCTGATTGAATGTAAACTTAAAGTTTACCGTAGCGGCATCACTTACCACTTCGTTAATCATATCCATGCGCTCTAAAGCTTTTACGCGTGATTGTACTTGTCGCGCTTTGGTTGCTTTGGAACGAAACCGCTCTATAAATCTTTCAGTCTGCCGGATTTTTGCTTGCTGATTTTCGTATGCGTTGGTCTGAATTTCTTCGCGTAACTCTTTTTCTTCTAAGTAGAAAGAATAATTGCCTTCGTAGGTAACCAATTGCTGATTGGTCACTTCAACAGTTTTGGTAATTACATTATCTAAAAAAGTTCGATCGTGCGAAACAATAACCACTGCACCTTCATAGCTGCGCAAATAATTTTCCACCCACTCAATAGAAGGTAAGTCTAAGTGGTTGGTGGGTTCATCTAACATCAAACACGAAGGTTTTTCGAGCAAAAGTTTGGCTAGCATCACCCGCATGCGCCAACCACCTGAAAATTCCCGCAAAGGGCGGTGTAAATCTTTGGTGGTGAAACCAATTCCTTCCAAAACTTCTTCGGCTTTGGCTTGCATGGTGTAGCCGTCTAAATGCTCAAATTTTTCCTGAAGTTTGGTCAGTTTGTCCACCAGATCATCTGAATATTCTGTCTCCAGTTTGTGGAGGATTTTTTCAATCTGGCGTTGGGTGTCCACTGCTTCTTTGAAGGCTTCCATGGCCACGGTAAGAATGGCATCTTCGGTTTGGTAGGAGAGTAAGTCCTGATTCAAAAAGCCAATCGTACAATCTTTCGCTTTGCTGATGGAGCCACTGTTGATGGATAAATCGCCATTAATGATTTTGAGCAGGGTGGATTTACCACGCCCGTTTAGCCCGATCAACCCGATTTTATCGTCTGGGCGAATAAACATAGAGGCATCTTCGTACAGCGGGCGACCACCTATAAAATAAGAGATATTGGAAATTGAGATCATAACAGGAAAAACAGGTGCAAAGGTAGGGTATATGTACACCTAATGCCAAGCATCGGCAAAAGGTTTCTGTTTGTGTAAATGGAGGTTAATTATTGCATTTGGTTTTGCAAATTTGCCTTCCAGTTAAAAAAATCATTTATGAAATTATTCGTCAGTGCTATTTTACTAATTACAATACTTGCTTCCTGCGAATCAAAAAAGCAGGAGACACCAGTTTCTACTGATAGCTTGCTTATGGCTATTAAGTTGCCACCGGGATTTAGCATCTCCGTATTTGCTGAAGTAGAAAACGCACGCTCGTTGGCCTTATCGCCATCAGGGATAGTGTATGTGGGCAATCGTAATGAAGACAAAGTATATGCGGTGCAAGATAGTGATGGTGATTTTGTAGCCGACAAAAAATGGGTGTTGGATTCTGGTTTAAACATGCCTAATGGCGTAGCTTTTCGCGATGGCGATTTATATGTAGCCGAAGTAAACCGCATTCTGAAATACGAAGGCATCGAATCGAAACTGGATAATCCGGGCGAGCCGGTTGTGGTGTATGATAAGTTTCCAACTGAAACACATCATGGCTGGAAGTACATTGCCTTTGGGCCTGACGGAAAGTTATATGTGCCCGTAGGCGCACCGTGTAACATCTGCGAACCTACCGATCCTGTTTATGCTGCCATCCATCGCATGAATGCGGACGGCACTGGTTTGGAATTATTTGCGAGTGGTGTACGCAACACGGTTGGTTTTACGTGGCATCCGCAAAGCAACGAATTATGGTTTACCGATAATGGTCGTGATATGTTGGGCGATGATATTCCGCCATGCGAATTGAACTACGCTCCAAAACAAGGATTGCATTTCGGCTATCCATACTGTCATGGTGGTACATTTAAAGATCCGGAGTTTGGCGATAAACGAGCTTGCGATGAGTTTACAAAACCCGCATTGAATTTTGGTGCGCACGTAGCACCACTTGGCTTGAAATTTTATACGGGTTCTATGTTTCCGGCAGAATACCAAAACCAGTTGATTGTAGCTGAGCATGGTAGCTGGAACCGGTCTAAGAAAAGCGGGTATAAATTAAACCTGGTAAAGATTAATAGTAATAATGAAGTAACCGGCTCAGAAAATTTTGCCAGCGGTTGGTTGAATGATGAGACTCAGGAAGTATCGGGGCGCCCGGTTGATGTATTGCAATTGCCTGATGGTTCGTTGCTGGTATCAGACGATCATGCCGGAAAGATTTACCGGATTACGTATGCGAAGTAGTAATTAGGATTTTCACGCAAAGCCGCAAAGGGACAAAAATTGAGATAATATTACTTTGCGTTCTTTGCGTCTTTGCGGGATTCTCAAAAATCATCCGCTACTTCTTCAATCTGCTTGCCTTTATCCACATACATCATGCGAATAACAGGCGCAGAGCGATAGGTGAGTTTAACTTCTTTGCGATGGCCTTTATACACCAGACTTAATGTTTCTGCCTTCCAGTAATACGATTCGGTGCGTAAACTGTAGGTAGCCTTGCCATACGACTTTTCAAGACCGCGCATTACTTTAGGATCGTGGCCGGTGGTTACTTCTATTTCATAGATAAAGCCCTTATATGCCTTTAGTGAAATCTGTTTTACCGACACATCACCAATGGTCATGTAATCGGCATGTTTGGTTTCATACGATTTTGTGGCAAACTCTTTTCGCTCGATCAGATCTTTTTTAAACTCAGCGCCCTTCACGCTGTCAATCAACATACCGAGTTTAATTTCTTTAAAGCCGTTACGTTTTTCCAGTTCGCTTACATCCTGCGCGTAAGCAACCGAACAAACAATCAATAACGGTACAGTTAATATTCTCATGGCTTGGGTTCGTTGAATTGAACAGGAACAACCACTTTAATCTTATCCCACATAAAAACCAGATCGGCAACTTTATTTTTTTGCTCTACTATAATTGTAAATGCTTCGAATACCACATCGGTCAATGTTTGTACCGGCACATCGAAACGAGTAACATCTTGTTTTGCGTTATAGTTGTATGATCCCCAAAGGCCGGTGTCCTGATTAATAATAATGGTCCATTTATCCTTATCGGGAATAGTGAAAATAGAGTAGGTACCAGCCTTAAGTGCAAAACCATTTATAACTACATCGCGGGTAACCGTAAGTTCAGTCGCTTCATTGGCACCGGTGCGCCATACCTGCCCGAAAGGTACAAGGCTTCCAAAAACTGCGCGACCTCTTTTATGCGGTTGACTGTACGTTATTTTAAGATAAGTATCTTTGTAACGCGCTGTTGCAATAGTAAGCGGACTGGGCCGGGGTTTTACGGTATCCTGAGCAGGAGCGAGGAGTGGAACAAAAAACAGAAATAGAAAAAATGCCCTTGTCTTCTTAAACATGCCTGTAATTTTCATCGCGAATATACTATTTTGAACTTTTATTTATACTCATGACCCGACCCGCGTTTGACGATATCTATATGGAACTGGCCGTTAATCTGGCCAAACGTTCGCATTGTTTAAAACGCCACGTGGGGGCTGTGCTTACCAAAGACACCCGCATTATTTCTATCGGCTACAACGGCCCGCCATCGGGCACGCATAATTGCGATGAAGAATGGCCTGAGGTAGGTTGCCCCCGCGACTCCAAAGGCGGTTGTTCGCTCGCTATCCATGCCGAACAAAATGCGATTCTCTATGCCGTTAAAAATAAAACCTCGGTAGAAGGTGCCACTTTATATGTAACCCTTTCGCCTTGTCTTGCTTGTTCGCGCATTATCTTCAGTATGGGTATTAACCGCGTCATCTATCTCAATTCGTATGCCGAATTTAAAGGACTGGCGTCCGATGAAGGTGTGGACTTTCTAAACAAGTTTGGTGTGGAGTGCGTGCGTTACAACGGCAAGCTTGATAATGTAACGCATATGATTTAGGGTTGAGATTTAAAATTCAAGATTTCGATTCAAGATTGCTGGCAGTCCGATGTCATCAGCTATTTAGCCAAAATATTTTTTGGGCTTTTGTAAGTTTTAGCACACTAACCGTACTAAAGCACCAGATTCTACTTTATGGATAAAGGGTTTATCGACATTTTGAATGAACATCGAAATCTTATCTATAAGGTCTGTAATCTCTATTGCGATGATCCGGAAGACCGCAAAGACCTCTTTCAGGAAATTGTGTTTCAGATCTGGAAATCGCTAGGAAGTTTTCGGAATGAGGCTGCTTTGAGTACATGGATGTACCGCATTGCACTGAATACTGCCATCACACATTTCAAAAAAGAAAAGCGAGCTGTAAAACCCATTTCGGTAACCGGAATCGACTTACCCGATTTAGACGATAGCGGGGCAGGAGAGGAAGGCCTACAACAACTTGCGCGTGCTATTGAACATCTCGATAAGATTGATAAGTCAATTATCCTGCTTTACCTCGAAGAAAAAAGTTATGACGAGATCAGTGAGATCACCGGCTTGTCGAAATCCAATGTAGGCGTTAGAATCAATAGAATAAAGACAAAACTATCACAAACATTAAACCCGTAACCAATGGAACTGGAAGTCTTGAAAAAATCGTGGGTAAGCTTGAATGAAAAATTCAAACACACCACCACGTTTAATCAAAAACTAATTGAGAGCATCATCTCCTCGCGGACTTTTACTACAGTAGAAAGAATAAAACGCATGCACACAGGTTTCTATATCGTGTTAACGGTTGAGATTGTGGTGCTGGTGGCTATTCTGGTGGGCAATCCATTTGATTTTCAATATAACCTGCAATTCTTGCCTTATGCCTTGCTATTGATTGGAGTTATTATGGCATTTATGAACCTTCGGCATCTTTCCAATGCCATTAATAAACTCTCGGCCCGAAGTACCATTGATTTATACCTGAAGGGTATCGTTTCTATCTACGATCAGAACAAAAGATATGAAAGGTGGTTTGGTGTTAGTTTGCTTGCAGTGGGATTATTGGTTCCGTTCTCATTTCTGCCGCAGAAACTTGAGCGAATGAGTCTTACTGCAGCATTAGCCGACACAGCAATTATGATTTCCATTTCGCTGGTGCTTTATGTAGCTGCTTTTAAGTTAGGCGCTTTCAAAAATCGCCATAAAGAAAGCCTGCAAAAAGACCTTGCCGATTGGGAAGAGTTAAAAGCCCTGGCGAACGAGATGAATTAGTTAGTTGAAAGGTATATAAACACAAAGCCCGCTTTTCGCGGGCTTTGTTGTTAGAAGGAAATTTTGGATTACGCCAATGCCTTTTCAATACTACTTATAAAAGTAGCCGTAACACCTTTTGTTTTTTTGATTTGCTCGGCTTTAAGAATGAAGAGCGAACGGTTGATGGCATCTACCAATCCTACCGGATTGCCATCAAAGCGATAGCTACCAAGGCACCATTCCAGGTCCGCTTGTAGTTGTTGCTCTATATTAAGTGTCCGAAACTTATCTAAGATGCTTTCTGCTACTTGTTCAATGGACAAAGCTTTCGATTTAGGAGCTGCTTTTTTAGGTGCTTTCTTTTCCGTAGCTGGTTTTGATACTGCTTTGGCCATGATTTGTTGGTTTTTTGATTATGGGTACAAAGGTATGCGTCCTTTGTACCGGTAAACAAGCAGTAAGCCGATTATATTTCCGCAATCGTATGATTAATTAAATGAATTTCAATGCATTGCAAGCATTATTATGGACTGCAGGCTGGTTCTCGATTGATTAAATGAAGGTGATTTAAGGTTTGATGCTTCATTGGCATAGTTTATAGATTTAGCAAAACCAGATTATGAAGTATTGATGTGGAGCATTGTTCAAATACAACTAACTCCTAATGATTACTCAACTGAAACAATTGATTTATTTAATGTTCATGAAGAGTAAGCATGCTATAAAAGAAAAAGAGAAGTGATCCTGGATCACTTCTCTTTGCTAAAGTATCAAGTTAAACTTGATTACTTCTTCTTCTTAGCAGCTTTCTTAGCCTTCTTGGCTACTTTCTTCTTAGCTGCTTTCTTAGCGGGTTTTTTTGCCATAACGTTTTAATGATTTTAGTTAAAACTGTACGAAAGGTATAATAAAAAATTAATTCACAAAAATTTTGCGCAAAAAATTTTATGATGTCGAAAAAAAATCAGGTTGATACTTTTATCATTCATCAACATAACTTGATCAATACTTCAATCATCATTTGATATTCACTTCGCATATTAATGCGATGTTGAATTTTTCTTTAACAGATGAAATGATGTTTGATGCAAGCGAAAAAATTTCTTTACCACTACCATGTGCATAGTTTACTAACACCAATGCTTGTTGTGTATGCACACCTACATCGCCTATGCGTTTTCCTTTCCATCCGCATTGTTCAATCAGCCAGCCTGCGGGCACTTTAACTTCTTGATTTACAGAATGATAACCTGGTATCTCTGGAAATGATTTTTGTAGTTGTTCATAGTGTGCAAGTGGTATTGTTGGATTCTTAAAGAAGCTTCCGGCATTACCAATTTTAGTTGGATCAGGTAACTTACTGCTGCGTATTTGTATAACAGCATCACTTACGTGTTGTATAGTTGGTGTTGTAATGTGTTGTTGTTTTAATACATCGTTGATTGCTCCATAGCTTGTGTTTATACGATGTGTTTTTTTAGTAAGAGTTAAAGTAACACTTGAAATAAAAAAATTTTCTTTTAATTTACTTTTAAAGATGCTGTCGCGGTATTCAAACGCACATTCATGAGTAAGAAACGTTCTGAACAAACCTGTTTCAAGATCAATACCGGTAACAGATTTGATAACTTCTTTTACTTCTACACCATATGCACCAATGTTTTGAATAGGTGCAGCGCCAACTGTACCGGGTATAAGCGATAGATTTTCAATACCACCCCAGTTATGTTGTACACAATACATCACCAGGTTGTGCCAATTCTCACCAGCCATTACTTCTATATCAATAGAAGTGTCTGATTCTTGTCTGATGGTGATACCTTTTAATAAATTTTGGATAACAAGCCCGTTATAATCGCTTGTAAAGAGCACATTACTGCCACCACCCAATATAAAACGCGAATTGTTTTGATAGATGGGGTGCTGAATAAGTTGCTGTAATGCCTCAATGGATGAAATAGAACTGAAATAACGCGCAGTAACGGGTACACCAAAGGTGGTGAAAGGCTTAATGTCTTTGTATTCTTCTATGGAGATCATAATCTAAATTACGACCAAGGAAGAAAAAACGAATGAATTATTAAAATCCTTTGAACGCTTCTGTTAATTCTTCCTGCGAAAGTTTGAATAAGCAGATCCGAGTAAATCGTCCGGCTACATAGGTTGTACCACACACAATCAGGCCACCATCGGCTGTAGAAGTTAAGGAAGCAATTTCAAAAGGATTAGAAAACCCAAGGTATTTGCTACCCACCAAGGCACCGGTAGCTTCATCATACCCAAACAATGCAATCTGTTTGCTGCGGGTATCGCTTGCGTATATAACTATTTTACGTGCATTTATGGTTGTGCGCAGAATAGCAACCTTCGCGTTAGGTGCTAATTCGGGTAAAGGATTGCCCCCTAATTCTGAACTTGAACTAATACCTGAGCTGTTAATGGTAGCCGATGGCAGAAAATAATTATCACCAAAGTTAAATCGGGCTAAGGCAAACTTTCCACCATCTAATGGCACCGCCTGACTTACGCCACCTTTGTCTTGGGAGCCATTCACAATACCCTGTGGTTCATCAGCAACCAGGTTGGTAAAGGCTAATGCTAAAGTATAATTATAAAATCCGTTGAAGTAGAAAGCACTTCCTGCTTTCCCAACCAGAAAGGGTATTTGTTTACCCATGCGTAGGAAGTGATTATCGATAGCCTCCTCGATTACAATATCAGCACCTGCGCCAATACTAAAAGATTTTGATTGACTAACTGTGCCGCTTGGTGCGATGACAGAGATTATACTTTCTTTGTCAACATTATCGTATGTAAGAAGTAAAAAATTACTTCCGTCCATATTAGCTGAAAGCGGATAGCTTTGACCTACCATTATGGGTGTGCCGGGTGTACCATTAGCATCCACTTGGAAGAGTTGGGTTTGAAAACCCACAGGTGTCATGCAAAAGAAATAATAGTTACTGCCTGAGAGAAATAATGGCCCAATAGGATTAACGTACGCTTCGTCAATCTCTGTCTCAGATTCAAAACCTCCAAAAGCATCTACTTTCAGTAGATAAATACCACTGAAGTCGGAACCTTCAACGCTGCGCCCACCTAAAATCAGGTAGCCACCATCGGGTGTTTGTTTAATATCAATAGGGAAATAAGTAGTATTAAACTTACTGTTATCGTAAATGCGGGTAAAGCTGGCTTTGTCTGCTGCCGGATCTGAGTCGTTTGAACAACCAAGCAGTACTACCAGTGCAAGTATAAATAGGTAACGCATGTTTTAACGATCTAAAGTTTTGAAACTACTGCTGAGGAAACGCATCGGGAATAATACTCCGGCTGAGATAACGATGTTATTAAGATCAAGATCGTCTTGTGCATCGCCTATGCCGGCTAACCTGTCGTTGCCAAATCTGTTTTTAGTATTGGTAATGTTGCTCATGCCTTTTATGTAAGTACCTTCTAATACAACGCGCACATTGCCGAGGTTATAGTCTAAACCTACTCCGGCTGCAAGGCTCCAATAGTTCTCAAACAAATCTTTTGCGCCCACAATAATAGTTTCGTTGGCAAATTGATTGGTGCCACCCGATGCATAATCGGTACCGGAAATGGTTACCGCTTTATTGGCATTAATCAACATGGAATAAACAATACCCACTTGTACATACGGACGAAGCTTATCGCGTAAAATATCATACTTGATAAAGAATGGAAAGTCTGCAAAATCAAGTTTCTGTTCCTGATCGTAACGTAACTCTAATGTTTCAGCGCTGTTATCGTTATTGTACCACCTGTACTGATTGAAATAAGTGAATCGCGTGTGCCGGTAAGTAGGCTGCACGCTAAATGAAAAACCTTTATAATAGAAAGTAGCTTCTAAGGTTGCCTGGCTTCCGGTTTTCAAAAACGAATCGTACGATTTTGCATTCAGTTGTTCCGAATAGTTTGTTGGCACCATTACCGTGTATGATTTGATTGGCTTAGCCTGAGCCAAATTGGTTCCGGCTTTAAAGCCGAGCCACCATTGTTTCTCCAGAAACTTATTTTGTTGCGTGGGCCGCTGTTTGGGAAGGGTGTTGTTTCCTTTCTTTTTAAACTGACCCAGGCAAGCTGTACTAATGAGAAGGGCCAGTGCGAGCGATAGAATCTTCATAGGGCTATCGGATAACGATTAGTTTTTTGGTTTCCTGAAGGAAGCCGGTTTTCAATTGATAAAAATACGTGCCGGGAGGTAAAGAAGTAACATTTACATCAACTTCGTGCGTACCCGCAGCTTTTTCTTCGGCCAGTAGCGTTTTGAGTGTGCGGCCCTGCATGTCTTTCAAATTCAAAAAGACCATTTGAGTTGCATTAATAGTAAACTTGATAGTGGTGCTTTCGTTGGCCGGATTAGGGTAACAGTTTTCTAAGTTAAAGCGGTTGCTGATAAAGTTATCGGTTACACCCGAAATTACTTGTTGCGCAAGGGGCAAAGGTGCATACTCAACAGTACCGTCTTCATTAAACCCATTTATAAAGTCTTTATAGAAAATATCGTCTTTGATCTTGGTTTCATCTACCAGCATCCAATCGCGTAAGAGGTTCGCATAAATCTGGCGATAGTCGTATTGCATTTCTACATTTTGCAAATTCATATCCGGAACTTTACCCACCACACCGGGTTGCACACCTTTACCAAAAATCATAACCGGAGCTCCGGTACCATGGTCGGTACCATAACTTCCATTAGCGCGCACGCGTCTGCCAAACTCTGAAGTAGTTACTGTAAGCACTCTGTCTTCAAGGCCGCGGGCTTTCAAATCATCCTGAAAGGCTTTCATCGCGGAAGCAATATGATACATGAGCGCGGCATGTTGACCCATGGTTGGATCGTAACTTTCTACTTGTTCGGCATGGGTATCAAATCCGCCAAGCTTAACCAAAAAAACTTTTGTTTTTACACCCATACCAGCACCACCGCCATCTAATAAACGTGCAATAAGTTGAAGCTGCGGAGTTAAACCATTACGCATGCTGCCACGCGGAGCA
This sequence comes from Cytophagales bacterium, assembly GCA_017303795.1. Taxonomy (GTDB): domain Bacteria; phylum Bacteroidota; class Bacteroidia; order Cytophagales; family Cyclobacteriaceae; genus ELB16-189. Next base: position 4,039 of record JAFLBR010000023.1, on the reverse strand, counting down.
TTGAAAGGATAATTTTCAGGATAGGTAACAGATGAAGCCGATGAGCGTTGATAGATCTCATTTAATCGCTCTGCATAATCCTGCGATTTATCTTCAAGACCTAAAATCCAGTTTAGTTCTTTACCATATGGTGAGTTTTCTAAGGCCAAGGGTGGTTTACCGCGCGGATCTACTCCCTGATCCGTAAAGCCTTCCAGTTCTGAAACCAACTGCGCAAAACTTTCCGGGTTGTTGATAGAGATTGATGTTGGAATGTTTCCTTGCTGGTGGAAGATGAGCGATACATCACTTCCCATTTCAATGGCTAACGGATCTTCCATTTCTGGATTCGGAAACTCAGCGGGGTATTGCTTGGGTGCGAATTCCTGTTGCAAATACCGGCCTACCCACCCCGATGAAAAATAATCATCGAAGCCGCCACCCATAAATGAAATATCTCTTCCACGAAAGTGCGAACCATTATTGTTTTTATAAGATACACCCTGTACTACCGTCATTCGCCCACGATCATACAAATCTTTCATGGCCAACATATCCGGATGCAAACCTACTTGCGCATCGGATGGCAAGGTGTTGTCTAATAAAATCATTTTACGCGCACTGTTCTTTGCCGGAATAGCAATGTTGGCGCGCCAGCGATAATAAGTATCATACGCTTCAACCGGAATAATACTGTTTAAGCCATCGTTACCACCATGCAATTGCAGAATAATCAGTACACGGTCGTTGGTACTATGCTCTGCCATCCGCGTAAGCGAATTTTCAGCCATCAACTTGATAGGGATGCCACCTAATGTAAAGGGTACTGCGGCCAGTGAAAGTTGCTTTATAAAGTTTCTGCGTTTCATCTCTTCATTAATAAAGTTGATACTCGGGCGATTGCAACATGGCATTGAAAAGGTTTTCAAGTTGCCGCCTTACCACTTCCATATCTACCGGGTTGTTCCACCGGAATGTCCACGCGCCTTCGGGGTCGGCATCAATCTGAGGCGATTTCAAAAAGGCGGTTAGAAAATAATTTAAGCGCTCTGCAGTAAGTCCGGCATTATCATCAGTAGCAGTATCAAATGTCAGGTTATCCGATAACGGTAATAAGTATTTAGCCAATTCAACAATAAGCAAGCGAGCATCTGAAGCAATGGCATTGCTGATGTTGGTTTGTACTAACGCAACCGGGTCAATCTTCATCATGCCACCCATCTGGCTATCCGAAACCAGATTTTGAATAAACTGATATCTGCGCACCAGGTAATTGGTACTGATCCAACTGCGATGGTAAATGGGATATTGATGATAAGCATCGTAACCGGCCACATCGAACGGTTCATAAAAATGCATCCCCATGTCTGTAAGTGATCGGATCAAATCACCGGTTTGTTCATAATATGCAGCTGCATTTCCTGTGGGATCGGGTAGTTGAACATTAAAGAAGCGCAACGTGCCCACCATCAGATCGAGTGGAGATTTAATAATGCCCCCAAAGTTGTCATCGGTTACACCGGCCGCGGCATCGTAGAAGTGCTGACTCTGAAATAAATCTTCCAACACAGGTTGAATCTTATAACCGCTGCTGATAAACGTATTAGCCATTTGGGCGATAATAGAATCGTCAATGGTTTGGGTAATCTCGTGGTACACAAAATACCGATACACGCGCCTGCAAAAGTTGCGGGCTGTTTCCGGTTGTGCGTAAATCAATTCAATCAGTTGACTTATTTCATCCAATGCACTTTCTTCTGTAGCATTTGTTCCATTTAGAAGGAGCGGATCGGGTTGTATAGTGGCACTGCCAAACCGGTCGCTGAATTGTTTTACAGTATTATCATGTGAGCCAGCATTGGTTGTACTGCCGCGCACTTTACCGCGTGGAAGTTTTTGCGTTCCGGTAAGGTAGAGATCAACATCTTCATCTACCGAAGTGAATGTGGTGTCCAGTTCCCAACCGGAAAGCACCTGCGCAGCCGCGCGTACATCTTGTTCCGTAAAGTTAAAATAATCGCCTAGGGTGGTGGCTGGTGGTAAAGTGCCTTCAAGCCCGCGACCTATTGAATATAATTCAAGAAGTTCGCGACCATAATTTTCATTCACGCTACCTCTTACGTTCAGGTTGCCATCCAGCAGGCGCAGCATGGCATTGTCCACACTTACTTTTTTGGTTAACTCCTTGAAGTTAAACTCTATTGGTAAAGTTTTATCGAAAGCAAACTTGCGAAAGAGCTGATTCTGAAAATAGAGTGACCGGCTGTTATCAACTTTAGATTGAATACAGGTTAGGACTGAATGTAAAAAGAAGACAATTTTTTCGCGGGTGGCATACGCTAATTGATTACTGGGAGGCACACCCAGGCCTAACATCTGCCCTATAAACCAACCTTTAAAAATTTCCTGTAGTTCAGGGTCGCCACTGTTGGCTTCTGTGGTGCCCGTTAGCACCCATTCAGTTCCGGTTTCCGGATCAAGCGGTAGTACAGGGTCGGGTAGCGGTTGTTGAAAGAGTAAGGCAACAGCCTGACTTGCAGTTAATGTTGCAAACGAATCGATCTGCAACTTGGTGGGGCCATACGTGGCTCGATGCAACAAGTGGGCGGCTCTTTTATAGCCAAGTGTGCCGCCAAATGTGGGTAAAGGCATTGGTAAAAATTAGTTCACTCGGTAAGTTAATCCATCTGTGTTAAAGTTGCGATAGGTTTTTCAGTTAAATGGCTGATACTTCCGATTACCGCCTGATTTTTTCTATTGTATGGTGCTTACCGATTTTTTAATGCTGTTGCCTGAACAAAAAGTTAACAGTACCTTAATCCCATGAAGTTGATTGAATGCCCCCGTGATGCCATGCAGGGATTACATACATTTATCCCTACTGAACAGAAAGTTGCTTACCTGAATCAGTTGTTGAAAGTAGGGTTTGATACCATCGACTTTGGAAGTTTTGTGTCGCCCAAAGCTATTCCGCAATTGCGCGATACTGCCGAGGTATTGACAAAACTTAATTTATCTACAACTTCATCCAAACTGTTGGCTATCGTAGCCAATGTGCGGGGTGCAGAAAATGCCTGTAAGTTTGAAGCCATTCATTATCTTGGCTTTCCACTTTCTATTTCAGAAACGTTTCAACAACGCAATACCAATAAATCGATTAGCGAAGCCTTAAATGTAGTAAGCGAAATTCAGGAGTTGTGTGAGGAGCATAACAAACAACAGGTTGTTTATATCAGTATGGGGTTCGGTAATCCGTATAACGATCCTTACGATGTAGGCATTGTAGAACAGTTTTCGGACATACTGGCTACCCTTGGCGTGAAGATTATTTCGTTGGCCGATACGATTGGTGTTTCGGAACCACAGCAGATTGAATACTTATTTAAATCATTAATTAAAAAGTTTCCGGCTGCTGAATTTGGCGCACACTTGCATTCCAATCCTAAAACCAGTATCGAAAAAATTGAAGCCGCTTTTAATTCCGGTTGTCAGCGGTTTGATGGCGCACTAAAAGGTTTTGGTGGTTGCCCCATGGCCAAAGACGAACTGGTAGGTAACATGGCTACTGAAACGATTATTTCTTTTTTGGATTCTAAGAAAGTTGATCTGAAACTTGATAGAGAAGAGTTTGGAAAGGCCATGATGATGGCGGATGGTGTGTTTAGTTGAAATTGGGGTATTCAGTAATCAATTTTTGGGGTCTGTAATCATTGATTAATAAGTCTATTAATTATTTTTCAAAAATTATAAGTGTAAAGGAAATGAGATCAGCAGCCCAAGCATCTTTGTTTTCGTCTTGATCGTAATCGTGCGGATCTGGTCTAACATCAAACGATTTTGTAGTTACATTAAAAGTTTTTACAAGAATTTCCCGATCTGGAACGGCAATTATGATTGGTGGATTCTTAAAGATGGGTAAACGTCCATTCATTGAGGGTCTGTAAAGTAAACTGTGTCAGTTAATAATTATCGTAATCATATCTGATGTTGGAATGTGGTCAACTACCCTGCAGTTGGCTTGGTGCAATGTTATAAAATTTAGTTGGGAGTTGTCCATCAT
>JAFLBR010000022.1 GCA_017303795.1 Cytophagales bacterium | reverse complement strand
TATAAATTGATTGTCGGTTTGTCGTACAGCGTCTACTGGAACCCAAATGTCGGTACCGTCAATCATATGGATGTAAATCTTTTCAGTCATCTGTCTCTAATTTGTCCGGACGGCTTGCACACAACGTCTGGCTATAAGTAATTCAATGGCTTATAGCCAGCATCCAGAAGCGAATATAAGCCATATTCAAATCCTGTAAATGAAAAATTAATTAGAACTTTTCCCATTCGCCAATTCCCGTTGCCGCACGGCCTCAACAAGATTTACTTCTGCAATCGCACGCTGAAGTTGTGCATCATCAGCAGCCAGGCGAGCTTCTTCCATCAGTTGAATCGCGCGCTTTTCATTTTCAATGGCAAGGGCTTCATTTTTATCCGCTCTTATCTTTTGTTGAACGCCAAAAGCCATAGATAACACGGATACCAGCGCGAGTACACCTATAATAATGTTCTTCTTCATAACCGGATTGATTTAGAAAACTAAGTTAATCAAAACCCCGCCTTAAGAAAAATTAATCTGATCTTAAGTTGAGCCTTAGCCGGGCAACATACTTTTGGTAAAAAATCACACATGAAAGTATTTGCCATTTTGCTGCTGTTGGTTCCACTAAAACTTGCGGCCCAACCAAAGTTTGAAGTGCAGGAATTTACGGGTGTAGTAAAGTCAATTGGTTCGGGCTTTGGGTTTGCACTTCAGCAGATTGTGCTGGATATAAATGGCGAGCCTAATGGCTTTTTGTTTCATCCGGCTTATGGAAGCTGGGTAGTAAAAAATGTTAAAGTGGGTGAAACACTAACGCTGCGCGCAAACGTGAATCTGCGGTATGCCGAAATGAAGAAAAAGCAAATTGACCGCACCAAAATTTCATCGGTATTTTTTTTCCATGACTCGATTGTAGCCATCAAAACCAATCAAGGCTGGTACGAAATGCCTGCCATAAAAGAGGAAGTCACTACCAAAACAGAAGTGTTTCTGGATAAAAAGGTTACAGGCGATTATGTGCAGGATGGAAAACGTCTTGCCTTGATTTTTGAAAATGGGTTGGTAGGATATTGTCACGCCATTCTTTCAACGGATGATAAACTGGGTGATATAAAAATCGGAGACCGGGTTTCGTTCGGTAGTTTTCGCAGGCACATTGGGCCGGGTTTTGAATTTCCAATTCCCAACGTAAAGGATGTATATTACTTCAATCGGTTACTTGATGTAGAAGCAAAACTTCATTCTTATCTTTTCAAACAAAACTTTGTGCGGGTTGGTGTAAAGTTTAAATCGACCGATGGAAAAATGATCAGTGTATCATTTCCCAGCGATGATGCCCAGCGCATTCAGGAGTTTATAAAACCGGGCGAGCCGTTAAAATTTTATTATTCCGATTTCAAAATTGATGACCAACCGCTGGCTTTGCCCGAACTACATGCCATAGTGCAAAATACCGATACGCTGTACATCCGTACGTTTGGATTTTTTGGCGGTGCCGATGGCAGACATGAACACGAGCCGGTGGACATAGCCGGTAAGATTACCCGCATTAATTTAACGGCTAAAGGAAATGTGAGCAGTTTGATTATTAATTCGGAGTATTATGTGGAAATTGATGCCATGATGGCGCAACAGTTGGCGCTGCATTTTCAAAAAGGCAAGCAGATCAGTATTCAAGGTAAACAACGGGTAAAAAAAGTGGGCGAGATTTATCAGCGGGATTATCAGATTGTAGTACCCGAACGGTTAACCATCGATGGCAAAACTTTCTCTGTGTATATCCCATGAAGATACTATTGGTTGAAGACGAACCCCGCCTGAACAGTTTTATCTGCAAAGGATTAGAACAACAAGGGTACGCAGTAGATGCAGTAAGCACCGGTGGCGAGGCTTTAAATCTTGCTGCAACCGAACGTTACGATCTGGTTATTCTGGATGTAATGTTACCGGGCATCAGTGGCTTTGAAGTGCTTGAAAATCTGAAACGGTTTGAAATTAAAGTGCCGGTTATTATGGTGAGTGCGCTCAACAGTAGCGAGCGGGTAATTGAAGGTCTGGACAAAGGCGCGGTTGATTATATTAAAAAGCCGTTCGACTTTGGTGAGTTTCTGGCGCGGGTGCGGGCGGTTACGCGCAAAGGGTTAAGCCGTAGTTTTACCAACTTTAAGGTAGCGCATCTCGAATTGGATTTACTTTCCCGAAAGGTATTTTCCAATCAACAGGAAGTAGTGCTTACCAAACGCGAGTTTGCATTACTCGAATTATTAATCGCGAATAGCAACCGGGTAATTTCTAAAACCGAAATAGCCGAAAAAGTTTGGGAAGCAAATTTCGATATGGGCAGTAATGTTATCGAAGTTCACCTTTCGCAGTTGCGAAAAAAATTGGGCGATCCTGATCTTATCGAAACAAAAGTGGGCCTTGGGTATTATATTCAGGGCGAACTTATCCGCAGTTAGATTTTGAAACTACGCAATCCCTTGTTGGGCATCCGCGCCAAAACAGCCTTTATCTTTTTTGGTGTTTTTGTAGTGATTGTATTACCGGTAAATTTTTTGGTTTACTCCAAAGTAGAAACCATTTTAATTCAGGCCGACACGCGCGAGTTGCAAGCGGAAGGCGAGAAGCTCTTCGATAAAGTGCGACTGGATCCGGCACTTATTCCATTGCCACCTCAAAATTATTTAATGTTTATCCGCATTAAAGAAGTGCTTGGTATTGATACCGTTTTTGCATCACCCGGCTTTCCGGAAGTCTGGAGTGAAGATGCGGTGTTGGTATTGGATTCTATTAAGATTGTAACAAAGGCGCGGCCGGTTCCTTACAGCAATGCATCGCTCTTGTTATCGATAGCGCGTAGCACGCACGATCTGGATAGTCAGTTGGGAACCTTGCAGCTCTATCTTTTTATTGCCAACTCCATTTCAATTTTACTGGCGGGTGTATTGGTTTATATAGTATCGGGATTTACACTGCGTCCCGTGCGTAATATTGTTGAAGTAGCGTCTCGCATTCAGGCCACGCGCAGTATGGAACGCGTAGCCGAACCAACATCAGATGATGAGTATCGCGAGTTGGCCCGTACCATTAACAGTATGCTTGCGCGAATAGAGAGTTCTATTAAAACGCAAACTAATTTTTTCGCATCGGCTGCGCACGAATTAAAAACTCCGTTAACGGTAATGCAAACCGAATTGTCGGTAGCACTCAATCAAAACCCGGAACCTTCCACGCGCACCATTTTAGAAAATCAGTTGCATGAAGTGCAACGGTTAGATCGGGTTATTCAGGATTTTTTACTGATTAGTCAACTCAAGAGCGAAAGCCTGGTTATCCGGAAAGCTGTTAATAGATTAGATGAAGCTTTGTATTCTGCATTGAAGCGATGTAAGTATCAGATCAAAACAAAAAATGCGCAGGTAAAAGTTACGTTGGCAACGGAAGATTGCACCAGTAGTTTTGATTACGATAAGATTGAACTTGTTTTGTTTAACCTATTGGATAATGCGATTAAGTATAGTCAACATGAAGCCACCATCCAGGTTACCATTAATCGTGCTGATAGGTTAGCGGTGCAGTTTGTAAATCCGGTAACGGAAACCATTACCGATGTAGAGATTCTGAAAAGCGAATTTAAAAAAGTGAGTGAGTTGAGTTCGGGGTTGGGTATGGGCCTTTGGATTTGTCAGGAAATAATGAGGCTACAAGGTGGCGCGTTGAATCTCCATCAGACCAATGGAAATTTCATGGCCGAAGTTGTGATTTGATCTTTACTTATTAGTCAAACTTTGCTACTATGCAGCAATGAAACTTCAATTTTTATCCAAGGCATTGGTTGTGTTGTTGTGGGTTGCCACACTGGCTGTTGCGTTGTGTTGGTTGTTCTGGAAAAACGCTCCGTTCGATCCTGAACCAATTACTGTTGTATTAGGATTGATCTCTACCGCGGTTACCGCCTTGGTAAGCGAATTTGGTTCACGCCTGGAGGAGGAAGAATTTTCGCTGCCGTATGCATTGGCTTATGGTTACGTACACAATTTTGTTGAGCCGCTTATCTCGCAGTTGATGAAACAGATTCCATTAGGAAGCCCCAAGCCACGGTTGTTTATTTATATCCCCACAAAACTTTCGGAGTTAGAGCCGCGCAACATTGAGCGCGTTATTGGTAAAATCCGGATGATGAGTTTTGAAGACAAAATTGTGAACCTTGAATTTCAGGAAGGCCGCGCACGCGATATTCTTACCGTTACCGGAAATGGTAATAAGCGAGTGTATTTCGATTTCCCCAACACTTTGTTGAGTTTGAATAGTTTGATTGACTATAAAATGGAGTCGCGCAAAAACCGGTTCAGCGATTCTATTCGCGAAGACATGGCGAAGGAATACATCGTAAAGTTTAAACAGGTAATTGAAAAACTAATTGCTTCGCGCGATCTGGACGAATATGTATTTTTTGTCGATAAGAATTTACAATTGGTGTTTGATTCGGAATAATTCTATCAACTTAAAACAGCCGCATACATTCCGCCCGAATGATAGGCAGACGGCACCATTCCTGCTTTAGTGATAACAGGAAATCCAGCATTTAATGCAACTGATTTAAGTCTTTCAAAGGTTATGGGGTAGGGCACCCATTGATTGGGAGTATCGGTTTCATACTCTACAATAATAATCCGGCCAGTAGGTGTAAGGTGTTTTTTTAGTCGGCTTAGCTGTGCTTGTTTATTCTCAATATAATGTAGCGCATTGGCGAGTATAAAACCATCCTTCAGTTCGCTAAACTCTATTACGGAAAAATCAGCTTGTGTACGCATCAATGAAACATCGGGATATAACCAGTTGATTGAATCCAACGAACTTTTATGTTGATCGATAGCGTGTACCGAACTTCTAACAGGCAAAAGACTGGCGAGTGCTTGTGTAAACAATCCACTTCCGGCACCAAGATCGGCCCAATGTTGTGGCGTTTGTGCTGTGGATACTCCGTCCCGAATCAGATTTATAGCAGTTGCAAGTTCCATCTTTAATTAAACTACATGTAATGATAAATAGTTTATTGTCCTGTTAAGAGTTTATTTATACTTTGCTTTTAATTGAAAACACAAAGATCATAGAAAAGAAAAGAATTTTATTGGTAGAAGATGAAGCCGGTGTGGCTTCATTCATTAATAAGGGCTTAACCGAAGCTGGCTTTGAAGTAAGCGTTTCGCTGGATGGCACCACTGGTTTGCAATTGGCGCTTAATGGAAGCTTCGATCTGGTAATTCTCGATATTATGTTGCCGGGTGTTAATGGTTTGGAAATTTGTCGCGCCATCCGAAAGCAAAATAAACAAGTAGCCATCTTATTTCTTACCGCATTGGGCGCAGCCGAGAATGTTGTGATCGGGTTGGAAACCGAAGCGGACGATTACCTGGTAAAACCATTTAAGTTTATTGAATTGGTGGCGCGGGTTAAAGCCTTGCTGCGTAGAAAGGAAGCTGAACCTACGCCCAGTGTTGAGCCGCAGGAAGAAATTTACAAACTGGCCGATCTTGAAGTGAACGATTATACCAAAACGGTAAAGCGCGATGGTCGCGTAATTTCACTTACATCTACAGAGTACCGATTGTTAATTTTGTTTATGAAAAACCCACGCAGGGTAATGTCGCGATTAGATATTCTGGAGCAAGTGTGGAGTATTGATTTTGATATGGGCACCAATGTGGTGGATGTATATGTAAATTATCTGCGCAAGAAGATTGACCGCGATCCACAACGGAAATTGCTACACACAGTAATTGGTATGGGTTACGTATTGAAAGAATCCAATGAAAACGCAAACTAAAATAGCGCTAATTTTCTTTTTGATTCTGCTCTCAACCATTATGGTGCTGAGTGCAAGCGTGTATTTTTTTACAACCCGATATTCCTTTACCGATTTTTATAAGCGATTGGAAATTCGTGGCGTAGTTACGGCTCGTGCCGAATTAGATCATGAAGAGGCAAACCAAACGGTTTTACAAGAAGTGCGCGAACTGCATTTGGAAAAGTTACCGGAAGAAAAGGAATACTTCTTCAAGATTGAACCGGGTCATTCGTTCGAGGCTGAAGCGGCACAGTTGAGTTTACCCAAATCTTTTTTTTCAACGCTTTTAGCTACAGGTTCGGCTACCCATCAAATGGGTGATATTTTTTTTACTGGTATCCGCTACAGCGGCAAAGCAGGCGATTACCTGGTAATTGTTTCGGCTGCCAATTATTATAGCACGCACCATTTAGCTTACCTGCGCAACATTTTGCTTATCGGTATTGTGCTGGCATCGGCAGTTGCTTTGTTTGTGGCTTTTGTTTTTTCGCGACAAGTGTTTACACCGGTAAAAGAGATAACCGATAAAGTAAAAGAAATCAGTTCGCAAAGTTTGCATTTGCGATTAGAGTCGGGCCGGGTTAACGATGAGATTGGCGAACTTGAAACTACGTTCAACAATATGCTCGATAGGCTGGAGACCGCTTTCGAAACACAAAACAATTTTATAAGCAATGCTTCGCATGAGTTAAGTACACCGCTTACTACTATTATAGGCGAAGCAGAAGTAACGCTTTCCAAATCGCGCAGTGAGACGGAGTATGTAGAATCACTCACTACCATCTTAAGTGAAGCCGAGCGATTAGAGAAAATTACCAAGTCGTTATTGTTTCTGGCGCAAACAGGTTTTGCCGGTAAAGCACAAAAGTTTGATAAAGTTCGGGTAGATCAATTGTTGTGGGATGTGAAAAGCACCATCGATAAAATTAATCCGAAAAACAAAGTTCAGATTAATACTAGCCTGATGCCGGAGAGTCCGGAGCAATTAAAGATTAAAGGCAACGAGCAATTGCTGCACCTGGCGCTTACCAATCTGGTAAGCAATGCCTGCAAATATTCGCACAACAAACCGGTAACGGTTTCCATTGGTGCGGCTGATGATAAAGTTATAATTGTAATTAAAGATACCGGAGTGGGAATTCCGGATGCGGAATTAAAATTTATCTACGATCCTTTTTTCCGCGCCTCTAATGTTACTGAGTATGAAGGCTATGGTATTGGTTTGCCGCTGGCCCGTAATATTGTGCGCATGCACACAGGCGAGTTGCTGGTAGTTTCAAAAATTAATGAGGGCACAACCGTACAGGTTACTTTTCCTATTGGCCATTACAGCCTTGGGTAAATAAAAAGTTCATTCTTATCGCTTTCTAATCTCGTTCTTAACCCGCCTTAACGCGGCAGGGCTATTCTTACAAAAGTTTTTATTGCTTCTGCGGAAGCGAAAAATTTTAGCAGAACGGCCTATGAAGAGAACGATACTAATACCAACCGACTTTTCAATTGAATCGCTTAACCTGTTTAAGTATGCAGCCCAACATGCACAAGAACCATTAAACATTGTGCTGGTTCATGGCCTGCATCTTTCCGATTCTATTTTTGATTTGCTTTTCAGAACCCGAGCCGATTCGGTTTCAAAGTTAACCAATCCCGATTTTGAAGATGCGTGTCGCATTCTCCGGAACAAATATGCCAGTCGCATTAATTCGTTTCGCATCGAAATTTTTTCAGGTGTAACGCAAAGTGCGTTTCAAAATTTTCTGGAAGGCAATCGCATTACCGAAATTCTGATTCCTAAAACTTATACGCTTCGCGTAAGCGGAAAAAGTTTTGATGTATTGCCTTACCTGCGGGCAAGCAAGCTGGCACCGCAAGAAGTAGAATGGAAACCAATAGAAAATGCACCCGAACGCAATCAACTCGCAGAAATTTTCCTCACTTAATTTAATGTAACATGACCCCATCAGCACAACCCAATACCATGCTCAGTCGGCTGAAATTATTTTTCACGCTGTACGATAGTCGCTTTGAAGATTTGCAATCGCATAATTGGCGCAGTACCGTTTATCGCGATTTTAGCGCTGGCCTTGTAGTGGCGCTTACTGCTATTCCTATGGCTATGGGTTTTGCAATGGCTATGGGCTTGCGCCCCGAACAAGGAATTATTGCTGGTGCGTTAGCATGTATTGTCGGCCGCACTTTTGGTGGCTCAAAGTATCAGGTGTATGGTCCCACTGCGGCTTTCATACCGGTTATTGCAAGTATAATTTTTAAGTACGGTCCCGAAAATGGAGGCACCGCAGCCGGGGCCCATGGGTTTCTGGTATTCGTTTCCATTATATCCGGTGTAATCTTAATGATAATGGGCTTAACGGGTATGGGTAAACTGGCGAAGTATGTACCCAACTCCATAGTGGTTGGATTTACTGTGGGTATTGCTGTTGCCATTGCGCTTACCAATATGGAAGATATACTAGGAATAGAGAGTTTTAAAGATACGCTGGGCCAGGATGAAGACATCAAAGGTGGCTTGTTGCATAACCTTCAGATTGCATTAACAAGTTTGGGAAAAATAAATATCTGGTCGGTAGTAATTGGAGTAGGAACATTTTTATTAACGCGGTACTTACTTAAGATTTCCATTTTTATTCCGGCACCGCTTATCGCGATTGGTGCGGCTACCTTAGCTTCGGCTACTGTGCTACAAGGCAAAGGCATTATTCTGGTGCGCGATATTTATGGCACTATTCCCAACGACTTCTTCGTGTTTACTGCTCCATCTATGCCCGATTTTAATTGGGCCTTGTTAGCCGATATTGTTTATTATGTAATTGCCATTGTGTTTGTTTCTGGTGTAGAGAGTTTGTTGTGTTCGTCTATGGCCGATCGTTTAGCGAATAATCAAAAAACTCCTTTCAATCCTGATAAAGAATTCTGGGGCCAAGGTTTGGTGCAGATCATTACACCTTTGGTAAATGGATTTCCATGTACCGGAGCATTGGCGCGCACAGCCACGAGTATTAAAGCTGGTGCAGTTACACCATTGGCCGGTTACTTTAAAGGTGTGTTGAAACTGGCTATGGCATTTTACATTGCCCAATACCTGGAGTTGGTACCAATGGCTTGCATTGGCGGTATTTTACTTTGGGTGGCCAGCAACATGATTAAGCGAAAAGAAATTCGTGAAGTAACCGCTACCGGCAAATTTGAAATGTGGATGATGGTATACACGGCCATCATGGTTCCGGTTACTGATTTCTTAACCGGTGTACTTTCAGCTTTGATTTTATATTTCGTGATTAAGAAAATATTTCCCGGTGTTTCAAAATCAGTAAAGGTTCATGAACCAGTGCAACAAAAAATAACTGCAGATGCAGATCAGAAAGTAGAAGAATTAGTTTAGGTTAGTTGTTGTTAGGTTAGAGTGAAGTTCAACCTCGCGCAAGTGGGGTTGAACTGTTTTTTTACGTTGGTTTTCAAAGCAATTATGCTCGATACAATCCGAGCAAAATCTGTTACATTTAACAATAAAATAAATTCTTAGGATGACCTCGCGCAGAAACGCCCTCAAATCATTAGGCCTTGCCGCATTGGCCTTGCCAGCTTTATCAGCGCAAGCAGAATCAACACCGGCAATGCCTTTGGCCAATGATCCGCAGTATTGGAAAAAACTCCGGAGCCAGTTTATGCTCGCTAACGACAAAGTCTTTTTTAATCCGGGTACTGTAGGCGTAATGCCTAAAGTAGTAGTAGATAAAATGACAGAGCATGCCCGTTACTTAGCTGCGCACGTGGCCGACTGGGCGTATAAAGACGATAACAAGGAAGAGTTTATCAGCGGCTATAATAATCTGATGAGCATTCGCACCAAAGTAGGTAAGTTGATTAATTCTGAGGTGGGTGAGATTGCTATGACCGACAATGTAACTCATGGAATAAGTTACCTCGCAAATGGCATAACGTTGCAGGCAGGCGATGAAGTGTTAACTACCAATCAGGAACACCCCGGTGGGCGTGGCAGTTGGTTGGTAAAAGAAAAGCGATATGGTGTAGTGTTTAAGGAAGCGGTTATCGGCAAACCAATTAAAAATTCTGAAGAAGTTTATCAAGACATTGTAAAAGCCTTTACCTCTAAAACAAAAGTGTTGATCATTTCGCACATGATCTCGGGCAGTGGTGCTATACTTCCGATAAAAGAAATTTGTGCCGAGGCTGCTAAGCGGGGCATCTTCACCATATTAGATGGCGCGCAAACTATCGGGCAGATTAAAGTGGATGTAAAAGACATTGGGTGCGATGCCTATGCCGGGTGTTTTCATAAGTGGGTGGGCGCACCTGCGGGCACAGGCTTTATGTATGTAAAGCAAGACAAGATGAAAGACATCTGGACAACAGTCGCCAGCGCACGGTGGGATAACCATGACGATGAAGGCTTTCGGTTTACACAACGTGGCACCGGTAACTTTCCGGTGTTGAAAGGGTTAGAGGCCGCGCTTGATTTTCTTTTTGAGATTGGGCCTGATCGCGTCCATGATCGTATTAAATTTTTAGGTCAACGTTTACGCACGGGCCTGCGCCAAAATCCGAAAGTAAAAATTTTTTCACCTGTTGATGAAGCCATGTGTGCTGGCATAACAGTATATAATATTGAAGGCATGACAGGCGCAAAGTTGCAAGATGAATTCTGGAACCGCGGGCGCATGCGGCCACGCGCCAGTGGCGATGTGTTTGGGGTAAGACATTGCACCCACATTTTTAATAGTGAAGCGGAAATTGATAAGGCGTTGGCGATTGTAAGGGAGTTGTCGAAGGGATAGATCATCACGCAAGCGCGAGATTCAGTCCCGATCGCTATCGGGAGTGTTCTTTGATAGATTGCATACAGATGTATATCAATAGGGTTGAGGCTGCGTAATGTTGTGATTTGCTTTCAGATTGTGTTCTTTGATAGATTGCATACAGATGGTATCAACAAAATCAAACCCATGAAGTAGTTGTGATTTGCTTTCAGATTGTGTTCTTTGATAGATTGCATACAGAGAAAAGCGTGCGCAGTAGTGCCACTCATGGGTTGTGATTTGCTTTCAGATTGTGTTCTTTGATAGATTGCATACAGACCCTAAGTTTTGAAATAGAAAGATGAAAAGGTTGTGATTTGCTTTCAGATTGTGTTCTTTGATAGATTGCATACAGAGCAGCGCCTGCGGTAGTAAGCTTTAACGGTGTTGTGATTTGCTTTCAGATTGTGTTCTTTGATAGATTGCATACAGATCCGGTAATTACAAAGAATCTGACTCACTGTTGTGATTTGCTTTCAGATTGTGTTCTTTGATAGATTGCATACAGATTTTTAATGCTGCTACTACTCAACTGCACCGTTGTGATTTGCTTTCAGATTGTGTTCTTTGATAGATTGCATACAGACCGTTGATCGTTAACGTAATGATGAAGTGGTTGTGATTTGCTTTCAGATTGTGTTCTTTGATAGATTGCATACAGACTATCAGTACAGGATTACCCTTCACTTGAAGTTGTGATTTGCTTTCAGATTGTGTTCTTTGATAGATTGCATACAGATTCCTACAAGTTCTGCCGGTCTACCATCTGGTTGTGATTTGCTTTCAGATTGTGTTCTTTGATAGATTGCATACAGATCATGCCACGCGGCTTGCTCACCGGTCAGAGTTGTGATTTGCTTTCAGATTGTGTTCTTTGATAGATTGCATACAGAAATCCGGATGCACAGACGTTTGAGGTAGTTGTTGTGATTTGCTTTCAGATTGTGTTCTTTGATAGATTGCATACAGATTTTATGAAAAACCACACTAACATAACAGAGTTGTGATTTGCTTTCAGATTGTGTTCTTTGATAGATTGCATACAGATCCCAAACTTACGATGATCGAACTTTACAAGTTGTGATTTGCTTTCAGATTGTGTTCTTTGATAGATTGCATACAGATGCTGTAAAGAAATTACAAACCGAATTATGTTGTGATTTGCTTTCAGATTGTGTTCTTTGATAGATTGCATACAGAGCATCGAAGCACGGAACCTACATGATTTTGTTGTGATTTGCTTTCAGATTGTGTTCTTTGATAGATTGCATACAGACTGCAAAATCCATTCTACGAGCAGGTGTTGTTGTGATTTGCTTTCAGATTGTGTTCTTTGATAGATTGCATACAGATGGCCGGGGTTGGCACTCATGTCATTACCTGTTGTGATTTGCTTTCAGATTGTGTTCTTTGATAGATTGCATACAGACATTCCGTATTTCTGTAGCAGAAACCCCAAGTTGTGATTTGCTTTCAGATTGTGTTCTTTGATAGATTGCATACAGAGTACCCTACGTAAATGCTTTCTAAATCAACAACTTAGTTGTAAAATCAGGATTAAAATTTGATGTATGCAATGCTATCCAAAGCCCCGGACTAAAACAGTTCCAACTGTTCTGGTATCGGGGCTTTTGGTTTTTCCTGCTTACCAAAAAAAATCTGCATCATGCCAAATTGTTTGTCGGTAATGGTTAAAATACCCACATGCCCGCGTGGGGGCAGGTTCTTTTTAATGCGCTTTAAATGCACCTCCATGTTTTCGCGGCTGGCGCAATGCCGTAGGTAAGCACTAAACTGAAACATGGTAAATCCATCTTTCATCATCTTTTTACGGAAATCGGTATAGTTCTTTTTGTCCTGCTTGCTTTCGGTGGGCAAATCAAACAATACCATTATCCACATAATGCGGTAGGCGTTTAGTCGCTCGGTTTTCATTCCAATTCCGGATACACCAGTTTTCTGGCTTCACCCAAAAAACATTTTGCCAGCGATGCCGAAGTACGTTGCATGGCAATCATCATGGGGCTGGTTTCTCCCTGCACCAGCACATCTTGCGCAGGTAAACTCAACAATTTCTTTTTTAAATCGGGTGTTAACTCAGTTTGGGTTCCAAATTCATTTACAAGGGCCAACACCAATCTGTCAGCAAATGGACGGTAAGGTTCCATCATATCATCGGCCAGGCAATAAGCATTGTATTGATTGCGGTGAAAAATACCCAGCGTAGGCAGCAGGCCAGAACCTACCAATGCCCGTGCAGTGCAGGCGCGCAGAATAGCGTAAGCATAATTCAATAAGTTATTGGGTGGTTCGCCTGCTGGCTCGCGAATAAAATTAAGTTGCGGTTTAAAAATCTTAGACCAATACCAAGCCGATGCCCGCCCTTCTAAATTGTCGGGGTCGCCCGAGCGCACAACATCGGCCCAATGCAGCATGTTTTCAATTTCATATCCTTGCATTTTAAGTATGGCCGCCTGATTACGAATTTTTGTTTTGATAGTTTGTTGCCACAGTTGTTTTTTCAAGGGTTCGGTGGCTTCCATTTGTGCTTTAAAGCGCTGGCTTTGTAACGAATGACCATCGAGATTTAAAAGTAAACCGGTTGGATGATGGGTGTTATCGCAGGTTATTACAGCAGCATTGTTTGCAAGTAGTTTGGCTAATAGCGCCTGCGAAATAGTAAGGCGTTGATGATCGAGTATAACAACACCAATGTCTTCGATGGGTATGGTTGCAATTGCTTCTTTCTTAAAAATATCAGGCAGGGTATCGTTCTTCTCTACTTCGGGTAGCCGTACTACCAACTGTTCTAGGTGTGTGCTGAGGTAAGCCGGGTTGCCAAAGTAGAGGGTGCGTTTAATCATGATCGGTTATTTCAGGTGTAGCGCCTAATGCCTGATTATGAAAGAGTAGAAACTGCTCGCAATTGCCGAACCAGTCTATAACTTTTTGTTGGGCAGGCGTGAGGTTGGGTAGCAGAAAATCGTGGTACGAACTCCACGGCCAATCTTGTATGTGTTTAACAAACCCGTGGTGTACGGGGTTGTGATGTATATAGTGAATGATGTTGGTGAAATACTGATCGTTAGTAATCTCTTGTCGTTTAAAAGCTCTTGTAAAAAGTGAGCCTCTTCTTTTTTTCTTGAATTTATTATACGCTTTGGTGTAAGCGTTAAAAAGGTGGCTGAATTGAAGAATGGTTAAGCGTTCAAGGTTTTTCTCGTTATCAAGACCTGACAGGTCTTTTTTACTTCCGCCAGCAAGACCTGTCAGGTCTTTAGCCAGGTCTTTCTCGCTTTTAATTTGTACCAGCAGGTGCAGGTGGTTGGGCATCAGGCACCACGCCAACGTATCGGCTACGGGCGGAATATACTCCTCATAGCGTTTCAGGAAGTACCTAAAATTCTCATCGGTTTGAAACAGATTTTCGGAGCCGTTGGCGTGTGTGTAGATGTGGTACGTTTTACCGGCTTCCATTTTTTTACTCTCGTAGTTTTAAATTAAGTCCTGACAGGTCTTTTAAGCGAAGCAAGAAAGACCTGTCAGTACTTTATTAGCCAATGAATTGTTCCGTCCATTTCTATTATGAAGTCATAACCTTCTACCAAAAAATCATATTTAGAGTATGAAAATCGAAGTGCTGGACTGGTGTTTTCAAAATCAATTTCTGAGCTATCTTTTATCTCTTTGTTGTCTCTGGCTTCTAGATGAAATTTAAAATTCAATCTCCCATCACTTTCAAAATTGGTAAATACATATAGCCGCTTAGTCAACTCTACAGCAGGAAGGTTTCTTAGCTCTTCATCATTCTTTCTTAAGAACAGCACTTTTACACCTGTTGAAAGTATGTACTTAAGTGGCAGTTCCATATTTGTTTTTCCTTTCTTTTTAGTAATCTGTTTTTCAAACAAATCTTTTTTGTTCTTGATTGTACCAGTACTAATGAGTTTTGCTGATTCAAAAAGGTTTCTGAAGTCGCACTCTTTAATATCGCCACTTTTATAAATGGCGAAGTAGCTATTAGTGGCATTGTTAGCATAATAGTTTTGCTTGTAAGTATGCTTTGATAAGTATGTTTGTCTTTTAACTTCCAACGGATTAGAAGTGGATTTGAAAATACGGATGTGCCGAATTTTGTTTACTGGCTCACCGTTTTTATTCAGCATATAAATCCCTTGTTCAAATGCTTCCTTCAAGCCTCCTGCTTTTTCTACCTGCTTGCGAATTTGTTCTTTCAGTCCTTCATCCACTATTTGTTTTTCTATTTCCTCGAGAGTTTTAAATCCGGGAGAATCTGCTTTGGCTTTATATTGAAATGGAACTCTTACTACATATCGTACTTTATCTTCCTGAATTATTTTTCCTGCTTCGTCTCTTAATATATTTCCTTTTTCACCTCTCTTTGCAGGTTTAATAGCCCCAAAGAATGTTTCATCGTGTAGCTGACCTCTCACAGTATTTCCTGTTGCTACCTTTTGACTGCTGGTTCCTTCAATCAATTCTATTTTGCCTCTCTTTCTTACAATTCGCTTTGCAGGTGTTAGAGTTTGGTCGGTAGCGATATTGTTGATCAATATGCTGTCATCAATGTTCCATACAAATTCTCGCTTAAATCCTTTGTATGGTTGAGCGGAAAATGACTGCCTTCTTTCCTGATGCTCATAATAGGTTTTTAATAATTCGTCTCTTTTTGCAGCCACGGGTATTAGTGTAAGTACGGCTGCATCTTTGGCGTGATGTGAGTGTTTACTCCTGTCTTTTTTGATGTCCGGTATTTGTAGTCCGTATATCTTTCTGAACTCCGCGGTTATACTACCTTTTTGGACATCTACCTTTTCGAAATAAGTTTTGAGATAGTGAAATGCATACTTTGAAATTAGTTGAGTATCTACTTTCTGACTATTCTTGAATCCACTGGTTATTTCCTCCATTGTAAACCGATCTACTTTGTTTCTCCAATAGTCGAGCTCCATCAGCCATAGATGGCGTTGGCGGATGGCATCATCTTTCCATCCCTTGTCAGCCGCTTTTTTAGACTTTGTACTCCAGAAATCTATTTGTTGTTTTATCCGCTCTACCTTTTCTTTCCAGTGATCTAATCTTGGTAAGATGGCCTTACACATACCTATACTTCCTCCG
The DNA here is from genome assembly GCA_017303795.1 of Cytophagales bacterium. Taxonomy (GTDB): domain Bacteria; phylum Bacteroidota; class Bacteroidia; order Cytophagales; family Cyclobacteriaceae; genus ELB16-189. Next base: position 34,676 of record JAFLBR010000022.1, on the reverse strand, counting down.
AAATCAAAGTCTTGATTGTAGTTGTTCAGCTGCGTGGGTATCTGATTTTTCTTTATCGTACGGTTGTAATCATGATAACATACTGTAAGATTAGCCAGCGAATTATCAAAGGATTTACTTCTGGGCAAAGTGTGCTCAAAGTCAATTACATTTTCATCAAACAAATCAGTTAGTTTGATGAATTTACCAGTGTAGAAACATAAGTATCCTTGCTCTTTCCATAACCTGTACTTTTCGATGAGTTTTTTACCATGGCCATTCCATCTTACAGCCTCATCAGACGTTTTTCTCTTCTTCCCTTTTTCATCTTCTCCGGCAATAGCTGGTAGGGTTTGCTCCGTATTTTGTTCGTAAAATAGCCTTACTTTGTCAATGTCACTTTCGTTAGATGGCTCCGCAGAAATGCCTGCTTTTTCTTCTAATAGTAACGAGATAGCCTCAGCAAATTCCTGATTTTCTGCCTCTCTTTGTTTTTGCCACGCTTCAATAGCCCATCGTTTATTGGAGTCATTCAATTCTCTGGCCACCTCCACCACAATGCGTGTGTCGCTATCTATTTGATTTGTTTCTATCATGTAATTAATGAGCTTCCGCAATTCATGCAGTGCCCGCATCGCCATCGGATTTTTGAATGATCCTGTTTTAGGGCTTCCTAGTTTTATCACTCCGTCCTTGTCTGCTTTGGCAGAAGGATAAATGTTAATCTCTGATGGATGATAGATTTTCTTTACTAGATCGTCACTCACATTGAAATTGAGCTGTAAGAATTCAGCAAGTGTATCGATGAGCTTTGGGAGCCTGTAATAACCAGAATCAGATTTGTAGTAAATAGTGTTATGAGACTTTACTACAAAATGTCTTTCATTGTTGATGTCTTTCCGCTCAAGACCCGTTGTCTTAAAGTAAGCCTGATAGCAGTCTTTTACTGTATTTGTTACTTGTTCTTGTTCTGTTTTCGATTTTCGGCTCCATTTGTTTGCACCAAATTGCTCCCTGATGGTTTCTTCTATTGAATTAAAGTCAGACTCTGTCAGTTTATAGTTACCGTCTTTATAGCCAAATTTTTCGTGGTCTTCCAGGCTTTTGTGTTTTGATACGAGATTGTTTACAGTAGTGAGTATTATTTTTTGATGACGATTGGAATCTATCACATTACTGATTTCATTAATAAACAGTTGCTCATTCTTCGCCCATAGTTCCTTGCCGATAATGTCAGGAACATTGGCTAACAGAACTGCTTCTGTATAAATCAATCCCTTTTGTAAGAAGATGTTGATCTTATTAATTGCATTCAGGCTTAGCATGGCATAGCCAACGGGTGTGGCATTCCACATCGTTACAAACTGCTTCACTTGTTCTGTGGATAGACTGAGTTTTATCTCAGCAAACTCACTCACATATTCCTGGTCCTCGTAAGAGAATAATACATGCCAGATGTCTTCAATGTCGTAATAATTCTTTTTCGATTTTGCAGATGGCGTTTTCGGAATTTTGATAGTTAAGTAACCTTCACCAAAAATATCTCTCAGTCTGGCTGTTATAGGGCAGCCGGTAACAGTTGTTTTTGGTTTGTAGTTGAAGTGCCATTTCTTCCCTTCCTTTTGCAAAAAATCGGTGATGTCTGAAAAAGGAAAGTAAGCTTTCTTGCGAAAGAATAATTTCGAATAGATTTTGTTTTTTAGTTCCAGATTCAACGGCTGCCATTCTGCATCCTTATCCTCACTGGGTTTGAATTTAATGTTGTTTAAGAATGACCATGCACGGAATGTTTCAAAACTGGGATGGCTTATTGGTGCTCTATACTTAGATGGTTCCAGCGTACATTTTCCGATTAATCCTTTCTGCGAGCGAAGAGGTCGTTTGTAAAAGATGCTTCCGTCATTCTTGTTTTTACCCTTCTCGACAAGCTTAGTGTAAAGTACATTTTGCAGTGACAACCCCTGTATCTGGAAAATGTATTTGATTTCATCTTTGAAGTTTTCCCTAATGGCATATTGTGCAATACTTTCTCTTATGCGTATGCCATCATTTTCCAATGACGCAAACAGAGAACCGATTGTTTTTGCATCAGGGTATTTTTCAAATAACTCGATAATGTTTTTATTTTTCTTTTTCTCAGAATATTGCAAGTCCACAATGTCGTTATCATCAGAGGTTTCTTTCTCTTTGACATCATCAGCTCCTTTGCGACTACTTTTAAAACCTCTGCGCTGAGCAATGTGATACAATGCTCGCCCAAGTTTGAAGCGGTTCTCTTGTTTTATAAGGTCTAATTTCTCTTCTGCTAGTTCTTTTCTCAGCTGATAAGGACTTTTGTAGTCAGGCTTTCCATCCCCATCGAAGTCAAGTTTTATCCATGCATCAAACAATAGATCATCGACAGGGTAAACTCTACCTCCATTGTTGTTTTTTCTGGCTTCCGCTTTATCATAATGTCTCCACTTATTGAGACCATTCAAGCTTAGTGGGCAATAGCCTTCATTAATCAAATGCTCCAATGTGGCCCATAATCGGTATTTTCTTGCTTGATAAAGTCTTCTGGTGGAGCGCTTCTTAGTACGCTCTGCCGCATAGGAGTATTCCCCGGTCTTGCCAATACCCACCCCTTTATTGAATGTTAATACTCCAAACTTTTCAATTTGATTCTCTAATAAATTAGGATTACGAAGAGCCCAACCGATAGAGTTGGTGCCCAAATCAAGCGCAAATATTTTGTTCATCGTTGTGCTTCATTAATTTTTCAATATCTTTAGTCTGCAAATCACAATAAGGCTATAAGCCGAAGATTTTCTTAGCCCTGCTTAGGTGGGGCTTTTTTATTTATCCTTCCCTCCCAGTTTCTAAAACTAAACTTTCTCGGATTTTCATACCTCGGATTTCCAGGTATTTTTTTCTTTAAGTCCTTCTTTCAGTCCTGACAGGTCTATAAAGCGGATCAATAAAGACCTGTCAGGACTTGCCTTATTTCTTGCTACATTTGCAGCCTTAAAATCAAGACCGGAATGACGGGAATGGAGAACATCCGCAACTTTTGTATAATCGCCCACATCGACCACGGAAAAAGTACCCTGGCCGATCGCCTGCTGGAATTTACCGGCACCCTGAACCAACGCCAGATGGAGGCCCAGGTGCTCGATAACATGGATCTGGAAAAGGAAAAGGGCATCACCATTAAAGCCCACGCCATCCAGATGAACTATAAGTTCGAAGGCAAGGAATACACGCTAAACCTGATCGATACGCCTGGCCATGTGGACTTTTCGTATGAAGTATCGCGGGCCATTGCCTCTTGCGAAGGCGCACTGCTTATAGTAGATGCCAGCCAGGGTATTGAAGCGCAAACTATTTCAAATTTATACCTCGCGTTGGAACATGACCTGGAGATTATACCAGTCATGAATAAAATTGATTTGCCGCATGCAAACCCCGAGGCTGTTGCCGATGAAATTATAGATTTGATTGGCTGCAAGCGCGAAGACATTCTTTCGGCAAGCGCCAAAGAAGGCAAGGGCATAGCTGAAATTCTGGAGGCTGTGGTAAAGCGAATCTCAGCACCAAAAGGAGATCCAAAAGCGCCATTGCAAGCTATGATTTTCGATTCGGTGTTTAATTCTTTCCGGGGTATCGAAATTTATTTCCGTGTTTTTAACGGAACAATAAGAAAAGGCGAAAAGGTTAAATTCATTAACACCGGGCAGGAGTATGGTGCCGATGAAATTGGCGTACTAAAACTCACCCAACATCCGCGCACCGAAATTGCAGCTGGTAATGTGGGCTATCTCATCTCCGGAATAAAAGTGGCCAGCGAAGTACATGTAGGCGATACCATTACCTCCGTTTCAAACCCTGGCGAATCGCTAAGAGGTTTTGAAAAAGTTAAGCCGATGGTGTTTGCCGGTATTTATCCGGTGGATACAACTGAGTTTGAAGAGTTGCGCGCTTCTATGGAGAAGTTGAAGCTAAACGATGCTTCGTTGGTGTGGGAGTTGGAAACATCGGCCGCATTAGGTTTTGGTTTCCGGTGTGGTTTCCTGGGCATGTTGCACATGGAAATTATTCAGGAACGGTTGGAGCGCGAGTTCGACATGACGGTGATTACCACTGTGCCTTCGGTACAATTTAAAGCAAACCTCACCGATGGATCGGAAGTGTATGTGAATGCACCTTCCGAAATGCCTGACCCTACACGAATCAATTCTATTGAAGAGCCTTACATAAAAGCGCAAATCATTTCTAAGGCCGAGTACATCGGGGCGATTATCAACCTTTGTATTGAGAAGCGAGGCCATATCATGAATCAAAACTATCTGACTACCGATCGGGTAGAGATGACTTTTGAAATGCCTTTGTCTGAAATTGTATTTGACTTCTTCGACAAATTAAAATCTATTTCACGCGGCTATGCTTCGTTAGATTATCATATGATAGGCATGCGCGAGTCGGACATGGTGAAGCTGGATGTGATGTTAAATGGTGATAAGGTAGATGCCTTGAGTGCTATTGTGCATCGCGGCAAAGCGCAAGACTGGGGTAGAAAGTTGTGCGAGAAATTAAAAGAATTGATTCCACGCCAGATGTTTGAGATTGCGATTCAGGCTGCTATCGGTCAAAAAATTGTGGCCCGCGAAAACATTAGTGCTATTCGTAAAAACGTATTGGCAAAATGTTATGGTGGCGATATCTCGCGTAAGCGTAAACTGTTAGAGAAACAAAAGAAAGGTAAGAAACGCATGCGGCAGGTGGGCAACGTAGAAATTCCGCAAGAAGCGTTTATGGCTGTTTTAAAAATTGAGTAGTTAAAATATTCTCTCCCTCTCCTGTGGAGAGGCAAAAAATAGGTATGACAGGAACTACAACTTATACACTCATTGATGGTCGGAAAATTTCGACTGACATAAAGAAAGAAATTTCGGAGCAAGTAATGCTGCGCAAGCATGCCGGAAAAAAAGTGCCACACCTGGCAATCATTCTGGTAGGCGATGATGGCGCCAGTCAGACGTATGTCGATCACAAAGTAAAAGCTTGTAAGGAAGTTGGTTTTCATTATTCCATGTTGCGCTTTGCCGATACCATTAGCGAAGACAAGCTAATGAAGCACATCGATCAGGTAAACCGCGATGAAGATGTAGATGGGTTTATTGTGCAGTTGCCGTTGCCGGCTCACATCTCTGTTGAAAAGATTACCGAAAAAATTCGTCCTGATAAAGATGTAGATGGGTTTACCAATCGCAACTTTGGAAGTATTGTTTCGAAAAATCCGTTGTTGTTACCCGCTACACCCTATGGTGTAATGGAATTGTTGAAGCGCTACCAGATTGCAACCGAAGGAAAAAATTGTGTGGTAGTAGGAGCAAGCCGGTTAGTGGGCGCACCTTTAAGTATGATGTTAGTGGAAGAAGGTAAAGCCACCGTTACCATTTGTCATAAGTTCACGAAAGACCTTGCACACTTTACCCGCCATGCCGATATTTTAATTGCAGCTGTTGGTAAGCCCGGTTTAATTACGGCTGATATGGTGAAAGAAGGAGCTGTAGTAATTGATGTAGGTACTACACGTGTAGAAGGCCCGCAATATAAAAATGGTTATAGCCTTAAAGGCGATGTAGAGTTTAAGGAAGTGGCGTCAAAAACTTCTTTCATTACCCCGGTGCCCGGTGGTGTTGGGCCTATGACGATTGCTTCTTTATTATTGAATACGCTCCGTGCTACCGAACTGCGAAATCCTTGATTCAGGATTTTGAATTCCGTATTTAAAATTTAAAATCGATGGGATAATGTCAAATTCGGAATCCGAAATTTTAAATCTTGAGTTACCAGTAATGGAAGACTTCTACACCATTCAAGGTGAGGGTTTTCATCAGGGGCGGGCTGCTTACTTTATTCGTTTGGGTGGTTGCGAAGTGCGCTGTGTGTGGTGCGATGTAAAAGATAGCTGGGATGTAAATGCGCATCCAAAAATTGCAGTTGATGTTATTGCCGATAAAGCAAAAGCAAGTGGTACTGAAATCTGTGTGATTACCGGTGGCGAACCATCCATGCATAATCTGCAGGCACTTACCGATGTTTTAAAAGATAAAAGTTTACGAACGCACATCGAAACTTCGGGGGCATATCCGATTACCGGAACGTGGGATTGGATTTGTTTCTCGCCTAAAAAATTTAAACCACCACATCCTTCTGTCGCGGCACAAGCTCATGAATTAAAAGTGGTGGTCTTTCATAAAAGTGATTTTGCCTGGGCTGAAGATTTTGCAAAACAAGTTGGACCGGAATGTAAACTGTACTTGCAACCGGAGTGGTCGAAAGAAAATGATATTCTGCCACAGCTTATTGAGTATGTAAAGAAGAACCCTCAGTGGCAGATTTCTTTGCAAGTTCATAAGTACATGAATATTCCATAGCCATCAGTGCATTGAATACAAGCGAGTTTATTAAAACAGCAGATGCGCTGAGTAAAGCAGCAGAGCCATTCCTTTTTCTGATTGATTTCGAAATGCAGCAACCACGGCTTTGGTTGCCACATCAGGTTGAAGTCGATGAGTTATTGTTTTCCATAAATGGATTTACCAATGCGCCTGTTGTTGAATCGAACAAGGAACTTTCTTTGAAAGTAGAGTCAATTAATCAAGCTGATTACCGCATGAAGTTTGATAAAGTAATGGATCATCTGCATTATGGGAATTCATTTCTTACAAACCTTACGGTAAAATCGCGAATTGAAATCAATGCCACGCTGAAAGAATTATTTTTTCAGGTAAAAGCTCCTTATCGTTGCTGGCTACGCAATCAGTTTTTATTTTTCTCGCCCGAGAGTTTTATCAAAATCTCAGCAGGTAAAATTTATGCTTACCCCATGAAGGGAACTATTGATGCCAGTATTGCTGATGCTGCTGCGGTAATTCTGAATAACGAAAAAGAAAAAGCCGAACATGTTACCATTGTTGATTTAATTCGGAATGATTTGGCGCAGGTAGCAGCAAATGTTCGGGTGTCCCGATTTCGCTATCTGGATAAAATAAAAACAAACCGTAATTCTATATTACAGGTTAGTTCTGAAGTTATGGGTGAAGTGCTGCCGGAGTATCAACAAAAGATTGGGAGTTTACTGGCAACGTTATTGCCGGCCGGTTCTATTAGTGGTGCGCCTAAGAAAAAAACGTTAGCTATTATTCAGGAAGCTGAACAAGATCTGCGTGGCTATTATACCGGTGTGTTTGGTTATTTTGATGGCCATAATCTGGATAGTTGTGTGAACATTAGGTTTATAGAGCAGCAAGATGATTTTTTTCATTACAGAAGTGGAGGCGGAATAACCACCCGCAGTAATTGGCAGGCCGAGTATAACGAAGTGATTCAGAAAATATATGTCCCGGTTAATTGAATCAATTTATCTGAAGGATGGTGAGTTTCGTAATTTGAAATATCACCAGTTACGCGTGGAATCCAGTTCGAAAGAATTGTTTGGAGTTTCAAATAAATGGACGCTGGAAAACAAACTTCAATCTTCTGAGTATCCTGAATCGGGGTTATATAAAGTCAGAGTTATTTATGATACAGAAGTAAGACAGATTGAGTTTGTTCCTTATCTGACTAAACCAGTTCAATCTTTAAAACTAATTAGTTCAGATACGATAAGTTATGCTCATAAATTTGAAAACCGACAGACATTAAATGAATTGTATCAGCAACGTGAAGGGTGCGATGATATAATAATTGTCAGAAGCGGATTTGTTACCGATGCCAGTTATGCTAACCTTATTTTTAGAAAAGGAGATGAATGGTTTACGCCAGCTACTTTTTTATTAGCTGGAACCATGCGGGCATTTTTACTAGATTCCAATCAGATTAAATCAACTGAAATTCGGGTTGAAGATGTTGTTAAGTACGAATCGTGTAAACTGATTAATGCCATGCTCGGTATGGATGCGCCAGAAATTCCGCTGTCATCAATCGTATAAAAATACTTACCTGCAACGTTTTACGTTCTAATTGCTAAATTGTGTTATGCAAAGAATATTTTTACTGGTATTGCTTGCCGTTAGCGTTCAGGTTTCGGCACAAAACCTGAGTTCTAAAAACAAAAAAGCAATTGAACTTTATACCGAAGCCGATAATTATCGGGTACGAGGTCAATTCACACAAGCCATCAATCTTTTAAATGAAGCAATAACCCGCGATAAAAATTTCGAAGAAGCCTATTATCGGTTAGCAACTATATACAAAGCAATGGAGCAATACGATCAGGCTGGTAGTACGTTTGAAAAAGGTCTTGCATTGGTTAAGTCAGATTCGCGTAAGCGTATGTACTTGTATGAGCTGGCTGCGGTTAATCTCTGGCAAGGAAAGTACGAACCCTGTAAAAAATATGCGACCGATTTTCTTCAAATCGAAAAAGAAGATCGTAGAAAAGTAGAGCTGGCCAAAGTCTGGATTATGCAGGCCGAGTATTCGCTTACCAACACTACAGTTTATGATTATGTAATTACACCGCTTAGCGATTCGGTAAATATTTTTCCCATGCAATATTTTCCTACGGTAACGGCTGATGGTATGCAATTGATTTTTACAGCACGTTATGGTGGCGGACGAAATGATAATGAAGATCTGGTGGTATCCAGTAAACAAGACAATGGAAGTTGGGGTGCACCGGTTTCACTTTCCAAAAACATTAATTCAATACAACGCGAAGGTGCCAGCACCATTTCGGCCGATGGTCGTCACATTATATTTACCGTGTGTGGTACATCGGGGTGCGATTTGTATGAGAGTCGCAAAACCGGTAGTGATTGGTCGCGTCCTAAAAATCTCGGCCCGAATATTAATAGCCCGCGGTGGGATGCGCAGCCTTCTCTATCAGCCGATGGCCGCGAGTTGTATTTTGTGTCGGAACGACCAGGCGGATTTGGTGGCTATGATATCTGGTACTCGCAATTAACCAATGCCGGTTGGAGCAAGGCCGTAAACCTTGGGCCCGAGGTTAATACACCGCAAGATGAAATCTCTCCTTATATACATGTCAATAATCGCGAGCTCTATTTTGTATCGAATGGGTTGCCGGGTTATGGTGGGTACGATATATATAAGGTTCAGAAAAACGAAACCGGCTGGAGTAAACCGGTTAATCAGGGTAAGCCATTAAACGATCACCACGATCAGTACTCATTTATTGTATCGGCATTGGGTAATCAGGGTTATTATTCACGCGAGGAGTCCAAAAACCGAAGTCGGTTGTATCGCATTGTACTTCCAGAAAAGTGGATTACGCCATTTAAGGGCAATGTTGTAACCGGAATAATCACGAATAAAACTTCGGGGCAACCGCTACGGGCACAGGTTGAACTTTACAATCTGGGAGCTAATAAGTCGGTTTCAAAAGTGTTTTCCGATTCGGTTTCCGGTCAATACCTGATGGTGCTTCCGGGCGGATCGGAATATGCCTTGTATGTGGAGAAGGCTGGATATTTGTTTAACAGCCAGCATTTTAACTTTATAAGTGACAAAAATTACGAGCCTGTCAGTAAAGATGTTGCGTTAGAGCCCGTGCATGAAAACGCAGCCATAATATTAAATAACATCTTTTTCGATGTTGATAAATTCGAATTAAGGCCTGAATCTTATACGGAACTGGAGAAAGTAGCCGCTTTTCTTCTCCAAAACCCAACCTTAAAAATCGAAATCGGTGGGCATACCGATAACACCGGCTCAGAGCCACATAACCAGCAACTTTCCGAAAGACGGGCAAAATCGGTAGCCGATTTTTTAAATTCTAAGACTATTTCGAAAAATCAGGTTCAGATTAAAGGCTACGGCTCTAAAAAACCACTCCTTCCTAATACGTCAGAAGAAAATAAGCAACAAAACAGGCGTATTGAGTTTAGAATACTCAGTATTTAGGCCAGTTAGCCTATCGAACATTAGACGCTATTATTTAAAGGGATAAATACTATGATAGAGGGTATTTTTTTGATCCTAATGCATACCGTTTAATTAATTATGATTTTTCTGAGACCAATAAAGTTCTAAGTTTGCACTCTATTAAGAAATATTCTATTCTAACCAAACAAAACAGTATGAAGAAAATTTTACTTTTAAAGATTTTCTTGATGTTAATGTTCACTTCGACAGTGGCGTGGGCTCAAGAACGAATGGTAACTGGTAAAGTTACATCAGCGGAAGACGGAACAACCCTACCTGGAGTAAATGTTTTGCTTAAAGGCACTTCAGTTGGCACGGTATCAGATTCTAATGGAGCTTATAGAATTTCAATTCCATCAACTGGTGGAATATTAGTTTTCAGCTTCATAGGATTTGATAGCCAAGAAGTTGATGTAAATGGCAGAACATCTGTTGATGTTCAGTTGGCAAGCGATGTTACTCAATTAAGCGAAGTTGTTGTAACAGGATATAACACATCTTTAAAGAAAGATGTTACAGGTGCTATATCTTCTGTGAAAGGTAAGACTATTGAAAATTTACCTTTGCAGACTTTTGATCGTGCTATTCAAGGTCGTCTCTCAGGAGTTCAGGTGGCTTCTTCAAGTGGGCAACCAGGTGGAGCTATTAATGTCAGAATACGAGGAACAGGGTCAATAAATGCAAGCAACCGTCCGTTATATATTGTCGATGGCGTACAAATGAATCAAGGGGGTACTAGTACTCAAGCTTCCTCAAATGCATTAGGCGGAGTTAATCCAAATGATATCGAGTCGATAGAAGTTTTGAAAGATGCATCAGCTACAGCAATTTATGGAGCTCAAGGTGCAAATGGTGTTGTGATTATTTCTACAAAAAAGGGTAAGGCAGGTAAGCCTGTGGTAACAATTAATGCTCAGGAAGGAGCCGTTCAACCCCTAAACCTCTATGAAATGATGAATTCAAGGCAATTAGCAGAGCTAAGAATTGAAGCATTTGAAAATAACCCTAACTCTGGAGGTGCAGCTGCTGCTATTGCGCTTCATGGTGACCCTAATGATCCTAACCTAACTAATTATAATTGGGTTGATAATATGTTCAGAACTTCGCGATTAAAACAATATGATATAAGTGTGTCTGGTGGTGATGAGCGTACAAAATACTTTCTTTCTGCTGCCTATAATTTTCAAGAAGGTCAAATAATTATGTCCGATTGGGAACGTATGACTACTCGATTAAACATTACTTCGAAACTGTCTGACAAGTTTACTATTGCTGCTAATCTTTCTCTTAGTTCTCAAAGTTCTTTTGGTACTATCGCGGATGGTAATTTCGTGAATGGCCCATTTGTAGCGGCTTTTCTTGCGATACCAAATGTACCTGCTTATACCGAAACGGGAGAATATACTGAATATGGTGCTCTAACAGGTAATCATTTGTTTGGATACAATATTATTCAGGGAGTGAACTTAGAAAGAAGGGAAGGTAAAACATTAACTACTGTTAGTAACATGTCTCTTACCTATACCATTACGCCCCAATTGAAGGTAACGGGGTATGGTGGTGTTAATGTGGATTTAACCAGAGATTATAACAATAGACCAGGTTCAATTCCAGCTTTTGCTTCAACTAATGGTTCCGCCCTTGTTGCTGATAGAAGATTTATCAATTACAATACCAATGTTGTTGCTGAGTATTCGAAAGAATTTGGTGGTAAACACAAAATTGGAAGTTTAGTCGGATATGAATTTAAGGCAGAATCTAGAGATCAAATATCTGCAAGTGCCAATCAATTTGGAGATCCCTCATTCTTGTTACTTAGCAGCGGCACCCCTTCTGGAGCCACTGGCGTATTTACTGAGTATAAAAGAAATGGAGTGTTTGGACAGGTTAAGTATGATTACAATGACCGCTATGTAGTAGATTTTACTCTGAGAAGAGATGGTAGCTCAAGATTCACGCCTGGAAATAGATTTGGAACTTTTTATGCAGGTTCGGTTGGATGGAGAATTAGTTCAGAATCCTTTATGTCGGGCACATCAAGTTGGCTTGATAACTTAAAATTAAGAGCTAGCTACGGAATTACTGGTAATTCTGAGATTGCTGACTTTGGATGGAATCAAACGGTAGGAGCCTCCACGGTAGCTGGTCGTTATTTGAATGCGGCAACTGTCAGATTAAATAGACCGCTCGGTGTTCCTCTAGGCTGGGAGACCTCAGCTCAAACAAACATTGGGTTAGATTTTGGGTTTCTAGATGGCCGTGTTTCTGGAACTGTAGACTTATGGAACAAGCTAAATTCTGATTTATTATTTAACCAACCGCTTGATCTTACCACAGGTTTTGGGGGTGTACTTGCTAACGTTGGAGAGGTTAAAAATAAAGGTATTGATATTGATTTAAGTGTAATACCAGTAAAAATAGGTGATTTCACATGGAGGGTCACTTATAATCAAACTTTTCAGGATAACGAAATTACCAAGCTACCCGACAATGCGGCTCGTCTTGATGATTTGACAGTGGGGAAATCTATTAATACTTACTATGGTGCACGTTATGCAGGAGTTAATCCGGCTAATGGAAGACCTATGTATTATGATATCAACAACGAGTTAACCTATACGCAAACCAATGCCGATAGAGTAATTATTGGCGATGGTTTCATTCGTACATTCGGTGGCGTTGCCAACACCTTTGAGTATAAAGGTATTTCGCTAGAGGTTTTCTTTCAATTTCAAGGTGGAAACGATGTATTTAATTCCGATTTGTATAATATAGAAAATGCTGGTCAGAGTACTGATAATCAACGGATAAATCAATTAGATCGATGGCAAAATCCTGGTGACATTACAAGCGTACCTCGCGCCATTCAGGGTGGGGAACCTTTGGGATCCGGCCTTGGAATATTTTCTACTAGGTTAATTTCAGACGGGGGTTACACCAGATTAAAACAAGTGACACTATCTTATCAAGTACCATCATCTCTACTTAAGAAAACTGGAATTGCTGGATTGAGAGTTTATGCGCAAGGATTGAATTTGGCAACGTTTACCAAGTTTAATGGTATTGACCCTGAAGTAATTAATGAGACTGCAAGTGCATTTGGGACTTATCCTAATGGTAGACAACTTACTGCAGGTTTAACATTAACCTTTTAAATTGGAATGATTATGAAAAATATAATAACCAACCTTCTATTTGTAGTTATGGCGTTGGGGTTGTTTACTCAATGTGAGGAACAAATTGAAACAACTCAGCCAGATAATAACCCACCTGATTTAGCTCTAAGCAAACTCAGCAATTTTAGCCAGTTGATAAATTCGCCATATGACAGAATGCAGGCATTCAATTATCTGAGCCAGTATCATATGTTGGCAGGAGATGCATTAACGGATAATGCAAAATTAGTTAACAACACAGGGCGATATGTTGGTGAACTTGTCAATCAAAATGGAACGCATTACAATTATTGGGGTCTTTATGCTGCCATTAATGATTGTAATATTATTCTAGACAGAATTGATACGCTTTATAAAATCCCCACTCAAAATACGGCTGCAAATAGAGTAACAATTCGCACAATCGTTGCTCAGGCATATTTTTTGAGAGCTATGGCATATTTTGATATGCTCCGGGTTTATGGCTATGAACCTAATCAAATAGTTAATAACTGGGATAAAGGAGTAGTGTTGCGCGACAAGCCTACCTTTGATGTATCCACGATTGATAAAAGACCTAGAGCGACTGTGGAAGATGGATATGAATTTGTTGAAAGTGACTTGTTAAAAGCGATAGATTCTTTAGCGGTTGCTGGAACAACTATTCCTAACTCACCCTTCAGACCAATTCGCGCGGCAGCTCACGCATTATTAGCAAGGGTTTACCTTCACTGGGGAAAAGATGCCGAGGCTATTACTCAAGCGAACTTGGCAATATCAACAAAGCCTGCAGCTATCCGGTTGGCGACAGCTGCAGAATATCCAGGTATGTGGAATACTACTATCGCAAATGGTCGGTTGGAGTCATTGTTTGAGCTTAAAATTACTCCGGGTTCGAGCGGATCAAATGCTGACTGGAGCACAGTAGATGGTGTCAACAATTCTTTGCATTCGTTAACAACAGTTGGTATTTCTGCGTCATCTCAGTTTGTTTTAGCCGCTTCAAATAGTTTATTTAATGCCTACGAGCCAAACGATGTTAGAAAAAGTTTATGGACAACTGTAAACGTTAGGGGTCAAGAGTTCCAAATGTGTTTGAAGTGGAGCGGAAGCGGTACAGGTGCAGGCAGTCCAGGTTTTTGGGCTGATAATATTCCGGTTATTAGACTCCCAGAAGTTTACATGATTTTAGCAGAGGCAAATTTTAATCTTGGAAATGAACCTGCAGCAAGAACAGCCTTAAACACTATTCGATCAAATAGAGGTTTACCAGCACTTACTGCGGCCACTAGCGGAGTTGATTTGTTTAACACTATATTAAACGAAAGAAGGGTCGAGTTTGCTTTTGAAGGCCAGAGATGGTTCGATCTGAAAAGAAATGGATTAGACATTCCGAAGGAGAATGCAGATCCAGTAGCATTCACAGATTTTCGAGTTTTGGCCCCCATACCTGTAAATCAGATAATTTTAAATCCGATTATTGAACAGAATCCAGGTTATTAATTTTAAAACAATCATATGAAAACTTATATAAAATATCTATTTGGTGTCATTCTGGCTGTGGTAGCAACTGCGTGTTACGATGATCCAGGATCTGATATCCTTTTTTCAGACGAGCCAACACTTGAATTTGTAGGGAGTGAAGTTGGTACGCAAGGATTGTATACTCGCATTAATGATGGCAATGGAGTAACAGATAATTTTACAGTAAATCTTATTGCGCCACTACAATCTCAACCGGTTTCTTTTACGTTTGAAGTTAATTCACTCACCACAGCAATTGAAGGAATTCATTTCGATTTTCCGGATGGTAAAACTTTTAGTATTCCTGCTGGCAGTCTATCAATCGAAGTGCCGTTTATAGTTTATGATGATGAAATAGAACCAGATGATAAACTCCAGATTGTAGTGAGTTTAGTTTCGAGTTCAGCCAATATCAGTTCGAACTACAAAGAACTTGTTCATCAAATTAGGGTTGTTTGCCCGTCAGATTTGGCTGGTAGCTATAACAGTGTAACGAGTGGAACAACACCAGGGGGGGGAGCGTACAGTAATGTGCAGAAAGTCATTACCCTCACTGCCTCCGGTACAGGTAAGTATCTTTTGAATGACATGTCTTTTGGAGTCTATACCCAAATTTATGGAGATGCTAGTCCGACTGGTTCTATCTTTGATATCTGTGAGGTGATTTCAGGTGATCCTGCCAATAAAGATCAATACAACGATCCGTTTACTATGAATGGATCAATCAATTCAGGAACAGGGGTTATCACAATTACTTGGTCAAATACATTTGGAGATACAGGCACATCTGTTTTAACTCCACAATAGTTTTGGATTTACAACTAAAAGAGTGCGGATTTTTAATTCGCACTCTTTTAGTTTTTAAGGCTCATGTTTTATTTAATTGATGATTTTAATGAATAAACTTACTAAGGTTTTAATTGCTTTGATCATTGTAGCCAATCCTTCATTTGGTCAAATTGCCAATCTTCCAGATGCGGGTGGCGCACCTTTAAAAGCAAAAAAAGGTGAAGCGATGGAGGGAAAGATATATTTGCATGAGGAATGGAATAAAGCAATGATAGAATGGAAAGATGGTCAAACCTCTGAAAATGTTTTTGCAAAATACAACACATTGTCTGGCAATCTGGAGGTTCAAAAAGAAAATGGAGTATGGGAATACAGCCCAAAATCAATAGATAGGTTTGAATATGCCGTAAATTTTTTTCCTGAAGTAGTGATAATGAAATTCGAGCCTTCCGAAAAATATTTTGCCGGATCTAAAGGATTTGTAAAGATTTTATTTAAGGATAAGATTATTGTCCTAGAAAGAATAGATGTAGAAGTTGTTTCCGCTGCTGCTAGCTATGGTTCATCAGGTTCGACAACAAGAATTGTGCAGGATTCGAAGAGTTTTATTATGCTGCCTGATTCTAAGAACCTGATTTCATTTAGGCGAACCAATTCAAGTCTGTCAAAGTCTTTGGAAAAACCAGAGCTAAAAGAGTACCTAAAATCCAAAAAACTAGACGTTTCTAACGACAAAGACCTTCATTTAGCTTTAGGATTTTTGAAAACGTTTTATAACTAGAGTTGTTGGGATATGAAGAGGTTTTTTTACTTTATACTTCTTGTTTCGGGAAATTCTGCCTTAAGTCAAACATTGGATCAATACTCAGAAAACTTAAGTCGCCTTAAGTCAGAAAGTATTTTAATGCATATGGAGCAACAAAGCAGGGTTAAAAAGTATGCTGAGGAGAAATCAGTTCCGATAAGTTTTAGAGATAGTTATGGCAACTGGGTGTTGATGGTAGACGTAACACCTTGGGGTCAACCTGTTTATATGACCACTGATAATGTAGGTTCATCTCAGACTATTGGTGCAAATCAGTTGCAGCAAGGAGGCACACTGGGTCTTGATATAACAGGGGAGAATATTACAGTAGGTGTTTGGGATGGAGGAATAGTGGCATCACATATAGAGTTTGAAGACAGGTTGTTGTCATCAGAGGGTTCATCACTTGATGACCATGCTACTCATGTAACAGGAACAATAGCTTCTGGAGGAATTAACAACCCTAACTCTAAAGGGATGGCTCCGAAAGCTAAGATCATTGCCTGGGACTTTAATAATGATGAAGTTGAGGCACTTACGCTCGTTAAACCAGATCAAACTACGTTACTTTTATCAAATCATTCCTACGGCCTGATTACCGGCTGGAGATTTAATAACGGATGGACGTGGTTTGGCAACGCTTCAATAAGCACTTTAGAAGACCACCGTTTTGGTTTTTATAACGGCAGGTCAAGAGCTTGGGACGATATAATGTTCAACTCACCTTATTACACAATGGTTAAGTCAGCGGGAAATGACCGATCAGATGCTGGAAATGGTACTATTCCGGCCGATTGTAATGGGGGTGCCGGCTTTGATTGCTTAGGTGATTTAGCTGTTTGTAAAAATAATATCGTTGTCGGAGCCGTTTCAAAACAACCAAATTATACAGGCGCAGCAAGTGTATTAATGAGCAGTTTTAGTTCTTGGGGACCAACCGATGATGGCAGAATCAAACCAGATTTGGTAGCCGCTGGAGTAGGCATATCATCAACTTTTGCCACTGGATCAAATGCTTATGGCTTACTGAGTGGAACTTCAATGTCTACACCCAGCGTGACGGGAGGATTGGCCTTACTGCAAGATTTGTATAAACAACTGAATGGTGATTTTATGCGGTCAGCTACGTTAAAAGCATTGGCAATCCACACCACCAAGGAAGCCGGACCGACACCAGGACCAGATTATATGTTTGGATGGGGGCTATTAGATGTTGAGAGAGCTGCAAAAGTTATTCTGGAGAAAGATGGAGTTAATACCATAATCACCGAATCTGTTCTTTCAGATGGACAAGTTTACGAACTACCACTAACACCAGTAGAAAATGAAAAGATAACTCTTACTATTGTCTGGACAGATCCAGCTGGCAATCCCGTTGCAGCATCAGTGGATCCAATCAATCCGATGCTCGTTAATGATTTGGATGTTCGTATTGTAGACGATGGAGGTTCGATGCAAATGCCTTGGAAACTAGATCCTCAGGATCTTACGAAGGAGGCTGTTTATGGCGATAATATACTTGACAATGTCGAGAAAATAGAATTCTCCAACCCCCAAAACAGAAACTATAAAATCAGGATTTCACATAAAGGCGAATTGCTATATGGGCAACAGGCGTTTTCGCTGATAGTAACTTACAAATCAATAGCAAATACTGGAAAAACCTATTATTGGGTTGGTGGTTCAGGTCTGTGGACTGACCAAAGCCATTGGTCGCTATCCAGTGGTGGACTCTCAGCTAATGAAATTCCTACTTTGAGTGATCGTGTTTTTTTTGATGAAAATTCACTTCTTGAGAACTCCGCTGTCATATTAGTGTCAACAGATATTCAAGTAGGCTCAATAGCATGGTTCTCAAATGGTAGCGCTAAAATGGATTTAAATGGTAATGAAATTACATTAGGAGGCGGTTTGGTAATTTCAAATCCACTTTTAACAGTGGAGGATGGGAGCCTACGGATGACTGGAGAATCAAATTCAGAGATTAATCTTTCATTTTCTGATAACGTATTCAATAATACAGCTATGATTTTTGATGGGTTGAGTCAATGGAAAATGAGAGGTCGATTGACTCTAAAAAGAATCCAAATTGATGCAGGTAGTGTGAACTTGGAGAACCAAGAGATAAGTGTATCCGAACTTATGGTAAAAAATAGTTACCAGGAACAAATTGACATTCGGGGGGCAAAGATTAAAGATTTAATACATGTTAAATTTCCTTCGGGGGTGAATATTTTGACCTCTGTTACCACTTCTTTTAGCATGAGTACCACTAGTTTTTTTAATGCGGATAGTTTTTCGCTTTTCGGTACATTAATCACAATGCCAGATAGTCAAGTAGAAATTTTAGGGAATTCATCATTCGAAAGAATTGTTTTAGCTGGAAATGTTAAAATTTTAGGAAACAACTCGATTGGAAATTTTGAATTAAAAGGGGGACTAGTTTTAACACTCAATTCAGGATCAACTCAGACACTTACGGGGGATATTGTTATCCTGTCATCTGATAGCGAACGAGTTGTAATCAAATCATCAGATGAATCTAAGTGTTTTTTAAATTTCTCTGAATATGAAAAAATATGCTTTGACTTTCTTAATGTTCAAAATGTGAACGCAATCGGTGATGCAGTTGTGAATGCTGGGGTAAACAGTTTGATAGACGGTTCAGCAGGTTGGATATCAGATGTTTGCGATCAAATTTTATTCCCAAACTTTTCAGTGAACGCTCCTTGTGTAGGTGCATTGATGTCATTCAAGAATCTAAGTCAAGGTAGCATTGAAAATTTTAACTGGAATTTTAATAGCCAAATCTCTCCTTTTACGGTAACGAATCTATCAGATGGGCAGCATTCTTTTTCAGATCCTGGGATTTATCAGGTTACTCTAACGGTCTCTAACGGAGATCAGAGCCGCTCCTATACTCAATCAATAAGTATAATTCCAAATAGCCTAGAGAATAACACGATAATACTTTCCAATGGCCGCTTATCAAGTGTGAAATCGGCTAAGGGTTATCAATGGTTTAGAGACGCTGTTCAAATCCCTAATGAATTTGGCAGAAGTTATTTGTTTGAGGGAACCCCAGGCGCTTATTTTGTAGTTACTCAAGGCGAAGAGTGCAATAGAATATCTTCGCCATTTATCGTTCTCTCTACTTTGGATGGTGAGGTACAAGCTGAGTTGATTACAATTTTCCCTAATCCCGTCAGTGATAAACTAATCGTTCGAGTAGGTCATCTCTTTACTAAACATGCGGAATTGAGCATAATTGATTTAATGGGAAGAAACTTGCTGACAAGAGATATAGACTCTGAAGAAACCGCTATAGCCACAGGTTTTCTTTCGGACGGGATGTATTTAGTAAAGATAACCTCGGGGCCAACAGTTTATCAGCAACGTGTACTAGTAAATAAGTAGTCAGGCTTTGCATTAAAATTCTAACTTATTGAGTTAGCGTTTTTTCAGCTATTAGATTAGAAAAAATGACCAGTTATTCTTATCTCTGATGTCTATCCGGAAATCAATTGATTCAATAAGGCAATGTGGTCAAAAATAGTTGGTGATTTTAATGGATTGACTATCGAAATTTGAATTGTAAACCTGAAGAGGAATCAAGTTTGCTGGAGAGCAGGCTTGCCAGCAATAAGGTTTACCGACTGGAATGGTTAGAAGGTTCTCATGAAAATTGAGAGCCTTCTTTTTTTTGTTTTTGACAAGGATCATTCCAAGAGTTTTATGGCTTTGAAAAAACTCACCTGCTGTCAGGCAGGTCTTTGATTTTGGGAATAGAGATACCATTTAACAAAGTTCTTTCTGTTTAGAATAGTCAGCCCTCGGTGGGGTTGTAGCTTATCCTTCAAGTGAGCAAAGAATGACTCTAGTCGATTCGTTGTTCTGGGTATTGCAGGATCATCCAGGTAATGAAATAAGTTCGGGATAGCCTTCAATAGCAGATACCTACTCTTGCGTAGCATTTTATGCTTGTACCAATATTTTCCATTTTCTTTAACAACCCGTTCAGCAATAAAAGAACTATACTTTTTCTCCCAGCACCAAAGTGAAAGCAACCATGCGCTGCTTTGGTAAAGTGTTTTTACACTATGCAGTTCATTGATGATGAAAGTAATTCCACGGCTGCAAATGACTGTGGGTGCTGCGTTAACCATGTTTTACACTGACGAACTACGTGAACGACACAACGCTGAACAATTACGTGCGGTAACCCTTCCGGATAGCTTTTAGTATTGCCCGGTGACCATCACAGGTAATGCTAACAATTTCAATGGCAAGGCTCTTGATATTGTCAAGATCTTCTTTGATCTCCTGATAACGCTCTTCATCTGTTAACCTATAGAGCTGTGTGAACCGCACATCATGATCCCAATAAAGAATCAAACAGATATTGCCCGGAAAGTAAGTCCCATCAATAAGCAAGTGAGCTTGTTGTTTATGGCGGATGGTAAGAGGCGGAACATGTGATAAGTAATATTTAAACAGCCGCTGAAGGGAACTTTGTGACATACCACTGTCACGAACCAGGTTCTTATAAACATGACGCTCCATGACCCACTTACGAAACCAAATAAACTTGCGCTCATAATGTTTGGACTCGTTCCTCCAGATGAAAAACTGACCACACGCCTTGCATTTTGAACCTGTTTTGATAACCCCAACGTATAATGAAAAAGCTGCCACATGTTGGACAGCTTTTTTGAACTCATTTTTTCAGACAATTATAAACCGTTTATAATTGTTCTTATAAACCTTGTGATTATCTGACTGTTACACCGCTTTCACCAACTATTCTTGACCAATATGTCAAAAAACAGTATATGAAGAAGATGCGCTTTGCGGGGGCCCAGATTATCGGGATACTCAACGAACAGTCACAACAAGATCAAAGATTTCAGAAGTGTGCCGCAAACACGGCATAAGCGAAGCTACGTTTTACAATTGGCGTAGTAAATACGCAGGTATGAAAGTAGATGAGCTTAAGCGGCTTAAGGAACTTGAATACGAGAATGCAAGGCTGAAAAAAATCGTAGCAAACCAGAGTCTGGAGATCGATGCCATTAAGGATTTACTCACAAAAAAGTTTTAACGCCTGATCAGAAGGAAGACGGCTTGGCTTATCTGAAAGAACACTATGAGATGAGCCATGCTCAGGCGTGTAAGTTAGTAGGCACTTCGCGAACCAGGAAGTACTATCACAAGCGAATGCCTGCTAAAGATGCCGTAGTAAAAAAAGCGATTGAAGAAGTTATTGGCAGCAGCCGTAAAGGAAGAACAAAAGTGATTAAGCTCGTACAGAAAAAACATCCGGAACTGGGTGATAGTAAAATCCGCAGAGTGTATGAGAACGAAGGATTCTCACTGAATAAAAGATTGCGCAGGCGTATCAAGGACAATCCTGCAAATCCTATTTCTATTCCGTTAACAGCCAATCAGGAGTGGGCGATGGACTTCATGAGTGATGCTCTCGATAATGGCCGAAGGATTCGTACCCTTAACATTATAGATCACTTCAATCGGCAGTGCAAAGGGATTGAAATAGATTTTAATCTGCCCGCCAGAAGGGTTATTGAAATTGTTGAGCGAGCCATTGAACGGTATGGTAAACCGCTTAAGATTCGTACTGACAACGGTCCGGAGTTCCGATCAAAACGTTTTCAATTATGGCTGCACAACAATCTCATCCAATGGAGCCGCATACAGAAAGGGAAACCGCAACAGAATGCCATCATCGAACGCTTCAACAAAACATACCGTGAAGATGTGCTGGATGCTAATCTATTTTACTCCATTGAACAAGCCAATGAAGTAACAGAAAGGTGGGTAGATGATTACAATCACCAAAGACCACATCAATCACTCAACTACCAAACCCCGATGGCTTATGCAGCGTAAGGTTTTCTTAGGCATACAAGCTCTTGGAATGATCAAAAAGAAAAAGCCCCGCACAAAAGGCAGGGCTTGACCATTCCAGTCGGTTGAACCTAACCCTGGCAGGTTGCTCCTCAGCAGAGCCTACTTCTGTTTCAGTTCAACAATGCAAAATTCAATTCACTAATCTATATTTACAACCTGTCAAGATTCTCAGCTACTTACCTTATTTAATATGAGGCTCCATGACCACTTACGAAACCAAATAAACTTGCACTCATAATATTTGGACTCGTTCCTCCAGATGAAACTGATCACAGGCCTTGCATTTGAATTGCTTTTTATTGTTTTAATGACCTCAAACGTATAATAAAAAAGCTGTCATAGTGTTGGACAGCTTTTTTGAATCCATTTTTCAGACAATTATAAACTGTTTATAAATTGGTTCTTATAAATCATATGATTATCTGTTACACCGATGTCACCAACTATTCTTGATTTATGTATTCAATACGATGTTTATTTTTTTTGATACAAATACCGCTTTGGCTGAGTCGTTAACCAAGCCAACGTTATATATTCCCGAGTCTTTCCGATTATACATAAAACACAAACACACTTCGATTACATCTTTTACATAAGCAAAATCTCGTTTTTGGTCTTCATTACTAGAATTTTCATTCTTGCCGTAAACATCAAATAGTGTTAGCCCAGCCCAAAAAAATGGTTTGTCCGGTTGTTCTAATGCCCAAACATCAAACTCCTGTTTGGATAGTTCATGTTGATTGACAGGTTCTAATACGAGTATTTTCGATTCATCATTTTTTTGCCCTGACTCACCTAAATCATAATTAGCAGCTGACGATGCATAAACCAGTGGAATCTGATAGTTGCAACAACGCTTCCATACTTCTTTCGAATAGCCAGTATTCAGTTTGTTAAAAAGGTTCAGATCAAACTCTGCGGTGTCGGTACAGGCACCAATGTGAAAAATGAATTCAACAGTTTCACAATTCTTATCCAACCAACTCAAAAACAAATTCCGGTCCACCCGTTCCTTTATTTTTGAGCCAACCAGGTTCTTATTTTTTACTTCATTATCGAATTTGTCAACCGCGATAATGGCGTTAAAATTATCCTGATTGAGGCGTTGAATCAGGTAGCTTCCAATAAAACCTGCGGCTCCGGTAACAACTATCATAGGGCTAACATATTTCCAGATGGCAATTTATACAAAACCGCCATCTGTAATGGGTTCTTGAACTGTCGTATATTTGTGACATATATGGTTTACGTAAGCAGAAAAGAGCACTTTAATGCAGCGCATAAGCTTTACAATCCGGCCTGGAGTAAAGAAAAGAATGTGGAGGTTTTCGGCCCGTGTGCAAATGAGAACTGGCATGGCCATAATTTCGATTTGATTGTAACAGTAAAAGGAACTCCTGACGAGGATACTGGTTTTGTAATTGACCTGAAAAAACTCAGCACCTTAATCCGCAACGAAGTGGTTGAAAAACTGGATCATAAAAATCTGAATGTGGATGTGGATTTTATGCAAGGTAAGCTTGCCAGTTGCGAAACATTAGTAATAGAGATATGGAAGATACTCACCCCTAAGATTAAAACAATCAGTAAATACGGTGTTCTACATTCTATCAGATTGTTTGAAACACCGCGCAACTATGTGGAATATTTTGGTGAATAAATACAACACACATTGAAGTACTATATCATAGCAGGCGAGCGTTCGGGCGATTTACACGGTAGTAATCTCGTGAAGAGTTTGAGCAAGTTACAACCCGAAGCTTCGTTTCGGGGTTTTGGTGGCGATGAAATGCAGCGCGCGGGAGTAGAGTTGGTGATGCACTACAATCAACTCGCGTTTATGGGCTTTGAAGCGGTACTCAATTTTTTTAAGATAGCCCGATACATGGCTGATTGCAAAAAGGACATTCTGCAATACAAACCTAGCGCGTTGATTTTAATTGATTACGGTGGGTTTAACAGACGCATCGCTACTTTCGGAAAAGCAAATGGAATACCTGTGCATTATTACATTCCACCTAAAGTGTGGGCGTGGCGACAAAACAGAGCGTGGCAATTAAAAAAATCGGTCGATCACATGTATGTGATTCTCCCTTTCGAGAAAGATTTTTTTAAGAAGTATAATTTTGATGTGGACTATGTGGGCAATCCTGTATTGGATGCTATCCGATCGTTCAAGCCTGCAGAATTATTTTTAGAACAGAACAATCTGAAAACAACTCAACCCTTGATTGCTTTGCTACCGGGCAGTCGCACAAGGGAGCTTCAAAAAATTGTACCGGTTATGGCTGAAGTAGCAAAAGCTCAACCGGCTTTTCATTTTGCTGTGGCTGCTATTCGCAACTTGCCCGCTGAACTTTACAAACCGTTAGCCGGATTAAAGAATGTATCGTTTATTTATGATGCCACGTATGATTTATTAACACATGCTTCGGGTGCAATTGTTACTTCTGGTACGGCAACGTTGGAAACAGCGCTGTTTAAAGTGCCGCAGGTAGTGGTTTATAAAGCTGGTTATCTGGAATACTTAATTGCCGCGCAGGTAGTGAAGGTGAAATTCATTTCGTTGGTTAACCTGATTGCTGGCCATGAAGTAGTGAAAGAATTAATTCAAGACAACGCTTCTGTTCAACATATTGGAGAAGAACTGACAAAACTAGTGGATCAGGGAAACTATCGCGAAAGCATGAAGAAGTCTTACGATCAATTACATACTATGCTTGATATAGGATCGGCTTCTGATAACACAGCAAAGTTGATTGTGCAGCATCAGAACGCGAACTAATACCCGATCACGCTACTTTCAACTTGCTGTAGTGCGATTTATTGAACTTCTCTTCCGCGTAAGCGCGATTAATCACTAACCGCTCGGTAGTTTTATCGGAAGGCATTTCAAACATGGCATCGTTTACGATGGCTTCGCAGATGGAACGCAAACCGCGCGCACCTAATTTATAGTCCATTGCTTTCTCAACAATAAAATCAAGCGCTCCGTCTTTAAATTCAAGTTCGATGTTCTCCATCTCGAATAACTTCTTGTATTGTTTTACGAGTGCGTTTTTAGGCTCGGTAAGAATTTTTCGCAAGGCTGCATGATCCAGAGGATTCAAAAACGAAACCACTGGCAAACGACCAATTAATTCAGGTATAAGTCCGAACGACTTCAGATCCTGAGCCGACACAAACTGAAGTAGGTTATTCAAATCCACATCAGCTGGGTTAACACTTTCTGAAGTAGCCGCAAATCCCAAAGGCCGGGTATTCAAACGTCTTCCAATCAAACGCGAGATACCTTCGAAAGCTCCACCACATATAAAGAGAATATTTTCCGTGTTAACGGTAATCATTTTCTGATCAGGATGTTTGCGTCCACCCTGAGGCGGCACATTCACAGAAGTACCCTCCAGTAATTTCAACAAGGCTTGCTGCACACCCTCACCACTTACATCACGGGTAATAGAGGGGTTATCTGATTTACGGGCAATTTTATCAATCTCATCAATATACACAATGCCGCGTTCGGCAGCTTCGGTGTTGTAATCGGCAGCCTGAAGTAAGCGTGTTAAAATACTCTCTACATCTTCACCCACATACCCGGCTTCCGTAAGCACGGTGGCATCGGCAATACAAAAAGGTACTTGCAAAATTTTAGCGAGTGTGCGCGCCAGGTAAGTTTTACCGGTGCCGGTTTCGCCCACCATAATGATATTCGATTTTTCAATCGTAATGTCATTTTCGATTTTACGTTGCATCAAACGCTTGTAATGATTGTAAACAGCAACCGCCATTACGCGCTTGGCTTCATCTTGCCCGATTACATATTCATCGAGAAACTTCTTGATTTCGCGGGGCTTTATCAATTTAAAATTGGGTAAGGCTCCGGCTTCAACTTTATTCTTTTTTTCTTCTTGCAGAATCTGGCTGGCTTGCGTTACACACTTATCGCAAATGTGTGCATGAATGCCCGAGATCATCAGGTCAACATCTTTTTTGTTTCTTCCGCAGAATGAGCAGGTAACCTCGGCCATAAAATCAATCAGTTTATTATCTTGGAAAGCAAGATTCAAAGATAGCTATAAAAAATGACTGCGCCTGATTTTGATGTGGCCGTGATAGGGGCTGGCCCGGCCGGAAGTACTGCCGCCTTGGCTATGCTTAATTCGGGTTTACGGGTTGCCCTGATCGATATGGCCACCTTTCCGCGCGACAAAACCTGTGGCGATGCCGTAGCCGCTTATGTGCCTAAAGTTTTGGCCACTATTTCGCCTGAGTTTAAAGCAGAATTTGAAGCCCTTTCGCAAAAGCAAGCGGTGCACACCTGCCGCGTGTTTGCACCAAATGGCCGCCCGATAGATTTCAGATTCAGCGAAAGCGGGAATATTGTAAAACGTATTGATCTGGATAATTTTCTGTGTGAATTGGCCACGAGCCAAAAACATGTTACACCGTTTTTTGGTAGCCGCGTAAATTCTCTTGCGTTTAAATCCGATCAAAATCTTTGGGAACTTCAAACCACTTCGGGTGCGATTAAAGCAAAGCTGATTATTGGCTGCGATGGTGCAAATTCGGTAGTGACCAAACAGGTTTCGGATGGAAGGTTACTTCAGCAACATCATTCGGCTGCCGTGCGGGCTTATTTCACTGGCGTGGCGGGTGTGAATCCTGAAAGTTTTGAATTGCATTTTATTCCGGAGTTGCCATTGGGTTACTTCTGGATTTTTCCAGAATCGGATGGTAGTTTTAATGTGGGGCTTGGGGCGTTATCGAAGTTTATTTCAGATAAGCATCTTAACCTGCGCGACTTATTGCAACACGTTGTTTCCAAACACAATTCTATCAGTAAACGATTTGCAAATGCAATTCAGATAAGTGATGTAAAAGGTTTTGGTCTTCCACTTGGCTCGCGCAAAATTCCGATTTCAGGCAAAGGTTGGATGCTTTGTGGCGATTCCGCTCATCTGATTGATCCGCTTACCGGAGAAGGAATAGGGCAAGCCATGGCTTCAGGAAGGTTTGCCGGTTGGATGGCCGTGGATTGTTTTAAGAAGAATAACTTTTCGGCTGAGTTTATGAAAAGTTATGACAGGCAGGTGTATAAAAAATTCTGGACTTCGCATCGTAAATCTTATCTGATGCAAAAGTATTTGGTTCCCAGGTTCACACTTTTCAATAATGTATTTGAGTTGGCCCACCGATCGCCATCGTTTCACCGATGGCTTCAGCGGGCCGTACTCTAATAGCAGAAATTATTTTTTGCGTTCCAGCACTTCATCAATCAGGCCGTATGCTTTTGCTTCAGTAGCCCGCATCCAGTAGTCGCGATCGGAATCTTTATCTATTTTTTCGTACGTCTGGCCGCTGTGCTTAGCCAATATGTTGTACAAATCCTGACGTAACTCCAGTGTTTGTTTCATAGAGATTTCCATATCTCTTGAAGTTCCTTGCATGCCTGCCGATGGCTGGTGAATCATTACGCGCGAATGAGGCAAGGCCGAACGTTTTTTTGCAGCTCCGGCAGCTAGCAATACAGCACCCATTGATGCTGCCATACCGGTACAGATAGTGGCTACATCAGGATTAACGTATTGCATGGTATCGTAAATTCCTAAGCCGGCATACACCGAGCCACCCGGACTATTGATATACATGATAATATCTTTTTTAGGATCGGATGATTCCAAAAATAGAAGCTGAGCTGTAATTACGTTAGCAATATAATCGTCCACCGGAGTGCCGAAGAAAATAATGCGGTCGGCCATCAGGCGCGAGAATACATCAATAACGGTAGCGCGCATTTGGCGTTCCTCAACAATATTGGGTGTCATGCCAGTTACCGTGTACGGATTTTCATTCATGTACTTGGTGTAACTGTCAAGCGAATTGCCGCTCATACCTAAGTGATGCACGGCAAATTTTCTGAATTCATTTTGGTTTGACATATTAAAAATTAAGTGGTTACTGATTTTTTATAAAGTCGTTTCTCCTGGCTGATTTATTTTTTCTAAGTCAATGTTAGTAAGGAAAAACGCAATAAAAAAGCCCTGTTAAATTTAACAGGGCTTTTGCAAAAACAGGAATTTGCCGGTTTTGGTTCGGCTTAGTGCCTGTGTGTTTCGGCATGTTTCTTAAACTCTTCCAACGAAACCGGTTTTTCAGTTACCGTAATGTTTTCTTTTATCGCGTTCAGGATTTTATCGTGGCGTAACTGGTTGTAAATCTTCATAAAGTTTTCGCCTTTGCCATCCTGGCCCGAAAGGTAATTGTTGGCAATGTCATTCAGTTTATCGCCAAGCTGCGAGGCAATGGCCGGACCGCCAAATTGCTCCATAATAAATTGCTTTGCCTTTTCGCGCACTTCATCGCCTTCCACTTTTATTTCTTTGTCTTCGGCAATTTTACTTTTGATCAGATCCCACTTCAACGAATCGCGGTAAGCATTAAATTCTTTTTCCAAAACCGAATCAGTTACTTCGCCATTGCTCGAATTTTTCAGCCAGCTTTTTAAAAAGTTTTCGGGCATGGTAATGTTGGTGTTGTCAACATAATAATGCTGAATTTCGTGATCCAACATGTGCTCTGTTTCGCGCTGGTAGTTTTCGCTAATAGTAGCTTTTATCTTTTCGATAAATGCTTCCTCACTGGTAACGTTATTGGGGCCAAACACTTTATCGAACAATTGCTGGTTAATTTCAGCAGGTTCAACTTTACTTACGGTTGTTACTTTAAAAGTGTAATTACCGGTTATCGTTTCAGCCTCTTCTTCAGCAACATTTAATGCCTGCGCTTTGGCTTTCACATCGTCAAACGCTTTCTCAATATCAAACTCTATTGAGTCTTCTTTCTTCAAGCCAATAAATTTCTTCTGTTCTTTCTTGGCTACTTTATCTAATAGAATGTAAGAGCCTTTATGTTCGGTTTCGCCAGCTTTCGAAATTTCGCCAAACAAATTGCAACCGGCCTCACTTACTTCGGGGTAAGTTACGTTGCCAAAACGTTGCTTTACATCTTCCAGAGTTTCTTCAATAACAGCTTGGTCAACTGTAATCGGGTATGATTTTACTTTTACTTTCGATGAAAGCTCAACCGAAAAATCTTCTACCAGGCCAATTTGAAATTCAAATTCAAAATCTTTTTGGCTATCCCAATCAATACCAAACGCTTTTTCCTGATTTGGCATCGGGTCGCCTAAAATGCGCAGTTTCTGATCGCGGATGTAGTCCGACACAGAATGAGACACGATATGATTTACTTCCTCAACCAGAATAGACTTACCATACATTTTCTTAATCACTCCTGAAGGAACTTTGCCTTGTCTGAAACCTTTTATATTGGCCTTGCGGGCGTAGTCTTTTATTTTTTCTTCAACTTTTGGCTGATAGTCGCTTTCGGCTAATTCAATTTTGATTATTCCGTCTGTAGCGCTTTGCTTGTCAAGTGTAATGTTCAAGGTGATTTGAATTTTAGTGTTTCCTGAAATTGATCTTTAAAATCAAACCCTTTAGCCAGTTTGGCCAAAGGGTTTGGGGTTTTAAGTGCGCATGGAGGGACTCGAACCCCCACGCCTTGCGGCACTAGATCCTAAGTCTAGCGCGGCTGCCAATTACGCCACATGCGCATTTTAGTTATTGAAACGTAACTTCCGTTCTAAAAAAATGGCGATTTGATAAATCTCCACCTTCAGGTCAGGCATTCTGATGGCGTTCAGAACCAATTATGTCACATCTCATTTCCCGTTTTTGATTAAAAAAACCTGCTTTTTTACCAACGGGAGTGCAAATTTAGGGATATTTCGTTATGATTAAAGGTCTGAATAAAAAATCGAATTTTTAATAACGCTGGGTTGTGGTAATTGATGTTGAAGTAGAAAAGAAGGAGATCATTGCGCGCTATCGCAGGTTGCTGCGAAAAGCTAAGCCTATATTAAATGAAGGAGACGCCAAACTGATTAAACGAGCTTTCACCATCTCGATGGAGGCGCACAAGGATATGCGCAGAAAATCGGGCGAACCCTACATTTTTCACCCACTTTCGGTGGCCGAGATTTGTGTGGAAGAAATTGGGTTGGGTACTACTTCTATTATAGCTGCCCTTTTGCATGATGTAGTTGAAGATACTGACATTCAACTTAAAGACCTGGAGCGAATTTTCGGAACCAAGATAGCCCGCATTATTGACGGCCTTACCAAAATCCGGGGCGTGTTTGAATACGGAACCTCAGCCCAGGCCGAGAACTTCCGCAAAATGCTTTTTACCCTTTCGGAAGATGTACGCGTGATTTTAATTAAGCTGGCCGATCGCCTACACAACATGCGCACATTGGATAGCATGCCGCGCAACAAACAACTGCGGGTATCGTCCGAAACCATTTATTTATACGCTCCGCTTGCACACCGCTTGGGGCTTAACGCGATTAAAACAGAGCTTGAAGATTTATACCTGCGCTTTACGGATTATTCTGTGTATCGTGAAGTGGCCGATAAAATTGATGAGACCCGGGCATCGCGAAATAAATTTATTAAGCAATTTGTGCAGCCGCTAAAAGATGAGTTGGATAAACTGAATATTGAGTGCGAGATAAAAAGTCGCCCCAAATCTATTTTCTCCATCTATAATAAGATGCGCAAACAAAACATTCCATTCGAGGAAGTATACGATCTGTTTGCGGTTCGCCTGATTCTGGATACCCCGGTTGAACAGGAAAAATCCTACTGCTGGCAGGCTTATTCAATAGTAACGGATTATTATACTCCAAACCCCGATCGTTTGCGCGATTGGATCAGCACCCCAAAAGCAAACGGGTACGAATCGCTTCATACCACCGTAATGGCAAAAAATGGCCAATGGGTTGAAGTGCAGATACGGACCAGGCGCATGGACGAAATTGCCGAGAAAGGTTATGCTGCCCACTGGAAGTATAAAGACAGTAATTCCACACACGAATCAAACCTTGAAAAATGGTTGGTACGCGTGCGCGAGTTGTTGGAAAAGCAAGACCTTACTGCACTTGAGTTTGTTGACGATTTCAGAGGCAATCTTTTCAATGAAGAAATTTTTGTATTTACGCCAAAAGGCGAACTGAAAAATTTACCAAATGGAGCAACCGCACTTGATTTTGCTTTTGATATTCATACCGATATAGGTGCCAAATGTATTGGCGCCAAGGTTAACCAGAAGTTGGTTCCTATTAATCATGTATTGAAGAATGGCGATCAGATCGAAATTCTCACTTCATCCAAACAAAAAGCAAACGAAGACTGGCTGCGCTTTGTAATCAGCCCTAAGGCAAAATCTAAAATAAAAGAATTGCTGAAGGAAGATAAGCGCAACGTAATGGAAGAAGGCAAGGAATTGCTGGCGCGAAAACTCAAACAACTTAAGATTGATTCCAATAGCCAGATGTTTGAACAAATGCGGGCTTATTTCAATGTAAACTCACAGTTTGAATTACATTACCGCGTAGGCAAAGGCACCATTACGTTAAACGACCTTAAACGCTTCAAAGAATTTAAACCTTCATCACCGCTCAAAACCCGGCCGTTAGAACAAGTAGATGTAAAAACCATCGAACAGGAAATCAAGGCCAAAGGCAGGCAGGAAGATACCCTGCTGATTGGTGAAGATATGGACGTGGTAGAGTATAAGCTGGCAAAGTGCTGTACCCCAATTCCGGGCGATGATGTTTTTGGTTTTGTAACCGTTAATGAAGGGATTAAAATCCATCGCACTACATGCCCCAACGCTACCGAATTGTTGGCTAACCACGGCAACCGCGTAATCAAAGCTAAGTGGACATCGCAACACGAAGTGGCTTTTTTAACCGGCCTTAAGGTTATAGGTACCGATAGGGTGGGACTGATAAACGATGTATCCAAAGTAATATCAGAAGAGCTTAAAGTAAACATGAGTTCACTTGCCTTTAAAACCGACCAGGGTATTTTTAGTGGCGAGATCATGTTGTATGTAAACGATACGCGCCACCTCGAAATGCTGATTGCCAAATTGGAAAAAGTGGAAGGCGTTGTGAAAGTTACCCGCTTCGATTCGCGTGCGGCTTGATTTTACAAATCAGTGGCTTATCCTCAGTGTCAAATACAAAGAACTTGAAGCTCGTCAAGTCGTACCTGGTAAATCATACTTCGTAAATTTTTTGTACCCATGAAATACTATATTTGCCCTGCAAAGAAAACATGGCCCTTAATTCTAAAGTTTTTGAAGAAGTAAAGCAGATCTTTACCGCCTACCTGGAGAATAAAGAACTGCGCAAAACACCGGAACGCTACGCTATCCTGGAAGAGATATATTCGCTAAGTGGGCACTTTGATGTTGAATCGCTCTACATCAATATGAAAAACAAAAGCTACCGCGTAAGCAGAGCCACCGTTTATAATACATTGGATTTATTGGTAGAGTGCGATTTAGTAAGCAAACATCAGTTCGGTAAAAATCTGGCGCAATACGAAAAGTCGTATGGCTACAAACAGCACGATCATTTAATTTGTACCGAGTGCCACAAGGTTGTTGAGTTTTGCGATCCGCGCATTCAAACCATTCAGAACACAGTTGAAGAATTGCTTCATTTTAATGTGATGCATCACTCGTTAATTTTGTATGCATCCTGTAAGAAGACAAATTGCGAAAACAAAAAAATATGAATTTTGCACAAGAAATACGAGGCAACAATCTGATATTAAGAATATCAGGCGATTTGATTGGAGAAGAGAACAACTCGCAACTGCTTACAATAGTTAATGAAGCGGTTAGCCATCAGGTGGCTACTTGTATCATTGATATTTCCAACCTGAGATATATTAATAGTAGCGGCATTGGTATTTTAATTACCATCTTAACTAAGTTTAGAAATAAAGGTGGCGAGGTTTACCTGATGAATCCTTCAGAAAGTGTTACCAAACTATTGGTTATCACTAAACTCAACTCCATTTTTCAAATCATCAAATCGGAAGACGAAATAAAAAAAGCGTAAGCTTAAGTTATAGAATGAAAGTAGATGTACTGTTAGGCCTGCAATGGGGCGATGAAGGCAAAGGTAAAATTGTAGATGTATTAGCCCCTCGTTACGATGTGGTGGCCCGGTTTCAGGGTGGCCCAAATGCCGGGCATACACTTGAGTTTGATGGCATCAAGCATGTGCTCCATCAGATTCCTTCCGGGATATTCAGAGAAAAAACGCGCAACATTATTGGTAATGGAGTTGTGTTAGATCCTATCGTTTTTAAAACCGAAATAGAGAAGCTGACTAAGTTTAACCTGAATGTTAAAGCCAATTTGTTCATCTCAAAAAAGGCTACACTTATTGTTCCTACACACCGTTTGCTCGATCAGGCCTATGAAAAAGCCAAAGGCGATCAGAAGATTGGTTCCACCCTTAAAGGGATCGGCCCTTCTTATCAGGATAAAATCGGTCGGCAAGGTTTGCGCGTGGGCGATATTCTTTCACCAGATTTCGATGCAAAGTTTAAAAAGCTAACCGATATTCATTTCGATATCCTGAAGAATCACACCATAGAATTCAGTTGGCCGGAATTAGAAAAACAATTCTTCGATGCAGTAACTTTTCTAAAGAGCTTCAATCTGATCGATAGCGAATATTTTATTAATGAAGAACTGAATAAAAATTCTTCTGTGTTGGCAGAAGGTGCGCAAGGTTCGTTGTTGGATATTGACTTTGGAAGTTATCCGTTTGTAACCAGTTCAAATACAGTAACTGCGGGTGCATGCACAGGTTTGGGTATTGCACCTTCAAAAATTGGCGAAGTGTATGGAATCTTTAAAGCCTACAGTACACGTGTGGGTAGCGGACCTTTTCCTACCGAGTTGTTAGATGAAGAAGGCGAAAAGATGCGCAAAGAAGGTAACGAGTTCGGATCAACCACCGGTCGGCCCCGCAGATGCGGCTGGATTGACCTGCCTTCATTAAAGTACTCCATTATGATCAATGGCGTAACGCAATTATTAATGATGAAAGCCGATGTGTTGAGCATTTTTCCAACAATAAAAGCTTGCACACATTATAAATTGGCCGATGGTACCATCACCGAAACACTTCCTTACGAATTTGTAAACCAAAAAATTGTTCCGGTTTACACCGAGCTGCCCGGTTGGAACACCACACTTTCAGGAACCAGCGAGGCAGGTTTGCCAACAAATCTTTTGGCCTATGTTTCTTTTCTGGAAAAATCTTTGGGTGTGCCAATCTCACTTATATCAATAGGCCCGGATCGCTCTCAGACCATTTTGCGCAGTAAAAGTAAATTCTGAAATATTTTTCGTCACCTCTTGCGTAGGGAAACATTTCCCTCTACATTTGCAGTCCCAAAATGAAAACGGGGCCTGACCAGTAGGGAAAGGTTGATTGAAAAGATCAGGCGAAAGCCACACTTGAATGAGGCACTTTGAAACACAAGCGCAGATTTCAAATCGTTCTTTGAATGAATGTAGATTGATAGCGGACCCGGATAATGCCGATGGAGGTATTATCCGAGTTAATTTCTTTAAGAATTGATGCAGCGATGCATTAATGGACAAAACGATTAATGAGGACC
>JAFLBR010000021.1 GCA_017303795.1 Cytophagales bacterium | reverse complement strand
GACTGTTCGTTGAGTATCCCGATAATCTGGGCCTCCGTAAAGCGCATCTTCTTCATTTGCTGTTTTTGTTAGGTTAAAGTTAAAAAACTCTATTTTTAACCTGTTCAAAAAAAACAGCCTAGTACCATTTTTCCTTATCTTA
This sequence comes from Cytophagales bacterium, assembly GCA_017303795.1. Lineage (GTDB taxonomy): Bacteria > Bacteroidota > Bacteroidia > Cytophagales > Cyclobacteriaceae > ELB16-189. Next base: position 66,721 of record JAFLBR010000021.1, on the reverse strand, counting down.
GCCTGTTTATTGCCCAGATTTTGAAGCTAAAGGACATCTTTCTGTACAAGCCAACACGGGGTTTAATCCTTACGGGATTAATTGCGCTGTTTTGCCTTTCGGGAGAAGTAAGTTTCGCGCAGGATAAACGCCCCATCAACAACAAGTCCACCATCCGGCAAACCCGGGCCAAGTCAGTTAAGAAAAAAGAAAAAGCTACTACGCGCGATCTTGCCGGATATAAGCTCCGTACTACTAATCAATCCTCAACAAGACGAGCTGCACAAACTTCAAGTTCATTACGAAGGGCAAGAACAACGTCAGGCGATCGTATTAGTAAACCAGCCGGAATTCGATCCAGATCTATTAATGCTGGTCGTGCCAATATTTATCCGCAAAAAGGACCATACGTTAATCACTCTTCCAAATCAGCTGAAAGAGCATACGATAATCGCAGGGAGCTTTCGCGCTTATCGCGATTACAAAGCCGACAAGATCCACCCGGAAAGAAAAGAAGAGTAACACCAAGATCATCCTCGCAGGCATTTGTTACCCGCGGCCGCAAGAACGTGTATTGGGGAAAATATTCTAAAGGCGAGCGCGCCATTACCACCGACCTTGCAGGCAGACCTTTGCGCACAAAAAATTTCCGCTCTCCGGCCAATGCCCTTATCAAAGCCGATAATCCATACTACGGCCGGAAAGATCGTGGCGATCGTGCCTATAAAGGAACCTTCCGTTCGGGTTATGCCACCGCTTCAAGAAGAGGTGAACGTGCCTGGAAGGGTGATGTGGCCGGCCATGCCATACGTAAAAGTGGTGGCCGCGATAATCAGGTGGCAGGCCAGCGTGGCGATGGCCCTAAAATTTTACCTGGCTTTAGTGCAAGAATGATTCGCAAAGATCTTTCTCGCGTAAGCGGAACCAAACGAAAACCAGGCGGAGGTTCAATCAGCGGCACATTAGGATCGAATAAACCTTTACCGCCTCGACAACCGGGAATGGGTGGCGCTTTTATGAAGCGCGACTTTGCGCGGCTAAAAGGAATTAAACCGGATAAAGGTGGTGGTAGCGTTACCGGAAAGTATAAATCCAATCAGCCATTACCAGCGCGGCAGCCCGGCATAGGTGGCAATTTAATGAAGCGTGATTTTGCCCGACTAAAAGGAATAAAACCCGAAAAAGGAGGCGGGTCTGTTACCGGAAAATACAGATCGAACCAACCATTGCTGGCAAAGGCGCCTGGTGCAAACGCAAACTTTATGCGAAAAGACCTGGGCAAGCTTCGGGGTATTAAACCGCTTAAAGGTGGCGGAAGTATTTCGGCCCAAATGAAGCGTGGACAAAACTCACCGATTGCTGTTCGCACTCCGGGCAATCCGCGGGCGGCAAGCATGCAAGCTAACTATCGCGGTACCACGCCATTTTATAAAGCACCAAAAGGTGGTGGTAGCATTAGTGGCTTTCAACGAAACAATAACAACATGCCGGTGCCCGTGCGCCAACCTAAAGACCAACGGGCGGCCAGATTTCAAGGAAACTACAAGGGATTTTTGCCGCAGAACCGGGCGTCACGAAATTTTAGTCAGGAGGGATTAAGTTATACGGGTAACATCAAATCATCGCGCCCGCTTAAGGGTGGTGGTAGCATTAGTGGCTCGTGGAATAATAAAGGTCAGCCTATAGCTGTAAAAACTCCGGGCTCGGCATCGGCACGGGTAGCAACATTTCAAGGCAACCTGAGGGGCGGACAAAAACAATTTAGTCAGGCCGGTTATGGTTACAGTGGCGATATTCCCATGCGCAAGAAATCATTTAGCCGCGAAGGTTATGATTGGTCTGGTTATGCTAAAGCCAGCAAGCCTTTGAAAGGTGGCGGTAGTGTTAGTGGCCAATTGTGGAATAACAAAGGGCAACCCTTACCAAACAAATATGCGGCAAGCAAGGCCGCTAAGTTTCAGGGCAACTTACCGTTTGCACGAAAATCATTTAGCCGCGAAGGTTATGATTGGGCCGGTTATGATCGCACCCGCAAACCCGAAAAAGGTGGCGGAAGTATTAGCGGCCAACTTTGGAATAATAAAGGGCAACCATTGCCTGCCCGAACGCCAACCGGTAAACAAGCCAGCGAAGTTGCTTATTCCGGCCGTATAAAATTATCGCGCTTTAAGCGCGAGTATGTGCGCAACCCCAATGCGGTAGAGGAAGCATTAAAGAAACATAGCCCTTACGAAAATGTGTATTCGGTTAATAACATAACCACACGTGTTAAGCAAAGGGAAACCGGTAAAAACAAACTCTCGGCAAAAGGAGCTTTGTTAGGATTGCCGCCTACCCGTGCCACGGTTAAGGCCGGAGAATACAGTGGTACCATGAAACGCTATTGGGAATATAAACACAACCCCAGCAGTGCCGATGCTTCTCTTAAAACCATCAAGTACTCCAAGTCTTTTGCCAAAGCAACTTCTTATGCAGGCAAAGTTCGGTTAACTAAAAATTACCGGCACGCACCCAATGCTGATAGAGATGCATTAAAAGTATTGGCTCCCGGAAGGGCGTATGCAAAAATTGGTGATTATCAGGGCAACATTCGCATGAATAAGTTTAACCATAAAAAACATTTTCCAGATGCTACGTTTGCACACAATCGTGATAACAATGTGAAGGGTGAGCGAACTATTTTTACCAACATCAAGTTATTGTGGGCAGGTATTTTTAAGCGACAAAGCACACAACCCGATGCGGTGAAAGACAAAGTGCGCAAGCCACGCTATGATAAGAAGGAAAAAGAATTGTGGAAAGATCTGTACGACTAATGAATTGGTATGAACTCACCTCGGCTGCTCAACTCGAAGCCATCAAGGCCGAATCGCAACAACAACCGGTAGTTATTTTTAAACACAGTACAAGGTGTTCAATCAGTCGAGCGGTACTTGATCGTATAGAACGCAATTGGAATCAAGCGGAATTAACAACCGTTAAACCTTACTTTCTGGATTTATTGGAGTACCGTCCCATTTCCAATCAGATAGCGGCTGAGTTTGATGTGGAACACGAATCGCCACAGGCAATTGTTCTCTGGCAGGGCAAGCCAGTCTATGCCAAGTCGCATTTCGATATTGATCTGAATGAGATCAAGCGTGTAGTAAACGCGCAGGCGGTTTCTAAAAATTAAACACTACGGTTTGCTTTACACTTTCGGCCAGGCTTAATGCCACCGGGCAGGTAAGGGCTGCATTTTTCAACTTTTGTTTCTGAACTTCAGTTGCCCCCAACCCCGGATGAGTAAACGTAATTTGTATCTCAGCAATTTTGCGTGGGTTGCTGGCCATAATTTTTACCACATCAGAGGTTAGACCTTTCAAATCCACGCCCTCGCGTCCGGCTACCATACCCATAATCGTAATCATGCAACTGCTCAAGGCTGCACTTACCAGATCAGTCGGGCTAAAAGCCTCGCCCCGGCCATTATTATCGGTAGGGGCATCGGTAACAATCAAATTGCCTGATTTTAAGTGTTTTGCCTGTGTGCGGAGGTCTCCCAGATATTCTACAGTAGCCATATTTGCCATAACAACTCTATTTTTTCTGCGTTACTTAGTTTACTTTTAATTCTTCGAAGGAACGAAATGCAGGTGGTATGAAGCAAGTATTAAGTCTGGTTCTGGTTGGTTTAATTGTGTCAGGGGTAGGTTCGGCATTTGCCCAAACTCAGGATAGCTACGATTACAACTCAGAATTTACCTGGGGAATTAACAAGAACTCTGCCGGTGGACTTATTGGCGGCTTTGTATTTAAGAAGGCAAGAAAGCTGAATAACAATATGCTTGAGACGTTCGGTCTGGAGATCATGAATGTTAAGCATCCGCAGGAAGTACGACATAGTTCTTTTGATACGGGTAATTTTTTTATTTTCGGAAAGAGTAATTATTTGTACGCGTTCCGGTTTCAATACGGTCGCGATTTCATTTTGTTTTCAAAAGCACCACAGCAAGGGGTAGAAATTAAAGCCGTATTTGCTGCTGGACCAAGTCTGGGTATAGTAGCACCTTATTATATCGAGGTCCCAGTAGATGGCGGTCCTCCATTTTCTCCTTTTTCGCGAGGCGAGCAATACGATCCAACCAACCCTAATCATGCCTACTCTGAAATTTATGGCACCGGCAATCTGTTTGAAGGAATTGGCGATTCTAAAATTCAATTGGGTACTAACCTGAAGGCCGCTATAAATTTTGAATTAGGGTTTTTAAAATCGCAGGTAACGGGTTTTGAGGTAGGGGTACTTGTGGATTCATACTTTAAAAAAGTAGAAATTATGCCCACGGCTGAGAATAAAGCCATCTTTCCAACCGTGTTTTTCACAATGTTCTATGGCAGCCGTAAATAATTTCCCTAAAAAATTCTGGATTTTCCGTGACTGGCCGCCTCCAAGTGTATTCTATTACTATATTTGAAATTCCTAAACTGTAAAGATTTCGCGTATGGAAGCTAAAAAAACCGACAAAGCAGATTTAACAAGAAAGACTTCTTTGTTCTTTAGTATTGGCTTGTTAGTAACAATGGCCATTACACTTGGAGCATTTACCTGGAAAAGTTATGATGATGATCTGGTAGATCTTGGGGGCAAAAGCACAAACGTTTTTGAAGAATTGGTAGAAGTGCCTCCTACCGAACAACCACCACCACCAGCGCCAGTTATTCAACAACCTCAGATTGTTGAGGTACCCGATGAAGAAGAAATCAAAGAAGATATTCAACTTAAGTTTGACGTAGAGGTTACCGAAGAAACGAAAGTGGAAGAGGTAGTTGTTGCCGCTGTTGAAGAAAAAGAAGACGTGGATCAGATTTTTAGTGTGGTGGAAGAAACTGCAGAACCTAAAGGTGGTATGCCTGCATTCTACAAATATGTTGGTGAAAAAATGAAGTATCCGGCTCAGGCCCGCAGGATGGGTGTAGAAGGCCGTGTGTTCGTAGAATTTGTTGTTAACCGCGATGGTTCTATTGTAGATGTAAAAGCAATTAAAGGTATTGGCGCTGGTTGCGATGAAGAAGCTGTACGCGTGGTACAAAGTGCTCCATCATGGAAACCTGGCAAGCAAAGAGGAAAGCCAGTTCGTCAGAAAATGGTTATTCCGATTATCTTCAAACTGGGATAATCCGGCAATATAGAAATAAAAAAACCCGGACACTTAGTTCGGGTTTTTTGTTTTTGGGCCTTGTCAGAAAATCAATCCACACAATAGCCCAACAAGAATAATTGCCCACGAAGGCACTCTGGTAAAGGCTGTTAACAAGGCTGTAGCCAACGCAAATGAAAGGTTAATTAATAGAGTTGAGACCAGCTGATCAGTAATCAAAGGTTGTAAAAGTAATACAGCTGCCGCAGCAACAAGCCCGGCACTGGCTGCATTAATTCCTTCCAATGAAGCGCGTATCGGTCTGAATTTTTTCAAACTCTCCCAAATGCGAATCATAAAGAAGATAAGAAACGTGCCCGGCAAAAAAATTCCCGCTGCCGACATAATTGCACCCCCTATTTCACCCGCAATACCATAATCGCGCATGGCCAATGCACCTATGTACGAGCTAAATGAAAACACCGGCCCCGGTAAGCCTTGCACAAATGCATACCCGGAAAGAAATTCTTCTGACGTGAGATATTGTTTGGGTGCGTATTGCACAAACTCAGTGTACAACATGGGGGTGAGCACTTGCCCACCACCAAAAATCAAACTGCCGTTACGATAAAAATTCTCAAACAAACGTACCGGTAAAAATTCAGGAATGGATTTGGTTGCCGCACCCAGCAAGGCAGCAAAAACCAATACGCCACCCCACAAAAAGAAGTTAGCCCACGAAACATCAAACTTTTGTTTTTCCTGCCGCGGATGGGCCCGATAATTAAGTGCCGTGATTAAACCGGCTACTAATAAAATTAAAGGAAACACTACCGGGGATTTGCTGAAGTAAGTAGCTACTCCAGCCAGAATCATAATAGCAACACCGCGTTTTGTTGTTACAGTTTTTAAACTGATAGAGTATGCTGCATAAGCGACAAACCCTACAGCCATCGGTTGAATAAATCGTGTAAACGCAAGCGATGCATGCTTATCCACAAAACTGCTGATGAGAATACCAGCCACGGTCATAATGGCCACCGAAGGCAACAACCAGATTAACAACGTAAGGTAAGCCAGCTTTGCACCACCTATGCGATAGCCAATGGCAGAAAGTGTTTGTGTAGAACTCGGGCCAGGCACTACCTGACAAAGTGCATTCAGTTCAATCAACTCATATTCGGTAATGTAGTTGCGCTTTTGTACCAGCACATTTTGAAAGTGCGCAAGGTGTGCTTGCGGGCCGCCAAAACAAGTAACTGATAGCAGGAATACGTCTTTCAAAAAATCCCGATACCGTATTCCTTGCTTCACGGTGGCTTATTTTTTCAATCCGATTTCGCGCAAGCGCTGATTTAAAAAATCTCCTGCTTTGATGTCGTCCCAAAGCTTAGGATGTTGTGCATCCACACAAGACGAAAGAGCCGTAAGATCCATTTCGGAACGCGGGTGCATAAAGAAAGGTATGGAATAGCGCGGGGTGTTCATCAAATGCCGGGGCGGATTTACCACACGGTGAATGGTTGACTTTAATTTTTTATTGGTGAGTCGTTCCAGCATATCGCCAACGTTTACCACCAATTGTTCGGGCAATGCTGTAATGGGAATCCACTTACCATCTCTGCGCAACACTTGCAAACCATCGGCACTGGCACCCATTAATAAGGTAATCAGATTGATGTCGCCATGTTCGGCAGCACGCACCGCATCTTCCGGAACTGAATCCGGATCTTCGATAGGAAAATAATGGATTGGCCTTAAGATGCTGTTGCCATGATGCACTTTATCATCAAAATAATTTTCGGGCAGGTTGAGATACAAGGCAATTGCCTTGAGCATCTGCACACCGGTTTTCTCTAACCTTTTATAAACATCAAGCGCTATTTCCTGAAACTCAGGAAGCTCAGCAGGCCACACATTGTCAGGATATTCTTTTTTAATGGGATCGTTATCCAACACCTCTTGCCCAACATGATAAAACTCTTTCAGATCGCCCGTGTTTCTTCCTTTGGCATGTTCTTTTCCTTTGCTGATATAGCCACGCTGGCCAGCTAAACCGAGGATTTCATATTTCTGTTTAACAGCATCGGGCAAGGCATAAAACTTCTTGATAGTGCTATACAGTTTTGCAGAAAGCTCATCGGTAAGGTAATGATTCTTGATGGCTACAAACCCAATGTTGTTATAGGCCGAACCAAGTTGTTGAACAAAATTATTTTTGCGTTGTGCATCGCCACTGGTAAAGTCTGCCAGATCAAGCGAAGGTATTTCATCAAACAGGATATCAGCCATAAATAAATGAATTGAGATACAAGCTAATTATTTTCGGTAAATTTACACATATACCCAAAGTCGGGCATGATATTGGTCAGGTTGGAGTTCTAAATAAAGAAATATGGAATCGATAGGAAGAAGAAGATTTGTAAAACAGACCGTAACGGCTGCCGCAGCTTTGGCTGTGCCGGCATCCGCTTTCGCGGAATTAATACCCACGGCATTACAGTTTTCGCAGGTAGCGTTGCCGTATGCGGCTAATGCTTTAGAGCCGAACATTGATGCGCTCACCATGGAAATTCATTATGGCAAACATCACGCAGCTTATATTAAAAACGTGAACGATGCCATAGCAGGCGAAAACATAACCTTTACCACCGAGAAAGATTTTTTTGCCAATACTTCTAAACTTTCAGCAAAAGCCCGAAACAACGGAGGCGGTGCCTGGAATCACAATTTCTTCTGGCAAGTGATGAAACCAAATGGTGGCATGCCAACAGGAAAAATTGCTGATGCAATTAATGGCGCATTCGGATCGGTTGATAAATTTAAAGAACAGTTTACACAATCCGCCATGACGCGCTTTGGCTCGGGTTGGGCCTGGCTGGTGAAAGATGGTAATACCTTAAAAGTTGGAAGCACACCTAATCAGGATAACCCGATGATGGACCTAAGCGAACTGAAAGGTACACCGCTGTTGGCATTAGATGTTTGGGAACATGCGTATTACTTAAAGTACCAGAACAAACGCAATGAGTATGTCGCCAACTGGTGGAACGTAGTAAACTGGGATGAAGTAGCTAAACGATTGAATTAAAAACTGTTTGAAAAAAATTATCCTAAGCCTGTTGGTTCTTGTTGCAGCCATTGGTTTGCATGCGCAAGACCGCACCGAACTAAAAATGTATAAAACTTTTGGTGGCGCACGGTTCGAGTTGGATACACTTGTGCTAAGTCCAAAACAAGTGTTACAAATTTTAAAAGTTGAACCACTCGCCTACGAAAAATTTAAAAGAGCTAAAGCTAATTACAATGCGGCTGGTGTATTGGGATTTGCCGGAGGTCTGTTGGTAGGATTTCCAATAGGCACAGCCATTGGTGGTGGTGAACCCGAATGGGGAATGGCCATTGCAGGCGGTGTATTAATAGTTGGCTCTTTCTCACTCAACAGTATATTCCGAAGCCATGCATTTGAAGCTATCGAACTTTATAATGGCAAGACTGCCCGCATCAAACCTGAGTTTCAATTTTATGGAACCGGTGCTCGTTTAGTGATGCGGTTTTAACACTTCGGGCGAGTAGATTCGCAGCGTATCGCTTTCAATTTTTTCTTCCGCAATCAAGGTGCCTGTAAATGTAGGCGCAGCAATGCCCGAATAAAATTGTCGGGTGGAAGTGAATACACGCGCTTCATCCCACAAACCCGCCTGGATAAACAACGATAGCGTAGTACTGCCACCTTCTACAATTACAGATTGTATTCCAATTGAAACCAGATGCTCCAGCAATGCTTCCAGAAAATTTGTTTCCGGTAACCGAATCAACAGCAGGTTAGCATGTTCTTCATGCTTCAGCACATTGTAACAAATGGTTTTTACCGAACCATCAAACAACGATAGCTTATCCGGCAAACGTAAAAACCGATCAATCACTATCCTTACGGGATTTCGACCCGACCAATTACGAACAGTTAACACAGGGTTATCGTGCGCGGCTGTTTTAGTGCCTACCAAAACCGCATCTTCTTCGCTACGCCACTTGTGAACCACTTGCCGCGATAACTCATTACTGATCCATTTCGATTCGTAATTAGATCGTGCAATAAACCCATCAAGTGTTTGTGCCCACTTCAAAATAATGTAAGGTCGTTGCTTTTCGTGGAATGTAAAGAATCGTTTATTCAACTCACGACCTTGCTGCTCAAGCACACCTTGTGTTACTTCTATTCCTGTAGCTTTTAGTTTTGAAATTCCTTTTCCTGCTACCAAGGTGTTGGTGTCGGTATTAGAAATTACAACTTTGCCAACTTTATGCGTAATTAATAAATCGGAGCAAGGCGGAGTTTTACCAAAGTGCGAACACGGTTCAAGATTTACATAAACCGTACTTCCTGCCAATTGATCTTTATCCGCCACACTATTCACAGCATTTACTTCTGCATGCGAACTTCCGTATTTCTGATGCCAGCCTTCACCAATAATTTTTCCATCTTTTACAATTACACAACCCACAAGCGGATTCGGGCTAACCGAACCCACACCCATTCTGGCAAGTTCCAGGCAACGGAGCATATAGTGTTCATCTTGCAGCATGCAGAAATTGTTACCTTGCAAAGATCAATTTCGGCATGACCAATTCCAAAGAACTTTTCAGCGAAGTAGTAAAGCGTATTAACCTGCCCGAAGACAAAGCGGAAATAGAAAGCATTGCTTACCTGTTGCTGGATAAAAAATGGAACCTCACCCGAACCCATATTCTCACGCAGAAACAAATTACCGTTAACCAAGCCGAGGTTGATGCTTACATTGACCGAATTAACACCCACGAACCCGTTCAATACATTTTAGGTGAGGCTGATTTTTTTGGAAGAAGTTTTCGGGTTACACGCGATGTGTTGATTCCACGACCCGAAACGGAGTTATTAGTACACGAAATTATCAGACACGTAAAATCAATTGACCAACCTGCTATTTTAGATGTTGGCACCGGAAGCGGTTGTATTGCAATTTCATTAGCCTTGGAAACACCTGCAGAGGTGCATGCTGTTGATGTGAGTTTGAATGCGCTTAAAGTAGCGCAGGAAAATGCAATGCGATTAAATGCTGCTGTTACGTTTAGTCAGCAGGATATTTTAACGGAACCCATCACCCCAAAATTTGACTTGATTGTGAGCAATCCGCCTTACATCTCGCAACAGGAAAAACAAAACATGAAACCGAACGTGCTGAACTACGAACCGCACACCGCGTTGTTTGCACCTGGAGAAGATGCGCTTTTATTTTACAAGGTTATTGCCCAACGCGCACACCAGGCCTTAAAGCCAGGTGGTTCATTATGGTTTGAAATTAATGAACATTACGCAAAAGAGATTTGTGAAACTCTGAAAGCTAATAGTTTTGAAGGTGTAACTGTTTTGAAGGATTGGAATGGGAAGGAAAGAGTGGTTTGGGGAGAGTTATTTGACAATTTATGAAACAACATTCATACAACTTCCTCTCCTACCCAAAACACTTGCTTGCCTTGTAGTGCCACTACTCCATCACGCTCCACTATAAACTTTCCATCAGCAATTTCAGAACAAGCCTGCTCAGGGAAAATTTGCAGTACGACACCAACCGGTAACCACTTTTCAAATCGACCTGATTTTACTCTGCTCCAGCATTTGTTATCAACAAACACTTCAGCATCGCCAATAAAATCAATTAAACCAGTAAGTGTCTGTAACTCTTTCACCAGCCAGTTGACGGCCGGTATGTTTCGGGATTGTAAAAGTGAAATGGCTTTATTGAGCGGAGGTTCATTAGCCTGAAATGAAATTACTTCAATGGGTTGTTGGTCTCTTGTTCGTTCTGCCCAACTGCTTTCTTCACCTGCGGGAACTAACACCACATCTATTTTAATGCCCCAACCCAATACGATTTCTGCTTGCGTATACAAAACGACAATTGTAGGCATCCACTCCAATAGCTCTTGTACTCTTTCAAAGGGAATTGCGTGCGCATCAAAAATGACAAGCACGGGTTCCTGATTTTCGCGCACAATGTGATGACTGGACATTACTCAAAGAAACAAACTGAACCGCCCACCCAGGTTTTGTCTTTATTAAATTTAACACCAATCATTTCTCCCCGGCTAAGACGGGCGAGGTTGGTGATGAGTTGGGGGCGGGCTTCGCCTTCGTTCCAGATAAACAACAAGCGAATTTCTGTTTTCACCAAACCATCGGGGGCTTGAATAACGGGTTCGTACTGTACTTTACGTTGTAACATAAAGTTCTTACGCTCTGCCGCGGGTATCGCATCCAGATCGGCTTGCGTTACATGAAAAATTACACCACTTCCCGAAAAAGAAAAGAGAGGCTTCAGCACATAATCTTCAAGATTTGTTGGCCAGGTAGTGTACTCATGCAAAAATTTGCATTCGGGCACGGCATCACTCTGCACAAAAGGCATGGTGTATTTGCTGATATAAAAAAACCAGTTGGGGTGTCCGGCCCATTCAACATCTACATCTTCTGTTAAGTGGAATTGTGTTTTCAGGTTTTTTTGTGCGAGCAATTCATCAAAGATTACGCGATTGTAAATCCGGTGTACCGGGATTTCTATTCCATTCTTTTTATAAAATAATTTTCTGCCTTTGATAATAATAACGCCTAAGTGAACGGGTGCAATGTCCAGATGTTTTTGCGTAATCAGAAAATCGATAGCCGTGTTTTGTTGCAGCGGATTGATTTCAAGTAGAATTACATTTTCGGGATTATGATTTCCTACAATGGCCTTGCGGATGTGTTGCCAATATTCGGTTGAGTTTAATCCGAAATGAAAATGCAAATTATCAGGAATGCGATAATGTTCGCGGAATTTATTCCCCAAAAAATCCTGATAGCCAAACAAAGACGGAAAGCCTTGCATTTCAATCAGCCGTGGTACTTGTTCACCGTTTTCGCGGCACACCGCAAAATCCAGTGCAATAAAGAGTGAGTTATTGGTTTCGTTGGGAACATGAAGATTTACCGGAAGTGCGCCCTTCATTTTTGTTTTGAATTCGGGCTGCACAATTACATCGATAATCTCGTTAGCAGCTTTAAAAAGTTTTGCACTAAACTCTTTCCCTACAAACACCGGGCTTTCTGCAACGCGAAATGGAATCTTATAATTAAACTCCCGGTCCAGATCAGCAATAAAATCTTTGTACTTCGCTTCCGAGAATTGCTGATTGAACTGCTGGCGGGCGCTGGTTATCATAGCGGGACTGAACTTAAATGGTTACGCAAGGCCAACATTAAAAACCGCGGCACCACCGTAGCATACGTAAGCATAATTTTATCCGGATCGTTGAGGTGGTTCAACATCTCCCAATATTTTTTTTCACCATGCTTTTCAATCACTAAAGCTTTTTTGTCTTCGCGCAGCAAATACATGCGCATCCCCACCGCATCGGCTTCGGGATGAAATTGCATGCCGATAATAGCATCGTTAAAACGAATGGCCATTACTGCCCGCTCTAAATCAATATGAGGCCGGTGCTTTTCAATGCATAAAAGAGCTCCGCCTTCTGCTTCAATTTTTTCAGCATCGGGTTGTGTAATCTGATAATCGCGCGAATCAACAGCCCACATCGGGTCGCCAAGCGATTTTAAAATCTGATCGAGCTTGCCCGATTTAGTTTTATGAATAGGCATTACTCCAAACGATGTTGACTTTCGTTTTGAAACAGTTCCCAAGCCGTAATAGCGACAATAAATCTGAAAACTATGACAGATGAGCAGCACATGCTTTTTATTATAGGGGTGTTGTTCGTTATGATCTTTGATGGAATCCATCAAACCGAAGTAGCGTTCTTCCCATAAAGAACCGGCACTGTCTATCGGGCTGCCTGGCCCACCCGATGAGATGTAAGCATCATAACTTAAATCGGGCACTTCATTTTTACTGCGCACATCAAAGATGTGATAAACAATGTTGAGTTGACAGTCGCTTGCGAAACTTGAGATCAATTGTTTAATGCCGCGCATGCCTTCGTTTGCTTCACCCTCGTATAAATCGAGCACGGCTATTTTGATCTGATTTTCCTGAATCAATGCTTTTAATTTAAAGTCCGCGCGAGGTTTCGTCTGTTATGTAATCCACTACTTTTTCCAAACTTCCGGTTTCCTTAAACACAGCTAATTGTCTGTCGGCACCGGTACCATGCTCTAATATGGTGCGAATATAGTTGATCGCACTGCGGCTGCCAAGTTCATCCACCACATCATCTACAAACTCTAATAATTCAACAATCAATTCGCGTGTATCTAACTCAACTTGTTTTCCAAAGTCAATCAACCGACCATCTAATCCATACCGCGAAGCGCGCCATTTATTTTCGTTGATGAGTGCGCGCGTGTACATAATAAAACTCATGTTCTGCAAACGCAACTTATACAACTTCACTACCAGCGCCTGAAACACGGCTGTAATTGCAATAGTTTCTTCTACCCGCATGGGCACATCGCAAATGCGAAACTCAATGGTATCGAAGAATGGATGCACGCGTACATCCCACCAGATTTTTTTAGCGTTATCAATACAATTGGTTTTGATGAGCAGGTTTACATAGTTTTTGAAGTCATCCCAGTTTTCAAAACGATCGGGAATACCCGTACGTGGAAATTTATCAAACACTTTTGTACGAAAAGATTTGAAGCCTGTGTTGCGACCTTCCCAGAAAGGTGAGTTACAACTTAGCGCATACACGTGTGGTAAAAAGTAACGCACGGTATTTTGAATATGAATAGCCATATTCTTATCCTTAATGCCCACATGCACATGCAATCCAAAAATTAAGTTTGATCGTGCAGCTTCCTGCATCTCTTGCACAATTTCATCGTACCGCGGGTTGGGTGTAATCAACTGTTTACTCCAATGCGAAAACGGGTGCGTGCCCGAAGCTCCGATTTTTAATCCCAGCGTTCCGGCAACTTCGCCTACTACTTTGCGCAATGTTGCGATTTCGTGATAGGCTTGTGTTACATCTTTGCAGATGCCGGTGCCTACCTCCACCACCGCCTGATGCATTTCTGCTTTCACACTATCTTTTATAATGTGTGCAGCCAGTTCAACTATCTTCTGATCGTGTGAGGTGAGTTCGCGCGTATGCGGATCAATCACCATGTATTCTTCTTCAACACCCAGTGTAAAGGTTTCCATAAGCCAACTAACAGTTAAATCTTATAACTACTTCTTCGATGATTTTGGTTTTGTTTCTTTGGGCGCGGCAACCTTGGCTGCTTTTGGCTTTACTACACCAGCCTCAAACGATGCAACCGAACTGGTAACAAATGTTCCCCAGGTAAGATTGTCTTTGCCCGGCTTTTGAACTTGCGCCCGCTCTACTGCCATTTTAGCTGCATGTTCAACTACCCAATCAAAATTTTCCTGACCTACCGATGTAACCTCGGCATCGGGTGCTGGGTTACAGAAGTCGATGGCATACGGAACGCCATTGCGCACCGCCATCTCTACTGTATTAAAATCATACCCTAATGCATTGCATAAGTCAAGCACGTAATCATGTACTTTCTTCAACATCTTTTCGGATGCGGGACCATTGTTGCTCTGGTACCTTAAGTGATGTGGATTGCGGGGTTCGTATTGCATAATGCGCACATACTTTCTGCCCAGGCAATAACACCGGAAGTAGTCTTCAAAAATAATTTCTTCCTGCAGCATCATTACCAATTGGTTGGTTTCGGCATATGCTTTAAAGAAATCGTCCATGTTGTTGAGCTTATACACACTCTTCCAACCTCCACCGGCATGTGGTTTCATATACGCAGGCCAGCCAATGTGTTCAAAGATTTTTTCCCAACTCAATGGAAACTTCAGGTTGCTGAAAGAATTTTCGCCCGTATCAGTTGGGCGCTCGTGCGATGGAAGGATTACGGTTTTAGGAACGGGCACACCAATCTTAACAGCCAAAGCATTGTTAAAAAACTTTTCATCGGCACTCCACCAAAACGGATTATTGATTACCGCTGTACCCGAGATAGCTGCATTTTTTAAATACGCCCGGTAAAACGGAACATCCTGCGAAATACGATCGATGATTACCGCGTAATCGGTTGGCTCTGCCTGGCTCACCATATCTACCAGAACCGGCTCGGCTTTAATATCTTTCAATCCCATTTTGTTAATGCGTTCTACAAACGCCTCGGGGAAGGAGCGTTCCATGCCGTGTAGTATTCCGATCTTTTTCATACACTTAAGAGTTTAAGATAAATAGTTTAACTTTTTTAAGCTGTTATTTTATAAGCGATAAATAATGTGGAAACATTTCGCGCCACGCGGGCCAATCGTGCGGTGCATTAGGCCGCACATCCAACCAATAGTTTACTCCTTTGTTTTGCAGAATATTGGCCATTTTCACATTTGCATCCCAACACATATCGTGTGTGCCGGTACCTAGCACCACGTACATATCGGCAAAATAAGGATTGTGTGCGTGCGGAATAAAATCCATCGGGTTGTTGAAGTAGACGTTATCATCATAATAACCATCCAACTGGCTTTTTATATCGAAAGCTGCGCCCATGTTAAATACGTACTTCACCACCTCGGGATGTTTAAATGCAAAGTTGGTTGCATGGTAGCCACCAAAGCTACAGCCAGCAGTGGCCACGCGTCTTACTCCGGTTTCGTGTTGCGCCAATGGCACCAGTTCATCCAGCAGCATGAGATCGTACCAGATGTGATTACGCACCCGATCGGCTGGATGAATATTTTTATTGTACCAACTCATTTCATCAATGCCATCTACGCAATAGATTTTAACCAGGCCTTCATCTAAAAACCAATTTACGCTATCGATTAATTTAAAGTCTTTGTTCTCGTTAAAATGCCCCATAGAGGTTGGGAACAAGATTACTGGATAGCCACGCGTGCCAAAACTCAGCACTTCAATATCGCGACTGAGGCGTGGCGAGTACCATTTGTGATAATGTTCGTGCGGCATAGGCTTAAGTTCTTATTTTTGCAACGGTAATTTTCTGTTCAAAATCGGAAATGCCTTTTAAATTAACTATCGAATTTAATTATTTCATTCTTGTCGCAGGTTGCCCATTATCGCCCCGAAAAACTTACCGATATACATTCCAAGCTGCTGGGGCGCGACACCATGGTGGAGATTCTGCTTCCGCCACAGTATGCCCAAACCAATGGCCCTTACCCACTTTTAATCTTAAATGATGGTCAGGATGCCGAAGCTATTGGCTTAAAAAAGACCGTTGAGCACCTCGTTCACCGGGAGGAAATAAGTGAAGTTATCGTGGTGGCGGTGCATGCTGGCGACCGGATGCAGGAATATGGGGTGGCTGCTAAATCAGATTTTAAGAAGCGGGGTAGTAAAGCAAAGGCATACACCCGTTTTATGATGACCGAACTTATTCCGTATCTGGAATATCGCTACGCCATTACAAAAACTCCAACTCAACGGGCTATTGGCGGATTTTCACTTGGCGGGCTTTCGGCAATGGATATTGCCTGGCACAGCGATTACTTTGGCAAGGTTGGTGCTTTTAGCGGATCGTTCTGGTGGCGCAAGCGCGATTCGGCCAGCAGGTTTTATTCTGAGCAGTACGATAGAATTATGCATCAGCAAATCCGAAAAGGAAAGTACAAGGCGGGACTAAAGTTCTGGTTTCAAACCGGCCTGCTGGATGAACAAAGTGATCGGAATAAAAATGGCGTGATTGACTCGATTGATGATACGTTGGATCTGATTGTTGAGCTTACTAAAAAAGGATATCGGCCTTTTCATGATATTCAATATTTAGAATTGCCCGATGGGGCCCATGATTTACCCACGTGGGGCCGGGCCTTGCCGGAGTTTTTGAAGTGGGCTTTTTCCCCTTCTGCTCAAAAAGTTTAGTTACATTTACCATTCAGAATTATGACTTTAGAAGAGAGAATAGTTATTGACGAGTCCATTTGCAATGGTAAGCCTGTTATTCGCGGTAAACGAATAACAGTTAATACTATTCTGGAGTATTTAAGTGCTGGCGAGAGTAGAGAAGAAATTCTAAAACAATATCCTTCATTAGAAGCTGCTGACATTGATGCTTGTCTTCGGTTCGCCTCCAATCTTATGAACCATAATTACATCATCAAAGAACTGGCTTAGTATGCCAAGATTTTTAGTTGACGTAAATCTACCCTACTACTTTTCAATATGGAATGATCCTGATTACATTCATCAGTTTGATATTGATGACACCTGGAAGGATTCTGCAATATGGAAATATGCACAAGAACATAGTTTAACAATTATTTCTAAAGACAGTGATTTTTCAAATCGAATGCTGTTGCAAGCCCCACCCCCAAAAGTTATTCATTTAAGATTCGGCAATCTTAAAATGAAAGATTTTTTCAATCGTATGACTCAAGTTTGGCCGGAAGTAATCCGGCTTAACAAAGACTATAAATTGGTGAATGTATTTATTGACCGCATCGAAGCTATAAACTAATATGCCAACTACTGTAAACACAATTGTATTTGATCTTGGCGCAGTACTGATTGATTGGAACCCGCGCTACCTGTATCGTAAAATTTTTAAAACCGAAGAAGAAGTTACCTGGTTTTTGGAAAACATCTGTACACACGATTGGAACGAGAAGCAAGATGCTGGCCGTTCATTCGAAGAAGCAACAGCAGAACTGCTTGCAAAATTTCCAGAGCATGAAGTTCCCATTCGCGCATGGTATGGCCGCTGGCAAGAAACCATGAATGGCCCAATACAAGGCACGGTTGATATCCTGAGAGAAATTCGCGATTCGAAAAAGTATAAACTTTACGCCCTCACCAATTGGTCAACCGAAACGTTTCCGTGGGCATTAGAGAAATTTGAGTTCCTTCATTGGTTTGAAGGCATTGTGGTTTCGGGCCATGAAAAAACCCGCAAGCCGTTTCCAGAATTTTTTCAGATTCTTTTTGATCGCTATAACATCAATCCCGCGGAAGCATTATTTATTGATGATAACTTGCGCAATATTAATGGTGGGCAAGAAGTAGGTATGCCCGGTATTCACTTTCAATCGCCTGAGCAATTAAGGGAAGCTCTTATTCAAAAAGGAATTTTTAAATCCTGATCATTCTACTATGAAATCACTTACGGTAATACTCAAGCTACTTATTACCACGAATTTAATATTCGCTCAGGAATTGATGCAAGACTCCAAAAGCGGTATGTATGGATTCGTTACACTGAACGATAACGGAGAAGATGTTTGGGTTATTCGACCACAGTTTGAAGCCGGTGAAGATTTTTTTGACTACAATTTTACATTTGTAAAGAAAGGTGGTAAATGGGGGCTAATCAATCGCAAAGGTGAAACTGTGCTGCCATTTGCCTATGGTAAGCCCGGTTACCCGGAATACGATGACAACCTGATACCGGTAGTCAAGGACAAAAAACACGGACTTGTAAATAAAAACACCGGTATCGAAAGTGTTAATTGTTTGTATGATAACAAACTTGTTTTTCAGGAAAATTTTTATTGGACTGACACTATGTTGCTGCTGGCTATAAAAGAAAACAAAGCCGGACTTATTGACGCATCAGGAAAAGTAATCATCAATTTTTTGTATGATAATAGTGGCAGAGAACCGTTTACAGCCATTGAAACGCTATTGAAGTCTGGCGTGATACTAACTACTCAGAATAAAAAAAGTGGAATACTTGATAATCAAGGCAACACACTGGTTCCCTTTCTTTACGAGGAAGTAGGCGTACGCGAATATCCGGACACACTATTATTCGACATCGGCATCAAAAAGAAATTTGGTATTTATTCATCTGAGCTTAAAAAAGAAATTGTGCCACCAACATACGATGAAAAGATTTTCTTCGAAGAGAACTTTGCCGTGGTGAGTCGCAAGAAAAAGTATGGCATACTAGATCGTGCCGGAAAGGAAGTAGTACCCTGTACGCTTACACTAAGCCAGGCAATGGAAGAGTTGGATAAGCTTTCATCAAACAATAATTAGCATGCGGTCTTTTCTGTTTTTAATTATTGTCGTGTTCGCATTTAGCTGCAAAGCTCCGCAAGAAAAGAAAACAGATGTGGGCATGCTTACTCAACAGGTTATTGGAAGTTACGAAGCATCTTTACCCTGCGATGGCTGTATCAGCATTGAGTATCAACTTGAACTTGAATCGGACTCCTCATTTATTGAACACATTACCTTTCTGGGCAACCCCAACGGAAATTACGAAGTGCATGGTAATTGGCATGCCGATGGCGATTCTATGCTAACTCTTAACCCCGGCAGATTAGCTTACAAAATAAAAGTAAATGCCAATGGGAGTTTAGTCATTATTGATGCAATTGAAAACCATCTGGAAAAACAACCAGCCGTGCTTTCGCGGATGGGGACTTCAGGAACGGATCAATCTGTTTTGTTGAATGACATCTGGGTGTTGGAAGCCATCGACAATATTGAAATTTCAGATGCTGATTACAACCGTGATATTCCGCAACTGGAGTTTCATAAAGTGGACGGGAAAGTAATGGGTACCACCGGATGCAACAGACTTAACGGAACTTATACAACCAGCGGAAACAACATTGCCTTTGGGCCATTGCTTACAACCAAAATGGCTTGTCTCGGCAAAGGCGAAACTCAATTTGTTCAAGCTATGAATGAAATATCTTTCTTCAAGATTGTTAACCTGAAACTTTACCTGCTTTCTGGAAGCACAGAAAAGCTTAGATTCAAAAAAGTGGATTGATTACTTTTTGTAGGCCAACACAACGCTTTCAATAATATCGCAACATTCGTGAATTTGTTCTTCGGTAATGACAAGTGGTGGTGCCAGCCTGATAATATTGCCATGTGTAGGTTTGGCCAGCAATCCGTTCTCTGCAAATTTTAAACAAAGATTCCAGGCGGTTTCACTTTCCGAAGTGTCGTTTATAACAATTGCATTTAATAACCCTTTGCCGCGAACTGAACTTATCAGATCAGATTTTTCAATTAACATACGCATGCGATCGCGAAATACTTCGCCCAGACGTGCCGCGTTCTCAATCAGATTTTCATTATTAACAACTTCCAAAGCTGCAACTACAACCGCAGCAGCCAAAGGGTTACCGCCAAAGGTAGAACCATGTTCGCCTGGTTTTATTACCAACATAATCTCATCATCGGCTAACACAACTGAAACGGGTAACACGCCACCCGAAAGTGCTTTACCTAGAATTAAAATATCTGGATGAACATCTTCATGATCGCTTGCCAACATTTTACCGGTGCGTGCAATTCCGGTTTGAATTTCGTCCATCATCAACAACACGTTGTGCTGTTTACATAAATCGGCAGCCGCTTTTAAATAACCGGCTTGCGGAACATATACCCCGGCTTCGCCTTGTATGGGTTCAATCCATAACCCGCACACATTTGGATTGGCCAATGCTTTCTTTAAGGCAGCTACGTCATCGTAATCAATAATCTCAAAGCCCGGCATAAACGGCCCAAAGTTTTTACGGGCCGAGGAATCGGTGGAAGCAGAAATAATACTGGTGGTGCGCCCATGAAAATTCTTTTTCGCAGCCACAATAACAGCTTTGTTGTCTTCAATTCCTTTTTTGGTGTAACCCCACTTGCGAGCCAGTTTAATAGCTGTTTCGTTTGCCTCGGCTCCGCTGTTCATAAACAAGGCCTTATCGTATCCAAACGTTTCGCACACAAATTTTTCGGTCACACCCAATTTGTCGTTATAAAAAGCGCGAGAGGTGAGCGTAAGTTCTTTTGCTTGTTCAATTAATGCATTAATAATTTGCGGATGGCAATGTCCCTGATTAACGGCACTGTAGGCCGAAAGAAAATCGTAATAGCGTTTGCCTTCTACATCCCACAAAAAAACACTTTCGCCCCGGTTAAGTACAACCGGCAGCGGGTGGTAATTATGTGCGCCATATTTTTCTTCCAGATCAATAGCCTCCTGGCTGGATGTTATAGTGGTTACCATAAGATTGGTTTTAGCCTGGTAAAGTTAAACATTTTATAGCCGCGAGGTTTATGTTTTGTGTGCTACTTTGAATGCACTACCTTTGGTAACACTTTTTAATCTGCCATGGATTTTTTTCTGGACAATACCCGAAGACTTTTTGATACCCTTAAATCGCTCAGTTTATGGAACCGGCTTTTTGGCTGGGGACAAATAAAATCGCAATTGGTTGAAGCTAATGGCGAGTTGCAAAAACTAAGCGCTACTGCCAATGCTATAAAAGCAGAAAACACGCGATTGGAGAATACATTATCGGTAGAGAAAGTTGCCTTAAAAAATGTGCAGGATGGATTTAACCGGGTAAGTACCGAACTTGAAGTAATCAAAACTTCGCAACATCATCAAACTGAAAAACTAAAAGAGCTTCAGGATAAAAATGTAACCCTTGAAACCCTTAACCATCAATACCTGAAACGCGGGCAGGAACTTGCCAATGATCTAAATGGCTCGAAACAAAAACTGGAAACGCAAGACAAGTACAATCAGGAGTTAAAAGAAGAAAACAGCAAGCTGAAAAAAGAAGATGAGTTTCGCAGGCAAGAACATTCTAATGCTATGGCTTCGTTGCGCGAGATTCAACGCAAAATTCAGGACGACCGCGAGCAAGAACAACTCACAAAAAATCAAGCCGAGATACTTCGAATCCGCAAACTAAAAGAAACGTGGTTAAAGCACGAAGAGAATGTAAAGAATCGTATGCGGGCTATCTGCCATCGCCACGGTATTGAGTATGTTGATAAAGTTCCCTTTAAAGGAAAACCAGACAACACCGTAAGAATTAACGATGAGTACATCATCTTCGATGCGAAAAGCCCGGCCGGTGACGATCTCTCCAACTTTCCATCGTATGTAAAAGCGCAGGCGGAAGGCGCTATGAAATACGTGAAAGAAGAGAATGTGCGCAAAGAAGTTTTTCTGGTGGTGCCCACCAACACGTTAGAGTATCTGGAAACTTTTGAATATCGCTTAAGCGATTACACGGTGTATGTAATCTCGCGCGATTCGTTAGAGCCGATGTTGCTTACGCTGAGGCGGATTGAAGAATATGAGTTTGCCGAGCAGATGAGTCCGGAAGAGCGCGAAAACATTTGTCGCGTAATTGGCAAGTTTGTACACCTGAGCAAACGCAGAATTCAGATTGATGGATTTTTTGCCAAACAGTTTTTTGAATTGGTATATCGTACCGAGGCGGATTTATCGAAAGAGTTTTTAGAAAAGGTTGCTGAGTTTGAGAAATCAGAAAAGTTAAATCCACCACAGGAAAAACGCGAGAAACAAATCAGCATGAAAGAACTGGAAGCTGATGCCGAGAAAATTCAAGGCGAAGCGCAGCAAAAAGGAATTGACATGCAGGATAGTCTATTAACCAAAGAGATAAATAAGCTTCCACTTTATTTTACAACCGAACCAGACAAAAGTCAGCAAGACCTGTTTGATTAAACTACCACATTATGAAAAAAATTTTCAGCCTTCTTTTTATTGCTATCACTATAACAGCATGTGTAGCTACTAAAACCACTACCAAAGCACCATCGCCCGCAGGCAATTGGGATTATTCCATTACAGGTACTCCACAAGGAGATTTTAGGGGTATAATGATCATTACTGAAGTAGATAAAGTACTAACGGCCAAGTTGGTTAGCGATGGTAGCGATCTTCCAATCAATAATTTTCTTTTTAACAAAGAAACTCAGAAAATGTCGGGTGAGTTTGACTACTCCGGAGCGTTGATTCTTTTGGATGCAGTACTCAATGTAAATGAGATTACCGGAAACATGTCAACCAGTGGTATGAATTTTCCTTTTAAAGCAACGCGTAAGAATTAAAAAACATGTCAGTAAAAATTACAGCCGATAACAAACTGAAGAAGCTTATTGTAGTGGGCGATCGTGTATTGATTCGCCCGGCCAAAGAATCTGATAAAACTGAAAGTGGTTTATATCTGCCACCGGGTGTACAAGAGAAAGAAAAAATTCAGAAAGGTTATGTAATTAAAGTTGGCCCCGGCTATCCGTTGCCTATGCCAGCCGATGAAGATGATATGTGGAAAGGCAAAGAAGACCAGGTAAAGTATTTGCCACTGCAAGCGCAAGAAGGCGACCTTGCTATATTCTTGCAGAAGGGTGCAATTGAAGTTATGTACGAAGGGCAGAAATATTTTATTGTGCCGCAGGTTTCTATTTTGATGCTGGAACGCGAAGAGGAATTATGAAAGGTCTTTCTTTTGACGTACTGCGCGTAGGTAAAAAATACCGACTCAAAAATTTTGGCGAGACCTACGAATTTGAAATTGAACGCATTCTTGTAAATGGCGACTTCAAAGTAAAAGACCTGCACACACTGGAGCGGTACCTGCTCAAAGACACTATTAAATTTGGCACCGGAAAAGATTTCGAAATCCGGGATCTGGATTAAGCTAAAGTAACCGTACTTTTTCAAAAAATTAATCTCAAAATAATTGAGTTTGGTTGGTTTCATTACATGCCATTGGCGAATACACATCCAAATTCAAACACCATGTAACCGCTCATCTGTAGTTGCAAACAAGGCTTAGGCCTGCTCTTGAAAAATCTCCACACCCAAAATTTAATTACTTATGATTCGATTAGCCCTCGCAGTCGGTTTTATGGCCGTATTTGGAATAGTAGCATACGCAATTGTGTTGTTACTTACGGATTATTTCACCAAAAAAAACAAGTCTAACCAAAACCCCTAATTGCTATGAACCCTATTAACCGAAAGACGATTGTCTTTGGCGTCATGTTCGTGCTGGCGCTTATTTTCTTCATTATTGTAAATCCGTTCTCGTGGAACGATGCCGGTAACCGCACCGTAGTGGAGCGCACCACTGGCGAGCAGATTGTACAATTTGCGCCCGGAATTTTTTATGCTGGCTTCTTTTCTAAAGAAAAAGAATGGCCCAACCAGATTTCTGTTACCTATCAGGATGCATCGGCCCAACTTGAATTAGAAGACAATGGTATTGAAGTTGGTCAGATTATGATCCGCTTTAGCGATGCTACAACAGCCGATGTTCGGGGTATTACACAATTCATTTTGCCATCGGATGAAAAAGAAATGATTCTGATTCACAACACACACCGCACACCACAATCATTGGTTGTTAAACGTCTTGCCCCCTATACAAAAGAGTGTTTGCAATCATCAGCCCAATTGATGAGCAGCGAAAAACACTATGGTGGTGGTCGCGCACAAATGGCGCAAGATTTTCTTGATCAGTTAAAAGAAGGCGTGTACTTATTGAGAACCGAAGAGAACTTAGTGTACGATTCTCTGGAGATGGAGAAAAAACGAATCTACCAGACCGAAATACAAGTTGATCCTAAAACGATGGTTCCCAAGCGTAAGATTTCGTCTATAAAAGAATATGGTATTACAGTGGCTGATGCTGCTATTACCGATGTGGATTACGAAGAAAAAGTAGACGAAAAATTAGTGAAGATTATTGATGCTGCCACCAAATCAGCAATCTCTAAACAAGAGTTGATGACGGCCCAACAACAAACGTTAACTGCCAAAGCAAAAGGTGAGCAGGCACTCGTAGAGATTGAGTATCAACAAAAGCAAGATCAGACCAAGCAAGTGGTAGAAGCTGAAACCAAAGTAAAGGTTGCTGAACAAGATAAACTTCAGCAGAAGATTGCGTACGAAGCTTCTATTTTGGAAGCTCGTAAAATCAAAGAGTTGGCCGATGCAAATGCGTATGCACGCCAGCGCATTATGCAAGCTGACGGTGCCCTTGAATTGAAACTGAAAGCGCAAGTGGAAGTGCAGAAAGTGTGGGCCGATGCCTTTAGTAAATATCAGGGTGCTGTTGTTCCACAAATTCAAACTGGCTCTGGAACAACAACCAATGGTGCCTTAAGCTTTATGGATATTATGACAGCTAAAACTGCTAAAGACTTTGCACTGGACATGAAGAATAAGAATTAAAAATTAGGTTTTAGGTTTAGAAAGAGAGCAGCGAAAGTTGCTCTCTTTTCATTTGTCCATGTATACTTTATCGTATTAATATCCTGAGTAAAGTCTGATTATAGTTACTTCATCTCTTTTATCCATTGGCGCACCAATGCCACGCCTTCTTCATGCGTAATAGATCGGCCAAGCTCGGGCATCATTACCCCGGGATGAACTGATTCTATCCGGTACTGAAGTATTGATTCATCGGGTTTACCGGGCACAATTCCGTACAGCAATCCACCTGAACCTTTGCCAGCGGCAACCGGAGCTTTACCTACACCCAATCGCGATAGATCATTTTCGCTGGATAATAAATACAGGCCGCTATTTTTAGCCGGGCCGTCTGCACGATGGCAATGTGCACAATTAATTTCGAGCCACGCCCGCGCACGTTCACTTACGGCAACAGATTCATCATCATACGAAACTAATTTTGCTATGGAACCAAGCTCTGGTACATCAATTAAACCTCTCGATTGCCAATACGCCAACTGATTTTGTTTGCCTTCACTAAATAAATAATCACAATTGAGTTGCCTTGCACTTGGGCCAATCGGCTTAACCTTATCGCCACGCAAGTGGCAACCCTTGCATTGATTCATGTTGGGCACTGAATAACTTATTTTTCGAAGTTGGCCATCGGTGTGTTTCCACGAAACGTCTAGATTTTTTCCGGCCACGTTTAAGTAAGCTTCTGTTTGCTCATCGTTCCAGATATAAGGTAACGCTTTCCAAATACCGCTTTCATTAATCAATAACCGTGTTTCCAATATGCGCAGATTTTCCTCTGGCTTATTAAGATCGGCTGGGTAATAAAAGTTTTTAATCAGGATTGTTCCTTCCAGGAAATCAAACACATCATCGGCATTATAAACAGCTTTTCTTCCTTGCGGGATTTTTACGAAACGCTTTTTTAAAGCATAGTCCGAAAACAAAGCTGAGTTAAGGGTGTAAGGAATTACATCGGCTGCCGGAGTTAATGTTTTTAGTTCACCAACAAAAAAACCATACTCTGAAAGTTTTGTTTTGCCGATGTGCGATAAGTCAATTGTTGATTCAGTTTCTGGCAATACAATAATTTCCTGCTTGCGCGATTCACAAGACAAAAGCGCACAAAAAAATACAAGTAAAGAAACTCGTCTCATCGCAAGGAAATCTTCGCACCTTCACAATTGAACTGACGTGCGTCCTTTTTTAGATTTTCAAAATCATTTGCCGCATCCAGGTTAATCACAATTACTTCATCACCTTGCTGAACACAAATCTGATGATCAGGCCGATTGGGGTCTGCAATGCCATCATACACAATATCGGGCGGATTCATAAACGATTTCATAAAAAACAGTTTACCAATATCATGACTTAGTGCCGGAAACCATTTACTATTTTCATACTTATTATCATGAATATAAATCCCGTAAGGAAACGGATTATACAAGGTATCGGCTCTGAAATTATTGGCTACTGTTTGCACACCACCAATGGAAGTTTCTTGTTCAACTTCACCTTCATTTAAAGCGGCCACTAATTCGTAACTGATTATTCCGGTGCCAACGGTTTTGTTATCAATAATCTCGTTACCAGTTAATTCCAGGTTGTGTGTGGCCAGAATCATAACCCCCGTGCCGGGTGGAATGCTGGCCACAATATTTCCCTTCATGGCAAAGTTGTTGTGATTATTTTCTCGGACAATGTTGTTGTAAACTTTGGTGGTATGTCCATACTGGGTAAGGCCGGGCAGATCAAAAATTAAAATACCGCCCGTATTTTCATACGCTTCGTTGCCATAGATTTCTACCCAACGTGAGTTTTCACTTTCAATACCGGCCACATTCCAATAAGCTTTGCTATTGCGAATAATTACCGAGTCGGATTGACCTACATAAATACCCGCATCGGATGAACCCATCGCAATGCATTCATCAATCAACACGTGCTTACACAAAACCGGATAGAGGGCATACGCGCCATTTTCTGTCTTCGGGCCATCGGCCCAAACCGAACGAATTCTTTTTAACGTAATACCCACCACTTCACTCACTTTCAGGTTATCGCCTTTCGCATCTTCAATCGAAAAATCTTCTAATGTTATCTGTTTGCCATTACTGATCAGCAACCCTTGGGCGCCTTCGGTTTGATTTTTAAACGACAAGATTGTTTTATCCATTCCCTTTCCGCGAATGGTGATGTTGGACTTACCTTCCATGGCCAGGCTTTTGGTAAACATGAAATTACCTTCCGGCAGAAAGAGCGTATCCCCATCCTGAATGGTTATCAACTGTGTTTGCAAACTTTGCTCAATACTTTGCCACACGCGGGGCTCGGGTTTATCTTTTGAACACGCGAGTAGCAATACTGCACCCAATAAAACAACTGATCGCATACGGTAGAAATTTGTTCTTTAAAGATAGAGTTTACTTTTTAGAAGCCATACCAAAAATATATCTAAGTGTGAAGTCATGCCGGATTCATTCCGGCATCTTAACGTCTACCTGCGATTTCTGGATCGCGAATCACTGTCCGCGATGACAAGTATTTTTGATATGGCTTCTTGCAATGTTTTACTACCTTCGAAAAAGAGAAAAATTTTATAGCGTATGATTCTAAAGGCCGTTCTGGCAGATGCCCCAGTCCTTAATCAATTAGTAAATTCTGCTTACCGCGGAGATACCTCGCGGCAGGGTTGGACAACCGAGGCCGATTTGCTGGATGGCACCCGCATTGACGAGGCCGCCATGCGCGACCTGATTGAAAAACCGGGTACCGTTATTCTTACTTATCGCGAAGCCGGTGAACTTTTAGGTTGTGTGGAATTGCGTTTTCAGGAAGGGAAGTTATACCTGGGTATGCTGAGCGTTAAACCCGATACACAAGGTACTGGCATTGGGAAAAAACTGATGCAAGCAGCCGAAGATTATGCCACACAACAAAACATCAATGCTATTGTAATGACAGTAATTTCCGTGCGGAAAGAATTAATTGATTGGTACATGCGCCACGGCTATCAGCTAACAGGTGAGCGCAAACCTTTTATTGTACCCGATACCCGCTGGGGAGTTCCTAAAAAACAACTGGAGTTTGTAGTGTTGGAGAAGAAGCTATAATTGTTTGATTGATATCAATCATGTGGCATGCCAACGTGTGTCATATTTACTTGTTATTCATTTGCTCAATTTAAGGGCATGAAACGCCACCTCCCGGAAACATACTTAATTTGTGCGTTGCTGTTTCTCACAAGCCTTAATGCGTTGATAGCGGGCGCAGGCTTACTGATTTTTTCTGATGGAAAATGGATTGGCTTACCACTGTCGTGGTTGGATGGCACTCCTTTTCGTTCGTTTAGAATTCCCGGTCTTTTACTCTTTACATTTATTGGATTGGGGTGTTTACTTACCACAATTGGCCTTTTAGTTCAACCAGCATGGCAGTGGCCACAGCGCCTTAACATTTACAAGAATAAATTCTGGGCATGGACGTTTTCGGTCTATTGTGGAATAATGCTTTGTGTCTGGATAATAGTGCAACAATTATTAACAAACTATTTTGTCCTTCAACCAATTATTTCAGCAGTTGGAATGCTGGTGTTGATACTTACTTTATTGCCTCGTGTACAATCGCATTACACTAAAAATTCCTGATAAAGATCAGTAATGTCGGATAGCCACAATAGATGTTGAAGTCTATTACAAATCTTCTTCATACAGCCTTATTAATACTCTATACCGAGAGTTTCGCCCAATCTTTCACCTACGGGTTTCTCCCCCTCACTACTATAAAATAAGCTTTTCAGCCTTTTTTGAAGGCTTTTCAGCGGGTTTTCATTAATCTCGGCAATACCCCAACCCGTTTAATCCGTCAAACAAAAATCGTATGAAACCATTCCTTCTTATTTCAATTATGCTCGGGTTAAGCCTGTGGACACGCGCACAAGATCGGGTGCCAAATGGCCCTAATGTGCCGATTACTATCACCCTATTTTCTGAATCGGTAAGTATGCCCAACTTCCGCAACATCTTTAAAAATCCGAATCTGGGTATTCGCATTGGCACAGAACTCTATTATTCCAGAAGTGAAAACCGACAATTAATTCAAACCATTAACCTTGGGTACTATTACCATAAGGATTTTCAAAAGGGCTTGTATCTGAGTTCAGAGTTTGGCTATCGAAAATTCATTCATAAAGCCTTTGTAGATGCAACTGTTGGGGTTGGTTATTTATTAATTAACTCTGCCCTGCCGCGTTATGAATTAAAAGGAAATGATTACGAACGGGCAGGGAATACTTTTGGGCGCCTTATGCCCACCATCGGTTTGGGTGCGGGCTATCAGTTTGATAGAGTCTCCTTTTTTAGTAGGTATGAAATTTTTGGAGAGACTCCTTTTGGCTTTAAGGGTGTGCCTGCATTACCACACAAAGCATTCCATGTCGGAACAAGATTTAATTTAAAATAACGAATATGAAACGTAGTAACCTTCTTCTTTTTGCTTTAACACTTACTGTTGCCTGCACCAACGAAATAGTTGTGCCTAAGCCAGACACAATTGAAAATATTAGTTATGCAAATCATCCAAAAAATAATATTTATCAAACGTCAGTGAATGATTACCGAAAGAATACAAATTCAGCTGGAAGTATTCTCTTAATATATAAACCGGCTGAAGATCTTTGGATTGGAAACTCGGGCAAATCAAATCTGGAACATGGTACCTCTATGAATACCACAAGCCAATTTCGTACAGGCAGTGTAACCAAAATGTTTACGGCTGTAACCATTCTAAAGCTTGTTGAGCAAGATAAGTTATCGCTTGAATCTAAATTGGGCGATCTTCTTCCTTCGGTTATCGGAAAAATACCACAGGCTGAAAAAATTACCATTCGTCATTTACTTGCACATCTCAGTGGCATAATTGATCCTCCAAATGAAAGCTTGCGCTATCAGACTGATATAATCAACCATCCTACTAACATGTACAACATGAGCCTTTCTAAAACACTGGAAACCTACGTGTACGGAAAAGATTTGATCTTTGCACCGGGTACAAACTATTCATATAGTAATACCAACTACTGGCTGCTGGGCAACATTGCAGAGAACATCTCAGGCAAATCACTTCAAGCTCTAATGGATGAGTTGATCTTTACTCCCTTACAGCTTAACAGTACTTATATAGAAAGGCGTGATGATCGCAATGTAGCGCGTGGCTATGCCGATTTATATGGTAATGGTATTTTACAAGATGTTTCCTTATGGGATAAAGCCGAAGGGGATGGCGAAGCCAGTGGCGGATTGATCAGTACGGCAGAAGATTTATTTAAATTTATGGATGGATTGTTTAGTGGAGAATTGGTATCTGTGGATATGCTTGAAGAAATGACAAAAATTCAATTGCCCACATGCAACACGCCTTATTGCGAATATGGTTTAGGTATAGAAATCTGGCGGACTGATGCCGGAACTGCCTATGGACACAATGGTGGGCTTGTGGGCATTGAAGCGAATGTGTTATACTATGAAAGCAACGGTGGTATTTCTGTGCTTTACAAGAATAATGGAAATGGATCTGATAAACGTTGGCTAGACCAAATAATGAAGTGAAGTCTTAATTCTTCACTATTTACAGCTCTAAATTTTTTGCCCCATCCAGGTTTTAAACTCAGCCGCCTTTTTCTTGCTCACCGTAACTTCTTCAGAAAAAGGTGGTTGAGTTTCCAATATAAGTTTACCTGATACGTCTGACTTAAATTGTCTGATTGCTTTGATGTGACCAATCATTTGACGGTTAAGCCGAAAAAAAGATTCAGGATCCAATAGCTCCTCCAGCGTTTCTAATGATGCCGAGGATGTATATTCTTTGGCATCGGCTGTTTTTATAAAACTAACTTCGTTTTGCTTGTAGATGTAAGCAATATCATTGGTTTGTACGGGCACGGAAGATGTGCCATAATTTACTATTAATACATCGCGGTAGCCAAAAGGCTTGCCAAGTTCGGTAGAACTTTTTACACTGACCACAGTGGCTTCCAATTCACGCAAACGATTAGTCAGGCCCTCTATCTTTTGTAAATAATATTGCTGGAAGTACATACCCGTATAAATCATATGAATAATGGCCGTGAAAACGATAGTAAGAGGAAAGTCGTAGACAAGCAAATAGCCAGTTTCAAAATTATTAGGTCGTTTTATTAGTAATTCATTCCAGATATAAATCATGGAGGCTACAATCGGAACTGTAACCAATAAAGCCCCAAACACTTGAAGCATAAATCGTTGAAATCGTTGAGTTACCCAGGAATATTGGCTATCCAAATACCGAATTAATCTGCGATTGGTTTCCCAACTAAGTGCTACAATTAATGTGTTCCATAGTAAGTCCCCGTAATAAAGAGGTTGTTTCATCAATGATCCGATTGACTCATATTCTCCAAAGTGTCGAAGAACAAACCCCAGTAATGGATAGCTAATAATACGAATCCATTTATCTTGGTAGTGAATTTTCATTGTAGGCGTAACTATAATCTCAAGAATATGATCATGTAAAATAAAGACATAAATTTAGTGCAATTACGGCCTTCAAAACAATTTGGTTTAAATCAAGTATTTTTTCTATTCCATATATTGCAGGACCTCGGGATCCATTAATTGTTATGTTAAAAGTAATTGCTTTCGATGCTGACGATACGTTGTGGCACAACGAGGCCTTCTTTCAGGAAACCGA
The DNA here is from genome assembly GCA_017303795.1 of Cytophagales bacterium. GTDB lineage: Bacteria > Bacteroidota > Bacteroidia > Cytophagales > Cyclobacteriaceae > ELB16-189. Next base: position 34,888 of record JAFLBR010000021.1, on the reverse strand, counting down.
GAAGAAATTTTTTGTTTTGCTTGAAAACTATTTGCCGCAGCATACTACCGCGCGCGAATTACTGAAAACAGAAATTGATAACCTGCCGCTTTATGGCTATGGCATAAAAGCATTTATGCTTTCCATGATTGAAACTGCCATGCGCGTAACCAATAACACCATTCCCAACGAAGCTATTGAAACCATTATTGGCTACGGCAAAGAAATGCTAAACATGCCGGTGGAAGTAATGGATGGCGTAGAAGATGTATTAAAGCAACTTAAAGGTAAGTACCGGTTGGTAATGGCTACCAAAGGTGATTTGTTAGACCAGGAGCGCAAGCTCAAAAAATCCGGACTGGAAAAATATTTTCACCACATCGAGATTATGTCGGAGAAGAAAGAGGCAGACTTTCAAAAACTCATTAAACACTTAGACATTGCGCCTGACCAATTTGCCATGATTGGCAACTCATTAAAATCGGATGTAATGCCCGTGCTGGCTTTAGGCGGACACGGGTTTCACATCCCTTATCATATTACGTGGGCACACGAACGGGTAGATACTACTATCGAGAATGAAAGATTCAAACAACTCGTTTCTATTCGTGAGGTATTGAATTATCTTTAGTTAAACCACTTTTTTCCGGATCAATTTGGCATACGTGCGACTTACCGGAAAACTTTTTCCGTTTTGCATCTTCACAATCATACCGCCATTAAAGTGGCGTTCAATCTCTTTCAGGTAATTTACATTTACGATGGTAGAGCGATGCACGCGAATAAAAATTTCAGGATTCATTAACTCCTCCAACTTTCCAATACCCGATGAACTTACAAACTGATCGTTCTTGGTAGAGATTACGGTGTAGTCGCCAGAAGCTTCCAGGTAAACAATGTCTTCCACCGGCAGGTTAAATAACTTTTCAGATTTCTGTACAAACAAATGCGAATCGTAAGATGTGCGCGTATTTACCGGTCTTAAACTTCCCAGTAAATCTTCCAGCTTACCTTCTTCTGTTTTCTTACGCTTAAGCGCACGCTCTACGGCTAGTTTAAAGCGTTCTTGGTCCAGGGGCTTCAGCAAGTAGTCAACTGCGTTGCGTTCAAAAGCTTTAATAGCATACTGATCGTACGCAGTAGAAAAAATTACATAGGGCTCGTGTTCAATTTCATCCAGCACATCAAAACCATTCATGCCTGGCATTTGCACATCCAGAAATATCAAATCGGGTTTCAGCTTGTCGATTTGCTCAACAGCTTCTGTGCCTTTACTGCATTCACCAATAATTTCTATTTCAGGAAATGACTCCAGAAACTCGCGCAAAAGTTCGCGTGCTAATTTTTCATCGTCAATAATCAAACAGGTTGTCATACTAATTGGTTTTCAAGTACAGGTTTAGTCTCCATTGGGTTTTTAATGTTTTTATCTTCAATAAAAAAACTTACCGAGTACCCATGCTCGGTAGCCAGCACACGCAGGTGCGATTGTACTCCAAAATAACTACGCAAACGTAAGTCTGTGTTTAGCATACCTACTCCGCTGGAACTGCCATCCATTACTTTTTTAGCTTTCGATCCCAGGCCATCATCTTTTATCTCGAAGAAGATTACCGAGCCAGAACGTTTTACGGTTAGTGAAATTGTTCCACCCTCTTCTTTAGGGGCAATACCATACTTAACTGAGTTCTCCACCAGCGGCTGTAAAATCATAGGCGGAAGGTAGGTACCCAAGCAAGAGGGATCAATATGTTTTTCAAACTTTAGTCTATCGCCAAAGCGTACCTGCTGAATACGTACATAATTATCGATAAACTCAATTTCGTGAACTAACTTCACCATCTCGCCATTGTGCGAATCTAACGCGTAACGGAATATATCTGACAACTGCGTAATTACTTTGCGGGCTTGCTCTTTACTGGTGTGTACTAATGTGCTGATTGAATTAAGTGTATTAAATAAAAAGTGCGGATTGATCTGTGACTTTAAAAGTGAAATCTGCATCTCTTTATTGCGCAAGGCCAGTTCGCTTTTCTCTTGTTCTTGTTTTTGCAAGCCTTGAAAATACCGGATCACATAATACACACCCACGGTAATAATGTATTGATCGTGAATACGTAGGGCATCCCAACTACTCAGCATACCAATCATGTATTCCTTCCAATGTTCCACGTACACATAACCCTCCAGATAATCTGTGAAATAATACGAAAGCGAACCCATCAGAAAAAAGAAAACCAGAATACCTGAAACATGGCCAATGATCTGCCCCATAGCCGAGAACCGGAATAACCAATGGCTCCACAAAAAAATCAGCAGGATAAAAACGCACAAGGCTTCCAAAAGGAAAAGCGCGGTCCACAACACGTAAAATTCGGGTTTAACAAATTTCCACTCCAGCACCGCGCTTATGGTAAAATTGATGGCATACCACAAACATATAAGCAAGTAGGCGCGCTTCCAGATTCGAGGTATTGCATCAAGCCATTTCATGGAAAGGGAAAGATTGTTCTATAAAAGTAAAAATTAGAAGGGAAAGCCGACCAATGTAATGTATTAGCGATTAATTGAATTTTAGAGGTGTTTACCTACCTTAGCCTAAGTTTATGAATAAGGCATCTGTGCACCAAACAGGTTTGAATTAGCGTTTACTTTACATGAGGAATATTTTTTTATTGTTATTCATAATGGCACTGGCACCCTCGGCCTTTGCCCAGAAAATTACTCTTTCCGGAAGGATAATCGATAAAGAAACCAAAGAACCGCTGCCGTTTGCCACGCTGGGTATTAAAGGCAAAGCCATAGGTACCATTACCAACCTGCAAGGCGAATTCGACTTTCACATTCCGGCCGAACTGCGCAACGACTTGTTTACACTTTCCATGCTCGGTTACAAACCGTACGAGGCACCCGTGTGGACTTTACTGGAAATTAAACCGTTGGTAATTGAAGTTGAAAAATCCACCTACTTACTAAACGAAGTAACAGTAGCCGATTCGTTAACGGGTGGCGAAATTCTGATGATTGCGCTTTCGCGGATTGAGCAAAACTACCCTATGCAACCTTACCTGATAGAAGGTTTCTATCGCGACCTCAAAAAAGTGGGCGGCACTTACATTGCATTGCTGGAAGCAGCCGTAAAAATTTATGACGAAGACTACACTGAACCTCGTAACAAATACAAACTGCGCGAACGCGTTGCCTTACAGGAAGTACGCAGAAGTATAGGTTACGCAAGCCGGTTTACTTCTTACTTCGATCAGGATAATTTGTTGGAAGATTTATTGCTGCATAACAGTGTGCGCTACCGCCACTTTCCGTTGGAAGAAGTTTTTTATAAAAGCCTGGAACGAGAGAAAGAAACAGTTTACAATGGGCATGAAGTATATGTTGTAAGTCATAATCAGGATTACCTGCTTCGGGTTTTTGTGGAGAAAGATAACTATGCCATTATTCGGGTAGAGTTTGAGAGCAAACAGGAAGAAGCACTTACTAAAAAGCGCGGCATGGAAAGCCGGTTTGTAGGCTTAAAGCGCGTAATGGAGTTTAAACCTTTTTTGGGAAAGTATTATCTCAATTTCCTTACGGTAGATTCTAAAATAAACTGGTACGACATCCGCACCAAAGAACTAAAGTTTGAAACGGAACTCAATCAATACCTTTTGGTAAATGATATTGTTCCCAACACCATCAGGCGCGTGGCTACCACCGAAAAGATGCGCAACTACGGATTGCAATATCAGGATCGGCCCTACAACAAAGAGTTTTGGGATAACTACAACGTAATTAAAGAAAGTCCGCTCGATCGTAAAATCTTAAAAGACCTTGAACGCCACGGCCCGTTAGAGAAGCAGTTTAAGGATCATGAGTTCTGAGTAAATGCAAGTTCAAAATTATGAATCGAGAAACTAAGCGAAAAAAAGTTTTAACGATACTTATAACAATCGCTATTTCATTCGCGCTATTTCGTAATTGGGATCTACTCAAATCTTATTTGTTTGATTGAGTCGCGAAACCAGAAATCGCTACGGAAGACTTAAAATATTTCCCGCCTTACGGCAATACGCGACATAACCATTCGAAGAATTCAAAATGGTTATGTCGGTTGGAATCAAACTAATTACTTAAGATTTGTCAGCGCTTCTTTTACTCTGCGCATCGCTTCAATCAATTCTTTCTCAGAAGCGGCATAAGAAAGTCGTACACATTTTTCTTCGCCAAAGGCACCACCCGGCACCAGCGAAACATGCGCTTTCTCTAACATGTATAAACAAAAATCATCGCCATCTTTAATTACACGCTCGCCATCTTTCTTGCCATAATAAGAACTCACATCCGGAAAGAAATAAAATGCGCCTTGCGGATAGTTAGCTTTTACCCCCGGAATTTCTTTCAGCAACTTGTAAACAATATCTCTGCGCTTGTGATACGCCTTCACCATTTCGGTTGTTGGCCCAAGATCTCCGGTAACGGCAGCCAATGCCCCGCGTTGTGAAATAGAACAGTTTGCTGAAGTAATTTGCCCTTGCACTTTATTGCTACCATCCACTACCCATTTTGGTGCTGCAATGTAACCCACGCGCCAGCCCGTCATGGCAAAGCCTTTGGCAAAACCATTTACGGTTATGGTTCTATCGAACATACCGGGCAAAGAAGCCATACTGGTTTGGTCGCCTGTAAAGTTGATGTGTTCGTAAATTTCATCTGCAATTACCATCAATCCTTCGTGTTTCAACACCACCTGCGCAATGGCTTCCAATTCTTTCTTGCTGAATACAGAACCAGTTGGATTACACGGTGAAGAGAAGATGAGTGCTTTTGTTTTAGGTGTAATGGCAGCCTCCACCTGAGCAGCCGTAACTTTAAAGTCATTTTCGAGCGTGCCTTTTACAATTACCGGTGTGGCCTCTGCCAAACGCACCAGCGCATCGTAACTTACCCAGTAAGGCGAAAACACAATCACCTCATCGCCCGGATTTAACAATGCCAGCATTACGTTGGCAATAGATTGCTTGGCTCCGTTGCTTACCACAAAATTCTCGGCCTTGTAAGGCACGTTGTTTTCTTTCTGATATTTTGCTGCGAGTGCTTCGCGTAAATCCTGATAACCCGCTACGGGTGGATACGAAAAGTATTTTCCATCATCAATAGCTTTCTTGGCGGCATCGCAAATATGCTGGGGAGTTTTAAAATCGGGTTCACCCAGACTAAGATTTATAACATCGATACCGCGGTTTTTAAATTCGCGGGCTTTGGCGGCCATGGCCAGTGTGGCCGATTCCTGAATGGCTTCAATACGGTTTGAAAGTTTGCTCATGATTTATAGAAAATGTGCCCAAAAGTAAGAAAGAATCTGAAGGCGTTAAACGATAAATGCAGATTGGTTGATTGCTAAACACTTGTTAGCAACCATTCATTAAACCTGAAACGGAACGCGACTGCTAATACTTCTTCCCAATGTAATCTCATCGGTATATTCCAACTCGCCACCTACAGGCACCCCGCGCGCAATTGATGTTACTTTTATTGAAAAGTCTTTCAACCGTTTGTTCAGGTAAAACGCGGTAGTGTCGCCTTCCATAGTTGGGCTTAGTGCCAACACGATTTCTTTAACAGAGCCTTGTGCTCGCGTTAAGCGATCAACCAGCGCATCAATTTTTAAATCTGATGGCCCCACGCCATTCATAGGCGAGATTACGCCACCCAGTACATGATACACACCATTGTATTGCGCAGTGTTTTCAATCGCCATTACATCGTTGGTTTCTTCTACCACACAAACCATCGATTTATCTCTGCGGTGGCTCTGGCAAATGCTGCACTCTTCAGTATCGGAAATATTAAAACACGTTTTGCAAAACCGGATTTGCTGTCGCATGCGGCTAAGTGCATCGGCAAGGGCAGCCGTTTTATGTTCCGATTCTTTTACCAAATGTAAAACCAATCGCAAGGCAGTTTTTTTTCCAATGCCCGGCAGTTTGGAAACTTCGTTTACTGCGTCTTCAATAAGTTTAGATGGAAACTCCACGCCTCAAGCAAGTTAAAGTATGCGGGCATCAATCCCCACTTCGCAAATGGCTTCGCACATAGGCTTCAATACTTCTTCAGCTCCTTTGCGCACCGCACATTTACCTTTGTAGTGAATCAGCAACGTACATTGCTCGGCTTGTTCGGGTGTGTGCTTGCAAACACGGATAAGCGTAGCAATTACATGCTCAAACGTGTTGAAGTCATCGTTGAATACAACCAAATCTTTCAGATCGGTGTCTTCCACTACTTCCAGTACATCTGTTTCGTAAACTTCCTGTTGTTTGGTCTTCATGCTGTGAAAATTTCCAGACCTTGCAAAGGTAAAACATTTAGCCCGTGTAATGGCACATGTATATGCTGCCATTTTTTACTTTCTTTACCCGCGCTAACTCAAAACATGAATCCACTACTGGTTGTTTCTATATTAACTATTTATTTCTGCGTGCTGATCGGGATTTCATTTCTCACTTCGCGCGGGGCCGACACCAACACGTTTTTTACCGCTAACCGGCAATCGCCCTGGTATCTGGTTGCCTTTGGTATGATTGGCGCATCGTTATCGGGGGTAACATTTATCTCCGTTCCGGGCAACGTAATAAACACCGGCTTTGCATACTTTCAGGTGGTAATAGGTTACTTGTTTGGTTATTGGGCCATACTCGGCATACTAATGCCTTTGTACTATCGACTAAATCTTGTTTCTATTTATTCGTATCTGGAACAAAGATTCGATACATGGGCCTACCGCACCGGAGCGGTTTTCTTTTTAATCTCGCGCACCATTGGCTCCTCGTTGCGTTTGTTTCTGGCAGCTTCGGTGTTGCAATACTTTTTGTTTGATGCATGGGGCGTTCCGTTTTTTGTAACCGTAGCCATTACTATTGTTCTAATCTGGATTTACACCTTTAGAGGCGGCATAAAAACCATTGTATGGACCGATACTTTTCAAACGCTGTTTCTGGTATCGGCTTTGGTGATTACCGTAATTGTTATTGCCAATAAACTCGGACTAAACTTTATTGAAATTTTTGAACGCATTGATGCAGCCGGGTATGCACGCGTATTTCATTTTGATGATGTAAACTCTACCTTATTTTTTCCCAAACAATTTTTCGGTGGGGCGTTTATTGCCATCGCCATGACGGGGCTCGATCAGGAAATCATGCAGAAAAATCTTACCTGCAAAACGTTGGGTGATGCACAAAAAAATATGTTCTGGTTTAGTCTTACCATCGTATTTGTAACCTTACTCTTTCTGGTGCTGGGTGGCTTGCTGCTTGTTTTCAGTGAGCAGTTTAATCTAACCATTCCGGCAAAGCCCGATGAAATTTTTCCACGACTTGCATTTACCGAGTTAGGCCCGGTGGTTGGAATATTTTTTCTGTTAGGCATAACGGCCTCTTCTTATGCCAGTGCCGATTCTGCGCTAGCTGGTCTTACTACTTCATTCTGTATCGACTTTCTGAATTTTAAAGACAAACCTGAATCTGTAAAAAAGAAACAAAAATTTATTGTACACCTTGCTTTCTCTTTATTGTTTCTGCTTATCATCATCATCTTTAAAGAGGTTAATGAAAAGTCGGTAATTGATGCGGTGTTAAGCGTAGCGGGTTATACGTATGGGCCGTTGTTAGGATTGTTTTCGTTTGGATTGTTTACCGATCGCAAACTAAAAGGGCTGGCCGTTACAGTAGTTTGTGTACTCTCGCCTGTTATTAGTTACATCATTAGCAGCAATGCACCCGTTTGGTTTAATGGTTATAAAATAGGAATTGAAGTATTGCTGGTAAATGGGTTAATAACTTTTGGTGGCCTGTGGCTGGTATCTAAAAAATAACCCCGCCATAGCGGGGCCAGATTAAAGTACCAACGATTTATACTATCGCCAGTTTCTTACATACTCAAAACTTTCTGCCTTTCCGTCTTTCTCAACCACTACGGTATAATGCCCTACGGGTAGATCGGTAAAATCAATAATCATTTTACGTTTCATCAACCGTTGTGAGTTTATCTGGTTACCAGCTTCCGATTGAATGCCCACATGTGCACCCAACATCTCCTTAGAAACTTTAAATACAAATTGATATTGATTACGAGTGTGCATTACATGAACCAGGCTCTGGCTGTGTGCCGGAGTTATTATCGCGATAAGCACTAACAGGGCGGAAATTTTTATTAAGGCTTTCATATTCATCAGGTGTTTTAGTCGAATGATAACCTCATTTGCCAAAACCCTGCCTTGCCTGAAAACAGCTTAAACAATAAAATTTAAGAATGTCGGTGTCTAGAAACTTCCCATGTTGGGATTAACAGTCTTACAATAGTTCAAGCGCGGGATCCCAGAATCGCTTTTCAAAATCCTGCACCTGGTCTTTCTTTACTTTGATACCCTCTTTTTCCAGTCGGGTTTTCATGGTTGATGGCGTTTCGAAATGATGTTTACCTGTTAACAAGCCATTGCGGTTAACTACGCGGTGTGCCGGAATTTTTTTGTTGGTATGCGCGGCATTCATAGCCCAGCCCACCATGCGGGCACTCATGCCCGTGCCCAGGTAGCGGGCAATAGCGCCATAACTGGTAACACGCCCTTTCGGAACCAGCATGACAATGGCCCAGACATCTTCAAAAAACGAAACTTCTTTTTTCTTCTTTTCCATTCGCTTATGCGAAGCTAAAATCCACCAATGGCTATGGCTCCGCCCGTTTAAAGGGTTAACTTTGCGCCTCTAAATCTAACAAACCTTTGCTGAAATGAGGATTTGGGCGTTAGCTACTTTTTTACTTCTGATTTCTATTGGCGGTTATGCGCAACATATTACCGTATCCGATTCAACCGGATGGCATTCTTTATTTGAAGGCGCAGAACTTGCCTTTAAAATGGAAACCCCGGAAGCTGTAAAACCAAAATATTCGCTGGAGGGTGGCAATGGTTACGGCATTCAATTAGATACGCTGGGTAATTTTTACTGGAAGCCAGGCTTTGATCTGGTTGATCGGTTAGAGAAAAAGAAAGAAGTAACTGTAATTGTACAAGCCGAATGGAAAGATGGTAAGCGTGCACGCAAGCAACTTGCCTTTACGTTGTATCATCAAAACCGTCCACCGGTAATTGAAGATTTGCCTATCTTTTATGTGAAGCAATCATCGGTAAATAATTATCAGATTCCCGATCAATATGTAAGCGATCCTGATGGCGATCCATTGGTATTTAAGTCAATACAATCGCAAATACCAGAAGGTGCAACGTTCAGTTCGCAAGGGCTGCTTACGTGGTCGCCTTCGCGCAACCAGTTTAACGCTTTAAAAACTGTACCCGTTGTAATTGAGTTTATAGTTCAGGATCAACCCGAAAAAGCTGAGACGCGGGGTAGAATAAAAATTGCGCAGACACAATTAGATCTGCCACCCGAAATACTGTTGGTGCCGGGCGATTCGATTGTGAGTATTAAAGAAGATGAACGCATTCATTTCAAAATTTATGTATCCGACCCCAATGGCGATGATAATATTAACAGTGTAGGTTTTATCAGCAGCGACCCGCGCATCAGCAATAAGGCTTTTATCCAAAACACCACGGTGCAGGCTGAGTTCACCTGGTCGCCCGGTTATTATTTTGTAGATGAATCTGAAAAAACCAAAACGGTAGAGTTACTCTTTTTTGCTATTGATAAATCGAACAACCGCGCTCAAAAAACGGTGAAGGTAAAAGTGGTTGACACCGAGAACCTGGAGGAAAAAGACAAATTTCTGTACACCAAGTACCGCAGCTCCTTAAGTCAATCCAAAACATTAATTGATCAGTTGGATGAGAACCACGAAAAACTGAATAAGGCTTACAAGCAGGCCAAGAAGGGGAAGAAACACCGGTCAATCTTAAATGCATCGTTAGGTGCCACTACGGGGTTGGCTCCGGTTGCCATGCCTAACGATCCGCAAGCATATAAGGCAGTATCGGCAATTGGTGGTACATCGGTGCTTACCCTTGGCACGCTGGAAGCTACCGAAGTAATTGGCAAATCGAAATCGGATATTATTGAGAAGCTGAAGATTAATGTTGAAATCAGAAATCAGCTGCAACTGGAGGCCGACAATTTTGCGCGCAAATATGCTTTAAAGAGTGCCCGCAGAAGTAAGGATTTCGATCCGGATCGGGATAAGCTGCTGCCCATTTTGAATAACCAGAAATTGGTGGTGCTGGAGTTGGATGCCAGCAAGCCGGGCATTGTCAATTACGATAATAAGGAGCTAAAGAAAACTTTCCCCGACTTTAGCGATCAATAGTTTTTTGCATAAATCAAATTTCAGTTTACTTTTGCAGTCCTTAAAGCAAAATAAGGAGAAATAAAGAGGATTGAGCGGTTTTCCCGATAGCTATCGGGAGCACCGGTCTTGAAAACCTCAAAGAAAGTAAACAGAGGAGTGGTAGAGCGGTTTATTGCACCGGTCTTGAAAACCGGAGACCGTTAACGCGGTCCGGGGGTTCGAATCCCTCCTCCTCTGCTGATAACAGTATCAAACTATTCAAAAGCCTGCAAATTGTATGATTTGCAGGCTTTTTGTTTTTTGGATGCACCAACTTGTTCATCAAAACTCAACCTGTTGGTGAGTGAACTGGTGAGTCTTCCGAAAAGTGCTAAAATGTACTCACCAAGTTTTCTCATAACGAACTGAAATTCAACCTGTTCAACCATTGAACATCTTGATTTGAGGGTGGCTGTAGTTATAAATTTATTAACTGCTTAAAGCACTTTCGTTATGAACAACAACAGATTCAGTTTGCTCTTTTACTTCAAGAAGCCGAAGAAGCATGCTGGTAATGGCTTGCCAATTTACATGCGCATCAGTGTAGGTTGCCAGCGCACAGAAATTTCCACTCAACGAAGATGGGAACCCTCTCGTTGGAACATCGCAGCCGGAAGAGCTAGTGGGACAAAAGAGGACGCACGTTCATTGAACACCTACCTGGATACACTTCAGGGAAGGGTTTATGAAGCGCAACGTCAGCTCATTGCAGACAACCTGCCTGTAACTATCGACAAACTACGCCAACGATTAGGAGGGGAAAAGAGAAAATCGCGAATGCTGATCGAGATTTTTGGAAATCATAACGAACAGTTGAGGTTACTTGTTGACAAGGATTTTGCGCCTGGAACATTAGAACGTTATGAAACAGCATTAAGCCATACAGTCTCATTCCTTCAATGGAAGTTCAAAACTTCCGACATCGACATACTTGATCTCTCTTTTGAGTTTGTAACAGAATTCGAATTCTGGCTGAAATCGGAACGCAATTGCAGTCACAATACTTCGGTGAAGTACATCAGCAACCTGAAGAAAATCATTAACATCTGTTTGAAGAATGGCTGGCTTCAACGAGATCCGTTTACGGGTTACAAAATGAATAAGCGTGAAGTGGTGCGTGAAATCCTATCGCAGGAAGAAATTGATCGTATCGCAAATAAGGTTTTTCCCACCGATCGGCTTGCCATTGTTCGCGACATCTTTTTATTCAGTTGCTACACTGGCCTTGCGTATGCCGATGTTAAAAAACTCAAGCGTACCGAGATCACTACGGGTATGGATGGTGAGCAATGGATATTTACACATCGCAAAAAAACAGAGGCCCCTTCGCGCATACCCTTGCTGCCCGCTGCGTTGCGGATTTTACAGAAATATGAAAACAACCTGTTGTGCCTGAATAAAGGTGTGCTCTTACCCATGTCGAGCAATCAAAAAGTGAACGCCTACCTTAAGGAGATAGCTGATGTATGCGGAATAACCAAGAAGATGACCTTCCATATTGCCCGGCATACTTTCGCTACCACGGTAACGCTCACCAATGGTGTGCCGATAGAGACTGTGGGAAAAATGTTGGGTCACAGAAACCTAAAGACCACCCAGCATTATGCTAAAATCCTCGATAAAAAGGTAAGTGATGATATGCTGACACTTCGCGCTAAGCTTGACTCCCGGATAGAAGCACCTTCTCCTACTTTATAACTGACTTCTTTGATCAACTCTTAACCTTATATAACATGAACAGAATCGTTACTTATCTCGAAAGCAAGGAAGTGATATTTCACGGTGCCCTTGCGCTGATAATACTTTATGTTCCACATGCAGGCCACCTTTTTAAGCAGTTGGAGCATCTTGACATGACCATTTTCGGGTTCACATTTATCAATTGGTTTTATGGAATTGCACTGGCGGCAATCATAGAACTACTTATCCTGATATTCATTATAAATGGCTACCAAAAAACGGGAAAAGCCTATGCGTTGGTAAGTTTCTTCATCAACGCGCTTTACTACGACTACTGGTTTCTGGCGTTACAAGACCCAACCATTCTAAATATGAAGTTGACGGCAACGAGTTTTCTGATCTGCCTCATGCATTCGTTGTCGATATGGCAGCTTAGTGAACTGTTTTACAAAAGGCTAAAAGCAGATAAGGAAAAGGCTGTAGAATACTGGTGCGCGGAATGTGATGCGGGGCCATTTCCGAATAAAAGGTCGTTGGATGGGCACGTCTCCAAAGCCCATAAGTATATTAAAAAGGAACTGAGGAATGTAGGGACTACAGGCCAACGATCGAATGGCCATAGTTATCATTAAAAGCTTTGGGCTTTGAGAAAACACTTTTGTTCACTAATTTTGATTGTTCACGTATTCGTGTACACATAAATTTGGTGAACATGACAGAAACACAGATTATTCATACAGCCTTGGAAAACCTCCAAAAAGAGACCCAGATAGCAGGAAAGTGGGCTCAGAACGGCTTTAAGGAGCTGGATGGGCAACTTACGCTCACATTTGGAAACGAGAAGATCAAATTCAACACGGAAATCAAAAATGAGTTGCGAAACCATATTATTCCCCAGCTCCTTGACTACAATCAACGCTTCACACCCTTCATCCTGGTGGCAGGTCGCCTGTTTCCTAAAATGAAGGAGCAGCTCCGTCAAAATAATGTGGCATACCTGGAGGCAAATGGCAATTTCTACTTCAGGAAAGATCAAAAATGGATTCTCATTGATACGAATCCTCCGCTACCCCTGGAGCAGGACAACCGAAATCGCGCCTTTACTAAAACAGGATTAAAAGTATTGTTTGAGTTTCTCCTGAACAAAGAGCTTGTCAATCAACCTTACCGCCAGATTGCCGAATATACTGAAACAGCCGTGGGCAATATTACCAACATTATAGGCGGGCTAAAGCAGGAGGGCTTCATACTGCCACTTACGAAGAACAAGATTATGCTCAACAACCAGGAGGCCTTGATTCAGCGTTGGGTCGATGCTTACGAACAAAATCTCAAACCCACTTTAAAAATTGGTGCTTTCCGGTTTGCCAACGAAAAAGATGATGTGAATTGGGGTGGCGTTAATTTGAATGAGAAAAAAAACTGGTGGGGAGGTGAGCCAGCCGGTGATTTGCTGACAAATTATTTGCGCCCTGAAGAACTTACGCTTTACACCGATGAAACCCGAAACGAGCTTATTCGAAATTACAAACTTATACCCGATGAGCATGGCAGGGTAAAAACATATAAAAGGTTCTGGTTTACAACAAACAATAAACCTAAGGTTGTGCCAGCAATACTGGCTTATGCTGACTTAATAAACAAAGACGAAAAACGTTGTCGCGAAACGGCAGAGAAAATTTATGAACAATACATCAGGCCAAACCTATAAAGAGTTAGCCATTCCCTTCTTTGAGGAGGTGTTTAGGTTGATCGATGACGTCTTGACCAGTAAAAACGTACCGTATTATTTAGTGGGCGTGAACGCCATTGCATTGGAACTTCTGGAGAGGGGGCATAAGCCGAGCCGAGGTACGAAAGACATTGACTTTGCCATCATGATCGCATCGCTGCAAATCTTTGAAGAGGTAGTTGCTGATTTAATAGCACGAGGCTTTACAAAAGTCCAGGCTCCGTGGACACTCTATCATCCCGAATATAAAGTAGTGATTGACCTGCTGCCATTTGGCGAAGTGGAGGAGAATGATACCGAAAAATTCACGGAACGTTATTCCGATCTCCATGTACTGGGCTTTAAAGAGGTGTTGGCGCAGTCGAAGGATATTTTCATTGAAGAAAAAATTGCCCGTATTCCACCGCTGCATGGCATGGTGATACTGAAATTGGTAGCCTGGAGTGACCGGCCAGAAGAACGCGACAATGATCCATTCGACATCTTGTATATAATCACCAACTATTTTGACCTTGAATTTGATGAGATCGTAACCCATCATTACGATACCTTTCCTGAAGGAGAGTTGGATCAGCTTTTGGTTGCATCCAGAGTGCTTGGTAGAAAGGCTGCCGAAATATTGAAACAGTCAACAGCCTTGGAGCAGCGCATCCTGACTATACTGGAAACCAGTGCAATAGATCCGACTCGTTCTTCTATAGCCAGACAATGGGCAAAGCAGAAAGACTGGGACATAGCGTATGCCGGTAGTTTATTGAACGAATTGAAAATGGGCATTTTGGAAACCATAGCCAGGAAGTGAGTTTGCCGTTTACAAAACGGATCGCCCAAGTAGTCTTTCAATATCTGAAGTCCTGAATGTAAAAGACCGACCGTATTTTCCCGCAGGAGTTAATTTCTTCGCTCGTATCAGTTTGCTCAGCGTGGTTCTGCTACGCCCCCATCGTCTACATACATCTGAAGTACGGACTATTGGGTCATCAGCTTGTACCACCTTTAGCGATTGCAAAACTTCCTGCTTTAATTCCTCAATCAATGCCTTTTTGAAATCTTCCAATACATCAAAAAAGATTTCTTTAATCTCATCTACGGTTAACTTAGTTCGGATACTCATACAACCTGATCGAGCAATGAAACCTCGCTTCCTTTAATTGGATGATAGGAAGGATTGTATTGAATGTACTTGCTATTGATGAGTTCATGTATAATCCGGTGATAGGTAGCCAATGAATTGATCCTGGCTAGCTTCATAATCTTTCTTCGCGAAATATTAAATGGATTTCTACAGCCATTCTCTATCCATCCCTGGCATAATGCAGTGTACAGACTAATATGACAAGCGCGTAGCCCAACGTCAGCCGTTACCCGTTGTAAAAGTCTCGTCAATCGATTCAGGTTTTCCATAACCAATCTTATTTAGAATTTGAATTGGTTAATAACCTGTCAACATCTTCCTGCTTATAGAAAATAAGTCGGCCAACTCTGCTGTACGGCAGTGTACCATTCACACGGAAGTTCTGCAATGTGCCTGAAGAAATTCCTAACATCCTTTTTACCTCCGATGATTTCAGGCACTTCTTTTCAAGGGTTTTCAAATTTCCCTTGAGTAGCTTTTTGATTTCATCCAGTAGTGTATTTTTAAATACCTCCAGGTCATCAATAGTGATTAATTGTTCACGGTAAACAGATGATCCTACCCCTGAATTCTTCCCACTGATCATGTTCATAATTTTACACTTTATTTATACGTCAAATATGCAACACTCAAAACCATAGGTAAACGATTTTGATCGATTGCAAACGAATATGCACGATTCTGATTGTTTTTATCCAATTTTGTTTGAATTGACATCTTGCTGTCTGAAATATACATTCCCTGAAATGTACAGTGTATCACTATTGGATGATTCGGGAACTTTCAGGATAGAGATAAATGAAAAGGGAATCTTTTCGGGAAAGCTTGAAGGTGAAGAAAAAATACCTCAATTCTTGATAGAACTATCGATGCAAAATGTAGGCCTCAACTTTTCAGCAGGCAAAGCCAATCGCGTTTCAACAGTATTCATCAGTTAGCAACAGTTAGTAACAATTCGTCAAGTATTAAAAAGGGCGCTTTCATCTTGTTGTGGCAAAATTATTCATACTGTTATTGCTATATGCACTATGAAATGCTATGGATATTTCGTGAATCCATTTCCGAAATGCAAAATGCCAAAGAGCTTAGTCACTATTTTGACCCGTGGCTCAATTGATTCCTTGGTACTGCTCTTCCTGGAGTCATCTATCTTGATATTGATATTTATATCAACCTGATTATTCTTCATGGAAGTAGTAGTTCAAGCAGCACACATTTCATTCGTATCAATACACTAAGTCTAATAACATCACAACAACTACCTCCATATTAAATTCTACGCTGTTTCATTTTACAATCGGAAGACACGAAACATCTACCGAAGAAATTGAGTCTCTGGCAAACGAGGCCATTACCCTCTCAGCGCATGTCGATCCAACGCCATGCCCCCACTGATCGAGAACGTAGAGTATGGAGTTTGGTAATGTTTTTTGGTATGCCCGGGCGTAAGCAGGCGGTGTAGCCGGGTCATAGGCGTTTACAAAGATTAGAGCAGGTACGGTCGATACAGAAAACATCATCTCTGTTGACTCGGCTGAGCGCGCACCCCAATCAGAAGCAGATAAGCGTAAAGACGTGAACAACGCTAGCGATGCAGGTAGTCGGAGCTCATCAGCATGATAGTTATTGATGTCCGTGACGGTTAGCTGCACATCTACTTCATCGTATGTTTCAACAGCAAGAAACATAGAGAAGTTTATTAGCTCAAAGATTCCGAAAGCTGCTTCGAGTGATTCACTCAGTTTCAAAATATTACCTGTTTTAATATTGGAGATAAACTCGGGTACCGTTGACCGTGCAGCACGTGTATAGAGCTGGTATCGAAGTAAGTATAAAGCATCTTGTGGATTAATAACAAACGGTTTGCCGTCCACTTGAATGTGGATGGGTTTAGTCTCAAGACTCTTCGCACCTGCTAAGAAATCTTCTCGCAAATCTGGCGTCAATGCGTTACAAGCGGAGTCTTTAGAACAAAACTGAAAGATTGCTTCCAAGGCATTGCTGAGGTTTTGTAATCTCATCAATAAGAAATCATTCTCGGGGATAGCCGGGGAATCAAGAATAACAGATTTTATCTTCTCAGGATATACATCTAGGACAGTGCGAACTAATTTAGTGCCATATGACTCTCCATAGAGTATGTACTGTGGATAATTCAGGTGGTTCATGATAGCGTTTACATCAGTTGCATTATTACGAGTGTTGTAACTTCCAATGTCAACACCAGTGGCTTCAATCTGTGACTTGTACAGCATGAGCGTATCATGAATAGCCGTAAATTCTTCTGAAAGATTTAAATCAGCAGCCAGAATATCAAATAGTGCTGAACCCATTGAGGGTAGCGCACCTGAAAGACCCACGCCTCTCTGATCGAAAAGAATGATGTCATGGGTATCCCGAAAGGGATGATCAGCCCAACGGACAACACCAGATATAGCCGCACTACCAGGACCTCCCGTGCAAATAATTAAGGGCACTTTGCTATTGTTACTCCCTTTAGCTTTAAGAATGCAATAGGCAATTTTTATTCTCCTTCCTTCAAGTACCGAATAATCTTCAGGAACTTCTAAAAAACCGCAAGAGTCAAATCCTAGTTCGGCTTGTTGTACCAATACCTTATCATCGCGATTAGCTTGCTGAACGCAGCCTGTTAATGCAAGAACGGGTAGGATAAGCAAAAGTGATCGTACTGTCATACCAATCAAGTAAGTCAAGCGTATCAATTACATCTTATCAATTACCGCTTTTAAAACAATCGCGGCATTTAAGTCCGGGCTTTTGATGCTTCGCATAATCTTGATGGCTTCATCATTGTGGTGCCTCGCTTTTGATTTGTCTTGCACGGAAATGTAATAATCAGTAAGACATTGGTGTGGAATGGGCGATAATGGATAGCGTTGAAGCAAGGCATCAAAGGTGCGCTTGGCTGACTCGAGGCGTTCATTGGCAAGAAGTGCCTGACCAAATGTTGCGAGCCTTGATTCAATGTTAATGTCGTATGCGTAACGCTTGTTAAGCACCTCGACATGTTGCAACATCCAATCGAGTGTGATGGGCTTAACAGGATCGCTTAAATACCACGGCTTAAAGATTGCATCCAGTTGCTCGAATAACACTACTGGGGCAGTGGTATAATGATCTTTGCTTTTTGAGAATGAATAAGCCCACTCCAAGTTTGGAACAGCATAATGAGTAACACTATCGCGAAGTTTTTCGGTGGCAGGTAAGTAGTTGTTTAAATCGTGTTCCGCCACTGAGAAATAGTAAAAAGTAGGTTTGGTTAAGGTTAGTGCTTTTATCTTTTTAGTGAGTTGTGGTAGATGTCGATGCAATGTTGGACTGATGGCAATGTAGCCGTTGAAGACATTTGGACGTGATGCGAGTGAGTAAGTGACAAATAGACCACCCAGTGAGTGTCCTACGAGTAAACTGAAATCAGCCGTTCTAAAGTTTTTAGTGATTTCTGGTTTCAGTTCTTTTTCTAAAAACTGTTGAAAGTAATCTGCCTGATACTGATCTTTAGAGGCGGAGTCAGGCGGATTGAAATACTTACTCCGCCACGTACCACTTTTACTGCGCACGCCCACCACAATCATGGCTGGCATGTGCTCTACATACTTGAGTGACAAATATGCGTTCATATCCGAAGCGAGATTAAAGAGGCCGTCGGCATCAAGTACATAAAGCACCGGAAACGATGTGGTGGTTTTAGAATACTCGGGCGGTGTGGTTACCCATACCTCCACATCCTCATTGAGGATGCTCGAATTAATTTTAAGCGTTTTGATTTGGCCGTGCGCGCCAAATGCAGTGGCAGCAATAGCGAGGAGTAAAAGACAAATGTTTATTAGAAATGATTTCATGTACTAGCAATTATTTTAAAATTGATTTCAACTGACACAATTACCAAAGAAAGAAGTGCAGAGTCCTTACTTATAAAAAGCAACCCTGACACTTCTAATCTACCCAATCCGCTCATGTCGCCACGTACCCTTCTACTTTAATGGATTCTACAAATCTTATAATCGCCCTTTAATATTTATAAATCCTTGTTTCAATCGAGCTTATTATTGATAAAAGAAGTGCTTTGTGTTTATATCAAGTTCATCCAATCAATAGAGGTTTATACTTGGTTTGTCAGTTGTCTCCAGCTTCCATTCAGAATCGTCACTGCAAGTACTTTTTCTGTAGTTAAGAAGGGCTAGTATTTACTTATTTTTAGGAATATGCGGAGTTTAGCAAAAAGAGTTTTCGTTTTATCATTCTTATACTCATTTACAACGTTTACCATGCTGGCACAAACAGATTCGCAATTACTTTTTCAGTTGGATAAGGAATGGAATGAGGCCATAATGACCAATCAGCCGGAAAAAGCAGCCTCTTATTTTTCTGATGACGGGCAAATTTTTGTGCAAAACGGTCCGATTTTATCAACCCCTGCAGAAATCCGAAACTTTGTAAGTGCTATGCATGCGAAAGGAAAAGTAATTTTTTCTGCCGCAGCTACTAAGGTGGAACTATCCGCGTCAGGTGATATGGGCTATCTTACCGGACAATTTAGAACTGAATCCGATGGAGTGCTAAGAACCGGAAAGTATGTGACTATCTGGAAGAAACACGCTGGGTTGTGGAAAATCGTGATTGATATTTTTAATAGTGATTAGGCTTTCAGCATTAAGGCATCACAAAGTGATGAACTGAGTTCATCAAAAATTTAGAGCGCACCTTTCTTTGATTGGTATTTTAGGCCTCATGAAGGTTTTCATTTTTAGCATGTTTGCGCTTTTGATATCATTTGCTTCGGGTTACTTGAAGAAAGATAATGTGTTTACCGATCCTCGGGACAAACATAAGTACAAGATTGTTCAAAGTGATGGGAATTACTGGTTTGCCGAAAACTTAAGATATAAGCCTCCTGGAGATTCATTAACCCATGCTTTTAACAGCAGCGAAGAGAACTTACAAAAGCATGGCCTTCTTTATTCACTCTCGTCAGCCAAACTTGCTTGCCCACCCGGCTGGCGGCTTCCATCCAAACAAGATTGGAACAGGTTAATGAAACAAGTACCAGGTTCATTGAATACAAGAGGTGGCAGAATTGTTGAAGAGAAAAAAGTTTCTGACTCAACGTTCCTCAATATAAGCCTTGCCGGATTTAGAACCCCAGAAGGAAAAGATGTGGCATTTAACAGAATGACTATTTTTTGGACCTCATCGGATACAGTATCGACTAACAATCCCGATCCGCGGTTTAACGGAAATAGGTTTATCGGCTACCATTTTTACAAAGCCACAACTGATTCGCTGCACGCTGAGCCTACCTACGCCAACAGTGCTGCCTATGGATATTATTGCAGGTGTATTAAAAATAAACGAAACTAAATATGAAAAAACTGACATTGATTTTCACATTGCTTTTTATCTCAGGCTTATCTCACGCCCAAAAAGTAGAGACTGATAAAGAAGCAAAAGATGCCATTTCCAAACTGGAATTTATTGTAGGCGATTGGGCAGGTGCCGGATGGGTTATGGGTCGTGACGGACAGAAGAACGCATTTACTCAGACGGAAGCTATAAAATTTAAACTGGATGGGACAGCCATATTAATTGAAGGACTTGGAAAAAATAATGGTGAGATCACACACAATGCCTTAGCTATTGTATCGTATAACAAGTCGGCTAAGAATTATAATTTCAGTTCATTTCTATCCACTGGTCGTGGTGGAGTTTTTAAGGCAGAATTACTTGATAATAAATTTTATTGGTACCCGAACGAAAATATGCGATACATAATTTTTTTGAACGAAAAAAAGCAATGGTATGAAACCGGAGAAATGAAGCGTGGAAATGACTGGTTTCAGTTTTTTGAAATGACGTTAGATAAGCAATAAAAAAGTTCAACACCAGAATGCTATGAAAAGCACTGTCTTAAAAAAGATAACACTTCTACTCGTTGTCATCAGTATAATTTTAGGAACACCTGCCTGGACGCAATCTATAAACGTTTCCAAAGGCAAAGCCCCGCTTATTGACGGCAACTGTGCGAAAAGCGAATGGCATGATGCGACCCATTTGCCACTTGGAGCAAACATCATTCTGCACATTAAAAAGAATAGTGATTATGTATTTATTGCCATTGAAGCCAATAACCCAACGGATTCTATACCTTACGTGAGCCTTTACATCTCTGTACCTGATGATGGAATTGTTGACCTTCATTCCTCCGGACGATTGGGCGAACGGGTAGCGGATGATACCGGAAACTACCCTGATTGGGCTAAGGTATTTCCAAATGATAGCTGGTTTAATCACATCGGCTGGACTTCAAACTATGGTTGGTTTAAGTGCAGACCCAGCGATTGCAGTACCATGAAATTTGCCCGAAGTAAAGAATTTCAAATTGACCGCTCGAAATTCAAAGGCAACGAATGGAAACTGTTTATCTACAGTAACTTTAAGCAGGGAGGGCAATGGAAAGCAGAAGAGTATCCGCATGGCGCAAAGAACAATAAAGCCGATGATTGGCTAGTCTTAAAACTTTAAGCATACGTTACACTACTGTCCAATTTCGATTATGATTAAACAAATAAGATTCCAAGGGTTGCTTTTAACTTTTAGCTGCCTGATGAGTGTAGCTTCATATGCGCAGCAATCTGTATGGTTAGATTCTCTGAAAGCAAATACAAAATCATTCACTATTCTGAACAACATGTATGAAGGAACTGGTTGGGGTTTGCTAACCAATCTAATCAGTAATGCCGATTATGTTCTTGTTGGCGAGGAACACGGCACCAAAGAAATACCATTTTTCTGCGAGCAAGTTGTAAGCATCCTTAAATCAGTTACGGTTGTTCTTGAAGTTGACCCATACACTGCTGAAGAGTTGAATAGAGTTTCAAGGTTATCGACCACGGAAGCAATGACAGCTTTGAAACTGCACCCATTCAATTATTCGTTTTATAGTGCAGATGCTGAGTTTGATTTCATTCAAAGAAGTGCAAAGTCGAAGATTACATTTACTGGTATTGATCAGGTGTCTTTATTGTCGTCTTCGCTTTTCTTCAACTTGCTGCACACCAAAGCAACAACCAAGCAGGGGAAAGTAATAGCAACCGAATTTGCGAAAGCTGCTTATGAAAAAGATCGTGAGGCGATTGAGGCAGGCAAGTTGGAAGAAATGTTTCTGCCCTCGCTTTCAACAGAGAATTTTAAGAGACTGGACGATGCTTTTACAAATGAACCGGCTGCAGCCAAAGACATGATTGCGCAATTAAAAGTCAGTCAACAGATATATTTGAATCAGCGGACAGGTCACAGCACCCGAATCAGTCTTATGAAGAAAAATCTATTGAGTGTTTATCAGGAACATCTGAATAACGCTAAGGGGAAAGTCTTTTTCAAATTCGGAGCCAACCATTCCGCCAGTACGGGAAGTTTCATGGGTAACGATGACATTGGAAACCTGGCTAAAAATCTGGCGGATGCCAATGCTCAAAATACCCTGCATATACTTACGCTGGGCAAAGAAGGTACAACCAATACTTTCTCACCATCTTTTCAACAAAGTCATAACAGAACATTTTCAAGCGCAGATAAAAACAGTCACTTGAATGCACTTTATCCCTTGTTTGATTTGCATAAATCGAATGAGGTAATGGTCGTGGATCTACGGTCGTTACGCAAAGCCTGGAACCAAGGCAAAATTCAGATTGATGCAGGCATCATCCGAACCATTGTCAATGGTTACGATGTGCTGGTTGTATTTCCAAAAGTTTCACCGTCTTCCTATATTAAGTGATCTAAGCTCAACGAAACTTTGTGACAAAACTGGAGAATAATAGCTTTCTGCGATGGTTGGCCAACGCTCGGTGGCTGCACCACATGGTGTTCTGGTCACTCATTATTGGCCGTGCTTACACGTCAGTATTCAAAAGCTATGAGCTTAGCTACCTGATAGAATACTTTGCCATCTACCTCGCAGTGTATGTACCCCAGGTGTATTTCAATATTTACTTTTTATATCCACGATTCTTTCAAAAAGGTAAAGTACTTTATTACTTACTATCAGTTACCCTGTTGATAGTGGTCGGCTCTTTTGCCATTGTGCAGACCTACATACTAACCGGCATACTTGATAATCCTTTTTTTTACACGTTCTTCTTTAGCACACTGGTGTTGCACTCGCTGGCAACGGGTGCCAAGTTTTTCAAGGAAGGAGTTAGAAATTACTTCACCATACAGGAACTTAAAGTAGCACAACAAACAGCCGAAGTACAGGCGTTGCGATCTCAGGTGAACCCACACTTTCTTTTTAACACACTTAACAACCTGTACTCACTTACCCTGAAACAATCACAATCAGCACCCGAAGTAGTGCTGAAACTATCGGAACTCATGCGCTATATGACTCAGGTGACTGGACAACCGTTGGTGAGCCTTCAACAAGAAGCAGAACACATAGAACGCTATATTGACTTGGAAAAGCTACGGCTGAATGCAGGTGCGCACATTGAATTTCATCAACAAGGTAATTTGAAAAATGTGCAAATCGCTCCGTTGCTTATGTTACCCTTAGTTGAAAATGCATTTAAGCATGGCATCGAAACCCAAACCGAAAACATTTGGCTGGAGGTAGCACTTTCGCTCCAAAATGACCAATTGTTCTTTCGTGTGCAAAATACAAAGCCGGTTCACAGGGCAGTGAGTGACACAAACCATCCATCCGGTATTGGCCTTGCAAATTTGCGAAGGCGGCTCGATCTGTTGTATCCAGACAATTATGAACTGAACATCGATGAAGGGGAGGAAAGATTTGTCGCTAATCTATGGATCAAACTGATCAATTCATGAACGCGATAAGGTGCTTTCTATTTTTGCTTCTTGTACCTGCTTTTCACAGTAAGGCTCAAGCAATTAAAACAGCCAATCAATTTGAAGGGAAGATTACGTACAAAATTGAATACAGTGCCAAAAACAATTTTGACGTAAGCAACTTCTCAACCTTGTATGGCGATACGGCTGAGCTCTTCTATAGCAAGGGCAATTTTCGTTTTGATTTTAACGGCACGGAAACCAAAAGGCATGTTTACCGGGTCGACTCCAACCAGCGGATGATGCTGGTGAATCAGAAGGGCATTGAAAAGACTATTACTACCGATTTAACCAAACCTGTATCTTATTTAGTAGAGATCAATCATGGTGAAAGTAAGAAGTTGTTGCTAACACAAGCCTACGGAAATGGCTCAACCTCACGTTCTGATTTCAGGTTTGATTCAGATCAACTTATGATTGACCCCTCCGTGTTTAGACGATGGCACTACAATCATTTAAACACGGTCTTTGCATTTTCCAAATCACTGTGGACAGAACATCGTATTGAAACAGATGAATACGTTATTCACTGGAAGGCCATTGATATTAAAGCTCGGACTATAGACAATAAACTCTTTTTGTTAAAGCAGTGACGATGAACCAAGAAGCACCCAAGCCTTGCCTTGTAGTAGATGATGAGCCACTGGCTCGTGAAGTGCTGGAAGAATACATTAAGCGTATCCCCACGCTTAGTCTGGTTGCAAGTTGCAAGAATGCCATTGAAGCGCTGCCCATCCTTCAGAAAAAGCGCGTGGATATTCTCTTCTGCGATATTAAGATGCCAGAGATCAGCGGCCTTGAACTTATTCGATTTCTGGACAAACGCCCGGCCATCATTTTAACAACCGCCTTTAGCGAATATGCGGTTGAAGGATTTGAAGTAGGTGTAACGGATTACCTGGTGAAGCCCATTCGCTTTGAACGTTTTCTGAAAGCTGTTGGCAGAGCCATTGGCAACGAAAGCGCAACGAACACAACAGTTGAAACAGCAACTCCAGCAGAACCATTTCTTTTCTTCAAATCTGGAAGTGAGTTTGCCAAAGTGGAAGTAACCAGTATCCGCTACATTGAAGCCTACGGAAATTATGTAAAAATACATACAGGAAAACATCCGCTTATTGTACATGAAAAGATGTCTGTGATAGAAGAAATTCTCAAGCCCTATCCTTTTTCACGCGTTCATAAATCCTATATCATTCCCATCAATGGAATTAAAAAAATGATTAATAACGAAGTGAAACTAGAGGGCGGAGTAACCATACCCATCGGTAGTTTTTATAAGAAGGAGTTGTTAGGCCACTTGACTCGCACCTGATGCGCTGGTTACTGCTCTTGTTACTGGTAAGTTCCTGTCGGGTATGGACGGATCGATCACTGCCAGACCCCATCGACCTCCACGAAATCACGTTTCACAAAAACGAAGGCTGGATTGTTTCATATGGAACAGGTCAGGTTTTCAAAACAAGTAATTCTGGCAGAAGCTGGAAGCCCGTAGCGAAACTCGATTCGTTGTTTTTTGAAGAGATTCAATTTTTAGATAGCAAGCAAGGTTGGTTGGTAGGCGAGCGAGGCACGTTGTTAAAAACAACAGATGGCGGCAGGCAATGGGAAAAGCTAGAAGTTGATGCTGATGAAAGTCATAATCTATTATTCTACTCCATGTTCTGGCATGATTCTGATCAAGGCTGGCTTAGCGGCCATGTCAGAAAAGGAACACAAATACAAAATTACATTTATACGTCTGTTGATGGTGGCTTTAGTTGGACAAAACATGCCGCGCCTGCCTTGTTTTTCAATTTAGTAAAAACGACTGATGGAACATGGTGGGCATCGGCTACCGATAAAATCTATACATCAAAGAACGGAACGGATTGGATTGAATCGTTCTCTGATAGTCTGAAAAGCTGTGGTCAACTTCGCGGCCTAACTATAGCGGGTGAAAACAATTTACTCTCCACTGGATTCAAAGGAAACTTGCTAAGCAGTACAGATGCCGGTTACACCTGGCACGTACAAAAAGTAAGCACGAACAGGTTACGACAAGTGCAGAGACTAAATGACCATAGTATTCTGCTGGCAGGCGATAAAACAACAGGAGCTAATAACGTTTTGATTTCGTATGATAATGGTTTGAGTTGGAATACTTTGGAGATTAAAAGTGATGTGCATCGTGTTGTGACACATAAATCTAAGGTGTGGCTAATTGGAAAGAAGGGGTTGATTCTTTCCGGCAAGAGGAATAAAATACTGAAAAATCGAACAACTAAATAGTCCACATAGTGATGTAAAAAAGAATTCCTTTGTATGCACTAAACACATACTGCAAAGAAAAGGTCAGTACAATTGATTTTGTGATGGCTACCCACCACCGTTGAGCATAGAACTCGCTCTGAGCGCGGAGCAGGAAATAGAAAGTAGTAAGCGCAAATACCCGCGAAAAGAAAACATCATTAATGAAAGCCGACTTAATCGGTAATAAGAATAATATGCCAACAAGGGTTGACAGCAGAATCATATTCACGAAAATGAAAAACGCATTGAACTCAAACGATAGGTACAAATGATCGGCTAAGTACAGGTGCTTACGATAGTTTAGAATCATCAACGGGATAGCAAACAGCACCACCATCACCACCATCAGTAATTTAGCAAGACTGTTCGACTGCTGTTGATAAAGAACAGCGAGCTCATCAAATGAAATATTGTCGGCAACTACCTTCGCGCTAATTAGTTCTTCGGCAGATTTTCCGTACAACTGCATATTCGGCTGGTACTTTAAAGGGGTGCTAAAGGTATTGGATGTAGCAAATGGAAAAAGAAAGAAGATGAAGTTGGCAACAAAGAACAGAGACACTGGTTTCATGTACGGCTGGCGAATGCCGTAGGAAAAAGCTTTCGAGAATCCACCGGGGCGTACAAGCATCAACCGAAAGGACTTCGCAAATTTTCCATCCAGAAACGTGAAGGCGTTCACAACTCCTGCTAAAAAATCCACAAACGATTTTTCTCCGGGTTCAAGTACTTTTTCGCCACAAACTCCGCAGTACTTTCCTGTAAATGAACTAGCGCAGGTAACACAGATCCGCTGTTGCTGATAGTTGAACGTATCTGTTCGCTTGAATAATTTCATAGAGGGTGAATAAGAAAGGTAAAATCAGAAATATATTTCCCAATAGCTGGAAATATTTGACAAAATCAGTTTATCAGTTTTGTCAAGGGTTGTTCAGGTATTTGGTAGTTTGCTTTAATTCTATTCTAAAAACATGCTTTCAAATAGAGTATTGTGGGGATTATGCGCATCGATAAAATACAGATAGTTTTCTTCTGCAAAGGTGGTAAGCCCCAAACCACAATCGTACAAATATGTCTCTGTTGAAAAAGTTGATTCTTCGTTAATCAGTTTAGTAAGTATTAAACTGACGGGCTTACCTGCTACTTCATCCAACACTTTTTCTAAATCTTTCTGCGTATATGTTCGT
Organism: Cytophagales bacterium; assembly: GCA_017303795.1. Taxonomy (GTDB): domain Bacteria; phylum Bacteroidota; class Bacteroidia; order Cytophagales; family Cyclobacteriaceae; genus ELB16-189. The sequence goes on along the minus strand of JAFLBR010000021.1, from coordinate 7,680 downwards.
CCATTGCTGTAGCGGGCATACAGGGCGTGCATCAAATTTTCAATGCCCTTTTTATTTTGAGTGGCTTTCCGGATTTCAACATCCATCATAAAAGCAACCAGGCTTCCGCCTCCGTATAGTAAAAAAACATTTGCACTCTTGTTACTACCAGCATCCTTAAGCGTCACCTCCCTGCTTGTAATATTGCGACCAATCCAGTAGCGGGTATGAAAGCTCTCAATTTTTTTGAGTAGCAAGGCGTCATCGATTAACCCAGCCCTACGGAGTGTTTTTACACTCATGTACTCGGTAAACCCCTCTTTAAACCACTCGTTTTGCTGCGATGAGTACATGGAGATGCCGTTCCATAAATGAAAAGTCTCATGTGCCAGAATATTGCCCCAGCTAATGATGCCGTCTTCATTAATAGTTCCTTTTATCAATTGATTGAAGCTGCTGTTAAATGTTTCACCATCTGTCATGCTCCCTGCATTGAGTGTTACAAGGTATTTTTTTATGTTGGCTGACTGAAATATCTTCCAATATTGTTGAATTGCTCCCCTCAATATTCTCCCAAACAGAGGTGCGTGGTTTTTAAGTGTGCCGCCAATAGCCATTGTGATTTCGAAATCTCCAGCAGTAATCTTCTGCTCATAGTGTGTACCGATTAGAAAGCAATTGTTCAATAAATCATCCAGCGTTGCAGTTTGAAATTGATTAGAAGTTATTTGTTTCCACGGTGCAGAAAATTTCCAATCATTCGGGAGAATGGTTTTTACAGTGGCCGGAACTTCCAAACTATCGGGTACAATAAAGAACGTATAGCCCGTTCCGAATATACCATCTGCATTTACGAAGCTCACACCATCAATACCTCCATATCCGTCCCAGGAATACTTTTCATGATCAAGCTTAATGGTATATGAGATATTGACTTGCTTTAACTGAGTATCCAGCCTCCATTGCCCTTCCGGAAGATTTTCCACACGAATGACCTTTCCTTTTTTATCGGTTACTTTGAGGTTTTCAACAAACTCTGCAGTCCCATTCGGCAAGTCATCAGATGTGCCACGCAATTGCATCAAGATAATACTATTCTTCAACGGCAACGTTGCCTGAATACGAACTTCCCGGGAAGTGGTTACCGAAAATTCATAAAGTGCCATTTGCTGTGCTTGAAGTGTGCAAGAGAAAAAAAATAACAGTGAAACAAAAAGTTGATTACGCATAAAATAATTAGTAGTGTAAGTCAAGTTAGAAGTGCTTTAGCAAAGTAGGTTACTGAATTACATGCCCTAAGAAGATAAGGTCAGAATTAAATTTCTTAGTTACCGTTGATACTTGACAAACTGAGTTTATCAACTTTATTGTGGACATATCAAGTTCTTATTTGGCATTTCAGTCTTTGGCGAGAATTTGGCGTTTTATTCAAGCACTATGTTTCGGCAATTAATTCTATTTATCGGTATTGGTTTCAATAGCCATCTATACGTATACGCTCAAGATGTTACTACTGTTTACGAACAAGGAAAGAAGTGCCTTGCCGACAATGATCATGTAGGTTATTATCAATATATGTCACAGGCCTACGAGTTATATCCCCAACATTATGCCATAGCTTATCACTTTGGTGCTGCATCAGCTTCGAATGACAAACCTCAACAAGCTCTTGACTTGCTAACCAAAGCACTATGGATGAATGCTGAACTTGACTTGACAGGAAACAATGCACTCGGTAGATTAAAATCAACACCTGGTTGGAGTGACTTGTTATCATTGCAGCAGAAGTTGCAAGTAGTTGTAATCTCTTCTGATACGGCACTGGTGCTGAGCGATCGCACGCTACACTTGGAATCTGTGGCTGTTCATAAGAATACATTTTATGGTGCCAGCATCAGGCAACGGGCACTGTTTGAAATAAAAAAAGGAGTCCCAGTTGAAATGATAAATCGTCAGAATTCGCCAGCATTTTTCGGTATCGCCATAGACAAGCGAAGAGACATGCTTTGGGCATCTGCTTCGCCTATCGAACAAATGGTCAACTTTGACTCTACTCTGCAATCGGGTGTTTATGGATATAACCTTTCGACAAAAAGACTAACAAAGACGTACCGCACCACCAAACCTTCGCTACTGGGTGACTTGGTTGTGAGCAACAATGGAGAGCTGTTTATGTCGGACAGCAAGAACAATGTAATACTCACCCGCTCAAATGGCGACACGTTACTGACGTTCTTTTCCTCTTACGAATTTCAGAACTTACAAGGCATAGCACTAAGCGACAATAGTCAATATCTTTTTATTGCTGACTATGTAAAAGGCATTTATCGACTTGATCTGAAAACTCTGACCCTGAAACAACTGACGAATTCAACGGAAGCCTCGCTGGTGGGCATTGATGGTCTTGAATATTACAACCGCAGCCTGATAGCTATTCAAAATGGTGTTATACCCTTCCGGGTAATGCGATATTTTTTGAACGAAACTATGGACACCATTACCAGCTATGAAGTAATCGACTGGAACCACCCCGCCCATCATGAGCCAACCAATGGAATGATTGATGGAGATACTCTGTATTATGTGGCGAATAGTCAATGGGGTGGATACGAGGAAGACTTCGCGCAACTGCCTTCGGAAAAATTACAGGACATTGTAGTCCTGAAGTATAAATTAAAATCTACCCAATAATTTGTTCTAAAAGATTATGATAAGAAAGACATTGAGTATCCTTTTATTTACTTTTTTCACACAAGTGGTAGTGGGTCAATCACCAATCGCGATTAAAAACGTAACAGTAATTGACGTGATTAACGCTAAATCCGATGTACACACTGTCTTAATCCGCAATGGTGAGATTGAGATGATTGGCGACCCTGCTTTGAAGATTAAAAAAGAGTACACGATCATCAATGGTCAAGGCAAATTCTTAATCCCCGGATTGATTAATTGTTATACACACATTCATGAATTTAACACATCTCTTTATCTTCTTCATGGCATAACCACCGTGCGCGATGCACCCAGCATGGGGCATTTACCTGGGCTCGCAGAAAAGATAAGTCGCGGTGAGCTCTTTGGTCCTGAAATCTATCTTACTGGGAATGCCTTGTCGGGAGTGCCCACTGCCTTTCCAAGCCAACATCCTTTGCAAACAGAGAGTGATGCACGGTTAGCAGTTCGGGAAACAAAACAGATGGGTTATCAATCATTATTCATCTATGGCAGCATGTCGCCAGTCATCTATCCTTTTATATTAGATGAAGCATCCCGTCAACAGATTGATATAACGGGACACTTTCCCTCGCAGGTACCGATAGCACAAATACAAAACGGGCAACAACGCAGTTTTGATAATTTAAGTGGCCTGGTGCGAAGTGGTAACTGGCGTTACGATTCGGCAATTGTTGAATCGCTCTTTGCCGATATGGTAACCAAAAAGCGATATCTGATACCCACATTAACCGTTCACAAAGCAAGAGCAAATGGGCCACAGGCCGAGGAACTTTTGAAGCAAGAGCGGATGAATTATGTATCGCGCCTGACGCGTGCCGAGTGGGCTGACTTACGCAACAGCCCATTTATTCGTTCGGGTTACAACTATGCGGGCACGAAAAAACTAGTGCAGCGGGCTTACCAAAAAGGGGTTGTGATTTTGCCGGGCAGTGATGGAGGCTTTCCGTTAGTGGTGGATGGCTTCGCGTATATCGATGAGCTAAAGAATCTGAAAGAGATAGGTATGAAGGATGTTGAAATACTGCAAGCGGCCACTATTAGAGCGGCTGAGTTTATGCGTTGGCAAGATAGAATCGGGTCAATTGAAGTAGGGAAAGAAGCAGATTTGCTTTTGCTGGATAAAAATCCGTTACAAAACATCGACCACGTAAAAGAGATTACCGGATTGATTGTGAATGGGAAATGGCTTACACATGCAGCATTGATCAAACAAGCCAATAGCCAGCGTGATCAAATGAATAATCAGAAAAGTCCGGTTAAAACGGCAACAATAAATCTTGAAATTGTTAAGCAAGGGGTAAAAGTAGGTGAAGAGTCTATTCAGATGGACACGGTTGGCTCAAGTGTACACGTATTGAGCCATAACTTTATGGAAGGGCCTTACTACCGTGAAACCAAGTCTGACTTTTACTTTTCACAGAACAGACCTGATAGTTCCCGAATTTCTCAAAAGAGAATTGATGGCGAGATTAAAGTGTTAGCAAAAAGAGAAAAGGATTCCATTACTTTCTCGGGTACTGCACCATACCTGGGCTCGTTTAAATATTCCGAACCAATCAACGCGACTCAATTTCTAATAGCAGGTCCCATGCAAGGCTGGCACCTGCCCGCAGATGTGTGGGTCAATTATTACCTGCTCGCCAAACGGAATTTAGCGCTAAACGTAAATACCACAAGCTCAGTACAAGTGTGGCAAGTAGAACTTAACAGTGAAGAATTCTCAAAAACGTTTGTGTATGATCAAGAGAATTACCGGATAACAAAATTAAAAGGTTCAAATAACGGACATGTTCAGTTTCTAATAACACAACCCGCAGCTCAAGGTGAGAAATTCAGGAGTTCTAATAGTGGTGATATCACCGTATTCGTAACTTTTGATGATACAGGAAAACTTGTTTCCATAGAAGCCAATACAGGCAATGGGAAAATAGAGGCCTTGCCAAAGAAAAAATAGTATTTGTTAGGTGACATAGATAGAACATAGATAATTCAAAAAGTCTAAGCTGATGGTAACTAAAAACTTGTACCTATTCCAATTCTTTACAGTAAAATTCATGAATACTTAGCAAGTCTGTTATTTTCAGAACGATACACTCTTCACTGTCAATGCGCAAAATTTTATCGCAATCATCAAGGTCAAAATTCCATTTTGCATTAGGCAGTACTTTGTCAATATGTGGTTTTAGTTTCTTAACCTGATTTTTTGTCTTGACAGAAGTTTTGAAAACGAAAATCATTTTTGAGATAAAGTTGTCAATAGGTTTTCCAAATTGCTCAGTTTAGATATGCCCAAACCTGCTCCAATTTGAGGATTGGTAGCGAGAATAGAAGTCTCGAGTGCAAGAATTCTAAATGCGGAAGCGAGAATACTACGCGCGGATGCTCCATTTCTCCGCGCGGTCACGTGAATTCTCCGCTCGGACGCGTGTTTTTGAGCTTGTTCGGCTACAACAAGTGCCAAATGCGTGAGGTAAAGCGTTCGTAATTGGTCATAGAATCAGTCAGGTTCAAGTTCTTTAGCTGACAAAAACCTTTCGGCATCAAGGGCGCCCATGCAGCCACTACCCGCAGCTGTAACTGCTTGGCGATAAATTTTGTCTGCCGCATCGCCCACAGCAAACACACCTTCAGTGTTGGTGTATGAAGAGCCTGGCTTTACTTTAATGTATCCGATATCATCCAGTTCCAGCCATCCTCTAAAAATGTCGGTATTAGGTTTATGCCCGATGGCAACAAAAAAACCTTTGATGGCCACCTCACGCTTTTCACCTGTTTTATTGTTCACCACTCGAATGCCAGTAACATCATGGTCGCCTAAAATTTCTTCCGTCTCGGTATTCCAGAGGATTTCAATCTTAGGATTGTTCAACACACGCTGCGCCATAATCTTGGATGCCCGCATTTCATCGCGCCTCACGATCAAATAAACTTTAGAGCAAAGCTTAGACAGGTAGGTGGCTTCCTCGGCTGCGGCATCGCCTGCCCCAACCACGGCCACAGTCATGTCTTTGTAAAAGAACCCATCGCAAACGGCACAAGCGCTCACTCCTTTGTTCATGAATTTCTGTTCGGATGGCAGGCCAAGGTATTTAGCGCTTGCCCCTGTGGCCACAATCACAGCATCTGCAACTATTTCTTCTTTTTCATCGGCTACAGCCTTGAGTGGATATGAAGAAAAATCCACAGCGGTAATCATGCCGTAGCGCACTTTTGTTCCAAATCGTTCGGCTTGCTGCTGCAACTCGGCCATCATCTCAGGGCCTTGAATGCCTTTCGGGTAGCCTGGATAATTCTCTACCTCACCGGTGATGGTTAACTGGCCCCCAGGTTGGCCTCCGGTGTAAACTAAAGGTTTCAAACCTGCCCTTGCTGCATATATAGCTGCCGTATAACCAGCAGGGCCTGAACCGATGATTAGGACTTGAATTTTTTCTGTCATGTTGATTTTATTTTACCACAGATACGATTTGCCCAGCCAATGTTAGTGGCTGGCGTTTGTTTTGCTTAGTAGTTCTTCCATTGTCCACTGGTCTGCCGCATGTTTACCGTAATGTGCTGCCAAAATTTTTCCATCTGGTGCAATCAAAAAATCTGCAGGAAGTCCTAAAATTCCTCCCTCCATATTAACCTTTGGCTTATTTTTTTTCAAATTCCCTTTTATTGCAACCCAGATGGCCTTTAAGTTTAGCAAGGCCCAAATTGATTGTTCTACACCAAATTGTTTGTAAAATTTTTTCTGTGGATCACCGATAATATCAAACGGAAACTGCCCTTGATATTCTAATAATACTTCTTTTGAAGAATGGAAAAACACTATTTCCTGAATGTTTGCCATGTCCAATTCGTATTTTCGTCTGATAAAGCCTTGTAAGTGAAGGTTGCAAACTGGGCAACCTGAGAATCTTCGAAATTGTAAGTGAACAAATTTCCCTTTCTCATTTGGAATAGATACTATTTCATCTTTGATGTTCCTCAACTGAAGATTTGGAAAATGTTTATTTGCATCGAGTTTCATATTTATTTTTGTTTTGTTTCACAAATAAACTATTAATAGTATCAATAATATACTATTAGAATAAAATGTAGTTACTTTGTGGAAACTAGTAATTGTAAAAAAATATGAGAGATAAACGATTTCGTAGTTCTGAGTGCCCGATGACAAGAGCAGTCGGGCAAATCGGCAATAAGTGGAAACCCATCATTGTCAATCTTATTAGCAAACGTACTCTCAGGTTTGGTCAATTAGATGCACTTGTGCCATTGGTTACCAGAAAGGTGCTTACTGAACAACTGAAAGAATTGGTTGAAGACGATATATTGAAGCGGGTATCTTATAGTGAAACTCCACCGAGAGTAGAATATTCATTAACTGATAAAGGTTTGGCCCTATTACCGATTTTTAAGAGTATTGTAGAGTGGAATCTTGCTTTTGAAAAGAAGATAAAGAAACGATAGGTGTTGAGTATAATGATCTTTGTTCTTTCAATACTTTTTGCTATTTAAAAATTCTAAATACTGTTCACTCCGCCAGTTGGATTGGCTAACTTGGGTGGTTTGGCTCTTGCCATTGCTTTGGTATCGCGGGTGGGAGGTGTGGCAATGGCAAGTGCCAAAAGCGTGGGGGAGAATCTTTTTAGGTTGCCGTGCGGTGGGGAATTGTTAGACGAGTCTTTGTTCGTCAGCCGACTCCAGCCCCAACTCTATTTTTCTTTTTGCAAGTCCCTCGTTGTCTAAGGAACGATTAGTTGTCCCCATGGAGAAGCTTGATAGGTGGGATGTCGAACGTTATTTTGTTGTCGTGGAGAATTTGTCGGGTGACACGGAAGGGCATTGTTGCTAACGTTTGTGCATAAGCAGTGGCGGGTGTTCGAAGCGCTTCACTGTCCCGCGGCACCAAACGTTATTTGAAAAACTAAACTACAAATTTATACTGAACCCCGACATTGATTATGCACTTTGTTGTGC
>JAFLBR010000020.1 GCA_017303795.1 Cytophagales bacterium | reverse complement strand
ATGATGGACAACTCCCAACTAAATTTTATAACATTGCACCAAGCCAACTGCAGGGTAGTTGACCACATTCCAACATCAGATATGATTACGATAATTATTAACTGACACAGTTTACTTTACAGACCCCTTTTACGTGTTTCTTTCCGTTGGTTCATTCTGGCTGAATATCTCTCAATCCACATTTTTTCTTGATTAGGAGTTGTGCCTACGGCTATTTCCCTCATGATATTATCATCAAGTAACATGTTATCTATTCTTCTTAGATCAGATTCAAAATCTTTGTATTTAATAATGAGTTTATTGTCATTTAGATAAATGATTTTGCCAGCTAGATACCCTTTACCATCACGGTAATGTTTTATAGAATCATCTACCACCTTAATTGTTCGAAACCTTAACTTAAAATCATCATGAAGTAACACAACCAAGCTATCTATGATATACATTTCTCGATATGATTTTTCGTATGAATAAGTAACTCCCCAGAGCCCTTGTAATTTTTCGATATTCGTTTTGTCATCTTTTTTTGGTTGACACGAAACACAATGTAAACTGAGGACAATCAATAAACATTTCGAGAGTTTGCTCATATCATATCAGGTATTTTACTGTAACATCTAAAATAACAAAAAAACCACGGCTTTCACCGTGGCTTTCCTTAAACCAATTAACTAAAATTTACTTCTGTTTGCTACCCAGCATAGCAAAATCGTTTACATTAATCTCGGTAATGTTACGCTTCTCGCCTTTGTCAGTTTCATATACCCGGTGTACCAGTTTACCTTCTAAGGCAACTTCGGCACCTTTCTTTAAGTACTGGCCCGCTACTTCTGCAAGCTTGCCCCAGATCACCACGTTGTGCCATTGCGTGTCTTCCACCTTTTCGCCTTTGGCATTTTTGTAACTGTCGGTAGTAGCAATTGAAAAGGATGCCTTTTGCTTGTCGCCAAAGGTTTTCACTTCGGGGTCTTTACCTAAACGTCCGATTAACTTCACGCTGTTTCTCACACTTGTCATAATTGTAGTATTTAATTGTTAAACATTTATTTTTCTAAACCTGCAACCGGGGTTTAGCCGATTTGATCAACCTGCACTAAAGTTTCGGCCGATTGATGATGCAAAGGTGGGGTGGGTTCCAAACGTTAGTCGTTTATTAATCAATTAGTTTCGTTTATATTCGTTTATAAACGTTTATAATCGGCTAGCAAAACCCCTAAAAACCCTCAAATCATGGCAAAAATTGCAGAAAAGGTGTGTTTGGAGTGCGGCTCAAAAATTTCTGGCCGGGCCGACAAAAAATTTTGTTCAGACCAGTGTCGCGTTTCTTACAACAACAAACTGAACCGTGACGAGACCGCCTACATGAATAACGTAACCAACATTTTGCGCAAAAACCGCAGGGTGTTGTTAGAGCTTAACACTACCGGCAAAACCAAAGTGAGCCGCGATAAACTGAACGACAAAGGATTTGACTTTAACTACTTTACAAGCCAATACAAAACCAAAGACGGTACCATCTATAACTTCTGCTACGAGCAAGGCTATTTGCCTTTAGAGAATAACTGGTACCTTTTGGTGGTAAAAGGCGAATCACCCAAATCACAACCGCAATGAGCTGGACCCTGCAAGGAAAAAAAGTATTAGTAACCGGTGGCACCAAAGGTATTGGCCTGGCCATTGCACGCGAGTTTCTGGAACTCGGTGCCGAAGTATTGGTAGTAGCACGCAACACCAAAACCATTCAAGGCAAAGTAAAACATTCGGCCAACTTGTTTACATACGAGGGCGATCTGAACAACGCATCGTTTCGCGATGATCTGGTAAAAAGAGTTTCAGAGAACTGGGGCAAGCTGGATGTGCTGGTGAACAACGTGGGCACTAACCTGCGCAAAAAATTTATAGATTATACTGAAAGCGAAATCCGCCAGCTTTTTGAAACCAACTTATTCAACATGATGCAACTAACACACGCGTGTTATCCGCTTTTAAAAAAATCGGGCAATGCAAGTGTGGTTAACATGGCTTCTGTGGCGGGCTCAACCGATGTACAGAGCGGGCCACCTTACGGGATGACGAAAGCGGCCATCATTCAATTCACCAAACATCTTGCTGCCGAGTGGAGTACTGATCGCATTCGCGTTAACGCAATTTCTCCGTGGTATATTGAAACACCATTAACCGAACCGGTGCTCTCTAATCCCGAACGACTTGCAAAAATTCTGGATCGCACCCCGATGGGGCGAGTAGGCAAACCGGAAGAAGTAGCCAGCCTTGCTGCTTACTTAGCGATGGATAAAAGCAGCTACATTACCGGCCAGAACATTGCCGTAGATGGTGGGTTTAGTGTGAAGGGACTGTAAGATTTAGGATTAGTGATTTGGGATTTAAGATTTGTGATCGATCACACAAAATTGTTGAAATCCCAATCTGAAACTCAAGTGCGTTGGCCAGACAAAAAGGCGAGGGTGTGGTAGCAAGCGCGGGAAAGCATCTTTTTTCCCGATAGCTATCGGGAGACTTTTTTTGGTTCTTTTTTGTGCCTGCCTGCGCGAAGCCGCTTCGGCATAGGCAGGTCAAGATAAAAAAGAACAAAGTGAGATTAGTTAAAAATTATTATTGAGATATTATGAAAACCATCATCACCCTTCTCTTCATCCTAACATGCTCAATCGCTTCTGCGCAAACCCTTACACCAGCCAAACCCGAGCAAGCCGGTGTATCTGCCGAACGGTTAACCCGCGTAGATGAATTAGTAAACAGCTATTTAAGCAACGGACAAATTCCCGGAGCCGTTGTGTTCATTGCCCGCAACGGAAAAATTGTACTGCACAAAGCATACGGTTATAGTAATCTTGAAAACAAAACGCCTCTTAAGGCAAACGACATCTTTCGTATTGCCTCGCAATCAAAAGCTGTTACCAGCCTTGCGGTGATGATGTTGTTTGAAGAAGGAAAATTTTTGTTGGACGAACCCGTTTCCAAATACATTCCGGAATTTAAAAGCCCGCGCGTACTAGTAAACTTCAACGAAAAAGACTCAAGCTATTTTACTGAGCCGGCCAAAAGTGAACCTACCATCCGGCAATTGTTAACTCATACCTCCGGTATTGACTATGCGGGCATTGGCAACAAAGAACTGAAAGCCATTTTCGCGAAAGCAGGTGTACCCAGTGGTATTGGTAATCATGAAGGACTAATTGGAGACAAGATGAAAATACTGGCTAAGCTTCCGATGAAGCATCATCCGGGCGAACGTTATACCTATGGATTAAATGTAGATGTGCTTGGATACTTAGTTGAAATCTGGTCGGGTATGTCGCTGGATCAATTTTTTAAAACCAGAATTTTTACACCGCTGGGTATGAACGATACCTACTTCTATCTACCTAAAGAAAAACACAATCGATTAGTAACACTTTATGAAACCCGCGAGGGTAAACTCGTACTGCCTACAGGTAAAATTTACGATGGCGTTTCTCCGGAATACCCAACACTACCCGGCACGTATTACTCCGGTGGTGCCGGATTATCTTCTACTGTAGAAGACTATGCAAAGTTTTTACAACTGTTCATTAATGGTGGTGTATATAATGGCAAACGTTTACTTAGTCGTAAAACAATTGAGTTGATGCTTACCAATCAGGTACAACCACCGCTCACCAATCAAATCGGTTTAGGTTTTGGATTAGAAACAACAGCCAACGATTATCAATCTATTTATTCGGTTGGAAGTTTTTCGTGGGGCGGAGCATTTAACACACACTACTGGGGCGACCCAAAAGAAAAATTAGTAGGCTTGATCTTTACCAACATGTACAACTCACCGGTTTGGACTATTGGCGAGAAATTTAAGATTGCTACTTATCAAGCCATTGCCGATTAAAATCTTCAAGTAACTGAAACACTGTTGCAGCTACTCCGCATTTTTGTGTAGCTGCGTTGCAACAACTTTAGTTTTTGATGAATTATGTTTGATGTAGTTGCTCCTGCTACTACATTGGCCACATGGATTCCATAGTCTTAAATTCTGTTGAAGAAAAAAAGTGGTACGACCTCGCGTTGATACTCGGCATCTTCACCATTGTCTATAATCTTACAGAAGGAATTATTGCCACCTGGTTTGGTTTTGAAGATGAAACACTGGCACTGTTTGGTTTTGGTGTAGATAGTTTTATCGAATTGATTTCAGGAATAGGCATTGTATCGATGGTGCTGCGCATAAAGCGAAATCCGCACAGCAACCGCAGTGAGTTTGAACGTACTGCACTAAGGATAACCGGGTATTCATTTTATGTGTTGGTGTTTGGCTTGGTTCTTTCATCAGTCATGGTAATCTACCTCGGCAAAAAACCAGAGACAACTTTTTGGGGTGTGGTGGTTTCCATAATCTCCATTGTGGTAATGTTAGTATTGATCTACGGAAAAATTAAAACGGGCAAAAAATTACAATCAGATGCCATACTGGCCGATGCTAATTGTACTAAAGTTTGCATTTATATGTCGGTAGTATTGCTGGTATCCAGTGCCATCTATGAATACACTGGCTTTACGTATGCTGATGCGTTAGGTACGTTTGGTCTTGCCTGGTTTTCGTATAAGGAAGGAAAAGAATGTTTTGAGAAAGCCGCCAACAAACACTGCGGTTGTGATCATTAGAAATCAAAATACTTTTTAGAAGTACAACTCTTCTGTACCTTAGCCATTGATGTCTATCCAAATTACAGAAGCTGATCGAACACATGCCGGGGTAATAGCCAGCTTACTTACGCAATTAGGTTATACCGATTCTATTACTGCGGTTGAACATCGTATTGAAATGCATGAACGACCGGGTTACAAAATTTTTGTTGCCACAGACCAAACCGTGGTGGGCTTTATTGCCATTATGATTTATCAAAACCTGCACATTTCAGGATCGATTGGCCGCATAACTGCTTTTTGTGTGGATGAGCTACAACGTGGTAAAGGTATCGGCACACAATTGTTACATCATGCTGAGACTTTTTTGAAAGCACAAAATTGTAGTAAGATTGAACTAACCAGCAATAACAGGCGCACCGAATCGCATGTCTATTACCGTAATCATGGTTATGAACAAACTAACCAGCACTTTGTAAAACGATTGGACTAAAATCAGATGTCGGACTTCTTTAGTTTGAGGTAAGAGAAGTAATTGAAGAGTGCTGTCCAGCCTAAAGCAATCAATACGGCTGTAATGGAAACGTAATCTTGTATTTCCTGTAATGCATAGCGTGTAAATGGAAGCGGTACAAGATTGGTGATGGATTCCAATGGAAAGAACTGTTGCAGCCAACCAATCTGGTCTGACCAATTTTCTCTGAAAAGATTTACCTTAATTATCGCTTCAATCATGTGCGATAGCATGAGCAACACAATGGTTAACCCCGAACGTTGCACCAAAACACCCAACATCAACGCATAAGAAAGAAAAGCAAAGACTTCTAAAAAGTAAGCTATGAAAAACTCAGCACCCATGAAGAAAAATTCCCACTCAATTTTGGGTGTATAAATAAAGCCTGTTAGTAACGTAATTGAAAGAATCATCGCCACACTTACCAGACTCAGTAACACATTGGTTAGAATTTTCGATTTCAGAAATTCCCAGCGACTTAATCCATCAATAACATTCTGGCGAAGCGTGCGGTATTGATATTCGTTGGTGATGGAGATAACCACCATTAAGGCCAATACAATTTTAAACAAGCCGCTTATCCAGATCAGGTTTTGCCAGATATCCGGAAAGTGATACAACGGAATACGATTGATATTAATGGAAGCACCAAACTCTGAACTTTTATTGGCGATCCATTTCAAAATCTCCATACCACTGGCGGTAGTAAATCCTAACGTAAGAAAATACAGACCACAGATTACCCAAAAGGTTCTGTAGCTCGTCATCTTCTTTAAATCTATTTTGAGTAGGTGAAGCATGAAATTTCGGATTTAAGATTTAAGTATTTCGGATTGATGACTCAGGGTTCATAATAATTTTATCCATTTCGAAATTTTAAATTCGAAATACGGAATTCTAAATTATTTCGCATCGGCCAGAATTTCGAGAAACTGTTTTTCGAGACTCTTCTTACGCGTAGCGAGGTGCGAAGCCACAATTCCCCGATCAAACAAAAAGCGGTTCAGGTCTTTGCTGTGAAACCCTTCTTTCATCATCACCTGAAAAATTCCATTCTCCTTTTTAATAGTGCCACTGCCAATAAACTCTTGCAACAACACACCCAGATCATCATGGTATGCTTGCACTTCAACAATCTCCTCGCCTTTGCCCACATCATCCACTGGCCCAATGTGCATCAGGTTGCCGCGCTTTAATACAGCAAAGTGGGTACAAACTTTTTGTACTTCATCTAACAAGTGGCTGGCCAGGATAATGGTTTTACCATCATTAGCAATTCGTTTTATAATCTCTCTTATTTCAGCAATACCCATCGGGTCCAACCCGTTGGTGGGCTCATCCAGAATAAGAATAACCGGATCGCTTACAAGCGCAGATGCAATAGCCAGGCGCTGCTTCATCCCCAACGAATACGTTTTATACTTGTCGTCTTTGCGAGCTGTTAGCTCTACTATCCCCAACACCTTGGCAATGTTATTCGGATCAGCACCTTTAATCATGGCACTCAGTTCCAGATTTTTCTGACCACTCAGGTAAGGATAAAAAATAGGATGCTCCAGCACGGCACCAATTTTTCTGCGCGTAAGATTTGTAGCGGGCTCACCGAACCAATTAAAACTACCAGCGGTTGGATTAACCACGCCCATCAACATACCCAATGTAGTTGTCTTGCCACTGCCATTTGGCCCAAGCATTCCAAATACCTGGCCACGCTTTACTTCCAGATCTAGTTGGTTTACAGCACAAAGCTTTCCAAAATTTTTGGTGAGCTTGTTTACAGATAAAACGGTTTCCAAAATTTTTAGCGATTAGTTATTACCAGCCTTATTGTCTTTTTCTATTGCTCCTTCATTCTTTTTATCATCATCACTCATAAAGTCCTTAATCTTGCCACCAATATCGGTGCTGTTGTCGATAGCGCTAAAAAATTCTGGCACTTTATTAATGGCTATCTTTCCCAAGATATCCAGCACCATAACCGATTCCTCATCCTTTGCCAGGATTACAGTGCCTTTTACATTGCCATTTGTTTCACGTAAGTACACGGTAAACGTTCGCCCATCTGCACGACCACTCATCATCTCTTCGTAGGCTTCGCTTTTGTAGCCATCCAATAATTTTTTGTAATCGCTATCCGTAAAGTTCGACTCCACTTTATTAATCATCATAAAGCGCATTTTTTCTATGTCTTTAATCAGTTCATCAAAAGCCGGATCGTCTTTTTGATTGAGCATGCGCAAGGTATTGCGATAGAAGAATAACGAAAGTCCATCGTATTTTTCATCCAAAGCCTGAGTGGTTTTGGTTTGTGCACCAGCTACCTCCACGGAAGCCAGCAACAAAAGTGTTACAAGAAATCTCATATTACTGATTGATTATAACTTCAGAATTTTCGGACGGCACTAACATGGAAGGGTCAAGATAACCGGTTAATTCGATTGCTACAATTTCAGAAGCCTCTTCAATCAGCATCATATAACGGTTATTATTTTTAGTTTTGCCTTCCTGCACATAGATGGCAACGGTTTCGCCATTATCCATAATCTGAGCAAGGTCCTCAAAGCCATCTTGTTTCATCAACGATTTAAATCCGGCAATGGTTAAGTTACGATTGCTGAACTCCTGCCGCGGAATGGTAATCAACCGAACATGTTTTAATTCTTTAATGGCGTTACGTACTTCATGCTCACCCGCCATGTTTAAAACCATTCGGCCAAACCAGCCATTTAAAGAAAAGCTGTGTACTTCGGGTTGGTCAATGAAGTTATCTTTAAGTGCAGAATAACTGCGGCTTTGCGCAAATGTACTACAGGCAAAAGCTACGAAAAGTAACGTGAGTAAATACTTTCTTTTCATATGGATTTGAAATTTGGAGGTGCGTAAATATATTACTAAGACGTATGTAAAAATAAAAAGGATGCAGACTCTGCATCCTTTTTATCATCTCAACTGAAATTAATTTTTCTTGTCTTTGATATTCTCGAGGTTTTCCAATCCTTGAATATTCATCTTCTTACTGATTTTAGAAACCTGCTTCAGATCAATCTCACCAAATAAACTCAGTACCATAAATTCTTCGTTACCTCCGGCTATCATCACCAACTCGCTTATTTTACCACCGGATTCTTTGATAAAGAATTTCATGTCTTTGTCTTTATCGCGCACAGTCATTAACTCTTCAAAGTCTTTTTGTGGTATCAAGGCTAACGCTTCTTTATACAACTCGCGTGAGTTGCGAGCTTGCTCTTTAGCCAGAATACGCAAGCCTTTAATCTTGCTGATCATATTCACTACTTCCTGATCTTCCGGATTTTCTACATCCAGATTGGCCATCAGGCTAAACATCTTACTGCTGATGTTTACCTGGCTAAACGATTCATCGTTCTGATACTTGCTGAAGAACTTTGAAACAGCATCCTGAGCTTGCACCGCAAATGAAGCGGTGATCATCATTAAACCAATTATTACCTTTTTCATATCCTTTATTTTTAATTTTTTAGTTCTATTGTTTGAGTTCGCTTTTTTAAATCTGGCCTTCCGTTTCCGATTCACTATCCAAAACCTTGCCTTGAATTTTTTGTTCGGCTTCGTTAAACACTTTCAACTTTCCCGCTTCCTTTTGTGCTTTGTTGAATCCTTTTGAGAGCATCAACAATGCTTTTTTAGTTTCTTCCAATGCCAACTGTGGATCGGAATAGGTATCGGCTACGTCTGTAGGATACGACTTGCGTATCTCCTCACGCACAAAGTAGGTAGCTGCCACTACAACCAATAACCCCGCTGCTATTCGCAAGGCAAATGCCAAGTTTACTACTTTTCCTTTCGGGCGATGCTTTCGGATTTGTTGCTTTACCTGTGCATCAAAATCCGGACTGCTGATTTCTTTTTGTTGCTGACTTTCAAAGTACTGAAACAGGGTTGCCACTTCGCTCAGGTTCTCGGGTACCTGACCGCGGAAGTAATCACGCAAAGTGCGTTCTTCTTCCAGCGAGGTTTCGCAGTTCCAATACTTCTCCAGCAACTGTTCTATTTGCTTAGAGTCCATAGGCATTAATCTTTACAAATTTTTCGCGCACAGTGTTACGTGCCCGAAACAAATTCACTTTTACCTGGTTCATGTCCAGTTCCAATATCTCACAAATCTCGTTGTAACTATACCCCTCCACATCGCGAAGGTGTATCACCTGGCGTTGCTTTTCTGGCAACGCAGCAATCATTTCAGTTATTCGTTGCATGTGCTCATGAATTTCTGTCCTCTCATGAGGCGTTAACGTTTCATTTTTGATTTCTGCTACAGCTTCAATCGGGTTGGTGGCCCTGCGTTGGCGCGAGCGAAGCCGATCGAGGGCGAGGTTCTTGGTGATGCGCATACACCAGGCCTCTATGTTCTGAATAGCCGTAAGATTTTCGCGGCCATTCCACACCTTGATCAATACTTCCTGCACTACATCTTTGGCTTCTTCGCTACTACCCAAAAGCCTGAACGCAAAGCGAAAAAGCTTGTTTTTGGTAGGTAGCACCCGGTTTTCAAAGTCTTCGAGCATCATCGTTTCAAGGGCAAGACGGTGGGGGTGGATGGATGTTACAAAGTTGTATAAAATTTTTTAAGGAAATAAACGGTATTGGGCAATGGGCATTTGGTATTAGGGATTGAGCCATCGGATTGATAAATTGTGAATGTTATGACTGATGCAGATGATAAAATAATTGTATTCGATGCCTACGACACGGTGGTAGCTGCCAATCTGGTAAAAACCAAGTTGGATGCGTTTGGTATCCCCTGCTTTCTTACTGATGAAAATTTTGTTGCTCTATACCCTATCCGCAACGAAGTGTTTCCGGGAATTCGGCTGCACATTTTTGAAAAAGACCGCGCGCAGGTAAATGAAATTCTGAAAGATGAAGTTTCAATTGTTCGGGTGTGTCCGGTTTGCCGCTCAACGGATATAGCTTACGAACCCAGTCGCAAAAGCATAACGGCCTATATGATCTCAGAAATTTTGATGGGTTTATTCTTACCCGTTAAAAAAGTTTACCGATGCCAGGATTGTAAACGTGAGTTTGATTCAGTTGAATGATTTAAGATTTCGAATTTCAGATTTAAAATTCAGGTTGCAGGTTAAACTCTAATCTTAAATTTTAGATTCTAAATTCTAAATCTTTAGCACCGTAAACTCAACTCGTCTGTTATTGGCCATCCCCGCCTCGGTGTTGTTAGTATCGATGGGTTTCGATTCGCCATAGCCTTGCGCTTCTAATCTTGATGAATCAATACCTTGACTGGTCAAGTAATCAACCACGGATTGCGAACGCCCTTGCGAAAGATTAAGATTGTACGTGTCGGAACCACGACTATCGGTGTGCCCCGAAATCTCGATGGACACGGTTGGGTTTTGCTTCAGAAAGTCAACCACTTTATTCAACTCTACAAATGATTCTGATTTGAGCGTTGTTTTATCATAATCAAAGTAAATATTTTTTAAGCGCACGGTTAATCCAACTTCAATAGGAGCTAGAAAAAGATTTTTAATAACAGGCGTAATTTCTTCGCTTTCCACCTGCACACTATCGCTCGCATTCAGGTAACCTTCTGCGGAAGCGGTAAACAAATACCACCCCAAACCGGCAATGTTTTGCTGATACTTACCCGTGGTTACGGGTAAAGTATATTTAACAGCGCGATCCGGTTTATATACAATATCAACCTTGCCCACATTAATCTTCTGATCAGTCTTCTTATCAATCAGATCGCCAGCCAACATGAGTTGTTTAGTTAATGGAGTGAGAAACACGTCCACATGAATAGTGGTGTCGCTATTGATGCGTGGTACTTTATACGCTTGTGTAAATGGCATAAAACCAGTTGCAGCCACATCTAAGGTATAGGTATCAATTTCCGGAACGCGGGTTTCAAAAACTCCGTTGGGTGTAGTGCGTAAGTGAACTGGTTGTTGCTCTTTCATTTTTACATCTACCAGCGACTGCACTGTAAGGTTTGTCTTCTGGTTATAGGTTGTACCCGTAAGTACAATTTTGAAATTGCGGGGTTTTAGAATAAACAAATCGAAGTTACCACCATCCACACGGGCACCGGTACGGGCAGTAAAAATATTTCCGTGGGTATCAATAGAGAAGTACGCATCGGCAACCGGTGTGTTTACATGTTTGCCAAGATTAACGGGTTCGCTCCAGTTTTGCCAGCTATCGTCTAAGCGCGTGGTTTTATAAATGTCGGTTCCACCCACTTTATCTTTTGAGAACCGATCGCTGGAGAAGTACAATGTTTTTTGATCGGGTGCCAGAAACGGGCTATACTCATCGGCAGGTGAACTGATCTTCAGTTTAACTGGCTTACTCCATTGGCCATTGGCCTGCGAGGACACATACAAGTCGCTAAACTTATCGCCTTGCTTTTCGCTCATGTAGATAATAAGATGCTGGCCATCTACTGAAATACTGCCACCATTAAACACACCTTTATCCATAGCTTCAAATCCGGGGATGTTTAGCTCCGTCCAACTTCCGCCAGCATTTACAATCGAAAATCCTTTAGAGTTTTTAGCACGACCGCCCCGAACTAAAAGTGAACCATCTTGCAATACATTAAATACCTGATTATATCGATTCTGATTCAGCGGTGGGCCTAAGCGTTTTCCTTCCGACCATTCGCCTTTATCATCCAATGTAGAAACCCAGACGTCTTGGCTGTTTTCTTTACCGAATGTGTTTTGAGGATGGTTGCTTACAAAATAATACAACTTGGTTCCATCAATTGAAATTACGGGCGATACCTGATGATAAAGTGTATTAATTTTATCATTCATCTTTACCAATTCGTACCGCGGACTAACTTCCTGAGCCCATACTGAAAAGCAAGCCAACCAGACAATAAGGACAAGTGTGTATTTCATGTTTAAGAATTTGCGATCTATTGATTTACGAACTACGATTTTTTGATCAATTAAATTTCCGGGAAGCTAAAGAAGCCGCGACCACTCATTGCAATGGCAGCCACAATAAAAATTAAGGCTATCAGATTAAAGATAAACAGGCGTTTGTGTTTGGCTACTGCATCAGTCATTTTTTTGGCTGTTACGCGCGCCATGGTAATTAATACAACTGCAATTAACATCATGGTTATATGTTCTACTAACCAGTATCGTGCCACGGCATTTTTCATGGAAGCACCATCAAAAATTACCAACGGGCTTACAAAATAAAGAATGAGGCCTAGTAATAATTGCGAGTGTGTTAGAATAAACAACCACAAACTCACCTTATTATCGGTAGCGGTAAAGGCACTTTTTTTCTGCCAGCCCTGAAAAGAACGGTACAACAGAATTAACAAAAACACCAGAATAAAATACCTTAACGTGGAGTGGGTTAGTATAATCAGATCGGTCATAGAATATATAGTAAGAGTTTGATTCCGAAAATTACCAAGTTTTTTCGCTTATCCGGCCAGTTAAATCTAAAATTAGGGGCTTGACGGAAAATATAAATGATTGAATTACAGCTTAAAGTATTTTAGCAACCATTACTTGTAATCATTCCAACTATGAAAAAGATACTTTATCTCCTGATTTTAACCGCGTATGGCGCATTTGCCCAAGAAAACCTCGGCTATCAGCGCCCGCCAGAAGAAATTGCCAAACTGCTGGAAGCACCGCTTACGCCATTTGTTTCCTTCTCGCCCGATAAGCAGTGGCTGCTGTTGTTGGATCGCTCTGACTTCCCAACTATCGAACAACTATCGAGACCAGAATTACGGATTGGTGGTTTACGTATTAACCCGCAAAACTTTGGCCCTAGCCGTAGCAGCTACACCATTGGATTAAAAGTGAAACGACTAAGCGACAACGAAGAACTCGCCATCAAAAACTTACCCGATCCGCTTCTGGCCAGCAGCATTTCGTATTCGCCCGATAGCAAGAAGATTGCCTTTTTACAAAACAATCCGGATAAGATTGAACTCTGGTTGATTGATGTGGCTACGTTAACAGCTTCTAAATTAACTGAGCGGAAAATCAATAACGTAATGGGTGGCTATACCTGGCTTTCCGATTCGCAACAAATACTTTTTGCTGCGGTACCTGAAAACATGAAACCACTTGCCGAAAAATCGCGTGTGCCCTCGGGGCCGATTGTAGAAGAAAACCTGGGTAAGAAAGCACCTTCGCGCACGTATCAGGATCTTTTGAAAAATCCACACGATGAAGCCGCCTTCGATTATTATACGCAATCAGATTTGATTCTGAAAAATATTAGTGGTGCTGAAAAGGTAGTCAACACCAAATCAATCAACACGGGTTTTACACCCTCGCCCGATGGCAAACTTATTCTTTCTGAAATTATTCAGAAGCCCTACTCGTATCTGGTTCCTGCATATTTGTTTCCAACTACCGTTAGCGTTATTGATCTGAATGGCAAACTGGTTAAAGAAATTACCAAAATTCCATTGCTAGATTACATCCCAACCGGAAATAACGCCACACAAAAAGAACCGCGTGCACATAACTGGCGGGCCGATAAACCAGCCACATTAGTATGGGCACAAGCACAAGATGGTGGCGACCCAAAAGCCAAAGCCGACATTCGCGATAAAGTATTTACGTGGGATTATCCCTTCAGCGGAGGAGCAAAAGAATTAATCAGTTTACCATTACGTTACTCGCGCATTGCGTGGGGTAATGATAATGTAGCGTGGGTCTATGAGCGTTGGACCAATGAGCGGAAAGAACGCGTTTACCAGGTAAACCCAGCAACTGGTGTTAAGAAAGTTGTGTTCGATCGCAACTACGAAGATGGTTATAACGATCCGGGCAATGTGCTTACTTCTGCCAATCAGTATGGCCGTAATGTTATGCTTATTCAAAATAATACGGTTTATCTTACTGGTGCCGGTTCTTCGCCTGCTGGCGATCTTCCATTCTTAGATAAGATGGATTTAAATACCATGAGGAAAACACGCCAATGGCAATGCGCGGCACCTTACTATGAAACCTTTATAACATTTATTGATACAAAGAAAGGAACATTTGTTACTTCGCGTGAATCAAATACCGAAAATCCAAATTATTACACACGCACTGTCGGATCAACCAAACTAACTCCGATAACTTCTTTCGCACATCCGTATCCACAACTAAAAGATGTGAAGAAGCAAGTGTTGAAATACAAGCGTGCCGATGGTGTTGAACTTACTGCCGATTTGTATTTACCACCGGGTTATAAAAAAGAAGATGGCCCGTTACCGGGATTTGTGTGGGCTTATCCGCGTGAGTTTAAATCGGCAGACGCTGCAGGACAAGTGAAAGGTTCGCCTTACACATTTACACGGTTAAGCTGGGGCGGCCCAATCTATTGGGTAATGCGGGGCTATGCCGTATTTGATAATGCCTCCATGCCAATTGTGGGTGAAGGTGATAAAGAATCAAACGATACTTACATTCCACAGTTGGTAGCCAGCGCCAAAGCAGTAGTAGATTATGGTGCATCGCTGGGTGTGCTTGATCCAAACCGTGTGGGTGTAGGCGGGCATTCATATGGAGCATTTATGACAGCTAACTTGCTTGCGCATTCCGATATTTTTAAAGCGGGTATTGCACGCAGTGGTGCGTACAATCGCACGCTAACTCCTTTTGGTTTCCAGGCTGAAGAACGCACCTACTGGCAAGCACCAGAAGTGTATTACCAGATGTCACCCTTCTCCTATGCCGATAAGTTGAAAGAACCGATTTTGTTTATCCATGGCGAAGCCGATAACAACTCAGGCACCTTTCCGATACAGACCGAGCGTTTTTATAATGCTATAAAAGGGCATGGCGGTACTTCGCGCTATGTAGTACTTCCATACGAAAGTCATGGATACGCAGCCAAAGAAAGTATTCTGCACACCCTATGGGAAATGGATACCTGGCTGGAGACTTACGTAAAGAATCCGAAAGAAAAACCAAAGGATACCAAGGTGAATATGAAATATTAAAAAGCTTATTCTTTTAATCGAGAGGCTGCCTTACTCCATGGGCAGCCTCTTTGTTTTTATAGAGTTCAAAACTTTTGCATACTTTCGTTTACCTATTCCTAAACCTATGAATTCCCTTCGCACACTTTTGGTGCTTGTTCTGTTAAGTTCACTTTTCACAAAAGCGCAAGCTCAACCTGATTCCGTTACCGTAGGTTCGTATGTTATTAGCGTGCACGATATCAACTTTCGTGATAAGGAATACACCATGCGCTTTTGGCTATGGTTTTTATACGACAACCCTGATTTTGATTTTTCAACACAACTCGATATTCCGAATGCTAAATCCATAGACCCACCCGAAATAACATTGGATAGTGTTGGGAATAAAGCCTGGGCAATTATGAAAATGAAAGCCACCATGAAAGAAAGTTGGAAGGTTGCCGATTTTCCATTCGATAAACAACATCTAAAAGTACAGATTGAAAATGCCTTGTTTGATATTAATAGTCTTGTTTTTAAACCTGATATTAAAGGTAGTACCTATGATAAAGAAGAGGCTCTTGATGGATGGCAGATTACCAACTTTAAAGTCTCTACCCAGCTAAACGATTATGAAACAGGCTTTGGAGATCCAAGTCCACATCGCGACTATCAGAATTTTTCTGCTTTTCTGATTGAGTTAGATATTGAGCGCAATGCCTGGGGCTTATTCCTCAAGATTTTTATTGGTATGTACATCGCCTTCCTCATCTCCATTATCAGTTTTACCATTCAGGTTCAGGAATTGGAACCGCGCTTTGGCTTGCCTGTGGGTGGTTTGTTTGCTACGGTGGGTAATAAATATATTATCGATTCAATTCTTCCAGAGACTTCTGCCTTTACGCTGGTGGATACCTTACACACGCTTACATTTTTTGGAATCTTCTCCACCTTGGTTGTTTCGGCCATTGCGCTACGCAAATTTGATAATGGCAAAAAAGAATCTGCCATCAGATTTAATTACCTGGGTTCCCGTTTGGTTATCGGCTTCTATGTGGTTGCCAATCTCATTATAGTTGCGCTGGCGATCTGGTAATTAAAATTTGTTCTTCGTATCAATTAGAATAGTTACCGGACCATCGTTTATTAACTCCACTTTCATATCGGCACCAAACTCGCCAGTTTGTACAGGCTTGCCTAACTCCAATTGTACGGCTGCAATAAATTTATCATATAGGGGAATGGCTACCTCAGGCTTTGCTGCTTTGATGTAGCTTGGCCGGTTTCCTTTTTTGGTGCTTGCATGCAATGTAAACTGACTTACAATAATTACATCGCCACCCACATCTTTTACGCTTACATTCATTACCCCTTGTTCATCTTCAAAAATGCGCAGGTTAACCAGTTTTGCCGCGAGCCAGTCAATATCTTCCTGCGTGTCGGCATCTTCAATACCAACCAATACCAATAACCCCAAACCAATTTGTGCTTTTACGTGGTGATTGATCGTTACCGAAGCACGGGTAACTCGTTGTATTACTGCAATCATTTTATAGTGGGTGAATAATCGTAAGGAAGCATATCACTTATTTTTTCCGACCATGCCCAATACCATTCAAAGAAGACATCGTACGCATTCTGATAGTAGCCGTTTTCGTAAATTTTTAAACCCGGTACTAAAAAATGCATCACCGAAGTTTGCTGTTTGATGGTTGTGCGGCCTTGGGATTTTGCATAATTAACTTCTTCGCGTTCACCTAAAAAATCGACCTTTAACATTCCCACATAATTCACTTCCGATGTGTTAGTCATAATCTCCTTTAGCTTAAGGTCTTCGGTTGCTACACTGTCGGCAAGTTTTGGTTCATTGCGCAACTCCATGTAATACCGAAGGCTATCCGTTTTACCGATTAAAATTTTCTCTCCATTCATCGCGCGGTTCCGGAAGTAGTTTATTTTTTGATTCAGGAATTCATCTGATGGTCTCTTGAGGTTGGGAACCCGATAGAATTTTCGCACCCTAAATTTTTCTTCTGTCAGCGACTCTTTTCCAAGGGAACGAATAAAATGGGTTACTGATCCATAATAGGCACGCTCGCGTTCGCGCGTCCAACGTTTTGCTTCGGCATTTCCTTTGGGAGTAAGGTGCTGAAAGGATGGAAAACCAAAAATTTGAAGTGTACCTTCAGCATAATTCAATTCAAACTTTTGCAAGTACCACTGAATGGTATACCCTAACGCTTTGTTTTCTATCACTATTGGTTTACTGGCATGCGCCACCAATACACGCGCTTGTCTATCAAAGTAAAGATGAATGTCGCGTGGATTTAAAATAGTACACTTAGACGAGTTTTGCGTTTCGCCTAAAAAATTTCTTTTAAAGGTGTCAAAGTTCTGAGCCCAGCCATTTGTATCGGCTTTAATTATAACCTCTCTTAACTTAACCTCCTCCGTTTTAAGTTTAATTGTTAGCCTGAATTCGGAACCGTTAAATTCAAAAGCCTGTTGAAAAGGTTCGTAGCCCACGTAGGCTACGGTAAAATCGTACTTACCATTTGGAAAATTCTGTAGCACAAACTTTCCTTCTATATCGCTGCTTATACCAATACTGGTGCTGGCAAAAAATACATTGGCAAAAGGAATGGGTTCGCCCGAATCAGCATCGGTAATGATACCCGAAATTTTGTTGACTTGCGCACTAGCCGTAGCAGTCAACAAAAAAAAGAAAACAAGATTAATACTTCTGTAATGCAGCCGATTCATACACATGCATCCCTTGTTTACCCGACTTTGCTTCAGCCACCATTGCGCGTGCCACTTTTACAGCTTCAATGCCTTTATATTTTTGCGGAATGAGCCATCCGAAAATTTTATAAAAAACTTTGGCGGCATCTTCGCCACTACGTTGCTCTTTCCGATCGCCCAGCAAAAGTGAAGGTCTGAAAATATGTGTCGCGTTGTAAACTAATTCGCCAACCGCAGCTTCTACTTCTCCCTTAACCTGATTATAAAAAATGCGTGAGGTCTTATCCGCGCCAAGCGCAGATACTAGCAAAAATGTGGTGGCTCCGTTTTGTTTCAGGGCTTTTGCTACCTCAACCGGATATTCAAAATCAACTTTACGGAATGCTGCTTTTGTTTTAGCTTGTTTAATGGTGGTGCCAAGGCAACAAAACACATCATCGGCTTTCAGATCGCTGAATTTTGTCCACTCATCTATGTTCACCAGAACATTCTCAAGCTTTGCGTGCTTACTAACAAGGGGCTTGCGACTTAGTGCAATCACTTTATCATAAGCCGTATCGGCCAACAGCAACTCCAGCACATGATTGCCAATTAAACCGGTTGCTCCTGCCACTAAAGCTATTCGCGCCATTTAAAAAGTTTGCTGAATTTCTCTTCTTAACTCCGAAAGCGCCAGCCCAATCAGATCAACCTGCTTGGCCATAATTAACTCAAAAATCTTTTTAGATAATTCAATGCTGGTAGCTTCGGCCGATAGAGTGGATGCAGCATCGTTTATTACCATAACCAGATCTTCTTTCGCGTTGCGCACCTGGTTCCACACTTCTTCGCTCATATACACCTGCTGCGAAACATTGTGGTTATACTCACTCCGGATTTCATCTAACAACACCCGCTGAAAATCGCGAGCGGTGAAACCGGGGTTATTCAAACGGATCAGTAAATTCTGCGGGGCAATGCGCTCCAGAAACAACGTCATGCGTTCGTATGCCTGTAGCCGGGCCGGTAAAATGGTTTCGATACTGCGGGTACGGATCTCCAGTTTTTTCAGTTCAATTTCTTTTATGATGAACGATCGAACCGTAAGATAAACTGCATAAAGTACCAGTGCAGCGGGGATCAGGATTTTTCCAAATTCAATTAATGCTTCCATGGGAATTAAATGAGATTCAAAGGTGTTTAATTTTTAGATATTTTTGACCGTTGCTACACAATATTAACGCCTGATGTTCGAAAAAATTGAACCCGTTGGATTAACACCCAGGGCCGCAGAAGAAGTGCGCAGAATTATGCAAACCAAAAACATTCCGGCTGAGTATGGCCTGCGTGTAGGCATACGCGGTGGTGGTTGTGGTGGTGTAGCTTTAATGATTGGCTTCGACAAAGAAAAACCGACTGATTTAACTTATACGCTTGAAGGGATTACTCTGCACATCGATAAAAAGCATACCATGTACCTGATTGGCAAGCAAGTAGATTTTTACGAAGGTGCCGATGCAAAGGGGTTTATGTTTGCGGAGCAGGAGAAATAAATCAATCCCTACTTCAACAAGCTTTGGTATTGTTTACCAAATAGTGCTTGCACCCCATACACAAAACCTAATCCCACACAAAAACTTAAGCACACCCAGTTTTTAGGTTGTAGCGGTTTTATTGAAAAAGCTTGCCATGCACTGCTCCAGGCTTTGTCTGATACTTTCCAATACAAGTGATAAAACGCGGCTTCGCGCAAGAGGCGCGAAGGATCGGCTGCATAGACTGCTTCCCAATCGGTTACAAATTTATCGAGGTCATCTTTATTCATTCCTTGTAAACTATCCTGCCCAAGCGTTCTGCGTTGCTTCGATAAAAAAATAATAGTACGATCAATCATCGCAAAGCGAAACGAAAACTCCTTTCGGGATACGGATCTTCTTACAATCCGATAGTAATAAAGTGGCTCGGTAATATTTACAGATGGAAACTGATCTACCACACGCGCAGCCAGATCGGTGTCGGCCATATTTTTTTTGAAGTAGAGTCGATAGAACTCACCCAACTTCCGCACCATGTTCGTCCTGAAAATTGAGGTTGGCCCGTGAAATTGTGGCTGCACCAAATTTGCCTCCCGAATGTGGGTATAGTCAGCAGCGAGTTCTAGTTTCCGTATCAACACTCCATTTTCGTCCATAGCCCAATACGAAGTGCCACACATGGCCACATCTTGTCTTTGATCGAGTAGTGCAATTTGTTTTTCTATTCGGGTGGGATGCGATACATCATCGGCATCGGTTATGCCAACGTATTCAGACTCAACACGGGCAACAAATTCGTTTACACAAAGTACGCGGCCACGGTTTTCATTGAAGTAAAACTTTTGGATACGACTATCCTCAAACAAATCAATTTTGGCGTGTGTACTATCGGTTGAACCATCATCAATAATCCACAACTCAAAATCGGTAAACGTTTGGTTTAATAAACTATTGATGGCTTCTTCAACAAAGGTTGCCGCATTGAAGGCGGGCATGATGAGGGTAAGTCGGGGCATACGGTTTACAACCTTTGTTTGCGTTGAAAGTAAAGGTTGCCAATCTTTACCCAGAAACTAAATTAACTCCGGGCCTTACTAACAGTAACCGTAGCTTTCTTGCATACTCCGCCAATAGGCGGATTGAACTTAGAAATCTGTACCTCCACATTTTGTGCTTCAAAAAAAGCTTCTAGCGTTCTACTGGCAATGGCATAACCAACTGTTTCCAAAAGTTTGGAAGGCTTGGCCATTTCATCTTTTACAATAGCGTAAAGATCTTCGTAGTTAACAGTTCCGCTCAGGTCGTCTTGAAAAGCCGAATCAGAAAATTCGGTTTGCACTACCACATCTACTTCAAATTTATTTCCGGAAGAGCGCTCGTGCGGATACACTCCATGATAGGCATGAAACTCGAGACCTTCCAGCGCAACTTTACCGGTCATTGAATATCGTCAAAGAAAGAGCGTTGGGATTGCTGCACGGAAGCCGTTTCGATGGTAATTGTTTTTACCGTTTCGATAACCATGGGTGCTGGTTGCTCCAACGATTTTTTTATTTCGTTTTCTAATTCGGCATTGGGGAACAATGCCTTTTTGCTTTCGCGTTTCGCCAATGCCAGATGTTGATCCGGATCGAAATCGCGCGAAGCTGATTTAGCACGCTCTACGCGGTCAAGGGTTTCGCCCGCCATCCGTTTTAAATCCGAAAGCAGATTATCGCGATGCAATTCAAGTGTTTTATAATGTTGGCCCAGTGTTTTCAAACGTTCTTCCATTTCATCCAGCATCTGGCGCGAAAGCATTTCAGCTTCTTCAATGGTATTTTTTGCTTTTGTTTTGGCTTCGTTCAGCATCGAATCGGCCATAAGCTGATTCTCTCTCAAAATCAATTCGGCTGTTTTGTTAGCCTGCCCGATTACACTGGCTCCGGTATCTTCTGCAGTTTTTAACGTCTTGTATAGCGAACTTTCTACTTCCCGTAGTTTAGACACTTCGCGTTCGGTTGCTTCCGACTTCATGCGGTGTTCTTTCATTTCATCCAGTACGCGCTCCCATTCCTGCGAAAGGGTTAGCAAGAATGCATTCACTTCATCTTTGTCGTAGCCGCGAAGTACTTTTTCAAAAGCTTTCTGACGGATTTCCAGCGGTGTAATTTTCATACGGGCGTGGTTTAATTACAAGTTAAAAAAATGGTATCAGTTTAAAAAATGGCTATCAAAGTTTAAGATATTGATAGCTATAACGTTAATCCACAGTCAAATGTATAAATTTTTATCAGAAATACCTTAAGCGGGCAAATTTGGCTGAGCAAAACGCACATCCCAAACTGAAATAGAGCGGTCATCGCTTGCGCTGATGAGTTGGTTCTGATGGTTAGTCCACAGCAATTTATTAACCGAAGTACCGTGCCCGGCATGGCGGGCTTTGTCAATTACTTTCAGCAATTTCATTTCGCTGGCCAACCATACTTTTACCGATTTATCCATACTGGCCGTGGCAAAATATTCCCCGGAAGGGCTAAACGTTAGATGGTTGATAGCAAATAGATGTGCTGCTACTTCATTAACCTGCCGGTAAGCTGAATTTACATCCCAAAGTTTTAAGTGGGCATCGCGCGAGCCACTGATCAGAAAATTGTTATCGGGTGTATAGCTTAACGCGAACACGGAATTCTCGTGGGCTTTAAATTCATATTTCAATTTATAATCCCGCAAGGAAAACACCCTGATAAAATTATCGCTGAAACCCACAGCAACTTCGTCCACTTTTGGATTGATGGCCAATATACGTGCATTTTTTTCGGATGGCGCAAGTTTCATTTTAATCCGAAGATCATTTCGATCCACTATTATTATCATACCCTCGCCAGTTGCAACAAGAATATCATCTTCTGTTGTAACAATATCGAAGATGGCTGCAGAGGTTAATTTCAACGAACCTACTTCCTGCTTCAATTGCCAATCCAAAAGATGAATGCCTTCGTAATTATGACCGGCAATAAGCAGGTTAGATTTTTTATCGTGATGCAGCGCATACACCGAATTGGGTAACCGCGCAATCAGTTCGCCCTGGTTGGGTTGGGTAAGATCCCACTTCACCACCATGCCATCGCCTCCACCCGAAAAGAAAACAGAATCAGAAACAGAAGACGCAAGCGTGTAAACACAATCGTTGTGGCCGGTAAATGCGTGCAACTTGCTAACCTGAATGGGCGACATGCGTGATTAATTCAAAAATTTTACCAAAATTGTAGGATTAAGCGAGAGAAACCAATGCCCTTAATGAAATTACAAAAAGACAATGCACAAAGTGGCTGGGCGCTTTGGTTTATTACCGAATCGGAAGAAGAGCTACAGCAGGCAAGTGGCGAAGTTATTGATAACACAATTGCCAGCTACCCCAAACGCCTGGAGTGGTTGGCGGGCCGGGCTTTACTAAAAGAGCTGGTTGAAAATTGTGGTCTCAACTTTTATGGTTTGGAGAAGAATGAGTTTGGTAAACCTTCGCTTATACAACATCCACATCATATTTCAATTTCGCATTCTTATCCACACGTAGCCGCTCAAATTGATCTGAATCTTGAAGTGGGTATTGATCTTGAGCAACCCAAAAAAAAGTTATTGAATATTGCACCCCGCGTTCTGGCTACAGCCGAACTTGCCGATGCGGGGCAAGACATAGTAAAACATTGCGTGTATTGGTGCGCTAAGGAAGCGTTATATAAATCGTATGGAAAACGTGGCCTTCATTTT
The DNA here is from genome assembly GCA_017303795.1 of Cytophagales bacterium. Taxonomy (GTDB): domain Bacteria; phylum Bacteroidota; class Bacteroidia; order Cytophagales; family Cyclobacteriaceae; genus ELB16-189. The sequence goes on along the minus strand of JAFLBR010000020.1, from coordinate 72,978 downwards.
GCAGATCATCTTAGTGTAAAGCCATTTGATCTGGCACGTATGGGCGATTTGCAAGGAACTATCGATATTAACGGCTTCACCCGAGAACTTCCGCTGCACTATCGCATTCAACCGGATTATGTGTTGGTTTGTACTAAAATTTAAAATGTTATGAAGAATCTGATGGTTTTAATTTTGTTTCTGGTAGCAAATGCCTTGAGCGCACAAGAGATAAAAGATTTTTCGCTTACCAATACAAAAGATGGTAAGGCGGTAACGCTTTCAGGTTTAGGCTCAGCAGTAGCGGTGGTGTTTACAAGCCACGAATGTCCTTTCGATAATTATTATAAAGAAAGGCTGAAAGAACTTACTACACAGTATGCGGGTAAGATTCAATTTGTGTTTATCAACTCCAATCAGGAGCCACAGGAAAGTGTAGAACAAATGGCTATTCATTACAAGGATATTAACGTGCCATACCTGGCCGATAAAGATCAGATTGCGATGGAAGCTTTAGGCGCACGCAAAAGCACAGAAGTTTTTCTGATCTCAAAGGCTAGTGGCAAACTGAATTTAGTTTACAGCGGTGCGATTGATGATAACCCGCAGGTTGCCAAAGATGTGAAGCAACCCTTTTTAAAAGATGCGATTGAAAAATTATTGGCCGGACAAAAAATTGAAGTTGCCAATCAACGCGCTTCCGGGTGTACAATCAGGCGGAAGTAAATCTATTTCTTAAACACAAAAGCATCGAAATTCTGTCTGTTGACAACAGTGAACTTTGCATCAGGATATGCGTCTTTCCATGCTTTGGGAGCTTTCACCTTATTCTTAGCGAGTTTAAACTCAAACCCATAAAGTTTGCCAGCTCTTTCTTCAACCCAATCTATTTCTTGTCTGTCGTGCGTACGCCAAAAATAATTATTGGCATGTATGCGCTGATAATGCTGTACTTTTAATCGCTCCCCTGCCAGATAATTTTCCCACAGCAAGCCTGAATCTTCGCGTTGCGAAAAGGTTGTAAAGTTTGCTACAATAGCATTACGAATTCCATTATCATGAAAGTACCAACGCTTGGTCTTTACTATTTCCTTGCGGAGATTTCGGCTAAAGCCATCTACCTTAAATAATATGAACACTTTGGTAAGCAAATCCAGGTACCGTTCTACCGTGTTTTTACTCATCTGAAGATTCCGTCCCAACTCTTCCAACGAAACCTCATGCCCTACCTGCCATGCTATCAGTTTCAGCAGGTTAAAAATTTTATCCGCATTGCGCAGGTTTTCAAGCGCCAGAATATCCTTATACAGATATGCACTGGTTAACTCGCGCAGGTAATCCTGTTTTTGTTTGGCCGTACGCAGATTTGATACTTCGGGATAACATCCAAAAACTAATTTATCATCCAGTAGCTTCTGGCGCGCTAACGCATCTTCAAACTGAGCATACTCCAATTGTGCCAACGGAAATAATCTGAACTCAGTTTTTCGTCCGGTTAAAGGTTCACCCAGTTTATTGTTGAGATCGAACATAGACGAACCGGTTGCCAGAATTCTCAGTCCCTTCAGTTCGTCCACCATTAATTTTAAAATTAAACCGGCTTCTGGTAGTTTTTGAGCTTCATCAATTATCAGATACTTGTAGCCTGCAACAAATTGTTTGTAATTTGAAACCGAACGTTGGCTAAGTTGTTGTTGAACCAGCATGTCCTCACCATTCAGAAGCAGGCATTTTTGTGTACCCACCGATTCAATCAGTTGATTTACCAAAAAGGTTTTTCCGGTTCGCCTGGCACCCAGTAGTACAACCACCTTGCCGGGAACCCATGCCTTTTGCACTAATTTTGTTAATACCCGCTGATAATCCATGCGCCAAAGGTATCAAATTTCCGTCAGTTAACTGACGGAAATTACATAAATTCCGTCACTAAACTGACGCAATTTATAGTTTCTCCTATGAGGGATTTTTCAAAATTACAAGCGCTTTACTACGGTGGCACTGGCTTGGGCGGTGGGCAACACCACTAAATCGGCCACTACTACATGTGCGGGCCGGGTAACTGCAAAGAGAATTAAATCGGCAATATCTTCGCCACGCAAAGCTTCCACGCCTTTATAAACATTAGCAGCTTTCTCTGTATCGCCTTTAAAGCGCACCAACGAAAACTCAGTTTCTACCATGCCGGGATGAATGCCCGTAACTTTAATACCGTGCGCATTTAAATCGATGCGCATGCCTTTGGTAAGCGCATCTACTGCAAACTTGCTGGCACAATACACATTTCCATTGGCATATACTTCTTTACCGGCTATTGATCCGATATTGATAATGTGGCCTTTGTTACGTTGCACCATTACCGGAAGTATTGCTTTGGTTACATACAATAAACCTTTCACGTTAATATCCAGCATCGCATCCCAATCCTCCACACTTCCGTTCTGAATGGAATCTAATCCATGTGCATTACCGGCATTATTAATCAACACATCAATGTCTTTCCAGTCATCCGGTAAGGAAGTAAGTTGTATTGTTGTCTCCTTCTGATCGCGAACATCAAACGCAAGTGTATGAATCCGCGTAAGCGTTGCCAGTTCAGCAGATAGTTTGTGTAGCCGATCTTTTCTACGCCCGCATAAAATCAGATCAAAATTATTGGCGGCCAGTAACCGTGCAGTGGCTTCGCCTATACCCGAAGTGGCTCCGGTAATTAATGCAATTCGTTTTGACATAATAACAAATTAGAGCGGTAAAGGTAAGCCTGAAAGTGGCTTACTGAAACACAAAATACACCGCAATGGTGTTGGTATTCAATCGCTGAATCGGGTCGCTGTAAATACTGGTATTGGGCCCGAGCATGTTTACTATGCCGCGGGCAAATCGAATTTCCTGCGAGAACTTGAACAAGGGAAAATAGAAATCAAATCCGAGACCGCCTTCTAATTGTAAATTGTTCTTACGAATATCCAACACAGCAGATGAAGCCTGAATATCATTCTTGCCCGATAATTCAAAACCGGGCGTTATGCCGCCAATCATATACATGCGCACATTGCCTCTGCGCATCGATTTGTACTTTAACAGAATAGGCATTTCAACATGCGTAGTTTCTACAAATTGTTGCCTGGTGGTTTCATCGGTGTAGTTGTATTGAAGTCGATGCGTGTAGAAACCAGCTTTAGGCATTATGCGCAAGTCCAGAAATTCATTTACCCGGTAGTTAACCAGAAAGCCTAATGAAAACCCTGGCGAAAACTGAGGCATTACGGAATGTACCGTATCAAACTGCTGCGTAATAAATTGGGGCGCATACTTAACCTGATATGCAGTGGTGTGCAGGCCGATCATAAAGCCATAACTGATCAGGCGTTCGTCATAGTTAGGATTATTCTGGCGTGCCCACTTAAACACTTGCGCCTGTGTTAACAAGGGCAGGCACATCAGCACACCAACTACAATTACTTTGTAGCTGAGTACAGCGAACTTATTCCGAATGTGAGTGACTTGCATGCCGTTTGTTTAAATCCTAATCGGTTGAGTATGGTAACGAACTCGGGGCCATCGGGGAAAGCTTGCACAGATTCGGGCAAATAGGTGTAAGCGGCCTTATCCTGTGAAATCAATCGTCCGATTTTAGGCAAAATGAATTTAAAATAAAAATTATACAGTTGTTTGAATGGAAATGCGCGAGGTTTTGAAAACTCCAGTACAATCATTCGACCACCCGGTCTTAATACTCGTTTCATTTCCGCAAGGCCACGTTCCAGATTTTCGAAGTTACGCACACCAAAAGCAACGATTACGGCATCGAATTTATTTTCCTCGAACGGAAGATTTTCAGAATCTGCCAATCGCATGTCAATGATCTGATCGTAACCGCGGGCTTTCATTTTCTGGCGACCAACCTCCAGCATGCCTTCCGAAATATCTACACCAATAACCTGCGTGGGCGAAAGTTTTAACGTTTCGATTGCAAAATCGCCAGTGCCGGTAGCTACATCCAGAATTACTTTGGGATTTCCTTCGGCCAGCATTTTAACAGCCTTTTTGCGCCATCGAATATCAATACCCAGACTTAAGAAATGATTTAGAAAATCATACTTACCACTGATGGAATCGAACATGCGGGCAACTTGTTGTTTTTTGCCAGCATTATCTTCTTTATACGGTACTACAGTCAAGATCGGGATGAATTAAAGGATCAAAAGTACTGAATTTAGGTGTGCCAGATGCATATACCCAACACACAGGATAAAAACAGCAAGACTGAAATTTGGTTTCGGATTTATTTCGCAATCACTTTAAACTCAACTCTGCGGTTGATTTCGCGGCCTCCGGACTCATCATCGTTAGATACGATGGGGCGTTCTTCGCCATAACCAATGGATTTTATTCTGCGACCGGCAACACCATTATTGGTTAGATAAACTCTTACCGCATCGGCACGCTGTTGCGAAAGTTTTTTATTGAAGGTATCGCTGCCCACATCATCGGTATGGCCGCCAATTTCCACTTGCATGGATTGGTTTTGCTTCATCATGGTTACCATCATGTTCAATTCTTCGAACGATGCTTCCTGTAAAGTAGCTTTACCAAAATCAAAGAACACGTGGCGCAAAGCTGAAATCTCGCCAATGGCTACTTTGCGCAGCAACACCCTGCGATTAACGGTTTGTGGTTCTTCGGTTGCCCGACCCAGCATTACTTTTACGTTTTCAAAAATGTAGCCTTCCAATTCAATGGATACCGTGTACTCTTTCGGCACGGTTGACATCACACCAAATTCAAACATACCTGTACCCAGACTAGCCGAGCCAATAGCAGTGTTATCAACACCGCGCATGCGGGCTTTGGCCTCAACCGGTTGTTTGGTTTCTGCATCTACAACTTCCAATATAAATTGGATTGGCTGCACCCCTTTCTTCTCGGGTAGCTTTGCTGTTTCAGGAGCTTTTTCTTTTTCTGAGATCAGATAAATATCGGAATATCCAACCCCATCATTACGCACCGATGAATAATAAAACCGGTTTGGTGTGGCTGTGCCTACAATAAAAATATCATCATCGGGTGTGTTAATCGGGTAACCCAGATTTTCAGGTTCAGTCCATTCACGTTTCTCCAAATTCATTAGCGTGGCTTTGAAAATATCGTAGCCCCCCATACCCTTTCTACCTTTAGAACTAAAGTAAAGTGTTTTACCATCGTAATCGATAAAAGGCCCATCATCATCAAACTCGGTATTGATACCTGGCCCAAGGTTGCGCACGATAGTCCACTGATTTTTTTTGTCTTTGATGCAAGAATAAATATCAATGCCGCCTAACCCACCGGGTCTTTCGCTCGCAAAGAAAAGCATGGTTTCATCTTTATTGATAGTGATAGACGACTCCCGAAATGATGAATTGATTGCGCCCGGCAATGGAATAGGTTTAGTCCACGTGCCATCGGGCTGGCGTGTGCTGGTAAAAATATCACCATCGCCAACACCATCGCGATAGATGAACAACGTGTTGCCGTTTGGCGATAAAGCAATATTAGACTCGTTGTGTTTTGTGTTCACAATTGGGCCGATATTAGTAGCAGGTTGCCAACTGCCTCCTTCACGCTTGCTAACATAAATATCTTCAAAAGGCCGGTTGTCGTCACTTACGTTTTCGTTCAGGTTGCCATCGCGTCTACGCGAAGTAAAAATCATTTCGGTTTCATCGGCATTTACTACCGGGGCGTAATCATCAAGTTCAGAATTAATCTGAGGCCCGATGTTGGTAATAGCCAGCGATTTTTCTGACGCTACAAACTCTTTACCATTAGCACATTCTTGCATTCTGCGATTTACCTCCTTTATGTCTACTCGATCTTTACCCTTGTAATTAGCATTCCTATCTACTTTGAAACGGTACTTGGTATAAAATTCCATGGCTTTATCAAACTTCAACCCATACTGATAACTCAATCCAATCTGGTACTCCAGATCGAACCGGAAGTTTGGACTTTGCCTAAATACCCGTAGCAGATAAATAGCCCCTTGCTCCTTTTGAATAGTGCGGATGTGCATAATACCGGCTTCGGTATTGGCTTTCAGATTGGTGGTATCGAAGTTGGCAGCAATAACCATCAACTCGCGGGCATCATCTACCGCGCGGGTGCTGGTCATAATCTCGGTGGCCATTTCGTAATACTGGCGCGCCTGTTCCTTATCCTGCTGCTGTGCGCGAACGCCAAAGCTGGTTATCAAAACAAGAAAAAATAAAACCCTACGCAATTGCATGAACATTGGGTGTTGGATAGCAGCCACTTAACAAGATCAAAATTTTTGCAAATTACCTAAAACCATTCGCAACAAAAGTTACAATTAGGGTTAATAAAGTACCCATAAATTACATTTTACTATTTTGCCAAACAATAGCAAGTAATATGGACATCCGCCAGGCCGAGTTTGTGGTTAGTAATACTGATGTGAGCAAGTGCCCGCAGACCGATAAACCGGAGTTTGCCTTCATTGGCCGATCGAATGTGGGTAAGTCATCACTCATCAACATGCTTACCGCACGCAAAGATTTGGCCAAAACCTCATCTACTCCGGGTAAAACCCAAACCATCAACCATTTTTTCATCAACAAAGCGTGGTATCTGGTGGATCTGCCCGGTTATGGTTATGCTCAGGTAAGCAAAAACAGTCGCGAAGGCTGGAGCCACATGATTGATCAATACTTCAAGAATCGCGATAACCTGTACTGTACTTTTATTTTGATCGACTCGCGATTAGAGCCACAAGCCAGCGATATAAGTTTCATTAACCGGTTAGGAAAGATGGGCATTCCTATTGCGCTTGTATTAACCAAAACTGATAAAATGAAGCAAAGCGAACAAGCCAAAACCCGCAACCAGCTTGAACTTGAACTTTTGAAAACATGGGAAGAATTACCGCCCATTTTTGTTACCTCGGCCGAGAAAAAAACCGGGCGTAACCCCATGCTCAATTTTATTGAAACTGCCCTGAATGCTAAAAGGTAAAATCAATTACTTTTGCGCCACTAAAAAATCTACACATGGAGTTAACTGAAATAGCATCGATAAGCGGCAAAGGCGGATTGTTTAAAGTTTTAAAACCGGGTAAGTCGGGTGTGTTGCTGGAATCTATGGATGCAACTAAAACCCGGATTGTGGCTAGTGCTACACAGCGGCTTTCTTTACTAAGCGAAATCTCCATCTACACAACTACCAAAGAAGGCACTGCGCCTTTGGATGAAGTATTGAAAAAAATCAATCAAGAGTATAAAAATGATTTAGGTGTAGATGCCAATTCTGATGGCAACGAACTAAAAGCATTTTTAAAATCTGTGCTACCCACTTTTGATGAAGACCGCGTGTACGTTTCGGATATAAAGAAATTAGTGAAGTGGTACAGCATTCTTTTAGAACAAGCACCCGAAGTATTTACTGAGCAAAAGAAAGAAGCTTGATAGTTAAGGTTAGCTTTCCTTTATAAAGCTTACTGCTTTCTGCACCATATTTTTCGAGCCTACATAAAAGGGCGTGCGTTGATGCAAGTCTTTTGGTTTCAATTCCAGAATTCGTGTATGCCCATCGGTAGCAAGGCCACCGGCTTGTTCTGCCAGAAAAGCAAGCGCATTGCACTCATACATCAGCCGTAGCTTACCATTTTTGTCTTTGGCTGTGGCCGGATAAATGTAAATACCACCTTTTAGCAAGTTGCGATGGAAATCCGCTACCAGCGAGCCAATGTAACGAGCTGTGTAATGCTGATCTTTACAATACTGAATGTATTCGCTAACCGATTGTGCAAACGAATTGGCTGAACCTTCATTGATAGAATAAATCCTGCCATCCTCGGGTATTCTCATGTTGGCGTGCGATAACACATATTCGCCCAGAGTGCTTTCGTAAGTAAAACCATTTACACCGTGGCCGGTGGTATAAACCAACATGGTTGACGAGCCATATAAAATATAACCAGCCGCGACCTGATCGGCTCCGGTTTGCAAAATGTCTTCTTCTTGTATGGGTTTTCCGATAGCACTTTTTCTTCTGTAAATTGAAAAGATGGTGCCAATAGAAACATTCACATCAATGTTAGATGAACCATCCAGCGGATCAATAGCTATCACATAACCACCATCGTTATTCAAATCCACATACGATTCGGTTTCCTCCGAAACCAAGGCACACACTTCGCCACCTTTGGTAAGTGCCCGTGTAAACCGGATGTTGGCCAGCACATCTAACTTTTGTTGCTGTTCGCCACCCGAGTTTTGCGAACCCATTGCCCCCATTATATCAATCAGTCCGGCTTTGTTTACTTCGCGGTTCACTACTTTCGAAGCCAGGGCAATATCACGCAGCAGTTGCGAAAGCTCGCCACTGGCATATTGAAACTGATCCTGATTATTTTTGATGAAGCGGTCAAGGGCCGTTCCGATGGGTAGCGCGATGCGCGATGATTCCATAAAGCTGGACATAAGTGAAGTTGTTTAGCCCGGTTTGTTAACTTCGGGCCCGGTTTGTAAAACGGTTCAAATATAGCTTTGCAAACGTTTGAAATCAATAATTTAAGCTATGAAGGTTTTTAAGTTTGGGGGTGCATCGGTAAAAAATGCAGCGGCTATTCAAAATGTGGCGGCAATTGTAAAACAATTTGAGGCCAGCCAATCGTTGATTGTGGTTTCGGCAATTGGGAAAACTACCAATGCACTGGAACGTGTGGTTTTATTAGCCCGCAATCAACAGAATTTTGAAACCGTAATTCAGGAGATACAGGATTATCATCAGCAAATCATACAAGAATTAGACATTAATGATCCAGATTTTAACAATACCATCAACGCAAAGTTTGTCGAATTAAAATCGCTGGCTACTCAAACCGATGAGTATGATCTGGTGTACGATCAGGTTGTATCGCAAGGCGAAGTATTGTCTTCGCTTATTTTAAATCAGTACCTCGTACAACAAGGTTTGCGTTCGGCCTGGATAGATGCACGCCACTACATTCAAACCGATAACACCTGGCGCGGAGGCAAAGTGGATTGGGAACAATCGCGCAAAAAAATTCAGGGCCTCAAAAAAAATCTGCAAAGCCAACTGTTGGTAACACAAGGTTTTATTGGCGCAACTTCCGATAACAAAACCACCACTTTAGGCCGCGAAGGTAGCGATTACAGTGCCGCCATTTTTGCAGCTTGCCTTTCAGCTGAATCAGTAACCATTTGGAAAGATGTGCCTGGTGTAATGAGTGCCGACCCTAAACGATTACCAAATGCCGTTGTGTTTGATGAGTTGCCGTATCAGGAAGCGGCAGAGATGACATACTATGGCGCTTCTGTTATTCATCCTAAAACCATAAAGCCGTTAGCCAATGCGGGCATTCCGCTGTTGGTAAAAAATTTCGATAACCCTGCTTTACCCGGCACACGCATTCACGAATGTAAAATTGATAAACTGCCACCGTTAGTTGTGTTTAAGGAAAATCAATGTTTGATCTCGTGCAAGGTTACGGACTACTCGTTTGTAAACGAGCAGCAGATGAGCAACATCTTTACCACGCTTTCGCAACACGATGTTCATATAAATGTGATGCAGAACTCTGCCATTTCGTTTTCAATTTGCGTGGACTACCGCGAACCTAAAACATTGCGCTTAATTGAGGCCTTGAGCAAAAACTTTGAAGTGTATTACAACACCGGGCTTACGCTGATCACCATAAAAAATTACGATGCCACTACTTTTAATGAGTATCGGCAAAAGCCGGGTATTTTGTTAGAGCAATCTTCGCGCTCTACGTTACAGGTGTTGTTGCGATTATAATTGATCGTGTTTAATCGATTCGATAAATACATCCAACGTACGATCCAGCATCTCGAACACGTCTTGAAAATCATTCATAGTACCATAATACGGATCTGGCACATCGCCTTGTCCTTGCGGATCGAACTCGCGAATTAATTTTATTTTATGTGTATGCTTACCGGCATCGGGCAACCGTAAAATGCCCCGCTTGTTTTGTTCATCCATGGCAAACAAATAATCGAACGCAGATAAATCTTGTACCGAAAGCTGGCGGGCCTGATGCCAGATTTCCACTCCGTTTTTTTGGGCTGTCTTAATGGTACGCGGATCGGGCTGGTCGCCAATGTGATAATCGCCCGTTCCGCACGAATCGGCAGAAATGCGATGTTGTAAATTCAATTGCTTGATTTTATGATTAAAAACAGCCTCGGCCAATGGCGAGCGGCAAATATTGCCCAGACAAACAAAAAGTACCTTCATTTTTCGAAATTCAAGAAATTTTCAAGGAAAGGTTTGAGATTAACCTCAATTCTCAAAATTAAACTCCGGGCGAGGTTACTCAGCAAACCACCACCGGTATATAACCTCGCATAGCACATTTTTTTATCCGCCTTTTGGTTAGATAAGACCGCCTCAAACGTGAGGCGGTCTTTCTTTTTTATAGCAGCCATAAAGTTTAGTTTTGTTATACTAACTGATGTTACGCTGAATACAAGCGTCTGGCGGCTGTTTGCTATAGTTAATAGTCGGCTTGACGCCTAAACATTCAATGCTGCTTATCATCAGTTACTAACCATTAAAAACAAATTTCTTTAAACAATATGGAGCTGATTAAAGTAACAGAACAAAAAGAACCACACGTAGCGCTGATTGAGCTAAACAGGCCCAAAGAATTGAATGCATTAAATCCACAATTGATGCAGGAGGTACGCGATGCACTGGTAGCCTTAGATAAGAATGATGCCGTGCGGGTAATTATTATTACCGGCAACGAACAAGCTTTTGCAGCCGGGGCCGATATAAAACAAATGGCTGATAAGTCAGCCATTGATATGTTGTTGCTGGATCAATTCACTACATGGGATCAGATTCGGAAAACCAAGAAACCTATTATTGCTGCCGTTTCCGGATTTGCATTGGGTGGCGGATGTGAATTTGTAATGACTTGCGATATGGTAATTGCATCGGAGACTGCAAAGTTTGGTCAGCCCGAAATAAAAATAGGAACGATACCCGGTGCCGGTGGAACACAACGTTTAACCAAAGCGGTGGGTAAAGCCAAAGCCATGGAGTTGATTTTAACCGGTCGGTTTTTATCGGCAGAAGAAGCTCACTTTTACGGATTAGTTAATAAAGTGGTGCCGAAAGAAATGTACCTGCTCGAAGCCTTTACACTTGCCAAAGAAATTGCGCAACTATCACCTGTGGCTGTGCAGCTTGCAAAAGAATCTATTAATCGTTCGTTCGAAACTCATTTAGACGAGGGACTTACACTTGAGCGTAAAAACTTTTACCTCACGTTTGCTTCGGCCGATCAGAAAGAAGGTATGAAAGCCTTTATTGAAAAGCGGAAGGCGGAGTTTAAAGGGCAGTAATATACAAGCAGCAAAAAAAAACGGCTCGTTATTGGCGAGCCGTTTTTTTATTATCAGTAGCTTATCAGCGTACGTTAATACCAAACCCTACAGTAAGCGTGTTAAAATTATCTTTCTGTACGGTGTAATCGCCATGCAATGTGATTACTGCCAATTTCAAACGAAGACCTGCCGTTGCACGCATACCGCTTGCATCGGAACTTAACGTGATAGGATCCTCTATAGTAATGGGGGGATAACCGGGTGTTTCTTCAAACTCATAAGCACCCAGCATTGCAATTTTTGTCTTTGCAATGTTGTAGCCTAACCCTCCGTAAACGGTAAGAACAGAAATCTTTTTGGAAACCAAAGCCTGAATAGTAGTAGCCGATGATTTGAATTCTGCACGTTGATTACTGCCAGCCGTTACATCTAGATTACTTATTAACTTCATGCTGGTGTACCCTACAAATCCTGATAAATCAAATGGAAGATTTTTAATGCCGGGTATGTACTGTTTCACATCGTGCATCACCCCAACACCGAACAAATCAAACTTGGCATCATCACCAATATTTACAGTAGGTACAAATCTGATTTTTAAATCAAACCCTTTTGGCAAACCAATACCCAGGTGCGCAATGGGTACAGGCATAGCCTGAATTCCAATTTCTTTCTTTAGATCTAACCCACCTGGTGCTTCAAACTGCGCCCCACTATTCCTGTTTTCAAAAGTTGGTGGTGTATCCGGGCCAAAGATGGTGGGAACCTGAGCACTACCAGTACCCGGTGTAACGGGTTGCCCATTTACACTCACTAGATCAAGGCTTGTAAGGTCATTATTATTAACTGTGTAAAATAAATCTGAGTTGGGGATGGTAACAGCCGAAACAGAAATGGTTAAATCCACACCAAAGGGTTTATGTGGTTTTGCGGTATTGTACCAACCTTGATTTAATCCATAGCCAAAGGCTTTAAGGGCAGGTTTGGTATAGCCATCTAATAGTTTAGTAGCATCCTGAAGACTGCCCGTCATCAATTCATTTAAATCGCCTTGCGCCCAGGCACTCAACGAAATTGTTGATACTAAAAACAGAATAAGAATCTTTCTCATAGAATTTGATTTATCGGTTGTGCAAGTTATTTAAATTATCGCAACACAATGAAAACCAGTTAAACATTTCTGGTTTAGAAGTAATTTAACTCAAACAAAATTGGTTTGCGAATTCTCAACATTTGTTTTCATCCCTCAATCGGGTGTTTAGTAAACGATTTAATTAGAACTTTAGGTTGTGGGGAGGTAAGTTGCCGTTGGAGGATGAATCGGTAGCCCACGAATTATCAATGCGGTAGCAGTTTTTTCCATATTAACCTGTTTTATTTGTAGTAGAATACGTTTGGAAATTTTACTGTAATCAGCACCATTTTATGGATATAGATTTTGTAGTTACCTGGGTGGATATGAATGACCCGAAATGGCAACAGGATTTTGCCAAATATTCGGGTAAAATAGATAATACCAAAAACGAAGTAACGGAAGCTCGTTTCAGAGACAATGGATTGCTGAAATTCTGGTTCAGAGGCATAGAGAAATTTGCGCCCTGGGTAAGAAATATTCATTTTGTTACCTGCGGCCAAAAGCCTGCGTGGTTAAATGCGGAACATCCCAAATTAAAGCTTGTTAATCATACCGACTATATTCCAAATCAATTTTTGCCTTGCTTTAACTCAAGTTTGATTGAAATTTACTTGCATAAGATACCGGGGTTAGCGGAACACTTTGTTTATTTCAACGATGACTTTTTTATTATCAATCACCTGAAAGAAGAACGGTTTTTTACAGACGGAATTCCGAATGACATTGCATCGTTTAGGATGAATCTCGGTCTCTCGTTATGGACCAAATGTTTAAAAAATAATATTGAAATTATTAATAAGCGTTTTGATAAGAAGGAAGTTTTGAAACGCGACCATGATAAATGGTTCAACCCAAAATACGGCAGCAAAGCAAGACTTACCCGGCTCTTACAACCTTACGATAAATTTATAACGCTTAGAACACCGCACAACGCACAGCCTTATACCAAAACTACGTACCAGGAAGTGTGGGACTATGCCGGAAGTGAGTTAACCGAAATGTCGAAGAACCGCTTTCGCAGTCCGCGCGATTACACACAAGAATTATTCAGAACTTGGCAAATCTGCCAATCTAATTTTGTGCCCTACAATACCTACGATGACACCAAAATGTTTCCGCTGGTATTAAGGTCGGCACAAGCCATTAAAGCAATCCGCGAACAATCTTATAAACTGGTTTGTGTGAATGACAGCGAGTATATCCGAAATTACGACAAGACCTTAAATGATGTTCGGTTAGCATTTGAAAGTATTCTACCAGAAAAATCAGGCTTTGAGAAATAATCTGGTTGAAGAACAGTTAAACTGATCAAATCTCTGAATAATGTATATAAAATGTGTCCAAAAGAAGAGTTTATTTTTTTCTTATTAAGAAGTGGTGTATCTTAAATACACCAAAACCTGAACCGATACGATAATTATTTCCCCCAATGAAAGCCAGTGCTCCTTCCTTTATCATCACTTTAAATTTGATAAAACAGGTGTGCTAGACAATGCAATTAAACCTATGTCAAAAATTCAGCATAATCCCCCAACAACATCCCTCATCATCACAACCTATAACCGAAAGGATGCCTTAGAGCTGGTATTGTTAAGTGCGTTGAGACAAACTGTACCGCCAACTGAAATAATTATTGCCGATGATGGCTCGAGGGACGACACGCGGCAGTTGGTAGATTCCTATCGGGCCAAAACCACAATTCCAATAATACATGCCTGGCATGAAGATACGGGCTTCCGCCTATCGGCCATACGCAATCTGGCCATTTCAAAATCTCATGGTGATTATATTATTCTGGTTGATGGAGACATCATCTTACATAAAGAGTTTATTAAGTCTCACCTAAGCCATGCCAAGGCAAACAGATTTATTCAAGGCTCGAGAGTTATGTTGAAAAAACGGCTAACACAACAATGCCTTACAAACCATCAAATTGATTTCAGTTTTTTTCAGCTGGGAATTAAAAAACGATTTAACAATATTTATTTTCCACCCTTATCGAGTTTCTTTTCATACAGCACCGAAGACGACACAAAAGTAAGAGGTTGCAATCTATCGTTTTGGAGAGCGGACGTACTAGAAGTAAATGGATTTAATGAAGATTTTGTGGGTTGGGGCCGGGAGGATACGGAGTTTATGATTCGCATGCTTAATAGTGGAAAGCAATTCTATAAAATAAAGCTGGGTGGGTTTGGTTATCACCTGCATCATCCCATAAGCTCGCGTGTTATGCTGGAAGAAAACAAAAGAATTTTAAGTGTTGCCATTGCCAACAAGTCCAAAAGATGCGTGAATGGCGTGGATAAATATGACACTGACTGAGTCTTCTGCACCAAGAGCATTGCAGTCAAGAGCAGCGGTGAGCTAACATGGTAAATTGAATACCTTACTTTTCGAAAGCAGATTTTTTTGGAAAAAGGCTTTCCAGGAAAGGTTGCACCTTTTGCCGGTGCTTATCCGTAACGTGCTGGTTATCGTTTAAGCAGAATAGCAGGGGTTGGTATTTATCGATGTATTGCTGAAAGTTATGTTTGTAGACCAGGATACGGCTGGCCACTTTCCGGCCTACATATTGTAAATGACCTCGGCCTATGGCTAGCGAATAATAGGCAATGGCCGAGCGATGAAAATCGCCAAAAGTGCGGGTGCGGTTGCTTTGCGATTTTTTTACCTGCTCGTTAAAAGTTACTTCTATGCCCTTTTGGTAGTCTGACTTTCGGAATGAATCAATATTATGGTGCGGCACACCTGAATAAAATTCACCGGTCTTTTTTTCCACTAAGTTCATGGAATCAATTAACATTTTTTGGTAATAGCCCACATTTAGTAAAAGTGTTTTTAACTGATGATGCCACTTGCCCAAGAGCTTTCGTTTAAGACGAACAATCGGGTAGCCATCTTTTGCAAAAAAGAAATCGGGGGTAAGGTCTGCATTAAAAAACATATCGTCATTGGCAAACAGGAAATGCTCCGATAGTTGTGGAATCTTATAAATGAAATACTCTATTACGCTTGAGTTAAACGTAGGTAAGGCTTCTGCCGGAATAATGGTTGTGTGATCAACCACTTTAATTTTGGGATTGTCTGTATTTAACCACTCGGGCTGCTGATCATCGGTTACAATAAAAATGTTTCTGATCCACGGGGCATGCTTTTCAACAGATCGCAAGGCATACTTTAACTCATCGCTATTTGCATACCGCCCAACCGCATTTAACTCGGTGCTATCGATGGGGGCATTTGTAAAAATCTGTTTCTTTTTTTTCCACTTTGGGTCACTCCCATCCACCCAAAGGTAAACCAGATCAATTTCAATGTTTTTGTCGCTCATACACCTAAATGCTGGTAGCAAGATAACTAATAGGCTAAGATTATTACAAAACCATTTGTTTGACTTGTCTCTACACCCAAAAAAATTATGAGTTGCCATTTAAAAAATAACCGATCTTTAAAGTAGTACGAGTCTTAAATTATTTACTTTGAATTTTTAAACAGGAAGTTAGTCATGATAATATCAGAAAGCAGAACACCGCACTATTTATGAAAGGTCTGGTTATACGGTCTACCGGTTCGTGGTATGAGGTGCGACTGGAAACCGGTGCGGTTATACAATGCCGCACACGCGGTAAGATGCGCCTGGAGGGTTACAAAGAATCAAATCCGATTGCAGTTGGGGATTATGTAGAGCTGGAGGATTTATCTAAGGATGGTATAATAACCAGCATTTACGAACGCAAGAATCACATCCTCAGACAGTCCGTAAAAAAAACCGGCCATGCCAGCGTGTTGGCGGCCAACATAGATCAGGTGTTGATCTTAGCCACACTGAAACAACCGCGCACATCCTTGGGTTTTATCGATCGTGTTTCAGTTTCGGCAGAATCTTTTCGCATTCCACAGCTAATCATTTTCAATAAAAAAGATTTGCTTACTGCGGATGAATTTGAAGAACTTGATGCGTTAACACATATCTACCAAAATATCGGGGCGCAGGTATTAACCATTTCTGCCCAGCACGATGCCGATGTAGAAACTGTACAAGCGCACCTGCAAGGAAAAGTTACGTTGGTGGCCGGACATTCCGGTGTGGGTAAATCAACCTTGTTAAACAGATTGTTGCCTGAACTTAAATTGGCAACCGGTGCTATTTCCGATTTCTCTGAAAAAGGAACCCACACTACTACATTTGCCGAAATGTTTCAGGCTAACGAAACCACTTTTATTATCGACACGCCCGGCATTAAAGAATGGGGACTAGTAGATATGAACGAGCAGGAAATTTCAGATTACTTTCCAGAGATGCGGGAGTTGAGATTGGCGTGTAAATTTGGTGCACGTTGTTTACACCTGAACGAACCTAAATGTGCTATACTGGATGCCGTTGAATCCGGAATCATCGCAGCCAGTCGGTATAATAGTTACGTGAGTATGGTTACAGGTGAGGATAATCGGAAATAAGTTGTATTATCAAATCAGGTAAATTCATAGCGAACGATTGCGAAGCCAAAGTAGAAAAAAGTTAGCAACCATTTTGAAATTCAGTAGCCTAAGATTCATCTTCATCTCGTAAATAATCCTTGAATTCAAGGCTTTTCGTTCCTGTTCAGTTCTATTCAACTGCTTAATTTTTTCACAAACCTTAAATGTAGTAAGCGAATGTGTAGATCTGATTTTGAATTGTGAACTGGATAACGATCCATTCACTTTTCTTTTTTTTACCAACACTACAGGAGTGTACACATAATGATACTTGCGCGATGACCGGATCCAGAAATCGAAATCTTCGTAGGCAAGGGTTTCATCATAGCCACCTAACTCTTTAAACACCTCGTGTGAAAACATCATGGTGGGCGAACAAATAAAAAACCGCTCGATTACGTCTGTATAAATATCACCAGAAGGTATGGTGTGGTGCGGAAACCGATCGGAATGCAAACTGATTTTAACGCCCGTTTCATTAACATGCTCAGCATCAGAAAAAGTTACACCTGCCTGTGGGTTTGATTCAAGAGATTGAACGCCAATAGCGATCCGTTCCGGCAATAAAATATCATCAGCCGAGAGATCAATCAAGTATTTTCCTTTTGCCAGAGCAGCGGCTTTATTAAAAGTTTTGCAATAGCCTATGTTAGTACCATTCAGTAACAACACCGTTTCCGGATGCGTGGCAATCCATTGCTTGATAATTTTCGGACTGCCATCGGTGCTGCCATCATCAATTACAATCAACTCGATGGGTTGATACGTTTGCTCCATAACCGAATCCAACGCTTCGGTTACAAACCGCGCGTGGTTATAACACACACAAATTACCGTTACGAGTGGCGCGTTCATGCGTAATTTTTAGTGAACGTAAATTTAGGAATGGTAAGCGCACCCACACTTTGTTTAAAGTGAAGTAAGGGTTTATTTACTTCATCATTTACCATGGACGTACCCAAGTCTATCAGCTTAACTTTTTCTTTTGCAGCACAGGCATAAATACAATCTAACAAATGCACCACCGGACTAACCTTGTTATACTTAGCATCGTGCGCATAATAAAAGGTATACCAAATGCTATCGCTTACGCGAACTACAATCGCGGCAGCGGCAATACCGGTTGCATTGGTTAAACTGAAAAACAAAAAACGATCGGGCAAGGCAGCAATGGTTTGCTTCAATTGTTTCCACGAAAGTGAAAGGCTTTGCTTACGCGATTTTCTGCACGCCAATATAAAATCATAAACCGTTTTGAATTGATTAGGCGTACATGAATGGAATGAAAATAATTTCTCGGACTTAACAGCTTTTTGTCGCTCCGAAATTTTCATGCTTGCCGTTAACGGACTCTTATTTACTGTAATGATACTTGTCACCTCGCGCGTAAGTGTAAACTTAAGTTTGCGCAGCACATTGTAAAGCTGAGATTGTTGCGCCTGATACACCACCGGCCAGCATTTAATTGTAAACTGTTTTATTTTTTTCTGCTGAAGGGCTGTTTCAACAAAACCGAAAAATCTACCCAGTGTAACCGTACTTACTTTCGTATAAATCTCACACGAACCAAATGGCGCACGGGCCGGACTTACAGCCACTCTGCGGTTTACGTTTACGCAAATCCGCGCACGGACATCACCTTCTGGGTTAGTCCATTCAAAAACCAACCACCCTTTTGGCGCTTGAAGTAACAGATGCGCGGGTGTGTTATATACATACCGCGCAGCCGGAGAAAATGTTTTTGGTAACGAACTTTGCGAAAAGGAATCGGCCATCAGGCTTTCGTTTTTACTTTTGCCCAATCTTTAAATTGCCAATACACCAGGCCCGTGGTTAATTGATTACCCTTCACATCAAAAATTTTTATTTCACAGGGTACTACTACCGACTCCTGACTTTGTAAAGGCTTAACAATCTTTTCTTCGATCCATTCTTTCGAAATGGTAAACTCAGCCGTGGCGGCCATCTTGCCCTGGTAGTGGTAATTCATTTCCAATCGCTGCATAATTATGCGGTACTTCTTCATGCCCAACGCACTCAGCAATAAAAATCCGGTGGTAAACTCCGACAAGGTGGCCAGCCCACACGCATGCAACCCCCGAATGTGGTTAAAGTTTCTGCGCTTATACGGCACACCGGTTTTCAGACGGTGCTCCTCCAGTTCCAAAATCCGAAAACCGTGCGGTTTGTTAAACGGAATCATCCTGTCCAACGCCACATTCAACAACCAAAGGTAAAAGCCCGAGTGTCTTGCCTTTATCAGAATCTTTTCGGCTTGCAGCATAATGGTTAAATTTTACTCACGATTTACAACTTTTTTATACACATTACCGGAAGTGCGCTATAAAACCTGTGTTGGCCAAACCACATAATTATTATCTTACAGGCTTTTAAAACTGCTCAATGCCCGAACTTAAAAAACCTTCCTTCCTTCAGGCGCTTATTCCCATCGCAGTTCTGATTGCATTGCTTACGCTTAATGTAATTGTGCTGGGTAACGATGCCATTGCTGGCGCCAACCAGATTGCCTTATTACTGGCCTCAGGCGTTGCCGGAATCATTGCCTTTCGCTGCGGTTTTACATGGCAAGAAATTGAAGGTAGTATTGTAAAGAGTATCAGTTCGGCTATGGCCGCCATGTTAATTCTATTAACTATTGGCTCGTTGGCGGGTACGTGGTTACTCAGCGGCATTGTTCCCTCCATGATTTATTACGGACTAAAAATTCTTAACCCCACTATCTTTTTACTTGCCGCTTGTGTTGTGTGCGCCATTGTTTCGGTGGCTACCGGAAGTTCGTGGAGTACCGTGGCTACCGTGGGCATTGCCCTGTTGGGGATTGGCAAAGCGATGGAAATCCACGAAGGTGTAATTGCCGGAGCTATTATTTCGGGTGCATACTTTGGCGATAAAATGTCGCCCTTGTCTGATACTACAAACCTGGCACCGGCCATGGCAGGCACCGATTTGTTTACCCACATCCGATACATGATGTACACCACCTTCCCCACGCTGGCCATTACGTTGATTATCTTTTTTATCTGGGGCTTTACATTAGATACCGCTGGCGCAGCTACCGATAGCTCGGCTGTTTTAACGGCTATTGAATCACGCTTTAATCTGAGTCCGTTTTTATTTATTGTGCCCGTACTGGTTATTGTTATGATTGTAAAGAAAGTACCGGCTTTACCGGCACTGCTGGTAGGTGCACTATTAGGTGGTATAGCCGCAATCATTTTTCAACCCGATCTGGTTGTAGAGATTTCTGAAGTAGAGGGAAATTTTGCAAAGGCTGCCTTCATTGCGGTTATGAATTCGATGACAACCACCATTAACATTCAAACAGCCGACCCGATGATAACCGAACTGCTTACTGCGAAAGGCATGAGCGGCATGTTGAATACGATCTGGTTGATTTTATGTGCTATGATTTTTGGTGGCGTAATGGAATCGGCTGGCTTACTTAAGATTATTGCTGAAAAAATTATTCAGTATGCCCATTCTACCGGTTCGTTGGTAGCTTCTACTGCTGCTACGTGTATTTTCTTTAACGGCACAGCCTCCGATCAATACATGGCCATTGCCGTGCCGGGCCGCATGTATGCCGATACCTATCGCAAACGCGGATTAAAACCTGAAGTATTAAGCAGAACGCTGGAAGATTCTGGAACAGTAACTTCCGTATTGATACCCTGGAATACCTGCGGGGCCACACAGTCCACTGTTTTGGGAGTGGCAACCGTAGCTTATGCGCCCTACTGTTTCTTCTGCATCATCAGTCCGCTAATGACGGTGCTGCAGGCATATCTTAATTATAAAATCCGCAGGCTGGATGCCACAGAAAAGTAATTTACCGCTTACCATTTCGCACGAAGAAATAAACGAACTTCCGCTGGGCGCGTTTGAAGGCAAAGTGCTGGTTATCTCTGATGAGAAACTATTGCCACGTGTATTTGATGAAGTGCGCGAACATAAAGTGGTAGGCTTTGATACCGAAACCAAACCGGTGTTTGTGCGCGGCCAGCAAAACAAAGTATCGCTGCTGCAAATTGCATTGCCCGACAAAGTGTTTTTAGTGCGGTTAAAGTTTACCGGCATGCACGCACCCATCCTTAAGTTTCTGGAAAGCGATGACATTCAAAAAGCTGGCGTGGCTTTGCGCGATGACATTAAAGCTTTGCAACGTTTAAAAAATTATGACCCTGCCGGATTTATTGAACTGGCCGACATGAGTAAACAAGCCGGCCTGCAGGTAGAAAGTGTAAAAAAATTAACCGCATTACTGCTGGGCTTTCGCATTTCAAAAAGTGCACAAACCAGTAACTGGGAAGCTGAGGTATTAAATGAAAAACAAATCAGCTATGCCGCTACCGATGCCTGGGCTTGTTTGGAGATTTACCACAAGCTACAGGGCCTGCTTAAATAAGTGGTCGAAAAGTATGCTAACCTGTAAAGCACATCTCTGTTTTCTGCCGTTTGTAAAATCATCGCGTTAAGCTGAACGCTACGGTAGTATTTTTCTTCTTTGCAACTAACCTATTCTGCTATGAGAAAGACATTGCTTTCTTTTTTAATGACATTGGCTTGCCTTGCCGCGATCAGTCAACAAAAGGCTTTAACCATTAAAGATTATCCTAAATGGAGCCGCATTGTAACACCCACTATATCAAACGATGGTAAATGGTTTGCCTATGCACACCGGTCCAATGGTGGCGATGATACGTTGATTATTAAAAATCTGGATGCCGATAAACAGTATAAAATAAAGTTTGCTCAAACACCACGCTTCTCTGAAGACAGCAAATGGGTAACCTATACCACCAAACCATCCAAAGAAGAAGATAAAAAACTGAAGAAAAATAAAAAACCTGTATTCAACACCGCCTGGGTAATGAATGCAGAGACCGGTGAGAAATACGCGGTGGAAAGAGTCGAATCCGCAACGTTATCAGCCAGTTCAAATTACTTTGCAGTACTTCGTAAAAAACCAACTGAAGACAACTCCAAACACGAAGGCAAAGATCTTATTCTGCGCAAGCTTGCCGATGGCACCATTACCAACATTGGCAACGTAAGTAACTATGCCTTTAACAAGAAAGGAACTTTACTGGCGTATACGGTTGATGCCGATGGAAAAAGTGGCAATGGTGTTTACCTGTTAACCCTCGCTACAGGCGAATTAAAAACGCTTGACATCGATACCTTGAAGTATGAAAAAATCAGTTGGGATGATGACAATGCCTTGCGAAAAGATTGGACTGCAAAAGGCAAAAGCCTGGCCGTATTAAAGGGCAGCGCGCGCGATACTACTTTACATAAAACCAATTCGCTGGTGGTGTTTACCAATGTGGGTACACCGGCTTACAGAAAGCAAACCTTCACCGCTCAAAATTTAAACGGTTTGCCTAAAGAAATGATCATTAGCGAGAATCGTGAGGTAAGTTTTAGTGAAGATGGTACTTCTGTATTCTTTGGCATCCGCCCGCAAGAGCAAAAAATAAAAATGAGTAAGGATACCATTGCCAATGTGGACGTATGGCATTGGAAAGACGATTACATTCAATCGGTGCAAATGCGCAGAGCCGAACAAAACAAAAAGTTTACGCTGCTTTGTGCGATAGACCTTACCACCGGAAAGTTTTCTAAACTGGCCGATGATGCCATGCGTCAGGTTACTGTATCGCGCAGTTCCATGTATGCTGTTGCCCGCGATGAAAAACCTTATTTGAATGATATAAACTGGGGAGTGAGTCCTGCGGATTTATATCGCGTAAGTTTAAAAGATGGTTCGCGACAACTCTTTGCTAAAAATGTAAATCGTCCGCTGAGTGGTTCGCCCGATGGCCGGTATTATCTCTATCAACTTGATTCCAGTTTGCAAGTAGTTGATCTTACTACCAACAAAGTAACCAATATCTCCAAAGTTGCTCCGGTAAAGTTTATGAACATGGAGCATCCGTATCCACACGAAAAACCACCCTTTGGTGTAGAGGGCTGGACAAAAGATGGTAGAGGTGTAGTTGTAAATCATAAATACGATTTGTGGTTGCTGGCACTTGATGGCAGCAAAGCCACAAACCTTACCGGTGGGCAGGGCGACAAACAGGAAATTCGTTTCACATATGTTGCGCTCGATCCGTTAGAAGAATTTATTGACCTGAAAAAACCAGCAACACTTTATGCCTATGGCGAGTGGACCAAGAAGACAGGCTTCTATACACTGGCTCCCGGTAAATCTCCGGTTGCTATAATCTATGAAGACCGCGCCTTCAGTACTCCACTCAAGGCCTTGAATGCTGATCGGATTATTTTCAACAGCCAAACTTTTGTGGACTTTCCGGATTATTATGTAAGCAACACTGCGTTTGCCAACGCTAAAAAAATTACCAATGCCAATCCGCAACAAAAACAATTTGCGTGGGGCAAGCGCGTACTGGTTGATTATACCAACAGCAAAGGACAAAAGTTGCAAGGCACACTTACGCTACCCGCCAATTACGAACAAGGCAAAAAATATCCGATGGTAGTTTACTTCTATGAGAAGATGAGCCAGACCCATCACTTGTATTCCATGCCCGTGTTTGATGATCGGCCACACATGTCGTTGTATTCCAGCAATGGGTATCTTGTGTTTCAACCGGATAATGTGTTTGAAGAAGGCCGACCCGGAACCAGTTCGTTGGATTGTGTAACCTCGGCTGTTAAGAAAGTAATTGAGCTGGGTTATGCCGATCCGAAAAAAATCGGATTGCAAGGACATAGCTGGGGCGGCTATCAAACTTCGTTTATCTTAACTCAAACCGATATGTTTACCTGTATTGTAACAGGTGCACCGCCTACCAACTTAGAAAGTTTTTACAACAACATTTACGGAAGTACTGGCACCAATCACCACGGCATAATGGAAACAGGGCAAGTGCGCATGGGGCGCAACGCAACTCCGTGGGCTGCACGCGAAGCCTACCAACGCGAGTCGCCTATGTTTCATGCACCAAAAATTAAAACACCGTTTATGATTTTACATGGCACTGCCGATGGTGCTGTGGATTGGGGACAAGGCCTGGAGTATTACAATGCGGCCCGCAGATTAGGCAAGCAGGTTATTTTTCTTTCGTATCCAAACGAAGGCCATCATTTAGCCAACGAAGCGAATCAAAAAGATTTTCTGTTGCGGATGCAGCAATACTTCGATCACTTTTTGAAAGACCAACCACAACCGGGCTGGATGGCAGAAGGTATTGCACATATCAATAAAAAATACGATCGCGCAGATTAAGAGTTTAGGAGTTGATCAGCGTTGATAAAAGTTAAGCGTCAGGTTGTTGTCACAACTTCAGTCTGACGCTTCTGTTTCCACTTCTTCGAAAACTATTTCATGATTCAAAGCCTTTAGCAATTCCAGTCGCTTTATAAAATCATCGCGCTTACGCAGCGAAAGATTTATTTCCATAAAGCCAACATCGGTAAAATTTTGCTGCTGAATTTTTAAATCAAATTCTTTTACCAGACTCATTACTTCTGGTGTGCTGGTGTAAGCATAGTGAATATGAAACGCGCAGGTAACTTCGCACTCCATTATACTGGCATTTTCAAGTACACCGGCACTGGCCGCTTTATAGGCTTGCACCAAGCCGCCCACGCCCAGTTTTGTTCCGCCAAAATATCGCACTACCACAACCAAAACGTTGGTAAGATTATGTGCGCGAATCTGACCTAGAATCGGATCGCCTGCAGTATGATTCGGTTCGCCATCATCGTTAGCCCGAAACTTAGATTTATCGGCACCCAACATCCAGGCATAACAATGGTGCGTGGCGTCAAAATATTTTTTTCGCAAGGTGGTCAATTGCATTTTAATGTCCGATTCTGAACTAACCGGAAACGCGAACGCTAAAAACCGGCTGCCCTGCTCTTTCAGCAGCGTTTCGGCCGGAGCTTTTATAGTTTGAAAAGAAAATACGCGTGGCTGCAACGTAATACCTGCTTTTTGCGTCCTAAAGAAAGTAAAATCAAACTCCGAATAAAAAATTCAACCGCAGGCAACCTCTTAAAAATCCGGTTGTCATTAACGCACTAATCAAAAACAGATATGAAACGCATTGCTATTACCCTCTTGTTTGTTTTCGGCTTTGTACTGGTTTGGGCTCAAACCAAAGAAACCCGAAACGTTGACACCTTCACAAAACTAAACTTCCGTGTGCCGGGCAAATTATACTTGCGGCAGGGCAATGAACAAAAAGTTGTGCTGGAAGGTCCAAAAGAAGTTCTTGAAAAAATTGAGACTGAAGTTTCTGGCAGTCGCTTAAGTATTGGTCGCGAAAGCGAATGGCGCTCGTGGAACTGGGACAGCAACGATAGGATTGTTGTTTATGTAACGGTAAAAAATATTGAAGGCATTAGTGTGAGTGGTTCCGGAAACCTGATTGGTGAAGGCGTTATTAAAGCGGGCGATCTGGCTTTAGCGGTAAGTGGTTCGGGGTCGATGGAGATTGAAGTGAATGCATCGGGCTACATGGAAGCCAATGTAAGTGGTTCAGGAAATATTCGCGTGAAAGGAAATTGCCGCGCGGTGGAAAGTAAAGTGAGTGGTTCGGGTAAAGTAATGTTAGCCAGCACGATTACCGAACGCGCAGAGATGAACGTATCAGGTTCGGGTAGAATTATTGCGAGTGGTTCGGCAAAAGAAATCCGTGCTACTATTAGTGGCTCGGGCGAAGTGCAGGCTGCTGATTTGGAAGTTGAAAAATGTGAAGTACGTATTTCCGGCTCGGGCGATGTAGAGATTAATGTGAAGCAGGCATTGGATGCCACGATTTCAGGAAGTGGAAGTGTTTCATATCGCGGTAACCCCAGCCAGGTAAACAGTCATTCATCGGGTAGTGGCAAAGTGCGAAAGATGTAAGCGATAAGATTGAAGTTATAAAAGTAATGCCTCCTGTTTGGGAGGCATTTTTTTTGAAGGATGTTGGAATCGGAATTCCCATTAGTTGAGGAAACTTAAATTATCTGCATTGTATACATAGTTTATCCGTAATGAATTAATACAACCAATAATTCAGATTTTAGTGCTTAGCCGCCATACAGCTCAGTAACATACGAGAACCAAGCAAACTATAGAAAGCAAAGTTTTGCACTTGTCAAACTCTTCCGCAAAACTGATATTCGTAAGTGTGTAGAGGCGATCACCCTTTGCGGACTTCAAAAAAAAATCAAAAGCTTAGAAAAATTCCTATTTTTAAACATTAATGAACGTAGGGGTAAATATTAAACCGGACATCATCACTTGGGCTATCCAGCGTGCTGGATATGAACTGCAGGATTTTGCTGCAAAATTTCCAAACGTTACTGACTGGTTAGAAGACCGAAAACAGCCCACTGTGAAGCAACTTGAGAAATTCTCTCACAAAGTTCACTTGCCTTTCGGCTATCTTTTTCTAGCCGAACCACCTATTGAAAAACTTCCCATCCCTTTCTTCAGAACTAATCAAAGAGGAAGAGCAACTCAGAATGTCAGCGTAAATGTGTATGACACAATTATGTTAATGCAACAAAGGCAAGGCTGGCTTAGAGACTATCTAGGAGATAGTGATTATGAAAGCCTTCCTTTTGTTGGCAAATATTCCGACAATCAGAATGTGACCGAAATCGTTGCTGATATTAGAAGAGTACTTGGACTTGAAAATGAATGGGCAAGTTCTTTTCAAAAAATAGAAACTGCGGTTGATTACCTAACACAAAAAATTGAGGACGCTGGAGTCATTGTTGTATTTAATAGCGTTGTTGAAAACAACACTAGCCGGCCCATAAAAGTAGATGAATGCCGAGGTTTTGTGCTGGTTGATAAAATCGCACCATTCATGTTTGTGAATAATGCTGATGGAAAAGCAGCGCAACTATTCACGCTAGTTCATGAACTCGCGCACATCTGGACGGGACACAGCGCTGGTTTTGACTTTAGACAACTTCTTCCAGCGAATGACCCAGTAGAAATTCTATGCGACAAAATAGCAGCCGAATTCTTAGTTCCTGAAATTTCTTTTAATCGCATATGGAGTGAGCGAGCTGATATTGCCTATGTTGCAAGGCATTTTAAAGTTAGCCAAATTGTAATCGCACGTAGAGCATTGGATTTAAGTAAGATCAACAAAACATCTTTCTTTAATTTTTATAATAATTACATAAATCAAGTTCAATACAAAAAAGAAAGTCAAGCAGGTGGCGGTGACTTCTATGCAACCACAAAGAAAAGACTAAGTCTAACATTTGCTGCTCGAATAAACCAAGCTGTCAAAACAAATCAGTTGTTGTATCGAGATGCCTATAAACTCACAAGTTTAAAAGGTGACACCTATAAAAAGTTTTTCGACAAACATTTTTAGGGTAAATGAGTATTTATGTTGTCGATAGTAACTTCTTCATACAAGCCCATAGGTTTAATTACCCTTTAGATATTGTACCAAGTTTTTGGACCAAGGTGAAACAATTAGCCAATGAAGGCAAGATTATTAGTATCGATAAAGTAAAAAAGGAAATCTATGACCACCAAGATGATTTAAAACAATGGTGTGAAGACAATTTACCAGATCATTTCTTTAAAGACACACAAGGCATAATTACTAGTTACGGGCAAGTTGTAATGTGGGCCAACTCAAGAAGCGGTCATTATAGCCCAACAGCATTGGCTGAGTTCCTTGACGCAGATGAAGCAGACGCTTGGCTTGTCGCGTATGCTCTTACTGACAAAGCTAATATAACTATTGTAACTCACGAGAAAAGTCAACCTGAAGTGAGGCGAAAAATAAAAATACCAGAAGCCTGCTTGCCATTTAACATTACATTTGTTGACACCATTGAAATGTTAAGGCAGATAAATGAACGGTTTTGATTCTTTCACTGCAACACACTATCTGGCCGCATACTTCCGTATCCAAGCAAGTTAATAAGTGTGCTTAGTGTAGGGCGACAATGTGGTAAATGAAATATCTCACTACAATTACCATTCATTCCATGAAACCAGTAATTACAACACTACTCTTCTCTCTATCCGTTGTACTTTTATCATGTACCCAAAACGAAACAACCACGTATAGTGCCATAACCATAATCGAGAAAAATCTCACCCCAACGGTTGATATTGCTAACTACACGCTACTACAAGCCCAGCATGAGGATAGACAAAGCGATGCAGAAATGATTCTTAACGTAAAACGGAAGTGGCCGCTGGTTATGCAAGCCCCCAGCAGTATTGGTTTCGATACCCTGCTTTCAAAAAACTTTACCTTTACCGACAATGGAAAATTGTTCAACCGGCAAGACTATATCACTGATCGTTTGGCGGCATCCGATTGGAAAATCACCCTTGTAACGTACACCAACTTAACGCTACAATTTTTTAATGATACAGCTTTGCTCACGTATAAAAATCAGGTAACAAACGAGCATGTAATTACAAAAGAAGTTGAAATTGAATACATCAGTTGGGCGGACATCTATGTACAGGAAAATAACACCTGGAAAATTGGAGCCACGCATGTAGTTGATTTTAGAATGGAGAAAAGTCCGAACCCATAAACCGATTTTACGTTGGAATGGATAACCCCGACTTACCGGTAAGGCTCCGATTGAGTTGAGTATAACTAAATCCTCAAAATGAATTGCATTAGAATTTTAGTAATTGCGCTACTTGTAAATGTAACATGTGCTGCCCAAACCGATCTAACCGATAGGCTAAAACCACCCGTTGCTGGTTTAGTGAAGGTCGATCTGGCATCCGTAAAAATGAATGCCGATACTATTGCGCGGTTGATTAAATCCATAAATACAACTCCCCCTAACGATTTCAGAGGAATTGTAGTAATCAAGAATAACAACCTGGTGGTTGAAGAATACTTCAATACCTATTGGCGCGAAACGATTCATGACATCCGGTCGGCCGGTAAAAGTGTAACCGCTTTACTTCTGGGAATAGCCATCGACAAAGGCTTAGTGAAAAGTACGGAGCAAAGTATTTATGATTTTTTTCCGAGTGCCAAATTTGATCAACCTAAAAAAGATGGTCATCAGGAAATTAAAATCAAACATTTACTTGCAATGTCCTCCGGACTAAGTGCTGACGATGATGATAATAATTCTCCGGGCGGCACCGGAAACTGGATTACTGCTAACCATTGGGTAAATTTTGCTACTTCGCTACCCATGATTTTTAAACCCGGTGAGAAGTTTGTTTACAATGACATTTGCCCTATGCTTGTTGGCGCTATTATAGAAGAGACTTCCGGCAAAAAGCTTGCGGACTTTGCAAAAGAAAATCTCTTTACACCGCTTGGCATCCGCGAGTATTACTGGTACACCGCGCTGAACGGCAGCACCGCACCTATGGGAAATTTATACCTAACTACATTAGACTTTGCAAAACTTGGGCAACTAGTAATCAATAAAGGCAATTGGCAAGGCAAGCAGGTTATCAGCTCAAACTGGATTAACGAGATGTTAACCAAACAACTAACCTTTGATGATGGCGTGGCTAATGGCTACGGATATTTTTGGTGGCGCGCTACCCGGCAGGTTAATGGTAAAAAGTATGAGTGCATCTATGCATCGGGCAATGGCGGCAATGTGTTATTTATTGTTCCAGCGGAAAATCTGGTTGTG
Source organism: Cytophagales bacterium (assembly GCA_017303795.1). Taxonomy (GTDB): domain Bacteria; phylum Bacteroidota; class Bacteroidia; order Cytophagales; family Cyclobacteriaceae; genus ELB16-189. The sequence continues at coordinate 43,356 of JAFLBR010000020.1, read as the reverse complement.
AGTCTTACATCCAGCGCGTACGGCCAACGATATGCCCACAGAAGAAGTCGTGCAATTTTTGACTCAGTTCTCAGGTCGTTGAAAGAGTGAGATTATTCTGCCTCATGCTTAAGCACACCTTCTACAATTAAGTATTGAGCAAGTATGTACGTAAACATAATAGCCAAACCGGCAAGAGGCAGCGGTTGCATGAATTTATTGATGGCGAGTAATGAATCGGAAATCATAAAACTGATTGCACCCGCAAACACCAGCGTAAAACTCCTTGCATTAGTATAACCATACCGAAACAAAGCCTGCATGGCCATTACCGTTATCACCAACGCATACACCATAACCGGAATCTGTAACGCACCGAGGTATGGAAAAAGTATTGTTACCAAACCTGTTCCGGCCAACGCAATGGGCAACGCAAACCGAATGCGCTGCGGCCCGGTTAATCCCGAACCTGCACGCACAAATTTTCGGTAACAGAAAATGTACAACACGTGGCCAGTAAGAAATGAAAGCAATCCGGCAATAAAGAAAAGTTCATCGCGCTGAAACATTAAGAGTACATCGCCCAGCCAGCAAAAGAATAAGGCTACCAGAAAAAGTACACTTCGTTTGGAAGAGGCTACGAGATAATAAATCACTAACGCAATAACCAACAACGGTTTGGTAAGGGCACTGATCAACGCCATGTTGAACGTAACCGCAACAAGGTGCACAATGGCGATGATAACAAAAGCAATCAATGGTAATTTTTTCATGAGGATGTCTTTAACCTTCGTGTAAAAACCAAATAAAGAAAAGCGATAGCAGCCAGCACAGCACTAACTGAAAATACCGGAAAGAATAAGTTAGCATCGTTTGCATACAACCAACCGGAAATTACTGCGCCTAAACCAATACCAAGTTCCATGAAAATGTAAAGCGAAGCAATACCGCGGCCTTTAAATCGGTTGTCACTTAAATCAGTTGCCCAGGCCAACAACGTAGGCGATGTAGAACCTTGTGCAAATCCGTATAGTACCACTCCTATCATCAATTGTAATTTGGTTGTAGCAAGGCCAATCACCAACATCGCTAAAACAATTACCGATGTACTAACCATTAATACCGGCTGGCGACCGTAACGATCAGAAGCTTTACCTGCGAGTAATCGCACAATCAACGAAGCCACCGTGAGATAAGTAAACAACAACCCTTTGTTACGCACACCTACATGTTGCCCGAAATCGGGGATTAATGTAAACACCGCACCATAGGCAAACGCTGATAAAACCATTACAATGCAAGGTGCTAATACAAGCGGTTCAAAAAAATCACTCCGCTTTACGCGAAGATGAGTCAATGAAAATCGTTGTTTGGTTATAAGTGTTTCGCGGGTGCGGATAAGAATGAGAATGGAAATCAGTGCAAGCAAAGACGAAGCATAGAACATCACGTTCAGTCCAAACTGATTGCTGAGCATGCCACCCAATGCCGGCCCACCCGACATACCCACAGCACCAGCCGTGCCGAGCAAACCCATTGCCTCGCCTCTTTTCTCTGCGGGAATTATATCGGCCAGGTAAGCGGTATTTCCGGTTGGCGTAAAGCCGGTGGAGAATCCATGAAAGAAACGCAACACAAAAAAAGGCATCAACGATGTAACAAGTGGATAAAGTGAACTGCAGATCAAACAAACTACAGCTCCAAAAATCATAACCGGTACGCGCCCAATGCTATCGGCTAACTTTCCACTGAATGGCCGCGAAAGCATGGCGGTGATGGTGAATAGTGAAATGATTAAACCTTTGTAATCGGCACCACCAAGTTTAGAAAGATACTCCGGTAATTCCGGAATGATCATATTAAAACTCGCAAAGAACAGCAACGAGCTAAGGCAGAGAAGCCAGAAGGATGTGTTGTAGGTCTTGGTCAAGTTTGAATTAGGAATTAGGAATTAGGAATTAGGAATTAGGAATTTCGGTAACTCTCTACATATTCCATAACTAATAATTAGGGTTTTCTAATTACTGAATACCACTTACTGATTACCGAATACTGATCACTACTTACTGCTTACTGAAATACCGATCACCACCTACCGAATACCAACTTACTGTTTAGCAGAAGAAGCTTCCTGATCTTCCAACAAATAGGCTTTTATGAAATCATCCAGATCGCCATCCAATACATTTTGTGCATCGTGGCGCTCAACACTCGTGCGGGCATCTTTCACTAATTTATAAGGATGCAATACGTAGTTGCGGATTTGTGAACCAAAATCAATTTTCATTTTACCAGCCTCCACTTTATCGCGTGCCGCATTGCGTTTTTCCATTTCTACCTGATAGAGTTTGGACTTTAACATTTGCATGGCGCGTTCGCGGTTGGCATGTTGCGAACGTTCTACCTGGCACACAATAACAATACCCGAAGGTTTGTGTGTAAGTTGTACTTTGGTTTCTACTTTGTTTACGTTCTGGCCACCCGCTCCGCCCGAACGCGAAGTCTGAATTTCTACATCGGCTGGGTTAACTTCTATCTGAATGGAATCATCTACTTTAGGATAAACAAACACAGAAGCAAAAGAAGTATGCCTGCGCTGATTGCTATCGAAAGGTGAAATGCGCACCAAACGATGCACACCAATTTCTGATTTTAATTTTCCATACGCGAACGGGCCTTCAAGTTCAAGTGTAGCCGACTTTATTCCGGCCACTTCACCCGCTTGATAATCTATCTGCGAAACTTTGTAGCCACTCTTCTCGCCCCACATAATGTACATGCGGTTAAGCATATCGGCCCAATCGTTACTCTCTGTTCCGCCCGCACCGGGATTAATTTCCATTACGGCACTCAACTGATCTTCTTCTTTGCTGAGCATTTTTTTGAATTCCAGCTCTTCAATAGCCTTTGCTGTTTTGTTATACTCAGCATCCAGTTCTTCTTCGCTGGCATCGCCTGCTTCATGAAATTCGTTCAGCACGTCAAGGTCATCGAGCAGTTTGCTTACATCAGCAAATGCATCGGTCCATACTTTTTTAGTGCGAATGTTTTTGAGGATAACTTCAGCCTCTTTGGGTTTGTTCCAGAAATCGGCCTGATGGGTAATACGTTCTTCGTCTTGTATTTCTACGATTTTACGATCGTAGTCAAAGATACCGCCTGAGGGCGGCAACACGGACTTTCAAATCCTTTAATTGTTCGGTAGTCATTTCTTTAAAAACTAATTATGGCGCGAAGATAACATCCCGGCTCCAATAAATCTCTACTCGTAACGATAATAGCGCGACTCTGGCGTAACCATCCGAATAGAAAGGCCGCGCACTTTCAGATAGGGGCTTCGTAAAAAAGTTAATGCTGCGCCTGCTGCTACTAAACTACCCGATGTAATGGCCACGCCTTCGTCAATCCCGCTCTGGCCTTCTACAAAGAAAATTGTATTGATTTGATCAATCGCAAAATAACCCACGCCTCCAATCATTAAAACAGTTCCAACTTTTTGCCTGAAGTCGGCCTTGCGTTTTCCTTTTGCGTGAATTTTATAGATGTCGGAAAACAGAATTGTATCACCACGCAGCAAGATGAAAGAATCGGTATAACGAATGGCCATGCCCGCTTTAGTTTTTCCATTGCGCAGTTTACATTTAATGTTGTCGCCCAATTCAAAACGGGCTACTACATCACCACGCTTTAACAACACCATTTGCTCCTGACCAAAAGTGGCAGCCGCAAAACCAAGCATGAAACAACTAAAAATTAAAATACGCATAGTGGCAAGAAAGCAAAAAATAAAACCGCCTCAAACACAAAGTGCGAGGCGGTTTCAATTAAAACAATATTAAATCTTATAAATCCAATCAAACGGTGGCTGAACTTTTCCACGCTTAATGTTTTCCAATTCAGCTAACACGCGGTTCGAGAACGTGCGGCTCTCAACGGGTGGTAACAGAAATTTTTCTTCTTCATGCCCAATCAATTCAATGTGCGCAATGGTTGCAGCAGTACCGGCACCAAACGCTTCTTGCACCCGACCTTGTTTTAAGGCAGCTACTAATTCAATAATGGAAATTTTTCTTTCCTCTACATTCATGCCCCAATGGCGAGCGAGGTCAATCACACTCTGGCGCGTAATACCCGCCAGAATAGAATCGCTGAGTGCCGGAGTAAGCAATGTGTTGTTGATTACAAACATCAGATTCATGGTGCCGCTCTCCTCCACGTACTCGTGTGTTTTACCATCCGTCCAGATTAATTGATGATAACCCTGATCTTGCGCAAGCTTGGCCGGATAAATTGCACCACCATAATTACCACCCGCTTTCGCGAAACCGGTGCCACCTTCTACGGCACGTGTATAATGTGTTTCTATTTTTACTTTAACCGGTGTAGCATAATAAGGCCCTACCGGACTAAGTAAAATCATAAATGTAAAATCCAATGATGGCCGGATGCCGATAAACTCATCGGCAGAAAACATAAACGGCCGAATGTAAAGTGAACTTCCCTCCTGATTAGGAATCCAGGCACGATCTAAATCTATTAAAGTTGAAAGTGCTTCCATAAAAAGATCTTCCGGCACAGCGGGCATACACATTCGGTTACCCGAAATATTCATGCGTGTAAGATTATCAGCAGCACGAAATACCAGCGCTTTTCCATCATCTGCACGATAGGCCTTCATGCCTTCAAATATGGATTGGCCATAGTGTAACGCAGGCGTTGCCGGACTGATTTGAATTGGTCCATAAGGCACTATGCGTAGATTTTTCCATTGGCCATCGCGGTAGTCGGCCATAAACATGTGATCGGTAAAAACCTGTCCGAATGAAAGACTATTAAAATCTGTTTTGCTTAACCTTGACTTTGCCGTTCGGGTAATTGAAATGCTTTCTGTATCGACCATTGCATCTTTGTTAGTGAAAAATAAATTTTCTGCAAGATACAACTTTCAGTCCCTGAATGCTAACATGTGTTAGGTCTAAATCAAGTGGTTTACATGCGAGGTTTCCACGGAGTTTCGGGGGCATTCAGCTCGTGCGTCATCATGCGGCACAGTACAAAAAGATAATCAGAAAGTCGGTTGAGATATTTGATGACGAGTTCGTTAATCGGATCAACCTGATTAAGTGCAATTACCAAACGCTCAGCTCTGCGGCAAACGGTGCGGGTAACATGCCCGAACGAAACTGCCTGATGGCCACCGGGCAGCACAAAAAATTTCGTTGGCGGTAGTACGGTATCCATTGCATCAATTTCTTTTTCAAGAAAAGTAATGTCGGTTTCGGTAAGTGCCGGAATTTTAACTTTTCTGTTGCCGGGTTCTGTGGCCAGAATAGAACCAATGGTAAATAAGCGATCCTGAATTTCAATCAGCACTGCACTCAGGTTTTGATTTACCGGTTGATCGCGCAACACGCCAATCCACGAATTAAGTTCATCTACCGTACCGTAGGTATCAATTCGCAAATCGGACTTTAAAACGCGTTTACCTCCAAATAAAGAAGTAGTGCCCTGATCTCCGGTCTTGGTATAAATCTTCATAGGGGAAAATTGAAGATTTAAAATTCAATATCAAATTGTTTGAGAAGCCAGTCAGGCTGTTACGGCCTGGCCGCGACTCACATTCTCGTTCTTCTTATCCCACTCAATCAAACCATCCTTCAAACGAATAATGCGATGTGCATAATGGGCAATATCATCTTCGTGTGTTACCATAATGATGGTGTTGCCCTTGTCGTGCAACTCCTGAAACAGGTTCATAATATCGTAAGAGGTTTTAGAATCGAGGTTACCGGTAGGTTCATCGGCCAGAATAATAGAAGGATTATTTACCAATGCCCGCGCAATGGCTACGCGTTGGCGCTGTCCACCAGAAAGTTCGTTTGGCTTGTGATGATGGCGATTGGCCAAATCGACACTCTCCAATGCAGCCATAGCCATGTCTTCGCGTTCGCTTTTGCTATAACCGGCATAGATTAGCGGAAGTGCTACATTCTCTAATGCCGATGCCCGTGGCAAAAGGTTAAAGGTTTGAAACACAAAGCCGATTTCTTTATTACGAACTACTGCTAATTCATTCTCGGTCATATCGCTCACCAACTGGTTGTTGAGCCAGTATTCGCCCGAACTTGGCGTATCGAGGCAGCCTACAATATTCATAAGGGTTGATTTACCCGAACCCGATGGGCCCATAAATGCAACATACTCACCACGCTCAATAGAAATGGAGATGTCTTGCAACGCATTTACAATGTTGGTTCCCATTTTATACGTGCGGGAGATGTGGGTAGTCTTAATGATATTTGGCATGATAAAATATGTTAAAGCAGAAAGATGTTCGGTTTAGCTGATTAGTTGTTCAATCTTAGTCTTTTACTGGATATTTTGGTTTTGGTTTCAAAAAACGCTTAAAAAGCCAGATTAGTTTTTGTGAGCGGTTCTTTACTTCCAGATTTCAGACGGGTTTCAAGCCGTTAAGTTACACCAATCGGTTAATTTCTGATAAAATCGATACAGGCTGCGATTACGTTCTCATCTTTCAGAACGCGATTATGACCCAGACCGGAAGTGCGAAGTAAACGGGCCGGATATTTTTCAAGTAACTTTTCAGCCTGAATGATGGGCACATCTTTATCCTCGTCATCGTGCACCAGCAACAAGTCCAACCCTTTAATATGTTCTATAAAGTACATGGCCGTAAACTCTTCAAAATGTTTACCATACTTCTTTTCGATTAGCTTCTTAAACCGTTGCCCCGTTTTCCACGAACCATTAATTGCGCGCAGATAAGATTTGATAATTTCATCAGCCATTGTGGGTGAGGCAATGTTAACAAGCTTTTTTACCGGCAGGCCATTCATAATAGAAAAGAGTAACGCCCCGCCTCCAAACGAGTGGGCTATGGCCGCGACAGGTTTACCCCATCTGGTTATTACCATTTTAAGTGCGGTTTCAAATTCCAGAATGGTAGTCCGTTTGCCGGATGATTTACCATGAGCGGGGCCGTCAAAACCTACCACCTGGTAGCCAGCCGCAACTAATTCCGGAATAAACTTTCGAAATTGGGTTGCCCGGCCTGCCCAGCCATGCATCACTAAAACATAGGGATTGGTTGCATCGCCCCAGCGGTACGTTTGAATTTTCAATCCATTCGCAACAATTTCCTCTAAAGTAGCTTGCTGTTCGCACTCCATTTCCTTTTCAGGAGCTTGGTAGCGCAAAGGCGAGAAAAATATTTTTTCGAAATATTCTACTGCAAGCCTGGCCGACAACCATTCCAGTTTTGGAAAAAACCACCGAACCAGGCGGAGTGCAAGCGGAATTTGCTTTTTCAATCGGTAAAAAAGTTAAGTATGTTCCTAAAAAAGTACATGTTACTGCATGCAACAAACACGTATAAAAGTATAATTTTGAAGATTACCCTTACTGTTTATATGAATAAACCTTTACTTTCTTACCTCACAGTATTCATCCTTCTTCTAATTTCCCAAATATCCTTCGGCCAAAGATTTTGGGTTGCTGCCGGTGCATCTAATTGGAACAACACAGCCAACTGGTCCACAACCTCGGGCGGAGCAGGCGGAGCATCTGTTCCGGGCCCATCGGATGCAGTGACTTTTAATGCCAACGGTTTAGGAAATTGTACACTGGATGTTGCACCAAATGTAGCCGGAATTACGGTGAATGGTTATACAGGTGTGATTAATCTGAATGGATTTAATCTGACTACTACCGGTACGAACAGCTTTGTTACCGGAACTATAAACAACACCGGAGCAGCTGCTGCGGTTACACTTAATACAACCGGTACCTCCACTTTTAGCGGAACAACTTTTGGAGCAAACGTAAATGGTTCTACCGGAAGAATCTTTTTTAATGGTTCAGTATTTAATGGTTCCGTAACCGTAACTAAAACTGCCAATAATAACGACACCAGTACCGGTGGTAATACCTTTTCAGGAAGTGTAACACTAACTAATAGTTCTGCCAGTCAGTTTCGTCTGGGAGGAACCAACCCCGATATTTTTAACGGAGTACTTTCATTAGTAAGTGGAAACACGGGGCCATTGGAAATAGCCTATAATTCAGCGGCTAATCAGATCAACAATAACATAACCGTTACTTACAATGCCACCGGACTAATTTCAATTGGTGCTGGCGGTGGTACAGCAACACTTGCGGCTACCCGTACCATTTCCGTTGCCGGATTTGGTGGTTCGGGTTGTGGCAACTTAACCCTGGCAAGATTAACGCAAGCTGGAGCAACAGCACAAAATATTTCGTTAGGTGGCAATGATACAGCCACGCTTACACTTGGGCCCGCATCAAACTTTAGTGGTGCATTAACTATTAGTACGCCCTCTATCATCTTTAATTCAAGTTCGTTTCAGGCTGTAACTGTTACTAAAACAGGTTCGGCAGTTGATAACTCGCGTGGTGGAAATACTTTTAATGGTGTGATGACGGTGAATAATCAAGGTGGGGATTTTGCCATGGGTACTAATCCTGCTGATGCCGGAGATACCTGGAATGCTGCGGCCTTCTTTAATAATACTGGTGGAAACAGAATACGTGTAGCCGAAGATAACGCAGGTAATGTGTTTCAGGCGAACGCTACTTTCAACAACACCAGTGCAACCGATATTCAAAGCAGAATTCAAATCAGCCGTTTCGGAACGGCCAGTGTTACCTTTAACGGAACCACAACGTTTACCAACAATGCAACCGGTGGCGATATTCACATTAGTTATGAAGCCGGATCATCAACCACATTTAACGGTCCTCTAATTATTAATTCAAATGCAGGTGTAACCAATGTTGAAAACTGGATTGGAAATGCCGGTGATGTTACATTAAATGGCAGCGTTACCATTACCAGTTCAGATAGAGTTGCCTTTATTCAAGGTTCTGGATTAGCTAATATGTCGGCTGGCAATACCATTAATATTGGTGGCGGTGGATTTACTGGCTCAGAGCTTGCCTTCCGCAATTTTACACAAGCTGGTAGCACCGCCATGAATCTTGCCCTTACAGGGGCGACTTCATTATTGCGTTTAACGAACTCAACTATTGGTGGAAATGTAACATTTAGCTCGCCACAATTCGTTTTAACTTCAAGCGTATTTAATGGAACAGCTTCTATTACAAAGACTGGTGCTAGCGATAACTCCAGCTCAGGTAATACTTTTAATGGTGTAACTACAGTTACCAATAATGGCTCAGCCGAAATCTTTTTTGGAAACGGAGCTGCCGATACCTTTAATGCCGCAACTACTTTTAACAACACTGGTAGTTTCAGAATCCGAATTGCCTACAATCACAATGGTGCAACTACTACGTTTGCTAATAATCTTACCCTTAATTCAAATAAAAGTGGTGGCACAGATCAGTGGTCATTTTTAGTAGGCGAGATTACAAACTCTAATGTTTCCATCGGTGGTGATTTGATAATCAATTGTGCCGGTGCTCTTCGCAGCGATCACCGTTTTTTAAATGGTGCAGGTACAACCCTTACGCTTGGCGGAAATCTTATTATCAACAATACCAACTCAGACGCAAACACCATGATCACCATGGGTGTAAATGGTACAGCAACCTATAATGGAAATATTACGCTTACCAACACGGGTGGATCGAATGGAGTAACGTTCAATAGTGGAGTTTCAGCCAGCGCCACTCAAGCACCATCAGGTTCATTTAGCATTGCTGGTGGCTATACATCAGGTAGTTTAAACATTCAGCGTTTTACTAATCCGGGAACCGGTGCATTAAACCTGAACCTGGGAGGAACTACAACCTTGTTACGAGTTGGGCCAGCTACTTCTTTTGGCGGTAATGCCGATTTAAGGGCGCCACAACTTTACCTGGATGGAATTAGTATTGGTGGAACTGCCTATCTTGAAAAAACCGGAACTATAAACAATACTGGTATAGGTAATAACACATTTGGTTCAACTACTACGATTGTTAATAATGGAAGTGGAGTTTTAAGAACCAATGGAAGTAATACCTTCAATGGACCAACCTCAATAACCAACAATAGCAATGGCGATGTACTGCTGGAGCTGGTTACGGGAAGTACGTACAACGGAAGCCTTACCCTTCTTAATACCAGTACTTCAAACATCCGGATGGCTTATGCCGGAACAAATGCATTTAATGGAAACATTATACTGAACAGTACAGGTGGAACGGGTATTGCGTTTTGTGAAAGTGCTGCTGCTACGGCAACACTATCTGCGGGAAATACTATTTCGATTGGTGGTTCTGGTTTTTCTAGTGGTTCATTAACATTACCGCGTTTTACTCAGCTTGGCAACACCCCTCAAACATTAACAACCTTTTCAGGCACGACCTTATTGACAGTTGGCCCTAGTTCAGCTTTTGGGGGGAATGTGAATTTTACAGCGCCTCGCTTATTCTTAAATGGTTGTACTTATAGCGGAACTGCTACGCTTGAAAAAAACGGAGCAAGTGATGATGCCGGTGCTGGCGGTAACGTCTTTGATGGCGTTACAATAATTACCAACTCGGGCAGTGGTTACTTGCTTACCGGGAATACAAACCGAGATCAGTTTAATGCTGCTACCACATTTAACAATACCGGCAGCTACAGAATCTATTTCGCGCATAATCATAATGGCCAGATAACCACCTTTAATTCGGATCTCACTATCAATAGTAATAAAACAGGCGGCACTGATGCGTGGTCGTACTTAATTGGTGAAGGAACCAATGTGGGGTTATCGGTTGCCGGTACGTTAACAATAAATTGTGCGGGTTCTATTCAAAGTAATCACCGCTTTTTACTGGGCACCGGATCAACTTCAACTTTTCTAGGGCCGGTTAATATTAATGTAACTAACTCTTCCGGTGCAACCGTTATTCAGATGGGAGAAAACGGCACCACTACCTACAATGGAGATATTAATGTTATTAATTCCGGAGGAGCATCAGGTGTTACTTTTAATGGCCAAACACCAGCCAGTTCAACTCTTAATGGAGTTATAACAGCCGGTACATTTTCAAGTGGATCATTGAACCTGTATCGCTTTACGCAAATTGGGGCACTACCCGAAAACATCACGTTAACAGGATCTTCTATTATGCGTGTAGGACCAAACTCATCTTTTGATGGCAGTGTAAATTTTGTAGCACCTCGTTTGCTCTTGCACGGTGCCACTTACAATGGAAGTGCCTCTTTTGAAAAGTCTGGTGCCGTAGATGATACCAGCAATGGTGGAAATATTTTTAATGGATCAAGCACATTGATTAATTCAAACAGTGGTGCCTGGTATATGGCAAATGTTACTCCCGATATTTTCAACGGGCCTGTTACTATTACTAACACCGGATCGAATTGGATCTTTATGGCCCACAATGTGGCGGGTAATCAATTCAACAATACTATAACTGTTAACAATACAGGTAGTGCATTGGGTATTATTTTTTCCAATACTGCAACAGGCGCATCAACTTTTACCAATGGAACCATAAATGTGGGGGGTAGTGGTTTTACTACAGGTCAACTGCGCTTCCGCAGATTTACACAAATAGGTGCATTTAATCAGAACCTCACCCTATCAGGCTCTGCCCTTTTATGGTTGGGCCCTACTTCAGCCTTTGATGGTAACGTTAACTTTGTTTCGCCTCGTGTATTATTGAATGGCACCACGTTTAATGGAACGGCTTATATCGAGAAGAATGGTGCCTCAAACGATGCAGGAGATGGCGGTAACATCTTTAATCAATCTACAACATTGGTTAACTCGGGCAATGGCTACCTTATGTCGGCCAATATTTCTTCCGATGTTTTTAACAACAACCTTATCGTTACAAACTCTGGCTCATCTACCGTTCAGCTTTCTGAAAATTCTCCCGGCAATCAATACAATGGCAACATTCAATTGAACTCAACTTTTGGGGGTGGTATTTATTTTGGCAACAATACAAATGGAACCTCTACGCTTGCGGCAACACGCACCATTGGTGTAGGTGGTTCTGGTGTATTAAGTGGCGATATTCGATTAATTCGGTTTACGCAAGTGGGTGCTACTCCACAAACACTTGACCTAAGTGGTATTGCCATACTCACTCTTGGCCCTGCATCCACATTTGGTGGTAACGTTGATTTCAGAGCACCACAGTTGTTACTTAACGGAACAACTTATAACGGCACAGTCTACCTTGAGAAGAAGGGCGCTTCTGACAATGCTGGTACCGGAGGTAATACATTTAATAGCACGGCATCATTAGTAAACTCCGGAAGCGGATATTTACTAACAGCCAATACAACACCTGACATTTTTAATGGTAATCTTACAGTAACCAACACAGGCTCTAATATTATTTATCTGGCACACAACGTTGCAGGCAATCAGTTTAATGGAAATATAACTTTCAACTCAACACTTGGCAGTGCAGGTGTATATTTCTCCAATAATGCAACCGGAAGCTCAACCTTGGGCAATGGCGCAAGTTTGTTAGTAGGTGGTTTAGGCTACAGCAGTGGTGAATTACGCTTCCGCAGATTCACACAAACCGGAACTGCTGCTCAAACATTGTTACTAACCGGAACGGCCTTGTTGCGCATTGGCCCAACTTCAACCTTCAATGGTAATCTTGATTTCAGAGTGCCACAATTTGCATTGGATGGTGCCATCTATAACGGAATTACTTACCTCGAAAAAACAGGAGCGGCAAATAACGATAGTAATGGTGGCAATACATTTAACGGTTTAACTACTATTGCCAATTCAGGTAGTGGTTGGTTTAGATTTGCTTTAAATGCGCTTGACACCTTCAATGGAGATCTTACCCTAACCAACACAGGTTCATCAACCATCCGCATGGCGGATAATATTGCAGGCACAACGTTCAATGGAAATATTATTGTCAACTCTACTTTTGGTGGTGGCATTTACTTCAGCGAAAGCGGTGGTGGAACGGCTACACTGGCAGCCGGCAGAACTATCTCAGTTGGTGGTCTTGGTTTTAGTTTGGGTGAATTACGCCTTCGCAGGTTTACCCAAACAGGAGGAACATCTCAAAATTTATTGTTGACAGGAACAGCAGCTTTGTATTTAGGGCCTACCATTGCGTTTGATGGAGCCGTTGATTTCAGAGCTCCACAACTTTTAATTAATGGTGGTGTATTTAATAGTGCCGCTTTCCTTGAAAAAACAGGAGCAAATTATAATCAAGGAAGTGGGAATACAACATTCCAAGGAACTACCACTATTCAAAACAGCAGTACCGGGCAATTGCGCACCAATGGTGGAAACACTTTCAATGGTGTAACTACTTTAATCAACAGTGGATCGAATGATTTGTTATTGGAGTTAACAACGGCCAGTGTGTATAACAATACTGTTACCATGACCAATACGGGTAGTTCCTATATACGGCCAGCATATATTGGCAGCAATACATTCAATGGCGACATTATCGTTAATAGTACAAACGGAACTGGTATCTACTTCTGCGAAAATGCTGCCGGCTCGGCAACACTCGCCAGCGGCAGAACAATTAGCGTAGGCGGCACAGGCTTTATCGCTGGTGAATTACGTTTACAAAGATTTACCCAGTCTGGAGTTACAGCACAAAATTTAATTTTAACAGGTTCGGCTACTTTACGGACTGGTCCCTCAGCTATTTGGAATGGCGCCATGTCTGCAACAGCACCAGCATTATTTTTAGATGGCGCTAATTTTAACGGCACAAATTCCTTCATCAAAACTGGCGCTTCTACTGATGGTAGTGTAGGAGGCAATGTATTTACGGGTGCTTCAACTTTCTCCAACTCAGGAACCGGAATTTTTAGACTAGGTAATGCATCTGTGGATGAATTTATTGGCAATGTAACTTTTAACCAAGCGAGCGGAACAATACAACCTGCCTACAATTCAGCCAGTAATTTTTATAATAATGTTACCGTAGATGGACCCACAACTATTACGTTTGGGGCCAACAATGGCACAATTGTATTGACTGGAGGTGCATTTCAAAGCATTATCAAATCTGGTACTGCATCACCAGTTTTTAGAAGATTCACTATTAACAAATCTGCAGGATTTGCAATACTAGGAACTGATGCCACTATTACCACCAACGCCACGTTTACTAATGGAGTATTGATTACCTCAGCGTCCAATTATTTGAATTTTGCAGACAATGCAACATCAACTGGCGGCTCCAATGCGAGTCACATAGATGGCCCGATTCGAAAGACAGGAAATGATGCATTCAGTTTTCCCACAGGAGATGGTGGAATATTCAGACCAATCAGTATTTCTGCTCCAACAAATACGGCTCATTTTTTTACAGCCGAATATTTTAAAGCAGTTCATCCTTTTGGAGATGCTAGTACTTACCCCACAGGTATAGTTACAGTAAGTTCGTGCGAGTACTGGATGTTGGATCGCAACCCAGCCGTTGGCGGATCAAACGTAAGTGTAACGCTTAGTTGGAACACACCTGATTGTACCGGCCCGTACATTACCAATCCGGCAAACCTGCGCGTTGTGCGCTGGAATGGAACTGCATGGGTTAATCACGGTAATGGCGGCACTACTGGAACAGCTGCCAATGGCACTGTAATTTCGGCAGGTGTAATTACAAGCTTTAGTCCGATCACGCTTGGTTCTTCTGGTTTGGACAATCCACTTCCGGTTGAGTTATTAAGCTTTAATGCTACCGCAGAAAATGAAAAAGTAAACCTCAAGTGGGTAACTGCTTCTGAATTAAATAACGATTTCTTTACGGTACAACATTCAATTGATGGTGGTGAGTTTACAAGTCTGGGTAATGTAGCGGGTCAGGGTACTAAACAAAGTGCTACTACTTATAATTTTGTTGATTACAGTCCGATGGCGGGTATAAATTACTACCGGTTAAAACAAACAGACTTTGATGGCACTTCCAGTTATTCCAACATTATTGCTATTAATCTGGATCTGGAGTGGCTACTCTATCCTAACCCGGCCACATATGGTACCGATGTTACCATTAACAAGAAAGGTAATTATGCGGTTTACAATAACCTGGGGGTGTTAGTTATCAAAGTTTCAGATGCTAATAAACTGGATATCTCATCACTCGCTCCGGGCATTTATACGGTGCGCAGCTCGAATGGATCTATCAGGAGGCTTGTGGTGAAGTAGCCACGTTAAACCGGAAACCCCGTGTGCCGTGCTCGAAAGTTTCTACGTTGTAAGTTCTTTCATAGTACTGCACACGGTCTTCCTTATCAATCAATAATACTGTTGAGCATCGCGTTCCATAGCCTTTTGTTTTAATAAACATAGATGAAAGTGCACGCTCCCGCTCAAGGCCTATACCGGTATCAGGTAAGGTTTGATCTTCGGCCCGTTGTTCATCATATAGCATCCTGAACAATTCTTCAGGCAGGGCATCAAATTCCATCACACGCAAAAATTTCTGCTTACCACGAACAACTTTTGGCCAGGCGCCATCTAACAACTCGTTACTCAATCCATAAATACCTGACTCAAGCTTTTGAATGCCGGTTTTATAATTTGATAGATACCACCACTCATCCAGATTACCAACCAGCAGATTAAATCCATTATACTGATTGGCAGTGGGTTCCAATTCGTGCAAGTATTGCTCTGGCGATTTGTTACCCGTTAAAAAGTCGGAAACAAGTTTACCGCGCGATGGTGCCTTCGGATTGATGTGAGCCGGATCGCGATAGTTTGTTACTAATGCAACCTTTCCATTTGTGTTCATGGCCATCCATGTTCCGGCAGCTTCCAGATCGCGACCACCAACAATTTCGGGTTGATCTTTCCAGAAAGAAGCGGGTGCAGTTTTACGTTCGTAAAATTCATCGCGGTTAGCCGCAACTATTACTTTGTATTGAGGATGACTATTTAATGAAATGAATACCAGGCACACAATCGTTCTTATTTTCTGGCGCTTAGATAGTCCAAACTGTGATATAAAACAACAAGATTCTGTACAACGGAATAGTTTCAGTAAACAGATAAAACAAAATAATTGCTTTAGGGATAGCCCAATACCATTTCTGCAAATAGAATATTCGTTGTGCGCGAATTAAGAAATACAAAATCAGACCATAAACGGGTACTGAGAATATTCGATCCGTTAATAAACTATTCCAATCCCATCCAATTGATGCTGCAAATTTTATCAAAAGCAAAACAATAGCTGGCAACAAGAGCATATTTACCAGTAAGTGAAAACTGTAAAACTCAAGTGAAACCAGCAGATGATCAAAGAAGTAATTCTTCTTTGAATAATTGACAACCATGTGAGTGGCTGTTAGTACTAAAACTAACGTAACTAGCAAAAGTTTGGATAAATTAGTTGATTGAGCCTGATACTTTTCCTGAAATTCTTCCATTGAAATTTGACGCTTTTCAACTTCTTTCTTTACAATAGCCGTTGCCGTTACACTGTGCTGGCCCATAAGGTTGGTTTGCGAATACAACGAAGAATTAAACGAATCGAAAAACGGAAACAGGAAATAAAAAAAGTTGGCCACAAAAAACAGCGAGACCATCTTCATATAAGGCACTCGCAGGCCATCGGCAATGTTGCGCGAAAGCTGTCCCGGCCGAAGCAGCAACAATTTCAGGCTCTTCAAAAACTTGCCATCAAGAAAAGTAAAAGCATTAAGCAGGTTATCCAGAAAAGTAAGAAAAGTGCGTTCGCTGGGTTCAATTACTTTTTCACCACAAATGTTACAATAGCGGCCTTTAAACACATGGTTACAGCATCGGCAAATCCGTGACTCCTCATAATCAAAGGTGTCGGGTTTCTTTTTGAAAAATGAAATGGCCATATACCAAGTTACTCAAATAACTCAAGCTGCGAAGGCAACAACTGAAAAGATCTACGATGGTAAGGTGTAATGCCCAAAGTACGAATACCATCGCGGTGTTCATCGGTAGGATAACCCACATTGGTATGCCAGCCATAGCCAGGATATTTTTCAGCGAGTTTGCTCATCAAATCATCGCGGTAATTTTTTGCCAACACTGAAGCCGCTGCTATCGACAAATAAGCGCCATCGCCTTTTATAATACACTCAAAAGGAATTTCACCGTAAGGTTTAAAGCGGTTGCCATCTATAAGTAAAAATTGTGGTCTAAGTTTTAATTGATCTAATGCCAGATGCATGGCTTTGAAAGAAGCATTGAGAATGTTTATAGAGTCAATTTCTTCGTTACTCACTTCTGCCACCGCCCATGCCAGTGCATCGCGCACAATATCAGTTTGCAACTTTAGCCGATCTTCTTTGTTCAGTTGCTTGGAATCATTCAACAATTCATGCGTATAGGCTTTCGGTAAAATTACGGCTGCGGCTACCACCGGGCCAGCCAAACAACCTCGGCCTACCTCATCGCAACCAGCTTCAATCAGATCGGGCGTAAAAGCAGAAAGTAACATGTATTCAAAAATCGAAATTCAAAACTCAAGATTCAATGCATTCGGCCTTTAAGTGTGAAATAAATTTTCAATCTTGGACTTTGAATTTTTGAATAGAACTATGAATCCGTGGAAAACACTTTCGGCAACTGAGAAATACGACAACCGGTGGATTAATGTAACCGAATATCAGGTGATAAACCCCGGTGGCGGGCAGGGTATTTATGGTAAAGTACATTTTAAAAACAAAGCTATTGGTATTGTGCCGCTTGATGCCGAAGGAAATACGTGGCTGGTTGGACAATGGCGCTACACGTTAAACGAATGGAGCTGGGAAATTCCAGAAGGCGGTGGCCCACTGAATGAAGATCCGTTAGAAGCCGCAAAACGTGAACTTCAGGAAGAAACCGGATTAGTAGCCACCACCTGGAGCATGATTCAACGCACGCATTTGTCTAACTCCGTAAGCGATGAAGAAGGATTTCTTTTTTTAGCGGAAGGGCTTACACAGGAAAAAAATAATCTGGAAGAAACCGAAGCCGATCTTAAAGTTTGGAAACTTCCGCTTAGCGAAGCATACCAAATGGTAATGGATGGAAAAATTACCGACAGCCTGAGTGTACTCGGCATTTTAAAAACTTTTCAGTTACGTAAAATTTAACTTCACTATGACAACGCGCAGAAATTTTATCAAAACATCGGCTGCAGCCGGATTGGGATTTTCGATACTACCGTCAAACGTGCTGATGGCAAACAACAAAGCCGCTAAAGTCAGAGTAGGTTTTATTGGTGTAGGCATGCGCGGACAAAACCACCTCGAACTCGCCTTAAAACGCAGCGACACCGAAGTAGTAGCCATTTGCGATGTGCAACAACGCATGATTGACATGAGTTTATCGCTTGTAACCAAATCAGGTAAACCAAAGCCGCAGGTAATACTAGATGGCCCCAACGGTTACAAAAAACTTTTAGAGAATAAAGATATTGATGCCGTAATTATTTCTACTCCGTGGGAATGGCACACGGTTATGTGTTTGGATGCCATGAACGCCAAAAAATATGTGGGCTGCGAAGTGATTACCGGAATGACAGTAGAAGAATGTTGGCAATTGGTACACACCAGCGAACGCACCGGTATGCCGTTGATGATGCTGGAAAATGTTTGCTACAGACGCGATGTAATGGCAGTGCTAAACATGGTGCGTCAAAATGTATTTGGCGAGTTGGTTCACTTACAAGGTGGCTATCAGCACGATTTGCGCGAAGTGAAATTTAATGATGGAAAAAATCCATACGGAGGCGGTGCAGAGTTTGGTGAAAAAGGTTTTTCAGAAGCACAGTGGCGCACACAACATTCCGTTTACCGCGATGGTGATTTGTATCCCACACATGGTATTGGGCCGGTGGCGATGATGATTGATATCAATCGCGGCAATCGGTTTACACAATTGGTTTCATATTCTACCAAAGCAAAGGGTTTGCACGAGCATGTGGTAAAATTAGGCGGGGCCGATCATCCCAATGCAAAAGTAAATTTCAAATTGGGCGATGTAGTTACCACTATGATTAGCACCACCAACAAAGAAACTATTTTGCTTCAACACGATACTAACTTACCACGACCGTATTCATTAGGCTTTCGGGTACAAGGCACAAAGGGCATTTGGATGGATGTGAATAAATCTATTTACATAGAAGGGCAAAGTTCTAAACCACATCAATGGGAAGATGCCAAAGCGTGGTTGGAAAAGTACGATCATCCGCTTTGGAAAAAATATGGTAACGATGCTAGCGGAGCCGGGCATGGTGGCATGGATTGGTTTGTGCTGAATGGATTTATTGAAGCCGTGAAACGTAAAACCAATACACCACAAGATGTATATGATGCCGTAACGTGGAGTGCCATTACTCCGCTATCAGAATCATCCATCCAGCTGGGTGGCGAGAGTGTTGAGTTTCCGGATTTTACACAGGGTAAATGGATGAACCGGAAAAACGAGTTTGCGTTAACGGATGATTATTAAAACATTTTCTTTCATAGGAATTGTTGGCTGGTACAACTGGCGGGCATTCGATCCGGGCCAACCGGTAAGTTTGCTTATTTTTCTTTTAATGATTGGATGCCTCTGGTTAATCATTCAGTTGATCGATTTACTTGTACGATACGTTAGGAGAAAGCGTTAAAATCAAAACTCAGATACATGTAAAGTTATATGAGGTGCGTTACAAACTTCTGTCTCCTAATAGTATTTCTGGTTGCGGGTTGTAAACCCGCTCTACGTTTTAGAGTATTGGCATTTTATACCGGCAAACACGATGCGGCTCACATCAGTTTTATACAAGAAGCCAACAACTGGTTCTTTCAACAAGCAACCCTTCACAACTTTAAGTACGACACCACCCGTAACTGGAGTGATCTTACTGAAAAGAATTTACGTGATGTAGATGTGATTCTCTTTTTAGATTCGCGGCCCGATGATTCTGTGCAGCGAATAGTTTTTCAAAACTATATGGAAGCCGGAGGAAGTTGGATGGGATTTCATTTTGCAGGCTTTGCTTTAACGCCATCGGCTTATCCGCAAAACTGGGATTGGTACCACAATGAATTTCTGGGCTCAGGCCAATACGCCAGCAACACATGGCGGCCCACCACAGCAATTCTTAAAACAGAACAAGGGCATCCGGCAACGAAAGCGTTACCAAATATTTTTACTGCTGCACCCAACGAGTGGTACCGTTGGCAAAACGATTTACGTCTCAATCAAAACATTGAGATTTTACTTTCCATCGATTCAACAAGTTTTCCTTTAGGTACCGGACCCAAGTCCCACGAAATCTGGCATAGTGGTTATTATCCGGTGGTGTGGACGAATAAAAACTATCGTATGATTTATTTTAACATGGGACATAACGATATGGATTACGAAAGCGGAAGCAATCAAACATTATCCAGTACATTTTCCAGCCCCGATCAGAAAAATTAATTCTGAATTCGCTGTTTTGGCTGGCTGATAAAAAGTCAGCAAACGATTGAACTCCATCTGACAACGGATAATCTTACACGTACACAACCCATTGCCATCTCAAACCGTATCTTTGCAATGAAAAAATAAAATTATGAACATCACTCAATTGCTTGGATTGGCTGCGGGATCATGCACGACCATCGCCTTTTTGCCGCAAGTAATTAAAACCTGGAAAAGCGGTTCGGCCAAAGATTTATCGCTGGGCATGTTTTCGTTCTTCTGCTTTGGCGTATTACTCTGGCTTATCTACGGAATCATTATTCAAGATATACCGGTAATTGTAGCCAACATGCTTACACTGGTGCTGGCTTCATCGCTGTTGTATTTTAAACTTAGGTTTAAGTAGTAAGTGCCGCATAGCTGAAAAGGTTTAGGTCTGTTTTCTGGCTAACCGCTGATTTCAGTTCATCTATACATTGTCTTTTTATAAGATAAGGTCTATCTTTCAGGAGACATTAACCTGTTTAAGATGAACTCACGCAGAATATTCTTACAGCAATTATCTGCTGCGCTGTTGTTACCAGCATTACCAGCAATCGGAAAAGATGTTTTAACAATCCCGCAAGGCCCCGTATTAAGAGTTGCCATTATGGGTTTGGGCAGCTACGGCACACGTGTAGCCGAAGCCATGTTAAGTTGCAAGCGGGCAAAACTTACCGGAGTGATTAGCGGCACGCCATCCAAAATAAAAACCTGGCAAGCCAAATATGGTATTGCTGAAAAGAATTGTTACAACTACGAAAACTTCGATCAGATTAAAAACAATCCTGATATTGATGCAGTCTATATCATTACACCCAATGCACTACATCATCAGCAAGCCATACGCGTAGCGCAAGCGGGTAAGCATGTTATCTGCGAAAAGCCGATGGCCTTAAATGCCATGGAAGGATTGGAAATGGTAAATGCCTGCAAAAAAGCAAATGTAAAATTATTGATCGGTTATCGCATGCACTTTGAAGCCAACACACTTGAAGTTGTGCGCATGCGCAAAGCCGGTGCATTTGGGAAACCACTCTTCTTTCAAGGGCTAAGTGGTTTTAGAATTGGCGATCCCGGCCAATGGCGACTTACCAAAAACCTGGCTGGTGGTGGGGCCATGATGGATATCGGAATTTATTCCATCAATGGATCGCGGTACATGTTAGGTGAAGAACCGATTTGGGTTACTGCGCAGGAAACCAAAACCGATCCGCAAAAATTTAAAGAAGGTGTGGATGAAACGATACAGTTTCAACTGGGCTTTGCAAGCGGTGCTGTTGCATCTTGTCTTTCTACATACAGCATGAATAACTTAGATAAATTCTTTTTGAATGGCGAAAAAGGATTTGCCGAACTACAACCTTCTACGGGTTACGGCCCGATACAAGGGCGAACGCATGCCGGGCCACTTACACTGCCACATGTTACCCATCAAACCACACAAATGGACGAGATGGCACAAATTATTCTGGATAATAAAACTCCTGAAATACCAGTTAACGGTGAAGAGGGTTTGAAAGACATGAAAATTGTGGATGCTATTTATCTGGCTGTTAAAACCGGTAAGCGCATCGAGTTGAAACTCTGATTTCTGATCAATACATCCTTTTAGCGACACTTGGTTTTGCGAGATCAATCCAAAACACATGAACAGGTTCTTTGTCTTCCGCCCGTCCATTGGCATTGCGATCATGCCGCGCAAAAATATACATCACATCATTTCCTGAATCATACTGCGACCTTAAAACAGAATAGTCAGGGGGAATTAGTTGCGATGGTTGAATCCCTGAATCCGGATACTGATAAAATCGCCTTAAGTCATTATTATCAATTAGCGAATCGCGGTTGGTGTCTTCATCGTAAACTGAGATCAGATAATAATTTCGATTAATTGGCTTTTCTTTTAGCGAGTCCTGAATAAAGGATGGGTAATAAATCGATTTTACTAGTACAGGTTTATCAAACAATAAATTCAACTTTTCGGTAGTCATATCATAGTGGCCTACATTCAAAAGATTATAGCCACTAATCAAATCTATTCCCGGCATATAATGTTGTTGATGATCGCTATACCAAGGGTCGTAGTTCTCGTAAGAATTATATTCGGTAATTCGCTTTTCAAAGCCTTGTTTATAGATCGTAATCAACCGATGATTTGCCATTCCGGTTAACACAACACGATGCGGAGTGGTTAAAATCTGATCTGGAGTCAGTGTTCCATCAATAGCATTTGCAAAAACTGTATCTCCATTTACTGTGCTTCTTAAACTTAATTGTTCAGGTGGTTCGGGCTTTCCTGCGCAAGCAGCAACTAACATAAGTAATAGTAAATAATACTCTGCTCGCACTTCTTTCAATTGTATCATCACGTTCTAAATTAAGAATTAGCTTTCAACTGTTGCCAGCTACGCTCCAAAAGTTTTTGTGTTGCTATGATTCCATCCGGCTCAGCCATATCAAATCCTTCAAACTCAATACCTACGTACCCATTAAACCCAGAATCCTTTACCAACTTTAACAAGCGCAGGTAATCGATTCGTGTTTCATTTCCATCGGCATCAAACGCATACGATTTTGCACTAACCCCTTTGGCAAACGGCAGTAGATCGGCCACGCCCTGGTAGCGATCATATACTTCAGCACATTCAATTTGTGTGGTGCCCCACTTGGCACTTAAACACCAGTTACCAAAATCGGGCAACGTACCACAATTTGTTTTACCACTTTGCTGTATTACTTCCGCCACCCACTTGCCATCGCTGCTAAACAGTCCATGGTTTTCAATCAATATATTAAGATTAAGCGGAGCCGCATACTCACCCAGGCGTTGCATTGAATCAATCATGGCTTTTTGTACGTCTTCGCGGCTGCCTTCGCCAAAAGCATTTACGCGCACCGAATGGCAACCCAACAAATTAGCCGCATGTAACCACTTGTAATGATTTTCGATTGCCGTAGTGCGTGCGGCTGAATCCGGATTTCCCAAATCGCCTTCTTCATCAATCATGATCAGCAGGTTTGTTACACCTTCATTATCGGCTGTGCGCTTCATCTCATTCCAGAATTTTTCATCCGAACCCTTATCGCGATAAAAACCATTTACATATTCAACCGCATTGATATTATACTGCCGAGCCAATGCTGCAAAGTTTACCGCCTGCAACTCGCCCTTCTCGAAGGCGCGGTGCAGCGACCATTGTGCCAATGAAATTTTAAGCCCAGTGTCCACAGTTTCTTTCTTTTCGGGTTTACACGATAACAAATTGAAAGCGGGAACAAACAATGCTCCGGCCGCAAGGGTTTTTACAAAATGTCTTCTGGATGGCATGGTAGATTCAGGTTAGTATTTACTAAAGTAGAAATTTTGAGGGTATTGGCTGCTACCGTTCGGCCAAAACCTGATTTCACTTTTAGTAAAAAATCTGGTTTGCTATTGTGAAATCAATTGGTTGCGCATATATTTGCAACCGAACGGTTTCCCAAAAAGAGTTTACCCAATGAGAAGAGATATTTTTCAGGCTATAGCCGACCCTTCCAGGCGCGCGATTATTGCGCTTATTGCCTTACAGGCTATGACACCCAATGCCATAGCCGAACATTTTGATACTTCGCGGCAAGCGGTTTCCAAACACCTACGCATTCTTACCGAGTGCGAACTGGTAGTACCTGAACAGCGTGGCCGTGAAATTTATTACCAACTTGAAATCAACAAAATGAAAGAGATTGACAAATGGCTGGAGCAGTTTCGTAAAATCTGGGAGAAGCGTTTCAACCAACTGGATACTTTATTAACCACCTTAAAAAAACCAAAAAAATGAACACTAACCTGCTATTCGATTTTACTGTAAACAAAGAAAACAGAACCATTCATGTAAAGCGTGAGTTTGCTGCAGACCTACCATTAGTGTGGAAAGCGTGGACTACCGCAGAATTGTTAGACCAATGGTGGGCACCACTACCCTATCAAAACAAAACCAAAGCGCTTGACTTTCGTGAAGGTGGCGCGTGGTTGTATTCTATGATCAGTCCTGAAAACCAGGTACACTGGTGTAGGTTCGACTACGAAAAGATTGAAGCCGAAAAAAGTTATACCGGGTTAGATGCTTTTTGCGATGAAGCCGGAACGCTTAATCCTGATTTCTCAAGAATGCATTGGCAAAATGTTTTTAGTAACACCACAAACGGTACAGTGGTAAATATTACTATTACCGTTGATACCTTTGAAACACTTGAAAAAATTATAGAGATGGGATTCAAAGAAGGATTTACCATGGGCTTAAATCAACTGGAAAGCTTATTAGCCACATTAAAGAAATAAATTTATGGCGGTTAAGATTGCAAAAGAGATATTGGAATACAATGCTTCCAAAGAAGTGGAAGACAAAGCCATTTGTGAAGTACTGGCGTTCGAAATCTCCAAACACTTGCCGGAGGCTGAGAACAAAATCTGGCATCGCCACCCGGTTTGGTTTTTAGATGGCAACCCGATAACCGGATACGATAAACTAAAAGCCGGAGTGCGACTGATGTTCTGGAGCGGAGCTGACTTTGACGAAGAAGCACTTGACAGTCGCGGGAAGAAGTTTAAAGATGCATCCATCTTCTACACATCGGCTGATCAAATTAAAACCAAAGACCTGAAACGTTGGCTTGCAAAAGGCCGCGAGATTCAGTGGGATTATAAAAACATTGTAAAACGAAAAGGAAAACTGGTGCGCTTGAAATAAACGCTTACCTTGAATCAACAAATATTACTATGAAAAAAGACAAAATTATTTACTGGATAACAACCATCTTGTTTGCAGGCTTCATGTTGCTTTCGGCTATTCCCAATATCATGCTCGATCAGGCTTCTATTGATTTTATTCATGGGCAGATGGGTTACCCCGAATATTTTATTCGGTTTATTGGGATAGGTAAAGCTGTGGGTAGTATCGCCTTACTGATTCCGGGCCTGGGTCGCATCAAAGACTGGGCCTATGCCGGGCTTATTTTTGATTTGGCCGCAGCCGTTTATTCTTTACTTGCTATTGGTTCGCCCATAACCGATGTACTCTTGTTTCCGGTGTTCTTTCTTGTAGCGGGCGTGTCATATTACTATCATTTGAAACTAAGTAAGCAATGAAATACGCCAGCATTTTTTGTTTCATCTTTATCAGCATTCAGCTATCCGCTCAAACACAAGAGTATGTGTGCATGCCTTGTGGTCAGAAATGTGATAAAATGGTGCATACCAAGCCGGGCACATGTGCTACCTGCCACATGAAACTGGTTTTAAAAAGCAGTCTTCAATTTGAAAATCTTAGCGCAACAGAATTTTGTGATCGCATTGCAGCTAACCCAAATGTTGTTTTACTGGATGTACGTTCAAGAGCTGAGTTTGAAGGGCGAAGTATGCGAAACACCTATGGCCATTTCAACAACGCCATTAATATCAATATTGATGATCTGGAAAAAAGACTCTCGGAATTAAGTGCTTATAAAGACCGTGAGATACTGGTGTACTGTAGCCATAGTTTTAGAAGTCCGCGGGCGGCTATTCTGTTAAATAATAACGGATTTAAGAATGTAAAGAATTTAACAGGTGGTGTTTCAGAGCTTTCGGTAAATACTTCTTGTCTGAAGAAAAATTTTAAAGTACATGATTAGGTCATTGAGAGTATTTAAGTAGCAATCAAAAAAACTATTCCTCTCATTCTTTTTAGTTAAGCCCTGAAAGGGTGGCATTAACAAACGCAGGGTGAAGCCCTGCGTTTTAAACCAGCCAACTTCATAGCCCTGAAGGGGTGATATAATATCCGGACTCTTACACCCTTTCAGGGCTTGTTTGCATTTACTTTCACAATGACAGGGCTTCACCCTGCCTTTACGTATTATGCCCCTTCAGGGCTCAAACTAAAAGGATAAATAAAATTTAAACTATTCAGATATATCCATGTGCTTCTCCGCCAACTGACTATCGCGTGTGTTTTTCTGAACTGCAATCGCCCCAAACAAACTCAGCGTAAACGACATGGCATAAAATCCTTTTTCGCTCCGGATTAATTCAGCATTCCATAAACCAACCACCAATAGTACAATAGCCAGCACGGTACTGAACCACGCCAGGCTATAATAAATATTGGTAACCGGAATTTTTTCCAATTGATCGCGTACCGCCTTTTGTAACGAAATAGCTGCGAACAAGCCAAACATTAATACTGTAAAGTAATATCCCTTTTCATTCAACTCCATTTCGGCATTCCATAAGCCTATAATATAGGCCAGCATACCCGTTAACAAGGCTACCCAAGAGGCGGCAATAAAAGCGTTCGAAGGTTTTTGAATCGATTTGTTTTCCATTTTTTGATTTGGTTTAACCGATTCAAAAGTAGAGCTACTGTAATCCAATAATTTTGACATAAGTCAAAATAGAAACTATGTTTTACTGCGAATGCGGCTCAGGGTTTCCTGCGTAATGCCCAGATAAGACGCTATATAACCCAGTGGCACACGTTGCAAAATATGGGGCGTGGCTGTTGCCAGATTTTCATAACGCTCGCGGGCCTCTTTAAAATGATTGGCTACAAAACGCTCTTCCAGCATTACATAATATCGCTCATGCATAATCCGGCCCAACCGTTCTATGTCTGTATGTTTTGCGTACAGGTGTTGTAGTTCATCATAACTGATTGCCCAAAGTGTACAATCTTCCAGCAATTGAATGTTTTCTACACCCGGCTTGCGACTAATGAAACTAAAGAATGAAGTGACAAAATTATTTTCGAATGCAAACCAATAGGTAATATCTTTTCCATCCAGATTATAGAATCCGCGCAAGCAACCTTGTTCCAGAAAATAAACGTGGTTGCATGTTTTGCCTTCGGTAGTAAGGAAAGCGCCCTTTGGTAATTCAACTTTTTGTAATGCACCGGCTAAACTTTTCAGTGCTGTTTTACCAATGGGGCAATACTGCTGAATGTGACTTATGAGTGATTGCATAAAGCCAAGATACGGCTTTATGCAAATTACAATCAAATACCACTTAGCCTGTTTAGTTTATTTTTTTCAGGCCTTTGGATTTGCTCTGCTCCTCTTTAGACTTTTCTTTTTCTTGCTTCTCCTTCGATTTCTCTTTCATCTCTTTTTCTTTCGCTTCCTTTTCCTTTTCGGCCTTCACTTTCTCTTTTTCCTTCTTTAGCAAAAATTCCTCTTCATCGTCCACGTCATCAAGATCGATATCCAAATCAAAATCGTGATCGAAGTCAAAATCAACATCCTGATCAAAGTCGAAATCGAAATCCTCCAGATCTATTTCAATGGGTTCAATATCCACTTCAATGCGGGGAATATTTATTTCGATGGTGTTGTTTAAACTGTTGAGATTGCTCAGGTTTATCTCAATAGGTTGCAGATGAATCTGAATCGCTTCAAGCGAATGCTCTACCGACCGCAAGGCAAGGCGCAAAGCATTTTCAATATCTTGTTCAATTGCTTTTCCGTCAATGCGGATGTCGAAATTAAAATTACGCGCAGGTGCTGCAATCTTAACCAGACCATCGGAGCGCGTTTCTGCTTTTGACTCCGTTACCGGTTTTTCAATTTTCTCAGGTTGTTGGGCAAATGCCGGAACCGCTACCATAGCCAGCAGCACAACTAATAATCGGATGGGTTTCATAGTAATGGGATTTATCTTCCTAATACTACTCCCGAAAGGAAAGGTTACAGCCTCGCCTCAGAATAAAAAAATTATGCGACCGGAAAATGAACCTCCGTAACCTGCTCGTTTTCGGGCACTGCACCCGGCATAGTTAAGTACGTTTCGAAAGGATCAATCCCCTTTTTCCACTTAAATACCTTTGCTTGTTGCATGTTATACTGCGCACTCCATGCATTACCCAAGTGTTTGTAGGTTCCGGTGTGGGCAATGGTATTCACTTTTACTGCGGGAATACTTCCCGTTACCGCACCTGCTGATAAGTTAGCCGGCACAGTTTTAACCGGAAACGCGGCTGTGTATTCAACTTTATTTTTTACTACATCCCACTTATGGTAAATCGAAAACGGAATTCCGCTTAACAGATCGGGTTTATCTTTTGTGAAAGTGAAAAGTTTACCAAAATCTGCTTTCATCTTTTCGCCTACAGTATCCATGCTGCACGAAGTTCTGAATCCAATATAAGTACAGCCCGCATAGTCAGTAATGTTTTTGAAGTTGAGTTGTGAAGGCACCGCTCCGGTTTCGAGATAATCTTTTAACATGTTAAGTCCACGGGTGTAATCCATGCCAATGTAAGCCGTCATCATTTTTTTCATGAAGAACAAAAAGAATGGCAGGCTGCTATCCATGTACCACGTAAGGTGTGTACCCGATGCAACTGGCTTTATGTCAAACCAGGTAGAAGAGGTGGACTTCCACGGTTTTAAAAATGTAACGGTTGTATCTAATCGCTGAGGTGGATTTTCTTTTTCGATTTTCATTTCGCCACTGCCGGTACGTTTTCCTTCCCACGCATAATGTTTGCCTCCGGGGGCAACGGTTACTTTAGCTTCCGGCTCAAGAATTAGCCAGGGCGACCACATACGCCAGTTGTTAAAGTCACTCAAAAAGGTGTACACCACATCGGGGGCAGCTTTAATTTCAATGGATTTTTCTACGTGAAAGGCTGGCATAACTTCGGGGTTTACGTGAAGTTATGGATTTCGACTCGTTATTTGCAAATACTACTTTTAAACAACCGCTCTATTTAAAAATGTTAAACTTTGCCACCATCTCTTTATAGGCAGGCATGATTTTATCGTACGAGGCTTCATCTACTTTTTTAAGGGTATTCATTAATCCGCCAATGCCGGAGTCTTTCAAACTTACTTTTTGAGTTTTGATGTCTTCCATCTTTAAACGAATGGTAGCTTCCAGTTTTCTAAGATCGCGTTCGGTCATGTTACTTTGTTCAAAGTGAGTTTACCCTATGTTTCTAAATTAAGAAGAATTTTGGATTCAATAGTTCTTCTCTCATCTAAAAGTTCACTCTTAGAAACAGGTTAGGTGTAAAACCCAATCCTGGCTGTTGTATTGTACTTAATTGCGAAAACTCAATAAGCTGATAATGCTGACTGAGAATGTTTTTTCTATCCAATACATTCCATAACGAAACTCCTGCGTGGCTGTTGATGGATTTTCCTAAATAAAAATACCAACTCGCTGATACATCTACTCGAAAGTAGTTTTTCAGACTTACTGCATTAGGTGAATCGTAATTGATTACTCCTGAAATTACTTCATTTTCAAGAACAAGCGTTGTGGGTCGGCCAGAATGCCAGTTGGCACCACACGATAATTCCAATTGATTTACTCTATAGCCAACTCCGCCATTCAAACTGTGGCGAATATCCAGGTTGTTTAGAAATGAAGGTGGAATAAGATCAGAAAATTTGTAAACACTTTGCGAAACAGAATAACTGAGCCAAGAGTTAAATTTTGAGTGCTTATAATTTGTAAGGATATCCACACCCTGTGTATAATAGTTGCCCATTGTGCGCACGTTTTGAAACTGGTTTTGAAAACCCTGACTAGAGGTAATTACGCCATCTACATTTTTATAAAATAAATCGGCACTCACCAGCCATTTGCCTTTATTAAAATTTAACCCTGTTGAAACTTGCCTACTGTGCAATATGGGTACATCAGTACCATTGGAAAGCAACCAGCGTCTCTTTTCCACCCCTAAGAAATCGTTTTGAAGATCTATAACCTGTACACTGGTTTGAGTCTTTATCTCGCCCTGTACTTCGGCTGAAAAATACTTTCCTATCTTTCTATTGAGTATCAGGCGGGGCTCGGCCCGAAAGGTGTTGGGTTTAGAATAGTGGTTGGCTCGCAAACCAAATCTAACCTGAGTGCGTTCCTGCTTATCGTAGAATGTTGCCTCCGCAAAAACTGCATGGGTACGATTAACTTCCTTACTCAATCTGCTAAATACTGGATTATTGATTGCATCGGAATTGGTAATGCCACTTTCAAAAAACTGATACCCCGTTGTAACCAGAAGCTGTGGATGGACATTCCAAAATGCCGATAATCTCATACCTGCATCCAAAATCTGGTTGCCCTGCGTAAGTTGTTGATTAGCCAATGTGTTTTGATTAACAGCATCCAGTGAATACCCCGAAATAAATCCCTCCAGGTTTGTTTTGATTTTATCAGTCCATAGCCGTGTGTGCGTAAGGCTACTTCCATAACTATTCTGCCTGAGCGTACTTTTCCGTTGATCCGGTGTTATACCCTGTGCCCGTTCTTCATATTCCAGCAGGTTGGTAACATTAAAAAAAGTTGCCCTTACCTTATCGCGCGGTGTTGCATCGTAGAGCAACTTTACATGCGTATCGAAAAAATTAAAATCCTGGCTTTGTGCTATTGTATTGGAAGGGTTTGCTACTTCGGTATAACTAAAAGCGCGTTTAAAATATTGTTTATAGGTGGGCGTTTGCCACACGGAAGGAAGTGATCTGCGAGCCGCCAACTGAATTGATAACTTTTTAGTCAACGGCACGTGAACATTTGCATCTGTATATAAAAGATTCGCTCCGGCACTGCCACTTAGTTTACGATTAACCTGATCTTCGGCCTGAATAATAATAGTACCCGATGCACCCTCACCATAATAAGCACTGGTGCCATTCTTAATCAAACTTACTTTTGAAATAACATGTGGGTTAAGACCGGAGATCAATCCAAAAAAATGACCGGTTTGATAAACCCGGATTCCATCCAGCAATACCAGGTTTTGATCATTTGTTCCCCCACGAATATTTAAATCTGCGGAGGCCTCGGCAATACTTTTTACTCCGGGAAGATATTGTAAAGTTTGTAACGCATCGGGTTGTGGATGCCCGGGTAAAATACCCAATATCTCCGGGCGTAATGTAATGGTACCATCAGCCCGTTCTTCAATTCCTGATGCAATCACATCCGTTACGGTAACTTCATTCAGCATGGTGAAGTCAGGCTTCAGGAATAACGAAGCACAATCTCCCTGAATTGAATCAGATGAAAGGAGCAAGGGTTCAAAGCCCAGCATTCGAATAACAAGTTGTCCGGATGAAGTGCTAAGTTGAAAATAGCCAGAAGGATTAGTGGTCGTGAAGGCCTGGTTGAGTTGTACGGTAGCGCCTGGCAAGGGTTCACCTGTTTCGGCTGAGTGCACGGTGGCGCAAAGTGAATCGTTAACTTTTATGAAAGACTTACTGATTACAATATACCGCGAGTCCAGTATCTGAAATGTCAGGTTTGTTTGCTTGCTTAGATGGGTAAGCGTGGCCTGCAGGGAATTTTTTGATGCTGGCATCTCTACCTCAACTCCTGCTATCCAGTCATCGGCAAACGTAAATACAACCTTAAACTGATGCTGCAGTTTTTGTAATACAAAACGCAAAGGTTCACGTTTCACTTGCTGGGCCTGCAGCGGCATGCCGATGATGGATACCAAAAATACAAGGCAGATAAACCTATTACTCTGCATGCATAAACCTGATTTCTTTGCCGGTGGTCTGATAGTGCAAGTTCAAAGGCAAAGTAACAGACTTTAGCGCAGTTTCCAGATCGTGGTTTGGAAAGCGACCCGTAAATAATTGGGTGGTATCAATATCGATAACCTGAATGCGCACATCATACTGGCGTTCGAGTTCATGCAACACCTCGCTGTAAGGCACACTCGTAAACGAAGTTTCCAGTTGCTTCCACGAGGGTTGGGTGCCTGAAAGCGTAATGGGAACAGGTTGTTTTTGTATTTCCCGATAGGCCTGATTAGCCACAAGTTGTAACGGGCTTCCGGTAGTTTTTACTTCCACTTTACCTTCATAACAACTTACTTCAAAAAAGTCTTTTCTGTCTTTCACATTGAATTGTGTGCCTAACACCGTAACTGTTCCTGATTGTGTTACAACCTGAAACCGCTCGCCCTTTTCAACTTCAAAAAAAGCTTCACCGGTAAGGTTAACTACTCGGTTATCCTTCCACTCACTTTTCGAATAAGAAATACTGGAGCCTGCATTTAAGGTAACGCGCGACTTGTCAGGCAATGTTACGTCAACCATTTGGCCAACTGCTGCCTGATACGTTACCGGCAGATCTGCTTGTGTGGGTTGCAGAAAATAATACGAAGCACCAACACCTATAATCAAGATAGCAGCAATACGCCAAACCAATGGCCAGTTGATGGAAACTACCTTAGCCGCCTTTTCTCTGCGTGATTTGATTTTATTGAATACTTCTTGTTCATCCAACGGTAAAGGCTTGAACCGCTGCAGGGCATTATCCATTCTTTGCAGGCCACGAAAGGTTGCAGTCTCTTCAAACGCAACTTTCTCGTCTGCGTTAAGCGAACCCGACAACCACTTTTCTATGTATTCACGGTCTTGCATAAACCCTTTAACTGTTAATAAAACAGGTTAACGATAAAATCTCCTACCCTGCCAGACTAAATTATTCCAAGTTTCTGCTGTAGGTTTTCCAATGCTTTGTAAATCCGCTTTTCTACTGCCTTTTGTGAAATGCCCAGAATCTCGGCAATCTCCCGATGTTTCTTTCCCTCTACACGGTTTAATAAAAAAGCTACCCGCTGTTCTTCGCTCAATTCTTCAATAGCCTTTTGCAGGCGGTTCATATATTCATTCTCCTCTAATATATAATGTGGCGATTGGTTGGTAAGCGTTATTTGTTCCTCTTTCTGATAATTCAGGACGGTTTTTTTTCGCGCCAACTCATTGAGCATCTGGTTATTTGCTACCGTAAATAAAAATGCCCGCGCCTTGTCGGCCGAAACTCGCTTACAGTTATCCCACAATTTGGCGAAAGCCTCCTGCATCAGATCTTCCGGATGATTATCGGCTCCGTATTTATAATACAGAAAATTATAAAGGTCTTTGGAATGCGCCTGAAATACCCTTCGGAACAAACTCTCCTCACAAATGTGCTGCGATTCTTCCATGCCGTGTCGTGCGATTGTTCAAGTAAATCAGAATTACCAAACTAAAAAACAGGTGGGGCCACATTAATGTTGTGGTACGTACCATTTCAAAACTTTTTGTGAGGCTGGGTAGGAGTTTCGGGAACTCACCTGTTTTATGCATGTAACACAGAAAATGGCTAACTATTGAAACCATGAAACTTCTGATTAAATGGGTACTGGTGATTATGATGGGCCTTGCGCTGCTCACCGCCTGCCAGCAGGAGGAATTGGTTATTTCACTACCTCCGGATGGTACCACCATTACCAAAACTGATGCGATAGCCAACCTTCTTTTTCGGGTAGCCAAACAAGATGGGTCGGTCGATAATATTCTGGACAAGGCCAGTTGCATTACGTTGGTGTTTCCCGTAACCATTGAAACAAATGGACAAACGATTACCCTAAACAATCTGGATGACCTGAAAGATATTGAAGACTTATTTGATGACTCAGGTGATGATGATGTAGATTTCGTTTTTCCGATTCGTGTAGTGTTGGCCGATCATTCGGTTATCACGGTACAAGATGAAGATGAGCTGGATGATCTGATCGATCAATGCGAGGATGATGATATTGAGTGCATCGACTTTAAATATCCTTTAAAGTTTACCACGTACGATGCCAACAATCAAGTGGCAGCTACGGTAACCATTCTGGATGACAAAGCCTTGTACAACTTCCTGAACCAATTGGAAGACGATGAATTTGCAGGACTTGTGTTTCCGGTTACGGTGGTATTATCCACCGGTGTTGAAATTATGGTAACTGATTTTGATGAACTAGAAGATATAATTGACGAAAGTAAGGACGACTGCGATGAAGATGACGATAATGATTACAACGATGATGATCTGAGCGAGGATAATCTTGGTACTTTGTTAACAACCGGAATCTGGACGGTAACCTTGTTCATGGATGAAACCGATCGTACAGCCGAATTGCAAGGGTACACCTTTACGTTTCAAGAAGATAAAGAGCTATTGATCGTAAAAAATTCCAGCAATTATCTGGGCGATTGGGAAATTGAATCAGACGATGACGAACTGGAACTCGAAATTTCAATAACCGGAGAAGAGGTATTGCATGCCATAAGTGAAGACTGGGATGTAATTGAAATTACCGCTATGCAAATCAAACTCTCAAAACCGGAAGATGATGACGATGAAAGCAAAACTTTGATTTTTAGAAAACTTTAAAACTTAATTAAACACCTAACTATTTATTATGAAAACTAAATTGATTGTAAGTCTGATGTTGACTGTGTTGGTATTCTGGAGTTGTGATGATAACAGTCTGGCTCCCGAAGGTTTACAACTTAAAATGAAAGCGACCACTACTTCTTCCCGCATCAATAGCTCTGGGCGGATACAAAGTACCGGCTATAGTTTTGAACAAGCTATGATTGGCGTACGGAAATTTGAATTCGAAACAACCGAAGATGATGATCTGGTTGATGATAGCAATGAAGTAGAGTTCGAAGGTAGCTATGTAGTAGATTTGATTGCCGGTACCAGCAACCCTGAATTTGTAAATGGTAAACTCTTGCCTGGATTCTACGAAGAATTTGAAATAGAATTGGGAAAAACTTTAGCCAACGGCAATAGCGTATTCATCGTGTTTAAATACAAGCCAGCAGAGGGCGACAGTGTAACGGTAGAGTTTTCTTCTAAAACCAGTTTAGAGTTTGAATATGAAGATGATAATGGTTTCGAGATTCAGGAGGGTAGCTTGAAAAACTTTCTGGTACTATTTAATCTAGATGTTTTATTTACTGGAGTGGACCTGAGCAAAGCAACAGTAAGCGCTGACGGGATTATCCGGATAAACGATACTACCAATACCGCTTTGGCAAACATCGTTAAAAATAATTTTGAAGACTCCTGCAAAGGTGGAGAAGATGATGATGATGACGATGATATTGACGATGACGACAGCGATGATGACGATGATGACGATGATAACGGGTAATCTCCGGATTCCAATGGCCTCCATTTACAAAGGAGATCGGGTAACGCTACTTAGTGGTAAAGAAGGTGAGATTCTGGATCAGGTTGACGCTGCCCTTCGCACGTATCGGATCCGGTTAATTGAAAACAATGAAATTGTCTACTTCGATGACACCAAGTTCAAACTAAAGCGAAAACATTTTTTAAACGTGCTGTTGAGAAAGTGAAGAAAAAGAGGTTCCTGATTTCAGGAACCTCTTTTTTTGTAAGCTGAGTAACCCGATACGCTGTGTTTTAGTATCTTTCCTTTATGACACTTTCACAAGAGCAAAGACAACATGCAATTGAGTTAATTGAATCAGGCGAAAAGCTGGAGGCAGTCCGATACTTTCAGCAAGTGCTGACTATTGATGCCGAGCACGCGCTTACCCTTACCGAAAAACTTGAATATGAAATTGAACATTCTCAACCGGTTGAGGACCTG
This sequence comes from Cytophagales bacterium, assembly GCA_017303795.1. Classification (GTDB taxonomy): domain Bacteria; phylum Bacteroidota; class Bacteroidia; order Cytophagales; family Cyclobacteriaceae; genus ELB16-189. Next base: position 7,541 of record JAFLBR010000020.1, on the reverse strand, counting down.
AAAAAGCAATTTCAACCTAACCGTATTCATGTTGGCAAGTTGGTGGGAGCCATATTTATGAGTATCGGGATTGTTCTGGTAAGCATAACGGCATACCTTATCTACGCCAATCAAAAATTTGAAATCCGGGCCCAGCCAGTTAAAGGTAAGGTGATTGATTACCGAAGCCACATCAGCAGCCATGACAATGGTTCAACCATGCTCTACTCACCGGTGTTCAGCTATGAGTTCAACGGAAAAACTTTTACATATTTCAGCACAACCAGCTCTTCTGACAAAAACTATGCGGTAGGTGAAGTAATTGAAATTCTGGTGGATCCTGATGATCCCGAAAATGTTTTAGTAAATAGTTTTATGGAGAAATGGTTTTTATCGGTGTTATTAGGGTGCATGGGTACGGTATTTACGGGGATGGGTTATGTTGCCTACCGAGCTATGGGTAATAGAAAGTAAGCTATCCTAAATAAGGTAATGTACTGATAAATAGTTGGTGGAATCTTTACTCAAAACTTTTTTTGGTAAGCCTTATGGCTAAAAAACTCATTTTCATTATCAAATCGAACGCTTTGTTATGAGGTTGATAATTTTTTAGTGAGTCTGAAAAAGTTTAGTGAAACCCGTTTCACTAAACTTCTAAAAATCTAGTGTAACCAACTGGCTAGCAATCACTATGCCCTACGATCACCAACTATTTATCAGTAATACGCCCTAAATAAAATCTTTGAACCCTACCTGGACTTAATCCGCTTTTGTAGGTGAAGTAATTTATAAGTACCGAATATACACTAATCAAGTTGATCGCTCAGGATGTAGGGCACTTGTGTTTCCAGCGCTTGTGCGACCACAACCAATACTCCGGCTGCTTGAGAATATCTTTCTCCAACAGGTCATTCATGCGTTTGGTGATTTCTCCGTAGCCCGTATTCAAAGGGTCTTCTATTGATTCAACAAATTCTGTTATGTAATGCCCACGGCTTACTTTATTTATGCGCGCATACACCACCGGAAAGTTATATTCTTTTGCATACTTCTCTACACCAAAAAGCATGGCCGTATCTTGATTTAGAAAAGTTGACCAATAACACTTTTTTGCTGATCGCGGAGATTGGTCAAAACCAAAAATAATAGTGCGAAGGGGTGCATTAGCTCGTTTAAATTCTTCCTCTACCTTCCGCGTAGAAATCATTTCCAACCCATACTTGCTGCGCGACTCCCGCATTTTCTTATCAAAGAATAAACTTGAAAGCGGTTTGTAAATTGCTACCGCTTTGTGTTTAATCGAGGCATCAATAGCCACGGCAAACAACTCCCAATTATTATAGTGGCCACCTGCCATAATCACATTTTTACCTTGATCGTAAAACCGATCTATAAAATCCGGGTTCACAACTTTCATGCGCTCGTTTACCTCTGCTTGCGAAATGGTAAAGACTTTTAAGCTTTCTACCACCAGATCGCACAAGTGCCGATAAAAACCATTTACTATTTGTACATGTTCTGCGGCTGTTTTATCGGGAAACGACTGCGCAATATTTTGCAACACTACTTTTTTACGATAGCCAATTACGCGGTAGATAATGAAATACAATCCGTCTGAGATTACATAAAGTACGCGAAACGGCAGGTGGGATATGGGGATAATGAATCCGTAATAGAATACTGCGGTGAGGAATTTCATAGGTAGGGGCTGGCTGCAAGTTGGTAATTATTTTTTAATAGTATGATAGTGATGATAATTTCGAGGCCACCAGCCTACTCCAGCGCAAGCAATCCTGAGCGGGTGTGTATGATAAGCTGCAATGCGAAGTTTTAATAATGTATTTGATTTGAGATTAGAACGAGCGAAGGATCTCAAGTAGTTCTCTATTAGGGGATCCTTCGCACTGCGCTCACCCTGCCCCGGCTCAGGATTAAGGTTGATCAATCCTCAAACAACGTCTTCTGATAAACCCCGCCTTTGATTTTATTCATTAACTCGCGGATGTATTCATAATGCTTCACATATTGATTGGGAATTAAAATCAGTTTCACATCCTTACTTTTGGTCAGTTGCATTTTTAGGGTATCCGACTCAATTCGTTTCTTGTTTTTAGTGTGCTCGGCTCCATTTACTTCAAAGATTACCTTAGGCACTTTTCCTTCAAAAACAATTCCATCAAATTCTCTTTTGTTTACAGTTGCGTTGTTAATCTCTTCCGGAAATACATCCGTTAACTTTATGTTTCTTTCAAACCGCGTGCCTTGTATGGTGCAGTAATGACTCATCGTTTTATAAAACTCATCTTCAAACACGGAGTTATTTGAAAACCCGATGGTAAACCGATTGGCGGTACTTTGAGAAACCTGCGTAGTACCATTCTTTTGCACATACTCGATCAAAGCATACAAATCATCATCTTTTCGGGATAAAATATCTATCGCCTTTTTATCGGTAACCACCACCAATTTTTCCTTGGCGCGGGTAACACCTACGTTAATTAACTGACTATTATTTTTTACCCAGTCATATGTGCGCGAAGTGGTATTTCTGGAAAGCGCTGTGGAGATCATGATGGTCTGGTTTTCTCTTCCCTGTACTTTATGAATGGTTCCACAACTAACGGACGGTTCTATCTCTCCCCGTTCTTTTGCCTCCTTTAAATAGTGATTGATAACCGTTTCTTGATTTCGGAAGGGTGTGAGGATAAAGACATCTGATAATTTATTATCGTGGAGATATTGTACAATTTCCTGCGCCTCTTCAATGGCTGAATTTTTCGCTTTCTGATTGACGTTGTTCACGTCTATCAACTTCACTTCACCTAAGGTCTTGATTTTTGATAAATTCAGTTTGCTCTCATAAAACCGCATGTTGGAATAATGAATGATTTTTGTGCCACAACGATAATGATAACTCAATAGAATGTCGCGGGAGATATTGTCAATTCTTTTGTAGGTGGAAAGAATAGAATTATTATAATAATCGTACGGTTCGTCAATAGTATACTGCCGCATTAACTCCTGGTTTCGGGTCTCTTCAAAGACTACAATCGGTTTTAACTGGTTGGTATCGCCAATGAGAACCATGTTTTTGCATTTGGAAATCGGAATAAGGCTGGTGGCTATATCGCACTGACCGGCCTCGTCCATGGCCAGCAAATCAAACTTATAGTTTTTTCCCAGTCTGCGACACGAAATGTTGGTGGTCAGAATAATCGGAAAAACCTTCGTGAATTTTTCCAGATTATCATCGTCCGCCAGCCACTTGTTAAATTCTCGGATCTGGTTACTCTCTTCTTTAATATTTACAATCTCAATAAGCTGACTATAGTCTTTCGTTTTTAGACGCTTGATGCATCGTAATGACTCAAAATAAAAAAACTGCAGGAGTTGATGGTTATCTTTTATAACCTCAAAAATATTGTTGAGGTCTTCATTCGTCACTTCCGGTATCTGCGCTAACCTTTCATCCAGTGCTCGCTTTTCTTTTTCGAGTAAGTGATTTTTGCCTTTCGACAAGAGTCCGTTCACGAATTCCAGATTCTGGGTTACGTCTAGTCTATCCTCATATTGTTTTAACCGGTCAAGCAGTAACTTGTTCTTCTCTTTTGACTTCTCCTTGAGGTTCGCCAGCATGGCCTCTTTGGGTACATCTTTTGTATCAAAGGCGTATAGTTTTTTTATCGTTTGCAATGCCTGCTTCACACATTCTTTGTTGCCCAATCTGATTACCGGAAGCTGAATCTCTTTGTCGCGGTACTTGCCGAGGTATAGTTTGTCTTTAATGCCATCAATGGGCACGTTGTTGTTCGATGAAATCAAGAGTGTTTTGGCATTGGCCATACAGTTCACGATAATGTTCAATATCGTTTGTGTTTTGCCCGTACCCGGTGGCCCCTGTATGTACGTGATGGGATATTTTAAAGCATTGTAAACTGTGCGAAGCTGATCGATATTCACATTCCGATCATACAATACGATGTGTGGTTCTTTTCTGTTTTTTCTATCCAGCGAAGACAAATTCTGAAAGAATGCTTTTAACGGAACCTGCATTTCTTTCTTTTGATACTCGGCATGTATCTGATCATAAATTCCTGAAATGTCGATCTGCTCATACCCTAGCACCACGAGTTCAGGGCGGGTGTTGGGCAGTTCGCCCGTCTTAAAATTACCGCTTAACAGTTCAATGGTTTCAGCTTTACCTTTTAGATACATCGTCTCAAAATCAGCTGGGCTTAGATCAGTGTAGTACGACAAGGTGTACTTGACACGCTGAATGTAGAAGTTGGAATTGAAATGCGTCTTGCTACTTAAGTGCAACGTTTTCTTTACCGGGTCGAACGTAAGCTTCCGGAAGGCCACCACAAATTTGCCCTTCGAACTCAGGTCTATGGAAAACTCGGAAAGGGCGAGTTCGTAATCGTAGTGCTTTTTATAATCATTCTGGTAAACCTCTTTTATGATTTGCTTTTGTTGTTCTCCGGTTAACAGGTACGGGTTTGTGCTTTCAAATGAGGATAAATCCAGCCCGGCAATCAAATGGGTTTTGTGGAGAAACGGGTCTTTATTGGTTTTGTAGCACTCCAGGCAATAGTTTAAAATGGAATTATCATAGCGGGTAACGTTATACATTTCCAGCTGCTCATCTGCTTCCAGTTTTTTGATCAGACTTTCAGGCACATCATAATGTGAAAATCGGAGGAGCTCTGCTGACTGAATTCCCGATATGTAAATTTTTTTATCTATCAGAGGATCGTCTTTGGTCACATTAAACATGTTCACCCGCAGCTCATCCTTAGAGGGGATATCCAGAATGCTTATCCAGAATTGCGTAAGCTCGCCTCCCTTATTTTTGTAAGCGATGCTCAGGTACTTTCCTTCGCGGATGGCTTTGCCGATGAGTATTGCGATGTTGGTGGTAAGCATTTATTAAAGTAAAATATCTGCGACTATGTATGCAGTACAATTTAATGAAATGAAGGCTTGCCTACAAAGGTTCTCTCAGATGGCAAATCGTTTCAACACCACTTCGCAATGACTGGCTACAAACTTCCTGATCTCATCGGCTACCGGATGTGTAACATCGACTACCGGTAAATACTCCTTTACTTTTTTAGCCTGATCAATCACTCTTCTTTTTACCAGCGGTTTGGCAAACCCGATCTGTTCGGCCAGTTTTTCAAATTGCCGTGGGTTAACATCATCCAACACATAAGCGTCACCAATCTTCATCGCCATCTTTTTACTAAGGTTCGGATACACCGGTGTGCAGATCAGATCATACAACGGTGCCAGTCGTATCTTTCCGGGCGAGGTTACTGCACCAGGCTTTCGATACAACAACGAAAAATTTTTACCGTGCGCATCGTGGTTGCCAATCAGAAAATTAAAAATGATGGCATCAAGCAGTGCATTTAAATCCAAAACAGGTACGCTGGATACTTTGCGAACCAAATCAAAACAATCTTTAATGGATGGTCCGCCTTCAGCCTGATACTTTCTATCAGGCACAATACCCAGTGCCTGACAAAAATCTTCCTGATGAATGCGCTCCAACCTAACCTTGTTGTCAACTTGTGTTTGCGTCCGGTCGTAGCGTTCAATCAGCAAATAGTCAACAGGGCCTGCCGCAGCCGTTGTTACGGGTGCCACGGGCAAGCCAACCTGTGCCGCCAGTTTCATGCAAAAAGCTTCGTTGAAAACAATGCCTTTATAAGCTTCTATATCTGGCTTCAGAATGTGCGAACTTGGGGTGTTATGTAGGGGAAGGAATAAATCATTGTCTTTTTTATAGACCGCAATTTTATCCTGCGCACCAGCAAGTGAAAGACGAACACCCGCTTCGCCCGCCATGAGCGGCCGTTTGGGCAACTCTATTACTATTTTTTCCAACGCACTTACTGAAAGTAATTTGTAGTCAGTTGCGTACTCAGATAATTTTTCTCCCGCATTTACAACCGTAATTGCTCCGGCACACTCGCCTCCAATTTCCTTCAGCATAGCGAAGTCATTATTCGCACTGATGCCCAGGTTGCGCGCAATGAGCGTACGCTTCGCAGGGTCGGGCAGCACTCCGGCAAAAAACGGTTTGCACTGTTTCTCACCAAATGGTTCTTTCTGCAAGGGAAGACTTAGCGACAAAGGGATAGCGTTGGTGTTTGCAAGCCATGCTGCTGAATATTGAAACAACGTTTGGCCATGCTCATCTTGAACAAGGTGACCCACGAGATCAGTATGCAGATACACATCTAAGGTTGCTGTCATCGCGATGGGTTATTTTGTAGCGGCCCGGTTAGCTGTACGGCAATGCCGAGGGTTTGTAAAACCGTGAGCACCTTACCCAACTGGCAGGTAGGCTTGCCCTGCTCTAACTCAATAATAAAGCGAAGGCCGGTGCCCGAAGTAAGCGCCAGGTCATTTTGAGTTATGCTGAGGCTTTTCCGTGTTTTCTTTACAAAATCGCCTATTGATTGTGGATTTGAAGCATTCATAATATTCCCGTACGGTAATATTATGACTAATTTTTATAATTTAAAACGAAATATTCCCCATCGGTAATATTTTGTACTTCTGTTTTGCAATTGCATAAAATATTCCCGCTCGGGAATTAATTTTTTGGAATTTGAGGGCAAAAGAAATCTTCTTCTGGATGGCTTTGCGATTAGTCTGGCAATGTTGTTATCAATCCTTTTATTTATTCGAGATCCCTGCAAGGTGAGAAGTTCCAAAAACTGCCGATGAAGAACACCTGCAAGCGCGGGATCCCTTGCATAATATCCTGCGGGTAAGAGTTTACGGTTTCTCCACGTTGCGGGTCAGGCGACCCGCAACAACTAATTTTGACCAACAGCAACTAGGGGATCTCGGCAGACTGAATGCCAGACACAAAGATTTTTGCGTCTAAAATGGGATCGTCTTTGGTCACATTAAACATGTTCACCCGCAGCACATCGGTTGCCGGGATATCCAAAATGCTGATCCAGAATAATGTAATCTCGTCACCCTTATTTTTGTAAGTAATGTTCAGGTACTTTCCCTCCCGGATGGCTTTGCCGATCAGTACAGTAATCTTGTTGGCTAACATTCTATTAATTGGGCTATACGCAACTTTCAGTCTAGTACAATTTAATAAAATGAAGGCTTAACGGGCAAGGTGAGAAGTTTCAAAATTACCAGTGAAGAACAATTATGGGTGAACAGTGCAAACGTGCCACTAAACGCGTTCATTAATTACCGCTCGTTTTTACCTTTCCAAAAGTCTCGAGCTCCATAAATTTTGAATTGAATAAACTTGATGGCATCTTCTTCTTTAATAGATTATGAAAGTTTTCATCATGAGTAGAAAGTATAATTTGCTTTTTATGATTCACAACTATACTTCTTAACAAATCAATTGTAGAAAGAATGTTTATGCTATCCATTGATTGAATTGGGTCGGTACTAGGCTGTTTTTTTTGAACAGGTTAAAAATAGAGTTTTTTAACTTTAACCTAACAAAAACAGCAAATGAAGAAGATGCGCTTTACGGAGGCCCAGATTATCGGGATACTCAACGAACAGTC
>JAFLBR010000002.1 GCA_017303795.1 Cytophagales bacterium | reverse complement strand
CGCCAACAAAGTGCATAATCAATGGCGGGGTTCAGTGTAAATTTGTAGTTTAGTTTTTCAAATAACGTTTGGTGTCGTGGGACAGTGAGGCGCTTCGAATACCCGCCACTGCTTATGCACAAACGTTAGCGCCAATGCCCTTCCAGCACCGCGGACAGTGACGACCAAGCCGACAAAGACTCGGCTCCGCAGACAAGAAAAAAATTAACGGGTGACACTCTACTAATTCAGATTTTCCACGCGGACAATTGAACGTTTCTTTAGACAACGTAGGACTGAGAATTAAAAATAAAATTGGGGCACGGCCACGAATTAAGATTCGTACCATATCCGCCCACCGCACTGCAACCGTGGAGAGATTCTCGCCCACGCTTTTGGCACATGCCATAGCCGCACAAACCCACGCGACACCCAAGCTATGGCAAGAGCCAAACCCACCCGCAAAAAAGACGTGGAGAAACCCTTTAAATCTTTAAATTTGAAGAATAACCACACTTTTAGATTAGTCAATGCCGATGGACTTCAATAAGATACTTGACAAGTACAGAAAGATTTCGTTTTCAGAACGAGACAAAGGCGACCGCTTCGAAAGATTGATGCAAGCCTATCTATTGACAGACCCGAAGTACACATCCAAACTTAAAAAGGTCTGGTTATGGAATGAGTTTCATGGAAAGAATGACTTAGGCGGTGGAGATACAGGAATTGATTTAGTTGCTCAGACTTCTGACGGAGACTATTGGGCAATTCAATGTAAGTGCTATCAAGAGAGTTCAATCATCGACAAACCAGCCGTTGACAGTTTCCTTTCAACTTCAAGCAGGGAATTTAAGAACGACCAACTTAAAACGGTAAGCTTTTCCCACAGACTTTGGATTTCAACAACCAACAAATGGGGACCAAATGCAACAGAGGCAATTAAAAATCAAAACCCTCCTGTAACAAGGATAAATCTATATGACTTGCAAGAAGCTCCGGTTGACTGGGAGAAACTTGAAAAAGGAATTCACGGAGAAGCTTCAAGAAATGCAAAAAAGAGTTTAAGGCCACACCAACAAATGGCTTTAGATTTAACGCACAAACATTTTAAGAAAGCGGACAGAGGAAAACTGATAATGGCTTGCGGAACAGGAAAGACTTTCAATTCTCTCCGTATTGCCGAGAACGAAACAAAGGGAAAAGGACTTGTTCTGTTTTTAGTTCCAAGCATTGCGCTTTTGGGGCAAACGTTGCGCGAATGGTCAGGAGACGCAAACGAGGAGATTAATGCGATTTGTATTTGTTCTGACCCTGAGATTTCAAAAAAGAAAACCAAGAATGACGATAGCGATAGTTTTAGTGTAGTGGACTTAGCCCTGCCAGCTTCCACAAACACAAAAGATATTGTTAATCAATTCAGACATATAAAAGAGTATGGCAAAAAAGGAATGACGGTTGTTTTCTCAACCTATCAATCCATTGATGTTATTGCCCGCGCTCAAAAGGAAATCATTAAAGCAGGATTTGGAGAATTTGACTTAATTATTTGTGATGAGGCACACCGGACAACGGGAGTTTCATTGTCCGGAGAAGATGAATCAGCATTTACCAAAGTCCATGACGACAAATTCATAAAAGCAAAGAAACGCTTGTACATGACGGCAACGCCAAGACTGTACAGCGATGATGCAAAAAGTAAAGCTGCCCAAGCAGAAGCGATTTTATGTTCAATGGACGACACCAAACTATACGGAGAAGAAATCTACCGTATTGGTTTTGGTGAAGCAGTGGAAAGAGATTTGCTGACGGACTACAAAGTATTGATTTTAACACTCAGCGATAAAGACGTTCCGCCAGCCGTTCAAAAAATGATTTCGGATAAAGAAAACGAAATCAACACAGACGATGCTTCAAAACTAATTGGTTGTATAAACGCTTTATCTAAACAAGTTTTAGGGGACGAAGGAATAATTAAAAGCACAGACCCCGAACCTATGCGAAGGGCAGTTGCATTTTGTTCAAGCATTGCAGTTTCTAAAAAGATTACAGCAACTTACAACACCGCGACAGATGCTTACATAAGTTCATTGCCTGCCGACAAGAAAGAGCAAATGGTTTCTTTGGCATCAAAGCACATTGACGGAACAATGTCAGCACCGGAGCGTGATGACTTGTTAGGTTGGTTGAAGTCGGAAATGGATGAGAACGAGTGTCGGATTCTTACCAATGTTCGATGTTTGAGTGAGGGCGTTGACGTTCCTTCTTTGGATGCAGTAATGTTTCTTTCAGCACGAAACTCGCAAGTTGATGTTGTGCAATCTGTTGGACGAGTAATGCGAAAATCGCCAGGAAAGAAATATGGTTACATCATTATTCCGGTAGTTGTACCATCTGACGTAGAAGCTGACAAAGCATTAGACGACAATGAACGGTACAAAGTAGTTTGGACAGTATTGAACGCACTTCGTGCGCATGACGACCGTTTCAATGCAACAGTAAATAAGATTGAACTTAACCGGAAGCGACCAACTCAAATTTTAGTAGGCCGTCCAGAATATTCATTTGACAAAGATGGTGCGCCCTCTCTTGTAAACGAAGACCAAGCTACATACAATGCCAACAAAGACATTGCGCATCAAATGGCGCTACAATTCGAGCAGCTGCAAAACGTAGTATTTGCCCGAATGGTAAATAAAGTTGGTGACAGAAGATATTGGGAACAGTGGGCAAAGAGTGTTGCTGAAATTGCAGAACGGCAAGTGGCAAGAATTAGCCGATTAGTTAAGGACGACAAGAAACACCAAAAGGCCTTTGCCAACTTCTTAAGTGGACTACAGAAGAATATCAATCCAAGTATTACCGAGCAGGAAGCAATTGAAATGCTTTCGCAACATATTATAACCAAGCCAGTTTTTGAAGCCTTGTTTGAAGGCTACTCATTTGTTAAAAACAATCCAATTTCTGTTTCCATGCAGACCATGTTGGATTTACTAGAGGACCAAGCATTTGATAAAGATGCAGAGACTCTTCAAAAGTTTTATGAGTCCGTAAAAATGCGAGCTTCTGGCATCGACAATGCCGAAGGCAAGCAGCGTATTATAATAGAGTTGTATGATAAATTTTTCAAAACAGCCTTTCCCAAAATGGTCGAAAGACTCGGAATTGTTTACACTCCTGTTGAAGTGGTGGACTTTATTGTGCATTCAGTAAATGATGTTTTGAAAAAGGAATTTGACCGCAGCATTTCTGACGAAAATATTCATATTCTCGACCCATTCACTGGAACTGGCACATTTGTAACTCGCCTTTTGCAAAGCGGTCTTATTAGTGAAAATGATTTACTCCGTAAATATCAACACGAAATTCACGCCAACGAAATTGTTTTGCTGGCTTACTACATAGCAGCAGTTAACATTGAGAACGCTTTCCATGATGCAATGGAGCAAAGAGATTATTTGGCCTTTGAAGGAATTTGTTTAACCGATACATTTCAATTAGGTGAAAGTGACGAAAGTGAGAAGCTATTTTCGGAGATGTTTCCACAAAACTCAGCAAGGGTTGCCAAGCAAAAGAAAGCTCCTCTAAGAGTAATAATGGGTAACCCACCGTATTCAGTAGGGCAAAAATCAGCTAATGATAATGCGCAAAATCAGAAGTATGAGAGACTTGATAACAGGATTGCAAGTACTTATGCCGCATTAACAGAAGCCACTAATAAGAACTCTTTGTACGACTCATACATCAAGGCTTTTCGGTGGAGCACTGACCGTCTTGATAAGAATGGCGGTATTGTATGCTTTGTATCAAATGGTGCATGGTTGGATGGAAATAGCTCAGACGGTTTTCGTAAATGTCTTGAGAAAGAATTCACATCAATTTACGCCTTTAATCTTCGGGGTAACCAAAGAACCAGTGGCGAATTATCAAGACGAGAGGGAGGCAAAATATTCGGCTCAGGTTCTCGCACTCCTATTTCAATCACGCTCTTGGTTAAAAACCCAACCAGTAAAACAGCAAAAGCAACCATTTATTATCATGATATTGGCGACTACTTGAGTCGTGAAGACAAATTAGGCATTATAAAAAAATTAGGTTCGGTAAGTAATCCTGCAATTCAATGGAAATTAATTACTCCAAATTCGCAAGGTGATTGGGTTAGCCACAGAAATACCAATTTTGAAACATTAATTACAATTGCGAATAGAGATAAGCCCTTAGAGAATAGCTTCTTTAATCCAATATATAGTCGTGGGATACTAACTGCTCGTGATGCTTGGTGCTATAACTCGTCCAAAAAGGCACTCAAGAAGAATATAAATGAAACCATTGACTTCTATAATAAACAACGCGAAGGATTCCATTCAGCAAGAAAAAAAGATGCAAACCTTAAACCTGAAAAATTTCTTTCATACGATTCAACAAAAATAAGTTGGAATACAGGTTTGATTCAAGATGTTGAACGCAACAAACCAATTAACATAGACAATAAAAACATCGTTGTTGCACTATATCGCCCATTCTTTAAGCAGTATCTATATTTTGCGCGAGAACTAAATGATAGAGTATATCAATTCCCGAAAATATTTCCAGACAGCAAAATTACCAATACAGTCATTTGTGTTTCTGGTATTGGTCACCAAAAGGATTTTGCTGTTATCGTTTCGAATAGAATAACCGACCTACAAGTAATTGATAAAGACCAATGCTTCCCTCTGTATTACTTTGAAGAACGTCAAAAGCAAAGTAAAGGTCTTTTTGATGAAGGTGGTGATAGCGAATTCATACGCAGAGACGGGAATGATCAAACTGAAAGAGGACTTAGCCTATATAGTCAACTCATACAAATCTTTCGAAAGCTATTCATTGAAGGGAAAGACTGAAATAGAAAGCTCAATTAACAAAGAAGACTTTTTCGAGGAGATTGAGTTCGTTAATGGCACTCTTTTATCTAATGGATCAATTAAGCACGAAGAAGAAAAGATTATTAAGAAGCTTTTTAGAAATTTCGTAACACCCCTATTGATCTATAAAATGCTAAAAGGGGGGAATAGTGGTACTAAGGTGGTAGAAGTGCGACCTAAAAAAGAGTTAGGAAATGAATACGAGAAGAGGTACATAATAAAGTACTCTGAAAAGAATCAGGACCGAAAAATTGACCAAGAGCGTAAATGTTTCGGGAAATGGATAGCTGGCTACAAAGGATTTAAGGAATATGAATGTGAATACGACAAAACATTAACTCACGAGGGATTAAGATACAGCTATGCCATTTCTGATACGGCCTCTGAATCATTTTCATACAGTGAAATACTTGACGACAAAGACAATGGTTTTCACACTGACAAGCTATCAATAATCGATTCACTCTTTGAAATCGAACTTTATAGATTCTGGCGCGACTCATTGGAATCTACTGAATGTGCAACTAGTGAGTTGTATGAATCTTACGTGAAGGTAGAAAAGACCTTTCAAGTCATTGGTGACATGCTTAATCTTAATTCAGAGCAAGTTCAAAAGTGCGAACTCTACGTTAACTTTAATAAAATTTGGAACTCAAGGTTGGTATTTAATAGAAAGGTTTGTCATGGAGACCTTCATTCAGAGAACTTTTTCAAAGACAAGAATGGCGTCTATCTAATAGATTTTGGTTACACTGGGATCAGGCATGCACTAATTGATCACTCTTCGTTAGAATGTTCAATTAAATTCAAACATACTCCACCCTATATTGAAATTCAAGAATTAATGGATGTTGAGAGTGAACTGCTTTTGGATACTTCATTTCAGCTTTCGGCTAGATTTACAAAAACAACAAGACCTGATCTATTAGAAAGATTAGAAATTATTAAGAGAATCAGGTCAAATTCTCTGCCGCTCATTAAAGACAGTAACTCAATGACAGAGTATTTAATATCACTATTTATTATCACGTTCCGACAAATTAGATATAAGGACTTAAATCAGCTATACGCTTATCATTCGGCACTTGCAATCAGTCGGAAGCTTATTCAATTGTTAGAATAGGTCATAGATAGCAGACACCTAAACGGCACACATGCCAAAGCCACACAGTCCCAACACACATCCAAAGCATTGGCAAGAGTGCCTTCCAATTTGCCAAGCTGGACAGAGAAGTAAAAGTTTAGCGTAAACCGACAGTGGGGTGTAACGGTTGCCCCGCCCTCGACAGAGGTTTGATAAAACTATTCGGTGGACATAATGACAATTATCACGGCTGACAATTAATAGCACGGAAGAAGGGCACAGGCGCTAACAAAATGTATAAAACATGGCTGGGGTTCAGTGTAAATTTGTAGTTTAGTTTTTCAAATTACGTTTGGTGTCGTGGGACAGTGATGCGCTTCGAAAGCCCAGCCACGTTTCATACATAAACGTTGTGTGCCATACCTCGGACAAATATGACTAGGCAACTTTGGATTTGGAAAAATAGACTGACTGAAGTGTTGACAACCATTTCGGACGAAATTAACATGGAGTTGAGTTCATCATCGTTGGACGAGATCAAGTACGGACTAGCCGGGACATCGGACGAGAAAGATAATTGGTTCGACTACACATTAGGTGACGTTACCTTGAGACTTGCTGTGGACAATGACAACAACGACATCGTTCATTTTCAAATTGACGGACTTAATGACAAATCAATAGACGGGCTGAGTGAGATTGGGACAAGAATGTAGTGAGTCGGTACGGCACACAACAAAATGTATAATCCATGGCGTTGATAAGGAGGACATTTTTTTATTTTTGCTCAGCGCCACGGCTTATACATAAACGTTGGTGGCAATGCCCTGGCAGAGAATAAAGAGTAGACTGAAATGAAAGTACTTTCGTTGACCGAGATAAAAAATTGGAAGACCTTCGAGGACTTGATAGCTAACTATTTCAGAGAAGTCAAGCGGGACAATGAATTCAATATTGACGATGTAATTGTTCAACCGACAGGAACAGGTTCGGACGGAGGTCGGGATATTCTGGTTACATTTACAGTTGACGACTCTGTAATGACATTTCAAAGAAAATGGGTGGTCCAGTGCAAGTGTAAGCTCCCCTAAAGTTCGGCCATATTTAAGGTGATTAAAACTTTATTTAGGCTGCCTATCCAACGCAAATTGTTGCAGGTAATCGTAGGCTTCTAAGAAGATATCTTTATCTGAAACACTCATTTCTGCTGACGTGCCTCCTTGAATACAATCTGTACCAAGACAAATAGAAGAGGACCAACCATCATTAACCACTCGCGCATTTGCCTGCGATTTTATTTTATCAATTTTTAACGCATGCATCTTCGCCAGAATTTCGGTACGCAAGGCCTCCGTCATCTTAAAAGAATACCGCGTAACTTTTCCTTCTGGCGATTGATTTTCGTATTCACACTGATCATACGAAAATTGAATCCTGGTAAAACCACCACTCATACTGCCTGAGTGCGATAGCCTGATAGAAAAATCTACATCCCACTTGTTGGGTAATTGTGCCTGACCAAACATGGGAATAACCAGAATTAAGGTTAAAATTGAAATTAAGCGAGTCATGCAATCAAATTTTTATTATTAGATGCAAGTTGAGTCGAAATTCCATAGTTAATTATTGAAATCTTCACTACACCTTAATTCTTTCCATCCTCGGAGCCAACCAATGCATGAGCAACCACGCAAAGAGATAAGCAAAGCCACAAATCAGGAACAAAATGTTATACCCGCTAGTAATATTGCCTAACAGTTTGTAATGATTAAGCAAATGCCCAACCAGCACGGGAAACAAAAACGAACCGATTGAACCGGCCATTCCGCCAATTCCTACTACAGAACTTACCGCTTTTTTAGGAAACATATCGGAAGTTGTGGTAAAGATATTGGCACTCCACGCCTGATGCGCTGCTACGGCAAGGCTCATTAAGGCTACTGCACCCCAGATGTTCTCCACAAAGCGTGCTGTCATTATCGGCATTACGCTAATGGCAAACAAAAGCATAGAAGTTTTACGCGCTTTAAACACCGGCCAGCCTTTTTTAATCAACCATGAAGAAAGAAAGCCGCCACCAATACTACCAATGGTACACGCGGTGTAGATGATGGCGAGTTGCAAATTCGGTTTTCTGAAATCAACACCATAAACTTCGGTAAAGTAAGATGGCAACCAGAATAACAGAAACCACCATACCGGATCGCTGAAAAATTTTCCTAAGATGTAAGCCCAGGTTTGTTTAAAGCCAAGCAACTTTATCCACTTAATGGGTTTCTCTGTTTCCTGTTGCTCATCTTCATCGCTATGGATGTATTCATACTCTTTGGGCGATAGCCGTTTTTGTCTTGAAGGAATCTCATAAAAAATAAACCAAAAAATCAACCACACAAAACCTACCAACCCAGTCCAGATAAATGCTTCTTCCCAACCGTAAGCCCCGAGAATCCACGGCACTAACAATGGAGCCACTACTGCACCAATGTTGGTTCCTGAATTAAAGATGCCAGCAGCCAATGCACGTTCGCGTTTCGGAAACCATTCGGCTGTAGCCTTTATGGCTGTAGGAAAATTTCCTGCTTCACTCAAACCCAGAAACGCGCGCATAAATCCAAAGCCCATGGTTGATCGTGCAAAGGCATGACCTATAGCTGCAATGCTCCAAAAGAAAACGGAAACAGCATAGCCCATTTTTGTTCCAACCCAATCCACCACACGACCAAACACGAGATACCCAATCGCATACGCAGCACTAAAAGCCATTACGATATTACTGTAATCTATCTCGCTCCAGTTAAATTCTTTTTCCAGCACCGGTTTGAGTAAACTGAGCACCTGCCTGTCGATGTAGTTAATAGTAGTAGCTGCAAAAAGAAGCGCACAAACTACCCAGCGATAGTTAGACCAGGGTTTATCAGTTGTGTTCAATGTTTATTGCGGTTAACTAGTAATACTCTATTTTATAATTGTTTGTCAATGATTTATAATCGATAGCCCCTACGTAAATACTATGAACCATTACTAACGACTAAGGACTAACGACTAACCACTATTTTAAACTCCCCCATACGCACTAAATGCTCCATCAACCGGCACTACAATTCCCGATACAAACTTTGAAGCATCGGAACAGAGCCAGAGTAACGTACCACTTAATTCATCGGGTTGGCCAAAGCGACCAAATGGAGTTCCGCGAATAATTAATTGACCGCGTTCGGTTAAACTACCATCTCTATTCGTTAACAGATTGCGATTTTGTTCGGTAAGAAAAAATCCGGGTGCAATAGCGTTTACACGGATACCTTCGCCATATTTTTTAGACATCTCCACCGCAAGCCATTGTGTAAAGTTGCTGATGGCCGCTTTAGCGGCACCATAACCCAACACGCGCGTAAGTGGGCGAATGGCAGTCATAGATGAAATATTGATGATCACTCCTTGTTTAGTGGCAACCAACGCTTCACCAAAAATCTGAGTCGGTAATAAAGAACCCGTTAGGTTTAAATCAACAACACTTCTGAAATCATCAATATTTAAATCGAAGATAGTTTTATCGGGCATAACCACAGCACCAGGCAAATTGCCTCCGGCACCGTTCACCAGTATATCTATACGACCATACTCTTGTAGAATAGTTTGCTTGGCAGCGATCAGTTGCTCAGTATTCAGGACATCGGCTGAGATGCCCATTGCCTGGCCCCCACTTTGAATTATCTCATTCGCTAATTTATCGGCAGCATCTTTTCTGCGACCAAGAATAACAACAGCCGCTCCGGCTTTAGCCAATGCTTTACACATGGCACTACCCAGCACACCGGTACCTCCGGTAACAATGGCTACTTTAGATTTAAGGGTGAAGAGATTCTCGAGATAAGACATATCAAATAAAAATAGAGTTTAGATTCACGATACAAGTTTAGTAAAACTTAAGGGTTTAGCTTAATAGATTTCTGTTGCTTATTACTCTCATAGGCCGCTTCAATTAACCTGATAATATCGCGGGCCTGTTCGGGTTTTACAGCCAGTGGTGCACCCTCGCGAATGGCAGCATACACATTATCGTAAAAGCCGAGGTAATTACCCGGTATGGTTTCGATTCTCTTTTGAACATGCTCACCTTTTAACGTGGTGTTTAGCTTTCCCCAGGTTTCTTCAGGCATAGTACCCCACCCGGCACTGCCCGGTATTTTCTTTTCCTTTAATGCCTGCTCCTGCGGATCGACATTGCTGGCTGTAACAAAAGAACCTTCTGTACCATGCAATTGATAGCGTGGCCCTTGTTCGCGTACCAGATAACTTGACTTTACAATTACATTCACCCCCGCATAGTTTAATCGTAAATCGTAAAAATCATCAACTTTTCCATTGGTGCGTTGAATGCCGATGCGGGCATCGATAGATTCGGGCATGCCGAACAACACCAGCACCTGATCGAGCATGTGCGAACCCAGGTTATACAAAATACCTTTTCCAATTCCCGATTCCTCTTTCCAGGTATTCGGTTCTACATAATTACGAAAGCGATCATAATGCGCTTCGAACTCTACTACGCGACCAACCCAACCGTTATCAAAAACTTGTTTCAACGTGAGAAAATCACCATCCCATCTTCGGTTTTGAAACGCAGTGAGCATCCGATTTTTTTCTTTTGCCAATTCAATTAATTGATCCGCTTCATGCACCGTTACCGTAAATGGTTTTTCAACCACTACATGTTTACCGGCCAGTATGGCACGCGATGCTTGATTGAAATGCAATTCATTTGGCGTGTTTACAATTACAAGTTCAATAGCAGGATCGCCAATAGCTTCATCAACCGTGCGAGCAAGAGTACAGGTTGGGTAATGTTCCTTGGCTGTATCTTTTGATCGCTGAACGATGGTAGTGATTTCAAACCCCTTGTGGGCATGAAGCAAGGGTGCATGAAATACTTCACCCGACATTCCATAAGAAAGTATAGCTGTCTTGATTGGCTTCATATTATTTCAGTTCGCGGATTTTAATACTGCGAAACGAAACCGCATTGCCATGATCTTGTAAAAGAATATGACCTTTCGCTACCATTCCAAAACCTTCCCAATCTTTATACTTACTGCGCGCAACCAGCGCATAAAAAATAGGCGTACCGCGCTGGTACTCCACAATCTTTCTTCCATTAAGCCAATGTTCAATGCGACCATCGGGATAAACCCTAATGCGGCCTTCATTCCACACCCGTGGTATGTCTTGAATCTTCAAAGAAGGAATTAAATCGTACAATGATCCCAGCGTACGATTACCTACTACACCTTCTTTTGCATCGGGATGGCGGGCATCATCCAGTATCTGATACTCAAGGCCGATAGCTGAACCTGTTGATAAATATTTTTCGTCAACAAAATACTTTACTCCACTGTTGGCACCTTCTGCAAATTTAAAATCGAATGTAAGTTCAAATGCTCCATATTTTTCATTGGTGATAATATCGCCACCATTGGTTGACTCTGCTCCACCTGAGGGCAACACGGAAAGCACACCATCTTTTATCTCCCACCCTTTTTCAGGAAAGTTTTGTTTGTGTGCACCACGCCAGTTCTTTGTGGTTTCACCATCCCATAACAAAGTAAAGCCTTGTTCTTTTTCAAGATCGCATAAGGTATTTGGCACAAGATTAACAACCGGAATGTTTGTGGTTGGTCGCGGAGTAAGATTTTCAGTTTGAATGCGAATGTTTTTCCAAAATGTTTTTTTACCTACACCTTCAGCATTGTAAACCGAATGTACCTGTAACCCAATTAAACCTTTTAACGAAGCATTATCCACCAGATAAACTACAGGTACATCATTCACCCATGTACGAATAGTGTTGCCGATGCACTCGATGCGATACGTATTCCATTCGCCCCATTTGTAAGCCGCTTTCGCGGGTGGATTAAGTTCTACCGGATATAACCAACCTCTGCGGGCTTCATCGTAAATGCCACCCGACCAACTGCGCTCCGGCCGGTGATCTACTTCCATTTGGTAACCATGCACGCGACCATCGCCTTCGCGCTGCAAACTTCTGAATTGAATTCCGGAGTTAATTCCGGCATCAATTTTTACCTGCACTTCCAGAATAAAATCGCCATACTCTTTTTCAGTTGCCAGAAATGAATTGGGCGAATCTTTTACACAAGTACCCACAATCATTCCATCCTTAACCTCATAACTGGCCGTTCCGTTAACCAACTTCCAACCGGTAAGGTCTTTGCCATTAAAAAGTTTTGTCCACTTTTCTTTGGGTTGAGCAAAGCCCGCGTGAGTGACTACCAGAATTAAAGCAATGAATTTTATTGAAAACCTTATCATAAAAATTTACGAATTACGATTGTAGAATTACGATTGTAGAATTACGATTTAGGCGTCAAGACCGCTTGAAGCGGTCAGACGCCTGACATGAATGATTACAACTTCATCTCCCAGCCTTTTTCATACTCGCGGCTCCAGAGTTTGTTGGCAGCTTTATTATTTAATACTCTGCCCGTAGCCGCATCGCAGGTAAGCGTTTGCCCGGTGCGCCATGCAATGTTACCCAACTGTGGCAACAACGTTGACTTATGGCCTTCGCTGATAGGCGAAGTATGTTTTGCTTTGCCTTGCACGGCTTCAATAAAATTTTTCAAATGCAAACTATCTAACTTCTCGCCCATACCCATAGTGTTGGTTGCATCAACTTGTTGAATTTCGGTTTTCACTTCTTTCACCAGTTTGCTGCCTAACTCATAAACTTTATAATCATCACCGCCCGGAATAACCATAGTTCCTTTCTCGCCATAAAAAACTACACCGCGGCCACTTTTAAACTCATCGTAATCGTTACAACTTCTGCCTTCCCATAAAATGGAAGTTTTATTCGCAAACTCGTAGGTAATAGTTTGTGTGTCGGGGGTTTCCCAATCATCGTTAAATGCATATCGCCCACCGGCTGAAATTACTTTAGTGGGATAATCCACACCCAACCCCCAACGCATTACGTCCAACTCGTGTGTGCCGTTGTTCAACGCTTCGCCTGTGCCCCAGTTCCAGAACCAATGCCAGTTGTAATGAATCAGATTGTCCTGGTAAGGCTTACGTGGAGCGGGCCCTTGCCACAATTCGTAATCGAAATGTGCGGGTACTGGAACAATTTTTCCGGTACCAATTGATTTACGCGCATTGGCATACCAGCCTTTTGCAAAATAAACTCTGCCTATAATGCCACTGTGCAAATCGTGCATAGCCTGAATAATGTTAGGGAACGATCTGCGTTGGTTACCCATTTGTATAATCTTATTATACTTTGCCGCAGCAGTCACGAGTATCTCGCCTTCAGCCGGATTATGCGAACAGGGTTTTTCTACATATACATGCTTGCCTGCTTTTAATGCCATAAGTGTAGCGGGTGCATGCCAATGATCGGGCGCTGCAATAGCAATGGCATCCAAATCTTTTTCTTCCAGCAGTTTGCGCACATCTTTAAATGCTTTTGGTCTTTTGCCGGTTAACTTTTCAATATCGGCAACGGTACGTTCCAATACCTTGGCATCCACATCGCAGATAAAACCCACTTCAACATCGGGCAATTGAGCAAACAAACGTGCTAAATAATGGCCGCGACTATTAGTGCCCACCACGCCTACTACTATTTTATCCGTCAACGAGCGACCATGAACCAACATGGGTGAATACAGAAACAGACCTGCTGTGGCCAGTGCGCTCCGTTTAATAAAATCTCTTCGATTGAAGTTTGTCATAATTCAATATTGTGCTGGTTAAGTTGCTCACAATAATTGAATAATCATAGCATCAATTGGGCTAATGCCCGTATGCTTGTACTGATGGTTTAATGCCGGATATACTTGCCCGAAAAGCCTGAGGCTCCACCCGGCTTTGCGCGAAAGTAGTACAACCCTGACGGCCAGTTTTGGGTATGAATGGTGACCTGATAAGTACCGCTTTGCCCTTGCGTTTCAGAAATTTTATGAATCACTTTTCCAGAAGCATCAAACCACTCCGCTTCAAACTTGCCCGGCTGTGCGAGTGTATATTCCAGATACACTTCATTCAAAAACGGATTAGGAAAAACCTGCAAGGAAGTATTATCCTCCACGGAAGTTATTACCTGTGGCATATTGGCATCTAACCAATTCATGCGATTGGTTATCCAGGTCTTCAGCCAGTTTACTTCATCAAAATAAGTTTCGCTTTGCCAATAGAAGTTAGGCCAAACTTCTTCGCCTAAGACGGGCCACTTTTCGAAGTTACGGGCAGCCGCTTCCGCATTTAGTACCGAATAAACCGAATCGATGTAGGTATGCAGGCGCGCGGTTTGCAACTTATCGGCCCGAAGTTCCGCCCAGCGTGCAGCCAGTTTACTTCTGTACGTTGGATCCAGATTCAATCGACCCCACCAGAAAGGAATCAGCCACAAGTCTTGAGGACAAATAGAATTAAAATTAGTTACCCAGCCATCCGGATTACCAGAAGTACAATAATTGGCATTACCAAAGCCAAGATTAAAATCCCACACAGGGCCCATCAATAATTTACCGCCATCGGAATCGCGTTGTTTATGCAGGTACGTGCTTAAACGATAGCCATCCACATTTTTTGAAACTTCGTTCACAATAAAAAAATCGATAAACGAATCAACATCTATATACCGGGTATAACCGTTTACCGGATCGGTAAACCCAGTGCCAACCAAAGCAGTTTCAAAGTTTAGCATGAACTGGCGAATGTAATTTTTCTGTGCCGTTGAGATCTCAGCAGCTTTAGGATAATCATATTGATAAAAAATAGTCTGGCTACCGTTTCGGCTGGGAGGCGAATAGTTGGAGGTCCAGCCACCGTTGCCACTTCCTGTTTCCTTATCTATTTTAATTAGATAACCACCGGTAAGATCGTTGCCCGTGTTTTCATCCGGATCAAGTTTATTAATGTCTACACGATTGTTATCGCGTTTTACTTTTTCGATTAAAACATAAATACCCTGGTAATGACCATTTATAACCAATTCGCAATAGCGGGTGCGTGGAGCATACCTACCCTGATCGCGTGCTATCTTATAGGCCAGCACATCGCGCATCAGGGTTTTATCATTATAAGGTGCAAACAACACCCAATCCTCTTCGGGCGGTAAACCTAACAACGGTACACTCACATCATTGCCAGCCGCATCGCGCAGTTCAACCCCGTATTGTTTTTTTGGAAAAGATTGCGAAGATGATCCGCGAATTTCCATGGCTGCTTTACCATTATAATTATTGAACGGATCGGTAAGATTATTTCGTTGGCCAATACCATTGTCGATAATACCCATATCAACGGTAATCTTAGGTTCGTCTAAAATAGTTTGACTATTGGTGTTAATTACCACAATGGGCAGGTTGGAGGATGTAAAAGATTGGCTATACCCTACACAAGTAATTCCAACTGCGGCTAAACCAACAAGAAAAAATCTTCTAACACATTTCATACCCTAAATATGGTTAAACAAATCCGATCTGGTAAACCATTGGCAAAATTACCTGTTTGAAAATTAGATTACGATTACCTTAACTTGCGGCTCATTTTTAATGATTATGAATCGGTATTTGATTCCGCTTTTGCTTTTTTCCACCGTTGCACTTAGTCAACAAGACTCAACCCGACTTTTACAACAAGTTGTTATTCAAACCAATCGCATCCAAACCGGGTTCGATGAAACAGCCGCGAGTGTAATTGTAATTTCGGCCGCAGATCTAAAACAAGCACCTGCTATCAGCGTAAGCGACTTGTTACATTATGTAGCGGGCGTAGATATTCGGCAAAGAGGCGCACACGGAGTGCAGGCCGATGCCGGCATTCGTGGCAGCACGTTCGATCAGGTGCTAATACTGATCAACGGAATTAAAATCAGCGATGCACAAACCGGACATCATTCGCTTAACCTACCGATTGATATCGATAACATTGAACGCATTGAGGTTTTGAAAGGCCCGGCTGCACGCATTTTTGGACAGAATGCATTTGCTGGTGCCATTAATATCATTACTAAAAATCCCGACAAGGCATTTATAAAATTACAGGCAATTGGCGGTGGTAAAGGTTTGGGTGGTTTTAGAATTAGTGCTGCTCAAACCAGCGATAAAGTAAAACACTACCTCTCTGCTTCGCGCGATTTTTCGGATGGTTATCAATACAATACGGCATACACAATCAATAATTTCTTTTATCAATCGCAGGTAAATACAAGTGTTGGCAAACTAAGTGTATTAGCTGGTTATACCGATCGTGCTTTTGGGGCCAATGGTTTTTATGCAAGCCCGGCATTTACCGATCAATACGAAACTATTCAAACCAGTCTGGCTGCTGTTACGTTGCAAACGCAACCATCAGAAAAATTAAGCATACAACATCGGGTGTACTGGCGTAGAAATTTCGATGATTATATTTTTAATCGGTTTAATCCTTCTGCTTATCGTAATTTACATTTGAACAACACCGTTGGTTATGAAGCTAATGCAACGCTAAAACACAATCATGGCAGTACCGGATTGGGTTTAGATGTAAATCAACTCTGGTTGCGAAGTACAAATCTGGGCGATCGCGAACGCACCGTGGCTACCCTATTCGCGGAACACCGGATTGAGTTACTCAACAAGCGGCTTCATTTTACACCTGGCATACAATTAAATTATTACTCAGATTTCGGTACTAACTTGTTTCCGGGTGTTGATGCTGGATTTACTCTAACACAGCACGTTGCCGTGTTTGGCAACATGGGGTATACGTATCGCGTGCCCACGTATACCGATCTCTATTATAGCGACCCGGCCAACCTGGGCAATCCTGAACTGCAACCGGAGTATGCTATCTCTTATGAAGGTGGTATTAAACTTATTCAATCTAAAAAATTTCAAGGTCAGGCTTCATACTTTGTTCGCGATGGTAAACGTATAATCGATTGGACCAAAGAGCAATCCACCGATCCGTGGAGACCCGATAACCTGATTGGTGTAAACATGCAAGGTATCGACATGAATGTTTCCTGGAAGGCGGCAAGATTCATCGCGATAAGCGGAGGCTACACGTTTATTGATGCCGATAAAGCATCAGACCTTGGCTTTTCGCGCTATGCATTTGAAAATCTTAAACACCAGGTACAGGGTGGAATTACCCTCCATTACTTCAAAACGATTTCTCATTCAATTAACTATCGCTACTGCGATCGCGCCAACCTACCCGATTATCATCTGGTTGATACCCGCCTGATGTGGCAAGGAAAAACTTTTGGCGCATTTGCAGATTTGACTAACATTTTTGACGTTACCTACAAAGAAACCAACCTGGTAACCATGCCAGGCAGATGGTTTAAGGTTGGAGTAAGTTATCGGTTTGAATAAATGCGAAATAAACTTTTACTGCTTGTCGGAGGGCTTATGGGTGCTGGCGGCCTATTCGCACTTACCATAAGATTAATAGGCGACCCTGCGCCTGAATCTAAAACGCTACAAAGCGGAGATATTATCTTTCAAACATCGCAGTCAAGCCAGAGCAAAGCTATACAACTCGCAACCGGATCGGAATACAGCCACATGGGGATTATCTATGTGGAAGGTGATCAGACTTTTGTATATGAAGCCATTCAACCGGTTAAACTAACACCACTTGATGAGTGGGTTGCTCGCGGAAAAAATCAACACTATGTGGTAAAGCGAGTAAAGAATAGTGCAGAGGTACTTACAGCAGAAACTTTGAACAGGATGA
Organism: Cytophagales bacterium; assembly: GCA_017303795.1. Lineage (GTDB taxonomy): Bacteria > Bacteroidota > Bacteroidia > Cytophagales > Cyclobacteriaceae > ELB16-189. Next base: position 426,915 of record JAFLBR010000002.1, on the reverse strand, counting down.
AGGCAGTCGGCAATAAATTCAAAGGCAAAAATTACGATTTGTACTTTGAATGGTCGGATGAGCGAATTTATTGCTCCGAGTTGGTTTGGAAGATTTATTTTGAAGCTACCGGAATCGCTATTGGTTCGCTACAACAATTAAAAGAATTTAGCCTGACAAGCCCGGAAGTAAAACAAAAATTAAAGGAGCGTTACGGAAACAATGTTCCGCTTCATGAAAAAGTTATCTCACCTGAAAGAATGTTTAATTCTGATTTGTTGGTTACTATCTGTATCCACTAATCAAGCCCAGAACTACTTGCTGTTTCTCATTCCTATTCAAAAACTCATATCTTTATTTTCTCTTAACGCTAACCTTATGAGTAAGTATTTTGCACTTTTGGCACTTCTAATCTGTACATTCCTTTGTCACGCTCAACCACCCACCCGAAAATTTGAACCGGTAAATTTTTCCAATGTAACCATTACCGATTCATTCTGGAAACCAACTTTAGATAAGGTGGCTACCACTACCCTGCAAGCCTGTATTTACCAAACCGAAATAAAAACGCCCCGCATCCGCAACTTCGAAAAAGTAGCCCGCAATAAAAACGAAAAACACGAAGGTATTTTTTATGACGACTCCGATGTGTTCAAAGCATTGGAAGCTATTGCGTATTCATTAAAAAATCATCCTGATCCAGCTCTGGAACAAAAAGCAGACGAGTGGATTGATAAAATTGCTGCCGCACAATTGAAAGATGGTTATATCAACACATACTATTCGCTCGGGCGCATGAACGAACGTTGGACAGACATGAGCATGCACGAAGATTATAACGGTGGCCATTTAATCGAGGCAGCCGTAGCCTACTATCAGGTAACGAACAAAAGAAAGTTATTGGATGTAGCCATCAGGTTTGCCGATCATTTCGATGCCCGCTTCGGACCCGGAAAACTACATTGGGTTACCGGCCATCAGGAATTGGAGTTGGCGTTGGTAAAACTTTATCATGTAACACAAGATAAAAAATACCTTACACTGGCGCGTTGGTTATTGGAAGAACGTGGTCATAAATATGCCAAAGGTTATACCTGGACCGATTGGAGAGATACTGCCTATGCACAAGATGTAGTGCCGGTACGCGAACAAAAAGAAATAACCGGCCATGCCGTGCGCGCTATGTACATGTACACCGGTGCCGCTGATGTGGCAGCCCTTACAGGCGATGAAGGTTACATGAATGCGATGAAAACTGTTTGGGAAGATGTGGTGCATCGCAATATGTATATAACCGGAGGCATTGGTTCATCTGGTAGCAACGAAGGTTTTAGTGTGGATTATGATTTACCGAACGAGCAAGCTTACTGCGAAACGTGTGCTTCTGTTGGAATGGTATTCTGGAATCAGCGTATGAATTTACTTACCGGCAACAGCCAGTTTATTGATGTGTTAGAACGCAGCCTGTATAATGGTGCCCGCGATGGGTTGTCCCTTTCGGGAGATAAGTTTTTCTATGGAAACCCATTGGCATCGGATGGGCGCCATTATCGCAGAGAATGGTTTGGTACTGCATGTTGTCCCGCTAACATTGCCAGGTTGGTAGCTTCGCTTGGCGATTACATCTATGGTTACTCAGATGCCGGACTGTGGGTAAATCTTTTTATTGGCAGCAACACCACTGTTAAAATCAGGAAGCAGGAAATTCCTGTAACGATGTCAACCAATTATCCATGGGATGGCAAGACCACACTCACACTCAATCCAAAAACAAAATCGAAATTTAAAGTAAGCTTGCGCATACCCGGTTGGTTGCAAGGCGAAGCCGTTCCGGGCGATCTGTTTGTGTTTGAAAACAAAACACCTGATGCGTTTACAGTTTTGGTTAATGGCAAACCTGCACCTTACCAAATGGAAAATGGGTATGCCGTGCTTACCCGCGAGTGGAAAAAAGGTGATGTGGTTGAACTGAATTTTTCTATGGATGTAAAACGACTTACTTCAAGAAGTGAGGTTAAGCAAAACGAAGGTCGCGTGGCATTGCAGCGCGGGCCTTTAGTATATTGTGTGGAAGGTGCCGATAACGGAGGCCAGGCCTGGAATTTTATTTTACCCGATAAAGCAACGTTTACCACGCAGTTCAACAAAGACCTGCTGGAAGGAATTACCACCATTCAATTTAGTGCACCCACTTTGCAGATCAACCCCGATGGTCAATCCATCAGTACAGAAACCAAAAACATTACCGCCATACCTTACTATGCTTGGTGCAATCGCGGCCAAAATCAGATGCAGGTTTGGTTGCCACGAAGTATAAAGGATATCAAAGTTAATCGTTGATTTCTTTACCTATCCTTAACTAAAAACGCCCCGAGTTACCGGGGCGTTTTTGATTATTAACCTTCTTTAAATTTTACTTCGGATCTAACGCCTGGTTAATTCTTACCAGCACATCTTGTAAATGATACTTGCTCAGCTTATCGGCCGTGCGTGGAATAGCGGAACCAACTTCTCCGCGTAAAGCCACTAAATGTGCGCGTGTTAATGACATTACATCACTCTTCTTTGCATCAGCCACAGGCGATGCTGGTGAAGCCGGAAAGAATGGACTTGAAAATCCAAAGCCTCCCGCTTGTGGTGTTCCCGATGGACTTAACAAGGCAACCATTTTTTCAACATGCACCTTCTGTAAATTTCTACGGAAGTTATCAATGGTTTTACCCGATGCTAACTCAGACCAGATGCCTTTGCGTAAATCGGTAAACATATCATCCAGACTATAAGCATTTGCATTCAAGGCACTGCTTTCAATCAAGCGCTGCATGCGACCATAATCGTGTAGAGCGTTAATAGTAGCTTCCTGCATCTGGCGCACTTGTTCAACACCAGAGCCGGGCCGTGTAAGCGGCAATATGTTTGCATCTAACATCCACTTTGGTGTTTCAAACAATTGTTTGTTTAAGAAAGCAACTGCATCGCGTTGCAGATTTTTAGGAGTAGGCTCATACACCATTCCTTCCTGATCGTAGGTTTTAGGTGTTTCATAAATACCACCCACATATTTGGTAACATGGCCCATATACCTGCGGTACTGCCCTACTACCTGATTATACATTTCATCTAACTTCTTATAACCTTCTGCTTCTTCTTTGTACCAGTCTTTAAGGCTTGGCAGAATTCGCTTCAGGTTTTTGATACCGTAATCGCTGGCAAGCATAGCATTGTTACCTAAATCTTCGCTTTGTGAGCGTGGATCGTAAGGATTAATTTCTGAACCGAACCAATATGCCGGATCACCAGCATGAGTTAACACCCACTTGTTCAAAACTTTTTTATCTTCTTCAGCAGACTTCGTATCGAAAATAGGTTTGTAACCCCACTCAATAGCCCACCGATCATACGTACCTACACCAGGAAATAAATTGGTTACGCCATCTTCGGGTTGTGCCACATAGTTAAAGCGGGCATAATCCATAATAGAAGGTGTATGACCATACTTAGCCTGATGTTCTTTGTCGCGGAGTTTTTCTACCGGAGTACTAAAGCTTGAACCAAAGTTATGGCGAAGGCCTAACGTATGGCCTACTTCGTGTGCTGCTACAAAGCGAATCAAATCGCCCATCAGATCATCATCGAACTTACGTTTTCGCGCACGTGGATCAACCGCAGCAGTTTGAATAGTGTACCAGCTATTCAATAAACTCATTACGTTGTGATACCAGCCAATATGGCTTTCAATAATTTCGCCTGAGCGTGGATCGTGCACATTCGGGCCGTATGCATTCTGAATATCGGAAGCGAAGTAGCGGATGAAGGAATAGCGTGCATCTTCGGTGCTGATCGTGCTATCGCCAGCCGGAACTTCTTTCGCTAAAATTGCATTTTTAAAACCAGCTTGTTCAAAAGCTTTCTGCCAATCCTGCACACCAGCGATCAGATACTTACGCCACTTTACTGGTGTAGCCGGATCGATGTAAAATACAATTGGTTTTTTCGGTTCAACCAATTCGCCACGCTTCATCTTTTCAACATCACCAGCTTTTGGTTCTAAAGGCCAACGTACGGCAAATACTTCTGTTTCCGATTTCTGAGATTCTTCGCCATACACGGTATAACCATTAGCGAAATAACCTACACGCGGATCAAACAATCTTTTACGAGCTGGTACTTTCGGCAATAAGATCATGGAGGTGTTGATCTCGATTGTTACTACACCCGCTGAAGCACCAGCAGGTAACTCGCGCACCTGCACCGGCCCTGAGCCAGCACTTGGCGGAGGCAACACCGAAGTAAATGTCTTTACCATCTTAACTTCAGTATTGATTGGGAATGACTTAATGCTTTGCACATAAGAACGATCGGCCTGAATAGCAGTTAAACTAAACGAGCGCTTAGTGCGCGGATCGAGGGAGATAAGTTGGTTATCGCCTTTAAAGAAATCGGTAACACTAATTACATACGAGGTGTCTTTGCGGATAGACTTTATATCGAATGCTGCGGCAATGGGCTGCACGTTTGAATTGGTAACCGCTTGCGTAATGGGTTTGCTTTCGTCTGAGCTTGTGTTTATGGTTAACACGGCTCTCAAAAACAATTTGTTGTTGGGGCCGCGCTCCCAACGCAATACCTGCCGGTTTTCTTCTTCGCCACCATAGCCTGCACCAGTTGGGGCTTTGGCAATCCGGGTAACTGCCATAAACTCGCGCCCAATAATACTATCGGGTACTTCGAAGAAATAATCTTCATTGATTTTATGAACGGTAAAAAGTCCCTTCTGGGTTTTAGCCCTTGCGGTGATTACTTGCTTATAAGGCTTTGGGCCTGGAAGCGTAGGGCCTTTGGCCTTTACAGTATCCGCCTTTGCGGGAACTGCCGGGGCCGATTTCTTGTCATCTTTTTTCTTGGTTTTTTGTGCGGTGGCGGGCAGTGCCAGGGTTAGGCAAAGTACCAATCCGATAAAAAAGGTAAACGATCTCATCATAGTATAATATGTTTGAAGCGAAACTATCGGCCCCAGCTACATTATACAATACTTGTGGGATGGGTGGCTTAACCCGGTTTACTTAGCGAGATTAATCGGTGCTCCGGCCTTCCCTTGTTGAGAAAAAGTTTTACCGAGCAAAGCAGCCGCAGTTGCTGCTACCTGATTCTGATAAAGCTGACCAGCAGTTTTTACTTCGCCTTGGGGAGTTACGCCAGCCCCTATTGCGGCAAACCAGATTTCATCTGCGCCTTTCACTTTCGAACCATGATCGCGCCACTCGTTTAACGGTATTGTACCCCGACCGTGATCGGTGGTGATTAAGATTGTTGTCTTGTTGCGATACTGAGGTTCACCTTGTACCCACTCCCAGATTGCTTTTATAAACTGATCGGTTTGAAAGGCTGATTTCAGATACGCATCGTATTTCCCATTGTGTGCAAAATCATCGGTTTCACCATAGGCGATATAAACCACATTCGGTTTGTATTTCTTCATGTACTCTAACGCATAGTGATGAGTAAACGCATCAAGCCTTACACTACCCCACGGGCTGGGAATTTCAGTTTGAAGTTGATTGAGAAATTTTTCGCGGTCGGATAGTTTCGGTTGAGTGGCCGTTCTGAATCCGGCATTTACCGGAAGTCCGCTCCGTGCTTCATTAATAATAAACGGAAACACATCCCACGAACCAAACGCGGCCACTTTACCTTTATAGTTGTTTTGTTTGTTTAAAAACTCCAGCACTGTTTCGTTCGGGTTAGGAAACTTGTCGTTGCTGGAAATGCGTGCATCATCTGCGTAACCAGAAAGAATTTCGTTATACCCCGGATAAGAAAACCACATGGTGTTGGTGCAATTCACATAATTACCTAAGCTTCTATTCCCAAATAGAACTCCCTGCTTCGCTACTACACTCCAGAAGAAGGGCATCAAAGTTTGTCTGCGTGCCGTAGCAGTTGGTTTCCAAAATTGTTGGTTCAATCCCGTTACATCTTCAACATAGTCTTTACTATTAATTAGCAGAGAATCGGCACCGGAAAAAACTTCCTGCCAGCGCATCCCATCCAACGTAATTAAAATAATATTCTCAGCTTTGGTTTGGGCTTGAGCCAACCCCGGTAGCAGGGCTAACACACATACAAGTACAAATCGGTTCATTTCAAGTGAAGTTTTCGTGAAGGTAATAAACTTGCAATACCAGAATGTTAAAAGCACTTTACTACTTTGTTTTGCATCGCACCATAAAGAAGTTAATTTTAACCAAAACAGGTTTGCAAAATTTTGACTACTACCAAAAATAAGATCACCCTTTGGCTTGAGAATCTGCACCCGGTGTGGTTTACACTGTATGCATCGTTCACCGCATTTGCTTTATATACATGTGTGTTTGCTTTTCGCAAAGCATTTCCGGCAGCTACCTATAGCGGGCTTACTTTCGGTGGACTGGATTATAAATCGTGGCTGGTTATTTCGCAGGTGTTGGGTTATGGAGCCGCCAAGTTTGTAGGTATTAAAACCATCTCTGAGCTTAAAGCACACTCCCGTAGCTTTGGAATTCTGTTAATGGTTAGCATTGCTGCTTTATCATGGCTTTTGTTTGCCATTGTACCGGCACCTTATAATATTATTTTCCTTTTTGTGAATGGATTTCCATTGGGCATGGTGTGGGGCATGGTTTTCGGATATTTAGAGGGCAGACGCATGACGGAAGTTCTGGGTGCTTCGCTGGCGGTAAGTTTTATTTTCTCCTCAGGCTTGTGCCGATCTGTTGGTGCATACGTAATGCGCGACTGGGGTACATCGGAATACTGGATGCCGTTTGTAGTTTGTTGCCTGTTTATATTGCCCTTGTTATTGTTTCTGTTTTTGTTGGATAAACTTCCGCCACCCTCTGCTGAGGACGAACGGTTACGAACCAAACGCTCACCCATGAATGGCGATGAACGCAGAGCCTTTACAAAAGCATTTTTACCCGGCATCATATTATTTACATTGTGTTATGTATTGCTTACCGCTTTCCGCGATTTTCGCGACAACTTCTCGGCCGAAATCTGGTTAGCACTTGATATGGGCAACGACCCATCCATCTATACACAAACCGAAATCCCAGTATCGTTAATTGTATTGGTTTGCATGGGCAGCCTGATGCTGATCAAAAACAATAAGCGTGCGCTGATGATCAATCACTTAATAATTGCTGCTGGAATGATTTTGATTGGCGTTGCCAACCTGCTATTTCAATCGGCAATAATAAGCCCGTTGGTGTGGATGACGTTGGTGGGCATTGGATTGTACCTGGGCTACATCCCGTTCAACAGCATATTTTTCGATCGGTTGATTGCAGCCTTTAAATATGTAAGCACGGTTGGGTTTATTATGTACGTAGCCGATTCGTTTGGTTATGTGGGCAGCATAGCGGTGTTGGTGTACAAAAAATTCTTTCAGGCTAACCTGAGTTGGTTGGAGTTCTTTATTTCGGGCGGGTATATTATGTCGTTTGTGGGAACGGCACTAATCCTGGGATCTATGGTGTACTTCCATCAGAAGCATCGCACCTGGAAAAAGACGAATCTGGCTGACAATTAATTTTTACGGTCGAGATTGTTCAGCAACTCATCTAACCCCTGCGCGGTTAAAGGCTTGGGTATAAACCGGATCACATTACTGAAACTGAAGGCCCGTTCGCGGTCCATCTGGCTGTTTGAACTGGTAAGCACTACCACCCGTAAGCGATTGAACAAGTCCTGAGAAGATTCCCGAACCCGCTCCAGAAACTCAAACCCATTGAGCATGGGCATGTTAAGGTCTAAAAACAAGATTCCGGGGATATGGCCGGGGTTGCTGGTAAGGGCTTCAAGAGCCTTGGAAGGACTGGAAAAAGTAACAATGGTTCCGGCAAATTGCTTCATCTCTATAAATCGCTTCTGCACAAAGAGATCTACCTCATTATCGTCCACCAGAAATACTGTTTGAAAGGAACTCACCACCGACATGCGTATAAAACTTAAATTAAGGCAATATTGTTTCGATTACTCGCTTTATCTTCAAAATTTTGCACAAACGGTTTTACCCGTTTAGAAAAATGTGCTAAAATTGAAGGTCTAAACCAAAAACCCATGAAATTTACTCGACTCTTAATTCCTGTTGTTGCTGTTGGAGCATTGGCCATGCTTGGAAGCTGCGGGGGCGGTTCAAAAGAGAACAACGCCAATGAATTCAGCGAGGCTGAACAATCGCTTAAAGATCAGATCAAAGAAGTTGTTTACAACCTTCCTTCGCCAACCGAAATACCGTATTTACTTCAGCAAACTGGTGCCGAGTATAACCAAAGCTTGATAAACAGTCGCAGTAAAGTAGACCAATATGGCAGCCGCACCGATAAAGCTGCTCTTAATCTAGGCGTGTATGCCGCTGATATTGGGTACCTTAGCTCATACGATAAAACTCAGGAGGCAATTGATTACCTGAATGCTTCTAAAAAATTAGCCGACAATATTGGCGTAATCGGAACTTTTGATGTGGATGTGCTGAAGCGTTTCGAAAGCAACATTTCCAATAAAGATTCATTAGCAAACATTTTGAATGCCGCAGTACAAAGCAGCGAGAAATACCTGAAAGACGATAGCCGCAACAAACTGGCTGCTTTACTCCTTTCCGGAAGCTTTATTGAAGGTCTTTATATTTCTACCGGCCTGATTAAAACCTATCCTAAAGATTTACTGCCTGACGATTCGCGTAATCTGGTGTTAACTCCGCTTATGCGCGTTATTCTGGAGCAGGAAAAATCAGTGGACGAACTTACGGCTATGCTTTCTGCTGTTGATCAGGAAGAGCCAGTTGCTTCGTTGGTTGCCGATCTTAAAACGCTTCAAGCCAGCTACAAGGCATTGAATATTGAAGAACAAATCAAGAATAACAATTCAGCGCTTGTTCTTTCTGATAAGAATCTGATTGACATTACTAACGTTGTTGAGAAAATGCGTAATTCAATCGTTAACTGAGTTATTCAGTAAACAAATCAAGAAAGGATTGGTCATGGGGCCAGTCCTTTTTTATTTCGATAAAGCGGCTTTTATTATCTTTAAACTTGCTCCAAACCTGAAAGACTATGAGTGAACCCGTACTGAATGCCATTATGAGGTTGTTTGCCCTGGTAGCCAAGGAAGACCACATCACCACACAGGAGCGGGAATACATTCAGGTGTTTCTTTCCGATCACCTCAGCCAGAAAGCCACCGAAGATCACATGCGGCTGTTCGATGAGTTTGCAGTAGATATCTCGAACAAACTTTCGGCCACGCAAGAAAAAGATACTATTCTGGAAATCTGCCGCTCTATTAATAAAGAAGTTGCACAAAAACAGAAGGTGGTAATTATGCTGGAATTGCTGAGCGTAATTATGGCCGATGGAAATATTTCGCCACGCGAGCAGAGCATTGCCCAAACCATTTCAGAGTCGCTAAACATACAACCGCAAGACCTTAGCCTGATTACGCATTATGTAATGGCTAAAAACCGCGATCAGATCAACCATGAAGATATTCTGGTAGTTGACTCGAAAACAGAATCGCTTAAAGCCGGGCGGCAGATTTTTAGGCAAGGACTGAATGGGTTTATCAGTATCTTATATGTACGATCTACCGATACATTTTTCTTTAAGTACCTCGGCCATACCGATGTGTACCTGAATGGTGTACCGCAAAAGCCAGGCAACATTAATGTGCTGGCCATTGGTAGCACCTTACGTTGGGAAGCAGCCGATGCCGTTTACTTTGGCGAGATTTTAAATTTATTCCGCAAGCAGGTTGCCACAACCCGCACAAGCTTTGAAGCAAAAGCCATCTCATACAAATTTAAAAACGGTAAGCTGGGCTTACGCGAAGTGGACATTGAAGAAGAATCGGGTAACCTGGTAGCTTTAATGGGTGCCAGTGGTGCAGGTAAATCTACGCTGCTGCATGTATTGAATGGAACAGAAAAACCATCGGCTGGGCAAGTACTTATAAATGGTATCGACATTTATAAAGAACCTCAACGCATTGAAGGTGTAATCGGGTTTGTGCCACAAGATGATCTGTTGATTGAAGACCTTACCGTATATCAAAACTTATATTTTGCTGCCAAGCTTTGTTTCAGTCACCTTACTGAAACTGCTATTGACGATTTGGTGGTTAAAACTCTTGCTGATCTCGGACTTTCCGAAACCAAAGAGTTAAAGGTTGGCTCTCCCCTTCGCAAAACCATTAGCGGTGGCCAACGCAAACGCCTTAACATTGGCCTTGAATTATTACGCGAACCGGCTGTGCTGTTTGTAGATGAACCTACCTCAGGGTTGTCTTCGCGCGATTCGGAAAACATTATTGACTTACTAAAAGAACTTTCGCTTAAAGGCAAACTTGTGTTCGCGGTAATTCACCAGCCTTCGTCCGATATTTTTAAAATGTTCGATAAGCTGGTGATTTTAGATACTGGTGGTTATCAGATTTATTACGGCAACCCGGTTGATGCCATTACTTACTTTAAGCGCAACATCAATCTGGTTAACAGCCAGGAAGGCGAATGCATTACCTGTGGTAATGTTAATCCCGAACAGATTTTTAACATCATTGAAACCAAAGTCATCAATGAGTTTGGAAACTTTACTGACGAGCGAAAATTTTCACCCGACCTCTGGAACAAGAAATTTAAAGAAAAAATTAAGGTTGTTCCGGTTACACCTTCACCTGAAGAACCACACTCTACGCTTCGTATACCATCTTGGCTACAGCAAATTAACATCTTTGGTAGTCGCGATTTGCTTTCTAAACTAAGCAATACGCAATATCTGGTTATCAATCTGCTCGAAGCACCTCTACTCGCATTTATACTCGCCTTTATTGTACGTTATTATAATACTGACGATACCGTAAACATCGGGTACATTTTCAGTAAGAATCTAAACATGCCGGCCTATTTGTTTATGAGTGTAATTGTGGCGCTGTTCATGGGCCTTACGGTAAGTGCCGAAGAAATTATCCGCGACCGTAAAATTCTGAAGCGTGAAAAGTTTCTGCACCTCAATCGCAGTAGCTACCTGCTTTCTAAAATCGGTATTCTATTTTTAATCTCGGCCATTCAAACAGCGTTGTTTGTATTAGTAGGTAATACCATGCTCGAAATTAAAGGCATGTTTTTTATCTATTGGGGAATTCTATTCACTACATCCTGCTTCGCCAATTTGTTGGGCTTAAACATTTCATCCGCGTTCAACTCCGCAGTAACCATTTACATTCTTATACCTATCTTACTTATTCCGCAATTGATATTAAGCGGTGTAGTGGTAAAGTTCGATAAGTTAAATCCGAGCATTGGTAACACCGCCACGGTACCTATGGTGGGTGACATGATGGCTTCGCGGTGGGCATTTGAAGCGGGTATGGTAGCCCAATACAAAGACAATAAGTTTGAACGGGAATTTTATGAGAACGATAAAGTAATGGCCGATGCCGATTACAAGAAAATATATTTTATTCCGGCATTAGAAACCCGGCTCGACTTTGCCCGCCAAAATAACCTCAAGACCGACTCGGTCATCAGAAAAAAAGTTATCAGCGATCTGCAAGTACTTCGAAATGAAATAACGGAAGAGTTAAACTTTGTTGGTAAATCTGATTTTAAAAGTCTTGACAAACTTACAATAGAGTTACTTGATAATGCAGCGTATGAAGAAACTCAGACTTTTTTAAATGCACTCAAGAAATTCTATATCAAACGGTATAATAAAGAAGATGCTGCTAAAGACGAAAAAATAACCCGCATGACACGCACGCCCGAACTCGAAAAAGAGTTTGAAGCTTATCGCAACAAATACCAGAACGAAGCCATTGCCGAGCTTGTCAAGAATACAGTTGAGTCTAACCGCATTATTGAAAAAGATGGTAAACTCGTTCAAAAGATTTTCCCAATCTATAAAAATCCAGATCCAGACCACATGGTAGATTTTAATGCCCAGTTCTATATGCCTGCCAAGCACTTCCTCAACCAAAACATTGATACGTTCTATTTTAATCTGGGTGTAATCTGGTCGATGACGATTATTTTGATGATTACACTTTACTTTGAAGTGTTACGCAAAATTGTAGATGGCTTGGGTAATATTTCGAACCCGATTCCAAAACGGATGTAACCGATGTTTTTTTACCTCTCTAAAACCATCAACTTTCTGGCCATGCCGCTGGTGGTGGTTTGTTTACTTTGGATTATTTCGCGACTTATTAGAAATGCCAAATGGAAAAAACGGTTGGCAATTAGCGGGCTTTGCCTGCTGCTAATCCTATCAAACGATTTTATTACGAACGAAGTCGCGTTGTTATGGGAGCCTGCGGCTACGCCTTATAACCAGATCACCAAAAAATACAAACTCGGCATTCTGCTTACAGGAGTTACAAAAGGCAACATGCAACCCGATGATCGTGTATATTTTCAACGTGGAGCCGATAGGGTTACACATACTTTACAACTTTATAAACTCGGCATCATCGAAAAAATTTTGGTGAGTGGAGGGAGCGGTTCTATAACACAAAGGCAAAAGCAAGAAGCGGATGAAATTGCCGATGCCCTTAAGTTAATGGGCGTTCCCGAAGAAGATATTCTGATCGAAAATCAAACCCGTAACACACACGAGTCGGCAGTGGCTGTAAAGGCAATGTTACAGAATCACTATCAACCCACCGATTGCCTGCTGATTACCTCAGCCTACCATATGCGCAGGTCGCTGGCGTGCTATAAAAAAGTAGATTGGACCTGCGATACGTTTACCTGCGATTTTCTTTCGCACGAACGCAGGTTTACACCCGATGTTTTGCTGGTACCTCGCGCGGATGCCATCACCATATGGACAACCATGGTGCGTGAGTGGGTTGGTATGGTGGCATATAAAATTTCGGGCTACATCTGAGGCACATTTTCATTTACCAACTAACCTGCTTATACTTGACATTAAAATTATACCATGCAGGCTAACCAGTTACGGCAATCGGTCTTGCTTTTAGTATTGGTTATTGCTGCGTTGCTGTTAAGCTCGCTGGTGCCGGCTTTTAATCTAGGATCGGTAACTATCAAAAAAGTAGATCTTCTGGCCGACATAAAAACTGATCCGCCACCGGCATTAACTGAAATTCCTCCTGCAGATAGTATTCCTGTTGATTCGGTTAAAAAAGACTCAGTAGTACAAGTTATTCCAGAACCCGTTGCCGAACTTTATCCATGTCCCGATAAAAATTGTTTGCAGGATTTTAGTCCGAATAAAACTACACTTAAAAATTTCTTTCGCGCATTAAAGCAAGCCAACCGAAAACAAGTACGCATTGCTTTCTATGGCGATTCGTTTATTGAAGGCGATGTGTTGTGCGGCAGCTTTCGCGATACGTTACAAGGATTATATGGCGGCCGTGGTGTAGGCTTTGTGCCCATTGCTTCGGAAGTGGCGCAATACCGAACCTCTATTCAACATACGTATGCCAATTGGGAGGCGCATTCGCTGGTAAGTAAAATTCGCACGGAAGTGCCGTTGGGTATTTCCGGTCATGCCTTTATTCCGTTGCCCGAAAACGAAGCGGAGTTTAAACCTTCGCGCAAGCCTGCAAACCAAAAGTTTAATCGCATTAGTTTGTATTACCAAAGCAAAGCGGAAGCATCACTTCAATATGTAGTAAACGATACGTTAGTGCTTAACACCATGCTTACTGCATCGGATAGCATAAGCCGGATTGCACTTGAGATGCCACCTGCCGCCTCAGTTAAATTTTCTTTTACCGAACCCGATAGTGTGGTGGCCTATGGATTAACCTTTGATGCAGAGACAGGCGTGTACGTAGATAACTTTGCCATGCGCGGCAATTCCGGAATTGGCTTGTATGCATTAGACACTACCCGGCTAAAACAATTCAATCAATACTTAGACTATAAACTGATTTTGCTTCAATACGGACTAAATGTGGTAACCGAAACCGACTCCACCGATTATACCTGGTATGAAACCCGGATGGTGAAAGTGGTGAATCAATTAAAGAAGGCTTTTCCCAACACCGGCATCGTGCTTGTTGGTATTAGTGATCGTGCTGGTAATCTTGACGGAAAGATTCAAACCATTCCTGCCATCGCGCGGATGCGCAAAGCCCAGTTAAAAATCGCCCAACGCACACAAATTGCCTATTGGGATTTGTACGAAGCTATGGGAGGAGAAAATAGTATCGTTAAATTTGCAGAAGCGAAACCACCACTGGCTGCGAAAGATTTTACGCATCTGACTTTTTTGGGTGGCCGCAGGTTAGCTAAAAAGCTGGCCGATGCCTTATTGTTTGAACGAACCCGGTATGATAAGAAACCTGATTCTTAGTTTACTGCTGTGCACTGCCACAGTGGCAAAAGCACAAGACACCATTGCGTTTTCACTGAAGCAGTCGTATGCTTTCCTTCAGGAAGATGCCAACATCATTCACAACTCAGTAACACTTTCTGAGTTCTATGAAAAACTTTACCAACTCAAAAAAATCAAGAAAAACAACGTAAGCGTATTACAAATTGGCGACTCGCACATACAAGCCGATTTGCTGAGTGGCACTACCCGTAAGCTCTTCCAACTTGAATTTGGAAACGCTGGGCGCGGATTGATTTTTCCGGGGCGTGTTGGCCGCACAAATGAATCAGGTACGGTGCATTCAAGTTCAACCGGATTGTGGGATGCCAAACGAATAATTTATACCAATCAACCCATGCCCATAGGCATTGGTGGCATGACGGTGCAAACTCAACAGGCTGGTAATAGTATCTCCATCAAAGCCAATGCAAACGAACTAAACTACAGTTTCAATAAGATTACATTCTTCTTCGAAAAAGATCTTTCCAGTTTTAACCTTGCGGTGAAAGATTCTACCGGACAAAGCATAGCGTATGTGGGGCCATATACATTCGAGAATTCAAATATCTCACGGGTGCTTCTACCCTACTCCATCAGTCAGGCAGAATTTCAAACTATGCAATCCACCCATCTGCAAAAACAATTTACACTTTATGGAATCAATCTGGAGAATAGCAAACCCGGAGTGCTTTATCATAGTACCGGTGGCAATGGCGCTAAAGTAAAACACTATACCGAGGCAAGTCTATTTGCTGAACAAACTGCAGCGTTGACTCCTGATTTAATTATTATCTCCTTGGGCACGAACGAAGCCATTGAGTATCCGTATGTCGATCCTCGCTTTCAAGATCAACTCGATACGTTTGTTAATCAATTAAAGCAACATAATCCACAGGCTAAAATTATTCTTACTATACCTATGGATTTCTATAAAAAGAAAACCCGAAGAAACCCCGGTGTAGAAGTTATGCGCGGTAAGTTGATAGAATATGCTGATGCCAATGGGCTTGCCTTTTGGGATTTGTATTCGGTGGCGGGTGGCAAACACGCTGCCGACCAATGGAAGAGCAGCAGCCTGTTGCAAAGTGATGGCGTACACTTTACCAAAAACGGGTACGAACTTCAAGGTTCATTATTATATCAGGCATTAATAAAAGGGTATAATGAATATGTTCGGTATCGATACCCATAAACTTGGCCAGCAATTTCTGTACAACCCACAGGAGCCGCTAATCTTTAATAGCGGACTATTTCTTTTTCTGTTTGCGGCTTTTTTAGCGATTTATATTCTGCTACATAAAACCCACAGGCCTAAGCTACTTTTTGTAACGCTCTTTTCGCTTTACTTCTATTACAAATCAAGTGGCATTTATTTTTTATTGCTGATCAGCACAACCGTAATTGATTATAACCTTGCGCGCGTGCTGGCGCAAACTATAATACCATGGAAGCGCAGCACCATCTTAGCCATTAGCCTGATAGCCAACCTTGGCTTGCTGGGTTACTTTAAATACACGAACTTTTTACATGAGATCTTCAGCGGACTGGCTGGAATAGAATTCCAACCCTTCGATATTTTTCTTCCGGTAGGAATTTCATTCTTCACTTTTCAATCGCTTAGTTATACCATTGATGTGTATCGGAAAAAGATTGAGCCCGTTCCGCATTTACTGGACTATGCTTTTTACATTTCATTCTTTCCGCAGTTAGTAGCCGGGCCTATTGTTCGCGCAGCAGACTTTCTGCCACAACTTGCCAAACCCACCTTTGTAACGAAAGAAATGCTGGGGCGTGGTGTGTTTCTGATTTGTACAGGGCTATTCAAGAAAGCGGTTATTTCAAATTACATCAGTATGAATTTTGTAGATCGCATTTTTGATGCTCCTACCCTTTACACTGGTCTTGAAAATCTGTTTGGGGTTTATGGATATGCCCTTCAAATCTACTGCGACTTTTCTGGTTACTCGGATATGGCCATTGGTATTGCGTTGCTGCTGGGCTTTCACTTCAATCTTAATTTCGATTCGCCCTATCAATCTAAAAACATTACCGAGTTTTGGAGGCGCTGGCACATGTCCCTTTCCAGTTGGCTGCGCGATTACCTATACATTTCGTTAGGCGGTAACCGGAAAGGAAAAATCCGCACCTACATCAATTTGTTTTTAACGATGTTGTTGGGAGGGTTGTGGCATGGCGCTGCATTCCGGTTTATATTGTGGGGGGCGCTGCACGGTCTGGCTCTTGGAATACACAAATTTATTTTGTCATTTAAGTGGCCGCAGGTTCAGAATTCATTCGTGAAAAATAGTAGCAACTTATTAAGCGTCTTACTTACGTTTCACTTTGTTTGTTTCTGTTGGATATTTTTCAGAGCACAGGATATGGAAACTGCCTGGCAAGTAGTTACCCAGATTGCTACTCATTTCTCGCCCGGAATATTTTTTGATTTTGTGATGGGTTATAAAGCTGTGTTGCTGCTGATGGTGGTGGGATATATTTTACATTTTATACCCATGCCCGTTGAACAACGGGCTGAAAACTGGGTAACAAACTTATCATTAGCTGGCAAGTTTGTGGTGATCTTCGTTACCATCTTATTGGTGATTCAAACCAAATCAGCCGGAATCCAGCCGTTTATTTATTTTCAGTTTTGATTCAAGTATCGTCTCCCGCTTCGGGGACAATATGACATAAAATACGACTTTGAATTAGCATCGTCCTCTACGAGAGACGATGCAAGAATTGAAACCAAATCAGCCGGAATCCAGCCGTTTATT
The DNA here is from genome assembly GCA_017303795.1 of Cytophagales bacterium. GTDB lineage: Bacteria > Bacteroidota > Bacteroidia > Cytophagales > Cyclobacteriaceae > ELB16-189. The sequence continues at coordinate 409,778 of JAFLBR010000002.1, read as the reverse complement.
TATTTTCAGTTTTGATAAGAACTCCAATTCCTAACCACTAATCCTGAGCCGGAGCGGTTGTCCGTTGCAGCGAGGTATCCCCCTATTTAAAATACTGACGAGATCCTTCGCTAATTTCTCCTTCTTAATAAAATCGTGTCTTCAAGTTTCAAAACGAATCCGAAGTAAACACCCGCTCAGGATTGCTTGCGCCAGATTAGTGTGAGGGTTGGTTTCTGGTACATTCTGTATGATTACTGCATTTTGTGATCAATACCTCGTACAATTAGATTATTCTCTGCTACAACTTTCTACCCATAATCATTACCGATGCACGAATAGATTGTTCTTTCAAATGCAGGAATTTCTTTCGCTCTTCATCAAGCTTAAAATCCTCGAAGTCTTGTTCGTTTAAAAATTCTACCAAATGAATTTCGTAAGGCTTTTCGGCTGATTCGCCAATATAAGCATTGGCATCTGGTCGCAATCTAAACACTAGTTTTCCATTATACTTTGCAATTAGTGGAATAGCTACTTGTTCAAATTGTTCAAACACAATTTCCTGACCGGGAATAATGTAAATGAGTTGGGTAATGTAAATCATAATTTTTTTTTAGTATCGTCTCCCGCTTCGGGGACGATACGACCTTTGAACTAGCATCGTCCTCTGCGAGAGACGATGCAAGAAATTATTTAATCACGTGCAACCAGCCCTTACAGGTTGCCTCGCCCGGAATCTGAATTTCATAAAAATACATACCACCTTCCACATTGTCTGCGCCCCAATCATCCTGGTAGTTATTGCTTTCAAAAACCTTTTTACCCCATCGGTTTACAATAATAACGCGGGCCGTTAGCGAAGTGGCAGATAGTTTATTACCACCATACTGAATCACAAACTTATTATTCTCTGGAAACTCATCGGGTGTAATCACGTTGGGTACTTTAAGTTGGTACACCGGTATGCTGATTACCTTTTCGTACACGCAGCTTTCTTTTACAGCCACCTGTTTAACCGGATAAGTTCCGTCTTGCTGATAAGTATGGCCGGTTTGTTCCTGATCGGAAGTAGTGCCATCACCAAAATCAAAAAACACTTGTTCTTCGGATGGCAAAAGGTTCTGCACCTGTATGGTGGGGCGATTAAAACAATCGTATGCTTTCGATAGACTAAAATCCAGCTCCACTCCGGGTATCACCCGAATGTTAATGGTATCTTTTTTGGCACAGCCATTAAAATCAAAAATCGAAACAATGTAGCCGTCATCTTCTTTTGGATTAACAACAGGCGATTGCTCAGTTGACGAATACGTGCGGTTATAATTCCGCCACTCGTACGTTAACCCACCAGTAGCTGTTAGTTGTGCACCAGCATTAAAACACATCTCCATGTCTGGGCCTGCCTCACCAGCTGGTTTTGTAACAACCACCTGAGTAAACGCAGAATCCAATCCTACACACGTACCGGCATCAATAGCTAATAGTCTTATTCGATACGTACCCGGTTGATTGTACCGATGCATGATAAACGTAGTATCTTGTTTTACTAGCTGGCCACCATCACCAAAACTCCATTCGTATATACGACCACCCGTACTCAGGTTTTGAAACACAATCGGATCAGGGATACAAACCCGACTCAACCCCGGCATGGTAAACGTAATGTTGTTGGTTTGAATGCGCGCTTTAAGCGATGACAAATCGAACTTAAATGCCGCATTATTACAATTTTCACTTTGGTTTAATCTACTCCATGCATTTGAGGTAGTGGGAAAATCATCAAAACCATTTCCACAACCACCACACACGGAGTGGTAAACAATTCCGCCTTTATCGAACCGACTCGTGCCACCATCTACATGCACCGAAGATTGATTGCCGCCCAGAAAAGTTCCATACAACATTTCGGAAGCATCATCGGTAAGTACAATAAAATAAAAATCAGAGCCGGCAGTTGTTTTTTGAAACGCATCTTGGGTAATAGGCATACCACTGGTTCCACTATTCCAAAAGCCCCTGAAGAAATTGATTGACCCACCCCACCCGCTCATGTAGATGTTATTACAATCATTAACCAGAAATGCTGTTGGTGAAATATCGGGTATGCCCCGCCCTGTACCAAACACAGTTGAAAATGAAAGTGCCGTAAGATCTCTATCAAACTTTTGCAAAAACTGCCCGCTGTTGGCATTCGAAAAAACTCCGGCTGTTATAGGAAACGCTCCTTGTGTTTGTCCATAGACATATACATTTTCATCCAGATCGAGATCAATAAAATAAACCTGGTTGTACTGCGCTGTTCCGGTAAAACTGGAAACCATAATTTCTGATCCATCAGCTTTTAGTTTCGCCATCCAACCATCAGCATTTCCAGCTAAACCAGGCTGATAAACACCGGCCGTAGTTGGGAAGTTCGTACTGTTTGAACCTCCGGCTACCCACACATCACCAGCATCATTCAATTTAATAGTATGCGAAGCATCGGCCGAAGAACCGCCCAGCAAGGCCGACCAATACAACTGCGTTAACGATGAATTGAGATGCATGATGAGCGCATCGGTTACACCGCCTTTATACGTTAACCCAAAACTATTTACACCCGGAAAATCATTTGATGAGGTAACCGTGCTGATGTACACATCACCATGGGCATCCACAATAATATCGCCCCGCAACTCATCGCCATAATTTCTTACCAACGGGCTGTTAGCCGGATTAAGACCATCATTATTTGAACCACCTAAGTACGTACTGGCCAGCAGTTCGTCTCCATTCTTGCTTAGTTTAGCAACAAAAATATCCGAGCCATTTTCGTATTCGATAACATTAGTTAAGGTAAACCCCCCATTGAAGCTTCTATCAATTGCGCCAACTGTAGTAGGAAAGTTTGCTGAACTGGTTGTACCCAAAATCCAGAGATTTTCATCCTTATCCATAATCAAACTGTGTGGTGATTCGCCATGCAATCCGCCCAGGTATGTAGCATAAAGTAAATCGGTGCCTGCTGAATCGTACTTTAGAATGGCTACATCATACGCCCCGCTGGTAGTGGTTTGAAATGCACCCGGTGTTGCCGGAAAAAATCCACCGAGGTTATGATTGGTAACACCAGCCGAATAAAGATTTCCATGCTCACCGGGAGTTGCGGTACTTCCCCAGTTATCGGCCGTGGAACCACTGTAGGTTGAAAAGATCAGCAACGGATCAATTACCAAAGGATAACAGGTGTCATAACCTTCGGGAAAAATAAACTTTACGGTATTGCCATTAAGCGCATAGGCACAAGTCACGTTTTTTTTCAAACCATCGATTAGTTGCCAGGCAACCGGCTTCTTCTCAATAAAACCAAACGTTGAAGCTTCGATGTGCAGATCGCCTTGTTGAACATAGAGGCGATCAATGCCCGTATACTCAAATTCTATTTGCGATGGATTAGCTCCGGCTGCTACATAAAAATCGTATTTGATGTGCTTACTCTGACTATAAACTTTCAGATCGATGCCGGGATAATAATCAGTGTAATGTACCGCCTCAAATGCATTTGCACGCGATGCCCATGTAGATGGATCGGAACCTAAAAAGTAGTTGTAATACTTGGAGCGTCTTCCCACCGGTGATGCAATTGCATATTGATTAGCACCTTTGAATGTAACATCCACCCGATGGCCATCGATTGTAGTTTCAGTATTTGTTCCATGTGATTCGTTGGGTGTACCATGACCTAAATCGTGCAGGTGTTGCAGGCGTTCGTAATCCAGAAATGTATAGCTAAACCCGGCTGATTGAAGCTGCATCTCGCCACCCGGAATACGCGCCTTGTACTTCACCGCATCCGGCCACTGGCATTTGTTTTCAATAAACTCAATCTGGCCGAAGGCATTGATCCAACCTGAAAGCAAACAAATCCACACAAACGCTATTCGGGCACACATGGTTTAAAGTTAACGCTGTTAGATAATACTTGCAAGAGAGAGTATCATTGAAAAAAATTGATAAAGGCGGAGGGATTCGACCCTTAAATTAACGACTATGGTGAAGAACACCGGAAAGGGCGGGGAGCAAGGGTAGCTACTCGCATCTTGCTTGTTGGGATTAAGATTGCTGGTCAGGCGACCAGCAATAACTAAAATTTGACCAACATCCATTTAGGTCTTAACCAATTTGAAACCAACTCTTTCTATTTTTCTATTTCATCTTGAGCTTCTTGAAAAAAAATATAATCTATACTTAGCAAATATCTCTTCATCAAAATTTAAGATATGTTCCCAATCGCTTTTGCTGAAAATTGAATCATGTACTCTATAGTAGTTTGTTTCTTTAATTTTGTCAGTTATTTTCATCTGACTGTAACTAATTTTTTCAAGTTTAAAATTGTCAATAACCTTTCCGTTGAGTAGAATATATATGCTATCATTTTTTAGTTTATACCCTCTAATAGCTATATCAACTGCATGTGAAAATAATAAAGTTGAATCAGAGAAATATACCTCAGCATAGCTTGAATCCGATCGCTTTAGACTCCATAACCCAGATATATCTGAATACGATTCTGTATTGAACTTACTCTTTTGAAGGTCACCACACCCTAGTAGTAGTGCACTTAAGAAAAGTATTTTTTTGGTGTTAAATTTTGATGCCATGATAGGAAATCATTTAGGTTAGACATGTAAGCTAAAAAAAACAATCATCTACTTCTAAGTTGCCGGTGAAGAACACCGGCAAGGGCGGGGCCACTGGCATTTGTTTTCAATAAACTCAATCTGGCCGAAGGCATTGATCCAACCTGAAAGCAAACAAATCCACACAAACGCTATTCGGGCACACATACCTTAAAGGTAATAAACAATACTTCAAGATGCTGAACAGTGAATAATTTTTGTAGTCTAAAAAATTACCTATCAATTTCCTCACAATAATCAATTGGAAATTCATTCCAACCACCATTTGGAATAATAATTCTCTCCTTTAATTTGTACCCGGTAAACGATGCTCTTCCTGGATCAGAATTTGGAAATTTTAGTAGAACCCAATCATTAAAATCAATTGGTCTTTTGGTCGAAAGACAAGAATAAAGAGTATCTCTATTAACAATATATTTAAAATTATAACCTTCACCGGCTTGCCAATTTGAACAAACACTTACCACAGTACCTACGGTATAAGAATAACCAAATCTACCAACATATGGACCTTGGTATAAAATCATCCCCACTAAAAATAATGCGTTCGCCAAGAGAATAATATTCGCCAGGTGATTATTTGTTTGGGGCTTATTCAAATCCTCATTCATATTATTTGTTCCGCTCATGCTGGGTGCTCTTCACCAACATGTAACCTAAGTACACCTACCTTAAAGTTAACCCTCCTTCCTTAACACTTGCAACGGTGGCGTAGAGATTACTTCACGAGAGTTCCACCAGCCTATTAACACGGTAAGGATTAACACGCCTGCCGAAATAAAGAGCAACTCTATAAAATCAACTGAGAACTGAACCTCAAAGAAAAATTTGGTGAGCAACCAACCGGCACCCAGTGAAAGTCCCAGACCGGTAATGGCTGAAAAAATTCCGACATAGCCGTACTCTATAAGAGTGATGCGGGTAATTTGTCCGGTGCGTGCACCAATGGTACGCAGCAACACATTTTCTTTCATGCGGGCAAACTTACTGTTGAGTACTGCGCCTGCCAGTACAACCAACCCGGTGATGATACTGAACAGTGCCAGGAAGCGAACCACCAAACCTACTTTATCAAAGAGTTCATCTACCGTGCTTAAGATTAGGCGCAGATCAATAAGCGACACATTCGCATAATTAAACACCAACTCTTGCTGAAATAAAATCGCATTCTGTTGATTTTCTACGCGCGTAGCAGCTACCCAGATTTGAGGTGCATCGTCCAGCACGCCTTTCGGGAAAACGAAAATAAAATTAGGTGGATCTTTAGGCCACTCCACTTTGCGAATGCCACTGATAAACGTTTTAATCGGAACGCCTTGGATATCGAACACCAACGAATCGCCTACATCAACCCGCAGCGTTTCGTGCATCCCCTCTGAAATGGTTACAAAAACAGAATCGCGTTGATCTTTCTTGTATGATTGCAATTCACCTTTTATCAATTCTTCGGAATGGTGCAGGCTATCGCGATACGTTACGCGATATTCGCGCGTAAGTGCCCAATTGGGAATGCGCACTGAATCTGCATCGGTGCGTTTAAATTGTTCTACCGGTTTCCCTTTTACTTCACTTAAGCGACATGTGATGATAGGCACAACCTGATTTACGGGTAACTCATATTTCTCAATCAACTTCACAACTGAATCGCGCTGGTGCGATTGAATATCAAACAGAATAGTATTGGATTGATTGGCATTACCCCGAAACTCCACCTGATTCAACAAACTGCTTTGAATAATATTTAATGTAGCGATTATGAATGCCCCCAATCCTATTGTTACCAACAATATCTGTGTCTGATTATTAGGTCGGAATAAATTCGACAACGCATGCCGGAATACGAATGAACTATTCTGTGGGAAATACCTGCGCACCAGGTAAAGCAAACCCATCGCAACCAAGGCCAATCCGCCAAGCGCTACAATCAACCCAACCGAAAACAATCCGCCCGAAATAAAACTTTCAGTTTGATAAGCCGCTGCCAGTACCGGAAATAAGAAGATTAAGATAATAGCAGCCCACCGGGTTTTTGAAAACACACGCGATGGCTGAAAGTCGGCCCGCAATACCGATAACGGTGGTACAAACCGCACTGCCACCAACGGTAAAATTGAAAACAAAACCGACACAATAGTTCCTAACAACACACCTTCGGTCACGGCACGCCACGATACGCCAAACTGAATTTCAACCGGCAAATATTTTCCAAACACAATCGGAACAATTTGTTGAATCAGCACACCCAACACCGCACCAATGGCACTACCGATTATGCCTAATACAAAAATCTGAATGAAATAAATATTAAACGCCTGCCAGCCCGATGAACCAATGCACCGCAGCACGGCCACCTCATCGCGTTTTTCGCGAGCATAAATATGTACTGAACTCGCTACACCAATGCAGCCGAGGATTAATGCTACAAATGCCAATAAAGAAAAGAAGCGATACACCGAGCTAAAACCTTCACCCAACTCTTCTTTGCGTTCTTCTACATCATCGGCATTATAGCCCAACTCATCGCGATAAGGTTTAATTGTTTCCATCGCCACTTTAGTGTCGGCATCGGAAACAGTTTTTACAAACAAACTATAATTTACGCGGCTACCGAACTGCACTAACCCGGTTGAATCCAGTGCATCTAACGAAATATAAACTGCCGGTGCAAGTGTGGCCGTTAACGCACCACCACCTGGAAATTTTTCTACCACCCCGGCCATCTTAAAATGAATGTTACCAATCTTGATGGAATCTTCTGAACTGACATTGTATTGTCGGGCCAGCGCTTCATCCAGCATCGCATAGCGGCCAGTCTTCATCAGCTCGTATGCATTGGTGGGTTGCGTTACTACATCACCATAAAATGGAAAGTCGCCTTGTAAGGCAGTAAGTTTTACCAAACGACTTTGTTTGGTGTTCATGAACATGACCATAGAAGCCATGTCGGCAGTTTGCGCAAACTGGCGCTGGGCTGTGTCAATCTTTTTACGGAAGGCAGTATCGAACGGGCGACCACTATTTACAACCAGATCGGCACCTAATAATTCTTTTGCATTGCGATCCAGTTCGCCCTGCATAGAATAATTGAGCGAACTGATAGCCACCACTCCGGCAATGCCGGTAATGAGCGATGCAACAAACAAGAACAACCGGCCAAAGTTGTGTTTACCATCGCGCCAAGCCATTTGCCAGACCCAGCGATCGCGGAAAATAGGTTTTGCGTTTCGTTTTATGCGGATGAAATACTCAATCATGCCAATGAAAGAATGCGTTCGTTAACCAGTTTAGCACCTTTCATTTGCAGAATGCGTTGTGTTTTTTCGGCCAACTCAAGGTTATGCGTTACCAACACCAATGTTGTTTTTTCCTGACGATTCATTTCAAATAACAAGTCTGTTACTTGTGTGGCGTTCTCATCATCCAGATTTCCGGTAGGTTCATCGGCAAATAAAACTCTGGGCGAAGTGATAAACGCCCGCGCCATAGCTACGCGCTGTTGTTCACCTCCTGAAAGTTGCGATGGATAATGACTGATGCGCTCGGCCAGGCCCACACGGGCAAGTAAGTCTTTTGCTTTGGAGGCTACATTGCGTTCGCCCCGAAGTTCGAGCGGCACCATCACATTTTCCAATGCCGTTAAGGTTGGCAGCAATTGAAAATTCTGAAACACAAAACCAATGTATTGATTACGCAGGTAGGCGCGATCGTCTTCATTCATCGCGTTTAGTTTAAAACCCATGAGCGAAACTGTGCCGCTACTGGCTACATCTAACCCGGCACATAAACCCAGCAACGTGGTTTTACCGCTACCCGATGGGCCGATAATCGCTACGCTGGTTCCTTGCTGCACTTCAAACGACACATGATCCAAAACCATGAGATTGCGTTCGGCCGATTTGTAAACTTTGGTGAGGCCCTCGGCCTGCAAAACTGTTTCTGGCATGATAATTAAAGATAACCGATCAGGAATTAAATCGTTAATTGAGTAAAATTGTTCAACGTAATTTCAACAATACACAATTATTATGGTAGTCGGCAAATATTCATTTCTTATTGTTTTGTTAACAGCATTTTTTTCACCCGCACCGCCCAAAACAATTTTATTTTTTGGCGATAGCCTTACCGCGGGTTATGGCCTCTCGCCCGAAGAAGCTTTTCCGGCTTTGATTGAAAAAGAACTGAACAAATCCGAAAAGAAAGTGAAGGTGGTAAATGCTGGCCTTAGCGGGGAAACTTCGGCTGGGGGCCTGAGTCGCATTGATTGGATTTTACGCCAACCAGTAGATGTTTTTGTTTTAGAGCTGGGTGCCAACGATGGCTTGCGTGGATTACCGCTCGATCAAACACAAAAAAACCTGCAGAGTATTATCGATAAAGTGAAAGGCAAATACCCGCAATGCAAAATTGTGTTGGCTGGTATGATGGTGCCCCCGAATATGGGCAAACAATACACCGATTCATTCCGGAACATTTATCCTGATCTCGCCAAAAAGAACAATGCAGTTTTAATTTCATTCCTGTTGGACGGTGTAGCAGGCAACGAAAAACTAAACCAGGCTGATGGCATTCACCCTACGGCTGAGGGGCATAAGATTATTGCAACCAATCTGAAAAGTGTATTTGAAAAATTGATTTAAAACTGCCACTGATTACACAGATCGCCACAGATTCTTGGACTTGGTAATTGATAGAATAATCAGTGAATCAGTGGCTACTTTTTAAGGCCGGAATGAATCACCTCCACCCACTGCGCATACATTTTACCTGACGGATGAAGACCATCACCAGCAACAAGTTCAACATCTTCTAAGCCTTTGCGGGAAATCTCCGTAATGTTAAAATACTTTACACCGTACTTTGCTGCGATGCGTTTGTTGATAGCATTGTATTGATCTAATTCTTCAGAAATCTTTTCTTGTTTCGCTTTACCAAAAGGTGTGTACCCATAATCGGGAATAGAAACTACAAACACATTTTTCTTTTTGCCCTTGGCGAGTTTGATTGAAGTTTGAAGCAATTCTTCAAACTCGCGTTCATAAATTTCAATAGACTTACCTTGATATTGATTGTTTACGCCAATCAGCAACGAAACCAGATCATATTCAGGTTTTAGATTTGCAGCCTCAATCGCATCTTTTAAGTTATCGGTTCGCCAACCGGTGGTGGCAATAATGCGTGGCGCTGTTAGTTTGAGTTTAGCTACCAGTTGATTGGGCCAGCGTTCGGCTTCGGCAACGCTCTCGCCAATGGTATAGGAATCGCCTAAAGCAAGAAATTTTTTATCTTGTTGAGCTTTGATTGTATTTCCGAACAGGGAAATCATGGCGACAAACAAAATTAACTTTTTCAATTGGCTTCGAAATTGAGATTATAAATTTCAATCTCGCCATCCAGGTCAAGCTCAATTTCAAGTTTCAAGGAATCCTCAGTTAACTCTTTTACTATTGCCGGGCGCGCTAAAAAAGCGAAGATCACCGCATCGGAACCAGTAAAGTTATAAGTAAGGACTATCAGAATTTCGCCATCGCTTGTAAATGACCAGTTGCCAGATTCTACAATAGTTGGGGCGTCAGTAGCACACTTTGTTAAGCCTTCTGTTAATTCATAATCCTGTGTGGCATTGTTGGTAAACTTATACACGTTATCCAGAAAGCAAGGATCAAACTCAAAAGGTTCAGTATCTCCTTCAAATGTTACAGTAGCAGAAGTAAGGCTCCAATTTTTACTTGCCCCTTTTGCACCTGCTAATAAGCGAGCCTTCAATTCATATGCTGGCTCAGGATCATCTTCTTTACATGATAATAGCGTTACCAGCATTACGCAAATAGCCAAATGGAAATACTTAATTAGTCTCATCAGGATTTTCAAGATTATTTCTTAAATATGTCGATAATAATTTCAATAAGGAAAATTATTCTGCAAAATGAACAAACGTTTTTTTGTACTGCTCCTGAGTTTTCAATTAATTTCTGGCTACAGTTATTCACAATACATTGAAAAATATCCTCTGCTACCAGCGGTGCGTTCGTCTTTCAGAGGTCTCTCGGTTGTAAACGATTCTGTTGCTTGGGTAAGCGGCAGCAAAGGTTGGGTTGGGCGCACAACAAATCGTGGTTTACATTGGGAGTTTAATCAAGTACCGGGTTACGAAACGTTAGACTTCCGGTCGCTTTATGCGTTCAACGATTCAACAGCACTTATTGCAAATGCGGGTTCGCCTGCCTATATCTTGCGCACAACTAATTGCGGTAAAAGCTGGCAAGCGGTTTACACCAATACCGCAGCTGAAATTTTTATAGATGGTGTAGATTTCTGGAATAAGCTTGAAGGTGTTATGTATGGCGATCCGATAGATGGACACATGTTTTTATTGTTCACAAAAGATGGTGGCAAAACCTGGCACGAACCAGCACTAGAAACCCGACCTAAATTAAATGAAGGCGAAGCCTCCTTTGCGGCAAGCAGCACTGGCATAAGATGCTACGATAAGAAACGATTAGTAATTGCTACCGGAGGCAAAACATCGCGTTTGTTTATTTCTGATAATCGAGGCAAAACATGGAGTAATGCTACCCCGCCCGCACAACAGGGAAAAGAAAGCGCAGGCATTTTTTCTGTTGCTTTTCAAAGTTCTAAGGCTGGTGTAGTAGTGGGTGGTGATTTTGCAATTGACAGCCTGAAAATTAGAAATGCATTTTATACTAATGATAGTGGTAAAACCTGGAAAGAAGCTGAACGTGTACCGAGTGGATATCGTGAATGTGTGGAGTACTTATCTGTTAATACTCTGGTAACAACCGGCCCAACGGGTACAGAGTACTCAACAGATGGTGGAAAACACTGGCTACCGCTATCGGACGAAAAAGGGTTTCATGCCGTACGAAAAGCCAGAACGGGAAATTGGATTGTGATTGCAGGAAATAATGCATTAGGCCTAGTGAGTCTACAGCCGAAAGCAAAGAAGTAAGGCTACAAAAAAAGCCGGCTTCTACCGGCTTTAGTCTTAAAATGATTTCATATTAACCCTTACTCAAACCTCAACGATTCAATCGGATCTAGCTTTGATGCTTTATGTGCCGGATAATAACCGGATAACAATCCTACCACCACGCAAATAATCATACCGATCAACATCCAGAACCATGGTAACACAAACTTGGTAATACCCATAAACCCGGATATTACATTACCAATTAAAATTCCAAGCAACACGCCACCAATACCCCCTAACAAACACACCACTATTGCTTCAATTACAAACTGCTGGCGAATGCGTAGCGGAGTTGCCCCCAATGCTTTGCGCACACCTACTTCACGGGTACGTTCTGTAACCGATACCAGCATGATATTCATAAGCGCAATAGAAGCACCCAACAAAGTAATAAAGCCTACACCAAATCCGCCCCAGCGTAAACCGCTGGTAATACTTTCCATTTCTTCAGCAAGCGACTCACTCTTTTCAATCTCAAATGAATTCGGATCTCCTACCCGATCGTGTCTGATCTTGCGCATTAAACCCGTAGCTTCACCCATGGCATAATCAACCTGGTTCATATCAGTAATACCAACCGTTATGCGGTAATATAAAGGCTGGCCCGCGGCCATCTGGTTAGCAACCAGAATTGGAATGATAACCATGTTATCATAATTATTATCAGAGAAGTCGCCCTTCTCTTTTAATAAACCTATCACTTTAAACTGTGTGCCTTTAAAAGAGATTTCGGTATTTAAAGGCCGTGGGTTATCGCCATACAATGCTTTGGCGAGTTTATAACCAAGAATAGCCACTTTACTACCATTCTGAATTTCAAACTTTGAAAAGTTGCGACCCTCCAGAATGTTGAGTCCTTTAATGGCCACGTACTCATCGTTAACACCGCGTATATCTACGTTTGGATTTGTTTTTACCGAACCATGCTTCACTTCGGCCAGGTTGGTAAGGCGTGCTTGCAAACAAATAGAAGCCTGTACTGGATATTCTGAAATAAATTTTTGGGCTTCGTGTAAGTTGAGGCGTTCGTACGTTTTTTCACGCACCCCATCCTGATTAGTACCGCGGTTCCATTTCGAATACATATCGAAAGTGTTAACACCTAAAGATGATAGGCTTTCGTTAACAGAATACTCAATCCCATCAATGGCCGTCAGAATGCCCACCAACGAGGTAATACCAATTGCCACAATAAGGGCCGTGAGTACTGAGCGCAACATGTTGGCCTTTACCGAACGAAGGCCTTCTTTCATGTTTTCAACTAAATTCATGTGGTATAAGTATTTTTAGGTGTGAGACAGAAACCGCTTTTAAGGTATTTCGTTTTCAAAATTATATCTTTAATCGATAAAATGGTAAGACCTCAATAAAGTGATAATTGTTACAAAACTGAGCAAGAAATGAGTGGTTTAACGGGGAGAATCGTGTTTTTGTTCTTGATGGTTACGTTTTCGTGGCGGGCAGCGGCCAATTCCATCTTTATACCGATGGATGAAAAGCAGACTAACCATCTGAAAGCCTACGGAATAGCTTATTGGATTCTGAAAAACGAATTGGAAGTAGAGTGGCTCCTCAACTACCGCGGGGGTAGTTTTATGTGCAAATACCACCCTAAAATTCAGAACGAATTGGTGGTGCGCGGGGTAAGTTTCGAAATTATTTCGGACGCAAAAGTAAATGCTATTGTAACCGAAATAGCCAGCCCGGCCCTCAACTACGATATTATGAAACTGGAAAAGTACCCGCGCATTGCGGTGTACTCGCCCAAAACCAAACAACCGTGGGACGATGCCGTTACGCTGGTTCTTAGCTATGCCGAAATTCCATACGATGTAATTTTTGATGATGAAGTATTGAACGACTTGCTACCCAAGTACGATTGGCTGCATTTACACCACGAAGATTTTACCGGTCAGTATGGAAAGTTTTACAGCAACTATGCCAATTACCCGTGGTATATCGAACAACAAAAAGAAGCCGAAGAAACAGCAAGTCGGTTTGGGTTTCATAAAGTATCGCAACTTAAACTGGCGGCAACAAAACGAATTAAAGAGTTTGTATCGGGTGGTGGATTTTTGTTTGCCATGTGCTCGGCCACCGATACCTACGATATTGCTTTGGCTGCCGAAGGCGTGGACATTTGCGAGCGCATGTACGATGGTGATGCGGCCGATCCGCAGGCACAGGAAAAACTCAACTTCGAAAACACATTTGCTTTTCAGGATTTCAGATTAGTGCGCGATCCGTATCAATATGAATTTTCAGACATCGACAATAATTTTCCTGATAGAGGTTTGCGCCAAGACAACGATTACTTTACCATCTTTCAATTCTCGGCCAAGTGGGATCCAATTCCCACTATGCTCACACAAAATCACACCCGCGTAATAAAAGGTTTTTATGGGCAAACAACCGGCTTCAAAAAACGATTGGTTAAATCCGATGTGGTGGTAATGGGTGAAAACACAGAGATAAAAGAAACCAAATACCTGCATGGTGTTTTTGGAAAAGGATTCTGGACATTTTATGGCGGGCACGACCCGGAAGATTACCAACATACCGTAGGCGAAGAACCCACTGATTTGAATCTGCATCCTAACTCGGCCGGGTATCGGTTAATTCTTAACAACATATTGTTTCCGGCAGCCAAAAAGAAAAAACAAAAAACGTGAGCCGCTCTCTCTTTCTCATCTTGATCATGATAGGTTGCAAACCTACCCAACCACAAACTACAACCGATCCATTACAGTTGGCAGAAGTTGTATTAGGCAAAGGTCTTGAACAATATTCCAATCAAAGTGAATCGCATCTCTTATTTGTGCAGCCAGCAGCAGCTTACCCCAATCAACCCATTAAGTTTTTGGTTATTGAAAAGAGTACCGGTAAAGCAGTATTCGAAAAAAGCTTTAGGCCGGGTTATGTAAAGTGGCGCGATGATCGTACCATAGAATATGAAGATTTGCCCGGTATTGTTAAACAAAACGAGGTGAACAACATAAAAACATGGACTATTCCTGCTACTCCGCAGGCGCATTAATCGGCAGATTTAACCTATCTTGAAACTCAAATTCCTTTGTAAATGAATCGTTATTTACTGTTGATTGTTTTTGCGTATTGCGGCATCATCTTGTTTGCTGTTAACTTTTCCTCCACAAAGAAAATAGCTACAAATGAAGTTCATGAAGAAGAACAAGATGGCCCCGGTCAGTTTATAGAATTTCATAAAGCCATTCGTACCCCTGAAGATGCCACTGCTCCGGAATATAAATCTGGTTTTATCTTACGCGAGCTCTCACAAGCGAAATCATTTGCCGCACGAAAGCGCAGTAATGCCAAAACACAATCGAACGGAGTACTGGAGTGGAAAGAGCGCGGGCCAGCAAACGTGCCGGGCCGCACACGCGGAATAATTGTTGACCCCGATGATGCCAACAAAAACACCTGGTATGCAGGCTCAGCCGGTGGTGGTGTTTGGAAAACAACCAATGGCGGACAAGCGTGGACATTGCTTACACCCGATCTTCCAAATTTGGCTACCACCACATTGGCTATGGCCGAATCGAATCATAATATTATCTACATGGGCACTGGCGAAAGCTTTGGCGGTCTGCCTGGCATTCGTGGAAATGGAATGTTTAAATCAACTGATCGTGGGCAAACGTGGCAACATTTAACTGGCACTGAATCTTTATCTGATATTAATCGCATCGCGGTAAGTCCAACAAATGCGAACGTGTTGGTGGTAGCAACTACAACCGGTATTTATAAATCGAACGATGGTGGTACAAGCTGGACACAACATTCGGCCTTCAGTTATATTGAAGACTTACGGGCAACACCGGGTAACTTTAATATTCAATATGCTGCGCGTTATGGTGTGGGTGTTTACAAATCTGTTGATGCGGGTGTAACATGGACTTTATCTAACACCGGCATGAATCCAACAGGCCGAATTGAAATTGCGGTTTCACCTGTGAATGTAAATCGGATTTTTGCATCTGCAGAAGGAACATTAAATGGCAGCGAGTCGGATCTTTATGTTTCGAACAATGCCGGAGCGAACTGGTCGTTAGTTAACACAACCTTCAATAATGCCAGTCTGGATTTTTTAGGAGGGCAAGGTTGGTATGATAACACGGTAATGTGCGATCCCTTCAATGCCGATGTAGTTTATTATGGAGGTGTAAGTGTATTTCGCACTACACTTACCAGCGGCTCGACTTCAGTTAATAGTTATAACCTGGAAGAACAGAACACATCCTTTCTTTCGCTGGTAAATTTTGGTGCCGCATTCGCGGCAGGAAGATTAGAGACCGGATCAGCAGCCAATGCTTCTGTTGAAGTAAGGTTTGGGCCTGGCCGTAGCCAGATGGCCCATCGGTTTATGGTTCCTGTTGGAGCCACATCAGGTGTGCCTGATGCTAATTACAGTTATGCTGATTATGTAACCGTTCCTTTTGAGGTTTGGGATATTACCAATAACCGGCAATTGATGGTTTCATTTCGCGATCAGGACCGGAATGGTGAATTTAATTTGTTGCTCAACAATACAACTGGTACTGCCACTGAACAAAGTCGCGAATACATTTACATTAGCAATGTGAATTACAACGCCACGACACCTTCAGCAAATATTGCCGTTAATGGCGGGCATATTTTTCAACAGATGTATTTCTTCTGGCCTACACTGGCAGCAGGTAGCACCTGGCCTGGCAGTGTAGGAACTTCCAAGTTGGTAATCAACTTTACATCAGTACCCAAGCAAAACGCTACAACTATTACGGTAGCCGATGCTTATAATTCGTATGATGGCAAAAATCGCTTTACCACATTTGGTGCCGATGTTCACCCCGATCATCACAACCTTGTTCCGATTGTAATGTCGGCCTCCACCTACAAAATTCTAAATGCAAGCGATGGTGGTTTATTCATTTCCAATACTTCAGCTACGCCTGGAATTAACAATGGCGATTGGGCTATGGTGGGATTAACCTACAACACCAGTCAGTTTTATGGTGCCGATAAAAAACCAGGTGCCGATGAATACTTTGGTGGCATGCAAGACAATGGCACGTGGCGATCGCCATCCGGCCAACAAGCTTCCAAAACTACCAACTACCAGTTTAGTATTGGTGGCGATGGCTTTGAAGTAGTGTGGCACAAACTTGATCCACTCAAATTGATTGGTGGTTCGCAAGGAAACAACTTTCGCAAATCAGTAAATGGCGGACTAACCTGGACGAATGCCACAAGTGGTTTATCGGGTTCGCATCCATTTGTTTCCAAGTTGGCTACCTCAAACGATGTTCCTGAGGTATTGTACACACTTTCATCAGCAGGTGTATTTCGTTCCAACGACTTTGGAAGCACCTGGACGTTAACAGCAATTTCCGAAAAGTGGGGAGGTTCTTCTAATTTAATGGATATTGAAGTCTCAAAAGCCAATGCAAACATAGTTTGGGCGGGTAATGCAGTAAGCAATAACCCCACTAACCCTCTAAGCTTACATGTAAGTATCAATGGTGGCCAGACATTTACCGCTGCAAACAATTATACTGAGCGCACTCTTGGTGGAATTACTAAACTGGCTTCGCACCCAACACAACCCAATACGGCATTTGCTATTTTCTCATTTGCCGGTAGACCCAAAATTTTACGCACCACAAACCTGGGCCAATCGTGGCAAGACATTTCTGGATTTGGATTGGCTAATTCAAGTTCAACCGGTTTCCCAGACGTAGCCGTGTATTGTGTGTATGTTCGGCCCGACAATCCAGATATTATCTGGGCGGGAACTGAAATTGGAATTGTAGAATCGCAAGACAATGGTGCTACCTGGGCTTTGCTGGATGATTTTCCGAATGTATCGGTATGGGATATGAAAGGTGTAGATAATCAGGTGGTAATCGCTACACACGGCCGCGGCATCTGGACGGCTGAGATAGAAACTTCGCAACTGATACTCAACAATCCGGTTGTTTATGCGGTTGGTACTTCACCCAAATCGCAACTTGCCCTGGGCATTACATTGCCAATAGCATTCGACTCTACCCGCGTGTTTATTCAAAATACGTATGTGGGTACATTGGAAGATATTGGCTCGGGTAACTTTACCGTACGCATAAGTGGTGTTGCGAAAGGTGTAGTTGAAGCTAAGCTAATCAGTTTTAAAAACGGAGCTCCGTTTCATTCTGCTCCGGTATCAGGCGAGAATTTACAATTGAATGCAATCCGACAACAGTACTTCAATTATTTTCAGAATGGTGGCGATCTAAAGATGAATTCATTTTCGGTACAAGCATTTGGTACCGGTAACACAAGTTTGCAAAGCTTCCATAATTACCTAAATAGCACGCAACACACTGCGGTGTTACTTCAACCTATAATTGTTTCAAACGAACATCCTTTCTTTTATTATCGCGATGCCGCTTTGGTTGAGCCAGGTGAAACAGGTTCTGTTTTTGGTCAACCTGCGTTTAAAGATTTTGTAGTGGTTGAATCCACTAAAGATGGTATTAACTGGACTCCGATTGCAGATGGCTACAATGCTTCCACCAATAACGATTGGCTGGCTGCGTTCAATGCTGCACAGGTGGGCAACAGAAGTATGTTAACCGATCATAACATTAATCTGAATAATACTTTAGATGCTGGCGATACGGTACTGTTCCGCTTTAGACTATCGGCCAATGCCACTATAAATGGTTGGGGCTGGGCTGTGGATGATCCTTATATTCAGCAAGCGCCTACCGCTACCGAACCCACTACGGCTAAAACGAATGTTTCGGTTTACCCGAACCCTACAACCGGTAAAGTAACGGTAAGCTATACGGTTACGGCAACTACTGATGTAAACGTAGTAGTGTATGATTTGAGTGGCCGTGTTGTAACTCAAAAATCATTCGGACAAAAAACTGCGGGCAGCTATGAAAATGAGTTGTTGATTAACGACAAACCAGGACAATACTTATTACAAGTGCAGACTGATTTTAAGAAAGAGGTGGTGAAGGTGATAATTATTGATTAATGAGATACATTAAATGGCTTTATCTTCTTGGAACTATTTTCTGTGTTTTATTCAATCATGCATCCGAAGGGCTAACGTATTTTGAAGCAGGAGAATTAAAATATACACGCGAACTCTTTAGCTCTGGTAGTGATGACGATGTTGCCATTTATTTAATTGGAATTATCAGTTTAATAGCATCGGTAATATCTTTTTTTGTCGCCTCACGTAAGTACCTTTCACTAGTTGTGATAATTGTGACTGCTCTTCAACTATTCTCACTTATCCTGATTGAAGTTGGCTCAATCTTGATTACAATTTTTTATAGCTGGAATTTTTATTTACTAGGCGCAACTTTAAGCTACTTCACAATAATCAGCATAGTTATCTATAACCAAGCTAAATCAGAAAGGATTAATTAATGCATCCTATCCCCTCTCACTTCCATACCTTTTAAGATCGCAGCTTCTTGTTCCAGAATTTCGCGCCAGCGTTTTTCAACCTTTTCGGGATTCATGTATTCTTTGGCCAGCGCCAGAAAGTTTTTGTAATGTCCGGCTTCTGATACCATGAGTTCGTAATAGAAATTGCTGAGTTCAGTATCACCAATTTCTTTCCACAACAACCGGAAACGTTCGCAACTGCGGGCTTCAATCAACGCATTCAGCAAAAGTTTTTCTACCAATTGTTGCTCGCGGCCTCCACCCTTCTTTACAACTTTCTGAAGTTGCTCCACATATTCATCTTTGCGAGGAAAGCCTAATGTAAACCCGCGTTTTTTCAATTGTTCCAGCACCCGTTCAAAGTGTGCCCACTCTTCGGCTACAACCGGTGTTAATGCTTCCACCAGTTTTTCTTTTTCCGGATAAGTTATAATCAACGAGATACAGGATGAAGCTGCCTTTTGTTCGCAATACGCATGATCAATCAGGATGTCGGCAATGTTTTTTTCAGCGATGTTTACCCAACGTGGATCGGTAGGCAACTCCAACCCTAACACATGCTTTTCCATTAATCAAACAAGATTAAATCAAAACCGAAATCAAGAATGTTACCTTGCCCGCGATAATTAGGCGTAGGCAAATAACCCAGGCGGGTGATGGCTTGTTGCAGGTTATGGTATTTTACAAAAAATCGCCCACGCTTAAACTTTCCATTAAAGAACACATCTACTAATGGAAACGCACGAGCGGTGGTAGCATTCTGAATATAATATTGTTGGATGGCTGGATCGTAATTTAATGCCGCATACTCCGATCGCCAATGTGCATCTACACCAATCTGCACCTGCAGGTTTCCTTTGAATAACATATTCTCATAAGCCAGTTGTGTATTGGCAAACCATTTAGGGATGCGCAGCACATTACCATCGTTATTCAGAAACGAAGTATATAAAACCTGTGGGCGCAGGTACACATGCCGGAAGAAGCGTAAACTCATGCGCAACTCGGGCACAAAAAGTTGTTGATTACCGCCCGACTGTGCCACCACAACAGCAGGTTCGTTTGTTCTATCATTTTCCCGGTAATAGATGTAATTACTGAGTGCAGTGTAGGTTGCCCCTGGCGACACAAACAATCTTCCCCACTTCACTTTAAGAAAAGCCGATAGCTGGTTGGTAAACGGATCGTTAAAACTATTTATCCATTGGTGGTGGCTTCCGCGATAAGCTTGTGGTAAGAAACCGGGTTTAACTAAAGCACTTGTCCCGGTTGCATCCAACCACGGTGTGCGTAATTGTGCCGTAAGGCGATAGTTTCCATCCAATAAATATTCTGCCTGGCCTGCAAGTTCGCTCAGCGAATCGAATCGAAAGGCAATCTGGCCACCCAGATAATTCTCTACTCCGCGCTTATCGTACGGAAGTGCAAGATGATCTAAATATGTATTGGAAGTATTATACAACCGTAACTTATAAAAAAGACTGTAATAGAAGAACGCAGCTTTACCTTTAAATCCAAACTCATTTACCACGGTGTTGAACTTGGTTCCATCACTTACATTGGTTGTGTTGATATCACTATCTGGATTGGTGTAGGTAAAATATTGATCATAATTGGTTTCGTTCGCCCTTACATCGGCAAACAGATTACGTTGCCGTGTGAAATCAGCTTTATGATATAACTGAAAAGGCGATGCGAGTTGATATTGATGGAATACATGAATTACATTCCGAAGCTCTTCAGATTGAGCTGCCAGCAGGTAAGGCCCGGCATTCTCTTCAAAATATCCGGAAAAAGTTGAATCACGTGATGTTAGCAAAATACCTCCGTTCTCAAATACACGATGGCGCATTCTTCGGTATGAAGCCAACAACTGGTACCGTTCGTTTTTAGATTTGTACGAAGTATATAAATCGTAATAATGACTTACCGTTTGCCGGTCGCCTTTACCAACGCGTTGCACTTGTTTATCTACTAAGGTTGGTCGGTAGTTAAAACCAAAATTCCAACGTGGATTAATGTTGCGCGTAAACTCAATATGACTGCGTGCCCGACCATCGCCACCCCACACTAATAAAATGCGGGTGTAAGGAGATTTAGAATCGAAGTAGCGCGGCTCGGCCAAATCAAAGTAAGGTGAATAGGTGCTGTAACCTGGCGTTGCTCCAATAGCAACCGGAGCTTGGGGAAAGATAGGATTTAATGCTGTGCCCACATTACCTAAATCCTGATAGAAGTTGTTTAGCTTTTGAACAAACGTCCAGCGATGGTAGTCAATAATGGTAGTATCAAGCGGCTGATAATTATTTTTATTCTGATAGACATCGTTCTCAGTAATCCATAACGTAGTCTTGGGACCATACACATTTTTGGTTGAATCGTCCACAATCTGCGAGCCTTTACCCGAAGGTTGGGCCGGTGTTTTGGTTTGTGTAGTGGTGTTAGGATTTGAATCCTGAACAATGCGCTTTTTAGGAAGCGGAGTTTCCTGAGCGATTACTCCGCCAGCGGTTAAAATCAATAAAAGAAGAATAAAAAATCGCACGCGCAAAAATAGACCAGTTTTAGGAAAGACCGCTTGTTGTGGTTACAGCTTTTAACTTTTCGGCCACAACTGCGTGCACCAGACTATCAAATTCCGAACCATTCCTTAAGAATTCAGCCTGCATGGGTAAATAAAACCAACCCGACTTCTGAATAAGCATAAAAAGAGTGGGATTAATTACCTTCACCATATCCTTTTCGGTGGTTAGAATGCTTCGGGCACCGGCTTCGCGCATAATTTTAGAAAGATCTTCGGCTGTATACCGATGATGATCTTCAAACCGGAAATGTTTATGCACTGTATGTGTTTTGGAAACATGCTCCACAAATGGTTTAGGGTTGGCAATACCTGTTACTAATACAACCTCAGTTGTAAGTTCTTTGCTTAATCCAATCGCCACAGGCTGCGAATAATTTATAGTCGTAAAAAAAACCGGCTTGGCTGGTGCATAGCTGCCGATGGCCTTCATTACCTGATGTTGCTTTTCATTTTCGGTTGTAAAACATTTGGTTACCACCACCACATCGGCCCGAGCTGCTCCCTGCTTGCTTTCGCGTAAGCGCCCCATAGGCAACAAGGCATCTTTAAAAAATGGTTTTTGAAAATCGGTAACCAAAATAGAAAACTGTGGCACTACCGCCCTATGCTGAAAGGCATCGTCTAATAAAATCACCTGCACATCGGCACACTCATTTAAAATGGTTGGTATAGCCAAAGCCCGCTCCTCGCCAACGGCAACATAAATCTGATCTTTAAATTTTTTGTAAAGCTGAAAGGGTTCATCGCCAATGGTGCGGGCATTATCTTCAGCATCCGCCAACCGAAAACCTGTGGTACTGCGACCATAGCCACGACTCAGCGTTGCAATTTTATACTGAGGGCTCAACAACCTGATCAGGTATTCGATCATGGGTGTTTTGCCTGAGCCACCCACATTCAGGTTGCCCACGCTGATTACCACGGTATCGAACTGAAATGATTTTTTATGGCCAATGTGATATAAGTAATTGCGGAGCCGGGTTATCGCATCTACCAACACCGCAAAAGGCCACCACAGGTACCTGAGAAAAGACATAAAGCCCTGATCTTTCGTTATTTTTGAACCCAAAAGTAAACAAATCAATGGCTGCAACCATAAAAGATGTTATCCATAAACTGGAACAACTCGCTCCTAAATTCTACCAGGAAGATTACGATAACAGCGGTTTGATAACGGGTAATCCAAATGCGCCTGTAACCGGAGTGTTGGTTACGCTGGATTGCACCGAGGCTGTGGTGGATGAGGCACTTCAACAAAACTGCAACCTGATTGTCGCCCATCACCCCATCTTGTTTAAAGGAATAAAAAAACTTACCGGTCAGAATTATGTAGAGCGTACGCTGATAAAAGCCATTCAAAACAATGTGGCTATCTACGCCATTCACACCAACTTAGACAATGTACATACCGGTGTAAATAGAAAAATTGCTGAGCAAATTGGTCTTACCAACTTGAAAATTCTGGCTCCGCGTGCCAACACATTACTAAAGCTTGTCACCTTCATACCAGAGGCACATGCCGAAAATGTTCGCAATCATTTATATGCAGCCGGGGCGGGACAAATCGGTCACTATAAAAACTGCAGCTTTAGCGTGGTTGGCGAGGGTACTTTTCTGCCTTCCGAAAAGGCCAATCCTTTTCAGGGAACGCAAGGCAAACCCGAGTTGGCAACAGAAGTTCGCGTGGAAGCAATTTTACCCATACCTGCCCGCGATAAAGTTTTACAAGCGCTAAAAGCAAACCATCCGTACGAAGAAGTTGCCTATTACTTAACAGCCTTAGAAAATGATAATCAGGAAGTTGGAGCGGGTATGATAGGCGAACTGGCTGAGCCCATGCAACCTTTGGCATTTCTTAAACATGTAAAGAAAACCATGGTTGCCGGTTGCGTACGCCATACTGCCTTACCACACAAGCCCGTAAAAAAAGTTGCCGTATGTGGAGGATCGGGTAGTTTTTTACTCCACAAAGCCATTGGCCTGGGGGCCGATGCCTTTGTTTCGGCAGATTTTAAATACCACGAGTTTTTTGATGCCGATGGCCGGATTCTGATTGCCGATATTGGCCATTATGAAAGTGAGCAATTCACGAAAGACTTAATAATCGCGTTTTTGAGAGAAAATTTTGCTACGTTTGCAGTCGCTTTTTCAAAAGTTGTTACCAACCCAATTAGTTACCTGTAAGTAATGGAAAATCAAACAGTTGCGCAGAAACTCGAAGCTTTAGTAAAATTACAATCAATAGATTCAAAACTGGACGAACTCAAGAAATTGAGGGGCGACCTGCCCGATGAGGTTCAGGACCTGGAAGATGAAATGGAAGGCTACCGCACCCGGTTAGGCCGTTTTGAAGGCGAACAGAAAGAATTGGAAGACGCCATCAAGAAAAATAAAGAAGGAATTAAAGAGGCTGAAAAGCTGGTTAAGAAATACAACGAGCAGCAAAAGAACGTTAAGAATAACCGCGAGTTCGATGCTATAACCAAAGAGATTGAACTTCAGGAACTTGAAGTACAAATCTGCGAAAAGCGCATTAAAGAAGCCAAGGAAAAGATTGATGCTAAAAAGGCTGAGATAACTGGCATCGAAGCGGTTATTAAGGACAGAAATGAAGACCTGAAGACTAAAAAAGACGAACTCGATAACATTCTGGGCGAAAGTCAGGAAGAAGAAAAGAAACTGATGGCCGAACGCGAGAAGGCTGTTAAGAAAATTGAAGATAAACTTCTGAAGCATTACAACCGTTTAAGAAGTAGTTTATCAAACGGATTAGCAGTGGTGCGTGTAGTAAGAGGTGCAGCCGAAGGTTGTAACATCATTATCCCGCCACAAAAAATTGCTGAAATCCGCGAGAAGAAGAAGATAGTAATCGATGAACATTCAGGCCGGATATTAGCCGATGTGGACTTGGGTTCGATGGAAGAAGAACCAAAACCAAAAAAGGCAGCTCCGGTAAAAAGAGCTAAAAAAGTTGAATAGACTCAAACTCATACATCATACAAAGAAGGCAGGTATAACCACTTGCCTTCTTTTGTTTTGGTGGGTAGCCAATGCTAATGAGGCCATCTGGAAATTTGATCCGGAACTTTACAAAGCCTACGAGTGGGTAACTAATCTGCACCCGGAAAAAGCAAACGAACTGTTAGCCAATTACAAGGGAAACGTTTTACATAAAACCTATGTGCAAACGCTTAATGAAACCTTGCAAATACTAATTACAGAAGATCATGCCCGCTTTACTGAATTTGATGAACGCTTTAAGGCTCGTATAAAATATCTCGAAGGCCTTCCATCATCAGCCGAAACACTTTTTCTGCTAGCCGAAATACATTTGCAACGTGGGTTCTGTTACTTAAACCTGGGGCAGGAAGTAAACGCAGTGCTTTCCATTCGCAAGGCTAACCAGTTGGTTACTGATTGTCAGAAAAAATTTCCGGGTTTTATTCCGGTTAAAAAAACCGCTGGTGCAATTCAGGTTATGGTAGGCGCTGTGCCCGACAAGTACCAATGGTTTATGAACTTGTTGGGACTGAAAGGTTCTGTGGTAGCAGGTCAAAAACTGCTTTCTGAGTTGCGGGTGTCAACCTCATCGCTAAGCATGGAGGCCAGCATCTTGTTCTTTGCCGTAAAAGGATTTTTGAACCAGCAATTTGCCGAAGCGGCTACAGGCATAAATGATTGCCTGAAAGAACAACCTAACAATCGGCTACTCTTGTTTATGAGTGTAAACATGTTGATTAAAGATGCCCGCAGCGAAGAAGCCTTGCAAATGATTCATCGCATCGATCAGCAAACACAAGGGTTGCCCATGCATTATATTAATTACCTACGGGGCGAAGTTTTACTTCAAAAAGGTGAGTATGCTCAGTCGATTCAAGCCTTTAAGAAATTTATTGAAGATTATCCCAGCATCAGCTTTAAGAAAGATTCGCATTTTAAAATTGCGCTTAACTATTGGCTGCTGAACGATACTCAAAAAGCGAAACTCTATTTTGACAAAGCTAAAACTACCGGCAGTGCAAAGGCCGAACCCGATAAGTATGCCCATGCGCAACTCGAAACAGGAAGTCTCCCTAATAAAAAACTTAGTAAAGTTCGGTTTAGCACCGATGGCGGTTATTACAAAGAAGCCGCTGCTGTTTTACAAACCATCTCCCCTGCCGATCTGCCCACAGCCAAAGAACAAACGGAATATTATTATCGCAAAGCAAGACTTGCGCATGGCACGGGCGAACTTAGTGCAGCAAAATTATTCTATCAGCAAAGCATTGATATGACAAAGAATAACCCGTGGTATTTTGGTGCTAACTCCGCTTTGCAATTGGGCTACATCGCCAAAGCACAAAAAGATTTTCCGAATGCCCGCAAGTATTTCGAGTTGGCCTTGAGCTATCAGCGCCACGAATACAAAAACAGCATTGACAGCAAAGCGCGTACAGAATTAGAATTACTTAACGCGACAAAAACACAATCTTAAATTACCGCAGTTTCTATCACCAGATTTTTCAAGTGGAGGGTATCGTTATACTTTCGGACTGTAAAATGTGAGCCGGTTTGTTCCAATAAATAAAGACACAGATTTTCGTGCTCAAACATATCCATACTTTTTAATGGGTAGTTAAGCAGTTGGCATAACAAAATGCGAATGGCGCGGCCATGCATGCAGATTAAGATTTGTTCTTCGTTTGGCTGAGCCAGAATCTGAGTCAACGCCCCCTTTTGTCGTTTCACCACATCTTCAGGGCTTTCCCCACCCTCAATTCGTTCGTGCGTGTTGCCCAAACGCCATTGGTCCAACATCCAATGATAATATTGGTCCTCTTCCGGAGTAATGGGCTGACCCTCTTTGGTGCCCCAACTTATTTCGTTTAATCCACTCAGGCTTTCAGTCGGTATTCCTAACTCAATAAAACCACTTACCGATTCACGGGTGCGTTTTAATGTTGAAGTATAAATCTTATTAAACGCGATGTGCTTATACATCTCAAAGAAAGCCCGTGCCTGAGCCATTCCCTTAGCGTTTAAGGAAGAATCTACGCCACTGCCTTGTACAATACCTTTCAGATTAAAATCCGTTTGCCCGTGGCGGATGAGATATATTTTTTTAGTAGTCAAATTCTAACTAAGTTTTAAGGTATCTGTTATAAATTGGGCGCAAAAATAAGGAATTAGTTTTAACCCGAGTCTCACCATCTATGCCTGTTTTCAATTCGGCAGTAACCCTTGAGCGACTTAACGCGCTATCAGCTAACACGATGGTGGCACATCTGGGCATTGAATATACCCGCGTGGGCGATGATTTTCTGGAAGCCCGGATGCCGGTTGACCACCGTACGCACCAACCTTTAGGGCTATTGCATGGCGGAGCATCCGTTACGCTGGCTGAAACGTTGGGTAGTGTGGCAGCCACGTGTTGTGTAAACACAGCTGTACAGTATTGCGTAGGATTAGAGATTAATGCCAATCATATTAAAAGCGTGCGCGAAGGTTTTGTAATTGGAACGGCCCGCCCGGTTCACATCGGTAAAAAAACTCAGGTCTGGGAAATCAGAATTGTGAACGAGCAACAGGAACTTGTGTGCATAAGCCGGATAACATTGGCTGTATTGGATAAACGATAAATGATAACAACGGAAAGCATAGCGATTAATACCGAAACCGAACTTATTACCCGGTTAATTGGTGAGGCCTTACAACGAGGCGAATCCTTTTGTTTGTGGAAAACACCGGCTATAGACGAAAAATTTTTATTGATTACCCACGAAGTAATTCTTGAAAACGAAATTACTATTGAAGAAACAGTTTCCGGGTTTGTGTTTGCTCCATTCAATCCTGCTGATCAAAAAGTAATTTTTCCATCCACTTCGCTATACAAATTTGTTGAAGGGAAACTGGTTGAAGGAAAATTACCCGATACAAGTTCCGATTCCATTCTTCCTAAAGAAAGTTTTCACTTTCATCAGGCAACACAGACCAACACGGTTGGTTACGAAGATTTAGTTAAGCATGGAATTTCAAAAATAGAATCGGGTTTACTTGAAAAAATTGTTCCTTCCCGTTTCGAAGATGCTTCATACAATCCGAATGTTGATCTGATAAAAGTATTCGAACGGTTGTGCGAGAAACATCCGCTGGCTTTTGTTTCTTTTGTTTCATCGCCACAAACAGGCACGTGGATGGGCGCTACGCCTGAGTTACTGGTGAGTGTTTCCAAAAATAAATTCAAGACCATTGCATTGGCGGGAACCCTGCCCTACTCGCCCGATACCAATCTTAAAACCGTTGCGTGGACACAAAAAGAAATTGAAGAGCAAGCATTGGTAAGTCGGTATATTATCAGTTGCTTTAAAAAAATCCGCTTACGAGAATACGAAGAACACGGCCCCAAAACAATTGTAGCGGGCAATGTAATGCATTTGAAAACTGAGTTTGAAGTGGACATGCAGGCAACCAATTTTCCGCAGTTGGGATCGGTTATGCTAAAGTTGCTTCATCCTACATCAGCTGTATGTGGCATGCCATTAGAACCAGCACTTGAATTTATAACTGCAAACGAAGGTTACTCCCGACAATTTTATAGTGGTTATCTTGGGCCGCTCAATATTCAGCATCAATCTAACTTATTTGTAAATCTCAGATGCATGCAATTGTTTGCCGATAAGGTGCGCATTTATGCTGGTGCCGGAGTTACTGTCGATTCCGATCCGAAAGATGAGTGGCAGGAAACAGAAATGAAGATGGACAATCTGAAAAAACTTTTTTACTGAGTGGCGCACCAAGCTATTTACGACATCGCTGAAATTTGTGCACAACACGGCATACAAAATGCCGTGTTGTGTCCGGGTTCACGCTGCGCACCGCTTACACTGGCATTTGCAAATCACGATGCCATTGCGTGCCGAACATTTAGCGATGAGCGAAGTGCTGGCTTTATTGGTTTAGGCCTTGCTCAGCAAACGCATACACCTTCCGTTCTGGTTTGCACATCGGGCAGTGCAGCGTATAACTTCGCACCGGCTGTAGCCGAAGCATTCTTTCAACAGATTCCTCTTGTTGTGTTTACCGCTGATCGTCCTGCCGAGTGGATTGATCAATGGGATGGTCAAACTATCCGCCAGGAAAATATTTTTGGCGGGCATGTAAAACGATCTTACAATCTTCCTGCCGATTCGCATCCGGATTCTGTTTGGCATATTAACCGAGTGGTGAATGAAGCCATCACACTCGCACAAACTTTCCCTGAAGGGCCAGTTCATATCAATGTGCCTTTGCGCGAACCTTTGTATCCGCAAGCCGGAGAAAAAATCAAATTCAGCAAAAAGGTAAAAGTAGTTTTAGCTGAACATGCACAAGCCGATCTCACCAAAGCGAGTAAAATAAAACTGGCGGAACAACTGGCTGGGTTTACCCGCATTCTGGTAATTGCTGGTCAACAGGAGAATCAATCCACATTATTAAAAACAGTTACACGTTTCTGTGAAATACACCAGGCAACCTTGGTAGGTGATGTAATTTCCAATTTTCATGGTTCTATAAATACCATTCGCTTTGCTGATGTATTTCTGGCCCATGCTCCCGATTCAATAAAGTCAACTTTACAACCTGAGTTGATTATTACGTTCGGTAAATCGGTGATCTCCAAAAACCTGAAACAGTTTCTACGGAAGTATGCACCCGTTGAACATTGGCATGTACAACCGGCAGGTGTAGTACCCGATCCATTTCAATCGCTTACCAAAACGATTGCCTGCGATGCAAAAACATTCTTTGCTGGTTTGAGCAGTGCACCTGCTATTACCAAGTTCGAATTACAGAAGAAAGCGAACTATACAAAATTGTGGCAGGTAGAAGATCAACGTACGCAACGCAGTTACCAGAATTATTTTGCTGCTAATTCATTTCATGAACTACAGACAGCGAAAGTTATCATGGAGACGTTACCATCGCGTTGCAATTTTCATGTAGCCAACAGCATGTCGGTGCGTTATGCTAATCTGGTTGGGTTAGCAGAAAAACAAAAAGGCATTCATGTGTATTCAAACCGCGGTACCAGCGGTATTGATGGTTGCACGAGCACAACCATTGGGCATGCGTTGGCAAGCGATGTACCTAATGTGTTGCTGACTGGTGACCTCGCTTTCTTTTATGATCGCAACGCCTTTTGGCATAATTACAAAATGCCTAACCTGCGCGTGGTTGTCATTAATAATAATGGTGGTGTAATTTTTAATTTGATTGATGGCCCCGGGCAGGTTGCCGAGAAAGATGAATTCTTTGTAACGCAACAACATCTTACCGCACAACACCTTGCTACGGAGTTTAATCATGTTTACTTATCTGCCTCCAATCAAAAAGAACTTACCAATGCCTTAAAAGAGTTTTATACTTTTGACGGCAAAACGAAAATACTGGAAATTAAAAGCGATCAATTGACCGCAACTCAGGCATTCAATGAATTTAAACAAGTTATAAAAAAGAGTTATGCAACTTAAATACAACTGGAAACCCGTAAAGGAGTACAAAGAAATTCTATTTCATAAATACGAAGGTATTGCCCGCATCAGTATTAATCGACCGGAAGTGCACAATGCGTTTACACCACTTACTGTGCAAGAAATGATTGACGCCATGTTGCTTTGTCGCGAAGATGAATCAGTAGGTGTTATCATTCTTACCGGAGAAGGCGGTAAAGCTTTTTGCAGTGGTGGTGATCAGAGTGTACGTGGTCATGGTGGCTATGTGGGTAGCGATACCGTTCCGCGACTTAACGTACTCGATCTTCAAAAAATAATTCGTTCAATCTCTAAGCCGGTAATTGCCGCGGTAGCAGGTTGGGCTATTGGTGGTGGACATGTGTTGCATGTAGTTTGCGATTTAACCATTGCAGCCGAGAATGCACGCTTCGGGCAGACTGGCCCAAAGGTGGGAAGCTTTGATGGTGGCTTTGGTGCTTCTTACCTTGCTCGGATTGTTGGGCAAAAGAAAGCGCGCGAGATCTGGTACTTGTGCGATCAGTACGATGCGCAAGAAGCCATTGACATGGGGTTAGTAAATAAAGTTGTTCCGTTAGATAAGCTGGAAGAAACGTATGTGGAGTGGGCAAAGAAAATTTTAAAGAAAAGTCCGCTGGCTATACGCATGCTTAAGTGTGCTTTCAATGCTGAGCTTGATGGTCAGGCTGGTATTCAGGAGTTGGCTGGTAATGCCACGCTCTTATATTATTTAAGCGATGAAGCGAAGGAAGGTAAGAATGCATTTTTGGAAAAACGTGAACCCGACTTCTCCAAGTTTCCTAAGTTTCCATAATACACAATACCATGCCGTGGTTACAGGAAAATGGTAAACGTTATACGTTTGATGAACTAAAAACCGGAGTGGCTGAATCTTCTTCAGCCATTCGTTTTTGTAATGCATGGTTAAATGGGCAAGTTGATTTTATTCTACAAACATCCGGCTCGACTGGAAGCCCAAAAAAAATAGCAGCCACCCGCGAACAATTAAAAGCCAGCACACGCATAACGGCAGCATATCTTAAACTCGAACCTGAACAAACGGCCCTGGTTTGTCTGGATGTTTCTTTCGTGGCCGGATTAATGATGTTGGTACGTGCTTTGGAAGTGGGTATGAATATACTAGTGACTCCACCTGAAGCAAATCCAGTGCAGTCGCTTGATTCTGATATCAATATTGACTTTGCTGCATTTGTCCCCTATCAGATTGAAGCAATCTTAAAATCACCGCAACGCGAAAAATTAGATGCCATTACGAATGTAATTATTGGGGGAGCACCGTTATCAGAACAAATCAAAGTTGATTTGCAATCTTTCACCAACAACGTGTATGCAACCTATGGCATGACGGAAACCCTCACCCACATCGCACTTCAAAAAATAAATGGGGTTACAGATAAAACGTTTCAGGTTCTGCCAGGTTTTGATGTTGGAACAGATGTGCGTGGTTGTCTTACCGTTAAAGCAAACCATTTGGGAAATGAAGTCATCATTACCAACGATCTGGTTGAACTAATAAGTAAAAATCAATTTCGGTGGCTGGGAAGAATTGATGGCGTGATTAATAGTGGCGGTGTAAAAATTATTCCTGAAAAAGTAGAAGCCGTAGTAGCTACCATTTTCAATAAACTTAATCTGCCAAACAGATTTTTTATTGCTGGATTACCCAATGCACAATTAGGCGAAGCTGTAACTTTAGTTGTGGAAGGAATGCTAACCAAAGAACAAACTGAATTACTCGTACACACCTTAAGTAAAACACTTTCGCGTTACGAAAATCCAAAAGCCATTTATTGCTTAGAGAAATTTGTTTATACAAACTCTGGTAAAATCAACAGACCAGAAACAATTCTGTTGGTTGGGAATAAGTATCAATTCGTGTCTTAAAACTAGCAGCCAGAAACCAGTAACAAACAACCAGCATTCCGAAAAAACCTTCCACCCGCCTCTCTTCTAATACAAGAAGAAAGGTCGGGCAAAGTAAACCGCTAAGTTTTATTTCTTTGATTTCAATTGAAGAATTTCTGTTTGCAGATCAAGTACTACGCTTGCCAATTGTTCAACTGTTACATCTTGTTTTTCTGCTACATCCGGAAACTGTACACTGATATAAGCTTTTGCCGCCCATACTTCCCGAACTTCATCGCCTTTGATCTGATACGGAGCATACTGCCGGTTATCTGAAACCAGAAACAAGCTGCCGTTCTCATCTAAGTAATTGAACACGCGTTTGTACACAATGCCTTCACGGTCGGTTACCAGTATGTAAGTCTTTCCGTTTTTAATATGCCGCAAGTCTTCCACATACTCGCCCACCACAATCGAACCCGGCATTAACGGTAACATAGAATCACCACTAATTTCAAAAGCACGGTAGGTGCCTTGCTTCAGATTGGGTAAACTAAACAAGGGTAATTCTTTTACATACTCTGTATCGGCATAGCCATTCAAATAGCCGGCAGCAGCCTTAAGCGGAACAAACTCAATATTAGGTTTCTGATTGGCATCTACCGTAACTACTACCACATCTTTGCCGCGCTCGTACGATTTCGCCAGAGGTTCGGCTCCGCTTGAAAAATCCTGACCAATCAATTGATCTACCGACATGGAGAACAGCTCGGCCATTTTTTGTAATAACTCAAGCCGCGGTTCCGCGCGACCTTCTTCATAAGCGCCAATTAATGATCGCTTAATACCCAGCTTTTGCGCGAACTGATCTTGCGTAAGCGAAAGACGCCTGCGCAGAATGCGAATGTTTTCGTTCAGTTTAACCATAGTGTTAGCGTTTAAAAATTAAGATTCTGCCGGAGTTTGCCTGCCGGTTGCCAAGTGAAAACAGATTCCGTTGAAAGTATCTTTCAGAATTATCGAAAGCAGAAATATGACGGGTAATTTTGGAAATAATTTCACTTACAGCGGTCTGCGGTTCGGCTAACAGATAACCATAATAGCCCTCCTGCCCGGTACTAAAATTTACTTGAAATCTACCCGACTGAAGTTTCTTTGTCTCGATTTTAAGCTTAAAATCACTCATTGGCTAATAATTTTAGCTAAATAAGGATCTTGACTCAAGAATAGCAAGAAATAAACTAAAAAAATTAGTTTTAATCTGATTTTATCTAAAAATCAGCCCAATTGAGCTTAGGATCAAAGAAGAGTTTACAAACTCGGACGGTTAAAAGCCCCCACATTAATGGTGTAAATCATCCCAATACTCAGTCCTTGTAGGATGGTGATCGGATAATTGGCGGTAAACTGAACAATAATATTTGAAGCCTTCTTTCGAGAATCTAGCAAACAGCTGTTACTAATCTATAAAAATGGAAACAAATTCGAATCCTTATTGATAAGCCACGCAAGCCTGATTTGGCATACAAGTCCAGAGAGTATGACAATTCCAAGCTCCACTGCAATCATCACAATTAAATAGACTTGAGCTACCATCAGACCACTCGATTATGTGCCAATAGTTTGTACAGCTTTTTGCTGCAGCAGATTCTTTTTGGAAATTCAAAAAATCTGGTGGTAATTTAAATTTGTTGTTGAGAAATATCTTTTCCATATCCTGCCTAAAGGATAAATTTTCAATTTTCGAACTTTCAATAAGAATAGCCTTTACAAACTGTCTAAGCTCATCCGTGTTTCCTAAAACTCTTAATGGCTGGTCTAATTCAACGTAGCCTATATTCATTTTATTGAGGTAGATTTTAGTTTCATCAATAAGATTTGATTTAGTTGTCAATTCGTCCTGAACACAACTTATTAGCAAAAAGAAACTACATATTAAAATAGATGTCGTTTTTTTCATATTTGATTTTTTTATTAGCTAATGTAATCTTTCACTGATTCAAAAGCAAATTCCGTTGAAGAACTATGAACCTGAAGGTAATTTTCGAAGTGACAAGTAAACAAGCTACTTAAATTCAAATATGAAGTATTTTGCCACGATTAACCATCAGCGGCCCCTCCACATTATTACTATAAATCATTCCCGTACCCAATCCTTGTGGGAGGTTGATCGGGTAATTGGCAGTAAACTGGGCAATGGCATTTAACCCAATGTTGCTTTCGAGGGCGGAGGTAATCCACCAGCCGCAGTTTGTCTTTTCGGCTAGTTCAATCCACTCGGCACACGAGGCCAACCCGCCATGCAACGTTGGTTTTAAAATGATGTAAGCTGGCTTTACGCGATTCAACAGTTCAATCCGGTTTTGATTCTCCACGCCAATCAACTCCTCATCTAACGCAACGGGTATGGGCGACTGTTTACACAGCTCTGGTAAAAACGCTTGGCCAGGTTTAAGAGGTTGCTCAATTGAGTGAATATCATATCGGGCTAACCGATTGAGTTTATCCAATGCCTCTTCGGGTTTAAATGCTCCGTTGGCATCTAACCGGATGGTAATATTTTCGCGAAAGTACTTTCTGCGAATGTATTGCAACACATCACACTCCTTTTCAAAGTCATGACTGCCGACTTTTAACTTCAGACAAGTAAAACCATCACGAATTTTAATTTCAATCTGTTGCAACATAAAATCCAATCCGCCCATCCAGATTAGTCCGTTGATGGGAATGGGTTGCCCTTCCGTAAAGGAGTTTTTAAAGATTAACTTCTGGCCACCGTTTATTAAGTCAAGCAAAGCAGTTTCCAATGTAAAGCGTACCGATGAACTTAGATGCTGCTCACTAAAATGTTTTTGAATCCAGGTGCTGATGGTTTGAAGATCCGATTGATCAGGTGCGGATAATTGTTGTTGATTTATGAATTCAATAACCTGATTCAATGTAGCTTCAAACTCGGGCGTTAACTCCGGACTCAAGCCCGGCAAGGGGCCGCACTCACCTATGCCCGTTGTTCCGGCATCGGTTAACCGGATAAACCACGAGGTTTTATCCTTCATAGCACCACGCGAAGTGCGGGCATTGAATGCGAATTCAAAAATTCGTTTCTCTAATCGTGCTGTTATCGCCATAAAATCGGGGTGAAGATGAATAAATATTTACAGATGGCCAGCAGGCTTTAATACCTTTGCACGATGGCCGATGAAAAAAATATTCTGATGCGCGATTACGAGTATGAGCTGCCTGCAGAGCGGATAGCACAATTTCCGTTAGCGCAGCGCGATCAATCGAAATTGTTGGTTTATAAAGATGACCAGATTTCACACAGTCAATTCAATCAACTAACCAAACACCTTCCGGCCAATAGTACTTTATTCTTTAACAACACCAAAGTAATTCCGGCCCGGCTGCGATTCAGAAAAGATACAGGCGCAACTATCGAGATTTTTTTACTTCACCCCGTGTTGCCTTCGCCAATCTTGCAACAGGCTATGGAAGCAACTGGCAAAGCAACGTGGCAATGTACCATTGGCAACTTAAAACGTTGGCCGGATGAACAAGTGTTAACGTTCAAGCACTCAGAATTTACATTAACTGCCCGGTTGATTAACCGAACCGAAGGCGAAGTGGAATTCCGTTGGCCCGAAACAAAATCATTTGCCGAAATTGTCTCCAAGAGTGGCGACATTCCATTGCCGCCTTACCTGAACCGGGCTACCGAACCAGCCGATCAGCAAACCTACCAAACGGTTTACTCCAAACATGAAGGTGCTGTAGCCGCCCCAACGGCCGGACTGCATTTTACTGATTCGGTGCTTCAACAACTTGAAGCGGCCGGCCATTGCACCGAGTACCTCACCCTCCACGTAAGTGCCGGAACCTTTCAGCCGGTAAAGGCCGAGCAGGCGCAAAATCACATCATGCATCAGGAGCAGATTGTTGTTACACGCGAAAATATCCAGACCTTATTAAGTAGCAGGTTTACCGTGGCCGTGGGTACAACTTCGGTGCGCACACTTGAAAGTATATACTGGTTTGGGGTTAAACTGATGGGCAACAACCAAAGTACTTTTCAAATCAGTCAGCAAGAAGCTTACACCTTGCCCCAACACATTAGCGTGCCGGATGCCTTGCAGCAAGTACTTGATTACATGAATCTTAACCAGCTAAACACACTGGTGGGCGAAACTGCCATTTACATTATGCCGGGCTATAAATTTCGCACAGTAGATGCACTGATTACCAACTTTCACCAGCCGGGTTCAACCCTCATTTTGCTGGTGGCTTCCTTTGTAGGCTCGGGTTGGCGAGAGATTTATGACGCTGCGTTAGCTACCGACTACCGGTTTCTGAGTTATGGTGATAGCTCCCTCCTTTTCAGAAAATAATTCCCGATTCCAACTTACCTTATAAGGCATTTGCCCATCCACACCCATGTTTTATGGAATTGTCGCCAGGATGAATTGATTTTAGTGTTACGCAATCATCAACTTCTTATTAATCAGTTGCTAATCAAAATTTAAATCAACTGTTAATTGAATTGGATTTTTCGATGAATTGTGCAAAATTTAAAGGTTAAACCACAACCTATGCTTCAACGGCTATGGAAAGCACTTGATGTTGAACCTGACGAAACCGGTCAGGTATCGCTACTCTTAGTCATGAGTTTTCTCATGGGGCTATTTCTGGCAACCGTGGCCGTTGCATCGCAAACTCTTTTTCTGGCACATTTTGATGAACGAAACCAATTGCCGGCTGCGCTTGCCATCTCGGGTGGAATTGGTGTTTTAATAACTTTACTCTACAACTTTCTTCAGGGCCGGATACCATTCACGGCCCTTGCTGTTTTTAATCTGGTGTTGGTAATTCTGTTAACCGCCTTCATTGAATTTGGTGAGCCTTATGTACAAGATACCAACCAACTTTTTTACTTTGGATTTACACTCATTCTCCCCTTCACGTTTGTAACCCAACTGGTTTTCTGGGGTTCGTTTAACCGCATGTTTAACGTGCGCGATTCCAAGCGTTTAATTGGCAGCGTAGATGTTGGTACCGATATAGCCGCCATCATTGCCTTCTTCTCTATCCCCATTTTATTAAGTTATGGAGTTGCTGCTGAATCGCTTTATACTATTGGACTGGTGAGTATAACCGGCTATCTAGTATTGTTTATTGTACTGTCGCGCAAGTATCTGGCAGCCGGTAAACGAGCTATCAAAAGCGAATCCGAAATCAAGAAACTTTCTATCGGGCAGTTTCTTACCAACAAGTATATCATCACGCTTTCGCTCTTTATCATTGTATCGCTTATTGCGTTGCGATTTGTGGACTATGCATTCTTTAATGCCATCACTATACAATACACTGAAAACGGCAAACTAGATAATGACCAACTGGCCACCTTCCTAAGTCTGTTTGAAGCAACGGTGGTGGTCTTCAGTTTCTTGTTTACTACGTTTGTTACCAACCGCATTAACCAGGATTATGGCTTACGTATTTCATTGCTGATTAATCCGGTTATCCTCCTCATTTTTACCGGAGCTGCCTTTGCACTGGGTTCTTACTTTGGTTACGACCTTACCTCAGGAGAAAAGAGTACCATAACGTTCTTCTTCATTGCCGTGGCCATGAGTAAGTTGTTTATCAACTCGCTACGCGAGGCCTTGGATAACCCAACCTTCAAATTTTTCTATGTTCCCATCGATCGCTCCATCAGCATTGATGCGCAAACTAAAATTGAAGGTACTGTAACTGCACTGGCCAGTGCTATTGCCGGGGGTGCCATCGTGTTAATCAATTCGTTCGATATTTTCACCGTGTTATCGGTTACTGCCTTTACGCTTCCCGTGCTGGGCTTGTGGTATTGGACTTCCAACCGCATGCACAAGGGCTATCGCGAGACGTTACAGAGTTCGCTGGTAAAAAATAAATCGACTGTAAAGAAAAACTTAGTTAGAGAATACACTTTAGATAGTGTGCTTGAAAAAGAAGTTCGTAGTACAGCCGAAGAGAAAATTATTTACGGACTTAAGTTGATGGAGAAGTTAGAGCCAGCCTTGTTCGAAACATCTTTAATGCAACTGGCTGATAGTCCCTCTAAAAAAGTATCGCTGTTTGCGCGTAAGAAAATTGAAGAGCTTGGCATCTTAGCTGCCGATAATGAAATAAAAGGCTTAGCCTCGCAAGCGGCAGGCATGGCCGAAGACAGCGACCTGCTTTCGATACCGGTAGAAAAACTAATGAAGCTGAGTAAATCGGTTAAACAAACCGACCGGTTACTGGCTGCTAAGTTAATGCGCAAACTTACCAATCAGAAAACCATTTTCATTCTGTTGGAATTAATGCGCGATGCTGACCCCAAAGTAAGAACCGAAGCCTTGCTTACTGCCCGCAAAGTAAAACGCCCCGAAACCTGGAATGTACTAATCGAACTCCTGGCCTCGCCTCGTTATGCGCATCAGGCTGCATCGGCATTGAAAGAAGCTGGCGCAGCAGTGCTTCCGGTTTTGGAAACTGCCTTTCATAAATCGGGGCAGAACGATCTGGTGATGCTGAAACTTATTCAGATTATCGGGCATATTCCCGGCCAGGAAAGTTTACAATTGCTTTGGAAAAAAATAGACTATCCCGATAAGCGCATCGTAAAACAAATTTTGTATTCGCTTCGCTTTATCAACTATCGCGCAAGCGGCCGCGAAGCATTGGCCGTAAAAGATTTGCTGGATGCCGAGATGAGCAAAACGCTATGGAACCTGGCAGCTTTGCATGAATTACCAGACGAACCTATTTACAAATATCTTCGCGAAGCCTTGCGCGAAGAAGTTCGCGATAACTACGATCATCTCAGTTTGCTGCTTTCGTTGGTGTACGATCCGGAATCAGTACAATTAGTAAAAGAAAACATTGAGTTAGGTACACCGGATAGTGTGCAGTATGCACTTGAGTTGCTGGATTTGTTTGTCGATCAGGATTTAAAACCCAAGTTGATTCCACTTTTAGATGATTCCTCAACACCTAAAAAATTAGAGAACCTGCAAACCTTCTTCCCACGCGAAAGCTACAACCCTATTCAGGTTATCAACTACATTCTTAATCGCGATTTTAATTACAACAACCGGTGGACCAAAGTATGTGCGGTGCATGCCTGCGCTTACATTCCCAACTTCCGCGTAAGCCGCGGCTTGATCAGCCAGATGTTTAACAGCGATAAACTATTACAAGAAACAACGGCCTGGGTAATTTATAATAAAGATCACGCTGCTTATCAGACTATTTCTGAAAGACTTCCTTACAAAGACAAAAAATTTCTTGATTCTTCAATAGAAAGTAATCAACTGCTGGATGGATTAGATGATGGGTTCTTCCTTTACATTGAAATGATCATGCTCATTAAATCTATTCCGGCATTCTATCACATTCAGGGAAAAGTATTAAGTGATTTGTCGGATAAGATTCAACCGATTACTCTTAAGGCAAACGAGAAGCTTAACATTCCGCAAACAGAAGAGATGCCTATTTTAATAATGGCACATGGTAAAGCACAATTGCTGAATGAAGGTCAAACTATTATGGATTTGAAACCGGGTGCTGTATATGGCGATTTGTTTCAGGAAGGCCCTACCCCTACTATCAGCCAAGTGCATGCACAAGAGCGAAGTGTTATTTTTAAAATAAGTCTTATTGATTTCTATTTCGTTTTGGCCAACCACCACGAACTGGCCCAGGGCCTTATACACAACATTACCGAACAACCCGAAAAACAACCTGCAAACTAAATTTTTTAAACTATGGCTTTTGAAATTGACGTACTGATAACATTTGCCGAGAAGGACAATGAAACCGCCCAGAAAACGGAAACGGGTTGGGTTACACAGTTCAGAAAATTTCTGGAACTGATGCTCACGCAAGTGCAAGGCACCAAGCCTAACATTATTCTTAAATCAGAATTTGATTCTGCCACAGCTCCGGCATTAAATAATGCGGCTATTCTGGTACCCATTGTTACTAAAGAGTTTGCACTCTCCGGTCGTTGCCTTGATAATTTAGAAACGTTTTATAAAAACTCTTCCGAATCTAAAATCAATCGCGTGTTTAAAGTAATGAAGGCTCCGCTTTCTATACAAGAACAACCACCCCGCTTGCGCGATTTGCTTGGTTATGAAATGTATCAACTCGATACCGAAACAGGTTTACAAAAAGAGTACTCCGATTTTTTTAGTCAGGAAGCCGAGAAACAATATTGGATGAAGTTGGTTGATTTGGCTTACGACATTCACGAAGCATTAATGATTCTGAATGAAGGTGATGCAAAATCATCCGTAAAGAATATTTACAAACGTAAGTCTATTTACCTCGCTGAAACCGGCCACGACTTATCGGTGCAGCGAAACATCATTAAGCGCGAGTTGCAACGTCATGGGTATATTGTGTTACCAAAAAACACGCTCCCATCGCACGTAAGTGAAGTAACCCGCATTGTGCGCAAAGATTTAGAAGAATGCTCACTATCAGTGCACCTGGTGGGTAGTGCCTATGGCGAAATACCCGAAGGCAGCGATCGTTCTATTGTTGATCTTCAAAATCAGCTTTCTGCTGAAGTAGCCGTAGAGAAAAAACAAAAGCAACACGAGTTCTCGCGTCTGATCTGGATTTCGCAAAACCTAAAAAACGCCAGCGATAAACAACGTGCATTTATCGATACGCTTAAACGCGATACCGAAGCGCAGGAAGGAGCTGAAATTTTGCAAAACCCATTGGAAGATTTCAAAAACATTATGCGCGAAGAACTGATCGAATCGCAGGAGCGCAAAAGCATAGATGAATCGGGTGGCAAATCTATTTATCTCGTACATGACAAGATTGACGATACTGAAGTTCGCCCTTT
Source organism: Cytophagales bacterium (assembly GCA_017303795.1). GTDB lineage: Bacteria > Bacteroidota > Bacteroidia > Cytophagales > Cyclobacteriaceae > ELB16-189. Next base: position 368,857 of record JAFLBR010000002.1, on the reverse strand, counting down.
CCGCGAAGCGATAGAAAAATCTGGCTTTAAAGTTTTAATACCTGCCTTTGAAGGTGAGTTGCTGGAAGTGCGTAAACAACACATTGAAAACCTGCGCAACTTCGATGGCGCTATTATCTTCAAAGGAAAAGTAAACGATCAATGGGTGCGCATGAAAGTGCTCGACTTATTGAAAGCTCCGGGCTTCGGTCGTAAAAAACCCATTCAAGGCAAAGCGATTGTAGCTGGCAGTAATAACACCTTAGATGGTTTCAAAAATCAGAACCTTACGTTGATAGCAGGCGATACCAATCGCTCGCTCGAAAATCTCAAGACATTTTTACAAGACATAAACTCATAAGTTATGAGCCAGATGGTAGACGAACATGGCACACTGGTAGGAACGGTAAACCCTTTCCCCGGTCTGCGGCCATTCAAAATTGAAGAGAGCCATTTGTTCTTTGGTCGCGAAGGCCAGAGCGATGAAGTGCTGCTCAAACTTTCCAAGAGCCGGTTTGTGGGCGTTATTGGTCCTTCCGGAAGTGGTAAGTCATCTTTCATTTATTGTGGTGTACTTCCTATTCTCTATGGCGGATTTTTAACTGATGCCAGCCCCAATTGGGAAGTAGTAGTTACCCGCCCCGGTGCCGGCCCCATCGATAACTTAGCAGAATCGCTTCTTAAAACTGTTAAAGATTATAACGCTGCCGATGTTGAGGATAAAAAAATAAAACGCACTATTGTTTCTACTTTACAAAGAAGTAGCTCGTTGGGTTTGGTGGAAGCCATTCAGCAATCGCGTAGAAAAGAAGACATAAACTATTTAATTCTGGTCGATCAGTTTGAAGAACTTTTCCGGTTTAAAGACAGCACCGATCCCAATTCCGTAAACGAATCGCTTGCCTTCATTAACCTGTTAATGGAAGCGGTTAACTATGAAGATGCACCCATCTATGTAGCCATTACCATGCGCTCGGATTTTATTGGTGAGTGTGCGCAGTTTCCTGAACTAACCCGCAAGATTAACGATAGCCACTACCTGATTCCGCAAATGACGCGCGATCAGAAACGCAGAGCCGTAGAAGGCCCGGTGGCTGTGGGTAATGCTAAAATTACTCCGCGGTTAACACAACAATTGCTAAACGATTTGGGCGACAACCCCGATCAGCTCCCTATTCTGCAACACGCGTTAATGCGCACATGGAGTTATTGGGCAAAGTATCGCGATTATGATGGCGAGCCGGTTGACCTGAAACATTATGAGGCCATCGGTACCATGTCAGAAGCGCTTTCGATGCATGCCAACGAAGCGTATGACGAATTGGATGAAGAGCAACAACGCATCTGCGAAATTCTATTCAAAGCCATTACCGAAAAGCGAGGCGAGAACTTTGGTATTCGAAGACCCACGCGCTTAAATGAAATTGCTTCTATTGCCGATGTATCGGAAGCAGATGTAGTGGCCGTAATCGAAAAATTCCGCGAGCCCGGTCGCTCGTTGTTAACACCGGCTTATGGTATAGAGTTAGGCTCAAAGTCGATGATCGACATCTCGCACGAAAGTTTGATGCGCATTTGGGTGCGCTTGAAAAATTGGGTGGATGACGAGAGTGAAGCCGTGCAAATGTATTTGCGTTTGGCCGAAGCTGCGGGGCAATATCAGGTAGGCAAAGCCGGCTTGTGGCGCCCACCCGATTTACAATTAGCGCTTAACTGGCAAGCCAAACACAAACCTACTTTGGTCTGGGGCCAGCGCTACCATCCGGCCTTTGAGCGTACCATGATCTTTCTGGAATACTCCAAGAAAGAATTTGATACCGAGCAACGGATAAAAGAACTGGAAGCTAAGCGCAAGTTGCAACGCGCCCGCATTACCGCAATTGTGTTTGGTACACTGGCTGGTATAGCCCTGATTGCGTTTGTGTATGCGTTTGTGCAGCAGGCGGAGGCGAACAGACAGAAAATTACCGCTGAAAACAATGCTGTAGAAGCACTAAAGCAGCAAAAGATTGCTGAAGAAGAAAGAGATAAGGCAAGAATTGCACAAGAAGCTGCAGAGAAAGCTAAGCTAGAGGCGGAAGCGGCTCAAATTGCTGAAGCAGAGCAACGAAAGAAAGCGGAAGAAAATGAACAAAGAGCAAGAGAGCAAGAAGCAGAAGCTTTGAAACAAAAGAGTAGAGCTGAAGAAAAGGAAAAACTCGCTATTGATAATGAGAAAAAAGCAGTAGCCAATGCTGAACGTGCAGACCGCAACGCGGAACGCGCAGAGCGTGAAAAATACCTCGCAGCTGCAAAAGCAATGGCCATTAAATCCAAAGAACTGGGCAACGACCTTGCATTGGAAGGCTTAGTTGCGCAGCAAGCCTACATGTTCAATAAAAAATATGGTGGTTATGAATATAACAGCGATGTGTACGGTGGTTTATATACAGCCTTAAAAAATTGGGAAGAACCCCTTACCAAAAGTTTGCAGGCCCACACCAATGGAGCGGCCCGCGCATTAGAAACACATGGCAAAGGCAATCACATCTACTCGGGCGGAAGTGATGGTCGCATTATTCGCTGGAACTATGCCAACAAACAATGGAATGCAGAAATGATTGTAGACAAGCGACTGGATTATATGGTGTTTACGTTAGATACCAGCCCGGATGGAAATACGCTGATTGCTGGTGGCTTATTCCCATCAAATCCTGAATCGAATTATGCTGAACTGTATGATCTGCGTAATCCGTCCACTCCGGTTAAGAAGATACCCGGCTTTAAGCATAACATCGAGAACATCCACTTCACACCAGATGGTAAAGGCTTCTATGCCCGCGATAACTCTGGTCATAGCATAAAGTTTTCTGATTTAACTACAACAAAAGAAGTTATCAAGTCAGATGAAAAAATTGTATCGCTTGATCTGAATGAGAATGGAACTCTGCTGGCAGGCGCAGGCGATAAAGGCAACCTGTACGTTTGGGATATCAATAAAAACTTTGCCGTTACAAAAGTTAATATCTCCAATGGTTTGTCGGCTGTATGTTTTGCACCCGATGGCCGCCAGATTGTAGTGGGTAGCCGAAACGGATTGTTAAAAATTGTGAGTAATGGAATTGTTATTCGCGATTTACCCGGTCACTCTTCACAGATTGAAGACATTAAGTTTAACCATGCCGGAACATTTATGGCATCAGCCAGTAAGGACTATTCTGTAAGACTCTGGAACTTCAGGAAACTGAATGAACAACCCATTACGGTTAGCGACCACGATTGGGTTTGGAGTGTAACCTTCTCGCCAGACGATTCGCAATTATTAGCCGGTATTAACAGTGTGCGCGAAACCGTAAAAGGAATTGACCAAACTATTCACGCCTACCCTACCGACTTTAATGGGATGTCATCACTGCTTTGCGAAAGAGTAAAACGAAATCTCAGTAAAGATGAGTGGGAAATTTACGTGGGTAACCTGGAAGATTATCCGTGGCAGAAAACCTGTGAAAACTATCCAGGTATAGAAGCACGCTTAACCAACACCAAAAAAGCGGGGAAATAATCTATGAAGAAATTTTACCTGATTCTGATTTTCGTTGCCCTTACCTGGGGTGCATCGGCTCAAACCACCTCCTGCGCTCAATCCGTACGACTGGCTCAATCAGTTTACGATCAAGGTCGATTACATGAGCTGGAAGACCTGATCAACAAAGCACTGAGCAGTACTTCGGCCGCGTGCGGTCAGGCCGAACACGTAAGTCTGTTAAAACTATTAACACTTACCTACATCTACCTGGAAGAACCCGGCAAAGCAGACGAGACCATGCTTAAGCTTTTGCAAACGGATAACTACTTTAAAATTAATGAGGCAGTTGACCCGGCCGAGTTTGTAGCATTGTATAGAACTTTTCGCACAAAAGAAATTTATCGCATTGGTGCAGCACTGGGCGTAAATGCAAGCCAGCCAAATGTAGTAAATACCATCTCAGCCGTAAACGATGCATCCAGCAAATACAAATATGCAATTGGTATTCAGTTTGGAGCATCGGCTGATGTTCCTTTACGGCTTGGAAAAATCAAACACTATAAACTAACCTTGCACGGTGAACTACTCTATACGCAACATAAATTTGAACTTGAACAAAAGGTAAGTCGTGGCCTTAATGCAGACAATGTAGAATTGTTTCAAACCCTACAGGGTGTTGAATCGCAGAACTGGCTTACCATGCCTATAAGTTTGCAGTACAACTATCTGCAAAATGAAAAACTAAATCCCTATGTAGCCGGTGGGTTTTCTGTTGGCTACCTGATGGGTAATGGCACGTTACGATCCGAGCGCTTTCGCGATGAAGCAGCCGCCTTGCCCGAAACTTCTTTCGATCTAACACGCGAAAAAATAAACCTTAGTGCCTTGATTGCTACCGGAATAAAAACAAAAGCCGGAGGCGGGTATGTAGTTTTGGAAGTGCGGTATTCACACGGCTTATCGCGCATCAGTTCGTCCGAAACTGCTTTTGAAAATCAGCAAGCCACCTGGGGGCAATATTATGCCGATCCTGTCTTCAAACTTTCATCTCTGGCCATACAGGGGTCATACATTATCAACATGTTTAATCCCAAGAAGCTACGCAACCGTTCATGAAAAAGATAAACACCTTTATACTATTCGCAACTGCGTTCTTGCTCACCACTTGCAAGAACCTGGATAATGCCGATCCGGCACCGCGAAATACTTTCCTGAAATTTTACGAAGGCCCCTACTCCATGACAGCTGCCGCCATTGAAAAAATACCGGGCGGTTTTGCAGTATTGGCCAACATGGTTTCACCTTCAAATAGCAGTACCATCAATCAAACTATTCTATTTGAAACGGATGAGATCGGAATCAGGATTGGCGACTACCATAAATATGATAACATAACAGCCAAATCATTTAAGCCTTTAGTAAATGGGGGAGCTTTAAATGGTTTCATTGTTGTGGGCGATAGTATAATTATAAACCCCAATGTTGATCAGGCAGCTAATGTTAGTATTTCTTCGATGGCTGTGCTTGTACTTAATGCTAATTTCGCAGAAACAAGAAATAGATTATACATTACTGATAAGCAAGATCTTTCTCTAAATCACCCTGTTAAGGATGATTACTTTGGCGGCCCGGTAAATCTTACTGAGAATGGTGAAGCTATTGTCTTGGGGACATTCAAACGCGGTATTGTAAACCAGCAAAATGCACCAGAAGAGCAAATGCTTTATGGCCTAACACAAAGTAAAGATAGTTCCTGGTTTAAAACTTATCCGCTTCTCGCTAATACCTACTCTAATGCTAAATCCGTCCATGCGTCAAACGGCAACATTATCTGGGCTACTGCCGTTGCCGATGTGCAAGGCGATTTTACTTCATCTTATCTGGCCATACCTTATGTACAGGAACAATCTGTTCCGATAAACTTTAGCCAGGCTGGCGAAACCAGCACGCAATTGTTTTTACCTGCCGATATTCAACCGGCCTCATCACCGGCCTTTGGTTATGGTGTAGTGGGTACCTACAGCCAGATTACCGATGGCTCGAAAGGAAACATATTCTTTTTAAGAGTGGCCTCCAATGGTACTATCATTCCCGGCAGCGATCGATACTTTGACGGAATTGGTTCTTTCAATACAACTCCTCAAAACAAGGATAACTCCGAAATACTTGACGAAGGCAAAGCCATTACCGCCACCAGCGATGGCGGGTTTGTTTTGGTAGGCACTATGACTACCACGCCCCAGAAAGGTAATGGTGGCAAAGACCTTTTTATAATCAAGGTTAATGCTATTGGCGATATAGTCTGGATTAAAACTATGGGTGGAACTGGCGATGATGACCCTGCAGGGGTTACCGAGGCCAGCAATGGCGACATTATAGTATGTGGTACCAACACCTTAAGTGGGTACGCTTCAGTTTTTTTAATGAGAATGGATAAAAATGGTGAATTAACCAATTGAGCAGTATGCGTATCAACCTAACTCGAATTTTAGTTTTTGTACTTGGTGTGGTTGCCTGGGCCACTAGTTATTCACAAAACATAACCATAACCCAACTTACGGGAGGGGTATCGTCTTCTCCTTTGGCCAACACAGCTACCGATGTTGCAATTTTTGGTATTCAATTCGATAAAGCTGGAGGTGGTACTAATTCCATTACGGCCATTTCAATTCCTTTAGGTCAGAATCCGGTTGGCCGATTTACTAACCCCAGACTGGTTCGATCTGACAACAATAATAGTTTTGATGTTGCTGATCTTGCAAATGAAGTTGGTACACCGGCATTCGGCCCAACGTCTATTAACTTTACGGGTGGTATAACTACTTTCAGTGGCGCATCCGGAGCAGAGGTAAGAAGATATTTTCTTGTTGTGGATGCAGATAACAGCGTAAATTCTGCTACCGCTACCGTTACACCATCATTAACACAAGCCAACGTTACTGCCGCAGGTACTGTTAATGCCGCAACTATAACCGGTACTACTTATAGCTTTGAAGATGTAATAACACCAACCTTTACCTTCAACCCGCTTAACGGGACTTCCAATGTGGCCGTTAACTCAAACATTGTTATCACCTTTGATGAAAACGTGTTTCAAGCCAATGCTACTGCTCTTGATGCCGCTGCAATTGAGGGCGGAATTGTAGAACTTAAAGTAACCAACAATGGCGGAGCTGCCGTTCCCTTTACAGCCACCTTTAATGGTACAAATCAGATTACTATTAATCCCAATGCCGATTTAAATAATAACACCACCTATTATGTAGAGCTTAATCCGGTTGAAGATCTTGATGGCAATGAAACAACATCATCCGCTATTACCTTCACCACTCCCGATACTATTGCCCCTACAGTATCTTTCAATATAACCGATGGTGCTACGGGGGTGCTCGAAACAACCCAGATTATTATAACTTTCAATGAAGCTGTACGCAAAATAGATGATGGTGCAATTACATCTGGCGACCTTAATACACTTGTAGAATTAAAACTTACTGATAATGCCGGAGCACTTGTTCCTTTTACGGCAAACATTAATGGTCTCAGAACGGTTGTTACCATTACCCCTTCAGGCAACCTGACTAGCAATACCCAATATTACGTTGAGATGAATCCCGTTGAGGACGAAAGTAATAATGCAACTACTACCACAAGTATCACATTTACCACTGGCGATAGCTTACCACCACAGGTTACATTTAATCCGGCTAATGGAGCAACCAATGTTTCTGCTGTTGGTAACCTCGTACTTACTTTTAATGAACCCATTCGCAAACTCGATAATTCCGCTGTTACTCCAGCCGATATTCAAGGTGGTTTGGTTGAACTGAAACTTACTAACAACGGTGGTGCTACCGTTCCGTTTACCGCCACCATTAATGGTACAAACACCGAAATAACTATTAACCCCAATAGTACGCTTGCGCACAACCAGGTTTATTATGTTGAAATGAATCCAATTGAGGATGCGGTTGAGAATCCTTCCTCTGCTCAGAGTATCACCTTTACAACAGAGGATAGGCCATCAATTGGTGGTTTTCTGCCCGCAGCCGGAACCTGTATTGCTGATAATGTTACCGTTAATGGTTCGCGTTTTACCGGAACCGGCAGCCCAGCAAGTGGTAATACACAACCCACTGTTACAGTAAATGGTGTAACCATACCAGCTCTTAACATTGTGTCATTTACTGCCAATCAGGTTGTGTTTACATTGCCTGCAGGTTTTGCTACAGGTGCTATTACTGTACGAAATAATGATAGTGACCTTGTAAGTGCTAACTCAGCCAGCAATCTCAATGTTTTTCCGGCTATCAATACTGGTTTAACAGTTACACCGGTTACACTTAGCCCTGCACAGAATACTAGTGTAAACATTGATGTGCTAAATACACAGAGCAATAATTATGATTATTCATTAATCCTCACCAGCGCACCGGTGGGTTACAGTCCATCACCTACCGCTATAGTGCATGTAGTCGCTGGTAATAACGGAACTCGCACCTTAAATACCGCTAATGGCCCAGCAGACCCTTTAAATGTTGTTGGTAGCTACACTTATAGAATTGATGTTTCACGCACAGGTTGTACTGCAAGAACATTAACGAATACTCCGGTTACGCTTACGGTGGCTTCTTTGGCGGTAAGTGTAAGCACTACGAATGGCCCCGCCAATACGGTATGCCTAGGCTCTGCGATAACATTGATTGGTTCCGCAAGTGGTGGAACTGGTTTTTATCAGTTCAGATGGACTGCAACACCTTCTGATCCAACGCTCATTGCCTCAAGCTCAAGTCCATTAGTTGCACCGACAGTAAATACCCAATACACATTAGAGGTAGAAGATAACGCAGGAAATATCGTCACAGACTTTGTAGATGTAGTTGTTAATCCATCCCCAACCGCAACTATTATCCCAGCTCCTGGTGAAAGTTCTGTAAGGGTTAATTATACCGAGTCAAACATTAACTATAGATTATATGGTAATCAAAGTGGTGCCGGAGTTGAATTCAATGGAGCCGGGGTTAAGAAATTAAATGATGGTTTCTACTATTTCAATCCTTTTGATGCGACATTAGGGGTTCATGATATTGTTTTTAAGTACACAAATAATTTTGGTTGTTTTGCAACAGATACTGTTCAATTTGTTGTTACTAATTCCGTGGTAAACAATCTTGAACTAAGATATTGTCAGGCTGAAACATTAGAAGAAGATCTTACTCCAAATGCAGCCAATTCAAGAGTTATTTTTACACCTACTAATCCCCCAAATGAATACCAATTTACTCGTTTGATTTTTTATAATAACGGATGTTTTTACGGAGGGCCAAATGATAGTTTTTGTGTTGGAATCAATCCCCTTACCCAGGCTTCTAGCGGAAGTTTTCCAAACATCGCTTACCATCCCGTAACCAATCCCTTCGCCCCGATAAATGTAACTATACCTATAACCTATGACTTAAATATCGCAGCAATAAGAAATACATTTGGCTATTCAGGAGAATTAAATCTAAACGGCAACGGACGGATAAACAGTTATTTTATTTTGGTATATGGCCGAAATAACCTCAATCAAGAATTTCTGATTTCTTTTCAACCATTTGAACTTGTGCGAAATGGACCAGCACCCGAGATTGTCAATATTTTAGAACAAGCAAACATTTGCGCAACGGCAACCAATATAACTTTGGATCAAAGCATAGTTGGGTATGCAATTGATGATTTTGAAATTACCCCAAATTATGCTGGTGCTTTAACTGGAGCAAATTCAAGAGTTTTTAATCCTGGAGCAAATTCGCTCTTGACTAGTGGATTTGAAGAGATTCCATTAACTATTACACTAAACTATTCTGATGCAAACAACTGCCCTTCAAGTGTCCAAAGAAAATTTAACTGGATTAATAAGCCAAGTTCACCAATATCTAATAATGTAGAATTTTGTCAGGTTACAGCTCCAACATCCTACAAAATACCAGCACAACCTACCGGAAGTTCCGATAAACCATTTTGGTATGGTGTTGACCCAATAGCCAATCCATTAGCAGCAGTCATCGACTCAATAAATTTTGATTTACCGGTTCCTTCTATAAACGGAACAACACCTTTAATTGAAAATTTCTTCGTTCGGCAACAATACAAAGGCTGTAAAAGTGATCCAACTGAAGTCACTATTGAAATCAATCGAGCTCCAGATGCTCGGTTTAGTTTACCAAATTTTTGTATAAATAGGCCTGAATCATTTACTGGACCAATTGATACTTTAAACAGCTCAACTGCCTTTAATATTTATAAGTGGACCATGGGGGACGGAACAAACATTACCAAAAATAATGATCCAAGTATCACGCATACTTACACTGCCTTTAGTTCAAATCCTGTTGTGTTAGAAGTTACTAATAGCTTTGGCTGCATCCGCTCCGAGCAACAGAATCCAATAATTGGACAAAATCCAACTCCAGATTTTACATATTCCCTTATTTGTGAGGGAAATTTAACTCAATTAGTGGGAGTAGGTTCTGATGAGTTTGAATGGGATTTTGGTGATTCCTCCCCTGGTACTTATATATCCAAAGGTCTAGCATTAGCAACTGTTCCCCTGCCAAATAATAGTGGCACGTATAAAGAACCAAGACATAAATTTGAAAGTTCGGATATCGATAATTCATCCGGTGTTTATAATGTTACACTTACTACCTATACAGCTTTGGGTTGTTCTAATTCAATAACCAAACCAGTAACAATTTTGGATACACTAATAAGAACTTCAAGTAATCCTTACAGAATGGAAAGTTTGGATGGCGGTATGGGATATTGGCGACTTGAGGACGTGAATGGTAACTCTACTTGGGAATTCGGTTCACCCACAAAGCCACTGCTTTCGAAATTAGAAGGCAATGCATGGACTACAGGCTTAGTGTCAGATTATGTTGCATTAGAAAAATCATTCCTTAACAGTCCTTGCTTGAATATTGAAGAAATAAACAGGCCTGTCGTTTCCATGAATATGGTTTTGGATACTGAATCTAAGCGAGATGGAGTTGTTCTTGAGTTTTCAAAAGATGGGGGTATAACCTGGTTTGCCGTTGGAGCAATTGACAATGGCTTAAATTGGTTCAACACTACTGGCTTCGGATTTGGAAATATCGGTAGCAGCGCATTAGGATGGTCAGGCCGGGCATCTTCTTTAGTTGATAATTTGGAATCAGACACACTTGTATTTGCAGTCAAGGCCTTAGATAATATTAGTAATCTAAGTGCCAGCGATAGAAGTAATATTCGGTTTCGATTTGTCTTTACCACAGATGAAAATAACCTACCCGATAATTTGGGTAATTCCGTTTATGAAGGGTTTGGTTTTAATAACTTGACAATCAACTCTAGAGACCGAATCTCTCTTGTTGAAAACTTCACGAATAATGGATCGACAAGATACGGTGATAACAACACAGTATTTACGACTACCATACCCAATACCGAAGTTGCCAAAATCCAATACCATGTAGGCTTCCCAGATACCGATTCGGAATACGAAGTGAATACTGTTGATCCTCTTGCACGGGCCGCCTATTATGGTATCCCGATGACCGATCAGCAAATTCCACGCAGTTATATTGATGGAATAAGCGATGGCCCATTAGACCCTAATAATAATGGTATTCCTAACCTTGCCAACTGGGCTACTACCCGGTTTAGCAAACAAAGCTTAAAGACCAGTGACTTTGATGTCAGCGTAGAATCATTAGATGCCACCGATAATAGCTACTTTAAAATTCGTGCTGTTGTAACCGCCAAAACAGATATTGGTGCGGCCAAACGTCCGGTGTTGCATCTTGCTGTTGTAGAGAAAACGGTTAGTACTAATCGCTTCGTGTTACGCAAGCTAGTGCCAAATGCGGTGGGCCATGTATTGCCAGTAAGTATGCAAGAAGATGATTTTATTGAAGTGATTGACAGCGTAAGAATTGAAAAACCACAGATAGATGTTACTGAGTTAGCTATTGTGGCTTTTGTACAGGATGTAAACACGCGGGAAGTATTTCAGGCTGATCTTGATCTGAATCCTGCTTTCTTACCCGACCAACCTACTTTGGTTACCGCCATCGAAGACCTTTCCGAATACATCAACATCTACCCTAACCCGGCCAATGAAAGTTTTGAAATTGAGTTGCCCTTTAAAGCCGAGCACCGCTTAATGGTTAACTTAATTGATCCGGTTGGTCGCGCAGCCCAACAACTTTACTTTGAAAAAGGTGAACAAACCAAAACGGTGAATACACAAAATCTGGCGCAGGGAATTTATGTGGTGCAGATTGGGTCGGGGAAGACAGGGGTGGTAAGGAAGAAGGTGCTGGTGGCGCATTAGAGTTTATAGTCCTTAGTCGAGAGTAAAAAGTTTAAGAGTAGAGCTCTTAGACTTTTTACTTAGGACTTAAGACTTTAAACTATCCCCATACTTCACTAAAAACCTTGGTCGAAACCGCCTTCAAAACATGTAAGAGCTGGCAATACAAAAACCTCAAAAACAGTCTATTTTAAGGGGTTCTAACTTTATGAAAGTGAGTTTAAAATGTAAGTTTCTTTGGTTAATTTCAACGTTTTAAAGTAGTACCAAACTTCGCACTTCTGTATGGAAATGTTCCTGAAAGCCGATACCTGGCTGGCCCTGCTTACGCTTTGTTTCCTTGAAATTGTACTCGGCATCGACAACATCATCTTCATCTCCATTGTCTCCAACAAACTACCGGAAGAACAACGGCCAAAAGCCCGCAACGTGGGGCTCGCATTGGCTATGGGTGTGCGCATTGTATTGCTGCTCTGCATTACCTGGATTATTGGTTTTGTAGAACCACTCTTTACCATTCCCGCCAACTTTCTGATTAAGCACGACATGGCGTTTAGCGGTAAAGATTTAATTCTTGGCTTTGGTGGTTTGTTCCTCATCGCAAAAAGCACTTTAGAAATAAACCACGAAATGGAAGGCGATGATGAAGATGAACCCGGAGTTGCAAAAGCTGCTGTGGTAACATTTTCCGGAACGATTGTCCAGATCATTTTACTCGATATAATTTTCTCGTTCGATTCTATTCTTACCGCGGTGGGGATTGTTCCGCCCGAGCAGGTAGTGATTATGATTATTGCGGTTATTGTGTCCATCATTGTGATGATGTTCTTCTCGGGCGCGATCAGTACGTTCATCAAGAACCACCCGTCAATGGAAGTTCTGGCGCTGGGCTTCCTGATTTTGATTGGCTTTACATTGTTGTTAGAAGGTTTACACCAGGAAATCCCGAAAGGATACATTTATTTTGCCGTTGCCTTTTCATTGCTGATTGAGTTCACCAATATTCGGGTGCGTAAAAGACGTAAGGCTAAATCAAACCCGGTTAAGTTGAACAAAGGGTATGATGACAAAGAATTGGAAGAGGCCGTTAAAGAATTGAACAAATAGTATGAGCACAACCGAAACTGATCCTCGGTATCCCATTGGTAAATTCACACCACAACCAAGTCACACAACTGCAGAAATTGCCGCTTGTATTGAACAAATCCGGTTGCTGCCACTAAAACTGGAAGCCGCAATTGTAGGTTTAACCGATAGCCAGTTAGATACACCTTATCGCGAGGGCGGCTGGACGTTGCGCCAGGTTGTGCATCATGTAGCCGATAGCCACATGAATGCTTACATCCGCATTAAGTGGACCATCACAGAAGCTACACCTACTATTAAAGCCTACAACGAAAAACTTTGGGCCGAAACACCTGAGGTGTCGTTATCTCCTACAATTTCACTTGCGTTGATTCAGGCCTTACATCGTAAGTTTACGTTGCTTTTGGAAAGTTTGCAGCCTGAAGAATTACAAAAAGAATTTGTACATCCCGAAACACAAAAGCGGGTAGCTATTCATAATATGATTGCGCTTTATGCCTGGCACGGGGCGCATCATACCGCACACATTACCGAACTCCGAAAAAAGCTGAACTGGTAATGCTGGCTTATCAGGCACCGGCTATACTCTTTAACAAACACCTTGAAACCATTTACCCGGCTCTGTTGCGCTCGGTAAAAAACGTTAGCTATATCCGCGAACGCATCACTACACCTGATCATGACTTTCTGGATTTGGATTGGCTGAAAGGCGGCTCAAAAAAGTTAGTTATCATTTCGCATGGATTGGAAGGCAATAGTACGCGTGCTTACGTACAAGGTATGGCGCGTGTATTTTTTAATCAGAAGTACGATGTGCTGGCCTGGAACTACCGCGGATGCAGTGGTGAAGTAAATAAGCAAGTGAGGTTTTACCACAGTGGCGCAACCGATGATCTGCATGAGGTAGTACAACATGCCGCGCAGCGCTACGAACAAATCCATTTGATTGGCTTTAGCCTTGGCGGGAACCTCACGTTGAAATACCTCGGTGAGCAAAGCGTTAATCTACCCGATCAGATAAAAAAATCGGTTGTGTTTTCGGTACCGCTTCATCTGCACTCCAGTTGTATGAACATTGAAACCAGTGCCCGCGGCATTTATGCTACTCGCTTTTTAAAAACACTAAAACAAAAAGTGGCCGACAAAGCTCGACTCATGCCGCAAATTGATGTTCAACATCTCGATCAAATCAATTCCCTTCAGGAATTTGATGATGCCTATACCGCACGCCTGCATGGCTTTGCCAATGCTATCGACTACTATGAAAAATGTAGTTCCCTTTATTTTTTGAACGACATTGCCCGGCCAACCTTACTGGTAAATGCGCAAAACGATCCGTTTCTAAGTACCCGATGTTATCCGGTTTTTGCTGATCACAAATTTTTAAAAACGGAATACCCGAAACGTGGTGGCCATGTAGGCTTCGCTCAGTTTAATAAAAATGGGGTATATTGGAGCGAACTGCGCGCACTGCAGTTTATTCAGGCAGGCACATGATAGAACGCTACACCATTCATTCTCCTTTTCAGCAATTGGCTAACCGCTTTGGCATTGAAGAATTGCCCGGCTATAAACCTTATTATAATGCAGCTGCCGGTAAATTGCTTCCGGTGATTACGCATCAAAGTCCGCAAGGGTTTTCTTATTTCTATTGGGGCACCGATCCGCAATGGATAAAAAATAAAACTGTAGCGGAACGCATCATCAACACACGCGTAGAGTGGATCCAGGAAAAACCCATGTTGCGCAAAGCATTAATGCGCTATCGATGTATAATTCCGGCCAACGGTTTTTATGCCTGGAAAAAGATTGGTAAAAAATCGGCAGTCCCTAAATTATTTACACCAAAACTTACGGTCTCCTTTGCGGGACTATGGGAAGAGTACGATGATTCGGATGGCAATGCCTATCATACTTTTTCAATGCTCACCATGCCGGCTAATGCTACGGTTTCATCCGTTACCGATAGAATGCCCGTGATCTTTAATCGCGAGCAGGAGTTGGTGTGGTTGAATCCAAATTCAAGCGAATTACAACTGCTGGACTTAATTAAATCTTATCCGGAAAATGATCTGGCGAGTCATACGGTATCACCAGCAGTATTTACACCTGAGTTCGATAAGCCTTCACTCCTGCTGCCTGCACCCGCAGCCGATCAACATGGGAATCTGACATTATTTGATTGATCTGTTTGCCACCAACCTGCCTGACAGCAGACTGAGGCGCTAAGACACTAACTCCTTTGGGGATCATAGTCATTAACTTAAGGGCTTGGAAATTGATAGGCCAAGTTAAGAGCCGTAGGCTCGAAGCATTCTCTAACAACGGATTTTAATCTGTTGATTAAACAATGAGTTAAAAAAGTTGAGAGCCATGGGCTCGGTGCATCATTAATCTTAGAAAATGTTCCGTGCCGATGGCACTCTCCAATAGTGGAGAATTGACCAACAGCGGATTAAAATCCGCTGCTAAAATATCAAGCGAGCCTCTGGCTCTTAATGATGACAATAGCTAATAGACGGGGAGCGATAAAGTTATTTCGCTTGCTAACAACAACCTTAATCTTTCGCGACTTAGTGCTTTAGAGAATCTTTTGCGGCAAGTAGTTCTCATTCAAACCCATCATCCTCTTCCTTCTTCTTGTCTTCCGGTTTTTCGTCCGGTTTAGCTTTATCGGCTTTGGTTTTTTTCTTGAACAGTCCACCTAAAAGTTTCTTCTTAGGTTTAGGTTCAGTTTGTATTGAATCAGGCTGTGCATTGCTAACCGTTAAGCTGTCGGTGGGTTGCTTCTTCTTGTCTTTCTTCTTAAACAGATTTTTAAAGAATCCACCTTTGGCTTTCTTATCCGATTTTTTCTTTGCGGCTTGTATTTCACCTTCTTCCATCATAGCAGCCCGCACATCGGGTAGTACCAATACATCGCGGAAGTACCAGAGGTAAGCATCCTGATCGAGGTTATACTTTTCTTTTGTTTTGGTTATCGCGTAAGCTGAATCGGCTGTCTGTTTTGGTTTGGTGCTGCTACCAATTAAGGTAGTATCAGAAATACTACGTGCAGCACTATCCAGCTCCGCTGCAATGTCAAGCGAATCAGTTTCTTTTTTAGGATACACCGGTTTCATCTCTACGGTGCGCAATGCCTTTAAGGCTTGCTTGTAAGTCTTTTCGGGCAGCAACAGATACCGGTCCTTTTTTACCCTGCGCACGTGCGGCAAAGCCGGGCCGGGTAAGCCATCGCTCTTTTTCCAGGTAGAATCGCGGGGCGGCAGTGTTATGGTTTTACTGTTTGCCGATGCCAGTACTTCGCGCGGTTGCGTGGTACTTTCGTTGTAATAAACAAACTTCTCTTTGGCGGTAGGTTTATAGTAAATGAACGAACTCTGATAAGCAGGGCAAATCAGGCGCTGGGTACAAGACCCCATAACCAGCAGGATGGATACACCTAAGAATAAAGCCCGGATCATTCCAATAGCGACATTCGCAATCAACAAAATTAATTAATTAACCCAAGTAATCCACAGCATGTAAGGATTCTAACACCTCTGTAATTTACTGAAAATCAACTTAAAGCGTCTTAAGTTCAGCCTTTACCTTTGCGGGAAGACTGGCCACTACCAGATTATAGGAATTATCGATCCAGGTTTTAACCAGCTTATCGGGCAAACTGCCATCCATCAGCACCGTATTCCAGTGTTTTTTATTCATGTGATAGCCCGGCTGCACGGCCGGATATTGCTCCCGCAACTCCGCGGCTAGCTCCGGATCGCACTTCAGGTTTATGCTTTCAAAAAGCGTTACATCGGCCAGGGCAAACATTTTGCCCATCACTTTGTACACCAGCGTTTCTTCACCAAACGGAAACTCTTCGGTAACGCCACGCTTTGCCAGGCAATAACTTCTGAATTGTTCTACGTTCAAATGAAACGCTTTAAGATGAGGTATAGTACACCCACTAAAAAAATGGCAATGGAAATTTTGTTGATGCCATGCATCATTCTGATGTTGATGTTGGATGGCCGTGAAGGATCTTTTTTGCGGAAGAAATAACCGCCCACCTCACCTAACGTAAAGAACTCGCGTACTGAAAGTTTCTTCTTCTCTCCGGTTGTTTGCTTTTCCATGTTGTTACTGATTTACGGATTGAGGTTCAATCCAATTATTATCTTCCTGAATAAGTCCGATGAGTGCATCTACGGCTTGTGGCGTAGGTACATTGCGCTTCACTACTTCTTTACCACGATATAACGTTATCCTTCCGGGACCTGAACCGACATAGCCATAATCAGCATCGGCCATTTCACCCGGGCCGTTTACAATGCAACCCATAATACCAATCTTAATTCCTTTCAGGTGACTGGTACGCGAACGAATCTTAGCAGTAGTCTCTTGTAGATCGAACAAAGTACGGCCACATGAAGGACAAGAAATGTACTCAGTCTTCGAAATGCGGGTACGCGTGGCTTGTAAAATTCCAAAGGCAGTTTCGTTAATCATTTTATCTGAACCCGAACGTTCAGCCGCAATGAATACGCCATCCCCTAACCCATCAATCAACAACCCGCCCATATCGGTGGCGGCATAAAGTTGCAACTGATCGGATTGCAAGTCGGCATACGCGCGACCAATAATTACAGGCACATTGCATTCGCGATTAATCAATTCAATAAATAATCTACGTTGTTCGGCAAGACCATGATCGTTGTAGGTATCAATCAAAAGCACAGCCGTAGTATCTGCTTTTAGTGCAGCAATAAATTCATCGGAAATATCTTTCAGTTGGGTATAGATAAAATTGAGTTGTGCGGAACGCTCCACTCCTGCCAGATAATCTTTAGGATTTATAAACGGATAGCTACGAGCTTTATTTTTTTCGTTCAGCCATGTGGCGTGATTATAAATAAACCCAAGCGTTCCAGGAATTTCAAAGTCAACGGTTTTATCGCCCAGAAAAATATAATCGCAAGCCATGTCGGTGATGTTCCATTTATCTAAGGGAACTGAATACTGATAGCCCAACGCAAACAACGAGGCTGCTGTTATTTTTTCTTTGGCTGAGAAATCAGCAATTACCCGCGGCACCTGATGCCCACCAATGTTTAACACTTCGTGCGTTGCCCTGCGTGTATAGGCATACGGGTTGATTGGATTCTGCGTGATCTCTGGAATTGAATAAGTTGTTTTGCGCGTAGTGTACCGATCGGCCAGCATTTTGGCTACGGGTACTTCGGCCTCGGGTTCTTCCGTTAACGATACGCGAATGGTATCACCTAAACCATCTTCCAGTAACGTTCCAATTCCCACCGATGATTTGATACGACCATCTTCGCCATCGCCTGCTTCTGTAACACCAAGATGTAAAGGATAGGGTTGGAAATTTTCTTCATCTAATTTCTGAACCAGCAACCGGTACGCCTGCACCATTACCTGCGGATTGCTGGCCTTCATTGACAACACAATGTCGTAGTAGTTCAAGTCTTCGCAGATGCGCAGAAATTCTAAAGCAGATTCCACCATACCCAGTGGTGTATCGCCATAGCGACTCATAATGCGATCGGAGAGCGAACCATGATTAGTACCAATGCGCATGGCTGTGCCGTACTCTTTACAAATTTTTACCAGTGGCGTAAACTTTTCGCGGATGCGCTGCAGTTCGGCCTGATACGTAACATCGGTATATTCAATTTCCTCGAAGCGTTTTTTATCGGCATAGTTGCCGGGATTAACGCGCACTTTTTCAACAATACGAGCAGCAAGCTCTGCAGCGTTAGGTGTAAAGTGAATATCCGCGATAAGCGGAACCTCATATCCGCGCAAGCGTAATTCTTTTTTTATTTCAGCCAGGTTCTGAGCTTCTTTAATGCTGGGTGCTGTAATGCGCACATACTCGCAACCTACTTCTACCATGCGAATGGTTTGTTCAACCGAACCTTTGGTATCCATCGTATCAATGGTTGTCATGGATTGAATCCGAATAGGATTATCGCCACCCATAGGCAGACCACCAATGTTTACCACGCGGGTTTTTCTGCGGTTGTAACTCACCAGACTATCGCAATATTGTTTTACCTGAACCAGATTCACAGCCTAAGATTTATCAACAAAGTTAACCCTTTGGCAATAGGTTTTGTTTTACTATTACGCCTAAATATCACCCAACTGCGGGCGAATAAGTAATTCTTCTACCACGCTATGTGGCGAGAGCGACCAGGCCGAAAAAACTGCCTCGGCCACATCTTCGGGCTTCATAAACCGACTATCGGGCAATGTAGAGCCAGCCCAGCTATCGGTTTTGGTGGCACCGGGCAAAATCGCGGTAACGCGAACCCCGGCAGGTTTCAGTTCTTCGCGCAACACTTTCGAAAAGCCCAGCAAGGCAAACTTGGAGATGGCATAAGAGCCGCCATTTGGGTAAGCTTTTATGCTGGCAATAGAACACATGTTAAAAATATGACCCCCGGTTTTAATTTGATTACTTAGTCCACGGGTGGTATAGTACGCGCTGTACAAATTGGTTTCAATCATGCTTTCGAGGGTTCCGGCAGGTTCGTCCAGTACCGAGCCAGGCACAAAATATCCGGCATTGTTCACCAGCACATCAACCGGGCGATTTAGATCCGCTATCGATTTACAGAATGCAGCCACTTGTTCTACATCGCGCATATCGGCTCTGAACGTATACGCCTTAACCTGAAGTTGTTCCATTTCAGTTTTAAACCGGGCCAGGTGTTCTTCGTTTCGGCCGCAAGTTGCTACATCAAAACCGGCCGCGGCAAAACGCTGTAAAATTGCCCGGCCAATACCTTTGGTGCCTCCGGTTACTACTATCAGTTTGTTCATCGGATTTGTCTTATCTTTGGGCAATATAGCATTAGAACATTTCTGCATGAAGGGTTTTGGCCGGTACGTTATCTTCTTAAGCTCGTTAGTAGTACGCAGGGAGACTTTCAAAACTTACTACACACTTACGCTTGAGGAATGCGTACAGATCGGGCTAAAATCCATTTTACTTTTCATGTTGGTTTCCACCTTTATGGGTGCGGTAACCACCCTGCAAACGGGCGCTAACCTGGTTAGTCCATTCGTTCCGCGTTTTATCATTTCGAACGTGGTACGGGAGATGACCATTTTGGAATTGGCTCCTACTATTATGGCGGTAATCTATGCCGGCAAAGTTGGTTCCAGTATGGCAGGCGGCTTGGGCACCATGCGCATTACCGAACAAATTGATGCGCTTGAAGTAATGGGTATAAACGCAGCTTCGTATTTGGTGCTTCCCAAAATTGTTGCTTCTATTCTGATGTACCCCTTGTTGGTAATTGTAGCTGCGGTATGTGCACTTATGGGCGGCTACCTGGTGGGTACCTTAACGGGATTGTTAACTCCTACTGAGTACGTATATGGAATCCGGTATGCGTTCAATCCGTATTTTATCACGTTTGCTCTGATCAAGACTTTTGTGTTTGCATTTTTGATTAGTACGATTTCGTCTTTTAAAGGCTACTATACACAGGGCGGTGCACTTGAGGTTGGTATTGCCAGTACACAGGCAGTAACCTCCAGCATTATTGCGATTTTGTTAGCTGATTATTTTCTGGCATACCTGCTGATCTGATTTTATGATTAAGATTAAGGACATATCGAAATCTTTTAGCGATAAGCAAGTGCTTGCCGGGATTAGTGGCGAGCTTGAAAAAGGTAAAACGAACTTAATCATCGGATC
This sequence comes from Cytophagales bacterium, assembly GCA_017303795.1. Lineage (GTDB taxonomy): Bacteria > Bacteroidota > Bacteroidia > Cytophagales > Cyclobacteriaceae > ELB16-189. The sequence goes on along the minus strand of JAFLBR010000002.1, from coordinate 348,229 downwards.
GAGTGGTACCGGTAAAAGCGTGTTGTTGAAATGTATTGTGGGTTTAATTCAACCCGATACAGGCAGTGTCTTTTTCGATCTGCGAAACTTTACGGAAGCGGATAAAGAAATGAAATCCGACATCAGGCGCGAGATCGGGATGTTGTTTCAGGGTGGTGCATTATTCGATTCGAAGAATGTTCAGGAAAACGTTATGTTTCCGCTCGACATCCTGACTAAAATGAGTCCGGCAGAAAAAATTGAGCGCGTAAATTTTTGTTTAAAGCGCGTGGGCCTAGAAGGTGTAAATAAAAAAATGCCTTCTGAGATAAGTGGTGGTATGAAAAAGCGCGTAGGCATTGCCCGCGCAATTGTAAACAATCCTAACTACTTGTTTTGCGATGAACCTAACTCTGGTCTAGATCCACAAACATCAATTTTAATTGATGAGTTGATTATGGAGATAACGCACGAGTTTGATATTACTACTGTTGTGGTTACCCACGATATGAATTCGGTGCTGGGGATAGGCGAAAAAATTATGTTCTTGTATAAAGGAAATAAATTATGGGAGGGTTCTAACAACGATCTCATTCACTCGGGTGTAAAAGAACTGGACGACTTTGTTTTTACCAACAAAGTAATGCGCAGTTTGAAAGACAAGGCTTAAAGCACCGGAAACTCCACGTAAAACTTTGTGTTGCCAGATTCTGATTCGCACCAGATTTTTCCGCTACTCAATTCAATGCCCTGCCGCGCAATAGCCAACCCAAGTCCTGAGCCGGATTTTTTTGTAGTGAAGTAAGGAATAAAAATTTTATCCTGAAGATCGTTTGGAATACCGGCACCATTATCGTGAACTACAATTTGTACGCTCGATTCAACACGTTTCAACTCTACCTTAACATGAGGGGGAATACCACCGGCCTGCAAGCCATTTAAAATCAGATTTGAGAAAATTCTGTCTAATAATTGCGGATCGCCATTTACAAATGTTGTAGCTTCATTACAGCTAAAATCTACTTTACCGCCTTCGTACGTACTGTATAGGTTTATCGTTTTATTTAGCAAAGCCACCAAGTCAAGTTTCTCAAGAATAGGGGCCGGCATTCGTGCAAAGGCGCTGAACGATGAAGCTATTTCATTCAGTATTTCAACCTGATTGAGCAGCGTTGTTACCGATTGCTTTGCCCGATCTTTTTCTAAGGTATCTTTCGCTAACCACAACTCCATTTGTTGCAGCGTTAGCTTCATGGGTGTGAGTGGGTTCTTAATTTCATGCGCAACCTGCCGCGCAATTTCGCGCCACGCACTCTCCTTCTGGCTGCGTGATAATTCAATTTTACTTTGTTCCAGATTCTCCACCATTTTATTATACTCATTCACCATCAATCCAATTTCATCGTTCGATTTCCATTCGAGTTGCTTGTTGCCGGTTAACGTAGTGTTACTTAAGGTTCGGGTAATAAACCGCAATGGGAATGTAAGCGACTCCACCACATAAAACGAAAGCAGCGAGAACACAATGAAGATAAGTGTAAACACCGTAAGTATATTAGCCAACACAGTAATCTGCGTAGCATCCAGCGATTGAGCCGACTCGAAGAATGGTAAACTGATCACACCCAGAATATCCGAAGTTTCGGGTGAGCGCAATGCAAAAAAGGCATTATTAAAATTCAACGAACCAATTTTGTCGTTCAACACAAAAGCAATGTCGCCAGTTTTAAATACGCGCTCCCATGCGGTGCGATTCATTAAACCAGAAGAAAGTAAACCTTCGGCAATTGCAGGTTGGCTTGAAGCAACCATCATCCCCTGCTTATCGAATACAGAAATATCTACATCAGCAAAACGTGCGGCCGCACCCAACCCATCATCTAATTCGGTTCTATTTTCTTCCGGACTTTGGGTATAACTTGCCAATGCTGGTAAAAGATTTTCGCCTAACACCCGCGCTTTGCTCAGATACTCCTGTGTGAGTTGAACTTCAGCAGAACGCGATACGCGATTTAAGGTAGTAACAGCCACCACCACCAAGGGCAAAGCAAAGGCCAGGTAAATGTAAAGTTGAATCCGCGTAGCGTAGTTAATACTTCTTCCCGTTATCCAGGATTTAATTCCATAACCAACCAATACAAGGGCAATCAAACATACGCAAGCCACAAAAAAGAACGAGAAGTTAGTCAGCACAAAAAAGTATGGATAGGTGCGTGAAGTTACCACTGCTACCTGGCCGGCATCATCTTCTACTGCTGTATGGATAAATCCATTTTTTCTAGTTCCTTCATTGAAGAGTTTAGGCTCCTTTAGTAGGGCCGAATTGAAATCGCGCTCGTAATTGAAGTTTCCAAAATTGCTTTGAATCCGGCCATCGGCTATAAAAGCAAAACTTTTATCCCGGTTCTCAAAGTATTCAGCAAAGCGACTATCAACCAGCAATTCCGGATAAACACTTTGTGGTATGGTACGCTTAAGCGAAAGATCCAACACTGCATACCCCACAACCTGGGCTGCACGCAAAACAGGAATAACAACCAGATAGCGTTTACCGGTTTCAACCGAAGCAGAGCGAATAAAATAAATACCGTCATACTCCGTAGTGTATTGGGCATTATTGATTTGTTGATTCCACTCCGACCAACGATCCATCGAAAGTTCGTCCAATGGTTCTTTTTGTGGAGTAAATAAATGCACTTGCAAATCGTACCGATCAAAATATGAGCTGAGGTAAACTTGTTTTATTTTTTGTCGCGCAGCAGAACGACTCAGAAATGGACTAGCCATACGGGATTGAATAAATGCATCTGTACTAATGCGCTTACGACTTTCGTTCAGAAGATATTCTGCCATCACATCGCGATCAATCAGGTAACTCCCCGCAAATCTAAATTGCGATTCAATTTTCTCTTCTTCTGAGAAACGCATAATACTCCACGCACTCTGCGCTCCAAACGCAAGCAAGGCAAGAAAAAAATACAAGAATGAAATAAATGCGCTCTTACGGATTAAACTCAGTTTAGTAAGATGCAGTATGGCAAAGTAAGGCACCGCAATCGCAACTGTTATCCAATAGTTTCTTTCCAACACTATAAAATAACCAATGAAAAGAATAAGTGCTATGCCAATCGTGATCCAGAAACTACTTGTGGATTGATTTAACGTTTTGGATAACCGAACAAAAACATGCGTAAAGAAAAAACCACTGATGGTGCCCAGCAACAACGAGAAAAATGCCAATGCCCGTAAGGTACCTATCGATAGCGTGCGGGTTATATCCAACGAAATTGAAGAGTTGTGAAAAATGGTTTCGATAAAGAGGAAAGGATACAGAAATGAAAAGAGTGCAGCAAGTAAGAGTGCCACGCTAATTAATTTCCTAATTCCTTCCAATGGAGTTTGAACTAACGTCTGCAGAATACTCCAACGTGAGTACGTAAAAAAAACATAGCCACAGATTAACAAAATACCCAGCGAGTTTAGTACAAGATCGCCCACCGAGGCATTGTAAGTAGAGGAAGCAAACTCCTGCGGACTAAAAATTGGAGTTGGCCACCAGCGCGCAGGAAAATTAAGTTCAACCATTAAAATCCGGATCACCACAAACGCGAATGCCATCAACAGAAAAGCAGACGCATACTTTTTTTGCTGATGAAGCTTTTGGACAAACTGAATAAGGATGAGAATTACTGAAATTAGAACCCCTATTCCAAAAAGTAAAGTCAACACCTGCGTTCCGGCATTCGCTTGTAAATTCACGTTAAACAGGGGTTGGTTATTGAATGCAATTAATTCTCCGACCGAAAACTCCGATGGAAATACCCGAACCTGATACTGCTTAAACACCGCTTCGTTAAGTTGTGCGGGTAAATACCGATTGGCAATTGGGTATCGCCTCACCAACGGCAACATGGATATCAATACTTCATTTGTGTTCAACGCTTGTCTGATGATAATAAAATCACCCAGTGCCGTTTGCCAGAATTGCAGAGCGCTTGTATCCGTAATAATGCGGGTATCCGGAGCAAAGTCGGTAACACTCCATGCTTTCAATTCTCCGTTCTGGATTAGATAATGGGCACCGGCTAAAGTTGACCAGATTAAAGTTTTTTCGGTTTTGATTTTTGTAGCTTCATTTCGGAGTGCTGTAAGTCCGGTGTTAAGATTTTCAGAAATCTCATCCGCAAAATTATTACCACGGTTTTGATAAAAGCTTTCGCTAATCAGGCAGCCAGCAAAGCATCCGATAAGAATAATAAATATCCATGCTTGCCTCTTAAACATTGGTGTACGGTTTCTTAAAAATAAGAAATCCAGTTAAGAATTGGGCTTGTGGCCACCAAACCAATAGAGCCACAGCACCCGCGATAGGCGAAAACTGATTGGAGAAAACAAAACTGCACCCGCAACCAATGCAACCCCATAAATCCAATCGGCAGGATTTACTAAAACATAGAGTACTAACCACACGGCAACCATAATGGCTACGGTAAAAGCATAACTCACAAATAAAGCACCGAAGTAAAAACCGGGTTCGGGATTGAACGAAGCATTACAAACCGGGCACTCGCTGTGCATAGTCGCGAAATGAGAAACCTTACTTAAAGGGTATTTGAAGATATCGCCTTTGTGGCAACGTGGGCATTTACCCAACCAGATTCTATTAAGCGTATTCGTTGCGTTTGGCATTTTTACTGGTTCTATACCAAAAGAAAGCAATGAGAGAAATTATTAAATAAGGAGCCGCAAAGAGATATAAAATTCCAAAGTTAATTCCGGCTGCAATTCCAATGTCGCCATTACTTACATTGTTTTCTAATTGAGTGCGGCACATGGCACACTGCGCGTTTGATTCCACCTGAATCAGCACAAAGAATAGCACTAATGCTGCTACCCGAAAAACTGTTTTCATCTTATGCATAATACGGACTAATCATAATGTAAACGATAACACCGGTTATGGCTACATACAACCACAGCGGGAATGTAAATTTAGCCAACGCTTTATGTCTTTCAAAATTACCCGATAACGCCCTGGAGAACGTAAATAATACAAAGGGCACTACTATTACTGACAAGATGATGTGGCTGATAAGAATGATATAATAAAAAGTTCGCCAGCCGCCTTCGCCACCATATGCAGTAGAATCGCTGGTCATGTGATACAACACATACATCACCAGAAATGCTGCCGATAAACTCATGCAGATCTTAATCAGCACTTCGTGCAGTTTACGTTTCTTACGTTCAATAGCAATTACTGCTGCTATCAGCAACACAGCCGTTAAGCCATTAGTAGCTGCATAAATAGGTGGTAAAAAACTAAAATCGTAACCCGGTATTTTAATTCTGAAAAGTGCAGCAACTGCAATAGGTAACACAATTGAAAGTGTAACGATCAGTTTATGGTAAGGTGATTTAGTGGTTTCGGTCATACGTTAATATTGCTTTAATAAAATTCGTATTTCAACTAGTAGGCGATCTGATTCTTCGCGCGAGGTCGGTGAGTAGTACCCTCGAATCTGACCTTGCTCATCAATCAAAACTGCCGTCCACGGTTTCTGCAATAAGAAGGCACAATCCAACCAGGTAGCCCAACGCGTATTTGACTCAGGAAAGACAACCGTAAAGGAATCGTTCAACTCCGATTTTAACCGAGCCAGATTTCTCTTTATATCGGTTGATGAATCGGTTACCACAAGTACGGGTTTGTTGGCCGTGCGGATAACCTGTAATACAGAATCAACCACCCGATACGGAGTTGGATAAGTACCACATTCAGCAGGAGCATCCGTTACTCCAGTTTCGTAATACACCGGAATATTAAATTCATTCTTACCATACTTCCGAAGAAACACAAAAATGAGCCCCGGTAAGAGCAGCGCTAAAAAGAGATAAATAAACTTTTTGGACATCAATCAGGTAACATAAAAAGAAGGCTAAAGTTCACCACTTTAGCCTTCTTGTGATCATAATATTATAACCGTTATTGAAATACCGGCATTTTAATTCCTTCATATACAAATGCAACCAGCATCCACACAATGAAGATGATGGGAATCAGGATTGACCAGAACAATACTTTTACCTCGTAGCGCAGGTGCATAAACTCACCGACTATGTAGGCTGCCTTTACAATTGTTAATGCAACAAATACCCATACGCGCAGTTGTTTGTATTCGTGAGGCACCAAAAATGCTATTAAAAATTCAATACCCGTAATTATCAACAGGTATAAAGCTATTGTCCATAATTTCTTGATCTTCGCTTTATCGGGCGGAAGAACAGTAACTTGTGGTTCGTGTGCGTGGTGTGCCATAGTTATACAAGATAGAAGAACGTGAAAACAAATACCCAAACCAGATCTACAAAGTGCCAGTACAAGCCAACCTTCTCTACCATTTCATAATGGCCTCTGCGCTCGTACACACCTGTAACAGTGTTATAATAAATCAGGAAGTTTAGCATCACTCCGCTAAACACGTGAAAGCCGTGAAAGCCCGTAATGAAGAAGAAGAAATCTGCAAAAGGTTGCGGACCGTATTGATTGATTTTAAGATTTGCCCCATACACTTCTTTCGTTATCCATTGTCCGTTTACAAAGTCTTTCACTATGGTAGGAGAATCAGTGCCAACAATAAAGTGTGTCCACTCCCATGCCTGACAAGCCAGGAAAGTTGCACCGCCAATGATTGTCCACAACATCCATTTTTCAACTGCTCTGCGATCCATTCTATGACCAGCCTCAACCGCCAACACCATGGTTACAGAACTCATAATGAGAATAAACGTCATGATACCTACAAACACCAATGGCAATTCATAACCATGTAGGAAAGGAACGGCTTCAAATACTTTTTCAGGAACGGGCCAGTACTCGGTTGAGAAAGTGAATGTACTTACTAAGCCTTCGTATGCCTGATGCGATGAACGAACCAGTCCGTAAGTAATCAGTAACCCTGAGAAAGTGAATGCATCTGAAAGAAGGAAGAACCACATCATAAGCTTGCCATAGCTGGCACCCATGGGCGATGTTCCGCCATCCCAAACGTTCTTTCCGGTTACTGCAGTGGCTGTAATATGTGCCATAATCAGGTATTAGGTTTTTTAACGATACAATAATAGAAATACGAACAAATATAGCCAAAGTCCGCCCAAAAAATGCCAGTAAGTTGTACACATTTCTATGCTAACGAGGCTTTTTGAGTGAACTTTGTAACGATATGTAGCTACTAACACAATCAGCAGGAAAACCAAAGCGCTAATAATGTGCAGGGCATGAACTCCCGTAAGTACATACAGAAAAGAACCTGATGGGTTGCCTACAAAATAAATTTTATTGGCTACCAGTTGACCCCAGCCCTGCCATTGCAATACTACAAACGCTAACCCTAAAACGGCAGTGATGGATATCATCACCTTGGCATTTTGGAGGTTATCTTTTTTTGCTGACCAGTATGCCCATTGCATGGTAATACTACTTACCAGAATTACTACCGTTGAAATCGTGAACACCTGCGGCATATCGAAATACACCCAGTTGCCTTCAGCTTCGCGCACAATGTAAGCCGATGTTAACGCGGCAAACAACATCACCACACTGCCCATAAAAATCCACATTCCAAACTTACGGGGCTCCATCGCCAACGGCTTGGCTGGCTCTTCTACTATCTTAAAATCTCCGGTTGTTAAATTATCCATCGCCACATTAAATTTTATCCAACAAATACGCAATCTGTACTACCGGCAGGTAAATAAAAGATCCGAACATTATTCTTAACGCTGACTGGCGGCTTCCTGTTTTCATTAACGAAAAGGTCTGCGCAAAAAAAGCTGCCCCGCAAATGGTAGCTACCACTGCCGAATAAATTCCAGTTATACCAAAAGTTGCTGGTAACAATCCTAACGGAATTAAAAACAAGGTATAAACCATAATCTGAATGGCGGTGTTCAAGTCTTTTCCCCCACCCGATGGCAGCAGTTTAAATCCGGCTTTCTTATAATCATCATCGGCTACCCAGGCTATTGCCCAGAAGTGCGGAAACTGCCAGATAAATTGAATCCCAAAAATGATTATGGCTTCGTATGTAATAGAACCGGTAGCAGCTATCCAACCCAACAAAGGCGGCAAGGCTCCGGGTATAGCACCAACAAAAACTGCTATCGGGCCAACCTGCTTTAGAGGAGTATAGACAAAGCTATACAGCAACATTGAAATGATTGACAGGACTACAGTAAGTGGGTTGGTGTAAATCCACAGAATAACCAAACTTGCTATCAGGCAGATGAGTGTAAAGACGGTCGCTTCACTTACCGTTAACCGGGCTGTTGGTAAAGGGCGATTTTGTGTACGGGTCATTAACGAATCCAGATCTTTTTCCAAAATCTGATTAATACTAACCGAAGCTCCCGATAACAGAAACCCACCCAACGTAAGCATGATTAGCACCTGCCAATCCATATTGCCGCGTGTAGCCAAACCGTAACCAAATGCACATGAAAAAGCTACCAGCAACGATAATCTGACTTTCAGCAATTCCACGAAAGCCCGGATTTTAGTGCCTGCTGAAATGGTAGCTGCTGTAGTTATGGATTCGGGCATCTCAATTCGTTTTTAACCTCATTAACAACAAAAACTGGATACCAAAAGTAAGGGTTGCCACCAGTAAATGTATAGGCTGAAGATAGGCCGGAACTGCAAAATAGGCCATTCCAATACCTGTAATCAGGGTGAGCAAAATTAGCAGAACAAGGGCAACTGGTAAAGGATTAGCGCGGCTTGTTTTGAATAATCTATACACCAAAACCGCATGCACCAGCACCACAATCCACGAAAACGACCGATGTATCAGAAAATCCTTTCCAGCCTCTGTAATCCACGACTCGCGGGGTATAAACAGTCCGGCAACGCGATCAATGGCTGCCCTAACTTCGGTGCCTAGCAGTACTTGTACAATCAATAAAATCATTGCCATTACCAGAAGTAACCGGGTATATTTTGCGGAAGGTAAACGAGTGGGTGCTGCGCTCTTTTCATAGAGCCATATTAATAAACCAACCAGCACAAAGGCCATCAGCATGTGGATGGTAATAGTCCAGGAAGTAAGATTGGTGGACACTACAATAGAGCCAAACCAACCTTGAATGATAACCGTAATTAAAGTGGCCAGCGCAATCCAGAACCATGACTTATGTTCTTTGCGCAGGCGGAAGCTTAATACAAACACGGCTATAATCAGAAACCCGATAATCACACCCACAATCCGATTCAAATACTCAATCCAGGTTTTGGCAGCATTAAAATCGGCTTCAACCAGAATGGACTTATCGTTTAGAATGGCGTTGGCTGTTGACTCGAATCCGAATATATTCAGGTAACGGGCAAACTTTCTATTCTTTGCCTCGCGAATAGCGGCAAACTTTTCTTTGTAATCAGAAGGCAGTTGATTGATAGATATAGGTGGAACCCAGGAACCAAAACATTTCGGCCAATCGGGGCAACCCATACCCGAACCCGTGCTGCGTACTATCCCGCCTACTAATATTAAAAAATAAACAGCGACCAGTGTTATCAGGCAAAGCCTGTGAAACCGACTGGTCGCTGTATTCATCAACGCTTACGCGATTAATGCTTATTCTTTTCTACATCAATAGAACCGTTGTTAAGTTCCAATTTGATCAACTCATTTTCATGAGGCAGGTTTGATTCCGGAGTTTCAGAATATGGAATATGCTGTGGAATAAAATCTTCTTTAGCACCGGGCTTGCTGTAATCGTAGGGCCAACGGTAAACAGTTGGAATTTCGCCAGGCCAGTTACCGTGTCCGGGATTGCGTGGTGTTGTCCACTCCAATGTGGTGGAGTTCCACGGGTTAGCCGAAGCAGCTTTACCTCTGAAAATGCTATAGATAAAGTTGAACAGGAAGATAAACTGCGCACTCAAGGTTAAGATCGCGGCCGCACTTACCAGCATATTCAAGTCAGCAAAACCACTAAAGGTTTCGAAGTTAGTCCAACTGTAATACCTGCGCGGGAAACCTGCAATACCAATGTAGTGCATCGGGAAGAATACCAAATAAACACCAAGGAAGGTTAACCAGAAGTGGATGTAACCCAAACGTTCGTCCATCATACGGCCAAACATTTTAGGGAACCAATGGTACACCCCAGCCACCATACCAAAGAATGATGCGCTACCCATTACCAGGTGAAAGTGAGCTACCACAAAGTAGGTATCGTGTAATTGAATATCGATAGCAGAATTACCCAGGAAGATACCGGTAATACCACCCGTTAAGAAAAACGATACCAGACCAATGGAGAACAACATCGCAGCCGTAAAGCGGATGTTTCCTTTCCAGAGTGTAGTAACGTAGTTAAAGATTTTAACAGCCGAAGGCACCGCAATAATCAGCGTAAGCAGCGTAAAGATTGAACCGAGGAATGGATTCATACCCGTTACAAACATGTGGTGCGCCCATACAACAAATGATAGAATAGCGATGAACAACATGGAACCCACCATCGCTTTATAACCAAAGATCGGCTTACGCGAGTTGGTCGCAATAATTTCAGAGGTAATACCTAATGCCGGTAATAACACAATATACACTTCCGGGTGACCAAGGAACCAGAACAAGTGCTGGAACAAAATCGGGCTTCCACCCTGGTTGGGTAATGCTTCACCACCAATATAAATGTCAGATAAGTAGAAACTGGTTCCGAAACTTCTATCGAAGATCAACAACAAGGCAGCTGCGAACAATACCGGGAAAGACAACACACCAATAATGGCTGTAAAGAAAAACGCCCAGATGGTAAGCGGCAAACGGGTAAACGACATACCCTGCGTGCGCATATTAATTACAGTAGTAATGTAGTTGATACTTCCCAACAATGAACTTGCAATGAAGATAGCCATAGCTACCAACCACAACGTCATACCCAATCCTGAACCTTGCATAGCTTGTGGCAACGCGCTCAAAGGCGGATAAATTACCCAACCACCCGAAGCCGGGCCGGTAGAAATAAACAAAGATGTAAACATGATTACACTCGACACGAAGAAGAACCAGTATGATAACATGTTCATGAAACCACTGGCCATATCGCGGGCACCAATCTGCAAAGGAATAAGGAAGTTACTGAATGTACCACTCAAGCCCGCAGTAAGTACAAAGAACACCATGATGGTTCCGTGCATCGTAACCAAGGCCAGGTAAAATTCAGGATCAATCTTTCCTTCGGGAGTTAACCACCCACCCAAGATTGGTTTTAACCACGAAAGGTCTGCATCAGGAAAACCCAATTGCAGACGAAACAATACAGAAAGAATTCCGCCAATCAAGGCCCAGGCCATACCCGTAATCAGGAATTGCTTCGCAATTACTTTATGATCTTCAGAAAATACATAGTTCGTCCAGAAATTACCATGATGATGTTCATGCTCGTGTGCATGATCATCGTGGTGGTGGGTTGATGTTTGAGGATGTATATCTATCGTTGCCATGACTTATAATATCTTAATTTAAGGTTACAGCCGGAGCTTGTTGAATGGCTTCTTTGCTATCAGCCGGAATTCCTGCCTTTACAATTGCTGCCTCGCGCTTTTCAGCGGGCACCTGTTTCAGGTAGTCTGGGTTTTGTTTTAACCAGGCATCCTGAGACTTCAACCAATTCTCGTAATCTTCTACGCTATCATGTACAAATACTGGAAAGCGCATAGAGAAGTGGCCTTTACCACAAATTTCAGCACACGCCATTTCGTAATTGAAATTAGGATTTCCGGTTTCAGAACGCATCTCTGCTGTTGACTTGGTTGCGATAAACTTAAATGTGGTATGCATGCCTGGTACAGCATCCATTTTTACGCGGAAGTGTGGCAGAAACACGCTATGCAAAACATCTTTAGCGCGGATCATCAATTTAACTTCTTTGCCTTTGGGTAAATGAAGCTCTAATGACTTGAAATCATCCCAACTATTCTCATTAGATAAATCCAAGCCAAACTCATTAGAAGCATCAATCATTTTATAGTTATGATGTCCCAGCAAGTTGTCTTTACCCGGATAACGGGCTGTCCATAAAAATTGCTGGCCAATTACTTCAATTACAGCTGCATCTTTAGAAGCCTCATCGGTAATATCGTTCCAGGCACGCAAACCGCTAAAGATCAACAAGGCCAACACAATAGCTGGAACTACCGTCCAGGCAATTTCAAGTTTATGGTCATCCGCAAAAAACTCTGCTTTCTTTCCTTTTTCGTAACGATACTTAAAGGTGAACCAGAACATTACAATAAATATTATGGTAAACGCCACTACCGTTACAGCCATGGTTAACCAGAAAAGATAATCGGTAACTTCCCCATGCTCAGAAGCTACCGGCAAATTATAACCATCGAATGTAGCATATGAGTACCAGAAGAAAGCTCCTAAGCTTCCAATCATAAAAAACAAGAAGAGGTACGCGTTAATCGAATTCCATGATGTCTCTTCATCTTCTTTTCCTTTTACCAAGCTCACCAGGTTTCCGATCCTGAAAATGAAATACAGGATGCCTAACACCAGTAAAACTCCAAATACGATTATCAACGTCAGCATATATTATTTATTCAGCGTTTCTATTAAATATGATGATTCAAACTCTCGCCCATCATCGGGTGGTTCTTAGCCACCAGTGGCATTTTCGAAAGGGCACTTAACGAAACCCATAAGAACAATGCAAAGAAAATACAAGCCAAGCCAATTTCCAGTAAACCTATACCACCGTTGTATTGCATAATACCTGGTGTAATCATGTTATAGAAATCGAACCAGTGGCCCACAATTATAATCGGGCAAACTACTTTCAACATAGCCATGTGGCGCTTGGCATCGCGCGTCATTAATAACAAGAACGGCAACACAAAGTTTAAGATCAGGTTGGCATAGAATATCCAGGAGTATGGAGAATGCTTCAGGCGTTCAATGAAATACACCGTTTCTTCAGGAATGTTGGCATAATAAATCAACATGAACTGGCTAAACCAGATGTATGTCCAGAACACACTAAACGCAAATACAAACTTACCCAAATCGTGCAGGTGGTTGGCGTTAACCATTTTCAGGTAGCCGGCATCTTTCAAGTTAACTACGATTAAAGTAATGGTAGCTAAACCTGTTACCCACCAGCTTGCAAACACATACCAGCCAAACATGGTACTGAACCAATGTGGATCGATACTCATTACCCAATCCCATGCCGCTACTGATGAACTCACTGCAAAAATGATCAGGAACACAGCCGAAAGTTTACGGGCTGAATACCAGTGTTGTGTACCGCCTTCCAAATCCTCGGCCAGCATTTGTTTTTTGATGAGGGTATAGAACCAGTACCACAAGGAAAAGAATGCTACCATGCGCAGGATGTAGAAAGTTGGGAAACCACCTTTCGATCCTAACCAGAAAAAATAAACACTCTTCTGATCCAGAATTTTATCATAATCAGCAGAAGCTGGATCATATAAATCATGATGCGTCCAATGGAAGAGGTCGCCTTTGGCAACGAACCAGATAATTAACATCAACACTCCGGCAATAGGAATCCACTGACCCATAGCAAGCGGAATACGCTTAATGGGAGCCGACCAACCGGCCTGTGCCGCATATTGTATTGCCACAAAGAACAACCCGATTATACCAATTCCGGTAAAGAAGATGTTGTTATGCCACAGTGAAGTATAAATTCTTTTTAACCACACCGGGCTACCATGGTGGCCACCTTCTTCGGTTGCAGAAGCTTCCGGATCGGTGCTGGCTACTAAAGTTTTGGCGGCTTCTATTGATCCGTGTTCGGCACCTTCATGGTGTCCACCGGAATTCATAGCCATAATAACACCCAGTACAAAAAGTAAAATACCAACTCCAAACAGAATGGAGATTTTACGCTTTGCTTCCGGTTTAAAAATGTACTGTTCGTCTGCTGCCATTGATATAGGTATCTAAGTAGAGATTAATTCTTTTGAAGTTGTTTTACGTAGCGGGCAATTTTCCAGCGCTCTTCTTCGCTTACCTGCGAACCATGTGCGCCCATCAAACCTTTTCCGTATGTGATTACGTGGAAGATGTGACCTTCTGTTACGCCTTTAATTGCATCACCGGTAAGGTTAGCCACGCCTGGATATTTATCGGCTACTTTACCATCGCCAGCACCTTTGGCCCCGTGGCAATGCTTGCAGTTGATTTCGTATAGCAGTTTCCCTTGATCCAGAATGGCTGGAGATTCAGCAAGCGGATTGATTAACTTATTTGCCAGACGTAAACCGGTTGTATCATTTGCACCGCGGTAAGGCAACCAGCCATTCGCAGTTCTGCGCACCGTGTTGGGAGCCGGAAGACGCATATTCATAGCAAATGGATTAAACTTATTGGTGTTGTAATATTCACCCCTACCGTTATCCAGTGAGTTCACCATTACGCCATACCCTTCATCGGTAATTTGGGTAAGAGGCTCATACGCTACAGAGTGATACATGTTGGGCGCATATTCCAGACCTTGATAATCGCCACCAGCTTTACAACCTGCCAGCAACAAGGCTCCTGCCACACCCCATATTCCTAACTTAATACGCATATTCAGCATAATTAAAAGTTCTTTTCATTTACTTCCGATGCACCATTGGCTTTCAGAATCTGGCCAATTTCATCTTTGCTCAATTTGTTTGCTGCCAGATCAATAGCCATTACATGCTTATCGTCTGTGCTGCGGATATCGTAAGTTCGAGGCGTTTTATAAGGTTTCATGTCGCTCACAATAAAAAACGTGGCCACCATACCCAACGCTGAAAGCAAAACGGTTAACTCGAACGTTACTGGAATAAAAGGTGGTAACGAAACAAAGTTTTTACCACCAATAATCATAGGCCAGTCAAAACCCAACATCCAGATTTGCATGGTTAATGCTAAGCTGGTTCCGGTTAAACCGAACAAGAAAGCTGCAATAGGTAAACGCGAACGCTTATAACCCAATACTTCATCCAGGCCGTGAACGGGAAACGGAGTATACACCTCGTGTATCTTTACGCCTTTTTCACGAATGCCTTCAACGCCATGAAGCAAAATGTCTTCATCGTCAAAAATACCTACCAGAAATTTTTCGCCAGTGCTGCTCATATCTGTTAATGCTTCTTTTCGGAAGATGATTTAATAATACTTTTTACCTCGGCCATGTTGATTACCGGGAAGAACTTGGCAAACAGGAAGAATGCGGTAAAGAACAACCCAAACGTGAAGATGTATTCACCCAAATCGTACACGGTAGGATAAAACATCGACCAGCTTGAAGGCAGGTAATCGCGGTGGATAGAGGTTACGATAATTACAAAACGTTCGAACCACATACCAATGTTTACAATAATCGACAACACAAATGTGGCTACGATATTGGTTCTGATTTTCTTGAACCAGAAAAGTTGAGGTGAAATAACGTTACACGTCATCATTGACCAATATGCCCACCAGTATGGACCGGTTGCGCGGTTATAGAATGCGTAGAATTCAGCCGGTACCATTCCGTACCAGGCAACAAAGAACTCCGTGATATATGCAATGCCTACAATGGAACCTGTGATGATGATTACAATGTTCATCAACTCGATGTGGTAGATCGTGATGTAATCTTCCAGTTTAAATACTTTACGGGTTACAATCAAGAGAGTAAGTACCATCGCGAAGCCAGAGAAGATCGCACCAGCCACAAAGTATGGCGGGAAGATCGTAGTGTGCCAACCCGGAACAACCGAAGTTGCAAAGTCGAACGATACAATGGTGTGAACTGAAAGTACCAGTGGTGTTGACAGACCTGCAAGGATTAACGCCACTGACTCGTAACGCATCCATGTTTTTGCGGCTCCATCCCAACCAAAGCTAAGGGCGTTATAAATAGTTGCGCGGGTTTTGTTACCCATACGGGTTGCGCGGTCGCGGATAACGGCAAAGTCAGGAATAAGACCAATGTACCAGAATACAAGTGATACAGTAAAGTAAGTCGAGATCGCAAATACATCCCACAACAGTGGTGAGTTAAAGTTTGCCCACAACGAACCCCAGGTGTTAGGCAGTGGCAGCGCCCAATAGAAACCTAACCATAAACGACCCATGTGCGCCAACGGAAACGTAGCCGCGCAAATTACCGCAAAGATGGTCATCGCTTCTGCAGCGCGGTTGATTGACATTCTCCACTTCTGACGGAACAATAATAAGATGGCAGAAATAAGCGTACCAGCGTGACCAATACCAACCCACCATACGAAGTTGGTGATATCCCACGCCCAACCCACTGTTTTATTCAACCCCCAAAGGCCAATCCCTTCCCATAAGAGTGCGGCCAGGCAATAAAAGCCAAACCCGAATAGAACTAGTGAAATTGAAAACGCTATCCACCACAAGCGGTTAGGTTTGTTCTCTACATGCCGGCTGATGTCTTCCGATACATCGCGTACCGTTTTGCCGCCAGTGATTAGTGATTCCCGTACTGATGAAGTTGCTTGCATACTTTGGTTCGTATCAGTTCCTATTCAAAAATTTTAAGCGTTCTTAGATTCTTTATCCTTGTTACGGATTTTTGTTAAGTAGAAGATGTTTGGCTTAACCCCGATTTCCTCCAGTACTCTGTAGGCACGTGGGTTAGTAACCTTCTTGTCGATTCCATAATCCACAACAGTTTCTTTTTTACCATCTATTACTACCTCTTTGTATTGAGTTTCAATGCCCAACACTTTGCTGATTTTGCTTTCCGGATCGTTCATATCGCCAAACAAAATAGCACCGGTAGAACATGCAGCCTGGCAAGCGGTTACTACTTCGCCATCTTTCATGGTTCTACGCTCTTTCTTGGCAGTAAGCTTACCGCTTTGAATGCGTTGCACACAGAATGAACATTTCTCCATTACACCGCGCGAACGAACGGTTACGTCCGGATTCAACACCATGCGACCTAAGTCGGTATTCATGGCTGGGTTAGCATTCAAGAACTGGTTGTTATCGTGATATTTGAACCAGTTGAAACGTCTTACTTTATAAGGACAGTTGTTTGCACAATAGCGGGTACCGATACAACGGTTATAGGTCATTTGATTAAGACCTTCTGTACTGTGTGTGGTTGCCGCAACCGGACACACCGTTTCGCAAGGTGCGTTATTACAATGCTGACACATCATCGGCTGGAATACTACTTCAGGATTTTCTGAAGCTTTTTCCATTCCAATATAATCTTCCACATCAGCTTCCGAAGAGTAGTAGCGATCGATCCGCAACCAATGCATTTCTCTGCGATTGATTACTTCTTGCTTACCCACCAGCGCCACGTTGTTTTCTACATTACAAGCCACTACGCAAGAGCCGCAACCGGTACACGTGTTCAGGTCAACGGCCATTCCCCAATGGTGATTTTTATAGTCGTGGCCTTTCCACAAACTCAATGTTCCGGGAAGAACTTTCTTATCCCATGATGTAACCTTGGGAGCTTTATCGTTCCACTCTTGTGGGTTGCTCAGGTAATCAGCAAGTACTGACTCTTGCACCACATTGGCACGGCCCATGTATGTTTGATGAATCTGGGTTTGTGCAATCTGGAATGGGGTTTCTGTCTTCTCGACTTTAACTCCAGATGTAACACTATAACCAAGTGATGTGCCTAAGCTAAGTAATGGATAAGCATTAGCTCCAATCTCCTTACCTACTAACCCCACTTGTGTGCGGCCGTATCCTAATGCAACACCCAATGTTCCTTTTGCCTGACCGGGCTGAACCAACGCAGCTACTGAGATAGTTTTGCCATTGGCAGTAACATTCACTAATTGGGTTCTGCCTTCAGCATCATTATCAATACCTAATTCAGATGCATCCGATAATGAAACAGTTACATAATGATCCCATGTTGCTTTGGTAATAGGATCTGGTAACTCTTGCAACAATGGGTTGTTAGCTTGAGAGCCTGTACCCAAACCACAAGTTTCATAAAGCACCAATTCAAAACCTGAATTTGATGCAGAGTATGTAGAAGCAATCGCAGACAATGCGCTATCGGCATTTCCATTGAAGGAAGCCGCAGGTGAATTGCCTGTTACTTCGAACACGCCATCGTATAAGCACTTATCCCAGAAGTTTTGAAAATCCAATCCGCCAGAAGCGGCAAAGAAACGGCTTCTCCAATACTCCTGAACGAAAGAAAAATATTCGGTATTAGCTTCACCAGCCCAAACCAGCAAACTCTCCTGTGCCTGACGGGTTTTAAATATCGGTGTAATGGCAGGTTGCGATAAGCTGAATGAATTCAACTTTGGCTCTGCATCGTTCCATGATTCTAAGTAATGATGATCGGCCGCAATGTATGCCGAAGCCGAAGCAGTTTCATCGGGTGTTGTAGAAGTAGAAACTGTAAGCGCAAGGCCTTTAAGTGCTTTGCCTAACTCCACTCCTTGCGGATGATCGTAAACTGGATTACAGTTATAGAAAATAACGCCATCTACTTTACCGCTGGTTGCTTCTGCTACAAAGGCAGCCATTTCCTCATCGTTACCCTGGCGGAAATTAACCGGAGCACTTGCGTTAATAGTAGTGCCGTAGCTTCCCAACAAATTATTGATTGCGTTAACTACAATCTGTACGTTTTTATCATTTGAACCGCTAACCACCAATGCTTTTCCGGCATTTGCTTTTAGTTCGGCTGCTGCTTTTTCAAGATGCGTAATTCCATCTATTCCGGTAGAACCGCTATCTGAAATCAATTTGTAAAGTTGTGCTACAACTAATCCTTCCTGCGAAGGTTTGATAGCCGTGCGGTAATCGGCATTTGCACCGGTAAGTGAAAGGTTAGATTCGAATGCATATAAGCGCGACATCTCTTTCTTCTCGGCAGTAATCTCGCGGTTGGTTGCAAATTGTTTCGTGAATTCGATAGGCGATAACCAGGTTCCTAAGAAATCGGCACCCACGCTTACAATTACTTTCGCTTTGCTGAAATCGTATGAAGGAATGATGGCTGCTCCCAGCGATTCCTGATTAGCTTTTACTATACCGTAATATGAAATCGGATCGTACTGAACTACTTTGGTAGTAGGATACTTGGTTTTGAATTTCTCAATAACTGCTTTTGTGCTTGGGCTGAGAATAGTATTGCTCACAATTCTGATCTGGCCACCTTTAGAAGCAATCTCAGTAAGCTTGGCTAAAATTTCTTTATCAACAGTTTCCCAATCCGAAACCTTCTCGCCTACCCGCGGGCCTCGCAACCGGAAGTTATCGTACAACGATAACACAGAAGCCTCCACTTGTGCACTGGTTCCACCCATGGTAACTTTTGATAAGCTGTTACCATCAATCTTTATCGGACGACCATCTCTTACCTTAACAACAATGCTGCAATAATCGCCACCATTAATATAGGTGCTGGCGTAATAGTTCGGAATGCCCGGATCAGCATCCAAAGGCTTGCTTACATAAGGAATTGCTTTGCGGATAGGCGCTTCGCAGGCAGCCAATGAAGCTGCGGCTACGCTAAAGCCCATCATCTTAAGAAAATCCCTGCGCGAGTGGCCCGCATCTTCCTGTACGCCAAGATCAACAAACTCCTTGTCTGCATTCTTAACAAACTTGGGGTCGTTTTTCAGTTGGGGTAATCCTTTCCAGTATGTTTTTGTAGTCATAGGTTCAAAAAATCCGGTCGAGTTCGAATTATAATTTTAATAGTGACATTTGGCACATTCCAAACCGCCAATGTCTTCTACTTTCAATGATTTCTTACTGTTGTGTAACTCCAGCAACTTGTCGTAGTACTCGTTGCCTTTAGTGTTCACATCTGTTTTACGATGGCAATCAATACACCAGCCCATTGTTAACAGTGAGTATTGTTTCACCACATCCATTTCTTCAATAGGGCCATGGCAAGTCTGGCATTCAATACCACCCACATTATTATGTTGTGCGTGATTGAAATAAGCTAAGTCAGGAAGATTATGAATCCGCACCCACTCAATTGGTTTTTGTTTACCGGTGTAAGATCCGGTAGCTGGATCATATCCGATAGCGGCATAAATCTTACTGATTTCCGTTGTTCCGGTATTAGTACCCTCACGGATTTGTGAGTGACAGTTCATACAAATGTTGGCCGAAGGAATGTTGGCTTGTTTGCCTTTAAGTGCACCTGTGTGGCAATAACGACACTCAATTTCATATTGCCCCGCGTGAATCTTGTGCGAGAACGCAATAGGCTGCTTAGGTTGATAGTTTTGCTGAATACCGATAGAGTAAAGACCATCAATCACATTCTTGAATGTAATAGAGGCCACCAGAAATATTACAATGAAAATAAAACCTGAACTCTTAATAATAGTATTGAAGGTGTACTTGGAGTGAACAACTTCCTTTTCGTCTTCTGTAAGATCTTTCTGATCGAGATATTTTTTAAGGGCGTTGATGATCAGACTTAAAATGATGAGCAACAATACTAGGATTACGACAAGCCCGATCAGGATGGCATTGAGATAACCGGATGGAACACCTGCACCACCGCCAGTGTTGTCTGCTGTTGTTGTTCCGGGGGCTGGTGCATCAACCCTGGCAGCATCTGCTTTTACATACGCTAAAATGCTCAGGATTTGTTCATCGGTATAACTGGTGAAAGCCGTCATCTGGCTTTTGTTATACTCGTTATAAATTTTGTTGGCGTACTCATCGCCACTGGCAATCACTTTTGCGGGATTACGCACCCAGCTAATAATCCATGATACAGAAGGAGCGCGATCTTCTACTCCGGCAAGGGCTGGCCCTACCAACTTTTGCTTTACGCGATGGCAAGACTTACAGTTGCCATTGAATAAGGCTTCGCCTGCTTTAATAGCGGCTTCGTCTGTTGGAATTTCCTGAGCGGATAATGAAAAATTAAAAAAGAATACGAGGGCGAGAGTTAAAATCGTAACGGGACGAGATAATCTTTTCTTCATCGTTGCACGTTTAGGATAGCCGCTTTTTTACGGAATCGCACAAATCTACATGCCAAATGCCTTATTTCAAATTAATTTTAACGAGTGGTACAATAAATTTAAATGTTCTAAACCTAACTGTAGCAACTTTAACGTGTAATGATGGTGTACTTATTGAACAGGTTTTAGATGGTATTCTTCCATCAATTCTTATCGGTAAAGTAATTTAGAATTATTATAAATTATTTTACATAAAAAGTGTCACAATTCATCACTACTAGAGTTCTCATTTCCATCAATTTAGGAATTTGGATAACCCAAATTGTAACTGGCTTAACCAATATTATTCAAACCTGGTGCAACTTATACCTCAACTTTCCAGTGCGTCTTGGATCTCGTTTGTCTTCTCTTTACACGAGCCAAGAGTGATGGGTATCTTATAAAATGCGTTCACAACCGAATAGAGACTTCGGCTTTTCTTTTCAGAATTTTATATCCGATCGGTCTATTTGTTCTTACGCGCTTACATTTCCCAGTCTTCACCGCCCTTGCGGTGCTACGTTTATAACTGCGAGTATGGTCGCGGCAGATTGGGCTAACGGCAACTAACCAAGGTTGAGCCGGTATTGAAACACTGCGGCAATGTTCTGAGCTCTGGATTTTACCTCTTCGGCTTTAGCTCCGGCAAAGTTTTCATCTATTGTTTGATTGAATAATTCCAGCCATCGACTGAAGTGAAGGACTGTTAGCGGCAAAGCCACGTGCTTTTGGAACGGATTTCCGGCATAACTTCTATCACCCAGCAACATAGAAGCCCAAAAGTTATACATAATGGGAAGGTGATGTGGCCAATCCACCTGGGCAAACAACGGTGCAAGCAGTTCGTCATGCTTTACTTTATCATAAAACCTATTCACCATAAGTTCAATTTCAGATCTTGAATTTAGATCCTGCATTTAAAACGATTTTAATTCCTGTGTTATTAATATAATGTTCTGATCTAGCCGGCCTTTAACTTCATGATCGGTGTTTACGGGTATCTGGTAAGTTTCCAGTTCCCGTAAGGTTATAACCTCCCCTCCTATTAAGAAATCAACACTGCCTTTCAATACCAGTAAGAGACTTGGAACTTTTGCCTGGTGCTTTTGCAACAGTTGATCTTTACCAAGGGCCACACAAAACATTCTTATCGTTTCGGTTTTTTTTATCTGTAATACCGTGGGTTTACCCGGACTAAATTCAATCGAGTTTAGGATATCCATATGATTAAAAATAAATGTACCTGAAACTTAAACCGGTTAGCAACAACCCTACCGCCAACACGGTAACCAACACAATATGAAACGCCATAGCAGGAAGGTTTTGCGCAGATAGCCGGGGTATAATAAAAAACCGGGCATGTATCGCCAATAGTAAAGTGCCCGTCACCAACCCGATTTTAATCCACAGGTATTGATGATGCACCGAAGCAAGACTGAACCATTGACTTGGAGGAATATACAAGGTGGCCATCCATAGCCCGGTAACAATCTGGGCGAGCAATGCCGGGATGCCTATGCGTTCAAACCCTTTTTCGAAGGTGGTGATTATGTTTACATCTTTCAGTTGCAAGGCCCGCGGCACAAAACCTATCGATAATATTAAATGTCCACCAACCCATACCGTAGCGCCCAGCACGTGCAGCAATACCAGCCACTTCATAAATCCTTCCTGTTAAAAATGCGCAGGGCAAACAAGATTGGCCAAAGGACCCAAATTATCAGCAGCGAAAGCGAAAACAAAATACCGAGGTTACTTCCAAAAAAGTTTTTATAGAATGCTCCTGTATAACCCATCAGGGCGGAAATATCCAATTGCAATAACATAATTATCCGGGCCAGATCAATCGGGTTAAAGGCAATGAGCGTAAGCGTAAGTTTTTCTAGCGGGTAATCGCTAAACGAATAGATAACCCAAAGCAGCAGGCCATCATATATAAGCGAGAAATAAAACCAGAAAAGCAGTGCAATACCAATGGCCTTAGCTTTATCGCGGGTTAATACCGAGGCAAAAAATGCGAGCGACACAAAAACGAGAGTTAGAAAAATTCCCGTAATCATTAAAGAAGAAATGGGTTGCCACGCACCATACAATACAAACGGAAAACCCACGCCCACCACAAACGCCAGGCAAAGCGATGAGGCTACTGCGAGGTATTCACTCAGAAATACAGCCCTGCGATTTACCGGTTGTGCCAGCATCAATTCAATAAACTCGTACGAATTAAAAAAATGAATCGTGGTAAATACTACACTCACCAAGGGTACGGCCATCAGTACTATGTTCATCAGGCTTAATACCACCTTACCAAAATCTCCATCAATCTGAAAGAAGGCAAATGTACAAACCATTAAAAAGGCTGTATAGAAAAGGATAAACCGTGTGCGCAGAATATCGTAGAATACATACTTAATAATGCGCGTCATGACTATTCGGTTACAGACTGCAACAATTCGCGTTGTCGGATAAGGGTGGCAATTGCTTTGTTAAGTTTGGTCTCCTTTGTTTCTGCCTTGAGCAATTCAATTGTGTTGCTGTACTGAATTCTCCCTTCAAACATGTACACCATTTCAGTAGCAATTTCGTCCAGGTCGTTCAATATATGCGAAGTGATCATTAACAACTTGCCCATTTGTTTTTCGTGCACGATTTTCTCTTTCAGGATTTCAACCGAAACCGGATCGAGCCCAGCCGTGGGTTCGTCTAAAATTAAAACCGGTGCATGAAACAGAAATGCCAATGCTGCACTTACTTTTTGGCGTGTTCCTCCGGAAAGCGCGTGCATCCGCTTATCGAAAATTTTATAAAGCTTAAACGCATCCAGTAACTCTTCATCAAACTTTGGTTTATCCTGCCGGATGTGTTTCATCATTTCGAACAACTGCCCTACGCGCATGTTTTCGGGGTAGCGACCAATCTGCGGCATATACCCGATTTTATCGCGGTACTTCCAATCGTTTAAAATACTTTCCTCATCAAAAAGAATATTGCCTGATGTAGGAACTACCAGCCCGAGTATACTTTTTATTAATGTTGTTTTACCCGAGCCATTCGGGCCAATCAAGGCATAACTTTTCCCACCTTTTAACTCAAGCGTAACCTGATCAAGTGCGGTTAATGTTCCAAACTTTTTTGATATGTTGTCAATTAAAATCATACGGATACATAGCGGGAGTTGTGTCCATCAAATTTTCGGGTGTAAGTACGGGTATGGCTTTCTCGGCTTTATCTAACAACAACACCAGAAAACTTCGCCACAATAAAATTGCCTGCGGCATTCGTTCAACAATAGTGCCATACATACTGATAGGTCTATACGGTACATCGCCCGTTTTATCTTTATCTAAATCATAACCTTCATACCGATCCCAATAGTTAGCGTCAATTTTATTCAACACAAGACTACCATTGGTTACCAGATCGAATGTGTTTTGCTGAAAGTTGTTTTTGCGAATTATATTATCATCGCAACTGGCTTGCAACTTTAACGCGTACCCGTTCTGATAAAATTTATTTCGTTGAATGTTATTGCGACTGCTGCCTTCCATAAAAATTCCAACTGAATTCTCCAGAAAGTAATTATTATTAATCTCGCTGTCGCGAATATCTTTTAATAGCAATCCATAGGCAGATGGCCCCCAGTTATGAACAAATGTATTGTTAACCATAGTAACCTCTTTGGTGTACATTACCGCTACCCCAGCTCCATTATTTACAAATGTATTGTTGCGATATTCATCGTTATGCGAAAACATAAAATGCAAGCCATACCGCATGTTACCTTCGCTGTGATTGTTAGTGATTAAGGAGTTCGTGACAAACTCGAAATAAATTCCATCGCGATGACCTTTTACCGTATTATTGTTAATGGTAATGTTAGTGCACTTCCACAAATGAATGCCATTACCGATCTGATGTTCGGCTTCGGCCTCAGCCTGCAATTCGTTTCCATCAATCCACACATGCGATGCGTTGGCGAGATAGATTCCGAAGAAAGTATTTTCGAATTTGTTCTTCAGAATCCTAACCCGACTCGACTCCAACAGTTTAATTGCTGCAAGGTCGTTAATACTGGCAATACCGGTGTTTCTAAATTTCAAACCTTCAATTACCACGTCATTGGCGTGAATGGTAAAGATTTCATATTGATTTTCACCATCTAGTATCGGATAGCCTTCCCCTTTTATAACAAGTGATTTTTGAAGAATAAGATTTCCTTCGCGATAAACGCCTGATTGAATCAACACTGTATCGCCTGGTTGTGCCTGTATGATTGCATCTTTGATGTGCTTTACTTTTTGGCTTGCACCAACAATAAAAGTGGTTGCATTGCTTATAGAGCAACTGATCAGCATTACCGTAATTACAACCAACCTTAACATCTCTTTATTTAAACTGTGTTTGAATTTCGCCCCAGCTTAACAACACTCCGTTCCATTCTTTCTTAAGTACTTGTGTTGATTGTTCCGTTTCAAAGGCTGCCACTTCGCTGGCCATGGGTGTGCGCAGGTTAGCCGACTTTACATACCAGGCATGTTGCGCATCAATTAATTTTTCAGGCACCGAAAAATCTATCACCTGAATAAATTTAAAATCAGAAATTTCTTCGTAACCGGAATGGTAGAAGTTCAACATACAATTCAAATCATCGAATTTATAAATCTTGCCTTTCTTAGTTACAAGCTCTGCACCGTACTTGCTATCTACTAAAGTCATTTTACAAGTATGGCAGGCATCTTTACCAAACACCAATGGCTCGGGCTTAGCCGTGCAACCCACCATTGCCAAACCCATTATCCACATCCAACAAACTTTCATACTTTTTTCTTTTGGGTGTACAATTCAAAACCCAGTGTGCCCATAATCAAAACGCCAGCGATTATAAAAATCCATCCACCTATATCAGGCCCCGAAAATGCTGTGAAGTTTAAAAGTTGTTTGGTGCCAATTAGTGGCGGTTGATACGACATTCCCGGAATATTGATAGCCGCTGTCGGATCCAGGTTGTGTCCATAATCATAACCCCACAACCAGAAATCTACCAAGGCTGCAACGGCAGTTGCTACCAACAACAAACTAAACATCCATAACATGAACCTGCGATTGATCAGCGCTGTTAACAATCCGAACCCAATTAAAAACCCAACGATGTAAATCATATACCCAAACTCCGGAAACATTTCAACTTCGATATGCTTCATACCGATATAATGATTAAGGGCACTGATTACTTTCACATCTCCGGTAATCGTGTTAATCCAGATATCCATTTCCAAACCTTCGGGATATTGTGGTGCCCACATTAAGATTTGCCACAGCGGAACAAAGTAGGCGCTTACCATTAACAGAGCAGCTATTGCAACCACCAGACGCGATAAAGGCTTAAGCGTTTTCATTTTAGTTTGTGTTTTAGTGAACCCCGCATCCGCCAAGGCGGAGCGGGGCCTTCAACCTGGAAACTATGAATTTCAACTCGCTTGAAGACGAGATCTATTGACCAGCGCCACTGCTTTGGTCATCGATTTTACCGGTTGAAAATTTCAAGGGGACATTACTACCTGCTGGCGATACGCGCACATAACCTTGCATTTCCTGATGCAATGCTGAACAGAAGTCGGTGCAGTAGAATGGAAACACACCCGTAGTTAATGGTTTCCATTTTAACGTTTGCGTTTCACCGGGCATTACCAAAACTTCGGCAGTGCTTGCACCTTTAATTGCAAAGCCATGTGGCACATCCCAATCCTGTTCCAGGTTAGTTACGTGAAAATAAACATCATCGCCAAGCTTAACACCTTCAATGTTATCGGGTGTAAGGTGCGAGCGGATGGCCGTCATATACACATGCACCTGATTTCCTTTGCGCTCAACCTTTGCCTGGCCTTCGCCTAAAGCTGCATAGGGATGCTTGTTTTCTTCCAGCTTAAAAATCTTTACCGAATTAGGCATTACCAATTCAGCCGGTATCGACTCAGCATAATGAGGTTCTCCTGTGGTAGGGAAATCAAGTATGAGTTGCATCTTATCACCGCTGATGTCATACAATTGTGCAGACTGTGTAAGCTCAGGACCCGTAGGCAAATACCGGTCTTTCGTAATCTTATTATAAGCAACCACATATTTACCATGCGGTTTTTTAGTCGGGCCTCCAGGTACACTCAGGTGACCGATTGAATAGTAAGTTGGTACCCGATCTAAAACTTCAAGCGATTGTACATTCCACTTCACAATCTCAGACGAAACAAAAAACGAAGTATAGGCATTGCCCTTAGCATCAAACTCAGTATGCAATGGACCAAGGCCTGGCTTCTTCACTTCGCCATGTAAAGCGGCTTCATATTTAATAACCGGAATACCAGCAAACTCGCCTTCAAATTCTTTGTTGGCAATAGCTTGTTGTATTTTGGTAAACGAGAATACGGGTATTAACGCGGCTAACTTTCCACTACCTACAATGTATTCGCCAGTTGGATCGGTATCGCAACCGTGTGGCGACTTAGGACAAGGGATAAAATAGATAATATCTTTCAATTCAGCCGGATCTAATTGAAGTACTTCATCCATTATAGTTGATACGCCTGTGTGAGTGTGTTCGTCCCAAACATTATGCGCATATTTTGCTTTTGATTTTGTTCCCTTTCCGGCTTTGATATACTCTTCAGCTTTTTTCCAGTTAACAGCCATAATAAAGTCCTTATCTTTTTGCGAAGCATTTACTTCCAAAAGTGTGTAGGCTTGTTCGGTATTATAGGTGGAGAAAAAGAACCAACCGTGCGATTTTCCTTTACCTGCACGGGCAAGGTCAAAACTTACACCGGGAGTCTTTAGCTGAAACGCAATTTTCATTTTGCCATCGGTCGGGTCAACTGAAATAAAACTGATATAGCCTTTGAAGTTCTCTTTGAAAGAACTGATGGGAACATCGGTTTTATCGCCTACCGGAACACTAAAGCGAGTGCCCGCCACCACATACTCGGTATTCTCGGTAATAAAAGGCGATGAGTGATTACCACCGCTATTGGGCAATTCTAAGATTTCTACCGTTTTAAAAGTTTTCATATCCACCCGCGCTACGCGGGGTGTATTGTTTGCATTACCGAAAGCCCAGCGGCCATCGTGCTCGCCATTGGTGGTGGATAATGCAATGTGGTGCAGGTCATCCCACGGAACAAAACCATGCGAGGTATTAAGCATAGGTTTTGTTTCTTCGCTGTAACCCCAACCGCTTTCCGGAAACTGTGAAAAAACCGGAATGATACGAAACAATCGTCCCGATGGAAGACCGTAGATACTCATCTGGCCATTGAATCCTCCCGAAACTACATTATAGAATTCATCATACTTTCCTGGTGGTACAAATGCTTTGGAGGCTGCATCGCCCATAGCCACACTGGCAGGCGCCTTAGGTTTACAACTTTGCCATACAACTGCGCTGGTGAATATTACCAGCAAAGTAAGCAGGCGATGTATTTTAGTTTTCATAAAAAGTAATATTTAGTGAAGAGAGAATCAATTTTTAGCGGGCGGTAACAACACGGCATCAATAATGTAAACTATTCCATTTGAGCCGCGGGCAGATCCCAACACGTTAGCACCATTAACAGTAAGCTTGCCGTCTTTTTTATTGAGCGTTACATTATCCAGGCTAACCTGGTTTAATTTCATACCATCCTGAATAATGGTTTCGGTTAGTACACCCACATACACATGGTATTCCAGAATAGTACGCAGTTGTTCTTTGTTTTCAGGTTTGGTTAAGGTCTCCAACGTTCCGGCAGGAAGTTTATCAAACGCGGCATTAGTCGGTGCGAAAACCGTAAATGGCCCGGCATTGGAAAGCGCATCTACATATTCGGCAGCTTTAAGGGCAGCAACCAACGTGGTGTGGTCGGCCGAGTTTACAGCAATTTTTACCACATCCGGTTGTGAGTCGCTATCCTCTACATTTGACTGGCCCCCAGCCGGAACGTTAGCGTCTACCGCGGTTTCGGTACTAGTTGTTTGCTGACCACAAGCCCACGCAAACAATGCAAGAATTAAAAGATATTTTTTCATAGCAGATTTGGTTAGTTCTATTTTTCACCATCATTCTGACGCATAAATTCAAGTACATCGCGCGCATCACCAATCGACATGTTTTGATTTGGCATTCGCATCAAACACAACTCCAGCAACTTTTGCGCTTCGGGATCTTGTTCCAGCATTACATCAACATTGGTAATCATATTCATGATCCACTCTGGCTTGCGATTTTTGGTAACGTCTTTCCAGCCAGGCCCAACAATCCGGGTTTCATCAAGCTTGTGGCACGACAAGCACTTCATTTCATAAATAGCCAAGCCGCGCTTTACGCGATCTTGTTCTAATGGTGTATTGAGTGTTACATTTTTTACTGCTCCAATCCCTTTGGTGGGATCGGTAATTGCCTCCACAGCACTTTTATTCAGATCTTTCTCCTCCTTATCCACAGGTTTTTCTGGTGCGCAGGCAAACATGACTGCTACCAGACTTACTCCAAAAAGAGATTTAATTGTTTTCATAGGTTTTATTTAAAGTGTGATTTTTCTTCCAATCAATTTTACTTTGCCCTCTTCTTCCATCCTTTTAACTGTGCGGATTACAGTTTCTACCCGAAGCCCACTCATATCGGCCAACTGCTGCCGGGTAAAAGGCACTTCATATGCATGATTCTCACGAATCATTCCGGTAAACTTGCTTTGATGCGCTTCTTCTTTTAAGTATTGCAGTAAACTCATAATGCGATGCTCCGGATCGTAAAAAGAAATTTCTGATAACACCATGGATTTGTAGCGCAGGCGTTGGCACAAAACCTTATCAAGATGAAGATGGATTTCGAAATTTTCGCGCAGCAGCATTAGAAACTTTTCTTTGGAAAGTTTAATCACAATAGAAGGCTCTAACGCAATGGCATTACTGGGGTAAGGAAATGAACAGAGTAAAGGTGGCTCGCCAAAACTATCAGCACCCTTAAATATTCCTTGAATAAATTCCTGACCATCCGGGCTGTTAGTGATCATTTTTATGGAGCCGCTTCGCATCTGAAAATAATACAATGCTTCATCACCTTCTCGAAAAAGTACGTCATCTTTTTGAAGGCTTACTTCGCGAGCACCATAACGCAGTAGAACCAATGGATCAATCATAAGCGGGCGGATTTGTTGTATCAAACCTACCCGTGTTGTCTCCGGTAAAAAATGATTTTTATCAGTTTGAGATATGACTTGTTTTAAGAAGGCACCCAATACAGGATTCCAGATTGAATTAAATTCGGTGAGGCAAGATGGTACGCTATTCCTTTTCATAGAAATTGACCAGACAAATATCAGGGATTGAACTACTCTTGGTTTATGATCAGAATCATAAACCTCTCATAAAGTTTCTTAAGTTGGCGCGTGAAAGCTACTCGCTATGAAAAAAATGAAAGCCTCACTTGTTAGTAAGGCTTTACAAAGGAATAAAAAGGTAATGGAAGATTACTTGGTCAAAAATTTATACACCGTTTTTTGTATGTAAACCTGACCGGGCCTCAACAAAGTAGATGGAAATTCTGGTTTATTGGGTGAGTCAGGAAAGTGTTGTGCCTCCAAACAAAATCCGGTTCGAAACTGGTATTGCTTCCCGGCTTTACCACCTTCCGTACCATTCAAAAAGTTACCAGAGTAAAACTGGAGACCGGGTTCGGTAGTCCAGACTTCCATTACTCTACCGGTTGTAGGTTCTGAAGCTACTGCTGCAAGACTCAACCCAGTTCCTTCACGTTTCAACACCCAGTTGTGATCGTACCCTTTACCATACTTCAATTGAATATCATCTGCCTCAATGCGGGCACCAATGGCGGTTGGTTTGTTAAAATCAAAAGGCGTTCCGGCTACAGGTTTCAGTTCGCCAGTCGGAATCAGACCTTCATCTACAGGCGTAAACGTATCGGCAATAATTTGCAATTCATGATTCAGAATATCGCCCACACCTTCGCCAGCCAGGTTAAAGAATGAGTGATGCGTTAGGTTGGCAATAGTAGGTTGATCGGTTGTGGCTTCGTATTCAATAGTGAGTTCGTTCGCATCCGTTAAGGTGTAAATAACTTTAGCCTGAAGTGTACCGGGATAACCTTCTTCACCATCGGCACTGGTGTATGCCAATACTATACTATTCGACTTAACTTCCACTACATCCCACATAACATTATGAAACCCACCTGGGCCACCATGCAAAGCATTCGCTCCATTATTTGTCTCTAATTGGTACGTAGTGCCATCGAGGGTAAATTGCCCTTTGCCAATACGGTTACCGTAGCGGCCGATTAGTGCACCAAAGTATGGATTACCTGAAGGGTATTGACTGGCTGAATCATACCCTAAAACTATATCGCCCAGATTACCATTTTTATCGGGTACCCAAAGACTAATTACTTTACCACCGTAGGGCGTGATCGTAGCCTTTAAACCCTTGGTGTTAGTGAGGGTAACAGTTTGTTCGTTCAATGCGGGTTGAGAAGTTGTGTTCTCCATAACATCTTGTTTTTTAGGAGTTGAGCAGCCTGCTGCCAATAGCACTCCCATGCCAATTAAGAATTTCTTCATGTTGGAAAGATATATAAAAACTGGAATTGGTTGCTATGGATTTTGTGATGGAAGGATTTGCTAAAACAACACTATTCATACAAGAAGTCATAAACAAAAAAAGAGAACTCATTTCTGAATTCTCCTTATCGCGGAGGTTCCGAGCGGTCCCGATAGCTATCGGGACGAACCGCATTGCAGACTTTTGTATGAATTCCCTAAAAACAAAAAAGCCATCCTGCGGATGGCTTTAGATGGAGGTTCCGAGCGGATGTTTGGCAATACATACCAATACACAACAATGCCCAAATTTGCATAAAAACTGAATTTTTCAGGTGAAATCGTGCCTTTTATAGGAGGTATTTCGTTAAATTGAATATCAAAAGTGTACCATTAGTGTACCAAAACGATAAAGCCAATGGCAACGATTCATACCTATATAAAGAGGTACTATATTAATAAGAGTAATGAATCTCCTATTATTATAGAGTACTCACACCTTAAGAAAAGATTCAGGGTCAATACCTCGATTACGGTAAACCCGAATGACACAGAGTTAGTGTTCGATAAGGACTTGGAGTTATACAAACTCAGGTCCCTAAAAAAGTTGAGTGATAAAGAACGGAGAAAACTCATTTCTAATAACACCATGCTTAACAGCATATACCAAAAATTGAACGCAGCGGTCTTTCACCTAAAATTAAAGTCACTATCCCTTTCTCCGGATAATGTGAAAACAGAATTTGCCAAAGATCAACTGCCAGATACGGTTATTGCCGACAAGTCGATTGCCGCCTGGTATGAGGCCTTTATCGTAAAAAAGGAAAAAGAGATTGGTGCAGGAATCAATTCATACCGAAGCACTTTCGAACATTATAAAACTTTCACAGCCGGAACAGGGGTATTGCACCTATCCGATCTTACGAAAGAATTTCTGGAGAAGTTCAGGGATTATCTGGAGGGGCTCAAGTTGTCTGGTCCGACTATCCACAAACAATTCAAGAACTTAAGGATTTTCTTGCGTTGGGTAGCCGGTGAAAACGAAGGTATTCAGATTCCAACCGTTTGTATGAAGTTCAAGGTCAAGGCCAGATATGGTGACCCGATTGGGTTAACGGTTGACCAGTTCTTTCAGCTTTACCAGAAAGACCTCAGCAAGCGAAAGTGCCTGGAGCAAACGCGGGATGTTTTTGTGTTTGCGGTTTCCATTGGTGGACCGAGGCACGGAGACTTAAAACGAATGGCAGAGACGCTAAAAAAGAACGGCTTCAAAGTGAATCAAAACACAATCACCTACTTTGAAGGCAAAACCGGGAATGCACATCAGGAAATTGTTCTGAACAAAATCGGACTGGAAATCCTTGCCAAGTATAATAATGTGCTGCCGCGTGTGCCGACCAACCAGCGGATGAACACTAATTTGAGAGCCATCGCCCGACTCCTTGACTGGAATCAAATTAAGTATGTTCCGCAATATGACAGTTATGGAAGACTGACATCTGTTGATGAATTACCCTTGAAAGAAGTGTTCTCCACTAAGTTTATGAGGAAGACCGCAGCCACTATTGACAATATGCTGGGCATTCCGACCAAAACATCCATGAAAAGAACGGGCCATAAGACTTTCGCGGCATACAGCCGCTACGTAGATGTGAACAAGGATAGTTTGGAGCAGGCGAACCAGCAGTGGGACGACCTGGTAACTAAAGTTGTGGAGGAACCCCGATCTGAATACCGGATCGCTAGTTAGTATTTCGTGGCAGCGGATTTTTACGAATGTGATTCTCCAAATCAGTGATGGAAACGAAGGTCTTCCCCGCGGAACTATGGAGCGTGATGTATTTTTTATTGTGATAGTTGTATAATGTCTTTCGGCATAGTCGGTACCGTTTGCTTGCCTCATCAATGGCGAGAAAGTCCTGACCGGCAAACCAATTGTTTTTCGAAAGCACTTCTTTCACGATCTCGGGTAACGCTTTCGAAAACGTGGTGTCGAGGTAGGAATTGAATAACTCCTTAATGAATTGTTTGGGCAGCTCCATCTTGTCATTCATTGATGCACGCACAATCATCTGAATAATTTCAGGAATGGGATCACAAGATGTTAACAAGGTGGGTATGTATTACCCAAACAAGGTGCAAGCTTTCCCGCTAAAGTAAGAACAGGCAAGCGGAGGCAACGAAGAAATCGCACCAAACCGGAAATGGATTTAACGCCCTTCTTTTAGCGAAATCACTTTTACTTCACGTATCAAATTTGTAACTTATACACTAATAAAAAAACTCAATGCTACAGCTCACTACCTTCCGGCCACACATACAGCAACTGCGTGAACAAATGCTCACCGATATCATCCGATGCCTTGAAATGCAGCCGGAGATTCAATTCGAGAACGGAAAGAAGTTAGGTTCTGCGCGTGAGCTCATTGACGGTGTGTTGATGCAAGGCGATGAGATTATTGTGATCACCAAAGATATTGCTACCGGAGAGGGACTCTACCATGATCTGGATGACGAGCGATCTGTCTTGCTGGAAGATTTGCTTTGGATTCATGAGCAGCTTCAGGTTGCCTGATTGCCTGAAACCCTGGCACACGACCAACTGGAATGCAAGTTGCGTTAGTCTTTAGCACACCATTCAACACGATGATTCCGTGAGCATAACTTACTTCTACTCTACTATGTTCCACAGTACTCTTACTCTTACCCCGCCCACACCTATCCATTCTTTCCGTTAAGCCGCCAATGTGCTGACCGGAGGTTCTTTGTCAAGGGTGGCGATTCCAAAAAAAATAAAAAACAATCGACACTCGTATTACCCTTGACAAAGGTTCTGCGGGCGGGACAACTTTGGCGGGCGGAAAAATGTTCATCACACCACCAAACACAAACCAAAACCAACCAATTTCTTTTCGTTAACTTTGAGATATTAGCATTAAATCCTGTTCATGCCGACCCTCGAATCAATTTGGAACACCGACAGAATCATAGAACATATCAGCGAGCAGCGTGTCACCTCTATCAAATCCTTGCTGAAGCCGGATGCATTGGCAACGTACCTGGAAGATAAGTTTGAGGTGTTTGCGATCAGTGCGGTGCGAACAGAGTTTCTCAAGCGGGATTTAACCAGCTTGGCGGAGTCACCACTCGACCTTGTTCATTATGCCACCACCATCAAACAAGCAAAAGAGTTGGCATTGGAACCGGAGGCAAATATGACACAGGAGTTTATTGACGCTGAGGTGCGTTTGGTGATTCAAAAGTACCTGGCCTGATTTCGTTACCGTTACTACAATGTGTTATCACAAAGCATTAGCAACAAAGGTGAGTGAACTGGAGGAGCACTACGATGCATCCTTTCAAGCGATTACCGAAGAGTTGGACATCATCAAAAAAAAGTTTGAGGTGTTAGCGCGGAAAGATGGTGCATTGTATGCGTTAAGTCTTAATCAAACAGAATCTATTCACAACTTGCTTGTTGCCTATTCCCAAAAGAATAGTCTGCCCGCACATTATTCTAAACAGGAACTTTCTGAACTGAAGTATTATCTCAAGACGCTGTCTGGAATTGATAAAGAAAAAATTTCCCGGTATCATGAGAATGGTTTTGATTACCTGCCTACGCCTGTTATCACTGCGGGTGAACCTGATCAGTTCAAGTTATTCCGATGGGGGCTTATCCCCTTTTACATGAGTGATTCGGAGAAGGCGATGATCTTGCGCACGCAGACATTGAATTGTATTTCTGAAGAGATGGCCGACAAACCTTCCTATCGG
The DNA here is from genome assembly GCA_017303795.1 of Cytophagales bacterium. Lineage (GTDB taxonomy): Bacteria > Bacteroidota > Bacteroidia > Cytophagales > Cyclobacteriaceae > ELB16-189. Next base: position 312,895 of record JAFLBR010000002.1, on the reverse strand, counting down.
GATGCGGTCAAAAATGCACAGCGGTGTCTGATCCCGGTAACGGGTTTTTATGAATGGCGGTGGCTGGATGAAAAAGGAACGGTGAAGATACCGTATTATGTGACGTTTCGGGATCAACAGGTGCGTTCTATGGCTGGGCTCTATAGCAGGTGGAAAGATAAAGTTACCGGTGAATATTATTATAGTTACACGGTGCTCACCACGAAGGCCAACAGCATTTTGGAATATGTACATAATCACAAGCAGCGCATGCCGGTATTCATTCCACGGGAAGATGAAAAGGCCTGGTTAAACCGGGACTTATCACAAAAGGATGTATTGGACTTATGCACGCCATCCCAGGATTCAGCGATGCGGGCCTATACGATTTCAAAACTATTGACTACACGCAATATTGTTACCAATGTGCCAGCAGTAAAGCAACCGATGAACTATCAAACTGCGATTCAGGAAGCAGCACAATTTCTGGAGGCGGGTAACCGCAAGGAGGGTCTAGAAGTATTTAAGCAAGTGATCAATGGCGAAAAACTAAATGTAGAGGATTTGGCACAGGCAATGGTGCAAGATATAAAATCAGAATTGAGTCTAATATAGAAACCGCTCCTCGCAATAAAGTTTCAACGGCAAGGTGATTCAGGGTGCGACAGCACCAATCAAGCGCATGTCAAAACCTAACTATTCACATGTTATGAAATAAGCACCATTTGCATTTTCAAAACCATACCTTCTCCGAAGAGTATTAGCAGAGATTATCCTAAACCTAATTCGAGGACAATTATTTATATCTAGAAGGCTTTCCCGTGAACCAAGCAACTTGCCATTTAAATAGACTGTTCTTCCTGTTTTTACATAAAATACATTCGAATCTTGCGAGTTAAAGATCAATTTAGAATACGTTATAGTACCCGCTAACCGGAAGTTTTTTTTAACGAGTTTTTCACTTATGATAAATAGACTATCGAAAATATATAATGAAGGCACTGGACGATCATCATGGACAGAACCCGTTCTTGAAAGACTGTCATATCTTTTGGAAGCCCCATTGTCTTGAGCAGCGGTGCGGCTGAGAAAAAAAATTGAAATAACGAGAACCGCTAAATTTTTACGCCTCATGTGTTTGTATTGAGTTAAAATCTGAAAATAGAGAACCAGAAGTACCTTGCGAAGCCATCTGCAACAGGATATTGTTCCCAAGTTGTATATTGGGCAAAGAAGTTATCTTGAGGTCGATAGTCGTAGTAATTATAATTAACATAGCTATTGTGACGATTAGTAACGATTTGGTTGTGAGGATTTCCTAGATCAGTACCAGAAAAACCAACAGCAAAAGATTTACTCCAATGACTATGCCACTGTGCCTTAATTTCACTGAGATCAATTCCTAAATCATCCGCACTCGGAAAATCAATGCTTTCCTTAAATCTCAACTGCTTTATCTTGCCCTCATAAAGCCCCTTCTTTGGAACAACTCTTGGATCAGCATTTTTTAATAGAGTAACGCCCCTCTCGCGATGCCAAAACCTTGAACGTTGATTTTCTGCTTGGATGGTTTTAAACTCTTTATATGTTAGATCAATTTTTCCAAGTTTCTTACCGCCAGTCTCGTAGCTTAACTTTGACATTCCATGATGCATCCCAAGTGATACTCCACCTGCTACTAATGATTGTCCAATGTTCAAATCACCCGTCGTTAATAACTGCCCGGTCATATCAGCTGTAGCACCTCCGACAAACGCACCACCACCACCACCAATGGCAGAAGCAAAACCACCACCGACAAACCCGCTGGCAGCACCGATTAAACCGCCCCTTAACATTTCGTTTGCATCCCAATCATTTTGAAGGCCTGAGAATCCTGCACCCCCTAAAGCGCCTCCAGTCGCTCCAGCAAGCATTGCCCCTCCACCCGCTGTACTCACGCCAACACCCCCTGCGCCAGCAATGCCACCAATCAATGCACCTCTCCAAATTCCGCCAAGAATTGAATAGTCTCCTGAGTTTGCCGCGTAAACACCACCAGTCGCACCGCCAATAACTGCGCCAATAATAATGGGCACAAACCAAACCAACTCACCATCGGGATCGACCATCATCAATGGATTATTTCCCATTGCTGTGTACGGGCTCGCAAATTGTTTCTGTGGATCGACAGCAAACCATCGTCCGGTATAGGGATCATACAATCTGGAACCAAAATCGTACAACTCAACACCAAGATCTTTTTGGATTGCCTTGCTCTGAAAGCGGTACCGGTTCTCCGGCATGCGCCAACGCTCCAGAGTCTGGCTTTCGACCTCGGCCCCAAACGGGTAGGTGAGGTAAGCGCCCATTAACTTAGACTCCTGAACCTGTACAGTAAAGTCATCGAAGTAAACCGGTGTGGTTGAGTTTCCTTCGTTGCTTAAAAAGAAATAAACATAGCCCGGTTGCTCAACCAAAACAGGGCCGAGTTGAACTTGCCCCGGGGAAGTGCCCACGCGCGTATAGCCTCCGGTAATGGGAACCATATTGAGATCAAACAAGATATAGTTGACAAATGCAGCTGGGTGGTTGTTGCTTGGCGATGCGGTTGGTCCATGTATGGGATAGGCGTTGTTCACGGCATTAAAGACCTGCCCCGCTTCACCGGGCGCACCACTTACGCCTCCAAACGCAGCAGCGATAGCAGTAATCATTGCCCCGTTTGTTATTGCCGTTGTGCCGAAGCCTGTACCCTCATGGTAAGCAAACGCTGTGGCAAACAGCGCATCACCAGGCATGACCTGCAGACTAATAGACGGGCCCACGGGCATATCATTTCTTAACCGGCTGACTTCATTACCACCAACGGTAACATTAGCCGTAGAATTAGTCACCCTTGAACCGGGCAGATTAAGAAACTCCTGTTCTTCCGTTGCTGCATTCTCGGTTTCCATAGTAGCCTTATACTCCAACAGCCGAGGACTCGCTGAAACCATCATTCTTGCACTGCCCAGGTGATCACGTAGTGTGTATTGATACTCCCACGTAGTGGCATCTACAGGCAATGCCCGGCCTTCATCGTGCATAATGAACTGAATTTGATTATTTTCATATACAAAGGGACCCACATAATCAATACGCTTAACTAATGAACCGCCTGTACTATACAGTTCTTCTGCCAGCTTATTTCCGGCAGCACTGTAAATGTATTTCAGATACGCACCCGTGTTTAAAGTAATTCGTTCAGTGAGGTTTAACCGATTATATTGAATGGCGTTAATACCTTTATTCAAATCCTGAATCAGGTTACCGGCACCATCATAAGTATAATCATTGCCCACAGTGTTACCATCTTTAAAACCCTTGTCCACCTGACCGCCATCACTTACAAAACGAAGTTGGTTTCCTTCCTGCCCTACTGCTCCATAGTTATACGTAAGCAGATCAAGGTTTGAGTTGTTGGCATCTTTACGGGTCAGCGTTTTAATGTTTCCATTCCAGTCATAGGTGATGCCGCTTTCCGTTAACTTGGTTTGACTACTGCCCCAACTGCCAGCCCCTTCATTGCGTTCCCAGTAGTTGCTGCCTGTCAGACGGCTCAGGTTGTCATAGTTCAATGACCAGCCTTGTTGCTTGTTGTTTACATTAACACTATAGCGCAGGTTGTTAATCCACGCCACGGATGTTAAGTCTCCATTAGACCGACTATTGGCCGTAAATCCAAGCGAATTATTAAATCCAAACTGAAGTTTAAAATCTTCCGATGACTGGCTGACTGGCCAGCCTTTAATGTTTTGGCGAAAGTCAATTTGCTGAACCGGCAACGCTGCATTATGCAATTGCTTGCCAACTACCTGCCCCAGCTCGTTATACTCTAACTCAAACAACCTGACTTTCTTTGCCGGGTCACTTCCGATCTGATGAAACTTCCGCTTCAGGCGCCCTGCGGGATCATATTGATATTCTTCCGTGATCGTATATTGTGGCTGGGCTGTAATGGTAGAAAAATGCATCACGCGTCCGGCCAGCATACGACCCGCAAAATCAAAACTGGTACTGGCCCGATCATATCCACCTAACTGATTTTGTGCCGTTGACTGAATAGCCCGTTGATTTTGATCGTAATAAGTTACCGCCCACAGCCAAGTCGGTGTAGTACCAAATATCCTTACTTTACCACCCGTAGGCATACCTTGAACGCGTTTAAATTCGTGAGCCGGAAGTCCTGATATCCCACCACCATAATAATCCATTGGACCATAGGGAATAAGCCCCTGACCGGGTGGAGCCATGATGTCCGTGCAGGATGCATTGTTAAAAACCGACAAGGTGTTTGGCATCATGGACTTAAAACAATAATCATCATAATACGACACCACCAGATACGCATTAGCATCTGCCACGATTGGGTATGCATTGTTGGTGTATCCATGTACAACGCTGCCTTTACTTTCAAACAATACACTGTGCGACTCAACTGCCGTCCTGATGGATTCAACTGTTCCGGTTATAACTGTTGTGCCTGTGAGTATCGGCCTGCTCCACGTATCATATTTTGAAAAGGTCCATTCATTGGTTAAGCGTTGATTCGGGTCTTGTGATAAGACCAGGCGATCAAGCCGGTCATAGACCATATACGTCCATTCACTCTCCGGAACCTTTTCCGCTATCTTTCTATTAAAACTATCGACAGCATACTGGTAAGCATACTTCGCCAGAAAGGTTGATGATAAAGTCATCATCGACTGTTGATACACTAATTTGATACTTTCAGGAGGTAGAATAAAACGGAGGTTACCGCGCTTATCGTACACATAATGGGTTTCAATCCAATTTGTTGCATCTACCTGTGTTTTTACCATGCGCGTACGGCCTTCAAGGTCTTTATATTCTTTTGATTGAATACCTTCCTCGCTAGTTGTAATAGTTACCGTTAAATTTCCTTCAACAAAGTAATAGTATCGAGTAAGCGTAAAGGTCAGATTTGGTTGTTCAGTAATATCCCATTTGAAAACCTCATTGGGGACATTATAACTGTAGCTCAACTTAACCGTTTTACCGGTTGTGCTATTAGGTACCGGTTGCCAGGCATTCCCCACCGAACCTTGTTCCTCTACTCTGCTCAATGGAGATTTTTCAAATACCGTCTGGGCATAAGGTTTTGTATCATCTGGTGTTTTCTGTGTGGGATCCGTGACAAGGTCATTGTAAAATAAATACTGCGGGCTGCTGGTATAATTAGCCGGTGTCGTTCCAATCGGGTTTGAAACAAACACACCATTAGACTGGTTTGCTGTAAAGGGAAGATAACCGAATGCCTGCCTGCCCAGTGCATCATAGGTAACGGCTTGCACTATATCTTTTTGGGTAGGTGATTGTTGCACAGCAATTGATTGCGAAGGCCGCCCCAACCGATCAAGGAATTGATAGTTGATTACCTTATCACTCATGGGACCACTTTCCAACTGGGATTCAGACGTATACCCATCAGCCAGCACAGCCACTGTGCGAACAAAGTTTTCACTGTGATTTAAGACCTTCGTCCGAATGTTCTGGGTAGAAGAGTTAGAAGAGATTGCGCCCCCGCTGTTTGCAGCGCGGACACGATAAAAGTACTCCGTGTCCAAAGTCAATCCAGGCACCACCTGACTTGTTCCCGTTACCGGAAGATTTTGATAACCACTCAAAAAGGTTGAGAAATTATCTTTGGAGACATCAAGCCGGTACCCGTTGGCGCCAACAACACTGTTCCAATTAACAGTAAAGGAGTTTGTTGTTAATGCAGTAGCTGGTGAAAGTTGTGGTATGGCAAAACTGGTGATCGTATTGGAGTTGACCGAAGTGCCATAGGAGTTAACCGCCCTGACCCGGTAATAATACGTGGTGGCCGGAGTCAGCCCGGAGATCGATTGGCTGGTATTTGAAACGGGCAGGTTTTGATAACCTGAAACAAAACTTGAGAAATCACTCGCAGCAGAAACATCCAGCTGGTAACCCGTAGCACCAAACACGGAGTTCCAATTTGCCGTAAATGAAGTTGACAAAACCGAAGTAGCCGAAGTTGCTTCGGGAGTATAGGGTGGTCCCGTAACAGTAATCTCGTGATAATCATAGTAATAATTATCCCACGTAGTCATTGAGAATTCCAGGTAAGCCGTACCTGCACTAATCCAGTTAACTAAAGCATATGTATCATCCTGATAGGTAACTTCTCCGATGAGAACATTCCAATTGTACGTTCCAGTGGGTGGCGTAATAAAATTAGACCCATCATACCAGGTCAGGTTAAATTGTTGCGTGGAGCCAACGGTCCCTGTGGTTTGTCCCGTAATCTCAACGGAGATTTGTGCGATCACTGAAGCCGTACTCAGAAAAAGTAAAACGAAGATCAGAAGTGAATGTGTCTTATTCATATTCAAACTATTGACGGGTGAAACACAGGGTGGTAAAAAAGCCCGAAGCTTTTTGATGGATCAATCTCAGCTCTTTCTCATCAGTGACTTTGTAATCAAAGACCTGAGCACGGTTATCGATTGTAATGGTAACCGTACCCGTTGAAGCATCCGCTTTCCATTTACCTGTAGATTCTTTGGATGCTTCTTTTGCTCTCCACGATACACTCACAACACCATCCTCCTGAAACGTAAATGTGCGGCCACTCATCGCTGATTGCGCTGCCAGCTGCCTGTCTGGACGAAGACTATCATAGCGACTTTTCATTTCACCTGACATCAACTTAACCGACTTATCAACATCCAGCACCCAACTCCCCAAAAGATCCGAATCCTGCCCAAAACAACTACCCGATAAAAACAACATAACCGCTATTCCAAAATATAAACTCTTCATAATGCTTGACTTATTTTACTGACACGATTTCCTACAGACCTAATTACTTATGTTATACTTCGTCAATCCTAGAATCTTACGATCCTTATCACGCGTTATCTTTGGTCGATTAAACTCGTCATACTCCTTATAACTTATCATATTGTTTTCATCACAAACTGAAATCACGTTGCCATAGCGGTCGTACCCATAGGAGACGATTCGAGCATCTGCAGGCGCGATGCGGACTTCATCTATCCAGGAGTGCGGAATTGAGTAGTTAGTACCAGTAAACGAAGTTTCCACAAATTCCCAATCACTTTGAGGGGAGGCCTTGCGCCAATAGGTTACCTTGTAGGTACCCGCGGGTAGACCTGCGTAACTAAATGCAGTGCCGTTTGAGCTTTTGAGCCCGGTCTTTGCCTCGGCGCTGCAATTGGAAGCACAATCCTCAAAGCTATTATAAATCACGTGTCCATTTTGAGGCAGTGTAACTTGTGCGATTACATACTTTCCTACAGCATCCCAGATTGATTTCGTAACCGTTCCATCAACAGACGTTGTCTGTTTTACCAGGCCTTTTGCGGCATCCATATCATCAATTGTTGACGTCAATCGCCAATCCGAAGAAGGAGTAGAAGCAAGAGCCCAAGCAGTGAAATTTGACGATCCTGTTTTTTTCCAAGTATAAGCCTGAAAAGGGGCTGGAACATTATTAGCACCCCAGTTTTTATATTTAATCACTGAACAACCTACTAAATCCGAAACAACGTAATGGTTAATTTGAATAACCGGTGTGAGGATGTTTCTGGTTAAAGAAGGGTCGTATTCCTCATACCAATATTTGAATTCTTCTTGAAAACTTCGCGTGCCCGTCCAAGTATCTTTTTCCCTTAAAAGCCCGTTAGCATTGTATTCAAAATCAATCTGGATTGTTGAGTTATAAAAACCGGTTACATTTTGATAGGTTGTTTTGGGCCTGGCATAATAGGCAAAATCAACTTGCGCTGAGCCTTGTTGTATAACCTTGGAAAAAACTGTTGTACTTAAGTGAGAATGAGACACTAAGTTCAGGTTTTTATCAAGTACGTTTGACCGATAAGATGTTCCATTTAGAATTTTACTATAATCATCATCAGAAGACAAACTAAATGGATGGGCTGCTTCATTGGACTTAATGCCGTTATAAAAGAAATAATCCGTTCTTCCATTCGAATTATCCACAAATTGAACACCTGGATAAACAGAAACTTTATTGTATTGTGCGATAGACCCCGTTGCATCGTATGTTGCACGCGCAAGATCGTAAGCCAGAAATGAATGGGTTGGCGTCGAGCCATCGTTTACAGACACCTTCTGAACAGCAAAATCAGTAAGAGCACCGTTAGCTGCCTGGTCGATTAACCTAAATAACTTTACTTCAGTAGCATTGTATTGCCAGAGTTGATTCAAAAAGCTAACAATGGTATTTCCACCAACAAGACTATGGGTGTGATCAAAATCTCCAGTCCAATGAAATGCTGACCCCTCACCAGACGTATCAAAACCTGTTCCGGTGGTGAAGTCAATCTTGGATGGATCAATCTTTCCATTGGTTAGAAGAATGGACTCACCAATTGCAAAAAAAGTGCTCGCATCTATAGCTCCCATGTTTTTAATCACGAAATTGTATCCCACCTGCCAAGGGAACCGTGACGGGTTTGTGTTTAAATTTGCAATCGTGGGAGACGTCGGGTCGGTTATGAACGTTCCGTTGGGTCTACGAACTACAATTTCTGCTTTACCTTGATCAGTCGAATGAGTCTTGACAAAAAAATTGTACCCGGCGCGAGCGGTAGTTTTATTTGCTGTGGCGTAGGTTAAGTTACTCCACGTGTTGGTGTTAGGGTTGAAATAGGTAAGTCCGACTTGATTGTTAGATCCACTTTTTGGCCTTAAAACAAAATCACCTCCAATTGTGAAAGGATTTGGATTAAGGGCGGATAAACTTGACGCATCAAGGTGCGCACTAATAATAAAATTTTCGCCATTATATCGAGCGGCATAATTGGCCGCGACTCCGGGATCCACGACTGTAAACATGCTGTTGTCCATGCTCACATACGACTTATCATTCAGTCCATAGCCTAGATTTTTGCGGGTTAGGTTATAGTTCTCATCCCAAACATAAAAGTATTCCTGATTATCATCAGCCATAACGGCAGCGAACGAGGAGCTCGTGTACCAATGAGACCTATCGCCTGTTATATTATCGGGCAATGACGCTGGGGTTCGCGTGATCACCGATCCATCTTCATTAAAGAAATAAAATTTTATTACGTCAAGCGCAAACGGGCTATTGTATCGAATCGAGTGTGATATCACATAATTATGGCCTGCTACCAGTCGGTTATGTTTGTAATCCGACCCTGAATTTCGTGTCAGTGTTGAAGTGACCCAACTTGAACCATTCCATCTATAAATGTTGATATCGCTCCTAATACCAGCCACGGCAACAAAATTTTCCCCCGAAACCAAGTCAGAATTTTGAAAAACATTGTCACCAAGATTGAGATTATAAAATTCAACCTTTGTCCAACCGCCTCTACGAGTATCATGCTTCCTATACGTGCGCATCGAATAAACATTTGTTGCGGTTGATTTATAAAGGATAGCGAAAAAATTTCGCTGTAGTGTAACATGGAAATCTTGCTGTTTGTATTTATTAACATCTCCAAAATTACCACTTGCCCAACCCCACTCGTCATAGACCTGAGAAACCGTGATGTTTGAAATCTCTTCATTTGGTAAATCCCATTCAAGCCATTCGCCATCCCATGTCAGAGCTTGAATCCTGACGGCTCGGCTGGAGGCAGACTTAGATCCAGTAAATTGTCTCCACGTTATCACCACGTAATCAGGTCCGATCCACACTTTTGGTTCTTTAAATCCGCTAGGTGCAGTTAATTTTTTTTCCCTGACTGCGCGGGCAATAGTTTGCTGCGCATAAGTATAATTGATCACACCACCAGTAGGTGTAGTGATCGCACTGAGGGCGCCAAAGTTAGCGGTTGGCGAATATGAGGTTATATATTGAAAAGAGTGTCCTGGGAGTGACTGACCCGTTGAATTGTATTGAACGACTGAACTTAGTAATCTTTTGGTAAGATCACCGGTGCCCATCGTTGTATAGGCCAGATCGACACTTGATAACAAGACCCCATCGGAATCATTGACATTGATGTGATCCAAAAATTTCATCTCATATCGTTCCTGGTAAGCATCAATCTGGTTAGTGCCGTTCTCGGTGTGCGGCTCCTGATACTCGGAAAGTCCTTTGTTCCCATAAACCAGATTAACCGTACGCCCAAGCACATCCGTAATGGTCGTCAGATAAGAAGCTTCAGTGTGTTCCTTACCGGCCGCACTGCCTACTTTCTGATTAACATTTGAGTAGGTAAACCTGATTTTTTCACCCCACATATTAATAATCTCAGAAAGATTCCAGACCAACCCTTGTTGTTTTTGAATGGTGGAGGTTGTGACATTACTATCTCCAATCCAGTTGTTCCATGTAACGATCCACTGTACAGTTGATCGGCCACTATTCTTGTCCCCATATACATACTTGGTTCCATCTTCCTTAATGATCTCCCACTTTTCATCGTTGGGATAAAAGGTAATAACCCAGAATTGATAATTCTTGGCTGCGTATTTTTTGCCAGTTGATGCTGTCCCACCGGTGTAAATAAGTTTATTCGAACCACCGCCCTCTGCGATGTAGTAGGTATCGTCTTCTCGCGTGCCGGTCATTTTGTTATCCACGAGAATTTTCGGAAAGTCAAAAGACCATCCCAGGCCGACTACGCCCGTTGGTGCTTCCGCATTCCAGGTTTTAGCCTGCCTTGCTACGTTTGAAGAGTATACGATGGGTACACTTACATCGAGTCCATTTCTTCCAGGTAATGAAACCAGATTAATGGGAAATGACAGATCACCGGTGAACAGGTTGACACTACTGGATACATCTCCCAATTTGTCGGGAGAAAGAGTAAACGATTGTGGCGCGGAGCCAGCAAGTGGACGGAGGTTCGGTTGTTGACTAGTTGCCTCCAATGACAGAAGCAGAATAAAGAGCAAACACGAAAATGTTTTCATTCAGGTATAGATTTAATGACATTTAGAATTCTTGCGCTTGACTTAGGACATACATTCAATACTGGTAGAATGCTTCATCGCCTTACAGGTCAATGCATACAAATATTCTTGCCTAAATGTCCAAGATTTATTTGCACAAAAGCAACGTGGTTTTCCACGTATTTGAGACGTGGTTTTTCCCGTATTTACAACGTGGTTTTCCCCCGATTGAATCGCACCAGAAATAGTAAATCATTTGTTTTCAAGTTAATTTTGAAGAAATTCATACGGGGTTTTTCCCTTAACCCACTGGAGAATAGAAATCATTACTTAAAAAAAGGTGAGCCTACAGGTAAAACATGAGACAATTTTTCACAGATAAATTATTTTTCTCTAACTCTACTCAATGAAAATTCCGCCCCTTAGAAAACACTTCCATTTGCGTTGGGCCCTCACGATGATCAACACCTTTGGATGATGTTTCATCTGCGCGGGAACGTTTAGGTGAAGCCTCCACTCCTGACCTTTTTAATAACCGCGAGACATCCGCGCAGCTGCGCGTGATCACGTGAATAACCTCACCTTGGCGTTGCAGTTTCCCTTCGATGAGCAAGAGGCGCGACTGAATAATTTCTTTCCGATACTGATCAAACAATTGCGGGTAGACAACAATATTGGCACTGCCGGTTTCATCTTCGAGTGTGATAAAACAAATGCCACTGGCGGTGCCGGGGCGTTGCCGCACGAGAATGAGTCCGGCTACTTTTACGGGTGCTGCATCCGCAAGATTTTTCAAGTCCGTATTGGGTGTTACCCCAAGCTGCGTGAGTGTCTCCCGAAGAAAACTCACCGGATGTGCTTTAAGTGAAAGCGAGAGTGATTGATAGTCCTGCACCACCTGCTGCGCTAACTTCATTTCCGGTAATACCACTTCCGGTTCTTTTGCTTGTGAAAACAACGCCTGCATTTGATAATCTTTTATGGATGCGTCCCATAATGCTTTTCTTCTGGTGAGTTGCAAAGAATTGAATGCATCTGCTTCGGCAAGTTTTTCCAGCAAGGCAGTGCTGACGCCCACCTCGCGCAGTTCATGCATAGCCTGAAAGCCCCTACCTCTTGTTTGCAAGAGGTGTTCAATATCCGAGGCCTTCACTCCTGCTACCTGCCGGAAGCCAAGGCGGATAGCAAAATATTTTTCATGTACTTCCAGCGTATTATCCCATTGGGAAAGATTCACATCCACGGCTCTTACTTCCACGCCATGCCGCTGTGCATCTTGTACAATTTGTGCGGGTTGGTAAAAGCCCATGGGCAGGCTATTCAACAAGGCGCAGGCAAAGACATCCGGGTAATAACATTTGAGCCAGGCCGACACATAAACAAGTAATGCAAAGCTGGCGGCATGACTTTCCGGAAAACCATAACTCCCAAAACCTTCGAGTTGACGAAACACGCGCTGTGCATATTCTTTGGTGTAGCCGTTGTTCATCATACCTGTAATTAATTTTTCTTCGAAGTGTGTGATGAGTCCATTGACTTTGAAAGTAGCCATGCTTCTGCGCAACTGATCTGCTTCTGCAGGTGAGAAGCCTGCGGCCACGATAGCAATCTTCATAGCTTGTTCCTGAAAGAGTGGTACGCCCAGGGTGCGACTCAGAATTTCCTTGAGTTCTGCTGAGGGATATGAGACCGGTTCTTCACCATTGCGTCTGCGTAGATAGGGATGTACCATGTCTCCTTGTATGGGTCCGGGCCTGACGATGGCCACTTCGATGACCAGGTCATAAAAACATTTTGGTTTGAGCCGTGGCAGCATGGACATCTGCGCGCGGCTTTCAATTTGAAAGACACCGATGGTATCGGCATGGGTGACCATCTCATACACGGCCGGATCATCCTGTGGGATGTTGGCTAATGTGAGTTCACGATTGTAGTGTTGCTTGACCAGATCAAATGCTTTGCGGATGCAGGTGAGCATACCCAGCGCGAGGACATCTATCTTCATAAAGCCCAGTGCATCGATGTCATCTTTATTCCATTCTATGTTGGTGCGGTCTTCCATGCGGGCATGGAGGATGGGACATAAGTCTGAGAGTTTACTATCCGTGATGACAAAGCCACCGGTATGTTGTCCAAGCTGACGCGGGAAGCCGATGAACTGGTGTGTGAGTTCCAATACTTTTTTTATGGTAGGGTCATCCGGATTGATCCCTTGACTAATGATGCGGTTACGATCAAAGCCTTCATCTTTAAAATCCCAGATGAGTCCGGAGAGACGGGTGATGGTGTCTGCCGAGAGTCCCATGACTTTGCCCACATCGCGGATGGCACCTTTGTGATGTTGTTGGGTGACGGTGGCCACGATGGCTGCACGATCACGACCGTATTTGGTGTAGATGTATTGCATGACTTCTTCCCTGCGTTCATGTTCAAAGTCCACATCGATGTCTGGTGGTTCATTGCGGGCCGATGAAATAAAGCGTTCGAAGAGCAACTCAAATTTGGATGGATCAACGGATGTAATGCCCAGGCAATAACATACCGTGGAGTTGGCAGCCGAGCCACGGCCCTGGCAGAGGATGTTACGTTCCCGTGCAAAGCGAACGATGTCATAGACGGTAAGAAAGTAAGGCGCATAGTTCATCTCTGCGATGAAGCTGAGTTCATAGTTAATGTTGGTAGTGATCTTATCTGGAATGTTGCCAAACATTTTCTGTGCGCCTTGCCAGGTGAGTTGGGTGAGTTCCTCCTGTGGGGTACGATCATTGGAAGTAATTTCTTTGGGGTATTGATAGGTAAGTTGATCCAATGAAAACTGGCACGCTGCTGTTATCCGTTGCGTGTTGGTGAGTGCTTGCGGATATTGGCGAAAGAGGCGGTGTACTTCTTCCACGGGTTTTAAATGACGTTCGGCATTGGGGTGCAGCCGAAAGCCTGCGGTGTGGATGGTACATTTCTCCCGTACGCAGGTGACGATGTCTTGTAATTGCCTGCGTTCCACATCATGATACCAGACATCGCCGGTGGCTACGAGTGGAATGTTTAATTGTTTTGAAAGTGTGTTGAGCCGGTGCAGACGTTTGGCATCCAGGCCGGAGTATTGGCGGGTGACCGATAAATACAGATTTGCTCCGAAAGCCTGACGATAGGCATACAGGTCTTCAATAAAGGAAGCATCAAATTCAAATGCGGTGTTGAGTGCAGGTGGCACTGCGATGAGGATGCAACCTGAGAGTTGGTATGCATCTTCGCGATGGAGATAACACAAACCTTTTTCGGCACGCAGGTTTCCGCGGGTGAGCAAGTTTGATAACGCTGCATAAGCCGGTTGATTAGTTGGCAAGGCAAGCAAGGCTGTGCCGGACTGAAGTTGCAGACTGCAGCCGGGAATAAATTTCAGGTTTATTTTTTTTTGCTGCTACATGTGCGCGTACTATCCCGGCAAAGGTGTTGTGGTCTGTGAGGGCGATGGCTGTATAGCCGAGTGTTGCGGCATGTGTGATGAGTTCTTCCGGATGTGATGCACCGCGCAGGAAGCTGAAGTTAGAGGTGACTTGCAGTTCACTGTAGTCAAGCGAAGAATCCATGCAAAAACCATTGAGCTGTTTTCTCCTGATAGTGTCCCAAGCGAAAGAGCCAGTAGCGTTTGCCGTTTTCATCTTCCACTCTATAATAATCGCGGTGTAATCCGGGTGTGATCCACCACTCCTGTTCGATACGTTCCGGGCCATCTGCTTTTACAATATGATGCAGCTGACCTTTGTAGCGAAAGAGCATGGGTGGATAATCCGGTATGGGGGCTGTGACTTCAATGCGATCCGGTGCGGCTAATAATTGTACCGGCCAAAGATGCGCGGCTGGCCATAAAGAAGTTTGTGTGTGTAAGGATTTTGTCTGTGCGATTGAACGTTCCGGCCAATGATGTTGTGCCGGTTCATACCGGTGGATGACATCACCGGCTTTGTTGGTGAGGCGGTCAATAAGTTCAGCCAAGGCAGCATGATGTTGTTGTGCATCCCAGATGACTTCCTGTTGTGGACTACAGGCTTCAACGCCTGTTGCTTCCAGTATAAACAGATCAATGCCCCATGCCGGATCAATAGTGGTGAGTTTAGGTTCAAACAATTTGAACAGGTGTGACACATGATGGGTTGCCTGATGGGTACCAATTTTTAATTGCACCACTTTGCCATCGATACGATGAGCACTAAACGTGCACGTGCGCAGCCCTTTACTTTCTTTTTGCAGGCGCAGACAAAGTTCTTCGAGCAATTGCTGCAAGGCGATGGCTATTGCTGTAGGTGTCTTAACGGGTTCCATACATGGCAGCCGGTGTTGATAGGGTTCTGGTGCGATGACGGGCGTGAGTGATTCTACTACATGGCCGAGTGCCTGATCCAGGCGTAGGAGTATTTCCGTTCCAAAGCGTTTGCGCAAAGATGTTCTGGGAATGTGAAAGATCTGGCCGATACATTGCAGCCCGAGTTTATGCAGTTGCGTGTTTGTTTCAGGATCAAGACGCAATGCTGCCGGTGGCAGATGTAGCAGATGATCCAGATGTTTCCCTGCGGGTACAATGCCGCCACCATGCCGTGCGAGTCCCCAGGCATGACCGATGGTATCAGCCATAGCTGCGTGCAATGTGTAACCGCGTTGCCGGAGTTTATGAATCAGGTTGAATACATATTTTTCTTCACCACCCCAGAGGTGTGTGCAGCCGGTGACGTCTATCAACAAACCATTTGGTAATTCCACGGCTACGGTAGGTGAAAAGCGAATGCACCAGGTGGCCAGACGCGTGAGCAGTTTGATTGGAAGATCATCTGCATCATCTTTAACATGCAGGTTGGTGACGATGGCCCGCGCATCTGCCAGTGGCATGCCCACCTGAATACCGGATGCTTGGGCCATAGCATTGCAGGCCGATACGACCATACGATTGTGTTGCAGCGAGCGCAATACAAAAGGAAGTTGATGCAGGTGTGGTTCACGCAAGGCATGCCAGTCAGTGTGCAGGTGTGGAAACCAGATAGAAACGTAACGACTCATTTAGCTTGCGATCACCTGTTGCTGGATAAATTCCGGTTGTAAGCTGGCATCTATGAATTGCTGTTGTGACCATTGCAATTCCCACGTGTTAGGGCTACCGTTGCGCATGCGCAGGAGTTCTACTTTCCATTTTGGAAAACCGATACCGGGTAAGACTCCGGATTCATCCTGAATGGTGATGCTGTTCATGGCTTCCACGTTCCACCGGGTGACACATGCTGTTGGTTCTTTGTTGACTAAACCGGTGCGCAAAAAGAAACCCGAAAGTTGTGTACGCTCTGCTGCGAGTTGAAATCTTCTGGAGGTCAGAAAATCCAGCGCTTTCATTTCTCCGACTACTGCTGTGATGCCTGTGCACTTGAGTGCTTCTTCTATGGCCCAGGGAATCTGGCGTTCTGATATAAGGTCTGCGAAGATGATGCGGCCGGGATCAAGGCCGAAGGCTTGAAGTGCGGGTGGAAATACTTTCCGGTTTGCACTTACCCAAAGGATGCATCCGGATTTGTGGGTGATGGAAAGCAGTCCGGATAAAAACCCGAGTGTGGCGGCAAGCGATTCCGGTTGGCTTGCAAAAAATTCATGGAGGG
Organism: Cytophagales bacterium; assembly: GCA_017303795.1. Taxonomy (GTDB): domain Bacteria; phylum Bacteroidota; class Bacteroidia; order Cytophagales; family Cyclobacteriaceae; genus ELB16-189. The sequence continues at coordinate 296,354 of JAFLBR010000002.1, read as the reverse complement.
CGCCTTTGGGGAAGCCGTTGGGAAAAGTTTCCTGCAGCGGTCCGAGGTCTGCGTGGTTTGCCCAGCTCTGGGGGCGGAAGCCTTCAAGCCGCATGATGTCTGCGCGGAGTGCGTCTCTTAATAAAGTGTGTGCTGTATTCATAAATCTGATTCCGTATGAGACCAAATATAAATACTAAATAATTTAGTAAAATACTAAAATCTATATTTTTCTGGGGTTGACTGGAAAGGAGTTGAGGGTAAGGGGATTAGGCTTTAGTCGTTAGTCCTTAGTCTTTAGTAGATAGTCGTTAGTAGGTAGTTAAGAGTAAGGTGGTATTCAATAAGCAGTAAGCAGTAAGCAGTAATCAGTAAAAAGGTCCAAAATTAGGAGCGGATAGCGGTTTTCAGGGATTCCAGCGAGATATAATCCGGGTCTGTTTCCTGCATGATCCAGCCACCGGGCTGCCATTTGTATGCATTGCTTTGTAGTGAAATGGTGGTATTGAGTGGTGCGGTGCGTTCAGAAAAGGCCAGCGTGAACCCCAGCACCTGGATTTTGGGCAATTTTTGTCGGATTGCCTTTGTAATTGCCTGCAGGGTTGCACCGGTTGTGAGGATATCATCTAAAACGAGAACGGTTGACCACTCTAACTCTATATTATATGGTGTATTGAAGAGGTAGGCATCGGCTAACTCGGTACTCCTTTCAGCTCTGGAGAGTTGTTTCACAGGTCTGGTAGTTCTGGTTTTGGAGAGCAAAGCTGGCTGATAGTGAACCTTCAGTTCTTGCTGTAGTCTTGCCCCTAACCTATCCAGACCGGTAACTTCCTGAGTGGTAACTTCTGAACTTGATAATACACGGAGGACAAGGGTGTTTTCCGGTAAAGAAAGTTTTTTCAATTCTTCTACGGCACAACTGCACCAGGCTTCTACATCTACATCACAACCGGACTTAAAGCGTAACAAACTTTGGGAGAGGCGATCTGATCCGGCAGCTTTGGATTTGTAGTGGCATAAGTAATAGTGCGATTGATTTCCGAAAAGCAATTGTGATTGCATAGCCATGTGAACAATGTAGGGAATTAGGAAACAGTAATCAGTATTCGGTGATCAGTATTCAGTCTTTAGTAATTAGTACATATAACATAGTCTTTGGTAAGTGGTAATCTATACTGGTGAGTTAAAGTTATTGGATTGGAAGCGCTCTATAAAAAAATAAGATTCATCGACCCGTTTTAAAGGTGATGTTTTACCTAAGGCGCGACTTAGTGACCGAATAAAAAAAGGGACAAGCCCTTTTTTTAATCTTTACCATGAACCACTCAATTGAGCTTGATCTATTGGCGTACTTGTAGGAAGGCAATAGCCCTTCTGTTTCAATTCCTGCAAGGCTGTTTCATCCCAATGTTCACAACCGGCTTCCAATTGGGAGAGGTAGTGTACGTGTGCCTGTTGTTGCTCATCATAATAAAAACGTACATCTCTGTAAGTCCCAAAGTCGTGCGAGCAACGGACCAACTTAAAATATGTTCCAGATGGATTTTGTCCATAGGTTCTTTTTAGTTGTTCGATGTAGGCATGGGCTTCCAGCAAGGCATTATTGAGATAATGCGGATCACTTATTTGCGCGCACCGCTCACCCCAGGGAGTTGTGGTCATGAGGTAGGTGTATTCGTTCATGACTTATTGGATTTAGGTTGAGAATTTTTATTTTTTTGTAAAGCTTTGATCCGTGCATTGGCACGCTCCTCGCGTTTGTTACGAACTTCACTTTGCTCGTTCTCAAATCCTGCGATATCAATATCTCCATAAGCAGTGGAAACCTTGCGGATGATGAAGGCAAAATCCGAGTCAGGATAGTTACCTCCATATTGTTTGTACATCACGCGCCTGAGCAAAAAAGCTTTTTGTTGCGGTTTGAGTTTTTTAAGGCTTTGATACAACTTTTCAGGATTTTCTTTTGGAAGGCCAAGAGCTTTGGAGAGTTCATGCCTGAGGTCATACCCTGCTTTGTCCAGCACGATGAACCAAAGAAATATTTCTTCATCAGGTAAAAGCAACTGGCGGTGATCCGGTTTCTGTGAGGCGTGGTTAGATAGGGCATCGAGGATACGGGCGTAAACTTTTTCACCATCGAGTTCACGGCTGCGCGTAAGACGTTGTTGAATCTTAGCGGCAACAACCTTTACATTACCTGTATCAGTGGATGCTTTGACCACTTGTTTCAGGTACACGGTAGCGACCTGTCCGGTTTTCCTTCCCGAGATCCAGAGTCCTTTAACTTTTGATCCACCTTGGTTGTTTTCATGGAAGTCGTTGTATTCCACGATGGGTTTAAGATGGTGTTGTGTTAACAAAGCCATGATCTTTTCAGTGGGTTCATCGTAGTTGCTGGCCAGAAAAACCAGGTTGGGTTCCGTCTCAATAATTTGCTTTGTCTTTTGGAACAAAAACATTTCACATTTCAGAAGAAAACAGGATCGATCAAAGCAGCGATCTTTTTCTTTGATGTCTGCAAACAACATGGGTGCTGCACCGGAGCGTTTGGGACATGCGACACATGCGCCTGCTTTTTTGATGAGCGTTTCATTTGTAAGGTCAAAGGGTGCTTTGGATAAGCTGGTCATGATATGACGACCCACAAATTCCTGAAGTTCACTTACTGTTCCAAAGGTGCTATTGTGTGCTTGTATTCTTTCCAATGCTTCACGCTGATCTTGCGGTGTAAGTCTTGCCAGAATTAATGCATGTCCTAACAACAACTTATCTTCCAGGAATGCTTTCTTGACTTCCCGTACCAGGTCATTGAGTTTAAGTCGTTGTTGAATGTAGGATTCTGATTTACCAAACTGAAGCGCCAATTCTGCCACGTTACGGTTGCTATCTTGTTGTAGCAACATCTTGTAACCGCTGGCTTCATTGAGTGGATGAAGATCCTGCCGTTGCATATTTTCCGTTATCTGCATGAGGAGTGCAACTGCATCACTGACGGGATGGATGGTAGCGGGAATGGTGGACTTGCCGGCCAGTTGGCTTGCACGATACCTGCGCTCTCCACAGATCAGAGTAAACTGATTCACCAGCTGTGGATGCGGACGTACGACAATGGGTTGGAGGACTCCGAGTTGCTTGATGGATGCAGCCAGATCATGCAATGATTCCGGGGTCTGATCCTTTTTTGATCTGAACATTTCATTGGTGTGACTCAGCATGATGGCATCGAGGCTGAGTTCTTGCGCTTGTTGATTTTCCATAAACACATAAGGTTACGTTGAACATAATTTTTTTATGCTCACGGTCATCGGTCTTTGGCGCGACCAGAATGTGTGCGAGGCAAGCGGGTGAAGCCAAGAGGAAACGGAATAAATTTGAAAAAATAATTCAGCCGACAGGCACAAACAATTTTATGCCGTAGTCTCTTGGCCGAGGTCGGGCCACGAAGACCGAACTTTGCAGGAAAAAATAATGAGGAAAATTTTTATCTGATCTTACACACCAATCTTAAATTGAATGTGATCCCATGCTAAGAAACACGCACCTGTGTTTAGATGTCAGTTGCAGGCTCTTTTTAAAACCCGAATTCAAAATACCAAAAAAATACAATTCGGGTTTTAAAAAGTGCCTGAAACAATTCGCGTAAAAGCATCTGAAGTAGCCATGAAGAAAAAGGGATCAGTGCATTCCAAAAGCCAACCTTAAAATCTGTGCCGAACAGCCAAGCTTTTGGAATGCGTTGATCCGTTGATTTTCTACGATGTAGTACTGGCTTTTACACCTCAAAAGAAAGACCTGCCTTAATCAGACAGGTCTCCTGCTACTGTTTTAAATCCTACACTCTAATTCCTTTTCGTTTTGATTGCTTTTGTTTATTCCCATCACCTTCATCGTCCTTGGCTTGCTTGGCCGCTTCTTTTTTTTCCTGCGATTTGTCTTCACCTGCTTTTTCGGTTTTTTCTTTTCTCTCGATGCCCTGATATTGAAGCTTCATCTTTGCGTCATAGACATCGAGTGATTTGAATTGGGGATTGGCCGCGATGTACATCTTCTCATCGGCACCTTGTTTGGCAAAGGTCACCTGCGTGAGATTGCCTTTCCGGAGTGACTTCATGACTTCTGCCCGTGATTCTTCTGCCAGTTGTTCTTTGATAGGATATTTGGTCATCACCATTTCCAGATCATAACCATACCCTTGGGAGAACTGTTTGACAAGATGGTTCTCATGTTTGTCCTTTTCGGTAAAGTTTAGTTGCAGCCATGCGTTGTATGCGACTCCATCTTTAGTAGTGAGGTCTTTGTTTACCGCGCGGCCACTTAATAAGTTGTAGGCTTCCTTGGAAGTAATGCCTGTCATCTTATCAATGTAGAAGGTCTGCGATTTCTCCTTTGATGCATCTTCGGATTGTAGCGTAGCGAGATACCGGTTAAAGAAATACATATCCGATTCTTTGGACTTGGAGAAGTCCAGTACGTAGTTGACATTCTCCTTTAGTACATCGTTTTTGAATTCACCCAGCAGGTTGAGTTTAAACGATTCGGGTTGCATCTTGAGCTGCTCTTCCAGATGCGCATTCAGTTTGTCACCGAAGCCTAAATTTTTCAGGCTGTCTTTGAGGTATTCAAAATTTTTGATGTTCATGATTTTTAGAATTTAGTAGTTAGTAATTAGTCGTGAGTCTTTAGTAGTTAGTCCTTAGTCTTTAGTCCTTAGTTTGAAGTACAAAGAGCGTTAGGTTGTTGGGACTGGGCGGGCGCGGACGATGGCGCGGTTCCGGATTGATAAATTCAAATGCCTGCCACCCTGATGCTCAAACATTTCAATCACGAGCCGTTTAGCATCGGGGATGGTAAACTTCCCAAGCGCACACACAATATCCAGTTCGGCCTTTCCTGATATCCGGGTGTGATCACCATAGATGTAGATGGGTTCAACGTCCACTTCCTGGGAAGCGGTGCGTTTTGCTTTCACCTGATCTTCCATAAAAAGTCTCAGGAAGCTGACATCATAGTTGATGTTGGATTGATTGCTAAGCCGGAAGTGGTAAAAGATTACATCATCCTGAATATAAATTCCATTGAGGGCAAGGATAAACTTGTTTTGTTTCTTCCGTTTTATTTTGAGCGGCCTGGTGGTGTTGACAATTGCGTTGGCTGCCTGTGCCAGTTCTTTTTCAGTCATGGCTGATTGAAAGATCAAAGCAGACTTTGCTGGGTGAGCTCCTTGTGGGTGTGTTGTCAGGTCAAACGAAAGGCTGGCAGGATGACGGGCATAGTTGACTGTGAACTGATAGAGTATGCCATCCGCGGTAATGACGGTAAGGTTTGTCTCTGGAAAATTTTCCCGTGCGGCTTTCAATTGCAAGACATTCTCTACGCCTTTTGCTTTTTGGGCAAGAAGGTCGCGGCTGCCTTTATCGACCGCTTTGATTACCGTTGGAAATATTATGCTGGACGTTTTGTTATAGGTAAGTTCCAGCGTGTGTGGCACGATTGCCGCTTGTGCCTGTACGTACACGATCAGGGTCAGGCTTAGCAGCACGCTTAGCCAATACTGTTTAGTTAACATGGATAATAATTTTAGGTGATGATTATTTTTTTTAATGTGGTGAAGAGCCACGGCTTCCAAAGCCGTGGCTCTATAGCTCAGCATAGTCTATCCTATAACAGGATTAACAACAGTGGCCAGAAGTGTGACACTGTGGCGACAACACTTGCGAATAGTGTACCCAGAAATGCAAACATGGTAATAGCGTTTAAAATTGAAAGTTCAACGACGTGACCCCGAAGGGGGCTTGCTACCTGATGTCCGCGTAGCTACAGCAGCACCAGTTGAGATGTGAATCCGATTCAGTCACTGCCTGCGCACAGCAAGAGGACCGGCAGTGATTCCTCTGCTTAAATGTTTTTATCTTTTATCTACCAATAGAATCTGGTACCCGGCTTTTACGGTCACCTTTATCAACTTTGCTTTTTTACTGAGCAATCCTTTGGCAGCTTCAATGCCTGCGCTGGCGGCTTGTTGGGTAATAGATGGATCAAGGGACATCCACTGTAGATTCTGCAAGGCATTATCACCGGCTTGTTTGGCGGCATCACGCGTAATAGCACCGGGAATATAGATGCCCTCCAGCCCATCCAGATCATAGACAACCAGTGATATGGGTAGCAACGTATTTCCTGCGCGGATTGACGTGATGTCAATGGTGAGCCGTTCACCGCTAATATTACAGGTGCCGTAGATAAACTGATCTTTGTGAATCACCTGACCATTGATGGTGACATCATGTAGTAAACGCATCCTGACCGTTGCCCCGGCTACGACTTCTTGTGTGTCATGAATGATAGCCTGAATGGCTTTTTCAGTTTGTGATTCTAATGGTGGATTTTCATCATCCAATCCAAAAAAACCGTTTGGTGTGGCGCGGTGAAAAAAAGGCGTGGCGATGTTTGCTACACTGTCAGCTGCCGGAGATAAAATGGTGTCATGTGTAAAAGAGGTGATGAAGGTATTGGATTCAAGAGATTCAACAGCGTATGCCTGGCTGGGCTGAATGGTTTGGGCTTTGAGTTTTTCCTGCACACGCTGCGGATGTTGGATGTCCAGAATTTTTTCCAGCACATTTTCTATCTGTTGCATTTCAGGGTCAGCGTCACCGCTGCTGTGAAGCAGTTCCATCATTTGCTCAAGGCGGTCGACATCAGAAGTGAATTGCGGATCAGCGGGCGTTTGATCATAGATTTCCGGTTGTCTGTTACCGGCCGGTTTGCCTTTGGTTGCTGGTGGCGCTGTTGTTATTGGATCAGCCGTTGACTTGTTGATTTCAGCATAGAGTTGTTCCAGTTTGTCCGTCACCCGTTTTTCATTAGGGTCCGGGTAGCGATTTTTTTGTTTGAATGTTTCAATGAGTTTACTGCGGGCGGAGGTGTCTGGTGTGGTCTGCGCTTTTGTTTCGAATGTGACCAAATCAAAATAAGGATCGCTTTCACGTGCTTCGCGGTACCGTGCAGAGTCCGCAGCAGCTAATTCATAAAGCGAAAGTTTATCCCACACTTCGCGGGTACCAAAGTTGGCATCGGGTAACTGCAGGTTTAATCCGGCAGGGGCTGCCTGCGCTTGCGCGGGAACACCTTGTCCCCCACCCAATGTCCAGAACAGCAAGGTGAGAAACGGTAACACGAGTACGGGTAGCATCAAGGCGAACTTGCGTTGACGCAGGAATTTTTCTGAATGTTTCATGGTTTTTAGTAGTTAGTCCTTAGTCTTGAGTAGTTAGTCCTTAGTAGTCAGTGATCAGTGATCGGTAATCAGTATTCGGTGATCAGTGATCAGTGATCAGTAATCAGTTATTGATTGGTAGTTGGGCATGCTGTCTGATGTTTGGCAAGCGTCCAGTGAATCCAACGCGGTGAGCAGGTCTTTGAATTCAAACATGGTATTGTACTGACGAATGATTTCTGCTTCTGAATCAACAGTGTCCACCGGAAAGACATCAACCGGTCGTGCGATTGAATCCTGTGGCCAGTAACGGGTAAACATGTTGTTACTGAAGGAGTGCAGGATAAGCAATATGCAGGTGACTCCGATAAAGAGTCCGGTTACAATCACCCCGCGTTTTTTTGCACGCGATGAAAGTGGATTGATCCGGTTTCCAAGTTTGGTTGCAATGGTCTGTGCCAATTGTTGAAAGGCAGCTCCGATTTTGTGGTGTAGTTTTTTCATGTGTTTCATTATTATATTTTTTTATTGTTACGGTGTACGCATTTCGGTTTTGACATCTTTGTTTTCCAGTGTGTTCCACTTCTCAATCAGAAAGCCATGTGGGTTATGATCTGAGCGCGACACGTTGCGCAGGTATCCTTCTGTAACCAGGCTGCGTGTAACAATGGAGGTGGTGCGAATCAACTTCTGATGTGCGTGGCAACGGAAATAAAATGGATAGACATCCGTATTGATGCGAATGCTGTCTATGTGGATTTCCTGGCTGATGTTGCCCGAGATCACATTGGCGTAATAGCGATTCTCTTTCAGGTTGTCATATTGCCGTTTGGCAGATTCATCCGCCAGGTATAGGGCTTTGGTAATATTGCCTTGAATGACTTTGTCGTCCGGATCAAGTGAAAAAAAATGATGGTGAAACATCCGCACATGATCCCGTGCTTCCACGGGGATGTTGTCCTTACGCTCTGCGGACCAGGCTTCCAGTGCTTTGCTGTTGGAGAGAATATAAATCCGCTGCTGTGCGGCTTCCATTACCTGAAAGCTTTTGTAAACGGTGAAGCAGACGGCCGCAATGCTTGTTACGATCAGCACGAGTGAGAAGGTGCGGATGTGACGAAAGGCGGTGTCAATATTTTTGAGTTGATTGAACATGGGAGATGGTTAGTAGTAGATAGTCGTGAGTCATGAGTAGTTAGTCGATAGTTTCCATAGTTGTGAGTACATAGTCGTGAGTCGATAGTCCATAATCAATGGCAGCTACCACTGTGTTGGACGGTTTAGGTTTTGCCGGAGAGTTTATCATGGGTGTAGCCGCCCCACGATTTATTTTGACTTTCACTTTGTTCCTGATTGCTTTGCGGTTGGACAGAATCACGGTAGCGTTGAATACCATGTGATGCAGCTGCTGCCGCTGCACCCACACCTGCCGATGCGGCCGTGATGGCCATGCCGGTGCTTCCGGTGAATACATTAGAAGTCCTGGTCAACAAAGCATATCCACCTCCGGCATGGACTACATAGTTGGCCACACTGGGCACCGTGAAATAGCCTACGATTCCGATCACCATAAAAATCAGGTATGCGGTATCTGTTGCGCTGAAGAATGTATCCCCATATTTGACGATCTGCTGAATATCTATGCGCAGCATGTTCTCTTGAATTTTCCCAATGATGCTGCCAAAGATGTTGGCCACCGGTAGCCAGAGGTAAACACTGATGTAGCGTGCTAGCCAGGTGGTGAGTGAATTTTGAAAACCGTCAAAGACCGCGAAGCCAAACACAAGAGGGCCGAGGATGGCGAGTACGATCAGGTAAAAGGTGCGGAGTGTGTTGATGCATAGCGCGGCTGCTTCATACAAGATGTGTAACACTTCACTCATCCATTGCTTCACCGAATTGCGGAAGTTGAAGGATGCTTTGGCCATGGCGAACTTGATATCATTGCCGATGCCGTCCAATGTTCCTTCACCGGTACCATCAGGATGTGTGTAGCGATACCATTTGTCACGATCTCCTTCCCCACCCGGTCCCACATACATTTGCCACGCGGGCGTTTTTTTGATGGCCTCTTCTTTGAGTTTGAGTAGATACGAGATGGCATTGTTAGAACCGGTGACCATAGCGGCCGTTCCGGTAACGGTTGGTTTAAGGATACCATTCATGAGCGCGATGACCCAGGGGAAGATGACGATACAGAATCCAAGGGCAAAAGGTCTGAGTAGTGGATAAAAATCAATTGGCTCTGCATTGGCGAGGTGCCGCCACACACGGGAAGAGATATACCAGAGTGCTGCGAAGGCTGCCAGTCCGCGCCCCACACCGATGAGCCTGTTGCAGAGTGGCAACATCTCATCATAGAGTTGATCCAGCACGCTTTGCAAACTTTGAATTTCACCCGCAAATGATTGGGCCTGGGTGAATACCGGTAAGAGTAGTGCAATAAAAAATAACCCCGCCTTCGCTAAAGCACCGGCAGGCATGCGCAGTCCCTCTCGCCACATCCGGCCTTCGGCCACCTTCTCCTGTAAGGAGAAGGGAATACAGATACAGTTACTTGATTTCATATTGGGTATTTTAATTGATGCCATAAAGTTTTTGCATGGTGGTGACATCGTTGCGTGAACGTGCACGCTGGATGGCCAACAGTTGTGTGTTGTTGTTGAAGCTGCGCAGGAAGATGACTTTGTCTTCCATGTCAAAGAAGATGCGGTCAATAGCCCGCATGCGCTCATCATCCGTCATGGATAATTTGGTAGCCGTGATAATCATCATGAGGTCATCTACGTTACGCAAGGACGCGTCAAACAAAAATTTGTAGACGTTGGCCAGGTATTCCAATTCATCATACGTGAAGTTTGGATCTTGCCTGAAGCGATTAAAAGCGTGTTGATATTCTTTGAGCAACAGTTTTTGATAGTCAATGATGAACGGAATGCGTTTGTAATTCCGGACGGAAGGATTGACGAGCATGAGTCCATCAATAAATGCGTGATGTAGGGAATAATTTCCTTCTGCAATGTTTTTGATGGTGGAGTAACCTTTGTCCAAAATCTTATACCCACGGTACATGTTGTCCAGAATTTCCTGAAGCTGCTGGAGTTTTTTCCAGTTGAGCATGAGCTGTTGTGCTTCCTGGGATTGTGCCTTTACTCCGGAGACGGAAAGGATGCTGATCACGAGTATAGCTATGAATTTCATACTTACAGGAGTTGGTGTTGGGTGCGGATCAAATCAAGGTGGTGTTGTTCCCGCTCACGTTCCGCGGCCAGCGTGTAGATTTCCTGTGTGAAAGCTTGAACAAACGTGTGCTTGTCCAGCATATCTGTGTAAAGCGTATCCATGCGGGCGAGGCGTTCATCATCTTTCATCTGATACCCTTCCTGTGGACGAACGATGGAGAAGAGTTCTGAGACACACGCATCCAGCAGGAAGAGCATGTTGTGATACACGGCTGCGACATACCTGATCTCTTCCGGTGTGAAGTGCATGTTGCCGGTACAATACCGGTTGATCTTTTTCAAGTCTGAGATCAGGTAAACCTGAAAGGCAATTATGTCTGCTACTTTTGCGGAGTTGGCAATATGAGGGTTAACATTCTTGAGCGATCCAAAGAAGTCACGATGAAGATTCATGTCTCCGTTCTTGATGTTGTGAATGGTGTTGAGTCCTTTGCTGGCGATGTCATAGCCTTTCTTCACATAGCCGAGATATAATTTTAACAAGGCGATTTGACGGGCGAGGTACTTGCGTTGGGTTTGCTTTTGGCGAAAGAGTTCATCATAGGTTGGAACCTGAGCATTGGAGATCAGGCATTGGCTGCAGAGCATGCACACCAGCATGAGCAGGAAACGTGTGGTATTGGTTTTTAAGATCATGGCATTTAGGTTAGAATTGTTTAAAGTCTAAGGCGATTCTTTTTTTTTGTTGTGATCTGTGTGTTCACCTGATCACGGGTGGGGAGTTCATGGTTGTCTGGGAACTGAAGCTGAAGTCTTCTGATCGGATTAAGCTCCGTTGACGTTCGATATTGTGCGTCCAGTGTTGCAATGCGGAAGCCGCTGAAACGATTGTAGTGCACTTTGAAATCACACTTTACATGTGGTTGTGCTTCGCCATTCCAACGCGAATACGTAGTGAGAAAAAATGGAGTGATAACCGGAGTACCTTGCAGTACTTCCTGCAAATGTTTGACAAGTGACTCTTTCAACGTTCCGGGAAAACCGGCATTGGTGAGAAAGCTTCCATTAAACCCTTTGCTGGTGAGCAGCTGATGCAGGTCTTCCATATGGGTGTTGAGTTGTTTCATTGCAGTCCGTATAATTTTTTTACTACGAGCAGTTCATGTTCATCTTTTGCGCGGTTGAGGCTGAGTTGCACAGCCTGATTATTAAATTGTTTGAGGTCTGTATAATTCTGATCAATAGCATCACCGGCTGTATTGATAATCTCCAGGCGTTTGGCATCTGACATTTGCGTTTTGAATGAATTGATGACCAGTAAAATCTGATCCAAGTTGTACACACTTTCATGCAGGATGCCGGTATAGACGCGGTACATGTAATCAATTTCACTGCGGGTAAAGTGTTTATCCTGATTGACCATCTCCCATGTGAATTGGTATTCTGTGATGATCTGTTGCTGGCGTTTCAGGATGAGGCTGATGCGTCTGTAGGTGGTGATGGTATTACGTACTTTCCAGAGGTCATCATAATACTGGCGGTAAAGTTCCCGCTGCCGCTCCGTCCATTGCGCGATCTCCGAGAGTTTGAGTTTTGAGAGTTTATTCTCCAGCACCTTGGCTGCGTTCTGCAGGCCAATGGTTTTGTTTTGGATGCGTTGAATCATCAAGTCAACGGCACGGATAACTTTCTTGGTAGCTTCTTTGATGATTTGGATGATGGGAATGGCCGCGTGCGTTTGTGGGGGGTTGATGGTGAGCAGCAGCACGGGTATGAGTATGAGGACAACTGATTTTGTTTTCATATCAGGCGTTTAAGGTTGTCAGGTTATAATATTTTGTTTCCGGTTTTCATTTGTTGGTTCAGGCTCCGGCTCTGATGTCCTGTGCGAGTTCAGCGATGCCCTTGCGGATGTTGCCATTCCACTTCCGGGTATAGGCTTGTACTTTTAACTTTTCAGATTCTTCTGTGGTGTACGCGAGGTATTCTTCCAGAGAGACTTCTGTGGCGTACACTTTTGAAAGTGTACCACCGAGGCTGATGAATACTTCTTTGTATTTGCGCGTGGCATCATTGGCTTTGTTGATGCTGAGTACGAGTGCCTTTTCTTTTTCCGTCAGCCCCAGTAGCTGCTGAATCTGATCAAACTTATTTTGATACTTGCTTTGGTCCAGCAGGATCTTACAATCCGAGTTGTTGATGATAGCCTGCTTCACTACGGGTGAGGAAATGATGTCTTCAACTTCCTGAGTGACTACGATGGCTTCGCCATAAAATTTGCGAACCGTTTTAAAGAGGTACTTGATGTATTCTGCCATGCCTTCTTTGGCGATGGCCTTCCATGCTTCCTCAATCAAGATCATCTTGCGCACGCCTTTGAGTTTGCGCATTTTGGAAATAAACACTTCCATGATGATGATGGTGACGACCGGAAACAGGATGGGATGATCTTTGATATTGTCCAGCTCAAAAACGATAAAGCGTTCTGAGAGCATCTCCAGATTTTCACTGGCGTTTAATAAATAATCAAACTCACCGCCTTTATAGTACGGGCGTAGTACGTATAGAAAGTTTTCTACATCAAAGTCTTTTTCTTTGACTTTGTCTTCTTTGAGGATGAGGACAAATTCATCCCGCAGGAATTCATAGAAGGTGTTGAAGCCCCTCACCCCCAACCCCTCTCCCGAGGGAGAGGGGGGCTTATCGAAATACATTTTCAGGGCGATGGAGAGTGCTACGTACTCTGAGCGGTTGAAGGTTTCATCATCTTTTTTCCACAGTGCGAGTAGCAATGTTTTGATGCTCTCTTTTTTTTCGGTGTCCAGCGTATCTCCGGTGCTGATGTAAAATGGATTGAAGCGGATGGGATTCTTTTCATCATAGGTGAAATAATATCCATTGACCAGATCACAGAGTCCTTTGTAGGAATGGCCCACATCTACCAGCACGATGTGTGTGCCTTGTTCATAGTAGCTGCGCACCATGTGGTTGGTGAAGAATGATTTTCCTGAGCCGGATGGGCCGAGGATAAATTTGTTCCGGTTGGTGCAGATACCGCGTTTGACAGGTTCATCCGAGATATCCACATGTACCGGCTTTCCGGTAAGCCGGTCACCCAACCGGATGCCCGTTGCACTGCGCGAAGATTGATAGGAAGTTTCGAGGTTGAAGAAACACGTGGCTTGCTCTGTGAACGTATCAAAGGTATCATTCATGGGAAAGTCCGCTTCATTACCGGGAAGACCTGCCCAGAAGATTTGGGGTGCGCCATCAGTTTCTGATTTCCCGATGGCATCCATTTGTGCAAATGCGGAAGACACCTGCGTTTTAAGTTCTTTGTGTTCTGATTTGTTGTCACTCCAGAGTAATACATTATAGTGGGCTTTAACCGGAAGGCGTTGGGCTGCGATAGCTTCGTTTAAAAAATCATTGGTGGCATCACGGGCGAGTGCATTTTCACGCGAGTACGTGGACAGTGACTGCAGGCGCAGGCGTTTACTTTCCAATTGTTTGATGGTCTTGTGTGCATCTTCAATAAAAATGTATTGGTTGAAGATGTGATTGCCGGGCAACAGTTGGCCGAGGGGTGATGCAAAGCCGATGCTGAATTTTGTTTTATCTGATGAGTAGCGATCATAGTTGATGCGTGACCCACATAAGGCAGGCATGTTTTCTACATCTGCCAGTGAATACAATTGAATCTGATCTGCTCCGATGCGGAAGTCATCTTTAAAATGAATGTCCTTGATCACGGGGCTATCATTTTCAGAAAGCAAAAAACAATACCTTTCCAGCAGTCCAGGCTTTTTTGCATCACCGGCTAACTGATCATCTTTCAGGCGGGTCAGGTTCACAAATCCACTATCGCGCAGTATGCGTTCTGCTTGTGCTACGCCATCCAAAAATTCCTGTACCCGTTGTGGGAGAAGTGTTTCCTCCGGCACAAGTGCGGGACGAATGAGGTTGGAGAACATGGAGTTGGCAGATTTCCGGTTGAGGGCCTTGCGCGTGAGCATGAGGTAACAGGTGTGATGCAAGTGTGGGCGTTCATTAAAAAAACGTTCACTGGCACGTGACAGGAATGAATCTCCTGCTGCGTCAAAATCAGGTTGATGGTGTTGCGCTACAAACCAATCCTGTTTATGAAATACCGTATGATTGGGTAACACTTTCAAGGCTTTGATCCACGCATGATGAAAGGCTTCATACTCCTGATCTGATAAGGTGAAAATTTCCGGGAGTTGCACGGCATAGGCAATGGTGATATCACCTTGTTTGGAGAGGATGCAGTCCTGCTCGACTTTATAGATGGGGAAAACTTTTTCGAAGTCCATGGGGATAGTCCTGAGTTGTGAGTAGTTAGTCCTGAGTAGTTAGTCGATAGTCCATAGTTAGAAGCCGATGGAACCGCGTATCACGGACCCGGTTTTTTTTGTGCGAGATTTAAAAACACTTTTCGCGAAGACATTTTGAGAAACACCGGGATGCTTCGGCTGGCCATTTTCTTAAGCAGGCCATGCTGTCCGTATTTGTCGCTGAGGCGATACACGATCATAAACAACAGGGTGCCCAGCACCACGATGAGTCCCAGGCAGACAAACATGTTCACACCGATGATGTACAGGATAGCAAAGAGGATCAACAGGCCGATGAGTCCGATCGCGAGGTATGCGATGTACTGCGCCTTGAGGCCTTTGAACTCAATCGGCCGGTTGATCCCCTTATTGATATTATAAACACTATTCATGGTTGCGTTTAAATTCTTTTGCCGCGCTTGCGCGGTTTGGATTGATGTTGATTATCCGGATTACGTTTGGCTTTGAATGCTTCGTAGAAATCATCATCACCGCGGGCCAATGTTTTATCCACTGTATCATCGAGAAACTCCAACGCTTTGTCCACCTTTTGACTTTGGTCTTTAGGTGGCGTTGTGCTGTCTGGTCTCATGTCAGGTCAATCCAAAAAATGAACGGAGGACGGTGGCCACGATGACCAGAAACACGCAGCTACCAAACCATGCGGCTGCTACCTTGCCCGTATCCTGATCTCCGCTGTTCCACTTTTGAAAAACTTTTATGGCACCGACTAATCCGAGTACGGCACCGATGGCATACATGAGGTTTGTGCCGGTAGCAAAATAACTGCGCACACGCATGGTGGCTTCATTGATGCCTGCGTTACCATCCTGCGCGAAGAGCATGGTGGTGAGCAGGAACATCAGGAGGACGAAAACAAAAATTTGTTTGAAATAAAAGGTTGGGTGTTTCATAGTGGAATTTTTTAGTGGTTAGTCATTAGTAGTAGGTCATTAGTCATTAGTCATTAGTCCTTAGTCGTGAGTCGATAGTCCATAGAGGAATTAGAAATTAGAATTAGAAATTAGGTGGGCCACCAGGATAGAACTTCATCTGTTGTGATGGTGTGACCGTGTTGTGAGAGTGTTTCAGTGATGGCTTGTGAGATGTTGGCTTGATGTGTGGTGCCGACAAAACCCGGATAATTTGACAACAAGGTTTTATACAAGGTCTGAAGTTCAATGGTTGGTGTTTGAATAGTAACTTGTGCGAGTGATTCAATCTGATCCAGAATTTCGGTGAGGTCTTGCTGGAGTTTTTCCGCTTCCGGATCTGCCACGGTCATGGCTTCTTCTGGTTCCTGGGTGGCAAGTTGTAGCTCTTCAGTTCGGAGTTCATCACGAACAGGGCGTGCGGGCTCATCGGAAAACCTCACGGGACCGATCAGTGGGTTGGGTTGTGGTGACTGGGATGTGGATTTCTGATCTGTGCTGCTGCGTTGCTTTCCGCGCAGCAACTGAAGTATCTCTTGATGATAAAAGAATAAAAGCGAACACACATAATAGAGTGCTACGAGTGTCGCGATGGTGATAAAAAATTCTTGCCAGGAAATTGACTTTAACATAATGCTCCGGTTTGATTACGGAGGCGAAGGTGTGGGTCAATGCAATCTTCCTTTCACAAGTTGGGTGTAGTTGGGAAGGAATTTAGTCCTTAGTAGTTAGTCTTGAGTCCTTAGTTGGCGATCATGTCTGCGTTGATCTAACTGAGATGTTTGGGAACAATCAAATCATAACCGGTTGCTTTACCTATTCCATTAGGCCCAGCTCAGACATGAAGTTCCGGGCTAACGTTATGGCATGGGATTTTTTACGAGTCAGTTTGGAATTACCAATCACTGGTTTTAACGCCCACTTTCTTTGCTACCTGGATAGCCCGCTGAAAAATTTGCTTGAATTGTCCATCATTGATACAAATGAAAAGATATACCCGTTAGTTGAGTTTTGTTAGCGGTATCACATTCAGGATTCTGCTATTCATTCACGCCAAGGCTCTTTTGGCTTTTACGTCTTTATGACTTGGGCCGGGTTCCTTTACCTGTGAAAATTCAAGTTCATCTTTTACCGCAAATGATTTTTCCAATTTGATGGTAAGTGTTTCAATCTGATGTTTAAGATCATTGATCAGGTGTTTATCCCGAAACTCCACCAGCAGTTCCTTTTTGTAGGTGTCAATCTTTTTGTTGAGTGTGGTCCTGGAATCTTTTGTGTTGTTGATCACTTTGGGCAAGCGTTTGATGGAGTCAATGAGATACCGACCTGCGAGTGGCGGGTTTGCATTCAGGTTGCCATCTGCATATTGGAGCACGAGCCCGGAAGGACTGAGCACGTGTACTTTCCCAAGAAATGATTCATAGTTTAACTGAAAGCCGTGCAGTGTGGCGAGTGTATGTGGTTGGATGCCTGATAGTTTTTGCAGGCGGGTTACTTTTTCAAGCAACATCTCTCCTACTATATGCCGGTCTGAAACTAAACTACCACTGACATCAATTGCTTCCTGCTCCAGATCAACATTCACCAGTGGCCGCCAGTCCGCTTCCAGTTGTTGCAAGCGTATTTCCAGTTTGTGGCAATCCCGGCTGTGCAGGTTGATGTAAAACTCCGCTTCGGATTTACGTTTGAGAAAAACCTGATAGGTACGCTCCAGGTCATGGAGTTTCTTTTCCAGTTTAACTTTCTCCAGCAAGTCACTGTTGCCGCTGAGTAGCGCTACATACTCACCGAAGTTCATGCCCCCCTCCTGATCAAATGCCCCTTCATCGATATTGCGCTGATCAATGGAACTGTTCTTGATCTGATTGATAAACTTTTGTTTGTTGGAAAGGATGTTGAACTGATAGGCATCGAGCGTCCGGCTTACGGCATACACATAGTTGCGGACGGTGTTATTCCGAAATTCACGTGCGATGCGGTTCCCTTGTCGCCCACCCCGACCTGTGCGTTGTTCCAGATCACTGGGACGCCACGGGATGTCGAGGTGGTGCATGGCGACGATGCGTTCCTGTACGTTCACACCGGTTCCCAGTTTCTTTGTGCTGCCGATCAGGATGCGCACGGTGCCTGCATTTACCGCGGCAAAAAGTTTTTCTTTTTTCGTTTTAGTATCATGGTCATGAATGAACTGAATTTCTTCCGCAGGAATACCTTGCTCCATTACCAACACCCGTTTGATCTCTGCATATAAATTAAAACCACTTCCGGCCGGAGTGCCGATGTCACTGAAGATAAGTTGTGTGCCTTTGTAGCGTTGACTGTCGCGGTATTCTATAGCGATGTTTTCACAAAGCTTGCCGACTTTACCTGTGGGATCATATTCATAGCGCGTGGAATCAATGAGGCGCATGTCAATGCTCATCTTGCGGGCCAGGTTGGTGGCGATGAGCATGAAGGCGTTCATTTCTTTTTCTGTTAAGGACAAGTTCACATAGGCAGGATTTTTTGTTTTGGTAAACTGGATCAGTTTCTGGGTGTAGTCCTGTTGTGCTTGTGTAGGTTCCAGTTCTACCACGGAATTTTCTACGCGTGGCTTTTCAATCTTGAGGTTATGATCATTGACTACGTGTGTGATTTCAGCATAGAAGCGGGCGAGCTCTGGTACCTTGATAAATTCCCGGTATCGTTCTTTCATCTTGAGTTCATTGGTTACTGAGAATTCATAGGTAGCACTTTTGCGGGCATACATTTTTGCCCACGCATCAAAGGAGTTGATCTGAAGTTGTTTTAGTTTTTCCGGACGCAGGTATTTGAACAACAGGTAAAGTTCCACGAGGCTGTTGCTGATGGTGGTACCTGATAAAAACGTCACACCGCGATCACCGGCTTTCTTTTGCTGAATGGTGCGGATGGCAAACTCCAGGTTCATGGCCCGTTGGCTGCCGGTAGGATCACCGAGTCCGGCCACATGCTGATGGCGCGTGGTGAAGTGCAGGTTTTTGTATTCCTGACTTTCATCTACGAAGATGTGATCAAAGCCCATCTTATCGAAGTCGAGCAGGTGTGCATCCCGTTTGATGGCGATGTCTGTTGCCTGCAGGCGCACCGTGAGATTTTGCTTGCGGGCTTCCAGTCCTTTTAAGATTCGCTTGGAGAGTGTGCGGTTTTCTGAGACTGCTTTCAAATCATCGGTGAGGTTTTCCAACTCCTGCGCAATAATTTCTTTTTTGATTTGTGCTGACTGGGGAATAGCCTGGAACATATCATGGGTGAGGATAACGGCATCCCACTCATTGGCCGCGATGGAAGCAAAGAGCTGCTGCCTTTTTGCAGGTGTAAAATCTTTCTGCGGATCTGGTGCCAGCACACGGGCCTGCGGATAACATTTCAAAAAATCTTTGGCGACTTCTGCTACGTTGGCCTTCATGCAAAGCATAAGGGGTTTGCGGGCGATGCCGAGCCTGCGCATCTCCATAGCGGCTGCGACCATGATCAAGGTTTTACCGGCACCCACTTTATGGTCTGCGATGCCGCCATCTTGTTGTAACAACATCCAGATGGCGTCCTTTTGATGTGCACGTGGTGAAAAGTGTTGCAAGCCGGGAAGTTGAAGATGCGCACCATCATAGTTGCGCTTCACCGTGTTGTTTATGGTGCGATTATAAATTTCTTCAATGCGTGTAGCGATGTCAGGGTTTGTGTTGAGAAAATTTTCGAATGCGTCTTTCACTTCGCGGATTTTCATTTCTACGTTTTTCATGCCATCCACATCGGGTGTGTATTGTGGTGGGTCTGTACCTGCGATGCGAATTCTGAGATAAGGTTGTGTATCCGCCATTGCGTACTCCATGATTTTATGCCCTTCGATGCGACCACTGGCGGTGCTGGCTGCGAAGGTGATCTGGTTTTGATCGCTGTGGCCGGTGACATCGACCAGGTATAAATCTGTGGAGCCGAGGTATTTTATTTTTGTGGGGCATTGAAATAAACCGGAAGCAAACTCATCATAGACATCCAATGGTATCCAGCGTTCACCCATGTTGATGTCAATGAGTTCCCGTTTAAGAAAGACGGGCCGCACTTCACGCAGGCGGGTGAGATGATTTTCAACATCGTCTTGTGTCAGCGTTGCTGTGGGTGTGAGGTGTTGCCGCTGCTGCTCCCACTGTTCCATGCGTGCGACCACATCACCACTTAGGAATTTATCTTTGGTGATGAAGGGCTCTTGTGGATTGAGGTTGTGGAAGAACAACTCCTGATCCAGGCCTTGTCTTATGATGGTGTTCAACTCCTGTTGCATGACGTCCGCTACAAAGTCGAGGTCTAACGTATTATGGGCATTGAGTGAAAGAAGGACGGCATCGCGTAGTGACTCCGGGCGGGCATACTGTTGTTGCAGGCCGTTGATTTGTTTAAAGAAAATGTCCGCTTTGGTGAAGTCCCGCCCCTGGGGACGTTCCAGTGCGAGCACTTTAAATCCTTCGGCATCCAGTAGAATAAGTTTTTTGTTAGCCGGATGATGCAGCGTACCATAGCGAAAGACAAACAGATCATAGTGTTGATTTAAATCCGCCCGCAGGTTTACCATGCTGGCGTCCTGATTGGTTTCTGCTTGAATGAGTTGTGTGAGCGTATTGCGCAGGTCAATGATGGCGCTGGTACGTTGAAGATCCCGAATGCCCGCGACCGGCTTAAAAGTTTTGCCGGTGCTATCCATTTCGAGGAGACCGGCACGCCCCTGATGGATGATGATGTTGCCGGGCTTTGCTGACTCACCACCGATGTCTGTCAACACCTGTTGATGCGAGGCGACTGCGTCCACCATTTTTTCTTCCACCGACACATTATGTCTTTGCATGGTGAGATCAGCACTGAGTATGCGGAGCACCTCCGCTTGAATGGCGGCCACTTCTTTTGAGGGAACCACATCTACGGCATCACCGCGATATTGGCCACCGGCTTGCAGGGTGCCGAGCACATGATCCGCATGGTGTTGAAAATATTCATTGAGGTTCACCTGAACCGGAAGTCCGCTTACACCCGGGATGGTAGTGCTGGTGGTGGTCACAAATTGTTTTTCTTCCCGTGAAAGCGTGCGTTTGGGATTTTGTTTCTGCAGGATGATGATGTCTGTGACGGGTGCAGTACCGGCACTTTCGAACGTGTTGTTGGGCAAGCGCAAGGCTGAGATGAGATCAGCTTGCTGCATGAGGTATTCCCGCACTTCTTTGTTGCCGGGACTATCCAGCAGTCCGTTGCTGGTGATGAAGGTAAGCATACCCCCGGTGTGTAGATTATCAAGGGCTTTTACAAAATAATAATTATGAATGCGCGTAGTGGCTTTGATCTTAACGGGGACAGCCTGCCGGAACATGGCATCATCAAAGACGCTGATGTTGCCGAAAGGAATATTGGAGATGATGAGATCAAACGCTTGGTTTTTAAAATTTTCAAATCCGGTATGCAGGTTTTGCACGTCTGGATGCAGCGTCTTGAGCAACCGGAAACTGAGATCATCTTTTTCCAGTGTGGTGACGTGCGCTTGTGGAAAGGCGGCTTTGAGTGGTGAAAGAAAATTTCCGATTCCGGCAGCAGGCTCCAGAATCCGGTGCACGTCTGGCTTTGCTTGCAATGCCTGTACGATTGGATTGATAATATGTGCGGGTGTATAAAACGAAGAGAGTGTACTGTTGCGCAAGCTATCCACTACTTGCGCATACTGCGGACCAAAACCTTGTTGCAACAACGCATGCACGGTTTCAACTTCCTTGCGATAGCGTAAATCTTCTGCTGACCACGCAGCTGTATCTGCGATGGGCAACAATAATTCTTTGAGGCCACCAAAACCAAAGAAGGGAATTTTGTGTGCACCTTTCAGGTCACCATCCGAAGTGAGCGCAGCTTGCAGCAACGTAATAGCCTGTTGATAGGCCTGCCGTTTAGAAAATGCGGCCATCGCTTTACAATCCGGTGAGTGATTCCAGCAAGGCGATTTCTTTTGCACCGGCTTCCTCCAGCCCGGCATGCATGGCGATCTCTAATGTCTGAAGATAAATGTCCACACGATGGCTGACGAATTCATCTTCTGACATCTGCTCCCGTAGCGTTGCTTGCTCGACATCATTATGTTGCTGTAAGGCCTGGCGGATGGTGGTGGCAACCGGAAAATCCAGGTTGGAGATTTCAGGGGTCATAGCGACTGGGTTTGAACGGGACGTGAATTTGATTTACGGGTGCAAAGGTGTGCGTCCGTGTGTTGTATCTTTCACAAGTTGGGTGTAGGTGGGGGTGATTTAGCACCTAGTCTTTAGGGTAAGACTTGGCATTGTTTGGTTCTATCATTGCCCCAACATCTTTCCCTGAACCACTCTTTTTACAGGTTTGATATTTAATTCAGCCTTTTACTTTTCTTCTGGCAGTCGGTAAATGGAAATCCGCGCTAAGTACTATTGACATTTTTTTCAACTTTTAGCATTAAGCCAGACTATCGAATAGACTCTAATCCAAGCCAATAAGAGGGGTTATTACACTTTAAATTTCCCAGCATTCGAGACTATAGTTTGTACCTTGCCTTTAGATAAAAGCAAAAAAGCCACTGATGGGTTTTATTTGAGTCTATAAACTTAGTTCAGTGAACTTACTTATTAATGACACCGGCTACGCTGAACTCCGTTTATAATAAATCAGTTGATGGGTGGTATCCTCGATTTAGGTAATCTTGGTAGTCGAAAAAAAACTGCGTCCTTTTGGCAAAATGAATCTTAGCACACTTTATTATTGGTTTTCAAAGGATTACAGTAATGAGTTGCATGAATTAAAATAACTGACTTCCGGCTATTGCTCGCGTACTTGAGCCAATAGTGTATTTGCTGGCCCTAAATCAGGATTTCTTTTCAAGACTTCATTTAGCGTAGCAGTAGCTTTAGTCTTATCATTCAATTTTAGATAATAGTTACCGAGTGCTACAAAGATATCCTCCTTAAAGTAGTACGGTGTAACGATTTCCACAATCATTGTTGCCATTCTGATTTTCTCTAAATCTTCTTTTGCAAACATCGCTTGATAATATCCATAGACTGCTATTAATTCCAGATCATAATTATCTTTAGCACTCTTTATCTCTGCTCTGGCCCAAGCCATCTCTCCCTTTACTGCTCTCTTAACGAGTTCCATACTTAACTCATCCTTATACTTTTTTCTTTTAGCGGGTTCTTTACCTATCGATTTGATGATTTGTTCAGCCACCAATATTGTTGAGTAGGGATTTTGCCCCGTAATAAAATTGTCATCCACAATCATGAACGGTAACATCACTTCTCCTTTTTGAAATTTGGCAGCCCTGGCTAATAATTTATCCTCAAACAGGAAGGGAAATTCTGCTGCTGCTTTACCAAACATTGTCTCCTCCTCATTACAAAATCCGGTCACGAATCTGTTCTCGACTAAATAGCCATTGTCACTCTTAATATTTGCAAATGCAATTGTTCCATGACAAACCGCTGCGATTATGCCTTTCTTGTTGTTTATTTCCAAAATAAGATCCTGAAGGGAAGGATCAACTACCAAATCGAACATGGGGCCTTTTCCTCCAACAATATAAATGGCATCATAATCTGCCGCTTTTAACGATGCTGTAGATTTGTACGCTTCAGCATTCTCATTGCAATCGTGTCATCCAGCACGATCTTATTATACGGTTTTTCTTTGTTGAACTGTCCTGCCACAACCTCACCTCCTTTGGGGCTTGCTACATCAATCTTTAATCCATTTGCCTTAAAATCAGATAGGCCTGAGAAAATTCATCCATCTCATATCCGGGTCGCCCCTTTCCCATATCCTTTCCATAGCTGCTCACAATCATCACAATTTTACTTGTATTTGGCTGGCTGAATATGGTTGCAGGAATGCAAATGAGTATACCAAATAGTAGTTTCATTTTTTTGTAGAAATAAGGTTGTTTTACTGTATCCAACAGACGAACCCGATACTGTTATGTTACACCCCCGCTATGCAACTTGAGAATATTTCTCATTGATATATTTTCAGTTTGTGCCCATCGTAATTTTCAATAAGCGGAGTTCAGATCGTGTTTACCTTCTCCGTTGGCTTGAAAAGATCTAACACAAGGGCAAGGAATAAATATACGAGTGTGGCTAATTTTCTCATTCTCGATCCGTCTTGAATACAACTTGTTACTATGGCAATCCAGTTTTCATGTTTCAATACGAGGCCACTTCCATGCATACCGTATAATTAAGCCAAGTAGAATAACCTCCACGACAGCGCCAAGCACCATGTGTATCCAAGTTTCGCCTGCCAGATTAAACAACATAAAGGGAACATTCACCGCGGCCACCATGATATTCGCCTTGCGATTGACGTTAGCCGGTAAGGCAACCGAAAGAAAAATCATCAATGCCGGAATTATCACTAAGGCGAGTGCTGCAAAAACAAATCCTTGCGTAATTTCAAACACAAACACTTTTCCCTCCAGAATACCTTCTACCTTACCCGGCATATAAAGGTGAAAATAATCAAGGTAGATAATTAGAAACATTAGCGTTGCCCATAGAGAAGCGAGCGTTAGTTTAACATTGACTTTGATGTCTTCAAGCGCATTTGGTTTTTTTATCATTTATGTTACTGTTGCATATTCCCAAAACATCAATTAAAAATTAAATCCAAAATGCAGCCCCGGCTCTGGTGTCCACTTTGGCCACTTGTCATCTTGCTCTTTAAATCCAGCAGGCATTTCAGTGAAATAAGGACGACCCGCAACACCCAACGAAGGTTCAATAAACAACCTATCCTTAAAGAGTTTAATGTGATATCCAACTCGATACGTGTTGAAGATAATAAAACCGTCACCTACCTTATTGCCGTTTTCATTCTTATACGTTTGCCACATGGGCGCTACGTGGACGGCTGCGTAAAGACCTCTCCAAAAATATCTTTGGTAAGCAAGACCAAAGCCATGTTCTCTGATATAACCCGGAAATTTTTCTTCTGGTGTTCCGTATGCCTCATTATAAAAAGGGTTAATACCCAACGGCCAGGCATGCTTCCATGTTATTAGTTCAAGCGAAATTACATCTCTCCCTGTAATTCGATAACCCAGATTAAGTTGAGCAAAACCAGGTGGATTTACTTTATCTAGATTACCCAATAAAAACAAGGTGCTACCCACAAACCACTCTTTGTAAGTGCTATCTGTCTTGGCATATTGAGCCTGAAGTTGGAGCGTGCTTGTCATTACGAAGACAAGGCCGACAAATAAAATTTTCTTTTGCATTTTCTTTACATTAAACGTTAAACAATAAGGCAAAAGTAGAATGGTCAGGTGTTATAACTCGTTCACCTTAGTTAAGAAACACCCTGGCAGAACACGCAAAAAAAGTCCAGGCCTTCAGGAGATTAGCGCGAGTGCCGTGGTTGAGACTCTTGTCATTCGCAAATTTTCAGCACTACGTTACCCTTTTTCCTTCCTGTTTCAACATATCGATGTGCTTCTATTACTTCGTCCATTGAAAACGTCTTGTCGATTACTGCATTCAACGCATTCTTCTTAAATAGCTCTTTGAGTACCTGTAATTGCTGTACGGTTTCCGACGCGTATTTATTTACATTTAGATAAATTCCGTTTGCCCTCAAGAGTTTTTTACATTGTTTTTTGTTGGAGATACCGACTGCGTCAAAAATTAT
The DNA here is from genome assembly GCA_017303795.1 of Cytophagales bacterium. Lineage (GTDB taxonomy): Bacteria > Bacteroidota > Bacteroidia > Cytophagales > Cyclobacteriaceae > ELB16-189. The sequence goes on along the minus strand of JAFLBR010000002.1, from coordinate 270,988 downwards.
ATCAAACCTTTCTGCTTGTTTGGTAAAGTCTTCTTTATCGTAGCAGATAATATTTGTTACTCCTAGTTCAACAACAAGTTTGTGTCCTCTGGAACTGCAAACTGCGGTAATATCAGCGTTGTGATATTTTGCAATTTGGATTGCTGCCGTTCCCACTGAGCCTGTAGCACCAATAATGAGGATTTTTTTGCCAGGCGTATCAGTTATCTTTGCTTTATCTAAAAAGTAGATGGCGGTCTGCCCCCCAAAAACGATTGCTGCAGCTTCGTGGAATGTCGCGTTGTCCGGCATTTCAAGTACGTTGCTGTTTTGATTTACCGCAATGTATTCTGCATGAGTACCGAAATTAAAGCCAGTCATTCCGAAAACGCGATCGCCTACCTTGAACGTAGAAACTTTATGGCCCACCGTTTCCACGACACCTGAGAATACCGTTCCTAGAATGGCTTTTCTTGGTTTTGAAATTCCCAAAACTAAACGAATAATTACTTTCATGAATCCTTTAACATCAAGGCTTCTTACCCTTACATCTCCGGAGTTGACCGTAGTGGCCACAATTTTGACAAGAATTTGATTGTGTGTGGGTATTGGCTTAAGAACCTGCTGAATTTGCAATACTTCAGGGGGTCCGTATTTAGTGCAAACAACTGCCTTCATAATCCATTGTAGTTTCAGACCAGTTACTTTATTCTATTCAAATTTTTGATCTATTCAAGTCAAGTGATTAGTAATGAGCCTCGCGAATTAGATTCCAACACACACAAATTGTTTAAACTCATCTGGTAAACTCAACTACCTGCGCACTCACCGTTATAGTTCTTTTGACAAAGAAGGAGCAAAACCGCTGAAGTGTTCTTCTGTTGTTACGTTAATTATAGCTTTGGAAGCGTCCAGCAGGTTGGCCTTCTTCATCATTGCTGAATACGCATTATGATACAATTGACGCTTTTTTATACCTCCTATTGCCAAAACGTAAGACGCCTCGGAACTTCCGCTTACCTGATCAATTACTTTGAAGTTGTTGCCACTTAGGTGCACCTCGGTTGCGTTTTGATTGTGATTGGTAACAAGGGCGGTACCGATGCCACATGAGTTGAGAAATGTCGCGAGCAATAGCAACATGAAATAAAAGCCAATCGTTTTCATCATACTAATTATTGATTTATTGTTATGGGTATTAAAACTTATGTACTAAATGCATGGCTCGAATCACCGATAATGACAAATGAGCTGATGGACAATTTTCTGGATGAGGGTGCTAAAACTTAAATCCAAAATCAAGACCGGGTTGAATAAAGTAATTAGGCCACCTTTGCTCTACTGCTTTAAAAGAATCTGGAAGACCGGTTCTGATAGGCCAATAACTAATTCCAATAGCCGGTTCAAAAAAGAAACGGTCATTGAAAAACTTAAGATGGTAACCCAAATAAAAGTCAGTATATAATGTGAATCCGTTTCCAATCCTCTTTTCATTCTCATCCATATATTTTTCAAAAGCATTCAACACATACAGGGAGGTATAGACGCCTTTCCACCAAAAACGCTGGTATCCTATTTGAGGAGCAAGTATGCGTGCGTGACCAGGATAGTTTAGGCCTGGCGCATCAAAATCCCGCCCGAAAGGGATCCCTAATGGCCAGGCATATTGAGACCTTTTAAATCTAACTTGAATAATATCCTTAGGGGTAATCCTATATCCTGCATTTATTTGTACATACCCAGGATTGTTTGTCTTGTCTAAATTTCCAAACAACAATAGTGTACTTCCAACAAACCACTTTCTGTCAGTAATTTCCTTTCCTGTACTTTGTGCGCACAACTGTAAACTGCTTGCCAATACAAGCACAAGCCCTATCCCTAACATTTTCTTTTGCATATCTTTTTATCATTAAATGATAGTACAAAAGTAGATTAGCGTATTACTATAACTCGTTCACTTAAGGTAAGTACGGATTTTATGATTCTTAATGAATCTTGCCCGTAGCCTGTTTAATGATGGTAGTTTGATGCCAGATAACTTGCTAACTGATGTTGCGGACAAGGAATTTTGTTTAGTCCACCCAGTATCTTATGGTTATCGATTCATTTTCTTTCTTATCGGAACATATATTTTTCTGTTTCTATAAGTATCGTCCAGAAACTCTTCGAGTGCAATCAGTTCGCGTATCTCATAATCTGTACCATCGAGCCACTGGTATTTAAGGTTAATCATTTCCTGAATGAGCGATTCCCGGTTAGAGATAAGGGTAAACGAAGCATACTTTCCGCCAGCAATACACATCAAGTCTTCCCGTTGCGGGGCAGGAACCAAGCCGGAAATTTCAATACCGCAAAATAGTTCAGTGAACGCCTTCTGCAAAAGTCAGTAAATTTTGATCAGGGTCAAGCAAAGAAAATTCCCGTTGACCCCACGGCTTAATTTCCAAAAGACCGTTTGGGTGAATCAGCATTTTATTGGCAAGGAAAGTTTGATACAGGTTATCAATGTCGCTTGTTCTGATATACACTTGCCCATAATTTTCCTTTGGATTCAGATCTTTAAATTCGAAAAAGTGAATCTGAATGTTATCTTTTTCCATCATCAAATAACCTTCATAGTCCGCATTTCCGAACTCTTTAAAACCTAAGTTGTTATAAAAGTCTTTGGTTGCAACTTTATTTCGCATAGGTAGTTTGGGATGAATATCGGTTAACATTTTTAAAGTGGTAAACGGTGGATAGACTGAGTGAACATTCTCATTTGATTAGCATTGTTCTGCATTTAAGGTAAGTCACGAATCTTACCGTTTATCTTTCTCAATAATCCTTGCTCGAAGTCTACTTAATGATTGTGGTTTGATGCCAAGATAACTGGCCAACTGATGTTGCGGCACACGTTGAATAAGGTCTGGTCTTTTTTGTAACAAATTTAAGTATCGTTGTTCCGGTGAAGAAGTTTTGAACTCGTCAAAGTCAATTCTTTGTTTGGCCAACAATTCTTCAGACAAAATTCTGCACATTATTTCAAACTTTGGGAATTTACTGTTTACCTCAACCTCCATATCAGAATTTGAAACAGCCAGTATGGAGTCTTCCGTACAGCTTACATAATAGTCAGATGGCGTCTTGCTGATTACACATGGCGGGGTCAACGCTTCCATTTCTGTGTAGAACGCAGTAGTTTTTTCTTTACCTTCTAAAATGTAATACGTACGAATGCAGCCTTTAAGCACAAAATAGCTCTCTTTTGATTTTTGTCCTTCTTCTAAAAGTGTTACCCCTTTTTTTACGGAGCGAAATATGTCCAAAGAATCAATTACATTTTTTTCATCGTCGGTAAGCGAAATGTATTTTGATATAAAGTCAAATAAAATTTTTTTCATTGTTCTGTATTTATTTACCGCTATACGTTACACTTACCACTGGCATCTGTATTTATCATGTGCGGCTATTGAAGAGCCTAAAAAATGACTTGCGCATGTTAAGTAGAAAAATTTAAAACAAATTTTTATCTCGAAAAGTGAATAGTATGGCACTTGAATTTCGAAATTTACGGTGATTTTTGGATTTAACGTAAATCGGATCAGAGAGGCGAATTTAAATCACACTATTTTGTTTTACATCATATCCACATCACTGGCATTCCTATTATCCTTGATACTTTTTACGAAACGGGGAAAAACAAAAGCTGATTTGATATTGGCTTGTTGGTTAATAATCATTGGGGTTCATTTGGCATTTTATTATTTGAGTCTGACGGTAGACCCCTATTATTACCCATACCTGTTGGCCGGCTACCCTTTCCCCTTATTTCACGGACCCTTTCTTTATTTCTATACGGCTTCGCTTACCAACCAGCATTCCTATTTGCGAAGGCACTTTGCGTGGCACTTTTTCCCGGCCCTGCTTATCTATCTGATATTAATTCCTTTTTTCTTTCGCTCACACTCCGAAAGGCTTGTGGTATTTGCCAATCAGGGTAAGGGATACGAGTGGGTATTCCTATTACAACGCATTTTGGTGCTGGGGTCAGGCGTGGTATATACAATCATCTCCTTGTGGCTATTGCGTATGCACACTCGAAATGTACTGCATGAGTTTTCGCAGAAAGAGAAAGTAAACCTGATCTGGTTGCGGTACATTATATATGGTGTGGGGGTTGTGTGGCTTGGCGTTTTCTCAGGTAATGATTTTATAATTTTTTCTTTAGTGGCCCTGTTTGTTTTGGCGTTGGGTTATTTTGGGATCAAGCAGGTGGGTATTTTTACGCAAGCGAGCGTGGCAGGTTCCGATGCCATGGGCGATTCGTTACCCGCGATCAAATTTGAGGACCCCATGACAGGGGACCGAACAAAAGGTAAATACCTCAAGTCAGGCTTGTCATCAGAAATGCAAACGGAGATTCATGGACGGCTTTTGGCTGCCATGGAAGATCAGAAATTTTTTTTGAACCCGGAGCTGACGCTTGCTCAATTGGCGGATCATTTAGCGGTCCAGCCCAATCATTTATCGCAGGTCATCAATTCCATGGAGTCTAAAACGTTTTACGATTTCATAAATGCCTGGCGAATACGTGAATTCAAAAAGATGGTAAGTCTGCCGCAAAATCAAAAATACACTTTGCTTGCGCTTGCTTTTGAATGCGGTTTCAATTCCAAGACTGCCTTCTATAGAAATTTTAAAGAAGCGACCGGCCAATCCCCCACGCAGTATCTTCATGATCAGCAAATCCAGATTCCGGCTGGTAGTTAGATCCCTTGCATTTGAAAATTAGTCCCGGTATCCGGTTCCACTTTCGCGGGCAACTGATAACCAAAGACATAGATCAACCTAAAGGTCTGTTTAAAAATCTGTCCCGATACATAATACGGGACTTCTGGCTGTGACCTGTGCCATTTCTTTGTGGCAAAAAAAACTATGAGGCAAACGGAGGAGCGCAAAACAATGGTGATGACGATGGGTGCTATGTTCATAGTATTGCAGTCTTTCACCATTGGGCATGCACAAGGTAAGGATGGATTTAAGTTGCTCAAGACGGAGACACTCACGATTGAGGATCAGGCATACCTTTTATTGAAAGGTGAATTAACGGTTGCGGAAGACAGAACTAAATCAGACTCCAGGAAGCTCACCTTACCGGTTCAAATCATCAAGGCAAAACAGGCTGACGCGGGACCGCCAATCTTTTGGCTGGATGGCGGGCCGGGCGCCAGTAACATTTTATCTATAGAAAAAATTGTTTCAACTACACCAACAAAACTTTTGGCGCATCATGATTTTGTGTGTGTGGGTTACCGGGGTGTAGATGGCTCTACTGTGCTCCGGTCCAGAAAGATTAATAAGGCCTTCAGGGCAACGAGACATGAACTGCTCAGTGATGCGTCATTGGATAATGTAGAAGCAAAAATAAAAACATATTGTGCCACCTTATCCAACGCGGGAATTGACATAAACCAGTACACGATCGTAGATGTAACTGAGGATGTAGATTATGCACGTGAGGTCTTGGGTTATGCTTCGATCAACCTGCTGTCATCCAGTTATGGTACTCGGGTAGCTTTATTGTACGGGTATAGATTCCCATCCCGTCTTGCGCGCACGGTTATGGTTGGTGCCTGTCCACCGGGATATTTTCTTACGCGACCGGAACAAGCCGAAAACACGATAGCTCATTATGATAGTTTGTACCAATTACAAGAAGATGCTGTCCATAAGGGCTCTATTAAAGAAGCGATGAGGCTCGCGTTCAGCAGGATGCCCAAGCGATGGGCTACGTTCCGGTTAGATGCGGATAAAATTAAAGCGGGTACGATGGGTATGCTGTATGCGCGCGGGTCGGCGGTATGGGCATTCCAAGCATACTTTTCCGCTGCACAGGAAGGTGACTTCAGTTCTTTGTTCTTACTGCAAAAACTGTACGAGATGAATAGCAAATCTGTTATTGGTGATGTGTACGCCAAGACAGTTAGTGCTGATATTGACTATAACGCTATTGATCTAAATACAAGAAAACGATTCAGGAGTTCAACTACATTATTGGGAAATAACATTTCGGCCATATATGGTTCTACGGCTCACGCATGGTCAATAAAATCCATACCAGATGAATATAAAAGGTGTCGGGTAAGTGCATCAGAGATACTCATTATCAGTGGGGATCTCGATTTTAGGACGCCAGCCGATGTTACTGATAGAGAGTTGATGCCGTTTTTAAAAAACGGAAAGCATGTGGTGCTAAAAAATTTGTCGCATAGTGACCTCCTGTTACGCGTGATGAAGAGTCAGGATTTTCTTTTTCAATATTTTGATTTTGGCACGGTGGATGAATCTCTAGTGGAATTATCACCGGACGTGAATTTCGCAGCCCCATCCAAAACCAGGAAAGCAAAAGTCTTTGTAATCGGTTTACTATTTTGATGAGGAAGCATCTGAAATGGTTAAGGCAGATAGGAATGGCGGTGGTTTATCTGCCGATGATTTCCTTCATTATTTTTATTGGACTCTATCCGATCCAGTTTTTTTTGTCTGATCATCCCGTTGGGATTCTTACTATGAAAAGCAATGCGCTTTTGAACGATCAGGTGTGGAAATCTTTTTTCAATACGCACATTGTTTTTGGGGGTGTGGCATTACTTACAGGCTGGGTTCAATTCAATACATACATCCGAAATAATTACCGTGAGCTGCATCGTATTGTGGGGATGGTATATGTCTTTTCAACATGGCTAAGTGTTTTGGGTATTGGTTACATCAGTTTTTTTGCAGAGGGCGGTGTTATTGCATTTTCCGGATTTGTATTGGGTGGATTAATCTGGTTTTACACTACTATTCAAGGATATATAGTTATTCGAAAGGGCCTGGTTGTTAAACATCAGCAGCTTATGATTTATAGTTACGCAACATGCCTTGGAGCGGTGACGTTGCGCATTTGGTTGCCTTTGTTAATGGCTACCACTCATGATTTTGGCTTGTCATACCGACTTGTATCCTGGATTAGTTGGGCGCCCAATTTAATGGTCGCCTATTTAATTGGGAAACGAAAGGCCAAGACAGTGAAAATCAAACCGCCGATTGGTGCATGAAACTTTATTCAAATGATATGAAAACAGAAATTATTTCCTGGCGGTTGATTCTTGGGTATTGCGGTTGGATTTTTCTTTTAAGTTGGGGTTTGCAGCTTTTGGCCATTCAAATGACTACAGGCCTGAATGACCCGGCCATGCCCTGGTGGTTAGCGGCCACTATGGTATCACCCGGTATTGTTACATCTTTCTACTTGTACTTTAATCCAGTCTTGCGGTCAGCGTTAGTGTGGAAGCTAAACAGGAAAGTAATTAGCGCCACATTACTATCGGTATTGGTTCCAATTTTGTTTGGCTTTATTGTAGTACTAATATTGGAGTCCTCCCATTGGGGTACATCAACATGGTTTGAGTTTTCATCTAAGCATGCTATCATTTCCGGAGGTCCGTTTTTATTAGGGTTGGGCGGTCAGTCCTGGCCGATCTTTTTGATTAACGTATTCATCACTGGTTTTTTCTTTGCGCTACTCAACGGTTTTATTGCCGCGGGCGAGGAGATTGCCTGGCGCGGCATGCTTCAGGGATTGTTAATAGAGCGATTGGGTTTATTGAAGGGTATTTTGCTTCTGGGTTTTGTTTGGTCCATGTGGCATTTGCCGATACAACTGCACGGCTATAATTATCCAGAAAACCCGATTGTTGGCAGTTTAATCATTTCGCCAATCATCATGATTGGGTACTCCTGTTTTATGGGTTGGCTGACCATTCATTCCAAGAGCTTTATACCAGCGGCCATTGCACATGGTGTCGGGAACGGGATTCAAGAAGGACTCATTTCGCAGCTCACGCTTGCCACTCCGGAGTTGTATCTGTATCTGATCCGGCTTTTGACCTCACTGTCTATTGGTTTGATCTTTATGTATTTTTTAACCAGAAATAAAACGAATGCCTATACATACAAGCGTCCAGCTGAGTTTAAGTAAAAAAATTTCCTGTGTTTATTACATAAAAAACAGACTGGCCATGCTGATCTAAATTAACTTAAGTGAACGTCCAAAAGCATGTCTGGGCTCTACCTTGCACAATTGTTGGTGGCCTTTTATGAAACATCTTTAAGTCAAACTTTAATAAACAGAAATCACTATTGCTTTATATGTCAAAACATCAAATCCAAAAAAAGTGTGTATTAACCTTAGCAACCTTAACATTATTTATTCAATGTGCGTCTGATTCATGCGAGGGTGAGCCACGAAAGGCGAAGGTTGAATCCAACAGTGTGAGTGAAAGGAGTAACCGGGTTTGGGTAACTTTTATTCATCAACCAAGTGGTCAGAGTTTTCAGGTAGTAGACGTTACAGAAGACAACGCGAAAACCACTGCTCCGCTTCCTGCCGGTGAATATCGCATTCAGGCTACCGTTTCCAAGAGTACCGGCAATTATGCGATTAGAATGTCTGCTCAATTCAAAGACTGTGTGGATTATAAAGTTTTTGTCAATGCGATCAGGCTGAGCATGAACCTCAATGGCCAAGCGCGGTGACGTACTATTTCAAGTCAGCACCCAAAAACTGAAACATAACACTCAATTTGATATTAAAAACAAAACAACATGGCATCCACTTTTAATATAATAGCTATGAGAACCCTCACGCTGGTATTCATCACAGCACTAACTATTTTTGCTTCCTGTGGAAACGAAGAAAATGAGCCGCAGCCAACATCACGCACACTCCGATATGAGCTAACGGGTAATTTCAGTGGAAGCAATATGATTGCAGCATACACCACTGCCAGTGGTGTAACTGTTACCGAGCAGATCACATCACTGCCGTGGAACAAAGAGATTACGTTCGATACTAATGTGACCGGCGCTAATCTGGTAATCTCTGGTGCTGGTGGTATAGTGGGCCAACAGGCTACGCTGGTCATCAGAAAAGGCGGGAGTCAAGTGGGAACTCCGATCACTGCAACCGTTGATGCTGGCGGTGCATTCACCTTATCATCACCGGTCATACTTTTTTAAAATAAACCTGCTGCCTACCTAAACGTTCTGCAAAAAATTTAAGGACTGGTCACGATGAATAAATTTACCTACATTCTTTTCATAGCGATTGTGGTCATTCCAACGTGTACAGCCGCTCAAATGCGTAAAGGAAATATGCTTCCTGGTAAAGTAAGTACTGAACAATTTGGCAGGAATGTTAAAATTTCTGCTGATGGAACTGTCCTTGCCGTTGCTGCGCCATTCAATAGTGAACACGGAGACGAGAATGGGAGAATTGCGGTGTTTGAATTTGATGGCAACAACTGGCAGATGATGGGTAATGAAATATTGCCCGGTGCTAAAGATTTCTTTTATGGAGAAATGATGGAACTATCAGCAGATGGGAAAAAGCTGGTAGTGGCTTCTCCGTTTGGTTGTGTTTCTATTTATGACTTTGATGGGAAGGACTGGGTTAAATCTCCCTATAAAGTTCAGTTGGAGAACCCAACTGATCTGATTCAATCCATATCCATTACTCCAGATGCCAGAAAAATGGCCGTTAGTTTTGACTGTCAGAAGCACCGTACGGTTTGTATTAATCTATTTGATTTTAATGGCATACAATGGTTACAAGATGGCTTAGACCTGACACCCAGCCCGGGTGAGAAAATATATTCTCTTTCACTATCGCTTTCTTCAAATGGGCAGGTTCTTGTTGCCGGCAATCATAGTAAAGATACAAAGGAGCTAAACAATGCTGGTGAAGTACTTTTTTATTCTCAAGAGGGAAATCAATGGAAACAAAACATCAAAAGTTTTTTTGGAAATGCATCCAGCCCGAACCTGGGCTCTGTTGTGCAGATTGCAAAAAATGGAGATTGGGTGATTGCGGCTGGAAACAGCGTTGATCTTCTAAATGCAGATGCCGGTTTTGTAGAAACTTATGAAATCACTGACCATACCAAGTTAAAAAAATTAAATCCGTTAAAGCCAGAAAGCAGGAAAAGCTATTTTGGTCACGCTATTGCAATATCCGCCGATGGAAGTAGGATGGCTCTCAGTATGCCTTACGAAGGTTATGGAAAGCCAGGCTATGTAAAGGTCTACAAAAGAGCTTTACAGGAATGGAAAGAAGTTTCAAAAATTATAGATGTTGATGGAGTTGAAACAACTGCTCTGCCCAACAATTCTACGGGCTGGTCCATTGCATTATCCGCAGATGGGAATACACTTGCCGTTGGCTTTCCACACAACGATGAAAATGGTGATATGAGTGGTAAAGTAGTAGTTTATGATCTGACTAGTCTTACTCAAACAATAGATGATTAAAATTTTAAATCATTTGATGTGTCTATAAAAAACCTTCTACGACTAAGAAAACTTTTCTTTACTATAATCTAATAAAAAGCAAGCAATGCCACTTCAGAATTACTATCATTCTTTCAAACTACTTTTTGCACTAACAATACTCTTTCTCTTTGAAAACACATATGGTCAACCCATTATACCAGAAGATAGAATGTATCTTAAGGTTAGTCCAGATGTCATTAAACTTGAGCAAGATATTTATCATCCAAATTTTCCAGGAAAAAAACCCGCACATTTTATCCGGTGGATGTACAGCTATTCAAATGGTTTGCTGATTGCCGAGCGGGCATTTCCCGCATCCGATTTGACCCAACTGGAAACTGAAAAACTATATGAATACACAGATGCGGGGAAGCTAATCCGCGACAGTACAGGTTATGTTTTACTGCCGCAGCTTAACTCCTACTCGACCTATGAGTACAACTCCAAAGGTAGGGTGACTAAAGTTGTGGAAATGAATTCGCACAGTCATGCAATAATCCGGGTGGATACTTACGGGAAGTATGCGAGCGCGAACGATTATTCGAAAGTTTCCCAATTTTTTGGTGACGATCACAAAAAATCAATACGATACACTTCTTTGTACGAACGTGGTCAGAAGCAAGCTATTCTTTTTGAAAACGGATTTTCAACTCAGTATTACAAGTATGATTCAGTGGGTAGACTTGTTGAGAAGAATAACCGAACTTATTTCTATAAACTGGACGATCGCGGCAATGCCATTGCCGTTGTTCAGATCGAGCGCGGGATGCGTATTTACAATTTCATCAGAAATACCTATGTGGACGGAACAGTAACGGGAAGCCTTGAGCTGGATGAAAATTTTATCCAAGAATGGGATAATCAAAAGTAACGACCATAACTAGATTAGATGCATATGAACAAAATGGAGTTTCTCCGTGGTCTGAACGAAAAAATGACAGATGAGACCGCAAATTCTACCTATGACTTTCATACAAAGCTTTATCAATAGGTAGGTTGATCCGAGCAAACAACTTGGCATTTATATAACCAAAACCATTAAATAAAATAATATGGAAAATGACATTTTCAAAAAAATTCAAGACGTGGAAAGTAAGTATAAAAAGATTAAGCAGCTTTTTATAGGATTTGTCAGCCTAACCATTTTAGGTTTTTTAGGTTTTGGATTCACCAAGACTGACAAATTCGATTTAATCAGAGCCAAGGGTATTATTATCTATGACGAAAATGGTAAAGATCGAATCTTGATTGGAGCACCTATTCCCTATTCGAAGTACAGAGTCAGGACAGATACCAGTTTAGCAAAAAAATATTTTTCAAATGAGATTTATCCTAAAGACCCGAACAAATATATGGAATGGTATAAAAATTATAGACATTCTGCTTTTGGTATGGTAGTAATGAATGAAAAAGGAATCGATGTCATGCAAGTAGGCGATCAATTATCAGACCCGAATGTTGGAAGAAGAATTTTTTTGCCTACTGGTATTCTTTTAAATAACCAAAAGGGATTAGAAGTGGGCGGCTTTGGAACTCATACGTTTGACGATGGTAGAAGTGGCGTTGCGTTGGGATTAGATGATCCTGGAAATGGAAGAGAAGCTTTTCATGCTTTAGTGTTGTCAGACGGAACCAGGGCTCTAATACTTCAAGACGCCAAGGGCAAACTTGTTGTTGGATTTGGGAAACCCAACAGCGACATATTCCATACAAAAGACAGCTTAAGCTTTGTAGGCATAAAGTATTTTAATAAAAAAGATAGTCTTATCTGGGAACAAAGAATGAATCATTAAAGCGTACTCCTGTATCACACTAAATCCGACACAGAAGTACGTTTTTTCAATTCAATTAGGTTACAGTTTTTGCTTCGTATTCTTTTCCTCGCCAAGCAATAAAAGCGATCCGTGCATGATTTTAAAAAATTTTAATTAACCTTAAAATGTTTACTCTTAATAAGATATTGTTCAAAAAAAGCAGTACCAGCTATTTTAAAAAGCTGACAACCGGCTTAAATATTCTTGTTGTGCTGGCTTCTTGTTGCTTGCTGAGTTCTTGTTTGCTGAATGTTGAAGAGCCAGACGTACCAGAAGTGTATGTGGCCGGATATGAGCGCAGTACAACAGCACAAACTGAAGATCAGGCCACGCTCTGGAAGAATGGAAGCGCGATCCGTCTTACCGATGGAACCCGTCAAGCGCGTGCGTATGCCGTAACGGTTTCTGCGGGTGATGTATACGTGGCCGGATTTGAACGGAATGGATCAAATACCCCGGTGGCCAAGTATTGGAAGAACGGAACCGCTGTTAGTCTTACAAACGGTGCATGGAGTTCATGGGCAACGGGTATTGCTATTGCCGGAGCGGATGTATATGTATCTGGTTACACCACTGGTTTTGGTTCCAATGTTGCCTTGGTTTGGAAAAATGGGACGGCACAGGAACTGACCGATGGAACACATGAAGCACGGGTTGAATCTATGTATGTATCCGAAACTGCGGTGTATGTAGCGGGTTGGGAGTATAATAGCTCTGTTCCCGTAGCAAAGTATTGGAAGAATGGAAATGAAGTGTTGTTGTCAGACGGAGTGGTTCCGTCTATGGCACAATCCGTGGTGGTATCTGGTGAAGACGTTTATGTGTCTGGTTCCGAGAATGGAGTTGCTACTGTTTGGAAAAATGGAACGGCACAACGCATTGGGACGACCGGAAGAAGTACTGTTGCCTTTGCGCTTGCGTTAGCCAATAACGATATACATGCTGTTGGCGGAGACCGGACTGACTTCGACATACCACACTATTGGAAGAATGGTGTCCAAACGACTTTACCAACCAGCTACCCGTCCGTAGTCCGATCGATTTTTCTAGTTGACAATAAAATCTATGCCGCTGGCGGTGGCTGGGCTGGCGGAGGAAGATCCTCCGCTCAGATATGGGAGAATGGAACATCGGTCAGACTCACCGGAGGTAGTCAGGACGCTGATGCGTATTCAATTTATGTCACACGATAAAAAAAGTATATGTACACGAAGCTAATATCACTACTCATCCTGTTGATTACACATCACGTGAGTCACGCACAGAAAGGCGACACGCTGCTGATTACTGCTGCGCAGATCAACACCCAGGTGCTAAAAGAAGGAATACATCGGTATCTGGTGTATTTTAAAATGAACAAAGACGCCACCCGTACTCAAACCCAATTCTGGACCCGGAAAATTGCGCGCGTTGAGTATCACGGTAAACCCTGTATAGCGATTAATCAATCCTGGGAGGACAAGGACAGCATCATTCATATTGTGAAATCCATTTCTGACGCAAAGACGATGCAGCCGTTGTTTCATCATACGTGGTGGAAGGTTCAACGATCAAGAACCCCGACTAAGAATGTAACGGATACTACTGTGGATTTTTCAAAAGGGACGGTTGAGCATAATGGTAAGCTTCTTAGCGATTCCGACACATTAATACAAGAAAACAAAATTTGGGTAGGGTATAAATCCTCCCTGAATAAATTCCACTTGAACTGGCATCTGGATTTGGAAATATTCCCTTTACTTCCGTATGCAAAGGGGATAACATTTATCATTCCATTTTACGATCCGGGTACAGCCTCTGCCTTCCAAAAAGTTGCTTACACCGTCACCGGCTCTGCTGAGCTTGTTGGTTATGAAAATCAGAAGATTGATTGCTGGATTTTAGTGCACGAAGAAAAAGGGAATAGAGAAGTATTTTGGATCAGTAAGAAGACGAAAGAGGTGCTTAAACTGGAGCAGGTGATTAACGAAAGCGTGTACCGTTACAAAATCAAATTAGGCTTTAGCATTTAAATAACATTTTATCGATGATTTTGACAATTATAGAGAAAACAAAAAAGAAAATCTGGGTTCAGATATTCATTATATACACACGCTTTTTATTAGGTGGAGTTTTTGTATTTGCATCCATTATAAAAATCAAAGGTTTACGCTTTACATCAGAAAGTGGTGAAGGAATGCCAATAAATTCTGTCTTGCACTTTTTTGAAACACTTTACCAGTCAGGCCTTAATTGGCAATTTCTGGGGTGGTCACAATTAATTGCCGGTTTTCTACTGATGACTCAGCGATACGCTAAACTGGGGACATTGGTCTTTTTTCCCATCATATTGAACATATTTTTTATTACACTATCAATAGATTTCCACGCTACCCTTATTGTTACAACATTGATGATGTTGGCCAACGTTGTGCTTGTGGGTTGGCATTGGAATGCCTATAGAATTTTAATTAATCAACAATTTGTAGCCGAAGAATATCACCCGCTAATACAAAGTAAAACGTGGGAGATCACAGGTCTTGTTCTCTTTATTTTCACCTCAACCTATCGAATCATTTACAATGAATATGATGGCTTCCTTTGGTTTAGCGTATCGGTTCTAATTGGATTAGTAGGATTTTTAGTGGGGTTAAAAAATCATAGAAGCATAGGCGTATAACCCATTTCGGGTTTAGCATTATTAATTGTAAAAAGGAAGGAACTAAAAAAGAAAGACCTCACATTTTAAATTTTCAAGTACGTTGTTATTACTGTTTAACTACGATAAATTTTTGCCCGTGAATAGGATACTTCTGTTACCACTTCTCCTGCTAAGCTTGAGCTGCCACCAGAAGCGCAAGGCGAACGAACCTGAACCTGCGGATAGTCACATCATTAAAACTCTGTATGAGAAGGATCTTGAAATACGGAAACTTAACGCCTTGACGGATACGATCGACTTAGAAAAATATGATCAAGGGCATCGGGAGAAAATATTTCAGTTACTTGCGGAAAACAAAGTTTTTACGCCCTCAGATAAAATCCGGGCTGCGTGGATTTTACAGCATACCCCTGCTAAGGTTTGTGAAGGTGAACTTACCAGTTTATCTTCTGAGAACTTTCTATTAGCCTATTATCTTTCGTCCAGCGCACTTGCGCAGCTCACGCAAGAAAAAGGTACGCTAACTATGAAAAAGGAAAATGTCCCAAGAATAACAGCGTTAAATTATGACCGGTATTTACTGTTTACTTTTGGGCATCAAAGCACAACCAAAAAACAGGAGATGAGCCGGTATGAAATTTCTAAGTGTTTTCTTTCTTCAACCAGCTCCAGCCTCAACCACCGTAATGTTCAAAACAATGAAACGTGAAAGAAACTCTAGCTCCACACGTCGCCACGCTCTAAGCTATTTCCCTCACGATGAAACGTAACATATTTAGTTTCCTTAAAGTCTTTGCAGGAATCACGCTCCTTCTGCTATCCACTATGGTGCTCGCTGTTCTATGGCCCATGCCACAACTCAAGCCACCGCCCAGGCACCACTCGATTTTTATTAAAGCCATCAACATCATTGATGTCACCTCCGGTCATCTTTTGAGAAATCGGGATATTATCGTACGTGATAACGTCATTACCCATATTGACACTGCTGGCGTCCTGATGCCAGATACAACTTTCATACTAATTGATGGCACAAATAAATTTCTAATGCCCGGACTTTGGGATATGCACACCCATTCCACGCAGCACTCTGAATGGGTTCATCATCCTCTTTTTATTGCCAACGGCATTACCGGAATACGGGATATGTCTGGCCAGTTGAACAGAAGAGATAGTTATTTTGCGGGCAGCAGGGAACGGTTGATTTGGAATGATGAGTTGGGTAAAAACAAAAGGGTCACACCCAGATACGTTTTGCAAAGCAGTTTTCAAATTGATGGCGCATTCTCTGTCCCGGAGGGCTTTCCGGAATTTTTCAAGCTTCAGAAAAGCGAGGATGTTGATTCACTCTTACGCTTCTACAAAAATGAAAACGTAGATTTCATCAAGGTATATGACCAAATACCATTAAATGGTTATGAAATGCTTGCTACGCAAGCACCAAAATACGGAATGCATGTTGCGGGACATAAGCCACGTTCTGTGAGTCTTGAAGATGCCGTTTCCCTGGGCCAAAAAAGTTTTGAACATGGCCGCATTTTTTTAACAGAATGCTTCCCTCAGGCAGATAGTTTACGCACAGCTAAAAATTGGAGAGCATTTTTTTCAAAAGCAAAAGCATCCATGGTTAACGACTTTAACCTGGAATTGGCAAAAAAATTAATGCATCAGATGAAAGCACACCATGCGCATTGGACTCCCACCTTGCAAACACTCAAGTTTGAAGCCTTTGCTCACGAGCCCGCATTCCTGCAAAATCCAAACTTAAAATACATCCCATATCTGAGTAAGAAACTCTGGTGGGATAGTGATGTTCGTAATAACGCGAAAAGAAATCTGTCACGTGACGGAAAAAATATAAGTGCCGCTTTTTATTATGCCGCGATGGGACAAATTAAAGTAGCTAATGAAGTAGGGGTACCCATTATGACCGGTACGGATGTTTCTGACTCTTATATTTTTCCTGGGTTTAGTATTCATACTGAATTGGAAGATTTAACCAAAAGTGGTTTATCAAACTTAGAGGCACTGCAAAGCGCAACGATTGTTCCGGTAAAGTTTGTTGGGGCGGAGAAAGACTATGGAACGATTGAAATCGGTAAAATTGCCGACTTAATTATTCTAGACAAAAATCCTTTAGATGATATTACTTATTCCAAAACCATTTATGGTGTTATCCTAAATGGAATTTATTACGATTCAGATAAACTAAACGAACTCAAAGAATTTACTGAATCAGTTTCTTTGAGTTTTCACATGAACGTTAAAATCCTGTATAGTCTCGTCCGTAGTCCTCTGATGAGAGTACAGTTTGCTGATTGAAGTAGGAATTCTTTCTACACAGCAACTTAATAAGGCAAGGAATCATTGAATGAACACTTGCTATATGATCACTTGATGTCATCTAATCGTTGGGTGAATTTTTCTTTGAGTTGATCCAGGAAGGTGGTACGGTTGTTTTTGCGCAGGCGGATTTCCAGTAGTGTGCGGTAATAGTTTCCGAGGTTCACGTTGAAGACGGTCTCCAGCGTATTGGCAATATGACGCAGGTCTGCTTTACCATTGTTAAACACCTGACATGCATGCAAAGAATACAACAACTCAATGAGTGCCACCTTGGGTGCCGTCCATGCAAGCTGAGCTGTAGTATCCACATTACCTTTTTGAATGGCGGTGATGAGGTGATCCCGCAGCAGCTCATGTGCCAGCCACCACGCCCGCAGCATATCATACCCAGTAGTGAACCGTTCATCTGAAAGTGGATCCGCTGCGATGTGTGAGCGGATAAAATATTCTTCATCGCGCTCCGTGCTTCCCGATAGACAATACACATGAAAAGATGCATGCTGGTTGTCCGCCTGTTGCAGTTGAATCAAATGTTGACGGTAATACTTAAAAAGGTCTTCTGCATTTCCTGGGGGCGCATCACCTTTCAATTGCACGAGCTGTTGATAAAACAAATACTGCGCGACCAGTTCTGGTTTTTCATGTTTGAAGAAACGGATTTCTTCAACTTTGTCTTTGAACTTATACCCACATGTGAAGGCGCGCAGTTGGCGGACGGCATCGCTGGCTGCTTGCAAGCATTTGCTGAGCCGCGTCCATTCATGGGCTTCCATATGGATGTCCCGCAGCTTTTCCTGCAGGGCGGCCAGCGACTGCGTGGCGAATGTGTTTATGTTAACGTCATGCGTTTTCATGGCAGTTTGGATTCAACGATGTCATTGATGTCTGCTTTGATGCGGAAGTAGTTCTGTTGGATTTCATAATGCGAGATGGTGCGAATGGGTGGCAACGGCTGATACGCAGCTTCTTCCCTGCGAATGGCTGCATGGTCATTGCGGATTTCAGCATGAAATACTTTGAGGTCAATCTTCTGATCCGGATCATCTGCCACCGTACCGACAAACTCACCGGATGAAAGTGTAGCGATGCGTGATGGTGGAATGGCGGCATCCAGTTGTGTGGAGCGACTCACCGAAGTATCCGATGGGTTGATGGAAATACTCTCCCGTTGTTGTACGATTTTACCAAACCGTTCTGACAATTGTTTAGCAGTATCCCCTACTACCTGACCACTGATGACGTTGCCGACAATATTCATGATTACTTCCGCCTGATCTTTACCATAATCTTTTTTGAGCTGACTATAATCCTGAACGGCTAGTGTAGTAGCGACTTTGTTGGCGCGGGCGGTGGCGATGAGGCCATCCATGCCGTTGAAGTAGATGGTGGGAAACTCATCAAAGACGAGGCTGCATTTCTGCTGGTGTTTTTTGTTGACCAGCTTGATCACGCGTGAAATGTAAAGCGACAACACGGCACCGTAGATTTGTTGCTTCTGGGGGTTGTTGCCCATGCAGACCAGCTTGGGTTCTTGAGGATTGTTAATGTCCAACGTGAAATCATTTCCCGACAACACATAATATAGTTGTGGTGAGGCCAGGCGGGCCATGCTGATTTTGGCACTGGCGATCTGGCCTTCGAGTTGTTCCATAGCCTGATTGCGAAAGGCAGACTCAAAGGGATTGATGAGCACTTCTATTTCCGGCTCTGTGCGCAACAGTTTGAAGAGCACCGGATATTCCAGTTGCATGAGTTCAATGACATGTGGCAGTGTGCAGTAGCGGCCACCGTCATGTTTGCGCAAGAACCAGATAATACCGGTGACAAAGTTGATGGGTGACTCTACGAAAAAGTCGCCCTGCTTTTTTATCCACTCGCGGTTGAGGCCCAGCATGATGGTGCGGGAAGACTCTGTAGCATCGGTGATGTCATCCATAGTTGACGGGTCCAGTGGATTACAGCGGTGTGTGCGCGAGAGGTCTTCAAAGTTGATGACATAAAACCGTGGCAAAATTTTATAGGCAGACCTTGAACCGGGCGAGAGCAACGTGTTGTAGGCAATACGGGTAAGGTCATCAAACTTAAAATCATAGATGAACATGCTGAAGCCTTTGCGGATATGTTGTGTGATGATGTGGCGAACCACAAAATAGGATTTACCGGCACCGGGTGTTCCGATCACCAGCGTAGAACGAAACGGGTTGATGATGTTGATCCAGCTCTTGCGCGTTTTGCCTTTGAGTTGATAAGCAGAAGGCAGGTTAATAGAAAATTCATTTTCCAGCAGACGTTCTTCCTGCGGGAAGGATTCATTGTTGCGGTTAAAAATATCTTTGGTAAGCCGCACCTGCAGATACCGCGACAAGCGCGTGCCGCCTGCGAGCACCAGCAGGTAGCCGAGGGTGGTGAGGGACACATATATAATAGTGTCGGCTTTCCAGGGTGCCGACCCGATGAGGTAATGGCTGAAGGTGAAAACAAGACCGCCTACCACTATATATAGTGTAGCGAGCCACCAGCTCGCATGTTCATCTTTGCGGCCCTTGACACCGATGAGTGAAATCACCAACAAACCGAGCACCCAGCCTTTGGTGTAAAGTATGGACTGAAACAACCCGGTATGTTGCAGGCTTGCCGTGATGCGATCAATCAGAAACCACGTGAGCTCCCATTGCACCCAGGCGACATACAGGAAATGATAAAAATGCAAGAGCAGTACGATCACACTCAGTAAGCGGATGAGGTCAATGATCTTGCGCAACGATTGAAGGTCTTCTCCGGTGTTCATACGGTTAGTAGTTAGTCTTTAGTCCTTAGTAGTTAGTCGATAGTCCATAGTCGGTGATCGGTAATCGGTATTCAGTAATCAGTGATCAGTAATCAGTAATCAGTAATCAGTAATTAGTAATTAGTAATTAGTAATTAGTAATTAGTAATTAGTAATTAGTAATTAGTAATTAGTAATTAGTAATTAGTAATTAGTAATTAGTAATTAGTAATTAGTAATTAGTAATCAGTAATCAGTAATCAGTAGTCATGTTATCAGTCGATAGTTAATGGTCAAGTCAAACACCGCCGTTATCATTTTCGTTTTGGGCGTTTGCGTTTTTTGCGGAGGCGCAGCGCAGCTTCGGGGGACACCTGATTCATCTCATCTGCGTGTGTCATATCCACAACAAGTTGCTGGAGGTCTTTCAGGGGTAGCACTTCTAATGTTCCGGAACCTGACGGTGCGTTGACCGTTGCCGGTGACAGCGCTACCAACTGTGGCGCAATGGCACCGGCACCAAAGGCCTTACCGAGGTCACTACCTTTGAACACCACTTTTGTGCTGTTGTCTATGAAGGTGAGTCCATACAACCGCCCGGCATCATTTTTCTGAAACACTACGTTGATGTTTTCTGCGCGCAGCAGTCTTTTAAATGCAACCTCACCCCCTGCCTTCCCTGAAGATTGCGCAAGCTTGTGCAGTGCAGCATCGATACATTGCTTCAACCTTTCCTTATGCGGTTGGCGTAAGACGGCATTCAGGACAAACTGCTTTTCCAGGTACTTCAGCATGGGCTTGCTGTGCAGTGCACTGGCTTTGATGGGCACACCTACTTTCTTTCCTTGTGCATTGAGCAAACCATAGATCAAGCCGTTGCGCTTAAACATTTGTGATTGTTCACTACCCCGATCTGCGTAAACCCGATATTGACCAAGTACGGCATTCAGTTCTGCCATGGACGTGTAGCAGTGTGAGCGGGTGACATAGTACACCCGGTTGGCAATGGCGCGTTTGGTTTCAACCTTACCATACTGCACCAGATCTTCCGTCCTGATGCGAGCATGGGGTTGTGGCTTTCTGCCGGAAGCCTGGATGAGGTTAAATTCTTTTTCCAATTGTTCCCGTGCACGCGCGGATTGATTGCGTCCGATGTTAAACAAGGTTATCCGTTTGCCAGACCTTTTAATGTTGGTGGTGATGATGTGTACATGGGGATGGGCTGCATCTGTATGTTCATATACGAGATACGGTTGACTGCCAAAGCCGATCCGCTCCATGTAGGCCGTTGCAATGTCTATGAGTTTATTTGAAGACAGGTTATCCTCCGCATGAAAGTTGAGTGAGATGTGCACCGTGTTGGTGGTGACCCTGCGATTGCGGGCGATCAGGTTTTCAAAGCCCTTGAGCTTATTGGAGAACGAAAGATTGTCAACCGACTGACCAAAAAGATTTTCATGCAGGCAACGGGCCACACCGGCCTTGACCTTGTTCTCATTATAGTTGAGCACACCACGAATGGATTTACCACTATTCACTTTTGCAACCATGATTTAGAAACCGGGGAAATAATTTTTAACAACTCCTCCACCTTCACCCCCACCTTCCGATATTCTTCTGCGACTTTAAGCGCGTGAAACATTTTCTGATTGGGGTTATCGGTCACGTGAAAAGCGTGTGTGATCTGATTGATATTTTTTCCTACTGCATTGAGCTCTTTACGGATGAACGCAAGTTCTACCGCCAGCGACTCCAGTGAAGCATCTTTGTGATACCAGTTGATTTGTTCTTTGTACAAAATGCTGCGGGCCAGCTCTGACACCGTCTGACAATTGGAATGTGTTAACCAGCGTTCCAGCTTTTCATAGTAAGCCTGTGACAGGTGGATGGTGACTTTGTGCGTCAGCTTGATGGCGGGGTCAACTTTCTTGCGGGTCATGGTTTAGTCCGTAGTGGTTAGTCTTGAGTCGTGAGTAAATAGTAAGCAGTAAGTGGTAATCAGTAGTCAGTAATTGGTAATCAGTAATGGGTTTAGGTATTAGGTGTTGGTCAACCGTTTGTTTGTGCCGGGGTGCAAAGGAGGTTGAGGAATAAAAAAGAAAACAGTCACAAGGTTTCTGGAAACCCTTCAAAACCTGCCTTCAGTCGGGAAAATGCTGGAAAAAAAGTTTTACACGAAGTAGGTAATTGAAGGTGTGTGGAGAGTAATGATATAAGTTTTCATTTATCAAACGCGCTACGCCTATGGATCAGTTGATCAAGTATCTGCACACGTTTGAACCGTTAACCGCTCCCTTCATTGCGGCACTTACCCGCGAGGTGATTCCCGTGACGTATGGGAAAGATCACACATTGGTTGACCTTGCCAGAGTATCTGACCATGCCTATTTTTTGAATTCCGGGGCTGCGATGTCTTACCGGTTTATAAAAGGGCAAAAGCACATTGAGGAGTTTTTTGGTGCAGAGTTTATTGTGGTGTCACCGAAAAGTTTTTTTGAGCGGGTGCCTTCTATAGAAGGAATTGTGTTACTGGAGGAGAGCAAAGTGCTGCAAATGCACTTTGACGGTGTTATGAAACTGATGCGCAATTTTCCGGAAGCCAACAGTTTGTGCCGCGCGGTGATGAATGTATATTATGAACAGAGCCGAAGCCGGATTCATGACTTCCAATACCTGAGCGCATTAGAGCGCTATGCGAAACTTCATGCGCGGTTTCCCCGCATTGAACAACTGGCACCACAGGATCACATTGCTTCCTACCTGGGCATTTTGCCACAGTCCTTAAGCCGGATCAGGCGAGATCATGAAGGCTTTTAACATTTGTTATGCAAGACTTAACATTTGTACGCGCAACACTTATCATTTGCTTAAGAATGGAGCGCTACTTTCGGGATATCAAAAACAACAGAAATATTATGAAAAAGATTATTGACATCATTTCTACTTTCTTGATTTTTCTATTTGTGTATGCAGCAGTAAGCAAACTGACCGACTATGAATTGTTTGTTACTCAAATTGGGCAGTCTCCGATACTTACATCATTTGCAGGATTGCTGGCATGGAGCATCCCTTTAGTTGAATTGATTATTTCCGGCTTATTAGTTTTTGAAAGTACAAGATTGTTGGGTTTGTATGCGGCCTTTTCAATACTGACAGCATTTACAGTATACATCTTCCTTGCATCAAGGTTTAGCGAGGTGGTGCCGTGTTCGTGTGGTGGTGTCCTGTCACAATTGAATTGGAATGAACATTTGATGTTTAACATTACTTTCCTATCGGGGAATGTGTTTGCCATCCTCTTCTTTAGTTCAACCCGACCCAACAAAATTGTTCTTGAAAGCAAACCTACTATTCATTCAAAAGGAATATGATACCAGGCGTTGTTGCAACCGATGCTTGCTTATTGGTTTACTCTGAGTTGCAACAGAGTAGGCAGGTTCTAAAATTTTTATTCACTAAAGTTTTTCAATTGCTTTTTGAATCAAACAAGCAGTGCAAATCATGAAAAGTAAATTGTTATTACCAATGCTGGCAATTTTGTTGGCAGTTGGAAGTGCGTTCACACCTGTGCTTGACGCACAACGTGGCTGGTTCCGCACCGGTGTGGGTAATCAGGTTCTTGAGGGTGACATTACGACTCCCTCGGATACAGATGTTGAGCCCTGCACATTTGAGGGCGAACACACCTGTCTTATAGGCAATAAGGCTGCTTATGCGACAGAGGTGGCAGCTCAAAATCAAGTTGGAACCTTGATGTACAAGTACGATTAGTTGTTGCTGAGATGGGCTGAGTCATCAGCCCATCTTATTTTTCCTATGAAAACAAAAGTCATTATCCTTAGTGTACTTGCAGCATTATCCGTTGTGTTGGTGATGATGCTGAGAATCTATTCCAATGCTTCGCGCCCAGCGTTAAATGGATTTGACCGGGCTATTGTGGGCGAGCTGTCTGCTATTGGTGAGATCCTAAATGCTGGAGAGAGTAGTTACTTTGCCGGTGTTTCCGAAAAAACTATCTGGCTGGGTGATCACCGTGATCCATTAAAGCTCATAGCGCTTTCGTTAGATGATGGTACGAGAAGCGATCATCAAATCGTTATGCCTAACCCTGTCCGCGCGTCCCGAATCATGGTTGATTCAGCACATTTCTATTTGGCTGACTTAACACTATACAAAATTTACAGGGGCAGTACCAACAGCTGGGCTTTGGCAGATCCAATCTATCAGGGGACACTTTTCTCCGAGTTCATACCGCTTGGAAATTCATCAATGTTTATGCGCACCATTCTTGATAACGAGTTTGAGCTGATCAAGAAAACTCAACCTGACATTACAATTGAAAACCGGAATGTGTTGCAAAAACAAATAGACGGATTGTTTTGTGTAGATGGAGCCTTGCGTTATGATAGGCATATGCAACGTCTCGTGTATGTTTATTTCCACCGCAACGAATTCATTTGCCTGGATACTGCCCTTCAAATTGTTTTCCGGGGATCTACCATTGACACTACGCGGTTGGCGAAGATGCGTGTAGCCGAACTGACAACGCGTCACGCATCCTCACTTGCGTCACCTGCTTACCTTGTAAACCGGAAAGTTATTGTTGCCGATTCCACGTTATATATAAATTCATTGTTAAAAGGAGACAATGAATCAGCCCCAGCATTTAGTAACGCATCCGCGATTGACATGTATGCACTATCCAGCGGCAAATACATTGGCAGTTTTTACCTGCCTTATTATCATGGGAAACGCTCACGGCATTTCACCATTGTTGGCAAACGCCTTTTGAGTTTGCATGATGGCCATTTGCTTATCTATTCATTACCTCGATTAGTTCCTTAAGACGACAACCTTCATGTGTCTTTCACTTTTAACGATATCAAGGCCAATAGCGTTCAGCGCCTTTAATGTTTCCGAAAAGGTTAGTCCCTTATCAAAGGTAAAATCAATGGCATTTGTGATCCCGGTTGCATCAATGAAGGGAGCCTGATCCTTCAGCGGTAATCTACCATAGTCAAGCGTGCCATACCCATAGGTGGATCCTAACATAGCTATAAGATCACGCATGGAGGCATTTTTAAATGTGAAGTGATGGTCTTC
The DNA here is from genome assembly GCA_017303795.1 of Cytophagales bacterium. Taxonomy (GTDB): domain Bacteria; phylum Bacteroidota; class Bacteroidia; order Cytophagales; family Cyclobacteriaceae; genus ELB16-189. Next base: position 245,982 of record JAFLBR010000002.1, on the reverse strand, counting down.
ATTATCTGAAAAAAATGATTTAGAGGGGAGTTTTGAAAACAGATGTTGTGTTACCCGTTGTTTGTCTGAGATAACCAGATTCCAACAAGGCATCAGCCGGGTTTCGACTACCACGTTGTAGCCAAAATACGTGTCCAGATCATTGCGCATGGCGTGTTGCATGAGCGCGGCTGAGCCATGACCAGTAGGTACCTCCAACGTGTAGTTGTACCTATTTGCAATTGAATTTTTGCTAACCTCGAATGGAGTACGATCCGCTACTTCTACCAATGTGCGAAACCAATACTTGCCGTAAGATGAATTCAGGTAAGGCTTGCTGATGGTGTCTGGGAATTCATTTTTGACGTTGCGAAAAGGTACCATGTTGGAGAGTGTATCCGAGTAAGCCAGATAGTAAAGTTGGTCAATTGGTCTGCCGATGGCGTTCACATTGTCCAACACAGATTCAAGTTCAGGGATTCCCCGTACCCAATGGTAGCCAGAGATGTAAGGCGAGCTTGGCGTGTTGCCTCTCTTTTTATAGGGGGACAGGCGCGAACTAAATAAGACACTATCTAATTGAACCGTGGCACTGGTTGAAGTGTTGGTGGGTTCAGGCGCTATTGGTGAGGTTGTGTTTGTGCCATTTTTTATCAGTGCCTTAATGGTTGGAATAGCTGCCGCGACATTGGTACCTGTCCATGCCAACTGGCCTTGCTGGTTGATGACACAGACTACAGGAATTCCACGGTAGCCCAGCGGTGTGAGCCAAGTTTTGACCAACAACTTGTCTTGTGTATCAATGCCAACAGCGTAAGCAATTGAGGAGGCGCGCTTCTGCACATAACGTTCAACCCGTGCAACATAGTCAGGCTTTTGAGTAGCCGAGGGCTCTTCACTTCTTTCCATTACAAAAAGACTTGCTACCGACACATTGTCTTTATACTCTGTGGCAACCCTGGTTAGCTCAGGAATTGCTTTTGCACACGGCACACACCAGGTGGCGCCAAATTCCAAGACATAAATCCTACCCTTTTTGAATGTAGAAATAGGCTCGCCTTTAATCCAACTGTGTACCGTAAGATCAGGGGCCATACCTCCTACTTTTAAAGAAGTGTTCTGGCCAACGCAGAACTGAATGCTGGTGAATAATGTGATTATTGTAAATGCAAACGGATTCATGTGTTAATTAGTTTGTGAGTTAAGACAATAGAATAACCTGATGCCTTCTTATGAAGAAGACAACCTGAACAATTGATGTGAAGAAATTTTATTTAATAGCCAGGATTTTGTGAAAGGTTGGTATTGATGACTCGTTCTGCATCCGGTATGGGAAAGAGTAAGTCTGTCTCTTGCCAATCTGCTTTCAACGGTGAGAGAATTGCAGACGCCCGGTTGGTTCTTTTCAGGTCAAACCAGCGGTGTCCCCATTCCGTAAAAAATTCCTTTTGCCGTTCAAGTTCAATGGCAGACAACATGGAAGCAACGTCTGGATTGTTTTGCGCGGTGAGTCCGGCCCGTTGTCTGATGACATTCACGTCTGCATTTGCGCCATCCAGATTATTGAGGTGCGTTCGGGCTTCAGCCCGAATGAGGTATTGCTCTGCCAAGCGTAGCACCATATTGTATTCTGTGACGGTGGCATTGGATACTACTTTGTATTTGTGTGAATATTGCCATGAACCTGCTGCATTTGTGAATGTTCCTATCCATGCACTTCTACGTTTATCTTCAAGATCAAAGATACCGGCAAAGCCAGGACGAAGTGATAGCCTGCGCGATGTTGGATTGGGTGCCAGTGTTAGTACAAACAGCGGTGCCTGCGGGGCGTTGGCGTTGGGAACTACAGGTTTGAGTTGCCAGATTGTCTCTGTACTATTGGCCAGAAACACTCTGGTGAGATCACTCACTAACGAATATGTTGAAACCTGATCAATCACTTGCGTGGCCATTGCCTCAGCCTGCGTCCACTGCCCGGTGTACAAATAATGACGGGCCAATAGTGCGGTGGCAGCCCCACGGTTGGGTTGATTGCGTTCATTGTTTGATGCCATGAAATCACCTGTTAATAAATCACGGGCTACAAGTAAATCTGCCTCGATCTGATGCTGGACTTGTTCAACGGAATTTCTGCCAGCTATTGATGTGATTCGATAATCTGAAGTACTCAGGTATGGAACATCGCCAAAGAGGTTAACCAGGTAGAAATAACAAAATGCGCGGATGAATCTTGCCTCACCTTCAAGTTGTTTGCGGACTGGTTGGGAGACGCCATTGGGTTGTTGCAATCCCTCCAGGATTGCGTTGGCATTGTTGATATAGCGGAAAGGTTCACGCCAGAAAGCACCGAGCACATCCGTATTTCTTACTGTCAAAGCATTTTGAAAAAACTGCAGTTGATCTGCGCGGCTGGCATGACTGATGAGTTCATCCGAATAGATACCTGTGAATTCTTCCATTCCGCCCCGCGTGAAACTGTTGTTAGTCATCATTAGACTATAAATACCACGCACCGCTGAGACAGCACTGATATCACTGACAAAGACGGCATCCGTTACGATTTCTGTTTTTGGATATCCGACTTCGATAAAGTCACTGCATGAATTGCACATTCCAAGCGCTAGCAAGAAGGCGATTCTTTTAATATTGTCAAGTTGATGTTTCATTTCTTATCTGATTTAGAATGTAAGATCAAGGCCCACGGTAATCATACGTAAGGCAGGGAGTGAAACTGATACCTGATTTTCAGGATCAAGTCCGGTATAATTGGTAATGGTGAACAGGTTTTGTCCTTGCAGGTATATTCGGAGCTTTTGCATGCCAACACGTTGAGCTGTGGTGGTTGGTAGTTGCCATGAGAGGGCGGCTGTCTTGAATCTGATGAATGATGCATCCGTGACGCGGTCATCAGAAGAAAGACTACGGCTATACGCAGTTGTTGCGGCAGCAGTTGGATCAAAGTCAGAGAATCGTTGAACACTCGTTTGATCACCGGGTTGTTGCCAGCGATTGAGTACTATAATTGGTTGATTAGAGGCGGCTCCGGGCATGATGAACGAGCGTTGGTAGCTATTGCCCGTTTGCTTTACAAACTGAAAAAACAAAGTAAGGTCAACGCCTTTATAACGGAAGGTATTTCCCAACCCGCCATAATACTGTTGGGCGATTTGTTTCAGGCCCACAATGTCAAGTGTGCTTGAGATGGCACCATCCTCATTCAGATCAGCAACGGTGTACAAACCCGTTTCAGTATCCACACCGGTGGATTGAAATCCCTTTATTGTAAATACAGATTTTCCGACATCATACCTGTTGGCATAGGCCGGGAACTTTTCCAGGCCGGGAAATTCTATCAGCCTGTTGGAAGGTACGGTGATATTGAAATTGGCTTCCCATTGGAATGCGGACTTCTTCATCAGCCACGAGGACACTTGAAATTCAAACCCCGTGTTTTCAACTGTTGCCGGTAGATTGAATTGTACGCTTGATTGCCCTGTCATAATGGGCAGTGGCAATCCAACCAATTGGTTGGTTGAACGGTTCTGGTAATACGATGCCTCGAAACTGATTTGATCCTTTAGAAAAGCAAGTTCAAGCGCTACTTCAAACTTCCGATTGGACTCCCATGAATATTGTGGATTTGCAAGTCTGTTGATGACCAGACCCGTGCTACGGTTGTAAGGATAACTTGTAAGGCCGTAGGTGTTGAGGTATTGGTAGTCACCGATAGCATCACTACCGGTGATGCCATAGCTGCTGCGAAGTTTACCAAAACTAAAAACGCCTGAGGGGAAAAATTTTTCATTTGAAAAAATCCACGCGGCACCGATGGCACCGAAATTGGCAAACTTGTTTCCGGGTCCAAATCTGCTGGATCCATCTCTTCGGGCAGTAAGATTTAAAATATATTTTTCTTCCCAATTAAAGTTTGCGCGTGCAAATCCAGACATATACCGATATTTTGAATAAGCCGCCTGAATGATGTTTAGGGTAGCCGCGGCCCGAATATTATCCAACAATGCATCATTGCTAAAGCCTGATCCTTCTACGGTTTTCCCGGACTGCACTGACTCCTGAAAAGTACTGCCCAATAATAGCAACAACGTGCCTTTGGAAACTTTCAGCTTATAATCCAATTGGGGTTCCGCAATCCAGGTCTTCAGCTTGTTGTCTCCGAAATAGGCAAAGCCGGTGCCGCCTGCGACAAAATCAGGATCACGTGAGCTTAAGGGATAGATGATGTTTTCGTCTACCGACATAGACGTGTATCCGAGGTTGGTTTTGAAGCTGATGTTTTTTACAATCTCATAACTTAGGTTTGTATTTGCGACCAGATTTTGAATCTGACCCGAATACTTTCTTTCCAATTCTGAGAGTGGATTGGTCCAGGTACTATTTTCCCAATTCAAACTGCCGGTTTCGGTATAGAGAGCTGGTGCATTTGGTGCGAGTGTAACCGCGAGTGCTGTAAAGTCTATGTTAGGAATTCCATTGTTGGTGGTGGTGAAGTTGACTGAACTTTATCCTGAGTTTGCCATTATCCGAAGTGTGATTGACATTGAGTTTACCTGAACCACGCAGGAAAACGTTGTCACCACGGAACACCGTTGTCTCGCGGTAAAATGCGCCACCGAACAAAAACTGAGTATTGGCCGAGCCACCTGATACAGAGACATTGGCATTTGTGATGTGACCGGTATTGCCGATCAATAGTTTCTGCCAATCTGTGTAGCGCGTAGTGTCCCATGCTTTGAGATCAGGCATCATAGGTGTGTATGCGGGATCATCAATTGAGATGCCATCATTGACAAGTGCCTCCTTGCGCATGGCAAGGTATTGGGGGGTGTTTAGTAATTCCATAAATCTTGCTACTTGCGAGATTCCATGATTGAGTTGCAGGTTTACTTTGGTGGATCCAGCTTTTGCTTTTTTTGTTGTGATCAACACAACGCCATTGGCACCTCTGGAACCATAAATGGCAGTGGCATCAGCGTCTTTGAGGACTTCAATACTTTCAATATCATTGGGATTGATAGTGCTGAGTGGATTTCCGCCTTTGAGGTTTGTGCTTGAAATAGAAGCTGAGTTAAGCGACTCTGAGGTGAATGGTATTCCGTCAATGAGGTACAGCGGGAGATTGCCGTTGACTGTAGTTCCTGTACCTGTTCTCAGACTATTTTGTCCGCGAATCTGGATATTGAATCCACCTCCGGGCACACCCGTTGTTTGTTGGATGTATACACCAGTCAACCGTCCCTGCAATGCTTGCAGCGGATTGTTGACATTTTGTTTTTCAATCTCTGCGGCTGCGATACTTGAAATGTTTCCCGTTTGTTCTTTCCGGCTTACTTCATAGTAGCCAGCGTTTACCGTGACGCTGCCCAGGCTTCTTGCTTCCTCTAATAAAGTAACGCTAAAACTGGTTTGTTGAGCGAGGTTGATCTCCTGAGTAGTGAATCCGATAAATGAGAATACCAAGCGATCACCCTCCTGTGCTTCAATAGAAAACTCGCCTGACCCATTGGTGGTGGTACCGTTTGTTGTTCCTTTTATGAGAATGTTGACACCGGGTAAGGGCTGACCTATGACATCTTTTACCACACCACTATAGAATGTGCGTGAATTTTTTTCCACCGTTGGCAATCTGGGTTGTAAATGCCCCTGCCGTATGGATGCAATTCTTTTTAATGAAATGGTGAGGCCATCATTCTGAACTGCATAATGAATGCTCCTGGTAACTAAAATTTCATCCAGAATTTCACGTACAGTCTTCTGATCTGCGCGAAACGTGATTTTATCCTGCACGGATAATTGTTCCGGGCTATAGGCGAATTTCACCTGTGCCTGATTGGCAATCACATGAATGGTTTCATCCAGTGATGCATCTGTGACGGATAAAGACACGACACGATCCAATACCTGAGCATGGTTGGTGTGCGCCATAGCGATGCCCGTCAGGAGGATTGCGATCAGGCCTTGGGTAGTACAAATCTTCATCAGCGTACAGCTTAGGGTAAAGATTTTCTTCATACATTGAATTGTTTTGTTGATGTTCTATTTAAGGTGGATCAAGACAAAGCACGCTTGAGCTGACCCCGGCCAGGGTCAGAATTCCTTAAGCGTTACCAAGCAGGAGTGTGATGAGCACTCCTGTTTTATTTTCAGGAGGAGTTAAATTCCGGGGTGTGTAAAGTGATGATCATGGCTCAGGGATTTGGATTACAGCCGGAGCCGCTGATGGTAATATTTTTGCCTTCTATTTTATAGTCTATGTTGAGCACAGTAGAGATCAAGTGCAGTGAACTTTCCAGGGAATGGTCCGTGATGTCCAGGTTTAAGTGACAGGATTTCATTTCCGGATTGGATAGTGAAATGGTTACATCAAACTTCTTGCTGAGTCTGGTGATCACTTCGGTGAATGTGGCGTTGCTGAAGTTCATGTCATACTCCGTGTTGGCGACCACGGCATTAACCATGTGTGTATTGAGTGCATGCTTTACGAAGGTTTCATTTTTAAAAACGGCCCGTTCTTTTGGTGTGACATTGATGCCTGCTTGTTGTGGTGTAAAGAAATTCACTTTACCGGTGAGCACGATGAGCTCCACACTGTCTCCGGTGGTTAGGCGAAAGCTGGTACCCACTACGCGCACCTGTACATCCTTATAGTTCACCATGAAAGGGCGCAACGAATCTTTGGCTACTTCAAACAATGCCTCGCCGGTAAGTTCAGCGAAGCGCCCGGTTGGCGTTTCATGATAGGCAAGTTTACTGTCTGCATTGACCCATACGAGGGAACCATCATTGAGGATAATTTTGGTCACCTCTGCCCTATCCACCGACACCAGCTGTTGATTGGGAACCAGATACCATACCAGATAACCTGCACATGCAAACAATGCCACGGCCGCTGCGATGCGTACGAAGAGAAACTTATTTTGTTTGCGGATGCTCTCCGGCTTAAATGAGGTTATCTCACGAATGTTATTTTGTTTGCTTTTGATTTTATCAAACAACTGTTGCGCTTCCGCATCTGACATTTCATAATCATCAGCCTGATTGTCTTTGATTGAATCCAGCCACGCCTCAATTTTGAGACGTTCTGCATCTGTTACCTCATTGGTGAGGTAACGTGCCATTAAGTCCTCGAATTTTTTTTTGCCCATGGACTAAGTTTGTTGGTTGAATACCGAAATAACCGAGTGGAAAATTGATCCCATACACTCTGATTATGACGCAACGCATTCAAAAGAGGTGGCCGAGTTGAAAATATTTTAAAATAATAATTGAAGGTAGCGTAATTCAGGTAAAAATAACAGCCCGGAAGGCAAGTGAATTATAGGCGGAAAGCCAGCAGGTGTTGCTGGTTGTTGCAATAACACGTGATGAAGGTTAGATCAGCCCTTCATCTGCAAAAGAATAATACCCTTCTGTTGTGAGGATGACATGATCCAGGACCTGTATCTCCAGAAACCGACCGGCTTCTTTGAGTTTTCTGGTGAGGTCAATATCAGCCTGACTTGGTTTCAGGTTACCAGAAGGATGGTTGTGTGCAAGTATGATTCCGCTGGCCACACCTTTGAGTGCGGCTGCGAAGATTAGCTTTGGATCGGCTACGGTTCCTCCGATGCCGCCTGTTGAAAGCTCAAAGATGCCCAGCACTTTGTTGGCTCTGTTTAACAACATCACTTTAAATTGTTCAGCCAATTCAAGTTTGGATTCATCCCAGCAGGACATAAAGATCTGTTGTGCATCTCTTGAGCTGGTGATCTTTGGACGTTGTGAAGGTTTCACTTTTGATTTGTACACCAGTTGTACTTCTGCCACCTGATACTGTGCGAACTCATTTGTGTTTTCCATAATCTTATCATTTAAATTATGGTGCAGTGCTCAGGGCTTGCAGGAATTTGCGCAAGTGGACTCGGAATAAATGGGGGATCCTGCCTGCGCTGTTGCTTCGGCAGGCAGGCCTGAAATGACGATAGGAATGAAAGGGGGAAACCGTTTATGCCGGAAGCCACTTGCAAGCAAATTCAGGCAAGGCCTACCTTTGTACCGGAATGTGGATGATAGACTACTCTCCTATCTCCTTACTGCAATCATCTGATAGATTCTTTGTTCAGTGTAAGCTCATCCTCTTTAGCGTTGTGGTGGTTGGAGGGCCGAGTTCCGAGGCCCGTCAGTAATAGCTTAACTATGGCCTCGTACGAATGCGGCAGCATTCGTACATCTTGCTGATGCCACCAAACCGGCATCGAGACTTTTAAGTGAGGGCAGAAACATTCTTCAAGAAAACTACAGACAGCGTTGTTTGCGCGAATATGACGGACTGGCGGAACATAGTTCTGCCACTGTTACAACTCTAAAGTTGTCACAGTTAGAGGCAATATAATGCACGATGTTTACGGGAAGTACAATGAAGCACAATCAAGTACAATCAGAGGCAAGTTAATATAGGTTAAGCCAGCTAACGGCAATGAGATATGATGGCGTATGTACGATTTGGTGAGTGGAATGAACTAGTTTTTGTGGTTAGTGTGTACGGACACCTAAGCGGTCATAGAATTCTGACTTAACTTTCAAATGGCCCAACTTTAGGGGAGCTTACAATAGCAGAAAGCGTCTTGTTAGGGGCATACTCTTTATCCCGCCAATTCAGCCAATTTAAATTATTCAATCTTAAATATTTTTGATAATTCGGCTCTTAATGCGTCTCCCTTTAAGTCTTTAGCAATAATCACTCCGTTAGGGTCAATTAGAGAATTTGCTGGAATTGATGTTATGCCATATTTCAGGTACACTTCTCCTTTGTCCCCGCTTAAATCTGAAACTTGTGTCCAAATAATTTTGTCTCTGGCAATTGCTTTTAATGCGGAGCAAATATTATGTCCGACCTGCAGGCCAGATGGAACCCTCCAACGCGATCAACTCTCCTTTTTTAAATGTCCTTTAATAATTTCATCAACTTTATTACTGTCAAACATACCGCACCATAATTGAGTAAATTTTAGGTAACATATTTAGAAAGTCAGGTTCTTTTTCTAATGTGTTTGTCAACCAAATCGAACTATAGATATTGTATATTATTAGCCCACTTTCTTCCTGTTGACGCATGTCTCGGTATAAAGTGCTGGCCCAATATTTAACTTTCTCTTCCTCTGTTTTTTGAGGATAAGTTTTTTTCCAAAAGTCATTTTCATTGTCAAATATTTCTTGAACCCATTTTGGCCTATTATTTTTATTTGACTTTCCTGTTTCCATTAGTAAATATCTCTTTGTCCCCAGCCGCCTTGCACCTAACGTTTTTCAGCTATACGCCACTGTCCTACGAAGCACGAAAAACCTGCTTGCGTATAGGTGATGTTAGCGCTTCGGTGTTCTTTTTCGTCCGTTGGGTTCTTGGTCGTTTTGGTCGTGCGGTTGGACAGACACACTCTTTGCCAAGCTTGGGTTTGAGCGTTGGCTTGAGCGGCTTGGCAATGTGTGTGGCTTTGAAGCGTTGGCATTACGTTCATCTAAAGTAATTTTTTACCAGATTTACAAACTCATCAAATGAGATTCCGTTTTTCCAAATGTTACGACTGATATACACTGACTCAATTTTATCATCCAGTGTGACCTTCACTTCTGCATGAGTATCCAAAGCTTGAAGACCAGTTGACCAATTCACAATGGAATTACCAATTTGGCTTCCAATGTCTGGTACAAAACGGGCGTGCTCTTTGAAATAATCAGATGTCACTGGTTGATCGTCTTCAGGACGAGTAAGGACAGCAAGAGAATAAGCATCTTTTTCAAGAACTGCCGTTTTACCTTGAAGGAGGGACATGTTTACATTCCCTTTTAATGGTTCAACACTCTTTATCTCAATAGCAAATTCTTTACCCTTGGCAATTATAACAAAGTCTTTTCCAATGTCTGGATTGAGAATTTCAAATTCCGGTTCTACTGAGGTGAGTGCTTCCTTGAAGGCTACTTCGGCAGCTTTGCCAATGCCTTTCCATCTTTCTATTTGTCGTTTGGCATCAAGCATTTCCTGAGCTTTTGCAAGTAGCTGGCTTGTTCCCAATTCAGCTGCAGCGGACTCAAACTGCTTCATTTCTTCGGTTGTGAGGGTAATCTTAGCCAGGTCTTCAATGTCATCAATTGATTTTCCTGACTTGATGATAGCGTTGATTTGCTGGCTAAATTTTTCACCCAAGGCAAGCATATTGAGGTGCGGCCTTTTCTCTTCAAATTTGGTTAGGCAAGTTTCTGGAAGAGCCGGGAACTGATCAACCCATGCGCTTAGTGAAAGAAATAGACTGTTGTATTCTTTGCCTGGTTTTACTTTGATATCAATATCATCAGGATAAAAGAGTTTATCTATTTCGTTGGTTATGATTTCAATGCTTCTCGTTCTTATCTCACCATTGCGTATTTGAGTGGCCACAATGTTTCTTCGAGGATCACCATGTGTGGTGTACTCCTTAAAAATGTCTTTGATGGTATCGTCAAAATATTTAGAATCTGCTTCTGCATAGACGAAATCATTGTAGGGCTTGAACTCATCACTTTGAACAGGGATTATGTTTCTCTTTAGAATGATCTCCTTGGAATCCTCTTGCATTGCAAATACATAAGACAGGAATTGGTTATACCAATCAAAGAAAGATTCAAAATGACCGTCAAAGTAGGCTTCTGCGAATAGTGAAGGCTTCTCTGATTTTTCTATAAGGTAACTCACATATTTAACCGACCAGAAATCAGCAGAACGATAATAGTTTTCATAGTCTGTTGATATGATTTTCTTCCCTGGTGCAAACTCTGGTAAGAGTTGATTGATTGTATTGAACCAATTTTCTCGTTTGAAAGCCTTATCAGTTCTAAATAGACAACAAACATTAAAAACGGCCTTTATTTGATCCTCAGTAGCATCTTCGACCTTTAGGTCACTTATAAGGTTTTTGTTCAGGTCGTTATAAAATTCATTGAGATCGAAAGGTTTTATCCCTTCAACATTACCGACTTTTCGATTAAGAAATTCTTCATCTAAGTCTCTTCCTAAACCTTTTGAGACATATTTAAACTCGTCATCAATCTTCGGATGCAAATTCAACTCACTATCCTTTGCTTTAAAGTGATTTGCCTCGGTTGGGTATATTGGTGCCGAATCTCCAAGGTGTAATAGATTGTTCTGAGAAAGAAACTCATAAAGGCTTTTTAGCCATTCAAATGATTCATCTACCTTGAGATCAATACTTGTTTCAACTAGGGCTACAAGGTGGTTGATGTTAAATTCAACGTCTGTTGGCCATTGCTGTAATTCCTGCTCTATGATTTCTGACCAATGCCAGATGCTTTCTTTTTCGGGAAGATGCTCAGGGATAATGGAGCTTGCCAAATCAAAAAGGGAGTCTCTATATTCTGAATCTGAAAGAATGAATCGAGCTTCCTCTATTTTCACGTGTGCGCCAGATACGGTCTTTACAATAGGTTTGGAGAGCAAGAATTGTCTGATAGGAGATTGGATGTTTTCCTCATACCAATCAATATTCGAGTATCTATCCACATGCTCGGGTAAACCGCTCTTAGCTACCAAATGGGCATTTTGAACTTTTGGTAATAGCTGCTCAATGAATTTGAGGTAATCGCTAATGAAATCCGAAAGTGCCTTTCTATTTTTTAGAGCACTTGGGTCAGGTTCATCCTTATTGGTGATCTTGGTTCTGATGCCATCTCTAAGTTCTGTTGGGTGGAAATCACTGTGCTGTAAGAGTACGGGTAGATTGAATTTTTCTGTTCCAATCAAAGGAAATTCCTTGTAGAGCACTGCCTGATTTTCCAATGGAAGGAGTGAATAGGTAGCGCCATTCTTTTTGGCAGGAACGCTAAAAATCAGCTTTTCTGATTGCTGGAATAAAAGACCATTTTCTGAATCAGTTGATGCAAATTGAATATCCGGGAACTCGGAGATTTCTGTATGCAAACTGAATGAATCTGACCACTCTGGGGTCGAAACTTCAATCTTCTTAATGGAGCGATTGATTAGAAGTGTAAAGGCAGCATTTCTTTTCAATTCAATCAATCCTTTTTCAGCGTATTTATATGAATCTGAAGTGAGGTTGTAAATGAATCTATTGAACTGGTCTTGAATATCTTCCGCTGATTTTCTTCCAATAGCTTGAATTTCTGAAAACGTAATGCCAAGAGATTCCTGCATGGCCTTTAATGCGATGCTTTCATCTAAAGTGGCTGCCGAACGGTCAATTTGAAGAGAGAACCTTCGTTTACCCATTGCATTGGTATGCACACCATTTATGGTTAGTTTCTTATTTAAGATGTGGGTGGTAACAAATCCGGTTCCGTATTTTCCTGTTGTACCACCTTCACCATTCAATGATTTGGTGGATGTTTTATAAAGAATTGCGAGAAGGTGCTTTGTCTCAAATGGTTTACCATTATGAGCGAACTCAAGCTTGTCTTGAGTGAGGATGATCGAGATGGTGATTCCTTCTGGATTGGCGACATCTTTGGCGTTTTGAAGAAGCTCCCAAATCCATCTTGTTTTCTTCTCCTCAGGGAAAGTATAAAGCCTATCCACATCATGGATGATGTCTCTAGCTTCACTTTCAGTGCGCTGTTTCTCTCTTTCTACACTGGCCTCATCGAGTTGTTCTATATCTCCTATACCTATATTCATCTTTTCAATACACATTGCGTTCATTTCTTTGTAAGTCAGTCTGTGCATTTGCAAAAAAAACAGCGCTTTTGGTTTTTTCAGCGTTGGCTATCGTGTCGAAAAAACCAAATGTGCTGTTTGTGCGGTTGGCTTTTTACACTGAGGGATAACGTTTGGCTATAACCAGTGGCGGGATTTCGAAGCGCGTCATTGTCCCCCGACACCAAACGTAATTTGAAAACTAAACTACAAATTTATACTGAACCCCGCCATTGGTTATAGCTTTTGTTGTGCACAGTTTGCGTCACCCCGATTTGAAATAATATGTCGGACGTTTCTTTTTTGTCCCAATAGTTGATTCTTTTTTTCTCTTTAATTGTCCGTGAGGGTCAAATAAATAGAGTCTGTTTCTCCTAATAGCAAGTCTATTTGTAAGTCCATTGTCACTATGCAGTAATTGTCTACCGCCACTGAGCAAATAACCTAAAAATTCTGTTTCTCCAATTCTGTTGGATGTCTCGTCAGATGATAAAACCAGCGAGTCTGAATTATTTTCTCTGACTAACGTGTCAAATACATTCTTAAAATTTAAATAAACTATTCCATTGGAAATGCTCCATTGCCCGACTGCCCAAGAACTTGCTAAGTCAAAGTGCCACTCGTGTTTAAATGTTGAGTCAGTTTTTAATTCTAAGCGGCATCCATAATATGTATTATACTTACCAGTCAGAGTTTGTCCGTAAGCCGAAATGCAAATCTTGGTCAAAAGTAATATTGTCAATAATCTCATCAGTCTACTTTGTCTGAGCAAATTGTGCACAACGATTGTCTATAGGAAACTAGTTTCCTATAGACCCTAATTATGTTGATCCAATTTAAAAGAATGTGTGATATGATCCAATGCGCAAATCAGGAATGGGGAGCCCATTTTGTCAGGATTCATATACCCAACCGGGATTTTATCGGTGATTGCAATGCATAATTGATTGCGATTGGTCTTGGGCAGCGGGACAGTTTCGTTCATATTATCAATATAGAAGTATGCAAAAATCGCAGTCGTATGCTATCCGTTTACTTACGTGTATAAACGGATATATTCATTTTAGAAAACTCCAAGAGCACCTGAAAAATCTTCCATTTTTCTCAAATTTTTGAGGAATAGGTTCGATAATAGGCATCTTGCTGATGCCACCAAACCGGCATCGAAGGCCTCAAAGTTGCTTTAATAACCCATACCATTAATTGACCTTCACTGGACTTTGTGAACCTCTGTAAGATCTAATTGGACTGGAACAGAACGCCATAAGATCTAAGCCGAGGATTGCGAGGGAGTCTCGCCCGCAGCAATCCCGGCTAACTAAGTTTCAGGTCTCACGCTATGGCTATTCCATCACCGAGGGCAGGAGAAGGAACTAAGGCTTACTTCCTTTGATACGCCTCATCACCGGAAAGCCGGAACCCCTTGGCGTATAGCGTGAATTTGATAAAAGATAAGTCAAGGTTTGTTTTCAGTACATTAATTGCACTGCTGCCGCCACGGCCATTTGAAAAGACCGATTCTATTTTTGAAACATTTACATCATTGGCACGATTAAAAGGTGCAGCCTTTTCACGTAAGAACTCAATATAGGCTTCAGTCATCCGTTCATTTCCATAAACATTGGATTGACAGTTCAGGTATTGTAGCGTGTTGATTTGGTTAACACCCCGAATTCCAACGCTTGCTACGTTACTGGTCATATCTTCTAAATGGTAGATTTTTTCATCGTAAATCAAAATTTGAATCCGGTCGGAGATTGGAACAAAAAATTGCGCACCTGTAGAACTGTAACCTCCGCCCATAATTTTTGCGATCTGTTCAGCCCACTGGTTGTAGTTTACAACAGGATAATCAGAAGTAATAAATGGTATTGCGGTTTCATTAATCAAGACCTTAAAGTTCAGGTCTGAGATAGAATCGGTAACCCGACTTACAAATGCAAGCGAGGCGAGTACTTCATCGTCATCTTCTTCCCATTTCTTTATCCCTTTCTTGACAAGTTCCAGACCTTTAAGAAGGTACGGATTGGAGCCGGTATATCCGCTAATTAATTCTTCCCCGTCCTTTTTAAGATTGATGTATTCATCAGACGCACGATACTCCTTTTTTAGAATCTTAGAAATAATACCGAACTGCTGAGTTCTCACCGGATTTCTAAAATCAGTCAGTGCGATGAAAAATAGCAAAGCTTTGTAGTCACGGGACAACCTTTGTATAAAGCTATATGGCTGTTGCTTTTCATGCCGTTCAGGGAATTTGCCGTTTCTTATATCTTTAAGCAACCGACTAAAATCACCTTCAAGTTTCGAGAGGTTGTTTTCTACTTTTAAGTCTTTGCCATAGAAATAAGGCTTGGAGGCCTGATCTCTGATGCTGGCTGATTCGATGAATTTTTTTCGCTTGAGATTGTATACACGAATGCACCTCTCGCCTTCCAATGCAAACATTTTCAGATAGCAAACCGGAACAAAGTGTTGATTCTTCTTTTCTGCCATATGCCTTAGCAAAGCTCGTCATTGTGGGTGAGTTTTCAGTCCTTCTTTTGAGGAGAAGCCAAAGGTGGTATTGACAATCATAAATACACTGTTACAACTCTAAAATTGTCACATTTAAAGGCACTATGATGCACGTTGGTTACTGGAAGTACAATCAAGTCCAATCAGAGGCAAGTTAATCCTCCATAAAGCACGTAACAGTAATTAAATTTGGTGCAATAAGGGGCGATTTGATGTGCTGACTTCACGAACCAGTGCATGAGTGTATTAGAAAGCTTAATGAGGTGTATTGAATTCACATTGAAGTTCCAACTGGCCCAACTTTAGAGACATATCACAAGTGTCTTGGTATTCTCAAACCACTATGAGCTAACCCAAACCAACAATTAGCTTATTGATTTAGAGGCTATTCAAGAATTCGAGTTGCGAGAGTTTTTCCTGTTTCTTACCTTCCAATTATGGTTCAGATAAAAGCTTCGCGATTCCGTTGAAAAACCGGAAAGCCCAACTTATCTCAATACAGTCAATCATTCATAAATGCATCAACGAACTTAAAAAATGGAATTAGCACTAAAACTTTCCATTGTGAAAGGAAATTTTTTGTCACTTAACTACCAATATGAACTGGCGTCATGGATTTACAAAGTGATTGAACGCGCTGATGCAAACTACAGCCAATTCTTGCACAACAAAGGCTTTGAAGTGGACGGCAGGCGTTTCAAGATGTTTACATTCTCTCAGTTAGACACGCGTCCCTACGAGATAGTCGGAAACCAAATCAAGCTATTGGGAAAAGAAATTTCATTTGCAGTGCGTTTTGCTGTTGATTCAAGTATGGAACATTTTATAGTAGGCCTATTCAAACAACAACGCTTTGGTTTGGGTGATAAAAACAGCGTGATTGATTTTGAAGTCACAGGGATAGAGACAGTTGCTCCGCCCCTGTTTCAGCCTATTATGAAGTATCAATGTTTGTCACCCATTTGTATCAGCCGGATGCGGGACGACCGGACAGCCGAATATCTGTCACCTGAAACACCCGGCTACGGAAAACTGCTAGTTCAAAACCTGGTGCGCAAATCACACGCGCTCGTTGGCACTTCAGACACTACCACTCCTTCGGAGCCTGAGTATCGATTTCAGTTGCTTAACACTCCAAGAAAAAAAGGTGTACACATAAAATCACATACTGCGGGTCATACGCAGGTGATCGGATATCTGTTTCATTTTGAACTCACCACCCCAATTGAGTTACATGAGCTTGGCTATGATGCTGGCTTTGGTGAGAAGAATAGTATGGGGTTTGGATGTGTCAATATTTTAAATCCTAGAACATGATAAGGGAACTGGTTCAATTTGTAAAAGATATTCCTGAAACGGTGAAGGAACGGGCAATAGAGCCAAAAACTGGGTTGCATATTCTAGTCAGGTTTGATGAGGAAGGTAATGGGTCAATCGTTGGAAGTGAACGTTACCTTGGAAGGAAGCATGGGGAGTCTTCTCAGTTTTTAAAAGACTGTGCCCTCCGTCAAGAGGCTGCCTGGATGATTGATACAAACAAATGCTTCGACTTGCCGATGAAAGGACTACATTCTGCAAGTCCGTATTGCTTAGCCTTTAAACGCGAGTCGTGGATTGGGGGTGAAAAATTTCCAACTGAAAGTAACAAGCAGAACATCCTGGAGCGGTTGCCAGCCTATTTTAGTAAATCATTTGATGAAAAATTTCAGTTAAGTGAAGTTGAGAAGCAAAAGACTATTCAATTTCAAAATTTCCTTACAAGCAAAATGGCCACTCTTTTAGAGTCGATTTCTAACTATGATGAACTTGACTGGAGTGACTATATTCTATTCTATCGAGAAATATCTCTTGGAAAGTATTTGGCCTTCCAAGAAATCTATTTATCGGAAGGAATTTTTAATACAGCCGACTACAATATTGAAGTCGATGGCGAAATTCTAGGCACCAGCAATTTTTATAATGGGTTCAATAGCAAAAAACTTTTTTTAACTCACCAGTCTGCTTCATTTGATATTACCTCAAGGATCAGCACTTCTGATGCCAAAGCACTAGCACAGTTCCAGATATTTGCCAGCAAAAAGATATTCCCAAACCCTGTTCCTATTTTTATAGACACACCAGAACTCACTCAAGAAGCCATCAAGCTTTTTCACAAATCAGAAGACCAAAGACTATCCCATAGAGAAGTAATAATTGAACTTTGGAAACGAAAAGAAGATATTGGAAACTACTATCTGTTATATTTTTCTGGAGGAGCCATTCAGGATTTTGACTATGTAGCCAAATTCAAGTACTTATTGTGTGATGAGAAAGACAAAGACGGAAATTCACTTTCCTGGACAATTGAAAACATCACTGATACTAAAGATAAAGAAAGAACCATCAAGCCTGAAATCAAACTAAAGACAGTCTTCGATTTTGAACGAATTGTGATCCGCGAACTTTTCAATAACACCCTAATCAGGGTTGATGAAAAGACAGACACTATATCAATGAAATACTTTGACGATACAGATCCCAAATATTACCGTTCAGCCTTGTACACACTCCTTCTTAAATACCGAAAGCCAGTCTATGACTTCATATATAAATCTATGAGAACCAGTATCGGGCGCCATCAATTTGAAGACATCTGCCTAGCCGGCATAATAGATGATATCCGAAATCCAGATGGTAAGGAGTATGCAATAAAAGCAAAGCTGAACATTTACTTCAGTTTATATCAATATTTTGACAAAACAAATAACCAACACATTATGCCAAGTAAAATAGAATCTCATAAGGCTGAATTAGCCCGTGTTGTAGATGAGGTAGATCTGCATTTTTCTTCAGACGAGGCTTACGCCTTTGGTGCAGGACAATTGATTTATTTTTTATTGAGTAAAAGTGAAGCTGGCGATCGTACCCATGCTCTGCTAGAACGTTTTCTACAGAAAACAAGTCATGCTCATTTTAATGACGCCATTGCCAACATACTCTTAAAGTATAAACACGCTATTTCGTTTGACTTTAAAAAATTTAACACCCTTGCCGGCGAGGTGCTGGACTACATACCAGAAAAAGGGTTACAGGAATTGCGTCCTTTTTTGTTAGCAGGTTATTTTTGCCCGAATATTTTATACATCAAAAAATCTGATTCAGCATCTTAAACCATTTCGATATGAGCAAATTCAATAAAAGAGCCTATGGTGCAGCCGTTATTAAAAGCATCAACTCAAACTACAACGCAGACTTTACCCATCAACCACGTACCCTACCAGATGGTCGGATTTACGCCACTGATAAAGCCTTAAAATATCTGGTACGGAATTATTTGAAACACGAAACCAGCGACAATATTTTTTACTATAAGTCCCTTAAAGAAGATACCCTAAATCCTCGTTCATTGGACGAAACATATGTCAAGTACTTTGGTGAAATTCCTAAAGGAGAGGGAAAAGGTGCAACTGAAAAGGAAGCTTCTAAAAAGCGTGAAATGCTAGGTAATCTTCTTACCAATTTGGATGTGAGATTGTTTGGAGGAACGTACGCTGGATCAACCAATTTATCGATGCATGGTCCAGCACAAATTACTCACGGTATTAATCAGTTTGTACGAGGTGAGATTTATTCAGAACAAATAATGTCACCATTTCGCAATTCAAATGAAGACAAAGCTGATTCGGCTATGACGACATTAGGCTCACAATCCAAACTACGCGAAGGCCATTATGTTCATGGTATCTCCGTGAACCCCAAAAACCTTGAAACACTCACGGAATTGTCTGGAACTGAAAATCATCTTACAGTCGATGATATTGAAAAGTTGAAGCTCGGACTTCGAAGGGGAGCTTCGTATTATGATTCATCGGCCAAGGCCGGAACTGATAATGAACTACTACTATGGGTCACTTTGAAAGAAAACTCCAGACTTGTACTACCCTCCTTTACCGAACTCATCAAGGTGCAGGATAATGAGAAACGTGATATTGATCTGGGTGGTATAAAAACTTTATTAGCACAGGCACATGTGAAGATTGAGATAGAAAGCATCGAAGTATATTACAACAAAACTATTACGTCAGTAATCAATTTGCCAGACGGAGCCCATGAACTAAACCTTTGATCATGGAAAAATTGGTATCAATAGATCTACAAGCAGATTTCGGTTTCCTGCGCAAGCCCGATACTAACGATGGCATAGCCATGGGGTACAACATGCTTCACAAGCCTTCCTTGTTAGGCATCTTGGGGGCTATACTTGGTTTGGAAGGTTATCAAAAGCGTGGAGAATTGCCTCAATATTATCAAAGACTGTCTGCATTAAAGGTGGGTATAGCACCGATTGGTGATGATAATGGTAATTTTCCCAAGACTACCATTGTTTACACTAATACTGTTGGTTATGCCAATAAAGATGGAAACCTTATAGCCTATGAAAATACTTTGGTGAAGCCTTGTTATCGCATCTACATTGCTCTTTTCAATGATGACACACTATACGATTATCTGAAAAACACCAAAGCAGAATACATGCCCTATTTAGGAAAAAATGAGTTCCCAGTTTGGTGGCATCAGGGGAGTTTTCGGGAGAATGAACTGAAAACCTTCTCTTATGATCGGGATTACCAGGTGAAAACAATTTTTCGTAAAAAGGAAGGAGAAAGTAGCAGAAATCAACAAGCAGAACCCGGCATGTTTAGTTTGCTTGCTGATCGTTCATCCTTAATGGATTCTTTTTTCTATTTTGAACGTTTGCCAATTGGTTTTCAAGAATTCACAACAAAAAGGGGTAAAGAGTTTCAGTATGAACTGGCACCCTTTGTATATTCTAATGCAAAGTTTTCTTCAAATTTTCGTTTGGATAACCTTTATACCCTTGATAACAATGAGGTGGTACAATTAAACTAATCATGTTGTCATTTGATGAATTGATTGCTAAAGAAGGGGTATCTACTCTTCTAAAGACACCGGAAAGGTATTTGGCACACACTCCAGATGAAACGTTAAGTAAGCACATGTTGCTGGTTACTCATTATTTTCGTCAGTTGGTTAACGTTCATCATTTAGAACCATTAATTGATCGGCAACTGCTAAAATTGTGCGATCAATCAGACCGACTATCTGAAGTTGCCAAAGCACTATTTTGGCAAACCATCCTATATCATGATTTTGGGAAAGTGAATGAAAATTTTCAACGAAAACTAGACAATACAACTCAATTTCCAGAGAGCAAGAAAAACGCCATTGACTCCCAACATTCCATTTTGAGTGCCTTTATTTATCTGGTTCATCAACTTACTCAATTAGCTAAACTGGAGAATCAAATAGGTGAAAAAAGCGGCTTCCTACTAACGCAATGGACTTTTGCCCTTTCACACAACATCATTCGTCACCATAGCTCCCGATTAGATGACTTCTCTAAAAAAGAAACTTTTACGGCACTTAGTCCTGAACTGTGTACAAAACTAACCTCTTATCTTGAGTGCTATGAAAAGGAGGTAACTCCGCAAATCATTAAGAATCTTTCACTAATAGGAAACAAGAAGTTGTCATTTGAAGGGCTGGGATTTGAGTGGTTTTCTTTGATTCGATTGAACTTTTCTCTACTCACCGCAGCGGATTATTATGCAACCTCTCACTATTGTAATAAATGGAGACACCATTATGACTCATTTGGCGTGATTGATTCTCAGCATCGAGATAGACACTTTTTAAATCTTCAAATAACTCAACCTCATAATAAGGCACTTTATCAGAATCAATCAGCTCTACCATCTCAACCGTTTGAAGCCCTGTCAGAAAAATCAAATGCCAACCTAAACAAACTGCGTTCTTGTATGGCCGCAGAAGTAATCAAAAATGTGCGCCAGCATGCGAGTCATCACTTATTTTATATTGAAGCACCAACCGGTGGAGGCAAAACCAACATGGCCTTCATGGCTACACAGGAACTTCTCCAAGCCAACCCCGAACTCAATAAAGTATTTTACGTGTTTCCATTTACAACACTGGTAACGCAGACTCAAAAGTCGGCAATTGAAACTCTTGGTCTACAATCAGATGAATGGATTGAACTTCATGGCCGTGCAGCCTGGAAGCAAAAAGAGAATATTGAGAATCAAAAAGACGGGCTTTATGGAGCAGAAAGGTTAGATGATATTCACAACCAATTCGTAAACTATCCCTACACATTCTTAAGTCATGCAGGCTTCTTTGATA
Source organism: Cytophagales bacterium (assembly GCA_017303795.1). GTDB lineage: Bacteria > Bacteroidota > Bacteroidia > Cytophagales > Cyclobacteriaceae > ELB16-189. Next base: position 224,588 of record JAFLBR010000002.1, on the reverse strand, counting down.
TTCTTAAAGCAAATGATAAATCAAGTATCTATCTGATGCATCGATTGGCAAACAGCGTGGTTGTAATTGATGAGATGCAAGCGTACAATCCTGACCTCTGGGACAAAATGGCTTATTTACTTAAAGAGTATGCTGAGGTTTTGAACATACGATTTGTAGTGATGTCGGCCACACTCCCTAAAATCGGTTCGCTAGCAAATGCTAACTTTCATTCCTTACTACCAGATGCAATTGAAAGGTTTTTTACAAATCCTAATTTTGCAGACAGGGTATCTTTCAGTGACGAATTATTAAAGAGAAAACAACCTAAACCCCATGAGAAACAAGAATATCTGGAGTGGCTTGTCGAAAAAGTTCATCAAAAATCTGAAGCTTATAGGGCTGCACATGGTAAAGTCCGAACTATTGTAGAATGTATCTTTAAAAAATCTGCAACATCATTTGCTGCTTTGGCTGAAGCAAAATTTCATAACTATGAAATCTATGTATTAAGTGGCACCATACTGGAACCAAAAAGAAAACAAATCATCCAAGGATTAAAAAGCGAATCTAATAAATCAAAGAACATATTACTTGTCACTACGCAGGTAGTAGAAGCCGGTGTTGACATTGACATGGATCTTGGTTTCAAGAATCGGTCAATCGTGGATTCGGAGGAACAATTGGCTGGTCGGGTCAACCGTAACGTAAATAAGCAAGGATGTACAGTGTACCTATTTGATCTCGATGATGCCAATGTGATATATGGCAAAGACAGAAGGTACAAGGAAACACGAAACAGTTTGGAACCTGAATATTTCAATATATTACGAACAAAGAAGTTTGACCTGCTTTATGACAAGGTGAAATCCTGGTTAGCACGAACAAATATTGAAAGTAGTCTCGCTGGCACAGCAAAAGACTATCAGGAAAGAATGATTGGCCAATTAAATTTTCCGGGTGTGGACAAGGAGTTTACTTTAATTGATCAGAACAACATCAGTGTGTTTGTACCACTTGATTTGTGCTTAAAAGTTGAAGGCCTCGAAATCTTCACAAAACAACAAGTTCAATTTTTGGCAGATTTTGATATAAATCCCATTGAAGAAAAACTCGATGGTAAGGCTGTATTTAATTTATACAGAAACTTGATTGTAACTCACGCAGAATCATTCACCGACCGAAAGCAGAATATAAAGATGCTTCAATCTATTATGTCGATGTTTACATTCTCGTTATTCGCAGATTCCAAGGTGGTTAAGGAATTGAAAGCTGGTGGAAACCAGGAAGAATATGGTTATCTATATCTTGTGAGCCATGTAGAAGTGTACGACTACGAGCTTGGTTTATTGGATCAAAAATTCTCTGAGATGATATTTTTATAGATCATGCAAATCAACGCCACTCTCATCAACCTATACCATGTTTGTCACCGTGAACTGTGGCTTCATGCGAATGGCGTGCGAATGGAGCACACCTCTGAAGTTGTAGCCGAAGGCAAACTGATCGGTGAAACAACTTACACAGATCGCTCGCAAAAATTCACCGAGGTAGAAATTGATGGTGTGAAGATTGACTTCTACGATGCCAAGAATAAGGTGGTTCACGAAGTAAAAAAATCAGCCAGCGTGGAGAAGGCCCACATTGCTCAGGTTCAATACTATCTCTACAAACTCAAACAAAAAGGAGTTGATGGCGTTACGGGTATTATTGAATATCCAAAGTTAAAACAACGTGAAGTGGTGAATGCCTTAACACCCCATGATGTTGAAGCTGTTGTGCGATGGGAACAAGCGATAGAAGCCATCATCACCTCCTCTATCTGCCCTAATGTTATTCGGGCCAAAATATGTAAGCCATGTAGCTATTATGATTTTTGTTATTCTACGGAAATATGAGGAAGGCGTATTATTTATTTAATCCAGGTCGCTTAAGCCGCAAGGACAATACATTAAAATTTACTCCGGTAGATGAGGATGGCAACGAAGCACAACCGAAATACATTCCTATAGAAAGTGTTTCAGACCTTTATGTATTTGGCAGTCTAGACGCCAATAGTGCATTGTATAATTTCATGGGCAAGCAACATGTAACTGTCCACTTCTTTGATTATTATGAGCACTACACAGGTTCATTTTATCCGAAAGAGTATCTGCTAGCAGGTAAAATGCTAGTGAATCAAGTCAATCATTATCAGCACAAACAAAAAAGAATGGTAATTGCCTGCAAGCTGATTGATGGTGCTGCCTTTAACATGCTCAAGAATCTGCGCTATTACAACAACCGCGATAAGGATTTAACACAACAAATTGATGCGATTGAAAGATACCACAGCCAGATTTTGGAGGCCAGAACACCCGAAGAGTTAATGGGTATCGAAGGGAATATCCGGCACGTGTATTATCAGGCCTTTGATAGTATTCTCAATGACTTTGAAATGGGCACGCGTACCCGCCAGCCACCGCTTAATGAAGTGAACACGTTAATTTCGTTTGGAAACATGATGTGTTATGCCTTGTGTTTGAGTCAGCTTTATCATACGCAACTTAATCCTACCATCAGTTATTTGCATGAACCCGGGGCGCGAAGATATTCTTTGGCTTTGGATCTGGCTGAAATATTTAAACCAATTCTGGTAGACCGTACGATTTTCAGGGTGTTGAACAAACGGGAAATTCAGGCTTCCGATTTTTCTGTAGAACTCAATCGGTGCGTTTTAAAGGAAAGCGGCAAAAAAGTATTCATCCGTGCGTGGGAAGAGCGGTTGAATGAAACGATCCAGCATCGGGTGTTGAAGAAGCACGTAAGCTATAAGCATCTGGTAAAGTTGGAATGCTATAAACTGAGTAAACACATCTTGGACATGGAAGAATACAAGCCATTCAAAATCTGGTGGTAGTATGTACGTGATTCTGGTATATGATATGGATCAAAAGCGGGTTGGCAAAATGCTGAAGCTTTGCAGGAAATACCTGCATTGGATTCAAAACTCGGTATTGGAAGGAGAAATAACTGCCGTAAAATTAAAGGAATTGGTTGTTCAGGCGAAGGCAATTATGAAAGACAACGACAGTCTGATTATATTTAAAAGTCGAGATGAGCGCTGGTTAGAGAAAGAAGTCCATGGACATGAAAAAAGTGAAATTGATACCCTTCTTTGACCTTAAGTTGTCGATCCGCTCGTACCGGGTTCGATTTGTTTGAAACGCTTTACAACGGGGCTATCCTTTCAAGAGCAAAACTTGTCTAATGGAAGATTTTTGAGGTTGTCGAAACTCCTATAGAATCTGGTTATCCCTCACTGACGCCATCAGGAGTGATTGCCCCATAAATTATCTCTTTGATTTTGTTAAAACTGCACTTTTTAGATTTAATTTAACGACTGTTAATCGCACCAATGTGGAATTGAAATTTGCATTAGGCAGATTACAATAGACAGATTGCGTTTCTGTTAATCGCACCAATGTGGAATTGAAATGAAACGGTTTCGGCTACAACCGTTTCAATAGGATTGCTGTTAATCGCACCAATGTGGAATTGAAATTAAAGTTGCCTTTGTTCAACAACTCAGTTTCGAATATCTGTTAATCGCACCAATGTGGAATTGAAATTTAATTTTTTTTGTTCGCTTGAGTTTTCCATTTTACTGTTAATCGCACCAATGTGGAATTGAAATTTGTTTTCGGCTTCGGCTTTTTTGGTGGCTTCAACTGTTAATCGCACCAATGTGGAATTGAAATACGGTTTCCATGCCATAAGCTGCTACTTGCTGTAGCTGTTAATCGCACCAATGTGGAATTGAAATTTGCGATCGCAAATTATCTCCACCTCAAACCAATGCTGTTAATCGCACCAATGTGGAATTGAAATTTGAGAATCCAAATGTTATCAATGATGCCTCCAAAAACTGTTAATCGCACCAATGTGGAATTGAAATCAACCTCATTCAGAGCCAAGTCAATACGTTGTGGAGCTGTTAATCGCACCAATGTGGAATTGAAATATTACTATTCAATAGCCATCTACCTAAAAAAAAAAGCCTGTTAATCGCACCAATGTGGAATTGAAATATAGAAATACCGATCACCTCCCCATCGTTAAGGCTTACTGTTAATCGCACCAATGTGGAATTGAAATCTATAAATCAAATGATAGAATGGCGCGGGTAACACTGTTAATCGCACCAATGTGGAATTGAAATTCAGTTCGCTTGCAGTAGCCCCGTTGAGCTAAAAAAACTGTTAATCGCACCAATGTGGAATTGAAATAAAATTTTAACGATGCCAATGTTCTTAAGCGAAACTCTGTTAATCGCACCAATGTGGAATTGAAATTCTAAGCTAATGCCGAAAAATCCGGCAATCTTCACTGTTAATCGCACCAATGTGGAATTGAAATAGGTAAACGTGAATTTATTATTCAAAGGAGAGTTCCCTGTTAATCGCACCAATGTGGAATTGAAATCTGTGTCCGCACTGCACTACCTACTTACCCGCAACCTGTTAATCGCACCAATGTGGAATTGAAATGCGAAAGGATGTGGACAAGCATTGCCAAGCAAGTACTGTTAATCGCACCAATGTGGAATTGAAATAGTAGTTCGGTTGGCTCAAATGCTGGTGCCGCTGCTGTTAATCGCACCAATGTGGAATTGAAATAAATTTTTCTTTTGCTTTTCGTAAATGGTTAGTACTGTTAATCGCACCAATGTGGAATTGAAATACCAACGCGGCCATGCCATGATCTTTGATGCCTTTCTGTTAATCGCACCAATGTGGAATTGAAATATGCTGCAGATGCTTCATCATCGGCTTTTTTAGTCCTGTTAATCGCACCAATGTGGAATTGAAATCTACTATCGAAAGCTTTTACTATGGCCATGTTACACTGTTAATCGCACCAATGTGGAATTGAAATCATCTTTGAACAGAGCAACAACCGCAGGCTGGTACTGTTAATCGCACCAATGTGGAATTGAAATGGAAATTTTCTGGAGTAAAGTTGGAAGGCCAAAGCTGTTAATCGCACCAATGTGGAATTGAAATGCTACCAGATTGGCTACCTTAAGGCCGCGCTTTGCTGTTAATCGCACCAATGTGGAATTGAAATATGCTCATAAAAAAGGTAAGCACGTAAACGATGTAAACTGTTAATCGCACCAATGTGGAATTGAAATCAAAAACCAGCCGCTAACAACGTACATGCGTCATACTGTTAATCGCACCAATGTGGAATTGAAATTTAATCTGAAACAATTAGAACAGCAACAACAGGCAGCTGTTAATCGCACCAATGTGGAATTGAAATATTATACTGACATTCCGATGGCTATTGTTCAAGGTCTGTTAATCGCACCAATGTGGAATTGAAATACGATTACTCCACCTTCAGTGATGTTTCCTAAGTCTGTTAATCGCACCAATGTGGAATTGAAATAAAAATCAAGAGCCATCGAAACCAGTTGAGCAAACTGCTGTTAATCGCACCAATGTGGAATTGAAATCGATGGATAAAGAAACAGCAGCCACATGCACCTACTCTGTTAATCGCACCAATGTGGAATTGAAATACTCGGGAGCGGCATCGTCAAGTAGTTGCTTTATTTCTGTTAATCGCACCAATGTGGAATTGAAATAATACTTGAATGAGTGCATCCAGATCGGGGGCATCACTGTTAATCGCACCAATGTGGAATTGAAATTCTATGGGAAACAATCGCATAAACTTGCTCTCGTCTGTTAATCGCACCAATGTGGAATTGAAATAGTATGTTTTGTGCAAAGAGCCTCCCACCATTTACTGTTAATCGCACCAATGTGGAATTGAAATAAGCGATGCATAACCGGAGAAAGCAAAGCAAGTGTGCTGTTAATCGCACCAATGTGGAATTGAAATATAGCAACCGCCAAAACCATGCTTAACCTGGTTGGTCTGTTAATCGCACCAATGTGGAATTGAAATTTAAAAATTACTGCTGCGTTTCGAAAAGACAATGGCTGTTAATCGCACCAATGTGGAATTGAAATTAGAATTAAGAATGCACAAAATGAATTAAAACAACTGTTAATCGCACCAATGTGGAATTGAAATAAACTAATAAACCTGCACCAATTAAAATCATTGGCTGTTAATCGCACCAATGTGGAATTGAAATTCATTTATGCGATAGGTGTAATTACCTCGCCACTCATCTGTTAATCGCACCAATGTGGAATTGAAATAAGAAGGTTTCGAAGTAGGTTGTTTCAGCCGCTTTCTGTTAATCGCACCAATGTGGAATTGAAATAGATTTATCAGCGGAAGCCAAAGAACAAATTCAGCTGTTAATCGCACCAATGTGGAATTGAAATACACGTAAAGCCGCTTGACTACAACCGCCAAAGTAGGCTGTTAATCGCACCAATGTGGAATTGAAATATGCCATGGTTGGTTAACATTACTTCGGTGCCGCTGCTGTTAATCGCACCAATGTGGAATTGAAATAAACAAAATCTTTTGTGTTTGTGGCGTACAAGTCAGCTGTTAATCGCACCAATGTGGAATTGAAATAAGAGTTTTATCGCAAGGCTCCGGCAGGTAGTAACTGTTAATCGCACCAATGTGGAATTGAAATCTAAAGTCTGAGCTTCAGAAACAAATTGCCGATGCTGTTAATCGCACCAATGTGGAATTGAAATATTCCATATCGACAATAATTGTCTTTAGCCGGTTCTGTTAATCGCACCAATGTGGAATTGAAATCTATAGATGCCTTAACTATTAGAACTCAAGTGAGTTTCTGTTAATCGCACCAATGTGGAATTGAAATACCTCTACACAAAAATCTGTGAACTGAGAAAGCGTCTGTTAATCGCACCAATGTGGAATTGAAATTGGCGTAAGCAATAGCATCGCCAGCGTGACTAAGACTGTTAATCGCACCAATGTGGAATTGAAATTAAAGCCGGGTTGCGTAAACGTGTTTATACACACCCTGTTAATCGCACCAATGTGGAATTGAAATATGGTTTTAAGGTTTCGTTATAATCAAACCTCCAGCTGTTAATCGCACCAATGTGGAATTGAAATAGGCTTATTATACCGAATTACTTAAGCTTGATGTCTGTTAATCGCACCAATGTGGAATTGAAATTCCCTTATCCATACATACAAACCGTCAGAATCCGCTCTGTTAATCGCACCAATGTGGAATTGAAATTTAATTCAACCCCTGAATGACCGAATGAATTAAAACTGTTAATCGCACCAATGTGGAATTGAAATAAAATTTGTTGCGGGGTGAGTAACGTCATAACGTAACTGTTAATCGCACCAATGTGGAATTGAAATAATTGATCGCGCGTGTGCTAAGGGTTTGATTTCACACTGTTAATCGCACCAATGTGGAATTGAAATTACAGAGGGATGGCAAGCCCGTATTAGGTGTTGGCTGTTAATCGCACCAATGTGGAATTGAAATATGAATCCAGCAAGCGCAAGCTGCACACCCACAGACTGTTAATCGCACCAATGTGGAATTGAAATAGAACAATATCATTGACTGTGCCCTGATATACTTTCTGTTAATCGCACCAATGTGGAATTGAAATATATTAACTCTCCGTTGAACATGCCGTAAATCGAGCTGTTAATCGCACCAATGTGGAATTGAAATCTATTTAACGTTACACGAATGCGAGGATCGGTTGACTGTTAATCGCACCAATGTGGAATTGAAATAGCTGACTGGACTTACAACCGCTACGGATGTTGACCTGTTAATCGCACCAATGTGGAATTGAAATACAAAAAGAGTAGCGCGTTCTAATGGGTCTTTGCTCTGTTAATCGCACCAATGTGGAATTGAAATTTATCATGGATGAGGCCCACAATGCCAGTGGCGATAGCCTGTTAATCGCACCAATGTGGAATTGAAATCGCTTACAATATTGCGCCCGATGGATGCCAGATAATTCTGTTAATCGCACCAATGTGGAATTGAAATGTCACAGTAACGATTGTGTTTCCTGCGTGTGTAACTGCTGTTAATCGCACCAATGTGGAATTGAAATGTAATTTGTATCTCTTCTCCTTTTGTTAATTCGTTACTGTTAATCGCACCAATGTGGAATTGAAATATAAATTGCCTCACACTAATCGTAACAGCCCTCACTGTTAATCGCACCAATGTGGAATTGAAATAAAAAAATAACTGAGGAAGAAGCAGAGAAGCTCTCTGTTAATCGCACCAATGTGGAATTGAAATAAGAAATACTCAAGCAGCCTGATGCTAGGGAGAAACTGTTAATCGCACCAATGTGGAATTGAAATGCGAAAAAGTGCAGATCATGGTTTGCGAGCAAATGACTGTTAATCGCACCAATGTGGAATTGAAATTTTTGTTATTTTATTAAGATTAACTCTCCATTAAACTGTTAATCGCACCAATGTGGAATTGAAATTTTGTTTCAGGTATTCGATCCGCGGGTTAAAAAATCTGTTAATCGCACCAATGTGGAATTGAAATCTCTATATCCGGAATCAATATCCGTTTGCAACCAACTGTTAATCGCACCAATGTGGAATTGAAATTTGATCTGCGCAAGTTCTGCGATCATGCAAAGTCGTCTGTTAATCGCACCAATGTGGAATTGAAATAAAATTTTAACGATGCCAATGTTCTTAAGCGAAAACTGTTAATCGCACCAATGTGGAATTGAAATCTATAAATCAAATGATAGAATGTCGCGGGTAACATTGCTGTTAATCGCACCAATGTGGAATTGAAATATACATCGCACCTCAGCGCAAAGCAATGGGCCGCGTCTGTTAATCGCACCAATGTGGAATTGAAATTCTAACACAACACGCGGGGGTAGTAGTGCCGGGTACTGTTAATCGCACCAATGTGGAATTGAAATATTGTAAGCATCCACAAAGTCATCATCAAGCACTGGCTGTTAATCGCACCAATGTGGAATTGAAATGACGCTTAATAGGCGACTGGCTTCGTCAATGTCGCCTGTTAATCGCACCAATGTGGAATTGAAATGTATCTGAGGATGTTGCTAACCTTAAAATATTATCGCTGTTAATCGCACCAATGTGGAATTGAAATATTTTTCCTCCAAATGGGTAATTCATGGCTTTTTGCTGTTAATCGCACCAATGTGGAATTGAAATCGCGGTTGCGGCTTAATACCCTTACTCATTACCCACTGTTAATCGCACCAATGTGGAATTGAAATAAGATATTTCCGCGCGAATCCGGTAATCCAAAGCGCACTGTTAATCGCACCAATGTGGAATTGAAATTTAGTAGAAGCAATGGAGGAAGCGAGAAAGTTATCCTGTTAATCGCACCAATGTGGAATTGAAATGTTAATAACTACAGGCGCGGCAATAGTACGGGTGGCTGTTAATCGCACCAATGTGGAATTGAAATACGATAAAGGCAAGTAAGTTAATCGCTACCTCCTCCTGTTAATCGCACCAATGTGGAATTGAAATACCAAAAACGAAAACGGCATCGGCTTCAGTAAGCCGGCTGTTAATCGCACCAATGTGGAATTGAAATATAGACTGCTTAAGGACATTAAAGGAAACGATCTACCTGTTAATCGCACCAATGTGGAATTGAAATGATGTTTGATATTGATGGTAGGCATTAGCAGCCTGCTGTTAATCGCACCAATGTGGAATTGAAATATCTGGATATCGGCCGCCTGGCCCTTCATGTGCTCTCTGTTAATCGCACCAATGTGGAATTGAAATTCGTAAGGGTCGTTATCAGCAATGTAGTTTAGTGCTGTTAATCGCACCAATGTGGAATTGAAATATGGGGTCCCGGTCCAGTGATAAGTTCGTTAGATGCTGTTAATCGCACCAATGTGGAATTGAAATCAAAATTTCTGACCGAGGTGTACCCCGGTGATTTTACTGTTAATCGCACCAATGTGGAATTGAAATTTCTCAATATCAAATCCTTCCGGCTTTGAGCCGCTACTGTTAATCGCACCAATGTGGAATTGAAATGGAAAATTTGTGTTGTGGGTTTCGATGGCCAGCTTCTGTTAATCGCACCAATGTGGAATTGAAATAAAATGGAAAACGGATTGACCACTCTTATAACAAACTGTTAATCGCACCAATGTGGAATTGAAATATCGTTGTCGTGTTGGTAGTTCTCTTTCTGATTTACCCTGTTAATCGCACCAATGTGGAATTGAAATAGCCGTAGTCGCGTTGATCGAATGAATAATAGCCTTCTGTTAATCTCACCAATGTGGAATTGAAATGTGTTTTATTCTATCATCCACGAGGTTATCAAAGTCTGTTAATCGCACCAATGTGGAATTGAAATTGGCAATACCAAAGGCTTTTGATAGTAAAGATGCCTGTTAATCGCACCAATGTGGAATTGAAATATATAAAAGAATGTTTCGTCTGTGTCGCGGCTAACTGTTAATCGCACCAATGTGGAATTGAAATAGCGCAATCTTGCTGTACTTCAACAGGAAATCCAACTGTTAATCGCACCAATGTGGAATTGAAATTTGATCTGCGCAAGTTCTGCGATCATTCAAAGTCGTCTGTTAATCGCACCAATGTGGAATTGAAATGCGCGTATTTCTGCTAACTTGTTTAAACCATCTACTGTTAATCGCACCAATGTGGAATTGAAATATATATGGTAGATGTAACCGTGCATGTGAAAGACTCTGTTAATCGCACCAATGTGGAATTGAAATTCAATATGCCTGGTACTAAACTCATGCGCTTACGTTACTGTTAATCGCACCAATGTGGAATTGAAATTTAAACGAAGGTTGGGCACCTGATTGGAATGATACTGTTAATCGCACCAATGTGGAATTGAAATATATTTACAGAAGGCGATATGATGAAGAACTTTCACTGTTAATCGCACCAATGTGGAATTGAAATATGTAAATGTTTGTCGAAACAGGTGGCGCTGGAACTGTTAATCGCACCAATGTGGAATTGAAATTTCATGCACCGTGCTATCAAATGAAATGGTTAACGGCTGTTAATCGCACCAATGTGGAATTGAAATTTTAGAACGGTATCAAAAGCAACCAGTAAACCAGTCTGTTAATCGCACCAATGTGGAATTGAAATGAAGAAGCTGAATACCTTGTATGGGATGAACTCAACTGTTATTCGCACCAATGTGGAATTGAAATTTCAATGAATCGTGCTGATATTCCAGCACTCTTCCTGTTAATCGCACCAATGTGGAATTGAAATCTCAGTCGGTTGCAACCAAAGAGGCTAAGATTACCTGTTAATCGCACCAATGTGGAATTGAAATATAGGAACAGTAAGGTGGCCGATAACTACACGGGTCTGTTAATCGCACCAATGTGGAATTGAAATACATCTACAAACTTACTGTTCAATCAAACTCGTAACTGTTAATCGCACCAATGTGGAATTGAAATCCGAATGAATTAAAATCAGATTCAAATGAATGCCCGCTGTTAATCGCACCAATGTGGAATTGAAATATTAACTTGGTTGCGGCAATTGCTGCATTGGCGTTCTATTAATCGCACCAATGTGGAATTGAAATTCTTTAGTAGCCACCAGATGGGCCACCATCCAAAGCTGTTAATCGCACCAATGTGGAATTGAAATCTGGTAATACTTTCGGGCCTATGCCTACCAACCCGACTGTTAATCGCACCAATGTGGAATTGAAATATTTTTAGAATCACTGTTAACGATGCGAAAACCGGAACTGTTAATCGCACCAATGTGGAATTGAAATCAAAATAATTATGTTTAAGCCTTTAAATCCTCTTGCCTGTTAATCGCACCAATGTTGTCGGGTGAAATTCTTGCTACGCCTCTTGTTGTATTGCAACCAACCAAATCATCTTCCTCAATAATGTTAAAATCGCCAACCGAAGCCCGAACATTACACACGATGTTATACTTTTTCAAAAGAGTTCGCTTGTAACTATTTGAAATTTCAAGAGTAGTTCTAAGCAAGTTTGAAGAATCTATATTGTCTGTTTAATGCAGAGCCGACATTTTGTTTTACATCTTTAAGAGCAGGGTGTTCCCTGCCATCATCACCAACCCATTTATCATTCCATCGAGCCTCTTTCGGAACATAGAAATTTGTAAACTCATGAAAAGTTGTCGGTTCGTTTAAAAGCCCTTCAAGTTGCTTTGGTGTTAAGTTTTTAAACTTCTCATTTATTTTTTCAGTCGCTACATCAAACTCATCACTGAGCCGTTTGAGAAAGAGCATTCCGAAAATAAACTCCTTGAACTCGGAAGCATCCATTTTGCCTCGAAGGATGTCGCAAGCTTTCAACAGGAAATCTTCAAGTTGTGACAGAGTTATTTTTGATTGTTTCATTAGATTCTTATCCGAAATGTAGATTTTTAAAGATAATGAAAGGTTGTCACTGTTGCTTAATTGAATTTTATAATAGCATAAGCCATATCCTTTCTCGCTGGATGTAGGCAGGTTTGGCTCTTGCTATTGCTTTGGATGTGGGCGGAATGTGCGGCAATGGCAAGTGCCAAAGGCGTGGGCGAGAATCTTTATGGTTGCCGTGCGGAGGGCAGGCTGGGTCTTTGATTTCTATAAAGACGAGTGATTATTTTCTGTCGATTTGTTTCGTTTTACATTTTGTCGGAGTTGTCGAACGAAGCTGGCATTTGTCTCCGTGCTGGCGGGTTGTTTGAAAGAGAGTCAGTCGTTTTTCTTTGTTTTTAGTCCCCGGTGTTATGTCGGGAGGGCCACAACGTTTGGCTATAACCAGTGGCGGGATTTCGAAGCGCGTCATTTTCCCCCGACACCAAGCGTAATTTGAAACTAAACTACAAATTTACACTGAACCCGCCATTGGTTATAGCTTTTGTCAGCACCAGTTTTTATTTCGTCTTGCCTTTAAATGTCGCATAAATTGCCATTGCGTGTCCATGTCCTAATTCAAATTCGCCTTTTAGCCAGTTTGTAATTTCTGTTGCTTTAATTTTTGGATTTAATTCTCCGCCAATGATAAATCCTTTTTTTTCCGCCATTTTTTTAAAGTCAGCAGGTGTCTTTCCTGTCTTGGCTTTGATATTTTCTATGTATGATTGGAATGACATAATATTTATTTTTTAAATGAGATTATAGTTACCAATAGTTTTGCGATTAACACAGGGTAAACAATATAACATAAAACCAATAATCTGTTTGCCCATCCATTGATTCCAATTACTCCATTCGGTAGCTCTGCCAATGGTGGTGAATCTGGTCCATAGACTATACCTGTTGCTTTAAGGGTTGAAAATAATAGAAACATCGATACCGCCATAAATACTAAACTTATCCAAATAGAATGTGATGAAAGCAATAGTGTTGTACTATGATTTTGCCACTCCGCTTTTTTTATTAAATGGTAGGAAATTAATAATGCACCAATTGGCAAAAAAGGTACACCGATACCAAAGGAAAGTCCGTGTAACTTATGCTGCACATCAAATAACCCGCCCATAATTGCTCCAATGCCAGTAACAAACAACAATACGACACCAAATTTCGCCCAACCTGAAGTAACTACATTCCATAACATGAAACCGGATGATATAGAACATAGACCCCAACAGAGGAAGAATATAGTTAATAACCATTTGTGCTTTCCTAATGCATACTCACTTACCATTCTGAAATTCGGCTTAAATTCCGTACTCATAAAGTGTAAGGCTAAAAGGGATAGGATTGAGACAACCCCAAATATAATTGTTCCGTTTGCGAATAAAGATATACTTCTCATTGTGTTATTTTTTTAAATTGAGTAAAATGTTTTCTAGTTCAGTAATTGCTATAGTAAATCCTTCTTGAAAACTCATTTGAATAATTTGTTCTAAGTCAGCAAGTGATTTATGTTTGATTATGATTTTAACTGTTGTTTTTCCGTACTGCTCGTCAAAATTCAAGTCCCATTCTGCGCTTGGTAATGCCAAAATCTATATTCTCGTCCTTGTCTGCAAATGCGTCAAAGTATTTGAAATTTCTTGTGGGACTTATAGATGTAAAATCCTGAATACCCCAATGTTCTTGTCCTTCGGGACTGACCATAGCATAAAACCTTCGTCCACCAACTTTAAAGTCCATTCGTTTTGTTTTGGAAAGCCATGGTTTTGGTGCCCACCACTGGTCGAGGATTTCTTTTTTCGTAAATGCATCCCAAACCAAAGAAAGTTCGGCAGCAAATTCTCTGTTTACAATTACCGTGTTATTTGTTTTGTCAACGGTAAAGCTAAATAGCAAAATGCTTTTCATTTTTTCTGTTTTTTATTTGTTGATAGTACTTTGTCAAGTTGATTAAATCGACTTTCCCAAATCTTTTTGAATTGTTCTAACCATTTGTCGATTTCTTTCATTTTTTCTATCTCAAGTGAGTAGTAAATTTCTCTGCCTTGTTGTTCTTGTTTTACAAGTTCGCACTCTGTCAAAATGCGAAGGTGTTTAGAAACGGCTTGTCGTGTCATGTCGAAGTGTTCGGCAATGGCGTTTGGTGTCATTGTCTGCAAAGCAATTAAGACGATTATAACTCGCCTTGTTGGGTCTGCAATGGCTTGAAAAATGTCTCGTCTCATTTGTCTTTTGTTAATTGTGAAACTAATCGGTTGCAAATATATGCGCAACTATTCGGTTTCCAAATTTTTTTGTCAGTTTTTTTTTGCTGGTAATAGTTCGTCCAGCGTTTGTTGATTGTTCCGCTCATCAAGTGAGCCTGTGCTGGTTTAAGATTATCAATACTTCCATGCGGTAGCAGATGATTGTATGTACTACAAGCAATCGCTACTTCCCGTTGAGCTGTTTCAAAGTCCGCAAATTCTTCTTCTAAGAGTTCATGTTTAAGAATACCGTTGACTCTTTCGGCTAATGCATTTTCAAGCGGGTCACCGTTTTCAGTCATGCTGATTTTTACTCCCGTACGATTGAGTAACTCAACATATTGGCCACAACAATACTGCACGCCTCTGTCGCTATGATGAATGAGTCCTTCTCTATTCGGATTCGATGCAAGCGCCATCTTTAAGGCATGTAATGGACCACTTGCAGATAAATTACGACTCAAACAGAAGCCTACAATTTTTCTGCTATAAGCATCAGTGATAAGTGATAAATAAGCAAACCCTTCTACAAGGTGAATGTATGTGATATCACTTACCCAAAGCTGGTTAGGAGCTGTAGCAATAAAACCACGAATGATGTTAGGATATTTTTTAAAACGATGTTTCGATAGTGTAGTCACTGGGCTTCTCCGTTTTCGTTTCGTTAACAATAGTTTACGTTCAGCCAGTAAATCGAACATAGCATCACGACCAATTTTGAATTGATGATTAGCCAGAAAAGTTTTCATTTCTCCAAACATCTTACGTGTACCTATACGTTTGATTTGCTTTCGATATTGAAGAACTTCTTCGATAATGATATCAGCTTCATATGCTTTCTGCTGAATGTAATTAATGCCTTGATAGTAGGATTGTCTACTGTAACCAAGCAGCAAACAAAGCTCGTTAGTGGAACGAGGCTCGCTTTGCCTTACCTGCTCTACTGCTTGGTGCCAGACTTTTTTCGGATGTCAATGTTAAGTTGCTCTTCGGCAATATCAATCATGGCGTTGAGCAACTTGTTATGAAGCTTAGCCTTACGAAGTTCTTCCTGCAATTGCTTCACATCGGTGGGCAAGTTTTCTTGAACAGTTGGATCGGCCTGCTTCTTTTCTTTTGGCTTTTTCTTTCTCACAATTTTTCCTTGA
This sequence comes from Cytophagales bacterium, assembly GCA_017303795.1. Lineage (GTDB taxonomy): Bacteria > Bacteroidota > Bacteroidia > Cytophagales > Cyclobacteriaceae > ELB16-189. The sequence continues at coordinate 208,833 of JAFLBR010000002.1, read as the reverse complement.
AACTGAGATACCCAGTAATGGATTAATCGAAAATCCACACTGTGTTTTGACCCTAATTTACGAAAGCTTAATTCTCCGGTTAAATATTCAGCAATGATAGCTTCCTGTTCTTGAATAGTTTTTGTCGATTTTCTCATCATGTTTACACGTTAATCCGTGTAAACCTATTTCAGGACGAGACACGGTTATGTATTCGGAATGACCTTGTCGCTTTTTGAATTGTTTTGGACTATTTTTGAAGGGGCCATAAAGGGGCCAATGGGGCCAAATAATTTCGTTTACAATTCAAATGAAAAAGAAAACAGAAGGGCAGAGCACCGAATTCAAGGAATCATGGCGGGACGAGCACCTCAAGACTATTTGTGCCTTTGCCAACACAAAAGGCGGAGTGTTACATGTAGGAATAGACGATAAGGGGAATGCAAAGACAGTTCAGAATGCCAAGAAGCTTTTGGAAGATATTCCCAGTAAGATCAAAGAGACGCTAAACATTATTGCAAGTGTAGAGCAGAGGGTCAATGACGGCAAGAATACAATCGAAATAAAAGTAGGTCGGAGTAGTTCCTCAGTTTCTTACAAAGGTAAATACTATGTCCGGTCCGGCAGCACGACTCAAGAACTGAATGGGAGTGATCTTCAGAGTTTTCTGCTGCAAAAGAGTAACACGGCTTGGGAATTAGTGCCTGAGCCAAGCAGTTCCATTAAAGAAATAAAAGATCAAACAATAGCTTTCTTTAGAGAAAAAGCTAAGGACAAGTTGCCACCCGCGTCTGGAGAAAAAAGTCTGGACCGGTTGTTAAATAATCTTCATCTAAAGACGGATGGAAGGCTTCTGCGAGCCGCAATCTTGCTCTTTGGATCTGACCCGCAGAAATATTACCCAAGTTCCTTTGTAAGGATTGGCAAGTTCTCATCGGGGGAGGTACTAATCGATTCAACTGAAATTAAAGGGAATCTGTTTGAGCAAGCCATTGAGGTAATGAAGATATTAAAGACTAAATATCTTTCCACAGACGTGCAAATCGAGGGACTGTTTCGGAACATGAGTCTTGAATATCCCGAGAGCGCACTTAGAGAAGCAATTATCAATGCGATTGCACATAAAGATTATGCAGGCTCGCACATTCAAATAAAGGTTTACCCCGACAAACTAACATTTTGGAACCCCGGTGAATTGCCACGTGATTTAACAATTGAATCACTTAGAAAGCGTCATCCTTCCAGACCTCGCAACGAACGAGTTGCTGATATGTTTTATACCTCGGGCTTGATTGAAGCGTGGGGCACGGGTACAATGAAGATGATCAAAGAGTGTAAATCCGCTGGCCTTCCAGAACCAATCTTTGAGGAGAGTAATGGGGGTATTCTTGTAATTTTCTCAAAAGACATTTATACTGAGGAATACCTAAAGAAGCATGATATTAACGAAAGGCAGGCGGTAGCGATAAAATATTTAAAAGAGAACAAGGGACTTTCGAATGCAAAGTATCAAGAGCTGACGCACGCACCGAAGCGAACGGTCTCGCGCGACCTGACCGAGTTGGTTACAAAAGCAATTCTTGAGCGTACCGGGACAACTGGAAAAGGAACAATTTATAAATTAAGAGTACAAAAACGGCAAGCAGATAAAGTCAGTGACAAAACGATGAGTGAACTTGACCGAAAGCTCGCGTTACTCGATATGGAGCTTGAACAATTTGATCCCAACGAAGAAATTAAAAGGCAATTCAACAAGGACTTGTTTGTGGAGATTTTCAATACTTGGTACTCCGATTTGTTGCTTGAAGTCATTCCTGTAATTCAAAAATTCAACCGGTATTTTGTTGACCCGAGTCATCACATCAACCTACCGAGTCCATTGGCGGGAATCAACGTGGTCGATCAAACTCCCCAAGAAATAATAAATGAATTGAAATCGAAAATTACAGCAAATCTAAATTCCTTGCATAATCATGATGCGAAATCAAGTATTTCAACTCACTATGGGTCATTCCGGAAAGGTGGGCTAAATACTTTTGGGGCGAATTATTCAATAGTGATAACATTTGAAACCAACTGGTATGTGATTTCCATGGATGATGAAGTCCTGAAAAGAAATCAGGCGCAGCAGTACAAGAGACAGTACCATAAGCCACTAACAAAAGAAGAGGCAAGCAGCCTGGCTGAACGTTTTGGAGAGTTGATCTATGCCCACATCACCGAGATGGTGACACAGATTGGAAAAGGAGCGCAAACGGGCCAGAAAGGGGCCAATGGGGCCAAAAGAAAGCCTGACAAACCCTGAATTCAATTTAGTTCAAAGTGATCATACTTTTAAAGTCAGTACCTTTTAAAGTAGCCCCAAGGTTACGAATATCGAACCAATTTATAGAAAACCTAAAAAAATTCAGCGAATTAAATACCTAGTATGCTCCATACTAGGTATTTAATTATCATTTTAGTATTTTAGCATATTCTAAAATATACTAATGAACAACACATGTATTCGGGTACTGGCTGATGTTAATCAGATCAAACAATGCAGGGAGAATATTAGCATCGTAAATGAATCCTTGCTCCTTCTTTCTAGTACGTTCAATTTAGTCGGAAATGACGTTCGTATTAAAATCCTTTACCTTCTTCAGGAGGAAGGTCAGTTGTGTCCTTGTGACCTAAGTGATATTCTTGGAATGGGCGTTTCTCCAATTTCCCAGCATTTGCGGAAACTAAAAGATGGCAATATTATCACATCGAAAAAGACAGGTCAAACAATCTTTTACTCACTCAGCCCTCCTTACGCAGAGGTGCTAAAGCCAATTTTTAAATTGATAAATAACAACAAAGTTTTAGAAATACTATGAAAACGATTTTGCTAACAATCCTGACTTCGACTAGCGCATCTCTATGCTGCATAGTCCCCGTACTTGGTGTAATTGGTGGATCGAGTAGTCTCCTTTCTTCTATTGCTTGGTTAGAACCTATTAGACCCTTCTTTATTGCAACGACAATAGGTATACTTGGATTCGCCTGGTATCGCGCCTTAAAACCGAAATCCACAGAAGAATGTGGCTGCGAGCCAAAGCGAAAATCAATTATAGAATCAAAGAAGTTTCTTGGGGCTGTTACTATTTTTTCATTGTTACTTCTTTCATTCCCAACTTATTCTAAATATCTGATTCAGTATGATAATTCCAGAGTGCCTGAAGTTGCCACGACCGTCAATAAGACAATAAACCTTAAAGTATATGGAATGACATGTCAGAGTTGTGAACTGCATGTTGAAAAAGAGGTTATCAAGCTTCCTGGAATAACTACTGTAAAGGCCTCCTATGATGAAAGTTCAACAATTGTTGAATTCAATCCTGAAAAGGTAGATGCTGATAAGATCATTGAAGCCATAAATAAAACAGGGTATAAAGTCGAAAAGACAAATGGGAATGAAAACTGAAATAATCCTTAGATCAACTATTACTTGTCCAGTTTGCGGTTTCAAGAAGGAAGAAACCATGCCTACAGATGCATGTCAGTATTTCTATGAGTGTGAAAATTGTAAGTCCGTTTTAAAGCCACTAAAGGGAGATTGCTGTGTATTCTGCTCCTATGGAACCGAAAAATGTCCCCCAATTCAAGCAGGAACTTCTTGTTGTAGTTGAAGGCTAAAAGGAGCCACACTTTCGCATGACTCCTTTTCGGGCTCCTACATCAATATTTTGGGCAAAAATAATAGCCTTTCCTAAATCACAGTCATTAATCCACGAATAAATCCTACCTCGGTCAGATATTCGACCTGGGGATCGCTTAGACCTTTTTTATCAGTCGTGGATACAATTTCAAAAGGAACAATCAGCTCGCTATCCATGAACTTTTTAAGTTCCTTAGAGAGTGCCCTTTGGTTGTCTTTGGTAAAAATATACTGGCCTCTTGGATCACGGATGATGTTGCCCTTGTCATCCGTACTGCAATAATCAATGTTGAGGTCTTCCAACTTGTCATTGTAAGCCTCGACAAAAGACGAGGCGTTTTTCAATGTCTGGTTTCTGGCGTGTTCTAACTTCGTTCCAGCAGGTGCCGGGGTATCCATTAATGCCGTAATGAGTTTGTAAGCTTCTTTGTTTGTCATGAGTGATACTGATTTAATATTTTCCTTCTGCGTTTCCTTTTAAGATTGATTGCTCAATCAGCCAATACACCAAGTCAGAGATTTTAATATCCTTCAAAGCTTCTCTAATTTCATTTGGCATTGAGCTTATACCTGGGAATGAATTCAGTCCAATGTTTTGCCAGTACTCAAGTTCTGTAATGATATTTGGTGTTTCTGAACTCACTTCAATTCCAGTTAATGGGTTAGTGAATTTCCCATCTGTTTCCTTAGTGATTTGTTTGGGAAGGAATAGTTGCCGTTGAAGTTCATTGCTTGGAACTATTGGGTTGCCGTCTCCTTCTGTGAACTCCAGGATTATTCCATGTCTCATCTCCAGATTGCTCTTAATGATGAGATAGTCATGAATAACCTTTTTTCGTTTGTTTGTTGTTGAATCTAATTCTGGAAGATTCACAACGATTGAATTTCTACTCATAAATATTCTATGTTAAAATTTTACTGTTCTAACTACTCCTGATGGTGTAACAAACTTGAGATCCTCACCAACGAAGTATAGCCTTCCTACTCCAGCAATACTTGCAGGATCAATTGTGACTTGCCCAAGTGAAACAACTCCGTCTTTGTTAATTGAGAATTTTAACTTCAAGGAATTGCTCACTGTGTCATACTTGAAAGCCTCTACAAATGCTCCGGTTGAACCAATGTTTTCTTCCATTCTTAGGAATGCGCCTGTGTGGTCAAACCCGTTTAAAACAGCATTGTGTTTTCGAATAAGTAACATTGGCTTGGTAGTACCTCCCATCATGTTGTTTCCTGTTGTGCTGTATTGAAGCCACATGAGGTAACCATCATAGTTATAAGTGCCAAGTGATTGTTGTGGACTTATAAACAAACCATTGGCTTGTGTTTGTCCTGGAGATATTATCATCCCTGTCCTTTCAGAACCAAGTGGAACGATATACAGAGCTGCACTAATTATGTAGCTCCCATTTAGCAACAATGCAGTTGCTCCGACATGAGCAGAGCCATCCGTATTTATGCTTGTTACCGGAGTGGTGAAAGTCATTCCCGTACCATCAAAGAAAATTCGACTACCGGTAGAGCGAAAGGCATAAGCCTGTGCATTTGCATTGGTTGCCCTTACGTCTGCAAAGAATCCATCTACAAAGTGATTGGTTACACTTGCGAGGGCTGTATATATCTGAGCACGGTTATAATTTGGATAACTATCATCTATGGGCAAACTTATCTGACCATGAAATGCAGAAACAAATCTGCTTTGTTGCCCTGTATTGGTTCCTTGAAGAATATACCGATAGCCGTATCCTGTATTGTAGACATCATTTGGACGTACAAGAATGGCAGTATTGGCATAACCTGCTGGAGATATCCTAACCATTTCTGTTTTGGTGCCTCCAAATTGATAGTCAGTAATTTCAAGTGTTGCATTGATGTTGTTTGAACTCAACAAAAATTCGTAACCTCCATACCCGCTCAAGTAGCTGTTAATCCGAAATGAATTTTTTACTGCTCCATTTCCCTCTTCACCAAGAGTAATTGAGAAATTCCCATCTCGAAAGAATGCAGAACCAGAAACTCCAAGTGCGGCACTACCAGGTTTGATGACTTGAAATTTATAACCATTGAATCCCAGGTTAGCAGTTGTTCCAGGTAATTGAAAGTTGCAACTCTCTGCACCTACAACAATCTGATCATTAAGAACTCGACCAAGCACTAAAGTATTTGGCGTGCGCACCGCTGCACCCGCTCCAATTGCAGTCATATAGCTCTGACCGCCTCCATTACTAATCAAGTCACCTAAACTATTGTAAGCTCTTGTACCGGAACCTAATAAAGTATTGAAAGTATTTGACCTTGCATTTTGAGCATCGTAGCCAACAAGTGTATGGTCAGTTCCGCTTTGTGCCGCTGTTGCTCCGGCAGAGGCACCTACCATTGTATTTCTGTGACCTGTATTAAAACCATTCATCCATCCAGCACGATAACCTAAATACACGCAGTCAGCATAGCTCGTACCGTTGTTATCCGATGAACCCGCTTCGGAACCAATTACTACGTTTCGCGCAAGCCCTCTAGCTGGATTACCACCGGAACTTGATGCAGCATTGTAACCAGCAATAATGTTATCACTTCCTGTGTCAACCATTTTTGCGCCCAAGGTTCCTGAAGTGAGAATGAGATTCCTCAATCCAGTCATTCCTGTCCACCCACCATTTATTAGTAGGTTAGAGCGACCCTTGTTCATGAAGAATTTTCCAGAGTTAGTAATTCCGAAAAGAATATTCAGTATCGGGTCTTCAATATAGACTGCATGGTTTGCCTCAAGAGAATCACTTGTTCTCAAATGAATTTTTCCGATTGCTGCTCCATTGTATCCAATCAGGAAATTCCCATTGACATCGAATCTCCCTCTCTCAATGCCATTGGTTATAAATGGAAGTGGAAAACTATCCTTCGTACCAATGGACTTCGTTGCTCCAACATTATTTCCATCTTGCACCCATGCTGAGAGAATTGGTTGAAGGAGATTGTAAATCTTCTCTAGCGTATCAGCGACAACGGGTGCATTTCCTTTTAATGTTACAATTGCATTTTGAAGGTCTTCGGTTTTTATTAAGTCAGCATCAGAAAGGATTGCATTCAACTCTGCAAGCGTGTCAATGTCATCTGCTTTCAGATATGTTAACCCTTGAATGATATTGAATAACTTTTCAAGTGTGTTACCAGCCTCCGGAACATTCCCTTTCACCGCATTGATAGCCGATAAAATATCTTCGGTCTTCATCAAATCTGCATCGGTTAGGATTGCATTCAACTTAGCAAGCGTACTAATATCACTCTCCCTAAGATAATCCACATTCTGAATCTTTAAGTAGATGTTGTAAAGCAGTTCCTCTGAAGCTGTATGAAATGGAGGTCTCGGAATACTCATAATTTCACGTTCGGTTTGAACACCCATCCTAAAGCAATGGCTGCAAAAATGGTTGTCGCGGTTACTACTCGCTTGAGAGTAATTCTTCTGAGCGATCTGAAATCAATCAGTGTGTAGCTGAATTTATTTCCATAAAGCTTTGCATGGTTTTTACAAAGCTCCATGAACACCAGAAAGTCATCCGCGCTTTTAAACACCTGGCATCCGGCAGAATATTGGTCAATGGATTTCGTTGTGCCTGAAATAGATGCTCTGTGTATGTTGATACCAAAATGTCCTGTTTGTTTTTCGCCATTGTTAAAGTCCAGAATAGCGTCACGGTCATAGTCACGTATAACGGTTACTGGCTTTTGCTGAACAAGAGCTTCATACTTTCCTCGATGTTTTCCGATGGTATAAGCATCTACATTCTGACCCTGGGCAAGAATGGCAGTGCCTTGAGGGTATGATGGATTGTTCAACCAGAATGTTCCTGGATCAGTTGTGGCCGGATAAATGTGATAATTCCATTTGCCATTGGGCAAAGTGTAAAACACATGAATCTCATCATCAAAGGAATTTGATTCGACACTTTTACTTCTTAGCCCAACGATGTTAAGCTCATAAGGCCTTGTGTATAGAACAAATCCGTACTCTTTCAAAATCCCCTTTATTCTTGATAGCATGTGTTTTACTCTTTACTTGTTTGATTTATGCAGCTTGCTTAAAGCGGAATGAATTCACTCGATTCATCCATCCATCATAGAATACGATTTGGTCTGGCCTTCTCTTGATGATGTTATTCAAGAATACCTGACGCTCAATCTTGAGTAGGTTGAACAAACGCTCCTGGTCTGCACAGTTGATAGCGGTGAGCGTTTGTACGCCAACGATTCCATCCACGTCTGCATTGAGCACACGCTGCACAATCTTCGCGACTGTTTTTCTTCCTGAGTTGTAACCCCAATCCACAATGAATTGAGCTACTGATTCATTCAGGATGAAGTCTGCCTGGAAGTAATCCCAAAAGATTTTCTTTGCAATCCACTTCGCATCTTCTTCACTGAGTTTCTTGATGTCTTCTGCATCAATGTCTCCATCACCATCCTTGTCATGCCCGTGTTCCTTCCACACAGAAAGAATGACTCCATACTTAGTCGGGCCTCCTTTATCCAATGGATGATTCACATACCCTCCCTCTAATCGCAGGAGTTTCCCTGCGAAGTTTTCAAACTTTGCCATTGTTATTATTTGTTTAAGTGTACTTCACGTCCTGCGTTGGGACTTTCAGAATGTTGTTATCAATAGACTTGAACCATGTCATTCCATTAGCGACTTCCAATTCATCTCCGAGTATTGTATTCCTGCGCACAGGTATCCGGTTATTCCTGGCATCCGTTACCACTGTTTCGCGGATAGTGACGAGGTCTTTGTAGAGTCGGATTCCTTGTAGGCTCCAAGTTCCCGCAGAGCTTACTTTTAAACCTATGCGCAGGAATTCATTTCGTATCTGCACCTTGGCAGCTTCATTATTTTTGAAAGCATATTCCAAGAGGTCTGTTACAATGGTCTTTGAGATAAAGCTTTGCTTCTTGTAATACTCATTCACCGCTGAATATTCTGTTACAGATTTTAGCTGTTTTAAAATATCCATCACTTGAGCAAGATTCTTGGCTTGGGCACCTTTGTAAAGACTTTCAGCTAATGCCGAAGGATTGAATACCACCTGGACAGAACCTTTAGTCGAACCTGTGATTTTGTTGAAGAGTGTTTCATCTACAATTTCAGGATACCCCGCTGTCTTTAATGCTCCCGCTGTTTGTGGTCCGAATTGTCCATCAATCATAATGGATGGAGTAGTCTTCGCTAAAGCCTGTTGAAGCATTGTCACTCGTGTACCTCGGCTTCCTCTTTTCAAAGGAAAACTGTCACTTGCTGAACTCAGGACTTTTGATGTGAATGTGCTAAACGAAGCAGGAAGTGTGTTGTTGATTATGATTGTATCGTTGTTGTCTGAAGGCAACTGATTTTGTTCAGCTAACTTCTTTCTTTTAATCCTATCATATACCAGATACCCACCACCGCCAAGGGCAGCTAAAGCCAATGCATAGATAAATACCCTAGCCTTTGCAGCACCCTTCTTGCCTTGACTCTTTTTAGGTGCAGCGGTCTTTTTTGCTTTCGGCTTTTTCGTTTGCGCTTTCTTCTTTCCCTTCGATGCCTTCTTCGCCATTAGTTCTTCGCGTTTAAAATCCTTATCAGCTCGTTATACTCTTCACTGCTCAACTCCTCTTCCAGGTCTGCATTCAGACTTTTACCATAGAGGTTGGCGTACTCCTTCTGTACTTTTGAGTACATGCTCTTGGATGGTATCTCGTTAAATACTTGCATTACCATCTTTTCATTCGTTCCCCAACCTGCGTAATTGTCATTATCAAAAGCCATCTTCAATTGCTTCGCAAATGTTGCTGGATCGCCTACCTCCAGACTTCGCTTTTGAGATACATTCGCTCTTGTCCTTTTGTAAAAGTGACGCGCCAGAAAAAACAGTCCGGTAGCAGTGCCAAGTCCTAGTGTCGAATAGATCACTATGTTCTTGAAATTTTGAACCTTCTGTGCGTCTGCGTTCATGTCTTACTTATCCCTTCTATAATTCTCTATAACCCCAAGGCTTTTTTGGCCAGGGACGTTTTCATTGGGTCATTCTTGACCACATCGGCAAGCTTTGCTATCTCGCGTGCCTTTAACTTCTGCATCAAGATGGATGCTGCTGACAGTTTTACTTCTGCCTCACCTTGCGTTTGCGCCTCAATGCTCACTTCAAAACTGTACTTATTCATTGTTATGATTGTTTAATGTTTACATGATTTATGATTAGGTCAATCTTACTCTTGTCATCGGCAAGAGTTTGAAGAATGAGAAGCACTCGCTCAAATTCTTCTTTGCTGAACTGTGACTTAAGCTGATTGACAAACTGGATAGCAGCCTGGTCTTCTTCAGTGAGAGACGAAGCGGAAGAACTTACCTTTGGTTTGAAGCTGACTTCTGAATCCGGTATTGGTTCTTCGCTTGTTTCTTCATTGCTTGATTGCAACAAACCTGCGAGTGCCTCACCACCTGGGAAAGCTGCCATGAGTTTTGGATTACGCTTGATGAAGCTCTCCACCAGGCTTGACCCAACATCACCTAAGAAACTATTCAAAGGAGATTGCTTCATTTCAAGTCGGGCATTGTGTTTCTCCAACTCCTCAACTTCACTCTCCAGGTCTGCGATGTGTTGCTTTAAGTTTTTATTTTCACCTTTCAGTTCATCGTATTCCTTCTCCCGAAGTTTTCTTTGCACTTCTTCATCCACGATGTTTTTCACATCAACTCCTGATAGTCCTTCTTTCTGGTCTTCACCGAAGTAGAATATTCTCTTTTCGTTGTTATTGCTACTGCCAGTGAAAAGTAAAATTTCAATTGATCGCGTATCCGCAGTTACGAAGTTTTCGAACATCGTAAACATATCAGGGTCACTTGTTCTGCGTACTGCCTTGAATCCATCAACCAGAATTTCGTAATCAATGGGTTGACCCTTGTCATTGTAAAGCCGCAGGTACTGCAAAAGATTGTCAATCTTTTTCTGTTCGTATTTTTCTTTATTCGGTAATGCCATACTTAATTCACTATGATTGCTTGTATAAATTTTATTCTTCGCTTCGCATCTCCTGGATTCGTAATCTTGATTTCGCCTCGATGAATATGAATGCTCTCAGGAATAGGATCTTCCGTTGAGTCGTACATTCCATAATCAGAGTCAACCACAAGCCCAGGAGGTTCATCAATGATGAAGAACATTTCATTGTAGGCAGGAATAGTTACTGTTGTTCCTGCCTCGATAATAAAATCCCTGTGACGGAGATGATACTTCGAATAGCCTTGTTGTTTTAATCGCAAAGGCGCAAACTCAAGAATGAATTGTTCGGTCATAAGTTTATCTCCACTGGTTCCAGGAAATCATTCCTTGAACGCTTGTCCTGTTCTATCTCTTCATCCGCAGTAACTTCCTCAAGCTCTTCAGCCGTTTCGCATTCAACATAGACCGTGATTACAAATGGGTCTTGATAGGTCTCACCTTTGAACCAGGCATTGATGATGGAAGTATCGCCCTCGACATGCACAGGTTTTATCTTTGGTACATTACCAGTAACCCAAGCTTTATCACTCTCAAACTGCGAGTCTTCAACCTGAATGATGGATTCGTCTGATGACTCAATTCCTTCCTCTTTTAGTCGTGCCACATAAAAGACATCCATCTTGTCATTAGCTTGAAAACTTACGGTACCGGTTCCCATGTTGCTGAGGTTGTTACGAGTATTCCTGTTACTTTCTTCACATTAGCCGGAAGCCTGATTTCGAATGGCTTAAACCGCTCAAGCTTATTCACTTCAAGTTTGGCTATGATGATTCTCCGTTTGGTCTTTGTGATTATCATTTGATGTGTTGTTAATTATTTTTTAAGGTCACATCGAATAGCTTCGCTATTTCATCTCACATAAAAGACTGACGATAACTTTGTAAGCCGCAAAGGGAGCGTTTGGATTGGCCGTGTCCTTGTATTGGATTTTTAATTCACCGTTTCCGGATACTACTCCATTACCCAACGACTTGTATTTATTGTCAGGAGCTACGGCCATTCCACTCATAAACATTTTGCTCTCAAAGTCTTCAGGAAAAAGTTCTTCCCCTGAAAGTTCAATCCGTTGAGAGCCTCGGTAGAACAAGAGGTTCGGCCTGTCTGAACTCATCATGATACCGTGTACCACTTTGACATTCTTATCCAGGTCAAACTTCTTGCTCACCGGTTGCCCTTCCGCGTCCACCAGGAAGGTGTAGATTTTATCCACCAAACGCTTCTCCATGACCTACTAAGGAATGGTTGCTGTTCCTTCAAGACCTACATACAAAACTGAGTTTGCATCCAATCCCTTGATGGTTCCTAGTTCGATTTCAAATTCGATGTCCACATCGTCATGAATAAGACGAGGGTTCGCCAGTTTGTAGAAACTCTTTGGCACCATGTCAAACTGAGTGGTCACAAACTTCCGGTTAGAAGTATCGCTAACCAATTGCTTTTTGTTGGCCTTGAGTTTGAACTCACCATTGGCAAGTGCTCCAATGTTCTCGATGGAATCAAACTTGGTTGTCTTGATGTCATCAATATCCAATGAGTCGGCAACACCATGCAGCAAATAAATTCCAGACACGAGCAAGGCCATGTTCTTCGGAAGCTTGGCGTTACTGATGTTACGCAAATTCACTTCCTTCACGTCCTGACTCTCAAACATCTTGATGGTCTTTGCACCTTTGATTGGCTTGATGGTATAAATCAGTTGATCAGCCAGGCGCAACTTACCCTGAAGCAATTGCTCTTTAATGTGCTTTGGCAGTTCCACAAAGAACTTCTCAAACTCTGCACGCGACCCTTGCGAAGGAATATGTCGCTTTACAATCTTACTCATCGCCTTTGCCCGTTGCACAGGGTTCAGCGCATTCAGATACCCTAACAACTCGGTATCCATCTCTCCATTCAAACCCAACAACTCCGTTGGGTTTGTGTACTCACTCTCCATGAGTTGTCCTAATGCTCCTAGCATAATTTTACTTTGTGTTTAATAGTTTACTCTTTGATTTAAAACTCTCTTTCCATTTCTTCCACCGCATTCATTCCATTCATGTTCGCGATCTGTTCCTGGATTCTGTCAATAGCTGACATATCAAGCTCCTTCGAATTGTTGTATGGATTGACGAAGTAGGTTACTTGCTCTTCGTTATTCTCACCTGCGAGTCCTGCTGTTGCAGTAGGTTCTGCTTTGCTGATGTAAAGCTTCTCTGAGAAATTCTTGAAGAATGTTCCCACACGATCTTTAGCTTGTTCAGCAATTTGTTTCATATCAAATCCATCTACCCCCTGTACCGTTGTAGTCTTGTTTTGATTTTGAAACCCGTTGCTAAGCGTGAGTCCAAGACCTGCCGCGATGATGAATGGATTCTTTTTATGGAAGCCAACCAGTGTCACCGGAATTCCAGCAAGCAGTGAGTGCTTGCCAAGTGCCGCCCCTGCACCACCTGCTGCGATTGCTGTCAGTAACACAAGTCCACCTTTTGTTACTGTTTGCGCTATCGGATGCTCCATTACGGGGGCAGTTCCAAAGAGCGCATTCCCTTTTTTATTTTTCTTTTGCTTTGCCATGTCTATAATAGATTTTGTGCTTTCACTTTTGTTTTCTTGCCCTTACTTCCAGCTTTCTTTTTGCTCTTCGTCTTTCGTTTTTTAGGAGGGATACCTTCGAGTCCGTTTGTTCCGGAACCACCTCGCATTGCTCTCATCAAGAGAACTCCTCCTGTGATAATTCCCCCTGCGACAAGCAGAGACTTCCCAGGATTAGCTTTTACCCATGTCGTAGTTTTCTGTAGGAAGCCAGCTTTCTCTGAACCATCCTGAGTTTGAACAGCATCGCTTGTTGATGTACTTTCACTTGGTACAAGCATAGTTCCGCTGGAGGCAGATTCATTTGATAGTACAGGCTTAGAAGTCGCAGCAGGAGCTGAATAAATTTTTGTTGCTTCATTTGTTTTGATCGTTGTTGTCAGACTCTGCTTTGGTGCAGTGGTAACTGGAGCAGAATACGTTGAAGGCGCAGACTCTTCATATCGGAAAGCATCTTCATCTTCCGGTATCGTGGCAGGAGCGGATGTCGCTGTTCCAGCATTGTCCGTTTCACTTTGAAATGATTTCTCATCACCGCCACCTTTGTTAAACAGACCTTTCACCTGCTTTAATGCTCCTGCGATTGCAGCTACCGCTGAAGTCGCTGCCGCGATAGCAGTACCACTGGCGATCTCACCCAGCCCCTCAATTTCATCACTGTAGATGATGTTATATTCATCCTGGTCAGCGTACACATTATCCAACCCATCAAGACCGCTCAGTGGTACTTTTTTATCCTTGTTTCCTTTTCCGTGGAGAATAGCCTTCTTAAGATTTTCCTTCTTTCCACCCGCTTGCCAGTAAACTGTTTCCGCTCTGTCTTTTACTGAGCGAAGTTTTTTAAGTTCACTCATGTTCATGCCCTTGGCTTGTGCCTGGGAATCGGTGAGGTAGGCATAGCGTAATCTACCCGCGACATTCATGAGGTTAATTTTCATGGCCAGTAAAAAGCCGTTCCTCAAAAGCAATGTGGCCGGATTGATATAGCGATTGACAAAACGAATTCCTTTGCCAACCTCATCACCTACCTTCTTCACCGTTTTCTTTACCGCCTTACCAACTTTTTTGAAGATGTTTCCCATCTCGTCTTCATCATACACTGATGCAAGATCAGACAGGTCAACATTTTCATGTTCTATGAATTGGATTTCCTCTTGTCCTTCATCTTCAATTCCGTCTAAATAATCCAGTCTCATATCGTAGTCTTTACATTCTAAATAAGGTTGTTCATCATCAAATCTGTCTTTCACACAATCAATCACGATGTAGTAATCACGTTCATCTATGTAATCTTCAAGATGACCTGGCTTCGGTACAATCGGATATACATGCTGCCATCGCGGAACTTCCGGATACCGCTTTGGATATTTCGTTATCCTGGCGAGGCAGTCTATATCAAGAGATCGGAGGATGGAGAGAATAAATACGGTGTAACAGTCACAGTCTACTCCCGTCTTTCTATCGCTCCATGCCCTTCTGGGACTGCGTACTTGCTCAACTCCTTCCTCGTCTCTTTTGTACTGAATGTGTTGGTACACGAAGTGCCAGATGTTGGAACAGGTTTCTTCCATTGTCCGACCTTTCAATACCTTCGCAATCTTTTCCGTTTGCCATAACGTCTTTGGCAATGCAGTGCGAATGAGTTTCATCGTGTCTTCTACATTCGCACTCTTCTTTATCGTAGTATCTTTTTCACCTGGGGGTGGAAAGAGATGATCGAACTCCCTTCCATCCCTCAATCGCCTCTTTCTGTCCGCTACCATACGCCTCTTCCTTTCTTCATCATCTCTTTCTCATTTGCCGTCATGCAGCCCTGCCTACCGTCAGGCAGGCTTCCCACCGCCCAAAGTGATATTGTCAGTTTTTGTGTAGGGTAAACTATCGTTGATTGTTGTTACCGTGTGTACAACCAAGTTGAGCTTACCTGTCTCGCGGTATTCTTTCACCAATGCCGGAACCGTTGTTGCCAGGCTTAGAAATCCAAGTTTGATTTTTATCGGATCAAGATTGACTTCACTAAATTTTGGAACAGTCAGGTTCACATCTTTTACTTGTGATGATGCTATGGTCTTATCGGCATAAATCATCTTCACAAAAGGATGCTTCACCTGAATACTTCCACCGCTTGGATTCTTAAGTTTCACACTGATGGAGAGTTCAATTCCACTCAGACTTACATTGTGAATCGAAACCTTTGTATCAGATTCTAATTCATTTGAAAGCCTATTGAGTTTGAGTAAGTAGCTGCCACCAAAGTAGATGGCTGCTACTGTACCGGCTCCGATCAATATGTGACTACTCTTGATCATTGCGCTTCTTTCTTCTGAGTTTAAGACCCTTTACTCTTTTTAGCTTTGCAAAGTCTTTTACTCGGTCTTTATGCTTTTGCCATAGCGGACTGAAAACATCAGCAATGATTTTGAATGCAAGACAGATGATACCTCCCACAATGGCTTGCAGCGCATAGTCCAGAAGAAATAAAAGATTTACATTGGCCAGCAGATTAAATGCTGCTCCGAAAAGAAAGGCAATCCCATTGCCCATCCCATGATTTTGATTTATCGCTGTGTTCATGGGTCAAAGATGTAGCGACCCCAAAGCGCAGGTTAACGATTGTTAACGGTAGTGAATGACTGTGTAACTTTATTAAACTTTGTGAAGGAATGTAAACGATTTTAAACGATTGTTCCCTGTGGAACCTTGTAGAGTGTGATCGGATGATTGAATTGCTCAACATCTTTTTTTGTTGTAGCCTTCCTAATATGAGCTAATGAGTACTTAGTATATTTCTTTAAATGTATTGCCAAAGGAAGTGGAACAATAGCCTTTAATATGTCCATGAGTTGAATGTTTGTATTGATACTGAACCACCTCCCTTCAATTCTTATTAATGGAATCATTTTATCTTCATCGATCCTTAGCAATCCCCCAGTCGTCTCTATATTATTATTCAATATTGCCTCTGTGTTTTGGTTAAGTATCTCTAAAAGAGACTCAGATGTTGATAGTTCAATGAATTTACTTTCAAAATCACCATCAATTTTAAGTCTCGTTCTTTTTTCAATTTTTGAGATAGTTTTAAACGTTTCAATTAGTAGTGTCTCAGATTTTTCTGACACATCATGTTTTTCAAGAGCCTCATAGGGTAGAAATTTTATTTCTGAGGAATTCTTCTTTTGAAAATCCTCTAAATCAAATGGTGCAATAAGCTTTAAAATTATTGCTGGTATAAGGTGAGGTATGACATCATTTAAGTCAGATTTTGGAATTTTTACTATCTCAATTTTGGGTTTGTCTTCAAAAGATACGCCATTCACATTTTTTGTAATATGAAAATTAATATTGGGTGAATTCTCGTTGAAGGCAATTGTGAAATGGACATCATCAGGTAAACCTTTCCATCTAAATGAAATTAAATGACTTTGGATTGTCATCCAGAGTAAATCATTTATCCTTATGTTATCAATGGTTTTATTTTGGTCACTCATTCATGCTTGCTCTCTATAATGTATTTTGACTACCGTTTTTTATTATTTCATTTATGTATGCCATCAACCATACGAGTATTCCAGTTTTGACTTTTAAGATTCTCAACTGATTTTCACTGAGATTAACATTAGGTTTATGGAGATTACATAACGTATCATAGCAATTGCAAATAAGGTTTATGTCCTTTTCATTAAATTCACTAAGTAGGCCAAACTCTATTTTTGAGGTAAAATATTTTATCTTTTTTTGACGCTTTATCCTTGGCTTTCCACCAGCGAGAGTTTTTTCGAATTCCTTTTTAAAGACCTCGGCTTTTGATAATTCTTCTAAAGGAGCCAGTTCTTCATCAATCAGAAATTCGAGTAGCGTTCTTAATGATACTAAAGCATGTCTTAGATTATCAGGATTATCCTTTGCCCTTAAAGCATAATTGGCACCCAACCAAAGCTTATCTACCTTTAGCCTCTCTAAATAAGGCAACAAATGTTCTTCTAATATTTCTTCCTTTGCTACTATAAATTCATCAGGTGAATCGTTTTTAAACGCCTCAGCTAATTCACTTGAGGCAGTAGCAGACAATAGTTCTAATTCGGCAATAGTTATGTACTGTACTTCAGGATTGCCATTAAACCCTATTGAAAGCTTTTTTAGAATATCAAAAGATGAATTAAAATGAGGTAGGGCAAATTTGCTCAGGCTGTCCATTTGCTTGAAGAGGTGTGAATGACCTGTAAACGCTCTTATCATTTTAGAGTACTCGGTTTGAAAGACAAATTCATTATTAAATGAATTTGAGAGCGGCTTGAATTTATTTGATAACTCTAAAATATTTTTAAGCTTATTTTGAGTCTCAAAAAGCTTATTGAATTTATTAAAGTCATTCATACTAATTTTTTAATCTTTTATAAATCCGTTAATCTCAACGGAAGGAATGGCCGCATAATAAGGAAGCTTTCCTTTTTGACGGAATGCAGTCTCCTCAAATAATTCTTGTGTTACAATTCCCAAAATTGTTCCCATTTTGTCTATGATGGGGCTACAACTATTACCGGATGATGTTTTAGCAGAAAACAAAAATATCTTATTGCTTTCATAATCTTCAACCAAAGAGTTTATCTCTCCACGATGTACCACTTGATAGGAATACTTTGTCATGGGTATTGAAGGATAACCCACTGTTATAATTTCACTCATTACATCAAAAGTCATGTTGAATTGAAATGATGGTGAGTCGATTGAAGTTGCAAGATTAATAAGACCTAAATCTTTAGTTGGGTGCAGTTTTATCTCTTTGAATTCAATTTCATTATCATCCACATCAAGTACTCGAAGCTTTTTGTATCCTTCAATTACGTGCTTATTGGTAACAATAGATTGCCCCTTGCCTTTACGTTGTATTAAAAAACCTGTTCCGATTGAATGATTACTATCCTTATCAATGTGCTCAATCTTAACAACGGATTTTCTATACTTCTCAATAATAAAGTTAAACCCGAAGATTAAATTATGGATTAAATTCATTTTGTAAAGCGCACCAGCAAGTGGCCCGCCAGACTTATATCTCATGAATCCATTAACAGCAATACTATCTAAAGGTGTAACGATGAAGTTTTCGGCCAGTAGCTTCAGCGTAAGGTCAACAATCTGAGTCTTTACGCCTTCTTTGCCTAATTGTTTTTTGCTGCCTAAGTAAATGAGAAAATCGTATGTTGAAAGGTATCCAGCATGAACGAGTGCTTGAATAGATTTATCTCCAGTCCTTTTGCACGTCTGCAAGGCTAATTCCTTTATTTCAATAAATTCAGTTGGGTTGGTTACCTCAGATGTAAAATAATTAATTGTCTTATCGACAATATCTAAATGAGCCTGTAATAATTTAGATTGGTCTATCATTTAAGTAACTAATCTTTACCCTCAATGATCTTTATCTCATCTGTTGTGAGATTATATAGCTTATAAACGATCTGGTTTATCTCATCTTCCAAGGCACTAATATCAGTTGTCTGATCTTTTTTCTTAAGCGCTAATATTTTCTCAACTCTTTGTGAGATTTCTTTCGCCTGTTGAGGCTTCACTTTGGGAACAGGGAGCGTTTCCATATAGATGGTTCTTAATTCCAGGCGGCCACCTTTTTCAGGATCACCCAGAACGGAACAAATCTTTTTTAAATAGAACCATGCTAGCTTCGAATTTAAGTAGCCTAAGAGAAAAAAGTCCTTAGTTGGAATAAAGAACGTTTTATCGTTGAAATACATTTCGTCAGGAGAAAATGCAAATCTTGGTTCTTTTGCAATGATGGGGTAAACTATCTTAGGAGATAAAAAGCTTTCATAATAATCACAGGGCCTAAGTTCCCACCAGAATTTACCTTTATCAGAGCGAGCTTCAAGCCTTGATTTAAACTTATCTAAATGATTCTTAATTGCTGGGTAGGACTTAATGTCAACCCCTATCTTGGTCAGGATTAAATATTTTTTCGAATAGTCTATGTTATATCTCCTAATGTCATCACCAACAGCAAGAGGCACAATTATTTTTGCGGAGTTTTTGTCTTCAGCTATCAGATTAGATTTAGTTACCTCATCTATAAAGAAGGCATCGTTATAACCTGTCTTTAGCCCATAAACAATTTTGGTATGAGTCAAATAATCAGATAAACTAGTTCCCGCTGCTTTCAAATTTTCCATCAATGCAACATTGCTCTCCTCGGCAAGTATCCAGTCGTTTTCCAAAGATTTCTTTTTAAGCTTTGACCCAATAGATTCTACGATGTCTTTTAGATTAACAAAATCTAAACTCTTTACTTGTGCAAAAGTAAGCCTAGGTTTATCGCCATTTTTAGTGAGATTTAAAATAACCGGAAATGTAGACGCTTCATCAAACACCGGTAATTCACCAAAATCAATTATCTCATCAATTTGATGCTTTGTTATCAATGACCTTAAGCTATGACCATAATCAGCTTTCATGAATTTATTAGAAACAATCATACTTAGACTTGATTGTTTCCTAATAAGCTTTAGGCCTAGTTCAAAGAAATAAATTAAAAGATCCGCTGTACCCGTGAATACTTCATAATTGTTTTTTAGGTATGGCTTAATTTCTTTTATAGACTCTTGCCTAATATAAGGTGGATTTCCAATTGCTACATCAAATCCAATGAAGTCACCATTATCATCCAGCACTTCGGGGAATTCAAAGCGCCACTCAAAGGCATTTTGGTAAATCTTGTTGTTTTTTGCTTCTTCTAGTTCGGCAGCAAGCTTCTCATGTTCATCTACTAATTTCTGTCTTTTCTTTTTTTGCTCTTCCGTTAGTTTACTATCAAATAATTGAGTGCCTTGATACTTGAGATAGAGTTCTTCACTTAATTTTTGTATTCGAACCACTCGTGGGTCAGTATATTTTGCAATCTCTGTTCGAAACTGCCCTTTAATCTGATCGATTATTTTTAGTAATCCATGTTTTGTTTCCTTATCGGTAGCATTCTTATAATCATTTACAAACCCTCGATACTGATTGATATTGTACTTAATGCTGCGCAAGGCTTTTCCCAAATCAGCCTTTATATCAAATCTGCTTACCAGTGAGTTTCCTGCTTTAATGTTTATGTCAATATTAGGCAGGGTTTGTAACTCAAGCGCATCGGCCTTCTTGGTTTTTCCATCTGTGATGTAGTAGGCATGTTTCAATAGCTCGATCCACAGGCGCAAGCGACAAATCATTACGCTCTTGGGGTTAATGTCTACTCCAAACAAACAACCTTCAATCAGCATTTGCTTTTCGTGGAAGAGTGCCTGTTGTACTTTTTGCAGCGCAATGGGCGGTGTACCATCCTTATCCAGTAAATAATTGAAAGGCTCATTGCTGCTACGGTGTGTAACAATGAGTGTATCGTTTTCAATCTTGACCAGGTATTCCAGTGGCTGCGCTTCGGCATCAATTAAAATACCCAACTCGCTTTTAATGGCGAGCAGTTCGTTAAGGGCTGAAACTAAAAAGTGACCTGAACCCACTGCCGGATCGCAAACCTTTATGCTGTTAACCGTTTGATTGAATTTTTTGAGGTCTTCTTTTTTATAAAATTTATGAACGTAAGATTTAACATCTTCAAATGATTCTATACTTGCTTCGTGAACTTTGAATTTTTCTATTATCGCCCTACGCAAACTTTCACGACACATGTATTCGGTAATGAAACCAGGCGTGAAAAACGAACCATCTTTGTAACCATTAATTTTTTCGAATATCAAACCCAACACAGATGCGTTAATCACATCCTTCTTTGTCTCGACCACTACATTTTCAGTGTCTTCGCTGGCAAAGTCGTAGGCATTCAAAAACTCAAACAGGTATTGCAGGGTGTTTTTCTTTCCCTTGTAGCGTTTATCTGAATTGTCTTTCAGTACGGTGCCTGAGTAAACAGTTAAATCTAAACGGTCTTTTAAATCCGCGATTCGAAGCGATGAATTTTCTAATACGCTGGCCTCAAACAGGGAGCTATTGAGGTACGGAATGTTGCCAAATTTCTTTACAACGGATGCAGAACGCTTTGTCTGGGGCACGGCTAATACTTCAAAAAAGAGTTCGTCCAGTTCATCAAAGTCTGCAATCTTGCCAGTATTTAAGAAAGCATACGATGGATCTTTACGATGGAAGGTAATGAGTTGACCTTCGAGTAGTTTTAAAAACAAGATTCTGTTAAGCCATGTAATACAAAGCTCCAGTGCTACACTAAATACCTGGTCTTCTTCCTTTTCACCATATTGATTCAGGTTCTCAATATTCTGTAGCTTACTTCGGGTCTGCAAAATATTGATTGTATTCTCCAGAAGTGACCCTTCTTCTATGTCTTTCTTTTTACGATCAATACGTTTCTTTCCCCCGTCCTTTATTTCCTCTAATCCAATAATGTGCAACAACTCATTATAAAATTCTTTATTGAGTTGATTACTGTCGTTCCGTGCTGTTTCCTTTAGTAAATGCCTTGGTGAAAATACCTTGAAGTAAAGAGCAAGTTTGTTATCAGCTTCCTTTGAGTTTTTCTTAATCAGTTTTTCAGCATCCCTAATATCAAAATACGTGTAGGCTAATTGAGGTTCTAATTCTTCTATTACTTGCTTGGCAATTTGCTTGTAAAAAAGATCACGATCACTACTTACCTTGGCTTTGGCGCGCCACTCTGTATAATCTTTTACCAGCGTCTTGTTTTTGAGAAAGAGCTTTTCAAAAAGTGCAGCATCAAAAATAAACCACTCAAGCATGTTGGTTGCGATGAGGTATTTAATATTGATGTTATTGTGTTGGATTCGCTCTTCAAGAAAATAAAGAACCAATTGATACATGGCCTTGGCTTTGAGGTTGCCTGCCTGCACCATGTCGGGGTCAGTTTTTGTTGAAGGCTTTTTGGTTTCAAAAATTACTACGGGCTTTTCGTCCTGGTAAATGGCCAGGTCAATCCTTCCCTTTGTGTTAATGTCATTCTTTCCGTTGTAGAATGTATCCCGAAAGAAATCACGCACCAGGTTTTTAGCGTTCTCTTCGTGTTCAGCGGGATTAATTTTGGAGAGGTACTCAACCAGGTTTTTCTTAAAAAGGTCTAATTCAGATTTCCCAATCTTTTCGATCTGATAAGAGACTGAGAGGGACTCCTGGATGGTTTGCTGTTGAATGAGTTTCATTCCAATATGGTATAGCAAGATATAGCGTTTTATTTTAAGACTACCTTATAAAAGAACCTAACTGACCAAAGAGTGACCCTTGGCAATCTTGAGCAAATTAAGTTTCATCACCAGATACCAGAATATTTTCGGAAACCTGATGACTGAGAACTATTTCTTTCTGTGATTTTAGGATAGTCACAGAGCCATCAAATAATTCACGTTTCACGATCATGATGGTATCACCAATCTGTAACCCTTTTGCGTTTAAGTGATCGAGAAATGATTTTTGATCGACCGATACAGCAATAATTTTTACTTTCTTCCCTTCTTTCTGCGCGCTAAGCGGAGTTCTTTTCTCTGTAGGAATTTTACCATGAGTATCTGGTATCGGCTCACCATGAGGGTCTGCTTTTGGATAGTTTAGCAATTCATCCATTCGGTTGTAAAATCGTTCGGAGTTTACGTGTTCTAATTGCTCGGCTATTTCATGCACTTCTTCCCAACCAAGTCCCATTACTTTTACCAGAAATAACTCGGCTAACCTGTGTTTGCGGATGATAGCCAAAGCCTCCTTCTTTCCCTTGTCCGTCAATTTTATACCCTGGTAGGGCGCATAGGCCACGAACTTCTTGGCAGCCAATTTTTTTACCATACTATTTACGGTGGGCAACTTTACTTCTAGTTTTTTGGCCAGTTCGGATACAAATACCTCACCTGTAGCCAGTGAAAGCGAGTAAATCGACTTAATATAATTCTCCTCTGTCAGCGTACCCATTTCTGCATTTTTATTGAAAAATAAAGCTTTTTGTTAATACCTTAAAATTAATTTATTAGATTAGTCTAACATTATATTTATACTAGTCGTATTATTGAGGTATGAACTTTAAAACGTTACTATGTGGTGTGCTTATATTAAGCGCTTGCGAGACATTTGAACCCGAAGCCCCAGCCGATTTTGACATTTTGGACGGTCCGGTGGAAGGGCTAAATAATGCTGAAAATATTCAGTTTCTGAAGGGCGATGCCGCCTTTAATACTGAAATATTCACCTTACAAAATGGTCTTGGGCCTCTGTTTGTAGCCCCATCCTGTGGCAGTTGTCATCCTGGAGACGGGAAGGGTCATCCTTTCACAACCCTTACGCGATTTGGGCAAACCGATGAAAATGGTAATCAATATTTGAATGTGGGCGGCCCGCAATTACAACATCGGGCAATTCCTGGGTTTCAACCAGAAGCAATTCCACCTGATGCTACTTTCTCGTCTTTTACGCCACCTGCCAATACAGGGCTTGGTTTTATTGATGCAGTTAGCGATGCGGATATTTTGGCCTGGTCCGACCCGGAAGATGTAGATGGAGACGGTATTAGCGGAACGCCCAACTGGATCAACCTCAAAGAGTATGTAGTGCAGCGACCGAACAGTGTCAGCGAAAACGGTAAATATATTGGCCGTTTCGGTAAGAAAGCGGCCACCTATGATCTGCTTCAACAAACAGCCACAGCCTATAATCAAGACATCGGAATTACATCAAGTTTCGAACCTATTGACCCGCATTCTGGATTGGTGTTTGATCCCGAAGTTTCCAATCAAACCATCAATGATGTGGTCTTCTATTTAAAAACACTTAAGGCACCTGTGCCACGGCCTGAAAGCAATTCAATTCTTGAAGGAAAGCAATTGTTTGCCGCCATTGGGTGCTCAAAATGTCATCGCCCTGAAATGAAAACCGGGAACTCAACTATTGCCTCCATATCCAACAAAATCTTTTTTCCATACAGTGACTTATTGTTACATGACATGGGCACCGCACTCGATGATGGATACACCGAAGGCTCGGCAAAAACCTTTGAATGGCGAACGCCACCGCTTTGGGGTTTAGGTCTTTCAAAAAACTCGCAAGGGAATCAATACTTTTTGATGCACGATGGAAGAGCCAGAAGCATTGACGAAGCTATTTTGCTTCATGGTGGAGAGGCTACTCAAATAAGAGATAATTATCAGGCGCTAACGGCTGACGAAAAAACAAAACTCATTCAATTCCTCGAAAGTTTATAGCCATGAACAGACGCACCTTTGTCAAACAAACTTGTATCACCTGCGTGAGTGGCGGGTTGATTCCATTTTTAATCACTGGTTGCCAGGCGACACATTACACAAGTGGTTTAATGAACGCAACGGGTATCAGTGTGCCGAAGTCGGAATTCACATACCTGAAGAAAGAACAGACGCTTACCCGTCAGTACATCATCATTCAAAACGACAAATTGGAATTTCCAATTTACGTGTACCGATTTTCTGATACTGAATATAGTGCTCTATGGATGAAATGCACTCACCAGGGCGCAGAGCTACAAGCAGCGGGTGACGCGCTCCATTGCCCAAGTCATGGAAGTGAATTCACCAATAAAGGTGCAGTAAGTAACGGACCAGCGGAAAAAAATCTGCGTTCCTTTCCCATCATTGTACAAAACGAGACCATCACCATAGACTTGCGACAATCATGAAAAAAAGTTTACTAATACTAGTTGCTTTAGTGATGTGCTTAACCTTGACTGCACAAGTAGATTCTACGTTGTTTAAAAGAACTCAGCAGGACACTTCTAAACTACTTCTCAATATGGATGCGGTTTATAACCGACCCTTTCTGTCAGTCAGTAAACTACCTGTTGCCGTTGGTGGCTATGTAGAAGCTAACTGGCAACACCTAGGCACCGATGGGGTAAGTGAAGGGCATCAATTTCAAATGAGACGCCTCACGTTATTTATCGCGTCAAGCATTTCCAGGCGAATAAAATTCCTTTCGGAAATAGAGTTTGAAGACGGCACAAAAGAAATCAATATTGAATTTGCTTCTGTTGATTTTGAATTTCATCCGCTATTGAATTTGCGAGGAGGAATTGTTATGAACCCTATTGGTGCGTTCAATCAAAACCACGATGGGCCTAAATGGGAATTTATTGATCGCCCGATTTCCGCCACTCAACTACTACCCGCTACGTGGAGTAATGTAGGCTTTGGTTTGTATGGCAAACTATATAAAGGAAATTGGGTATATGCGTATGAAACGTATCTCACTAATGGATTCGATGATCAGATTATTAGCAACAGTGAGAACAAAACATTTCTTCCTGCTTCAAAATTAAACAAGGATAGGTTTGAAGAAAGTTTTAACGGTATACCCCTGTTAACGGCTAAAGTAGCGATACGCAACAAACGTTTTGGAGAAATCGGGGTTTCCTATATGGGCGGAGTATATAATAAATTTCAAGAAGATGGATTGACATTGGATGAAAAGCGAAATCATCACACCTTGGCAATTGATTTCAATACCGTTTTACCAACAGGTACCTACTTGAATTCCGAATGGTCTTTCACAACCATTGATGTGCCCTCTACCTACAGTCAGCAATATGGTGATAAACAGTGGGGTGGTTTCTTTGATGTGGTTCAGCCAGTTTTGCGAAGAAGCATGTTCGGTTTTGAAAGCTCCGTGGTAAATGTCATTTGTCGCTTTGAGTATGTAGATTGGAATAAAGGCAAATTTTTAGAATCCGGAGACAACATTCACGAAGACATTCTATCGGTTGTGTCAGGAATTAGCTGGCGACCTACAACACAAACCGTTGTTCGTTTAAATTACCGATATGCCTGGCAAACTGACATTTTAGGAAATCCTCCATCTAAAACTGCTGGATTTCAGTTTGGTTTTTCAAGCTATTTTTAGCGATTTGGTATGTTGCAACCCTATTGCATTGTTTTTTCGTTTATTTTTGCATCGTGAAAGTGATTCAATTCTTATTCGCACTACATGTCCTTTTCCTGGCGGTTTATCCGTGCAGCGACAGGGAGACGTGTATAGATGAGAAGAAGACCGGAATTACCTTTGTAGACAATGGTAGCCACGACCATAATACTTCAGAGCAGGATTTTTGTACACCTTTCTGTATTTGTGCTTGCTGTGCCGCGCACGTTCAATTGAACACATTAGCTAGTCAGGAGTTCTCTGCTTTTGCACACAACACAAAGCAACTCTCTTTGTATTTCGAAAATCCTGTTTCGAACGAAAACCATTCTATCTGGCAACCTCCTAAGCTTGCTTGAATAATCTGCGAGAATGACAGTTCCGTCATTCCCTTATAATCAATCATTTCATTTTACTGTTGCGCTGTGCGCTAGATAAAAAATCACTCTGGGTTCAGAGCGGCAATAGACATTTTAATACATAAAATGGCCGTGATTTTCGATCTGGGATTAATAAACTTAATCCGGCATGTCGTACTTCATCATTTCTAATAACTATTATGTTAGACAAGATTATTCATTACTCCATAAAACATAAGCTGATGATCGGCTTTTTTACCCTGCTGTTAATTGCGTGGGGCTCTTACTCATTAACTCAACTGCCCATCGATGCAGTGCCCGACATAACCAATAATCAAGTGCAGGTAATTACGCAAGCACCTACACTCGGAGCGCAGGAAGTAGAGCAATTTATTACCGCTCCTATCGAACTTGCTTTGAGCAATATTGCCAATGTAATTGAAAAACGTTCAATCTCGCGGTCGGGAATTTCAGTTATCACAATTGTTTTTAAAGACAACGTTGATATTTATTGGGCAAGACAACAAGTGGGCGAAAAACTGAAAGAGGCGGAGGCTCAAATTCCGAAAGGACTTGGGGAGTTGACATTAGCTCCCATCACCACAGGCCTCGGTGAAATCTATCATTACGTAATACATGCAAAGCCAGGCTTTGAAGAAAAGTATTCCGCAACGGAACTGCGAACCATTCAGGACTGGATAGTGAGAAGGCAACTTGCGGGAACGGAAGGACTTGCAGAAGTAAGTGGATGGGGAGGATTTGTTAAGCAGTATGAAATTGCATTAGATAATGACAAACTGAATGCGTTAAACATCTCTATTCCGGAAATCTATGAAGCATTGGAGAAAAACAATGAGAACACCGGAGGCAGTTACATTGAGCAACGGAGTAGTGCCTATTTTATAAGAGGTCTCGGTCAGGTTAAATCACTTCAGGACATCGAGAAAATTGTAATCAAAAATGTAAACGAAATTCCTGTATTGGTACGCGATGTAGCTAGGGTGCAGTTCGGAAGTGCCATGCGCTATGGAGCAGTAACCCGAAATGGTGAAGGTGAAGTGGTTGCGGGTATTACACTCATGCTGAAGGGCGAGAACTTTAACAATGTTATCAAAAATGTAAAAGAGCGGATGATACAAATTCAAAAGTCCCTTCCTGAAGGTGTGGTGATAGAACCTTTCATAGACCGGACTGAGCTTGTAGGCAGAGCTATTGGAACCGTTGAGAAGAACTTGGTTGAAGGCGGTTTGATCGTAGTCTTTATACTTGTTTTGTTATTAGGCAATCTTCGGGCAGGTTTGGTGGTAGCGTCAGTTATTCCACTGGCTATGCTCTTTGCTATTTCGATGATGAATCTTTTTGGAGTATCCGGAAACCTGATGAGCCTGGGAGCTATTGATTTCGGATTGATTGTAGATGGCGCAGTGATTATTGTTGAAGCCATCGTTCATCGGATTGCTATCAATAAAGCTCTTTACCCAGGTGTGAACAAATTGTCTTCACAACAAATGGATGAGGAAGTTTATTCGGCTGCCTCCAAGATCAGGAACAGTGCGGCCTTCGGAGAAATCATTATCCTGATCGTTTACCTTCCGCTATTTGCCTTAATAGGCATCGAAGGAAAAATGTTCAAGCCAATGGCACAAACTGTTGCATTTGCTATTCTGGGTGCCTTCATTCTTTCACTCACCTATATACCTATGGTGAGTGCCTTGTTTCTGAGTCGCAAGACCGAACATAAGCCCAATATTTCTGACAAGCTGATGAGCTTCTTTCATCAGATATATACGCCAGTGCTGACCTTTGCATTACGCTTTAAAGCAGTCACCATTGGTTTATCTGTTCTTCTTCTGGCCTTTGCATTATGGCTCTTTAGTACAATGGGGGGAGAATTTATTCCAACTCTCGAAGAGGGAGACTTGACAGTAGAAATCAGCATGATGCAGGGAACATCCTTAACGCAAACTGTAAAAACATTTTCAATGGCCGAAGGCATTCTGAAAAAAGAGTTTCCCGAAATTAAACAGGCCGTTACCCGCATAGGAAGTGCAGAAATTCCCACTGACCCGATGCCGATTGAGCGGGGTGACATCATGCTTTCCATGAAACCAAAGGAAGAGTGGCGTGTTAGCAGTCGCGAAGAAATGCAGGAGCTAATTGAGGAGTCACTTTCTGTTTTGCCCGGAGTGAATGTAGAGGTAACACAGCCTATGCAAATGCGATTCAATGAACTGATGACTGGCATTAGGCAGGATGTTGCGATAAAAGTTTTTGGCGATGAGCTGGATGTGTTGACGGCAGAGGCAAATAAAATAGCTGAACTTATTGCACCTGTTGATGGCGTTAGTGAGCCGATAGTTGAACGCGTGACCGGACTTCCTCAAATTATTGTGGAATACAACCGTGATAAAATGGCACAATATGGACTCAATATCTCCGATATTAATATGATTCTTAAGACTGCGTTTGCGGGAAACGTAGCGGGTGTTGTTTTTGAGGGCGAAAAACGTTTTGATCTTGTAGTTCGACTTCAACAGGAGCTCCGCGAAGACATTACCAGCATTGAAAATTTATTTATTCCACTTCCATCCGGTAATAAAGTTCCGCTTAGCCAGGTAGCCGATGTTTCCATTAAAGACGCACCTGCCCAGGTGAGCCGCGAGAATGGAAAGAGAAGAATTTATGTAGGCTTTAACGTGCGCGGTCGTGATGTTGAAAGTACGGTGGAGGAAATTGAGAAAATTCTAAATGAGAAGCTGCGGTTACCTCCAGGTTATTACACAACATACGGAGGCCAGTTTCAAAACTTGCGTGAGGCCAACCAGCGGCTTTCAGTTGCAGTGCCCGTTGCTTTAATTCTGATCTTGATATTGCTCTATTTCACGTTTCATTCATTCAGGCAAACACTGCTCATTTTTAC
The DNA here is from genome assembly GCA_017303795.1 of Cytophagales bacterium. Taxonomy (GTDB): domain Bacteria; phylum Bacteroidota; class Bacteroidia; order Cytophagales; family Cyclobacteriaceae; genus ELB16-189. Next base: position 179,391 of record JAFLBR010000002.1, on the reverse strand, counting down.
GGCCATTCCTCTTTCTGCAATTGGTGGTGTGTTTGCTCTTTGGTTTCGTAATATGCCTTTTAGCATTTCAGCGGGAATCGGGTTTATCGCTTTGTTTGGTGTAGCAGTGCTAAACGGAATTGTTCTAATTGGATATTTCAATCAGCTTAAGCAAGAAGGCATCACAGATATTATCGAACGGGTAAAAAAGGGAACCAGTGATCGCTTACGACCTGTGATCATGACAGCTTCGGTTGCCTCTCTTGGCTTTCTTCCGATGGCTCTTTCGACAAGTGCAGGAGCGGAAGTTCAAAAGCCACTCGCTACAGTTGTAATTGGTGGTTTGGCGTCTGCAACATTGCTAACACTACTCGTTTTGCCCGTCTTGTACATTTTGTTTTCCAGAGAAGTAAAATTAAAAATGCCTATGAACTCAATACCTGGTTTAATTCTATTTGTTGCATTGCTATCCATCCCAGGATTAACTCTTGCACAAGAAACTAAACCGTTGTCAGTGGAGGAGTGTATAAATCGAGCAGTAAAGGATAACCTTCAATCAAAACTTTCAACCCTGGGGATACTTCAAAGCAAGTCACTGGAAAAAACTGGTTGGGATATTCAAAAGACAAATGTTCTTCTCACACAAGATCCCACGAGTGGAGGAAATATTGATAACAGCCTTGGCATATCTCAGACGATTTCATTCCCGACCGTTTATACGGCACAGACCAAAACATTGAAACAACAGACTGCGCTAAGTGAAAAATCGGCTGAGGTAGCACGACTTGAGCTGATAAAAGAAGTACGACTGGCGTACTATCATCTTGTGTATGGAATGGAACGGTTAAAACTGCTATCTTATCAGGATAGCATTTATTCAAATTTTGCAGAGCGTGCAGCCATTCGCTATCAGACAGGAGAAACTTCTAATCTCGAAAGGCTTTCCGCTATAAACCGATTCAAGGAAGTACAACTGTTGAAGCAACAGGCCGAGACAGATCTGCTCATTTATCAGCAGGAACTGCAAAAACTTTTGAATACCAGTGACGTGATTGTGCCTGTTGATGGAAACTTACCAAAGCTTGTATCAGAAGTTTTACCGGATACATCAGCCATTAACCAAAATCCAGTCTTGAATTTTCAACGCCAAAAAATCAACGTAGCGTCATCTCAACTTAAATTTGAAAAAAACAGGTACTTACCCGATCTGACAATTGGCTTTAACCGTCAGGTTGTGGTGAGTGGTTACAATCCTGCGGACATTACTCGCTCATATTTTCCTGGAACACGAAGTGGTGGTTTCGAAGTCGGGTTGGCCATTCCGCTTTTCTTCAACGGGCAACAAGGTCGGGTTCAGGCGGCAAAAATCAACAGGGAAGTTTCGGAGACAGAACTTCAGAACGCAACCAATATCCTTAAGGCCACCTACAATCAAAAAGTAAAACAATTACAGAAGTTGCAAAAGACCCTCTCATATTTTGAGACAAGTGGGCTACAACAAGCTGACGAGTTATTAAGTATTTCAGAGTTTGCATACAGCAAGGGAGAAATAGGATATGTAGAATTCATCCAGAATACCTCTCAGGCCATTCAAAGCAAACTTCTTTACATTGAAACAGTAAACAATTTCAACCAAACCATTATCAACATCGATTATTTAACTGGTTCAGCTAATCAATAGAGCGAATAAATTTAAGAGACTATGAAAACATTGAAAATATATGCATTCATTTTGCTACTTGTTGCAACAGGTGCTTGCAACAATGAAAAATCAGCCGAAGTAGATTCAGAACATCATGATGATGAACAGACTGATATTATTGAACTGACACAAGAACAAATCGATGCTGTCGGTATTGAGATAGACACTATCGAAGAAAAAAACCTAAGTGCTATTGTCAAGGCGAGTGGAATGCTGGAAGTGCCCCCTCAGAACAGAGCTGATATTTCTGTACTAATGGGAGGCTCAGTTAAACAAATTTTTGTTCTCGAAGGAAGCTATGTGAAGAAAGGTCAGGTGTTGCTAACGATAGCAAATCTTGAGTTCATAAAAATGCAGCAGGAATACCTGGCTGATCTGAGTAACTTCAGCTACACAGAAAAGGAATTTCAGCGACAAAAAGAACTAAACGAAAAGAATGCCGGAACGGGTAAGGTTTTTCAACAAACGGAAGCAAGCTATCACGCTGAAAAGGCAAAACTTCAATCCTTGTCTAAGCAGTTACAGCAATTGAATGTAAATCTGAATCAGCTATCAGGAGGCGAAATAATTCCGGACTTTTCTGTGGTTGCTCCAATTAGCGGAGTAGTGGCTCACATCTCTGTGAACCTGGGCACTTTCGTTGAACCTGGTAAAGTGATCATGGATATTGTGGATAACTCTCAAATTCATTGCGACCTTCAGGTATATGAAAAAGACTTGTTCAAAGTGAAAGTTGGACAAAAAGTAAACTTCATGCTTACTAATCAGAATAATCAGCAGATTCAAGGCGAGATTTATGGTGTGAATCAATCATTTGAAGGAGAAAGTAAAGCAGTATTGGCACATGCCGTTGTAAAAAATGTTAAAGGCTTGAAGCTTTTTCCTGGAATGTATGTGTCCGCATCCATTGACATTGGGGCGCAAAAAGTGAAAGCGGTTCCTGTTGATGCGATTGTAAAGTCTGAAGGAAAGAACTACATTTTTATCCTCTTAGAGGAAAAGCAAGCAGAGGGTAAAGAAGAAGAGGTTGGAAAAGAAGAAGGCGGGGTTTATTTCAAAAAAACCGAAGTTGTAACTGGCGTTTCAGATTTAGGTTTTATTGAAATCAGGCCCTTGGAGGAATTACAAGGGACAACAAGGGTTGTTATAAAAGGAGCATTTTATATTTTATCAAAATCGCAAGGAGCTACTGAGGAGCATTAGAATTTAGATGGTTGAAAATGAAATTGCACTGGAAAATGCCTGATGGTTTGAAGGTTCATTATCATCAGGAACTTAAGGACTACAAGAAGGAAATGGCTAAAGGAAATTTGCAGGTAGCCTGGCGACACCTGGAACGTGCTCATATTCTTGGGCAACCCTGGCCAGTGGAGCATTCTCAAGTACATTGGAGCATGCTCAAGTTTGGCATTCGGATAAAAGATACAAGAGAGATCATTGGGCAAATACCCAGGCTTCTGGTTGGTGGAGTCAAATCATTTGTGGGTACAATTCCAGTGGGTAATACAGGTGGTGCCGATGTACCACCCTTGCGACCAATGGAAATACCAGAAGACCTTCAGGCTATTCTGAAACCTTATCGCTCTAACTAATGATTACACTAATTGCCGGAAGTCTTGTATTGAGTGTACTACACGCCTTGATCCCAAATCATTGGCTTCCGGTATTAGCTATTGCAAGAAAAGAAGGTTGGACATTGAGCCGCACTACATCTATTACGTTTATCGCTGGCCTTTCACATGCATTGAGTACGGTGCTGGTAGGTATGGCTGTAGGATTGATCGGCTTCACACTGGCCGATAAGATTAACTATTTCACTCACTTCATTGCTCCTTCAGTTCTTATCGCATTGGGATTGTTTTACATCTATCAGCATCACAAACACAAACACTTTCATCTGCACAAACATGACGAAATCGTTTCAGACAAAAAGATTATTGCCAGCCTGGCACTGGCGATGTTCTTTTCTCCTTGCCTGGAAATCGAAGCCTATTTTCTTATGGCAGGTAGCCAGGGTTGGTGGATGGTTGCCATGCTTGCAACGCTTTATACTGTAGTTACCGTTGGTGGCATGGTGATGTGGGTACGCTTTACATACACTGGTTTACTAAAACTTAATTGGCATACTCTGGAACACAATGCAGGAATAATAACAGGTTTCACATTGGTGTTAACAGGTATTCTTTCATTCTTTATTCATTAAAACTTCATTTATGGCTGAACATCAACATACAAATATTCAATCGGATGATGCTTGCTGCACCCCCGAACAAAAAACTGTGTTGCAAAACAAACAATCCAACCAAACAGAAAATGATAAGGGCATCAATAAAGAATGGCTGTCGGCCATCGCCAGTTTTATTCTACTAGCCACAGGTTTGCTACTGGACAATTGGATACAACCCTCGTGGTTTGAAAGCATGTTTCGGTTTGCATGGTATGCCGTTGCTTACCTTCCTGTAGGGCTTCCGGTCTTAATAAAAGGAATCAAATATGCATTTCGGGGTGAAGTATTCACGGAGTTTATTCTGATGAGCATTGCGACTATCGGAGCTTTTTATATTGGTGAGTATCCGGAGGGCGTTGCAGTCATGGTTTTTTATGCTATTGGAGAACTATTTCAAAGTGCGGCAGTAAACCGAGCCAAGCGCAGTATCAAAGCGCTCATGGATGTGAGACCGGACATAGCTTCTGTCTATCGAAATGGTAATGTTGTGAATGTCGACCCAACTGAAGTGAAGGTTGGTGAAACTATTTTCATAAAGGTTGGCGAACGTGTACCGCTCGATGGAGAAATGTTGAGTGAGGGAAGTTCATTTAACACTGCTGCGCTCACGGGCGAAAGCAAACCTACTACGTTAGAAAAAGGTGAAACGGTGCTGGCAGGAATGATCAACGAATCAAAAGTAGTTGATTTAAAAGTCACAAAACTCTTCAACGAAAGTTCACTGGCACGAATCCTTGAGTTGGTACAAAATGCAACAGGCCGGAAAGCAAAGACAGAATTGTTTATCCGAAGATTTGCCAATGTATATACACCCATTGTCGTATTCCTCGCGGTATCGCTTACACTTTTACCTTACTTCTTCGTGCAGGAATATGTTTTTGATCAGTGGCTTTATCGCGCTTTAATTTTTCTGGTCATCTCTTGTCCGTGTGCCCTGGTTGTTGCTATACCACTTGGATACTTCGGAGGTATTGGAGCGGGTTCCCGTAATGGGATATTGTTCAAAGGTTCCAACTATCTTGACTTGATGACACGGGTAGATACGGTTGTCATGGACAAAACCGGAACACTTACCAAAGGTGTTTTCAAAGTGCAGCAAGTTGTGAGCAAAGACATGAGTGAAAATGAATGGATTCCACTTGTCGCAGCGTTGGAATCCAACTCCAATCATCCGATCGCAAAAGCAGTTGTGGAGTATGCAAATGGAAAATTCGATAAAGTCGGTGTTGATAGCCTTGAAGAAATAAAAGGTCATGGATTGAAAGGAATTGTGCAGGGTAAGGAGGTTCTTGCTGGAAATGTTAAGCTCTTAACTATGTTCGGTGTTCCTGTAGATCAGGATACCATATCAGTAACAGATACAATTGTTGCAGTCGCGGTAGACAAATCGTTTGCTGGATATTTAACAATCGCTGATGAAGTAAAAGAGGATAGCCCAGGTGCAATTAAGCTTATGCACTCTTTGGGAATAAAAACCATAATGCTGAGTGGCGACAAACAAGCAGTAGCTGATAAAGTGGCTAAATCATTAGGTATTGACCAAGCCTATGGCGATCTTCTTCCTGAACACAAGGTTGAAAAAGTCGAAGCAATAAAGAAAGGTAAGAAAGAAGCCGTTGCATTTGTCGGTGATGGAATTAACGATGCTCCTGTTCTTGCTTTAAGCGATGTAGGCATTGCAATGGGTGGCCTTGGTAGTGATGCAGCCATTGAAACCGCTGATGTTGTCATACAAACCGATCAACCTTCGAAGATTGTGACCGCTATCAAAATTGGAAAAGCAACTAATAAAATCGTTTGGCAAAACATCGCCTTAGCTTTTGGAGTAAAGGTAATTGTAATGGCACTTGGGGCAGGAGGATTGGCCTCCATGTGGGAAGCTGTGTTTGCTGATGTGGGTGTAGCATTATTGGCAATATTGAATGCCGTAAGGATTCAAAGAATGACTTTTTAGCTCACGAAACGACCTGAACTCGTTCTAATCTTTAATCAAACGAATAGAACATCCTGCTGCCTTATCAAAGGCCATTTTATTAATGCTGGTTTGGTTGTAATACAGTTGACAGTACCAAGCAGACTGCTCATTAATTTGGGAGCTAGACCACCATGCACACGAAACGCCATTGCCATAATACATTCCACTATCTATTTGCCTGCAACCCCCTGGAAGAGCAGTAAATCCACTGCTATTGGTGCCTCCAATATTGGGTCCGCTGCAATGCGTTGTGCCTTTTTCTTTCATGGCACCTCCTGCTTCATTTTTTCCGCCTAAAAATGAAATTAAGGTTTCCCATTCCGCACTTGATGGTACATGCCAGCCTGGAGGACAAATATTCCGTTCGTTAGTAACAGCATACCAATTGTAAAGTCTTCCATACGTGTTTGAGTAACTGTCCGTATTGTTGTAATCACAATAGGCGCCCATATTCATAGCTCCGTAATTTGTCCAATCGTTGTTATCGGTAACATTTGGAATACTGGAACCATCACGAAATTTTGTTGTCTTAAGGTTTTCGACCATCCAGGTTTGTGTACCAATTGTTACGGTGTGATAGATATTACCATCGATATCCTTAACTATGGCGTTAGTTCCTATTTCATCCTCATTACATGATGCAAACAGCAGGTAAATCAATACAAATAGTGCTTTGCTTATTAAATTCAGTTGTGATTTCATAGCATCTTATTTTTTGACCTGTAAAGTTTATTAAACCTTAAACTGAATATCAATGACATTCATCATGATTGAAAAATTAATTGGTGTCAAAATGACCTTAAACTGACTCTTTTTAAGATTACTTCAAATATTTTCAACTCAATCTCAACTTAATTTCAACTTGTAGTAATTCGGAATGCAAATCTTGAATTCATTGATAATCATTCATAATGTTTCATATTCCTTAAAAAGCATTAAGGTGGGCTTTCACGTGTTCTGATATTGTTTCAAAAAAATAAAAAAATAATAGAATGAAAGTGGAAGAGCTAAGAGGAAGGATGAAGGAAGAGGTTTTTGTTTTAAAACCTCTTACTCATAAACAACTGGCAGAGATGTATGGAGTGAGTTGGTTAACGTTTCAAAATTGGATTAAGAAAGTAGAAAAAGAAGTAGGCAAAAAAACAGGACATTTTTACCACGTACCCCAAGTGCGAAAAATCTTTCAACTCTTCGGAATACCAAAGCAGATTAACGTTACAGTTAATGATGTTGAAGAATTATTTAAGTCACAGAGGTAATTATCCTTGCGGTGCTTTTTTGAGTTGCTCTTTTAATAACACCATGTCACCCTCCAAGGCATTAATCCTCTCATACAATCCAGAAGGTTCTGGTGCCTGACGGGTGAGCTTGATTTTGAATTTCCAAACCTCTTTAATATTCTCAACTGGCAGAGGAAACGTTGGATATTGTGGGTCTTTGTTATCGGATTTACAAATAATCACACCTCCTTTATCGAGGTAGTTCAGGCAACGCTTCAATACTATGTTATCAACTTCCTGGGCATTGTTAACCAAAATGTAGACGAAGCCGTCTTTAATTTCTTCCAGTCTCTCAACATATTCACCCACCACAATATCTCCAGGAAAAAATCCTGTGCGATCTGCTAACATGCTATATCCGCTTACTTCAAACGCTCGGTACGTTCCGTGATTCAGACCAGGAAGCCAAAAGGTTGGAAGATGCTCAATGTATTCAGGTTGTTGCGCTCCTTGCAGGTATCCGGCCTGTGCTTTAATTGGAACCAGCACAATGTTATCTCTTCCGGTTTTATCCACAGTAGTGACTAAAGTCCTGACGGGAGATACAGTCATTTCTGCTGTCTTTTTGCTCTTTGCACGTCCTACTATATTATCCCAACTTGTTGAGTAGTACTTAACTATCTTATCAATTGACTCCAGAGAGGGGTACATCTGGCCACTTTCAATTTGTGAAACGGCTGAACGGCTCAAATCCACTGGAGTGCCAAATTCCTCCTGAGAAAGCCCTTTTTCCAGCCTTAAGACCTTAATTTGGTTTCCTAAGACACTCTTTGTCAGCATAAATTTATTTGTTTAGTAAAACTTGACAATATTAGTAAGCAATACTTAACATTGCAAACTGGCTGAAAAAATTATAAAGAGAATGTATATGAAGCGTGAAATCACAAAAACCGAGGAAACCGGACACAAACCAGAAATTTTCGTCTTGAGACCGTACAATCACAAGCAACTGGCGGACTTCTACGGAGTATGTTGGTTGACGTTTCAGAGATGGGTGAAAAAGAATGAAGACCAAATCGGAAAGAAGACTGGACACTTTTACAGTATTAACCAGGTACTTATTATCTTCAAGATATTTGGTATGCCTAAGCGATTCAAGGTCTCGTTGTCAGAGGTGGAGGAAATGTTTAAGGCTGCATAATTCAGCAATACTTAAAAGTTCATTAGTAGTGTAATCTGCTATTATGCTGATATGGAATTATTAAGGCATCATGCCCAAAAGTCAAATTCCCAATCAACGTTTGTGACACAAGTTGGCATAGATTTTATTTAAATTAGCAGACCTCACTATGGAAAGAGAAATTCTAATATCCCTTTCAAATAACTTCACAGACATCCTTCCGCAAAACGAAGAGTCTCTACTGTTACTGGTATGGCTTTACCAAAAGGTTGAGAATGGCTATATCAATGAGGACTTTGAACAGAAAGACCTTGATGACACAATTGAAGAAGTTGCGGAGTTTATGCAAAAAGGAAGCTCCATACAGAAAGAAACACTACTAAAGAAATTAAGTGCTCACTTCTGCCACACACAAATAGTTGGTAACAAATACTACATGCACTTAACTGTTTTTGCTAAAGAAATGTGCAGGTTGTTAATAGACCAAGTTCAACCAGAACTTAAAAAGTTTGAACTATATCACGTTCTTAATAGAACATTACCACTTCAAGATGAAGATTTACAAAATATTGAAAAGTTCAGTCATTGGTATGAGCATAACTTTTTACCAGCACAGAAAACAATCCTTCGAAACACTGAAATGTTGCAAACAGCAATTGAGGAAAAGATTAGTGATTTAAGAAACCTGTTAAAGCCTGAGATTGATAATCCAAAAGAACTAATCAATTCCTTTACAACCATTTTTAAGGAACTAGAGACACAAACGATAGGTCTTATAAACACCCTTGATTACAAAAACGAAACACTAAATAAAATCAAATCGCTAAAGAACAAATTTTCGAATAATGAGGAGACATTTAATCGCTTCGATAAAATGCAGAGAGAAATTGATGGTTTCTTTCAAAGCATTGATAGACGAATTAGTTCAATCAATGACAAGATTCAACTTGCTTCAAAACGTCTAAAAAATCTTTTTAATACATTAAAACATAAGCAGCTTTTTAAAATTCAAATTGAAAGATTCTTAACAATTCTATTAAAAACAAGCAAGAATGAGAAAGGTCAAATCAAACTGCATAATTCTATTGAGAAGAGATTAATTCCATTTATACCGACAAAGTTTGTCGCGATCCCAAAAATTGATTTCAAAAATATTTATACGACCGAGCCTCAAAAACAAAACTATGATAAAATGCATGAAGATGCTGAGCGGAAAAAGGGTCTTGCTCTATTAAAAATTCAAGAAGCAACCTCACAATGGTTAGACAAAATCAATGCTGAAGGTAAAGCTGGAAATGAAATCGATTTTGAACAATGGTTTGATAAAATAATTGACCAAGAGAATAATCTTGAAGTCCCAATAAATGTTTGCTTCGGCTTGATTGAGCAACATAATAAACATGAAAATGTAGTAATAAAAATTGAGCAAACTGAAATTCAAAAGCAAGAAAATGAATTATCATTATGGAGAATGAAGGCCAATATTATCAATTCATAAACACTGATAGGGCAGCTAGATATTTTGCCGATGCAGATATTGCCCTAAAACAAGGTAAGCACTTGCAAGACTATGGCATGGATAGTAGACTATTTTCATTTGTAGATGAATACTACGATAAGGGACTAAAGGACTATTATCAACATCTATTTCAAATGAATTTAGTAAGGGATAAGAACGATAATCAAGTCTTCTATTACTTAGACTTTCCTGATGATGGTAAAGGAAAATTCGGAAAGGAAAATAGAAGTAAAGAATTGGAAGATGAAAAAGTAATCTTTGCTATTCTGCTTTTAAATATTTACAAAGGAAGATTTTTTGAACATAAGGAAATAGAATGGACGGAACTAGAACAAGTTTTTAAAGAAGGCGAGCATAAGGAACTTTGGCAGAAGTTACTTTTTGGCCGTGTAAAGCCGAGCTATACGATTAATGAAGAACTTAGTGTTAAAGATAAAGTCAAAAGTATTTTAAAGGATTTTGAAAAGCTAGGCTGGATAGAAATTAAGGGTATTGAGGAGGTAAAGTTTGAAATCATGCCAAGCATTGAAAGAATCAGTCGCCTATATAGAGATGTGATACATAATGTTGATTCAATTCAAGCTTATTTAACCGATGACGAACTCTCCTAAAATATACTCGCTATCTACTGTGGGAGTGAGGCAGCATGAAAATGTTGATTATCATTTGCATAGTGTAAGAACGGACTTTACGGGTAACAACGGTTTAGGTAAGTCCATAATAGCTGACTTATTACAATTGATTTTTGTTCCTCTTAGGGATGAGTGGAAACCAGGTACGGAGGGTCTTGACAAAGACAAAAGGAGAATCGAAAGTATACCCCTTGAAAAAGATTGGATTCAATTTGCTTACAGCTTTTTAAATATTGAGAAATCGAAAGGGCAATTTTTGACCATAGGAGTTTTTATTCCAAATACTTCACGGGTCCCCGTTAGACCTTTCATAATCCAACAAGGCGAAGATTTTGAAACTAAGGGTTCAAGGTTAAAGACATTTAAGCATATTCTTAAAGCCAAGGACTTCATTGCGGATACAGGACATATATATGACTTAAAGGCATTAAAGAGACATCTGTATGATAGCTATAAGATTCATCTCAAGGATTTCTTTAATAAAGAAGAAGTAAACAATTACTTTGACTTACTTTTCAAAAATCAGATACTTCCCATTGACTTAACAAAAGAAGTCAATCTAAAATCTTTTGCTAAGGTTTTGCAGTCGTTCTCAAGAGCAAAGACTCTTGATATTAACAAGTCTAAAAGCTTGCAAGATTTTCTATTCGAAGATAACGATGAAATCAAAGCAACTTTTGAGACAAGAAAAGAAGTGCTAAATGAGCATATCAGAAACTTCCACACCTCTAAGCAAGAGATTGAAACCTTGAAATTAAAGCAAGAGAAACTGGAGCACTTGCAACTGACGTTTAACACATACGATAATTCCAAAAAGGAGTACCTCCTTAAAAACTGCCATTTGTTGTTCAATCACTTTAAATCAGACGAAAGGACATTTAATGATAATGAGAACAAGCTGAATAAAGCAATTGATGAATTTAAGGGTTCTTCGGAGGAATACGACACACAAATCATAGCCTCTTACTCAAAAATGCTTGAGCAGAAAGAAATATGTAATGAGGTTAGAGTACGGCTGGAAGAACAACAAGCAGAGGCTGGGAAGCAGAATATTGAGTCTCTAAAGAAGGAACTTCGAGAGAAACAGAATTTCATTGAGACTGTAGCGAGAGTTAGACCAATAACAGAGGAATACAAAACAATTGAACAAATAGAAAATGCTTTTAACGATTATCAACTTAAAAAGGAGTATAAAAGGAAACTCGATACGTTAAGTGGAATGAATTTATTTAGAGAGTTTGAAGATTCTCTATGGAGCAAAGACTACTCTAATGCATACGACTATTACAATGAGAAAAGTAGAACTCTCACAAACTCTGTAAGAACGCTAAAGGAAGTCTTATCTCTTTACGATGGCAATAATCCTGACTCGCTTTTTAATTGGGCTATTAAGAACAACGAAGTCCTGTCTCGAGAACAAGAAACAATTGTAATGCATTTTAAGGAGATTTTCACAAAGAGAATCTCAGCTATCCAGGGCAAAAGATATACTTTAAACCCAAAGGGATTGTTAGGTTCGTTTGAAAGTGATGGTGAAGGAATTTGGGTAAACTTAGGCGATGTTTCAGAGTATTATCCACTAGTTTCAAAGCAAATATTTAACAGTAAGGGAAAACTTCAACAAGCGATTGAAAACGATAAAGAAAACATCAAAGGTGAGATTGCTGAGTTGGAAAATGAGAGTGAAGAAATAAGGGCGTTAAATGAAGCTTTAAACAACATTGGATTCAACAAAGCTTACTTTAATATATATGTTGATAGGGAGAAGTATCAGAACTGGCAACCTAATAGCTTATTTACAGAAGAGAATATCAATTTTGCAATTACGAATTTTCAACAACTATTTGAAATTGATTCCTTGAACAGAACAGCTTCAGAGCTTAACGCGAAAATTGATAAACTAATTGGAGATTCAATGGTCATTGAGACAAAGCTTAAGCAAAATCTTGAAGACCTAACAGAATTACTTAACGATCATATCAATGAAATTAAGAAGGAACACACAAAACCAATTGAAAGGCTTAATCTTGATTTACGACTAATTGATTTGGATAAGCTTATTGAGACTCGTAGCGAGAATAAAAAAGAAATAAAGGCGCTAGAGAAAACTCGTCTTAAAACCAAATCAAAACGTGATGATCAAAAAGGTATCATTGATGAGTGCAGAAGAAATATCCCTATACTGAAATCAAATAAGACCCATTCCGAACTTCAGTTTAAAGAAGCAAAAAGGAATTTAGAAGAAAACACAGACGTTATCTTTGGAAATCAGCTTCAAATGGGTGATGTAACTCAAGAAATTGTGGATAATCTAAAAACTGAATATGAGACCTTACAAACTCGCTACAATTCAGAATACTCTCACGTGGCTGAAATGTTTGAAGAATCGAAATCAATCAATCGAAATCCAGAAATCTATAAATCAGATGGTCTCCCTTACTTCAACTTTTATTCTTTGGTAAGCCTCCTTTGTGGAAAGATAGGACTAGAGCACTTAACCAATAAACTTTCAGAATTGAATGACAACCTAAAGACATTGGGTGAACTTCAATTGAAAATACTGACCGAAGTTTTTGGGATGGTTGAAAAACAATATGATGACTTCTACAAAACAATTCTAAATCTAAACTTCTTTTTTGAGAAAAATAGAATTAGTGATAGTTACAAGTTTAGGGTAGAATTTTCACCTAAAAAGGATATTAACATTGACTGGATTCAAAAAATGAAGGAAAAGACTAGAGTTCATAAACATGGCATTGACCTGTTTACAAATCCCGAAGATTTTCCTTCACAAGACAACACACCTGAAAATCTGATACGAAATATTGCGAAACAATTTTATAGCTCTGCAAATCCTGATCCATCTAATTTATTAGACCCTAAATATTATTTTACTATAAACGTTAGGATGGAAGACGATGATGGAAAACAGAACTCCGGAAGTGGCGGACAAGCTTATACCGCACTTGCTCTTTTATGTATCGGAAGGCTATCAATTGTTCAGAAACAACAAGAGAAACATCTAGGTATAAGATTCATAATCATCGAAGAGTTATCAAACATTGACGATACTAACTTTAATATTTTCCCTCAAATCGCCAAGAGATTTGGTTATCAGTTAATTACTATGACACCTAAGCCCTTTGGCTCATATACGGACGAAGAATGGTATTTGCATATGCTAGTAAAGGGAAAGGAAGATAAGTTTAGGAATTACACACCTATGAGTTTCTTCAAAACTAAATCAAAGAATATTGAACTGGAGGAATATTTAATTAAGAATAATGACTTGGAAGGAAATTAAGCAGCTACATAGCCTATTCATGGATGGAGTAACTTCCAGCGTGGTTCTAAAGATTCCATTAGTAAAGCGTTGGCAAGAAATGGAGTTAATAGCAGAACAAGATCAAAAAACCTTAGTGAAAACGGAACTGTATGACTCCTTTTATAGGAAGGAATTATTATTAAAATATAAATCATTTAATACGTTACTTGATTCGCTAGACTTATTGGAGACCAATTTTGAAGAAACTGAACTTGCTGCACTTTTGAGAATTCAAAGTGACAAGGAGGAGATATTAATTACAGGAAAAACTAAAAAAGAAATATCCACCATATACTTTGATAGTGCAAAGTATTTAACTGAAGGTAGTGCACTTTACAAGGCCATACTTAAGATTTTGCATGTAGTAGAATTACCCGCAAAAGAACATGAGCAGCAATTTCTGTTCATTCTCCATTGTAGAACTAAAGTTCCTAAGTCAATCATACTTTGTGAGAACCTCAATCAATTGACCAAACCTAGACTTGATGACATTGAGCTTTGGTATGCAGGAGGAAGAAATACAGCCAAATTAAAGTTTGTAGTCGAACCTGCTATCCCGTTCTACTATTTATGCGATTGGGACAATAGAGGAATTGAAATTTACCAAGACATAAAGAAAAATATTTTTCCAGGTATTCAAATACTTATTCCACAAGAGCCTATAAAGTTCTCGGACACGGTTTCAAAGTGGAAAACCAAAATTGATTATTCGCTTTTCACTATTGAGGCCAAGCAAATTATGGATAATCTAATGCCTTCAAAATGGATTGAGGAAGAAAGCATTAATCATCCTTTTCTTACGAGATGATTAAAGGCGAAAAATTAATCGTTAACAATCTTTTAAAATCTTTAATAATCGTAAACGGTCATTAACAAACCTTAACCTTCCCTTAGTCCCCATTCTATTTTCGAATAGAATATCAGGGGATGAGGGGCAAAATCATTTTAAAGGCACAATTTCTTCAGCACGTTCGCAGGGAGCTGGATGCAAAGAATAAGCACAATAGAAAATCTATTGAGAGCATTGCCTCGTCTTACGGAATCACTGATAAATCTGAGGTAAAAGAATACACTGAACTTGCTATTGTTCTGAAAGCAAGAAGCATTGCACTTTCATCATTAGTTATTGAAGATAAGTATTGGAGTATTGTTGAGCTTTACAAAAGTCAGGTAAATATTTCTCACCGCACAAGTCAGAGTATCCTATTACAACAATACAGTACTCCGGCTCCCATTTCATTTCTTGCTGGAATTTTCACCAATGCGGAACAAAATATTTCTGCGTTTGAACCGTCTGCTGGAAATGGTCTGCTTACCATTGCCGCCAATCCCTCCAGAGTTATTGTCAATGAAATTGATGAGCTAAGAAGATCGAACTTAGCTGACCAGGGCTATCGTCAAGTATTAAAGCAAGATGCCACACAACCATTCAAAGAATTTGAAAGGAAGTTTGACGCCATCTTAACAAATCCGCCTTTCGGACTTTTAGATCGGGAGGTAAAATACGAGAGCTTCAATATTGAAGTCCTCGATCATCTCATGGCCCTACGCGCATTGGATTGCATGAAGGATAATGGTAAAGCTGCCATTATTATTGGAGGACATACACGCTATGATAAGAAGGGAAGAATTCAAAAGGGGAAAAACCGCTTCTTCTTTAATTACCTCTTCAGCAGATATAATGTAGTCGATGTCATTCCCATTGATGGCTCCAAACTCTATTCCCGTCAAGGAACTTCGTTCGATACGAGGTTAATGCTGATTGATGGACGAAAATCTCAACCCTCCGGTGCAGCTCCTTTAAAAAATGCAGAACGCGATGCAGTAGTTGATTCCTTTGAAGAGTTGTATGAGCGAGTGATGAGCGTAACAACACCAAGACAAGAATTTACAATGACAAAAATTGAATTAGAAGCCCAGGCTCTTGCCCTGGAGCTTGAATTAATGAGCTTCGATGAACTCGGTATGCCATATACTCCTGCATCAAGCAGTTGCTTTGTGCTCAATACGGTAGTGCCTGATTCAATGGGCTTCGAAACCCACAGTGCATTGCAGAGAATTAAGGAAGCAGTAGGTGGTGATATAGATGAGTATGTACGAATCAAACTTAACTATCGTAGCAATGTAGAACTATGCAAAGCTTTATCAGCAGAACAGATTGATGCAGTAGCGATGTCAATTTATAACATTGAAGAAAGAGGCGTTGGTATGATTATCGGAGACCAAACAGGAATTGGTAAAGGTCGAATTGCTGCATCTATTATTCGTTATGCAGTTGAGCAAGGAGTTCAACCTGTCTTTATTACTGAAAAGGCAAATTTGTTCTCTGACATTTATCGTGATTTGTCAGCGATAGGTTCTTCGCACCTTGTTCCATTCATTGTCAATGGTCGCGAGAGTAAGACTGACATCAAGGATGAAGATGGAAACATCATCTACCAGGCACTTCCGGCAGCAGACCAAAGCAGAATATTTGAGGGGCAGCGCATACCGCGAAACTTTCATTTTGCGGTAGCAACTTATTCACAGTTCAACTCTCCAGATAAGAAGCCAACAAAACCTGCATTCTTAAATGCGATAGCAGAAGACAACATTGTCATCATGGATGAAGCTCATAACTCATCCGGTTCTGGTAATACCGGAAACTTCATGCAGTCTGCATTATCTAAGTCGAGGGGAGTAGTTTTCTTGTCAGCAACTTTCGCCAAGCGTCCGGATAACATGCCCATCTATGCGATGAAAACTTCTATCCGCGATGCAAGTATGACAAGAGATGCGCTGATTGAAGCAATTACTAAAGGTGGAGTAGCCTTGCAAGAAATCCTGGCGAGTCAGCTTGTAGCAGAAGGTCAGATGATACGAAGAGAGCGCTCATTCGAAGGCGTGGAAGTAAACTACATTACCCTTGAGGATAAAGAGCAAGAGCATAAAGCCATTGCAGACAATATCACTTCCATCATTCGGGACATTATCAAGTTTCAAACTACCTATGTAGATGAGATTGTGGAAGAGTTGGATGACATTGCAGTGGCCGAAGGAAAGCAAGTGGAGATTCGAGAAGGAACATCACAAGCCGGAGTAGATAACCTGCCATACTTCTCCAAAGTATTCAACGTGATTAATCAAATGCTTTTCAGCATCAAAGCTGAAGCCGTTGCAGAGCGAGCTATTGCACGATTGAAGGAAGGCAAAAAACCTGTTATCGCCTTCGCCAGCACGATGGGAAGTTTTATTGAACAAATGGAGAATGATGCGGGTCTCGCTGTTACCGATGGTGACACCATTAATGCAGATTTTTCTGTAGTGCTTCAAAAGGGACTTGATGGAATTTTGCGTTACACGGAAACCGACACGGATGGTCAGAAGGTTTTCAAGAAGTTTGAAATCTCCGATTTCCCTTTAGAAGCCCAGGCTGAGTACTTCCGCATAAGTGAGAGAATCAAAGAAGCATCTACTGGAATAACCATTTCTCCCATTGATGTGATTGTTCGAAAAATTACAGAAGCTGGATATAAAGTGGCAGAGGTTACAGGTCGTAAATACGAACTTCAAATCAATTCGAAGACCAACAAGGCACTTGTGCTTACTCGAAAACGGATTAACACCAATGATGCCTTTCGTCAGTTCAATAATAACGAGGCAGACGTTCTGCTAATCAATCAGTCCGGAAGTACGGGAGCTTCCGCTCATGCCATTGTAACTCCAAAAGTTTCGAAGGATAAAGTGAAGCAGCGGGTAATGATTGTGTTGCAAGCAGAGCTTGACATAAATACGGAGGTTCAGAAACGTGGACGGATAAACCGCACCGGACAGATTTTTAAACCTATCTATGATTACGTTAACTCTGCTATTCCCGCTGAGAAGCGATTGATGATGATGCTTCAGAAGAAGTTGAAGTCCCTGGATGCAAACACGACCTCTAACCAAAAGTCATCTACAAAAATTCTGGATGTTCCGGACTTCCTGAATAAGTATGGGGACAGGATAGTAGCTGAATACCTAAAGGAGAATGTAGAGGTAAATATGCTCCTCGATGATCCATTGGGTCTTTCAACACGCGAAGTAGATGGAGCGGAATTAGAAGATGCTGCACACAGAGTTTCTGGAAGAGTGGCAGTGCTATCAACACTTATGCAGCAAGACTTCTATAATGAAATCGCGAATCGTTACAGTGAGTATGTAGAGTATCTCAAACAAATAGGTGAGTATGACCTTGAAGTGGAGGCGATGGATCTTCAGGCAGAGACACAATCTTCCAGAACCGTGATTGTGGGTAAGGGAGGAACAAGCGAGTTTGGGGACGATAGCATTTTGGAAACAGTCATGGCCAACGTTCTCAAGAAACCATTCTCTATGCAAGAGTTAAGCAACCTACTTGCAGAATCACTCCAGGGAAAAGATGGAAGGGAATTGCAAAAGGAAGTGAAGCTGGAGTATGAAGGCTACATGGAGTCGCAGCTTCAAAAGGAAATCGCGGATAATGTGGCGTACTATGAAGACCTCATGCAAAAGGTTCCTGAAGAGAAGAAGATTCAAAAACTTGTTGAGAAAGGTAATGCTACCGAAGCACAAGAGGCTATTAAAGCCAGAACCACTGAGCTTCATAAAGCGATGAGTGATTCGGAGGAAAAGATAAAACGCTCATTCAACAATCGCAGACAATATCTGGAGTCCATTTTCACTTCTTTTTATGTAGGACGAAATCTGAATTATCCCGTGAGTAGTTATGAGGGAGGTCAGGAACTTGTGCCTGCTGTCTTCCTCGGTTTCATCATTGACAAGAAAAAGAAGAACCCGTATGCGCCAAGTTCTATGCGTCTTCGTTTTGCATTGGCAAGTAGTAACAAGTACATCTCCATTCCAGCAAGCTACGCACAAGACGTAAGAGCCATCATTGGTTCAAGTGTCGGATTACCGCACCTTGAAAAGGAATCGCTTTTGGCAAAATGGGAAGCCTCTATTAAAGAGAGTACGGTTGATAGAAAGATACGGCACATCATTACCGGAAATGTTCTTCAAGCTTTCAGTGCTTACAAAGGGAAACTTGTCAGTTATACTACTATTGATGGAGGAATCAAGAAAGGAATCCTCATGCCCGAATATTGGGAGCCAGGAAATGATGTTGGGCAAAAAACAGTCGTACCCATTTCCAGAGCAATTAAGATCATCCGGTCTTTAACGATTGGAGCGAGTATCACAACAAAGAATGGAGTATCGATTTTTCGACAGCCTGGGAAATTCAAGATTGTAGTTTCATCCTCACGGTCGAAGGGTGGTGATACTTATCTTGATCCAGACCTCTTGAAGATTGTCGATGGAAACAACTTTGAAAAGATTTCTGACCGAATGACGGCATCATTGGGAGAAGGAAGAATTGATGAGTTTGTAAATGTGCTTCAAGAGAAGTTCAACGATAGCGTTTCGCTTAGTCCTCCGCAATACGAAGTAATTAAAGGAGAGATTCCGAAGAAGGAACCAAGGACAAGGCCTACCATCGTCATGCTTCCTAAACAATCACAATCTGAAATGGAGCAACTGGAGCTTGAAGCTCTTGCTCTGGAACTCGAATTAGAACTATTAAACTTTGCAGCGTAATGATAACGGCTAGTAATTATTTTATTGAAGTGGAGCGGATCGGTATAGAGACCTTTCCGGAAACGCTAAAGAAAGGACATGACCTGGTTGTGAAGAGTACCTCCAATGGAACCAATTGGGCGAACTACCAAAGCAGCGAAGGCATTAAGAAAGTGATAGACCTGTATTTTCAAAAGTTGAATGAGTATGCAAATACAGTCAGTCCGAAAAGCATAACCCCTGAGCCATCGAAGACGAAAAAACCTCCAGTCAAAAAGGCAGAACAAAAAACGAAGCAGAGAACGGTTAAAGAAAAAAAAGAGCCAAAGAATGTAAAACACGTTGAGCATATCCGTGAGGAGGTGAAGTTTATTAAAAGGTATGTCGGGTTACACAACAAGGTTAAGTCGCCCAATGCCATACTTGCTTTCATCAAAGCATTGCAACGTTCCATCGTTCAAAAGCTCATCCGCAAGACCTCGCCATTGTCGGAAGAAATTGAAATGATTCAGAACAAGCTTGTTCAGGCATATAACAAGATGAAGGGAGATGAGTCTTTTGCGATCAACGATAAAGACCTGAATCACCTTGTCGCAATCGCAGGTGGTGAAAAGGTGTATCAGTCGATAACCGCTATTAAACGCTACATCGGTCTCCAAGGAAAAGATGACCAGAAGAAGATAAATGATTTCATCAAGTACCTGGAGAACCTGGTTGACAAAAAGAAGCTGACCAAGGATGATCCCTATGCCGATAAAGTAAATGCTATCTACAAAAGTCTGAGACAACGGTCGAGTGCTAAAGTGTCAATTTCAAAAGCTGAACTAAATGGATTGGAAGGAATCGTAAAAGCTTGTGGATGCAAAAATGAGGTAGGAAGAATTTATGATACAGGCGGAAAGAAGTTAAGACCATGCAAGAGTAAAACCTACTCCGATGCAAGTCGTGGGGCTTGTTCGCACAACAGGGGACTCAGTGGAGTGCTGACTGCGGAAGAAATGGCAACCCGTAAGCTTGATTTGCTTAATTTCTTTTCATTCTGGCATTCTCTGTTCGGAAATCCGGCAAGGAACTTCACTATGATGTTTCATGGTGAGCCGCATAATGGAAAAACCATCTTCCTGCTAAAGCTTGCGCAATACCTTGCTGAGAATTTCGGTAATGTGCTTTACGTCTCATCGGAAGAGTTTGCTTCGCCAACCATGACCAAGAAGGTGAACGAATTTTTGAATCCTCTGCCATCAAGGTTGCACTTCGCTGAAAACTTGCAAGACCCTGACCTTTCGGATTATCAGTTTATCATTCTTGATTCAGTGAATGACCTTGGATTGAAAATCAATGAATACAAAGAGATTCGTAAGGAACATCCTGACAAAGCATTCATCTTTATCCTTCAGCATACCAAAGCCGGGGATTTCAAAGGTGGAAAAGATTGGGAGCATATCGCAGAGATTGCTGGTGAGGTACATAAAGGTGTAGTGAACATAACCAAGAACAGGTACGCACCTAAGAGCACTCTGGACTTCTTCAGACAGTTCGGCATCCAATGGCAAGAGCCAATGGCCAAGCAAAAATTAAAACCATATCCGATCAATAGTGCCATGACAACAAAGGACAGTCAGCATTACTAAACAGAATTATCTAACAATTAAACATACAAATATGGAGGCAAGTGAAGTTGGTAAAAAACCAGCTATCGGAGGATTTTTGTCTAAAATTCTCGGAGCTGGAGTAAAGGAGACAGTCGATTCAATTGGAAATGCGATCGACAAAATCGACAAGTCAGATGAGAAGCTTGAGCTTCAATTGAAGTACAAGGAACTTCTTATGAACATGGAAGGAGCTTGTATTGATTATGAAAGCAAGCTCCTGGAAACGAAATCAAAAATCATTGAATCAGAGACAAAAGGTGAAAGCTGGTTGCAACGGAACTGGAGACCGATACTCATGTGCATCTGCATGTTTATAGTTTTCAATAATTACGTGCTAGTACCGTACTTCAATCTTCCGATAACTACTCTTGATGATCACATCTGGACATTGATGGATTTAGGTGTTGGAGGATATGTAGCAGGTCGATCTTTGGAGAAAATCAGCGAAAACCTGGGGCCTGTTCTCTTTAATGTGAGAAAAAGGAAAAAATAATTTTGGAAGTGGTTTGTAGGTATATATTTAAGGAGTCAAAGAATGGGTGTGGTGGGATTGAAGTCTTCGCGGTGGACTCCGGAGAGACTTAGACAATTTAAAGGATTTGAAAACTTTAGTGATGAAGAAGCAGAAAGAGCAATAGATACAATAGAAAGACTGGCTCGCATCTTGCTTTCAATTCACATGAAAAACTATCAAGAAAATGGAAAATTTGAAAATTCTTCAAAACTTCGGGAAGGGTCAAAAGAAAATCAAGAGTGGTAGTAAGAATGCAATTATTTATACACGAGTATCAAGCAAAGAACAAACAGAAAATCTGAGTCTTGAAGTTCAGCTAAAAGGGTGTGAGCAATTTGCCATCAAGAACTCACTACAAGTGAAAGGAAGATTTGGTGGAACATACGAGAGT
This sequence comes from Cytophagales bacterium, assembly GCA_017303795.1. GTDB lineage: Bacteria > Bacteroidota > Bacteroidia > Cytophagales > Cyclobacteriaceae > ELB16-189. Next base: position 157,501 of record JAFLBR010000002.1, on the reverse strand, counting down.
GCTCAGACAGACGAAAGAAATGAGTTCAAGCGAATGGTCAACTTCGCAAAAAACTATAAAGAAGGAATTGATTACATCGTTGTGTACAGTCTTGAAAGATTTAGCCGTACAGGTGAAAATGCAATTTGGTTATCAAGGCAATTAAGAGAGTTAGGAATTACAATTGTTTCAGTTACTCAACCAATTGACACAAGTAATCCTTCAGGGGTATTACAACAAAACATTCTTTTCTTATTCAGTCAGTACGACAATGATTTAAGACGTCAAAAGTGTATCGCTGGAATGAAGGAGAAACTCATGAGAGGTGAATGGGTTGGTGGCGCTCCAGTGGGTTATTCCTACGATCGATCAGATTCCAGAGTTCAACGAATTATTCCCAACGAACAGGGGAAGTTGATACGTAAAGCTTTTGAAATGAAAGTACATGAAAAGCTTTCAAACACAGAGATCGCTGAACGACTTTGGAAGGGCGGATTAAAACTTAGCAGAAAGAGAATCTCAGAAATATTAAGGAATCCATTTTACTGTGGATTCCTTTCTCATTCTTTACTGGAAGGACAAGTTGTAAAAGGAAACCATGAACCTATTGTTTCCGAGAAAGTCTTCTTTAAGGCAAATGAGATTATTAAAGAATCCAAAGCCAATCTTTCAGGGTACAAGCATAAAAAGGAAAATGACAATGTTCCTTTAAAGCAATTTGTCTATTGCGCAGAGTGTGGCACTCCGTTTACTGCCTATATTGTTAAAAGCAAAAAGCTATATTACTATAAGTGTAACAAGATAGGATGTAAGTGTAATAAAAGTGCCAAGCATCTTCACGCTCGTTTCCAAGAGCTTTTATCTGCGTTCCAAACTAACGAATTGTGGGTACCCGTATTACGAGATAAAATTCTTGAACAGTATGAGGAGGTAGTTAAAGAGAATGCTTCAGGCAACAAGGAAATAAAAACTAAACTAACAGAGCTGAAACAGAAGCTTGAAAAAGTTGAGGAAAGATTTGCGTATGGTGAAATCGATAGATCGATTTACGAGAAGATTTCAGAAAAATTAAAGGCTGAGTTAACAGACTTAGCCAATGAAATTGAAAAGTCGGCTTTGATTTTATCGAACCCATTAGTCCAGGTGAATAAAGCACTAGAAATCATGTCAAATTTGGTCAATTTGTGGCTTTCTGGTGGGTCTAAGGAGAAGAAGAATATCCAAAATCTACTCTTTCCGAAGGGATTATTGTATGATCGAAAAATAGACCATTATCGAACCGATGAGGTCAATCCAGTACTTGCTCTAACTTACTCATTCTCAGAGTCGCTAAGGCAAAATAAAAACGGACAGGAAGGAAATATTCCTCACCTGTCCGCTTTGGTAGCCCCGAACGGAATCGAACCGTGTGAATTTGTTTAGATGGTTAGCGATGATTTACCAGTAATTAAGTCTTGGTGATTAGAGGAGTCTTCTTAGGTCCGGGATGCTTTCCAGGTAAGGCTCCAACTGAGAACTATTTTTAAATGCGCGGATACCTTCAATCCGATTGTCTGGTTGTGCATACTTGATTTCGACAAAAAAATTACCACAGCTATACAGATTAAAGGCGACACCATCCCCCACTCTTGATACCAGAAAAATTCCATGTTCCCAGGTGTGCGTGTACTGCATACTCTGCGGCAAGAACAAAAAATCATAAATACCTCTTACCATCATTATGAGGATTGCGGTTTTTTCTCTGCTGGTGGGTTTACCAATTCAAGCCACTCTTTTTTTTCAACCGCACGCCCTACCGCATAGCCGATTGAGAACCCGGCACCAATGCATGCGATTATTACAAAAAACTGAAAGCCAGAACCTCCGTTTCGCTTGAACTTCAGGTGAAGTGTCCATGGGTTGAAATCCATTAATTTGAACATTTGCTAATTAATAATTTGAAAATAAGCATTTTGTATGAAAGACGATAGTTAGAAGCAAACGTGTGGAGTTTGCTGGGCCATGGTCAATTCAGCACTGGTTTTAGGAAATGTTTTGATTTTCCTGCCGATGCGATGAATATGTATCTAATCATCGCATTTGGTGCGACAATTATCAACCCTGAAGAAGACCTGCGTAAATGAATTGCTTTTGCTGTCTGCATGGCAAAAGCCTATACTCAAGCCCACATTATTATTAAATTCGCGTTGACAACTAACTATGGTAGTTTATGAAAACCTCCCTTTCCCACCTTCCGGAAAACAATCAACGCGAGATTTTGCGGATTGTGGAAATCATCCGGGAGGTAGCCGACCCGGAGAAGATTATCTTGTTTGGAAGTTATGCTAAAGGAACATTTACAGAGCACACGTATACAGGACGGGATGGCATCCGATATGAGTATGTAAGTGATTATGATCTACTGGTAGTTACCAAAGAAGCTCAGGAAAAATCATACGAGTTAGAGGACAAAGTGGTGAACCGGTCCCGCATGTACCGCTCTGCTGTTAATATGGAGATACATGACATTGGCTATATCAATGAAGGGCTTGAGGTTGGTCAATATTTTTTTACGGACATTCTTAAGGAAGGTATTTCACTTCACGATAGTGGGAAGGTTCAATTTGCTGAGCCTCGCGAACTCACTCCGGCAGAAGAAAAAGAATTCACTCGACAGTATTTTGAAAAATGGCATCCAAAAGGCAACTCGTTTCTTAAACTTATCGGTCATATAGAAGATGATCAGTTGAATGATGGTGCTTTCCTATCGCATCAAGTAGCGGAATCATTTTATTATACAATTCTACTAGTGTTTACCGGGTACAAGCCCAAAACGCATAACCTTGGTAAACTTCGAAAACAGGCGAAGGAGTTATCGGAGGAACTTTACTTACTCTTCCCTGCTGAAAGTAACAAAAAAGAAAAACACATTTTCGATCTGCTTAAACGCGGCTATGTGGATGCCAGGTACCGCGATGATTACTTTATCACAAGGGAAGAACTAACAATACTCGTTGATCGTCTAAACGAAATGAAGGCAGTAGTTGAACGGATTTGTAAAGACAAAATCGCCTCCATTGGCGCCAACAATTAGATCTGCCTGTTCTGATACAGATTCTTATTCTTTTCAGATCGAACTTTTTTCAAACCACCGCTTTTAACCAATAATAGTAACACCCCAGAAGTCTCAGCACTTCGAAAAGCGAGGCTATACTTTTTTAAACATTGATTAATTATATCGTTCACCGACCTTGGCTTCTTAAAAAAGCCTTCCTCAAAAAGTTTCTTGATATGGCTTGTAATACCAGTCCTCCTAATTTTACCTCTGTTGAAACTGATGGCTTAAACCATTCACTGCAAATCATTAACGAATACTCGGCCACTTTTCGTTCATTTTCAGCTTTCAATTTTTCTCTTTCAAACGATAGCTTTTCTACATGATAGGCATGGGTCAGGCCAATATTTTTTGAATGATAGAACAAGGTCGTGCAAACGATCCCTGTCGTGAATAAAGCAATGTAATCTCGAAAGTAGACTTCGAAATTGTAGTAATAGGAAATTAGAAAAGTCACCAAAATAGCTACAGCTGTAATTGCCAACCCCACAACAAGAGTAGATCGGTTCAATGAAAAACTAATTTCTGTCCTGTCTGGTGGTTTCATAGTATTCCAAATTTATTCAATTGTTAAATTTACTAAGAGTCGCAATGATTTGGTAGTAAGAATTGGCAAAAAATATATTGGATTGTGGTAAAATTCTTATCAAAATCCAACCTCTTTCTAACCCTTCATGTCATTTTAATACCGATGATAAACCTTGTGGGTTTGTCTGTTGACCGTGCTGCCATTTACAGTTTAGAGTAATCAGAATATTTCTTCATACTGGTTTAGGGAATGGCAGCCGGTCTTTTTTTATGACCCAAAACCTGCCTGATGGACCTCCGAACGATGGCGCGATTGATTGCGCGGCTGAATGAATTTATAAAAGAGTTGGACCAGTTGAATGCGGTGAAGATACATCAGCGTGTGGATCAATTTTATTATATGGAGAAAGTGGCTGAGTTGCAGGTGTTGTATGACCGGTTGGTGGAGCTGCTGGAAAAACAAAAGGCAGTATGTGAGCTGGTTGCGCGGATTACCCCTGCGATAGCCGAGAGCTGGAAGCGGGATAAGCGGTGGGTGATGCGGCATGGGGATGCGTATGATAAAGCAGTACTTTGAGGTTCAGGATAGAAATTTTGGGCTTGTTAATCTCAACCTAAGTTTTCAATCTGCAATTCGCGAATTGCAAATTTATGAGAAAAATAACTTCAATGAGACCTCAGGACGTTCCCATACTCCTGAAAATCCTTTCATACAGCAGCAAAGGTCAGCTCTGGCAGATGAAGAAGTTAGCGGCCGATCTTGGTATTAGTGCCTCTGAGGTCAGTGAGTCCCTGAACCGATCTGTACAGAGTGATCTTATTAACAGGTCTAAGCGCGAGGTGAGCAGATTGGCGTTACTGGATTTTCTGTCACACGGCATCCGGTATGTGTTCCCTCAAAAGCCGGGGGCAATAGTACGGGGCCTGAAGACTGCGCACAGTGCACCACCGTTAGCCAACCTGATAGCGTCTGAAGAGCACTACGTATGGGCCGATGCGTATGGGGAGAGCCGTGGGCAAGCCATTGAACCACTTTATCCATCGTTAGTGGAAGCATCAAAAAAGGACGACTACCTCTACCAAAGCCTGGCACTGATTGACGCTTTAAGGGTGGGACGTGTGCGTGAGCAGGAGTTAGCGAAACAAGAATTGAAAAAACTTATTTTGAAAGATGGAGAATAAGGTGATCAACATTGGCGTGGTGCGCAAGATTGCAATTGCCTTAAAAGACCTGCGGTCTAAAGTTGCCTTTGTGGGTGGGGCGGTGATCAGTTTATACACAGACGATCCGGCTGCGGATGAACTCCGGCCAACAAAAGATATTGATCTGAGTATTACGTAAGAAAGTTATGGTGCGTGGGCACGTTTGCAGGAAGAACTGACTGCGTTGGGGTTTACTCCTGATCCATCCGCTCCGATTTTATGTAGGTTTCTATACGATGACATCACCGTTGATATGATGCCTGATGATGAAAAAGTGTTGGGTTTCTCTAATCCGTGGTATAAGCCAGGACTGCTGACATTGCAACAACATGCACTACCGGGTGGACCGGAGATTCAGATCTTTACACTCCCGTACTTTCTGGCTACCAAATTTTCAACCTTTCACGGGCGTGGCCGAGGTGATTACCGTGGCAGTCATGATTTTGAAGATATTATCTACCTCACTGATAATGCCACGCAGGTTGTTTCTTTGATCGCGAAGGCCGATGCACCGGTGCGGCATTTTGTTAAGGCACAGTATCAGCGTGTGTGGGATAATCCTTACCGGTCAGAGATCATATCATCACACCTTTCTCCTCTTCTTGCAGCGGAGCGCTTTGCGATAGTAGAGAAAAAAATTGAGGCGATACTGAATATACCGTAGTGCTTGCCTTGGGTGTTGGTGTTTCATCCTGTATTATGACGAAACTGATTGGGATGCTACCGGCATTGCAGGAGTCTGCAAGCGAATTTCAAACATTGTTTGGTGCTTGCTTTACGATTGATCAATGTGATGAATCAAGGTGGTGAGCAGTGTGCGCACGGATTGTTTGGTACTGTCTTCCACGTTATAGTATTTGGTGCGGAAGCTGGTGAATGAGAGCGTTTCTGATTTTTTGGTGACCACGAATTGCGCCAGAAAGTGGATGATGTGCGTAAGGTTAGTGTTGGCGATGATTTTTGTTTCCAGAAAGATGCGAATGAGGTAAGCGAGTTGTGCTACGGAGGCGTCAAACTTAAGTTTAAATCCAGAGATGGAGGCACCGGAACCTGGTGATGGAGCGTTGAGGCGTTGCAGCCTTTCCTGATAATCCATTTCTACGCTGATGAATTCCGCAAGTTGATCTTTGAGGTTGGCGGCTTTGAGGTTGTAGTGGATACCGGGTTTAACTTGTGCCTGGCTGATGGTTTTCATGACCAGCGAGAGTTGTTCAATTTTTTCATGGCGCGTGGCGGCCGCGTCCAGCAACGTGCTGATGTAGTGGGCGTGATAGGTAACGGCTTTGACGGAGTTGACGTTGAGGTAATACATGATCTGGCGCAACTCTTCATTGATGTCACGAATAGTATCTTTTGTAGTCAGTAAGGACAGTTCTTTGTGCATTTCTTTGGCATACATCACTTGCCGGAAGGTGATTTCCCGATAGCCGTTGTCCAGGATGTTTTGAATCACCTGCATCATAACGGTGAGGAGTTGATCATCTGCATTTGCGCCCCGCAGGGTTGTGGTGATTGTGTCTATGTCTTTTGCCAGTTCTTTGCGGGCGATGGAGAGGTACACTTCAGGGGCTTTGGCATCCTGATCAAAGTAGCGCACAAAATGACGTTCTATAAACTGGAGGATGAGGTCCAGATGGATGTAGATGAGCGATAGGTATTCTTTGCGGCTGCCTTTGGTGATTTGAGATTGGTGGGCGAGTTTGTCTAAAAGTCCGATGAGTGTTTGCTGGTGGAATTGAATGTAGCGTTCCAGGTGGCGTTCATCATCGAAGTGAAAGACTTCATGGATGAAAGTACGTTTGATTCTTTCTACTTCAGTTTGTAATTGCTCTTTGAAATGTGGTGGGGGTTTGGTGTCCGGCTTTTCAGCTGCGGCCATGATGCGCTCAAATTCCTGCAGTTCATATTTTATTTGTGGGGGCATAAATGGGTTTTTGTCTTGACGCGGATGAAGCGGGTGTGCAGGTGCCGGTGATGACGAAGGTATTTTTGCCTGTGGGTGTGAGTGTGAGGTTGAGATTATTGGTGATGTAGCGAAGGATTTCTGCCGGGGTGTCATTGAAGATGATGCCGGTGAAGTGGCAGTGAGTTGCTGATGGTACAATTTGAAGTTGTGTGTGGTATTGATCCTTGAGCATGGTGGCGATGTGTGAAAGGGACGCTTGCTCAAACCGGTGTTCTTTAGGTTTTGTGGCGGTATTCAATTGGCTTATGGTGATTAATGCTGCGATGAAGAGTACGGCTATAAAAACTGCGATGAGGATTTTTTTTCTTCTGCGCTGCTGGCGGATGTTGTTGTGAATGGGTTGATAGTCCAGGGTGATGGATTCTGTTGTGACCAGGGATTGTTGCCACAGCAGGTGGATGGCTTCATATTCCAGTGCGTTTTCATGGTCAGCGGCAATCCATTGCCGGAGGTGTATGGCCTCTTCTGGAGAGGCTGCATTGTTGAGTACACGCAGGATGAGTGCTGAGATTTCCATCACTACTTACTCTTAGAAGCACTGTGATTACCTACCTGCATGTAGGTTTTTATTTACAACTTTTTGATTCCATCACTCCGGTTGATAATCTTTTGCCCATTGGCGGAGTTTCTTGAGTGCCGATGTTTGTGCTTTTTCTACCATCTTCCGGGAGACACCGAGTTGGGTGGCGATCTGATCCAGCGACAGGTTGTGGTCTATTTTGAGCAGAGTACATTGTTGTTCCCGTAACGAGAAGGTGTTGATGTGCTTGCGCATGTCTTTGATGAGCTGATCCTGAAAAGTGTCACCATCAGTTTGCTGGAGGAATCTGAGTTGGTCTATGTTGAATAGTTTCTTGCGTTTAAAGTGGGTGATGGATTTATTGCGGACTACGCGAACGATAAAATGGAGGAGGGACTTTTCATGGTGACGGCTTAGCTGGTGCCGTTTTTCCCAGATGAGGGTGAAGGTATCCTGGATGATGTCCTGTGCTGCGTTTGGGTCTTGTGTGAGTTGGCGTGCGATCTGGTAGAGGCTTTTGCCGTGTAGTTGGTGCAGGAGTTGGATGGCGAGCGCGGGTTGTTTGGCTAATAGCTTTCTGAATCGGTCATTGTTGAGAATGGCAGACATGCGGACAGATTAAAGTTGACCTGTTGCAGGCGAACGTTCAATCTCACTTTATCTACTTTGTTTTTGAACGCCTGATAAAAAAAACTATAGACTACACCGAGGTGTGATGGATAAGGTACGCTTTTCTATGTGTTCAATAAAGGCTGTGTACTATTTAATGGGTAATTGAATAAAACGGAGTTAACAATTGTTAAGTGAAGCAAAACAAAACCAACAACTGGAAAATTTAACTCAAACGGTTCTTGAGGTGATTTGACTGTTTGAATTTTAAAGTACCAACAAATCTTAGTTGATTTTATGTGCGGACCTGATAAGAACCTTGCATCTCCTTATCTTGATAGATTAAGTCAGGCTTTCCCGAAAAATTCAAAATTTGGAATGACGTCCAATTCTTTACCCGGACCTTGCATTTAGCCGTTGACATTACCAATGACCTGCAACATTTCTAAGGTGGGACTGGGCTTACCTCCACGCGGCTCAATAGTAATTGCAAACGCAGTGGCGCCAGCCATCAGTTTCATTTTCTGTAAACCATCTGTAATGTGCTCAAATACTCCTGCATCTACCGGCTGGCCATCTACTATTGCCCAAAGCTGATATTGATGCTCCTGAGCTAATGTATTCAAGTTTTGAATGCTTAAATAAACCTCTTGTGTTGCTGAATTCCAATATACCGAAGCCATTGCATCTGGTGTATTGGCCGTGCCTTTTAATAGAATGCGGTTAAAGGCAGGATTACTGGTTACACGTAAGTCTGTTTCAATTTCAGTTAAGCGTTGATTCACCGTATTGAGGTTCTGGGCAATCTTCTGGTTTTGCGCTATAAGTGCGCTAAGGCTGATTTCTGTATTCTGCCACTTGTTATAATAGGTTAATGCGAGATATGAAGTACTGAGCGCGATCACAATTGAGGCTGCAGTAGCATACCTCAAAAAGTTTCCTGATTGGTTTAATGCAACAACTTTGGCTTGTGGCCGCTGAGAATCTAATTTCCTGAGCAAGTTTTCTTTGACTGCTTTTGAGGGCTGAACTGCGTGGCTCATCAGCAACTGTTCCTGGGCTTCTTCAATCCGCTCTAACTCTGCTTTCAGTTGCTGATACAGAGAAATGTTTTTCTCCACCTCTGCACGCTCCGCTGCTGTGAGGTCACCCAAGGCGTATGCTTCTAAGATTCCTGTTGATATGTATTCGTCTATGTTCACGTTATTACCAGGCGTAAATGTTTTAAAGCAGATCGTAAGCGGGTTTTTACCGTACCCAACGGAATATTAAATTCTTCGGCCAGCTCGGATTGTGTAAAGCCTTTAAAGTAAAGGTGCTCCACGACAAACTTTTGCTCTGCGGGTAAGCTACGTAGTACTTCACTCATACCGATACCTTCGATTTCCTGCTCAACAAATCCTTTTCTGTCAATGCTATTTACGAGATTTTCAATCGTTCCGGTTTTACCTCCGTTACTTATTTCTTTCGATCTTGTTCTATCAATAGCCTGATTGCGAGCGATGTTAATCATCCACGTAAAAAGCCTGCCCTTGGTAGCATCATAAGCTTCAATCTTGTCCCAGATTTTCAGAAACACATCCTGTAACACTTCCTCCGCAACTTCTTCTTTGCTAATAATTCTTAGTACAATACCATAGAGTGCGCCAGAATAATGATCGTATAAGTAAGCCAAAGCCGCCCGGTCTTTCCTTAACAACCATGCCACCAATTCACGCTCCTCTATATGTGCTTTTTCTACGCTGATACGATCAAATTTTGTTGAAAAGTATTGAAAGTATTCCATTTTGCCCAATATGGCGACATGGAGGCTTGAGAGATTATTATGAGACCTGTGACTTAATCCACGGGATACAAGATTAAGTTAACCTTGGATAATTGTTAGTCAAAACTCTTAGTAAGCTATTAAACGCTGAAATCAACCGTTCAACGGGCGAGCATCTGTAACACTTATTTTTTCAGAGTTTTGGAAATCCAATCCAGGCTTGCACTTCGTAGATGCCTGTAATAAACCATTAAACAATCATGAACATGAAAAACAAAATGAAAATGCTAGGTGCAGCATGTGTGGTGGCAGTGGCCTCGGGTGCATACCTGATTGCGGCCGACCACATTGATGCCCCTGGAGTTACCGGTGCCGGGAGTGCCAGTGTAGGTTCCGACATTACCGATGTGTATGCGTTTGCCAATGGCGACAACATGGTTTTTGTTGTAAACACGCAAGGCTTGCTTTCGCCAGCAGCCACCGCTTCTGCTTCATTCGATGAAGAAGTGATGTTGGAAATTAACATCGACAACAGTGGTACAAAAGACAATGTGGAAGATCTGGTTATTCAGGCCACGTTTGAAAATGGAACGGTAAAAGTGTATGGCCCGGCTACACCGGTTACTACTGGTTTGCAAAGTACATTGCTTAGCGATGTAACTGTAGAAGCCGCCATAACAGAATATGGCGATGCCCCGGTTATTGGTACAGCTGGTGGTATTAAAGTATTTGCAGGCCCCCGCGATGATCCTTTCTTTTTTGATTTGGGTCGATTCAAAGCAATTTTGGGTGGTACAGCTACTGGATTCAATGATCCGGGCACGGATTCTTTTGCCGGTACCAATGTTATGGCGTTGGTAATTGAAATCCCGAAGTCTCAACTCGGTGCTGGAACTGGCTCAATCAACGTTTGGGCAACTTCAAACCGCAAAATGTAAATCTACTTAACGAAAAATCTGAAAGATGAAAAAGTTTATGAAGTATGCCCTTGGGGCAATGGCGATAGTGGGTGCGTTTACTTTCACCGCTTGTAATAACGATGACGACAAGAACCCAGTAGTGATGTATGAACAGGAAGATCAAATGGCAAGGCCTGCTATTAACACAGTGTTTATTGCTAGTGGTACACCAAAGGATGTGTTTAACGAAACTATTCCTTCGGCTATGGGTGCCCTCTATGCAGGCCCGTTTGAAAATGTATTGAAGTCTTTAAATGGCGGAACCTATCCGGGTAACGCACTTGGACAAACCGGAGCCCAGTTTGCCGGTTTGCTTGCAACCGATGTGTTGAACGTGGCGCGTACCGGTACAACTACTTTTTTTGATGGGACTAATGTTTTGACTGGACGCACACTGGCCGATGATGTAATCAGCGTTGAGCTGCTGCTCATTTTCGGTGGTCCAAATGGCAGCAGTAACCCCACGCTTACGGATGATAATGTTGATGCTAACGATAAAGCATTTCTAACAACATTCCCTTATCTGGCAGCTCCGTTTTAAAAACCTGAATAAGTCGGGAGAGATAGCCTTTCCCGACTTATTTAATAATTCCCGTTGTCTACATCTAATAATTATTAATTCATGAAAACACAAGCTGCATTATATCTACTTGGATTTTTTTTGATCAGTAGTTGTTCTCAACCCAACGAGCCAATTACAAAAGTTAGTGATTATGAAGTATACCTTACTGCACAACCGGTAAGTACTTTTGACATTGACGCAGATGTTGCTTTTTGGCAAGCGCGGTTAGAAGCTACACCCAATGACGAAGCCTCTATTCTAAAATTAGCAGGACTTTACAGCGCACAGTTTAGAAAGACAGGCGAGTCGGAAATATTAAATTTATCGGACAGCCTTTATAGTTACGTGCTAAACACAACTTCAGGTAAGGCCGGTATTTATTTAGCGTTGGCTCAAAATTCAATTACCCGCCATGAATTCCGGCAAGCTCGCACGTTGGCAGAGGCTGCACTAAAAGAAGGCGGTCGCAAAGCGGCTTCGTTATTGGTAATAACCGATGCCGCATTGGAACTGGGCGATGTTGCCTATGCTTCAAATATTTTAAAACAGTTCACTAATAAAAATTCGTTTGCGCACCGCATCCGGCAGGTAAAAGTAAAAGATCAAGAAGGCGATCTGGACTCGGCTATTCTTATCATGGAGCAAGCCTTTGAGCGAGTTAAAGGAAATAAAGAGTTGTATTGCTGGTCGCTCTCTAACCTGGGCGATATGTATGGCCATGCCGGTAGAATTGAAGAAGCCTATCAAGCCTATCTTTCAGTATTGCAAAAAGAACCTTCATACGATTATGCGTTGAAAGGAATTGCCTGGATTGCATTATCGCATGATCACAATTATGCCGAAGCAAAACGAATCATTACCACCTTAGCTTCGCGCAAGCGTATGCCTGAGGCGCATTTGATGCTGGCCGAAATTGCAGCACTCGAAAATAATGAATCAGAAAAAAATATTCAGCTTACCGCATTTGTAAACCTTACCGATACAAATGAATACAAAACCATGTATGCTAAATACCTGGCAGGCATTTATGCCGATGATCTGGCCAAGCCGGAATTAAGTCTGGCTATTGCCGAAGAAGAAATTCGCAACCGACCCACGCCACAATCCTATGATCTAAAGGCCTGGGCTTTACTTCAACTTGGAAGATCGGAAGACGCATTGCTTACCGCGTACGAGCATGTGCAGGGAAAAACATTTGAACCCGATGCGGCATACCATCTTGGCATGATTTACCTCGCAAACAATCTACCCTCGGAAGCTAAAAAATATTTGAACGAGGCTATAGAAAGTTCATTTGAACTTGGACCTATCATTACTCGTGACATAAAAAATACCTTAGCAAAAATTTAATATGACAGTTCCGCTTGCCCGACTACTTATCCTGATCTATGGGTTATCCATAGCGGGATACGTATTACTGGACAGCACCCACGAAATACTCCATGCCTTCAAAAGCAAAACACATCAACATTCCAATTATCATACTCACACGCATTTCAAAACGCACCATGTAGAAGATCACCAGGTGTTTTCTCAAGATCACCTAACCAAACAAGAATCATCGATCTCCGTTAAAATTTTTGGCTTCCATTTATTCTTTCAGGCACCACCAATAGCGATTTCGGTAACACCTGCAAACAGATTTATCAATAATGGTTTATTTGATAAAGTCAGAACTGTACCCCACACACCACTTATTCCACCACCGCTGCGTTAATGGTAGTTCTACCAAGGGTGATCAGGTTTTCAGTACGCTAGCCTATACAAGCTAAAATGATTGCATGAATTTGAACCAAAGCAGTCTTACAAAGACTAATGCTTTACAGGTTCATACGCAACACGGACTTCCATTTTATACAATTATTTAAAGATGACTTCTATGTACAAGATCATACTTATTATTCTATTGGCCACAAGTTCAGCTTTTAGCCAGACATTGAAAGGTATAGTTCGCGAAAGTGGCTCGCATCAGCCCTTGGCAGGTGCGCACGTTTTAGTGAAAGGAACCGGGAAAGGAACCATAGCACAAGCCGAAGGCAACTTTATCATTGCTTCTCTTCAACCCGGAGCCTATGAGGTAGAAGCTTCATTTGTGGGATACACCACAGCAGTACATGCAATAGAGGTAAAGACTGGCGTTCCAATAAATATCGTTATCGAATTAACGCCTGGCAACCTGCACCTGGCAGATGTGATGATTTCGTCCACTGCCGATAGGGTACTCAACACCTTATCCCCGCTCGATATTCAACTGCGGCCTACCAACACCTCGCAAGATATTTTACGCATAGTACCAGGATTATTTATCGCTCAACATGCTGGCGGTGGTAAAGCAGAACAGATTTTTCTGCGCGGCTTTGATATTGACCATGGCACCGATATTAACTTAGAAGTAGATGGTCTTCCGGTAAACATGGTATCGCACGCACATGGGCAAGGTTATTCCGACTTACATTTTCTGATTCCTGAACTCGTTCAATATGCAGACTTTGATAAAGGCCCTTACTTTGCCGACAAAGGAGATTTTACTACGGCCGGGTATGTAGACTTTCAAACCAAAAATTCGCTTGAACGCAATTTCATTAAAACGGAGGGTGGACAGTTTGGAACGTTTCGTGGTGTAGCTGGGGTAAATTTTATTTCGTCAGCAGCGGAAAATAAAACCGGTTATGTGGCTTCCGAGTTTTTTCGATCCGATGGTTTCTTTGAAAGTCCGCAGAATTTTAATCGATTTAACCTTACGGGAAAATTTTCTACCCGAATTGCAGCCCACCGTGTAACACTGGGTGCCAGTTACTTTACCAGTGCCTGGGATGCATCTGGACAAATTCCAGAGCGGGCAGTAAGCAACGGTGAGATTTCAAGATTCGGAGCAATAGATAATACGGAAGGCGGAGAAACCTCTCGGATTAATTTGTATGCGAAACACAGTTATCAATTTATTAACGGCTCTACGTTTGATCAACAGGTATATGGCATTCATTACAATTTTAATCTTTTTTCCAATTTTACTTTTTACCTGAACGATCCGGTTAATGGTGATCAGATTCAGCAAAAAGAATCGCGCATGATTTACGGTTACAAAGCCAACTATACTTCACTAAGTAAATTAGTTGGAAAAGAATTGCAAACCCACATTGGTGGCGGGGTGCGCTATGATAACGTGGGTAACATCTCATTGTCCAACACCGTGCAGCGAGAATTTAGAAGCGATGTGCAGCGCGGTGATTTAACAGAAGGAAATGCCAATGTGTTTATAAATGAAACCCTTGCCCTAAGCAACCGATGGTCAATGAACGCTGCAGTAAGATTAGATTACTTTACGTTTGGCTACACTAACCAGCTCACCAATGAACTTAAAAAAGAAACGGCTGCAATTGTAAGTCCTAAACTTAACCTTACTTACCGGGCTAATGACAACACTTCGGTTTATGTTCGGTCGGGTACTGGCTTTCACTCTAACGATGCCCGCGTGGTAGTGGAACAAAATGCAAAAGAGATTTTACCTCGGGCCTTTGGGGTTGATGTGGGCGTTCATAAAAAAATTGGCGCTAAGTTTTTATTGCACGCAGCCGTGTGGCGACTTGATCTCAATCAGGAGTTTGTTTATGTAGGTGATGCCGGTATTGTAGAAGCAAGCGGTAAAACCAAACGTCAGGGAATTGATTTTTCAATTCGATACCAGATGTTACCGTGGCTATTTGCCGATACAGATGTAACCCTTGCCGATCCGAAAGCAAAAGGTGTTGCCGATGGTGAGAGCTACATTCCATTGGCTCCGAAGTTTTCAAGTATCGGTGGGCTATCGGTAAAATCAAAAACCGGTTGGAACGGAAGTTTGCGCTACCGGTACCTGGTTGACCGGGCAGCCAATGAAACAAATACAGTTGTTGCGGATGGTTATTTCCTACTGGATGCTGTACTCAATTATACCAAGTCTCGATTTGAAATCGGAATGTCTGTTGAAAATCTGTTGAACAAAAATTGGAACGAGGCTCAGTTCGATACCGAATCAAGATTGTTTAACGAAGTCGATCCGGTTTCTGAAATTCACTTCACACCGGGGACGCCATTTTTCGCGAAACTTAAATTGAGCTATTTCTTTTAAGAGCCAGCAAAAAAAATAGTGATTGGCTGCAATCCAACAAGCCCCTGCATCTCGTAAATAAATACAAACCAAAAAAAATTTTTTATGAAAAAATTATTGATTTCAGCTTTTAGTTTATGTCTTGCAGTTGCAGCCTATGCGCAAAAGCCTGTTGAGGTGGGCGGAGCTCAGATGTACGCCAATAAGAACATTATTGAAAATGCCGTCAACTCGAAGGATCACACCACCTTGGTAGCAGCGGTGAAGGCTGCCGGGTTAGTGGAAACCTTGCAAGGCACGGGGCCTTTTACCGTGTTTGCACCTACCAATGCTGCGTTCGCTAAACTTCCGGCTGGTACTGTCGACAATTTGTTGAAGCCTGAAAACAAGTCCACACTTACAGCGGTATTAACCTACCATGTAGTAGCCGGAAAATTCTCATCAGCGGATGTGGCGAAAGCTATCAAAAACGGAAACGGTAAAGCCGAATTCAAAACTGTGCAAGGTGGAAAACTCTGGGCTATGATGGATGGAAAAGATGTTGTGCTAAAAGATGAGAAGGGCAACACAGCAAAAATTACGATCATGGATGTAAATCAATCAAATGGTGTAATCCATGTAATTGATGCCGTAGTGATGCCTTAAGGTTTTTTCTAGTTGGGTTAATTTGTTGGATTGTGGGGTAAAGGAGGCATCTGTACGGTGTCTCCTTTTTAATTGTTAAATCCAAAACCAATCTCGAGTGTTTCGTGCAAGTGGAACTTCTAAATGTATACTTACTATATTTTAGTTTTTATGCTTATATAATTCAGGCAACTCCTTAACCAACAACATTGTAGCTTCAGCGATCCAGATCAGTTTGAAAAACTCCGCACCAAGCTGAGCCCGTAGGTTACTTAATTAAAATTGTACAAAAGTAAAATGCCCCACCTGCAGTGCCTTCAAGTGGGGCTTATTTACTATACTCTCAAATTTACTTCACTACTTTAATCATTTTAGTTGTGCTGTTAGTTTGCAATACACGAACCACGTAGAATCCAGCAGGCCAGCTTTCAGTGTCCACTATTTTTTCAGATGCGGAGTGGCTATCCGAAACAAGTATCCGGCCATTGATGTCTGTTATTTGGAGTTGTTGAATACCTACATCACTTTTTATAGTCAAGTAACGATCAATGGGATTAGGATAGGCTTGAATTCCGAGTTGTGCTTCAGCTTCCTCTACTTGTTTTTGATCGCTTGTGCTAGCGGCAACACGAGCTCCCGAACCGCCACCACCACCACTGCTTGCTGCAGGAGTTCCTTGAAAAACACCCGACCCACCCAACACCAAGTATCCAACTTCTTCAGTAGTATGCTCCGTTTCAAAATCATACGATTGCTCTTCTTGTACCATCACATAAAAATTTGTGTTTGTCAAGGATTTATAACGAAGCGATGCTGTATTGCCTCCGTAGGATGTTTGCATGTGCGCAAACACAGATGCTTTTGTACCTGTACCCAAAAACCAAATCTTTTTAAAGTCGTTGTTGTATGACCGGCTGGTACCATCGGTTTCAAATGTGTAACCAAAGTTGCCGCTGCCTTCGGTGAAGGCTAGGTAGCCAACGGTTTCATTAGCCCTGATTCTATTTGGTAAATAGTCTTTTGCTTCTTCTTCCTGAATTTTCAGTTCAAAGTTAGTATTGCCTATCCACCGGATTCGCGTGGTTACGGCTGTAGCTTCATTGCTGGAAAGAGTTTGTGCTAACACTAACGGAACGGTTGCGAAGGATGATCCAAAAGTTTGCAGCGACCACTTATTATTTACACTGCGTGTTCCA
This sequence comes from Cytophagales bacterium, assembly GCA_017303795.1. GTDB lineage: Bacteria > Bacteroidota > Bacteroidia > Cytophagales > Cyclobacteriaceae > ELB16-189. Next base: position 140,409 of record JAFLBR010000002.1, on the reverse strand, counting down.
GCTTCCAAAACCACCCCACCATCTAACGTATAGCGACCGGCTTCAACAACTATAAAATAAACTGTCTCCGACCCGTGTGCTCCGTCCAGATAATCCCATTCGTCTATCTGATATTGAAAACTATTACTTGTCACATTCTTAACCCGAATGGTTGCCGGGTTTGCGTCATTATAACTTAACGGACTGATAATCACTACTGGGTTATTGTATGAGCGTGTGAGTGTTTTTGTAAACCAGGCGTCTTTATTGGGTTGGGAGAATGTTAGACTTCCTGATTCACCAATGTTTTGTAGCGCGGGCAATAAAACGAATGAGTACATATCGTTATCTGCCGGTAGTTTTCCGGATAGTGAGCCACTGACCAGATTTCTATAACCTACTTTTATTGTTCCGGCAAGATTGGTTAAGGCTGATTTGGTTATGGTGATGGTGCGGGTTGTAACCCCTGATGCTGTATTGTTGGTAACGGTAACATTTCCTGAAATTGGTGTCCACGACCAGTTAGCACCCGTACCTGCATAAACATATAACAAGCCATTTTCAACCAGGTGATTTATTCCAGTAGCGGCCCAGGTTCCATCTGAGTAACCAGATGACGCCACATTATCTGTGTTGACATACACTTGATAAGTAGATGATAGATTTCCACCTCTAACGGTAACAATGATGCTTGTGGAGTTGTCGCTGACCGTGATGTCTTGTAAATCCGGAACATAGCTTGTGCTAATAGTATGATTTTGCATGGCTCCACCAGCAGTAGGTATAACGGCCGCAGTAACTCCGCCAATTACACTTCGGTAGCCGCCTTTAATGGTTGCGCCAATAATAAGTGTTGTCAACTTTGACCGTGGTACCAGGATTTCCCTTTGATAAAGGTCTGTACTAACGGTGGAGTTGTTTACCTGTAAACCTGCTTGCACCAGTGTCCAGCCCCATGCATTGCCCGAGCCACTATACGCATACAAGGATCCATTCTGAATCATGAAATCAGCACCCATGGGATTCCACGTTGCATCAATAAAACCAGTACTGGTATTATTGTCGGTATTCAAAAACGCTTCGTAAGTAGAAGGTAAGGAACTACCCTGAACAGTTAAGAAAATATTAGTGCTGTTATCCTGCATTACAAAACTACTCAAAGCGGGTATGTATGCCTTGGTAAGCGAATACGATTGTAGATTTGAACCTGTTGGCAATTTGTCCGCTACCAAGTCATTAGCAAAGCCAGCCAAAACAATGCTACCTGTTGTAAGTGTTGGAAATTGTGCGCGAGGTATAGTAATTACTCGTTGCGCGAGTGTAGGTGTAAGCTGAGTGTTTACTACCGATACTGTATTGGCAGCCGTTGTCCAGCCCCAAGCCTGGCCAGTGCCGTTATACTGGTAAAAAATTCCATTCTCAATCATATAGTCGGCACCCATTACGCTCCAGAATTGAGCATCCACATACCCGGTAGCCGTGTTGTTATCTGTATTCAAAAACATTTTATAGTTTGAAGTAATTGAAGCCCCTTGGATGGTAGCATACAGATTGGTGATGTCGTCTGACAACGTGAGTGTTTGCAGATTGGGTATGTAAGGATTTTCAATGGTGTATGTAGCCATGCCACCACTTAGGGGCAACTTCGCCACCACCGCATTGGCTGCCAATTTGCGGTAGCCCACGGTAATGACAGCACCCGTGGTGAGCGTATTGAATTTTGACTTAGGTATAACAAGCTCTTGCGTAGTGAATGCGCCATCAAAAGCTGTTGTCACTACTAAACTTTGGTACGTCCAGCCCCAACCATTCACACCGTTTGCCGTGGTAGCATCATGTTTATACAAACCCCCACCAATAATGGCATAATCTGCACCGGTAGAGCTCCAACTGGCGGCATCAATAAGTCCGGTTGCTGTGTTATTGTCCGTGTTAAAGAAAAGATCATAATCAGTGACCGTGGCGGTTAACGAACCCTTGAGTAAAAGGTAAACATTCTGGATGTCATCATAAACCTTCATTAGCTGCACAGTACCCGCAGCTGTAGCAATTGGGTTTACATATGCCCAATCCGTGGAGCTTCCGTTTACAGTGATGGTAATGGCAGGGCGTACAATAGAAACCGGATTAATCAAGTTATAGGTTACCAGATTACCGGTTGCTGGCAATGATCCTATTACAGTTGAACCCGACAAGTCGCGATAGCCGAGGCCGACATATTCATCTATTCCGTATAGAGAAGTCTTTGGGATTAACACTTCCAGGGCACTTGCATTTTTTACTAACTGGCTGGAATTTAACGTCAGGATTTCCACCCAGGACTCGGCCCATTCATGGCGATACAATTTTCCAGCTTCTACTTTATAATCTGCACCGTTTACCCAACTTTGATAACCCGTAAATGATTTACCATCCGCATCAATGTAAAGTTGATAATTTGAATTCAACGTTCCGGTAGCCAACACGTATAGATTGTTCACATCATCAAACGCTTTAATTTTTTGAATAGACGTGGTTGTACCCGTGAGGCCTGCATTATCTACGTTGTTCCAATCGGTGGTTAACCCATCTATTACTATTGTCGGTGTGGTTGGAGTTGTAGCTGCAGTTATGGTAATGTTTGTATTCAAATTATTGCGGCCGTTTGTGGCATCCCATGTGCCCGTATTTGCGAATCTAACGGCATAGGCCGCATTGCTTGCAAGACTGCTGGAAGCATCCGGCATAGCCAAACTTAACGCATACGTGCCGGTTGGTACATCCGCGGGTATGGCAAGCGATTCATTTACGGTAAAACTTCCGGTTTGCCATTTTCGGGCATCGGCAGCCTGAGATTGAAAGGGTACAGTATATATCGCGTTGGTCGAAGTGTTTCTTAGAACCAGGTTAAGTTTTCTCAACTTAGCTGGTGCTGCAAACCCATCGTTGATCATACTGAGCGACACATATAAGCCTTTGCCAACCTCAACGGATGACTGGATGTTGGCCGACAACAATCGGATTCGATACCCAAGTTTCTTCTGAAAATCGGCATAGCAATTATTTGTTTGCCAACCGGTGAGTACGGTAGGATGATAAACCTCATTCAGAAAGGTATAGCGATGAAGTGCCATACGCGCCAATGAAACCGCACATTCCGTTTGTGTGGTTGGTGCACATGTTTCGCCACCAATCATTACATATTTTGATTCGTCTGCTACGAAATCAATATCAGAAGGGAATATATAAGTACCCTGATCATCATACGAACCGGTATAGGATACGGTGGGTGCCACGGTTGAAACGGTATTGAACGTAAAGCCATTTCCGGAGAGCGTGTGTGCTTTTAGTACATCATTCTCAATCACATGATTAGCGCCCGTGGATGACCAAGCAGCGGCATCGATCCATCCGGTTGACGAATTATTATCGGTGTCAATAAAGAGTTGGTAGGTATCCCGAGTGCTTTGTAAATACCCGCTTTCTTTCACCCTGAAATAAAGGTAGGTAGCATCGTGCGCAGCTTTTAGTTCCAGAATAGTACCATTGGTAAACAAAACCACATTCCCAATAGCAGACCAGTTGGGAACACCCCCTGTTACATTGGGAGTACCCAGCGCATAGCTTGCTAATGGATTACCAGGCGCTGGCATTTGACTTTCAGTAGAACCGAGTGCAAGTGTACCATTCTTTAAACCGCGATAGCCAATGCGTATAGTAGAGGATAGTCCTGCAAATGCGGACCTTAGTATTTTGAACTCTTGTATTTTCTGGTCGGGTGATGAAAGAATGCAATCATTAAAATGTCCGATGCGCGATTTGGCAATAGAGGTATTGTGCGCTTCTTGTTCTGTAACTGCGTTGGTGGATTGGGAAATATATTCGAGGTATTTTGATTTTTGAAGCGGTGTTCTGAGTTGCACTTGCAAACCGGTTGGTAGAAAGTCCAGAAAAGATTGTACCACCTGGCTTCTCATGTTCCATTGAGTTGGGCTTACTTGACCGGCATCGCCAAAGTTGGTTGTGTAGTAGCTTTCACCGTATGTGCCGATCAAACCCAGTTGTGCAACCAGAATTACGTCCTGATTGGCTTCTATTACTGTTTTAAGGGAGGCCAAGTGGCCCTGAATACGGGCAACGGTTACGCCTAAGTCTTTCTTAGTTTCATTATTTGTGTAGGCAAACCGGATAATAGCCTTCATCCCTTTGGTGCGAAGCTGATTAAAGTCTGCCTGCATATTAGTAATGTAGGCAGCGCTTACATTGGTGGAGTTATGGAATTCATGCAAGTAGAAGAGGCGCAGTACAAGACTGGTTTTACCGGGATAACTTCCATTGCCGGGAATTCCATTCTTAATGTTGTCAAGCTCACCAGCTGTAAGCAGAACATAGGGTGCACTGGGTGTTGTATCATCCACAATGCCCGCGTGGGTTTGGGTATGATGGTAAAATCCTCGTTCAGGATTCAGGAATACAGATGCATCTTCGGAATACGAAACCGAAGTTAGCGTTTGCGCGGATGCGCCTAAGGAGGCCAGCAAGACAAGCAGGAGTAAAGCTTTTTTCATGATCTTAATTTTAAAGTAATTAAATGAAAGTTATTAAAGCTAAATAAATAAGATTATCGAAAGTAATATACTTTCAAAGTATTTCTTTAATAATTTCATTATTTATTTACCGAAAGTCTAAAAAGACAGTAGACTAAAGAATTTTAGTTCTTTGGTTGCGATAGTACAAGGTAACGAAAGCCAGTACTAGCATTTCTGTGCTGGCTCGTTCAACATGTAAACGAGATTGCAATGCCCCTCCTTCATGAATTGGGAGGATCCCTAATGTTATTTTATGATGATAGTATGTTTGAGACTGTTGTGGCCCGTAGTCTCACTCCAAACGCCTTCATTGGCAAGTTGGATGCTGTACTCCGGCCGGGTGTTTATACTGGTGTTATTATCGGGCAGGTTTAGAAACAATTCCCATTCACCTGCTGGTGCGTCAAGTGCAAAGCTTTCAGTTAGTGTAATTGCACCGGTAAACCACTTGCGAATGTCGGTGGTAAACTCTTTCACCACAGTAGCCTGCGTAGTTTTATTTTTCAGAATCAATTGAACGGGCCTGTATTTGTACGGTGAAGCATAGCCGATGTTATCAAGTTCCAACGCTACGGTTAAGTTTTCACCTTGCTCAAGCTGATTCGGAAACTTACCATTTTTGAGCACAAACCTATAACCCAATTTCTTTTTAATGTTTTCCATACATCCACCGGTAACCCAATCATTGTTCACCTGGTTGTTGTATGCGGTATTGAGAAACGAATAATGCATATCACTTAATTCCATCTCGGCTTTCCCGGCAGGTTCACAATCATTTTGAGGACTGTACCCATCGCTGCACGTTTCACCACCTACAACCAAGTACTTGCTGTCTGCTGAGAAATAAGCGCGCAGGGTTGCATTAGCGGTAACGCGGGGTGATGAAGAGTTACCATAATCTTCATAGGTACCAAAATCATCTGTGCTGGCTAAAAGGCAGTCATTATGGTACGCGATTCTTGCCTTATCTAAGCCAGAAAATGCCTCTGCTTCTGTTAGGGCAGCGGAAGTTACGGGCGCATTTATGCCATATATTAAGCGTTGCTTAATTTGTGGGTAGCGCACTTGTACCATTATTTCTTTGGGAGTTGCATCGAGCAATGCTTTGAGTACATCAATGCGGTCTTGCCAATTGTTATCCAACAATTTACTTTGACCGTTCGAAGAAGCGTCCCCAAAATAATCCGTATAGTATTGTTCGCCCCAGGTTCCAATAAAACCCATCTGCAGGCAGGCAATTACATCGGCATTTTCGGTTAGCACCGGTGCCAACTGACTAATATGCTCCAAAACAATATTTTTTGGTGCATCGCCATAAGGCGGGCAAATAAAGCCTTCCGGGCAACTGCCAGCCGTGGAAGTTACGGTGTAGGTAAACCGCACTACTAATTTTACTCCCGCGTTGCGGGCCACAGAAAAATCGTTTTTTACTTTATTAATATAATCTGTGGTAAGTGCCGAGTTCTTAAAAATATCCAAAACAAAATACCGGAAAACCAAGGTGCTTACCACCGGATAGGTAGCTCCAGAAACCGCCTGTGAGTTACGGTAGTTGCGCAGCGTACTTAAGTTTAAAGGGTTATAGCTGCTGGCCCTTGATTCTGAATAATGATAAAACCCACGCTCCGGATTAGGGAAATCAACTGCGCTTTCTGGATACTCAATAGTGGAGTTGGTTAGCGTTGCCGTTTCCGGATCACTTCCGCACGCTAAAACAAGGTAAAGTAAGCCAATCGTTAAAAATGAAGGTTTCATAAGCCTGAGCTACGTTTGAAGAAAGAACGCTCGAATATCCTGTTTTTATTGCATTTATAGGAGATTTATTTCGATAAATAAAAATTAAAAGAAACATTATTGCTTTTGTTTAATTGCTTTTATACTTTTATATCGTTGTTATTACAATAAATCAACTTATAAAAAGCTAAAACAAAACCAAATTTTATGAGAAAGTTTAAACTTATGCTTAGTGGCATGTTAAGTGTTGCCTGTCTGGTCGCTGTCTTGTTTATGTCGGCTTGCGAAGATGATCCCACCCCTCCTACTGCCAGTTTCACGTATGAGGCGGATGGTAGAGAAGTCACCTTTACCAACACGTCTTCAAATGGCTCCACTTTCTTATGGACCTTTGGGGATGGATCTACATCAACAGAAAAAGATCCAGTCCACACCTACTCGGTTTATGGCGATTATACTGTTACTCTGGAAGTAAAAGGAGATGGTGGAAGTAAGTTATCGTTACCGGATGTCATTACGCTTGCCAAGTCCTCGGCTGTTGTAATTGATGGCAACTTTGCAGAGTGGGTTAATGTTCCTGAGGTGGTGGCTCCTGAAAAATTTGGAAGCATTACCAAAGTGAAAGTTGATTATGATGCGTTGAAAATCTATTTCTATGTTGAAGGGACTGCTGGACCAGGCGGTCCAGGGGCTACAGCTGGTGGACTTAACGGATTCTTTGATGTGTATTTGAATACAGACAATAATCCGGCAACCGGATATTTCAGCGGTTGGTACCCTGAAGGCTATGGCGCAGATTACCTTATTGAAGGCGATTTTTCTGTGATGCGGGACGCGGAGTTATTCAAACATAAGTCAACAGCCCTTGTTACTGAATTTTTATTTGACAAAGTTGGTGAAATTGGGGCAAACATTATCAAATCTTCGAATTTTGCCACAGTTGGTTCAGGGAAGGGAATTGAATTCTCAATTTCCCGCGCTGCGTTTACCAATCTCGCATCTAAGTTAACATTTGCCGTGGTGGATGTTGATGGCAACTATTACTTTGCCGCTGGCGGAGCGCAAGAAAAGTCTCGAAATTATACAGAAACATGGGCTACTTTAGGAACTTTCCCTAAAGACAATACGGCTACTGGTAAGTTGTTGGAAATCGATCTCACGAAATAAAATTGTTTTAGGGTTTAGATAAGGGCACTCCATAAGGGTGCCTTTATCTTTTATAAGTCAGAAGTTTTAAAATGTAACGTATGCATCAAAATTCATCACGAAGAAAATTCATCAAGTCCGCAGCCTTAGCCAGCATGGCCTTTTCAATTCTACCCGGTCAGGTATTTTCAGGATCCGCAACCAAAGCTCGGCTTGGCTTTATTGGCGTTGGTCTTCGCGGGCAAGGCACCCTCAAGCTGGCGTTGGAACGAAACGATGTTGATGTAGTCGCCATCTGTGATGTGCAACAACGCATGATCGACATGAGCAAGTATCTGATTAAAAAATCGGGCAAGCTTATACCCCAAGTTATAATGGATGGTGCATACGGCTATCGCAAGATGCTGGAAAACAAAGACCTTGATGCCGTTATTATTTCCACCCCGTGGGAGTGGCACACGGTAATGTGTCTGGATGCCATGAATGCCAGAAAGTATGTGGGCTGTGAAGTGATAACCGGACAAACGGTTGAAGAGTGCTGGGAATTGGTACACACCAGCGAGCGTACGGGCATGCCTTTAATGATGTTGGAGAATGTGTGTTACAGGCGCGATGTAATGGCAGTACTAAACATGGTGCGCCAAAATGTGTTTGGCGAAATTGTGCATGTACAAGGTGGCTATCAGCATGATTTGCGCGCAGTAAAATTTAACAATGGCCAAGACGCCTATGGCGGGGGTGTTGAGTTTGGCGAGAAAGGTTTTTCAGAAGCCCAATGGCGTACGCAACACTCGGTTATGCGCAACGGAGATTTGTATCCTACACATGGAATTGGCCCGGTGGCCATGATGATTGATATTAACCGCGGCAATCGAATTACAGAATTAGTTTCGTATGCTTCCAAAGCCCGAGGTTTGCGCGATTATGTAATTAAACAAGGAGGTGCAGCGCACCCCAATGCTAAAGTAGAATTTAAATTGGGTGATATTGTAACCACCATGCTTAAATGCAACAATGGTGAAACAATTTTATTGCAGCATGATACCAACCTACCCCGCCCTTATTCCCTTGGCTTTAGAGTGCAGGGAACCAACGGGCTGTGGATGGATGTGAATAATTCCATCTACGTGGAAGGTAAAAGCAAGACCCCACACGGGTGGGATGACGCACAAGCGTGGTTAGATAAGTATGACCACCCGCTTTGGAAAAAATACACCCATGAAGCAGCCGGTGCCGGCCATGGTGGTATGGACTGGTTTGTACTGCATGCATTTGTGGAGTCGGTAAAAAGAAAAACAAACACCCCACAAGATGTGTATGATGCTGTGACGTGGAGTGCGATTACGCCTCTTTCCGAAACGTCTATCCGATTAGGTGGTGAGACCGTAGATTTCCCGGATTTTACGCAGGGAAAATGGATGAATAGAAAGAATGAGTTTGCACGAGGTGATGATTTTTGAGTTTTGTTTTTTGAGTAGTAGAACCAACAAGTTTAACTTGCTACATCATGAGTATTAGAATGGCTTTAAAAAAACACGTAACACTTTTGGTGTTGATTTTTTCAATTCCGGTTTTATCATCTGCACAATCTTTCACTACCCATGCATACCCGGAAGACGCCACTAACTTCGCCAATCCCGAAAGGGGATTTTACAAGCATACCGAAGCACTCTCCGGCAATTACAATGTGCTGAGCGAAGCCACATTGAATACGCATCGTGGAAATGGCTACACGTTATTACTGCGGGTTTTCTATTTGCAAAACTTTTTGAATAGCCCCATCTCTGCTGCTTACCTGGAAAATGTGGAACGGGATTTTGCGGTAGCCAGAAAAGCAGGTTTCAAAATAATTGTACGATTTGCCTATACTCAAAAATCAACTCCACCGTATGGCGATGCCACTCCAGCACGCGTGCTTCAGCATATTGAACAATTAAAGCCGTTACTGAGGCAGAACGGCGATGTAATAGCCTTAATGCAGGCTGGCTTTATTGGAGCCTGGGGCGAGTGGTATTACACCGATCATTTTTCCGCGCAACTGGGAAATCCAAACGAATCCGATTGGGCTAACAGAAGAGCCGTAGTGCAAGCCTTGTTACAAGCACTGCCAACAAACAGAGCCGTACAAGTACGCACTCCGCAAATTAAACGCAAGCTCATAACATCAACACCTGCCATTACTACTGGCGAAGCATTTACCGGAACATCCAAAGCGCGTTTGGGTCATCACAACGATTGTTTTCTGGCTTCGCCAGACGATTATGGAACGTACATTAATTTAACAGAAGAGAAAGCTTACCTGGAAGAAGAGACAAAGTATCTGCCGATGGGTGGTGAGACCTGCGCTCCGTTTGTACCTCTTTCTGAATGTCCCAATGCATTAGCTGAGCTGAAACGCTTTCATTGGTCTTACCTGAATCGGGATTATCATCCTACCGTGTTAAATGGTTGGACGGCAAACGGTTGTATGGATGAAGTTGAAAAACAGTTGGGCTATCGATACCGCCTTACAGAAACGCGACTGCAAAACAGCAGTAAACCCGGTGGTGCAGTAACGGTAAATGTTCATTTAGTTAACGAGGGCTGGGCCAACCCCTACAACCCGCGCCCCGTGGAGTTGATTTTAAAAAACGCAACATCTGGAAAAGCGTATCGGCTGCTTACGCAGGAAGACCCAAGACGTTGGAGCTTGACAGATACCATAAAAATAGAATTAACGGCAGGGCTTCCGGTTGACATGGAGCAAGGTTCTTATGAAATTTCTTTGCACTTACCCGACCCAGCTGTGCAACTCAAAGAAAATTCCATGTATGCCATTCGATTAGCGAACGCGAATGTCTGGTCACCGGCATCCGGCTATAATAACTTAGGTCATACAGTAGTAGTAAGTAACACGGCATCTGTTCCTGATTATACCGGAACAAATTTTTTTTTGCCCACTGAAAATCCGGTAACACTCAATGCACCGTCTGGTCTTTTAGGGTCCTCATTTGGAAATAATGTATTGTTGTATTGGGGTATTACCGGTGCAAGTGAGTATCGCATAATTGAACGTTCATTAAATGGAACTGATTATGAACAGCTCGCCATTCTGGCACCCGATGTTTTTTCATTTGTGGATAGATCACTTACAGCTAATGCTACTTATTTCTACCGGAGTCGCTTAACGAATGGTAATCAGATTTCAGAACACTCGAATCAATTCCAGATTGAAACAAAAGCAACACAACCACCCTACTATACTTTTACTACGGATGGTTTGCCAGAAGAATGGGAGGCAACAAAGCCAGTGGCCAGTGTTTATTCCGAAGGACTAACACATGCCTTTCGGCTTTCAGCCGATAAAGATAGCGTTAACATTTTGGTGGAGGGTAGCATAAACCCTTCGTTTAAAATTTACTTCGATACCGACAACGATATCCTCACGGGCCTAACTATAACAACGTGGCAAACTAATGGCTTTGATTACGCATTGCGAAACGATTCTGTTTTCAGAGCTCAATCAGGCAACTGGATTTTTGTAGAAAAAACGAAACGTAAACAACAAGGCATCTTTACTGAAATCTCCATCAGGCTTGGTGTACTGTTAAACTTAAATCAAAATCTTCTTATTCGTGTTGCGGCTGAAATTACACCGGCAGGTAAAAGTAAAGTCTACCTGCCTTTAGCTGGCGAGCCACCGGCCGTGTTTTTACGGGCATTACCTCCAGCGGCTGTAAGTGCCTTTACTGTTGCTAACTCACCCAATCTGCCCGAAACACAACTGGTTGTTTCCTGGCAAATTTGTACTGCTTGCACAGGTTATGTACTGGAACGCTCTGAACAAGCCACACCAGGTTTTGAACCAATTGCCACATTGGCCCGGCAAAATGTTGTTCATTATGACAATACAGTTACCACAGGCAAGAAATACTACTACCGAATTTACGCCTTCAGTGCGGTTGGAATTTCCGAAAATTCAGAGATCGTTAGCGGCACTCCGCAGGTGGTAACCAGTATAACGGGTGTTGAAGAAAATGTTAAAATTTACCCTAACCCGGCATCAGATTATTTTCTTGTCTCAGCACGTGATGGTCAATTCATCGTAGACCTGGCGGACTTAAGCGGCAGAAAACTGCATTCCTATAAAATGGAAGTGCTAAATGGCCTTGGCAGGATTGATCTCTCAAACCTTGCTTCAGGTCTCTACTTTGTAGCCATAACAAACACTAGGAGCGAACGCGTCAGCCTGAGATTAATTCGGCTGTAGCTTTTGCGAACCAAGAGAGAAACTGCTCAGTGTCCTTTCCTTTTGTGACTCGCTCTCCATTAAGAACTTTTTGTGATGCCGCTTATCACAAGTCATAGCCTGTGAGTTCCTTGGCGAAGCTTCACCCGGGCCAAAATTCAGGATTTAGTTTAAACCGGGCCGACAGAAAAATGAATTAAGTGTTTGTTTATAACCAATAAATAGTAATATTTCGCAAGCATATTACTTTCTTTAACTTACTTTTAAAATCATGAATAAATTGCTACCACTCATCAAGGCGGTGCCGGTAATAATAGCCTGTTGTCTGTTATTCGAAACAGCTTTGGCCCAAACATTAACGGTAAAAGGTATTGTGCGGTCAAAGGATGACAATTCCCTGATGCCGGGCGTAAATATTGTTGTTAAAGGATCCACCCTTGGCACCACTACTGATGCAAATGGTGCTTATGGTATTTCTGTTTCGCGTAATGAAGTGCTGATCTTCTCTTTTATTGGTTACGCTTCGCAAGAAATAACAGTGAGTACCCAAACGGAAATCAATGTGATGCTGGAGCCTGCTGTAGAATTGCTATCCGATGTGGTAGTGGTTGGCTACTCTGAAAAAAAGAAGCAAGAGATCACGGGCTCGGTCGTAAATGTTTCGAGCGATAAGCTTAAGGGGGTTACCGGTTCAAACCTGGAGTACCTGTTGCAAGGCAAGGTTGCCGGTGTTCAGGTAACTACTGCAACGGGCGCACCGGGGGCTGCTTCTGAAATCCGAATTCGGGGTAACTCATCGGTCAATGCCGACAGAGGTCCGCTGATTGTGGTAGATGGTATAATTGGCGGTAGTTATAATCCAAACGATATTGAAAGTATAACGGTGCTGAAAGATGCGGGTGCCATTGCTTTATATGGCTCGCGCGCAAATTCAGGTGTTATTGTTGTAACCACAAAAAAGGGTACGTCAGAAAAACCTGAAATTACCTATAGAGCTACGGTTGGTCTTCGCAATATCACCACCGGAAAATTTGGTATAATGGATGCGTCTGAATTATACGACACCGAGCGGGCTATGTTCGCGAGTTCAGCACAGTTCAATGCGCTTCGCCCGGCATCGGTTAAGGAAACGAATACGGATTGGTTAGGATTGGCTTATAAGCAAGGTGTAATTCAGAATCATAATGTTGCTGCAAGTGGAAGATCAGGCAAAGTGAGTTATTACCTGGCCGGAGATTATTATAACGAACAAGGCACGTTACTCACAACAGATTATGAACGTTTCAACTTGCGATCAAATTTAAATTTTGAAGTAAGCAAGAAGGTAAAACTTACCACAAATCTTAACATTACCCGCGATGTAAACAATTCCTATCATTGGCGGTGGCCGTACCAACCTTTTCTTTATTTACCCTACGATTCTCCGTATGGTTCAGATGGCTCCATTCGGTATGTAGATGCCACTACCACAGATTTCCTTACGCGGGACAAAAATAACATTCTACACAGCGCGATTTATAATGATTATAAGACTAAAGGTTTTACAGTAAATGGAGATATTATTTTAAGTGCGCAGGTTAATTCCTGGCTTACCGTGCAGTCAAGAAACCGCGTGGGCTATGCAGGGTATCGCAACGACTCCTACGAAGATTCTCGTACCATTGAAGGCAGTGCTAATAATGGTGTACTTTCTTTTGGGGTTTCAGAAGGCGTGAGTCTGATCTCGACCAATCTGATAAAACTTAATAAAGAAATGGGGTTACATTCAATAGGCGGTTTCATCGGCTTTGAAGGCCAGCAATACACAGCAGAAACTGCCGGGGCTTCTGGTTATGGAATTGTATCCGGCATTAAGATTCCGGGAGCAGTAGCTAATCCACAGGATATTTCAGGTAATACATTACAGACCCGCGCATTATCGGTTCTCTCAGAAGTGAATTATGATTATAAAGAGCGATACTTTTTAACGGGTTCGTTCAGGCGCGATGGCAGTTCCATTTTTGGAGCCAACAAGCGGTGGGGAAATTTTTGGGCACTTTCAGGTTCATGGCTTGTTAGCAAAGAAGACTTCTTCTCTTCGCTGAATAAATCAATTTCATTTTTGAAACTTCGTGCCAGCTATGGTGTAATTGGCAATGACAATATCCCGGCCTTTCAATACCTGGCTAAGTATAATTTCACGACTCAATATAACGGTGGTTCGGCCGGTTATCCTGAAACTTTGCCTAATGCTGATTTAGGATGGGAGCAAACCAAGACGGGTAATGTGGGCATAGACTTGACGTTATTCAACAAGATTGATGTGAATCTTGATGCCTTTTATAAAGACACTGACCAACTACTCTTAAAGGTGCAGCTACCGCCTTCGCAAGGTATTGCCGAGGTTTTCAAAAATGCTGGACGTATCGTAAACCAAGGTGTTGAGGTTGGCATAAGTGGCGATGTACTCACGCAAGGTAAGTTCAAATGGAATGTAAGCTTCAACGTAGGTTCCGCGCGAAACACGGTGAAAGCGTTAGCGGTGGGTACTACCGCTGTTAACAAAGATTACGATGGCGTAAAACAATCTGTTCAGGTTGGGCAAGACATCAACTCGTGGTACTTGCCGAAATGGGTGGGTGTAAATGAAACAAACGGAGATCCGCAATGGGAACGTGCGGTATTAGATGCTAATGGAAATATTATTGGGTATGAGGTGACGAATATCTATTCCGATGCCTCCTCAACAAATAGTCTTCAATTTGTGGGTTCAGCCACGCCTAAGTTTTTTGGCGGTTTAAATTCAGCATTTACCTACGAAAGATTTACGCTCACGGTCTCTTCTTCATTTCAATATGGTAATATGGTTTACCATCGCACCCGCGAGTTTATTGATGCCGATGGTGCAAACTTCAACTTCAATTTGATGCAATTAGCAGATGGTTGGAGTAGATGGCAGACTGCGGGTGATAAAACAACACACCCAAAGCCTGTTTATGGTGGCAACTTACAATCCAACAAACCTTCATCCCGGTTTTTAGAGGATGGAAGTTTTTGGAGAATCCGGAACATTACACTTAACTATAATCTGCCAAATGATTGGTTGAGAAAAGTTAAGATGACGCAGGCTAACTTATTCGTTTCTGCTGATAACCTGTTCACCTTTACGAAATTTTCGGGCTTGGATCCAGAGTCGCCTTCGTTTGGAATTGCCGGTATGAACGATTTTAAATACCCCATCAGCAAACAATATCTTTTTGGAATTCAAATCAGCTTCTAAAACATTTTCGATATGAAGATCAAAACTAGTATCATCGTCTTGTTTATCACGCTATCAACTTCTTGTAATCTGGAGATTGACCCGTTTGATGGTGTAACGCGAGAAAATCTGGCGGACGTGCCCAATGCGTTATTGTATGCTACCAATGGTGTATACTCCCTCATGAAAGATAGGTTACCGTACAAAGGGCGTGATGATTTCCGAAGTTCATATGCACGGAACATGCATCAAATGTTAGAGTATGCCAGCGATAATGTTACACTAAGTGGCACCACTACCGATCCGCTTTTCTTTGCAGCAACAAGGCAACATTTTCCTGCTATGGAAAATGCTACGTATGTATGGTACATCGCATACAAAATGATCAACGCAGCCAACCAGAATATTGAGTCTGCCGAAGAAGGATCGAGTGCTGCTAATGATTATCTGTTAGGAGAGAACTATTTTATGCGGGCTTTAGCGCAATTTGATTTGTTGCGTTTGTTTGCGAAGCCCTATTCGCACGGAACAGATAATAAAGGTATCATATTACGCCTTAATAGCGCTTCACCTGACCTTCAGGCGCGCGCCACCGTGGGCGAATCGTACGATCAAGTTGTTGCCGATTTATTGAAAGCAGCACAATTAATGGCTAACGGAACGAGCCGTGGTAATGAATATGCCTCCAAAGAAGCAGCGTGGGCATTGTTATCGCGGGCTTATTTGTACATGGAAAATCACGCGAAGACTATTGAATATGCCACCCTTGCTATTGAGTCGCCAAACTTCCAGTTGGAAACAACAGCCAACTATTTGGAACTCTTTCATAATACTTATACTTCAAATGAATCTATATTAGTGATGAAACATTTACTTCCTGATGATAAAGGGTTGGCTTCCATCGGTTCAATGTATTTGACTGATCTGATTGGTTGGGGTGAAGTATATCAATCCGAACCGCTGCGCAACCTGATGTCTCAACATTCACAAGACGTGCGTAGCACATTAGTGGTGCCGCAGTTGGCCAACGATGGCGTTACCGTTGTTACGCGTAATGGAATTCCTAAGTACTTTATTACTAAATTTTCGTATCAGGATGATATAATCACATTAAGTTCGCCACATGTATTGCGGCTTGCTGAAATGTATTTGAACCGCGCGGAAGCGTATGCAAAAGATGGTCAAAATCAAAAAGCATTGGATGATATAAATGTCATTCGGACGCGTGCCGGATTAAGCGCATCGCTTTACACGCTTGCCAATTTGCAAGGGGCAACCACCGTGCTTGGAGCAGTATTGCAGGAGCGGAGACTTGAACTGGCCTATGAGGGGCATCGTGCAATTGATTTGTACCGCAACAAACTTTCGATGGACAGAACTTTTCCTGGGGTTCAACCTTCAGTCGTAGTAGAGTGGAATGATGATCGTAATATTTATTTTATTCCACAGGACGAATTGTTTGCCAATAAACTTTGTGAGCAAAATGATTGAGGTTTTGGAATTAGAACGGGTATTCCTATTTTATTTTCAAGTTAGTAGTGTGGTAGCTAAAATTTTAAACGTATAAAAATGAAATTTTCCGTTTCTGCATTTATGATGTTCGCTTTGCTACTGGCTTGCAGCGACAACGATATACAGCCTAATAAAATAGCCAAAATCTCCAGAATGTCATATTCAATTTACAATGAGTTTGACAATTGGTTCACCTACCATCCCGATGGAAGACTAGACCAAAGGACTGCACATGCATTTTATGATTCAGAAGATGGAGTGATTACCTTGGGAAGGGATACCGCGACATTTATTTACAATTCCAATGGTCAGATTTCATCTATAGAAGGATCAGAGATAACTTTTTTATATGATGAACGAGGCAACCTCATTCAATGCAATGATTATAATGAGTTTAGAAATCCACAATTGATGGAGAGAAAATATTATTATAACGATGATAACCGCTTGTATAAAGCTGAGGAAGGTAGTAAGACATGTTTATTTACCTATGATGTTTCCGGTAATTTGACTACTAAAGCAGTAGTTTTTAACGGTGTTGAGATAAGCAAAACAATTTTCTTGGATTATGACAACAAGCCGAACCCATTTAAAGGAAACTTCTTTATCTTTCCTCCAGAAGGTTTTTCAATGGTAGAGATAGACTATTTTAGTACTAATAATGCACTACGCTACTCGATTGTCTCACCTTATTACAGCCAGCCACCAGTTTTCGATTGGAGTTCTTTTTTCAAGTATAATGAAGATGGTTTATGGACATCAGGTTATAATGATTTTGCTTTTGAACTCGAATACCGTGGCAATTGATTGCCAACTTTGTGGAACAAGATAGTATTTCTAATCAGCGGTTAAGTTCCCTTGATTTCTTCCGTGGTGCAATCATGGTTTTACTCATGCTAGAAGGAGCCCGGTTTTACGATCACTTGTCTGAAATCTGGCCTGACAATTTTCTCTTAGGTCAGTTTTTCCATCATCCGTGGAATGGCCTTTACTTCTGGGATTTGATTCAACCCGCTTTTATGTTTATTGCAGGCACAAGCATGGCCTATTCTGTTGTCCGCCAACAGCAGGCAGGAGTTACCTGGCAACAATCTTTTTCAAAAATGTTAAAGCGATGTGGCTGGCTGTTTTTCTGGGGCGTGCTTAACTATGCGGTGCGTGGCGATCATCTCTCTTTTGAACTGTGGAATGTACTTACTCAACTTTCGTTTACTTTATTAGTTGCGTTCCTTATTTTTGATTGGAGCATAACAAAGCAACTTGTACTCAGTTTGGTGCTTTTGCTTGTAACCGAATTATTATATCGGTATGCCCATATACCAGGTTTCGACCAGCCTTTTACCAATAAGCATAACTTTGGCAGCTTTATGGATTTGATCTTGATGGGTCAGATGAATTCCGATGGATGGGTTGCTATTAATTGTTTGCCAACAGCCGCACATACCATTTGGGGAGCTGTAGTGGGTAAACTTCTAATGAGTAGTCGCGCGAATGACACAAAAATTAAATACCTGCTTGGCTTTGGTTTGCTCAGTTTGTTAGCTGGCTATGCGTTAGGATGGTTAGGTATTCCTATAATAAAGAGAATCAGTACATCGTCATTTGTTTTAGCCTCTGGCGGTTGGAGTTTGCTCTTGCTGGCTTTTTTCTTTTGGTGGATCGATATTAGGAAGCATGCCCGATACATAACCTTCTTCAGCGTGGTGGGCATAAACTCTATCTTTATCTATCTCTTTTTTGAAATTGTGGGTGCCCGATGGTTTAATGAATATGTTTTTACAATTGTAACAGGAATAACCGGATGGCTGCCGTGGCCACATGCATGGCTTCTGGTTGTTGGATCGTGTGTAGTATTTGGACTGGAGTGGTGGCTCTGTTGGTTTCTCTATCAGAAGAAAATTTTCTTTAAACTCTAAGTTGGGTCATACTATAATTACCTCAACCCCTTCATCCTCTAACTTCTTGCGGTCTTCATCTTTTATTTTATTATCGGTTATCACTTTGTCTATTTCAGACACCGCACAAATAAAAGCAAAACTACGTTTGTTAAACTTACTTGAATCGGTAAGTAAAATTACCTCTCTGGAAACCTCAATCATGATCTCGTTGAGGCGAGCCTCCTCCACGTTAGGAGTATACACACCTTTGCGCGGATCAAAGCCATCCACACCAAGAAAAGCTTTGTCCACATTAAAATTTCGTAAACTCTTTTCGGCCAGTGGACCCACCAGCGAAATAGAATTTTTTCGTAGGTAGCCACCAGGTATAATAACGTTGATGTTAGGCCTCGATACAAGCTGATTAGCAATATTCATGGCATTGGTAATAACCGTTAAGTCTTGCAACTCAGGAAGATTACGCACCATCTCGGCAGTTGTTGAGCCTGAGTCAATGATTATGGTCTCCGATTCCCCAACTAACTCCGCAGCTTTACGCCCTATTTTTGATTTCTCCGGAAAATTGATTCGATTTTTGTCAGCAAGTCTTTGATCAATTCCAACTCCGGTCTCCATTTTTAGTGCACCTCCACGGGCCCGAATCAACATGCTTTTCTTCTCAAGTTGGTCCAAATCGTTTCTAATGGTAACTTCACTTACCTTAAAATTCTCGCTAAGTTGTTCCACAAAAACCTCCCCCTTTTCCGAAAGCATTTGAAGGATTTCTTTCCTTCTACTAACTGTTGAATCCTGATTTCTTGACATAAAAGGTAGCTTAGATAAGGTTTTGAATGCTTAAAGTTAAAAAATGTACTCGTTTTTCCAGAAGTAAGGGTAATTTGACTAAGGGCGGTAAGATAAAGAAAGCTAAAAGAAAGATTTTATTTACTAAAAAGAAACGAAATGAAAGTATTATTATAACAATTTACCTATTTTTGGCTTGTATTTTATTGCTGAATAAAGCTGGAGCTAACCCTACCCTAAAAATTTAAGAATCCATGAAATATCTAGGCATAAGCACAATCGAGTTGGAAAAAAATGGTGCTATTCATACGGCTAGAGAAATATCGCAACAACCGCGCCTCTGGCTTAAAATAGCCCGGCAATTTGAGACAGAGTTGCCTTCCATTCAGAGTTTTCTTAATGCAATAAAGTATGACCGGATAATCTTAACTGGTGCTGGCACAAGTGCTTTCATTGGACTTTCCCTTCGAGGGGCGTTTCAGCGTAATTTTAAAGTACTTGCAGAAGCAATATCAACAACTGATTTGGTATCTCATCCAAAAGATTATTTCCAATCCGAGGTTGCTACGCTTTTAATTTCTTTTGCTCGCTCTGGTAACAGTCCGGAAAGTGTAGCAGCCGTAACGCTTGCCGATGAGTTTTGTAAGGAGTGTTATCACCTGGTTATTACCTGTAATGAGGAGGGTTTACTAGCCAAGCATGTAACAAAAAATCCCAAGTTCATTTTTGCGCTACCACCGGAAGCTAATGATAGAAGTCTTGCCATGACCAGTAGTTATTCCGGGATGTTGCTTGCCGGAAAACTCATCTCTGGTTTACGTACGTCAGAAGTTTTGCAAAGAAGTATACCTGTTATCACGAAGTACGCAGAAAAATCTATCGCTTTTTTTGCAGAAGATATAAAACAAATAGCGGCATTAGATTTTAAGCGGGCTGTGTTTCTGGGAGCCGGAACATTTCTGGGAACCGCTACCGAAGCGCATCTTAAATTACAAGAACTTACCGATGGAAAAATTATTTGTAAGAGCGATTCCTTTTTGGGCTTTCGACATGGCCCAAAGGCGGTGATTGATGAGACAACATTAGTGGTCTATTTGTTTTCAAACAATGCTTACTCCATACAATACGAGCGAGACTTGGTAGGTTCTATGAAAAAAGGAAAACGACCACTGGCAGAAATTGGAATTTCGGAATCACGCGTAGCGGGAATCACACTCAATACTGCGTTCACTTTTTCAGAGAATGGTATTAAGTTGGATGAAGAGTTTTTAGCTATTTGTAGTATAGTGCCGGCTCAGATACTCGGGTTTTATAAATCGCTGCAACTTGGGCTTAAACCCGATGCACCATCAGAAACTGGTGCAATAACCCGTGTTGTGGAAGGTGTAAATATCTATTCCTTATAAACTTAAAATCCTGTTACATGAATGCTTCTCTGCGCGAAAGAGCTTTGCTCAATAACCAGTCGCTAATGGATTTTATCTTACATGAGATAAAGCGGATTGAAACTGAAACCAAAATACCCCGAACTATATTTGCAGCCTGCCCTAATTCCCTCGCAGTTATTAAAGCTTCCTTGCGCGCGGCAAAAAGAAATAATGCGCCCATAAAATTTGCGGCCACATTAAATCAAGTTGATCTGGATGGTGGATATACCGGGCTTACACAAAAGCAATTTGTAAAAACCATCCGCCAGGAGGCAAACGCAATTAATTTCACAGGGCCGGTTATCATCGCAATTGATCATGGTGGCCCTTGGTTAAAAGATATTCAAACCAAAGAAAGGTGGAGCTTCGATCGGGCCATGAATGCAGTAAAGAAGTCCTTTGAGGCCGCTATTGAAGCCGGATATGATCTTATTCATGTGGATCCTACAATTGACATAACCTTGCCTAAAGGCGAGATTATTAACATTGATGTGGTGGCTAAGCGTACAATCGATTTGATAGTACACTCTGAAAAATTCAGAATCCAAAATCACTTTCCGCCTATCGCTTATGAAGTTGGCACTGAAGAGGTTCACGGTGGTCTGGCCGATATGAAAGTTTTTAACCGGTTTTTGGATTTGTTAAAGCAGGGTTTAGCTGATAACAACTTAAACGATGTTTGGCCTTGCTTTGTAGTTGGTAAGGTGGGTACAGATTTACACACTGCCACCTTCGATCCAAAAGTTGCCCGCGAACTATCACAAACTGTTGGCCAATACGGAAGTGTGATTAAGGGTCACTATTCAGATAATGTTTCCAATCCTGAAGACTATCCAGCCTCTGGTATGGGCGCGGCTAACGTAGGCCCGGAGTTTACAGAACGAGAGTATGAAGGCTTGCTGGAACTGTGTTCGTTGGAAGATAAATTTTTGAATGCTGGAAAAATTCCTAAGACCTCTAATCTAAAAGATACCTTGTGGAGTGCAGTAATTGCTTCCGGGCGGTGGAAGAAATGGATTCAGGAAGGCGAGTCTGATTCTGATTTTTATGCCAACGGCCACGTACGGCAGGAATGGCTTGTAAAAACCGGATGCCGCTACATCTGGGAAAATCCAGAGGTTCTTGCTGCACGGGGTAAGCTTTACAGGAATATGGAACTCAATGGAATTGATGCCGAAGAAATTCTGCTTTCGCACATTGAAAAAGCCATGGATAAATATTTCAATAAATTTAACCTGGTTGATTTGAACGTGTTACTGGAAGCAGATGAGTTAATTACAGTTTGATAATGAAACTCTATCCTGCTATAAAATTTATTAATCTTGATCGCAAAGCAGTTGGAAAAAGAATTTGACGTATTGGTAGTTGGTGAATTGAATGTTGATTTGATTCTGAATCAAATCAATAAGTTTCCGGAAATGGGTAAAGAAATGCTGGCCGGACATATGACCTTAACCCTGGGTAGCAGTTCGGCTATTTTTGCAAGCAATCTGAGTACGTTAGGCTCGCGCGTAACTTTTGCCGGCAACCTTGGTCACGATAATTTTGGCGATCATATACTTTCCAGTTTGAAGGCAAAGGGTGTTTCCACAATCTTCATCAATCGTTCAGTCAAACAAAATACCGGAGCTACTATCGTACTCAACTTTGATGAAGATCGCGCTATGGTAACCTATCCCGGTGCCATGAAATACCTTACTATAAAGGACATACCGGATCAAGCACTCCATCAGGCCAAACACCTCCACCTGAGTTCCATCTTTCTGCAATCGGGTTTAGCACCCGACATCGTAGCATTATTCAAGAAAGCAAAGCAACTTGGCCTCTCTACTTCATTAGACCCTCAATGGGACCCAGCTGAGAAATGGGAGCTTAACTTAAGCGAGCTACTTCCTTTTGTTGATGTATTTATGCCAAACATGACAGAACTTAAAGCATTAACAAAGTGCGTGGATTTAGCTTCCGGTTTAAGTAAACTTCAACCCATAGCTAATAAGATAGTGGTAAAGAACGGGAGTAACGGAGCCTACTTGTGGCAAGAAAATACGCTTATTCATCAACCTTCTTTTCTGAACCAGGAAGTAGTAGATAGCATTGGTGCCGGAGATAGTTTTGATGCCGGATTCATTCATCAGTTTCTGCTGGGTAAACCGGATGAAGAATGTCTGAGATTTGGTGCTTTGACCGGTGCTATTAATACTACCCGACCAGGAGGTACGGGGGCGTTTGAAAACCTGGCTATGGTGAAGGCTATTGCGCAATCATCGTTTAACTATATCTTTTAAGTGAAACAGGCATGACGTTACAAAATAAATTGAGTGAATGTAATCGTGAAGGTAAAGCCTTATTGGCCACTAACTTTTACAATTTCGAGACCTTGTCAGGGGTTTTGCAAGGCGCAAAAAATAAGAACCAGTCTATAATCCTTCAACTTTCGGAAAGCTCACTGCATTATTTGGGAATAGAAGTTGCCATTGCGATGGCGCGGGCGGCCCTTAAGCTTCACGATGTGGAAGGTTGGGTACATTTGGATCATGGAAGTTCTGTTGAAATTGTGCACAAGTGCTTGGATGCCGGATTCGATTCCGTAATGATTGACGCCAGTGAAAAATCTTTTACTGAAAATGTAAAAATTTCTCAGCAAGTAGTTAGGCTTGCCGAACGATACCATGCAAATGTGGAAGCCGAGTTAGGTTATGTAGCCAAGTTGGGCCAGCAGCAAACACATCTTTACACTCAGCCCGATGAGGCCCAAAAGTTTGTTCATGAAACCGGTGTGAACGCACTGGCTATTGCTATTGGATCAGCCCATGGTTTTTACAAGGAGACGCCCCAACTGCAACTCGAATTGTTATCGGGGATTCATACCGTAACACCGGCAGCGTTGGTGCTTCATGGAAGTTCGGGCATTCCAAACGATCAATTGCAGGCGGCCATTCGCAGAGGGATTTGCAAAATAAATCTTGCTACGGAAACGAAGAATATTTTTATGAAAACGCTTCAGGCAACCTTACGCGACAATGATGAGATAGATCTCAGAAAGGTTTTTCCTGTGGCTACGGCCTCAGTGGTTAAGCTGATTGAAGAAAAGTTGGATGTTATTGCACGAGTTGGCAAAAGCTGAATTTAAATGCCAATACTATTTCCACGCCCTTTTGCTTTTGCTGTTGACGACCTTGGATGGAATGAGGGAAGCGATCTTTCGCAGAATCAGATACAAGGACCACACCGCGCTGGAGTAAAACGGGTTTTTGATATTCATGATTACCAAAGCATGGTTGCAGTTGGTAAGGCTGTTGGTACGCGTATTCAATGCTTGTTCATTCTAAGCGAAATGGACAGAGAAAATGTACTGGCTAAATTTCCTACCACCACCTACTTACGCGATAAGTGGAACAACTCGAATCGAGTAAATCCTGATCAAGTCGAAATTATGAATTATGTACGCGATCAGGCCGCTTACATGGAGTTTGGCTTACACGGTACGGGCCATGAATATTGGGCACCTGGAGAACCACAGAAACGCGCGGAATGGTACAACTTGACCGATAAGAAACCCTGGCCTGAACAATCATTACGCGAACATCTTGAGTGCTTCAAAAAAATAATGAGCCAATATGGCTTTACAAAAGAAAACGGGCATTCCTTTCCGGAGAGCTTTGTACCCTGTGCGTATAGCTATTATTGGAATCCGACCGGTGCGTATAGTCTTGGTAAATTGCTGTCGGAAGTTGGCGTGAAGTACGCTAATACAGATTTCAGTCAAATACCTGAATTGAATCCACCAAAAGAATTAAACGGTGGTGGGTTTGATTTTGGCACCCATGTGGTTAATCGAATCAACTATGGAAACAGTTGGTATCAATTGGATAAACTACCCACTGTTCCGATACAGGATCAAGATAGCGATATAATCGAAAGTCATTGGCCAAACTGGCTGGCGCAAGATGATTTTCTACAAGCGGAGACGAATGCCCGATGGATTGATTATTATAAATCAGTTCAAAGAATGCCCGATCGCTACATTGCTAAAAACACAGAACAATTTCATTCGCAGTGGTTGTATAAGGCTTATACTACCGTAACTGAGATGCCAAATGGATCTTTGGAAATTGACAATACGCGAATGAATGAAAAGGCGTATACACACCATCTGCTTGGTAATATGGTATTGAAAGTTAAACTTGAAAAAGGCCAGCATTTATCTTCAGCACTTCTTAATGGCGTACCAATACCAGCTTATTTTGAAGATCAGGGATTTGGATTCTTGTATTTACCACCGTTAGAGAAGAAAAGATATTCATTGACATACTTTATGAGCGGCAACCTGTTGCCGCTCTATGTTAATCATAGCGAGACAAGCAACATATATGATCTAACAGTCAGATCAGGCTACGTTCAATTAAAGATCAGAATTTATGGGGAGCAATCCTTAACTATCAAATGCGATCAGCCGAAGCGAGTGCTTTCAAAATCTGAAAATCTGAAAATAAATTTTAGCTCTTATGACTCCGGAGCGAGAACACTCAAGCTTGTGGTAAAAGGAACAGATATGCAGGGCAGTACAGGGAATATCGAAGTTCAGTATTAAAGCAGCCCAGGACTCATAGGTATTTACGTTTTCGATTCCAGTTGCAACCAAACGGTGGCATTCAGTAAGATGTTTTACAACATGAATGAAAGATTATTGTTCTCAGACTTCCCAACGATGCATGTCGTTACACACTTATAGCAAGAGAGAGCGCTATCATTTTCAAAGGTGTACCATTGGTGTACCAAGACATAAAAAAACCGCCAAATATCTTGAATTTGGCGGCTTTCCGGAGGTTCCGAGCGGATTCGAACCGCTGTAGGAGCTTTTGCAGAGCTCAGCCTAGCCACTCGGCCACGGAACCTTATTTGAATTACAAAACTATAAAAAACGCCTCGCTTTACAACCAACTTAAAAAAAGAAGGTGGCTATTTAAGCAGCCACCTTCTCTATTAATTAAGCCGGTCGAGTTATTCGGTTGGCTTTTTAGCAGCACTCATTTTCTCCTTCAGCGCGCTCAATGCTTCGATATCACCCAAAGTAGATTTCTCTGCTTCCTGGTTAATCTTATCAATGCTCTTGCCTTTAGGAGTGGCTTTCTTCTTAGCTGCAGGTTGCTCGGTCTTTTCAACTTCGGTTGACCAGGTTGCTTTAAGACTCAACACAATTCTGCGCTCTTCTTTCGAAAACTCAAGCACTTTGAAGTCGTAAGCTTCGCCTACTTCTACTTTGCTTTCGTCTTGCTTCACCAGATTTTTGGCCGAACAGAAACCTTCAATACCATATGGTAATTCAAGTACTGCGCCTTTATCGTTCTTGCTGATGATGGTGCTCTTGTGTACTGAACCCACGGTAAAGATGGTTTCGAAAGTATCCCAAGGATTTTCTTCCAAATGCTTATGGCTCAGGGCCAGTCTGCGGTTGGTAGCATCCAACTCCAATACTTGTACTTCCAAAGACTCTCCTACTTTGGTAAACTCAGAAGGATGCTTGATCTTTTTAGTCCAGCTTAAGTCTGAAACGTGAACCAAACCATCAATACCTTCTTCCAGTTCGATGAACAAACCGAAGTTGGTAAGGTTACGTACCACACCTTTGTGGCGGGTACCCACAGCATACTTACCTAATACATCCTGGCGAGTCCAAGGATCTTCGGTAAGTTGTTTGATGCCGAGTGACATCTTGCGCTCTTCGCGATCGATAGTCAACACAACTGCTTCCAACTCGTCTCCTACTTTAATGAAATCCTGAGGATTGCGCAGGTGTTGGCTCCAGCTCATTTCACTTACGTGGATCAAGCCTTCAACACCCGGTTGCAATTCCAGGAATGCACCGTAATCGGCTACGTTTACAATTTTACCTTTCACCTTAGAACCTACTGCTATTTCAGCAGCCAACGATTCCCAAGGATGAGGGGTAAGTTGTTTCATACCTAATGATATACGTTTCTTATCGCCATCAAAATCCAATACCACCACTTTTACAGTCTGGTCAAGTTTCAACAACTCTTCCGGATGGCTGATGCGACCCCATGAAATATCTGTGATATGAAGTAATCCATCTACACCACCTAGGTCGATGAATACACCAAAGTTGGTCATGTTCTTGATTACACCTTCCAACACCTGACCTTTTTCAAGATTAGTAAGGATAACTGCTTTCTGTTGTTCAAGATCCTTCTCGATCAACACTTTGTGCGATACTACTACGTTATCGTTGGTGTAGTTGATTTTCACCACCTTCACTTCGATGTTCTTGTTTACATACACATCGAAATCGCGGATAGGCTTCACATCAATTTGAGAACCTGGCAAGAATGCTTCAATTCCAAATACATCTACAATCAAACCACCTTTGGTTCTGCGCTTCACAAAGCCTTCAATAACTGAATCGTTATCCAAAGCCTTCTGCACATTTTCCCAGCCTTTCAACAACTTGGCTTTTCTGCGGCTCAGAATTAACTGACCCATCAGGTTTTCGCGTTCTTCAATAAAAAGATCAACTACATCTCCAATCTTAAGACTTGGCATGTCTTTGAATTCGGCCAATGGCACAAGACCATCCGATTTGAAACCGATGTTCAGGATTACATCGCGGTCGTTAATACCCACAACGGTTCCTACCACCAGTTCACTTTCGTTAATGGTGGTTACTGTTCCTTCGTATTTTTTAAGTAATGCCTCGCGGTCTTTAGAAGAATAACCTTCGCCAAAACCTTTGCGATCGTAAGCATCCCAGTCAAAATTTTCGGTTGAAATGCTTGATTCTGTAGCAGCCTTGCGTGCTGTTACATCTTTAATCATACGGCTTATACCTTCTTCCTCTTCGGCTTTCTTGGCCTTTTTGAATTCGGTTAGCTCGTCTTTTTCGAAGAGTTCTTCGGCAGCAGCGCCTTTAACAGCCTTCTTTACGGGAGCATCGTCAATTACCGGCTTTGCTGTTTTAGCTTTAGATTCTTCGTTTTTTTCTTTCTGGACTTTCGCCATAATCTTGCCCGGTTTATATGCAGCCAGCGGGCGGGTGACTGCAAATTTGTTTTTAAAAGCGAGTTTTTGGTACAAAAACAAGCCCCATCAACCGATGGGGCTGCAAATGTAGCAAAATATCTGAAAATTGACCGTTAAAGCCCTTTAGGGAATATCCTCCTCTTGCAGGGTACCTGTGGCGTAATTGATCAATAATTTCTGAAACATAAGCGTAAACTGAGCGCTGGCAAAATCGGATTGTGCCCGCACAAAGGATTGCTGCGCAGTGGTTAATTGCACAATGTTGGAGATACCCAGATCATAGCGTTCCTTTTCCATTTTATACGACAGCTCGCCTGATTTTAGTTGCGCTTCCGCAGATGAAAAACTTGCCCGCGCATCCTGATAATTCTGGTGGGCAATCAGCACATCTGACTTTACCCGAACCTCCATATTTGTAGTATTAAGTTTTGCATTTTCAAATAGTACGCGCTGTTGAGTAACCTGTGCACGATTAGCAAACCCACTGAAAATTGGTACTTGCAAGGACACCCCATAATTAAATTGGCGGTTATCCGATCTGAACTGTTGGTCGAATGTGCGGTTGTCTGGAGCACCGTGAATAAAATTATAACGAGAGTTCATTTCAGCAAAGCCAGAAAGGTTAGGAAAATACCGGCCACGTCTGGAAAGATAACTTAATTGTGCTGCTCTCTCTGTGTTAGAGGCTTGCTTTAAATCAGCACGGCTTTGAAGCGCAGTTGTGTTGAGGTTTTCCACGGGTAGATCTTCAACCAGATAATCTTCAGCACCCCAATTAACTTCTTCAAGTTCAAACGAAACAATTGGATCTATCATGAGTGTTTGAGCAAGTAATGCCTTATCATTTTTAAGTCGGTTAGACGAACGTACTACCAACAACTCGGCATTCCGCATCTGAAATTCCTGGTTGTATAAATCCGCTTCTGCCCGACCACCCAAGTCAACCTGCTGCTTTATCTGATCAAGTTGTGCTTTTTGAGTTTCCAGATTTTGTTGATCAATCTTTAACAACTGCTGGTCGAGCAAACAAGTTAGATATTGAAATGCCACATTACGGATTACATCTTGTTTTGTACGCACCACAAAATTTAACTGGGCTTCATTTTGGCTGGCAGCCTGCTTGTATGCATTAATCTGATTAAACCCATTAAAGATGGGTACACTGGCTGATAAGCCACCGTTAATAAAATCAACCTGGCCGTTTACAACCTCGCCACGTTGTTGGTTAAAAGAATTACCATCAAATCTACCGGCACTTCCTCCAGCCGAAACACTTGGGGTCATTTGTAATAATGCCGAGGTGCGGTTTACTCCTGTACTTATCAAAAGATTTTTCTGTTGATTAAGTAACAGGTTATTCTCCAACCCCATTTTAATCGCATTCTTAAACGTAAGCGTTTGCTGTGCGTGGCCAGAACTAATACCAACTAAGATCAATAAAATCGTAACCGTGTAATTCATAATTATTATTAACTAACCTTTTCGTCTGATTCAACTGCTCCATCGGCTATTTGTACAATGCGTTTGCCGCGTCTGGCATTTTCTTCTGAGTGTGTAACCTGAATGATGGTTATACCTTCTTCATTCAGCTTTTGAAAAATATCCATAATCTGTTTGCCTTGCTCAGAATGCAGATTACCTGTAGGCTCATCGGCCAGTAATAATTTGGGTTGCCCCACAATGGCGCGAGCAATACCCACCAATTGCTGCTGCCCACCCGAAAGTTGTTCTGGAAACAAATCTTTCTTGGCAACCATGTTAAAGCGATCCAGCATTTCGGCTACCATGCTTTTGCGTTGGCTGCCACTTACGCCTTTATACAACAATGGCGTTTCTATGTTTTCATACACCGTAAGTTCATCTATAAGATGGTAGGCTTGAAAAATGAAGCCGATGTAGTTCTTATGCATCTCACTCTTTTGCTTCTCGCGCATTTTGTGCACGGGTTCATCAAAAAAGTAATACTCACCGGCCGAGGGTTCATCCAGCATACCTACAATATTCATTAAAGTAGATTTGCCCGAACCGCTGGGCCCCATAATGGTTAAAAATTCGCCTTGCTTTACTTCCAGGTCAATGCCCTTAAGAATGAATGTGCGCTGAAAACGAGAGTCGATGTACTTGTCGATGTTCTTTAAAACAATCATGAATTTTGGCTTTTGTTTGTGGAAGTCTTGCCAGCCTGACCGCTATTGGCCAATAACATGCCAAGACCGTAATGTTGATTTAGACGCGCAAATACGCGATTAGTTGCACAAAATCACGTCCGTAACTGAAAAAAGGTGTCCGAAAGCGACCGGCTGGCCTGATGTTTTTTAAGGAAGAAGCCTGAAATTAAATCTCATAGTCTCAATAAACCAACGGATGTAGAATAACATCCACTCTTCGGTTTAACCGCATGCCGCGATAGGTTTGATTGGTGTAAACCGGATTCTCGAGGCCCCAGTCTTTTATGGAGATGGATTGTTCGGGAATGTCTTTATCGAGTAACAACTGAAAGACTTCCTGGCTGCGCATCTGCGAAAGCCATTGGTTGTATTCCTTACCTCCTATCGGATCGGTGTGGCTTATAAGTTGAATCTGATATTTATCTAAAAGATTGGGAATCGAATCGAGCCAATCGGAAAGCATTTCAACCTGAAACTCATCGATATCGAAACTACCCCCATTAAAGTAAATGCTTTTACGAAGTTCTTCCGGTTGTTGTGCAAATACCTCTGCACACAACAGCAAACAAAAACCGAAAATCAAACGGCTGGCTGTCATGTTTCGAATTTAGCGTTATGGCTGGAAAAAAGAAAGCCCTTACATTCGCATTTTAAAATCTGTAAAATGAAATCATTTGTATTTCTTGGTATTCTTTTAAGTATGGCTTCGTGCGCTAATAAAATAATCTATTACGGCCGCACCTATCCGCCAACGGATACTGTAGAAATTTACTTCCGCGAAAGCGATATAAGTGAGGCGAATGAAATTATGGGCAAAGCTACTTACGAGGTTACAGCAAGACGTAATTCTGATAAGGTGCAGAATAAAATTGTAACGCGCGTAAAAGAAAAAGGTGCCGATGCGATTTTGTTCGATGAAATAGCATTGACAAATACCGGGAGTTCAACTGGTGGTGCTGCGGCTGGTGCCGGAAGAAGGCGGGGCTTTCTCGGAATTTTTGGTTCCAAAACCAAGTACACCAAAGGCCAGATGATTAAAGCTACGCTAGTGAAGTACAAAAAGAATCTGTAATGCTATTAGTACGTTAACCAAATCACTTTCGCATTCTTTCCTTTTTCAACCACCGTTACAACCAACAAGTTATCATAATCGCTGTCGTCAAAATTATGAAACTCGGTTTTGCCGGTAAGGTAATTGGCAAGGTCCGGCACCGTGTTGGAATGACCTGCTATTACAATTGTTCCGCCAGCAAATTTTTGCAGCATCTGATCTATCTCTTCCTTTTTGGAGGGATTATAATTTAAGACAGAAACTCCTTTTGCTTCGGCTAATGGTGTGACTGTATTACGAGTACGCTTGTAAGGCGTTGAATAGATTGCATCAACTTTGATTTCTTTTAATACTTGAGCCAGATGCTGCGCACGTTGTTTACCCGCTTCAGATAGTTCAGGATCTTTAGGATCATCGGTTCCTTTCTCAGCATGGCGAACCAGAATTACGGTAGTTATAGTTTGCGCACCTGCCACAACACTTAGCGTAAGAAAGAAAAGTATTACAAGATATTTCATTGCCTGCATTATTTAAACTGATCTGAAACTGTTGTCGGGATATTACAATCTGCTGTGCGTCTGGTATCGGCCAGGTGAATAATCTTCCAACCCAAGCCATTGTTTACCAATTGAAATGCATCTACCCCGCAGTGGCTAAATTTTTTGCCGATGTAAAATGCATAGTCCGTCCACACCTGCGCAAAATTTCCATCCACTTCAATTTTGGTATTCCAGATTGGTTCGTTCAACGGCTCAGCACGAGGCGTGGCAATAGCTTTTAAAAAACCAGCCAACGAATTTTCACGTCTCACCACCACATTACCGGCTTTATCTTTAGTAACAGTAGCCATCGTTATCTCTTTGGCAAAAGCGCTGTGCACCATTGCGCTGTCGCCTTTATTCATGCCGGTAAACAACTTTACAATAGGCTCCATAACGGCTTGTTCATTTTGTTGAGATTGGGCCTGAGTGGCAACAATTCCAAGAAATCCACAGATAAAAAGAGTGAGTGTGCGCATAGGGTAAAGGATTGAAAGTTGAAAGATGCTTAACAAAATTGAAAGTTCAATATACCCCTATACGAACGGCCTGAATACGGGTTAGTAGATAATTCTTAATTTTAGCAGATAATTTAGCTTTATGAAGGGTATTTACATTGTATTACTGGCTTTTAGTGTTTCGGTTGCCGTGGCCCAAACTAAAATCGATAGTCTTGAAAGAGCGCTTGAAACTGCCAAGGGCGATCTGAAAGTTAAAACCCTGAATGAATTCTTTCGGGCCTACATCAATTCCGATCCGGTAAAAGCAATTGAATACACCCGACAGGCATTGGCCCTGGCCACTGAAATTGACGATCAAAAAGGAATGGCCGCCTCGTACAACAATTTAGGGGTGGCATACCGTAATCAGGGTGCGTTGGATAAATCACTGGAGTACTATCTCATCAGCCTTCAGATTTATACCAAATTGGATAACAAGGAAGGCATTGCCGCTACCAAGAGTAATATTGGAAATATTTATTCCTTCAAAAAGGATCATGGCCAGGCCATGAAATATTATGAAGATGCACACAAGCACTTTATGGAAATAGGTGACTCCTCCAACCTGATCAGGTCGTTGAATAACCTGGGTAACCTTCATAATAATGTGCAGGAACAAGAGCAGGCACTTAAATATTATACTGAAGCCTTTCAACTTGCAGAAAGAAAAGGTCAACCGTTTGCCGATCCTATCAACAACATTGGCAATATTTATTTTAAGCAAGGCAACTTGCAGCGGGCAGCAGAATATTATGAACGCACCTTAAAACTTGCCCGCAAGGAAAACGACAATTTGCTAACCTTAAATGTGCTGAGCAGTTTAGGGGAAGTATATGCACGAGCTGGTCAGTTTAAAACTGCACAAGCCTACCTGGACAGTGCCATGACGATGAGTGGGGAGATGCAAGCATTCATTTTTGAGCCAAACATTCTTAAAAGCATGGCTCTTAATTATTCCAAGCAAGGCAAAATGAAAGAAGCCTACGAAACCATGCTGCGTTATGATGTAGTGAAAGAAAAAATTTATGGAGAAGAGAGTAGTCGTAAAATTGCCCAGATGGAAATAGCGATGGATTTGCAGGAGAAAGAGCGTGAAATGGAATCACTAAAAACAGAAGCCGAAATCAATGCGCTTGAACTACAGAAAACCAGAATGATCATTACAATTGTAATACTCGGCTTAGGCCTGGTACTTGGGGGCTTCAACCTGTTTTATTCAAAAAGAAAATCTATTACTGCAGTTAGACGCAAATGATCAACCGTACCGAAGCCCGTAGTATTCTGAGCAGCCTTACCCAAAGCCAAAGTTTACTTCGCCATATGCGCACCATCGAGTTGGTGATGGAAGCTTATGCAGAGAAATTTGGTGAAGACAAAGAAGCTTGGGCCATTGCCGGCTTGCTGCACGATGCCGACTACGAAGCCTACCCGGAAAAACATCCGCAGGTTATTGTTGAAAAGCTTACTGCCATGGGTGAAACAGAAATTGCACATGCCATTTCTGCCCATTATACCAAATGGAATGTGCCCTACGAAACACGTTTAGACAAAGCCTTATTAGCCTGCGATGAACTAACCGGTTTTATTGTAGCCTGCGCACAGGTACGCCCTGAAGGCATTGCCACATTAGAAACCAAATCAGTCATTAAGAAACTGAAAGACAAAGGTTTTGCCGCCAAGGTAGAACGCGATGAGGTTTATAAGGGCGTAGAGTTGCTGGAGGTAGATCTTACTGAGCATATTGCCTTTATAATTGAAGTACTCAGGGCGAATAAAGTGGAGTTGGGAATTTAATAACAACAACTCCTGAATTTGGTATTGAATTTTTACTCAGAACCCTTACATTTGACCTTAGAATTTAACACCAAACGATTATGTTTTTCGAACAAAATGTAGGAGACGGAGCTAACCTGTTTGTAATTATTGTAGCCGTAATCATTGGCTTTGTTGCAGCCGTAGGCTACCTCGATAAAGCAAAGACCTCTAAAAACGAGAAGAAGCACGATTAATACCTAACCTTAAATCTATAAAAGAAAAGCCACGCAAATTGCGTGGCTTTTTTATTGGCTTATTACTTGAGAATCACTTTCCTACGGAGGAAGTAGTTGGAGCTCCATAAGGAGATTTATATTCCTTCTGATAATCCTGAAACAACTTGGCTTTATAAAAATCGCCACCCACAAAGTTTACAAAAATGTGGAAGTCTTCTGGCTTGCGATAACCTGGCAATGATTGGTAGCCTTGAATAACCGGAATAATCCGAAACTCTTCGTCCAGAAATACAAAATTGGGATAGCTCATCTGGTTGTTCAGTAATGCCATCGCTAATTGGTGCGAGCCTTTATTCCCGTAAGGCACAAACTTAAAAGTTGTACCCTTGAAAACTACATCGGCAGTTTGCTCGGCATCGAACTTCACCGCATAGAATTTTTCGTTCAGGAGCGCGGCAATCTTCGGATCGGTAAAAGTGTTTTTATCCATCACCTTACACCAGCCACACCAATCGGTATAGACATCAATAAAAATCTTGCGTTTTTCAGTTTTCGATTTCTCAACCGCTTCTTCAAACGTTATCCACTTTACGGAAGATTCTGTTTTTTCTTGCGCCCACACCTGGCCAACCATCGCGAAAAGCAAAACCGACAAATATTTTTTCATAAATCTGTAATTATGAGTCAAACCTTGTAACAAATGTAAAAAGAAAACAAGTTCCGCTGGTTTAATTAACAAACACCGGGCCGCTGTAACCGGCTGTCCGCATAAGACCAACAGAATTGTACAAAACTGAACATGAAACCAACCCAAAACCTCAAAAAATCAGAAAAACCGAGCCTTGCGGCTAATGGCACTGGTTTTGGAAACCAGCAGGCGGTGCAGTTTAAAATCACACATAAAGACCTGACTCTGGTGGCTGGTATTCTGGTAGCCATGATTATTGCCATTACTACCTGGATGCTGGATAATTCATCGCAAAGCGAATCGCAGCAGTTGTTACTTCAACCCAAGTTTTCAACAGGGGTTTTAAGTAAGATTGGGAAGGTTATTATTGATAGATTTTAAATTCCTGAGTTCAGGGCCTCTTCTTGTACTTTTTTGTCTTGACACAAAAAAGTACCAAAAAAAGTCAAGACAAAAAGATGCTTCAACGCTCAAGCCACCACACCCTCGCCTTTTTGTCTTGCCAACGCTCTTCAGTTTCAAAATTAAATGCTGTTTAATTATAAAGATCGGCTAGTACTCTATCTGTCTCGTGCCTTAATCGCGGTAAGCATAATACTGTAATACGGTTTCTATGGCGTGGCGGATGGCCTGATTGATCGGGTAAAATTTCTGGGCCAGATCGAAATCAATGGCGTGCAGTTGCATATACACCTGGTTCATAACCGGCACTTCTATTTCGGTTTCAATTTTTGCTGTTGCTGATTGGTACGCTTCGGCTTGTTCGGTTTTAATAATCTGACACGTTACCAGTTCTTTCTTTCCATACTTGTTGGTGCGGGCCGAGTAACCAAACAAACGACAAATCAAACCACGATGTTTATACTCAGAACACAAACCCGCGCCCGCTTGCGTAGGATTGAGAATTAAACATAAAGGATCGCTCGTACTTTCTAATTTTTCAAGCCATTGTTCGGCCAGTTTGTTTTGATGTAAGTACAATGCAAATGGAAGAAACTCCAGCACACTCGCTTCTATATCGGGTTTAAAACAACATTTGCCACACCCAAATTTGCAATGCAGGGTTGTATTGGCCTGAAAAGCCGTGATGCGTGCATCCAGTTCATCAAAAACTTCGGCTACTGCGTGGGCCTTTTCGGGTACTGTCATTGCCAAATTTACACAGTCTTAAACTCTTATAGTAAATCCAACTTTTCTTTTTTGCGCTGTTCGCGGATAAGTTTTGTTCCGAAGGTTAATTTCTTTGCCAACGGCATCTTTGTATCAATCACACGCCAGAAGGGCGTTATTCTACCAATAGATTTTCCTTGCTCAAGTTGTTCGTTTGCTGCTTCGGCTACAATGCGCAGAAAAATTCCGGTTGTAACCGGACACGTAACTTCAGCGGCATGTTCAAACGCCAGATCTTTGCGCATAGTTTTTAAATTTACCGCTTTGCCTTTCGGGATATTGCGAATGTAGGCTTCAATTGTTTTGGGATTGGAGATGTACATCAGGCTACCGGCCTTCATATCAGCAAAGTCTTTATCCAACTTTTTTACTACTGAATGATCCTTTTCCATTCTATCGGCCCAGGATTTCTGAGTTGACTTCTTAACAACTTTCTTAAGCGTGGCTATTTTTTTCATTGTGATGATGTTAAAGTGAAGTTAACATAAAAGTCAGACACCAACTTCCGGCTGATACTTCACTGAAACCAAACCAGTTTCATATACTTTGCTTTCAACCAGTTTAAGCTTTTTGCGATCTGTTATTCCATGAAACAACGGTTTGCCCGCGCCTAACAAAATCGGGTGAATAGAAAGCCAGTACTCGTCAATCAGGTTATGATTAATGAACTGCATAGTAAGATCGGCTCCGTCAAACAACCAGATGTTCTTACCCGGTTGTTGCTTTAATTGATTTATGGTTTCAACCAGATCCCCGTTCAGTAATTCAAAACCTGATTCGGGCTTTAACGTGCGCGAGAATACGTATGTTTTTGCATGACTCCACGGATTCGCACCCTCATAACCCTTCATCATGTCATAGGTCTTTCGGCCCATCACCAACGCATCTATGTGTGTTGAAAATTCTGTAAGTCCATAATCCTGATCGATAAAGCACCAATCATATTCTCCATTAGGGCCTTCAATAAAACCATCGAGGCTAACGGCAAGACCCAAAATTATTTTTCTCATTTCTGTAAACATTTATATTTATTCCAGCTCTTCGCAATCAAAACCGTGTGCAGTCAACAACCGAACGGCTGCATCTGATTCGACAGGTGCTACAATCCTTAAAATACGATCGCAATCATCTAAAGCAAAATTCCAGTTAGTGCCAGCCAACTGATTTAGCAAAGGCGTTAGTCGCAATATATGATCTGCCGATTGAACCGAGGTTTTAAATACCAACACTTCCATAACCCAAAACAATTATAAAGATTGACAATGCTGCTATAACTAATCCGGCCAACAAAACGAATAAGCGACTGCGGTTCATAATAAGCCCAATTGTAATTCGGTTGTATTGGCTTCCGGAAAATTAAAATCTACGTTCACATACAACTCGCGATTAATACCACGGGGTTGCAACTGCTGTTCCTGTACCACCTGCATTAACTTTTGGTAGCTGTTTGGTATCTCTAGCCAGTTACCTTCATGGGTTGCTGTTAAGCACTTAAACTCTTCGGTGCGTTTAAAATGGAACTTGCCATCGTAATCGGCCAGCACCTCGCCTACCGGTAACGCAATCTCTAAAGTAAATGGCTTTGATAGGTCGGTAAACCCAATGTAGTGCCAATGAACGGGGCCTGTAATGGTAAGTCGGTTAAGAACGGCTTCCTGAAAAAGTTCTGGCGCTACCCAAAACAATGTATTGAGTTTATCGACCGTTGTTTCGGTACGGTAAAACAAGAAATTGATAGGCTTAACGATTTTAAGAACTGGCGTTGAGGTTTGCATGGCGATTAATTTTTATGCTAATCACGCCCACGCAGGTGACAGCCCTATGTCACCAGAAAAAATAAATTTTAAGTTTTTTTTAAAAGCACTGACAAGGTTATGTCAGGAGAAGGTATCAGGTATCAACCTTACTCAGGTTGTAATGCGCATGAAGTTCTTCTGCCAATTCAGCCACGCGTTCGCGCAAGCTATCGGGTGATTCTATTTCTACACCTTTGCCATACATCAATAACCAGCGTGCTATAAAATCAATACTGTCCATCACAAATTCGGCCCGGATACGATCGCCTAAATCGGTTTGAGTGGTGGTTGAACTTAACGCGCGGCCATGCAAAGCTTTCTTTTCGAAAATAACCACAGCCGGGGCAAGGTTTTCGTTTGCGGCATACATTGCTTTAAAATATTCTTTAAGCGAAACCGTACTGCGCTCGCTAAACTCTTCACCTGTATTTGTCAGATTTTTTATTCTGTCGGAACGAAAATCGCGATAACCGTTTCGTAATCGGCACCACCCAATAAGATGCCAGGCCAAACTGTAGAAAAAAATTCCAGCGGGTTCAATATGTCGCTGCGATACTTCACCGGCTTGATTTACATAATCTAATTTTAAAACCTGCTTTCGCGCTACCGCACGTTGAATCTCGGTCATAAAATGATCGGGAAATGAATGATCTTGATTTTCGTTGGTTCGTCCACGGAAATAAACCTGAATGTTAGAATCCAGATTCTCAACACCATCTTTATCATCATCGCTCAACACCGATTTAATTTTGTATAGTGCAGAGCTAAACGCTTGGCGCACCGACTTATCAGCAATCTGTTCTACTAATTTGCCGGCCAGTATCATGGAGTTGGCTTCGTCTTGTGTAAACATGACGGGAGGCAGATGAAATCCATCTACAATAAAATAACCCTTACCGGCTTCTGAGCCAATCGGCACTCCGGCTTCCATCAGCGCTTTTACATCGCGATAAACCGTGCGCAGACTCATACCAAAACGCTCGGCAATTTCTTCCGCTTTCACCACACGTTTGGTTTGCAGATGAATGAGAATAGCAGTAAGGCGGTCGATGCGGTTCATTGAAGTAAATTTAATGCTATCTTGTTGATTGAGTTTATACTCAAAATAAAAAAAACAGATTTCAGCAGTGCCAAAATCTGTTTAATTATCAAAAGGTTGACAACCTTTTGCTTCTTACTATTAAAAGGTTGTCAACCTTGTAACGCCAATCTTGCCCTACCAGAATGTATAATACAATACCGCCAATGCAATCAACACAATAATTGCACCTATGGCAAAACCCGGTGTGGTCTTGAACATTTTCACATCCACTTCAATGGTATTGGTTGGTCGTTTGTGTGCCGGTGTTGCTAAACTAATCAGGATCATGCCGATTACGCAGATTACAAACACAAAGCCCATCCTATCCAAAAATGGAATTTCAATGATGCCGGTGGCTGGGTTTAATGCTGCAAAACCAAAAGGCTGCAAGAAGGAAACATCCACATAATCGGGTAAAACTTTAAAGATTACCGAGCAGGCAAATCCACCGATAATGGCAAACATGGCTGCCGCAGATGTGGTGCGCTTCCAGAAGAACCCGAAAATAAACATGGCAAAAATACCAGGTGATACAAAGCCGGTATATTCCTGAATAAATTCAAAACCACCTTTCTTATCAATTCCCAGAAAGGGTGCGATGATTAAAGCTAAGATCATAGAAACCACAACGGCAATCCGACCAACCCACACCAGATTTTTTTCCGAAGCATTTTTGTTGATGGTGTTCTTATAAATATCCAATGTAAAAATGGTAGAGATACTATTGGCTTTTCCGGCAAGCGAAGCCACCACCGCAGCCGTAAGTGCCGCAAATGATAATCCTTTCAATCCGGCAGGTAATAAATTAAGCAGCACCGGATAGGCATTGTCCTGCATCAGCTCACCATCTTTAAGCATTTCGGTTTGGAACATGCCATTCTTCCAAAGCACATAAGCCGCTATGCCCGGCAACACAACAATAACAGGCATTAACATTTTTAGATAAGCCGCAAACAAAAGTCCGTTGCGTGCAGTATTTAAATCGGCACCCAAAGCCCGTTGGGTAATGTATTGATTACAGCCCCAATAGTTCAGGTTCACAATCCACATCCCGCCCAACATAATAGTAATACCAGGCAAACTAATGAAGTGTTGATTTTCTTGTGTAAACACCATATCAAAATGGTCGGAAGCTTTTTCTGAAAGTAACGAGAGACCATTCCATACACCCGTTGTACCAAATTGTTCGGACACGAGGTTAAGCGCCAGATAAGTTGTAGCCAGACCACCGAGTATCAGAAAGAATACCTGAATTACATCGGTATAACCAATAACCTTCATACCGCCCAGTGTAATTATAATGGCAAATCCCGCAAGGAATAACATAGCCAACGTAAAGTTGATACCTGATACTGTGCTGATAGCCAAGGCACCCAAAAACAAAATGGACGTAAGGTTTACAATAATGTAAAGCGATAGCCAGAAGATAGCCATGATGTTGGCCACTTGCGGATTGTACCGCTGCCGCAAAAACTGAGGCATGGTATAAATTTTATTCTTCAGATAAATCGGGAGAAAAAATACACCCACTACAATCAAGGTTGCTGCAGCCATCCACTCGTAAGTAGCAATGGCAAGCCCCATACTAAATCCATTGCCCGACATCCCAATCATCTGCTCGGCAGAAATGTTGGAGGCAATCAGCGAGGCACCGATAGCCCACCAGGTAAGGGAACCTTCGGCCAGAAAGAAATCTTTTGAATCGGCAGTGGCTTTCTTTTTTCGTTGGTAAATCCAGTACCCATATCCGGCTACAATAATGAAGTAGATAATGAATACATAATAATCTTTAGGTTCCATGTAGAAGGTGTAGGTTAGTAATGCTTAAATTGATCTGTACCAAGAGCGCTTTCCGCAATGGTTTTCTGAATAAAAATCAGGTTCTTTTTTGAAAGTAGCAACTACCGTGGCTTAACTACCTGCTATTATTTTTTGAATGGCGTTGCGATTTATCAGCCTTCCATGGTTAACAGTTGTAAGCCTGATGCTCGCCCGCTGGCGGACGGTTGCATAACTGAAATGAACACCACGCAATTTCAAAACCACGTAACCCGTATAAATTCAATTGATTAGGTACTGGTACAGCCTTTGAAACTGCATGCAACAAATACCAACCTATGATCCGGAATTACGTGCTGCTGTTTCTTCGAAACCTAAGTCGCCAAAAGCTCTTTAGTATTATTAACCTGCTTGGCTTAACCGTAAGTATTTCCAGCGCAGTGCTGATTTACTTGTATGTGCGGCACGAGATGAGCTACGACAGCTTTCACAACCATGCCGAACGCATTTACCGGATCAATCAAACTTTTATCTGGGGCGAGAACGACAACAATCAGTTTTCATCTACCGGGCCAGGCGTGGCTACTGCCCTGCGGGCCGAACTTCCGGAAGCTGAGTTGCTAACCAGCATTCACACACCCGGCAATTTTATTATCAGTTATACCAATGCCAAAGGCGAAGTACTGGTATTTGAAGAAGATAAAATTCTGGCTGCCGACACCAACTTCTTTGCCATGTTTAGCTTTCCGTTAATTCATGGCGAACCAAACCATGTATTGAAGCAAGCCAATACGATGGTGATGAGCGAATCCACAGCCAAAAAATATTTTGGCGATGAAAACCCAATCGGCAAATTGGTGCGATTGGGTACGTTCGATAATCAGCAAACGTATGAAGTTACCGGCATAGTAAAAGATACACCCGATAATTCTTATATCGAGTTTGATGTTTTGCTTTCCATGAGCAGCTTTCCAACCATTGCCCGATTACATTGGAGCTGGGTATTTACACAACTGGAAACCTATGTGCGCTTGCGCGAAGGCACAGACATAGCTAATACAAAAAACAAGCTGACAACTATTCCACGCAAGTATGCAGAAGAAACGCTGCAGCGGATTATGAACGTGTCGTATGATGAATACATCAAATCCGGAAAGAAGTGGGATTTGTTTCTGCAACCGATGTTAAGCATTCATTTGCCTGAACAAGTAGTTTATAATCGATTGAATGAACCCGGCAATAAAAAGATGGTATATGCCATGATGGGCATTGCCATTTTTATTCTGCTGCTGGCGTGCATCAACTTTATGAATTTATCTACCGCACAATTTACACGCAGGGTTAAAGAAGCAAGCGTTCGGAAAATCTTAGGCTTAGGCCGAAAAGAATTAAGCCTTAATTATTTTCTGGAAGCACTCGCCTTTTGTGGCATTGCCCTGGTTGCTGCGCTTGCACTTATTCAGTTGGCAATGCCCGCGTTTAATATCTTAACGGGTCAACAGATTTCTTTCAATCTGTTTAGCGATGGCGGACTGGTTCTCTCTATTGTTGCACTTGTGGTTGTTATGGCTATTGTGGCCAGCAGCTATCCCACTTATTTCCTTACGGGATTTCATCCGGTAGAAGGAATGAAAGGAAAACTGAAAGCCGGTACCAAGGGTAAAGCATTTCGCAATGGATTAGTTGTGTTTCAATTCAGTGTTTCCATTATACTGGTAGCATGCACGGCCATTGTGTTTCAACAATTGAATTACGTAACCGAAAAAGAACTTGGCTTCGATAAAGAAAACTTATTGGTGCTGAATCATGTAAATCTGGTTAAAGATCCGGAAACACTTGTAAAGGCAACTGAACAGGTAAGTGGTGTTATCAACGCCAGTGCTTGTACTTCGGTACCACCACGCGTGTGGGGTGGCGATAAGTTTAGTGCCGATGGTATGAACAGCCAGACGTTTGCCCTTAACTATACCAGTGGCGATGAAGCCTTCATTCCCACTATGAGTATTAAAATAAAATATGGTCGCAATTTTATTGCCGACAATGGTGGCGATTACGAACGTGTTATCTTAAACGAAACGGCTGTAAAACGGATTGGCTGGGCCGTAGATGAAACTGCCATTGGCAAAAAGATAGAAGCGCCCGGAGGCGAAATAAAATTTGAAGTGATCGGTATTATGGCCGATTTCAATTTCTGGTCGTTAGAGAGCCCGATCGAGCCCATGGCTGTATTCCATAACAAATCGGCTAACCTGTTTGGCCTTGGCGATAAAAAATACATCCTGTTGCGAATTAATCCACAAGGCACTGAAGGCTGGGATAAAACATTTGCCGAATTAAATACACTCTGGAAAATACATGCTGGCGATACACCCCTGCAATATGAATTTGTGGACGATGCCTTTGCTGATACTTTTAAAACGCAACAGCGCTTTGGCGGAATACTTACTGTAATGGCATCGCTTGCCATTTTGATTGCTGCCTTAGGCTTACTGGGTATGATTGTTTACACCTTGGAACAACGCACCAAAGAGATTGGTATCCGGAAAGTTTCTGGTGCCAGCGTGTTGGATATACTTACCCTCATTACCCGGAATTTTACTATGCTGGTAATTATTGCTTTTATAATTGGAGCGCCACTCGCCTATTGGCTGATGGAACAATGGTTACAGGATTTTGCCTATCGCATTACACCTTCGGTGTGGATATTCTTTGGTGTAGGACTTGGTACATTGCTTATCGCGATACTGATTACAAGTTATCATTCGGTAAAAGCTGCGTTAACTAATCCCGTTAAGGTGTTGAAGGACGAGTAGCCTTCA
The DNA here is from genome assembly GCA_017303795.1 of Cytophagales bacterium. Classification (GTDB taxonomy): domain Bacteria; phylum Bacteroidota; class Bacteroidia; order Cytophagales; family Cyclobacteriaceae; genus ELB16-189. Next base: position 97,276 of record JAFLBR010000002.1, on the reverse strand, counting down.
GAATAAACCAATCGTTTAATTTACTATCTTTATCGAACGTTAAGCTCATGAGGACACTTACTATCGATAAAACTAAAGAATGGACAATTGAAGATTATCTTCTATTAGGAGAAAGCAATATGCCCTGTCAGTTGATTAACGGAGAATTAATTATGAGTCCAGCCCCAACCCCCAAACATCAGCGCGTTGCCCGAATACTCTTTAAATTGTTTGATCAGGTTTTGAGTAACAAGGGTGAGGTTTTCTTTTCGCCAATCGATTTGTATGTAGATAATCGAAATGTGTTTCAACCGGACCTTATCTTCATCGCCAATCATAACAAAAATGTTATCACTGAAAGAGGTATTGAAGGACCTGTCGAAATAGTGGTTGAGATTATTTCACCATCAAATAGTTATACGGATCGCAATCAGAAAAAAGATTTGTATCTGAAATTTAAAGTGGGTGAGTATTGGATTGTTGACCCTGGAAATAAAACCATAGAAATCTACACACCCTCAGGCGGTTCTGCTGTACCCGAGTTTTTTGCTTCCGTAGAAGGCGAAGTAAAGTCAGTTCTTTATTCAGAACTAACTGTTAAATTGAAACAGGTTTTTTAATTAGCCTCCTGCTTTTTCAAACTCCAGCCAATTGTTCCTAACACCACCAACAATAGCAACCAACCGGAAGCCATTGTCACCTTGTTCCCTATTGTGTAAGGCTTAGGTTCAAACTTAAACTCAATGGTATGTTTACCTGCAGGCACTTCCAACGCACGCAATGCATAATTGACGCGAAGTAACGGCACTTCATTGCCATCAATAAATGCATGCCAACCTTTTGGATAATAAATTTCAGAGAATACGGCCAGCCCATTTAAAGTTGACTCCGACTCGTACTTCAGATAAGGCGGTGTGTGCTCTACCAATTTGATGTTCGCGATGGTATCGATAGTGGATTGACCGTATTCCACTTTCAAGTTTGCATTAACCACAGCAACTTCTTTGGTGTTGGTAAGGCTTGTTAACCGAAGTTCTTCGGCTGGTGAGTTTGCTTTTAGGATTTCTTTTACAAACCAGGCTGGGCCATTGGCTGCCGGATTAAGAATTACGTTATCGCGATCAGGGCCATAGGTAAAGTACTTTGCGTTAAGCATGTTGAGCACATGGTATTGCGCAAATTTTGGTGTACCCGCCTGAAAATCTTCATATAGTTTTTGTGTGTCTTTCGCAATGGCTGAATCATACAAATCCTGATAGCGTCTGAGTTTAGCACCATGGTAGCCACCCAACGACTGATGAAAATAAGAAGTGCGGGCCTCGGCCATTGCACCTTGCAAATTGTACACGCGATAATAATCCTTGTCTTGCAGTATAACTTCATCGGCAGCAGTTGCTACTAGTACACTGTTATCGCGCTTACGCACATAATTGTCTTTGCTGAAATAACGGCTGTTCACCAATGCCAGATCAGCCCAGATTAATACAATCAACACCGTGTACACAATTGCAGGCTTGAGGAAATTTTTCAGCAATGCAAAAATTCCGAATGAAAATATCAGCACCATCCATAGCGCACGCCACGCATCAGCGCGTAACAACGCTATTCTATCTTTTTTCAGAGCAATCTTAAACCAGTCAGGTAATTGATTTTCTTCTGGCTTGAGGTAAGAGCCAAAATTTCCAACCATTATAAAAATGAAAATCAGGCCCAATACTGTTGCTACCGGCCAAATCAATTTTTTTTGCGTTGTCTTATTCCAGCCTTCCTTCAAGAGTTTTTCCAAGCCAATCAATCCCAACAAAGGCATTGAAAATAAAATGATTACCAAAGCAAAGTTTACCGAGCGAAACTTATTGTAGCCCGGAAAATAATCAAACATAAAATAATTGAAGGTAGAGAAACTATCGCCCCAGCTCAGCATTAAACTCAATGCACTTAAGGGTACCAACCACCACACATATTTTTTATCGGCAAATACAATTCCTAATACAAACAAGAAACAAACTAACACTCCGGCATAATACGGCCCAACCGTAAAATCCTGTGGCCCCCAATAAGCGGATGTATTATTTGCTAACCGGTTCGCCATTTCATTATCGCCCGATTGAACCAATGCCTTGTACGATTCGCTATTCTGATCTTGCACAAAAAGCTGGCGACTGCTGCCACCATAAAAATTAGGCAGGAACAAAGTCATGGGTTCCCAAACTCCATACTTGTAGGCAAAGGCATATTCTTTCGATAAACCCGATGCATCAATGTTTGTTTTGGTAGCAATCTCAGAAGGGCCACGAATAGAATAGCGAGTGTATTCACTTATCGACCAAAATTGTCCGAAGAAAGTACCCACTGCAATGACTACTGCCGGAATAAGAATTGCTAACGTTTTGAAGAACTCTCCTATCTGCTTTGCGCGGATGGCGAGTATCAGTTGCATTAAACCATAACCCGCTACTATCAACACAAGGTAATACGTAATCTGCAAGTGATTCTCACGCAAGTGCAACGCCATACCGGCAGCCGTTACTCCAAAACCCAAAATACGTTTTCCTGAAAAGGCAAGATGAATACCCGCAAACACCAACGGCATATACGCGATTGCACCAATGCGTGCATTATGCCCTGCCGATAATCCGATAATGACATAACTCGATAACCCAAATGCCAACGCTCCGGCTATAGCCAACCACGGTCGCACCTTAAACGAGAGCAACATTAGATAATAGCAGATGAAGGCCAGAAAAATATGCGACACTGGATGCGGCAGAAAAAACGACAACACTTTCTTCATGCCCAGCACAATGCCATCGCTCCACTTAATATTTACCAGGTAAGCTGGCATACCTGAAAACATGGTACCGGCCCACAAACCTTCTTCACCGGTTTTATCCCGATAATCGCGCAGTTCTTTTGAGGAGCCGCTCCATTGTTGAATATCATGTTGACCCAACGATTTATTCTCGAAGAAAACAGGTCTGAAAAAAAGTATGGTTACCAACAAGAAAACACACACGGCAAGTACATGTGGTAATACGTGTTGAGAGAAATTAATTTGTCGCATTTCCGGAATAATTTGAGGTGCAAAATAGGAAGGTTTTGCCAAAAGGCTACCAATCTTTACTTGCGAAGCTGTAAAAGGTTATCAACCTTTATAAAATGAAATACCTGATACTATTTGCGTTTGCTGGGCTTGCGGCCTGCGCGCCTAAACAAAGTCTTGACCCGACTGCGGAATCAAAAATCAGGGAAGTGTTAACCCAACAACAAACTGCCTGGAACGAAGGCAACCTTGAAAAATTTATGGAAGGTTACTGGAAATCCGATTCATTGCAGTTTATCGGGTCTTCCATTGCTATGGCTGGCAACCAACACTTGATAATTACAAAAAGAATTATTCCACGCGCGAATTGATGGGACGGTTGCAGTTCGACATCTGGCAACTTGTGCCCTTAGCGCCCGATGCTTACTTATTAACCGGCCAATACACACTCTTCCGCGAAAGCGACCAACCCAGTGGGCCGTTTACTTTAATCCTTAGAAAGAAGAACAATGAATGGGTGATTGTGTATGATCATACGAGTTGATTATCGGTAATCGGTGGACAGTATTAAGTGATAAGTGATCAGTGATCAGTAATCGGTATCGAGGTAATAAATTTAGAATTTTAGAGGAGCATAACCTTTTAGCTGGTAGGTAGTGAGTGTGGTAAGCATAGAGGTCGCGATTTTTACCTGCGGCAGCATTTTAGTGCGATCTATGTTGCGTGCAATGAGTGATTGACCGCACACATAAATCTTTACACCGGCTGCACTTAATTCCTGATAAAGTTTGAGGTTGGGATTATCTACACCATACTTCGAGCGATGGGCATCATTATTCATTACCGTATAAGCAGCACCACCATGAATGGCTAGCACCACGTGTAACTTCTCTTTCGGTACCCCACCCGAAACATGCAGGTTGAGCAACCGAGCTACATTGTTAAGCGCCCAACTAAGAGTATCTGGTTTTTCGCTTGCACGTTCTATCTCAATTACTATGTTATACTCCAGATTAGGATCAGGTTTTTCAACCGCATCGGGAACTGGAAAAATACCACCATACCTTTTGATAACCGGATTTACTCTGGTTTGAGCAAAGGCAGTTGTTGCAAATACAAGCAGACAAACCGTGATTAGAAACTTCATAAGAATAAAATTTTATAAGTGATCTCTTAAAATATTAATGGCCGCAACCAGGATTACCACTGCGGTTATTCTGCGAATGTAAAGTGCATTAAACACCTGCGAACCCAACCGCGAACCAATTTGTCCGCCAACAAAAACAGCTACAAGCAAAGGCAAGGCAAACCGCCAGTCCACCGCGCGGCCACCTGCCGAAAAATGACCTACAAGTCCGCTGATGGAGTTAACCAGAATAAATGCACTGGCTAACGCAGAAATCTTTTTTGCAGTTGACCAATTCATCAAATGCAAAACAGGCGCTAAAAAAATTCCTCCACCAATACTTACCAGGCCGGATAGTAAACCAATGCCACCGCCTAATCCCAATTGTGTTGTAACTGATAACTCTTTTGATGGCGATGCTTTTGGTTTTAACCAAAGAAACCCGGCTGCAAATAAAAGTGTAACACCCAATAAAATAAAGAAAGTACTTTCTTTCAATTGCCAATAACCACCCAGAAAAGCTGCCGGAACACTGAGTACCAGAAACGGCCAGATTTCTTTACACTTTAATTCACCCTGTCGATAAAAAACAATTGTTCCACCCGTAACCACTATAATGTTGCAAAGCAACGCCACTGGTTTAATCGTCTCGGGTAGCAAAGTAAAGAACGGTTGAGCTAACAAAGCGAGGTAACTAGAACCACCTCCAAAACCAACCGAAGAATAAACAAGCGCAATAATAAAAAATGAAGTGATCAGAATATACGACTCCATGCCTACTGTATCCGCTTGATTTCAACTATTGTTAATCCCTTCAGGTATCTTCTTCCGGTTTTATAATCACGGGGCGAAGTCATGAGAATTGATTCATCGAGATCGGCAACGGTAACGCCATCTTTAGAAGTAATCAGATAAACCGATTCGCCTGCCGGATTGTTAAAAATTTCATTCCACGAAAAAACTATGGTATAGCCATCGCTGGCTTTGCACACAATATAAAACTCGCTTAATGCTCTTGGGCTTTCACTTTTGATTTCGACTTTCTCCAGCACATCGCGTAATAGAATACCTTTAAGTTTTCGCTGCGTGCTTTTTACTTCGCCTGCATGATTGGTGATTACCACATCACCAAGCGATGATTCGCGGTATTTGGGGAAATCATCAATGGTGATTTTCTTTTCTTCTTTTACTTCACCTGTAACACGAAACGATTTAGTTTGTTCGGATTTTTTCTGGGCAACGGCTGAGCTGGTAATAAGCAGAAGCAGTATCAAAGAAAATATTTTCATATCTATCCTATCACTATACGACTTAAATCAAATTCATCTATTAAAGTTGGTACTTTTTGTCTTGACACAAAAAGTACCCAAAAAAGTCAAGACAAAAAGATGCTTCCGCGCACTTGCCTTCACACCCTCACCTTTTTGTCTGTCCAACGCACTTGAGTTTCATGATTCAGATTTTCAAATGCAAATGCTACTTACGGTTTAACCACCAATTGTTGACATCGATTCACTAACAACTAAATTTTTCCGTTTTGATTCTGCTTCAAAGCCATCCCGCGAACGGGAAGAAAATGCCTGAATCAGATTTTCTTTCAACACTTCATCGCTGGCACCGCCACGCATTAAGTCGCGGGTGTTTAACACTCCATCATCGTACAAGCAAGTTTTTAAGGTGCCTTGTGCCGTCACGCGAATGCGGTTACACGTTCCGCAAAACGTGCGACTGAATGCCGCTATTACACCAACTTTACCCCGATAGCCCGGCACCTGATACTGATATGCAGTAGCATGTGGTTCATCCACTAGTTTTTCAAGCGCAGGATATTCGCTTTTAATCCACTCCAGAATTTTTTTATACGTCCATGTCAGTTTTGCATAATGATTTCCCTCGCCATTAAAAGGCATCTCTTCAATAAATCGTACCGACACGTTGTGTGTGCGGGTTAATTCTACCATCGGGATGAGATCATCAATATTTTTTCCTTCCATTACCACGGTATTGATCTTAACCGGAATCTCACTCACGATTAATTGTTGCAACGTACTCCAGGTACTTTCAAATTCATCTCTGCGCGTAATGGTTTTAAAACGTTCGCGATCTAACGTATCTAAACTTAGATTAACAGAAGCAATGCCCAGTTCTTTCAGTTCGTGAATATGAGGTGCAGTTAAAATACCATTGGTGGTAAGGTGTACTTGCTCCACGCCTTCAATCGAAACAATTTTACGAATCAACTGCATCAGGTCGGTACGCACAAACGGTTCGCCACCCGTTAACCGGATTTTGGAAACGCCCAACGAAGCCAACACCTGAATCAAGCGCTCAATTTCTTCAAAGGTTAATAACTGTTTCTTAGGCAGATATTTGATGCCTTCTTCAGGCATGCAATAGAAGCAGCGCAGGTTACACCGATCGGTTACCGCCAATCGCAGGTAATTGATTGGGCGGCCGTGGTTGTCGTATAATACTTGCTTCTTCATTTAAATTTCAATATCGAAAGTTAGAACAGTAAGTTAAATTTAACGAATGCCAACATCTTTTATATTTGTTAAATGAAAGTAAAAATCAAAAACTTCGGCATTGCACGCGATCTCTTAGGCGGACGGGAAGTAGATCTGGTGTTGAACGGTAATTCGGTAGGAGATTTGCGCAATCAACTTTACACGGCTTATCCTGAACTTAAAAAATTAAACTCACTTTTTATTGCCATTAATCTGGAATACGCAGCCGATGAATTTGTGCTGACCGAAAAAGATGAAGTGGCGTTGATTCCGCCTGTGAGTGGTGGGTGATCTACCGACCTCACCTCCCAGCATATCGCGAGACAAACCCCGGCTCATCATTACTGAAACGCAATCCGCATCTTTCTTATCCTATCTTCCAATTTCTCTGAAGTAAGTTTTTCGCGGGTGCGATCTACCATAATCGGAAATGCAAAAGGCGTGGGTTTTTCGGGTTCGGTAATAATAATTTTCTGATGAGCTATCCTGTCCAATGCTGTGCGCAGCCGTGCTTCTTCCAACTGAAAATCCATTACTTCTTCAAATGCCTGTAACAATAACAAGTTGTGCGATTCATATTCATGAAACACATTGAAGAACAATTGCGAAGATGATTGCAGATGGCGCTCTTTTATTTTTTGTCCCGGTAAGCCTTTAAAAATCAACCCTGAAATAGCCGCTATATCGCGAAACTTGCGTTTGGCCATTTCAGTTGAATTGATGCTGGCCTGTATGTCTTTCATCAACGCATCCACACCCAATACATTGGTTTCAATGGCTTCGTATATGGGTATTTCCTGATCGGATAACAATTCAAAACCATAATCATTCATGGCAATGGAAAATGTAATGGGTTGAATCTGCGCCATGCGATACGCAATCAAGGCCGCCATGCCTTCGTGTACGGCCCGGCCTTCAAACGGATACATCAGCACATGATACCCCTCATTGGTATGAAAATACTCCACCAGAAATTCATTCTTCTTTGGCAAATGAGATCGTTCGCGTTGCAACTGCATTAACGGCTTTAGAAATTTCATTTCATCATCCGATTCAGTACTAGTAGCCGCTTCGTCAATCTTTAGTCGGATCATCTCACTCATTTGCGATGACAGCGGCATGCGTCCGCCTTGCCACGAAGGCACTTTACCAGTTTTCTTCTTTGACTTGCGCACATGGGCTTCCATTTCTTTGATGCGCACCAACTCCAGACTTTGGCCGGCAAACCAAAACACATCGCCAATCTTTAAACTGGAAATAAAATATTCTTCGATAGTACCCAGAAATTTTCCACTTACATATTTTACATACAACAAGCTATCGCCTACAATGGCGCCAATGGATAAGCGATGTTTAAAAGCAATGCGTTTATTCTCCACTTTAAACAATCCATTGTCCACCACCACTTTTCTATACTCGTTGTATGCGGTTAACGCTTCGCCACCGGTAGTAATAAAACCAAGCAGCCAATTCCACTCATCATCAGTAATGGAAGCATAACTCACCGTGCTGCGTACTTCCTGTAAAATTTCTTCTTGCCGGAAACCATCTGATACCGCGAGTGTAATCAGGTATTGAATCAACACATCGAACGATCGCAGATAAGGCAATCTATCTTCCACGATGTTGCGCTGCATGGCTTCGCGCAAAGCTGCGCCTTCGGTTAACTCAAGTGTATTAGTGGGCAAAAAATATATCCGGCTAACGGCACCGGGCTGGTGGCCACTCCTACCCGCGCGTTGTAAAAATCGCGCAACACCTTTCGGGCTGCCCACTTGTATTACCGTTTCTACAGGACGAAAATCTACACCCAGATCTAAACTGGAAGTACACACCACCGCCTTCAGCTTTCCGGCTTGCAGTTGATCTTCAACCCAATCGCGAAGTTCTTTGCTGATAGAGCCATGATGCATAGCAATCAATCCCGACAACTCCGGTGCTGCATCCAACATTTTCTGATACCAGATTTCGGCAAATGATCTGGTATTGGTGAAGATGAGCGTGCTGTTGCTCTGCTTTACAATCGGGATAACCTTATCGAGCAAATGAATACCCAGGTGGCCCGACCAAGGCATGCGCTCCACTTCATCTGGAAAGATGGAAACAATTTCTATCTGCTTTTGAATGTTTGCTTTTACTACTTTTATTTTCTGTTCGGTAAAAAAATTACCCAACAAAATCTGCATGGACTGTTCCATGTTGCCGATGGTGGCCGAGATACCCCAAATGCGCAGGTGTGACGAAATAGTTTTTAATCGCGAAAGCGCAAGCTCCATCATTACGCCTCGCTTGGAGCCCATTAGCTCGTGCCACTCGTCAATTACAATGGTGCGCAGGTCGGCAAAATATTCGGCATAGCCTTTTTGCGAGATGAGCAAGTGCAAACTTTCAGGTGTAGTAATTAAAAAATCGGGCGGTTGTTCTTTTTGTTTGGCACGTTCGCGCGTACTCGTATCGCCACTGCGCACCCCAATGCGCCAGCCTGGTTGTAAATCTTTTGCTGCGCGGTTGGCCGATAGTTCAATTTCTTTGGCCAATGCGCGGATGGGTGTTATCCAGATGGCTTTGGGGCCTTTTGTCTTTTTTGTTGATGAAGTCTCCAGTAAAATCGGAATCAGCAACGAATAGGTTTTTCCGCTTCCGGTAGGTGCATTTACAATGCCGTGGTAGTTGCTCCACACGTTTTGCCAGGCCTCCAACTGAAACGGAAATGGCGTCCAGCCCTGCGCACTAAACCAGTCTTTGCCTTTTTGAAGCTTTTCTTCCACGGCAACAAATTAGGGCAATAAAAAACATTTTGACCACTGGTGTGTTAAATTGCAAACCAACAAAATTCATGGGCAGCTATTCCATTAAAGAACTTGAAAAGCTTTCTGGCATAAAAGCCCATACTATTCGCATTTGGGAAAAGCGCCATCAGTTGGTGAATCCTAAGCGCACAGACACCAACATTCGCTTTTATTCTGACGAGGATCTGAAAAAGATTATCAACGTTTCGGTACTCAATAATCATGGCGTAAAAATTTCAAAAATTGTAGGTCTCAGTCTGGACGACCTGAATAAGCAAGTTTCGGAATTGAGCGAGTCCAAAGACAGCATTGAAATTTATATCGACCAATTGGTGCTGGCCATGATTGATATGGAGGAGGAAAAGTTTGAGAAAATTTTAGGCGACCTCATTCTGAAGTTTGGATTCGAAAAAACGATCATAGAAATCGTTTATCCATTTCTGGAGAAAATTGGCGTGCTGTGGCTTACCAATAACATTACCCCGGCTCAGGAACACTTTATTTCAAACCTGATTCGCCAAAAATTGATTGTGGCGATTGATGCCCTGCCGCTTGCGCCTAAAACATCTACGCGTGTGTTATTATACTTGCCCGAAAATGAGTTACACGAATTGGGTTTGCTCTTCTATCATTACATCGCCAAAAAGGCTGGCACCCGAACTTATTATTTGGGTCAGATGGTTCCGCACAAAGATTTAAAATCGGTCTATGCCGAACATCAGCCGCACATTCTGGTTACCAGTTTAACCAGTGGCCCTTCGCCTAATGCCATGCCTAATTACCTGGCCCGCTTAAGTCAGGATTTTGCCGATGCTAAAATTTACATTTCGGGCGGAGCCCTTAAAAAAGCACGGTTCGAGCCACTTCCAAACATCAAAACATTCGCTAACGCACTGGATTTCAAAGCATTGATTTCCTGATTTCTTTGTTTAATAATTAATAAATTTAGTTAAACAATAATTTGGATAATCCTGCGCCTTTCTTACATTTGTTTAACAATTAAAACTAAACGTTAAACATTATGACAGCGATGGAATTCAATAAGCAACTGGCCACGCTTAGGCCTACGCTCAGAACGTTTACACGGAAATTCACGACCGATCGCGATGAAAGTCTGGATCTGGTTCAGGACACCATCCTGAAAGCACTTACTTATCGCGATAAGTTTCGGGAAGACACCAACCTGAAAGGCTGGCTGTTTACCATAATGCGGAACACCTACATCAACAACTATCGCAAAAACCAACGCGCCAAAACTTCGCATGACGACACCAAAGAATTGTATTATTTAAATGTGGAAGACACCCACACCTTCAACCGGCCCGAAGGAAGTGTAGAGTTTAAGGAGGTGTGGCGAAACGTAAATGATTTAAAAGACGAATTGCTGATTCCATTTAAGATGCACACCACAGGCTATAAGTATCATGAAATTGCTGAACACCTGAACATACCCATTGGAACGGTTAAGAATAGAATTTTCCATGCACGCAAAGAAGTACAGAAAAAATTAACCGGTTACGCCTAATTAATTTTGAAATGTTTTAGATAAACACGGTAACAAACTACCGTGTTTTCTTTTTATAATCACACGATGAAAAAAATTGCTGTTATCGGTTCAGGTTTTGCGGGTCTTGCAGCGGCTACTTGCCTGGCCAAAGAAGGCTATGCGGTAACAGTCTTCGAAAAAAATGAATCAGCTGGTGGGCGGGCGCGTAAATTCCAGGCCGATGGTTTTACATTCGATATGGGCCCAAGCTGGTATTGGATGCCCGATGTGTTTGAAAAATATTTCGCGCTGTTCGGTAAAAAACCATCCGATTATTATACCCTTGAGCGCCTGAGTCCATCCTACCGAATTTTTTATGGTAAAGATGATTTTTTAGACATCCCCGCTGGAGTAGAAGCACTTTGCAAATTGTTTGATGAACTGGAGCCCGGAAGTTCGAAGCAATTGCTTCGCTTTCTGGAAGAAGGCAAATACAAATACGATATCGGAATTAATGAACTGGTTTATAAGCCGGGCATTTCCATTAGCGAGTTGATGGATACGCGTTTAATGACAGGAGTTTTTAAACTTCATGTACTTCAATCAATCTCAAAGTACGTTCGCAAATTCTTTAAGCACCCCCGCATTATTCAGTTGCTGGAGTTTCCGGTTTTGTTTCTGGGGGCTACCGCACAAAAAACTCCTGCACTTTATAGTTTAATGAACTATGCCGACATGGCTTTGGGCACTTGGTATCCAAAAGGTGGCATGTATAAAATTGTAGAGGGCATGACAACGCTTGCGCGAGAACAAGGAGTGCAGTTTGATTTTAACAGCGAGGTAACGCAATTCACTTTGTTGAATAATGCCATACACGAAGTAATAGTAAATGGTAAAAACCATCAGTTTGACTATGTGGTGGCTGGTGCCGATTACCATTTTGTAGAACAAAAACTTTTGCCCCCAACCCATAGGCAATACACCGAATCGTACTGGCAAAGCCGCAGCATGGCGCCATCCAGCCTTATCTTTTATTTGGGTTTAAATAAGAAAATTGATGGTCTGCTACATCATACCTTGTTTTTTGATGAGGACTTCGGTTTACATGCCCGCGAGATTTATGAAAATCCGCAGTGGCCCACAGCGCCACAGTTTTATGTTTCATGTACTTCGCAAACAGACCCAACCGTTGCGCCTGCTGGCCATGAAAATATTTTTATTCTGATTCCGGTTGCCCCCGATTTAAAAGATGATGTGGCAACCCGCGAAAAATATTTCAATCTGGTAATGGATCGGTTTGAACATATGATGGGCCAGCCTCTGCGGCCGCACATCGTGTATAAACGCAGTTACGCCCACAACGATTTTATTGGCGACTACCATGCTTTTAAAGGCAATGCCTATGGCCTGGCCAATACGCTTAAACAAACTGCCAATCTTAAGCCCGGTATCTTAAACAAAAAGGTTACAAACCTGTTTTATACTGGTCAGCTAACCGTACCGGGGCCGGGTGTTCCGCCTTCACTCATTTCCGGACAAGTGGTTGCCCGCGAATTAATCAAGCGCGATAAAGATTAGATTTTTTTTAAAAAGTTACGGTACACATATACTTTAACTAATTTGGTGAACAGTAAGTATGAGCAGAGCAATATTCGATTCGGTATCATTAAAGTGCAGTAAACTCACCACACGGGCTTACAGTACTTCCTTTTCGTTGGGAATTAATTGCCTGAAAAAAGAATTGCAAGGCCCCATCTATTCCATATATGGTTTTGTGCGCTTTGCCGATGAGATTGTAGATACCTTTCACAATCATGATAAGGCTACTTTGCTGCAGCGATTCAAAGAAGATACTCACCGTGCATTGGAAGAAAGAATCAGTCTTAATCCCATTCTGAATGCTTATCAGGAAACGGCCATCAAATATAATTTTGAACGCGAACTTACCGATCAGTTTTTGAAGAGTATGGAGATGGATCTCCACTTCAAAACCTACGATCAGAAAGAAATTGAAGAATACATTCTCGGCTCAGCCGAAGTAGTAGGTCTGATGTGTTTACGGGTTTTCTGCGAAGGCGATGAAGCGCAGTATCAAAAATTGAAACCACCAGCCATGAAGTTAGGTTCGGCATTTCAAAAAATAAATTTTTTGCGCGACTTGAATGCAGACTTCAACGGTATGGGCCGCAACTATTTTCCCGGAATTGACCTTACCCGATTTGATGAAGAGAGCAAACGTAAAATTGAAGCGGATATAGCCGAAGATTTTCATGCAGCCTATCTCGGCATAAAAGAACTTCCGCGCACCGCCCGGTTTGGCGTTTACGTGGCTTACTTGTACTACCTTGCTTTGTTTGAAAAAATAAGGAACACACCAAGTCACGTGGTTCTACAAAATCGCATTCGGGTACGGAACCGACATAAACTCTCTATTCTGGCCTATTCGTTTGTGAAGCACCAACTCAATATGATTTGATGGAAGCAGTAATTTTAGTTGATGAACACGATCGTGAGATCGGCACCATGGAAAAACTGGAAGCGCACCAGAAAGGTTTGCTGCACAGGGCATTTTCAATTCTGGTGTTCAACAGCAAAGGCGAGTTGATGTTACAACAACGCGCCACCAATAAATATCACAGCGGTGGGTTGTGGACCAACACCTGTTGCAGTCACCCGCGGCCGGGTGAAACTGCCATAGAGGCTGGCAAAAGAAAATTAATTCAGGAGATGGGTTTTGATTGTGAACTCACCTATTCGCATAAATTTATTTATAAAGTTGAGTTGGATAATAACCTTATAGAACACGAGTGGGATCACGTGCTGGTGGGATATTATAATGACAATCCTGAAATCAATCCATCCGAAGCTATGAATTGGAAATTTATGGCTCTGGATGCGTTACAAAAAGATGTTGCCGAAAATCCACAGCATTACACCAAATGGTTTAAAATGATCTTGCAACAACCAGAACTTAGTAACCTGCAAATTGCCTGATGTTTACTTTCTTTAAATCAGACCCGATAAAAAAACTTGAAAGCCAACGCGCAAAAATGCTGCAAGAGGCCATGCAGATTCAACGTTCAGGAGATTTGAAAAAATATGCTTTCCACATGGAGGCAATAGATAAGCTTGAAAAACAAATTGAAGACTTACAAAAATCCAGAAGTTGATCTGATCGATTCTTCAACCACTATATTCTGGTTCAGGCGCGATTTACGGTTGCAGGATAATGCCGGACTTTACCGTGCACTTAAGAGCAACAAAAACGTAGTCTGCATTTTTATTTTCGATACAACTATCCTCGACAAACTGGAAGATAAAACCGATGCACGGGTAGAATTTATTCTGGAAGCATTACAGAATCTTCAAACCCAACTGGTTGAACTGGGCACTTCCTTAATAGTATTTCATGGCAGCCCGGTTGAGATTTATAAAAAGCTAAACCCTAAAGCAGTTTATACCAATCACGATTATGAACCTTACGCCCAACAGCGCGATGAAGCTGTGCGGAAACTGTTAGAACAAAAAGGCTCAACCTTCTATACGTTTAAAGACCAGGTAATTTTTGAAAAAGGTGAAGTCTTGAAAGATGATGGAAAGCCTTACACCGTATTTACACCCTACAGTAGCAAGTGGAAATCGTTGCTTAAACCGTTTTATCTTAAATCATATCCAACTGAAAAGTATTTTAGTTCCCTAAAAAAATTAAAACCGGTAAAACTTCCGGAACTGACTGAAATAGGTTTTGAAAAATCGGGAATACTATTTCCGGAGCGCGTAATCAAGCAATCGGTTATTGATAAGTACGATAAACAACGCAACTTTCCGGCTATAGCCGGAACAACCAGACTGAGTGTACATTTGCGATTTGGTACGGTAAGCATTCGTAAACTGGCCGTGGTTGCCAAAAAGAAAAATGAAATCTGGCTTAATGAATTAATCTGGCGCGATTTCTACCACATGATTTTGTGGCACTTTCCACAGGTAGAAACCAAAGCTTTTAAACCAGCTTACGATAACATTGAATGGCGTAACGATGCTAAGGAATTTAAAGCGTGGTGCGATGGTGTTACTGGCTATCCGATTGTAGATGCCGGCATGCGCGAACTGAACACTACCGGCTTTATGCACAACCGTGTGCGCATGATTGTGGCGAGCTTCCTTACCAAGCATTTATTAAGCGACTGGCGCTGGGGCGAAGCTTACTTCGCTAAGAAATTATTGGACTTTGATCTGGCTGCCAACAACGGTGGCTGGCAATGGGCTGCTGGCTCGGGCTGCGATGCCGCACCTTACTTTCGGGTGTTTAATCCCGAACTTCAAACTGAAAAATTTGATCCGGAATTAAAATACATTAAACAATGGGTACCCGAGTTGGGAACAACCCTCTATCCTAAACCAATCGTGGATCATAAGTTTGCCCGCGAGCGCGTATTGAAAGCTTATAAAGATGGTTTGGGTGGGTAAGGTTTAAACTCTTTCCCGATAAGGATGTTATTACAGCATGAAGGTTTACACAATTTCGAGAAAACAATTTTTACCTATCACCTTACAAGAAGCCTGGGAGTTTTTTTCCACACCTAAAAATCTTGCTAAAATTACTCCGGCAGAGATGGGGTTTGATATTCAATACATAAGCGGTGGCGATAAAACGTATGCGGGGCAAATTATCCGATACAAGGTTCAAGTTATTCCTGGAATTAAGATGGATTGGGTAACTGAAATTACACACGTGCATGAACCCAGGTTTTTTGTAGATGAGCAACGCTTTGGGCCGTATGCGTTGTGGCATCATCAACATCATTTTAAAGAGGTGCCGGGTGGTGTAGAAATGACTGACGAAGTCAATTATGCTATTCCATTCGGAGTTTTAGGCCGGATAGCAAATTTCATTTTTGTAGGCAAAGAGGTTAATCGTATTTTTGATTATCGATTTAAAATTTTGGAAGAGTACTTTAAAGCGAAGTGAGATGGAGTGGAAAGTGATTCTTTTTTGTTCGTTAATAACCATTGGCACATTTCTCTTTTGGGAGTTTATTGCGTGGTTTACACATAAATATATTATGCATGGCTTTTTATGGGTGTGGCATAAATCGCATCATACCATACACGATCATTCATTAGAAAAAAACGATTGGTTTGCCGTTGTGTTTAGTATTCCATCTATCGGAATATTCTATTACTTCAGTTTGGTAGATTACAATCCCTACATGTTGGCTGTTGGCTTGGGAATATTTTGCTACGGATTATTCTATTTGGTTTTCCACGACATTATTGTACACCAACGCTTAAAGTGGCGTCCTGAAAAAAGAAGTAAATATCTGCAACGCATGATTCACGCACATTACATTCACCATGCAAAACATACCAAAGAGGACTGCGAAGCTTTTGGATTTTTATACGCCCCAAAAAAATACGAGCCGGGTAAGTTTGTCTTCAAACAGAAAAGACAAGAAACACAATAGCGTTTGCGAAGCTGGAGATTGGAATCAGAAAAATAAAATTTACTAAAATTGAAAGACAAGTTTGTTTATTTGGCCATTGATTTTTTCTCCATCATCTTTCCGTTCATTTTTAGTTTTTATCCCAAACATAATTTTTCGAAGAAGTGGCGTTACTTGTGGCTCGCCATTTTAATTCCGGCTCTGTTTTTTATTGTGTGGGATGAATGGTTTACGCAGATTGGCGTATGGGGTTTTACACCGCGTTACCTTACAGGAATAAATCTTGGCTCGCTTCCACTTGAAGAAGTTTTGTTCTTTATCTGTATTCCGTATGCCTGTGTATTTACATACGAAGCGGTGAACTACCTGATCACATGGCGACTCAATGAAAAATATACTAACCTGATTACCGATTTGCTGATGTTTGCTATGCTACTTGTTGGCGGCATTAATATCGGGCGTTGGTACACCACTGTAACATTTATTTTGCTTGCTATTTTTTTGGCGCTTCATCGGTGGGTTTGGAAAACGAACTACCTCGGCAAATTCTATGTTGCCTTTCTCTTTATTCTGATTCCGTTCTTCATCACCAATGGTATTCTTACCGGCACGGGTATTGAAGAACAAGTGGTTTGGTATAACAATGCCGAGAACTTAGGTATCCGCATGGGTACCATTCCCGTGGAAGATACTTTTTATGGCATGCTGTTGCTGATGATGAATGTATCACTCTTTGAATATCTGCAAAAGAAAAAGGGGCACATGGCCCCTTCCTGATTTTTTCTGAAATTTGCTTTACGCTGTAACCAACTCCGCTTCTTTTACTTTCTTTTCCTTCTTTGCTTTGGGTGCTTTCAATTTCTTCAGTTCTTTTTTCATCTGCTCTGCCACTACCGCAGCTAATCGTTTCGAAGATTTTTCTATTAACCGTTCGGCCTTCTTTTTAGACTTGGTTACACCCAATGCCTGCACCGTTTGATGTAACGAATCGGCCAGCAACATCCTGATTTCTTTCTTTCCTTTAAGCACTAATTTTTCCATAACGCTGTATTTAGATACCCAAATTATCAGGTTACGCCAGCATTACCAAGCGGTTGAAAAAACTTAACATTGGAATATAAAAAAGCCCAAAACAGATAGATTTTGGGCTTTTTTTTAATCTAAATCTTATTCGTAACGCAGCGAATTTACCGGGTTAGACCGGGCCGCCTTTATAAAATGGAAGCTAACCGTTAATGCTGCTACACCAGCAGCCAGCGCTCCACCTAATACAAATAAACCTGCGCTTAATTCTATGCGGTATGCAAAAGATGCCAGCCATTGATCCATCAGGTACCACGCCAAAGCCGATGCCAACACAAATGCAATTGCTACCAACCACATAAATTCTTTCGATAACAATGCACTAACTGATGACACCGATGCGCCCATCACTTTTCGGATTCCGATTTCTTTGGTGCGTTGTTCTGCTGTGAATGAAGCCAGGCCCATCAACCCGAGGCAAGCCACAAATATGGCTACACTGGTGAGCACTGTGAACAATTGCCCCAGGCGTTGCTCTTCTTTAAATAAAGTATCAAAGTTCTGATCCAGGAAAGTGTATTCAAATGGTTCGTTACTTGCATTCTGTTTCCAAACGCGCTCAAGGGTTGCCACTGCATCGTTGGGTTTGCCATCGTACCGCACCAACATATTGTTGGCCGTATTAGTAAGCCTGATAACCAAAGGTCTTACATTGGCTTTGAATGATTCGAAGTTAAAATCTTTTATAACGCCTACCACTTGCATGGACACTGGTGAAGGACCATTGTAACTAATCAACTTTTCCGTAAGCGGATTCTCCCAACCTAATTCGCGCACAGCTGCTTCATTAATTACACATGCAGTAGAATCAGAAGGAAAATCTTTTGAGAAAAATCTACCGGATGCTAATTCCATCTTCAAAACATTCATGTGATCGTAATCAGCATAATAGGTAGCCATAATGCGTTCCTGCGCGGCACTCTCCGCTCTAAAAACCGTAGTATTATTAACACCCGGAAATACATTGTTGGTAAAACTTGTTTTAACAATACCGGTTTGCCCGTTTACGCTTTCGCGGAAAGCAGTACGGTTATTGGCCAGGCGGCTGGTGTTGCGAATTACAATAACTCCCGATTTGTCTAAACCAATATTACGTTCACGCAAAAAGTTTAATTGATTATAAACCACCAACGTGCTTATAATAAGCGTGATCGAAATTGCAAACTGAACTACTACCAGTGTACTGCGAATACCTTTGCTCTTCATACCTGATCGTACCTTTCCTTTCAGCACTTCAACCGGATTGAATGAGGTAAGATAAAAAGCCGGGTAACTACCAGCGAGTAGTGCCACAATTATAAAAACAACTATCACACTCACTAACACAACAGGTTGTAGCATAAGACTAAAGCCCAGAGCTTTGCCAGCCAGTAAATTAAAAGAAGGCAACAACAGGTAAACCGATACTATGGCAATAAGCATCGCAGCAAAAACATACACCAGCGATTCTGACATAAACTGGGCAATGAGTTTGGAGCGCACAGAACCAAGTGTTTTGCGCAAGCCTACTTCTTTAGCCCGGCCCGATGATCGGGCAGTAGAAAGATTCATAAAGTTGATGCACGCAATGAGTAGAATAAAAAGCCCTACCGCGCCAATACTATAAACATATTTTATATCGCTTGAAGGTGTAAGCCCATCAGCCAGTTGTGTCTGGTAAAGATGTTTGCTGTGCATGGGATAAGAGAAGTATGCATACACTCCGCCTTGCTTTTCAAATTGTTTAAAATCCACGCCAAGCCCTTGCTCAAACTCTGGCCCCACGTGTTCTATGGTAAGTTCGCGCAGTCGGGCATCAATACCAGCCACATCGGTATTGGGATTTTTTCGGTAAAACGAGTACAAGCCATTATTTGTCCAGCTATCGCTTTTCAAATTATCATCAGAAGCGCCTGACAAAATAAAATCAAATTGCACTTGCGAATTGGTGGGCGCTGGCTCGGCTATACCGGTTATTTTAAATGCTTCGTTGTCGTTACCAACTGTAATAATTTTTCCCACAGCCGGTGAGTCCCCAAAATATTTACGAGCAGTTTCGGTGGTAATCACTACGGTGGCCGGTTCTTTCAAAGCGGTTTTTACATCGCCTTCAATAAGTTTAAAGCTAAAGAATTCAAAAAAGTTTGAGTCGGCCAACAATACCTTCGACTCCGTAAAGGCTTTTTCCTCATACTTTATAACTATGTTTCTCCAGTTATTAACCCGAATAGCTTGTTCTACACCCGGTATATCACTTACCATAGCCTGCGCCAAAGGTGGGCATGATGATGCTGTGTAAATTTCCTGCCCTCCTATTTTACCATGCAGACCAATGCTGTAAATGTTTTGATAGTCAATATGAAACTTATCGTACGAAACTTCATCGTAGATATACAAGCCGATCAGAAAGCAGGCGGTAAGCCCAAACGCGAGCCCAACAATATTAAGCGCTGAATAAAACTTGTGTTTCAGAATATTTCGGAGGGCAACGGTAACGTAATTTTTGAACATGGCGGTGCGGTTTTGTTATGGTGCAGATGCAGAATAACCACGTAGGGTTGCATAACCCCGATGCGATTTTCAAAACTTCTTATTGGAAAGGCAGGTGGCTTTTAGACGCAGCCACCTGCCTGAATGTTACAGCGAATAAAAATTATTCGTCACGCAACGTTTTAGTAGGATTAAGCGAAGCTGTTGAAACTGTTTTAAAGCTTACTGAAACCGCGGCAATCACTACTAACACCAATGCAGATAGCCCGAGACTGAGCAATCCTACCTGCAAGTAATACTTCCAGATAGAGGCCATCAGAATATCAGCCATCAGATAACCAGCAGCCGCACCAGCAATTGTTGCCACAGCCAGATTGATTATAAATTCAAAATTGATTACACCTACAATGTTTAGCAATGATGCCCCCAAAACTTTCCGCACCCCAATTTCTTTCATCTTCTTTACGATGTTGAGCGATACCAGCGAATACATGCCAATGCACGTCATGAGGGTAGAGAATACTGCCAGAAATCCAAACATGGTAACAATGTTGGCATTGATTTCATTAGTTTCTTTCATCTCTTCATCTACCCAGCGACCGTAATACACTGTATTCGGAAAAACTTCTTTCCACTTCGCCTCCATAAACTTATCGACATCAGCCATCTTGGTAGGGTCGGCTTTTACTACTACTTGCTGGTATTTGGAAGGTGCTGCATACCGTAGCATAACCGGGTTAATCGGACTCCACAACGCACCGGGGTAAACATCTTTAATTACACCTACTACAAAAAGTTGTGTGGTATCCATCCACACAATGCGTTTACCTATTGGGTTATCCGTCCAACCAAATCTGCGTACAAACTCTTCCGAAACCAAAACAGATTCCTTCCGATCAGTTTCAGAATCTTTCACAAAATTTCGGCCACTGAGCAAGGTCATGTCCATGGCTTCAAAATAATTATCGCCAATATCAAATATGTCAACCTCGCGTTCAACCGATTCAAATTTTACCGGATCGTTATACCAACCATTGCCCATGTGGTGTCGTGTGCCGGCTATTACCTGTATATCTTTATTCGATGAAAGTGCATCCCGATACGTATTATACCCCGCTTCGTTATTTACCCAAACCGAGATAGCACCACTGGTTGCAAAACCCAAATCGTAATTGCGTTGATACTCTCCGTTACGATAAAATGCTACGCCCATTACAATGGAAAGCAAGGAAATAACAAACTGACCAAAAAGTAAAAAACGCGTAAACCAATTGGTACCTCCGAATTTTGCTTTACCTTTTAAAATGCTTACAGGCTCGAATGAAGTAACATAAAAAGATGGGTAGCCACCGGCAATCAATGCCGTAATTAATAAAAGTCCGAATAAGAATAAGATAAACCCAATGTTATCGGCATAGTTAATATCTAACTTCAACCAACTCCACAACGAATTATAAGCAGGCACTAACCACTCAGCCAATAATAATCCGGCTGCAAGCCCGAGTACACACAATAAAAGATTTTCGCCCAGAAACTGAAATACCAACTGGCTGCGCATACTACCCATTACCTTGCGAATGCCAATTTCTTTTAACCTACGGCTTGCAATAGAAATAGAAGTATTGGTAAAGTTGAAACACGCCAGCAACATTAACAGCACTGCCATTACAGCGGGTATTACTACAGCCTCGTTGGGGATACTGCCTCCCATCCAATCGTTATTCACCCGAGGGTTTTCCCGATTGCGTTTCATCATACCATCCAGATTCTCTAAATAATAAGATGTGATTTTAAAATCTTCGCGAGCCAGATTTTGAGGCTCAACATAATTTTGAAGTTGTTGATTTATTCCCGCAACATCATCCGGATTATCAATCTTCATGAACAAGGTTGTCCACCGGGCCCAACTGGTTTCGTGTTGCTTCTCGTCCAGATTAATATCCCAGAAATTATCGAACAGGGCTATTACTTCAAATTGAAGACTTGAATTCGCTGGTAATTTTTCAGTAACCGCCCCGATAATGTATTCTTTTGGTCTGCGTACACCATCTTTACCCAACACAATTTGGGTTAATGGTTCGCCTACAACATCTTCACGATTAAAATATTTAAGTGCTACTTCATCGGTAATAATTACTTTGCCTTTGTCATAAAAACTTTCGAAGGTTCCGTATTTCAGCTTATACGTAAAAACTTTAAAATAGGCGGAGTCGGCAAAAATCATTCGTGTACCAAATACTTCATCGCCAATGCGGATGTCGCTATAAGAAGTTTGGTATCGCACCACTTCAGAAACACCTTTAAAATTTTGTTTTACATGGCCAGCCAAAGCCATAGGTGCTGTTCCGTAGCGTTCATGATTATCTTGAAAATTACGATGAAACTGTACCCGATAAATTTGTTTGCCGTTCAATTGGTCTTTATCCCAATTAGCAGCAAACTCCCAGTTTACATACGCAACTACACAGCAGGCAACTGCTATGCCCATGCCGAATACATTAATGAAAATAAAAAGTTTGTTCTTGGCCAGGTTGCGCAGGGTAATGAGCAGGTAATTCTTAATCATGAGTGATGGGATTTATGGGGCAAAGACATTGTGTTTGTGTTGAGGTTGCATATAAAACCCAACAAATGTGCCATGCGGAAAAAAGCAGAAATCAAAGCGTATTAAATGTTCGAAAGACGTGTGCTTGTTCAAAAATGTACAGCACTGTACGAAAACAATAAAGCCCATTCCGTGGGGAACAAGCTTTATCTTAACCTAAACCTAAACTATGAAGAACGAATCAAGGAAGCGTGTTCCCTGAAATCTTAAATCAATTTTTAAACGTGAAACTGTTCTTTGATATTTTCAGTAACCACTTTACCATCGAAGAGGTTAACAATACGGTGTGCATAGTTTGCATCGTAAGGCGAGTGCGTTACCATGATTACCGTTGTGCCTTCTTCATTTAATTGCGATAACAGTTTCATTACCTCTTCGCCATTAGCCGAATCCAAATTACCCGTAGGTTCATCGGCCAGAATTACTTTTGGCTTGGCAACAATAGCACGCGAGATGGCTACACGTTGTTGCTGACCACCCGAAAGTTGCTGCGGGAAGTGATTTCTGCGGTGCATGATGTTCATGCGCTCCAACACTTCTTCTACTCTTTTCTTACGTTCGTCAGACGGAACTTTCAAATACAATAATGGTAATTCAACATTTTCAAATACCGTTAACTCATCAATCAGGTTAAAGCTTTGAAATACAAACCCGATAGAACCTTTGCGTAATTGCGCGCGCTGGCGTTCTGAATATTTGGCAACTTCGTTTTCGCCAAAGTGATATTCGCCACCGGTTGGGTTATCAAGCAAACCTAAAATATTAAGTAAGGTTGACTTACCACAACCAGAAGGGCCCATGATAGCCACAAACTCACCGTCTTTAATTTCCAGGTTAATGTTATTGAGGGCGGTTGTTTCAACTTCTTCTGTTGTATAAACCTTCTCTAAGTTTTTTAATTTGATCATGACGTTCGGGTTAAGTGTTAGATGATGTGCTTATGGGATTAGTTTTATTGAATACTGGCTATTTTTTAAAAAGTTACTCTTTTCTATAAAATCATTCTATTAGACGCCAACTATCTTAAATAGTTGCATCTAGTTTAAGATTAATACTTCGTTGTTTCCAAAATTCTCGTACGAAGAGGTAATTACGCGGTCGCCCGGCTGCAATCCTTCCAGTACTTCAAAGTTTTCGCTGTTCTTGCGGCCCAGCTTAATATTTCTGCGCACGGCTTTGTTGTCGCTATCCAACACAAACACCCAATTACCACCGGTGTCTTTATAAAATCCTCCAACAGGCAACAACAATTCTTCCGATGCCTGGCCCAACTCAATGCGCATGCGCAACGATTGCCCTCTTCTTATGCCTTGTGGTGTATCGCCTTGAAATTCCATATCCACTTCAAACCGTCCGTTCTGAATGGTGGGATAGATATATGTAATAGCCAGCATGTAATCTTTATTGGCAAAACTGGTTGAAGCCGGAAGTCCTACCGAAATTTTAGGCAGATATAATTCGTCAATCGGCACCCGGACTTTAAAACTACCTACAATATCTACCTGACCTAACCGCTGCCCTTGGGTTACGGCTTGTCCTATCTCCCAATGTGGCGTAGAAAGTTGGCCATCTATCGGGGCTTTTATTTCCAGGTTATCCAAAATTTTAGAAAGGTTATTTAAACTCACCATCATCTTCTGTTCCGATTCAGCTGTAAACTTTAACTGACGAATTCTGTCAATTGAATCGGCACGATATGCCTGGTATGTAATTTTTTTCCGCTCAAGGTTATATTTGTAGTTAGCTTCTGTTTGCTCAAACTCCTGCTTGGCAATCAGTTTCTTTTCATACAATTGTTTCTGGCGCTGATACTGTGGTTCCAGTATTTGCAATTGATTCTCAATCAACGCAAGTTGTTGTTGCTGCTCCAAATCGTTGCGCATAATCACAAGTTTGGTTTCACGCGCACGGTTAATACTTTCGTTAAATGAAGCTTCCTGTTGCAAAACCGTTAGCTCGCGATTTAAGTTAGTAAGTTCCAGAATCACATCGCCCTTCTTCAACATCTTACCGCTTTCGCTAACAATACGCTTAATGTTACCCCCTTCAATGGCATCCAGAAAAACGGTACGGGCTGGTTCTACGGTTCCGGTTTGTGGAATAAATTCTTTAAACTCTCCTCGTTGCACCGTGGCAATGGTCAGTTTGTCTTTATCGGTTTTAAAAGTTGATCTGCGATCAGCAAAAATAAACTGGTAGGCTATAAACCCAACCAGCAAAGCAATACCTCCGTACGTAGCAATTCGCTTAATAGTCCAGAACTTCTTATCAATTTTCTTGTCCATGCGCTTAAAACAAAGGGGTCAAAATAGTTTGTGCCCTGCTCCGTTGCCAACAAGTGTGCCAACCGGTTTCTATCCACTAAAACGCCATTTATCCACTGGTTTGAGAATTTATCAAGTTCAGATGTGAACGGATATGTCCGATTGCGGACGCAGATTGTTATCTTTGAACCCACAAAACATTTGAAAACGCCATAAACAGGGCCGTCCCGATTTCGGTACTAATATTGCCCACTGGCGGACATTGTATAAACTCCACTCTTGTATGTCTGATTCGAAACACGGTAAAATTCTGATTGTTGACGATAACGAAGATCTGTTGAAGGCTGCGAAAATGTACCTGAAGCGGCACGTGGCCCAAGTTGATATTGAGAAAAATCCTGAAGCCATTCCCGCCCTGATGGGCAATGAAGAGTACGATGTAATTCTGCTCGACATGAACTTTACCAAAGATGTGAGCAGCGGCAGCGAAGGATATTATTGGCTCGAAAAAATTCTGAGCATCGATCCCTCGGCTGTGGTTGTACTAATTACTGCCTATGGCGATGTGCAGATGGCCGTTAAAGCTATTAAAGCCGGGGCAACTGATTTTGTATTAAAACCTTGGGAAAATGAAAAGCTGTTAGCCACTATTTATTCATCCATGCGCTTACGCGAATCGCGCGATCAGATTCAAACGCTTAAAACAAAAAACCAGGAGATCAATCAATCAATAAATGAAAAGTACAGCGACATCATCGGCCAGAGCCAGGCTATGCTGCGCATTTTTCAAACCATTGAACGCGTTGCCCAAACCGATGCTAATGTTTTAATCTTAGGTGAAAACGGAACCGGCAAAGAATTAATTGCACGGGCTATTCACCGCAACTCGGCACGCAAAAGCGAATCCTTTGTAAGTGTTGATCTGGGTTCGATTACTGAAACACTTTTTGAAAGCGAACTGTTTGGCCATAAGAAAGGATCGTTTACGGATGCAAAAGAAGATCGGGCCGGACGTTTTGAGTTAGCGAATCAAGGTAGCTTGTTTCTGGATGAGATCGGAAACTTA
Source organism: Cytophagales bacterium (assembly GCA_017303795.1). Taxonomy (GTDB): domain Bacteria; phylum Bacteroidota; class Bacteroidia; order Cytophagales; family Cyclobacteriaceae; genus ELB16-189. The sequence goes on along the minus strand of JAFLBR010000002.1, from coordinate 71,415 downwards.
TCTATGCCACTGCAAGCCAAGTTGCTTACCGCGATCCAAAATAAAAGAGTAAGCCGGGTGGGTTCAAACAAAGACACCATTATAGATTTGCGTTTAATCTGCGCCACCAACATGCCACTTTACGAAATGGTAAAAGAAAATAGGTTCCGGCAAGATTTACTCTATCGCATCAACACCATCGAAATTGAAATTCCGCCCTTGCGCGAACGCATTGAAGATATTCCTTTGCTGGCGCAGCACTTCTTAAAACATTATGCTTCACGCTACGGAAAAACTGTAAGCAAAATAAGCGAAGCAGCTATGACACGCATGAGCAAACATCCGTGGCCGGGAAATATTCGTGAGTTACAACACGCCCTGGAGCGGGCCATTATTTTAAGCAACGGCTCAGTTTTACAACCTGAAGATTTTAATTTTAACAGTCCAACAGCCCGCGAAGGCGATCAACAAATTAACCTCGATCAGTTTAACCTGGATGAAGTAGAGAAATTACTTATCCGCAAAGTGTTGAAAAAATACAACGGTAACATCACACAAGCCGCAGCCGAACTTGGGCTTACGCGATCATCACTTTACAGAAGGTTGGAAAAGCATGGACTTTAATAATTTAAAATTTCAGAATTACGAATTTCGATTTGGCAGAAGTTAAATTCGTAATTCGACATTCTAAATTCGTAATTAGTAATAATGGCATTCAACGATTTTCGATTCAGGGTTGCGTTTAGAGTTGTGCTGGTAGGGCTTACCATGGCACTGTTTGTCTATATGGTAACGCGGCCTAATATGATTTTTGCAGCGGGCCTCATGCTGGTAATTATTGTTGGGCAGTTGATTGAGCTTTATCGTTTTTCTTCGCAAACCAATCGCAAGCTTACGCGATTTCTGGAATCGGTTCGATACTCTGATTTTATTTCGGGCTTTGCACACGATAATAAACTGGGCCGCAGCTTTCGCGATCTCAACACAGCCTTTAACGAAGTACTGGAAGCCTTTCGCAAAGCACGCACCGAAAAAGAAGAACATTGGCAATACCTCAACACTATTGTTCAACAAGTACGCACCGGTATTATCTCGTTCGATGCTGAGGGTGAAGTGCAACTCATTAACCCAATTGCCCGCAAGTTTATCGGCATAAGTAACATTAAAAATATTAATGAATTAAATGCACGCAACGCAAAGTTGTTCGAAGCATTGATGGAAGTTGAATCGGGTAAAAGTGTTTTATACAAAGGCGGGGCCGATGTGCTGCTCACCTTGCAAGCTACCGAGTTGCGCATTCGGGGAGGGCATGTAAAGTTGGTTACGCTGCAAAACATTCAAACCGAATTGCAGAAACAGGAACTGGAAGCCTGGCAAAATCTTACGAGAGTGCTTCGGCATGAGATCATGAATTCCATTACACCCATTTCATCGCTCACTTCTACCCTGCGCGAAATTCTGGATTACGATCTCACCAAAAAAGAAACTCACTACGAGTTAAAGCAAGAAGGTGCGGAAGATTTACGTGAAGGTCTGGCTACAATTGAAAACCGTAGTAAAGGGCTAATCAAATTTATTGATGCTTACCGCGAATACACTTCTGTTCCGCAACCAAAACTAAAAACGATCTTCTTAAAAGATTTGATTGAAAAAGTAGCACAGTTACTTAAACCTGAAATTAAAAAAAATGCCATTCAGTTTATCAGCAAATGCGAATCGGAATATATTACCATACAAGCCGATGCCGAAATGATTGAACAGGTTTTAATCAACCTGGTTAAGAATGCCATGGAAGCGGTGGATAATAATCCGAATTCAAAGATTACGCTTACCGGTTTTTATATCGACAATGCCATCACCATCGAAGTTACCGACAATGGTCCCGGCATTATACCCGAAGCAATTGAGCGGGTGTTTGTTCCATTCTTCACAACCAAAAAAACGGGTTCAGGTATTGGGCTTGCGCTTTCGAGACAAATCATGCAAATGCATAACGGCACACTAACGGTACAATCCGAGCCGGATGTCCAAACTACTTTTACATTAAGGTTTTAGAAGTGCGGCAAGTAGTGGGCGAATCGGTGCGCAACCAGCATTTACGCTTAGCTTCTATGACAAAAGATGAGCGCACACCTGAATTAATGGAGACGATTATTTTTGATGATGTAAAAGAGTTTGAGATTAAGCCGGGTAAATCAAAACGACCAAGTATCGGGTTTCAAACGGGTAAGAGTTGAGGTACAAATAGGTTGAGTACTGTACTGTTTTTACTTTCGATGAAGGCTAAACTTGTTAGTGTTGCTTGAAAACTTTGGATTAAACTCACGAACTATTTTATCACGGCCTTGAAAGTAGAAAATTGATCCTATAACTGGAAATGCAAAAACAATCAGAAACCAGAGACTTTTATTTTGCATCCGCTTAGTGAATGCTATATCGATTAAGGCCCAAAATTGAAGAAGTAACCCAAGCGCTACAAGAAGAAAAATTAAAGTATTCATTTACACGATATTTTAAATGTGTGATTTACTTAGAAAAATACCTTTTTCTCAAATCTTACCAAGTCGTTAAGTTAGAAGAAATCTCATTAACCGAGATTATGTTACGCTTTAAACCAAAATGTAACTTTTATATTTATCTCTTTCGCTCAAAATCTTTTTTAGCCCGTTAATATTATCGAGTAATGGATTTGAGCTAAAAGTCCTTTTAAATTGGTCACCAATTTTAATTTGTTCTCTAAGGAAATTATTTAACGAACCTCCACCAGTAAAATAAATACCGTTTGTTAAGATTTTATTAATGTCGTTATGTTTAGAAATGCGTTCAACTATATCAACTAGTTCATCATTCACTAAATAAAAAAAATGACTCAGAAGTTCTCTAATTTCATCTGCTTTAATAGAAACTTCTTGAATTTGCAATACTTTCAAATTTTCTTTCAGTGCATCTAATAAAAATTCAACATCGCGATCACTTAAATGTAAATTGTGTCTTCTTCGGATATGATTTTTTACTAATCTATAGATTTTATCAGTTCCCATTCGAACAAAGCCAGTCGAAATTATTAGGCTATTAGCAAAGACAGTGATTTCAATTTTACTTGAACCGAAGTCAACAATGATAAAATTCTTTTGAGTAAATAATGTATTAAGACCAATTGCCGCACAACAACTTTGATAAACCATATAAACCTCCACCGCTCCTGCATGTTCTGCAGAATCTCGATACGCTCTTTTTTCTATTTCGGTTGTATTGGTAGGGATACAAAAGTAAATTTTGCATGACTTGGGAATTATTGAAGTTGATTCAAATCCCTTTTTCATAGCACCTCTAAGAAGCATTTCAAATCCGTGAAAGTCTGCTATTGCACAGTCAACAGGCTTAATTGTAACATCCTTTTCTGTCAACCTCGTTGAATTTCCTAATCCTGTAATCTGATTTGTGTCTATTGAAATTTTTGAAGGCTCATTAAATACTAATTTTCCATCTTTGATAATCCTCAAATGCTGACTTCCAGGATCAATGCCAATTGTATCCCTTAAAAAGAAATCTAAAAGCCTCATATTTTTTTAGTAAAAGAATAGCTGAACCAACAACTAAATATACGGAACATCCCTCAAAGCAACACCGCAGGCTCATCTTGCACCACGCGTCTGCGGGCGCGGTAGCGGATTACAACTTTCACAGAAGTGAGCAGGATAATGGAAACCACAACGGTTAACCACATGCTTAGCACCATAGGCATAGTAGTGCCGTTGTGCAAAGCACTTACAATTGCCGTTATTAAACCACCTACCAACATGCGGAAACTTCCAACCAGCGAAGCCGCACTACCTGCATGTTTGGTAAACGGAGCCAATGCTAATGCCGAGCTGTTTGGTCCGGTTAAACCTTGTCCCAACATAAAGAAGAAAATGGCCACGGTTAAGCCTACCAGGTTAAACCAATCAAACGCAACTCCGGCAACCATTACCGCACCGGCAATTACCTGATAACGCAATGCAAACTTTACCAACTGCTGACTGGTAAATTTTTTCAACAACAAATGATTGAACTGTGCAGAGCCAATCATAGCCGAAGCAATAAAGGCGAAGATCCAACCGTATTGTTGCTCGGTAGCGTGAAAGATATTGAGAAACACATCGGCAGAAGCCGCGATGTATGCAAACGGGGCCGACATGGCAATGCCTCCGGCAACGGCATACATAATAAACTGAGGTTGCTTCAACACCAAAATAAAATTGCTGATGATGGCGCGAGGTCTTAACGAAATGCCGGCATCGGCTGGTTTACCTTCGGGCAATAAAAAGAAAGTGGCCAACAGAATAAGAAATGTTACCACAGCCAATGCAATAAATACCGAAGCCCATCCAAATGCCACGGTAAAATATCCGCCAACGGTGGGGGCAATCATGGGCGATACAGCAATTACCAATATGATAGATGAAAACGCTTGTGCAATTTTTCGTACGGGAAATAAATCGCGCACCAGTGCTTGCGCTGCAACCATGCCCACACATCCGCCCAAAGCCTGGAGAAAGCGCATCAGCACCAGCGATTGCAACGAAAATGAAAACGCACAGCCGATAGAGCTCACCACATAAATCAACAAGCCAATGTACAATGGTTTTTTTCGGCCGTAGCGATCGAGTAATGGCCCGTATAATAATTGTCCGATGGAGATACCAATCAGGTAAGCAGTTAATGAAAACTGAACCTGAGAAATGCTTACACGTAAATCTTTGGCTATAGCCGGAAAGCTCGGCAAGTACATATCAATCGAAAACGGACTGATGGTTGAAAGAGAACCGAGAATAAGAATCAGAAGAAAGTAGCGGCTGCGGTTCATGAATCGAATGCAAATATAATCGTAAGCGGAGATAACTTTCACCAGAGGTGTTAAGTTCAACTACGATAGGGAAATAATTTATAACAAACCACCAAGGCACTAAGTACAAGAAGTTGCACGAAGCGTTTGGTGCTGCCTGGTGACTGTGTCTTCGTGTTCAGAAAGTACCTTTTAAACAACATGCAACCCGTCTGTTACTTTCTGGTCTTTGGTTGTAACCTCTACACCTCAAATTAGTTCTAAGCTTAAACCCCTAGCCGTATGATTCGTAATTACCTGAAAGTTGCCATCCGGTCTATTTTCCGCAACAAGCTAACTGCCTTCATTAATATTGCGGGCCTGGCATTGGCAATGATGTGCTGCGTGCTGATCTATTTGTTTGTGGTAGATGAATTGAGTTACGACCGTTATCACACAAAGGCCGACAGAACTTATCGCGTAACGCGTAACTTCTTAAGTAAAGATGGTGTACCCAACCTGCACTTGGCTAATGTTGCTCCGCCTATTGGGCCCTTGCTCAAAAATGATTTTGGCGAAATAGAAGTGATGGCACGCACCATTAATTACAGTTTGAACATTAGCCTTGAGCAAAACGGAGAACAGATAAAGAACTTTATTGAAAATGATATCTTTGTGGTTGAACCCGACCTCTTCAAAATTTTTGACATAGAAGTTTTATCGGGCGATCCTGCCAAAGCATTGGTGCGGCCTCTTACCGTTATGTTATCTGAAGAGTATGCCCAAAAATATTTTGGAACCCAGGATGTAATTGGCAAACGCCTGCGCGTAAACAATCAATTGGATATTGAAGTAACCGGAACGTATAAAAGCTTTCCCGCTCAATCGCACTGGCACCCCACCATGTTGGTTTCATTCAGTACGTTTGAAGACGAAGCCATCTACGGCCGCAAAGCATTGGAAACAAACTGGGGCAACAATGCTTTCGGCACCTATCTTTTATTGGAAGAAGGTGTTGATCCCAAAAAAGTAGAAGCCGGCTTCACAGATTTCATGGAACGTCATTTTGCCACTTATGCCCGCTCAAACTGGGGCGCTGCCCCCGACTTTAAGGCTTCGCAATCAACCACTTTATTCTTACAAAAACTTACCGACATACACCTTTACTCCCACTTAGATGACGAACTTGAAGTAAACGGCAACATCAACAACGTACGCATGATGAGCATTATTGGTGCGTTTATTATACTTATCGCGTGCTTCAACTTCATTAATCTTTCAACTGCGCGCGCAACAAAACGCTTTAAGGAAGTGGGCCTGCGCAAAGTGGTGGGTGCTTTTAAAGCACAATTAGTAATGCAGTACCTGAGCGAATCGGTACTTATCTCCCTTTTTGGTTTAGCGTTGGCAATAGGGTTTGCGCTGATTTCTCTTGCTTGGTTAAATACCTTTACCGGTAAAGCGCTTTCGCTTAATCCGCTTAGCAATTGGCCGTTGTATGTTGGGCTTATAGGATTTGCCATTGTGGTGGGAATTATGGCCGGGCTTTATCCAGCCTTTGTTATTTCCAGTTTTAAACCCGCATTGGTTTTAAAAGGACAGCAAGGTTCTGCCAAAGGCAAAGGGCTGGTTCGCAAAACATTGGTGGTAGTGCAGTTTTCCATTTCAATCATTTTGTTGATAGCTACCGCCATAACTTTTCAGCAATTAGATTATTTGAACAGCCGCACACTGGGTTACGATAAAGATCAGGTGGTGGTATTTGGATATTACTCCGATGACCTCGATAAAAACTACGAAGCCTTTTACAACGAGCTTACCAAAACCTCGGTAATTGAAAATGCTACACGCTCATCGCGTATTCCAACCGGGCGTTTGCTGGACAGTTCCGGTCCACCACTTATTACCAAAGGCGATAGCCTGATCAACTCCACCGTTACAACCAAGTTTGTAGCCATCGATGAAGCCTTCTTCCATACATATGGAATGGAGATGGCCGCAGGCCGCGATCTATCGAAAGACTTTGTGAATGATGATTCGCTTTCATTCATTATAAACGAAACCGCAGCCAAAGCTTACGGGTGGAACAACATAAGCGATGGCCTTGATAAAGATTTTTCGTACGCCAACATAAAAGGCAAGCTGGTAGGTATAGTTAAAGATTTTCATTTCGAGTCGTTACACCAATCCATTATTCCGATTGTATTCTATTCGCGGCCTGGAATTTTCAGCGATCTGTCCATTCGCATTTCTGCCGGCAAAACACAGGAAGGCCTGGCGCACATTGAAAAAGTGTGGAGAGAGTTTCTGCCCGATCGTCCGTTTAACTATGCCTTCGTTAGCGAAGACTACCATCGCCTTTACCTCGAAGAGCAAAAGCAGAATCAACTCTTCACCATCTTTTCAGGGTTAGCAATCTTCATCGCTTGTCTTGGTTTGTTTGGACTAGCTACGTTTAACACATTGCAACGAGTAAAAGAAATCGGCATCCGTAAAGTATTGGGCGCATCGGTGCCAAGTATACTTGGCTTGCTCTCCAAAGAGATTGTAATCTTAATTATAATAGCCAACCTGATTGCGTGGCCACTGGCCTGGTACTTTATGCAGCAGTGGCTAAACAGTTTTGCCTATCATACAAATATGAATGTCACCATTTATCTACTTGCCGCGATTGTTGCGGTATTGGTGGCCTTGCTTACGGTAAGTAGCCAAACCATTAAGGCAGCTATGACCAATCCTTCCTCAACTTTAAAATATGAGTGACCCGAAACACTACTCTGCCATCTTACCCACAGCAAAATGTTTGATGGCATAGCCTACCAGCAACCCAAATAATCCAAAGCCCAGCATAATGAAGAGCAGATTCTCTTCAAACACCTGAGCTTGCAGATTCAGTAGCTTGCCAATCCAATAACCGGTTGTGCTTACTACGGTTGCCCAAACCAGACCCGTAACCGTACTGTAAAACAAATACGAAGCCGGGCGAATGCCACTCATGCCCACCACTAACGGAATAATTACTCTGAATCCGTAAAGGAAACGGTAGCTGAACAGAATCTGGAGCTTATGTTTTTTAAAGAAGTCGGTTACAGGCATAACGCGCGCAGCCAGCTTGGGGCGTTTCTCCAAAAAGTATTTACCGTTCAATCTGCCGATGAAGTAATAAATCCAATCGCTTACAAACGAACCCAGAAAAGCAGCCAGCACTGTAGGTGGAAACTGAAACGGGCCATGCGCTATAAGCGATGACGCCACCAGTATCGCAGTTTCACCTTCCAGAAAGGTGCCCGCTATCAAAGCCAGGTATCCGTATTGCTCCAAAAAACTTTCCATTCGTTAGGCTGCTTAAAAAACTTTCGCATAAAAATGAACCAACTATTGAAATATTCGTTTTCAATTACATTAATTTTGTAAAAACATTTTTTGAATGCCTTTTATCTGACGATTTAACCGCAACCACTGAATTGAAAACAACCACCACACCTTTTGAGCCTGCTGATCTTACCTTCAGCCCCGCCACTCCGGCAATTACGCTCATGTGTACCGATTGCTTGCTCCGACCGGGGTTCAAAAGCTTTCGAAGGCAAATCAGGATCTGATACCTTCATCTACTAACAATTGTATGGCGGTCCCGCATTATGTGGGATTACGCCTGAAGTGCTTTTAATGCATTTCAGTTTTTGTTACCATTTTAACGATTCACAACCTTGGATAATACTATAATTGTCAGAACGGCTACGGCCGATGACACCCATTACGCAGATACCATCACTACGGAGATGGCTGAATCTGCCAAAGCACGCGGCACCGGCATTGCCAAACGCTCTCCCGATTATGTAAAAATGAAAATGGAGGAGGGCAAAGCAGTAATTGCAATTACCAAAGACGGAACCTGGGTAGGCTTCTGTTACATCGAAGCGTGGGAACACGAAAAATATGTGGCCAACTCGGGTCTCATTGTTTCGCCACCATTTCGCAAAACCGGTGTGGCCACCGAAATCAAACGCAAAGTGTTTGAGCTTTCACGGAAGAAATATCCGGATGCCAAAATTTTCGGACTCACTACCGGGTTGGCTGTAATGAAGATCAATTCCGATCTGGGTTACGAGCCAGTAACCTATTCTGAACTTACAACCGATGAAGAATTCTGGAAAGGTTGCCGCAGTTGCGTGAACTTTGAAATCCTGATGGCCAAAGGTCGTAAGAACTGTATGTGTACTGCCATGCTGTTCGATCCGGTTGAAGAAGCGAAGAAGAAAGCCGAGTTAGCCAAAACGGTGGTTACACCCGATGGCGAACTGGAACAACTTAAGAAGCGCGAGTTTAAAGGCAACTTTAAATTGTTTGAACGCTGGGTGCGCTTTAAGCAATTTGTGTTACTGAAAAGCTGGAAGAAGCAACAACAAAATGAAGAAGGTAAGAAGAAGTCTTCCTTTCTGAGTTTCTTGTTCTTCTGGTAAGGACCTCACCCCCGGCCCCTCTCCAAAGGAGAGGGGCAAATAGACCATTATTAACTTAGTTGATTGATGAAAAAAGTTGTTTTAGCATTTAGTGGCGGATTAGACACTTCATATTGTGCGATTTATCTCGCGAAAGATTTAGGGTACGAAGTGCATACCCTTACGGTGAATACCGGAGGGTTTAATGATGATGAAGTAAAAGAAATTAAAAAACGTGCGCTTAGCCTGGGTGTGGCATCGCACAAAACCGTAAACGAAACCAAAAATTATTACGATACTGTAATCAAGTATCTGGTTTATGGTAACGTATTGAAGAACGGAACCTATCCGCTAAGCGTAAGTGCCGAGCGTATGAGCCAGGCGTTAGCAGCTGCTAAATATGCCAAACAACTGGGTGCAAATGCAGTGGCGCATGGCAGTACCGGTGCGGGTAACGATCAGGTTCGGTTTGATATGATTTTACAAATCATAAATCCCGGCATTGAAATCATTACACCCATCCGCGATAAAAAACTAAGTCGTGAGGAAGAAGTAAACTACCTGAAAGAAAAAGGTATTCACTTCAGTGCCGAAAAAGCACGCTACTCTATTAATAAAGGTATCTGGGGTACATCGGTGGGTGGCAAAGAAACGCTTAACTCGCTGGGGCAATTACCGGAAGAAGCCTGGCCTACTCAAGTAACCCAACAAGGCAATGAAGAAGTAAAACTTGGTTTTGAAAAAGGCGAACTAATTTCAGTTAACGGAAAAAAATACACACACCCAACAGAGGCTATCCATGCATTGCAAAACATAGCGGGCGCGTACGGCATTGGCCGCGATATACACGTGGGCGATACTATTATTGGAATAAAAGGCCGTGTTGGATTTGAAGCTGCAGCCCCGGTGTTAATCATCAAAGCACATCATGCGTTGGAGAAACACGTGCTCACTAAATGGCAATTAAGTTGGAAAGATCAGTTGGCGCAGTTTTACGGCAACTGGTTACACGAAGGCCAATACCTCGATCCGATTATGCGCGATATGGAAGCGTTCTTAACCAGTTCGCAACAGCACGTAACCGGTGAAGTTTCGATTACACTTTATCCTTATCGTTACCAGATTAATGGCATTGAATCAAAATTCGATTTGATGTCTGCTAAGTTTGGCAAGTATGGCGAAATGAACCTTGGCTGGACGGGAGATGATGTAAAAGGCTTTACAAAAATTTTCGGCAACCAGGTAGCGATTTATCATCAAATAAAAAGTAATCAGTAATAGCTATTCGGTAAAGCAGTAACTGACCACTTATTACCGAATACTATTTTAGGCACTAAATCAATGGACAAAAAAATTAAAGCAGGCATTATAGGTGGAGCGGGTTATACCGGTGGCGAAACACTTCGGTTGTTGTTAAATCATCCAAAGGTAGAAGTTGCATTCGTACAAAGTCGCAGCCAGGCAGGCAAGCTGGTAACTACTACACACCACGATTTGATTGGTGAAACAGATTTGATTTACGCTGCCGATTTCAACCATGCCGTTGATGTACTCTTTCTTTGCTTAAGCCATGGCGAAAGTAAAAAGTTATTAAGCGAACAAAACTTTCCGGCCTCAACCCGTATTATTGATTTAGGTAACGACTTTCGCTTAGGTGATAAAGCGGGCGATCGTGAATTTATCTATGGATTACCGGAATTTCAGCGCGACAAAATCAAGCAAGCAAACAATATTGCTAATCCCGGTTGCTTTGCTACAACAATTCAGTTGGGATTACTTCCATTAGCGAAGGCTGGATTGTTGAACGAAGTGCACACCACCGGCATAACAGGTTCAACCGGGGCTGGACAAAAACTGCAAGACACTACACACTTTACGTGGCGCGCCAATAATATTTCTGCCTATAAAACTTTAACTCATCAGCATTTAGGTGAGATTAACCAGACTCTGAAAAAATTGCAACCCACATTTGGTGGCGAAGTGAATTTTGTTCCTTGGAGAGGTGATTTTACACGTGGCATTTTTGTTACCTCAGTTGTAACCACTGCGCTTTCGCTGGATGAGTTATATAAACTGTATGAAGGTTTCTATGCAGCACATCCATTCACACATGTAAGCAAAGATACTATTGATCTGAAACAAGTGGTTAATACCAACAAGTGCCTGATCAATCTGGAGAAAGTGGGCAGCAAACTCGCCATTCATTCCGTCACTGATAATTTACTGAAAGGTGCAAGCGGACAAGCTGTTCAAAATATGAATTTAATGTTTGGCTTTGAAGAAACTGAAGGATTGAGGTTAAAAGGAAATGTTTTTTAAAAAATAACCACAGAGAACACAGAGTAAGCACAGAGGCTCTGTGAAATCTCCATGTCCTCTGTGGTTAAGAAATATAGACCATGAAACTATTCGATGTATACCCCCTCTTTCCAATCGAGCCCGTAAAAGCTACCGGCTCGTGGTTGTGGGATAGTGAAGGAAAAAAATATTTAGATCTGTATGGCGGTCATGCCGTAATCTCCATTGGGCATAACCATCCACATTTTGTTGATGCACTGAAAAACCAACTCGATAAAATCAGTTTTTATTCCAACAGTGTTAAAAATTCCATGCAGGAAAAACTGGCTGAAAAACTCGGTCAACTTTCTGGTTATAATAATCACCAGTTGTTTTTATGTAACAGTGGTGCCGAAGCAAATGAAAATGCGTTGAAGCTTGCCTCGTTTGTTACCGGTCGCAAAAAAATCATCGCATTCAAAAAAGCATTTCACGGGCGCACGTCTGGCGCAGTTGCTGCCACTGATAATCCTAAAATCGTTGCACCCTTCAATGCTGGCCATGAAATAATATTTCTACCATTGAATGATACTGCTGCTTTTGATCAGGCAATCGACAATACAATTGCTGCAGTAATCATTGAAGGCATTCAGGGTGTAGGTGGGATTCAGGTTCCTTCAACAGCATTCTTCAAACACATCGCACAAAAAACAAAACAAGCCGGAGCGTTATTAATTCTGGATGAAGTACAATCCGGCTATGGACGCAGCGGTAAATTCTTTGCTCATCAGCGGGCAGGTATCGAAGCTGATCTGGTTACACTTGCCAAAGGTATGGGTAATGGTTTTCCGATTGGTGGTGTTTTAATTCACCCGGATATTAAACCGTGGAGCGGTATGCTTGGTACTACCTTTGGTGGTAACTACCTCGCTTGCGCAGCGGGCTTAGCGGTGTTGGAAGTAATTGAAAAAGAAAACCTGATGACGAATGCTGCTACCATTGGTAACTATTGGATGGAACAGCTTAACTCCTACCCTTCTATATTGGAAGTTCGTGGACAAGGCTTGATGATTGGGTTTGATCTTCCCGAATCATTAGCTGCACTTCGCAAGGACTTACTGTTTAAACATCATATTTTTACAGGTGAGGCAAAGCCTAACACCGTGCGTTTGTTGCCTTCGTTGGCCATCACCAAAACAGAAGCCGACTTATTATTGGAGGCATTAGCCACAGAACTAAAACAGGCTGTTGTTCTATGAGAAATTTTTTATCTGTACACGAAGTTGAAAATCTAACGCAGTTGGTTAACAGCGCGCTTGCGTATAAAGCCGATCCGTTTAAAGACGTAAAGCTTGGCGACCGAAAGCGTTTGGGTATGTTATTTCTTAATCCCAGCATGCGCACCCGCATCAGCACACAGATTGCGGCTAAAAATTTAGGCATGGATCCTATTGTATTTAATGTGGGGCAAGATGGTTGGACGTTAGAGTTTGAAGACGAAGCCATTATGAGTGGCACCACCGTAGAGCACGTAAAAGAAGCTGCGCCCGTGTTAGGTAAGTACTTCGACATTCTGGGGGTACGTACATTCCCATCGTTAAAAAATAAAGAAGACGATTACAGCGAATTATACATTAACCAATTTATTAAATATGCCGGAGTTCCGGTATTGAGTCTGGAGAGCGCTACGTTGCATCCGCTGCAAAGCTTAACCGACTTAATCACCATAACAGAAACTTGGAACTCCCCTCTCCTCCGGAGAGGGGTCGGGGGTGAGGCGATAAAACCAAAAATTGTACTCACGTGGGCACCCCATGTAAAAGCATTGCCCCAATGCGTAGCAAATAGTTTTGCGCAATGGATTAACGCATGGGGGCAGGCCGATTTTGTAATCACACATCCGGAAGATTATGAGTTGGATGAGAAGTTTACCAAAGGCGCAACTATTACACACGATCAAGACGCTGCATTAAAAGATGCAGACTTTGTGTATATTAAAAATTGGAGCACCTATAAAGATTATGGTAAAATTTATTGCAACGACCCCGAGTGGATGTTGACCAATGAAAAACTTGCTACCACAAACAATGCTAAGATTATGCATTGTTTACCAGTGCGTAGAAATGTAGAACTGAGCGATGAAATTCTGGATGGCCCGAATAGTATTGTTACGCAGCAAGCAGGTAACCGCGTGTGGGCTGCTCAAGCGGTGTTAGCGGAACTTTTGAAAAGTAGGCAGTAAGCACTATGCAATCGATATGAACAAACTCTATATAATTAAGATTGGTGGTAATGTATTAGACAACGAGAATGCACTAAAAAGCTTCCTCAAAGATTTTGCCGCTATTCAGGCACCAAAAATCTTAATACATGGTGGCGGAAAGATTGCAACCAAACTTGGTGAGCAGCTCGGTATTCAATCGCATTATATTAAAGGTCGCAGAATTACCGATGCACCAACACTTGATCTGGTAACGATGGTGTATGCGGGGTTGGTGAACAAACAAATCGTTGCCGCTTTACAAAACCATCATTGCAATGCAATGGGTATTACCGGTGCTGACGGTAATCTCATCAAAGCAAAAAAACGCCCTGTGGGTGAAGTTGACTATGGCTTTGTAGGTGACATAACACCCGATAGCGTGAACAGCACCTTGTTGTATTTTTTATTAAAGCAAAATGTAATTCCGGTATTTGCGCCCCTTACACACGAAAATGGCGTAATGTTGAATACCAATGCTGATACGATTGCTTCGGTGTTGGCTGTTTCGTTAAGTAAACATTTTGATGTGCGATTGATTTTCTGTTTTGAAAAGCAAGGCGTTCTGTTAGATGTAAATAAAGAAGACTCTGTAATCCGAAACCTGAATCACACTTTATATAAAGAACTATTGCAAAAAGGTTCTTTCCACGATGGCATCCTTCCAAAGTTAGAAAATGCGTTCAGCGCAATTCAATCGGGTGTAAAAGAAGTATTGATTGGTGAACATATCCACCTGCTTGCCAATACCGGTTATGATACAAAAGGAACACTCATTACACAAGCATGAGAGAACACCTTACCTTTATCGGGATTGATTTGTTGCAACAATTAGTGGCGACACCTTCTTTCAGTAAAGAAGAAGACAAGACTGCTGGTTTGCTGATGGGTTTCTTTCAACATCATGGCATACAGGCGCATCGTAAAGGCAACAATGTGTGGGCCATTAACGAACATTTTGACGCCAGTAAGCCTACTATTTTACTCAACTCACATCACGATACGGTAAAACCGAACCCTGCGTACACACGCGATCCTTTTGCTCCGCATATCGTAGATGACAAACTTTATGGTTTGGGAAGTAATGATGCAGGTGGTCCACTGGTATCGCTTATCATGACTTTCTTTTACTTCAGCAATCAACCAAACTTGAAATACAATTTGGTTTTGGCTGCTACAGCCGAAGAAGAAATTTCCGGTACGGGCGGAATAGAATTAATCTGGAACGAGTTACCAAAAATTGATTGTGCCATTGTAGGCGAGCCTACACTTACTGATATAGCGATTGCCGAAAAAGGATTAATGGTGTTGGATTGTGTAGCGCAAGGCAAAGCCGGACACGCAGCCCGCGAAGAAGGAGTTAATGCCATCTATGAAGCATTGAAAGACATTGAGTGGTTTCGGAATTATTCATTCCCAAAAGTTTCAGAAACTTTGGGCAAAGTAAAAATGTCGGTAACCGTTATACATGCAGGGCAGGCACATAATCAGGTTCCATCCGAATGTAAGTTTACCGTTGATGTGCGTGCTACTGATGTTTATTCACTGGAAGAAATTCTGGAGACAGTTAAACAAAATGTTTCATGCGAAGTAACGCCTCGTTCCTTGCGACTTCGGCCTTCAGGCATCGCGCCAGATCACCCTTTGGTTGTGGCTGGTAAATCGCTAGGCAAAAAATTATATGGTTCACCCACTACTTCCGATCAGGCTTTGATTCCTGTACCTTCTATTAAAATGGGACCGGGTGATTCTGCTCGCTCGCACAGTGCCGATGAATTTATCTATGTGCATGAGATTGAAGCCGGAATTGAAAGTTATATTCAGCTTTTAGAGCAAATTCTTTAGTAACAAGTTTCCGGTTACCGGTTTCCTGTTATATGTTTGAGTAAAATAGACCTGGCAACCAAGAACAGGTAACCGGAAATAATTATGAAACTCTGGAGTAAAGACAAAGAATCGCTTAAAACCGTTACCGATTTTACAACCGGGTTAGATAATATTCTTGATTTACACCTTGCGCCTTTTGATGTGTTGGGATCGCTGGCACACATCACCATGTTGCAAACAATCGGCTTGCTTACCAAGCCCGAACTGGATACACTCTCAAAGGAATTAAAATCGATCTATAAAGAAATTCAGGCTGGCAAATTTGAAATTGAAGCCGGAGTGGAAGACATTCATTCGCAGGTAGAGCTTTTGCTTACGCGAAAATTAGGCGATGTAGGAAAAAAAATTCACAGCGGTCGTTCACGTAACGATCAGGTGTTGGTTGACGTGAAGTTATACCTGCGCTATGAGATTGAACAAATTACACAAGCCACTCAACAGGTTTTTGAATTGTTAATCGCGCAAAGCGAAAAACACAAAGACAAACTGCTACCTGGCTATACACACTTACAAGTTGCCATGCCTTCTTCATTTGGATTGTGGTTTGGTGCTTACGCAGAAAGCTTAACCGATGATTTGATTACGCTTCAGGCTGCTTATCAGATTGCCAATAAAAATCCCTTGGGCTCTGCCGCGGGTTATGGTTCATCGTTTCCACTTAACCGCACATTTACTACATCGCTGTTGGGTTTTGATGATCTAAATTATAATGTAGTGTATGCTCAGATGGGGCGTGGCAAAACTGAAAAGATTATGGCGCAAGCCATGAGCAATGTGGCGGCCACACTTGGAAAGCTGGCCATGGATGCCACGTTGTTTCTCAATCAGAATTTTGGTTTCATCTCCTTTCCGGACGAACTCACTACCGGATCGAGCATTATGCCGCACAAAAAAAATCCTGATGTATTTGAATTGATTCGCGCCAAGTGCAACAGCCTACAGGCGTTGCCAAACGAAATTGCATTACTGATTGCCAACCTTCCCTCCGGCTATCACCGCGATTTACAATTGCTGAAAGAAAAACTCTTTCCGGCCATTCAAACGTTAAAAGACTGTTTGCGCATGACACATCTCATGCTTTCAGCCATTGAAGTGAAAGATAACATTCTTGCCGATGAAAAGTATAAATATCTGTTTAGTGTTGAAGAGGTGAATAAGTTGGTATTAGCAGGAATGCCCTTCCGCGATGCATACAAAAAAATTGGTCTTGACATTGAGCAAGGAAAATTCAGTTATTCCATCTCTGTTAACCACACGCATGAAGGCAGCATCGGCAACCTGATGAATGATCAGATCAAAAACTCTTTTGAAAAAATTATCGCTGAGTTTAACTTTCATAAAGTACACCTAGCCCTTGAGTCCCTCACTAAATGAGACCAGAGATCACTTTACTGATTATCATTACCATTGTAGTAATCAGCTATTTGTTTGATCAGCTACTGGACTATCTGAACCTGGAGGCCCAACGCAATGATATTCCGGAAGAAATAGAATCATTTTACAATAAAGAAAAATATCTTAAATCGCTGGCGTACCAGAAAACCCAGGCACGCTTTTCATTCCTTACATCTGGCTTTAGCTTTTTGCTTTCGCTTGCGATGTTGATTTTTGGTGGCTTCGGCTGGCTTGATGGATTATTACGCCCTATTATCACCAATGAAATTCTGTTAGCGCTTACTTTTTTTGGAGCCATCATGGTTGTTTCCGATTTATTAACCATTCCGTTTCAATGGTATAGTACTTTTGTAATTGAAGAGAAGTTTGGTTTCAACAAAACCACTCTCAAGACTTTTATTACAGACAAACTAAAAGGCTATTTACTTGGCGTGATTATTGGCGGTGGATTGCTCTCACTTTTAATTTACCTGGTTAATACTATTGGCCCTGGCTTTTGGTTCTGGTTTGGTTTGATTGCAGCCCTGTTTATACTTTTTGTGAACATGTTTTATGCTTCCCTTATTCTGCCTTTGTTCAACAAACTTACACCGTTAGCCGATGGTGATCTTAAAACCGCTATAGAAGCCTACGCACAAAAAGTAAACTTTCCGCTAGATAATATTTTTGTCATGGATGGCTCTAAACGTTCGGCTAAAGCCAACGCATTTTTTTCTGGCATCGGCAAAAAGAAAAAGATTGTATTGTACGATACATTAATCAATAACCACACTACTGATGAACTGGTGGCTGTGCTGGCGCATGAAGTGGGGCACTTTAAAAAGAAGCACATTATCTGGAGTTACCTGATATCAATCGTTCAGGTGTTCTTCATTTTGTTTGTGTTATCCAAAATGATTTTTACTCAAAATCTTTCCTTGGCTTTAGGCGGCACGCAACAAGCTATTCACCTTAACCTGATTGCCTTTGGCATTCTCTTCTCGCCCATTTCGGGTATAACAGGTTTGCTAATGAGTTTACTCAGTCGCAAAAATGAATTTGAAGCCGATGCTTATGCCCGCGAAACATTTGATGGAACTGCATTAGCCAATGCCTTAAAAAAACTTTCCGTTGATACCCTGAGTAATCTTTACCCTCACCCGTGGTATGTATTTTTTCATTACTCACATCCGCCTTTGTTGCAACGATTAAAAGCGCTGGAATCAGGTTGTAAGTTTCCATTGTTGCCAATACCAGTAACCTACTCAAAAGTCTTCATCATATCTATTATTCTATTAACGTTACTCAGTTACGTGAGTTTGCAAATTCCACCACATATTTTTTGGCCGGCCACCTTTCTGAGTTATAGCTTCCCAATTTTAATTATCGCTAATTTCATTTTATTCGTTCGTGCATTTATCCATAAAAAACGAACCGTCTTTATCTGGCTATTCCTATCTATATTAGGCATACCCTGCCTTATGCAATCCGTTCAAATCAACCTTCCTAAAAATACTGCAGGCACATTT
Organism: Cytophagales bacterium; assembly: GCA_017303795.1. Lineage (GTDB taxonomy): Bacteria > Bacteroidota > Bacteroidia > Cytophagales > Cyclobacteriaceae > ELB16-189. The sequence goes on along the minus strand of JAFLBR010000002.1, from coordinate 52,863 downwards.
AAGGTTTTAAGTTACAACGCTAACCTACTTAGAAAACCTCACGTACGAGGCGAGTTTTCAACAGACATTATAAACTGGATAATATCAGACACATCCTCGATAAAGTGTTTTCAGGAATTTAACACCAACACAGCTCAAAGAGAATTTAATGTTGAGGAGCAACTTAAAGAGCAGGGTTATGAAAGCTTTTTATTTAAAGCGTACACAGATTTGCATCGCAAACCGGGTATGGCCATTTTTTCTAAGTATCCCATTGTAAATTCAGGAATATTATGGCAAGATCAACGAACTATTAACGCAGGTATGTTTACCGATCTTAAAATTAAAGGTTCTATTATCCGAGTTTACAATGTTCACTTATCGTCTATGAATTTAAAAGCCCGGCCTTCAGGAATTTTTGGAAAAATTAGTTACATCTACAACCAACTTAAGTCCGGCTCGATAAAACGCAGCCGGCAATTACACTTTTTGTTAGATCACATGAAAACCTCACCCTATCCTTATCTGGTGTGTGGCGACTTTAATGAAACTCCATACAGCTACGTCTACACCAGTATGAGAAGTGAATTAACCAATGCATTTGAAAAACGTGGAAATGGCTTTGGTTTTACATTAAATCAAAAACCATATTTACTGCGAATCGATCATCAATTCTTTAGCAAAGAATTTAAACTTCAAAAATACTCCGTGGAGAGAGGCATGACGATTTCCGATCACTATCCTACCTACGGCTATTACATTTTACCTTAACATTATGACAACCGAACTTTTTCTTCGCTACCTGCACTTCATCAGCATCTTTGCGATTGTGGGTTCGTTGGTATCCGAACACATGTTGTTGCAAAAACAATTAACACGAAGTGCGATTGCAAAAATTGCACGTGTTGATGCTGTCTATGGATTAGCTGCTATAACTTTATTGAGTGCTGGCCTTACACTTTGGTTGGGCGAGTTTGGTAAACCCGCAGTATTCTATACTAAAAACTGGATCTTTCACACCAAGCTAACGCTCTTTGTATTAATTGGTCTGTTATCTATTTACCCAACCATCTTCTTTATCAAGAATAGCAAGGGAAATCCAGATGAAATTGTGACTATTCCGAAATCAGTTTTTATGATGATAAGATTGGAATTGTTACTTCTATTCATCATTCCGATGTTAGCCGGATTAATGTCGCGTGGAGTTGGATTCTTTGGTAACTAATTATAAAATTAAAAATGCCTTAGCGATTTCTTCTGGAATCACTAAGGCATTTTTTATATGGCCACTTTAACTATCCTTTCTTCCTGATTTTAATATCGCCATTATAATTACGCATCGAAATCTCAGGACCACCGCCTCCAATATCTGCCTTCACCCATTCATCCAACACAATCTTAAAACTCCCTGTACCCGAATCTTTTTTCTGCACCGGCTCATTCTTCGACACATTCATCTCAAATCCGCCTAAAATTTCGCCTCGTTGAGTTTTCATTTTTAAAGTTGCTTTAATGGTAGCTGGGAAAGTGATATCAATATCACCATTGTACGTTGAGTATGACATCGGCACGGAAGTAACTTTATCGAATGTTACCCTAACATCGCCATTGTAAGTTGTGGCCACTACAGATCCAGAAATGTTCTCAGCAACAATCTCACCGTTGTACGTAGTGATCTCTACTTCACCCTGAACATTGTTAATATAGATATCGCCATTGTTGTATGAACTTACCTTCAGATCGAACCCCACCGGTACTTCTATTTCCAAATTCATCTGTGTGCTCCACGAACCTGATTGCACCTTAACTTCATTGGCATTTTCAGAAACTTCCAGGTTTAATGAACCACCGCTGATTCGTTTTAAGCCATCCTGACTTTCTTTCACTTTACCTCCTTCGTCCTTAGAAGTATATTTCACCAACACATCTTTACGCGCTGTACCTCGCACAGTAATAGAGCCTTTATTCAGATGGGCCTTTAACTTGCCTCGCTTAGCCGGATCGCTTAACGGAACCGGAAACTCACCACTATTCTGGCCAAACGAGGCCAAGGCTATCGCACACAATATTATCGTTATCAAAATTTGCTTTTTCATCGCTATGTTTTTTTAATCGTTATTAAATTTTTTCCTTTAAGTACACATTTCCATTGAAGGTTTCGAAATTCAATTGCACACCACCCGTTCCAATTTTAAACTGATTGCCTTTAATTTTAAACTTCAATCCTTCTTTTGAATCTTCTTTTCTTACCACTACCGGCATGGACTGCAGGCTTGCCACATTCGTAAAAAAATGTCCATTGAAACTTTCAAAACTAAGTTCTGCCTGCAAGCCTTTTTGAAACCAAGCATTGATATCGCCATTCAATGTATAAAAGCGACATGGGCTTTGTGGATTTTTTGCGTACGTAATGTCTACATTGCCGTTAATCGTATGCGCTACTGCTTCGCGCGAAATTCCATTCAACGCTATTGCGCCATTTACATTGTTTGATACAATCCCACCCGCCACATCATCAATCTTAATATTTCCCTGATTTACGGTACTCACGATAACATTTGTGTTTCGGGGAACCCGCACTACATAGTCTAACGTGTATTCAACCTTATCTCTGCAATCATCCGGGGCGCGCCCATTCCAATCGTAGCCCCAGCCTTTTGTGTGGCCCCAATTATTTTTATGATTTTGTTTACGGCCGAACTTGCTGCATAACCCTTCAGTATAAAACACCAGGGTATCGGCCAGGTCAATCACACCTAATGTAATAACCTTTCCAGCCTCAAGCCTTTCCGCTGTTTTACCTTTAATGGCGCGGGTTACTTCAACCTGAATTTTATCGCCATCATAAGCAGCCACCGAAATACCACCATTGATGTTGGCTATCAGTATGGCATTCTCATTCGATTTTTTTTCGAACACATACTCACGTGTAATTTTCTCGCTAAAGGTTTGGCTCATCGCCACACCGGCTGCCAGCACTAATCCTATTGTTATTGTTAATCGCATACTTGTTTTCGTTAAATCAACACTTCAATGCTTTCCGAAATTTTCGACTTCACTTCTTTGGGAGTATTCTCTTTCTCCAGCAATTGCTTCAACGCATCTACCGACTTTTTCTCCTGGATATTTACCATCAGGTCGGCCAACGCTAACTGCACTAAAGGCGAATCCTGTTTTGCGATAGAGGCAATCAACCCGCTGCGCACTTTGCCGCTCTTTACAAATGGTTTAAGGGCATCAAGCGCGGCCAATCGTACGTTTACATTTTCATCGCTGTTAAGCGTGGCAAACAATGCATCAGTTACTTTGTCGCTTACCTGATCCATTTCACTGGTAAGGCTTACTGCTTTTAATCGTTGCGTGGCCGATTCTTTTTCGAGCAGCGAAAGCATCATCATCTCCTTTAGTTCGCTTACCTGTTCGGTTAATTGATTTACTTCTTTTTCGCCCGAATCACTTTGCAGTAAATACCCAATCATAAATCCACACACCAACAGCCCGGCTGCAATTGCCATGCGTTGATACATAGGAATTACTGGTGCCGATTTATGGGTTTGCTTTTCTACGGCAAGCATCTGGTAAAATCGATCATCAACCGATAAATCGGGCTTCGCACTTTCTAACTGTACTACCTGGTTGTGCAGGTGATTCAAATCGGTAAGCTGGGTAAGATGAACTTTGCCTGCTTCAATTAATTGTTCCAGCAACTGTACTTCCGAAGGATCGGCCAAACCTTCATTATACTTTGCTATCAAATCCGCTATTGCCTTTTCCATACTCCCTTAATTTATTCGTTCCAATTGTTTGTAAATCGCCTTCAATTCCTGCAAGGCCCTGAACACTTTTACTTTTACAGCTCCTTCCGAACATCCCAATACTTCGCCTATTTCGTTGTACTTCATTTCCTCATACTTACTCAGCAAAATAATTTCACGCTTCTCTAATGGCAGCTTATCCATTGCAACAGCAAGGAGTTGTAACTCCTCCGTTTGCTGAATTTCAGTTGCTTTGTTTTCAGTATGGCCAATCCGGTCTTGCCAGTTTTCCAAATCGTCACTTATCAACTTCTTTTTCCGATGCTGGTCGAAATGCACATTACGCGCAATGTGAAACATCCAGGCCCGAAACTCGCCCCCGTTACTCTCGGCCTGCTCGCGAAACAGATGCCGGTATTTCAGAATGCGAAAAAAAGTGTTCTGAATAAGATCCTCACTTACATCCTGCTGGCGGGTAAGTCCATAGAAAAAACCATACAACGGTTTTTTATAGCGTTCAAAAAGCTGCCCCAGTTTATCCAGGTCGCCATTTTTTACCTTTAGCATCAAGGCATTGTCCGAAAGTGCTTTCAAAGTTTTGAGGTTCTTGTGCAGGAAAACTTAAGGTAGTGAAAATGGTTACAGGAATTTTCTAATTTTATTCAAAACATCATAAACTATGAAACGCCTTCTTCTGCTCTGCTCTGTATTGGTTTACCTTTCGGGATGTGAGAAAAAACCAATTTGGTCGGACGAATTTGATTATACCGGAACGCCCGATACCACCAAGTGGAACTACGACCTGGGAGATGGCTGCCCCAATGTGTGTGGTTGGGGAAACAACGAAGCGCAGTATTACACAACTGATAGTAAAAATGTGCGGGTAGAAAATGGCAACCTGATTATTGAAGCCCATAAAGATTCGCTTGGCGGAAAGGCCTATACCTCCACACGCATAGTAAGTAAACAAAAAGGCGATTGGTTGTATGGGCGCATTGAAGTAAGAGCTAAACTCCCAAAAGGCAAAGGCACCTGGCCGGCCATCTGGATGCTTTCAACCGATTGGAAATATGGTGGCTGGCCGGCCAGTGGCGAGATTGATATCATGGAGCATGTGGGGTACGATCCGGGTGTAATACACGGCACCATTCACACCGAAAAATATAATCACATTAAATGGACTCAAAAAGAAGGTAAGATTACCATTACCGATGCTATGGATCAGTTTCATGTTTACGCTATCGACTGGACAAAAGACAAAATTGATTTTTTTGTTGACGAGCAACTTTATCACACTGTAATACGCGATCCACAGGATGATTTTAACGGCTGGCCTTTCGATCAGAAATTTCATTTGATTATGAATGTTGCCGTAGGCGGAAACTGGGGTGGCAAAGAAGGTATCGATGATTCTATCTGGCCACAGAAAATGGAAATTGATTATGTACGCGTTTATCAATAAATGATTATGAGAATAATATTATTAGGACTGATTTTCATTAGTGCCTGCTCGTTCGGCCAAAAGAACGAAAACACGATAGACCAACTCCATCGCAAAAAATTTACGTGGTTAATTAACAAAAATTACGATTCATTAAACTGGCTGATGCATGAACGCGTGCAGTATATTCACTCCAACGGCTGGGTACAAGCTAAAACAGAAGTGATTGATGATTTGAAAACCGGTAAGCTCAACTACACCAACATTGAAATAGTGGAAGCAACAGTAACGGTTCATCAAAATACAGCAATTGTTTCAGGTAAAGGTCGCTTTCGTGGATTGATGCCCGATAAATCTGAATTTAACCTGAGTTTGTTTTACACCGAAGTGTATGTAAAAGTGGGTAAGGACTGGAAGTTGCTGAACCGGCTCGCTACCAAAATCACACTTTAACCACGGCCCAGTTCAACCAATTTATTCCGCTCGTTCTGCAACTCGCGCGATAGTTTGGTCTGGCGTTCTAAAGCTTTGCGTTTATATTCTTCAAACTCATGCGTAAGTGAATCTGCTACCTGCGCTTTATCTTTAACAGAGGCTTGCAACATTTTTAGCCGGGCTGTAACACCCACAATAATGGTTAACAGAGCTGCTACCACTATTAATGTTATCAGTAAAAACATGCCTTTACCAAAATGAACTCCCAACACAGAAATATGTTCGCTATCGAAAGTAATGCCTTCCACCGATGCTTTTTGTTCAGCTAACTGCTGATGTGAAGTTGCCAGTTCGGCTTGTAAGTCGGTAACCTTTTGGCGAACCGCTGCTAATTGTGCTTCCTTTCTATTGATGGTGTCTACTGCAATTTTCCAAAATCCATCCAGAATAAATTCTTTAATTACTTTATAATCTTCGTATGTCTGCGAATTGGTTTTCATTACCTGATACCGGTCTTTCAACTCAAGCTTATCATCTTCAAGGGCTTTTGCTGCGAGTTGCGCAAAGGTTACTTGAGGAAGTATGAGGATTATAAGGCAGATTAATTTTTTCATAGCATAGGGAATTACGACTTTCGAACATAATACGAATGCGCTCTTTATCACAACACAAAATAGATTACCGGCTTCATAGGCCGATTAATAGAAAATAAAAAGGTTGAGTGGCTACTTGCGCTTCAATACAATTTGCGATTGCTCTGTACTTACTATGCGATTGAACAGCTCTTTTAATGAATGATACTCCACTGAAGAGTATACAGACTTTGATATAGCCAGCACGTTGGTAAGCGATATCTTGTTACCGGTATTGGTAATATTGCAAAGGTACTTACCACCATTCTGCGGCAGCGCAAGGGCCGTACTGGTTGGCAACTCATCCACCACAAATTCCTGAGGGTACTCCAGATTTAGCAAAAAAGTAGTTTCAAGCGGAGCACCAAAATCAACCGGGTAAAGTCGTTCGTTGGTTTTAAACGGATTTGATTTCCATTCTCTTACAAAAAACGGATTGAGGTATAGCAAATCAGGGCTGGCTATTTCAAGCGATGATTTTAGCTTGAACTTCTCTATAATCGGTTTAGTTAAATCCTCTACGTTTTCGACTTTATAATCTAAAATTTCAAAATCATTGTATCGCTTCTCCAGTTCATCGCGATACTTTTCAACCGAACCTGCTATGGCCAACTCTCTGCGTTTGTCCAAGGCCTCATACCCATAAGAACTTATAGTCATTTCACCTGCAAACTCACCATTCTCCAATTTTAGATTTAACGAAACAAGCTTCTTTTCCTTCTCGCGGGGTTTAAGGTCAATCCATTTGCTATCATCCTCCTTGCGGGGAATAAGACGGCCCGTTCCATTCAAACATCTTCGCGGCAGCAAACCGAACGGTAAAAGCGGAGTGGTGGCATCCAGTAAAAAATATTCACCATCCAAAACCACAGAAGCTACTACATAATTAAAATCGCTGATAACGGGGTAAAGCTGATTAGGCAAACCGGCTTCACGCGTGGCCAATATCACAGGGTCAGCCTGTAAACCAGCCGATTGCAAAGCCGCCACCAGCGATAGATTGATATCGCCTACATTTCCTTTTCGCAAATCATAGGATTTTTTGCTACCCAGCTCAGTGTATTTTCCGTAATACTCATTCCATAAAAACCAGTCATTAACCAGATTGTAAATGGCTACCGCTTTATCCTTATCAGCAACTTTTCCGGCAATAGCTCCCGACACGATTTGTTCCCATAGATTACGGCCTTTACGCAGTTCCATGCCAAAACTTTCGTGCGTATTAAGTTCGCGCACCGCATCTTTCCAGGTTTTGGTGTATTTAATTGTTCGGCCATCAAATGTTTTAACTTCCGACAGCTCATAATCTATCCCAGCCAAAAAATTGGTTCGGGATAACATATAGTCTTCATCCTTCAAGGCCGGTATATCTATTATAGCATATTTGTATAGTGAGCAATCAGCTTTATTGCCACCACCAGGCGTAAAGCAATCTGACACTACAGAAGATTCATTTTTGGAGAGATTCAAAAAACCCTTTAAGGAGATATTATATACGTAATTGGCTGGTATCCGGGCCCAAAACTCACTTCGCTGTTTAGGTATCTCAGATTGAAATCGCCACGGATAAAAATTGAAAATAAAGGGCGACTCCAGAATATAACGAACTTCAATTACGCTACCTACCTGTACCTCTGGCAACGTAAACGTACTTTCATCTCTGTATTCATTTAAGGAGGTAGTAAAAGTGCTTTTGCGAGGCATCGGAGTCTTTCTGAGCGCCCCACTAACAACATTATAAGTGAAGCCCTCTACTTCGCGTATAAATTCTTTGGCAGATCCGCTTTTTCGAAGCAAAATCCTAAAATTAGCTTGATCCAGACCTTCAGTCTTCAGGATTTTGATTTTCACATGATACTCCAGCAGCAGGTTATTTTCCCCGCCATTATCAATATAAGCCTCACCAAACTCATCTAAAACAACAGCGGCAGCGGTAGTATCTTTAGAATAGGCCTTAAGGTTCAGTTCATCGAAAGTTGCCGCCCCAAAAGCGAAACCGTGATAATACTGGGCCTTAGAATGTGTGCAGATAGTACCCAGAGAGAGTAAAATCAGGATTTTGATGTTGCGCATAGTAGCTCAAAGGTTTGCGGTGACTTTAAGTTGTTAAAATAATCACCCTGAAATAACATTGACCAACAATCTTTCGGGTAATTTTGAAATTGTTAGAATGCGTATGTTTTAGTAAGTTGCTGTGTTTATTAGAATGCCTTATTTCAATTACATTCGGTGAGTACTCAAACTTTAAAAAGAATCTTAATAATAGAAGATGACGAGCCTCTATGCTGGTTGCTTGATCGCATCTTAAAAGGAAAATTTGAAGTTATAATTCACCAAAATGGGCTTGATGCGCTGGCATGGTTATCTTCAAATACCTTACCTGATCTTATAATCTCGGACTTACATATGCCCTCATTAGATGGCCTTGAATTGCTTGAAAACATCCAAACCAGCGGAATTTTAAGGAATATACCCGTTATAATCCTTTCAGGAAGTGAAGATCCGGAGAAGCGAAAGAAGTGTTTGGCCTTAGGTGCCAGCAGCTATTTAATTAAACCATTCGAACCACAGTTACTTATCGAAGAGATCGAGAATACATTCAAAAGAGTAGAAAAACCTTTGGCTATTAATCGATGAAAACCGATAGTGATATTGCTTTGCCTACCCAAAAAAGGGGTGCTTTTAAGGATTCAACCATCCACATTGCTGTACTTCAAGTTATTGAAAATGAACAGGCTGACTTTGTTCAGGATAACTGGCATTTTTCATACTTCACTTTGGAGTCCCTATCCTTTGCAATTCTGGAAACCCCTGAAATTGTGGATGCGGTATTTATTGGTCAGGATGCAAATCCGAAACAAATGAGCAAGCTTTCGGAACTCCTGAACTTGCATAACATTCCATTCATACTTTACACCAATAAGTATGAGGATCGGGCAAAATCTATAGCGCTTGATCTTAAAGTTGATGATTATCTTCTGGGAGCCTTCTCAGAATTGATGATGAAGCGGATTCATTTCATCAAAAAAACGAAGGTTCGGAAAAACGCGGGTCTTAATAATTTGGAGTCCGCAAAAAGCATCGAACCGATGCAATCCATCAAAATCTGGAAGCTTAAAAGAGTTTCGGATATTATTTTATCTTCTATTGCATTAATTGCCCTTTCGCCAATATTATTACTTATTGCAATCATTGTAAAACTTGAGTCTCGTGGACCTGTGTTCTATATTTCGAAACGTGCAGGATCGGGCTATAAGATTTTCAACTTTTACAAGTTCAGATCCATGCGGACTGGTGCCGATAAGGAATTAAAGAATCTTGCTCACTTGAATCAATATTCTGAAAATAGCACTGCTACAGAAACTGTCTTTTTCAAAATTAAAGATGATCCAAGGGTTACACGTTTCGGACTTTTTCTTAGAAACTCAAGTCTGGATGAATTGCCCCAGCTTTTTAATGTGTTGAAAGGCGATATGTCGTTAGTGGGTAACCGTCCTTTACCATTGTACGAGGCTGAACGACTAACCAAAGATCAGATTGCCTGGCGTTTTCTTGCACCTGCTGGTATAACGGGTTTATGGCAGGTAACTAAGCGCGGCAATAAAGAAATGTCATTAGATGAACGTATTCACCTGGACATGGAATATGCTATGAAAAATTCCTTTCAGTTAGACATGAAAATTATTTTTTCAACTTTCCCGGCACTCTTCCAAAAAGAGAAAGTATAAGGGCATTACGCCCTTCTTGTTCAATGATCGAACTCATCCTCTTTACTTTCTTTCTCTTAAATACTGTTTATGTATTTATACTGGCATTGGGTGGTCATTTTTATAAACGCATTAGCCCCCTAAACCAGCAAATTTTTAATAGAATCGCTGTTTTCATACCAAGTTATAAGGAAGACTCTGTAATAGTTCATACAGCAACAGAACTCTTAAAAGTCGATTACCCCGAATCTCAGTTTGATGTTATTGTTATTGCTGACTCGCTTAAGCCTGAAACTGTAGAACAACTTAAGAAAACCAAAGCAATAGTGATACCAGTATCGTTTGAAAAAAGTATGAAGAGCAAATCCTTGAATTTTGCCTTCAATGCGGTTGATCAAACATATGAAATTGCCATTATTGCTGATGCCGATAACATTCTTGCCCGGAATTTCTTAACGGACATCAATAGTCTTTACAATCAAGGTTATCGGATAATTCAGGCCCAGCGTGTGGCTAAAAACCTAAACACTCCCATGGCGGTGTTAGATGGTTTAAGTGAAGCCATCAATAATCATTTATTCCGGCAAGGGGCTAATGCTTTGGGTCTTTCTTCTGCACTCATCGGATCTGGAATGGCTTTCCCATTCACATTAATCAAAGCAGAATTCGCTAATATAGACTCAGCAGTAGAGGACAAGGCACTTCAGGTTGCTTTGGTGGAGAAGGGACACAAGATTACATATCAAAAAGGCACTCTTGTTTTCGATGAAAAGGTAGATTCTCCAGAGGCTTATAAAAATCAACGCAGGCGTTGGATAGCAGGACAATACGATACACTGAGTAGAAATTTCATTAAAAGCTTTAAGCTTTTAATGAATGGCAATATCAACTATTTCAACATTGCCGTTATCCAAAACATTTTGCCATCCAGAATCAACAGCATAATTGTTTTAGTTCTGTTTTCTACAATTTTTTCTTTGATTTACTCTCAAAACCCAGAGGTGATTGTTAGATGGTGGGGCATAACTTTCTTTTATTTTATTTCTCTTGCATTAGCCACTCCACGGCATTATTACTCAAAAAAATTAATTAAGGCACTTGCGCTAATGCCGGTAGTGGTTATTAAGACAATTCAAGCTATATTCCTGTCTCGGAATGCTAACAAAACCTTTATACACACCGAACACAAAAACAACGACATAGATCATTCTTATTTATCTAAATAATATTGGCGGAATTTCCACTCATATCGATTATTACAATAAACTTCAATAGCCTTCAGGTAACATGCGAGTTTCTCGAATCGACAAAAAAACTTACCTATAGGAATTTTGAAATCATTCTTGTTGATAATGCCTCAAAAGAAAATCCAACCGAGGTAATAACCAGTCGGTTTCCAGAAGTAAAGCTGCTGCTTAATGACACCAATCTAGGTTTTGCCGGGGGCAATAATTCGGGTATGGCAATTGCCAAGGGTGATTATTTTTTAATCATTAATAATGATACAGAGGTAACAGAAAATCTGTTGGAAAGACTGTTGGAGCCTTTCAAAGACAATTCTGTTGGTGTTGTCAGTCCTAAAATTAAATATTTCTTTCATCCTGATATTATTCAGTACGCAGGTTTTACGGAGATCAATCCTATTACCGGGAGAAATAAAACGATAGGTGACAAAGAGAAAGATCAAGGGCAGCATGATGCGCCTTATTATACTTCGTACGCCCACGGGGCTGCCATGTTTTTAAAAAAGGATGTTGTTGAAAAGACTGGCATGTTCGCGGAGGTGTTTTTCTTATACTATGAAGAGTTGGATTGGTCGGCCCGTATTCAGCGTGCTGGCTACCGAATTTATTATCAACCAGAAGCGGTTATATACCACAAAGAGTCCATGTCTACTGGAAAAAATTCAACACTTAAAACCTATTACCTCACCCGTAACCGGATTCTGTTTTTGCGTAGAAACATTCAGGGCTTCAGCAAGTTTATCTGGCCTTTCTTTTTTATTCTTATCTCAGTACCCAAGCAGTTAACAAGCTTTTTCTTTAAAGGTGAAATGGATCATTTAAAGGCTTTCTGGAAAGCCCTGAAATGGAATATCCAGCATCAAAAAAATGGTGATAAAGTTTCAATCTTCAACAATATTCAATGATGAAAATTGGAATTGAAGTTCAACGACTTTTTAGAAAAGAACGCTTTGGAATTGAAACATCAGCGTTAGAACTCATTCATGAACTGCATAAATTAAAAACAAAACATTCTATTGTTGTTCTTACAAAAAAAGGAACAAACCAGAATCTCTTTAAAGGGTGCGAAGAATTCAAAGTGAGACCAGTAGCTGGGAAAGTTTTTATTGATTTTGAACAGTTCTTCCTACCCCTTGCCGCTAGAAATGAAAAGCTAGACATCCTGCATTGCACTGGGAATACAACTCCCATCTTCTCACCTGTTCCTATTGTTCAAACGTTGCACGATATAATCTTCATGGATCCGATCCCTACAACGGATTCTTTATATCAACGGTTCGGGAATTATTATAGGCGATTTATTGTGCCCATCGTTACCAAAAAGAGTAAGGCTGTAATTACCGTGTCCGAGCATGAAAAAAAACGTATCATTGAGCGTTTAGCTATTCCTGAAAAAAATATTCATGTTATTCATAATGGAATCAACGCGCGATTTCAAAAAAATAAAGATGTATCAGCTCATGAAAATTTTTTAAAAAAATACAAGCTCCCTAAAAAGTACATCTTGTTTCTTGGTAACAATTCTCATCGCAAAAATCCCGAAAGAGTACTTGAAGCATACGCACGGTATTGCCATCAAAAAGGATCTGATTCTCTTCCCTTGGTTACTCCGGGACTTTCAAGAGAGTTTGTTAATAGTTATTTGAATACATCTAACCAAAGTCAGATTCAAGAAAAATTTTATACACCCGGATATATTGAATCGAATGATCTACCATTACTTTATTCAGGTAGCACCCTATTTTTATTTCCATCTCTATCGGAAGGATTTGGTATGCCCGTACTGGAAGCAATGGCCTGCGGAGTGCCGGTTATAACCTCCAATACCTCATCGCTACCGGAAATAGCGGGTAATGCCGCCAGATTGATCAACCCTACCGATACTCAAGCATTAACTCAAACTATTGAAGAGCTTTTAGAAAATCAGAACTTAATGTCAGAACTTTCTGCAAGAGGTCTTGGACAAGCAGAAAAATTTAGGTGGAGTACGGTTGCCGAAAAAACAATGGAGATTTATGAGCGCGTATATGCCGAGACCGCTAGCAAATACTCTTAATTAAAATCGATGTATCGCCCGCCTAATAAATATTATCTTCTGGGCATTATCTGTACGTTTAGTATACTTCTCTATAGCCAAAACCAGACACAGCCAAAAGAGCGCATCCGTTCAATACCACTACCTGAACAACATCCGCTGAAGGAGACCGGAAATTTACCCAACCACATAAACGAAGCTTCCGGGCTTGCCATTACTTCGCCCAATAAATTCTGGACACACAATGACGATGGTATTCCGGTATTGTTCTGCATAGACTCTGCTGGAAACCTTATTAATAGTATTCATCTCAATAGCATAAATAAGGGTTGGGAGGATTTAGCACTAGACAAGCATAACAACCTTTACATAGGGGCATTTGGCAATAATACCAATGACAGAAAAGACCTTCGGATATTAAAGATTACCAATCCAGAACTGATGAAAACTCAGATGGTAGCACCTGAGATTATTAATTTCACCTACGAAGATCAATTTTCCTTTCCACCACGCCCAACCTCAAAAAATTTTGATGCCGATGCGCTAATCGCGTTGGATAGCTCACTTTACATTTTTACAAAAAACCGAACCGTTCCCTTTTCAGGTTTTACAAAAATATACCGCTTGCCTAACCAACCGGGCAGTTTCAAGGCTGTGTTAATAGACAGCGTGTACCTGGGTGGTCCCGCCATGATGGATTTCTGGGTTACAGGAGCTGACATAAGTCCGGACCGATCAACGCTGGCACTCTTAGGCCACTCAAGTGTTTGGCTAATTACGGGTTTTAAAGGCGACAAATTTTCGACAGGTAAGATAACCAAACTGGAACTTGGCAACTACTCGCACAAGGCCGGGATTTCATTCTACACAAACAGTCAACTTTATATTGTTGATGAGAAGGAGTTTGGGATTTTGGGTGGAAAAATTTACTACCTTGACCTTACAGAAATCGTAAAAAAAACGCCTGAACACTAACATTTTCAGCTTCGCTGGCGAAAATTTTAGTAAAAGGGTAGATTTGAACAAAAACCAACAGAATTACCTACTAATTGGTTTTTGTATATAACCCCGTATTATAACCGACCTAACATGAGTCAGACAAGAATTAATGCCAAGCTCTTTATGCTCTGGCTTGGCATTACCCTACCAATCGCAGGCTTATTTGGCCAAAATCAAACCGCAAAGCTTACCCCAACCACTCAGATTGGCTATTGGGAGTACCTACCACCTGATTACAACTCAAACACGAACAATTATCCCATTGTAATTTTCTTTCATGGTATGGGTGAAAGAGGTAATGGCACTACTGATTTACCCACGGTGGCCTACAACGGTCCACCAAGATACGTGGTTGAAGGATTTCAATTTCCATTTATATTAATCTCGCCACAATTGAAAAGTGCTTACGGATCATGGCCGGTGTGGTATATGGACGAAGTGGTTGAACACGTAAGAAGTTATCTCCGTGTTGATCCTTCACGTATTTATATTACTGGTTTAAGCTTAGGTGGTGGCGGTGCTTGGGAGTATGTGGCCAACTTCCCGCAGAAGGTTGCTGCCTTAGCTCCAATTTGCGGTGGATATAATACTCTTTCATGGGCATGTACTTATAGAAATAATAATATCCCTATATGGGCATTTCATGGAGATGCCGATACGGTTGTGCCTATCTCCAGAACTGCTAACATGATTAACGCTATAAACGCGTGTTCCCCGGCCATTGTTCCAGCACCTATTTACACCATTTACCCAGGGGTGTGGCACGACTCATGGAACAATGCTTATCGAACGGACAACTCCTTGCATACACCCAATGTTTATCAATGGATGATGCAGCAAGTAAAACAAGGAATCTCTGTAAGTGCCGGAGCTGATAAAACGATAGCACTTCCTACAACCTCTACAACCATAAATGGTGTAGCCTCTACCTCTACCGGAACAATTACTTCTTATTCGTGGACAAAACTTACAGGCCCAGCAGTTACGCTGGCCAATACCAGTACTGCTAATCTCTCGCTTTCAGGAATGGTTGTAGGTGTTTATACATTTAGATTAACAGCTACGAATAGTGGAGGTCAAACTCAATCTGATGATGTTAAAGTAACCTTGTTAGGAGGTAATGCTAACCCTGTAGCAAATGCAGGCATAGATAGAATACTTACCCTACCTTCAAATTCTTTAAACCTGGTTGGTAGTGGATCAGATTCAGACGGTTCTATTGCTTCCTACCTCTGGTCGAAAGTAAGCGGACCAGCGGCTACACTTGCCGGTACAACAACCTCTACACTCAGTTTAAGTGGCCTTGTACAAGGTTCCTATGTTTTCAGATTAACGGTTACCGATAACGTGGGTGCTACAGCATCGGATGATGTGAATGTAACTGTCGCGGTTAATCAGCCACCTGCACCTGAAACCGGTGGGAACAAAACCATTTTCCTACCCACTAATACCGTAACTTTAAATGGATGGGGTAGCGATGTAGATGGATGGGTTGTTAGCTACTTATGGGAAAAAGTAAGTGGACCCGCGGCAACGCTTACCAATGCCACTACACCAAGCTTAACACTCTCTGGATTGGTTGCGGGCATTTACGTGGTTCGGCTTACAGCCACCGATAATAACGGTGCAACCGGATTTCAGGAAGCAACGGTAACGGTTGTCGGCTCAAATCAATCACCCACTGCAAATGCTGGCAGCAACATCACCATTACACTTCCAACCAGTTCAACAAACATTACCGGCTCAGGCTCTGACCCTGATGGCTCAATAACAGCACATTTGTGGACTCAGGTTAGCGGGCCAAATACCGCTACCTTAACCAATGCTACCTCCACAACGGTTAGCGTAAGTGGTCTGATTCAGGGTGTGTACACCTTTAGACTTACGGTTACTGACAATAACGCAGCAACAGGTTTTGCCAATGTTACCGTTACCGTTAATGCCGCAGCTGTCAATGTCTCACCCGTGTCAAATGCCGGACCTGATCTTTCAATAACACTACCCACTAACTCTCGTGTAATCAATGGCTCGGCAACCGATGCTGATGGTTCCATCTCAACATATGCCTGGACAAAACAAAGCGGTCCCGCAGCCACACTTGCGAATCAGAATACTTCAAGTCTTACTGCATCTGGCCTTATTGAAGGAAGTTATGTTTTCCGGTTAACCGTAACAGACAACCAGGGCGCAACCGGTCAGGATGAAATGACATTGACCGTTTTGCCCGCTGCAATTAATCAAGTCCCACTTGTAAATGCCGGAACAAACGTAAACCTTACTTTGCCCACTAACAGCACCATACTTCAGGCAACTGCAAGTGATCCCGATGGATCAATTTCTACTTATCAATGGATTAAGGTAAGCGGGCCAACATTTACTGGCTCTGGAAATACTACCCAGAATTTTTCTGTAAGTGCTTTGCTGGCCGGAACGTATGTATTTCGTGTAACGGTAACGGATAATCTGGGCGCTACAGCAAGTGATGAAGTTACAGTCTCCGTATTTGCTGCCAATCAACCTCCAACTATAAATCCTCTGGCAGACCAGACCATTACATTACCCACCTCAACAGTTAACCTTACTGCCGTTGCGGCTGATGCCGATGGCTCAGTAGTTTCTCATTTGTGGACTTCAGTTTCTGGCCCATCAAGTCCAACGCTAACGGGCATAACGACCGCTGCTTTAACGGCAAGTAACTTAATTCAGGGTACTTACACGCTAAGGATAACAGTTACTGATAATGATGGAGCAACGGCATTTCGTGAAGTTAACATTGTTGTACAATCAGCTGCTAACCAATCTCCTGTTGCAAATGCTGGTAGCAATAAGACTATTACGCTACCCACTAACTCTACTAACTTTACAGGCTCTGGTGTTGATCCGGACGGAACTATAGTAAGTTATGCCTGGGTACAAATCAGTGGGCCCGCAGCCACACTCACCAATGCTAATACAACTACCCTTACTGTGCAGGTGCCTTCAGATGGCATTTATACATTCCGACTTACCGTAACGGATAATAGCGGTGCAACAGGTACAAGCAATGTTACACTCACTGTTAATCCTGCCGCAACAAATCAGGCCCCATCTGCAAGTGCTGGAGCCAATCAGTCTTTAACGCTTCCGGTAAATTCAACCAACCTGATTGGTTCTGGATCTGATCCCGATGGAACGATTGCCACTTACGCATGGACTTTAGTTAGTGGCCCGGCTGCAACCCTAACCAATGCCAATAATTCAACTGCCACGGTCAGCTCTCTGACAGAAGGTGTGTATGTATTCCGATTAACCGTAACTGATAATGGTGGACTAACAGCTTTTGCACAAACTACAGTAACTGTATTACCTGCTGCAGTTAATCAACCACCACAAGCATTTGCTGGCGCTGATCAGGTACTGACATTACCTGTTAATAGCATTACCCTGTTTGGTACCAGTAGCGATGCCGATGGCATAGTTACAACACATCAATGGACCAAGTTAACCGGCCCAGCAGCTACATTAACCAATGCCAATACTGCAACACTTTCAGTTACAGCTATGGTAGAGGGTGTTTATACGTTTAGATTAATGGTTACAGATGACGATGGTGCCACCAATAATGATGACGTACAGGTTACGGTAAATGCCGCAACAGTAAATCAAATTCCGGTAGCCAATGCCGGATCTGATATTATTATTACACTTCCAACCAATAGTGCAAACATTACTGGTTCTGGCAGCGATGCTGATGGTTCAATTGCTTCTTATCTCTGGACAAAAGTAACGGGACCAACAGTTACATTGGGTGTAGCCACTAATGCTACGCTTTCCGTAACAAATCTATTAGAAGGTATATATACATTCAGATTACAGGTAACTGATAACAATGGTGCTACGGACACCGATGACATGATCATAACAGTTAATCCGGCAACAGTAAATCAAGCCCCGGTGGTAAATGCCGGAGTGGATAAAGTGATTTTTCTACCAGTAAATACAGTTCAATTTTCGGGTAGCACCAGCGATCCGGACGGAAGTATTGCAAGCCGGGTTTGGACACAGGTAAGCGGGCCTTCGGCAGCTACATTGGTTAATGCCACTACTACGCTGCTTACTGTAAACAATCTAATTGAAGGCGTCTATCGGTTCCGCTTAACGGCAACCGACAACCTGGGTGCAACCGGATTTGATGAAGCACAGGTAACGGTAAATGCGGCCACTGTTAATCAACCACCATTCGCCAATGCGGGTTCACCACAAACCATAGTACTTCCAACCAACAGTATAATACTAACTGGCGTTGGCAATGATCCTGATGGTACGATTGCCGGGTTTAGTTGGGTAAAATTAAGTGGGCCAACCAGCACTCTTGCCAATGAAAATACTGCATCGTTAACTGTCACCAATATGGTGGAGGGTACTTATCAATTCCGGTTAACGGTTACGGATAACCTGGGAGCCACAGGCACAGGGCAAGTTCAAGTAACGGTATTACCGGCCTCCATCAATTTGCCGCCAAATGTAAGTGCCGGTGGAAACATTAACGTTGTGTTGCCAACAACCACAGCAACACTGATCGGTACAGCTACCGATGATGGAACGATTGCTTCTGTCGTGTGGACAAAACTATCCGGCCCTACGGCAACACTCGCAGGTACAACTACTACTACCTTATCATTAAGTGCTTTAGTGGTTGGCACCTATGTATTTGAATTAACGGCCACCGATAATGGAGGACTTACTAACTCAAGTACTGCCACTGTTAGTGTATTTGCGGCACCTCCTACCAACCAGCCTCCTGTGGTAGATGCCGGTGGCGATCGTGTAGTACAATTACCAGATAATTCGATTAGAATAACCGCCAGCGCTTCCGATCCGGATGGAATTATTTCATCCTATTTATGGACGCAAACCGGTGGAGATCTGATCCCGATCAATCCTAATGATACTTTGTTTCTGGATTTAGCCAATCTGGTTCCCGGAACCTACCAGTTTACAATTAGCGTAGCCGATGGTGAAGGCCTGACTGCAAACGACATTGTGAACCTGCAGGTGCGCGAAGAAGATCCTCTTGTAAAACCAGGCAAAACCTTCTCGCCCGATGGCAAAGGAGATATCAGTACCGAAACATGGCACATCAATAATGCCGACTTGCTGGATGAGTGTACCGTGGAGGTTTTTAACCGCCAAGGCCAACGGGTATTTTCCACAACAGGGTATGCAACGGAGTGGAATGGAACATTTAATGGCTCCCTGCTTCCACAAGGAGTTTATTTTTACGTTATTCGTTGCTCGGATAAGAAGCCATCTAAAGGCTCCGTAACCCTAATCCGATAGTTTTTACATGACCTCTTTAAGAACCCTCGCTGTTTTTATTCTATTTCAGGTTTTGCTGAGCCAGGCAGTGGCTCAACAAAACCTGATTTATAATCATTACTTTCTTAGCCCCTATTTGCTTAATCCTTCGTTTATAGCCCCCAATGGTTATACCGAGTTAAATCTGAACACCCGCAAGCAATGGGCTCAGTTCGAGGGTGCACCAACTACGATTACAGCCAACTTGCAAGTTCCTATTAATTATAAAATGGGATTTGCGGTTAATGTGTATAACGATCAGGCTGGGGTGCTACAGACCAACACTGGCGCGGCCTCATTTGCGTATCAGGTTTATCTGGGTAAAAGTACCGATGTAAATCACAAACTTGGTTTCGGTTTATCGATGGGATATTCGATGAGCCGGGTTGATATGAGTAAAATAGACGATCCGAGTGACCCCTCCTTAAACAATTCGAATACTTCAAATCTGGATGGACAATTTGGAATGCACTACCAATTCAACAATCTTAAAATAGGTTTTGCCTTGCCGAGTTTATTCTACTCTAAAGCAATTTCAGAAGATGCTTTCAACACACCCAAGTTTGATGCATTGAAAAACACCTTCACTTCTATTAGCTATAATTTCAAATTTAGTGACCGTATTGCTTTTGAACCGTACGTAATGTACCGCACAAACGAGATAAAGCAACCCCAGCTAGAAGTATTGGGTACACTTAAAGTAGATAACCTTTTATGGGTGGGTGGTTCTTATCGGGTGGATTATGGACCAGCGGCATTATTAGGATTTTCGCTAAAGGAGAAAATTAAAATTGGCTATGCCTATGAATTTGCACCAAAGATTGCGGATGGATTTGGTACCGGTTCGCACGAGTTACATGTAAGCGTACGACTGGGTAAGAAACAAGTAAGCAGGCCAGCGGCAACACCTACAGTAACAGAAGAGGAACCCGTTACAGAAAAAGTAATTGAGAAGACCCAACCTAAAGAAGAGCGCGTTGAACCAAAACCTGTGGTAGAAGAACCGAAGAAGGAAGTGGTTGAGGAGCCAAAGAAAGAGGTGGTGGAAGAATCGAAGAAAGAAGTCGTTGAGGAACCTAAAAAAGAAACGGTAGTTCAGCCTGTTGTCGCAGAACCTGAACCACCAAAAGAAAAAGTGGTTACATTAAACGGTCGTGGCCTTAAACCTGGGCATTATGTGGTAGTGGGTGCATTCCGGTCAAACCAAAATGCGCTTGCACTAATGAACAACCTGAAGAAAGAAGGTTATCAGGCAACGGTTTCATACTCTCCGGTTAAAGAATATTACTATGTGCACATGGGTAATCTGGCATCGCTTGATGAAGCCAAAAAACTGCGCGATGACTACCGGAAGGAAAACAAATTTAGCTTAAAGGATACCTGGATCTTAACGATAGATTAAGAACTGTTTAACATACTAACGCCCAACTATTGGCACTGGCCGACAGTTGGGCGTACTTCAATTGCCTATCCACTTCTCACGGGGCTTCACGCAACAAGCGAAGACATAAAAGCAACAAGCAAATACTTGATTTATCCGGGCAACGAAAGGTATCCCTTTGCGGGAGATACGGAGGTTATTGGCCTGATTGAGTTTTTACATTTAATTGAAAATAGTAGCAGTTAACCACAACTCACTACACCAATACCGCAGTTCATTTCAATACGGTTGCCGGTAGTGAATCCCTACCCCACCTTTGCTCCGTATTCAGCTTAAAAAAGCCTTTCGTTATGAGATCCGTTTACTTTTTACTTTTGATGATAGCCTCGTTGGCCACCAACGCCCAATCGGAAAGCACCAGTTTATCCATATCGCGCAGCAATTCTAAAACCACCTATCGGAACAGCAACGGTCTGAACAGTTTTGATATTGAGATACGCGGAACAATAGAAGTTTCGGATGATGACCGCGATATCAGTAATATGTCGCACGATGGTTATTTCGAAGTAACCAAAACTTCGTTTGGATCAAGGCGCAGCATTAAGATAACCCGCGAAGGTAGCGTGTTGATAAAACGCTATTACGAAGGGCGTACTGAAGTAAACTTC
Source organism: Cytophagales bacterium (assembly GCA_017303795.1). GTDB lineage: Bacteria > Bacteroidota > Bacteroidia > Cytophagales > Cyclobacteriaceae > ELB16-189. The sequence goes on along the minus strand of JAFLBR010000002.1, from coordinate 31,250 downwards.
GATCCGGAGGGCCGCAAGTGGCTTGCCGAAGTGCTGCCTGAAGTTGTGCGCACCACTACCATTGCTGCCGAAAGTCGTGTAAATCGATTCTATTCAAAAGGCGGAACGCAAGCCGTGTTAGCTGAGATTGAGGTTATTAAAAGCGATCACGTAAAAACGCATTATGCGAAATTGCTAATGAAAAGACCTGTTCTTGAAAAAGACTATCCAGCTATTGTAAGCAAAGTAACTGGCAACATGAACTCAGACCATTACATTACTGAGTTTCTGCAAGACAACATGGATAAACTGTTGCGTAACAAAGATGCAGCCGAAGCGGTTTTTGCCACCACCAACAAAATGGGAAGCGATCATTACAAAACCCAGATAATAAAAGAAGCTTTACGGGTGCAACCAGCTTCGTTGGAAGCGGTTAAAGTTGCACTTGCGTCTGCTTCTAAAATCAATTCCGATCATTATAAAACCGAAGTACTTACTTCGCTTATGCGCCAGGATAATTTAACGGATGCAATTGTGGCTGAGATGATCAACACTTCTAAATCCATTCACTCCGATCACTATCGAACGGTTGTTTTAACCAAAGCATTAGACCGCAACCTATCGTCAAATTCGCATCAGCGTGCGGTAGAGTCGGTTAAAGATATTAACTCCGACCACTACAAAGCTCAGGTAATCAAATCTATGCTAAACAAAACAATTGATGAGAAAGTGCTGAGTGAGTTACTTCCCGTAACCTCTTCCATTAACAGCGATCATTATCGCACAGAAGTGCTCACCAGCATGTTAGATCGTCAGGATTTTTCGGATGCTACTTTCAAGCAGTTAGTTGAATACGGTGCCGATATGAGTAGCGATCATTACAAAACAGTAGTATTTAAAAACGCACTCGATGAATCTGATCTAAGCGAAGCCAAAGTAATTGCCATCATAAACGCAGCAAAAAACATAAACTCCGACCATTATCTGACTGAGGTATTGACCCACGCAGCCACGCGTGTGCGCACCGGCAGCGATGCTTTAAAAAATGCGTATCGCGATGCGGCTCGTAAAATTGGTTCCGAAACCTACTATGGCCGTGCCATGCGGGCCCTGGATCGTTAAACTCTTTCAAAAAAATAAGTTAGTTTGGGGCAATGCAAGCCCCAACTTTCTTTTCCCGCATCTTTATGAAAAAGTACGGCACACTGGTTTTGGTTTGCACCACCCTCGGCATTCTGTTTTTTGTGTACATTTTTTATAGTGCAGAAGGCCGGTTCCCCTCATTGCGTTTTGAAGCGTACGAATTTGTAGTCTTTACCTTAATTATAAATCTCACCGCTTTTATTGCCTGGCAGTTCGATAAGATGCTGGATAAGTGGATTGATTGGCGCTCACATTTCTTACTGCGCTTTATTTCCGGTTTTTTCCTTAACGGGATATTGGTGCTACTGCTTTCTATTACGGCAAGCGTGTTGCTTCTGGAAGTCCGTAATGACGATGTGATTAAAATGGGCATCCTGCTTATTATTACTTTATTCATTTCAGAAATTTTTTATGGCTTGTTTTACTCCTATCGCTATTATGCCAAAACTCAGGTAGAATCTATGCGGTTGGATAGGCTGCAACTTGAACTGCAATTCAATTCACTTAAAACACAAATTAGTCCGCATTACCTGTTTAATTGCCTCAATACGGTTTCATCCTTATTGTTTAAAGACACGGCCATGGCCGAACAATTTATTCGTAGAATGGCCGATACGTTCAGATATGTAATCGACAATCAAAAAGAAAAATTGGTTACCGTTAGCGAAGAAATTGAGTTTGTAAAAGCCTACTACTATTTGTTGCAGGCACGTTATGAACAGCACTTAACACTGGAAATCAACCTGCCCAAAAATCTTTTTAATACGCTAATACCACCCATGACTTTACAGCTACTGGTGGAGAATGCAGTAAAGCACAATAAAATATCGAAAGAACAACCATTGTTGATTTACATTTCAGCACAAGACAATACACAAATCATTGTAAGTAACTCCAAGACAACTTCAACCAAAGCCGAAAGCTTAAAGATCGGGTTGAACAACATTGTTAACCGCTACCAGTTTTTTACAACCGGAAAAGTGCTTGTTAAAAATGAAACCCGGTTTTCAGTTACGTTGCCGGTTATTAAAGCTTTACCCAAAACACAACAACTACTGCCGCAATGAACCGCCTCTTTATCCATCAGGCTTTATTTCGCATTCTGTCGGCACCCGTGCTGGGGGTAATGGTATATCTGCTTATTCTGCTCATCAACAATAATTTTTCTGAACTTGAAAATCTTTTCAGTAGCTCGGAAGTGTACGTGTGTATTGCCCTTGCCTACATCTCGCTCGAAACCATGCGCCTTACACTTTCCGTTTCAGAAAAATGGTTGAGCAAACAATCTATCAGAAGAAGGATACTGGTGCAGCTTTTGGCAACACTTACTATATCGCTGGTTTTAATTACACTTGCTATCTGGGCTTATTACAATTGGATTATTGGTTTTCAGATCAGCATGGGTGAATTGCATGTGTTTCTGGCAATTTATGGCGTAATTGGTTTGCTGTATAATGTGTTGTTCTTCAGTAATTTTTATCTCAATCGTGAAAACACGTTACTGATCCAGCAGGAAAAAAAGTTGCGCGAAAAATTAGAATCGGATTTTATTTCGTTCAAGAACGATATTAATCCCGATTTACTTTATGAAAGTCTGGAGAACCTGATTCTCACATTGCAACATAATGTTGACGAAGCCGAAGAACAAATTGATTACCTGGCCGGCATTTACCGATACGGATTAATTAACCGCCACAAAGAATTAATCTCGCTGGAAGAAGAACTACAGGCCGCAGAACATTTGATTAAGCTATTAAACTACAAACACCGCCAACTCAATTTGTTAAATGCCGTTCGCGATACGCGCAACATTCAATTAATTCCGGGTTCGTTATTGGTTACAATCGATTCTATTGTACGCAACACACTCATCTCGAAAGAATCGCCCTTGGTTATTCGGTTATACCTGGAAGAAGGTGATGAATATCTTGTTTTGCAGCATACACTTAATGACAGGCTACTGTTGCATCGTGATAGTTTGTTGGCGTACGATCGGTTAAAGCGCTCGTACTCATTCTTCAGTGAGAATCCATTTGTTCAGGTTAAAGCTGGCAAAGAAAATTATATTAAATTTCCGCTTGTTCAAATTGCTGATGAAGTTGACAAATGAATAACCTTGCGTTAAATGTGTTGATTGTGGAAGATGAAACTCCGGCTGCCGAAAAACTGGAGCGTTACCTTTCGCGCTACAGTGAGGGTATTGTTGTTAAGGGTAAAGCCGAATCGGTAGAAGAAGCTGTGAACTGGCTCGCTGAACAACAAGATTCCATCGATTTAATTTTTATGGACATCCAGTTAAAGGATGGAATGAGTTTTGAAATTTTTAAAGAAGTAAAAATCAGCAAACCGGTAATCTTTATAACTGCGTATAATGAATATGCCCTTGATGCCTTTAAAGTAAACGGCATTGATTACTTACTAAAGCCGATTACGTTTACAGATTTATCCAACAGCTTAAAAAAAGTAGAAAGTCTTGGCACGCAATTACGGTGGGGCGATGATCGCACTGAAACCGTGTTACATGCGCTGAATGCACCCGAACGCGCGTATAAAAACCGGTTTATGGTAAAGTTGGGCGATCACATCAAATCCATTACAGCCGATCAAATTAGTTTGTTCTTTGCTGACGGACGCGATGTTTACCTGATTACAACCCAACTGCGCAAGTTCATTATAGATTATACACTTGAAAACCTGGATGAGATTTTAGACCCGAAGATTTTTAATCGCATTAACCGCAGCTACATTGTAAATATTAGTTCTATACAAGATGTAGTGGTTTATTCCAACAGTCGGTTAAAAATTACACCTCATATTAAATGGGAACCGGAGATAATTGTGAGCCGCGAAAAGGTTAGCGATTTTAAAGAATGGTTTGACGGGGTTCATTAAAATAAGTTTATCGGGAAAATTTTCCCGAAATTACCCACATGAAAAACCTGGTTCCTCTTATACTTCTTGTTGCAATCGTCATTTCCTGCAACAGCAAAAAAACGCTTCAAAGTTATTCGCAGTTAGATACCACGTACATCTCGCGCGGTAATGTTATTGCTAAACTTTCGTTTGAAACGCTTAGTGGCGAACTGCAAAAGGCTCTGCAAAACGGTGGTATTGATTCTGCCTTGCGGTACTGCAACCTGCGCGCCTACCCTATTACAGATTCACTTTCGCTTGTTCATCAGGCTTCCATAAAACGAGTAAGTACTAAAGTGCGTAACCCTCGCAACAAAGCAGACGAGCTGGCAACTTTTATGGCAAAGGGTTTTGGTATTGACGTAAGTGAAGGCAAAGCCATTACACCTAAACTTGTTTTAAAAGATGATTCGGTACTTTTCTTTAAACCGATTATTACGCAACCGCTTTGTTTAACCTGCCACGGCACACCCGGTAAAGAAGTTTCCTTCAGCACCGATTCCACTATTCAAAAACTTTACGCGCGTGATAAGGCTGTTGGATATAAGAACAATGAAGTGCGGGGCCTATGGCGGATTGCGTTTAAGATAAACTAAATCCTTAATAACATCATGAATTTGAACCTGCATGGAAATTACTTTTCCAAATCCAAATACTGACTTACATACTCTATTATCAGCGACATCAAGTAGTGAATCTGCAGCTACACACCACAGAACATTTGCCCGTCTGGTTTAAGAAATGGGTTTAAGGTAATGTATTGATAAATGAATGGTGACTTTGTTTCCATAAATCATTGGGCTTAGGCCATCAGCCCAAGGTGGAATGTAAGCTGTACTGGAGAGCAACCGATAATCAGGATCGTTACGGGTAAATTATATCTCGCAGTTTTTGCACTTGAATCGCTACTTACCTGATTAAATTCCCCAGCGAATTACATATAAACTTACACAGCCCAAAATCGTTTTTTTGTGTTTCTTGTAAACAAAAGTTTAGTGAACCCAATTCACTAAACTCCTTGTAACTCAATGACTATCAATGTCCCCAGGAGGACTCACCAAACTTATTTTTTTAGTAATATACTTTTTTTAATCCCTACAGATTTGCCTTAATACCATCAGCAATCGCCTGCATGGTTTCAGCAGGAAGTTTTAGCTTTGGCATGGTGAAGTTAATATCGTTCATCGTGTTCATGGGCACTAAATGTACATGTGTGTGCGGCACTTCAAGCCCAATTACAGCAACCCCTATTCGTTTACACGGGATTGATTTCTTTACCGCATTAGCAACGCGCTGAGCAAACACCATCATGTTGGCAAGTGTGGCAGCATCCAGATCAAAAATATAATCAACCTCCACTTTGGGCACTATCAAAGTATGACCTTGCACCAATGGCATTACATCCAAGAAAGCAATGAAGTGTTCATCTTCGGCAACAATGTAAGCCGGAATTTCGCGGTTGATAATCTTTGTAAAGATTGATGGCATCAGGCAGTAATGTTCACCACTTCAAATTCCATTTCACCAGCAGGCGTTTTAATTACTGCGGTATCGCCTTTCTTTTTACCGAGCAAACCTTTACCAATAGGCGATTGAGTTGAGATTTTTCCTGCCTTCAGATCAGCTTCTTCTTCCGATACCAACATATACGTAACCGAAGCTCCATTCTTTTTATTTTTGATGGTAACTTTAGAAAGAATCGATACCGAACTGGTGTCGATTTTGGTTTCGTCTAGCAAGCGAGCATTGCTCAACAAATCTTCTAATTGTGCAATCTTTGCTTCCAGATGACCTTGTGCATCTTTTGCTGCATCGTACTCAGCATTTTCACTCAAGTCGCCTTTGTCGCGAGCTTCTGCAATTTGTTTAGCAATATCGGCACGACCTTTTGTCTTAAGCGTGCTAAGCTCTTGCGTAAGTCTATCTAACCCTTCTTTGGTGTAATACGAAATCTTTTTGCTCATAACCTTCGTGTTTTAAATTCATGCCGATGTTCATTCCAAACCCGACAAAAAAAGAACAACGGCTTTACCGCATTGGAAAGCCGTTGTCTGAATTATGTTTCAAAAGTATTCTTTTAATTCACTAAAACAAAATTAAGCGCCTACCAACTCGGGCAGCGTAAGTTTAATCTGTTCCAGAATTTCATCATCAAATTTTGCCAGGTATAAAGTTTTGGCTTTTGTAAGTTGCTCTACCGTTAACCCTTTTACACCACGTAAATCAGCCTTATATAAACTGGCATTTTCAAAATCGGCACCCATCAGATAACTGCCGGAAAGATTTGCTTCCATTAAAAACGCATTTTTAAAATTAGTTTTAATCAGAAATGAATTTTCAAATTGAGACTTGATTAAGAAAGCATCTTTAAAATTAGCACCACTGGCATACGAACCCTTTAGCATAGCTTGATTCAGGTTGGCATTTTCGAAGTTAGTTTGGTTAAGGCGGGTGTTTTCCATGTTTGTTTCTATTAACGAGGAACTGGAAAAGTTTGCCGAATTAAGATTGGAGCCTTTCAGGTTTACATAGTTAAGATTGGTGCGGGCCAGGTGGCAGTTCACCAGATTAATCTCGTGTATTTTATGCCGGTTTAAACGCTTGATATTACCTACGGTACGAAATGCCGCTTCGTCCGACTCCCACAACCGGAAGTCATCAATCTCATCTTTATAAGTTCGGATGCGTTGCCGGGTTTCCCCATTCTGATTCAACCAGAAAATCAAAATACCGATAATGGCAATATCGAAAATCATTCCGTGCGCCTCCACTAAAATCTGCTCCCAAAAATTGTCGAAGTCGTTCAGATAGTAACTGAAGCTTAGACTAAGCACCAGTATCGCCACCCCAGCCAATACTATGGTAGAAGTAAGTAAAGGCTTCTCAATAATAGTATTGAAACGCTCTACAAGGGTATGTTTAAATTTCTTAAAGCGGGGCATAACACATTAAACGTACCGGTAATCACTTACTGGTTTTCAAATAAAACTAAAAAAGTAAAACCATACTACAGCAATAAAGATAATAATAGTACGCCTTCATTACGTGTAGCTTTTGGTTTAGTGCCTTTCCAAGCGAGAAGTTACAACAAAAGATGGATAGTAAGAAAATAAACACCCAAGCCTAACAAGTCGTTGGTGGTGGTGATAAACGGCCCAGAGGCGAGTGCCGGATTAAACCCGAATCGATTGAGAATGATAGGTGTTATGGTGCCCACAAAGGAAGCAAACACCACTACAAAGAACAGGGCCAGCGAAACCACCAGATTAAGTGGATCGTTGCCAAACACAATCCGGTTTACACCAAATACAATCAAGCCCAGAAAAAAACCGTTGAGCAAGGCTACGCTAAATACTTTCAGCAAACGCTTCCAAAGGCCATCGTCAACAAAGCCAGGTTTCATTAAACTCTGCACAATTAAGGATGAAGTTTGAATCCCCACATTTCCGCCTGTAGCCTGAATAAGGGGAACAAAAAATGCTATGGCTGTTATCTGCGCAATCTCTCGTTCAAAAAAGCCCATGAAACGGGCACTGATCAAGCCTCCCAAAATTCCAATCAACAACCACGGTAACCGCGCACGCGTATTGCGCCACACGCTATCGTCCTCTTCTACATCTTCGGTAATACCCGACATCAACTGGCGGTCTTCTTCTGCTTGTTCGGTAATTACATCTACCACATCATCAATCGTAATGCGACCTACCAATTGCCCTTGCGAATTTACAACCGGCACCGATTCAAGGTCGTACTTACTCATTATTTCGGCAACCTCACGGTCTTCCATGTAGGTTTCAACCGAAACCACATCCTCATCCAGCAAATCTTTAACAATGGTGCGCGAGTCGGTGAGGATAAGTTTTTGCAACGATACTTTGCCCAGCAGTCTATCGGCATCGTCCACTACATATACCGTATAAAACTTGGTTACGTTCTCGGCTTGCTTGCGAATTTCTTCTACACACTGCACCACATTCCAATCGGCCTGCGCTTTTATTAATTCCTTCGCCATCAAACCACCGGCTACGTTCTCATCGTAGCGCAGCAGATCAATTACTTGCGATTTTAAATCCGGATCGAGGCTGGCAATAATCTCCTCGCTGGTCTTAATGGGTAATTCGTTCAGAATATCAGCCGCATCATCCGAATCCAATTGGTTAACCACTTCCGTGATTTCGGTGGCGGTATAATGTGTAAGGAAAGTTTTGCGGGTATCGCTGTCTAAATCGTTAATGATTTTAGAGCGAACTTCAACCGAAAGCAAATCCAATACATACTTGGATTCTTCACCATTAAACTCGTAAAGCAATGCCGTTATATCGGCCGGATTAATTTCTTCGAGCGAAGTGCGTACAAAATCACTATCGCGCTCGTCAAGCGCTTGCTGAAAGCGGTCCCGAAATTCTTTGTTCAACTCAAATTCAACGTGCTTCACGACTCTGCTCCAGTTGAAGGGTTAGAAAAATAAATTGCTCTACATCTAATTGTTCGGCCCGCTTCTCCATAAGCGGATGGGCCACTAAAGAGGCCGGCAAATTTAAAATTTTAAGTGCGTTGCGCAAGGTCTTGCGCCTGTTTTGAAATGCTTGTTTTACTACTGCTTTAAACAAAGCTTCATCGCACCCTAATTGGGTACGACTATTTCGCGTTAAGCGAATTACAGCCGACATAACTTTGGGTGGTGGAAAGAAAACACCGGGTGGTACTTTAAACAAATACGTAACATCGTAGTAAGCTTGTAATAACACGCTTAAAATACCATACGTTTTGCTGCCCGGCTTTTCAGCAATCCTATCGGCCACTTCTTTTTGCAGCATACACACCACCTGCGTTACCTGGTTACGGTGTTCCAGGATTTTAAAAAATATTTGTGATGAAATGTTGTATGGAAAATTACCAATAATCAACAAGGGTGTTTCAAACTTTGTATGCAGATCAAGTTCCAGAAAGTCGCCTTCGGTTATTTTAGAATCAAGCTGTGGATAATGTTGCTTCAGATACGCAACCGATTCGCGATCAATTTCTACAAGTTGTAAATCGACTGCTGGCTTTGCTACCAGAAACTGCGTAAGCACACCGGTGCCGGGGCCAATTTCAACAACCTGTTGGGCTGCATCGGGTAATAGCAAAGCCTCTACAATGCGTTCGGCCACACTTTTATCTTTTAAAAAATGCTGACCCAGAAATTTTTTCGGACGTACACTCATCAGGTTATATCAGATCGTGTGCAAACTACGCACTATAAATTCAAAACAATAAATTTAGATTAACTTGCGAGCTACACACGTTTCTTTTTACTATGAACACCTCTTCAGATAAACCCCGCATTGGTATTACTATTGGCGATCTTAATGGCATTGGTGCCGAAGTTATAATTAAAGCACTTGCCGATAGTCGCTTACTTAATTTGTTTACACCCGTTGTATATGGTTCAACCAAAGTACTCTCCTACTATCGCAAACAAATGGGCCTTGAAGATTTTAACTACTCACAGGTTAAAACCAAAGGACAATATTTTACCAAAGCCATTAACGTGGTAAATTGCTGGGAAGAAATGATTGAGCTAAACCCCGGCCAGCCCTCTAAACAAACCGCAAAGGCTGCTTTAACAAGCTTAAAACGCGCGGTAGAAGATTTAAAAGAAGGTCATCTGGATGGTTTGGTTACCGGCCCCATTGATAAGAACACCATACATGGTGAAGATTTTCCATTTCAGGGCCACACCGAATATTTAACACAAGAATTTAACGCAGGCGAAAGCCTGATGCTAATGGTAGGCGAAAACCTGCGCGTAGGTTTGGTTACCGAACATGTACCCGTAAAAGATATTCCAACTTTCATCACCAAAGAACGCGTAGAACTTAAAATCCGGTTAATGGAGCTTTCGCTGAAGCAAGACTTCTTAATCAACAAACCAAAAATTGCTGTACTGGGATTAAACCCACATGCTGGCGATGAAGGTTTATTGGGCCGCGAAGAATTAGATGTAATCAAACCCGTAATCAACGATCTGAAGACAAAAGGTAAATTGATTTTTGGGCCCTTTCCGGCCGATGGTTTTTTTGCCAGTGGACAGCATAGCAAATACGATGGTATTGTAGCCATGTATCACGATCAGGGGCTGGTAGCTTTCAAAACGTTATCGTTCGAATCGGGGATAAACTATACTGCCGGGCTGCCTTATGTGCGCACTTCGCCCGATCATGGTACTGCCTATAACCTTGCCGGAAAAAATCAGGCCAGTGAAAGTTCTATGCGGCAAGCCATGTACGTTGCTTGCGATATTATTAAGAATAGGTTAGAACAAACGGTAGAAAAATAAGAAACCTTACATCGTTTTTTGCTCGTTCGTCTGCGCAGATACGGATACCTCACAATAAGTGTGTACTTTGAAAACAAACACGTGAGACGGAGCGAATGGACATTGTTACTAAAAAGAAACTCAACATCCTGATTCAACTGGCCGAAGCCGACAAACACTTTGCCCGAGCTGAGCGCGAAATGATTCTGAAAATTGCTAACGACAGAAAGTTTCCCGAAGAAGAAGTAAATCAGTTGGTGCGCAACCCCGAACCCATCGATACGCTGGGTGCACTTTCAAACGACCAGAAGTTCGACTACCTGGTGGATTGCATTGAATTGATCTTTGCCGACCAGAAAGTGTTTGAAAGCGAGGTTATTTTTACCAAAAGCATCGCAATTAAGCTGGGCTTTAAGAAAAACGTGGTGGACTATCTGATAGAAAATTCGGGGAAAAAGCCACATAGCGAATTAAAAAGCACAGTTTTCGCAGAATACTGGTAATAACTGCCGCGCAGAAGTAGGCTCGTTATAAAATGCTCAAAAAAGCGGCCCCAAAAGGCGTAAATCCGATAAATACTGATAAATTTGCCCGCTCATTTTAAAAACCTTCGGGTTTGAAAGAGTTCGCAGTTAATATCATTGGCCTCAGTAAAAAGGCCCATCTTTTCAACTACCACCTCGAAAAAGGTTTCTTTGAAAAGTACGGCACCGAATCCGTTTCGGATGGCCGGTTTGATGTTGAAGTGGTACTCGATAAAAAAGAGACGTTCATTGAAGTGAATTTTAAAATTTCCGGCCAGGCAGCCCTGGTGTGCGATCGTACATTAGAGCCGTTTGATTTTCCGATAACCGAAAACCGAAAAATGGTTTTCAAATACGGAGAAGAAGCGCAGGAAATAAGCGATGAAATTGTAATTATTACGCGCGATCAGGACAGCATTGACCTGGGGCAGTACTTATACGAATTTATTGCACTGGCTATACCCATGAAGAGATTGCACCCACGCTTTGCCAACGAAGCCGAAAGTGACCAACCCGTGGTGTATTCCACTTCACCAACCGAAACAGAAGAAAAAGAGAATGATTCAATCGATCCCCGCTGGGAGAAATTGAAAAAGTTAAAGTAAAACAGAACAAGTAAAAAGTTAAATAGAATAGGTTATGCCAAATCCGAAACGTAAGACCTCGAAAACAAGAAGAGATAAAAGAAGAACCCATTACAAGGCAACGCCCAAGCAAATGGCGGTGTGCCCTACTACTGGCGAAAACCACCTACCACACCGCGCTTTCTGGCACGAAGGCAAGCTGTACTTTAAGGGTAATGTGGTAATGGAGAAAGAAGTACTGGCTTAATACGCCCGTGTTCTGCGAAAGCAAAACTTTCCGTTCTCCATCAGCTTCTCGCAATCCCGAAAAGCACAAGTAACGTACGCGTTGTTAATGCCCGGTTGGTAAACCGGGCCTTTGTTTTTTATAAGGAAGGCTTAAAAATTTGAGATTATCCCACACGTAACAAACCATATGAACAAAATCAGAGCGGCTATAACCGGAGTTGGTGGATATGTACCCGACTACATTCTTACCAACAATGAGTTGGAGAAAATGGTTGAAACCAACGATGAATGGATTACTTCGCGCACCGGCATTAAAGAAAGAAGAATTCTGAAAGGCGATAACCTGGGTGTATCGGTAATGGGTATTGCTGCTGTTAACGACATGCTGGCTAAAACCAAAATCGATCCCAAAGAAATTGATGCTATCATTTTTGCTACCGTAACCCCCGACATGACGTTTCCGGCTACAGCCAACATTGTAGCCTCGGCTGTTGGTGCTACCAATGCGTTTAGTTTTGATATGGGCGCGGCCTGCTCAGGTTTTGTATATGCCTTGGCTACTGGTGCCAGCTACATACAATCGGGTATGTATAAAAAAGTGGTGGTAATTGGTGGCGATAAAATGTCGGCCATTGTAGATTATACCGATCGCACTACATGTATCATTTTTGGCGATGGTGCCGGCTGTGTTTTACTTGAACCTACTACCGAAGATGTTGGTGTAATGGATTGGGAACTGCGCAGCGATGGCAGTGGCGAACAATTTTTGCATATGAAAGCCGGTGGTAGCCGCAACCCTGCTTCTACCGAAACAATAGCCAAGCGCGAGCATTATGTGTATCAGGCTGGTTCGGCTGTATTTAAGTTTGCCGTTACCAACATGGCCGACATTTCAGCACAAGTGGCTGAACGCAACAACCTGAATGCCGATAACATTACGTGGCTGGCTCCGCACCAGGCCAACAAACGTATTATAGATGCCACCGCACACCGTGTGGGCATTAGCGATGAAAAAGTAATGATGAACATAGAACGCTATGGCAACACCACCGCGGGCACTATTCCATTATTGTTGTGGGATTACGAAAAGCAACTTAAAAAAGGCGACAACATACTGATGGCCGCTTTTGGCGGAGGCTTTACCTGGGGTGCCGTTTATGTAAAATGGGCCTATAATGGCCAGTAACCCACTCGCACACCCCTTTCATAATTGACATTAACCATTTCATTTGTAAATTAAAGTTTGATTTTTTTATGGCAACTATCTCTGATCTAAGCAAAGGAAACTACATCCGCTACAATGGCGAGGTGGTACAGGTGGAAGAACTGATTCACCGTACACCCGGCAACCTGCGGGCCTTCTATCAGGTAAAAATGCGCAGTGTGCGCACCGGTAAAATTGTTGAAAACCGTTTTCGTCCGGGCGATGCTGTAGATCAACTGCGTGTTGAAACCAAAGAGTACCAATACCTGTATGCCGATGGCGATAGCTTAGTGTGTATGGATAACGATACCTTCGAGCAAGTGTACATCGATAAAGTGTTATTGGGCCAATCGGTAAACTATATTAAAGAAGGTGTAACCTTGTTGATTGCATTTGAAAACGGAACCAACCCGATTACAGCCGAGCCACCACAGCACGTAGTGGTAAATGTTACTTACACCGAGCCCGGCCTTGCAGGCGATACTGCAACCCGTACCTTAAAATCGGCTACTATTGAAACAGGTGCTGAAATTAAGGTGCCATTGTTTGTAAATACTGGCGATAACATTAAGATTAAAGCCGATACAGGCGAGTATGTTGAACGCGTGAAATAATTAAATCATGGCAAAGAAAACTACCTCTAACGGAAAAAGCGCAAGCAGCGCAAACGAACCCACAAAAAAAGCTGAAATGAAAACTTCTGAAATCCGGGATCTTATCGACTTCATTGCCCACTCTGGTCTTAACGAAGTAGATATTGAAACCAAAGAATTAAAACTTCACGTAAAGCGCGAGCCCGATCAAAAAGTAATCAAGTCATCGGCTCCGGTTATGGCTGCACCTGTGTCAGTAGCGCCCGTTGCAGTTACCACACCTGCTGTGCAAACTCCCACTAAAGTGGAAAAGCCTGCATCTGGCAAAAACACGGTTGAAGTTAAATCGCCTATGATCGGTACCTTCTATCGTTCGGCTAACCCCGACTCACCTGCGTTTGCATCGGTGGGCGATAAAATTTCGAAAGGACAAACCGTGTGCATTATTGAAGCCATGAAGTTGTTCAACGAAATTGAATCGGAAGTTTCGGGTACCATCGTAAAAGCAATGGTAGAAAACGCAACCCCGGTTGAATACGACCAGGTGTTGTTTGTAGTAGAGCTTGATTAAAACTTGCTGCTGGTTGCTGGCTGCTTGTTACTTGTTGCCAGTTACCAGAAACCAGTAACCAGAAACCAGTTATGTTTAAAAAAATATTAATTGCCAATCGGGGCGAAATTGCACTACGCGTAATCCGCACCTGTAAGGAGATGGACATTAAAACGGTAGCGGTTTATTCCACTGCCGATCGCGAAAGCCTGCACGTGCGCTTTGCTGACGAAGCCGTGTGTATCGGGGCCGCACCCAGCAAAGAATCGTACCTCAACATACCACGCATTATTTCCGCAGCCGAAATTACCAATGCCGATGCTATTCATCCCGGTTATGGTTTCCTTTCGGAGAATGCAGAGTTCTCGGCTGTGTGCCACGAGTATGGAATAAAATTTATTGGCCCCACGCCCGAAATGATTCGCTCTATGGGCGATAAAGCCACGGCCAAGGCAACTATGATTAAGGCCGGTGTGCCGTGTATTCCCGGTTCGGAAGGTTTGCTCGATTCAATGGAGCAAGGCCTGAAGATCGCCAAAGAAATTAAGTACCCGGTAATTGTAAAAGCAACAGCCGGTGGTGGTGGTAAAGGTATGCGCATCATCAACGATGAATCGGAGTTTAAAAAAGCATGGGACGATGCCAAGCGCGAAGCCGGTGCTGCTTTTGGTAACGATGGTTTATACTTAGAAAAGTTTGTAGAAGAACCGCGCCACATCGAAATACAAGTGGTGGGCGACCAATACGGAAAAGTATGTCACCTGTCAGAGCGCGATTGCTCGATACAACGCAGGCACCAGAAGCTGGTAGAAGAAACTCCCAGCCCGGTAGTAAGCCAGGAGTTGCGCGACCGCATGGGCGAAGCCGCCATTAAAGGTGCCAAGGCCATTAACTACGAAGGCGCGGGTACAATAGAGTTTCTGGTAGACAAGCATGGCGACTTCTATTTTATGGAAATGAATACGCGTATTCAGGTAGAGCACCCGATTACCGAAGAAGTAACCAACTACGATTTAATTAAAGAACAGATTAAAGTAGCAGCGGGTGTGCCCATTAGCGGTACCAACTACTACCCTATGCTGTATGCTATGGAATGCCGCATCAATGCAGAAGATCCGGCCAACGGTTTCCGCCCTTCACCGGGTAAAATTATTAACCTGCACAAGCCGGGTGGCCATGGGGTGCGCGTAGATAGCCACGTGTATGCAGGCTATACTATTCCCTCAAATTACGACAGCATGATTGGTAAGTTGATTGTAACCGGCCAATCGCGCGAGGAAGTGATTACGCGCATGAAGCGTGCATTGAGCGAGTTTGTGATTGAAGGGGTAAAGACAACAATACCATTCCATTTAAAGCTGATGGATAACCCTACGTTCCGCTCGGGTAAGTTTACCACCAAGTTTCTGGAAACCAGTTTTGACTTCTCGGATTTGAAGTAAGCAGAATTTGAATTAGAAATTCTGAATCCCTCGCCCAGCAGGCGGGGGATTTTTTGTTTGAATCCCGCTCATTAAACACGCCTATGGGGGTTTTGCCCCGCGGTTAGGGGGAAAACCACGTATAAAATACGGGGAAAACCACGTTGCGGGGAGGGCACTTGTTAAGGATATTTGTCAAAGTAATCAAGGCATGTTAGACCATACAGTGTCTTAAATAAAAGGGTTGGAGGTAGGTTTCTAATAAAGAGACTAAGATTCGCATTATCGAGATAAATGAAAAAGATTGACCTCCATATTCATACAATAACAACAGTAAGCGACAACCCGGTCGAATTTTCTTTAGACAAGTTGAAAGAATATGTAAGGTGTATGGAAATTGATTGTATTGCAATTACAAATCATAACACCTTCGACAAAGAGCAATTTGAGATCATTTCATCGTCATTAGACATTACTGTGTTTCCAGGTATTGAAATTGATTTGGAAGGTGGACATATCCTACTCATATCTGATAACAAAGACCACGAAGAGTTTGGTGAGAAGTGTGCTCAGGTAAAAGCAGAAATCTTGAGTAACACCGACTACATCTCTTTGGAGAAATTCTGTTTAATTTTTACCGACTTATCTAAGTACCTGTTAATTCCGCATTACGACAAGAAACCGGTAATTAAACAAGAAGTAATCAACAAATTGAAGCACCATATTTCTGCTGGAGAAGTTACAAGTGTTAGAAAGTTTAAAGCATGTTTGAAAGAAGTTGATAAACTTGTTCCTGTAATCTTTAGCGACATGAGATTTCATGAAAGCTTAAATTCATTTCCAGTAAGACAAACTTTTATTGATATAGAAGAATTAACTTTTAATGGTATAAAGTCATGCCTTTTTGACAAGAATAAGGTATTCCTATCGAGAGAAGATGGAAATAAATTATTTCAAGTCACAGACGATGGACTAAAGATTTCAACCGGGTTAAATATAATTTTTGGAGAACGTTCAACTGGGAAGACTTATACGCTTGAAAGAATATGTAACTCCTTTGAGAACGTCAAATTCATAGAGCAGTTTTCATTACTTCAAAATGACGAAGCAAAATTTGAAGGTTTGATGAGTATAAGACACAGCAATGTGTCGGAAACGTTCCTCAAAGAATTTAAAGATGTTATTGGAGACATTTCAAGTGTAGATTTAAAGCAAAATGAGATAGATATTGAAAAGTACATTTCAACCTTGCTAAGGTTTGCATCAGAAAATGACAAGTCGGACACATATTCTAAAGCGGCCTTATTTGCTGAAAGTTTATTTACTGAAGTCAGGCAAGAAAGTTTAAAAAAACTAATTGAATCAACGATACTCCTTATTGAAAATGTGGCGTATAAAGAATTAATAGATAGACATATTTCAATCACCAATCTCAAAAATTTGGTAGTTGAATTAATCAAAACATATGTTGAAACAGAAGAACTGAACTTAAAGAAAAAATGGGTGAATGAATTGGTTTCAAATGTTCAACAAGAACTGAGATTTCGAACTAATTGTACACATCCTGAAGATATTGACTTCTATAAAATACTACTGGATAACAAAAAGGCCGAGAAGTTTTCGCAAATAACAAGAGATATTAAGAATGAAAGAGAAATTGACCGGAAGGAAATTAGAGGATTTAAAGTGGTCGCTTATGTTAGACAATTTACTGGTGCAACTCAACTAAAAAATAAGAGTAAGCGGAAACTGTCATTTATGGATACCTACAGTAAATATGACAATCCTTATGAATACCTACAATCCCTAAAAGGCATTGAACTGGAGGCTACGGAATACTACAGGTACTTTGTCGATATTGAATATAAGACTTTGAATAAACATGGTTACCCTGTATCTGGAGGAGAAAGGTCAGAATTTAATCTTCTACATGAAATAAGTGATGCTCTTAAACACGACCTCTTGTTGTTAGATGAACCCGAATCTTCGTTTGACAACATTTTCCTGAAAAATGAAGTTAACGAACTTATTAAGGATATAGCTAAAGAGATTCCAGTTATAGTTGTTACACACAACAGTACCGTAGGAGCATCCATAAAGCCTGATTATATTCTTTATACTGATAAGAAGCTTGAAAACGGTAGCGTGAAGTATCGGGTCTATTTTGGTTACCCATCAAGTAAAGAGTTGAAAAGTCCAACAGGTGACACAATATTGAATTTTGACGCAATGCTTAACTGCCTTGAAGCTGGAATAGATGCATATACAGATAGAAGAACAAAAAGCTATGAAATACTTAAAAATTGATGATAACAAAGGTTACTATCTAAAGATTGTTAGCAGTGATTCCGTCTGGACTGAGATTGACAAAATCAATAAGGACGATTTGCTGAGTCTTCTAAATAGTACTATATCAAGTGATTTTGAGATGGATGTCTATTCAGAAGAAAAACTAGCTAACAAAGCTCATCAAATAATTTACAAGAATATCTACGAGAAATTCACGAATCTTCAGGCGATGAGAGATAAATTCAAAGACGAATCTGAGAGCCTATACAAAGAGGCGATTGGAAAATATAGCCCAAAATGAAAGACTGGACTAAAAAACCTAACGCCAATACTGTGCATAGACCAGCGCCCATATTGGTGTTCTTCACCAACATGCAACCAAAATTAATTTATTAAGTTTACGATGTTGCTGGTGAAGAACACTGGCAAAGGCAGTAGGCAAGTAACCGGACAGTTTGGGAACAATTCAAAAAGTGATTTTCAAATATGACAAAGAGAATTAGTTATATCATTGGGATTTTCTTTTTATTAAGTAGTTGTTCAACTAAGGAAACTTCATTTGACCGAAAAGATGACGAACCAATTTTTGCAAATATTAACTCAGATGATTCAGAATATTTGATGACTGTTAAAGAAGCACAGAGTCAAATAAATTCTTTCATTGAAAAGTTAAAAACAAAACCTGAGTCATCAAATGCATGCGTTAAAATACCCGTATCGGACAACAAAGGAAAAACAGCGTTTACATGGCTTGTCAACCCTGTTTTTGATTTAGATTCATGCGTAGCCGAAATATTTGAAATACCCAGTGAGTTCGACCTTAAACAAGGAGATAAATTAAAATTCATAAAAAATGATATTCAAGATTGGTACATCTTGGACCAAGAAGGAAGAATGGAGGGAGGTTACAGTCTTCGCTATATGAGAAAACGTCTTTCGATCAAAGACCAAATGGAATTTGATAAATACATTGGAGTAAAAGTTTATCTATAATAAGTCATCAGTTTATTAACTGCATGCTTTATGTTTAAGCACTCCTAAACCAAATTGGCATTCTGCTCCAACCTGTTTATCTTTCAACACGCTGTTTTTAAAAGATACAAGGCTTGGTAGTAATGCGGGCAACACAAAAAAGACAGATAAATTTATGAGACTAAGAATAACCTTGTTACCAATTTTGGTTTTATTAAATAGTTGTAGGACAAATTCAAATCAAGAACAAATTGACGTGAAAGAATCGAAGATAACCCTTGAAGGAATAGTAAATTCAAACATCACTGACGACAACATTACTCCGGGGACAGCATTGACTTCAATTCTTGACTTTTATAAAAATTACAAGACTGACACAGGGAGCGAAAATGCAGACGATGATATGTTGTTATTTCAATATGGAACATACGACTGGGACGGTAGTGGTGGAAAGTTTGAATTTAATCTAACCCGACAAATTGCTGACCCCGATGATGAGGAATTTTATCAAGTTAAACTAACATTATACTATAAAGCTACAGACATTGGAGAAATCGAAAGTTTTAATCTTTGGAGCATTGACAAGCCGACCATTGACGACTGGCAAAAAGCAATCAAGGACACTGAAGGATTTAAACGTGCAATAAAAGCAAGACCTTTTGACTATAAAGTAGAGTTAACAAAGACATAACCCCTCGCCACCTTGGTGTTCTTTACCAACATGCAAACAAAATTAATTTATTAAGTTTATGATGTTGCCGGTGAAGAACAACGGCATAGGCAAGGGATCAATTCCGGTATTTCAGAATTAAAGACATCTTTGCAATACGCTCAGCTTCAAAACCAAATCACGCATGAACTTTACGCGGTTAATTCCCAATGTGTACTACGCCTCCATTCAAGATGGCCCCCTCGCCCATGTTGGTGTTCTTCACCAACATGCAATCAAAATTAATTTATTAAGTTTACGAAGCTGCCGGTGAAGAACACCGCAAAGGCGGTGGCGCATTTTTTTGATCCTGATCAATTCGGGTATTTCAGAATTAAAGACATCTTTGCAATACGATCCGCTTCAAAAACAGAATCACGCATGAACTTTACGCGGTTAATTCCCAATGTGTACTACGCCTCCATTCAAGATGGCATCAAATTCTTTGTTGATTGCCTCGAATTTTCCATTGGACATGAAGAATTGAAGTCAGAAAATCCATTTTGTGTACTCGAAAAAAATGAATTGCGCTTGTTCCTCTTTCAGCATCATGCGCTGGCGAAAGAACACAATCCTGAGTTTCGGCTGGTAACCCATGCGATTGATGACGTGTACAAAAAAGTAAGCGCATCCCATCCCGAATTTCTGCATCCCAACCTGAACAAGGTTACGCTTCGCCCGTGGGGAGCTAAAGAATTTGCCCTGCGCGATCATCAGGTATGTGTTATTATTCAGCAGTGGTAAACCAGAATGTTTAGTACACGGAGGGTTTGATTGGCATTCTTCTAAAACCTGTTTACTTTAGTAACTCCACCCCCTACAACGGTGTTATTCCGTTCCTGCTGGCGCGGCATACTGGAATCACGAAATTGTTAGTTGGTTCATCTATGAAATGTTTTTCTACTCGATCGTTTGTGTTCTTCTCAACGTACAGGTTTGATCAACTATCTTAAAATCAGATTGGTATTTCTTTCCCAATCGGCTTATCTTTAAATGCTTGCTCTTAAAGGGGTTTATCAAAAAAATAAGAAGCATTAGCCATTTATAGGAGAAAAACTGAAACGGTTACAAATTGTAACCAGTTGAGAGAGTTAAATCAGTTGGCTACAAATTTTAGTCAACTCAGTAACTAAACTAATTGAAACCGTGACCGATTGTCACGGTTTGAAAATGAAATAATAAACATGGATAAAAAGAATGAGATAAAAATCTTTGAGGACAAACAGGTGCGAACCGTTTGGGATGAGGAGCAGGAAAAGTGGTACATCTCTATTATTGATGTTATTGCGGTGCTAACCGAACAAAGCAGCTATCAGGGAGCCAGAAACTACTGGAAAGTACTGAAACACAGACTTTTGAAGGAAGGAAATCAGTCGGTTACAAATTGTAACCAACTGAAAATGCAATCGTCTGACGGTAAATACTACTTAACCGATGTTGCCGATACCGAACAACTTTTCCGCCTTATTCAATCCATTCCATCACCAAAGGCAGAACCCTTTAAACTTTGGTTGGCACAAGTGGCTTCCGAAAGACTGGATGAAATGCAAGACCCTGAATTATCCATCGACCGGGCCTTACAACAATATCTCAACTTGGGCTACTCCGAAAACTGGATTAACCAACGCCTGAAAAGTATTGAGATAAGAAAAGAACTTACCAACGAATGGAAGAAACGCGGGCTAAAAGAAGGCGTTCATTTCGCAACACTAACCGACATCATTACCAAAGCCTGGTCAGACAAAACCACGAAAGAATATAAAATCCTGAAAGGATTGAAGAAAGAAAATCTGCGCGACAACATGACCAACACCGAATTAATCTTAAACATGTTGGCCGAAGCTTCTGCGAAAGACATATCAGAAGCAATCAATCCAAAAACATTTGACGAGAGTAAAGTAGCAGCCAAACAAGGCGGTACCGTTGCCCGCAAAGCAAGATTAGAATTGGAAGCACGAACCCGTAAAAAAGTTGTAAGTTCCCTAACTGCCAAAGACACACTTCAACTAAAGCAGAGTAATAAGCAGAACTTAAAAAAGAAAAAGAAATAATCGAATACAAGTTTGATCTTCACCTCTTGTAACTAACCGGTATCTTTCGCAACACACACTAACATGACCAAACCCGAACTAACCACTACCCTGCTCACCAACCACCACGAGTTTCAAAAATACCTGGCCGGATTGAGCGCGGAAGAATTAGTCAGCAGCAAAAACAACAAGTGGACAGCCGTGCAACACCTGGAACACATTTGTTTATCGGTACAACCGGTACGACTTGCTTTTATCCTGCCTAAATTTTTACTGCGCTTGGTATTTGGTAAAGCAAACCGCCCTAGTAAAACATACTATCAACTGATCGAAAAATATAAATCAAAATTGCAAGCTGGCGGTCGTGCCAGTGGCCGCTTTGTTCCGGCAACTGGTAAGGCTAAAAAGTATCAGCATCTAAACACGTGGTTAACAACTGAAGTAAAAATACTCTCCAGCAAAATCAATCGCTTCTCCGAAGCTGAATTAGATGCGTACATTTTACCCCATCCGCTATTGGGTAAACTCACCCTGCGCGAAATGCTTTACTTTACATGTTACCATGTTACGCATCATCTGGAGTTAACCAGACAAAATCTGTAAGGCGTCAAGACGGCTTAAAGGCTAAAGCCAACAGCCGTCAGACGCCTCACACTTACAGAACTACGAAATGCATTTCATAAAACAATCACCAGTCCTCCGCTGGATTCCGGAATTCGCCAGACCTCGAATTCAATTTTCGACTCATTAGTCTAAGGAAGTGCTAAACTGATTTTCAGTGCTCATCCGGAATGACAGGCTCGAACAAATTCATCTGCATACTCTCAAAGCCCAGAATAAAAACCATTTTAAATCTCATTTAAAATCCTCACATTAGTCCTCATCTACCGGTATGAGATTTTTAGTTGGGATTTGTTGTGTTTTAGCTTCGCTCCTGCTTGTTGGATGTCAGCAGAGTGGATCAATTACAGGCGTGCGCGATTCGGTAGATTATAATCTGCATATCCGCCCTATTCTCTCCGACCGTTGTTTTAAATGCCACGGTCCGGATGCCAATCAGCGCAAAGCCAACTTGCGCTTGGATACGCCCGAAGGTGCATTAGCCGCGTTGAAAGATAATCCAAGCGCACATGCTATTATTCCGGGAGAGCCGGATCAATCAGAGGTATTCTTACGCATCTCTACTTCCGATACTTCGTTAGTGATGCCCCCACCCAACTCAAACCTTTCGTTAAACGAAACTGAAATTCACTTAATTAAAAAGTGGATTGAACAAGGCGCGAAGTACAAACCGCATTGGGCGTTTATTCCGCCAACCAAACACGCACTGCCTGAAATTGAAAACGAAGCCTGGCCTAAGAATGAAATTGATTTTTTCACACTCGCGCGCATGGAAGTTGCCGGGCTTCAACCTAATACTGAAGCCGACAAAGCGCGATTATTAAAACGCGTAAGTCTTGATCTTACCGGCCTGCCACCCACGCCCGAATTACACAATCGTTTTCTTGCGGATAATTCTGAAGATACCTATGAAAAAGTAGTGGACGAATTGTTAGCGCAACCGCAGTATGGCGAAAAGATGGCGGTACACTGGATGGATGTGGCGCGTTATGCCGATTCGCACGGCTATCAGGATGATGGCTTGCGCACCATGTGGCCGTGGCGCGATTGGGTGATTCATGCCTTCAATCAAAATTATGCTTACGATAAATTTGTAACGTGGCAACTCGCAGGCGATCTGTTACCGAATCCTACCAAAGAACAATTGCTGGCTACGGGTTTTAACCGCAACCATAAAATTACACAAGAAGGAGGCGTAATTGATGAAGAGTATCGTATTGAATACGTAACTGACAGAACCAACACCTTCGCGAAAGCTTTTCTGGCCTTAACGTTTGAGTGCGCACACTGCCACGATCATAAGTACGATCCTATTTCGCAGAAAGATTATTACCGCACGTTTGCCTTCTTTAATCGTGTGCCTGAGAAAGGACTATTGGGAGATATTCAATTAGCATCATTGGCCGATCCACCCAAAATAAAAATCACAAGCGCAGAAATAGAAAACATTCTCACCTTCATCAATAAAAAAGATACCACCCCGGTTGAGGTAATGGTGATGAAAGACAGTACATGGAAACGCCCTACACATATTTTAGTTCGTGGGGTGTATGATGCACCGGGAGAAGTAGTGGACATTGGTGTACCGGATGCTATCCTTCCGTTTGATTCAGCCATGTTTGGGAATAATCGGTTAGCGTTAACAAAATGGTTACTACACGAAAAAAATCCGTTAACGGCCCGTGTATTTGTAAACCGCATGTGGCAGGAGTTGTTCGGGCGCGGGTTGGTAAAAACCAGTGGCGACTTTGGCATGCAAGGCGAGTTACCCTCGCATCCGGAGTTATTAGATTGGCTTGCTGTTGACTTTCGTGAAAATGGCTGGAATATAAAACGATTGATGAAACAATTGGTGATGTCGGCCACGTACCGGCAATCTTCGGTGGTTAGTAAAAAGCAACTCGAAAAAGATCCGGATAATATTTTACTATCACATGCACCGCGTATTCGCCTTACGGCAGAAGGCGTACGCGATCTGGCATTGGCCAGCAGTGGTTTACTAGTAAAAGAAATTGGTGGCCCGAGCATGAAAGTGTATCAGCCAAAAGGCATTTGGGAATCTTCTACTTCGGGCCGTGGTGTACTGGCTCGTTATGTACAAGATCATGGCGATAAACTTTATCGCAGAGGTTTGTATTCCTTCATCAAACGCACGGTGCCACCTCCCGGCATGTTGATAATGGATGGCAGTAACCGCGATCAATGCGAAGTGAAACGCGGAGTAACCAACACGCCTTTGCAGGCATTGTTATTATTGAACGAACCATTGATGCTGGAAGCCTCGCGCGTATTGGCCGAACGATTGATGTTGGAGAAATCTACAGAGGAAGAAAAAATTAAAAAAGCTTTTTTGTTGATTGTGTGTCGCGAAAGCAAAAAAGAAGAATTCGATTTGCTTACCGCCTACTTCAAAGCCGAGAAAGAAAAATTTCAATTGAATCCACAGAAAGCGAAACAGTATCTTGAAGCCGGAGAATATCCGCATCAAAAAATTACCGACACCGTTTCGCTTGCCGCATTAATGCAGGTGATTCAAACTATTTACAACATGGACGAAGCCATTACCAAAACATGAGGCCATGAGCAAAGAATTTATAGACCATCGCAACCATGTTACCCGCAGGCACTTCCTCGGCAAGCTAAGCCTCGGTATTGGTTCAGCTGCATTGGGCTCATTGTTAATCCCCGACTTATTTTCAAAATCCGAATCGCCACTTGCTTCGCTTGGACTGCCACACTTCGCACCCAAAGCCAAACGCATCATTTATTTATTTCAGAACGGTGCGCCTTCGCAATTGGAAAGTTTTGATTACAAACCCATGCTCAACAAAATGGCAGGCGAAGAACTTCCGGCTTCCATTCGCATGGGCCAGCGCTTAACAGGCATGACTTCCGGTCAATCGAAATTTCCATTGGTAGGTTCATACTTTAAGTTTAATCAATATGGTAACTCAGGCACGTGGGTAAGTGAGTTGTTTCCCAACATCGCAAAAGTGGTACATGATATTTGCTTTATCAAAACCATGCACACCGAAGCCATCAATCACGATCCGGCTCTTACCTTTATGCAAACCGGAGCGCAACAAGGCAATCGCCCCAGTATGGGTTCGTGGTTGAGCTATGGTTTAGGAAGCGAGAATAAAAATCTCCCGGCATTCTGCGTGTTGTTATCACGCGGTCGCGGAAACGGACAAGGTGTGTATTCCAAATTATGGACCAACGGATTTTTAGATAGTGTTCATCAAGGCGTGCAATTCAGCAGCAGCGAAGAACGCGTATTGTATCTAAAAGATCCGGAAGGACGGGACCGGGCCGATCGCAGAAACATGTTAGATCAGCTTTCGCAGTTAAACGATCTGAACCACAAAGAATTTGGTGATCCGGAAATTCAGGCGCGTGTGCAACAATATGAAATGGCGTATCGCATGCAAACCGCGGTACCGGAATTAACCGATCTATCGAAAGAACCGGACAACATAATTAAAATGTACGGTGCTGATTGCCTGGTACCCGGCACGTATGCAGCCAATTGTTTGCTTGCACGAAAACTTTCGGAAGCCGGAGTTCGATTTGTGCAGTTGTATCATCAGGGTTGGGATCAGCACGGCAACATGGTGGGCGAAATGCCGTTGCAGGCACAAGATACCGATCGTTCAACCGCTGCTTTGATTATGGATTTAAAACAGCGCGGCTTGTTAGATGAAACATTGGTAATCTGGGGAACGGAGTTTGGTCGCACCAATTATTGCCAGGGCGATTTATCAAAAGAAAATTATGGTCGCGATCATCATCCGCGTTGTTACACCATATGGATGGCTGGTGGTGGCGTAAAAGCCGGAACTACTTATGGCGAGACCGATGAATTTGGTTACAACATTGTGCGCGATCCGGTGCATGTAAATGATTTTCATGCTACGGTTTTAAATCTGATGGGAATGAATCATGAACAGCTTACGTATAAACACCTTGGTCGATACTATAGACTTACCGATGTAGCCGGCAACGTTGTACCAGGTTTAATCGCTTAATACTTTACAGGTGAAGCAAGACGCAGCCTTCAATCAACAACCTATTGGGTTCCTGAAAAGCCTTACCCTTTTCATTCTCTTTCTTACCACATTTCTTTTTGCTTTCGAAAACAGAATTGAGTTACCGGTATGGTTGCAGATTACCGGAAGGTTACATCCGTTATTATTACACGTTCCTATCGGCATTATCGTGCTTACCGCGCTGTTGTTGTTACTGCGTGCACAATTCAAGAGTAAGCAGTTTGTGTTGTTGATGACATACTTACTTTTATTTATAACACTCAGCGCAGCCTTTACAGCTTTCTTTGGTTTGCTCCTGGCAATTGGAGGTGATTACGGTGCTGATACTTTACAGCAACATAAAGTAAGCGGACTTATACTGGCCTGGTTAAGTTATGGGGTGTTGTGGTTTTATCAATCCTCATCTGAAATTATTGCATTGAAACACGGCAGCATTGTGTTGTTGTTGGGAGTAGTTGTGTTTGTAGGGCACACCGGAGCAGGACTTACACATGGAGAAAATTTTATCTGGGAGCCATTACAAACAACAGAACCCAATCTTGATCCGGAAACTGTTTCGCTCTATCAACTTGCGGTGGTGCCTGTGTTGGAGAAAAAATGTTTCTCGTGCCATAATGAAAAGAAATCAAAGGGTAAACTGATAATGGCGGTAGTAGAAAAGTTTAAACAAGGTGGCGAAAGCGGAGCAGCCTTTATACCGGGCCATCCGGATTCCAGTCGAATGATTCAGTTTATTCATTTGCCTTTAAAACACGATGACCACATGCCGCCCGATGGCAAACCACAATTGACTCAACCGGAGATTCTGTTATTACAAGCGTGGATAAAATCGGGTGCCGACTTTGATAAGAAATTAGGTGCGTATGCGCCCGATGATACACTGGTCTTGCTGGCCATGCAAAACACCTCGTTCACTAAAGTTGCGCCTGCCTATACCTTCAAGGCCGCTTCAGCAGATGTTATTGAAAAAATGAACACACCTTTTCGAACAGTGTTTCCGTTGCATGTGAATAGTCCGGCATTGAAAGCAGAATTTTTTGTGAAGGACTATTTTGAAATCAAAGCCCTCGAAGAGTTAAGACAAATTGAGGAGCAATTGGTTTCGTTAAGTCTTTCTAAAATGCCGGTTACCGATGCTGATCTGAATCTACTTTCCAGATTCAGCAATCTTGAAGTACTGAATCTCAACTCCACTTTGATTAACGGCTCAGGACTTGGTAATCTCACATCGTGCAAAAATTTAAAATCAATCTCGCTTTCGGGAACACAAGTGACAACCGGATCGTTAATAACCATTTTAACCTTACCACAACTAAAAACAGTTTACATCTGGAATACGGCTATTGATGCCGTGGGCAAAGCTGAACTGGAAAAAGCCTATCCACACATTACATTCGTGCATAATCTCTTTACTGATGAAAGTACACTGGCTTTGAGTAAACCTATTCTGGTGAATGAAGGAATACTGAAAGCCACCGACAAGATAGAACTAAAACATACCATGCCGGGAGTAACCATTCGCTATACAGTAGATGGCACCCAACCCGACAGTGTAAGCGGCATGTTGTATGAAGAGCCGATAACCATTGTTGAAACCGTAAAGCTGAAAGCGATAGCCTGTAAACCCGGTTGGTATTGCAGTTCGTTGTTTGAGTCCAGCATTTACCCGGAAGGTTACAAACCTTTACAAACCGAATTACTGGCGCCAGCCGATAAACAATACCGGGGCGAAGGCTCAACTTCGCTAACCGATGGCCGCAAAGGGTTTGTGGATATTTTTAAAGAGCCTGCATGGCTTGGATTCAGAAATAATAATTTTGAAGCAGGATTTGATTTCGGAAACAAACCACCGGCCATTAACAAAGTTGTGTTGAGTTATGGCGATAACCTCGGTGCCTATATCTTTCCTCCAACGGAGGTTCAGGTTTGGGGGGGTAACAGTAAAGACAAACTTAAATTATTGATGACGCAGAAATTCAGCGAACCCAAAGGCTATCGCACACCATACATGAGTTTTATAACCGTTAATTGGGAAACATCTAATCATACTTATTATAAAATTATAGCTAAGCCCATTAGCAAACTTCCGCTATGGCATGGTGGCAAAGGCCAAAAAGGTTGGTTCTTTGTGGATGAGGTTTTCTTTTATTAACTGAATTTCCATGAGCTTCGAAAAAAGACTTATTGGCTTTCTTACTTTCATTTCAATATCTTGTTTACCAGATCAAAGTGAAAGATTGAAAGGTCATTGGCATGCCATACCAGATCAATATAATTATCTAACACTGGATATTGAAGATACAGTCACAATTACTAATAAGTATAGTTTGTGTGGTTATCACTATTTCGAATACAATAGAAAAAATAAAAATGGTAAAGAAATTCTGCCCTCAAGTATCTATGAATCATCAGGTACTTTCGAAGTAAAAGGTGACACGCTAATTGTGCAAGACTCATCTATCGCTTTCATTTATATTCGAAAAAAAATAAATGAATGTATCATGGAGGATCGATACAGGGATTGTTATGTAAAAACGTCATTATTACCATATTCTCCATCTATTGATTGGAAAATTAGCTACACAAGTTTTTGTAGTGCTGACCTATTTATAGGTTTCCCGAATGCCGAAACAAAATCAGGCAGTCAGCTTAGAAATAGCTTCCCCGATTCAGTAGTAATAGAATATCAAAGTGTACTCATTAGTTTAAATGATTTTCCGAGGTTTTATCAGGAAGTAAAAGGCATGTGCTTTGATGATAATAGACCCTTAAACATGAATCTTCATATTGATAATGATGTTCCCGAATCTTTTGTCAGAAAAATTGAATCATTAACCCCTCAGGAATTCCTAATTCACAGAGTTGTAATATCAGAAACTGGAGATATTGGGCTTAAACGAATCAGGTAATAAAGACCAAATCACTAGCTATTAAATCAAAAGAAATGCTCAAAATTATTTTCGCAATACTGATCTGTATTGTCCCTGCCTTTGCCCAGAAAAAAGTATGTTTTACCATTGATGACTTACCTGTGGTGAGTTATAGTATTTCTGATTCCGCATTTCAACGAGAAATTACTACCAACCTCCTTAATAAATTAGCAACCCATAAAGTGCCAGCCATTGGGTTTGTGAATGAATTCAAATTGTATTCAAACAACAATCTGAATTCCTTTCAGGTAAGTTTGTTAAACCAATGGGTAACACAAGGCTTTGAATTGGGTAATCATACCTATTCGCACCTGGATTACAATATTGCATCGCTCCATAAATTCGGAGCAGAAATTATTAAAGGCGAAATCCAAACTAAAAAATTACTTGAAGGCAGCGGCAAATCATTGCGCTATTTCCGTCACCCCTACCTGCATACTGGCGACACCAAAGCAAAGTCTGATTCACTTGATCAATTTCTAAACGCGCACCACTACATTGTTGCACCCGTTACCATCGATAATGCAGATTATCTGTTTGCATTGGCCTATCACCGTGCTTACGTTAAAAAAGATCAATCTCTCATGAATCGCATTGGCACGGATTACCTGACTTACATGGAAAAAGTATTGCATTACTTCGAACAGCAATCAAGTGCTTTGTTTGGCCAAAATATTCAGCACACATTACTGCTGCATGCCAACCTGCTTAATTCACATTACATCGGCAAACTTGCGGAGGTATATACCCGCAACGGTTATGAATTTATTGCGCTTGCAGAAGCCTTACAGGATAAACTTTACGAAACACCTATTACCCGATTTGGTAAGTGGGGAATTTCGTGGATAGATCGTTGGGCGCTTTCGCAAGGAAAAGGAAATGATTTCTTTAAGGGCGAGCCTGCAATTCCTGCATATATAAACGAGTTGACGAAATAACTTTAACTCACAAATTATTTTTAAAACCTAAGAGCCAAGCCAATCGTGAAGGTTCGTGCCGGGTAGTAACTATCCATTGAATCAATACCTGGAGCCAGTACATCTGAGGTTTGCTTTTCAAAAATCATTGGTTCAGGATCAACACCTGAATATCCAGTAATTGTGAATAACCGTTGAGCCGCTCCATAAATTTTAATAGAACTACTATTCTTGCCAACATTCAATGGAATGGTATATTCTAGTTTAAGATTATCAAGCATTAGAAAATCAGCCCGCTCAACATAGAGCGAACTATATACGTTGCTTGTTAAACCCGAAACTGCCTTATCCGTTAAAACGCGATTATATGTATTAAGTGAACCCATGTCTTCCGCTTCGTGTGCCAGTCGTGTAGAGTTAACTAAACTATGACCAAAGACGCCCCTAAAAAAAACATCCAACTGAAACCTTTTATAAATAAACCTGTTGCTTAAGCCAAGCTCCCATGTTGGGGATGCGTTACCTACATCCGTAAAATCAGTATTGGGATTAAGCGCACTTCCGGCATTTGCTTCCACCGTTCCATCACCATTTGTATCTTTCATTATTGGGTATCCGGAAGCATTTACCCCATCATAAACAGGGCTCCACATTTGTCCAATTTTCTCACCAATTGCTGTGCGTATTAGGAAAGTTCCACATCCACAGCGCTCGGGAATTCCTCGAAGTTCTTTTGCTAAAGGGTATTTCTCCATAACAACTCTGTTGCTACTTAGCAATAACATAGGAGACCATTGAAATCCAGCGGGACGCCCAACATTGTAACCCAATGTAAATTCAAGGCCTCGACCAGAAAGATCTGCGGTATTCTGATATTGAGCTTCTACTGCTACATTATTATAAGTGAGTAGAATTAGATCGCTAATTTTTTTATTGTATGCATCGACTGAAAAAGAGAAACCACGCCACCCCATATCGATTCCCAAATTAAGTTCTCTTTTCTGTTCCCATTTTAAGTTTGGATTACCTGAATGAACTTTTATCTCATTACCGGTTATCACTGAATACTGATAGCGGTCCTGAGCCAATCCTGCTTCAAGAGGAATTGAGCCTGTTGTTCCATAACTCAATCTAAGATTGAAAAAGCTGAGGTTGCTCTTTTTGAGATAGGATAATAAGTCAATATTTGTACCCAATGATCCAAACATTCCTGATTTAGTATTCTTTCCTAGTCTGCTTGAGCCTTCATATCGAAGTGTACCAAAAAGGTTAACCCCGGAGCCAATTTGAAAA
>JAFLBR010000019.1 GCA_017303795.1 Cytophagales bacterium | reverse complement strand
TACCCGAGCGGAACTGCTCCAGGGCTTTCTTCTTGATTTCCTCTAAATTGAATTGCTCTTCTTGTTTCATTATGTGTCAAAGTTAGTGTTTGTCCTACTTTGACACAGTTCAGTTTACAGCCTCAATGGAACAGTCGGGAACAAAAGCTTGTTTCGTCCTTCGTTCCAAGAGGAGTCTCGCTTCAGACTCCTGGGTTAAGTGCTGGCGAGTGATTACTAGATGTTTCTATTTATAAATTGAATTGCGAAGCCTCCGGTGAGAACAAAACTCATACTCATGAAAGAAATTCTAATCAGACGAGATCAAGAGACTTTTAACAAATCAGTTTCTTATAAGGTAGTTTTTGAGGATGGCCAGATAGTTTCACTTGAAAATGGCGAGACCAAAAAAGTAATTATCCACAAGGTACCAGGCACCGTTTATGCCCAACTGAATTGGCATCGGTCAAAAACTATTGTGATAGATGAAACAACTACGGAGTTAATTCTTAAAGCTGATAAAATCAAAAACTGGTTTGGTCCGAGAGTCTTCGGTTTTGTAATCTTGATTACTTTGTTGCCCAGATTAATCTGGGACGAAGCACCTTTTGTGAAGCCACTCAGTATTATCGGATTGTCAATACTGCTGCTTTGCACAATCTATGCGTTTATTATTAAGAGCAATGATTGGATACTAATTGAGAAGAGATAAGGTCCCTTCCGAGTGGAGCCTCGCTTCGGACTCCGCGATTAGATGCTCTAAATGATTATTGATTTGTTTCTATTAGAGATTGAATTGCGAAGACTCCGCTGAGAATTGCCCTCAAAAATGCAAGGCAAAAGTAGTGCTCCTGCCTTCAATACTCTCTACGGAAATTTTACATTGAATAGTATTGGCTAGATCGCGGATGATGTGAAAACCAAAACCATTTTTACTTCCCGTAATTTCCTGTGCGGTGAGGAGTTTTTCTTTTTGCTTTTCACTCAATCCAGGCCCATTGTCAGTTATAGTCAGAATAATTTTACCACTGCTTTCTCTTTGTGCTTTCCAGGTTATAGTAGGGTTAACTGTTTCATGCAGTGCTTTTAGTGCGTTAGCAGTTAGGTTTTGAAGAATGGTGAAAACATAGTTTTCATCGGTCGTAATCTCAAGGTTTTCTGAATCAGAAAAGGTAAACTGAATTTTTTCATGCCCTCTAAAAGTTTCGTTGAGTTGTTTGAAAAGATTGCTCACCCGGACTTCTTTCATTACCGGTTTAAAATCTACCATCTGCCCTTTGCCCCACAGCAGTACCATCTCCATATTTTCGAGCAAGGCTTCGGCTGAGGTTACAATTTTTTGTTGATGAGTAGTAGTTTGTTCAACTGTCATTAAATCGGGCGCCTCCTTTTGTAGATGAAGAAAATTAATCAGTCGCGCCAGCGGACTTCTTAAGTCATGACTGAGAATTGCAAAGAACTTTGCTTTCACTTTGTTAGCTTCATCAAGCTGACTGTTCAACTGAAGCAACTCGGCATTTGTTTTCTTTCGAATTTGGTTTTGCCGGTAGAGTAATGCTCCAATGATCGCGACCAAAACAAGTCCTAGAGTCAGTCCTATATTCTGTTTTCGCTGCGCGGACAATGCTAATTTGCTCAACTCAATTTCCTTATCGCGCAAAGCCACTTCGCGCTGGCCTTCGATGGCGGCAATCTTGTTCTTATTTTCCTGCGAAAAGAGTGAATCGGTGATTGCATGATATTGTTTATTGTACTGATAAGCCAATTTGTAATTACCCTTCAGCTCCATCACGCTTACCAGTTGAAGTAAGCCTGAAGCAAGTGCTTCACTATATTTCAATTCTGTGCACAACTGAATTTTTTCTTTCAGATAATACTCTGCTTTTTTTAGGTATTCAAGCTGCCGGTCTCTTTGATTCGTTGATTGAAACCGGTTGAGGTATAATACACCAAGAGCCTCCAGATTCATCACGGAGCTCAGCGATCGGGGAGTGAGTTCGTCATAAATCTTTCGCGCCTCCAATGCAAGGATTAGAGCCGAAGAAATACTTTTCTCTACCAATGCCAAGTTATTAAGTGCTTCAGCAGACAATAGTTTAAAATCATTCTCCCTGCATATCACCAATGCTTTTTCAAAATACTTCTTTGCATTCAGGGTGTCGGATCGTTCAGCGCTGATCGTGCCTAACGCTATGAACGACTTGAATGAATGAATCGGAGCCTTTGCCAATTCGCTATGCTTTATTGTGAACAGAGCATACTCCTCAACTTTTCCCCAATTCTTCTGACTCAGGAAGGTAGCGGTAAGATTGGTCCCAACCATAGCGATCTTTTCATGATTGTTTATCTCTTCTGCTATCTTCAACGCATCAAAAAAATAATTGGAAGATTTTACAAAATTGGATTGGCGAAAGTAGATGCGACCGATGTTTGTAAGGTTATTAATGATGTTCAACCTGGCATTAATTTTCCGGTTGATCACCAGGCTTTCTTCAAGATATTGAATGGCCAGCATATGATTACCTGTATCGCTGAGCAACAGACCAATGTTGTTACTACAATTGGCAATACCTTTATCCCATTCTATTTTCCTGGCGAGTGCTAGTCCCTGATGGGTGTACAGAAAAAAACTATCCGCACTGCTTTGATAATATCTGCCCCCGAGACTCTGAAAATACTTTACCTTGTTTGAGTCTTCTGCGGCCTGCGAAATTCGTTGAAGAAGGGAATCGGTAAACTGATTATACTGCGCATGAACAAAAGAAACCGAAAAGAAGAAAGCCATAACGAAGGCATAGTATCCACGAAAGCGGGACGTGCAGGAAAAACAAACCATAAATCTCATGATCAATATTTTCGCTTTAATGATTTGGCAGTTGTGTTAAAACATCCTTATAGTTTCTGCCTACCGGTATTTCATACTCTTTCACCATCACCAACGCAGATGAAATTCTGCTAACATATTTTAGTTGCACCGCATAACTCCTGTGGATCCTCACAAAAGATTGAAACGCTTTCTCCTTCAATAAATTTCCAAGAGAAGAAAGCACACAATACTTTTTGGCTTCGGTAACAATGCGGGTGTAATCTTTCAGTGCTTCCAGGTAAAGAACATCGTGCAGGTAAATTTTTATTTTCTCGTGCCCTTCTTTAATAAAAATGGTGTCGCCACCGAGTGCATCTTCCAACAGGGCTGCTTTGTTTCGCAGCACTAAAAAGTCTTCGAGGCGTTTCATGGCTTTTTCGAAGCGGTTAATTTTTATAGGCTTCACCAAAAAATCAAGCGCATCTTTTTCAAAACTTTCTACGGCATAGTCCGGGTAGGCAGTAATGAAAATACAGCCGGGAATGTGCATCAGCTTTTCACGAAGTGCCAATCCGGAAATGCCGGGCATGTCAATATCCAGAAACAAAACTTCCGGTTGCAGCAACTTCAAACCTTCGATTGCGGCTTCCGCGGAAGCGTAAACGCCATCGATCTTCAGAAAGGGATACTTCCTCACAAACGAAATGGTGGTGAGGCGATCTACTTCATCATCATCAACGATGATACAGGAAACGGGTGATTGCACAGTTTTGTAAATGGGTCTTTCCATCAAAGATAGGAAGTCCGGATGATTCTTGTTGTTGGTCTATTTAAAGTGTTGTTGATCGAGTTGAACAGATCGAGATGAAGCGCGGTGATAGTTTTGGCTAAACACAAGAGGATATGAAAAGATTATTCCATTTACTCGCCATTGTATGTTTTGCTTTTGCTTGTTCACCATCCGATGAACCCACCCCGGTAGTATTTGCAAACTCCCCAACATGCGCGTATCCAAAAGTGGACTTTGTTGATGGTAAATGGCTTACCCGCTATTATTTCTTTGATCTCAACCATAAGGACACAAAGGACAAGAAATTTTTTGTAGCGGAGTTCATGTACAAAAATTACGACACCATGAGGATAGTATCACCTCCACAATCCATTGATATTCTTGGTTCGAATTTCCCTTCCGAAATAATGGACTACCCAGGATATGGTTTGGTTAATCAATGGACAAATGCTTCATACGTTTTAAATGTTGACGGCTCCGGATCTTTTTACAAGAACCCAATACCTACCAACCCTGCCAGTAATCTTTACTTCTTAAACCAAACGCAATATGTTGGTTCTATGGCGGGCAAGTGGCCGAATGCATTCATGGGCCCTATCCGAATTCCAGATGGCACCGGCAGTCACTTTAAATACAATAACACTTTTTTCTACTTCAAACATAATCTCTGTTATAACAATCGGCTGTTTTGTCCTGCGGGTGATGAAAGTAATCCTGTTGCCGACCAAGCGTCTTTAAAATCAATAGACGAAATTATCCATGGAGTGCCTTATGAATGGGAAACGGTAGCAACTGGATTTTCATCAACGCATAGTTCTGGCAATTCATTTCCCCAGCACTATTTTCTTGATTTTAAAAAGTGGCGATACTTTGTATGGACCGAATACTGCGATAATGATACCGGCTCATGTTTTAATCGAACCATCGAATTTGGCGACTACAAAGACCTGGATAAAATGTTAAAGTGGCCTGAAGGCTGGGGCAAGCTATAGGCATCATTCACTAAATCAATTTTAAAATTTTAAAAGTAAAAGGCATGAAGAAGTTCATTGTATTGGCGTTGATGGTAGTGAGTTGCTCTTCTTCAGACGAACCAAAACCCGACAACCAAAATCCCGGAGAAACGGAATTAGGTGAAGGCCAGCCAGGTGTGGTAAACTCAATGGGCATTGCTGCATGGGATGCGTTAAGCGATGCAGAGAAAAACCGAATCAAAGGATGGAACACCATCTTCATGCATCAATCGGTGGGTGCCGATCTGGAAGACGGTGCAGAGAACAACGGATTCAAATTCGAATACTTTGATCTCGATGAAAAACCAAACAAAGGTTTGAGCGGAAATGTATTCAGCGCCTCCAATGGAAATCCGTTCGATAAAATAAGGGAGTTCAAAACAAATGCCTTAAAACATAAGGCCATCATCAAGATTGCCATTTTCAAGTTCGGTTATGCCGACATCAGTGGCGAGAACATGGAAGACGTAAAGACAGCGTACAAAAAGATGATTGACGATCTACGCGCGGAAATCACCGGGCTGCGCTTTGTTCACATTACCCCACCGCTTGTTTATCTCGCCACCACAGGTGATAGCAATGGCGCACGCCACGAAGTAGGTACCTGGATGAAGAATACCTTCAAAGACAAGGATGTGGTGTTTGATTTCCAAGAAGCTGAGTCCGACAACGGAGCGTGTAACTGGGATGGCATCTGGAGTATATGTAATAAGTATCGCTCTACGGCATCATGCCCCAGCAAAGGCCAGGGTGTAGATGCCTCCGAGGGACAAGGCCACCTCTGCGAAAGCGCTGCCACCAAAATCAGCAAAGCTTTTTTGATGAGCATTTATCAAGTTGGGAAATAAATTCACTTCACTAAATAAATTCTGTTGTAATGACGACCCTCAAAAGACTCTCTCTTACTTGTATTGGGGGCTCTTTCAGAATCCTGCATCGATGAAGAAACAATTAGATAAGAATTCATTTCTGCGAAGGAGTCTCGCTTCTGACTCCACGATTAGATGCTGCTAAAAGGATTATTGATTTGTTTCTATTTGTAAATTGAAGTGCGAAGCCTCCGCTGAGAATAGGGTATGGAACGGCAGAATTGAAGCATCTCGTAAAAAACGCCCGCTAACAAAAATGTTCATCTTTCACGCGGAGTCTCGCTTCGCCCTCCGCGACTAGATGTTGCTAAAAAGATTCTTAATCTGTTTCTATTCGTAAATTGATTGCGAAGCCTCCGGTGAGAATAAAACTCATACTCATGAAAGAAATTCTAATCAGACGAGATCAAGAGACTTTTAACAAGGCTGTTTCTTACAAGGTAGTTTTTGAGGATGGGCAGATAGTTTCACTTGAAAATGGCGAGACCAAAAAAGTAATTATCCACAAGGTACCAGACACCGTTTATGCTCAACTGAATTGGCACCGGTCAAAAACTATAGTGATTGATGAAACAACTACGGAGTTAATTCTTAAAGCTGATAAAATCAAAAACTGGTTTGCTCCGAGAGTCTTCGGTTTTGTAATCTTGATTACTTTGTTGCCCAGATTAATCTGGGACGAAGCACCTTTTGTGAAGCCACTCAGTATTATCGGATTGTCAACACTGCTGCTTTGGACGATCTATGCGTTTATTATTAAGAGCAATGATTGGATACTAATCGATAAGAGATAAGGTCTATCTTTATTTAAGTCAAAGATTCATTTTAAAGCGAAGGTTTATTAAGGTTTGAGTCTAACAATTTTATTATCGCGCAAGACAACCAGCTCACTATTCTTAGCCTTTTTAAACTCAAGTAGTTTTTCATAAACTTTTTCAAGTCCTTTTAGTATTTTTTCTTTCTCCTCAATCTGAATTTCAATGGTTGTCATAATAGGTTTTTAAAAGAGTAAATTTTTTATGGTTTATAACATTAAACACATCATCAACTTTTTTGTCAGCTAAAAGCTCATGTTGCCCTTCGGAATTATCAAAAATCAAGGCTCCATCTACTATTGGCAAATATATATCAAATAGATTTTTAATTCCTCTTACATATCTCCTTTCAATCACTTCAGAATCGATATTGTGCCCACCTTCTAAAACTCTTATTTGCACGCGCTCTTTTGCTAAGTCAATGCTTTGAAGCCAAAAAAATAGCAATGTTACTCTATATCCTTTAGCTTTAGCTTCCTCAATCTTAATTTTGTAACTTCTTGTCGATAAAGTTGTTTCAAAAGCAAAATTCTCATTTAAAAAAAGTAATTCGTTGATTCTATTCAACATTATCCGGCCAGCTTCAAAAGAAACTTTCTCGGGTTGAAAAGGAGATAACCCTTTTGCAATTTCGTCAGCATTCACAAACTCTTTACAATCCAAAATTTCTGGTAAAATTGTAAACGATGCGGTGGTCTTTCCTGCTCCATTACACCCTGCAATTATGTAAAGCTTCTTGACATCCATTAATTGCAAAGTTATAAATTAATTTCTTGCTGGTACTTCTTGGCAGATACCATAGAAAAACTATTGTGTCGCGTGATTCAATCCTAAACATTTAATCTCTCGAAAGAATGTCTTTGTATTTTGGGTCGATTGTCATGGAACAAATTTTATCAATGAGTATTAATATTTCAGGAACTAACTTCTTCTTTATTCTTCAACTCTTCAATCAACGCCTTTCGTTTTTTATCGGCCTTTCTTCCATGCGCAAACATAATGGGTGTGTAGAGAAAATAAACAAATCCGGCTAACGGCCCGGCAAGCCAACTGTTAACAAAAATAATGGAGAGAACAACAGAAACCATCGGCACCAGCGCCATCAAAAAATTTGTGCGCATACTAATGCGGGTATCAAATTTTTCTAATTCGCTTAAGCCGAGTTCGTCAGCCTTACTCAACGCATAACTATACATCTGGCGCAGCACCAGAAACACACACGTAGCGCCAAATCCATAAATAATCATGAGCTGGCTCATGTCCTGCGCGCGGATCATGTTTTTCAAATCATTTAACAGTATTTGATCGCCCAGCAAATAACCGATTGGAAACAGGATGATGATTTTAGTGAGGAATTTTAACGGATAAACATAGAACAATACAATCGCCAGAAATAATGTGTTTAACACCAACATGCGACTGTTGCGTAAGCCGTAGCGCAGGTAAAACTGAAAGTGTTCGTACCAGATCAGCATAATGAGTGTAATACACGCCAGAAACGGAATCAACTCGTAAGCAAATCGTTTTACCTGCTCAAAGTTGGTAGGTGGCGAAGTAGAAATGAGCAGTAGCGTAATGGCCAATGCAAAAATGGCATCACTGAAGTTTTCTAATCTTCCGGGTTCTTTTCCGCGTAAGCGAAAATTGGTTTCGGCTATGTTTTCGGTTAGCGCCTGGCGAATCATGTGTTTTCGGTAGGGATAGTCTGTGGTGAATCGGGAGTTTGATTTTTAAAGGGCGAAGCTAATTGATGAATGCGAATTGCTTTTTTAGATAACCAGATGCCAATTACTAACGAAAGCAATGCGCCAAATACAATGCCCGGCACCCACGAAACAAAAAGGCAATAATCGTACGCCCCATGAAACAAGGTAGCTACACCTAATGCATGCAACGCATAATACCCTTTCTTGTGTTCGAACTTGGCTTTGCCTAGATAAAAGCCCATGAGTACAGCAAACGTAGCATGTGCCGGAACGGCTGTAAACATGCGCATAAGGGCAGTGCCCATGCCTCCCTCAAACGCGTATAACACATTCTCTAACGTGGCAAAGCCCATGCTTACCATTACCGAATAAACAATACCATCGAATGGTTCATTGAAATGATTGCTTCGGTACAAGATGCCACGCACGAAAATGAATTTACTGAACTCTTCTACCAGGGCCACAATAATAAAGGCGTGTACGGCTTGTTCGCTTAAGCTACTTTCATCAATAGTAACAAACTGGCTAATGATGCCGCTGATGATTAGAGTTACGATGACGCTAAGTACTCCAAACAAAAAGGCTCGCAGTAAAAGCCCGATGGGCTCGCGTTCGTGATGATCTTTCAGATAAATGTAAACACCAATGGCTACACCGGGTGCAAGCGCAATGGCAAGAAGAATGAGGGCGTACAAGGTCAGGCGATTGAAAGTTGATAAAGAAAATAGACTGCAATCAGGAGTATCGGAATACCAAACGTTAATGGACGTTTCAGAATTGGCATATTATCGCTGTTGGCTCCCACAAATGCCGCGGAAAAAAGAATTGCAACACCAAGCGCTCCGCTGCCCATCAGCAACATTTCTTTATAACCTTCTAATTTAAGTACAAAGAACAGAAGTCCAATTACGCTTACAGCCGCAGCAATGTAAAGCAGTTTGAAAAGGATAAGTGCGTAAGGACTATGCTTACTGCCTTGTGCAACAGTTACCATTGTAAAGGCAGAAAGAAAATACACCGCTGCCAATGCAGAAAAACCGATCATTAATATATCGGCACTGCCGCTGAGGTTCATGTATTTAAATACGAGGCCAATGGCCGATACTAGCAGTGCAATTAGGTGTACTTTGGGTAGAATTGTTTTAGAGAGTAGCTCTCCAAAATTGGCTTTTTGTGGGGTGCTCATAGGGGTTTCTTTTTACGGAAATTAGTGCTTGCATTTGTATCCTGCAATCTGTATTTATAATAAATAGATTAAATCATAATTTTATGGTAATTTTAAACATGAAGCTAGAGTTGAAAACTTTTGTTTTTTGCTTAATTCTAATCACGATTCAAGGTTGTGAAGAAGACGAATCATCCTCAATAAAATTAGAGGCTGAAAAACTTTCGGACACACAAATGCTTTTGAATTGGAATACGATTAAAGGAAGCGGATCATTTAATATATGGAGAATGATGCGTGATAATGAACAAACCTCAGGTTTAAAATTAATAGCTTCAGTTGATTCTTTAACGACAAGGTATGTTGATGAAAGTTTTCCTCAAACAAATATGTTGATATATTTTGTTACAAGCTCAGTAGGCAATGAGGAGAAAAAAAGCAATGAGGTTACTGTTGAAGGGGCCTCAGCTTTGTATTTTACTCCTTATCAAATGAAGTTGATTCCAGAAAAGGACTTAGCAGTTATAAGAGGCTACAATGAAATTATTTTGCTAGACTATTCCCAAAAAGCAATTCTTATGAGAAAGGAATTTCCTAGCAAAATTGGTGTTATAGATTTTGGTAAATTTAATAGTTCAGACGAGTTATACGTGCCATGCTCAGACAATAAAGTTTACATATGTAATCCTTTAGATTTAACAGTTAAGGAAGTTATAAATGTTAATTATCCAGCGTACGCTGTGGCAATAAATTCTTTTGGGGATATTTTTGTTTCTGTGGGATCTTCCTCAAGCACGCTAAAACGCTTTAAAAGGAACTCTCTTAGTTTAGTAAATGAGTATGATGGTACCGTTAGTGGAATTTACCTTCAATCTGACAATCGGTTGTTAGCTGTAAGTTCGCATCTTATGAGTTTTTACAATTTCTCAGACAATGGTCTTTTAATATCTAAAGTGAATTATCCATATAGCCACGACTTAGAAAGTGATCGCACAAGGCTTTCATCCCACTTTGTTGTATCATCGAGCCTAGGAAGAGTGTATACTGCTGATGATAACATGAACCAAATAACAATGTTGAATTCAGAGTCTTACCTATCTGATTTTGAATTCTCTGAAGATGGGAAAACAATATTCTCTGCGATCACCAATGTGCCGAGTGTTAAAAAATCAACCATTTCCGGAACTCAAGTAACTTGGTCTCTAATTCGCACGAAAGGATATCCGTGGATTTTGGCTAGAGATAATAACGAACTAATAATTTTATCATCACCCATTTCTTTCACACCATACCATACAATAGGACAAGTTATTGTTGAGAAAGTAAGTACTGGGATGGAGTAGAATGAGGTCTATTTTCTTTTTGACCATTTAATCTTCTATCGATTCTTCTATTTCATCCAGCTTGGCTTGTGAAAAGCGCCCCGATGTGGCATACACGATTTTACCTTCGGCATCCAGCACAAAAAAGTAGGGAATGTCTTTCTTTTCGAAGTCGAGGGCTTCTTTATACGTTTTTAATTCGCCTTTGTAAAACAAGATGTTGGGTAACAAAGCCGGATCTACATTTTTAATCGCTTTCTTTTTGGCGGTGCCGGTAGCGGCAGCGTTTACACCGGTAAACATCGGCACGAAATATACATTTACATCATAGCCCATACCGGCCATCATACCGGTAGCTTTCTTTACAAACTTGTTATACACGGGGCTGAACCACGAGTTAAGTTCATCTTCCGACTTTTTGGAATACGCTAATCCCAGCAACGTGTATTTGCCTTTGGTATCGGTAGGCAGGTTAACTTTTATGTCTTCAACTGTTTCTGCTTCCATGTCAGGAAATTGTTTGCCGATAACCTGGGCGTTCGCAAGACTAAAAGTACCAAGTACGATAATGATGGTATGCAGATTTTTCATATGACTATAACGTTAGTATAAATTCAGGTAGTATTTGTGAATGCATGAATTACAGTAAAGGTAACTTTTCTTCAGAAGAAGTTGAGATTATACATGGCGACAACTTGGTTTATGGGTCAGATGCACATTTCAACGGGATAACCAGTCCCTTTTCGGCTTCAATTGATCCACATTATTCACTCATAAGAATATGGTCCTGAAAATAGAACCAGGCTGCGGTTTCAGAATCAAAATATTGTGTGGCTTCCTTACCGATAAAGAGTTTATAATTCATTTTTGAATGACCCGCTACAAGGTAGCCCGGATAATAGAAAGTGTATCCTGATGATTTAAGAAAATCAACTGTGAGTAACATCAGGTATTTGCCAAGACTGTAATTTTTATAAAGTGGATCAAAAAAATGTAGGATGGAAGCCGCGGAATTTTCGCCCATATCAAAATAGCCACCGGCTATCAGCCTTTCTCCATCAAAAACAGAAATGCATCTGGTTTTAAAAATGTTTTGACTCGCCTGGGCTTCTCCATACAAACAGCCCTGCACACTGTCAGCACCATCAAAGTTGATGGCTTGCCGGTAGTTTTTGTAAAGCGATTCGTGAGAATCAGGAATGATGTTCAAAGCTTCAATCGTGTGCCGAAATGCCTGACAGCGTTTACGAATACGCTTGTGCGAAGTATGCGCAGTAAATTCAGCAATCGGATAGCGCAACCAATAAACCCGATGCGGAGCATCCAGTGTAAGGTGCGAGCATGCAAAAATATGCTGGTGCATGCGATACCAACCCAACGAAAGCAAGAGATCTAATTCTGATTCTTTAATTGAATCGGGATTCAGGCTATAGAAGTAGGGTTTCAACAAGCAGATAAATTCATTAAGGCTGAATTAATTCAGGACGGCTGAAGCTACAGATTTTCTAACCTGTGGAGCCACTTGTGTTCCAAATAATTCGATAGAATGCATGATCTTTTTATGATCCATGGTGCCCATACTCATTTGTGCCAGAAAGCGGGTATTGCCAAACAACTCGTGTTCGTATAAAATTTTATCAACCACCTGTTGTGTACTACCTACCAACAAAGCGCCTTTTGCTGAACGCGAAGCATCGAAGTGTGCGCGGGCCATCGGTTGCCAGCCACGCTCGCGGCCAATCTTATTCATCATGGCCGAATAAGCCGGATAAAATTCATCGCTTGCTTGTTGCGAATCATCGGCTACATATACATGCGAGTTAATACCCAGTTGTGGAGTAAAACCATTGCTAAGTGCGGTGTCTTTATACAATTGTGTAAATGGAACAAACTGTGCAGGCATTCCACCGATTATAGCTAATGCCATCGGCAAACCTAAAGTGCCGGCACGCATGGCTGATTCAGGTGTGCCGCCTACTGCCAGCCAAACGGGTAACTGCTCCTGAAATGGTCTTGGATAAATTCCCAATGCGTCAAAGGATGGTCGGTGTTTGCCGCGCCAGCTTACTACTTCTTGTTTGTTGATCTTTAAAAGTAAGTCCAGCTTTTCAGCAAACAAGGCATCGTAATCTTTCAGATTATAACCAAATAACGGATACGATTCAATAAACGAACCGCGGCCCACCATTATCTCTGCCCGA
The DNA here is from genome assembly GCA_017303795.1 of Cytophagales bacterium. Classification (GTDB taxonomy): domain Bacteria; phylum Bacteroidota; class Bacteroidia; order Cytophagales; family Cyclobacteriaceae; genus ELB16-189. Next base: position 84,040 of record JAFLBR010000019.1, on the reverse strand, counting down.
CCGTTTGAAATCTGATCGACTGTTGCAAAACTTTGAAACACGCGCACAGGATCATCCGAACTTAATACCGTAACTGCGCTGGAGAGTTTAATGTTTTTAGTGATTGCAGCTGCAGCAGCCAAGGCAACTGCCGGTGCCGAGATAGCATAATCTTCGCGATGATGTTCACCTAAAGCAAATACATCTAACCCAACCTGGTCTGCAAGCTGAATTTCTTCCAACAAATTTTTGAATCGCTGATTCGTATTTATTGCCTTGCCCGCCACTTTATCGGGAGCAACATCAGCAAATGTGTAAAGTCCTAATTCCATAATTTGAGTTTATATTTTTATCCCTCACCCCCGTCCCCTCTCCCCTGGGAGAGGGGACGGGGGTGAGGGTCAACCAATTTTAACAGAAGTCATCGTAAGCGAGCCACCCACGGCTTTATCATTAAACAAAGTAACGGTTTCATTTTCTTCTTTTAATCCCAGTGTATATAACAACGGTATGTAATGCTCTGGTGTGGGTATCGCCAACTGAAACGGTTTACCTTGCAATGAAAAATTTATTAGTTGTTTATGATCACTATCAAGAATAAACTGTTTCATTTTATCACTCGCCTCCAATGCCCAGTCAAAAGCAAAATTGGGTGTGTTTAGTTTATCCCATGCTACCATGCGCAGATTATGCACCATGTTACCACTGCCAATAATCAGTACACCTTTTTTGCGTAGCGATGCCAACTCTTTGGCGAGTTCATAATGATACTGTGGTGTTTGAAAATGATCGATGCTCATTTGAATTACAGGAACATCGGCATTGGGGTATAAATGTTTTACTACACTCCATGCACCGTGATCCAATCCCCACGCATGATCAAGTCCGATTTCAGTTTTGGTAACTGTGTCTTTAGTTTCCTGCGCCAACTCAGGGCTGCCTGGTGCCGGATATTGTACATCGAACAATGCTTTTGGGAAGCCACCAAAATCGTGAATGGTGCGAGGGTTTTGCATGGCCGTAACAAATGTACCCCTCGTTTCCCAATGTGCCGACACCACTAAAATAGCTTTTGGTTTTGGAAGTTCTTTGCCGGTTTTTCTAAAGCCGGCAACAAATTCATTTTCTTCAATCGCGTTCATGGGGCTACCGTGGCCCAGAAATAAAACCGGCATTTTTTCGCTTGTACCGAAGGAAGATGTGATAGAATTTAATGTATTTAATTTCATGGTAGCTCCAGTTAAAGGTGCAAGTGTCAACAGACTAAGAAATTCTTTTCTGTTCATAGAATGCAAACATGCTGTGTGCGGGCAGAGTTCATTGCAGTAAAGATACTCGCCTTAAAAGATGTATTTCTTAATGTAGGTTAAGATTGATTAACCGAGTTGTGCACCAATCAGGTGGCCAATGCCAAATGTAACGGCTGCAGCAGCAAGTCCAAACAATACCTGCCGCATACCGGAGTACCACACATTTTTTCCGGTGAATAAAGTAATAGCGGCACCAATTAAAAATAAACCTACGGCACTGAGGCCAGCGCTTAACATAATCGCATTAAAGCCACTGGTAAACATAAACGGGATTACCGGAATAATGGCACCAATGGTAAACAGGATGAATGAATAGATAGCTGCTTCAGCCGCAGAGCCTTTCATTTCTTCGGGATTGATCCCCAATTCTTCGCGCACCAATACTTCATGCGCGTGGCTTTTGTCTTTCATAATATCAGCAGCCATGGCTTGCGCCTGATCTTCGGGAATACCTTTTGCCATGTAGATCAACGCGAGTTCACGTTTCTCACCTTCGGGATTGTTTTCCAACTCTTCCATTTCAACTTCCATCTGATTCTCGTAAAGCTCTTGCGAACTTTTTACAGAAATCCATTCGCCCAGCGACATGGATAATGCTCCGGCTAACATTCCGGCTAATCCCGTGAGGAGAACACCTTGCTCGCCTGAAGTTGCTCCGGCTACACCCATTACCAGACTAAAGTTTGAAACCAACCCATCGTTACCACCCAACACGGCTGCGCGAATAGCATTGCCTCCAACGGAACGATGACGCTTTTCAAACTTCGAAATATTTTCGCCCGCGCTTTGGGTTTGATTTTCCAGAATAGCGCGGATTACTTTTACATGATTGGTTTCGCCACCGGTAAGGCCCATGTTTAGTTTTGCCTTGGTAGCGATAATGCCGTTGGAAATACTACGCTCGGTATTCAACAACGAACCCAACACATAATCATACCCAAAAATTTTCCCAATCGTGTTAATGGTGTGAGCCCGCCAGGAAGGTTTCCATACAGATTCCAGACTAATGTTTTCTTTCTTGCAGAAGATTTCTGCGTGACCTTTTTCAATGTCACTCATTTGCCGGTACACGTGCGCAATACCCGCATCAGCTTCATGCTCGGCTAACTTCTGATACAGGTAAGAAGCATCTACTTCGGTTTGTATGCTTTTGATTGACATCAGAATAGAATATTTCAGTATGAGTGGAGAGACCTACTCATTCTTCTTTAACTCATTGTTTCTAAAGAAGCGATCTTCTTCATCCGTATCATCTTTCTTGATGTAGGTTCCAATAGAAACAATTCGAAATTCTGTCCTTCTATTTCGTTGGCGACCTTGTGGGTTGTCTGTTCCATCTGGATTCGTGTTACGGGCAATCGGCACTTCTTCACCGTAACCTTTTGCAGTAAGTCGAGAAGCGTCAATTCCTTTTCTGATGAGGTAGTTAACAGTGGCATTCGCCCTTCTTTGAGACAATTCAATATTATAAGCATTTGATGCAACGCTATCCGTGTGAGAACCCATTTCAATACTAATGTCAGGATTATCATTCAAGAGGGTAACTAATTTATCAAGTTCTAGTGCGGATTCTCTTCTTATATCGGCAGAATCGTATCCGAAGTAAATATTCTTGAGAACAAAGGAAATGCCGGTCTGCTTACGATCTAAAACCAGAATAGTATCCAGCGTTATGTTGGTCACAAGGTCTTTCAATGTTTCTAAAGGAACAGATTTACCAACTGTGGTATAAGGCTGACGTTTGGTAATAAAACCATCTGTTTCACCAATCAACGTATAGTTTTCGTTTTCATAAACCCGGAACAAAAATTTACCATCGTTGCCGGTAACAAACTCCTGCATGCCTTCACCTTCCTGATCGAGTAAGGTTACTTTAGTGTTGGGCAAAATTTCGCGGGTGCTGTCTCTGCGCGTCATGTACGTTATACCTGCTAAATAGTAGTTCACTACTTTCAGGTTGGGATCTTCATTTACGAATGTGTAAATATCATCATCGCCTTTTCCCTCTTCACGGTTAGACGTAAAGAAACCACGATCGGCTTTGAAGAGATGAATTCCAAAATCATCGGCAGGTGAGTTAACGGGTTGACCAAGATTTTCAATTACCGTTTTTCCATTGGCGCGGTTGACAACAAAAATATCAAGCATGCCATAACCGGGGTGCCCATCAGACGAAAAATATAGTTTACCATTATCCGCTACGTGCGGAAACAATTCTGAACCTGCCGTATTAATTTCAGGGCCGAGGTTACGCACGCGACTAAACCGTCCGCGGCCATCCATTTGTGCCGAGTACAAATCCAAACCACCATAACCACCTTTACGGTTAGATGAAAAATAAAGTGTGCGACCATCAGGCGCTAAAGCCGGAGTTGATTCCCACGCATCGGGTTGATTAATGTTTAATGGAATAGGTTCTTCCCAACTGCCATTGCGAAAGCGCGATAAGTATAAATCAACATCGGGTGTGCCTTTGCGTTTGCCGCTATTGCCTTTGCCAAAAATCATGGTTTTACCATCGGGCGTAAACGTGATGGTGCCTTCATTGATGTTTGGCGCGTTAATAAAATCGGGCAGGGGAGCAATGGTATTTACATCTACATTGGCGCCATTGGTTGCAGCTACATACAAATCGGTAAACGGAGTACCGGTGGCTTCATAGATTTTTGCATTAGCACGCGATGAAGTAAAGTACAACTGACTGTTGGAATACACGGGCGCATATTCCGTAAAGGGAGTGTTGATAGCCTCCATGTTTTTAACCTTGTAGAAACTTTTCTTTTGATTGAGTTTATCGAGGTAATCGATGCCCGCTAATTCTTTACCGGCACGGTCTTTTAGTTTTTCATCTTTTGTATTGGCAGCCAAAGTTTGAAGCACCTCACTGGCTTCGGCATATTTTGAATTTGCCTGTAATGATTTTGCGTAATACAGTTTTACTGAATCGGGGTTAACCCCCTTGCCGCCTGCTTTGGCATAAAACGATTCCGCTTCTTTTATGCGATTGGATTGACGATACGCTTCGGCCACATAATAATTGGCTACTCCATTGTTGGGTTGCTTCCTGACAACGTCTTTATAGTAGTTTATTACCTTCTCGTATTTACCTAATGTAAATGCTTTTCTGGCTTTCTTTTCGGCACTACAACCGGCCAGCAACAAACCCATTACAAATACCGCTACAACTTTCACTCTCATAAGCATGCACAAGGTTCTAAAAATACAAAAATATGTGCTATTGGGTTAACGCTGGTTTTGGTAAATATTTTGCCACCCAACTGCTTTCTGCTGCGATTTTCCAGTTTTGGAGTTGGTTTTTGGTTGTTGCAAGGGTATTGAATGTTAAGGTATCGGCTTGCAGAATGCCTTGTTGAAACTGAATTTTAATGTGGGCCAACGGAATCAATTCAATTTTCTGGTTAACCAGAAAAGGTACCCGCTTGCGATCCAATAGATCAATTCCAGTGATCTCATGAATTTTGCGCAGAACACCTACTGAACTATCAATGGAACAACCGCTGGGGTTATGAAAATCTTCGTTTACAGCCAGCACTACGAACTGGTTTTCCAGGATCAGAAAAGAAGATTGTAACGGATGCCCGTGGGCCACCCATTGTTCGCAGAATTGTTTTAATAATTCAGTTATTAAATCAGTCTCCTTTTCAGTAAAAGTTTTGCTGCCCGTGTAAATCCACACGCGGCTATCGGCTGGTAAATTTTCAAAAGGAATAAACATATTTGATGTGTTTTGTTGCCACCAGAGCACTAAACTAAACTTAGTGTCTTAGTGCGATTTAAATTACAAACCTTGTGCCTCAGCAATTAGTTCGGCCAGGTCTTTCACTTTTACTTCGGCTTCTTTCTCTTTGTTTTTAACGCCATCGGTTAACATGGTCATGCAGAATGGGCAAGCCACCGCTATAGTAGTAGCACCTGTAGTTAATGCTTCTTCGGCCCGATCCACATTAATGTCTTTGTTTCCTTTTTCAGGTTCTTTAAACATTTGAGCGCCACCGGCACCACAACACAAACCGGTTGTACGGCAGCGTTTCATTTCTACTAAATCAGCATCCAAAGCTTGCAATACTTCGCGTGGGGCTTCATAAATATTGTTGGCCCGGCCCAGATAACACGAATCGTGGTAGGTGATTTTTTTTCCTTTGAAACTATTCGTGTCTGTGAGCTTAATTTTTCCTTCGTTAATAAGTTGCTGCAGGTAAGTTGAGTGATGAATTACTTCATATGTACCGCCTAACTCTGGGTACTCGTTCTTAATCGTGTTGAAACAATGCGGGCAAGCGGTAACAATTTTCTTAACATTATAACCATTGAGAATTTGAATGTTATTGATGGCCTGCATCTGAAACAGAAACTCGTTACCAGCTCTGCGGGCCGGATCGCCCGTGCAGGTTTCTTCGTTGCCCAATACTGCAAAGTTTGTGTTAGTAGCATTTAGAATTTTTACAAAGGCTTTGGTTACACGCTTGGCGCGATCGTCAAACGAACCGGCACAACCTACCCAAAAAACAATTTCAGGAGATTCGCCTTTGGCAGAGAGTTCGGCAAGTGTTGGAATGGTCATTTTTTTCTTTTTTGTTCAATGAGAGATTGAATATGTTTCTCGCGCTCGTCTAATTTGTCTTTCAATTCTTGCTCGAGACTTTTTTCATAATCAGCAATAGTGTTGGCAAGTATGTAAATATAATTTTGCCACATATTACCATTCAGATAGTGAATAGAGGAATCACGTTCAAATAGCTCAGGTTTTAGAAGAATAGCTAAGACAGCGCCTTTAGCAATGTGAGGATAACGCAACCGAAAGCAGTCCATCAAACCCTGAAACGTATTGTTCTTTGAAATTTCGGAAATGTCTACGTAATCTTTCTCAACCCTCCTTCCCAAAACCGCTTCGCATTTGTAGGCAAAAATGTCTTTTACTGAAGCTAAGCGAAGTCCATCAACATACACACCATCATCGGTAAAAGGAATTTTCCAATCATAGACATCTACTTTTATGCCGCGGATTGTAGCCGAAAATCCATGCTGGTACATGCGATTAATTATAAAATCTCGAGCGAACACATCGGCCAACGATCTGGAAATAGATGCTGGTAAGTCGGTTCGTCCACCGGCAAATAAATCTAGGTCAACAGATAAACGATGTCCAAGTTGAAGAGCAAGTGAAGTTCCGCCAACTAACCGAAATGATTTAAGCGCTTCAATAGTCATTAATTCACCTAAAAGGGATTTCATGTCATCGCTTATGGTTGAATAATGGAGACTCATAATGCAAAATGTTGCTCGTGTTTATTAGCCTCAAACCTTGTTTTAGGAATTTTCAAAAAGGTGCTGGCGAAGACTATAGCACTTTCGTTTAATGTGAAAGCACTCATCAACACCTCAGCACAAATCTCTCTTCCATAATACGCCATCACCAAAGCAATATCTTCCAGATCGCCACGCTCGAATGTGCGGATAATAATTTTTTCATGATGCTCTACATCGTCCAGCAGACTTAAATCGCTGTCCCAAAAAAGATGCTTTGGTAATTTGTTTACGATGTAGTTCATCTTTTAGTCTTTAGCCCAATTAAACCTGTCAGCAGCCGAAAACTTCCACGGTGCAAAACTGGTTTCCATATTCTGAAACATACTGTTCCATTGCGCGGGCGAGCCGGATTCTTCCATCGCTACATAACGTCTCAGTTCAATAATAATCTCTAACGGATTAATCATTACCGGGCAAGCTTCCACACATGCATTACAACTGGTGCAGGCATTTATTTCTTCTTTGGTGATGTAATCGTTCAATAAAGTTTTACCATCATTCAAACCATCGCCACCGGCTGCCATTGTTTTACCAATTGTTTCCAACCTATCACGGGTATCCATCATGATTTTGCGAGGCGATAATTTTTTACCGGTTTGATTAGCGGGGCACTCTGCTGTACACCGGCCACATTCGGTACACGAGTAAGCCGAAACTAAACTTGTCCACGCCAAATCGTTTACGTCTTTCGCGCCAAATCGTCCAGGTTCACCGGTTGCCGTTTCAGATGTGCCTAAGCCCAACATAGATTTTACTTCATTGGTAACCACAGGCATGTTGTTAATGTGGCCTTTGGGTTCCAGGCTGGCAAAATAAGTGTTAGGGAAAGCCAGAAAGATGTGCAGGTGTTTGGAGTAGGTAACGTAAACTGCAAAACCTAAAATACCGATGATGTGAAACCACCATGCAAAGCGTTCAATTATAATCAGGGCTGTGGTTTCCAGATTTGCAAATAGCGGAATCAAATACGAACTGAAGAATAATGAACCGGTTGGTGCATAATGACTATCGCGCGATTGTAAAATCTGATCGGCTGCATTCATGGTTAAGATGGCGGTCATTAACACGATTTCGGTAATCAGAATCATGTTGGCATCCATGCGCGGCCATTGAGTCATTTCGGCCGACCAAAAGCGGGGAACTTTTAAAACATTTCTCCGAACCAAAAAGAAAACGCAGGCTAACAAAACAGCTACGGTCAGAAACTCAAACACATTCATTAACACAGCATAAAAACTTCCCAACCAGGGTGCAAAAATGCGGTGTGTTCCCAAAACACCATCTACTACAAACTCCAGCACTTCCAGATTGATAACCAGAAACCCAACATATATAAACAGGTGTAGAATTGCCGGAATAAGTTTCTTAAACATTTTCTTCTGGCCGAAGGCTACCAGCAGCATGTTTTTGAAGCGTTCGTTCTTGCGGGCGGTAATGTTTTTTTCTTTACCAAGTTTTATGGTATTGCGAATAAAAAGCACCCGCTTGCGGATATAGAAAATGGCTGTAGCCAACACTAACACAAAAGCAATCTGCTGCACAATCATAAGCTAAAAATTGATAGGTGAAAGTTAACGCACCAAACGTGCGAAACCAATACTTAACTTAATAAACAATTGCGTGCTGGTTCTTGTTGTTGCGCAATAACAAGATAGAAACCGGGTTTGCTTTCCAGCCTTCTACTATTGCGGGCGGAACACCGTTATTAAAATTTAAAGCACCCAGAAGAATATCTTCATCATTATCCTGATCAAGATCCACGGTTTCCATTACCAACCAGCGCCCATGCGTTGCTAATGGGGTAGTATGCGGTACTAACTTCCCGTTCTGATTTTCGAAGTAGATAAAACTTTGCTCGGGAGCACGTTTAAAATCCGGAAAGAAAGCAAGCGCAGCAAGGTCCACATCGCTATCGGCATCAAAATCGCGGGCCACCGCCCAAGAGCAGCCGGGCATGTAATGAAACCAGCTTTCGCTGAAATGATTTTTACCATCGTTTAGAAAAATACGCACACCGTGGTAAGGTTTAAAAATGATGGAGTAATCGGCATTGTCGCCATTAGTATAGAGTATATCAAAATGATCGTCTTGATTAAAGTCAACCACTTCAAAATAACTTGAGCCATACACGGAAGGAAATCGCAACAGCGTAGTAACCTTAAACCGGAAGTTGCCACCATTGGTGTATAAACTTATTTGTTCATCGCCTTGCGTTAGCAATGCCAGCACATCGGGCAAGCCATCGTTATTAAAATCGCGCACAATTACTTTGCGCGCACCAGGCAAGGGACTCAATACATGGCGTTTGAATTTTCCATTGCTCTGGTTTTCCAGAATCAACAAATCGCCACCATAATTACCGAAGTTACAAACTACATAATCGGGCAGGTTGTCATTATTAAAATCGGTAGCGGTTACAAATACTGGTCTTCGTAGCGAATCAATAAGAAGCTCGGTGCTGCTAGTTTTTAATTTTAATAGTGAGCCTTTCGGCTGATCGTTGGGATCCATAATGCCCATAGCAGCCAGTACCACTTCGGGAGTTAAGCTGATGGATGAAACCGGACTGTTGAGATGGATGGAATCTTTTACCCGAAAAGCATAATCAAATTGATGCAACCAGTTTGATCGGTTGCTGGTAAAGATGCGTTTGTTAACCGTATCCACTTGCAATAAAGAGAGCATCGGGAAACGATTGGAAGCTGGTAACGTTATGGCTTCGGCCTTAAACTGTGTTAGTGGTAGTGCTGAAGTTGGTGGCTCAACCAAAATAGTATCGGGCGCTTCGCGTTCAAAGTATCTTACAATGGCTTCCCAATCTTCGGGTTGAACCATAGCACTGTTAGGTAGTGTTTGCGATACAAATGGATAATCGTTTTGCGGCAGATTAAAGAGTTGCGAAAGATCTACGCCCATGCGGAAGGCCATCTCGGGCAGAACTTTTTTAGTCCACGTTTTTTTGTCGAGCAGGGCAGGCTCAGGAAACTGATGGCACGAGCTGCAATAGGTACGGGCCAAACGTTCTTCGCGCTGGGCTTCATTCTGGCAGCCCATTAATAGGGAGAGAATCGAGATTAAAAAGAGTAGTTTTCGCATCAAACTTCAATATTAAGGCAAAAAAGCAATTGGCTATTTGCGCCAAAGGCAAAATTGAATACTTTTGTGGCCCCTAAATAACGTTTTAGGTGGTTTTTATCTGGTGACGTAGCTCATCCCGATAGTTATCGGGAGGTAGAGCAAAGTCGAAAAATGGTGACGTAGCTCAGTTGGTAGAGCAAAGGACTGAAAATCCTTGTGTCGGGGGTTCAATTCCCTCCGTCACCACGTAAAGCCCTTCAATTTTTTTGAAGGGCTTTTTTATTGTTTTTCACCTCTGGCAAGGTTCTGTGCTGCAACCCATGCCGTAGTCCACGCAGCCTGAAAATTAAACCCACCGGTTTCGCCATCGGTGTTTAATACTTCGCCAGCAAAATATAAACCGGGTGCGTGTTTGCTTTCCATGGTAGTAAGATCAACTTCTTTCCAATCCACTCCGCCACAGGTAACAAACTCTTCTTTAAAAGTTGTTTTGCCTTTTATCGGGAAAGCGCACGCATATAATAACTCAATAAGTTTGTTTATTTCTTTATGCGCGGCATTGGCCCAGATTTTTTCAGACGCTATTTCAGCTCGTTGAGTTAAAAACTCCCACAGCCGTTTGGGCAAATTGAATAAAGGATTGCCCGTAATATTTTTCTTGCTGTGCTGATTCTTTAACAACATTAAAGCTTCGCGCACAACAGTTTCCGATTGGCCCGTCCAGTTTACCAAAGCCGTAAACGTATAGTTTAGCTGATGTAATTCAACCGCGGCCCAGGCCGAAAGTTTTATCACAGCCGGCCCACTTAGTCCCCAATGGGTAATTAATACCGGACCTTGTTGCAAGAACTTAGTGCCAGCAATTTTTACTTCCGCATCGGTAACGGCTATACCCATTAGTGGTGTAAAGGTGCGGGCCGGATCGTTGAATGTAAACAGCGAAGGAATTGGATTTACGATGGTATGATTCAGCCACGTGTAGTTTTCGGGTTTGGAATAACCTCCGCTGGCAATTAAAACCTTAGCTGCTTTAAACACTTCACCTTTACAGTGAATGTGAAAATGATCTTGCTCGCGCGTAAGTTTTAAAACTTCGTACCCGGTTTTAATTTGAATGTGATGCTTTTCTGCTTCGCTAAGAAAACAATCAATAATAGTTTGCGAATTGTTGCTTTGCGGAAACATCCGTCCATCGGCTTCGGTTTTCAACTTCACACCCCGACTTTCAAACCAGGCAACGGTATCGGCTGCATTAAACTGGTAGAATAATTTTTTCAGTTCTTTCTGGCCGCGCGGATAATGTTTTGCCAAAGGTGCAGGTTCAAAACAATGATGCGTTACGTTGCATCTTCCGCCTCCCGATACTTTTACTTTAGAAAGTAGTTTGGTTGACTTCTCCAGAATGAGAATGCGCAAACCGGGATTTAGCTGCGCGGCATTAATGGCTCCAAAAAAACCAGCCGCTCCACCACCAATTACAACAAGGTTATAGTGTGGTTTTGATGTCATGGTATTGTTTAAGGATTCACCGGAATGGAAACCGGAGCAAGTTTACGCATCACGCGCCTGTTTACAAACCACATCATACCTATTGTAATCATAATTGAAACAGCAACCACATATCCTAGAATATCATAATGCAATAACTCGCTTGTAGGTGTGGTTTGCACCACAATAAGTCCGGCTACATATGCAGCAATGCCACCCGAGATTTGTTGAACCGATGCGTTAATGCTCATGAAGGCACCGCGGTCGGAAGGTTCTGGAATAGCAGACAAAAGTGCCTGCGAAGAAATCATTCGGGCAGAAATACCCGCAAACATAATCACGTTAAGTGCTACTACCATCCATAAAGGAGTTGGCCCGAGGTTGCAATAAATTATTACGATTACCATCATAAGAACCGATCCTGCAAAAAACATTCTATACTTTCCCCAACCATCGCTAGCGCGACCAATCAACGGGCCTAAGATCATGGAGAAAATTCCGGTAACGGTGTATAGCATCGGCAGGCTATCGGGCGAGATTTTCAGGTTGTTTACACCGAACACCGTTCCGAAAGGCATCATCATAAAACCACCGGTTGCCAGTAAAGTTGTAGCAGCAAAAGTTTTAAGGTAAAATGTATTAGAAGCAGTTTTCCCCAGATGCACAAATGCATTACGCTGGGTTTTGATTTTCAGGTGCTCGTTGATGGGTTTCAGAAAAATGATAACTACTCCTAATACCACCAGACTCACCAACACAATCATTATAAAAGGAGAGTGCCAGCCCCAGAGGTTTGCAAAGTATAAGCCGATAGGTAAACCCAACACCTGGCTGGAGGCAAATGCCATCTGAACAAAGCCCATTACGCGGCCGCGAACTTCCAGTTTAAAGATGTCGGTAATGATGGCAAAAATGATGGAGCCAATTACGCCACCAAAAATTCCGGTAATGGTGCGCGCCAGTAATAACATGGAATAGCTGGTTGCCAATCCACAGAAAAGCGTTCCGCCAATAAAGCCGATGTAAAAAAATAAGAGTAGTTTTTTACGATCGAACCGATCAGCAAACCCCGCTGCTAAAATTCCCGAAAGGCCAGCGCTAAACGCATACGCAGAAACCACCATTCCAAACTGTGCCGGAGTAATGTGCAGTTTAGGCATTAGAAAAGGCCCCAGTGGCGACATAACCATGAAGTCGAGAATGAGCGTAAACTGAAGGATGGTAAGAATGGCGATTACAAAAATTTCGTAACCTGAAAATATTTTTTGTTTCATGTATATTAATTGATCGTGTTGACAAAGCAAGGCAGGCGCGTTGCCAACATTATGTCAGTAGAGAATTTCTTTTTTAGAGTGTGTAAAGTCGTCAAGACCGCTTGAAACGGCCAGACGCCTGAAGTTAAAATACATCAATCTGGCCGCGCAACAAATCTTCCAACGTATCGCGTCTGCGAATCAGTTTTGCTTCTCCATTTGTAATCAGTACTTCGGCCGGGCGCAAACGCGAGTTGTAGTTCGATGCCATTGAATATCCATACGCACCAGCATTTTTAATAACCAGCAAATCGCCTTCGCGTACTTCGTTTAGTTTGCGATCCGCGCCAAGCGTATCGGTTTCGCAAATGTTGCCCACCACCGTATAAACTTTTTGCGAGCCTGTGGGGTTCGATGCGTTTACAATTTCATGATAGGCATCGTACATCATAGGGCGAATAAGATGATTAAGCCCGGAGTTTACACCCACAAACGTTAAAGATGGCGTAGACTTCACCACGTTGGTTTTCACCAGAAGATAACCAGCTTCGCTTACCAGATATTTTCCAGGCTCAATCCAAAGCTCAAGCTTGCGGCCATAGCTATGGTAAAATTCATTAAACGCTTTGCTGAGTTTCAAACCAAGATCATACACGTTGGTAATCATATCGCCTGGTTTGTAGGCTACCTTAAAGCCGCCACCAAAATCGATAAACTTTAAAGCCGGAAAATCGCGGGCAATCCCAAAGAGGATCTCAGCCATTTTCAGAAACACATCTGTTTCGGTAATCTCCGAACCGGTGTGTATATGCAAGCCATTAATTACAATCTGGTACTTATCGGCCAACTGCATAATATCAGGCAGTTGATATACCGAAATACCAAACTTGGAATTGCTATGGCCGGTAGAGATTTTATAATTACCACCCGCCATAATGTGTGGATTTAACCGCACACAACAAGGCACCGTGTTACCATACTTTTTACCAAACTTCTCTAACACCGAAAGGTTATCGAGGTTTATGGTTAACCCAAGTTCAACACCTTCCATAATCTCATCAAAATCCACACAGTTAGGTGTAAACATAATTTCGGCTGGTGTAAAACCTGCTCCCAATGCCAGTTGTGCTTCCTGAACGGAAACCACATCTACACCGGCACCATTTTGCTTAATGAGTTTTAGAATAGACACATTGGTAAGTGCCTTGGCGGCATACTTAATGCGCACATCTGTTTCTGAAAAAGCATTCTTTAAGCTTTTCAGCTGGCTGCTGATCTTGTTGCCATCATAAACATAAACGGGAGTGCCAAACTGCTGAGCAATTTCGGCAACGTCAATTCCCTGAATGGTGTAGCTTCCGTTAACTAATTCCATAAAAAAATAAAAGGCAAATATACAGGCATTGATGCGCTGCCTTGTTTTCGGGCCAGTTTTTTTCTTTCGATCTTCGCGGCATGAAGTTGCATTATAGAAAGTCGGGCGCAGGGCGACCCTTGATTATTCTCCATGGGTTGTTGGGTTCGTCCGACAATTGGTTTTCGCTGGCAAAAGTATTTGCCGAGTCGTTTGAGGTTTACCTGGTAGATCAACGCAACCACGGGCAATCGCCACACAGCAAAGATTTCAATTATCCCTTAATGGTGGATGACCTGCACGAGTTTATTCAGGAACATAACCTTCACCAACCTATTATAATTGGTCATAGTATGGGTGGTAAAACGGCTATGAACTTTGCCGTAAAGTATCCGGACTTGTTAAGTCAATTGATAGTGGTGGACATTGTACCTAAGGCTTACCCGGTTCATCACGATCATATACTGGATGGTTTGCATGCCATTGATATAACTACATTAACTTCCAGAACCGAAGCCGATACACAATTGAGTACTCACGTAACCGAACCAGACGTCCGTCAGTTTTTGTTAAAAAACCTTTATCGTACCTCCGATAGCAAATTTGCCTGGCGGGTAAATCTAACGGCACTTGATGCACACATTGAAGAGATAGGCGCAGGCATGCAATACGAAGGCACTTATACCGGCCCTACACTTTTCATAAAAGGAGCCCGCTCTAATTATTATGCTGATGGCGATGAGCAAACTATTAAAGCTCTATTCCCGAAAGCAGAAATTGTTACCCTGAACACCGGCCATTGGGTACAAGCCGAAAAGCCGGTTGAGTTTTCAGCAGCCGTGCTCGAATTTTTAAATCGTGCCTGAAACAGATGAGCGGTAAACTCTATCTGATACCAACTACTATTGCGGATAACACGCAACAGCAGGTTATTCCAAATCAGGTAAAAGACACCCTTGCCGGGATAAAACATTTTCTGGCTGAAGATCTGCGTACAGCGAGGCGTTATCTCAGTAGCTTAAAAGTATATCCTTCCATTGAAGAACTTCAGTTTGAAGTATTGAATAAAGAAACGCCAACGTCAACCATTGCTCAATTGATGCAGCCATTGGCTAATGGTTTTAACCTGGGAGTAATTTCAGAATCAGGTTGTCCCGGTGTGGCCGATCCGGGTGCGTTGGCAGTAGCTTATGCCCATGCGCATGGGTTTCAGGTAGTGCCATTGGTGGGGCCGTCTTCTATTTTGCTGGCATTAATGGCTTCGGGTTTAAATGGGCAACAATTTGCATTCAATGGATATTTACCTGTAGACGCAAATGAAGCTTCAAAAAAAATCAAGGAGCTAGAGCGTGAATCGAAGCTTAAAAACCAAACGCAGATTTTTATTGAAACACCCTATCGTAACAATGCCGTATTTAAGCATTTGGTAAATAATCTAAATGCTGATACCCGGCTTACAGTTGCGCTGGATATTACCGGCAAGGAAGAGGTAATCTCAACCCGATCCGTTTCGATTTGGAAATCAAAGCCAACCGAATGGCCCAAAGCTCCGGCAGTTTTTTTATTTCTGGCTTAAGCCGATAATTGTCAGACAAGCATGGTGATATAACACTACTTATTATCTTTGCCACCTTAAATTCGTAATCAAACAAACTATGCCTTACCTGTTTACATCCGAGTCAGTTTCTGAGGGCCATCCCGATAAAGTTGCTGACCAAATCTCCGATGCCTTAATCGATTATTTCTTAGCGTACGACCCCAACTCAAAAGTAGCCTGCGAAACATTGGTAACAACCGGTCAGGTAGTACTGGCAGGTGAAGTAAAATCCGAAGCGTATTTGGATGTGCAGGACATTGCCCGCGAGGTAATCAAGAAGATAGGTTATACCAAGAGCGAATACATGTTCGAAGCCAATAGCTGCGGTATTCTTTCAGCAATTCACGAACAATCTGCCGATATTAATCAAGGCGTAGAGCGTAAGAAGAAAGAAGACCAGGGCGCAGGCGATCAGGGAATGATGTTTGGTTACGCGACCAACGAAACCGACAATCTGATGCCATTGCCATTAGAGTTGGCGCATTTGCTTTTGCGCGAGTTGGCTGTTATTCGCAGAGAAGGTAAGGTAATGACTTACCTGCGCCCCGATGCTAAATCGCAGGTAACAATTGAATACAGCGATGACAACAAACCACAACGCATTGATGCGATTGTAATTTCTACCCAGCACGATGACTTTGCAAAAGATGCCATCATGTTGAAGAAGATTAAAGAAGATGTGATCAATATTTTGGTGCCGCGTATTTTGAAGAAACTTCCTAAGCGCGTGCAGAAGTTATTTGGCACCGATATCACTTACCATGTTAACCCAACCGGTAAGTTTGTAATAGGTGGCCCGCATGGCGATACCGGTTTAACCGGACGAAAAATTATTGTAGATACATACGGTGGTAAAGGCGCACATGGTGGCGGAGCTTTTTCAGGAAAAGATCCTTCTAAAGTAGATCGTTCAGCTGCGTATGCAACCCGCCACATTGCCAAAAACATGGTAGCTGCCGGTTTGTGCGATGAAGTATTGGTACAAGTAGCTTACGCGATTGGTGTGGCTAAACCTGTTGGTTTATATGTAAACACATACGGTAGCGCTAAAGTGAATCTTACCGATGGCGAAATCTCTAAGAAGATTGAAAAAATCTTTGATATGCGGCCTTACTTTATTGAAGAGCGTTTTAAACTACGCACCCCAATCTATTCTGAAACGGCTGCCTATGGCCACATGGGTCGTGAGCCTAAAGTAGTAGAGAAGGTTTTCAACAAGGGCAAAAAGAGTGAGAAGAAGGTTAAAGTGGAGTTGTTCCCTTGGGAGAAATTAGATTACGTAGATAGCATTAAGAAATCTTTTAAGCTATAATTAATTACCAGTATTATGAAAGTACAAAAGGCCCGCATGCGCGGGCCTTTTGTTTTATCGGGATAGAGTATCCTATACTCTTCCGTTTTTAATTTTTGTTTTGAATTTTTTTAGTTGTGCTCTTAGTGCTTCTGTGGCCTGATCAGTAGCCGCTTCGAATGAACGAGCCTGTTCTTTTGCAAACAAATGTTGGCCGGGTAAATTCAGTTTAATTTCTACCGTTTTATTTTCAATGCCTTCGTTGTTAAGTCTTAGAAAAACTTCGCCATCCACCATGCGGTCGTAAAACGTTTCCAGCTTATCTACTTTCTTTTGAATAAAGTCGATCAGTTTGCGATCGGCATCGAAATGGATGGAATGCACTTGTAGTTTCATAAAACAGAATTTAAGTTGAACAATAAAACTAATGCCGGCTTTTAATAGGCTCCGGTTGGCCAGTAGTAATTATCTCATCATAGGCTATGCTTTGGGGTGTGCCTGATCAAACACTTTTTTTAATTTTTCCATCGAGTTATGAGTGTACACCTGCGTTGCTGCCAAACTGCTGTGGCCTAATAAATCTTTAACAGCATTTATTTCAGCGCCTTTGTTTAATAAGTGCGTGGCGTAAGTATGGCGCAACACATGCGGGCTCTTCTTCTCAACAGAAGTAAACAACTTCATGTATTTTTTCACGGTGCGATTTACCAACATTGGATACAACTCATCTCCGGTTTGCGTTACCAACAACTTTCCATGATTCTTTTTTTCAACCTCTTTATTTCTTGTTTGCAGATACGCTTCAATTATAGAAACGAGTTGAATGGAAAAAGGGATAACTCTTTCTTTGTTTCTTTTACCCAATACTTTTAAAGTGCGATCGCGCAGGTTTATATTTTGTTCCTTAAGGGTAATAAGTTCGGCAAGACGCATGCCTGTACCATACAGCAATTCCAGAATTAATTTATCGCGTAAACCCTCGTGTGTATTTTCAAATTCAACCTGATCTAATAATCGGGTTGTATCATGCTCGTTTACAAAATGCGGTAATTTCTTTTTTGTCTTTAGTATTTTGATTTTGGTCATCGGGTCGCGCGTAATCAACTCTTCGCGTAATAGAAATTTATAGTACGAGCGTAGGCAAGCTATTTTCCGGTTTACCGATAGTGCATCCAGTTTTTGTTCAACCAGATTAACAATCCACGAACGCACCAATCCATAGTTAGCATCCTGAGAAGCGGTTCCTTCAAACTCGCGTGTTAAAAATTCTTCGAACTGTGTTAAATCGGTACGATACGATTGTATCGTTTGTAGGCTATACCGCTTTTGATACTGCAGATATTTCAGAAAGGAATCTACCATCACTACACCCTGCTTGTGTAGTGACAATGTAAAAAAAATCCCCTGTAGGGGGAAAGCCCACAGGGGATTGTGTATAGAATGTTGATTAATTAAATCTTATGCGTTGTCAGAACCGTAAGTCTTCTGACGGTAAGCTGCACGAATAACTTCACTTCTTCTTTTAACAGAAGGTTTGGTGAAAGAGGTTCTTTCGCGCAATTGTCTCAAAATACCGGTTTTTTCAAACTTCTTCTTAAAGCGCTTCAGTGCCTTGTCAATTGATTCGTTCTCTTTGATGTTGATAATCAGCATTTTTCAATTATTTGGGCTGCAAATATAGTATTCTCAGTTTCAATTCTGCAAGTTTCATTTCAAAATTGACCTTGAAATCACCAATTTCTGGATTTCGGAGGTTCCCTCGCCAATCGTGCAGAGCTTAGCATCGCGGTAATACTTTTCGGCCGGGAAGTCTTTGGTATAGCCATAACCGCCAAAAATCTGCACGCCCTCGTTGGCTACTTCTACCGCAATTTCAGATGCATAAAGCTTGGCCATAGCCGATTCGCGGTTCACGCTCTTGCCTTTGCTTTTTAAATCGGCTGCCCGATAAGTAAGCAAAGAGGCCGCTTCAATTTTGGTTGCCATATCGGCCAGCTTAAACGAAATGCCTTGAAAAGCCGATATGGGTTGATTAAACTGATGACGTTCCTTTGAATATTTCAACGCAGCATCAAAAGCACCTTGGGCAATTCCAAGACTTAATGCCGCAATAGAAATACGGCCACCATCCAATACTTTTAATGACTGCACAAAACCATCACCTTCTTTACCAATCATTTGGCTTTTGTGAACGCGGCAATCCGTAAAGATCAACTCAGCAGTTTCGGAAGCCCGCATGCCTAACTTGTTTTCTTTTTTTCCAGCAGCAAACCCTGGTGTGCCTTTCTCGATTATGAATGCCGTCATTCCGTGCGAGTCGCCCACATTGCCAGTACGAACAATTACCACAGCTACATCGCCAGATTTTCCATGTGTGATAAAATTCTTAGCTCCGTTGATCACATAATAATCCCCATCTTTTACGGCAACCGTTCGCATGTTGCCTGCATCCGATCCCGTGTTGGGCTCTGTTAACCCCCAGGCACCAATCCATTCGCCAGAAGCAAGTTTAGGAAGATACTTTTGCTTTTGTTCTTCGCTGGCATGCTGCAAAATATGCCCGGTACAAAGTGAGTTATGCGCTGCAACTGATAATCCAATGGAGCCATCTATTTTAGAGACTTCCACAATTGCCGTAACGTATTCGTGATAACCAAAGCCAGAGCCACCATATTCTTCTGGCACCAATACACCCATCAGGCCAAGGCCACCCATTTTTTTAAATAAGTCAACTGGAAAATGCTGGGTTTCATCCCATTCCATGCTGAATGGTTTTATTTCACGCGCTCCAAAATCGCGAACCATCTGCGCAATCATTTTCTGATTCTCACTTACATCAAAACTCATTACAGTCTCCATCATCAATTCATTTTAAGAAGGGCAAATGTAAGCCTAAATCCAATCAAACCAAACAACCGTTAGGCAGATTGAATATTATCTAAAAGACTGCGATAAAAGGCTCCTTTAACCCGCTTAAAGGTTATTTTTGCCCCTCTATTGAAATAACTCTAAACCTCCTTAAATGAAAATTGCTGTTGTCGGCACCGGCTATGTCGGATTAGTTACCGGTACTTGCTTTGCGGAAACTGGAAACACGGTTACTTGTGTTGATATCGATCCGGAGAAAGTAAAAAAGTTAAGTGGCGGAAAAATAACCATTTACGAACCTGGTCTGGAACAACTTTTTGAGCGCAACCTGAATCAGGGACGCTTGTTTTTCACAACCAATCTTGCTGAAGGAATAAAAGATGCACAGATAATTTTTCTGGCGTTACCAACGCCTCCTGGCGAAGATGGTTCAGCCGATTTGAAATATATTCTGGGCGTAGCCTCAGACTTAGGTCCACTCTTAAAACAATACACAGTTGTTATAGATAAGAGTACAGTACCAGTTGGTACAGCCGATAAAGTTCGCGAACGGATTGCGGCTAAAGCAACTGTAGAATTTGATGTGGTGTCGAACCCGGAATTTTTACGCGAAGGTGTGGCCGTAGATGATTTTATGAAACCGGAGCGCGTAGTAATAGGGACAACATCAGCGAAAGCAAGAAAAATAATGGAGGCTCTTTATGCGCCATTTGTGCGCCAGGGAAATCCGCTTGTGTTTATGGATGAGCGCTCGGCCGAACTTACCAAGTATGCGGCTAATGCATTTCTGGCTACTAAAATTTCGTTCATGAATGAAATTGCCAACTTATGTGAGTTGGTTGGGGCCGATGTAGATTCGGTGCGTAAAGGAATTGGTACCGATAGTCGTATTGGAAAACGCTTTTTGTTTCCCGGTATTGGCTATGGTGGAAGTTGTTTCCCGAAAGATGTGCAGGCGTTAGCTAAATCATCAGCCGATGTACAGTATGATTTCAAAATTCTTACGGCCGTAATGGAGGTAAATGCTGATCAGAAAACAAAACTGATTCCACGCATCAAAGATTATTATCGGGGCAACCTGAAAGGAAAAGTTTTTGCGATGTGGGGCCTTTCTTTCAAACCGCATACCGATGACATCCGCGAGGCTCCAGCACTTTACAACATCGAAGAATTGATTAATGCGGGTGCAATTGTAAAAGCACACGATCCTGAGTCGATGGAAAATGTGCAACGTTTGCTTGGCGATAAGATTCAGTTTTGCAAAACACCTTACGAAGCTGCCGAAGGAGCCGATGCTATTTTTATTGCTACTGAATGGCCGGAGTTCCGCACGCCCGACTTCGATAAAATTTCATCAGGCCTGAAAAGCAAAGTAATTTTTGATGGTCGTAACCTGTACGATCTGCAACAGATGAAAGATTTAGGATATACATATTTCAGCATCGGACGCGAAACAATTTATGGCTAAGAAACGAGTATTGATAACCGGTGGTGCCGGCTTTTTAGGTTCGCATTTGTGCGATCGTTTTATTAAAGAAGGGTACTATGTAATTGCGATGGACAACCTGATAACGGGCGATCTGCGCAACATCGAGCATTTGTTTAAGCATCCTGATTTTGAATTCTATCATCACGATGTATCAAAGTTTGTACATGTGCCCGGTGAGTTGGATTACATTCTTCATTTTGCTTCGCCCGCTAGCCCAATAGATTATCTGAAAATTCCAATTCAAACATTGAAGGTTGGTTCTTTGGGTACACATAATTTGCTAGGTCTGGCGCGTGCCAAAAAAGCGCGCATCATCATTGCTTCAACTTCGGAAGTATATGGAGACCCAACCGTGCATCCGCAAACAGAAGAGTATTATGGTAATGTGAACACCGTTGGCCCACGTGGTGTGTACGATGAAGCCAAACGTTTTCAGGAAGCCATCACCATGGCCTACCATACGTTTCATGGATTGCAAACCCGCATTGTGCGCATCTTCAATACATACGGCCCACGCATGCGCCTAAACGATGGACGCGTGTTGCCGGCATTTATCGGGCAGGCTTTGCGCGGAGAAGACCTTACCATTTTTGGTGATGGTTCTCAAACTCGTTCATTCTGTTATGTAGATGATTTAGTAGAGGGTATCTACCGGTTATTGATGTCGGACTATGCCCAGCCGGTTAACATTGGTAACCCAAGCGAGATAACCATTAAAGAGTTTGCTGAGGAAATTATCAAGCTAACGGGGACTAACCAAAAGGTGGTTTACCACGATTTACCTAAGGATGATCCGAAACAACGCCAGCCCGACATTGCCAAAGCAAAACAAATTTTAGGTTGGGAGCCAAAAGTTTCCAGAGCCGAAGGATTAAAGATTACATACGAATATTTTAAATCACTACCCAAAGAAGTACTTTATCAACGCGATCATAAGAGTTTTGACGGCTACAACAAGTAGCTATTGCGCGAAAGTATTTTTTTAATACCTTTGCATCACTTCTTGAGAAAATCAAAAGAGGGGACCCAAAAGTCCCCTCTTTGTTTATACAAGTTTTAATGGATATCGCGCAAAAAATCCGGGAATTGGCTGAAATACATCTTACAGATGCCTCACATTTTGTGGTAGATGTGGTTATTAGCAAACACAGACCGCACAAGGTTTCTGTTTTTCTGGATGGCGATAATGGCATTACCATAGACCATTGCTCTGATTTAAGCCGGGCATTGTCTGAAGACCTGGATAAACTGGATCTGATCAAGGAAAATTACATGCTTGAGGTTGGTACGCCTGGTTTAGATCAACCCCTAAAACTAAAGCGCCAGTTTATTAAAAACATCGGACGGGGGTTAAAGGTAGTTCGGAAAGACAAAATCATCTGGCAAGGCAAACTTACTGCGGCCACAGAAAGCGGAGTAAACCTGGATGTAGAAGAAAAAGTAGGTAAGAAAATGGAAATTAAACCGGTAGAAATACCCTATAGTGAAATAGAAAAAGCAATTGTAATAGTTTCGTTTAAATAGTTAACAACTATGGATGCATCAACACTGATAGAATCGTTTGCAGATTTTGCCAAACAAAAAAACATCGATCGCCCCACTATGATCCGTATTCTGGAAGACGTGTTCCGGAATATGATTCGTAAAAAGTATATCGAAGACGATAACTTCGACATTATCGTAAATGCCGATAAAGGCGATTTGGAAATCTGGCGCTTCCGCGAGATTGTGGATGATGATTCTGAAGATATTTGGGAGCATGATAAAATCAGTTTATCAGAAGCTCAAAAAATTGAGGCCGACTTTGAAGTAGGTGAAGAAGTTGCTGAGCAGGTTTATCTGGAAGACTTTGGTCGCAGAGCGGTAACGACTGCCCGCCAAACACTGATGCAAAAAGTAAAGGATCTTGAAAAAGATATCCTTTATCAAAAGTATAAAGATCTGGTGGGCGAAATTATTGCCGGAGAAGTTTATCAGGTATTGGGTCGCGAGGTATTATTGATTGATGCCGAAGGAAACGAAATTTCTATTCCGCGCAGCGAACAAATTCAAAAAGATCGCTATCGCAAAGGCGAAAATGTTCGTGCCGTAGTACATAAGGTTGACATGGTAAACGGTAGCCCGAAAATCATTTTATCGCGCACGGCACCAGCGTTTGTAGAACGTTTGTTCGAACAGGAAGTGCCTGAAGTGTATGATGGACTGATTACCATTAAGAAAGTAGTTCGCGAACCAGGCGAGCGTGCTAAAGTAGCGGTAGAATCATACGATGATCGTATCGACCCGGTTGGTGCTTGCGTAGGTATGAAGGGTTCACGCATTCATGCCATTGTGCGCGAGTTGCAAAACGAAAACATAGATGTAATCAACTATACCGAAAACCTGGAGTTGTTTATTCAGCGTGCGTTAAGCCCGGCTAAAATAGTGAGCATCAAAATAGATAAAGACAATAACCGGGTATCGGTGTTTCTAAAACCCGATCAGGTATCGTTGGCTATTGGTAAAGGCGGCCTTAACATTAAACTGGCCAGCAGGTTAGTAGGTATGGAGATAGATGTGTTCCGCGAAACCGATGGCGAGCAAGAGGAAGATGTTGATCTGGATGAGTTTGGAGACGAGATAGAGAGCTGGGTAATAGATGAACTCAAGCGCATTGGTCTTGATTCTGCCAAGAGTGTACTTAACCTGAACAAAGAAGAGTTAGTACGCAGAACCGATCTGGAAGAAGAGACAATCGATAGCGTATTGGGTGTGTTGAAGAAGGAGTTTGAACAATAAAATCAAAGTAAAATAATTTAAATAGCGATATTTGGGGCATGGCAGAAGATAAAGGCATAAGACTGGGGCAGGCATCTCGCAAACTCAATGTGGGCCACAATACCATTTTGGATTTTTTGGCAAAAAAGGGTTTTAGTGTAGAGAATAATCCCAATGCAAAGCTTACAGCCGAACAGTTTGCCATGCTTTCGAAGGAGTTTGCTTCATCAGCATCTGAGAAGGCAGAGGCATCGGGGTTAACCATTGGTATTAAACTTAATGAACCACCTCCGGCCAAAGTAGAACCCGAAGTGGTTGTTCGTAAAAAGACCGATGAGGAAGATAATGTTCTGATTAAAAACCTCGGTTCTAAAGAAATTGTTAAGCCTAAAGAAGAACCTAAAACCGAAAAAGTGGAGGTTGAAAAACCAAAACTGGAAGGCATTAAGGTTATTGGCAAAATAGAGCTTGATCAGGATAAGAAGAAGCCCAAGAAAGAAGAGAAGAAAGAAGAAAAGGTTGAAGTAGAAGCCAAGCCTGAAGTTAAGCAAGAAGAAAAGAAGCCCGTTGTAGAGAAAGTAGTTGAACCACAACAACCCGAACTCGAAACAATTAAAGCCAAAGCGGATAAGCTTCAAGGTTTAAAAGTTGTAGATAAGATTGCGTTACCGGTAGAAAAAAAGAAAGAGCCGGTTGCTTCTTCTGACCTTAACAAAACCAACGCGCAAAAGCGTCCGCGCAAGCGATTGGATACCGGCAGACCGGTTGCGCCTGCGGGTGGCAATCAACAACGCAGTGGCGGTCAACAAAAACCGTTTCAGCCACGCCAGCAAAAAGCCGAACCTACTGATAAGGAAATTCAAGATCAGATTAAGGCAACGCTTGCCAAGCTTAGTGGAAACCAGAAAAAAGTTTCCGGGGCCAAGTATCGTAAAGAAAAACGACAAGCTATTTCCGATGCTGAGGAAGAACGTTTGTTGAAAGAACAAGAATCATCTAAAACACTTAAGGTAACGGAGTTTATTTCTGCTAATGATTTGGCTTCGTTAATGAACGTATCGGTAAACGATGTAATCTCAACCTGTATGGGCTTGGGTATGTTCGTTTCCATTAACCAGCGTTTAGATGCAGAAGCCATAACCGTAATTTCCGATGAGTTTGGCTACGATGTTCAATTCACTACTTCAACCGAAGAAGAGGTAGAGCAAGAGCAGGAGCAGGATGCTGAAGAAGATTTACAAGCACGCGCGCCTATTGTAACCATCATGGGTCACGTAGATCATGGTAAAACTTCGTTACTCGATTACATTCGTAAAACAAAAGTTACGGCATCAGAAGCGGGTGGTATTACGCAGCACATTGGTGCTTACGATGTAACTACCAAGAAAGGAAATAAGATTGCATTCCTGGATACACCAGGCCACGAAGCGTTTACCGCGATGCGTGCACGTGGTGCAAAACTTACTGACATTGCCATTATTGTGGTAGCTGCCGATGATGATGTAATGCCACAAACCAAAGAAGCGATTAACCACGCACAGGTTGCTGGTGTTCCTATTATTATTGCGATTAATAAAATTGATAAACCGGGTGCAAACCTTGAAAAGGTAAAAGATTCACTTTCCAAGATTAACATTCTGGTTGAAGATTGGGGTGGTAAATACCAATGCCAGGCTATCTCAGCAAAAAATGGACAGGGTATTGACGACCTACTTGAAAAAGTATTACTCGAAGCGGAGATTTTAAATCTTAAAGCGAACCCAGCTAAAGCTGCTGTCGGTTCTATTATTGAAGCTTCGCTGGATAAGGGTAGAGGTTATCTTACTACGTTGATGGTGCAAGCCGGAAGTTTAAGTGTAGGCGATGTAATGGTGGCCGGCTCAAACTACGGTCGCGTAAAAGCGATGTTTGATGACACCGGAAAACGTGTACAAAAAGTTGGCCCATCAACACCCGTACAAGTTTTAGGTTTGGATGGTGCTCCGCAAGCTGGTGAAAAATTCCAGGTGATGGAAACAGATCGCGAAGCCCGCGAACTTGCCAATAAGCGGAGTCAGATTTTGCGCGAGCAGAGCATTCGTACCAAGAAGCACATTACGCTGGATGAAATCGGAAGGCGATTGGCTATCGGTTCGTTCAAGCAATTGAATGTAATTGTAAAAGGAGATGTGGATGGTTCAGTAGAAGCGTTGTCCGATTCCTTGTTGAAACTTTCAACCGAGAAAGTTGCTGTAGCCATTATCCATAAAGGAGTTGGGCAGATTTCAGAATCAGATGTGTTGCTGGCTTCAGCTTCCGATGCGATTATTCTGGGCTTCCAGGTAAGGCCATCGGCTTCGGCCCGCAGGCTTGCTGATAACGAGGAGATTGAAATCAGATTATACTCCATCATTTACGATGCCATCGATGAGATTAAAGCTGCCATGGAAGGTATGTTGGAGAAAGAGATGGAAGAAGTGATTGTGGGTAATGCCGAAGTGCGCGAAGTATTCAAGATATCGAAGATAGGAACAGTAGCCGGTTGTATGGTTACCGATGGCTATGTGAAACGCAACAACCCGATCCGCTTAATCCGCGAAGGTATTGTGGTTTACTCAGGTGAAATGACAGCACTGAAACGATTTAAAGACGATGTCAGCGAAGTGAAATCAGGCTTTGATTGCGGTATCAGCATTAAAAACCTGAATGATATTGAAGTGGGTGATGTTATCGAGAGCTATGAAAACCGCGAGGTGAAGAAAGGCTAAGTCTTAGGATAGCAGTGCAATAAAAAAAGCCTGATCGATTCTTCGGTCAGGCTTTTTTTTTGAATAAAGCTGAGTTAGAATTTTACTTCCGGAGCTTTATCAGCACCTTCTTCCGCTTTGAAATATCCTTTTTCAGTATAGCCACCAATGCTGGCTATAAGGCCGCGCGGAAATCCAACAATGGCGCGATTGTAATCACCCACAGCATCATTAAAACGCTTACGCGAAACTGAGATTCTGTTTTCAGTACCTTCTAGTTGCGCTTGTAAATCTAGGAAGTTTTGATTGGCCTTTAAATCAGGATAGTTTTCGGCAACAGCCAAAAGTCTTCCTAATGCAGAATTTAATCCGCCTTGTGCTTGCTGAAATGCTTGTAAATTTTCAGGTGTAAGATTGGAGGCATCAATTTTTACCTGAGTGGCACTGGCCCTTGCTTCAACCACTTTAGTAAGTGTTTCTTGTTCAAAGTCGGCATAGCCTTTTACCGTGTTAACCAAATTTGGGATCAGGTCATTTCTACGTTGGTAATCAGATTCTACATCTCCCCAAGCTTGCTTCACAGATTGATCTTTGCGGGCCATTCCGTTATACAGGCTAATACCCCACACAACCAGTAATCCGAGAAAAATCCAGATTCCGTATTTCTTTAAAATTTCCATAGTCAGATTTTTTTTGAATTGCGAAGGTAGCGGCTCTATATGTGAAGCGCAACTTTTAGCTACCGGATAACCAGAGATTGGAATATCGGTTCTTCGGATCGTACTTCCGCACCTGACTTTCAATATTAAAATACCGGGCTTCGCGTGGGTCGTTACCTACCCCGGCCACATAGGCCCAGTTAAGCCAGTTGCTGCATACATCGTAATCCATTAATTGACTTTCGAACCACGCAGCGCCCCAACGCCAATCTATACTCAAGTCTTTGGTGAGAAAGCTCGCCACATTCTGCCGCCCGCGATTGCTCATAAAACCGGTAAGCAAAAGTTCTTTCATGTTGGCATCTATAAATGCAACACCGGTGTTCCCCGTGCGCCATGCTTCAAACTTTTTTATGTCATGCTGCCACCGGGTTTCTTTCTTGCGGATGCCCTGTGCATGGAAAATTTTGTTTCCATATTTGGCAGCCACAAACCGGAAGTAATCGCGCCATAATAATTCGAAGATTAACCAGTAGGTAGAGTCGTTTGCCACCCGTGCTTGCTCATACTTTTTTACTTCGTAATAGATGGTGCGAGCGGATAAACATCCAAGCGACAATGCCGGAGAAAACTTGGATGAATAGTCAGCACCAATTAAACCGTTACGGGTTTCTTTATAAGTCTTCAACAGGTCTTTATCCCAAAGGTATTCCTGCATTCGCCTGAGTGCGGCTGCTTCGCCACCGGCATAGGTAATTACACTTCGCGTATCGGGTTCAGCCTTGGGTAATCCTAAATCCTGAAGGGTGGGAATTTTATCCGAGTCGATACTAGGCAAAGGTTTTACTTCGGGTTCCTCGTAGGGTAACTGAACAATCAGGTTTCGTTCAACTGCTTTTCGGAATGTGGTGAATTGATCAGGCAACACCGCAATCTCAAATGGTAAATTGGCTGGATGAAGAAGAGTTGTGGTCTCGAAAGTCGTGAACGTAATATTTTTTAATGCGAGGCTATGAGCAACAACACTGGAAATCCTGATCTCTTCATCGGTTAATTCAGAAGCAGTAAAAACATCAGAAACCTGATTTTCAGTGCAAATTTCGGTTATAACAAACTCAGGTAAACCAATTTTCACAATCAGATCAGTACCTATTGTCCGCAGTTTTTCCCGTAAGGCGATAACAGATTCAATCAGGAATTGGGTGCGGAAAGATCCCGATCGTGGAAAGCCAAGTTTATGTGGTACAAAATGCCGCGGATCAAAAACATAAAGCGGAATTACCCGATCGCCATGCTGGCAGGCGCGGTACCAGGTTTCGTTATCGCGTAAGCGAAGATCGTTTTTAAACCAAACCAAAATTGTGCGGGGCATTAAACTAAAACCCCAAACACCAGATATGGTTTAATGAAATAAAAAAGGCTCGTGAGGACACGAGCCTTGGATAAAGCGATATAAGGTTTACAACCTTTTAAGGCTTCGCCTCACAAGGTTGTAAACCTTTGTTGCGTTGAAAAAAGGTTGGTAAACCTTCCTCTTAAGAAACCAAACTCTTCTCCATCAGGAACTCCGCAATCTGTACCGCATTGGTAGCAGCACCTTTACGTAGGTTGTCTGACACTACCCACATGTTTAAAGTATTAGGCTGAGATTCATCTCTGCGTAAGCGCCCCACAAAAACTTCGTCTTTGCCATGCGAGTTAATAGGCATAGGATAGATGTTATTCTTCACATCGTCTTGCACAATAACACCAGGAGTATTCTCTAACATTTCGCGAACAGCTTTCAGATCGAAGTCGCTATGGAACTCAACATTCACAGCTTCAGAGTGGCCGCCAATAGCAGGAATACGCACCGTGGTAGAAGTTACGCCTATGGTTTGGTCTTCCAGAATCTTACGTGTTTCGTTCACCATCTTCATTTCCTCCTTGGTATAACCATTGTCTAAAAATGAATCGATGTGCGGCAACGCATTCATATCAATCTTGTGCGGATATACTTTCATACCATTGGTAATACCCTGACGCTCTTCCATCATTTGTTGCACTGCATCTTTACCTGTACCTGTAACAGATTGATACGTAGAAACCACAATGCGTCTGATCTTGTATTTTTTATGCAATGGAGCCAACGCCATTACCATTTGAATGGTAGAGCAATTTGGGTTGGCGATAATCAGGTCTTCGCTGGTAAGTGCATGGCCATTAATTTCAGGCACTACTAATTTTTTGGTAGGATCCATACGCCATGCTGAAGAGTTATCGATTACTATTGTACCCTTTTCGGCAAACTTAGGTGCCCACTCCAGAGAAGTGCCACCACCCGCTGAAAAAATAGCGATGTCCGGAGCCAACGCTACGGTTTCTTCCATGCTTTTAATGCTGTATTCCTTACCCTTAAACTTTATCTTTTGGCCTACCGATTTGGCAGAGGCTACTAAATGCAATTCATCAAATTCTACCTGGCGCTCTTCCAGCACCCTTAGCACCTCCTGGCCTACCAGGCCGGTTGCTCCTACTACTGCTAGTGTCATTTTATTTGTTATTTTTAAAGAGGTGCAAACATACTGCATTGCAACCATGCCATGAAAAAATTAAGCGTCATTATAGCGCAGGTATTTTTGATTGCGAGCGTTTGTTCGGCTCAGGTAAGTGATAATTTCTCGGATGGAGATTTTACAAATGCCCCGACATGGGCACTAAGCATACCCGATAGCTGGGTGACTGATGACGGCAGGTTACGATCAAACTTATCGGTTGCTAATGCTGCTTTTTATATTACCACACCATCGGCCAAAGCCACCCATGCCCAATGGGAATTCTGGGTTAACCTGCAATTCAATACCTCAAGTGCCAACTATGTAGATGTTTTTCTGATGGTGGATCAATCGAATTTACTCAGCACAACACTCAACGGCTACTTTGTTCGGATTGGCGGCACTCCCGATGACGTGAGTTTATACAAAATTGTAAATGGAACATCAACCATACTGATTAACGGAGTAGACGGGATAACCAATTCTTCCAACACTACTTTGCGGATTAAGATTGTTCGCGATGTCGATAATCTCTGGACACTTCAGCGCGATGCCACAGGCGGAGCATCTTATTTTACAGAGGGAACGGTTACTGATAATACGATTTCAACTTCTCAGTTTTTTGGAATCCGGGTACAACAATCCACGGCCAGCTTTTTCAATCGTCACTTTTTTGATGACATCTATGCAGGTGAGATTATTGTCGATAATACCCCTCCAACCATTCAGTTTTTAGGAGTAGAAAACCCATACCAGGTGCAAGTTGGTTTTGACGAAAGCCTGCAAGCGGTATCGGCACAAAACGTTGCCAACTATTCAGCTTCAAATGGTTTGGGTTTCCCGGCAACGGCTCAACTTCAGCCCAATCAAAAAATGGTACTATTAACTTTTGCTCAGGAGTTTCAGAGTGGAGTTACAAATCTGTTAACAGTAACTAATGTTTCGGATGTTGCTGGTAATGTAATGGCCGAAACTACTTTGTCCTTTTCATTTGCTAATGCTGCTTCCTATAAGGATATTATCCTTACTGAAATTTTTGCAGACCCTACACCACAAATTGGTTTACCCGATGCCGAGTTTATTGAATTGTATAATCGAAGTGTCAACCCGATTGACCTTGCCGGTTGGAAGTTTACCGATGGCAGTTCAACCGCTACGCTGCCAACGCGAATTATTTTACCCGGCCAGTACCTTATCTTAACCTCGAATGCAAATGCTCCGCTTTACAATACGTTTGGTAATGTGTTGGGTGCGCCAAACTTTCCTACTTTGAATAATGCAGGCGAAGCCCTGAGGGTTTATGCGCCCGGTAATCAACTTATTGATTCTGTAAATTTTAATCTGAGTTGGTATGCCGATGAAGACAAACAAGCAGGCGGCTGGACGCTTGAGCTGATTGATGTTAACAATATTTGTGGCGAAGAAAACAACTGGACAGCAAGTGAAGCAACAACGGGTGGCACACCGGGTGCTGTTAATTCTGTAAACACCAACAAACCCGATTTAACTGGCCCACGATTACTTACCGCTACAGTTGTAACCAATTCAGAGTTGTTGCTCACATTCGATGAAAAGTTAGAGAAACCAATTACCATTCAACCTTTCTCCATCGCACCGGTTGTTGCGATTACATCGGCTCAAATTATTTCGCCTGCCCTGCGCCAGATTAAACTTACATTGGCAACTAACCTGCAACCAAAGCAACTTTATACACTTACCATTGTTGGCTTGCGCGATTGTGCCGGTAATGAAATTCAAGAAACACATAACCATAAGATTTTTGCTTTACCGGAAGCAGCCGAGTCCGGTGATGTGCTGTTAAATGAAATTCTTTTTAACCCAAGACCAGGCGGAGTTGATTTTGTGGAACTCGTAAACGTATCAGACAAATACATTAATCTTAAAAACTGGTCGCTCGCTAATTTTGCGGATAATACAATCAGCAATGCTAGAGTAATTACCGCGCAAGACATAATACTTTCGCCCGGTAATTTTGTAGCCGTTACAGCTGATGGCATCGTGCTAAAAAATCAATATCCACTAAGTGTTGAAGCAAATTTTCTAATTGCAACTATTCCATCTATGAATGATGATGCCGGTTCGATTGCATTGATTTCAGATACAGGTGCTAATCTGGATTACCTGATTTATGAGGCTAACTTTCATACACCAATTCTCAAAGACAAGGAAGGTGTATCGTTGGAGCGGATTGCCCCTTCGGTTGCTACCATGAATAGAAATAATTGGAAGTCGGCCAGCAGTGCCGCAGGTTTTGCTACACCAGGCTACATCAATTCAAATTCAAAACCAGATGCCGCGCTTAAAGAGGACCAGATAATTATCGAACCAGAAATCTTTTCGCCCGATAGACCGGGGCAAGACTTTGCACAAATTCAATATAAGTTTGAGCAAACCGGTTGGGTAGCGAATGTAAAAATTGCCGATCAGCAAGGGCGGATTTTAAAAGAACTGGCTAACAATGAAACGCTTGGCTACGAGGGTTTCTTCCGGTGGGATGGTGACCGCGCGGATGGGAGCAGGGTTCGTGTGGGCTATTACTTTGTCTGGTTCGAGGTTTTTCAATTGGACGGCCAGATAAAGACTTTTAGAAAGCGGGTAGTTGTGGCACGATAAAAAACGTTAATTCAGCTAGTTCATTAGCCGGATTTACGTTAATTCAGCCAACACAGTAGCAAAATTCACTTTTTTGATTCTTGCCATATCAGGGCTTCATAGTTTTTTGTTTCAACCCATAGCCGTATTTTTGCCCATCTTTTTTCAAAACCCTTAATACGGACTGTTTTATGGCCAAATCAAAGAAAAAACCAGCTAAACCAGCTAAAAAAGCTGCTAAGGCTAAACCAGCCGCTAAGGCAAAAACTGCTGTAAAAGCTAAAAAGGTTGCTAAAAAAGCTCCTGCCAAGAAAGTCGCTCCTAAAAAAGTGGTTGCTAAAAAAGTTGCACCTAAAGTTGCTCCTAAGGCTGCGCCAAAGAAAGAAGTGGTTAAGCCAGTGCTTAAGAAAGCCGCAGAACCGGCACCTAAAAAAGAGCCTCGGCCAATTGCACCACCCATTAAATTGTCGCCCTCGCAACTCAATATTTTCCCCATCATTAACCAACGCCCCATTGCGCATAAACCTGCCAAATCAATTGTGGTTAATGAAGACAAGACTCGCTATAGCGATGACGAACTAAAAGAATTTGAAACGTTGATTGTAGGTAAACTGGATAAGGCGAAAGAAGAGTTTCGCATTTTGAAGGAAACCTTAAATCGTAATAACGATGCCGGAACGGATTCTACTTCTGGAGGAAACACAAAAGTATTGGAAGATGGTGCCGAAACAGCTGAGAAGGAAAACCTAAGCCAGTTGGCTGCACGCCAGCTCAAGTACATCACTAACCTGGAAAATGCACTGGTTCGGATTAAGAACCGCACATACGGCATCTGTTCCGTTACCGGGAAGTTGATTCCGAAAGAAAGATTGATTGCTGTGCCGCACACCACACAATCCATCGAGGCTAAAATGATGAAACAAGATTAATAACCGATTGACCGTAGGCATTTGACAATCGTTCAGTTTCATTGTCAATTGAAGGCTTGTCAACTGTCAACTAAAAATTACAAATGGATTTTCTACAGAACCACATTGAAGCATTGATTTTTTGTTCACCCACACCAGCCAAGGTAGCGGATATTAAAGCCTGCCTTTCTGAAATGTTCAATGCCGATGTACCTGAGGAAGATATAGCGGGTGCGCTAACCCGTATCGAAGAAAAGTTTCAGGGCGAAGAACATTCCTTCCAATTATACAAAGCCGGTGGTGGTTATCAGTTCTTAACCAAGCCAGCTTATCAGAGTAGCATTGGTATTATGCTGAAGCAGCAATCCAAAAAGAGATTGTCCACTTCGGCAATGGAAACACTTTCAATCATTGCTTACAAACAACCTATATCTAAAACCGATGTAGAAAACATTCGGGGTGTAAACTGCGATTATGCTGTGCAGAAACTTCTAGATAAAGGTTTGATTGAAATTTTGGGCAAAGCCGAAACCATAGGCCGCCCAATCCTTTATGGAACCAGTCCAAAGTTTATGGAATACTTTGGGATTAACGACATTAACGAACTACCAACGCCTAAAGACTTTACCAGCGAGGTAAATACAATTGGCGAAACCCCCGAAAACCAATAACAATTCTATTCAGCAACCTTTCGCGGAACTAAGATTCCGTTTCTATACATTTAATTACGACCTTTAGTCAAGTTGGCCGTTGGTCAACTTATCTCTTAACTTATTAAGCTTATGCCACGCCCCAGGAAGACATCCGGTAAAACATCTTTTGGAAAACGTTCGGATGCCGAAAAAACATTTCGCACCCGTAAAAAAGAAAAGCCTGAAGGCCGCGATAGCCGATCTTCATTCAGCAAAAGAGGCGACAGTACCGAGCGCAGCTCAAGATTTAACAGATCTGAAAAGCCAGCATTTGGAAGACGTGAAGGTAGTGAGCGGCCACGCAAGTTTGAAAAGCGTACCGATAGTGATGACAGCAGACCATTTAAAAGAAAATCTTTTGGCTCTGATAGCGCTGGCGATAAACCACGCTTTGAGCGGAAGAGTGCCGGTGGATTTTCTAAATCGGCAGGCGGTTTTGCAAAGAAAAGATTCGATCGTTCTGAGAAGGGCGGCTTTGATAAACCGCGAGGCGATCGCTTCGAGAAAAGAAGTTTTGGTGATTCGGAGCAAGGGGATAAGCCGGCATTTAAAAAGCGCAGTTCATCATTTGGTGGTGGAGGCTTTGATAAACCGCGAGGTGACCGCTTTGAAAAGAAACCCTTTGGCGATTCGGAAGGCGGAGATAAACCGGCATTTAAAAAACGTAGCTCATCGTTTGGCGGAGGCTTTGATAAGCCGAAGAGCGATCGATTCGAGAAAAAAAGTTTTGGCGACTCAGAACAAAACGATAAGCCAGAATTTCAAAAACGCACTGGCCGTTTTGATTCGCGCGCAGCAGGACCGGCCCGGTTTTCAAAAAAGCCTTTCGATAAAAAGCCCCGTGAAGAGGGCGATAAGTCTTTCAACAAGAGTGCTGATTTTGGCTTACCCTACAAACGCAAACCGTACGATAAAAAACGCGATGTAACCTCTACCAGACGTAAGGCTGAAGATAAACCTAAAACCGATTCGGATTTAATTCGCCTTAATAAGTTTATTGCAAACAGTGGCGTGGGCAGCAGACGCGAAGCCGATGAGTTGATTAAACTTGGACTGGTAACGGTAAATGGTGAAGTAGTTACCGAGATGGGCCACAAAATAAAACGCACCGATGAAGTGCGCTACGAGGGAAAAAAGCTAAAGGCTGAGAAACCGGTTTATATTTTAATGAATAAACCAAAAGGTTTTATAACCACTACCGATGATCCGCAAGAGCGCAAAACGGTAATGAGCATTGTAGCCAATGCTGGCCCGGAAAGAATTTATCCGGTAGGAAGATTAGATAGAAATACTACCGGCTTGCTGTTGTTAACCAACGATGGCGACCTGGCCGATAAACTTACGCACCCATCTTATAATGTGAAAAAAATCTATCGTGTTGAGTTAGATAAACCCATAACGAAAAATGATTTTGAAAAAATAAAAGATGGTGTTTACCTGGAGGAAGGCCGCGCGATGGTTGATGATGTAGCAATTGTAGATGGCGACAATCAAATTATCGGCATAGAATTGCACATTGGCTGGAACCGGATTGTGCGCAGAATTTTTGAATCACTTGGCTATGAAGTTGAAAAACTAGATCGCGTAGTGTATGCCGGGTTAGATAAAAAGGATTTGAACCGAGGCGAGTGGCGTTTCTTGAAACCCGAAGAGATTGTTAAGCTGAAACATTTTAAGTAGCAGAACTCCCAGGCTTGATTAATCTTAAAGACTAATCTGTGAATGTAATGGCTTTGCTAAAGCATAGCCTTTTATACGCATAAACCTTTTCTTTCTGCATTTATATTGCTAAATAGACTTTGTAATTAACCCAAAGCCTATGAATGCAAGCACTCCTCTGCTGCAGTTTCTGAAATGGGAGAAAGAGATTCCCAATCAGTTATTCTTAAGACAGCCTTTTAATGGCCAGTGGAAAACCTGGACCTATCAACAAGCCGGTGAAGAAATAAGGCGCATTGCCACCGGACTAAAATCATACAACTTCCCGCAAGGAAGTAATGTTGCGCTTATCTCTAAAAACTGTGCCCATTGGGTAATGGCCGATCTGGCGATTATGATGGCGGGTTATGTTTCCGTACCCTTGTATGCCACACTTACGGCCGCCTCTATTCAGCAGATTGTAGAACACAGTGGCTCCAAACTAATTATAGCCGGTAAGCTCGATAATTTTGAAGACCAGAAAGGTGGCATTCCGGCAGACGTAATTACGCTGGGTGTTTCTACGTATGGAACAAATGCTACTCAAACCTGGGAAGATTGGCTTACGCGATTTGAACCCTTGCGCGAACCACATTCGTGGAAAGGTGAAGACTTGCTTACCATTATGTACACTTCGGGTACAACTGGTAAACCGAAAGGCGTAATGCATTCAGTGGCTGCGTTCGATAGCACCATTCAACAGGGTGCACACGAGTTGGGAATTCAAATGCATCCTGTTCTATTTTCATACTTGCCTATGAGCCACATTGCTGAACGTATGGGCATTGAGTTGATGGGCGTTTATAGAGGCGGTACTTTTTCCTTTCCGGAAACATTGGAATCCTTCCCTAAAAATCTTGCCGACACACAACCCACGCACTTCTTTGCTGTGCCACGCATCTGGGCCAAGTTTCAGGAGAAAATTTTACAGAAGTTGCCACAGAAAAAATTGGATACCCTGTTGAAAATTCCTCTGGTGAGTTCATTGATAAAAAATAAAATCAAGAAAGGGATAGGGCTTACGCGTGCGAAACAAATTTTTAGTGGAGCCGCGCCTATTTCTGTTGATTTACTGCAATGGTATGAAAAACTAGGTGTACGCATTCTGCAAGCCTATGGCATGACGGAAGATTGTGTGTATGCACACTTCAATCGGAATGAAGCGAACCGACACGGTACAGTGGGAACGCCTTTTAAAGGCTTGCAGGTAAAAATTGCTGAAGGGGGTGAGATCCGTGTAAAGTGCCCCGGACTTACATTGGGCTATTACAAAGAACCGGAATTATCAAAAGAGTTGTTTGATGAAGAAGGCTATCTGAAAACCGGAGATCAGGGTGAAATTTCCAGTGATGGATTTTTGAAAATTACAGGTCGCGTAAAAGATCAGTTTAAAACAGATAAAGGAAAATACATCGCGCCCACGCCAATCGAATTGAAGTTATTAGCCAACACCGATATAGACCAGGTATGTGTGGTGGGTATGGGCATTCCTCAACCTATTGCATTAATAATTCTTTCTCCTGCCGGAAAAGCAAAATCAAAAGAAGAATTGATGCAAGGTTTGGAAAACTCTGTTGCGCAGGTAAACCCCGGTTTAGAATCGTACGAGAAAATTGAGAAAGTGGTGATTATGAAAACCGATTGGAGTGTGGAGAACGGTTTGCTCACACCAACGCTGAAAGTAAAACGCAACGAAGTAGAAAAAATTCACTTACCGAAATATCCCATCTGGTATGCTAAACCGGGCATCGTGGTGTGGGAGTGATAGAAATCATGTTGTAGCCTGATGCTTCTCATGGCATGCGGTTAATTGTAAAGTGATCTTTAGTAAAAAGAAACACTTTACACTTTAACCCATACAACTATGAGAAAGCGAGAACTTGTAAACACAATCATGACCCGGAATATTCATGTGGTGCAATTGGAAGACAAGCTAACCGATGCACGCGAGCTTATTCGCAAGCATAACATTCGCCACGTGCCTGTTATTTATGGAAAGCAATTGGTGGGCATCATCAGTAAAACCGACTTAAACCGCTTAACCTTTAGTAGTTTGTTTGCCGGGCAAGATGATGCCGATGAAGCCGTTTTTGACATGCTCACTATTTCGCAAGTAATGTCGCACAAACCGCGCGTTGTAAAAGCAAATGACACCATAAAAGAGATAGCCGAAATACTTTCAACCGAAGAGTTTCATGCACTGCCGGTGGTGGATGATAAAGACGAAACGAAGTTGGTAGGAATTGTAACTACTACCGATGTAATAAAATATATGCTGGAGCAGTATTAACTTGAGTTTTTAGTTAGTCGTCAAGACCACTTTAAGTGGTCAGACGACTAACTAACCCAAACTATTTAAGTCTTGCCTTAAAAAACTCCAATGTGTGCTTATAGGCATCAGCCGTAAACTCCTGATTAAATTTAGGATTACTCGGATTCGCGAAAGCGTGATCAGCTTCATACGATTTTGTGGTAAGCTTCTTTCCGGCTGTTTTCATATTTGCTTCAAACTTGTCGGTAACTTCCTTATTAATCCACTGATCTTGTGTAGGCCAGATGTTCAACACATCAGCATTTAAAGTTTTAAGTTTTTCCACATCCGACTCGGGCATGCCGTAATAAATTACACAACCTGCAGCTTGTTTGCCGGCAGTTAAGGTTGCTTGCATCGATTGGCCACCACCAAAACACCAGCCAATGGTTCCTACTTTTGCATTTTTACCAGCATACTCCAAAGCACCTTTTACAATAGCGTTACCGCGATCTTGTTTAAACTCGCCCATGTATTTTCCGGCATCTTCGCGGGCAGTAGCTACTTTACCATCGTACATATCCAGCGCCAATACATTTACGTTGCCCAGATCGGTGTATAATTTTTCGGCTTCGCGTTTAATGTGGTCGTTCAATCCCCACCACTCCTGAAATACAAAAACCCAGTTGTTGGATTTTGATTTAGCCATCAACACATATCCGCTGGCCTCTTTGCCATCAGGTGTTTTGAAGGTAATCATCTTGCCGGTTTCACTTACGTGGATGTAAGGCACCGGATTGGGGTGCGACATGTTGAAGTCATCATTTTGTACAAACAACGCAAACTTTTCGGTAGGCGAAGTATGGCAAATAGTGATGCCATCGTTTAGCGTTAACTCTTGCGCCTGAATGGCAAACGCAGTTAACATCAAGATCAGAAGTAGATTACTTTTTTTCATAGTTAAGTTTTTTAATTAAGGATTTGGCAACTGTCCGGA
Source organism: Cytophagales bacterium (assembly GCA_017303795.1). Classification (GTDB taxonomy): domain Bacteria; phylum Bacteroidota; class Bacteroidia; order Cytophagales; family Cyclobacteriaceae; genus ELB16-189. The sequence continues at coordinate 45,170 of JAFLBR010000019.1, read as the reverse complement.
TAATACGCGGTCGTAAGTAATGTAGTCTGTGTTTACGGGTTCAAAACCTTTTTGACGCAACAACATAGCTACCTGCCCGCGATGGTAACTTCCATGATTAACCAAATGAATCATGATTTGTTCAACATTGCTCTCAAAATAATCGCCTACGTAATTATGATACTTTAATAACCGATTAAAATCATCATTGTTTTTAATAAAATCCATCCACTGGGCATCAGCATCTTCCACCATCTGCTTAAGCTGACTTAAGGAATAATCGCCCCACAGTTTGAATTCGCTTTTAGGTAAACCTTTAATGCGATTAAGCCAGATAAAATTAGCACTTACCAGGTGCCCCAGAATGGTGAGAATCTTTTCATCGTTTACCGATTGCCGTTCCAGGCAAGTAATAATGTTGCGATTGGCCCACGCATTGTAACTATACCACTTTAGAAAAAATTGCTTCATGTTTTAAATAAGAGCAGCGAATTTACAAATGTTCTTATCAAAAAATGAAAGCTATCGACAAGCGGTTTGAATCAATTGCGAAGTGGCTGAACTTTGAGATAATTAAGGCTCCGCCAAAGCCACTCCGCAGGGCCATATTTAAATCGCGCAAGCCACCAACTGCTGAAGTACGCTTGTAAAATAAAAAGTAAAAGCCCAATGCCAACCGAAGCCAATGCGCCAACTTCGCCTAACAACCCAAATCCAAACCCAAAGAAAAGCACGGTTCCAACCAATCCCTGAACAAGATAAGTAGTAAGCCCCATGCGACCGGGAGCGTAGAGTGTCATTAAAAGTTTATGCCACCGCTTCTTCTGAAATAATAAAATGATAGCGGCTACATAAATACTGGCCAGCACCAAATTAAAACTATCGAATAACAAACCACCGACTGTCCATTGTACTATTTCCGGTAGTTGTAATTTTAGTAACTCCGCTCCGCCAAAGAAGATGAGCGCAGCCAGAATCAAGGCCAGCATAATCCAGAGCGATCGTTTCAACAGAACTTTTTTTACATAAGGTAAATTCTGTTCCAGGTTTTCGAAGAAGCGCTTTCTGCCTGCATATAACCCTAACAGAAAAAGACCCATCGTAATGTAGATCCGGCCTGAGTCAACCTGAAATTTATACTTGTAATCTAATTCATGAAAATTAGCAATCAGTACATCTTTGTATGGGCCTGACTTCACCGTGTTATAATAGAGTTCATTCTCCGCATCGGCTCCGGTAAACATTGCCTCAACCGAAGTGGCAGGCTGTTGTGTGGCTTGCCAACCGCGCACCACTACAGAAGGAAGATTGAGTGTAAGTGCGAGCGCAAGCATAACTAACACTTTATCCGGCAAACGAAAACATAACAATAAACCAATACCCAGCATGGCATAGATAGTTAAAATATCGCCCCGGTAATGTAGGTGATGAATCAAACCGATTAACAATAGAATAAGCAAGCGCCAGAAAAAACGCAGCACAAATGGTAAGTCGCCTTTGCTTTTATTGAGTTGTATGGAAAAGCTTAAACCAAATAAAAATGAAAAGATCATGAAAAACTTGCCAGAGATAAGAATACCGATGAATCCCATTACAATTTCATCACCCAGAAATTTGATATTAAAATTGTTGTGCGACTGCGGATGAGCACCCGCATAAAATTGTTCGGCAAAGTGAATGATGGCAATACCAATTAAGGTAAAGCCACGCAATACATCAATTACTTCAATCCGGGATTGTGTGGAGGCTTGCATAGATTTTTTATTATTCAGACAACAGAGCCTGGTTTAACCCCCACCGATGATTACTTCGATACCCGCTCCAGGCCTTCTTTTGCTTCCTTCAACGTAGCATCGCCTTTTAAGGCTAATTGATAGAGTGATTTTGCTTCAGATTTTTTACCTCGCTTCTCCATAATCTGCGCTAGGCGCATGTTTGCTCCGGCATGGCTCGGTTCATTTTTCTGGGGCTGATAGCTGAGGTATTTTTTCAGGGCAGCTTCACCACGATCTAATTGCAAACCCGAGAGCGCACTCAATTTTCCGATCTGATAGGTGGCAGCCATATCATCCGGATTTTGTTTCAGTGCTTCATCGGAAATAGCAAAGGCTTTATCATATTGTTTTTGCAGCACATAAAAATTGGCAAGACCGGGCGTAAGCGTGGCATCAACTTTAGTCATGGCAATAAATTCTTTTTCAGCCTCAGCAAATTTCTTTTCGCGATAGTAGATGTTGCCTAGTTGCCTGTGACCTTCAGCAGGTTTTATTTTTTTGATTTCGGTTGCCATCTCGATGGCTTTGTCCACACTGCCGCCAGCAATGGCTGGGGCTTGCAAATAATATTGAATTAATGATTCGCGGGCATCAACCGTTTTGGGATCAAGCTGCACGGCTTTCTCCCACGCGCTTTTCATTTTTGGACCTAACGATGCCTGTTTGAAAATATTGGCATCGGAAGCAATGGTGCCCAATGTGTTACCATACCAGGTATGATAGTCGGCCACTTTATCGTTGGTTTTAATAGCCGCTTCAAAAAACTCTTCGGCTTCATCGTAATTTTTTTCATCAAATGCTACGCGCCCTAAGTAATACTGCGCAGCGGCAAAGTCTTTGCTGTCTTTTTTAATAGCAAGCAATTGTTTGCGGGCTTCGGCATATTTTTTCTGTTCCCACAGTTGTTTACCGGTGGTTACCGATTGGCCAAAAACTGAAACGGTTGCAAAGAGGATGAATAGCAGGGTGCGCATGAGCTTTTCTTTTAAGACAGACAAACCTATTAAAAGGTTGCCCGCTAAAATAATTTTGTTTACCGAATTGTGGAATTATGCAGACAGACTGAAAGGAATAAACTGCAAAGGCGCTAAGTCGCAAAGAATTCTCTGCGTCTCCGCGCCTTTGCGGTTAAGGAATTTAACTCAATACCCCTTCGTAATTCCTTTCTCTATTGCCGGAATCCCTTTCTTCATCCACTCGGGTTCAGGTGCGCCCTTCAAGTAGTAATCAAAATATTGCATCAGGCGGATGTCATAGTCCTCGCGGTTCTGCCGTTTCTGTAAGTTGTGTACTTCATCGTTATACACCAGCATCCACACCGGTTTTTGTAATCTGCGCAAAGCCATATAAAACTCAATACCCTGATACCAAGGCACAGCATCGTCTTTATCGTTTTGCATGATCAACACCGGAGTTTGAATTTTATCAGCATAAAACAAAGGCGAGTTCTCGATGTAATAGAGTGGCTTCTCCCACAATGTTCCACCAATGCGGCTCTGACTTTTTTCATATTGAAACATGCGGCTCATACCACTACCCCAACGAATGCCACCATAGGCACTGGTCATATTTACTACAGCAGCACCGGCACCGGCAGCTTTAAATAAATTGGTACGTGTTATCAGGTAGGCTGTTTGATAGCCACCCCAGCTTTGTCCTTGTATGCCGATATTTTTTTCATCTACAAAGCCAGTGCTGATCAATTGATTTACCCCAGGCATAATACAGTTGTAAGCACTTTCGCCTGGCAACCCGTTTTTGTAAACGATGTCGGGCACAAAAACGAGGTAGCCATTGCTGGCACACATTACCCGCTGAATGATTGACCAGGCCGGTTGTGGTTTAAAATACGAATGCAAACCATCGCTGCTCTTCTCGTAGAAATATACCAGCATAGGGTATTTCTTTTTAGGATCGAAGTTTTCGGGTTTGTAGAACAAGCCTTGCAATGGCACATTATCTAACGAAGTATAATTCACCAACTCCACGGTTCCCCACAAATAGTTTTTCTGTTGTGGATTGGCCGTGCTTAATTTTTTAGGAGTAGTAAATGATAAATTACTGGCCCACACGTCCGGAAACTCCTGATAGCTTTCGCGAGTGAAAAGAACATTATCGCTGTTTAATGATTTGGTGACTCCGGCATAGCGGTAACTGCCGTTGGTAAGTTTTTTCAGTTCGCCAGTTTTTAACGAATGACTGTAATAATTAACTGTTTTAGTTTGTTCGTCAAATGCGCTGAGCAGAAGTGTAGCGTCTGGCTTTATAAATTTTTCTTCGCGGTTAAGCCACACATTGCGGAAGGTTATTTTTTGCGTGCGCCCAACTTTGGTAAGATTTACAGCCGGTGTTTTTCCTTGCGGATCAATAGACCAGATGTCGTAGCGATCGTACACCAGAAACCGCGCATCGTTCTCTAACCAACCAGCAAAGCCATACGAAGCTGGATAGTCCGGATGATCATCTTCTTCATCGGCAAAAGCTACCGGCAATGTTTTGGTTGGCGATTGTATTTGTTTTGAAGTTACATCATAAGTAAACCAGGCTGTGTCGGGCAGGCTAAACCAAAACACAAATTTTGCTATGGGCGAAATGGAAATGTTTCCTTTTACTTTTTCGGCAATCTTATTTTTGTTTCCGGTTTTTAAATCAATGAGGTAGGCATCTTCTGCCGTGTTCACATCGTAAAAATTGCTCCAACGGTAGGGTAAATCGGATAGACCTAATGCAATTGGTGCGTTGCCTTCATCGGCCAACACAATTTGCGGAACGGTTGTGCTGCCCAGTAATGCAATTGATTTATCGGCAAGGTTAATAGCGGTTTGGTAGGAGCGCTTTTTCTCAGCCTCCAGGCGACTGTTTTGCTGGGTTTGTAAAACACTATCGCGCCAGTTCCATACTTCTACTTTTATAATTTCTTCTTCCAGTCGCGTAGTGTCTTGCACCAATGGCTTTGGTGCTAAGCCGAAAAACAGTTTGCTTCCATCTTTTGAAAAATTCGGAGTGGCATGTTCACTTACAAACCAGTTGGCAGGCACTTGGGTAGTTTTATCATGAACCAATGCAGCGGCTGTTGCCTCGCCAGTCTTCCAATAATAAAGTGAATAAAAATGATTGGGTGCTTTTGTGGTATCGCTATCCAACAGGAAAGAAGTTTGTGTACCATCTTCACTTATGGCTAAACCCTTATACTTGTATTTGGATTTACCTTCGTGCAGTTGTTTTAGTTCTGCTTTCTGAAGATCGTACCAATACATGCCGGCTTTCAAAGTAGAATCGTTGCCGGTGCTGTGGAATAAAAGTCCTTGCCCGAACTTGGCAAGCGCATACTCTTTTACAAATCCGAACTGAACGTTTTGGTTAGTGTTGAGATTGCGAAGTACTAATGTGTAGCCATTCTCATCGGTATTCTTCTTAACTTTTTTGGGTTTGGCGGGTTCAGCTTTTTTTGCTGTATCGGGTTTAGCTTTTGGCTTTTCTTCTTTGCCGGCCTCCAATTGCCAGGCAGCCCATTGTCCGGCTTTCTCCGGAACTTTGAACGATTTTACGTTGGCTATTTTTTCTGTTTTGCGATTAGCAAACGTGAAAATGCCCAACGAATCTTTTGGCAGATCTTCTTTTTTCTTTTTCTGCCTGCGCAGATCTTTTACTACTTGTTGTTGCGGCTTTATTTTAAACAGCGCGTATTTGCTATCAAACGTAAGGGCAATTTCGGTAGCGCGCTTTACGGAATCCTGTGTGCTGGTTTTCAGATTATGAAATACTACTTTGCCATCGCCTTCCTGTGGATTAACGGTAAAGGCGGCATAGCTACCATCGGGCGTTAGTGCCTTGTAGGTAATGTCCTTCCAGCCATCGTACACCGCAGGGGCGAGTGGCTTCTTGGGTGCAGGTTGAACGGCTGGTTTTTTCTGGGCGATGGCTAGCGTGCTGATAAAAAACAGAGATAGTATAATCCGGAACTGCATAGAATTTTGATTTGAGTAACGAAAGTACATATCAGATTAGGGGATTCTCTTATTTTTTTGATTAATGGCAATTCGCGAGGCTATCTTTGCGGGCATGGAATTAACACTAACTACTCCCGCGCTTTTGTTTCCAACAGTTTCATTGATTTTGCTGGCTTACACCAATCGGTTTCTGGCCATAGCGGCTCTTATCCGAAAGTTGGCAAACGATTACCAGAACAAACAAGACATGCGGGTGGCCGATCAGATCCGCAATTTAAAAGTGCGCGTACGTTTGATTCGCGATATGCAGATGCTGAGTATATTTTCTTTATTCCTAAGCGTGTTGTGTATGTTCTTTTTGTTTGGTGGACATGAAATGATAGCCAAATATATTTTTGGTGGTGCGTTGTTATCCTTATTGATTTCATTGGGTATGTCGCTACGCGAAATCCAGATTTCTACCCGAGCACTGTCTATTCAGCTTACTGACATTGCGGATGATGTAAAATTGTGGGATCCATTGAAGGATTTGGTGGGGGGGAAGAAGGAGTGAGTTTTAAAACCTCTTAGACGCTAAGACATTAACCTTTGTGAGACCTTAGTTGTGGCAGAAAATGAAATCAAAAATACTCAAACACCCCATTCTCGGTCTTCAGCGTTACTTGCTTTTTGTCCGCCTTCTCTACCCGACCAATAACCTTCGCCTCAATACCAAAACTTTCGGCAATAGAAATTACCTGTTGGGCATGTTGTTGAGGTAAATAAACTTCCATACGGTGGCCCATGTTAAACACCTTATACATTTCTTTCCAGTCGGTGCCGGAACATTCGTGTATCAGTTTAAACAGAGGCGGAATTGGAAACAGGTTATCTTTAATTACATGAACATTTTCTACAAAGTGTAACACTTTGGTTTGTGCGCCACCGCTGCAATGCACAATGCCGTGAATATTTACTCGCAAAGCGTCTAAAACTTTTAACATTACCGGAGCATACGTGCGCGTGGGTGAAAGCACAAGCTTGCCTACGTTTACTTCTACACCGGGCACTTCATCGGTAACTTTGTATTTGCCGGAATACACCAACTCATCGGGCACGGCTTTATCATACGTCTCCGGATATTTTGTAGCATAGCTATGATCAAACACATCGTGGCGTGCAGAAGTTAATCCGTTGCTGCCCATGCCGCCATTGTATTCACTTTCGTAAGTAGCTTTTCCATACGAGGCTAATCCCACAATGACATCACCCGCCTGAATGCTTGCATTGTCGATTACCTCTTTCCGTTTCATGCGGGCAGTAACTGTACTATCAACAATTATGGTGCGTACCAGATCGCCTACATCGGCAGTTTCGCCACCCGTGCTGTAAATCTCCATGCCATGCTGGCGCAGCATTTCCAATACTTCTTCGGTTCCGTTAATGATGGTAGAAATAACTTCGCCCGGAATAAGATTTTTATTGCGACCAATAGTAGATGATAATAAGATGGGTCCGGTTGCACACACACACAGCAGATCATCAATGTTCATAATGATAGCATCTTGTGCAATGCCTTTCCATACCGATAGGTCGCCCGTTTCTTTCCAATAGATATAAGCCAGTGAAGATTTGGTACCGGCTCCATCGGCATGCATAATGGTGCAATAGTCAGGATCGGCTGCCAGTGTATCGGGCACAATTTTACAGAAGGCTTTTGGAAACAAACCTTTATCTAAAAGTTTGATGGCCTGGTGTACATCTTCTTTGCTGGCGGAAACTCCGCGTTGGTTATAACGATCGGACATTACAAGTGCTTCAAATTAGCTGCGCAAAGTTGTTAATTTTTTCTGGTTTTGAGGTGGATATTGTTGCCACAGATTTCACAGATTGGCACGGATAGCTTAAATTATTTTGATCTGTTACTATCGAGTCAAATCAGATTTAATCGAGCGAATCCAGGTATAAATCTTCTACCTTTTTTCGAGCCCACGGGGTTTTTCTAAAAAATGTTAGACTGGATTTTATGCTGGGATCGTGCAGAAAGCAATTTACCGGAATGCGTGCGCCTAATTCTTCCCAGCCATATTTAGCTACCAGAAAATTTAAAATAAACTCCAGTGTTTTTCCGTGTAGCGGATTATTAGGTTGATCACTCATAACGAATTGTTTTTAAGGAAGTAGTATAGTCGCCCTGTAAATCTTCGGGGAGTTTGGCAAGTACGCTACCTATCTTCTTTAGTTGTTGCTGATAGAGATTGTATAAAACAGTTCCGGTACTTAATGGAATCTGAGCCGTTACCACTTTCTCGCAAAAGAAAATCCGTAACTCCAATTCTGTTTGTGGTAAGCCCGAGTATTTAATTTGCCGATTGGTAAACCGAAGAATTTTGCGCAGAATTTTTTTAACGAGGTATAAATTCTTGTCCGCAATTTCTTCAAACATTAACTCTGCTTCTGTTTTTACCTGCTGAATGTAGGCTGACTCGTCATGCGCTTCGAACAGCAAATAGTTTAATAGCTCTTTATTTTCTTTTTTATATCGGGCCAACCGAAGGCAAAGTGCCTGCAGTGTATCGGCATTAGTGTGTTGTAATTCTTTCCGGATGTCGGCCAGGGAGGCAGCTGTCATTGTTTAGTTTGGTAATGGACAAAGGTAGTGAATACTGTCGCTGGTTTACTGGTTGCTGGTCTCTGGCTTCTGGTCTCTGGTTGCTGGTAGTAAGCTTAACTTGTTAAGTTACTCTTAACAAACCAGTTGCAAGAAGCAAGCAACCAGCAACTATTCACCTTCAATCTCCTATCTTGCAACCTAATCCACAACCATGAAAAACTTTTTCGCCTTCGCACTCCTTACCATTTTGTATTGTCAGATTCAGGCTCAACCTAAATCGGGCGAAACCATCACCACGCAAAAACAAAAGTTTGTATTTGAAATCATTACTTCCGATTTGCAAAGTGTGTGGGGCATAACATTTTTACCCGATGGCCGGATTCTGGTTACCGAAAAAAGTGGCGAGATCCGCATTATTAAAGATGGCAAACTGTTGCCCGAAAAAATTACGGGTGTACCGAAAGTATATGATAAAGGGCAGGGCGGACTGATGGATATTCAGCTGCATCCTAACTATGCACAAAACGGTTGGATTTATTTAACGTATGCTAAACCGGACGGCAGCAATGGCGGTACAGTAATAGCGCGTGCAAAACTGCAAGGCAATGCGTTGGTAAATCTGGAAGAACTTTTTAAAGCTCAACCTACTACTTCATCGGGAGTGCATTTTGGTTCGCGCATAGTGTTTGATGGCAAAGGCTACATTTATTTTTCTTCGGGCGAGCGCGGCAAAAAAGAAAATGCACAAGACTTAAGTAATCACCTCGGTAAAATTTTGCGCTTGCATGAAGACGGTCGCGTGCCGAATGATAATCCGTTTGTAAATACGGCCGGTGCCAAACCTGAAATCTGGTCGTACGGACATCGCAATCCGCAAGGTGTGTATTACGATAAACAAACCAACACGTTGTGGAATCATGAACACGGCCCTAAAGGTGGCGATGAATTGAATAAAGTAGAGAAAGGCAAGAACTACGGTTGGCCGGTTATTACTTATGGTATTGATTATAATGGCACACCTATCTCAGATCTTACAACCAAACCTGGCATGGAGCAACCTGTGCGCTATTGGGTGCCGTCTATTGCACCCTGCGGATTAACTATGGTTACCAGCGATAAGTATCCAAACTGGAAAGGAAATTTTTTAGTGGGCGCATTGGCGTTTCAATTAATAGCGCGTGTAGAAGTTGCTGATGGAAAATTTGTAGCGGAAGAAAGAATGCTTGAAAAAATCGGTCGGGTAAGAGCCGTGGCGCAAAGTCCGGATGGGTACATTTATGTTACCACTGAAAACCCAGGAACGGTGAATAGGTTGATGCCGGTGAAATAGTTGCCGGTTGCTGGCTTCTTGCTTCTGGTTGTATAGACTTTTTGATTAAGTTACTCCAATCGAACCAGCGACCAGTAACAAGCAACCAGCAACTAACCAAGGTGCGTCTTCCTGAAAACTTCCCAAACTACAATGCCCAAACAAACTGAAATGTTGAGCGAATGTTTGGTGCCGAGTTGCGGAATCTCCAAAGCAAGATCGCCCAATGCAATAGCTTCTTCGCTTACGCCATTTACTTCGTTGCCAAACACCAGACAATATTTTGCACCGGCTGTTGCCTCAAAAGTTTGTAATGCTATGCTGTCGGTAGTTTGTTCTACAATTACAAGGGTGTAACATTCGGCTTTCAGTTTTTCAAGTGCGTTGGTAGTGCTTTCGGAATATTCCCACGCCACTGATTCAGTAGCGCCCAGCGCAGTTTTTTGTATTTCGCGGTGCGGTGGGGTGCCGGTAATGCCGGTGAGGTAAATTTTTTCGATGCGAAAAGCATCGGCTGTGCGAAAGGCAGACCCTACGTTGTGCAGGCTGCGTACGTTATCCAATAAAATACAAACCGGGGTTTTTTCGGAGTCTTTAAATTCTTCTACTGATATGCGGCCGAGTGCTTCGAGTGATAATTTTTTCATAGAGTTTCTAAATCCTTCACCCTACGCGGTCTCAAATCGGGTGAAGGTATTTTTAAATCATAAACATATCGTAACAACGCAACTGCTGTTTGTTTGTCTTCCATGGTTTTAATCCAAAACGAAATCCAACCCGAGTTTTTGAATATGTGGTGGTCTTGAACAGGGTATTGTTTCATCAATAAAAATTTCTGTTCGCGGTTAAGCAAAATATCTAACAAGCCATTGCCATGAATGTGCCCTAGTTCAGTAGTGTTGATATTAAATTGAAGGCCACCATACTTGTGCGCACTTACATGGGTATGTTGCCACGAAAGCACCTCAGTTTCAATTTCGTCTATATAATCGGGCAGGTTTTTATTGGTAAGCAGACTGGTTAGTTTAAGCAAGGCATCGAACACATGCGGCAACACCGGCACGTGTTTTAGAAACCCGAGATATTTCACTACCCAATCAAACACCTTGTTCGCTCAGAATTTTAATATGCTCCATCACCCGTAAGTGTACGTTGCGGGTAATACTTTCGCTCCACAAATTAAAATACCAACCCGGAAACACATAGAGTTTATACCACGAGTTGCCAATTACGGTTGTGGTGCCATCGCCATTATCTTTAAGAATAAACTGGCCGCGTAAAATATCGATGTGGCCCATTATTTCGGGATCGTGCGGTTGGGTAAGAATATCAAATGTTAATTCTTCATTGGGTTTATAAACAATCATCTTTTCATCGAATACATAACCATTGGAGAAAATACATTTTCTACCCGCGCCCGCTTCGTGTCCGTCAACTGTACTTTGTACAGGACTGGGCATCCCAATCTGAAACAACCAATAGTTTTCTTTTAGCGTGATGGGTTCATACTCCACTACATACGGCCACACTTTTTCGATGGGGGCGTTTACGATCATGGTATCGGAAACCAATTGCACATTTTTGTGCGATGAAAATGTATCGGCAAGTAAAACCACCAACACTAAACCGGCCAGGCTTGAGTTAAGCGTGTTATTTTTTCGGTTAAACAACATGCGGGCAAGCAATGCCCCGGTTACTATAAATACTAAGATAAGAGGCGATACAATAAGCAGGCAGATAACACCTTCTTTTAGAAAGATAAAACTAGCTGCGCATGCTACTAACGTACTAATGGCCGACCAACCGATGTAAGCCCGTGTTTTCATTTGCAGCGGATGCCAGTACCACGCGCTTATGGCACCCATAATCATGGGCACAATTACAAAGCTTGAAAAGATAAAAATGCCGGAACTATTACCTGTCTCATTGCCCTCCAGATAAGTTACCAGGTATTTACCGGCACCTACTAAGACAATAGATACCAGATTGGCTACAAGTATTCCGTAGAAAATGCGAAGGTTAGGGTTGGAGGATGTTGACATAGGTTTGATTTAGGTTAGCGAATGTAACACACACTGTTGAATTTGCAATCAAAACATACGTGCAGGTTTATGGGTTTTATTTGTATAATTTTTGACCCGCTATAATTTGCTTAGCTTGGCAACTGGTAAAAAGGTGAGGTAAAAACATTGAAAAAATTTAATCTATTCAAGGTTGGGGTTTCGGATGAGATGGGTTCTGAGTTCAGGAGGGTAACTACCTTAACTAATATTGTTTACGTTTTAATATTTTTCTTACTTCTGCCATACTTAATTTATTTCCTGCCGGATTATCTCAAATTAGAAAATCACACCGTCCGATCGTCAGTGCCGTGGCTGGCCTGGTTCAGTGCCATTATAGGGTATTTGCTGAATGCAATGCGCAGACATTTAATCTCAAAGGTCTTTTTTATGACGACCTGGGTATTATTTGTAACCATAGTTCCCATAGTAACCGGGGGTAATCATGCAGTGGTGTTGTTTATGCATCCGTTTTATTGCATTGCTACTTCCATAATGGTTCATTTTGTCTTTTCGCAAAAGCGAGAGCGGTATTTGTATTACTTTTTTGTGGGTGTTGTATGGGCACTAATAATCTTTTCGTATGAATTTATTCTTTACTATAACCCGGATTTAAACATAACCTTATATTTTCCGAATGGCTTTTTCCGCTGGCGCATGATCATTTTAATTCTGGCAGCTTTCTTTAATGGATCGATCATTTACCTCATTCGATTGAATTATGATTTTTATTCTGCACTAAGAAAACGCAACGAAACTATTTCTGAACAATATAAAGCGCTGGAGTGCCAGCGTAAAGATCTGGAAGAGTTAAAGCAAATGCTGGAAGAGAAGGTGACAACTCGTACTCAATTGTTGTTGGAGCAAAACAATCAACTACGCGAATACACTTATTTTAATGCACATATTCTAAGGGCTCCGGTTAGTCGCATTCGTGGCTTGCTTTATTTACTTTCGGTAGAAACACCGCCTGATGAAGAGAAGAGAATTCGAGCGCTACTAGCCGAAAGTATGACCGAACTGGATCAGGCCATTAAAGCCATTAACGATAAGTTACAACAAGCCGAGTTACTGGAAGACCTTAAATGACATCAGTTTAAATAATCAGACTTGTGAATTAAGCTGATGAATCAACCCCCGAAGCTGCTCGAGGTATCGCCCATAGCCAACCCGCTCTAACTGAATAGCCACATAATAACTGATGGGTGTTAAGATGGCAATGGTTATTAATAAGGTGATCCACGTGGAATTGTGTTGTAACACCGCTACCACATCACGCTCTACTGATAGTCCTAAAAAGAATCCGCACGTAGCGGCAAGTGGATAAATGAACAATGCAGACCTGCGTTGAAATTTTAATGACTGTTGGGTGTTGTCATAAATAGATTGCAAGGTATAGCTCAGGTTCTCATCCATCCTAAAATTGGTTCTTATATGGTTTAAGGTTTTATAGTTGGTTACAAAATAGAAAACATAAACAATCATCATCATCACCATAGCTGCCTTAACTATGGGCTGAGGCATAACCACAGCCAGGTACACAAACGCGCCTTCAAAAAACACCACAAATCCTAAAGCAATTTTAAAACTTCGAATAAGTTTTTGGATCGGGTGCTTACTTGAATTATAGACTTCGTCCGTACCGGCAACCGGTTTACTAAGTTTTTCTTGCGCTAATTTTTTCCATGCTTCTTTCAGATCCATCTTATTCTGCTTTAAGCGTTTTAATCAAGTTGTCTTTTATTCGATGCAGTTTTACAGCCGCATTGTTTTTGGTAATTCCGGTTATCTCGGCAATCTCTTCATTCTCGTAGCCATCCAGGTGCAGCGTAATAATCATCCTGTCTATTTCGGGTAGCTCGCGTATGGCTACATAAAGCGCTTCACTATCATCAGTAGTTTTGGGTTGAGCGATGTTAAGCGATGCCAGATCTTCATGCGGCACAACTACAACTGGTCTGCGTTTGAATGTAAGTACGGTATTCAATCCAACCCGATAAAGCCAGGTAGAAAACTTAGATCGTCCATCAAAGCGCGGGTACGATTTCCACGCCTGAAATAAAATCTCCTGAAAAAGATCGCGCTCGTCTTCTTCATGGTTTACATACAGGCGAATCACTTTATAAATGATGCCCCGATTCTGATTAATAAGCGCAGTAAACTCTCTCTGCAAACTTGGCATGCAACCGTTGGGATTTACTTAGTTACTGGTTTAACGGTGTACCCTTGCTTTTGCAGCAAACTAATTACGCCACCAGGGCCGGGTAAATGCAACGCACCAACGGCAATAAATTGCGATTCTTTGCGCATCAGGTCTGGTATTACCTGCACCCATTTTTCATTTCGGTCTTTCAACAGAAAATCGCTATCGCCCATATCTTTTGGTAGGCTATCTGCATAGCGGTATAATTTATTCAAATCATGTTCCATATAAATCTTCAGCAACTCAGCTTGCGACTTCTCTCCGATTTCTTTTTGTTTTACAAACACAACCAACTGGCGAGCCTGTTCTTCTACAGGAAAATGGTTATACAATAAATCCAATTGTTGCTCAATCGTTTCAAGAGGAGTTACAGATTTCATTTCTCTTTTAGCCTTGGTGGCCAGGTACACATCCATTGGCAGGCCCGGATACTTATCTAAAATCTCCTTGTTTCGTTTTTGCGAATAAGTAAGCGTCATCAACACAATAATTGAACTAGGTTTGAGCTGATCGACCGCGGCAAGGTTAAAGCCCATAAGCTTTTCTAATTCGGCAGAAACCAGTTTGCCATCTTCTGATGAAATAAGCTCTGAAATTTTCTTACCCGGCATTAGGGCCATCATAGCGATGCTTTGTAGTTTAGATGAATCAATCACAGCCTCAACCACCACGCCTTTCGTTTTTTTAAACGATTCATCAACTAAAGGAAATTCTTTAAGGTAACTATCGGTAAGCAGGTGGTAGGTTCCGAAAAGGTACGAAGGCTCCTTCAGGTCTTTACCACTTACTTTCCATAACAAAGCCTTTTCAGACTGCCCATATGCCGATTGAGTTGTAACAAAGCCTATTGTGATAAGCAGAATTTGGAGCAAATGAAAAAATTGCCTCATACAATTATTGGTTTTTCGATAAGTACCCTCAGACTCCTAAAGATTACACTACCTGTAAAATTTATTTGCCGGCATACTATAGTAGGTAAATCCGTCCAAAAGTTAAGATAAAAGCAATGTCTAAACATGAAAAGAATACTCATACCATTGTTACAGCTTCGGAAACGGTATTACAAAAACGGCTGGCTCACCTTAATGGAACTTTTAAGGCAAAAACCAAAAACGCTTGCATGAAGTGTGGTTGAGAGAATTAAAGAAAAATTGGAACGGCCACGAACAAACATAAACTAAAAGAACAAGCCATTACTGACTTGTTCACCCAGTTTATGCAACTACCCGATCACACGTTTATCTTTTGCTACATACCGGGCAAAACCCAGCGAGGCTCCTGTCACCATAATATTTCTAAAGACGTTAACCAATTCCAATTCTTTTTCTCTGGCAACGGCATCAGTCATCATCATTACACTATCCAACTCATGCCCCATTGAACGAGGCAAATGCACAAGCAGTGCCATAAGGATAACGTATAGTGCCATTAATGAATACGCCAGTTTATCATACTTACCCAGCAAGGCACTAACGATAAAAAGCACAATGCACACCATCGTAAAATAATTCCAGAAGAGCGGAAACGGCAGGTAGTCGGGTACGAATGCAGCCCCAACTTCGGGCTTGCCCAGATGCAAACCTACATACATTAAAAAAGAGAGCGGAAACAAGTACCGCCCAATGTTTAATAACTTATCCATAGCATTAAATTTCAAAAGGTGATACTTCGCGTATTTCGGTAAAGCCTACCGGGTTGTGGAGTATGGGACACGTTTTTGCCCACTCGGTAACCTCATCTACATTTTTTGCTTTGCAAATCAGGTAGCCTGTAACCATTTGCTTTTCTTTAATGGCAGGATTGGTTTTAATGCCTGTATTCCCCACGGTAACGCCTTCCCAATTAATGGGCTTTGTAGAAATCAGGTTTCCGTTCATAGCAATGTTTCCAATCCAGGCTTGCCATGCGGCCATGCCGGCTTTCATTTTTTCAGGGTCTGTCTGATAATGACCATCACCCGATTCATTCCAGAATAATAGAAGATACTCTTTCATAAAGTTTTGTTTTTGTTTGATGATACAAACTTCATGAAGGACTATCGCCAGGCTCTTGATAAATGTCAAGAGTTTAAATTTTTGATTTGAGGCGGGTAAGTGTTTCTGCGCTTATGCCGAGGTACGATGCGATCAACTTACTGGAAAGCCGAGCCATAATTTTTGGTTTGTTCTCCATCATCCATTTTATGCGATCCAGTGCATCCATGCTGGTGAGTGTGTTTACCCGATATACGGTGTTGTTGTACGAAACTTCCAGAATCTGCTTATAGATGGCGCTAAACTGAGGGATAGCATTTGTTAACTGTTGAAAGCTTTCAAAATGAATTCGCAGTAGTTTACTGGGCTCTGCGCAGCGAATGAATTCAGTGGCGGGGAGTTGATTTTGAAAACCGAAAATATCTGTAGCCCATTGATCTTCAATATAAAACTCCCGCGTGGATTCGTTCCCGTTCTTATCGGTAACAAAAACCTGCAAACAACCTTCCACAATAAAATATACGTATTTGCAAACCTCACCGGGTTGTAGAAGAAAATCGCCTCTTTTGGCAATCACCTCTTCAAAGTGAGGCACCACTAAATCCACATTGTCGGGCAGTTTTCCCAGTCGGTTGGTTATGTGTTGCTTTAAGATTTCAATCATAAGATTAATTATCCCCCAGGCTTACAAAACACCTAAATATTAAAGATTGTTTAAAATAGAAATAGCTGTCCGTTTACTGAGCAGCTATTTCTATTAAAAGGAGTTGACACTAACTCTTTCGGCCGCGAATAAGTTGCAGCAGAATTGAAATTACGGCCAGCACCAATAACAGGTGAATAAGTTGGCCGGCACTGTAAACAAAGGCTCCTAACAGCCATCCGATAATTAGAATTACGGCAATAATGTATAGCAGGTTACTCATACTTGAAAAGGTTTGATTTGCCTTTTGTAATGAAAATGATGTGCCATGTGTAATACACCTTCTTTAAAACGAATAGAAAACGTTTCTGAAATAAAAATAAGGTGTGAAGTTGTGGAAAATCGCCTCATGTTGTAGAATAAATTCCAACCTGCAGAAATCTAAAAATCAACTTTTGCATTAAAAATCAACTTTTGAGCCGTTGCGTGTATTGGTATCATTATGTGATTAAAGATTTGCAAAAGGAAAATCCTGACTGGAAAATGTTAAACTAAAAACACTACAACTATGAACACTACAGTAAAAGTACTTGGCGGTATTTGTTTGGGAGCCATTGCAGGAACAATTGCAGGTATTTTGATTGCCCCGGCTTCGGGCCGCGACACACGCAGGCAACTGAAAGATAAAACTCAAACCATGACAGATGAAATCAAAAGTTCGGTAAGCGATTATGTAGATCATCTGCTGAAAGGTTATAATAAAAAGGTGGATGCTTATGCCGAAAACGGGAAGCATGCTATCGACCAGGTTAAGCAAAGCATAAAAGCTTAGAGTAGATTCTGAAAACTAAAAACCAATTAGCCATGAAAAATTCCATAAGCATATTTCTATTGATGATTATGATGGGCGTGTTGATTATTGTGGCCATATCATGCGACTCGCCAAAAGATGATCGAACCAAATTGGAGCGTAATATTCAATCTGAAAAGAAGAAAATTAAAAAGGATTTGGAAGACTTGCGTGAAGACATTGATTCGCAAATTGAAAAGATTGATGACCGGTTAGAGAAGGCATCGGATGAAGCCAAAGAAAAACTTCAACAAGCAAAAAAGGAATTGGAGCATGATCGAAACGATGTAGATAAATCGCTCAAAGAAGTGAAAGATGCTACTGAAGAAACCTGGGGCGATATTAAATCCGGTACAGAAAAGTCCTTCGCTAAAGCGAAAGAAAAAGTAAAGTCGGCCACAGAAAGTATTGCTGAATTATTTAAGTAAGGAGTTAGGTAAGGGAATAAGTCCACCTGGAGATTTTCAGGTGGACTTTTCTTTTCTTATAAGTGAAATATTTGTTAAGAACCGAACTGGGTTCAGAACAATTCGTTTCTTCGTATATGAGAATTTTGCCTGTAATCTTTAGCTTTTTCTTTTCCGTAACCCTTGCTGCGCAAGACACCTGGAAAGATGTTTACAAAGAAAGCGCCTGGGCCGATCGCGATCGGTGGCAGAAAGCTGATGAACTGATTCGGCAATTAAACCTTAACTCAGAAAGCAAAGTAGCCGATGTAGGTTGCCACCAGGGCTACATGACAGTGAAACTGGCAGCTGCAGCGGCTAAGGTTTATGCAGTAGATGTTGAACAACCCAAACTGGATAAACTCAAGGAAATTTTATCCGCAAGAAATCTAACCAACGTAGATTTAGTAAAAGGTGATTACGATAATCCAAAACTTCCTTTGAATGGTTTGGATGCCGTAATTATTCTGGACACCTACCACGAAATGGATGACCAACATAAAATTCTTCAACATATAAAATCTGCCTTAAAACCCGGTGGCAGGTTAGTGCTATGCGAAGCCATTGCCGACTCGCGCAGAGCTGTAACCCGCGAAGAACAAGAACGCAAACATGAACTAAGTATAAATTTTGCGTTAGCCGATTTACAAGCGGCCGGTTTTACGATTGTAAAACAACAAGACCCATTTGTAGATCGCACCGCAGAGAAAGGTGACAAAATGTGGTTGATTGTGGCCGAGAAGAAGTAGAATATAACTTGTTTTGAAAACGATCAGTGCGCCTCTAACCAATTCTTCCCAACCCCCACTTCAACTTCC
This sequence comes from Cytophagales bacterium, assembly GCA_017303795.1. Taxonomy (GTDB): domain Bacteria; phylum Bacteroidota; class Bacteroidia; order Cytophagales; family Cyclobacteriaceae; genus ELB16-189. Next base: position 26,571 of record JAFLBR010000019.1, on the reverse strand, counting down.
ATCGGTACATCCAGCATAACAGCCGACTTCATCAATTCAATTACATGCGGCTTTACAATGTCTTGCTCGTCTTTATGCAGATCGAAAACCAATTCATCATGCACTTGCATAGTCATTTTGGTTTTCAGGTTTTCGCGCTTCAGCCATTTATGAATTAAGATCATGGCAATCTTAATAATATCGGCCGCACTACCTTGTATAGGTGCGTTAATGGCGTTGCGTTCGGCAAAGCCGCGCGTGGTAATGTTGCGCGAGTTGATGTCGCGCAGGTAGCGCCTTCTTCCCAAAATAGTTTCTACATACTCTTTCTCGCGCGCAAAGTTGATCGAATCATCCATGTAGCGTTTAATGGCCGAGAACTCTTTGAAATATGAATCAATAATTTCAGTTGCTTCTGTTTTGGAGATCCCAAGATTCTGCGAAAGCCCAAAGGCGGTGCTACCGTACAAAATACCAAAGTTTACTTCTTTGGCTTTGCGTCTCATGTCGGGTGTAACTTTTGCGAGGTCAACTTTAAAAACTTTGGCTGCGGTAGTAGCATGAATGTCGCGCTTGTTACGGAAGGCTTCAATCATGGTTTGATCTTTCGCGAACGAAGCGGCAATGCGCAACTCAATCTGCGAGTAGTCGGCCGACATAAATAAAAACTCTTCGCTCCGTGGAACAAACGCACTGCGGATTTGTCTTCCCTTCTCGGTACGGATGGGAATGTTTTGCAGGTTGGGATTGTTGGAACTTAACCGCCCTGTGGCCGCAACGGCTTGCCGGTAGTCGGTATGAATGCGCTGATCAAACTTGCTTACCATTTTTGGCAACGCATCCACATAAGTGGACCGGAGTTTTTCATATTCGCGGAAGTCGAGAATCTTGCGTGCAATTTCATGTTCATCGGCAAGCTTTACCAAAACTTCTTCGCCTGTGGCGTATTGACCGGTTTTGGTTTTCTTTGCTTTGTCTAACAACTTCATTTTGTCGAATAGAATTTCGCCAAGCTGTTTGGGCGATGCAATGTTGAATTCAGTGCCCGCTATCTGAAAAATTTCTTTTTGCACTTTGTGGCTGTCGGTCTTCAGCGCATCACTCATCCACTTCAGTGTTTCTTCATCAATGCTTACACCTTCAAACTCCATGGTGGCCAGCACGCGGGCCAACGGCATTTCCACATCGTTTAACAAACGCCACTGGCCACGTTGTTCTAAATCGTAATGGAGTTTTTCTTTTAGTTGTAAAACCTTATCTACCCGTTCGCAGTGTTGTTCGGCTTGCGATGTGTTTTCGCTAAACTGATAATTGAGATATTGATTGCAGAGAATACTTAGATCGTGTGAAGCTTCGGGCTCAATCAGGTAATGCGCCAGCATGGTATCGTACAACGGCCCACTAACTTCCACCTGATGTTTCTTAAATGCCAGCACTGAAGCTTTTATGTTGTGACCTACTTTGCGAATGCCTTCATCCTCCAACACAGGTTTAAAATCGGCAATCACATTTTCATCCGTTACCGGAATGAAGTAAGCTTCGCCAGCCTGCGCAGCAATTACCAGATGCGTAATTTCAAATTCAAAATGTTCGGCTTCATCGGTAATAACATCCAAAGCAAACTCGCGTTGTGTTTTAAGTTTTTCAATAAGGCTTGCACGATCTTCTGGTGTTTGCAAGGTTTTGTAAGTAACATTCTCCGGATTGAAGGCTACTTTTTCTATACTTACCGATTCATCGGTTGTACTCTCTAATCCAAACATGGAAAGTTGAGCCGCCTTGGGTGAAGCGGCAGCAGTGGTTGTAGTTGCTTCTCCGGATTGTAAACCAAAAATGCGTGGCATCATGGTTTTAAATTCCAACTCTTCCAGAATGGGTTTTAGTTTTTCTACATCGGGGCCTGAGTAGGCCAGATCTTGTTCATTCCACTCAACCGGAACATCAATAATTATAGTCGCTAACTTTTTAGAAAGTATGGCTTGCTCACCAAATTGTTCTACGCGTTCTTTTTGTTTGCCTTTCAAATCGGCAGCATTGGCTATTACACCTTCTACGGTTTTATATTTCTTTAAAAGATCGGCTGCCGTTTTTGGGCCAACACCCGGTATGCCGGGAATGTTATCTGAGGCATCGCCTTGCAACCCGAGTATGTCAATTACCTGACTTACATCTTCAATGTCCCATTTCTCACAAACTTCTTTCGGGCCCATAATATCAACCGAGTTACCCATGTAGGCCGGTTTGTAGAGTTTTATTTTATCGGTAACCAACTGCCCAAAATCTTTATCGGGCGTCATCATATAAACTTCGAAGCCTTCTTTTTCGGCACGCTTGGCTAAGGTTCCAATTATATCATCGGCTTCGTAGCCATCCAATGCCAGAATAGGAATGTTAAAGCCTTTCAGAATTTCTTTTACAATGGGCAAACCACTGCGAATGTCTTCTGGCGTTTCCTGGCGGGTAGCTTTGTATTCGGTAAAAATCTCATCGCGAAAAGTTGGTGCAGAAGTATCGAATGCAACAGCAAGGTGTGTAGGTTTTTGTTTTTGTATTACCTCTAGCAAGGTATTGGTAAATCCAAACGCTACCGAAGTATTATGCCCTTTGGAATTAATGCGCGGATTTTTGGTGAAAGCAAAATGTGCGCGATAGATAAGTGCGTAAGCATCAAGCAGGAAGAGTTTTTTTGCAGATTCGGGCATAGTAATGGTGCGTTTAAAACGTTCACAAAAATGTGTAATTTTAGAACATGCAAGAAACACTTATTCATCCGCCACGCACAATTATGGAGGTATTTAAAATGCTTCCAGAGGGTACATTAGCTGAAGTAATTGATAATACACTTTATATGTCGCCAACGCCCATCACAATACATCAGCGAATTCTCAGAAAACTTTCCACTGAAATTGACAGTTTTTTAACTGAAAACAATTTGGGGGAATTATTCTTTGCCCCTTTCGATGTATTTCTGGATGAGAAATCCAATGCGGTGCAACCTGATATTCTGGTGGTGCTAAATGAGAGTAAACATATAATTGACGAATCCAGCACGATACATGGTGTGCCCGATTTTATCATCGAGATTCTATCACCCGGAAACAAAAAGCATGATCTTGTTACCAAGAAAGAGTTATATGAGCGTTTTGGAGTGAAGGAGTATTGGGTTATTGACCCGGTTGAAAAGGAGGCTACAGGTTTTTCATTAGCTAACCAACGCTATTCAGAATTCTTTAAAGGCAAAGGGGAAATAAAATCCCGGTTGCTGAATAAATCTTTTTCATTCTAACTTGACGTTCATTTGCGACCCAAATGGAACTGCGAGCCCGTATATTGTTTATCGGTTAGGTGTAATACACGCCCACCACGCACGGCTTCGTATTGCGCCCAGAATGTAGATGTTTTTCCATCAAACCGTTTGGTCATTACAATCTCCCACGGAGAAACGGTAAGTGCGCCATTGTATTTCTGATCATAAAAAGTCATACTGCCCACCATACCATAAGCACCTTTGTGATTGCTCTTGTACGTGCCATTGGTATTAAAGGTAAATTCATCGGCTGATGATGAGGAATTCATGCCAGCATAATTTCCGGTAACGGTGCTATACATATTTACATAAGAGCCAGAAGAGCTGGTCCAGTCGCCAGCCAGATCATTTACAGTAACTGCAAATTTGTTGTAGTTCAATAACGCTTCTACTTTTTCGGGAGTGGGAAACTCTTGTTGAAAAACAGCTTGCGATGGAGAAAGTATTTCAATGCATTTTGAAACACCATTGTTGGTAATAATGCGAAACCCTAAATGATAGCGTTTGCCGGTAGCTTTCTCAATGGCATCGGCTTCAAAAAAGTGAACACAGAAATAACACGGGCCACCATTATCAAACTTTCGGATGTTACTCACATTATAGCGCGGAAGAATAAACCGATCAAAAATAACGGCTTCCAGTTGATTGGTGGCCCGCAGTTCGTCCGTGATTTCAATTCCGTAGTGAAGTAAAACCGTAAACTGATTTTTGGTTACGCGTACATAATCGGCAAAAGGTTGGGCTACCCAGCCATCATCAAAATTGGTAGTGGCAGTAAATATGCCGTGGTTGCCCGATGCGGCTGTAACCGTAAAACCACTTTGCGGATTTGATTGTGTTACGGGTTGGCTTTGCTGCGTTACAATGGGCTGATCTGGTTTTTTTAGATCAAGCGAAAGCAAGAGTTGCTCAATTTGTTTCATGTATTCATTCGAATTCATCAACACAACAACACTCAATTCAACACCGTAACCCGAAATAGTACTGAGCAATGAATACGCCTCTTTATTATCGTAAGTGAAGGTGCTTACAGCCGAGTGCGAGGTCCAGCCATCTTCCGTTTCAGTTTCAGTTTGTGGTGGTGTGGCTGGGCCCCAATTATTTTTCACAATCAAGGCATTCCACTCATTATTAAAATCGGTAAGCGCATTACCACTGCTTTGAATGCTTTTATAAATAGTAACGCGGCACCAGCTTTTGGTAACGTTATTGGTTTTTACATACGATGCGGCAAAGTCTTTTATTTCAGGTGTCCAGCCAGCAGCAACGGTGTAAGTGGCTATATCGAAAATGGTTTTTTGTGCGGTGGTGGTAAGAGTCACAGCACAAAAGAGGAATGCGAAAATATTTTTCATGTTAAATGATTTTACTTTCAAGAGCAGTGCGCACCAATGCCGCAGTGTTTTTTACCTGTAATTTTGAGATCAAACTTTTGCGGTGAGAATCAATTGTGCTGGCGCTTACAAAAAGCTTGTCGGCAATTTCCTGATTGGTTAATCCTTCGGCAATTAATTTCAGTACTTCAATTTCTCTTCGCGTAAGCAAAAGCTGGTTATGATCTTTAATGGTGTCGCGCAGGTTATCGCGCCCCAGCCAATATTCTCCATTAGCGGTTACAGCTTGCAATGCTTGATCAATTTCATCCAGCGAAGCATTTTTTAATAGATATCCTTTTGCGCCAGCATCCTTCATGCGTTGAATGTAGGTGAGTTGATCAAAGTTGGTGAGCGCGATTATTTTTAACTCTGGTTTTTGGTGCAACAATGTTTTGCAAACTTCAATACCACTCTGATCAGGCAGGTTGATGTCTAACAAAACCACATCGGCTGTGTTTTTTACAAAATAGCCGAGGCATGAACGTGCGTTGGTTGCATGGCCACACACCTCAACTTCGTTAAGTTGTAGCAACATGCTGCGCATGCCTTCTACCACCATAGGGTGATCGTCCACTATAAAAACGCGTTTTGTCATAATTTATATAGGCACATAAAGGTGTACCGAAGTTCCGCCTGTGCCAGATGTTACATCTACTTTCCCTTTCAGGTATTCTACCCGCGAGCGAATATTAGTCCAACCTGCTCCGGTTGAGTGCTGGGTTTTAGCAATGTCAAAACCAACTCCGTTATCTTCTACAGTAATGCTGATTTCATTTTCATGAAACGCCAACTGCACCAACACCATCGAAGCCTTGGCATATTTGGAAGCATTGTTTAACAACTCCTGCACAATACGATATAGAATAATTTCAGTATTAGATGTAAGCCGTACATCAGTACCCAGCGATTGAAACCCGACTTTGAAAATACCGGATTGCTCAATAGAGTCGCAATAACTTTTAAGTGCCTCTTGCAATCCAAATTTTACCAGCACTTCGGGCATCATGTTGTGCGCCACGCGCCTGAGTTCTGAAATAGAATTATCAAGCATATCTAACGATCGCTCAAACACCAATGCACTTTGCGCATCTAATACTACGTTCGATTTCATATTGGTTAATGAAAATTTTACACCGGACAATAAACCACCCAGGCCATCGTGCAGGTCTTTGGCTAACCGGCCCCGCTCTTCTTCCTGGCCTTTAATTACCGCCTCGCTTGCTAATAATTGTTTTTCAGCCTCCAGTTCGGCAATCCGACTTTGCTTTAATGCATTGTCTTTTTCGAGCAGCAGTTTTTTCTGGTTATACGTTCTGCGGCCCAGCCACGCAATAGCAACCACCGAAATCAATACTGCCACCAGAATAATAATCAACAACCGGTTTTGTTGAATAGATAAATCTTTAATCTCCGCTTGTTGCTTCAGGTCTCTTATCTGTTGTTCTTTTTTTTCCGATTCATAGCGGGCTTCTAACATATTAATGTTAGCTCTGCTTTTTTCGCCTACAATCGAATCGTTTAACACTTCGAATTTTTTTCTAAAATCAAGCGCATTAACATCCTTACCGGTGTTTTCGTAAAGCACAGCTGCTTTATTATATAAATCGCGCAACTCATTAACCGATCCTAATTCAGAGGCTAAAGCTATACCTCGTGTTAATGCCTGAGTAGCTAATTGATTTTTGTTTGTTGCCGTGTAAACATCAGCCAATCCCATTTGCGCGTACATCTCATATTCGGGGGCTTCTTTTTCAATTGAAAATGAAATTACCTTTTTGAAGTAAAATTCAGCTTGGCTGTATTCGGGAATCATTTTATACACATCGGCCTGCCCCAACCAACCATCGAGTATTACTATGTAATCATTTGTACGAATGCCATTGGCTTCAATGTCTTTAAAATGATTAAGCGCCTTATCGTATTGCTTCAAATAGATTTCAGCATTTGCAATATTGTAGGTGGAGGATGCAATCGCATAATCGTTTTTTAGTTCGGTTGCCAACACTAACGATTTTTCGGCATACCCTTTCCCTTTTTCGTATTGACCTAATTCAATAAAAATAGAAGCCAGGTTATTGTTTGAAATGCGTTGCAATCTTTTATCGCCTATTTCTTCGGCAAGTTTCAAAGCCTCAAAATAACTTTTGGCTGCAGTTTCAAAATCAGAAAGGTATTGCCATTCACTACCCACATTAATATTGGCCACGGCCAGATCTTTTTTGGTTCCTATTTGCTGATAAAACGAGAGTGCTTCTTTGGCGAACCCAAGAGCTTCTTTGAATTTACCGCGGTTATTTAAAATTACAATTGCATTACTCGCATAAGCAGCCTGCCCTTTCAGGTAGTTTAGGTCTTGCGATTTTTTTCGGGCGAGATCATAATACCATAAAGCAGAATCTGGATTCGTGGTTTCAAATAATTCGCCATACTGATAATACAACATCACTTTTGCTGTATCGTCCGGTAATTGTTTCAATATTCGAAGCAGACTATCGGAAGGAGATTGAGAGTTAGCAACGGAACAAGCCATCAGGCTTATTGCCAGCACAATTTGTTGGGCTTTATTAATCAGCGAGGTGTTCATTTTTACACAAAATAATGGGGTTTGTTGGCTAACGCTAAACATCATCTCTATTAATTTCCAAAATCCCCTTTTTAGGGGAGGGATCGGATGCATTATTCAAGCAATTTTAAAAAGCCAACAAGCATCTGTAGACTTAATGAAACAATAGTAAATTACTTGCTCATGCTACAATTTAAGTTCGCAATTCTTTTTCTGCTTTTAACCGTTATTGGTTTTAGTCAATCCAAAGTTACTCCGGCTTCCCGCTCTGAACTTTCAGGTATTGAATTGCCTGCTGGATCAAAACAGGATAAGCGAATTTTAGCCACCGCTGCGGCCAAAACCCTGTTGGATCTGATTGCTGAAGAGAATGAACTTGTTCTGGAAGCGGGTGTAGAGGTTTTTAATATACCCGGAACTATCGCATCAGCTTCGGTGGAAGAAATAAAACTCTCGGCACAAAAAGCGGGTTGGCAGCTCACATCCCTATCAGGCAACCCTAAGTACTGGTTGCTCAACAAAGGAATTACTTCATTAATAATGTATCTTGAAGCTAATAAAAGAGATACACAACTTTATCTGGCTACTATAAAGAATAACGTTACAATTACCACTCCTCCAAACATTTCTGCAGACACAAACCCACCAGATAAAGTTGATCCCCCCGTTACTGTTCCGATAACACCAAGTAATAAAGAAAGTGCTGAGCAAAAAGTGGTAACACCCCGCCAGGAGGTAATGCCTTCCGGCTATGCCTTTACAACCATCAACTTTAACGATGGCTGGGTTAGTACGGTGCGCGAAGATTGGGTGGAGGTTACAAAAAGTAATGTAAAGGTTCTCATTCATTATCCTAACCCTACAACCAACCAGTACATTTCTAATCCTGATGAAGAAAAAAGAATTGCATGGAACACATTGGTAGCACCACGCTATAGCAACCTTCAAAATTACTTTGTAGCCAGAAATGCACTTTCCTACTTTCAGGGGGTATTTATTTCGGGAACACTTACCGATAATCAAACCGGGCAAACGGTTTATGTGGTACTCTTCAAACGCGATAGAAGCCCATGGATGGAATTTATAGCACCGAATATAAATGCTTTCGGGCAGGGAACAGGATTTAATGTGGCCGCTTTAAATGGTGAAGTGAGTAACAGTGAATACGATGTGTTGCAAAAATTTGAAGGGTACAACAAATTTGCGGTAGCGGCTTCTGATTTAACTGGCACTTGGACAAACAACTTCGGTGGCTTTACGCAATATGTAAATGCCTACACCGGTGCTGATGCTGGTATGAACACCCACTCATCTTCACAAACCTTTGAGTTTCTAAGTAATGGTACTTACAATTGGGCCATTAGCGTAGCCAGTGGCTTTGTAGGGAGCATAAAATTTTCGGGTGCGAAGTCATCTGGAAAATTTACCAATCCCAACAACTGGCAAATTCATTTCTCTGATCTGGAAGGGAAACCACGATTGTACAATGCGTATTTCTCATGCATAAAAGGCGCGCGAATTTTATGGTTGCAGGATACAGGTTATGGTGATTACTCCAGTTACGGAAAAAAATAATAAATTAGATTCTTCTTTGATCCACATTGAGTTCTTAAAATCCCCTTTTTAGGGGACGGAGAATTTCGGTACATAGGTTTATTTTGACTGACCAAAAACAACTCCCCCATGAAATCAATTTTCGCTTTCGCATTAATTCTAATGATTGGTTCAGCCTGCTCCAATTCCGGAAAGGAAGGTTTTAGTGTGGGGTTTTCAAAAGGTGTAAAAGCCGATTTGATGACCGGAGCCAAGACATCATACAATGGGTTTGCAGTAGAGAATGTTTATGTGGTTGATGCTGAAGACAATCAGCTTGGCGATAACGAAGTGCCAATTGATAGTAAGTTCTCGATTGTGTTTGAAGGAATTGAAAACTATACCTTGAAAGATGGCAAAGCTTTTCCGGGCCTGGCTATGGAAGTTACCGATGAAGCCGGAAACTTTATTTTAAATGAGGCCGATATGTTCAGCACTAATGCAGAAGGATTTGAACCTGAAACTGCCAGTGTGTTACGAGGAACTGTAATTATTGGCGAACCAATGGAAGCCGGAAAAACCTATCAATGCAAAATCCGCGTGTTCGATAAAAACAGCGAATCAGAAATTGTTACTACTATGAAGTTTGAGGTGAAAGAATAGAGTTACAAAGCCGGTTCATCGCAAACGAGGTCGCATGAAAAAACTTTTAACACTGCTTCTGGGTTTTGCATCGCTTACCGCGATGGCACAACAAGATCCACTCTATTCGCAGTACATTAATAATCCGTTGTTAATTAACCCCGCCTATACCGGCAGCACAACTGATTTTAATGCTTCGGTTATGTATCGGAAACAATGGGCAGGCTTTGAAGGTAGCCCCGTAACCATGAATGCCAATGCGCACATGGCACTTTCCAACAATAGAATGGGTGCAGGATTACTGGTATTGCAAGATCAGGTGGGGGCCGATAAAACAACGGAGGTAACGTTTACGTATGGCTATCATTTGCCGTTAAGCACCGACTTAAAACTTTCGTTTGGATTGCAAGGTGGCCTGATCAACTACCAAACTGATTACTCGGATGTAACCTTCAATCCGGCCGATGGCAAGTTTGTGAATCAAAGCGAATGGAAGCCAAATCTGGGAACCGGTTTAATTTTACGAAGTGAAAAATTTATGGTGGGATTGTCCGTGCCGAAGTTGCTTAAGGCCACATCGGTAATTGAAGAATACAGCACCAGTTTATATAACCAACATGCCTATGCTCTGGCAGCTTATGTGTTTCAACTTTCGTATCGCATAAAAGTTAAACCCTGGGTAATGGCGCGCATGGTAAGTGGTGCCCCTGTATCGTTGGATTATGCGGCATCACTTAAAGTAGATGACAGTTATTCGCTTGGTTTATTTACCCGCAACCTCAACACCTTTGGTACATTTGCTCAAATTAACCTGGGCGATAACATTCGTTTTGCCTACGCATTTGAATTACCCACCGGTAAATCGGTTGGCACACAATTTACCACACACGAGGTTACATTAGGTGTACGCTTTGGCTTACTCAACTTTCACGATTTGACTACTATTAGAAATTTTTAGAAATCATAAATAAACCTTGATATGAAAAAGCTTTTGATCTTATTTTCATTTATGGTGTTTAGCTTAACGTTGTGCGCTACGGTACGCACGGTAAGCAATAACCCCTCTACTCTTGGGCAGTTTAATACAATACAAGCCGCAATTGACGCAAGTACCGACAGCGACACAGTGTATGTTTATGGCAGCCCCAATACGTATGCAGCCTTTATCATCCTTGATAAAAAAATTACAGTTATTGGTCCTGGTTGGTCACCTGATAAAAATTTGCCCTTGCTGGCATTAGTTGCGGGAGCTCAAATACGTAATTCTCCTGCTGGTGGTTCCCCTGATGGATCCGAACTTCATGGCCTCGTATTTACAACAACCGTTAACCCTTCTCTGAGTGCTGTGGGTGGAGACCTTGGTGTTAATAACATCAGATTTGTCCGTTGTCAATTTAGTGGTTCCATTAATTGGGACTTAGCCGCAAGTGGTCATTTAATTGAAGGATCTATTTTCTACAGCAGTTTAAATTTTAACGCTTCGCTCACGTACCAAAATTTCTTATTTCAGAACAATCTCTTTTTCTTTCCAGTTGGCGCAATTAGCGCTCAACTAAATAATATTTTCAATACCGTAAATGTTCGGTTTGATCATAACCTTTTTTATAGCAGTAATAATGCTGGTGGTAACACTGTGCAGTTGTTTAGCAACTGCCGCTTTTTAAACCTTTCTAATAATATTTTTAATCAGGTTAATAGCGGCCTAAGTCTCAGTTTCAGCACGTTTAATAATAACATCACCAATAATATTACACTTAACTCAGCAAATGCGGTCAGCAATGCCACACCCTGGACAGTTAATAGCAATGTAGATGGAGGAGGTAATGTCTCCAATCAAAGCCCGGGCATGGTTGATCAAACACTTATTAATGGGAATAACAATAATCCTCTTCTCAACTTTACCATTGCCAGCGGCCCTGCCAACAACACGGGCAGCGATGGCAAGGACATGGGCTTGTTGTATGATGCTACTGGAAGTTTAAATTGGACCAACAGTCGCAACAGCCGCTTGCCTCGAATCTTCAGCATGAACATTACTACACCAACCGTAACACCTGGTGGTAACCTGAGTGTAACAGTTGATGCCCGCAGAAGTAATTAATCGTAATGATGAAGCAAAGGTTAATAGTTGGTAGTCCTCAGTCCTTAGTCCTTAGTCAATCTGACTATCGACTAAGGACTAAGGACTATGCACTCACATTTCTTTTTCTTCTACTCATCTCATCATCCACTTTTGCACAGTCTTTAATAAGAGCCGAATATTTTTTTAACACCGATCCGGGCATTGGTAACGCTACTCCAATTACGTTAACAGCTAATACCGGCAATCTTGTTTTTACCACTACAATACCAACAGGAGCATTACCATCAGGGTTTCATCAGTTAGCTATTCGTGTTAAAGAAACCGGTGGCAGATGGAGTCATCTGGAAGGGCGAGGGTTTTATATTACTGCAGCAACCAGCAACTCAGCAAATATTACCGCAGCCGAATATTTTTTTGATACCGATCCCGGTCATGGAAATGGAATGCCTATAGCGGTTACAGCCGGAGCAACTGCAAATTTTACAGTAAGCATTCCTACTACCAGTCTTTCCGCAGGCTTTCACTTTTTAGTAATTCGCACAAAAGGGCTGGATGGAAAATGGGGATTGTTTGAAGGACGTGGATTTTATATTACAAGTTCAACTACAGATGTTCCTAATCTGGTAGCTGCCGAATATTTTTTCGATACTGATCCCGGCCAGGGGAATGGCACAGCCCTTCCGATTACAGCTGGAGCTAACGCAAATTTTGTTGCCAGCGTTCCAACAAGTAGTCTTACTCCAGGTTTTCATTTTGTGGCCGTGCGCACCAAAGGCGCCAATGGCAAGTGGGGAATTTTTGAAGCGCGCGGATTTTATATTTCTTCTTCTACTTCCAATTCGGCTAATATTGTAACAGCTGAATATTTTTTTGATGCTGATCCGGGTTTAGGAAATGCAACTGCGCTTTCTATTCCCTCTGGTGTAGTTTCAAATTTTACGGTTAATCTTCCCACTACAAGTCTTACAACAGGATTTCATTTTCTTACCATTCGGGCAAAAGGAACAGATGGTAAGTGGGGACTTTTTGAAACAAGGGGATTTTATATTTCTCCGGTTGATCCTACGATGGGTGATATTGTTGCGGCCGAATATTTTTATGATGGTGTTGATCCGGGCGAAGGCAATGGTACTGCACTAACCGTTACTGCTGGCCCTACTATAAATGAAAATTTTACAATTGTTTTGAGTGGCGTGCCAGCCGGTGCACGTAAGCTGAGCATTCGGGTGCAAGATGCAAACGGAATCTGGAGCCCAATTGAAACGCAACCTTTCACCGTATTAGCGTGTACACCGCCAACACCTCCTGTTGCTACAGGTGCAAGCCGATGCAATGCCGGAACGGTTGTGTTAACTGCAACATCAGGAGCAACTGGTGCGCAAGTCTATCGTTGGTATGCCGATGAATCAGCTACAACTGTTTTGTTTACCGGAGCAGCGTTCACCACACCGTCTATTACAACCACGACTAACTTTTTTGTAAGTGTGTTTGATCCGGCAACACTCTGCGAAAGCAATCGCACCGCAGTTGCTGCAACGGTAATCAGCACTACACCACCGCTATTGAATATCAACAGTGCCACCATCTGCGAGGGCAACTCCATCACGCTAAGTGCCCCGGTTGGTTTTACTTCTTACCTGTGGTCGAATGGCGAAGCAACCCGCGAAATTGTGGTTACCACTTCTGGAAATTATACGGTAGTGGTTGGCAATGGTACGTGCAACAGTCAACCATCGGCTCCGGCTGCTATAGTAGTTTCGGCCCGGCCAGCGGCTCCGGTTATTACTGCAGGTGGCACTACCGATTTATGTGATGGTGCTTCGGTAACACTATCCGCTCCGGCAGGCTTTACCTATCAATGGTCTAATGGTGCCACCACACAAAATATTTCTGTAACAGCTGCAGGCAACTATTCTGTTGTAGTAGCCAATGCCAGTAATTGTATAAGCACAACTTCTAATGTGATTACCGTTCGTGCATTTACTACACCCGCAAAACCCGCAATTGAAATTTTTGGGAGTCTGCAATTATGTGGCACTAACTCAGTAGGCTTACTTGGCCCGTCAGGTTTTGCTATTTACCAATGGTCGGGTGGGCAAACCACCCAAGGTATAACCATTACGGCTGCGGGCAGCTACACGTTGTTGGTGGGCAATGCTGCTAATTGTCTTTCGGTTGTATCTGATGCCATAACGGTAACAGCAACCGGCCAACCTTGCGCAAGTGGTGGTTCAAATGTGCCTCCGGTAATTGATGAAGTTCTGTTAGCTGCCGAGATTGAAGGCCAGTTAACATTTGATCTGACCACGATTGTTTCCGATGCCGATGGTAATATTGATTTCAATTCGCTTCGGATAGTGAACAATCAAACTTCACGTGGGCAGGCAGCGATGGTAGATGCCGGATATAATTTAGTGATTGATTATGCCGGCAATCCTTTTACAGGTGAAGATCGGATAACACTGGAGGTGTGCGACCTTGCCGGAGCATGCGCCCAAAAGGTATTGGATATTGATGTGGTGGGAGCGCTAAAAGTTTTTAATGGAGTTACACCCGATGGTGATGGTATAAATGATTATCTCTTTATAAAATATCTGGATGTGGTAGAAGGCGCAGCTAATAATAAAGTAACGATCTTAAACCGCTGGGGCGATATTGTGTTTCAAATAGAAAACTACGATAACATTTCGCGGGTGTTTGCAGGTATTACCGATTCGGGTAAAGAACTTCCTTCCGGAACTTACTTCTACAAAATAGATTTTGCGGGCAGCAAATCCATAAACGGATTTATTTCGCTTAAGCGATAAAAGAAATCTGAAGGAGTTACTCCTTCAGATTTTCTACCGGGTTTACAAACGTGGCTCGGATGGTTTGTGAACCAATGGTGATAATGGCGAACACAATCAGAATCAACACGCCAAATACAATTACGCCCGCATCGAATGACGTGTGGTAAGCAATTAATTGCAACCACAGGTTGTTGGTCAGGTATGCCAAGGGCACCGCAATCACAACCGAGATCAACAGTAAGAAAACAAAGCCTTTCGATAACAACACAATCAAAGAACCATTATCAGAACCTAAAATTTTGCGAATAGAAATTTCTTTGATGCGCGTTTCCATGGTGTATGTTGCCATGCCTAATAATCCGAGGCATGAAATTAAAACAGCCAGCGATGCAATTACAGTAAGCACCGAAACAATGTCACCAAAAATGATTTCGTAAAACTTCTTCACCTCAGAGTCAACTGTTTTGTAGTCAATCTTAAGATCAGGATTTACCGTTGTCCATGCTTTTTCAATGGTGTTTATCGCCTGCTGGTGCGAACCGAGATACGAAACCTGTAACACATTAAATTGAGTTTGATCGTACAACAAAGCCATAGGCCCAATTTGTCGCGTTAAGTCGCGATGATTGTAACCCGACACCACACCAATAATGCTGCGCTTAAGTGAATCGGAGTTCTGAAACAACTCCTGACCAATCGCTTCTTGTGCCGAACCGAAATTGAATTTTGTTACGGCCTGTTCGTTAATCACAATGTATTCTTTATTAATGCTATCCGCTCCGGCTTTAAAGAACCGGCCTGCCAGCAACTTCACATTCATGTTGCTTAAGTAATCTTCATCCACTAAAAAGTAATCCATCGGCACGCCATCGGTATCGCTTACGCTGCGTTTTAACGTAGTGCCATACGTTACTCCGGCTGATGGTAAATGCGAAGTAGCTGTTACATGCGTGATATTGTTGTATCGGGCTAATTCATTTTTCAGATTTTGTGCCGAAGTGTTATTTAACCGAATGGCGATGTTGCTCTCCATATTAAATCCATGACTTTGCCCCATAAACAAGTTGAATTGTTTATACAACACAATGGCCGAGAGAATAAAGAAAAGTGAAAGTGTAAACTGTGCTACCAACAATGTTTTGCGCAAGCCCATGCGCGAGAATAACTTCATGTTGCCAAAGTTCTTCAACACTTTAACGGGTTGAAATCCGGACAACACCACAGCGGGAAAGAACCCTGCCAGGATACCTACTACCAATGCAAACACCGCAAAGGCGGCCATCACCAGCGTGTTCGATTCAAGATCCCAATGAAACATGCGCGCAAAGTTGAGTTGCAGAATAACGGGTTTCAGCAAAACCAAAAACACAAAACCTAAAGCCAATGCTACAAATGCGATGATGATAGACTCACTTAAAAACTGTGTAAACACCTGCCAACGTGCCGCCCCCGTAACTTTGCGAATCCCGATTTCGCGGGCGCGTGTTAACGAACGGGCAATTGAAAGATTGGTGAAGTTGAAACAAGAGGTGAGTAGAATAACAAGACCAAGGCCGCCAAGGAAATAGATGAAAAACCACGGTAAACTTGGCCCTACTGGATTGTTGGTTAATGGGCCAGGTGTAATGCCCATCAATTCTTGTAAGTCGAACTTAACTTTAGAAACATTAGGATCGGTTATACTGGCAATGTGCTGCGCAAAAATCTTATCTAAGTTTGCTTGTATGCTTTCGCGCGATTGTGCCTGATCAACCTGAATGTACGTCCAGCCATTCCAATAACTGGTCCAATCGGTAAGTATGCCTTTGCTGGGTAAACTATTTACAGAGGAGATACTGGCCAGCGCTTCAAATACGATGTGCGATTTGTTTTCGGTTTTTTTCAATACACCCGTTATGGTGTACGTACCGATGTCGTCAACTTTAATAGTTTGCCCTACCGGATTTTCATCTTTAAAAAGTTTGTTCGCGGCTGCGCGGGTTAACACAACCGAGTAAGGTTCTTTTAATGCGGTGGCCGCATCACCATATTGAAGTTCGTATCCAAAAAAGGTTAGTGCTTCCGGGTCGGCAAAAAATCCGGCTAACGGAATATTTACATTTTGATTTTCAAACTCTAACCAACCATTACCAAAGCCGCGCATAATTCTTACTACCTGTTCCACGCCTGTATAGTTTTCCAACAGTTCGCTGCGCAACGTCATGGGCGAAGCTGCATTGGGTTGCGGATCGCTGATTACACCATTCTGATCTACATACTGCGTTATCACGCGATAGATGCGATCGCGATTAACATTGTACCGGTCGTAATTAAGTTGATCGGCCACCAGCATAATAATGGCCATGCAAACCGACATGCCGATGGCTAATCCAAAAACGTTAATAGCAGAAAAGAATTTGTGGCGAACTAAACTGCGCAGGGTTGTCTTGAGGTAATTACGAAACATGTGATTTTATTTGGAGATGAAGCCGAATCAAAAACCAAACCTCTTATGCCGAGGCTCAATTTTGATTAGGAATGCTTGAACTATAAATTCGAAGTGTTGAAATCTAAACAGGTGATCGGGCAAAACCGAACATTATTTGTTCAATTCTTTTTTGATTACGAAGTAGTAAATCAAAAAACCAAGTGACACTGAAAGTGCAAATAAGCCATAAGGAAGGGGCGACTCTGGTCCGGTTGGAATAAACTCCATTATCACCAACGAAAGTCCGGCAAAGAAAATAATCAACCCCCATTTGAGTGAACTGTAGCGATTGTCGCTGGTATGTTGCTTAAAGATGGCTTGGGTATCATCATTCACAAATCCCTTCTCAATCATTCGCTTTTTCAGAATGTAATCAGTCATTACTCTGGTAAAAAAATAAATGGCACCTCCAAAACTTCCGATGATGGTTAGGGGCATCAAAACATCTCTTAAATCATTATTCATAAAACTGGTGTTTAATTTCTTAATTGGTTTTGGGGCGTAAGACACAAGCCTTGAAAGCAATGTTGCAAGGAATTGAAAATTATTTTGGAGAAGCTGCCAGAGACTAGTAGCCAGTAACCAGCAACTATTTTTTTAACTAACTTCCTGCAACATCCGTACAAGCCTGCGTGTCTAACCTCAAAATGATTGACGACAAGGCCCTGGTGGCACAGGTTTTAAGTGGCGACCGGCATGCGTTCCGCGTGCTGATCAAACAACACGAAAGACTGGTGAGCCACATGATCGGTCGGCTGATTGATAAACCGGAAGACTGTGAAGAGCTTTGTCAGGATGTGTTTTTGAGAGTGTATGAAAAGTTAAATGAGTTTACGTTTCAATCGAAGTTAAGCACATGGATTGCAACCATTGCCTACCGGCATGGCATCAACCATCTGCGGAAGCGTAAAATTAACATTAGAGATTTGCCTGAAGATGAAACACACATTGAACGGTTTATTGCGGTGGATGATGCCAGTGAAAATCTGGCGGAAGCACAACTGGATGAAATTGTGTTAACGTTGGTAGAAAAGCTACCGCCACAATACAAAACAATTCTTACGCTGTATCATGTGCAGGAAATGAGTTATCCGGAGATTGTAGAAATAACCGGTTTGCCCGAAGGCACTGTGAAGAACTATTTATTCCGGGCGCGACAATTATTGAAAGAAAAAGTAAAACAGTATCTTGGCAAAGAAGCGCTATGACAGACGAAGAATTACTAAAACAAATAGAAGCAGGTGTTCACACTTACGATGATGATAGTGAAGCGTATCGCCATGTATTTAAAGCATTGAAGCAAGAGCCTGCATTTCATGTGTCGTTGCCATTTGCGGATCGGGTGCTGGCTAAAATAGAAAAGCGCGAAGAGCAACGCGATTTCCGGTGGTTGGCATTGGGTATTTCACTTTCTGTAATTGCCTTAATTGTTACACTGGCCTTAACAAAAGCATGGACGGTTGGAGTGTTTTCGTTTATCTCCGGTTACCCCGGATTAGTAATTTTTGGCTTGGCGTTTATTGTTTTGTTGCAGTGGGTGGATAGGCGTGTTTTGCGAAAACATTTGGAGTGATGAATAGCAGAACCTTTCTATGAAATGTCACTCCAGATTAAATACCTAAAATAGGTACTCCTTTATCATCCACTAATTCGGGAAGATTCGCTCGCTTTGTTGAGTAGATTTTTGTTGAAGCCGGTACAATATATCTGTGTTTAGATATTATTATATAATAAGATCCGGCCTTTACTTTTGTGGTATCATTGAAGGCGCCATTTATCAAGTTTCCATAAACCTTGTAATATGTATTTTTTCCAACCCTAACCACAATCCTATTATAGCCGCCTTTTAATCTGAAGTATTCTCCATCAAGCAACTCCTTTTTGATTTTCGTTCTTATTTCATCATCTGTCCTGGTTTTAATGCCTTTATAAGTATTTAGAAGAGGATGACCAAGTTTACGATACTTTCGTATAAAGAATTCTTCTCGCTTATGCCAATTACTTTCAGAGCATTCATCTATTACTTCTAATTTTGGATGCTTACCTTCCTTCTTTAGTGAATCAATCCATTTTTTCATTCGTTTAGTTCCATTTCCACTAAAATGGTTTCTCCATCTAATGTCTGGATTATTTGTTTTTCCCACGTATCTAATCTTGGTAAGCAGTCCCCTTTTCACCAGCTTTATAGTATAAGGATCCCTTAGTAAGTAAATAAACACTTTCAAGTTTTTAAGCTATTAAAATGGTTAGAAAGACTTCCAATGTAAAGTTTGGATATACAAATATCCTTTAACCCTCTTTTCTCTCAAAGCAACCTCCCATCAAAATCCTGTAACCTTTTTTACTTTTCTTAGTAAATCAATCCTGTTTTAATCCCCAAACTGCATGACTAAATTTTTTACCCCGCTATGCGCGATGCTCTTATTTGTAAGCATCGCCACGCTGGCCCAGGAACCCAAAAAGGAGGAGAAGGCCGACACCACCAAAAAGGAAAAACCCAAACCCAAAAAGAAAGACCTGCCGCTTGAAGTTGGCAGACGTGTGCCCATTAAAACCACAGAAGGCACCTGGATGAGTTTGGATGTAAGCCCCGATGGTAAAACCATTGCCTTCGATTTTCTGGGCGACATTTTTACCATGCCCGTTACTGGTGGCAAAGCCACACAGTTTACCAGTGGTATGGCGTTCGACTCGCACCCCAAGTTTAGCCCCGATGGAAAGAAGCTGTTATTCATCAGCGATCGCAGTGGCGGCCAGAACATCTGGTGGTTTGCACTCGATAAATCCGATTCACTACAAGTAACAAAAGGTAACAACGAAAACTATCAATCGGCTGAGTGGACACCCGATGGTACGTACATTGTTGGTTCGCGTGGTACGCGCAATCTTAAATTGTGGATGTTCCATAAAGATGGTGGCTCGGGCGCGCAACTCATCAGCAAACCCGATAACCTGAAAGTACACGAACCTGCTTTTGGACCTGATGGTCGCTACATCTGGTTTTCGTTACGCAACAATGCATGGAATTACAATGCCCAGTTACCGCAATACCAATTGGGTGTTTACGATCGCGAAACCGGTGAATCGCAAAACGAAACCGCGCGTTATGGTTCAGCCTTTACACCTACGCTTTCGCCCGATGGCAAGTGGTTGGTTTTTGGTAGTCGGCATAATGATAAAACCGGTTTGCTCTTACGTGATCTAAAGACTGGTGATGAAAAGTGGTTGGCCTATCCCGTACAACGCGATGAACAAGAATCCATCGCGCCTATGGGTGTGTTGCCCGCCATGTCGTTTACACCCGATAGCAAAAATGTAATCGCTTCGTATGGTGGTAAATTTTACAGCATCCCGTTAACGGGTGGTAATGCCGTAAATATTCCGTTTGAAGTAGAGACTGAATTTTTAATGGGTCCAACGCTGGCTGACTTTAAATATCCGATTAAAGACGATAAAGAAATTATCGCTACGCAAATCCGCGATGCAGTTGTTTCGCCCGATGGTAAACAAATTGCCTTTACGGTTTTGAATCGTTTGTACACGATGGATCTTCCTAACGGAACACCAAAAAGAATTACCACGAACAATTTTACCGAAGCTTATCCAGCCTGGAGCCAGGATGGCGCGCAATTAGCGTGGGTTAGTTGGGAAGGTAGCGGGGGCAACATTTACAAAATCAATTTCAAAGCAAAAGGGGCCAAGCCGGTTAAGCTTACACAAGCTGCGGCATTGTATAGCGAGCCGGCATGGTACGGAAACAAAATTGTATTCTTAAAAGGAACCGCTTACAACTTCCGCGAAAGCGAAGGGCCATTTGCCTTTGCAAGTCAGGAAGATTTATTGTGGATTAGTGGCGATGGTGGTGCAGCAAGTTTTATTACAAAGGCACGTGGCCGTGGTACACCACATTTCACCAAAAGTTCCGATCGTATTTATTTATACAGTGGTGGCAAAGGGCTGGTGTCTATTCGGTGGGACGGAACCGATGAAAAGTCTCACTTAAAAGTTACCGGTATAACTACGTACGGATTTGAATTGGAAGAAGCGGTTAATCATTGCATGTTGGTAGAGTCAGCAAATGAACCACAGAACACACCTTCCAATGCATCGGTGTTGTTAATGGCACCCGAAGGTGATCAGGTGTTGGCTAAAATCAATAACGACCTCTATGTAGTTACACTGCCGCTAACCGGAGGCGAAACTCCCAAAATTTCGGTAGCCGATGCAGCCAGCGCACAGTTCCCTGCACGCAAGCTCACTAAAATAGGTGGTGAGTTTCCAAGTTGGAGTAGTAATGCTAAATCGGTTTACTTTACATTAGGCAATGCATTCTTTACATACAACCTGGATTCAGCGAAAGCAAAAGAGCTGGAACTGAAAAAGAAAAAAGCAGCCGAAGAAAAAGCCAAGGAAGAAGGTAAGAAAGAAGAAGTTAAACCTGATGAAAAGAAAGAAGGTGATAAGAAGGATGAAAAGAAAGACGAGAGCTATAAACCAGCCGAACTTCGCATTAAAGTAAAAGTGCAGAAGGATATTCCGACAGGAAAAATTCTGCTGCAGAATGCGCGCATCATTACTATGAAAGGCGATGAAGTAATTGAACGAGGCGATGTGTTGATTGAAAACGCCCGCATTAAACAAGTGGGTGCTGCGGGTTCTATTACCGTGGATGCATCGGTACAAAAAATGGATTTGAATGGCAAAACCATTGTGCCCGGTTTTGTTGATACGCACGCACACATGTGGCCATCGTGGGGCATACATAAAAATCAGGTGTGGATTTATGCGGCTAATCTTGCTTATGGTGTAACCACCACGCGCGATCCGCAAACCGCTACAACCGATGTGTTAACCTATAGCGATATGGTTGAAACGGGCGACATCATCGGGCCGCGTGTATATTCTACCGGGCCGGGTGTAGGTTATTGGATGTATAACCTGAAAGATGCTGATCAGGCAAAAGATATTCTGAAACAATACTCAGAGTATTACAACACCAAAACTATTAAGATGTACTTAACCGGTAATCGCCAGCACCGGCAATGGATTATTCAGGCTGCGAAAGAACAAAGCCTGATGCCTACTACCGAAGGAGGTCTTGATTTTAAACTTAATCTTACCAACCTGATTGATGGTTACCCTGGTCATGAACATTCATTTCCTATTTATCCGTTGTATAAAGATTTTACAACGGCCGTAGCTGCATCGGGCATGACGTACACACCAACGTTACTTGTATCGTATGGCGGACCGTGGGCCGAGAATTTTTATTACGCTACTGAAAATGTAAATGGCGATCCGAAACTGAATCACTTCACTGCTAAATCCGAACTCGATGCAAAATCGCGCAGGCGTGGCAGTTGGTTTATGAAAGAAGAACACGTGTTTGAAGATCATGCACGGTTTGTAAATGATTTGGTGAAAGCAGGCGGTAATGCGGGCATTGGTTCGCACGGGCAATTGCAAGGGTTGGGTTACCATTGGGAATTGTGGAGCGTAGGCTCGGGTGGATTGAGCAATCACAATGCGTTGAAAGTGGCCACCATACAAGGTGCAAAAGCCATTGGCTTAGATGGCGATTTGGGTAGCATTGAAGCGGGCAAGTTAGCCGATCTGGTTATCCTCGATCAGAATCCGTTAACCAACCTGCGCAACACCAACACCATTAATAAAGTAATGAAGAATGGAAGACTGTATGATGGCAATACATTAGATGAAGTGTACCCAACACCGCGCAAAGCACCATCGTTTGGTAACGAACAGGAAGCACCGGTGGCTACCTTGCCGGGATTGAAATAAAAATTTTGGTTGTTTGAATTTTGAAAGACCGCCTCAGTAATGAGGCGGTTTTTTTGTGAGGTGTTATGAACTCACCTTTGCAAACCTATAAGGTTTTTAAAACCTTATAGGTTTAGTTAAATAAAATTCATTCCAATTGCGCCCCTCCCTATGAAAATGTCATTCCGGAGGAGCGTGAGAATGGGCGATTGAACCCACTTTTATAAACTAATCATAATCCTTGTAAGTAACTGGCGAATTCCGGAATCCCCGGTAGGTAGGCACGAGCTTACTATGAAAAGCACTCCGCACCAAATCCTACTCATCACACCCCCTTTTAAAATCTTCTGAATTCGCAATTTATGAGTGTGTGGAAAAATATAGTTCTGGAAACGATTTGTTTGAGCGGTGAGGTTTCTTATATCTTACAGATGTGTTTTGGCTATAGGCAACTGAATGGCTTATAACCAAAGGTTGGCAGCAAGGCTTCAAAAAAGATGGGTGCATCTTACGATACGATAATCATTTTACGACTCTAATAAAATTGACATGACTTTTGAAAAACTGCATAGTGACGTTAAATGCAATTGTACTGACAAAGCGGAAAGCGACACTGTTAATGAATACGTTCGTAAGCTAAAAAAAGATACTATTCAGGATAGCGACTTCGCTACTCATTGGGAAAGGGGTATTAAACCAGAACGTGACGAATGTGAGGATATTTGTTCGTACAAAGGAGTTTCAATCAATCAGTTTAAAGAGGAGTTTGAAAAGTTAATTGTAAGTAAGTATATAAACACCTTCACCATTAATCCAAAGAAGGGAGCTCACTACCTTAAGTTTAAATTGAAGGAGGAGACAGGTAAGGTCAAGTTTACTCCTGAAGATGACGACCAGAGCCACTATAATCTCTTCAAATCGGACACATTTACCTTAGAGAGCCTTATTACCATTGATATTGTTAAGTTTGCTTAAATGAAGGAATTTAACTTAGATAAGAGACTACTGATTAAAAGCGACTTGGTCGAAATAGTCGAGAACTATCGAGTTCTTCATTTTGATGATTTCCCTATTTTATATATAGGCACTAATAGATTAGGTAACAAAGTAATTGGCTCTCATTTAGAAGAGGATGACGACACAAAAACAATTTTAACACTTCATACAATTCTATCAAATAAGGAGTTTCATCAATTTATGAATGGCAAGGTTTCTTATCTTGACATATTAAGAAACTCAAAGTCAATTAGCATTGCAGAAAAAGACTATTCATTTAAGCTTGTGAAAGCTTATGATGTAGAGTTCAATTCAATTCCTTCTGATTACTTACCCTTAGAAAACTCCTTTTGTCCTTCTATCGTTAAAACACACTCCTTAGTTTTTTCCATTTCATTGAAGGGAAGACTAGCTGACATAAATAAAGCTGTCGCGGACGAAGTTTCAAAGATTCAAAATGGCTTTACTGAATTTTTGGAAGAAAGAATTAATTCCTTGAAGGGTATTAACCTAATACCTAAAGCGATGTTGCAACCTTATGCGGCAGGAAGCTTCAAGATAAACTTCGAATTAGACCTTAGACAAAAAGGGAAAAAGAGTAGCCTGTTCTTACAACAGGCGCCAATAGATAAGTACATAGCAAATTATATCAAATACATTTCAGAGTCATTTGTTGAGGACAAGGAAATATTTAAAAGTGACAATGTTGAATTGTCAAACGACTTCAGACAACTTGAGGAAACTTTAAATGAAGTTTATGACAAGGCTTACATAAAAAGACCTGATAATATAGCATCTTCATTAAAAGAGGATATTCTAAAATCAACAGCGAAATTTGAAAAACTTACAGAGCAGGTTGGTGTGAACTTTGAAAGTGCCTCTATTACAAATGTCGTTGAGAATGAAGAAACACCTCTTGCTTTTATTGATGAGGACTTCACTCAAAACTTTCAAAATAGTGTTGAGGAGATCGAGGTACATAAAAAGGGAATGACCGTAGATGAGACTTTCAAAGAGTATAAAATTTACATCTATCATTTGAATACGGACACACGGACAGGCAATGCTTTCATTAGAAATTCCGACAATGAAGAAGAAATGTCAAAACCGAAAATAAAAATTAACGGTGACGAGGGACTTGAAAAGACA
The DNA here is from genome assembly GCA_017303795.1 of Cytophagales bacterium. Classification (GTDB taxonomy): domain Bacteria; phylum Bacteroidota; class Bacteroidia; order Cytophagales; family Cyclobacteriaceae; genus ELB16-189. Next base: position 1,909 of record JAFLBR010000019.1, on the reverse strand, counting down.
AAGTATACTGAGAGCTTATATATGAGTAAGTGGATAACGGTGAGCGCAAAAGCTAAGAAGGTAGGAGAAAAATTCAAGCAACTTGACATTGAGTATGAAGAATAATCCACTTGCTAAGTAGATTGGTGCTAGAAGCCCAGCCGCCAACAAAATACATATGCCATGCAGGGGTTTAGTGTTGCCATTTAAGTGTAATCAACTAATTTAGTATAATCAACGTGGGACAATGACGCGTTTCAAAAACCCTGCACGTCATATGTACCAACGTTAGCAGCAAGCCTACCATGAAGGAGAAGTTAGATAAGAAAGAATTGGTGAACCATCTTAGAAATCAACTCGACGAGATTTCTGATTTCGTGACGATTTACGATTCGGGTAAGAAGACAATTGCTCAAGACATAGCGGTGAAACTTAGGGTTATATTCCATAGCACTAACAATTCCAAGTCATTGATAAAGCAGCTAAGGCTAGATCACGTTTCTTTTGTTGACACGGGAAAAAAGTACGAGTCAAAGAACTTATTTAATTCTCACTGGGGTCTGATAGCTGCCCAGACAACTTTAGGTCAAGGAGGGGACGGCTCATGGAAATATGTGCCAATGCTAGATAAGTCAGCAATTAGGCTTGTTGATTTTCAGAACTGGTGGGATTCCAAGAAAGTCATTGTCGATAAGGACAAGAACATTTTTACAAGGAGAAAATTAGTTTTGGAATTAGCAGACACTGACGGAGGTGCACATGTGGACGAAGCTTTGAAAGCTGACTATCATAATTTGACCAGAAAAAATTCGCTGGGATGGTTTCAAGTAGATCAGTGGGGAAAGAGTGAAGCGCTGGAGAATCCAGTGCCACCTTCGATTCGACAAATTGCTTTTGAAACGTTAGAAACTTTCAAATCAGTTGACATTGAAAATGAGAGTAAGCTCAGGTAGGCCAGCTGCTAACAATGCATATAAAGCGTGCTGGCAGAGTTTGATGATTAATTATTAATTTGGTCTGCCGACACGCTTTATATGCGAACGTTAACAGTATACGCGGGCAGATTTTGAACAAATGAGCATTGAAGTCTACATCATAAATTTGGTCATTGGTATAGTGACCTTTTTCATTTTACGCAGGACATTAGAAAGATTTGTAAAGGCGGATAAACTGAGAATAGGACTAACTTGGGCTGTGACAATTATTCTAACCCCAATAATTTACGTAGGACTGATTACAGTATTTTTTAGCATCCTTTTTTACGAACCAACAAAGGACTTTGATAGAGTAAAATGGTTCGCAGACAAGGAAGGAAGATATGAAATGAGAGACGACATTGTTGAGAGTAAAATCCTAAACGAAAAAAACAAAAAGGAGATAATTGATTTGATTGGACTCCCTGACTTTGGGACAGACACCACTAACGTTTGGAATTACGACTTGGGAACTTCGGGAGCAGGATTTGGTTGGCAGTTCAATGCGCTATTGGTAACTTTTGACAATGACAAAGTGGTCAATGTTGAGAAACAAGAAATTATGGACTAACCACACATCGGAAGGCGCAAACGCCTCGCAATAAAAGATGTAGCTTCGTACTATGTTGAAGGCCAATCCTTTTTCTTTCAGAGTTTAAACATGTCTCACTATCTTTCAAAAGTTAATCTAATGCGTATTACTTTAATCATTATGGGATTTCTTGGATTATTTGGATGCAAACCAAAGGCACCAAACAACAACTTAGCTTTCGATTTAAAACCTGTTTTGGACTCTGTAGCCCTGCAAGAAGTTTTTATTGCAGACCTCTTGTAAGCTCCCCTAAAGTTGGGCCATTTGAAAGTTGAATAATAAAATTCAATTTTAAATGGTTAACTATGAAAAAGTCAAGATTTACAGAAACACAGATCGTAAAAGCGATCCAGGATCATGAAGC
>JAFLBR010000018.1 GCA_017303795.1 Cytophagales bacterium | reverse complement strand
AATGATGGACAACTCCCAACTAAATTTTATAACATTGCACCAAGCCAACTGCAGGGTAGTTGACCACATTCCAACATCAGATATGATTACGATAATTATTAACTGACACAGTTTACTTTACAGACCCGTTCCATTTAGCGAACATTAAATATCTCTTGTCTCACAATTGAATCATAAGACCACACAAGCTTTATAAATTCTGATAATTCCCCGTCATCATACTCCTTCGGATCAATCAACCAATGCTTATCACTGACTTGTAAATAAATTCCGCAACCATCAGCACAATCTGGGCACCCAACACTTTGATCATATACGCTCATCTTAGAAGGTATATCGGTCAGAATTCCTTTAATAATCTGATGTGTCTCACTTGAAAGTCTAACTCTTGAAATGTTATGATAGATGCCTCCTTTTTTCCTACCGTCAAATAACCATTCAAAAAACGCATGAGTGGTGTCAACAGTAGCTTCATACTCAGTAACTTTTATCATTGTAGAGCAATTAATCCTACATTCTCCGCAATACACTCCAAAGACTATTTCATTCGCGACTCTTTTATCCACTTCGCAAGAAATCATAAGTACTGTTAAGAAAATTAGTATATGTATTCTGTTAACCTTCATGCTTACTATTGCTGGCAACCTCTGGCTATTGGATATTCTATGGCTTAATAGCCATTTATTCTAAAACTAAGATACTAAATTTACTCCTCCTCCCCTCCAAATCCACCACTCGTCATTAATCCACCAAAGAACACAGCATTAAACAACAACTTGTTGGTGCCATACCAATAACCGCGGAAGGCGGGATCATCTATAAATAAAATCGCGCGACCCTGGCCCACAGTGCTTACCTGTAAGGAAACTGAGTTTTTAATTTTCTCTAAGTTGGTTGCATGCACATAACCACTCAATAGCGGACTGGCTGTGTATTTGATCACGGTATTAAACGGACTCTTAGCAGGCTCAATAAAAATACTGGTGTTGCGCCACACGGGTAACTCGCGGTTGGTATAGCCAAAACCCAGCGGATGCGTAATGTCCAGATTAGCTTTGTAGATAGAACCACCAATGGCGCGTGAGCCCTGGTAATCGCCAGCCGTTACGTAATCCATGCGGCTGGTATTTTTAGTTTCTTCTTCTTTGCGCAATTGTTCTTCAATCACTTTGTTGTTAATCGCCCAACTCACGGCATTCTTTACCAGAATAAGTGTACCGCCTTGTTGCACCCACGTTTTAATTTTGGTGGCTCCGCTTTCGCCTAAGGCCGTATAATTTCCAGAGGCGAGTATCAGCGTGTTGTATTCGTGCAGACGCAACGCATTAAACTGGCTGGTGTTTACTTTTGTAATGGGCATCTTCAATTTAGAATCGAACAGAAACCAGATAGCACCCGCATCGGTAGCGGCTACGCCATCGCCTACCAACATAGCAACTTTAGGTTGTGGCACCGTGCGAATGTTGTTGCTTCCTAAATCAATACCCTCGGTGCTAAAACCCGTAGCCACCGAAATTACTTCCACTCCGGCTGTAGCCGATGTTTGTTTGATTGCATTGTACAATTCATCAGCAGACAAATGTTGATCGGCCACAGCAATAACCAACGTACCGTAACCAAAACTTTTCTTTGCGCCATTAACTGTTGCCGCAAAAGGTTTGAAGGCCGTTTTTACAAATACATTTTTAGAAAGCAATTCGTACAAGGCTTGTGCAGCCTGATATTCGTTCCATTCAATCAGGTAGGCATAGTTTGATTTTGTAACGGCCGGTGGAGCAGCCACCAAACTTTCGCTGGTTACGCGCTCACCTTTCGAAAATTTAACGGTGGCATTCAACGCATCGTGTGGTAAGCCATACGCCAGCGCCATCGTCCACGTACTGGCATCGTAAAACACGCTATCATGAAACGTTGTTACCTTCTCGAACATACTGCGCACCAGCCGGTATTGTTTCTGATCGGTAGCCACCACAAACGCTTTTCCTTTTTCGTATTTGTTGGAGCCAACACTTAAGTCAGCACTAAGTTGATGCGTTTCAATTCTGTGCTTCACCAACAAATCCGCGAAAGCTTTTGTGCGGCTTACATCTTTACTATCGCCAAACACGTATGCCTTTACGGCTGATTTCTTTCCTTCATCCAACGCAGTTTTAAAATAGTCTTGTTGAAATTTTAATAACATCTCGCGATTGTCTACCGCAGCTTTAACAGTAGCAATACTGGTGCGCACATGGTTGCGGATAGTAAAGGCAAACGTTACTTCTTTGGTAGAACTTTTCTGCACATGTCCGCGCGAGCTGGCTTGCTCAAACACCAAACCCAACCCACCATGAATATCAGGATAGGTTGAGCCATAGCCGGGATATGAATTGTCGAACGCTTCTTTCGAAAAGTATAATGAGCCTATTTCATCTAATGCTTTGGTAAAATATTTTGCGAACAAGGGATTCAACACATCGTAATTCGGGCGGGGCACAACCGGATTTTCAGAACCATACGGTTTAGTCGGTTCAAAAAAGTTAGTGGCGTTGGTTCCCATTTCGTGGTAATCGGTACATACATTGGGCAACCATTGATGAAAAAACTCCACGCGATTACGACTTTCCACATGTGCCAGCGGCAGCCAATCGCGGTTCAAATCAAACCAATAGTGATTGAATCGTCCACCGGGCCACACTTCGTTGTGTTCGCGATCCATTGGATCAGCGACCGGGGGAAACCCTTTATGCATGTTGGCCCAGTTGCTATGCCGATCGCGACCATCGGGATTATAATTCGGATCGATGTGAATGATAGCATCTTTTAAAGTACGTTCCGCTTCTGCGCCTTGTGCCGCAATTAAATAATACGCAGTAAGCATAGCGGCTTCGCTGCTGCTGGGTTCGTTACCGTGTACGTTATATCCATGTGTAACTACTACCGGCATAGAAGCAGTGTTAACCGATTGTGCCGGGTCGCTCAACTTTAAATGTTCCTGCCGGATGGTTTCAATTCGCGCGTAATTTTCAGGACTGGTAATGGTAAGCACAACTTGCGGCCTGCGCTCGTTGGTATAACCAATTATCTGAAAATGTGCTTTAGGCGATACACGGGCAAGTTCCTGAAAGTAAGAAACGATGCGATCGTGGCGTGTGTGCCAATCGCCCACCGGATAACCCAGAAATTGTTCGGGTGTGGGAATGGCCGGATCGAATGTAGTTCCAGCAGGAAAGAAATAATTGTTTTGGGCAAACGCATTCGCGCCAAGCAGTAGCGCGCAGATAACCAGTAGGTTTTTCATAGGGATAAATTGAGTTTGAAAAAATACTCAATCACCAGAAGGATTAAAGAGAATTGTGATGGAAGGTTTATTTATTGGTGTGCACAATCTACCTATGAAAAAGTCATTCCCGAGGAGCGTGAGAATGGGCGATTGAAATCTAACTTTAATAGGCAAACCGATAATTCATTGAAGCACTGGCGAATTCCGGAATCCCGTTTAAGTATGGCACCGGCTTACTATGAAAAGTTTTTCATAGTTAACGCACCAATACTTCATCGGGATCGCGGTATGGGATTTAAGATTGGACTACACTGTGTTAACCAAGTTACCCAACCGCGATGACCGCCTTGTAGTGAGTTAGGCCGCCAAATCTAAAACCCATCGTCTTCGTCTTTCTTTTTTTCCTCCTTCTTTTTAGTCTCTGCGCTGCCGGAACTTAAATCGTAAGGAGCTTCCAACCCATAGTACGTTAACCGGAATTTGTTAATCCACGAAAGTGTTTCATCGATTGTACCCGGTATGTAAACCAGTTCGCCTACTTTGGCTTTGCTGGCATTTGTTTTTTTAGAAACAAAATCGTTTAACGCAGGTAGCGAGGAGTGGATCATCAACCGATTATCCTCCACACCAAAATAAAACCACGAGTCGGGCGAAGCTTTAATGAAAAGATGAAATACAGGCGCACCATCTTCGCTTTTACCAATCTCTAAAAATCCTTCAACACCGGCATTCAGATCGTTGCGACCCAGGTGACTCAGCCCGAGCAATCCTTCACTATAAAACGATTTACGTTCCTGCGACCATTTCAGATTTACATTCGAAAGCACGAGCGGTTTTTGCAATCCCTGCACCGTAGCCAACGGCACATAGCCTTGCAGCGAACGTTGTTCATAATCTTTTACTACACGCTCGCCCACAAGGTCGGCAATTTTATAAAGCAGTTCAGTCTGATCGCCCAAGCCTTCTTCTTTCACGCCTTCATTCTTGATTACTTCCATAATGCTGGCCGCCATTAACTGATATACCGTGGCCGGTGCATTCATGTCCACCATAATAAATGAGTTCATTTTAATGGCATCGGTTTCCAGATTGCCCGATCCCAAAGCTGAAGCTGTAACTTTAAAATCTTTTGTACCATCAAAAAAGTTTACCGGCCCTTCAAAGCGTACTTCCTGCTTATCTTCATTATAGGCAAACACTTTACCCGATAGTTTTTCGCCTGTGGATTTAGCGCGATCCTCAATCCGGAATTCTTTTGTTTCTTCCTGATAAAACAATGATCCGGCAGGCAAAAAGAAATCATCATCGGCCGGATCTTTCTTATCGAACACGAACGTGATGTACAAATCATTGTCTTCGGCAAAGTGCAGACCGGCATCGGGCTTGCGACCTTCTTCGGTTATGGCGTTATCAAAGTCGAGGTAAATTTCTTTTTCATCACCACTTTGTGTGTAGAGCAACCAGGTTTTGTAATCCTTAATTTTTTTCAGATCTAATTTAACAAAGCCTTTTAGTTGCAATGCAGGCTTGGTGGCATACATGGTCATATCGCCTTTATAAAAAATGCGTGGCGCCACACGAATATTGTTTTGTTCTGTTACTGCACCATTACCCACGGTTTGCATACTGGCGTTTCCGCGACTACGTTTATTCTTGGTTGCTTCTGTGATCGGTTCCAGGTGAAAGTCTGTCATCTTAATAGCAAACGTATCGTTAACTGCATTTACATATTGATAGGTAGCATATCCTGAAAACTCTTTACGCGAAATAACATCTACAACACCATCAGTAAGGCGGTGATAACCATTCAGCGTATCCATTACAATGGTGGTATTTTTCAGCTGGCCGATTTTTGCATTCTCCAGAATCAATACTTCATTATTTTCTGGAGTGATACGTGCATCGGCTACGGTAATGTATGGGATACCACTTACTTTTAATTGCTGCGTTTGAATATCGTACTCTGCTTTTGTCGCATTAAAACTAAGTGAGTCTAAGTCTTTACGTGTGGTGTAGAAGTATGAATCTTCCAGCGGCACATCGGGGGCTTTGGTCATCACAATTTTTTGTGTGTTCAAATCCCATCGCGCTTCGGGTATAGAGGTTTTAAATTGTGCATACGGAAAATCAATGGCGGCTTCACCTGCTACTTCAGGACTAACCGTGGCGAAATTTTTATCGAGATTAAAACTCAGCTTCACATTGCTACCGGCAAGTGCGGGTTTTTCCGGGTTACCGGTTTTTACTTCGAAGCGTGCATGGCGGGCACCAAATTCTTTGGCCGAGAACGACATTTCTTTAGAGCGCACTTCCGAACCCCGTGTACTTAATCTTCCATCGCCACCCACACCATTTTTGGAAACAATCAGGTTTCCATCCAGCGTAGCTGAGTTTTGGTAAAGACTGAAAGGCTCCTTCATGTTTTTGATGTTCATCTTATCCTGCTTGGGCAACCACTTTAATCGGTAATCATTAAGTTTTACTTGTGGAAAGTAAACTGCACCAAAAAGTTTTTCTCTGATCTCGCCCACGCTACCACGGCCTACTACAGAATCAGGATAGAAAATAAAATCGCGCGACTCCACAGTAGCTGCTAAGTAATCAATTTTACCAGCAGCACGAATCCCCGCATTGTCGAGCGATAAGCCACCATAAAGTTTTCCATCGCCTTGAAAAAGTTGATAGCCCGAAGTGGGGACTGTATGCGTAAACCCGAGCGATTTATCGGGCATGGTATGAAGTTTCTCTTTGAAAGCCGGAAGCATTCCACTCGAAATAAACGTGCCTTCAAAATTGATGGAGCCAGGATCGGCATCGTTCAAACTATCGAGCTTGAATGGTGGCACTACAAAAAAAACCGATCGATCATATGCGCCATTTAATACTTCGCTCCTATCAAAGTAAATAACACCACCAGCCGTTGCATCTAAGCGTGGGTAGTTTGGAATTTTTTCTTTGCCCGATTTATTATCAGGGCGATTGATGAAGAGTGTTCCCGATGTTTTGTTGCTGGATGCCTGCATACCACTTGCGGCTTGTGCGGTAGAGTCGGCACCTACCATCGAATTGTTTACTCTTCTACGCGTTCCATTTTTTTCAGTAACATAAAACCGAATGGAGTCTATGTGATTCATGTTGATGAAGAAACTATCGTACTTCAGCGTAAAATCTCGCCCGGAGATTTCGAAGTTACCAGCATTAATGGTTCCATTAAACTTGATGTCGCGATTTTGCAAAAAGGTAATGCGGCTACTGTCGGGTTTAATCACCACGTTAAGTGAATCGCTCACATTAAATTCTTCTACGCCATACACATTCATACGGCCATCTTTAAAAGAGATGTAGGCATTGGAAACCGTATCGGTAAGAGAATGGATTTTAAGATTATCGTAATCGGAAAAACCTTTTACAGATTGAATAAAGTTTATCGCTTTATCTTTTACATGAATTCTGCCGGTGCGCGCATCGTAATCAATCATACCGCGCTGAAACAAAAAGTCGGCAGCCATGCGGGCTACTGCGAGCGAGCGACCTTCTTGCACCAGATCGAACACATAATAATCGTTTGTACCTAATTCGTTTGCTTTGTTAACCACCAATGCAAGTGGATGAAAGTTAAAACCCTGACCGCGCAATTCGCGATACCCTTCCGGATCGTAAAAATCATTTGATTCAATAATCATGGGCGCAACTTTACCACTGCCTTGCACCCACATTCTGATGCTATCGGATTTCAGATTCCAAACCAAGCGGTCGGCTGTAAACTCAACCTGAAAGAAAGATGAGGAGAAAGGTGCTTTGCGTTGAGAACTTTTTTCTTTGTTGAGGGTAATGCGTTGCTTCGCATAATCATAGCGCAACTCCATAGCCGGGTGAATGATAGAATCGTTCTGGTGAAAGATGATTACACGCGCTTGTGGAGAAACGATTACCGAATCTTTAAAGCCAAACGAAGCACCTACTGCTTTGAATCGTTTGGTTGCTTCGCCAAAAATTTCAATAGTGGCGAGGTCGTTATTTACGGTGTTGGAGTTGGCGGCTGCGCCTTGCATGCCAAAACCACCGGTATATTTCATGTTCAGGTTATCCAATCCCGTAAGGTTGATGTTGGCTTCATACGATTTGAAGCGTGGATAAGAAGCGGTTTGAGGTGTTTTATGATTGATACTTCGAAACTCAAAAACACCGGGCACGTTGCCCGGAATTTTACCGATGTAGGTTAGCCGGCCTTGTTCGGCTTTCAGATAAGGTTGATTGGTTTTGAAATTATACTTATTGAGGTCGTAATAAACCGAATCGGGCGAAAGCCCCGCTGCCGACCAATCAAATCTTCCACCTTCGCCAACAAAAAGTTTATCGCGCAAAGAGAATGTGCCTTTTGTATTGTTAAGACTGGCTGAATCATAAGCCGTAATAAAATTGAGCGACACCTGATCGAACGTAATAACCGGCCCCAGTATTTCGGGTTGAAAAATTTCCTGTTGCCATGCCGGTCTGTTGTACGCGGTGGTATCAACCGGGGCATCGTAATTATAGGTTTGAGTAGTATCGGGTGGTGGCGGTTCTAAATATTGAAAATTATAATTACCATCTTTTACCACCAGCTTAAATGCCTTTTCGTAATTCAAGGCGTGTTGTTCAAAAAAATCGCGCGAAAGCTGAAAGTATAAATTGGCCTGAACAGGATTATTTTCTGCAAGAACTTTATCCGCCACCGAAAAAAATCCGCCAAGCTTAGAAGCATCTGCATTTTCGATGGTAACAGCAGCAGCAATAGCACCATAATAATTTACCAGATGCGGCCGCAGCTTAAACCCTTTTTTCTTCATGAGTTTTGCCTGCGAACGAATTTTCAGTTGCTGGTCGGGGCCTAACGATCCCCACGCGGTGCTGAATGCCGCCCCGATAGTCATCGCATCGGTGGCTTTGGTGTTTTCAAGCACTAAGCGAATGCTATCCTGAAAGCTATAACCGCCACCGTTTTGCGCAAACAGGCTGGTAGAAAGACAGAGAATGGCGATATAAGTTAAAACCTGCTTCACGGGGTGAAAAACCTTGAAATTCGCAAAAATCCGGCTAATGTACTAATCGAATGGTTGCCAGTCACCAGTTTCTGGTTGCCAGCCAGATTTATGCATTCAACAAGCCTAAGAATAACTCAATCCATTAGTTATTTATTGCTTTTGCAGCAGCAGGCAGGCCCAGGTTTCGCGCTGCTGATGGGTAACCTCGGTTAAACAATGCTTTGCAGCTTCGGCTTTCAGATCGGGAATATCATGTACATAAAAACCACTGAGCAGGAGTTGGCCTTTCGGTTTTAAGTAGGTAGCGTATTGTTGCATCTCGGCAAGCAAAATATTTTTGTTGATGTTGGCCAGAATGATTTCAAAAATTCCCGTAAGGTTTACTTCGTTAATCTTTCCCAACTGAATGTGAATGTTGTTGCAATTATTGTTCACGGCATTCTCATTTCCGTTTTCAACACTCCACTCGTCAATATCAAATGCTTCTATTTCGGTAGCGCCTAACTTACTCGCCATAACCGAAAGTATAGCCGTGCCGCAACCGGCATCCATTACACGCTTACCGTGATGGTCCATCTTCATCTGCGCACTTAACATCAAGTGCGTGGTTTGATGATGACCCGTACCAAAACTCATTTTGGGTGTGATTATAATTTCGTACGGATAGGTTTTTTCTATTTTATGAAACACAGCGCGCACCAGGCATTTGTCATCCACAATAATTGGCTCTACATGTTTCTCCCACTCTTCATTCCAGTTTTGTTTTTCGATTTCATCGAACTGAAATACAAGTGGATTGACTGCCGCGTATTTTTCTTTGATAGCTTGCAATAACTCTTTATCAAATGCATCGCTTTCCGCATACGCTTCAAAACCAGTTTCGGTTTCCATAAAGGTATCGAAGCCAGCCTCGGCTATTTCGGCCATTAGAATTTCGGAGAATTCGGAATCGCAAATTATAGTTAGTCGTGAAGTCAACATCTTAGCTTAGGTATTCAATCCAACTTTTTAAATCTCGCTGTGTTATGTCACTTTGTTCCGATTTATCGTAGATAGATAAGAGGAATACCTTGGTTTGAGTGAAGTGTATGTAGGTTATTACTCTGGCTCCGCCCGACTTTCCTTTACCTTTTGAAGAGATGGAAAGTCTGATTTTATAGCAGCTGTTTCCCAAACTCACTCCTTGTGTTGGATCGTTAACCAATGAATTGATCAGGTTGAGGTACTCGTATTTTAGTGATGGATATTTTCTCGAAAGCCGCTTTAATTGCTTATCGAACAGACTCGTTCCTTCAATTTTAAAGTTCATTGAAGATATCGTGAGCGGACTTTAATTTTACTTTTCCCCGCTTTGCCATTTTTACTTCTTCTATCGAGTCCTTAAGTTCTAATAAGAATTTTGCTTTGGAAGAAGAAATTTTTTCGGCTTTTACGAATGGAAAGCTATTAAGAAGTTCCATTATAAAATCACCTTTCTTGTCGTTAATATCAATCAAAACTTTCATAGCAGACTTGGATTCTTTAATAACAAAAATACAACTCTTTCGAACACTAAATTATCTCTTATCTCACTTTCAAATTACCCAATTTTCAAATTCTCAAATTGATTTAACGATTTCTGTAAATTCTCTGCTCTTCAACGAAGCGCCACCTACCAAACCGCCATCTACATCGGGGTTGGCAAAAAGTTCTTTCGCATTGGCTGCGTTTACACTTCCGCCATAGAGAATAGAAATTTCATCGGCCACAGCTGCGCCATATTTTGCGGCCAGGTGTTTACGAATTACTGCGTGCATATCCTGCGCTTGTTGTGCGGTTGCGGTTTTGCCGGTACCTATAGCCCACACGGGTTCATAGGCAATTACTACTTTCTGAATGGCTTCAGCTGAAAGGTGAAACAACGTTTCTTCCACTTGTTTTTTTACCAACGCTTCGTGGCCATTGGCTTCGCGTACTTCCAACGGTTCGCCACAACAAAAAATGGGAGTAAGTCCGTTAGCTAACGCGATGTCAGTTTTTTTAACCAATAATTTTGAGTCTTCGCCAAAGTATTGTCTGCGTTCGCTGTGGCCCAGAATTACATAAGGAACATTCATTGCTTTTAACATAGGCGCAGCGGTTTCGCCTGTGTAAGCACCCGATGCATGTTCGCTACAATTTTGTGCGCCAACGGTTATGCGGGTATTATTCCCCAATTGTTGCTTTACCGGATGCAGATACGGAAACGGTGTACACAACACCACTTTTACATTTCCTTTCACCTCATCGGCAATCATGCCCATCAGTTCGGAAGTAAGCGTTTTAGCTTCTTCCAGGGTTTTATTCATTTTCCAGTTACCGGCAACAATTTTTGAACGCATATACTCTGTTTTAAAATTTCACGCAAAGTGGTAAAGAATCACAACAAGAACTAACCCGGTTTTACTTTTCATCGAAAGTGAGCACATCCATTGGCTTATCGCGCATTAGCCTGAAACTCTTTACCGGGCCTTTATAGGTAACGTGCACAATGTTCGATTGGTCGTCATACAAATCCATAATTACTTCATTGCGTACTTCAATCGTTTTAAATTTTTTTACGCTCTCAATTTCGATGTAGCAGATCACAGCCGGATCGTCTCGCTCAAAGCCCAGAAAATTTAACTTCTGAATTTTACCATCCAGCTTTATTACCAGATGCTTTAACACATACTCGCTTATTAATTGTTTTGAGGTAAGTCCGTTGCCGGGTTCCAGCACATCTAACTGCTGGTTGTTGCGTTGGTTACGAATGCTGGCTTCCAGATCGTCCAGAAAAATGCGTGCGGTAATCTGCAACGCTTTATCCTTTTCGCTATAATTAATTTCCGACACCGACAAATGAATGGGGTGCGCTACTAGCAGGCAGGCATACAACAATGAAATCATACTAAAAAGCTACACGAAAACCGTGCCGCCAAAATTAGTTCTAATTGACCTAAATCAAAATTAAAGCTATACTTGTGGGCTTTAAAAGCAGGTGGCTATGAGCGAGTTTGCGCTGTACTTTGGGTTGGGGAAAGATCATATTCTGGATACGAACGGGTACGACCACATCTTGTTTGTAATTGCGCTGTGTGCTGTGTACCTGCTACACGATTGGAAAAAAGTTTTAATTCTGGTTACAGCCTTTACCATTGGCCATTCCATAACGCTTGCACTGGCTACTTTGCGGATTGTTGCTTTTCCGGGCGAGGTAATTGAGTTTTTGATTCCGCTCACCATTTTTATAACAGCCTTTGCCAATGTGCTTAAGCGCGATGAGGCCAGTAGCAAAGCCGCCATTCAGATCAATTATGTGTTTGCGCTTTTCTTTGGATTGATTCATGGCCTGGGCTTCTCAAATTTTCTAAGAGAGCTGTTGGGCCAAAGTCAGAATATCGTAACACCTTTGTTTGCGTTTAACATTGGTCTTGAGTTAGGGCAGTTAATTATTGTAGCTATATTTCTGTTAGCGGGTTTTGTGTTGGTGCAATTTGTGGGTGTGGCGCGCAGAGACTGGCGTATGGTTATTTCATCGGCTATTGCGGGCATTGCTTTGATACTGATGAAAGACCGGATTTTCTGGTAAGATCATTACACGTTTTAAATCTTGAATTTCTAAATCAAAAAAATATGAAACAGGTTTTAGCAGGTTGTCTTTTACTGATTGGGTTTGCCGTGCAGGCGCAACAGCCCACGTGGCAAGGTAAGTTCGAACAATTGGATCAACAATTGCCCACACCAAACGAATACCGTTCGGGTTCTGGTGCCCCCGGCCCCAAGTATTGGCAACAACAAGCCGACTATGTTATTGATGCCGAACTCAACGATGAGAAGCAAAGCATTACCGGTGCCGAAACCATTACGTATCACAACAACTCGCCCGATGTGCTAACCTATTTGTGGTTGCAACTCGATCAGAACATTAATGAGAAAAATAACAACACGGCAAAGACTACCAACAACAGTGTGATTGATTCGGTTGCGGCCGCTACGTTTGCATCAACCATTAACCTGACCAACTTCGATGGTGGGTTTAAAATTAAATCTGTAAAAGATGCTTCGGGCAACGCATTAAAATATACCATTAACCAAACCATGATGCGCGTGGATTTACCCAAAGCGCTTGGCCCCGGACAAAAAATGTCGTTCTCGGTGGAGTGGTCGTTTAACATTAACGATCGCGTGCAGCGCATGACGCCCAACGATGGCCGCAGTGGTATGGAATTTTTTCCTGAGGATGGTAACTACCTCTACATTATTGCACAATGGTTTCCGCGTATGTGCGTGTACGATGATGTGATTGGTTGGCAGAACAAACAATTCTGGGGGCAAGGTGAGTTTACTGTAAACTTCGGTAACTATAAAGTTAACCTTACTGTACCGGCTGATCACGTAATGGCCGGAACCGGCATGGTGAGTAACTTGAAAGAAGTATTAACTGCCGATCAATACGCGCGTTTCGAGAAAGCAAAAACATCATACGATAAACCGGTTATCATCTGCACACAAGCCGAAGCCGTGCAACGTGAAAAAACTAAAACAAAAGAAAAGAAAACCTGGCGCTTTGAAGCAGAAAACGTACGCGACTTTGCATTTGCTACTTCGCGCAAATTTATCTGGGATGCACAAGCCGTAAAAGTGGGCGATAAAACTACGTTAGCCATGTCGTATTATCCCAAAGAAGGTAATCCGTTGTGGGAAGCGGAATCAACCAAGGCCGTAAAGAACACACTTGTTACTTATTCGAAGTATTCCATCAACTATCCGTATCCACAAGCTACCTCGGTGCACGCAGCTTCGCTGGGTATGGAGTACCCGATGATTTGTTTCAACTTTGGAAGACCATTAAAAGATGGTACCATTCCAGATCGTGTTAAGTGGGGTATGATTGGTGTTATCATTCACGAAGTAGGTCATAACTTCTTCCCGATGATTATCAACAACGATGAACGCCAGTGGACGTGGATGGACGAAGGCCTTAATACATTTGTTCAGTATCGTACCGAAGTTGAAAACTATCCGGATAAACCGGTTGGTCGTGGCCCCGCAGCAGGCATTGTTCCCTACATGAAAGGCAACCCCGATTTACAACGACCACTAATGGTAAATTCCGAATCGGTTGTGCGTTCAAACTTTGGTAACGAGCAATATGCCAAATGCGCTACTGCCTTAAACATTTTGCGCGAAACCGTAATGGGTCCCGAGTTATTCGATAAAGCATTTAAAGAATATGCGGAACGTTGGGCTTTTAAACATCCTAAGCCTGCCGATTTTTTTCGGACTATGGAAGATGCCAGTGCAGTTGATCTGGATTGGTTCTGGCGCGGTTGGTTTTATACTACCGATAACCACGATGTTTCGCTTGACGATGTGAAGTGGTTCAAAGTAAAAACCAATCAGGCAGCGGTAGAAAATAAAGGTAAGAAAGTAGCGAAAGGTGATCTTGCTGCAAAAGGAGATGGCAACAAACCCGCTGACTTCAGCCAGGGGCCGCAATACTTTAATGTTATTCCAACCGATGATCGTTTTTATGGCGACTTCCGCAATAAAATTGATGACAAGGCTACTATTGCAAAAATGGAAACCAAAAACTTTTATGAGATAACCTTAAGCAACAAAGGCGGGTTGGTAATGCCTGTTATTATCGAGTGGACTTTCAAAGATGGAAGTAAAGAAATAGAACGCATCCCGGCCGAAATCTGGCGCCTAAACGAAACCAAAGTAACGAAGGTATTTGCCAAGGATAAAGAAGTGGTAAATGTGGTGATTGATCCATTGAAAGAAACTGCCGACATCAGTATTGAAAACAATGTGTTTCCCAAAAAGAACCAGCCCAGTAAATTTGATGAGCTGAAAAAGGGGAAGTGATGATTCATCCTATTAAAATCTAAATTCAAATATCCGGCTATAACTAACCACATAGAAACATAGCAATGGTTACCAGAAAATATCTGGATGATCTCACGTATGAAGTAATTGGTAGTGCCATCCAGGTACATAAAGCTATGGGTAGGGGCTTGCTGGAGAGTGTCTATCATGAGTGCTTAAAGGAAGAATTTACACATAGAAAAATTAATTTTATTACTGAGATGCGTATTCCAATTGAGTACCGTAACAAAATTTTAGACATCGATTTTCGCTGTGACTTTTATATCGAGCGGTGTCTTGTTATTGAGTTGAAGGCTGTTCAGGAAATGTCAAGTGTGTTTGAAGCGCAGCTTCTTACCTATATGAAACTTCTCAAAGCCCCAAAAGGAATTTTAATAAATTTTAATTGTTCTAATATCTTTAACGAAGGCCAAAAGACTTTCGTGAATGAATATTTTAGCGTTTTGCCGGAATTTTAGAATCTATGTGTCTATGTGGTTTCATCCATTAAAAAAACATTCCATTACCTTACAACAATCGTTCTAGCAAAATTTTAATATATTTTATGAAGCAATCTATTGTGATTTTTATGGTGCTCTGCTTGATTGCCCCTACAGTGGCCCAACAAAAGTGGCAAGGCAAATTTGAGCAGCTTGATCAAACGTTACCCACCCCAAACAGTTATCGTGCGGCATCGGGTGCGCCTGGAGTAAACTATTGGCAACAACGTGCCGATTATGATATTGATGTGGATTTGAATGAAGATACGCATGTAATCACCGGCAAGGAAACCATAACCTACCACAACAACGCACCCGAAGTGCTTCGCTACCTGTGGTTGCAGTTAGATCAGAATAATCTTTCGAATGGAAACATGACCGACAAAACGGAGACCAACCGCGTGCGCGATTCTATCCCGGCTAAATTTTTTCCCTTGGCTGGCGATACGTATGGCTACGATGGTGGCTTTAAAATAAAATCGGTAAAAGATGCCGCTACCGGTAATAACCTTCCCTTCACCATCAACTTTACTATGATGCGTGTGGATATTCCCACGCCAATGAAAACGGGCGACAAATATTCATTTGTGGTAGAATGGAGTTATGTGGAAAAAGACCGGATGAAATTTTCAGAACGTGGTGGTTATGAAATTTTTCCCGAAGATGGTAATGCGCTTTACACCATTGCACAATGGTTTCCGCGCATGTGTGTGTTTGATGATTATGAAGGCTGGCAGAATAAACAGTTTATTGGTCAGGGTGAGTATGCCTTGGTATTTGGAAACTATCGTGTGCGCATAACAGTACCATCCGATCATATTGTGGGTGCAACCGGCATGTTGCAAAACCCGAAAGATGTTTTAACCAAAGAGCAGATTGAGCGCTTTGAAAAAGCCAAGAAAACGTTTGACGCTCCCGTGTTTATTGTAACGGAAGATGAAGCTAAGAAAAAAGAAAAAGTGCGGTCGAAGAAAAAAAGCACGTGGGATTTTTATGCCGAAAACGTGCGCGACTTTGCCTTTGCTACTTCACGCAAATTTATCTGGGATGCACAAGCGGTAAAGGTTGGCGATAAAACTCCACTGGCACAATCCCTTTATTCCAGAGAAGGCAATCCGCTTTGGGCAAAAGAATCTACCAAGGCTATTAAGAACACATTGGAGGTTTATTCTGAACGCTCCTTCGATTATCCTTACCCCACAGCCTACTCGGTACACACAGCCAATCAAGGTATGGAGTATCCTATGATTTGTTTTAATGGCGGTCGGCCTAAACCCGATGGCACATGGTCACATCGTACCTACGAAAGCATGGTGGGCGTAATCATTCACGAAGTAGGCCATAACTATTTTCCCATGATTGTAAACTCAGATGAAAGGCAATGGAGCTGGATGGACGAAGGATTGAATTCTTTCCTCGAAAGAGAAGTGAAACGCGAACGCTATCCCGATGTGAATATTAGTTGGGGTTCACCCAAAGGCATGGCCGGTTATATGCGTGGCGATAAGAATATGATGCGCCCCATTATGTGGCATTCCGATAATATCCCCGGTGGCGATTTTGGCCCGAATGCCTATGGCAAACCTGCGGCTGCATTAACGCTGTTGCGCGAAACCGTTATGGGCCCAGAACTTTTCGATAAAGCTTTTAAAGAATATTCGCAGCGGTGGATGTTTAAGCATCCCAAGCCTGCAGATTTTTTCCGTACCATGGAAGATGCCAGTGCTGTTGATCTGGATTGGTTCTGGCGTGGTTGGTTTTATACAGTGGATAATGTAGATGTAGAATTGGATGAAGTAAAATGGTTTAAAGTAAAAGCCGAAGCCAAAGGTGTTGAGAACAAAGTAAAAGCCCAGAAAGGCGACCTGGCTTCTGCAAAAGCAAAAGCTACTGACTTCAGCAATGGGCCGCAAGAGTTTACCATAACCAATACACCTGAAAGTTCTTATGGCGATTTTCGTAATCGTGTAAACGATGCCGAGGTTAAGCAAAAGCTGGCCGATAAAAATATTTATGAAGTTACTTTAAAAAATAAAGGCGGCTTGGTTACACCTCTTGTAATTGAGTGGACATACAAAGATGGCAGCAAAGAGATCGAACGCATCCCTGCCGAAATCTGGCGCCTGAATGAACAGGAAGTAAAGAAGGTTTTTGTAAAAGATAAAGAAGTTACTAACGTAGTTATTGACCCTGCCGGAGAAACCGGAGAAGTAAATCCTGCTGATAATGTGTTTCCTAAAAAAGCAACTGAAAGCAAGTTCGATCAGTTGAAGAAAAATTAAAATTAGTTGCTCGTTACCGGTTCTGGTGAAACCGGTAACGAGCATTAACTTTTAACATCCCAAAAAGAATTTCAGATCAATCGTAAGCTTAATCTCATCGGAGATAACTCCATCTTTCAAACTTTTAAAAATTGATTTGGATTGATAGTTAACATCCCATTTGGTGCGATCAATAATCAACTCACCTTTTACCTGAATGCTTTCTTTGCTACTGGTTGTGGTGGCAAAAAATTCAACCTGATTGGTTATTCCTTTTATAGTAAGCAAGCCGGTTATTTTTAGTTGGCCTGAAGTTTTGTTAGCATCGGCCACTTTCAGAATAGAAAAATTAGCGCGCGGAAATTTGGTTACCGAAAAGAAGTCATCATCCTTTAAATGCTCTTCCAAATCTTTGCCGCCATCATCGGGTTTCATGTCGGTGCTTTTAATGGTGTTCATATCAGCCACTAATTCGCCTTGTATAATCTGGCCGGAAGTTGAAGTGACAATTGATCCCGAAGTTAATTGAATGGTGCCTTCGTGGCCGCTACCCACAATGGGTTTACCCATCCACAACAGTTTGCTTTCTTTTTGATTCAGCTCCCACGTTATACCTGAAACGGTTTGTGGTTTCCACATCCAACTGGCACCAAAATCAGATAGCGGTACAATTTGAGATTTGGGTTGCGCTTGTGCCCCAACACAGATCAACACGAAAATTATTGTTCTCATAAAACTTGTGGTTTTGTTTTGAACAAACGTAACGGGTGCCTTGCGCTACCATTCCATTTCAAGTGTAAAAAAGTGTTAAACACGCGTAAAACTTTGCTACGGGCCGTTTTACTCCGCTAACTTTGTGCGCATGAAGCGAAACGTGTTGATTGTTGTGGGGCTTATTGCCAGCAGTGTTTTCCTGATTTCAGCAGGGTCTATCATCACACAACCCCAAAGCAAGTTTCCCGAAAAAGAAATTGCCATAGCCTTGCGCAATGTAGGGCATCGCTTGTTGTTGCACGCTGGCGATTCAACATCGCGGGTGTTGCCGGTTAAGCAACTTGATGAAAGTACATATTGGTTAGAATTTCAAAGTCCGTTTGCATTTGTCCCCGATTCGCTGGTAAACATTGTACAACAAAGTTTAAAGGCAACTCCGGTTTCGTTAAACTATACTGTAAATGTTCTTGAGTGTACTTCGCGCGAAATCGTGTATGGTTTTCAGATTGGTGATTTTAAACAGACTACCTTGGTGCCTTGCCTCGGGCGAAACCAACCAGAAGGATGTTACACCATCACGCTCTCTTTCTTACAACCAACTTATTCAGTATGGCAAAACAAATACTTGTTTGTGCTGGCTGCTGTTAGTCTTATGCTAATGGGCTTTGTAGGGCGGGCCTTTTCTAAAAAGAAAATCAAAGCTGTATCTGAAACCCCAGCGATACAAATTGGTCAATACGAATTTTATGAAGCGAGCCGGACATTGAAGCTTGGAAAAATTACGATCGATCTTTCCGATAAAGAATCGCAGTTGCTGAAACTTTTTGCGGCACAACTTAATCAACCCATTACCCGCGAAATATTAATGAAAGAAGTGTGGCAGGATAACGGAGCGTTGATAAGCCGCAGCCTTGATGTATTTGTATCGCGCTTACGCAAAAAATTAAAAGACGACCCGGCCATTCAATTAATGAATGTGCATGGAGTGGGATATAAGTTGGTGGTGAGTGTATCGCAGTAAGTGGTAATTTCGACTAAGAGTTTATACATTACAAATTATAAGCTCGTTCAGAGTTGAACGAATAGAACCAAAATTTAGGAATATGGGATCCTCATTCCTTGGTTTAGTGGTTGTTGCCACTGGAGCATTCTTATATTGGACGCTCTCAGGTTTCAAGGGAAAGTTTGATGACTATATGTCGAGGTATCATGATGGTGATGTAAAATATTTTAAGAATCTTCTAACAGGCCTTTGCATTCTTTCAATACTATTTATGTTGATCTACCGTGTACCTTGGCTTTTTTATTGAACCATCAACTTCAAAACTTTCTCTAAATCCACATTCCCGCCAGATAAAATAATTCCCACACGCTGATCTTTGAAACGATCTTTCTCTTTGATAAGCGCAGCCAATGGCACCGCGCATGAAGGTTCTATTACAATTTTTACTCGCTCCCACACTAACCGCATCGCTGCAATAATTTCAGCATCACTAGCGGTAATGACTTCGCTTACATGTTTTTGTATAATGGGAAAAGTTTTATCACCCAGGCGTGTTAACAATCCATCGGCAATACTTTGCGATTGTGCTTCTTCAATTTTGCCGCTCTTCATTGAACGATAGGCATCATCGGAACCTGCAGGCTCACCGGCAATCACTTTTGTTTCGGGTGAAAAATATTTTGCGGCCAGTGCGGTGCCACTTAACAAACCTCCACCACCTACGGGTACCATAATTACATCCAGCTCGCGCACATCGGCAAACAATTCTTTGGCGGCTGTAGCCTGACCTTCTATCACATCATAATCATTGAACGGATGAATTTCTGTCGCGCCCGTTTTTTGAACCACTTCGGCCAACGTAGCTTCGCGTGCCTGCAAAGTGGGTTCGCACTCAAAAATTTCGCCACCGTATCCACGCACACCCCGCTTCTTTATTTCGGGTGCAGTACGCGGCATTACGATGTATGATTTTGTACCCAATATTTTTGCCGCTCGCGCAAGCGCCTGTGCATGATTGCCAGATGAGTGCGTGGCCAATCCCAGTGCGCGTTGTTCGGCATCTAATGATAAGGCTGCATTCATAGCACCACGTGCTTTAAAGGCTCCTATCTTCTGAAAGTTTTCGCACTTCAGGTAAACGTGGCAGCCGGTGGCTTCATTAATGCTTTTTGAAGTTAATACCGGTGTACGATGAATGTACGGTTTAATGCGCTCGTGCGCTTGTTCAATACTGTAACGATCTATACTCATAATGCCTCACCCCTGCCCCTCTCCGGGGGAGAGGGGAAGAGACTCCTATTTAATTTTACTTTTCAAACTCTATTATATACTCCGACTTATACTCACTCTGAAATCCTGCTTCATTCGTAAACATATCTTTAAAAAATAAGCGGGCGCGTTTGCCTAATCGCACACAGGTATATTTATTCTCAATGTCTTCAGGTGTGTTCATGGGTTGTAGCGATGGATACCACAACGTATGCTCCGGAACATCCAACACTTGTTGGGGTTTGGTCCATTGTTGTGAATTATCGCCCGCAGTCAGGTCTTCATTAAAATTGAATGAAATGTAAATCGCGCTGCCCTTCCACGATGAACTTTCTACACGGCCCATCATCATTACCCAACAATTCAAATACGTGTTCCAGCTAACGGATGGGCCCCAATGAAACATTTTATCGGGAGCCGATGCAGGGCCACCGCCTTCAGTCATTGGAATCTGTAATGACTTAACGGGCGTGCCTACACCATCGGGCAAAACCGTAAAGGCATTACCATCCCATCGCCTTGCTTTGCCAACAGGATTGTCGAGATCAGTTAATTTGATGCGCGCTACGCTAATGCATTGGCCGCTCCATTCCTTTGCAGGATCGTACGCAGCCGAATCATAAACACCGGGATACCCATACTCACCATAAAACAAATACAGATACTCGCCACTGGCTACAGCCGATGGATCGCCCACGCCACCCGCAAAGGTGTTGGAGGTATTGTGTGGTTTAAGAATCATACGCGGTTGTAAATCTTCAATAAAGATTCCGCGATTATCCCAACTATAACCACCATCAATTGATTTCATAATGCCGATGCGGCAAACTGCCGCTGGCGATGTAACTCCGGTTAACCCTTGCGGCCAGTATTTATAAATGTATCCTTGTCCGGTTTGTTCGTTGTAAGGAAAATTCTGTGGATAGTTTTCGTTGTGATAAACGGCATACAATGTTTTGCCGGTAGCATCTTTAGAGTCCTGATAAACAGTTTCAAACCAAACTGCTCCGTGTAAACCATCTTCAGTTAGTTTTACATTCTTCGGCATGTCGGGCATTATCAGGTCTTCATACTTGTTGGCGAAAGCTTCATCGGCATTGGCGCCATTACCAAAGCGCAGGTTATCGGAGTAACCCCACAACGTATCTTCACCATACTTACCCGGAAAAATGCGAAACGTATCGCCTACCCAAACCTCGGCCATGTTGCAATCCACAAACGAGTTGAACAAAAACTTATCTGTTTTGGTGAGCGTGAATGTAGGTTGTTTGTTTTCGGTTTTGGATGAAGTGCAGGCAGCAAGGGCGAAGAGCGTGACGAGGAGAAATGCAGCCTCACCCCTTGCCCCTCTCCGGAGGAGAGGGGAGGAGTTTAGTATAGAATTTTGGAGTTTCATATTGTGTGAAGTTTTTTCAAGGTACAATTTAATCCTTCACCCAGATA
Source organism: Cytophagales bacterium (assembly GCA_017303795.1). Classification (GTDB taxonomy): domain Bacteria; phylum Bacteroidota; class Bacteroidia; order Cytophagales; family Cyclobacteriaceae; genus ELB16-189. The sequence continues at coordinate 78,860 of JAFLBR010000018.1, read as the reverse complement.
ATTTTATCGGCAACGGGTTTGCGTCTGCCTTCGGGCAATTGTGCTTTCGGCATACCTACATGAAGAAAGCCACAGAGTTTATCGTCAATACCCAAACCGAAAAAAGGTTTGGCTTCTTCAAAATTCGTTATACCTCCGGTGCTCAGGTAGCAACCCACTCCATACGCAGTTGCCGTAAGGTACATGTTCTGCACCGCACAAAATACGGCTCCCAACTCTTCCCACTCGGGTAAACGTTTGCCTGCATCGCGCTTCATGCCTATGGCAATAATGTGCGATGATGCCATCGGTTTGGTTTGCATAGACTGATAGCGATCTTGTTGAAAAGTGCCATTTGCTTCTGTAACTTGTTTGTAACACTCGCTTTGAAATACCGCCAGCTTCTTCAGGCCTTCGCCACTAAAAACTGTAAAGCGCCACGGTTCGGTAAGTTTATGGTTAGGAGCCCAATTGGCATTCTCCATCATCTGGTTAATGATGTGTTCTGGCACAATTTCTCCTGAGTAATCTTTCGGGTAAACCGACCTGCGCGCACGCATCAGTTGATTTAATTCTTCTACATTAAAATTCATTGAATAGTTTTTTGCTAATTTACTCCACAACTTCAAACACCCCATGCGTTTTTTTATAATCCTGTTAGTGTTGGTTGCAGCCGGATGCTCACCACTCTACATTCCCACTACCCGCAATGTGCCCTTGTTTCGCGAGCAGGGCGAGTTTCAGGCTTCGGTTATTGCTTCGAATGGTGCTGAAGTGCAAACGGCATTGGCTGTAACCGATAATGTTGCCATTATGGTAAACGGTTCGTTGCTGCGCCAGAAAATTTCGGAACCCGAAAGTTATACCCGCTCGCATACTTTCGTGGAAGGTGGTGTCGGCTATTACAAATCAAACCGCAGATCGCGTGTGGAGATTTTTGCTGGCTATGGGTTGGGAAAAGGAACCAGCTACTCGCAATACTATTTCTTTACAAGTGATTTTGGGCAGAAAGACCTGGTAGCTACCGGTACTTATAGTCGCATTTTTATTCAACCATCTTTTGGCCAAAATAACCGTAGGTTTAACCTGGCTTTTACTCCTCGAATCTCATTGGTTGATTTCTCTGAGTTTACTTCTAATGATAATAATCCCTCAAACAATACGGTTACTATAAACCCTGATGAGAAACCAAGATTATTCATTGAACCCGCACTAACCGGTAAATTTCCGTTGGTCGGAAATCTGCAAGGCATATTTCAATTAGGACTAAATGTCAAAGTGTCTCCTAATGAATATTTCGATTATGTGCCGCTGCAATTTGCATTAGGTATTCAACTCAACACCGGTAGTTTGCGCACGCGGGTATATTAATTCACTAAAAAGTAAAAGGCCTGGTCCCCCGACCAGGCCTAACCTAAACCCAACCCCTCATATATAAATATACAAGACGACTGGGGTTCCTATAGTGCAAAGGAAACGCCAGTTAGTCCCGATTGTTTTAATAATACTGGGGAGTGGAGAAATAGTTACAGGAATGGAAACCGTTCACACAATTCAGGCGCTCACATGCTCGCCAATCATACGCAAGCCATCTAATGTTAGATTGGGTTCAATAGAATGAAAGAAACCTCCTAAGGGAGTTATCACAGATGATAGTCCTCCGGTAGCCACTACCAGGCAAGGCACATTCAACTCGGCTTGAATTTTAGTTACTACATTCTTAACCAAACCTTCGTAACCAATTAATATACCTGATTGAATTGCCGTGATTGTATTTTTTCCAAGCGATGACGTTGGCATCTCAAGCGGAACATCAAATAACTTGGCAGTATTTTGTGAGAGGGAACGAATAGCAGTTTTCAAACCAGGCGCAATAGATACTCCTAATATCTCGCCCGTGCCCGAAACCGTAGTGAAAGTAAGAGCGGTACCAAAATCAACTACAATACAAGTTTGCTTGTATTTAAAGTAAGCTGCTGCTGCGTTGGCAACCAGATCCGAACCAATTTCGAACGGGTTAAGAATTTGCATAGGCAATGAAGCGTAAACCTTTGGCCCAAGCACGATAGGTTCTATTTCAAACAGCGTGCGCGAAACGCTTTTCATTTTGTCGTTCATGGCTGGCACCACGCTACTCAGCACAATAGTTTTTACCTGATCTACCGCGTTACCCGATTCAAAAAAGTAATCGCGAATTTTTACACCGTAATAAAGTTCTGGTAAATCGGGGCGCGAAGAAATGCGCCACACATGTTTCCATTCGTTGTCTTTCCACAAGCCAACAGTTATATCACTGTTACCAATATCTAAAGCTAAAAGCATGGCGCAAGATGGAAATATTCCTGTAAAGGATAAAAAGAAAAAGCCCAGCACCAATTATAGGTACGGGCTTTAAATTCTGATCTGAACTGGTGCAAGCGTCTCGCTTTTGCCTCAACAACCAAATTAATCCATCAAACTCAAGATCCCTTGCTCTTTTGCTTCCAACACTGTTTGGCCTGTTAAGTATTGATCTACTGCGCGTGCAGCTTCGCGGCCTTCGCTTATGGCCCACACTACTAACGATTGCCCTCTGCGCATATCTCCGGCAGCAAAAATACTTTCAACCGATGTCTGGTACTTCGTAGCTTTTACATTGCCGCGCTCATCTTTATCAACACCTAACTGATCAATCAAACCATTATGTTGCGGATGTAAAAAGCCCATGGCCAGCAATGCTAACTCGCACGGAATTTCTTTTTCAGTTCCAGGTACTTCAACAAATGCCGGTGCTTTACCCGGTTGGGTTTTCATTTCCACTTCCGCAATTTTTAAGGCTTTTAAATTTCCTTGTTCATCGCCCACAAATTCTTTGGTAACGATAGACCAATTACGATCGCACCCTTCTTCATGCGAAGTCGAAGTTCTTAAAATCATGGGCCAACTTGGCCACGGCATAGTAGCCGTTCTATCTTTTGGTGGCTTCGATAAAATTTCTATTTGTGTAACCAGCTTTGCGCCATGGCGGTTGGATGTGCCCACACAATCTGAACCGGTATCGCCTCCACCAATCACCACCACGTTTTTACCCGTAGCCCAGATTTCTTCTGCGTTTACTTTCTTCCCGCCAACCCTGCGATTTTGTTGTGTTAAAAAATCCATCGCAAAGTGTACGCCTTTCAATTCTCTTCCGGGGATGGGCAAGTCGCGCGGAATAGTGGAGCCACCACAAAGTAAAATTGCATCAAACTCTTCCTTCAATTGTTCTACTGAAACATTAACACCCACATTGGCATTGGTCTGAAACTTAACGCCTTCTTCTGTCATCAGTTGAACTCTGCGATCAACCACTTGTTTATCTAACTTAAAATCAGGAATGCCATAACGAAGCAAACCACCAATTTCATCGGCACGCTCAAACACGGTAACTGAATGGCCGGCATAATTTAATTGTGCTGCTGCTGCCAACCCAGCCGGACCAGAACCTACAACAGCGACTTTCTTATCGGTGCGTGAGTTTGGAATACGCGGCTTGGCATAGCCATCCTGAAATGCTCTTTCTATAATTGACTTCTCGATGTATTCAATAGCCACCGCAGGTTTGTTTATACCCAACACACAAGAAGCTTCGCAAGGTGCCGGACAAATTCTTCCGGTAAACTCCGGGAAGTTGTTGGTTGAAATAAGAATTTCATAGGCCAACTTCCAGTTTTCCTGATACACCGCATCGTTAAATTCTGGTATGATATTACCGAGCGGGCAACCGTGATGGCAAAACGGAATACCACAATCCATGCAGCGCGATGCTTGCTTCACCGTTATCTTTTCATCCACTACCGGATCAACTTCATTGTAATCGTTGATGCGTTTCTTCGGATCGCGTTTGCCTGGCAATTCACGCTGTTGTTCTAAAAATCCTGTTGGCTTTCCCATAATCGAATTCAAAATTTAAGATTTCGAAATTCAAGATTTAAAACTCCAATTCAATTTTGAATTTTAAATGTTGAATCCGAAATCTTCAGTTTGATGAAAATTTAAAATCTGTGTTACCCAATGTGGTTTGCGCTGCTGATTTCTTTTCGGCTTTGCGCTTTTCCAACACCGCTTTGTAGTCGATAGGCATAACCTTAATGAAGTTTTTAAAAGTACTTGCCCAATACCCTAAAATGTGTGCCGCTACTTCACTATTGGTGTGCTTACCGTGTTGTTCAATCATAGTGTGAAGCAACTGCTCGTCTTCCTCGTTCAACGTATCGAGCAGCACCATTTCCATGTTGCAGTTCTTTACGAAAGTTTTGTTCACATCCCACACATAGGCCACTCCACCACTCATGCCCGCGGCAAAATTTCTTCCGGTATCGCCCAACACCACAACTGTTCCGCCCGTCATGTATTCGCAACCATGATCGCCCACGCCTTCCACCACAACTTTTACACCCGAGTTGCGTACCGCAAAACGTTCGCCAGCCATACCTTTTATAAACGCTTCGCCTGAAGTACCGCCAAAGAAAGCTACGTTACCCACAATAATATTTTTAGAAGGATTGAATGTGGCTGTGGCCGATGGATATAAAATCAACTTGCCACCCGATAACCCTTTTCCAAAGTAATCATTTGCATCGCCTTCCAGTTCGAACGTAACACCACCGGTTACAAACGCACCAAAACTTTGACCAGCAGTACCGGTAAACTTCATGCGTACAGTATCGGCTGGCAAGCCAGGGCCAAGATAAATTTTTGAAATCTCGTTGCTGAGCATTGCGCCCACGGCTCTATCCTGATTGCTTATGACAAACTCGCCTTGTACCGGTTCCGTTTTCTTCAAAGCAGGTTGTGCCAGTTGAATTAACTTTCTGTCCAGCACATTTTCAATTCCATGATCTTGTTCTTCTTGCTTGAACAAGGCAGTATCTAAACTCATCGGTTCTTTAAACAAGAGTGGCGACAAATCCAGGTTCTGATATTTCCAATGTTCGTCTTCACCGCGAAGTTCGAGTCTATCAGCCTGACCAACCATTTCGTTTATGGTGCGGAAGCCTAACTCGGCCATGATCTCGCGAAGTTCTTCTGCTAAGAATGTAAAGAGATTTACCACATACTCGGGCTTACCCGTAAAGAGTGCTCGCAGTTCTTTGTTTTGTGTAGCCACACCAACCGGACAAGTATTAAGATGACACTTGCGCATCATAATACAACCGGTAGTTACCAATGCAGCAGTGGCCACGCCCCACTCTTCAGCACCAAGCAAAGCCGCAATAGCTAAATCGCGACCGGTACGAATTTGTCCATCGGCTTGCAACACCACGCGGCCGCGAAGTTTATTACGCACCAAAGTCTGATGTGCTTCTGCAAGACCAAGTTCCCACGGCAACCCTGCATGGCGAATAGAACTAATAGGTGATGCGCCTGTTCCTCCATCATGGCCTGCAATTAAAATTACATCGGCATGTGCTTTCGCTACACCAGAAGCAATCGTGCCCACACCGGCTTCGCTAACCAGCTTTACGCTGATGCGCGCATCGCGATTAGCATTTTTCAAATCGTAAATTAATTGCGCTAAGTCTTCGATGGAATAAATATCATGATGCGGTGGTGGCGAAATTAATCCTACACCCGGAGTTGAATGGCGCACGCGGCCAATCCATTCATCAACTTTATGTCCGGGTAACTGACCGCCTTCACCAGGCTTTGCGCCTTGTGCCATTTTAATCTGAAGTTCTTTGGCGTTGGTAAGGTAATAACTGGTAACGCCAAACCGGCCCGATGCCACTTGTTTAATGGCTGAGTTTTCCCAATCGCCATTTTCGTTTCGCGCAAAGCGCATTTCGTCTTCACCACCTTCACCACTGTTACTCTTGCCGCCAATGCGGTTCATTGCAACAGCCAATGTGCTGTGTGCTTCGTACGAGATGGAGCCAAACGACATGGCTCCGGTGGCAAATCGTTTAAAGATGCTCTCCTTCGATTCTACTTCGCTGATGGGAATGGATTTACCTTTCTTGAATTTGAGCAGACTGCGCAGCGTAATGGCACGTTCACTCTGATCATTAATCAGGTTAGAATACTTTTTGAATAATGCGTAATCGTTAACCTTGGTAGATTGTTGCAGCAGGTGTATGGTTTGAGGATTGAATAAATGCACTTCGCCTCGTTGCTTCCATTGATATACACCGCCTACTGCCAGATGTGGCAACCAGTTTGCTGTTTTAGGAAAAGCCAACTGGTGTTTTGCCAATGCTTCGCGGGCAATGTCATCTAACTTTAATCCGCCAATGCGCGATACGGTTCCGGTAAAATATTGATCAATCACTTCGGGGTGAATCCCCAACGCTTCAAAAATCTGAGCACCATGATACGATTGCAGCGTAGAGATGCCCATCTTACTCATGATCTTCAGCAACTCGCCTGCTACTGCTTTTCTGTAATTGGCAATTGCTTTTTCTTCGGTAAGTTCTTCTTTCAATACATTGCGTTTCTTCATATCGTGTATGGTTTGATACACGAGGTATGGGTTTACACCCGAAGCACCATAACCCAACAAGGTTGCGTAGTGATGTGTTTCCCACACATCGCCAGCCTCTACCAACAAACCAACTTTTCCGCGCAGACCTTTGCGAATCAAATCGTGATGAACAGCAGCCACCGCCAGTAACGAGGGTATCTGGGTATGCCCGCTATCAAAACTTCTATCGGAAAGAATGATGATGGTAAAGCCATCTTCAATAGCATCGGTAACATATTGACATACGCGGTTCAATCCGTTTTCGAGCGAGCCCGGTTTGCCATCGGCTCTAAAATACGTGTAGATAGTTTTGGTTTGCAGATGGCGATGATCGATGTAGCGAATCCGTTCCATCTCGGCATTGGTTAGTACCGGTGTCGGTAACTCTAATGTAATACAATGCTCGGGCGATTCTTCCAATAGATTTAACGATCCGCCCACATGCGATACGAGTGACATCACCAAACGTTCACGAATCGGATCGATTGGTGGATTAGTTACCTGCGCAAAAAGTTGTTTGAAGTAACTGCTTAAATGTTGCGCTTGTTTTGAAAGCACTGCTAATGGGGTATCGTTACCCATCGAGCCCAACGCTTCTTTACCGGTCTCGCACATTTGCGCCAGGATCATGCGCAAATCTTCTGAGGTATAACCGAATGAGATTTGTCGTTTCAGGAATGTAACCGGATCGTACTTGTGGAAACTTCCTCCCGGCTCAGGCAGATCTTGTAATCTTACTTTATTATCGCGCAGCCATTTCCCGTAAGGTTGACGGTTGCAGATTTCTTTTTTCAGTTCATCATCGCTCACAATGCGACCTTGTTCCAGATCTACCACAAACATTTTACCCGGTTGCAGGCGGCCTTTGGTAACAACCTTTGCGGGATCAATATCCAACACCCCAACTTCCGAGGCCATGATAACCATGTCGTCATCGGTAACTACAAACCGCGAAGGGCGAAGACCATTACGATCGAGTGTAGCGCCTACAATTTTTCCATCCGTAAAGGTGATGGATGCGGGCCCATCCCACGGTTCCATCAGGTTAGCATGATATTCGTAGAAGTCGCGCTTTTCCTGACTCATGCTTTCGTTACCATCCCACGCTTCCGGTATCAACATCATCATAACATGCGGCAAAGAGCGACCGGCATGTACTAGCAACTCAATGGTATTATCAAGATTAGACGAGTCTGATTGTTTGGGATTGCAGATCGGCAAGATCATATCCAGTTCTTCGCGCGAAAAATATTTAGAAGCGAAGAATGCTTCTTTGGAGTTAAGCCAGTTGATATTGCCGCGCACCGTGTTTATCTCGCCATTGTGTGCTATGAAACGAAACGGTTGGGCCAATCGCCACGAAGGAAATGTGTTTGTTGAAAAACGCGAGTGAATTACGGCCAATGCGGTTACTACATCTTCATGCTCCAGATCGGCAAAGTATGGCCGCAACTGGCCCGATGTAACCATGCCTTTATAAGCAATGGTTTTATACGATAGCGAAGAAAAGTAAAATTGATTATCCACACCTTTTACCGATTCGGTAACAATGTGTGTGGTGTATTTTCTTAAAATGAAAAGCTTGCGTTCAAAGTCATCGGGGTTGGTGGTTTTATCCGGACGTTTAATAAACACCTGCTCCATAACCGGCTCTGCTTTCAAGGCAGTTTCGCCCAGATCTTTGTTGTTAGTGGGCAACACGCGGTAGCCTAACAACGTCATCTTCATTTTTTTGATTTGCCGATCTAACACCTTGCGACATTCTTCACGCACTTTGGCATCGCGCGGAAAAAACACAAGTCCAACACCATAACTTCCAAACTCCGGAAGTTTAAAGCCAAGCTTGCGACATTCGCTGATATAAAATTCGTGTGGAACCTGAATTAAAATACCTGCGCCATCACCCGTGTTGGGTTCGCAGCCACAGGCACCACGGTGCTCCATGCGTTCCAGCATGGTTAACGCATCGCTTACAATCTGGTGCGATTTATTTCCTTTCATGTTGGCGATAAAGCCAACGCCACATGAGTCTTTCTCAAATTCCGGGCGATACAATCCCTGCTGATCAGTCTCCATTTCCAAAGTAGTGGTTTTAAAAAATTAATGTAAAGTGAACCTCCAATTTACAGGTATTGTATTTGGAATTGTTATACAAATGCCAATAAAAATTTTGAGACCAACTAACAGTTAGTAGCGAAAACGGTTGAGATGGGTTAATTGACAACGTAAGCTTGTGTGAATGCTCACACTGTTCTTTCGCAAACTGCCACGTACTTTCTTTTAGCGGTACTAAATCCCCACACAAACTTGTCGCCTCCTTCCTGCAACTTGAGTTTTTTCATGAGTTGCTGGGCGATGAGCGGATAGTTGCGTTCGGCTACATGGGCTCTGCCCGCGGGTAGTAATGCCTTAAGTTGTTTTTCGGTAGGATTGAGTTGCTCAATCCGAAAAGCACGACCCGGAAAATTTTCCAAACGAACAACTGAAGTATATAAATGGGTGTGGGGTGCGAGTTTATGTAAACTAAAACGTTGTGCTACTAACTTAAACGCTCCGGCTTTCAATAGTGCTGCTCCGGGTTCGTATAGATAGTGCAGCGGTTCGTTGTAAACGGGTTGAGCTGCTGCTTCCTGAGCCTGTGTAAATGCAAACTTTGATTTTATCTCGCCTTTCGAATCAAGATCAATTGCTATTATCTCAGGCGTTCCAGTAAAATCGCGTTGCGTCAGAAAAAGCAATTCCTTCATTTCATTTTCAACCGACAATGCAATTACTGTTTTAGTATGTGGTAATTCGCGCAAGCCTTGTTGAATATCGAGCAAAGGCGAAGCCTTGAGCAGCACCCATTCGGCAGTTGTAAAAAGTTGCGGTAGTTGAGTAATGTCCGGGGCGCAATCACTCAACTTAAAAATTTTCTTTGCGTGAACATCTCTGCGGGCCGGGTCGAGGTAAAAAACTCCGGCTGGCTGGCTCGATGAAAGAAATTCTTCTGCAGTTGTGTTTTGGTAGTGAAGGTTGTGCGCGAGTAATTGTGTATGATTATGCTTAACCAGTGCAAGCAAATCCCCATTGGGCTCTACGTAAGTAACAGAATCAAATTGCTTCGAAAAGAAAAACGAATCCACACCAAAACCTCCTGTAAGGTCGGTTATAGTTTTGTGATTGGTTATGCTTTTTAGAAATGCGGACTTAAAATGAGCCGTAGCCTGCGAGGAAGATTGCTCAAGATTAAGCGTGGGCGGATATACTACACCTATTGTTTCGAACCACAATGGAAGTTTCTTTTTTGCCTTTCGTCTGCCAGCAATTTGTTCGGCTATTAATTTTGTGGGGAGATCAAAAAGCGTTTTGTGTTGCAGCACCAGTTCGCGCTCATCGGCATGTTCATTTTTAAAAATAAACTCCTGCACCATGTTTTCACTAATCCGGCTCCAATCGGTCATGCTGCAAGTTACTTATTGTACTACAACTGCACGGGTACGCAAAGCAAACCAGATGTTGCGCAAGTAAACCACAAAGCCCATGCCTTGGGCCACCAGTAATACCGGCTCGGTATTCATTATTCCATAATAAACCACCATCAGCGAGGCAAGGGCACTGATTACCCAAAAGCCCAAAGGCAAAAGTGATTGTTGCGCTTTCTCCGAAAAATACCATTGGTACACGTAACGAAAATTTAGGAGTAGTTGTCCTGCGCCACCCAGTAAGAGTGCTGTACTTGCAAAGTTTGTTTCCGTAAAAATATTCTGAAAGCGTTGAGGTGCTATAACCCAGGCCCACAACATAAGCACAAATGGCAACGGAATAATTGCCCAACGTAAAACCTGATGAAGTTTATGCCACACCTGCTTAAGTTGCAGGTTGCGGATGTAAATGTAGAATGAAATAGTTTGGCCGAATAGGATGATTACATCCTGACGAATTAATCCGTACACCAGAAACAATACTGAACCACACAAACTGAAAATCCAAAACCAGGTAGGTGACACCACGCGACCTGCGCGTTCGGATTGTACCCATTGCACAACCGTGCGCGCACCAAATAATGCCTGGGCAAAAAAGCCCAGCAGGTAAATTAAAATTTCTGAACCACTTAACTGACTAATGATCTCCATCCGAATTCTTCAACATACTTAGCAGCGAATAGGCGCCTTGTGTAACCACGGCAGCATTCACATCAAAACCATCGGGTAAAATTACATGGGTATAACCCGATTCGCTAATTCCGGTTTTTACTTCCACCCCATCAAATTCATTTTGTGATTTCTGAACAAAGATATAGCTCACGCCATCATAACTTACTACCGAAGCTTCGGGCAAGGCTGGCACCGCAGTGCTTTCGGTTTCAATTACAGCATTAAAATACATGCCGGGTATAAGTGTTGGGTCTTCCTTTTCTAAATGACAATGAACACGCACGGTGCGTTCGGCTGAAATTTCTTTGCCGATAAGATAAACCGTTGCTTCGCGCGGTTGAGTTTCGTTGGCCAGAACCAACATCATAGTTTGGCCGATGCGCAGATTCATGATGTCCTTTTCAAATACCTGTGCTTCGGCATGCAAATGCTCGGTATCTACAATTTTAAACATTACATCGGCACTGTTTACATACTTGCCGCGGTTTACATTTACTTCCGTAACATATCCGGCAATGGGAGTAATGATGTTAATCACACTTTTTATTCCGTCTTTCTCAAGCCCTTCAGCCGAAAGGCCAATCAGTTTTAATCGCGCGCGTAAACCTTCTTCTTTCGCTTTCGCGGAAAAATAATTTGACTTGGATTGCTGCAATACTTTTGCTGCGTTTACATTTTCACTCGCAAGATCTTGTTGCCGTTTGTATTCAATCTCCAGAAACTCAAGTTGTGTTTTACTATCTAAGTAATCTTGTTGCAACTGAATATAATCCTGATGTTCGAGTGTGGCCACCACCTGTCCTTGCTTTACACGCATGCCTTGTAGCAATTCGGTATATTTTACAAATCCACCCATAGGTGCCGCAATACTTACCATATTTTGCGGAGGCACATCAAGCATTCCGTTTACCCGAATCGGAGTGCTGATTTTTCGCGACTCAATCTTGCCAACCTGAAGGCCGATTGTGTTTAGCTGTTCATTGCTGAGATGCAACGATTCTGCATCGGTATGCAATTCCGCTTCTTTCGTTTGTTCGGGTTTCGAACATGAAAAAGTAATTACTGCAATTGTTACAAATAGTATTCGAATGAGGTTATTCATATTGATTAAAAGCTTCCGGTGAGAAATTCAATTTTAATTATAGATAAGTTGTGTTGCTGCAACCCCATAAGGTAATTGGTTTTAATCTCAATGGCGGTGCGCAACGATTGCAGGTATTCGATGTAACCAATTTCGCCTGCGCGAAATGCTTTACTTGCCTGCAACAAAATAAGCGAAGCATTCTGGAGCGCAGAAGTTTCGTAGAACGAAAGGCTTGCCGCATTTTTCTTCAATTCCCGCTGTGCTTGTTCAAACTCCTGGCTAAGTGTAGCCTTGGCGTAGTCAGCATTTTTTTGTGCTGCTTCAACCTGATAGTGTGCCGCTTTGGAGCGCGCGGCCTGAGGAGCAAACCACAACGGAAATGAAACTCCTACCAGAAATCCCTGGAAGCGTTTATTCTTATCGTAGAAATTTTCCGTGCCAGTTGTATTCTGAAAACCAATTAGGGTCTGATTGAAGTAGCCCACTTCGAGGTTGGGAAGAAATTTGTTTCGTTCTACACGCAAGACTTGTTTGCTGATGTTGGTTTGTTGCAACTCGTACAAGAGCGTAGGATTGTGTTCAACCGATCCGCCAGATGACGTTAGCTTCACAAAATCATCTGTGGTTGTTACTAACTCTGCTGACTTAACCAGCACCTGCAAGCGTGTTTGAAGAATGTAACTATCAGCTTCGTTTTGTTGTAACCTGTTTTTGATTTCCAGCGATTGGCTTTCGGCTGTCACTTTTTCAAGCAGTGTGCCTTCGCCTGCTTTATATCGAGCTGAGGCTGCCCGTACAAAATCTGTAAACAAACTATCCTGCGAAAGCAAAAGTTGCTGAAGCGAGTTATGATACAACAGTAACTCGTAAGTACGCTTAACCTCATACACCAGGTTGTTTTGTGTTACAACCTGATTTCGTTCGGCACCCAAAACCTGTTCCTTTCCCAACTTAACTTGAGAAGCAAGTGTTGTAGGAAACGGAATGCTTTGTGTTAACGTAAGGTTATTGTCTTGCTGAATGGTATTGTACTGACCTTTCATTAACGTGGCCGAAAAATTTCCGAGATCAGCCTGGGTCTTTTTCAGTTGACGAGCCTGCTCCGTTTGAAACTCGGCCGCTTTAATCCGATCATTATTTTTCAAAGCAGTTTGCACCGCTTCTTCGCGACTCATCTCCTGCGCAGTAGCCGAAATGCTCATCAGTGAAAGCGCAATACTTACTATTCTTATTCTGTAAATCATAATTCAGCAGATTGAGTTTTCTTTTCAAACAAGGTGTATAAAACCGGAAGCACTACAAGCGTAAGCAATGTGGCCGTGATTAATCCGCCAATAACCACGGTAGCCAATGGTCGTTGAACTTCAGCACCCGATCCATGCGAAAGTGCCATCGGTAAAAATCCAAGTGATGCTACAAGAGCAGTCATTAACACCGGGCGTAATCTTAGTTTGGTTCCTTGTATAACTACATGGTGTAAGGTGAGTGCGGTTTGCTTTTTGAGATGATTAAACTCTGCTATCAACACAATACCATTTAATACTGCTACACCAAAGAGTGCAATAAATCCAACACCGGCCGATATACTAAACGGCATATCGCGCAGCCACAAGGCAAACACACCACCAATAGCTGAAAGGGGAATGGCGGTGAAGATTAATAAACTATGCCGGAATGAGTGGAACGTGAAGTATAACAACAGGAATATTAATACCAGTGCAAGCGGCACAGCTACTGAAAGACGTTGCTTCGCTTCTTCCAGATTTTTAAATGAACCCCCATAAGTAGTGTAATAACCGGGTTCAAATTTTACACGAGTTGAAATCAATTCATTCAACTCACTAACTATGCTCTCCACATCGCGGCCTCGCACATTAAAGCCTACTACAATTCTGCGTTTGGCATCATCGCGTTGAATTTGATTGGCGCCAATGGTAAGGGTGATTTCGCCCAGTTGTTCAAGTGGAACCTGCACTCCATTGGCTGTGGTTACAAACAGATTTTTAACATCGCTTATGTTTTGTCGGTTTTGGTTGGCGAGGCGAACAACCAGATCAAACCGTTTTTCATTTTCAAACACAAGCCCTGCTACTTCGCCTGCAAAGCCGGTTCGCAACACACGATTTACCTCATCGATGCTTAAACCAAATTGTGCCAACCGTTGCCGATTCCATTTCACTACAATCTGCGGCAAGCCACCAATGGGCTCTACGAAGACATCTTCAGCGCCTTCAACTTCGCGCGCAAGTTTACCAACCTGCTCGCCATAGCGTGCAAGCAAATCCAGATCTTCACCAAAAATTTTAATTACTACATCTTGTTTTGCGCCCGTCATCAATTCATTCGTGCGCAGTTGAATGGGCTGTTGAAAGCCATACATTACACCGGGTAATTCTGCTTCCAGTTTAGTTAGCATTTTATCGGCAAGTTCTTCGCGGTTTGTGGCCGTTACCCATTCATCTTTTTCCTTTAAGGTGATGATTAAGTCTGTTACTTCGATTGACATTGGATCGGTGGGAATTTCAGAAGTTCCGATTTTTCCAATCACGGCATTTACTTCCGGAAAGTTTTTGATCAGCACATCAGCCGTTTTAAGATTTACTTCTACCGATTCGCTGAGCGAACTTCCGGTTATCAACCGGGTTTCCACTGCAAAGTCGCCTTCATCTAAAGTAGGAATAAACTCTCCGCCCATGCGAAAGAAGATAATTAGACTTGCGCCTAATAATAATACAGAAACAGCAACCGTAATAATTCTGTGCTTAAGTGCCGATTCAATTACCGGTTGGTATAACTTCTTAAAGAATGAAATGATCTTATCTGAAAAGTTTGGTTGATGTCCTGTTGTTTTGCTTAGTAATAACGCTGAGATCATCGGCACATAAGTAAGCGAAAGAATAAGCGCACCCAGAATAGCAAACGATACCGTCTGTGCCATCGGCTTAAACATTTTACCTTCAATACCAGTAAGTGAAAGTATCGGCAAGTAAACAATCAGAATAATAATCTGACCAAACGCGGCTGAGCGCATCATGGAGCTGGCCGATTGTTGTACCTCTTCATCCATTTCGTGCTGCGAAAGTTTTCTTATGGTTGTACTGATGCCCAAGTGGTGCATGGTGGCCTCCACAATAATTACAGCGCCATCTACAATCAATCCAAAATCAAGCGCGCCCAAACTCATCAGGTTACCCGATACGCCAAACAGATTCATCATGGCAATGGCAAAAAGCATAGCCAATGGTATAACAGAAGCTACTATTAAGCCAGCCCGAAAATTTCCGAGCAACATCACCAACACAAACACTACAATCAGCGCACCTTCGGCCAGATTTTTTACAACGGTTTCAATGGCGTTATTAACTAAGCGGGTTCGATCGAGGAAAGCTTCAATCTCAACACCTTCAGGTAACGTTTTTCTGATCTGTTCAATGCGGGTTTTTACATTGGCAATTACCTGCGATGAGTTCGCGCCTTTCAACATCAGCACCACACCACCAACAGCCTCGCCTGTATTGTTGTAGGTTAATGCCCCATAGCGGGCAGCACTTCCGAATTGAATCGTACCCACATCTTCCATTAACACCGGCAATCCGTTAGAAGTATTTTTTACAATGATCTGCCGGATATCATTCAGATTCTGAACTAGGCCTTCGCTCCGGATGAAGTAGGTATTGGGTTTACGTTCAATATACGCACCGCCTGTGTTTTGATTATTTTTTTCTAACGCATCAAACACCTGGCTAATGCTGATGTTCATAGCCCGCAACTTTACCGGATCAATGGCAATTTCATATTGCTTTACATACCCGCCAAAGCTGCTGATGTCGGCAATACCTTGTGTGCCGATAAGTTGTCTACGCACAATCCAATCTTGTATAGTGCGTAACTCCATGGCATCGTACTTCGCTTCAAAGCCGGGCTTTGCACGCAAGACATACTGATAGATTTCGCTGAGCCCGGTGGAGAGCGGACCGATTTCAGGCGAACCCGCACCGGGCGGGATCTGATCTTGTGCCTGATTAAGTCGCTCGTTTACTTGCTGACGAGCCCAATAAATATCGGTATCTTCTTCGAACACCACAGTTACCACCGATAATCCAAAACGCGAGATGGATCGCATCTCTACAATTTCAGGAATGGTGGCCATGGTTTGTTCTACCGGAAATGTAACGAGGCGCTCCACTTCGGGTGCAGCCAGTGTAGGCGAAACCGTAATGATCTGCACCTGGTTATTCGTAATATCAGGAACGGCATCGATAGGCAACTGCTTTAAGGAATAGCTACCCCAAAAAATGAGTGCTATGGTAAGCATACCTACGATGACCTTATTCCTTATTGAAAAGGAGATAATGCCATGAAGCATAGTAATAATACTTTAAAGTAATTTGAGTTTATTGCCCCTCACCCGGCCTGGCGGCCACCCTCTCCCTTGGGGAGAGGGACAGATGAGATTTTTAAATCACCAGCTTGGGCGGCTGCCAGATAGATTGGCTAAACTCTGAAGTGTAAGCCGATTCGTAGAAATTATTGTAGCGCATGATCAGGCTAAACGATGATTCGATGGTTGGTTCGAAATCGGATAAGATCATGCTGATGTGTGAAAAGGTACAATCGTGTGTTTTGAAAGGCAAGCCTTGATGTTGCTCATGCTCCTGTTTGTCATGTTGCTCGGCTTGTTCACCGTAGTGAAGATCAAAAAAATCAGCAATAGAAAAAGAGTCGGTATTATTCTTATGTTGTTGAAAGTGGCTGATCATGTACGGCACCTTCGAAAGATCGTGCAGATCAATCACCGATCCCGTAAGGATAACAATAGTGAGTGTACAGGCCACCAGCTTTTTCACATTGCAAAGTAAAGCATAAATCCTGAATAGATTCTGAAGGCTACACCGGTGGTTTAAAACAAGGATAAATTACCGCCTTTGCGGAATTTGGTAAGATCGTAAGGTGGCACGGAGCGGTTGGCAAAATACTTTTTCTTCGAAGCCCGAAACAATTGATGAATAGCCTCAGCAATATTACCCTCGCCTGTCATACGCCTGCCAAACTTTGAATCGTTTACGTTGCCACCATGAAAGGAGCAGATCTGGTTCCACACTTTATCAAACCGATCAGGAAAGTTTTTGCGCAACCAATCTTCAAAAATTTTACCGATAGAACCATTTAACCGAACTACCGTCATACCACAATTTAATGCCCCATGATCGGCCGCGACTTTTAAGATCTGGGGTATCTCATGATGATTTAATCCCGGAATAATAGGCGCATTCATAATGCCGGTTGGCACTCCCGCTTTCGATAATTCTTCCAATGTTTTTAATCGTTTAATGGCGCTGGCTGTTCGCGGTTCCAGCATGCGCCTCAGGTCTTCGTTAAGTGTGGTGATGGAAAGATAAACATGCACCAGGTTATCGCTTGCCAGGTCTTTCAATAAATCAAGATCGCGCAACACTAAACTATTTTTGGTAATAATGCCAACCGGGTGCCGATAGTTTGCAAGTACTTTTAACATGCTACGCGTAATTTCAAACTTTCGCTCCTGTGGTTGATAACAATCGGTATTGCCACTCAACATAATAGGAACAGCATTCCAGTTTTTAGTGAGCAGATGTTTTTCCAACAAAGTCGCTGCATTTTTCTTTACAATGATTTTGCTTTCAAAATCCAGCCCGGCACTAAAACCATAATACTCGTGCGTGTTGCGTGCGTAACAATAAATGCAACCATGCTCACAACCCTGATACGGATTCATGGAATACATCATACTCAGGTCGTCACTCTTTACTTCGTTTACAATCTTCTTCGCACTTTCAATAAAGATTTGTGTGGGGGGAGATTCGAGCAGCGGCTCGTCAAGCCCTTCAATATGCTCAGTAACATATTGGGCTTTCAGAAACCGGTTTTCGGTTTTTATCTGTGCGCCCCGACCCTTAAAGTACTCCTGCTCCATCGAACAAGAATACTAATTTTTTTAGCAAAACCTATTTTGAATTCCAATTTTAATAGATCAACTTTACAGTTTACAGTTTACTGTAAAGTGTAAAATGACAAAAGACAGAATCCTTGAGCTCCTGAGATCGCATGGGTCGTTATCAGCCAGCGAACTCGCAAATAACCTTGAACTTTCAAGGCAGATGATTCACGCTGCTTTACGCGAGCTAATAGATTCGGGATTAGTTCAGCGCGTGGGCCGGCCGCCTAAAACGGTCTATCAACTCAAAACAGGAAGTGCACTTACCAAAACTGAGCTGCCATCTGAAAAGGAAAAATTTCTTCAAGAAAACTTCATTCTGATTTCAGAAACTGGTGAAATAAAAGAGGGTGCAGATGGATTTCATATCTGGTGTTCGCAGCGCAAACTTCCATTTGAAAAAACAGTAAACGAATACATTACTACACAGCAGAAATACAAAAGCTATTTTAATGCGGATGGGTTTATTGATGGGATGGAAAAATTGAAATCCACAAAAGGTTATGATACGATTCACTTGAATAACTTGTACTACCTGGATTTCTATGCCATAGAAAGGTTTGGTAAAACCCGACTGGGCACTATTCTTCATTATGCCAAGCAAGGGCAAAGTAAATTGCTGATGAAACTGCTGGTGAATGAAACAAAAACAAACGTTGTTCAGCTATGTGAGTTGCTAAAAGCCGATGGTGTTGGATTTGTGCCGCCAACCATCAGGCGCGAAGTACAATTGATGAAATATCTGCAAACACATTATGCGCTTAAGCTTCCTTCTATTAAGCTTAATAAAACCAGTGGTATAATTCCGGTGCCCCAAAAGTCATTAGGTAAACTCGAAGAGCGGATTACAAATGCGCAGCAAACTTTTTCGGTGCCGGAAACGCGAAAGTTCAATCATGTTTTGTTGATTGATGATGCGGTGGGATCAGGCGCAACGGTTAATGAAATTGCCGGAAAGATCAAAAAGAAAGGTATTGCGGAAAAAGTTTCAGCGCTGGCCATAACCGGTAGCTTTAAAGGGTTTGATGTGATTACGGATGTCTGAACAAACATTATCCTATCAGCACACACCAATTATTGATTTGCAGCTTCCGATTCTGCAAAAAACCGGAATCAAACTGTTCATCAAGCGCGAAGATCAAAACCATCCGCGCATCTCGGGCAACAAATGGTGGAAGTTGAAATACAACCTGCAGGCGGCACAACAGCAAAAACATAATACCCTGCTCACATTTGGTGGCGCATATTCCAATCACATTTATGCAACCGCTGCCGCGGCACATGAGTTAGGTTTAAAATCAATTGGAATAATTCGGGGTGAAGAAACTCTTCCGCTTAATGCTACACTTGCTTTCGCGAAAAGCAGAGGCATGCAGTTGCATTACGTTTCGCGCGAAGCGTATCGAAACAAGCATTCAACTGAATTCATTCAATCTTTACACGATCGCTTTGGCGAGTTTTATTTAATCCCGGAAGGAGGAACAAATACATTAGCCATAAAAGGTGTGGCTGAGTTTGCTCAGCGACTTCAACACGAAGCTGCTTTTGATTATGTGTGTTTGCCTGTGGGCACCGGTGGTACAATTGCCGGACTAATTGCCGGAATGAATGAACAGACTCAGGTGGTTGGTATTTCTGTTTTAAAGAATGGTGAGTTTCTGGTTGATGAAGTCAAAAATCATCTCAAAACTTTTTCGGATCGGGTTTATGGAAATTGGCATATCGAAACATCCTATCATCACGGAGGCTATGCCAAAACCAATCCACAGTTGTTTGAGTTCATCCATAACATGAACCAACAACATCAACTGCCCCTCGATCCGGTTTACACCGCCAAACTAATGTGGGGCGTGATGAACATGATCGAAAAAGAAAAATTTACACCGGGAAGTAACGTGTTGATGTTGCATACAGGTGGATTGCAGGGTTTGCAAACCTAACCCACCAACTCTTCAAACACTTCGCGCAACTTGCCAAACGACTTCACTTTGATTTTTGTCTTGGAAAGATCGAGCGATTTTTTACTGTACTTCGAAATGTAAATTTCTTCAAAGCCTAACTTCTCGGCTTCGGAAATGCGTTGGTCTATTCTATTAACAGCTCGCAACTCGCCACCCAAACCAATTTCGGCAGCAAAACAAATTTTATCGCTAACGGATACTTCTTCCATGGATGAAATAATGGACACACAAAGTGCCAAATCAATTGCCGGATCTTCTACATAAATGCCACCGGCCATGTTCACAAATACATCTTGTGTACCTACTCTAAAGCCACAGCGCTTTTCCAACACAGCCAGCAACATATTTAATCGTTTCTGATCAAACCCATTGGGTGTGCGTTGTGGTGTGCCGTATGATGCCGGGCTTACCAGCGATTGTATTTCTATCAACAGCGGCCGATTGCCTTCAATGGTTGCACCAATGGTAGCACCGGTAACCTGGCCATCTTTCTGCGAAATCAAAATCTCAGAAGGATTACTCACTTCGCGCAAGCCACTACCCAACATTTCGTAGATACCAATTTCGGAAGTTGAACCAAAACGATTTTTAGTGGTGCGCAGAATGCGATAAGCCAGATGCCGGTCGCCCTCAAACTGCAACACTGTGTCAACCATATGTTCCAGAACTTTGGGGCCTGCCAGTGAGCCATCTTTAGTAATGTGTCCTACCAGAAAAACAGGTGTGTTGGTTTCTTTGGCAAACTTCATCAGCTCAGCAGCGCATTGGCGTACCTGGCCCACGCTACCCGCAGCACTATCTAACATGTGCGAGTGTAGTGTTTGTATGGAATCAACAATTAAAAGTGCAGGCTCCAGATTTTCTACCGCCTGAAAAATGTTGCGCGTTTCTGTTTCGGCCAGCATGTAAAAATTTTCATAGTTGTTTTTTGACTTGCCGTTTAGTCGCTCAGCACGCATCTTAATTTGTTGCTCACTCTCCTCGCCCGATACATATAAAACTTTTGCTTTACTAAGGGCAAGCGCCACTTGTAGCATTAAAGTAGATTTACCAATACCGGGTTCGCCACCAATTAGAATTAACGAGCCCGGCACAATGCCACCACCGAGTACCCGGTTAAGCTCTGCATCAGGTGTGGTAATCCGAACTTCAGAAGAGGAAGTAATTTCGTTAAGTGTTTTCGGCTTGTTGATTTTAGATTTTGAGTTGTCTTGTCGCCAATTGTTTTTATCGGCTTCTGTTTTGGTAACAACTTCTTCTACAAAGCTATTCCAGGCATTGCACGAGGGACATTTGCCAATCCATTTGGGTGATTCGTACCCACAACTCTGACAAAAGAATAATGTTTTTGATTTAGCCACAGAATAAAAATTGGTTTGCAAGTTAAAAGAAAAGCAATCATTATTTTTACTCAAGAAGAATATCCAGTCCTCGGAGTTCTTTTAATCAAATGGTTACCGAACAAATTGTGTTAAAGAAGAAATAAATAATGAAAAATATTCTCGTTTTATTATTGCTGTCTCAGGCGCTCGGTTGTTTTGCTGCTGAAATAAAATATCCGGTATCAGAAATACCGGAAGAAATGAAGCAAGGAATGTATGCCGTTATCCGGGAGCGACAGGTGAGATACGATATTCAATCTAAAAGTAGTACGCTCTACTACAGGCGCGAAGTTATTACAATCTTAAATGGCAAGGCAAAACAATATGCCCAAATTAGCGCATGGTATGATAAACTAAGGTCGATCAAAACTTTTAAGGCAACTGTTTATGATGTTTTTGGGCGAGAAATAAAAAAACTAAAAAACAGCGACATAAAAGATGAAAGTGAGTTTGATGGATTTTCATTACTGAGTGATAATCGATCCAAGTCAGCAGATCTAAGTCAAGCTGTTTACCCATACACTATAGAGTACGAAATTGAAATTCAAACTAAACACTTGTTCTCAGCCCCTGATTTTTTCGTTTATACGGATGATGAGATTTCGATCCAGCAATCTTCATATATTGTCAGCTTCCCTGCAAACCTTGAACCAAGATATAAGCTATTCAACGTTAGTGAACCTCAAAAAAATCTAACAAAAGAGGGTTTTAGAGAACTTAGATGGCAATTTGAAAACGTCATTCCTAAAAAATTTGAGAACCATAGTACCGATTTTAATCGTATTGTGGGGAACATTAAGATTTCACCAAATGAATTTGAGTACGGGGGTTACAGCGGCAACATGAGTACGTGGAAAGATTACGGGCTATGGCAAGCTTCTCTAAATAAAGGACGTGATGTGTTACCCGAAGCAACCCGACAAAAAGTAAAAGACCTGGTTCAGTACGCCAAAACCGATGAAGAGAAAATCAAAATTTTATATGAATTCATGCAAAACAAAACCCGTTATGTAAGTATTCAATTGGGAATTGGCGGGTTACAACCTTTTGAAGCGAGCTTGGTTGACAAAACAGGCTATGGCGATTGTAAAGCACTATCTAATTATATGATTTCGCTTCTGAAAGAGGTTGGGGTTAAGGGGTATTATGTCAAAATTGAAGCTGGCGAAAACAACCCAGAGATTGATGCAAGTTTCCCTAGCCCTCAGTCTAATCATGTCATTGTCGCTGTTCCTGTCGAAGCAGATACCATTTGGCTCGAATGCACAAGCCAGACTAATCCTTACGGTTGGATGGGAAGATTTACTGGAGATAGGTACGCTATGATGGTTACCGAAAATGGCGGTGCACTGGTAAGAACGCCAACTTATCCGCTTACCGTTAACACTCAATCAAGAAGAGCTACTGTCAATCTCGATTTAAACGGAAATGCTACTGCCAAAGTAAAAACTGTTTATGCTGGCTTACAGTATGAAAACGACCGATTGGATGCAGTAGTGACAAAGCAGGCTGACGATCATAAAAAATGGATTCAAAAAACTACTCAAATTCCAAGTTTTGATATTAGTAAATTCTCTATCAAGAACAACAAAAACAAAATTCCATCTGCCGAAGTAGAAGTGGAATATATTCTTAACCGATTGGCTACTGTAAATGGAAAGCGGATTTTTCTTACTCCCAATCTAATGAATCGTAACGCTTATGTTCCTGAGAAGTTGGAGAAAAGAAAGACAGATATTGTACTTCGCATGCCTTATATAGACGAGGATGTGATTGAATATACCATTCCAGAAGCTATTTATCCCGAGTTTGTTCCCGAAGCTGTAAATATAAAATCGCGTTTTGGTGAGTACGAATCTTCCTTTAAGGTTGATCAAGGCAAATTGATCTATTCCCGCAAAATAAAAATGAACAAAGGCCAGTTCCCGGCCGATTCCTATAATGAATTTCTTGAATTCTATAAGAGCATAAACAAGGCTGATAATGTAAAAGTTGTTTTTGTAAACAAAACCTAAGGTTATCCTATTGGAGATTTTGCCTCCTTCGCCATAGTATCATACACAAGTTTATCGGCAAGCGAAGGCCACCATTTATTTAACCATACTGCTAATTTGCCTTGTGTGGTTAGCACCAACGTGCGCTTGCGCTTCACTACCGCTTTGTAAATGTGACGGGCACATTCTTCGGCTGTCATCATTTCTTGTTCTGCGCGGGGCGATTCGCCCTGCGAAGTTCCGTCTTTCGTTAAGGCACGCATCCGGATATTAGACGCTGTAAATCCAGGACAGGCTGTTAAAACATGTACACCTGTTTTCAACAATTCCGTACGCAACACCTCCAGAAATCCGTTCATTGCAAACTTACTGGCCGAGTAACCTGTGCGCCCCGGCAATCCGCGAAAGCCGGCAATGGATGAAATGCCAACAATGGAGCCTTTGTTTTTTGTAATCTCAGGCAAGCAATACCTTGTTGCATACAAAACGCCATAAAAATTTATGTCCATCACTTTGCGCAACACCGCCATATCTACATCGGCAAATAATGCCCGCATGGATATGCCGGCATTGTTAATCAAAATATCAATGGTGCCATACAACTTTATGGCTTCATCAGCCATTGCTTTGTTATCTTCTTCATTACTTACATCGCCCCGAAAGGATGAAATGGTTATTCCCTTTGCTTGTAAATCTTGTACTGCCTGCTGAAGGTTATTTGCGTTGCGACCAGTTATTAGAATTTTGGCTCCGGCCTTACCAAATCGTTCGGCAAGCGCCAAGCCAATGCCAGACGATCCACCCGTAATAATTACAATTTTGTTCTTCATACAATCGGGGCAAAAGTAATAAAACATTACCCTATTTTTGCGGTCATGTTTTTTCTGAAACTGCTTTCGAGAATTCCCCTTCCCATACTCTACTGGTTTTCTGATTTTCTTTTTTTTATGAGTTATCGTGTTGTGGGCTACAGGCGAAAACTGGTGAAGAAGAATCTTAAAAAATCTTTCCCCGAAAAATCGAAAGCTGAACTTAAATCAATCGAAAAAGAGTTTTACAAAAACCTGTGCGACTATGCTGTTGAAACTTTAAAGCTTCTCACCATTTCAGAAGCTGAACTAAGAAAGCGGATGCAATTCATCAATCTTGCCGCTGTGCGAGCGATACTTGATACGGAAACTTCAATAATCATGTTTGCTTCGCACCAATTTAACTGGGAGTGGTTACTGGCTGCTGGTTCGTTAAATCATCCTATAGATTTTGTGTACCAGCAGCAAAGCAGCAAACTTTTTGATGATTTTTCGCTTGCGGGTAGAATGCGCTTTGGGGCTTACCCAATTAAGCGCGAGCAGGTAGCGCGCGAATCTATTTCGCGCAAGTCGATTACCCGCGGCATCGCCATCATGGCCGATCAGTTTCCGGGTAAGAAGCGTGACAAAAAATACTGGACTACATTTCTAAACCAAGACACCGCATTCTTTCAGGCAATAAGCCAGTTAACGGTAATATTGCAATACCCGGTTGTTTACACAGCAATCCGAAAAAAGAAGCGGGGCTACTACGAAGCTGAATACATGGTGATTGACAATCCGCCCTATGAAAAAGGATCTGATCTCATGGTAGATCATTATGCAAAGGCTACCGAAAAAATTATTAAAGAAAACCCTGCCGGGTGGTTATGGTCGCACAACCGCTGGAAAAGAAAGCGTCCTGTTAGTTAAGCAGCATCTCAATATCTTCCCGCGAAAGCGATTTGATTACACTTTCTTCGGACTGAATCAGGTTTTCTGAAAGCTTGAGTTTATGTTTTTGAAGTGTCAGGATTTTCTCTTCAACTGTATTGCGCGTTATAAACTTATAGCTAAATACTTTTTTCTTCTGCCCGATACGATGTGCCCTGTCTGTTGCTTGCGCCTCCACGGCCGGGTTCCACCACGGATCAAGTATAAATACATAATCCGCTTCTGTAAGGTTTAAGCCCAGGCCACCCGCTTTAATTGAAATCAGAAAAACTTTCAGGTTCTCATCTTTATTAAACTTATCCACTTGTTCTTTGCGATCAGTACTTGACCCATCCAGATAAGCAAACGGAATCTTTCTTTCTTTTAGCAGTGCCTTTACAATCTCCAGGTGTTTTACAAACTGGCTAAACACTAAAACCTTGTGGCCTTCCAGCAAAGCATTCTCCAACATGTGCGATACATCTTCTAACTTACCCGAATCGCCCTCATAACGCATGTCAACCATTTTGGGGTGGTTAGAAATTTGGCGCAACTTGGTAAGGCCTTCCAGAATCATCATGCGCGTATTGTTGATTCCCTCTTTATCAATCTGATCCAGAATTTTATGGCGATAGAATGATTTCGCCTCTTCATACTTCTGCTCCTGCTCGGTAGTCATGTTGGTGTAATACACATTCTCCACCTTCTCGGGCAAATCTGTTGCTACCTGCGATTTTAATCTGCGCAGTATAAACGGCTTTATTATCGAATTAAGCTTTTTGGTTTTTGCTTCATCGCGTTTTTTCTCAATGGGTTGTTGATACTCATTTTTGAAAAACGTTTGGCCGCCCAACAAACCGGGATTGATAAAGGTCATCTGCGACCATAGATCCAGCGTGGTGTTTTCTAGCGGTGTGCCCGTAAGTGTAAGTCTATAGCGCGACTTCAATTCCATTACGGCTTTAGCAATATTCGATGTCGGGTTTTTAATTACCTGCGATTCGTCCAGAATAATGTAATTGAAATAAAATTGTTTCAACAAATCAATATCCAATCGCGTAATGCCGTAGCTGGTAAGCACCACATCGTATTTGCTAAATCGTTTTATGTCTTTGTTACGCAGCGTACCTGTGTACGTAAGTATTTTCAGATCGGGCGTAAACTTAGAGGCCTCCATCTCCCAGTTATATACCAACGAGGTTGGCATAATCAACAACGAAGTACCCGTGTTTCCTTTTTCTTTTTCGGCTTGCAACAACGCCAGCGTTTGCACGGTTTTTCCAAGACCCATGTCATCGGCTAAGCAACCTCCCAAATGAAACTCGTTAAGAAAACGCAGCCAGTTATAACCTGCTTTTTGATACGGACGAAGTGTGCCTTCAAACTTATCGGGCAACGCATAATCTCTAATTCCACTAAACGATTGCAGATTGCGCAAACGCTCGCTCATATGCACTTTGGCCAGGTTGCCCTCTTCCAGTTCTTTCAACAGACTGATGTGATGTTTCTTTAACACCGGCTTTTCATTATCGCCATGGGTTTCGCTCAAGGCAAATAAGTCGCTGTATTTAATAAGCCAGGCTTCTGGTATAATCGCAATCTCTCCGTTGGGAAGTTTAAACTCTACCTTCTTTTTAATGATGAGTTTGCGCAACTCCTTAAACGAGATTTCATACTCACCAAACTTAATGCGGGCATGAATATCAAACCAATCAATATTCTCTTTTACTTCAAGTTCAATTACTGCCTTACCAACAAAATATTTCTTATCGCGATTTTCGGGTTGGCTTACCTCAAAGCCGAGGTTAAGCAGGTTTACCCGATTTTCATTTAACCACGAGAAGGCGTGTGCTTTTTCTACCGCAGTGCGAAAGCCCCGTAATGGCAAGCCCAGCTTTGTTAATGTCTGCGCATATTTTTTTTCAGAATCCAAATCGCGCTTAACGCGATGAAAAATATAATTATCTTCTTTCTTATCTAAGTTTACACTTACGGGCACAAAAGCATCTCCGCGAAAGCGATGTTTTCCGTATTTGAAGGATAGGTCAAAAACTATCTTACCCGCTTCATCATCTCCGGGGCCATCGGGCAAATCATTGCTTCCAAAAAGTGTAGGCACATTTTTTACGTTGGCGGGAGTTAGCTCTGAAATGCTAAGTAGGGGATGCGGATCGTACTCTGCTTTGTTTATTTCAAAACCTTCGGCCTCCACATCTTCAAAGGCACTAATTAGCGGACCAATAAAACGACTATAGTAAGTCTCTTCCAGTTTTTTTGGAATTTTTACAAGAGGTTTAGAAAGAAAAGGTTGAAGTTTTTTTCCATCCACAAATTTATCGAACCCATAAAGCTTACCTCCTATAACCATCCATGCCGGAAGTTTGCAAATCAGGTACGCGGCCGGATTAGGAAGTGCAATTTTTTTTCCTTCGTACGTAATGGTTGGGCTGTATTCGGTGCCCTCATGGTTGCGTTTAAAATGGAACTGTACATTGGCGCGTTTTTCAAGCACTTCTATTTTGCGCCATGTGGGCTCGCCATCGTTGCCCATTTCATATAACTGCTTGCCTTTTATTTTTTCGAGAACAGCAGCTCTGCGCTTCTCCATAAAGGCTTCAATCTGTTCTTGCAACAGTTCATCGCCTTTATCTTTTTTAAACACCTTGCTAAAAAACTCATCGGGCTTCATCACCTTTTTCGAAAAGTGTTTCAGCACGGCATCCTGGCTCATGCCATCCATCATTTCTATCAATTCAAAATCGCGGGGGTCAAGGCCTTTTGAAAACTCACGCGCATTTTTGTGCGAGATGTTCTGATGTTGATAAGTGAGTTTACCTTTCTCGTCAAGATGAACAATAAACGATTCGAAAATATAGCCCAGGTACTCATGCTGATACAGCGAGTAGATGATTTGAAAAGGCTGGGCTGCCGATACTTTCATTTCTGTTTGCGAATTTGTGCCTTGGTATAGAAGTAGCCTGAGCAAGCCAAAACGGCCATTTTCAACTACTTACACACTAAGCAGAATTGCAAATTATGAACTTTGTGGGGATTTTTTAGTTTAATTTCCCGTAAAAACATGCCTGTTAATTACATGTCAGAGTCGCTCGAGAGCGTATATCGGGCTGCTAAACGGGCCGGATAAAATGATACCAGAGTGGTAATCACAATCATAACTAAAGCGGTGAGCAAAAAATCGGTAAGCCTCATCTTAACCGGATAACTGGAAACAATTGCGTTCTCCATACCCATGCCTACCAACCCAAAGGAATCCTGAAGCCAGCAGATTGTTCCACCCAACGCCAAGCCCATAAAGGCTCCTGTAAAAGCAATCAGTGCGCCTTCGCTTAAAAATATATTCCGGATAAGATTGGTGCTGCTGCCCATGGCAAACAAAACCGAAATGTCTTTCTTCTTATCAATTACCAACATCATTAACGAAAAGAAGATGTTGATAGAAGCAACCAGTATCAGTAACGTTAAGGCAATGAATGTAAACAGCTTTTCAATTTTAAGCAGCCGATACAAATCAGCATGTTGTTCTTGATTGGTTAGTACCGAAAAATCCGGCCCTAACACCTTCGCTATTCCTGCCTGGGTTTCTTTTAAGGGAAGTTTACCGGTAGTTTTTATTTCGAGGCTGGTGCGTTTGTTGCCATAGTTAAGTAAGTCTTGCGCAAAATGTAACGGCACAAAAATGAAGTTATCGTCATAATTTTTTTCGATAGAGAATACTCCGCCCGGCTGTATAACTCTACGCGAATAAAGTTGCGATGGATCTAAGCCTGACGATTTGAGATTCTTAATGTAAAATACCTGTAGGGGATAAATATTCTCGGCCACACTTAACGATAGTGCATATTGCACCCCACGCCCTACTACCGCATAATCAATTTCATTCTTACTCAGTATCAATTTACCTTCCACCATGCTGTTATCCAGCCGGTGCTGACTCAGAAAATTTTCGCTTACGCCTTTTAGGGTTACTACTATATCCGCATCGCGGTAACGCACGTAGGCATAGTCTTCAATTACTTCCGTAATCACTTCAACTCCCACTACAGTTTGCAGGCGCTGAATCATGGTTTCGTCCACCTCAAAAGATTTGCCTTTCTTCAATTCTATTTTAAGTTCAGGGTCGAAAGAAGTGTAGAGGCTTCGCAGCAAATCTTCTAACCCGTTAAACACCGAAAGCACAATGACTAATGCAGCCGTTGAAAAGGCTACACCAATAATAGAAAGGATTGAAATGATGTTAATGAAATTTTTCTTCCTGCCGGAAAAGAAGTAGCGCCTCGCAATAAATAAAGGTAGATTCAAAGCGCTGCGGATTTTATTCTTTGTCCTCTTTAGGAATATTCAGACTCTTGATCAAGTCTTCAATCCGTTGGGCATTTTCTTCTATTTCATCAATAAAGAAAACCAAAGTCGGTACAATGCGCGCCTGGTTACGAATGCGATCGCCCAATGCTTTCCGGATTTCACTTTTGTGTAATTCAATGCTGTTCAGCACGGCCTTTTTGTCTTTGGCCAAAGTCATGCTCAGGTAAACCTTGGCCACACTTAAATCCGGACTTATCCGCACATCGGCAATGGTTATAAAGGCATTACCTAAAATGCCGCGCTTATCTTTCAAAAAGATGTCGCTCAATTCTTTTTGAATCAGTTTGTTGTATTTCTGCTGTCGTACCGTTCCGCTCATGTGCACAAAGATAACAGTTAACCTGCATAATTAAGATCGGGGTGTACGGACAACTTTTTGTTTATTTGTGTCCGTTTAAACCGAGCCTTGTGTTACTGCGCTTTTTCCGAATAAACGATCCGTACCGGCTGCTTGCCATTTTCATCTTACTGATACTGATAGGTCTCGGTTTTTTTGTTGACCCTGCCGCTACCACCCTCTCCGAACTAAAAGCAATGGTACTGGGCGAAGCCTTGAACAGCGGCAAAAGTTTATATACCGAAGTGCATACATCAGTGCCACCTTTAGCCGCCTGGTTTTATGGTTGGGAAGAGTGGTTGTTTGGCCGCTCGCTCACAGCCCGGCATATTGTAGCGTTCGTACTGATTTTTTTTCAAGGCGCATACTTTGCCATTCTGCTTATTACCAATAAAGCACAAAGTGAAAGCACGTATCTGCCCGCATTTCTTTTTGGAGTGGTTTGTTTCTTTTCGTTCGATATGCTCATGCTATCGCCTGAGTTGTTTGCCTCTTCTTTGTTGCTGCTGGCGCTAAATAATTTATTTAAGGAAGTGGAGTTTCGCGTGCAGCGCGATGACACGCTGTTGTTGCTTGGCTTTTTTCTGGGGCTGGCCTCTTTATTCGTGTTTACGTACATTGTATTTCTTCCCGGCACTATTATTATTCTGGCCATCTTCACGCGATTATCCATTCGCAAAGCGTTGCTGCTAATTTTTGGATTTGCCTTGCCGCACGTGCTGATTATGATGGCCTACTACTTTCATGGTAATCTCGAATTTTTATGGAGTAACTATTACGCAAGTGTTGCCTGGTTTGCCGAAAACCGGTTGTCGCTTAGCGCGATGTTGTATCTATCTGCTATACCTATTGCCTACTTTTTATTTTCGTTGGTGATGCTTAACCGCGAAGCACGCCTTACCAAATACCAATCGCAGCTTTTGCAGATTATGTTCTTATGGTTGCTGATTGCCATTGTGGAAATTATTGTAGCCGGAAAAATGGCTCCGCACCGGGTTATAACCTATGCGCCTCCCCTTGCATACTTTGTTAGTCATTGTATTTTACTGGTGCGCAGAAAGTGGCTTGCCGAACTTTTGTTGTGGGGATTTGCCGGTGGCATTGTAACCATTGCTTACCTGGCTCGCTATGATAAACTGAGTAAGATTGACTATTCTAAAATGTTTTTCAGCAAGGTTTCAGCTGCGCCTGTAAACAAACGCATTTTGGTTTTAGACGAACAGTGGGGCTACTTCGAAAACAATAAACTGGCAACCGGCTTTTACGATTGGGAAATCGCGAAGCATTATTTCAACGAAACAGATTACTTTCAAAACGTGGTGTTGATAGACAAAGCTTTTGAGCAAGATTTGCCCGAGCTGATTGTTGATCCGCATAATGTATTGGCCGGTGTTTTTAAACGAATACCCAAACTTGAGCGCCAGTATTTTAAGCAGGGAACCAACTATATTATTAAAAACTAATTCGTACTAACACCATGCGCTTCGGTTTTATTGTTATCTGTTGCTTCTGGGCTGCACTACTGCTTTCCTGTAAAGAAGTTTCTTATCCCAAAGCCCAGCCTACGGGTATTGCGGCATTACAGCAATTACCTCAATCTATTTGTGGTGAATTCCTGATACGCGATAAAGCCACAGGTGAAATTGGCGACACCATCATAATCGAAACGTGGGGCTATCGCACCAAAGATGCCACCGGAAGAGAATGGCTTGGAGCCGGGCACATCAGCGATACGCTGGTAGTAAAGCAATATGAAAATTATTATTTCATCAATTTTAAAGAAGGCGATCAATGGATTTTACGATTGTTAAAAGTAAAAAATCCCAACAGGCTGGAATTACTCTCAATTAATCTGGAAGATGATTTGGTACGGGAAGAGATTATTAAAAAACTCGGTAAAAAATTTAATGTAAAAACACAAAAGCAAAACGATTACGTGTTTTACCAGATCAATCCCACGCCCGCACAACTGATGAGCTTGATTAAAGAAGAATATTTTACTGGTGTAGAGTTGATCCGCAAACGCTCAAATTAATTTCCATTCCTGCAATCAACTTTTGATCAAAGGTTTTGCCATTGCCTTTTTGTTGGAGCGAGCTAACGTGATTTGATTACAGCCATTGAATCTGGCAAAAGCTACTATGGCTTTGCGAAATTTATCAAGCGTTACTTTCGAAATTTTTACCGGCTCGAAGTGAAGATTGTGAATGATGAGTCTGTTTTCCTTGCGATCGGCTTTGCAATCCATTCGGGCAATAAAAGTATCGCCCGCTAAAACGGGAAGGGCGAAGTATCCATACTTGCGCTTTGCCTCCGGCACAAAACACTCAACCTGATAGTCGAAATCAAAAATCTCTTTAAGCCTACGCCTAAACACGTTGAGCGGATCAAATGGTGAGAGAATAAATACATCTCCAGAAAGCGTAATTTTTTTCTTCTCATACTCAGGTAACATATACCAATCGCCTTTCAATCCTGCTATGTTAACCAAACTCACCTGGCCTGCGGCTACCAGTTCTTTTAATACAGCTTTAATAGGTGGCTTGGTTAGTCTGCCACTCCATGAAATTTCCTGAGCTGAAGCAATGCCCATCGCTTTAAGCGATCGGAAAATCAAGTGCCGCGCCAACTCTTCGGCTGTTGGCATTTCTCTGTTTACATCAAGCGGAATAATATTGTCGGTTAAATCATAAAGCTTATGAAAATCTTTGAGGCGGGTGGCTAACAACTTTCCTGCAAAGTGTAATCTTTCTAACGCCACTTTAGACGGCCGCCAATCCCACCAGCCCGAACTTTTAGTTACCCGATCGTTGTCAAAATCTTTTGCGCGCAAGGGGCCTTCGCGTGCAATTCTATTCAAGATCTGATTCATCAGGTTAACTTCGGAGCCAGCATAACTTTTCCATTTACTCCGATAAACTTCATGAATGGGTAATGAAAATCGAAATTCATCCATTGGCATAAATCCTGAATCGCGTGTCCAGAATTCATAAATCATGCCTTCCGACTGAAGCTCACTAAGCCAATCCGTTTGGTAGTTTCTAACCCGCGAAGAGAGTGTATGATGGTGAGCCCGTTCAACCGTATAATTTGTATCGACTTGTATAAAACCCAAATGCTCAATCGCTTTATAGGTTGCCGCTTTACCTTTTCCAAATTGATCGTAACGCGAAAGGCCGGTGGCGTGAAGAATAATTTTTCTGGCCTGGGATTTTGAGAGAATCAATTTCATGGATTATAGCGAACTAAAAAAATAAATCAGCAGCAAGTTGATAAAGCTAAGATCAATTCAACACTCAACTTATGTTTAACAATTACTTTACCGGAGCAGTTGTTACGAAAGCTATCCGGTTAAATTCCATTCCTTTCTGTAAGGACGATCCAAAAAGGTATTCGCTTCTTTATCGCCAACAAATTTTTCTTTTTTGGCATTCCATTGCACGCTGCGGTTTAATCGCCACGAGATTAGCGCGAGGTGCATGGGCAAAGTCATTTCGCGGGCGTAAGCAAGATTAGATTCTGGTTGCTTGCGCGATTTTACCGCATCGATAAAATTTTGTTGATGACCCGGTGATCGCGTTACACTTTGCGCCACTGCTGGAAGATCGCTAACTGCTTCGCCATTGATGGTAATAGACATGGTACTGTAATCGCAAATCAAAGTTCCTTTGTCGCCTTCAAAGTATGCGCCTATGTTTCGTTCGGCAGCACCGGGAACATTCGGGGCTTTTGTTGTCCAGAAAATTTTTAAGTCTTTAAATTCAAAATCAGCATCCAGCCATTTGGGTGCATCGGCCTGGCCATCGGTTTTTTCTCCGCGGGCGGTAACACGCTTTAAATCTTTTGGCTCAATAGCCCACCAAACAACATCGGCAATGTGGCACCAGAAATCGGCAAACACGCCACCCGAGTAATCCAGAAAATACCGATACGTAAAATGACAACGCTCCGGAACATAATCCACATAAGGCGCAGGCCCAAGCCACATATCCCAATTTAAACCAGCAGGTGGCGCCTGAACTTTTGCCACGCCTAGTCCGGGTGAAAACGAATCTTTCCAAAGCCGCACCGTATGCACTTTACCAATGGCTCCGCTACGAATAATTTCTACTACGCGATGATAATTATCGCCAGCATGGATTTGTGTGCCCAGCTGAAACACGCGGTTATACTTTGCCTGATTCACCAACATGGTTTTACCTTCGCGCACACTATACGAAAGTGGTTTTTCGCCATACACATCTTTACCAGCCTGAAACGCGAGTGTAGCAATTTGTGCATGCCAATGATCGGGCGTGGCAACGGTTATCGCATCAATATCTTTTCGATCTAAGACCTTCCTGAAATCTTCATGTGTGGATGCCGTTGTTCCGGGATTCATTTTTTTGAGCGACTCCAACGTAGCGGCCAAATGATTCTGATCTACATCGCACAACGCCACTACTTCGGCACCGGGCAAATTGGCAAACCACTCCATGTGTTGGTTGCCCATGCCGCCTAAACCAATGTGGGCAATGCGCACCCGATCATTTACCGCACCGCGACTGATAAGGGAAGGCAAAAAGGTAAGACCAAGTGTACCTAAGGCACTCTTCTTAATAAACTCGCGTCTGTTCAGGCTCATGTGTAATGGGTTTGTATAAACGAATCTACTTAAAAATCTTTACACCAATACCTCTCACAAAAAACTGAAGCTGCGTGGCAAAAAAATCAATACCTTAGAATTTAAACTAAACCACAAACCATGCGCTGGATTGCTCTTTCTCTTCTGTGCCTGTTGTTTCAATGCACCAAACCCGAACCACAAACTGCATCCGCACCCAAAACACTGCTCGCCATTTTTTCGCATCCCGATGATGAGGCAACGGTTAGCCCGGTATTAGCCAAATATGCTGCGGAAGGTGTAACGGTGTATCTCGCTATTGCGACCGATGGACGTTATGGTGTTACTGATCATGCAAAAATTCCCGCAGGCGATAGTCTGGCAGTGGTAAGAAATGAAGAAGCCAAATGCGCTGCCGAACAGTTGGGTATTGAACCGCCAATCTTGTTTGGTTTACACGATCAATTAAAAATGGGCGAAGGCATGGGCCCGCTTAACGATCAACTTAATACTATGCGTTCTAAAATCGCGGAGTTATTTACGTCTTTAAAACCTGATGTGGTTGTTACGTGGGGCGCATCCGGCTGGACCGGCCATCATGATCACCGGTTGGTGAGTACGGTTGTAACCGAAGTTTTTCAAACCCAGAAATGGGATAAGCCCGCACAACTTTATTACAGTGCAATCCCCACGGGCAATCTTCCGGCAAACAGCCCCATGCAATTAGCTACAGTTGATTCATCTTTTCTTCCGATAAAGATTGCTGTTTCCGAAAGTGATTATGAAAAAGCATTGGCTTCGTGGCATTGTCATAAAAGTCAATACACACCCGAAACCATTGCCGGTATGCACCAACTTCTGAAAACTTCGCTTAAAGGCACTGCGTATTTTATGCCCGTTGCGGTTTCATCTGTTGAAAAGAATTCGTTGTTTTAATTCTATACTTAACCTTATTCATGAAAATCCTAACCTTACTCACCGCACTTTGTGTAACACTGAATGTGTTCGCACAAAAAAAGCAAGCTGCGCCTGTTATCACGGCTAATAAAAAAGCCATCATCGAAAACGTTACAACACAAGCGCCCAACCTGATCAGCATCAGCGATAAAATCTGGGCCGCAGAAGAAACCGCTTTCAATGAACACACATCGGCAAAACTATTAGCCGATTATGCCGAAGCCAATGGTTTTAAAGTGGAGCGCGGTGTAGCCGAAATGCCTACTGCCTTTGTAGCTACGTATGGTAGCGGCAGTCCGGTAATTGGAATACTGGGTGAGTTTGATGCGTTGCCCGGTCTCTCACAAAAAACAGTTCCGGTAAAAGATCCCTTGCATGAAGGCGAGCCTGGTCATGGTTGTGGTCATAATCTTTTTGGCACTGCCAGTTTGGGCGCTGCGGTTTCCATCAAACAATTGATCGAGCAAGGCAAACTGAAAGGCACTATTAAATTTTTCGGCACACCGGCCGAAGAAAAATTCTTTGGTAAACTGTGGATGATTCGTGCGGGGTTGTTTAACGGAGTGGATGTAGTAATGGATTGGCACCCCGGTGCGGAAACCAAAGCTGCGGTGCAAACCGGTTTGGCATTGGTTGATTTTATTGTAGAGTTTAATGGCCAGGCTGCACATGCTTCAGGCGATCCGTGGAATGGAAGAAGTGCCAGCGATGCGCTGGAGTTATATACAACCGGAATCAACTATCTGCGTGAGCATATTAAACCCAGTGTGCGCATTCATTACCACATACAAGATGGCGGGCAAGTAGTGAACGTGGTTCCGGATTACTCGCGCTTATGGGTACGCGTGCGCGATGTAAAGCGCGATGGCATGAATGAAGTGTATGAACGTGTAAAGAAAATGGCCGAAGGTGCGGCTATCATGGCGAATGTGGAATATAAGATTTCGCTTGTCTCCGGTATTTACGAAGTGTTGGTTAACCGCACGGGTGCCGATTATGTTACCAAAAATTTTGCCCTGCTGGGGCCGATGAGTTATACCGATGAAGAAGTTGCTTTCGCGAAAAAGATACAGGAGAGTACGGGCAAACCCTTGGTGGGTTTACATACCAAAGTAGAACCGTTGGAAGAAACTAATCCCAATGCTGGTGGTGGCTCAACCGATGTGGGCGATGTAAGTTGGGTTGTGCCCACCATTCGGTTAAGTGTAGCTACGGCACCTAT
This sequence comes from Cytophagales bacterium, assembly GCA_017303795.1. Taxonomy (GTDB): domain Bacteria; phylum Bacteroidota; class Bacteroidia; order Cytophagales; family Cyclobacteriaceae; genus ELB16-189. The sequence continues at coordinate 42,646 of JAFLBR010000018.1, read as the reverse complement.
TGGTACTCCGTGGCACTCGTGGGCGGTGGTAGCATGCGGTGGTATGTCCATTGGACATAAAGGCATGTTGCATGCATCTAAAACGTTAGCCATGACGATGGTGGATTTATACGAAGACCCGAAAAAATTAGAAGCTGTTAAAGCTGAGTTTACAAAAGGCAAAGGCGACCATGTGTATAAAGGTTTGATTCCCGATGGCCCACCACCGGTTGGGAAGAAGTGAGTTGGAGTAAGTCTTTAACAAAAAAATTCCAACTCAAAGTAAAATGAATTTGAATTAGGCATTATGAGCGTCAATAAGATTACAAAAAAGCATGTTTTAGATGCCGTTGAAAAAATAGAGCAAGAAGGGATTGAACTAAGGCCATCAACAAGGTTTGATGTCATTATAAATGAGAAGGCATATCCTCCAAAAGAAATTATGCGGTATGCAAACCTCTTAGCCAATGGAGAAAAAAAATGGCCGTATCCCGGTGGCAACCCAACCAATAAGTATTTACGAGAATTTGGTTTCAAAATTGAACCTAAAACGGAAATACCTGAGCCCCCTGCTACCAATGCTGAATTAATAGAACTAATAAAAAGAATTGGTCGTGAATCCGCCACAATTTTTTTTAATAGTGCAAGTCAGTTAATGTCACAATTGAAAGTTACACAAGGTGACACAAGGTTAACTTATGGTACAAGAGGAAATAGGCGCCTTTCAATTACTATAGGCCAGCGGTATTGCTTTGCTTTCATTTCTAAAGATGACCATCCTTGGCAATTCATACACGATGCAAAGGCAAAATCTACCGATGATATTGAAGTAACTGAATTTGAGAACGAACCGTTGGCCTATTTCTACCGCTGCATCAATTCATCGGATATGATCAGCAACATAGACAGTATTGTCCGTGCATCTCAAAGAGAACTGAATCGCACAGAAGTTTCAGGGTATCGTAAATACAACAATCCTCTTTTTGAAATAGCTATTTTCGACAATACCTACAGAAGTCAACTATATGAAGAAGCCTTCGGTAATAGTAACAGTATAAGCGGAAATGTGTGGAAATTAGGATGCCAGTGGGGAAGCAAAAAGCCGAGCTTTTATGAACTCATAAAAAAACGGGCAATTGTTATTGGTGTTGAAGATAAACTTTACTCACCAGGCGATTTAATTGTTGTTACCGAAGGCCATACCGTCCGGGCATTAGCAAAAGTATTAGAGGTTCCTAAGTCGGTAACGGATGCATCAGAGTTGGAAGAGGATTTTGCTACCAAAGAAATTGAATATGAACCTTGGGTAAAGTTCGCTAAAGCGGAATGGTATGAATTAGAGCCAGATGAAGTATTTACATATCAATTACAACAAGGAATTTGTCGGGTCAATGTTCCATACGTTCGACACAAAGCAATAACAATTTGGAATGACCGATTCATTAACTATTGGGTTTTCCAATGCAACCCATCTGATTTTGATTTTGAAGCAGCAGTCCGTAGCAATTTGTTACATGATTGGACTGTGGCTGCACATAAAGACAAAATAAAGAAAGGCGATAAAGTAATCCTGTGGGTTACTGGCAAGAAGGCTGGTTGCTACGCATTAGCAAGGGTAACTGATGACCCTGCAGAAAAAACAAACTCACCCGATAGCCATCTTTGGAAAAAAGAAGACAAGAATTCTATCAAGGCAGGAATTGAAATAACGAATAATCTCTTAGCCAAGCCCCTTCTCTGGCAGATCATAAGAGAAACAGATGGCTTGCAAGATTTAAAAGTTGGTAATCAGGGCACCAATTTCTCAGCTACAAGACAACAGTATAACACCATTCTTAAACTAATCGAAAAAAGCACTCAGAATATGAGCACGAAAATAGATGTATTCATGAATACCATTTTGTATGGTCCACCCGGTACGGGGAAAACATTCAAGTTAAACGAGTACAAAGAAGAATACTTTACAGACAGAGGCATTACGAAAACCTCCGTAGAGGTCTTAAAAGAAAAGGTATCAGCATATCCTTTTTGGAAAATATTTGCTGCAATTTTAAGCGTAAAGAATAAATATTGTTCTGTTGCAGAAATAATGGAGCACCCATTAGTAAAGGCTAAAGTCAGTGATACAGCAAAGACACCTCAAAATACAATCTGGAGAATTTTGCAATCATACGCGGACTATGATTCATCACAAATGAATGAAAAATATAGGGGACCATTACAGATATTTAACAAAAACCAGGATAGTGAATGGGCAATTATTGATTCAAAAAAAGCGGAAATAGTAAATATTGTTGAAGAGGAGCTTTTAAGAATTGCTGCCCATCCAGAGCAACAACCAGTTCAAAGCACAATTTCAAAAGCACGTTTCAATTTTATCACGTTCCACCAGAAATACAGCTATGAGGACTTTATCGAAGGAATAAAACCATTGCTTCAGGAGGTGGAAGTAGATGAAGCTGTTGGTCAATTACAATTTGAACTTAAGAAGGGAATTTTCTATAACAGTTGTTTAGAGGCATTGAAATTAGTGGGCTATGGTTCATTTGAAGAATGTAAACAGGATAAAGTTGAAAATCGCGTAGCCAAATTTGCTGAAGCTAAAGGAAACACATCAAAACAGTTTGCACTATTCATAGATGAAATAAACAGAGCAAACATCTCGGCTGTATTTGGTGAATTAATAACCCTACTTGAAGAGGATAAAAGAATCGGTGCTGATAATGAAATGTGGGTTGAACTTCCCTACTCCAATGAAAAGTTTAGTGTGCCATCAAATCTCTATGTAATCGGGACAATGAACACTGCTGACCGCTCAATAGCCCTATTAGACATTGCATTGAGAAGACGCTTTGAGTTTAAAGCTCTTTATCCGGAATATAAAGAATCAGAATGGTGGGCTGCACTACTCGAAGGCATTAATCAGGCAATCTACAATTGGAAGAAAAACCCCGACTTCTTTATCGGCCATGCGTTCTTTATCAACAAGCCAGAATCTGATAAGGTTAAAATACTTAACACAAAAATAATCCCTCTTCTTTATGAGTATTGTCAAAACAACTCCGATACTGTAAAACGCATACTGACGGAAGCAAAAATCTCAATCAAACAGTCGGGCATCAAAGAAAACTTTCAAATCATTGCTGAGTGAAATTATTTGAATGGCATAGCGCATCCTTTGAGGGACATAAAAATGCAATCCCCGCATTTGTCGAATACCTTTCCGGAGTATGGCAAAATAGGAATCGCTATATCGAATCAGGAGAAGATGTATCAGAAGAAGAGCAACAAGAACAGCAGATACAGAAGCAACGCTTCTTTGACTTTACTATAGATGGAAAAATATCAGCTCGTAACTATGTTGGGGTTGTTCAGTACGAAGGTATTCGTATTGAAGTATACCCCAAAATATTCGCAGAAGATGAAACTGAGAATGTAAAAAAGTGGCAACTCAACTTGTTGTACTGGCTCTCCTATTGCCGTAAAATAAAATTCCCTTTCTCTTTTGCCGATGTAACGAAACTCAAATTTGATGACTACCTCGAATTGTTGATTTATGTTTTTGCTAATTACACAGAAGAGATAATTTCACAACAACCTTTTCAAGCATATCAAAAGGTAGAGGAAGAAACCGCGTTTCTAAGGGGTCGATTATCCTTTGAAAATTACACTAAGCATAATCTCACAACTGGCAAGTGGCAAAACGTCTATTGTACACACGAACCTTTTGTATATGACAATCAATTCAACCGCATCATTAAATACGTTACAAAGAGGCTTACAACGATAAGTGAAAACTATCTGAACAAAGAAAAACTGAATGAGATACTTTTTTTGCTACATGATGTATCAGACGTCCCTTGTACGGCAGAAGATTGTGAAAAGGTTAAATTAAATCCACTGTATGATGACCACAAGCACATACTCGAATTGTGTAAGCTCTACCTTTCCAATCAAGTGATTGACATGAACTCAGAAGACAGTCGCAACTTCTGTTTCCTCGTTCCGATGGAATACATTTTTGAAGACTTCATCTTTGGCTTTGTTTCTGATAAGTGGCAAGCATTAAATATCAGAAGTCAAAGTACAGACTACCTTGCTCTAAATCAGGGTTCACAGGTATTCCAAATCCGCAACGACATCTACATCAATGAAAAACTCATCATTGATACAAAATATAAAATCAGGGGAACAACAGATGGCTTGAAAGCAGGTGTTAGTCAAAATGATTTATACCAGATGGTGAGTTATGCGTTAAGACGAAACTGCAAAAATGTTCTATTACTCTATCCCCATTCAGAAAATGCATTAAATACTCCAGTAACGTTTCAAATTCCTTCGCAGTTTTTACCTGAGGACATTACTATTCATGTTCAAAACCTCGACATAACTTTTGAGAATATTCATGAAGCAGATGAATTGTTGATGGATCGAATAAAGGCAATTAACTCAATATTCAGCGTAGGCAAATAGGCAAGCCTATTTGTTGTCCTTTATAACCTCATCGGCATCTCCCTATACCGTTTACCCGTTGCGGCAAAAATAGCGTTGGCTAATGCCGGGGCTACAGGTGGCACGGGTGGTTCGCCTACTCCGGTTGGTTTTTCATCGCTCTCCACCAAATGCACTTGCAATTTTTTGGGTGCATCAGCCATGCGGGCTACACCATACTTATCGAAATTGGTTTGCATGCTGGCGCCATCTTTAAACGAGATGCTGCCTTTTAAGACTCCGCTTAGCGAGAATATAAAACCACCTTCAAACTGATTGATAACCGAATTACGATTTACTACCTGCCCACAATCCACCGCATAGTGTGCGGCCTCAATGGTAAGTTTACCGGCATCATCAACGGCTACATGTACTGCGCAAGCCACATAGGTTAAAAAACTTTTGTGCGCACAAATGCCCATGCCCTGGCCTTTCGGGAGTTGTTTTCCCCAACCGGATTTTTCCGCCACCAGTTCAATCACCTTGCGCAAACGCGCTGTCTCCCACGGAAATTTATCCAACGGCTCGCCATAGTTTTCAAAACCGGTACTGTATTCGTTAAATGGAATGCTTCTGTCAGGCCCAAGCATTTCCAATAAATTCTTTACCGGATCAACTCCGCGTTGCGTTGCAATTTCATCCAGCATACTGCCCACCGCAAAGGCATGTTGAATGTTACTCACCGATCGCAACCAACCAATTCGGGTTTTTGCCGGAGCTTCAATCGCTTCAATGGAAACATTGGGAATGTTGTACGGAAAATCAATTGCACCCAAACCTAACTCGCCCGTGCTGGGCGAAATTTCTTTTGTAGTGGTGGTGCCACCAATGGGTGGAAACGCACTGCGGTGATTCCAACCCGTTACATTGTTCTCTTTATCGAATGCCACACGAATGTGCTGCACACTACAGGCATGATAGAAGTCGTGTGTTAAATCATCTTCGCGCGTCCACGTAACTTTTATAGGTGTGCCCGGCATTTCTTTGGCGATCATGGCAGCCTCCACGGCAAAATCGGGTTTTGATTTGCGACCAAAGGCTCCACCTAATAACGTAACGTTTATAGTTACATTCGCAGCATCAATCCCTAGGTTAGCGGCCACACTATCGCGAATCCATTGTGGCGATTGAACAGGTGCCCACATTTCTAACTTTCCATCGGTAAACAAAGCGGTAGCATTGGGTGGCTCCATGGGCGCATGCGATAAATGCTGTGTAGTAAAAGTAGATTCTAATACATGACCAGCTTTTTTAAGCGCTTCATCTATCGAGCCATTCGCTCTGCGTACATCACCTTTCTTTTTTACTTTCTTCGTTAAATCCAAAAGGTACTCATCCGAATTGTAATCGAGGTTGACACCATAATCCCACTCTACCTCTAATGCTTTGCGTGCGGTTATTGCAGCCCAGGTAGAATCGGCTACTACCACCACACCACCTTGCGGTGCATCAAAGCCTGCCGGAAAACCAGAAGCTTTCAATTCAAAAATTTTAATTACACCTGGTACTTTCAAAGCTGCTTCATCGGAAAAACTTGCGGGCTTACCTCCGGCAACCGGGCAACGCAAAATTACTGCGTACTTCATTCCGGGTTTTACCACATCAATACCATAAACGGCTTTACCTTTTATAATGTCGGGCGTATCGTACAGGTTTACTTTTTTGCCGATGTATTTCCAATCAGCTTTATTCTTCAATACAATTTTATCATCGGCAGGCAGCTCCAGCTTTGATGCAATTTCTGTTAACTCACCAAAGCCAATCTTCTTTCCGCTCTTGCTTACTACTTCATGATTTTGTGCTTTGCATTCGCTTATCTCAATTCCCCACTTTTGTGCGGCTGCTTGTTCTAACATCATTCTTGCAGAGGCACCCGCTTTGCGCATCGGTTCAAAAAACATGCGAATGGAAAATGAACCATCCGTATTTTGATTGCCATATTTTTTTTCATCGCCCACAGCTTGTTGCAACGTTACTTTACTCCAGTCGGCTTCCAATTCATCGGCCAGCACCATCGGCAAACCCGTGCGAATGCCCGTACCCATTTCTTGTCTGTGAGCGACTATCACTACAGAGCCATCGCTATTGATGGTGAGGTAAACATTAGGTGAAAAGGGAACATTGGGTTTATCGGGCGTGCAGGCCCATTGCAAACCAATTACCAACCCCGAAGCCGTAAGGCCCGTTGCTTTCAGGAATGTACGTCTGTCAATCTTTTTGATTTCGGAAGTAGAGGTGGTTTCCATGTCGGTTTATTTTTCAATAAGGTAGCTAAACTTTGTTGGGTTTGAAAGATTTAAAATGTGATCACCGTAGGTTGCCACGTTAGCGGATCGCCCGTGATGCCGGCCATGTAGTTAATTACTTCGAGGCGCGTTGGTTTAAACTTTATCAGTACACAATCTGAATTTCGGTTTGGATAAAACTGACTCCACTCCGGTTTCCAATGTTCTTTTATGGCGAGTGAATCACGCACTAACTCAGCCTTCCCATAAAGCGAAACATACCCATTGTCAACCTGATCGATGTAGTGAAGCACAACATTTGGATTTGCATTCAGGTGCTCAATCTTTCGGCTGCGGGGATTGGTAGCCAGCCATACTTCAAAATTTTCATCCGGATCGAGCGGATCCATTACGCGGGCGTGGGGCATAGCACCATCTGTAACTGTTACTAAGGTGCAGGTTCCGGCAAGCATTATTTCGCGGGCTGCCTCCAGGGTAGCTATGGTTCCAATGGCAACTTTATTTTCGGGTGCGGGTTTGCAGGTTGTTAACAGCACAAACATTCCCAAAAAAATTATAACTACTTTCATAGGGCTAATTTACAATCATCTAGCAATTCGCAGCAATATTCTAACTTGAGATCATTGACACTTAAAATATGACCGAATCCATAAACTGGCCAGATGCCCACCAGCGTATTCTTGCCTTACAACAACATGATGCAAAAACATATACCAAGGCTGGCTATGTTATGGTAGTTCTGGCTGTGGTCATGCTCTTCATTTTTCCTTTCGGATCGTTGATTGTTCTTGGCCTCGCCATTTACTTGTTTTACAATGCGCGGGTAAATCGCAAAAAACTTTTTGCCTACATCATTAATGGTGTTGTTCAAAAAAAGGAATGCTATTATTATCCGCCTCGCGAGCCTGATGCTTCAGACCCCCAAACTCCAGAGCCTTCATTATTCCTGCTACATGTAGAGAAAATTATTGTACATAAAACTAACCCAAATGGTGTTACCGCAGCTCCCATGCAATGGGCAAGTCCCATTAAAGTAAATTCCCTGATCTACGCTAAGTATAAAACTGGCGATAGCGTGGTATTAATTATGAGCCCTGTAAAAGACCTGATTGGTTTTGTTATTCAGAATGAAGTAACGCTTTTAATCACAAAGGTCGGTGGCCGTGAATATGCATTAACTATTCCACAGACCATCGACCTTCGCGATGCAATTCTATTTAAGGAGTAATCTCTACTGCGCTATCTGTACAATTTTAGCCAACTGAATTGCATTCGCAGCAGCTGTTATTTCACTTTCGGTTGTATCATCCATTCGTAACGTAAGCAACGTATTGTTCATGGGTATTTGCAACTCGTAATTCGTTTTACCGGTGTCGGTATTTACCTGTTTGTTAAGAATAGATTTGTAGCCCTGCACACGAATGATTTTCTGATTTTCATCGCGCATCATGCCACCAATAACCGGCATACTTAAAACAGCATTGAGCGAAGTAATAAGTGGTGAGTTATTGATTATCTCAATGGAAGCACGTTTCGGGTCAACTCCATAGTGCCGGTTTACATATAAACCCACACCGCCCGATCCGGTTACATCATCTTCTTTATCGTTCACATTTAATGTGCCTACTTTTGTAGGGAGCATCTTCAAAATTTCTCTACCAATAGCCATGTCTAAATCGCGCAGCATTTGCTCCATCGCAAAACGTGAGTCTTGCAGATTGCCCGAAGCATACGCAGATTTGGCGGTAGAAATATTTTTATCGAACTCCTGCGCAAGCACAAACTGGCTTACCAGGACTATTGCTATTGTTATTCTAATTGCTTTCATGCTTCTGTTGATTATTGTTCGCCCAATTCTTTTTTGATACCGTCCAGGTTAAAGGTTTCGGCCGCTTTCATCATTTCTGTTTCTGATGCAAAGCTTACACCTTCAAATACAACAAGCGATGATTGGCCCAACGGCACACTTAATTTATAACCACTGCCTTCGCTGAATTCGATAATAGCCCGATAACCTTTCAGTTTTGTTTGCTTCCAGTTCTGTTCACCATTGGTTTGTTGTGCATAGCCGCCCGATGCGAGGTAAGCGTTTACTCCCGCCATCCAAACTGAGTTGTTGGCAACTGTAACTCTAAACTCTTTATCTCTGGTAGAATATTCGCGATGAATGGTTAGGCCGGCCCAACCCCAACCTGTGCTGGTAACCTGATCGGCCTCGGCTTCTTTACTCAATCCGGCAACGCTTTCGGGTAGCGACTTTAAAACTTTATTTCCGATTTCAAGTTCAACACCAAGCATCGCTTGCTGCACAGCATAACGTGCTTCGCCATAACTGTTCTTTTTGTAAGCAGCTTCGGCATCAATTAAGTTTTGATTTACATCGGGTGGAGTAGAAATTAAACCGCCACCGTTGTTATTGGGATTGTTGCCGCCACCATTTGCTCCTGTCCCATTACCGGTGCCTTGGCCAGATTGATTTTTATCCTTTCCGCTAAAAAGCTTATCAATTTCCTGACCTGCCTTTTGTTCCGCTTTGTTTTCAACACGCTGCTTTAGTCTGTTCAGCACCTGCGCTTGTGTGGCTCCAAAAAAAAGGATCAGCCCTCCGGTTAGTACATACTTGATTTTCATAGATGTTTATTTAAAACTTATTATCAATTCATGAGTGGATTGCAGTCTCGTGCAATAAAGACTAATTACATATAAAAGTATAAAAAATCACAAGAAGAGAATACGTAAAGGCGAAACCATTTGATTCGGCTTTAGGCATTTAAACTAGAAAATTATTAACAACTGATTTTTTCTACTCTGCGGTTGTGCCTCCCACCTTCAAAAGAAGTAGTAAGAAAAGTATTCACAATTTTGAATGCATCGTCAATTGAAACAAATCTTGCTGGAATACAAACAATATTGGCATTGTTGTGCTGGCGGGCGAGTGCGGCCAGTTCGGGCAACCAGCAAATAGCGGCTCTTATACCTTGGTGTTTATTTGCCGTAATGGCAACACCATTTGCGCTTCCGCAGATGAGTATGCCCAATTCGGTTTCTTTTGTTTCTACACTGGTTGCTGTTGGGTGCGCAAAATCAGGATAATCAACCGACTCAACAGAATGAGTTCCAAAATCTGATACGGTATGCCCTTGTGCTTTTAATTCGGCTACCAGTTTTTCTTTGTACTGAAACCCGGCATGGTCAGCTCCAATAGCAATTTTCATGATAGTGTATTTTAAGTTGCTGAGTTTTGAAGTTCGGCTAATTCGCGTTTCTCTTTTCTGCGCAACTCCATAGCCGAAATCCAAATACTGATTTCGTAAAGAATGTATAACGGAATAGAAATTAACGATTGACTGAGCGGATCAGGACTTGGTGTGATAATTGCACCCGTGATTAAAATGATTACCACAGCATGTTTGCGATATTGACGTAAAAATTTTGGCGTAACAATTCCAACCTTGGTTAGAAAGAACATCACCACGGGTAATTGAAATAACAAGCCGCTACCCAACACTAAGGTTGTTATAGTGGCTACATATGAAGTTATATCAAACTCATTTACAATTCTATCGCTTATGGAGTAATTGGCAAGGAAGGCAATCGTCATCGGGCTGAGAATAAAATATCCGAAAGCAATGCCGAATAAAAACAAGAAAGACACATAGAATACCGCACCACGGGAACCCTTTTTTTCACGAATGTATAGACCCGGACTAATAAACTTCCACAGTTCCCAAACTACATACGGAAACCCCAGACAAATACCAATCACAAAAGAAGAGGTAAGTTGCATAGCAAACTGACCCATTAATGTTCTGCTTTGAAGCGACATTGGAATTTCTGTTACGCATAAACTCTCTACCCCTGTTACTTCACCAAGCCAACAAAGCCATTTAAAAGTTACGAAGCTTGGATCGCTGGGCGCAAAAATAATTTCATTAAAAATGAAATCAGTAAAGACGAAAGCCAAAATCATCAATATAAAAATTGCGGCTACCGACCGCACCACATGCCAGCGCAATTCTTCCAGGTGATCGAGAAACGCCATTTCTTTTTCTTCAGCCATGAGTAAGTGTAATCACATTTAATCCTTTTATCTTTTTTAAGGCAATATCATTTGTCAGAAACCAATCTGCTTTTATTTCCATAGCAGTTGCCAAATGAATTGCATCTGGCATTCTTATTCCATACTCTGCTCGCAATTTAGCCGCAAGTTTGGCTATAGGTATATTAACAGGTATTAGTTTAAGTGTTTGGGTTTCTGATAGAAAATATTGGTATTGTTCTGCCAACTCCACATTTCCTTGCCTGAAAGGCAGCGTTAGTACTTCTGTTAGTGTAACAACCGAGGTGTAAAAAATAAACTCTCCGGCTTCGTTCTTTTTAAATAGTTGATTCAGGTAACTACTGTGCGTGGCGTTTTCTTCCAGATAATAAATCAGTGGGGCCGTATCAAGATAAACTGCTTTGTTGTCAAACTTTTCTATCGCTCCACTCATCTCGCAATTCCTGAATATATTTTTCTACATCAACCTGCCGCCACATCTCTTTACCTAGCCCGGCAAGCTGCGTAATTTTTACGGGTTGTTTTGAAGCAGGTGTTTTTAGTTTTTGAAGCGCAATCATCAACTGCTCGCGCTGCGTTTCAGTTAACTGCGCAAGTTCTGTTACTATGCTTTGTAGATTTGGCTCAATGCTTCTCATACCGGCCCAAAGGTAACGGTTTAGCTATACAATGGGAATTTTTTCATCATGCCATTCACCTTGCGTTTTACGGCCTTCAGGTGTTTTTCATCGGTTGGTTTTTGAAGCGCTTCATCTATCAGATCAACTACTTTCACTACATCTTTTTCCTTGAGGCCGCGGGTGGTTATAGCGGGCGTACCAATACGCATACCCGAAGTTATCATAGGCGATTGTGTATCGAATGGCACCATGTTTTTGTTGATGGTGATGTCGGCTTTGATCAACGATTCTTCGGCAATTTTTCCGGTTAAATTTTTCGAACGCAGATCAATCAACATTAAATGATTATCGGTACCGCCCGAAATAATTTTATATCCCTTCTGCACAAATGCATCGGCCATAGCCTTGGCATTTTTAGCCACCTGTACAATGTAGCTCAGATATTCATCGCCTAATGCTTCGCCAAAGGCAATTGCTTTGGCTGCAATAACATGTTCTAACGGGCCGCCTTGCGTGCCAGGGAATACTCCTGAATCCAACACGGAAGACATCTTGCGCAACTCGCCTTTTGGAGTTTTTAATCCGAAAGGATTATCAAAGTTTTTACCCAACATAATCAAACCTCCGCGTGGACCACGCAATGTTTTATGCGTAGTGGTAGTTACAATGTGGCAATGTTCCATCGGGTCGTTAAGCAAACCGCGGGCAATCAATCCGGCAGGATGCGATACATCGGCTAATAACAACGCGCCTACTGCATCTGCGGCAGCGCGAAGTTTGGCATAGTCCCAATCGCGGCTATAGGCAGACGCACCACAGATAATCATCTTAGGTTTTTCGCGCAAAGCGGTTTCCATTACTTTATCAAAATCGATAAGGCCGGTTTCCTGTTCAACACCATAAAACGAAGGCACATACAGTTTACCCGAAAAGTTTACAGGCGAACCATGTGTTAAGTGGCCACCATGCGAAAGATCGAAGCCCAGAATTTTATCGCCCGGTTTAAGGCAAGCCAGCATTACTGCAGCGTTGGCTTGTGCGCCCGAGTGTGGCTGCACATTGGCCCATTCGGCACCAAAAAGTTCTTTAATCCGGTCGATAGCCAGTTGCTCTACTTCATCCACCACTTCGCAGCCACCGTAATAGCGTTTGCCGGGTAAGCCTTCTGCATATTTATTGGTTAACACCGAACCCTGAGCCTTCATTACCTGAGGCGACACAAAGTTTTCGGATGCAATCAGTTCAATACCATGTTCCTGTCTTTGCTTTTCTTTTTCAATCAGGTCAAAAACAACTTTATCGCGCTTCATAAGTGGTTGGATGTTGAGGCGTCAAAAATAAGGTAAACTCAGCAGCCCTGCACGGGTAGTATTCTAAAAATGCAAGATTTTACAATTTGCCGATGCAACGATTGGTTCTAATGCCGCGTCTTGGTGTTAATTAACCCAAAACTCTAACGTTATGCGTATTCTGTTTTCTGTTGCCCTGGTTTTCGTTTCCGGATTGGTTTTTGGACAGCGACCTTATATTACTTCTGATGGCGAGATTATTCTGGGTTTTGCCAGCATCAATAAAAATGGTACAGAGGATTCCGCTATTCCCCGTTTTACGATGTTCTTTCATGGCCAGTCGCTGGCGCATTTCGATCAGGGGCGCAACATGGGTATGATTGCCGGTATTTCGCTACGCAACGTTGGGTTTATTACCGATGACGGGCCCGATGTGCGCACCAAACACCGTACTTATAACCTCGGGGTGCCAATAGGTTTTAAGATTGGCGATATGCAAGGCATGTATGTTTATGGTGGCTATGAGTTTGAGATGCCTTTTAACTATAAGGAAAAACGTTTTGAGAATGACGAGAAGGTGAGCAAGTTCAACACATGGTTCAGTCGCAGAACTCCGGCATTCTATCATGCGGTATTTGCCGGCATTCGCTTTCCGCGAGGTATGAGTTTGCGGTTTAAATATTATGTTACGCCTTTCTTCAATAAGAATTATACTTCTTCGGATGGCACAAAACCATACGAAAACCTTGAGGTGAATACTTTTCACATTGCCCTAACCAGTATGCTTACCAAAGGTAAGAAAGTTGTGGTGGGCAGGCGCAATGAGTAATTGATTATTGATTCATCAACCGCATCAGCTTTTGCTGGTTCGGTTCATCAATCAACAACACATTACTGTGTTTCTTCAAATCCAATGAATGGCCAACTTCCTTGCCCCAGGTTTGGGCGGCCCTTGTTCGGCCCGGATCGGTTATGCCCGTAATCTCTTGCAGCGCACGCTCCAGCAATAACTCACGTTCATCGCCTAGCGGGTAAACAATCAGGTTGTTATCTTCCAAGGGTATTTGAGGTGCAAATCCGTTCGAATAATCTGACTCTTCCAGACTGTTATACGATTTGGTAATGATTGGCTGCATGCCCCATGTATTACGGGGATCATCCTTAACATACCGTGAAGTAGAGCCCACATTTTTGCCAACTGTTGTGCTGCCAATTAAAAAAACATCCATGTAGGGGCGCAACCCATTAATCAATAATTCGCTTGCTGATGCCGTGCGCGTGCCGGTAAGAATATACACGCGGTTATCCGTTAATTGATTTCCGATGTTCTGCACTTTATTAGTAAACTCAACGTCTAAAAATTCTGCACCAAAATCCGGATTGTTTTTAATTTCAGTTTCTACTAATGAATTGTATTCGCGAATAGTAAAAACCTTGGTAGCATCTACACCTTTGCCGACCAGACTGGCCAGGTTAACGGTTGCGCTTTCGGCCCCGCCACTATTAAAACGTAAATCAATAATCAGATCGGTAATGCCAGCCGATTGAAAGGAAGCGAAGACCTGATCCATTTCCCTATTGTAAGCAGCACTATCTTGTTCGGTTCCAACAACAAAGAGGTTATACACGTAGTATCCAATTTTTCGATCATTAACTGTGAACACTTTGTTTAAGAAGTTCGGATTCTCAGCATACTCTATTGTAGTGAGTGATTTGGTTTGCACGGGTAAAAAGACTTGATTCTCAAGATCCAACTCGCGGTAGGTTATAGAATGATTTTCGCTTGTGGCTGCCAGTAAAGTCTGGTAGTTATCGGTTGTAATTTGTTGACTGTTGATTTGCGTAATCACATCACCGCGTTTTAATCCGGATGTTTCCGCAGGTGATGCCGGTTTGATATACAAAATCTGAGCAATCACCACATTATTATCCAGGCTTTCGCGATAGAGTGCCAGTTCATAGCCTGCTTCTTCATTTACACCCTGTAAAGAATTGAGTAGTTCCTGGTAGTTTTCCTGTATCCACGAAAACCGATCATCTGTACTCAGCAGACTTTCAAAAAAGTCATCGGGCGCTAATGTTTTGTCGGGGTTGGAAGGCAGGTCGGTATTCCAATAATACCAGAAGTCCATATTCACGTCAATCCAGTTGTTTACATACTCGTTAGGGTGTTCATCATCATCGTTGCAGGCAGGCAAGGTTACCAGTACTACCATTAATAAAATTGAAAAAGCAAGGGTTGTAAATCTTTTGTAGTTCTTCATGCCGCACGGGTTATCGTTACAAAGGTAAATACAGATTGGTTAAAACGAGTAACTCTTACAAGTCGGAATATGTTGTGGGCCGCAGAAAAAATATTTCGATTTTAGAAACATTGTTTTTGTATTCAGGCATGGCGGAGAGGGTTTTCCATTGCGCATCGTCTACAAAAGTTTTCCAGTGGGCATCGCGCGAAGCCTTGTTTTCGAACGTGGTCATATACATCAGGTTGGGCATGCGACCACCGCTTAACACTTCGCCATAAAACACGGCATTAAACCCAAGTCGCTTAAACAAGCCCACTTCATCGCCAGCATTAAACATATCTACTTTGTTGCGATAGATTTTTTCGGTGTGGCCTTCATAACTGCGCAACTCATAAACACGTTCGCTTACCGGAGTTTTTAAATCCGGCTTGGCCGCTATCGGCATACCGGCAAATGCTTTTAGTAAAATAGTTTGAATGCGTAGATAAGGTGCGTTGGTGTAAACCGCATCAATGTAATCCTTACCACTCTCTAAATAAGTTTTGTCTTTAGCGAGCAAACTTTCCTGTTTATCAAAGGCTGCCAGTGTTTTGTGAGGAATCAGCACAAACAATTTTTTTCCAAAAGTAGAATCTGTTTCAACCGGCCGGAACACACCCACTCTTGAATTACCAAGACGATGTAATGCTGGCAACAATGCTTTTTCGAGATAGGCCTCGGTTCGCTGCAGTTGCTCGGGCGATTTAAAGGTATAAATCCGAAGTTCGTAAAACTCTTGCTTCGGTGCAGCATTTACAGCCCACGCAATCAAACATGCAAAACAAAAAAGAGTAGCCTTTACTATTTTCATAAATCAGAAATTTTGAATTAACCAAAGTTAGCTAAAATCAATCCTTAAAATACAAAATAACCGCCTGCCACCAGACTCTTGCTACCTGCATAGCCTTTGTTCATATTGCAAGTATGCGCGCTGCATTGCTCTTGTTACTTCTCAGTTCCGGTTTTCTTTTTGGTCAGAAGAAGAATGCCGCGTTTCAATTACCCATTAAGAAAGCTTCTTCGCCTATTGTGATAGATGGCGAGTTAAGCGAACCAGCCTGGCTTGAGAGTGCCACCGCGTCCGATTTTTTTATGGTGCTGCCTATGGACACCAGCAAGGCACACGTAAAAACCGAAGTAAAATTAACGTATGATGAAGATAATCTCTACCTGATTGCCGTTTGCCATCATGCCTTGCCCGGCCCCTACATTGTGGAATCGCTGCGCAGAGATTTTTCGTTTGGCAAAAATGACAACTTCCTTTTGTTTATGGATACGTTCGATGACCAGACCAACGGATTCTCATTTGGGGCGAATGCAGCCGGAGCTCAATGGGACGGGCTGATGTTTGAAGGCAGTAAGGTAGATCTCAATTGGGATAACCAATGGACATCGGTTGTAAAAAATTACGATGACAAATGGATTTTCGAAGCCGCCATTCCATTTAAAACCATTCGCTTTAAAGAAGGCATTGATACGTGGGGTATAAATTTCAGTCGGCTGGATTTAAAGACTACCGAAAAATCGAGTTGGACACCTGTGCCGCGACAATTCCCCACAGCTTCGCTTGCATTTAGTGGAACACTGGTGTGGGATAATCCACCCAAAAAAACTGGTGCCAACATTTCTATTATTCCGTATGCGCTTGGTGGTATAACTCAAAATCGTGTGGATGTTCAGAATACCACACATCGTGCCGAGTTAGGATTAGATGTGAAAGTTGCCGTTACCTCATCGCTTAATCTTGATCTCACGCTTAATCCGGATTTTTCGCAAGTAGATGTAGATCGGCAAGTAACTAATCTCGATCGGTTTGAATTGTTCTTTCCGGAGCGCAGGCAATTCTTTCTGGAAAACGGAGACATGTTTAACAATTTTGGTTACAGTACTATCCGTCCATTTTTTTCCAGGCGAATTGGATTGGCAGCACCCATTCAGGTTGGAGCACGCCTAAGCGGTAAGCTGGATAAAAACTGGCGCATTGCCGCCATGAACATGCAAACCGGAAAAGTTGAAAAAGAAAATCTGCCGGCACAAATTTTTTCTGTACTGGCATTGCAACGCAAAGTGTTTGCCCGATCGAATGTGGGGCTGTTGATGATCAACAAAGAATCATTGAACTATGCGATACCTGAAAATTTTACCGGCACAGTTTACTCTAAGTATAATCGCAACCTGGGGCTTGAGTATAACCTGGCATCGGCAAACAACAAATGGTTGGGCAAAGCATTGTTCTTAAAATCTTTTACGCCACAAAAACAAACTGATGATTATGTGTATTCCGGCCACTTGCAATATGCAGGCCGCAA
Organism: Cytophagales bacterium; assembly: GCA_017303795.1. Classification (GTDB taxonomy): domain Bacteria; phylum Bacteroidota; class Bacteroidia; order Cytophagales; family Cyclobacteriaceae; genus ELB16-189. Next base: position 25,367 of record JAFLBR010000018.1, on the reverse strand, counting down.
GTTTCAAATCAGCAATCAATACGAATACGTAGGCAATGGCTACACGGCCGAAGTAGGTTATGTGCCGCGCACTAATTACGCGCGTATAAATCCGCAAGTGTCGTATCTATTTTTCCCGAAGGGGAAGCATGTGTTAAGCCACGGCCCGCGATTAGTAAGTAGTGTTTTCTTTACGCCCGATTACAAACAAACCGATAGCGAAAGTTACCTCGCTTATAATATCAACTTTAGAAAGCTAAGCACACTGGTGCTTTGGACTGCTTATGATTATGTGAAGTTGTTTCGCCCGTTCGATCCAACCAATTTTAACCTGGATAGTCTGGCGGCAGGTACAGAACATAGCTGGCGATCAGTTGGTGGTGAGTTTTTTTCAAGACCACAAAGCCGGTTTACCTATTCGCTAAGTGCGCGCTATGGAGGTTATTATGCTAATGGCACCCGCGCATTTTTTAGCAGCGAACTTGGCTATCGTTTTCAGCCGTATGTCAGTTTTGTGTTGAGTTCCAGTTACAACGATATTCGGTTGCCACAACCGTGGGGCCGCAATACGTTTTGGTTGGTAGGACCAAGGCTAGATATAACTTTCACCAACAAAATTTTCTTTACCACTTTTATGCAATACAACGAGCAGCGCAACAATATAAATCTGAACACCCGGTTTCAATGGCGCTACCGGCCGGCCAGCGATTTGTTTATTGTGTACACCGATAATTATCTGCCCAATAATCTAATGGCAAAGAATCATGCATTAGTGTTAAAGTTTACGTATTGGTGGAACATTTAAACCTTTCGTAGCCTTGTCCTATTTTCAAAAGACTCCTAACTTAATCAATCCCCCATCCACTCATACAGCTGGTAATGCTCACCATTCATACCCAGTTTTTCATATACCTTTTGCGCACGGGTATTGGTTTTATCTACATACAACCGAATGCCGCGGTTACCCGATTCGGGTGTAATCAAACTTTGGATGTGTTTGTACATTAACCCAAACACACCCTTGCCGCGACCTTCCGGCACAATGTAAACCGATTGTATCCACAACACCTGCCCGCAACGCCAGTCGCTCCACTCATATGTAATCATTAAACTGCCTATTACTTTGTTGTTCTCGGTGGCCACATAGTATTTGCCTTTGCCGGCATCTTCAAACACGGCATGTACACCCTTGGTTACTGTGTGATAATCCAACGCCAGGCTTTCGGTTTCCTGGGCCATTTTTAATTGAAAGTCGATGATGTACAGGGCATCATCCGGAATAGCTTCTCGTATTGCAATCATACTTGCAAGTAAACGGGGATTCAGCATTTAAAAAAGTTACGGATCACTTATGTTCAGATCCGAAAACCGCCCCATAAAAACATAAATTTTCAAAGGCATAATCAAGGTTAAAGATTTTATTCTACCTTAAGTCTTGAATGGTCTATTTGCTTTTTGTACTTGGCTTTGTCTTTCTGATTAAAGGTGCGGATTTGCTGGTGGCGGGAGCCTCAGCAATCGGGCGCAAATACCATATTTCAGAAATGGTAATCGGGCTTACCATTGTTTCGTTTGGAACCTCTCTACCCGAGCTTTTGGTTACAACTGTCTCAAGCCTAAACGGCCAGGCTGAATTAGGCCTCGGCAATATTCTGGGTAGTAACATTGCTAATGTGCTGATCATTCTGGGTATAGCCGCGTTAATCCGGCCACTATCCATTCCGCGCGATACGTATTTTATTGAAATACCCTTCTCTATAATGGCCGCTTTGCTACTTGGCTTTCTGGCTAACGCAAACATTTTTTATTCGGGCGCCAATACCATTGGCCGACAAGAAGGCGGCATTATGTTGTACTTCTTCGCCATGTTTATGGTATATGTAGTGGTGATAGCCAAAAACAAAAAACCAGAAACGGCCGAAGCCGTTCCGTTGATTGTACAACCTATGGCTAAATCCATTTTGCTTATTGCCATTGGCATAGCGGGATTATATTTTGGCGGAGGCTGGGTTGTAGATGGTGCCACTGAACTGGCACGTTTGTTTGGTCTCAGCGAATCGGTAATCGGACTTACCATTGTAGCGATTGGAACATCTTTACCTGAGTTGGTGACTTCCGCAGTAGCGGCTTATAAAAACAATACCGATATGGCGGTGGGTAATGCCATCGGCTCTAACATTTTTAATATCCTTTGGATTATCGGGTTTACTTCAGTGCTTACACCCATTCCATTCAGCGATCATAGCAATCAGGATATTCTGATGGTATTGATTTCAACTTCGGCATTGATCATGGCGGTGCTGATTGGCAAGCGCCCAGCTATAAGTCGCTGGGAGGGATTTATCTTTTTGATGATTTACGCCATCTATCTTTATACCCTCATTCAGCGATAAGCTAAAGTGCCTGCTTAATATCAACAATCAAATCGGCTGCATCTTCTATTCCCACCGATAATCGCATTAACTTATCTGAGATACCAACAGCTTTGCGTTCGGCAGCGGTAAGTTTTGCATGCGATGTTTTTACAGGCGATGTGATGGTTGACTCCACACCACCCAAACTGATAGCCCGCTTAATGTAGTGCAGGCGTTTGGTAAACTTATCGGGATTGGTTTTTACTTCGAATGAGAGCATGCCGCCAAAACCACCGGGCATTTGTTTTTTCGCGATGGCATAACCCGGATGATTTTTTAAGCCCGGATAAAATACTTTTGCCACGCGCGGTTCGCTTTCGAGGTAGCGCGCAATGGCCAATGCATTTTCATTTTGCTTTTCAACCCGCAGCACAATGGTTTTTAAACTACGCTCTACCAAAGAACAGGTTTGAGCATCCAGGCTTCCGCCAAAGTGCAACGCGCTTTGTTTAATCTGCTCAGTAAGTTTTTGAGAAGACACCATCGCCCCACAGCAAATGTCGCTATGCCCGCCAATGTATTTAGTGCCACTGTGGGTAACAATGTCAATACCCAGGTCAATCGGGTTTTGATTTACCGGACTGGCAAATGTATTGTCGATGATGGTTACAATACCATACTTCTTAGCCAGCTTTGCCACCGCTTTTAAATCGGTAATCTTTAATAAGGGATTAGAAGGCGTTTCTACATAAATCACTTTGGTGTTTTTACGAATGGCCTTTTCAAAGTTTTTCAAATCCGATACATCGGCCATTGAATATTCCATACCATAGCGTTCCAGTTCATGCACCGCAGCATGATGTGTGCCGCCATATAAATCATGTTGAAACAAAATATGATCTCCGGCTTTCATCATGGCAAAAATGCTCGTCATAATAGCCGCCATGCCCGAACTGAAAATCAAACCCGCTTCACCATTTTCAAGCGCTACTAATTTTTCAACCACGGCTTTCTGGTTGGGAGTGTTATAATAGCGTGGGTAGCGAACCTCCGTTTCATAATCGTACGCAGCCGAAGGATAAATAGGGGTAACTACTCCACCATAAAGCGGATCGCCCAACGAGCCGGCATGAACACTAAGTGTAAGTTTGGAAGCTGATAATTTTTTCATAAACGAAAGTAAGGCTGTAAAAATAGAGAATGGTTAAGCCATTGCTTAGCCTTCAATAAAAAATTATAGCTTCATTGTCCGGTTTGCGAGTGGGTATTTGTCTTACCCATAAATTAACCACCCAAATAGGTAAACATTATGGAAGAATACATGCTTATTTTCAGGCACATGGATGGCGGCAAGGTAGCCTCGCCCGAACAAATCCAGATCTGGATGAAACAAACAATGGATTGGATTGGTGGCATTGCTGCACAAAATAAATATGTGGGCGGCAATGGCTTACCGTTTGACGATGCCCGCGTGGTGATAACCCAAAACGGAAAGCCGGTTGTAACCAACGGTGCGTTTGGCGACATTAAAGAAACGCTAGGTGGGTACATTATTGTAAAAGCTACCAGTGTAGATGAAGCCGTTTCGTTTGCAAAGGGCGCACCTGTTTTACAAGGCGAAGGCAACAGTGTAGAGGTGCGTAAAATTGCGCGTGGCGATGGAGTTCATTAATCAAATTTTTTGATTCGCTTGTGTTGCTTGCAGAAACTTCATGAATCAGGATAAGTTAATTCCACATTTGTTTCGCAGCGAGTTTCGTAACCTCGCTGCGGTGCTTACGCAATACTTTGGAATAGACCATATTCAAGCTGCGGAAGATATTGCCAGCGAAACATTTTTATCGGCACTGGAAACGTGGAGTTATAAAGGTGTGCCTGAAAACCCAAAAGCCTGGCTTTATAAAGTAGCGAAGAATAAAGCATTGAACTATCAGAACAGAAATAATCTATTCCACAAAAAAATTACCGTCCAACTAAAAGCAAATGCTGCGCCTTCCGAAATAGATTTTTCAGAGGCGCAGATTCAGGATAGCCAACTGCAAATGTTGTTTGCGTTGTGTCATCCGGCAATTCCTGCCGAAGCTCAGGTGGGTTTAGCTTTACGCATGTTGTGTGGTTTTGGCATCGATGAAATTGCGTCTGCATTTATTACCAACAAAGAAGTAATTAACAAGCGACTTTATCGGGCGAAAGAAAAACTTCGCGAAATCAATGTGCCGCTGGAGATTCCAGCTGCACCTGAAATAAATAACCGGCTGGAAAATGTGTTGCTTACGCTTTATCTGCTTTTTAGCGAAGGCTATTATTCCGAATGCAACGATGCCGTACTGCGCGAAGATTTTTGTCTGGAGGCGATGCGGCTTACACATTTGCTGATTGAAAATTCACAAACCAATCAACCCGCTGCAAATGCATTAATGGCTTTAATGTGTTTTCATGCTTCGCGGTTTCCGGCCAGAAAAAATAATGCCGAGCAAATTGTGTTATATCACGATCAGGATGAAACTCTGTGGAATCAGGAACTAATTGCGCAAGGTGCATTTTACTTTAGGCAAGCTGCAACCGGAAACAAACTTTCGCGCTACCATCTTGAGGCCGGCATTGCGTGGTGGCATACGCAAAAAAATGATTCACCCGAAAAGTGGGAAAACATTCTACAACTTTATAATCGGTTATTGCAAATCAGCTACTCGCCAATGGCTGCACTTAATCGCGCGTTTGCTTTGGCCAAAGCAAACGGCTCTGCGGAAGCGATACTGGAAGCCGAGAAGCTTCAACTAACAGATAATGTGTATTACTTTATGTTGTTGGGCGAATTGTATTCCGAAACCAATACTAAAAAATCGAAAGAGAATTATACCCAGGCATTAATACTGGCCAGAACACAACCTGAAAAAGATGCGATCAGAAAAAGATTAGCTGACTGAAAAAGTTTCGGAGGAACATTGTAACGTTTTGCATCGCCATCAGCATCGGGCTTTTGTTTAGTGTGCCGTTTTTGTAGCTTCATTACTGCAATCGCACTAACCCATTTCTCCAATGACTAAAAAAGGGATTTCGAGAAAGAAAACCAAAGCCCAAAAACTTACGTGGGAATATTTCGACCACAGCGGCAAAAAAATTTCGAACAAAAAAATTATTGAGCGTTGTAACAAACTTGTGTTGCCACCCGCGTGGGTCGATGTCTGGATTTCGATTGACGCTACGGCCAACCTGCAAGCAACAGGGAAAGATGTAAAAGGAAGACTGCAATACCGCTACCACGAAAACTGGACGCTTGCCCGCGCGGCCGAAAAGTTTGATAGCATGGTTGGCTTTGCGCAATTGCTACCAACTATCCGCAAAGAAGTTGATCGCGATTTGAAACGACACGGCATGCCGAAAGAAAAAGTAGTAGCGCTTATTATCAAGTTGATTGACCTCTATCATTTCCGCGTAGGGAATGATGAGTATGCCAAACAAAATAATTCGTACGGACTCACTACATTAAAAGAGGGCCACATGATTATCGATCGTTCAAAAAATGCAGAAGGCAAGGGCGATGCGGTGTTTGAGTTTGTAGGTAAATCGGGAAAACTCTGGAAGCGAAGAATCTGGGAAGACGATCTGGTAAAAATTATTCAGGCATCAGGTGAAGTGGGTGGCAAAAACAAAAATCAGGATTTGTTCCGCTACCACGATAAAAATGGAAACGATTATGATGTAAAGGCCAATCATATAAATGAATATTTGGATGCCATTACACCCAATACAGGTGTAACAGCAAAAGATTTCAGAACCTGGGCAGCCACCTGGAAAGCGGCCTTCAGGCTTTCGCGGCAGTTAGATCCCGACACAGATCGCGCACGTAAAAAGGTAGCTAATGAAGTAGTTAAAACCGTGGCTTCCGATTTAGGCAACACGCCTACCGTTTGCCGATCCAGTTACATTCATCCAAAAATTTTAAATGATTGGTCTAACGGTACCTTTCGTTCGAACTGGAATAAAGCGAGTAAGGGCAACAAGCATCGCGGGTTAACGCGCGAAGAAACGGTTACGTTTAATTATTTAAAGAATAGCTGATGCAATCAAGTGGCTCACCTCTCTTCCAAAATCTCCAATATCCCCTGCTCGGCATCGCGTTCCGGATAAGCCGCATACCAAGCGTAATCATCAACCTTATCTAACAACAATAGTAGAACAGCTTTATCAAAGCGATCCAGTATGGATTTGTTTACCACATAATAATCATCTGTCGGGCCACGCTCTAAAAACTGTATTTCAATCAGGTAGTCGAGGATTTGGTTGGCAGAAGCCGGCTGAACCATTGCCAAATAAGCATGATTAAGTGCGCTATTGTTCGGATCTTCCATCAACATACGATGCAACGCCAACATCGTAAACAACCATTGCCTATCGCGCATTAAATATTCCTGCACAAAAAACAGTGTTTCATCTTTGTCTTTCAGTAATAATCCCACCAGCGTAAGCGTAGTTTTTCGATTGTATTCATTCCGGTTTTCCTGATATGCAAGTAATTGAAGAATCGTTGCTGCATCCAGATCTGCAAGGTTAGTGTCTGGAATTTTTGCAACCGCCAATTGGTCAAGCTGTAGCGAATCGAACAGAAATGCGTAGAGGTTTTCAAGTTGGTTCTCGTATTGAGTATTCAATTGAAAACTTCCTGAAACCAAAGGAATTTTTTGCAATGTTTTTTTATAACCAGCTGGCAAGGTGGAATCGGCAACTATAACGGTTGATTGAACTTGTTGCGGAAGGTTATACTTAAAATCGGCACTTCGTTCTTTTTTTACGGAGTACCAGATCAATCCTATAATCAACACCAGTACCACAACCTGAAGAATTAATTTCATTCTATTTGTAGTTGTGGTTTGTTATTGGCTTGAATTAGAATAATACATCACCAATAGGTTTGATTTTCTCCGGTAGATTTTTTTCACCCAACATATCCAACAAATCAATTTCAATATTTCGCACAATCGCGGTAAGCGGAATGTCATTTATCAATCCTTCAAATGGATTCTCGCTATAGTCACCCACATATTCCATTAACGTAAATACCCACGATACAACTAAGTTAAATGGAATGAGTAACCAGATCAGGCTCGCACCCATTTCGCCAAACTCACTCAACATGCCAAAGGGTAGAAGAAATGTAAAGATCAAAATGAAGATGGTACTGGTGGTAGAGTATTGTCTTGGTAGCGGGGTGTTTTTTATTCGTTCGCTTCGGCCTTGTTCGCCATAGATTTCGGTAATTAATCTTTGTAGTTCAACATGTCTGAAATTATCGATCAGACCATGTGAATATAAACTTGCAATGTGTTGCGATTGGCGGTCGAGCAACTGAGCGGCCGCATTCTGTTTGGTTCGTATCCATTCCTGTTCCTCAGGGCTTAGATACGTTACCACTGCTTTTTCAAATACCTGAAAATTAAAATGCTTACCAAAGAATTTCCGTTGGCGTCTGCTTTGGTTGTCCTCATGTTCCCAAAACGTTCGTTGCCCCATCGAATGCCGCAATGCATAGAGCCATGCAATATGCCTGTAAATGATGATACGCTTTTCCTTATCAGCTTCAGCAGATGCGTTGGGAGCATCAGAGATAAAAGCGCGGGTAGCTGCCGCAAACGAACGACTTAAGTTTACAATGCCACCCCATACTTTGCGCGCTTCCCAACTGCGATCGTACGATTGATTGTTTTTAAAGCCCACATAAAAAGCAACCGCAGTACCTATTAACGAAACCGGAAGCCATGGAATAGCTACCCACTTCCAGCCCACGTATTGGTATAGCGACAAAGCCAACAATCCCGTAAACAACGACCATAAGATTAGTCGCCACGAGATGAAGTAAATAATCATTAAACTAAACTGCCGCTTGATATACATACTTCGAGAGATATTTTGTTAGTGAATAAAAGTAGGAAAAGGAATTGAGATTGTTCTATCGCTCAGCAGGGCAGAAGGTTAATGTAGTATTCCTGATCAAAATTCTTCTTCAGGTAAATATTTCTTATTGCTCCTGTAATTCTGGTAAATTCCTGCCAACATACAAGTAAACGCAAACAGGGTTGGCCAGCGAAACTGAGAAAACATTTGTAGAACTGATTAATGCACACCAGCGCATGGTGCACAAGGTCTGTAACCTCTATGCCGAAACGCCTGACGAGCGCAAAGATCTTTTTCAGGAGATAGTACTTCAACTGTGGCGTTCGTACCACACGTTTCGGGGCGAAGCAAAATTTTCTACATGGATGTATCGTATTGCGCTTAACACCGCCATTGGTGGTTGGCGCAAGTCTTCGCGGCAGCCTTACTTTGAAGAGATACACGATGGCCACTATAACGTAGGCAACCCGGTTGAGTCGGACAAAGAAGAACAAATACAAAACTTATATAAAGCCATACGGCAATTGCAGGAAGTTGATCGCGCACTTATTATGCTGGCACTGGAAGAAGTGCCGTACGAAGAGATTGCTATTACCGTTGGCTTAACCCAAAACAATGTGCGTGTACGCATGCTGCGCATCCGCGAAAAATTAAAAAATCTGCTTACACATGGAGCTTGACGATTTAAAAGAAATCTGGAAACATTCCTCCACCAAAGATACTGCGTGGAGCACAACGCAATTGCATGAAGTGCTGCAAGGTAAAAGCAAGTCGATATTGAGTCGTATAAAACGCAGCATGCAAATAGAAATTACTATTGGTTGTGTTGCGTTTGCTGTTTTGTTTTTGCAGATTTTTATGCTGAAGATTGGGCCTACGTGGTGGCTAATGATTAGCATCCTGGTGTTCTCATCAACAGCAGCAATTTATTTTTATTTGAAAATGCGATTGGTAACTACTTTCGATTTTGCAACCAACAACCTGAAGAACAACCTGACTGATTTGATAACTAAGCTGGAAACGTTTCTTAAAATCTATAAACTTGGCAACCAGTGGGGGCTGATATTCTTTTATCTGCTGGGGTTACTGGCAACATACCTGGAACTTGGAACGGATCGGGCCTTAGATTACGTTGGCTCCTGGCAAGGCCAGTTGTTTCTGGTTTTATTTACGGCATGTGTGATTGGCCCAGTTTTTATAGTTGAGCGTGTGTTGCGCAAACTGTACGGCAAACACATAGATCGGTTAAAATTGGTGCTGGCCGAGTTTGATAAATCTGTAGAGGAGTAAATTTTGAGACTGTTTAGTATGAACTGTAATTTAAAACATGAAAATTGAATCGCACAGTATTAATCAGATTCGTATTGCTGAAATTATTGCTGATGAAATCATCATCCATTCAGCAGCTGATGGGTTGAACATACTTGGTGATATTTACTACCAGGGATTTGATAGTGTAATTGTGTATGAGAAAAACATTACGCCAGATTTTTTTCAGTTAGCCAATGGCATGGCCGGTGAGGCACTTCAAAAATTTAGCAATTACAGAGTTAGGTTAGCCATTGTTGGTGATTTTGGTGTACCCCCAAGTAAAAGCTTAAAGCAATTCATTTTTGAAAGTAATAAGACCGGGCATATCAATTTTGTTTCGTCATTGAACGAGGCTATTCTTAAACTTACAACTTAGCGTTCGTACAATTTAAATGTAATAGGTACAACCATGCGTTGTTTTACTGCGTGGCCCCGTTGCCGGCCAGGATTCCACGCAGGTGCGTTTTTTACTATGCGCACTGCCTCTTCATCGCAACCCGCGCCAATACCTTTAACAGCAATTACATTAGTAAGGCTGCCATCTTTGTTTACAACAAACTCCACAAAAACTCTTCCCTGAATACCCATACGCTTGGCTTGCACCGGGTATTGAATATTTTCGGCAACGTACTTATAAAAAGCAGGCAATCCACCTTTAGGCTCGGCTGTAACCTCTACGATTGTGAAAACCTCATCCGATTTTTCTTCTTCAACCTTAGGTTGCTCTATAACTTCAACTTGTTGCACCCTGCTTTCTTCTGTTACTTCAATGTCAATGGTAAATTTCAAATCTTCCTTTATCTCTTGTTCATTGGGGACAGCTACCAATCGTGGTTGCTGAATAATTACTTCAGGTGGTGGTGGAATTTCGGTAGCTGGTACTTCAATCAACTCATCAAATGTAGCGCTACCGGATCCCTCCAAATCGACTATCGGTTTATTTTGCTGCCGCCACTCAAAAGCACTTAATACAATTAATAGCGAGACGGCAAGGCCAATACTAAAAAACAATGTTCGCTTATTATTTAAATTGGCTGATGCGGTTTTTTTTAATTCCTGTGCCATATCAAAAATCTTTAGTGTGATTCTTATATGAATTTGCCTTAGTTAGAATAAAAAAAATATGATGGGTCTCATATTAGGGCATGATAAAAAACAGTTTATCCATAAAATCTTTATGCAAACAATTTTTCTGGACACTAGTAATTTATGGCTGGTATTTATTTTTCTCCCTTTCGGAATACCTATTGTATTTGGGCTGGGCCGAAAACTAAAACCCGAGAAGTAAATTTCAAATGAAGCGTAGTTTAAAACCAGCTTCTCAAAAAGAATATCCCAAACAAAATTGCAATGATTAAAACTATGGCCACCCACTTAATGGCCGGATCGCGCTGCGGAAATTCATATTGACAAATCGGACAGGTTTTTAAACCAGCCTCAATCTCCATCGCACACGAAGGGCATTCTTTTTTCTTCATCAGGTGTTGAGCCACTTTAAGAACCTACCCACCCACGTGCGTGGCTTTTGTTCTGGTTTTAGTTCAACCTGTACTTCGTCAGCCTCATCATAAATACGGGCAGCTTTTACAGGTTGTGTCTTAATCTTATTCAGGTAATTGATGCGCTTGCGTTCTTTCTCTTCTTCCAATGCTTTCTTTCTGCGCTCTTCTTTTTCGCGAGCTTCAGCATCGCGTTGTTGAGCAACAGGATTACGCCATTGTTTTTCGTTACGCTCTACTGGCTTTCTTGGCCTATCTTTTGGTTCGCGCTTCGGCTTTTGTTCGGCCTGATTTTCACCTTCAGCCTTCGGCTCTTCTTTTTTTCGCGGAGCGGGTAGTTCTATTTTGCCTAACACTTTTAATCCGGCCAATTCAACTTTAGGCGCCCGAATGGTTTCGCTCTCATCCGCAAGTTCGGGCTTTGCCTCCACAACAACTTCGGGTTGCAGCTCAATCTTTTCCACTGCAATTTCGGCGACAACTGTTTCCGGTTGTGGCTGTGGCTCGGGTTCTTCCTGCGTTTGCACGGCCATAATTTCAGAAAGGCGATCGGGTGCAAAGTGTAGTACAATCTGTTTTACCAAATCATCCGTTAGTTTGGCGTTCGATCCGTCTTCTAAAAATTGCTGGTGTTTGGCCAGTATATCTACAATCTGAGACGGTCTTACCGAAAGTTTTCGGGCTAATTGTCCGAGGCGCATAAGTTCAGGCTAAATTTCTGGGCGCAAATATAGTTTGTTCTCCTTAAACTGGTTGCTAGTCGCTGGTTTCTGGTCTCTGGTAAATAGTCCCAACTTAATAAACTACTCCAATCAAACCAGTAACCAGTGGCCAGAGACCAGTAACCTATTCAGGTTTCTGCCGCCATTTCTTCTTTTCAGAGTTTTGTTTCTTTGTTTGCAGGCGGGCTTGCTTAGCTACTTTGCCCGGTTTGGTGGGCTTGCGCACTTTGCGTGGTGCAAAGGCTTTACTTAGTAACTCATGCAGCTTTTGTATAGTAGCTTCTTTGTTTTGCAATTGCGATCGACTCTCCTGTACCGTTATCTGCAACTCGCCATCCGCAGTAATGCGCGAATGAAGTTTCTTCAAAATCACTTCTTTCACTTCAGGCGCAAGTGTCGATTCACTCACCTTCCACGAAAGTGTTATGCGCGAGTTTACCTTGTTTACATTTTGGCCTCCGGGCCCACTGCTGCGCGAAGCTGCAAACACAAACTCTGGTTTTATCTGATCAATTAATTGCGAAACGTTAACGGGCATACACTAAAGATTAATTCAAAAATACCTTACCCCTTGCCCCGCTCCAAAGGAGATGAAGTCTTTCTAAAAAAATTCAGTTGTTATTCACCTAGAAAAACCGGACATTCAGAAAATGAAACGGTGGTGGGTTATTGCATTAATCATCGTGGCACAAGTTACTTATGCCAATTCCATCTTTATACCGATGGACGAAAGTCAGCGTGACCACCTGAAAGCTTATGGCCTTGCTTTTCATACGCTTTCCATCGGGCAACCCGTAGATTGGTTATTAAATTATCGTGGTGGAAGTTTTCTGATTCCCTTCAATAATGAGGTATTAACCGAATGCAAAGTGCGCGGTATCTCCTTTGAGTTAATTTCATCGGCTAAAGCAAACGGTATCTTAACCGAAATAGCCCGGCCCGATGTAAACCTGAATGTGGTGCGATTGGAAACGGCTCCGCGCGTAGCGGTGTACTCACCCAAAAACGAATTGATTAATGACGAGACCGATGCCGTAATTCTGGTATTGGATTATGCCGAGATTCCCTACACCATTCTTTACGATGAAGAAATTTTGAAAGACGAGTTGGCAAAGTTTGATTGGCTGCATTTACATCATGAAGATTTTACCGGCCAACACGGAAGATTTTTACGCAGGGAGTCGGCTATTATACAAGCAAAAATTCAAGAGGAAACGGCTATCCGGTTAGGCTTTGCATCGGTAACCGATATGAAGTTAGCCGTGGCTAAACGTATTAAAGGTTTTACTGCCGGTGGTGGTTATCTGTTTGCGATGTGTTCGGGAGCCGAAACGTTTGACATTGCGCTTGCCGCAGAAGGCTCGGGCATTTCGTTTAAGGATTTAAGTGGCGATGATGACGCTGCTCTGGATTATTCCAAAACCCTGGCCTTTGAAAATTTTACACTTGAGCCTGCTGCCAGTCGTAGGTTTTCTGACATTAATGCAAACGGTCCTGAATCTTTTCAACCTGGTTCATCTTACTTTCAGTTATTTCAGTTTTCGGCCAAGTGGGATATAGTGCCTTCTTTGCTTACGCAGAATCATGAGCATGTTATTAAAGAATTCAACGGACAAACTTCTTCATTCAACGCAGCACTTGTAAAACCAAATGCATGGGTGTTGGGCGAAAACAGAAATGCAGGCCGTACCCGTTATTTGTATGGCGAGCTGGGTCGCGGCCATTGGACATATTATAGCGGGCACGATCCGGAAGGAATGCCCGGCTGGCGCAGAGCGAATACAGATTTATCCATGCATCCGCATTCACCGGGTTATAGATTAATTCTTAACAATGTGTTGTTTCCATCTGCCAAAAAGAAAAAGCAAAAGACGTGAGAATTCTTTCACGCAAAGGCGCAAAGGACGCTAAGTTTACGTTTGATTTATCTTAATTTAAATTCTTGAATCTCCTCAAGCTGAATAACGCATGAAAACCCTCAACTGGATTTTGTTTGCCTTCTTCTCTATTGGTGTAGGATTGTATCCTGTGATATACTTACTCATAGAAGGGCGTTTCGGATTATTGGAATCAAAGCCGGATGCGTTGCTGGCCAGTCAACTCTGGAACATTTTATTTTATCAACACATCTTTTTTGGTGGGGTTGCTTTGCTTATCGGTTGGTCGCAGTTTAGTTCAAGACTAAGGCAAAAATATTTAAGCACACATCGGTTATTGGGTAAGGTTTATGTAGCGGTTTGTTTATTGAGTGGTAGTGCTGCGCTTTACCTTTCTTTTCATGCCACCGGTGGTTGGATTGCTGGCTTTGGCTTTGGTGGATTGGCGGTGATCTGGATTTATACAACCACAAAAGCTTTTCTTGCAATCCGACAAAAACAAATCAATCAACATCAGGCATGGATGATACGCAGCTATGCGCTTACATGGGCCGCGGTAACGTTGCGCATTTATATTCCGCTCGGGCAAATTGCTCAATTCGATTTTATTGAAGCGTATCGGGTAATTGCGTGGTTATGTTGGGTGCCGAATTTATTAGTAGCGGAATGGATTATAAATAGGATGGGGATTTTGAAGATTGTGAAAGCTTAAGATAACCTCTGTGTAGCTTTGTGATAAACCCATTGCAACATTCAAGAAGAGGTTATCGCACAAAGCACTCAAAGGATCACAAAGTTTCGCTAAGCTGGGACTTACGTTTCTCTGCTGTAAAAACTTACTCAATCACTTTACCCAATCGCGCCCATCTCACTTTATCCAACCACTTACCATCTTTGTTTATCGATAGCCAGATAAACAACGGCTTGCCCAGAATATGATCTTCGGGTACTAAACCCCAATAGCGCGAGTCGATAGAATTGTCGCGGCTATCGCCCATCATAAAATAATAGTCTTGCTGAAAGGTATAGTTGCTCACTTGCTTTCCATCAATCTCTAATTGTGCATTAGCGATTTTTACTGCTTTATGCCCTTCATACTTCTCAATAAACTCACCATAGAAATTTAAAGTAGAATCGTTAATGGCAATCGTCATTCCCTTTTGCGGAATAGTAAGCGGGCCATAGTTGTTTAATGTCCACTTGTCATTCATCATAGCAGGATAAAGCGGAAAGCCACCTTTATCATCCGAAGCCGATTCTACTGAAACTTTATAGGGTGCAGTATTCACAGCCCCTAATTGTTCTTGCGTAAGCAACATGCTGTACACGGCTTTGCCATCATTGGTTTTGCCCAAAAACCAAAAGTCTTCACTATCTAAACCCAATTGATCAAGCGCCCGCGGCTGCAATTCTTCTTTGGTAATTACCTGATACCGGAATTTCATACCGGCTGGATTTATCATCGCTTCGCCATTGATATAAACTTGTTGATCTTTAATCTGAACCACATCGCCACCAATAGCTACACATCGTTTTACGAGATATGTTTTCAGATCAACCGGTCTTTCGGTTGGATCAAGTAAATCTTTGGGTGTATTAAATACAACCGGCTCACCGCGTTTTACTTTGCGCAAACCGGGCAAGCGATATGAAGGCAACTCAATCCAATCTAAGTAAGAAGGAATTTCGGTGCCCCAGATTTTTTGATGCGTCAATGGAACTTGCAAAGGTGTGCGTGGCGTGCGCGATCCATAATGAATTTTACTTACCCATAAATAGTCGCCCACCAGCATAGAGTTTTCCATGGAGCTGGTTGGAATTACAAATGCTTCGGCCAGCGACCAACGGAACAGCGTTGCCACTACTACGGCAAACACAATAGATTCGCGCCATTCCTGAAACTTGGTTTTTTTAATGGTGGGTTTTGATTGCATCGGGTTAAAATTTGTTTTGTTGATAGGCGCCTGATGGCTGTCTTGACATCTGAAAATTCTTTCAGGGAATTAGTAACACAACTGGTGGAATAATTACAGGTGTTTAAAATGGTTTGTGAGGACACAAACCATGGCAGAGATTTAAGATGGTGGGGACACAAACCATGGCGGAAAAGTTTTTGTGCCAAGGGTTAGGCGTCTGACGGCCTGCTGCTAAAGCTTATAGCCGTCTTGACGCCTCGATATACAGGTGATAAAAAATTAAAATGGTTTGTGAGGACACAAAACATGGCGGAAAGGACACAAACCAGGAGTTGTTATTCCGTTTTAAGTGTATTAACCGGATTGCTATTGGCAGCTTTTAGCGATTGATGGCTGATGGAAACCAACATTAACACCACAGCCGCAATAGCCACCACCACAAATAATCCCCACGATAGCTCTGTTCGATATTCATATTGAAGTAACCAGTTATGTGCCAGGTAATACCCCAATGGCAAGGCCACCAGCAACGCAATTAAAATCAATTTCAAAAAATCCTGCGACAGCAGTTGCCAGATTTGAAACACTGATGCGCCCAACACTTTACGAATACCAATCTCTTTGGTACGCTGACTGGCGGCAAAAGCCGAAAGTCCCAATAACCCAATACCGCTAATGATGATAGCAAGCGAAGCAAAAATGGTTGCCAGCTTTCCAATTCGTTCTTCATGATTAAACAGTCGGTTGTAATCTTCATTCACAAACTTGTATTCGAAAGGTGCGGCCTGATCGTATTTTTTAATAATCTCTTTTACACTGGCCAATGCCGCTTGCGCAGATGCGCCCTCAGCCAACCGAAAGGTGAGTGTTCCATATTCTTCATACTTTACATAATACATGTGTGGCGATTGGTTAGTGAATGGCGACCATCGAATCTGATCTTTAATCACACCAACAATTTCGCGCTCTATGCCACTGGCAAATCTTATCTTCTTGCCGATGACATCATCACCAAAAATTTTTGCGGCCATTTCGTTTACAACCACCGCAGTAGAATCGGTACTATACTCACGTGAAAAATCGCGACCAGCTACAAACTCAAATCCATTGGTTGAGGGAAAATCATGCGAGCAACTGTTCAATGCAATTAAAGGACGAGAGGCTGGATCTTTACCATCCCAGGTAATGGAAGCATCGGCTGCCATAGAGCCTGTAATCGGAAAATAAGACTTAGCCATGTTTTGTATATGGCCCGTGGCGAGTACATCGGCACGTAATGAATTATAATTGGTAAGCGAAAGATCTTGCGTACGAATGGTAACAAAGAAAACGCCTTCGCGCAAAAAACCAACGGGTCGGTTTTTGGCATGTTGCAACTGCTGAAACACCACACCCGTACAAAGTACCAGAATAACAGACACACTGAATTGAAATACAACCAACACTTGCCGCGGGCGCTTTACCCATTTACCTACTTTAAATGTTCCCTTCAAAACCTTTACGGGATTAAAACCCGACAGATAAAACGCAGGATAACTACCTGCCAGCAAACTGGTGGTTATAATGAAGAGAAATGTTGCCGTTATGAAATATAAATTATTCCACGGAAGTGTAATCTGTTTTACTGTTAAGGTGTTGAACCACGGCAAACATATCCAAACCAACAGCATGGAAATAACAAACGCAGCTACCACTACCAACAACGATTCACTCAGAAACTGATTCACCAACTGGCTGCGAACTGAGCCCATTACTTTGCGCACTCCTACTTCCCGTGCGCGTCTTTCGCTACGTGCCGTGCTCAGGTTCATAAAATTGATGCAAGCCAGTAATAGCACAAATACACCTACTGAACCGAACATCCAGATCAGGTTTGCTTTCGTTTCGATAGGTACACCGTTTTTATATTCGTTGTATAAATGCCAACGCGACATCGGTAATAGCAGACCTTCGGGTTTAATTGCTTTCAGATCATCGGACCCTTTTGAGTTAAGCAGATTTTTAATCTTTGACTCTGCAACTGCCAGCGAAGCCGTTTCATTCAACAACACAAAGCATTGAAAGTTGAGATCTTCCCAGTTGGTTAATTGTTGCTGGGTAGTTTCGCTCATAGCTACATAGTAATTAAAGGGCAACAACATTTGAATGTTAGCAAACTCAGAATTATTGGGAAAATCTTTGTACACACCCGCCACTACCACATTATCGCGGTTGTTTAAGCGAATGGTTTTTCCAACCGCATCCGTTCCAATTATTTTTTCGGCTGTGCTTTGTGAAAGTAACACCGCATGAATTTCTTTTAAGGCAGCCGCTGAGCCTGCGTGCATTTCGAGCGAAAACAAGTCGGCAAAAGCGGGTTCTACAAAAAGACCATTTAGGGTGGTGGGTGTGTTTTCAAAATCTACAACATGTTCCTTCTGCCACGTGGCGATTACTACTTCATCAAACTCTGCTACGGTTGTTTTTAATTCAGTACCTAAAGGCACGGGTGCATCACCAATGGTAAGTTTGTCCTCACCAAATTCAATATGATGATAAACAGCTGCAATGCGATTATAATTTTTAAATGATGTATTGAAACTCAATTCGTCAAATACCCACAAGCCAATAAGCAAAGCCACGGCCATGCCCAGCGCCAGTCCGGTGATATTTATTATGGAGTAAGTGGAATTGCGAAACAGATTTCGCCAACCAATTTTTAAATACGATTGTAGCATATCGCCAGTGTTAGAGGGATTCGTTTTAAGTTTCTTAATAGCAAACGGTCGCAGGTAGTTAACAACCTGATACCAGTAATTCAGCTTTGCACGAAAAGCGGATTGGTTTTTACACGCTTCATAAAATTTCTCTTCTAGGTCGCCCTGAATTTCTTCGGCCAATTCGTTACGCAACACGCGTTGTAAGAATTTCTGTGCAGTTGCTGGTGGCCTTATCTGCTTCATTGCTATTCTGCCTTAATGCTGTTTACCGGATTTGTTAACGCAGCTTTCAATGATTCAAACAAAACCGTTAGCATCGAAACCGCTACGCACAAACCGGCTGCCAGCAGAAACAACCACGCACCGGGGTTATCGCGGTAAGCAAAATTTTGCAACCATTGCTGCATCAGAAAATAACTTACCGGAATACCTATGACCAATGCAATGGCTACTGTTTTTAGATATTCTTTGGTAAGCATAACTAAAATTTGCTTTACTGATGCACCCATTACTTTGCGGATGCCAATTTCCTTTACCCGCTTCTCCGCCAGAAAAACAGATAAGCCATATAAGCCAAGACAAGAAATAACAACGGCCAGTAAAGTAGAGCTAAATACCAGTGCCGACATGTTACGATCGCGTTCATATTGCTTGCCTACACTCTCACTTAACATTTCCTTTTCAAAAGGTGTATCGGGTACAAGTTCTTTCCAGGCCGTCTGGATTTTTGTTACCGTATCTTCTGCATTCTGTTTGTCGATAGCCACCACCATTTGCCGGAAGGCGCCTGAATCAGTTGAGGCCAGAAAAATCATAGGTGTAATTTCTTTGTGCAATGAGAACTGATGAAAATCTTCCACCACACCAATAATTTCGAACAGCGATTCTGTGCTGGCGAATTTTAATTGCGTTCCCACGGCCTGATCAATCTTTACACCCATCTTCTTTAAACTGGCCTGGTTAACAATCGCTTTTTGTGGAACATTAACCGCACGTTGTCCATCGGCCGGAAACACAAAATCCCTTCCGGCTATCGGCTGGATGGATAACATTTCAAAATAGTTTTCATCAACGGAAACTATATAATGATTGATGGCATCGGCTTCTGTTTTTCCTGTCGGATAAAAACTCCAATCGCTTATGGGTGGTGTGGATGGCGAGTTAGACGATGCCGTTACTGCTTTTACTCCGGCAATATCTTTTACCGTTTCGCGCAATCGGGCATATTGAGTGGAAGCCTCGGCTGTACGCAGCGGCAACATTACTTTATCGGCTACATCAAAACCCAGCGGTTTGTTTTGAATGTAATGCAACTGATGCTGCACCACCAGAATACCCGAAACCAGAATTACCGAAATTGAAAACTGAAAGGAAATTAATCCTTTGCGTAAAAGATGCGATGAGCCCAATTGCAAATGTTTGTCTTTTAAAACTTTTATTGCATCAAAAGATGAAATGAACAAAGCCGGATAAGCCCCGGCAATAAAACCGGTAATCAGCGTTATCGCGAGTACACTTTTGATCAGAAAAAATAAGTTATGATTTCCGATGAAAAGATTTTTCTGAACCAACTGATTGAACTGCGGCAGCGACAAATAAACTAATGCGCAAGCAATGAGCATGGCCAGCAAGGCAATGCCAACTGATTCGCCCATGAACTGGGCGATGAGGTTGCCACGATGAGCACCAACTGTTTTTCGAACACCAATTTCGCGGGCGCGTTGCGATGCTTTGGCTGTAGTAAGATTAATAAAATTGATTGCTGCCAGTAGCAAAATCAAACTACCGATAGCGGCTGCGAGATACACATACGTAATGCTTCCGCGCGTGCCCAACTCAAACTGATTATCAAGGTGGGATGAATGTAAATGAACATCTTGCAGGGATTGCAATCCCAAAATCTTCTGACGACCCATCGCGCGGTTTTCTTCATCGCCATAGTCCGCCATCAACCCCGGAAACTTATCGAGCAATTGATTTACATCGGCATCCGGTTTTAGTTTCACGTAAGTAAAAACAAAATTGCCTGTTGCCCAGGTGGTAATCGGTTCAAGCACTTGCTCCAAACCCGAGAAATAAAAATCAGCATCGAGATGCGATTGATTTTGTGTTTGCTTTATTACTCCGGTTACGCGCAACAGCGCACTATCCGAAAAGGTTGGAATACCCAGCAATTCATTCAATGCTGGTTTATCGCCAAATATTTTATAAGCCAATGCTTCACTTAATACGACAGACCCCGGTTCTTTCAATGCTGTGTAAGGATTACCTGCTTTAAACTCGTAAGGAAAAATTTCAAAGAAAGTAGAGTCAACCTGATAGGCGCGACTTTGTGCAAAAGCGCGATCATGATGCGTAAGAATCTGCTGTGGTGCACTCAGGTCTTTAACCACACGCGCTATGTTTTCCAGTTCAGGAAACTCGCGCAACAGCGTTGGCCCGATAACAGGCGAGGCACGTTGCAACTGACTTTCGTTGGTGGCTGATTTAAGTGTGGTGGTTATCCGGTAAATCCGGTCATGGTCTGCAAAATGTTTTTCGAAGGAAAGCTCATCCTGTATAAACAATGCCAACAACACACAACAGGCAATGCCAATGGCCAGACCCGACACATTAATAGCCGAAAATGTTTTGTTACGCAACATGCTGCGCACACCCACGCGAAAATAATTTCTGAACATATCAAAATGATGATGTGATTGTTTCCGCTTGCGCAGTGCAAACGGTCGTAAATAATTTAACGTCTGAATCCAATAGCAGAGCTTTGCCTTGAATGCTGATTTTGATTTTAAGTCAGTATAAAATTTCTCTTCCAGATCGCCCTGAACTTCTTCGGCTAACTCAGTTCGCAGCAGACGTTTTAATAGTTGCTGTGCAAGAAGTGGCGGTATGGAGTTGTGTTTTTTCAAAGTGGTTACTCTGATCGTAAACTATCTACCGGATTGGCCAGCGAAGCTTTAATGGATTGATAGCCGATAGAAATACCGGCTAATAAAAAAGCCGACAAGCCAGCCAATGCAAAAATCCACCATGCTATGTCAATGCGGTAAGCAAAGTCTTGCAGCCAGAGATTCATGGCATACCAGCCAATCGGTATGGCAATAATAAACGCGGCCAGAATTCGCCACGCAAAGCTTTCTGATAAGATAAACACCACTTGCCGCACCGATGCGCCCAACACTTTACGGATGCCGATTTCTTTGGTGCGTTGACCCGCGGTAAAGGCTGCCAGGCCAAACAAACCCAGCGAAGCAATTACGATAGACGTGATGGTAAAGAATCCAAACACTTCGCCTAGTTTCAGTTCGCTGTTATAAAGTTTATTGTATTCATCACTCAAGAATTGATACTCGAACGGATAGATTGAATTTTTCTTAAACACAGCATCAATATGACTAAGGGTTTGCGGCACCTCGGTGGGTTTAATTTTTATTGCAAAAAAGCGACCCCAGAAATTTTCATAGCGAATCATTAAGGGTTGAATGGGCAAGTGCATGGAAAGCATGTGAAAATCTTTCACCACGCCAACAATGGTTATGGCACCATCGCGATCAAATTGTTTTCCTATTGCTTCTTCGGCTGTCCAGCCCAGGGCACGAGCCGCGGTTTCGTTTATGATGGCATTTTCTTGCGATACATCAGATTTTATTTCTTCCGAAAAAGTACGCCCGGCTACAAGCTCCATTCCGAATACATTCAGAAAGTCGGCACCAACCGACCACTGGTAAATAGCAAGCTGATCTTTATCGGCTGCGGTTTTTTTGATTAGCGTACTGGATGAGATATCGGCCGGAAGGCTGGTAGTCATAGTAGCATGAATTACGCCCGGATGTTGCAGCCACTCGTTCGCCAGCACATCAAACTTCTCGCGCAGGGGGCGATCTCTTATCCAGATGGTAACTACATTTTCTTTATCGTAGCCCAACTCTTTGTTCTTCATAAAATTCAGTTGGCGATAGATTACCACACTGCTGATGATTAACACAATGGAAGCCACAAACTGAAACACAATCAGAAACTGCTGCAGGCTGAAACCGGAAATTTTTATATCCGATTTTGATTTCAATACATCAACCGGTTTTAGCGATGACATGGCAAGTGCCGGATAACTGCCCGACAATAAACCAACCACTAACACCAATGCCAACAATGCTGGTACAATCCACGGATTGGAAAGCAGATTAAACTCAACGGGTCGCTCTACAATTTTAGCGAAAGCTGGCAGTACACTATACGTAAGTCCGATGGCTAGTAGCAATGCGAACAACGCTATCAATACCGACTCACCTAAAAACTGCGCAACAAGTTGTCTGCGTACCGCACCTACTACTTTACGCAACCCAACCTCGCGGGCACGCTTAACCGAACGCGCTACCGCAAGGTTCATATAGTTAACACACGCCAGCAACAGCACAATTAATGCAACCGCTGCATAGGCATAAATAACTTTCAGATTTCCTTTCTGACCAATGTCGAAGTTAACGCCTGCTTGAAAATATGAATCGGTTAACGACTGCGTGAAGTATTGATCCTTAAACGGATAATCGGCATAGTCTTCGGGCAACTGATATTTTTTCAGAAGCGCTGCAAATCTATTTTCCAAATCCGGAATGGAAGCCGTTTCCGCCAACTCAAAAAAAGTATAGTATGAGTTGCCGTTCCAGCCCGAGCGTTTCATTTCTTCTGCATAACCCTCGCTATAGAGTAAGTGAATGACAAACGAATATTTAAAAGATGCATTTGCCGGTGGATCGGGAATAATACCCGTAACCGTAAAATCTTCTTCGCCACCCTGGTACCGAAATGCTTTGCCTATTGCATCCTGATCGCCAAAAACAGTTTGCGCTAATGTTTGCGTTAGCACAATACTTCGGCCATCGGTTAACGCTGTTTGCGGATTACCTTCATTAAACGAAATGCGAAACACGTTGAAGAACTCGGCATCGGCAGCAATGCCATCTTGCCAGAAGTTTGCTTCGCTGTGGGATAACAAACCGGAAGTGCGTTGCACCGTGGTAGCATGTGTTACTTCCGGGCACTCTTCCATCATAACACGGGCCAGTTGAGCCGGAGTTACTGCAAAGTAATCAGTGCCCATAAACTCATTGCCCGCTTGTTTTTGATACACGCGATAAATGCTTTTGGTGTTGGGATAAAAATTATCGTACGAAAACTCATGTTGCACATACAATAGAATAACCATAAAGCAGGTTAGCCCGAGTGTAAGCCCGGCAATGTTAATTCCCGAATAGAGTTTTTGTTTTAACAGATTGCGCGAAGCAATCTTGAAGTAGTTCTGAAACATATCATACTGATTAAGATGTGCTCTTTTCTTTTTGAATGCGAAGGGACGCAGGTAGTTTAAAACCTGAAACCAATAATTAAGCTTTGCGCGGAATGCTGATTTTACTTTTGCATCGACATAAAACTTCTCTTCCAGATCGCCCTGGACTTCTTCGGCTAAATCCTGCCGCAGAAATTCATGCAGTAACCGCTTCGCTAACTTTGGTGGATTTAACTTCATCTTACTTTTTCATGATGCCCCCGTACCATAATCTATTTCGGATACTTTGGATGTTTTTTAACTTCCTTTATCTGCTCCAAATGCCGAAACGTGTGCTGAAAAAAACTCATATACTTTTGATGAATATTCGAAACAAAATAGATGTAGTGTACACGAAGGTTTACGTCAGTCCCCCGCAAAAAATCTATTGATTCATTGCGCATGGTGGTATACCAAATCATATTGTTCTTGCCTTCATTGTTCCCTAGTGGAACACCATACGTGAAAGGTTTTGTAAAGTCTGTGGTTACCATCTTATCCAATCGTTCTGTGTCCTTGTTGATAAAAATACTATCAGGACGATAATCGGTAAAGCCGGGTATGGGACCAATTCGTAAGGATGTGGAAATTTCATTCATCTGAATTAATTCCCATAAGCAAATGTGTTCAACAATTTGGTTGATGCTCCAGCGGTCTGGACTTTCTTTAAAATTCCATTGCGCTTTGGTAAGGTTTTTTGTTTCTGCTAGTAATTCCTCTTTCGAACGAATTAAATTATCCAACAGGTATTTTCTGTCCGCTTCTGTCCACACAGGTACTTTTGTTTCGGTATCTGCTTGCCCATTGGTGAAACTAAAAAGTCCAAAAACAAGACTAAGTACTAACAGCGTTTTTTTCATAATTATTTGTGTTAACACTTAATGGCTTACTGCTTCCATTACTAATGCCTAATTAAAATTCACCTTAAACGCTGGGTACTGTTGCCACAAACTCACTTTAAAGTCGCGCGATTCTTTGAGCACGCGTTTGCCTAATGCTGTAATGGTAAAAATTCTTTTCCTGCGACCGCCACGCTCGGCTGTAGCGCTGCCCATTTCCGATTTCAGAAAGCCTTTGGTTTCTAATCTATCTAACGTAGAGTGTGTGGCGCCTATAGAAATGGAGCGGCCAGTTTGGTTTTTGAATTCTTCTGAAATACTGTAGGCATAAGCGCCTTCACCCAGAATGCCTACCAACAACAGAATCACTTCTTCAAATTCACCTAATCGAGTTTCAATCATATTAGTTACTAAATTGTAGAACAAGTGTACGGAAAAGAATTTTATTTGTTCTACGATTTAGTAAGAAATAATAAAAAATGGTTCTAAGGTATTGAGCCGGCACACCCTCTTTTATGAAAAGTCATTCCTCCCGATAGCTATCGGGAGGAGCGTGAGAGTGAGTAATTAAAACCCGACTTTAATAAGTAACTATAAACTTATTTGAGCTCTGGCGAATTCCGGAATCCCCGTTTAGGTACGCACCAGCCTGCTATGAAAAGCTCTTCACCATCAATCCCCACGTACATCACCCCTTTTAAAATCTTCTGAATTCGCAATTTCTGAGTGCGTAGAAAAATATTGTTCTGGAAACGATTTGTTTGAGAGGGACAATAACTAATATCTTACATACGAGTTTGGTTAGGCGTAAATTAATTCAAAAAAAGTATGTGTAAGCTCCCCCTTTTTTTGAGCCACTCAAAAGTATAAAATAGCGGTGCTTACGCTATTTTTTTGATTGAGTTTTTTTAGGCATCCTACTCTTGGAATGATCCAATTAAAAGAGAGGTTGGTGT
>JAFLBR010000017.1 GCA_017303795.1 Cytophagales bacterium | reverse complement strand
GCTTCATGATCCTGGATCGCTTTTACGATCTGTGTTTCTGTAAATCTTGACTTTTTCATAGTTAACCATTTAAAATTGAATTTTATTATTCAACTTTCAAATGGCCCAACTTTAGGGGAGCTTACAATTAGGAACCAAGTTTTTTACAAACGGATAAAGATGTAGAAGCCCAGCCGCTAACAAAATGTATAAAACATGGCTGGGGTTCAGTGTAAATGTAGTTTAGTTTTTCAAATTACGTTT
This sequence comes from Cytophagales bacterium, assembly GCA_017303795.1. GTDB lineage: Bacteria > Bacteroidota > Bacteroidia > Cytophagales > Cyclobacteriaceae > ELB16-189. The sequence goes on along the minus strand of JAFLBR010000017.1, from coordinate 104,820 downwards.
GGTGTCGTGGGACAAGACGCGGCTTCGAAAAGGCACCACTGCAGAAACACAAACGTTAGCAAATCATTTTTGATGAAGACATAGACTATTTCCATCCAAATCTTTCAGCCACGCAAACTTTCCCCAAGGGGTTTCATCAATTTTATCGACTTCAATTCCCTTTGATTTTAAGTTCGCAATTTCATTTTTAATATTATCAGTTTCACAAATGATACCTTGAAATCCTGCAAGTGAAATAGTGGTGTCACTACCAGGAATACCCATTTGTATCCACGTTTCACCGTGAGCAGCGGGTGCTTCAACAATAATCTGAAATCCAAGTTTCAGATAAAACTCTTTGGATTTTTGCCTGTCTTTAACAGGAATCATGATGATTTCTACCGATTTCATTTTTTGTATTTTAAAATTTTGATACAAAAATACTAAGGCCATTTTAGCACAGCACTGGGTAAAAACGACAATCTTACCTGTCGTTTGCGACAGTCTATTCTTTTATATTAGCGACATCAATATCATTTGGAATGAAACACGTATCTATCTTACCGTTATTTGATGCAACGCTGACAAGTATTGACAGCAGTCATCAACTGCTTAGCCGGGTGAACGACTTTATGAGGTATCAGGGCAAGTCGCCTTTTTACGATATTGAAGTAGTTGGACTTACAAAAAACACAAAACTTTCCAACGGACTTTATACAATCAACACCGACAAGACCATCAACCAAATAGAAAGGACAGACGTAATTGTGTTGCCACTACTATGTGGTGATTTCAAAAAAGCCATTCATGAAAACAAAAAATATACAGATTGGCTCACTGCTCAATATCATAAAGGTGCAGAAATTGTTTGCCTGTGTGTGGGCTCATTTTACCTTGCTTCTACGGGACTTTTGGACAACAGAAAATGTGCAGTTCATTGGGCTGCTCAGATTGAGTTTAAGGAAATGTTTCCCAACGTAAAAGTCATCGATGATAGCATTATTACAGACGAAAAAGGAATTTACACCTGTGGAGGCGGATACTCATATTTGAATCTGCTGCTCTATATTTTTGAAAAACATTTGGATAGGGGAATATCCATATTGGCGTCCAAAATGTTTGAAATTGACATTGGGAGGAAGAGTCAAAACCCTTATATGATATTTATCGGACAAAAAAAGCACGGTGATGAATTAGTTCTGAAAGCACAGGAATTTATAGAAAACAATCCTACTGAAAATTATACAGTAGATAAAATATCTGAGAATCTCAACGTTGGAAGAAGGACCTTTGAAAGAAGGTTTAAAAAATGCACAGGCAATTCAATATTGGAATACATTCAAAGAGTGAAGGTTGAGTTTGCAAAAAAACATTTGGAAGCAGGACGAAAAACAGTAAACGAAATAATTTACGAAACAGGTTACAACGATATTGACGCCTTTAGAAAAGTCTTTAAAAAAATCACAGACTTATCACCTGTTGACTATCGGAAAAAATATTCAAATTAAAATTTCACAATCCAGCCTGGACGGACAATATGCCAGTGTAAAAAACGCAGGACTAAATTCCAAAATTAGATTCTCCAAAAAAAGCCAGCCGGCAACAAAATGCATAATCAATAGCGGGGACAAAATTGAATTTTGGATGATTGACGTTCAACCAAATTATCATCATATAAAAATAGATTAAGTCGAGTATAACCCTAGAAGAATTTTCGAACAATCAAAAACAAAAAGTAAGACTCATTGAGCAACATAAAACTATTTGATACCAAAAAAGGAAGGTAGTGAGTTGTCCCAAAAAATCGGACAACTGAAAATGATATCAGAAACCCATAGTTATCTCAAAACAAAAAACCCACTGCAAGTGGGTTTTTTGTTCTTAATCATCTGGTCTGCTTATTTCGCAAATCGTTTTGCTACTTCGCTCCAGTTTACCACATTCCAGAATGCTGTAATGTAATCAGGTCTGCGGTTTTGGTAGTTCAGATAATAAGCATGTTCCCACACATCCAAACCTAAAAGGGGTGTGCCTTTTACTTCGGCTACATCCATTAAAGGATTATCTTGATTAGGTGTTGAGGTAATGGCCAGTTTACCAGAAGCATCTTTAATTAACCATGCCCAGCCCGAACCAAATCGGGTTGCACCAGCAGCGGCAAACTTGGTTTTAAACTCTTCAAAATTTCCGAAGGCTGCGTTGATGGCCTCGGCCAACGCTCCGGTTGGCGCACCACCGGCATTAGGGCCCATAATTGTCCAGAACAGCGAGTGGTTATAATGTCCACCCCCATTGTTGCGCACCGCAGCCGGGTATTTTGAAATGTTTGCACAGATTTCTTCAATGCTCAGGTTCTCTTCGGGTTTACCCGCTACTGCATTATTTAAATTGGTAACGTATGCGTTGTGATGTTTACCATGATGGATTTCCATGGTGCGTGCATCGATGTGCGGCTCTAATGCTGTAAAAGCATAAGGCAGCGCAGGAAGTGTAAATGCCATAAGAATTTAATTTTAGTGAATAACAAATATACAACCAGAACCCGTTTTGAAGGCTAAAAGTTTAATCTGGCCTGAGTATTTTTATGAGTGGGGAAATCAGATTTTCCGCGTCTTGTACCCTTCTTTGGTAAGCACGGCCACTACTTTATCGCGCACATCGCCTTGCATCAGAATTTCGCCATCTTTAGCCGAACCGCCTACCCCACATTTGGTTTTGAGTAATTTGGTTAAGGTTTCCAAATCATCCGTTGTTCCAACAAATCCGGTAACCAATGTTACCTGTTTACCTGCGCGGCCTTTGTTATCCATTTGAACGCGCAGGTTTTGTTTTGCCGGTGGTAATGTTTCAGCTTCTTCGTTTTTATTGTAGCTATAATCAAAATCAGAATTGGTGGAGTACACCACACCATCTCTGTTCTTCCAATCGTTTTTTTTGCTCATACTTAAAAGTTATGGATGCGTAAAAAAATAAAACTTAATAACATCAGCAACCCATTTACCACACCCAGGTTAAACCGGAACTCAATGCCCTTCCACCAAAACGTGCCGAGCAAGGAAGTTAACAACAACACAATCGGCAAGAAAATAAAATTTCCATATATGGAGCCCAGTATCTGCGCTTTAAACTGTGTGCGTTCATTTTCGATAACCAGCGGTACCGAAAACCAGGCTGAACTATATAAAGTTATAGCGGCACCTCTTTCAAACTCAACTGCCGATTCTGATCTGAGATTAATGACTTCACCATCTTGCAACGACAACTTATAGGCACCATCTCGCCTCACTTCGCGTGGATTTTTTATACTCACAATCTCTTCGCGTGTTTTCTTACTGGGCAGGGTATAATCCGCAATCAGCACAGCAGAAAAAAGCAGTGCCAATCGCGAAAGCATAATGGCATACTTCAGGTAGTCGCGCATGGCTTCCAATGCTTGCCTGCGTCTGGACCCTGATTGGCCTTGCCCCGGTGGCTTAGGCCGATAGCGTGGGTCGCGATGTACTACAACCGGCTCGGATGGTGCACCCAACAATAGTTTATCGTACTCGCGTTTACGCACTGCATCACCCAACACTTCGTAGGCTTCGTTTACCTCAATAAAAATAGCAGCGGCTTCCTTCGAGGCATTCTTATCGGGATGAAATTGCAATGCGAGCTTGCGATAAGCCTGCTTGATTTCAGCCTCGCTGGCATAAAGGTTCAACCCTAATATGAAGTAGTAGTTCTTCAAAAAAGTAAATTTCAGGATTATAAAGATAAAAAAATAAGCCACGCGAGTTGCGTGGCTTACAGGTTTATAAAATCGAAATGCGATTAGCGCTTCACTACAAACGTTAACACCGGGCGTTTGGCATGGCTTACCACATCTTCGGCAATACTGCCCGCCAGCACGTGTGCAAAACCGGTGCGGCCGTGGGTGGCCATGGCAATCATATCGGCATCAATAGTTTCAGCAAAGTAGATGATACCATCTTCTTCGGTAATGTCGTTAAACACATTAACGGTATAATTTTTTAGGCCAAGTTTTTTGGCAAACTTTTCCATGTAGTCTTTTACTACATAGTCGCGTTGAAAATCGCCAGGCGTATTAATGCGCACCAGGTGTACCGTTGAGTTGTATAGTTGTTGAGTCTTCTTCACCATGCGCGAGAAAATTTCTTCGTCTTTATGCATGGCGGTTGCATACACAATATTCTTGAAATTAACCTTGGATGGTTTTTTATTGATACTGAGCACCGGACATTTCGCATGCCTTACCACGCGTTCGGTGTTGGTACCAATTACAGAGTCTACTGCCCCCGAGCGACCGCTTGTACCCATTACAACCAAATCAACCTTATTGTCGGTAATAATAGTACGCATGCCATGAAATGCATTACCTACGCGTAACTCGCCTGTAACTTTAACCTGTTCAAAACGAGGATCAAGCACCAGCTTTTCAAGTTGCGCTTTTGATTTCTCCAGTAACTTAATGGTATAAAGTTTATCGGCCCAGCCTTCTTTTTGCCACTCACCGGTTACTGAAAAAGAAGACGAACTTGCCTCTTCCACTACGTGCAAAAGCGTAATGTCAGCATTAGATTTCTTTGCGATTTCAACGGCCACCTCTAATGCATTAACAGAGGTTTTAGAGAAATCGGTAGGTACTAGTATTTTTTTCATTGCAATAAGATTTTAATAATGTTTGAACCTGAACTAAAAGTACTCAATTACACACAAAATCAAAAAGCTTAGCGGCAGATCACTTCTCCCGTAAGGGTTTTTCCAAGCGTATCGGTATGTGCGGCCGGATGATGCACAAAGACCCTGGCCATGAGCCACACGCCAACCAGTATAAAAGAAAGCATGGCCATGCGATGATAATAATGGGTTAGTGACTTGAATCCCAGCCCCATTAACCAGCTAAAACCCACCATTACCGGCCAGGTTCCTAAACCAAAAAGTAACATAAAAACAAACCCATCGGTAGCCGTGGGCAGAATAAAACAATATGTAAGTGCAAGGTACGTAAGCCCACAGGGCAGCAGGCCATTCAGCATGCCCATTACAAACACAGCACTGGTTTGCTTTTTATGCAACCAAAAACCAAAAAGTTGTTTGAGTTTACTGGTAAGTTTATTCACCCCTGCTGTAAACAAAGGAATGTTTACACCGGTAATAGCGCCCACACCCATCAATAAAAAAATGGCACCCATTGCAAACGAAAGCACACCCTGATAGGCGGTAAGGCTAAACAAACTGCCAAAGGCCGCAGCTAACGTGCCTATAAAACCATAAACTAAAACCCGGCCTGTGTTATAAACAACCTTGTGCAGCATAAAGGGTTTGCGTGCTGTTACGGCCATAGCCAACGGACTGCACATACCTGCGCAGTGTAAACTTCCGGCTAACCCTAATACAATGGCCGTCCACATCTTACAACACCAATAGTTTTTCTACATAATATTCAGATCCATTTGCTGACCACGCAAAGCCCACGCGATACAAACCCTGCTCCCATTGTTGCAGTTCAAAGTATTGGCTTGGCGCTGATCCTGATTGTACTTCAAACTGAAAATCGAGTGCTGCCTGCGAAGGACGTTGTACTGTAAGTTTACCATTTTCAATTGTACTGAACTGATCGAACGAAAGTTTTACTTTGTTGCCTTCAAACGATAATTCAGGTTTGGCAATCAGGGCGTTTGCATTATTCATGCGTTGCATTTTTTCGCTGTGCTTCAATTCATCCTGATAATAATCTTTCGACACCAGGCTAACTTCCTGCTTCATTGAAACCACAACCAGTGTGCCTATAAACAAGGCAAACAAGATAAACGATAGCGTGATCCATTTCATAACTATAGGTTTTCTGTTTTAGATTTAAACCGAATTGGTCCAATAAACTTTGCCGTAGCGGTTTCTACTTTTTCGTTCTGATTATAGATGCCCAATTCAATAACTGTTTTAGCGGAAGTGATTGCGGCTTCGGGCAACTTAATCATAATCATACCTTTTAAAATACCTTCTTTGGGAACTACTATAATCGGATCGCCAATTTTAAGATAAGATGCTTCGGTGGGCGATTCTACTTTTACGGTTAGTTCAATATCTTCAAATGTTTTATTAACAAATTCAATACTATATAAGTTGGTGATCTGGCCATCATCGGTCTTAGTATAGAGTGTACCCGGAACTTTTAGTACAGTTGTCTCAATATCGGCCCGTGTAAAAACAAAGTAGCTCAACAAACTAATTAATGCTGTTAACACTACGGAATAACCTGCAATACGTGGCGTAAAGATTTTTAGTTTACCCTGCGTAATAGCAGTGTGCGATGAATACCGGATCAATCCTTTTGGCTTGCTTACTTTGTCCATCACATCATCGCAGGCATCCATACAAGCCGTACAGTTTACACACTCTAATTGTGTACCGTTGCGAATATCTATTCCGGTAGGACAAACATGCACACACAGTTTACAATCAATGCAATCGCCTTGCTTCTCAGTAATGGTAGCTTGATTCTTTTTGAGTTTACCACGCGGCTCACCCCGCAACCAATCGTACGCTACTACCAACGAATCTTTCACCAGCAATACACCTTGCAATCTTCCATACGGGCAAACGGCAATGCAAGCCTGCTCACGAAACCAGGCAAACACTCCGTAAAAAATTCCGGTAAACGCAATAAGGCCTATAAAACCAGCAAGGTGTTCGGTTGGTGGTTGTGTTACAATTTCTTTTACCTGATCTAAGCCAATCAGGTAAGCCATAGCCGTATGCGAAATCAAAACTGAAATCAAAACAAAAATTACTTGCTTGGCAGATTTCTTCAGAATTTTTTCACGCGTCCATTTGCTGCTGTTTAACCTGCGTTGTGCATTGGCATCGCCTTCAATCCAGTATTCGATTTTACGGAAAACCATTTCCATAAATAAAGTTTGCGGACAAGCCCAGCCACACCACAACCGACCAAACGCTACGGTAAACAGAATTACAAAAACAAAAAACGTAATCAGCGTAAGCGCCAACAGAAAAAAATCCTGTGGCCAGAACACCTGGCCAAACAGGATGAATTTGCGTTCAAAAATATTGAAGAGTAAAAACGGGCGGCCTTGCCATTGCAAAAACGGCCCCGCAAAAAATAACGTCAATAAGAAAACGGTTACCCAAATGCGCAGGTTGTGAAAGTGGCCGGCAGGTTTTTTTGGATAAACCCAAACCCGTTTTCCTTTTTCATCAACCGTGGCCAGTGTATCGCGAAACTCCTCTTCGTACTGATAAAAATTATGCTCCTTTTCCTTCATACCTGACACACTGGTTTAACCCTCATCATTTACTTATCAACTTACAAACTTGCCTGAGCTTTAACGGTATCGGCAGCAACCTCTGTTCCTTTTGGTTTAAACAATTCACCTTCAGGTTTTTTTCCGTTCTCGGGATTAGTACCCTGCAGCGTAAGAATGTAGTTAGATACATTCTGCATTTTCTCCGGGCTGATAAATCCTTCCCACGAAATCATATTAGTACCTTGTACACCGTGGCGCACTACTTTAAAAATATCCTGAATTGAACCGCCATGTTTCCAATACTCATCGGTGAGGTTAGGTCCAATATCGCCACCACCATCTTTACGATGGCACGATGCGCAATTATTCAGGAACGTAATTTTACCATCGGCCAACGCATTGGCATCAGTAATCAATTGTACGGTTGTTTCATCAATGGCCGCAGTAGGGCTTGAGGCTTTTAATTTTTTTGCTTGCTCATCGGCTACAGCCAATTCGTTTTCATATTCTTTAAGCGGTAATGGCAACGTGTCCGACAAATGGTAGAACACAAAATAAGCACCGGCAAAAACTATGGTTGCATAAAATAACCACTTCCACCAGGGTGGCAGATGATTATCCAACTCGCGAATACCATCGTAGTTATGATCCAATAATAAGTCAGCTTCCTTTTCCAAAGGCTGAAAATCATTAGACTCTTTCCAGATTTTTGCCCAGAAAGAAGGTTGTTCTACATACGGAATACCTAACCGTTCGGCTCGCTCGCGCGTAGCTTGCTTTACCATAAAGTTAAGTACCTGCAACATGTACAAGGCAACCAGCATAACCAGCAACACCACAACAAAAACAAAACCCACTACGATATAAAACATCAGCATGGGATCGTCCCAAAAGGAAGCAGTTGGTTCTGATTGTGCAAAGCTTGCCCGGAAGCTAAACATCAGAACAAATACGGAAATCAATTTTTTCATGGCAGTCAGGTTAGAGGTTCGGCATTAACATTAGATTCAGCACCATCGTGCAGGGGCTTTTCGCTCATCTCGCGAATGAATGTTTTATCGGCAGTAAACACCCACCACAACAACACAATGAAAAAGGTAAAGAAGATTACAAACGAGATAACCGGCCAGATGGCAATGTTATCGATGCTTTGAAGAACGTGCTTATACATGGCTATTGGTTTTGGGCGGTTTCGTTCAACTTAATATCAGTACCCAAACGTTGCAGGTAAGCAATCAAGGCTACAATCTCAGCATCGGATGCTGTTTCAAGTCCTTCCAGTTTTAAACCTGCCACAATTTTATTGGCTTGTGTATCCAACTCATCGTTTGCCACCTCTTCATAACCTTCGGCATACGGAACTCCGATGGTGCGCAGCGCTGAAATTTTTCCAGCTGTTAATCCTTTATCAATCTGTTGCTCATACAACCACGGATATGCCGGCATGATGGAACCTGTACTTACTTCACCAGGTGTAAGCATGTGGCGGAAGTGCCAGCTATCGGCATACTTGCCACCGAGGCGTTGCAAATCCGGGCCAGTACGTTTCGATCCCCACAAGAAAGGGTGGTCATACACATACTCACCAGCTTTGGAATATTCACCGCCTTTCGGATCGTAGCGTTGTACTTCCGAGCGGAACGGACGAATCATTTGTGAATGACAGTTTACACAACCTTCACGGATATAAATATCACGACCGTGTAACTCAAGCGGAGTGTAAGGTTTTACCGAAACAATGGTAGGCACATTGGATTTAATCAGGAATGTGGGTACCAACTCGATAATACCACCAATCAAAATCGCAACCAAAGCCAACACCGTAAACAAAATTGGTTTTGCTTCCAGAATGTGGTGCCAGTAACCACCGGTTGCATGTTTTACTTTTACCAATGGAGAAACTTCTGCTTCTTCGTTTGCAATAAAACTTCCGGCAAGGGCAGTCTTCACTAAGTTATACGCCATTATAAATACACCTGTCAGGTATAATCCACCACCAACAGCGCGCAGCATGTGCATGGGTAAAATCTGCGTAGTGGTTTCTAAAAAGTTCTGATACCGTAAGAAACCATCGGTAGCAAATTCTTTCCACATTAAACTTTGTACCACACCCGATACATACATGGGCAAGGCATAGAATACAATACCCAACGTGCCAATCCAAAAGTGCAGGTTTGCCAATTTGGAAGAATAGAGCTTGGTGTTCCACATACGTGGTACTAACCAATACAACATACCAAAAATCAGGAAGCCGTTCCAACCCAAACCACCTACGTGTACGTGCGCCACAATCCAGTCGGTATAGTGTGCAATGGCGTTTACATTTTTAAGCGAGAGCAGCGGCCCTTCTAATGTTGCCATACCATAAGCAGTAACAGCAACCACCATAAATTTTAATACAGCATCTTCGCGCACACGATCCCACGCTCCGCGTAGTGTAAACAAACCATTTAGCATACCACCCCAGCTTGGCGCGATAAGCATTATAGAAAACACAACGCCTAATGATTGTGCCCAATCCGGTAACGCGGTATATAATAAGTGGTGTGGACCAGCCCAGATATAAATAAAGATCAACGACCAGAAGTGAATAATGGAAAGTCGGTACGAATACACCGGCCGGTTAGCTGCCTTTGGCAGGAAGTAATACATGATGCCGAGAAATGGTGTGGTAAGAAAGAATGCCACCGCATTATGACCATACCACCATTGCACCAAGGCATCTTGCACACCTGCATACCAGGAATAACTTTTGAAAAGCGTTACTGGCATTTCAAATGAGTTAACAATGTGCAACACAGCAACGGTAACAAACGTGGCGATGTAAAACCAGATAGCCACATACATGTGTTGCTCTCTACGTTTAATAATGGTAGCAATCATGTTGATACCAAACACTACCCAGATTAATGCAATGGCAATGTCGATAGGCCATTCTAACTCAGCATATTCCTTTGCGGATGTCATACCCAATGGCAGCGTAATAGCCGCAGCCAGAATAATAAGTTGCCAACCCCAGAAGTGTGTCCAACTAAGTGCATCGCTGAAAAGCCTGGTCTTAAGCAAGCGTTGCATGCTATAGTACACACCAGCAAACATGGCATTGCCTACAAAGGCAAAAATTACTGCGTTGGTGTGCAGCGGCCGGATGCGCCCAAACGACACATACTGCCCCATGGCACTGTCAGAAAAATTGAAAAGCGGATAGAAGAGCTGGATGGCGGCTAAAAGGCCGACCGTCATGCCCACGATGCCAAAAATTACCGTTGCGATAATAAAGGCCTTGACAATCTTGTTGTCGTAATGAATTTTTTCGAGTTGCATGGGTTTAAGGTCTGATTACGGGTATAAAAGTAGCCCGCGACCTTTTTGGCCAACATGATTGCCATTAGCGCAAAAGATGATTTTTGTCAGGAAATTCTAGGCTAACAAGGTTGATCCCTTTTTAACGAAACCTTAAAAGGTTGTCAACCCTTATGATTCAGCAGCGGTTTAGCATGGCATTTTAACCTACGGTTGATTTGTACTAAAACGTGGAAGTCAGGTAAAATTGATCTTCCCCGTTTTTATTTTATACCATTCTCATTGAAGATTCAAGACTCCATCAAACCGATAAGCCTGGCCAGCAATTGTTTTCAATTCTTTTACTTCATCGGCATAGCGCAGCACCAGTTTATTACCAACCAAAGATTTTATCCGTACCGATTTAAGTTTACCAAGTTCCCACGTTACATCCACCTCAAAACCACCACGCGCGCGTAAACCCTTAACCGAACCTTGTTGCCAGGCTTGTGGCAATGCTGGTAACACCTCTATTTCATTGGCATGACTTTGCACCAACATCTCCGCAATACCCGCGGTGGCACCAAAGTTTCCATCAATCTGAAATGGTGGATGATTATCGAACAAATTGGGTAGTATAGATTTTTGAAGCAGTGCTGTCAGGTTATTGTATGCCGACTCACCATCGTGCAGCCGCGCAAAAAAGTTTACAATCCACGCCCGACTCCAACCTGTATGGCCACCACCATGTGCCAACCGGTAGTCGATAGTTTTGCGCGCAGCAGCCAACAACTCCGGAGTGTTGCGATTAATTTCATTACCGGGATGTAACCCAAACAAATGCGAGATGTGCCTGTGGCCTGGCTCTGCTTCTTCAAAATCCTGCATCCATTCTTTAATGCGACCGTCTTGTGCAATTTCAGTTGGCGCAAGCAAGGCCAGTACATATTTCATCTTCTTTCGGAATGTTAGATCAAGTTTCAATATAGCCGAGGCTTCGATAGTACTTTGTAAAACCTCACGTATAATCATGTGATCCATGGTTGGCCCCATTACCAACATAGACGTTTCGCCTGTTGGAGTTTTAAAAGAATTTTCGGGCGATATGGAAGGGCCAGAAATAAATTTTCCGCTGGAGTCCATCGTGAGGTAACTCAGGCAAAACTCAGCAGCAGCTTTTAAAATGGTATAGCCTTGTGTTTCCAAAAATTTTTTATCGTGTGTAAACTCGTAATGCTCCCACGCATGGAGCGCACTCCATGCATAACCCATCGGCCACATGGCCCATTGCACTTCGCCATAGGGTTCGGTAAAATGCCAGGCATCGGAAGTAAAGTGAGCCACCGAACCATTTATACCATACATATCGCGTGCAGTTTTACGGCCATCTACGCGAAGCGAATCCACAAACGAAATGAAAGGTAAATGCAGCTCTGATAGATTCGTGACTTCTGCCGGCCAATAATTCATTTGTATATTAATGTTGATATGATAATCTGCATCCCAGGGCGGATTTAAACCATCGGCCCAGATGCCTTGCAGGTTTGCAGGCAAGCCACCAACTCGCGAGCTGCTGATTAACAAATAGCGACCATATTGAAAAAACAACGCGAGCAGCGCATCATCACGTTCACCAGCTTGCACAGCTTTCAAGCGTTTATCGGTTGAGAGGTGAGATTTGCTGGTGCCGAGGTTTAACCCCACCCGATTGAAGTAGTGTTGATAATCGCCAATGTGTTGCTGCTTTATTGCATCATAATTCTTTTTGACAATAGTAGCGAATTGTTGTCTTGTAGTTGTGTTGGGATCGGTGCCCCAATAATCGGTAGCAGCAGTAAGAAAAAGTGTTATCGCATTTGCGTTTGTAACAACAACTTGATTATTGCTTAAGGTAACCGTACCGCCCTCATTTACAATTTTTACTCTTGCAACCAACTTCACACCTACTCCATTGTTTATGTGTTCGTGCATCACCAACTCATTACCTTCCACTGCAAACGAGGCTTGATTACTGGCACGACTTAGTTGAACTGTTAATGAAAGAGATGCTGATTGGTTTGCTGTAAACTTTGCTACCAACGCCTGCTCGGGTGCACTGGCAAAATACTCGCGCGCAAAGGTTACCTGATTTACATTGTATTGTACCGAGGCAATGGCGGTTGATAAATTGAGCGAACGACTATAATCTGTTATTTCTCCTGCCGGATTTTGAAACTGAATAGCCAAATCGCCCAAGGTTTGATAACTGCTCGGAATTTTTTTATTACCCATCATGGATTGTTGGGCAAGCGTTTGCGCTTCGGTGTATTTACCGGCAAGCAATAGTTTTCTGATTTCACCAAGCGATTTAATTGCCTCCGGATTTACAAAATCAAAATCCTTACCTGACCAAACACTTTCTTCGTTGAGTTGTAACCGCTCGTGTTCCACACCGCCAAAAACCATCGCACCAAGCCGGCCGTTGCCTACTGGCAGAGCTTCGTTCCAATTGGCCGCGGGGCTTTCATACCATAATGTTTGTTCACTATTATGCTGTGCACTTAGCAGTGCCGGAATTAATATAAACAAGCCAACAAAAATTATCTTCATACAGAACTAAGCTTATTTCTCTGTTAAGGTAGAAATAGTTGGCGTGTAAGAAAATAATTAATCAATTGTAGATCAGGAATTGCTACAAATCTGTTTGAACTAATTGTCTAATGCCGACACAATTGCATTTACTGCTTCCGCATCAACCACTGCGCCAGTATTGCGATTGAATAACCCTGAACTGTTGTTGCCCATTGGGCCATTATCCCAATACACAGGGATAATTCCATTCTCAATTGCTTTTTTGGTTACATAATTTAAGTAATGATTACGCGAAGCAATGTGGTTTTGTAAGGTTAACCCCGTTAACGCCAAACGTAACATTGCGCCATACTCACCCAGAATAACCGGAATGTTATTGTTTACAAATTTGGTTTTTACTTTTGCAAATTCAGTATCCACCCAGGCTTCCTGCCCCCAGGTAGAAGTATTGCCTAACCCGGCAAACGCTGCACCCCAATAATACTTGGTACTGTTAGCATCTAATGCAAAATCAAACGGATCATAGTAATGCACTTCAGCCATCATCCGGTTACTGGTTGGATCTGTTGGCATAGTAAAGTAAGCATCGGTATGACTAATGTTAGTATTGTAACCTTGCACAATCAAATTGCGATAGGTATTCTTTCCACCGGTTGATCGTACGGCATTCACAAAAGTTTGCAAATAAGATTGATGCACTTCAATGTGCTCGCTCGTGGGATTACCATAATCAAAGTGTACTTCGTTGGCTCCGGCAAACAATACATGCTGGTCATAATTCCGGAAAGCCACTGCTATTTGCTCCCACAAAGCCTTTTGCTTTGCGTTTACCTCAACTTGTTTTGCATAGGTGGGATTGTTTTCCAACCAGCCACCATCCCAATGAATATTAATGATTGCATACATGTTATTGTTTACACAATAATCAACTACTTCGCGTACGCGCAACAACCACGAGTCTCTAATTTTATACGTTTCCGCATCTACAATATACCCACTCCAGGCACACGGTATGCGCACCGTATTAAAACCCGCTGCCTTAACACCATTCATAAGTGTTTGCGTTGTAACCGGATTACCCCATAATGTTTCGCTGGCGCTGTACGTGCCATTGGCATTAAGGCCGCTGGTTGCTTCTAAGGTATTACCGAGATTCCAGCCCAATCCCATTTTCGAAGCGAGGGTCATGGCATCATCACTCATACCGGTGTTATCGGCTGCGATGGTAAGTTGATTACCGGTTTGCGTAACGGTAACAGCTTGTGTAAGATTATTCAGTGTAAAGGCGATGGTGCCTTCGCGTGTAAGCAGTGATGGATTGGTAAGAACTTTAAACCTTGCTATTGTGGTTGTACTTCCTGCTACTGGTGTTATCCAATCGGTATTAGTTGTTGCGGTATAGGTGCCGGATGCCTGCAGGTTAACTGTAATTTCCGTTTGGTTAACACCCACTTCAAAAGTTGGATTTAATACCGTTAATACATCCATAGCAGCTTGTGTTACTTGTATTTGTTGCGATAACGAACCCACTACCGCAGTAAGTGTGGCGGTGCGTGCACTGGCTGTAGTATTGTTAGCGGCAGTTACATCACTTTTATTGTGCCTGCCTGGCCCGATTGGGGCGTAAGCGTAAGCCACGATTCCGAACTGGATATTGTCCAATCCAGATTTGATTTAATATGAAAAAATTTTGTTTCGCCTGTATTGGCAAAAGAAATGGCATTAACTGATAGCACCACTTCAGGTTGAGGTGCTGGTTCGTTTTTTCCACACGATACCAACGCAGCTAATGCGCACACCATACTAATCATTAAACTCAATCTTATTTGTATCATACCTATTAATTCATTAAAAAAGAGAACAGGGAGTCCCTCAACTCCCTGTCTTTATATAAACCTAAAACAACTATTGTAAAATGTAATGGAAAATCAAAACCTCATCGTTGGCATCGCCTGCTGCTGTTGATTGTGAAACCACTCCAAGCCAAATGCCATTGGTTGAAATAGTAGCCAGTGAAGCGCCTCCGTGTGGTACAAAATACCAATCGTTGGTACTTCCTGTTATCGACTTAGTATTGGTTGTTGACAACCATGCTGCGGCAGTACCGGCATAATCAACCAATGGTATACTGATATTTAGAATATTAGTAACCGGATCGATAGTAACATCGCCTGTTGCGGAGAAAGCAACTCCGTTTTTGGTTTGCGTTAAATCTAACTTCAGATTATTGCCTTCTAACCTGAACGCAAGCCTTGCGCTTTCTGCTACAGCCCGCACGTTGGCATCCCACACCCAACCGTTAGATGTAAAATCGTTACCAAATGTACTGGCCGATGTCCACCCTCCAGAGAAGGCTGGTGGAAAGCCAACCCAGTTGATAAACCAGTTTACATCGGGTTTAAAAGTTTTTCCAGCCAACGCATTTTTCCACGCTGCACCCGGATCGGCCGGAGCTGCTCCTCGCGGCTCAAAGCCATAAACCATGTATTCATCTTTAGTCGGATCGCGTTGCCC
This sequence comes from Cytophagales bacterium, assembly GCA_017303795.1. Classification (GTDB taxonomy): domain Bacteria; phylum Bacteroidota; class Bacteroidia; order Cytophagales; family Cyclobacteriaceae; genus ELB16-189. Next base: position 89,206 of record JAFLBR010000017.1, on the reverse strand, counting down.
TAACCACAACTTGGTAATATTTCCAAACGCATCTTTTTCGGTGCTGATTACCCGTAACTTTTTCTCGGATGTAGTAGAGAGCGATGCCCAACCTGAGATAGCAAACGAAATAGACTTATCGAAAGTAATATTGTTGGATGCATCTACACTGTATGTACCAGAAATCTCAGCTCCACTTCCATCTGTAAATATATAATCTCCGGCCGTTGCTCCCGTCTTATCTAATGTAAGCGAAACCTTACTGATCATCGCAGCATCATAAGGCGCCCAACCGGTAGCGTTATAATCTGCAGGCGAACTCCAGTTATTAAGGAATGTACCTTCCAGGTTTGTCCAGTTATAGGGAGTATTTAATGATAAACCCCAGGTTTTTTTTGTAGTGGTAGTAAGATCTGTATTTGGGTCACCATCATATGGAGGTTCGGGATCAGGCAGATCTGACGGAACCCAGTTATCAAAATAATCTTTGCTGATATAATTATAAACTAAATAAACAGCCCCTTCGCCTGATAATGCCGGATCGCGCAGAACAGCTAACTGCATAAAATCCTTTGTGAGTGAAAAAATTCTGATATTTCCCCAGTCGAGCACCTGACCATCTCTACCGGTATCATGCAGCGGTGTGGCATCCGTTATTTTTATTGTTTTAGCATCTGCATCCAGTAGGTAAGTACCTGTTTCTGTCCCTCGGGTAGGAATCATATTGTGAGTAACTTTAACATTGGCAGCTCCTTTCAGATCAAAGGTCATGGATCCGTAATTTCCTGCCGACATTAACCACGAGTTACCCTTATAATCCGGACTCCAGTTCCAGCAATCACCACCCTCCTTCAAACAATTCCCCTGCCAGCCATTATCGGTACCATAGAAATATAAAGGCCCTAAAAAATTACGGCTAAGTGCATCTGCATCAAGATCGAGATACCAGGTTTTTTCATTGTCAACTCCACCTGATAGTAAGGTCCACAATTCGTCTTCCACAAACGGAGCGTGAAAGTCTTCAACCTCGAAAGTAGTTGGTTCACCATATACTATGCCACCCCGGGTTTGTACCCCAAACTTTACGGTGTATGTTCCAGGAAAAGGAATTTTTAAAGTTACCGTTTGTTGCTGGCTGCGGCCTTGCGGATGATCCCACAACGGTGTGTATGCGGTACCCATTAAACTTCGTAAGTAAATTATGTTGGGGTTGTTACTATCATGTTCAATACGATAGGCAATGCCCGGTACCAGTTCTGAACCTGTTACATCCACCTTTCCTAACTCGAACTCATCGGGCGAACAGGCATCTGCAATAAAGATTGCCAGAATTGCCAGCGCTATTTTGAATATTTTATTCATAGTGTTGTTGATTTATGATTTAATTCCAGCCTGGGTTTTGAGTCAGCACATTGTTCGATAAAGTGATTTGAGTGTTGGGTATTTGCATGAATCCTTTTGTGGCAACAATCTTAGACGCTGAGATTACTACCTGATCTGCTGAGTTTCCACTTAACACGTTTTGCGTTTGCGCGATGGTAGCCGCTGCTGTGTTTAAACCCAGGCGAAGCAAATCCCAATAGCGTATGCCCTCAAATGCAAATTCGAATTTGCGTTCTTCCTGAATATTGGCAATAGTAGCAGCGCGCGGTGTTAATCCGGCACGTTGCCGTACCAGATCATAGTACGTTTGTGCATTGGGCGAACCCAACTCAGCCGCCATTAACAATACATCGGCATACCTAATTACAATGAAGTCCTGATCTTGCGAAATCTGAAAATCGTTTTCACCACCGGTGTTTGATGTTCCATCAGGCAATGCAGTAGGTGTATATTTTTTGTTGGAAAAGCCGGTGTACTCGCGCTGATCGTTAATGTCAAAATCTTCAATACCCTCTTCGCCAATATCAATGATAGATGCTGTTTTACGTTTATCATCGTTAGAGAATTCATTTACCAACCGCGGATTAACCGTACAAGCACCCCAACCTCTGCCATAAGGCGATGCATTGGTATTGCGTAAGCCCATCATTACCAGCCACCGGTTACCATCCAGGTTACCGTTATAATCCTGTGTGCTGTTAAATTTCTGTGCAAACACTACTTCACTATTGCCTTCGCCTGCATAACCGCTTCTATCTAATGTGTTGTTGGCAGCCGGTACAAAACTTGCAGCAGGCCACAATGATTTAAACTCTGGCACCAAGGCAAACTCATTGCTTGCTATTACACTTTCCAAACCTGTTAATACCTCGGCTTGAGTTACACCCAAATCGTTAGTGCCATAATACCCGGTGTAAAACAAAAACATCCGCGCCAATAATGCTTTTGCTGCATGTGCAGTAGCGCGGCCATCGTTCTGTGCAGCCTGATTTTTTGGATATGCATTAGCCGGAATGTTGGTTGCTGCAAATTTCAAATCCTCGGCAATTAACGAATACGTATCAGCTACAGCTGCCTGCGGAACATTATCGCTGGTTGGTGCTGTAAGTAATGGTACACGCTCAAACAACCTAACCAGATCGAAGTATAAGATGGCGCGCAGAAAACGCGCTTCACCTTCAATACGATTTTTAGTTGTTTCATTACCATCAAATGCGATACCTCCCATTTTAGCAAGCAAGGCATTACATCTAAAAATTGCTGCGTAATAATCGGACCATGTACCGTTAAAGATATTGTTATCGGATGGCGATTGTGCCAAATCAAAACGATCTAACACTTGATAACCGCGACCATCGGTATGGCCGGTTGCACCAAACGTATTATCAGATAATACCTCAGACACTACGTAGAAAGCGGTGTTTCCATTTGATGCCGTACGCTGGTACCCATCGTAGCAACCGATCAATGCCATTTCAGCATCGGCAATTGTGCGATAAAAATTATTATCGAGTACTTGTGTTATTGGTTCTACATCCAGAAAATCATCGAAGCATGAGGAAAGCGTGAGCCCCATTCCGATTAATGATATATATATTATCTTTTTCATATTCGCTTGTGATTAAAACTTAACATTTACACCAATCATCGCAATTTTAGGACGGGGATAATATCCCAGATCCACACCCGACACCCAACCATCAGTACCGTATCCGATTTCCGGATCCATGCCATTGTACTTGGTGAACGTGAATAGGTTTTGGCCTTGTGCATATACCCGCACCTGATTAAGGTTTTTCCATTTTACTACTTTAGATAAATCGTAACCGATTGAAATGTTGGCTATGCGCAGGAAGTCGCCATCGTGTACATATAAATCAGAGAACTGCCAGTTTACATTGGTTTCGGTTACGCGCGGAATGCGATTGGATGTTCCATCGCCCGTCCACCGCTGCAGAATAGCCGAAGTATAGTTTGCCTGCTTGTTAGTGTGATTGCGATACGATTGAACAATTTTATTTCCAATCATACCATAAGCATTAACCGAAAAATCAAACCCTTTGTAGTCGGCTGCCACATTAAACCCAACCGTAAAATCGGGCATACCATTGCCCAGGTTTACCTTGTCCAGGTTATTAATAACGCCATCACCATTTACATCTACATACTTTACATCGCCAGGCAATACATTAGGCTGAAGTATTCCTTTGCCCGATGCGCGCCACTGCTCAATGTCGGTATCGTTCTGAAACAGTCCGTTTGTTTTATAACCCCAGAAATAACCAATGGCGTAACCGTTTTGTGCACGATAAAACTCTTCGGAGTTATCGAACAACATATTGGTTTGACCGTGAATGATTCCATCTTCTGTTGGAATTTCGCCCACTCGGTTTTTATTATATGCACCGTTTACACCAACGCGATAATTAATCTGCCCGATGCGATCGCTCCAGTTTAGGGCCAATTCAATTCCGGAATTTTTTACACTGCCACCATTAATAACTGGTGCGCCTGTACCTACCGTAGCCAATACTGGTGGTGTTACCAACCAACCTTTGGTGGTTTTAACATAGAAATCAAAAGCAAAATCTAATTTGTTATTGATCAGCTTGGCATCTATACCAATATTGGTTTGCTCTGATGTTTCCCACGATACGTTAGGATTTGATAAACGGCTAGGATAAGCCCCCGGCACATTCAACCCACTTGTACCAAATGTGTATAGAGCTGCAGGGTTGCTACCGTTAAAGTTGGTTGAGGTATTGATAGGTGCCGCAAACTGAAAATCGGCAATGTCCTGATTACCCACCTGGCCCCAGCTTGCGCGAAGCTTGAGGAAGTTAACTGCGTTACCCAATGCTGAGTCTTTAAAGAAATCTTCATAGCTCAGAATCCAACCGGCTGATGCCGAAGGGAAAACTCCCCAACGCTGACCGCGTGCAAATTTAGAAGAGCCATCTCTGCGCAGCGTAGCATTAAACACATACTTCTCATTAAAGTTGTAGGATAGTCTGCCGAAATAAGAAGCTCTGCGATAATCGTTGTTTGGGCCACCGCCTACTTCGCGCGTATCGGTTATAGATTGTACAGTTCCGTCTTCATTTAGTGTTACGAATGCTCGGCCAGTAGTATTATTTAGATAAGCATGCGAAAAGTCGTTGAACTGCGATAGTAAATTCCAGTTGGAACCCGAAAGATTTGTGCCTTGCGACTGTTGCGACTCCATACCTACCATCGTGCTGAACGCGTGGTTTTCGCCAATGTTATAATCGTAAGTAGCCGTATTAATAAATGTAAGGGTATGGCCGCTGCTCATGCCTTGGTTGGTAACTGTGCGCGTAACGCTGCGGGCATAAACCGAGAATTGATACAACGGTGAATACCCACGGTAGTCCGATGCATAATAATTAAAACCCATCACTGATTTAATCTTCAGGTTTTTGATGGGCTCTAATTCCGCATATATATCAGCCAACAAGCGCTGGGCATTGTTTCTGTTGTTGGTATTGGTCATCATCTGGCCGTAAGGGTTGCCATCGCCATTAAACCACGGAGAGGTTGACGTATCGTTAAATGGACTATCGTAAATATTATTATCGCTATAAACTGGCGACAAAGGCGAGGTTATAAATGCTCCGCGCAAGGTGTTGTTATATTGATTGCCTACATTAATACCATTGTTTATTATGTAATTGAAGTTAAGGTGCTGCCCTACTTTCAACACATTGTTATATAGTTTGTGTTCTGAGTTTAACCTTGCACCATAACGTTCGTAGTACGAAACTGCTTCGCCACCTACAATACCTTCCTGGTTAACATAGTTTAAGGACAATGAATATGCTGAAGTTTCAGAACCACCATTAACACCTATATTATAGTTGTTGGTTTTAGCATTCTCTTTAAGCATATAATCCATCCAATTGGTATTGGCAAGACCATTCATAGCACCAAAGTCGATAAGCGAGCCGCCCGAGTTAAGCGCTTGTTCATTCATAATCGTTTTGTACTCATCGGCATTAAGCATATCTACTTTACGATTTACATTTTGCAAGCCTGTGTACATATCAAAGCTTACCTGGCCTTTGCCCTTGCTGCCGGTTTTGGTTGTAACCAGCACTACACCGTTGGCTGCCTGCGCACCATAAATAGCAGCCGATGCCGCATCTTTCAATACATCAATCGAAACAATGTCGTTCGGGTTAAGAATAGCAATATCACCACCCGGAATGCCATCAATTACATAAAGCGGGCCCGAGTTACCAATGGTACCCAAACCACGCACTACTACTTTTAAACCTGCACCCGGTTGGCCTGATGTAGAAATAATATTAATACCTGGCGCCTGACCTTGCATGGCTTGTAGCGGATTAAGTTGATTTTGCTTTTGAAGTGTTTCGCCAGCAACCTGAATGTTGGCTCCGGTAACAAGTTTTTTCTTTGCTTCACCATAACCCACCACTACTATTTCCTCCAGCGAGATCATGTCCTCTTCAAGTCCAAACTCAAAACTTGTTTGAGTACCTACTTGTTGTTCCAGAGTTTTGTAGCCAATAAATGAAACTACCAGTACATCATTAGCCGATGCCTGTAACGAAAACTTTCCCTGGCTATCTGTAGCGGTACCGGTTGTTGTTCCTTTAATCAGGACGTTTACACCCGGCAAGGCCACACCGGTTGCATCCTTTACCGTTCCGGTAACAACCTGCTGCGCAAATCCATGTTGCGACAGAAGCAAGCATAACACCAGCACGATAGAAAAACATTGATAGATTTTCCTCATAGGTTTCTGTTTTTAAATTGATAGTTGATTATTGAGTTGTGTTTTTGTTTTAACGTTTAATTGTAATGGCCTGACCGGTATATTTAATTATACGATCAGGTTTATCTGCTTTAAGTTCAATTCCGGTTGCTCTATTTTTATCAATCCAGACCAGCTCAAATGTGCGCTCAATCAGTGCACCATTATAACCACCTGTGCGTTCGCCAATTGTTAGTGCTTGTTCGGCTTCGTTATACCTAAACGTTGTTTTCTGAAACTTACCTTTTTGATAATTATAGTTTAAGCCTTCGTCTTCATACAAATCAAAACTTCCGTTAGCCCCGGCATAGATATAGAGTGTAACCGGATCGGGTAGTTTTTCACTTACGTATTGCAACTCTGGCCCGGCAGGAATAATAGAACCGGCTTTTACAAATAGTGGAATCTGTTCAAGTGGTGCATCAACTTCTACAGTCTGGCCTCCGGCAAATGGTTTACCGGTATAGAAATCGTACCAGCCGCCATCGGTGTGTGGCAGATAAACCGGCCACGTTCTGGCTTTATACTTTGTAACCGGAGCAACTAACAATGCATTGCCCAACATATACTCATGCCCGATGTTGGTTACGGTTGCATCTTTAGGGAAATCCATAACCAAAGCCCGCATTATAGTGTAATCATCAAAGTATGTTTTGCCTGCTAAAGAATAGATGTATGGAAATAACCGATAGCGAAGTTTATTGTAGTACACAATTGTTTTGTAGGCAGTGTGTTCATCTGGTGCCAGATTATATACTTCGCGAAAAGGAAACTGACCATGTACCCGATGCAGCGGATTAAATGCACCAAACTGAAACCAACGTGTATTTAACTCGCGCCAGTTTTCAAGGTCTTCGCCTTGTGCATGTTCATTTTTGCGTTCAACCGAAAACCCACCAATGTCCGTTGTCCAATACGGAATACCCGATAATGAAAAATTTAAACCTGCCGGAATCTGCGATTTAAAATCCTGCCAGTTAGCAGCAATGTCACCGCTCCAGGTGGCCGCTCCATAGCGCTGCGATCCTGCGTAAGCAGAACGGGTAAAAATAAATACGCGCTTATCCGGATCGGCTTCGCGCAAGCCTTCGTAAACACCTTGTGCATTTACCAAGGCGTATGCATTAAAATACCGTGTAGATGAACCCAATGCTGTTGGATTCATGAGTTGTTTCCGTTCGGCTACAGATGCATTCGATAAAATATCGGGTTCGGTAGAATCAAGCCACCATGCATCTACACCTTTCACGTAAAGTTTATCGTGTAGTAACTGCCAGAATGCTTTGCGGGCATCCGGACTGAAGGCATCGTAAAAAGTAGAAACATAACCTTTGCCTATCCAATCGCGCTGGCGATTATTAACATTGGTTTTATACAACCAACCTTTTTGATCGAACTGATTGTAGTTTTCGATGCCCTCATAAAACTTGGGCCAAACCGAAATCATAAAATGCAAATTGTATTTTTCGTGCAGTTGTTTAATCATGTTATCCGCATCCGGAAAACGTTTTAAATCAAAATCCTGACTGCCCCACTTGTCTTCATCCCAATACGACCAGTCTAATACAATATTATCAAGCGGAATTCTACGCTTGCGAAACTCTGCGGCTACATCTAAAATTTCTTTTTGAGTTTTGTAACGTTCGCGACTTTGCCAAAAGCCCAATGCCCAGTTAGGAACAATCTCGGCTTTTCCGGTTAATGTTCTGTATCCACCAATAACTTCATCCAGATTATTTCCGGCTACGAAGTAGTAATCAATTTGATCGGCCGCTTCAGAGAATAGCGATAAACGGTTTTGTTCTTCTTTGGAATTTTGTTGCCAGGTAATAGACAAGTACGATTCGCCACCATCGGGCAACCATTCTATTCTTACCGGATATTTTTTACCGGCTTCAGCATCCAACTCAAATTTTATCTGGCCGGGGTTCCAGGCTTGCCGCCAATGATCGGCCTGCAATTGATTGTTAACCCAAACCTTTAAATAACCAGCATAGTAAATAAAAAATTTATGTATGCCGGTTTGGTTTGTACTCAAGCTTCCTTCCCAAATTACTTTTCCATTTGCTAAAGGAAAGTCTTGTGGAAATATTTTCTGATCGGCCAGAAAGCGATAGTTAATAACCGAATCGGTACGGGAGAGATAAACTTTGTTAGAATCTGTTTTAGAGATGTAGTTTGCAGTTAAGCCACCGGCTACTCCATCTTTCGAAAACAGATTAAGAGCTGAGAGTTGTTTGTATTCGCGCACATCGCCAAACTTTGAAAGCGAATAGTTATCCCACAACAAGCCGTAGTTTTTTGTTGAAACCAGAAATGGTACCGATACTTTGGTGTTGTATTGAAAAAGCGTAACATCTTTTCCTTTGTAGTTCATCAATCCTTCCTGGTGTTGCCCTAAACCATAGAAAGCTTCATCTGCAGGCGATTCAAATTCTTGCTGGATAGTGTAAAAGTTTTCATTGTCGGCAGTGGTGGCCTGATACGTTTTTCCACCGCCTACTTTTTCCCGCAACAATACTTTACCGGTTGTATCGGTAAACACTATTTCGCCTGTAAGCAACGAAAGCTTTGCACGAATATTTTTTGTAGTTACAAGCAAATCGTTTCCAATCTCCTCTGCCTGCCAATCCACGAAAGTGGGCTGGTTAATTACACTTAAACTTTCTGCTTGCTTCGGTTGATGTGTTGGAGCTGCCGTTACCCGGATTATTTTATCGGACACAGGCTGCAACGCAATCAGTTTGGTGTCATTATTCTGAAATGTTACCCAAACACCATCAGGCTTAACTTCGTAAGTTGCCTTTGGTGTACAGGCAAGCGCGAATAATAAAAGCAGGAGTACAAGTCGGTTCATCATTTACGTAATCGAATGAAATTATCAGTTTTAGAAAACGATTGCGTAAATGTAAAGGCAAGATTATGCTTGAATGGTTATTGAATTGTTCAGAAAAACGGTTGGTTTAGTTAACCCAGGGGGTTAAAATGTTTCAATTAAGGGTTTCATTTGTTAACCTGTACAGGGTTGAAATGATGAAAAATTGCGAAAACAACCTGAATTAAGAGCTTTACTTTGATTTTGATGCCAGATAAGCCGATGGCAACACCTGAAACTCTTCTTTGAAATACCGGGCAAAGTATTTCGGGTTATTAAAGCCTACCTGATAGGCTACTTCGGCCACACTCAATTGACTTTTTTCCAGCAACTGGGCAGCCTGTTGCAAACGAATGGATCGAATAAACTCCAGCGGAGTTTTGCCTGTAAGCGCCAAAAGTTTTTTATATAAATGCACGCGACTCACACCCAGTTCGCGACTCAGGTCTTCCACCGTAAAGCCAGCATCGGAAATGTTAGCTTCCACGCTTTCAACTGCTTTGCGAATAAGTTTTTCATCCAGCGAAGCAACCTTCACATCACTTGCTTTAACTTCAATCAGTTTCTTAAAATTTTTATGTAACAACTCGCGTTGCTGAATCAAGTGCTTGATTCGTAATTGTAGAATATCGAAACTAAAAGGTTTGGTAATGTAATCATCGGCTCCGCATTCCAGACCTTCTAACTTTTGTTCTTCTGAACTGCGGGCCGTAAGCAAAATTACGGGCGTGTGCGATACGCGCGATTCGCCTTTTACCTTTCGGCAAAGTTCAATGCCACTCATTACAGGCATCATAATGTCGCTTACAATTAAGTCGGGCATTAATGCGAGCGCTTTGTTTAAACCTTCGGCACCATTGGTTGCCTCGTAAATACGATAAGCCGATTTCAGATTATCTTTTAAGTAATAGCGAAAATCTTCATTGTCTTCCACGAGTAAAAGTGAAGGCAAATTCAAGTTTGCTACTTCTGCATCCGGTTCAACTACCTTGCCCGGTAAAGTTTCCTCCATAAAAGTCTGTTTTACTTCATGCAAGGGAAGCTCCACCGTAAATGTACTACCCACACCGGGGGTGCTGGTTACTGAAATTTCACCATTCTGAATTTTTACAAACTCGCGTGTAAGCGAAAGGCCAATGCCACTACCCTGATTTACGATATGATCGGGTAATTCGTTCTGATAAAAGCGTTCAAATATTTTTTCATGTTTATCGGCCGGAATACCAATGCCTGTATCACTAACTTTTATGGCGATGCAGGGGCGATTGGTTCGCATCACCCGATCAAGTTCTACCGAAACTACTCCGTGATCAGGCGTGAACTTGAAAGCATTGGAAAGTAAGTTGAATAAAATCTTTTCCAATTTATCCTGATCAAAGATGGTTTCAATGGAATTTACCGAAGTTTTGAATTTAAGTTCAATTTCTTTTTTCTCTGATAGATCAGAAAAAGAATAGACTGCATCGCGAATAAATGAAACAATGTCGCCTTCACTTGGATTAAACTTTAACTCATCGGCTTCAAACCTGCGAAAATCTAAAAGTTTGTTTACCAGATTAAGCAACCGCCTGGCATTACGCTGCATCATGGTAAATTGTTTGCGTTGCTCTGAATCTTCGGTTTGCTGCGTAATTCTTTCAAGTGGTGTAATAATTAGCGAAAGTGGAGTACGAAACTCGTGACTTACATTGGTAAGAAAGCGGATTTTCATTTCATCTAACTCGTGCCGATGCAGGGCTTCTTTTCGTTCTTGCTCTAACCTGAATTTGTTGCGCACTCTGCTTAATGCAATTCTACGCGAAGCATATAACACACCAAACACCGCCAACGTGTACAGCACAATGGCCCACGGTGTAGCCCAAAAGGGTGGCAATATTTTAATAGTAAGACTAACATCGGTATCGTTCCACACACCATCGCTATTAGCGGCCCGCACTTTAAAAAAATAAGTGCCGGCATCCAGGTTTGTATAGGTTACCTTCCGGGTATTGGCATCTGCTTCTACCCAAGTTTCATTGAAGCCATCCAGTTTGTATTGGTATCTGTTTTTTTCAGGATGCAAATAACTAAGTGCTGCAAATTCAATTGCTAATACATTATCGTGATGTGAAAGTGTTACTTCCTGAGTTTCTGAAATTGCTTTGTGCAACGGAACCCTGCCGTTTATTTCCTCGCCAATGGCAACAGACTTATTGAACAATAGAAAATCGGTAAGTACCACCCTAGGCTTAAGGGCATTGCGTTGCAACATTTCTGGTTTAAAGAGGTTAAACCCATTTGCACCACCAAATACTAATTCACCTTTCGATGTTTTGTAAGCCGCATTTTCATTGAACTGTGTGCCTTGCAAGCCATCAGATTCATCGTACGTCTTCAACACATACTTAGTCAGATCTTCCGGGGCTTGTTGGTTAATCACTAAGTTCGATAATCCTTTTGGTGTGGTTAACCAATAGGTATGGTTATCGTCTTCCAGAATTGTTAGTACGGTATTATGTACTAATCCATCGGCTTCCCAAAAGGTTAGAAATTTCTGTGTGGATGGGTTAAAAATATTTACCCCGCCATGTGTTCCAATCCAAACCAACCCCTTACTGTCCTCCATAATATACAGCACCAGATTATTGGAAAGGCTATTAACATTATCTAATTCGTTTTCATAATGTGTAAACCTGCCAGTTTGTTTATTTAAAACGTCAATACCAAAGTTTGTTCCTACCCAAAGATTTCCGTTTCTGTCTTCAGTAAGTGCACTTATGTAATTAGAACGAACTGAGTTAACCTCGCCACTCCGGTAATGTTGAAATGAATCTGTACGTCTATCGTATAAATCAAGTCCACGATACAAAGTTCCTATCCAAAGGTTATTATCTGAATCTTCAAAAATCTCCCAGATGTTATCATCGGCAATGGTGCGGGCATTAGTTGGATCGTTTTTGTAGCGCTTAAATTTTTTCCCATCGAAGCGGTTTAATCCGCCAAAGTACGTGCCCACCCAAAGCACGCCTTCGTAGTCGATACACAAACTCACAATTACATCGTTACTCAAACTGTTTGGATCGGCCGGGTTGTTTTTATATTGCTTAAACGTGTTGCTTGTTCTATCGAAATAAATTAACCCACCTCCATTTGTTCCAATCCATAAGTTGCCCTGCTTGTCTTCTACAAAACGATTTACATCTTCATAATCCAGATTTAGCCGATCGGACAGGTAATGTTGGTACAATGGAAAGCGAATAATATTCTCATGATAATAATCCACACCGCGCTTATACGTACCCGACCAGACAATGCCTTCATCATCTTTATACAAATCGGTAATACTGTTTTGGCTGATACTCTTGGCATCATCTGCACTATGCAACACGTACCTAACGGTTCTATTTTTTTTGTCGATCAGGTTAATCCCACCATGATCGGTGCCTACCCAAATCAATCCTTGATTATCCTGCACTATACCTCGCACCAAGTCGGTATTGAGTTTTATACCGGCAGAATTTTTTTTTACAAACGTGAAGTTTAAAGTGTTTGTATCAAAAAAGAAAACTCCGTTAGGACTACTCGATGCATAAATCCATAAATCGCCATCCGCGTCTACAATAAACTGATAATCGAGATTGGTATTATGCCGTGTTTGCAATACCCGACTACGATACGTTACTTGGCCACTTTGCGGATTTAGTTTTTCAAGAATTCCATTGGTGTGAATTATCCACAAGTCTCCGGTACCATCATCGGCCACAGCCGAAACCTGATTAGTAGCGATTGAAAGAGAATCACCAGGTCTGGTTACAAACGCTCGCGCTGGCCCTTTATCTTTTTCGTATTGATACAAACCTTGGAAGCTGTGTACGAACCAATAAAAACCTTGTTTGTCTTTTACAATATCATGTATGGAACCATTCGGAACTCCATAGGTTTTTAGATAAGGAGTTGTGTTTGCAGTAAACCGGTCAGTATCGTAGAAAAAAATGTTGGATTCATTCACCCAGATTCGGCCGTGAGGATCTTCGGCTATGCGCACCACCTGATTATCGACCAGTGAAGTTGTGTCGCGCACATTGTTTCGATAGGAATGAATGGTGTATCCATTAAACCTGTTAAGACCTGATGCCGTTCCCACCCACACATATCCGCGGCTGTCTTTAAACACCACATTTACCTGATTGTGCGAAAGTCCTTTCTTCGCATCGATATTGGTAAACTTAAACGCATCGGTTTGCGAATACACATTCGCACATGCCAACATCAGAACCGCCAAACATAAACTTCGCATTTCGAAAATTACTAAAAGCACAGGTAAACCAAAATGATAAACAAAATAAAGCCTGCTGGGATTAAAATCCACAGCAGGCTTGAATAAGCGTTTAAAGACTCAACTCCTTACAATTCGACAAATTCTTCTGCTATCATGGCTAAAGCTTTGACCCGGTTAAGTTCAATTAACTGCAAATATTCTTTCGGGCAATCGGGTTGAACGGTGGTGCTGCACAATTGTGTACCATCTTCAAGCCCGGTTAGTTTATGAATATCGGCTACACCTATAAACTTCCAGGTTACCTGTTTTGAATAACTACTTTTGAAAGTACTTTCCTCCAACCAACCCAACACGCCTGCTTTCTCAACTGCCCACGCTAACTCATCGGCTTGTATCAACCGCATTTGTTCATCGAACTGGGCTGTGCCGTTATCGGTAACAATCTGAAAAACTAATTTAACGAGATACCAATTCATAAGCTGGTTGCTGGTAACTGGCTACTGGCTACTGGTAACTTGGTACCAGTAGCCAACAACAAATATTTTAATTGTAACTTTTTATCTCCACACCTCCGAACATCACAAACCCGGTGATCACTAATTTTTTTCCGGACAATGGGCCTTGTGGTGTGCTACGCTTATCATCAAAACCACCCAGTATGGCGGTGATATCGGATTTGATCTCCCAGTTAGCAGGTACGATCAACTTTACTCCACCAAACATTTGTACCACATCAATTATTACAGTGCCTTGAATATCGGCTTGTGTTAAATCTAAATCAGTACCACCAAATAAGCAGGTTGTTTCGCCACCTTTAAATTGTTTGGAAAACACTTTCTTTTTAGCACCTCCAAAAATGGTAGTAATGTCAAAATAGTCTTCACCGCCTTCATCTATGTTTACAATACCATCACCGGCAAGCGACTTACGCGCTTCACGCGATGGCCCCCACAACGCACGGCCAACAATAAATGCACCCACCACAATTATTCCGATTGGAAGTGCCAACCTTCTTAATTCATAATCCAGAAAGAATATATCATCAATCAAAAAGAATGATCCCACTAAGATTAATGCCAACCAACCAATACCTTCAAACTTGCGGTTAACTCCGAACACTAAACCTAAGCCGATCAGAAGTGTTTGCCAGGAGAAGACCCAACGTGGCAAATAGAGTAAATCCAGTTTCTTAAAAAGCCAAATACTTCCTACCGCCAGGATGATACCGCCTACCCAAACGCTGCTGCTTAATTTTTTTGTATTGCTCATAACCTTGTGTGTTTGTTTACACGAAATAACGCAGCAAACGCGCGCCAGACGATCCTGAAAAGGTTACCGACAGGGAAAAGTCGGTGAAACCGGAGGTTGATGGGGGTGAAACCGGATAGATTTAAGATTTAGAATTTTGGATTATAGATTATTGAGAAATCAATAAGTTACTGGCTCTTACTTTTTGCGTTAATCTTTCGCGAACGCTACTTTGCAATTAATCCCCAATTACTCCGTGAACAGAAACTCCCTCATTCTTGCTGCATTTATTCTTCTGAAATTTATACTTCAATATGTGCTGATCGATTCCGGTTACGATCTGCATCGCGATGAATACCTGCACCTCGATCAGGCCAAACATTTAGCCTGGGGTTATCAATCAGTACCACCCGTAACATCATGGATTTCTTTCATTATCGGTTTGCTGGGCAATGGCGTGTTCTGGATTAAGTTTTTTCCAGCATTATTCGGGGCGCTTACCTTATTGGTAGTTTGGAAAACCATTGAAGAACTAAAAGGTAATTTAATTGCCTTGGCGGTTGGTGCTACCGGAGTTTTATTTTCCGTACTGCTACGACTTAACACCTTGTATCAACCTAACTCATTAGATGTGTTATGCTGGACCGCGCTTTTCTATTTATTTCTGAAGTACCTCAACACCGAAAAACCAAAGTGGCTTTACTGGTGCGCAGTAGTCTTTGCCCTTGGGTTTCTGAATAAATACAATATTGCTTTTCTTGTTTCCGGACTTGTACCAGCAATACTACTTACACCACAGCGAAAACTATTTCTAAAAAGAGAATTATACGTGGCTGCGGTGTTGGGATTACTTTTGATTTTGCCCAATCTGATCTGGCAATACCAAAACAACTTTCCGGTGGTGCATCACATGAATCAATTGGCGAGGCTGCAGTTGGTGAATGTAAATCGGTTTGATTTTTTAAAGAATCAAGTGTTGTTCTTTTTAGGCGCTATGCCGCTGATTCTTTTGGGATTATATGCACTTCTGTGTTACAAATCTTTTAAGGACTATAAAGTTTTTTTCTGGTCGATACTTTTTACGCTTGGAGTTTTCTTATGGTTTCGGGCCAAGGATTATTATGCCATTGGTTTATATCCTGTATACATTGCTTTTGGAGCGGTATTTTTTCAGCACATTTCGCAAATCGGTTGGAAGCGAATTTTAATACCAATTGTACTTATCATACCCATAGCGATTTTTATAGCCATGTATAACATCGCCTTCCCAAATAAAACACCAACGTACATCATGCAACATCAGGAAAAGTATAGAGCGTTGGGAATGCTAAGATGGGAAGATGGCAAAGACCATGATTTGCCGCAAGACTTTGCTGATATGTTAGGCTGGAGTGAACTTGCTCAAAAAGTTGATCTCGTTTATGCAGAAATAAATGAACCTGAAACTACTCTTGTGCTTTGCGATAATTACGGGCAAGCTGGTGCTATCAATTATTATTCCCGCAAAGGAGTAAAAGCGGTAACATTCAATGCCGATTACATTGATTGGTTTGAACTAAATAAAATTTACACCAACGTAATTCGAATAAAAGAACGAAAAGAAAGAAATGCGGAGATGCGCGAAACATCTCCTTATTTCAAAACTTCAGTTATAGCCGATTCAATTACGAATGTTTATGCTCGCGAGTTTGGCACAACCATTTTTAGTTTTAAGGGTGCCACTATTAATGTGAATAAGCGAATCATTGCAGAGATTAATGAAGTGAAAGGAAACCGATAGTATTTTCATTCTCAAAACATCTATCTCTCAACCTCCACTACTTATCTCCAAAATCCCGATCCCAGAAAGCAGGGGGTTCTATATTTAATGCCCTCAAATACACATACATCTGTGCGCGGTGGTGAATTTCGTTATCAATAAAATAAAAAATAGATGACCAAATGCTGCCTTCATATTGACCAAAAGTTACTATGCGATCGTGAAAGCGCTCGTTTGAAATTTTAGTCCAGTATTTCTTAATCTGGTTATCGGCTTCATCCCACAATGCTAAAGCTGTTGCTTTGCTGTTTTTGAAATCAAGATGTTCATCCAGTTTTTCAGTTTTGCCTTCCACAATCTGCTGCAAGCCAGGCCCGGCAATGGCCAGCAACTCACTCACCAACAATGCTGGTGTACGCATGCCGCCAATAGAAAAACTGAAAAAATCTTTTTCGGGAATGGCTTCAATTACTTTACGGGTTAACTGGCGATGCCCCATCCAATGTTTGAATAATTCCTGCGAGGTGATAACCTCTGACTGCTTGATTGCTTGCTCCATAACTTTACGTGTTTAGTTTTTGATGATGTAAAGTTGAAACAACACGCTGACAGCCGTATGTCAGCAGAAACAAAGTCGATAAAAAAATTTACTTTTTTAAAGGCTCTGCACCAGCGTATTGTCAAGTGGTTCAATGCTGGAGCTAAAGAAGGTTACTGTTTCGCCATCTTCGCTAATCAGATATTTGGCGAAATTCCAATCGGGCTTTTTACCCGTTTTGGCTTCAAGCCATTCATATAACGGGTGTTGATCGCCACCCTTTACAGATACTTTTTCAAACATCTGAAATTGTACGCCATAATTACGTTCGCAAAAGGCAGCAATCTCATCGTTGCTTCCGGGTTCCTGCCAAAGAAAATTATTTGCCGGAAAGCCTAACACTTTTACACGTTCACCAAATTGTTCGTGCAGTTTTTCAAGGCCGGCATATTGTGGAGTTTTACCGCACTTAGATGCCGTGTTTACAATCAAAATCTTCTTGCCTTTGTATTGACTAAAGTCTATTTCTTTTCCATCCAGACTTTTAATCTTGAAATCGTAAATAGAACCCGCGGCTTGCTTGGGTTCGGATTTAGAAAGTTTACCAAACAGAAATGCGGATAGGCCCATAATAATAAGGAGTAATATGATGAGTTTGGTTTTCATGACCTCACCCCTGCCCCTCTCTCCCGCCTTGAGGGACAGGCGAGAGGGGTGGATTTAGTTTAATTATAATGCATCAACAATTTGAGGATCGAGTGGTTTCACTTTCGAGTTGAAGAATGTAACCGATCCGTCAGGCTTAACCAAAAACTTGCAGAAATTCCAGGTAGGTTCTTGTCCGGTTTTTTCTTTCAGCAATGCGTACAGCGGATGTTGATCTTCGCCCTTCACCGAAATTTTTTCGAACATTTGAAAGGTTACGCCATAGTTGGCTTTGCAGAATTCAGCAATCTGAAGATTAGTGCCTGGCTCCTGCCCACCAAAGTTATTGGCCGGAAAACCAAGAATAGTAACCTTGCTTCCAAACTGCTCGTGCAGTTTTTGAAGTTCTTCATATTGCGGGGTATAACCGCATTTTGAAGCCGTGTTTACAATCAATAATGTTTTGCCTTTGTAGGCCGAGAAATCAACTTGTTTGCCTTCCAGGTTGTTGATTTTAAAATCGTAAATAGATGGTGCGCTCATTACGAATGCGAATAAAAGTGTTGCTGCCAGTTTCATAGTTTGTTAGTTTGATAGGTTTGCGTTTGAAAAACAAAAATGATACCCGATTTGTTTCGGCAGTGAAGTTACGCTTTTCTGGCTATCGGTTTCTGGATTCTATAAATGTAAACCGGATTTTGGCGGTAAACGGTCTGTTTAGCAATGGTAAGTCCGTTTTTAGTGGCCACTTTTTGTGATGGAAGGTTGCTTACGCTGATGATGGAGATGAGCGACTCCGCAAAATTATTTTCAAACCCGAACGTTTTGCACTTGCTGGCGGCCTCAATGGCAAAGCCCTTATTCCAGAATTCGGGCAGTAGCGAATAAGCAATTTCCAATTCGGTAACCCCATCCACTTCCTGCACCAACAACCCCGCATGGCCCACTAACCTGCCGCTTGATTTTTCAATCAACGCATTCATGCCACCGCGGTCTTGCGCATACCGTAAGTTTTGTTTTTCATACCACTTGCTGCATTCACGTTCAGGTGCATCCTGTTCTTCCACCCAATACTGATGTGCTGCTGGGTCTTCAAAAAATTTTAACCACTGCGAAAAATCTTTTCCGTCAATATTCCGAAACAAAAGCCGTTCGGTTTGTTGGTTGTAAAGTAAGTACCGCATTTACATCCGATCAGGCACACGAATGCCCAACATCAACATGGCTTTCTTAATCGCATCGGCTGTAGCCTGCGAAAACGCAATGCGAAATTTCAGTTTATCGGCATCGCTTTCGCTGAAAATAGGAATAGCCTGATAAAACTGATTGTATTCTTTAGCCAGTTCGAATGCATAGTTGGCTACAATGGCGGGCGAATATTCGCGTGCAGCCTCTTGTACCTTGGCGGGAAACTGATTGATCTTAAAAATGATGGCCCGCTCGGCAGGTTCTAAAGTGGAAACGTTTTTTAACGAAGCACCATCTGGTACAATATTCATACTTGCAGCCTTGCGCAAAATAGCTTTGATGCGTGCATGCGTGTATTGAATAAACGGCCCCGTATGTCCTTGCAACTGTATCGACTCGCTCGGGTCGAACATCATGCGTTTTTTCGGATCAACTTTAAGTAAGAAAAATTTCAACGCACTCAAGCCAATCATTTCGACCAGGTCATCAACTTCTTCGTTGGTCAGGTCATCAATCTTACCCAGCTCCAGCGTTTGCGTGCGTGCAGCATCTACCATCTCCTGCATCAAATCATCGGCATCTACTACCGTGCCTTCCCGACTTTTCATTTTTCCGGTTGGTAAATCCACCATGCCGTACGAAAGATGATAGCACTTCTTGGCCCACTCGTACCCAAGTTTACCTAAGATAAGGAACAGAACTTTAAAGTGATACTCCTGCTCGTTGCCTACTGTATAAACCTGGCCTTCAATTTTTGGAAAATCGCGGAAGCGGAGAATAGCCGTGCCAATGTCTTGTGTCATGTACACCGAAGTGCCATCGGAACGCAACAATACTTTTTGATCGAGACCATCACCGGTGAGATCAACCCACACCGAGCCATCTTCTTTCTTAAAGAAGATTCCTTTCTCAACTCCTTTTAATACTTCTTCTTTACCCAGTAAATAAGTATCCGATTCGTAATACAATTTCTCGAAGTCAACGCCCATGCGTTTGTATGTAACATCAAAACCGGAGTACACCCAACCGTTCATGGTTTTCCAAAGCTGCACGGTTTCCGCATCTTTCGCTTCCCACTTTTGCAGCATGTCAACAGCAAGCTTCATAATGGGTGCTTGCTTTTCAGCATCTGCCTCGCTTACACCTTTATCCTGAAGTTCTTTTACCTGCGCTTTGTAGTTCTTATCGAACTCCACATAATATTTCCCAACCAGCTTATCACCTTTCAGTCCACTGCTTTCAGGTGCTTCACCATTACCAAACAGTTTCCACGCAGCCATGCTTTTGCAGATGTGAATACCCCGATCGTTAATGATCTGCACTTTATGAACATTATAACCATTGGCTTTATAAATCTCAGCCACAGCATAACCCAAAAAATTGTTACGCAAATGTCCCAGGTGCAAGGGTTTGTTCGTGTTAGGCGATGAATATTCAATCATGATCTCCTTTCCGTTGGCCGGAGTAGTACCATAATTTTTATTCGCGTAAATCGCAGCAAATACTTCAGCCCACACCTTATCGGTGATCACCAGGTTTAAAAAACCTTTTACCACATTAAAGCGGCTCACCATTCCCGAATGTTCAACCAGATAATTGCCTATCGTTGTTCCGGTTTCTTCAGGCTTTAATTTTGAAATCCGCGTAAGCGGAAAACACACTAATGTATGCGAGCCTTCAAACTCAGGGTTGGTAGGTTGAAGTTGTAGCTGATCAACCGGTTGATTAAAAAGTGCCGTAATGGCTTTTTGTATTTCGGTACGAAGGGTGAGGTCTAAATTCATTAGTATTAAGTCGTTAGTCTTGAGTCGTTAGTTTTTAGACCGGTTTCACTCAATACTAAAGACTAACGACTAAAGACTATTTTACATATCAAGAATATAAGCAAACATTAACGGAGCCACGATGGTCGCATCGCTTTCAACAATAAACTTCGGAGTTTCAATGCTCAGTTTACCCCACGTGATTTTTTCGTTAGGTACTGCCCCTGAGTATGAACCATACGAAGTTGTACTATCGCTGATCTGACAGAAGTAACTCCAGAACGGAACACCATCGCGCTCCAAATCCTGGTGCAACATCGGCACTACACAAATCGGGAAGTCACCGGCAATACCGCCACCAATCTGGAAAAAGCCAATGCCGTGTTCTCCGGCATTGTTAGTGTACCAATCGGCTAACCACACCATGTATTCAATACCGCTCTTCATCGTGCTGGCTTTCAGTTCGCCTGTTAAAACGTATGAAGCAAAGATGTTACCCATCGTGCTGTCTTCCCAACCCGGAACAACCATGGGCATGTTGCGTTCGGCAGCAGCAATCATCCACGAATTTTTCGGATCGATTTCATAATATTGTTTTAAGTCACCGCTGTTGATCATGCGGAACATGAACTCGTGCGGGAACAAACGTTCGCCTTTATCTTCGGCATCTTTCCACACTTTAAACAAGTGCGCCTGCAATCTGCGGAATGCCTCCTCTTCAGGAATACACGTATCGGTAACGCGGTTTAAGTGATTGCCCAGCAAGTCCCACTCATCTTGTGGAGTAAGGTCGCGGTAATTAGGAATTCTTTTATAATGTGAGTGCGCCACCAGATTCATGATGTCCTCTTCAAGGTTTGCACCCGTACATGAAATAATATGCACTTTATCCTGGCGGATCATCTCGGCAAAGCTGATGCCCAGCTCGGCAGTACTCATGGCGCCAGCCAACGAAACCAACATCTTTTTGCCTTCGGCAATATGTTTTTTATATCCTTTTGCGGCATCCACCAGCGCGGCTGCATTAAAATGGAGGTAATTCTTCTCGATAAAGGCAGAAATCGGTCTGTTTTGGCTCATGATTAGATCAAATTTTGGGCGAAAATACGCAAAGCTGTTAAGGATTCAAGCCACTGATTCTGAAGTTTGAAAATGCGTTTAGCGCTATAAGGTTAAAAATAAGTAAGGATATAACCTTACATATTTGTAAAAAAGTAAAGTTATATCCTTACTTTTATAAAAAAATATAAGGCTATAACCTGACTAATATGTCAAAAAAATCGCTTCAAATCGAGCAAATCAATACCAAAATGCAAGCTTTTAGTGTTTTGCAAAAGATGCCATCACCATCATCGGGATGGATAAAGGCCATTCGTAACACCCTTGGCATAAGTTTACTACAACTTGGGAAACGTCTATCCATCACCAAACAAAGTGTGCTGGAAATTGAACAGCGAGAAAAAAACGGCTCGATTACGATCAAATCATTACGAGAGGTAGCCAAAGCACTCGATATGCAGTTGGTGTATGGATTTGTACCAATGGATGGCACGCTCGAAAAACTCATCGAACGCAAAGCAAAAGAAGTAGCAACACAAATAGTACTGCGTACCAGCAACACGATGAAACTTGAAGATCAGGCAAACACAGACAAACGTATCGAAAAGGCTATTAAAGAGATGACCACAAAACTTAAAACCGAAATGCCAAAAACATTATGGGATTAGATTTTGAATATATAGAAGGGCAAACACCGTTAGACGAAGACGAGAAAGAGGGATTGCTCATCCCCACCATTACTACCCGTGGTGAGCTTGATGAATTCGAACAGCAAAACATTGAGCAAGCTATTTTATGGTCGCTTAATAGATCATTAAAGATTGAAACTGTTTTGACAGAAAACTTTATCAAAGCTTTGCATAAACGTATGTATGGTTCCGTTTGGAAATGGGCTGGTGAGTTTCGTAAAACCGATAAAAACATTGGTATCGATAAATGGCAAATACCTACGGCATTAAGAGCCTTGCTGGATGACACCTTGTATTGGTATGTAAACAAAACGTATTCACCCGATGAATTAACGTTGCGATTCAAGCACAGGTTAGTGAGCATACATTGCTTTTCCAATGGCAACGGCAGGCACAGCCGGTTGATGGCCGACATCATCATTCAAAAAATCTTTAAGCTTCCTGTTTATACCTGGGGCTCAACCAGCGATCAAACAGGTTCACGCAGTGCCTACCTCAAAGCCATTAAGATAGCCGACAATGGAAACATTGAGCCTCTGATTGATTTTGCCAGAAGTTGAGCTTCCGATTTCAGGTTAATTGAAAATTATAATTGTTGATTTTCTTGCGATTCCTTTTTCGGAAACAACACTGAGGCAATCATAGCAATGGCCAACAAAAACACAATAACGATTAGCGAAATTGTGACTGGAATTTTATAGAAGTCAACAATACACATTTTAAGTCCTACAAAAACCAGAATTGCTGAAAGACCAAACTTGAGGTAATGGAAATATTTTTCTATTCCTGATAAGGCAAAATATAACGAACGTAAACCGAGTATGGCAAACACGTTTGAGGTATAAACTATAAATGGATCTTCGGATATAGCGAGAATAGCCGGAATAGAATCCACCGCGAAAATCAAATCAGTAGCTTCAATTAAAATCACTACCAGAAACAAAGGCGTTACCCAGATTTTTCCGTCTCGCTTAGTAAAAAACTTGTCGCCTTCAAACGTGGGTGTAACCGAAAACATTCTGCGCGCCAGTTTAATGATCGGATTCTTTTCGGGTTCAATTTGAGCATCACCCGCGGTGAGCATTCGGATACCGGTAAAGATCAGGAAGCCTCCGAAAATATAAATGAGCCAATGGAAGCGGTGGATTAATTCAATGCCCGAAAAAATGAAGATAACCCGCATCACCAGCGCCCCCAAAATTCCCCAGAACAATACTTTATGTTGATATTCCTGTGGCACCTGGAAATACGAGAAGATCATAATCATCACAAAGATGTTATCCACACTTAGTGACTTCTCAATCAGGTAACCGGTAAAAAACTCAACAGCTAATTCCTCACCGAAATAGAAGTAAATAAATAAATTGAAGAAGAGTGCCAGCGTTACCCACACACCTGTCCAGATCAGTGCTTCGCGCACGGTAACCGTATGCGACTTACGGTGAAAAACTCCTAAATCGAGGGCAAGCATACCCAATACAAAAATATTAAAGCCAGCCCAAAGCACTGTAGATTCATTCATGATGAAAAATAGATAATTTTTCTGTGGATTTAGTGTCTGCCGCTAGCGAAACCGAAATTTAAATAAGAAGCCCCACCGAGTTGCAACTCAGCAGGGCTTACTTTTAAATCTTCACCCATTACCAAACAACAATCCGTTCGCTCTCAGGCTTGTACATCTTATCTCCTTCTTTCACATCAAAAGCATTATAGAATGGCGTGAAGTTCATCAGCGGACCATTCACACGCCACTTGGCTGGTGAATGCGGATTGGTGTTTACATAGTTGCGTAAAAAATCATCGGTGGTTTTTACACGCCAGATGCGTGCAATTGAAATAAAGAATCGTTGATCGGGTGTAAAGCCATCTAACTTCTCGTTGCTCTTTCCTTGTTCGGTTAACTTAAACGCATCGTAAGCAATGGCAATACCCGCAATGTCGGCTGTGTTTTCGCCCACCGTTAATGCACCTTTTACATGTACTGAATCCAACACTATAAACTGATTGTATTGATCAATTACCTGTTGTGTTTTGGCTTTGAATTTTTCATAGTCAGTTTTTGTCCACCAGTTTTTTACGTTACCATCTTTGTCGTACTGCGCACCCTGATCATCGAACGAGTGTGTGATCTCGTGACCAATCACCATACCAATACCACCATAATTCAAGGCATCATCGGCACTCAAATCAAAATACGGTGGTTGTAAGATCCCTGCCGGAAAATTGATTTCGTTTTGCGATGGATTGTTAGAAGCTGTTACCGTAGGTGGTGTGGTGCGCCATTCTGTTTTATCAACCGGGTGATCGATTTTGGTTATCATGTATTGATAATCATTTTGATTGGCCGATAACCAGTTTTCGAAGTAGGTGCTTTTGCTTACCATAACTTTCGAGTAATCGCGCCACTTCTCGGGGTAGCCAATCTTCTCTCTGAAGGTACCAAGTTTTTCAATCGCCTGAGCTTTGGTGGAATCACTCATCCAGTCCAACTTATTCACGCGGGCTTCAAATGCTTTCTTCAGGTTATCTACCAAAACAATCATGCGCTGTTTAGCTTCTTCGGGGAAATATTTTTTTACATACAACTGTGCCAGTGCATGGCCCAGCGAACGATCAACCGCTTCAGTCATTTCTTCAGCACGCGGTTTACGTACAGCTTGTCCGCTTAATACTTTTGAATATTCGAACGCGGCATTTGAAAAAGGTTTACTCAACATGCCCGCATAGCGACCAAGTGTTTTCGCTTTCAGGTAAACTTTCCAATCGGCAAGGGAAACAGATTTTACCATCGTATTCAGCAAATCGTAATACGCAGGTTGTTGTACGTTAACTGAATCAGTTTTTATACCCATATCGGCAAACACGGTTGTCCAATTTAAGTTGGGTTGTTTCTTCGCAAGATCAGCCACTGCCATCTTGTTATAGTTGGCCTGTACGTTTCTGCGTTCAATGTTGGTCTTGTGCGATTCAGCAAACTGCTTTTCGATTTTATAAACTACATCAGCATTTTTGGTTGCCGTTGTTGCATCGGTGCCAATTAGTTCAAATAATGTTGCCGTATATTTTTTATAAGCATCCTGCACCTTAGCCGTTGGCGCATCATCTTTAAAATAATATCCTTTTTCTGGTAAACCGGTGCCGGTTTGCGAAAGCTGGCCAATGTTGATTGAACTTTTCTTTACATCCGGCCCCACGCGAAATGCAATAATGGAACTGTTGCCTACCTTCTCTTGCTCAGCCACAAACTTCAACAAGGCAGAAACATTGTTGATCGCATCGATTTGCGCCAGCGTTGGCTTAATGGGTTCGTATCCTCGTTGGTTGATGGTTGCCGTATCCATGCCCGCCAGGTAAAAGTCAGCCACCTTTTGTTCAATGCTCCCAGCCGTATTGTTCGCTCGCGACACGCTATCTAAAATTCCCTGCAGACGAATACGTTGCGGGTAATTCATAAACGAATACGAGCCCACGCCCGATTGTGTGCCGGGTATCTTCGCACTGTCGTACCAGATGCCGTTTACATACATAAAGAAATCATCGCCCGGTTTTTTGGTTGCATCTATGCCGGTAACAACCACATGTTTTTTTTTGGTTTGGTTGCACGCGGCTGCCAGCAGCAGAATCGGCAAAAAGTAAAAGAGTTTTTTCATGGCTTTAGGATTTTGCTATACTTAATTGAAAGTTAAGGATGAATTACCCAGATTTCGATAAGAATGTTTAAGCGGTTAAAATCTGGTTTATACCAGCTACAGAGTTTATTAAAAATTGTTTTAGGCGGAGGAAACACTATTCTCTACTATCTTGTATTTTAGAACCAATGAAAACTTTACTTTGGAAATTAGTTATTCCTTTAACGGTAATCTCCTTTGCGACATTTACCAAATGGTGGCATATAGACACTAATGAACTTACCGATATCTTCACAGGATTTCCTTTCCCTTATGTTTGCTCGGGATGGCACACATCGTTGTCCCTCCAAATATTTATAACCGAATTGTTACTTGACTTAATCGTTTATTTTGCTTTCTGGTTTGTTCTGACATACGCCATCAATAGGTATTATAGAATAATAAGTATCCCGAAAGTGGCTTCAGTATTTCTATTGAGTATAAGCGGATTCATCGTTGCAACAACACTCTTTTGGATGAGCATTACACACGGGGATAATATATTCTATATGAAAAATCCTTATTCCGTTAAGGTAGTTGAAACTGGTTATTGGTTTTTTGGGGAAGATTTCCGTTAGCCTTTCAATTCATCTTTATTATCTCTTCGAAGATTGTATTCTTGAAACAAAAAATCCCAGGCTCATCACCCGGGATTTTCATTTCAAGACAGTGATGAACTATTTTTTCTTATCCAGCTTCACATTCATCGGCACTTCTTCTGTTGTAACCAACTCATTAAACAACAACTTAAAGGTGCCTTGCGCTTGTGCGCGGAACGTAATCTCCGGTGTAAACGCATATAGCTTTCCTTTCCCTACAGGCGCTTCAAATGCAAGCACTCCACCTTTCAGATAGTTAGCGCCCCACACCCAACCACTGCGCAACGGGTTCTCTTCGCCAAACCACATTAACGGTTTTACTTTTCCTTGCACCACTGCTTCAGGCGCCAGTTTAAACACCGGACTGTTATCGAAATACACATCGGCCTGATTACTCATGCCCCACGTAGCGCTTTGCGTAGAATCCATGTTTACACGCAACACACTTCCGGGCACATAGTATTTGTCGTTGGGAATGCTCCGCTCTTGTCCGTTGTTGCCAATTTCAGTCAGGGCATTTTTTACTGGCAACCCTAAGTGATAAGCCAGGTTAGCACTGGTACCAATGGTTACAATCTTTCCACCAGCCTCTAAAAATTTCTTGAGTTGTGGCACCGATTTATCCGCAGTAATGCTGCCCATCGTTTTATGATACTCAGTTGGAATTTCTTCTTCCTTCGGGCCGCGCTGGTTGCGCATAAAAGCAGCATACGGATCGTTATCGGCACCGGTTTGTGGGGCTGCTGGTATAGCCCGCGTAACAAAAACAATTACATCATATTTTCTCTTCAGATCACCGGCATCAATATCCTTCGCATAAATAATATCAGCATCAAAACGATATTGCTCCATTAACCAACGCACCCAACCCGAAGGCATGGAACCGCCATATGTATCCCACAAGGCAATGCGTGGCGCTGTAACTTTAGCCAACGTACCCGGAGCTTTAGAAACACCGGTTACTACCAGGCCCAACTCTGCTCCGCTTTTCTCCAATACTTGTTTGGCTTTACTTCCGGCTGGCACATAAAAACTTCCGGTTGGTATTTTAGAATTTCCGCTCACACCATCCGGTAAACGATACACGGTTACGCCAGCTTTCAATAAATCATTTACTGCTATAAATGCATTGTTGGCTTTTGCGTTCAACACATAACCACCTGCCGATGACAATCCATCCAGTTTAGCAACCGGGTTTTGTAATTCACCGTAAGGCACTTGTTCAAACGGGCCGGTAAAGTCATCGAGAAAACGATCGAACTTAACACCCATCTGATACGCCAATGTCCAACCTGCCGCATCGTAAGGACGCACAGGTGGGCCACCTGGATATTGAAAATCGTTCGGGTGATCTTGTGGATCGAACATATCAATTACATGCGGACGAAATGCCTGATTGTTTTTTACGATGTACGATCCTGCAGGATATTTTTTATTGTTAACTGTAAAATCAGATTTCGCTTTCTCTACCCGAATACCGGTTTTGATCAACGCGTTCACAAATTTTACGGCCGTAGGGAAATCAGCTTGATCAGCAGGAATAACATATCCACGCGCATCGCGTTTTACCGGAGCTTTAAAAATGCTGTCGTAAAAATTTATAGAGATAGTTGAGTTTGCAGAACCTGGGCCAGCAGTTTCGTTTGCTTTCTTAGGTTTATTTTTAAATGCAGTACTAATTGCTTCTACCTTGGCAGGATAGGGTGTCCAATAATCGGCACTGCCGCGATCAATAGAATTCTTACCCATTTTATAAATGTTGTATAATAACTGATCGCTGTGACGGGCTGCATAATCCAGCACCGAATAGTTTAATGACATGGAGTAATCAATGGCATTTTTGAAATACCACTTTTGAGGTGTTACCGGAAACGGTGTATTGTTGTTAGGAACCAACCGCGAAGTCACCACAGGAATATCGCTGGGATTAGGGCCGCCTACAATTTCTGTTAACAAACCAATCATGTTGTGAAAGTGTGTGGTGGTGCGCAAGCCTCCGTTATACCAGGTAGAAAATACCGATCCACCCAAACGCGTATAACCAGGTTTGTTTTCTGCATTCAACCGATTCACCATCGAAGCACCTACTGCATCAATGCCGGTAACCATTAGCGGATCGAAAACATAGTTGAACGGATCGCGATATGGAGGACCAGCCAATACTGAACCAGCAGGACCTGATTGATGGTGGTTATACATAATTTGTGGAATCCACTCTACGAACAATTGGCGACCCATGTTCTGCGTCTCTTTCATGTTCATGATAAAAAAGTCGCGGTTGTTATCATGACCAATGTATTTCTGATACATGCGGGGCAAATGTTGTGTCGATCTTTTTTCGGGAACCGGGTTGCGCATATACCAATCGGAAACCAACTCTTGTCCATCGGGATTGGCGTGTACAAACAAAATCACAACTTTATCGAGAATGCGGAGCGTTTCAGCATCGGTGCCGCTTACTACTTTATATAAAATTTCAATCAATTGATGTGTACCTACCACCTCGGTGGCATGAAGTCCACCATCAATCCACACAATGGCTTTGCCTTCAGCAGCCATAGCTTTGGCTTGTGCATCAGTAATGCCTTCGGCACGCGCCATCTTTACCGAAATATCTTTGTAGCGATCGAGTTGTTTGTGATTTTCGGATGAAGTCACAATCAGCATGTACTGCTGGCGACCTTCTTCGGTAACACCGATGCTGGTGAGTTTTACCCTGTCGGATGCGGCCGCGAGTTTCTTGAAATAAGCTTCGGTTTGTGTGTAGGTGGCCAACATATAGTTGTCGCCAATTTCAAAACCAAAGTGCTCTTTAGGAGTTGGTACGGTTTGCGCTACCAGACTTAGCTGGAATGCTAGCACAAAAACCAGTAAAACAATTTTTCTTAACATGGATGGTGGAATTAGATTAGTCGTATTGCAAGCACAAAAGAGCATTTTTGTTATGCACCTGGAAAGCAAAATTTGATGAGAGGAATGGTGTAGTTATGGGTGAAAAATTTTGGTCTATTGAGTATTAGTCATTTATAAGTTTGGGTGGTCGTCCACACCTATGCCAACTCATGTGTTAATTATAGATCGATTGTGTTTTTCCTCTACTAATCTTGTGCTTATCTTTCCATTATGAAAAATAAACTCATTGCCTCCCTTCTCTTTCTATTGGCTCTTCCATCCTTCGCTCAAACTACCGATCAACTCAAAAAAATAGATCAGCTTTTTAGTGCCTGGAACAATGCCACACCAGGAGTTGCAGTAGCCGTTCAACAAGGCGATAATATTATTTATAACAAAGCTTTTGGATTGGCCGATCTGGAGCACACTGTACCCAATACAACTGAAACCATTTTTGAAAGTGGCTCTGTTGCCAAACAGTTTACGGCCATGAGCATTTTGTTACTCGCTGCCGAAGGTAAAC
Source organism: Cytophagales bacterium (assembly GCA_017303795.1). Taxonomy (GTDB): domain Bacteria; phylum Bacteroidota; class Bacteroidia; order Cytophagales; family Cyclobacteriaceae; genus ELB16-189. The sequence continues at coordinate 59,342 of JAFLBR010000017.1, read as the reverse complement.
TTTCCGTTACGGATGACATTCGAAAGTACGTTCCGGAAATTCCGAAATACAATACAAACATCACCATACAAATGTTGCTTAACCACACCAGCGGGTTGAAGGACTGGGGTAGTGTGGGTTCGCTTACCGGCTGGCCACGCACTACACGCGTATATACACAAGACCTTGCTTTGCAGATTATGAGCAAACAAAAATCTACCAACTACACACCCGGCACGGAATATTCGTACAGCAACTCCAACTACTCATTAATGGTAACTATTGTGGAACGAGTATCGGGTAAATCGCTGGCCGCGTTTACAGAAGAAAAACTTTTTAAACCATTGGGCATGACTAACACTCAATGGCGCGACAACTTTAGGGAGGTTGTACCCAACCGCGCTATTGCCTATCGAAAACAAAACGGAGTTTATGAACAACTTATGCCTTTTGAAGATATACACGGGCATGGTGGCTTGTTAACCACCACAAGCGATCTATTAAAATGGAATGCGCTACTGGAAACACACGCCCTTGGAGGCAAACAGGTTTACAACTGGCGCGTGCAGAAAGGCAAACTCACCAACGGAAAAGAAATTATTTATGCTGCGGGAATTAACGTAAGCAAATTTTATGGCTTTGATGAAATCAGTCACAGTGGTGCCACAGCCGGTTACCGTGCCTGGCTGGCTTATTACCCTGAAAAGAAAATTTCTATAGTGGCCTTAAGTAACGATGGCAGTTTTAATCCAACCGGTATTGGCAGGCAGATTGCCGAAATCGTTCTGTCCGATCCAAGATCACAACAACTTGATTTCGCACCGGTAATTTTTGATGAGTCTGGCTCTGACTACGTACGTGCACCACGAATATTAACTGAACCTGATTTGAAAAAATTTGAAGGTATTTGGCGGAGCGTACGCCACATGGATGTGCAAACGGTAGAACGCAAGGACAATGCCTTGTTCAATAATAAATCGCGGGGCATCGTAATTAGTCGCGATACACTATTCTTCGATAGAAAATGGATTAGCACCAAACCGGGCCGCATCACAATACTAAACTGGCAGGATACGTTATCGTATTACAAAGTTGCCGCTGCCGATTTATCAGCAGTTTCTTTAAACTCACTGGCCGGTACTTATACAAGCGATGAAGCCGATGTAACTTACCTTGTAGAAATATTAAACAATGTCGTATGGATTAATAACAAACCGTTTCCTGCTTTTAAACTTTCCGCATCGTTTAAAGATGGTTTCTTTTCTGCCGATGGCGATCTTTACGAATTCAGGCGCGATAAGAAAGGTAAGGTTACGCGACTACTGGTAAGTACAGGGCGGGCTACGCATGTTTCTTTTAATAAAGTTAAGTAGCAGCTAAGGGTTAAGCGCACTACAATTGTCATAGCTTTACAACAAGATTTGATTACAGGATGCGGGTTTTGATTTTTGTTTTCTTTAGTACGATTTCAGCAGGGCTTGCCCAAAATCATGAAGCAGTAAAATTTGAACTGGTAAAACAGGACTCACCTATTTTTGTGCACGAGCGCTGGATTACCTTTCCGGGAAAAGTACCCGCAGTAAAAGCCAGAGAGGTTAAGAGTGAATTTCTGATCAATGCTTCCATCTATACCATCCTTAAGTTGTTGAAGGATGAATCCAAAATCAAAATCTGGCAAAAGCATGTTTCTGATTTCGAAGTTTACCCACAAGCTGACACCACTTTTTGGTTAGAGTATTCTTACCATGATATTCCGTGGCCAGTGAGCGATCAGGATCATTTTCTCAAATACGTGCTGACTGAACAAGTGCCCGGCAAAAAACTCTTCATCACATTCGAATCGGTAGTAAACGATAAACTTGCGCCTGTAGAAAAAGGCGTAACCCGAATGGAACTGGCTGGCAGTTGGACACTGGAACAAGTTAATCCCAAACATGTAAAAGTTACCTACCGCATTTTATCTATGCCCAGCCACATACCACGTATGTTTACCGACCCTGTAATTCGAAGCAACCTGATGAGCACGATTAAAGCATTAACAAAACTGGCAGAAGGTAAATAAGAATCTATTTCAGATTCATGGATTCTATTTTGGCTTCGTAGAGAAGCATGTTATGATGAGGCTTGAAAACATGAATCTCTATTCCATCGCCAACTTTATATTTATCGTAGATTTTTTTCTCTACATAAACTGATAGCGAATCTATCTCTAAAAAATGAGTATCCGTTTCATCACCATCAATTCGTTTATGAGTTACAATACCGCGTATAATGGTTTTCTTTCCGGTGCGAATAAGATTCAAAAACTTTCGTTGATAATAAATATGAAACCACCCCAATCCTCCGGTAACCACACTAAAAACCAAGGCTTGCCATAAAATCTTATCGTTCAAATCAGCAGTAACTTGCATAACTCCAATAATCATGCTGGCGATTATCAACGCACACAGAATAACCACCCCTGTAATGAATCGCTTATGCCTATAAAGTTTTTCGAGGTCATGATCATTAAAGTCTGCTTCTTGTTCAAGTTTCAACTCTTGACCTTCGCTTTTTAATTGATCAATCTTATCTCTGATTTCTTTTTCTTTAGCGGACATTTTTGTTCGGGTAAGCCAGAATACCAAAACACCCATTCCAACCGTTAGCGCGAAACTAATGGGGTGCTTCATATTTGAATCGGGTATAAGCCACTCACTCAAGAAAAAGGTGGCTAGCACAAAACCCATGATGATGAGAAACCGCTTATCCAGCATAAATCAAAAAGAAAACAGTAGCCTAAAGTAGCTACTAAAAAGCGGGCTTCAAAACCTACTCTGCCATTACCGGCCTGCCCATAATGGCTTTTGCCGAAGCTTCCATAATTTCAAATGCGCTTTCTGCTGTACGGTTTTCCGTATCCAGCGTAGGGTTAACCTCTACAATTTCCCATGCACACACTTTTGCATCTTTACACAGTTCGGCATTCAGAATTTTTGCTTCCTCTACCGTTAAGCCATTTGGCACAGGCGTTCCGGTTCCGGTAGAAAACCGGCTGTCAATACTATCCACATCAAACGATACATAAATCAAATCGCAATGATCCAGCATCTGCAATGCTTTATGGGCCATAGCAGCCGCACCAAACTTCTTCACTTCTTCAACTTCAATAAAATTGATGTTGAGTTTATTGATCAGATAATTTTCAGGCTTTTCTAAATCGCGCACAGCAATGTACACCAGGTCTTCAGGTAAAATTTTAGGGCCTTGCATGCCCACGTTTTTAATCTGCTCCCAATAGTCAAGTGTTTCACCACGCGGATCGTTCACTTTACATTCCAGATTATCAATTCCGCACGCCATGGAAAGTGGCATACCATGCATGTTGCCCGATGGCGTAGTAAAAGGTGTATGAATATCGGCATGTGCATCAATCCAGATTACACCTAAACGTTTTTTAGGATAAGCTTTTTTAATTCCGGCAATGGTTCCGTAAGCGGTAGAGTGATCGCCCGCCATAATCAACGGAAAGTAGTCATCAAAAATCTGCTCATATACTTCCAGACACACGCGTTCTTCCATAATCAGTACCCCATCAATAAACTTGGCGTAAGCATGTTCGGCACCGTCAAACAAAAGTTCGTTTACGTTTTCTACTTCTATCGAATCGAACTTACGGAAGAGGTCTGATTTCAAATCGAGGCTGGCTATTTTCATCGCTTCCACACCCAGGCTGGCTCCGCGCGTACCGGCACCGATTTCGGACTTCACTTCGATGATCTTTATCTCTTTCACAGGAACTAAGAATTAATTATTAAGAATTGGTTAATCGTAAAAAATGGCCCAAAAAGGCCGCATTTCCTTGCCCTCAGAAATCGGGCAAAGCATGAAGGCCCGCGGGGACGGGGTTGAAAATCATGCGTGAAATGTGATTAACCATACGGGTTTTGATCTGTTGCAAAGATGGCAAATTTATCTCATTATTGCACCTCTTAATTGGGTTGTTAGTTGATGGTTGTTCGTAAGAGATTCTAAGTCAAATACAACTACTACCAGCAACGCACAACCAGTAACTAACAACTACTAGCATTTAATGAAGAGTTACCGTGAGCTGATTGAGCAAACCTTTGAATTTCCTCAGAAAGAATTTAAGGTTCGCGACCATGAATTATTATTCAACGATGTTCCGCTTACGGACATCATAAAACAATACGGAACTCCACTAAAGATTACTTACCTGCCGCGCATCAGTGAGAACATCAGGTTTGCGCAGGCAACTTTCAACAACGCGATAGAACGATTTAAGTACAATGGCAAGTACACTTACTGCTATTGCACAAAATCATCGCACTACGATTTTGTGTTGGAAGAAGCGTTGAAGAACGATGTACACATCGAAACTTCGTCTGCTTTTGATATTCCGATTGTACGCACGTTATACGAGCGCGGAAAAATTTCGAAAGAAACTTTTATAATCTGTAATGGATTTAAAATGCCGCAATACCGGCAATACATTACCGAGTTGCTGAACGAAGAATTCAACTGCATTCCGATTTTAGATAACCTGAGCGAGATTGATACCTACGAAAGTAATGTAACCCGCCCTTATCAGGTAGGCATTCGGGTAGCGGCCGATGAAGAACCGAAGTTTGAATTTTATACTTCACGCCTCGGCATCCGCTACAGCGATATTATTCCGCTTTATAAAGAAAAAATTCAGCCCAGCAGCAAAGCTTCATTAAAGATGCTGCACTTCTTTATTAACACCGGTATTAAAGACACTGCATATTACTGGAGCGAGCTTAGCCGTTTTATCTTTAAGTATTGCGAATTGAAAAAGATTTGCCCTACGCTTGATTCGATTGATATTGGTGGCGGCTTCCCAATTAAAACTTCGCTCACCTTTCAGTACGATTACAAGTACATGATTGAGCAGATTGTGGAAAACATTAAATGGATTTGCGAAAAGAATAACGTACCCGTACCCAACATCTTTACTGAATTTGGAAGTTTTACCGTGGGCGAAAGTGGCGCTGTGTTGTACTCGATGGTAGATCAGAAACTACAAAACGATAAAGAGCTTTGGTATATGATTGATGGCTCGTTCATCACACACTTACCCGATGTGTGGGGCTTAAATCAGAAATACATTTTGCTTTCGGTAAACAAGTGGGACGACCCTTATCATAAAGTAAACATTGGTGGCCTTACCTGCGATAGCCACGACTATTATAACTCTGAAGCCCACACGGGCGAAGTGTTCCTGCCTATGATTACCGATGAAGAACCACTTTATATTGGGTTCTTTCATACGGGCGCTTATCAGGAATCGCTTGGCGGTTATGGTGGTATTCAACATTGTCTTATTCCTGCACCTAAACATGTGCTTATTCACCGCAATGAAGATGGCGAGATTACAACCGAACTGTTTGCCAAAGAACAATCCAGCAACAGCATGATGAAGTTGTTGGGTTACGAAGGCACCCCGGAATAAATTCTCTTAATCAGGTTTACAACCATTTTGCTATCTTGGTAATCTATTCAGCATAAGATGACCAGACTGCTGCTTACTTTCACTTTAATCTTGCTGTTGGGCAATAGTGCGCTTCTTGCACAGGAACTTTACACTGCCCGCGGTTTCTGGCAGGAAACTAAAAAAGAAACCTACCGGAAAATTGCTGATCGCAAACTAAAAGGCGATTCGCTTGTTGCAACCGAACTGACTTACTTAGAAGATTACGAAAAATATTTGGCGAGTTATTACGAGCGCTTGTCTGATGAAGAGAAACGAAAGTATCAGCAACAAAAAGCACAATGGGATTTTGAACTGGCTGCACCATCAACCAACACCAAAGATTTTGAATTGCGGACCCGCGATCGTTTAATAAACGGAGTGTACGGTGCGTACTACGGAATAAGTATTGTAGTTGGCACCGAAGCAAGTGGTCCCGCAGCTGTTGGCATTATTCCGCTTACGGCCGGGCTTTGGCAACTTGGGCCTGTAATCAACAAGAAGAAATATCAAGGTATAAATGCCAATACCATTCGTGCGGGTAATTCGGGTAGGATGTTGGGTTTATTGAACGGTGCATTTTTAGGGTTAACCCTTGCGGGAGATTCTGATAACTCAGGCAATACTGCGTTGTTGTTTTCAACAGCCGGTAGCATTGCGTTAGGCGAGATTGGGTTTCAAACGCAGAAGCGCAAAAATTTTTCGGAAGGCCATATTGAAATGATGCGACACTATGGATTTCTTGGGCCCTTTACTGCCGGTATGATAATCGCCTCGAGCGAAACCAGCGACAATCATGCAATTGGTGCCGGCTTATTAGGTGGTGGTGTTGTAGGGTTGGTTATAGGACATAACGTGGCAAAAAAATATGATTACAGTCAGGGTGATGCGGATGTGATAAGTGCACTTTCAATAGTAAGTGCTGGCTTTGGTTTTGCTTTTGCAGCAGAAAGTCTGGAAGCGAATGAAAATCTTGGGATTTTTATTTTACCTGCTGTAGCCGCCATTGCCGGAACCATGCTTGGCCAGAAATCGGTAAAGGGAATTCATTTCACTAAATCGCAAGGCAACATGATTTCGTTTGCTACGGGTGGTGCTGCGCTAGTTGGCCTTGGGCTTATGGTTGTGCTGGAAGCAGAGTCGGGGTTATTAGCCATTGGTGTACCTTCTTTGTTTGCACTGATTGCACACCAGGCTATGTTCAGTTCGTACAAAAAAGAAAACCTGGCGCAGTTAAAACTTGGGCAATCGGCTAACAAGCGCCTGCAACTTTCCATGAATGTGGCCCCCGAAAATTATTTTACCAACAAACGTGCTGGCGAAAAAATTGTACAAACAGGCCAGCTGTCCAATCCAATCGTAAAACTCAGATTAAAGTTTTAATTGCCTTTCAGAATAATGTGTGCGGCTTCGAGTAAACTCTCTACCTGAAAGTCGGCTTTGTTTTCGGGTTCTACTTCATCGCCAATTTGAATTGTTTTAATACCTAGCTTACGCGCAGGAATAATATCCCGACCTCTATCCCCTACCATCCACGATGTAGCAATGTCGATTGAAAATCTCGCTATTGCTTTTTCAAACATCAACGTACCCGGCTTCCGCGAAAGCGATTCCGTAACCGAAGCATGGTATGGACTAAAATAAAAATGATCTATGCTGTTGCCCGACATCTGTTGAAAGTACTGGTGGCAGGCATCCATTTGTTCTTGTGTGTAAATTCCTTTCGCAATACCCGATTGGTTAGTTACCACAATCAGGTGAAAGCCAGCTGCTTTTAACAACCGTGTGGCTTCAAGTACCCCCGGCAGAATTTCAAACGCTTCAACGCGATACGTGTACAAGGGATTGTCTTTGTTCAACACCCCATCGCGATCTAAAAAAACACATTTATTCATAGGCTGCCCGATTCCGATCGGTCTCAATGATAAGGCATTCTGCCAACTGAAACCAGCAATTGGCCTAATTTCCGGTTCGTTTTTGTCCGTGTTGATTGTTTGGAAACCTGTTTTATTTAGTTTTGTTATGCTGGGTAAACCGCCCGGTTAAAACAAAAGGCTTTTGAACAACGCGATAGTCATTATACCCACCTATAATGAAAAGGAGAATATCACCATGATAATCGACACGGTGTTTTCGCTCCCTAAAGATTTCGATATTCTGATTGTGGATGATAACTCGCCCGATGGCACCGCGGAGATTGTGAAAGACTTGCAAAGAGGCTACAACTCCGAAACCGAAACGCGGTTGCACCTGATGCAGCGGCCTGGCAAGCAAGGGTTAGGCACGGCCTACATTCAGGGCTTTAAGTATGCCTTGCAAACCGGTTATGATTTTGTGTTGCAGATGGATGCCGATTTTTCGCATAACCCAAAAGACCTGATTAATCTTTATTTGAATTGCTCAGAATGGGGAAGCGATCTTTCGGTGGGTTCGCGCTATGCCACTGGTGTTAATGTGGTAAACTGGCCGATGGGGCGCGTGCTGCTTTCATTCTTTGCCAGTAAATATGTGCAACTCGTTACGGGCATTCCTTTACATGATACTACTGCGGGGTTTGTATGCTATCGCAGTAAGGTTTTAAAAACCATTCCGCTGGATGAAGTAAAGTTTATTGGCTACGCTTTTCAGATAGAAATGAAATTTCTTACCTGGAAGTATGGCTTTAAACTGAGCGAAGTTCCCATCATTTTTACCGACCGCACCCGCGGCCAAAGTAAAATGTCGGTAGGAATTTTTAAGGAAGCCTTTCTGGGTGTTATCCAGATGACGGTGCAGAGCTGGTTCAAGAAGTATATCCCCGCTTAAGATTTAAATCCGATTACGTATTCCTCAAAAGTTTATCTATTAGTTGACAAAATCAACTAATTCCGTATCTTCACTGTATGATCCCACCAAGATGACAGCCACAGACGTTGCGCAGGTACGCGATTTTAATCGATTCTACACCCGTATTTTAGGTTTACTCGACAAGGGTATTTTAAACAGTGAATTCTCATTGCCGGAAGCCCGTGTGTTATATGAACTTCAGCACCACCAACCCTGCAGCGCCAGTGAAATTATTCTTGCGCTTGATATGGATAAAGGATACCTGAGCCGGATTTTAAAATCTTTTTCCAGAAAAGGGTTGATCATTCTTCAAGCAACTGAATCAGATGCCAGAGTAAGCCTGATAAAGTTAACTTCAAAAGGCAAACTTGAGTTTGATAAAATCAATACCGCTTCATCCAATCAAATCAAACAACTTCTGGAACAATTGCCTGATACTAAAATCAAGTCTGTCATAACCCACATGCAGGCAATCAAACAAATTCTAAACACCGTAAACTAATGGAAAATGTCACGATACAGGATATTCAGATTCGTACCGAGTTAAAGCCTGGCGATTTTGGCTATCTCGTTTACCTGCATGGTAAACTCTACAGCGAGGAATATCAATTCGGAATTTTATTTGAACAATACGTAGCCGAAAGTTTACTTGAATTTTATACGCAGTTTAACCCAGCAACAAACCGCGTGTGGGTTTGCGAACACAACGGTAAAATAATCGGATTTATGTCGCTTATGAATCGCGGTACGGCCGCTCAGTTGCGCTATTTCATAATTGAACCCGCTTACCGCGGAATTGGTCTTGGCAAAAAACTGATGATGCTGTTTATGGAATCGCTGAAATCGATCGATTATAAAAGTGCTTACCTGCTTACTACGCACGAGTTGAAAGCTGCAGCCTCATTATATACGCGCCATGGATTTACGCTTACCGAAGAAAAGACTTCCTCAGCCTTTGGTAAACCGCTGCTCGAACACCGGTATGATTTAGTTTCCGTTCGTTAAAATCTCATACCAATAGCCAATTTAAGTCGTTACCTTTCGGGATGGCTTTGGTAGATAAATCTTTTCTATCACCCTTACGGGGAAAAATTATTGCAGCCTTTGTGCTGGCTTGCGTGGCTATTGCCCTTGCGGTGGGTACAACCTATATCGGGTTTAATAGTTTGCTCGAACAGGTAGATGAACTTACAGTACCTAACGACAAACTCCGTGCACTCAATAATTTGTTTGAACAAATTACGCGGCTCGATCAGCAACAGCGCGCGGATGCCATCCGAAATCCTGGTAAATCCTATCGGGCTATTTTACAAGAATCAAAACAACTTACCGCCACGCTGGATACATTAATTGCCATGCCTTGGAACAACACTCGCCAGCCCGGGCGACTTGAGACCATGAAACGTGTAGTAGCTAAACGTGATTATCTTTTGTTGGAATATTTGCGTTTGCGATCGGAATTTGTTTCCAACAAAAAGTTTACACAACAGTTAGATTCGCTCTCGCTTATTCTGGCTGTTAACCAGCAACTGGATAGTCTGGTTTCTACCAATCAAAATAAAACCACAACCACAACTTATATACCGGAAGAAAAGCGAAATTTCTTCAGCCGCTTGTTTGGTAGCAAAAAGAAAGATACGCTGAATGGCAGCATTGAAATAAAAGAAGAAACACTTACCAAAGTTGATACGTTGGCAACTGCCCGCCAACAAGGTGCCCGCGATGAAGTAGAGCGTATTATGAAACGGTTGGATGAAGACCAACGGTTGCAAACTCAGGAAATGATGCAGCGCGAACTCCGGCTCATCAATACCAACGTAGCGTTGATCAACCAATTGCTCTCTATTCTACGCGAAGTAGAAACAGAAGAACTTGCCCTATTCGAAACTAAAAATACTGAGGCCGGATTACTGGTAAACAAAAGTGTGGAACGCATCAGCATAATCATTGCAGTCTTTTTTCTAATAGCGGCAGCACTTGTGTTCCTAATGCTGATTGATTTATCGCGTAGTAATTACTACAGGTTACAATTAACCCAGGCAAAAGAAGAAGCTGAAAGGCTGAGTTTAGTGAAGCAACGCTTTCTAGCTAACATGAGTCATGAGATTCGTACACCGTTGCAATCTATTCTTGGGTTTTCAGAACAGCTCAACTCACAAAAGAATAATACTGAAGCTTTATTAGCCATTCAACATTCATCTGAACATCTACTGCATATAGTAGATGAGGTACTGGATTATAGCCGCATTGAATCCGGGCAATTTGTGTTAGATAAAAGTGCGCTTTGGTTAGATGAACTGGTGGATGAAGTGGCTACGGTAGTTACCATACAGGCGCGACAAAAAAATCTCAATCTTACTATTGAGATCGATCAGATAGATTCACCGGTTTTAGGCGATGCCTTCCGATTAAAACAAGTCTTCTATAATTTACTGGGCAATGCCATCAAGTTTACAGCTTCTGGCACCATTACTTTCAGCACGCGTATTTTAGAACAAACTGCCACACACATTAAAACCGAGTTTAGAATTTCAGATACCGGAAAAGGAATTCCGAAAGAAGAACAGGAAATAATCTTTAACCAATTTGAACAAGGTGGTAAGAGTATTCATAGGCAATATGGCGGTGCGGGCCTTGGGCTATCCATTGTAAAAAAAATTATTGAACTTCAACAAGGCACCATTAAGGTGGAAAGTGAAGTTGGCACAGGCACCACCTTTAGCATCTTAATTACATTCGAAAAAACGGAGGCTCCTGTTGTAAGCCCTGTTCAACAAACCAAACCGACAACTTTTGCTGGCCATGTGTGGTTGGTGGATGACGATCCGTTAATTTTAAAACTGTGTTCACTCATTCTGGAAAAGAATAATGTTGCTTATACATCGCTGCAAAGTTCGCTTAAAATGCTCGAACAAAAGTTGAATGCCACCGATGTAGTGTTTCTGGACATTCGCATGCCTGGAATTAATGGTGTTGATCTTTGTAAACAACTGCGTGCCCGCGTACCTGAACTTTACATTGTTGCCTTAACAGCACACCTCCTTCCTGATGAACGAAAATTTATTGTGGAAAGTGGCTTTAACAGAATCTTACCAAAACCTTTTCGGGAAAATGAATTTCTGGATGCCTTACATCAAATCCAATCAACTACGCAGCAAACAGAAGTAAACCTTTCTGAATTAGAAAAAATGACGCATGGCGATAAAGTGCTGATGAATTCGATAGTGGAAGAGTTTATTGAAGAAACACACAAAAACATTTTGCAATTAGAAAAACGCATGCTGGATAAAGATGCTGCCGGTGCCCGTGAAATTATTCATCAACTTGCCGGGCGTGTTGGTCAATTTGGAGCGCGACCGCTCATGAAAGAATTGCAACGCATTGAGCAAATGCTTGTAGCGGGCACTCCGCTTCATACTATCCGCGAATTACCACAGGTGTTGCATCAGGTAAAGCAACTTCAACTGGAATTATCAAAAGGTGTAGAAACTTCGGTTTAACCTTGAATGTTGTATTTTTCCATTTTCAAATACAACGTTTTGCGGTCGATGTTCAGCAAGCGCGCAGCTTTCGATTTGTTGTATCGAACTTCAGCTAATGTTTTGGTAATCAAATCGCGCTCTTGCGATTCCTGAATCGCCTTCAGATCGTAAGTGTTGGTTTCATTAATTGAATTAAAGGTAGGTTTATTTACGGCATCAACCATTTCGGGTGGCAATGCTGCTACCCCAATTTCGCCTGCGCCCGTTACCAACACGGCACGCTTAATTACATTTTTCATTTCACGCAAGTTGCCGGGCCAATCATACTTACGAAACAAGTTAGTTAGCTCAGTACTAAAACCGGTTGTGGTGCGGCCTAACTCCGCATTAGCCTGGCTCATAAAAAATTCCATAAACTCATGCAAATCATCGGCCCGGTTACGCAAGGCCGGTACATGAAGTTTAAATTCATTTAATCTATAATATAGATCTTCTCGGAACATGCCATTTTTGGATTGCTCATGTAAGTCATCGTTTGTTGCCGTAATAATCCTTACATCAACCTGAATTTGTTTTGTTGTTCCCAAGGGCTGCACAATACGTTCCTGAATGGCTCGCAACAATTTTACCTGCACTTCATACGAAAGATTGCCTACTTCATCCAGAAACAATGTACCACCATCGGCAGCTACAAACTGACCTTCCTTATCGCGCAAAGCGCCCGTAAATGCACCTTTCGCATAGCCAAACAATTCGCTGGCCGCTAACTCTTTTGAAAGTGCTCCACAATCCACAGCCACAAATGGTTTTTGCGAACGCGTACTGAGTTGATGAATGGAACGTGCCACCTGCTCTTTTCCAGTACCACTTTCGCCTTGAATGATAACAGACAGATTTGTTGGGGCCACGAGGCTAATCTGTTGTTGAAGTTGCCGCGCGATGTCGCTACTACCCACAACAAACTGGGGTTGACTTACTGAAGCCGTTTTTTCTGACTTAGTTGGTTTTGAAAGTGCCGATTTGATTAGCAATAAAAGTTCATCGGGGTTTACGGGTTTTGTAATGTATTCAAACGCACCAGCTTTCATGGCTTTTACTGCGGTGCGGATATCCGAATAACTCGTCATGATGATGACGGGCAACTGCGGATGGTTGTGTTTAATTTGTTCTAACACTTCCATACCCGTGCCATCCGGCAAACGGTAATCCAACAACACTAATTCAAAGTCTTGCTTTGAAACAGCTGCAAGCCCTTCTTTGGCAGTGGAACAAGCCACCGACTCGAATTTATTTTTCGCTAAAAATCCTTCCAGAATACGTTGGAAGGTTCGGTCATCTTCAATGAGCAGTACAGCCATAACTTAAAAGTAAAAAAGAAAGCCGGAATTAACCGGCCCTCTTATGTAAAAGGTTGTTGGTGAAATTACTTAATCTCCTTACCATCTTTACTAAACTTCAGGGTTTTGGTTTCGGCTTCTTTCTTCACCTTCAGTTCATAATGATCTTTTGTCTTGTTGTGATAAGCCTCTTCCACTGCCCAGCCCTGATAATCGGCTGAAGCCAGCGTTTGTTTTACCGCATCGGGAAGTTCATCGGTGGTAATTTTTACCAACTCATCTTGTAACTCGATAGCAACAGATGAAGAGGTTACTGCGAACGTGGTTTGCATAGCACCTGCAAACAACACAAGCGAAAGGATTGCAACTACTTTTTTCATGACTTTTGGTTTTAAGTTGAACAATTAGTTATACCAATTCATCACGCTATTCCTGTGCCAACCAGTATCAATAATCCAAATCGTTGATTCTACACTGTAATAGATGTTTTGCTTTTTTTACACCACACATTGTGTGGCGATACATTCAGCAATGTGTTGATTTATCACTACAATTAAACTCACCTGCTAAAACAAAAACCCACCGGGCATACACCCGGTGGGCCGTGGCCGGCCAACCCCACATTTAGCCAACCACTTTCTCTAACTCATCAATCTTTGCTTTCGCCTCTTGCTTTCCAAGAGAGTAAGAGAGTTTGTATAATTCAAGCGCCTCACGCTGTGTATCTTTTTTCTTACGAGGAGCCAACTTTGTGCGGGCTGCCGCAGTTTCCAATGCCTGACCTTGTGCATATAACAGATCGGCCTGGGTTGTAGTAGACTGTGTAGAGATGTCTTTTACTTTAGTCTCCAATGCTACAATGTCAGATTCTTTTACTTTGATAACCTCAGCATTGCTGTTCAACACCGAGTCTTTCTGAACAAGTGTAACTGCCATAGCCTGGTTTTCAATTCTGAACTTCTCAACCTCAGCTTGTAACAAAGCTACTTGTGTGGTGCTGGCTTCAAGGTCGGCCTTTAGTTTAGTAACCATTTTAGTATAAGCCGATGCATTTGACTTTGACTTCTTTAAAGAAGTTTCCAGATCGTTTAATTTAACCTGCGTGTCTTTAATATAGGCGTGCAGATTTTTCATACGGGTTGAGTAGTCGGTATAGTTAGTACCTTCTATTAACCCTTCGTTTAACAAAGTGCGGTTTGCTTCGATTGAATCGAGCATAACACTTACCTGTTGTAATTGATCGGCTGACTTTTGTGTTTCCTTTAGTTCTTCTTCAAGGGTAACTACACGAGCCTTCAATTCTTCATTCTCCTTTACATTGCAACTGGCAAAGAAAGAAGCGGCAACTACGCCTAGGATGATTTGAGCTTTCATGGTTGTTTCGTTTTTGTTTTGCGTGGGGTATTGCAAACATTTGGCTAAACCAAAATAAGGGGAAACTTAAAGCCTAACTTGTTGAAAATCAGTTGATAGTTTTTTCAGACCATTAGATCTGTATCAACAAAAGTGTGGAGCAATTCTACAGATTGTGGAAAAATCAATCAAACCGGATGGCCTGAATGGGATTAATGCGCGAGATATACAATGTTGGTAAGAGCAGAACGGTAAGCACGGTGCCAAACACAATGGCATTCAAAATCAGTACGGTATCCCAGCCCCATTGCACCGGTACATACTCCATATAATAGTCGTGTGGGTTAAGTGCAATGAACTTAAACTTATACTGTAAAAAACATAAACCCAAACCAATAGCATTGCCCCACACTAAACCTCGCCCAATTAAATTTATTCCGCTTTGTAAAAAGACATTTCGTACCAATTGATTTTTAGCACCCATTGCTTTTAGAATTCCAACCATGGGTGTGCGTTCCATTACTAAAATTAAAATCACCGAAATCATATTCACACACACCACCACCAATATTATCACTAACAGAATTTTTACCTGACGTTTAATCAAATCGAGCCATTCAAATACCTGAATGTATTTATCGCGTACGGTTTCAATATACAAATCATAATCCATCGAATCGCCTATTTGCCTTGCGGCCGATTCTAATGCCGCCCGATCAAAGTTAAACTGGTAATCGTAGAGGGCGCCCCAATAGGCAAGTTGTGGATTATCAATTTCAGGATTGTTGAAGATGGCTTCATGTGCATACTCAGCGTATGCGGAAAAATCTTCGCGCCAAAGCGAAAGTGTATTGAAATGATTCAGGTTAACCTGAATTTCTAAACCACCAGCTTCGTGTGGTGCCCAATCGTTAAGGCGTTGAACCAAACCAATATCTCCCAGTATAACTTTGCTGTCAAAGTAATCCGACAAGTTGGTTTCATAAATTCCCACAACAACCAATCTGCGGAAGCGTGGTGGGTTCTGAAAAAAATGAATGGTAAGTTGATCGCCTACTTTGGCATTTATTTTATCGGCAATTACTTTACTTATCACCACTTCATTGGCGTACGCTGAATCCGAAAAATGAATAAACCTGCCTTCCAGTAAATTCGGGTTGAAACTTTCGGTATTAAAACTCTGGCCCACGCCTTTAAATACAATTCCCAGAACTTCATCATCGGTTTTTACAAGCCCGGCTTTGTGGGCATACTCCTGCACGTGCGTTACAAACGGAAACTGCTGCGGGTTTTTGTATAACTCTATCCGGTAGTCAAAAGGTTGTTCTTCCACCGAGTTGTTCATGGTAAACCGTGTAATCAACAAGTGGTTGCTAAAGCTGTAGATTTTGTCTTTAACCGCAGCCTGAAACCCCTGCATAATTAAAAACGATATGATGGCGGCAGCTAACCCAATGGCAATACTGGCCACTGCTATTTTATGAATAACAGAAGCAAAACTATTGCCTTGCGCGTGGCGGATTCTTTGAGCGATGAAACGGGAAAGCACCGACTAATTCTTAATTTTATACTTTCGCCAAAATAAAAAGAAATGATCAGGTTATTGGTATTCGTTCTCGTTTTGTTCACAATGGTTTCGTGCAAAGCACAACCTACGCAGGAAAAAGCTACAGCCAAACCGCCCATCCTTACGGGAGCTGACCAAATTAATACGCTGCTCCCTAAACTAAAAAACAAACGCGTTGCCCTTACGGTGAACCATACTTCCCTCATCGGCAAAACCCACCTGGCCGATTCCCTTAAAAGCCTTGGCGTGAACGTTGTAAAAATTTTTGGCCCCGAACATGGCTTTCGCGGAAACGCAGCCGATGGTGAACTGGTAAATGATAGTGTGGATGTTAAAACCGGTATTGCGTTAATTTCTCTTTACGGAAAAAATAAAAAACCAACCGCACAACAATTGGCCGATGTAGATGTAGTGGTGTTTGACATTCAGGATGTGGGCACTCGTTTTTATACCTACATCGGTACTATGCACTATGTAATGGAGGCCTGTGCCGAATCGAATAAAAAAATGATTATTCTTGATAGGCCCAACCCGAACGATTTTGTAGATGGCCCCATGAACGATAAAGCCTTAAAATCATTTGTGGCCATGCACACCATACCCATGGCGCATGGATTAACAGTGGGTGAACTTGCACAGTTATTAAATGGCGAAGGCTGGCTTTTGAATAAAGTAAAGTGCGACATTGAAATTATTCCGGTAAAAAACTGGAAGCATGGCGAACCTTATCTATTACCCGTTGGTCCATCCCCAAACTTACCTAACAATCAAGCGATACAACTTTATCCATCCATCTGTTTGTTTGAAGGCACCAACATAAGTCTGGGACGCGGCACACCATTTCCGTTTCAGGTATTGGGTGCCCCCGAATTAAAAGACCTGACCTTTACATTTACACCAGTTACCATCAAAGGCGTAGCTGTAAAACCTCCGCACGAAAATAAATTGTGTTACGGTATTGACCTGCGAAACGACACACCGGCACGTAAAATTGATCTATCGTATGTCTTAAAAATATATGCGCTCTATCCCGATAAGGAAAAGTTTTTCATTCCCTACTTCGATATTCTGGCCGGCTCAACTAAATTAAAACAACAGATAAAAGACGGGCTTACCGAAGAACAGATTCGAAATAGCTGGAAAAATGATCTCGAGAAATATAAAGTGATCAGAAATAAATATGTGTTGTATCAATAGGCTGCAAGCCGCAAGCCATAAGCTGCAAGTGAATTCGTAAACACTTGCTGCTTGTAGCCTAAAGCTTGAGGCTTGAAGCCTTTTATGAAGAAATCCGAAAAAGTTACCGACATTATTAAGACGCTGGATAAACTTTATCCTAATCCGGCCGTGCCACTCGATCATAAAGATGCTTACACGTTGTTGATTGCGGTGTTGCTTTCGGCACAGTGTACCGATGTACGTGTAAATAAAACTACACCCGATCTTTTTAAGCTGGCCGACAATCCGTTTGATATGGTGAAACTTTCAGTGGAAGAGATTCGAGAGATTATAAAACCTTGCGGATTATCACCCATGAAATCGAAAGGGATTTATGGTTTATCTAAAATTCTGATTGAGAAATATAATGGTAAAGTGCCCAACACTTTTGAAGCTCTGGAAGAACTTCCGGCAGTTGGGCATAAAACAGCATCGGTAGTGATGACGCAGTGGTTTGGGGTGCCCGCTTTTCCTGTAGATACACACATACATCGTTTGGCTTACCGCTGGGGATTAAGCAATGGAAAGAGTGTGGAGCAAACCGAAAGAGATTTAAAGCGATTAATTCCGGAAAAGAAGTGGAACAAAGCTCATCTTCAGATTATTTATTACGGTCGCGAATATTGCCCGGCTCGTAATCACAATTGGGAGGCCTGCCCGATTTGTAAAAAATACCTAAGGAAAGCTTTACGCGAAGGATAAAATCTCTGAATTTAGAGTTTTATCGAACCCCGCAAATTGAAAGTTTTACTTTCAATTTGCGGGGTTCAGTTTTTTGTATATTTGCCGCATGATAACGCGGGACAAGGAAAAAGAAATTCGTAAATACTTACGGCACTTTCCGGCTGTAGCCATTACAGGCCCGCGGCAATGTGGTAAATCTACTCTTGCCAAAAGTATAATTGCCACAGTAAAAGGAGCCGTGTATATCGATCTGGAAGATCCGGAAGACCGGGTAAAACTAAATGACCCCTCGTTGTTTCTGGCACAACACCACGGTAAGCTTGTTTGCTTTGATGAAGTACAGTTCATGCCCGAGCTATTTCGGGTGTTAAGGAGTACGATTGATAAAGGGAAAAAGAATGGTCAATTTCTTTTGTTGGGATCGGCCTCGCCTGAGTTACTACGCCAAACATCTGAAACCCTAGCCGGACGCATTGTTTATACAGAACTGGCACCTTTTACCTTAACTGAATCGGTTGACATAAAAGGTGGCATGCAACGCCTGTGGTTGCGTGGTGGCTTTCCGGGAAGTCTTCTTGCCAAACAAGAACAACTGAGTATGGTTTGGCGAAAGAATTTCATCAGAACATTTCTGGAGCGCGATCTTTCTGCATTTGGAATTGGTGTGGCTCCTGAAAATATGCGCAAGTTCTGGATGATGTGCGCCCATCTGCATGGGCAATTCCTTAACCTATCAAACCTGGGTAACTCGCTGGGCATATCGCACTCTACAGTAAAAACCTATGTAGATATTATGACCAACACCTATATGGTAAGAAAGCTGGAACCATACTATGTAAATATTGATAAGCGACTGAAGCGCAGTCCGAAGATTTACCTTTCAGATACGGGCTTGCTGCATGCGTTACTCAATATTTCAGGAACATCCGATTTGCTCTCGCATCCGGTGGCCGGATTTTCGTGGGAGGGTTTTGTGTTAAACCAACTTACCTACTCCCTTTCGGGATGGGAGTTTTTTTATGCCACAACAGCCGATCAAGCTGAGATTGATTTTATTCTGAAAAAAGGAAAACGTGTGGTAGCTGTCGAATGTAAACTTGCAAAGGCACCTTCGGTAACAAAAGGCTTTTATTATTTGCTGAACGATCTGAAAATAAAAGAAGCGTATGTGTGCAGCCCTATTGAAGGATCATTTCCATTAGGCAAAGGAGTTGAAGCCATTGGAATAGTTGATTTGATTAAAAACCTGAACTAAACAAACCCCGCAAATTGAAAGTTTAACTTTCAATTTGCGGGGTTAATCTAATACTTAAAAAATAAAGATCCGTATCTAAATGACTCCCCTTCGCATCATCTTTATGGGCACACCCGAGTTTGCCGTGCCGTGCCTTGAAATACTGGTTGAACAGAAATTTAATGTGGTGGCCGTTATTACTGCGCCCGATAAACCACAAGGCCGCGGACAAAAACTGGTGCCTTCTCCTGTAAAGGAAGCTGCTCTAAAACATAACTTACCTATTCTACAACCCACTAACCTGAAATCTCCTGCCTTTATTGAAGAACTTAAAAGTTATCAAGCCAACCTTCAAATTGTGGTGGCCTTCCGAATGCTACCCGAAGTGGTATGGGCTATGCCCGCATTAGGAACCTTTAACCTGCACGCATCCTTACTACCACAATACCGTGGTGCAGCTCCAATTAACTGGGCTATTATTAATGGCGAAACTGAAACTGGTGTTACTACCTTTTTTCTCAAGCATGAAATTGATACGGGCAGCATCATCTTTCAAGAAAAAGAACCCATCCACGAAAGTGATACGATAGGCACACTTTACGAACGTCTGATGCACAAGGGTGCAAAACTGGTTTTGAAAACAGTAAAAGCTATTGAAGTTGGGGATTATCCATCGCTACCTCAAAACACAAGCGAAGAAATAAAACATGCACCAAAAATTTTTAAGGAGACTTGCGAGATTAACTGGAATCAGTCCGCTAAGAAAGTAGTTGATTTTGTGCGGGGGTTAAGTCCGTATCCGGGAGCGTGGACGGTTTTGAATGGGAAGACGTATAAGATATTCTTGTGTGAGAAGTCGATGGTCGATAATCAGTCCATAATTGATGTGGGGCAATGGACTATTGATAAGGGACTAAAAATTAAAGTTATTGATGGCTGGGTAAACGTTTTGGAATTTCAACCCGAAGGCAAAAAGCGAATGTTGGTAGAAGAGTTTTTTCGTGGCAATAAAATTTGATATTAGAAAATGTGTTTGATTGAAATTAATGCAACTTGCAATTAAAATCAGGACTCCCGAATGATCGTCTCATTGATAGCTGCGCTTTCTGAAAATCGTGTGATTGGAAAAAATAACGATCTGCCATGGCGGTTGCCCGATGATATGAAGTACTTTATGGAAACCACCAGCGAGCACTATGTAATCATGGGGCGAAAAAATTATCAATCGCTGCCCGAAAAATTCCGACCGTTGCCCAATCGTACCAACATTGTTATTACCAGATCGCCTGGTTTTAGCGCACCCGGTTGCCAGGTGGTTCACACCCTTACCGATGCACTTGAAATAGCACGCAAGGCTAATCAAACAGAGGTTTTTATAATTGGCGGAGCCGAAATTTATACGTTGAGCTTACCCCATGCCCATCGACTTTATCTTACAGAAATTAAAGCCGAGGTAGCTGGCGATACTTACTTCCCCAATGTGAACTTAACTGAATGGAAAGAATTGTCGCGAAGGCATCATTCTGTTGATGCCAAACATCCATTTGCGTTTGATTTCGTTATATACGAAAAAATATAAACCCCACTGCTATGGAAAATCACAATCGGATTTTAGGTTTTATCTACATCATTTCAGGTGCGCTACAGATACTCACCATGATTTTTCTCTACGCATTCTTCAGTGCGTTTTTTCCATTTTTAAGCGAAGAAGCTGGCCCCGATGGTGCCTGGGTTTTTGAATGGCTGCTTCCCTTCATTGGTACTATTGCTGTTTGTGTTGTAATCGTCTTTGCGATACCGGGTATTATCGCTGGTTCAGGTTTGTTGAATCATAAAAAATGGGCCTTAACACTTGCGCTCATACTCGGCATCTTTAAATTGTTTTCATTTCCAATAGGAACAGCCATTGGTATTTATACCATTTGGGTCTATGCAGAAAATACAAAAACAAAATCACCCGTATGAAATGAGCATGAACCAGACTTACTCCCAACGAGAGGTTAAAGAATCTAGTTCGAGGTAAATCTCAGTATGCGAATTCCATGCCTGCGTGCCGAAATGCTGCACTACGGCATGCAGGCATGTGGCCAAAAAAAATTAAATATTAACACATGAAATATTACTCCGGCAAAGTTGTTTGGATTACAGGAGCTTCTTCAGGTATTGGCGAAGCACTAACTAACGAACTGGCAAAACATGGTGCCCGCCTTATCTTATCGGCCCGTAGAAAAGAAGAACTTGAACGTGTAAAAGGCAATTGCCCTATTGCCACACAAGCAAACATTAAAATTTTACCGCTAGATCTTAGTCAATCGGATACTCTTAAATTGAGTGTCGAGGCTGCTATTCAAATGTTTGGGCAGGTGGATATTCTTTTCAACAATGGTGGTATTAGTCAGCGAAGTCTTGCTAAAGAAACGCTGTTAGAGGTTGATCGAAAAGTGATGGAGGTGGACTACTTCGGCACGATTGGAATTACCAAGTATCTGGTACCACATTTACTATCGCGCAAAGCCGGACACATTGTAACTATCTCCAGTGTAATGGGTAAGATCGGAACTCCGTATAGATCGGGTTATGCAGCCGCCAAACATGCGCTGCACGGATTCTTTGATTCGTTACGTGCTGAGTTGTGGAAAGAAAGCAAAGACATTCATGTTACGATTGTTTGCCCCGGCTGGATTAAAACCAACATTACTATGCATGCTGTGACAGGCGATGGCACAACGCTAAATAAAATGGATGGTAGCACCAATACCGGCATGCCACCTGAAATTTTTGCGCCCAAAGTACTTAAAGCAATTGCCAACAAAAAAGAAGAGGTTTACATAGGTGGTTTTAAAGAAATCTTTGCCGTGTACCTGAAGCGGTTTCTGCCACGCACTTTTTCAAAAATTATTCGCAAGGCGCAAGTGCGTTGAGAGATTCAATCCGGGTGTTGCTCATTCCTGGCTGGGCAATTCCATAAAACTTTAGCATTTTTCTAGCACTGGTACTTTACCACTGTTTCAAATTTGCTAAGTTTACTAAGTCTATGCTTCCCCCTGGCACCCTCCGCAAATTCATTCTCGGAAAGAGTAATTTCATTTTATCGTACACCGAGTACAAACGGGTGCTGCTTACCGGGCAGCTTTGCGCGATTACTTTCTTTTTTGCTTTCGGCTATTCGCTTCTGGACATCTACTACGGTGTTTACCACGGCCTGATCTACGAATTAGCTTGTGCCTTTTTGGCTGCGATCTGCTTTATGCTGAATCGACTGAGATTTTTTACACCAGCTAAAATTCTATTGGGTGTTATCGTAAACTTTACCGTGTTCATCTTTAACCAGGTTGAACCGAGCGAAGTTGGACTTTATATGTTCTACATCCCAACTGCCCTTGGGGCCATGGCAGCTTTTGGGTATGAAGAACGGGCTAAAAGCTTAATGCTACTTTTGCTGCCTATCGGGCTATTCCTGTTGGGGCAGGTTACTGACTTCACCATCATTGAAAAAACCTATCACCGCAGTGATCTTGATGACATAAATCTGATTACGAATTTTGGATGTGCGCTGGCCGCTTCGGTGCTGATTATCTATTACCTGATTAGTGTAAACTTCCGATCTGAAAAGTCATTGCTTGAAAATGAAAAACAGATCAGTGAAAAAAATTCAGAACTAACCAAACTCAATACTGAGTTAGATCAATTTGTGTACAGTACCTCGCACGATCTGATGGCTCCGCTCAGTTCCGTACGCGGACTCATTCATTTGAGCCGGGTAACGGAAGACAAAAAGGAATTGCGCGAACTGATTGAGATGATGGATGGCCGCGTGGATGATTTGCAAAAATTTATTCGCGACATTTCTGATTATTCGCGCAATACCCGGCTTGAGGTTGAAAAGCAAAAAGTGCTGGTGAGTAAACTTGTTCGTAACATTCTGGAAAATCTGCGTTCGCATCCGCATACCGAAAAAGTAAAAATTGAACTGGATGTACCAACCGATCTTGTGATTTACTCAGACCCATCGCGGCTGCAAATTGTGCTTGGTAATCTTATCGGCAATGCTATCAAATACATGGACCCTGCCAAGGCAAACCCCATGCTAAAAGTTAGTGCTGCCCTGCGCGAGAGTCACATCAAGTTTATTGTGCAAGACAACGGGCTTGGCATTCCAGCCAAACACATCCATAGAATTTTTGATATGTTTTACCAGGCTAATGAAAAAGCGGAAGGCTCAGGACTTGGCCTTTACATTGTAAAACAAACTGTTGAAAAACTTAAAGGTACTATACTGGTAGCCTCTGAATACCAATTAGGTTCTACCTTTACGGTTGTTATTCCGGTTTATAACGAACCCGATACTGAGTCGCAAACTGTTTAATCACTCAATCGCAACCATATGAAACAACTAACTTTCTTTGCGCTTGTTTTAACGTTAATCCAATGCGCACCTAAAAAAGATTCAGTTGAACAATATCGGCCGCAGGTACACTTTAGTCCGCAAAAAAACTGGACTAACGATCCTAACGGATTGGTTTACTTAGATGGTGAGTATCATCTCTTTTTTCAATACAACCCTTATGGCAAAACCTGGGGCCACATGAGTTGGGGCCATGCCGTTAGTACGGATTTAATTAACTGGACAGAACTACCCGTTGCTATTGAAGAATATACTGATGCTGCAACAGGCGATAGCACCATGATTTTTTCTGGAACAGCAGTGGTTGATTTTAATAACACGCATAAACTCTGCGCTGAGCCAAATTGCCTAGTGTCAATTTATACCTCGCACCTGCATGCCGATAACCAAGGTTTGCGCCAGCATCAAAGCCTGGCCTATAGCAACGATAAAGGCAGAACATGGAACCGCTACGATAACAATCCTGTATTGGATATTGAACGCAAGGATTTTCGCGATCCGAAAGTATTCTGGTATCCCGAACATGAAAAATGGGTAATGGCTTTGGTGGTACCCGACTTATATAAAGTCCAATTATACGAATCGAAGGATTTACTGGCGTGGAATCTGATGAGCGAATTCGGCCCTACCGGAGATACATTACGCATCTGGGAATGTCCTGATTTATTTGAACTACCAGTGGAAGGTCAACCCGAAAAAACACAATGGGTGTTATCACTTTCAGGTAGCCACCCGGCCGGCCCTACGTTTGTAGGTATGCAATATTTTGTGGGCGAATTTGATGGAACAAAATTTACAAGTGCACAAACACAACCCTTGTATGTTGATTTTGGAAAGGATTATTATGCAGGCATTGTATTCAATAATGTAAAAGACCGCACCATTATGCTAGGTTGGGTAAACAACTGGACATACGCCAACCAGATACCGACCGGAAAATGGCGCGGTATGTTTTCAATACCCCGCGAGTTAGGCTTGAAAGAAACCGCTGCCGACTTACGTTTAACACAGAAACCTGTTAAAGAATGGCAAACAGCCCGCGTACAAAAGTTAAATTCGATTAACGAATTACAATCGCAGACTTTCGAGCTGGAGGTTGACTTGCAGGAAGGAAGTGGTCTGCATCTTTTTAAATCCGGCAACGAGCAAACTACTATTGGCTTGCGCGATGGAAAACTATATCTCGATAGAACAAAATCCGGGCAAGTAGATTTTCAAAAAGATTTTGCCAGCGTAGAATCGGTAATCATAGAACCAAAACCCGAAAAGCTAACCGTACGCATAATTGCTGATCAATCGGTAATAGAAGTCTTTACTGCAGATGGGCTTTACGTTATCACCGATCAGGTGTTTCCTACTCATAACAAACCGGGTGTTGACGTCTTTGGAAATGCAGAGATTAATGCAGTCTGGGCGGTGGGGAAAAAGAAGTAAAAGACATTTCATTTAGCCTTCACCAATCCGTTTTGATACAAACTCACTGCTAATTTCAGAATGGATTGAATTGTTCTTAACGGCAAATCCTTATTGGGATTAACCCTTAGAATTTTCATTCGTGCGCGTGTGCCTGCTTCTAACTTTGGATGATTAATATGTTTGCCTTCTACAAAAAGGATGTACGGATTGTTCGTCTTCTTGTCTATCCACAGATAACAAAATTGTTTCTTACCATAACAGAAGCAAGGCATTCCATACTTTACCGTCTCGATAATATTTTTATCGTGACTAAGAATTATAGTTCGCAAAGCCAGCAGACAGCTTTTGGTAGCAACGGGCTTAGTGAGATAGAAACTATCTAAGGTTGTAATCATAACCCTGCGATCTTCTTACGCAAATTAAGCCGTAAGCTTAACATGGCGCAGGCCAGAAATGGAATAGTTGATAATGCTATTTTGAAGTTCATGCTAATTAATCCTATAAAAAACAAAAACACCATAAATACTGCAAGGCAAGCTAAACCAATCAACGAAAGTTTGCGACTGGGACTTTTTTGAAAGAAGGTTATGACCAACATGATCATCCCGGCAAGGGGAATGATAACAAAAGGATTCAGTAGCCCTTCTAAATCGCTGGGTAAGGAAATAAGCAACGCAGCCGCAGCCTGAAACAAAAATGTCCGATTATCAGCACCCCATTCCATGTAACCCAGAAAGAAAGTTACCACCACCAAACAGTTTATAAGGTGCTTAATCTGGAACATCAGACTAAGCGGAACTCTGGATTATAAATCAACCCGATCACATTTTTCCACGGATCAAAAATAGTTGCTACCAAAATCTCGCCACCTACATTGGTTGGTTCTTCATGCGCAGTAGCACCAAGATCAATCAGTCGGCTAAACTCACTTTTAATATCATCCACGCCCCAATAGGCTAGCACGTTATCGGCTTTAGCCGAATTGCCTTCATCGGGTACCAATCCCAACTCATAACCACCAACACTAAATCCCACATAAAAAGGTTCATCAAAATAAGGTTGAACCTGAAATGCTTTTGCATACCATGCTTTTGCTGCCGCCAGATCCGGTACTTTATAAATTGTTGTGCGTAACCCTTGCATATCTAAAATAATTTTTAATTCTACATGCCCATCATCACAAACGCACCCCAATAATACGGCTCTTTGTATTTTGTCATTAGTTGAAGTTGTGCTTGTTTAAACGCTTTGGCTTTGGGCACTCCCTTTGAAAGGTTTGTATAGAAGTTTGTCATCAATGCCTGTGTGGCGGCATCGTCCACTTTCCATAAACTCATTACCATAGCTTTTGCACCGGCAACGATAAACGAACGCTGTAAACCATAAACGCCTTCACCTGCACGCACATCGCCTAAGCCTGTTTCGCAGGCGCTTACCATTATCAGGTCAGTTCCTTCCAATGAAAGGTTCATAGCTTCATATGCAGTAAGTACTCCGTTGTCGTTGCTCTCCAGATTTGGAATAAGTTCTCCTTTTAAAGTTGGCGATGCCCCCGCTAACAACAAGCCCGAACGCAACAGCGGATTGTTCTTTGCATTTTCCTGATGCACTCCGGCAGCAGTTTGTTCTACATCGGCCTGAAAGTATCCGTGAGTGGCGATATGTACTAATGTCTGGCCTTTAAGTGCTTTAACAGAGGCTTCGGTTGCCGTCTTTTGCATAAAGGATTGAATGGTATAACCACCCGCTTTTAAAATCCGGTTGATGTTATCAACCTCTACTTTTGTTCCTGGTAATGCAGACACGGCATCACCTCCATAGTCTGGGAAGCCAAGCACAAACGCGCTCTTCTTTGCTGCAACAGGTTTTTGTGTTTTTAAGGCAATTACATCTTTTGAATTACCCACCAACACCATGTCATAACGATTCAACACATAATCACCATCGGGTTTCTTCAAAGTGTTTAAACTGATCTGATTATAAACACCATCGGCTGAGATGTATAAAACTTTTTTTCCTGTTAAGGCCGGATCAACCCGTGCCCAAAACTGTTCGTACGAATAATTATCGGCTTGCCGGTTCTGTATTGCGTTGCGATAAAATTTTGCATACCGCGTTTCTAATTGATTACCGTTATCCAATACCACAAGTTTAGGCTCGGTGGCACTTTTGGTTAACACCAGTGCTGCGTATTTACTATCAGCGGTAAAATCTTTATCAAATGCACGAATGCGGATAAATTCTAATACAGCTTCTGTATCAAGTAACTTGGCTTGAATTTGTTTGTACTCGGTTTTATCTGCGGCATACCCTTGCGAGAAATCCCCTGAGCGTTGTGAAAGTGAACGCTCCAATGTATTAGCTTCCGATTCAAGCGCACCAAGATCTATGTTCTGTTCGGTCAATTCCGTTTTTGAAAGTGAGTAATACCGCGCCAGCGTTTCTTTCTTATCCAACCAGGCCGAATAGTCTTTAATCAATTCGGCATTACCACTTCCTAAAATTGATTTTTTAATCTTATTGGTAGAGTTCAACAACAACCCCTTTGTGGCGATCTGATAATTGAACATCGTTTGTACCACCGCAGGGTTGGTAGCACTTGCTTCCAAACAATAATTATAGAAACGTTGAAACCGCGGCTGCAACACATCCCAGTATTTGGTTTTCTCCGCTTCGCTCATAGGCGGAAAATATTGATTGATAAAATCCAGCGATTTATCCATCGCGATCTTAAAGCCTGCATCGGCTTTGGTTAGATCACCTTTTTTCCAATACAAAATGGCCAGATCTTCCTGAGCTTTTACATACTCCGGATGATTAGTATTGAGTGCCGATCCGTAAATGGTTAACGTTTTGTTCAGATTATCCTCTGCTTCAACAAACTTGCCTTGCATGCGATAAAAATTTCCAAGATCGCCTAATACTTTAGCATAGTTAGGGCTCTCCTTCCCCAGCCGCGATTGGTAAATCTGTGCCGATTGCTTCAGGTATTCTTCAACTTTATCAAGTTTATTCATTTGAATGTATAGCAGCGCAAGATTGTTGAGCACTCCGGCATAGAAGGTTTTATCGCCAACCAACCGCAGCATTTTTTCAAGCTTTACATAAACTGCTTCTGCCTCCGCAAGTTTGCCTTGCTCCTGATACAACATGGCCAGGTTAGATTGGAACCCAACTTCGGTACGTTTGTTTTTACTGTTTAACTTTTCAACTATTGCAATAGCCGTATTCAGATTGGTTACAGCTTTTTCGGTGCGCCCTACTTCCGAAAAGTAGATGGCCTGATTGTTTAATACCACTGCATATTCATGACTTTCCTTTCCAAATTGTTTTTCAACTGCCTGCAGGGCTTCCTGAAAATAGTTTTCGGCTTCATTAAAGCGGGCTGTTTCCTGATAAAACACCGCTAGGTTATTTAATGATGATGCTCCGGCTTTGCTATCCCGTCCCAGCGTTTGCTCGCGCAACCCCAAGCCTTCACTTAAAAAATATTCGGCCTGATTAAAGCGGCCCATGGTTGAATACAATAAACCCAGATCGGCATGTACTTTACTGTAGTTGATGTTATCTGTTAGCCCGGCAGCTTCATAGGCGAGCTTTGCTTCCAGAAAAAATACTTCGGCTGGTTTATACTTGCGAGCCTGGTATCCAATTTCAGCTTGATCCAAAATTCTACGACATCGTTCAGCAGCGGTAATGTCGCTTTCCTTCTTCATGTATTTATTAGAAGCCATATAAGCTGTTCGGGTTGCAATCTCCTCAGCATCCAGCACATTCATCATGCCCGAGTTATCAATTACTGAAATGGCATAATTAAAATCGGTAGAGTCTAACCGGTCGCGGGCAGCATCAGCTTTATCGGCTACCTTACCTTTGGCGGCATCTTTGGTTTTTTGAACTACTTTGTTTTTTAAATTTTGCAGTTGACTGAATCCGGCAAGCGGAAACATCATCACTAAAATCCAAATCAGTTTCTTCATAATGTCTTCATCAAATTGTTAAAACGAATCTGCTTCGCGATAAGCTTGTATCAACGCAAGCTCGCCTTCTTTACCTTCTTTGGCATTGCCATGTTCCATACCCACCACACCACGGAAACCTTTATCATAAATGTGTTTGAATAAATTCTTATGATTAATCTCGCCTGTGCCTGGTTCTTTACGACCAGGATTATCGCCAATCTGGAAATAGGCAATTTCATCCCAACAGGAATTAATGTTATTAATCAGATTACCTTCGTTGCGTTGCATGTGGTAGGCATCGTATAATATTTTACACGCTGAACTGTTCACCGCTTTACAAAGTTCGTAGGTCTGATCGGAATAGCGCATAAATAATTCCGGAGTATCGCTTAGGGGCTCAAGTACCATAACCAAACCGTGTGGTTCAAAAATTTCTGCGCCTCTGCGCAACGCATCTACCACATTACTGGTTTGGATGCCAATGGGCAACTTACGATCGAAAAAACCAGGCACCACAGTCATCCACTTTGCATTAACTCTTTTGGCTGCCTCCACCGATGCTTTACAGGTTTTTACAAAATTATCTTTAAACTCTTGTTTGCCCGATGTGAGTGACACTTTCCAGTTATCGCCACCGTCCACCACAAACACGCCCATAGTCATGTTTAATTGAGCAAGCGTTTTAACAATGCGTTCCTGATATTCAACCGGGCGACCGAGTAAACCATTATCTTCAATAGAACGAAAACCCTGATCGGCCATAAATTTTATCTGGTCGATAAAATCGGCACCCGCATGATTTTTAAACATGCCATCGTGTGGTGCATAGTTTAACTTAAAAGGCTTGCCAGCTGCTTTTTTTGTTTCGTGGGCCTCGGAAGTAAATGGCCATGAAACAAGCGCAGAAAGACCTGCCATTAAAGATGTGTTCTTTACAAATTCTCTTCGGGATTGTGTTGATTTCATAAATCAGTTGCTGGTTACTGTTCGCTGGTTTCTTGTTACTGGTTGAATACTGTAGCCAGTAGCCTCCCGATAGCTATCGGGAAACCAGCTACTACTTACGCCACAAGTTAAAAACATTCCATCAAATAATGTCCCTTATTAATACGGAGCACGTTAACTTGCTGCACTTTAGCACAATGAGATTATATCGCAATTTATCCGTAGCCGTAGTTGATGCCCTGGGCGAAATCTTTGTAAACAAGAAATATGCCGATAAGGTGATTGAAAAAGTACTGAAGGCAAACCCTAAATGGGGCGCGCGCGACAGGCGGTTTATTGCCGAAACCACGTACG
Source organism: Cytophagales bacterium (assembly GCA_017303795.1). Taxonomy (GTDB): domain Bacteria; phylum Bacteroidota; class Bacteroidia; order Cytophagales; family Cyclobacteriaceae; genus ELB16-189. The sequence continues at coordinate 29,089 of JAFLBR010000017.1, read as the reverse complement.
ACATTGTGCGTTGGCACCGCCTCTTTAAAGAATTGGCCGAGGCCGATGAACTTGACTTTTGGAAATTGCTGGGCGTGTGGTGCGTGTGGAGCCGGGCTGAATTACCCGAGTGGGATGAGTTAAAAGGAATTAACCGCGCCCGGATTGAAGCCCGCTATGAATCGCTGAAAAGCAATCGCGTGTTACGCGAGTCTATTCCCGATTGGTTGGATGAACTTGGGCAAACTGAATTAGGTACTGCATGGGACAAAGAGTTAGCCGCTTTGAATGAAGAAGCTAAAGTGGTGCTTCGGGTAAATACCCTGAAGACATCGCGCAAAGAGTTACAATTCATTTTAGAAGAAGAAGAAATAAGTACCGAAGCTCCGCAGGAATTTCCAGATGCGTTGATCTTAGACCAGCGCCAGAATATTTTTACCCGACAGGCTTTTAAAGATGGTTTGTTTGAAGTGCAGGATGCGGGCTCGCAATTAATCGCGGCTTATCTGCAAGTGCAACCGGGCATGCGCGTAATTGATGCTTGTGCCGGAGCAGGTGGTAAAACGTTACACCTTGCTTCGCTTATGCAAAACAAGGGTCGCATTATTGCGATGGATACCGAAGACTGGAAATTAGAAGAATTAAAAAAACGCGCCCGCAGAGCCAGTGCTGGAAATATTGAAACCCGTGTTATCGAATCATCTAAAACAATTAAGCGTTTGGAGAATTCTGCTGACCGGTTGTTGTTGGATGTACCGTGTTCGGGATTGGGTGTGTTAAAACGAAACCCTGATGCCAAATGGAAACTCAATCTGGATTTTATTAATCGCGTGAAGGAATTACAGCAACATATTCTGGTGGATTATAGTACCATGTTAAAACCCGGTGGACTTTTGGTTTACGCAACCTGCAGCTTGTTCCCATCTGAAAATGAAAATCAGGTGCAACAGTTTCTGAAATCACATTCCAACTTTGAATTACTCGATCAACACGTGGTTCGACCATCGGAAGGTTTTGATGGATTTTATATGGCGAGAATTAAAAAAAACTGAGCCTCTCAAGTTCTGATGAAAACGATACTGTTTCTTTTCTTCTTGTTTTTGTTTAGCTCCGTAATCGCACAAGATTTCAAAACCTACGAACAAACTATTCCAGGTACTGCAATAGCTTTTAAGATGGTAGCTATTCCGGCAGGAAAATTTACAATGGGTAGTGCCATTACCGAACGTGGTCGGCAAGAAGATGAAGGGCCGCAAAAAGAAATACAACTTTCAGGTTTCTGGATGGGTGCAAAAGAAGTAACGTTTGCCGAGTGGGATTTATATTTTAAAGACAACGCGCTTCCACAAAGTAAAACCATTGATGGCGTTACCCGTGCTACGCCTCAATATATAGACTTAACCTGGGGCATGGGCCGCGATGCCAAACATCCTACCAACAGCATGAGCCATACCGCAGCGATGATGTACTGCAAATGGCTTTATACTAAAACCGGATTTTTCTATCGCCTGCCTACCGAAGCCGAATGGGAATATGCCTGTAGAGCTGGAAGTGAAACCGCTTATCCTTTTGGTAACGATGCCAACAGCTTACGCGAACATGGATATTTTAAAGACAATAGTAACAGCAGGTATCATCATGTTGCGCAGTTAAAACCAAATGCCTGGGGTTTGTATGATATGTTGGGAAATTTAAGTGAGTGGACAATCGATCAATACGAAACTACTTACTACTCAAAAATGAGTGACAAAAATCCAATTACGGTTCCGGCATCCAAACATCCTAAAACAGTAAAGGGCGGTTCGTATTTAGACGATGCCGCAGAGTTACGCTGTGCCAACCGCATTGCATCACACACTAACTGGAACATCCGCGATCCGCAAATTCCTAAAAGCAAGTGGTGGCTTACCGATGGTATGTTTGTGGGCTTTCGCGTGGTGCGACCGCTTGTACAACCTTCTAAGGAAGAGATTGAAAAGTTTTATAACTTGTACTTAAAGTAGTCGCTGGTTTCCCGATAGCTATCGGGAGGCTGCTGGCTACTTGCAATAACAGACCAGTGACCAGAAACCAGTAACCAGATACAATTATGAAATCCCAAAGTCGAAGAGAGTTTGTAAAAAAAACCTCGCTCATTGCCGGAAGTCTTGCCTCATTTCCATTCATTACCAAAGCTCAAGCTGTAAACACTTCCGTAGATGATGCGATAAAAATTGCATTGATTGGTTGTGGTGGCCGCGGCACCGGTGCGGCTATGCAAGCATTGCTCACCACACAAAACGTAAAACTCGTGGCAATGGCCGATGCCTTTCGCGATCGTATTGATCAATGCTTTAATGCATTAAGCGATGCCGACAATGAAGAAGGCAATGTATCGGGGCGAGTGGTTGTGCCCGAAGAAAATAAGTTTGTGGGTTTTGATGGTTATAAAAAAGCAATTGCCTTAGCCGATGTGGTGATCTTAACCACACCGCCTGGCTTCCGCCCGATGCATTTTGAAGAAGCTGTGCGCTTGGGCAAGCATGTGTTTATGGAAAAACCACTTGCGACTGATCCGGCTGGTATAAAAAAAGTTTTGGATGCTGCCGTAATCGCTCGCCAGAAAAAACTGAACGTGGTAGTGGGTTTGCAGCGCCATTATCAAAATTCTTATCGCGAGTTGTATAAAAAATTTAAGGACGGTTTAATTGGTGATATTGTTTCCGCGCAAGCGTGGTGGAACAATGAAGGTGTGTGGGTGAATCATCGCAAGTACAACCAAACCGAAATGGAATACCAGATGCGCAACTGGTATTACTTTAACTGGTTGTGTGGCGATCATATTGTGGAGCAACATATTCACAACATTGATGTGATCAACTGGTTTAAAGGGGGCTATCCCATTAAAGCTCAAGGCATGGGCGGCCGTGAAGTGCGCAAGGGCAAAGAGTTTGGCGAAATCTTCGATCACCACTATGTAGAATTTACGTATGCCGATGGAACGGTGTTGAACAGTCAGTGCCGCCACATTAAAGGCACTATGAGTAAAGTGGATGAATTTATAATGGGCACCAAAGGCAACATATATTTTGGTGCTGCCAACATGGTTGATCGCAAAGGCAAGGTGGTATATCAATACGATCGCACCAAAGAGAACAATCCGTACCAAACCGAGCACGATGAATTGTTTGCTGCTATCGCAAAAAGAGAATACAAGTTTGACGATACCGAGAATGGTGCAAAGAGTACGATGACAGCAATCCTCGGCCGAATGGCCACATACTCAGGCAATGTACTTGAATTTGAAAAAACACTTAACTCGGGCTTTAGCATAATGCCAACACAGTTTGATTTTAATGCGATGCCGCCTATTGTTCCCAATGCCGATGGATTATATCCGGTTGCTGTGCCGGGCGTTACGAATTATAATTCTTAACACCACTTATAAAGTTTGACTTATACAATTCCCGAAAGATTCGCACCTTTCGGGAATTATTATTTTAAGATTCACGTGAAGTTTATTTCAGCATTCTTTTCAGCATTATACATCTTTTGGGTGTTTCTGGTGTTTACCGTATTCATGTTGTTGTTTCTTCCGGGCATAATTATTCCGGCATTCTTTGGCCAGCATGCAGTAGCCGTTACTTATTTTTTTATGAAAGCGTGGAGTTGGGTGTTTAGTATGCTCACGTTTATCCGTTATGAAATGATAGGCCGCGAAAACATTGTTCCCGGCAAGGCTTATATCTATGTGAGTAATCACACCTCGTTTTTAGATTTACCTGGTATTGCCATGACAATCCGCGGACAATTTCGGCCGCTTGCCAAAAAAGAATTATTAAAGCTGCCGGTGTTTGGTTGGATTACCCGCGCTACCTGTGTGGTGGTTGATCGCAGTAGTAATGAAAGTCGCAAGAAGAGTTTAGATCGTTTGAAGGATATACTTAATATGGGTATCAACATTTTGGTATTCCCGGAAGGCACACAAAACCGAACTAAAGAATTGTTACAACCTTTTAAAGATGGTGCCTTTCGCATTGCTGCCGATACACAAAAGCCTTTATTACCTATGGTTGTAATTGGTGCGGGTAAACTAATGCCACCTGGCACTATCCGGCTGCGACCGGGAAAAGTTAAAATTGTTGTCGGGTCCGAAATTCCTGTTGGTGCCGAAGAAGATACGCGCGCATTAAAAGAAAAGGCTTTTGCAAAACTGGAGGAGATGTTGAAGGGATAGCAGAAGTGTTAACTTTAACAATCAATCCTTACCTAACCATGACACCCAAAAAAATTCTTACCTCCATCAACCTGATTTACTTTGCGTTGGTTTTAATTATGACTGGCTTTGCTGTGTTTGTCTTTGTTTGGATTTACACCGGCCAGGAAATGGCACCCGTTGATGCCGAGTTTGAAAGCCTGCTGCGCATACTTGTAATTGCTATTGTGCCTGTGGGTATGGGTATCGGTTATGTAGCCTTTAAAGCCGGGCTGAAAGGAGTTACCTCGGATATGCCGTTGCCGAGTAAGCTACAGCGCTATCAAAATGCTATACTCATACGTTGTGCGGGCTTCGAAATGCCTGGTATGTTTGCTTCAGTAGTGGCTTTTATTACTGGTAATGAATCGTTCCTATTGTTCACGGCAGTAATGGTTGTTTTGTTCCTGCTTTTCAGACCCACTGTTAACTCCATCTCTAACGACTTACAGCTTTCCACCAGGGAAAGCATGGAACTGGAGAATTAATCTCTTAAAAAATTTATAAACTTCTGATAATCACCTAACACGCGTTAGATGTTGGTAATGATTGTGTGCGTATATCATTCTATTCGCATGGTATTCAATGTTTTATAATTACCATTTCACTTCAATTTCTTAATCAATTTTTACACCTGCATGGCTCGGTAAAACCCTAGTCAGAATAAAAAACCATTAAAAAATTATACTTTAATTGAATATTTAACCATTTGTTGTAAGTTTCTATTTCCTAAACAGTTATGAGATCGAAACTTACGTGCATCTTACTTCTTTTTGTGCCCTTTTTCGGGCATTCACAAGCCCGGCAACAGGTCACCAATCTGGCAGGTTTCGATCTTTCTATTAGCAACTTTATTTTAACCAGTTCGATAGGCGAACCCGCCATTATTACCCTTCAAACTTCGGATATAATTCTAACGCAAGGTTTCCTGCAACCCGAGTTATTGCCTTGTAAAGAGTTGCAATTCGATCATTACCCCAACCCGGTAAGAAGTGAGATAACCATTACCGCAGTTGGCTGCGATGTAAAGATTTTATACATGGAATTATACGATACGTTTGGTCGCTACATCACCACGGCAAAACCCGATAAGAGTAACGTGGTACAACTTGGCGACCTGAGTGCAGGCATGTTTTTTATGAAAGTGTTTTTACACAACAACGAAACTAAAACTATTAAAATAATAAAAGTAGGTACCGATTATGATTAGACTTTTACTCCTCTCTGTTCTGGCTTTACTAATTTCTCTACCTGCTTCTTCGCAAGCACCCCAGGGTATCAACTACCAGGGTGTGGCTCGCGATAATGAAGGCAAGCCCATTGCCACTAAAGAAATTTCGGTGCGCATCAGCATTTTGCAAAACACTGCTCAGGGCACAGCAGAGTATACCGAAACGCATAGTCCAAAAACCAATCCGTTTGGCTTGTTTACGTTGGTGATTGGGCAAGGTACCGTAACCTCAGGCAATTTTGCATTTGTAAGCTGGGCTGTTGGTAACAAATGGTTACAGATTGAAATTGATCCTACAGGCGGATCTTCTTACCAATTGGCGGGCAGCCAGCAATTGATGAGTGTACCTTATGCATTTTACGCAGAGTTTTCGGGTAACAATAGTTTAACTGCAGGAAATGGCATTGCCATTATAAATGGTGTAATTACCAACACAGGTGATGCCGACAACAGTGCTACCAACGAATTAATAACTGCCGCCACGCTAACAGCCGACAGAAAACTTCGCATTACCGATGCCGGTGGAACAAAAGAAGTAGATCTGGCTCCGGTTGCCAATCAAAGTCTTACTCTTAGTGGCACTACCTTAACTATTAGTGGTGGAAACAGCGTAAACATTGGTGCTGTAAATACCGATAATCAGGATTTAGGATTGAACCCTACAACTAACCTGCTTAGCCTTACCAACGATGCTACCTCAGTAGATTTAACTCCGTATAAACAAACACTTGCTTATACACCAGGCACAAACAGTCTGGCTATTTTAGGTGGCAACAGTGTAAATATTACCACAACACTTGCACAGGCATTAACCAATAATCCCAATGCCAGTGGCATACGCATACAAAATGTAGGAGCACCAACTGCTGTTACCGATGCCACCACAAAAGGTTATGTAGATACTTCTATCGCTACCGCTATTGCAACCAACTATGCATTTAAGTCAAGTTTTAGTTTTCAAAATCTGCTTGGCGTCTTTAATGATTCGCCTATTACACTTACCGATGTGTTTGATGATTTTAATGTAGTTGCAGCCAACCGGTTTACAGCACCGGCCGCAGGAGTTTATTCATTTACGGTTACGGGTACCTCAACTTTGGGCGGAGTTCCAATAAAACTCAGAATTACTTCCGGGACTACTTCTTTGTATGATATAAAGCGTACACAGGCATATCCGGTGGTAACCATCATAAACTATTACGATTCTAACATTTATAAACTAAACGCTGGTGATACGGTGGAAGTAGTAGTTACCAGTATTTCTATTGGCGAGCGTGTAGATGGTTTGTTCTTTGGAAGTAAACTATAACGGCACGTAAATCACTTTCTTTGTTTCGAAAAATTCTTCCTTAAAGTAATCGGGCAGATTATACACGCTATATGGCCGTCTGAGTTCATTCATCTCTTCATCCAGATCGCCACCTTTCAGGTATAGAATTCCGTTATCGAGAGTATTAAATGATTCTTCTTTTACTTTGTGTTGAATCCAACCGTGAAACTCTTTCATGCGGGTTACCGCGCGGCTTACAATAAAATCGTACTTACCTTTTAGCTGCTCGGCCCGTGCTTGTTCTGCTCTTACATTTTTTAAGCCAAGGGCTTTTGTCACTTCTGTTACTACGGTAATTTTTTTACCGATTGAATCCACCAAATGAAATTGTGTTTGCGGAAACATAATAGCTAATGGTATTCCGGGAAAGCCGCCACCGGTTCCGACATCTAAAATCTCAGTACCAGCTTTAAATGAAATTACTTTGGCAATTCCAAGCGAGTGCAACACGTGGTTGATGTAAATATTATCAATGTCCTTACGGGAGATAACATTGATTTTTTCATTCCACTCCTTATATAAGTCAGCTAGTTTTTCAAATTGCGTTACCTGAACTGGCGTAAGATCAGGAAAATAGTTTTTAATAAGTTCGGTACCCGGCATGAGTTGTAAATATGCCACAAAGATAAGTTTTGAAAACTTTCTAAAGTAAACCACAACCGTTTGAAGATCGAAAAAATACTTCCTCAGAGCCGGAGTTCTGACGCAAAGTCTGATCAGCGGTAAAAAAGATTATATTTGCCATTATGAAAATTATCCGGTTAACAAAGCAAATCTGGGCCAGCGCCATGCTGCCAGTTGTCTTTGCGCTGGTTGCATTTTCAACTATACAAAAAGCAGATAGCCAAACTGCTACCGGAAAACCGGTTTTTCAAATTAGTCAAGCCTCGGTTATAACAGCCCGCGATCAGGCCGAGAATATTCCGGTTAACCCAATTCGCCAGCAGGAATTTATTGAAACAACCTGGCAACAGGCAAGTTTCCAGTTAACCACATCAATCCGTAAGCAAGAGGCACTTCGGGTTCCGATTCACAGTTTTAATGTCTTCTACGAAGTAGTCACCATTCACGCACCCTAAGGGTCAGTCATTACTTTTCGTTTCTCCACCCAGTTTCTGAGTGGACTATATCTACTTATTAAATCAATTAAATAACCCTGAATACGGCATAATACACCTTGCTGTACTCATTACATCTATATATTTATGAAAGAATTTTTTGAACACGTAAAAAGACTTTGGTTTATCATTTTAATGGGGCTGCTCCTTTTAGCACTTTTCATTATCTTGAAACTGTCTTAAGACTTGATGTTACGCAGCAACGTAAGTATCAGGTGTCAAGACGGCTTTAGTATTAAGTAAACAGCCGTCAGACGCCTCAATTCACTTTAAGTGATGTGTAACATCTGTTAAAAAATAGAAAGGCTGAAGTTGAAAAATCAACTTCAGCCTGAATTAAAAATTCGAATAACACGAAGTGACCTTAACGGCTGAAAACATATTGCTCCTCGGGTCGATCATGCTCTTTGCGAGTATCATCGCCAGTAAAACTTCATTTAAGTTTGGGGTACCTACACTTATACTCTTCTTAATTGTGGGTATGCTGGCCGGATCTGAAGGGCCTGGAAAAATTTATTTTAATGATGCCAAAATCGCCCAGTTTATGGGGGTGGTGGCTTTAACGTTCATCTTATTTTCTGGTGGATTAGAAACTAAACTAGAAAGCATTAAGCCTGTTCTTAAAAACGGATTAGCACTCTCAACTGTAGGTGTTCTTATCACTGCGGTTAGTGTTGGTGTTTTCAGTTCTTATATACTCAACATTACCTTAATGGAGGGAATGTTGCTTGGAGCCATCGTTTCATCTACCGATGCGGCCGCTGTATTCTCAATTTTAAGAACCCGAAATGTGGGCCTTAAAGGAAACCTGCGTCCGTTGCTTGAATTTGAAAGTGGCAGTAACGACCCGATGGCGTATTTCCTCACCATCAGTTTCATTGACTTAGTAATGCAGCCTGAAGCATCTATTGCCATCATGATCCCCAAGTTTTTAAAAGGAATGGTGTTGGGTGCTGCATGTGGTTATGGCGGTGGCCGACTTATGGTTTATGTACTCAACCGTATAAGTCTTGATGTGGCTGGCCTTTATCCGGTGTTGCTTATATCGCTCATGTTTTTCACCTTTTCGTTTACCGATGCCATTGGTGGTAACGGCTTCCTTGCTATTTATGGTGCGGGAATTATTTTGGGTAACGCCAGTATCATCCACAAAAAAAGTTTAATCAAGTTTTTTGATGGCATTGCCTGGCTTATGCAGATTGTGATGTTCTTAACACTTGGTTTGCTCGTATATCCATCCCAAATAACACCTATCATTGGTGAAGGTATTTTAATCTCTTTGTTCCTGATTTTAGTAGCAAGACCAGTGGCTGTATTCCTGATGTTGATTCGCTCCAAAGATCTGAACTTCCGAAAGAAACTTTTTATCTCGTGGGTGGGCTTACGCGGTGCAGCACCCATTGTGTTTGCCACCTACCCCATGATTGCCGGAGTGCACTATGCGGATACCATCTTTAACCTGGTATTTTTCATTTCTGTAACCTCGGTAGTATTACAAGGATCTACACTTTCGTTGATGGCCAAGTGGCTGCACGTGGGCGTACCCGAAAAAGTAAAACGAAAATTCCCGCTCGACCTTGAATTAAAAGATGGCTCTAAGTCAGAGTTAATAGAATTAGATATTCCTGAAAACTCTGAAGCAGTGGGTAAACAGATTGTTCAACTCAAACTTCCCAAATCATCTTTAATTGTTTTGATTCACCGACAGGATAAGTATGTTACACCTGGTGGTGACACAGAAATTGAAGCCAACGATCACTTGCTTATATTGGCTGACAATAAAGAAGCTCGGTCAAAAATTTATGATAGCTTTGGTCTGCATCTAGAATGAAAGCATTTTTATTAGTAGGATTAGGAGGATTAGCCGGTAGCATGTGCCGATATGCTACCTCACTTTTATTTGCACGCACGCAATCTGATTTTGCCTGGGGCACCTGGATAGCAAATGTGCTGGGTTGTTTACTGATTGGTATTTTTTACGGACTATCAGAAAAATTTCAATGGCTTACACCTGAATGGCGATTATTTCTTACCACAGGCTTCTGCGGAGGCTACACCACCTTCTCAGCATTTGCCTATGAAAATCTGAAATTATTAGAAGCCGGTAACTACTGGACCTTCTCCCTTTTCAGCATCTCTAGTTTTGCTATTGGGTTATTGGCTGTGGCGGCCGGAGTTTTTCTTACCAAAATGTAATTTACTGCTGCTGTTGCATTTGCATGTAGGCCATGTACGAGTTACGCGGCACACCTTCATATACCGTGTTACCACTTATAAAGGTAGGTGTTGGGTTGGCCAACTGTTCTTCTGAAAATGCCTGCGTGCCAAACTGCACGGTAACTTCAAGTTTATGTTCGGTTGTGCCCTTATAGGTTCCTTTAACGGGCGTGCAATCACTAAAATTTCTTCCCGATGCTAACCGAACATGCCGTTCGCCTGCAATGCATTTGTTAGTGGGATCAATACCTACCCAGCCGGTGTCTGGCAACCAGGCTTCTGCCCACGCATGGGTTGCTCCCTCACCTCGCCATTCGCTGCTACCCGGACAAATATAACCACTGATGTATCGACCCGGCACGCCCATTAATCTTAACATGTAGAGTAGCAAATGGGCAAAATCCTGACACACGCCCGCACGTAATTGCCACAACTCATCCACACTGGTTTCAATACTGGTTACTCCTTTCTGATACGTAAAGTTATCGTAGATGTAGTTTGATAAATCAACAATGGTATCGAGCGGGTGTTGCACTTTGCTCAGAATTTCATGCACGGCTTGTTGAATCTCTTGCTGACTTGTAGCCTCTTCTGCTTTTAAGAAATCATGAAAGCGTAGTTGGTTTTCCGTGCTATGCGTTTGTATCCAAACTTCTGATGGGGGAAGTGATTTTACAGGCACCGGTTTTGGCAACATCTCAACGGCCAACATACTATCAATGGCAAGATGCGAATGTGGTGCAACTACCGTAAAGAATCCCGTAAGGTTATCAAAGTAATCGCGGATGGTATGGACTGCCGGACTTGATGAGATTACCAACCTGTGTTGACTCACCTTTTGAAATTCATCGTTAACCGGATATAGCTTTATCTGGTTGGCCGAGTCAATAACAAGACCTGAGTAGATATAATGGGTTCGGTGCAGGATATAAAATAACGGCATGGTAAATCAGTTAAGAATATCCAAAATATAACGTTGCCAGTTTCTGGCTAAGCGATTTAATTTCTTTACGTGTACTTTCAATCAAGGGCATTATGTTTTTTACCGAAGGCTGGGCTGGCGCTCCATAGCGCAGATTGCTCACGGCCCGGCCCAACAAAAATTCCATCTCTTTAAAATGTTCCGGCAACGAAATGGTGTCTAATCTTTTAAAGTAGCGTTCCACTTGTAACAAACAATACAACACCGAATGCGGAAATTGCACATTCATAATAATCTGATGAATTACATTCTCGGTAGAAAGTGCACTGCGGTAAAATTTGGTATGGAACTCATATCCCGAAAGGGAGTACAACAAATACTTCCATTGCACCAATTCGTTATCTTGTTTTTCCAGTTCTTTTATTTTCAGTTCCAGTATGTCGAGGCTGCGCAGCATGCGTTCCATATACTTACCTAAGCTTAAGAACGTATAGCCTTCACCACGATTCATGGTTATATCAACTGTGCCATAAAACAATGTGCTTTCGCGAAGCAGGTTATCGAAGGCCGTTACCGGATCGCCATGCAAAATTAAATACTCGGTATGCTTCTCGCGAATGAGATGGTAATAATCGTTCATGCATTGCCAAACTTCTTTGGTTACATAATCTTGTACCGATCGTGCGTTTTCGCGGGCCCGCACAATGTTAGTAAGCACGGCATTATCATTCTCTTTGTTTAACAAGAGTTGATACAGCGCATCGCGATAGGCCAGTTTAGTATCCGACTTTTGAGCGGTGGCACCCAAACCATCAATCCACAGTTGCCAATCAAAATTCTGAATCTCGTCTTGCGATGCAATATAATTGGTGCGCAGCGCCCGCAATACGTTATCTGTCCGCTCCATGTAGCGGGCCATCCAGAAAACAGCATCGGCAACTCGACTTAACATTTCTCTAACTTAATATCCAGGTATCTTTACTTCCACCTCCTTGCGAGGAGTTTACAACCAACGATCCTTCGCGCAATGCCACGCGCGTTAAACCACCCGGCACAATCTCAATTCCTTGCGGGCCATACAATGCAAACGGCCGCAAGTCAACATGGCGTGGCTGAATTTTATTATTGATAAAACAAGGCACTGACGATAAACTGATGATAGGTTGCGCAATGAACTGGCGTGGATTTTTTTCTACTTCTTTTTTATAATCAATTACCTGTTGTTCTGTGCAGGCACTTCCCATCAACATACCATACCCTCCACTCTCATTGGTTTTTTTAATCACCATTTTACCAATGTTATCAAACACATGGTTAAAATGTTCGGTTTTATCCATGGCATAAGTAGGCACTGTCTTTAGAATCGGTTCTTCATTCAGGTAATACTTAATCATATCCGGCACAAATGGATAAATTGCTTTATCATCGGCCACGCCATTACCGGGTGCGTTTACAATGGCTACATTGCCCATTCGGTAAGCATAATATAATCCCGAAACGCCCAGTATACTGTTAGGATTAAAAACGAGTGGATCAACAAAATCATCGTCAACCCTGCGATAAATAATATCAACTTGTTTTAGACCAGCAGTGGTTTTCATGTACACCTTCGCATTGTCCACAACAAGATCGCGACCCTCCACCAATTCCACGCCCATTAAACGGGCAAGTGTGGTGTGTTCAAAATACGCAGAGTTAAAAATACCCGGTGTAAGCAACACTACGGTAGGATTACTTTTTTGCCGGTTACTAATCGAAAGTAAGTTCTTCAACAACAAGTCGGGATAGTCTTTAACAGACCGCACATTGTTACGCGGCAGCAAACCCGGAAACACGCGGTACGTCATGTTGCGATTCTCCAACATATACGAAACCCCTGACGGTGTGCGTAAATTATCTTCCAACACATAAAACGAACCATCGCTGTCGCGAATCAGATCAATACCAGAAATGTGGGTATAGATGTTAAATGGCACATCAACATCTACCATCTCGCGCAAAAAGTTAGGACACGAATGCACCAGCGATGCCGGCATGATGCCATCCTTGATAATGAACTGATCGTGGTATATATCTTTTAAAAAGATATTGAGAGCTTTTATGCGTTGCTTAATGCCTGCTTCAATGTGTTGCCATTCCGCGGCTGTGATAATGCGCGGAATAATATCGAACGGAAAAATCTTTTCTATACCCTCGCCATCGCTGTAAACCGTAAACGTAATGCCCTGGCTCATGAAAAGCTTTTTGGCCAGCTCATCTTTGTGTGTCAGTTCGGCCGGGGCAACTTGGCTAAGCGAATCGAAGAAGAGCTGATAATGTTTTCGGATTTCGCCTTGCGCGCACATCTCATCCCAGATATTAGGACGAGTTGTATATTCCGTAAGGAGGGAAGCAAAAGACATTTCCTTAAATATACTAATGCCTTTGGAGGAAGCAATAAATTGAAAAAGAAGTAGCCACAACCAACCCCTAGAAAACGATTGCAGCTAAAAAAAAGAATGCCAGGTACCCCTACCTGGCATTCACCCTAAAACAACAAAAAAAACTAAACAACAAATTCTTTTATATCTCAAACTTTAAACCCTACTGAAACTACAAAGGACCGCCCGTCTGATGGCCAGATGCCGGGGCCTGGATAAAACGATGGTCTCTTGGTAAAGTAAGATTGGTTAGTAACGTTATTTACATTTACCCGAACCGTTACCTGCCGGATAACGAGGGTAGAGTTTAAATCGAGTAAGCCGTAACCCGCTACAAGACCTACCGCACCATTCGCAGATGGCGCAACGGTGTTTAGCGCATCAGCAAAAGAATCGCCAACATAACTATAGAGTAAAGAAACACTACCAAATTTAGAACGCAGTGTAACTCCATTGCGGGTAATAATCTCCGGAACACTTTCCAGTTTATTACCCGAAACATCTACGTTGTCCTCGCCCGAACGAATCTGAGCATGGGTGTACCGTCCCTTAAACAAGGCCGTAGAAGTAAAAACTGAAAACGCTATATGTTTACGAAGTGGCGCTACGTATTCGGTATAAATTTCGGCACCGGTAGTAGCTGCGTTGCCAATGTTAGTACGGTAGATGTAAAATTCATCTTGCGCATTACGCATAGCTTGCGAGCCGAGGCGGTTATTGTATTGTAAGTGAAACATGCTCACATCCCACCTCAGAAATCTTGAGTTACCTCGAAAGCCTGCTTCCAGGTTATACCCATATGCATCTTTTAAATTTTTATCGGCCTGCTCATAAACAGATGCCGGAATAATGTCTTTGAAAATAACAGGCCTGTATGCCTGCGACCAGCCTGCATAAAAAGTATGTCCTTGTGGTAAGGTGTATTGCGCATTTATTCCCAGCAACGGAAACTTGTGCTCAATGGTATTGGGAACTTCATCGGCATCGTAATAAGAAATTACGCCCGTCATATTTGATTGACCTGATTCATATCGAATACCCGGAGTAAGGGCTAAAGCCTTGGTTAGTTGAAATTTGTTTTCAATAAACAAAGCCACATTGGTTGACTTCAGGTGCATATCGCGACCAAACGCGGGGTCGGTAACGGTAAGGTCAAAATCAGAACCGGTAGTTCCTTTTCCCTGCTGTCTGCGATGCAGATCGTTATTAAAATATTGAACACCTGCTACCAGTTTACTTTCCAGGTTGCGAATGCTATAGTTGTGAAGCAATCTTAATTCGGAAGTATAGCTGTTGAAGTTATCTATATCTACCTGCCGTGCTGCGTATTGATTCGTTACCGGATCAATTACATCCTCCACATTGGCGGGCCTATCAAACATAACACTGTTACGATAACCTAAAACTGCTGAAGTTAACCACGACACTTTAGTGTTTCTTCCCACTTGCCAATCCATAGTAAAAGACGGCACATAGATTTCAGGATTAAAATAGTTGCGTGCCCGTGTGGATTGCTGCGGGTCTTGCTCAAACTGTCCGTCTGTTAGTGCACCCGGAATGTGATAGATGTAGTTAGACCTACTTAGTTCGGCCGTAAGCTTTAGAGTTGATACCGGTGCATAAATTAATTGCACCGACTGCGCATCGTACTGTGTTTCGCTGTTGGTACGATAACCATCCGACACCCGTTTTGAATAGTAAGTAGCATATTGAAACTTGCCAATAGTGCCGCTTGCCGCGATGTATGAACTTACCAAACCATAAGAGCCAACGGAAGTAATGCTTTCAAGTCCAAAAGCCCGGGTGCTATCCGGAGCTTTGGTTACATAGTTTAACATACCACCAAACTGAGCACCGTACTGTAATGATCCTGTGCCTCTAACCAATTCAATTCTATCTACAGCTTCCATAGGAATGCTGTAATGACTGGCCGGATAGCCATACACATCCGAATTAGTAATCGATCCATTTCTACGAATATTAAATTCCCACCCGCGGTGTGGATCAAGTCCGCGGGTGGAAATGTTCATTTGATTGCCGCTGCCATCCATATCATATACAAATACGCCCGGTATTTTTGCAAAAATCTGGCGACCTGTTTTTTCTGCGATGTTGGCATTTGTTCCGCTCAGGCTAATCACTTCGTTTTTCTTTCCAGACCATAAGTTGGTGCCGGACGATTCCGGTAAACGATTAATGTCGTGAAGGCGTTTACTCTTCACCTCCACTTCATTAAGCTTACGCGAACGCAAAGTATCTTCCTGAGCCACTACCTGTAACGACAGTAACAAAATAAAAAGCGTTAAAAACGATATGTTAGTCGTCTGCTCCATCCGCTTGCGCACGTGTTATTGCATAAGAAGCAACATCTTGTCCTTGCTCTATTCCTAATTCAGAATCGAAACGATAATGAATGCCACCATAAATTCTGGATTCCGCTGCTTCGCGAGCCCAGGCGCGTACATTATTTGCTTCCAAAGGAAAAATATACGCAAGCACTTCTGCCGCTGCACCTGAAAACGTGCTATGCCCTGAAGGATAACTTGGAAAGTTAGGCGTACCCAAAATAGTTTTAAATCCATTTATGGTTTGGATTGGTCTTGGGTAGTGGTAATAATATTTCGAATCCCAGCATGCCACACCAGCATCCATTACAGCCATATTAAGATAGGCGAAAGTACGCGCAGCGCGCAGCGGGTTCATTTCATATTTGATGATGTATTCTTTGGTACGTCTGTTCCAATGGCCCGGAGGTGTATAGGTTCCTAAACCATCCGACCACCAGTTGGCAATTTTGCGTTGCTCGTTTGTTAAGTTCTTGGCGATGTCGCGAAGTTCTTTTGCGTCTTTTTCAAATTCAGCACTTCCTGGAGCGGGCGGTGTGGTAAGGCGCACATCTTCAACATTTGGAACATTCCACATCGTTACCTGACCAAACCGGGGTGTTAATCCAACAGGACGAACAGGAACTTCCTGATTATCCCACGACCAACCAAACCTGTCGATAGCTTCTTGTTTGATTTGATCTGACAACGGTCTTGGGGTTTGTGCAGCACCCATTTTATCAGATTGCGCACGCGCAATTGCTGCTGTTTTAACTGCGGTAGCGATTGTTGTTCCTGCTTCAATATCACTTGTTGTACTTGAGCCGGACCATTTCAGGCTATTCAAATGTTCTTCTGCTTTTGCATTCAGGTAATCGTGCTCTAATGGGAACATAGCCTTTAGAATATCGCGCGACACCACTGCTATTACGGCACCATCGGAAGGATAAGAGGGCAATGTGTTTTTGGAATAGGCATACGGAATAGTTGGATCGGTAACATACGTTGCCGGACGATTGTATTCGTATTTATAATGCCATGCAGTAATCAATCCATCGAACTGAGCCACGCTTAAGTAGGCAAGCATGCGGCTGGTATACGGTGGGTGTGCAAATGGAAATGGTGGTGGCCCTTGTGGGTTGGCTGCTGTTGGCAACGTATAAGTGCCATCCGGGTTTGGTGGCGGAATAAGATTGTATTTGGCAGCAAGCTCAAGTGCTATCTCGTTCCAACGAATAACAGGATTGTTTGTCCAATACTCTACGGCATCGGCCTGGCTACCGCTTATATTCTCCGCTGCAGATTTTAGTTCTGCTAACTCTGCAAGATATTCCGTAGAGTTAACCGCATCTGGTGCATCAATAGCAACATCGGTTGCGCTTGATAATAAAATAGGTTGCCAGCTTCCTCCATTTACATCCAAATCAGAAAACTGATAGGCAGAAAATTTAAAATGTGTAGGCAGTTCATTCTCGCAACTGGTAACCGAGGCTACAATCAATGCGAGGCATATTCCTAAGGTTGTTATTTTTTTCATAGTCGTATAAATCAAAAAGTAAACTGATATGTAATTCCGCCACCAATACCTGTGGCTTTACCCATGTTTCTTCCTTCTAGCACCTGATTGTAAGATGCCATCAGGCTAAAACCTTTAAGAGGTTCAATCGCTTTGAAATAATATTGAGCAAAGAAGCCAGCTTGAGTAACCTCAAATTTGTTGGTGGGTTGTGGCATGTTCCATCTGCGAATGTCATCGCCATCCACACAATTCAGCACATTGTAAGATGCTTCCAACCGAAGATTGTGTTTTAATGCCCAACCACCCAATACAGCCTGATAGTTTATTGCACTAGGCACTTCCATAAAAGTGGTGTAGTAGCTTCCATTATTATAATAATAAGGGCGTTCTACTTCTGTTTGACCGCGCCACACATAAGCAGCAGTAGCGCGTACGTAAATCATCTTGTTAAATTCATACTGGCCAATTACACGGCCTGTAAGTTCCTGCGTACCCAACCCTAAACTATAAGGCATGTAGTCAGATAAGTAATTACTCATGGGTGTGCCGAACTGCGCAACTGCAAGTGCAGAAACCCGATGTTTTCCAAAATCTTTTTTAATGGCTTCGTATTTCACAGCCACATTCACATCCTGTAAGCCTTTCACTCCGGCCAACTGGCCACCGTCTGATTTGGTGCTTACATACGGGATGGATAATAATACATTCAGCTTATCGGTTATGCCGTAAGCAATCATAGGCATATACGTTGAGCGCGTAAATGTGCCAATGTTTTGATTGGTGATAAGGGTGCTTCCCTCCCAATACTCAGACCAGGTGCCCTGATCGTACATAAAGGCGAAACAGATCTCCTTCTTTTTCATCATAATGGCATCGGTGTACGTCTGGCTAAGCACCGTACCGGCAAAGCCCAGGCACAATACCTGTAACAGTAGAATTTTTTTCATGCAGAATAATTTAAGTGTTGTTTTTAGGGTAATTGATTGGTGTTGGCCGAACACCGATACATGTGAACATCACACATAATCAAATGCACAACCAACATCATTCTGAAATTCAGAATGCGGGTAATCCGGAAACGGATTTAATAAGATTAAGCTTTAGGGGGTGGACTTGTTGACTGGGAAGTCCATGATGGATAAGAAACTACCAATTCGCCTTGCGGCACTGCGTAACTCCAACCTGATTGGCTGGGTTGCAATACTGTTGATGTAGCGATGTAGTCCTTGATCAGGTTCTGTAATGTTTTGGATTGACTTTTCTCGGAAGCTGGTTTGTCGGTAAATGATTTTACATACTCAGCCAAGGCTTGTTTAATGTCTCTGGACGTTTCGTCTTTTACACAAACTATATAAAGAGTGTCGCTTTGTAGTTTCTGTTTTACCATCCGGTAGATTTCGCCCTGATGTTCAAACTCACCATCTACACGGGTGTATTCTTTAGAGTCGGTAGCGTAGGGAACAGTAAGCGGGACTTTGATGGTAACTTCGTGTTGGCGTTCGTATTCGTCCGAATCAAATAATGCCTGAAGGTTTTGTTTGTTTTTAAGTTGCAAGCCTTCCAAAACGCCATAATATCCCAGCACATTTAGCAGGAATAACAGCATCATAAATAGGGCAAAAACTCTTTTCACAAGTTTAAAGGTAGCGAAATGTTCGAAATCTCAAAATCTAGGCTGAAAGATAAGTCTTCAGAAAATTTCCAGGTACTACTTAAAAACCTTGCGCGAGTTGAGAATACTGCTGCCGATGCGGTCTTTGATTTTCTTTAAAGGCAGCGGCTTTCGAAGTTTGGGTGGGTCTATTTCCGGGTCGATGTCCTCAAAGTAGCCTACCGCCCGTAAGGCAATAAGCGGATTGAATTTTGGATACTTGCAGGAATAAAACTCAATCATCTGGTTGAGTGAAAAATGTTCCAACAAAAAATAAATGTCGATGAAGTCTTTTAACCGTTTGCCCGAGTTGCTGATGGCGTTCAACTTCATGGCGGCAATATCGGCCATAGAAAGAAAAGTAATGCCCTCTTCGGTTATGGGTGGGTTGATGAGTGGATAGTTGTGGGTTATGAAATCTGTTTTTATTCTATCCACAAAAGAGAGTAAAGTGTTTTTTGCTGAAAAAGTTGCCTCCACTGAAAATTCATTTCCAAGTGTATTCATCAAATCAGTTGGCTCAAAATTTTCAGTGGTAAATAAATCAATGTCAATCGAGTTTCGATGTCCAAGTTGCAATGCAAGCGCAGTTCCGCCCACAAGGTAAAAGCCTTTAAGGGCATCGTAGGCCTGCAGTTTTTTAATCAGGTCAAAGGTTTGGGGCTGAATTAAGAATGGGTCTTTATGCAGCATCTAAAAAATCTGACTTTAAGAAAAATCGGGAGAAATCTTTCATGCGCTGTGTAAGTTGAGCACTCCAATCGATGGTTTCCAGAATTTTCTGTTCTCCATAATACCTCAAAATCTCACGCCACTCTTCAAGTGTGCCACGCTCCAGCACCCGTTCAATCACAATCTTATACGACTTATCGTAATTGAAAGTCTCCACATCATACTCCCACAACAGGCGATCTGGGATATTCGGTTTTTTGCCCATGAACTGTTTTATTAATCGTATTCAAGATACAAAAACCAATGCGTTTTGCATCGTAATTTCTGAGCAAAATTGGCTCAAAAGAAGGCTTAGATATGCTCTTTTTTATTCTTCACCAGGTCGTACATCAACTCGCGGGCGCGATGGAGTTGGGCCTTAACCGTACCCAGTGGAGCTTCTAATTCTACCGCTATTTCTTCATAACTCAGTTCATGAAAATAGCGCAGGCGCACCAGTTTCTGGTACTTGCCCGGAAGCATGTTTACAAACACCTGAATCAACTCTTCTTTCTGAGCCTTGATGGCTTCATCCTGTGGATTTAGATTTCCATCATCTTCCACATCAATACTTACCGATTGGCCATCATCATCCGTAAAGGTGTTTTGAATGCTGAGCGTGTTTAACTTTTTCTTCCGGATAAAGTCGATGGTATTATTGGTAGCAATGCGGAATAACCAGGTGCTGAATGTAAAATCTTTTTTGAATCGGGCCAGGCTTCTAAAAGCTTTCGAGAACGACTCCATGGTGAGATCTTCGGCATCGTCAATGTTGCGCACCATCTTGAGAATCATATGATAAACCGGCCGCTTATAGCGTTGCAATAGTTTAGCATAAGCCTTGTCATCGCCACCTACGGCCATGTCTATCAGCTTAAAATCTTCCAGTGCTTTGGATGAAAACCGGTTTTCTTCTAATTCTTCCATCGTAATCGTTTCGCAACTAACGCCCTCAGGCCGGTTACAAGATAGTAAAAGGCAAAAATAAAATCTAAAACCGGTATTTTCCACATTTCGAAAGTTACACTGGTTTTGCGCGCCAACAGGCGGAACAAACCTATGAGTATCAACTCTCTGAATAAAATTACACCCACTGCCAAATAGATTGAGCTGATCAAAGCCGGCACAAGCAAAAACCAACTGCCCAACCAGGTGAACATAAATAACCCCAACACAAATTTATCGGCTACCCGATAATGCCGGCCAGCCGCCAGATGCCTACGCTTCTGATGCAAAAATTGTTGCCAGCCTGCTGATGGTTTGGAGTACACAATACTTTCGGCAGTAGCCAAAGCAACTGTATTTTTTCGGGTAGCATATTGATTTACAAACAGATCATCGTCACCACCCGTTACATGTTGATGCGTAATAAAACCCTTGCCCGACAAAAACTTTGACTTTTTATAAGAGAGATTGCGGCCCACGCCCATGTAGGGATTACCCAACCAGGCAAAGCCGAGATATTGAATGGCGGTGAGCAACGCTTCGAACCGGATAAAGGCATTAAGCCAACCCGATTTTTTCTGGTATGGCGAAAAGCCCAGCACAATTTCAGTTTCAGTTTGGTAGCAAGATGTGATAGCTCTTGCCCATTGATTACTATCCGGTCGGCAATCGGCATCGGTAAACAAAAGGTGTTCATACTTTGCGGCTTTGATGCCGAGTGTCAACGCATATTTTTTTCCACTGATGTGATCGGGTTTGTGCTGCACGCGCACCATGCGCAGGTTAGCATGATGTTGTGTGGCTTCGCGCAAATAATCAAAAGTGCCATCATTGCACCGATCCTCCACCACAATAACTTCAAACTCGGGGTGATCCTGCGTAAGCAGCAAGGGCACGAGTTCACGCAAGTTTTCTTCCTCATCGTGGGCACACACAATAATAGATACCGGCTGGGGCACACCGCTTGCCGCAAGATTGTTTCGCAGAAATGCCAACCCCAACAAACACAGGTACAGCACCTGCACACCCACCACCACCAGAAAAACAATCGTAATTAAACTCAATGTCAATTTTTTAAGCGCGACAAAGATAAGGCTTCATTCATACGAGCGGCACTTACTTCGATGCTTCCCTGAAAAAACCTGCCAGTAGTTTGTATTTGCACGCCCAAAACCCTACCCCTAACTTGCGGCCAAATGAAATTTACTCTTTCCGCTACCGATCGTGATTCAAAAGCCCGCGCAGGCATACTTAGTACCGATCATGGCGAAATTCCGACTCCTATTTTTATGCCGGTGGGTACCGCGGGTTCTGTTAAAGCGGTGCACCAACGCGAACTTGAAACTGATATTGACGCAAAAATAATTCTGGGCAACACCTACCATTTGTATTTGCGGCCCGGCCTCGGGCTTATCGAACAAGCCGGTGGGCTACATAAATTTATTGGATGGCAACGGCCCATGCTTACCGATAGCGGTGGTTACCAGGTTTATTCGCTGGGCGATAACCGAAAGATTACCGAAGAAGGTGTGATCTTCAAATCGCACATTGATGGCTCGAAGCACGTGTTTACACCCGAAGGTGTAATGGATATAGAGCGCACCATTGGGGCTGATATTATTATGGCTTTCGATGAATGTACGCCTTACCCTTGCGAATATGAGTACGCAAAAAAATCGATGGGCCTTACACACCGTTGGTTGCAGCGATGTGTAAAACGGGTAAACGAAACAGAAGGAAAGTATGGCTACTCGCAAGCTTTGTTCCCGATTGTGCAAGGCAGCGTGTATAAAGATTTACGCATTCAGTCGGCTGAGTTTATTGCCGCGCAAGATCAACCCGGCAATGCCATTGGTGGGTTATCGGTTGGCGAACCGCATGAAATGATGAACGAGATGACCGAAGTGGTGTGTGGTATTTTACCGGGCGAAAAACCCCGATACCTGATGGGCGTAGGCACACCTGAAAACATTCTGGAATGCATTGCCCTTGGTATTGATATGTTTGATTGTGTAATGCCAACCCGCAATGCCCGCAATGGCATGTTGTTTACCACACAAGGCATCATTAACATTCGCAACGAAAAGTGGAAAGATGATCTTTCGCCTATTGATGCAGAACTGGGCGATTATGTCAGTACTTTTTATTCGAAAGCCTACCTGCGGCACCTCATTATCTCGAAGGAAATTTTAGGCGCACAAATTGCTTCAATCCACAACCTGGCGTTTTACCTTTGGTTGGTGAAGCAAGCCCGGCAACAAATTCTGGCGGGTACTTTTAACACGTGGAAAAATAGCATGGTTAAAATCGTGTCGCAACGCTTGTAACTTTTTTTGAATGACTATTCTGGATCGGTATATCATTAAAAAAATTCTTGCTACGTTTTTTTACGTGGTGCTGATTCTGGTGGCTATCATCACCGTTATTGATATAACCGAAAAGCTGGACAAGTTTGTAATCAACAACCTCGGCACCGCCAGCATTCTGGGTTATTATGGTGACTTTATTCCGTGGATAGCCGGACTTATTTCGCCTATTACAGTTTTTATTACCATTGTATATGTAACCTCGCGCATGGCTGCGCATACCGAAATCATCGCCATACTGAGTAGTGGGGTAAGTTTTAATCGATTGCTGGTTCCTTACTTTATCGCGGGCTTTATAATTGCGGGTTTAAGTTTCTATTTGAATGGCTGGATAATTCCAAAATCGAATCGCGAACGAATTGAGTTTGAATTACAGTATTTCAAAAAGAACAACATGACGAGTCGATCTAACATTCACATGCAGATTGAACCCAATGTGTATTTGTTTATTCAGAACTTCAGCAGCCAGAATAATGTGGGGCATCAATTTTCATTAGAGAGATTTGATAGCAACCGGTTGGTTGAAAAATTAACTGCTGAAAATATTCAGTGGGATACCGCCAAGCACAAATGGACTATGCGGTACTGGAAACGCAAACAGGTAGATAGCATTTTCAGAATACAACAAGTTGGTGCCGCATTTGAGCTCGCTTCGCGCGGAGATGCGATGGACACCACCTTAGCCGTTACACCCGAAGACTTTGAAGCCACTGATCGTGGTTACGATGGCATGACCATAGATGAACTTACGGAACATATAGACAAAATGCGCTTTCGCGGAAGCACCGGTGTGGAAGCTTACGAAACAGAAAAACAAATCCGGTTTGCTATTCCGTTTACCATTTTTGTGTTGGTGTTTATGGGCGTAATTGTTTCCTCGCGCAAAAGTCGCGGTGGCACGGGTTTCCAGATTGCATTGGGATTCATGCTCTCATTCGTTTTTATTTTGTTCTTTACCATGACGCGCACCTTTGCCGAAAGCGGTTCACTCCCACCTTTTATGGCGGCCTGGTTACCCAACGGAGTTTTTTTTATACTTTCGATGGGCATGTATAAATACGTTCCGCGGTGATCGCCACAACACGAGATTATTTTCATCTGCACTTTCTGGTTTTTTTGTGGGGCTTTACTGCCATACTGGGTAAGCTCATTACCATTCCTTCTGTTGAAATGGTTTTTTACCGAACGCTTTTAGCCGCAGCGGGTATGGGGTTAATTATGCTGGTGTTCAAAAAATCGTTTTCTATTTCTTCCTCTTTATTGATAAAAGTTTTTGCCACCAGCATCATTGTGGCTATTCACTGGATTGCTTTTTTTGTGTCTGGAAAAATTTCCAATCCTTCTACCAGCCTAGTTGGTTTTGCTACCTGCTCATTCTGGGCAGCCATACTTGAGCCCATCCTCAAAAGAAAAAAAATTGCTGCGCTTGATATTGCATTGGGTGTTGTGGTGTTGATTGGGTTAGGAATTATTCTTGCCTTTGATTTTAAACATCCGTTGGGTTTGTTGCTTGGTGTAATCGCGGGTTTAACGGCTGCCTGGTTCAGTATCATAAACTCAAAACTGGTGCATCAGGTAAATGCTTACGCGATTACGTTTTACGAAATGTTGGGCGCTTGCATACTCATCTTGCTTTTTATGCCGCTGTATGTGCAATTGCCTATGGTTAACAATCTTAACCTTGTGCCTACACTAAGCGATTGGTTTTACATAGCCATTATGGCGTGGGCTTGTTCGGTGTATGCGTTCTCAGCATCAATTAATCTTTCCAAACGCATTTCTGTTTTTATGATTCAGCTTGCGCTGAACCTGGAGCCTCTTTATGGAATTGTGTTGGCCTTGCTGGTATTCGGACAACAAGAGGTAATGAACTGGCAGTTTTATGTGGGTACTGCTATTGTGCTGAGTTCGGTTATTGTTTACCCGATTTTAAAGCGAACCCAACTGAAGGTGGTCTGACTTTAGTATCGTCTCCCGCTTCGGGGACGATACGATTTTTAGCAATGCATCGTCCTCTGCGAGAGACGATGCGATAAGTTAAAGGCGTCCTGACCGCTTAGAGCGGTCTGACGCCAAGAAACTCAATTGAGCATTCCGCCCCAGTAATCAGCAGTTGCAAACTCTGCTTTTAAATCTACAGGCGAATTAAAAATTCCAAACACCGAAGCACCAGAGCCGCTCATGCAGGCATACACGGCTCCGTTTCTATAAAGTCGTGATTTTAACTCAGCAATAGTCGGAAACTTTTTAAACACGGAAGTTTCAAAATCATTTACCAGCTTATCGCGCCAGCTTTCAATTGGTAATTGCAAAACATCCTGTAACCGGTTTACCGGTTTAGATGGAACCACTCCGGCATAGGCATCGGCTGTAGCCACATGCACATCGGGTTTTACCAACACCAGGTATTTGCCTTTCAAACTAACCGGTGCAACAGCAAGTATTTCGCCTCTACCTTCGGCCAACATCGGTTCATCTTGCAGAAAGAATGCACAATCACTACCCAATTCTGCAGCATAACTTTTTAATACGGTTTGCGAAAGATTCAATTTAAAAAGTGAATTGAGTGCGCGCAACATAAATGCAGCATCGGCAGAGCCACCACCCACACCCGCACCCATGGGTAAGATTTTATGCAAATGAATTTTTACAGATGATAGCTTAAAATCATTCGCCATCAGGTGGTAAGCCTTCACGCATAAATTATCATTCACCGCACCGGCTACAGTTAAGCCCGAAGCAGTAAAATCAAACTTATCAGACTTAATTACTTCCAGTATATCGGTTCGGGGTACCGGATAAAAACAGGTTTCAATGTTGTGATAGCCATCTTTACGCTTCGCCACCACGTGAAGCCCGAGATTGATTTTGCAATGGGGGAAAGAAACCATCTAAGTTGCTGGTCGCTGGTTGCTTGTTGCTGGCCATGCAGAACCAACAACTAAAAACCCATAACCAATTGGATTATTTGGTTAACCGTTCAATCAGATTATTAGTAATACCCGATGAAGAGAAGCCACCATCGTGCATCAGGTTTTGCATGGTAACCATGCGCGTATAATCCGAGAACATTACCGCAATGTAGTTGGCGCAATCTTCCGCGGAAGCGTTACCCAATGGCGACATCATGTCGGCAAAATCAAAAAACACATCGAAGCCGGAGATGCCCGTGCCCGCTGTAGTTTTGGTTGGCGATTGTGAAATGGTATTTACACGCACTTTCTTCTTAGTACCATAACGCTGACCATAGCTGCGCGCAATAGACTCTAACATGGCTTTGGCCTGGGCCATATCGGTATAGTCGGGGTAAGCGCGTTGGGCCGCAATGTAACTTAGCCCCACAACCGAAGCCCACTCATTCAAGGCATCTAATTTTTCTGAAGTCTGTAAAACTTTATGAAACGACAACGCAGAAATATCAAGCGTTTTTAAATACCATTCGTAATTCATGTCGCCATACTCTTTGCCTTTGCGGATGTTCGGACTCATACCGATAGAGTGCAACACAAAATCCAGTTTACCACCCAAAACTTCCATCGATTTGGTAAACAGGTTATTCAAATCTGCTTCAGAAGTTGCATCGGCTGGAATTACTTGCGCATTACAAGTTTCGGCTAATTTATTGATGGTGCCCAGGCGCATGGCAATTGGCGCGTTGGTTAACGTAAACTCTCCACCCTCTTCTTTTATTCTCAACGCTGTTTTCCACGCAATAGAATTTTCATCTAACGCTCCGAAGATGATTCCCTTTTTTCCTTTAAGCAGATTGGCCATGTGAAGTACGATTTAAAAGTTTGACAATATTACAAATTTCCTGTGCATTGCACCTATTTTTGCACTCTGTGAAAAAGCACGCAACAGCACCTGTAGGAATTTTTGATAGCGGTATTGGTGGCCTTACCGTAGCGCATGCCATCCAACAGGAATTACCTAACGAAAGCCTTATTTATTTTGGTGATACAGCACACCTTCCTTACGGGGATAAATCAGAAGCCGCTATTCAAGCCTTCTCTATAAAGATTGCCGATGTTTTATTAAAGCAAGGGTGTAAAGTAATTGTAATTGCGTGTAACTCGGCCAGCTCTGCGGCTTACGAACTATTGAAAGAATATGTGCGCCACGATGCACACATTATAAATGTAATAGACCCGATGGTGGAATACGTAGCCGAACACTACCCCGGCAAAACTGTGGGGTTGATTGGCACCAAACGCACCATAAACTCAAATGTATATACGCGCAAGCTGGAAGAAGCCGACAGCACTATCAAACTTAAAACATTGGCCACGCCTTTATTGGCACCCATGATTGAAGAAGGTTTTTTCAATAACCAGATCAGCCATGAAATTATTGCGCAATACCTGGCCGACCCAGCCTTAACGGATATTGAAGCCCTGGTGCTGGCATGTACACACTACCCGCTTATTAAACCGGAGATTAACCAGTATTATCAAAATAAGATTGCCGTGCTGGACTCTGCTGCTATTGTAGCGCGGGCCTTGCACCAATACTTAGCCGCACACCGGTTGTTAAACACCAATGCCGCTACCCATCAATTCTTTGTATCGGATTATACTGAAGCTTTTGAAGCAGCCACTAAATTGTTTTTTAAAAGTCAGGTGCAGTTGAAGTATCATCCGTTGTGGAATTAG
Source organism: Cytophagales bacterium (assembly GCA_017303795.1). GTDB lineage: Bacteria > Bacteroidota > Bacteroidia > Cytophagales > Cyclobacteriaceae > ELB16-189. Next base: position 1,470 of record JAFLBR010000017.1, on the reverse strand, counting down.
ACGGATTCTGTTTTTAAGAGGGCAACCTCCATCGAGCTTTGCGTTCGGGCGGAAATTCAACACACGAAATTTCAATTTACAAGAAATTTTCTCTGGAAGAACAAGGCTCCAGATTTGCATCGTAACCAGCCATTACAAATAGCTGTTGTGCGCTGTTACCGCTTATTAAAAACCAAACTACTCTGTCCTTTTTCTGATTTTCCTGCTATTAGAAAGGACATCCAAATATTCCATTTGTAGTCAACGACTAAATCATTGTTCGCCTTTCCAATTCTTAAGCGATGTGTATTATGTCCGAATAAAACAGGAACTAAAGGCATTACTACGAAAGATGGTCTCGAATAAAAGTATCCGTCTTTAAATTTTCCTTTAACTTTTCTTTTGTCGATTAAAGAGTCCCCTTGATACAATCTAAAAATAGCCTTCTCAGCAGTTACAAATTCAACCTCAACTGTTTGATTACTCCAGTCTGAAGCGGAACCAATTTGATACTGCTCAATATTTGTCCAAAATGACTTAGGTTGATACTCGCCATTAGTTTGCGAGCGAAATATTTTTCCAGCACCGTCAATCGGATTATTTGAATATCGTCCGTTTAGTTTCCGGAAGTCCGCTTTTTCTAACTTGTCAATTGTCTGGAATGAGTCGTGCTTGATTGTTGCACACCCAATTGTCAAGATGGATATTATCAGAAGGGTTACTATTGTTTTCGTAAAACTCATTTCTCTATAGTCACTCCGCTTGAAGTAAATAGTTCTGTTACCAGTCTTACTATTGGTGCCGCTTTATCCTTTTTATTAATTCATCCTCAAGGCTCAAACGGTCATCCATATCTGAATAGTAATGGTCGCTGCTATTTGTGTTTACATCTTGCCTACCTGTAAATGATTCAGTTGGATTGATTCGAAAAATAACTTGAAATTGATTCTTGATTACAGCAACATCCATTCCCTTAGAGATTCTCTGCTCTACTGTCTTAAATATTTCAATACAGTTTTTCTTCCATGTCTTAATTCCGTCAAATAACTCAGCTGTCTCAAAGAAAACTTCATTGAATATAATTTCCGATTCTCTCTTATTCTTTTCTGTCCATTTGTTGAGAATTGTCGTAACCGAATGCTGATTGCTATAGTTTTTAAATAAGGTTAATCCAATTATCGAATCCGTTTTCAAGTCCACTCTTGAGTCCAGCACAAATGAAAGTCCATTTGTCAATGCGGGTTCATCAAAAGTAAACTCCATCTTGAAGTCTGACTCTTCTGTTGAGGGGAAGTAGGAAAAGACAAACTCCTTTGTCTCTGGGTCAAATACATTTATTGATCGTCCAAATTCACAATATGCTTTGGTACTAGGCTGTTTTTTTTGAACAGGTTAAAAATAGAGTTTTTTAACTTTAACCTAACAAAAACAGCAAATGAAGAAGATGCGCTTTACGGAGGCCCAGATTATCGGGATACTCAACGAACAGTC
>JAFLBR010000016.1 GCA_017303795.1 Cytophagales bacterium | reverse complement strand
ATGATGGACAACTCCCAACTAAATTTTATAACATTGCACCAAGCCAACTGCAGGGTAGTTGACCACATTCCAACATCAGATATGATTACGATAATTATTAACTGACACAGTTTACTTTACAGACCCCCTGATCAGCATGCCTGCAAAAAACTCTAATGAATAGCTTTCAATCTATAAACCCATTCTGATATTGAATTAATAACCTAAGATTAAGATTGCTGGTCAGGCGACCAGCAATAACTAAAATTTGACCAACATCAACTTAGGGGAGACTCTGCCGCTACTTTTTCCACCGCTATTGCAGACTCCACTGAGAAATGGAGCGAATTCCAATCAGGGAATTTTTACTTTTACTCTTTGTAAATACTCATTTTTTCTAATCCGAATTTTTTATAATTGTCGCTGTAGTTTTTTATTTGACTTGACGTTTTTAAATCATTCAACATAATCTTAACTCCTTTGAAAGGGAATTTAGGCTCACTTGTATCACAAGCACAAGCATATAAACTTAGTGTGTCACCATTTATTTTATAAAACACTTTATCAGTATAAAAAATATAGTCTTTCTCTTTATCTGCAATAGTTATGGGGTTTTCAGAAAAAACTATTTCTTCGTGATTACTTGATATCCCCCAAATTTTTGCACGAACAAATAACTCTTTTCCATTGGGGAGATTTAATTTCTTTGTTAATTCCTCTTGTGGAAAGATACTTTCTTCGTTTTTATTTTGCGCATTTGGGTGTTTTTGGCTACAGCTTAAAACTATACCAATTACAGAAAAAACTAACAACAGAATAATCAATTTCATCGATCTCAAAATAAACTTTTATTTTTGATTTTCTCCAAATCTCCAACCAGCCTCACTCATTCTATATTGATAGTTAACTTCAACCAACCAATCTAATTGGCAGTTTTTACCTGCGAAGTGGCTGAGGTCAATATCAATTCTTAAACTCTTATCCTTCAACTCAAAAGAAATTCCCTAAACTCATCAAACCCATCAGTAATCACAATCGATTTCTTCTCTCCCATCATAAATTTAAGAAGTCGCTCGGGTAATTCAACCTTAGTTTGCAAAGTAGCTTCTACTACCTCAGCAAACTTGGCCGGATGGGCAGTTTCTAAAAACACGCCCTCATAAGTCGCATTGGTTTTCAAAAATTGTTTCAGACCGAGATAGCCAACTGCACCATGTGGATCGGTTACGTAGCCGCTTTGTTGGTGAACCTGCTGCATCGCGCTACGGGTTTCGGCATCAGAGAATGAATAACCTTTTATGCTTTTGGATAATAAATCAAAATCGTGGTCACACAAATCCAACATGCGTACAAAGTTGCTGGGATTACCCACATCCATCGCATTGCTGATGGTTTGGACAGAAGGTCGTGCTTGAAAAATTTTTGTCTTGAGGTATTCCGGCACCACATCGTTTGAATTGGTAGCCGCCACAAATTGTGTAATGGGTAAGCCCATTCGTTGGGCTAACAGCCCGGCCGTGAGGTTACCGAAGTTTCCACTGGGAACTGCAAACACCACATCAGTTTTTGCTTTGAGTTGTGCATACGCACGGAAATAATAAAACGACTGTGGAATTAATCGCGCAATGTTTATGGAGTTGGCAGAAGTAAGAAAGAATTTTTGTTTTAGCTCGGCATCTAAAAACGCTTGCTTTACCAAACGTTGACAATCATCAAATGTACCTTTTACTTCTAAGGCAGTAATGTTGCCACCCAATGTGGTGAATTGCATTTCCTGCGCGACACTTATTTTTCCGGAAGGATATAAAACTACTACCCTTGTACCCGGCACATTCAAAAACGCATTAGCTATGGCACTACCGGTATCGCCTGAGGTGGCTACCAGAATAGTGATTTCACGATTTTGTTCTTTGGCAAAGTGCCCTAACAAACCCGCCAGAAACCGCGCACCAAAATCTTTAAATGCTAAGGTGGGGCCGTGAAATAATTCTAATGAAAAAACATTTTGCTCTACTTCAACCAGGGGCGCATCAAATGCCAGCGCGTGATCAATAATTTTCTGAAGTTGCGTTTCTGGTAAATCGTTACCCAGCATAGCGCGCGCTACTTCAAAACCAATCTCTTGAAAGGATAACTCAGGCAAAGCATTTAAAAATGTGGCTGGAAGTTGTGGAATAACCTCAGGCATGTATAAACCATTATCAGGTGCAAGCCCTTGAATAACGGCTTCGCGTAAATCGACTTTATGATTTTTGTTGTTAGTGCTGTAAAATTTCATCTTCAATAAAAAATTAAAAAACTTAAAACCAACTCGGTTCGCACCCCTCTCCTGTTGAGAGGGGCCGGGGGTGAGGCTCAATTAATAACATAAGCTCCCCGCTGGTTTACTTTCGATACAAACACATCGGCTTTAAGCAAACGTTTTTCAAATTCCTGCTGAACAGCTTTCGCAACTGCGTTAGCTATATCTAGCGTTTCACTCAAGGCAAAAACGGTAGGCCCCGAACCAGAAATCCCAAAACCCAACGCACCCGCATCAACGGCAACGGTACGCATTACATCAAAGCCGGGAATAAACGCAGCGCGAATTGGTTCAGCAATTACATCTTTCAACGAACGGCCAATCAGTGCGTAGTCGGGCTTGGTAAGTCCTAACATTAAGCCTGCAATATTGCCACTTTGCGTGATGGTATCTTTTAACGAAACTGAATGGCGCAAAACTTTTCGTGAGTCTTCCGTTTTTAACTCCAGGTGCGGATGAATGAGTGTACAAAATAAATTCTCGGTAGCATCCACGCGAATAACATCCAGCGGTTGATAATCGCGCACCAACACAAAACCACCCAATAACGAAGGCGCAACATTATCGGCATGAGCCGAACCACAGGCAATACGTTCTGCTTCCATGGCATGCGGCACTAACTGTTCGCGCGTAAGCGGATTACCCAACAATTCATTTATCGCCACCAATGCTGCTACGCCACTGGCCGCACTTGAACCCATGCCACTTCCGAGCGGAAGATTTTTCACCAGTTCAATATCCACACCTTGTGTTGATCCAATCGCTTTTAAAAATGAAATCACCGCTACACTTGCCGTATTCTTTTCTGCTTCGCGTGGAAGTTTTCCGCCATCGCCTTCAATGGAAACTACATTAACGAGGTCATCATCCCGCAAAGTGAGTTTCACTTCATCGCCCGGATGATCTACCGCAAAGCCGAGTATATCGAAGCCGCAACAAACATTGGCAACGGTGGCGGGAGCAAAAGCACGGATTGATTTCATATTTACGAATTACGATTTAAGTATTTGAATAATTACCAATACGAATAATATCTGCAAACACTCCGGCAGCGGTTACTTCAGCACCTGCACCCGGCCCACGAATTACCATTGGGCGTTCGTTATATCTTTCGGTCGTAAGCAAAATAATATTATCGCTACCCGATAGCGAGTAGAATGGATGTTGCGCATTAACCGATCCGAGTTTAATACTGGTCTTGCCATCTTTCAACACCGCCATATAGCGTAACTTTTCGTTTCGGTTAGCAGCATCTTGTGCAAGCTTTTCAAAATATGTGTTGTGTGTTGCCAGTTGCTCAAAGAATTTTTCAACAGCCATCTCACCGCGACAATCTTCAGGTACAAGGTTTTCCACTTTTATATCGCTTAACTCTAAGGCAAGTCCGGCTTCACGCGAAAGAATTAAAATTTTTCGGGCTACATCCATTCCGTTTAGATCATCGCGCGGATCGGGCTCGGTATAACCTTTTGCTTTTGCTTCTTTAACCACATCGCTGAATTTATCGCCCGGCTTGAACGAACTGAAGATATAATTCAGCGTGCCACTTAATACGGCTTCAATTCCAAGCACTGTATCGCCACTAACAAGTAAATCGTTTAAGGTATTGATTACGGGCAACCCCGCTCCTACGTTGGTCTCGTATAAAAATTTTACACCGCGCTTTTGTGCCGATTGTTTTAACACCTGATACTTTTCATATGGACCAGAGTTAGCTTTTTTATTTGGCGTAACAATTGAAATGTTAGACGAAAGTATAGCTTCATAATGTTCTGTTACTTCTTCACTCGAAGTACAATCCACAAAAATACTGTTCGATAAATTCATGCTCATCATAGTACCCATAAAGCTATTCAGATTCATAGCTTCACCAGCATCAGCCATCTGAGCCACAGCTTCCGCTAACTGCAAACCATCTTCATTAAACAACATCTTCTTGCTGTTTGCAATACCTACTACGTGCAACTCAAGATGGTTTTGCTTGGATAACTGGTTAAACTGTTTTTGCATCATAGCCAGCAATGATTTTCCAATAAGTCCGGTGCCCACTAAAAACACATTCAGTATTTTTCTATCCGACAGGAAGAAGGCTTCATGCAATACGTTTAATGCTTTCGCGATATCCTGTTGATGAATCACGGCAGAGATATTCAACTCAGAAGAACCTTGTGCAATCGCGTTAATATTAATACCACTTTTTCCCAGTGCATTAAACATCCTTCCACTGGTGCCGGGATTGTGCTTCATATTCTCGCCCACAATAGCTACAATGGCAAGACTGTCTTCCACTTTCACTTCATCCATTTCGCGACCGCGGATTTCATATTGAAATTCTTTTTCGATGGCGTATTTGGCTTGTGTTGCCTTACTGCTCTCTACAGCAAAGCAGATTGAATGCTCAGATGAAGCCTGACTAATTAAAATAACACTTATACTTTCTTTCGCCAGTGTACCGAACAACCGCATCGACACACCCACTACCCCTACCAGTCCGCTGCCTTGCACGCTAAGCAAACTGATTTTATCCATGGAAGAAATTCCTTTTATAATCAGATGCTTCGCGCCAGAGTTCTCGCTGATTACAGTACCTTCAAATGAAGGGTTGAATGTATTCTTAATCCAGATAGGAATACGATTAAATAAAGCGGGTTGCATGGTAGCCGGAAAAATTACCTTCGCACCAAAGTGCGAGAGTTCCATCGCTTCTTCGTAAGTCATTTCTTTTACCGTAAATGCTTTCTTCACTTTGCGTGGATCGGCTGTCATCATGCCATCTACATCGGTCCAGATTTCGAGGTCGGTTGCTTTTAATGCACCGGCAAAAATTGCGGCAGTATAATCCGAACCACTTCTGCCAATGGTAGTAGTTTCACCGGAAGGTGACGACCCAATAAAGCCGGTAATTACCTGAACGTTAGATTGCGTCTTAAAATGGTTTTGAATCAACACGTTCGTCTTTTCGAAATCAATGCGTGCATACCCAAAGGTATTATCGGTGCGCACTACTGTGCGGGCATCCAGAAACTCCGCTTCTATCCCTTGATCTTTCATAGCCTCAGCAATAATGTAGGCCGAAAGTCGCTCGCCAAAACTCATAATGTAATCCAGCGTGCGCGGTGTTCTTTCCTTTACCAGAAACACACCGTGCAACACATCTTCTAATTCGTTGAAGGTAAATTTTACCTGCGCAATAATGCTGCTTTGTTTTTGAATGCCGATCAACTCGCGCACTGCATCGAGGTGGCGGGTCTCTAATTGTTTTAGTTCATCTTTGTATTCGCTTCTGCCAGCCAATGCTGCCGTGCTTAGCGCGATAAGTGAATCGGTTACGCCCCCAAATGCCGAGAATACAAGTGCGGGTTTATCTTTCAGATAGGGTTTAACAATTTCTATTACCGAACGGATTCGTTCTGGCTTCCCTACTGAGGAGCCACCAAACTTTAAAACTTTCATAGCAGAGATTACAACTGAAAAAATATTTTCAGGTTTTGAATTTTAATTAATGAGAAAAGGTATGTCGGGAGTTCTGTGTAATATGTAGGGCGCTACCCCGTAATCGTTGTGGTAATCTCAATGGTAGTTGAGATGATGTGTGAAGAGAAAAGAGTGTGTTGTAACACGCGCAACGATTTATTTCATGCAAGAAGCAAATTGGGTTCGGGGATTGCAAAATATTTTTATGATTTTTGCAGCACTTAAAAACAAACTAACAGTAAGTAGCCGCATGAATCGGAAGCAGAAACACCCACGCGAATCGTTTGTAAGTATGACCGAACTGGTTTTACCAAACGACACCAATACACTTAATAACTTAATGGGTGGACGCTTAATGCATTGGATGGATATTGTATCGGCTATAGCCGGACAAAAGCATTGCGGTAGTATTGTGGTTACGGCATCGGTTGATAATATCTCGTTTCGTTCGCCAATCCGCTTAGGCGATGTGGTAACGCTGCGCGCAAGAGCTACCCGTGCCTTTAATTCTTCGGTTGAAATCCGCATTGATGTAGATGCCGAAAACATCCCAGAAGGAAGAAAGATTGAAAGCAACTCGGCTTACTTCACGTTTGTTGCTGTGGACAAGAACGGGCATCCGGTTGAAATACCCGAAATTGTTCCGGAGACTCCTGAAGAAACAGAACTCTATAATGGTGCGTTGCGCAGAAGGCAACTCCGCCTGATTTTAAGTGGTCGCATGAAGCCCGATGAAGCAAATGAATTAAAGTCCATTTTCAATATTAAGGAATGACAAATTCAATAAACGCCATTTATACGGAAGAACTCTATAGCATTGCTGCTCAGCCAACCGTAATCTTAACAAAACCGTGGGCCGAGGTACAACCAACCGAAAGAGAACAGCTCTCTAAAATACTCACAGCACTAAAACTATCGCTGGAGCGGGTAACTGTACTCCATCAACCTAAGTTAGATCTTGCCGCTTTAATTATTAAACCGGAAAGGGTAATCTACTTCGGACCTTTGCCCGCAGGCCTTACACATTATGAATACATTGAAACACAGGGTGTAGCTCTGGTGGCCTCGGAAGATCTGGATCAGCTACTGACCAACGACATAGCCCGCAAAAAACTCTGGGCTGCACTTAAACAGCTTTTTTCGCTTTAAAACCCCGATTTTAATTATTTGAGGCTTCTTATATCTTTGCGGTGCTTTTAAAAAGGCCCCTGCCTTTCGGTTTTTGGTTGGGTTGTTTAACAAATAAATCTGTATGCAAAATTTACTTTACGCTCTGCCCCTATTAGGCGTTTTGGGGCTCATCTACGTAGTCTGGAAAAGTGCCTGGGTATCTAAACAAGATGCTGGTACTGACAAAATGAAAAAGATTGCGAACCACATCGCAGAAGGCGCAATGGCCTTTCTTAAAGCCGAATACAAAATTCTGAGTGTATTTGTGGTTTGTGTGGCGCTGTTGCTGGCCTTTACTGCCAGTAGCGAAACATCCTCACCATTAGTAGGTTTATCTTTTGTGCTGGGTGCTTTTTGTTCTGCCCTTGCCGGATTTATTGGAATGCGCGTTGCAACCAAAGCCAATGTTAGAACTACAAACGCAGCTCGCACCAGTCTGGGTAAAGCCCTTGAGGTGGCCTTCACAGGCGGTTCTGTAATGGGCATGGGTGTAGTTGGATTGGGTGTACTAGGTTTGAGCGTATTATTTATTGTTTATAAAAGCATGTTCACCGAAATCACCCAGGTGATTACGGTGTTAACTGGTTTTTCTTTTGGTGCTTCCTCTATTGCATTGTTTGCACGTGTAGGCGGTGGTATTTATACCAAAGCTGCTGATGTGGGCGCTGACCTTGTTGGAAAAGTAGAAGCTGGTATTCCCGAAGACCATCCGCTTAACCCCGCTACTATTGCCGATAACGTAGGCGATAACGTAGGCGATGTAGCCGGTATGGGAGCCGATCTTTTTGAATCGTATGTAGGTTCTATTGTCGGAACTATGGTACTGGGTGCTGCATTCTTTGCATTACCTGAATTTGCCTCAGAAACTTTTGGAAATGGTTTATCACCAGTGTTGTTGCCATTGGCGTTGGCTGGTGTTGGTATTATCATGTCTTTTCTTGGTACTTTCTTCGTGCGTGTTAAAGAAGGTGGTAACCCCCAAACTGCACTAAACATGGGCGAGATTGTTTCGTCTGTAATAATGATTGCTGCTTCATGGTTTATTATCAAAGCCATGTTGCCCGAAACCTGGCAGTATAGCGATCCGCTTTATAATACTGCAGGTGAATACACTACTTATACTTCAACCGGAATTTTCTTTGCAACTGTAATCGGTCTTGTGGCCGGTGTTGTTATTGGTTTGATTACAGAATATTATACAGGCATGGGCAAAAAACCGGTGCTTTCAATTGTTAGACAATCTTCAACTGGTGCGGCTACTAATATTATCGCAGGTTTAGGCGTGGGTATGATGTCCACCCTATGGCCTGTCATTATCATCGCTCTTTCTATTATCGGTGCATTCCACTTTGGTGGATTGTATGGTATTGCTATTGCTGCGGTAGGTATGCTTTCAAACCTGGGTATTCAATTAGCGGTTGATGCGTACGGCCCTATTTCGGATAATGCCGGTGGTATAGCCGAAATGTCAGAACTTCCTAAAGATGTTCGTTCACGCACCGATAAGTTGGATGCTGTGGGTAACACAACTGCCGCTATTGGTAAAGGTTTCGCTATTGCATCAGCTGCGCTTACTGCTCTTGCTTTGTTTGGTGCCTTTATGACAACCGCACACTTAAGAACCATCGATGTATCGAAAGCTAATGTAATGGCTGGATTGTTCATTGGCGGTATGCTTCCGTTTGTATTCTCAGCCCTTGCAATGGGTGCTGTAGGTCGTGCGGCCATGGCCATGATTGAAGAAGTCCGCAGACAGTTTAATGATATTCCTGCCTTGAAGGCTGCCCTTGCTGCTATGAAGAGAAATGGTGATAAAGAGGTAAGTGAGTGGTCTGCTGACGATCAGAAAATCTTCCACGAAGCCGATGGGAAAGCAGAGTATGGAAAGTGTGTGGAAATTTCTACCAAGGCGGCTATTCGCGAAATGGTTATCCCGGGTTTAATGGCAGTTATTGTTCCTGTAGTTATTGCATTCTTACCAGGATTTGGCGTAGAGTCTTTAGGTGGTATGCTGGCTGGTGTAACTGTATCGGGTGTGTTAATGGCAATCTTCCAATCAAATGCAGGTGGTGCATGGGATAATGCCAAGAAGAGCTTTGAAGAGGGCGTTGAAATTAACGGCCAGAAGTATTACAAGAAATCCGAGCCGCACAAAGCTGCTGTGGTTGGTGATACTGTAGGCGATCCGTTTAAAGACACTTCTGGTCCTTCGCTAAATATTTTACTAAAACTTATGTCGGTTGTGGCCCTTGTACTTGCACCCTTCCTAGTGAAGGATGATGTAGCTACTGTAAAGGCTGAAGATACCAAGGAAAAAGTGGAGATCGTGGTTACGGCTAATCAGGATGCTGAGGTGAAGTAACTTTTCTCTTAAACTCAACGAAAAGAGCGGTGCCTGAAAACACCGCTCTTTTTTTTATCTTTAGGCCTAAACACCCAAGGTTAAATTTATGGTTAGAGTAGTAATTCTTGCCGTGCTGGTTTGTTGTTCGTTTAGTGGACAGGCGCAAACTATTGTCGGTAAGTGGAAAACAATCGATGACGAAACCGGGAAACCCAAATCCATCGTAGAAATTGTAGAGCGAAATGGCAAGTTCTATGGTAAAGTTACCCAACTGTTTCGCGGCCCTGATGAAGAGCAAGATCCTGTTTGTAATGAATGCCCAACCGATGATGATCGCTATAAAAAGAAGATTATCGGAATGGAAATTCTTAGAAACCTTAGTAGGGATGACGATGAATTTGCAGGAGGAACTATCATAGATCCTAACAATGGCAAAATATACCGGTGCAAGGTCTGGCTGGAAGGAAATAATCTTAAACTCCGCGGCTACCTTGGTCCCTTCTTCCGCACCCAAACGTGGCTACCAGAGCGGTAGTTATCATCCTATCGGAAAAATACCGACATTAATCCCCGATTAGTTCCGTTTATCATATAGTAAAGGTTACCAAACGTGGCGCTACGAGTATTCAAAAGCAACTTGCAAATAGACGAAAAGGAGATTTTCGAGCGGATCCAAAACGGAGACGAGAAAGCCTTAGAGTTAATTTATAAGAAGTACTACAGAATGATGACCAAACTGGTTATCACCAACAGTGGTACAGAAGAAGAGGCACGAGACATTTATCAGGACGCATTGATTGTTTTCTGGCAGAAGGCCAGATCGGGCAACCTGGTAATGACAGCCAAAATGAGTACTTACATCTACAGCATTTGCCAAAATCTGTGGCGGAAAGAACTCGACAGGAAAAAGCGACTCTCGCACGAAGAAAAAGATGCTGCCCAATCGATGGATTTGGATAGCCCGGAACGCGAGAAAATAATTGCGAAATGCCTGGATCAATTGGGCGACACGTGCCGCAAGGTTTTGATGTATTATTATTTTGACGACATGTCGATGCAAGAGATAGCCGAAAAGTTAGGCTTCGCGAACACCGACACCGCCAAAACAAAAAAGTATAAGTGCAAACAGAAGTTGGATGAATTAGTGAAGACACAGTATTCTGAGCACGATTTTTTAGACTAAAGGAATAGACATGAACAACATTGAATTAATAGACGACTACCTAACCAATAAGTTAAGCGATGCTCAGCGGGAAACGTTTGAACAGCAAGTGGCTGCGGACCCTACCCTAAAGGCTGATGTAGAATTTCAACGGCAGGTAATTGAAAGCGTGAAAAACGCACGCATGGCTGAACTGAAATCCATGCTGAACAATGTACCAATCGGTGCCGCCAAAGAGTTTACTACCTTGAAAGTTGCTGCGGGTATTGTAGGTGGTGCCTTATTAATTGGTTCAGTTTATTGGTTTGGAAACGGTGAAGAGCAACCTATAATTGCGGAACCTAAGGATTCGATCAGTATTGTTACAGAGAACGAATTTACGCCAGCCTCCGAAGATGAGGAATTGACAAACACATCTGAACAAACAACCGAAGCAGAAGTAAAACCTGAGGCTAAGGTAGATACCAAAGCAACAACAGCAGCTAAGAAAGATGTGGTTAAACCAACCATCGAGATAGTTGACCCGAGTGTTGAATTAGTGGAGAGTACTTCTTCGCCTGTTAATCATGGTGTGGTGCATGCAACACCGCCTGCCATAGAAGTTAAATCACTTGAAGTGAATGTGGATTCCACCAGCAAAAAATATAAGTTCCATTATCAGTTTGTAGAAGGCAAGGTGGTATTGTACGGTTCTTTCGATCGCAGCCTTTACGAAATCATTGAATTGAATGGTGGTAAACACTCGGTTTACTTATACTATCAAAGCAAGTATTACCTGCTTGCTGAACAAGCTACGGTTATCACGCCATTGGAGGCAATTACCGACAAGGCCACCATTACCAAACTGGAGACTTACCGCAAGAAGTAATTCACGCCCTTCATTAGCCAACCGTTGCATTAAAAAATCGGGCAATACTGCTATATTTGCCCGATGTCAGCGGGCGAAACTCGATTTAAAATCCGGAAGAAGAAACTCGGCACCTACCCTTACCTGAGCGTGGTGCTTAGTATTACCCTTGCCCTTTTTGTAATCGGGGTTTTTGGGGCGCTTGTTATCTATTCAAAAGAGCTGGAAAGAATTGTCCGCGAAAATGTAAAAGTTCAGGTTTATCTGAACAGTCAGGTTTCGGATGTGCAACGCAATCAGATTGAAAAAGGCCTCGCTTCCAAACCTTATGTAGGCAAGGGTAAGGATGCCATTCAGTTTGTAAGCAAAGAGGAAGCCGCCAAATTATTTATTGAAGAAACGGGAGAAAATTTTAAGAGTTTTCTGGGCGAAAATCCCTTGAAGGATGCCTACCTGGTTCGTATTCAAGAAGGATTTCACGATACTGAAAATCTAAAAAAAATCAAGACTGAGATTGAGCAGATTGGTGGGGTTTTTCAGGTACATTATATCGAAAACGTAATCGACTCGATTAATCAGAATATCACAAAGATAGGCTTGGTTCTAATGGGCTTAGTAACCTTGCTCCTTTTGGTGGTGATGCTTTTAATCAACAACACGTTGCGACTTGCATTATTCTCACAACGGTTCCTTATCCGCAGCATGCAATTGGTTGGGGCCCGCAGCTGGTTCATTCAAAAACCTTTTTTGTTTCGCGCAAGCTTGCACGGATTTATTGCCGGTACATTAGCTTCAGCCTTATTAGTTGCGTTAATCAGTTTTGCAACGCAACGTGTGGCCGATCTTGCTTTAATTCAAAATAATAATAGATTGCTTTTGTTATTGGGCTTTCTGGTTATACTCGGCATGTTGGTTGCTTTTCTTAGCACCTTTCGCGCTGTAAGCAAATACTTAAAACTATCGTTAGACGAACTTTATTAACGCAATGAGCAAACTTGCATTTGGAAAAAAGAACTACCAGCTTATGATATTAGGATTGGTATTGTTAGTAGTAGGTTTTGCTATAATGGCAATGGACAAAGAACCATATGGCTTTGGATTTCTGGGTCTAACTCTTAGCCCGATTATAGTGTTGGCCGGTTTCATCACTGAAATTTTTGCCATCCTATACACACCCAAACAAAAGGATTGATTTAGTTTCCCATGTCTTATTTCGATGCCATCATTCTGGCCATAGTTGAAGGGCTAACGGAATTTCTACCCGTATCTTCTACCGGACACATGATTATTGCTTCAGCTTTACTAGGTATTGAAAAAGATCCCTTCGTTAAGACATTTACTGTGGCAATCCAATTGGGTGCTATTGCCTCGGTGATGGTAATCTATTGGAGGCGTTTTTTTCAATCGATAAGTTTTTATATCAAGCTATTGATCGCCTTTACTCCTGCTGCCGTTGCTGGCTTGCTCCTTAGTAAACAAATCGATTTTTTGTTTGAGCGTATTGATTTGGTTGCCATAATGCTAATCCTTGGTGGCGTTGTCTTTCTGTTTATCGATAAAATATTTCATGAAACCGAGGAGCGTGGACAAACCCAAGTAACTTACCAATCGGCATTTACAGTTGGATTGTTTCAGGTTCTTGCCCTGATTCCTGGTGTTTCCAGATCGGCCGCTACAATTATTGGAGGTATCACACAAAGATTAACTAAACAAACGGCTGCCGAATTCTCTTTTCTGTTAGCTATACCAACCATGTTGGCGGCTACCGGATATAAACTACTTACCTATTATTTGGAGGGTAATACTTTTGGCAACGAACAGATTTCAATTCTTGTGTTTGGCAATGTAGCAGCCTTTATCGTTGCCTTCTTAGCTATTAAATCGTTCATTACCTACTTAACCAAGCATGGCTTCAAGATATTTGGATATTATCGAATTATATTGGGGGCAATTATATTATTGATGTATTGGTTCGGTATCGATCTGCAAATAGTATGAGCGAATATCTTGATCGTGTGCTGTTGATCAACAAACCACTCGAATGGACTTCGTTTGATGTGGTGAACAAACTCCGCAATAAATTAAAAATAAAAAAGATTGGACACGCTGGTACGTTAGATCCATTGGCAACCGGCTTACTGATTTTGTGTACCGGAAAAATGACTAAGCGCATTGACGAATATCAAGCGCAGGAAAAAGAATACACCGGTACTTTTGTTATCGGTCAAACAACTCCATCGTACGATCTTGAAACGGAAGTCTCCGCGCCTAACGAAATCGGGCACATTACGGATGATCTGATTAAACAGACTGCACAAAAGTTTACCGGAACTATTCAGCAAATCCCGCCCGCACACTCTGCTATTAAGGTAGATGGCAAACGTGCCTATGCGCTTGCGCGAAAAGGAGAAGCAGTAATTCTAAAACCCAGAGAAGTTTTGGTATCAACTTTTGAAATCACCGAAATAGCAAAACCAAACGTGCGGTTTAGAATAGTTTGTTCCAAAGGAACTTACATCAGAAGCCTGGCCCGTGATTTTGGAACCGAATTAGGAACCGGAGCCTATCTTGCAGAACTTTGTCGCACGCGTATTGGCGAATTTAAACTGACAGACGCGCAAGAGTTAGAGCAGATAAATCTGGAAGCAAAATGAAAATCTATCATTCGCTGGAAGACTTTTCACGTTTGCCGTTTGGCGTAGTAACCAGTGGCACTTTTGATGGTGTGCACGTAGGTCATCAAAAAATTTTACTTCGACTAAAGGAAATTGCTGAAAAGAATTCGGGCGAAACCGTGGTGATTACATTCTGGCCACATCCACGAACAATTCTAAAACCAAACGAACCAAGTCTGAAACTTCTAAATACATTCGAAGAAAAGGCCGACCTGCTTCGGAAGTTTGGGGTACAACACTTGATTCGAATTCCTTTCACGAAAGAATTTTCGCAAGTTACTTCCGTAGATTTTATTACTCAGATTCTGGTTGATCGCATTGGCACGCGCAAACTGGTTATAGGTTACGATCATCGTTTTGGTAAAAACCGCGAAGGAAGTTTTGAGCAACTGAAACTCAACGGCCCTGCATTCGGGTTTGATGTAGAGGAAATTTCGCGACAGGATATTGATCATGTTGGCGTAAGCTCAACTAAAATTCGCCAGGCTTTGGAAAGCGGAGACATTGATACCGCCAATCATTTTTTAGGCGAACCTTATCCTCTTTCCGGTCGTGTTATTAAAGGCGATAAACTGGGCCGGGTGTTGGGCTATCCTACTGCTAATATTGATCTTGATTCGCATGATAAGTTAGTCCCAGCCGAAGGAATTTATGCCGTAACCGTAACGCACGAAAACTCTACTTATGGTGGCATGTTATACATTGGCAATCGCCCGACAGTAGATGGCTCAAAACGTTCTATCGAAGTAAACATCTTTAACTTCGATAAAGAAATCTATGGTGAAACTTTAAAGCTAAGTTTTCAAAAACTGCTTCGCTCCGATTCAAAGTTCAGCGATCTCGAATCGTTGAAGAAGCAACTTGAAAAAGATAAGGTTGCAGCCTTACAAGCGCTGGAAGCCATACTTTAACATTTGCATTTTGCGGTAACTAAAGTGAGATTTGTTTCAAATTGCACTTTATGATGAACAAAGTAGTTGCCGGACCCGATGAGGCCGTAGCAGATGTTTTTGAAAATGCTACGCTTATGCTTGGCGGATTTGGATTAAGTGGCATTCCTGAAAATTGTATTTCAGCTATTCTAAAAAAAGGAACCAAAGGTCTTACCTGTATTTCGAATAATGCGGGTGTTGATGATTTTGGGATCGGCTTGCTGTTAAAAACCCGTCAAGTAAAAAAAATGATTTCATCGTATGTGGGTGAAAATGCCGAGTTTGAGCGACAACTATTATCTGGAGAATTAGAAGTAGAACTTATCCCGCAAGGAACATTAGCCGAGCGGGTGCGTGCTGGCGGTGCCGGTATTCCAGCATTCTTTACACCGGCAGGAGTTGGAACGGAAGTAGCAACTGGTAAAGAAGTGCGTGAGTTTGAAGGGAAAAAATATTTATTAGAACACTGGCTTCGCGCAGATTTTGCAATTGTAAAAGCGTGGAGAGGTGATACTGCCGGAAACCTGATTTACAAAGGCACTGCCCGCAACTTTAACCCGATGATGGCCGCAGCCGGAAAGATTACCATTGCCGAAGTAGAAGAACTAGTTCCGTTGGGTGCATTAGATCCTAATCAAATCCACACTCCGGGAATTTATGTTCAAAGAATATTTCAAGGGAAGAATTATGAGAAAAGAATTGAGCAACGGACAGTAAGTAAATAGTAAATAGTAAATAGTCATTAGTCCTGAGTCCTTAGTAACTAAAGACTCAGGACTAATTACTCAGGACTAATTACTCAAGACTCAGGACTAAATATTAATCTTCAAAACTATGCTCGATAAGATCGGAATCGCGAAACGAATTGCTAAGGAAGTTAAAGACGGTATGTACATTAACCTCGGAATTGGTATTCCCACGTTAGTGGCCAACTACATCCCACCACAACTAAGCGTAGTATTACAATCCGAAAACGGATTGTTGGGTATCGGGCCATTCCCAAAAGAAAGTGAAATCGATCCTGATCTGATAAATGCCGGCAAGCAAACTATTACCATGATGCCCGGCTCAGCCTTGTTCAACTCAGCCGAAAGTTTTGCTATGATACGCGGTGGTCATGTTGACCTTACTATTCTAGGTGCAATGGAAGTTTCAGAGCAGGGCGACATTGCCAACTGGAAAGTACCCGGAAAAATGGTGAAGGGAATGGGTGGCGCTATGGATCTGGTAGCCTCAGCCAAACATATTATTGTGGCCATGCAGCATTGCAGTAAGGAAGGCGCATCTAAACTCTTGAAAAAATGTACGTTACCCATTACCGGTATAAAATGTGTGAAACGAATTGTGAGCGACATGGCGGTGCTGGATGTGCTGCCACAAGGCGGGTTTAAATTGCTGGAGCGAGCCCCCGGAGTTTCGGTTGAGCAAATCAAAAACGCTACCGAAGGAAGATTAGAGATTGAGGGTAACATTCCTGAAATGCAGTTATAAACTGATGTTCCGAATCAATGGCGATATCATGCGTCATGACGGCTATAGCCTAAAGTAAATAGCCGTCCAGACGCCTCTACTTGTTTAAGTTTTGGTGTAACATCAGTTTATAAAAATATCGTTTCTTTGCAGGCTCAAAATTTAATTCCATGAAGAAATCAGCCATAGAGTTTTCCATCCTGTTGGACGATAATAATGTGCCCGAACGCATTACCTGGGACGCAACCGATAAACCCGCAGACACTCCGGCCCAAACCAAATCCATTTCCGTTTCGCTTTGGGACGATAAGCAGAAAAACACCATGCGTATCGATCTGTGGACCAAAGACATGCCGGTGGATGAAATGAAACGATTCTACATCGAAAACATTGGGGGCATCGCGCAAAGTGTGCTTACCGCTACGGGCGATGAACAAATGGCAAACGAAATCAACGCCTTGTGCGACCGGCTGGTAGAACTGGTGCGCACCCAGAAATAAGATTCGTTCACGAAAAATTCAGGCTTCAAAAAACTGCCTTTCAATCGTTTGTAATTGGGCTTTTTCCTTGTAGATTTAAGGATTAAACCCATAATTCTTATGAACAAATTCTACAGAAAGGCGTTGCTTCCCGTGCTCTTTTTGCTCTGCGGGTCAGTTACGCTGATGGCGCAAACCACTACCATTTCCGGAACGGTGAAAGACGGTAGTAATAACGACCCGCTAGCCGGTGTTAACATTGTGGTAAAAGGTCGCGTGATCGGGACCATATCCAACACCGATGGCCAATACAATCTTAAAGTAAATCAGGCCCCACCCTTCACACTTGTATTTTCTTTTATTGGCTTTGCCACACAGGAAATAGAAGTGAAAGAAGCCACAGCCACTATTGATGTGAGCCTGTCCGAACAAACTTTGCTTGGGCAAGAAGTTGTTGTATCTGCCTCGCGGATGGAAGAAAGTATTTTGCAGTCGCCGGTTACTATTGAGAAGTTAGATCTAATTTCCATTCAACAGTCAACGGCACCAGAGTACTTTGATGCTTTGGCCAATGTAAAAGGTGTACAAGTAACTTCCAGTAGTTTAAACTTTCCAGCCATTAACACACGCGGTTTCGCTACCATTGCAAACGAGCGATTTGTACAATGGATAGATGGCATTGATGGAGCAGCACCAATTCTTAATTTTCCGACTGGTAACATTGTAGGTATTGGCGAACTAGATGCAGAAAGTATTGAGTTGATTCCCGGTGCGGCCTCAGCGCTTTACGGCCCCAATGCATTTAATGGGATCATGATTCAAAAAAGTAAGAGTCCCTTTGAGTTTCAAGGTTTAAGTGCACAAGTTAAAACTGGCGTAACCAATTCTGAAGCACAAGGGGAAGCCAATCCTTACTATAATTTTGGCGTTAGGTATGCAAAAGCATTTAACAACAAATTTGCTTTTAAGGTTAACTTCTCATATTTAGATGCTACCGATTGGTCAGCTAATGATTATAAACAAGATCGAGTACGATCGTTATCAGAAGTAGATTTATCAGGTACACCCGACTTCGATGCCGTAAATAGCTATGGGGATGAGGCTGTAATTTCAATACCCTTTTTCCCAACTACATTGAGAAGAACAGGTTTCAGAGAAGAAGATATTATTGATGATTATTCCGCAAAAAGCATCAAAGGAGATGTTGCTTTGCATTATCGTTTAACTGATAAAATTGAACTATTAGCTAACTACAGATATGGATCAGGCGATGCCATTTATCAGGGTGATGCCAAATACGCTTTGAGAGGTTTTACACAGGAATTCTACAAACTTGAAGCAAAAGCTGATAATTTTTTTGTTCGTGGATACCAAACTTCGACTGATGCAGGTGATTCTTATAACTTACTAGCATTAGGAACTTTCATGAACGAGCGATACGCTCCATCTCAAAGCGTTTGGGTACCCGATTATCTAAATGCGTTCTTTGGTGCTGCACCAGGCGTAACACCAAATGATCATAATGCAGCTCGTGCATGGGCTGATAGAAATAGGCCTGCTGTCGGCACCCCTGCTTTTAATTCATTGGTGGAAGATGTTAGAAATTCCTTCTTCCAAGGAAGTCCTCCTGGAGCAAAATTCAAAGATCAATCCAGATTACGGCATGGTGAGTTTAACTATAATTTTAAGAATCAAATTAAGTTCGCTGAAATTATGATCGGTGGAAATATCCGACAATATGATTTATTTACAGACGGAACAATCTTAAATGAAGATCCAACTGCAACCTCTCGTCCAGAAGCAAACTTTGAGAGGATTAAAATTAATGAGTTTGGTGGTTACACTCAGATAGCAAAAGCGTTCGGAGGTCTAAAATTGACTGGATCAATAAGATTCGATAAAAACGAAAATTTTGAAGGACAACTAACACCAAGAATTTCCGGTGTATATACATTTTCAGAGAATCATAATATAAGAGGTTCCTTCCAAACAGGATTTAGAAATCCTGCCACACAATCTCAGTTTATTTACTTCCCTGGCGCAGATGCTATTCTTTTGGGTAGCACAGAAGCAAATGCTGGAAGATATGGAGTACATAATGGTGGCTCATATACCAGAGATTCATATAGAGCTTACCAAGCTTCTGGTGGTTTACTTGATCCAACAACTGGAACTCCAACGGGTGGCAATACAAGCTTGTTAGTAGACACAGATGTTCCTTACGTTCAGCCTGAGCAACTGCAGGCGATGGAGATCGGTTATAAAGGCTTATTTAATAAGAATGTTTTAGTTGATTTAAATGCTTACTATAACATTTACAATGATTTCATAGGCACAGATTTTGTTGCCAGTAAACTACCAGCAACCCACCAAGGCACCACGCTTGCACCGGGCACAATTTTTAGTTTATACTCGAACTCTCCAGAACAAATTACTTCTTATGGAATTGGATTAGGATTCACATATAACTTACCAAAAGGATACAGCTTCAATGCAAATTATAACTACGCTGATTTTTCTGTAGATGAGGTTGAAGGTCGTGTATTTAATGCAGGATTCAACACTCCAAATAATAAATTCAATATTGGGTTTGGAAATAGAAAACTTACAGAAAATTTAGGATTCAATATTAATTTCCGTTGGCAAGAAGGATTTGATTGGTTTTCTTCATATGGATCATGGGAAGTACCCGAGTTTGGACTTTTAGATGCAGCTGTAACGTATAAAGCGGCTCCAATCAAATCAATCATCAAGATTGGTGGCACTAATCTGGGTGGTAAAGATTACAGAACAAATCTTGGAGGTCCATTTGTCGGGCAGATGTATTATGTTTCGATCACATTTGATCAGTTCTTTAAATAAAAAACTAAGTCATTATGAAAAATTATAAAATTCATACATTAGTCTTTGCAACGCTGTTGATAACTGGTTGCGCTCAGGAACTAAATGAATTGACCCCACCTGAAGTAGTAACACCAGAGACACCTACCGGCTCAAGGGGTACACTCAACTTCACTAAGTTTGTAACTATTGGAAATTCATTGGTTGCAGGTTTCCGATCTAATGCGTTATACACTGAAGGTCAAAACGAATCGATTGGAAAAATCATTGCTAAACAAGTGTCTTATACTGGTGCTCCTGTTGTTTTTAACCAACCGGATATAAATTCAGAAAATGGTTTCTCTGGTTTTATTCCAACAACGACCACACCTTTGGGCAAGTTGGTACTATACGATCCAGATGGAGTTGGCCCACGAGGAGCAAGCCCATCAGCCTCCGCCACACCTGCTCGGGAAACAACATGCCCTAGTGCGGTTAGTACTCCAGCAATGCCAGCTCCTTATAATACAGCAAGCAGTCCGTTGGCAGCAGGATGGGCGTATACAGGCAATAAGGCACTCTTAAACAATTTTGGTGTGCCTGGCATTACAGTTGGCGAACTACTAGTTCCTACTTCTCCAAATCCAGCGCATGCAACTTATTACACATCCCGCTTTGCTAGTAACCCGGGCACCTCAACTATATTAGGGGACGCACTCGCTGTTGGGCCTACCTTTATATTAGTTGAAATTGGTAATAATGATATTCTTGGTTATGCAACTGGTGGTGCCTCTACCCCTTCGCTTTTAACCTCCTCCACAGATTTTACTACCCGAATCAATGCTGTAATTGGAACTATTTTAACAAATAGTGCTGCATCAGGGGTAGTGGCAAACATTCCTAATGTTACTTCAATTCCATATTTCTTTACTGTACCGTGGAATGCAATTCCTTTAACTGCAGAACAAGCCGCTGGTGCTACTACAAGTCTGGCCACTCCTTACAATGGTTTTCTACAAAGCCTTGTAGCTGGAGGCGTAATCACTGCAGAAGAAGCACAGAAACGAACATTGACATTTGCAGCAAAGTCTAATAACCCGATTCTCATATCAGATGAAACTCTAACTGATCTTACTCCTTTCATGACAGGACCAGCAGCTGGATTACTGCCTTATGCAAGGGCAAGGCAAACTACCGCTACCGACCTCATTACTCTTCCCGCGGGTGGAGTGTTAGGTACCTGCGTGGGAGGAAGTCCAACAGTACTAAACGGTATAAGTTTTCCATTAGGAGATAACTTAGTTCTTATACCATCTGAAACTCAAGAGATACTAACCCGAACTGCAGAATTCAATACAGCAATAGCGGCTGCAGTTGCCGGTAGCAATAACCGTTTAGCTTTAGCTGATGTTAATGCAGCTTTTACAAGTTTTGTTGCAACAAAAGGTGCAGTCGTTGATGGCATGCTACTTACACCAAGCATTACGCCACCTTACGCGGGATTTTCTGAGGATGCAGTACACCCAAATGGTAGAGGTTATGCTTTCTTGGCAAACATTTTTATCGATGCCATAAATAGTAAATTTTCAACAACGATACCCAAGGCAAAAATAACTGATTACTCAGGAAATAGAACACCAATATCTCCGACCAACAGTTATTAGTAATATAGAATCTACAAAAAAGAAGAGGCTACCCTAATTCGGTGGCCTTTTCTTTTGTTCATGAATAGCTCAGCAATATTGATTGGTTTAGTTCAAAACAGCTCCTTGGCTATCTTATAAATCGGGTCTGATTTACCCATGGAATAGAAATGAATAGTAGGCGCTCCTTTAACAATCAGTTCCTTTGATTGTTGTATAGTCCACTCAATACCCAATTGTTTTACTGAGGCATTGTCTTTACACTTCTCTGCTTCATCACTCAGTTCTTCAGGCAAATCAATGTGAAAAATCTGAGGCAGTATGGTTAATTGTGATTTGGTCGTTAACGGCTTGATGCCTGGAATAATCGGTACAGTAATACCGGCCTCGCGACACTTATCTACAAACTCAAAATACTTATTGTTATCAAAAAACATCTGGGTTACGATGTACTCAGCACCCTTATCTACTTTGTTTTTGAGATACTTTAAATCTGTTTTAAGATTAGGAGCGTTGAAATGTTTCTCAGGATAACCGGCCACGCCAATACAAAAATTAGTGGGTGAAGGGTCGTGCAGTTCTTCATCCAGATACTGACCTTTATTCATGTTTACCACGTGCTCCAGTAATTCAGAGGCATAGGCAAACCCATCTTTTTCAGGTATAAACTTCGATTCGGTTTTAATAGCATCACCCTGCAGCACCAACACGTTATCAACGCCTAAAAAGTTAAGGTCGATGAGTGCGTTTTCGGTTTCCTCGCGACTAAATCCACCACAAATTATGTGGGGAACCGTATCAATCTTATAATGATTTTGAATGGCTGCGCAAATGCCCACCGTACCTGGGCGTTTGCGAGTAGTGATTTTTTCAAGCAACCCACCGTCTTTCTTTTTAAACACATACTCCTCGCGGTGATACGTTACATCAATAAACGGAGGTTTAAACTCCATCAACGGATCGATGTTGTTAAACAGATTTTTTATGTTCTCGCCCTTTAACGGAGGCAGAATTTCTAAGGTAAATAATGTTTTTCCGTTGGCGCGTTTCAGGTGTTCAGTTACTTTCATTAGTCAATTTGAAAATTTAAAAATTCGTTAATTTGAAAATTTATTAATTCGACAATTTAAAAAATGAACTCATTTCTTGATAACACTCAAACCCCATTTTCAAATTTTCAAATTCACTAATTTTCAAATTCATTATACATAAGATAAATTAGGTGCTAACCACTTCTCAATTTCTTCCACACTCATATTTTTACGCTTCGCATAATCTACTACCTGATCTTTCTCAATCTTACCCAAACCAAAATATTTCGAGTTTGGATTAGAGAAATAAAATCCGCTGACGGCTGCTCCAGGATACATGGCATACGATTCCGTTAACGTAATTCCTACCTTGTTGCCTTCCAGTAATTCGAACAACAATTTCTTTTCGGTATGATCCGGGCAAGCTGGATAACCCGGTGCTGGCCGTATGCCTTCATACTTTTCATCAATCAACTCTTCTTCGGTTAAGGTTTCATTTTTTGCATAGCCCCATAATTCTTTGCGCACACGTTTATGTAAACACTCAGCAAAGGCTTCGGCTAAACGATCGGCCAAAGCTTTCGCCATAATCTCCGAATAGTCGTCCTGATTGGCTTTGTGTTTCTCAACGAGTTTTTCTAACCCGATGCCTGCTGTAACGGCAAACATGCCGAAGTAGTCCTTTCCCTTATCCGGTGCAATGAAATCCGCCAGGCAAAAGTTCGGCAGGTTTTGTGCCTTCTTATTCTGCTGCCGCAGGAAGTGAAATGTGGCAAACGATTCATCTTGATCTTTACGATACAAATTCACATCATCGCCTTCACGCTTGGCCGGATAAAAGGCCACTACCCCATTGGCTTGCAACGCCCGACTCTTGATAATTTCATCGAGCATCTTGTTGGCATCGTTATATAACTTGGTTGCCTCTGCCCCTACTACTTCATCTTTTAATATTACCGGAAAACGACCGGCCAACATCCACGTCTGGAAGAACGGTGTCCAGTCGATGTACTTGCGAATTTCCTCCAGCGGATATTTTACAAACTCTTTTCTTCCAATAAACTGAGGCTTTGTGAATATGGTACTTGCCCAATCAATTTTTGTTTCGTTAGCACGTGCTTCCACTAACGGAATATAGTTCTTCGTTTGCTTACGATTCTCATGATCTACACGCAACGCCTGATATTCAGCTTTCATTTTATCCTGAAAACTTTTACGAGTATTCTTGCTAATCAACTCACTCGCAACCGGTACTGAACGTGAGGCATCCAATACATATACCACCGGGCCGTCATAAACCGGATCAATTTTTACAGCCGTGTGAATACGTGAAGTAGTTGCCCCACCAATCAACAACGGCAAGTCCATTTTCTCGCGCTGCATTTCTTTGGCTACATACACCATCTCATCCAAGGAAGGTGTAATCAACCCACTTAATCCAACTACATCCACCTTTTCGCGCTTGGCCGCTTCAATAATTTTTTCGGGTGGAACCATCACACCCAGATCCACCACATCATAATTATTACAAGCCAACACAACGCCCACAATGTTTTTACCGATGTCGTGTACATCGCCTTTCACGGTAGCTAATAAAATCTTGGCAGCAGCCTGCCCTGCATTACCACTTAATCGTTTTTCTTCTTCAAGGTACGGAGTTAAATATGCCACGGATTTTTTCATAACACGTGCGCTCTTCACTACTTGCGGCAAAAACATTTTACCAGCACCAAACAAATCGCCCACCACATTCATTCCACGCATGAGCGGCCCTTCGATTACATGCAAGGGTTTGCCATACTTTTGCCGAGCCTCTTCGGTGTCGGCATCGATAAAATCAATAATACCTTTTACAAGGGAATGCGTAATGCGTTCTTCGATTGTGCCTTGACGCCATTCATCGTCTTGTTCTTTTTTCTTAGCCGATCCTTTTACGGTTTCAGCAAATTCCAGCAAGCGTTCAGTCGCGTCATCGCGCCTGTTGAGCAATACATCTTCAACACGTTCTAATAAATCTTTGGGAATCTCATCATACACTTCCAGCATGGTTGGGTTTACAATGCCCATGTCCATTCCATGTTGGATAGCATGGTACAGAAAAGCCGAGTGCATGGCTTCACGTACTTTTTGGTTTCCACGGAAGCTGAACGAAACATTACTAACTCCTCCACTCACATGCGCTCCCGGCAGATTCTCACGAATCCATTTGGTGGCTTTGAAAAAATCCAATGCATAGTTTCGATGTTCATCAATACCGGTTGCCACCGGAAAGATGTTGGGATCGAAAATAATATCTTCAGCCGGAAACTTAACCTCGTTTACCAGAATGTCATATGCGCGTTTACAAATGTCAATTCTGCGTTGATAGGTATCGGCCTGCCCTACTTCATCAAAGGCCATTACTACTGCAGCCGCACCATAGCGTTTCACTAACTTCGCCTGCCGGATAAATTCTTCTACTCCACCTTTCATACTGATGGAGTTTACGATGCCTTTGCCTTGCAAACATTTTAATCCGGCTTCGATCACTTCCCACTTGGATGAATCGACCATAACCGGGATGGCAGCAATTTCAGGTTCAGAGGCCATCAGGTTGAGATACTTGACCATGGCTGCTTTTGAGTCGAGCATACCTTCATCCATGTTCACATCAATTACCTGCGCGCCTCCCCGCACCTGGTCGAGGGCTACCTCCAGTGCTTCATCAAACTTATCTTCTTTAATGAGTTTTAAGAATTTGGCCGAACCGGTAACGTTAGTTCGCTCACCGATGTTGACAAAATTCGAACTTCTGGTTATCTGCACAGCTTCTAAGCCACTCAGCAATAATGGTCGATGGTCAATGGTCGATGGTTGGCTCATATCTATTTTATCGTGTTCCCGAAAGCTTGAATACTCTTAATCAGCTCTGTCAAATAATTATAAAAATGGTCAAACTGAACCTGATCAATAAGTTTACGCCTTCTTGCTAAGTGTAAACAACTAACAACCTCAATGGCAGATCTCAGAGAAAAACCTAAAAAGCGTCTGAACTCAGGATTGGTTTGACCCGTTGAGCCTTCGGCAATGTTTAGAGCAACTGAATCGGATGCCCTTTGTATCTGCGATGTTAAAACAAACATTTCCTTTTTGGGGAATGTCTCGGTCAATTCATAGACTTGACCCGATAGTTCTACCGCACTCTGCCATACCTTTAAATTCTCAAACTTGAAAGCCATGTTTACCGAGTTTAAACTATTGACTATCGACTAAAAGACTATTGACAACTCTTGGCTTATACTTCTTCGCTATCTCAGCAATCCTTCGAATGTGGTCGGGAGTTGAGCCGCAGCATCCACCCAGAATATTAATCAGACCTTCTTTTAAATAGTCTTCCACCTCAGCAGCCATTTCGTTTGCAGTTTGATCGTATTGACCGAACTCATTCGGCAAGCCAGCATTCGGATAGGCACTGATAAAGAATGGGGCTTTATCGCTTAACACTTTTAAATACGGTCGCAAAGCGGATGCACCCATAGCACAGTTTAAACCAATACTAAGCAACGGCACATGCGATACTGAAATCAAAAATGCTTCCGCGGTTTGGCCGGATAAAATTCTACCACTGGCATCGGTAATCGTTCCGGAAACCATTACAGGTACAGAGGTTCCTCTTTCTTCAAACAATTCCTGAATGGCGAACAACGCTGCTTTTACATTTAAGGTATCGGTAATGGTTTCGGGTAAGAGTAAATCAGCACCACCATCCAACAAACCTTTGGCTTGTTCTTTAAATGCCACTACTAGTTGATCGAATGTAATGGCCCGGTAACCCGGATTGTTTACATCGGGCGACATAGAGGCAAGTTTTGTAGTAGGCCCCATGGAGCCGGCCACAAAACGTGGTTTGTTTGGTTCCTTCGCAGTAAACTCAGCCGCTACTTCTTTGGCAATCTTAGCCGACTGGTAATTGATTTCATACACCAGGTGTTCGAGGTGATAATCGGCCTGCGCTACACTGGTACTTCCAAACGTGTTGGTTTCTATAATATCAGACCCTGCTTCAAAATATTGCCTATGTATATCCTTAATGATATCAGGACGGGTAAGGCTTAACAAATCGTTGTTGCCTTTTAGCGGATGTGGATGATCCTTCAGAATCTCACCCCGAAAATCGGCTTCCTCTAGTTTATGACGCTGGATCATAGTACCCATAGCCCCATCCAGAATGAGAATGCGTTCCTTTAAAATGTCTTCAATTTTCACTCTTTCTGCTCGTTAGTTTTTTATCCAGAAAGAGCCTTGTTAGATTGGCTTGCTTATCTTCTCTGCATTCGTTTGAAACGATGAAGAAGGGAATTAGCACCAGGTTATCAGCCAGGTTGCTAAGACATCATCGGGCCCTGTCCCTCAGTCTTTCTGGATAAGTGATGCAAAGAAACATAATTAGGTAATAATAATAAAATAAGGATAGCGTAAATTTACACCACCTAATAGACCCTTAAAGATTTGAAGCTCGCAGCTATTGACATTGGTTCCAACGCTATCCGTTTTCAGGTATCGTCTGTGTTGGAAAGTAAAGACCAGGTATTGTTTAAGAAGATGGAATATGTGCGCTTTCCGTTGCGCCTGGGCCACGATGTATTTACTACCAATCGCATAAGCGATAAAAGCATTGTAAAGTTTAAAAAGCTAATGCAAGCCTTTAAGCTGTTGCTGGATTTGTATGAAGTTGATGACTTTATGCTTTGTGCTACTTCGGCTATGCGCGAATCGGAGAATGGGCAGGAATTAGCCGATGCCGTAAAAAAGGAAATTGGTTTGAACATAGAGATTATTGGTGGCCAGCGCGAAGCCGAACTTATTAATACGGCCATTCGATCTTATTTAGGCAACCAGGCTTATTTGCATATTGATGTGGGTGGTGGTAGTACCGAGTTAAACATTTACTTTGGTGGTAAGAAAATCAAAACCCGTTCATTCAAAGTAGGTTCCGTTCGCATTCTTGAAAACCATGACCTGCCCGCAGTATGGAGCGATATGGAACACTGGGTAAAAGAAAATGTAAAATCTGAAATGGGTAAAGTTACCGCTGTGGGTACGGGTGGTAACATCAGTAAAATCTATGAGCTGGCGAAGCTTAAGCCACACCGGCTAATGTCGCTAAAGAAGATGGGTGAAGTGCGAGACATGATTCAAGAGCATTCTTTAGAAGATCGTATTTACAAATTGCAAATGAACCCCGACCGGGCCGATGTAATTATTCCGGCAAGTTCAATCTATATGCGTACTATGGAATGGGCTAAAGCCAAATACATGTTTGTGCCCGAAGTAGGTTTAAAAGACGGAATGATGCTACACCTCTTTGAACGCAACAGCAAACAAGCCAAAGTTGAGTTTGTAAACAAAGAGGATCAATCGAAAGGAAGTAAAACGCAGGTGGTGGGGAAACGGTGATTAGTCGTTAGTTGTTAGTCTTTAGTCCTTAGTCTTTAGTATTGAGTATTGAGTATTGGGTATTGAGTATTGGGTATTGAGTATTGAGTATTGAGTATTGAGTATT
The DNA here is from genome assembly GCA_017303795.1 of Cytophagales bacterium. Lineage (GTDB taxonomy): Bacteria > Bacteroidota > Bacteroidia > Cytophagales > Cyclobacteriaceae > ELB16-189. The sequence goes on along the minus strand of JAFLBR010000016.1, from coordinate 78,542 downwards.
GAGTATTGAGTATTGAGTATTGAGTATTGAGTATTGAGTATTGAGTATTGAGTATTGAGTATTGAGTATTGAGTAAATGGTAAATGGTAATCGGTTTTCGGTAAGAAGTAGTTGATATTGATTTGTGGATGAATAACCTAGCCAGAAACCAGCGACCAGAAACCAGCAACGAATAGCCAGCACCTTAAAACAACTTCACATCGCTGATAATATCGCGGGTAACGTCAAAAAATTCTTTGTGTACGCTAAAAGGAGCTTCGCCATTATGTTGCTTAGCTACATAGCTTCCATCCTCCTGCATAACGTACGAGTTCACATTGTCCTTCAGGTTATACCGAAGTATATTCATGGCTTGCTTGCGCAGCATGTCTTGTTCCAACAGGAAAAGTGATTCTATTCTGCGATCAAAACTGCGCACCATGGCATCGGCACTACCAATATAAACTTTTGGATCGCCATTGTTATGGAAATAATAAATGCGCGAGTGCTCCAGGTATTCTCCCACTATCGAAATAACTTCAATGTTTTCACTCAACCCTTTTCTGCCGGGGCGCAGGCAACAGATGCCACGTACAATCAACTTAACCGGTACGCCCGCGCGCGAGGCTTCATACAGTGCATCAATAAATTCCTTATCCTGCATCGAGTTAAACTTGATTACCACACCCGATGGAAGTCCGTTGCGGGCGTTATCGGCTTCGCGCAAAACAAGGTTAATTAATTGAATGCGCATATCGCGCGGTGATGTAATAAGATTACGGTAGGCCGTTGGCTGCGAGTGGCCCGTAATTACATTAAAGAACTCAGACACATCGCTGCCGTAGGTTTCGTTGGTAGTTAACAAGCCCACATCGGTATATAAGCGCGAAGTAACTTCGTTGTAGTTACCACTGGCCAAATGTACGTAGCGATAAACCCGGTCTTCTTCCTGCCGTACAATCAGCAAAAGTTTGGTGTGTGTTTTTAAACTACTTACACCATAAATCACAAAACAACCGGCTTGCCGCAGGCGCAAGGCCTCACGCAAGTTATTCTCTTCATCAAACCGGGCTTTAACTTCAAACAATACCGAAACGTGCTTACCATTTTCGGCAGCGCGCAATAAGGCTGCGGTAATTCGCGAGTCTTTTGCTACGCGATAAATGGTAATCTTTATCGAGAGTACTTTATCATCTTCCGCGGCTTTCTCCAGCAACTCCAGCACCGGATCCATAGAATCGTACGGATGATGCAAAAGTACATCGCGTTCTTTTAACACTTCAAAAATATCGCGGGTACCAAACTCAGGAAACGAAACGGGCCTGCGGTGTGGATGCAGCGGAGTACGTTTGTCTTTAAAATCTTTATGACCGATAATCTGATTTAAGCCCGCAAAATCAATCATACTTTCCTGCGGAATAACCATGAAGTTGGCTTCGTCCAGGTCCCACTGAATTTTAAGTAATCGCAACAACCACGGATCAAATCCTTGCAACACTTCAATGCGAACTACCCTACCCCTTCTGCGGGTTTGAAGTTTGCGTCTTAACTCTTCCAGAAAATTGGACTCTATATCTTCGCTCTCATCCAAAGTAAAATCGCCATTGCGATTAATGCGAAACAGGTTTACACTAACAATCTCAATGTTTCTAAAGAGCTGATGAATATTCTTGCGAATGATTTCTTCCAGTGGCACAAACAGCACAAACCCATCGGGTTGTTTTATCTCGTAGAAGCGCGGAATGTTGCTTGGCACTTGAATAAAACTTGCCTTGAAGTTAGGTTGGTTGCCATCCACTTCGGCTTTGGTAACTACTCCACACAGTAATCGGTTATTTCTTAATGCCGGAAATGAATGATAGCCATCAAACACCATGGGTGTAAGCATCGGATAAACCGTCCGGTCAAAATACTGATTGGCCTTGTCTGCATCGGTTGGCGATAGATGTTCGTAGTCGGTTATTTTAAAACCACTTTCATCAAAGCGAGGCTTCAGGTTAGAGAGGTAATAGTCGTTCTGATCTACTACAAATTGCCTGATGCCCGACAATAGCATTTTGCGAAATGGTTCTTCGCGTAGCCCGCTGTAATCAAAACGTTGCTTGTTATAATCCAGGTAGTTGTACAAACTACCGAGGCGTATAGTACAAAACTCATCGAGGTTTGAAGACGTGATGGCCAAAAACTTAAGCCGGTCGAAAATATTCCGGCCCGGTTTTTTAACCTGATCCAATACACGTGCATTAAACTGCAACCAGCTTAAATCGCGACTTATATAATTGCTTTCGCTGATCTGTCGGTTTGCCAGTTCATCGGCATATATTGGAATATTCTCCTGCATGGAAGGTTAAATGTCTATGCGCGCATACTTGGCATTCTTCTCAATAAACTCTCTGCGCGGTGCAACTTCATCGCCCATCAACATCGAGAAAAGATGATCTGCTTCAGCAGCCGATTCAATAGTAACTTTCTTTAATGTGCGTTTGGTTGGATCCATGGTAGTTGTCCAAAGTTGTTCCGGATTCATTTCACCCAAACCTTTATAACGCTGCACACCCACGCTGTCTTCGCTTCCGCCACGGCTCATTTCTTTGGTAAGGGCTTCGCGTTCTTCTTCATTCCAGCAATAGCGTTCTTCTTTGCCCCGCTTCAATAAATAAAGTGGTGGCAATGCGATGTACACATATCCTTGTTCAATCAAATCGCGCATGTAGCGGAAGAAGAAAGTCAAAATTAAGGTACGGATGTGACTTCCATCCACATCGGCATCAGTCATAATAATAACTTTATGATACCTTAACTTTGTCATATTAAGCGCCTTGTTATCGTCTTGTGTGCCGAAGCTAACACCAAGCGCAGTAATCATATTCTTGATCTCTTCGTTCTCGTAGATCTTATGCTCTTGTGCTTTTTCTACATTCAAAATCTTTCCACGTAAGGGAAGAATTGCCTGGAAATTTCTATCGCGACCTTGCTTGGCCGAACCACCGGCAGAGTCGCCCTCAACCAAATACAATTCGCAAATAGCAGGATCGCTGCTGGCGCAATCGGCAAGTTTACCAGGTAAACCAGTGCCCGATAAAACATTCTTGCGCTGTACCATTTCGCGGGCTTTACGAGCCGCTACGCGCGCCTGAGCCGCCAGAATTACTTTGCTTACAATCAGTTTTGCTTCCTTTGGATTTTCTTCCAGATACGCCTGCAACACCTCGCCCACTGCAGTATCAACTGCACCCATAGCATCGGAGTTACCGAGTTTGGTTTTAGTCTGACCTTCAAACTGAGGTTCAGCTACTTTAACTGAGATTACCGCTGTAAGTCCTTCGCGGAAATCATCGCCACTGATTTCTACTTTGGCTTTTTCTAATAAACCTGATTTATCGGCATAACTTTTTAACGTTCGCGTAAGCGCCCTGCGGAAACCCGCTACGTGTGTACCACCTTCGTGGGTGTTGATGTTGTTTACATACGATACCAGATTTTCGCTGTACGATGAGTTGTAACTTAATGCAACCTGTACCGGAATTTCGCTCTTATTGTTTTCGATGTATATCGGATTTGGAATAAGATGCTCACGCGTTGAGTCTAAGTATTCCACAAATTCGCGTAAGCCACCTTCCGAAAAGAAAGTTGACGAACGCGGATTTCCACTTTCGTCTATATCACGGAGGTCTTTCAGGTTAAGTTTAATACCCGGATTTAAAAATGCCAATTCGCGCATACGAGTAGCTACCGTTTCATAGTTGTATTCGGTAGTGAGGGTGAAAATGTCGGCATCAGGTTTAAAATGTACCGTGGTACCTCTGCGTTCTGAATCGCCAATTACCCGAACCGGATATTGTGGTATTCCACGTTGATATTCCTGCTCAAAGATTTTTCCTTCGCGGTAAACAGTAGCGATCAATACGGAAGATAGTGCGTTAACACAAGACACCCCCACACCATGCAGACCACCAGAAACTTTGTACGTATCCTTATCGAATTTACCACCAGCATGCAGCACCGTCATAACTACTTCTAATGCCGAGCGTTTTTCTTTCTCGTGCATGTCGGTAGGAATACCGCGGCCATTATCTTCAACCAATATTGAATTATCTTTATTGATGGTTACGTAGATATCATCGCAGTAGCCGGCAAGGGCTTCATCAATAGAATTATCAACTACCTCCCACACCAGGTGATGGAGGCCTTTTACCCCAATATCTCCTATGTACATGGCGGGTCTTTTGCGCACGGCTTCCAGACCCTCTAAAACCTGAATATTACTTGCTGAATAGTTGGTTTCCTTCTTCGGTTTTTGCTCGCTCATTTTGGCTTTTTATAAACCATCAAAAATAAGGTTTTCGATAGCGTTTTCCGCATTTTCACAGCGATTAGAATAAGTATTTTTCGATAATTTTTTGGACTTGAAAAACCAGGTTGGCAATCATTAACTAAATACTTAGTTTTAGTTTATTAAGCCTGCTTTTATGAAAAATATAGTGGTGATTTTGGCCTTACTAACAGTTAGCATTTCGGCTAGCGCACAAAGGGTGTTTTCGGCCTCGGAAGAACCTGTGTTCAGCACTGCGGGCGACTCGCTGCGCTATGTACAGATCAATCAAGCCATTAGAAAGGCTATGGAGCAAAAAGACATTTTACCCGATAGTCTGATTAAAGAATTCGGGCAAATGCGAACTCGCATTACAAGCTATCGCAGGCAGTATAAATCCTCAGCCGGATTTGTAACAATTGATAGTCTTCAGAAAATGACCGATAAATCGCAGGTAAAACTTTTGAGTATTACTAACTGGAAACCTAAAAAACTACCAGCCGAGGTTTATGCCTGTAAAAACCTGCAAGAACTTGAGTTGGTAAATACCCGCATTAAAAATGTAAAGCAGTTGAAAAAGCTTCCGGCCCTAACGGGATTATACCTGTTGAATAACAAACCTAAAGGCCGCCTTACCCTTAGTAAAAACAAAACCGTGCGCACGTTGGTAATGCGTAGCGATTTACCCGCGTTGCCGCGATCGTTCGCACCTTTGGCTGCATTAGAACGATTGGATCTGGCTGCCAATACTATTACCGCTTTCCCAACAGGATTAACTAAAAACAAAAACCTGAAACAACTTATTCTGAATAACAACGCTATTACCAAATTGGAAATACCTGAACTGCCTCAACTTGAAAAACTTGAATTAACCCGCAATAAGATTGAAGCTATTCCTGAATCTATCCGCAACCTGAGCAGCCTGAAACAACTTACGTTGAATTACAATGCCATTAAATCGGTTGATCCGGCTATTGCCAACTTAGAGAAGCTGGAACAACTTTCTTTTTATCAAAACAAGCTTACAGCCATACCCGAAGGAGTTTATAAGTTACCCGCTTTGCGCGAGATAGATTTATATCACAATGAGATTGAACGCGTAACCGAACAAGTTTCCCAATTAAAAAAACTGGAAATCTTATACTTATCGCACAACAAAATTTTGAGTTTGCCAATGACTTTGGGCAACCTGAACAACTTGCAGGAACTTTATTTATCGGATAATAAATTATTGGAATTACCAGTTACTGTAAATCAATTACACAACCTGAGAGTACTGCGCGCGAATAATAACCGCTTGCTACAAACGCCTGATTCTCTAACAAATTTTGTGCTACTGGAAAATCTCGACATCTCCGGTAATCAAATCAGCGAACTACCTACTGGTTTGGATAACCTACCCCAATTAAAAATTCTGGTAATGGTTAATAACCCGTGGGACGAACTCAGTCGCAACCAGATACCAACCCTCATCCGTACACTGCGTAACAAAGCAGTGGTGGTGCATGTGGAAGAAGCGTTAGAGAATTAGGTATTGGGTATTGGGGTTATTTATTCTTATCGGCTTTCTTTTCCTTACCATCCTTCTCGCTCATTAATTGCAGTTTTGCTTTTTGCAATTCTTCTTTCTGCGCTTGCGATACAACCGGGTAATTAATTTCCAGTTTGGCAAACTGCCGTGTAATGATTGCAGCAATAGCCAAACGTGCATACCATTTATCATCGGCTGGCACTACAAACCATGGGGCAAATTCGGTTGAGGTGGCACTAAGCGCTTCTTCATACGCTTTCTGATAATCATCCCAGAAACCACGCTCTTTTAAATCGGATAACGAGAACTTCCAGTTCTTGCTGGGATCGTCAATGCGTTCCAGAAAACGTTTCTTCTGTTCTTTCTTCGATACATGTAGAAAGAATTTCAAAATGATAGTGCCGTTATCGGTCAGGTTTTTTTCGAAACGCCTGATCTGCTTGTAGCGTTGTTGCCAGAATTTATCATCAATATCTTTTACAGTGTCAATGCCCGGAATGTGTTCGTTCAAAATCCATTCGGGGTGAACTTTTGTTACCAACACGTTTTCATAATGCGAGCGATTGTGGATGGCAATCTCGCCCCGTGCCGGCAACGCTAATTGATGCCGCCAGAAATAATCGTGATCTAACTCGGTAGAGTTTGGTGCTTTAAAACTCGAAACCTTCACACCCAACGGGTTGAACCCCGACATAATATGTTTTACCGCGCCATCTTTTCCGGCTGCATCCATCGCCTGAAAAATAATCAGCACACTATATCGGTTGTGTGCATACAATTCATCCTGAACTTCAGCAAGATGCTTACGGCCTTCATCCAGTAGCTTTTCGGCTTCGGCTTTGTTTAGGGTTTTTCCTTTGTATTCCGTATCGAAGTCTTTCAGGCTAATGGTTTTGCCAGGCTTAACCATCAGCTTCTTTAGTTGAATCAGTTTTTCATCGGTGAGCATGTGAACAGATTTTAGTTTTCACTAAGCTACTGAAAGCCGCAGATTACCACCTATGATTTCCATCACTTTTTTTAAACGCTACACCGAAAAGAAATATGGATGCACCGCAAATGTTGTTTCTTTGCAGGATTGAAACTGCGTAGCAACTATATCGGTATTCTCTTTCTGATTTTTATCAGCTCGCCACTGGTTGGCCAAAGCGATGAGGAGGCCATTAAGCGCGTAATTGAAAAAGAAAGCACCGCGTACCTGAATGTGGATTATAAAACCTGGGCCGAAACCTGGGTGCAGGCACCCCACGCCTATTGGGCCTACACCGATATTTCAGGAACGCGCTTTCTGGAAGGCTGGGATGCTATGAAAACCTCGCTGGCGGGCTACTTCAAATCAGCTCAACCTTCATCGGGTGAAATTACTAACCATTGGCTGGAAGTGCGCGTGTATGAAACCGGGGCCTATGTTCGCTTTACACAAATGGTAACAGACGGAACTGACCGGACAGAAACCACCCAGATACGGGTGTTAGAAAAAAAAGACGGCCAATGGCGGGTAGTATGTATGCAGGCAACTGATCGCACCCCAACGCATTAGGCTCCAATTAAATTTAGTACAAAGCTTTAATTATTGCATGGCTATTGGTTAACTTATAACCATTAAATCTACCTGCCATGAAAAAACCCTATCAACTTCTTATCGGGTTACTGTGCCTGGTGGGCTCAGTAGCCAGCGCTCAAGACTCCAAGGAAACTGCCGCTATTAAGGCAGTAATCGAAAAAGAAACCGACTCTTTCTTTAACCTGAAACGAAAAGATTGGGAAGACTCGTGGTTGCAAAGCTCATATGCATACTGGTCATATTCCGATTCTACCGGAACCAGTTTTATTGAAGGCTGGGAAGGCATTCGTAAATCGTTTGATGATTATTTTCGTACGCAAGTAGCCAGCCGCCAGATAGATGTGGCCCATCAAAAAGGTACTGTAAAAATTGATCGCACCTGGGTAAGCATCCGCGTTTATGGTAATGGCGCTTACGCGCGATACACGCAACGTGTAAAAGATGATATCGATCGCGATGAAACTTCTCAAATCCGCATTCTTGAAAAAGGCAAAGACGGCAAGTGGCGTATTGCCTGCGTGGGCGCGATAGCGGTGTATCCGAAGGAGTAATTCTGTGACCAGTTACCAGTTTCCGGTTTCCAGTCGTTTGGTTTTGCTAATTGGTGATCCTGTAATCAGTATTCGGTAATCAGTGGTCGGTTAGTTTTGTTTTGCCGTGTATTAACAGTTACTATAAACCAGAAGCGAGAAACTAGCAACAGGTAACTGGTAACCGGAAACTATAACACATGTTGCTCAAACAATCGCTCCAACACTTGCTGCGGATTATCGGTAATGCCGGGATGTACTTTTGAAGTTTGAATGATAGAACTGCGTGTAGCGGTAAGCCAACGAAAGCGTTCGGCCATGGGAAGTTCGCCAATAGGACCACTGCCCTTGCCTCCGGCACTTATCTGCTCGAACGTTTGAATGTATTGTTGTACTTCGGGCAACTCAATGTCTTTGCAAAATGCGGTAATGCGTGTTGTATTGATTTCAATTTTTGTTTTCAGAAATTTTAATGGGCCACAATAGAGTATAACACCCACGTTCACGAATTCTTCGCGCTCCACTTTGGGCACAACCCTTATGATGGCATATTCAAAAACGTTGGGCATATAGAGCTTCGTTAACAAAAAAATCTGCGTGGGCCACACGCAAAGTTAATACTTGCAGGTAAGCTTTGCGATGTTCAGCTGCTGATTCGAATGCCGGATCATCGGCAAGCCATTCCTCTGGTATCAGATTTACAATGGCTTGTAGTTTTTCGGTGGTAAGCAATGCACATAATTCTGCGCTCACTTCTTTTAACTGCGTAGCCTGTGGCAACAACACATGATCCTTCAATTTCGGAAAAGGTTTTTCTGGATTTTGCCAATCAGTCCAGGTGTGATGCAAGTACAATGCTGCCCCATGATCAATTAACCATAACTCCTTGTGCCAATACAACATATTGGTATTACGGGCGGTGCGATCGACATTAAACAACAAGCCATCTAACCACACAATTTTTGAAGCCAATGTGGAATCCACTTTTGTAACCAATGGATCGAACGTAACCGCACCCGATAAATAATGCACGGCCAGATTTAAACCCACGCTGGCTTTTAACAAATCCTGAATTTCTTCATCGCCTTCAATACGACCAAAGGCCACATCTAAATTTGCAAACACAATTTCCGGAACCCGTAAGCCAAGCGTTCGGGCAACTTCGCCACCAATCAATTCAGCAATTAATGCTTTGCGCCCCTGCCCAGCCCCGCGAAACTTCAGTACATACATAAACTGATCGTCTGCTTCAACCAAAGCCGGCAACGAACCACCTTCCCGCAAGGGTGTGATGTATCGGGTAATGTTTACGTGGCGAAGGGTGTACATCAATAATTTCTGCAAAGAAAATGTTTAAATATTGTTCGCATCAATAACTTAAGAGAACTTCTTTTCTGGATTCTGTCTTACATCAAAGAATGCTAAAATAATAAGCTGCTTTTTTTTAACTCTATATAAAATCCTGGTTTGTTTGAAAGTTGAAACCCCCGAATCTCTCCCGATTCAACTGGCCCCATGGATGGATAATCTTTCAATAATTTAATTACTGAATCAGTTTTCTTGATAAACTGCTTTGCTGTAGTTTCTCCCCATTTCGTAGTCAAATAATCGACAATCTGATCGAAGTTTTTTTCGGCTCGTGGAGTAACATAAACTTGCATTAATACTTTTTCTTCAGATCATCCCAACTAATGAGATTAGCATCATTTTCAGATTCTTGATAGGATAAATAAACCTCTTGTCTTTGGGCTTCTGTTAGACTACTCCAGAAAGATTTGGAGTCATCTGGTTGCTTTAAAAAATCATAAATAGTCCTGAGCAACTCCTCATTATCAATTTTATCCAAAATTTTATACAAATCAGATTTTAATTCAAGTGTACTCATATTAATTTCGATTTAAGTCAAAGATAACAAAACGCAATCATTTCTTACCTTTCGAGAATAAGTTGCATTATGAAAAAGTTAATCCCGGTTGTTTTTATCCTTCTCCTCTCCTGCTCGCCCAAAGAAAAACCCGAAGTGTGGGTTGATCTCTTCAATGGAAAAGACATTAACGACTGGACAGTTAAAATCCATCACCACGAGGTTGGCGAAAATTTTGGAAATACATTTCGGATAGTGGATGATATGATTCAGGTACGATACGATCAGTACGGAGATTTTAACGATCAGTTTGCACATCTCTACTACAACAAACCATTTTCAAAATTCCATTTAAAATTAGAATACCAGTTTACGGGCGAACTACAACAAGGTGCACCCGAATATACCATTCTTAATAGCGGTGTAATGTTTCATTCGCAAGACCCACGCACCATGCTGAAAGAACAGAACTGGCCCATCTCGGTAGAGATGCAATTTCTGGCCGGATTAGATGATGGCAAACCACGACCTACTGGCAACATGTGTTCACCGGGCACTGACATTGAATATGAAGGAAAAGTTTATGATGGTCATTGCTTAAATTCAACTTCAAAAACGTATGGTAAAGATGAATGGGTACAAGCTGAACTGATTGTGCTGGCCGATTCACTCATTACACAAATTATTAATGGCGATACCGTGTTGCAATATTCCAAACCTACTATGGGTGGCGGTATTGTAAATGGTTTCGATAGCGCCATCTGGAAACCGGGAACAGCATTGAAGTCGGGATACATTGCGTTACAAAGCGAAGGCCAGCCGATTAATTTCAGGAAGGTGAAGTTGAGGGAGCTTAAGTAAAGTTACCGGTTACCTGTTCCTTGTTGCCAGTATTTTGGGCTTTGATTTGTTAATCAGGCTTTGGTAATCGGGTAGTCAGGGCTATATAGTCCATGATCTGCACCGAATTGTAGTCAAGCTTACCGGTAACTTGCAACTGGTAACCATTCAAGCCAACAACATCTTCCTCACGCGCTCCATTCCCGTACTTGCTTTATCCAAAATAAACTCAAGGTTAGGTACATGTAGTATCTCCGGCTTTTTAGGATCGACTACGTATTTAGGAACATGATCGGGAACGTAATCAATTAAACCTGCAGCCGGATAAACAACCATAGAAGTACCCACTACCAGAAATACATCGGCACCGGAAGCAATATCGGCAGCTACTTCAATCATGGGTACTGCCTCACCAAACCAAACAATGTTGGGTCGCAATTGCGAACCTAATTCGCACACATCGCCCATGTTAAGTTCAGTGCCTTTTATTTTATAAACCAAAGCCGGGTTTTTGGTGCTGCGCGATTCAAACAGACTTCCATGTAAATGAATGACGCGCGAGGAGCCCGCACGCTCGTGCAAGTCATCTACATTTTGTGTAATGATGGTTACATCAAACTGTTTTTCCAGCTCCACTAAAATTTCATGGCCGCGATTTGGTTTTACTTCATGAGCCTTGCGCCTGCGCTGATTATAAAAATCCAATACAAGTGTTGGATTTTTATACCACGCTTCAGGAGTAGCTACATCTTCAATCTTATATCCTTCCCACAAACCACCCGCATCCCGAAAGGTGGCAATGCCACTCTCGGCACTAATGCCTGCTCCCGTAAGGACTACTAATTTTTTCATAACTGCTTAACGTTGCCAGTTGCCTGTTTCCGGTAACCAGTAACTGGGAACTGGTAACTATTTTAATCTTCTATCAAAAAAATCTTTCGCTCTTTCAAACACCTGCTTCCAGCTATCATAACGCAAAAAGCCGTGTACTTCATCGGGTAGCACCAGCACTTCTACCGGCACATTTTTATCGCGAAGTTTTTCGGCAAGGTCAATACTCTGCTGAAAGTTTACATTACGATCGTCATCGCCATGCACAAACAAAACCGGTGCAGTCCACTTCGATAAGTCTGCAACAGGCGATGACTTTAAAGCGAGCTCGGCTTCGGCCCGTTGCAAACCCCACGAGTTGGTTGCATCCTGACCGTTGAACGACCAATCGTGTACACCATGCACATCTACACCGGCTTTAAAAATTTCCGGATTGCGCACCAAACCCATGGCCGTTAAATACCCACCGTACGATCCGCCCCACAATCCAATTTGATTCGCATCTACTTCAGCCAATGTTTGCAGATGTTTGGCTGCGGCCACTACATCCTGATATTCATTCGCACCACGCGGTCCTTGGTTTTTTGCTCTGCGAAAATCGCGACCATAACCCGTGCCCGACCGAAAATTTACCGACAACACAGCATACCCCTGACTGGCGAGGTATTGATTAAACGCATACGCGTGGATGTAATAATCGCTGTAGTGAAAACCCAACAACATTTGTCGTATGGGGCCACCGTGCATAAACACAATGCCCGGTCGCTTGCCGCTGCTGTTGCGATTGATAAACAACTGCGCATGTACCGTTGTACCATCAGTTGCTTTCAACAACACCGCTTCAGGCTTTACAAATACTGCGCTTGAAAACGTAGTTAACTTTTGTGTATACACAGGTGCTGTGGCTTTGCTAACTTCATCAATACGCACTAAAGTTTTAGAAGTATTAGCCGTAGATCGAAATGCATACAACACATTTCCCGCAAGGGCCGGGTACATTTCAATGCCTTCGCCTGTGGTTACGGCTGTTGGCGTTCCGGTTGTTACATCTGCTTTCCAGATGTGCCTGCGATTTATATCTTCACGATTGCCATCGAAGTAAATAAACCTACCGATGGCATCGGCAACAAAACTTTCCACTTCACCATCGCCCGGTGTAATGTCTTTTAAGTCGCTGCCGGTTTCGGTGATGGAGTAAATATGATTCCAACCCGTATGTTCAGAGAAAAATAAAATGCGACCCGAGGCCAACCATGCCAGCGGAGTGTTTACATAATTGTGTACAAAGCCACCATCATCGGCTGGCGATTTCCAAATGGGTTTGGCCATACCACTTTGTGCATCGGCCACCCACACCGAAAATTTTGTTCCGCCAGTAAGATTACTCAACTCACCTATTTTGGTGCCGGGTGTGCGAATGAAAGCAATTTGTTTTCCATCGGGCGACCACACGGCAAATTCATCGGTGCTTACATCGGGGGCAATCCAGCGGATAACTCTTCGCGTTAAACTATACACGCCTACAAAACTATGATCGCCCCGATCGCTGATAAACAACACTTCATTACCATCGGGCGAAAAACGTGGACTGTGATTGTGGCCGCGCGCACTGAACAATAACTTCGGCACTACATTTATATCCATGCCTGATTCATAAATCTGGCCACCTCTGCTGAATAAAAATTTCACGCCATCCTTATAAAACACCGGACTTGTACCGACCGTAATTTTTGCTGGTGCACTTTTAGAAGCAATCTCTTTGTAATAGATAGCCTGCTCTGTGCCTTCCGGCAGACTGGCAGGATTTGGATTTTGTCCGTTGCGATTGCCACCACCACCGCGCACATACAACAATTTGGTGCCATTGGGTGAAAATGTAAGCTGCGAAATTTCCTGACCATCGTCTTGCTGATAATCGGTAAGCAGGCGCGGCAGATCAATACCAGTTTTTACTACGATGTTGCGCTTGCCATGATCGTTAAGTACCCAGGCAATGTTCTTTCCATCGGCTGAGGCGGCAAAGTTGCTCTCGATGGGGTGACTCATAAACTGCTCCAGCGTTTGGGCTGAGGCTGTTATGGAAAACAGGAAGAGGACAATCACTAATTTTTTCATGCGAACAAGGTAGGAATATAAGTTAAATAAGAAGATGAGCAGACTTGTAAAATTTACATCCTTAAACGACTTGTAAGATTTGCCAAATCCAGATATATTGAATCATAATGCCAGGCATACCAAAAAGAGAAAAATGATGATTGATACCATTAAAACTGTTAACCAAGCTATTGAAAGAGCATCCGTTAATGATGGGATAGACCTAATAAATAAAGTCGATTCTTTTTATAATTCAGCTTGGGACAAATTAATTATTGTTGGCTCTGTTGCATTCGGTGTCATTGGTATATTAGTTCCATTTGTAATTCAATGGTATCAGAAAAAAAATCTAAAGATTAACGAGGAACTCTTGAAAAAATATTTAGAGGGTCAGATATTAATTTTGAAGTCAGAAGTACTTTCTGAAGTATCCAAAGCCATTGACAATAAGATTGAATCATTCGATAAGAAAATTGTAAAAATGAATGCTTCTATTAACGCCAAAGCATTTCACTTGCAAGCCAGAAGTCTATTTAACTCTAAATTATATCCAAAAGCATTAGCTGATTTCATTGTATCAGCGGAAGAGTTTTTAATTTGTGAAGACTTTAAAAATTTACAATCGGTGCTTCAAGTTATCCAAGACAGTTGCTTACCAAAATTAAGCATGGAAGAAATAAATGATTTAAGTATCTCAGATAACATTGACATAAACAATTTCCTCAACGATCTAGAAACAAAAGACGACAAAGGAATCTTTACAAAAATAATTAGAGATATAAGATTAAAACTCTCAAAATTACCTAAAACAACGAAAGATAAGATAGTTGACAATCTAATGTAAGATTGACTCTCTATTCCAAGCGGAGTCTCGTTTCGGACTCCGCGATTTGAAACAATAAGCAAAAGGTATGGCTCCAATTCGAATTAAATATTACTATCGGAAATTACCATTGCTATTAACTACCGGTCTTCTTCTCTTCGGCTGCATTCAATTAACCGATAAAGAATTTGATGCCTTTAGTAACAACCTAACCCTACATCGCAACTTTAAAAGTGCTGATTATGATTCTATACTTATTGCGTCTGGTAATATAAACCTGACCAATCGTTACACCGGAGAGTATTATCAACTATTCCCAGAGAACTTTGAAATTTGTGCGAAAGGATTTGATCTATTAGTTGACAAAGTACCCATTCCGCCCTCCGTACATCCTGAAGTATTTGCCAGAAAAGTTCATCTGACAAATCCGCTTGAATTATCCCTTCTTAAGGAAAAACTTGTCATTTATAAAGCTGATCCCATAGAGTTGAACAACGCTGAAGATGGCCAAAGTATTAATTTGCGTGATCAGACGGGCAATATTCACTTTGCGGAAATAGCTTGTAGCTGGCGTTCTGATACGCTATACAGGCATATAATGTTTTTCAATAGCGGTTACGATCCTAAATAAACGTTCTGGACAAACACAAGATTTAAAAAAATCAATCAAGTATCTTTATTAAGCTTAATTGCAAAATGAAATCGCGAAAAAAGAGAATTCAAAAAAATGAATCCCATTATCCAGCAATTGCAATACTTACAACCCCTATCAGATAAGATTATCATTGCATTGGATGATTTAATCAAGCATAAACCTATAGCCAAAGGCCAACTGCTACTGCGCATCGGCCAAAAGGCTGAGTATTTCTATTTTCTTAATCGCGGGCTTGCCCGCGTGTTCTACAAACGTAACGGTAAAGACATTACCGATTACTTTGCTATCGACCAGCAATTTATTGGTGCTGTCCCGTCCCTGTTCAACGGACAGCCTTCGCACAAGGCCATTGAAACGTTGGAAGATTCAGATATTTACTACTTTTCATATCCGGCTTTTGAACAGTTGTGTACACAACATCATGCATTGGAGTATATTGCCCGCAAGCAAGCCGTGTTGGGTATGCTGCAAGGTCAGCAACGCATTGAAAGTATTCGGTTTCTTTCTGCAAAAGAACGCTATCACGAACTGGAAAAGTTATATCCGGGTATTACTAACCGTGCACCGCTAAAACACATTGCGAGTTATCTTGGCACTACGCAGGTAAGCATTAGCCGCATCCGCGCGGGTAAACAATAATTCTTAAAGAGATTACTGATTGAATGGAGGCCACTGGCTATTCCATTAAATTAAAAGTCTTCTTTATGCTGAACGCATTTGCTGCGTAACTTGCTTTCCAATTTAACATATGTTAAGTCCAACCGGTGAGAATTTCCGTTTCGATAACCAAAAAATAAACCCATGACTCTCCCCGTCTTAATAATTGGTGGTGGTATTGCCGGATTAACCACAGCAGTTGCCTTACAACATTTCAAAATTGATTTCCGGGTGTTGGAAGCTGTACCCGAAATTAAAGGTGTGGGTGCCGGAATTAGTCTGGCCGGTAATGCCATGCGCGTAATGCACCAACTTGGTTTGGCAGAAACAATCAAAGCCGAAGGTCACCCTATTTCGGCTATGGTTATACAAGATGAAAATGGCAAAACCATTTCGGTGATGGATGCCGGTAAACTTAGTCGCGAACATGGGTTAGACAACGTAGCTATACACCGCGGAGCCTTGCACCAGATTTTAGTGCAGGCCCTGCCACCCGAAAAAATTCTTACCCAACACAAAGCAATCGACATCCAAGAATATCCAACTCATGTAGAAATTGTTTTGCAAAATGGCAACCGGGTTTCAGCAGCATGTGCGTTGGTAGCCGATGGTATTCATTCTGTAATCCGTAAAAAACTTTTACCGCTGGCGCAGATTCGGTATTCGGGCTATACTTGCTGGCGCGGCATTGTTACCAACACGTGGGGCATTGAAAACGCAGCGTACGAAACCTGGGGCCCAGCGGGACGGTTTGGCTACGTGCCGGTAGGCGGAAATAAAATTTATTGGTTTGCCTGTAAGAATGCACCCGCCAAAAGCGAGGCTATGCAACGCATGACCATAAAACAATTAGCCGATAACTTCAGTAAGTACTTCCACCCTATTCCCGAAATCATTTCGCAAACGCCAGCCTCCGAACTTATCTGGAGTGATATCATAGATTTAAAACCCATTTCGAAGTATGCGTTTGGCAAGGCGGTGTTGTTAGGCGATGCCGCACACGCTACTACACCCAACATGGGGCAAGGCGCGTGCATGGGTATTGAAGATGCATGGTTGATTGCCCGCCTATTGCATCAACACACACAAACCGAAACTGCATTTAATCTATTTGAAACGCAACGGCTGCCGCGTACACATTACATTGTGAATACCAGCTACCAGCTGGGTAAGGTGGCGCAATGGGAAAACCAGTTGCTTGCCAAACTGCGTAACTGTGCGTTGCGGTTAATGCCTGCCTCGGTAAACGAAAAACAAGTTGTGAAGCTGCTGGATATTGAGGTGGGTTAATGTGACTTAAAAAAATCGTATCCTTCCAACTTAATCAGATATGAATCTCACTAGCAAACTTACCAAAATTGCTTGAGGAGAACTGAAAGAAGTGCATAGGTCAATCAGAAATAAAGAGTTTTGGTGGATAAGAACTCCAACAAGGGCTTAGAAAATGCTACTCACTTCGATACCTAATCTGATAATCCCTTTAATCGTTCAATAAGTGAGGTAAGGGCAGTCTTAACTTTTTCATTTTGTGATTTATTTAACATAAGCTCAGCCTTAGACTTCATTGAGGAATAATTAGCTTTTGGAAAGTTGCTAATCAACTTAGGAAAAACTTCATTTATTCCGTCTGCAAGAAGAGAAGCATATTCACCATAAGACTTTTCATTATTCACTTGATCTAGGAAAACGTTAAAGTTTTTAACTGCTGTAGTTTCATTAGACCTAACTATGTCTTGAATTCTTTTAGAATCTGGAGAATCAGATTGAGCTACAATTCTTTCATTACCTAACTTGAAGTATACTATTTGCAAATGCAGACCGAATTTAAGTATCTCCGCTAATTCTTCGGCATAAACAAATTTATCTTGAACATCCATTATTGAATATGTTTTGGCTAAATCACGATAGTGATTGAAGAATTTTTCAGCCTCCTCGTTTCGGTAATTTAATCCCAACTCTGGGTCTTCAATAATAACTCTATAATTCTCAGCATCCAAAAGCTTTCTGATAACAATACCAGTTTCAGGATTAGAGAATCTTGGAAATTCTTCGCCATCAGGAGTTCCATAACCTATCTTAAGAATAACATCACCATAGTCCTTTGAATCCCAATACCTCTTATCAGTTGGGAATCGACTCTCTTTTGAACAACTCGCACAGACCAACACTAAAAAAATAAATAATAATATTGAATTTGCTTTCATATATTCAAAATCTTATGGATGTGTCTTCATATTCCTTGTACAAAAATAATAAACTATCAACCTTATTCTTCCAAAATTTTTGCTGTTTTAAAATATAACCGTGATGCGTATCGTAATCATACTGTGATTGTAAGCTAGATATCTCTCTCTGCGTTTTATCCAAAACAAAACTGACTTCTGCATCAGATGGTACGGATGTTAATTCTCTTAAATCCTTTCTCATTTTTCGGGCACAAAATTCAGTTATATGAAAATGGTATAGCTCGTGATCTAGTAAAAGGCGATCTGCTGTCAATCTATTAAAGACATATGATCTTGAAGGATGAAAATGAGACTTTACTACAATTTCATCGGGTTTCCTATTAATAAACAATGTTGTCACTATATAAGCAAACTCCTTGCTTCCTTCTAAAGTTCTGTTAGGCAATTTTACACCTTTAAAATCCTTCAATGTTACAAAAGAAACATTCTTGTGTTCTATTGGAGAAGAGTAATCAAAAATATTTACATGATAACAAGTGGCCAATAAAAACAGACAAACTCCGACTGTTATAAGCCATATGGTTACTGCAGGAGATGGGATCCACTCATCAATGGCTACACCTTCATCATAAGGTGGTGCTTTTCTCCATTCATATATATCATACCCAATTGTAAGTATTGTGGTTGATGCAATGATTGTTAATAGTATTTTATAAAGCGCCATCTTTTTTTTCCTTTTTTAGGTAAGCAATTGAAATGCTGAACAAAAGGAATATTACAACTTCACAAGTGTATGCTATCTCATAGAAATAGCTGGACGTAATTAATATGATTTTATTAAATAAAATCGCTATCACTACAAGAAATGAAGCTGTCACAATAACAAATTTTTTATAGGTCCAGTGATGTTTTACCCTATATAATCCAAATTTTGAGTATAGTACAAACAAGCCTGTCGAAAAAAAAGTAATTAGCAGAAATACCCAGGACTTTAATAATAGTATTCCAAGTTCAGACAAGCTAAAAATCATTATTGACCACCCTAATGAGATAGTTACTAAATGGAGTCGAGAATAAGGATTTCGCTTATTCATTTCACTTACGAATATCAAGCCAAAATCATTACAACTTCTGTAATCACAAGTCCAACTCTATCGAATCACCTGGAGTAAACGTTTTGCCTTCCTTATCATCACCCCCATCCGTTTCTTTCTTTACTTCTTTTTTTTCTTCCCCGAAGAGGTCGGCTTGCTTTGCTTCTTTGGGCTTGACTTTACCTTTTGGCTTTTCCCTGTCCCCCGAAGCTTCTGCGTAGGGGGATTTTTTTTCGCCAAAGAGGGCTGTTTGACCATCGTCTTCAACGATGGGCTCGCTGACTTCTGAGTTTTCGTTGAAGGTTTCCCCTTCATCGCTTTCATCGTTGCCTGATTTTTTTTTTGGCGACTCGCCACCCTTTCCGGTACCGGTCGCCTTTGCAGCTTCGTCATCATCTTCCTCTGCCCCGCTGTCTTCGGGCTCTTCCAGCGGCCGTACCTTCGTTACTTTGTATTGCGAAAGTCTGTTGCCCACCGACTTCCACCCTTTCACATCTATCAGGTCTTCCAGGTTTACTACTTCGGTTTCTTTATCCTTACCCTTACCCTTCACCAATTCAATTTCAACTTCAGGCGTATCGCTGGTGGTTGCAAACTCTAACCGCGAACCAATGCCTTCACTAATAAAGTTGAACTCTTTATCGAATGTGTTGGTCTCAATCAGAAAGCGTTTTACAAAATGTTGTTTGCTCTCGCCATCCCAATACACAGCCGAGATTATTTTATTCGGATTAAACTTCTCTACCAGAATTGTTTTCTCCGGCTCGTAGCGATTGGTGAGTTCAAAGCTGGTGATCTTATAATTACCACTGGTTGTAACTGCCAGAATTTTATCATCGCCATCAAACTTATTTACATACTTGCCGCGCTCGTCTTTGTTTAACCGGCCACTAGCCTGATCGAACCACAGTTTCAATCCGCTTAAGGTAGAACCTTTCGCTTCTTTAAAATCAACTTTGCGCACGGGGTATTTGGTAATGGTGTTACCACGCGCCCCACGACCTTTAATTTCCAGTTCAGAAAAATCGAACTCGAAAATCTTTTTGCGAGCGGTGCTGCTCTGGCTCAGTTTCACTTCCACTACTTCAGCTTCACCATTCGGGTTGGCGCTCAGGTAATGTACTTTACTGTTCGGGTTGCCTTGATCGAGGTTATATTCTTTATCGCGAATAATCGCGGGCATGTTAAATCGCTTGGCGAATGTGGTGCCGCTTTTACCATCGCTATAAATCAGGTTGTACACCATGCGCTCATCGCCTTTCTTCCACACGCCAATGTGCAGAATATCTTTACCCATAAACTTACGTTCGCCAATGCGGCTTACCAACGCTTTGCCGTCTTTACGGATTACGATGATGTCGTCCAGTTCAGAACAATCCGCAATGAATTCATCTTTGCGCAAGCCCCACCCTACAAAACCATCTTCGCGGTTTACATATAGTTTCTGATTGTTGGCAATTACTTCGGTAGCCGTTACGGACTGGAAACTCTTGATTTCAGTTTTGCGTTCGCGGCCTTTACCATATTTATCCAACAGGTTTTGGTAATAGGCAATGGCGTAGTCGGTAAGATGTTTAAGGTGATGTAATGTTTGCTTCAACTCATTCTCCAAATCTTTCAGCAACTCATCGGCCTTAAACGAATCGTATTTGGAAATACGCTTGATGCGGATTTCGAGCAAACGCAAAATATCATCGCGGGTAATCTCGCGGTAGAATTGTTTTTTGTAAGGCTTAAGACCTTTATCAACTGTTTCAATTACCGCTTCAAATGTTTCTATTTCTTCAATTGTTCGGTAAATGCGTTTTTCGATGAAGATTTTTTCTAATGAAGAAAAGAGAATTTTCTCCATCAGTTCATTCTTCCTGATCTCCAACTCCTGCTTCAACAACTGAACAGTTTGTTCGGTGTTGTATTTCAGAATGTCGTTTACCTTCATAAACTGTGGCTTGTCTTCCACAATTACGCAGGCATTAGGTGAAATAGAAATCTCGCAATCCGTAAAGGCATACAGCGCATCTATCGCAACTTCAGGCGAAATACCCGATTGCAGGTGCACCTGAATCTCAACATCTTTAGCGGTGTTATCAACAACCTGTTTTACTTTGATCTTACCTTTCTCG
The DNA here is from genome assembly GCA_017303795.1 of Cytophagales bacterium. Taxonomy (GTDB): domain Bacteria; phylum Bacteroidota; class Bacteroidia; order Cytophagales; family Cyclobacteriaceae; genus ELB16-189. The sequence continues at coordinate 57,459 of JAFLBR010000016.1, read as the reverse complement.
CTCGCCTTCACAATCGAATCCATCAGCGAACTGGTAGTAGTGCTGAACGGAATTTCTTTGATGGCCAGTGTCTTCTTGTCTACGATTTCAATTTTGGCGCGTACTTTAATTTTACCACCACGAAAGCCCTGATCGTACTCTGTAAAATCAGCAATACCACCCGTTAAAAAGTCAGGATAGATTTTAGGGTTCTTGCCTTTCAGTACATCAATCGAAGCTTTGATTAACTCTACAAAGTTGTGCGGAAGAATTTTGGTTGATAGACCAACGGCAATACCTTCTACCCCTTGCGCCAGCAACAACGGAAATTTTACCGGCAGCGTAACGGGTTCTTTCTTGCGGCCATCATAACTCAATTGCCACTCTGTAGTTTGTGCATTATAGACTACATCAAGCGCAAATTTGGAAAGGCGTGCTTCTATATAACGTGGAGCCGCTGCGCTGTCGCCTGTGCGCACATCGCCCCAGTTACCTTGTGTATCTAACAATAAATCTTTCTGGCCGATGTTTACAATCGCTTCGCCAATGGCAGCATCGCCATGCGGGTGATATTGCATGGTACTACCAATTACGTTGGCCACTTTGTTAAAACGACCATCGTCCATCTCCTTTAATGAATGCGCAATTCTACGCTGCACTGGTTTTAAGCCATCTTCAATGCGCGGCACGGCCCGCTCCAGAATTACATACGAGGCATAATCCAAAAACCAGTTTTGATACAAACCATCCAGCGACTCCAGTTCGTGGATTGATTCGCCATTTTCGTCTTTAACAATCTTTACTTTTTTCTTACTCATTGCTTAGTTCTTGTTGCTGGTTGCTTGTTTCTGGTTACTCAATTTGTTTGGCCCTTAACAAATAATACCGGACTACAGCCTACTGATTACTGCCAACCGATTACCGTTAACTTCTTACTGATTACCACTTACTAACTTCTTATTGCTACTTCCTCAATACTAAGGACTAAGGACTAAGGACTAAATACTAACTACTAACGCCTATTCCCCCTCACTCTCCACCAACTCAGCCTTTGCCTCCACGGCATCTAATTCAATGCGCAGATTTTCAATAATAAACTCTTGTCTATCGGGTGTGTTTTTGCCCATGTAGAACTCAAGTGTTTTTTGAAGGTGTTTTTCTTTGTCGATGTTAACGGGTTGCAGGCGAATATCCTCTCCTATAAACGTTCCAAATTCATCGGGCGAAATTTCTCCCAGTCCTTTGAAGCGCGTAATCTCTGGTTTGCTACCCAACTTACTTACAGCTGCTTGCTTCTCTTCTTCGCTATAACAATAGATGGTTTCTTTTTTATTGCGTACGCGGAACAACGGTGTTTCCAGAATGTACACATGCCCCGATTTTACCAGGTCGGGGAAGAATTGCAGGAAGAATGTCATTAACAATAACCGAATGTGCATACCATCCACATCGGCATCGGTAGCTACAATCACTTTATTATAACGCAAGCCATCCAGGCCATCTTCTATATTGAGCGCGTGCTGCAATAAGTTAAACTCTTCGTTTTCGTAAACCACTTTTTTGGTGAGGCCAAAACTGTTCAATGGCTTTCCGCGTAAGCTGAACACCGCCTGCGTTTCTACATTGCGTGATTTGGTAATAGAACCCGAAGCAGAATCACCCTCGGTAATAAAGATCATCGACTCAGCACCCTTCTCTCCTTTCTCATCATCGAAATGAAACCGGCAGTCGCGTAGTTTTTTATTATGCAGGTTTGCTTTCTTGGCTCTTTCGTTCGCCAGTTTTTTAATACCGGCAATTTCTTTGCGCTCGCGTTCCGATTGCAGAATGCGTTTCAGCATAGCCTCGGCTACAGCCGAATTTTTATGCAGGTAGATTTCTAATTCTTTGGCTACGAAATCGCCCACGAAATTTTTTACCGTTGCTCCATCGGGTGCCATGTTAAGCGAACCCAGTTTGGTTTTAGTCTGCGATTCGAAAACGGGCTCTTGCACTCGTACGGCAATAGAAGCAATAATGCTGGCGCGGATATCGGCTGCATCAAAATCTTTCTTGTAAAAATCGCGTACTCCACGCACTACACCTTCGCGAAAAGCGGCTAAGTGTGTGCCGCCTTGTGTGGTATTCTGGCCATTTACAAACGAGTAGTATTCTTCACCATACTGACTGCCGTGAGTAAGCGCAACTTCTATATCATCGCCTTTAAAGTGAATGATCGGGTAGCGGATGTCTTCTGCATCTGACTTCTGTTTCAATAAATCGAGCAAGCCTTCTTTGGAATAAAACTTTCTGCCATTGTAATTAATGGTAAGTCCCGCATTGAGGAAAGCGTAGTTCCACATCAGATCATCCAGGTACTCCGGAATGAAATGATAATGCTTGAACATGGTATTATCCGGTTCAAACTCAACATAGGTTCCGTTCTTATCGGTGGTTTTAGTTTCTTTCGCATCGGTGGTCAGTACCCCTTTCTTAAACTCAGCCACTTTGGTTTTACCATCGCGAAAAGCCTGTACCTTAAAATAGTTGGACAGTGCATTTACTGCTTTGGTACCCACACCATTTAACCCTACCGACTTTTGAAAAGCACCGGAATCGTATTTGGCACCGGTGTTGATTTTAGAAACTACATCCACCACTTTGCCTAACGGAATGCCGCGGCCATAATCGCGCACAGTAACTTTCTGTTCGGTAATGGTAACCTCAATCACTTTTCCATAACCCATCATGTGTTCATCAATAGAGTTATCGATTACCTCTTTCACCAACACATAAATACCATCGTCCTTAGCGGAACCATCGCCCAACTTACCAATGTACATACCCGGACGCAGCCGGATGTGCTCACGCCAATCAAGCGAACGAATACTGGATTCGTTGTACTCCATTTCTTTAGCCATGATGTAAAACCTCTTTTTTTAAAGTCGCGCAAAGATTAAAAAATTGATCAGAATCTCTATTGAGAAATGTCAATTCTGATTCAACACACTGATTTGAAAGTGATTTAAAAAATTTTAACCGATCTCAAATCAGTTCTAAGTAACAGCAAAAATAGATTTACATCAAGTGCGAGGTTAGCAAGCACCCTTGTCAGATCACATTAATTGCCGAATGTTAAGATTCTGATTTTCAGCAAATGGAAGTGAGAATTTCTAACCGATTATTTGGTCGAAAATTTTTGAAAGATTTTAATCACTGGCCAACTGATCAGCCACACACCTGCCAGAATCAGGCTTCCGTAAATAGCCGGTGCCATGCGGGTGTAATCGTAACGATCGCCACCGTTAAACACATGCACAAAACCCAGCACCGCTATGATGAACAAATTAATGGTGGCCATCATACCATAAAACCAGGCAACAAAACCCGGATTATTTGCCAAGAGTTGGCGCACCAGATAAACGGTTGCGTTCAATAAACCAATAGTAAGAATGAGCGTATAGAAAAGGCCGTTCCGTGTAATGGTAATCGGTTCGGGGCCATCCCAAAGGGTAACCAACTCAGGCAGACCAGCATACACATAAAAAAACATTCCCAACAGGCCCAACACCGAAAAGAACCAAACGCCTTTTAAAATCTTTAATGTCATCTGCTTAAATTTGATCGCAAAACTAACGTTTCCGCTTGAATCTCAACCCGATCGTTTTATCCATTCCCATCTTTTTCATCCTGATAGGAATTGAACTGGTGGTAGAACGGCTTTCGCACAAAAAACTGTATCGCATGCCCGATGCCATCGCCAACCTGAGTTGTGGTATAACCTCGCAGCTGTCGGGTTTGTTTATGCGCGTGTTCGCGATTGGAGTGTACGAGTTGCTGTATAATAATTTCGCGCTTTTTACGTGGGAAAATAAAAACTGGATTTACTGGTTAGTTCTTTTTCTGTTGGTGGATCTGGCCTATTACTGGGCGCATCGTATGAGCCACGAAATAAATTTGTTTTGGGGCGGCCATGTGGTACATCACCAAAGTGAAGAATATAATTTATCGGTGGCACTGCGGCAAAGCAGCTTTCAGGTTATCTGGACATTTGGATTTAGTTTACCTATTGCCTTGCTGGGATTTGATACCCTGCACTTTGCGTTGATCTCGGCTTTGAATACGTTGTATCAATTCTGGATTCACACCGAAACCATTAACAAGATGGGCTGGTTCGAATATATTTTTAACACGCCTTCACACCACCGGGTGCATCATGGGCGCAATCCAAAATACATAGATAAGAATCATGCGGGCTCGTTAATTATATGGGATAAAATGTTTGGTACGTTTCAAGCCGAAGAAGAACGCCCCACGTATGGCATTACAAAACCGCTTAATAGTTTGAACCCCGTTTGGGCTAACTTCAGCCATTATGCTGAGATGTCGAAAGAATTGAAGCTGATACCAGACTGGAGCGATAAATTAAAATACTTGTTTAAGAAGCCCGGTTGGTTGCCGAAATCGTTGGGTGGTTATCGCGCAGCACCCGAAGTGCAAAAGGATTACAAAAAATACAATCCCTCCTACCCGGTGCGCTTAAATTATTATGTGTTGTTTCAGTACATCATTTGCCTGGCGGTTACCGCGTTCTTTTTGTTTACACAGAAAAACTATAGCATGGGCGAGAAAGCAATTGCAGCCACATTAATTTCTATGTGGGTTGTTAACTGCGGAGTGTTGTTTGAACAAAAGCAATGGGTACGTATAGCAGAGTGGCTGAGAATAATTTTGTTTACCGCAATTGCTGTGGCTCTAACGTATGCCTGGCTTTTACCGGTTTACGCTTACATAGTAGCCGCGCTTTACGCACTGCTCTCTGCAATTTGGTTTTACTCTTTATCTGATGGAAATGAAAAAGTGGTTGTTTCTTAGTGTGGTGTTAATTGCATGTGGTAAGCCCATGCCCGATTTATCGCCTCTTGATTTAGTGCAGTGGAAAGAAGATAAGAACGGCTGCCAGCGTTTCCGCGAACAAAATATTTCGCATTTGATTAATCAATTGGAAGAACTGAAAGGCTTATCCGAAAAAGATGTTATCGAACTGTTGGGCCGCCCCGACCGCAACGAACTTTACAAACGCAATCAGAAGTTTTATTATTACGATGTTGATCCCGGCAAGGTTTGCGCAGATTCAATAGTAGAAAATCAGCAATTGGTGTTACGCTTTAACGCGATGGGTTTGGCCAAAGAGGTTACGGTTGAAAAGTTGTAAATTCAGGGTTTTTAAAGTTAAATTTTATGTGGGAAGAATTTACGAAAGTGAACGACCTGTATATTAAGACAGCCGGTGCTGCCCTTAATATTGATGACTTTAATCATATTGCCATCACAGCGCACAGCACACAGATTGAAGGCTCAACGTTAACTCTGGACGAAGCAAAAAATTTAATTGATAACGGCTTTAGCACAGGCGGGAAAAAGCATTCTCACCATGATATGGTATTAGACCATCATGAAGCCCTAACATTCGTGCTGTCTGCCGCTAAAGCGAAACGAAAGATTACACCTGATTTTATTAAAGAAATAGCAGCCAAAGTAATGCACCGTACCGGGATAATCGTGAATTCCGTTTCGGGAAATACGGATGAAACTAAGGGAGATTACAGAAAGGTAATGGTTACTGCCGGAAAGGCCTACTTTATGAATTTTGACAAAGTACCAGGTTCAGTTAATGCATTAGCCGAATCGCTTCAGGAGCGGATAACCATAGCCAGTACAGTAGAAGATATTCACGCGCTTGCATTTGCTGCGCACTATGATCTTGTAAATATACACCCGTTTAGTGATGGGAATGGGCGGGTTAGCAGACTACTAATGAACTTTATTCAAGCTTACCATAATCAGCCGCTAACAGTAGTGAGAGCTGAATATAAGATTGCTTATTTTGAAGCCTTGCAAAAAAGTACAGATGATCGGAACCTCGATGCCATCGTAGCGTTTTTAGGTGCTCAGCATATAAATTGGTTAAAAGAACTTCAGGTTAAGTATGAAGCCGCTATGAAACAACCGCAAATAAATAAGCGTTCTGGTTCAGGGCCCGCCTTCTCGTTATTCTTTTTACAATAAAAATAGAAATCTCCATCTACCTGCTAAATCAAGTTAAGTACTTAACCATGGTGGAAATTCTTGATTTGCTCACGCAGATTCAATCGTAGAAAATCAGCAATTAGTATTACGCTTTAACGCGATGGGTTTGGCAAAGGAGGTTACGGTAGAATTGCTTTAGACGTCCCATCATTACAGCATTCGATCCTTTGCGGCTCAGCGTCTTTGCGGTTAACCTTCAACTATGCAACGCATTTGTTTGCCAGACTTGTTTCTTTTGATAGGCCCGGTTTATATTTCTGCGTAACACATTCACCAGCTCGTCTTTCTTCTTAAAATTGAATGGATAAAATAACGATGGTTTAAAATAGAATTTTTTACCCAACTGCTCCCCCTGAAACAATTCCACTTCGTAAACTCCACCAAGCGTTTTAATATCCACGTCTTTAATGTTCTCTAATGGAATAATAATATCCTGCCCTTTCAGGATTACGTACAGGAAGTCGTCATCAAACTCAACCTGGTGTACGTTTCGGTTAATTCGAACCCAGCCCCAGGCAATAAAACTTATATAGATTGTGGTGTAAATGTTCATAAACCATCGTCCTGATTTTTGATACGATATATAAGAACCCCAAACAAGGAAAGCCATCACAATAAGTAAGACAAAAAGTACGCTCATCTTATAAAACCCCAGATACCGGGTTGACAAACTTTTGATGCGTTTACTTTGCGTTATAGCCATTATCTTTACGTTAACTTCACTTTAAATATACCTATCTATAATGAAAAATATTGCAGTAATTGGTTCCGGTACAATGGGCAACGGTATTGCTCACGTGTTTGCACAATATGGCTATTCGGTTAGCCTGATCGACATCTCAGAAGACGCTCTGAAAAAAGCCGTAGCCACCATCGAAAAAAATCTTGGGCGCCAGGTAGAGAAAGGAATTCTAACTGAAGATGGAAAGAAAAAAACGCTCGCCAATTTAACAACTACCACTTTTTTAAAAGAAGGTGTAAAAGATGCCGACCTGGTAGTGGAAGCCGCAACTGAAAACCTGGATCTGAAACTAAAAATCTTTAAAGAAGTTGACGAGTGCACCAAGCCGGGTACTATTCTCGCCTCCAACACTTCTTCAATCTCTATTACTAAAATTGCTTCGGTAACCAAAAGTCCGGATCTGGTAATTGGTATGCACTTTATGAATCCGGTTCCGGTAATGAAGTTGGTAGAAGTAATTCGTGGGTATCGCACCAGCGATGCGGTAACCAACCAGATTATGGACTTATCGCGTAAGCTGGAAAAGGTACCAGTAGAAGTAAACGATTACCCCGGCTTTGTGGCTAACCGCATACTCATGCCCATGATAAACGAAGCCATCTATACTTTGTATGAAGGCGTGGCGGGCGTAGAAGAAATTGATACCGTAATGAAACTGGGTATGGCCCACCCCATGGGGCCACTTCAATTAGCCGACTTTATCGGCTTGGATGTTTGCCTATCTATTTTGAACGTGTTGTACATGGGATTCGGGAATCCGAAATATGCCCCTTGCCCTCTGTTGGTAAATATGGTGCAGGCCGGACACAAAGGCGTAAAGAGTGGCAGCGGTTTTTATCAATACAAAGCTGGTAGTAAAGAACTTGTTTTAGCAGAACGATTTAAGAAATGACCGAAATAGACGAACGTTTTATTACCTGGTGGGAAGAAAAACGCAAGGTGGGCAAATGGAAGTATGCCTTTAAACACGGGGTAGTCATGTTTGCTTTGCCAGTTTACACGGGCGTGGAAATGTTCCGGTACTTTACGCGCACCGATTATGAATTATCGCTTTCACGGATTGCAGTTGGTGTATTGATCTGGTCTATTCTAGGGCTACTTTCCTTTGGATTGATTCAATGGCAAACGCAGGAGAAGCGCTATCAGAAACTAAAAAGTCAGCATCAGGAATAACAAAAGCCACGCGAAACGCGTGGCTTTTGTTTTAGCTTACAGCTTATAAGGTTTACTTCTTCAGCAAATCTCTTATTTCAGTTAGCAACTGAATATCAGCAGGCGGTGCTGCCGGAGCGGCCGGTGCAGCTTCTTCTTTCTTCTTGGCTGAGTTAATTCCCTTCACAATCAAGAAGAGTACAAATGCTATGATAATAAAGTTAATAGTAGCAGCCAGAAACTTACCGTACTTAACAGCACCCATAACAGTTAAATCTTCCAATTGACTAAGTTGCGCAGCATCAAGCGCTGGTTTCAATACAAGTGGTGTGATAACATCATTGATCAGCGAGCTAACAATAGCACCAAAGGCGCCACCGATAATCACCCCAATAGCGAGGTCGATAACATTGCCCCGCATGGCAAAAGCTTTAAATTCCTTCAACATAAAAGTTTAGATTTAGGTAATGCCCGAAATTAAGAAACTCTTAGAAATTACTTCCATTTCAATTCGGCAGACAGGCGATTTTATTGCAACACGCGAAGTTGGTTACGCAAACCTCTTATGCCTGTTAACTCAATGCCAGTGCTACCAATAAACATCTTGGCCTGAATTTTTACGGGTATGCGGTTGCCATCATCCGAAATCCAACAGGTAACAGAATTTTCGCCATCAAACAGTTTGTTATCGGGCATTACGGGCACCAGTTTATGGCAGGGGATTTTGCCGATTTTGGTGTTAACCTTGTCTTTGCCGGCATAAATGATTTTCAGATTGTAAGCGGTGTCTTCAAAAAATCCAGAGATGGAAACGGTATCGCCTTTTTTGTGTTTGTTGAAATCGATTACCCGCATATACAGAAAACCGGCCACCATATCGCGCACGTTTTCCGGAGTTTGGTAGTATTTCGGGTCACCATAAATGTTGGTCTTTTTGTCCAATACTTTTACTTCGGCCTGATTCTTTTCGTGATCGTAAGTTACCATTTCATCTTTGCGATAGTTGCCTTCGCGGATTTTGCGATAGGATACATGGGTGACCAACGCAGCGGTATCGATGTAAGCACCCCACTGGTCGTTTACCTTGGTTACCCACGATACCATGCCTGATGTTTCGCCAAAAGCATCTACCTTATAGCTGGGGCGTCCGTTCATCATAAACACCTTATTATCAATTACTGTAGAGGCTTTACCTACAGTAAAGAATCCAAAGTTTACTCGATAGGTTAATACCTCACCTTTACCAAAACTGGTATTCTTTAGGGTAACAAATTCGCTATCGCCAGGCATGGTAAATGCGCTGAGAAGCAGAATCAATGCAACGCTTTTTAGTAGCGATTTCATGGCTATAAAGTTAATCTTAACCATTCTAATGACAAAGGATATGCCATGTATGCCAAATCAGGTAACCGTTAGACCCGGATAACGAGTAGAAGGTTTAAAGTCAGGGGGTTGGTGGTGCGCAAGGAGACTCATCATTGCTACTGCGATAAATTTTTTAGAAAATCTTAAAAAGCCAGATTTTGCACAAGTACATGTGCAACTGCATAACAAAAATGACCAAGTACTTGGGTATTTTTGAAGCAGCTGCTTACATCACCAAATTTTAAACCGATACGCTATTATCGCGTAAAGCATCGTTAAGCGAAGTCTTCCTGAATGCCGTGGTTCGTGTCCCCACGAACCACCACCCTCATCAATCTAAACCGACACGCTATTATCGCGCAAAGCATCGTTAAGCGAGGTCTTCTTATCGGTACTCTCTTTACGGGTACCAATAATCAGCGCACATGGCACCTGATACTCACCAGCCGGAAACTGCTTGGGAATAGTGCCGGGAATGACCACCGAACGTGGTGGTACAAATCCTTTATAATCCACAGGTTTAGAACCAGTTACATCTATAATCTTAGAGCTGGCTGTTAATACTACATTCGCACCCAAAACTGCTTCGCGGCCCACACGCACGCCTTCTACCACAATACAGCGCGACCCAACAAACACGTTGTCTTCAATAATTACCGGAGCAGCCTGTACAGGTTCCAGCACACCACCCAAACCAACGCCACCACTTAAGTGCACATTCTTGCCAACCTGCGCACAGCTACCAACGGTGGCCCAGGTATCTACCATGGTGCCTTCGTCCACATACGCGCCAATGTTTACGTACGAGGGCATCATAATTACACCCTTGCTCACAAACGAACCGTGGCGTGCAACGGCATGCGGCACCACCCGTACACCCAGTTCTTTATAGTTCTTTTTTAGTGCGATTTTGTCGTGAAACTCAAACGGCCCCACTTCTATCACCTCCATTTGCTGGATAGGGAAGTAGAGGATTACCGCCTTTTTTACCCACTCGTTTACTTTCCAAACATCACCGGCAGGCTCGGCCACCCGCAGCTTTCCTGTATCTAACAAGGACACCACTTCGCGCACTGCCTGTTGGGTTTCTACCGTTTTTAATAACTCACGATCGGCCCACGCCTTTTCAATCAATTCCTGTAGTTGCATTTATGCTTAATTTTAAACCGGGCCGCAATAAATGAAAAAACGAAGAATAGTCCTTGCCTCAATTTTGAAACCGGTAGATGATACCCGGATGAGTGAAAAACTTGCTGCCTCGCTGACCAGGCTTGGGGACTATGAAGTGTACGTGATTGGCTATCCATCCCGAACCAAAACACCTGCCGATTCCATCACCAGAATCACACTGAAATCCTTCAAGAGAATCAGCATCGGGCGACTATTGGCACCGTTGACTGTGCTCAAAAAGTGTATTCAAGTAAAACCTGAGCTATTGATAGTTAATACCCATGAATTATTGATGGTTAGTATCATAAACAGAATTTTATTTGGGACTAAAATTGTGTACGATATTCAGGAAAATTACGCGCGAAACATCCTCCATACTACCGGTTTTGCCTGGCCTTTAAAACCTCTGTTGGCAGGCTGGGTTCGGCTTAAAGAAATGCTGCTCACTCCCCTCTTTCATGGGGTGTTGTTAGCCGAAAAATGCTACGCAAATGAGTTGCCATTTGTACGCTCAAAAAGTTTGGTGCTAGAGAACAAAGCGGTGGTTCCAGCCAACTTTATCCGTCAACCTCCGGCCAATAAAATCAAACTGGTGTTTACTGGAACACTGGCCGAAAGCACCGGAGTTTTTCAGGCCATCAACCTTGCCCTAAAGTTGCATCCACTTAACCCGAAAGTTGAGTTGGAGATTATCGGGTACTGTGCTGTTCCAGCCACGTTGCAAAAAATCAAATCGGCTATAGCCGGATGTTCTTTTATAAAACTTATCGGAGGCAACCAACTGGTGCCACACACTGAAATTCTGGAAGCCATCCGCACCGCAAGTTTTGGTATTATCTGCTACCCACCTGCCCCGCACATCCTGGACAAAGTGCCAACCAAACTCTACGAATACCTTGCCTGCCAACTTCCAATTCTGCTTCAGCCCGAACCAGCATGGATCGAGCTTTGTGAACCGCACCACGCAGCCATAGCGGTCGATTTCGACAATCCTGATCTTCCCAAAATTCTGGTTCAGCTGAATGATTCGTTCTACACATCACAGCCGTTAAACGTTACCTGGCGGGATGAAGAAGCCCGGTTTCTGGAACAGGTTCGTAAATTTTTAATCTAAATTATTTTTTAGACTAATCTAAAAATATACTTTTGTGATGTCAACTCACGAAAGTCAATGCTTAGTCTTACGGAAGAAAACTACCTCAAAGCCATCTATCATCTTTCGGATGGCGGCTCTAAAGCGGTGCTCACCAACGAACTGGCCGAAGCCATGAGTACCAAAGCGGCCTCGGTTACCGATATGATCAAAAAGCTTTCCGCTAAGGAAGTTATTACTTACGAAAAGTATTATGGGGTAAACATAACTGCGCAAGGCAAAAGCGAAGCCCTGATGGTAATCCGGAAACACCGGCTTTGGGAAACTTTTCTGGTGGATAAACTCGGGTTTGCGTGGGATGAAGTACATGAAGTAGCTGAACAATTAGAACACATTAATTCCCCGCGCTTAATTGAAAAGCTGGATGAATTTCTTGGTTATCCTAAAGTTGATCCGCATGGCGATCCTATCCCCGATCACAAAGGAAAGATCAAAATAATACCGCAGGTTCCGGTCGATCAACTGGCTATTGGCTATCAGGGCAAGATTGCCGCGGTTAAGGACTCCGACTCAAACCTGTTGAAGTATCTGGATAAAATTGGTGCCCGGCCCGGTGTAAAAATTAAAGTACTCGGTAAAGAAGAGTACGATGACTCAATGGAGATTCTGATTGACGACCACCGCGTATTTATCTCAAAAGCAGTTTCTCAAAACATTTTAGTAGTTGGCTGATATGAAAGGCAATGGAAATAACGAACAACGTAAATCGCTAAGCGAAGTACATGCTTCGGTTGATGTAACCAAACGCAAAGGCTGGCGCAAACTCTTTGCATTCCTGGGGCCCGCCTATCTGGTAAGCGTGGGCTACATGGATCCGGGCAACTGGGCTACCGATATTGCCGGTGGTAGCCAATTTGGTTATACGTTAATCTGGGTTTTGCTCATGTCGAACCTGATGGCACTGTTGTTACAATCGCTAAGTGCACGATTAGGTATTGTGCGGCAACTCGATCTGGCACAAGCCTCGCGTAATGCCTATCATCCGGTTGTGAATTTCAGTTTGTGGGTTTTGGCCGAGATTGCCATTGCCGCGACTGATCTGGCTGAAGTACTGGGTATGGCTATCGGGCTTCAACTCTTATTTGGGATACCCTTAATATGGGGCGTATCGCTTACTGTGTTAGATACATTGCTGCTGCTCATTCTGCAAAGCTATGGCATGCGCAAAATCGAAGCCTTTATCATTGCATTGGTTGCAACCATTGGTGCTGCATTTCTGTTGGAGATGATCTGGGCCAAACCCGATATGGGTGAGTTGGTGAAAGGGTTTATTCCCTCTATCCCGAATGAGACAGCCTTGTATATCGCCATTGGGATTATTGGTGCTACGGTTATGCCACACAATCTTTACCTCCACTCCTCGCTGGTACAAACCCGAAGAATTGATACCAGCGAAAAAGGAATCTGGAGCGCGATTAAATATAACCTGATCGATTCTACTATCGCATTGAATGCGGCCTTCTTTGTAAATGCCGCTATTCTGATTCTGGCCGCTTCCACATTTTTTCGTGCAGGCATGTACGAGGTATCTGAAATACAGGATGCGTATAAGTTCTTATCGCCTATGCTCGGTAACGAGTGGGCTTCTATTATGTTTGGTGTAGCACTGATTGCTGCCGGACAAAGCTCAACCATTACCGGAACGTTATCGGGCCAGATTGTAATGGAAGGTTATCTGAATCTGCGCATTGCACCGTGGCTTCGCAGACTCATCACGCGGCTTATTGCCATTATACCGGCATACATTGTTATTCTTTTATACGGAGAAGGGCGCACAGGCGAGTTGCTTGTATTTAGTCAGGTAGTGCTGAGTCTTCAACTGGGGTTTGCTATCATTCCACTTATTCACTTTACCAGCGATAAAGAAAAGATGGGCGTGTTTGCAATTAAACCTATTGTAAAACTTGCTGCGTGGGCAATTGCCATCATAATTGTTTCGCTTAATGTACAATTGGTTATAAATGAAATTACCGGCTGGATTGCCGATGCCGGATCGCGTGCATGGGTAGTATGGATTAGTGCATTGCCGGTTTGTGTATTTGCTGGAGTGTTGCTATTGTATATTACGTTTAAACCCACATTAGATCGTAAACGCAGAGAAAAGAAATCGCACGCACCACACGGTAGCGCGGCCGAACTGGTAAACCTGAAACCTATACCCTATCGCAACATTACTGTAACCATCGATTTTAGTTCGGCTGATGCGCTTGCCATTCGCAGTGCAACAGCACAAGGCGGCAAAGAAGCGCGCTACCTGTTAATACACATTGTTGAAACTGCCGGAGCCATGTGGTATGGCAGTCAGATTGCCGACCACGAATCGGATGAAGATACACGCGCACTTAATGAATATGTCGATCAGCTAAAAAATCTCGGCTACCAGGTTGAGATGAAAATTGGTTTTGGAAATCCTAAACAAATTATACCCGAAATGGTGAAGCAATTTGATGCCGACCTGTTAGTGATGGGCGCGCATGGCCATAACTGGTTTAAGGATCTTATCTTCGGAACAACGGTTGATACGGTACGCCATCGCGTGAAAGTGCCCGTTCTTATTGTAAGGGATAATTGATTTGTAATTAAACTGGCTACAAGCCTGCTTTTGTAGCCAGCAACTTGAGGCTTGAAGCCGAAAGACCTATTTTCGCGGATGCTTACAACAGTAAATGATACCATTATCGCCCTTACCACTCCCCAGGGTGTAAGCGCCTTGGCAGTAATCCGGCTTTCGGGAGTTGATGCAATCAAAATCACTGATAAAGTATTTGTTGGAAAAAAACTGGAGACCCAACCTACCCATACCGTACACTTCGGCACCATTGGAATTGATAACCCGATAGATGAAGTATTGGTTACGGTGTTTAAAGAACCTAACTCTTTCACCAAAGAGAATTCAATAGAAATTTCTTGTCACGGTTCGCCTGTTATTGTACGTGAAATCATAAAACTCTTCTTGCAGCAAGGTGTACGTTTGGCTGAGCCGGGTGAGTTTACCAGACGCGCATTTTTAAATGGTCGGTTTGATTTGGCGCAGGCCGAAGCCGTTGCCGATCTGATTCATGCCGAAACGGATAATGCACGGCAAGCTGCACTTAACCAGATGCGCGGTGGGTTTTCAAAAGAAATTAAACACCTGCGCGAAGAGTTGATTCACTTTGCTTCATTGATAGAACTTGAGCTGGACTTTGGTGAAGAAGATGTAGAGTTTGCCGGGCGCAGCGATTTAAGAAATCTGATTCTGAAAATTCAAAGCTACCTCGCGCGGTTAATCAGTTCGTTCGAACAAGGCAACGTAATCAAAAATGGAATCCCCACGGTAATTGCCGGTAAACCAAACGCTGGCAAGTCCACCTTATTAAATGCACTGTTAAACGAAGAGCGGGCCATTGTATCGGACATACCGGGCACTACGCGCGATGTAATTGAAGATGAAATGATTCTGGATGGCGTGGCATTTCGGTTTATGGATACAGCCGGCTTACGCGATACAAGCGATACGATAGAAGCTATTGGTGTTTCGCGTACGCGCGAAAGCATGAAGAAAGCTGCGTTGATTTTATATCTATTTGATCTTGCTTCCACTACCCAAACTGAAATAGAAGCCGAAGAGGCCGAAGTAAAAGCATTGGGCATTCCCTACATTAAAGTGGGTAATAAAGTTGATGCAGCGAGTCCTGCGCTTTTGGATAAAATTGAAAATCAGGATTTTGTTTTTATCTCAGCAGCCAGCAAAAAAAATCTGGATATTTTAAAAGAGGCCATTCTCAATCAGGTAAAAATAAGTACCGTAAAGCAAGGCGATGTTTTAGTTACCAACCTGCGGCATTTCCAAAAGTTAACCGAAACCCATGATGCGTTAACGCGGGTGTTAAATGGTTTAGACACCGGCATTACGGGCGACTTCCTGGCTATGGACATCCGCCAATCGTTGCATCACCTCGGGGAGATAACAGGGCAAATCACAAGTGAAGACTTGTTAGCGAATATTTTTTCAAAGTTCTGTATCGGGAAATAATACTCGTAGCCGTAAAAATTAATCCATTACTTGTTGCATCCATAAATAATCTGTAAGTACATTTACATAGAGAGTATTGTAAATGCAATGCTCAGTCTAACTCCAACCAAAATAAAACTCTAGTCCCATGGCAAAGAAAGCGAAGAAGGCTGCTAAGAAAGGGAAAGCCAAACCGAAGAAAGCAGCTAAAAAGTCAGTAAAGAAATCAGCTAAAAAGGTAGTTAAGAAGGTTGCTAAAAAAGCGAAGAAAGCCGTTAAGAAGGTAGTGAAAAAGGCTAAGAAAGTAGTAAAGAAGGTGGTTAAAAAGGTAGCTAAGAAACCAGCTCCTAAAAAAAGACCAGCCCCTAAGAAAGTAACACCGGCTCCTGCTCCGGCACCAATTCCTACACCTGCACCAGTAGTAGTAACCCCTAATCCTACACCCGTAATCGAAACCCCATCAGGGTCTGGCGAAGGCTCAGGTTCATCAATCTGATTCAGGTTTTAATTTAATTATGAGAGCGGCCTGCAAAGCCGCTCTTTTTTTATCCCACTCGTATTTTCTTTTTCAATTTGTGCCAACCCGATAGCTATTTGTAGTAATTTGCCTGACTGCATTAAAGGCATTTCTTCTAAAATTTTGACTCTATGAATAACCGCAGACTTCCCCTTATCATTCTAACTGTGATTGCTTTTATAGTAATCCTGGCCCTATCATCCAGTTTGTTCTACACCATTAGCGCTACCGAGCGGGCTGTATTATTCTATCCTTTTGGGAAAGGTTTGGACAAGGATAACATTGAGGGGCCTGGTACACATTTAAAGGCACCCTGGAATGAAGTATTCATATATGCCGTAAGCGAGAATTCCAAAGATGAAAATATGGATGTATTGGATAAAAATGGTTTGTCAATTCACGTTGATATAACTGTTCGCTATAGCCCTATGACTGATAAGATAGGGTTCATTCATGAAAAATTCTTTAAAGGCACTACAGTAGATTATGTTGATGTATTGGTTATACCAGAGGTACGCTCGACCGTTCGACAAGTGATGGGTAGGTACACAGCTGAAGAAATATATTCTACCAAAAGAGCAGAAGTTGAATCCGCTATTCGAGCTGAATCAGAAAAAATTCTCCTATTAAATTTTGTTTATGCCCCGGCAGTTTTGCTTCGTTCAATTGAGCTACCAGAACAAATAAAAGTAGCCATTCAAAACAAACTACAACAGGAACAGGAAGCCCTCGCCTACCAGTTTCGTCTCGATAAAGAAAAAAGTGAAGCCGAACGTAAGCGCATTGCAGCAGAAGGTGAATCGCGTGCAAACAACATCATCAACAACAGTTTAACCGACAAACTTTTAAAAATGAGAGGGATAGAGGCAACCCTCGAACTTTCAAAATCCCCCAATAGTAAAATCATTGTGGTAGGCAGCGGCAAAGACGGCATGCCACTGATATTAGGAAATAACTAAATCTTCAAAAGTCATTTTTTTCTAACTACCCGGAACCCTATCTTTAACCTTTAAGTTTTAAGTAAAAATTCTATACTATGGCTAAGAGCGCAGAATTAATTATAGACGGAAAATCATATACGTTTCCTATCGTAGAAGGGTCGGAAGGCGAACTGGGTATCGATATTGGTAACCTGCTTGAACAAACCGGAGCCGTTACCCTCGACTTTGGATATAAAAATACCGGAGCCACCAAAAGTGCTATCACCTTTCTGGATGGCGACAAAGGTATTCTTCGCTACCGCGGATATTCCATTGAAGACCTGGCTGCTAAGTCTAACTTTTTGGAAGTTTCTTACCTGTTGATTTTCGGGGACTTACCAAGTACTGAACAACTTGCCAAGTTCTCGAACGATATTAAGAACCACACCATGGTGCATGAAGACATCAAGAAAATTCTGGATGGCTTCCCTTCTACTTCGCATCCTATGGGCGTGCTGGCTTCGTTGTTCTGTGCGCAAACAGCTTTCTACCCGGAGTCATTAGATCCTAACCGCTCATCAGAAGGTGTTTACCTTAGCATTGTACGCTCGCTGGCCAAGATGCCAACCTTTGCCGCATGGGCTTATAAAAATGCAGTCGGTCATCCGGTTAACTATCCCGATAACACACTCAACTACTGCTCACGTTTCCTTAAAATGATGTTTGCCCTTCCGGCCGATCATTATGAGGTGGACCCGGTAGTATCCGATGCGTTAGATAAACTTTTGATTCTGCATGCCGATCACGAACAAAATTGTTCAACCTCAACAGTGCGGATTGTAGGCTCATCCAAAGCCAGTATTTATTCATCCATCTCCGCGGGTATTAATGCCCTGTGGGGCCCGCTGCACGGTGGCGCCAATCAGGAAGTAATTCTAATGCTGGAACAGATTAAGAAAGATGGTGGCGATACCGATAAGTGGATTGCCAAAGCAAAAGATAAGAACGATCCGTTCCGCCTGATGGGCTTTGGCCACCGCGTGTATAAGAACTTCGACCCGCGCGCAAAAATTATTAAGAAAGCTGCTGACGATGTGCTGGCTAAGTTGGGCGTTAACGACCCTACCTTGGAAATAGCCATGAAGCTGGAAGAGATTGCCTTGAAGGATCCATACTTTGTTGAACGCAAGCTTTATCCTAACGTAGATTTTTATTCCGGTATCATCTACCGCGCCCTGGGCATTCCGGTGGACATGTTCACTGTTATGTTTGCCATTGGCCGTTTGCCGGGATGGATTGCACAGTGGAAAGAACTTCGCGAGAACAAAGAACCGATTGGCAGACCGCGGCAGATTTACACTGGCCAGAACCTGCGCGAGTACGTTCCGATCGCAAAACGATAATCTGATAAAATATTACCAAGTGAAACTACTAATAGGTTACGCAATAACCTTGTTATTATTTTCAAGTTGTGATTTTACAACAGTTGGTGAAATTCATAATCGTTCAGGTGAGGATATTGAAATCGTAATATTTCCATTTTCCAATTCTGATTATTCAATACTTAAAAGCGATAAATTAAATCTTACAAAATGGGATACTGTAAACCTAAAAGGCTATTTCCTGCTATTGAATAATACGCACGCACCCGTGGCTTCAGGAATAAACAGTTTTGCACCTGAGGAACTCGTTTTTAACTACATTGAGATTAGGAAATCCTCAGATACTTCAATCTTTGAAACACAGCAAGCGATTCACAATCAATTTAAAGAAACAAAGAATCATACCTATCAGTGGATAATTGAGTAAGATTGCTAATGGTATTACCTCCACTTATTTAAAAATTACTGGATGTATGTCCGGACTTTACTTTTTAAATCAATTCAACATGGCACTACTCGATGATTTTAATGCGGCTGTTGCCCGCTCAAAAGAACTAACCAAACGTCCCTCCAACGAAGAACTGTTGGAATTATACGGCCTCTTTAAACAGGCTACCGATGGCGATGTTACCGGAGAACGCCCCGGTGGTTTCGATTTTAAAGGTATTGCTAAGTTTGATGCATGGGCTTCTAAAAAAGGTATTGCCAAAGAACAGGCCATGCAGGATTACGTAGCGCTGATGGAAAAGCTGCACCAGAACTACGCCTGAGCAAGGTGAACCTATTTTATCAACCGGAAATTCCTAAGGGCATTCATCACCTGGATGAAGAAGAATCCCGGCATGCCGTAAAAGTTTTGCGTATGCAGGTTGGTGATGAATTGCAGGTTACGGATGGTGCCGGTCGTTTTTACAAAACCAGAATCACTTCAACCGATGCCCGCAAATGTACTTTTGAAATCTTTGAAACTGTTTTTCAGGAACCGCGAAAGTTCAGCATCGGTTTAGCCATTGCGCCTACCAAAAACATCGACCGCATGGAATGGCTGATTGAAAAGGCGGTAGAGATTGGTGTGGAAGAAGTTCATTTTATGTTGTGTAAAAATTCAGAACGTAAAAACATCAATCACGATCGTCTGGTTAAAATCGCGGTAAGCGCCATGAAACAATCCGGCCAGTATTATTTACCTGCCCTACACCAGCTAAAACCATTTGCAGAGGTGGTGGCCTTACCGGCCGCAGAAAAGTTTATTTGCTATGTGGATTCCGAAAACCCACATCACTTAAAAGCATTGGCGCAGACCAACAAAAGTTACTTCGTGTTAATCGGCCCCGAGGGCGATTTCCGGCCAGATGAGTTAGCACTGGCATTGGCAAATGGTTTTGTTAAAACCAGCCTCGGCCCTACCCGGTTGCGTACCGAAACTGCCGCATTGGTTGCCTGTCAAACGCTTAATTTTATTAATTTGTAATCTGATTTTTTACACATGACCTCCGCAGAAGCAAAGACCCGCATTCAGCAGCTTACGGATCAGATCAATCACCACAACGATCTATACTACAACAAAAGCAAAACTGAAATTTCAGATTTTGAATTCGATCAGTTACTGGAAGAACTAATCAAACTGGAATCGGAACATCCTGCTTTGCGCCTGGCGGATTCGCCCACGCAACGTGTGGGTGGTACCATCACCAAAGAGTTTGCTTCGGTAATACATCAATACCCTATGCTTTCGTTGGGCAATACCTATTCAGCGGAAGAGTTAACTGACTTTGATGGCCGCGTAGCAAAAGGTTTAGATGGCGATGCCTATAAATACTTCTGTGAATTAAAATTTGATGGCGTTTCCATCAGTTTGATTTATGAAAATGGCTTGTTAACCAAAGCCGTAACGCGAGGCGATGGCGTGCGGGGCGATGATGTAACCACCAACATCAAAACCATTCGCAGTTTACCCCTGCGCATAAAAGCGAATGATGTGCCGACCAGATTTGAAGTGCGGGGCGAAGTATTTCTTCCCAAGGAAGTATTTAAACAACTGAACAAAGATCGCGAAGATATTGGTGAAGAAACCTATGCTAATGCCCGCAACACTGCTTCGGGCACAGTAAAAATGCAAGACAGCACAGAGGTAGCCAAACGAAAATTAGATTGTTATCTCTATTATTTGCTTGGCGAAGAGAACGAAGTGGAAACACATTCGGAAGCGATAAACAAATTAGAGCGTTGGGGTTTTAAGGTTTCGCCCACGTATAAAAAGTGTAACACCATTCAGGAAGTTTTAGACTACATCCACACATGGGAAAAGAAACGGCATGAACTCCCTTTGGAAACCGATGGTGTGGTTATTAAAGTAAATAGCTTAGAACAACAGGAGCGGCTTGGCTTTACAGCGAAAAGTCCGCGGTGGGCTATTGCCTATAAATACAAAGCCGAAAGCATTAGCACAGAACTGAAAGGTATTACCTATCAGGTAGGTCGCACGGGTGCAGTAACTCCGGTGGCTGAATTGGAGCCGGTATTTTTGGCAGGCACAACAGTTAAGCGGGCCTCGTTGCATAATGCAAATGAAATTTCGCGCCTTGATCTGCATCTGGGCGATTATGTGTTTGTTGAAAAAGGTGGCGAGATTATTCCGAAAGTAACGGGTGTTGATCTGGCAAAACGAAAATCTTCTGTAAAGAAAGTAACGTACATTACCCGTTGCCCCGAATGCGATACCGAACTGATCCGCAAAGAAGGTGAAGCCAACCACTATTGCCCGAATGAAAAAGGTTGCCCGCCCCAGATAAAAGGTAAAGTGGAGCATTTCATTCAGCGCAAAGCTATGGACATTGATTCGCTGGGTGAACAAACCATCCGGCAATTGTTTGAGCTTGGTTTGGTAAAAACACCAGCCGACCTTTACGATCTTACCAAAGAAAATTTACTGAAACTGGATAAGGTTAAAGAAAAGTCTGCGCAAAATATGCTGGATGGCATTGCGGCTTCTAAAGCACAACCATTCGAAAGTGTATTGTTTGGAATTGGAATTCGGTATGTTGGCAAAACCGTAGCCGAAAAACTGGCGAAGCATTTTAAAACGATGGATAACCTGCGGCAAGCCTCCTACGAAGCCTTGCTGGAAGCACCTGAAGTAGGTGAGAAAATCGCGCAAAGCGTGGTGGAATACTTTAAGGATGCCGATGCGATGCGCGAAGTTGAGCGCCTGGGCAAAGCCGGACTGCAATTTGAATCGAACCAGAAAGAACCGGAGTTGGTAAGTTCTGTTTTAGGTGATAAATCGTTTGTGATTAGCGGAGTATTTCAGAATTACGAACGCGACCAGCTAAAGGATGTAATTGTGGCGCATGGCGGCAAGGTATTATCATCCATATCAGGTAAACTTGACTACCTGCTGGCGGGCGATAACATGGGGCCGGCCAAACGCGAGAAGGCTGAGAAACTGGGTGTTAAAATTATTTCCGAATCAGAATTTGAGGGAATGATCAAGGGTTAACCTCCAATCAAAATTTCAATCTAACAATTGCACATACTTTAGTAGCTTTCGGCCATGTTTAAACTGAATTTTCTACAAATGCGCACCGACTCTGCGCTAAAGAAAAATAAGACCTCACGCAACAGCAAACCTTACAAACAAGCCGCAACGGTGGGCATTCTTTTTACTGTGGAAGACAAGCAAAAACACCTTGACATAAAAGATTTTATTCATCATCTGGAACAGGACGGAAAAAAAGTACAGGTGCTGGAATACCTGCCCGAAAAAAAAGAGAACTACGAATTCAAGTTTGATTTTTTCACCAGCAAAGACTTAACATTCTGGGGCAATCTCAATTCTGCCATTGCCGAAAAGTTTATTGAAACTCCGTTTGATTATTTGTTCAACATCGACAGGCAGCCACATCCACTTATTTTACATTTACTGGCCCGCAGCAAAGCACATTGCCGCATTGGCCGCTATGATGAGCAAGGCCAGACTTACTTTGAGATGATGATTGAACAGAATGGCACCAACAAGGGACTAATTGAAACCATGTATAATTACACCAAACAATTGCGATGAAGAATTTGATAGGCACGGGTGTAGCACTTGTTACTCCTATGCATGAAGACGGCTCGATAGATTACAAAGCACTAAAGAAATTATTGTCGCATACCGGCAAGGGCGTTGATTATTATGTGGTGATGGGCACTACGGGCGAATCGGCTACGCTTAGTAAAAAAGAGAAGCAAGCGGTGCTGGATTTTGTATTGAAGAATAATAAACGCAACCTGCCTGTGGTTTACGGCATTGGCGGAAACGATACACAAAGCGTGTTGGAAGAACTTATACACACCGATCTTACAGGTGTAGCTGCAATTCTTTCGGTGAGTCCGTATTATAACAAACCTTCGCAAGAAGGAATCTATCAGCATTTTAAAGCCGTGGCCAGAGTATCAACCGTGCCGGTTATACTTTACAATGTACCCGGCCGCACAGCCTCAAACCTAACTGCCGATACTACTTTACGGCTGGCACAACTCGATAATATAATTGGTATTAAGGAAGCTTCGGGCAATCTGGAGCAATGCATGAAAATCGCGAAAGAGAAACCAAAAGACTTCATGCTGATTTCGGGCGATGATATGCTTACGCTCGCCATCTATGCCACGGGTGGTGTGGGTGTAATTTCGGTATTGGCCAACGCCTACCCTGGCGTGTTTAAAAAAATAAAAGACTTTGCTTTTGCCGGCAAACTGGCAGCCGCACAGAAAGAGCAATTTAATTTGCTGGACATAAACGGGCCGATGTACGAAGAAGGAAACCCGGTAGGTATAAAATACCTGTTAAGTTTATTGGGTGTTTGCGAACCGCATGTGCGCTTGCCATTGGTTAATCCTTCCGATAATCTGAAGAAGAAGATTGAAAAGTATAAGTTATAACCGTCACCACAAGCACAAAGCAAAAGGGCTGAATCATTGATTCAGCCCTTTTGGGTTAAGTACTAAAATAAAGCGGCAATTATCCTTGTCCTCCCTCTTTATTCTTCAATTCCTGTACCTCTTGTCTGATTTCCTGAGCCGCATTTTTTAAGTCTTGCATTCCTTTACGGATACGGGTACCAGCAGCGCTATTTCCCTTATTGTAGAACTTATCTGCATCACCTTCTAATGATGCTATGATGGTCTTTAGTTCTTCAAATTTTTTCATTTTATGGATGTTTAGATGTTAAAATTTTTGAAATCCTAAGGCTAATTTAAGCAAAAGGCTTTAAAAACAAGCCAAAAGGCCACTTTTTTAGACCTTGGTAACTGACACCAGTGCCTCTTCCTTGTAAAAACCGCTGTCAAGCTTCGTTTTTAGCGCAGAAAACGCGTTCAGGGTCTCTTCCACATCGGCCAGCGTATGGGCCGCTGTAGGGATAATTCTGAACATAATTACGTCTTTTGGCACCACCGGGTAGATTACTACCGAGCAGAAAATGCCATAATTCTCGCGCAAATCCATCGACATATTAGCGGCCTCGCCAACCCCACCTTTAAAGAGTACCGGAGTGGGTGGTGTCTGGGTTGGATTGATGCTGAAACCGCGATCTTTCAAGCCAGCTTTAATAGCAGCCATAATCTTCTTCAGATCGGCCCTCAATTCAGGATGTTTCTTCACTAATTCAAGGCGTTTCAAACCGCCAATTACCAATGGCATCGGCAACGACTTAGCATAGATCTGTGAACGTACACTGTACCGTAAGAACTTCAGAATTTTTTTATCGCCTGCCACAAACGCACCAATGCTGGCCATTGATTTGGCAAACGTAGAGAAGTATAAGTCTATCTGATCTTGAACACCTTGCTCCTCACCTACACCGGCACCAGTAGCACCCATTGTACCAAAGCCGTGGGCATCATCTACAAACAGGCGGAAGTTATATTTCTTCTTCAGTTCAACAATTCCTTTCAGATCGCCCATGTTACCCGACATTCCGAAAACACCTTCCGTAATTACCAGAATACCACCACCGGTTTCGTTAGCCAGTTTGGTAGCACGCTGTAATTGCTTCTCTAAGTTTTCCATGTTGTTGTGTGGATAAACAAAGCGCTTACCCATGTGCAACCGTACGCCATCAATAATACAGGCGTGCGACTCGCTATCATAAACAATTACATCTTTGCGATCTACAATGGCATCGATAATAGAAAGCACACCCTGATAGCCATAGTTTAACAACATAGCGTCTTCTTTCTGTACGAAAGCTGCCAGTTGCTTTTCTAACTCAAGATGATGTACTGAGTTACCCGACATCATACGCGCACCCATTGGTGATGCCAGGCCATATTGCGCAGCCGAATCGGCATCAGCCTTTCTTACTTCGGGGTGGTTAGCCAACCCGAGGTAGTTATTCAAACTCCAGTTCAAAACGGTTTTGCCGTTGAACTTCATGCGCGGACCGATTTCGCCTTCCAGCTTTGGAAAGAAGAAATAGTCATCGGGCAGGTGTGAGTATTTGGCCAGCGGGCCGGCCTCCATTTTCAGCTTGTCAAATAAATCGACCATAGTAAGGTTTGAGTAAACGTAAGCACTTGATTTTTAAACTGTTTTGGTCAGACTTATCTGCGCCAAATTCGCGGCAAAAATAGAAAAAATTAACGTAATGTGTTAAAAGACCTATTAAAAGGTCATATTCTCACATGTCTTAAGTCATTTTATGAAATTAGAATATGTGTAGATTCCAATAGTGCCATCGGGTGGATTTAAGTACTTATTCATTTCTATTTTAATATGATAAGGAATTTGTATGCCTCCATGCACTCGTTCAATCCGATGGTTCTTTCCGCTTTCGTTGCTTATAGATACAACGGTTCTCTTATCGTATGATATAAAAACGCAAAAATCAGGAAGCTCATTGTTATAGCACTCATGGATAGAATCATTCCATTTTTTCTTGACCTCCTCTTTACTATTGCTTCCGATAGAAGGATGAAATAACCATTTTGAATCATTTCCTATAAGAAATGTTGAGTTTTCTCTATTGTACTTTGCGACTATAAATTTATCTCCCAGTTCGAAATTATTTGTTGAGTACATTATGTATAACGTATCCCTTGACCATCTAACTCCTTCTCGTGAAACTAAAGCGCCATTAAAGTGACCACCAACTCTGTATTCTATTGTTCTATTTGTTACAGATATTGTCTGCAATAATGCCTGCATAAAAACGAGAGTTTCATCTTCCGAATATCCTAGTTTACTCGCCCATTGAAATGCCCACTTTGCTGACTCATGAATATTATAGGGAAACACTCCAGCGAATGCGATACCGGGTCGATTATTCTCTAAGTAGCTTCGTCCATTTTCATAGCAAACAAATAAATGGGGTTTATCTTCCTCATTGAATCCAATAATATACTGGGAGTTCTTATAAATATTTTCAGCAAAATACTCTTTGATTACATGAGATATGGGTTTACCAAAATTGACTTTAAATCTTAGAATCAAATCTCGAAGCGTTCCATCTCCTTCGCTAGTCAAACCTGCGTAAGCAATTAGTATCCGTCCATCAATATTATTCAATTTATTAGCTGATTCTGAAATAGCTTGATCCCCAGAAATATGTACGGTCTCTCTAAACGAACTGCAAAAAATTAAATTAGGAATGTCATGATTTTCCGGCCTTTTTGGACCAGTCACTGCGGAATCCGAAACTATCTGTACAGAATTTTTATAAATATATCCAGCTATAAAGGTCATATCAGTTTTACACTCTTAAAGTCAATTCTTGATTTTATCAATGACTCCATGCTATTGCAATTTACGAAATAGCAAAATACCTGTTATCTCACTTCTACACAACCAGTGAATCCTCAAGATTTTCACGCAAAGCTTACGCACTTGTTTCCCTAATTCGTTAGCATTGCAGGATAGAATTTTGCCAATGAAAAAAATTCAGAAACTATTGGTTGCCAACCGGGGCGAGATTGCCTTGCGCATTATGCGCAGTGCCCGAGAACTGGGAATTAAAACCGTGGCCGTGTTTAGCGAAGCGGATCGGCAAGCTTTGCATGTTCGCTTTGCGGATGAAGCTGTTTGCATTGGGCCACCCCCATCAGCACAATCGTATCTGGTGATGGAGAAGATTATTGCCGCAGCTAAACAAACCGGTGCCGATGCTATTCACCCTGGCTATGGTTTCCTGTCGGAGAACGAAGACTTTGCCGCATTGGTAAGAAAGGAAGGTTTGATTTTTATAGGGCCTTCACCGGAATCAATTGAATTGATGGGCAGTAAACTGGCCGCAAAAGCAGCTGTAGCAAAATTTAATGTGCCGCTGGTACCCGGAACTTCAGAGCCCATCTCTGATCTGCCTAAGGCAAAGAAAATCGCTGCTGAAATTGGTTATCCTATTCTGATAAAAGCCAGTGCCGGTGGCGGTGGCAAAGGTATGCGCATTGTTGATGCTGAACCTGATTTTGAAACACAGATGGAGCGAGCCGTGAGTGAAGCTAAATCTGCTTTTGGCGATGGCTCGGTATTCATTGAAAAATATGTGACACAGCCGCGCCACATTGAGTTTCAAATTTTTGGCGATCAGCATGGAAACGTAGTGCATTTGTTTGAACGTGAGTGTTCCATTCAGCGCAGGCATCAGAAAGTAATTGAAGAAGCGCCATCTTCTATTCTCACACCTGAACTAAGAAAAAAAATGGGCGAAGCGGCTGTTAACGTTGCGCGTGCCGCCAACTATTACAATGCCGGTACGGTTGAGTTTATTGTAGATGAAAATCTGAACTTTTATTTTCTGGAAATGAATACGC
This sequence comes from Cytophagales bacterium, assembly GCA_017303795.1. Classification (GTDB taxonomy): domain Bacteria; phylum Bacteroidota; class Bacteroidia; order Cytophagales; family Cyclobacteriaceae; genus ELB16-189. Next base: position 30,226 of record JAFLBR010000016.1, on the reverse strand, counting down.
GGTTGCAGGTTGAGCATCCGGTAACGGAAGAAATTACAGGACTTGATCTGGTAAAGCTTCAGATAAAAGTAGCAGAAGGTGAAAAGCTTCCCTTTAAACAGGAAGACCTTACCATCAACGGTCATGCTGTAGAGGTTCGTGTTTATGCAGAAGACCCCACCAATAATTTCTTACCCGACATTGGTACTTTAAAAACATATAATCGTCCGCAAGGTCATGGCATTCGGGTAGACGATGGTTTTGAACAAGGCATGGCGGTGCCGTTCTATTACGATCCGATGATAGCTAAAATGATTTGCCACGATAGTACGCGCGAACGTGCCATTGCCAAAACAATTCGGGCTATTAATGAATATACCATTACCGGATTGGAAACTACACTTGGCTTCTGCAAGTTTGTAATGCAACACCAAGCCTTCACCAGCGGAAACTTTGATACCAAGTTTGTAGAAAAATATTTTACACCTGATGTGCTAAAAACACAAGACGATAAGGATGAGGAATTGTTATCGGCATTGCTTGCTACGCTGCAACCAAAAGAAACTGCAACCCTTGCTCCTGTAGAAAATACAAAAGCGGTATCCAACTGGAAGAAAAACCGGACTTGATTTTATGGCTGAGATAAAACCATTCCGCGCGTGGCGGTATAATGAAGCATTAACCAGAAAAATAGATTCACTCACTTCGCCCCTGTTTGATGTGGTATCTGACAAACAACGTAAGGCATTGTTTCAAAATCCACTTAACAGCATTCACTTATCGGTGCCACAAGGTCCCAATGCTGCAACCAAAGCAGGTTTGCTGTTACAACAATGGAAAGATACCGGAACATTGGTTCAGGATAGGCTTCCGGCTATCTATGTGTATTATCAGTATTTCAAATTAGCAGGCTCCAAAAAAGACTTTTGTCGAAAAGGTTTTATCTGCTATATCCGCACCTATGATTGGGAAGATCAGGTTATTCTGCGACATGAAAGTACCATACCGAAAGCGGTAAATGATAGAATTGAATTACTCGACAAAACGGAATTACATGTTAGTCCCACTCACGGACTATATACCGATCCGGATTTTGAATTGGAGAAATATATGGACGAGGCTATGCTCGCGCCATTGTATGAAAGCGAAGATTATCAGGGCGTGCGCGATGTGTTGGCTATTATTCATGATGTTTCGGTTATTGAAAAGTTTGTACACGCATTAGAAACCAAAAAAATAATTCTGGCTGATGGGCATCATCGCTATGAAGGTTCGCTGTTTTATAAGCATCAGCAAAAGCAACAAAACCCAAACCACACCGGTAATGAAGGGTACAATTTTCATTTGATGTACTTAACGAATACGGAGGCCGATGATTTACGAATCTTACCTACACATCGGTTAATTCATGATTTATCAAATTTTTCGGAAGCTGAGTTTGTAGCAAAACTTCAAGCCGACTTTGAGATAAAAGAAATTGAAGATGCCGATACGTTGAACGAAATTATTCTGGGTAAGAAATGGGCGTTTGGTGTTCTGCTCAAAGATCGCTCGCTCAAGATCAGGCTTAAGCCCGAAGCATTTACACGAATGACCTGGAAATTTCCAGAAACCGTTAAAGAACTTGACTTAACAGTGCTGCATTATTTTATTATCGAAAAAATATTGGGCATTCCCGGTAAAGATCAACGCAAGTCCGAAAACATTTTGTTCGACAGAAGTTTTTCAGATTGCCTCGCTAAAGTTATCCGGGGTGAAGTTCAGATGGCCATCATTACGCAGGATATTTCCATTGAAGATGTAAAGCGCGTGTGTGCCAGTGGTTATACCATGCCTCAGAAGTCAACCTACTTTTATCCCAAAGTAGTGTGTGGCTTGCTGTTTAGTTCTATTAAAGAGGAAGAGTTTTTGAGTCCTGCATTCGGGCCATTTTAAATAATTTTTTAACTTGTGGTCATGGAAAAGAAATGGCTTGAAAGAATCACCCTAAATCCTGAAGTAGGACATGGAAAGCCTACTATTCGTAATACCCGCTATCTGGTTGAAAGTATTTTAGAATACCTCTCCAGCGGAAATACAATTGAAGAAATTCTATCTGAATTTAATGATCTTCAGCGCGAAGACATTTTAGCGGCATTAGCTTATGCAACTGAAGTATTAAAATACAAGGGTACATCGTACCCGATGAGTGCATGAATTTTCTGGTTGACGCGCAGTTACCCAAAAGCCTGGTTGAATGTTTCTCAAAAGCAGGTCATACCTGCAAACACACCTTACAACTACCTTCAGGAAATTTAACAAGTGATACTGAAATACGGAGGTTATCGATTCAGGATAAACTTATTTTAATTACAAAAGATACCGACTTCTTCCACTCGTATCTTTTAAAAAGAGAACCTCACAAATTAATCTTTGTAACAGTTGGCAATCTTAAGTTGACTGAACTGGTAAAGCATTTTGAGTTTCATTTGCCCCAAATTCTTGAAGCCATTAAGGCAAATGGAATGATTGAATTAAGTCGACAAGGAGTAAAAGTTATTTCCAATTGAAACTCATCCGCTCACTCATACTCGCTTCCAGTTCGCCACGCAGGCAATACCTGATGCGCGAAGTCGGTTTTACGTTTACTGTTCGCACTCCGGATATCGATGAATCTTTTTCTGCCGCGATGCCAGTTAAAGAAGTGCCTGCATTTTTGGCTCAGAAAAAAGCAAAGGTGTTTGAGTCAGAACTTACTAACGAAGTAGTAGTAGCTTCCGATACCGTAGTTATTCTGGAAAATGAAATTCTGAATAAACCATTGGATCGTAACGAAGCGATTAAAATGCTTACCCAGCTAAGCGGTAAAACGCACACGGTAGTAACTGCAGTGTGTCTGCTATCGAAAGAAAAGACGGTATGCTTTAGCGACCAGACAAACGTTACGTTCAGAGCACTATCCATCAACGATATCGAATACTACATCGATACTTTTAAACCTTTAGATAAGGCCGGTGCGTACGGTGCGCAAGATTGCCTCCCCGAAAAATTCAATCCCTGTTCGCAGGAAGAAATAAATTTCCTGAACGGCATTGGCCGGAGTGATTTGATTGAACAAACCATTACGCAGCCTACCACTGGAAAAAGTATTACAATCATCGATCATCTTGAAGGCTCATACTTCACCGTGATGGGTTTACCCATTCACCTGGTAGCGCAAAACCTCAAAACATTTTTGTGAAGAAGTTACTAAATCTTGTCCGCGAACATCTGCAACAGGATTTCAGATTGGCCTATTACCTGACAGTAGCTGCACTGTTGGCTTTGTCTATTGTAATTAACTATACAATCAATCTGGAGAATGGAATAATTGATCGACATACCGGTAAATGGATTCGGGTTGGCTATTACTTTATCTTATATGCTGTTGGGTATTATATAACCTGTTTGCTGGTATCAGCATTTAAAAACAATTACACTTTCTGGAAAGCTAAAACGTTTTGGGTGTTGTCTCTGGTTGGGTTATTTATTCTTTCTTTTGACAGAGGCTTCCCTTACTTGCATGAAATTGCTTCGCTGTTCAGTCAACAGTACGAAGGTTACTCCTGGATTTTCAGAACAACCAATCATGCTACAGGATTCTTCATTATTCTGTTGCCTTTATTAATCTTTTACAAAGCTTTTGACAAAACACCATCCGCGCATTATGGTTTAACGCATACAGGCAACATAAAACCTTATATCTATCTATTGATGGTTGTTGCACCTGTTATTTTGATAGCCAGTTTTCATCCCAGTTTTTCAAGCTACTATCCTATTTACAAAAGCAATACTGTAGCGGAGCTTTGGCAATGGCCCGATTATCTGCCCGCATTCATTTTTGAATTCCTATATGGGATGGATTTCCTAAACGTAGAGTTACTTTTTCGTGGCTTCTTTGTAATTGGTTTGGCGCAAGTATTGGGCAAAGACGCCATTATACCCATGGTTACCATCTATTGTTATCTGCATTTTGGTAAGCCGGTTGGCGAAACCATAAGTTCAATTTTTGGTGGATACATTTTAGGGACCATAGCTCTTTACACCCGCTCTGTGTGGGGCGGGGTGTTTATACATGTGGGTGTTGCATGGCTGATGGAAGCCGGAGCCTACTTTCAGAAACTGATTTAGCTAAGAGAAAGCGATCAGAATTTTGTCTTGTAATACTTCAATGCATCTTCAACAATTTTCATAGCTACAGCCTTACCTTGAAATTCAGGAACAGTAACGGTTTTGTTTTCAAGTTTTTTATAACTCTCAAAAAATTCTTTTAACTCTAATTTATAGTGGTTGGCAAACTCGGTAATGTCAGTAACGTGGCGTGTGTTGGCATCATTATCGGCAACAGCCAGAATTTTATCATCTGCCAGCCCTTGATCTACCATACGCATTACGCCTATTACCCTTGCTGGGACAAGACATAGTGGCCGGATGGGTTCTCGGCATAACACCATTATATCAAGTGGGTCATTATCCTCGCCAAGTGATTGCGGAATGAAACCATAGTTAGCCGGATAGTGAACAGCTGAATAAAGTACGCGATCTAATTTTAACAAGCCGGTTTCTTTATCCACTTCATATTTGGTACGCATACCAATTGAAATCTCGATTATCGCATTTACATATTCGGGTGGGTTTGAACCCGCAGGGGCCTCGTGCCAAGGATGAGCAATCATAGTTTTTATTTTGAACCCGCAAGATACGCTTTAAAAATCTTACGCGATATTGTAAAAACAAAAAGCCACGCATTTTGCGTGGCTTCCTTTATTACTTTCGAGATTATTACTTACTCTCTTCTTTCGCTTTGTCGTCTTTCTTCCCTTCCTGTTTCACCGTAATCTTATCGCCATCTTTCAGGCGCTTGGAAACTTCAAGGAATGGCCCGGTAATTACGGTAGCCGAATCAGGTAAACCTGATAAAATTTCAATGTTGTCGTAATCGCTGATACCTGTTTTTACTTCAATCATTTTTGCAACTCCGTTATCATTTATAAATACCACAACCTTGTCTTGCTTCTTTTCAGCTTTTGGTTTGCTGGAATCGGTTACTTGTGGTCTGTCGTTATCCTGATTAACTGGAGTAGAATTTTTATCACCTTCTGGAGCACGGGTAGTAACAGCCGCCAATGGTACCGATAGCACATTGTCTTTACGGGTAGTAATGATATCCACACTGGCTGTCATACCCGGACGGAAAGGATATTTATTTCCGGTTTTGATTAAATCTTCATACGAAGATTGCAGAATGAGAATGCGCACCTCAAATTCGGTAATCGCATCAGCCGAAACTTTATCGCGAGCCGTATTGGCAATGTTAGTAACAAGTCCTTTAAACTCTTTGCCTGTACTGCTGTATGCATCCACATCAATCAGTACTGAATCGCCCAAATGCACACGCACAATATCGTTTTCATTTACATTCACGCGCACTTCCATTTTATTCAGGTCGGCAATACGCATCATTTCTGTACCAGCCATCTGTGCTGTACCTACTACGCGCTCGCCTTGCTTTACATTCAGTTTAGATACAATACCGTTCATAGGTGCAACAACTGAAGTTCTGCGAACATTCTCGCGCGACTCGCGTACACCAGCTTCGGTGCTGCTCACCACATATTTAGCAGCTTCTACAGATTGTTCAGCCGATTTCAAATCGTTGGTAGCAACTTTAAAATTTTGCTGTGCCAGTTGCCAATCAGCTTCTGAAATTACTTTTTCGTTCCATAGCTTTTCCTGACGCTTGTAATCTTGTTCAGCACGGGTATAGGTAGCCTGCGCTCTTGCCAATGATGCTTTAGTCGATTCCAGATTTGCCAATTGCTGACTAAGTGCAGCCTCAGAACGTTCCAATTGACTAATCACGATATCAGGACGAATCTTAACCAGTATAGCACCTTGTTTTACCGAGTCACCATCTTCTACACGTAACTCAATAATTTCACCCGATACTTCCGGAGCAAGTTTAACTTCTATTACAGGCTGCACCGTTCCTGATGCACTTACTTTCTCTACAATAGAAACCTTCTTGGCTTTTGATGCATCGACCTCAAGTGTTTTTGGTTTGCCGATCAGACCAGAAGATTTTCCAATAATCAAAAATAGAATAAGAACGGCCACTACCCCGATAATGATGTATAGTGTTTTGTTCGATTTTTTCTTCGTTTGTTTTGCCATTACAGTATAGGATAAGGAGTGATTAAAATTCTATGGGTTTGCCTTGATAAAAGTCCAGCACTTTCTTCTTGAAAATGAAATCATATTTAGCGCGAACTAAATCTGATTTAGCCTGAAAGAGTGCGTTCTCGGCAGTTTGATATTCTACAAAGTTAGCGGCACCGTTGTCGTAGCGTTGTTTTAACATGCGAAACGCTTCTTCGCGGGCGTTTACAAGTCTTAATGCTGATTGGTATGTTTTAGAAGAAGCTGATGCATCATTGTAAGATGTTTCAACTGCCTGACGCAATGTATTCTCTGCACTTGTTAAATTGATTTCAGCTTGTTGCGTATTAAAATACGACCGTTTAACTGAGGCTCTAGTTTGGTAGCCATTAAAAATTGGTATTTGTAACTGGAGTGATGCTGACTGAGCCAGATTATCGTTAAGTTGTTCTCCTCGTGAGTAACCACCAGGCGCAAGATCATCAAGTCTACTGGAGTAATTGGTGAACAAATTTCCATTTACACTTAAACGTGGAAAATAACTACCCCGAGCCGATTTAAATGCAAACAATGAACTTTGAAGTTTTAGTCTGGCACTCCTTACCTCAGGCATAGCCGTTAAAGCTTTCTCATAAATCTGTTCTGCAGTCTCGTCAATTGTACCATCGGCAACCGATAATTCCGGCACCTCAATATCCATTGTTTGTGAGCCAGGAATTTGCAGCGCTTGTTTTAACCTTAGAATTGAAAGGTTAACTGCATTTTCATTTGTGATAACATTCAATTCATTCGATGCCTGCTGTGCATCCAAATCCAACACATTACCACGAGGCACGGAACCAGCTTCTGCTAATTTACGGGTGCGCTCTAATTGTTGCGTTGTAGTTGTTAATTGCGATTGGGCATTACTTAACAACTCTTTATTGAAAATAACTGTTGTGTAAAGCGTAACTACATTTATGATTACATCATTTTTCGCTTTGATGAAATCTTCCGCAGCCGCTTCATTGTCGGTAACGCTTTGTTTGTAATTATTAAATAACCGGAACCCGTTAAACAATAACAAAGATGAACTTGCCTGAAAGTTTATAGAGTTAATTCGTTCTGTTTCAAATTGGTTGGTAGTAGGGTCAATATTACGACCCCAGTTATAACCATACGAACCGCCTCCGTTTAACGTGGGCAACATCTGAAACTTAGATTGATCCAGATTAACCTTGCTGGTTTCTGCATTTAATAAGTTTGTCTTTACGTTAAGGTTATTTTTTAGAGCATAGTCCACGCACTCCTGCAATGTCCATACTTTCTTTTCTTGTGCATGTGCTGCCCATGCGGTAACTAATAAAATGCAGCACAACAGTAACTTTTTCATCATAGGTTTATAAAACAATATCCGGTATATAAATCACTTCCTTTACCCAGCTTAGACTCCGCAAGTATTCAAATGTTACAGCCTTAATGCCCGAGTCCATTTCAATTACAAGGCAGGCCTGGTCGTTCTTACCCTTACGGGAAACGGACATGGTGGCAATGTTGCAATCGTCATGCGCCAACACATTTGCAATAAAAGCAATGCTGCCTTTCTTATCGTCTGCAAAAATGATAAGCGTATGCAGCGCGGCAGAGAAGTCGGCTTTAAAACCGTTTACTTCAGCAATATTAATTATGCCGCCACCCTTGCTTTCGCCTAAAACTTCTACGGTTCGTTTGCCTTTCTTTAGCTTGAGTCTGATGGAGTTGGGATGTAACGCAGAAGCGTTTCCCACCGACTTAAATGTGTACTGAAGTCCCTGCTGTTGTGCTATCTCCAACGACTCGCGAATGCGCTTATCGTCTGTTCCAAAGTCCATTAGACCGGCAATAATGGCACGGTCGCTTCCGTGGCCTTCGTAGGTGCGGGCAAAAGAATTATAAAAGGTAATTTCGCTTTCGTCTGGGGTATCGCCCAGAATTTTGATGGCGGCACGAGCAATACGTACTACCCCGGCTGTATGAGAGCTGGACGGGCCGATCATCACAGGGCCAATCATGTCAAAAATGCTACTCTTTTCAGCCATACGCGCTAACTAACGGAATATCCCGCAAAAGGGTTGATTTTTAAGGGTATTAATCAAACTTTATTGGGTAAAATTTAATGAGCGGCAAAAATAACAGAACAGAAGCAATTAGCCGCCTTTACATGTTTAGCCAGTATGTTAATTTCAAAACCAAAGCCCTGTTCTTGGGTGTAAAATTGGTATACTGCCCAACCTCTTCGAAGGTATAATAGTAGTTATCGGTGTAAACAATGAAAAGATCTGACACAGGCTTGAACCGCCACTGAAAGCGTGAATTGATATTTACATTGCGATACTGACTATTATACTGAAAGAATGTGGTAAAAAATACCGACCGGGTAAGCGTTAAATCGAACCGCGGGCCAGCCAGAAAAATATTAGCACTGCGATATGGATCCGGAAGCCTTATCTGATTGTAGCCTACATCAAGTGAAAAAACACCGTATGGTTGGATCCGATAATTAAGTAAACCCGAAATTGATTTACGGGTTCCGTTAAAGTACCTGCCTGCAATACCCGTTAATTCAAAATTGAATGGCTTACGCGGATCGGACAAGAAGTTAGCCTGCACCCACGTGTACCGATAATCGGTACCTGTGGGTAACTTCACCGCCATATCTTCTGATGGCGAATTGGTAGGATCAAAATCCTGAAAAAGGAACGTATAAAAATCTTTCACGTTCACTAATAAGGTAGCCTGATTCTGAAACGTAGCCGAATATCCAACGGTGTATTCATGATCGGTATATCCAAAATTATCGTCCCATAGAACGGACATGTCAGCTACAGGTCCATGATTGTTTAAAATCCTGGAATTGGGATAGAAAAAATAGTTACCCGAAGGTGAAATTCTTTTGTAACCGTTGCGTGGTACGTAGCCAAGTGCCGGAGCATAGCCGCTTCCAATTACCTGATGATACCAATTGAAGTTTAACGTTCTGGTGTTATACACTAAACTATATCCGTGCGCAAACTGGGCCGCGGCTTGCGACTCAGAGAATTGTTTGTGCAGAAATACGTTTCCCGTCCATTTATTACCTAGAAAATTATAATTGTAATCCAGGCCTGCAATCCGATTGTACTGGTACCCGCCAAGCTTAAAAGGTAAAGTATCGTTACCGAACAATTGCTGATTGATTAGTATAGCTCGCAGATTAGAATTTTTACCAACTCTGCGTTGCACGGTAGCCACCGTATTATTGAAAGAAGGAGTTTGTGTTTTTTCATCGCTGGCAGTTTGCATGTTGAGAAATCCAATCCGCCAAAACTTATTTAGGTTTCCACTTAAGCGGGCGCCAAAATAGATTTTGTTCTGAATGTTTTGGCCTGTGTTTGGATCGCGCGTTATACCTAACCTTCTGGAGAAGAATGGCCTTGCCCTTAAGTGTCCAAACGAAGCAAACAGGTCGGCATTCTCCAGAAAAAATTGTCTGCGTTCCGGAAAGAATAACTCAAAACGATCGAGGTTGGTAACCTGTCGGTCAACTTCAACCTGCGAGAAATCAGGATTAAAAGTAAGGTCTAAGTTTAGCGAAGGTGTAATAGCCATCTTGGCATCGCCTCCAAACTGAAGTTGATCTTTACGCGGTTCTTCATTCTGAAAATTTCGCGAGGTTCGGGCTGCTGCATATGGAATAATAGAAATATTTGATCCGGGATTTTTTAGAGGTGCATCCCAAATCATTTCTCCGGTGTAATTTAGGTTCATCGGTTCAAAAATTCGTGGCGTCCAGGGCCAGCAAGCTCGCTCGTTTTCTTTGCTATCAATACGATAAAACCTTATGTTCCATGCAGGGGCTCCGGCTTTAAACCGAAGAGTCTTAAATGGAATTGCAAACTCGGCTGTCCAGTAGCCATCGTGTATTCTGGCTTCGGCATACCACTTGTTATCCCACGAAAGGTCAAGATCTTCGCTTATCATGCCCCCGTTGGATACCAAACCTTCGCGCTGTACACCGGCCGGACTCAAGCCAAAAAAGAATCCATTGGTAAGGTCCTGAAAAGGATCAAGGACTACCGAAATGCCATCGAGGCCTGCACCTCTGAAATCTCTTCGGAGTGAAGATATAACGTGCCCGCCCTTTACATTATCGTAAGCTTTGGCACTTACATAGAGAAACTCATCATCGTAAGTAAATCTAAATTCGGTTTTGGTTTTTGCAGGTAAGGTATCGTATGGAAACTGCTGTTGGAGATCGGACATTACCTTCGCATTTGTCCAGGCTGCTTCATCGCCCACACCGTCTAACACAACAGGTGTTTCAGTTTTGTAAATTGTAAAGGTTGGCCTGGTGCTTTGAGCAACCACACATGTGCATCCAACCAGGGTAATACTAAAACCAAAGCATAGCCAGCGCAAAAAAAATCGTGGGGGGATCAAAATTTTACTTTTAAACTAAACGGCTATAGGCGCCTTAATGGATGGATGCGATTGGTAATTGAGTATTTCAAAATCTTCAAACTCATAATCAAAGAGTGAGTTTGGCTTTCTTTTAATGTTTATTTGTGGTAGCGCAAACGGCTGGCGACTTAATTGAAGTTGTGCCTGCTCCAGGTGATTGGAGTACAAATGCACATCGCCCCCAGTCCAGACAAACTCACCAGGCTTCAGATCAGTTTGATGTGCAAACATATGTGTAAGCAAGGCGTAGCTGGCAATGTTAAACGGTACACCTAAAAAATAATCGGCACTGCGCTGATAGAGTTGACAAGAAAGTTTCCCTTCCGCCACATAAAATTGAAATAAGGCGTGGCACGGAGGCAAAGCCATCTGATCTACTTCGGCCGGGTTCCAGGCAGATACAATGTGCCTGCGCGAATCTGGTTTTTGTTTGATCTGATTTAACACTTGCGTGATCTGATCTATTCTGCGGCCATCGGGTGCGGGCCAACTGCGCCACTGGCTTCCGTAAACCGGGCCGAGGTTTCCGTTTTCATCGGCCCACTCATCCCAAATACTTACTCCATTATCTTTCAAGTATTTGATGTTAGTATCGCCTTTCAAAAACCAAAGCAACTCATAAATAATAGAGCGCAGGTGAAGTTTTTTTGTGGTGACCAACGGAAAACCATCCGCAAGGTTAAACCGGAGTTGCCGACCAAATACTGAGCGCGTACCCGTACCGGTGCGATCGGTTTTTATGGCTCCATTATCTAAAATATCCTGTAGTAAATCGAGGTATTGGCGCATAGCAGACTTTGACTGCAATTACGCCTAAGCAAAGAACAAAAAAAAGCCCGCGCCAAATGGCAACGGACTTTTCCGCGCTCCCCACAAGCGCTTACTCTCCTCTTACTATTACAGACCGCGACTGGCCATTGATGGTGATCGTTACAATCCGATCGCACTCACCGGTTCCATAATCAAGTGTAATTGTGTTATTATTTACGGTAAGCACCTTTGTGCCCTCTACTGCCATAAACACCCGGTTGCTAATGGCGCACTCACGCTTGTAAATCAATGGTTTGGTAATCTCTACCTGATAAAGCGTTCCGTTACGGTTAGAACCTGTTGCCGAGCCTTCCACAATCCATTCATCTTCTAACGGAGTAGTAGCCCGTATCCATTCGCGGGTATGGCTTCCCTCGCGGGTAGCAAAAGTTTCGTCTGGCCAGGTTGCGCGACCATCTTCTAAAACAATTTCAAACTTTGGTGCATTGTTGGTGCTACCGGTAACATTGGTAACGGTGCGGGTTCCTTCTATTCTAACACCATTAATATGGTAGCCATCGAATGTGGTGATGATTTTTGAGCCTGGGAAAAAGCGTTTGCCTTTAAACTCAACTACTATAATTCCTTTACGGGTATTGCCTTTACTATCGGTACAGCCTTCACCGAAATTAATGGTGATATAGCCATGCGGATTTCCGGGTTGGGTATCTTCGGCCATTTCAAGGGTAACGCTAACACAGGTTCCTGCAAACCGTAAATCGGATGGCTTGGTACCATTAACTTTTCCAAATTCTGCCTGACGACCACCTGCTGTTTCACCTTCAGCAGCTACAACCAAAGCAGCCATATCTTCGGCATCTTCAAAGTAGCCATCGGTTACTGCTTCGTTTTCAATGTTTTGAGAATCCTGGTCAGAAAGATCAAACCTATCATTCAAGCAAGATGATAAGAGGGTGAGCGAGATTAAAGCAAAGCCTAAGAGACTGTTCTTGAAAATAGTTTTCATGTGTTAGTTATTTAAAACATAGCTTAGAATCTTACATGCGCCAAAGGTTTAATGGGTAACCAAAAATTATTTTGCACGTTGTTTGCTATATTTGAATTATAACAAACCAACTTCACATGAAAAAAAATTTAGTTGTTGCCCTTGTGGTACTTTTAATGGGTGGCGTATTTACATCTGCCAAAGCGCAAGAGAATGTTGTTAAAGTCAATATCTTCAGTCCAATTTTCAAAACACTAAACGTATCCTACGAACGGAAACTAAATGCTAATAGTAGTCTTCAACTTGGACTTCTCTATACATTTTATAGTCCTGAAGATGCCAGTTTCACTGGTATTGGAGTAACGCCCGAGTATCGCTTTTATTTATCAGAATCTGAAGCTCCGGCAGGTGTTTATGTTGCTCCTTTCGTGAGATACTTAAATTTTTCTGCCGAGGGAACAGACTTCAATGGAGATCCCACTAAAGGTTCACTCTCAATTCTTGGTGGTGGAGTAACAATAGGAAAGCAATGGATCTTCAAAGAAAAAATTTCACTTGATATGTTTATTGGACCTCAATTACTGAGTGCAAATTATAAACAAACTAGTGGTAGTGGTCAGAGTGATTTGGACTACGGAATTTTTGACGGTTTTGGGGTACGAGCTGGATTGACTTTTGGCTTTGCCTTCTAAACAAAATTCTCCTTTCAAAAAATATACGGTTGCCAATTGGCAACCGTTTTTTATTTTAGCATTAGATGAAAGTACTCTTCCTGCTTCTTAGTCTTATTCAGGTTATAGCGTTGCACGCTCAACCTGCTATTAAAATAGCCAAACTAAAATACAATGGCGGGGGCGATTGGTATGCCAACAAAACAGCACTACCCAACCTGGTAGAGTTCAGCAATAAAGAATTAGGCACAACCATTCAGGTTGAAGATGAAGTAGCCGAAGCCGGCAGTTCCGATATCTTCAATTATCCTTACATCTACATGACGGGCCATGGTAACGTAGTCTTCTCAGCAAGTGAAGCCCAGAACCTGAGAAACTACCTGATAGGCGGAGGCTTTTTACATGTGGACGATAATTATGGACTTGATAAATTTGTTCGCATTGAATTGAAGAAAGTATTTCCCGAGTTGGAGTTGATTGAAGTGCCCTACTCCCACGCCATCTACCATCAGAAGTTTAAATTCCCGAACGGCCTGCCTAAAATTCACGAACACGATGGCAAACCGGCTCAGGGTCTTGGACTTTTTTACGAAGGTCGCTTAGTTGTATTCTATTCGTTCGAAACGGATTTGGGTAATGGCTGGGAAGACCAACGCATACACAATGTGCCCACCGAAAAGCGCCAGCAAGCCCTTCAAATGGGGGCAAACATCCTTGCCTACTGTTTTACAACAAACTGATTTTTAAGCATTTGATGATTTTTTGTCTTCTGAGTTTGTTTCTTATAACTAAGTATTTAGTTTTGAAACGTAATTGATAGTTGACCTAAACAACAACCTATGAAATTCGCATTGGTTTTCCTCTTAATCCCGATAGCCTTTTCAAATGTGCATAGCCAACAATTGGCTACCTCTTTTCAGAATGCGCTTGATAGAGGCATCTCTGTTGATAGTCTTGACAAAGCATACAAGAGCGCGCTGCATAGCGACACCACGCTGGCCGCCTTTAACGGACGCGAGCAGGAATTTATGCAAGGCTATACCTCGCTACTTAAAGACCTTGGCAAATTTCTAAAGGCAAATGATTTTAACTGGGAAAAAACCACCCGATGTTTTAACAGAATTTACATAGACAAGAGTGGTAAAATTGATTACTTCTTGTTTCACTTTAAGGAAGACGAATTATCATCTGATAGACAAGTTCAATTTTCAAAACTACTAACCGAGTTTATTAAAACATACAAGTTTCCGCTAACCAACACGGTGCCTTTTGCACAATGCAGCCCTGTACAATACATAAATTAGCTATGAAAGAACTAACCAAAGCCGAAGACCAGATAATGCAAATCCTGTGGACGATTGAAAAAGGATTTGTAAAAGATATTATGGATCATTTGCCTGAACCCAAACCTGCTTACAATACGGTTTCAACCATAGTAAGAATTTTAGAGAAGAAAGGTTTTGTGGGATATAAAGCATACGGCAAAACACATGAGTACTTTCCGCTTATCGCGAAAGAGAATTACACGCGCTTTTACCTCAACAACATGGTGAAAGGTTATTTCAATGGCTCGTTTCAAAACCTGGTATCGTTTTTTGCCAAAGAAAACCTGAATGTATCTGATATTGATAAGCTAATGCTCGAATTGGAAAACCTTAAAAACAAAAAGCCATGAACACCATCATCAATTACCTGATTGAACTTAACCTCGGGCTGGTTTTTTTCTACGCTGTGTATTGGCTGCTATTCCGCAACGAAACCCAGTTTACCACAAAGCGTTGGTTCTTGCTTTCCGCGATGCTGGGTTCACTTCTATTTCCGTTGTTCACCATAACGGGCACACAAAACGGTATTATCCCTACACTTGGCAACACCATACCTGCACACTGGCTGCCCGAAATTGTTATTGTTGGTCATGGAAATGTTGTTACGCCAGAAGCTCAAACAAATTATTGGAGTTGGATTACACCCGTTTATATCTGCGTAGCAATATTTTTTATCCTGCTACTCTTAATTCGGGTTGGTAAGATTGTGTGGTTATTCAACCAGGCTAAACGCTATACCTGGAAAGCATACACTGTAGCAGAGTCCGATCGGGTGCGCGGTATCTTCTCATTTTTCCATTACATTTTTTTGAGTGGTGGCAACCAGATAGAGGCTGCCGAGAAAGAAGAGATTCTGCAACACGAAGCCGTTCATATTCAGAAAGGCCACTCGTTCGATATAATTTTGATTCATCTCTTACAAGCTGTGTGTTGGTTTAATCCCATCATCCGGTATTATAAAATCTCCCTGGTACAAGTTCATGAATTTGAAGCCGATGCGCGCTCGGTGGAAAGCATGGATGTGGACCGGTATTGTGGCTTGCTGGCGAAGGTTACTTTACAACAAAACGGGTTTGTTCTCGCCAATCATTTTACCAATTCCTTCACCTTAAAACGAATTAACATGATGAAAACTGTTAGAAGAAAAATAAGTCAGTGGAAGATGGCCTCGGCAGTGCTTATGCTGGCCACCTATTTTGTAGTGGTTGCCTGTCAGGATCAGATTATGCATGAAATTACTGACAGCACATTAACTCAGGTTGAATTTCCTGAGATTGTAAAACAGGATATTGCAAATAAGTATCAGGCGCAATACCCCGGAGCGAAATTTAATTATATGGAAGGCGATGCCGATGAAATCCGAAATAAGTTTGCTGCCAACTCGGCTGTTAAACAAATTCTGTTAAACACCTACCCTATCCCCAATCGAAAAACAGTGGGCGTGCTTACCGTTGATATCTCCAATCTTGAATTAAAAGATGAAAATGAAATTTATGCAGTGGTAGAAGAAACGGCACAACCGAGAGGTGGCATGGATAAATTCTACAAATACATCGCAGCCAATTTAAGTTATCCGGCTGAAGCGAGACAAAAGGGTATTCAAGGGCGAGTGTTTATTGAGTTTGTTGTTAATCAGGATGGCTCTATCTCTGATGTTAGACCGTTAAAAGGTATTGGTGGTGGTTGCGATGAAGAAGCTGTACGGATTATGGCCCAGGCCGAACCCTGGAATCCTGGCAAACAACGCGGAATGGCTGTAAGACAACGAATGGTTATTCCTATTATTTACAGTCTGGACGATACTGCTCAACCAGCGGGCAAACTCGAAGAAGTAAAGCAGTCGATGCGTACCAATGGAAGTCTGATTCAGGAAGGTGGAAAATACTTTATGGTTGGTAAAGTTACCGATGTCGATGGCCAACCGCTTTTGGGTATGAATATCATTTTGGCAGGAAGCACTCAAGGTACGGTTAGCGACAAGAATGGAGACTATAAACTTGAAGTGAATAAACAGACCGGCATGCTCGTGTTTTCTTTTGTTGGTTTTAAAACAGAGAGCATTACGTTTTAATATAATCCAAGCTGTATCAAAGGATTTCGACTCATCTTGACAACACCTTTGATACAGCTTATCTAAGCTTCAGTTCTAACGCCAACACTAGTGCTCTCACTCAACCTTAAACTTATTTTCCGAAACCTGTGGGCCAGAAAAGTTTACACTTCGGTTATTCTGTTAAGTTTAGTTGTTGGGTTTGTCTGCGCTAACATCTTAATTTCATTTCTGGTTTTTGAAACCAAGACCGACACCTTTCACTCCAAACAAAATCGGGTATTCCAGTTATTCAGTAACGACCCGTTTGGAAACAGTGGCCGCATTGCCTACATCCCATCTTACCTGCACGAGTACCTGAGTGCTAACTATGCCGAAGCAGAAAAAATTTGTCAGCTGACTAATTTAGATGGTGTTAGCATCCAAACACAGAACAACGCTTTTCAAGATTTTACAATCTTATCGGTAGATAGTACTTTCTTTAGTTTGTTTGATTTCGAACTCACGCAAGGAAATAAAACTAATTGTCTGGCACCCGGAAAAATTGTTCTCACCAAAGAAAAAGCACTTTTACTTTTTAATGATACCAATGTTACTGGCAAAGAACTTACCTTAATTACTGCAGATACAACTCAACACGTGGTAGTATCGGCTGTGGTGGATAAGCCAATTGAAAATAGTCATCTAACTTTTGATGCGCTTGTACATCATTCCGTATTTCCCGAAAAATGGAACGGAGGTGCAAGTTATGTACTACTCGCACAGGCAGCTTCCGATCTTGACTTGATTGAAAAAATCAACAGCGATCCGCAACGTCCCGGCCTTATTGGTGCCGGTAAAATGACTTATTCGCTAACACCTTTAACCGATTCCTATTTCAGCACCGACAACAAAATGGTGTACATGAAAACGCGTAACCCCATGTTTATTACCATTGGGTATGTAGTTTGCGCGTTGGTGCTCTTTATTGCAAGTTTTAATTTCATCAACTTGTTTTTGTTATTCTGGCAAAACCGAAAAAAGGAAATCGGTATTAAGAAAACATTAGGTATTACAAAGCGAAGTTTGTTAACCTTTTCTATTACAGAGGCCAGTGTGTATATCGTTACCGGTTATGTAGCATCGCTGGTTATAACCTACTTTGTTATTCCGCTTTTTAACTCTGTGTTTGAAGCCGAGCTGGCACCTGCCTACTTTTTAAACATAACCGTGGTTACGCTGTTGGGTACAGTTCTGTTTTTATCTATCGCACTAATTGTTATTCTTTCAGTTTCCAGACAATGGAAAATGAAGCCTGTTAATTTGATGAGTAAAGATTCGTCTAAGACTACATTCAGCAAACTGTTGTTTACCGTTCAATTTATTATCTCCATTACGTTAGCCATTTGTGCGATAACCATCATCGAACAGATGCAACACCTCAGAAGTGCACCACTCGGCTTTAACCGAAATCTGGTACAGCTTACTACTCCCGATAGAAAATTTTCCGAAGGATTGCCTGCATTGAAACAGAAGCTGGCGCAATTGCAAGACGTTAACCATGTAACGGTAAGCGGTGGCAACCCAATCTCGGGCAACTGGATGGCCCGGTACGATCTGGAAGATGACAAATTCTACACCCCGTACTTATTTAGTGGCGATGAGGATTTCTTTAAAACCCTTGATCTGAAATTAGTTGCGGGGCAACTACCCTCCTCATCCAACAAAGGCAAAGTTGTAAACCAGACTTTGGTAAAACAGTTTAACCTGCAAGAGCCGCTGGGTGCGTTAATACCCGGCACTGAAGATCAGATTATTGGGGTGGTGGAAGATTTTACCTGTGGTTCATTCAAATTAGAAATTCCTCCGGTTATTATTTCCTATTCGCAAAACGGCCCTTCTATCTTAATCGATTATAAGGGTAATGATCTTGCCCGCTTGCTTCCGTTAATGCAAGCCGAATGGAAAGCAGTTTTTCCTGATTTCGCATTTAACCCCAGAATTATACAAGAGGACTTAATCAAAAAATATAAAGAGGATATTTTCTTTTATAAGATCGTGATCACCTTTTCTTTCATCAGCATGATTTTATCTTGCTTCGGATTGTTTGCCCTATCGTGGGCCGTAATTCAAAGTCGCACGAAAGAAATGGGCATTCGCAAAGTATTGGGTGCAACCGCTGTAGATATTTCCAACCTGCTTACCGTTACATTTACCAAACGAATAGTGATTGCATTTCTGCTGGCCGCACCGGTTGGTTATTACCTGATGGATTTGTGGCTTGCCCGCTTCGCCAACAAGATTGAAATAGGAATTGGAATTTTTACAAGTGCCGGAGTTTTAGTGCTGCTGATTGCATTTATTACACTCAGCATGCAAACTATAAAAGCAGCACTTACCAATCCGGTGGATGAAATCAGAAATGAATAATCCCAGTGTTTATTGTCCCAACACCTCTCCCAACTTCTTTTCCAAAGCCGGGCCGCGTAAATTTTTTGCAATAATCTTTCCTTCCGGATCAATCAAAATTGAAAACGGAATGGCATTGATGTTATAATCGGCTGCAGCCTTCGATTGGAAATATAAAAGATCTGAAACCTGAGTCCATACCAGGCCATCTTCGGCAATAGCTTGTAACCAATCTTCTTTGGTGCGATCTAACGATACACCAAATACTTCAAAGCCTTTATCCTTAAACTTATGATAGGCTTTAACCACATTCGGGTTTTCGCGCCTGCACGGGCCACACCATTTAGCCCAGAAATCAATCAACACATACTTACCGCGTAAAGACGAGAGTTTGGTTTGCACACCCTCCGGATTTGGTAAATCTATTTCTGGAGCAAGCTGGCCTACAGCTGTAATCTTCATCTTGTCCACCATTTCAACAAACTCTTTGGTGTGCCGCGAATCGGGCCAATCTTTTTTGAATTTTTCCGCTGTGCTTACATACAAATCGAAGAACTTATCTTTATCCAAAACATTTTGTTGCAATAAATTAAGTACAGCTAATGAGGGTGGCTCATCGCGAAGTACATCTCCAATCAACACAAAACCTTTATCCATCAAATCGAGGTATTGTTGCTGTAACTCCTCTACCCTAGCAGTATTCTGTTGTGTCGATGCCTGTGCAAATTCCATTTCCAATTGCGATAACTCAGGCGATGTTTGCAGATTGCTCATCATCTGTTGCACTTTCGCAATCAAGTCCTGATCGGGCGAACCTTTTACCTCCACAAAACCACCGGGATTGTTGCCATCAACATTAACCGTTACATTACTCTTATCCAGAATTAAGGTAACAACCTGCTTGTTGTAAAAATTAATTTGATAATAACCAGGTTCAGTAAGCCACATTTTTTTTACAAAAGTATAATCGCTTTTAAGTTTGATCGTATCGGCCACACCGCTGTTATCCTGCTTCAGTTCTTTCACTGAAATTTCTCCGGCTTGCGGAAAGCCAACTTTCCCCGAAAGGGTTATTTCCCAACCGGGTTTCTTTTCGGTACACGCAGCCAGTAATACTACCATCAACACACTTCCCAATATTTTTTTCATATGCTTCATGTTCAATTCAACTTTTGCAAAAACAATTCATTAATCAATTTCGGGTCGGCCTTGCCTTTAGTACGCTTCATAGCCTCGCCCATAAACATAGTAAGAATATTTTTCTTACCCTTTTTATACTCTTCCACCTTCTGCGGAAACTCGTTCAGGATTTGTTCCACCACGGGTAATAACGAATCCTGATTGCTGTCTTGTATCAGATTCAGTTTTTGAGCAAGCTCCGCAGGTTCAAGTTGTGGATTGGCCAGCATTTCCGGAAACAACTTCTGAGAAGCGGTAGCAAAATTTACTTTACCGAAATCAATCAGTTCAATTACCCGCGCCAACTTTTGTGGCGACACCGGTAATTTATCAGCCTCCTGATTGGTTTCATTCAGGTATGATTTAACAGGGCCCATCAGCCAATTGGAAACCGCTTTATAGTTTGTGGTAAACGTACATGCCGTTTCAAAGTATTGCGCTAACTCTTTTGATTGAGTAAGTAAGCTGGCATCGTACACCGGCAATTTATATGTTGCAATAAATTTCTCTTTCAACTCGCGTGGCAACGCAGGCATAGATGCTTTAACCGTTTCTAACCATTCTTCTGAAATCTGTAGCGGACTAAGATCCGGATCAGGAAAATACCGGTAATCGTTCAACTCTTCCTTGGTGCGCATGCCATAGGTTTCACCAGTGTTTGCATCGAAGGTTCGGGTTTCAGAAATAATCTGCCCGCCACTTTCCAGAATCGCCCTTTGGCGTTCTACCTCAAAATCAACCGCACGTTGTACATGGCGCATGGAGTTCATGTTTTTAATCTCCACCTTTTTGCCATACACGGTTGCATCTTTCAGCATCAGCGATACGTTGGCATCGCAGCGCAATGAACCTTCTTCCATGTTACCATCGCAGATGTCTAAGTAGCGCACTACTTTGCGCACCTCTGCCAGCAAAGCAGCAGCTTCTTCTGAACTGCGCAACTCTGGTTCAGTTACAATTTCAATAAGCGCAACACCCGAGCGATTAAAATCAACTAACGTATCGGGTTCATTTTCCAGGTGAATGGACTTACCGGCATCTTCTTCTATGTGAATGCGATTAAGCGGTATGTTACGTTCGCCCGCTTTAGTGGTGATGGTGATAAACCCACCTTTGCAAATGGGCGTGCGATCCTGTGTTAACTGATAGCCTTTCGGCAGATCGGGGTAAAAATAATTTTTACGATCAAAAATCTGGTATCGCGAAATTTCAGAGTTGCAGGCAAGCCCCATCTTGATAGCATACTCTACTGCTTTGCGATTAAGTTTGGGCAACGTGCCCGGATGCGCCAGCGTAATTACACTTACGTGCGAATTAGGCAAACCACCATACGCAGCCGAATCTGAGTTATAGATTTTACTTTGTGTCTGTAATTGGGCGTGAACTTCAAGGCCGATTACGATGGTGTATTTATCCTGAACCTTCATTCCTTGTTAATCAACCTTCAGATCAAGCATTTCTTTTGGAATGAATTTCTCAAGCATGGGAATAAGTTGATCGCTATCGATCGTAACAAACTTCCAGTTTTTCTTATCGGTTGATGAAGCGATTACCGGCTTTGTTGCCGAAACACTAAAAAACCGGGTGGCATTATCATACGATACATTTGCCTGACCAAACTGGGCTTCTAAACCTTGCCGCACTTTAGCTATTGCCTCATCGCCTTCGCCAATTGCCTGCGGACTGAAACGCATCTTTACAATATTCTTACTGATGAATTTTATATAATGAGTATCCTCGATCTTTTTAGTTGCACTTACGCCATCTATTTCCGGCATCGACATTTCAACCTCCATCATGGTATTATTGAATGTCTGCTCCAGAATTGCCTTCATCTGTTCGCGGGGTGCAATTTCAAAAATTCCTTCATGCACATGATCCAACGCCTTATCGAATTCTTTATCCAACACCAACTTCGAATAAGAATTAAACTGCTTTATGGCTTCTTTTGAATCCTGAGCATATGTGGTGACAAGCAACAGACAAGCGGCACACACCAGTAAGAATTTTTTCATTTTATTTTAGATTAATTGTTTCGCTTTTATTAACACTCCATCCAACCCCTCTAACTTTTTGCCACCTGCTGTGGCAAAGAAAGGCTGACCGCCACCGCCACCATCAATTTCTTTCGCCAGTTCTTTTACCAGATTGCCGGCATGGTATTTTTTTGCAGCCTCGGTTTTTTCGCCCAGCATTACGGCCACTTGCGGTTTGCCATCTACATCGGCTGCCAGTATCAGTAACAAATCATCGAACTGATTTCGCAAAGCATAGGCAATGTTCTTTAAAGTATCGGCAGTGGGCACGCTAATTTTTTCTACGATTAAAGTGTGACCATTTGATTTTGTCGCCTTACGCGCCAGTTCATCTTTCAGCACATTGGCTTGTTGCTGATACAGTACTTCCAGCTTTTTCTCCAGAGCATGTTTCTCGTCCATTAACGTACGAGCCGAAGCCAGCACATCTTTTGGATTTTTTAAAACGGCTTTTACTTCGTTCAGTAATTTCAGGTTATCATTCAGATACTGTTGTGCACCATCGGCTGTTACGGCTTCAATTCTGCGCACGCCAGCCGCAACTGAACTCTCGGAAATTATTTTCAGCAAGCCAATATTTCCGGTAAACGGAACATGCGTACCACCACATAATTCAACTGAAAATTTCGGATCGAACGTAATTACGCGCACAAACTCGCCATACTTTTCGCCAAACAATGCCATTGCACCCAGTGACTTAGCTTTCTCTAACGGTACATTGCGTTGTTCATTCAATGCAATGTTCTCGCGGATTTTCTGGTTCACAATTGTTTCAACTTTTTCTAACTCTTGCTCCGTCATACCGGCAAAGTGCGAGAAGTCAAAACGCAGAATTTTTTCATTAACCAACGAACCTTTCTGTTCTACATGCTTACCCAACACCTGGCGCAACGCAGCATGCAATAAATGCGTGGCCGAATGGTTATTCATAGTTTGCCTGCGCTGGCTTTCGTTTACTGAAACAAAAAACGTTGCTGATAAATTTTCCGGAACTGAATCGGCATACTGCACAATCAATTCGTTTTCTTTTTTAGTATCGGTTATGGCAATTTTTTCATTGGCAGTTTCAATAAAACCGGTATCGCCAACCTGTCCACCACTCTCGGCATAAAAAGGAGTTTTATCCAATACCAATTGGTACGACTCTTTATTCTTCTGTTTTACTTTCCGGTACTTAACAATGCGGGCTTCGGCAGTAAGATGCTCATAGCCGATAAACTCCGTCTTTATATCCTCGCCTACTAAAATCCAATCTCCGGTTTCTTTGGTAGCATCGGCTTTGGAGCGGGATTTTTGTTTGGACATTTCTTCGTTGAACCCTTTTTCATCTACAGAGAATCCGCGTTCACGCGCAATCAATGAAGTAAGATCGAATGGAAAACCAAAAGTGTCGTAAAGTTCAAAAGCCTGAACCCCGGTTATGTTAGTATCAAAATTCTCAATTCGTTTTAAGCCTCGCTCCAATGTTCTCAAAAAAGAAACCTCCTCTTCCAACACAACTCGCGTTACATAATCTAATTGCTGCTGCAACTCGGGAAAAACATCCTTAAACTGATTCGCCAACACGGGCACCAGTTTATGAAAGAATGGTTCTTTAAAATTCAAATAAGAGAATCCATACCGAACGGCTCTTCTCAAGATTCTTCTGATCACATAACCCGCACCAGTATTGCTGGGTAACTGACCATCGGCAATAGTAAAGGCAACTGCCCGAATGTGATCGGCAATTACTCGAATAGCAATGTCGGTTTTGACCTCACCCCCTTGCCCCTCACCCCTAACCCCTCTCCCCAGGGAGAGGGGAACTGTTGCGGAGTAAATAATGCCTGCTTCCTTCGCAATAAAATCCATCAAAGGCCGGAACACATCCGTATCATAATTAGATGTCTTCCCTTGAATAGCCATACACAACCGCTCGAAGCCCATGCCCGTGTCTACATGCTTATCGGGCAGTGGTTCTAATGCTCCCGATGCCAATCGGTTAAACTGAATGAATACCAGATTCCAGATTTCCACTACTTGTGGATGATCGCTGTTTACTAATTCTCTACCCGGCTTCTGTTTTACTTCTCCTTCGGGGCGCAGGTCAATGTGAATTTCTGAACACGGACCACAGGGTCCTTGTTCACCCATCTCCCAGAAGTTATCTTTCTTGATACCGTGAATGATGCGATCTTCACTTACAAACTGTTTCCACAAATCTTTGGCTTCTTCATCTACCGGAAGGTTATCGCCTTTATCGCCACCAAACACGGTCACATAAAGTCTGTCTTTCGGGAGTTTGTATTCTTCTGTTAACAACTCCCACGCCCACGCTATTGCTTCTTGCTTAAAGTAATCGCCAAAGCTCCAGTTGCCCAACATTTCGAACATGGTGTGGTGATACGTATCAAGCCCCACATCTTCCAGGTCGTTATGCTTTCCGCTTACGCGAAGACATTTCTGTGTATCGGCAACGCGTTTATACTTCGGTACACTGTTGCCCAGAAAGTTGTCTTTAAACTGCACCATACCCGAGTTGGTGAAGAGTAATGAGGGGTCGTTTTTAAGTACGAGCGGGGCCGAAGGCACTATCTTATGACCCTTATTTTCAAAAAAATCGAGGAATTTCCGTCTGATTGTTGCTGAATCCATTAAATCTAAGTCCGTTTTAACTTTTGCAAGTGGTGTTTTTCTCTATATTTATGGGTTTTTAACCCAGATAAACCACAAAATTAACCCGCTTGGGTTCATTTTGAAATGAAAGGTTTGATTTTCGAGTGTTGAATAAAGGTTAGTTTGGGTTATTAATAATTGTGTTGTGTTTAACCCCACATGGCCCTGACAAAATTCTATTATAACCCCAAAACGTTACGTTTCGAACGCGCCCGGTTTTCGGTTGTGCGTATCGCCATGGGTATAGTAGGTTATCTTGTTTTTGGATTTGTCTTTTTTGCGGCCCTGCTCTTCTTGCAAAACCTTATTATCGAAACGCCTAAGGAGAAACAATTGCGTGCGGAGAATCGCGCCCTCTCTGAACATAAAGTTATTCTTTCAGCGCTGCTTACAGAATCGAACAATCAACTTACTGATCTTAAGAAAAAAGACCTTTCGCTCTACCAAAAGTTATTTGAAACAGAGGCTGCCGAAACCACCGGGCAAGTGTTTCCGGAGCGCGAAGAAATTTTACTTTCAAACAAAGCCGAGTTTAATGAATCGGTTTCGCAGTTAGGTAATCGATTTACCGAGTTGATTCATTCAGCGCAAAGCGGCAATAAATTTTTTAGTTTGAATGCGCGTGTAGGCCGATCGGACATGCCTGAGTTAATCGCCACCCCTTCTATTGCGCCTATTCAAAACTTTGAATTGGAAAAGTTAGTATCGGGCTTTGGTGTACGCATCAATCCATTTCACAAGGGCAAGTATCAACACGATGGTGTAGATATAGCAGCACCACGTGGCACACTTGTGCTGGCTACTGCACCCGGCCGTGTGCTAATTACCAAAAAGAGTGATTTGATTGCCGGCTACGGTAATTATATAGAGATTGATCACGGTAACGGTTACATTACCCGCTACTCGCACTTGGAAGAAATTGAAGCACGCACCGGGCAGAAATTAGAAAAAGGACAACCCATTGGCACCATTGGAAGTTCAGGCGGTTCTATTGCACCACACTTGCACTACGAGGTAATTAAGAATGGCGTTAGCCTCGATCCGATTAAGTTTTTTATGGAAGGCATTTCGGCCGACCAATATGAAGTGTTGTTGACTGTATCGAAGAAACAAAACCAATCGCTCGACTAATGAACCGGATGCGATACACATACAATGCTGAAACCTGCAAATATGAACCGGTAATTGTATCGCCAAAAGATGCAGCCCAAAGGTTGGTTCGCTTTATCGGAATTTCATTTGTGTTGGGCGTTGCCGCATTGCTTTATTTTAATTCGCGTTATCCACCTATAGACGAAACATTCCAGACTCAAATTAACCAGAGCCTGAAAGCTGAGTGGGAGGTTTTATATAAGCAATTAGATCGCACCTCGGTACAACTAAGTGCGCTTGAACATAACGATGATAACAACTACCGCGTTATTTTAGATCTGCAACCACTCGATCAATCGCAGCGCGAAGCCGGTGTGGGTGGTCGTGCCAAAGCAAGTGAAGGTATTTATTATCCTCTGGTACGGCAGGCTTACGAACAAGCCGAGAAACTAAAAAACAGATTAGAAATTGAAGCTCAATCGTTACAACAATTGCAGGATGAACTGACCCGCAAAGAAAAAATCTGGGCTTCGCGGCCTGCTATTCAACCTGTAAGCAACAAAGACCTGAAACAATTACACACCTTATTTGGATTACGCATGCATCCATTGCTGGGATATGTAAGACCACATAATGGTCTTGACTTTACAGCGCCACAAGGCGCACCTATCTATGCTACCGGAGATGGCTCTGTAGCCATTGCCCAATATTCTGAAACGCTCGGTAATATGGTTTTTATTGATCATGGCTCGGGCCTGCAAACGCGTTATGGCCACATGACAAAGTTTATTGTATACGCGGGCGAAAAAGTAAAACGCGGCCAGGTAATTGGCTATGTGGGAAACACGGGTACTTCTGTTGGACCACATCTGCATTACGAAGTATTGCACAACGGCACTTATCTTAATCCAATCAACTTCTTCCAGCGCGATCTCAATAATAAAGAATACGAAAAGTTAATTGAGATCGGCAGCCAGTCGGCAATTTCCCTAGATTGATTTTTGATTTCAAATCTTTTATCGCTTCCTAAAATAGAATCTTAAACCCTTCAGGTCTTTACTTCTGTTATAAAGACCTGAAAGGTTTTTGTCATTATATTTGCGGCCTTGAATTTTTAGTATGCGTAGTATTTTCATTCTGCTTCTTGTTGTTAGCTCAATTTCATCTTTTGCCCAAAAGAAAGATACCGTTACCGTGATTGGCGTAGGTGATATTATGATGGGCACCAATTATCCAAATGCAGGTGGACTTCCACCCAACGATGGTACCGATTTGTTTCAGCAAGTAGCAGCCGTTTTGAGAAATGCCGATGTTACCATGGGCAATTTGGAGGGCGTGTTGTTAGATGAAGGTGGAACGGCAAAAACCTGTCGCGATCCGAAAGTGTGTTACGTATTTCGCAGCCCGGTTAAGTATGCACAGAATCTTGCCGCTGCAGGCTTTGATGTAATGAGTCTGGCCAATAACCATGCAGGCGATTTTGGTGATGCTGGTAGAAAGAGCAGCATGAAAGCATTAGATCAATCTGGCATTTATCATGCTGGTTTAACCACTACACCTTATGTAATCTTCGAAAAAAATGGTGTGCGATATGGGTTTACCGCATTTGCGCCTAACAGTGGTTGCTTAAACCTGAATGATATTGCTTCCGCGAAAGCCATTGTGCAGAAATTAGATTCGCTTAGCGATGTAGTTATTGTTTCTTTCCATGGTGGCGCTGAGGGCCCGCAACATCAGCATGTGCCTCGCAAAAATGAAATTTTCTATGGCGAAAACAGGGGCAATGTGTATGCATTTGCCCACAGCCTGATTGATTCGGGGGCAGATATCATTTTTGGACATGGGCCACATGTTACCCGGGCCGTTGAAGTTTATAAAAATAGGTTTATTGCCTACAGCCTTGGTAATTTTTGCACCTACAGTGGCATAAATGTGAATGGCGTAAATGGCCTCGCTCCTATTATTAAGGTGTATGCTTCACCTACAGGTGAGTTTCTAAAAGCGCATATCACCTCCACCAACCAAACTTTTCGGGCTCCGGTAAAAATGGACGCACAATTGCAGGTACTAAAACGCATTCAACAACTTACGCGTGAAGATTTTCCGGAAAGCACACTCAAAATCAATGACGATGGCTGGGTTTTACCGTCCGCAAAATGATGTGCACAGCTTGTCGATAAAAAAAAATTGCAGCATTGCTTCAAGTTTAAAGAATTGTTACTTTGCACAGCATTCGCAACCAAACTGCGACTCAACAAGGCCCCTTTAGTCCCTCATGGCGTATAAAGAAAAAGAAATTGAGAAGATATATTACTCTATCGGTGAAGTAGCCGAGCAGTTTAATGTAGCCCCCTCCCTTATCCGCTTTTGGGAATCCGAGTTTGACCTCATTCAGCCTAAGAAAAACCGCAAGGGCAACCGACAGTTCACCAAAGAAGACATTGACCATGTGCGCACTATTTACCATCTGGTAAAAGAGAAAGGTTTTACCCTGCAAGGCGCAAAGGAAATGCTTAAAAACGATAGTCAATCTGTTCGCGATAAAATGGATTTGCTCGACTCACTGAAAAAAGTGCGTCAGTTTCTGGTGCAGGTTCGCGAAAAACTCTAAAGCCATTTAGTAGTTATCAAATCAAAATACCAATTTCCGGTCTCAACACATGGATCAGGAGCGACTTTCATTTATTGCCTTACATTTTACGCCCGGTATTGGCGATTTTCTGGTTAAGCAGTTAGTAAGTTATTGCGGTTCGGCTGAACAGGTTTTTAAAACTCCCAAAGCCAAACTTTTAAAAATCCCCGGTGTGGGTGAAATCTCTGCCGATGCGATTAAAAATGGTGACACCTATAAAGAAGCGGAAAAAGAACTAAAGCAAGCAGAGCGCGATGATGTAGAGATTATTCTCTACAACGATAAAAAATATCCACATCGACTTAAAGCTATAGAAGATGCTCCGGCCCTACTCTATTATAAAGGCAATCAAAATCTGAATACCGCAAAAGCGGTTGGTATAGTGGGTACACGCCAGGCTACAGAGTATGGCAAAGAAATGGTGGAGCGCATTTGTCAGGAATTAGTGCCGCATCAGCCACTCATTATAAGTGGTCTTGCGTATGGTATTGATATACACGCGCACAAAGCTGCTTTAAAAAATAACTTAGCCACCATTGGTGTTATGGGAAGCGGTATTGACATTATTTATCCGGCAGCCCATAAAGAAACGGCCAAAAAAATGTTGAGCCACGGTGCGTTGCTTACTGAAAATCGTTTCGGTACCAAGCCCGATGCCCATAACTTTCCGGCACGCAACCGCATTATCGCTGGTATGTGCGATGCGTTGATTGTAGTGGAAGCTGCTGAAAAAGGTGGTGCGTTAATTACAGCCGAGATTGCCAATGGTTATAATAAGGATGTGTTTGCAGTTCCGGGTAATCTCGGTCAAACCTATTCCGAAGGATGCAACAAGTTGATTAAAACCAACCGTGCTAATTTGTTTGCCACCGTAAAGGATCTGGAATATATAATGAACTGGTCGGCTGAAACTTCAGTTGCCACCCAAACTACACTTGACCTTACGGTTTATAGTACCGATGAACAAACCGTACTTCGGATTCTGAAAGAACGGAATGCTCCGGTTATGATTGACGAGTTAAGTTTTAAATCCTCGCTCCCACCCAGTCAGTTAGCGTCTCTATTATTAACACTCGAATTTAAGAATGCAGTGAAGTCGTTGCCAGGCAAGATGTTTGCGATTAGATAGTTGCTGTGTATAATTCTATTCTTGAAAATGGTATATTGGGGAACCTTACGAAATCAAATTTCAGCCTTTATCTAATAATACGATGGTGGATAAATTAGAAACTATACTGTTAGTTGTTCTTATTGTGATTGCCCTGTGGAATGCAATCAGTTGGCACAAACTAATGAAACAATCTAAAAATCGTTCATCTGGATTACAAGATGCTAGGTATTATGAGTTGAAGTTCCATATTCAATTACTAGTTGGGATTACTACTATACTAATTGCAGTCTTCGGTTTTGTTGGATTTAGTAGTCTTGAAAATATTAAACTAGAGGTTAAGAAAGAAATAGAACAATCTGATACGCTGAAAGTTAGATTAGAACGTTTTCAATCAAGTGCTGAAAAATTAGAAGGATTCAAAGCAAGTGCTGAAGAATTAGAATCGTTATTAAAGAAATTAGGAACAGATGTTAGTGCTATTCAGAAGAAAAATATTCTTCAGCAAAGCTATTATATAGTTCCTAATATTACTTTCCATCCAAGTATGGCAAGACAAACAACAATCTACTTTGATAAACTCCCATCAATGAAGAGGCTGTAAACTGAACTGTGTCAAAGTAGGACAAACACTAACTTTGACACATAATGAAACAAGAAGAGCAATTCAATTTAGAGGAAATCAAGAAGAAAGCCCTGGAGCAGTTCCGCTCGGGTAAA
>JAFLBR010000015.1 GCA_017303795.1 Cytophagales bacterium | reverse complement strand
AATGTCTGTCGAGAATTAACTTTTTTTAAAAGGTCGTCCAACTTCATTTGTAAATCATAAATTTTTAAAGTCAAAGTCCTCAATTTTGTTATTGGTCGTCTTTGTCTCTAATGGCTTGCCGCTAACGTTTGTGCATGAGCAGTGGCGGGAATTCAAAGCGCGTCACTGTCCCACGACACCAAACGTATTTTGAAAAACTAAACTACAAATTTACACTGAACCCCGCCATTGATTATGCACTTTGTTGGGCGTTCGTGCGTTTCACCACTCTATAATGGAGTCCAATTAAATTCTTTCTCGAACCTTTGGCGGAATAACGTATCAATTTGTATTGGAGTCCTCCTAATATATTCTTCTGCATTTTGTCTCGCCTTATTTTCAAGTGTCTGCAAATAATCAACCGCTTCGTCAATGGTTGGAACCCGTTTATCTTCGTCCATAAATTTTGCTCCTAAGGATGTCCAAATAACCGCGTCAATCTTAGTCAGCTCAGCCCATTGCTTTATATTATTGAGAATATCTTGGTCGTAGTCCTCTGTCACCCTTACAAGACCAATATGCTTTTCGATATTGTCTTTCTTTATTCCTTCTCTTGTTTGCAATGATATTTTTGCCTTCTCTAAGTCGTCTGTGTCCATTAAAGCCCAAAGTGTTCTAACAACTTTTGAACCTTCATTGATAACAAGTGTAAGTCTCCCATCTCTTGATTGTCTCACGAATTCTATTGGCAAAAATGGGCCGTCTTGAAACCATTGCCTTTGAATTAAAAGGCTCTCTGGTCGCCATATTAACGAGCCCCATCCAAGGCAAGCTATTTTCATACTACTAAAATTCGTCCTTTAATATTTTGAGATTTGCTTTAATGTCCCAAATGGTAAATTCTACTAGAAAAGGCTCCTCTTTGGTACAATGAACCAGTTCTAATCCAACACTTTCCGAATTCCACAAAAAGACTTCATTGCATTCTCTTAAATCGCTTGGCTTGTTTGGGTCTAAATGACTATTGTCTACCGCTCCATATAAGCTAAATAACGACTGTTTAATAGAGCTAAATTCATTGATATTTTTGGTCAATCGATAAACTGAAACCTCGATAAGTTTGTCTTGATAAAACTTCAATGTCACCATGAAGTCCAAATCTTTTACCTTTATTTCATCTTTTAGCGAATACTCTTTTACCTTCTTGTTTTTATTTTGTTCTTCGTCAGCAATGGTCATCCAAACTCGATCTTTGTACATAGAAAAGTCTTGTCCCAAAGTGAAGTCTCTAAACCCTCTCTTCTTTTCCAATTCGCTAATATTCTGTCCAAGGAGATTTGAACTGAAAAAAAGTACCAAAACTGATGTTGCAAGCAATGTCCTCATACTTAATTATGTTAACTCAATGGTCTTAACGCATGACGCCCAACGTTTGTGTTTCTGCAGTGGTGCCTTTCCGAAGCCGCGCCCTGTCCCGCGAAACCAAGCGAAGATAAAACTTTAAACTAACTCGTCACGGCACCATTGCAGAAACATGCTGTTGTGTGCTGGCGTTTTTCACCGTTCTTTTTTATTGTCGTCTCTCATGGCTAAATCCATGTCGAGTTGCTCTTTCCAAAATCCGTTGTCGATAAGCGCTCGACTGTCAACTTTCAGTAATTTGTTTTTTAATGATTCAAATTGATTGTCCGAGAAGTCACCATTTAAGTATGCACCTTCACCATTTTCCCTTTGAATGTCTTGAATAAATTGTCGGTAGATTACTAAACAGTCTGCTAACGCCTCAATTGAACTATTGAAAAATCCAGGTTCGAAATAATTGTCGTGGTCCAACCAGTCAATTTGGTCGTTTTGCTCAATATTAATTGCAATTGGGTCACCGTCACTACATGAGCCAATCACAATCCATTTTTTAAATTCGTCTTCTAAGAATTCAAATTGGTCGGTCAGTCGAACTATTCCATTGAATTTGTCAGCGGAGTCGTCCGCAAATGTTAAATAGGGTGCAGCGTCCACCGGTAATCCAGATGTTGTTAAGAATTCAATTGTCGTTGGTTTTAAATTCAGTCCAACTAGTCGACTTTCGGTCAACGGTGATAATTTGTCCCCCGTACTTGTCCAAATATTCTTAAATTCTTGTGGTCTCATCTTTTTCAAAACGCTTGCACACAACGTTGGTACATATGACGTGCAGGGATTTTGAAACACGTCACTGTCCCACGTTGATACACTAAATTAGTTGATTACATGTAAATGGCAACACCAAACCCCTGCATGGCATATGTATTTTGTTGTGGGCTGCCGCACTTACTCCACATCTTCATCGTTCTCAACTTTACTTCTTTTCCATTGTCCGCCTATTGAGTCTCGGTCGGCCTGTTCACCATAGTCTAAGTCAAATACGTCATTCAATGTTTTGTCACGAAGTACCAATTGTTCAAGAGCAACTATTTTAATGTCTTCCTGCATTTGGTCACCTGTCAGGAATTGCCAGTCACCTTCATGTTCATGGACTACTCTCAGAATTGGTTTACGAAGTTCTAACCATTGTCTTGTCGTAAATGTCGCTACGTTCTTTGGTTCTCTAAATTTGAAGTCAGCGTTTCTGTCCAAGAGCGGCTGTTTATAAACAAACTCCTCTTCAAAGTCCTTGTCCCAGGGAAATTTGTCGTTACGGTCTGTCCAAACTAATTGCAATGCCGGTAAGTCGCTTGTGTTATAAAAGTCAATTGCTGTACCAAAATAGTCTCTGATGTTTCGCTTGTCAACTGTTATAAATTCTGCCCTTCCAGTCTCAAAGAAGTCAGAATAAGTCCTACTTGTTTGAATTGTCTGTCCGCTTTTAACTATGTCGGCAGCAATGTTGATAATTGAGTGAAGAGTTTTAGTTGTCAGTCCAAATGAGATTATCTCTGGATGTCCAAATTTTTTCCAAAGTCCAATGCTATAAGCGAATGAAGGTAAATAGTCTGTCGCCTCAATCATGATAACTGTCAACCCGTACTTTTCTATGTTCGAGTTTGTTCTCTCGTCATCTCTACAATTATGTGCTTTGTCAGTTGTCATCATTGTCCAAGTGCGGTTGCCCACAACGTTTGTGCATAAGCAGTGGCGGGAGTTCGAAGCGCGTCACTTTCCCACGACACAAAACGTTATTTGAAAAACTAAACTACAAATTTACACTGAACCCCGCCATTGATTATGCACTTTGTTGGCAGCTGTGGCGCTTCGTTCACCTTTAAAGGATTCACTTCTCAGTCGTCAAACAAAATAAATTTCACGTTGTCAGTCGAATCGAAGAATACAATCATGTCGTACGTGAAAGCATCTCCTTTGTCAACCGAGTAGTAAAACTTTGATTTATATTCTCCGTCAGCCACGTTATTTTCAGAGTCTGGCTCCCCCAAGAGTTTAGTTATTTCCTCCTTTGTTTTGTCAACGAGTCCAATGCTATCTAGAAGGTAATTGACCATCTGTCCTCTTTGTCTGATTGTCCCCTCTGTCCAAGTTCTCGTCTCGAATTTTAAGTCATTTGAAATGTCGTCACTTGCAAATTTGGATTGAACCGCAAGGAATGTCACGAAGTAGTATACGCCAATCACTCCAACCAATACTATTGCTGATAGTAAAATTACTTTTTTCATTTCCCTTCTCCTTGTTGCGGAAATTTTGTCTCTTATCGTCTCTGTCCACGAAGCTGCGCGCCATTGCTGCCAACGTTTATGTATGAAACGTGGCTGGGCTTTCGAAGCGCATCACTGTCCCACGATACCAAACGTAATTTGAAAAACTAAACTACAAATTTACACTGAACCCCAGCCATGTTTTATACATTTTGTTGCCAGACGTAGGGTCTTCTCCTCACTTCATTCGTAGCCTGCATTCCTGTCACCCATTTATTAGCGGTCGTGCATTACTTTGTCATACAAACTTTTTAATTGAGTGTCACCGAAGCCATAAATGCTTTCGCGTTTCCAAAATTCTTTGAACACTTCATTAAAATCAGTTGAAATATTATTCGAGATGTCTTCAATAACTTTTTCAGGCCTTCCTTTTTTGCCATCTCCTGGAAAGCGGTCAACATGCGCCATTACTACTTCTTGTAGATACGGAAAAGCTAAAGATTGATGCTTTGAGAGATTTGTCAACTCTTCAAGGTTACCGTTTTTGTAAGCCTTCCACAACGCTTGCCCTAAGTCCATGTTGGCTTCACTCAAAAGAATCCTTTTTGCGTAGCAAGTTTTAAGTTCATCTGTATTTGCTGGTCCAAAGCCATTCCAAAAATTTTTATTGGCTTTGTCTAAGTGAGAGGTATAAACAGCAAAAACCCTCTTCTTTATTGGCAAACTATTGATAATTGAAATGACAAACCACATGTTTACTTGACAAAACAAGTCGTACTCAAACCAAAGATTAAACTCTGAATTATCAGGTGCATTCATTATCTTTTCAAATTCCTTTGCAATTTTATTATGGTATTCAGCTTCTGTTAATCCCATGTACTTTGCTCTTGATTGCCAAAGGTCATGCAGATTGTCGCCTAACATGTCTCCATCTATTAGGCACTCTCTAACAACTATGAGATCTCCCTCAATTTTCGTGTCTGGGAAACTGTAAGCAAGAGAGTCCCCGTTTAGAATATTATAAATCATGGTTGCGGTGTTTTTCCTTGTCCTCGTGTTGAATTTGCTCTTAGTAATATGTCGACCATTTTATTTGAAAACTAATTTGTCCCGACCCTATGGCTGGCAACGTTTGTGTATGAAACGTGGCTGGGTTTACGAAGCTTCGTCCTGTCCCACGTGACCAAACGAAATTATGAAAACCAAACTACAAATTTACACTGTGCCCCAGCCATGTTTTATACATTTTGTTGGCCGCTGTTGCCTTTTAGTCAAATAGTTTTTCGAAGTCCTTTTTGTCGCCCGAGTAATTGATCAAAAAGTCCTTAATTGACTTGTTAATAAGTTTTGCTTGTTCATCACTGTCATGATGGAGTCGGTAGACCTGTCCCCTTGAGTTCACGCTGATGTAGTTACCATCCTCCATGTCGAGGATCGTGTAGTATCTTTTGCCGTCCAACTCGATTTCAAAAGTGTCGTCCACTTCTATTTTCTTCTTTAGCTCTTGGTCAATTCCTTTTAAAATCTTCTTTAGTTTTTTCTCATCTTCATTTGCAAACTCCAATTCAGTCCTTTTGATTTCCTGAATCTTAATGTCGGTTAGGTCGTAATTTTTCCAGATGTCCGATGGATTGTCGATTTCAATTGTCCCAATTAAGTCGTGAGTTACTGTCACCGGTAGCTTTACGAACACATTACTCTGCTTGTTTTTAATTTCAAGTCCGTCAACTTTGAAGTTAACTCGATGCTTTTTACCGTGTCGGTCATAGTATGGTCCGTTCATTGAGTAAGCGAAACTAATTCCAATCGGCTTGTCGGAATAGTTGAAGAACTGGAGTTTTGAGTTTTCTCTAAGTTCTTTCATTGTCGGGAAGATGGCACCTAACTTGTCGGAGAGAACTCTTTCAAATTTCTCGATTTCTTTTTTTGTCCGTCTCTTCTTAAACCAGTTTATCATTTGTCCAAAGGCAATTGCGGCCAACGTTTGTGTTTATGCAGTGCGGGGAATAGGAGGGTTTAAAAATGAAGCGCAGCGGAATGTTAAGCCCGACTTGCTCCGAACTGTCCCCCGTGACCGAACTACATTGTGAAACATAAACTTCAATTTAACACCAAACCCCCGCATTGCATAAACATTTTGTTAGCGCCTGTGCCCTTCCTTCTCTTAGTTTACCGTTAATTTGTCGCCTGTTACAATTTATTTTTTACGATATAAACGTAGTAGTGTTTGTGATCCAGGTCGTAGAAAACTATCTTTTTAAAATCATAATCAACAGTAATGTCTCCATAATCAGTACTGTAAATACATTGCTTTGTGCCACTGTCCAAAGTTTCGTTTATTAGTTTTCTACCTTTATAATCTTCATTGTCAGCAGATCTAAACATGATCATCCGGTTAGCAAAAATGATTTCTCCATTTTTCGTTTCCTTTACTGTATAACTATTGTCCGTCAACTCATAGGTCTGAATTGCACATGAGTACTTTCCAAAATACTTGTCGAGAACTCCACTAAATGTTTTGTTTTCGTTACCACCCGTCAATTCAACAGATGAAGTTTGCTCGGTTGTCTTTTTTTCGGTACTAATGGCGTATGAGCGACTTCGACTAATATTTTCATTGTATGATTTGTAGTAGTAAGATTCAATTTTTTTTAAATTTGATTGTATTGACCCAAATTGATAATCATTTGCATAGTCAATGGCTCTAATGCCATTTACATAATCGACTGTCACCTTCCAGAACTTATTTCTTATTGAATTCACATCACTATTGCTTGGCAAGGTTTCTTTGTTAAATAGGGTTTGTGACAATTCCGCCAATTGGTTTATTCTCTCTTGTATCCATTCTTTTCGCGTATCATATTTCTTTTGCATCATCATTCCAACAGCCGCCATAGCATCAATTGGGTTTTGCTGGATATAGTCATTAAACTTTGTTAACTGGTAGTTCAGATTAGCATCTGAATTGGATAATGCATCATTGCTTCTTTTAAGATCGAGACCAAATTGAAATCCGCGATTATATCCTTGAGTGTAATTATCCTTGTCTTCGTTTATTCTTGGAAGCGGGGCCTCTGGCGTCATAGGATAAAAACAGTCCACAGCTTTGTTATTGTAACAATAGCCCTCCTTGAACCCTACTTCAAAACCACTCGCGTAGTTTGATTTAAGCTGGGATAACGCACTGAAGTTTATAAGTAAAACGGGTATTGTTACCAAAAACCACTTCATAGTTTATTTTTTTTAGCTAAACATGTCTTCAACTTTTTTAGCTCTCTTTTCTAAACCATCGTAATAATCAACGAGAAGAATGCCTTCAAGAAACATCTGGTTGGCTAAGTTTGGCGCTGAAATCGTATAAAGTACATATTGAGAGTTATCGAGGTCTTCACTTAATGTAAAATCCCCAATTACTTTGTCCCCCTCAATTATTATTTTGCATTGGCCAATGAGTTTTCCGTATATCCTTACAGGGATAACGTCCCCGTCATTGACGTAAATGTTCTGTAAAGACCAATTAAGTAACCATTTGAATTTTTTCATGTCTAATGGGTTGTTATTAAAGTTACAGAAATTAGATGCTTGTCAGTCGAGTTATAATTTTAATTTTTTTCCTCTGTCCTACGTTATTTTAAAGAAACGTTCGCTTGTCCCCGTGGCGAATTTGTGTTAGTAACTGTCACCCCGTTTTTTTCTTGTCTGCGGAACCGAGTCTTTGTCGGCTTGGTTGTCATTGTCCGCGGTACTGGAAGGGCATTGGCGCTAACGTTTGTGCATAAGCAGTGGCGGGAATTCGAAGCGCGTCACTGTCCCACGACACCAAACGTATTTTGAAAACTAAACTACAAATTTACACTGAACCCCGCCATTGATTATGCACTTTGTTGGTGGCTGTGTGGCCTTCTCCGCTCTTCATTCGTAGTCATCTGTCACTCCTTTATTTCAAGCAACTCCCCGTCACTGGAAAAATGAAATACAAAATTATTGTATTTATACTTCTCAACTTCGTCAACAGCGTTTTCTAATTTGGTATATCGTCCGTGATTTATGTCCTGAAAAGTCTCTTCGTTTATTTTCTGGTTATAATGACAAACTAAGAGCATGAAGAAGTTAATTGTCCCGAACTCTGATCTATGCTTCGCAACAAATTCATTGTTTACGGCATTTGGCGTACTCGCTAAAGACTCTCCCTGAATGTTAACTTCGGATTCTATCATTTTACGATTGCCTCCCCAATACTTCTCAGCTACCTTAACGTAAGAATTAAATAGGTTTTCATTCAGGTCACGTAAATACTTCGTCCATTTACCTAGTCCGTCCGATGACTGAATGTCGACCAAGTAGCCGTCCGCAAAATATAAATAAAGTCCAAGCTTCTCAACCAAGAAAATTCCACCGCTTCCTTCATTGATACTCAGTCCAAGAACTCTTGATAAATAGTCTATGCTTAGTGACTTGTTTTCAACTCCACTCTCCAAAATCTCCCGAACTCTAACACTGTCAAATTCCTCGGTCAGATTGAATTTATCTAAGAAACGTTTCAATTTGCTTTTGTCGACTTTACTAACTGTACTCTTT
Organism: Cytophagales bacterium; assembly: GCA_017303795.1. Classification (GTDB taxonomy): domain Bacteria; phylum Bacteroidota; class Bacteroidia; order Cytophagales; family Cyclobacteriaceae; genus ELB16-189. The sequence continues at coordinate 118,059 of JAFLBR010000015.1, read as the reverse complement.
ATTAAAACAAAAGCAATCTTGTCAGTGAATATCTCAAAAGCCACTTGTTGAATGTCAAAGTCGTTGTCATGGCGTCCGAAATAGAAATGCACTTGGTCTGGATGATATCCAAGATGTTCTGAGATGCCATTTAGCGAAGCATTCTCAATCTTGTCCGTGACTTCTTCAAAATCTTCTCCTTTCGGAACAAAGACTCCACTTGATCTTTTCTTCTTAAAAAAATTAAAATCCATATCGTATCTATTTGTCCCGGCCACATTGCCACCAACGTTTGGCTATAAAACGTGTGCGTGTAAACACCTTCGTCCTTGTCACCCGTTGCAAACGAAATTTAGGAGCACGCACTTTAAGAACCTACAAAAAAAGCACATGTTTTATAGCTCTTGTTGGGCGCTGTTATTTCTTTCTCAAATCCTTTGGTAACTCTTCCCTCATCATCGTTTCTGCTTCCAATATCTCGTCAGTCAAAAATTTCTTGAATGAAGTCCACGTGTTCAATATTTGTCCCGAAGGAAGTATTGAGTAAATCTTATTAGTTGTATCAATAAAATAACCTGTATTCTCGTCATCAGAATAAGCTCTTCCACCAAAATGAAATAGGTTGGGCTCTACGTCATACTCTAATGTCCAGTCTTTATTAGCCGTCCCCAAGTCAAATTGGTACAAGTCCGACCTGTCAAGAAGTCCCTTTTCATAAATAGATTTAGGTAGTCCAAATAGGCTGAAGTCATAAATAAAACAACCATTCATCATAGTCAAGATTGTTTTATAAAAGTCTGGAATTTTCAATTTCTCCTTCTTCTCAAATTTTTCAATTATTGTTTTGTTAGCCGGTGGAAATAAAAGAAGTCCGTAATTCATTGGAGCGACCCAAGTCCTATTAAATATTTTTACTGCTCCGTCATGTCTCAGGTCAGCTTTGTTGTCAAAGTTATAGTACTTGTCAACTTGCTCTTTAACTATATCAAAGTCCGAATTTAAATTGTCGAGGAATGTTTTAATCTCAGTCTTCATTGTCCCGGAAATAATTGCGCCCAACGTTTGTGTTTGCGATGTGGCCGGCTTCCGAAGTCGCGGGCTGTCCCGCGAAACCAAACGTTGTTTTATAAAAATACTAAAATTTAACCTGTCGCCCGGCCATAGCGCAAACATGCTGTTGTGGGCTGGGCGCGATGTCCTACTCTAATAGATGGTCAACGTCCGTACTTGTATAGAACCAATTAATTTTGTTATTCTCTCCACCAGATTTTTCGCTGTCCCCAAGGTCAAACTTAAATTCTCTGCTAACGTAACCATAATCATTCTGAATAAACTTTGTCCCCCGTTTTTCAAGTTCTTCAATTGTTTGTCTTAGGTCTCCATCAATCTTGATTTCTTTGTCGTCAAAATAAACGGTCCCCGAAAGTATTTCAATTTCTTTTAACTTTTGTTGTTTGTCAAACGACAACCTTATCCAGTCACCAGAACTATTGATGTTCTCATAACTGTCTTCATTCTCAAATCGTCCAATGTTTTTTATTGGGTCGTACTTAAATTTTTTTCTTATGTCGTCCCTGAATGCATCAAAGTTGATACGTTGTCCGCTTGATAAATCAGTTACTCCTTTGTCGACCTTATATGTCCAACTCATATTTTGTTAGCGCCTTGCCCACAACGTGAGTGCATAAGGCGTGGCGGTTTTCGAAGCCGCGTCCTATCCACGGGTGTAAACGAAATTAAGAAAATACTTTTAATACCTTGATGTCCCACCGCCATGACTTATGCACATTGTTGCAAGCAGTTGGGTCTTTCGTCACTCAATGTTTATTCAAAGTCCATGCTGTCCGCGGTCAATCAATTTCAATTTCCAGTCCTTCGCTATCAATCAGTTCTTTATTTTTCTTTATCAATTCAATCAACTCTACTTTTTGTTCAGTCGATTTGTCCCAGTAGCCTTGTCTAGCATTTACCACAGCAAGTAATAGGTCGCCCTTATACATGTCTCCTTCAGCAAGGATGTCCGTTCGTAATATTTGAATTGCTAATGGGATTAAATAATCTAAACTCTCATGCTGTCCAATCATGAGTCTTAAGTCCTCTATGGTAAAATTGTCCAGCGGCACTCTTCTTAATTCTTTTATTCTTTTAATAAGTCTGCTGTCAGAGTCAAATGTTATCCATTTCTCTTTCTCCAAGTTTTCAAGGGTCTTTTGTCTCCAATTATTTTCCAGTTTCATCGTCCCATAAATTGTTGTCGACCGAATTTGTCAAGTATTGTAGTCACTCTCCACGGAGCCGACCCAATTGCTTGCAACGTTTGTGCATAAGCAGTGGCGGGAATTCGAAGCGCTTCACTGTCCAACGAAACCAAACGTTATTTGAAAAACTAAACTACAAATTTACACTGAACCCCGCCATTGATTATGCATTTTGTGCATGTTGCACAACTACTATAAATATAGTGATTGCGTTTATCTTTGTGGTTATGCAAGGCCGTAAAACATTTGAAGAAAAACTCTTCACCAATTTTCAGTTATCCGACCGGGTTCCGGTTGATAATTTTTACAGAAGATTATCCGAAACATTAGATCTCCGTTTTCTTCGCAAGACTACGGCTCACTATTATGGCACCGAAGGTCAGGAAAGTATTGACCCCATTGTTTTCTTCAAGTTGATACTGGTTGGTTATCTGGAAAACCTGGGGAGTGACCGAAGAATCATCAATACCGCATCGATGCGATTAGATATTTTATTCTTCATCGGTTACAATCTGGATGAACCACTTCCCTGGCACAGCACGCTGAGCCGCACCCGCCAGCTTTATGGCGAAGAAGTATTTAAAGAACTCTTCAGGAAAGTACTTAAAGCTTGTATCGACAAAGGCATGGTATCAGGCCGCAGGCAGGCTGTTGATAGTGCTTTGATAAAAGCGAATGCATCTATGGATAGCATTGCTGAGAAAGAGATTATGACAGATGCCGATATGTTTGCTGATGAACTTGCACTCAATGAAGATAAACCCCAGAAAGTAAATTCCTACAAGAAGAAGAAAGTAGAAGAACACCATCGGTGGAAAACAAAAGCTTATCACGGTATGCCTGGAACCCGATCTGATAAATTCAAGCAAGAACATGCCAGCGATGACTATCAACCCAAGTTCCTGAGCAACTACACACACTATAGTACCACAGACAAAGACGCCCGTATTGCCGTAAAGCCAGGTAAACCAAGGCAATTAAACTACTTAGCTCAAACCAGTGTAGATACATCACACCATGTGATCACCCACATTGAAGCCTATCATGCCGATAAGAAAGATGCCCAATGCTTACCCAACATCATCAAAGGCATAAAAGAAAATCTGCAAGATCAGGGACTTATAGTAGAACAAATTATAGCGGATACCGGGTATAGCAGCGGTGAAGCGCTCAAGGCATTGGAAGCACATAACATTACCGGATACATTCCTAATTTCGGAAAATACAAACCTGAACGCGAAGGATTCGCCTACCACAAAGAAGGAGATTATTACACCTGTCCGCAGAACAAGAAGGTTGAGTTCAAGAAGATAAAAAGCAACAATGGCCACCTCGCCAAAGAATATCGCACAAGCCGTATTGACTGTGGACCTTGTCCTTTTCGAACAAAGTGCATCGGCAAAAGTGCGGAGAAGAGAATTATAGACACCTTGGATAAACCGCATTATGATAAAATGCACGAACGGCTAAAAGGTTCTTATGCACGTAAGATGAAAAAACTTCGGCAGAGCACAGTAGAACCTGTGCTTGGCACATTGATTAATTTCTTAGCGATGAAGCGGGTAAACACACGCGGCATAAGACTAGCCAATAAGTGTATGCTGATGGCCGCGATAGCTTACAACATCAAAAAGATGATGAAGTTCAACATCAACAGACCAATGGCAGCTGATGTAAGCCTGCCCAAAGAGTCAGTTGAATTTATGAATACACTCATTTTTTATCTGACTAATTTATTTTCGGTATCTGAAAGTAAAATTTCAGCCCGGTAGCGAAGTTATCCACGAAGTTATTCACAAAAGAGATCGTTCGGGTTAGTATTCGAAATCTATAACTATGGAGAAGTTGTGCAACAGCTACTTTTGTTGGCAGTAGTAGGGCCCTTCTCTTCACTTCATTCGAAGCCGTATTTTTTGTCCCCCGTTGATTAAACATTATTTTTTTAGTAAGTCGTGCGGTGGGGCATTTTTCACTTCTCAATCTGTCCCCTTACTATGAGCTGAGCACACTTATTGGCTGGCTTTGGGTGTGGGTTGGTATGTGCGGCCTGACAATGTGTGTGCGGTTTATTAATCAAGTTCATAACCTCCTTTGCAGTCCAAACAGGCATTCGCGTACGAATCGTATTCGTCATAGGCCGGTCCAGGTCGACCATTGACCGTGATAATCCGGTCAACTCGAATTGAAGACTCTGGGTTTATGTGTATAAACCATCCTCTGTTTTGGAGTTCGACCAACCTTGTTATTTGACCCTCAACGCAATCAAGCTTTAATTCGCTATTGAAGAAGAATACCTTTCCGTTTTTGCACTTACTTATTTCCTCTTCGATCATTTCTCTATGATCATAGGAAACCGGTGTGAATGTAGTATCCATTTTTTCAGTTCGTTAAGAGTAGGTGTTCAGGACAGTCAATACGTAAGTCTGTGTCTAATAGCTTTTGATTGAGCAAGTTGCAAAAGTGTTGGGTCTTACCGTTTCCCGGTGAAAAGTGTTCGCAAGTTTTACACATACGCTGTACAGTAATCACACCTGTACTATTTAGATGTTGAATGATTCCCATCAGGCTAATTAGCAAATTCTCTTTATCCTCCGAGTTTAGTCGAGTAATAGGGACTTGTATCTGATTTGTAAAGGAGGCCGTCCGTTTCGCTATCTCAAGTCCCTTTGTAGTGAGGTAGATGATGTAACTGCGGGTATCATGTGTCTCATATTCCTTTCGAATAAACTTTTTTTGCTCAAGTACCTTTATTGAATCGCTAATTGTAGCCTTGGTCATATTGAATTCCTCTGCCAGATAACTAACTTTTCGTTTCTCTTCACTGTGAAACATCAGGAAAATAAGTATCTGTATTTGGATTGGACTTAACGAAAGTTCCTTGCTCTCATTCCACAGTAAAACTCTAAAGGCTTGCGAAATTCTTTCCATAGCCGCAATAATCCGGCTGTCTATATTTTCATTCTGATGCTTTAAATCGAAAGGAGACTTACCCATGTTTTTTGTCAATAAATATATCCAATTTATTTCTAATCAATCGACTATCACCATGACCAAACCATTGCACTAGGATTTCCATGGAATCGGTGAACAGAAAAAAGGATGGTGTGCCTCGCATCAGGTTTGCCGCAAACGTCTTTCCGCATTGAGGTAACTGACTAAAATAGTTGTGTAGTGAAGTTCTCATATTTTCTTGCTCCAAGGGAGACGTAGTAGTTTGGTCAAGCATATTTATAATGACGCTTTCAACAAATTCTGATTTCTGCAATTCGGATTGATTGATTACTTCGTCAATAAGAATAGGAAGGGATAAGGTCGAACTTTCCCAATTAAGATGGCCAGCTTCCTGTGCTTTTAATGCTTCACCTACAAGTTCACCGGTATTTACCAGTAGCTTTGCATTTTCCTCCGTATTTATCTGAAAATCTTCAAATGCGGTGGAGAGAGCAATGCATGAGAGTTTGTTGCCATAGTAGGTTTGTAATTCTTTCAAAACAGGAAAGCCGTGTATAAAACATCCCGGACAATTAACCTGAAACGCCATCATCAGGTTAATAGGTCCAAGATTAAGCTCTCCATTAATTACTTCTGTATAGTTAAGCGCAAGTTTCATTAACAATTTCGGAGTTCGATTATAGAATAGCCCTTTTGCTTAATATCATCCAACATTACATCGGTGGCGGTTTCAATATGGCAAAAAGTGCAATGGTTTGAAGTGATCGGGTAATCGTGCATCGCTTTAGATTTTAGATAGGCTTGACCGTATCCATAGATGATCTCAGGGTTAGTTTCGGATTCAGGAACAAGAATGTCGAAATTCATGATAACTCCATCAGCTTTAGTGACATAGGTATCCCAAACTGCTACTTTCATCGTTTTATATTTTTTTAAGGAAATAACTGAACTACCCTTGTCCCGCAAGTGTGTAGTCCAGTTATCTTTAATTGAGATTAGAATTCGCCTTTCTTCATATAGGGCTGACCCCAAAGAATGCTTTGCAACAGAACTGATTTTACCCAGGCGTTGTACATTTTATCAACATCTTCGGCACTGGCACCCTTTTTTGCGAGAAAAGGTTTTAACGTTGTGGTAACGGGAATAGTCAAAGCAGGAATATAGCGGTAATTGATAATAGGTACTGAATTGACATTATCTGTTTTATTCTTCTTCGCAGAATAATGCCGTAGTCCAATTTCGTACTGGTAATCCAACCATTTCTGATCGTAATTGGCTTCTGCTGTTTGCAATATCCACATCGCAAATCGCTCACGAACCTTTGCCAGATATTCTCCATCAGGTTTGCCAGTTGTTTTATTGCCAAAGAAATAAACCAACTGTGGGGTTGAAGCCACAAAGCCATACCAAACATCAAGAATATCACTTGTTTGGTCTTTCAAAATGTCATATGACATTTTGAGGTACTTAATGTCTTCATCACCAAATAATAATGACTGTTGAAGGAGTTTAAGTTCTTCCAAAGACATAGGCGATTTCGCAACAGCACTTGTTCCGTATGTATAGCCTGCAGGAGCTTTTTGTTGTTGAGCCTGACTTGCAGTCGAATAAAGTACGACTGTAAAAAATAGAATTGCAATTTTTGTTTTCATACTTGTTTTGATTTGGGTTTTAGAATTCATTTTTGTTGATGTATGGATATGTCCAAAGAATCACGGTTAAGGTCACTGCCTTAAACCATGCAGCATACATTTTTTCTACCGTTTCAGTATCATGACCTTTTTTAGAAAGAAAACCTTTGATGGTGGCTGTAATTGGGAAAATGAATGCTACCATATACCTATAGTGAATAATAGGTACCGCGCTTGCATTATCAGTTTTGTTTTTCTTGGTACTATGATGACGCAATGCAATTTCATGTTGGTAATTAAGCCAATCTTGATCATAGGGTTTGTTGCATAAATCCATAATCCATTGGCCGAACCGTATCCTCACAGCTGCGAGGTATTCCATGTCAGGCTTTCCGCCTTTACCGAAGTAATGAACAAGATGTTCATTGCCACCAACAAATCCGTACCACAAATCAAGTACCTCATTGGTTTGATCTTTCAGTACTTCTCCAGCGAGCTTTAGATGTTTCTCGTCATCTGACGAAAAAAGAACAGTTTTTTTCAATAGATCCAAGTCAGCAAGGGATACTGGCGATGCCCCGACTTGTCCATACGTGTAACCTTTGATTTTTTCCATTGTTTTAGAGGTTTTATTAAATGATGTGTCAAATATAGTAAGGAATCCTAACTATACAAGAATGTAATGAATTATTAGTCAAACATCATTTGCAAAAACACTTTCATGTCTGTTGCTGAAGGGAATTTGGCTCTTGCCATAGCTTTGGTGTCGCGGTGGGTTTGCGCGGCTATGGCATGTGCCAAATGCGCGGGGCAAGTCGAAGCAAAATCTTGCTAAAAATGCGAAGGGTCGGCTGTATTAATTTTTGGTCTGTCCCACGTTTTGATTTTTTCAAAGCTTGAGTTGTCTGCGAAGCCGTTCAATTGTCCCAGCGGGAAATGTTTGTTTGTAGTGTGTCACTCGTTAGGTGACCAAATTGTCCGGGCCCTATTACTGCCAACGTTTGTGCATAAGACGTGGCTGGCGTAAAAAGCTACGTCCTTGTCACCCGTTACTGAACGAAATTAATAATTACAAATGAAAAAGCAGCACGCTTGCCAGCCATGTATTATGCATTTTGTTGCCGGCTGCCGTATTTCACCACACTTCTTAATTAGTCTTCCTGTCCTTCTTTTTTCTTTTTGGAGTATCTTGAATTATGGTTCTCGTCTGTGTAGTTATTATCCAACTGTCGGTTAGTGTGTCCCTTTTTAGTTTGTCCTTGTAATATGGAAATAATATGATTGCAGAGTCCGCTTTACTAATCTCTCTAACAAACGTAAATCCACTTTGGGATTTTTCAACCTTGTAATTTACACCATAGTCACGTTTCGCTAATTCAACAATCTTACTATTGATTACTAATGAGTCCATCATTGAATTGATTCTTTTTTGGTACTCGTTTTTGTAGAAATTGTCCACAATTGCTAATTTCTTATAATACAATACTGAGTCCGCGAGAGATTCATTTTGATTGAGAATTTCATTCAAAAGTTTTACGAGGTCTTGGGTGGATATTTTCTTCCCATCAATCACGAAGCTGCAATCTGAAACATATCTTGTTATTACTTCCGAGTAGCCTTTTACTGTAGATTTATAAAGAGAATCTCCCCTTTGAATGGACGCTATCATTGTGTCTCTCTGTCCAACAGCATTTTGCAACTCCAAATTGTTGTCATAGAGGTAAGTGGTAAATAGAATACTAATGACAGTAATAAAAAACGCATAAGCAGCCAATAGTCCATTTACCTTTTTGGTTAGCGGGGTCTTACTATTTTCCATGTCCCCGTTTGGTTAAGTCCTTAATTATTGTTTTTAACTCGTCAACCGATTGTTGATATTCTTTAATTTTTAAATCACGGCAATTGTCAATCGAGGTTTGAATTTTTTCATTGTACTCTTGCTGAAGTTCAATTTTTTCAAAATTGCATTCAATCTGTGTTTTATAGTCCGCAGATAGATAGCCCATACCAAAAATTGTCGAGAATGCTCCAAGAAACGAAATCGTCCTTGTCCACGGAGATTTAAAGAATGTCCTTAGCTTCTTCTTCAATTTATCTAAATCTTTTTATACGGTTGCCGGCAACGCTTATATATAAGCCACAGAGTGGCTTATATACCCTTATTCTAATATCAACTTAACAAATTCTCTACAACTCCTTAGCACTAAACGTATCGCCTTGATTTAAATCGCCCGTAACAAAACCTTTTTTAAACCAGCGTTGGCGTTGTTCGGAAGTGCCATGCGTAAACGAATCGGGTACTACATAACCACGGGCTTGTTTTTGTAAGCGGTCATCGCCAATGGCACTGGCTGCATTCATCGCTTCTTCAAAGTCGCCCTGTTCTAAAATCTGTTTGGTGTTTTGTGCATGGTGCGCCCACACACCCGCCAGAAAATCGGCTTGCAGTTCCAGCTTTACCGAAAGTTTGTTGTACTCTTCTTCACTCACCTGCCCTTTCATGGCATGCACTTTATCGGTAATGCCTTTTAGATGTTGAATATGATGTCCCACTTCGTGCGCAATAACATAGGCCTGCGCAAAATCGCCCGGAGCGCCAAACCGTGAACGCAATTCGTCATAAAAAGAAAGGTCTATATAAATACGATCATCGGCACTGCAATAAAATGGTCCTACCGAAGCATCAGCCGTACCACAACCGGATTGTACCGTTCCGGTAAACAACTTGAGCGTAGGTTCGCGGTAATCGGGTAATAATTCGTTCCACACATCTTCGGTATCGGCCAGTACCACTTTTACAAACTCGGCCAACTCTTCTTCTTCGGCTGTAGCCTGATACGGTTCGGTTTGTGAAATGGATGGGCCACTATCCATGGGCAGTTGTTGCAAGAGCGATAACGGATTTTTTCCGGTTATCAACCCGATAATGATTACGATTACTACCAGGCCGAGTCCGCCTTTAATGGGCAGGCCGCCACGGCCACCTCCGCCCGCACCTCGTTGATCATCTACATTACCACTTTGTCGTCTGCCGCGCCACTGCATAAGTTTAAGAGTTTAGAACAGGAAGGTACGAAGGGTTTGGCAAAGCGCAATAGCGATAATGATTGATGGTTTGTGAGAGCCCAAACCATCACGAAAAATAGTGTGTAGCAATTCTGAGCGGGCCAGATTACTCATTAAGTTCGTGGCTCCAACCAACAAAAGGAGATGAACTGATTAGACAGAAACCTGAGCGAAGAATCTCCTAATAATTAGGGGATCCTTCGCGCATTTTTATAACACACAATAATCATTAAAATTCAGTTGCGCTCAGGATTTGTTTTGCTCATATCAAAACCCATCGTCCTTCGGTTCCCAAAGCTCAATCTTATTTCCATCCGGATCCATAATCCAGCCAAACTTACCGTAAGGATATTCCTGCATTTCACCCACAATGGTTACGCCTTCATCTTTCAATACCTGGAGTAGTTCAACCAGATTTTCAACCCGGTAATTAAACATGTAAGGTTTTTCGCTCGGATTAAAATAAGTCGAGGACTCTTTAAACGGACTCCATATCGTTTGTGCCGGTACGTTTGCTTCTTTGTTGTTAGGATCAATCCATTTAAATACGGCTCCAAATTCATCTACCGGTAAATCAAGATGTTTCTTGTACCACTCGCCTAAACTTTTAGGGTCTTTTGTCTTGAAGAAGATGCCACCCAAACCTGTTACTCGTTTCATCGTTATCGTTTTATATTTTTTTCATACAACTCAATCCACTCTTTCGGTTTTACTTTTGTGGCCAGCTCGCCAAAAAGTTTTACCGGCACATCTTCTGCTTTTTTAAACCGGATACAGGATTTACCCATATCCAGTTTTTTGTCGCTATGTTTTTTAAATTCTTTCACAAACCAATCGTGCAGCGGCCCTTCGTACACCGTCATGTGGTAAACCGCAATATGATTTTTCTGTGAAGCAATGCTGATAAACGGTAGCGCATCTTTGGGATTGGTATGATAACCAGCCGGATAAAGTTTATGCGGCACCACGTAGCTAATCATACCATACTGCATGGTTTCTTCAAACCCTTTAGGAAGATTCTTCTTGATAGTAGTGCGCAACGCGGCTATAATCTCTGCGCGATCGTCCGGCAAGGTGGTTAGATATTCTTCTATAGTTTTGGCTTTGGATTGCATGTGTAATCAGGTTATCTGTGTTGATCCAGTAAAATCAGATTTCCATCCGGATCGGTGAGTGTAATGCTAGCCGGGCCAGAAGTTTTTTCATCTGCTTCCGAAGTCAGTTTTATTCCGGTGCGCTTCAGGTGTTGTTGAATCTCGCGCACATCGGTAAACGGGTTTACATTATTCGCGCTTTCATCCCAACCCGGATTGAAAGTAAGAATATTTCCTTCAAACATTCCCTGAAACAATCCAATCAACGCATTTCCATTGCGCATAATCAGATAATTCATGTTGAGATCACCACCCGTGACGGAAAATCCTAAATTCTCGTAGAACTTTTTTGAGGTGTTAAGATCTTTAACACTCAGGCTAACTGAAAATGCTCCCAATTTCATGTCATTACGGTTTGTATTTTTAATATTACTTAAGTTAAAGCTAAATGAAAATACTGCTACTAAAATTAGCACTATTGAATAATTCTTATTCATAAAATAATTTCTTGGTTAAATAGATGAGCCAGCCATAAATTCTTTTTTACGAAGCAGTCCGGCACTGACTAACGAAATAATCAAGCCAACCGGAAAGATTTCGAATAGGGTAATACCAAAACGAATAAATGGATTTTGGTACATAACCTTAAATTCTTCCATTTTGGTGATTTGCGCTTTCAATTCAGTTTCATCCTTAATTTCCTGTTTAATTTTCTCGATTTGATGCGTATACATAGCCTCGCTGTAGCCTTTTGAAACTGTGTTGTAGGCGACTTCCCACGATATGGCATATACAACCGAGGCTACGAGCGTAACGAGCATCCCAATTTTAAAGGCTTTACCAAAAGTAATAACTCCATTTGCATGGGAATCGCGGTAGGACTTTATCCCAAAGAAGACAAGCGAGAGGGCTATAACCATCGAGGTATAGCCTACCAACATACCATTATCGAATGTAATTATGCCTTTATCATACAGTGGGGCGCCTATGAAGAACATGGCGCCAACAATTAACCCGGCAATGGTTCCGTAAACAAGAATGATTTTTTTCATAAGATTTAAAATTTTTGCCCAAAACAATGCTACCGAGGCACAAACTAATTCACCCGAACGGGTGATTTAAGAGAAATATAGTAGAAATCACACGAAAGTGTCAGGGGTTGCCAGTTGCCGGTTACCATTCGCGCACTACCAAACTAATTCACGTATCGACAGGAAACTGGTAACCGGTAACTTGGTCAGGGTATTAGTCTCAACTCCTTGCCTCGCTGAATCGCCTGCGTTCTGCGGCTTACTTCCAGCTTCAGAAAAAGATTTGAACTGTGGGTTTTGATGGTGTTAAGTGACACAAAAAGTTTATCAGCAATCTGTTGGTTGGTTAACCCCTGCGCCATTAATTCCAGCACTTCGTGTTCGCGTTTGCTGAGGCCGAGGCGTTGTAACTCCGCTTCGTTTAGCACAAACTCCGGCCCTACTTGCACGGTTACAATTTTTTTGGTGGTGAGTTTTAGTCCGGCCCAAATACCCAGCGCGGTAAACCCCAGTGCAATTATGCCCATGTAAAACTCGGTGGACAGTGCTCGTACCAGAAACTGGTATTCCAGGTACTTCATTAAAGATACCAGCACCGCCAGGGCCAGGCCGTATAAGATTATTGTACGCGTCAAAACTTTACCAGCTTAATACAGTAAAGGTAACGGTAATTCAAAAATCAGAAAGAGATCCGGAAATCAACCCACAAAATATTGCCGAACAATTTCGAGACACCTCGTATCTATTCTACTTAATATTCTCAGGAAGAATTTTTGTGCTTTCGTGGTAAATAATTTTTGCCTGACTGCTATACCCGCTACCGAGATAATCTTGCTGGATGGTGAAATAGTTATACAAAGTATAAGCCCCGGTTTTGTCCTTGCTGGCAATAGCCGCCCGCTGCGTACGGGCTTCTACTACACCCGTTATTTCATTGCGAATAGCTTTCCAATCGCGATCTAATAAATTGATCTTGATGATGGTTTCACCCCAGCCTGCATCTTCAAATGTTTGCCGGAATAGTTTTTCCATTTCACCATTTTGCACCAGCGCTGGAGGCATTTTGGTATTCTTTAAAAGCTCAGCTGCATTGGCTTTACCTTTAGCAAGAATTTTTTCCAATGATCCAATTCTATTTACCATTTCAGTCACTTTCTGGTAACCTGCTTCCAGTTGTGCTTTCTCAGCAAAGGGGCCTTTGCGCAGGGCGTCCCAATGTGCGTGTTCAAACTGAATCATAGTATAGTAAGCCCGGGCAGGCCGTTCATCCACAATCATGTTCATGTTATCTTCCCAAAGCTTTACATTTTTGTCTATAGTTTGAAGATCAACTTTAACACGCGGCAGAGCATTATTGATAATCGCTGCATTAAATTTATCTGTAGGATCAACATTTAATGTCACAAGCTCAGTTGTTTTAGATTTGTACTCTTCAATTTCTAACAACTTGGCATCAATTTCCTGCTGCGCCACGTTGGTTTTAACTTGATACAAGAGCTTGAATAAAGCTGCTACATCATTGGTAGACCCACGTTGAGTTTCACCACCATTGCGAGCCCCTTCATAGGCCTGTTGCCACTTTTTTAACTCTGTTTCCAAAGGCACTACATCATAGCCTTTGTCCTTCATCTTAATATTATTAATGGCTGTGGCTGCTGCGCGACTATTGGTTCCCAGAATATTTAAATCAGTGGGTGCAGCCTCCATTTTTTCCACATACTCCCAAAATTTTTTGATGTAGCTCTTCGCAGGACTGGCTTCATCTTTTTCTTTATTGCCCTTAAACTCATTGGTCATTGCCTTTGTTTCTTTGGTAGCAACCTTTACTTCGCGGGCCGTATTTTTTACCTCGCGTGCGCCTTCTCTGAGTTTTCGTAAATCGTCTTGTGCCATAAGTGGAATAGTTGAATAAATACAAATGATTAGTGTAAGTAATTTTTTCATGTGTTAGTCTTTACTTTTTATTTGGTCACATGGGATTCGCATAGTTAGACTCCGCCTACTATAAGGTAAGGGTTGTAACATGCCGTTCAGTATAGTTTGGTTTATGCTCATTTCATGTTGAATTACTTTTTCTTCGATAGAAAGTTTTTTAAGGCATCGCGCAGTACTTGTGTTAACGTGGTACTGATGCTTCGAATGAATTGTCGCACTATGCTTTCAAGCCCCCACTTGCGTAGCAGGTTTTCATTTTTGGTGCTGAGTTCTTTTTCGGTGTTCATAATTACAGGTTAGTCTTTTATGAAACTAAATTCATGATCACCAGCTACAGAAGCAGTGCGGCCACCGCCTAAGGTGGTAGTAGACCAAGTCAGTGCCAGTTTAAGCGAAGTGTTGGTGGCTTCATTAATGGTTATCTGCAAACCATCGTTTCGCACAATCGTTTCTGCGGTCTCATCAACAAACTCCCACGTGCCACTAGCTGGCCACACCACTCCGCCATTGGTGGTCGAGAAGTTGGTTTTGGTGAAGGAAAGTGTAAGCCCCGTAAACAAATTTGTTTGATCCACCTCGTTCACGGTAACGGTTTGAATAACCCAGGTATTGGCTGCCAGCAATTTTTGTATGCGAGCTGTTTCCGGTTCTGGATCATCTTTCTTGCAACCCGTTACCAACAAGAGGCTAACAACTACCAGTGCAGAGACTATTATGTTTATCTTTCTCATGATTAATGTCTTTATAGATTTACTTTTTAATAAAGCGTAAGGCGTATATAGTGTTTTGCGACTTAACAGAAATCACATAAGTACCCGCATAAAGTTCAGTCACATTCAATCGCGCCTCATTACCCGATTCTTCTTTCGATTGCAGTTTTCTACCTGTTAAATCGGTAATGGTTATTACCTTTTTGTCAGGCGAATCACCTAAGTAAATCGTCAGTATATCAGTAACCGGGTTCGGATATATTTTAATGGCTGAGTCTGATGACTCTGAAAGATCTCCGGTAATAATGATAGGGAAGTCATCCGAAAAATCACTATTGCAGCCATTTCCCAATACCTCTACTTTATAAACACCAACCTGTGTTACATTAAGTGTTGCGTTTGTTGCGCCACTGATTAAAGTATTATTTCTATACCACTGATTGTTGTTTACTGAGCTTGATGTGAGCGTAGGTGTTGCCGTATTTTCGTTCGTAATAGTTACGGTCGGTTTTGCCGGTTTTATACAATCCACAAACAATAATCGTCCATAAAAAAGACCTGCTCCGTTGGGTCCGGTAAAGTCCTGTTTCTTGGTAAGCGTATTGGTTGTAATGTCATATTCAAATAACACCCCTCGGTTACCCGTGCCACCAAACAACGTGCTGCCGTAGAGTTTACCGTTGGATGACAAGGCTAAGCTAGCGGCAGGTTCCGCTGGTGACGTGGATGAAGCACCGAAATCAAACTTCTTTGAATAGGTGTTGGTAGCGATATCGTATTCAAATAGCACACCCTTACTATTTGCTCCGCCATAACGGGTAGTTCCGTACAATTTTCCATTGGGCGCTTTCACCAAGCCTCCCTCAGGTGTCTCGCCATTAGAGCCACTGAATGTGAGTTTGTGAGTAATTACATTTGTTGAAAGATCATATTCGAACAACGTTCCTAAGCCGTTCCCGTTCGCTCCGCCATCGCGGCATAAACCATAGAATTTACCGTTCGAAACTTCAAGCAGTCCATCATATGGGTTAAATCCCACTGTTGTATTGCTAAACTCAGTTTTCTTGTTGAATGTATTGGTAGCTGGATCGTACTCAAAGATGACACCATAACCAGTTGTACCACCTTGACTCGTCATTCCATAGAGTTTGTTATTTGATGCCAGAGTCAGGTTACCATAAGGTTCACTGCCGTTAGTATCATCAAATTCATGTTTCTTGGTGTACGCGCCAGAGGTTGGATCGAATTCAAAAATAACCCCTGCATCATTGGAGCCTCCTCCGCTAATGGTAAGACCATATAGTTTACCATTTGGGGCTTGCGTCAAATTTCCAAGCGGAAACTCACCTGTTGCTTCTTCAAAATCATGCTTTTTTGTAAACACATTAGTAACAGGATCCATCTCAAAGATCACACCTTTATCATTAACTCCCCCTGTTATAGTCATGCCGTAGAGTTTAGTATTTGACGCTCGCATTAATCCACCATACGGGTAACTTCCCAACGGATAAGTATTGAAATCGATTTTCTTGGCGTACGCGTTGGTAACTGCATTGTATTCGAAAATAACGCCTTGTCCTGCGGCTCCACCATCATAGGTTACGCCATAAAAAATTCCATTACTAGCTAACAATAAGCTTCCATAAGGACCATAACCCGATTCCCGGACAAAGTCGTGCTTCTTAGTAAATGTATTCGTGCTTACATCGTATTCATACAATACACCCGATTGTGAGCCTCCGGCATTCGTCATGCCATAAAGCTTGCCATTGCTGCCCTTTGCGAGCGTACCATAAGCAAACTGACCGTTGCTTGGCGTACTGAAGTCAAATTTTTTGGTTAATACATTGGTAGCTGGGTTGTACTCATAGATACTTCCATTAACGGGTGTTACGCCATACAGGCGATTATTACTCGCTTCAACCAACGTGCTGTAGGGGAATGAGCCATTAGCAGCATTAAAATCTATTTTTTTAGTGAGTGTATTGGTAGATGGCACATACTCAAATAAGATACCTTGGCCATTGGTTCCACCATTCACCGTTAGTCCGAATACTTTACCAGAAGTGGTAATCATCAAGCCGCCATACGGACTAGCTCCGTTGGGATTGTTTGTAAAATCTATTTTTTTGGTATATACATTCGTGGCTGGGTCATATTCAAACAATACTCCGTAGTTGCTTGCACCGCCAAACGTTGTCATTCCATAGAACTTACCATTGGTGTGTAGGTATAGGCTATTACCCTGGGGCGAGTGACCACCTGCACTTGTGAAGTCTATTTTTTTACTGTACACATTGTTGGCCGGATCATACTCATAAATAACGCCCATACTATTCGCACCACCTTGACTCGTCATTCCGTATAGCTTCCCATTACTTGCTAGTGCAAGCACTCCCATGGGGGCTTCGCCTGTAGGTGTGTTAAAATCTACCTTCTTGGTATAAACGCCCGTAGCGGGATCGTACTCAAACAAAACGCCATCATTATTGATACCACCATCTTGCGCAACTCCGTATAGTTTGCCATTGGCTAATTGAATGAGTTGTGCATTGATGTACGGTCGTGATCCCGCGTTTTGAACCGTAAAACTATACTGCACGGCTAGTGCGGTACCATCGGGTGTAGTTTTGAATATGGTTCCACCTTCGCTGGTTCCACCCACGCTAGTCATGCCCCATAAGCCAGGTACTTGAGCGTTTGCGCTGTTTGGATTGAGAAAAAATAATAAAATTGGAATGATTAAACAATAGCGATAAAGATTCAGTAAACGTGTTTTCATTCAAGTACGATTTGGTTATGAGAATACTTAAGAGTTAGCAATTACTTATGTGTGTTACGGGCGTATATCATCTACGGTCGCTTCAAATGAAATGATTACATTTTCATCTGATGAAGTTTGATTCCCTTGTGCATCGTACCGACTATAATTAAGGGTACCATCAAATTTGAACTTTAACAGTTCACCATCGTTGCCACCGCCTGTTACTTTAAAGAATTCATTGCGGGTATTGTTCGTGTTGACAAAGACACGATTGTTTCCTACACCAGACTCAAATGAGAATATGCCATATTTGGTGTTAACAGGTAACTCATTCCAGCCTATGCCTTGTTGAAAATTACCAGTTGTGAAATTTTCACTGAAATCAGTCAGGTATATGAGCGCATGGTAGGTTGCATTTTCATAACCAGAAATACCATCGAGTTCTCCCCCCTCGGCCGGAGTGCCATCGGTTAGGGCATAAATGCGAGAGTATATCATTGGCCCGGTATTGTGAGCAAATGAGTTCGAGCCAATCCAATAAAGATTCGCATTTTCGAGCGAAACAGAGAAATCGGTTCCTTTTACTTTAACGATGGGACCGAGTGGAGCTGGGTTATCATCATTACAGGAACTAACAAATACCACGAGTGCAGCAAAAAATACCAATCGGAAAGTACGCGGAATCATAACGTTATGTTTAAGTATTCTTTTAATATTCGCATGTGAATCCTCTAAAATCATCACTTAGGTGAATTTTTGGCGAGCTGATGAGTATTCGTAGGCTTCGGATGAGAATTGGTTCAGAGAGTTTGAGTTTAAGAGCACAAAAAAAGGGTTACCGATATTGAGTAACCCGTAACCCCAATCGAAATCAATCGCGTTTGTCAATAACTGTCCCCGTGAAATCGAGTTTACCATCAAATGATGTTAAGTCGCCCTCTTGAGACCTGTAGGCTATTTTGCCCGAGAACTGAATTGACATTTTATCATCTGGTTCTGCACCACCTTTAATAATTATTATCGGAGCGGGATTAGTAGCAGGTGTATCGATTGTGTTGCCATCAAAGCGGGCAAAGAAATAGCTCAGGTTAGAGCCATCGGTAACATCATCCCAAAAACGGTGAAGCGGAAACTCGCCAGTACCTGGCAGGTTCGGTTGCTCGATCGCTAATTCAATAGCAATAAGATAAGTTGCATTGGTGTAATGATCTAATGACCAACCACTCTCACTTTCAATCAGATCACCATCAGAAATAAGATAATCGCGATACGTATAATTTACAGCTCCTTCGTAAGAACCTTCAAATTTCAGGTAGAGTTTGGCATCCTTTAAGGAATAAGATTTGTTGTCGGTTTGAAACCTTAACAACGGTCCCTCATCCTCGTCTTTACATCCTGAAAGAGAAGCTAAACAAAAGGTGAATAATAAATAGGTAATTAAAGCGGCACCTCTTATTCTGAAGATAGAGGTTTGAGTATCTTTTTGCGACATAATGCTAGTTTATACCGCAAGGAAACTATTCCTACATCTCTAAAGGCGTTACACGAGTAACCGTAGGCATTCATTGAGAATACGGCTCACTCTATTTAGAATTTGGAGAGTTGCGCAATCAGTGCCTCACGCTTGCGAGCGGAAACCGGCACTTCGCTACCATCTTTCATGGTAACACTACCGCCCTCGCGTTTATTAAATTGTTTCAGAAAATTGATATTGATCAGGTGGCTTTGGTGAACTCTTAAAAAATTATGCGAAGCAAGTAACTCCTCGTACTCCTTTAGTGATCGGGATACAATGATAGGCGACTGATCGGTTAGATGAAACGTGGTGTAGTTGTCGGATGCCTCGCACCGAACAATAGAATTGACTGAAACCACATAGACTGAGTTCATATCCTTCAGCACAATTTTCCGATCTGTATTAGTTACTGGCTGAATACCTTGTTTTAATACATCCATTATCTGTTGCCACGATTGTGGAGTGGTTGGCTGAATACGAGCCAGTGTTGCTTGCAGTTCATCCACATCAACAGGTTTCACCAGATAATCAATTGCACTAAAGCGAAATGCCTGAAGGGCAAACTCCTGATGGCCTGATACAATTACAAGTTTAAAAGTTATGGCCGCAAGTTGTTTTAGTAAATCAAAACCTAACCCATCCCGCATCATCACATCCAGAAATACAAGATCTGGTTTAAACGAATGAATCAACTCCAATCCAGCCACAACTCCATTTGCCTCACAGATTTCAAATTCAGGTTGAAGGCTTACTAAAAAATGGCGTAACGTTTTGCGCGCATCTTCCTCATCATCAATCAGGGCAACTTTCATAGGCGCAACTTACAAATAGATTGGTAATATCAAGTTTACCACTGTACCCTGAACTCCAGAATTTACTGACAATTGAATTGGAAACTTACCAGTCTTGTTAAGCAAGTTCATCCGCTCCTGAATTATTTTAGTTGATAACGATGTTTTTCCGGCATGATCAGCTTCTGCAATTCCCTTCCCGTTGTCGCGAATGATAATCTGTAAACTTTCATTCATAGTCTTAAACACAATATCAATTTTACCAGCACTTAATTCCCGAATCCCATGTTCAATTGCATTTTCAACAAAAGGTTGGGTAAACATGGGTGGAATGCGTTGCTCCGTTATCAACAGTTTTTCATCTACTTCAATGGTATAAACAAACCTATCTTTTAAACGAAGCTTTTGAATATCAAGGTAATTTTTGAGTAGGTCTATTTCTTCTTCAATGGTTATTAGTTCCGCACGGGAATATTCGAGTAACTGCCGCATTAAACGCGAAAACTTTGCCAGGTAACCTGATGCTGTCATCGCATTATTTTCCAACATAAATCGCTGAATGGAGACTAAAGCATTAGATATAAAGTGCGGGTCGAGCTGAAACCGAAGAAAACGATTTTCAATTTGCAGCATTTGCTGTTGTTGCCGGTATGCCCGTTGCCGGAAAAATAAAACCAGCAATGCAACCAGCAATAGTGTTACTAAAATAACACCTGCCACTACCACATTTTTTTGCCTGAGCTGCAATTGCTGCAAAGCTGCTCTTTGTTCCAGGTCTCTGATTTCATTATCCTTTAACTCCGATTCGTATTTTGCTTTCAGTTCTTCAATCCGGGCAAAGTTCTTTTCATTTACGATGCTATCCTTAATCTGATTATGCAGGGTGTAATACTTTAATGCTTCACGATAATTTTGTCGCGACTCCTGGATCTGATACAGTAGCAAGTAAACAGACCGCTGATCATTCAAAAGTTTAAGCGCTTTAGCATCGCTCAAAACAAGTAGAGCTATCCGCTCCGCTTCAAGTGATTTCTGTTCATTAAAAAATATTTTTGCTTTGTCTAGCATAGTCCCCACCTTGCTAATAGGATTTCGGGCACTATCCGCTTCGTGTAATGCAAGGTCTAAAAAGTACAAACCAGAATCGGATGCTACCAGCTTGGCTGTGGCCCGATAGGCATTGCTCAACAACTCATGGAAAGAAGTTTCTTTACCTAACCTAATCGCCTCATTCAAAAACTGTCGCGCGCTATCGTGTTGATGTATTTCCAGATACAACGAGCCGAGGTTAAAAGCCGTAGCCCCTTGCGAAAGTTTGCTTGCATATTGTTTGCTGAATTGATACGATAACTTCATGTACTTTCTGGCTTCCACCTGATAGCGCTGCCGGTCACTCACTGTGCCTAATCCATTTTCTTCAGATGCTAATTCACCATATAAACCACCCAGGTTAAGATAGGATTTTAAAACTTGAATCGGGTCACCATGCGCTTCGGCAAGACTGCTGCTTTCCAAACCATATTCAAGCGCTTCGGTATAATTGCCTTGATGGTGATGAACAGCAGAAACAGTTCGGATTAAATCGGATTTTATTCCGATTAAATCATGCTCTGCAGTTATAGCTTTAGCACCTCTGGTTAAATACTGCAATGCCTCTTGGTATTTGCCTAAGGTAAGCAACCGCGAACCCAGGCCAAGACAATTAATCGCAATCCCTTTTACAAATTTATGTTCCTCACAAATCTTAAGTATGGATTGAGTTTCGCTAAAGAATTTTGCTGAATCTACACGCATGTAGGCCTGCGCCTGGTAGGTTTTTGCCAGCCATTGAAACTCCTGATTATCAATCTGCTTTGCGAGTTGTTCCAGGGCAATGCCATACTTTCCCAACGAATCATATCGTGCCGATAAAAAAAATGATTCTGCAATTTTTGATATTAGCTCCGCTCTGGTAGTGTTATTAGTGCTACCCTGAAGCTTTAATTTCAAGCTATCTATCTGAGGTTGAGCTTGCGATGTTGCTGTAACCAAAAGGCATGCACAGAAAACCAACCGAATATTAAAGAAAAGTGCCATTCAGAATAGATTCGGGTGAATTTCGTACTAAAAATCTGTTTAAAAAAAGTAGTAAAACGCTAATAGCAAAATTCGCTAATCAAAGTATTCGAAATGGCATTTAGGGTAGTTGTGCCAACTATAGGGGTTTGGCCTACCCTTTGTTTTCTGATGCGTATAATTAAACAAACA
The DNA here is from genome assembly GCA_017303795.1 of Cytophagales bacterium. GTDB lineage: Bacteria > Bacteroidota > Bacteroidia > Cytophagales > Cyclobacteriaceae > ELB16-189. The sequence continues at coordinate 96,085 of JAFLBR010000015.1, read as the reverse complement.
AAAACGCTATGAAAACGCTGTGGATGAAAACTATCGTGCTGTTGTTGCTGGGAGTGGCAACTGTGCATGCGCAGAATCGCGAAGAAGTGCCGGGCGATAATTTCAGCCTGGAAGGTGCGCTCGAATTATTCAAGAAGTCCGCTTCGCCTGAAGAATTTGAACGCTTGCTTAACCTGCCGGAATCGGAAGTGAATAACCTCGACCTGAATGGCGATGGCAACATCGACTACATCCGGGTAATCGATCGCAACGAGGGCAACATTCACACCTTTACCGTGCAGGCGATTATTGCACGAAACGAGTTTCAGGATATTGCCGTAATCTCGCTCGAAAAATTTGCTGATGGTCGTGCAGTATTACAAATAACCGGTGATGCCGATGTGTATGGCATTGAAACTATCATTGAACCAACAGAAGAAGTGCGTATTAATGCCGGCACTACTACTGCGCACACCTATATAAATGTATGGTCGTGGCCGATGGTGCAATACGTGTATAGTCCATTTTATTCGCCCTGGGTTTCGCCCTGGTATTGGGATTACACACCATTCTGGTGGCGCCCCTGGAGGCCGGTTGCGTTTGGAATTTATTATCCACGGTGGGTTAGCTACCGATCTTACTATAGATATTGTGATGCACCGCGCATTCGTTACGCAAGCCGGATTTATTATCCGCACCGCGCAACCTCTATGGTAGTGTACAACCGCCACCACGAGCAGATCAGAACCTATCGCTCTACCAGAACTGTGTATGGCGAAAACCGTGGCCGGGATGACTCGCGCGATAGCAGAACCATGCGCTACGATAATCGTAACCGCAGTGCTTCAACCACTAACAGAAACCGTGCTTCAAACGAATGGTCGGGTCGGGAAAGCAGTCGCGAAAGGTCGGATGTGAATCAGGGCCGCAGAGAAGAAACCAATCGCACTACGGAAACAAACCAGTGGCGCAGAAGTACGAACGAAAGCAATACGCGCACTACTGAGCGGAACAATAGTTCAAACAACCGAAGTTCCGGTGAACGTTCTACCAATCAGAATAACAACCGCACGTTTGAGCAACCGCGCGAAAATCGTTCGAATAATTCTGGCTCAGGTGGAAACCGAACTGAAGTAAGACAGGAGTCGCGCCAATCGAAGCCTGAAGTAGCACCGCAAAGGCAATCGGGCGGTGGCGGTCAACCACAAAGATCAAACTCCGGATCATCCGGTTCCGGTTCTGGTTCGGGCTCTGGTGGTAAAAGAGGAAGAAATTAAGAATTAGAAATTGATTGAATAAATAGTCGCTCGTAACGGGCGACTATTTTTTTGTTCAATCCAACCAAATAAAAAAGCGAGATTCTATTCCAGCTAATTTTTATCTTTAGGAACCTAACTAAAACCCCTCGCATATGTTCCTGATCGTTGGACTTATTGTACTCGTAGTAATCGGTGCCGTGCTTACCTTCAATAACCTGGTAGGTGCACGCAACAATGTAGAAAATGCATTTGGCACGATAGACGTTATGTTGAAGAAACGTTACGACCTGCTACCCAACCTGGTAGAAGTTGCCAAAACCTACATGAAACACGAAAACGAAACTTTTACCAAACTGGCCGACTTACGCGCCAGAGCAAACACCGCAACCACTACCGATGAAAAAGTGGCCATCGAAAACCAGATTTCGGGTACCGTAAAAGGTTTGATGGTGTCGGTAGAAAATTATCCGGATCTGAAAGCCAGCGAACAGTTTACGATGTTGCAACGAAGCTGGAACGAAACCGAAGAACAAATCTCGGCCGCACGCAGAGCCTACAATGCCGCAGTAACGGCTTACAACAATGCCGTAGATAAATTTCCGTCAAACATTTTTGCTGGCATGTTCAACTTTAAACGCAAAGAAGTTTTTGTAATTGCCGAAACCGAACGCCAGAATGTAAGCGCGAAGGCTTTGTTCAATTCGTAACGCATGCACAGCATTACCGACTTTAAGTCGTTTTACCAGACTACACTGCAACCCAACCTGGCTGAACTGGAAACCAGTCGCAAGGCTATTGCGGGTAAAATAAAACTGTACGGTTTAATTGGTATTGGTATCGGTTTGGCGTTTATGGCATTTAAGATCAGCGCGTGGCCGCTGATACTTGCCGGTGTGGGCATATTTTTTTTCTATCAATATCAGGCTAAACACTATCGCCATAGTTATAAAACTAAAATTGTTGCGGCTATAGCGCAGGCGCATGGTTTAAGTTATAATCATTTGGCCTGCATCAGCCGCGGGGATTATGATCGTAGTAAAATTTTTACCACACGGCCCGACCGCTATTGGGGCGATGATTTACTTACCGGCACAGTTGATAAAACCGGCATCCGGTTTTCTGAATTGCACACGCAGTATAAATCGGGCGGAAAAAATAAATCGTATCATACCATCTTCAGAGGGATATTTTTTATTGCCGACTTCAACAAACATTTTATTGGCGAAACGTTTGTGTTGCCCGATGTATCGGAGAATGTGTTTGGCAGTACGCTGGGTGGCTTTTTTCAAAAAATGAATATGATGCGGCCGCAATTAATAAAACTTGAAGATGTAGAGTTTGAAAAGAACTTTGCCATTTATGGTACTGACCAGGTAGAAGCACGGTACATTCTCTCGCCCGCGTTGATGCAACGCATTCTCAACCTTAAGAAAAAATTCAACACTCAAGTGGCCTTATCTTTTATTGGCTCGCATGTTTATATTGCCATTACCATCAATAAAAACCTATTTGAAGCTCCGTGGTTGTTTAGTCCGGCTGATAACTACAACCAATTGGAAGAGTTTCATACCTACCTCACGCGGTTTGTAGAAATTGTAGAGATATTGGATTTGAATACTAGAATCTGGACGAAAGAATAACGTTATGAAATATGCAATTGTACTTCTGATTTTGCTGCCCACGTTAGGCTACAGCCAAACCCCAACCGAATTAGCTGACCTGCAACTGAAAGGTTATAACGAGCGTAACATTGAGTTGTTTCTGCAAGCCTACAGCGATACGGTTAAAGTTTACAATTTCCCCAACCAGCTTATGTACAAAGGAAAAGCGACCATGCGTCAAAATTATGCAGGCATATTTACAAGCCTTCCCGACTTGCATTGCACAATTAAAAGTCGGGTGGTAGTTGGGAATACAGTAATAGACGAAGAACAAGTACTGTTTACAAAAGGCCAACCCGAACTACATGCAGTGGCAATTTACAAAGTAGCGCATGGAAAGATTCAGGAAGTATATTTTATAGCGGAGCGGTGAGTAGAGATATGGAGGCATAAGGGATACGAATTTAATACGAGAATTGAAGTGAGAATTTCCATATAAGACTTTGACAAAAGCTAGTCATTCGATCTTACTAACTCAAGTTTCTCCCAGTTTTTTATACGAAACAATTGCTTCGATATTTTCAAAACCAGCAAGCAAATCATCCTTCCATTTTAACTTCTGAACTATTATTGGCAGATTTTTTATTCGACTATAAGCTGTTACTAAATTAAGGTTATTAGTTTTTGCAATTTCAGCAACGGAGTTTTTCTTAGAAATAAAACTCCTTTCATCAGTACCAGGAATAAATTCTAATATAACTAATATTTCACCTTTTAATACATCATAAAAAAAGGAATCAATGTGCAATGTGCTTCGAGATTGTTCCCCACTGATTGAATAAAATACGCCATCAATTATTTCAATTCTTTCACTAAAACTTATATTGTTAATCTTGTTATCATATCGAAATTCCCATTGGCCATTAAAGATCGTTATATTTACTTATAAATTCTATGCTCTTTTCTGATACTCTCTTATACTCATCAAATTCATGTTGAACATTTTTAATGTTTGAAGCAAGTTGACTCTGCAACATCTCCTTCTCACTAATCACTTTCCCAATTTGAACTTTTAAATCGTTAATTGTTGAACCATAACTTGATTCAGTTTCAGCTATTCTTTTCTGAATATCAGCATACTCTTGAGCTTTTTGAGAAGCCGTGTTTACATCAGAGGCCAATTCATCAATCAGTTTTCTTTGCTCCTTTTTTAATTCAAAATACTTGCCATAGCTAACTGGCGTTTCCTCCGAAATTTTAAATAACCTATAATTTGTCCACTTCAAAACCAGTGCATTAAACCATTCAATACCCATTTTGAATAGTGGCATTCCAAAAGTGTACCCTAATGCCAGCAAGACCGGAACTCCCCATGACCAATTGTTTGTGTTGGCATTTATAAAATCAATTAAGTTAGAGTATCCCTTTGCCCGTAAGTCTGCTGAGTCAAACCAAAATAAAGCAAGAGTAACTTCCCAGTTAAATGTTAACCAAGCCGCTATAAATGAAAATATAAACGGGTTTGTTAATCGCTCTTTAATAGAATCGAAAATTGATTCAAGTCTGTTCATGTTGATCAATTTGAAATGGAATATAGCTCAGAAGAATTAACATTCAAAGACGATTTTACCGATACAGTATTTAAAATCTATTAGATTCTAAATCTCTCCTACCAATATAGACTAATAGTCCCCAATATTAATCCAGAGCTCATACAGTCCATTAAAGTCTTCCAAAGCCCTAACCTGCTACAATTATTACAACTACTAAACTCGCCAAGTATAATAATGTAATAAGGATAGTTAAAAAAATTCCTTTCCCGTCATCCGGAAACTGAACATTGTTGTTGCTGAAAAAATTTACTTTCATAATGGGTGATTTTATTAAGCGCAAATTTCAGAAGGATTACATCCCCACACTCAACAAGTTATCTACATTTAAACATGTGAATTTGTTAACAAAATCAATGTGCACAATTGTTAATAATTGGTGGTTTTGAAGCAAATTCGGGGAGTATCTCTAAGGGGTGTGGATTTGTTGATAACTAACAAAAAACTTCAAATTTAAGGTATAAAACCCCCTTCTTATTCCACATGAAGCATTCATAAAATGTAAACCCTGTCGCAAGCTTTTCGACATCTGTGATGTCGAACGATAGATAAACCTGGATTTACAATCCTTTCTGTAAATCTCCCGATTACAGTTTCCAAACTTGTGTCGCTCACAAATTCGCATTTCAAAAACACCCACACGCAACACACGCCAACACCTCCATATCTATCACCGGACTGAAGTCCGGTGTTACTAAAGGTTTCACTCCTACGGAGTTTGGCGTGTGATGCTGACCAAAAGAATCTGCCTACTCTAAACTTGGTTGAAGTCTGCTTCCAAAGGACAATCCAAGCTCCAGCGGAGCGTACGATCTTGTAACCACCGGCTTTAGCCGGTGGGTTAAAAATAAAAAGCAAAGAAGTGTGTCGCCTGCGGGTTATTAAAAGGTGGTGAGCTTTTCAGCGACACGAGGTAGTAAAGTCATAAAAACATCATATACATATTTTCAAACCACTATCACACTTCAAAAAATGTAGCTTTCACCATGCTAATCGAAATAAATCTTATATTTACTAATCAACTAAATACGCTATGCGATATCTTCTGATCATCCTGTTCTTTTATATATCAGCTTGTTCTTCTTCACAAAAAGTAAAGTTGCCTCAAGACGATTATATTACAACTGAAACCGGACTGAGGTACAAAATTCTTCAAAAAGGAAGTGGCCCGCAAGCAAAAGTTGGTCAGGAAGTTTTGATACGTGAAACAACTTCCTATTTAGATGGCACCGTTTTATACTCGAATGAAACCACCCACTCGCCTGTAAAGGTTCTAATCGGTGGCAATCAGGCTACAAATGCAGTTGATGAAGGACTGCGTGGTATGCAGGAAGGCGAAATCCGGCAACTTATTGCTACACCCAACTTAGTAAGACGCAAATCTTATCCGCCCAATGTGTCACCTGATTCTACGCTGGTGATCAAGATGATTCTACACAAGATTTTGTAAAAGGAATTTCGTAACAAGAAATTCAAATTAGTGAGGCATGCGATTTAGGGGATTTACAATCCCTTTCAACAAATAAATCTCCAGATTACAAACTGTGTCGCTCACAAATTCGCATTTCAAAAACACCCGCACGCGACACGCGCCAACACCTCCATATTTTATTACCGGACTGAAGTCCGGTGTTACTAAAGGTTTCACTCCTACGGAGTTTGGCGTAGTGATGCTGACCAAAAGAATCTGCTCCACTCTAAACTTGGTTGAAGTCTGCTAACGAATAACAATCTATGCTCCAGCGGAGCGTACGATCTTGTAACCACCGGCTTTAGCCGGTGGGTTAAAAACAAAAATCAAACAAGTGTGTCGCCTGCGGATTATTTAATAGTGATGAATGCAACAGCGACACGTGGTATAAAGTCCCGAATAGTTAAATAAAAAAATCAGCCACCTGCATTCACAAGTGGCTGATTTTCTTAGCGACCTAATGAGAGTTTTGAAACTAAAGCTTGATTGGAACTCCTAATGTTACCTGAAACACGCGGTGTTTGGTTTTAAAATCATCAAACAGCGTGGAAAACCCTTGGCCGTAACGCACGTCTATGTTAAGTTTATCCATCAACGTTATACCTCCGCCTACTTGTACACTAAAATTCATTCTGTTGTCAACATAGCTATCAGATCCTTCATAATTTTCAGGGCGTTTTTCAAATAGAATGTCATACTTATATTCCTCATTATATTCATATGTGCTTCCGAATGCATCTATGCCAACTTCTTTATAATTAGAGCTCCCCTTTCCTTTCAATCCATACCCGAGCGAAGGCCCAACATTTAAATAAAACTTCCCGAAGCTAACTTTTACTAAGACCGGTAACTGCAGATAGTTCATTAAGTTATCCTCATTATACGTTGAGGTATAGGATCCCCCACCATAAACAAAATCTTGTGTAAAAGATGAACTTTCAGAATAACCCTTCTGAACAAAGTTCAATTCAGGTTGTAACGAAATACGTTCAGTCAAAAGAAAATTAAAACCAACACCAAATGACAAACCTATTTTTGCTTCAACATCATCGTCCCCTTCAAAGGCAACAGTTGAGTAAGTTGCTCCGACTTTTGGAATAATGGTTTGAGCTTGAATTGCGTACCCTAGAAAGCAAAGAAACACAAAGAAGATTTTTTTCATGATTTTAGAATGTTTTGAACTTAAAAATAACACAAAATTCAGAATCTCTTCAGAATTTACCCTTGAGAATTATGGTCAAATCCTAAAAGTCAGAAACTAACCGAACTTGAGAGTTTCATTTTTACATTCCGGTTTTCTAAAACGGCTGGAGTCCATTTACTATCTTTAGTTATCCGCAGCACCTCCTCGTCTACAAAAGGTGCAACCCCTTTCAGTATTCGTACATCATATGCCTTTCCGAATTCATCTATTTTAAGTTCATACGCAACCCTTCCGGTAATTCCTTCCTTTTTTACTCTATCCCAGTATTGAAATGATTTCAGAATATGCTCCAATAGACTTAATCCGTTTTCAAGATGAGCGCTTTCATCTACCACACTATAAAATCTTTGTGATTCAAGTGGTGGTTTGAGTAACACCAAATGCAACGTAAATGAAGTGTTTTCTGGTGATTTAACTTTCAACTTTCGGTAGCCGGGCGCTTCAATTAAAATATAATCGGCATCGTTCATTACAATTTCAAAACGCCCCAGCGAATCGGACATCACAAAGAGTGATGTGTCAACAACTGAAATCTTTGCATTGGCAACGGGAACATCCAGCATGTAATCAATCAACTGGCCCTTTTTTATTTGTTGGCTGTAACCTTGGCTGAGCCCAACCAATAGAAGAATAAGTAAAATATTTTGTTTCATGATTTAACCTGAATTAGCCGAACAACTTTCTTAATAACTATCACAAGTAAGTTTTGAATTAATTCGTTTTACTCCAACTTCAGTTTTATCACGTATGTATCCGTTAGTGCTTGTGTTTTATTTACGGAGTTAAAATCTACCGGCTCAAATTCAATATTGGCCAAACAATACAGATAACCATCTTTGGCCTGCAAGCACCGGGCATCATTAAAAAATGGATGATCTTTCAAGATAACTTCCTCTTTGGTTACTGCTTGTTCGTTCTTATCAAGTGTGTACTTTTTTATTTCATTTGAACCAACTCCATAAAGTGCTCCTTTATAATATTTCAGTCCATCATCGCCTGCCAGGGTTGTATCACGGTAAGGTGAAAACGTCAGTGTCTGGAGATTTAGAAATTTAATTCCGCCATCGTAAGCGGTGGTGAATAGCGTTTGCTCATCGGTTGATAAGTCTAAACCATGCACCCACGATAAATCGGCATGCTGAATCAGTTGTTTTAACGAGTCGGAAGGATTGCGGGTATCAACCACAAATACAGAAGATCGAATAGTATTAGAGATGTAGGCCACGCCTTTGCTATTAACCACTACCTGATTAAAGTGATTGCGGCCTGCTACTCCGTGCGATTCATAACTCTTCAAAAGTTTTAGGGATTTACTATCAAAGAGTAATAAAACCGAAACCGGACGGGCGGCAGGATCATCATTCACTTCATTCATTAACGCGTATAAAATTCCATCGCGCAGATAACAACCCATGCCGTTAAGTTTACCGCTATATCTGGTTTGCAACACTTCATAGTCGCTCTGTTGCGGATGTACTTTCACAATTTCCTTTTTATCCCAACTGCCCAGAAAGAATGAACCATCATCGGCAACAGCCAATCCCTTAAACCTAAAATTTGTCCCGGTTTTTAAAGCAATAACTTCAATAGAATCTGCGGGTATTGCCTCCTGCAAAGAAGCCGTATCGCCCGGCTGAGGTTTACAAGCAGCTGACCAAAGTAGCAAGAGTAAAAAAATACGTGTCATACTATCCCGCCCAACCTTCTCTATCCAAACTTCTATATTGAATGGCTTCCGCCAAGTGTTCAATTTTAATTTCAGCCGTGCCTGCTAAATCAGCAATGGTACGCGAAACTTTTAAGATGCGATCGTACGCGCGGGCACTTAACCCCAAACGCTCCATAGCAGTTTTTAATAATGTCCGCCCGGCATCGTTAATCACGCAAATCTCTTTCACCATGTTGGAGGGCATCATGGCGTTACAATAAATATCCTTCCGCCCTTTAAACCGTTCGCTTTGTAGATCACGCGCTTTCACAACGCGCAATCTTATTTCTTCACTGGTTTCGTTTTTACGCTGGGTAGTCATCTGATCGAAACTTACCGGTACTACCTCCACATGTAAATCAATCCGATCCAATAGCGGGCCGCTCACTTTGCTTAAATAACGTTGCACTACACCCGGTGCGCACACACATTCCTTTTCAGGATGATTGTAATATCCGCACGGGCACGGATTCATGCTGGCCACCAGCATAAAGTTAGCGGGGTAATCAATCGAAACTTTTGCACGCGAAATGGTAACACGTCTTTCTTCCATGGGCTGGCGCATTACTTCCAGCACAGTGCGCTTAAACTCGGGTAACTCATCCAGAAATAAAACTCCATTATGTGATAAAGAAATTTCTCCGGGTTGGGGATTACCACCACCACCAACAAGTGCCACATCGCTTATGGTATGATGCGGACTGCGATACGGACGCGTGGTAAGCAAAGTAGAATCGGCACCAATCTTACCCGCTACTGAATGTATTTTAGTTGTTTCTAAAGCTTCGTTGAGTGTAAGCGGTGGAAGTATAGAGGGCAATCTTTTTGCCAGCATGGTTTTACCGGCACCGGGCGGGCCAATCATAATTACATTATGACCTCCGGCTGCAGCAATCTCCAACGCACGTTTTATATTTTCCTGGCCTTGCACATCTTTAAAGTCGGCTTCGTAGTTGTTGAGTTTGCTTTGAAATACTTCGCGGGTATCGATTCGCAAAGGCTCAATAACTTTTTTCTTTTCAAAAAAGTCAATTGCCTCTTGCAAAGTTTCCACGCCAATCACATCCAGGTTATTTACAATAGCGGCTTCGCGGGCGTTGGCTTTTGGTAACACAAAACCTTTAAACTCTTCTTTGCGTGCTTGTATGGCGATGGGCAACACACCTTTTATAGGTCGCAGAATTCCATCCAGCGAAAGTTCGCCCATAATCACATATTGATCGAGTGCTTCGGCTTCAATTTGGCCGCTTGCTTTTAATACAGCAAGCGCAATAGGTAAATCGTAGGCACTGCCTTCTTTGCGAATATCAGCCGGAGCAAGATTAACTACCACTTTGTTGCGTGGCATAAAATACTTCAGGTTCTTAAAAGAAGATTCCACCCGATGCTGACTTTCTTTCACAGCCGTATCGGGCAAACCACTCATGTGGAATTCTTTTCCTTGTGTAACGTTTACTTCAACGGTAATGGTGCGGGCATCTACACCATGCACAGCACTTCCAAAGGTTTTTGAAACCATGATTAAATTCCTGATTTAAAATTCAAAAATAAGGATGAGACCAAGATAAGAATCTTTGGCTTGTAATGCCTAGTGGCCATGCACTTCTTTCTGGATACCGGATTACTAAGAGGTAAGTAATTACTGTGCTTTACACAATAGTCGCGCTAACCGTCATTTAGTTCCAGCCGATGGAGTTTCTTTTACTACTGGTTTGGGTGACTGTTGTAAGTCGTACACTTTAGCCTTTAATGTATTGTTTTCGTGGCGCAGGGTTTCTTGCTCTTTACGGGCTGTGCGCATCTCTATAAAATTCCAGATTACATCAACTGCAAATAGCACCACGCCCAATAACGCTCCATATTTAAATAGCTTAAGTGAGTTGTAAAGACTCAGTAAATCGCTCAGGTCTTTTCTCGACTCTACATAGATCACAAAAATGAAAATGAAGATGTGGTACAACCCGAATATGGCAAAGAAAATACGCCTGCGTTGGTTCATTCAAAAGTACGTTAACGCAACAAACTTAGGCTTTTTCGGCAAAAGCCAAAATGCAATTACCTTCAAAACCTTGCAGGGCGGTTAATCGGTATTCTGAATGGATACCAATTTGCGGTACAGACCGTTTGCACTATTCAACTGCTCGTGGGTGCCGCGCTCTGCAACCTCACCATTTTGTATCACCGCAATTTCATTCGCATGTTGAATAGTACTTAACCGATGCGCAATTACAATCGAAGTCCGGTTTTTCATCAGGTTAAAAAGAGCTTCCTGTACCAATTTTTCTGATTCCGAATCTAGTGCCGAAGTTGCTTCATCTAAAATCAAAATGGGTGGGTTCTTTAATACGGCCCGTGCAATGCTTAGCCGCTGACGCTGGCCGCCTGAAAGTTTAGATCCGCGCTCGCCAATAAAAGTCTGATAACCATTTTCAGTTTGCGAGATAAAGTCGTGAGCATTGGCAATTTTGGCGGCCTGAATTACATCGGCCTCGCCAACATGCGGCATACCAAATGCAATGTTGTTGAAAATGGTATCGTTAAAAAGTATAGACTCTTGCGTTACCACACCAATATGCTGGCGGATGCTTTCAAGATCATAATCTTTTAAAGAGATACCATCAATCAGTACCTCGCCTTCGGTAGGATCGTAAAAGCGTGGCACCAGATCGGCCAGTGTAGATTTACCACCACCCGATGGCCCAACCAAGGCAAGTGTTTTTCCTTTTTCGATTGTGAGGTTAATGTTCTTTAAAACTTTCTCGGTATCGTAAGCAAAACTTACATTTTTAAAAGTGATGGCACTTTGAAATGTTTTAAGCTCAGGAGCATTTGGTTTGCTTTTAATGGCGGATTGAATATCTACCACATTAAAAATTCTTTCAGCAGCAATGGTACCTTTCTGCAAAGAGGTAATACCATTCGAGAAATTTTTGGCGGGCTGGATAAGCGATGCGTAAAAAACCAGAAAGCCCATAAATGCTTCTGGCTCCAATTCGCCCGATCCACCTAACACCAGGTTTCCACCGTAGTAGAGAATTACCGCTACAATAATTACTCCTAACACTTCCGATAACGGAGATGAAAGTTCATTCTTGCGCGAAATAGATAAATTAACCTTGCGGTGAAAGCTGGTTTCGTCATCAATCTTTTTGAGAATAAAATTGCGTGCATTAAAGGCCATGATTACACGCATACCACTAAAGGTTTCGTCCAGAATATTTACAATGCGGCCCATAGATTCCTGACTTTGACGGGCTCGTTTCTTTAGTCGCTTGATTATCTCAGCCACCACACCAGCAGTTACAGGTAACAGAATAAGTGTAAACAGCGTTAGCTTAACAGATATCGAGAACAAAACCGCTATGTAAACCAAAATGGTTATGGGTTCTTTCATTACAGACTTGAGGCTATTCATCACAGAAGCTTCCACCTCGCCCATATCGTTGGTAAACCGAGACATGAGATCGCCCTTACGCTGATCGTTAAAATAACCGATGTGCAATTTGGTCACGCTGGAGAAAATATCCATCCGCATATTTTTAACAACATCAACTTTTATGCGTGAGGCTGTCATGCGTTCCATGTACCGAAACGTATTGCCAATAATGATCAGCACCACAATGCCTAAACAAATAAATAATAAGGTGGTGTGATGGCCGTAATCCTGCACTAACTGAATAAAATAATGATCGAAGGTTTTTTGAAAATATTCCTTCGATAGCTCAAACGAAATGGGAAGTGGTGGCACAACCGCACTTACTTTTGAATCGAAAAGAATTTTTAGCATGGGGATAGTTAGCGCCAGATAGGCAGCACTAAAAGCTACACCCAACACCGCATAAACCAAAAATTTAATTAACCGGGATACAAGCCCGGGTGCATAACTTAAAATCCGTAAGTAAATTTTCATCTGAACTTAAAAATCGTACGAGCGTTGCGGAATATTCCAGCGCAAAGCTAATGAAGTAAGTGTGGTATTGTAATTATACGCGGTCAGATCGCTCTTGCTCTGCCTTACAATCTGCCGGGCATCAATAAACAGATTATGTTTTAACATGTATGAAGCATTAAAATCAACCGTAGCAATAGTATTGGAAACACCTTGCCCGATTACGTTACCATACTCCTGCTCGCGCACCTGATAACCAAGCAGAATGTTGCCGCCCCAGTTCTCGTCTGTGTTATCGCGGCCCACATTAGCATAAAATGCTTTTAACGTAAAATTAAGTCGTGGTATTGGCTGATAGCGCACTATACCCACAAACTCATTAAAGTTAGCACCCAGCGGATGTGCCAATGCCTGCCGGTAGTTGCTGTAACTACCATATTGCGAATAATGCGAATAGGTGTATGGTCGCACGCGATTTAGCTCTGCTTGTATATCCAGGTTAGAGACGCCAAACGCATCAATATATTTTATGCCGCCCTGAATAGCATATTTATTAGCCCACCAGCCATTACCCGCTGTAATTTCTCTGAACAGAAATTCATCCAGCACCAACTGCCCGTAAAACGAAACTTTTTTAAAGGCATTCCATTTAAAATCGGCACCCAATATGGCATTATCGCTGCTGCCAAACTGTTGCTCAATAGCTCGATAAAAAATTACCGGGTTCAGGTAACTGAAATCGAACGTACTGTTGTTAACCGAATCTTTCGGGCTAAACACAACAGACTCAAATAATCCAATGTTTAACTTCTTACCTATGTTGATAGAGGCATGATGAAAGGCCATAAATTTTTCGGGATAGCGTTTGTTACCAGGCGTGCGCGCATCCGCAGCCATGCGGTTAAGTTGAAACAGGTAGTTGATCTTCCACACCTTTACATTGGTGCGCAAAAAAAGATTAGGTGGCGAATAATCCGAAAAGATCAACGACCGGTACCCATTGCCAATAAACGTGCGATCATTACCAAACTGCATATGAATATGCTTGGTCAGGTTGAAGTCGATGTAGGCGCGGGCTTCAAAAAAATCTACACCGGTATCTTTAAATGTTTTCCAAAAACCTTCGTGCGGAACAACACGATTGCGTGTAACCTCATCGGCCACATATTGGGGCAACACGGCCTGGTTCTCGCCCACATACGTATAAAATCCAATCTTCCGGTCAACCATACCGCGTATCTCCACGCCTCTGGTGTTTATGGTTATTAACTCATCGCGGTTATTGTCTTTACCCGCACTTAGGTACAATACCGGGTTTACGTGTATATCAAACTCGGGAAGATCCACGTAAGTGAGGTCAGACTTCTTTTTATAGAGGTGTTTTAAAATTGGTTTTTTACTGGTGTTACTTTCAGCGCGGCTCCACTCCCAGCTATCGTTGCGAAAAAACTCCAGATTAAATTGATCGCTGCGCGAAGTAAAAATTTCTCCGCTGACATTTAAGCTATCCGCATAGCGGATTATCGCATCGCGCTTATAGGGTTTAATGGTAGTAAACACCTGCGGACTGATTTTTCCGGATTTGATTTCGTACCGATCCAGCCAATGATAATAATCGCTGTTGAGCGGGGCTTTGGTGCTTTGGGCATTGGCGATTGTATTTACAATCAAAAAAATCAAAAAAACTAACCTCATAAGTATTTACCTAGAAATTGTTCTACTGTTACAGCCGCCATTGGAAATTCAGTCAGGATTTTTTTATCGTACGTAACCAATGATTTACCCATAGTTTTAGCTAGTGCTACAAACTCACAATCATAAGCCGAGCATGTGGATTGATTTACAAGACTCATTACATCAGCAGAGTCAACTTCAAGGTAAGATCCCAACAACTTGTTTTCTTTATTAAATATAATCCAGTTTAGCTCATCGAGAGTATAAAATCCTTTGCGTAAGTACCCAGCTGCTATGTTTCTGAATTCACTTTTACACAAATCGGGAACAATCCAATCGGGATCGGCCTCATACAATCTCGCTACTTGATCAAAGTACGGAGATTTCAGCCAGAAATAGGCAACCACGTTGGTATCAACCACAATCATTTGCGCCCATTCGATTTTGCCAACTCAACTTCCTGATCATCCAGAAAACCTTTGCCCATTGCCTGAGCCTTGCGCGCCAGATCTAAAATTTTAGCGCTATTACTTTCCGTGCGATGTGTATGTAATTGAATACTTAGTATAATTTCACTGTTCAGGCTACGGTTATTCCGCTTTGCCCTTATTTTTAACTGATCGTACAGTTTTTCGGGTATTCCCTTCACCGTTATATTCGCCATAATGGTTCCATTTTGGTTCCAAATTACAACCTTTCCATTTTTTGCCCAAATTGCTGCCCTGCGCCTTGCAAATCGGGTTGGTTTTTCTACTTTTGCAGTCCTTTAAGAATCGAAGAGAATTATGAAAAAAAGCATTCACCCTGAGTATAAGCAAGTGGTTTTCTGGGATACAACCAGCGATTTCAAGTTTTTGAGCCGCTCAACCTCAGTGCCGAAAGAAACTATTAAGTGGGAAGACGGCAAGGAGTATCCGGTAATTAAAGTGGAAGTAAGCTCTGCTTCGCATCCGTTCTTTACAGGCAAGAAAATGTTTGTGGATACTGCTGGTCGCGTAGAGAAATTCCAGAAGAAATACGGTAAAAAGTAAGATTCTTCTTAGCGCATTTTGTTTCAAGGTCTCGGTTTCCGAGACCTTTTTTCTAGGGTATTTATTTACTTAGAGTTTCAAGTAACCAATTTCACTAAGCCTGCCCCAAGTTCGTTAAGATGAAAATGGATATCCAACCTCAGTAATCCAACACAAGAAAAATAACTTTATGTTGGTGAATGTCCTGAGGTTGGAACCATAATTCAAGGCTACAATAGAAAAAGAAATAAATCCGAAAGAAGCAACCGAGTTTATATCTGGATGAATTTCCCTATGGATGATACACCAAAGTCAATCATTATC
This sequence comes from Cytophagales bacterium, assembly GCA_017303795.1. Lineage (GTDB taxonomy): Bacteria > Bacteroidota > Bacteroidia > Cytophagales > Cyclobacteriaceae > ELB16-189. Next base: position 80,356 of record JAFLBR010000015.1, on the reverse strand, counting down.
ACCTTCGAAGCAGCGACTTTCTTAAGCCCCCATTCTTTACGTTAAAAATATCATTATTTAAGGAATAATTGTATTATGCTTACTTACTAGATTTCACAGATGACTTAGAATTCTTTATGACGAGGTAGACAAGACTAAATAAAAGACCAGCTAATCCAGATAACAAAAACACTCTGCTCAATTCGCGGCTGCCTTCAATTTTAAGAATCGCTCCTACTACTATTAGGACGAAGATCAAAATAAACCAAATTAGTAAGATTGAATTTTTCATATTATAAGAGTTTAATTTTATTTGAATTTAAAATAACTATGTTTATGCTGGAGCTATTTCTCGTTCCACTAAGCATTCTAGGCCTATAGCAATAGCTACAAGTTGACCTGTCGCAAATTGCGCAGCACAGCCATCAAAATCACAACAGAAATTTTGCCAGTTTCTAACAAAACAATCTCCATACGCTTCTCCTCGTCTACGGGGACCTAATTGGTTGCAGTTTCCAGGATATGCATCGACTCTAGAAAGTGTCACCCTTTTATCGGTTGCATTGAACTCAAATAACTTTGAGTTTTCAGTTGAAAAAGAAAATATTTGATCTTGTTGCGCAACAAAAAAATAAGATAGGCTACCAGTCGATAACGCAGTAACTACAAGATATTCGTTTCGGTTTTTAGTAGAGGTTAGAATTTGCGAAAACCCATCGTTTAAAAAATGAATTGTCTCATTGGAGAAGGTCAGTTCATAGTTCCTTCCTAAATTATTCTTGGTAATAAAATTTTTAACTTTGGTGTGGACTGGTTCATTCTGAGCTACATAATTGATATTAACCAATCTGTGCCAATCTTCCCGTAAAATTTTTACTTCAGGTTTTAGCTCTTGCTCATTCGAACATGAAAACATGAAAACATGAAAACATTAATAAAACAATTTTCTTTCTCATAATAGTATTGGTTTAAATTATCACGTGAAAGCTATAGCAAATGGAATTAATTATTCTCGAAAAAGCCTCACCATTTTACTCTAAATGTAAGATTTTCAGCAAGTTTTCATTTTTCTAATTCTACATGTTGCAAATTCTGATTTTTCGGCCCTAATCATCAAACATTATATATTTTAGCGGCATGAATCTGATTCTGTTCGATCATCCGGAAATTCGCCAGAACCTCCTACCCTTCACGTTCACCCGGCCGGTTGCCGACATCCGCATCGGCATTCTTACCATTCGTGAAAAATGGGAGAAACACCTGCGCCTGAAAGGATCATTTGCTACGGAAAATTACCTCAGCGAAAAATTCACTTTAAAAACTAGCACCGACAACCTGTGGATTAACGGAGCAGTGTGCCCTACTACGGAACTTGCCAAAACAATTCTAAATCTAAAGTCTGAAGAGATTTTAGTACAAGATGGCTTACTCATTGCAGTTCGAACTACAGAAACAAAACTTCAAGATCTCAGCTTAAAAACTAAACAAGTATTTGCTGCATCGCTTACGCTGATCGATCAGGTTTGGAAAATTTATCAGCACAATGGCGCGCAGATTCGCGCAGATTTTGAATTGATTACAGCCGGAAGAAAATCTGCTTCTTTAAATGATGATCATACCCGAACTTATAATCCATCTCAGATTTTTCTGGAAGAAGGCGCCAAAGTACGGGCTACTGTTTTGAATGCCGAGAATGGACCGATCTACCTCGGGAAAAATTCTTTTGTTCAGGAAGGTTCACTTATTCGTGGACCGTTTGCATTATGTGAAGAGTCACATGTAAATATGGGTGCTAAAGTGCGAGGCGATACTACCGTTGGGCCTTTCTCTAAAATTGGTGGTGAAGTAAGTAACTCGGTAATTTTTGGTTACAGCAACAAGGCACACGATGGCTTTTTGGGTAATTCTGTTTTGGGCGAGTGGTGTAACATTGGTGCTGATACCAACACCTCTAACCTGAAAAACAATTACGAAAACATTAAACTCTGGAGTTATGCCAACGGTGGATTTAAAGACACCGGTTTAATGTTTTGCGGATTAATGTTGGGCGATCATAGCAAGTGCGGCATCAATACTATGTTTAACTCGGGCACTGTAGTGGGTGTAAGCGCCAGCATTTTTGGCGATGGCTATCCCCGTAATTTTATTCCATCCTTTGCGTGGGGTGGCGCGGCTGGCTTTACCACTTACCAACTTAACAAAGCATTAGATACGGCCGCTAAAGCGATGGAGCGAAGAAACATTGCGCTGAGCGAGGTCGACAAAGCGATTCTGAAAAAAGTATTTGATGATTCTGCACACTACCGTGTGTGGGAAAAGAAATCATAACCAACTGAACGTGAAATTCGCTGACATTCCAGGATTAGCAGATATAAAAGCCCGACTGATTGATTCAGTAAAACAAAATCACATTGCCCACGCACAATTGTTTTTGGGGAAACCCGGAGCGTTAAACCTGCCATTGGCTTTGGCGTATGCAACGTATCTGCATTGCGAAAATAAAGGCGAAAATGATTGCTGCGGCACGTGTGCAGCGTGTAGTAAAAATCTCAAGTACATTCACCCAGATACCAGTTTTGTTTTTCCATTTCGATCAATACCTAAAAGCGAAGAGGCCGATCAGGTAAAAGCCGAAACCTTAAAACTGTGGCGAAGCTTTTTATTGAATCAACCGTTCGATGATTTAACCGGTTGGATTAATCAATACGAAGGAGAAGATAAGCCTGCTTCTATTTCGGTAGAAACCAGTCGTGAAATTATACGCACGCTTTCGCTGAAATCGTTTGAAAGCAAATACAAAGTGATGCTGATCTGGCAACCGGAGCTTATGCATCAATCGGCAGCCAACGGTATTCTTAAAATTTTAGAAGAACCACCGGCCAATACTTTTTTTCTATTGGTTAGTAATGCAGCCGAGCGATTGTTGCCTACTGTTTTATCGCGCACGCAGTTGGTGCAGGTACCGTTGCTTACCGATGATGAACTTGGTGCTTATCTCGAACAAAAGTTTTCGGTAAAAGAAGAGCGTAAGCAAGAGATTATGCAATTGGCTGATGGCAACCTGAATCTCGCCATTAAATTAACGAGTAGCGAAGACGATCATTATTCCGATAAGTTTGCTGATTGGATGCGCTCATGCTTTAAGCGCGACTATGGTAAACTCGTTGCCTTTGCCGATGACTTTCATGATCTGGATAAACTGAATCAGCGCAATTTATTTCTCTATGGACTTGGCTTGATGCGCGAAACATTACTACATCACAGCGGAGCAGAAGCAATAAGCCGCGCAAAAAGTGGTGAACTGAAGTTTGTAAAAGATTTCAGTAAAGTAATGAATGTAGATAAAATTGCATCCGTTAACTCACTCATCAGTGGCGCTCATTACCATCTTGAACGAAACGGAAGTGCTAAAATGATTTTTCTCGATTTATCCCTACAAATTGCCAACGTACTTAACCCGAACTAATTTTATATGAAGCGTTTATTAACTCCTATCGCGTGTATAGGCTTATTGTTTTTAAGCCAATGCGCTGGCGACAAAAACGATACTGTTATTACCATTAAAACCACTCAAGGCGATATGGTAGCAATCTTGTACGATGAAACTCCCAAACACAAAGAGAATTTTATCAAACTAGCCAAAGAAGGATTTTATAATGATTTGTTGTTTCATCGGGTAATGCAAGGCTTTATGATTCAGGGGGGCGATCCTGATTCGAGAAATGCAGTGCCAGGCCAAGAGTTAGGTGTGGGCAACCCTGGCTATACAATCCCTGCTGAATTCAATCCAAAATTCATACATGATAAAGGAGCTTTGTCGGCTGCTCGTGTTCCCGATAATCAAAATCCCACCAAAGCATCTAGCGGAAGCCAGTTTTATATTGTACAAGGAACAGTAATTCCAACTGGCGATGCCGATGCATTACGAATTGATCAATTTAAACTAAACGCTGGTTTTCAAAAAATTTTTCAAGACCAATCTAACCAACCGCTCATTGATTCTCTCAATCAACTTTATATGACAGGCGATATGCAAGCTTATCAACGCAAAGTTTATAGTCTTGTGCCACACATCGAAAAAATGACCGGGGAAAAAATTTATAAAGAGGTATCACCCGAAAAATTAAAAGCCTATACTACCATCGGTGGCGCTCCGCATTTGGATGGCGATTACACGGTATTTGGTAGAGTGATTAGTGGTTTGGATGTGATTGATAAAATTGCCGCAATCCAGGTAGATGAACGCAATCGTCCGGTTGAAGACATTCGCATGACGGTTATCGTAGAAGAACTTCCGCGAAAAAAGATTACCGAACTTTACGGCTACACTTACCCCAATCAGTAATGCGTATTCTTATTACAGGAGCAAACGGATTGTTAGGGTACAAACTCGTTCAGCTATTAGCTTACAGAGGTGATGTAATAACAATCGCTACAGCCAGAAAAAAACCAGCAGACATACCGGCAGGAGTTTATTTTGCAGAACTCCATATTACTGACAAAGCGCAAACGATTAGTGTAGTTAAAGACACACGAACTGATGTGGTTATTCACGCTGCCGCGATGACGCAGGTTGACCAATGCGAAACCGAACGTGAAAAATGCTGGAGCGCAAATGTGCATGGCGTAGAGAACATTATTGAAGCTTGTGCGCAAGCTAATGCACATCTGGTGCATGTTTCTACCGATTTTATTTTTGATGGAACGTACGGGCCATTAGATGAAACGGCTATTCCCAATCCGGTTAATTATTATGGCGAAAGTAAACTGGCTGGTGAAAAACTGATTCAACAAAGTAAAATTAACTGGGCCATTCTACGCACCGTATTAGTGTATGGTGTTACACCTGATATGAGTCGCAGCAACATTGTGTTATGGGTAAAGAAAAACCTGGAAGAAGGAAAAACAATTAACGTGGTGAACGACCAGTGGCGCACGCCTACCCTTGCTGAAGACCTGGCTATGGGTTGTTACCTGGCGGCATCACAAAAAGCAAAAGGCATTTATCATATCTCCGGCAAGGAAATGCTAACTCCATTTGAGATAGCCAATCAAACTGCGGAATATTTTAACCTGAACAAAGCGCTAATCAAACCGGCAGACTCCTCCACATTTACGCAACCAGCAAAGCGTCCACCCAAAACTGGTTTCATCATCGCGAAAGCACAACAAGAGCTGGGTTATAAACCACACACTTTTACCGAAGGATTAGGCGTACTGGCCGCACAGCTACGCAGGTAATTATGCCATTCACATCGGCCCGTATTGGGCAATAAAATTAATTTACCAATCTTCGCGGGTAACATTAATTTAATCTTGCGCATATGTCTGCAAACAGAGGTCAGTTTGGTTCTAAGTTTGGTTTTATTATGGCAGCCGCGGGTTCGGCTGTGGGGCTCGGAAACATCTGGCGTTTCCCCTACCTAACCGGTGAAAACGGAGGCGGTGCGTTTGTGTTTGTTTACCTCTGTTGCGTGTTGGTTATTGGCCTGCCCCTTTTATTTAATGAAGTTGCACTTGGTCGCATGACCAAGAAAAATCCGATAGGAGCATTCAGAGATACGGGCGCCAATAAATTCTGGATGATCGGCCCAATCCTGGCATTAGGGGTTAGCTTTTTTGTACTCAGTTATTATGGTGTTATTGCTGGTTGGACTATCGGCTACATCTATACTTCCCTTACGGGAATGGAAATGTCGTTTGCCGACTTTCAAGCGAATGGCTGGGTGGTAATTGGCCTGCTCGCTTTTTTTGTAGGAATCAATTTGTTAATCGTAACAAAAGATATTTCGAAAGGAATTGAAAAGGCATCTAAAATTTTAATGCCAATACTTTTTGTGTTAGTGTTTGTGGTGATACTTCGCAGTGTTACCTTAGATGGTGCCATGGAAGGTATTAAGTATTATCTGGTTCCGGATTTCAGTAAAATAAATGCCAGTACTTTTCTGAAAGCGCTAAGTCAATGTTTCTTTTCCATGAGCATAGGCTGGGGTATTATGATTACCTATGGTTCATACCTTTCCAAAAAAGAGAGCATTGTACAAAGTAGTTTATGGATTGGCTTGTTGGATACCGGTGTTGCATTAATGGGTGGCCTCATGGTTTTCCCCGCTGTGTTTGCATTTGGTATGGAACCTAACCAAGGGCCAACACTGGTGTTTCAGATTTTACCACACATTTTTAATGAAATGCCTGGGGGACATATTGTAGGCGCTTTCTTCTTTTTGCTGCTTTCCATTGCCGCATTAACTTCTACTATTTCTATGATTGAAGTGCCGGGCTCGTGGCTGGTGGATGAAAAGAAATGGAGCCGTAAAAAAGCTGCCTGGACAGTTGCCATCACCGCATTTGTGGTGGGGATTCCGGCTGCCTTATCCAAAGGTGCTTTTGAGCCTTTAACCAACATGACCTTAAATATTTTTGGATTGCAGATCACCAGCTTTATGGACATTATGGACTTCTTATGGGGAACTTTGTTCATTATGATCGTAGCACTAGTTGTATGCGTGTACATTGGTTGGATAATTAAACCAGCACGCGTTATTGCCGAGATAAGCGAAGGCTCACCTTACTTCAATACAAAGAAAATTGCTGGTGTTACACCCGCTCAGGTATGGACCTTCTTTATTAAATATGTTTGTCCGTTGGTAATTCTGATTGTAATTCTAAATCAGTTTAATGTGTTTGGCGGGTAAATGATTACAAACATTGCATAATAAAAAACGCTCCTGATGGGAGCGTTTTTTATTTGTTTGAACTATATGTTTGTCAATTCCCACAAAACTCTTCTGTGCTTCCAATCGGTTGGCCCGGAGGCGGTGCTAACAACACATCTTGCTTAAACTCATCGGGTGCTTCCTGAAACTTGAGTACCAGTTGTGCGAGGTAAGTGTTGTAAGCCTTCCAACTCTCATCAGTAGCAGGTCGGGTTTGCAACCAAGCTTTTAGCTGATCTAGTTTTGCGCTTACAATAGCACGCGCAGGTGCCGATGCATCTTTGTCCAGAGCCAGTTTGGTAAGATTGGTAAACAACGCATAGTTAATACTCATCTGAATAGCCCCTTCATAACCGCCACGAGCAGGAGCTTTGAATGTAGCACTCACCATTTTATCAATCACACTTTCCAAACTTGGCAACCGTGCATCGCGCGAATGATGTTCGAATACCCGATTGGCACGGGCCGGATGTAAGATCAAACCAAAAGTAAGATCAGCGGCTGTTTCTGCTGCCGCGAGTGGATCGAATGTTAAATCAGTTTTTCCGCGTAGCAATTCGCGGTGGCGGCTATAACCCAAAGGTCGCGGTGGTATTTGTTTCAATAAACTTTCTGGCAACGCCAATGCCGAAGGTTGAACTGTTTTTAGCAAAGACTCTAACGCCTTTAATTCTTTTTGCGGTGTTAGCAACTCAGCAACCGGTTGACCATCGCCACGCAACGCATAGCGGTAATTCAATCCTCCAATAACCTTTGCTGTTGCTTCGGTTTGGTAGCGATGGAAAAAATAAATTGGCACCAATGCTTCTTCTAATGTAGCCATAGGTGCGCCTGGCTTAATGTTGCGCTCACCAAAATTTTTCAACGCCACGTTGCGTACTTCCAAAACCCGATCCAGTTCTTCGGCCGGATCTTTTCCATTATCCCACAAGTGTGCAAAAGGATGTGCCCCTCCTACTGGTCGCGCATCCTGATCGGATAAAAATGTTAACCCTGCCTTAAGCGAATTTTGAATTATATCATTCAAAGCTTTGTCTTCATCTGTTCCGTTAGGAAAATGTTGATAGCCATAGGCCACCATCACTTTATCTAATGCTCCAATCTTATCATCGTACGCGTTACTTAAATCAATCTTACCATCTTTCAATACAGCTATCGGGTGTGGGTAATCCATAACAGAAGCCAGATTTTCTGTACTGGATGAATACGCATGTGCAATGCCAATGGTGTGGCCAACTTCGTGGGCCGCTAATTGACGTAAGCGCGCCAATGCCATTTGTTCCATTTCTTTCGATACCGGTTTGCCATCTTCATATGGAGCAAGCAATCCTTCGGCAATCAGATAATCTTGTCGCACCCGTAAGGAACCAAGATTAACATGACCTTTAATAATTTCACCAGTGCGTGGATCAGTTACCGATGCGCCATAAGACCAGCCGCGAGTAGAGCGATGCACCCAATTGATAACATTGTATCGTACATCCATCGGGTCAGCATCTTCGGGCAGTACTTTCACCTGAAACGCATCTTTGTAACCGGCTGCTTCAAATGCCTGATTCCACCAACGGGCACCATCCATTAATGCCGAACGAATAGGTTCGGGTGCACCAGCATCCATATAATAAATTATAGGTTCAACTGCTTCACTTACTGCAGCTGTCGGATCTTTCTTTTCAAGTCGATGCCTGGCGATAAATCGTTTTACAATGGGTTCGCTTATTGGTGTAGCATAATCATAATACGAAATACCAAAGTAACCCGCACGCGGATCGGCCTTACGGGGCTTATAGTTGTTATCGGGCAACTGAACAAATGAATGATGTTCGCGCACCGTTATGCTGGAAGGCGTAGGCACCACATCGCGAACAAATGCACCGGTAGGTTGACCCGTGAATGTAAGTGTAACTTCAAACTCGGTGTTTTGCGGAAAGTTTTTGGTGCGCGGTAAATAAAATGCTGAGCGCGATTTATCCAATGCATAAGTTCCCTGTTGCGTTCTGCGTAATGTGCCCGCTACATCGTGTGCATCCTGCAAAAGAAAATCAGTAGCATCAACCAATACTTTGCCGCCTTCTTCGGCCAGAACGGTGAAGCCCCACAACACCGATTGTGCGAACGCTTCTTCTACAGCCTTGCGTTCGGCAGCATCATTTGAAATGGCGCGGAAAGAATAGTTGGGTTCAATCATCAAGATTTTTGGACCACGCTTTTCAAACTTAACTATGCGCTCGCGCCCAAGTTTATTGCGATCTAAACCAATATCGTTTGAGCCTACACCAGCCGTAAGGGATTCCACATACAGCAACTCGGTATTCAACTTATCAATCAGAATCAGAACCTTATCCTGCTTTTCGTCATAATAAAATTCTACAAAGCCGGGATGCTTTTTAAGACCGGCAATCTTTGATTCAATGGGTGAAGCTGCAGGTTTTACTACGGGTTCGGGTGTTTGTTGAGTTTCTTTCTTTCGTTGAGCCAATACGTTGACCGAAACAATAAGGGCAAGGGAGAGTACTAAATATTTCATAGCGGGTTGATTTCGTAAAAAGGAAAGCTAAAGATTTCTGCCACATACCACAACACAAATTATTTGCGCTTGTGACTTTCGTAAAACCTTCGGATTATTAGGAGTGTAACCGGTTGGCTTTAACCTGAAACCGCATGACGGAAGATGAAATCCGGAAGGAAGAACAAGTAATCGAACGCTCGAAAAAAGACCCGCGTGCTTTTGGCGAACTGTACGAGAAGTACTTCGACCGGATTTTTAATTACATCTACAGGCAAACCGATGATGAAGAACTGGCTGGCGATCTGTGTTCGCAAACCTTTGTTAATGCCCTGAACAATATTAATCGGTATGAATTCAGAGGGTTTCCGTTTTCGGCCTGGCTTTATAAAATTGCTGGTAATGAGGTAAACAAACACTATCGCAAAAACAAAGGCAATAAAATTTTTAGTATTGAAGAATTGAAAGTGCGCGAGTTGGTAGAACAGGGAACTGACGATTGGGATGAGGAATTAATTACACAACTTATTCGCTATATGAATGAGTTGCCAACCGACATGATTCAGGTATTGGAACTTCGTTTTTTTGAAGATAAGGATTTTAAAGAAATTGCATTTATTCTGGATATGACTGAAAGTGGCGCCAAAATGCGTACCTATAGGGCATTGGATAAACTCCGGACAAATTTTAATTTAAAGGTGAAGTACGATGGGTAAGCATGAAATACGATTGCGCAGACAACGCATGAGTGCCCGCGGTAGCGATCGGTACCGGAATTATAATGCTGTACTGAAACAACACAGCAATGAAAAACGCATAAAACAGATTACACGCATCTTCACCTTCTTTTTATTGATTGCCGTGGTCATTATTATCTTCATGATCGTAACCCGCTGGGAGAAAAAACAAAGTGCAAAACCCCAATCAAAAATAAATACGTCCACTTTACTTGTGACGTAACACTCTGCTTCGCATTAGTAAGGTATAACCAACTTTACCTTAATTATGGAAGCAAAGAAAAATCCCAACAAAGATGTACATCGGCAATCGGGAAAATTTTTTCTGATTGGATTAACGCTAAGTGTAGCTATGGCCATTACTGCATTTGAATGGCGGAGTGAGAAGAAAGTTTATGTTATTGATTCTCCGGATGAACCTATTTACGATGGAGCATTCATAATTAAATCTGAACCAATATCAGTTGATCAACCTAATAAGCCTAAGGAACTAAAACCTCAGGTTATTAAACCATTGGTAAATCTGGTGGCCACAACTGAACTCATTGAAGAAAGTAATGAAGAAGTTGTTGCAATTGAACCAACCGATTTTACACCGATCAGATTTGATTCAACTGTTAATGTTATTGAGCCACCTGAACCAATATTTCTTGCGCCAGAAGTTAAACCGGAACCCGTTGGAGGCTTTGAAGGTTTCTACAAATTCGTAGGCAAAAACCTTAAATACCCGAAGCGGGCTCAGTACACCCACACTCAAGGTAAAGTCTACGTAGAATTCATAGTTGATAAAAATGGCATTGTTTCCGATTTAAAAGTAGTGAAGGGAATTGGCAGTGGCTGCGATGAAGAGGCCATGCGCGTACTGGCCCTTACCAAATGGCAACCGGGCCGGCAGCGCGGCAAGCCTGTAAATGTAAGAATGACCATGCCCCTGAATTTTGTTTTGAATTAACCTGAAAAACAGGGTTTGCAGAGACACCAACTATTTGGCAAAAATCATTATTTGGTTACCTTTGCGAACCTTTTTGGGCTCGTGGCTTAATGGATATAGCATCTGACTACGGATCAGAAGGTTGGGGGTTCGACTCCCTCCGAGCCCACTTTTAAATCCTAACCTGCTTTTGGGTTAGGTTTTTTATTTATAAAACTAATTTAGGCCCAGGCCCATCGTTAAAGAGTTAAATCCTAACAATGAAGTTATTCTTTTCCACCCTACTTTTTGTACTGCTAACCAGTGCTGCTTTTGCTCAGTACGAAACTGTAACTAAAACCAAGCGGCCTTCTATTCCCGGTACTTTTCTGGTTGATCTGGGTATTAACCGTGCACTAAATGCGGGCTCAACATGGAAGCAAGGCCTTTGGGGATCGCGTACTGTTAATGTTTACTATCAATATCCTATTCGCTTTGGCAGAACCAAGTTCAGCTTTAATCCAGGCATTGGTTTAAGCATGGAGCGCTGGAAGTTTACAAATGGTGCGATGTTGATTGACACCGTTGAATTAGTGAGTTTTCCTAACGGAGCCGCGGCAGCCAATCAAGTTGAACAATATAATCTGTTAAGCCCAGATCGGGTTTATGGGAGTCTGGCAAAAAAATCAATGTTTGTTACCAACTACCTGGAAATGCCCATCGAATTTAGATTTGATACCAAACCCGAAGATATAGCCCGTAGTTTTAATGTTGCTATTGGTGGCCGCGTAGGTTTACGCATGAATTCGTTCACGAAAGTGAAGTATAAAGATGGCGGAGAAAATATTAAGGTGAAGGACAAACAAAGTTTTGGACTCAACGATTTCCGTTATGGCGTTTATACCCGTGTAGGTATTGGTGGGTTCAGTTGGTTTGCGTTCTACAATCTTTCTGAAATGTTCGAGAAGGGTAAAGGGCCGCAAGGTCTTGACATAAATACGCTAACAGTAGGCATTTCGATTAACGGATTCTAACGGCCTTTAAAGTCCGCTTTTCTTTTTTCGAGAAACGCAGCTACGCCTTCTTTGTAATCGGCAGAAGTACCGGCAATTTCCTGACAGTAGGCTTCGTAATCCAGCATCTCGTCTAATGAGGCTTGTGTAGATTTATTCAGCATCTTTTTAATTAACCCGATGGCTTGAGTAGGCGCAGTAGCATAATAATCGGTATAACTTTTTACGGCTTCATCCAATTGTGCCAAAGGTGCTACTTTGTTTACCAATCCAAGTTGCAAGGCTTCGGCAGCGGGCACTTTCCTTCCGGTAGAACACAATTCAAATGCTTTGGCGGTGCCTACCAATCGCGGTAAAAAATAAGCCGAGCCTGAATCGGGTACCAACCCGATATTGATAAACACTTCTATCAAACTTGCTTCTTCGGCTGCAACCAAAACATCGCATGCCAATGCAAGCGAACAACCGGCACCAGCTGCCACACCATTTATTCTACCAATAATTGGTTTGGGTAATGTGCGCATAGCGCGAATGATAGGATTGTAGCGCCTATGCAGCGACTCCATAAACGATCTTTTTTCTTTGCCGGAAGCAGCTTTCAAATCCTGACCGGAACAAAAAGCTTTGCCTGCACCAGTAAGTACTACTGCGCGTACTTGCTCATCTTTTGCAACGGCTTTAAATGCATCCTGAAGTTCGTAGGTTATCTCATCGTTAAGTGCATTGTACACTTCAGGGCGGTTAAGCGTAATCGTTGCCACACCATTGGCCACCGAATACAAAAGATGTTTAAATTCCATGCGAATGTGTTTACGTTAGAAAAGATAGATCACACCAAAAAAGCCAATGGTAAACCCTGCTACACTACCCACCAGAATTTCGCGGGGCGTGTGTGCGTTAAGATAGAGGCGCGCAGCCATGATTAAACCTGCCGCTACAATGGCCCCAGCCGATGGCCACAATAAATCAGGTTGTTCAACCGCTTTATTCAGCGGAAGCAAAATACCAATGCCACCCCACGCGGCCAACGCATGCACACTTACCTTTAGAAAAAAGTTAAGCACTACAGCAGCGACAACCAGCAATGAAATGATTAACAACAAAAAACTAAAGTTGGTTGAAAACCGAAGCTTGAAAAAAAACAGAAATGCTGTAACGAGATAGATTAGTGCTATGGCAATGAACGGTACTATTCGTTCACTCCGATTTTCCAAGGTGTATGAACTGATCGTTCCAAACATGCGAAACATAATCAGGTTTACTACCGGCAGCAGAAAAGTAAAACAGAAAATGAAGGCCGTCATTACCCGCAGGTTTTGTGGCGCTATCATCAACAATGCCGGAAAGAATGTACCCAGCAATACAACCAGATAGGTGGTTAGCAAAAGTGGATGAAAAATTACCGATACAAAATTGGCTGCGGCTCTCACATTTCTTTTCTTAAACGGGCCACTGGAATGTTCAATTGTTCGCGATACTTAGCCACGGTGCGCCTGGCAATGTTATAACCTTTTTGATTCAGCAGGTCTTCCAGCTTATCGTCAGAGTAAGGTTTGTTTTTATCTTCCGATTCAATCAGGTCTTTAATGATTTGTTTTACCTCGCGACTGCTTACCTCCTCGCCCGAATCGGTGCTGATACCTTCCGAGAAAAAGTACTTGAGCGGAAACACGCCAAAATCGGTTTGAATAGTTTTACTGCTTGCCACGCGGCTTACGGTAGAAATATCCATACTGATCATCTGCGCAATGTCTTTCAAAATCATGGGGCGCAGTTTGGTTTCATCACCTTCCAGAAAATAATCGTACTGAAATTCAAGAATGGCGCGCATGGTGCGTAGCAATGTATGTTGCCGTTGCTTAATGGCATCAATAAACCATTTGGCTGCATCTAATTTTTGTTTTACAAACGATACCGCCTCTTTCAACTTCTTATCTTTTTTATCGCTCTTATCGTATGCATTAAACATTTCGGAGTATGAGCGACTGATGCGAAGTTCGGGTGCATTGCGTGAGTTAAGTGCTAACTCCAGCTTACCATTATTATTGCTAAGAATAAAATCCGGAATTACATATTGGTTCTTTACACCACTTGTATTGAGTTCACCACCGGGTTTGGGATTAAGCCTTACAATCAGCTCGATGGCATCTTTAATGTAATCTTCATCATCCAGATCGAGCTTCTTTAGAATTTTAGGATAATGTTTTTTGGTAAACTCCTCGTAGCATTCAGAAATAATCCGCTTGCCTACAATTACATCCACATCCTGCCCATCGTCCATCCTATCCAATTGCAACAACAAACATTCTTGCAGATTGCGGGCCGCAATGCCGGCCGGATCGAACGCCTGAATCATTTTCAAAACTTCTTCTACTTCATTCAGACTGGTTTCAATACTTTGCGAAAACGCGAGGTCATTCACGATAGATTCCAATTCCCTACGGATGTAGCCATCGCCTTCAATACTTCCCACCAATTGTTTGCCGATTAACGTCTGGCGTTCGTTCAACCCTAAAAAACCAAGTTGGGTAAGTAGGGTTTCGTGTAGCGAAGTCCCCATGGGTATGGGCATCTCGCGGTCGTCCTCATCATCGCCATCGCCATCCGACTGCGTTTTGTAACTGTTGTAATCGTCATCGCGCAGGTAATCTTTAATATCTACCTCATCGCTAGTATCACTATTGGTTTCGGTTTCAGTCTCTGTCTGCTCCGAATCGGTCTGCTCCTCGGTTTGTTCAGCCTGGTCAGCTTCTTCCTGTTGTTCATCTGAACCTTCTTCCAGAACCGGGTTCAACTCTAACTCCTCCTCTATCCGACTCTCCAGTTCGGCTGTAGGCACTTGTAATAGTTTTATAAACTGTATCTGCTGGGGCGACAGTTTCTGCTGCAGGCTCTGATTTAAACTAAGTTTTTGCATGTAGTAATTCGGTCAAATTTACCAATTCAAACCGCATGCAAAAAGCATCGGGCTCAACATTATAGTGCTATAATCGCACCACGATTTAGATTTTGATTAAAAATTCAAAATGTCGTTTTTTGCGAACCCAAATTGAGGGTATCCTAACACATGAAACGCACGAAGATCAACACATTATTAGCCACGCAACCGGCTGGCCAACAGGTAAAAGCAGAAGGCTGGGTACGCACTTTCCGCAACAGCCAGTTTATTTCGATTAACGATGGCTCCACCATTCAAAACCTGCAAGCAGTTGTTGAACTTAATTCGTTAGATGAAGCAACCCTGAAACGCATTACCACCGGTGCCTGCATTTCGGTGGTGGGCGAACTGATTGCCTCGTTGGGTAAAGGCCAGGCTGTGGAAGTGAAAGTGAAAGAACTTACTATTCTGGGCGATTGCGATCCGGAAGTTTATCCGTTGCAGTTGAAGAACCGCCCCAGTTTGGAATACCTGCGCGAGATTGCACACCTGCGCTCGCGTACCAATACATTTGGCGCGGTAATGCGGGTGCGCCATGCAATGGCTTTCGCGATTCATAAGTTTTTTAACGATCGTGGTTTCTTCTACATCCACACACCCATTGTTACGGGTTCAGATGCTGAAGGTGCAGGCGCTATGTTTCGCGTTACTACTTTAGATGCAAACAATCCGCCACGCGATGAACAAGGCCACATCAATCACAAAGAAGATTTTTTTGGGAAAGAAACTAACCTTACTGTATCCGGTCAGTTAGAAGGCGAAACGTATGCACTTGCTTTGAGTGAAATCTATACGTTCGGGCCAACCTTTCGTGCAGAAAACTCTAACACCACACGCCACTTAGCGGAGTTCTGGATGATAGAACCTGAAATGGCTTTCTACGATATTCAGGATAACATGCAATTGGCTACCGACTTATTGCAATACTTAGTGAAGTATGCGTTGGACAACTGCAAAGATGATCTGGAGTTTTTACACAAACGTGCACAAGACGAAGAGAACACCAAACCACAAGACCAACGCAGCGAGTTAGGTTTATTGGAACGCCTGCGCTTTGTTACTGAAAACGAATTTCAGAAACTAAGTTATACCGAGGCGATTGAGATTCTTAAAAACTCCAATCCAAACAAAAAGAAAAAATTCCAATACCTGATCGATCAGTGGGGTGTGGATTTGCAATCGGAACATGAGCGCTACTTAGTAGAAAAGCATTTTAAGAAGCCGGTAATTCTCTACAACTACCCAAAGGATATAAAAGCTTTTTACATGCGCCAGAATGAGGACAACAAAACCGTTGCAGCAATGGATGTGTTGTTTCCGGGTATTGGTGAAATTATAGGCGGCTCGCAACGCGAAGAACGTTACGATAGATTGTTAAAGCGCGTGCAGGAAATGAACCTGCCCGAAAAAGATTTGTGGTGGTATTTAGATCTGCGCAAGTTTGGCTCAGCACCACACAGTGGCTTTGGATTGGGTTTTGAGCGTTTGATTTTATTCGTAACCGGTATGACCAACATTCGTGATGTTATTCCTTATCCACGTTATCCGGGTAATGCAGAATTTTAACTTTGTATTGACAGTTTTTTTTAAACGTCAGGTTTTCAATCTGACGTTTTTTATTTCCGCTTCACGGCCAGCAATGGAATTGAACCCTGATAAGCCAGTTTGCGCGTAACACTTTTACCAAAGATTTTTTCTTCGAGGCTGAGTTTATGCGTAAACGTAGTTAACACATCGGCATTTACTTTCTGAATGTAATCGCCAATAGCTTTGGTAATATCATCTTCCAGAATCAACTCGAACTTCACTTTATCGTAAGCATACTTCTGCACAATTTCATCCACGGCTAATCCTGCTGCTTCAATTTTTTTATCGATGGCCGGTGAAACATGAATCATGTGTACAAACGAGCCAAAGATTTTGGCAAACTCCACAATAATATCAAGCTCTTTCTTAATGTTCTTCATGTCGGTAGCATACACAATGTTTTTCATGTTGCTGTACTTCGCATAGGCTGGTATGGCCAACACTGGCACCGGGCATTCATCAATAACCGACACCGTGGTACCACCCAGGCGCCCCATTTTTTTTAAGGCCGATGTACCTTGCAAACCCATTACCACCATGTTGGTTGGATTATTGGTTACATACTTGCGCACCATTTCTGATACCGTGCGGGCTTTTACGGGCTTGAATGTAAGCGTGTAATTGCCTTTTACCTGCGCACGTAGCTCAGCCACCAAGCTATCCCCTTCCTCCTGCGCAATCTGCGTGATGGTTTTTTCCAATTGCTTTGTTTTTAGGTTCGCTTTTGGAATACCATCTACCCGCACAATGTTAAGTATGGTAAAATTGGCACCCAGCGGAGCCGCCATTTTAAGCGCATACAACATGGCCACTTTAGAAAGTGGTGAAAAATCGGTAAGCAGAACAAGGTTAGGTGCTTTCATTTTATACAGGATAAATTCAAGGTTATCAAAAATAACGCGTTTGGTGTTATAACCCTAAAAAAACTCCTGCCAGAGGTAATTTTGTTGTAGAAATGGAAGTTACTTTGTGTATTCAAAAAAATCATACAAAAATGCGCCTGCTCCTTATTGCCTTATTAATTCCCGTTGCCGGAATATATGCCCAGAAGATTGAAGAGAAGAAAATCAAAACCCATGTAACCGTGCTTGCCGCTGATGATATGGAAGGTCGGTTTTCAGGTTCGGAAGGCGAACGAAAAGCTATTGCCTACATCGAAAAAGAATTCAAAGCCCTGAAGCTTACGCCCAAAGGCGAACAAAACTTTCAGCAAGCATTTCCTTTTAAGGCTGGTGTGCACGGCACAGGCGATGAAGGCAAAGCACATAATGCCATTGCCTATCTGGATAACAACGCGGATAAGACAATTATTATTGGTGCGCATTACGATCACTTAGGCTTTGGCGAAAACGGAAGTTCATTAGATGCCAATCCGAAAGGAAAAATTCATAATGGTGCTGATGATAATGCTTCGGGTGTGGCGGGTGTTTTGGAACTGGCGCGTTATTTTTCACAAAACAAAGTGAAAGAGAAAAGTAACTTTCTGTTTATCTGTTTTAGTGGCGAAGAGTTAGGTCTTTACGGATCGAAATACTTTACAGAACATCCGACCATCGATATGAGTAAAGTGAGTTACATGATTAACATGGATATGATTGGCCGTTTGCCGGATAATAAAGTTATTTCCATTAGCGGAACAGGAACCAGCCCCGTGTGGGAACCACTCTTAAAAAATGTGTCAACACCGTTAACTATCAAAACAGATTCATCGGGTGTAGGTCCATCCGATCATGCTTCATTTTACCTGAAGAACATTCCGGTACTACACTTCTTCACGGGCTCGCACAGCGATTACCATAAGCCATCGGATGACTCGGATAAGATAAACTATGCCGGTGAAAAAGAAGTACTCGATTTAATCATCGCAGTAATTGAAAAATTAGAGAATGCACCAAAACTTACTTTCCTTACTACTAAACAAAAAACTATGTCAGCACGCACTTCCTTTAAAGTTACATTGGGTGTAATGCCCAGCTATACATCCGATAAGCCCGGCCTTTTAGTAGATGGTGTTACCGAAGGCCGGCCGGCCCAGCAGGCTGGTATTCAAACCGGAGACGTGATTACTCAAATTGGTGATGTTGAAATAAAAGACATTAACGATTACATGGGTGCGTTGGGCAAATTTGAAAAAGGCCAGACCATTCCGGTAAAAGTGAAACGCAAAGAAGAAGTAATAACGCTTAACGTTACTTTTTAAATTTCTTTTCAATAAGATCGTATCAAAATTACTCTGTCATTCCGGCACCGATTGGTGCGGAGCCGGAATGACAATACTTGCCTGATCAATTGATAGCTTTCTTTTAGTTCTTAATGATTTTCAGATAAACATCTTTACCCTGCCTGTTGCCGCGCAAGTAATAAAATCCTGCAGGCAGTCCATTCAATTGAAGTTGAACCTCCTTCTGATCATCGGAAATTTGTAGCATTGCTGAAAGTACCGGGCGCCCAAGTGCATTCACCAGAAAAACTTCATTGTTGTAAAGGTTATCGGTAACAACCTGAATAAAATCTTCAGCCGGATTAGGTGCTGCAATCATCCCAATCGCTACATCCCTTTGATCACCCATTACAATATCCTCCACTTCAATTTCGGCACTGGTTGTACACTGCAACGATACCTGCACAACCACCTGGTAGATGCCAGGTTGTATTGCCAGAATTCTATTTCCGGTAGCGGCTTTAATCAAATTACCATTATGGTACCATTGGTTTCCAGAAGTATAATTTGAAATTAATGAATCACCTCGCTGTTGTAGGATTACATCATCAAACACAGTAATGGGTGCAACCACCGCTACCCTGCTGCTTTCGCAACCCCCATCTGTAACCACAGCCGCATAATACGTTTTTGATTTGGTAAGTATAGGTGTATGGAAGGTTGTTCCCGTTGCCAACACCATGTTACCAGTAGGGTTATCATACCACGCTATAGAACCAAAAGCTGGTGGTTCTACACGTAATAACACACTACCCGATTTACAAGCTGCAACTGTTGATAGTACCATTGGTTGTAATGGAGCCGCTACATTTACCTGAACATGAGTGTTCATTTCAAAAACTCCGCCACAAACACGAGCTGCCATAATCGTTATCTGAGATTCACCTTGAAGTCTTGATGCCGGAACCTTTAATGTAATTCCACTACCCATACCCGCAAGCGTATCGCTTACTACATGATTATCGATTACCGCATAATATTCCATTCCGTTTTGCGAATTGGCTACAGTAATGTTTACATCCTCACCCTCGCATACAGAAGACTTAGCAGAAATTTCGAGATCACGATTTACGGCTATTGTAGCAAACCGTAGTTCAAATCGATCGGCTGCTTTTGAAGCGGCAACTGTATTTACCACAAAGGAATACGTTGTGCCTGCGGTTAAAGAAGTTGTTGTATTGGTAAACCGATCAAACAATTCTGTGCGATAATTTTCAAACACACCTTTCAGATTAAATGAAAGTTGATAGGTGCCCGATGTTATATCTTTTATGCGAATAGGTAATACCTGACCGCATGCAATCTGGTTTAATGAATTTACTGCCATGCTTATGCCTTCTTCCGATAAGGTTGAAATATCGAAGAGTGCATTATCCATTTTTGGTCCATCATAATCATCCAATCTGACCACTGACTCCGGATTAAGTTTAATGACAGCATGGTCAGTTACATTATCTTTTGACATTGAAATGACAAGTTTGTTTTCGGATGCAGTTCTGTAAAGCACACCAGCATTGGTTGTTTTGGCTTGTTCATTAATACTAAAATTGGGAGTAGGTGAAGTTACGCGCACCCAAAAAGCCTGGCCGGTGGCCAATACCATCGGATCGCTATCGGTGTAATCGTAAGTAACAAATCCACCTGAACCACCATTATCGCGCACATATATTACAGATGAAATTCCGCTACGAGTCCAGCCAGTTGCCGACTTCCAATCAATAGCCGAAGGATAAGGATTACCAACCAGGTTAAAACCGTCTTCGATGTTACCATTATTGGTAAGCGATATCAACGAATTGAAAGATATATTTCCTTGATTAACCGGACCACGCACATCTACAATGGTTGGACTTGAACACTCGCGAATGAAAGCCGCATAACCACGACCTACTTCAATAGATGCTGTTGTTGTTGATCCACTAAGCGGGTATGCCACCCAGCCCAGATCAGATGCACCTGTACCCGTATTGGGTTCCGCATAACGAAACAAAGAAGGTGAATTTGGTGCAAGCGGCCTACCGCAAATGGTGGTAATGCCCGAACCTATTGGAAATTCTGTATTGGGATTAGAAAAATTTCCTGTTACAGGAAAATTGTCTTGCCAATCTGAAACAAAGCGTCCTGACACCGGACTTGAAATGTAGCGATATACTCGCGTAACACCGGGAACTTCAGGAGCTATGTAGCGTTGCACCGTTACGTTACCCGTAATGCTTGCTCCAGCAGGTAGCGTTGTAATGGTTGCATCTGCTGTCGGTTCATCTCCCAGCGAAAGTAATATTAGTACTCCGCTACCGGTTCCATCAGCATCAAACTCGGTTGCCGTTTGCATGGTTAACAATCCATATAGGTTTACCAATCCGTTTACTAAAACACGCCCTCCTGATTTATTTACTGTAATGTTGGTAAGTGAACTAACAGCACTACCAGCCACTGTCTGATCGCCCGTTCCATTAAACAAAATTGTTTCGCTATTACGAACAAACGAGCCATTGTTTATCCAATTTCCTCTAAGTGAAAGAATAAACCCTGCGCTAACCGGAATTACATTCGTGCTAAAGATCAGGTTTCCATTAACCGTTATATTATCCAGCAAAGATTTATTGCCAGTTCCACTAAGTGTTAAATTATTAAATGCGTTACCGCGCGATGTTATGGATTGATTGCCACCATTGGCGGTAACCTGTCCGGTTAGAGCAGCCTGAAAAGTACCATTGGTATTTAACCAGTTTCCACCAAAAGTAATGGCGCGGCTACCATCATTTAAAATACCCGTAGTAATGGTTATGTTATTGAGCACTGTTAAATCATTGCCGGTAAGTTGCGCAGTAACATTTGGGCTGTTCAGCAACAAATTCCCAATAGGAGCACCTGCATTAATTAAAATTGTTTGCCCTGTTGGCGTTGTGCCATTTCCAATCTGCAGTGTACCTTCCGTTACCGTGCCAGCTAAAACACCCGATGTATTGTAACCCAGATTTTGTGTACCTGATCCACCCCTGCGCGGAAGTACGATTGTACCACCTGATACCGATAGAGTAGAGCCCGGAATGCTCATCATAAAAGGAGCCAGTGTGCCTGACGTAGAAGAAACAGCAGGACAAATTAATGTACCCCCCGTTTGCTGATACCTTGAGATAGAAGTTGTGCCGGGTGCATACCGGCCTGCAATTTGCAAAACACCACCATTAACCTCCACTTGTCCACCTAAGGACACCAGACTTTCATCGGCAGCATCGCCAATCTGAATAGTTCCGATGTCAATTCGTAAGGTTCCTTCCAGGTTTACGCTTGCTGCAAATTGCATTACACTATTAGCACTGTTCATCCAGATAGAATTGTTAACCGGAATATTTCGAGTAGTATTAAAAAGCTGAAAGGTGTTAGTACCAGAAGAAGAAAATTTAAATGTGCCACCCGAAGTGAATGCGAGCGCATCAGCATTACAGGAAAAATTTGCAGCGGTTATTTCTAAAATGTTTGACTTATTGCCTTTATCCAAAGCGATGGTATGGAAAGTATTTGTACCGGATCCACTTACGAGCTGATCTCCGGCCGTATTGGAAAAATTAATAGCACATCGGCTATCGCCATCAACTGATAAATTTAAAGTTCCGTTGTTAACAAGGTTACCGCGAATATTAACGGTATGCGTTGCATTAGAGGTTGTAGCCTGAGTAAAGCTTGCGCCCGGGTTGATGGTAAGATTACCGTTAATGGTTAAGGTATAGGCTGTATTGGTTGTAAACTGGGCTACCCCACTCGTTCCTTGCCCAACCGTAAGATCATTGCATTGCATGTTTGCAGAACGCATCTGAACGGTATGGCCATTACGAATCAGTACGTTATCGCCTTGGGTGGGAACACAACTACAATCCCACGTGCCATTTGTATCCCATCTACCCGAACCAACGGAAGTAACCGTGCGGGGTGCGAGTGTGGTAGCATTATTACTCAATGGATTACTCAGAGTGCCTTCTGTAACTGCGTAAACCCGCCAATAATAAGTAGTGCCTGGAAGCAGGTTGGTTATTGCGGCTGATGTTGCATTTGTTGCTGTTTGTGAGTGAAAGAAAAAATTCAGATTATCGGTTGAGTAGTACAATACATAACCAACCTCATTAGTTGCCCAATTGGGCCACGTCAGGTTCATTCCGGTTCTGGTTATAGCATTAATGCTTAATGCTCCGGAAACCGTTGTTGGCGTAGGTGCAACAAAATTGATTCGGGAATTAGTCTGAGGCATTGTGCTCAAATTATTTTGAGGCGTACTATTAAAGGTTGCACTGTTGGCCGCTTGTTGAGACTTTAACTGAGTGGTTAATGGAGGATTATTAATAGATGCTGCATTAATTCCTACCGTATAAGAAAATGTGTTTGTGCCAGCTTGCATCGTGCCATAAATAAATTCTATGCGACCGGAGGTTTCATACAGTTTCACCTGAAAATTCAGATTGGGCGATGTATTACCGTAAACGGCCATACCAATCCACTCTATCGTTAGAATCTGATTTGGTGCGGTACCCGATAATAAATATTTAATACTGGTACCGAGCGGATCCGATCCACCCTGTGTAGTCATGTCATCATAAAAAGGGGCAAGCGCCAGCCAGGTACCATTGCTCGAAACTGAAAACTCTGAATTACAATATCCATAAGCAGTACAAACGGGTCCGCCATCGGCAGTTGTATTGGAGAAATCAATGAATCCATTGGTGGAAACTGAAAATTGTGTGAAGCGTTGCCCATTATACCAAAAATCAAATCCAATGTTGGTGGCAACACTTCGGTTGTCATCTTCAATAAGTGAACTGGTATTACGCCATCCGGCAAAAGAATTACCGGTGGAAGCTATTGAAACATAGCTAATTGCGGTGTTTCGGCTAGTGGCGTAATTAGCTACAGATTGAGCACTGGCGAGAGTGAATAAAAAATTCAGCACAAAAGCCAGAATTATTACATGTAATTGTTTTGGTTTTATGAGGTTTGATTTCTCAAGGATTCGGGCAGAATGAGCGCCCGATAATGTCGTTTTCATTTGTATTTTCGGATATCAAATTCCGCAAAAAGACAAATAATACACCAAATTGTAAAAATTAAGGTCTTTTTTATTTTTGTTGCTCCAGCAAGTTTAAATCACGTTTTTAAGTGCCTTTAGCACCATAATTTTAAATTTCAATTATAATTTGACAATTATACAGTCAAAGGCACGTACAGTTTTGAAGCATTTAATCCCAAAATGAGATTATCTTAAAGTTTAGATTGCACAATAAAAAAGCG
The DNA here is from genome assembly GCA_017303795.1 of Cytophagales bacterium. Lineage (GTDB taxonomy): Bacteria > Bacteroidota > Bacteroidia > Cytophagales > Cyclobacteriaceae > ELB16-189. Next base: position 56,469 of record JAFLBR010000015.1, on the reverse strand, counting down.
TCAGGCACTTAAATAGTCCTGACGCTTTTGTTTTCTGGATTTCCTTACGGTTACAATTTGTAACAGGTTTGACGTTCTAATTTAAAGATACCGTTCTAAATCACTTCCTCGTTATCGTAGCATTATCTCCATCATAGTCATACGATGATAACATTTCACGAATTTCCATTTCAACCAGGTCTACTAAATCTTCATCATCAACAAGTTTAGTATTGGTTAACAAAACAACAATTTCAGAAACACCCGCCTCGCGATATGAAACAATTTGCGCTCTGGTTTCTGCAGTTACACCATCTGTAGCACTAACTGTTAAGGTATTATTTGCCATAGTCTTTTATTAATTCAAGGTTTTATCAAGGCTTAGTTATCCCAACTGCGGCAGGGGTTTATACCCATGATATTTATTACTTTTTCTCAACCGCATGGCCACCAAATTCATTGCGAAGTGCGGCCACAATTTTACCGGAGAATGTATCTTCTGTCTGAGAACGGTACCGCATCAATAACGACATCGTAATTACCGGTGTGGGTACGCCCATCTCCAACGCAGTTTCTACCGTCCACTTGCCTTCGCCAGAGGAATGCATCACACCTTTTATCGATTCCAGATTTTTATCTTTTTCTAAAGCGCGTTGCGTAAGCTCCATTAGCCAACTGCGCACCACCGAGCCGTGGTTCCATACTTTTGAAACTGCCGCCAGATCCATGTCTGCATCTTGCCGGTGCAGCACTTCCATTCCTTCGGCAATAGCCTGCATCATACCATATTCAATTCCATTGTGTACCATTTTTGTGAAATGGCCATTACCACTTTTACCACAATACAAATAGCCATCGGGCACCGAGATTGATTTGAATAAAGCCTCACAATAATCAAACACTTCTTTCTTACCACCAATCATGGTACAAACACCTTGCAAAGCTCCGGTTACTCCCCCGCTGGTGCCACAGTCTAAATAATGAATACCGAGTTTTTCAAGATCGCGGGCACGTGTAAGGGTATCTTTAAAGTGTGAGTTGCCACCATCAATCACAATATCATCGGGCGCAAGATAATGTTTGAGATTACTGAGCACCACATCTACCACGTTACCAGCAGGCACCATAACCCAAATCACCTTTCGGCCTTGTAAAGTCTGAGCCAGATCACCAATAGTAGGTGCGGTGGCTACTTTTTCAGCAGCAATTTTTTCCATAGCTGATTTATTCACATCAAACGCCACCACCTCATGCCCTTTGCTTTTAAAATTGAGTGCCAGATTGTATCCCATCTTACCCAATCCAATTAAACCGATTTGCATTACGAGAAGAGTTTAGTAATAAAAAATTATTCAGGCCTTGGCCAAAAGCAAAGTAAACGATCTGCACACACAACAGAAACCCAGTTTTTGGTGATTTCGTGGATTCTAATCCCGCAACCGTTTGATTAGGCTCTAAAGAGGGATTTTTAGGAGTAAATCCGGTTAAAACAATTTCTCTATTGCCTGATATAAGGCTTTGAAACGCGTATAACCCGCTGCATATAGTTGTGCATTATTTGCATGCGGAGTAAAAATGGTATGCGACTGAGTAGCACTTACAAAAGATATTTGTACTGTTTGAAACGCCAGCCGCGCGGCACCCATAGCAGAGGCATCATGATTGGATGCAACAATCACTTCGCGATTTAAAACATCGGCCAACATTTGTACCCACTCCGGAAAATGAGTAATGCCACCACTTACAACAACCTTATCGGATGGCCCACAAACCATTTCAACGCTTTCAGTAATCCACTTTAATTCATAACAAATGGCTTCGAGTAAGGCTCGCGCAAAATGTTGTCGGGTGTGTTGCATACTGATGTTAAAAAAAACACCTCGCGCCTCGGCATTATAAACTGGGGCACGTTCGCCTTGCAAAAAGGGAAGTGCCAGCAGGCCTTCGCTGCCAGCCGGAATTTTTTCGCAAACCTGAGCTACAATCGCGGGCAATTTTTCAGCACCTGAAAATTCTTTTACGAACCAATCCATTACAGCAGTGCCATTATTGGTTGCACCACCAGCTACGGTCTCTGTGTCGGTTAAAATATAATTGAACAACCTGCTTTGCAGATCGGACAAGTTGCGGGTGGCCGATCGTCTTACCGCCCCACTGGTACCAAGCGTTACGGTAAGCACACCGGGCTGCATGGCATCGCTGCCGAGTTGAGCGAGGCAACCATCGCTGGCACCTATAACCAATGGAATGTGCTGATAGCCCGCTAAATCTTTTACAACATTTAGTTTGGCTTGATGCGTTACCGGAACCGGAATTGAAAGTTGTTGTGGTGTAATGCCTGCAAGTTCTAACGCTGTTTTGTTCCAGACATGGTTATGAATATCAAATAACCCCGTAGCCGAAGCGATGGAATAATCGACACTAAACTCTCCCGTAAGGTGATACCAAATAAATTCTTTAATAGAGATAAACTTATACGCCTGAGAACTTAGTTCAGGTTCGTTAAACTGTAACCACATCAACTTGCATAAAGGCGACATGGGATGAATGGGTGTACCATCTTGCTGATGGAGCTCAACTCCAACAACAGTTTGCCGCAGTTCTTTTGCTTGCGCTGAGCTTCGGGTATCGGCCCAGATAATAAGCGGAGTAAGGGTTTCGCATTTTTCATTTACAGCTACTACACTGTGCATGGCACTGCTAAAAGCTAACGCAACTGCTTTCGATAAATCGATCTGAGATTCAATTGCCTTTAAACCTGAAATAACTGCCGCGAGAATTTCATTGGCATCTTGTTCTGCAAACCCAGGTTGAGGATAAAATGTAGGATAGTAGACCTGATGCTGCGACAGTACATCGCCTGTAGCGGTTACGGCAAGTACTTTTGTGCTGGTGGTGCCAATATCAACTGCAATTACAAACGGATTCAAGGCCTGAGTTTAAGACCTTAAAATAGAAAAAGGTTACGATTAAAATAAGGTGGAATTACCTTTTCAGAAACTTATAGGTGCCCCGCAAGTTGGCTTGTTCATCGCGCACCGATACAAAATAATAACCGGTTGCCAATTCTTTTACTTTCAACTTGATCTCGTGTTCATCCACAACTTCTGTTTCTACTTCTAAGGTGTTACCCAGAATGTTATGAACAGTTAACTTGACCTTTTTGGCTTGTGGCGCTTCGAACTTAAGACTTAAAAATTCGATAGCCGGATTGGGATAAACCTGTACCTGTTTGATTGGATCTGGAGCGCCAAAACTTTCCTCGCGCACCTGGCCATAACTCAAGTGAGCTACCGCTACAATGGCAATTAAAAATATGGCTTTCTTCAGGTTCATAAGGCTTATTACGCGAATTAGTACTGTTTAGATGCACGATGTAAGCCAAAAGTTTAAAGCAGGTCACAATTTTTTTGCAAAAATTAAGTTAAACGAGCCTTTTGAACGCAGCCGGAAGGTAATTCACGAGATCACCGGCAATCAAACTGGTTTCACCGATCTCGCGCGCGGCAAGATCGCCAGCAAGCCCGTGTACATAAACTCCAATCAGAGCTGCATCGGGTGCAGAATAACCTTGCGCCAGCAATGCGGTAATAATTCCAGTAAGTACATCGCCACTGCCACCCGTTGCCATACCAGGATTACCGGTTGGATTAAAATAAATTGAACCATCGGCCAACGCCACAGCACTATAAGCACCTTTCAACACGACCACAGATTTTATTTTTTGAGCCAGTACCGAGAGCTTTTCAAGTTTATCAAAATCGTTTTGCCAATCGCCTACCAATCTTTTGAATTCGCCCGGATGTGGTGTAAGAATACTGCCTGCAGGAACCTTTGCCAGCAACGCGGGTTTAGCTGCAAGCATATTCAGCCCATCGGCATCCAGCACAATAGGTTTTAAATATTGATTTAACACCTGCTCAAATCCGACAAGCGTTTCAGGTGCCTGGCCTAAACCGGGGCCAATGCCTATTGCGTTATAAAAAGATTCGATCTCACGGCCTGAAAAAAAATCAGCAGCCTGATCTTGTGTAGTCATAGCCTCGGGCACAGCCGATTGCAAAATTACATTGCCATTTGCTGGGACATGAACAGTTAACAAGCCAACTCCGGCACGCAATGCAGCACGGGCCGATAAAACCGCAGCACCCATTTTTCCTGTTGAGCCGGCAATTAACAGCGCATGACCAAAGTTGCCTTTATGATTAAACCGGGTACGTGGTTTTATTAATCGTTTTATGGATTTGAGATTGGTGAGAAAATATTTTGTAGGCGTTTGTTTTGCAAAGACTTTACTCAAACCAATATCCACCACGTGCCACTCGCCCACAAACGAATTACTTTGCGGAAGTAAAAAACCAAGCTTAGGTGTTTGAAACGTTACCGTTTGATCGGCCCTGAAAATTTCGCCCGATGAAGGTGAATCTACACGCAACCCGGAAGGCACATCCACTGCAATTTTAATTGCATCGAGTTGGTTTAGTTTGTTGATTACTTCAGCATGCAACCCGGTTAAATCGCGCGACAAACCCGTACCAAATAACGCATCGATTATAATTGTATAAGCTGTTGGGATTTCATGTGCTGAAGAAATCTCTTTCGCTACAAGTTTACCTTCCAGCAGTTTAAGACTTGCATCAAAGTCGGAGGTTGAATTTTTACCACGAACAATAAAAACCTCAACGGGGTAATTCCATTCGCGCAGCAACAAAGCAATACCCAGACCATCGCCACCATTGTTACCAGTACCACATACCACACCTACTTTGTGCGAAGCATCATAACGCTCGGTAAACCAAGATACAAACGCACTGCAGGCGCGTTGCATCAACTCAAAAGAAGTAATACCGCTTTCGCGGATGGTGTAGGCATCCCACGCTTTAATCTGTTCGGATGTAAAAAGTTTTATCACGGCTTCAGCGATCTACTTCGCCTAATACAATATCGATTGAGCCCAGTATGGCAATCAGATCGGCAATTAAAACACCTTTGCAAAGTTCGGGTAAGATGGAAAGGTTTACAAACGAACATGCTCTTACTTTGCACCGGAAAGGAATATCGCTTTTACCATCAGTGCGAAAGTAAAAACCTAATTCACCTTTTGGGTTTTCGGCCCGCACATAAATCTCTTGCGCCTGCGGGCGGATTTTTTTCGGAACCAATGTCTGCGGGTCGAACTCGCGCGTGCGTTTGTGTTCACCCTCCAACTGATCAATACATTGCTGCATGATGTGTAACGACTCATGGATTTCGCGCACGCGCACCCAGGTACGATCCCAGCAATCGCCTGTTGCGCCCATCTTGCCTTCACCAATCGGAATGTCGAAATCAAGTTCCGGGTAAACGGAATAGCCATCTACTTTTCGCAAATCAAACCGAAGCCCGGAGCCCCGCAACATCGGCCCCGTTGCGCCACTGTTGATAGCAAGGTTAAGCGGAAGCACACCGATATTCGCAGTACGATCGATGAATATTTTATTATCAACCAGCAGTTGTTCCAGTTCAATTACTTTAGGTTTAAAGTAGGTAATGAACTCGCGGCAACGCTGTTCAAAACCAACGGGCAGATCATAAAACAAACCACCTACCCAAATGTAATTGTACAACATGCGAGCACCACTCGCCCACTCCAGCAAGCGCAGAATATGTTCGCGATCGCGCATGATCCAGAAAAACGGAGTGAATGCACCCAGGTCTAAACCAAACGTACCAACTGCAATAAGATGTGAAGCAATCCGATTGAGTTCTGCTACCAATACCCGAATGTATTCCACACGTTTGGGAATCTGATTGGTTATGCCGAGCATTCTTTCAACACCCATCGCGTAAGCATGTTCAGAATTCATAGCGGCCAGGTAATCCATGCGATCAACAAATGGAATAATCTGGTTGAAGGGCAAACTTTCGGCATGCTTCTCGAAGCAACGGTGGAGATAACCAATGTGCGGCACTACATCTTTAATAATCTCGCCATCGCTCAATACTTCTAATCGTAACACACCGTGTGTGGATGGATGCTGCGGCCCGAGGTTGATGATCATTTCCTCAGACTTCAGCTTAGATGCATCGAACTTGTTGGGTTCGGAAGCAACCAGATTATCGGGTGAGAATATGTATTGCGTTTCCTTCACCTTACTAATCGATTTTTATTCCCCGATAGGTTTCTTCGTGTTTATAATCTTTGCGCAACGGATAACCATTCCAATCGGCTGGCATTAAAATTCTACGTAAGTCAGGGTGATTTTTGAAAACTATTCCGAACATATCAAATACTTCGCGTTCTAACCAATCAGCCGACTTCCAAATGGAAGTTACGCTTTCTATTTCCGGATTTTCGCGCGGCAAAATTACTTTCAACATTAACGAATGATTGAACGGAATAGAGTAAAGTTGATAGATTACTTCCATGGTATTGGCTTCAGGGCCATTATCCACACCGTTAACACAGGTGAGCATATCGAAATAGGTTTCGGGATTTTTATGGAGTTGCTCACAAACTAAAATCAAAGCCGAAGCATCAATCGAAAGGCTTAATGGCGTAGTGTTTTTGACTTCCTCCACAGTGCCCGCAACACTCCGCACCAATTCTATCAGTCGTGCATTATCCATTGCGATCAATTAAATTTTCCAGTGCAGTTGGCTTCACTCTGCTCTCATTCCGGATTTTTTCATGCAGTTTTAAAATGCCACCAATCAAAGCCTCAGGCCGCGGTGGGCAACCGGGCACATACACATCTATCGGCACAATGCGATCTACGCCTTTCACCACATGGTAGCCATGTTGCCAATACGGCCCGCCACAATTTGAACACGAACCCATCGAAATTACATAGCGCGGTTCGGCCATTTGTTCGTAAAGTTGTTTGATGCGGTCGGCCATTTTAAAAGTTACCGTGCCCGATACAATCATCACATCGGACTGGCGTGGTGTGGCGCGCGGTACCATACCAAACCTATCCATATCATATACGGTACTACCGGTGCTCATAAATTCAATCGCGCAGCAAGCCAACCCGAACGTCATGGGAAAAAGTGATGACAACCGCGACCAGTTAAGCAGATCATCTACTTTGGTAATGATAACGCCACCGTTTTCAAATTGCTGATCGAGTAAACCCTTCATGCCTTGCGTTTATATTTTTCATTAATGGCTTCGTACTTATCGGCTGGTACAGGTGATTTTACATCACGCACCGCGGGTTTGGATTTTACCCAATCCAGATGTCCTTGCTTCCAGGCATAGATTAATCCTAAAAAGAGAATCAAAATAAAAATCAACATTTCGCCAAAGGCAAGCCAACCCCAACTGCCCGCGGTTTGTTCGTGCAGTTGTGCATCGCCAAACACCACTGCCCACGGAAACATAAACACAACTTCTACTTCAAAAAGAATAAAGACGAGCGCGAGAACATAAAAGCGTAAGTTAAACTGTACCCATGCCGGGCCTTGTGGCATCTCGCCACTTTCGTAAGGCATTTGCTTTTGAATGCTGGGGCGATTGGGCCGGATTAACCGCGAAACAAAAAGTGCGCCCAGCACAAAGACAAGCCCGCCTGCAAGGAATAAGATGAATTGAAAAAGAAAACCTTCAGGGGCAAGCATACCCAAAAGTACGAACGCGCGCGATTAGTTACACCAATCTATTTTTTAAATTATCAATGCCGGTTTCTTCTTTAAGACCCTCCAGGTCTTATTATCGTAGTAGAAATATCTGAAAGGTCTGGATTGTTATTTATCCAAAATCTCCGTTACCGGCTGGCCTGTAGCACCGTTCGGAAATTTAATTTTCAGCAATACCGAAAGCGTAGGGGCAATATCGGTTATGGTATGAAATTGTGAGGACGAACCGGGTTTAATACCATTACCATAAAACACAATCGGAATGTGCGTATCATAGGTATAAGCCGAACCGTGGGTAGAACCTGTAACACCACCCCACGAGTACCAGCCGGGTTCTAACACAAAAGCTATATCGCCATTGCGTTTAGGATGGAATCCACGCACAACTTTTCCTCGAATCCCATCTTCATCGGCACTGGCTTGGCGTAATGTTGTCGTTGTATAAACTTGTGCAATACCATCGGTTGACATCAGGTATTTTGTGATCAGCTCGGTAGCTACCAACAAGTCTATTCCGGTAGTACGCGGATCGCCTTCAAATGCTTGTTGATTAATATACACCTGCTCGGTTGTTACTTTTTCTACAATGGTTTTACCAGGAAAATACTTTTGTAAGTATTCATTTAGTCCGGCTTCTACATAGGCAGGCCTGAAATAACCGGCAGGCACACGTTTGTCTTTCATGTATTGGGCTACTTCAGCCACGCCATGATCGGCAGTAAGAAATACGGTATAGTTTCCTTTGCCCACTTCTTTATCGAGATAAGCGAAAAAGTCTTCGAGTGTTCTATCCAATCGCACATAAGTATCTGCTAACTCAAGTGAGTTAGGGCCTGTACCATGCCCAATGCGATCGGTACTGGAAAATGATACCGCTAAAAAATCTGTGATCTCATCTTTACCTAAGCCCTCGCCTGCCACAGCCGCTTTGGCCATTTCGGCAACTATGGTGTTACCCCAAGGCGTATTACCAACCAGATCATAATTACCATTCTCTTTTCGCAACTCGCTAAGATTGTAGGGAAACGTTGCTTTTTCTTTCCCCTTCCACCTCCACTCGTAAGGTGAATCATCCGCACTTACTTCAGTGTATTGCTCAATTGGCAACAACGGTTTCCATTCTATTGCAAGATACTGATCGGCTAATTTTTGTTGATTAAACTTTTGTGCCCATGCAGGCAATTCAGTTTTGTAATAAGTGCTGGTGATAAAATTACCGGTTGAACCATCGTACCAATAGGCACCATCGGGCATGTGGCCAGTTGGTAATACAGCACCCCGATCTTTTATAGATACCCCAACAACCTTTGCGCGCATTTGGGTAGCAAACTTTAATTCATCTGTAATAGTAGTGCTGAGTAATCTTGCCGGAGAAACTTTTCCACCACGTTCTGTACCAACGGGCTTCTGTTGATCATCGCCCACGCAATTCACATCTTTTTTTAAAGTGCGATCGTACCAATCGTTAGCTACTATACCATGAATAGCCGGAGTTGTTCCGGTATAGATGGAGGCATGACCCGGCCCGGTTTCGGTGGGCACATAATTATAGTGTGCATTTTTTAGCATGAAGCCTTGTTTTACAAACCGGTTAAATCCGTTCGCTCCAAATTTAGATTCGTACCGGTAGAAATATTCCTGCCGCATTTGATCGACCACAATGCCCACCACCAGTTTGGGTTGGGTTTGGGCGATAACTATCTGACAAGAGATACTAAGTAAAAGGAAGAAACCAAGGCGCTTCATAACTTTCTAATTTTTCTCAATAATACGCACAATGTGTCTTTAATTAAATTAATCTTTTGTGAATGGTGTGTGAAGCATTAAGGTTACAACCTTTTACGCGGCAGCACAAAAGGTTGTAAACCTCAGTTTGCATCGCAAATTAACTTCTCGTACTCGTCTTCTTCCAGTGCTTGCCTGCGCACCAGTTTACCCTCGGCATTGTAATAAATTACTACGTAAATACCGGCTTCCTCCACTTGCTTTTCAGTGAAATAGAAAGGTTGATCGCCAGTGCCAAGGTTAATCACCTCATGAAAAGTTGGTGGAATAATCATACCTTTTGTACTACTGATTATTCCATAAAAGTTTTCGCGCTGAATACGCAAAACATTTTCGGTTGCACTTTTTCTAATCCATGTAAACGCACGCACTTTATCGATCAGTACTTCATTTGTTTTGAAATCCACCAGCATCCACTGCCGGTTTTGTTTTACCCAAATCCGATCGCCTTGCCAGAACACTACTTCATCGTATTCAAAAGGCGTTACGGGTTTCATATCCCAACCCATAATTCCATACATGCCTTCGCGGAAAGCAATCAGATAGGTAGCGTTAAGCAGAACCAGATTACGCTCAAATTCCGGTTTAATCAATTTGCCCAGCTTGAAATCGTAAAGCCCGAATTTCCGGTTCTTCAATAAGGAAAGTTGCCCTTCCGGATTTACCACCAGTGTTTCCATTTCAACCGGCACCACCACTTTACCTTGTGCATTCAACACGCCTTTCTTGCCAGCTTTGGTTACTACAAAATAATTTCCAATCGATTCAATTAACTCAAAATCGGTTGTGAATTTTTGTTCGCCATCTGCCAGATTAAACACGGCTCGCTTGTTACGATTTTCCGTATAGAAATATTGAACAGAATCGCGCGCAGATATGAATTTGATTTTTGAATCTGGTGTAAGATCAATAGTCCGCGTAGCCGAAAGAAACACCTGAACCGCACTTCCGGATTGAACAAACGCCAGCCGTTGTTCAAACCAAACGCTATCAGCTTTAACCGCAGCCATTTTTTTTGAAGGTATGTGATATAGTTGGGTACGTCCTTCTGAATTCAGCAACAGCCATTGTTGGTGATACGAAACCTTGTGCCAGAGTTTGCCATTTAATTCTTGCGACAACCCATGTACCAGCGTTCCGGTGGGTCGGGTTTCCAACAGTGCGAATGGCGTTTGTACTAGCGTGTGCCGATCCAGCGGTACGGTAAATTCAAGCTTGCTATTGATGATTCCTTCCAGCGCTCCGTTACGCACCAACAATAATCCTTTGGCCAATGCCACCACATCATCAAAAACAAATTGATCGCTTAATAGCTGACCATCGGCAAGCACAGCCAGTTGTTGTGGCGTTACCAGAATTTTTTTTCCGAGGCGTGTAAGCACCAGCACATCTTCAATCTCGCGGACATCGGTTAAACCCGATATTGTTAGTTGACGGCCGGCAAGCGTAAACAAATCGGCTTCTTTGTTTCGATAGGCTACGATAAAATTTTCGCCTGCTAATTTGAAATCATCGTAACAAGATGAAACAATTTCAGAACCCGATTTATGAATCAATTGTGTACAGTTCTTATTCACTACTTTCAAAAAACCAAAACCAATAGCTGTTACCTGCGCATTTGCATCAGCAAGTTTTTTTCCGGTTCGGCTGAATACGCCTTCTTTCAGCGTAAGCACATCGTCCTGAATAGCTTCGCATTTGTAGTCTTCTTCTACATCATCAAACTGCGATGCTAACACTTCGTTGCCACTTTGATCCATAAAACCAAATAGTCCATTCTTATAAATAGTTATCCAGCTTTGCTTATCCAGTGCCAATACATTCCGAAGCGAATCTGTAAGAATAGTTTCAGGAATTTTTTCTTCCCACTCTTTGTACAAGTGAAACAAAATATCCCGCGCTTGCTTTGCGCTTTGCGTAGTTGGATAGGCGGAAAGATATTGTCTAAAACTTTCCGGTTGACCAGAGGCTGTCATGATTTCGAAAATCTGCCTATGCACCTGCAATGAATATGGGCTTTGTGGATATTGACTTACAAAGGCGCGATAGCTTGTTAACTTTTTATCACGCGTTTTTTCCTCAAACAATAATTTTTCGTAGCGCGATTTTGCCTCCGCTGCGCGTAATGAGTTGGGATACTTTTGCAGATACTGCTGAAATGCCGGATAGGTGTTTTCCTTCATCGCACCGAGGTAACTTACTTCATCGCGTAACTCAATAGCACGCGTAACTTGTTTCGCATGTGGAAACCGCAAGAGGTAGCGGATATAAACCTGTTCGGTATTAATCTGTTTCGCTTCTTCAAAAGCAAGGCTGTCAATCTGCAAACGAAGTGAGGACAGCACCACACTATCAATTGGAAATCGTTGAACCCGCTCGCGTTCACGAATAGAAAGTGAATCAAATAATAATGATGACTTTCGCAGATAATAATCGGCAGAGTCCACCTGATAATCAGGATTACCGGCTGCCAAAAACCATTGAGTAAGAACTACCTGACTTTCCAGATCAGTAGAATCTTTTCGAATAGATTTTTTTAATCCACGGTAAGCACTCTCCCATTTACCGGCTTGCAACCGGTTTTGCGCAACCCGCGCCTGTTTAAGTTGAGCATGTAGAGCGGATGAACCGAAAAGAATCAGCACACTTACTGCCAAACAAAAACACCGCGTCCGCTTCATAGCACAAAGGTAACAGAGAAGAACTGGTACTGGTAGGGTGTTTGCCGACTTATTAACTTTCTAATCGGCTATTGTTTTAGCGGGTCCTTTACAAATTCATCTTCTTTGTAAGATGGAATTTCAGCTCGCACAATTTCAACCTCGCCAATTAACAAACCTTGCGGAACGATATAAGAGGTAAACCCACCTTCGGCACCAAAACCAGGCTGGTTGAAGGCCGCCTCGCCTGTTGTAGCAGAAACTTTTCTGAGGTTGCGTAACGAAAGTGAACTGAATCGCGCCTGCCGTTGAAACTCTTCGGCCCCTGTTTGCAGATTAACCTTATACACATTGAATAAGCCTATACGGCCAAAGTTTTCATTACGAATAATAATGGCATACTCAAGTCCAACTTCTTTGGCTTGGGCGATTAATTTTTCCTTTAATTGTTTCGAGTTGTATTGTTCACTTACCGAAATCTGAATTACGCCCGGGCCATCGCGATGACCATTAGCTGTTTGAGTAGTTGATGTTAACGTTCTGTCGTTCAATAAATCTTTCAGCATACCTTTATCGATAAGCGTAAGTTCATCGGGCGGCACCACACCTTCTGAGTCAGCCTCGAATGCACCTAATAATTTTACGCCTAAATGTTCTTTTTTATGAGCCCATGCTTTTACTGATAAATTGGTAGAAGTCACATTTTTTCCAATGCGCGATTCCATTGAGTTGCGGGTATCGTTTCTGAATCCCGTAAGGCTAGGAATGTTGTTATCGTACATCAAACGCTCGCGCCCCATAAATAACAATGCTGACATAAAATCAGCCACTGAACTACCTTCCAGCAAAACCGGACCCGTGTAGTCGTCATCAAACTTTGTGGTTTTCTTTCTTTCTTCTAATTTCTTTAAGCGGCCTTCAATGTCAGCCTCAAGTTGTGCCACTGTAGGTAATTCATCGGGATGAGTGGCTGCCCAAACTGCCTGATCAAATACCAGTTCGCCTGCTTCATCGCGACCAATAATGGCTAACTGCAACGTGGCACGCTGCACCGGCAACTTCAAAGATGTGCCTTCGCTACTTTCAAAATAGTCGTAACCCTGAATGTAGTTAAGCGAAAGGTTGGATGCCGGGTAATTCGACTTTACAAATAGTTGTGTAAGCTGGCGCAGATTGGCTTCCCATTTCTTTTTATCGAAAGCGGCAAAGTTTTGATTATTCTGAATTTTTACCGCTGGTAATTTCGCAAACACCCGATGTGGAATTTCTTCCAAAGGTTTTTTCTGCTCTTTCCACGTTTCTACATTCTTAGCATGTTGCCGCGCTGCATTCTTATACACATTATCAATCGAAACCCATAGCGCCCTGCGTACCCCGAGGTAATCATCATCTAATGGAACCTGAATGTCGTTCATTTCAGGCGATGAAAACAAATTGTTATCGAGGCTTTCGTCATTCAATTCATACGTACCTACCAACACGCGATTTCCTTTCACTCTGTTTTTTAATTCGCTTGAGTTAACTACACCACCCAATACCGAAGTAATGGCGTAAACGGTAACATCGTTGATCGAACAACTTACATAGCAAGGTTTCTCAAAAGTATTTAACTGCAATTCTTTCATGCTGCGATCAATCTCGTCTTGCATGGCTTTTTGAATTACATTCGGTTGTGCAAATGCATGCTGCACCAGAACAAGAAGACCTATAAAAAAGAAGATACGCTTCTTCATAATTAATATTCGTTAGTAGTTGGTGTTTTCAAAATGGTAGATTCAATGTCTGCCTGTGGCTTTTTCTGCGTTTCGATTCTGCGCACAAACAAAGAAGGGGAAATGGCTGTAACGGGAACACTGCCTGATTCTGCACCACAAAAGCCCGTAAAAATTGCTGACTGCTTATCGGCTGCGGTTATCTCAGCAAACATAGCCAACGGTGTACCGATCAGATCCACACCCCGCACTAATTCATCTGCGCGACCATCGGTGTAAACGCGATACACTTCCGTTGGAAAAATATTGAAAGCGTTTGGATTAAATCGATCGGTTGTAGTAAAGCCCCCCACCACATCTTTAAAATAGTAGCCGTATTTTTTGCCTTGCTTCTTAGCCTCCTGAATCAACATCTTTCTTAAATCCTGAAAGGCTACAGACTTGTTAGCTTCTACAATCAAGTTGGATTGTCGTGATACCGGATCGCTATTGGCATCTGCCCGCCCATGCCCGTTAGAAGTTTTCACTGACTCCAATGGAGTTCGCGACATTAAGAATGTTTTCAAGATACCGTTATCAACCACTACAACACGCTGGCCTTTTACCCCCTCATCATCATAGCGATAAAATCCGTTTAACGGTTTACCCTGAAACTCCTTCATTGTCGGATCGAAAGTAACGCTCAGGTTTTTATTCAATACTGGTTGATTAATTTTTTCTTTGAACGTCTGGCTATCCATATCATTACGCAAGCGCTCGCCTTCTATGCGATGGCCGAAAATTTCATGAAAGAAAACTCCCGCTACCTGAGCATCCAATATGGCAGGTCCGGTATATGGCTCAGCTAATGGTGCATCTTTTAGTTTTGCTAAAATGTTAATGAGCTTATCAACCTCTTGCAACACTACCTCATCGTTTGGCAAGCCTTCTGGTGTAAATGCAAAAAACGATTTATGCAACGGTACAATGTCGCCATCTTTTGCCCGAATATTTCCATTGATCATCAGATACACATAGCGTTGGTTTTGTACCACACTGGTACCTTCAGATGATACAAAGTATTTTCGTTCACTTACCAATTGTAGACTTACATCGCCTGAAACCATGTCGGCATTCTTTTGAAACGGAGCGGAATACTTGCGTACCTTATCCTGCCACTCGGCCAGTTTATACCAATCGGCTGGCAACGGAGGTTCTACAAATTGTTCGGGCGTAGTTTTAGAGAAATCTGGTAATTTATTTTTTTCGCTTGCCGGACTATTCTTTAACGACTTCAATGTTTCGCGGGCTTGTTTGTAACTGTTTTGTGTTACGCGCCAGATTGAATATTGAATGGCTTCGCGCGAATCATCAACCGGAATTTGCATGGCGTTACCAGCTCCACTCATCTCATCGCCACCACCCCAACGGCCCTCTTCCGAGGGGTGTGTATTATCAAATGTATAATCGCCTACGCGCACCGTTGTAAACAAAAACCGGTTGCGGTTGCTGTACGATTGTACCAGGCTACCAAAGGAAGATTCTATTTGGGTATAGGAAACATCGTTTACCCGATAGGCCAGGTAATACGGGGGCGATTCAACTTTCGCAAACTCTTTTACTTCGCGATTAAGTTCTTCTTTTAAAACATCCAACACCACGTCTTGTGCAGAAACACTCGTTCCCACGATCATTAAAACAAAAAGAATTTTCCTCATGAGCTAAAACTATTTCAAACAAATAAATCAATATTGATGAAAGGCTTGCGAAACAAAATGCAACACATCGGGTAACGCAGTACGCCAGTACGTCCAGGTATGGGCGCCTTCGCGGATGCGGAACTCGTGCGGAATTTCTTTTTTCTTCATCGCAATGTGAATAAGCGAGTTGCCTTCATACAGAAAATCATCATCACCACAATCAATATACCACCGCACGGCTTTCTTCTGGTCGTCCTTGATGTCGTTTACTAGATTGATTGCATTATGTTTTTTAAAATACGCTTCCAACTCTGCATCGGTAGCTTTGGTATTGGTACGATTCAGAAAGTTTTTCAAATCATCTATAGTTAGCGGCCCTACATAAGCACTTAACGGACAAGCCGATGAAAACATTTCGGGGCGATGTAACGCATACATAAATGAGCCGCCACCGCCCATGGAAAGTCCGGCCACCGCGCGAAACCGCTTCTCACTTTTTATGCGGTAAGTCTTTTCGATATAAGGGATAAACTCATCGAAAAAGAAATCTTCATACCGCCAATCATTTTTTATACTATTGAAGTAGCCCATCTGGCCGGTTTTGGCATCGGGCATGACAATAATCATGGGGGTGGCTGTGCCTTCGGCAATTGCTTTGTCGGTAATATTCAGCACCTCACCAAACTGCACCCAGCCGGTTTGGTCATCGCCTGCACCGTGCAACAAATACAACACCGGGTAACTTCTTTTAGAAGTTTCATAATCGGGTGGCAGGTAAACGGCATATTTGCGATTACCCCCTAAAATTTTGCTGGGCAACGATTCGCTGTCCAACACTTTTCCGGATTGGGCAAACGTAAAATTTGCAAGCAGCAGCAGCAGAAAAAAGGCAAGTGGTTTCATTGTTAAAAATTTATGATTTAGGGAGTACGATTTTCGATTTAACAGATAAGTGAATAACGAAAATGTAGAATAATACGGTGTGGAACAAATAGTATTATTTTAGAGGCGCAACTATCTGAATTTGAAACTGCTTATAAAATTTGTACTATTCCGTAGATAACTTCAATAAAGTATTGTAAAGGCGTGGATCAGAAGGACGAGGTGCATCTGGGGAATAGATATTACCCTTCTTGTCTATAATGATATATTTTGGAATAGCCTGTAGAGCAAATAAGTCCCTGAGCCCCGACTCACTTTTGAACAAAAAATGCTGACCAGAATCAAACTTTAGCTTATTAGATGCTCTTATCCAGGAATCATTATTCCTATCTAAGGATATGTAAAGGAATGTCACATCTCTATCCTTTAAAGAATTACTCAAACTTGCTGAGTGAGGCATCTCCTGAAGACAAGGCTTACACCAACTCGCCCAAAAGTCGATGTATATTACCTTGCCCTTACTTCTGTTTATGATCTCCTTCCAAGTTATATCAGTCCCATTATAAGCCGTTAACTTTTCGTTAGCCAGCTTTATCATTTCAGTTGTTAAATCATTTGGAATAAGACGGAGCAAGTATTCCCGGTAATCCGATTCAGGATATTCTCTTAAAAACGTTTCCGCATTTTGCTGAAAATCAGGCAATCCCTTACCAGTATATTTCTTTAAAATAAGGAACATCAGGAATTCTCTTGACTTTCCAGAAAAATTCTGCTCTGCATTCTTAAACATCGTCACAAATTCATCACTTGTATTGAGTGAATTTCTGGATAAGTATTTACAATAATTCCAAAGTACCAATTGATATGAGTTCAAGTGTATCTGCGAATCATCAAATACACCTTCAATTCCGTCATTGAGTATAGTATAATACTCCGCAGGCAGATTCTCAAAGTTATAACCAGCAGAATCTTGTGGTAGGTAAAACGGAAATAGTAAACTTATAGCATACTTCTGATGAATGAGTTTCTCGGTTGCGACTCTGTATTCATTGGATATGAGATGTGTCTTTTCATAATCTTTGATAAACATTTTTCGATTTACGTATGCCGATCTAACTCGATCAACAATATACATTACATCTAACCTATTTGAGAGATTGAGCCCCAAATTTTCAGGCAAAACGAAACCGTATTCCTGTTCCATTTTATTGAGGATTCCAAAGTCACCATTTCTATTAATCTTGCTTCGGAAATCAAAGCCGCCACGCCCGTTGTCATGTACTTCGCAAGTGTCCCCAGGACTTAGTAAAACAGGGCTTCCATTCAAAGCACTTCCATTCGTGAATACTACTACCAATGGTACATCTGTAGCTATTGAATAGCGACTCGAATATCCACCAAATAAATCTTTTTGTCTTAGTTTTATTGAACTTTCAAGGTCGTTAAACTCATTACCGTAATAGAAACCAAAAAAATTATTACTACTCAAATTATAAATCGTAATAGTCGATTGACCAGCCGTGTAATGGAAAGACAAAAATAATCCAAAGAAAAAAGCCAAACATCTATCCCTCATTGAATCACTAGTTTTATTCCTTAAGTAACATCGATAATTTGGTGCATTTCATCAATTGTTTCTGAATTCTTTACTTAACATATCAAAATTCCCTATCTCTTCTTTAGCAATTTTAAAAGACTCGATTACACTTTTTATTGTTGGATTAAGTTAAACAATAAATTAGTTGATATAATATTCGTTGTCCCTTTAGGATAATCATACGTTTGACTTGGTACATTTCTATTGAAGTAAATCAGGTTTGTTACAAATCTAGACTCAATGTTCTTACCTCTGTAGATAATCTCTTCGAATGGAACTAATAATTCGTTAATTTTTTTATAATCATTAAAGGAGGTTACCGGATCCCCTGGATCGCCTCGCGTGTAACCTTCAAGATAGTAAGTAATTGTGTTAATAAAGTAGTAATAACGACTTCCATCGACAAAAAGTGCCATTTTATAACACATTACCTTTTTGTCGCCAGCGATAAAATCAACGGTTCCTTCGAGCTTAATTGAATCGGCATTTAGTATATGAGTAGGTTCGCCTAGCCGTGCATATTTAACATACACTGGCGCATAAAAATCAAACGATTCAGGTGCCCCTCCTTTAACTTGACGCCAATAATTTTTCCCATTGAAGCACACCGTTGAAGAATCTCCATCCTTCGAAATGGATATCCAGCGATCATTTACCTGATTGTTATGAATTGAAGGGATCTTAATAACTCTCTCCTCCTTTGGGTATTGAGTCATGGAGAGGACAACACTTTGCAAAGTCTTCCATTTTTCTACTCCACCAACGGCAGCGATATATTTTTCAATAATAACATCTTTGCCTTGCGCCCTAACATTATTATTTAGAGCAGAGATTACCAAAATCAATATTTTAACTTTAACTGATTGCATAACAACTCAATGAATAGTTATATAGAATAGCCATACTAATTTTTGCGCATAAATTTCTTACTAATCATATCAAAAACACCGGCTTCACTTGGAGCAATTTTAATGGCTTCTATGATAACTTGGCTGCCATTCGCTTTTTGAGTAATTATCTTCAGTGGAACTCGGGTAAATCTGCCATCTAACAATTTTGTATTATGATTTCCTTGTAATTTGGCAAAACGTACAGGATTAGCAATTTTTAAGTCACGCGCAATAAAGTATCTGCATGTTAAGGTATCCGGACTGCGAGTAGAAATATAGTTATTCATATAACTCATCTTATAAACATACTTTATTTCAAACTCATCGCACAAATGATCAAGTAAAAATACTTCGTTCAACTTTCTAAATTCCAGTTCCTCAATCTCATCCTCTTGGGTTATGGCAAGTTTACGGATTTGTTGATTGGCATAGTCAATCTCATACAATGAATCAACTTTTGTATCTAATAACACACCCTTATCACCAATCATTTCTATAATTTCTCCCTTCAAAACTCGATTTACTCGATAAAATTGGTCGTAATACTCAACTTCCTGTTCGATTGGAAAGAATAACTTATCACCATTCAAATCTGTGCTTTTATACTGATAATAAATGGCACCCCTGAATGTGCCTTGATCGGAATCATTCAAAGCGCAAAAGCAAAAAACTATTAAAATACAGATTATGAATATTTTCATTTAGGCATTTTTAGAATATGGGCCGCAATAGCATTCTTCAAACATAGAATCAAAAGGCATATCTTGCGCAACGGGGAAAACCAAGTATTTAATACGGAGAAACCCACGTTGGTTTGTCGTTAGAATTGTTTATTAAATTTTTAATTCCAAATACTTAAGTGCCAACCTCCACTCGCTACTTTTTCCACATGGCTTTTCTGGGTACTGGCTACCACGGCTGGCAGCGGCAAGCTAATGCTCCTAGTATTCAGGAAGTAATTGAATCTGCGCTAAGCGAAATTCTGAAAGAGCCTGTGAGCATTATGGGCTGCGGTCGTACCGATACGCATGTGCACGCCAGCCAATTTTATTTTCATACTGATATTGTTACGCGCTGGGATTTTGATTTGTTGTTTCGATTAAACAAAGTGTTGCCACCCGATCTTGCCATTTATGAGATCATACCTGTGGAAAGTAATCAACATGCGCGATTTGATGCTACACAGCGCCAGTACGATTATTTTATTCATACTTACAAAGACCCGTTCTTAAATCTGGTAAGCACTCAAGTGGATAACACCACCTTACAGTTAGATAAAATGAAGCAAGCCGTTGCCTTGCTTACGCGATACGATGACTACCGTGCGTTTTGCAAAACACCCGATGGCTATGAACACACACGGTGCAAAGTATCAGTAGCTAATCTATTTATAAACGAGTCAGGTGATCGATTACGATTTCAGATTTCGGCCGATCGCTTTTTGGGGCGAATGGTTCGACTGCTAATGGGTAAACTGATAAAGATTGGTGCGGGTACACTTAGCGTGGATGAGTTTGAAAGCTACTTCATTGAGAAAGTAACGCCACAAATTTGGGATCCGGCTTATCCGCAAGGATTGTTTTTGAGTAAAGTTGATTATCCATACTTGCAACAACCGGTGCGAACAAATTTTGATGCGATTTATTCTGATGGAAATTGGAAAAAAGTTTAGCCCTCACCCTGTCCCTGCCTGCCGCAGGCAAGCTCGTTCCTCGCCACCCCTCTCCCCCAGGGAGAGGGGAAGGGGGTGAGGGAAAGATTTTTAAATCACTCTTACTTTCTTATAAAAAAAGTATGATGTTATCAACAACCCTAAAAAAACAACTGGTGCAAACCACGGGGTTTGCGTAGAAAGGTGTGTCCATGCTGCACCAATAAACGTAAACCCAAAGCCCGCATACGTCCACTCTTTAATATTGATTGGAAGAGGTGCCACCAATGCAATTGCACCCAATAATTTTGCAATGCCCAGCAGCATCATAAAATAAACAGGAAACCCGATCTGCGTAAAATTAACCTTCATCTCTTCGGTGGTCAGGTACATGATACCACTCATGGCCATGCCGGCAGCAACTAAACCGGTGGCTACCCAATAGATAATTTTGTTTCGTTTCATACTTAAATGTTTTGTGGCTGCAAATCTGGAGTGTTGATAGTTTACAATTGCTATGGGTTTCCTTTTAGAAACTGGTTTCCTTGAGGAAACTAATAGTCCATGTTTTTGGTTTATTACTGAAATTTGAAGTGTATGAATGATGTATTGATTCCAGCAGAAGAAGTTACCGCAGATCACCATACCGAAATCAGCTGTAGCGAACAAAATCAGAAAATACTGGCTGCACGCGATGTAATGGAAATTCTGAGCGGCAAATGGAAAATTCAGATTCTGGCCGCACTGATGTTTAAAGGAAACATGCGGTTTATGGATTTGCTGCGCAGTGTAGAGGGTATTGGCGCCAAAATGTTATCGAAGGAGTTGCAAGACCTGGAAATCAATAGACTGATTAGACGCACGGTACTTCCCACCAAACCCATAACGGTGGATTATGCGATAACACCTTATGGCAAAACGTTACGGAGCTTGATTAATGCCATAGTGAACTGGGGTGTTAATCATCGTAAAACCATTATGAACGAGGATGATTAATGAACAAGATCCAACGGCACCAGATCCACAGCCCGCTTTTTTAAGATTCCAACTTCGCGAAAGCGAAAGCCCGCCAGAATCCTGAACACAGAACTATTGCTGGTAAACCGGATGTCATCAAAACGAATATCGCGTGATTGGGTAACGTAACTCATACCTGCAAAAAACCGATCGCTGTTATAACCCAATGCCATGCGTATGTCTGCATAGGTGTTAATAGAAATATCAAACTGCTCGCGCGCGCCAGCAGGTTTGTAATAAATCCAATGATGCGCAGGGCCAATCGCCAAAGAAGTATTCAGAAAAAATGAACGATACACCAGACTAAAGGTATAACCCGGAGCAAGTGCAAAAGTTGTATAATGCATTTGATCGAACGAACCACCCAACGGAAAAAAATCGCGGTAACGCGAACCGAGGATAGTTGAGTCGGCCTTTAACCGAAGCGTGTTTAACGTTCCGGTTACCACAAAAGAACCACCGGTTTTCAATTGGCGTTCAGAATAATTGTAAGCCGATCTCAACGAGAACTTTTCGTGATTAAAAATATAAATCCCGTTTACACCCGTGTTAGTCATTTCAATATCCGGTCGCTTGGCATACTCGTCATCGGTTGAAACCAACTGATTGGGATCGGCCACATAAAACCCAGAATAACTCTGCCGGAATACATCGCCACCAAAATTTTTAGCCAGAAAGTTTATTTGCAGATCGCGCACATCCGATTCGCCATAGGTATTTCTACTCTTTTCGTTTAACGGAATAGAGGAAGTTACTTCAAAAGCCACTTCGAACAAATAAAAACCAAGGCCAACACCAAACGAATTGTTCGGGCGATAGTTCAATACATTCGTTCGATTAGAACGCTGGCTGACATCAAAAAACAAACTGCGCTGTTTAATAACCGGCCAGATAAAAAATTTATCCGGAAAACGTTGCACATAATTACTGCGAAGAGAATCTGAATGTGGTTGCGCCAACAGGTTTGAACAACTGAACAAAAGTACGATGCACGCAACCCTCATGCTTACAAAATATACTCGCTAAGGTCTCGGTTTTTAACCAACCCGCTTAGTTTTTCCTGAACCAGTTTCCGGGTAATTGCAATTTGAGTATCGGCTTTTATTTTATCGGGCACATCAAACAAAAATTCATTCAGCAGCCTGCTCATTACAGTGTGTAACCTGCGCGCTCCAATATTTTCAACTTCAGCATTTATCTCGAAAGCAGTTTTGGCAATTTCATCCACAGCCTCATCATCAAACTCCACCTTTACACCTTCGGCTTCAAACAAGGCCTGATATTGTTTGGTAAGGGCATTCTTCGGTTCTTTTAAAATGCGAACAAAATCTTCTTTAGTGAGATTAGTAAGTTCCACCCGAATCGGAAATCTTCCCTGCAATTCGGGAATAAGATCGGAAGGTTTTGAAATGTGAAATGCACCAGCCGCTACAAACAACACATGATCAGTCTTTATTACACCATACTTGGTGTTTACCGTGCTACCTTCTACAATGGGTAACAAATCGCGTTGCACACCTTCGCGACTTACATCGGGGCCACCGCCTTTTTTGGAAGCACCTGAAGCAATCTTATCAATCTCATCAATAAAAATAATTCCGGCATCTTCGGCTCTGCGGATGGCTTCATCTTTAACCTCATCCATATCAATAAGCTTAGCCGCCTCTTCTTCCAATAAAATTTTACGCGCCTCGCCAACCGTTACTTTGCGCTTCTTAGGTTTCTTTGGCATCATACCGCTTAGCATATCCTGCAGGTTCATCATAGAAACTTCGTCCATCATACCTGCGCCAATCATTCCCACACCGGGGTTGCCACTTCCTTTAATGTTTATTTCAATTTTTCGATCCTCGAGTTCACCATTCTTAATCTTATCGCGAAAAAGATTACGTGTGCGTTCGTTCAACTCCACATCGGTTGTAGGTACTTCCCCATTCTCTTCAGTTGCAACTGCAAAGCCAGCAGGTTTACTTCGCATGGGCGGAATGAGGGCATCCAGAATAATTTCTTCTACCGCCAGCGCAGCCTTTTCTTTCACTTCCTCCTTCTTGCGGGCCTTCACCATGTTTACCGATTGCTCCACGAGATCGCGCACCATACTTTCTACATCGCGCCCCACATAACCCACTTCGGTAAATTTAGACGCCTCCACTTTTACAAACGGTGCATCGGCAATCTTTGCCAACCTTCTGGCGATTTCGGTTTTACCAACACCAGTAGCACCGATCATGAGAATATTGTTGGGAACAATTTCGCCTTGTAATTCCGATTTCACATTCATTCTGCGCCAACGATTACGCAACGCAATAGCCACATTACGTTTTGCTTCGTACTGACCTACAATATATTTATCGAGCTCTTTTACGATTTGTTGAGGAGTGAGATAGGTTGAATCCATTTTACTTGTTGCCGGTCGTTAAATTTAAAATTGTATTGGTTACCAGTTGCCGGTTGCCAGTAGATTTAGTCCTGAATTATTTAGAGTTGTCAAAATCGTTCCAGTTTGACTCAACCCATTGAATAAATTTATTTATTCGTTTACTCAATACATCGTATTCACCATGTAATTTGTGATAGATTGAGGAATCTTTGAGCGATTGGGTTTCGTGTAGAAAATCTAAATGCAGAATTGTTTCATCGCATTCTGCCTGGGAATAAACCAAATGTTTGATAAAGTCAGCTTTATATCTTTTTCTTCCATAGCCTTCAACAATTGCGGAAGTAACAGCTTTGGCTGAACGCCTAACCTGGCTACCTTCTTCGTACAATTCAAATTTTGGAAGCGACAAAGACATTTTGTGAATCTCAATGGCATGTCGCTTTGAATCATTATAAATATCAAGTTCTCTATAACTTTTCATACTCTAACTTTTAATCCTTCAAGACCGGTAACTTGCAACCGGTAACCGGCTACTGTTTCGTTTCTTGCAACACAAACTCTACCGGCTTCGCTACTTTATCTTTCAGCAAAGCGATTTTCAAAACTTCTTCTACGGAAGTAACATAATGAAAAGTAAGTCCTTTAATGTAGGTCTTCTCAATTTCATCAATATCGCGTTTGTTCTTTTCGCTCAGGATAATTTCTTTAATGCCACTGCGTTTGGCTGCCAGAATTTTTTCTTTGATTCCGCCTACGGGCAATACTTTACCACGCAAGGTTATTTCACCCGTCATAGCAAGTTTGTTTTTAATTTTACGTTGGGTAAAAATTGAAGCCAGCGAAGTAAGCATGGTTATACCGGCTGAAGGCCCGTCTTTAGGCACCGCACCAGCAGGCACGTGAATATGTAAATCGTACTGCTGAAACAATCGATGATCGATACCCAGCGCTTCGGCATTTGATTTAAGATACGAAAGTGCTGCGACTGCGGATTCTTTCATTACATCGCCCAATTGTCCTGAAATAGTAAGCTGTCCCTTGCCCCTGCTTAAACTCGATTCGACAAAAAGAATATCGCCACCAACCTGCGTCCACGCTAAACCCGTTACCACACCAGCAATTTCATTTCCCTGGTAAAGTTCTTCATCAAATATTTCGGCACCCAAAACTTTTATTACGTGGGCCGGAGTAATTTCTTTCTCAAACGCTTCTTCCATAGCCACCGACTTGGCAATGCTGCGCACTACTGAACCAATCTTACGTTCCAGATTCCGCACGCCTGACTCGCGCGTGTAACTTTCAATTACTTTCAACAAAGCTTCTTTGCTGAATTTTATGTCCTTCGCTTTCAAGCCATGCTCTGCAAGTTGCTTGGGCACCAAATGCTTTATAGCGATCTGTAATTTTTCTTCTACCGTATAACCGGTAAGTTCAATTATCTCCATGCGATCGCGCAAAGCGGGATGAATGGTATCTAACGAATTGGCGGTAGCGATAAAAAGTACTTTCGATAAATCGTACTCTACTTCCAGGTAGTTATCGCCAAAGGCATTGTTTTGTTCGGGATCTAATACTTCCAACAACGCAGAAGACGGATCGCCTCTGAAATCGGAACGTACTTTGTCAATCTCATCTAAAATAAAAACCGGATTCGATGATTTTGATTTTTTGATGTTCTGCAAAATTTTTCCGGGCATAGCACCCACATAGGTTTTGCGATGCCCGCGAATCTCAGCCTCATCGTGTACACCGCCTAATGACATGCGGATGTAATTACGCTGTAATGATTTGGCAATTGATTTACCCAGCGAAGTTTTACCTACACCAGGTGGGCCATACAAACAAAGTATGGGGCCTTTCATGTCTTGCTTCAACTTTAACACAGCCAGGTATTCCAGAATCCGGTTTTTTACTTTCTCTAAACCAAAGTGATCTTTATCCAGAATTTTACGCGCACGCTTCAGATCAAAATCATCCGTAGTGCACTCATCCCACGGCAAGTCGAGCATAAACTCAACATAATTCATGGCCACCGGAAACTCGGCAGCTTGTGGATTAATGCGTTGCAATTTATCCAACTCTTTATTGAAATGATCGGCTGCAGCCTTGGGCCATTTCTTTTCGCCACCACGCTTGCGTAGTTTTTCAATTTCTTTATCGGGGCCATCGTACCCTAATTCGTCTTGCAGTACTCTGATTTGCTGGCGCAAGAAATAATCGCGCTGTTGCTGATCAATATCCGTGTGTACTTTTTTCTGAATCTCATGCTTGATCTCCAGCATCTGAATTTCCTTCAGCATGTATTGCAACAAAAGCGTACCGCGATCAATGATGTTATTCGTTTCGAGGATTTTCTGTTTATCGGCTACATCCACATTCAGGTTAGAAGAAAGAAAATGAATGAGGAAACCCGTGCTCTGAATATTATCAAGTGCTACTTGTGCCTCTTGTGGAATTTCAGGATTGAGTTTCAGAATTTTTGTGGCGGCATCTTTTAACGATTGCACCAAAGCCTTTACTTCTTTGCTTTCTAAGTCCAGCAAAAGTTCGGCTTGCAAATCAATGCGGGCCGTCATAAACGGTTCCTCCTGCACATATTCGTTTATCTGAAACCGGTTCTTACCCTGAATGATGATGGTTGTATTCCCATCGGGCAGCACCAGCATTTTTATAATGCGGGCAACGGTACCAAACCGATATAAATCTTCAATACCCGGCTCTTCAGCTTGTTTATTTTTCTGAGCGATTACACCAATAATGCGGTTGCCCTGATAAGCTTTCTTTATTAAACGAATAGACTTCTGGCGCGTAACGGTAATTGGAATAACTACACCGGGAAACAGCACGGTATTTTTTATTGGAAGTATTGATAATTCTTCAGGAAGATCTTCCGGTTTTAAGTCCGACTCCTGCTCAGGATTAATTAACTGAATCATTTCATCAGAATCTTCCTGAACCATGGGTGTTATTGCGAGAGATTTAAACATAGTCATGCAGTGCCAATTTGACACAAAAAAAGGGTGTCTCCAATTATTATTTGATCGATCGCTAAAAGGTCAATCAGTATGCCAGCGTTTTGGTTATGAGTTAAAATTGTTCGATTTTTCGATGATCTAAGCGATGTATCCTTTCCCTAAGCTAAATACAAAACCTTGTTTATTAGCGCTTTTAGTGTGGTTAATTGCGTGTGGCACTCCTGTTTACGCTCAAAAAGATAAAAAAGGTTTCAAGAAAGGCGGTGTGGTGCAATTAAACGACACGCTTTCCTCTTACAGTCAGTCTGACATATTTCGGTTTCCGAACGTAAATAAAATTCCTTTCTATCAGGATAATGCGAAGCTGCAAAAAATCCGGGCGCTCGATAAGCCAGGCGCTGAAGGCCAGATGTATGCGGAGCTAAAAGCTTACGTAAAAAACTTTGGCATCGAGAACTTCAGCAAAAATGTAGCGATGATCTGGCGGCTTGCGCGATTAAGTGAAACGCAAGGCCCACCCGGTGAAGCCCTGTTGCTTTACAAACTTGTATTAAAACATCATCAGCAAGGATTGAACATCAATGAAATTTATAAGCGGCAACAAATGATTGATCCGGACAAAAAAGAAAACTATGTGCCGCTTGATTTTTATTACAAACTGGTTGAGTATCGTAAAGACATAGATACACTGCGCCCGCCACAATCAGTGTTGATCAATATGGGTGGTTACATTAATTCCGATAAGGAAGATTACGGCCCCACTGTGGGTAATACCGATGATATGATTCTGTTTACCTCCAAGCGAAATGAAAACATGGATCGTACTTACAACGAAGATTTATTTTTTAGTCGCAAGGCGGAAGATTACTGGGATGATGCGCAGCCTTTCAAAAGTATTAACACAAAGTACAATGAAGGGTCTGCGTGCCTGAGTAAAAATGGTAAGTCACTTTACTTTGCGCGTTGCGAATCGCCAGATGGTTTGGGTAACTGCGATTTATACGTAGCCATATTAAAAGCCGATAGCACGTGGGGCGATGTTAAAAACCTGGGGCCGAATATTAACAGTGCCGGTTGGGATTCGCACCCATCGCTTACACACTCGGGCGATACCTTGTTCTTTGCTTCAAACCGCGCTGGAAGTTTTGGTCTGTCGGATATTTATTTTTCTGTAAAAGATAAAAAAGGTGTTTGGGGTAAAGCGCAGAATGCAGGCCCGATCATCAACACAATACAAAGCGAAGTCAGTCCGTTCTTTCATCATACCTATAATGTTTTGTACTTCAGTTCGAACGGCCATCCGCTCAACTTTGGTGAGTTTGATATTTATAAATCGAATTGGTACAAAGGCGGTTGGACTGAGCCGTACAACACCGGGCCTTTGGTAAACGGTGGTGGCAGCGAGTATTATTTTACGATTGACTCGCGATCTAAAAACTTATACTACGCACGCTCAACCGAAGAGGATATTAAAAATCTGGATCTGTATTCTTTTCCGGTGCCGATGGAAGCACAACCCTTAGCGATTACACAACTTAAAGGCAGCTTGAAATATCCGGCAGGAAAACCAGTGAAGGGAATTGTGTCGGTGATTGATTTGGATGAAGGTGTGGAAGTTGCACCCAAATACATTCGGGAGGATGGCACGTTCGATTTTAGCTTGATTAATAAACGTAACTATCTGTTGATTATACAAGGGGATGACTTCTTCCGCATTGAAGAGATTTTCTTTATGGATGGTGAAACAGAGATAAACAAAATTGCGGAACCGATTGAAAGCAAGATTGCATTTCAATCATTGGAGTTTGAAAATGGAAAGGCCAATATCTTGCCCGAAATGCATACCGACCTGGATAAAATTGCGAATTTTTTGATTGACCATCCGGAACTGCATTTAAAAATCTCTGGCCATACCGATTCGGCTGGCAAAGAAGAAGCTAACTTAAGGTTATCGCAGGCAAGAGCCGATGCTATTAAAAATTATCTGGTGACTGAATTTAAGATTGGTACAGTTCGTATTGACGCCATTGGATATGGTAGCTCAAAACCAATAGTTCAAGAAATAACAGACGACCACAAACAATTGAACCGCAGGGTGGAGTTTGAGATTTCGAAGCAGAAGTAGGTGTCCAACAACTTTAGGCTCTTCTTAAGTAGAGCCTCTATTAATTCCTTTAGTTCTATCAGAACGATTTACAAGCGATTTCATTTGCGTGATGGCAATCTTGTTCAGTTGAATGAGCCGCTCTGTTTGCTGCAACCCCTGATGGATTAGCACGGCATTAATACTCTCCAGGTTTGAAAGCACTACCAATTGCTCCAGCGTGGCAACATCTCTGATGTTTCCATCTGCCTTTGGATTTGCCTCACGCCATTGTTTTGCCGTGGTTCCAAACAAGGCTACATTTAGTAAGTCTGCTTCATTGGCATAAATAAATACCGTTTGGCTTTTGGTTAATTCTTTGGGAATCAAATTCTCTTTAATGGCATCAGTATGTATATGGTAATTTACTTTGGCGAGCGTGCGCTGAAGGTTCCAGTCTAATTTAAGGCGGTTGTTTTCATCATCTTTCAGTCGTTGAAATTCTTTGATGATGTATAGCTTAAATTCAATTGAAATCCAGGAGGCAAATTCAAAGGCTATGTCTTTGTGGGCAAAAGTTCCTCCGTATCGGCCTGGTTTCGAAACAATGCCTTTTGCATTTGTTTTTTCTATCCATTGTTTAGGTGCTAGGGTAAAACTATTCAGTCCGGCCTGCTTTCTAAACCCATCGAATTCGAGGGGGTTAAAATCAGGATTGTACAATTGTTCCCAAAAACCCAATAATTCTATTGTGTTTCTATTTCTAAGCCAATTCTGAATAATGGTATCAGTGCGCTCTACATCTTTGTAACGTGCAATATCAGTAAGCGAAACGAAATCACTTGATTCATTCTGCAGGATTGTAATCACTGTTCCCTGTACGTGTATGGTTTTACTTTTTGACATTGGCGTGCGCTCAAATAAAAATAAACAAAAAGCAGTAATAATTTAGCGATGATTTATAATACCCTTTTAAAAGTTAGCTTTTAAAATAAAAAAGGACATCTTTTGGATGCCCTTTGTTTTAGACTAAGAATTGTACAAATCAATTCCCTGCAAACAACTTCGCTATATCATTATAAAACACAAACACCATCAACACCAATAAAATTGCCATACCTACTTTAATGGCATTCTCAAAGAATTTTTCAGAAGGCTCACGGCCGCTAACCATTTCGTATAACAAGAACATTACATAACCGCCATCTAAGGCCGGTATAGGTAAGAAGTTCATAAACGCCAGCACCATAGAAAGCAGGCCCGTCATGCGCCAGAAGTTATACCAATCCCATTTGCCGCCATATGCTTTAGCCATGCCCACCGGACCTGATAATGATTTACGCAGAGAAATCTGTCCTGTAAAGATTTTCTTGAATGCTTTTAGCTGAACTACAATAACACCAAACGCACGGCCAGGACCCTGAGCTATTGATTCACCCAATGAGTAGTTTACCTGTTTTTCACCTTCGATCGGAACGATCTGATTGGGCACATAAAAACCAATGCTTGATTCACCCTTAAAATATTCGTTAAACGAAAGCACCTGATCTCCACGCTTAATCGAAAATCGCAGTGAGTCACCTTTAAAGTCTTGTGTTATTGCCTTTAATTCATCGTGATAAGCAATTGGTTGTCCCTGCATTTCAATTATCAAATCACCTTGCTTCAATCCGATACGATCGGCCATGGTGCCCTTAGAAACCTCATCAACCAAAGGAATTCTTCTTGGAAGAATAAACATGCCCAAAGCTTCTTTTCTATCGAATTGCTCAATAAAATTTTCCGGGATAGGAATCTCAATTTCCTGAGCGCCACGCAAAATGGTATAAGAAGAATTTTCTGAAAGCAGCACACTTGGTTTTGATGTATCATCGAAATACTCAAACTCCTTACCATTTATTTTAATAATCTTATCACCTGTTTGAATGCCAATTTGTTCAGCAAGTTCCAACGCTTGAACGCCCCCATGATCATTTACATAATCGTTTAGAATGTAGCGGTCGCCATATGCATAAGTAAGCCCGATAAAAATCAGAATGCCTACAATCACATTTACAATTATACCGCCCATCATTACAATCAGGCGCTGCCAGGCTGGCTTAGAGCGAAACTCCCATGGTTCAGGTGCAGCTTTCAGTTGCTCTTTATCCATGCTCTCGTCCACCATACCGGCAATTTTTACATAGCCACCCAGCGGAAACCAACCAATGCCAAATTCTGTATCACCCTTCTTGTATTTTACCAACGAGAAATTGAGCACGTTGGCCATGGGAAAAAGAAAATCGAAGAAGAGATAGAACTTCTCTACCCGGATGTTGAACATACGGGCTGTGATGTAATGACCCCACTCGTGTACCGCTATTAAAATTGAAAGGCTCAGCAGCAGCTGGGCCGTCATAATTATTCCTTCCATCAGTTAATAAGTTCTTTAGCTTTAATTCTGGTTTCTTTATCGGTGTTCACATAATCCTCAAACGCAGGATTAGCGATATAATCCATTTTATTCAAACATTTTTCCACTAGCTCAGACATCTGCAAAAAGCCGATGCGATCTTGTAAAAATTCCTGCACGGCTATTTCATTGGCTGCATTCAGCACGCAAGGCATGTTACCGCCCCGCCCCATCGCCTCGAAAGCAAGTGCAAGATTACGAAAAGTTTCGGTATCGGGCTTTTCAAATGTGAAGGCCGGATACTGTGTAAAATCAAATCGGGGGAAATCGCTCTTAATTCTATTTGGATAGCTCATGGCAAACTGAATGGGTAAACGCATATCGGGCAAGCCCAGTTGCGCTTTTATAGAACCATCTTTAAACTGAACCAATGAATGGATAATGGATTGTGGATGCACCACTACCTCCACCTGCTCTGGCTTTAGCCCGAATAACCACTTAGCCTCAATCACTTCAAGCCCTTTGTTCATAAGCGAAGCCGAATCGATGGTTACTTTGGCGCCCATCGTCCAGTTGGGATGCTTCAAGGCCTGCGCTTTTGTTACCTGCATTAATTCGTGTTTCTTCTTTCCCCGAAACGGCCCACCCGATGCAGTTAAAATAATTTTCTCAATTGGGTTATGAAACTCGCCTACCAGACATTGAAAAATAGCCGAGTGTTCAGAATCCACCGGATAAATGTTTACTCCTTTCGCTTTTGCGAGTGCGGTTATCAGTTCACCGGCTACTACAAGCGTTTCTTTGTTTGCCAAGGCAATATTTTTTCCGGCTTCAATGGCTTTAATAGTTGGCTTCAGTCCGGAATACCCTACCAGCGCAGTAAGCACCAGATCGATGGAATCCATCTGCACAACAGAAGCAAGCGCATTTTCACCAGCAAAGACTTTTATATCCAACGGTAGCAAGGCCGCTTTTACTTTTTCATAGTGCGCATCATCACCAATAACAACGGCATTGGGGTTAAACTGCTTTGCTTGTTCAATCAACAAATCAGCATTGCGTTGCGCGGTTAGTACTTCAACTTCAAACACATCAGCATGTGCGGCAATTACTTCCAGCGCTTGTGTGCCGATAGAACCGGTTGAACCGAGGATAGCGATTTTCTTTTTAATTAAACCCAATTTTGATTAGTGATTAGTGAGTATTGACTTATGATTGTTGATTTTAAGGATCTACTCCATATTACGTTTGGTTGTTTCAATTGATTTCACAAAGATCGAAATCAACTCATTACATTCCTTCAATATGGCGTGATCTGCTTGTAGGTAATTTGCTCCCGAAAGTATTCTCAGGCAATTATACGACTCCCGAAGTTCTTTCAAAACTATACCAAGTTTGTGAACAAAATCTTTTTTTGACTCCGCACCTAAGGCTTCTCCATAATTCAAGGCTGGTGAAGTTGTAGACCGTAAAAGTTGCCCACTAAGGTGATTTACAACCCGATCTTCTGGAAGTTCATTTATCAATCTAATTGCGACAACTGAAAAATCGATCAATCTATTTTCCAGCTCTTTATTTGTCATAGATACTCTTTTTAAAATCTAAAATCACCAATCAAAAATCACTAATCACAAATCAATTCTAAACTTAATAATCTCATCCGCAAGTTTCCTATCATTACTTAATCTCGGCACTTTGTTTTGTCCGCCCAGTTTGCCTTGCGATTTCATGTATTCGATAAAAGCATTGCGCTTAAGCGAAGTGATTTTTAGGGTACGTAAAATGTTACCCGCAATCAAATCATCGTAATAAACATTCAATCCACGCAATTGGTTATCCAGTTCCAACGCAAAAGCTTCCAAATCTTTTGGCGGATTGGCAAATTCAATGAACCATTCATGGTGCGGCATACCTTCGACAGGAGCTACATTGGGCGCCACGGTAAACTCCACTAATTCTACCTCCGGAAATTTCTGAGTAGTGAATTTCATTGCCTTTTCTACTTCCTCGCCAATTACGTGTTCGCCAAAAGCAGAAATAAAATGTTTGATTCTACCCGACACTACCAACCGATATGGATCTTTTGAAACAAACTTCACCATATCGCCAATGGAATAACCCCACAAACCAGCGTTGCTGTTAATAATCAACGCATAGTTTTTACCCAACTCCACTTCTTCAATAGAAAGTCGTGTAGGCTTTTCGTTAAAATATTCTTCAGCAGGAATGAACTCATAGAAGATTCCATTATTCAAAAGCATCAGCATACCTTCGGCCCGCTGCGAATCCTGATAAGCAATAAAACCTTCTGATGCCGGATAGGTTTCAATTGAATCAATTTGTTTTCCAATGGTATCAAACAGCTTGGCGCGATAAGGTTCAAAGTTTACACCACCATATACAAACACCGAAAAATTGGGGAATACATCTTTAATCTTCTTGCCGGTGCGTGTTACAATCCGATCGAAATACATTTGCGCCCACGGTGGTATGCCCGAGATAAGCGTCATGTTCGCGTGAAGCGTTTCGTCAATAATCTTTTCTAATTTTTCTTCCCAGTCTTCAATGCAATTGGTAGTGTAGCTGGGCTTTTGATTAGTTCTTAAAAAGCCAGGCACTAAATGGTTGCTGATACCCGATAATCTACCGGTTTTAATACCGGCAACTTCATCCAACTCCGGACTTCCCGAAAGGAAAATCAGGTTACCATCCAGAAAGGCGGAGTTTCCGGTTTCATGCACATAGCTGAGTGTGGCATTACGGGCACTTATAAAATGTGTGGACGCTGATTCTTTTGAGATAGGAATATACTTGGTACCCGAAGTGGTACCCGATGTTTTAGCAAAGTATGCGGGTTTATCTGTCCATAAAATATCCGGCTCACCTTTCAATACACGTTCAATGTAGGGCTTCAAGTCTTCGTAATCGCGAACGGGAACTTGTTTTTTGAAATCATCATAAGTTTTAATCGCATCAAAACCGTGATCAGTTCCAAACGCAGTTGGGCGAGCGGCAAAAACCAGTTGCTCAAGCGTTTGAGTCTGATAAAACCCTGGCCGGGATGCCCATTTTTTAGTTTGGCCAGCAATGTATTTTGCAAACGGCTTGGCCAGCGCAGCACGAATACCCATAGGACTGCAAAAATAACCTTATCCGGTGCAGGTACAAGCAACTTCTAAACTGACAAACATTCCGGTTTTAAGATTTTGGGATAATTTTTGTCGCAGGTTTGGTCAACTTTACCGAATCAGAAAACATCTCATTACCTGATTCGTTTTAAAACTGAAATTGAAAAGCGTATGAATACTGTAAAGATTATCGTGATTGGATTTATCTCTGGCCTGGCGGGGGCGTTTGTTTTCTTTTCATATCTACAAGAAAAAACTGTGCGCGAGCAACAACAGCCTCAATTTCAGGTAACCAATTATGCACCCACCGAAACCTATCGCCCCAATATTGTAGAGCCAACAGAAACACCGCGGGCTGCCGAAACGGTTGACTTCAGTTATGCTGCTACCAAAGCCACGCCCAGTGTAGTTTATATCAACAGTATTTCGCAAGGGCGCTCTTATAATCAGTGGGATTGGTTTTTTGGAAACACAGGACCACAAACGCAGGTTAGCAGTGGCTCGGGTGTAATCTTCTCTGCTGATGGTTATATCGTAACCAACAATCACGTAATAGAAGCTGCCGAAAAAATTCAGGTGTTGTATAACAAGAAGCAATATGAAGCTGAGTTAGTAGGAACCGATCCATCTACTGATCTGGCGGTGCTGAAAATAAAAGAGACCAACTTACCCGCCATTACGATTGGAAGTTCTAAAAATCTGCAGGTTGGTGAATGGGTAATTGCAGTTGGCAATCCATTCTCGCTTTCATCAACCGTTACGGTTGGTGTAGTCAGTGCAAAGGGACGTAAGATTAATATTGTTGACGATCGTTTTCCGATTGAATCATTTATTCAAACTGATGCCGCCATTAACCCTGGTAATAGTGGTGGTGCATTAGTAAATAAGAATGGTGAGTTAGTGGGTATTAACACTGCTATTCTTTCGCGCACGGGTTCTTATACGGGTTATGCTTTTGCAGTGCCTATTGATATTGCTAAAAAATCGGTTGAAGATCTGATCAAATACGGCACTCCTCAAAAAGCAATTTTTGGAGGCAATGTTGTAGAGCACGACTTTGCGAATGCCCGTAAGTATGGATTAGATGAAAATGTAAAAGAGTTTAGAGGAGTAATTATTGGAAAGGTTGAACGTAGTGGTGCGGCCGTAAATGCAGGCTTGCAAGAAGGTGACATCATTACCAAAATCAACAACACAGAAATAAACAGCGAAAGTGCTTTTGAGGAAGAGTTGGCTTACCGCTACCCTGGTGATAAGATCAACATAACATACTTACGAAATAATAAATCAAGTACAGCTTCGCTTACGTTGCTCAATAAAAAAGGTGATACGAATGTAACCAAGCGCGTAATTTTTAATGATGCTACCTTAGGAGCCAGCATGGAAGCCAATGATTACGGGGTGAAGGTGTTTAACATCAAGGACGGCTTAATAAAACGTATTCAGATTCCGGAGAACTATACTATTATTCAGATTAACCGGAAACAAGTCAAAAACCCAACCGATGTGATTGAGTTTTTTAATAACTACAAAGGCCGGGTGTACTTGTATGGGATAAATGGATCGAAGCAGGAAATGCAACTATCGTTCTATCTGCAATAGCAGATCAGGACGTCATGCGTTGCTTGAATTTCTTAGTAAGATCTTCCACGCTGTTTTTGAAATTGGCATCGGTTTTCATCATGTCTTCAACCGATTCAAGAGCATGAATAACCGTGCTGTGATCGCGACCGCCAAAGTTTTCACCAATCAGCGCAAGCGTTAGCTGTGTATAGCGTTTGCAGAAGTACATGGCTACCTGACGCGGAATTACGATTTCGCGCTTCTTCACCTTGCTCTTCATTTGGTCTAAACTTACTTTAAAGTAATCGGCTACTGTTTTCTGAATGTAATCTACGCTTACATCCGATTGAATTTCTTTTACAATGTTCTTGAGAACTTCTTTGGCCAGTTCAAGATCAATATCTTTTTTAAGTAGCGTAGCATGAAACAACAAGGAGTTAAGCACACCTTCCATATCGCGCAGGTTGGTATCTACACTATAAGCCAGATACTCGGCTACTTCGGTAGGAATTTCAATTCCATCCGATTGCATCTTATTATGAATAATGGCCAGCTTGGTTTCAAAATCCGGCTCTTGCAAATCGGCTGTTAAGCCCCACTTAAATCGCGAAAGCAAACGCTCCTGAAATCCTTTCAGATCGCGCGGTGGGCAATCACTCGTCATAATAATCTGCTTGCCGGATTGATGCAGTTGATTGAAGATGTGGAAAAACATTTCCTGTGTTTTTTCACGACCTGCCAAAAACTGCACATCATCCAGAATCAATAAATCTACTTGCAGATAATAATTCTGAAACTCTTGTATTTTATGATTTTGAAGTGCATTCAAAAACTGGTTGGTGAAATCGTTCTGATCTACATACAACACAATTTTCTCAGGCAGATTTTTTTTGATCTCGTTACCTATGGCTTGCACCAAATGCGTTTTGCCCACACCTACCCCCCCGTACAGCATCAATGGATTAAATGATGTTGTTCCGGGCTTCTTGGCAACTGCAACCCCTGCTGAACGTGCCAACCGGTTACAATCGCCTTCAACAAAATTTAAAAACGAATACGAAGGGTTTAATCTGGAGTTAACAGTTTGTGGATTAAGTGCTTTAAACGAGAATGGCGAATAATCTTCATGCATGCCATTGGCAGTTTGCATACCGTTACGTTTTCCACCACTTCCATTGGGATAGTTAACTAATACGGGTGGGGTTTGCTTATTACCACTATCTACCACCACCGAATACTCCAACCTGCCATTTGGACCCAACACCTGATGAATAGCTTTCTTCAATACAGGCACATAATGTTCCTCCAGCCATTCGTAAAAAAATTGCGAAGGCACCTGAATAGTCAGCACATCATCGGTAGTGCGTACAGGATTGATTGGCTTAAACCAGGTGTTGAAGTTTTGTTCGTCCACTTCCTGACGAATTATTTCGAGACAGTCGCTCCAAACAGTTATAGAATCAACTACCATTTATTAGCTAGCGGTTTGATGAATTTTCCCCAATTTTTTTAGGGAAGGGAGACAAAGGTGTAAAAAAAATAAAGAACAAAAAATTAAATCCAGCTTGCCTTTTTTAGATAGATTTTTTTTGAAGTTCACCTCTTGAAATTCATAAAAAAATTGTTTTACTCACAACTATACCTCAACTTGAAACCTTGAATTTCAATCGAATTCAATGATTAAATCATCATACCAAGACAATACTGAAATTCATTTCCGAACACCTGGCGCACAGGATTGGGCGGAAGCTGCCCGGCAGGAGCTAAATGGTGCCAATCCCTTCGAGAAATTGCAGGTTTTCAAAGGAGAATTGGTTATTCAGCCTTATTACCAGAAAACTGATCTAAATCAGTCTGAGTTATTGTTACCTACCTCCCCTTCGGCAATAGCCGATGCACGCGCCTGGCAAAATATGCCCGCCATACATGTAACGAACGAAAAAAACGCCAATACGCTCGCCCTACATTATCTGAATACCGGAGCCGATGGAATTTTATTCATAATTGAAAAAGATGAAATTAATTATGAAACACTCCTTGCTGAGATTTCATTAGAACATTGTGCTCTTTCATTGCTGATTGAATCCGGTTACGAAAAAGAAGCTTTCCAATTTTTAGCTTCCACAAGCAATCAAAAAATTTCGGGTTGTATTTTTTATCGGCAACCCAAAAATAGTACACAATTTTTCAAAAGTACTGCGCCCACATTTGCAACAACCGGAATTTGTATCAACCAAAATACAAACCCGATTGACGAATTGGTAGATGCACTCGAAGCCGGTGTAACATTATTAGATACATTTACCGATCAGGGGCTTTCGCCCGATGTAATTGCTACACAGATTGCATTTCATATTAACATTGATGCTGATTTTTTTCTTTCGATCGCCAAATTGAAAGTGCTAAGAAAATGCTGGGCTACTATTTTACAAGCCTATAACGTTTCTGCTGGGCTGGTTAACATTCATGCTTCATCACAAGCATGGATAAAAGAAAGTTTTCAGCCACATGGCAACCTGATAAAATCTACTACGGCTGCATTGGCTGCTATTGCGGGCGGTTGCAATTATTTAACGGTACAACCTGAAAGTGATGATGAACCGGGCAATCGTGCCAGTCGCCTTGTTTCGGCTGTACTGCGTGAAGAGTCACAGCTATCAAGAGTGGCCGATCCCACGGCAGGTTCATATTATCTGGAATCGCTGATCAATCAACTGGTAGAAAAATCGTGGCAGAAATTTGTAACCCGTGTTGCGTTATGAAGCCAGACTTTTCCAAAATAAAACTAAGTTCATCCACCGTTGCAGACACTACTAATCACAACGCATGGACTTCGCCTGAAAAAATTGAAATCAAACCAGAATACACTGCACTTGATCTTAGTAAAAATCAATGGCTACAATTTGATGCCGGGCTTCCACCCTATTTGCGCGGGCCGTATGCCACTATGTACACCGTAAGGCCGTGGACGATCAGGCAGTATGCAGGCTTTTCTACTGCTAAAGAATCGAATGCTTTTTACAGACGCAATCTTGCAGCCGGGCAAAAAGGACTTTCGGTTGCGTTCGATCTGGCTACGCATCGTGGGTATGATTCCGATCATCCGCGCGTAGCAGGCGATGTAGGCAAAGCCGGTGTAGCTATCGACTCGGTATTGGATATGAAGACACTCTTCGATCAGATTCCATTAGATAAAATGTCGGTGAGCATGACCATGAACGGAGCGGTTATTCCAATCATGGCATTTTACATTGTGGCTGCCGAAGAGCAAGGAGTAAAACCACAACAACTTACCGGCACCATTCAAAACGACATTCTGAAAGAGTTTATGGTACGCAATACGTATATCTATCCGCCTGCCGCATCTATGCGCATTGTGGCCGATATTTTTTCGTATTGCTCACGCCACATGCCGAAGTTCAACAGCATT
Organism: Cytophagales bacterium; assembly: GCA_017303795.1. Classification (GTDB taxonomy): domain Bacteria; phylum Bacteroidota; class Bacteroidia; order Cytophagales; family Cyclobacteriaceae; genus ELB16-189. The sequence goes on along the minus strand of JAFLBR010000015.1, from coordinate 17,046 downwards.
AGCATTAGTGGCTACCACATGCATGAAGCCGGAGCACCAGCACACATTGAACTGGCTTACACATTAGCCGATGGGCTGGAATACATTAAAGCTGGTTTAAAAGCGGGCATTGCCATTGATGATTTTGCTCCGCGTTTATCTTTCTTCTGGGGCATTGGTATGAACTTCTTTATGGAGATTGCCAAGATGCGGGCCGGGCGTGTGTTGTGGTCAAAAATTGTAAAGCAATTTAATCCGCAAAATCCTAAGTCGATGGCGTTGCGCACGCATTGCCAAACTTCGGGCTGGAGTTTAACCGCACAAGATCCTTACAACAACGTTACGCGTACAACCATTGAAGCATTGGCTGCGGCATTGGGTGGAACACAATCGCTGCATACCAATTCGTTGGACGAAGCCATCGCACTACCAACAGATTTTTCGGCACGTATTGCACGCAACACACAATTGTATCTGCAAAATGAAACCGGCATTACGCAAGTTGTTGATCCGTTGGGCGGATCGTATTATGTAGAATACTTAACCGAACAACTGATTAACGCGGCTTCGCAATTAATAGAAGAAGTTGAATCGCTTGGCGGAATGACACGCGCTATAGAAAGCGGTATTCCAAAATTACGCATTGAAGAAGCAGCGGCTGCCCGGCAGGCTAGAATAGATTCAGGTGAAGAAATTATTGTAGGTGTAAATCGTTTTCAAACCAGCGCACTGCCCGACTTTGAAATACTGGAAGTGGATAACACCGCAGTGCGGCAAGAACAAATTGAAAAACTAAAAACCTTAAAAACCGAGCGCAATACTGAAGCCGTACACACTGCGCTGAATAATTTACAACAAGCAGCAGCATCCGGTAACGGCAATTTGCTGGAGCTTGCCATTATAGCAGCCCGGCATCGCGCTACGCTGGGCGAAATTTCGCAGGCTATGGAAAAAGCTTTTGGTCGTTACACCGCCACCATTCAAACCGTTTCGGGTGTATATTCGGGCGCCATGAAAGATCAAAAATCGGTAGCTGAAGTTCGCGCGTTATCCGACCGCTTTGCGGAGTTGGATGGGCGCAGGCCACGCATACTCATCGCTAAGATGGGGCAAGACGGTCACGATCGTGGTGCAAAAGTAATTGCCACTGGTTTTGCCGATTTGGGTTTTGATGTGGACATCGGGCCGTTGTTTCAAACCCCCGAAGAAGTTGCCAAACAAGCAACCGAAAACGATGTGCATGTTATTGGTGCCAGTAGCTTGGCGGCTGGCCATAAAACATTGGTTCCGCAATTGATTGAAGCTTTAAAATCGTTGGGCCGCCCCGATATTAAAGTGGTTGCAGGTGGTGTAATTCCTCCTGGCGATTACGATTTTTTACGAAAAGCTGGTGTAGCTGGAATATTTGGACCCGGCACGCCCGTAGCCGAATCGGCCCGCGAAATTCTGAATACCTTATTATCAGGTAGATAGAACTTTTACCACACCGTTATGGGGTTGTTATTAAAGTGGCAACAGCCAAAAGAATTTGTAATTTTAAATTCCTTAAAAAATTTTAAATCAGGATTAACATCCGTGTTTCAAAACATTCAGGTGGTTATCCAAAAAAACTCACGTAAACAGACAAAGCCAATGATACGATTAATGGGGAAAGTGGTGATTTTGCTTTTATGGATTAGTCCGGCAATGGTAATGGCGCAAGCCAAATACGATAAGCTTCTAAACAAAGCCGAAGCTTCCTACACTTCGGGTAATTACAGCAAGGCCATTTCAGGCTTGAATAAATTCAAAAAGAAAGCATTCAAAAAACTGGGCCAGCAAAATGTGTATACGCCAACCTATTATATGCGATTGGCAAAGTATAATCTGGCTTCGGGCTATATCGCAGAGTTTGAAAGCAATGTGCAACAAGGTGTTTCCACTAGTAAGGGCATTAACCTGGAAAACAGCCAAACGTATGGATTAATTTTAGTGGAAGCTGCTGAACTACACAATATGAATGGAGCTTATCGCGTGGCGCGCGAGTACTTAGAGCAAGCGAAGCGGGTACTGGAAGGTGGCGATTTTATGAAAGATGTAGCCAAGGGCCGATATGAACTGGCTTTGGCCGAGACTCTAACCGGGCAAGGGTATTATACACAAGCTATTGAATTATTAAATGAATTGGAAAGGTTTTATGCCAAGCGGGCGGTTAAGCAAGAAACCTTTGTAGATGATAAAGGGAATCTTAAAAGTAGAAGGCTATCTGATGAAGAGCTAACGGTTCGCTATCGGGAGTTTTCAAATGCACGTTATTTATTGGCTAATGCCTTTAGAATGAAAGGTAGTTATGACTCAGCAGATATAGTTTTTAGAAATAATGCAAGTTCAACGAAAAAAAACTTAAGTCAATTCAGCCATGAGTATATCAGAAATCAGTATGCGTTTGCCAACTGGTTATTGGAAAATGGTTTGGAGTCTGCTTCCAAGTTACCCAAAGAAGCTGAGTTCTCAAGACTGCTTAATGACCTGAAAAATAAGCACAACGGAGCACACTATCTAGGTATTCTCATTTACGAGGATTACCTCCGTCAACTTCAACTGGAGGGCAGTTCAGCCCGATATCTCAATGTGAAGTTGGAATATGAAAAAATGATTGCTAAAAATTACGATTCAAAAAGCATTTATAATGTGCGGCTCAAGGCTGTTGAGTTTGATGCGAAGATGGATAAAGACCGGACGAAAAATCTGGAGACTCAAGCGAACAATCTCATTTCAAACACAACCTCTCTACCACGCAATAATATGGTTACGGCAAACGTAATCGACTTTTTATACGGACTTGCTGTTTATAAAAAGAACTATGTGAATGCTGAGAAATATCTCAATGACATTATAGAAATAAAATCCAATTTGTTTGGTGCCGAAAGTCCGGAAACTCACCTTGCACGTCTTCATCTGGCCAACTTCTATCTGGACAACACCAACAAGCTTAGCGAGGCCGCTAAAATCTATGATGAAAGTTATACCAAGATTATATCAAAAGAAATTGATGCGTGGCATAAAGATCATTTACAGATTCTGAATCATATGGCTACGCTGTATGAACTAACCGATAAATATGCAGAAGCTAATAAGGTTCTTGAAAAAGCAGAATATGTGGCACGTGCAAAATTCCAGGATGATAGCCATCAGTATGCGGATGAGCTAACCCAAATTGCCCGCTTTGAAATCAAACTGGGCGAATACGAAAAAGCAGATGAAAACCTTGCGAAGAGTTTAAAAATTCTTGACAAGTTCAGAAAAGATGAAGACAAAAAAATCTTTATCGTAAAAGCAATTGAAACCCAAGCCACGCTCTATGGCGTAATGGGATTGTTTGATGAAGCCGCAGCCAATTTAGAACGTTCGGGAAAAATAATCAGAAAGGCTGACAAGCTCATGGGACTTGATGAATTGAGCACCGCACGCGAGTTATCTTCTTTAAAGATTCAGCTTGGTCAATATACTGATACCGAAAAGATTCTGAATAATCTTATTATCGAATCTGAAAAACTATACGGCAGCAACTCTGTTCGGTTGATTGATCCATTAGTAGATAAAGGAAGATTACTACTGGCAAAGGGTGATTATACCGAAGCTGAAAAAGTTGCGCAGCGAGTAAACAAAATCGCCACCGCAGTGTATGGCGAACGTTCTACCAAAACTGCCCCCACTCAAAAACTTTTGGCCGATATTGACTTTGCAATTGGTGACTATGAAAATGCGGAGAAAATGTTGGTTAAAGTGTTGGCCAGTCTTGAAAAACAATTTGGCCGCAATCACATTGAAGTTGCCAAATCGCTTTCGCTATTGGGTATGACTAAATTCCACAAAGGCGATAAACCAGCAGAAATTGAAAAATTACTTTTTGAAGCGAGAACGATAATGGGCACCAAACTCGGAACCCAGAATCCACAGTATGCCGATATCTTAAAGAATGTTGCCTCACTTTATATTTCGCAAAAGAAATACCCGGAAGCTTTCAGTGTACTTACTCAGGCCGAAGCCATCTGGCGCGCTAAGACCGGAACTAAGACCAACATCAATGCCGCTAACATTTATGCGCTGACAGGGGATGTCTATTATGCCACCAAAAATTATAAGCGTGCAGAAGAGTTTTATGTTCAAGCAAAAAAAATCTATGAAGATTACTTCAGCAAAACTCACCCAGAATATGTAAAGATTCTCTCCAAGCAAGCCAAGGTGTATTACATGGAGAAAGAATATAAACGTGCCAAAGCAAATATTGAAGAGGCACTCAACAATTATGAGGCTTACATCAAACAAATTTTTCCGGCTTTGAGTGAGCGTGAAAAAGCTAAATACTGGAATACCATTAAAGGCGACTTCGAGTTTTACAATACACTTGCGTTTAGTCAACTGGAGGATTTCAAAGATCTAAGTGGAAAGGTGTACGATTACCAATTGCTTACCAAAGCACTATTATTAAGCACTTCTATCAAAATCCGCGAACGCATTTTGAACAGTACCGATGAAGCACTGAAGACTTCCTATAATTTGTGGATTGAAAAGAAAGAAGAATTAACCAATGCGCTTTCAATGAGTACGCAACAGTTGGCCGACAATGGTTTTGATATTAACCTGATGACAGCCGAAGCTGAAAAACTGGAACGTGAAATCAGTCAGAAGTCAGAACTCTTTGGCCAGAGCTTCGACAATAAAAAAATTAAATATGCTGATGTACAGAAAGCCATCAACAAAAATGAAGTAGCCATTGAGATGGTTCGGTATCGTCATTTTAATCATACGTTTACCGACTCGGTAGTGTATGTGGCACTCTATGTAAAGAATGATAATGCAAGGCCAAAAGCGATTCTGATGCCAGAGGGTAATCGATTAGATAAAAGATATTTTGCCAATTATCGAAACTCCATTATCGGTAAAGTAGAAGACCGCTACTCGTATAAAGTATTCTGGGAGCCGATTCAAAAAGGGATTGGCACTGTAACTACTATCTATCTTTCAGCCGATGGTGTGTATAACCAGATTAATCTGGAGGCCATTCCTACCCCGGATGGAAAGTATATTATAGACAATGCCAACATCGTGTTGGTAAGCAATACGAAAGACTTATATCTGAATAAAGTAAAGTCACGATCTTCCGCTGCTTCCAATACCGCCACCATGTTTGGTAATCCTAAATTTTACTTAACGGCTTCAACCGGCAATTGGGCATCTTTGCCAGGTACCGAGCGAGAGGTAGAGCAATTACAAGTTTTACTCAAACAAAAAAGCTACGCAACAGATGAGTATGTGGAGAGCCTTGCCAGTGAAGATAAAGTAAAAGAAGTGGCAAGCCCTAAAATTTTACACTTTGCTACCCACGGCTTTTACACACCAGCTATAGAACAAAATGAGTTAGATCAGTTAACCGAAAGCGAAGCTGCCATGGCTGATAACCCATTGCTAAAAACCGGACTCTTGTTTTCGGGCGCGGGCGATATTTTTAATGAAACAAGGTATAACTACAACATTTCGAATGGTATCCTCACAGCCGCTGAAGCCATGAGTCTAAACCTCGACCAGACTGACCTGGTAGTGTTAAGTGCCTGTGAAACCGGGTTAGGAAAAATTGAAAACGGTGAAGGTGTGTATGGCTTGCAACGGGCCTTCCTGGTGGCAGGAGCAAAAGTATTGATTATGAGTATGTTTAAAGTGGATGATGATGCTACACAAAAACTGATCATTAACTTTTATAGAAAATGGTTGGCCACCAACAACATGCGTCAGAGTTTTATTGATGCCAAGAAAGAATTGCGTGTGGAATACCCTGAACCTTATTATTGGGCTCCGTTTATGATGATCGGGCAGCAGTAGAATTTTCTTACCCTTGATAAGAGCGGGCGATGGAGAAAATCCATCGCCCGCTTTCTTTGTATACTGATTTTCGGCTTTAAACTCTCTTCACCAACTCACCACCCAATACCAAAACATAACCACACATACAATCAACTTCAAGAGGGTGCTGAGTAAAAAACCGATAAACGAACCCAGTGCCGCACGCATCGCCTTAGAAGAATCATGGTTGTTCACCCACTCACCAATAAACGCTCCGGCCAATGGCCCAATAATAATTCCAAATGGGCCCATCCAAAAACCAAGCAATAATCCAATCATACATCCCCAGATACCCGCCTTGCTACCACCAAATTTTTTAGTTGCATAAACAGGTGCCCAGTAATCAATAGCCGTAACTACCAATGTTATTCCAAACCAGATCCAAAGAAATTTAGAGGTAAAAGGATTTGGCTCTTTAAGTTGTTGGATCCAAAGCCCAAGAAAGGCAAGCGGTGGGCCCGGTAGTATCGGTAAAAAACAACCGGCCATTCCAATCACAATTAACAAGCCCCCTACAACAAACCAAAGTATTTCCATGCCTAAAAGGTAGGCACTCTTTTATAAACGGGCTATTCTTTTTTCTTTTTATCGTCAAACAGCATTCTTACCGATGGGCCATACGTGTCGTCAAACTGGCCGCTGCGCATGCTCCACACAAAAGCCACCAGAAACAGAATGGCAATGGTAAGCGAAATGGAGATAAGTAAAACAATAATCAGCATGGCCTATAAGTTTGATTTAAATTCTTTTCGTGCTACCCAGTTAACAGCAAGCGAGGTAAACCCAACTACACTTACACTGCTTATCGGCATTAAGATGGCCGCAATAAGCGGTGTTAAAAAACCACTCATGGCCACGCTCAGCGCGATAGCGTTGTAGCAAAATGAAATTACGAATCCGGTTTTTAAAATTACAGTTGATCGTTTCGCCAACCGTAAAAACGAATCCAGTTTACCGAGCATATTCCCAGCCAGAATACCATCGCTGGCTGGCGTAAACACTCCGGTGTCATCGGTAACGGCAATGCCCACATCACTTTGCTGCAACGCGCCTGAATCATTCAAACCATCGCCAATCATCATCACCTTATGGGTTTGCTTTTGCAGATCGGAAATGAAATTAAGTTTATCGTGGGGCGATTGATTGAATAACAATTGCACACTTGCCGGAAATACAGCCCGCATTCGTCCGGCTTCTATGGGTTGATCGCCCGAAAGCAAAGCCTTAACCTGAGTACCCAAACGCGCCACTAAACTTTTTATCGCAGGCCGAACTGAGGTCTCGATTTCAAAATACCCACGCGCCAATCCATCTATGGAAACAAAAACCCGTGATGCTGCTTCACCCCCACCTTCATTGCCTGTAAACAAAGCCGAACCCAACCGAATACTTTTTCCGGCAACAACAGCTTGTATGCCCTTACCGGGGAATTCTTTTAGCTCGGCAATCACAGCATCCGATTTATTTAAAATTTGTTTGGCAATAAGATTACTAAGCGGATGGGTTGAGGTAGATGTAATCAGTTTTATCCAGCCATATTCTTGTGCCGTAAGAAAGCCAACAAAATTTACAGCCGAGGCCCCGTGTGTAATAGTTCCGGTCTTATCAAACACCAGTGTATTGATTGTGGCCATTTGTTCAATAACATCGGCATTCTTTAAATAAAAACCATAACGACCAAATACGCGCAGCATGTTACCATACGTAAACGGAGTTGCCAGCGCCAATGCACATGGGCATGCCACCATTAATACAGAAGTAAGCACCAGCCACATGCGCGAAGCATCATAATAAAACCAGAATACGCCCGTACCAATTGCCAGTAACAATACAATCCAGGTAAATCTACGGGCTGCTCTATCTATTATCTTTTTATAAACACTTTCATTTGGCTTTTGAAAGGCCGATTCGTTCCACAAACTGGTTAACTGGCTTTGGGCTGTTTTCTTTTGCACAACCAACTCAACCGGCTGGCCAACTAATTTTCCACCGGCATAAACAAGTTCTCCGCGCACAGCTTTCACCGGCTTCGACTCGCCTGTAACAAAACTATAATCGAAATAGGCTTCATCACTTTTCAAGATGGAATCGGCCGGTACAATTTCCATGTTGCGCACCCGAATTACATCTTGTGGCTCCAACTCATACACAACAACAGCGCGCCATTCATTTTGCACCCATTTTTGAATGGCCAATGGAAAATAAGATTTATAATCCCGATCGAACGCAAGGCTGTCGTAGGTTTTACTTTGAAACCAACGGCCAATCAATAAAAAGAAAACCAAACCCGTTAAGGAATCCAGATAGCCAGCACCGGTTTGACTGACAATATCATATACACTGCGTAACAATAACGCGAGCAAACCAACAGCAATCGGAACATCAATGTTGATCTGCCGCTGCTTAAAACTTTTCCAGGCGTTGGTAAAGTATTCATTGCCACTGTAAAACATTACGGGTATGGCTAATCCAATATTTATCCACGAGAATAATCGTTGCAAAGCAACATCACTCTCGTTAAGGCCCAGATATTCCGGAAAGCTTAACAACATTACATTGCCAAAAGCAAACCCTGCAATAGCTAGTTTTATTACCAATTGCTGTGAAGCAGGCGCAACCGGCCTGTCTTGTTTGTTCAGATTAATGCGCGGTGCATAGCCGAGCGATGCCAGTAACCGACCCAGTTTACTTAACGAAACCAATTCCGGATTAAAATCTATTCGAACTGTTTTACCCGAAAAATTTACTTCTGATTTCAAAACTCCGGTTTGTAGTTTCTGTAGATTCTCTAACAACCAGATACAGGAAATACAATGAATGTTAGGAACATAAAATCTGATTCGTGCAAACGAAGTGGAATCAAATTCAAGTAATTGTTTTTTTACTGCGGCTTCATCTAAATATGCATAGGTTTCGTCACTTACATGGCGCAGGTTTACACCTGGATTTTTATCAAAAGCGTAATACTCGCAAAGGTTATTTTGATTCAGAATTTCGTAAACCGTTTTGCATCCGTAACAACAGAACGATTTCTCTTCCAATTTTAATACTTCTTCTTCGCACGGTTGGCCGCAATGGTAACATTTTACAACCTGTGTTACGAGCGTTTCCATGGTTACACGTTTGAATAAAAAACAGAGATGTGATGATCCGTTACCTGCCCTGCCAACTCTTCGTTATTCAATAAATCAATAGCTGTACGGCCCATTACTAAAACCGGGCGTGTAAGTTTGGTGGCATGCCCCATTACCTGCTGAGCAAGATCCTTGCTGCTGAGCGGCACAATGCCCACATCTTTAAAAAACTTTTGCAAATAGCTCACTAAATACTTCTCGAGATGAATCTCAGGCATATCATCCGGACTTACGGTGAGCAGCGTTACTTTTTTATTGCTGCTTACTTTGCCAAAAAAAGACAGAAAAGATTTTAAAGCCACCAAACCCGATTGGTCATAATCAAACAAAACCAAAATTTCATCAAAGGGCCGCATTACATCTTCCGAAAGGAATACTGGGCAAGCCACCAGGTCAAAAAAGTGATCGGGAAAAAGATGGTTTAGCTGTAGAATATTTTCGCTTGTTAGCGGATTAACAATAACCAAATCGGCAAAGCGACTTTGGTTTAACAACAGATTTGCGTTGGAGTTACTTTTTAAAATATCAAAGTCCAGTTTCAACTGATCGGCTTCCTGTTGCAGATTTTGTTGTAATACCTGTTTATCTGCCTCGGTATTTTTAATCCTTGCCGATTTTACAAAGTCGCGCAGAAAGAAACCCATGAAAATCTTTTTATCAACATGAGCAAACAGATTGGCATAATCGGCCAGATGTGCTCCCGATTGAAAATCGACAGGAAAAAGGATTTGTTTTTTCACACCGCTGGCGATTAACTGATTTTATAAGTCCAGATAGGGCATTGCAAATGATTAACGGCATCTTCTGCAATGCTACCGCTCATTAAATGATTCAGTCCTCTGCGGCCGTGCGTGGCCATAGCCACCAGGTCGGCCTTGGTTTCAGATATGAAATTTCGGAGTCCTTCTTCTTCCGTATAGTCATTGAAGATGGTGAGCGAATAATCTTTCAGCATGAAACGCTTTGCAAATGCTTTCATTTCTTTTTTTACTTCCACATCGCGCCTGAAGCGTGAAGGTGTATTTACATACAACACGTGCAGCGATGCCCCGAAGAAACTCTGCAAAGCTTTTACTTTAAGCGTTAACTCTTCCTGATCGAGATCGAGCACGTTAGGAAATACTATGTTTTTAATAGCTGAAATTTTTGTAGCCCCTTTTATAGCGATAACTGGTACCGGGCAGGTGCGTACAATTTTTTCGGTATTGGAACCGATAAAAAATTCTTTCATACCCGTAGCACCGTGTGTACCCATTACCACCAGATCAATTTTATTATCCTGAACAAAATCGCGAATGGATGGAGTAGTGCTACCATATTCAATCAGGGTGGTAACCTTTACATCGCCTGCCCACTTTGATTTCATCTTAGTAAAATTCTTTTCGGAGTTGGCTTTCATATCTTTAATGAAGGCTTCTTCGAATGAGAGTGATGGCATGAGTACGCTGTCGCTCATTACCGGAAGTTCAATTACATTCAGCAAGATCACTTCGCCCCCACTTTGGCGGGCTATTTCAACTGCAAACTTGAAAGCCTGAACGGCCGGATCAGAAAAATCGCAGGGAACTAAGATGCGTTTCATAACTGTAGTGATTTGATATACCAAAAGTAGATCAACCCCTACGCTCTGCTAATGATGGGAATCAAACAAAAAGATGACTTTTGTCAGGTTTGCGCTCAGGCTACAATCAAGTCGGCCTGTTTGGCTAATTTTTTTGCATCCAGTACCCGGATTTTCTTGCCTTCGAAAGTAATCAGACCATCCGATTTGAAATCGGATAAAAGGCGAATAACCGTTTCAGTTGCAGTACCTACAATGCTGGCCAAATCTTCGCGCGAAAGCGCCAGATCGATAAGCGAACTGCCTTCGCCTTCCATACCATAGGTTTCTTTCAACATTAATAAATTAGCTGCGAGGCGTTCGCGAACGGATTTGTGTGCAAGCTCGGCAAGCTTTTCTTCCATCACGCCCATTTCATGACAAACGGCTTTTACTACGCGTCTCATAAAAACGGGATTTTTTTGTAGCACTTCAAAAAAATTCTCTTTTGGGATGAAACAGATTTTGGCGTCTTCCAATACGGTGGCTGTTGCCTGATAAAATTCTTCGCTTAATAAAGCACGGTAGCCCAGAAAATCGCCCGGCTTGGCAATGTAGATGATGAACTCTTTACCCTGTACATTATTCTTAAACACTTTTACCTTACCGGCATTCATGCAATACAATCCGGTAGGGCGTGTGCCTTCGTAAAAAATGTTCTGACCCTTTTTGTATTGAACACAGGTTTTGTGATTGTTGATCCGGCTCAGATCTTCCGGACTCAATCCGTTAAAGAGCGAATCTTTTAAATGATCGCACAACGAACAAGCAATATTGAATTCAACTTTGGCCACGGTTAAAGTTGGTTAAATTGTATGGGTTAATCAAATATTTATTAGTAAACCTAATCCAAATAGTACAACAAAAATTAAAGCCGATAGTGCCATCTGTTTTAAAAAAGGATCGAGCAGATGCGATGGATTTTTACTAACCGCCATTCCGTTTCGCACTAACAACGGCACGGTAGCCAAAAACAGAAACTGCCAGGGCGAATTATAAGTAAGCACCGTATAAATAACCGAACTTAACAATCCAGCTGTCAGTAAAAACCAATGATAGGTTACAGCCTTTTCTTTTCCGATGCGAACCGGAATAGAATATTTGCCCGCAGCTTTATCCGATTCTATATCGCGAATGTTGTTTACGTTAAGCACGGCAATTGAAAACAACCCGCAACTCAGGGCCGGTAACATTTCTTTCCAGGTTACGTGTTGCGTAAACAAATAATACGAACCCATTACCCCCACCAGGCCAAAAAAAAGTAATACTGAAATATCACCCAGGCCAATGTAACCATACGGCTTTTTGCCAACGGTATAACCAATGGCCGCTGCGATGCTCAAAAAGCCAAGACCCAAAAACAAGATTAATGCTTTCCAGTTGGGGCCAAAGGCCGTCCACAATAAAAACAATCCACAGGCCAGACTAAGAAATGCAAACAACACCACTGCGCTACGCATCTGCGCTGCCGTAATTGCCCCTGACTGTACGGCACGTTGCGGCCCTTTACGACCGGCATGATCGGCTCCGTTTATTGAATCGCCATAATCGTTAGCCAGGTTTGATAAGATTTGTAACAGAATTGTTGTTAGACAACACAAGGTAAAGAGCAATGCATTGAACTTGCCAGCAGCTGCGGCCAGAAAACCAGCCATACCTATGCATGCTAATGATAACGGTAAAGTTCGTAGCCGGAAGGCTTGAATCCATGCTTTCGTCATGCTGCAAAGGTAAACAGGCGCACTGAAAAAATCTTGTTTACAGTACGGATATAATCGACAAGGTTTTTCCCTGAAACGTTACTTTATCACCAGCCCCACGGTTAATAAGTTGCGCGCCTAAAGGCGATGCCGCTGACAATACAATAAATTCTTTACCCTGCACCTGAAGTTTACCAGCACTGATAGCGAGATAATAATTTCCTTTATCAGTAATAATGACACTTCCGAGAACTGTCTTTGCTGTTACAACTTCTGGGTTTATTTTATGAAGCACTTCATTCAATTTATTGGCTTCAAACAATTGCGCGGCAGCTTTTTCTTTTTCGAGATGTGCCATGGCGCGACCGGTTTCATACTTATCACCTGCAGTACTTTTTTCTTCGGCATTGGCTGCCTGCTGTGCCTGTTGCATAGCTTCCAGCGCAACGCGAATACGAGCCTCTGCGTAAGCGCAACATAAATCAAATAATTCTTTACGCAGTTCCATCAAATACCCAAGATAGTTTTCAATTTACTATACCCGGTTTTACTTACCGGAATCTGTTGACCGTTTCTTAAAATTGCCAGATGCGTTTCTTTCTGATACGGTTCAATCTTGGTGATCTGACTGATATGCAAAATGTACGATCGGTGTACACGCACAAACTGCTGGGCATCGAGTGTTTGCTCATAGAACGACATGGTTTTGTTTTTCAAAAAACTACCTTCGGCTGTTACAATCTTTACAAAATCATCATCGGCTTCCAGGTATTGAATTTCGTGCACTGGAATAATCTTAACCTTATTACCGGTTTTAACCACAATACGATTGTTCTGTGCCGTTGATTGCGCCATGGTATCGAGTAACCCTGCAGTAGCCGGTGTGGTTTGTGCGGTTTTATCTAAAAACTTTTGCACCGCCTTCGCGAACCGATCTTCCGATACCGGCTTCAATAAATAATCAATGGCATTAGCCTCAAAAGCTTTTAATGCAAACTCATCGAACGCTGTAATAAAAATTACCGCGGGCATGGGGCTTACCAGTTCCAACATTTCAAAACCATTAATCTTAGGCATTTGAATGTCCAAAAAAATTAAATCGGGTTGATGTTGCTGAATAGCCTTTACCCCTTCAAAGCCATCGTTACATTCGTCAGCAATCTGAATCTGCGGAAAGCGCATGAGATAACTTTTCAGAATCTCCCGACTCAAAGGTTCATCGTCAATTAAAATTGCTTTGATCATGGTCGCGGTGGAATTATCAGGTTAACGGTAAACATTTCGGGTGTGCGTTGGGTTTGCATTAAATCGTTGCGGGCATACAATAAGTATAACCTGCGTTGTAATCCACTCAAACCAAAGCCGCTTCCGGTAGAAGGTTGCATGTCGGCATCGAACGGATTGGTGATTTCTATCTGCATGCCATTGTTAGTTTGTTTGGCTATTAGCTGAATAATTATTTTTCCGGTAGTGCCATACAATCCAAACTTGATGGCATTCTCCAACAACGGTTGCAACACCAGCGTGGGAATACTAAAATCGTTAAGTTCATTATCTGCCTGAATGTTAATCTCCAACCGGTGGCCAAACCGAACTTTTTCTATCGCCAGATAAGTTTTAAGATATTCCAATTCCTGTGCAAACGTTATCCACGGTTCATCGGCCCGACTAATAGTAAGTCGTAAAAAATCTGAAAGCTGCTGCACCATTTCGCGGGCCTGATCGGGCTTAAGCTGAATCAACGCATTTATAGAGTTAAGACTATTAAATAAAAAATGCGGTTGCAGTTGCAACTGAAGCTTATGCAATTCTGCTTCGCGGGCTAACAGTCTTGTATCTGTTTCGCGAGCTTGTGCCTCGGCAACTTCGCGCCAGCGTGAATAAAAAATAAACGCTACCCCTGTTGAAACTAAAATTATAAAGCCCATAGCCCACCGCACCGGCATGGACTGATTTAAAAAATCAAGATAGGCTGGATCGGTTATTAACTGCGCAGTTGCCTGCTGCGCCAACCATTGCGAAAGAAATGCAAAGACCACTGCCACGCCCAATGTAATTTGAAAAATACCCGTACGAGGTAAGTAGCCGATAACCGCATACAACAGCACCACCGAACTGAGTGTAACCAAATTGAACAATCCCGAATCGGTAACGGCTACCTCCCATACAATTGTAAAAAAATAATGCAACCCTGCGGCATACGCGGCCGTCCATAGTAATACTGCGCCAGCAAGCGGCAAACGCGAAACGGGTAAGTTTTTAGAAATAGCCAATTAGTAAAGTGTTATACGTGCAGGCAAGATAATCGCAATTCGAGTATTTTTATAAAAACAACCTGGAAATGAAAACCGACCGTTGGAGTGCTGAGCTGGATGAAATTACGCAAGCCTTTAAACAGGACTTCGATGCATTGTCTGGCGATGAATCGAACTGGAAACCAAATGCCACCACGTGGAGTATTGCGCAGATTATTCAACACTTGATTGTAGTAAATGAAACGTACTACCCGGTGCTGGAACAAATTCGGAGTAACACTTACTATACTCCGCGTTTTGGGCAGATTGGTTTTATCAATCGGCTTTTCGGAAACCTGATTTTGAATTCGGTGCAACCCGAACAAAAGCGCAAGATTAAAACCTTTCCGATTTGGGAACCCGAACTAAGCGCTATCCGCAGCGATATTGTTACCCGATTTGAAGCACATCAGCACGAATTAAAACTGATTATCCAAAGCAGCGAAGACCTGCTTGCGCGACACACGGTAATCTCCTCACCAGCCAACAGGATGATTGTCTATAAATTAGAAACAGCCTTTGATATAATGGTAGCGCACGAAAAAAGGCATTTTAAGCAGGCACAAGAAATAAACCGCCTTCGGTTAAACCGGAATGTGAAACCAACCGTTTAACTTCGAAGCATGATTAAGAACGCGCGGCTTATTCGGTTATTTACACAAAGCATTCTTGCACTTATCCTGTTGATAAGTCCGGTAAGTGGCCATGCCGGTTCGGTAACTTCTGCGCATCCAAAAATTCAAACCGAATGGGTTTCAACACTCAAGTTAAAATCAGTTTCGATTCGGCAAAAAAAGCAACAGCACAACCATTACGTTTCGCCTTGCTACCAAACAAATGATTTTTCAGTAGCGGGTAAGATAAAATCCAACCAAACCCAGTGGTTAAACCACTCGCAACCCCGCACACTTCTGCAAAAAACTATTCCGTTTGGTACGGAAGATGAATTAAGCGCGTAGCCTTTTACCTGATCTCATCTGATCAGGATTTCAATCCATTTTTAAAAATCATTAATCACCTTAAGAGGTTTGATTATGTCGCGCATTAAAAAAACTTTACGAGTTACGCTACTCGCGTTTCTCCTTTTGCTGGCTTTGGCAGGAATTGGTATTCCACCACCAAGACATTTGTTTGAGAAAAAAGAAGACACGATTGAGTTAGTGGAGAAAGAAGAAGAATCTGAGAAGGACTAAACCCTCACCCCCGTCCCCTCTCCCCTGGGAGAGGGGTGTCGGAAAAAGATTCAACTCATTAAACCTTATTCAACCACCCTTGTCTAACTCGGTTTTTTGTATAACCGTACTCAAACGAAATGAAGAATTATTTTTCAATCGCGTTAAACTTTTCTTACAGCCCTATCTCTAAGCTGCAAAAACAAACTTAACACGACTATGAAAACAAAAACATCATTACATACGAACATGAATAATCTGTTCTATGTATTTATTGCTGCCTTTATGTTTACACTTGCAGCTTGTGATCAGGACGAATCACCTGACTTCTCATCCGAAGATACAGAAGATGCTTCGTTAGATGCCATTGAAGATGCCTACTTTGATGATGCGGACGATTTAGTAGGCGAAGCTTTCGCCAGCACAGAGGGCGCATCGAATGGTAAAAAAGCAACTGACGAAAGATTAACCTGCGCTACTATTACGTATGAAGGTAACGGAACCTCAGGAACATTAAGAATTGATTTTGGCGATGGCTGCACTGACCCGCGTGGTAACGTGCGCACGGGTGCGATAGTAGTAACACACTCAGGCGCATGGAATATTGCCGGTTCGTCATGGTCTATCGCATTTGAAGATTATACAATCAATGATTTTCAAATTGAAGGCAGTCGCACGGTAACGGTAGTGAGTTATACAGCAGAACGTTCTGTATTTGATGTAGTGTTGACTGGTGGCCGGGTAACCTGGCCTGATGGGCGCGTAGCTACCCGCGAAGTAAATCGCAGACGCGAACACGAACGTAATGAAAACAATGTATTGGATCGTTTGATCATTTACGGTACCGCGCAAGGTACATTCAGAAATGGTCGTGGGTATTCTATTGAAATTCAGGAGCCGCTTGTTTACACCAGAACCTGTGCTGCCGAAGGTGTATTCATTCCTGTAAGTGGTATTAAGTTCGTAACACACGGCTTGCGCGAACTGACAATTGACTATGGCGATGGTACTTGCGATAATATGGTAACGCTTACCAATAAAAATGGCCGCTCGGTGCGGTATGAAGTAAAGAAGTAGATTGGTGTGGTTGAATAAGAAAGTCCGCCTTGGTTTAGGCGGACTTTCTGTTTTTAATCGAATTGTAAATTTTATTTATCCGGGGGTAAGTGGCTGAGAATTTTGACAGGTTGTAAATATAGATTAGTGAATTGAATTTTGCATTGTTGAACTGAAACAGAAGTAGGCTCTGCTGAGGAGCAACCTGCCAGGGTTAGGTTCAACCGACTG
>JAFLBR010000014.1 GCA_017303795.1 Cytophagales bacterium | reverse complement strand
ATGATGGACAACTCCCAACTAAATTTTATAACATTGCACCAAGCCAACTGCAGGGTAGTTGACCACATTCCAACATCAGATATGATTACGATAATTATTAACTGACACAGTTTACTTTACAGACCCTTTTGATTTAGTATTTTTATTTGATTAGTCACGCTTGGGTCCAACACCTTTAAAAATTCAGTCTTTAATAAGAGCTAATACTGTGTTCAGCTCTTTATCAATACCCTGAATAATCTCGTCAATGGAGTAGCGAACTTTGTAATCAGGGATCGTTCCACGGCCAAAATTACCCTCCAGAGTCACGTTATTCTGGTATCTGGCAACAGGGATATTTACTTTAATTTTTGTATTGGGCAAGGTTATCAAAAAGGAATAGTTACTCGTATTTCCCAAGTAACTTCCCCCTGTCTCTTCTCCTACAAAAACTCCCATCTTATTAGATTTAACTAGTGCTGTAAAATCCGAGGTTGTTGAAAAGCTACCTCGATTTGTCAATACGTAAATGCGTCCTCTAAATGAATTTTCGTTTGGCTTATGTGTGCTCGTTGCCTTATCATTTATAAGCAGATAAGTCGAGTCGTTAATTTTCTTATGCCTAAGCATCGTTTTGAAAAGACTGTACTCAATCCAATGGGCATTACTATATTTTCGATAGGAGAAGTGAGTTGCTCTGAAGTCAATTTGCTTGTATCCTATGAATGGTTTGTCGGTTAGGTAAGAGAATAATAACAAACCATACTTTTCATTGCCCCGTCATTATCTCTTAAATCTATTATCAAATTTTTAGTTTTTGAAGAGTCCACTTTTTTAAACGATTTTTTTAACTCCTTGTCAAATGGAATTTTCTTTCGCTTTATTTTCCAGTCCGAAAATTCTTTTACTCTAAGCAAGGCAGCAGTGTTGTTGCCGATGAATTTCAAATTAATATTTTCTACTTCTTTCTTTCGGTTGTCTGGATATCTTCTTTTAGAAATGGATTCAATATCCGTTAAAGTAAGCGGTTGGATTATGACCTCCCTTACTCGCCCATCATTTTTCTTGAATTCAATTCTGTATTCATCGGGTTGTTCAATAAACAAGGTAAAAAACTGATTAAAAGCATTATCCAGTATTCGCCACTTTCCTACCTCAATAAATCCATCGCCATGTGAAAATTTTTTTGATAACATTAATAATGAATCGATGCTATACTTGTTTATACTTAAAATCTGATCTCCTATTTGAATGGAAGTTGAATCGTTACTATTGTTTTGAAGACAATAGGCCTCGTTCTCTATGAATTTTAATTTCAACGGAAGGACTTTACCGTGTTCCCATATTTTTTGCTGTGTGGCCTCCGTTGTTGCAATCCATGTATGTCCACAGCCTATTTTGGAAATTAATGGCGCAAGGATGCGATAATATTCCAACTCAGTCATTTCGTGATCTAAAGATTGGTAAGCAGTATTAAAAGCTTTGTCCATTTCAGCTTTAGTACGATACCAATAAATACCAGCATGCGATTCTTCCAATGCACCTCTTAATAACTCAAAATCTTGTTGGAGGCTATTGATACTGTATTTGTAGTCTGCCTGTCCAAATGAAATTTTAGTTAGCAGAAAAAAAAGTATGGATAGAGTTAATTTCTGAAGCCTCATTGTCTTTAAACGCATTGGCCTACATTAATTTGATAAAGGAAAGCACTTTCTGGGTTCAAGATTACCTCATAAAATCAGGACGAAAGCCGCATAAACAACAAAGCCTCGCTATGGCGAGGCTTCGTAATATTATTTCAAACCGAATTAATAATCCTTATTGAAATCACCTCTGCGGTAGCCACCACCACGATTGCCACCACGGCCACCGCCACCACCTTCTTCGCGTGGGCGTGCTTCGTTAACTACCAATACTTTTCCTAAAAAGTCGAAACCATTCAGGCCAGTAATTGCTGCACGACCGGCAGTGTCATCGGCCATTTCTACAAAACCAAATCCCCGACTGCGCTGGGTAACTTTGTCCATGATAATCTTCGCTGAGCTTACTTCTCCGTACTCAGCAAATAATTGTTTCAATTGTTCCTCGGATGCCTTCCAGGGAATGTTGGCTACATAAATGTTCATTTTTGTTTTTGAAATTAAGTGATAAATGTTCTTGCTAACTTAATAAGGCCTGCCAATAAAGATCACGATCAGTGGACTACTTTCAGGTGGGAATTATCTCATTAACTAACCAAAGGTAATAGTTTTTTTGAATTATCCTCGAAATCGCGCGAATTCCGACACTTTTTTCCGGCTATTGATATTCGGGGTGTTCGGCTATAAACCGGGCCAGGCTCTTGCGCGCAGTATCATTCACTTTGTTCTTAAGAATAGGGGACCAGCCCAGTAAAAGACCACTCGCCCCCAAAGCCTGCCGGCTCCATTTCCATAGGTCGAATTTATCGGTATGCTTTACAATCAGTCCCTCTTTAAACTCAAAGGCGGCCGTAATCCTGTTTATAACTTTATTACCTGTTTTTGAGAATGTGTACGTAGCCAGCCAAAGGCATTGGCCTGTCTTTTCATTGGCAGCAACATCCGTAAAGCTGAGTGAAAAATCGCGGGCATTTAAACAGAGCATGTGCCACATGGCTCGCACTTCTTTGCTATTCAGGTTACGAAAAGCAGGATCGTAAAACGAGGCTTCGGGGTGGTAACAACTGTTCATAGTTTGCCAGTCTTGCTTTTGAAAGGCCGTATAAAACCGGTTAATCAATTCGGTATGCATGTTTTTTCCGTTAGTGGAACATTTACTCCTTCAGCCCGCAGCGGCTTTCTATTCGCGCGGGGTTGTAGTACTTTTAAATTCTATCGAAAGTAATCATTTACACGAATTAACCACTGGCCTAAACCTATACCCGCTATGAAACTGAAACTTTTGTTAATCACGCTGGCATCTACTATCAGTTGCATAGTTACAGCTCAATCGTTTAACAACTTACCGGTAACTACTCAAAAACCTCCGTTGCATGCTAAACATTGGATGGCCATTACGGGAAAGCCGTTGGCGGCTACAGCCGGAGCCATGGTTTTTAGTAAGGGTGGTAATGCAGTAGATGCATCGTGTGCTATGCTTGCTGCAACCTGCACTATGTTCGATGTATTGAGTTGGGGTGGCGAAACGCAGGCACTCATTTACAATCCGAAAACAAAAAAAGTTATTGCCATAAATGCATTGGGTGTTGCACCCACCGGGGCTACAGCCGATTTCTTTAAAGGTAAAGGCATGAACTATCCG
The DNA here is from genome assembly GCA_017303795.1 of Cytophagales bacterium. Lineage (GTDB taxonomy): Bacteria > Bacteroidota > Bacteroidia > Cytophagales > Cyclobacteriaceae > ELB16-189. The sequence goes on along the minus strand of JAFLBR010000014.1, from coordinate 124,285 downwards.
CCACAATATGGACCGTTAGCTGCAGTAACTCCCGGCACACCGGGTGGCTTAATGGTTATGTTAGCCGAGTACGGAACCATGAGTTTGAAAGATGTATTAACACCGGCTATGCAGTTGGCAGAAGGTTACCCGATTGAAGCTCAGACCGCCAATAGTTTTGAAGGTCAGAAAGAAAGAATAAAACAATGGCCGTATTCCAAAGCCGTTTTTCTTCCGCACCTGGGCGAAAAGCGTGAAGCGCCCGTGGCCGGAGAAATTTTTGTGCAGAAAGATTTACTAGCCACCCTTCAGAAGTTGGTTGACACCGAACAACAAGCATTAAAGAAAGGCAAATCGCGGAAGGAAGCTATCTATGCGGCCTACGATCGTTTTTATAAAGGTGATATCGCCAAAGAAATTGCACGCGGCACGCAAGAGCAAGGCGGCCTGATTACTGAAAAAGATCTGGCCAACTGGAAAGTGATTACCGAAGAACCTCTCAGTGTAAACTACAAAGGCATTGAAGTTTATAAAATGCAACAGTGGACACAAGGCCCGGTGTTGTTACAAGCTTTAAACATGTTGGAGAATATTGACCTGAAAGCGATGGGTTTTAATTCAGCTAAATACATTCACACGCTTTATCAGGTGATGAATCTTACGTTTGCCGATCGTGATTTTTATTATGGCGATCCATACTTTGCACCAGAAGAACCCATTAAAGGCTTGCTTTCGAAGGAGTACGCAATAGAAAGAGTAAAAGCTATTAACTGGGAACGCAACGATACCAAAACCGGTCCGGGCGATCCATATCCTTTTGAAGGCAAAACCAATCCCTATAAAGATTATTTAAAGCAATGGTCGCAGGCGGCTAACACCACTTACACCTCACCACTTTCAGAAGATTATCTCAATCAGGTTTTTCTGGGTACCACTTCCGTAGAGGCTGCCGATAAGGAAGGTTGGGTGGTATCCATCACGCCAAGTGGTGGTTGGAATCCTGCTTGTATTGCCGGTAAAACCGGAATTGGTTTGAGCCAGCGCATGCAAAGTTTTGTAACCGATCCGAAAGAAAATCCTTTTAACGTAGTAGAGCCGGGCAAAAGACCACGGGTAACACTTACACCAACAATGGCGCTTAAAGATGGCAAACCGTTCTTGTCGTTTGCAGTGCAGGGTGGCGATACGCAAGATCAAAACTTGTTGCAATTCTTTTTAAATGTGGTGGAGTTTGGAATGACTGTTCAGGAATCAACTGAAGCACCTAATCTCAACTCCGATCAGCTCTGGCTTTCGCTGGGTGGCGAAGACCGCAAGCCTAAGTATGGTAATATCTTATTACACGAAAGCACACCTTTTTATGTGCGCAAGGAACTACAAGGAATGGGTTACAGATTACGATTTGACGATCGTACCAGCGGCCCTATAAATGCCATCTATTTTGATTGGGAACATGGAAGTTTCTGGGGCGGTTCCAGCAATCATGGTGAGGATTATGGGATAGGGTGGTAGTGATGTTCGTAAATCAGGAGTAAGTTACCTGTTTCCTGTTTCCAGAAAATATGTTGAAATCTGGGTAGTCTGATTAACCTGATTCAAAAACTGAAATAAGTAAACAGGAATCCGGCAACTGGTAACCGGAAACTATTAAACGTTGATACTCATTATACTCTCATGCGAGAGTGGTTTGTTTACGTATTGTTTTACGTTCAGGTACTTTTTCGATTTATTAAAGTCCTGCGGATTGATAGATGAAGTAAGCATTACAATCTTACATTTCTTTTTAACCAGCGCACCAAATTTTTCAAACTCATCTAAAAACTGAAAGCCATCCATTAGAGGCATATCAATATCCAGAAAGATCAGATCGGGCAACACTTTATCGGCAACCTCAAGTTTTTCGATGTTGCGTAAAAACTCGATTGCACTTTTAGCGCCCGTATGTGTGTAGATATGTTGTGTAATAGCTGCCGCTTCAATCATCTTTTGATTGATCAGATTGTCGATCTCATTGTCATCAATGAGCATTACGATGCGGTATTTGGGTTCAGCCATGGTTTATTATAAATGATAGATTCTAAAGATAACCTTATTACAACTTTTTTGCAACCCGAAACTACACATCAAATTTAATGCCTTGTGCCAATGGCAATGAGTTTCCGAAGTTGATGGTGTTGGTTTGCCTGCGCATATAGGCTTTCCAGGAGTCAGAACCGGATTCCCGGCCGCCACCGGTCTCTTTTTCGCCACCAAATGCTCCACCAATCTCTGCACCAGACGTACCAATATTTACATTGGCGATACCACAATCCGACCCGGCATGCGACAGAAATTTCTCCATCTCCTGCATGCGTGTAGTCATAATAGCCGATGAAAGTCCCTGCTTCACTCCGTTCTGATAGCCAATGGCTTCGTCCAGCGTTTTATATTTTATCAGATATAAAATGGGCGCAAATGTTTCGTGTTGCACAATTTCAAATTCGTTTTTTACTTCGGCAATGGCGGGCTTTACATAACATCCCGACTCAAAACCTTTGCCTTTTAATACACCACCGGGCACCAAAAATTTTCCGCCTTGTGCTTTTACTTGTTGCAAGGCATTGCGATAAGCCTTAACAGCAAGTGTATCTATCAGCGGGCCTACATGGTTATTTTGATCGAGCGGATTGCCAATGCTTAATTGTTTATAGGCTTGTTTCAATTTTTCTTTTACTGATTCATACACACTTTCGTGGATGATGAGCCTGCGTGTAGTAGTGCAGCGCTGACCAGCCGTACCCACCGCGCCAAACACGGCTCCTCGAATAGCCATTTCAAGATTAGCGTGTTCAGAAATAATAATCGCGTTGTTACCACCCAACTCCAGCAACGCACGACCCAGGCGTTCAGCAACCGTTTTGCCAACTGCTTTACCCATGCGTGTGCTGCCAGTTGCCGATACAAGCGGAACATGTTCATGTGCCGCCAATTGCTGTCCGATTTTGTAATCACCATTTACAATACAACTCACACCTTCGGGCACACCATTCTTTTTGAATACCTGATTTACGATATGCTGACAAGCAATGCCGCATAACGGAGTTTTCTCAGATGGTTTCCAGATGCACGTATCGCCACACACCCAGGCAATCATCGCATTCCACGACCATACCGCTACCGGAAAATTAAATGCCGAAATAATTCCCACCACACCCAGCGGATGATATTGTTCATACATGCGGTGTTGTGGTCTTTCTGAGTGCATGGTTAAGCCATATAGCTGGCGTGAAAGGCCAACGGCAAAATCGCAGATGTCGATCATCTCTTGTACTTCGCCTAAACCTTCCTGATAAGATTTACCCATTTCGTACGAAACAAGTTTGCCGAGTGGCTCTTTGTATTTACGTAGCGCTTCACCAATCTGCCTTACAATTTCTCCGCGCTTGGGTGCAGGTACCAATCGCCATTCCAGAAATGCAGCATGTGCTTGCTTCACTACTTTCTCAAACGCCACATCATCGGTGGCTTGCACCGAACCGATTAGTTTACCATCGGCAGGCGAGTGGGATGGTATGGCTTTGCCTTTAGAGCGGATCCACTTTTGGCCGGTTGAAGTACCGGGGTTTGATCTTTTGATACCAAGTTTGGTAAGAGCTTCTGAAATACCGAAGTTTTGCATAGGTGTGAAATGGGAAGAATAACCTGAAATTTAAGATGGTACTTTTGTTCGCCTTTTAGTTGCTAATTGTTTCATTTTAGCAATTTGGGCACGTTGTTTTTTCATCACGTCCCTGAACTGTTTTAATTCTTCTTTTGTCCAAGGTTCTGACTTAATAGTGAAGTCAACATTTTTGGGTTCCTTTATTAGTCCCATAGTTATATCATTTAAAATATCTCAAAATTAACTTATTAGCAGCAATCGGATCAACAAACATTCGCTGACGGATAAGATTTGTTTCTAAATAAAAATTTACCACTCCAACCCAATGGCTTGCTTCTCGCCATGCAGCCAACCTTCAATCAGCACACCACCTTTTTTCATTTCCATGGCGCGGTTCAGGTCTTTCACATTATCAATCGCAACTTTATCAATATGCGTAATGATTAACTCCTCTTTAATTCCGGCAGTTTCCCATTTTCCGGCTTCCAGTTTTGTAATGCGCACGCCACCATCCAGATTTAATTCAGTCAGTTTGGAATATGATACATCTTCAAAGTGTGCACCTTCAATTTCATAACTCACCTCGCGTTCGCGTACTTCTTCCGAGCCTTGAAAATTTCTTAATTTAGACAGCACCTCTTTTTCAATACCATAACGTAAGTATTTAACCATTACCGATTGCCCCGGTCGCTTGCGGGCCACCCATTCCTGCAGTTCTGATACTCCGGCTACCGGATGATTATCAATAGCTACAATCACATCGCCCGATTCAATACCGGCAGCTTCTGCAGCACTACCTTTATTTACATAGCTCACAAATACACCCTGAACTACATTCAGATTCCGATCTTCAGCAAGATCGGGTGTAACGTTATTAATCTGCACACCCAGCAAGCCCCGTTGCACCGAACCAAACTCCAGCAGGTCGTCCATTATTTTCTTTACCAGACTAACCGGTATAGCAAACGAGTAGCCATCAAAATTTCCGGTGGCTGTTGCAATGGCTGAGTTAATGCCAATCAACTCGCCTTTCAGGTTTACTAATGCGCCACCACTGTTGCCGGGATTGACAGCGGCATCGGTTTGAATGAAAGATTCAATTTGCAGATTGTTTTGATTCCTTAAAATATCAATGTTGCGGGCTTTGGCACTTACAATACCAGCTGTAACAGTTGAGTTAAGATTAAACGGGTTGCCAATTGCCAAAACCCATTCGCCAGTAGTTACATGATCGGAGTTACCATATTTTACAAACGGAAGGTTGTGTGCCTTAATTTTTAAAAGTGCGAGATCGGTATTGGGATCTTGTCCTATCAGTTTAGCAAAAAAACGTTGGTTGTTATTCAACACTACTTCAATGGAATTGGCATTTTCAATTACGTGGTGGTTAGTAACAATATAACCGTCATCAGAAATAATAACCCCCGAGCCTGACGATTGCACATGCGGATTCAGGTATTTCTCCAGCGCATTCAAACTAAATCTTCCACCACCATAAATGGTACTGATGTGGACTACTGCCGGTGTAACCAGTTTAGCAGCGGCTTCAAAGTTGATTGGTGCGCTGCTTCGGTAGCGGGCAGTGTCAACAGTATAATTCGCAAGCTTCAGGTTTTGCCGTTCTTCAATAGAATTATAGGTTGGTCCGGCATCAAAATACTTCAATGTAAAGATCGAACCCGTAATCGCACCAATAAAGGCGGAACAAGCAACCAATAAAATCAACAACGAACGCTTCATACCATCACTCTTTGTATGGTAAGGTACGGCTTCCGCCAGAAAGTGATGTACCGCAAAAGAAATTTTTTTACCTATACCCGATGGGGTAAAAAAAGGCGTTCTCCATTTCCTGAAGAACGCCTAACCTAAACCTAACCCCACTTTTTTGTTAGCTGACTTTAATAGTCTGCTTTAAAACTTTCTTTTCGTCTTTCGGGATGCTTACTTCCAGAATTCCATTATTATACTTCGCGTTGATTTTAGAAGCATCAATGTTTTCAGGAAGGGTAAACGAGCGGCTGAATGAACCATAATGCGTTTCGATGGCATGATAGTTCTTCTCTTTTTTCTCGTTCTGAAATTTACGCTCACCGCTAATGGTTAGGAAGTTGTCGTTCACTTCGATGTTGAAGTCTTCTTTGTTAACACCGGGTAAGGCCAGGTGAACTTCGTATGCGTTGGCGGTTTCAACTACATCGGTTTTGGGTACGAAGGTGGAACCACCCGCACGGGTGATAGAATCATTGAGGAAGCGATCTACCAAAGCACTGAAAGAGGTTGGCACAAAATCGTTGGTGTTATAACGGATGATGCTCATAATTTTAATTTTTTAAGGTTTAACATGTGTTTAAAATCACATCAACCTCTTAAGGGAAAAGTATGCCGATAGGTTTTTGAGCTAATTTTTAGGACTATTTGACATATTATGATTAAATTTTTACTCGAAATCAGTCATTATGTCTTAATTTATAAGTCTGCTTCCGTAATAATTGACAGTTGACAAAGGACAATTGCATTAGTTGGTTGTCAATTGTCAACTGCTTATTGCCAACTTAAATCCGCAGTTAAATGCGGGCCTGATAAGTATAAAGCTGGTAATACCGGCCTTGTTTGGCGATCAACTCATCGTGGGTACCGCGCTCCTGAATTTGTCCCGTTTCGATAACCAGAATCTGGCTGGCTTGGCGAATGGTGCTGAGGCGGTGGGCGATTACAAACGTGGTGCGGCCTTGCATCAACGTTTTCAAACTCTCCTGAATATAGCTTTCACTCTCCGTATCGAGGTTCGATGTGGCTTCATCTAAAATTAAGATGCGTGGGTTTGCAAGAATGGCGCGTGCAATGGCAATGCGCTGGCGTTGTCCGCCTGAAAGCTTTACACCTCGTTCACCAATTACGGTGTCCAATCCTTTTTCAAAGCGATCGGTAAACTCATTCACAAAAGCTGCCTTTACGGCTTGCTGTAACTCCGCTTCGGTAGCCTGTGGTCTTGGAAACAAAATGTTTTCGCGAATAGAACCCTCAAATAAAAAATCATCTTGCAGCACTACACCCAACTGACTGCGAAAGCTATTCAACGAAATTTTAGAAAAATCTATTCCATCTAACGTAATGGTTCCGCTATCGGGATTTAAAAAGGTAGCCACCAAACCAGCAATAGTTGTTTTACCAGAACCCGAAGTGCCCACCAACGCAGTTACGCTTCCGGCAGGAGCCGAGAATGAAATATTTTTCAATACGGGTTTTCCTTCTTCGTATGCGAACGATACCTCCTTAAATTCGAAGTCGCCTTTAATTTTACCAATCTGTACCGTACGTACGGTACCATCATCTTCCACCGGCATGTTCATTAACTCTTCAGTGCGATCTAATCCCGCAAAGGCTTCTGTTAACTGACTACCGATGTTACTCATCTGGATAATGGGCGCAATCATAAACACCATAAACATGGTGAACTGTAAAAAATCTCCGGCACTTAATTGGAAGTAGCCACTTAATCCCATAATGCCTACACTGGCAAGACCTACTAAAAAGGTTCCGGCACTGGTAACAAAGCTGGTGCTGGTTAAACTCTTCTTAATGTTTTTGAAAAGTTGTTCCACACCATTTTCAAATACTTTTATTTCTTGTGGTTCGGCATTAAAACCTTTTATAACCCTTACACCATTTAAAGTTTCGGTAAGCCTGCCGGTTACATCGGCTGTAATTTTTCCGCGTTCGCGAAACACAGGCCGGATAATAGAAAATGCTTTCATGGTAATTACCCCGAAGATGGACATCGGTAATAAAACAAATAGCGTCATCCACGGATTGATATAGATCAGAAAACCTACCGATAGCAGGGCAGTAAGCACACCACCCACCAGTTGAACCAAACCCGTACCTACCAGGTTGCGCACACCTTCTACATCATTCATTACCCGCGATACCAATGCACCCGATTTTTGATTATCAAAAAAACGAATCGGCAACCGCAGCAAATGCTTCTGAACTTTAGCACGCAGCACAGAGATTAAATGTTGAGCCTCCACGCTCAGGATGATGGTGAGCACATAAGAAGTAACGGCTTGGATTAATATAGCGATGGTAAGCACCGTAAGCAAAAGCGGAAGTTTATCCATCTCACGGTTTACCAGAATGTCATCCATAAAGGGCTTGGTAGCCCAGGGCGGAACAAGTCCAGCCGCGCGACTGATCAGAATTAGTATAAGGCCAATGAAAATAAGTTTTTTGCGAGGCCAGATAATGGTTTTAAAAACAGAACGGAGCGAAACTTTAGCTTTTGGTTGCGACATAGTGTGAGGTTGGTAGTAAAGACGAACGTAACAACCGAATATTTTAGGTTGTGGTTCGTTGTGGAGGAAAATTTCTATCGAGAATCATCAATGAAACGAGCTTTTAACTCTGCAAATCCCGAAGGGATTACATATTTATAGAAGAATTTTATTCTTTCAGGCGCGACCCCGAAGGGGTCGAACATTAAAAATGTTTAAGTCGGGTTGATCCAATCAAACAAGTACTCAGGCTTATAATCTATTCTAAAGTCACTCATAAGTTTTTCATATTCTTCACGGAATGTTTTCTTGGTATGATGTTGTTTTTGATTTTGAATATAGCCGATAACATTATCTAACTCCGTGTGACTATAAGAAAAGGCTCCGTACCCTTCCTGCCATTGAAATTTGCATGTCGTAAATTTTTTTCCTTTAATGAATTCGTTGCTTGATTTTTTAATCTCCCGAACCAGATCCGATAGCGTGCAGGAAGGTTTCATACCCATCAGAAAGTGAATGTGGTCAGGCATTCCGTTGATCGCAAGGAGCTTCTGTTCTTTGTTTCGGATAATACCAGAAATGTATTTGTAGAGCTGATCTTCCCAAGTGGGAGAAATCATGCTTTCCCGATCCTTAACGGCAAATATTACCTGAATGTAAATTTGAGTAAATGTGCCAGGCATAATTTATTGTTCGACCCCCTTTGGGGTCGCGCTAGAATCTAAAAATGATTCTATAAATATACGACCCTTTTCAGGGTCAGATTTGATGAGATCAATTTCTGAGGGTAAAAACAAAAAAATCCCGCTTTCGCGGGATTTTGAAGCTCTCCCTCTTGGACTTGAACCAAGGACCCTCTGATTAACAGTCAGATGCTCTAACCAGCTGAGCTAAGGGAGAATTAATCTGGTTTTTCCCGCTTTTTAGAAAAATTTGGGAGTGCAATATTACTTGATTGCGCCTCAATAATCCAAATCGACAAAAAAAAATTACGAAAACCTTTAATACCGCATTTCGTTCAGTAACTTTGATTTGCAAAGTACTTTTACTATGAGCCAAAACCAATCCTACCAGAAAGACCTGGAGTCTATCCGCAACCTGATGGAGCGGTCGGTAAAGTTTTTATCGCTAAGCGGATTATCGGGCATACTGGCCGGGTTGTATGCGCTTGTCGGAGCAGCCGCAGCTTATTTTATGGTACATTATCCACTCTCGCCCTTAAACTACAGGCAGGAGTCTATGCGCGATGGTGACGTTGTGATTAAGTTATTGAGTATAGCGATTGCTGTGTTAGCGCTTTCGCTGATTACGGGCTACGTACTGGCAAATCGCAAAGCAAAGAAGCAAGGTGTACAGGTTTGGAATAGTACCAGTAAGAGATTGGTAATTAATCTGGCCATACCGTTGGTTACGGGCGCATTGTTTATTCTCATTTTATTATGGAACGGGCATTATGGGGTGGCAGCACCGGCTTGCCTTGTGTTTTATGGATTAGCTTTGCTGAATGCCAGCGCCAATCTGTTTGATGAAATCCGTTACCTCGGCTATTGCGAAATTGGACTTGGACTTATCTCCGCGCTACTTCCGGGTTATGGTTTACTTTTCTGGGCAGCAGGTTTTGGAGTACTACATGTTTTGTATGGCACGCTTATGTATAAGAAATACGACCGATGAAGAATCCGTTCGATAACCTCGACAAAATTCTGGAACATCGGTTGCGCCTGCAGATCGTATCGGTATTGGTGGCAAACGATTCGTATGATTTTAATGCCTTGAAAGAATTACTGGACACCACCGATGGCAACCTGGCCACCCATTTAAAGGCGCTTGAGCGCGAAAAATATCTATCGGTGAATAAATCGTTTGTGGAACGCAAGCCCAACACGCGCTACAAAATAACCGAACGTGGACGCACAGCCTTTAAAAAACACCTTGAAGCAATGGAAGAATTGATCAAGCAACAGCGGAAATAAAAAAATTTAATCATTAACTTTTAAATACAAAGTACTTTTAATTAACCAATCAAATCATGGAAACACAACCAACTCCCGGCATTTTTGAACGCTTTAATCAATGGATAACCGAATCCATTATGGTAAAATTATTTTCAATCGGCTTTCTGATTTTAATTCTCCTTATTCCATCATCATGGATTGAAGATTTAATTCGCGAACGGCAGTACCGATCGGATGAAGTAATTCGTGAGGTGTCTGATAAATGGTCGGGCCCACAAATGTTATCGGGCCCAGTGCTCCGTATTCCATTCACCAAAAAGGAAAAAATTAAAACCTGGCACGATGGTAAACAAGTGGAGGAAATTGTTGACCGCGATCATTACGCTTATTTTTTACCAGAAGACTACCGCGTAAAGAATGACATTACAACGGAAGTGCGCAAGCGTGGAATTTTTGAAGTAGTACTGTACAAAAGTGGTATTGAGATGCAAGCGCAATTCGCTACTCCGGATTTTTCAACCTGGAATATTCCAGATGAACAGGTGCATTGGAAAGAAGCTGTATTGTTAAATGGAATTTCTGATCTTCGGGGCATTGGCGAAAATCCGGTAGTGAAAACAGGTGCGCAAACTTTACTATCAGAACCGTTGAGTGATATTGGAGTTTCTGTTAATCAATATCCACAGGCAAATGCGAGCCAGGCTATTGATGGCACAAGTGTTTATGCAACCAGCGGAATAATTACATCACTGGGCTGGTTATCGCGACCGGAGGCATTGATGAACGTGAGTGTAAATCTCAATCTGAAAGGAAGTGAGAGTTTGTATTTTGTTCCGACAGGAAAATCAACAGAAGTTACTTCAACCAGTACATGGGCTTCGCCCAGTTTTGAAGGCAAGTTATTACCCGAACATACCGTAACCGATTCTGGATTTACTGCGGTGTGGAAAGTACTTTCTTTCAACAGACCGTTTTCGCAAAAGTGGATGGATCGCGACCAAACCTTATCGGGTTCTGAGTTTGGCGTGCGATTATTGATTACAGCCGATCAATATCAAAAAAGTACGCGCACCGCCAAGTATGGTGTAATGATTATTCTGCTTGCTTTTACTGCGTTGTTTTTGGTGGAGATTACTACCAAAACGCGCATTCATCCCTTTCAATATATTTTAATTGGTGCCGCATTGATTATCTACTACACGCTGTTGTTATCATTCTCCGAACAAGTTGGTTATAATTCAGCTTACGCGATTGCCTCGATAGCGACCACCATTTTGGTTACGTTGTACTCTACCAGCTTTTTGAAAAGTAAATCGGTAGTGTTGTTGTTTGGCTTGTTGATGGTTTCCTTCTATACTTTTATTTTCATCATCATACAGGCACAGGATTTCAGTTTGCTGATTGGAAGTATCGGCTTATTCCTGATTATTGGTTTGCTGATGTATTTCTCAAGAAATATAAAATGGTACGGTAGCCAATCCTAAAGATTGACTCTATGTAAGCGTTATGATTTATTAATTTCCTTTAAGTCTATGAAAAACATAACAGGTGTAGTGATTGGTTTTATAGTTGGCGTAGCTGGCTTCTTGTTCTTATTTAAAATAATAATCCTCAATCGGATTGCGCCAGAAGACGAGCTTGCTCCGGGTATAGTTGTTTTGGCTTCGGTATTGAACGGAGTACTCTTTGCTTTTGCGGGTTCTTTTCTGCAAAAGAAATTGACTAAGTAAGTAATAGTGAAGAGTAAGATCAGGCTTTCGTCTGATCTTACTCCTTATCCAAAAACGGATACCGATAATCAGTTGGTGTAACGAAAGTCTCTTTAATTGTACGCATACTTACCCAACGTAATAAGTTTACTTTAGCTCCAGCTTTATCGTTTGTGCCCGAACCTCTTGCGCCTCCAAAGGGTTGCTGACCAACTACGGCACCAGTAGGTTTATCGTTAATGTAGAAATTACCCGCTGCGTTCACTAATTTTTTGGTAGCCAATTCAACAGCAAAGCGATCTTTAGCCAGAATAGATCCCGTAAGGGCATAAGGCGAAGTGCTATCTACCAGTTCAAGTGTTTGCTCAAAATTTTCGGAGTGATACACATAAATGGTAAGCACCGGCCCGAAAATTTCTTCGCACATGGTTAGTGACGATGCATCTTTGGTTACAATAATGGTTGGTTCAATAAAATAACCTTTTGATTTATCGTAGTTACCACCGGCAATAATTTCATTCAATGGATTTTGTTTTGCTTTTTCAATGTAGCCGGTAATAGAATTGAAAGCCTTTTCGTCAATCACAGCATTAACAAAGTTGCCAAAATCTTCAGTAGGCCCCATCTTAAAACTCTTCAGGTCTTCCACAAGATATTGGTTCACTTCATCCCAAATATTAGAAGGAATATAAGCTCGTGATGCAGCCGAACATTTTTGTCCCTGGTATTCAAAAGCACCGCGCGATAATGCGGTTGATACTTCTTTCGGATTAGCACTTTTGTGAGCGATCACAAAATCTTTACCACCGGTTTCTCCCACTATGCGTGGGTACGAACGATACTTGTGAATATTATTTCCAACTGTTTTCCAGATGTTTTGAAATACGCCTGTGCTTCCGGTAAAGTGAATGCCGGCAAAATCTTTATGATTAAAAATTACATCACCTGCATCGGGCCCGCTTACATAAACCAGGTTAATTACACCATCGGGTAAACCAGCCTCTTTTAATACCTGCATGATTACATTGGCTGCATACACTTGCGAGTTAGCAGGTTTCCATACCACGGTGTTGCCCATCATAGCAGCACTGGTTGGTAGGTTTCCGGCAATAGCCGTAAAGTTGAATGGTGTAAGTGCAAACACAAAACCTTCCAACGGGCGGTACTCCAAACGGTTCCACACACCTGGCGATGATTGTGGTTGCTCGTTATAAATCTCGGTCATGAAATATACGTTGAAACGCAGGAAGTCAATCAACTCGCAAGCGGCATCAATTTCGGCCTGGTAAGCATTTTTAGATTGCCCCAACATGGTGGCCGCATTGATTTTATATCGGTAAGGACCAGCCAATAAATCAGCAGCCTTTAAAAAAATGCTGGCGCGATTTTCCCAACTTAAACCAGCCCATAGTTCTTTCGCAGCAAGTGCAGCATCAATGGCTTGCGCTACATGACTTTTATCGCCCTCGTGAAAATGACCCAGTAAATGTTTATGATCGTGTGGCGGTGTAAGCGGTTTTTTATTTCCGGAGCGTACTTCTTCAGCACCAATGTACATAGGCACATCTACCACGGTAGCCCGTGCTTCGGCAAGTGCTTGCTTTAAAGCAGCGCGTTCTTTGGTGCCAGGAGCATAAGAAAGTACGGGTTCGTTTTTAGGAACTGGAACATGAAAAAATCCGGTTGACATATCAGTAGTGTTTAAAATTCGAAGAGTTAAATCTTAATGCTTTGCAAAGTTAGATGTTTAAGCGATGTTTTAAAGAATCTCAGTGAGTTGCTTCAGATCATGGATTTCAAAGTTTACTGTTTCCTTATGTGCAAGCCGATCGGGGTTATAATAAATCGTATCTACATTAGCATTGCGGGCACCGCCAATATCGGTTAACAGGTTATCGCCAATCATAATGGCTTCATGGTGTGCAAATCCATTTTCGGTAAGTGCAAAATCAAAAATTTCACGAGCAGGTTTTTTATGTCCGGCCCTGGCCGAAGTTACCACGCTTTTGAAATAATGCGTTATACCCGATGAAGCAAGTTTGGTTCCCTGAATTTCTTCAAAGCCATTCGTGATGATGGTCATGTGATAACGCGATGCCAGATAATCAAGCGACTCAAGTGCGTTTGGCATCAAGGCACTTTTCTTTGGCGATTGCATTACGTATTCATCCGATAATATCATCGAAAGTTTTTCATCGGTAATACCAAAATGCGAGAGGATAGTACGGAAGCGGTGAAACCGGATTTCATCGCGGTTAATTAACCCGGCATCGTAGCGGGTCCATAAATCTGTATTGATTCTGGAGAATACTTTTTTGAACTCGGTAAAATTGACAACACCCTTACTTTTTAAATTGTGGGCTTCATACAGTTCGGCCAGTGTAGTGGATGAGTTGGTTTCAAAATCCCACAAGGTGTGATCCAAATCAAAGAGAATACATTTATACTTCATGTTAGCGCGGCTGGCTCAGAGGTTTTATCTGTAATTTGTTTAGCGATAGTTCGCGATTGGTATAGAGCGTTTGAAACACTTGCTGATCTTTTTGCAAGACCGGGTCGCGACTCAAAAATTGAAAAATCTGTCGGGTAATGTCGAACACTTCTTCTTTGAGTTGATAGAAAACCCATTGGTTAAGCTTACGCGAAGTAAGAATGCCCGAATTTTTGAGGTACAACAAATGGCGCGAGGTTTTGGTTTGGGTAAATTCCAGAATATGCTCCAGATCAGTAATACACATTTCACCGTTGGTCAAAATCAGGTTCAGGATGCGCAACCGCGAAGTATCGGAACAAGCCAGAAAAATCTGTGCACCGAGGTCTATATTAAAATGTTTTAACCGCATAAAATAGTGAGGCTAAGATAGTAAAAACCGTTGGTGGAGCAGATTAGGCCAGAACAACCTGAATCTATATCTTTGATTGATTAATTATGTGAAACTGTGCGGAAATTAATTGGCTTAATCATTTTTGCGGGCATCCTGGTGGGCTCATCAACAGAAACTGTTGCGCAAAGCAAAAGACGAATCATTCAGCTTTCGGGCTTTGTGAGTGATAGTGTAAATGTATTGCCTGGTGTACACGTTTATGTGCCCAAAGCGGGTAGGGGTACCAGCACGAGTCCGGCAGGTTTTTTTTCAATGCCGGTATTGGAAGGCGATAGTGTTGTGGTTAGTGCTATTGGCTACCATAGGCAACATTACATCGTTCCGATGGGAGCCCACGACAATCTAACAATTGTAATTGAAATGGTATCGGACATTACTTATTTGCGCGAAGTGCAGATTATGCCATTCCCTACGGAAGAAGTTTTTAAAGAAGCGGTGCTGGCGCTGAACATCCCCATGGATAACGGCATTGATCAACGAAATATAAATGCCGAGTTGATTGCGCTAATGATAAAGACAACACCTATGGACGGAGCTGCCAACTATAAATACTACATGGATCAATGGAGTACCTCGGCAGCCGACCGGTTTCAGCCACGTACCAATCCATTTCTTAATCCCTTTAACTGGGCTAAGTTTATTCGCGATTTAAAGCAGAATAAGAAGAATTGAGTTTCAGATTAGGATTTGAGTTCATCAATTTTTGCTATTATTGCAACCTCATTTTTGAGAACCTCGAGATGTAGCGCAGCCCGGTTAGCGCATCACGTTAGGGACGTGGAGGCCGGAGGTTCGAATCCTCTCATCTCGACTTAAAGCGGACGTAACTGATGTATTTAGTTCGTTCGCTTTTTTTTCGTTAGAGCTTTGTTCTCAAATGCGATTTAAAAGAATGGTTGAGTACCAAACTCTATTTTTCTATCAACTGATGAAATAGTATTGAAAGCAATAATTGATTCCACATATCCTTTATTGACCTTTCTTGGTCAGGCAATGTATTTCAGAATCACAGGCCGGATTTCGGCATGAATAAATTCTTCAATAATGGCAGTGTTTGGCCATAGGTCTGACTCTTTTGCTTTAAGAATAAGCATAGAATAATGCACCAGATCAATAGGGGCTTCCGAAAGTTGTTTTAGATCACGCTTCAAAAATTCTGACTTTACAGAACTTAGTTTCGCACCTTCATACAGGGTATCCAGGTAGCTACTCAAAAGATCATCTTTCAATAAATCTTTTGTCAACGCTACCCTGCGCTCTTGAATATCCTCAATAATCCTATCTGTACTCCAGGTTGAAAGGGAAGGCGCTTGCATAGACATATTGGGAACCAAAGTAGTAAAAAGAACAGAACAATTGCACCGGGTTCTGCATCTCGCTGACATTCAAACGGATTAATTTTATGGAGATCAATAAATGCTAGATCAAATCAATTATAAAAATTGACTCAGAACAGTGCAACACGGAAGACTCTGGTTTGATTATTTTCAGTGCTAACTCCGATAGAATATATCTGCAAGCATTTTGCTTAGTTCCTGACACCAGATCTGATTGAATAGTTTTTCAGGTTGGTAATCGTTCTGAATTTAGTTACATCCACAACCGCCTCCATTCTTTCCTCCATTTGCACCAGAGGCACCCTCACGGTAAAGCTGGAAACTTGTTTCGAACTTCTGGGTTTTACGGGCTGCAAGTTCCATTTCAGAATCGTTCAGGTGCATTTTCTGATATTCTTTTACAGGTACACAGCTGGCACAAATGCCTAGAATCAAAGTAAGAGAGATAACCTTTCTCATTAGGAATTATTAAGATTAATGTTGGTTGAATGGTGAATATTATCCTGATCATCCACAATAATGCAGGCAATATCTTTCATTTGGTTAATCAGGTTTAATCCCGCACTAATGCCCATTACCATTACCGGAGTAGCCATGGCATCGGCTATTTCGGCATGGCGGCAAATAATGGTTACGCTTTTAATACCGTGCACCGGGTAGCCAGTACGCGGGTCAATAGTATGCGAATACTTTTTACCATCAATTACCACATACTTTTCATAATCACCGGATGTTGCCACCGATACATCAGTTAACTGCAAGGATGCAAACGGCAGCTTCCGGTTTGGGTCAGCAATGCCAATGGTCCAAGCACTGCCATCAGGTTGTTTACCCCACACAGTTAAATCGCCCGCTGCGTTTACCACGCCATCCGTTACACCTGCCTTTTGCATAATTGCCTTGGCACAGTCGGCAGCATACCCTTTTCCAATTCCGCCAAAGCCAATGCGCATTCCTTCCTCCTTGAGAAACACGGTTTGCTTCTCATGATTCATCAGCACATTTCTGAAATTGATTAAGCGCACCAGGTTATGAGCGGTCTTTTGATCGGGTAATGTTGTCATGGTCCGATCAAAGTTCCAGAGTTTTTTATCGATGGATCCATAGGTAATATCGAACGCACCCTGTGTAAGTGCAGAAATCCGCAACGATCGTTCAATCAGATCAATCACTTCTTTATCGACATGTACTGGGGCAATGCCTGCGTTACTATTGATCTGGTTGGTTTGGCTGTTCGGTTGAAAGGTGGTGAGCAACGCTTCAATTCGTAGAACTTCATTAATTGCTTCGGCTATTCTGGCCTCAGCCCATCGTTCATCGTCAGATACCACCGAAAACTCAAAGTGGTTACCCATTAACCGTAGTCCTTTGCAATATGTTTTCAATGTGGCGGTCATTACTTTTTGCCGGCAACGGTTTTACTAAAGTCGGCTATCACTTTATCCTGGCTCGCAAAGGCATAGCCATCCCATGTTTTTATTACTTTTCCATCTGCACCTAACAAAACGGTAAAAGGAAACTTTCCTTCCGGATTGTAGCGTTGGGCCAAAGCTTCATTGTGTTTTACAAGTTCAGCAGGTAATGCGTTTTTTTTAGAGCGGGGAAAATCAGCGCGTAGTAATACCAACTCTTTATCGGCCAATGTGATAAAATCCGGATTCTCAAATACTTCCTTTTTCATTTTGATGCAGGGGCCGCACCAATCCGACCCTGAAAAATTTAACAGAATTAGTTTGTGATCGCGTGTCGCGATTTCTTTGGCGGAGTCAAAATTGGTATGCCATTCGGGCGATGCCACAAACAGAAATAAACAGATTGCAAACAGGCGCATGGTTATTTGAATTTAGCGAGAAGAGTTACAATGTTGGAAGTAAGTGCAGTAGAACGTTCGTAGTGCCCGTACCGTAATTCAATTGTATTAAAGCGAGAGATACCCATTACCCCACCGGGTTGTGCATAGCGGATACCGGCACCAAACATGTTGCTGGATAGTGAAGATAAATCGTAATCGCTGGTATAGTACTTTTCCGTTAACGCGTGCGACTGGTAAGGGGCAAAATATTTCACACCAGTTTGTTTATAAAACCGATAAAACGGACTTACCGAAAAGAAAGGTGTAATCTTTACAGGTGTTTCAACTTCAAAAGTATGTGCTTTTAAGCCCCAATTATCCTGATAGTACCGGTAGTAGGTTCTTACAATAACATTGTCTCCTGCAAAATAATTTAGCCTTACACCAATCGGGAGTTTAAAACGCGAGTTGGGTAGATTTTCAACTTTATGCGAACCATTGGTAAAATAGGTACGATGATACAAGGTGGCGAGTTGCCCGCTTTGGTATGCCACATCGGCCATTAACAAGGCCTGAAACTTTCGAGTCATTATTTGGCTTAGTGTAAACGATAAGCTGTAAGAGTCTCTTGGTTTTGTACCCCGCAGGCTGTTACTGTTTCGTAATTCAATCGGTAAAATAACCGACCAGGTATCTAAAAAAATTTGCCCCTTTACCCCAAATTCGCGGTTCTTGTTTTTCGAAAGTTTTGTCCAACCAAGCGCAATACCCTTCGAGAAGTAGTCATACTCTGATGAAACAGATCCGGTTATGCTATAGGTAGATCCGGTTTGTTCGTTTGCAATAGCATAGTTAACGGAAGGATAAACGCGCACATCGCCCGATGAAGCCGATGAAATTGTATTTGGATCTATCTTATCGGAAGAAGCTGAGCTATAAACATCAACCCCTAATTCGGTAGTTAGAGTGTGTTTTCGCTTACGCAGATCATAACGCGATACCCTTACATCAATAGTAGTGGCAAAGTCCGATAATTTTTCGGTACCAATTCCCCCGGTTACAGCAGAGTTGTTTCCTTTTTGATTGTAGTAACTCGATACAAAGTTTATTTCTTCAACTTTAAGTTTTCTGTTCTTATAGGCACTAGAATCTTCAACCGACTGTGAGAACGAGAGCAGTGTAGAAAAGAAAATGGATAATGCAGCAAGCGAAATACGCAGCATGAGTGTTTTACTTTTGCACAAAAGTCAAAACTAATTCTGAAGAGATTCTGAATTTCTATTTTTAGTGAAAATTAAGCCAACCAAGTGAATTAAGACTTTTTTGTGACGAATGCGGGTACCTGGAGTTACAACATTACAAAACCCAAAATGTATGAGTCTGCTTCGCAAAACGGGCAGTGCTGAAGTCAGCACGGGCTCAATGGCTGATATTGCCTTTCTCTTGCTCACCTTTTTTCTGATGACCACGGTTATTAATAATGAAAAAGGACTTACGCTGTTGTTACCGCAGTGGAGTGATGAACCCATAACATCAGAAAAACATCAACGCAATATATTCGCTATTCAGATAAATTCAGAGAATGAATTTTTGATTGAAGGCGAACCAAGAAATTCATTGGCAGGCGTTACAGGGGAAATCAAAAATTTTATTTTAAATAATGGTGTTGATCCATCACTCTCTATAAATCCTGAGGAGGCTGTGGTTTCATTAAAAACCGATCGGGGAACATCGCAACAGGCATTTATTGCCATGTTGGATGTAATTCAGGCAGCGTATTATGAAATTTATGCAGAGCGTGCCGGCATTACAACAAAAGCATTTCGCGAGCTTGACCTGAACGACAAATCACAAAAGCAGATTTACGATGCTGCCCGAAAAAATATTCCTATGAATGTTTCAATGGCAGAGCCGACTTCAATTTTGAGATGAGAATTTATTTTCTCTTTAACCAGATTTTTGGATCACGACTGGTGTGAAACAACGAGTAAACCTCAACAAGGTTAAGATTTTCAACTACCTTAAAGTGAATTAAGAACGGGAAATTTTTAACGAGGCAACATCGAACATCCTTATACCTGATGGCATATCCCAGTGGATTAATTTTTAACAAATTGATTTGATGAATTACTTGGTCTTGAAATTTGCTGCCTAATTCTGGTAATTGTTCATTATACCAATCGGTAGCTTTCTGAATATCCTCAAGTGCTTCGGGATCAATCCAGATTTTATATTGATTCATAAATTACGACCTAAGCTTTTTGACTGCTAAGTCCCAATCTTCGAGTCTTTTGGGGTTATTTTTTGCTTTGGCAATACGATCTAAAACTAATTTCTGATGTTCTTCCGGAATGGGACTATTCTCACTCCACAAGAATTCATTCAGTTTAATTTTTTCGTCAGGCGAAAGTTGTTGAACAACATCCAGTAATTGCTGAAAACTTAAGTTGATATGAAGGTGTAGATTTTCCATATGCCTAAACAGTAATCAAATATAACTAACTCAGAATAAATAGCCAATTACCTCTAATCTGGCTTACTCTTTGGAAAATCAAAAAACAACATTTCACCACAACTAAACGTAACATCCTGCCAACGTTCAACCGGAAGGGTTGCTGCCACAATACCACACGTAGGAATGTTGTCTATGGTTTCGTTCAGCAATGCATTGGCAAATGCGGTAAGTCCTGGGTTATGCCCGAAAATCATCACCACTTCTTCGCTATCGCGAGGCGAGTCTTTCAGACTGCGAACAACATGCAGTATCTGATCTTCATTGGCATGGTATAAACGTTTATCTGTTTTTATTTTCGATTGATCGAACTGAAGTACGGTAGCAATGGCCTGGCAGGTAGCAAAAGCCCGTTTAGCCGGACTACTCAACATAATGTCTGGTGTTACCCGTTTTTCTTTCAGGCGTTTGCCCATGCGTGGAGCATCTTTTATACCGCGTTTATTTAATGGTCGGTCGAAGTCATCCAGATCCGGATTATCCCAACTCGATTTAGCATGGCGGATGATGATTAGTTTCTTCATGGTAATAAACAGGTTCTAATTTACGCAAAGCCTGTATCTTTGCGGTGCTTTATGAAAAAACGCAAGCTTAAAAAACGAATCAAGTATTCTTCGCTCTATTACTTTGTTCGGTTTTTGATTTTTTTCTCAAACCTGCTGCCACGCAAAGTGTGGCTTGCCTTCTGTGGCTGGCTGGGCAAGCTGGCGTATTCTTTTTCGCCCAAGCCACGGGCGCGTACTATTTACCACCTCGGGCTTGCTTTTAGTGGGGAGAAAAACACCCATGAAATTCTGGAGATGAGTAAGCAGGTATTTGTGATGCTTGGAAAAAATGCAGGCGAGATACTACGTTCATTAAAAGTTAAGTCACTGGCCGATCTGGAGAAATTTTTAGTTACCGAAGGTCTGGAGAATTACGAGCGCGCACATGCCAAAGGCAAAGGTGTTATGTTTCTTACTTCGCATGTAGGCGCGTTTGATTTGCAAGTAACGAACATGGCTCTACGCGGATTAAATCCTAATATTATAGGAACAGCCCTGAAAGATGAACGATTGAATGAACTCTTGTTCGAATATAGAAACGCATTCGGTGCAATTGCCATAGAACGTGGCAAAGAAAGTGTGCGGCTCTTTAAAGTTTTGAAGTCCGGTGGTTCTATTGCGATCCTGATCGATCAGGATACAAAAGTGAAAAGTCGCTTTGTGGATTTTTTTGGAATGAAGGCTGCCACTCCAATTGGCGCAACCGTATTGGCATTACGCACGGGTTGTGCCGTGGTTCCAACGTATATTTATCTGGGCGAAGATGGCAAACAACACATGCACATCTTACCAGAAATACCGTTGGTAAATACTGGCGATGAAGAAACCGATTTGATTGTGAACACGCAGAACTTTACCAACGTTACCGAACAAATTGTACGCGAACATCCGGAGCAATGGGTGTGGATGCACGAGCGTTGGAAGACTAAGCCGGGGGAGGAGATAAGATAATTTCGGATTCAAAATTTTAAATCCTGAATCCGAAATACAATTATTTCTTAAAAACAAAATAAACAGCCAGAATCAAAAAGATAAATCCTATTAAGTGATTCCACCGAAAGGTTTCGGTTTTGAAGAACAACAAAGAGAACACTACAAACACAACCAGAGTAATTACTTCCTGCATCACTTTCAATTCCATTAACGAAAAAGGGCCGCCATTTTCTTTGAAGCCAATTCGGTTGGCTGGCACTTGTAAGATGTATTCAAACAATGCAATGCCCCAACTGATTAGAATGATAGCTACCAGCCCCAGGTTCTTGCCCCAACTCATATCCTTAAACTTCAAATGACCATACCAGGCAAAGGTCATGAAGGTGTTGCTGAGTGCAAGTAGAAGGATGGTGTAGAAAGCTTTCATACAAAAGGTGACAATTGACAACCTACAATTGACAATTGGGAAGCAAAGTTGTCAATTGACCCTTGTCAATTGTCAATTTATTTAACAAGTTTTTTATACCTGATCCGATGTGGTTGATCATCGCCCACGCGCTTCTTGCGGTTTTCTTCGTACTCGCTAAAGGTTCCTTCAAACCAAAACATTTGCGAGTCGCCTTCAAAAGCAAGTATGTGTGTACAAACGCGATCGAGGAACCAACGATCGTGAGAGATAATTACCGCACAACCGCCAAAATTTTCGAGTGCTTCTTCTAACGCACGCAGCGTGTTCACATCTAAATCGTTGGTAGGTTCATCTAACAATAACAAATTACCACCTTGCTTTAATGCAATGGCTAAGTGTGCGCGGTTGCGCATCCCACCCGAAAGTTCTTTTACTTTTTTCTGTTGATCGGTTCCGCTAAAATTAAACTTACTTACATAAGCTCGTGAGTTAATTTCTTTACCACCTACCATCAACAAATCCTGGCCACCGGTAATAGCTTGAAATACGGTGTCCTCAGGTTTTAAATCATCGTGTTCCTGATCTACGTAAGCAATCTTTACCGTGTCGCCCACTTCAAACGTTCCGGCATCGGGTTTCAATTGGCCGGTAATCATTTTGAACAACGTAGTTTTACCGGCACCGTTCGGTCCGATAATGCCCACAATTCCGGCAGGCGGAAGCGAGAATGTTAAATTCTCGTACAACAACTTATCGCCAAATGCTTTTGATACTCCGTGGGCTTCAATAACCTTATTACCTAAGCGCGGCCCAGGCGGAATAAACAATTCAAGCTTGTCTTCTTTCTCGCGCGTTTCCTGACTCATTAGTTTATCGTAAGCACTTAAGCGCGCTTTACCTTTTGCATGGCGGCCTTTCGGACTCATGCGCACCCACTCTAATTCGCGCTCCAATGCTTTCTGACGTTTGGATTCTGATTTCTCTTCTTGCGCTAATCGTTTTTGCTTTTGATCGAGCCAGCTCGAGTAATTTCCTTTCCAGGGAATACCCTCACCACGATCTAATTCCAGAATCCATCCGGCAACATTATCCAAAAAGTACCGGTCGTGCGTTACCGCGATGATGGTGCCTTGATATTGACGCAAGTGTTCTTCCAGCCATTGCACCGATTCAGCATCTAAGTGGTTGGTAGGTTCATCTAACAACAACACATCAGGTGTTTGCAGTAACAACCGACACAACGCAACTCTACGTTTTTCACCACCCGAAAGATGTTCCACTTTGGCATCGGGTGGAGGACAGCGTAACGCATCCATAGCGCGTTCTAATTTATGATCAAGTTCCCATGCATTCACCGCATCCAGTTTCTCTTGTACTTCCCCCTGGCGGGTGATGAGTTTATCCATCTTATCCGGATTCTCTAATATTTCCGGGTCGCCAAACTTTTCGTTGATGGCTTCAAACTCTTTCAAAAGTGCTACCACATCTTTCACACCTTCTTCTACAATTTCTTTTACGGTTTTGGTTTTATCCAACTGTGGTTCCTGTTCCAGATAACCAACCGAATAGCCCAAATCAGAAACTACTTCGCCCTGAAATTCTTTATCGATACCGGCAATGATGCGAAGCAAAGACGACTTACCCGAACCATTTAAACCCAGCACACCAATTTTGGCTCCGTAGAAAAAAGAGAGGTAAATATTTTTTAAAACTTGCTTTTGGGGCGGGTAAATCTTGTTTACGCCCGTCATAGAAAAAATTATTTTTTCGTCTGCCATGGATGGTGATTGTTAAATAGGAACGCAAATATGGCGTTTTTGGGTCAATATCCACAGATGTATGCGCACGAACACATACTCCGAAAACGATTACTTTCTTAAATCCTGAACTATCGACACGCAACTCTTGACTATGGGCTATTTAATTTTATTTTTGCGGGAAATTTAAACAGGAGGGACAACCACTATGTATTGGACACTTGAACTAGCCTCGTACCTGGAAGATGCGCCCTGGCCGGCAACAAAAGATGAGTTGATAGATTTTTCTATTCGTTCGGGTGCACCGTTAGAAGTTGTAGAGAATCTGCAAGAGTTGGAAGACGATGGCCAACCCTATGAAAGCATTGAAGAGATCTGGCCGGACTATCCGACTAAAGAAGATTTCTTTTTTAATGAAGACGAATATTAAAAGATTTTAGTAATTAGTATTGAGTAGATAGGGGCTTTGGCCCCTTTTTTATTTCTGCTCCTCTAACTCTTGTTTTTCACCAGTGCTTCGGCTACAATCAAATCTTCAGGAGTAGTAATCTTAATGTTCTCGTAACTGCCTTCGAACAAAGAGATGGTGTGTCCTAACTTTTCCACTACACTTGCATCATCCGTCATAGTGGGGTCTTCTTTAAGCTGATACGCTTGCTTGATCAGTTCAATTGAAAAAGTTTGGGGTGTTTGAATGAGCCGGAAGCGCGAGCGGTCCATCGCCTTTGTATTGTCTTGATCCGTCATGCGGATGGATTCTTTCAATCTTACTGCTGCAACAGCCGATTGATGTACAGCCGCTAACCGAAACGAGGCACCAATAATATCTTCACTCACTAAGGGTCGCACGCCATCGTGAATGGCAACCAGACCATTACCTTCAATTTTTTCCAATCCGTTTTTAACTGATTGAAATCGGGTTTCGCCACCTTTCTGCAGAATTACCGGTCTGGTGAAATTGTATTTCTTACAGATGTCATTCCAGATAGCAAAGTCATCTTCTGGAAGAACAAGGATAATAGTTATGTTTTCAGAATATCGGTAGAAGGCTTCCAGTGTATGGATAAGAATGGGTTTGCCTTTCAATTCCAGAAACT
Source organism: Cytophagales bacterium (assembly GCA_017303795.1). Taxonomy (GTDB): domain Bacteria; phylum Bacteroidota; class Bacteroidia; order Cytophagales; family Cyclobacteriaceae; genus ELB16-189. The sequence continues at coordinate 99,461 of JAFLBR010000014.1, read as the reverse complement.
GTTTGGGCAACTTGCTTTTAATGCGTGTGCCTTTGCCACCGGCAACAATAAGGGCGTATTCAGAATTCATCTGGTGAATTTTGAAGTATTTCGTGAAGAACTTTTTTAAGCTCAGGCAAGTAGATATCGCGAATTCTCCAGACGATCTCTAAATTGATCATATCATACTCATGAACCAGAATGTGGCGGCATCGAATTATTCGACTCCATTCTACTTGCTGGTATTTATCGCGATATTCCTTTGATAGTCGATTTGAAGCCTCGCCAATTACAATGAGTTTATAAACAATTGCGGCTTGCGCTTTCTTGTCAGATGTGAATTGGTCATACGTTTGACCTTCCGTAAAACTCTCAACGTCAGCAATTGCGTCAAGAATATCAATAATAAGTAATCGTTGTAATTTCTTAGACATCTATTGCATCAGCTTCAATATAAGGCCGGTAGTGAGGTTTTAAGTATTTTCTGGATATTAAATCCACTTTTTTTACTCCAAGTAATTTCTCGAGGTCCTCAACCAAGTCAACAACTTCTAATCCTATTGGTCCATTAAATTCCACCAGTAGGTCAACATCGCTTTTAGCTGTTTGTTCGCCACGCGCAAACGATCCAAACAAAGCCAAAGTGGCTACCGGATACTTTTTTTGAATTTCAGCCTTATGGGCTCGAAGGATAGTAAGAATATCTTCCCGCGTCATGCAGTAAAGTTAGAAAAAACCGGGGTAACGATTAATTTTAAGTTATGATTCTCATTCGCATCCTGCTGTTGGCCTTTAATGTGGCAATAGTTGCATACCTTATTTATCGTATCCTTCAGATTCAAAAAACTGATAGTCCAAATAAAACGTGGATAATCCTGATCAGTGTATTTTTGCTCCTGTTACCGGCAACCATGTTAATGGGTATTGTGCGTCCATCACCTGTTTATTTGTTACTCTATCCGGTAGCTATTGGTGTGCACCTTTATCTAATTCGTAATTCCTAAAATCTTCGCCTCGCATCGGCATCAATTCTATACCTTTGTGGTATGGAAAATCCGGTAATTATTTTTGGTGCGAATGCCTTGGGCCGTGCAGCCCGCGAAATCTTTGAAACAAACGAAGTTGTTGTCTATGGCTTTCTGGACGACAACAAAAAACTGCACAACACACAGGTTGATGAAATAACGGTGTTGGGCGATACCGATAACGATGGCTTTTTGAAATTGATCGGTAAAAAATGCGAAGCCTTTGTAGCGGTTGACGACAATAAACTTCGCAAATCAATTGTGAAAATGTTGCAGGAAGTGCGGCATGTACAACCCGTTAATGCCATTCATTCAAAAGCAACTGTTTCTGAGCAAGCAAGTATTGGTCACGGAAACTTTATTGATGCCCACGTTTATCTTGCTCCAGGCTCAGCCATTGGAAATCATTGCCTTATTCATGCCAAAGCTTTTGTTGGGGTAGAAGTAACGGCTGGCGATTTTGTACAGATCGGTGCCGGTAGTAACATTAATCCCGGTGTTAAAATTGAAGATGAAGTGTTTATCGGTTCCGGTGTTACGATTGTATCGGGAATAACGATTGGTAAAGGGGCACGCATTGGTGCTGGTTCGGTTGTGGTAGCTGCGGTTAAAGCTGGCGAAACAGTGTTTGGCAATCCCGCGAAAGCGGTTAACTGATTTAGAATTTAAGATTTAAAATTGACTGAGTAACGAACTTTATTAAATCCGAAATTTTAAATTCAACCTATGAAAATCTCTGAAACCGATCTTATCCTGAATCCCGATGGCAGCGTGTATCATCTTAACCTGCTGCCCAAAAATATTTCGGATACGATTATTGCCGTGGGCGATCCCAGCCGCGTGTATATGGTGAGTCAGTTTTTTGATGAGGTAGAGTTTGAAATGAACAAGCGTGAGTTCATTACACACGTAGGTAAATATAAAGGTAAACGCATTACGGTTATCAGCACAGGCATTGGTTCCGATAACGTGGAAATTTTTTTTAATGAATTAGATGCCCTCGTCAACATTGATCTGAAAACCCGTGAGCCAAAATCGCGCAAGAAAAGATTGAAGGTAGTGCGCATTGGTACATCAGGTGCTTTGCAGGAAGACATTCCGGTTGGCACACATCTGCTATCCGATTATGCGGTTGGGTTAGATAACCTGATGAATTTTTATGACTTGCCGATGGATGATTTTGAAACCGGCCTGGCGCATGATCTTCAAAAAAAAACTGGTTTGCCATTTATGCCGTACGTGGTGCGCGGCTCAGAAGCTTTGCGCAATCAGATTGAAAACGAAATGCAGATTGGTAATACAGTAACGTGTCCGGGATTTTATGCTCCGCAAGGTCGCGAGTTACGGTTACCCATTCGCTTTCCACAATTGCTGGAAGATTTAAATTATTATCACAAGGGCGATTTCTGGCTCACCAATTTCGAGATGGAAACTTCAGCTTATTATGCTTTTGGCCGATTGCTGGGCCACGAAGTGCTGAGCGCAAATGCCATTATCGCCAACCGAATAAAAAATAAATTCGCAAAAGACCCGAACAAGGTTGTTGAAAGCCTCATTAAAAAAGTATTGGATAGGATTTAACCCACCCAATACCTTGAAAAAGATTTATCGTGTAGAACTCATGCTCTCCATGCGCACAATGTGTTTGCTGGCAGTGTAAGTATCAGTATTGTAAAAGCCCGAGAGTATGCGGTGTGCAATTTGTTCAACAATCAACTCATCATCGGTCTTTGCTTCTTTGCCGCGCCAGAACACTCGCTGCGGGTGGCGTCTCATATCTTCCACATAAGCACGTGCATGGTTAAACTGATCATCCGTAAAGGTGATGGTAAAGCAGGTTTTAACTTTTTGGGTTTCCATAGTTCCTGGGTTTGTTTCCATTAATTCAATTTTTGTGCCGTAACACAACAGCTATTTTACAAAGATTACCTGCGAGATGTCAACTGCCCTGCCCGCATACGGGCATTTCTGTTCGGGGTTGGTACAACATGGTGTAAAGATTACTTTTGCACTTCGCTTATGAGGGAGTACGAAATTTACACACTGAAAAACGGTATCCGCATTATTCACAACCGGGTTACCACTACCAAAATTGTTCACTGCGGCCTGATGCTGGATATTGGCAGCCGCGATGAAACGCCAACCAACCAGGGTATTGCGCACTTTTGGGAACACATGGCCTTTAAAGGTACAAGTAAGCGTAAAGCATTTCATATTATTAATCGGTTGGAGTCGCTGGGTGGCGAGTTGAATGCCTATACCGACAAAGAAAAGATTTTATTCTACGCGTCTTTGCGCGATGATTACTTTGAGCGCGCCATGGAATTACTAACAGACATTACGTTCGATTCCATTTTTCCGACTTCGCAGATTGAACGCGAGCGGCAAGTGATACTGGAAGAAATGATGATGTACATGGACGATCCGGACGATTCGCTTCAGGATGAGTTTGATAGTGTGGTTTTTGCAGGCCACTCGCTGGGCATGAATATTCTGGGTACCGAAAAAACAGTGCGCACTTTTAAACGCAAAAACTTTCAGCAATTTATTCGCGAACACCTCGACACTAAGCGGGTGGTGTTTTCGTGCGTGGGTAATATTTCGATGGAGCAGGTAATTAAGTTGGCCGAAAAGCATCTTGGAGTTATTCCTACTTTAAAGTCTTCCAAAAAACGCAGTGTGTTTAAAGGCTACAAACCGCGCACCGTAACCTTGCAGCGCGATGTAAAGCAAGCGCGTTGTGCTATTGGTCGCCCGGCTTATTCTTTTACTGATGCCAGGCGCAGTCCGTTTTATATGCTCACCAGTATTTTGGGTGGTTCAGGTTTAAACTCAAGACTTAATCTCGCGTTGCGCGAAAAGCATGGCTATGTTTATTCTATAGGTGCGCAATATGTTCCGTTTACCGATACAGGTTTGTTTGCTATTACGTTTGGAACCGAACCCAAACAATTAAAGCGAAGTCTTGCGTTAATAAAACAAGAACTGAAAAAGCTTTACGATGCTCCCATGGGTGTAAAACAATTGTCATCATCAAAAGAACAATTGCTGGGGCAGATTGCCATGGCCGAAGAAAACAACGTGAGTTTTATGATGATGATGGCTCGCAATATTCTGGATCAGGGTCGCGTAACTTCTATGGACGAAATTTTTGATCGCGTAAAAAACACCTCCGCCCAACAGTTACAACAATTAGCATTTGAAATGTTTGATGAAGACAAACTCAGTTACCTGATTATGGAGCCAGCTCATGGAGTTTCTGCCTGACGATATTGCTGCTTATGTGCAAGCGCATACCGCTGCCGAACCAGAACTGCTTAAAAAGATAGCTCGCGATACGCATGCGCAGGTGCTTAAACCCCGCATGCTTTCGGGTAATGTTCAGGGAAGATTTCTTTCTCTCATCAGCAAACTGATGCAACCCAAACTTATTCTGGAGATTGGCACCTATACCGGTTACTCCGCTATTTGTTTGGCCGAAGGTCTTGCTGCCGGAGGAAAACTGATTACCATCGACATAAATGAAGAGTTGGAAAATCGCGTGCGCGGATACTTTGAACAGGCAGGCTTAAAAGATGTGATCGATTACAGAATAGGGAATGCCTTAAATTTTTTGCCAACTATTAACGAATCCATTGATCTGGTTTTTATTGATGCCGATAAGGAAAACTATATTAAGTATTATAACCTGGTTTTTGATAAAGTGCGTTCCGGTGGACTTATTCTGGCGGATAATGTTTTGTGGAGTGGTAAGATTACCCAAACCAAAACCGATAAAGATACCCGCGCACTGCAGGAGTTTAACGATGCCGTGGTTGCCGATGCAAGAGTGGAGTGTATGTTGTTGCCTTTGCGCGATGGAATAATGATGGCGCGTAAGAAATAACGCTTACTAGCGTTATAGATTTTCAATTCCTGATCTTTTCACGTAATTTTGAACCCAATGAGATTTTTTGCAGTCGCACTCATTTTTTTTGGAGTTGCTGCCTCATACGCCCAAACTCCTGAAGTGCCTCATAAAATGCATTTCGCTGACATGACACTCACTATACGTGATGATGCCAGACGCGAAATTCAAAAAGATGTGGATGCACTTACGCAGCACCCGCGCTACTTTAATATTAAAGTAGAACGCGCTAAAACCTATTTTCCCATTATCGATAAAATTTTTGAAGAAGAACGCCTGCCGTTGGATTTCAAATACCTGGTGTTACAAGAAAGTGCATTGATTGCCGATGCCGTTTCTGTGAGCAATGCCGTTGGCTTTTGGCAGTTTAAAGATTTTACAGCACTGGAAATGGGTTTGCGGGTAGATAAAGATGTGGATGAGCGTATGAACATCCATTCGGCTACGCGTGCAGCGGCCCGGTATCTCAAGAAAAATAATTTCATGTTCAATAACTGGCTGCTCGCGTTGCAATCGTACCAAATGGGTGGTGGCGGGGTACAGCGTTCGGTGGGCGATAAGTATAATGGTGCACGCCACATGGATATAACATCGGATACATATTGGTACATCAAAAAATACCTGGCGCATAAAGTCGCTTTCGAAAATGCAGTGAAAGGCGAGCCGCAGGTAAAAGTTTCGCATTATCCCATCACTTCAGCCAAAAGCTTTTCAGAACTCTCAAGCGAATTGGCTATGGAAGAATCTGTTCTGCGCGATTACAACAAATGGATTCGAAAGGATAAAATTCCGGCCGACAAGACTTACGTGGTGGTTATACCAACCGGCAAATTGCCTTCGGAGTTTAATACCCTCAACATTGCATCTTCATCAAAACCAGAAGTAATTGAAGTTAAACCAACAGCTCGCACCGAAAAGAAACGACACAATGGAATTCTGGCCATTCAGGCAATGCCTGGCGAAACAACAACTTCTCTTGCTAAACGAGCAGATGTTGGCATTTCTGAATTTTTGAAGTACAACGAAATCTCAATTGATCATACCGTGATGGTCGGCTCGTATTATTATCTCGCCCGCAAGAAAATACGCTCATCTGGCGAAAGTTATACCGCTCGCTCGGGCGATGATTTATGGTTAGTAAGTCAGCAAACCGGAGTGCAGTTAAAGCGACTTAAAAAGTACAATAAACAACTAACAGCATCTTTAAAGGCTGGCGATGTGGTAAGATTAGATAATGTGAATCAACCCCTCACAACAACTACTAACACAGCACCGGTGCTGGAACCCATAACCGAGGAAACAACTGTAGTGGCTGAGATTGACTCCGATTCGTTTTTTAATTGGGAGGTTCGCCCAAAAGAGGCGGTGAAAGTGCAGACTAAATCTCAAACTGAAACTCCGGTAGCTCAAGTAGAAAAAGTTCAAGTTGATTCAGCGCGGATAGTGTTACAACAACCCGAAGCAATTGCCGAAAAACCCGGCACGCATCTGGTAAAGCAAGGCGAAACCCTGTATGCGATTGCAAAACAATATAATGTAGGTGTTACCGATTTGCTGGAGTGGAACGCGTTGGAGATAACTTCTGGAATTAAACCGGGCCAGGTTTTGGCTATTAAGCCTGCCCAGGTAAAGGAATCAGTTCCACAAACAGCACAGCCTCAGTTTATTGTACATGAAGTGAAAGAATCGGATACACTTTACAGCGTGGCGCGTCAATACAATGTTACTATCAAGGATATCATGGAGTGGAACAAGAAAGAAGATTTTAAAGTGTCGCGGGGCGAGAAACTCCGAATCCTTACCCAATAGCTTCCTGTTTTTTTACTTTTTTGAGTAAATACTTACGTGCATCTCTAACAACAGGCCCAAAAGTTTAAGAACTCCCAAAAAAGAATAATTTTGCACCAGTTGAGAAGTGTAGAGAATATTTTAAAGCGAGTTGTGCATGGAAATGGCAGCTATTAAAACGATTGATCTTGTTTTGTTGGTTGATGACAACGATACTGATAACTTTATCAGTAAGCGTATTATTGAGATTACGAAGTTTGCAAGACGCGTAGAGGTGAAAAGTTCAGGAAAAGGTGCGTTGGATTATCTCAAGCAACATCAGAACGAAACTGAAAATATTCCCAACCTGATTTTTCTGGATATAAACATGCCTATTGTAGATGGGTTTGTTTTCCTCTACGAATTCGAAAAATTCAATGAACTGGTTCGCAGCAAGTGTAAGGTCATCATCCTTTCCAGTTCAGATAATAAGCGCGATATCGACAAAATCGTGAACAACAACCACGTGATCAAGTTTATAACCAAGCCGCTTACCGAAATCGCGCTTGACGAAATCCGGGTAAACAACATCTGATCCGACCAGCAAAGTCATAGGCATTCGGTTATTTGCTATTTTTGTAGCCGAAAATTTAAAACCTATGAAGACGTCCCTATTTTCTTTCAAAAAACCCTTGTTTGTCGGCTTGCTAATGGCTTTTTCTATGTTGGCATCGGCACAAGTAGTAAAGGTTGACTCAACCAGTAACTGGAAAAAATCCTTTAAATCCGGATTAAATATTAATCAGGCGTCTTTCACGTCAAACTGGAAGGCCGGAGGTGTTAATTCTATTGGGTTCAATGGCTTTTTAAATTATAAGGCTAATTATAAAAAGGATAAAAACAGTTGGGACAACGAACTCGATTTCCTATACGGTATGGTAAACAACCAGGGCCAAGGCTATCGTAAAACTTTAGACCGGATTTTCCTTCAAACCAAATACGGTCGCGAGCTTGCCCCCAAGTGGAGTTTCACTTCATCGCTCTCTTTCTTATCACAGTTTGCCAAAGGGTATAGCTATGCAAAAGACATAAATGGTGTAGAACAAAGTACGCTTATCTCCGATATTTTTGCGCCAGCATTCATTACTTCAGCGTGGGGCCTTGAGTATAAGCCTGTAGATTATTTTAAACTTAATCTTTCACCGTTCTCGCCACGGGTAACAGTAGTGGCCGATAATAACGGTCGATTTGATGCCGTAAGTCCAATTAATCCATATGGTGTGCTGGTAGGCGAAAACACGCGCTTCGAGTGGCTGGCCTTCCAGTTAACAGCAGATTTTAATAAAGACATTGCCGAAAATATTAACCTGAAATGGCGGTACGTAATGTTTGCCAATTACGAAACACTTGAAGCCAAAACAATCGACCATCGTTTGGATCTTAACCTCACAGCCAAAGTGAATAAGTTTGTGAACGTTTCGCTGGGAGGCATTTTGTTGTACGACTTCGATCAGGATAGCGGTGTGCAGTTAAGTCAGGCTTTCTCGTTGGGTGTGCTTTATACTTTCCAGAACTATTCCGATAAATAATTTTCAGTTTCACTGCTTTATCGGGCTTACTACGTTGGCCGGATAAAGCAGTTTTGTTTTATATGATTCGTATTGAAGAAGCGCGGTTCGATCAGATACCTGCCATGCGGCAAGTAGCCATAGCTTCTTATGCCGATACTTTTGCGGATTCAAACACTCCTGAAAACCTGCGAGCATTTTTTGATTCTGCGTATAACCTGCCGCAGCTTGAACAGGAATTTCACGAGCCCGAATCAAAACTTTATCTGGCGTTGGATGATGCCGAAGTAGTGGGTTTTGTACGCCTGCGCAGAAGTAATGAAGTAACTTCTTACCTGGGCGAAAATGTAATTGAACTTCAGCGATTGTATGTACTTACTGAAGCACAAGGAAAATCGGTGGGCCGATTGCTGATGGAAAAAGCAATGAACTATGCAACTTCCAATAAGTTTGAATGGATTTGGTTGGGCGTATGGGAGAAAAATTACAAAGCCCAACAATTCTATGCCCGCTGGGGATTTGAGCGTTTTTCCGAACATACCTTTTGGATGGGAGATGATCCACAGGTAGATTGGCTGTTGAAGAAAAAACTTTAATAGTCTTAAAACATCAATCCGTTTTTTTACCCTAATTTTCGATTGGTTCAAAAATCAATTCCCATCAATTCTTAACGCAAGCTTATGTCAGCCGAAAAATTTACCGAGTCTATTAATAAGTCGTACACCATTTCTGGTTCAAGTATTTACCTCGGGGCTGGAATTTACGAGGGGGCTATTCAGGCGGCCGCTAAAGTAAACCTGCCTTTGCGCATGATGAACCGCCACGGGTTGGTTACCGGTGCTACGGGATCAGGTAAAACACGCACGCTGCAATTGCTGGCCGAACAACTTTCGGCAGCGGGTGTACCCGTGTTTATGCCCGACATGAAAGGTGATATTTCTGGCATGGCTAAGGTAGGTATTGCAAACGATAAGATAAATGAACGTGCGAACGCGCTTGGTATTCAATACACGCCATCAGGCTATCCGGTTGAGTTATATTCATTAAGTGGAAAAGTAGGCGCGCAAATGCGGGCAACCGTTACAGAGTTTGGCCCGGTGTTGCTGAGCAAAATTCTGGAGTTGAATGAAGTGCAGAGCGGTGTAATGATGATTCTGTTCAAGTATGCCGATGACAAAGACCTTCCCATTGTTGATCTGAACGATTTAAAGAAAGTTCTCAATTACTTATCGGAAGGAGCCGGTGCTGCCGAAATAAAAAATGATTACGGAAAAATTTCTCCGGCTACAGCCAGTACCATACTTAGAAAGATTGTAGCGCTGGAACAACAAGGTGTAAATCATTTGTTTGGCGAGAAATCATTTGATATTGATGACTTGTTTGAAAAAGTAGATGGCCGCGGTGTAATCAGTTTGCTGAACGTATCCGATATACAAAGTCAGCCGGCCGTGTTCTCTACTTTTATGTTAGCCTTGTTGGCGGAGCTTTATCAAAACCTGCCCGAAGCGGGCGACCTCGATAAACCGAAATTGATTTTCTTTTTAGACGAAGCGCATTTGTTGTTTAAAGATGCACCCAAGGCATTTATGGATCAGATCGATCAGATTATCCGGTTAATCCGATCGAAAGGAGTGGGTGTATTTTTCTGTACACAGCTTACGCAAGATGTGCCCGCTAATGTATTGGCACAGTTGGGTAACAGAGTACATCATGTTATTCGTGCGTTTACGCCCAACGATGTAAAAGCATTGAAAGAAACGATCAAAACTTTTCCGAAGTCGGAGTATTACGACATGGAGCAACAGTTCACGCAATTAGGAACCGGCCAGGCTTTTATTACCGTGTTAAATGAAAAAGGTATTCCCACCGAAACGGTTGTAACTCATCTTGCACCTCCGGCTTCGTTTATGGGGCCATTGAGTGAAGCTGAATACAAAGCTCATCTCGATGCTTCTGGGGTATATAAAAAATACAAGGATGCCGTTGACCCACGCAGTGCATTCGAAATACTGGACGAAAAAATGCAGACTGCCCGGAAGGAACAAGAGGAGGTAAAGCAAACACAACAACCACGAGCCACCACAACGACCACACGTTCCCGCAAGGAAAAAAGTACGCTTGAGGAGGTGATGTCTTCTCCTGTTTCAAAACAAATAGGGCGCGAATTGGTACGCGGTGTGTTTGGAATGTTATTTGGAACTACGCGTACACGCAGGCGTTAATGCCGGTTCATTAAATATTTTTTAGGCGTAATGCCAAACTTCTTTTTAAAGGCCGCAATAAAATGGCTCGGATTAGTGTAACCAATCTGGTAGGCTACTTCATTTACCTGATACCGGCTTGTATCCAACAACATGCGTGAGTGATCTAACCGATGATCCAATAAATATCCAAACACGGTGTTGCCGTAAATTTCTTTAAAGCCCACTTTTAATTGATACTCATTCAGCCCGGCAATTTTCGCCAACTCCTTTAAGCTTGGCGGAGCATCCATGTGTTTTAATAAATGCTCCTTGGCATTTTTTATTTTTCTTACCGTTTCCTGATCGTTAAGAAACGGGCAACTTTCGGTGTTGGCTTTCTTCTCAGAAAAGTATAGGCCTAATAATTCCAATGCTTTGCCTTGATAGTACAACTTCTCGGCATTCGGGCTTAAGCTGATGGTGAAGATTTGATTCAACACTACATAAAGTTGTGCCGGAATTTCACGCTCATCATAAAACTTGGTCTTCGCATTTTCGGGTTTTAAAAAGGGCAACGCATCGTGGGTAAACAACTTGTGCAGACTCTCCAGCATGATGGATAAAATCACCAACCGGCCACCGGGTGCCAGCTTTAACTGAAAGGGCAGGTCGGCATCGGGGTTATAAAAAAAATAATTGCGTTGCTTTTCAATCTGACGACTGTAATGTGGGCCAAAGGAAAATTCGGCCGGGCCATCCACACAAAAGTAAAAGTGAATGATGTTGCGGTTAATCAACATGGTGCGCACGGTTTCTGCATAGGTAGAGTTTTCAATGGTTTGCAAAACCATATCATCCTTGTCTAGCAACACCTTTAGGCTACCTATTTGGGTATTTTCAAGAGTGGGGTTATCGGTAAGTAAATTTATCATAGCTATAAAATGACATAAATCAGTTCTTGAATTAACTGATTTCATAAGAAATCGTTCAAAAGTACCAAAAATTTGTGGTTTAGGAATTCAAATGTCAAATGTCATTAATTATACCAAAATGGGTATTTTTTATTTAGAACGATTCTAATCTTTGTAGCCGTGAAGAAAATACCCCTGCTTATACTTCTTGTTTGCCCTTTGTTGATCTGGGGTCAGGAAAGTGATACCTTAAAAACCTCGGTGCTGGAAGAGGTAGTGATTACGGGTCAGTTCGAACCTCAATCCGCACGTAAGTCCGTTTATCAGATCAAAACAATTCCGCTTGAACGCATTGCCGCACGGGGCGCGGTTCGGTTACAGGATGTTTTAAATACCGAACTCAACATTCGCTTTTCGCAAGACCTTGCCTTGGGTGGATCAAATCTTTCAATGCAGGGGTTAGCTGGTCAAAATGTAAAAGTTTTGATTGATGGTGTGCCGATGGTTGGCCGCCAGGGAACCACCAACGAGATAAACATCAATCAACTTAATGTAAATGCCATTGAGCGCATTGAAATAATTGAAGGCCCGATGTCGGTAGTGTATGGAGCCGATGCGCTGGCGGGAGTAATCAACATCATCACCAAAAAAACGGTAGATGGTAAACTTGAATTCCAAGCCAAAGTGCATGAAGAAACCGTTGGAAGTGAGTACGGTTGGGATAAAGGAATTCATAACGAAAGTATTGGCCTGGGTTATGCGAAAAATAGCTGGCGTACGCGTGCAGATATAAGTCGTAATTATTTTGGTGGCTGGCAAGGCAATGCCGCGGGTCGCGATAAACAGTGGCATCCTAAAACACAGTACTTAGCAAGTGGACTGTTGGGGTATAACAAACAGAAGACTGATGTGTATTACCGGGCCGATTATCTCTTTGAAGATATTTATAATCCAGGTGTGTTTGTAAATTTTGAGGCATTGGATCAACGGTATTATACCAACCGACTGATGCAGCAAGTTCAAGGTGCGTATGAGTTTTCTCAACGCTTACAGTTTAATGGAGTTTTATCACTTACCAACTATAACCGCGAAACACAAACCACAACAGTAGATGAATCAACAAACAAAAGCAGTTTGGCGCTTGGGCCAGGGTTGCAGGATGTAACTAAGTTTAACGGAGTTACATGGCGTAGTACGTTTCAATATAAATGGAACGAAAAATTATCGCTTCAACCCGGTATTGATTTTAACTACGAAACCGGAAGTGGTGGCAGAATAAAAACCGGCACCCAAACCATGGGCGATTATGCAGTATTTCTTTCTGCAGAATGGAAAGTGAATGCGTGGTTGCAGGTTAGGCCAGGTTTACGTTCCGTTTATAATTCCGTTTATGCGGCACCGCCTGTAATTCCATCTATCAACACAAAAATTAAACTAAACGAAAATCAAGACTTGCGTTTGTCTTACGGTCGTGGTTTCCGGGCGCCATCGTTGCGCGAGTTGTATTTTGATTTTTTTGATGCCAGTCACTCCATTGAAGGTAATGAAAATCTGGAATCAGAACTCTCGCACAGTGTAAATGCATCGTATAACTGGAAGGTGGTTGATACCGATAAGTTCAAGTACACTGCGGTGGTGGGTAGTTTTTATAACTATGTTGAAAACATGATTGGTTACGGCCAGAAGCCGGGAAATAATCTTATCACCACCTATCTGAACATAGATCGATACAAAACCAAAGGCTTTACCTGGAGCAATACGTTAAAAGGTAATGTGTGGGAAATGAATGCCGGGTATGCATTAACCGCTCGCTTCAATCCATACAGTGAAAGTTTTGATGACCTGGAAGAATTTCAATGGTCGCCTGAAGTAACAACTTCAGCATCATATCGCATACCACGCGCAGGATTGAAATTCTCGTTGTACCACAAGTTTACCGGTGTAACACCATTCTTTGAATTGGCAACTGTTGATGGCGAGCAGGTAGTCCGGTTGGCAGAACAAGCTGCATTTCATTGGGCAGACTTCACCCTTCAAAAAGATTTTGGCAAAACCATTTCGCTTACTGCCGGTGCCCGCAATCTGTTTGATGTAGTGAGTATCAATACAACTGCAGCCGCTACAGGCGTGCATACGGGTGGTGGTGCGCGGCCTGTTGGCTATGGCCGATCTTATTTTCTGAGTGTTTCTTATTCCTTAACTAAATAAATGTTTAACAATGAATACGTTTTTTAAAAGTGCATTAAGTGCAATAGCCATAGGTGGGCTTGTAATTTTTTCTTCTTGCAAAGAAGACCCGGAGTTGCCGGATAATTTAGCTGCATTTGAGACCGATCAACTTGGAATTTCTCCTGAGGAATCTGAATTGGAAATTGTAGTGCGTTTATCGCGTGAAGTTACGGAAGCTGGTGAGTTGGTTTTGAGTGTGGAAGAAAATGGTTTGGTGTATGGTACAACCTATACAACCGATCCGGTTGTTGAGGCTAACCTGATAACAATACCGGTAGCTGCGGGTAGCTCACAAGTTTCATTTACCGTTTCTAAAGTTGCAACCGTTGGTTACGATGGAAGTGAAAGTTTAGTATTTGCAATTGTTGAAGTTCCGGAAGCGCTGGTGATTGGGACACAAGCTCAGCTAACGTTATCGTTCGGTGAAATTTTAGCAACTGCAGGCCAAATGGAAATTAACGGTGGTGGAGCAACATACGGCAATAAAGTTTTTATTGACCTTAGTCGCAATCGCCAAACGGCTATAGCGCGCACTTCGTGGGATCTTGGTTTTTATGCTGGCGATGATTTTCGTGTAATCCTGAATTCATCGAACGGTATGTTAGCTTACCAACTGAATAAAACCGATCTCACAACAGTCACCAATACCGATACCGCAGTATTGCGTAATCGATTATCGATGGATGCCGTATTTGCGGCTTTAAATAATTCCCCGATTCCGGATTGGACTGCCCAGTCTTCATCTTGGATTGATGATCCCGCAGGTGATTTAACCAAGACTGCTATAGCCGAAGTGTCAGCAACGGCAGCAGAGAATAAGGTTTATATTATTAATCGTGGTAATGGGGTGGGCTCACCCACACCGGCATTAGGCTGGAAAAAAATTCGTGTAATCCGGAATGCAAATGGCTACACCTTGCAACACGCTGATATTAACGCTACCACATTTTCCGAAATTCAAATTACAAAGAATAACGCGTTCGAATTTCAATTTGTGAGTTTTTCCAATGGACTGATGGCTTCAGAACCGGAGCGTAATAGCTGGGATATTGCATGGACTGCTTTCAGTAACACAACCGGTCGTAATCCATCAGCAGGTGATTTTACACCAGTTCCTTACTACTTTCAGGATGTTGTTTTACAGAACCGGTCAGGAATTCAAGCTGTACAAATACTAACTAGTACAAAAACTTACGATGCATTTGCAGAAGCAGATTTGACTGGTCTTGACTTTGGAATCCAGACTCAAATTAAAATAGGTATTTCATGGCGTTCAGGTGGTGGCCCTGGTGCTTCACCCGCAGTGCGCACCGATCGCTTCTATGTAATTAAAGATGCTGATGGTAATTACTATAAACTTAAGTTTACAGCACTTACTACGAATGGTGAACGTGGGAGACCTCAGATAACCTATGCTTTGATTAAAAGAGGAGTTTAGAGTTTAGATTAATAAAATCAGGCTGACTTGTAACTTGCAGGTCAGCCTTTGTTCATTATGACAGCGTTAAAAATTTTCAGAAAAGTTGCCCTTGCAGAAGGAATTTCCTTTTTGGTATTGTTACTGATTGCCATGCCGCTTAAATATTATTTCGGAATGCCGATGGCAGTTAAAGTGGTGGGCTGGGCGCATGGTGTTTTGTTTATGGCCTATATCGTGCTGGCGCTTTCAGTTATAAAAACCATGAAGTGGAGTTGGTTCAGCACTCTTGTTGCATTAGCCGTATCACTTTTACCAGCCGGTACGTTTTGGTTGGATAAGTCTTTAAAGAAGCGCGAGCTAGAATTGGAATCGTTAAAGTAATTCTTCCAAACTCAGATTGCCTTCACCAGCTTAAAAGGGAACAACAAAATTCCTTTTATCAAACTGAAGACTACATCAAGCGTAAAGCCCACTATCCTAAACGGTAACAGAATCAGCCAAACAAGTGGAAACAGAAAAAGCATGACCAAAGCCAGTGGCCAACACAACACTAATAAAATAAACCACAGAACCAGCGAAAGGAAAATTCTCATGTAAACTCAGTTTTGAAAATTGATCAATAAAATCGCGCCACCTCTAAAATGTTCCTTTTGATCTATTTTAGACGGTTTTCTGGTATCTCATATTTCAAAAATGTACATCTCAGCGAACGATTCTGGACAATAAAATCATAATTAGAACCTGAATTAGCTCTATTCATATTTTAATTTGGATTAATTCTAAACAATAGTTTCTTTTGCGATCTATTTAGAAAGAATCTAAACAATGAGATATATACTTCAGTTAGCCATGTTGCTCGTCTGTTTTTCGGTTCAGGGGCAGCGGATTATTACAGCGGGTAGTGCCATTACCGAAACAGTTTGTGCGCTTGGCGATTGCTCAAAAATTGTAGCCTCCGATCGCACCAGTCTGTATCCAGCCGAAATCCAAAAACTTCCTTCTATCGGCTATCGCACAGGCATTAGTGCCGAAGGCATCATCAGCCTTAAGCCTACTTTATTTATAGTGGAGGCCGATTACGTGAAACAGGAGGTTATTGAACAAATAAAATCCGCTGGGATAACAGTTGTGACAATCGACCGGAAGTTTTCGTTGGAAGGCACCAAAGAACTCATTCAAAAAATAGCAGCAACACTTAATAAACAAGAAGAAGGCAAAAAGCTGATCGGTAAAATTGAAAGCGAACTGGCCGATGCAAAAAAAATTGTCGGTCAATCGAACAACACACCGCGCGTGTTATGTGTATTCAATCGCGATAAGGCATCGCTTAACATTGCGGGCACTAATACCTTTTCAGAAATCTTAAAATATGTGGGTGCAGTTCCGGCTGTAACCGGAGTAGAAGGTTACAAACCGTTAAGCACCGAAACCCTGATTACTTCGCGTGCCGACTTTCTACTGATGTTTGAAAATGGCGTGCAGGCATTGGGTGGAATAGAAGGTGTACTTACAATACCGGGTGTACAACAATTACCTGCGGGCAAGAAAAAACAGATCTTGGCTGTTGAGGGTAGCAAGCTCTCCAACTTTGGTCCACGCCTGGGTGAAGTAGTAAAAGAACTTGCCGTGCAGCTTCACGCAACTAAGCAACCATGAGTGCGGCTGCCATTACCTGGAAACAACAAAAGGTAAGTACCCTGATAGGTATTTTATCGATAGTGTTGGTAATGGTTGCGTTGGTTGCATTAAGCATTGGGCAGGTAACTATTCCGTTAAAAGATATTGTGCTGATGGTGTTCTATAAGGTAGGCCTTACGGCACAACAACCCGATGCCGTATTTGAAACGGTACTGTGGAGCATTCGCTTGCCGCGGATTGTGATGACAATTTTAATTGGTGCGGCATTGGCTGTAAGTGGCGCAGCTTTACAAGGTTTATTTCGTAATCCATTAGTAGAACCTGGATTGATTGGTGTATCCAGTGGGGCTGCACTGGCTGTGGTTACATTGGTTGTGTTTGGAAGTTTTTTGTTTGCCGGTTCAGCGCTGGGTATGAGTTTGGTAATGCCGGTAGCTGCTTTTGCCGGTGGTTTTGCGGCAACCATGTTGGTCATGAAAATCGGCCAGCAACTTGGCAAAACAAATATTGCAGTTCTTATTCTGGGTGGTGTAGCCATTAATGCAATGGCAGGTGCATTAATGGGGTTAGTAATTTTTTATGCCGATGAAAATCAACTTCGCACGTTCACCTTCTGGACGTTGGGTGATTTAGGCGGTGCCACCTGGCAAAAAGTTTTAATCACCGCTCCGGTGTTAATCTTATCAAGTGTGTGGATGTTAACCTACCAGTTTTCACTCAATGCCATTGCCATAGGCGAAGCCGAAGCTTTTCACATGGGTGTGGATGTAGAGCGAGTAAAAAAATCAATTGTGTTTTTTAGTGCGCTGGCTGTGGGTGTAAGTGTTTCGCTGGCGGGTATAATTGGTTTTATCGGGTTAGTGGTGCCACATCTGGTGCGCGTAATTTTTCGTGCCGATAACCGGTTGGTTTTACCGGCTTCGTTATTAGGCGGCCCAATCTTATTGCTCTTAGCCGATTTACTGGCGCGTACACTGGTTGCACCTACCGAACTTCCCATAGGAGTAGTTACAGCTTTGATTGGTGCGCCCTTCTTTATTTTTCTGTTGGTGCGGGCAAATCATAAAAATGAATTTACAAGATGATTGAGGCGAAGCATATCGGATTATCCATAAACGGAAAAACTTTATTGAATGGGGTAAACCTATCGGTACAACCCGGCACGTTTACAGCCATAGCAGGTCCTAATGGTGCAGGTAAAAGTTCATTGCTTAAAATTTTATCGCACGAACTAACCAATTACAAAGGCGAAGTGCGCATTAACGATGTAGCAGCTACTGCTTATTCTGTTGCGCAGCTCTCTGCTGTGCGAGCAGTATTGCCGCAACATTCCCAGGTTCAGTTTCCATTTTCAGTGCGACAAATTGTTGAAATGGGTCGTCAGCACTTTAAGCGTACAACCAAGCATAATCAAGAGTTGTTAGATGAAGTAATGGAACTTACCGGTGTGGCCGATTGGGCCAATCGCAATTACCTTACCTTGTCGGGTGGTGAACAACAACGCGTACAACTTACGCGCGTGTTGGCTCAGGTATGGGACGAAAAAACATTTGCGCGGTACGTGCTTTTGGATGAACCCACTTCCAGCCTCGACATCGCGCAACAGCAATTGATTTTTAGTCTGGTAAAAAAAGCGTGCGAACGCAACATTGGTGTGCTGGCCATTGTGCATGATCTTAATCAGGCGGTTCAGTTTGCCGACCAGCTTTATTTTATGCGCAACGGTGCTGTGGTAGCACAAGGCGAATCCAAAACGGTATTTACTAAACCTATTATAGAAGAAACTTTTTGTTGTCGGGTAAATGTGTATCACGATCCGTGTACCAACTGCCCGTACATCGTACCCGAACGAACTACATTATCAACTTTAAAAACCGCATCTGTATGAGCTCAATTGCTGAACCTAAAACCTCAACCCCTGCCTATCCGGCAGGCAGGTTGCGCACTGCATGGGATGAACTGAAAAAAACTAAACCTACACTTCGCATTCGCGATTGCGCACAAGAGTTGGGCGTAAGCGAAGCTGAATTGTTAGCCACCACCATTGGCGATTATACAACTAAACTGGAGGGTGATTGGACAAAATTAGTGGAACGATTACCGGAGCTTGGCCGGGTAATGTCGCTTACGCGAAACGAAGGTTGCGTATTGGAACACAAAGGCCCATTTCAAAAAGTAGAAGTAATGGGTCCGCCTGCACATCGCATGGCTACGGTTATCGGCCCAATTGAAACGCGCGTATTTTTTGCCGCATGGAAATTTGGATTTGCTGTTAAGTTACAAACACCGCACGGGTTGCAACAAAGCATTCAGATTTTTGATGAAGCCGGAAGTGCGGTAACAAAAATATTTTTAGTAGCGCCTGGTCCGGGTAATAAAGCCGGTAGCAATCAGGAAGCGTTTGATAAACTGGTGCATGATTTTACAGCCACTGACCAAACCACAGAAATAGCCATTACTCCCGTAAGGGAAATGCCCACCAAAGCCATTGCCGATATTGATAAAGGCGCATTGCTTACTGAGTGGGAGAACATGAAAGACACACATGATTTTTTTGGAATGCTGCGCAAGCATCAGGTAAACCGGTTGGATGCAGTAGTATTGGCGGAAGGAAAATTTTCGGAACGCATTCAAAAAGCAGCTTTAAAAGATTTATTGGAAAGTGCGGCTAAAGATCAATTGCCTATTATGGTGTTTGCCGGAAGCCGTGGAAACATTCAGATCCATCAGGGAAAAATTCAAACCATCCGGGTAATGGACAACTGGTTAAATATCCTCGATCCGGATTTTAATATGCACTTGCGCGAAGACTTGGTTGAAAGCGCGTGGATTGTGCGGAAGCCAACAACTGATGGAGTGGTTACGGCCATTGAAGCCTTCGATAAGAATAAAGAAATGATTGTGCAGTTCTTTGGTTTACGCAAGCCGGGTATTCCTGAATTAGAAAAATGGCGCACGCTGGTCGATAGCCTGCCACGCGCCTGATGTAAAGTGCTTTGATTTTAACTGCGGGATTCTTTACCTTCAAAAAAAAGAATCCCGCATGTCATTAAACCAAAACCGCTACCTCTCACTCGATGTTTTCAGAGGCATGGATGTAGCCCTGATGATTGTTGTTAATTCATTGGGCAGTTCCAACACCTATTCACCTTTACTGCATGCCGAGTGGCATGGGTTTACCCTTACCGATCTGGTGTTTCCAACATTTCTTTTTGTGGTGGGCAATGCGATGAGTTTCAGTCAGGCGAAGTACGAAGCCGCAGGCGAGGGTTCTTTTATTGTAAAAGTTCTTAAGCGTACACTCATCATCTTTCTACTCGGCTACCTGATGTACTGGTTTCCGTTTGTAGCACAGAATGCTGCTGGCGAATGGGTGTTTAAACCTTTTGAAAGCACGCGCGTGTTTGGTGTGTTGCAGCGCATTGCCTTGTGTTATGCCATTGCTTCATTGGTAATTCATTACTTCAAAATCAAAGGGGCACTTTTGTTTAGTGTAATTGCTTTGGTATTGTATAGAATTATTTTATTCGAGTTTGGTGATCTTACCTTAGAAGGTAATGCCGGCACCAAACTTGATTTGTGGTTACTCGGTGCAGGACATTTGTATCATGGCGAAGGTGTAGCGTTCGATCCGGAAGGATTGCTGAGTACTTTGCCGGCAACGGTAAATGTAATAGCGGGGTATGTGGCCGGTATGTTTCTGCAACGAAGCGGTAAGAATTATGAAACTATTGCCAAACTGCTGATGGTAGGAGCGGTGTTATTGGTTATGGCAAGCTGGTGGGGCTTGATGTTCCCGATCAATAAAAAATTATGGACCAGTACGTATGTGTTGCATACTGTTGGAATTGATTTAATGGTGCTGGCAGTGCTGGTGTTTATAATTGAGATTGCACAACTAAACAAATGGACTTACTTCTTTGAAGTATTTGGCAAGAACACACTATTTATCTATTTGCTCTCCGAAGTGTTTGTGATTTTAATGTGGACATTCAGTGTTGGCGATAGTGATCTATATGGCTGGATTTATAAAAATGTATTTCAATCGTGGGCGGGTGATTATAATGGCTCCGTTTTGTTTGCCCTTTGGGTAATGCTTACGTGTTGGGTTGTGGGATATTGGATGGATAAGAAAAAGATTTACATAAAGGTTTGATAGAGGAAGAACCACAGCGCGCCAAGAGTTTTACAATCTTCCTTCGGCACGCTGTGGTGAGTTAGTTTATTATTCCTTTGGATTAATCAACATCGGTGATTTACCATCGGTAATAATTGTTTTAGTGTTAGGTGATTTGGCAAGTTCGCGGAAAGCTTCAATGCTTTGCCACTCAATAATATTTTTATTCAAACCTTCAGAAATTATTTTCTGCGCATCGCGAATACCTTCAGCCTCTATTTTTTTACGTTCGGCTTCACGCTTTTCGCGATCCAGTAAAAATTCCATACGCTGCGCTACTTGCTCGGCTTCTAATTTTTCTTCAACTGCACGAGCAAGACCAGCCGGTAGCTGAATGTTTTTTAACAGTACGGCTTCAACTAAAAATCCACGTGGCACTAATAGTTCAGACATCTGGTTGGCAATCTCCTTTTCAATTACAGCCCGTTGCGCCGAGTGCATATCCTTGGCAAAGAAACGTGAACACACATCGGCAGCAGTAGAACGAAATACACTGCTGATTACATTTTGTTCGTTACCCACGCCTATGTTTTCCACAATGTAAGGAGCCTTAGTGGGTTCAATCCGATACAGAATTGAAATAACAGCCGCCACATTCAAACCTTCTTTCGAAGGCAGATTAGAACTGATTTCCATATTCATAGTGCGAATAGGCATTTTGATAACGGTGCTGGTGAATGGATTAAATCCAACCGATCCGGGTTGAATCACTTTCTGATTTAAAACACCAAGCCTTCGCTTCATGCCCACCTCACCTTGCCTAACGATGGCACAGCTTGAAAGCACAAAGGCGCTTATAATTAATAATACATACGAATTGGTTCTCATAACAGATTTGAGTTAAGTGAATAAAAAATTTAGAAAACGAAACGGAGAAATTTCTGTGCAACCTAATTCAGGAAAGCACAATGAAGTAGCCATCGGGGTGCTGGCAGTGCAATTGTAATAATAAGCTTATCCGTTATTTCTGGAATTGAAAAGGAAATAACGGTAGCATCGCGTTCAATTTTTTTTACTTCCGTCTGTTGTTGGGTAATAACTTCTTTCTGTGTGGTTTCTTCTGCAATTTCAATCTGAACAGGCTGAACAACCACACTAAGCTCACGTGCCATCAGCAAGCCTGAAAGAATAAATAGTATGATTTTTACCACGTTCACCATAAAAAGTCAATCTACTTTAGTAACGACTTTTTATGGTGTTTGGTTTTAAGTAAATCTCTTTAAAAGAGGAAATGGCACAATTACCAGAGTAAAAAATAGATTTAAAAATCTGGATCTAACCCAAATTTATCCTGTAGCTTCTTTAACAACGGATTTTTTTCAACAAGTGCATCAAATTTTTCTTTGTTGGTGTAGGCCATGCGCCTGGTTTCAAATTCCGCAAACTGATAGTCTAATTGAATTAAACTGTTATTCAGATTATCGCGCAGGTAAGTAAGCAAATCGGCTTTGATGGTGTTGAGCAATGGCTCTTCAACCGGATTAGTAAGGGTGAGTGTAATTAAGTTGTTGGCAAATGCAAAAGGCTGCTTGAGTAAATGATATTCCGCCACCTGGCTTTTACGCTGTTCGGCAAACTCGTTCCAGACTTTAATTAACTCGTTCTCTTTTACCGGTTTATTTTCTTTAGTAGGGGCAGCTACAACAGTTTTGGTTTCTTCTTTTGGTTTTCCTTTTAGCAGGTTGCTGAGGTTAAGCGTAGTGCGCGGTTTGTTACTTTCATCAGCTGTTTTGGCGATGGGTTCTTTAACAACTTTGGCAACCAGGTTAACAGTTTCTATAGCTTGCGCAGAAACGGGAGCCGCGTTTGATTCAATAACCGGGGTGTTGGTTACGGGTTCAATTTTTTTTTTAATCCCTCCTGAACAGGAGCAGTGCCATTGGCTTTAACCACAGCATGTACATGTGCCATCTTCATCAGCGCAAGTTCAACCAGCAAGCGTTGATTTTTACTGCTCTTATAATTCATGTCGCACTGGCTTGCCAGGTTCAACCACGAAAGCAATAAAGAAAGTGACGCTGCAGCAGCTTGTTCAAGGTATTTTTTGCGGGTGCTATCCGGAACTTCCATCAAATCAACTGTGCGCGCATCTTGAGCTACTAGCAGGTTACGCAAATGATCGCTTAAGCCGACAATAAAATTGTGACCATCAAATCCTTTTTTCAGAATTTCATCTAACAACACTAAAGGTTGTGCGTGATTTTCGGATAACAACCCATCTACCACTTTGAAATAATAATCATGATCAAGAATGTGGAGGTTGTTCAATACATTTTTAAACGTTACCTCGTTGCCCGAGGAGAACGTAACCATCAGATCGAAGATGGAAAGTGCATCGCGCAAAGCGCCATCTGCTTTTTGGGCAATCAGGTGCAGGGCTTCTTCTTCGGCTTTAATCTTTTCGCGATCAGCAACTTTTTTTAGTTGACGGGAAATATCCGAAACCTGAATGCGATTAAAATCATAAATCTGGCACCGCGATAAAATGGTTGGGAGCAGCTTATGCTTTTCGGTTGTGGCCAGAATAAAAATGGCGTATGGTGGTGGTTCTTCCAGAGTTTTCAGAAAGGCATTAAATGCCGATGCCGAAAGCATGTGAACCTCGTCAATAATGTACACCTTAAATTTTCCGAACTGCGGTGGGTAGCGTACCTGGTCAATCAGGTTACGAATGTCATCCACCGAGTTGTTAGATGCGGCATCCAACTCAAAAATATTGAGTGAATTAATTTCAGCTTTTTCTTCGAAGCCGTTGATCAAACGTGCTACAATGCGCGCGCAGGTAGTTTTACCTACACCCCGTGGTCCGCAGAATAATAAAGCCTGTGCAAGTTTGTTGTTATCGATGGCATTTTTAAGCGTGGTTGTAATATGCTCCTGGCCCACCACTTCTTCAAAACCAAGGGGGCGATACTTACGAGCCGAAACCACAAAATTTTCCATCGGGCGCAAGATAGTTTAATTTGAAAATTGGGCAATTTGAAATTTGAAATTTTACGGCTAAGTCTTTTAATAAAGATTTACTTTAAAAATACGATGCTGCATCGTATTTTTACTTTAAACATATTCGTATGAAAATCACAGCGTTAGTTCCTGAATCTTTAATGGATGAGGTAAAAAAATATTCCGGGGGAAAGAATGTTACCGAAAGTCTGATAATTGCTTTAACTGATTACACGAATAGACAAAAGCTGAGGAAGGCTATTCAAAAGTTGAAAAAGAACCCACTTGAGTTTGCCGATGATTTTAATGCAGAAAAAATCCGCAAGGTTAACCGCGACTTATGATTATTGTTGACACCTCAGTCTGGATTGAGTTTTTACGGCAGTCTGATGGTAAGATTACAGATTTACTGAGTTCTTACATAGAAAGTGGAGAGGCGGTAGCTTTAAGTTTAGTGTTTGGCGAATTGCTTCAAGGTGCTAAAAATGAAGCCGAAGAAAAGCAGATTTTAGAATTTTGGACATCCTTGCCCAAAGTGAATGAAAGCGCAATTATGATTGAGGCAGGAAAGTTGTCATACAAAAGAAAACTTCCAACTAAAGGAATTGGGTTGATAGACAGTTGCTTGTTGGTAGCATGCAAGTCAAACAAAATGTCGCTATGGACATTAGATAAGAAGCTTCTTGAAGAATACCGAAATAGTTAATTACAACTTCTCCATTAGTATCGCCAGAAAAGTTTTTACGGCATCTACATAATTTCCCACGCGAATATTTTCATTTTCAGCATGTTGGTTATTATCGGCATTTACGGTGGGCACACTCACTGCCGGAATATTTAGCGTAGTAACAAATGGCGAAATAGGAATAGAACCACCCATTAACCGGATTTTAATCGGTTCTTTTCCAAACGCTTTTACCATTGCTTTGTTAAGCCAAACACCGGGGGCCGAATTAAACGGAGTTTGAAACGCAGCATACGAAAAGTGCGACCGGAACGAAGCTATTTTTTCGTATTGCATCCGTTCGGCTTCTGTAGGTTCGCGGTCAATCACAAAATAACCTTTATCCTGAATATGTTTTTTCACCAAGCCAACCAACCGATCTGGATTACTGCCGGGCACTAACCGAATATCAATTTCGGCTGTAGCCGTTGCCGGAATTAGCGTGCGCGATTCTTTACCAATAAACAAAGCATCCATGCCGCGAATGTTTAACGTTGGGTATTGCAACGATTCCTGAAAATTTTCGCCAATGTTATCCGCTTTGGCAATGCCCAGAAATTTTTTGATTTCCGTTTCATTGTCGGGCACTTGTTTCAGAACAGCTTTCTCTTCGGCAGTTAAGGTAATACCTTCGTAAAATCCGGGAATGGTAACGCGACCATCATCACCTTTCATGGAAGCAAGTAATTGAGCTAACCGCATAGCAGGGTTGGGTGTGTAGTTTCCATAATTACCACTATGCACCGGCACCCGCGGCCCGAATGTAGTAAGCGTAATTTCGCAAATGCCACGTGCACCAAAACTTAACGTGGGTTGATTGCTTACATGGCGCGGCCCATCATAAATGATAAGCATATCAGCAGCCAGTTCGTTTTTATATTTAAGTACAGCCGGTGGAAGGTTGGGCGAGCCTAACTCTTCTTCAAAATCCATAATTACTTTGATGTTGTAATTAGGTTGAATCTTTAAAGCCAGACCGGCATCCAACGCAGCCAGAAAAGCCATTGCCGGGCCTTTGGCATCGGAAGTAGCGCGGGCAAAAATCCGCCAGTCAGGATTAAGACCTTCGTATAAACGTTCATACGCAAGGGTGTTCCACTTGCCATCGCTGTCTTTTTCTTTTAGAGTTGGTTTCCACGGACTTTCCTGTTGCCATTGCGAAGGCTCAACGGGTTGGCCATCAATCTGTAAATAAATCAGAACAGTTTTGCTGGCATTTTTTGCTTTGCGTTCGGCTAATAATAATGGTACGGTGGGTGTGTTTAATCGCTGTGTGGTGAAGCCCCGTTTGGCAAAGGCTTGTTCACACCACAAAACATTTTTTTCTATATCCTGCGGAAAATGGGCATCGTTGGGCAAGCTGAGCATTTCGTAAAACTCTTTGAACGATTGCGTGGCATACGTAGCAGCGACTTTATCGAGGTCAGGATTTTTCTGTGCAAAAGTTAGGCTTCCAGAAATAGAAACAAGCAGGAGCAGGATAGATTTTTTCATTCTTAAATGTAAGTAAAACCTGCACTCAAAATCTGTTTGCGATAAATTTCTGTTTACGGATTGATTACTTTTGTTGAAATGCAAACTCCGAAGTACTCTGTTATTGTTCCGGTCTATAACCGGCCGCACGAAGTGCAGGAACTACTGCAGAGCCTTACCCAACAATCGTATAAAAATTTTGAAGTGCTGCTGGTAGAAGATGGCTCAACTCAAACCAGTCGCGAGGTGTATGAGCAATATGCATCAGCATTATCCATCACCTATTTTTTTAAACCTAACAGTGGCCCTGGGCCAAGTCGTAATTTTGGTTTTGAACGCGCTCGGGGCGAATACTTTGTTGTGTTCGATAGCGATTGCGTAATACCCGAAACCTATTTTGAAGCGGTTGAAAAGTTTATGCAAACCGAAACCATTGATGCATGGGGTGGACCCGATAAAGGCCGAACCGATTTTACTCCTTTGCAACAGGCAATGGCCTATACTATGGCTTCTGTTTTTACAACCGGTGGTATTCGGGGGGGCAGTAAAAAAGGATTTCAACCACGGAGTTTTAACATGGGAATTAGTCGTAACGTGTTTGAACAAACAAAAGGATTTGTATTCGATCGTTTTGCTGAAGATATTGAGCTGAGTGTTCGTATGCGCAAGCAAGGGTTTAAGGTTGTGCTTATACCCGGTGCCTTTGTTTATCATAAACGCAGAACTTCGTTCCACGAATTTTTCAAACAGGTTTCCAACTTTGGTAAAGGTCGGGTGCTGGTGGGGCAGGCCCATCCCGGAGAAATAAAGCCCACGCATTGGTTTCCGGCTTGCTTCCTGTTGGCCCTTTGTTCAATACCCCTTGTTGCATTTCTTTTTCCGATGCTGGGGGCGCTACTCACCATCGGGTATCTCAGTTATTTTTTATTGATCGGATTTCACGCATTTACCACCGTAAAATCTTTGCAGGTAGCAGTGCTTAGTGTGCCTTCGGCCTTTATCCAACTTACCGGTTATGGCATCGGTTTTCTGAAGCAGATGTTCGCGCGTTAGTTTTTTGGATTGCATAAGTCAGTTTTTTATCTAAACTTTAGTTAACCAAAAGACCTATTTTATGAGAGGCTATGTCGTTACTCTGATTTTACTCGGGGCTTCATTCCTATCGTTTACCGACCCCTCACCCAAGGGCGAGTACCTGCAAAAGGGACATTACATTGTGGTGGCTGCTTACCGCATTGGGCAGGAAAAGTACATGGAAAATTATGTGGCGCAGCTTAACAACACCGGGCTACATTCTAAATATGGGTACGATGCTGGTTGCAAATTTTACTATATCTATCTCGATTACTATGCCGATTTTGATGAATCAATCGATCAGATGTTGAAGGCCCGGAAAGAAGGTGGATTCGATAAAGCCTGGGTGCGCGTAATGAAAGAAAACTATGGAGCGCCAACAGAAGCATCAACCGAAAAACCAATTGAATCAAAAGTAAATGAAAATGCCGATAAGAATAGTGCACTTACCATAACAGAACCCAAGCCGGTAGTGCAGGAAGAGCCTGTTAAAAAGGAAGAACTATTTGCAATTGAAACAAAACCAGAACCCGCAGTAGTATTTGAAGAACCCAAACCGAAAGGCACTCCGCCTCTCAAAGAAGCAAATGTTTTATTTTATCTGTTCAATCCAACCAACAGTAAACCCATTGATGGTGAGGTTGAACTGGTGGATAGCGATGTATCGCGATTGATAAAAAAAGTAAAAGCACATGAGGTAATGCCCATGGTTGACCCGAAGAATAAAACGGGTAAGGTTACTTTGATTGGTTCTTCTTTTGGCTTCCGCAAAGTGCAACACGACTTTAACCTCAATGAAATTAAACCCGATAGTCTGCCTGAGCATATCGAATGGAAAGACGATAAGTATATTATACATTTCGACCTGGCGCGTTTGCATCGGGGCGATATTGAAACGCTGTACAATGTGTATTTCTTTAACGATGCAGCCATTATGTTGCCCGAATCGAAATACGAATTGAATCGCCTGCTGGAGTTTATGAACTCAAGCGATCGTTACAAAATTATGCTACACGGCCACACCAATGGCAATGCGCGCGGCAAAATTGTTACCATGGGGCCTTCTCAAAATTTCTTCGAACTATCCAACGATGTGGTGAATGGAACTGGCTCAGCTAAGGAACTCTCCGAAGCGCGGGCGCAGGCCATTAAAGGCTGGTTGGTAGCCAATGGTATTGCAGATAACCGCATTAGCATCAAAGCCTGGGGTGGTAATCGCATGTTGCATGATAAAAACAGTAACAATGCGCGTAGAAATGTGCGCGTTGAAGTTGAGGTGCTGGAAGATTAAGTTGCAATTTGCACGTAACAATTTGGTAATGTCCGCCCTTTTTGGAAATTTTCGCGGCCTTTACAACCCCATATGAAGCGGATCATTCGCAGTTTCTCCTTAATTATTAATTACAAAACGTTTATCATCACGGCTCTGGCGGTGATTTCCACGTACACCTGTTTTCATTTTGGACTCATCGCCAAGTTTCCAGATATGCTGGTGGGTGTGGCCATTGTGTTTCCGGTAGTGTTTTCAATTGGCTCTGCCTACACCCGCAGGGAAACAGCCTTGCAACGCCTGGCCGATTTTAAAGGTCATGCGGTAGCGGTTTATTTCGCTACGCGCGATTGGCCTCCCATTAAAGATAAGACCTTACCCAACCGCAGCAAGCAAATCATTTTTGAGATGATGAAGCTGATGCGTGAAATGTTCAAGACCAACCATAATCCCGAATGGAAAGAGAATGAATTAATGATGTACAAATTGTTTTCTGAGCTATCGGAGTTTACAAACGATTTGCGCAAGCACGATGTACAGAGCAGCGAGATTTCCAGAATAAATCAGTACATCAGTAAAATGATTATCGCGTTCGATAATATGAAGATCATACATAATTATCGTACCCCGGTAACGCTGCGCACCTACAGCAAAGTTTTTATTTATGTATTCCCGATTATTTATGGGCCTTACTTTGCCAGCACCGTGGGCGATTATTCTGCTTCGTTGGAGTATGTAATGCCGGTTTTGTATAGCTTCATTCTGGTAAGTTTGGATAACATTCAGGATCACCTCGAAAATCCGTTTGATGATGTTGGGGAGGACGATATTACCATTGATGCGGAAGAGACCACGCAGCTTCTGAATTAGCATTAAGATACAAAGCACGTTTTATTTTAGCCACAGATTTCTCAGTTTCCAGAGATCAAGTTTAGCTATTTGTGTTTTTTCTGTGTAATCTGTGGCTGTTTAGTTCTTCTGCGTAGGTGCAGTCATTAAAAATATGAGGGGCGAATCCGTACCAGCACGGATTTTGCAATCTTACTGGTAATAAGCGTACCATAGCGCATTAAAAATGCCTAAATTTTCTGCGCTTTTAATCTACTTATGCGCGCACTACTATTTCTGTTTGCACTTCTTTTATCGGGCTCGGCAGTCGTTGCCCAATCGGAAGAAATGTGGTTTGCCTTTCCAATCGTTTCCATCGAAAACAAAGGCACCAACAAATACCTGGTAACCATTAACTATGGTTCGGAAGTTGGTCTGAAAAAAGGTGGTGGTGGCGAAGTGTGGGCCACGCTGCAACAACAACGTAAAGGCGAGGCACATTATCTCAACAGCATTACTTTTCAGGAAGCGGGTGTTAAAAAAGCTACGGCCCTTCTCGAAACCAAAGAACCGCTTTATGTAGGCGATCTGGTATTTGCCCAGATTCCGGTTAACCTGAAATTTAAAAGCACTTATTTCTACCTCGCTTCGTATGGAATATTTTTTACAGATGAGAGTGGTAAGCCTTATTATTCCATAGAAGAAATTTTGAAATCGGATGGTTATAGGTTGCGCACCGAAAAATTTGTGAAGATGCAAATGGCGCTTAACGAAGAAGGACAAAAACTGAAAGCAGCCAACAATGCCGATCGCGTAAAAGAAGGCCCGCAAAAAGGAATGTTGTTGCATGAGGCCTTAGAGAAATCTGATACACTTACTGTCTGGACATACCTGTATCATTCTATTATTCTTTATACAAATAATGCGGGCTTGTCGCAACCGTGGGTTAAAAGTTTTAGTGAGTATGCCTTAGATGGTGATCGCATTACCGCAACTGAACTACGTTCATTATTTATTGGGGCCACACCCGAAAAAATGGAAGCAAGTTTTACACATTATAAAAGAAGAATTACCAAGAGCATGGTAAACGATTGGTACAAAGAAGCACAAGACCAACGTAAGGCGCAACAATATGCCGAAGCTCGAAAAATTCTGGATGCCTGTATATTTTTGGGAGCGAAGTTGAGCGATACCTACAACGAAGCCTTATATCATTATGAAGTTGCGCTGATAGAAGAAGTCCAGAGTCAATACACGCAAGCCATACCCTGGTATGAAAAGGCTGCTCAAAAATTTAAAGCTGCCGGAAGCGAATATGGCGAAGGCTTTGCACGCCATTACATCGCCATGGCTTATCTTGAAATAGATGAGCAAACAAAAGCAGAAGAAAATCTTTTGCTGGCAAAAGATTTACGTACCAAAGTTTTTTCTGCCGACCGTGAATCGAAGTCGTATCAGAGTGAATTGAACGCCACGCTTAAGGAATTAGCCAAACTTAATCGCTCAAAGAAAGATTTTAAGAAAGCTATAGCGTATTATGATGAGGCGCTCGGTATTGCCCGCTCGGTTGACAACTTAGATTTAGAAGGTGACATGTTGTGGAGTATGGGTTTTATGTATTCCGATGAATTAGATAAACCAGTAGATGGCATTACGAATTACGAACGGGCCTTTAAAATTTATAGTGCTTTGCGCGATACCGCCAGCATGATTGACCTGAAGCGAAACATCGCCATAAACTTTAACAAACTTAAAGAAGCCAATAAAGCCAAAGCAGCTATTGCCGAAGCGGTAAAATACGGTCGCGAATGGAACAATGCCCAAAAACTTGCCTACGCGTTAGACTACGAAGGCACGCTGCATTTTTCTTTGGGCGAATTTGCAAAGTCAGTTTCGAGTTATACGGAATCTGAAAAAATTTATACGCAACTAAAAGACACCACACGGCTAATCAGTGCGAAGCGAAATATTTACAAAGGCTATCGCGATAACAAAAACACAAAAGCCGCATTAGCTAAAATCAAAGAAGTGTTTCCGTTGATTAAGAAAAATGAATACACCAAGCTTACCGATGCCTGGTGGGATCTGGCTTACATTCATGGCAAAGACTATGCAAACGATCCGCGCAAAGCAATTGAATATTATGGCGAAGCGGTTAAAATTTATAAACTGACTAACGATACTACCAACTTGGCCACCGTGTATAACAACATGGCCTATCAATACCGCGACTTGCTTGATTCAGTAAACGCATATAAACATCATCAGCTTGCGCTTACCATAACCAACGTAAAACATCGTGCTTATGAACAAGGCGATACGCACGACCGGTGGGCGGTTACCAGCAAACACTTTGGCAATAAAGCACAATCGTTATTTCATTATCGCGAAGCAGCCCGACTGTTTAAGGTTGCCGGCAATGAGCACAAGAGTGCTCAAATACTGCTGAATGTTGGCAAAGGTTATGCGGCTATAAAAAATTACACAAAAGCAAATGAAACATTTCTGGAAGCCGTTTCCGTTTTTAAAAAGCTAGGCGATAAAGGACAAGAAGCCGAATCGCATTGGGAGTATGCCTACAATCAAGGCACTAACTTATTTAAGTACGATGAAGCCATAGGACGATATCGGGTGGCGTACAACTTATACATGGAGGCAGGGGATTCAGTGAATGCATCGGTTATGCTTTCTAACGTAGGACAAAATTATTGGAGCAAACTTGATTTTGATAAAGCCATTGAAGCGCATCAGGCTGCTATTGCGCTGGCAAAAAAATGTCGCAACCTCACGCAGGTGGCAAGCTCATGGTCTAAACTGGCCACGTTGTTTACTGAAACCAACAATCCTGTGGCAGCACAGGAAGCATTGAACAATACAGTAAATGCGCTGCATCAGTTAAACGATTCAACACAACTACCATCGGCCTATCAGGATTTAGCTGCGAGTTATGTAAAGACAAAAGAGTTTAACACAGCTTTTGAGTATTACAACAAAGCCATCGGCATGTTGAAGTCAAGCAAAGATACGTTGAACTGGGCGCTTGCTGTTTCCAATCTGGCCAGTAGCTATCAAACTAAAACAGATTATAAAGAAGCAGAGAAGCGATACCTGGAAGTATTAACCTTGCAACGAAAAATAAAAGATAAACCAAACCTGATTTATACACTAGCCAACCTCGGCACGTTGGCACAAGCTGCTGATAACAATTATAAAAAAGCCGGTACCTATTTCGATGAAGCCGTAAAACTGGCTACGGAAATCAAAGATGATAACATACTGGCCTTTTGTTACCTGCGCCTGAAAGGACTCAATCGCTCGCAAGGTAAGTTTGCAGTATCAGAAGATTATATCCGCAAGGCCTTAGACATCTATACCAAAACCAATCGCAGCAAAGATGCTGCTTACGCCTTGGTTGAAATGGGCAACGATGCCAGTTATGTTTATGGCGATAATGTAAAAGCATTGAAGTTGTTGGATCAGGCACAGGTTATTTCCGATACCTTAAATGATGTTACGCTGAAAGCTTATTTGCTGGAAGTGCGCAGTAACATTATGTCAGAAGCAGGCGAGTTTCAAAAAGCACTTGAGTTAGGTCATCAGAGTTTTGAACTCTACCGCAGCACTAATAACGAGTGGGGCCTTGCCGGTGCTTACATCGATCTCGGTAATGTCTATAAACAATTAAGCGAGTACGATAAATCGTTGCGTTACCAGATGGCGAGTGATAGTTTGTATCGCAAAGTAAATTCGGAATACAACCGGCTGGCACCGTTAGCCAACATTGGTACCGTATACACCGCGCAAGGTGATTACCGCAAAGGGTTGGAATATTATCAGAAGTCGTACGAGATAATGAAGAAAGCTGGCGACTACAACGAGAACTTTGGCATTATCCACAGCCTGATTGGTGAATCGTATTTTTATTTAAATGATTATGTGCAAGCCGATAAATGGTTACGCGAAGCGATTGTTGTATTTGATAAAGTAGGCGCCCCAAGACCTAAAACTGAAGCGCTGAGTATGATTGGTCGTTTAAAGATCGAAGAGAAAAAATATGATGAAGCAGCAACCTTTCTTAATGAAGGTGTAAAATCAGCGAAAGAGAAATCGTTAAAAGTAGATTATATCGCTAACCTGAACTTGCTGGGTCAGTTGCAGGTGTTGCAGAAGAATTATACCAAAGCAAAACCTACGTTGGAAGAAACCATCAAAGCTTCGCGCGAAATGGGTAAGTACAATACCTTGTGGGAAAGTTTGTATTGGCTGGGCATGTTATACAAAGAGAACAAACAACTGCCACAAAGCCGCGATTACCTGAAGGAAGCAGTAGATGTAATTGAGAAAATTCGCAATAAGGTTTCGGGTGGGGAAGAAGCACGCAAACTTTTTTCGTCTGATAAAAATATTCTGAAAGTTTATGAAGCATTGGTAGATGTGTTGCTGCAATTAGGTGAAACCGAGTTGGCGATGGGCTATCTGCAAAAGAATAACGAAGATAACCTGAAGGCCAAGTTTAAAAACCTCGATGTAAAATTTGAAGATGCCAGTAAAAGTAAAATCGTAGAGCAGGAGCGCAATATGAAAGCCCGGCTGGATGGTATTGAACAGCAGATATCCAATGAAAAGGCACTGCCATCTGAACAACAAAACAAAGAGCGATTAAAAAATCTGGATGGCACTAAAACTATTGCCGAAGGCGATTATCTGAAGTTTGTGAATCAGCAAGTAAATGTGCGCCCTGAACTTACGCGGTATTTTAATAACAGTGTGCAGCCCGTAGAATTCAGGCGCGAGAAAAAAAATATTCCCGAAGACATGGCGCTGATCTCGTACCTGCCAGGCGAAAATCAGCTTTATATTTTTGTAGCCACGCGTGATACCGTAATTGCCAAAATTGTAAACGTAAGTCGTGAGCAACTAAGCCGAAATGTAAATGCGATTTTAAATGTAACCCGCAACCAACTGGGCACCTTTAGCAAGTTGGATTTAACCAAAGAAGAACAACAACGCCAGGCTTTGGTGTACGATCTGAAACAAAAAGACAAAGCCATGATGCCGTTTGAAGAAATGTATCAGCATTTGATTGCTCCGGCTGCTGCTGAAATTGCTTCGAAGAAACGGTTGGGAATTATTGCCACTGGAGTTTTGAATTACATTCCGTTTCAGTTGCTCGGTAAAACACTTAACAATGGCGAGTTTAGTTTGCTCGCGAATCAGTTTGCCATTTTCTATGTAAGCTCTACCAATATTTTGCGGTTGGCCGAAACGGAAAAAAATCTGAAAATTATTGCGTTTGGTAATCCGGATAAAACCTTGCCGAGCACCGAACGTGAAGTAGCTGAGATTAAAAAGTTATATCCATCCTCAGCAATCTTTTTACACGAACAAGCTACAGAAGATAAAGTAAAAACTGCGGGCGAAGATTTTACCGTTATGCATTTTGCTACACACGGTAACTTAGACTACGAAGATTTTACGCAATCCTTTTTAACCATGGCTGGCGGTAAAGATGTGGATGGCGATGGTAAACTTACGCTGGAAGAATTGTGGGGTATGGAAGTAATGAACCACCTGAACATTGTGGTGCTCTCGGCTTGCCAGACAGCCGTAACAAAAGGCTCGGCCGAAAACTCACCTGTTAGTCCCGCCAGTGGGTTTTTACAAAACGGAGTAAAGAGTGTGGTGGCCACGTTATGGAAAGTAGATGATGAAGCTACCTCGCTGCTGATGACAGAGTTTTATAAAAACATGCGCACCATGGCTACTATCGATGCGCTGCGCGAAGCACAGGTTGCACTCTCGCGCAATCCAAAATACCAACATCCTTATTATTGGGCGGGCGCGATATTGCTGGGGGATTGGAGGTAGAATTATAGTAGCTAAAGAGTTAGTTATATTTAGATGTTGGCGGCTAACCAAATCAACTTTTAATATGATAGAATGTAAGTGGTATATAGGGAATAGTTTGGTGTTACTACTATCATTAATAATCATAGTCTCTTGCTCTAATAATGAGAGTAAGAAATTCCAAGACCTTAAAAACCATCGATTTTCTGATCTCTCTTTTAATTTACCTGGTGTTTTTGTTGAAACCAGTATTGATGAACTAATTGAATCGTGGAGTAATACCGATAGTCCGCAAGAGGTTGTGAATAGCAAAATTGAGTACTATGAGCTTCTCCGCCCAAGGGAACAATGGATTTCCCTATATGTAGATTCCACCAATTTAAACAGTACAGTAATGGTATTTGTGGGCCCGTATATAAAAATAAATAAATGGACATCACAGCAAATGTTTCAAATGCTTGAGAAGCGACTTCGTTCAGAAGCTGATGAATTAGGAGTTGAATTCAAGCCTATTGAGAATAACTTTTATCCCTTAAATAATGGAAATGACTTACTGAAAATAAAATTTGAGTGGAACTCTACCACCGAACGAACTTTTGGAACTCAATACCTATTGAATACAAATGAATCTACCTATGGGTTTATAGTAATGAATGATTATGATGATTTTGAAGGCATCATTAGGTCGGGTAGGCAGATTCAGGATTAAATTCAATCAATTAGTTTCATCCTATGAAAATGAAGCAAAATTTGTTGCGGCCACGATAGATAAAGGGATTTTAAAATCCATTATATCTGGTTTCGGGATTGCAAATCCCGAATAGCACAAGTCTTGCTGGGAGATTGGCGGTAGACATAAGGAAATATAGGAAACTCAGTTTCCTATATCCATGTAATAGGTGGGTATATAGGCAATTAATTGCCTATATTCGAATGTTGTAGCTCATGCGCTCGACAAAGATTTGACCCATGACAAAGGACATAAAATTTGAACTTGTAGTTAAAGAGATATTCGTTGGACTAGCCTGTGGACTCGTAGGAGTTTTAATATTCTCCCTTTTTGACCCTTGGGACCTTTATTATTCTGTGATGTTTGGTTCAATAGCGGGCTACTTGTCAATGTGGACAGGAATCGGAGTTGTAGGTTATTTGACACTTAAAAAACTCGGCCGACAAAATGAATTTACAGAATCAATTGGACTAAGTTTCCTGGGACTAATCGCAGCCGTTGGACTTTATGCAATTCTGGTAAGTCTGACTTTCAAAATACTCCCATACTTTTTAAGCAGTTTCATTATGCCAGTAGTACTACCACTGACAGGAGCGATACTGGGATTTAACTATAGACTAAGAAAGCCGACAATAAATAAGGACTCAGAAGCAAATGACATTGACTCGGCTTCGCGGACAAATTAGTTTAGGCGGACTCGTACACGTCAAAATAATTAACGGTGGACTTGAGACAAGTCAAATTAAAGTAACGGTTGACGCGCACGAGCTACAACAAAATGTTTATGCAATGCGGGGGTTTGGTGTAGGTATTAAAAGTATTTTCTTAATTTAGTTCGGTGTCGGGGGACAGAGACGTGCAGGTCGGGCTAAACATTTCGCTGCGCTACATTTTTTAGCCCTCCTATTCCCCGCACTGCATAAACACAAACGTTGTGGGTAATGCTCCGAGACAGATGATAAGAACGTTAACCATTGGACTATTACTTATTATTTTTTCATGTGGGACAAAAACCGACACGTGGAAAAATAGACCATTTGACTCATTAGACTTTGCAGAGCGAGACATTTTATCATACGACTCAGTTTATGTTGACTATCTAAAATGGATTGGAACAAATTCGGACTCAGTGACTTGGGCTTTGTACCTTGACAAATCAAATAAGTTTGCAATAAAATCCTTTTTTGAGGACAAGTCCGGGTTTATTACAAAAGTACCTGGAAACATTAATGTTTCGGGACAATGGACTGAATTGAACGATAAGTTTCAATTGAAGTTTTATTATTCATATAAAGACTTCTTCGACTCGTTGAAGAACGATAGTATTCTTAAAATGGTGGACGAAGAGACAGTTGAACTCGACAGAGATGCAACGACAATCTGGATTATGAATACAGAGTGTAAACAGACAAAGTAACGGTTGACAGTCGCAAAGCCCACAACATGGGTAGCTGTTGCACGACTACTTTCTATTCAATGATTTTAGATTTTAATCTTTAGCAATCTTATGGCTGTTCGACATTTGTAATGTCGAACTATACATAAAAAGATTTTTAAAATCCATTATATCTGGTTCCGGGATTACAAATCCCGAATAGCATAAATAGCATAATCTGACGATCTCAAAAATCAGGAGTTACTAGCCCTTACTTCTTAACTTCCTTTTACCGCAATACTCAATTCATTCAATTGCTCTTGCGAGATTGTGGAAGGCGTATCGATCATCATATCACGGCCCGCATTGTTTTTAGGGAAGGCAATGAAGTCGCGGATAGAATCGGCACCACCAAACAAGGAACACAAACGATCGAAGCCAAACGCAATACCACCGTGTGGCGGTGCGCCAAATTCAAAGGCATCCATTAAGAAGCCAAATTGTTTTTTCGCTTCAGCTTCGCTAAAGCCCAGATGGGTAAACATAAGTTGTTGCGTGGCGCGATCGTGAATCCTAATTGAACCACCACCCACTTCTGTTCCGTTAATCACCATGTCGTAGGCATTGGCGCGCACGGCACCGGGGTTGGTGTCTAACAACTGAATGTCTTGTGGTTTAGGCGATGTAAACGGATGGTGCATGGCATGCCAGCGTGCGGTTTCTTCGTTCCACTCCAGCAATGGAAAATCAATTACCCACAAGGCCGCGAATTTATTTTTATCGCGTAAGCCCAAGGTGTCACCCATCTTTAAACGCAATTCGCTTAATGCTTTTTGTGTTTTAGCCGTTTCGCCTGAAAGTACTAACAACAAATCGCCAGGCTTGGCATCAAATTTTTCTGCCCACTGTTTTAAATCTTCTGTCGAATAAAATTTATCTACCGATGATTTAAAGGTGCCATCGGCTTTACATTGAACATACACCAAACCTTTAGCGCCAATCTGCGGCCGCTTTACAAATTCAGTAAGTTCATCTAACTGCTTACGCGTGTATTCAGCGCTACCTTGCGCACAAATGCCAACTACTAATTCGGCACTATCAAATACCTGAAAGCCTTTACCCTGTGCTACTGTATTCAGCTCCACGAATTTCATATCGAAGCGCGTATCGGGTTTATCCGATCCATAAAATTTCATGGCATCGGCATACGTCATGTGGGGCACCGAAGGCATGTCAATTCCTTTTACTGTTTTAAAAAGATGGCGTACCAATCCTTCGAACGTATGTAAAATATCTTCTTGTGTAATGAAGGCCATCTCGCAGTCGATCTGCGTAAACTCTGGTTGGCGGTCGGCTCTTAAATCTTCATCGCGAAAGCATTTTACAATCTGGTAGTAGCGATCAAAGCCCGATACCATCAGCAATTGCTTAAACGTTTGTGGCGATTGTGGCAATGCATAAAACTCACCGGGGTTCATGCGCGAGGGCACCACAAAATCGCGTGCACCTTCCGGTGTAGATTTTATTAGCACCGGAGTTTCAACTTCAATAAAATTTAAACTATCGAGATAGATGCGCGTTTGCTGCGCCATTTTATGCCGAAGCTGTAAACTTTCGCGTACGGTATTTCTACGCAAGTCTAAGTAGCGGTATTTCATGCGCAGATCATCACCACCATCGGTATTATCTTCAATCGTAAAGGGTGGCACTTTAGATGCATTCAATATTTCAATTGAACTTACCTTCACTTCAATATCGCCAGTAGGCATCTTGTCATTTTTAGAAAGACGCTCCACTACTGTGCCTTGCACTTTCAACACAAACTCACGACCCAGGCTGCGGGCAACCTGCAGGGTGGCAGCATCGGTTTTACCTTCTTCCAGAAAAAGTTGGGTAATTCCATAGCGGTCGCGTAAATCAATCCACAAGAGGCTGCCCTTATCGCGGGTACGTTGCACCCAGCCGGTAAGGGTAACAGTTTTATTTACATCATTCAGCCGCAGCTCGCCACACGTATGAGTTCTTAGCATGTTAAAATCCTTAAATTTGGGCTCGCAAATTAATAAAGGTTGCCCGTTATATAGAGCAGGCTACCCTTTTTCGTTGTAAAATGACTATGAAGAGATTCCTTATTTTCCTGTCGATTGTTAGTCTGTTTGGCTTTTCGCCTGATAAGTTGGTTAAAACCAAAGTAGCCGAGGGCATTACCATTTCGTTGCCGGCCGAGCTTTCGCCCATGACTACCGATGATATTATTCAGCGTTATCCTTCGGTGCGGGCTCCGTTGGCCGCTTATACCGATTTAAATCGCACGCTCGATTTCAGTGTGAACATCTCCGCTACCCAATGGCCCGATGCGGATCTGGAAATGGCACAAAAGTTTTTCAAGGCCAGCATCCAGAGTTTTTATGATCGGGTAGATATGATTAATGAAGGTGTGCACGAGGTGCATAAAAAGAAATTAATTTTTCTGGAATTTGAATCGCGTGTAAACGGCAATAAAATGGAGCTGGGTGAACAACAGCCGGTTTATCGCTATACGTACATTCAATACCTGATAGAACCAGAGCGCACACTCGTGTTTTCGTTTAACTGCCCCAAATCTTCTAAAGAAGACTGGCAGGAAAATGTGCGCGCTATGATGAAGACAATCAGGATTAAGTAGAACAGTTACTTCTTCATTCATGCTGGATCTTTACACTGACGATTACTTTATGCGTGAAGCTTTGAAAGAAGCACGTAAGGCATTAGACTTAGGTGAAGTGCCAGTTGGTGCAGTTGTTGTTTGTCAGAATAAAATAATCGCGCGTGCGCACAATCAAACTGAACAATTAACAGATGCTACGGCTCATGCTGAGATGCTGGCCGTAACCGCAGCTGCCAATTACCTTGGTTCGAAATACCTGAGCGAGTGTACACTCTACGTTACACTTGAACCTTGCGTGATGTGTGCCGGTGCATTGCATTGGGTACAATTACAGCAATTGGTTTTTGGAGCCAGCGATGTACAGCGGGGTTACTCGTTGGTCAGTTCGCCCTTGCTGCATGCCCGCACAACCATAAAGCGAGGAGTTGGTGAACAGGAGAGTAAGATTCTTTTACAGGAATTTTTTAAAAGACTTAGGGAGTGATGCAATAAAAAAAGCTACCCGTTTAGGTAGCCTTTCTTAAAGTTTTAAGTTGCTCTGATTAAGCTTCTTTAGCCTTTTTAGCTTTCGCCTTATCGTCCACTTTTTTGCCGTTTTTGTGTTCACCCATGATGATGACATCTTTGGTGGTTTCGTATTGCTTGGCGGCCTGCATCATGGCCACATAGCTATCGCGAATTAAAATAGTACCTGATTTTGCGCCTTTGTTGCGTACTTCCAGCCAAAAACCGTCTTTTTTCTTCTTAGGTAATACAGGAGGTCTTCCCATGGTGTTATTGTTTTTTTGTTGATTTTTAAGCCAAATGGCTGCTTTTGTAACCAATGAACCCTGCGTTTGGTTCAACTGGCCGCGAAGATACCAAATCCGGCCCAAATTTCCTTCTGAAACCTCAAAGCAGGTAAGGTGGAACAGGCACGCCAGCCTTTAAACCTGGGTCGGCAATAAGGGTTTTGCGTTCTAATTTCAACGGTTGAATTCCAGCCCAAACATTCAAATCATAATCTTCTTCATCGTCCTTAGGTGGGCCAACCCGAACTTTGGCTGAGGTTTCTTTAATTTCAAAACCCAACACCATAGTTGCTTTCCACTCGCCTTCGGTTGGTTTGCGAACATCATCCCAACGGCCAGGGCACATCTTGTTGGTGAATACTTCCAGTGCAGTATAAAGTTCGTCTTTGTTGGTGATCAGTTCGGGTTCGCTGAACATGACCACCGAACGATAATTAACGGAATGATGAAAAGCCGAACGGGCCAGCACCATGCCATCCAGCAAGGTGGCGCTAATACATACCGGAAGTTTTTTCTGTTGTAGTTCGCGCATGTAAAAACTACCAACCGAACCGTGTATGTATAGTTTGTTATCAATCCGACAAAATCCTGTTGGAATTTGAAATGGTTGACCTTCTAATGTAAAGGCAACCGTGCAAACCAGAGCCTCATCTAAAATGGCGTGAACAGTATCAACATCATACACACCGCGTTTGGGTAAACGGGTGATCTCAGTTTTGTCGGTGATGGGGAAGGTGCTCATGGTTTTACTTTATCTTCAAAACAATCTTACCAAA
The DNA here is from genome assembly GCA_017303795.1 of Cytophagales bacterium. Classification (GTDB taxonomy): domain Bacteria; phylum Bacteroidota; class Bacteroidia; order Cytophagales; family Cyclobacteriaceae; genus ELB16-189. The sequence continues at coordinate 58,179 of JAFLBR010000014.1, read as the reverse complement.
CTGGTTAGCGCTCTTCATACGTTGAAAAGCATCATGGATGTTTTCGAGTGGATATACCTGATCGATTACCGGTTTTAGATTTCGACTTTCCAATAAATCCAACATCGATAAAAATTCATCTCGGGTACCCATAGTTGTGCCGTGAATGGAAATCTGTTTCCAATACAGTAACCGTGTGGGTACATCGGGTATGTTGCCTGCTGTACGACCAAAAATGGCAATGCGTCCTCCGGGCATCATCAAATCAAACAATTGCGAAAACTGTGGCCCACCTGCACTGTCAATCACGATATCAAAACCTCCGGCTTCTTTCTGTGCTTGCTTTGTCCATTCGGGATCGGTGTAGTTAAAACCTTGTATCGCACCGAGTGCTTTTGCTTTTTCAATTTTTTCGTTCGAGCTGGATGTTACATAAACCCGCGCCTGATAGGCAACCGCAAACTGCATGGCCCATAATGCCGCGCCACCGCCAATACCGGTTATCAATACTTTTTCTTTCGCGCGTAAGCGGGCTTTTGAAAACAAGGCACGGTATGCTGTTAATCCGGCTAATGGCACAGCAGCCGATTCTTCAAAACTTAAATGCTCGGGCTTTTCAAAAATTTGTTTTTTGGAAACGCATACGTAATCGCTAAATGTTCCGGCATCGGGGTAACCCAAAATTTTAAATGTGTCGCTTTGTACTATCGGGTTGTTGCCCCAATTAAGGCTTGGATTAATAATTACTTCGGCACCGATTAACAATGGGTCGGCATCTTCGCCTACATCTTCAATTACACCACAACCATCCGAACCTAAGATTACAGGTTGCTGTGGAATGGAATCTTGTTGCACCCACAAATCGCGATGGTTGAGAGCTGCATAATGCAGGCGCACCAACACCTGATCTTTTACAGGTTTTGGTTTTTTGATTTCACGAATCTCCAGAGGCAGATTTTGCCCGGTAAAAAATGCACCGCGTATCACAACTTATTTGATGACGTGGTTCCAGTTATAAGTATCGGGTGCAGCACCACTGCGAATTTCGCCCAACTTATTTTTTACACGAAGCTGAAAACTATCGGCTTTAACTTCTGGTAAGTGATAGTCCATGCCGTTGATGTTAATAGTAGCAATAGGCGAAACAACAGCGGCTGTTCCGGCACCAAAGGCTTCGGTTAAGGTTTTATTTTTGAAAGATTTTTCTATCTCTTCAATGCTGATTTTTCTTTCTTCCACCGTTACGCCCATATCTTTTGCAAGTGTAATAATGGTGTTGCGGGTTACGCCATCCAGAATAGAAGATGAGAGGGCAGGCGTCACTAATTTGTTATCGAGTACAAACATGATATTCATCGCGCCCGATTCATCAATGTATTTATGTTCTTTCGCATCTGTCCAGATTACCTGATCGAAACCCTGCTCGCGGGCTTGTTGTGTGGGATAAAATGCACCACCATAGTTACCGGCACACTTTGCGAAACCGGTTCCGCCTTCAGCCGCACGTACATAATCCAATTCAACTTTTAACCGAACCGGTTTGCTGAAGTATGGCCCCACCGGACTGGTAAGAATTACAAACAAATATTGATCAGCAACTTTTACTCCGAGTTTTGCTTCCGATGCAAAAACTACGGGGCGCAAATACAACGAACTACCATTGTCTTTGGGAATCCAGTCAGCATCGGTTTTAACAATAGCCTCCAATCCATTAACAAAAAGTTCTTCGCTGATGGCGGGCATACACATCCGCTCCAGCGAGCGGTTAAGTCTTTTATGATGACGTTCTACTCTGAAAACATTGATGCCACCATCTTTCATGTGAAAAGCTTTCATGCCTTCAAACACGGCTTGCCCATAATGTAGTGAAAGCATTGCCGGACTCATCATCAAATCTCCGTAAGGAATAATTTGTGGATCTTGCCAGGTGCCTTTATCGTACTTAGCCACCAGCATGTGATCGGAAATGTAATTACCAAAGCCTAGGTTACTGAAATCAACCGTGCTTAACCTTGACTGAGTGGTTCTTTTTACTGGGATGGAAGAAGTAAGTGTCATGAGCGTTTAGATTTATTGTCAGGTAAAGATATTACTAAAAGCGAAAGTAAAACAGATGTGCTAAAGGTTAATCCAGTAACCTGCGGTGGTAATTAACCTGCCCCAAATGATAACCTAAGTGCACGGCAAGGTGTACCAGAAAATATTCTGTGGATGTCTTTTCTTTCAGAACTAATAATGGGTATTCGGACTTTAGTATTTTTTCATCAATGCCTGGAAGTACGATATTGATCATGCTTATTGTGTCTTCAATTTTTTGAATTAATTCCTTACGGGAGGTATTTTTTAGTTCAAACTCTGCATCGCGGTTGCGCACATAGCCGGTGTTGCCCAATGTTGCGCCAATGTAGGCGTTTAAGTTACCCACCAGGTGCAAACAAAGATTGCCAGCGGTATTAGCAATATTTTTATCTACTTTCCAGATGTTAGCTTCATCTTGATAAAGTTCTAATTCGGATTTTAGCTTTTGCAGATCGCGCGTAATGATGACAGTTAAGTTTTGTGTAAGCATAATTATAAATCAAGTTGCATTTTAATATCACTTCGTTTGTAGGGACCATCCAATTCTACTTCGCGAAAGCCCAGTTTGCGATAGAGCGTAATGGCCGGAACCAATTTTGTATTTGAATACAGAATGATGTGGCGTGCATTTTTTTGTTTACACCAGGCGATTGCAGCCTCGGCCAATTGCTTACCAATTTTTAAACCGTGATGGGTTTCATCAACAGCCATTTTGGTAAACTCATACAGGCCGGGTTTAACAAACTTTAATGCAACCGTACCTACAACCTGGTGTTCATACTCTGCCATTAAGATATGGCCACCGAGTGTCAGAATATGTTCTTCCGGATTTTGAAGCACGGCCACATCAACGGATTCCATCCAGAAATATTTTTCAATCCAATGCCGGTTCAGTCGCTCAAAGTGCGGTTGGTGGGTTGGTTCATAATCAAGAATCAGCAAACTCATGATCTTGAAAACTTAAATTTTCTGCTGATGGATTGCAGCATTCCTGAACCTGAATTTTTTGTGCGATAGCCAAGGTTAACAATGTAAATTCCAGCAATGGTTAGCATAATGGCCAACACAATTTGAAGGTTTAGTTTTTCATTTAACAACACCCAACCTAACAGCACGGCTACAATCGGGTTGATGTAGGCATAAAGTGAAACCACCGTCATCGGTAATTTTTTTATCGCATAAGAGTAACACACATATGCAGCCATCGACCCAATAACAATAATGTAGGTTAGTGCTGTAATCACTTCGTTCGACCATTGAATCTTTGAATAGTCATCAAACAATAAACTAAGCGGAATTATAGCCAGCGCACCGAAACTCATTTGTAAACCGGCACCCAGAAATGGATTAGTGTTTTCATTTTTCTTCTTTACCCAAATGCTACCCACGGCCCACGAAATGTTAGCCGCAAAAGTTATCACAATTCCGAAAATATAAAGTGGGTTAGCAAACTCGGCCAGGTGTTCGCTAAAGATCATTACAATGCCAGTAAGCCCTACTAATACTCCGGTAATGATTAACCAGTTTGGTTTTTCATCTTTCAGAATCAACACATTGATTAAGATTGTCCACACCGGCATAACTGAACAAATAACGGCAGCCAGTCCGCTCGAAATATAAACTTCAGCCCAACCTACCATTGATACACCTAACGTGGTCATTAAGATGCCACTTACTGCTTGGTTAAAAAGTGTTTTTCGATCGGGCCACTTTTGTTTGCCAATGGTGAGCATGAACAAAACCAACAACGGTCCGGCAATTGAAAACCGGATCAACGAAAAAAGAAACGGGGGAAACTGAGTAACGCCCACACGCAAGGCGAGGTAGGTGGTGCCCCATATAATACACACGGCTGCAAGTGCGAGGTAAGCCAAAGCCCCTGACTTTTGAGTAGAGTTTGAATTCATGCCACAAATTTTCTCGTTTCAACGTACAAAAAACAGTTTCAGTTTTGATAATTTTGACCATATCAATTTTTTTATGGAGGTACTTGAGAAACCCGATCATCTCTATTTGGAGGTGGCAAGCCGCATCGAATCGCTGATTGACAAAGGTGCATTAAAGATTGGCGACCGCTTACTTTCGGTACGAGCGTTAAGTAAAGAGCAAGGCATTAGTTTAAGTACCGCTTTTCAGGCTTACTACTATTTGGAGAGCAAAGGTTTGATTGAAGCTAGACCGCAATCAGGTTACTATGTAAAGTTTTCGCGTCAACTTCCGTTTGATGTACCCGCCATTTGCGAACCTACCGATGAAGCTTTGCCCGTAAGTGTGGACGAAATGATTTCGAGTGTGTATCATGATTTGCGTTCGCCTAAGCTTACGTCATTTTCATTAAGCGCACCCGATGCATCTTTGTTGCCCGCAGCCAAACTTAATAAATCGGTTATCCACAGTTTGCGGAATGAACCCGATCATTGTTTGAGTTATGAACATATTCAAGGCAATGAAAAACTGCGGAAGCAAATTGCACGTTTGAGTTTTAACTGGGGAGGTTCGCTAAGCGAAGATGATCTGGTAGTTACTGCGGGTTGTATGGAAGCCATATCATTTTGTTTGCAAGCCGTAACCAAACCAGGCGATGCAGTGGCTACGGAGAGTCCAACCTTCTATGGTATTTTCCGGGTAATGCAAAGTTTGGGATTAAAAGTAGTGGAGGTGCCTACTGATCCGGTAACCGGAATTGATCTCAATTATTTGCAACAGGCACTAGATCGTTTTGATATTAAAGCATGTGTGTTTGTGCCTAACTTTAATAATCCGTTGGGGAGTTGCGTGCCGGACGATCGCAAAAAACAATTAGTGGATCTGTTAGCCAAAAAAGAAATCCCATTAATTGAAGATGATATTTATGGCGAAATGTATTTTGGAAAAACTCGCCCGCGCACGTGCAAGACGTTTGATAAGAAAGGATTGGTGTTGCATTGCGGCTCGTTTTCCAAATCGCTTGCGCCCGGTTATCGCATTGGTTGGGCAGCACCTGGAAAATTCAAGAAGCAGGTTATTCAGTTGAAGCGCATGAATAATGTAGCCACCAATACACTGGCTCAGGTTTCGATTGCGCACTTTTTGCAAAATGGCCGATACGAATTGCACTTACGCCATCTGCGCAAAGCTTTACACACGCAAAGCCTGAAATATATGCAGGCTATTACCGAATACTTTCCAGAATCCATTCGCATTGCTAGGCCGCAAGGTGGGTTTGTTTTTTGGGTGGAAATGGAAAAACATGCCGATGGTTTTAAACTGCACAAGCAGGCTTTGAAACATAATATTGGTATTGCTCCCGGACAGATTTTTTCTGCGCAAGGCCAGTTTCATAATTACTTCCGGCTGAGTTACGGAATGCCCTGGAGCGAAAAAGTAGAAAAGGGTTTACGGACGCTGGGTGAGTTGATTAGAAAGCAGTAGTATCATAGTCTTTAGTCCTGAGTCCTTAGTCTTTAGTCCTTAGTCCTTAGTCCTTAGTACAACTAAATACTCAGGACTAAAGACTATCTACTCAGGACTAAAGAATAATTACTTTCCTTCCTTCAACTTCTTTACTTCAGCTTCGTACTGTGATGAAAATTGTTTTTGATTTTCGGGTAAGTTTTTCAGAGCAAGTTCCCAATGCTTAATGGCATTCTTCTTATCGCCAGCAGCAGTATAGGCACGTGCCAGACCAACATTGGGTGTAAACTTGTCTTGTGGATTTTTCTGAGCATTGAATTTAAAAATCTCCATCGCTTTTTCTTTCTGACCATTGTTAAGCAAAGCACGACCATACTGGTGTATATCCTGAACAGTTGCAGCAGGGTCTTTAATAGCTTTATCCATTTGCGCATTTGCTTCGGTGGTTTTGCCCATTGCTTGATAAATGGCAGCACGGGTTTGATACGTATTAAAATTCTCTACGCCAATAAACGGAGTGCTTACGGATTGATCGACCCACGTTAATGCTTCTTCTAAATGGATTTTATTTTGAGCGCAGAATTGTGCGGCTGTCAACCAGTTCTCTTGCTTAAACCCAACTGAACTTCTCAAATCTTCGCGCATTTTGGTTACATATACTTCGTTTATGTTTGCTACTTCTATCTTAAACGGAATTCTTTTTTTCTCCCAACGCAGATAGGCTTTAGCCGATGCTGGCAAACGATCTTCAAAACCATAGGTGAGCCATTCTTTATAAGGAGATTCTAAGGGCATAACATCTACCCGTAGTGCATCTTCTTTGGGATCATAAAAATAACTTCCCCAACTGGAAGAGTTTTTAGAGAAGATCCACGTGTAAGCGCCCTCTTTGGCAACCGCCAGAAAAAGTCCGTACGTGCCGGCCTTCAATTCCTTGCCTTCAATTTTTACATCGTGCGAAACTGTGAACACCGTGTTTTCATTTGCGCCCGCACGCCAGGGTGCAGCCTTGGAAGTTCCAAAACCCTGATCGATAAAACCAAAGTGCGCTACTTCACCCCAGATTTTTCCGGTGCGGTCTTCGCCATTGGGGCCGTGTACATCGGGACTACTATACGCAATCGAAACTTCAACGGGTCCGATAAACTGCGTTACTTTCGATTTTTGATTGTCGCCACTGGGTGGCGTGGTAAGTTGTTGGGCAGTGGCCGAAATGCCCCATACCAACAGGCAAAGTGTAATTAATTTTTTCATGCGCTAATAATTGTTTTTTTAGTTGTCACATGGAATTCGCATTCTGAGACTTCAGCCTTTTATAAGATGCCGATATTAACATCACGTTGGGGAGTCTGGTTTATGCTCATTTCATTGTGTTAGGGTTGATTTAACAGTGCTTATACGGCTTCACTTCCCCGAAGGGCTATCCGAATCCGGACTATTAAGTTAGATATTTTTTGATTGGTTGTTGGGAATCAACAAACGGATAGAACCGGGGTTGATTTTTACCGCGAACTCGCTTGCTGGCTGCATGGCTTCGCCATCTACATGAAAAGCCATGGGCTTAGGAAACCGAAGCTTAATTTCTTTGCCTTTAATAATTTTAACAAACTGTGAAGTACTCAAGTTACCGGTAAACATTTTGTGTGCAAACCCTGCGGCTTGTACAAAGGATACTTTGCGTACAAAACTTAGGTCCAATTCACCATCGCAAACTGATGCATGTGGTGCAATGCGGGCATTGTTTCCAAACTGCGATGAGTTGGCAAACGCCAGCACAAAGGCTTGTTCGTTTACAAGCACTCCATCAATCGTAATCTCACCAGTAAACTCCGGATACTGCATAAACTCCTGCAAGACCAGTCGTGAGTAATTAATCAATCCGCGTTTACCATTCTTTCCGAACAATCCGGCCACGTGGCCATCAAACCCAATACCCGACACATTAATCGACAAATGATTGTTAACCGTAAACGAGTCCATGTCTATTACGGCAGTAGCTGCGATGTAGGGTAATGCCTTTTTGAAATCGACAGAAATACCCAAATGCCGGGCAAGTCCGTTGCCGGAACCTTTCGGGATAATGCCCATAACCTGCTGTGTGTTTACCACACCTTTTGCTACTTCGTTTACAGTGCCATCGCCACCCATTGCAAATACTACATCAAAGTTTTTTGAAGTTGCGGCTTGCATAGCCAACTCGGTGGCGTGGCCGCGACCTTGTGTAAACTCTATATGCACTTCCATACCGGCTTGCTGGCAAAAAGAAAGTAGCCGACCTTCCACCGCGGGTTTGTAACCGGTGCCTGAAAATTTATTTACAATGAATAATACCTTCTTACTTGCGGCTATGGTGCGAGTCATAAACAAAGGTAACTTTACTGACATGGAATTTAAATCGCGCAAAATAAAATTTAAAGCCTGGGATACTGAAAGCAAATTGCTGATGCGCCTGAACAGCATTGATTGCAACAAGGGCGAGTTGGTAAAGCGCGGCCATATTCTGTTGCAGTTTACTGGTATGCACGATTGCGAAGGCGAAGAGATTTACGAAATGGATGTGCTGATGCTTTCGCTGGAAAAGTTTGTGGTATTTTGGAATGAAGTTACCAATGGCTGGCAGGTAGCTCCGCTATCTAATCTTGCAGATGTAAAACCTTTTTTGATGGATTCAGCAAAAAGGATGAAGCGTTTTAGTAGTTACTATCAGTTGGAGAATGTTTAGAGTGGATTTCAATCTCACCCTTTCAGGGCTTTGCCTATTCACTTTTTTTTTGCGACAGGGCTTCACCCTGTCTTATGGTATTAAACCCTTTCAGGGCTGAACATAAATTGAGAATTAACTCATCACTAAGCGGCACAATCTCTATATGAAATAACGTTGCTTTAATAGAAAAAACCAAGTAGCTCAGTTCCACTTTACTTAGCCCTGAAAGGGCGGAATAAACTAAACGCAGGGTGAAGCCCTGCGTTAATAAAATGGTAGTTGGTTTAGCCCTGAAAGGGCGAGATAAATTTTCAGGCTTCAGGCGCTCTGAAAATACTTAAGCGAAATACAAGAATTACTTAGCCAGTTTGCTTTCTATGTACCCAATGGCTTGCCCGATGGTTTGCATCTTCTCGGCATCATCATCCGGAATTTTAATATCGAAAGTTTGTTCAAACTCCATCACCAATTCTGCATAGTCAAGCGAATCGATACCGAGGTCTTTTACAAAACTGGCTTCGGGTGTAATTTCAGAATCGGGAATTCCTAATTTCTCGATCAGGATGGCGTGTACCTTTTTTTGAACGTCTGGCATACGAATATTGATTGCTCAAAGCTAACAATCTTTTTAGACTTTCACTTTTTAGCAGAAGAAGTTTAGAACCGCAACAAAAACTCCGTTCCCTTACCCAATTCCGATTTAACGGTAATGTTTCCTTCATGCTGCCGCATGATTTGCTTGGAGAGACTTAACCCAATACCCGAACCGGTTTTTTTGGTAGAGTAGAAGGGGATAAAGATTTTTTCGAGGGCTTCGCTATCAATACCTGAGCCATTGTCTTTAACAGAAATAATCGTGCGGCCTTTTTCGTTGGTATAGCCGTTAAGCTCAATTTGTTTTTCTGGTTGTTCATCAAACGCCTGAATAGCATTCTTAATCAGGTTTATGATTACTTGTTCAATCATGGTTTTATCGGCCAGCACATACAGGTTAGCCGGGTCAACCGAAACGGAAATGGTAATCTGATTATCGGCCAATTCTTTTTTATGAAGTTGTGCCAGTTCATCTAACAACTCTTTCACATTCACTTCGGCCAACTTGGGTTTGGGAATGTGAGTTAGATTACGAAACTCTTTTACAAACTTGATAAGCCCAGCGCTACGTTTGCTAATGGTTTGCAACGACAGGTACATATCTTCCAGATCTTCTTTTTTCAGTTCCGATTCGGTAGGGCGGTCGATGCGGGTTTTCAGATCTTCTTCTACAATTCCGGCCAGCGAAGAAATTGGCGTAACCGAATTCATGATTTCATGCGTAAGCACACGCACCAGGTTTTGCCACGCTTCCATTTCTTTTTCTTCCAGTTCGCTTTGAATGTTACTCATCGAAATGAGTTTTACTTCTTCATCGCGCAACGTAAGTTCAATGGCAAAAACCGAAAGCTGAACTGTTTCATCGCCAAATTTTAATTGCAACAATTCGCGGCCACCGGTTTTTAGTTTAAGGAAAGTATCTACCAGCGATTCGCTCACCACTTTCAAATCTTCAACCCGATCGGCTTTAGTAACCCGCAGCACACGTTTGGCCGCGCTGTTCATAATCTGAATAGAACCATCGCGCTTAAAGGTTAACAAACCAATACCTACATGCTGAACAATGTTTTTGAAGAACTGGTACTCCGAATCTTTTTCTTTGCGAGCCTGTTTAAGTTTGGTCAGTGCATCGTTTAACTCGCGTTGTAGTTTTTGAACCGTAGCCGAATTGTCATCGGCCTTAAACGTTTGGGTAATTTCATCGAAGCGGATCGAATCAAAGAAAGATGACAAAGGAATATCTTTTCCTTCTACCTCTTTGAGTAATTGTTTTACCTGAAAGATAATGGCACCCAATAATGCCAGTATCAGAATGTAACTTCTTTTATCGGCAGCAACCATAAACGCAAACACCACTATAGTGGCCACCAGTATTGCAATACGGGTGACGAGTGGCGATCGCTTATTAAAGTCCATACTTTTCCATTCTGCGGTACAACGAAGCGCGCGTAAGACCTAATTCATCTGCGGCTTTAGAGATGTTGCCGTTATGAAGTTGAATGGCTTTTACCACAGCAGCCTTTTCTACTTCATCAAGATTTAAGGTATCGGCAGCTATGTCGTTAGAACTTTTACGGCTAAACAAGAAATCACTTTCCTGTAACGTAGAAGAGTCGGCCATAATAACAGCGCGTTCAATGGCATGTTGTAACTCACGCACATTGCCCGGCCAAGGGTACTTCTTCAGCTTATTCATTGCATCAGGCGAAATGTTGTGCGCTTCCTTCCGGTATTTTTTTGCGTAATGATTCAGGAAGTGATTGGCCAGTAATGGAATATCATCAATGCGATCGCCAAGTGGTGGAATGGTAATTTCAACCGTGTTAATCCGATACAATAAATCCTGTCGGAATTTTCCTTCCAATACCATTTGATGCAGCGGCATGTTGGTAGCGCAGATTAACCGAATATCTACTTCGGTTGCCTGGTTAGAACCTACCCGCGTTACCAGCCGCGATTGCAATGCACTTAATAATTTACTTTGCAATGCCATACTCAGGTTTCCGATCTCATCTAAAAATAGCGTGCCGCCATTGGCAAGTTCAAATCTTCCGGGCCGGTCTTCTCGCGCATCTGTAAACGCTCCTTTCTTATGCCCAAACAATTCGCTTTCAAATAAAGTCTCGGTTATAGCACCCATATCTACTGCTACAAACGAACTGTCTTTGCGCATCGATTTTTGATGGATAGCGCGGGCTACTAATTCTTTTCCGGTTCCGTTCTCGCCCAGAATCAAAACGTTTGCATCTGTTTTGGCAACTTTATCAATTAGCCCGAACACATCTTTTAAAGCATTGCTTTGGCCAATAATATCACGGAAAGGTTGGCTGATCTGCTCTTCCAGCATTTGTTTAGCCTTGCGTAGTTTATCAACCTCGTTGTACGATTTCTTTAACTTGATAGCTGTAGAAATAGTAGCTACTAATTTTTCGTTCTGCCAGGGCTTGAGAATAAAATCCGTAGCACCTTCTTTCAGTGCGCGCACGGCCATCTCCACATCGCCAAAAGCGGTAATCATAATTACTACAGCATCTGGGTCGCGCTCTTTAATTTGTTTCAACCACTCAAAACCTTCTTTACCACTGGTGGTGTCTTTGCTGAAGTTCATGTCCAGCAGAATTACATCGTAGGTATCGTTGTTGAGCAGGAATGGAATCTTGTTAGGATTTTTTTCAATGATAACCTGATGATTGGATTTTTTAAGCAACATTTTGGCTGCCAGTAAAACATCCTCATCGTCATCAATCATCAGGATTTTGCCTTCGTTCACAGTAGGTAGGTTTAAATAGTTAACTTCTTAAAGACTTAAAGGAAAAATTATGCCATTACGTTTTGAGCATTAAAAACACGGTTTTGTAGTTCGGTTTGTGCTTAGGCGTACAAAGATGTTCAAAAATGAACACAGATAAAACCTAATTTTCAACTTGATTGGTACTAATTGAGAAGCTGCTTGACTTCTTGATCTAATGTTGGCAGGTTTCTAATGATGATGCCCCACAGCACTTCCTCTGAAACTGAATCGTAGCCATGAATGATCCTATTGCGGGTGTCAACTATTTTGCGGGTTTCTGAAATTCTAATGTTGGGCTCGACTTTAAGAATTCTTGTCATTGCCTCACCAATTATTTCTATGTTTCGTTCAACAGCTCTTCTGGTTTTTAAATCTTTTTGGAAGTCCTTGAAGTTTTTCACTACTGGGATAAAAGAATTGATTTCGCTAATAGCTTGTTCAATATCCTTTAACCAGGTCTTCACCTCATCATCCATACACCAGAACTTTAGTTCGATCAATACTTGCCAATAAAAAAGGATTTTTGATTGCTTTGCTCTCTAATAAGTCTATTTGACGATTGAATATTTTTTCCAATTCAAACTTCAGGTTGAAATAATTATCAGCGTATTCTAGAGGGTCTTCTATTTTAAAATCAACTAGCAAATCAACGTCACTATCAGGCGAAAATCGAGAAGTATTTACTGATCCAAAGGAGTACAAACTTCTCACTTTGTAATTCTTACAAAGTTCTTGAATCTGTCTTTTATAGGTTTCATTTATTCCCATGACGTGAATTTAATCAATTTACAGATATAGTGATCATGCGAAGTCTCAGCTATGAAAATCGACTTTTCCTACTTTTGAGTTTAATCCGATGAGGACGTGTATCTATATAGAGTAACCTCCTTCGTAACACTCAGCGTAACCAGGCATTCATCGGTTATAATGGCCTGCACGGCATTTGAGGGCAGCGCATGCTCACGCCATTGCGAAGTAAGCAGATTGAAGTATTTCAGCTTTCCATCCTGAACGAAGTACATCTCATCTCCAAAAAAGTAGAAACCTTTGAGTCCGGGCACGGAGATACGTTCGATTACTTTACCGAGGTGATTGAGAATTATAATGCCTGAATTTTTATCCAGTAGGAAAACGAGGTTGAGATATTCGCGCAGGTAAATAAAGTCAGCCTGCTCTAAATTTTCTGGAGCCAGACTAAACTCCTGTATAACCTGATTAGTAGTAGGTAGTACTTTTTTAAGCGACCAATCGGCCTGATCTAAAATCCACAGGCGGTTATCGTGTGTTGGGCAAACCAATATGGGTTCGATGGCCCAGGCAGAATCAACTGCATGTGTTGAACTACTTTCAAAATTGCGGTCTAATAGATTATAGTGTTGCTTGCTGCGGTTGTAAACAAAAATGGTTGGCTGAAACCACGGCTCCACTAATGTTACGGGTTGCCTGGCAGAGGTTGCTAATTTTTTTCCGTCACCATTGTACTTAATCATACGCCCCGACTTCTCAATGAAGATAAAGTTACCGAGACGATCCAAAGAGATCAGTTCTGTTTTTTTAGCCTTCCACGATTTTACTTTTTTAAAATCAGATTGTGCGTAACCGAATAGAGGCACAAAGCAACAAACAAAAAGTATGGTCTTAAACATTACTTAGGTACTTCAAATTTTTTCAAAGTCACGTTGTCTCCATCATACACTGCGTAGGTATCGAAGTGGACCCATTCGCCCAGGTTTATGTAACGGCTGCTCGCACTTACTTTTAAATCTAATGGTAGATGTCTATGCCCGAAAATATAAAAATCGTGATGTTGTGTTTGTTCTACTTCTTTGCAATAGGTTAATAGAAACTCTTTGTCTTCACTAACGAATTGTTCGCCTTTCTTTGTATTGCTGATGCGGCTTTTACGACTCCAATAATTTGCAATACCAATACCCAGGTTGGGATGAATGCGTGCGAACAACCACTGGCAAATTGAGCTGTTGAAAAATTTCTTCAGGATTTTATAACTGCTGTCACCCGGCCCAAGACCATCGCCATGTCCAATCAAGAACGAGTGATTGTTTATTTGCAGTTCAATGGGTTTGCGATAGATAACAACTCCTATTTCTTTTTCAAAGTAATCGAACATCCACATGTCGTGGTTGCCAGTAAAGAAGTAAATAGGAATACCCGCATCGCTTAATGCTGCTAAATTACCTTGCAGCCGAATAAAACCTTTGGGGATGACGTTACGGTACTCAAACCAGAAATCAAAAATATCACCCAACAGGTAAATGGCATGCGCATCTTTTTCAATCTGCGTAAGCCAGGCTACAATTCTTTTTTCGCGGGTTAGGCTGCTGGCGGCATCGGGCACACCCAAATGAAAATCGGAAGCAAAGTAAATTTTCTTTCCGGTTGGTAATGTTTGAGTTTGCGCCATCGGTTGCAAATAACGGCAAAAGCTGGGCAAATGAAAAAAGCCCTCGTGGGAGGGCTTTCTGTTTTTAATAATTTATCCGAAGTCTTTATTTCACTTCACTGGCAGTTTCAGGTGTGGTTTCCTGAACTCCGTTCGATTTTTCTTCTTTAACTTCTGTATTGGCTCCGTTTGTAAATTTCTCGTAAGTAGTCTGGTGTGCAAACGGGCGCTTACCAATTAAGCGCTCCAGATCAGATTGAAACAGGATTTCCTTTTCAAGCAATTCTTTTGCAATAATCTCCAGATGTTCGCGGTGGTCTGTTAATAACGACTTCGTTCTTTCGAATGCATTGTCGATTATCTTCTTAACCTCTTTATCAATTTTTTCGGCAGTAGCTTCAGAATAAGGTTTGTTAAACGAATAATCGGATTGCTTCGAATCGTAGAACGAAATGTTACCGATCTCTTTATTCATACCATAAACCGTTACCATGCTATACGCCATTTTGGTAATGCGCTCCAGATCGCTAAGGGCACCGGTAGAGATTTTATTAAATACAATTTCCTCTGCAGCCCGACCACCAAAGGTCATGCACATCTCGTCAATTAGTTGCTCAGTTTGGTAAAGGAATTGTTCCTTCGGTAAATACTGTGCATAACCTAACGCAGCAACACCGCGTGGTACAATACTTACTTTAACCAAAGGGTCGGCATGTTCCAGAAACCATCCGGCCACGGCATGACCGGCTTCATGGTAAGCCACAATGCGTTTTTCTTCAGGCGAAATAATTTTAGTTTTCTTTTCCAAACCACCAATCACGCGATCGATAGCATCCTGGAAATCCTGCATATCCACTTCACCTTTATCTCTGCGAGCAGCAATCAAAGCGGCTTCGTTACATACGTTGGCAATCTCGGCTCCGGCAAAACCGGGTGTTTGCGCTGCTAATTTTTTAACATCTACATCTTTCGAAAGCTTTATAGGCTTTAAGTGTACTTTGAAAATATGTTCGCGACCGCCAATATCTGGTTTATCAATACTGATCTGACGATCGAAGCGACCCGGACGCAATAAGGCTGAATCCAATACATCAGGTCGGTTAGTAGCGGCCAGAATAATTACACCACTATCGGTAGCAAAGCCATCCATTTCTACCAGCAACGAGTTCAACGTGTTTTCGCGTTCATCATTTGCACCAGGCATCTGGCCTCTTCCGCGTGAGCGACCAATGGCATCAATCTCATCTATGAACACAATACAAGGTGCTTTTTCTTTTGCTTGTTTAAACAAATCGCGCACACGCGCAGCACCCACGCCCACAAACATCTCCACAAAATCCGATCCCGACAACGAGAAGAACGGAACACCAGCTTCACCGGCAACGGCTTTTGCAAGCAAGGTTTTTCCGGTACCCGGAGGGCCAACCAACAATGCACCTTTCGGAATTTTACCACCCAGTTTCGTGAACTTTTGTGGTGTCTTTAAGAAGTCAACAATCTCTTTTACTTCTTCTTTTGCTTCTTCCAGTCCGGCTACATCGGCAAACGTGATGCGTACTTTATTTTCAGCATCGAAAAGTGCTGCTTTTGATTTACCAATATTAAAAATCTGGCCGCCTGGTCCGCCACCACCTGTCATTCTGCGCATTAACATCCAGAAGCCTAATACTAACAACACCAAAAAGCCCATATTGAACAAGAAGGAAGTATAATCTTGCCTTTCTTCAACTTTAAGATCTATCTGGTCGGCACGCGAAACATTTTTTTGCAGTAGTTCATATTTTTCAATGAACTTATCAATCGAGCCCACTTTCATTTTATAGTGCGGGCCATTTGGCTTCACTCCCCATGGGCTGGATCGCTCAATTTCTTGTTTGTACTTGGCATTCTGCAATGCATCTTCTTTGAGTGTAATCTCAATAATCCAGATGTTATCGCTTTTTATCTGTACAAGTTTTTTAACGTTTCGGGCTTCCACCATATCTTCAAAACGGCTCTCGGTAATTTCTACCAGTTCGCCACTTTTATTGATATAACTGATACCCAATACTACCGCCACCAGTACTAAGATGATCCACATCTGGTAATTAGGCCGCGGTACTTTGGGCGCTATTTTCTTTTCTCTTTCCTTGTCCATTTCAGTTTTAAAAAATTACTTATGAATAACGTCTTTAGAATTAATAAGTTCTGTTAACCTTCAATCTCGGTTATTTCGGCATCGCCCCACAGTTTTTCTAAGGTGTAAAACTCTCTGCGGTCTTTCCGGAATACATGACTTACCACGGTTATATAGTCGAGAATCATCCACTCTTTATTGTTCTTACCCTCCACATGCCAGGGTTTTTCTTTCATGATTTTGTACACCTCTTCATCAATGGAGTCGGCAATAGCTTCTAATTGCCTGTCGTTGTTACCCGAGCAAATCACAAAGAAGTCGGCCACCGCATTCTTTACTTTCCGTAAATCC
This sequence comes from Cytophagales bacterium, assembly GCA_017303795.1. Classification (GTDB taxonomy): domain Bacteria; phylum Bacteroidota; class Bacteroidia; order Cytophagales; family Cyclobacteriaceae; genus ELB16-189. The sequence goes on along the minus strand of JAFLBR010000014.1, from coordinate 41,771 downwards.
ATTACCACAATTTCGGATGCTTTTTTCTCCTGCATCCCTTTTACAATGGCATCGCTGAGTTTTTCAGAATCAGCCCCCTTCTTTTTTTTCGGCATTAATCTATCTTCGATTTTTTAATCAGTACAATCTGCAAAGCTAACCAAAATAACCTTGTATAAAATCCCTGCCAGCACGCTTTTCGTGGGCAAGAACCTTGTTTTTGTGCCAGATTGTCACTCCACAAATTCCCTTGCTATGGACCTGGGCCAGCGTGCCTCTGCAGCCGAGGGCACCGTTGTAATTACTGATAATCAATACAGTGGCCGGGGCCAGCGCGGCAACCTGTGGATTTCTGAGCCCGGCAAGAATCTTACTTTTTCGGTTTTACTTAAACCCAACGTACTGCCCCACCAGCAATTTGTGCTTACACAAGTGGTTGCATTGGCGGTGGCCGATTACATAACCACTAAAACTAATGCAGTTAAAATTAAATGGCCGAACGATATATTGGTGAACGAGAAAAAGATTTGCGGCATTCTCATTGAAAGCTCTTTGTCGGGGGCTGTTGTTCAGTTTGTGATTGCGGGCGCAGGACTGAACATTAACCAAACGGTGTTTCAAAATCCACGTGCCACTTCGCTTAAGCTTGAAACCGGCAAAGAGTTTAACCTGAATACCGAACTACATGAATTGCTGCAAGCAGTTGAGGTTCGCTACCTGCAATTGCGCGAAGGAAATTTTGCAAAACTTCAGCACGATTATCTTCAGCGACTTTATAGGTTGGGCGAGCAACAGGAGTTTAAAACAGGGTCGGAAATTGTAAAAGGCTCTATTGAGTCGGTTGATGAACAGGGACGGCTACAGGTAAAGATTGATGGAGCCACCAAAGCTTTTAATTTGAAGGAAATCTCGTTTGCCGATTGGGTGTAACCATTTGTGTAAATTATTTGTTGACTTACCAATCAGATTTGAAACATAACTTTTCGTTCACAAAAAAATGAGTTCGAAGTCTGCACTACTTGTTTACTTTTGTTGAACTTTTTGAAATGATCCGCACCCGTTCCCTTTCTTACACCTACAATTCAGAAAAAGAAATTGCTTTTGGTGATTTGAATATTGCCGGTGGCGATCAGTTTCTTTTGTTGGGCGAATCGGGCAGTGGTAAAACCACTTTGCTTCATTTGATGGGTGGTTTGCTTAAGAACCAGCAAGGTACCATTGAAGTAAACGGAACTTCCATCACCAACCTAAGCGAAAGTGAATTAGATCGCTTTCGCGGTAAGCACTACGGATTTATTTTTCAACGCAACCATTTGCTGGCAGCACTTACGGTAGAACAAAACTTACTGATGGCTCCTTACCTGGCGGGATTAACACAAGATAGAAGTCGCGTGGAAGAAGTGCTTGTGCAGTTGGGTATTGCCGATCAAAAGAAAAAACGTATTCAGGAGTTGAGCCTTGGGCAAGCGCAACGGGTGGCTATTGCCCGTGCGGTGTTAAACAAACCTTCGGTTATTCTGGCCGATGAACCTACTTCGGCTTTGGATGATAGAAGTTGCGATCGTGTAAGCGAGTTGCTGGTTTCGGTAGCCCAGCAAAATCAAGCTACTTTAATTATCGCTACGCACGATCAACGGTTAAAAAACCGGATTCATCACCTGATACAACTATGAATCTGTTTGCGCTCATATTCGCTTACCTGAAAGCACGGCCACTCAATACACTGCTCAATATCTTATTGTTGTCGTTGGGCATTGCCATGATTACTATCTTGTTATTGTTCAGCAATCAGCTCCAGCAAAAAATTTCTGATAACACAAAAGGGATCGATCTGGTGGTAGGCGCGAAGGGTAGTCCTTTGCAACTTATTTTATGTAATGTTTTTCATATCGACTTCCCCACAGGAAATATTAAACTGCAAGAGGCCGATCGGTTAGCTAAACATCGTCTTGTAAAAAATGCCATCCCAATGGCATTGGGCGATAGCTATCAGAACTATAGACTTGTTGGCACTACACGCGCTTACGCGGATTTGTATAAAGCTGAATTGGAAACCGGCACGTGGTGGCAGCAGGATATGGAAGTAACTATTGGTGCCACAGTAGCCCGATTACTTAACCTGAAGCTGGATGATACGTTCGCCAGTGCTCACGGCTTAAGCGAAGCCGGTCATGCACATGAAGAACATCCGTTTGTAGTAAAGGGAATTTTAAAACCAACTTTCAGTGTGTTGGATAATTTAATTCTTACCAATGTATCCAGCATCTGGTTGGTACATGAACATAGCGAAGAAGAACATGAAACAATTAAACCCGATTCGTTGAGTGCTTCAGTTTTGGTACCAACAGCATTTGCGTCCGATTCAACACGCGAGCTTACCGCGTTGTTATTAAAATATCGAAATCCTATTGCGGCTATTCAGTTGCCGCGTTACATCAACAGTCAAACCAATATGCAGGCAGCATCGCCTTCATTTGAAGCAGCGCGGTTGTTTTCCATTTTGGGTGTAGGTATCGATGCACTTACAGGCTTTGCCTATGTGCTTATCTTTATTTCGGCACTCAGTATTTTTATTGCGTTGTACAATTCATTAAAAGAGCGTAAGTACGATCTGGCCATTATGCGTTCCATGGGTGCCAGTAGAAGTAAATTACTTTGGGCAACACAATTGGAAGGCGTGGTGTTAACCTTCTGCGGAAGCGTGTTGGGTGTAGCGCTAGGCCATGTGGTATTGTTTTTGTTTACCACACTTGTAACCGAAAGCCAGACAGCCGGTGTGAATGCTTTTGTGTTTTATGTGGAGGAGTTGTACTTATTGGTGGGCAGCGTGGTGCTGGGTATTATCTGTTCGCTTATTCCATCTTTTCAGGCATATCGAACCGATATACACAAAGTGTTGGCACAGGGTTGAACGGTGTGCAGGATTGTAAAACGAATTTGTAATTTTGAATTTGTAAAAAGCAGGTTATGAAAAAATTAACTTTTTCTTTGGTGTTAACTGTATTGAGTGTGGTGGCATTTGCTCAGGTCGATGGCTGGGTTGCTTTTGCTAAAACCAAATTTGATGCGAAGTACAACGAGAAAGCCGGTGAGTATTTTTTGTTTCCAACTTTTTCGGCCGACTTAAAAGCACAAGTTGGTAAAGAGATTGAACTTGAAGGTTATTACCTGCCGGTAGATGTAGAAGGCGATGCGTACATTATCTTATCGAAGTTTCCATACGCACAATGTTTTTTCTGTGGCGGTGCGGGGCCAGAGTCCATTGCCGAAGTATCGTTTAAAACTAAACCCAGCAAGTTCGAAGCCGATGAATTTATTCGCATCAAAGGCAAACTAAAACTGAACGACTCGGATCTGGAGCACGGTAATTTTATTGTGTTGGATGCCGTACTGGTGAAGTGAAATTCCTGATCAATCAGGGTGAAAAGACTATTCATATTTTCTGTATTAAGTATTGCGTCCATTCCTGTATGGGCACAAGATAATTTTTTCAAAACGCTGGCCGATTCAGCCGCTACTTTAATCGGGCAACAGGTTACATACGATCCACAGTATTTTTCGATTGGCTATCCGAATGGCGATGTGCCCGCCAATAAAGGTGTGTGTACCGATGTTGTAATCCGTGTGTACCGCAAAGTGGGCATTGATTTACAGCAAGAAGTGCATGAGGATATGCGTTCGGATTTTTCGGCTTATCCTAAAAACTGGGGTTTGAAGAAGCCCGATAAAAACATTGACCACCGCAGAGTGCCTAACCTGATGACATATTTTGAACGGCAACAAGCGAAGTTGGCTATTACCGATCAGGCCTCCGACTATAAACCAGGCGATGTTGTTTGTTGGAATCTTGGTGGAAGCATATTACACATTGGTATTGTAGTCAATCAAAAATCAGTTGATGGTAAACGCAATTTGATTGTACATAACATTGGTGCGGGGCAGGTGCTGGAAGATATGCTGTTCAGTTATAAAATTATTGGTCATTACCGGTTTAGCGGTAGATAACTCCACACAACAAATACGCAAAAAAAACTTTAATGGTTGAATGAAATACAAGGCAGTATTTATTGATGTGGACGGAACACTTCTGACAGATGACCTGACTATTTCGGCTGGTACAAAAGAAATAATCACCGAGCTACATCAGCAGGGTATTCTTATCGCCATTGTCACCGCAAGACCGCCAAATGCAACGTTGCCTTTTTATAAGGAACTTGGAATTATTGAAAACCCGGTAATCTGTTTTAATGGTGCTCTTGTAATTCAGAATGATCAAATTTTGGATGAGGAAATGATAGCTCTTCAGGACGCACGTAAAATTATTAATGAGGTACGTAACTTCAAGATCAGCATCAGTATTTATAAACACCACATCTGGTACACGAATCAACATGATGGCTGGATTGCACAAGAAAGCCAAATCACCAATTGCGTGGCAACACAAATTGAGTTGGATAAACTTATTACAGATGATTTTTATGCCAATAAAATTATGTTGATGGGAGAGTCCGATGCGCTAAACGCTGTCTCGGTACATTTGAAAAGTATTGGTTTTGAAAATCTTAATATTCACAAATCAAAGCCTACCTATTTGGAGATAGTAAGTAATCGGGCTTCAAAAAGTAAGGGTATTCAAAAAGTAATTTCAGCGCGAAACATAACAGCCGATCAGATTATTACCATTGGTGATAATTTTAATGATGTGGATATGTTCTTACTGGCGGGTACCAGTATTGCCATGGGCAATGCGCCAGATGCAGTTAAGAAGCAGGCTACTTTGGTTACGGATACAAATAATGCGGATGGGATTAAGAAGGCTTTGATGAAATTATTATTTTTGAATAACAAGGCCTGAGCCAGAAAATTTTGTTGTGTTACTCAATCACTTTCTATACCGGTATTTCAAGTCATCTAGGTAATGATTGCGGTAGTAATTATTTACACCGCCCACTATAAACTGAATAGTGATAGGGTTACCGGTAAAATCAATTACCCGGTTTAACGTATAATCCACTACATTATATTTGGCGCGTAAGCCCAAATAAAAATGATTGTTCACATAATAACGATATGCCAACCCGAAATTGAAATTGTAAGAGCCGACACTTACCGACTCCAGATCATTGTCTTGATCTTCCTTTAGTGCATCAAAACCATCAAAGCCAATTCCTCCTATTACCTGCCATTCATTTCCTTTGTGCGAGAAAATATCGCGGCCCACATCAAAACCAATATACCCACCAAAAAATTGTTTGGTTGGTTCGAGTACACCGTTTCTTCGGGCTAAATAAGTATTTGGTGAGTTCACAAACTTAAAAGAGAGCGTTAAATCGTAATTCATTTTTTTGTGCTTGGCTCCCATTTGAAACCCAAGCTCGGGGTGTGTGCCCAATGGTTTAAGTGCGCCTGTTGGAATCCACACTCCAGTAATCCACGACATGTGGCCCTCTGGTAAATTAATAAACCGGTTAACCGCCTTCGTGTACTCAATTGATAAGGGTGATGTATTGTGAGTACCAGTTTGAATTTTGGTAAAGATTTCATCTGGATTGTCACCATAAAATTCGGCCAACATGTATTCGGTAGAGTGGGTCGGGTAAATCCATTTTAGAGTTGAAGCTAATTGGCGGGTAAACGTATCGAATGTTTCGCCTGGCGGAACAAAACCAAAGTACGACTTGTAGTCTTCATAGTTTTGCGCAAATGGATCAGGATTGGTAATAAATTCAAGCCTGTTTTGGTACATAAAAATGTAGTCCAGCACTTTGTCCGTTATCAGGCTGTCGCTGAAGGTTTGTGTTTTTAATGCAAACAAAAGTTTAGCCCTAAAAACGGGTTCGCGAAGGCCACATTTCGATTGCCAGTAATCCAACAAAAGGCCAGCGGAATCAATTTTGTTTTCATCCATGTACTTCACAAAATAGAGCGCGCTGTTATAAGCAATGTCCGGGCAATCGATTTGTTTTCTGGTTAGCAGGTTGTCGAAATTCTGACAAAGACCAACGCTTGATACAACCAGAGCCAGTAGGGTGAGGTGAAGTTTCATCTAAATCTCAATTTTAGAATTCCATGCCTGTGTGCCGAAATGCTGCACTAGTGCAGGCATGTGACCTTAAAAATAAATTTTTAACACATGAAACAGAAACGGCTAAACCGTTAAATTATTCTGCATGTTGGCAAACATACTTTCCGTTTCTTTATTTATCAATCAATCGTCCACCTAATCCCCACCTGCATTTTTGCGCCTTGTAATTGTGCGTAGTTGTAAGTGGTGTCGAAGGTATAACCATTCGGGTTGGTATCGGGGCGGGGAGCACCGTTAGCATCAAAGTATTTTCCTCCGGCACGGTCGAACGGATCATCCGGATGCAGCAATGGATTTTTTGGAATAAAGTTGAGCAGGTTTTTTATACCGGCATACACTTCTACATTATTAAACGCTTTGCTTACCTGTACATTCAATAACCCAAACCAGGGCGACATAGCCGCACGAAAATCATTTTCGACAACAGGTAAATGCATGGGGCCATACACGCGGCCGGTTAAATCGTAGGTAATGCCCAACTTAGGTGTAGTGTAACTTACCGTAAACGTGCCCGAGAATTTTGGTGCCTGTAGTTGTGGCACTTTCAGTTCACTTACTTCATTCTGAATCTGGTACACATCCATCCACGTAACACCTGAAATTACTTTTAGTCCATTGGCAAAAGCCATGTCGGTATTTACGGTTAGTCCGCGCGAGATGGCATAACCGTTTAAATTATCGTAAATGATTTTATCAGGATCAGTTAGAAAGTCGCCCACAATTTTATTGGTGAAGTAAGTATAGAACAAACTTGCATCGAAGTTAACGAAGCCTTCATTTAAGATAATGTTGCGTGCATAGTTCAGGTTTATATTCCACGATTGCTCCGGCTTCAGATCGTTGCGGATTTCTACTTCGCGCGAGCCGGTTAGCGCGGCATGGTCTTCCGTAAATAAATTCACTACGCGGTAACCACTGCCTCCGGTTAACCGGAAGGTGTTGCTGGCATTAGGCGAAAATTTTAAACTCAGCCGTGGTGTAAAAATGTTACCATGCACATTGTGCCGGTCGTAACGCAGCCCGGCCAGTGTGGTAAAGCGTGAAGTAACCTCTATTTCATCCTGCACAAAAATTCCCGGCAGGAAAGTTACATCCGGTTGATTAACTCCGGCATTAGCCGTGCCCACGGTATTATCATCGTAATGAATAAAACGCATCGGAATTCCGGCCAGTAAATCATGGCGACCAAAATTTTTGTTTACACGAAGTTGTGTAAACGCAACATGTTGCTTTGCATAATACTTTACAACACCGTAATAGGAATCCTGCAAATGATAGTTGTATGAGTAATCGATGTAAGCCGGGGTTTGGGTGTTGAGTTGATAATTACCAATCAACTCGGCCCGGTTAGTATAAATAGATTCACCATAAATCTGGTCGCTGCCGCGATGCTGATCTGTCCATTGTAATTCGCCACCCCACCGGTTTTCATTTACATACCTACCGGCCAACGAAAAGTTTTTTCCGGATGGTCTGTAGAAACTCCACTTATTAAAAAGTGAGATCCTGTTTTGCAATGTAACATCGGTGAAGTTATCGTTATTGATGTCGCGCTTCTGGTTGTAGTTAAAATAGTTTACGCCAAACAGGGTAGAAGCTTTTTTCACTTTCAACCCCGAAGCTACATCCAGATTGTACTCACCTACCGAAGTACCGAAGGCATCAACTTTAAATTTTGGTACCGAGCCGGGTTCTTTGGTAATGATGTTTATTACACCGCCTACTGCTTCCGATCCGTAGAGTGTAGAAGCCGGGCCTTTCACAATCTCCATGCGTTTTACCAAACTGTTGGGAATACCCGATAAGCCATACACCGTAGCGAGGCTACTCACAATGGGCATCCCATCAATTAAGATCATGGTATAAGGGCCTTCCAATCCGTTAATGTGTATGTCGCCTGTGTTGCAAACATTGCAATTGATTTGTGGCTGCACACCATTCACTAAAGAAAGTGCTTCGAAAATATTGGGCGTTGGGTTCTTAAGAAAAAAAGAAGGGGCAAACACTTCCACCGGTATGGGCGAATTCATTTTGGTAACTTCTTTCATGGTACCGGTTACTACTACAGCTTCCAACTCGGCTACATCTTCAGTCAGCTCAAGTTGCACGCTTGTAGTTGTGGCAGTTATTTCTTTGCGCAAGGTTTTATAACCAATACCTGAAATCACCAAAGTAAATTTTCCGGCAGGTCGTTCCAGTACAAAGTTTCCATTTTCTGTGGTACTGGTGCCGGTTGTGGTGCCTTCAATCAACACATTGGCAAACGGCACTGGCTCGCCTTTGCTGGTAACAACTCCTTTTAGCTGTTCAGATTGGCCAAATCCCGTAAGGGAAATGAGTAGAAAAAGTAAGAGATGGCGTGTTTTCATTTTTAGACCCACAAACTTATTTAATTAGAATATTATAAAAAAATATTTAGACTAATCTAAAAATATAATCTTTTTGAAACATTGTTGCATGTTAGTGAAATACTTTATAATTGCAACATGGTTGCATTTACAAAATCTTTAATTGTCTTTTTGCTTGTTTTTTCGCCCTTTCAGGATTTGGATGACGGTTGGAAGTTGTTTGCCAGAGTTGCCTTTGAACCAAAGTATTTTCCGGAATTCAAGGAGAAATACCTGGTACCAAATTTCAATCAAGCCATTGTTAGCAAGGTTGGAACTTCCATAACCCTGCGGGGGCATTACCTGCCTTTCGATATGCAGGGCAACTCCATCATTATTTCGAAGTTTCCGTATGCAGCTTGCTTTTTCTGTGGCGGGGCAGGTCCGGAATCTGTAGCCGAAATTTTCTTTTCGGATAAGCCGCCAAAATTCAAAGCCGATCAGGTGATTACCGTAAAAGGAAAACTTCGGTTGAATGATAAAGATGTAAACCACATGAATTTTATACTCGATGATGCGGAGCTACTTTAAATTTTTTGTGCTGCTCTGGCTCACGGCATGTGGCGCTTCTTCTAAAGAAGATAAAGTGTTGCAGGAAGCAGCCGATGTACACAACACGGCATTGCTGATGGTGGAAGAACTTGAAACAACTTTAAAGCAAAACACTTTTCCTGCCGATTCAGCTTCCGCGATTCTGGCGGCTATTGAAGTCTGGAAAAATGACCTGGTCGAAGTACCAGGTAATGAACATCATCACGAGCATGAAGGGCATAACCACTCGCATGAGCCAGTGAATGTAACAGCCGAAGAGATGCTACAACTGCAACTGGAGTTGAAACAACGAATTGAGAAGATTAAAAAGAGAGTAGAAGCTTTATCAAAATAGGCATGCAACTTTTCAAACCGAAGAAACTACCCGTAACCGTACTCAGTGGCTTTTTGGGTGCTGGCAAAACAACCTTGCTCAACCATGTATTGAACAACCGCGAAGGCATGAAGGTAGCGGTGATTGTAAATGATATGAGTGAAGTGAACATTGATGCTCAACTGGTAAAAAATGAAATCAAACTTTCGCGCACAGAAGAAAAATTAGTAGAAATGAGCAACGGGTGCATTTGTTGCACCTTACGGGAAGATCTGATTAAAGAAGTAAGTACGCTGGCCAAACAAGGTAAGTTCGATTACTTACTCATAGAGAGCACAGGCATAAGCGAACCCATTCCGGTAGCACAAACTTTTACATTCGATACCGGTGAAGAGTTGTTGAAACTTGCCGAGATAACACGGTTAGATACGATGGTTACCGTGGTAGATGCCTTTAATTTTTTTAAAGATTTTGGTAGTGCCGATACGGTGCTTACACGAAAGATGACAGACGATGCAGAAGATCAGCGCAGCATTGTTAATCTGCTTACCGATCAGGTAGAGTTTGCCAATGTAATTGTGTTGAACAAGACCGACCTGGTGAATGCTGAAAATCTGAAACTGCTGGAAGGTATGCTCCACAAACTAAATCCGGATGCACGAATTATAAAAACCTCGCACAGTAAAATACAGGCAAAAGATATTCTGAATACAAAACTGTTTGATTATGAAAAAGCTGAGCAGTCGGCCGGTTGGATAAAAGAGTTGAATAATATACACACTCCGGAAACGGAAGAGTATGGTATTAGCTCGTTTGTGTTTCGTGATCCGCGTCCATTCCACCCCGACAGGTTATGGAATTACATTCAGCATAAATGGCCACCCAACGTAGTGCGTAGTAAAGGAATTTTTTGGTTGGCCTCTCGACCCACGCAAGTATTGTTATGGAGCCAGGCGGGTGGATCATCAAAAGCCGAAGTGTATGGTCGCTGGTGGGCTTCCGTTTCTATGCGCGAGCGTGCGGCTAATCAGGCTTATCTCGAGAACCAGGATTTTATTCAAAAGAAGTGGCATCGTACCTGGGGCGATCGGTTGAATGAACTGGTAATTATCGGTCAGCATCTGGATAAAGAAAAAGTAAAGCGCGAGCTGGAGGCATGCCTATGCAACGAAGTGGAAGCTCAGCATTTTCTGAAAGGCGGAAAGTTTAACGACACCTGGCCAATATGAATTGGTTAACAGAAATTATTGGCACTCATAAAGAACAGGCTGCGGTAAATCAGTTGATTGATCTGCATTTGATTCACCATAAAAAGATAAATCTGGTTTATCATAAACGAAAGGCAGATGCAGACATTACGCATTATGCAAACCTGTTGATTGATCAAAACTTTAGTGGTATTAATGCGGTGGTAACTCCAACTGTTTTGGAAAGTGCCATAGGCGATGCGTTGGATCAGGTTGGGTTTCATACCGTGGGTAAGGTGAAACTGAAAGAAGACATTATCAACCTCACCGATTTATTCTTTCGGGTAACACACGCTACCAACGTGCGGTTGATTCTTAAAGTGGTAACACATAATGCTTGTGCAAAATTTCATACCGATGGTTACGCCTTGCGTTTATTGTGCACGTATGCCGGGCTGGGTACCGAGTGGATTGCGGATGAATATGTTAACCGAAAAAAGCTGATTCAAGGTACAAATGAAGAAATCATAAAAGATTTTACGAAAGTACAAACCATGCAACCTTTTGAAGTAGCCATTCTGAAAGGCGAAACAAAATTAACGGGCACTCATGGAATTGTTCACCGCTCTCCGCCAATTGAACAAGCAGGGGCAAAACGTTTACTCTTACGATTAGATTTTTAATTATAACACATAACCTATGCTGGAAGCCAGACAACTCACTAAAAAGTACAACGATGCTACTGCACTTAATGCGGTTAGCTTTACCGTAAACCCAGGCGAAATATTTTGTTTGCTGGGTGCTAACGGAGCCGGTAAAACCACTACCATTAATTTGTTTCTCAACTTCATTCAGCCCACCAGTGGCGAAGTGTTGATTAATGGGGTAAGTGTACCTGCCAATCCGGTTGAAACAAAAAAACACCTGACTTACATTCCGGAAAATCTTACGCTCTATCCCAACCTTTCGGGAATTGAGAACTTAGATTACTTCGCAGGACTTTCCGGAAAAAAATATTCGAAGGAGAATTTGCAGATATTTTTAACTGAAGCCGGTTTGCAGACCGAAGCGCAATCGAAACGCGTGTCCACCTATTCAAAAGGTATGCGACAAAAAGTTGGAATTGCATTGGCACTGGCTAAAGATGCAAAAGTGTTATTGCTCGATGAACCAACTTCCGGTCTCGACCCAAAAGCGAGCAATGAATTTTCAGAGCTGCTTACGCGCCTCAGCAAAAAAGGTGTGGCTACGTTAATGGCAACCCACGATTTGTTTCGCGCAAAAGAAACCGGAACGCACATTGGTATTATGAAGCAAGGTGTGTTGGTGGAGCAACTTACCACCGATCAGATAAACCATACCGACCTGGAGAAATTGTATTTGAAACACATGAATTGAACTTTGGTTAGTCCTTAGTCTTGAGTCCTTAGTCTATAGTACTACCAAACAACTAAATACTAATGACTCAGTACTACCTTCTAAGGACTAACGACTAACTACTACCAACTAAAACCTATGATACTCAAAATCGCACTCAAAGAATTAAAAGAGCTGTTTCGCGAAGGGCGTTTTCGCATAGCAGCCGTTATTGTGTTTGCTTTACTCATCACTTCGTTTTTAGTAAGCAAACGGTATTACGATTATGTAAATGAACAACACGAAGCTGCCCGTAAAAATGCACGCAATGAATGGACGGGTCAAGGCGAAAAGAATCCGCACTCGGCTGCACACTATGGCACGTATGCCTTCAAGCCAAAGTATCCGCTTGCGCTGATCGATAATGGTGTGGACAAATATTCGGGCGTGAGTATTTTTTTAGAAGCGCATAAACGTAGCGATGCCCAATACATGGCGGCACAAGATCAAACAGCTTTGTCGCGCTTTGGCGATCTAACACCCGATTTTGTGTTGGTGTTTCTCATTCCCTTGTTGATTATCCTGTTGGGATTTAATGCGATGAGCCGCGAACGCGAAAGTGGTACACTGCGGTTGTTGTTAAGCCAAGGGGTAAAACCCATTACGCTGGTTGCTGGTAAATGGTTGGGTTTGTTTTTGCCTATTGTTTTGCTCGTGCTGCCGGTGTTTGTGTTAGCGGCTTTCCTGCTGGCAGGCGTTAGCAATTTTGGTCAGTTTAGTATGGCAGCATTTACCATCTTGTTTGTGGTGTACCTGTTGTACTATGCGGTATTCACCAACCTTACTTTATTGGTATCGGCATTGGTTAAAAAATCAAGTCTTGCTTTTGTGGCGTTGTTATCGGTTTGGATTATTTCCTGCCTGGCTATGCCTAAGGTCACTTCCGCTATTGCTGAAGAATTATATCCCTACCCAACGCAATCTGAATTTGAAACGCAAATAGCAGCAGACAAGAAGAATGGTTTGGATGGGCATGATCCATGGAATGCCGCTTCCAAAAAGTTAGAAGCTGAAACACTGGCGAAGTATGGTGTAGATAATGTATCGCAGCTTCCTTTTAATTGGGATGGTTACCTGATGCAACAAGGCGAAGAACACGATGCAGAAATTTATTTCAAACATTATAACCTGTTAAAGGAGACTTACGAAAATCAAACCCGCGTGTACCGAACCACGGCTGCGCTCTCACCCTTTCTGCCTACGCGCTTTTTGTCCATGGCCATTTGCCGCACCGATTATGCAGCGCACTGGAATTTTGCCGATGCAGCAGAACGCTATCGCATTATGCTGGTAGGTAAAATGAATGGGGATATGGTTGACAACTCAAAGACCGGTGATTGGGATTATCTGGCCAATGAAAAACTCTGGGAGTCGGTTCCGGATTTTGAGTATCAGCCTCCGGCTTATGCGGCAGTCTTTGCGGCCAATCAAAGCAACTTCGCTACACTATTAGTCTGGTTGCTTGTCTCTTTTGCAGCACTCTATGTAGCGGTTTCTAAAATTAAAGTCATTTAACAACCCGATTTATGTTTACATCATCACGATACGAATGGATTTCGCTTTTGCGCGATAAGTGGGTGGTAGCACTGGTCATCATTTTCTTTAGTATTACTTTTTTTGCCGTACGCAATGGGCATGAAAAGGTGCAGGAACGAACTCAATCAATTGAAGAAGTAAAAACAGCCACCGCACAGGCAGAAAAGAAATATACGAATGATATTGATTCATTGAGTCGCGGATTAAAGTCTGCACCCGAACCGTGGCTTGATCCGCGTTCGCTTAGTGTATATGGACAACGTGCCGGGCGGGTAGTGGCCATGGATGCAGAGCCACTGGCATTAATTGCCACCGGGCAAAGCGATTTATACACGCACACGGTTAAACCAAAATTATATGGCGAAGCCAACGCACTAGGTTTCTCTGAATTGTCGAACCCGGTGCAGTTAATGTTTGGTACGTTCGATCTTGCCTTTGTTTGCATTTATCTTCTTCCTTTGCTGGTGCTCGCTTTCAGCTATAATCTATTATCAGCCGATAAGGAGTCCGGTGTACTGCGGTTAACCGTTTCACAACCAGTGTCCATGTACCAATGGTTGTTTAATAAATTATTGGTTCGCTTTGTTGTACTGGCGTTGATTATTATCCTCTCTATATTAATCAGTCTGTTGATGTTTGGTGTACCGGTAGAGGTGGGAGTAATGAAGCTGTTGGTACTGGTGCTGATTTATACCTTATTCTGGTTTGCAGTTGCTTTTCTGATTAATCTTTTCGGAGCTTCTTCCGGCAACAATGCCATTGCGTTGGTATCGGTATGGGTAGTTTTGGTTTTGTTGATTCCCGCTTTCATTTCGCAAAGCGCCAACACATTATATCCGGTTCCATCTCGCATTAACATGATTCATCAATACCGTGTGGCTGAAGCCGAGAGCAACAAAAAGGCAAGCGAGTTACTGGATGGTTACCTGCGCGATCATCCGGAACTGGCCAGTCAAGACAGTACACAAAAAAACCAATACAGTTTCTGGTTGAAATACTTCGCTTCGGTAGAAGTTATTCAGGCTGCTGTAAAACCGGTGGTGTCAGAATATGATGCCGCGCTGGAAGAACAACAGCACTGGGTTAACCAATGGCGGGTGCTTTCACCAGCCGTGTTAATGCAAAATAGTTTGAATGAGTTGGCCGGTACTTCCACCGGTCACTATCAAAACTTCAGAAAACAGGTGCTTGTATTTTCTGAAGCGTGGCGTAGTTACTTCACTCCACGCATGTTTAAAAACGAGCGCATGCAACCGGAAGACATCGCTAACCTGCCGCAACCCGGCTACTCAGCCACTCAGGTTACTACACATTATACAACAGACTTAATCGGGTTGTTTGTGTTTGTGGCTGTGGCGTTGGGAGGAAGCGTGTTGGCATATAGACGTTTTGTTCATACCGGACTTGTTATCGCATAGCTGATTATTATCACGCACAGTTTATGCAAAAACACTTATGGTTGATGAATATGCTTCTGTCCATTTTAGGAAGCACAGGTTTTGCCCAAACCAACTTCGATCCGCCAGCAGTGGCGCCTTCGTTTCGGGCAATGCCAATAACTGAAACCATTTCGTTAGATGGTAAGTTGCTGGAAGCATCCTGGCAACAGGCCGACCCGGTAAAAGATTTCTTTCGCATGGAACCTCGCCAGGGCGGAAAGTATTTATACGAAACGGAAGTGCGCGTGCTGTTCGATAAGAAGAATTTATACTTTGGTGTTTTTTGTAAAGACAGTCTGGGAAGAAAGGGAATTCGTGTACAGGATTATCGCAGAGATTTTATCTATGGCGATAATGATGTGTTTTATCTTCAACTCGATCCACAAAATCTGAAACGCTATTGTGTTTCTCTTCAAGCAACACCATTAGGAACACAACGCGACCTGCAAGCTTTTGATGATACTAATCGCGACAGCGATTGGGATGCCCTGTGGCGCGTACGCACGCATGTTACTGATAGCGGTTATTATGCTGAGTTTGCCATTCCATTTAAGTCGCTACGATATGATAAGCAAACAGACTCGGCATCGTGGGGCGTAACGTTTGCACGAATGGCCCGCAGGGATTATGAAGTAACCGTGTATCCACAAATACCACAAGCGTATTCGCCCTATCGCATGACGTACGCAGCTCAGATGAAAGGCCTTGTGTTGCCACCGCCTTCTGCCAACATCCGCATTCAGCCTTACGGATTGCTGCAATACAACAGAAGCACCAATGCCAGCGAACAAGTAACAACAACCACCGAGTGGAAAGCAGGTGGTGAAATAAAATGGGCCATTACTCCGCACAGTGTTTTAGATTTTACATTCAATACCGACTTCGCGCAAGCGGATGTAGATCGGGCGGTGAATAACCTTACGCGCTTTAATGTTTTCTTTCCCGAGCGCAGACAATTTTTTCTGGAGAACTCAGGCGTATATGCCGGTGCAGAAGGCATCAACCCATTTTTCAGCAGAACAATTGGTTTGGCTAATTCGCAATTTAATGCTGGCCCGGTGCCCATCGATGCCGGATTACGCTTCACTGATCGCACCCAGAAAAGAACGTGGGCCGGCATGTACGTGCGCCAACGGGCAACTGATTTTCAAGGTGCCGCCAATTTTGGTGTGATGCGTTATCTGAAAAATTATGGTAAGCAAAATAATTTAGGAGTTATGGTTACGCATCGGTTAGATGAATCTGATCAGAGCAAAGGCTTTCAACAACACCAGAACACGACACTTACAATCGATGGGTTTATCCGACCGGATGATACCTGGACCATTCAGTACATGGCTTCTGCTTCACGCGATAACATAAATGATTCTATTGGCTTTGCCGGGAATTTCTATGCTGGAAGATTCTTGCCAAAGTGGTATTACGGTTGGGTATCGAAAGTGGTTAGCGAAAAGTACGTGCCGGGTATGGGCTTTGTGTTTTCGCATAATACTATTCATCATAATCCTGGCGGGTATTTTATCTGGCGACCGAAGAAATGGAAATTCATTCGCAGGTTCGATCCGGGATTTTTTGTGAACTATTATCACAACGCAAATGATTTAACTTTTCAACAGGCCGATCTTTATCTGTTTCCAATCTATACTATTTTTCAAGATGGCAGTTTTTTTGAATATTCGATTACACCTACCTGGCAGAATATTAATTTTGACTTTGCTATTCTGGGTATTCCTATCGCGCAAGCAGAATATTATTACGCCCGCCATCGGTTAACGTATCGAACCGATCAATCAAAAAAAATTGGCTTGAGTGGTAGTTATGAGTTTGGTCAATACTATAATGGTACGCTTGCCACCACCACAGTGGGTGCCCGGATTGCACCCATTCCCAACGTTGCGTTAACATTCAGTTATGAGTATAACGACTTTGGTTCTGTAGGTAGTGAGGTACGCAATCAATACACCTCGTTGCTTACCGGTGGGTTGCGGTTGGCCTGGAACGCTGACATCCAGGCTTCTGTTTTTTATCAATACAATTCTTATAATGAACAAGGGCGTTGGAACGTGCGCGGCAGCTGGCAGTTTGCACCGCTAAGTTTTTTATACCTGGTGTTTAATGAAACCAACTTCACTAACTCGTTGGAACGAAATCAGTCCAGTATTTGTAAAGTAAGTTATCTAAAACAGTTTTAAGTATGAGTAACGATAGACCATTTGATGTCATTATAATAGGTGGTAGCTATGCCGGACTTTCTGCTGCAATGGCGCTGGGCCGATCGCTGCGTAAGGTGTTAGTTATTGATGCCGGTAATCCGTGCAACCAACAAACACCACACTCGCATAATTTTCTTTTGCATGATGGCGATACACCCGCAAATATTTCTACTCAAGCCCGAAAGCAGGTTGAAGCTTACGATAGTGTACAATTTATTTCGGATGAAGCCATTGAAGGCAAAGGTGTGAATGGAAACTTTGAAGTGATGACCAGAAGCGGGCAACACTTTCAAGCAAAGAAATTACTTTTTGCTACCGGTTTAAAAGACAAGCATGATGTAAAGGGTTTTGATACTTGTTGGGGTATTTCGGTTTTACATTGTCCGTATTGCCATGGTTACGAAGTGCGCAATCAAACGCTGGGTGTGGTGGCAAATGGCGATCATGCCTTTCACATCACCAAACTTGTTTTTAACCTGAGTCGGAAGGTTACGCTTTACACCAATGGTAAATCAACGTTAAGTGTTGAACAAACTGAAAAACTAACGAAGCAAAACATTGCGATTGTTGAAGATGAAATCGCGGAAGCCATTCATGAGCAAAGTCAGGTTAAACAATTGATTTTTAAAAATGGAAATCAAGCTAACGTGGAGGCCTTGTTTGTAAAACCAAACTCCACACAACATTGCAACATTCCCGAAAGACTTGGCTGCCAGCTTACTGAACATGGTTTTATACAGGTAGATGATTTTCAACAAACCACGGTGGCAGGTGTGTTTGCCGCTGGCGATAACAGTACCATGATCCGCGCTGTAGCAGCGGCAATTGCTGCCGGCAACAAAGCTGGGGCTATTATTAATAAGGAGTTGACCGATGAGTTGTTTTGAATGAACTGATTAAAACTAAAAAAACACAGGGTTGATTTCTAATCAACCCTGTATTACATTTGCTCCGTGTTGAAGCGATTGACGATAGCTATACTTCTTTTCAGCATGGTGCTACATAGCGCCAGTCGATTAGGCGTTTTATCCTATCTGTTCAAAAGTAAAGATCATATAGCTTATTCGATCGGATTATTGAGTGAGCGCCCCATTACCTCTTGTAGTCATGATTTTTATTTTGCCGATCGTTTAACCATTGTTGAAAACGAATCGGATCGAAATGCTGCCAGGCTTCCGGTTGCCACAGAGATTCAATTATTTTTTGTGCCCGAACTTAAGCTTACGGACTCTGAATTTTCTGTACAATCAGTAGCTCCTTCAATCAGACCAATAACCTTCTTCCCTGAAGGATCAGAAAACCCGGTATTCCGACCACCCATCTTTTCTTAACAAAAATGGATTTATAACGCCTTCAGTTTTACTGATGGGCATGAACCATTTTATCTCTGAGTGCTTGAATTTTTTCGAGCAGTCTAAGCTCTGCTTTTACGCAGGTCAATTACTTACATCTTTTAACTATAAAATGTTTTCTACATGAAAGCTTCTAAAATATTTTTATTTGTTGCCGCACTTATTGTTTTATCCTGTTCTGATAATGAAGAACCGGCCATCACCAATGGGTCGTTAAAAATTGAGTTCGATAATGTGGTAGGTTCTACAAACTTACAACTCAATACACCTAACCAGATTTACACCAACACCGTAGGCGAATCGTTTAACGTAACCTGGTTAACCTATTACATCAGCAATATTAAATTAAAACGTGCCGATGGTTCTTACTTCATCGATCCGGTTGTTAGCGATGGTTCAAAAGGTTATTACCTGATTGATGAGATGGATGCAGCTTCGCAGGTACTTACATTAGCTGACATACCAGCTGGTGAATACACCGAAATGACTTTTACCGTAGGCGTGGATGCCAATCAGGTTACCCAAGGTGCGCAGGTTGGCCCGCTTGATCCTGCCAAAGGTTTGTTCTGGAGTTGGAATAGTGGTTATATCTTCTTCGCTATAGAAGGTGTTGCAGGAGTTTCAACGCAAGAGGGAAATGTATTTCAGTATCATGTGGGTGGCTATAAGTTGATCAGTGGTAATACTAATCTGGTTAACAATCTGCGCGATGTAACCTTGAGTTTTAATGGAGACAACCCGGCTGTTAGCGGAGCGAAAACACCCGAAGTACACATTATGATGGATGTGTTGAAAGCTTTTAAAGGGCCGGGTAGTGAAGTATCGTTTGCCTCCAATGCTTCACGGCATTCGCCAGCTGCTTGTGTAGATATTGCCAACAATGTGCAGGCCGCTTTTGTAGTTGATCATATTCATTAATTAAATCAACTGAAGATCAGGATCAGAAATTAAATCTGATCCTGTCTTCAAATTACAGTATGATTCGCTATCTTTTTTGTTGTATGTGTGCCTTCGGCCTGATGGGCTGCGGAGTAGATGAAGAGTCAGTAGAGAATCCTTATGCGTTTGAAGCACCTCCTAATTTTCCTGCTGCCACTTACACGTTTCAGAACAATCCGATAACGGAAGAAGGTTTTGAACTGGGGCGCAGGTTGTTTTACGATGGTGCGCTATCGCGCGATGGTTCTGTTTCGTGCGCTTCGTGCCATCAACAGCATGTAGCCTTTGCCGATCCGTTGCATCGGTTAAGTATTGGCGTGGATGAACGGGTTGGTATTCGAAATGCACCTGCTATTCAAAATGTGGCCTTCAAAAAATTTTTCTTTTGGGATGGTGGCGTTAATCATGTGGATTTTGTGCCAATAGCAGCTATTCTTAATCCCTTAGAAATGGACGAGACAATAGCTAACATAGTAGTTAAACTGCAAGCAGAAGAAAAGTATAAAACCCGATTTCGTGCTGCCTTTAAAACAGACGAAATTAACAGCCAACGTATGTTGCATGCGCTTTCGCAGTTCATGGTACTCATGGTCTCAGCCAATAGTCGATACGATCGCTACATCCGAAATGAAGGTGAAGTTTTAAACGCAGCAGAATTACGCGGACTTACCGCCTTTCAACAAAAGTGCACGGGCTGTCATGCTACCGATCTGTTTACAAACGATGACTTTCGTAACAATGGCCTCGATGCCACTTTTGAAAAAGACAACGGTCGCGAGCGGATAACGGAATATAGTGGTGACCGTGGTAAGTTTAAAGTTCCTTCCCTGCGCAACGTAGCGTTAACAAAACCCTACATGCACGATGGCCGGTTTAAAACATTGGAGGAAGTACTCATGCACTATCAGTCGGGTGTAAAAGACTCCGAAACGTTAGATCCACTCTTACGAAATAACGAGACATTAGGTATTGCCCTGTCAGATCAGGAACGAAGCGATATTCTTGCTTTTTTACTTACGCTTACAGACGACTCGTTTATCAAAGACAAACGCTTTTCACAACCACCTAACTAATGCTTACATGAAAAGGACAATGTTGATTTTTTGTTTTGTGATATGTGGCGTTCGATTATATGCGTGTGATATTTGTGGTTGTGGCGCAGCCAATTATTATTGGGGCATACTACCTCAGTTTCATAAAAGCTTTGTCGGGTTGCGCTATCGTACACAGTCATTCGATTCGCATCTGGGCTTGCATCCAAGTTTGGCAACATCCGAGCTTTTTCAAACCGCAGAGCTGTGGGGGCGTTATTATGTATCGCCCCGGTGGCAAGTAGTTGCTTTTGTCCCTTATCATGTCAATAGACAAACAACAACTACCGGTATTAAGTATCTGGATGGGGTGGGCGATATTCCGGTGATAGCGAATTACCAATTATTTTCAACCTCCGCAGAAGTGCTTCGAAAAACCAATCATCAGGTTTGGGTAGGAGGTGGTGTTAAACTGCCTACTGGTCGCCATCGTTTTGAAGACAACACAGCACAAGTTGCAAACCCCAATTTTCAATTAGGTACGGGCAGTGTCGATTTTATGGTTAATACCTGGTACACACTCAGGCATGGGCGGCTGGGGTTTACTACCGATGCAACCCTTCGCCTGGCAACAGCTAACCAACAGCAGTACCGGTTTGGTCATCGTATCAACGGTTCGGCTTCTGTTTTTTATGTGCAGCAGATTAAGAAGGTAGGTATTATGCCCAACACGGGTTTGTTTGTTGAAGCGGCACAACGCAATCGCGAAAAAAAAATCGAGATTGCTGATACCGGTGGAGCAGCTACGTTTTTTACTGCGGGCTTAGAAGGTTATGCGGGTTCGTTTGCATTTGGCTTGTCGTACCAAAAACCTGCGCGGCAAGCATTGGCCGAAGGTCGAATTAAAGCGCATGACCGGTGGGCAGCCCATGTTACCTGGATGTTTTAGAAAATGTATTAAATACTACCAAAATAAATAATGAAAAAGATTTTATTTCTGGCAATCGTAACCTTTGCCGCTTGTAGTAACAACAAACAACTTGAACAGGCACAGAATCTTTATCAGGAAGCGATGGAAATACATGATGCAGTAATGCCGCGCATGGATGAGATGTATAAACTCCGGCAAAAGCTTACGCTGAAGTTAGATTCGATTAGTGTAGATACAATTGCTAACACCACCCGCATTGCGGAATACAAGAAAGTGCTTTCAGATTTAGCGGTAGCCGAGAAGGGCATGATGGATTGGATGCACAACATTCAGGACGTGCCGGGTAGTTCTGGCACAGGAGCGCAAACTAAAGAAATACTAATCGAAGAGGTGATTAAAATTCAACAAGCGCAAAAAATTGCAGTTGAACAAGTGCGTAATAAAATGGAGATGTGTATTGCAGAAGGTAAGAATTTGATAGACTTAAAAAACCAATAAGCTATTTCCAATGAATACTACCTTAACCAAAGTACGTAAGCTTATCATATTATTGATAAGCTTTTCTTTTTATGCAAGTATTGCACAAGATTACACAGCCGACAATCGATTATATAAAACAATTGATTGGGATCAGTTTTTGGATAAATTAAGTAAGAATTCAAAGTTGATTTTTTTTGACATTCGCACACCCGGTGAGCGAAGCGATACATCTCAATACAGTGCTTCAAATCAAGGAAGAATAAAGAATGCAATCCAAACTGACTACTTTGATTTTAACAAGTACTATCCTGAATACCTCAAACATAAGAACGACACCATCTATTTGTATTGCAGCCATAGTATGCGTTCACGAAGATTGGCCAAGCAATTAGCTGACAGTTCGTTTACAAAGGTTGTCAATATTAATGGGGGTATGTCTTACCTTAATCTGAAGGGGAGAAAGAGTTTTCCCTTGAAAGATCAATTTTATGAAACGAGTATTAAGTATAAACTCTTATCAGCTCTTGATTTTGGCAAAACATTGAATGATAAAAATGTTCAGGTAATTGATATCCGACCTGACAGTGTTTATAAAGGGATTTCAAAATCATCCGCTGACAACCGTATTGGATTTATAAAAGGTGTGATCCATATGCCGGCTGAAAAGCTGGTTTCTGAAAGGTTCACCATGTTTAATAAATCTAAGCCTATAGTGTTATTCGATAATTGGGGTGATGAAAGCCCGGCTGTGGCCAATCAACTTATTGATAAGGGGTTTACAGACGTAAGTGTTTTGCACTTTGGATTAGATGATTTAATTGATCGGGTGCCATCTGCACAACGCGTTTTTTTAAAGACAAAGTATCCTATGCTGTTGGCTGAAGAACTATTGGCGAAGCAGGAAAAAGAAAAGATAGTAATTGTGGACATCAGGCCGCGTAGTGAGTTTACCAACACGGATACCGTAGCATGGAAGAACATTGGGAAGATAAAAGACGCTATTAACCTGCCTCTCAGCGAATTTAGAAAGGAAACATTTACTCAATATCAGCATAGTACGATTTTGATCTATGACGGGCGAATGAATGATGAATTATACGAAGCCGCTCAAAAATTGAACGACTATGGGTTGCAAAACTTTAACCTATTGGCTGGTGGTCTATCCATGATTCATTGGCGCATAGCGAATCAACATTTAAATAATCTAGGTCAATTATTAAAATAACTAAACCATAAAAAAATGACAAGCTACACGCTACTTTTAATTCTGACTTTAATTGCCATAAGTGTAAAAAAAGTTTTAGATGTAAACTCACTGACTTTACGGGTACGAAAAAATAAATCAATTCGGGATGAAAAGAATCCCCTTGATCGTACCTATCAATTTATTAAAGGACTGTACTAATGGATGAGCTAACTAAAAGGCAAATAAAGCTTCTTAATAATGTGTTCCTGCTTCTGTGCGCGCTCACGCTGCTTTATGTGGGTACAATAAAGGGCAAAGCAACCTGTTCATGTCAACCAGTTAATAATTTAAAAGAACGTATCACCAATATTTAGAATACAATACTATGAAACATAAAAAACCTATCTTCTCCTTTGTCTTCGTGCTTATTAACGTTGCCACTTTTTCTCAAAGTTCAAATCTTATCTTATCATTTAATAATAACTTTGGTAGCGAGCCTTTGGTGTTTGGTAAAGAATACACAAATGCGCATGGAGAGAACCTTCGGTTTACCTTGCTCAACTACTTTATAAGTAACATTGAACTTATACGTACCGATGGTTCAGTTTATGCCATACCCCAGGATAGTTGTTATTTTCTGGTAAAGCACAATTTGCCTGAATCGCGCAATATTCAATTGAGCGTTCCTGCCGGAAAGTATAAATCGTTATCGTTTACAATTGGAATTGATAGTGCTCGCAATACGCAGTCGGCTGACAAGCGCCAAGGAGTGTTAGATGTGGGTGGCCAGGCACGTGGTATGTATTGGGCGTGGAATTCGGGCTATATTTTTTATAAAATGGAGGGCAAATCCAGTTCCTTACCGGATTCGATCAATGGCTTCTACTACCACATTGGTGGCTTTGGCGGATTTGACAGTCCCACACTTAATAATATAAGAATCAAAAAACTTGAATTGGCTAAAACGAAAGTATCGGCTAAGAAAACTCCGGTACTAACCATAACCGTGGATGTTGCTAAGTTTTTCAATTCACAAACACCCATTAAAGTAACGGAGAACCGATCTATTATGTGGGGACCGGTATCTACTCAGATAGCGGATAATTATGTTGATATCTTTTCATTGACACACATTCATTATAAACCTGGAAGCAAGTGAGTTTTAAAAAGAGTTTATGGATTTTAACGGGGAGCCTGTTAGGGTTACTGGCATTTGATTTCAAATACACAGACCCACCATGGGAAGTTAAATTACCATCTAATTTACCAAAACCGGTTTATAGCCTGAACGATAATCCGATAACAGAGAAAGGCTTCCTGCTTGGCAAAAAACTCTTTTACGATGGTAATCTTTCCAGTAATGGAATTGTTTCGTGCGGATTCTGCCATCAGCAACCTTCCGCATTTACGCAACATGGTCATGATGTAAGTCATGGTGTAAACGACCGTTTGGGCAAACGAAATTCTCTGGCCATTAGCAATGTGATTTGGCAAAAGACTTTTTTCTGGGATGGTGGAGTTAATCACCTGGATTTTGTTCCGCTCAATGCATTGGAGAACCCAGTGGAGATGGATGAGACTTTAGAAAATGTTTTAAGGAAGCTAAACCAAAGCGAAAAATATAGAATAGCTTTTCGTGAAGCCTTTCAGGTAGAAGAAATTCAATCCGCCCAATTCCTCAGCGCGCTTAGCCAATTCATGGCAACACTTATCTCGGCCAACAGCCGGTATGATAAATATGTACGGAACGAAGGTGGTCAACTTAGCGGGCAGGAGTTAAGTGGTCTTGCCATATTCAAACAGAAGTGTAGCACTTGCCATGCCACTGATTTATTTACTGATGGTTCGTATCGTAACAACGGTATTAGTAATGACTTTCGATATGATAAGGGGCGGGAAGAGATTACGCTTAACGTTAATGATCGTGGAAAATTTAAGGTGCCCAGTTTGCGTAATATTGAATACACCGATCCTTATATGCATAATGGAAGTTTCTACACACTGGAAGAAGTGTTAGACCATTATACCGATGGGGTGAAAGACAGCGAAACACTTGATCCGGTGTTAAAGCAAAACGCTAAACTAGGTATCACATTAAACGAGCAGGAGAAAAAAGATATTGTAGCTTTTTTGAAGACACTTACTGACCATGAATTTTTAAGAGATAAACGATTTTCTGAATACTAACTATGAGAAATGGACTAATCATTATAGCAATTGTTTTATTGTCGGCCTGTAAGAAAGATAAGAGCGAGCCTGTAGCGATAGATCACAGCGCACATCAGGTTATGTTGATGGGGGGGTATGCAGACAGCGTGAATGCTGGTATCATTCCGAAAGACACCTTAAAAGGAAGTCCGGTAAGAACTACTATGACCAATGTTGGTTCAAATCATGTTCACATAAAGTACGGATCGCCCGGAGTGCGCAATAGAGTGATATGGGGTGGCCTCGTTGCGTATGACGAAGTGTGGGCTACGGGGGCACATAGAGCAACTTCGATACAGTTTATGACAGATGTAACCATTAACACAATTTCAATTCCAGCTGGTAAGTACGGATTATTCACAATTCCCGGTAGAGAAACGTGGAAAGTAATTCTGAACAGAAACTGGGACCAACACATGGCTGATGATTATGATCAGAACTTAGACGTTATACGGGTTGAGGTTAAGCCCGAAGTATTGGAACAGACTACCCAAAGGCTAACTTACTCAGTAGAAGAGGTCTCCAATTCACAAGGAGTTGTTTTAATAGAATGGGAGAGAATTCGCTTACGTTTTGAGTTTGCAAACAATAATTAACTATGATTTTAACACTTCCGCATTCACAATAGTAATAGGCTTACCAGTCTTATAAAACGAAATAATATTTTCGGCAGCCAGCCGTGCCATACCGGTGCGGGCTTCTATGGTAGCTGAGCCAATGTGTGGTAACACCGCTACGCTGGGCATGTTTAATAATGGATTATCGGCCTGCATAGGTTCGGGATTAGTTACATCCAAACCAGCGCCCCAGATAATGTTGTTTTGAAGTGCTTCTATTAAATCAGCTTCATTGTGCACACCGCCACGCGAAGTGTTAATAAACACTGCGGTGTTTTTCATTTTTGCAAAAGCCTGTTTATTGAATAATCCTTTTGTTTCTGGAGTGAGGGCACTGTGAACAGAAAGAATATCGCTATCGTGCAGCAATGTGTCAAAGTCAACGTACTGTGCTCCGGTTTCTTTTTCTGCTTCTATGTTTCGGTTGCGATTGTGGTAGATCACCTTCATACCATAAGCACCTTTGCAGCGTTGCGCCATTATGCTACCGATGCGTCCTAAACCAAAAATGCCCAGCGTTTTTCCGGTAAGTTCAAAGCCCAGGTTTTTTAAAGGTTCAAATTGTTTCCATTCACCTTTCAGAATCAACTTATGGTGATAAAACATTTTACGCGAAACATTAATCATCAAGCCAAAAGCCACATCGGCTGTAGCTTCGCTTAATACATCGGGGGTGTTACACACCGGAATTTTAAAATCGGTGGCGGCCGCTACATCAATGTTATCAAACCCAACAGCAAACTGCGATACAATTTCCAAATGGTTGCAGGTTTCAAAAAATGCACGGTCGAGTTTGTTAGAACCCAACGAAAGTAAAATATCCACTTTACGTGCGTGTTCTATCAGTTCGTCTTTTGTCATAGCTCTATCACCCGGCCAAACGGTTACCGTAAAGCCTGCCTGCTGTAACAGTTCTTCTGCCACAGGAGGAATTATCCGAGTAATGAGTATTTTTTTTGACATCTATTACTAAACAAACAAAGGTTATGTGAAGTTCTTCTTTAACAGGTCATCAATTCATGGGTGTACAAATTTCTATTAAAAATCCGTCAGGGTCTCTCACATAAGCGACTACTTGTCCCCACGGCTTTGTTTTTGGAACTTCAAGTACTGTTCCCCCTGCATCTATAGCAGCCTTTACCGTTTCTTCAACATCATCAGTTGTAAAACCAATTTCAATACCAAAAGGTTTGTTTGCCAGACTACTGTTGATAAATCCGTCTTTCAAATTTGAGCTTGCTAACGTAATAGATGCAAAGGAAAGTGTTGTTTCACCGGCTGATAACTCCCCATAATCGTTTTCCGGGGTAATAAACTTTCTGATGAAGCCAAATGCTTTTTCATAAAACGCAATACTCTGCTCAACATCTTTAACGTATAATATGGTGTATGCGAATTTTATCATAACGGTAATTCTTGTTTTAAAATTATTAAGCTAATGTTAACCTTAAAACTATTGCTGTTTATTTGGTGAGGGTGGTTATTAATTCCATTTTAGTCTTTAAACGTGCAATAGCCGCTAAATATTTTTGCTCCCACTTAGTTAAGTTGGCTGTTGATTTATTGGCCGCTTCATATTGAAAGCCCGGCAAGATGGCCGAAGCATAACCGCTGTACGGATCGGGTGCAGCGTATAATGATTTATACCAGTTACCAAACGGCATCCCTTCCTGATCAATCCATTGACGTTCCAATAAAATCAACTCAGCATTAATGGCTTTTTTGTTGGCAGCGTTGGCTGTCTTTAATGCGGCCTCACACGCTTCTCCAATTTTTTTCAATTCATCCGATGCTTTTAATAAAGTCTCGAAAGAAAATTTAGTTGAAGACTTATCGTATGCACTAATAGCTTTTTGAAGGCCTTCAAAGTGTGTACGCAAATCTGTTCCGTAGCGACTCACATTATAGGGAATCACATCGGCATTAGCCAAACGCAAAGCAGCAATCCCAAATACACGTTCTACCAACGGCCCCATGTTAAAAGTAGGATCCGAAAATTTTTCATAGAAATAATACGTATCGTGGTTGGAGTGATACATAGAAGGCCCGCCTGTGCCACCGCTCCACGATGGAATACCGATGTGCGTATAAAATGCAATGTGATCGGAACCACCCCCTAAGTTACCGATAGGAGGGGCCGGGCTTTGCTTGCGCCAATGATCGTAAACACTTTTTGCTGAATCAGGATACGGAATCACTTTAGTGGACTCGATGATTAAACTTTTTAGTGAAGGACTGGAGGCACCACCAAAGTTGCGACCGCTCACAGCGCCATCAGCATTAAAGTAAGCCACACCTTTTGCATTCAACTCATCGCGAAATTGTTCTACCCATTCCGTTGAACCAATTACACCTTGTTCTTCGGCATCCCAATGCGCAATTTTTATGGTGCGTTTTGGTTTGTAACCCGCTTGCGCGAGTTTGCCCAACGATTCACTTAATGATAACAACATTGCAGTACCGCTGTTGGGATCAGTTGCACCGTGGCCCCACGCATCGTAATGCGAACCGGCAATAATCCATTCGTTTGGCGATTCGGAACCGGTTAATGTTCCCACTACATTATATACCCGCTGAATTTTTCTTTCCTGTTGAACGCTTACGCGGACTTTCAATGCTGAACCACCTTCTAACCTGTAGGTGTAAGGTAAACCACCTTGCCAACCGACAGGTACTACTTTGCCTTGCATGCGTCCAATAATTTCTTTGGCCGATCCATACGGCAATGGCAACACCGGGATGGAATGCATACCACTTACATCTTCTGGTTTCTTACGAACGATTTTCTTTTTTCCATCTACAGGCAAAGCAGGTTCGAAAGGCGTGAGCGGATCGCCTGTCCAGTCTGCCGTAAGCAACGAGCCGCGTTGAATACTACTTTCATTAAAGTATGGGCCTTCCGGATAAACCAATCCTTTTGCATAACCACTATCGCCCGGATCGGTAAAGATGATTAATCCCACAGCACCATGTGCTTGTGCATACTTGGCTTTATATCCGCGAAAGTTTCCGCCATAGCGGGCGATTACAATTTTACCTTTTACTGAAATGCCCATCGCGGCAAGCTTTTCAAAATCTTCTCTGCGCCCGTAGTTGGCATACACCACTTCGGCCGTTACATCGCCCGAACCGGTATAAGCATTAAAGCCAACCGGTAGTTCCGGGTTAGCAGTAAATGGATCTTCATGATGGATATACTCTTTATTATTAAGTGGAATGCGAACGGGCTCCACCACTTCGGCATAAGCCGTGCCCGGCATTACGGGTAAATAAATATCGTAAGGAAAAATTTCCACCTGAAAGCCAGCCTTGCGCATTACCTCGGCCATGTAATCGCGCACGCGTTCGTTGGCTTTGCTGCCGGCAATGTGAGGCTCTTTGGTAAGTTCTTTTAAATGATTTTTATAGCGCTCGCTTTGCTGCTGTTGCAGAAAAGTTTCTTCGGCTTTGGTTTGCATGGCCGATGAATTTTCGCTGAAACCAAAATGCGTTTGGCTGAGGGCGGGGAGGGAAAGAAAAAGCAGGAGACCAAGAAGTGTTTTCATAGGAAGAAGGTTGAGCCTGAAAGGAAGTAAAAAAGGATGAAGGTTGAAAATGGATTTGTCTGGACGGAGTGATTTTTTGTTAAAGAACGATCTTGATTCTACTATGGTAGTCCGATTGCCTTGCCCTGAAAGGGCAAAATACTTCAACACAGGGTGAAGCCCTGTGATTTGGAACAGATGCATAGAACAACCCTGAAAGGGTGTGATAAACCATGACCATAGACATATGATGTCGCCCCTTCAGGGCTATTACATAATATCTTCCTTGACACGCAGGGCTTCACCCTGCGTTTGTTAATAGCGCCCTTTCAGGGTTTAAAGATTGAATTGAAAAAGTAGTTTTAGGTTCAATTAGGTGAACAAACTTTGTTCAGAGTTAGATTCGTTTTAAAATTGCCAGATAGGTTTAATTTCTACCGAGGTGTGTTACCTTCTATCCCCACGTATCATTCTGCTGAAGTAAAACAGTAAGTGAACCTTGTAAAGGCCAGGTCGCTTTAAGTCTGGTCGGTTATATCCGTGTTTTATTTCGGAGGCAATTATATTAAATGACATACTTACTGAATCCGGGTTGTAAGCTCCATAAGCGAAGATTAAATCATATTTCTTGTGATTGAACTCTTCAACAATAGGTTTGCAGATCTTATGAAGAAATACTTGGGCTGATTCATCAGTTTCTATATAACCAATCTCTTTCAGGTCTTTGATTAATTGAAGGTCGGCTTCACTTTCACCGATATAAAATGATTCAGGATATCCGTTGAGCTTAACAAACTCAATTAGTTTGTAGAATGAATCCAATCTATCTAGTTCATCATTATATAGTCCAAGGGCTTTACACCTGCTAAAAAATTCATTTTCCGTTCGCGACCAGAGTTGATTACTCTTTGCAGTGAAGACCCGCTCGATTGCATTTGATACTTCTGAATCTACCTGATTATCCTGGCTTTGATATGAGATTGTAATGACTAAAATAAATAGAATACACTTGCTCATAATTGTATAGTTATTTCTATTTCATCTCACCCACCTCATTCTTCTGTACCAAAATATAATGCTGTTTGGCCGAGCCCCAATGGTAGCCTAATGAGAACGGAAGTTTTTGCCTTATGGTAGATGCTTTGAAGGCTGAATCCAGATCGGCCTGGTAGCGGGCATCGCCAAAATCTTTAACAGGTTTTACATACTCGCCATAAAACTGTACGGCAAAGCCGAGGTTCTTTTTAAAATCTTTATATGGAATACCGGTATCGTCCTGAAAAAGATTTTCGGTGTTCGCCAGTATTAAATCTTTGATGCTGGTGAAATGCGTGTTGTGCATCAGGTAGCTGGCCGATTTTACAAACGTATTAAACGGTGCATGTTTGCTTATGAATGTTACAAATTCAGGTCGCTCTGTTAAGCCACCGTTGGAAATGCTTACCGAGAAATAATACACCGTTTTGATTTCCTGCGTGGCGATGTTTCGGATCACGAGTTTTACTCCGGGTGTTTTTTGCCAATGTAATTTTTTAAGATCTACTTCGGTTTCTGTGCCGGTGCTATCGATGGTTATAAAGGATTGCGAAATAAATTCATGGCCTGAACGCTGAATGAAAAAGTAGAGTGGCGGTAAAACTCCTTTAACCTGTTTCAGGTCGGTCTTCATGTGTTTGGTGATGAAATAACTCTTCTGAAAAATATCGCGCAACGAAACCCCCAACGTATCTAAAAATTTATCGCGCACAGTGATCGGTAAAGTATCCAACTGCGGTACAGCGGCAATGGGTTCAAGGGCAGCCAAGATGTAAGTAGATGCATGTGGATAGAGATAAGTGGCGTGCAGAAAATCCGGACCGGAGAAAGGATAGAAAAGCGTAAGCGAATCGTTGTGATGCGCCAACGTACTATCGCGCCAGCCTGTAATTTTACTTAAGCGGGTTTCAAACATTTTATCCCAACTTTTATCCATCGCAGTTTTATAATCCTGCCAGTAGTGGTCAACTTCCAAAGCCGAAAACGCATTGGAATCCGTTTGCGATAATCCCGCTACAAAACGGCCCAGATTATCCAAAGCCGAATCTTTGTAAATGATAACCGGTGGCGGTGGCTCCGGCAGTATGGCTACTGTATCCTGCGCTACTGAATCAATAGCGATAGTTTCGTTTTCTTTTGGAGTGGGAGTACATGCCTGAAATAAAGAAGCTGCCAGCAGGCATACAAAAAATAATCTCATAAGGGGTTGTTGTGTTTGCGATTGTAACGGTTAGCGAATAGGTATAAAATGTAGCCTGGTATTAACGTTGCCAGCGAGTAAATCAAAATCTTTGGGTCATCAGCCGCCACATAATAAATCATCCATATTGTGCAGCCCACAAAAATGAGTGGAGTTATTGGATAAAACGGGACTTTAAATGAATCTGCCAACGGATGTTGTTTGCGCAACCAGAAAATCCCGATTACGGTAATCATTGAAAAGATGGAAAGACTAACGGAGATGTATTGAATAATTTCTTTGAACGAACTTACCAACACCAGAAAGATGGCCCAGGCACCCTGCGCCAGAATGGCAAGGTAAGGCATCTCGTATTTATTTTTTTTGGTGAACGATTTCAGCAATCCATAATCTTCGCCCATGGCTTCGGTTACGCGCGGCCCGGCAATAGTCATAGCACTTAGCGTTGATAGTAGTGCTACACTGAAGATGCCCGCAAAAATAAATCCGGCCTTTGCACCAAAAAGTTTAAAGGCAACCACATTGCCAATATCATTCTGTCCATTTAATTCAGCAAACGAAGCCGAGTACATAAACATCGCGTTAAGCAACAAGTAAATGATAACAACAAGTAACGTACCTGCAACAAGCGAAAGGGGCAGATTGCGTTTAGGATTTTCAAGATTACCGGCAATGTAAGCCGATGCATTCCAGCCGGTGTACGCATAAACCACAAATACGAGTGAAGTCGCGAAACCCGAACTTAGAATTAGGTTCCAGTCGCCTGGTTGAGGTAAGAAATTTACTTCTGTTTCGGAACTCGAAAAGAAAAATGGTGCAACGCAGAAGAAAGCAATCAAACTTAATTTAATAGTGGTAAGAATGGTTTGCGCAATGCCTCCTGTTTTAACACCAAACCAATGGATTGCAGATACCAACACAATGGCAGCAATAGCAATCAACTCGGTTGAAATTCCAACGGCTTCGGTTGCATAAGCGCCAATGGCAATGGCTACAGCCGAAATGGCTCCGGCAAAACCAACTACCGCACTCATCCACCCGCTTAAAAAACCAAGAGCCGGATGAAAGATGCGGGCGAGATAAAGGTATTCGCCACCGGATTTTTTTAAGGTAGTTGCAATTTCAGCGTAAGTAAACGCACCCGATAGTGCCACTACTCCGCCAACCAACCACAACATTAAAATAACAAACCCCGAAGGCAATGGCCCTACCTGATAGCCCAGCGAAGTGAAAACTCCGGTACCAATCATATTGGCAATTACCAGCATGATGGCGACTGAGAGCGTGTATTTCCGTACCGTTTCCATTTTAATCTTATCGGATAGATTTAATTACTGAGGAGGCCACTTGATTTATCAGACATCGAGTAAAATGAGTTCAATGTCTTTGATTTTTTTAAATGCTTTATCCGCAGTTAGTAACGGCAGGCCAAGGTATAGGGCGGTCGCGGCAATAATGGCATCTGGCAATTTAAGCGAGTTAGTTTGTTGCAGATTTTTTGTGATCCGCTTAATACCCGGTAACAGGTCGGTTATATAACAACTATCCAGCAGAATCTGAATTTCTTTTTTGTCGGCAGTTGTCAGATTTTTTTTTCCGAAAAGCTCTAATTCAGTTATCACCGAAACCCAACATTCTTTTCCATCTAACAGGCGACCAACCTCTTCATTGCCATTCAAAAGGTAAACCAGTGGGTTTGTATCTGATACTACCCTAATCCCATTCATTTCGCTTACGTTTTTGGTATGCAAGCGGGTCTTCGCCCCAATTCACTTTTCCCAAATGTTTTTTGGCCTGAATTACCTTGGCAGGTTTCCGGTTTAGAAGCTTTTCGTTCAATTGTTTAGAGGTAGTATTTTTCTTCAACTTAATAACCATGACGGAATGTTGACTATTTCCAAAGATAAGTAAAATATTTTGTGTGGCTAAGACCTGGTTATGGGAGCTCACCATAAAAATATTGTAGTTGGCTTGCCTTATCTGTATTTTTCAGGCTGTAGAAATCTTACCGCTATGAAATTTCTTACCCTGTTGGTGTTGGTTTGCTCAGGAGCAGCCTTCGCCCAAAATGCTGATTCGGTTTACCTGCGCACGCACTACGATTTAGCCGAGGTGCAGATTCCTATGCGTGATGGCATAAAACTTTTTGCGGTTGTTTATACCCCTAAAGATCAATCGCAGAAGTACCCGATTTTATTAAATCGTACGTGTTACAATGCATCCAATTACAGTAATTACAAAACAGGTGGTTATCCATCACGGTTTTTAATTCAGGACAAATACATTCTGGTATTTCAGGATGTGCGTGGCCGGTACATGAGCGAAGGTACCTTTGATAACATGCGGCCTAACATTCCCGGCAACGACCGGAAGAATAAAAAAGATATTGACGAAAGTTCGGATACATGGGATACCATTGACTGGTTAACTAAAAATCTGAAAAGCAATAATGGTCGGGTAGGTATGTATGGAATTTCATATCCCGGCTTCTATACCGCTGCGGCTATTCCCGATGCACACCCGGCATTAAAAGCTTCATCGCCACAAGCGCCCATTTCCGATTTCTGGTTCGATGACTTTCACCATAATGGTGCTTACCTGCAAAGTTATACCGCAGCCTTTGGTGTGTTTGGTTATCAGAAAGAAGGCCAGACCAAACAAGATTGGTTTATGGATAAGATCATGCGCTTTTATAAAGATGCGCCTAAAGATGGCTATGATTTTAATCTCGATTTAGGCCCATTGAAAAACGTGACGGAAAAATATCATCACGATAATTTTTTCTGGCAACAGATAATCGATCACCCTAACTATGACGACTTCTGGCAAAAAAGAAATTTGTTACCGCACCTTAAAAATGTAAAACATGCGGTAATGACAGTAGGCGGGTGGTACGATGCGGAAGATCTTTACGGCCCACTTAATATTTATAAAAGCATTGAAGCCAGCAGTCCGGCTGCGCAAAACACTATTGTAATGGGCCCGTGGAGCCATGGCGATTGGGCGCGCGAAACTGGGTTTCAGGCCGTGAACCATATTTATTTTGGCGATAGTCTTTCTACTTTTTATCAACGCGAAATAGAACGCAAGTTTTTTAATTCATTGCTGAAGGACAATGTAAGCGCAAATATGCCCGAGGCGTATATGTTTGATTGCGGACTTAAAACCTGGAGACAATTTGCCGAATGGCCGCCCAAGGGAATTCCTCCGGTTAAACTTTATTTTGGTGAGAATGGAAAATTATCAGTTAACCAACCTTTGAAACCCGATGCTACTTTTGAGTATGTAAGCGATCCGGCTAAACCGGTACCCTATGTTTCGCAAACGGAAGGCTTAACGTTTACACCGCGCAGGTTTATGACAGACGATCAGCGCCATGCGGCCTCGCGACCCGATGTAATTACATTTGAAACCGAAGCCTTAACAGATGACGTAACCCTTGCCGGTGAAATTATGGCGAAACTGAAAGTAGCCATTAGCAGCACCGATGCCGATTTTATTGTGAAGTTGATTGATGTGTATCCAAATGATCATCCCAGCTACAAGCATAATCCTAATAATATTATTATGGGTGGCTATCAGCAATTGGTTCGCCACGAAGTGTTTCGTGGTCGCTGGCGCAATAGTTTTGAAAAGCCCGAACCATTTAAGCCTGGTGAAGTAACCGATGTGAATGTTACCCTGCAGGATATTCTGCATACGTTTAAGAAAGGCCATAAAATAATGGTGCAGATTCACAGCACCTGGTTTCCCTATATCGATCGCAATCCGCAGAAGTATGTGGACAATATTTATAAGGCCAATGCCGAAGACTTTGTAAAGGCAACAATAAAAGTATATGGCTCATCGGTGGTTGAGATTGGTGGTGGTGAAAAGCTGAATACAAAAATTGATACCTTTAAAAAATGAAAAACTTAAATCAATCCATCTCAAAAATATGGATAGTAATACCATTACTCGCTCTTACTTCAATAAGTACATTCGCGCAGAAGCGGCCTTACGATACTATTCCCAACATGCCCGAACATTATTGGGTGCGGATGGAAAAGTTTAAGAAGGAAGCCGTGGTGCCGGGCAAAATTGTATTTCTGGGTAATAGTATTACCGAGGGTGGTAAGTGGAAACAGTTATTGAAAGACTCCACGGTAATTAATCGCGGTATATCGGGCGATAATACTTTTGGTGTGTTAGCGCGTATTGATGACATTGTTAAACTGAAGCCTTCATCTCTGTTTGTTTTGATTGGCACCAACGATCTTTCCAAAAAGATACCAGACGAAGTTATTCTGGAAAATATGTTCAGCATAATCTCAAAAGTGAAAGCAGGTTCGCCTAAAACCAAAATTTTTATTCAAAGCATACTTCCGGTTAACGAAACGGTTGAGCGTTTCCCACAACAGTTTAACAACAGCAATCACATCAACACCATAAACGATCAACTTGCACGTTATGCTACGCGTATGCGTTACACGTATATAGATTTGTATGGTAAGTTTATTGACAGTCAGGGAAAATTGGATGTGAAGTACACGTACGATGGATTGCATTTGAATGCCGTTGGGTATCAACACTGGGTTGAAGTATTGAAAGAATTAAAGCATCTATAGAAAATGAGCAGAGTAATTTTTGCATTGGTAATTATTTTAAGCGCGGCTCAGGTTCAGGCACAATTTAAAAATCTGACTATCGCCACACAGGTAGAAGGAGTTTATCCGCCACTGGAACCCAGCATTGCCATTAACCGGAAAAATCCGAAAAATATTTTAGCAGGCGTGGTGTTGAACAAAGCCATTTTTACAAAAGATGGCGGTTTAAGCTGGAAAACTACCGAGTTGAAATCTCCTTTTGGCGTGTATGGCGATCCGGCTGTGATCAGCGATGTGAAAGGTGACTTCTATTATTTTCATTTAGCCGACCCAAGTGGTGAAGGTCGTAGTAATGATGCGTGGCTCGATCGCATTGTGGTTCAAAAATCAACCGATGGTGGAGAAACGTGGAGTGAAGGTGAATCGATTGGACATAATCCTCCGGCCGATCAGGATAAAGAATGGCCGGCTGTGCATCCGCGCAAGCAAAACATTTATACTACATGGACGCAGTTTGACAAGTATGGATTAACCGATCCAAATTGTCACTCTAATATTATGTTCAGCATGTCAACCAGTGCCGGTAAAAAGTGGAGCAAGGCCATACAGATTAACCAAACACCGGGCGATTGCGTGGATGATGATAACACTGCCGAAGGTGCAGTACCGGCTGTTGATGCGATGGGCCGCGTATTTGTAGCGTGGTCTAATCAAGGCACAATCTTTATGGATCGCTCATTCGATGGTGGCACTACCTGGCTTACCAACGATCTGGCCATTGCTAAACAAGAAGGTGGTTGGGCTATGAAAATACCCGGCCTTAGTCGCAGCAATGGAATGCCCGTGTTAAAAATTGATAATAGCAAAAGCCGGTTGAACGGAAGTTTGTATTTGCTGTGGGCCGATCAGCGTAATGGCGAAGACGATACCGACATTTGGTTTATGCGTTCTACCAATCAAGGCGATTTCTGGACGCAACCGCTTCGCATTAATCAGGACGGTGCCGGTAAACATCAGTTTATGCCGTGGCTTGCTGTGGATGATGAAACCGGTTATATCTATATCGTGTATTACGATCGCAGAGCGTATGATGATTTGCAAACCGATGTCTATCTGGCATACTCGGTAGATGGTGGCGGTTCGTTTAAAGAAGTAAAGATTAGTGAAACGCCTTTTATTCCTACCGAAGAAAAATTCTTTGGCGATTATACCAACATCGATGCCTTTAAAGGAATTATTACACCCATCTGGACACGCATGGATGATGGCCGCACCAGCGTACTTACAGCTATTATTAAAGATTCAGAGTTAATAAAGAAATAAGACTCTTACAGGCGTCTGATGGCTCCAAGCCGTCTTGACGCCTTTAGGATTCAATGTTTCATGTAGTAGAAGGCAGGGCCTGTCCCGCGTTTCGCGGGAGGTGAGGTCAACACTCTTTACTCTCAACATTACATGCATTGGCCGTTTCAACTTCACTGCCAATCTGCGTAAGCGCTTGTATAAAACTATCTGTAGGCTGTGCACCTGAAATACCGTACTGATCGTTAATAATATAAAACGGTACCCCGCTTACACCGCGTTGCTGATTGAGTTGTTCCATAGTTACAACTTCCTCTAAGCCTTCGTCAGAATTAAGCAGCGCAATAACCCGAGCTTCAGATAAACCACAAGCCACAGCAATGCTTATCAGATTTTCAGGTTTAGATAAATCCACGCCTTCTTCAAAGTAAGCTCTCATGTAAGCTTCTTTTACGGCTAATTGTTTTCCTTCTTGTTTGGCGAACCAGATAATGCGATGCGCATCGCGCGTGTTAGGCATTACCTTTTGTTTATTAAAATCAAATTGCAAACCTTCAGTGGCAGCAACGGAAGTTACATGTTGGGTAAGTTGCATAAAGCGATCATTGCCCCCGAATTTGTTGGCCAGGTAGGCTTTCTGGTCAAGGCCTGCTTTGGGCACCTGCGAATTTAACTCAAAGGGCAGGTAAGAAACCTCAAATTCAAACTGGCCTTGTAGTTGGTCAATGGCCTTTTCTATTCTGCGTTTGCCGATATAACACCACGGGCACACTACATCCGATACAATGTCTATTTTAATCTTTTGCATGCAATCAAATTTTAACTTCAAACAAACCAGAAGGTAATTAGTTCCTTTAACTATATATATGGTATTCTAAACCCTTTCTTTTACCTTTGCCGCTTCGTGTTCTATAAACAAGTAAAAAACACAAACCACTATGTCTGCAACCGTATCCGAAAAGGCAAAATTTAAAGTAAAAGACCTTAGTCTGGCCGAATGGGGCCGCAAAGAAATTAAACTGGCCGAAGCCGAAATGCCAGGCCTTATGGCCATCCGCGAAGAATTTGGCAAACAAAAGCCTTTGAAAGGCGCTCGTGTTGCCGGCTGCCTGCACATGACCATTCAAACCGCAGTTTTGATTGAAACCTTAATTGAACTGGGTGCTGAAGTTACCTGGTCATCGTGTAATATTTTTTCTACACAAGACCATGCTGCGGCTGCTATCGCGAAAGCGGGTATTCCGGTATATGCCTGGAAAGGTATGAACGAACAAGAATTTGACTGGTGTATTGAACAAACACTTTTTGCATTTGAAGGTGGCCAGCCATTGAATATGATTTTGGATGATGGTGGCGATTTAACCAACATGGTGTTGGATCGTTACCCTGAACTGGTTAAAGGTATTCGTGGTATTTCGGAAGAAACTACCACAGGGGTACACCGCCTGATTGAACGTGAGCAAAATGGAAAACTTCCATTGCCTGCCATCAACATTAACGACTCGGTAACCAAATCCAAGTTCG
The DNA here is from genome assembly GCA_017303795.1 of Cytophagales bacterium. Classification (GTDB taxonomy): domain Bacteria; phylum Bacteroidota; class Bacteroidia; order Cytophagales; family Cyclobacteriaceae; genus ELB16-189. Next base: position 2,748 of record JAFLBR010000014.1, on the reverse strand, counting down.
ATAACAAATACGGTTGTAAAGAATCGTTAGTGGATTCAATCCGCAGAGCGACCGATGTGATGATGGCTGGTAAAGTAGCTGTAGTAGCCGGTTATGGCGATGTGGGTAAAGGTTCTGCTGCTTCGTTGCGCGGTGCTGGTGCACGCGTAATCGTTACCGAGATTGATCCGATCTGTGCGTTGCAGGCTGCTATGGATGGCTTTGCTGTGAAGAAGATGGACAATGCGATTAAAGATGCTGACATTGTAGTAACCACTACCGGTAACTTTGGTATTGTGTTGGGCCGTCATTTTGAAATGATGAAAGACAAAACCATTGTATGTAACATTGGTCACTTCGATAATGAGATTGATGTAGCCTGGTTAAAGAAAAACGCTACGCGCGATGAAGTAAAACCACAGGTTGATTTATACACATTAAAAAGTGGCAACCAGATTATCTTGTTGGCCGAAGGTCGTTTGGTAAACTTAGGTTGCGCTACGGGCCACCCTTCGTTTGTAATGTCTAACTCATTTACTAACCAGACGCTGGCTCAACTTGAATTGTGGACCAACACCAGCAAGTACGAAAACAAAGTGTATATGCTGCCGAAACATCTGGATGAAAAAGTGGCCAGCTTGCACCTGAAGAAGATTGGTGTTGAGTTGGATGAGCTTACATCAGAGCAAGCCAAGTATATTGGTGTGCCTGTGAAAGGACCATTCAAACCAGAGTATTACAGATACTAAAATATACCGAGCTCCTAAAAATACTTCAGGCCGCTTCCCTTCTCCTTTGGAGAAGGTGGCCAACGGCCGGATGAGGTGGGTTAGGGGTGAGGTGTCTCTCTGCTTGCAAATAGAGAGAAATCCCGCGGCATGGTGCTGTGGGATTTTTTTTTGGACTCACCTCCAATAGAAAAATAGAGTAATTGACTAAATTCGAAATGTTTACAGAGTAAATTTTAAATGGGAAGATTTCTGATATTTTTTGGGGGAGCTTTATTATTGCTTAACTCCTGTAGGATAAAGACAAAAGAGTCTGTTGAGCTGGATACTACATTAAATAAAACGAGGCTTTACGACTCTACGAATAATTTTCGCCATCCGAGGCATGAAATTATCTATACAGGCAACGCAAAATATATTCAGACCAAACTGAAAATAGATAGTTCGGTGTTATATATCAATTGTTCAGATACAATTGTTTCTTATAGAGTAAACCCAATCACCAAGCAAGTTTTAAGAGTTTGCGCAAGCAAAGACAACAAGCAAAATATAAATTACTTACTGTTGGATGGACATAGAATTAAATGGAATAGTACTTTCGGGAATCCGAATGAATTTATAGGTGAATATCTGTTTTCAGATGTCTACCGTGGCGGAGGACTTGGAGGTAGGATAGTAAAATATAAGTTTAAGGTTGCGGATAAACTCCTCCAATTTATTGATAGTATACCGGGAGGAAGTTATAGTGAGGGAGCCGGTACATGGGAATGGTATATCTCTAATGAAGGCCAACACAAGGCAATTATCTTTCACGGTGGCGATTTATGGACTTCTAATAGCAATCAATTACTAATAACCCCTGAAGGATCTACTCAGACCTACTTAATTGATCTTCAAAACGTAGATACGATACTCGAACTATCCAGAACTAACCAGTTTATTTGGCACCAACTCATATTGAGTGACAGACTATTGTTCGCAACCCAATCAAAGCCAAGACTTAACAATTTGCAACTATATAATCTGAAAGGAAAATTACAATGGGACGCCCCATCTGACTATCTAGAAAAAATAATTGATGATCCCGAAGAACATTTAATCATCGCGTCTGGCTATTTTTTCCCTAAGGAGGATAATACCCAAGATTATTTCACAGTAGCATATGATAGGAATTCAGGAAAGATAAAATGGAGTTTTCCTACAAGTAAAGTATATGATTCACTCCAAATGCTGACAAGTCGTGTGAATACTTCAAGTCTTTTTAAAATCGCTGGGAATGTATATGGAATGATAGTAGGACAAGTGTCATTACATTTTGGACCAAATATCAATCATAGTAATAAATTAATACTCTTTAACAAGGACGGAGTGATTTATGAAACATTAAACCTTTCATTCAAAGACCAGAACTATTCAGTTATTACAGATAAGGAAAACGAATTTGAAATAATTAGCAACTAAGAGACGAGAAAATTTAGAATTTACGGTCCGTAATAAAAATGTATAACCCAATCCGCTGAGGAGAGATATTTTTTATTACGAGCTGTTCGACTTTTGTAATTTCGAGCCCAGATAAAATGGAATTTTTAATTCTATTTGGAAAACAAAATCGTTTACATTTATTAATTGAATTAATAAATCTAGTAGCTATGGAAACAGCTCAATTGAAAGAACAACTTCATAAATACATAGAGCAGGCAAATGAACAATCCTCTATTTGATTTATGATATTCTCAGAAATGATGCTGATGAAGACTGGTGGGATACTCTGCCCTCCGAATTAAAAGCCTCAATTAACAAATCTATTGAGCAGTTGGAACGTGGTGAAGGCAGATCACATAAAGTTGTAATGCGGGAAATCAAGGAGAAGTACTTAAGTAAAAAAACTGTTCGACATTTATAATGTCGAACCCGGGTACTAGGCTGTTTTTTTTGAACAGGTTAAAAATAGAGTTTTTTAACTTTAACCTAACAAAAACAGCAAATGAAGAAGATGCGCTTTACGGAGGCCCAGATTATCGGGATACTCAACGAACAGTCA
>JAFLBR010000013.1 GCA_017303795.1 Cytophagales bacterium | reverse complement strand
AGTCGGTTGAACCTAACCCTGGCAGGTTGCTCCTCAGCAGAGCCTACTTCTGTTTCAGTTCAACAATGCAAAATTCAATTCACTAATCTATATTTACAACCTGTCAAAATTCTCAGCCACTTACCCTTTCACCTCAACTTAAATCCAATTTACCACAGCTAAGTGCCCAACCTCTTCCAATCAACAACTCCACTCCAATTCTCTTCCATGTAGGATTTTTTCATTTTGCTCTGTTTATATCTCAAATAAAAGCAGAAATTTAAGCCTTTAACCAAAGGCCGGTGCTTACCACGTTGCTGTTCATATTACCCTTTCTGGTATTTTATACCGTTATGGTGGTGTATGCCGAGCGTAAAATCTCCGCCTTTATGCAAGACCGGCTCGGCCCTATGGAAGTGGGCTACTATGGCATTCTACAAACCGTGGCCGATCTGCTTAAGCTCTTGCAGAAAGAAGACCTGGTGCCGGCAACAGCCAATAAGTTTCTTTTCAAGGCCGCGCCTTTGCTCATTTTTGTACCCATCTTTCTGGGGTTTAGTGTGCTGCCGCTCTCGGCCGGATGGAGTTTTGGTTTTTCATCCAGCCTGTTTTTTTTACTCGCCATTATTTCGCTGGATGTAATCGGGATTGTAATTGCCGGGTGGGCATCTAACAATAAATATAGTATGTTGGGCACCATGCGTTCGGTTGCACAGATTATTTCGTACGAAGTGCCATTAAGTATAGCCGTATTGTGTGTATGTGTGTTCGCGCAATCCCTCGACTTGCAGGAGATTTCTTTTCAGCAAGGAATATTAAATGATGGCGTGGTTCCTTTATTTGGTATTAAAGTTTTACCCGATGTAGCCGCTGTTGGCGGTATGTTAACGTGGAATGTTTTCCGCATGCCCGCATTATTCATCGTTTGGATTGTATTCTTCATTGCCTCGCTGGCCGAAAGCAATCGCGCGCCTTTCGATTTACCCGAGGCAGAATCTGAATTGGTAGCGGGCTATCAAACCGAATATTCTGGGTTTCGCTGGGCGGTAATCATGCTGGCGGAATACGCCATGATGTTGCTGGTAAGTTTTGTAGGCGTAATTCTTTTTTGGGGAAGCTGGAACACACCGCTACCCAATATCGGTTCGTTTTTGCTGGCCGATTGGACAACCGGCCAAGCCGGAAACTGGAGCCTGCACGTGTGGGGCATTTTCTGGCTGGTACTTAAAACTGTTTGTATGATTGTGTTACAGATCTGGATCCGGTGGACTTACCCCCGCATTCGGTTAGATCAGCTCACATCTTTAAGCTGGAAGTTTCTTACTCCACTTGCTTTTGTATTACTTTTGGTTTGTGCACTCTGGAAACTCTGGTTATTGTAATCGTATGAAGATTCGTTTTAAACTATTCCTGATCGTAACGGCCTTGCTGGCCACACCAGCCTTTGCTCAAAATCTGGATAGCCTGCAAGCGGTACTACGCAACACTACGGGCGATTCAACACGGTTTGCGTTAATGATTGATCTTTCAAAAAAGTATCAGTACAAAAATTTTGCAAACGCAAAACAATATTCCGAACAAGCATTGGCTCTGGCCGAAAACAAAAACTGGCCGTGGGCCAAAGTAATTGCATACTCGCAAGTGGGTTTTTTGGCCACACTCAGTGGCGATTATACCAGTGCCATTAAATTCGACAATCAGAATCTGCAACTTGTAATAGCACAACGCGATAGTGCGTCTATTGCTGAAACGCTTAATTTTCTTGGTAACGATTACAGCGACCTCGGTAAATACGATGAAGCCTATTATTACTTCACACAATCGTATCGGGTGGCACGGGCCATTAACGATTCGTTGAAGATGACGGTGGCCATCTATAACATTGGTACGGTGTTAACTGAATTAGGCCAATACGATCTGGCGTTAGATCATTTTTCAGTAGCTACCCGAATAAGCGAAGCCATTAACGACATTGACGGACTTCCATACAATCAGGATGCCGTGGGCGATGTGTTTTTACGAAAGAAAGATTTTAGCAAAGCTGAAGATAACCTGATCAAAGCATTAAAAAACACTAAAACCCGTAAGCTTACCGTACTGGAACCGCGCGTTCTTAAACACTTGGCGCGATTATATTTTGAAACAAAACAATTTGATAAGGCGCTTGCCAGTTACGATTCGGCCGCTAAAATTTACAAAAGCAACAGCAATCAGTTTGGTGTAGCCGAAGTTAATCTGGGCATAAGCGAAATTCTGATTGAACAAGATCGGTTTGATGAAGCACAGAAAAAAATTGAAGCAAGTCTGGCCACCGCGCAAACTTTCAATGCCGACAAAATGAGTATTGATTGTTATAAGTTGCTCTCCAGCCTGGCCGAACGTAAAGAAGACTTTGTAGATGCCCTTGACTATCATAAAAAATATAAACAACTGGAAGATTCTTTATTCAGTAGAGATATGGTTGAGAAAATTTTTCAGGATCAACTTCGCTTTAAAACCGAAACCAAAGATTTTGAAATTGCTACCTTAAGTAAAGCAAGTTCCGATCAGCAGCAAGAAATTCAACGCGAAGAATTTATTCGCAACATTCTGGTAGTAGTGGTTGCTTTAACGGCTATTCTGCTTTTTTCTGTTTACAGAAGTGGGCAGCGTAGAATCCAGATCAACAAACTTTTAATGGAACATCAGGAGGAAATAAAAAGACGAAAAGATGAACTGGAGCAACTCAATCAGGTAAAAGATAAATTCTTCTCCATTATCTCGCACGATTTGCGCTCGCCTATGAATGCCCTTTCGGGAATCTTAAACCTGATGGAAGGCGATAACATTACCCGCGAAGAATTTTCTACGCTTACCAAAGAATTACGTTCGCAGTTTAACCATACCCGCACGCTCATCAACAACCTGTTGGATTGGGCCTTGTTGCAAATGGATAAACTCAAAATACAACCCGAAAAGATTGAGTTGTCGGCATTGGTTGGTGAGAATTTCAACTTGCTTGCCTCCATGCATTTGAAAGACATGCAATTGATTAACAAAGTTCCCGCCAATACATTTGGTCTGGGCGATTTAAACATGCTCAACCTGATCCTCAGAAACCTGATCGTCAATGCTATTAAATTTTCGAAGGCTGGTGGCAACATCGAGATTTCTGCTACTGAAAAAGAGGGCTGGATTACTATGGCTGTTCGCGATTTTGGTGTAGGCATTCATCCTGAAGTTCAAAAGATCTTGTTTGAGAAAACGATGGGCTACAGCACCCGCGGAACCGCCAACGAAAAAGGTACCGGGCTGGGTCTTATTCTTTGCAAAGAGTTTGTGGAGAAGAATGGTGGCACCATCTGGTTAGAAAGCGAACCCGGCAAAGGCAGCACTTTTTATTTTACGCTCCCCAAAGCATAGTCGGGGGTAATCATTTTACTTCTATTTTTGTTACTTGAAATGATTGTTGTGATAACACCTTCGCTCACCAGCTCTGCATGCAAAAAAAACAGTCGTATTGGAGTAGTCTAACCATCGCCATTAAAACATTGGCGCACGGACTGTCTTTAACGTTTAAACATCTGGTGCAGGCGCACAAAAGCACGAAGTCGTTTGCCATTACGGAGCCCGGCTATTTTGAAGGCCAACAAGGCATTGCTACCGTTCAATATCCGCTTGAAACCATACCCGTGCCGGATAACGGTCGCTATAAACTGCACAATGAAATTGACGATTGCATTGTGTGCGATAAGTGTGCAAAAATTTGCCCGGTAAATTGTATTACGATTGAGCCTATTCGTTCCCCCGAAGAATTTGGTAAAACATCAGATGGAACCTCGAAACGTATTTATGCAGCGGTGTTTGATATTGACATGGCTAAATGTTGTTTCTGTGGATTGTGTACAACCGTATGCCCCACCGAGTGCCTCACCATGACGAAAGAATATGATTTCTCTACATTCGATATTACAACACACAACTTCGGCTTTGGCGATATGACAGCCGAACAAATTGAACAACGCAAAAAAGAGTGGGCCGATCATCAGCAAACCAAAACAGCTACAACAACATCAACGCAACCTAAACCAGTGGTTGCCATGAAACCAAAATTCAAACCACCTACTCCACCCACTCAACCTAACGCATAATGGAACAAGTGGTGTTGTACATATTATCGGGTATTGCTGCAGCCAGTGCAGTAGCTATGATTTTTGTACGACAAGTATTTTATGCCGCCTTGTGTTTGCTGGCTTGTTTACTCGCGTTAGCTGGTATTTATGGTATTATGCATGCGGGCTTTCTGGCTATAACACAAGTTTTAATCTATGCCGGTGGCGTGCTGGTGTTAATTGTGTTTGCTATTGTGGTAACAAACCGCATTGAAGGTAAACCGCTACACGTTGAATCACAGCATCTTTTTATTGGTTTCCTTCTATCAGCTGCAATTGCACAAGTGCTGGTGTGGGGTTATCATCAAACTGGGTTTATGATTTCCCCCACTCAAACCGAAAAAGAAATAAAGCCATTGGGTGTTGCACTCTTTACAGATTATGCCGCACCATTTGAAATTGGTGGCATATTGCTTTTAGTCTGCCTGATTGGTGCCGCTCTCACCGCTTCATCTTTTAAAAAATCTTCGCATGACTGAGACTGATTTTTTATTTTACCTAGGTGTGTTGTTGTTCTGTAGCGGATTGATGATTGTATTCACCAAGAAAAATGCGCTGCTGATTTTAATGGGCATCGAACTGATGCTAAATGCAGCCAACCTTAATCTTGTTGTATTCAACCGACAGCAAACCGGCATGGACGGCCAACTCTTTGCATTGTTTGTAATTCTGGTGGCCGTGTGCGAAGCCGCTGTGGGCATTGCCATCATTCTGCGTGTTTATCATTATTATAAGTCGGCTGTACCCGATCAGGTAAGCGATTTGAAAGAGCATGAGTGATGCTATCACCATATTGCTGATTACATTACTTATACCGATGGTATCAGCTGGTATTGCGTTTTCCGTAAAGGAAAAATATGGGTGGCTTATTCCTATTGTCTCTTCGTTGCTATTACTGATAGCAGCCATCGCAGTATTGTTTCCGCTTTTTGGTAATGTACAACTGACTGAACAGTTTTCTCAACCGTGGTTATCCATCGGCAACACAAGTGTAAGCATAGGTATTTTAGCTACACCGATTACGCGCCTGATGGCCGCAGTAGTTCTCTTTGTTTCGGCTATGGTGCATATTTTTTCTATTGGCTATATGGCCAACGAAAAAAACACCGATCGGTACTTTGGATTTTTAGGATTGTTCACGTTTGCCATGCTGGGATTAGTGTACAGTACTAATCTGTTGATTACGTTTTGTTTTTGGGAATTGGTTGGATTTTGTTCTTACCGATTGATTGCACATACACAACAAAAAACTGCGGCTTCACAAGCTGCCACCAAAGCATTTCTGTTAACCAAAGCCGGTGATGTGGCATTCTTAATTGGCTTGCTGATTTTATGGACACAAAACAGCACACTTGAATTAGCTTTTATTACTTCAACATCAGGAGTATGGAATACCGTTGCTGGTCTTTGTATTTTTATTGGTGTAGTGGGTAAGTCTGCACAATTTCCATTATTCAATTGGTTACCCGATGCCATGCAAGGCCCCACACCAGTATCGGCACTGATACATGCTGCCACTATGGTTGCTGCCGGTATTTTTATGTTAGTACAATTAGTGCCGGTATTTACACCTAGTACACTTTGGGTAATGACGGCTGTAGGAATTGTATCGGCACTAATGGGTGCTGCCGGTGCGTGGTTGGTTACTGACATCAAAAAAATTCTGGCTTACTCTACTATTTCGCAATTAGGGTTTATGATTCTTGCACTCGGTCTGGGTGAAACCACTGGTGCATTTACACATTTGTTGCATCATGCTTTTTTTAAAGCGGGTTTGTTTTTAGCAGCGGGTTCTATTATTCATGCTATGCATCAGGCAACGCATCAAACAGAAGTTGATGTGCAGGACATTCGCCAGCTGGGTGGCTTACGCAAACAAATGCCCGTTACATTTATTGGCTTTGCTATTTGTGCAGCCGCACTTGCGGGTATCCCGCTAACATCGGGTTATCTTTCAAAAGAATTAATTCTTACCGCAGTGCATCAAAAAAATATGTGGTGGCTAACGTTATCGGTATGGATAATTGTATTTGCCACACCATTATATATTTTTCGCTTGTTATGGTTTGCATTTCTTAAACCAGCTACGCATGTATTAACTGTAAATGAAGCCCCGTGGATTATGCGCTTACCTGTAATCTTACTGGCCCTTGGTTCCATTACTTTTTTATTTCAACAAGGCCATCTCAGTTCATTCGCCACGCAAATTCTACAAACTGAAATCGCAGTACCAACCCGTATTGTCATCATTTCATTAGCGGTAACTGCTGCTTCGCTACTCACAGCATGGCTCAGTAGAAATCTCAGCAGCCGAGCTCCCGAATTTTTGATTCAATATTTCCTGGATAGCATTAATCTATATTTAGTTCGGCTCACCACTTTTGCAGGAAGTTTAACAACTACCTTCGATAAAAAATGGATTGACCGTTCCATTCACACCTTAGCGTATGGTAAAGTGATGCTGGCGCATGTGGCAGGTTGGGCCGATCGAAACATGGTAGATGGCACTGTACATGGTGTAACCTGGGTAGCACGCGGATTGGGTGGAGTTACCAGATCGGTTGCGAACGGAAAAATTCAAAGTTATTTACTGTGGGCTATGGCTGGCTTACTTATTTTTATAATCTGGATGCTCTACTGATGCCTTACATTTCGTTTTTAATTTTTATTCCCATCGTAACCGCACTGGTGGCTTTACTTATTCCGGCACGGTACACACGCGTATTTCCGTGGTTAACAGTTGGCGTTAATATCCTCCAGGTATTCATTTTTATCTTAATGGTAATCCACTTTAAGGTGGATGGGAGTTTGCAGTTGATTGAAAAACATTCGTGGATAACACTTTCGTTGAGTAGCTGGGGCCAGCTTCAGGCTGAATATCTAGTGGCCGTTGATGGTTTAAGTTTCCCATTAGTTGGGTTGAGTGTGGTGATTATGCTCATTGCCACACTTTCATCCTGGCATGTTTCTAAAAGTCGCAAAGGGTATTTTGCCTTATTATTAATTTTGAATGGCGCCATCATTGGCAGCTTTTGTGCGCTTGACTTCCTGCTCTTCTATGTATTCTTCGAATTTATGTTGCTGCCCATGTTTTTCCTTATCGGGATTTGGGGCGGCCCAAAACGCGAGTATGCTTCCATTAAGTTTTTCTTGTATACACTACTCGGTTCAATATTTATATTGATTGTAATGATAGGGCTTTACCTTTCTGTGCAATCGCCAGAAAATTCAACGGAAGTGGTGCATACGTTTAATGTGTTGTACATGCAAAATCTGGAGAATTTTATTCCAGGTTCCGTGTTGGACGCTACCACTACTGGCTCGTGGCGCTTATGGGCATTCGTGCTTTTATTTATTGGCTTTGCCATTAAACTTCCGGCTGTACCATTTCATACCTGGCTACCCGATGCGCATGTAGAAGCACCAACTGCTATTTCTGTTGTTCTTGCCGCTTTACTTTTAAAGATTGGTGGGTATGGAATTCTACGATTCGTTTATCCGGTATTTCCGGATGGTGCTGTGTATTTCAGTGATTGGGTAGCTGGTATGGGGGTAGTATCCATTATCTATGGAGCATTAAACGCGTTGGCCAGCAAAGATCTAAAACGCCTCATTGCCTATTCCTCGGTTTCGCACATGGGTTTTGTACTGTTGGGCATTGCCTCGGCCACCACCGAGGGTATTGCCGGAGCCGTTTACCAAATGGTGAGTCATGGTATAATCTCAGCCATGCTGTTTTTAATTGCCGGAGTATTATATGATCGTACTCACGATCGAATAATCGAAAACTATTCGGGCCTTGCATCGCAAATGAAACACTACACCGCATTTGTGTTGATTGCTTTTTTTGCATCGTTGGGCTTACCCGGCTTTTCAGGTTTTATTGGCGAAGTGTTAATCTTCTTCGGAGCGTTTCAATCGCAATCGCTTAATAATCTTGTGCAGATGTGGATGCCCATTGTAGCTACGCTGGGATTATTATTAGGAGCCGCCTACTACTTGTGGACCATACAACGCATGTTCTTTGGGCCGTTTGCTGTAAGAGCCAACTTTGCCGAACTCAACGACCTGACCACGCGCGAGTATGCCATGCTTTTACCGTTGGCCATTATGGCTTTGTTGTTTGGTATCCTCCCACAAATTCTGCTCGATTATATCAATCCGTTTGCAGAATCATTTACAAGTATGTGGTTTTCGTTAGGGATAAATGCAAATCCATAACGCAATGCACCAGCCAGCATCTATAACCTCATCGCTTGCATTTGTTATCCCCGAAATTATTCTGGTGGTTTCAATATGCATTACGTTGGTGTTGGGTTTATTCTTAAAGCAGAACAAGTCTGCTGTGTTGGTGTTGGTTACAGGCGTAGCCATGCTTACTGCAATTTGTTTTGTAGTATGGAACTGGCCGCACCAACCAGAGCCCATTTTTGCCGGAACATTACGTACCGATGACTTCGCAGCATTTTTCCGAGTACTGTTTTTATCGGGCGGCTCGCTTACACTTTTTATTTCGCTCCAAAAAGAAAGTGCCACCGAGTATGTAATCCTGATTCAGGCCATTGTGTTAGGTGCTTGCCTGCTGGCTATGAGTATGCACTTTGCTACTGTACTGGTTTCGCTGGAATTGGTTTCGCTTAGCGGATATGTGTTGGCTGGTTTTGCTTTCAACAAATCAAGTTCGGAAGGAAGTATGAAATATTTTCTGATGGGCTCCGTGGCTACAGCCTGCCTGGTCTATGGTGTATCCTTAATCTATGGCATTACCGGAACGTTGGATTTTTCTTCGCAGCAATTTGTAGATACCCTTATCCAATCGCAGTCGGGTTTAATATTGATTGCTGCCTTTCTTATTCTCGCAGCCGTACTCTTTAAAATCACCGCAGTACCATTTCACTTATGGGCACCCGATGTTTATCAAAGTGCTCCTACGCCCGTGGTTGCTTTTCTTTCGGTTGTACCCAAGTTAGCTGGGTTGGTGCTGTTTATAAAAATTGTGTTGGCTTTTAATCTCTTTGGGCAAGCAACATTAGATTGGCGAGTAGTGATTGCCGGTATCTCAATTTTATCAATCCTGATTGGCAACTTATCAGCCCTTGCGCAAACCAATCCCAAACGCATGCTGGCTTATTCTTCCATCGCGCAAGCCGGATTTTTGCTGGCGGGTGTAGCCACATTAGATCTGGCCGGCATTCATGCCACTATGTTTTATGCGGTTGTGTTTTTGCTGATGAACCTGCTTGCCTTCACAACATTGCACTTCTTCGAAAAATGGAAAGCTTTACCAACTATGGCCCACTTTGCAGGCCTTGGTCGCGTGGCGTTTATTCCCGCTTCGGCTTTGGTAATCGCACTGGTAGCCCTTACGGGATTGCCCCCCACAGCAGGTTTTACCGCAAAACTTTTAGTATTCAGTTCGTTGTGGAGTGCCTGGGCGGATAGTGGCTTAACAGTGTTGCTGATACTTTTTATCGTGGGCTTATTGAACACGGTAGTCGCCTTATACTTTTATCTTAAAATCCCCTATTATCTTTTTCTGAAAGAAACCCCACCGGGAACGGCATCCATAAAAATTTCATTTACGGGCAATCTTTTAGTGATCATCTTGGTTATTGCTATTATCTGGCTCTTCCTCAACCCTGGGTTGTTGATGGGTTGGATAAATCGGATTACTTTTGTGCTGTAAAAGCAACCGGATTGGGCTTACCCACGGAGACCGCTTAGACAGGAAACCCGAAAAAGCTAATTATGAGCGATTCCATCCTTCACGAGTGCGGCATTGCCCTCATTCGATTGCGCAAGCCACTTTCCTACTACATCGATAAGTATGGCCCCACGTATGCCATCAACAAGATGTACATTCTGATGGAAAAACAGCATAACCGCGGACAAGACGGTGCGGGTATTGCAAACATTAAGATTGATCATAAACCCGGCCATCGCTTTTTCAGCCGATACCGTTCAATAAAACCGCAACCCGTAGCACATCTGTTTAAAAAAATCGGCAAAAAATATAAGAAGGCTCAGAAAGAAGGTAAGGACAAATTTAAAACCGAGCAGTGGCTAAAAGATAATGTGGCTTTTAGTGGCGAACTCTGGCTGGGACACCTGCGCTACGGAACGCATGGCATGAACAGCATCGAAAATGTGCATCCATTTTTGCGCCAGAACAGTTGGCGCAGCCGTAACCTGGTAATGGCCGGTAACTTTAACATGACCAACGTAGATGAACTTTTCAATGTGTTGGTTGAGTTAGGCCAGCACCCAAAAGAAAAAGTTGATACCGTTACAGTGATGGAAAAGATTGGTCACTTTCTTGATCTGGAAGTACAATCGCTCTTCGAGAAATACAAAGAAAAATTCTCTAACAAAGAAGTATCAGAAATTATTGAGAAAGAACTTGATCTGGCGCGGGTGTTGAAACGCGCGTGTAAAGATTTTGACGGTGGTTATACCATGGCTGGCCTTACGGGATCAGGTTCTGCATTTGTAGTGCGCGACCCATCCGGCATTCGTCCGGCTTATTATTATGCCGATGATGAAGTAGTGGTAGTGGCTTCTGAAAAACCAGCTATTAAGACTGCGTTTAATATCAACTACTCGCAGATAAAAGAAATTCAACCGGGCCATGCCCTTATTGTGAATAAAGACGGTGAGTTTCATCACCAGGAGATAACAAAGCCGCTGGATAAAACTTCGTGCAGCTTCGAACGCATTTATTTCTCGCGCGGAACTGATCCGGAAATTTACCAGGAGCGCAAACAACTCGGTAAGTTATTGGTGCCACAGATTTTAAAGGCTATCAACTTCGATTTAAAAAACACCATCTTCTCTTACATTCCCAACACAGCCGAAACTGCTTTTATGGGTATGATGTCGGGCATTGAAGATTACCTGATCGCTAAACAGAAAGATATTATTATCGATAGTAAACCCACCGTTGATTCGTTGGATGATTTGCTATCCTTCCGCCCACGCATCGAAAAGATTGTAATCAAAGATGTGAAGCTGCGCACCTTTATTACAGACGATAGCCACCGCGATGATATGGTAGCCCACGTGTACGATACTACGTACGAAGTGGTGAACAAAGGAAAAGACACGCTGGTTGTACTTGACGACTCTATCGTGCGTGGCACAACCTTGGAGAAAAGTATTTTAAAAATGCTGGATCGGCTACAGCCGAAAAAGATTGTGGTGGTTTCATCAGCTCCGCAAATCCGCTTCCCCGATTGTTACGGTATTGATATGAGCAAGATGGGTGATTTTGTTGCCTTCCGTGCGGTGATTCAATTATTGAAAGAACAAGGCAAAGATTATTTACTGGGCGAAGTGTATGAGCAATGCCAGCAAGCCTGGGAAAATGGCGAGCCGGTAAATCACGTGAAGAAATTATACGAGCAATTTACTTACGAAGAAATCTCAGAAAAGATTACTGACATTGTTCGTCCTTCCGATATGAAAGCCGATTTAGAAGTAATTTTCCAAACGGTAGATAACCTGCATAAAGCTATACCTGCACACAGTGGCGATTGGTATTTTACCGGCAACTACCCCACACCGGGTGGTATGCGTGTAGTAAATCGTTCGTATTTGAATTATATGGACGGGAAGTTGGTAAGGGCGTATTGAGCTTAGTGCTTCAAATCACTAAAACCAAAATTCTGAGCGCACCAACAGACAAACCATATTTTTCTGGCGTAACTTCCTAACATGATAGAATCAGTGTTTCAGATGAGCGAGCGAAGAATCCCCAAATTCAAAAACTCTGTAAATGGAGATCCTTCGCTCTGTTTCCTCAACTTGTTAAATCATCAATCTGTTCACTCAGGATTGCCACCGTCTTAAGGATGGAAAAATCTTAAAACTCCACATCCAGATAAACCTCCATCAGCGGAACCTCAATTGAAAGCGTTTCAAGCAACACCGTCTCATTAACATTTAATGATTCCGACATCAACCAATCGTTGTTCGGTTGGCGCACAAATTTTTGAAGGCGGTATTCCAGAGAAGATATAACCCAGTACTCTTTTAAAGATTCGATTGAACGATACAACGTAAACTTGCCTCCGGTATCATAATCGGCAGTAGAAGTGGAAAGTACCTCGCAGATGAAAGTCGGGTTGAGCAGGGTATCAAATTCATTATCCAAATACTCTTCTTTACCACATACCACACTTATATCCGGGTAAGTATATAGTGAGTTAAGTGGAATATGAACCCGCATATCAGAACCATAAGGTCGGCATGATTTACTTCGCAATTTCTGCACGAGGAAAACCAAAAAATTAATGCTAATTACATTGTGATGCCGTGTGGCTCCAGACATGGCAAAGATTTCGCCCTTAAAAAATTCGCTTTTGTACTCGGCTTTGCGCTCCAGTTCCAGGTATTCCTGCTGCGTATATTTCTTGTTCTTTTGATTCGTGGCCGACATGGTAGGATAAAGGTAATAAATTTCAAAAAGTTTTAGTAGCCGAACCTTCGCGGACTATGCGACCCTCTGTCACGGCAAATAAAAATCGAAAACAATCTCATTCATGCACTTAAAATGCCCTTTTGGGCAAGCCGCATGACCAATTTTAGAACATGGCCGGCATGAAACTTTTTTGTTTTCAAGCACAGTAAACTTAGTGCGATATGGATACATGCCAAACTCCGGAATGGTATTACCCCAAATAGAAAACACTTCTTTCTTAAGTGCAGCGGCTATGTGCATCCACTCGTTATCGTGCACAAACACATACTTTGCATTTTTTACCAGGCTGGCCGATTGATTGATATTAAATTTACCACAGGCATTAAAGATGATTGTCTTCTTGCCAAGTTCGGTAAGCCCCGCTTCATACTCGCTTTGTTCGGGCCGTTCGAAAAATGCACGAATAACTTCAGCTGTTTCAAAATCTTCTTTACCACCTAACAGTACAATCGGTTTATTTATTTTATCGCATAACTCAATCATGCGTTTGAGGGGTAACTTTTTGGTGTTGTGTTGCGCCCCCATCGCGTAAGCCACATACCCTTTCTCAAAATCGGGCGGCAGCCAATCCATAGGCACATTATCTTTTTCAGGAATAAAATAATCCAAACCCAATGCATCGGCTTTTAAACCCAAAGGCTTAAGCGTATCGAGGCAACGATCCACAATATGTACGTTCGGCAACTGGTTGATTTTTAAATTCACCAATAACCATTTCTGCAAATTGAGTTTATCAAAACTATATGATTTAACGCCCAAAGCAGTTTTAATTATGCGCGTGCGCAGGTTATGGTGCAAGTCGATTATATAATCGTAACGCTCGGCCTTTAGTTGTTTAATAAAATCTGGCAAACTCTTTCCTAAAACCTGCACCTTATCGATATACGGATTCGACTCAACCAGTACGGCAAATTTATCTTTGGTTGCAAAGTGTACCTCGGCATCATGAAGCTGGGTTTTAAGCACCCGCACTACCGGTGTAGTGAGCACAATATCGCCAATAGAAGAAAACCGGATCACTAAAACCTTCATTTCTCAGTAGTTATGCCACCTGCGAAAATTACGAATTCAATTTGCTATTTTAGATACTTTAAAGAACTTAACCATCTCAAAAAAAACAAACACTATGAACTACTGGTTATTAAAGACTGAACCCGATACGTTTTCGTGGGATGATCTGGTGCGCGACAAGAAAGCCGTGTGGGATGGTGTGCGCAACTTTCAGGCGCGTAGCAATATGAAGGCTATGAAAAAAGGCGATTGGGCCTTTATCTATCATACAGGCGATGAAAAATCGGTTGTAGGTATTGCCGAAGTAGCCCGCGAGTTTTATCCCGAACCGAAAGACCCCGATTGGGTGGCCGTAGATTTAAAGCCAGTGCGTAAACTAAAATCGCCCGTGGCACTATCTGTTATAAAAGCTGATAAATCACTTGCCGCTATGGTGTTGGTTAGAGTAGCTCGGCTTTCGGTACAACCGGTAAAAAAAGAAGAGTTTGATCGTGTGCTTGAAATGAGTGAATAATAATGATGCGCTATTTATTTTTTGTTGTTGTACTTTTTACATCGGGCTTGCTTGGTGCACAGCACCAGACTGCACGTTTTGAGCGCGAGCAAAAAAACAGCGATAGCGACTACGTAATTATTTCATTGCATAAAGAAGGCCTTGCATTGGTTCGCGATAACGACAAATTCAAAGCGAGTAAAAAACAATGGGAAGTAATCCGGTTAGATACCACCCTGCAACAAGTCTGGCAACTTGAAATGGATATTGAAAACAGATTACGGTTAGTAGGTTATGATTATCGCGATAACCTGATCTACCTGCTCTTTCGCGAAGGCGACCATGAAGCAAGTGACCTTACGTTGTTTACCATTCATACACAATCGCAAGCCATAGGCCGCTACACCATTAAACAAGAGATTACATTTAAGGTTACACACTTCAGTGCATTGGCAAATACCATTACATTAGGTGGCTATGTATCAAACGAACCGGCCATTTTGTTGTACGATCTGCAAACCGAAAAAGCTAAATTGGTGCCTGGATTTTTTGTAACCAATTCTGAGTTGCTGGATTTACGCGTTAACACCAACAACACGTTCAATGCATTGATCATGGATCGCAGCAACAAACAAAATAAAAAATTATTATTAAAAACTTTTGATGCAACCGGTGCCGCATTGCTGGAAGACGAAATGGAAATTGATAACGAGCGCACCATCCTTTCGGGTATTACCAGTACATTGATTAATGACGAATTACTGGTGGCCGGTACCTGGACGGAAGGTAACTCCAAACAAGCCAGTGGTATTTTTACTTCGCTGATTGATCCGTTCTCTAAACAAACCATTAATTACTACGACTTCGGCAGGTTTAATCACTTTGTAGATTACCTGACCGATAAACGGGCAAGCAAAATCAAAGCTCGTTCAGTTGAAGCCGCTAAGCTTGGTAAGATTCCCGAATTCAAAACCTATGCAATACCCATGCGGTTAGATGAACAACCCGAAGGCTTCGGTTTGCTGGTAGAAGTTTATCAACCCTCGGCCAACTTTAGCCCGTATCCTTATTATGGGAATTTCGGGCCACCCATGTCTATGTACTCACAATACGGTTACAATCCGTTTATGAATCGCTACTACAATGCCCCGTATCAATACAATCAACCTGCACCAGGCGATTCAAAAATGATTCATGCGGCATTAACCGTTTTAGATTTGAAAGGAAAACCTTCGCGTGATTTTGGATTAAAGCTTGGCGACTTAAAAACCAGTACCGTTGAACAAACTTCTGATTTCATTTTCTACAAAGGAGAAGTGGCCTTGGGTTTTAAGAAAGAAAAAGAAGTAAGGTTATTGCGCAGCCTAAACGATGAGATTGAGATCGACACAGTAGAATCGAAAGTTTTAAATCCAACGGAATCAATCCGGCACGAATCAGAAGCGGCAAGTTACATTCGCAGTTGGTATAACAATGTGTTTTATGTGTGGGGTTATCAAACCCTGCGTAATTCAAGTCAGGGTGTGTTGGAATCAGGCAGGCAGGTATTTTATCTCAACAAAATTGAAATTAGGTAGCACGATATCGCTATTACTTATACTCATTTGCCCGGCACTTGCCCAAGTGGAGCAGTTAAGTCGGTATGAATTAGTTCTTAGTGATCAGGACGAACTGAATGATTTTAAAGTTGCTTCCTTAGAAGATGACGGGTTATTTATTTATCGCAAAATAGAAATAGGCAATGAAGACAGGCTACATATTATCAAGGTAGATACTTCTCTTAACGAATCGTGGCAAGGCTATATTTCCATTGCAAAAAATCTCAGCATTTCACACATACGGCTACACAATAAAGAAGTGTACACGTTATTCAAAGCATCTAATTTTATTACTGGTAATTTTCAACTGCTTGCTTCCAGTGTGGATAATGGTAGTTATAAAATTTACAACATCGAAAATTTTATACCATTTAACCCAACCGAATTTATTGTAACCGACAAAGGAGCCATGTTAGGTGGATACTTTAACTACCGGCCTCTGGTTTTGTTTTTCGATTTCACTACAACCAGGGCTCGTGTGTTACCCGGTTTTTTTAATGAACCCGGAGAACTCAATCAAATCAAACAAAATAATGACGGTACAGTTGATGTGGTGGTGAGTTCTAAAAATTACGAACGCAAAAAGAGTTTATGGATTCGTAATTACAGTGCCGGTGGCGAACTGATTAAAACCACTGTGCTTGAACCCGAAGATAACAAACACTTGATTTTTGGACGCTCGGCTAAAATGCCCAACAACGAGCAGGTTGTAGCTGGAGTTTATGGAGGCCGTGATGTTAATTACTCGCGCGGAATTTTTGTGGCCGAGATAAACGCAGCTGGTGAATACAAGACCACCTACTACAACTTTGGCGACTTACAGAATTTTTTCAGCTACATGAAAGTCAATCGCGAACGCAGAACCAAAGAGCGGATTGAGCGTAGAAAAATAAAAGGTAAAAAAACCCGCTTTAGCTACCGGTTTATGGTACATGAAGTGGTGCCGTATGGAAATCAATACGTGATGTTGGGCGAAGCATTTTATCCGCGCTACACGTATTCAAGCAGTCGCTCTGGCGGATTTGGATACTACGGTAACCCAATGGCGCGCAACGATCGGGTTTTTGATGGCTATCAATACACGCATGCGGTTATCATTGGCTTCGATAGTAACGGTAAACTTGTGTGGGATAATAGTTTTGAGATAAATGATGTAAAAACTTTCGAACTGCAGCAATTCGTAAAAATTGCGCCCGATCGCGATCGCATTACCCTGCTTTATCTTCACAATAATCTCATCCGCTCAAAAACCATTCAAGGCAATAAAGTATTGGAAGGAAAAACTGCCGACCCGATGAAGACGCGGTTTGATTTTGACATTGTAAAAGAACGCGACACCGAAAAAAGCGCGCTGGATTATTGGTATCCCAACCACTTTTTTGCTTCCGGAATTCAGGTTGTGCGCAACCAGACGCGCGAATCATCCTACCGGAAAGTATTTTTTATCAACAAGCTAAAATATCAATAGCCCTTTTTTGTTAATTTCGCGCAGGCATGCAGAAAAAACTCATCCTCGATTCAGACCTGCTCGACATTACCCTAAGCCGTCTTTGTGAGCAATTAATCGAAAATCACGGTAGTTTTAATGATAGTGTAATTTTAGGCTTGCAACCCCGCGGCATTTTTCTGGCCGAACTCGTACAACAAAAAATCAGAACGCTGGCTAAAAAGGAAGTGCCGCTTGGCTACCTCGATGCAACTTTCTATCGCGATGATTTTCGCAGGCGCGATACTCCGGCCAAGGCAAGCGAAACCCGCGTGTCGTTTGTAATCGAGGGTAAACGCGTAATTCTGGTAGATGATGTATTGTTTACCGGGCGCACCGTACGGGCCGCACTTGATGCCATGATCGCCTTTGGCCGCCCCGAAAAAGTTGAGTTGCTGGTATTGGTTGATCGCACCCACACCCGCGACCTACCCATAGCTGCCGATTATATAGGTAAATCTGTAAACACAATGGAGTCGCAACGTGTGTTGGTAGAATTAGTGGCGCAGGGCCACAAGCAAAACAGAATCTGGTTAATCAACAATAAGGTATAACGATGTCCTCACTCAGTCAACGCCACCTGCTTGGAATTAAGAACATCACCGCTAAGGACATTGAACTGATTTTTGAAACTGCTGATAATTTTAAGGAAGTAATTAACCGACCAATCAAAAAGGTTCCTTCCTTACGCGATGTTACTATTGCCAACATCTTCTTCGAAAACTCAACCCGTACCAGACTTTCATTTGAATTAGCTGAGAAACGCCTTTCGGCAGATGTGGTAAATTTTTCGGCATCAAACAGCTCCGTTAAGAAAGGTGAAACATTGTTGGATACCGTACACAACATTTTAGCCATGAAGGTGGACATGGTTGTGATGCGCCATGCCAGCGTGGGCGCACCACATTTTTTATCGCGCCACATTAAAGCCAACATTGTGAATGCCGGAGATGGCACGCACGAACATCCCACACAAGCTTTGCTCGATACCTTCTCCATTCGCGAAAAGCTGGGCGATGTACAGGGCAAAAAAGTAGCCATCATTGGCGATATTCTTCACTCGCGCGTAGCGCTGTCAAACATCTTCGCTTTGCAGAAACTGGGTGCTAAAGTAATGGTGTGCGGCCCACCAACTTTGTTACCTAAATTTATTGTTTCGCTGGGAGTACAGATAGAATTAGATGTAAAGAAAGCGCTTGAGTGGTGCGATGTAGCCAATGTGTTGCGCATTCAACTTGAAAGGCAACAAATCAAATACTTTCCATCCTTACGGGAATATTCATTGTACTACGGCATCACCAAAAAGATGCTCGACAATCTGAAAAAACAAATTATAATTATGCATCCCGGCCCCATAAACCGCGGGGTTGAATTAAGTAGCGATGCAGCCGATTCAGCACATTCTATTATACTCAATCAGGTTGAAAATGGTGTAGCGGTACGCATGGCTGTACTTTATTTACTTGCAGGCGCAACCGCGTGATTTTATCACATAGCTAACTCTTGTTAGCCCGTTAATTTGTACTTTTGCAAGGCATAAAAATTAACGTATGATCTACAATTCAATTATTGAAACCATTGGCAACACCCCTATGGTGCGCTTGAATAAAGTGGCGAAAGGAATTGCCGGAACGGTACTGGCAAAAGTTGAATACTTCAACCCCGGTAATTCTACCAAAGACCGCATGGCTTTAAAGATGATTGAAGATGCCGAGAAAGCAGGTTTGCTGAAACCAGGCGGAACCATAATTGAAGGTACCAGTGGCAATACCGGTATGGGCCTTGCGCTGACGGCTGTTGCAAAAGGATACAAGTGCATTTTTACAATGGCCGATAAACAATCGCAGGAGAAGATTAACATTCTGCGCGCGGTGGGTGCAGAAGTAATTGTGTGTCCTACCAATGTGGAGCCGGAAGATCCACGCTCCTATTATTCAGTAGCTCGCAAACTCAATAAAGAAATTCCGAATTCGATTTATCCCAATCAATACGATAACCCATCTAATGCCCAGGCCCACTTTGAAAGTACCGGCCCGGAAATCTGGACACAGACAGCGGGAAAGATTACTCATTATGTAGCCACGGTGGGCACGGGTGGTTCTATGTGTGGCACTGCGCGCTACCTCAAACAACAAAATCCAAACCTGGTGGCGGTAGGTATCGATACGTATGGTTCGGTATTTAAAAAGTATAAAGAGACGGGCATCTTCGATAAGAATGAAGTCTATCCATACTTAACAGAAGGTTTTGGTGAAGACATCTTACCCAAAAATGTGGACTTCGATATAATTGATCAGTTTATAAAAGTTACCGATAAAGATGGTGCTATTGCAGCCCGCAGGTTAGCCCGCGAAGAAGGTATGTTTGTGGGTTGGAGCAGTGGTTCGGCCTTACATGGTGCTTTAGAGTATGCCAAAGAAAATTTAAAGAAAGATGATGTAATGGTCATTCTGCTGCCCGACCATGGCACACGCTACCTCAACAAAGTATATAACGACATGTGGATGAAAGACCACGGCTTTCTGGAAGAGCGTGCGTATGGTACCGCGCGCGAAATTATTGCCGGAAGAAACGGAAAAGACACGTTGCTTACCGTAACTAAAAAATCCAGCATAGGCGAAGCTATTCGCATTATGAATAAAGAAGGTGTAGATCAGATGCCGGTATTAGATGGAAATGAGTTTGTGGGTAGTGTTACCACTTCATCGCTTATTGAAAAAATTATTCAGGATCCTACCATTAAAGACAAAGCTGTAGGCGAGATTATGGATAAACCGATGCAGGTGGTAGCGTTGGATAGCACGTTAGATGTACTCACTTCTATGTTAAATAAAAGTAATAAGGCACTGCTGGTGCGCGATGAACAGGAGAAAGCCCACATTATTACGCAACATGATATTTTGAAGGCCATGACGGTGTAATTGCTAATATATTACGTAAAACAAAAACGCCCCGATTAAATCAGGGCGTTTTTTGTTAGTGTTCAACGTAAATATTACCGCTTTGTAATTTCTATTTCAATCCGATCGTTATACTGGCCTAGCGTTCCACCTTCAGGGTACAATGGAATTTTACCACCTTCACCTTTCGTGTCAATGCGCGAGGCTGCAATTCCCTGGCTTACCAGATACGCTTTTACCGTTGCAGCACGTTCGGCAGTAAGTTCTTTAGCTGAGAACTTGCCGATCTTGTTTTTACCGGGCTCCAGCGCAAAGAAGTTTGTACTGGAACCAAGCACTGATCCTTCTTTATCCTGATTACCATTGCAATGACCATGCACACGGATTTTATAGCCGGGTGATTCTTTCATCAGATCAACCAAACCATCCAATTCATTTTGTGCGGCTGGTTCAAGTATGGCAGAGTTGCGGAAGAAACGCACATTGGTAAAGTCGATGTAATCGCCACGCTTTACTTTGCTTACTTCAATGGGTATAATAGCTTCGCCATCCTGCCCGGTTTCAGGGCTTGGTTCGCGGTAACTCAAAATCATACTTACGGGTTGATATCCGGCAGCTTGCGTTACAATCACATAATTTCCACGGGCGTTTTGCGGAGCTTCTATATACACAACTTCATTTACTTTAAACGCTTGGTAACGGGTAGCATTGGTTGATTCCTGTAAATGAACTTCACCGGTTACAGCTTCGCCCTCAGCAGTTTGCATTTTAAAAATAAATGGCTTACCCGCAGTCTTTTTAACTACCGGCTTTTCTTCCACAACAGGTTTTTCTTCTACTGGCTTTTGAGCCACTGTATCAACCTTTACGGAATCTATTTTGGGTTGCTCCACCGGCTTCTCTTCCGGCTTTACTTCTACTATAGGTTTTTCTTCAACTGGCTTTTGCTCTATAACAGGCTGCCCTTCACCAACCTTGCCAGTATAAATCCAGGCTTGTTTATGCTCCGATTCAGCCCGCAGCCGAATTAAAAAAGCATAGGCTTTACGCTTATCGGTTGATTGAAATAATGAAACATAATACCACTTTGGCTTACTTGGATTAATTAAGCCGTATTGGGCACTAAACCCATTTTGATTGGCTTTATCGGTAAAACGCAAAGCATAATCCTGCTTGGCAAACACTCCAATAATTACATAATAATTAGGCTCACCCTGGGCTTTAGCCAATTGACTGCCGCTGGCAACCAAAAACACAATTAATAGTGCACGTAACGATTTTTGCATACTTCCTTAAAATTTGGAATAGCCTCCAAGTTAATAATTTATGCAAGTAAACAGCAAATTTTAAGGCCTTATGCGCCTCTCAAAGCATGAATCTGCCTGAATAAACTATGGATTTAGTCTTCGAGAATCTCAATTTCTACACGCACATTGGCATGGGCCGAGGCATGATCCACATCGTAAATAGGTTGATTGCCCCCCCAGGCCTTAACCTGAATGCGGTCTGCATTAACCTTATTTTCAATCAGGAATTGCTTTAATAGCATGGCTCTTTCTTCGGATAGTTTTTTAGCCGATCCACGGCCTTCTTTATTATCGGTATTGAGTTGGAAGAAGTTTTTGCTTCCGCCCATGGAGATAATTTTGCCAGAAGAATTGCCGTTGGTGTGACCATGAATAGTAATCTTATAATCAGGATTCTCATTCATCATTTCGAGTAAACTGTTTACCTCGTAGCGCGATTCGGGCCGCATAACGGCTGCATCCTTATAAAAGTAAACGTTGAACATAATAGCCTTATCGCCTTTTTGTAATCGGGCCAATTCAAAAGGAACATGAATCACATTGTTTTCTATTCGTACACCTTCGGTGCTATCCGGATTATTAAAATTAAGCGGCAGTTCCAATTTGCGGTAACCAAACACTTCGCATTGCAACCACATATTACCCGATTTATTAATCGACTTTACTGTAACAGCATCGTTACCGCGGTAAGTAGCCATCTTACGCTTGTTCTTTGAATCCGGATCGAATACATCTACATCCCCGCCAAGGGTATCTTTATCTGCCAATGCTGTAATTCTAAATAAGAACGTACGGGTACCGGCCGGGGCAAGTGGTGTAGCTGTTTTGGATTCACCTTTTTCTTCGGGGTTAACCTCCGATTTTTCTTCTGCTTTTATTTCTGTAACAGTAGTAATAGTTGATACTTGCTTTGCTGTATCAGGGCTAATCTTTTTCTCTTCTACCAATGTTTGGATAACCTCCTTGCGTTCGGTTTCGGTTATCTTCACTACCTGTGGATTATCTCCCAATAATCCCTGGTACATCCACGTATCATGAAAGGGCGATTGCTTTTGCAGTTTGATTGTTTCGGTTACTGCTGCCTTGCGATCTTCGGTATGCAGCACGTATACGTAAAAGAGTTTACGTTTTGGATTCAATTCAAACTGGGCTGGATAGCCTTGCTTTTTGGCATTCTCGGTAAACTCAATTGCATTGCGTGGCACACCAAAAGCACCAATTACAACATATAAAGATTGATCGGTGTGGGGTTTATCCTGAGCACCTGCAAAAGTAGAGCAGCAAAAAATGAATACTGCCAGATAAAAAAATGTGCGCATATAACTGAGGTTAGATAGAACAAGTTTAAAAAATTGGTAACTCTACCCGCGCTCAATATTACAGTCAACAAAAGTTACCGATTCAAAGATACTTAGTTCTCTGATATTACGCTAAACATCTGTTCAACAATGTTGCCGGCCTCATCCACCAGGGTTAACTTATGTTTACCCGCAGTTGGCGCAACGGCCACCCGATGTGTACCGCGGGTACTGGCCATAAAAGCTCCATCCAGATGCCAGTAAATTATAGCACCCGGCTGGCGATGTGTTGCTTCAAACAAGGCACTTCCCTGCTGGCCATCGAGCTGGCGTGGAATAAAAATGCGGGCATCGCGCTGCGGATAAATCATATCCATAGAAGCAACGGCTGCCGGGTTAGCACAATCGCTGCGCAATGGTGGCAATGTTTTATAACTGAGGTTTTTGGTTTTATAATAATACTCCTGCACGGGTGGCAACACAAACCGCGCTTCGGTAATCATTTGAGTAACCGACTCACAATCGGCATGTACACGGTAATGTTTATCGGCAGATAAATGTATGCGTTGATCATAGCGGCACACGCCACTTTGTAAACCGCTACGTGTTACTAATTGCTTTTCTCTTGCTTCGCATAACTCGGTTGCCCGCATGCCACTGCGGCTACACACTTCAACTTCGTGCAGTTCGTGCTGTGGAGT
Organism: Cytophagales bacterium; assembly: GCA_017303795.1. Lineage (GTDB taxonomy): Bacteria > Bacteroidota > Bacteroidia > Cytophagales > Cyclobacteriaceae > ELB16-189. The sequence goes on along the minus strand of JAFLBR010000013.1, from coordinate 106,963 downwards.
CAGGAACCAACTATTACCAGGCAGTTGTCCAAAAATATCAAACATCAAAGGCGAAGCAGATTCAGTACCGGTTAACCCAGGGCGGCCTTCGCCATCGGCATTACCCACCCATACGCCTACGGCATATTCGCCATTAACACCTACGGCCCAGGCATCGCGCAAGCCGTGACTGGTTCCGGTTTTCCAGGCAATACGTTTTGAACTATGAAACATGCGCCAACCGGTTTCTTCACCCGGACGGTAAACTTCCTGCAAGGCATTAAACGTAAGGTAAATGGCTGCTGCCGATAACCACGATGAACTTTCTATGCCTACGTAACGTGTTGAATCGCTGAGTTTATACAACGGAGAATGAAAATCTGATTTGTTGTAACGATTAGAACCCGGTGACTGAAAAAAGTTATTCAGCGTGCGGGCCATAGACGCATACAATCCGGTTATCTCCCACAATGTGCCCTCGGCCCCTCCTAAGATTAACGACAACCCATAATGATCGGCCGGTTGATTAAGTGTGGTAAGGCCAGTGTGCTGCAAGAGATCATAAAACTTTTCGTAGCGATAATCGCGAAGCTGATGCACAGCCGGAATATTAAGCGAGCGAATCAAAGCTTGATTAGCTGCCACCGCACCATCATATTCTTTACTGAAGTTGCGTGGAGCAAAACCATTTATCAGAGTGGGTACATCGGGTTGAAGCGTAGCGGGCAAGATCTTTCCTTCATCTAACATGGCTGCATAAAGAAGTGGCTTTAAAATGCTGCCTGTACTTCTGCGCGCTGTTATAATATCCACTGCTTCGCCACGCGTTGCTCCTGCGTTTGTATTACCAACATAGGCTACGGCTCTTCCGGTTTTAACTTCTACTACCAAAGCCGCAGCATTAAATACCCGGTTGCCCTTTAACCTTTCGTGATGATAACTGACCAATTGCGTTACCCGCTCCTGCATGGTTCTGTCTATTGACGCAACCACACGCTTACCGCTATAACCCTCCTTTAATAATCTGCTTAATAAATGTGGCGCTAATCGCGGTAACGCAATTGGATGATCGGGTATAGGTTCAGTTAGGGCGAGTTCATAGGTAAGCGAATCCATCTTACCCACAACAAGCAAGCGCTTTAATAAACGATCGCGTTTTGATTTCAATGCATCTCGGTTTTTACCCGGATGTATTAAAGAAGGATTGTTTGGCAGCACCGCCAGCAAAGCTGCTTCAGACCAACTGAGTTCTGCTGCATCGCGACCAAAGTATCGCCAGCAGGCAGCTTCAAGGCCAACCACATTACCACCAAACGGTGCATGCGCAGCGTATAGTGAAAGAATTTCTTCTTTAGAATAACGCCACTCTAACCGTGTGGCTAAAATCATTTCAATTAGTTTCTCAAAAAATGTTCGGCTGTTATTTCGCGATAAGCGAATTACCTGCATGGTGATTGTGCTTCCACCGCTTATAATTTTTCCGGCACTTAAATTTTGTTGTGTAGCGCGACCCAGAGAAAGGACATCAACACCCGGATGTGAATAGAAGCGTTTATCTTCAAATACTATCAACGCAGTTTTAAATTTATCGGGTACTACTTCGCCTTCCGGAAAACGCCATTGACCATCGGTTGCAATGGTAGCACCAAGCAATTTACCCGTGCGATCTTCTAACACGGTAGAGTACGACTCGTGAAATATAATTTGAGGTAATGAGAAATAATACGCAACTAACAAAAGTAGAATTGCGCCAAGATAATATCGGTTCCTTTTTAAAAAGGCATGCATATATTTCTATACCGACTTAACATTTTTGGCGAACCATTCCTTTTCGGATGTAGCCGGAGATTCTACTCTTACCATGCTTTCTACTTTTTCGCGGGCGCGTTTCATAGAAGCACTTACCAATTTGTGTTCAATTGCTTCGTCTTCTTTCATGCCCATGCTGTCGAGCAAACTGGTTAAGCGTTCGCCACCAAAAAGTTTAAAGGCCGGTTCATCAAAAGAAGAGTAGAATACAACTGATGCCGAAGGGAATCCGGTTTGTAGTTTTTGTAGCAAATCATTTTCCTTTGAAGGCAATGGATAATGACCATAGAAAAGAATGGTAACAGGTTGACTCGCCAACGCTGAAATATATTCCGGGGCTGAGGTTGCGGCTGCATACCACACAACACCCGGTTGTTTTTCAGTATGATAAGCCTTTAACGGAATAGCCGGAACTCCTTTCTCGGTTAGAAATTTTGTGATCTGTTCAAACTCATCTTCAAAAAAACAAAGTACAATAGGAATCTGCTTACGCGTGATGGCCAACATGGCATCGGTTACAATACCCACCAAGGCCTTGTCGGCAGTTCGCCACACGCGATCGGTGTAAGCTGGTTTGGAAGATTTGAGGAAAGAGAATAAGCCCATAAAATTTTTAATAAAGAAACCCGAACAACCAAAGTGGAATCTTATTTAGTGCTCCCACTTCAATATCATCAGAAACAACATACGAGAATTTATTTTTATCAAGTTGACTAATTTTTTTATCCTTACCACCTACTTCAAAGAAGTATTTCTCATCTACATGAAAATCTGTTTTAAGTGGTAACGAAATGTTGTGCCCGGCATTTCGTAATTGATTGAGGAAAAATGATTCCCTTAAGGTACCGGTATTTGCTTGTTCGGGCGAGAATACAAAATGCAAGTTTGTATTCTCAAGATAGATTTTATCAGGCTTTTGTAAGGTGCTGGTACTTTTTCCGGAAGCCGTAAGCGCGTTAACCAGTCTTGCTTTTTCTAAATAATACAGGTATTGAACCAACGTGTTTCGATGAACACCAATCTTGGCACTTAGCTTAGTAACGTTAGGCTTAAAGGGAACATTGGTTGCCAAAACATAAAGGAGTTGATAAATTTTTCTGGTATTAGCCTGATCAAAGCCTTCAATAAATCGTAGGTCGTTTTCTATAATCAGTTTAACCACCTGCTCTAACCGGATAGCATAGGTATTCACATTTTCAGTAAAGAAAGGGTAATAACCATTTTGCCAATACGATTGAAGATATTGTAATGGTTTAAACTTAGCCGATAAATCCAACGCAATTTCGTAATGATTCTTTATCAATTCTGGCAAAGAAATTACCGAAGTAGTGTTAACCGATATGAATTGTAAGTACTCACGATAAGATAAGCCCGGAAGTTCATACTGCACAGCTCTGCGACTAAGATCAGCATGCTGACGAATCATATCTGTAATCGAAGAACCCGTAAACACTATTCGCAGTTCTTTATTAAAATCATAAATGTTTTTTATTTCCTGCGCCCAACCCGGATATTTATGTACCTCATCAATAAATAGCGCCTTTCCACCTTGTTGATAGAATGCATTGGCAAAATCTACAAGCCTGTTTTCAGTGAAATAAATATCATCTAACGTGAGATAAACAGCCTTCTGAGTTAAGCCATATTCTTGTTTCTGTCGCTGCAACAGCAGTGTGGTTTTTCCGGTACCGCGCGCACCCAAAATACCAATCAAACGATCACTCCAGTCGATTTTTTCCATTAACGACCGGACGAATCGGTTCTCCTGATTCTTAGTTAAAATAGCTGATTTTTCTAGTATTTTATCCAAAATGCTGAATTAACTCAGCAAAAATAGCAAAAAATTGCTGAATTTAAACAGCAATTTTAAGAAAATACCGCTTTGTATTGTGCTTCATCAAAGCCTAACAGAAGTACTTTGCCATTATCCTCAATCAACGGGCGTTTAATTACGCTGGTCTTCTCTACCATCAAGGCAATGGCGGCTTTCTCGTTGGTAATTTTATTTTGAACAGCTTCATCTAATTGCCGCCAGGTTGTGCCGCGTTTGTTTACGAGGCTTTCCCAACCTACTTGTTTACTCCAATCGGCAAGTTTGGAAGCGGTTACACCCACCTTTTTATAATCGTGAAATTCAAACTCTACCTTATTTTTCTTCAGCCAGTCTAACGCGTTCTTAACAGTATTGCAGTTTTTAATTCCGTAAACAATCATAGCGGTTTGATTTAAGATTCTAAAGTACCGCTACTTTATTAATTAACCCAATAAGCAGTGAAGGTGGGGTGTCATGCACGCCTCCAACTATCCCGCCCCTTCAGGGCTTGCTCTTTAATTCACTATTCATTTGACAGGGCTTCACCCTGTCTTTAGATATGAGGCCCTTTCAGGGCTACAGGTAGTTAAGGCTTATTTGTTTCCATAAAAAAATTCACCTACTTCGTAGATATCAAAAGCTGCTGCATGCTGCGAATTGGCAACTAATGCCACTACCAATTTATCATCTGGGTAAATTACCAGCCACGAGCTACTGCTAAACGAATCACCAGCATGATACCAGATACGATGGCCGTTACGATCCACACCGGTGTACCAACCCAGACCATAGCCGGTTTCGTTTCCAGCATTTGTCTTTTGCGATTGAAACAATTGCTCTCGTTGCTTTCCGCTTAGTGATTTTCCATTCAACATTTCGTTACCGAATTTCACTAAATCATCGGCTGTAGATAATAATCCGCCACTGGCATACTTATAACTTATGTCACCTAAATCATTTGGTTTACCGGTAAGATCATAAAAGGTACTACGATTGGTGATTGTTTTTGTGGCATCATCTCCAAGAGTAGATTCCATGCCCAAAGGGTTAAAGATGGTTTCACTCATGTAAATGAGATAATGTTTACCCGTTATCTTTTCGATTAAAGCCCCTAACAAATTCCAACCAAACGATGAATAGTGAAACTGCGTGCCCGGTTCAAATAGTAAGCTATCTTCTTTAAAAGTTGCAAGCGCGTCAATAGCAGTGGCGTAATGTTCGGTACGAATCAAATCACTAGCGTCATCTTGGCGATAATCGCGAATGCCAGCCAAATGACCTGCTAACTGTCGTGCAGTAAAAGGATATTCCTTTTCAGGAAACTCAGGTAAATATTTTTGAATAGGTGCATCCAGATCAAGTTTACCTTCACTCTCCAATCTAACCAAAGCCAATGCCGTAAGCGATTTGGAGATACTGTTAATCCGGAATTTGGTCTGTGCGGTTACAGGTTTGTGTGTGTCAACATCAGCATATCCAAACGCTCTGGACCATTTTAATTCACCACTCTTACTCACACTTATCTGCATACCATTCACACCTGTTTCGTCCATAAATGTTTCGCACAATTTCGTTGCCTTACAAATAATGTTTGTATCATCACAAGGTTTAGGTTTTTCTGTTTTAGTGATTGGTTGATTGCTAACAGAAATCATTGCCGTAACAATGCCACGCACTTTTACCCACTCTGCAAAACTGGTTTGCCGTGTAAAGGAGGTAAACTCTTTGGCAGCCCAATCTTTGGAAGTAATAGCGATGAATGTGCCCGGTAAATCAATACCACCTTGCTTGATCATTAAGTGTGGTTCTTTCTTGCCTTCAAACTCAATGGTATCAATTACCAACCTTTCCGGATGTGCCCGCATAAACTCCCGATAGCCATCAGCAATAATAGTGCGATCCTGTTTATCCAGTATCTGCTCGAACGTTACAAAAAATGGTTTAGTGATAAGTAACTTAAAAGGTGTAAGCTCAAAATCCAGCCACCCTTTTCGCATGGTTGATTCCACCACCACACTCTGCTGTAAAATATCAGCACCCGGTTCGCCCGAGATACTGTCAACCTCTTGCAGCCTAACCCTGAACTTGAATGCAGGTAAGTTGTTTCTTAAAATTCTTAACCGTGCTTTTTCCAGATATACCGGAAACTCAAGTCCTTGTTCTTTCGAAGCTGTTGTATTTTCAATTAACAAGGCCGTGGCATAACCCGCTTAAAGTGTATCGGTTTCCAAAACACCACCGCTCACATCGCGATTACCTAATTGATAGACTTTGTTCTTTTCCTTCCTGGCGGATATCACCACATCGTTTAAAACAACAGATCGCTCAGCAAGTAAAATTATTTGTTGTTCATCAACTCTAAGAAAGCGAATGGGGATTACTTTCTTTCCATAACCTAATGCTGAAAACAACAACGTATCTTTTTTATGCTTTTCAGGAATGCGGATTGAGAATGTACCATCCGGATTAGATATAGTGCCAATGGCGGTATTCTTTAAACCAATATTTACATAAGCCAGTGGAGATTTGTCGTTTTGATCTAATACTTTTCCGGTAAGCATTACCTGCGAAAAAGTAGTGAACACCGGCAGTAGAAAAAGTAATACTAGTGCAAAATAGTTCGTTCTTAGGTTTAGGTTTCGTTGCATCGGTAATTATCCACTGCGCTTGTTAAAACAATGAATAGATTAAGGATGATTCTTTTGTAGAAAAAGTTGTTCCGTATAATCCAATAATTCTTTGCCACCTGTTTTTCCGTGGCCGGGAATAACAAATTTTAGATTCGGATATTTCGTCTTCAGATTTACCATGGTAGCCGACCATGCCAACGTATCGGCATCGCCCAAAAAACCTTTGCTTGCGCCAACTTCTTTCAAAAGGCAGCCACCAAACAGCGTCTCTTCATCCGGAAAGTAAGCGACTACATTATCCATGGTGTGGCCTTTACCCACAAACGAAGTGATCACCTTCTTTTCGCCTACTCGCAATTCAAGCTCTTTATCAAAACCCTGTTGAGGAGCAATGCCCTCCGCTTTTTCTTTTATCAATTGAATGGTGAGATTGTTGGCATAGGAAGGAATTCCCAGCGCATGAAACTCATTCAATCCGCCAACACAATCGGCATGAAAATGTGTGGCTACAACTCCAGTAACTTTTAAATTCTGTTTGGTGAAGAACTTAATCAATTCAGCAGAACCGTTGTCATCTGTAGGCGTATCAAAAACAAGAACTTCGTTTCCATGGGTTACAACCATGCCATTGCATTCCACACGACCAAAACTTTCGGTATTGAGAAAGCTGATGTGTTGATAAACCTGATCGGATAATTTTTTTATCACCAGTGCTTCGGTCTGATAGACAACATTATCCGCTTTGGTTGTTACCTCAGTGGAATTATCCTTTGGGGTACAACCAAATGCAACAATAAATAAACTCACCACCAATATTTGCTTCATTTTATAACCGTTTCAGTTTCTGTATCAAGAATTAAAATCCCTTCCTGTGCATCATCTAACTTTGCGAGCAACTCGCCATTTTTATTCCAGATAGCAGAGCCACCGGCACACACGCCATTATCGGCCGTGCCGACTGCATTCACAAATAATGTATGCAATCCGGTCTTTGCAATTTCAGCTAACCGATTATAAGATGGCGCTATGCCTTTACTAAACTTGGCAACACTGGCTACATAAACATCGGGCTTTTCAGGCAACAATTTTTTTAGATGTTCATCTACAGAAAGTTCATAACAAATGGCCAACCCCACGCGACTATCGCCTATCAAAACCGGAGGCAGATTTACGCCAGGCACGAACCAGGGTTCTTCATCAGCATGTAAATAGTATTTACCATAAACTTTTACAGGTACCTGCGGTTGATAAATTAACAACCCAATCTGAACACCAGTTGCAACTCTTAGCGGTGCGCCTATCATTATGGTGATGGTATGTGTGTCGCTCAGTGTTTGGAATAGTTGCAACCGATCATCGTGCGCGGTTAACGCTAACGAGGCAGCTAAAGCCGGTTCATAACCGGTTAATGATAATTCTGAAAAAATAATAACATCAGCACCGTGTGCAATTGCATTTAGCACAAATTGTTCGTGTGCTATAATGTTAGCACTTATATTACCAGTAAAAGGATGCGTTTGAGCAAGGGCGATTTTCATTAAACTCTCATTTACTCCCAATTACTTAAAGCCCATACTTTTCCTTAGCCTTTTCAATTAATTGGATCATTGATGAGTCTGAGTAATACCAACCTATAAAACCAATTTTATCAACCGGAAATAAAATTATTCTCCGAGGGTATTTTGTTAATATGAGAATTAAAAATCCCACCCGCTCAACATATTTTACATTAGACCAATTAACAATTTTATGTTCACCGAATTGGAGATGATTAATACTTACGTTCCCAAATTTAGTCATTATAATAAAACCCAATCCAATACTTAAAATAACTACTCCAAATAACAATTGACCACCATTACTTTCGGTGTTAATAATCCTGAGATATAAATTCTCTATAAGAAAAGATACTCCAAACAACATAAAACCATATCTCGTTATGAGATATATTACCCTATTACTTCTTATAGCATTAGTTTGGCTCAAAACGCTTAAATTTCTTTGATCAAATGATCTCACTGCACCAACCTTTTCACTACCTCCACAACTTTTCCTTTCTTCCGGGCATATACGCTGTTATCATACATAGCTTCGCAGCTTACAGCAGGTAAGTAATACGAACCTGCATAACTTGCTGTAAGCATTACCTTAAAGGTTTTAGATTGTCGCGCACTTATATCAAAGTAAGTATAAACCCGATCATCGCGGATGTCTTGATACGTAGGCACATCGCCCGTAATTTTTGCTGCGTCATCGCCTGTTAAACGTAAGTTGTTGATCTCCCAACCGGAAGGAAAAATCTGGTTGAGCGCAAGGTTTTTATACAACCCACGCATACCTGGATTAAATACAGTAACCGTTGCCACAAACTCAGTCCCTTGTTCTAAAGTAGTTGGATCAATCGGTGTACCATTGGTTTTGGAGTACGTAACATTCAAGGTTAGATTTTTTTCACTGTCTTCTTCCGTGCCGCGAGCGGGTACACCCTCTTGTATTACGCGTGCAAATAAAACTCCTTTGCTGGCGCTCACGACTTTAAGATTGGCAGGTTTTGTTCCGGCAGGCAGCGTCAACGAGGCTACTGGTAATTCCGTGCCAGTAGTAATTTCTTTTCCACCATCATAGGTATAAGAAAATTTCAGATCGCCTTTTTCGCCACTGGCAAATGAGCCAACCGATTTTAAACTCCACGCCAAAGTTTGCGTGTTCATCCAATAGTTAAAATCACTTAACGCAACCGAAAGTTCTTTCACAATCTCAAACGCTCTGGTGCGATCATTCAACAACACCAGTGTTTCCAGGATAATTGCTTTATCGCGTAAGTCCGATCCATATGAATAAGCCAACTCCTGATACGGTTTAACCTGCGTAGGTAATTTCTCAATCAGTTTTTTTGCGGCTTCCGGTTGCCCTGCTTTTACATAAGCAGCAGCCAACATCCATGCAGCTGTTGCCGGCAGGTTGCCTTGTTCGCGCAAGCGGTTCATTGCACCCAACTCGGCATCGCCTGCAAGGGCAAGTGTGTAAAGTCGGTAAGCTTGTATCAATTCGCTGCTACCATACTCTTGTGCCTTGCGCCAGCTCTGTGCTTTGTTCTTCTGATATTTTTTCCAACGCTTAATCATATCGTTAGGTACATAATATCCTTTTGCTTCCGCTTCAATTAAGAAATGACCGGCATAGGTACTTCCCCAACTATCGGAATCGCCACTGCCTGGCCAATATGCAAAACCTCCATCCGTGTTTACAAAAGTTTTCAGTCGTTCAACTCCCGCTGTAACATTTCTTTGAATTGCATTCTTCTCAGCATCTGTTAAGGCTTTCACTTTATCGAGATACAATTGTGGAAACACAGCCGAGGTAGTTTGCTCGATGCAGCCATACGGATATTGCAACAGGTAACGCATGCGTTGCCCAAGATTAACCGGTGGCAAACTTGAAATTTCTAATGTCACTACGTTTGTTCCGGCTACACCAAATGGTGTTACGGTTGTGTTCCATGTCTTACCGGCTTCCAGCACCACATCTTGTACTTGTGTAACCGGTGGGTTGGGGTTGCGCACTTCAATTTCTATTTCATCAGTTGCTGAATAGCTTCCTGAGGTTGCTGTTACCTGAACTTTAGCAACACCCGTTTCGCTTTTCACTTTCAACGCGAAATCTAAGGTGAGATCACTTTCGTTCATAGCCACCGTGCGCGATGATTCATCTACAACACCCAGCGGCCCGCTTACTTTAATATCAACCTTTACATTTTTGATGGCGGCTTCACTCTTGAATAACGTAATGGGCAATTTTACTTGTTCTTCCGGACCCAACACGCGCGGCAACGTAGCCAACACCATTAGCGGTTTGCGAACCGGAGTTGCTTTTTCAGTTTTGCCATAAGCACCTTCATGTCCTGCCACCAACATGGTTTTAACTGAACCAATGTATTGCGGCATAATAAACTTATGTTCGTTGCTACCACCCGAAAGTGTAATCGGGCCGAAATATTTTACTACAGGTTTAAACCGGTTTGCTTTTGCATCGTCTTCTTTGGCTGCCAGTTCACCATCGCCACCCAGTGCCAGCAATCGTTCTACTCTTCCGCCAAGCGATCCCATTACCTGATCGTACAAATCCCAGGTGGCAACACCCAATGCTTCGCGGGCATAAAATTTATTCCATGCATCGGGTGTGGTGAAGCGAGTAAGATCAAGTAGGCCTTCATCTACGATGGCGAGTGTGTAAGTCATTTTGCGTTTTGACTTTTCGCTTACTTTAATCACCACTTCTTTACCGGGTTCTAACACATCGGGCATGCTGATGATCGGCTCAAGGTGGGTATTCGGATCTTCTACCTGTATAGGAATAACACCATATAATCGGATAGGCAAATCGTTAGTAGTTTGTGCATGTGGTTGTAACAACGTGATATTTACAAACACATTCGGAGTCATTTCTTTTGTTACCTCGAACGTAAATTGATTATCACCTTTTTGCGTTTCGAGCCAATAGGTTTGCAATACTTTGCTTCCGTTTTCAATGCTGATAAGTGCGCGACCTTTGTCGCCACCCGGAATAACCAACATGGCTTTCTCACCCACATTGTAAACTTGCTTGTCGGATGAGAATGAAAGCATGGTAGCACCTGCACCTTCATTGCGGGCGCGGCCAGCCCAACCCGGCCAATCGATGTAAACCACTTTACCAGTAGTATGTCCGCTTTGTGGATCGTACGCTTTTACAAAGAAGCGACCCCACTCCGGATACTTAACTTCAAAATTCCACGAACCTTTTCCATTTACCGTGCTTACGCGACCAGTTGTTATAGGCTGCGAATAGTTGCCTGACATAAAGTTTACTGAACCTTCGGAACCATCCCACCACCAGCGCCAATTGATTTTATAAAGCGATAATTCGATTGTTCGCGAAAGCGGTTTCCCATTGGCATCCACTGTTACAATATCCACACGTTGTGTGGTATCAGTACGTAACATACCACGAGCCTTATCGCCTTTAGGCAATTTTATTCCCGTTAGCGCATCGTAGGGATAAAACGGAATACTAAACCGATCAATGCTAAAGTTGCCACTTTCTTCGTACACCTTACCGCGAAACACTGCATTGAGTGTACCGGGCGCTTCGCTGTTTACTTCCAGATTTGCATTTACTTGTGCATTACCATTTGCATCGGTGTAATCATCAAAAATAGTTTGAGCTTCGCTATAAAAGTCAATGGAAGGATCATCGAACACATAATCTGTATACTGATCAAATTTTGTAGTGCCTTTGGTAAGCAACACATCAAATTGTGCACGCAGATTTTTTCCGGGCGCACCATGCAGCCAGTTTACTTTTAAGTTACCCGAAACATTGTTGTTGCCCGCTGTTAACTTATCAACACCAAAATCAAGGTTAATTTTTAACCGATTCGGTTTAACCATTTCAACTTTTAAAAATTGTTGAAACTCTGTACCTCCAACTTTTACGCGGCCCAACCAATTACCGGTGGGTGCATCGCTGGCGGTTGCAGTAGCAAATTTGTAAAACCCATTTTCAGACGATGACCGAACCAGGCGCGAAGTAACCTGACCTTGCGGATTCTGTAACTCGAACACTACCGGATGTGAAGTGGGCAATAATTTGTTTTTGTCTTCCAGAATGAAACTGAGATAAAGCGAATCGCCCGGACGCCACACCCCACGCTCGCCATACAAAAATCCTTTTAAGCCATTTTGAACATACTCTCCACTTACATTAAAGTTGGAGAGAGAAAGTGATTCCCCGCCTTGCACTTTCAGGAAGCCACGCTGCACTCCGTTTTTGGCAACAATGGCAAACGGTTTTTTAGATGATTGTAAAGTTGCTTTACCATCGCTATCTGTTTTAGCCGTTGCAATAACCTGTTGCTGATAATCGTACATTTCTACCTCCACTCCCGATAAAGGCAACGTAGTTTTCAAATCGTTAACCACCACCAGTGTGTTGTCATCACCACCACGCTTGGCAAGCAAACCCAGATCAGAAGCCAACACGTTTCGTTTAATGTTACGATTCCCGGTATAGTAAGACGAGTGGCAAGGGTTTTCGCGCTGCGACCAATCGTAATCATCGTAGTAATAATAGTCATCGTACGAATCCCAATAGCTTTCTTCACCATTGCCATCCTCACCATCCCATTGTTCAAACGTGCCTTCGGTTGTTGTGCCTTCTTCACCACCTTCGCATACATAGGCGAGATAAGATTTTTTGAAACTGATGCGCACCTGGTAGATGGCGCCCGGCTCTGCCTGAATCAATGTTGATAAATCTAACGTAAAACGATTCCATTTGCCAAGATCGGCCACGCCTGCATTCTCCAACGAAATAGTTTTGCTGAGAACGGGCCGACCAACGCGTCTTAGTTCCTGGCTACCATCAAAATCGTTTACCTGTAAAAACTGAAGTATGTTGTCTTCATAAATCTTAATCACTTTTACATCTACCGATTTCAGATTAACCGCTTCAAACGGCATAACCAAGCCATCGGTAGAAGGAAGAATACTTCCTTTACCTGCAAAGCGAACCGCGGGCAATGTTTGTTCGAAGGCTACATCGAAGGTAGCAGCATCGCTCATTTTATAGTTGAGAATATTTTTTACTCCGGCTTCAATCGTAATCGTGCGCGAACCGGTTTGCCTTACGGGCGGAAACACTTTAACCTCGTTATCCTTTACTTCAAAATCGAGCGAGTTAAGTTGCGAAATCCGGATTAAGCCTTCCAGATTCTGAGTTTCGTTAAGCGGATCGGAAAATTGTACAATTACCTGCTGACTGGTTCCTTGCTCTACCCGAACGTTCACTACTTTAAAATCACCCAGCGCAGGAATTTCCACTTCGCGCTCTTCCCGATGCTCCACATTAAGCGATGCCCCGGCAAATGCCAGCGTTACCTTACTGGCTGCATCTTTACGGGCCACATCTTCCACCACAAAGCTGTGTGTTTTGCCTTCGCCCGTATGGGTCCAGTTTACTTTCAGTGATGTTCCGTCTTGTGTGGCTGCAATCATTTTTTCAACCGACTCACCTTCTGCAAAGTCGGCTGTATATACCATGCCTTCAATCTTCTGCCGCTTGAGATCGGTTTTTACATAAGGCTTAACATTATCAATCGATACTTCAAAGTTTTGTGGTATTACCTGTAAGGAGTACTCAAAGGTTTTGAGATCGGCCGGGACTTCCATTAACCGGTGCAGATTAAAGTTGATCTTATAAATCTGGCCCGATACCAAACGAGCTGACGGTTTAAACTCAAGCGTGCGTTTATCTACCCAAATGGTTGTGCCCTTTACAGCCGGGGTTAAATCAAAAAGTTTAAGGGTTGTCTCCGAACCTACCGCAGTTTCTTCGGCTACATCGTGCGAAAGCACTACCCGAACTGGCGAACCCGAACCGATAACCCCAGAGGTATAAGAAGTAATGTATTGACCAAAGGCCGGGTTTACTGCCAAGTTGAAGGCCTTTTCGGTTTTGCGGAAGGCAAAGAAGTAGATGCCTGCGGCTGCCACGCCAACTGCCAACAGGCTAATGAGTACTTTTTTCATGCTAAGGATTGAAGGTTAAAAGCGGAAACTAAATATCGCAAAAGGGATAGAGATATTGCGACATGTACATCTTTTTTATTCAGATAAAGCGTGACCTTGCCGGAATAATTTGAAAATGAACTACATCCCGCTTATTTTTAAAGAATGAACCTTGGTTAGTATGAAAAGAGAAATTCTTAACAACAGAATCTATCAGGAAGATTGCCTGGCAACCATGGGTTCCATGCCGGATAATTACATTGATCTAACCATCACTTCTCCACCATACGATGAGTTAAGAACTTACAACAACAAAATAAGGGGCACTAAAACAGAATTCAATGGTTACACATTCCATTTCGAGAAGATAGCCAGCGAGCTCTACCGCATTACCAAAGACGGGGGTATTGTTGTATGGATTGTAGGCGATGCAACCATAGCCGGAAGTGAGTCTGGCACAAGTTTCAGACAGGCACTTTTTTTTAAAGAGTGTGGCTTTAATCTGTTCGACACCATGATTTATTTAAAGCCTCCACGGGGTGCTGTTGGTAATAACAATACATACTGGCAATCTTTTGAATACATGTTTGTATTGTGTAAGGGGAAACCAAAAACAATAAATCTGATAAAGGATCGCGAAAATAAAGAAGCCAGAAAAGGAGATAATGGCACGAAGAGACTTCAGAATGGAAACCTTCTGCAATTAAAACGTGGTGGCTATGGTGAGTTTGGAAGAAGAACTAATGTGTGGGAATATCGGGTGGGTAAAGGTCATTCGGCAAGCGATGAGTTTGCGTATGCGCACCCTGCTATATTTCCTGAAAAACTAGCGCAAGACCATATTACAACCTGGAGCAAGCCAGGAGATGTTGTTTATGATCCTATGATGGGCAGCGGAACGGTAGCAAAAATGTGTATTCTTGAAGGAAGAAAATTTATAGGAAGCGAAATAAATAAGGAGTACTGCAAAATTGCTAATAAAAGGATTGCTAGCGTGGTTAATTCTACCAATCAAGTTTATGTCAACCCTAAAGAGTTCCAGTACTAATCCATTGGAAGAACCGACTTCCAAAGTCTGCACGAGTTGTGGTGTAGAAAAACAAATCGAAGCATTTGCCAAAAATCAATACGGTAAGGACAACCGAATTTTACGAAGGCCTATCTGTAAAGATTGTTATTCAAAAAAAGTAAAGATTAATCCAACAGAAAAGAAAATCTATGAAGCCAAATTTCCGCAACCGCAAATTGGCGATAGGTTTATCTGCCCGATATGCGGACGCAACATTGTAAGGAAATTTAAGAACGATGTGGTTTTAGATCATAGCCACCTTGATGGCTCTGTTCGAGGTTGGGTTTGCAGTAGTTGCAATACCAGCATTGGTAAATTCTATGATGATACTGAAATTCTGCAGCGGGCCATTGACTGGATAAAGAACAAGGGAAACTATCCTAAATAATGAGTTGTACGAGAAGCTACTTCTTACACGCTACACCCTCTACATAGTTCTGGATCACTCCCATCGACTTGGCAACTTCACTGCCTTCAAAGCCGGTGATGTCTTGATAGCTTACTTCCTTTTTATATTGATTTAAAAAATCGCCCGATAAGGGCAGGTAACTCCAATGCCAGCGTTCTTCTTCGTAACCGGTGCGGCCGGTATCTTTTGCTGTATAGGGTTGACAAAAGCCATACTCCGCTGCATGCGCCATGAGCCAGGTATAAATTTTAAGCCCTTCGCCTGAATTAAAGAAACTGTTATTTAATGCATTTAAGTCCATGTCCGTACCCCAATGGTGGCGCGAGGTGGACGGCATTGAGCTATATAATAATATAAGGCGGGCACGCTCTTTCAGATCAGTAACAGTGGTCAGTTCTTTTCCTTCTACTTGCACTTTTCCATTCCACTTGTTTTCCCAAATGCGCTTTTGCGATTCGAAGTTGCGCGTGGCCGAGATAATGGTGAGTTCAACACCTTCCTTGCGAGCGGCATCGCTCATTTTTACAAAAGCTTCATAGGTTTCTTTGCGCAAGTATGCTCCTCGCCCACTACCCCGTGTGTGCTCATCGGCAAGTTTTACAAACTGTGTATGCGTGGCCGGATCAAATTTCCCTAACAGGTAGTTTTTATCTACTGGTTGGGCTTGAAGGGCAAGTGTACACGTTATAAAAAAAAATAAAACTCTCATGCTATCAAATTTAATCCATTCTACTCCCTCTCCTGTGGAGAGGGGCCGGGGGTGAGGCTACACCCGCTCCGCCACCTGATTCATCACTTTAGTCTGTACCTGTATCGACTCGTGGTGAATCAATTTCAACAAATCATTGGTAAACTCTTCGTTCAGTCCCATGGCCTTACACAAGGCAATACGGGTTTGTACAATTTCTTCCCAACGATTAACCTGAAGAATGGTAACATTATTTTCTTTCTTGTATTGCCCGATCTTCTCAGAGATTTTCATGCGCTGCGATAAGCGTTGCATAATCTCATCATCCAACTGATCTATCTGCTCGCGCAGAATACTTAGTGTGTCTTTAAATGTTTTGCTCTCAACAGAAGCCGTACGCACAACAAGCTCGCTAATAATTTTACCCAACACAGCCGGAGTAACTTGTTGTTTGGCATCGCTCCACGCAGCATCGGGGTTAATATGACTTTCAATCATCAAACCGGCCATATCCAGATCAAGCGCCTTCTGCGAAATGAATGCAATAAGATCGCGGTTACCGGCAATATGACTCGGATCGCAAATCATATCTAACTCTGGCACACGGGTTTTTAATTCAATGGCCAGATCCCACATCGGTGCATTACGGAACGGACCTTTCTCGAATGAAGAGAAACCACGATGAATAGCAGCCAACTTGGTGATGCCCGCTTTGTTTAAACGCTCCAACGCACCTAACCACAACTCCACATCCGGGTTAATCGGATTTTTTACCAACACCGGAATGTCAACACCTTTTAAAGCATCGGCAACTTCTTGTACCGAAAATGGATTTACTGTTGTACGTGCACCTACCCACAGAAAATTAACACCAGCTTTAAGTGCAGCTTCCACGTGTGCAGCATTGGCAACTTCGGTAGTTACGGGCAACCCAGTTTCTTTACCAGCTTGCACCAACCACTTTAAACCTACATCGCCAGCACCTTCATATTGTCCGGGCCGCGTGCGTGGTTTCCAGATACCGGCACGCAACGCATGCACTTTGCCGGTTGCTGCAACCTGTTTGGCTGTGGCGATGGTTTGTTCTTCTGTTTCTGCACTGCATGGCCCGCTAATGATAACAGGTCTGCTGGTCTTCATCCACGATGATATGGGTTCGAGTTGTAATCCTTTCTTTGTCATGATTCAATAAAGTTAACTGGATAAATCGGGTTTTTAAATTTTGTTGTTTACGTCTTAAGAAATTTTCTGTTTATCGGTTTGATCTAACACCCTGCGAATTTCATTTGCCTTCGACATAATGCGATGCAATTCTTTGGTATCGCGCTTCATTAAATGGTAATGAAATTTTTGCAAGTGCATGATGTATTCCAATAAGGCCTGGCTCAGGTATTCTACATTTTGTTCAAAGATGGGCGTCCACATATCGGGCGAACTTTTTGCCAAACGCACGGTAGAAGCAAAACCACTACCGGCCAGGTCGAAAATGTTCTTCTCATCTTTTTCAATATCCAACACAGTTTGTCCGAGTAGAAACGAGCTCACGTGCGATAGATGCGATACATACGCAACATGTTTATCGTGTTCATCGGCTTCCATGAAAATCGTTTTCATTTCCAGCGCATCAAAAACTTTCATGGCGGTATTCAACGCTTCAACTGATGATTTACTGGCTTCACAAATAATATTGGTCTTACCTTTAAACAACCCATCAAAAGCTGCGGTCGGGCCAGAGTTTTCGGTACCGGCAATGGGGTGTGCGGCTACAAACTGATTCCGCTTAGGATGATTGGCTACCGATTTACAAATAGAAGTTTTGGTAGAACCGGCATCAATCACTACTGCCCCCTTCTTTACAATATCTAACACAGCAGGTAAAAACGCATTCAACGCATTTACCGGAATAGACAACACAATCAGATCGGCCGATGATAAGGCTTTATCTTCTGAAACAATTTTGTCAACCAAACCAAGCTCAACAGCTTTCAATCCATTGGCTGCATTCGCATCTACACCCATCAACTCAGTAGCGATGCCCGCTCTGCGCAAACCCAGCGCAACCGAACCACCAATCAATCCTAATCCAACAATAGTTGTTTTCATGAGTTAAATTTGAGAGGTTAGATTCGAGACAACAGACTTTTCAGCTACGAACTTTTGAATCCGGGCAAGCGCTTCTTGCAGTTTTTCTTCCGTAGCGCAAAGCGATATGCGAATAAAACGTGATCCGCCTTCACCAAAAATAAAACCGGGTGTTATAAATACATGGGTGCCATACAACACTTCATCAATCCATTTTTCTACATCAGCAACATGATCGGGTGCTTTGGCCCACACAAACAACCCCGACTGTTTTTCGGAATAGGTACAACCTAATACATCCAGAATTTGCCGGGCCGCGGTTCTTCTTTTTTTATAGACTGCATTTAATTCTGTAAACCATTCTTTTCCATTCTTCAAAGCTTCGGCTGCAGCTTGTTGCAAACCCAGAAACATGCCGCTATCCATATTGCTCTTTACACGAAGAACCGCATCAACCAAATCTTTGTTACCCGCTACCCAACCAATTCGCCAGCCAGCCATGTTGTGCGATTTACTTAACGAGTTTAGTTCTAAAGCAACATCAGCAGCACCTTCAATAGCAAGAATACTTTGTGGATTATCATTTAAGATGAGTGAATAAGGATTATCATTCACAATCAAAAAATTATTCTTACGCGCAAGATCAACCAAGGCTTTCAATTCTTCTCTGGATGCAACGCGCCCTGTTGGCATGTGGGGAAAATTAACCCACATAACTTTTACGTTCGATAAATCGGATTGCTGCAAGGCGGCCACATCAATTCCCCAGTCTAATGATTCCTGAAGTTTATAGGTTCTTACTTTCGCTCCCACCAGCTTAGCTACCGATGAATAGGTTGGATAGCCCGGATCAGGAATTAAAACTTCTTCGCCTTCATTTACAAACGCCATCGCAATGTGCATGATGCCTTCCTTCGAACCCATGAGGGGAAGGATTTCTGTTTCCGCATTCAGGTTAACACTGTAGGTATTTTTATAAAACGCTTGCACACCTTGTCGCAAAGCTGGTATGCCTTTGTAATTCTGGTAACCGTGGCTGTTGGCTTTCTGGGCCGTTACATTCAAGGCCTCAATAGCCGAAGCGGCCGGTGCCAGATCGGGGCTACCAATGCCGAGGTTAATAACCGGAAGTGCAGGCGTATCCAAACCACGTACTTCCGCTAACTTCCGGCTGAAGTAATACTCTTCTACATTAGCAATCCGGTTTGCAGTCTTTATCATATTACTTGTATTCAATCTTTGCTTTCTTGTATTCGCCCAACACGTTCAGGTTTTTTACTTGTCGTAACACTTCGCCAAGGGCTAAATCATAACTCTTGCGTTTCTTCCATTCTACATCAATGTGAATGGAGTATTCGCTTGGCTTACCAATAATAGGTATTGATTGGATTTTGGAAAGGTTAATGCTGTTGTTCTTAAACGTCATTAACGCTTCAGCCAGGCTGCCGACTTCGTTAGCCACTTCAAAATATAAGGAAGCCTTATTGCTATCGGTTATGGTTTTGATTTTGCGGGTAAGAATCAAAAAGCGGGTAAAGTTTTTCTTATGTGTTTCAATGCGTCTCTCTAAAATATTCAACCCGAATTTTTTGGCGGCATACTCGTTGGCAATGGCTGCGGTAGTTTTTAATTTTTGCTCCTTCACTTTGCGTGCCGAAAGTGCCGTGTCTTCACTTTCTGAAATCTGCACACCATTTAACCGGTAAAGAAAATCGGTACATTGCCGAATGGCCATGGGGTGCGATTCGATACTGGTTATGTCATTCAGTTTTACGCCTGGCAACGCCAACAAGTGCATGTGTATGGGCAGATATACTTCGCCAATAATGGAGAAGTGATATTCCTGTAATAAAAAGTAATTAGGTAAGATGCTTCCCGCGATGGAGTTTTCAATAGCCATTACCGCATAATCCGATTCACCTTTCTTTAACGATTCGCACAGGGCATGAAAACTCAGGCACTCTACAGTTTGAATAGACTCATTAAAGTAAGTCATAGCTGCTACTTCATGAAAGCTGGCGGCAATGCCTTGTATGGCGATCTTCAGTTTTTTCTTTTTGGTCATATTCGTATCAAAAAGAAAGTCCCCCGCTGGTGCGGGGGACTTTCTGAGTTTCTTTCGTTTTATTATTTCTTAACAAACCGATTCTCTTTCAAGCCCCCCAAGGGTTTGATAAAAAAAGTAAAAAAAGTAAAATCGGTTGTGGTTCATTGCTGTTCTAAATCGGGTTCTAAGAAAAATGAAAAAATCTGCATCTGCAAAGATCGGCTAAAAAATTGTTTAAAAACTTGAATTAACTAACCCTTGTTAGTATCGATTTCACAACTTCGCAGAAACGCCTCACTATTAAATTGATGGTTATCGCTCGTAGTAAATTTTCTTTTTCCGGAAGGCAAGGTCGCTTGATTGAAACCCAATACGCATTTGAAAACGATTAGCATAAAATTGACTCTTATCGTTGAACCTGTATAAGGCCGTTACAACCACAAAAACCTTGGGATGAATTAGAAGTTTCTTCCCCAACCCTCCAAAGTAGTTACTTCTCAAACCAGCAGACTTTCCTTCACCAGCCTTTAGAAAGTCTGTTCTTTCATATTCTGCACTTAAAAAGAAATTTCGAAATACATCCAGATTAGAAAAAACTCGTAAGCTTGAATTAGCACTAGAAATTTTAGAATTATAGTGAATAATACTATCGCCAAAAGTACATCTATAGTTAAGCCCTAACCCCACATTCCAAGTGGTTTTTATCTTATAAGCAATTGTAGGTGATGCATCAATAGAAACCGGTTTAGTAGAAACAATATTAAAATTACCCCCTATTGCTATACGCTCCATGAATGTTTTACCGGCCAGTGAGTTTCGCTTAACCGCAGAACTTAAATCTTCAGCGTTGCTAAACGAGCGATACTTGCTAAGAATCTTTCCTAATTTTTCTTGCGCTCCTGATAATTTTTCAGATTGATTGGCAAAGTGATCAATAGCCTCTGCCTTAAGTTTCGCTTTGCCTTCACTTTTAAGCGAATCCGGATTAGTCAAATTTGTTACCTGCTCTTTCAAATCATTCATTCTTGCAAAGTCTTTACCAAGCCCATTAATTTGCCCAGACTGGATTGCTGCTCTGTTTATTGTTTTTTCTGCATCTTCCATGAAATCCGCTGGCGTTTTGTCGAGGGCTCCCGCAATAGAATCAAATCCAGGTATGTGCTGCTCTAAGATTTTCCAATCAGGTACTTGGTTGTTCTGTTTATAATGCTGCAATACGGCCGCTAACCTTGGATTGCTACTGGCTTGCAAGAGCATCAGTTCCCGTACCCTCTTTTTTGCTTCAGATTTAATACTATCAGGTTCTGCAGGACTTTTTAAAATAGCAAGCCATTTTGCTAGCTGCATCTTTACGCTATCTTGCATCGGAATTTCCCTATTCATCAAATCACCTCTTGCAATTTCCAGCGTAACTTCATTACGGCTAATCTGTTTTATTTGTTTAATCGCTTTACGCCTGACTTTGCGAGTTGTATCTGCCTCGGCTAAGTTTTTAAGGTCGTTGTAATTTGTTTGAATACTGTCTATATACTTTGTTTTGTCTTTAACGGAAAGTAACCGCTTATCTATCTTGGCAGTAATTTTTTCTACCTGTAACAAACTATCCCATACTTTTTTGCTCTTCTTAAGCCTGGCCTTCACCTCCTTTGCACTATCTGCTTTATAAAACTTATAGTACTTAAGCATTCGCTTATGACCTGTTTTATATTTATTCAGTTTTTGGGAGTGCGTGGGTGACAGGGAAATATTGAATGTCTGACTCCAAAGCGTCAGTGAACTTGTAAGAATTATCATAAATACAACAATCCCCTTCATTAAAACTTAAAAGTTAAGGAACCCATATAACTCTTGATAAATTCATATCTCACCACTTCGTGATCATTCAGGCTTTCACCGCCAAAATCATAGATATTGCGGGCACTGAAACTTATATTAATTGCCCTGATGTTTGCCTTTGTTAACCACCCCGGCTGCAGCGAAAAACCAACACTCAAATCGCGCAAGCGGGTGAAGTTCTGCGTTGCAAACAAATACGATATTGAAACTCGCTCAGCCATTGCACTAACAAAAAAGTTCTTATAAAGATAATCTACCAAAACACTCCCGCGGAAATCATTCCCTTCATTCATCCAAGCTGTTATAAGTTGCGTTTTTAAGGTTGAACTATTTCGTTGAACAAAACTATAAGCCAAGGAACTCTCCACTCCTTTCCTTACAATTTCAAAAGCACCTGACCATTTATCATTGAACCGGGTAACTTGAATCTCCAGTTTATTTTGGAAGAATCCGAAATCCGCACCCCATTCATAACTGGTAATGGGTCTTGTTCTACCCAGTGGTTGTGAATCATTAAATTGTTGATATGGATAACTCGAATAATCTGTAAAGTAATTCTTTCCGGTTGCACCCCTTATCTTACCGGCTGATAACCACGGCAATTTTATTAACTGAGCAAACAACACCGATCCTGCTACAGAATAATTAGTTTCATCCGATTCTGAAAGCGGTACTTTAACCATTACCGAGGCGTTTGCAAAATCTTTATATGATGCGGAGGTACCCCCAGCCGCATATGTCCGGTCAAATGTTTGACTGAAATCTGCGCTAAGCTGTCCAAAGGTGCGGTTTCGGTCTGTCTGTAACGATAGATACTGCACTCCTGCAAATCCCGTAAGCGCAAAATGTTTTATTTTCTTGTTAAGGGTTACGTGAAGATTGGCTCGCTTCTGGCCGTCACTCGTTTCGGTAGTACGGTTACTACTAATACTACTCTGGGCTTCGTAGCTGGAGTCTTTTGCGGTAAGCACGGTTTGAGCGGTTAATCCTAACCAATTGGTAAACCGATACCGGGCCGTAAGATTGAGGTTTAAAAACAGGAGCTTAGACTCCACCTGACCTTGATCGGGTGGCAAAAGAGGTGTGGCCGGCCGATCATAACTCTCCGATTGTGGCCGCAACGTGCTGTTGGTAATCAAGCGAACTTCGCCCCGGTCCCCTAATTTATGGCCTAAGTTCAAGTTTAGGTAATGGCTCATGGGTTTTCTAAGTGCCCCTAGATCGGGCCTAACCCAGGGTGCAAGCAGATTATAAGAAACCCGAACATCAGTATCCCCAAAGTCTTTCATTAGGGCGAGTGAGTTACTCCAATGCCAGTCTTCGTAGGTAACAGAATTCCCGCCACGACCGCCTTGAAGCTCGCGTACTCCTACAAGCGGAGTAGTATTAAACTCGATTGCAAGTTTTTTATAGCCGGCTCCGTTCCTGCTGGTAAGATTTATTATTCCATTACTCGGTAAATCCAGAAATGCAAGCGCAAGCGTGGATGGACTTGCTGTAATGGATGAGTATTCCCACGCATTCATATTCAAATAACTACCTATAACTCCGTTAAACGGAACCCCATCTACCATTACAGTAGCAGCCTGTGTGCCATAGTATTCTGACCGAAAACCAGGAGCACTTAATACCGCATAGGGCGAGATAACCAAGTTAGGTACACGCCCCCGCAGATAATTATAAACACTCATACCCGGATTATACTTAACCAAATTACTGTCTTGCACTACTTTTACATACGTGCCAGCTGAGGTTACAGATTGACTGTAATAAGGTGTATAATGAATCCGCAAAGAGTCACTTTGCAAAGCAATAGAATCCTGCGCGTGTACCGCAACACAAGTCGCCAGCATTAGTACTACAAATTTCAAATAAAATTTAATCATAAACCTTGATTAAACACAACTTAAAACCGTGCCGACAATCCCAAACTTATACTCTTCTGAAACTCCGGAAATCCGTCTGCATCAAAGCCAGTTGATTCAAGAATAATAAGATTGCGGGCAACTATCGAAAGATTCAAGCTTCTTACAATTCCATATCCCGCTTTATCAAGTAAATCAAAGCCAACTGCCATATCTCTGAATTTAATGGTAGACGTTTTTGAGCCTCCAAATAAATAAGAAAAATCAGCTCTAAAAATTTCTAAGAGTAGGTTCAAGCTAACCCTATTTTTCACGATTAAATTTCCCCAACCCATTCTTACTTCTGGGGTTGAGAATTCTTCTGATCCAATTGTTGGATTAAATCTATCGGTATACTTGCTATCGAACCTACTCATCATTATGGATGAATTATAATTGATTCTGCTGTTTTGCATGATGTATTTAACATCTACTTCCCAACCTCTGGAAACCGATTTTGCATAGTTGACAGACGGCCCTTCACTAAGTTGAGATGTATTTCGGTAGTAGGTAGTACTCCATTGTAGTTTTGATTTGAGGGTGTGTAAATCAAAGCCCAACTCCATTTGATTATTCCGCGAAGTAGCAGGTATAAATCCTGCTTGCAGATTGACCTCGTGCGGATAAGACAAAAAGGGAACATATGAAGCTAACTTCCAACCACCTCTGATTTTTCCAAAGTCTAATCCTTTAACGGTAAAGAGTTGCGTCAATATAACGGCAGCCGAAGCTCCGTAATTTCCTGACTCCATATTTTGCTCATACGAATAATGAGAATTTTTATAAGACAAATTTACATAGGCTATATTTTTATAACCGGTTGTTAAACCCGTTAGCAAAAAACTATTTGTTCTTGGCCATCGTTCAAAAAAATCTTCCGGGGTTTGTCGTATCTTAAGTTTGTGTAGTTGATAACCCACCACGCCCTTCAAAGAAAAGTTGCCAAAGGTTTTGTTAGCTGTGGCAAACAAATTACCCATCTGTTGCAAATCGGCCTTATCTCTTTCCGTAAAGGTTGCTGCCGGCTTTATCAATCTGGTAAAAGCGGAATCTCTTTGCGATTGTACCAACTGACTAGTAAGATCCAGCCATTTGAAAGGACTATATTTTACAATAATGTTTGCCTGCAGGAAGTTCTTATTACCGGTATGATCGGTTGTATCTGGTTGGGGTTGCGGTCTGATGGCCGACCAGGAATAAGAATGAAATCTGGCATCGGAGATAAGTCTGACACTAAATTTATCGCCTACTTCAAAACCGGTGTTAATTTTAAAATTATGATACCTGGGGCTATACGGTTGATTAGGCTGTAAAATCAATTGTGGTTCTTGTGAGAAGTTATAAGAAACACGCAAATCAAGCTTACCATAATCCTGCATATAACTTAGGGCTGAAGACAAGTACCATTTAGGTTCTTTCACGCCCGGCCCAAATGCTGATGCTGGTTGGCCATCCTGAATTTGAGTGTGGTAGGTATTAAACTCCAGCGTAGGCTTGAATACATTGCGCCCGGATTTGGTAGTAAGCGTAATGGCACGATCAAGATCTGAACTACCAAACAACAACATGGCATTCATGGGCAACACGCCAATCTCTGAAAATTCGAATGCATTGAAGTTGAAGTATTGCAAAAAATCCTGACTATAAGCTACTCCATCAATTACCACGTTTGTATTTGATGACAGAACTGAACTTCTGAATGCACCTCCGCCATTGGCTGGAGCACCCCAGGTATAACAACCCGGAACCTGACCGCGTAAAACATTAAACACGCTTGCACCAGCCGAGAACCTTAACAAATTACTATCGGTGACTACTTTTACATAAGTGCCTGCCGAAACACCCGTCTGGCTGTAATAAGGCGTGTACTGAATTACTGCCGCGGTTAAAGAATCAATTTTAACAGAAGTAGAGTCTTGCCCCACACTTTGTAGATATGAAACCACCAAAGCAATCAAAAAGATACTATATCTGCGAAATAAAAATGTTGAGTTCATTTGCTTAATCTGTTGCTACTATATGCCCGTCTTACCATTGTTTACCTTTGTTTTACAAACTTAAGTTTTCCAGCCTCAATTATCCCACACTATCTGTTTGTTGGTCAAGAAAACCAACGAAGGCAAAAGCTAACCTACCATGTCCAGCTGAGACAGTCTTTGATGTCTCGCAGAGGCCCCGAGGCGGGAGACTCCGCGGGGAATTAAGTATTACAAATCTCAAACAAAATTTTATCATAAACCCTTAGGCAATTAATATCAATCTAATTATGATCCATGTTTAACTTCTTGTTGGTGGAGAACAATAACAAGTGCGCGGGGTGCTCATTTGCTCAATCCGTTGTTGCCCGTTTAATAATCTATATCAGTCAAATGACATCGATTGATTGTATGGTTCTCGAGTTTTTTAATCATAATTTTCTAAATTTTGATTCTCTACATTTTTTTAAATTTTTTTTCTCATAAAAAACATAAACCACATAAGGATCAAATAAAGGTGATGAAAACCCTTCCTTAATATGACTATCCTCAAAATGTTTATATTGGTTGCAGTAATATATATCAAAACTATTCTTTTCATTGTTTGATAATTTTGACGCCAAATGAAAGAAGATAAATGGTGAATACTTCAAGCGATTCTGAGAAATTAAGATATTGTTTTCTCGTAACTTAATAATATATTTTTCAGCTAAAATTTGATAATAGAACATAGGTGTCATTATTAGTAAGACTAATAGCAACAGGCCAATACTTTTTTTCTTTTTTTTAATTACTGACAACATGAAAATTCTACTACCAAAAAAGCTTCTAGAATAATTTTTCAAATACTTTCTATAAATTCATTAAAAGTCTCACACCTATGAACAGCTTCCCCTTGTGATATCCCAATAAAAGGAAGTTCGCAAATGTGGCCGGTAACTTTCTCTATCGCGAATGCAGTGCCTCCACCATTAGAACCAAAAACAAAAAAATTAGGAGCAAATTCCTCTACTTTATACTCCTTATTCAACAAAATCATATCTGTGAGTGGCCAAAATATTACATAGGTTTTCTCTCCCTCTATATCCGCACCATTTGTTTGCTGAAAAAAACTAATAAACCCTTCCGGTAAATCAAAATCTATTTGTTTCAGAAAAATTTCAATTTCTTTCTTTTTAGGAGGCTGCTTTTTGTCAATTTTATTCATAATCTGATCTGGTAACGCTTACAAGTCTTATTACAATTGCCTCAATCAAAGTTTAAGAACTTTGAAATTCTTAAGGTAGATAATCTTAAGTAAATCATAAAATTTGTTAGCCTTTAATCTAAATTTTGCTTTTACCTTTACCATACGTTCACCCAATTTAAAACTATGAAAACCACTGCATTCTTATTACTAATGCTCACCTTAGTAGCCTGCAACAAAGGGGCTCAAACCACCACAGAGGCAGCGAATGAAGACAGCCCCAACCAGATACTTTACGATCAGGTAATGGATGTGCACGATGAGGTGATGCCTAAGATGGACGAGATAATGAAACTAAAGCGCGATTTGCAGGAACAAATTGCCAACACCCCCGATATGGTGGTGGAGCGCAAACAACAAATAGAAAAAATCATCAGCAATCTGGACTCCGCCAGTAATGCCATGATGGACTGGATGCATAAGTTTAATCCACTGCCAGATACAGCCGATCAGGAAAAAGCCCGTGCTTACCTGGAGGGCGAAATGGAACGCGTAAAGAATGTTAAAACCTTAATGCTCGAAAGCATTGACAAGGCAAAGCAAGATACAGGTAAAGAATAAAGTATCTGTTCATGACCAAAGATCAACTTATTGCTGAACTGAATCAATCCACGTATGTAATGCTGAAGCCCGGCATTGCCGGAGTGGGTGTGATTGCCATTACCTCAATTCCCAAAGGTTGCCGCGACATGTTTAGTCCGCCCGATCCGAATGAAAAATGGATAACGTTAACCCGGCAAGAAGTAGAAGCTTTACCCAATCATGCGCGGTATGTGGTTGAGAATTATTGCTTGTTCGATGAAGCGTTGAATTACTTTGTGCCCGAGCAAGGTTTTAAAAAAATGGATCTGTCCTTATTTATAAACCACAGCGATACGCCTAATATCCGATCAGTAAATGATGGCGACTACTTCGAAGCATTACGCAACATTGAAGCAGGCGAAGAATTGTTTTTAGATTATGGGGAGATTGTGCCTGACTAAAAACTATTTCTTCTTACTGCGTTTAGTTGCCACATGATGCGGCAGCTCTACTTTCTTACTCGCTTTCTTACCTTCCTTCTCCTTATTGCGTTGTTCTAACCGGATATTGTATCGAATGGCTTGCCAATATTCGCCACCATATCCTACTAAAATTTCTGCACTGGCAGGTATATCGCGTGAAGCTTCTATGTAACACCGCTTCTTTTCAGTAACGTACTCCGAATTATTCTTCACACCCTCTATACGTATAATACCCCGTGCATCATTGGCATAATGGGCAATCCCTTTTTTGGTTTTCCACGCATCAATACAATATTGATTGTTGAAGAAAAAAACATACCCGTTGCGGTCATCGGCCATCTTCTGCACTTCCTTCCAGGTAACAATGTCGCCTTTGTATTCTACAATGCGGGTGCCTTTGGGAATAAACACTTTTGTAAAAAGTCCTTTACCTGCTCCCGGTAAAGTTGACTTCTTAATCACCATCTTCTTCTCTAATAATGCCATAGGGCCGCGAAGATAATTGAAAATTGATTAGCCGAAAGGCAATAATCAAATGGCGGCAATGGATTTAACCAACAATCGAATGCTAACCAGTATAACCACTACGCCAACCAGAATCATCATACGTTTTACGGGTAGCTTTCGGGTAATATTGGCCGCAATAGGAGCCGCGATAATGCCGCCTAATATCAGGCCTACAATAATCTGTATATGGCTTAGGCCAATGGTAGCAAAGAATGTAAGCGAACTTGCAAATGACACAAAGAATTCGGCCAGGTTTACCGAACCAATAGTATAACGCGGATGCCTGCCACGTGCAATCAAAGTAGTAGAAACAATCGGACCCCAACCACCTCCACCTATCGAATCCATAAAGCCGCCAAAGGTTGCAAGTGCCGGAACGTTTTTGGTCTTCCTTCGTTTGCGGATTTGCATCAGCACCGCTTTGCGAATAATGGCTAACCCCAGAATAAGTGTATATACTGCTACAAGAGGTCTTATAATGTAGTTATACTCATCTAAGGAAGATAAGATGTACGCACCGGCAATAGCACCCAGGATGCCGGGTATCAATAAACTCTTAAACAGTTTTTTGTTTACGTTCTGAAAGCGAAGATGCGTTAATCCGGAAACTCCGCTGGTAAATATTTCTGCCGTATGCACACTGGCACTGGAAGCTGCCGGTGATACTCCAAAGGACAGCAAGAATGAAGTAGCGCTTACACCGTAAGCCATTCCTAACGAGCCATCAATCATTTGTGCGATAAATCCACCCAGCACAAACAACAAAAAGTCTGGGCCCACTACCGATCGCCAATCATATTGGGAGATTGTATCGGAACCAAAAAATGCAATTAGTATAAGTACTATAGAAGCAAGTACTCCGAGCAAGATCCAGATGTGCCGCGGTTTGCTGCGCGGCTCAGGTAGCTCCGGCTTCTCATCATAGATGAGTTTCTCGTCTTCTTCTATGTTTTCCGGACGCATTTATTCTTTGTTTCTGAAATCGAGATTGTGGAATACAAAAAAACGAATGGCATCGGTATGCACAAACGTATTGGATGCGGCTAACTGCTGAAATACATATAAGTAACCGATCTGCGCATTGAGTTGTGCTGTAAACTGATAACCCACACCACCAAATAACCGGTTCTGATCTAAATAATTGTTACCAATATTTTTACCGGCACTTATGTGAACCTCATCATTCAAAAAAAGGAATGGCGTTTTAGGTGCTATTGTTTTTCGCGTAAGCGGAATAGTAATTGCAAAATTATAGCGAAACCGCCAACTGAATGTATAGTCATCGCTCAACTCGCCAGCTTCCAGTGTTCTGCGAAAGCGCTCTTCTACCCTAAAGTATTGTGCCAGACTAAGGCGCTGCTTTTTATCAAACCATTGTACCTGCTGCCATAGCCTGTGTTCAGGCAAATCTGGAATCGGATCTACATTATGGGTTGTGATGTAGGCATAACCTGAAGATATTCTGGTTTGATCTGTTACATAATAAACAGGTGCAATACGAAAAATGCTCAGGCCAAGCCGGTTCGTAAAATCTTCTGTTAACCGAAAATGAACATCGGCCCACAAACCCCACTTATCTGAAAGTCGGGTTTGATTAAAGTAAGCAGTCCACGTTTGCTGACGAAACTCTTTATTCTTGTTCTGAGCTATTGCCATCGAACAACAAAAACTTAAGATTAAAACAGCAATTACCGATCTTATCATGTCAAGTAGTTATTCCTACAAACTTAATAGGAATAACGTTATGTAATACCATAGGTAGCAGGATCGCCCAATACGCCTGCATAATGTCCGGCATTGCCTCCGGCAGGTAATAGCTGTTCATAATAGTCTTTGTTGAGAAGGTTACGGGCCCAAATAGAAGCCGAGATTCCAGTTGAAACCCGTACACCAGCTCTTGCATTTAATAACGCATATCCATCAATATTTAAGTAAGCAGATGGTGAAGGACTCGAAGAAAATTCTGATCGGTAGTACGTATCAAATGCAATAAAGAATTTACCATTTAAAGAATTAACAGGCGCACTAAACTCACCACCAAAAGACCCGGCCCACTTCGATAGGCCTGGAATATCACCACCCGAAATATCCTGAAAGGCCACCTGTACGCCATCAATTACCTGGCCTGTTAACTCAAGCGGAAGTGGCGCGTTGGTAAACTTCACGTATTTGCCTTCGGTATAAGCAATGGCACCGTAAAACGAGAAGTGTTTATTCACCTTAATGTTGGCATCTAATTCAACGCCCCGCACATTCACTTTTTCTGCATTGGCGATATAGCCACGGTTAACGCCTAACTCGGGCGATTGCACATTGGTTTGATAATTATTAATATCGGTGTTATGCAATGTTAAGTTTAAAGTTGAATTGGTTGTGGGCGAGGTTTTAATTCCGAATTCAAGATGCTTTACATCTTCAGGTTTTATTACGGCAAGATCTGTTGCCGGTTGGCCATTGATAGTTGGCAAGCCCGCTACGTTTACACCCACAGGTTTAAAACTGGTTGAATAAGTACCAAATGCATTGAAGCGTTTATTCAACTTGTAAGCAACCGTAAGTTGATAGGTGAAATTATTTTCTTTCGCATCCGCCACGTAAGCTTGACTACTGTAGACTCCGTTTTTTAAATTCTGTAAAGCTACTTTTTCGGATTGCGTACCATTGTATGTGGCTGTATCTAGCCCACCATAAGCTGTTCTGTTATAGACTACATCTTTTTGATCGTAGTTAAAGCGAATACCTGGCAGCACATGCAATCTTTCCACCACTTCCCAATCCACATTGGCAAAGGCAGCGGCACTTACTGATTTGATTGACGACTGCGTTCTAATGCCATAGCCTTCAAAAAGACCCGGTGTTTCCCACAACGCACTGGTAGAACTTTTAGAGAATCGCCATTGAGCCGAACCCGATTCTTCCGTTCCATTTATCTTCACTTCCTGATCAATAAAGAACAGACCTACTACTCCGCTTAAGCGAGGTGAGAATTCACCCGCATACCGAACTTCCTGCGACCAGTTTCTGTGCTCCGCAGGGTTTTGTGATTTCGCCAATGCCTGCAACCCAGTAAAGTCGCGATCATTAGATGGATCCCAATTCCAATAGCGCCAGGCCGAAGTAGAAGTTAAAGTACCGGGGCCAAGCTTTGAATCAATGTTCAGCGATACTCCACCTAAATCATTCCCCGAGTTCCAGGGAGTGTCATGATCAATTTTACGATCGAACGCATTGGTGCTGGGGAGCGTATAATTTAAGTCTGCGATGATTGAACCAAACTGACGATACGCTGCCCGTTTTGTTTCAACAACACCCGCTACTACTTGTGCATAGCCATCAGGTCGCTGGCGCGAAGCATCTGCTGCGAATGTAATAGATGTATTTGCTGATGGCGTGAATAATAGCTGCCCCCGAAAACCAAAATTGTTAATGTCGTTGGTGTATTTTCCCGTACGCACATTTTCAATTACACCATCACGTTGTGTGCCTGAGAATGATAACCGACCGGCAATTTTTTTACTAAGTGGTCCTGTTATTGAACTCTTAGCCTGCACATAGCCATAGTTTCCGTAACTCACTTCAAAATCTGCACCCGGTGTAAAACTCGCTTTATCCGAAGTGATGTTAAACGCACCCGAGGTTGTGTTCTTGCCAAACAAAGTACCCTGAGGGCCGCGTAAAACTTCTATTTGTTCGATATCTATAAAATCAAAAGTAGCTGCAGCTGGTCGGGCATAATACACGCCATCTACATAGAAGCCTACACCCGGATCGAGACCATCGTTGGTTAGCCCAAAGGGTGAACCCAAGCCTCGAATATTAATCCCTGTATTTCGAGGATTGGATGTGTAAAGCTGAACGGAAGGAACAAACTCTTTAAGGCGGTTAACATTAAAAGCACCGGCATCTTCTATCAGAAGTCCATCCACCACCGAGATTGGAATTGGAACTTCCTGCACCGTTTCGGTACGCCTGCGCGCGGTTACTACTACTTCCTCCAACTCACCATCGTTAATCAGAACAATTGCCAACGGTTTGTCCGTTAGTTCAATAATCTGAAAATCCTGAGGTTTAAAACCAACCGAACTGATCCGGATAATGAAAGGGACTTTTTGTGTTGTCTGTAAAGTGAACTCACCCTTTGCATCGGTAACGGCATAAGTGTTAGTGCCGCGTATTACCACGGTTGCAGCCTCCAATGCTACTCCTTCACTATCTTTAATAATACCCGTGACGGTACTTTGGCCATACGCAATAGAAGGAGTCAGCACAACTAAAAAAAGCCACAGTAAAATCCTTTTCATAAAATGTATTTAAAGTCTATAGATTTAATAGACTATAAAAGTAATGATTTTCTTCTTTCTGCAAACACGGGCAAACAAAAAAAGCGCCCGAAGGCGCCTTTTAGTATCGTTTAAATAGTACTAACGTAACTAGACTTTGATTTCTACATCCACTCCACTTGGCAACTCCAGCTTCATTAACGCATCTACTGTTTTAGCGCTGTTGCTGTAAATGTCAACTAAACGCTTGTAGGTGCAAAGTTGAAACTGCTCACGCGATTTCTTGTTTACGTGTGGCGAGCGAAGCACGGTGAATTTTTCCTTTTCAGTTGGCAATGGAATTGGTCCGCTAACCACAGCACCTGTAGCCTTTACTGCGCGTACAATTTTTTCAGATGACTTATCAACCAGATTGTGGTCGTAAGACTTAAGCTTAATTCTGATTTTCTGATTCATGATCTAAACGTCTTTTAGATATTTATTTGGCTACAGCGCCTTTTACTTCTTCAATTACTTTTTCGGCAAGGTTTCTCGGTACTGGTGAATAGTGCGAGAATGTAAGCGTTGCTGATGCACGGCCCGATGTAAGTGTTCTTAAATCAGTAATGTAACCGAACAATTCAGACAACGGCACATCGGCCTTAATAACCTGTGCACCACCACGAGTATCCATACCCTTCATAATACCTCTTCTTCTGTTCAAGTCGCCTGTTACAGAACCTGTGTATTCATCGGGAGAAATTACTTCTACACCCATAATCGGCTCAAGCAATTGCGGGCCGCACTTAGAAGCCGCTTCTTTGAAACCAATTCTTGCAGCCAATTCGAACGACAATGAGTCAGAGTCAACATCATGGTAAGAACCATGGAATAATCTAACCTTCATTGAGTCGATCGGGTAACCAGCCAACGGTCCGTTAACCATTGCCTGATCAAAACCTTTTTGAACAGCTGGAATGAATTCGCGAGGAATAACACCACCCACGATGTCGTTCACAAACTCAAGACCTGGCTTATCTTCAGGACCAAGTTCGCGCGGCCCGATTTCGAATACGATATCGGCAAACTTACCACGACCACCGGTCTGCTTCTTATAAACTTCTTTATGTTCAACCGACTTGGTAAGCGCTTCTTTGTAAGCAACCTGAGGCGCACCCTGGTTGATCTCCACTTTGAATTCGCGCTTTAAGCGATCGATAATGATTTCCAAGTGCAATTCACCCATACCACGCAAAATGGTCTGGCCAGTTTCCTGATCTGTATTTACACGAAGTGTAGGATCCTCTTCTACCAATTTGGCAATAGCCATACCCAACTTATCAGCATCAACCTGTTTCTTAGGTTCGATGGCGTAACCAATAACAGGCTCAGGGAACACCATTGACTCTAATACTACCGGGCGTTTTTCATCGCATAGTGTATCGCCAGTCTTAATGTCTTTGAAACCTACTACCGCACCAATATCACCAGCCGGTAATCTTTCGATTTGGTTTTGCTTGTTGGCGTGCATCTGGAACACACGTGAAATCCGTTCTTTCTGTCCAGAACGTGTATTCTGAATATAAGAACCTGACTCTAAAACACCCGAGTAAGCGCGCACAAAACACAAACGACCTACAAATGGATCGGTTGCAATTTTAAATGCAAGACCTACAAAGGGTTCTTTTTCGTCAGGGCGAATTTCAACTTCTGCATCCGTGTCAGGATTTGTTCCGATAATCACGTCCTTATCCATAGGAGAAGGCAATAATTCCATTACATAATCCAACATGGTTTGCACACCTTTATTCTTGAATGAAGAACCGCACACCATGGGTACAATCTTCATGTCAATTACAGCCTTGCGAAGTGCTGTAAGAATTTCTTGTTCTGTGATTGAGTTTGGATCTTCGAAGAATTTCTCGATCAAAGTTTCGTCATACTCAGCAACAGCTTCCAGAAGTTTCTCACGGTATTCGTAAGCTTCTTCTTTCATATCATCCGGAATAGGAACTTCCTGAAAGGTCATACCCTTATCAGCTTCGTTCCAGATAATACCGCGGTTGTTGATCAAGTCAACTACACCTTTAAAATTGTCTTCAGCACCAATAGGCAATTGAAGTGCAACTGCTTTGCTACCTAATTTCTCTTTTACCTGTTTGCAAACACCCAAAAAGTCGGCACCAGAACGATCCATTTTATTAACGAAACCGATACGGGCTACTTTGTAATTATCGGCCAGACGCCAGTTAGTTTCCGATTGAGGCTCAACACCATCAACAGAACTGAAAAGGAAAACAAGACCATCCAACACCCGAAGTGAACGGTTTACCTCTACGGTAAAGTCAACGTGGCCTGGGGTATCAATAATGTTTACGTGATATTCTTTGTTACGGTACTTCCAATGTACGGTAGTGGCAGCAGAGGTAATGGTAATACCACGCTCTTGCTCTTGCGCCATCCAATCCATAGTAGCAGCACCTTCGTGCACCTCGCCTATTTTGTGGTTTACACCTGCATAATAGAGAATACGCTCTGTGGTGGTGGTTTTACCGGCATCAATGTGCGCAGCAATACCAATATTACGGGTGTATTTAAGATCTCTTGCCATGTAGGATTATAATCTGAAATGTGAAAACGCCTTGTTCGCCTCTGCCATGCGGTGAGTATCATCTTTCTTTTTGATAGCCGCTCCTTCACCTTTAGCCGCAGCAATAATTTCTGCAGCCAATTTATCCATCATAGTTTTTTCACCGCGTGCGCGTGCGTAATCAATAAGCCATTTGATGCTTAGATTAACTTTACGCTCGGGTCTGATTTCTACTGGTACTTGAAAAGTTGCACCACCTACTCTGCGGCTCTTCACCTCTACAGCAGGCATTACATTATTCATGGCGCGTTTCCATACTTCAAGACCTGGCTCGCCACCAGCTTTCTTTTCTACTTGTGCAATTGCATCGTAGAAAATATTGTATGCAACACTTTTCTTGCCTTGCTCCATCATGTAATTCACAAATTTGGTAACAAGTGTATCACCAAACTTAGGGTCGGGCAGCAGGTATCTTTTCTTGGGTTTAGCCTTTCTCATAATCTAATTACTATTTTTTGCCTTTTGCAGGAGCGCCTTTAGCAGCAGCAGCTGCGGCACCAGCTTTAGGACGTTTTGCACCATATTTAGAACGGCTCTGAAGACGTCCGTTTACACCAGAAGTATCCAATGCACCACGTACAATGTGGTAACGAACACCTGGTAAATCTTTAACCCGGCCTCCGCGGATCAACACGATTGAGTGTTCCTGAAGATTGTGACCCTCTCCCGGAATGTAGGCGTTCACCTCCCTGTGGTTGGTTAAGCGTACACGGGCCACCTTACGCATGGCCGAATTCGGTTTTTTAGGGGTTGTTGTGTACACACGGGTACATACTCCCCTGCGCTGAGGGCAAGAATCAAGGGCTGGTGACTTTGACTTAAAAGTCAATTTCTTTCTCCCTTTCCTTACAAGTTGCTGAATGGTAGGCATTTATATTTCGTTTTATAACCCTTAAAAAATAAGGACTGCAAAGGTATTTAAAGTACGATAGGATGCAAAACCCTGACTTAAGATTTTTCTACGCGATTTAGTGTAAAATCGAAGCATTTACCCTAAGCCTCGCCCACCGTACCCCCAAAATTCATGGGAAACTGAGGTGCATCGGTGGTTTGCTTAATCGGCCCGAAGGTAGCTTCGTACTTGCTGATGTTATCTTTCAAGGCTGCCAGCAAGCGTTTTGCATGTTCGGGAGTAATAATAATCCTTGACTTCACCCTGGCCTTGGGTACGCCCGGCATTAGCCGAATAAAATCAATTACAAATTCGCTGTTAGAATGAGCGATCATAGCCAGGTTAGAATAAATGCCTTCAGCTATTTCTTCTGAAAGCTCTATGTTAATCTGGTTTTGGGGCGGGTTGTTTTTTTGCTCTGCCATAAAGTAATTTGAAAATTAGTCCATTTGAGAAATTTGAAAATTTTAAGATCTCTCCTCTGATATGTAAATGTTGAAATTTGAGAATCCAGTAGTCTGAAAACAAGAATTGCGAACAGTTACCTATTCGCAATTCTCAAATTACCACATTTTCAAATTTTCAAATTAATCAGCGAGTTCTCTCTCTTTTGATTTGCGCTCAGGCGAGTTAACCAAGCGTTGGTATTCCTCTTCTGAGTTTACAATCATATCGCTAAGGCGTCTCTGACCGGTACCGGCAGGAATCAAGTGGCCAACAATAACGTTCTCTTTCAAGCCCATCAATTGGTCAGCTTTTCCACGTATTGCAGCTTCGCTCAATACCTTAGTAGTTTCCTGGAACGATGCAGCCGATAGCCAGCTTTCTGTTTTCAACGAAGCCTGGGTAATACCCTGCAACGTTGGTCTTGAAACTGCTGATAATGCATCGCGTACTTCAACCAGTTTTTGGTCTTTACGCTTCAAGGCAGAGTTTTCATCGCGCAATTCGCGTGGGCTGATAATCTGCCCAACTTTGAATTTTGAAGAATCTCCGGCATCCATTACTACTTTCTTATCCAACACGCCATCGTTCTCTTCGCGGAACTCAAACTTATCTACGTATTCACCTGGCAAGAATGTAGTATCACCTGAATCGATGATTTCTACTTTCTGCATCATCTGGCTAACGATACATTCAATATGCTTATCGTTAATCTTCACACCCTGCAAACGGTACACTTCCTGAATTTCATTCACCAAGTATTCCTGAACTGCAGTCGGGCCTTTAATCGATAGAATATCAGACGGTGTAATCGCTCCGTCAGACAATGGCTGACCAGCTTTTACAAAGTCGTTATCCTGAACCAGAATGTGTTTAGACAACGGAACCAAGTAACGCTTCTGCACACCATCTTTAGATTCGATGAAGATTTCACGGTTACCGCGTTTAATACCACCGTATGTTACCACACCATCAATCTCGCTAACCACAGCTGGGTTAGATGGATTACGCGCTTCGAACAATTCTGTTACACGAGGAAGACCACCAGTAATATCACGGCTCTTGCCCATAGTACGTGGAATCTTGGCAAGCACCTGACCAGCTTTGATTTTCTCACCTTCATTTACGGCTAAGTGAGCTCCTACTGGAATGTTATAACCTTTCGTTTCTGTTTTACCATTTACAATAATGGCAGGGTTCTTAGTCTTATCGCGGGTGTCGGTAATTACCTTTTCGCGGTGACCTGTCTGCTCATCCGATTCCTCTTTGTAAGTAATACCTTCAATGATCGCTTCATAACCAATCTCACCATCAAACTCAGAAAGGATTACAGCATTATATGGATCCCAGTTACACAACTCCTCACCTTTCTCAACTTTTTGGCCATCCTTAATTCTTAAGAAAGCACCATAAGGAACGTTGTTGGTAATCAGAATGCGTTTTTCTTCATCCAGAATTCTGATTTCGCCTGTGCGGCCCATTACTACTTTCACTTTATTCTCTTCACGGTCAGTAGTATCAACAGTACGGATACCTTCAAACTCGATCGTTCCTGAAAACTTAGCTTTTATGTTTGCTTCAGTTGCAATGTTAGACGCTGTACCCCCAACGTGGAAAGTACGAAGTGTAAGCTGTGTACCTGGCTCACCAATAGATTGCGCTGCGATTACACCTACTGCTTCACCAGCTTGTACCATTTTACCGGATGCCAGGTTGCGACCATAACATTTTGCGCAACCACCAATTTTGGTTTCGCAAGTCAGGATAGAACGAATCTCAACTTCTTCAATGCTGCTCTCTTCAATCTTCTTAGCGATCTCATCTGTAATTTCTTCGTTAGCAGCACAGATCAACTCTTCCGAAATCGGATCGTAGATATCATGTACGGTTACACGCCCCAGTATTCTTTCAGACAATGGTTCAACAATATCTTCATTGTCTTTCAAAGCTGTTACTTGTAAGCCACGTAACGTACCGCAATCTTCTTCTGTAATTACAAGATCCTGCGCAACGTCTACCAACCTACGTGTTAAGTAACCCGCATCCGCTGTTTTCAAAGCTGTATCGGCAAGACCTTTACGCGCACCGTGTGTAGATATAAAGTACTCCAATACATCCAATCCTTCACGGAAGTTGGAAAGAATCGGGTTCTCGATAATTGAACCTACAGAACCGGCAAGGTTTTTCTGAGGCTTGGCCATCAGACCACGCATACCACCCAACTGGCGAATCTGCTCTCTGGAACCACGGGCACCAGAGTGCATCATCATGTAGATGGAGTTGAATCCTTGTTGATCTTCTTCCAACTGCTTCATCAACGTGTTGGTAAGCATCGTATTGGTCCGAGTCCAGATATCAATTACCTGATTGTAGCGTTCGTTATCGGTAATAAGACCCATCATGTAGTTGTTCCAAACTGAATCAACTTCTTTCTGTGCATCTTCAACCAATTTCTTCTTCTCAGCAGGAACTTTCACATCGCCAAGACCCATCGACAATCCACCTTTGTAGGCCATCTGGAATCCTAACTCCTTAATATCATCCAGGAATTTGGCCGTTTTAGCCTGACCCGCTGAATGGTAAACATCAGCAATAATAGTTTGCAGTTTCTTCTTGGTTAGAAGTTCATCCACAAAACCTACTTCAGCAGGTACAACCTGATTGAAGATTACACGACCCGCAACGGTTTCAACCAACTTGGTCTCCATATCGCCAGTCTTCTTATCGCGTGTATTTACACGTACTTTAACAAGGGCATGCTTAGAAAGCTTGCCTTCGTTGTAAGCAATAATAACTTCTTCAGCTGAATAGAATTTTTTGCCTTCACCCAACTGACCTTTGCGGCCTTTGGTTAGGTAATACAATCCCAACACCATGTCCTGAGAAGGTACGGTGATAGGCGCTCCGTTAGCAGGGTTCAAAATGTTGTGCGATGACAACATCAATAACGATGCTTCCAGAATTGCTTCCTGACCTAGCGGCACGTGCACGGCCATCTGGTCACCGTCAAAGTCAGCGTTAAACGCAGTACATACTAACGGGTGCAACTGAATCGCTTTTCCTTCAATCAATTTAGGTTGGAAAGCCTGGATACCAAGTCTGTGAAGAGTTGGGGCACGGTTCAAAAGAACAGGGTGTCCTTTCAATACGTTTTCCAAAATATCCCAAACCACAGGATCTTTGCGATCCACTATTTTCTTAGCAGACTTTACAGTCTTTACAATTCCTCTTTCAATAAGCTTACGGATAATGAATGGCTTGAATAATTCAGCCGCCATATCTTTTGGCAAACCGCACTCGTGCAGTTTCAATTCAGGACCAACCACAATTACCGAACGACCTGAGTAGTCAACACGCTTACCAAGCAAGTTTTGACGGAAACGTCCTTGCTTACCTTTCAGCATATCGCTTAATGATTTCAATGCACGGTTTCCATCTGAACGTACCGCATTCACTTTACGTGAGTTGTCGAACAAAGAATCAACCGCTTCCTGAAGCATACGCTTCTCGTTACGAAGAATTACTTCGGGAGCTTTGATATCAATCAAACGCTTCAGACGGTTGTTACGAATAATAACACGTCTGTAAAGGTCATTCAAATCTGATGTTGCAAAACGACCACCATCCAATGGAACTAATGGACGTAACTCAGGTGGAATTACCGGAACCATTTTAATGGTCATCCACTCCGGACGGTTTTCAATACGGGTATTGGCATCGCGGAAAGCTTCTACTACTTTCAAACGCTTCAAGGCTTCAGCCTTACGTTGTTGTGAAGTATCGGTAGCAGCCTGGTGGCGAAGTTCGTATGAGAGTTCATCCAACTTCACGCGTGAAAGCAACATCTCCAAAGCATCAGCGCCCATCTTGGCAATGAATTTCTTAGGATCGCTGTCATCCAACAATTGATTTTCGCGTGGAAGTTTATCTACGATGTCTAAGTATTCTTCTTCGGTTAAGAAGTCAAGACGGTTGATACCATCTTCTTCTTTCGTGCCGGGTTGAATCACTACATATCTTTCGTAGTAAATGATCTGATCTAACTTCTTGGTAGGAAGACCTAACAAATAACCGATCTTGTTTGGCAACGAGCGGAAATACCAGATGTGTGCTACCGGCACCACTAATTCAATGTGGCCCATACGTTCACGTCTTACCTTTTTCTCGGTAACTTCTACCCCGCAGCGATCGCAGATAATACCTTTATAGCGAATGCGCTTGTACTTTCCGCAATGACATTCCCAATCCTTTACCGGACCGAAAATACGCTCGCAGAACAAACCACCCATCTCCGGTTTGTACGTACGGTAGTTGATGGTTTCGGGCTGCGTTACTTCACCATGTGAACTCTCCAGAATAGATTCAGGAGAAGCTAAACTGATGGTGATCTTCGAGAAGTCGTTGTTGATCTTTTTATTTTTTCTGAAAGACATCTTATTAGTAGTTAGTCTTTAGTAATTAGTTATTAGTACCAGTTCTACATCTTGAGTCCTCAGTAACTATGTACTAAGGACTCAGGACTATCAACTTTCTTAATCCATCGTAATCTCCAATGCAAGACCACGCAATTCGTGAACAAGCACGTTGAATGACTCTGGAATATTCGGCTTCCTCATGTTCTCACCTTTCACAATAGATTCGTATGCTTTCGCACGACCAATCACATCGTCAGACTTGATAGTAAGGATTTCCTGCAGGATGTGCGATGCTCCAAAGGCCTCAATCGCCCAAACCTCCATCTCTCCAAAGCGCTGACCACCAAACTGTGCTTTACCACCCAATGGTTGT
This sequence comes from Cytophagales bacterium, assembly GCA_017303795.1. GTDB lineage: Bacteria > Bacteroidota > Bacteroidia > Cytophagales > Cyclobacteriaceae > ELB16-189. The sequence goes on along the minus strand of JAFLBR010000013.1, from coordinate 65,384 downwards.
TGTGTAATAAGTGAGTACGGTCCGATTGAACGGGCGTGCATCTTATCATCAACCAAGTGACCCAGTTTAAGCATGTAAGCCATACCAACCGTTACCGGCTGATCGAACTTCTCACCCGTTAAGCCATCATACAAGTATGTACGGCCAAATTCAGGTAAGCCGGCTTCGGCCAACTCTGCTGAAACCTGATCAATTGAAGCACCATCAAAAATCGGAGTAGCATACTTGCGACCCAATTTCTTACCGGCCCATGCCAATACTGTTTCAAAAATCTGACCCAGGTTCATACGAGAAGGTACACCGAGCGGGTTCAAGCAAATATCAACAGGCGTTCCATCTAACAGGAATGGCATATCTTCTTCGCGAACAATACGCGCAACCACACCTTTGTTACCGTGGCGACCGGCCATCTTATCTCCCACTTTCAGTTTACGTTTCTTAGCCACATAAACTTTAGCCAACTGCACAATACCTGCTGGTAATTCATCACCAACTTCCAGTGTAAAGCGTTCGCGCTTAAACTCACCAGAAATTACGTTACGCTTGTTCAGGTAGTTCTTAACCAGTTCAGATACAAGATCGTTGGTATGATCTTCTGTAGTCCAGCTCTCCAGACTTACATCGGCAATCAGGTTTACCTCTTCAGGTACGTTATAGTTACTCTCATCGCGGTAAATATTCTTATCCGGGAAAAGGTTGTTCTCAAGCACTTTTGATGAGAACTTAACGCCTTTGCTGATTAACTCGTCACCAAACTTATGCTTCACACCCTGGCTGGTTTTACCAGTCAATAGTGTAGTAAGCTTTTTAATCATTTCAGCGCGTAACTCAGAAAGTTCTTTGCTGTAGCGATTCTTCAATGCATCTAATTCTTTCTTAGACTTGGTGCGGATATCTTTATCGCGCTTAGGTCTAGAGAAGAGTTTAGTATCGATAACCACACCTTTTAATGATGGAGGTGCTTTCATAGAAGCATCTTTCACATCACCGGCCTTATCACCAAAAATCGCACGAAGCAGTTTTTCTTCTGGCGTTGGATCGGTTTCACCTTTAGGTGTAATCTTACCAATCAGAATATCGCCTTCTTTTACTTCCGCACCTATGCGAATGATACCATTCTCATCTAAGTGCTTAACGGCTTCTTCACTTACGTTCGGAATTTCAGAAGTTAATTCTTCTTCACCACGCTTGGTATCGCGTACTTCCAGTTCAAACTCTTCTACGTGTATTGAAGTGTAAACATCATCGCGCACAACGCGTTCTGAAATTACAATCGCATCCTCGAAGTTATATCCCTGCCAAGGCATGTATGCTACTAACAGGTTGCGGCCCAAAGCCAACTCACCATTTGCAGTACCATATCCCTGACACAGCGGTTGACCCTTGCTAACTTTCTCACCTTTCTTAACAAGTGGTGTCAAGTTGATACAAGTATCCTGGTTGGTTCTTCTGAACTTAATCAGGCTATACGATTTCACTTCGTCATCGAAACGAACCACCTGCTGCTCTTCCGATACTTCGTATCGAACTACAATTTTCTTCGCATCAACAAATTCAACGGTTCCATTTCCTTCCGAAAGAATTAGTGTACGAGAGTCGAGGGCAATTCTTCCTTCCAAACCAGTACCTACAATAGGCGCTTCCGGGCGAATAAGCGGCACGGCCTGGCGTTGCATGTTCGAACCCATCAATGCACGGTTAGCATCATCATGTTCCAGGAATGGAATCATAGAGGCTGCTATCGACACGATCTGATTAGGTGCGATATCCATGTAGCGGATTTCTTTTGGTTCCACTACTGGGAAATCACCTTCGAAGCGAGCCTTGATGCGCTCATCTTCAATTTCACCATTTGATTTTATTTTAACATTAGCCTGCGCGATGTTGTGTGTATCTTCTTCTTCGGCCGTAAGGAAGATTACTTCTTTACCTTTCACTTTACCACTCTCTACCTTACGGTAAGGAGTTTCGATAAAGCCCATCTTATTTACTTTGGCATGAACGCAGAGTGATGAAATCAAACCGATGTTCGGACCTTCAGGGGTTTCGATGGTACACAAACGACCATAGTGTGTATAGTGAACATCTCGCACTTCAAAACCCGCACGCTCTCTTGAAAGACCGCCTGGGCCGAGGGCCGACATTCTACGCTTGTGTGTAATCTCAGCCAGCGGATTGGTTTGATCCATGAACTGAGATAGCTGATTAGTTCCAAAGAATGAGTTGATAACTGAAGACAACGTACGCGCGTTGATCAGATCAACTGGTTTGAAATCTTCGTTATCGCGAACGTTCATTCTTTCTTTGATGGTTCTGGCCATACGGGCAAGACCTACACCAAACTGAGAATATAATTGTTCTCCTACTGTTCTTACACGTCTGTTGCTCAAGTGGTCAATATCATCCACTACAGCTTTAGAGTTGATCAAACCGATCAGGTATTTTACAATCAGAATAATATCTTCTGTTGTTAATACGCGTTGATCGAAGCTAAGATCAAGACCTAATTTTTTGTTGATTCTGTAACGACCAACTTCACCTAAGTCATAACGCTTTTCGCTGAAGAACAAGCTCTGGATAATATCACGAGCAGTTTGTTCATCAGGTGCTTCTGTATTTCTAAGTTGACGGTAGATTTGTTCAACCGCTTCTTTCTCAGAGTTTGAGTTATCCTTGGCAAGTGTATTAAAGATGATGTGGTAATCGGCCACGTTTACATCTTCGCGGTGCAGAATAATTGATTTAACTCCTGACTCAATAATTACGTCTACATCTTCGGCAGATAATACATGGTCGCGTTCCAACAACACTTCGTTACGGTCGATGGAAACTACTTCACCAGTATCTTCATCCACGAAATCTTCTGTCCAGGTTTTTAGAACCCGTGCAGCAAGCTTGCGGCCTACCGTTTTCTTAAGTGTATTCTTGTTGGCTTCAATTTCTTCAGATAAACCAAAGAGATCAAGAATATCTTTATCAGTACCATAACCAATTGCACGAAGCAATGTGGTTACAGGGAATTTCTTTTTACGATCGATGTACGCATACATAACTGCGTTCACATCGGTTGCGAATTCAATCCAGGAACCTTTGAATGGAATGATACGGGCAGAGTAAAGTTTCGTTCCGTTAGTGTGTTTACTCATGGCGAAAAACACACCTGGTGAACGGTGTAACTGCGATACAATTACACGCTCAGCGCCATTGATTACAAACGAACCTTTCTCAGTCATGTATGGGATGTTACCCAAAAACACTTCCTGTTCAATGGTTTGAAAATCTTCGTTATCCTCGTCATTACAAGTAAGACGGAGTTTCGCTTTAAGCGGAACAGAGAATGTTAAACCGCGGTCGATACACTCATCTACATTGTATTTGGGTGGGTCGATGGTATAATCCACAAACTCCAGCACGAAGTTTTCGCGCGAATCGGAGATGGGGAAGTTCTCTGCAAATACTTTGAAGAGGCCTTCGTTCTGTCTTTTTTCTGCAGGTGTTTCGATCTGCAAAAAGTCTTTGAAGGATTGAAGTTGAATATCAAGAAAATCTGGATACTCAAGAACCTTCTCTATTGAAGAGAAGTCAATCCTGTTATTTAGTGTTGTCTTCTTTGCCAAGGTACTTCTTCGTTTAAATTTCCTGGACTAGACTAATCCGTTACTACATTATTGGGGCATAGTGTTTTGCACACTATAAATAGGGAAAGACCCCAGGTCCAATTTAATGGATCTGGGGCCTGATTTCCGATAAGACGCTACCCTTCGTCTTCAAGAAGATTACTTCAACTCAACTTCGGCACCAGCCTCAACAAGTTGCTTCTTAAGATTTTCAGCTTCGTCTTTAGGTAAGCCTTCTTTGATAGTTTTAGGAGCTCCGTCCACTACGTCTTTAGCTTCTTTCAAGCCAAGACCTGTTAATTCTTTTACAAGCTTAACAATCTGAAGTTTGTTAGCACCAGCAGCCTTCAAAACCACATCGAAGTTAGTTTTTTCAGCAGCAGCAGCGCCACCAGCAGCAGGACCAGCAGCTACAGCAACAGCAGCAGCAGCAGGCTCAATGCCATAAGTTTCTTTAAGGTAAGAAGCTAATTCATTTACTTCTTTAACGGTAAGTTCTACCAGTTGATCGCCAAGAGATTTTACGTCAGCCATGATTTGTAAGTGTTTAAAATTCTGTTTTTAGTTTTGTTTTCTTTCTTCCAAAGCTTTTACCAGACCTGCTACGGTTTGTTTGCCGCTTAACAAAGCAGACAATACATTCTTGGCAGGAGATTGCAGCAAGGAAATAACATCGCCAATGAGTTCGTTTTTAGATTTCAACTCAACCAGCGTATTCAGGTTTTCCTCTCCGATAAACAGAGTGGACTCAATGGAGGCACTTTTAAAACCTGGTTTGCCTGCCAATTTTATTCTGTACTCAGAAATAACTTTTGCTGGAGCATTCCCTACCTCTTTCGAGAAGATTACGCCTGAAAAGCCTTTTAGTGTACCAAATAATTCTTCGTAATTACCTTTTTGCTTTTCCAACGCTTTGCGGATAAGTGTGTTTTTGTACACACGGTACTCCACCCCTGCCTTGAAACACAGTCTGCGAAACGCGTTGATCTGCGCAACAGTCAGACCGGAAGCATCGGTAATATAAAAGTGGTTGTTCTGAGAAAACTTCTCAGCCAACTCTTCAATAATTTGCCCTTTTTCTTCCCTGGTCATTGCTTTTATTTTTTAGACCTATACAACCGAATTCTTATCCACTATTATTCCAGGACTCATCGTGGAAGACAGGGAGATACTTTGAATGTATGTTCCCTTCGATGAAGCTGGCTTTAACTTAACCACCGTGTTAATAAGTTCAGCAGCATTGTCTTTAATCTTGTCTGCGCTGAAGGAAGCCTTACCTACACTGGCGTGAATAATTCCTTGTTTATCAATTTTGAAGTCAACCTTACCCGCTTTTACTTCTTTCACTGCTTTTCCAACTTCAAGGGTAACTGTTCCTGACTTCGGGTTGGGCATTAAGCCGCGTGGGCCAAGTACCTTACCTAATTTACCAACCTTAGCCATTACGGTAGGCATGGTAATAATTACATCAATATCCGTCCATCCGGCTTCAACCTTCTGAATATAATCGTCTAAACCTACGTGCTCAGCACCGGCATCTTTGGCTTCCTGAGCTTTATCAGGAGTGCACAATACCAATACGCGCACGACCTTTCCTAAGCCATGAGGTAAAGACACCACGCCTCTTACCATCTGATCGGACTTTTTAGGATCAACACCCAAACGGATGTCAACATCAACCGATGCATCGAACTTAGTGAAGGTAATTTCCTTCAATACTTTGGCTGCGTCTTCCAGAGAATACTCTTTCTCTAGATTATGCTTGGCGATTGCCGCCTTTCTGTTTTTAGTCAACTTTGCCATTGCTTAATTATTTATCCCAAGGGGCGTTGCCACTTACTGTTACTCCCATACTACGTGCAGTACCAGCAATCATTTTCATTGCAGATTCTACTTTAAATGCATTCAGGTCGGGCATTTTTAATTCAGCGATCTTCTTGATCTGATCCCATGAAATTGCACCCACCTTAGCGCGGTTAGGTTCTTTAGAACCTTTTTGAAGTTTAATCGCCTCCATAATCAGCACTGCTGCAGGAGGAGTTTTAATCACAAAGTCGAACGACTTATCGTTATAGATGGTAATCAATACAGGCAGAACCTGTCCTTGCTTATCCTGTGAGCGTGCGTTGAACTGTTTGCAGAAGTCCATGATGTTCAAACCTTTTGAACCCAGTGCTGGACCAATTGGAGGTGCGGGGTTTGCCTGACCACCTTTTACCTGCAATTTCAAATAACCGGTTACTTCCTTAGCCATTGTATTACTAGTCTACTTTTTCTACTTGCATATAACTTAACTCAACCGGGGTGTTTCGTCCGAAGATTTTAACCATTACGTTGAGTTTCTTCTTGTCTTCAAAAATTTCTTCTACAGAACCGGTAAAACCACTGAATGGACCATCCATTACTTTTACCGATTCGCCTTTGATGAACGGTGTTTCCAGTTTCTCTTCAAACTGATCAACCTCATCTACCTTACCCAGTATCCGGTTTACTTCGGACTGCCGAAGTGCTACCGGTTCTTTTGATGTGGCGCTGGAACCATTAGTTCCCAAAAAACCAATCACACCTGGAATATTGTTCACGGTATGAAACGCCTCACCATTTGAAAGATCGGCCGACACCAAAACGTATCCGGGAAAGAAATTTCTTTCGCGAACCCGCTTTTTGCCATTGCGCATTTCATACACCTTCTCGCTCGGAATTAAAACCTGTGGAATAAAATCCACCAGTTTAGACCGCTCGATTTCAGTTTCCAGGTAAGACTTTACTTTCTTTTCCTGGCCGCTGATTACGCGCAACACATACCACTTTAACTCTGCCATGGGTTCTTCGGATTAGAATTCGCGATAAAACCAAGACAAAGCATTATTGAACCCAAGGTCGATAACACCAATTATGAGTGCAAAAATCAATGAAGCCACCAATACCAAAATGGCACTGCTCTGCAATTCATTGAATTTTGGCCACGAAACCTTATTACGGATTTCGTCAATGGACTCCAGAATATAGTTCTTAACTTTTTCCATCCATCTTAAATTTTTTCACGGTTCTTAATTGCTCAAGTTTTAAGACCGTGGCTTAAAACCGATTTTCTCTCCTCCCTTATTTGCACGGGTGGAGAGATTCGAACTCCCATCAACGGTTTTGGAGACCGCTATTCTACCCTTGAACTACACCCGTTTGTATGAGACCTTTTATTCTGCCGTACCAAAACCGTCAATTTAAAAGGACTGCAAAGGTAGAATAAGGGTAAAAGAAAACAAAAGCGTTTCCAAGAAAAATCTCGGAAACGCTTTGTACTTGATTATCAGTCAATTAGCTATTTTACAGTTAAGTAAAAAGGCTAAACTGAATCTTAGTCCAAAATCTCAGTTACCTGACCTGAACCTACCGTGCGGCCACCTTCGCGGATAGCGAAGCGAAGACCTTTCTCCATTGCAATCTTGTTGATAAGCTCAACTTCGATGGTAACGTTATCGCCAGGCATAACCATTTCAATACCGGCAGGAAGTTTACACTCGCCTGTTACGTCAGTGGTACGGAAGTAGAACTGAGGGCGGTATTTGTTAAAGAATGGCGTGTGACGACCACCTTCTTCTTTAGAAAGAACGTACACTTCGGCCTTAAACTTAGCGTGAGGTGTTACAGAGTTAGGCTTACAAATAACCATACCGCGGCAGATTTGCTCCTTTTCAATACCACGCAACAACAAACCTACGTTATCGCCAGCTTCGCCTCTGTCTAGAATTTTGCGGAACATCTCCACACCTGTAATGGTAGAAGTAAGGTTCTCAGCACCCATACCTAAAATTTGAACCGGATCACCAGTTTTGATAACGCCACGCTCAATACGGCCAGTAGCAACAGTACCACGACCAGTAATTGAGAACACATCTTCAACTGGCATCAAGAAATCTTTGTCAACCAGACGAGTTGGAATTGGAATGTGGTTATCAACCGCATCCATCAATTCTTCTACTTTAGCAACCCACTTAGGTTCGCCATTCAATGCACCAAGGGCAGAACCTCTGATAACAGGCATGGTATCGCCAGGGAAGTTATAAGCAGTCATTAATTCACGTACTTCCATTTCAACCAGGTCAAGCAATTCTGCATCGTCAACCAAGTCAACTTTGTTCATGAAAACAACAAGCGCAGGTACACCTACCTGACGAGACAATAGGATATGCTCGCGTGTTTGTGGCATAGGACCATCAGTTGCAGCTACTACTAGAATAGCACCGTCCATCTGGGCAGCACCTGTAACCATGTTCTTTACATAGTCAGCGTGACCCGGACAGTCTACGTGTGCGTAGTGTCTTTTGTCTGTAGCATACTCAACGTGCGAGGTGTTGATTGTAATACCGCGTTCTTTTTCTTCAGGAGCATTGTCAATTGAAGAGAAGTCGCGAACTGCAGCAAGTCCTTTCTTAGAAAGTACCTGAGTAATAGCAGCTGTTAAGGTAGTTTTACCGTGGTCAACGTGACCAATGGTACCGATGTTTACGTGAGGTTTCGAGCGGTCGAATGTTTCTTTTGCCATGTTTGAAAATTCCAGTTAAAGTTTAAAATGTATTATAGTTCAAATAAAAGTTACTAAGCCTTTATCCTCCTTTCGGAGACCCTAAACATTTTTAGCCTTTCGGATAGGAATTTGCCATTTAAATGGCTGAATGAACCTGTTGTTACCTTTTTGGTGTTCGCTACGCACCAGTAATTTCAGATTCAAAATTCATTCAATATTTAAAATCAGAGTTGCTCGTTTGCATCTCTTTTATCCAAGGATCCAAAATTTGGAATCTTGAATTTTCAATTTGTGTAGAGCTGTGGAAGAGTCCCGATAACTATCGGGATCAACTCTCTACCTTCCCGCCCAAAGCAGGGTGCTCTACTCAAGTTTTGAGCTGTTGAAGAGAATTGAACTCTCGACCTCTTCCTTACCAAGGAAGTGCTCTACCCCTGAGCTACAACAGCAGCTTTTAGATTTACGATTTTGGATTTAAGAAGTACGATTTTGTTCAATCGCAAATCCAAAATCTAACATCGCAAATAATGCGAGCGGGAGACGAGGCTCGAACCCGCGACCTATAGCTTGGAAGGCTATCGCTCTACCAACTGAGCTACTCCCGCTTATTGATTTACAATTTCGGATTGACGAATTACGAATTTGAAAAATCGTAAGTTGTAAATCGCGAAATCGTACATCACCGTGGGGAGAACAGGATTCGAACCTGTGAAGACATAAGTCAACAGATTTACAGTCTGTCCTCGTTGGCCGCTTGAGTATCTCCCCTTTTGCGTTTCTTGTTAAAGAACATTCGGAGATCATCAAAAACTGCTCTCCTTCCCTATCTTCAGCTCGTGCTAAAAAATTAGGAGTGCAAAATTATACGGTTTTTCCGTTTGGCCAAACTGCCTTTTTAAAATTTTAAAGGATTTGGGGCATTTGTAGTTACATCACTACAATCTCGGTAAGCACATCGGCACCGAATTCTTTTTGAAAGATTTCAAGAATGCGGGATTTGTGTAAGAGTAGGTCGTTTTTAAGGGCCGGGCTATCAAGCTCTACAAACAGTACCTTGTTTCGGATGTGAAGCTTTTTGGTGCGTTTGGCTACTACTTTTCCTACCAATCTTTCCCAGGAAGCAATCAGATTTGCCTCATCAAACTTCGATTTAATGTGGTAGCTCTTTAACAGCTTTTGAATAGCCTGCCCGATATGCAGGGAGTTACCATCATTTTTTAAGTTTGAAGCCATGTACTGGTAAAGGTACCACTTTCGATAGTAAATATCCGGGCCTTAATTCCGGCTTCGGTTAGAATAGTCAGTGTTCTGTCGGGGCGTGCATCGGTTATAAAAAGTTGGCCAAATGTTCCGGCTGCTACAAGGGTAATCAGGCGGTGTATGCGGTTATCATCCAGCTTATCAAAAATATCATCCAGCAATAAAATGGGTTTCACATTCAATTTTGCCTTAATCACTTCAAATTCAGCCAGTTTTAAAGCAATCAGAAAAGATTTTTGTTGCCCTTGCGATCCTACCCTCCTTATCTCATATCCGTTAAGGGTAAACACAAAATCATCGCGGTGAATTCCCGTGGTGGTACGCTGCAACGCAAGGTCTCTTTGCACTGAATTTTTTAAGAGCTGTGAAAAACCGGCTTCCAACAGATCGGATTTATAGTTGATGCCGGCCGCTTCTTCTGCCGCCAGATATCGGTAGTGCTGCGTAACGCGCCCGGCAAAATCCAGGCAGAATTTTTGGCGGCTCTTAAAAATATACTCTCCCGATTCAATCAATCTCGCATTGTAGGTTTCCAGCAACTGAACATCTACCTGTCCGCTATCCGAAAAATTTTTGAGCAGACTATTTCGCTGCTTAAGCTGATGGGTGTAAACAATTAAATGCTCCAGGAAAACTCGATCAATCTGGCTTAAGATAGTATCCACAAATCTGCGCCTCAGTTCAGCACCATCCCAAATCAGCTCAATATCCTGCGGGGCAATAAGCACCACGGGGTACTTTCCTACATGTTCAGAAAAGCGAGCATAATCCTGGCCATCTTCGCGCAGCACTTTTTTTCCTGCGGTTTGAATGGTGCACTCAACTTCCTTTGGTTTACCGTTTACCGTAAAATTTCCGCGCAGAAAAAATCCCGATTCCTGATGTTTAATGTTCTGCACATCAGATGGATTAAGTGAACTTTTAGAGAACGAGAGGTAATGGATGGCATCCAAAACATTGGTTTTGCCCGACCCATTTTTGCCTACAATACAATTAACAGGAGTATCAAATGCGAGATTTACCTCGGCATGGTTCTTAAAATTGAAAAGGCGAAGGTTATTGAGAAACACGTAAACAAATAAATTCAGTGGCAAATACGAACGGTCATTTGGCGATTGCCGCCCAGTGGCTTATTTTCGCAACTCACATTACGAATCAAAATTAGCAATTATGGCAACAGCCCAGGCTAAAAGCAGCACTAAGAAAGACAAGAAGGCTTACCCGAAAGAAACCTACATGTTCTGGTTTGAGAGCATGTTACTGATGCGCAAGTTTGAAGAAAAATCGGGGCAGCTCTATGGAATGCAAAAAATCAGGGGCTTCTGCCACTTATATATAGGGCAGGAAGCTTGTGCCGCAGGCTCGGTATCGGCCTTGCGTAAAGGCGATAAATATATAACCGCTTATCGCGACCACGCGCATCCTCTGGCATTGGGTACCAGCCCAAATGCAATTATGGCTGAGTTATATGGCAAAGAAACCGGCATCACGAAAGGTAAAGGTGGCTCTATGCACATTTTTGATAAGGAGCATAACTTTATTGGAGGCCACGGGATTGTTGGGGCGCAGGTTCCGCTGGGAGCTGGTATCGCTTTCGCGGAAAAGTATAATAAAACCGGCAACTTGTGTATTTGCTACATGGGCGATGGTGCCGTAAGACAAGGTGCTTTCCACGAAGCCTTAAATCAGGCTATGTTATGGAAGATACCGGTGATTTTTGTAATCGAAAATAATGGTTATGCCATGGGCACTTCGGTTGAGCGTACTTCCAATGTACACGAGCTTTACACCTTAGGCGAAGCATACGATATGCCATCTGAACCAGTTGACGGCATGAGTGTAGAGGCCGTGCATGATGCAGTAGAACGTGCTGCAGAAAGAGCGCGCACTGGCGAAGGTCCAACCTTGCTGGAGTTTCGTACCTACCGCTACAAAGGCCACTCCATGAGCGACCCTCAAAAATACCGCACCAAAGAAGAAGTTGAAGAATATAAACAACGCGACCCGGTTGAGCAGGTGCGCCAAACCATTCTGGATAAAAAATTTGCTACCGAAAAAGACCTCGAAGCCATTGAACAAAAAGTAAATGCGCAGGTTGAAGAAAGCGTGAAGTTTGCAGAGGAATCTAATTTCCCCGATCCGTCAGAAGCGTTGACAGACGTTTACTACGAGCCCAATTATCCATTTATAATGGACTAATACGGCTTTTGTTAAATACGCCTGAATGCTTAGTTTTGCGTCCCGTTGTAAAGCGGGACTTTTCATTTTATAATAATCATGGCAAAGAAGGAAGAAAAAAAGGACGTACTCGAAAACGCTGAAGTACTTCAGGAAAAACTGGTTGGTATTGAAGGTTGGTTTGAGAGCAACCCTAAAATTGCAATTGGAATTGTTGCCGCTATTGTACTGGTAGTAGGTGGCTTTTTCGGATACCGGTATTACACCAACAGTCAGGATGACCTTGCACAAGGCGAGATGTTTCAGGCAATCCGATACTTTGAAGCCGACAGTTTAAACCTTGCCTTAAATGGCGATGGTAACAACCTCGGGTTTCTTCAAATTGTTGAAGATTACAGCGGCACTAAAGCGGGTAACTTGGCAAACTATTATGCCGGTGTTATTTACCTGAAGCAAGGAAAGTTTCCGTTGGCCATTTTCCATCTGGAAGATTTTAGCTCAAACGATTTATTGGTTCAGGCACGGGCGTATAGCCTGGTAGGCGATGCTTACATGGAACAAGATAATTTTGAAGATGCAGCTAAGTATTATGCAAAGGCTGCTGGCTATAAACCTAATAAAGAATTTACACCTACTTATTTAATGAAGGCGGCTTTGGCTTATGAAAAGCTAAACCAGGCCGATAAAGCAAAGGCGGCTTATCAAACTATTATTGACGAATTCTGGGAATCGAGCGAATACCAGAACGCCAGAAAGTTTAAAGCGAGATTGGAGACGAACTCGTAACCCTTTAAGATAATCACGGAAAGGATCGCCAAAAGCGATCCTTTTTTATTTTGCTATTTTTACTAAAATTTAAAGCCATGAATACATCAACACTTAGGCAAGAACTGCACGAGTATATTGATTCGGCCGATGAGGGGCTTCTAAAAACGATCTACGAAATACTTCAAGCCGCAAACGTGGAGAGCGATGAATTAAGTGATGAGCATAAACGTATTTTAGATAAGCGACTTAAGGCTTATTATGAAAACCCAGAAGATGTGCTTACATGGGAAGAAGTAAAAGCCATTTATAAAAAATCATGAAACGTTTGGTCTTCAGTAAAGACTCGAATTACGATTTGAGGGATGCTGTTGATTTTTATGATTCGAAACAATCGGGATTAGGAGAACGATTCTTTTCAAATCTTAGCGAAAAGATTGAAAAAATTAAAAGCAACCCATTACACTATGCAATTCGATATAAGGAAGTGAGGTGTGCCAAAATAGATAACTTCCCTTTTATGGTTCATTTTATCGTTTCGGATGACGACATAATCATAATTGGCATTATACATACAAGTAGAAATCCACAACTTTGGAAAGAAAGAAAATAATTATGGCAGGTATACTCAAATCAGTTTCAGGGAAGAGCAAAATAGATTTAACTAAAAAGAGATTTGCTATTGTAGTAGCCGAATGGAACGATGATATAACCGAACCACTTTTCGAGGGCGCTTACAACGCCTTGCGAAAACTTGGTGTAAAAAAAACGGGGATAATCAGAAAAAATGTACCGGGTACATTTGAACTAACACTGGGTGCACTTTGGATGGCCGAACAAAAAAATATTGATGCAGTAATTTGTATCGGCTGTGTTATTCAAGGCGATACCCCACACTTCGATTACATCTGCCAAAGCGTGGCGTACGGCATAACCGAAGTAAATATTAAAACGCGCAAGCCTGTAATTTTTGGAGTGCTTACAACACTAAACAAAAAACAAGCTTTGGAACGTGCCGGTGGCAAACTGGGCAATAAAGGTGAAGAGGCAGCCGCTACTGCGGTTAAGATGTTGGAGTTTTAAATTTGTTACATGCATTGGCCAGGCAAGATTTTTCTATTGCTTTCTATTGGCCTTTACGGAATAACGTTTACTTGCTTTTCTCAAACTGTGCAGGGCAGAGTAGTCGATAAACGTTCTGGTGAACCACTACCTTTCGTAAACATTTCGCTGGTTGGTACTACACAAGGAACCATAACAGATATAAATGGCAGATACACGCTATCCATTCAGCCCGATAACACCATTAGAATAAGTTATGTTGGTTACACCACTATCGTTCTTTCGGCAGAAGAATTTTTAAAGAGCTACCAAATAATTAAACTTAAAGAGTCTCCGCTTCAGTTAGAAAGTGTAATCATTCTGGCTGGAGAAAACCCAGCTCACAAAATAATAAGAAAGGTAACGGCTAATCGAAAAGTTAATGACCCGGAACATCTGGCGTCATTTCAGTACAAAGCGTATCACAAATTTTATGCAACACTGGCTGGTGATAATCAAAACGACACTTCAAAACTTGTTACCTTTTTAAAGAACAGTCACTTCTTTGTAAGTGAAACTGTTACTGAAAGAAAATATGTAAAGCCCAACCTGAACAAAGAAACCATTACCGGTAACCGCATGTCAGGAGTTAAAGATCCCTTCTTCGCTGTGCTGGCAAGCGACTTTCAACCATTTACTTTTTATAAAGACCACATTACACTTTTAGAAAAAGATTTCCTTAACCCGATTAGTTCGGGCAGTATTGGTAAATACGGTTATCACCTGGCTGATACCTTGCTACGAGGGGCAGACACTACGTTTGTGATTTCCTTTGAACCGCTTCCCGGAAAATCATTTGAAAGTTTAAGCGGCCAGCTTTATATCAATACAAACGGCTATGCTATTGAAAATGTACTGGCACAGCCTGCCGATGAACATGCTTTAGTTACTATTCAGATTGAGCAACAGTATGCTTTTGTTCATGGCCATTGGTTTCCGCGCCAACTCAACACTGAGTTTGTACTAACAGAATACAAGATTAAAAACCGTAACGTAAAGTATATACACAGCAGTCATATTACTGATATCGCTATCAATGCTGAAATCTCCAAAAATAATTTCGGGCTGCTGACCACCGATTTTACGCCCGGTGCTAATAAACAGAATGAAAACTTCTGGCAACAGCAGCGTCAGGATACTTTGGAAAGAAAAGAGCGGAACACGTACAAACTCTACGACTCGCTTGGTAACAAACTGCGGCTTATGAACAGCACCATGAGTTTAATGGAAGGAATTGCAACCGGAAAATTAAAGTGGGGCCGATTCTATTTACCGTTAGAGCATTTGTTGCGCGTAAACAAATATGAAGGGCTACGTGTGGGCTTTGGGTTACAAACCGATGAAACCATTTCCCGAATCTTTCAATGGGATGGTTACTTGGGTTACGGTTTTGACGATCGGGCATTGAAGTATGGTGGTGGCATGCAGATAAATCTGTCAAAGAAAAAAGAACTGTTCCTTAGCGCATCTTACCAGCGAGATGTGCGTGAACCTGGCAATACGAATTTCATCAAGCCTCCACCTGTTACAATCGGAAATCAGAGTTATCGCAACTACTTAACAAACAGAATGGACAGCCTTGAACAATATAAAATTTATTTTCATGCGCGACCGCTCCGGTTTATGCAGGTTGCGCTGTTTGCTCAGCAACAAAATATAAATCCTGCATACACTTATACTTTTTCAACTAACGGAGAGCAGCACACTGATTTCACAAACTTTGAAACCGGCATTCAGTTGCGGTATGCTTTCCGCGAAGGATATGTACAGGTTGGCCAATCGGCAGTAGTAACAACCGTTACTTATCCACAAGTTAATTTTTCTATTTCAAAATCATTTAGCGGCACGTTGAATGGTGCATTTGATTTCATTAAGTCCGAGCTGGCCATCGATCACCAATTCAAAACAAAAGGCTTTGGACAAACTACCTGGAAACTCTCCAGCGGTTTACTACACGGGGATGCACCTTACTCGCTCTTGTTCAACGGAAGAGGTTCCAATACAGACTCATTCCTGAATAACCTGATTGTATCAAATTATTTTCAAACTATGGGGCTTTACGAATTTGTTTCAGATCGGTACGCATATCTTTTTCTTTCGCACAACTTTGGGCGACTAACCGGAACACGCAGCAAAAACTTTCGCCCGGAACTTTCGATTCTTCATAATATGGGTATTGGTAGTTTATCTACACCATCAAGCCATCAGGAAATTATTTTCAACACCATGGAGAAGGGTTATATCGAAAGTGGAGCCGCACTTAACAACATTTTCCGATTTAAATATGTGAACCTATTTTATTGGGGATTTGGTGCAGGTGCTTTTTACCGATACGGGCCGTACAGTTTTTCAGAAACCCGAAAAAATTTCGCGATTAAACTTTCAGTTACGCTCTCGCTTTAAAAAAAGAAGGGCTGTTTCTTGTTGGAAACAGCCCCTGATATTTATTCTGGATTAATTCAGAAATGCTTCACAATTTCATTTCCAAATTCAGAACACTTTAACATGGTAGCACCTTCCATCAAACGATGGAAATCGTATGTTACGCGTTTAGACGAAATTGCTTTTTCTAATCCTTTGTTTACCAGATCAGCAGCTTCCTGCCAGCCCATGTATTCCAACATCATTACACCTGATAGAATTAGCGAACCCGGATTTACTTTATCCTGACCAGCATACTTTGGTGCAGTACCATGCGTGGCTTCAAAAATAGCATGGCCCGTTATGTAGTTAATGTTTGCACCAGGTGCAATTCCAATACCACCCACTTGTGCGGCTAAGGCATCACTTAAATAATCGCCATTCAAGTTAAGCGTTGCTATAACTGCAAAATCATCGGGGCGGGTAAGTACTTGTTGCAACGTAATGTCGGCAATAGAATCTTTAATCAAAACTTTGCCAGCGGCCAATGCTGCTTTCTGTTCCGCATTTGCTGCATCTTCGCCTTTTTCTTTTTTGGCTTTCTCCCACTCGTTCCAGGTATAAACTTTATCGCCAAAATATTCTTTAGCAATGGCATAACCCCAATCGCGGAAAGCACCTTCGGTAAACTTCATAATGTTACCCTTGTGCACCAACGTTACCGACTTGCGTTTAAACTTAATCGCGTAAGCAATAGCGCTATGAATCAACCGCACACTTCCGCTCCAGCTAACGGGCTTAATACCAATACCTACATTTATATCGGTTTTAGCATTCGGGTTGCCGACAGCTTTCCAGAAGGTTTCAGATTTTTCTTTTGTACTGAAACGAATCTTGCTGTACTCTTTCGGGAATTCTTTCTCTAAAAAGTCTAAAACTTTTTGTGCTTCGGGCGAGCCAGCCGAAAATTCAATTCCGGCATAAATGTCTTCTGTGTTTTCGCGGAAGATCACCATATCAACCGCGCCTGGATTTTTAACAGGCGAAGGCACACCATTGTACCACCGCACTGGGCGCAAGCACACGTATAAATCCAAAATCTGGCGTAACGCTACGTTTAATGAACGCATGCCACCACCTACTGGTGTAGAAAGTGGACCTTTAATACCTACCAGATATTCGCGGAAAGCATCCAGCGTTTCATCGGGCAACCAATTGCCTACCTGATTAAATGATTTTTCACCAGCCAGTACTTCTTTCCAGTTTATCTTACGTTTTCCGCCATAGGCTTTTGCAATGGCTGAATCCAGTACATGCTGGGATGCGCGCCAGATATCGGGCCCGGTACCATCGCCTTCAATAAAAGGAATAGTAGGATTATCGGGTACGGTAAGTTTTCCGTTGCTGATGGTTATTTTTTGATCGCTCATTGTATTGGTTTTTTATAGATAACTAAATGATTATTCGGGGCCTGAAATTATGAAAAATCTGGTAACTAATATTTCTCATCGGCATTCGGGAACTCGCGGGCCTTTATGTCGTCCACATACTTGCCAACCGCACCGGTAATTACGGCATGCAGGTCGGCATACTTCCGTAGAAAACGGGGTTTAAACTCGTTGGTGATTCCAAGCATATCCTGCATTACCAACACCTGGCCGTCCACATCGGGGCCAGCCCCAATACCAATAACCGGAATGGTTAAGGCTGCTGTAACTTTTTTCGCCAAACCGGCCGGTATTTTTTCCAGCACTATGCCGAAGCAACCACACTCCTGCAAAAGCAGTGCATCTTCCAATAATTTATTGGCTTCGGCCTCTTCGCGGGCACGCACCGTATAAGTTCCAAACTTGTAAATGGATTGTGGAGTTAACCCCAGATGCCCCATTACCGGAACACCTGCACTTAAAATGCGCAACACTGAATCTTTTACTTCGCTTCCGCCTTCAAGTTTTACTGCATGCCCACCGGATTCTTTCATAATGCGAATAGCCGAACGTAACGCTTCGCCCGAACTGCCCTGGTAATGTCCAAAAGGAATATCAACCACTACCAGCGCGCGCTTAACTGCTTTAACTACCGAGGAGGCGTGATAAATCATTTGATCGAGTGTAATAGGCAATGTTGTTTCATTACCCGCCATTACGTTAGAGGCTGAATCGCCCACCAGAATAACATCTATTCCTGCACCGTCTATAATGCGGGCCATGCTATAATCGTAGGCCGTAAGCATAGCAATTTTTTCACCCCGGTTTTTCATTTCCTGGAGTTGATGGGTGGTGATTCTTTTTACTTCTGATTTTTTATGAACCGACACAAAAATTACTTTTTAATTTATTTAAGATAAACTGCTGCTTGTTTACCTAAAACTACTTCTACATGATCGGTTAACGTGGTACTTAATGCATAACCTGTGTATGTGGGTGTAACCGGAAACTGTGTATGGCTGCGGTTTACCAGCACCGCTACTTCCAATTTTTTAATTTCTATTTCCAGAAATGGTTTCATGCCATACGCCAGCGTGCGGCCAGTGTTCAGCACATCATCTACCAACACAATGCATTTTTTCTTCAGGTCTTTCACCTCACAATCTAACGCTACATCGCTTTGAAGTGGAGCCAGTTTATCGAGCGAAACTTTTACCACTTTGGTTTCTATAGACGCAATTGACTCCAGTTCGCGAGCCAGTACCTTGGCAAAGCTGTAACCTTGGCCATCAATGCCAGCCAGTACCAAAATTTTTTCTTTGAAATTGTTTTCAAAAATCTGGTACGCAATGCGTTTAATTTTCTGGTTTACATTGGCTGTATCCAGTACTAAATTTCGCTGCAGGGTTTCACTCATGGTAACGGAACAACCTTGCTGTCTTTAAAGGTGGATAGAATTACAGTTGACTGCATGTTATCTACCACTTCAATGTTGCTTACTTTTTCCAGCATCAGATTTTGATAGGCTGGAATATCAGATGCCACAACTTTTAAAATGAAGTCGGCCTGACCTGTTACGTGATGGCATTCAACAACTTCTTCAATTTTCTGGATGGCACTTATAAATTTAGCGATGTTGTCTTTGTTGTGGCCCTTAAGCGAAACCGTAACAAAGGTGCACACACCCAGGCCCACGCTGGCCATATCTACCACGGCATGATAACTTTTTAAGATGCCTGAGTTTTCGAGTTTTTTCACACGCTCTAATGTTGGTGCGGGCGAGAGACCAATCTCTTGTGCCAATTGTGCGTTGGTTATGTTTGAGTTCGCCTGCAGGATTTCTAAAATCTTGCGGTCGGTTGCGTCTAGTTTTACTTTCATTTAATCAGAATAAAAGGTAGGTATGAGTTCTGTATGTAAGTAAAATTAGAAGAAAATTTCTATTTTGATGTAGTTGAGGGAAGAAAATTCTTGCTAAAGAAAAATTACCGACTTACCTGCACCCGATAGCTGGCAGTCTTGTCGCCATCTGAAATCGTAGCAAAATATAAACCGGGCAAAAGTGCATCAACCTTTATCAGTAATTGATTCAATCCCGCAGAAAGATTGGTGTAAACTTTATTCAACACCACCTGGCCTTGTGCATTGTACAACTTTACTTCAACCTGATTACGCTGGCCGCGAATCCATTCCAGAATTACTTCTTCGCTGGCTGGGTTCGGATAAGGTGGCACAACTGTTAACTCGCCCGTAAGATTACTGCATGCGCGATTATCAAAATCGTTTACATCGCCAGCTACTGAAATTTCTGCACAGACATATCCGAGATTATCTGAAACAATTCTGGTGCTGATAGACTTTGAACTTTGTTGCCCCGGCAGAAACGTTCCGAAAACACGTTCCTTTATTTTTGCTTTACCGGCAAGATCAAGAATTATTTCCGGGTTAACCACTACCACATTGCTGCGGTTCTCGAACGTTACTGTAGCCAACGCGCCATCGTTATTCGCGATCAATAACAGATTAGTAACTGCCACATTGATCTGTGGTTCTACCACAAAAATACTTTTTACAAAACTATCAGTACAGCCAAGATTATTTCTGGCAATTAATTCAGCCTGATAAGTACCCAACTGGGTATAAGTAAACGAAGGTGAAAATTCTGCACTGGTTGTTTGAGCGGCATCGTTAAAATTCCATAACCATGAAGTAGCGCCTGTGGATGTATTTACAAAACCCACCGCAAGTGGCGCCCCACCCGATTCGGTTGAAACGGAAAACTGTGATACCGGTGGCTGACTAATGGCAATACTGCGTGTGGACGAATAAGTACAACCGGATTGTCGCGTAGAATTTAATCGAACATTAAAATTACCCGTTGCCGGAAAAATATGTGTGGCCGTGGATGTAGTTGCCGATGCCTGACCGGCAAAGTCCCAGTTCCAACTTACAGCAGGATCAATTCCTGTTAGTGAAGTTTCAGAAAACTCAGCCGGTTTACCCGCACACGTACTGTTAGCAGAAAAGTTTATGGTTACCGGTACAGGCACCGAAAGATTTTTTGTAACCGACTTAACACAATTATTATTTCCTGTTGCAGACATGGTAACCGTTTGGTTGCCCGAAGTAGTAAATGCATGCACCGGACTTTGTGCGGTATAAGTCAGATTCTGCATGCCCCACAGCCATGCCTTAATTTCTGTGGCTGCAGTGGGTGTAAATGTGGCTGGTTGATTTAAACACAATCCGGTATTAGTAAAATCTACCGTGGGCGTTTGCGCGATGGTTACTGTTTTTGTGATTTCACTCGTGCATCCAAAATTGGTGGCTACATTCAAACTCACGGAATAGTCGCCTGCGATTGCATACATGTGCGATGGGTTCTTGGTTGTAGCGGTATTATTCTGAGTATCGTCAAAAGTCCAGTTCCATGAAGTTATATTGCTATCAGTTGGTGAGGGTGTTAAATCTGTAAACTGCGATGCAGAGCCGCTACAGGAAAAAGGTGGTAATGCAAGGGAGAAGTTGGCGACTGGTTTGGTGTAAATGGTGATGGGCTTTGTTAATGAGTTAGGACAACCAGCTGCGTTGTTTGCAGTGAGTGTTACATCGTAAACTCCAACCGTGTTATAGGTGTATGTTGGATTGGTTTCAATGGAAGATCCACCATCACCAAATGTCCATGAAAATCCAAGTACCGGGCTGGTTGTAGTATTTGTTATACTTATACCCTCTTGCTGGCAACCATTGGTTAGTGCAAAATCGAGTGCCGGACCTGTTTGAATATCTGAAAGGTTAACGGCTTTCTCTGAAACACAACCGGGAATAGAAGCTTGCAAAATAATTTCGCGGTTAGCATTTGTATTAAAAGTTGTAACCAGATTTTGAATGCTGCTGGCATGGATTGAGTTAACAATCCATTGCCAGACTGGATTACTGCCCACATCGTAGCTCGATATATTTGTAAATGTATATTCCTGATTGCTACAAATGGGATTGTTTACTGGTAAATTAAAATCAGCCACAGGCTTGTTGTAAATCCTTATCAATTCAGATGTTCTGTTCAAGCAGCCATTAGCAGCTGTAACTTCTAGTGTAACCTCAAATTGGCCAGCATTTAAATAGGTGTGATCTGGTTCTGCTACTGAAGAAATCTGACCATCTCCAAAATTCCAGGAATATCCCGTAACACTGCCTACACTCTGTGAAGTGAAATCCACAAGATGCTGAGCACATGTACCATCTGATAAAATGCTTATGTCTGGAGCCACCAGACTAACAACCTGAACATTCTTTACGCGAACAGATGTACCTTGAGTAGTAGCTACTTCTAATGCCAATGAATAATTACCAGCAGTCGCATATTTTACTTGTGGGTTCGCATCAAGAGAAGTTAAAGTGCTAGCGGAACAATTTTGTTGATAGTTAATACTATACACCTGACCGTTTGCCAGACTAATGGCGGCAATTGTCCACCGTGAATCATGCTTAGTAATTCCTAACCCGAACAAGTTAGCTGGTAACGCATCATCTATAGTGCCTTCTGAAGTAAAATCAGGATTGGCTGTAATATCGTTTCCAATTTCCACTTTGATTAATGTGCCTTCTAATGTTACTACAAAAAGGAAATACTCTTCTCCTTCTCTTACCACACGGAGTGTGCCTGGATTGATTACTGGAAGGGTTACAATTTGGGTGATTGCGGGTGTCGAGAAAAGCGATACGCCAAAATCCAGCCGGTAAATATTTCCATTACCCAAATTAGTGGCAAAGGCGTACCACATGCCACAAACATTTATCAAATCGATACTACTTAAACTATTTGGGTTCGGAACTTCACTTGTTTGAATAATATCTGATGCGCCCGGTGCGGAGATAGTATTTCCCAGCCTAAGAATAATAAAATTATTTCCGGGCTGAGAGAGCACACAAATCCAACCCTGATTTACATCTCTGGCTACAGCCATTCCTGAATTAATGTAACCCAATCCTGTAGCCAAAGTTGATACTGAAATAGTGTTGGAAAGTTTATCTCCAAAAGAAAGTTTCAGCAACTCGCCATTCGTGGTGTTATGCACAAGGCCAAACCAATCATTACCTTCTTTAAAGATTTTTACCTGTCCGGGGCCGTTAAGTTTATTGCCCAAATTGCCTAAGTTCTGAACCAGTGTTGGTGGCTGGTGGGTGCCATTTAAAAATTCAAGTCGGTATAAAGCGTTACTATAAGTTCCGGTTACGAATCCAAACCATTTTGTGCCATCATAGATGAAAGCAATATCCGGACGACCGTTGACCCCGTTTAGTGTATAACTTAAATTTGCCGTTGGCGCAACATTAAAATCACCTGAACAAAAATCCCAACGGTACTCACCAGTATCAGCTTCGTTCTCTAGTTGAATAGCTTGATTGATGCATGCTGTAGGCGAAACTGAGAAATCACTAACAGGACATTGGCTATTTACTCTTGAACCAAGTAAGATAAATCCCATCAATAAAAATCCGCTCAGCTTCATTACAAAATCACAAAAAGTATTTTTTCTCTTTTAAAATTTTAGAAATACCTTTATCCAATGGCAACAACTCCCTGTTAAGAATGCTTTTCATTTTAGAAGCATCGGGTTGCCTGCGGGTCATATCGCCTTCTTTAAGTGGCGGCAGGTAAACCAATTCTGATTTAGAACCGGTAAGCTCAATTATGGTTTGAGCCAATTGAAGAATGGTGTAATCCTTATCATTACCAATATTAATTACATCATTCACCATTAGGTTTTGTTCCAAAATCTTAATCATACAATCCACATTATCATCTATATAACAGAAGGTGCGGGTTTGTAAACCCTTGCCATAGATTGTAATAGGTAAATGACTAAGTGCTGAGCTAATAAATTTAGAAATCACAAAGTCGGTACTCTGGCGAGGACCGTAGGTATTAAAAAATCTAAAAATGGTAAAGGAAAGTCCATACTCTTGCTGGTACGAGCGACAAAATGCTTCGCCAACATTTTTTACTACAGCATAAGGCAATCTGGAATTTAACGGAGTTGTCTCCTCATTTTGTGGAAGTTCCACAGGCTCGCCATAAACCTCCGAAGAACTGGAAAAGAAGACCCGCTTCACACCGGTATTCTTACTGAGTTCGAGAATATTTTTAATACCACTAAGGTCGTTAAGCACCTGAACCGGATTTTCTAACGTTCTTTTTACACCAACCACTGCCGCAAAGTGAAAGACATAATCAAATTGATAACTGGTCATAATAGCTGCAATGTCGTTGTAGTGGTTTACATCGCACTTAATAAATTTGCAATTATCGCGTTGCGGTAGTTTTCTTAACTCGCCCGTAAGCAGGTTATCTACCAGCACAACAAAGTACCCTGAGTTTGTCAACAACTTTTCAGCTAGCGAACTACCAATAAAACCGGCCCCTCCGGTAATTAAAATCTTTGTCATAGTAACAGGTAAAGGGTCAAAATTAAGAAAATCAAAGCGAATAGATGGTGCCGTAAACCTGATGCGCAATTTGGAAGTTACGGTAGGTTATTGCCAGATTCCGAATTCGACTTTTTGTTTCGGATTCAGGTTGTTTTAAGATGGTATCAATTTCTATTAGAGCCCGTTCGTATTCCGATTGTGTTAAAGCATTTAACACCGCCCCCGCCCGATGCTGAAGAATAATATCCGAGTCATCGGAGATGTGTGCGGGAATTACAACGGGTAATCCAAGGGCCCAATATTCACCATCCTTTATGGGAGTGCAATACTTTTTGGTAGGAACAGGCTTTACGGGTGTGATCCCGAAATGACCTAGAGCCATGTAGCGTGGCACATCCTTATGCGCTACAAACCGGGTAATAATTATTTGAGGGTCTAATCCAGCTTTAGCGCAATCCAGTTCAATCTCTTGCTGGGTGTGATTGGTTAACATTAATACCCGAAACAAATCGCCCCATTGTTTGGTAGCCGCCTTAAAAAAAGCAAGCACTTCTTCGCGCAGGTAAATACCACCAAGCTTGCCTGCGTAAACACAAATAATTTTCCCACTCAAGTTTAATTCTGTAAGAAGCGCTTCATCTTTGAGGATATCTGCCGAAAATAAATTGAGATCAACACAAGCCGGCTTCACATGATAATCAGAAATAGCAACGCCATACTTTTGCTGCGCATACTGATGCATTC
This sequence comes from Cytophagales bacterium, assembly GCA_017303795.1. Lineage (GTDB taxonomy): Bacteria > Bacteroidota > Bacteroidia > Cytophagales > Cyclobacteriaceae > ELB16-189. The sequence goes on along the minus strand of JAFLBR010000013.1, from coordinate 40,974 downwards.
CGGAAGTGGCGGCAATAATGGTAGTTGCTCTTTTAGTTTGAAGCTTCTCTAAAGCAAAAAGTAATTTAAAGGCTACTCCATTCTTTTTCCAGGTGCCATTTTCAACCATTGCCTCGGCATGCGGCTCATAACTATCCAGAATTAATTTGCAGTTGGTAATTTTTGAAAGTATATACCCGATTGCTCCTGGTGGCGTGCAAAAGCAGTGAATCACATGTATCTTTTTTTTTCTGATCAATCGCAGCAATGAAAAGCCTGCCGAAAGCCACATCAGTAATCCGCGCCAGCCAAAAGGTTTGTATAAATAGGGTTGCCAATCAATCTTATCGGTAGCAAGCCTGCGCTTTATCTTATTGTCCGAATCCTGCAATACATGTTTACTTTTCTCTAATGTAACAAGCGTTAAAGAATTTCGATCATTAACTTTTTTGATGATTCGAAGGTAAGGAAGCGTATAGGTTTGAATAAGTGCATCGGGATAACTCCAATACGTAAGCACCAGAATGTTTTGCTGCGTCATAAGCCAATCGCAAATTTCACAATTACCAAAAAACGCTTTTTGAAAACCTCAGCGGGATTGAGCCTTATGCCGCGCCATAAGTAATTAAAAATCTCTTTTCGTGGCGCCTTGGCTATTGCCAGGTGTAAGGCCGCATACGTAGAAATGCTGGCATAAGTCTGCTTAAGGCGTGAACCGAAAACTCTTTGGTTTACCGGATCAGACTTAATAAGAGTTTCAAAAACCTGAACCTTAGTCTTTATTTTTTCAATATCTACCGACATTACACTTCTTGAATCATGATTCACTACTAGTGATGTTACCTCGGCACTATGCATAAACCGAAATCGGGCAGCCAACCGAATCCATAACTCCCAATCCTCTAATTCAGACAAAGCCCGCGTTTCATTAAAAAGATTTTGCAACGCCATCTCCTTTCGTATGAATACACCAATGCAGCTTAGGAGATTTCCTTTTAAGATCTGCTCATTAATATTATACGCTCTTTCTGGTAATCGTTCTTTACCTGTATGGGCATCAACCAGCTTGTATCCTAAATGAAAGACTTCTGGCTTGTGGGCCTGAATAAAGTTGTACGCAGTAGAAAGGTTGTTAGGCAAAAACAAATCATCAGAATCAAGAAAGGTGATGTAATTTCCTTTTGATTTTGAAATCCCGAAATTTCTAGCGGCCGCTCTTTCCGCATTCTCTTTTTTAAAATAATGAACCCGGTTATCCTGAATGGCTTGAACAATCTCTTGCGTATTGTCTGTACTTCCATCATCTACAATTAATACTTCAAAGTTTTCAAAGTGTTGAGCAAGCACCGATTGAATCGTTTTGTGGATGAACCCCGCACGATTATACGTTGGAACTACTACACTAAAAAAGGGGCTACTCATTATATAATTTCTGCAAATCGGTAATCATACCATCCAATCCAAACCTTAAAGTTACCGCTTGTCTTCCATTTTCTATCAGGTGTTTTTGCAATGGCAAATCACCCCAAAGCGTTAACATCCCTTCAAGCACGGCATCAACACTTTGAAACTCTACCACCCAGGCATGCTGCTTATGCACCACAAATTCCTGTGCAATACCAGACTGTGTGAACACAGAAGGAATACCAGCAGCAAGCGCCTCCACATACGTTTGTCCAAAAGCTTCTACCAACGGACTAACCGGAGTATGAACATATAAATCAAAAACTTTGTATAGCGCGGCCATATCAGCCTCAAATGGAATAATCACTTTGTTGGGTTCGGGAATGTCACCTAATAGTTTTGATAGAACATGAGCATAAGGGCCAGATGCATTGCACAACACCAGACAAGCGGTTGGATATTGTTCCAGAAATTTTTTAAACGCGGGAATGATATATTGAATACCCTTCCATTCAATAAAGCGCGCAACCACTCCGACAATGGGTTGGTTATTGGGAATCTTCCATTTCAATCGCACTGCTTCCATGCGGCTTTGCGAAACATCATTAAACTGAATCAGGTTAAATCCATGCGGAATTTTTACTACTTTTTTTGCTAAAACTTTTTCAAGTTGAAGCAAAGTAGCATCGGTTGCCTGGCTGATGGAGATAATCCGGGTTGATAATGCATTGCTGAGTTTATCGTACTTGACACCCGACTGTTGGTACACATGATGAAAGTTGCTGGTGTGGCGTGTATAAATACGTGATCGAATGCGAGCCAGCCATGCAGCCGCTAGTCCTATCAATTGGGCATCGAACAAATGTGCATGTACTACCCGTGGCCGCTTCGATACCAGAAACAAAAATACTTGCAGAAATGCCATCGGCACATCGCGCTTTCCGCGATACCGGATTCGTTTCACAGGAATACTTTGCTGGATAAGAAAATTCTGTAATTCAGAATCGCCTGGGTTCAATAACAAAAAGGTGAGGTTGTAATGCGGCTTAAGTGCTACTGCAGTACTCTCAAATGCAATTGACTTTTGAACATGCGATACAATATAGACCAGGTGCAATTTCATTACGCACGGGCAATTACATCAAAGTGACTATTGGTAAACTCAAAATTACGGGTAACGGGTTGTTTGGTTTCAGCATGTTCAATTGATGAATATCCAACTTCCTCCAGAAACAGAATTAACGCTTCCGCAGAATCTCCCTGATCTTTCAGGTTATGATCATCAACTTCAATAAACAGAATAGGCTTATGTTTGAGTAACAAGCTGCGTGCACCACGCAACACGTGCAATTCATACCCTTCAACATCTAACTTTATCAGATCAACTTTACTTAATGTTGTTACTGCACTTACTGAATCCAGCGTTTTGATTTGTATTGAAACAGAATTTTTAGTGTTGGTTGGTGATACCCTGTTACCCCCGCGATTGCCCGGAGTGCGAACTTCCAAAAGCGCTTCACTTTCCTTATCGCCTAACCCTACCCGCAATAATTCAATATTGGAAAGTTGATTGAGTGCCAGATTTTTTTTGCACACGTCATAATTAAAAGGATCAGGTTCAAAGCCTACAACTTTTCCTGAACCCGAAAGTCGGCCGAAATTCAAAACCGTCCAGCCGATGTTAGTTCCCACATCCACAACATTGAAACCAGGTTTACAAAGTTCAAATAGATTATTAAGTGCAGCATCGCGAAAACCAAAAAATAGAAAGTGACCAACATAATCGCTTATATCTACTTTCAATACTAATCCATACCGTTGTACGGTACGAATACTACCGGGCGCATATTGATACGCATTTGGAACAAATCGGCTAAAAAAATGTTGCGGGCTTTTGTGAAGTGTTAGACCAGCCAACCCTCGCTCCAGAAATGAAATTCTGAAAAAATTCCGAAAAAAGTTAAGAACCCTAACCCGGGCTGTAATATTCATGACTTAAAGTTATACCCTTTAAAAATTCTGGCCGCTACTAATACTGAAATACCTTGTACGTATAAAAAATCTAAAGCGGGACTCACTGAAAATAGATTTAATCCCACCCGCCATAAAGAATAGGTAAAGTTAATGGCACGAAGAGCAACCTTTTTCACCAAACTATACCGAATGGCAAGTTCGGTGTATCCCAGCTCTACAGCTACCCTGCGCGTTTCAGCTCTGCGTTGCTGATTGTCCAACCAATTATCAAGATTAATCCGGTCTTCTTCGTTATGCAGCACATGTATACGACTATCAATATAAAAATTGAGGCCTGCTGCTTTTAAACGCTTGGGAAAATCATAATCCTCAAAACCGGCATGTGGAAAATTTTCGGTGTATCCACCAGCACGTTCAAAATCTGTTTTAAGAATGGAAAGATGAAAACTGGCAACCGATACAGATTTAAACAAAGTTTCAGGCTGCCAGCCTTTTCCATACCAACCTTCAAACGAGGTCATTTTATTTAATTTCAAAAACCGACCAAAACTGTTTTTGGAAAGTTGGGCCTGAAGCGTTTCGGGGTAAACCCAATCCAGATTAATGCAGGCTTGCGTTAGTTGTCGATGCATTGCCATCGTATGATCGATTGATTCTTTCGAAATCAAAATGTCGTTATCTAAAAACAAAAGCAACGGTGCTATTGCCAATTTTGCTCCGGCATTTCGGGCTGCGGCAACCCCCTGGCCTGGGTTTGCAATAAGCGTAACTTTTTCAGGTACGCTTGGTATATTTTTTTTCGAATCATTCACTACAATAATCTGGCAGGACACATGGGCTGTTGCCTTAACCGCTGCGGAAAGGGTCCTTTGAAAAACAGGTACCCGATCTTTTGTAGGTATAATGATACTTAGCTGCATACATTATCTCTGTAAAACGGCCAGCGCATATCGATTATACGAATCGAGGGTTACCGGTTTTAAATCGTAAATAGAAATTGATTTTTGTTTCAGCAAATCCAAAACCTGGTACAGGTAATCAGGTTTGTGTACATCATCTAAAATTAAAACACCACTATTTGCAGTGGCTTCTAACACACGTTGCACATAGTTAATTCGCACTTCTACAAAATTCAGATCGTGCAGCACACAATCGAACTTAGTGGCAGGTTGTTGTAAAAATTGATCAAGCGTAAGCATACCCGCATCAGGCAAGCCGTGCTGGCGCAGATAACCTTTTGTTTTTTCCAGCCATTGCGCATCGTCATCTACCGACAAAACTTGAACACCAATATTTTCGGAAGCATACAACCGATAAACAAACGAACTAAATCCACTTCCCAGATCCAATAAAGTTTTGTAACCTTTCTTCGCACAAAGTGCATAAACAAATGCTGCTAACTCTAACGACATAGCCATGTCGGCACGCGAAACATGCGTGATGTATTGCTCATAATAAGGCTTCAGCTTTTGAGCAGCCTTGCTGATATCTTCTTGCGTAACGGACGCATATTCGTTTTCAAAGCGGGTGTAGGGCAACACACCCGATTTTAATTTTAGTAAATTCAGCTTTCGCACTATTCTACTCCACATGATCAGACGAGTTGAGTATCCACTTGATATCTTTAATAAACATTCTATTGATTGACTTGAGCGGCAATTGACCGGAACTTGAAAATGGTATGGGTTCTACCGTAAATTGAAAACAATCCTGCAGCACTTCTATGTCCTTAAACTCATTGCCCAAGTGTACATCTACATGATACATGCCTTCAAACAAAGTGAGGTACGGTATTTTCATTGAAATAAATCCATTGTTTAAAGGTGCTGTTTCAAAATTGCCGGTATAATGGCGATTGTTCACGCCTATTAATGGTGTGCTTTGTAAATCTTTAATGATGATACCCAGTACGGGGTTAGTAAGAACTTCCAATGCTTTGAAGTAAATTCTGATTTCAAGTTCACAACCCATATAAGCTGTGGCTGATCTGCGTCCATCGCATAAAACTTCAATAGCCCTTATCGGTTTGTTTGATTCTTCCGGATGAACTTGTATATAACCCGATGTATCTAAAATCTGGCTATCCAGTGAGGTAAGGTATTGCGTAACAATATCAGCACTTGGCCCGATAGCTTTAAGTTCGCCACGTTGCAACAATATCGACTTGGTACAAAGATTTTGGATAGCCGCCATGTTATGGCTTACAAATAAAATGGTGCGGCCACTTCGGCTCACATCTTCCATTTTACCAATGCACTTCTTTTGGAACTCGGCATCGCCTACGGCCAATACTTCATCTATAACCAATATCTCAGGCTCTAAAAATGCAGCAACCGCAAATGCTAATCGCAACTGCATACCACTGGAATAATGTTTAAGTGGCGTATCCAGAAAACGTTCGGTTCCGGCAAAATCTACAATCGCATCAAACCGGGCTGTTATCTCATGGCGTTTCATGCCAAGAATAGAACCATTCAAAAATATATTCTCGCGCCCGGTTAATTCTGGATGAAACCCAGTGCCTACCTCTAATAAACTTGCAATGCGACCGCGGCCAATTATTCTGCCTTGCGTGGGCGGAGTAATTTTAGATAGAATTTTTAGCAAGGTGGATTTTCCAGCTCCGTTCTTACCAATGATGCCAATTGATTCGCCCGGTTGAACATCAAAACTCACATCGCGCAACGCCCAGAAATCTTCGCGCGATGAGGGCGCGGGTTTGAATAAATCTGTTACCCGATCGCGCAAGCTCAGGTAGCCGCTTTCGTGGCGAATACTAAACTTCTTGGAGACTCCTTTTACTTCCAACACAGGTAACATAAAAACTCAGGCGATATCGGCAAAATAATTTTCGGTGCGTCTGAAATAAGCCAGCCCGATAATGAAGAACAAAACTCCAGAGCTCAGACTAATCACTAACAATGTCCAATCGGGGGCTACGGTGCTAAGTGGCAATCGGAAAACAGAAATGGCTGCATACATGGGGTTTAGGGCAACCACATACCGCAACCATACCTGACTGATAGACGATACCGGATAAATAACGGGTGTTAGAAATAACAGGGCTTGTATTAGAAATGGCACCACGTACCGGAAATCGCGATACTTAATATTAAGCGCTGCCAATAAACAGCCGGGGCCAATTGTACCAACTATAGTAAGAAGAAGAGCAAGAGGCCACCAGTAAATAAGCGAAAGGTTAATGGGGGTGGCGAAAATCAGCAGGATCACAATAAAAATTACGAACGCCATAATAAAATCGAACAAGGCTACTACTACTGCCGAAACCGGAATAATAAGTCGCGGAAAATAAATTTTTTTGATAATGGCGGCATTGGTTACCATGCTGTTGGCGGCATTGGTAACACCCGAAGAAAATACAAGCCATAACACTAGGCCCGAATAGGCAAACACCGCGTAATCCATACCATCGGAGGATACTTGCATGGCCCGCCCGATAAAAAAAGTAAAAATGAGCATGAGTAGCAGCGGCTGCAGCACCGCCCAAAGAAAGCCGAGTACAGTTTGCTTATACTTTACCTTAATATCGCGCCACGCAAAAAAATAGAGCAACTCGCTATAGTCAACCAGTTCTTTAAAGTTAAAGGCAAAGGCTTTTTTGGGCTTTATTTCAAAGGTGTGGAGTTCTTGCAAGGTTTTAGGCGATAAAACAGGGCGCAAATTAGGGGAAAAAACAATGAATGCCCTAACAAGCCTAACACAAGTTATCGCCAGGCATTTAACCTCAAGACTAAACTACTATTTACCCAAGCCAAATACGTAGTTGCATGCGCTTAATTAGTTCGCATTATTGTGGTGTCTAAAATCTCTACTATTAACCTAAGATTAGGTAAGATTGTGTCCGGTTTGATTAAAATCATCTGATACAATGCCTGTGTTACAGGACGTTTGATTCCCTTTTTTTACACCACATTTTAATTAAGCCATATCTGTACTCTTCATTTATGATTTCAAGCTTACAATTATTCAAAAGCACTTTTAAATCATCTCTGTCAAACTCTGAAATATGGTCATCGTCTGAGTAAAGAAGTTTCACGCCTAAATCCCTTCTGTAATAATTAAGGTAGTTTCTTTCAAAGTCAGGCACCTCAATATAAATAGACTCAAAATTATCTTTGAAAGTATTCAGAAACTCTTGTGGATCGTCAAGGTGTTCCAGAATATGAGAAAGAATCAGAACATCAAAACGTTCTGAAGTACTTTTAAGAAATTCTAATGCTTCGCCATGATGAAATTCAAGGTTCTGTCTCTGGTATCGGTTCTTTGCTATTTTAATTGCCGCTATATTATGATCTATACCTACTACTTTCTTTGCTTTTTCTGCCATAATAAAACTGACATCACCTAAGTTGCAACCTAAATCTAAAACGCAGCTGGTTTCATTAAGATTATCAAGTATAAACTTCTTGGAACATTGTCGTACAGGATGAGTTTCGGGTGAGTAGTATTTGAACGACATCTCATGAGCCAGTCGGTCAAATATCCATTCCAAATTTAAAAACAGTTTAATTTTATATTGGCTACTAAAAGGCAATATTTTTTGCGTCCTATAAATTAGAGATAATAAAATATTCCTTGGCTTCTTTCTTAAAAGTTTCACTCCCATTCCTCAGTGATTTATTAGATTGTATAGACTATACTCTATAAACACTCCAAATGTATGCATCTTTTTAAGATCTCTAGTAAGGGAAATCATCTCTTACAGGATACCTTAAAACTTGTGAATGTACCGGATGTACATTCTATTTTTCAGTAGCTGGCAACATTGTTATGTCTTTTAAACTGTGAAGGTAATTGTAGGTTGTAGCCTGATATTTTGAATATCGCAGTAACCATCCAATGAAATCCTTTATGTTACTCTCTTTAGGATGCTTACATTTGAGTTAAGAACACGGTCACGCGGTCTCGAGATGAACTTTAATTCTAAAGTACTTTTTCTTTGTCCATACCCCATCGCGCACTCGCCCTCGCAACGTTTCAGGTTTGAACAATATTTTGGAATACTTCAGGCCGCAGGCTTTCAGGTTAAAGTTTCTCCGTTTCTTTCTGTTACCGGATGGCAGGTGTTGTATCGGCCCGGCAACTATTTTATCAAGTTGATTACCATTGTGCGTGGATTTTTATTACGGTGGGTTCAGCTTTTTACGTTGCCAGCATACGACTGGGTTTTTATTCATCGGGAGGCTGCCCCATTAGGGCCACCCGTCTTTGAATGGATTATCGCAAAAGTTTTTCGTAAAAAAATTATCTATGATTTTGATGATGCCATCTGGCTGCCCAACACCAGCGAAGTAAATAATGTAGCCGGATTTTTGAAATGGCATGGAAAAGTAAAACACATATGCCGCTGGAGTTACAAAGTAAGTGCCGGCAATCATTACTTGTGCGAATATGCTAAGGGCTGGTGTAAACAAGTGGTGTATAACCCCACTACTATTGATACCGAAGCCTTGCATAATCCCAAACTTTATTCAATCCAAGCTAAGAATGGAATTCGTTTAGGTTGGACGGGCTCGCACTCTACCCTTAAATACCTGAACGAATTAATACCCGTGTTTGAGCAACTGCAAAACGAGTTCCCAAGCCTCACCTTGCGGGTAATTGCAGATAAGCCTCCACAGTTAAGTCTAAAATTTGTAGAGTTTGTGGCCTGGAACAAAGAAACCGAAATAGAAGATCTGATACAGATTGACATCGGGCTGATGCCGCTTACGGACGATGCCTGGGCAAAAGGCAAGTGCGGGTTTAAAGCACTTCAATATTTAGCATTGGGAATCCCGGCCGTGGTTTCACCGGTAGGTGTTAATACCACCATCGTTACTCAGGGCATTACAGGGTTTGTATGTTCTACGGATGAAGAATGGCTCAGCGGGTTACGCACGTTAATTTCAGATGTTGAATTACGAAACCGAATGGGCCAGGAAGGACGCACAATGGTAGAGCAGCATTACTCGGTGCGCGCTAATGCATCCTCATTTGTAGGTTTATTCCGATAATTTAACATCACCACCAGAGCCATGAGGTAAAACGGCAGCAGCGGAATTTTGTAACGCACCAAAGTACCAAAGTTGAATGTAGATACACCCACAGCAAATGCAAAAGATAGAGAGAATACAAGTCCGAAAATTATATCGGGATTACTAAACGCTAATCTGAGTCTACCCCGCACTGTATAAAGTACATACCCCGTGAAGATTAAAAACAAAAAACTCTCTAACGCAGAGATAAACATCAACGGATTTTTTACTTCCCACAGGTAAGGCCTGAACAACGATACATTGATTGCTTGTGGAGCAAGCCTGATCATAGAAGTGAAAGTGCCATCCAATTCACCCAGGGTATACCCGGAGCCTGCGCCCCGGCCACTCCAGTATCGAATATCGTATGCAGTAACTTTTGCTGTCTTGGCTAATTTACTTACTGCATACCGCTCGTCATCTTCACCAACTTTTACTACCATGTAATAAGCCCCGTACACAACCAGCAATGCAGCCACCGGCACCAGAATAAGTTTTGTAGCAACCGATTTTATAGCCGAAAAATTGTTTGCAACCGCCCAAACTAACAAAGCTGGTAAAAATGCTTGCAGAATAAATTTCTTGATACTGAAAATGACTACTATTGACAATATAAGACCGACTACATAACGAATAGAGATTTTACGTTTTATAAAAAGCCCATGAAAACAATATGTGGCTGCGCCAAGGCTAGCAATGGTTAACGTATCTTTTAAAATTCCTGAGCCCCAAAAAAATACTGATGGTAAAAAAAAAGCTGTTATAGCTAACCCGCGGTGCAAATGTGGGTAGCGCGAATAGAATGTTATGAAAAACATCCACATGCCAGTAAACGAAAGTAAAGCAAAGAAAACTGCGGTTCCCGAATAAGAAGAGAAGGTTAGCAGATCGAACAACGCTGCAATGCGAATTAAGAAATAACTCTGATCGTCATTAAAAAAATAAATACGCGATGAATATTGGTACACATTAACATGACTATCGTTACCCCACAACAATTTTAAGCCTCGCATGGGCGAATCCATAAAAGCTTCCCAGATTTGTCGACTTCCATGTGTGTGATAGCTATACGTATCACCACCATCATAGTAAAACTGGTAGATTATCCCGAGGGCAATTGCGCCCAATATTTTAAATGTAATGGCCGGAACAAAGTACTTTCTGGTTGCCGCATCGGTTACGTAAGGGCGCACGATATATACCCCCACATAAACCACTATCAGCAACAGCGGTGTAACTATAAGATCGCGTAACTCCACTTAACAAGGTTGTTCAATCCCGAAAGGTACATAAACTCAATCGTCCTTCTCCATGTTTTTAAGCCGCTTCTTGGCGTCTTTGTACGCTTCGTCTTTGCGGCCCGATCGTTTCTTTACTTCTTTGAAGTAGCGTTTTGCTTCGGCTTTGTTGCCTTGCTTTTCGTTTATCTCGCCCAGCGCAATCAACGAAAACAAATAATACCCCGACTCGGTAGCGCCAACCTCTTCGGCAAACTTTACCGCCAACTCATAATATTTTTTCGAGTCATCCAGCTTGCGCTGAAACTCATACATTTGCCCCAGAAAAAACGCAGCATACCGGCCGCTGGTAGCTTCATAACCTAATTGCGCACTGTCAATCCGTTCCAGAATTTGTTTGGCATGCTTCTCTAACAAAACATATTGCCCGCGGGCATATAACATGCGTGCATAGTAGCGGTGGAAATAGGGATTATCAGGATAAGTGGTATAAAGATATTCTGCAATCTGAAATGCCCGCACCTGGTCGTTCTCGTAACTATTGGAAATACGCATGAGCCACACCATCGCTTCGGTGCGCGTATAGAATGCATTGTATGAAACTTCACGCAGTTGTTGCAACCCAAGCTTTTTATCGCCTTTGCGAAAAAACCAAAGCAACGGTTTTAATGCCGGGTAATTTTCGGGCACCCAAACCGAAAAGTAGTTGTACAAAGCATCGCCAAATAATAACTCCGGACTAAGGTGATCCATCTCGCGACAAACCTCCATGTAATTAAGTGCTGACTTGCCCTCCACAGCAGCCTTGCGCCAACTCTTGCGTTCTTCGTCTGAATACAACCGGCCTTTAAAACCATGTGCAGCTGCCAGAAAAAAGGCCGATTCAATTTTGTATTCGGGGTGTTTCTTATAAAGGTTTTCGGCAATCATAATGGTGCTATCCATGTAGGCCATAAACTTTTCATCGTAGGTAGTGGCTTTGGTGTTGGGCATAATCTTCCACCACTCGCTTAGCCCCAGCAAAAAATAAGGCAGTGGATGCCACTTGTATTTTTTCTTAAACCACTTGAACTGCTGCTCGGCTTTTTCAAATTTGAAATTATACAGATCGCTCAGTGCCTGATTTATTTCAATCTGCATGGTGATATCTGAGATTAAAATAATAGTGGTGTCCTTCTTTACAGAAGTGGGTTGCCCCGTGGCGGGGAAACAAAATCCCGCACAGGCCACAACTATCAGTGCCAGCAATCGTATCAAAAAGTTCTGAGCCTGCATTTTCAATTTCAAATAAACAAAATCTTTACTTTCGCATCCTTATGTCTGAAACAGAATCGCAATTTTCGCTCTTTACCTCCGATAAAAAACTGACGTTTATCACACTCTGCCTGCTTTCAGTTCTATTATTATATGTAAAGAAAGATTTTATAGAAAACGAAACAGCCGCGTTTGAGTTTCTGCAAGATCGCCCCGAAGGCATGGTTCTGCGGGCCATAAGTGCATTACAGTTTTTTTCTATACCGCTGGTGTATTTGTGGAAGTTCACCGTAATCGGTTTTGTTATTTGGGTAGGCTGTTTTACGTTTGGCTTCCGCATCACCTTTACTCAATGCTGGAGCGTGGTAATGGCTGCCGAATTTATTTTTCTTTTGGCCGAGTTAGTCAAAATAGGCTGGTTTATGTTTGTAGATACAGACCCCAGTTGGGCCGAAGTAAAAGCATTCTACCCGCTTTCGCTGATGCAATTTGCCGATTACGAAACGATTGATAAACGGTATGCTTATCCGTTACGGTCATTAAGTGTATTCGAAATTGGCTACGTGTTTATTCTCGTTAACGGGGTGCACCTTTTTGCCAGACGCCAGAAACAATCAGCCTGGTGGATCGTTTCCACATCGTACATCTTGATTTTCGCATTATGGCTAGTGTTTTACATGATTGTGTATAAATAGGCTACAGGTTACAAGCTGCAAGCCTGAAGCTTCAGGCCTAAAGCCTAAATACATCAACCCCATGTCCTGATACCTAAATATTAGTATTTTCGCCCTTTCAATTTCCAATAGAACCTTAGAGATATGAATTTTCAGAAGGCAAATAATATTACGGGTTGGTTTGTGTTTGGCGTGGCCTTGCTTACCTACTGGTTAACAATGGAGGAAACCGCCAGTTACTGGGATTGCGGAGAGTTTATTGCCGTGTCGTATAAACTTCAGGTGCCCCACCCGCCCGGTGCACCCTTATTTTTGTTAATGGGCCGTGTATTCTCTTTCCTGGCTATGGGCGATGTTACCAAAGTAGCTTACTGGATAAACTTTATGAGTGTGCTGGCCAGTGCCTTTACAATCTTGTTCTTATTCTGGTCGGTAACCCTGTTTGGTCGTAAAGTAATGGGCCTTAAAAACGATGCTGAAATTGCCGGAGCCAACATCTGGGTGTTGATGGGTGCGGGTTTGGTAGGTGCATTAGCCTATACTTTTTCAGATTCGTTCTGGTTTTCGGCTGTAGAAGCTGAGGTTTATGCCATGTCGTCTTTCTTTACTGCGTTTGTAGTTTGGGGTATTTTAAAGTGGGATGTTATTGAAGACGAAAGCAAAGCCAATCGGTGGTTATTGTTAATGGCTTATATGGTGGGGCTTTCCATCGGGGTACACTTGTTAAACCTGGTGGCTTTGCCAGCGTTGGGATTAATCTACTACTTCAAAAAATTCAAAACTTCAGTTTGGGGTGTAATTGCTACACTGGCTATAAGTGGTGGCTTGGTTTTATTCATTAACGATTTTATTGTTCCCGGTTTGCCTACCATTGCCGGTCACTTTGAAGTGTTCTTTGTAAACACACTTGGTTTATTTTTTGGCTCGGGTGCGCTTGTGTTTTTCTTATTAGTTGTTGGTGGCCTCGCTTACGGAATCTATGCTACACAAAAGCAAGGCCGTGTTGTATTGAACACGTTCTTATTGGCAACCACTTTTATTTTGATTGGCTACGCATCGTACACAACTGTGTTGATTCGCTCTAACTACGATACACTCATCAACGAAAACGCACCGAAAGATGTAATGAGTTTTATCCGCTACCTGAAGCGTGAACAATATGGTAGCCGTCCTCTTTTATACGGAGCCTATTTTACGGCACGCCCGGTTGATATTAAATATGGCGCACCCATCTATACCAAGGGTAAAGACAAATACGAAATCAGCGATCGAAAATTTTCGTATGTGTACGAACCCGGCTCGGAAACACTATTGCCGCGTGCCTGGAGTTCAGATCAGGCGCAATCCTACAAAAGCGTAATGGGATTAAAGACTTACAAAGATGCGCAAGGTCGCGAGCAGATTGTGCAGCCCACGTTTGGGCAGAACTTACGGTATATGTTCCAACACCAGATTGGATACATGTATGGACGTTACTTCTGGTGGAACTTTGGTGGTAGAGAAAGTGATGAGCAAGGTGCTTATGGAATTTACCCTTGGGATTGGTTCAAAGATGTGCCGGAAGCATTGGCCAACAATAAAGCACGTAATAATTTCTACATGATTCCCTTTCTATTGGGATTACTCGGAATGTTGTACCAATTCCTTAAAGACACTAAAAACTTTTCGGTAGTGGCTCTCTTGTTTGTAATGTTGGGGGTAGCGATTGTGGTTTATCTCAACTCACCACCAAGCGAACCTCGTGAGCGCGATTATATCTATGCAGGTTCTTATTATGCCTATGCCTTCTGGATTGGGTTAGCGGTAATTCCCATATACAAAATACTCTGGTTGATTTTTAAGAATGGAAGAGTAGCGGCCATTGCTGCATCGTTGATTGGTCTTACTGCGCCCGCTATTATGGCTGCCGAAGGCTGGGACGATCACGATCGTTCGAACCGGTACTTCTCAGTTGATTCCGCTCATAACTACCTTAACTCGTGCGGGCCGCAAGCCGTAATTTACACCGGTGGCGATAACGATACATTCCCGCTGTGGTATGCGCAGGAAGTGGAAGGCAACCGCACCGATATGCGCGCGGTGGTTTTAAGTTATTACAACACCGATTGGTACATTGAACAAACCATGCGCAAGGCGTATGAGTCGGAGCCAATACCCTATACATTAAGTAAGCACCAGTATCGCCAGGGTGGCCCTAACGATTACCTGATGTATGCCGACTTCAAAGTAAAGAGCATTGATGCGAAAGAATTCATCGGCCTTATTTCTAAAGATTATGCGCAATTGCGCGATGATGATCGCAACCTGGTACCGAGCAGAATTTTTACGCTCAATATCGACAAAGCAGATTTGCGGGCGCGTGGTATTATTCCTGCGCGGTTAGATAGTCTGCTGGTAGACCAGATGCAGATTCGATTGTTGAAAAACACGTTGGAGAAAAAAGATCTCGCCATTCTGGATTTTCTGGTAACCAATAATTGGGAGCGTCCCATTTACCTTAATCAAACTTCGCTTTCGCAGATTAATATTGATCTAAGTCCGTACGCCATACAAGAAGGCAATGCATATCGCATTCTGCCTATCCGCAATCCACGGCAGGATCGGGAATATCTGGTAGATACCGAAAAGACTTACGATAACATGATTAACAAATTCCGCTATCGCGAACTGGATAACGAAAAAGTTTATTACAGCGAAGACTATCGCAATTTTGTATTGAATCACCGCAGTGCTCTCAACTCACTTGCTGAAGCATTGGTAGATGAAGGCCAGATGGAAAAGGCAAACACCGTATTGGAATTTTCCATGACCAAAATGCCAGATCGTGTAATTGCTTACGATCACACTACTGCTTCGCTGGTTGATTTACTCTTTCAGGTTGGCCAGAAAGAAAAAGCCCTTGAAACAGCTAAACTTTTAGGCGATCGTGCCGAAGAAATGGCTACTTATTTAATTGATGAAAACTCTGGATTGAGTCAGGAACTACGCAGAAATATTTTCATTCTTAACTCTTTGCAACAAACGCTTTATGAAAATGGCGAAATGGAGCTGGGTAAAAAGTATGAAGATGCCTTCAACAACTTGTTAGCAAGACTTCAAATTGGTGGCGCAGGAGATAGAGGGGATTATTGAAAGGTTCCCTGTTTTCCAGTTACCGGTAACAGGTAACTGGAAACTATACTTGACTGTGGCCTACTTCCGCACCATCAAAAATAAATCCAACGCCTGCGTAGCATCATCTACCAACAGATAATCTTCGTGGCGTATGCTGGCCACCAGCTCATCCGATGCACCTTTGAGTTTATTCCGATTAAGTCGATTCATAAACTCATAAGGCACCCGCAACCACGAGGCTGGTAATTTGTATTGAAGATTAAACACATCCCAACGCATCAGCTTAGCCACCGATTTTTTATTGCGTTCGTAATACTCCATTACTTTATTGTTACCACCTATGCCCTTCATGGTAACCTCGCTAAAAAATTGTTGTGCCAGTTGGGTTAACTCAGCAGCCGTATATTCGCGCACATGCCACGGATTCCGCGAAAGCGATAACGGACGGTTGGGTGTTGTAAGAAGTGCAAGGCCTCCGGGTTTAAGCACACGATTAATTTCTTTCAGAAAAAGTTTATCGTCTTCAATGTGTTCAATCACCTGAAAACTCACAATCGAATCGAAACTGTTATCGGCAAAAACAGAAAGCGGTGGAATATTGCCGCTGTGAAATGCCCCCTGCGGATATTTCTTTTTTAAACCTTCAATAACCGGTTCAATTTTATCGATAGCGGTATAATGGTTTATGGCCGGTAAAAGCCAATCAATACCCCGGCCTTCACCACAACCCACTTCCAGCAATTTTCCGGAAACGAATTGCGGGGCCAGCACGTATGCTTTTAACAAGCGCTGGTGAATAGGATTATCGGAAGGGATTGATTCTGAAGTTATTTCTGTTGTATAAACCGATGCCATTCGAAAAAAAATATGGCGCAAAAATAACGTAATCTATTAGAATTATCGTTTTACCTTTAAACACCAAAATACGCAGTATGAACCGCTTTTTGTTATTTCTGTTCTTCGTTCCCACACTCAGTATGGCACAACCCATTACCGGGTTAAACTTTCGCGAATGGTATAACCCCGATGCAGAAATTGCAGTTGCCTTTGATGTGGTGCGACTATCGAATCAAATGGTAGTAGATTTTACCATCAACTCCCGCCAACTGCCTTTGGAAAAATATTCCATTACCTGGGAGCGTAGAGATACTTACACCCAACGCGATGGCAACGCGCTTGCCGAAACTCCGGTTGGTGTGGTTGATTCAGAAAAACAAAAAAAAGGTAGCTGGACTTTTCCGGTTCCGCCTGCTTCGTGGTTGCTAGTTGCAAAAGTCACTAACATAGAAAGCAAAACCACGTGGACTTACTTTAAACAAATAGATCCAAAATATCCGGCCAACGGCTGGCTTGAAAAAGATGGACAAAAACTACAGCAGAAATTTCTTACGCTAAAAAAAACCTATCAGGTAAAAAGTTATAGCGAAGCACCTTTGTTTGTTTCCGTTTATTTCAACGACTTTAAACCTGCTACACCTCCATTTGCCGATCAGGTAGATCAGGTAGATCGGTTTATGTTTTATGATTCTACGTTTCGGTTGGCATCGGGCGAAACGTTTACACCAACACGGCCCGGTGTTTATTTGATTCAGCGCGATACCAACGCAGCCGAAGGTTTTGCTTTTCTGGGTGTAACCGATATTTATCCGAAGTTTTCTTCCATTGCCGATCTGGCCGAGCCGCTTTTATATGTTACCACCAGCGATGAGTTTGCTCAAATAGACCTTGCCGGTAACGACAAAGCAAAGTTTGATAAAGTAATTCTGGATGTTACGGGCGATCGCGAGCGTGCTAAAAATTTTATGCGCAGTTACTTCCGCAGAGTAGAATTAGCCAACAATTATTTTACGTCTTACAAGCACGGTTGGAAAACCGATCGCGGTATGATTTATCTGATTTTTGGTTTGCCCGATGAAGTGAGCATAAACGATGGCACCGAAACCTGGTTCTACAAAGCTTCGCGCACGCGATACACTTTCGTGAAACGAGGTAGTGTGTACGATCCGGGTCATTACGTGCTACTGCGCGACAAACGATTTGCTGAGACTTGGTTTAGCACAATTGACCTCTGGCGCAAAAGCAGGTTTTGATTTGGTAGACCAGTTGCTGCTTCTTCAAAGCTGAAGGGCGAAATATCCAGAACAAGTAAAACGCTCTCACAACCATAATGAAATAGACTAAGCCCTGAAGGGGCGTAATATCCAAAGACAGGGTGCAGCCATGTCGGTTAACATGGTGCTTTAGGCCAAGCCCTGAAAGGGCGAGATAGATGCCTATGCAATCACGCCCTTTCAGGGCTATTGGTAAATCTGATTAGATAAGTCAGAATGAATTAGATAAACAGGATTTAGATTGGCTACTCGAGTTGTAGTATCTTGGCCACATAATATTTCTTCATGGAAAAAACGGAAATGATTTTTGGTACGCGGGCAGTAATGGAAGCTATAAAGGCAGGCCGCGAAATAGAAAAGATTTTTGTACAGGCTGGCCTGAACAACGATCTGATTAAAGAACTTATTCAGACTGCCAAAAGTAATGGTGTACCCTTTACGTTTGTACCACAGGCAAAACTCAACCGACTCTCCACCAAAAATCACCAAGGTGTAATCTGCCAGCTTGCCACTGTAAGCTATGCTAATCTGGAAGGCATAATTGATAAAGCCTTTCAGGAGGGGCGCGCGCCTTTTCTATTAATTGTAGATCGGGTAACCGATGTGCGCAACTTTGGCGCTCTGGCCCGCACAGCCGAGTGTGCCGGGTTGGATGCCATTATTCTGGGCGATAGTGGCAACGCTCCTATTACAGGCGATGCCATGAAAACTTCAGCGGGTGCACTGAGTCACTTGCCGGTGTGTCGTGTAAAAGATATGCGCAAGACCCTTCATTATTTACGCGAAAGTGGAATTCAGATTATTGCCTGTACAGAAAAAGCAAGTGACCTGCTATACGATATAGATTTAAACACACCGCTTGCGCTGATTATGGGATCGGAAGAAGATGGTATTTCGCCACAACTTCTAAAAGATGCCGATCGCCTGGCTAAAATCCCGATGCGCGGAAAAATCAGTTCGCTGAATGTTTCAGTAGCTGCCGGTATTTCCATTTACGAAGCGCTAAGGCAGAGAGGCTACAAATAATCGTTGCCATTATTTTTTGCCTTCAAATCGTTTACAAACCTGCGAAACAATTCTTCTTTGTCTTTTTCGCACACAATAAACACGTTATCGAATGCGCCTACCAGATAGCCATTAAGGCCTTGGGCTACAATCAATTTATCCTTCGGGCCTTTTATCACGCTGTTGCGTGTATCGTAAATCATGGCATCGCCACTAATAGCATTGTTGTGCTCATCTTTGGTGGAGTTATCGTGCAACGAATTCCACGAACCCAGATCGGACCAGGCAAAACTACTCAGCCACACGTACACGTTATCGGCTTTCTCCATTATGCCATAATCAATCGAAATACTTTTCGTTTGTGCGTAGGCCGCTTGTAACGCTTCTTTTTCACCTGGTGTATCAAATTGGCTTGCAGCTTCGTCAAACACCTCAGCCATTTCGGGTAAATGTTTTTGAAATGCTTGTAAGATTGCCTTCACTCCCCACACAAAAATTCCAGCATTCCATAAAAAGTCACCGCTTTGCAAAAACGTATTGGCCAGCGCTAACTCTGGCTTCTCGGTAAAGGTTTTTACTTTTTTTAAGGCGTGCTTACCATCTAAGTATTGAATGTAGCCATAACCGGTTTCGGGGCGGGTTGGCTTTATACCCAGGGTGATTAATTTATCCTGCTCTTTGGCTTTTTCCTGACACTTTACAATTGTTTGCTGAAAGTCGGCCTCATTCAAAATCAAATGATCGGACGGACTAACCACTATTACCGCATCGGGGTTGAGTTTGTAGATTTTATGACTGGCAAATGCAATACACGGAGCCGTGTTTTTACGCATAGATTCCGTTAGCACCTGATGTGCCGCCAAATTGGGTAACTGCTGGCGCGTGATCGCCTCGTGCTCCTCGTTGGTGACTACATAAATATTTTCGGGCGGGCATATCGGCAAAAAGCGATCGTAACTGGCCTGCAATAATGTTTTGCCTATTCCCAAAACATCTAAAAACTGTTTGGGTCTGCTGTTGCGGCTATATGGCCAAAACCGGGTACCTACACCCCCGGCCATTAGCACTACATAAAGATTTTTATCCATGATCCCGTTGGGATGTCCTTTTGGTTATACAATTCCTACTTTCAGCAAATCGCGCAACTTATTTACCCGCTTCACTGATTTTAAGCCTACAATAATACTCTCTTTTAACAGTTCCTTTCAAGCTATGCTAAAGTTAAAATGCTTTTCTGTTTAGTCTGGTGCCGGTTATTTTTTCAGATTAAGCTTCAAAAATTATTACACAGACGGAGTGAAATTTCAACTTCAAAATCCTTCACTGAAACTGCCACCTTTTCAGCCTCAAAAATACATCTGCCAATGCCCGTTAGGATAATCCTGACCTTATTGACAACCGTTTTCCCATTAAACACCTCGAAATCGTTGTCGATAAAATTAGTCAGGTTTTCTACCACTTTGGTCTCATTTATTCGTTCAGCTTTAGCGATTTGTTTGAGATTTTTTGTTACATTCAATGCTGAGATTATTCAGCAGAAACTCAAACGAAAACTCAAAGATAAGTAATTCAAAATTTTATAGGTGATAACCATGGTAGTGGCAGAAGAGAAAGATGAATTGAAGGCAAAACTCAAGGAAATATTCGGTTATGGAAATTTCCGGGGCAATCAGGAAGTTGTAATCAAAAACATACTTGGCGGAAGGAATACTTTTGTAATCATGCCCACGGGCGCAGGTAAGTCGCTATGCTACCAACTGCCGGCCATGGTTAAAGACGGGCTGGCCATTGTGATCTCTCCGCTCATTGCTTTAATGAAAAACCAGGTTGATCAGTTAAACGCTTATGGCATTAATGCACGCTTCCTAAACTCCACCCTTAGCAAAGGCGAAATTACCAGACTGAAGAAAGATTGCGTAAGTGGTCTTGTGAAACTTTTATATGTAGCGCCCGAATCGCTCAACAAAGAAGAGAACATTGAATTTTTGCAAAAAGTAAAAGTATCTTTTGTTGCCATTGATGAAGCGCATTGTATTTCGGAATGGGGTCATGATTTCAGGCCGGAGTATCGCAAAATAAAAACCATGATTGCCCAATTGGGTGATATGAATGTAATTGCCCTAACCGCAACGGCTACTCCTAAAGTGCAGTTGGATATTCAGAAAAACCTGCAAATGGAAGAAGCTGATGTATTCGTGTCTTCCTTCAATCGCAAAAATTTATTCTATGAAGTACGTCCTAAAAAAGAAACCAAGAAGCAACTCATTCGCTTTTTAAAAGAACACAAAGGCAAGTCGGGCATTATCTACTGCCTCAGCCGCAAAAAAGTAGAAGAGATTGCACAGCTTATTAATGTAAACGGTTTTAAAGCCGCACCATACCATGCCGGGTTAGATCCTGATGTGCGCATGAAAAACCAGGATGACTTCTTAAATGAAGAAGTGGACATTATTGTGGCCACTATTGCCTTCGGGATGGGAATTGATAAGCCAGACGTACGGTTTGTGGTTCACTACGATGTGCCCAAATCATTAGAAGGTTATTATCAGGAAACCGGTCGCGGTGGGCGCGATGGTTTGGAAGGACATTGTCTGATGTTCTACAGCCACAACGATTTGAACAAACTCGAAAAGTTTAACAAAGATAAAGCCGTGCAGGAGCGCGAAAACGCACGCGTGCTATTGCAGGAGATGGAGTTTTATGCTGAAAGTCCGGTGTGTAGGCGCAAACAACTACTGCATTACTTTGGCGAAGAATACAAAGAAAATAATTGCGGCATGTGTGATAACTGTACCAATCCGCGCGAGCGATTTGATGGTACAGAATATGTAACTATAGCACTGGAAGCTGCTAAGCAAACCAACGAGCGCTTTACACTGGCACACCTTGTAAATGTAATTCGGGGAACAGAAGATGAGTACGTGAAGAGCTACGGCCATTTTAGTTTGGCTGTTTATGGAAAGGGCGATCAGCAAGATGCAGAATTCTGGAAATCGGTTATTCGTCAGGCGCTAATCTATCAATACTTAGAAAAAGATATTGACAATATTGGCGTGCTTAAGATTTCGAGCAAGGGCCGTGCATTCTTAAAGAAACCACACCCGATAGAACTTGCGCGCGACCATGACTTTACTACAGTTGGCGATGAAGAAGAATCGCCAGACAGAGTTCCTGCAAACAACAAATCGTATGACGAGAAGTTGTTTGAAATGCTGAAAGCGCTTCGCAAAAAAGTTGCTAAAGAAAAAGATCTTCCACCTTATGTAATCTTCCAGGATCCATCTTTGGAAGAAATGGCCACCACCTACCCTACCACCAAAGAAGAATTGGCTTCGGTAAACGGTGTGGGCATGGGTAAGGTAAACAAATTCGGAAAAGACTTTCTGGATTTGATACAGACCTATGTAGAAGAGAATGATATTGAAACGGCATCCGACATTGTAGTGAAGTCGTCTGTGAATAAATCTAAAATCAAGATTTTTATTATTCAACAGATTGACCGAAAAGTAGAGTTAGATGAAATAGCAGAGTCGAAGAGCATTACATTCGATGAGATGTTAACTGAAATTGAAAACATCTGTTATTCAGGAACCAAACTCAATCTGGATTATTACATTGATTCTGTTTTAGACGAAGACAAACAACAGCAGATTTACGATTACTTTCTGGAATCGGAAACGGACAGTATTGAAGATGCCGTGGATGCATTGAAAGATGAAGATCCGGATTTTACCGAAGACAATCTGCGCCTGATGCGCGTAAAGTTTTTGAGCGAGTACGCGAATTGATTTGTAATAAGTTAATGGATAAACGCCTTCTGCAAGAATTGCGGAGGGCGTTTTTATTTCATACCAATCTCTTCTTGATTGAAAGTTATTCATAACTTATCTTGAATTTTAAAACCCACAAAATGAGAAAAATAATTTTAGCCATGAATACCACCATCGATGGCATCGTTACAGATGAACTAAGCTGGATGCAGCCTGACACCGATCAAACCTGGGAAAATTTTTTCGAAATGTTGGCGAACGTTGACTTGTTGTTATTGGGTGGTGGAATGTGGACTGACTATAAAAATTATTGGAAAAGGGCGCTGAGTGAACCCAGGTTCTCACAAAATGAAATTAAATATGCCCGATATGCCGAAAGGACAAAGCATATAATTTTTTCGTCTACTTTAAAAGATGCCGATTGGGCAAATGCAACTATTGAGTCGGGCGACTTAAAGAAAATTATTCTGGGTATTAAATCTGAGAGCGGAAAAGATGTACAAATTGTAGGCGGAAAAGAGTTTGCTTCAAGTGTGATTAATACCGGACTGGTAGATGAGTACCGAATTATGATGAACCCGGTGCTGGTCGGGAAAGGAAAATCTCTCTATGATAATCTGATTACTCAGCACAAACTCAAATGCGTTAAAACAGAACTTATGGATAATGGCGTAGTGATTCTTACGTATAAAGCGATTTGATTCTTAATCAAGAATAAAACATTGCACCCGCACAACTACAACCTTCTTGAATCGGAACGTTCTGAAAAAACTTACTTTTGAGTATTACAAAAATTACCATGAGATACCCTTTTGCTTTACTTCTACTTATTGTTGGTTTTAATTCCTTCGGGCAAAATACAACTACCCGACAAGATACCTTGCGCGGATCTATTACCCCTGAACGCGCCTGGTGGGATGTGTTGCATTACAGCATTGTGGTTTTACCTGATTATAATACCAAAACAATTTCAGGTGTTGTGGAATTGAAAGTGAAAGCAATTACTTCAGGGAAAAGACTGCAAATAGATTTACAAGAACCGATGCAGTTAGACAGAGCAACCATGCAGGTTACTAAACTTACTCCTGTACGCGAGGGTAATGTTTACTACTTAGACTTACCTGCAGAAATTGCAGCTGGTACTGAGTTCGCTTTATCACTTCATTATTCAGGTAAGCCGCGCGAAGCTAAACGCGCACCATGGGATGGTGGCTGGATCTGGAGCAAAGATGAATTAGGCAGACCGTGGATGTCGGTGGCCTGCCAAGGCCTTGGTGCCAGTGTATGGTTTCCATGTAAGGATCATCAAAGCGATGAGCCCGACCAGGGCGCGTTGTTAACCATCATTGTGCCAGACTCATTGGTAGCGGTGGGTAATGGTAAACTAATCGAATCTAAAAATGTAAATGACCAACTAAAAGCTTTTACATGGGAAGTGAAGAACCCGATCAACAGCTATAACATCATTCCCTACATTGGTAAGTATGTACATTGGCGCGAAGTTTATGCGGGCGAGGTTGGCGATCTGGACTGCGATTACTGGGTGTTGGATTATGAATTGGAAAAAGCTAAAGAACAATTCAAGCAAACACAACGCATGCTAAAATGCTTTGAGCATTGGTTTGGTGCCTATCCGTTTTACGAAGATGGGTTTAAGTTGGTGCAATCGCCACACTTAGGTATGGAACACCAAAGTGCAATAGCATATGGCAATGGTTTTAAGAATGGTTACCTCGGGCGCGATCTTTCTCAAACCGGCTGGGGCCTGAAATGGGATTTCATTCTCATCCACGAAAGTGGCCACGAGTGGTTTGGTAACAACATTACTTCAACCGATATAGCCGACATGTGGATTCATGAATCGTTCACGAATTATTCTGAAACTATTTTCACCATGTGCGAATATGGTTTGGAGGCTGGTAATGACTACGTAATTGGAACACGAAAGCAAATACAAAATGACATACCTATTATTGGTACGTATGGTGTAAACAAAAGAGGCAGCGGTGATATGTACTACAAGGGTGGGAATATGATTCACACCATTCGGCAATTGATAAATGATGATGAAAAATTCAGAATGATTTTACGCGGGCTTAACGAAAAATTTCATCACGCTACCGTAACCACAGCTCAGGTAGAGGCATACGTCAGCAAACAGGCAGGCATAAACCTTACTAAAGTCTTTGATCAATACCTTCGCAACACTCAAATCCCTACACTGGAATATAAAGTAGAAAAGAAAAAACTGCTTTACAGGTGGAACAACACCATATCAGGTTTTGATATGCCCGTTAAACTTAAATCGGGCAACTGGATTAAACCTAAAAGCGAGTGGCAACGTATTAAAAACCAGACTTCGTTTGATGTTGATCGTAATTTTTACATTTCAGTAAAGAATGTAACAATACAATAGCAATAAGTATCTAACAATCTCAACCTACACCACCGGATACTTAAAAGTAGATTTTATCTCAATGCGTTTGCCGGTTGCCTGCGAAGCGCGGGTAGCTTCCATTATCTCCAACACATGCAAGGCGTGTAAGGCCGCAATCAATGGTTCATTACCAATAGCCAGCTTTTCTGAAATTACCGATGCGCCCTCCTGCCAAACATACGTGCCGGTATCGGTGGCTTCGCGTCTTGTTTTCTCATTATCATGCGTGGCTACATCAACACCAAAAGGCGCCCAATCATAACCTATCAATTGCAGATTTCCATGTGTACCCCAAATAGAAATGGTTGGTTTATCCTGACCCGAGCCTTCATGCCCATACGGATCGAAATAATTAAACCCGCACTGTACGTGCGATAAGATTCCATTGCCATGATCCATCAACACCATAGCATTGTCTTCGGCTACTACTTTTATTTTTCCTTTGTTATCAACCGTGCGCTCGGGTGTAACAATACTCGTCATACCCATTACCGATTTTACCGGACCCAGTAATCCCGTAAGGGTAGCAATATTATAAACGCCAAGATCGGGCAAGCTACCACCACCTTGTTCATAAAAGAAAGCCGACCATGTTGGTCCGAGATGCCCATAGTGTGCATGAGCCGCAGCCACTTTACCAATTTTTCCTTGTTGGATCATGCGCGACATGTGGGCGAATTGCGGACTGTTCACTACAGCCGGTGCCCCCCAGATGCGCACACCTTGTTGCTTTGATAAATCAAGTAATGCTTTGCCTTCGGCATAGGTGTTAGCCATTGGTTTTTCGCTCCACACATGTTTCTTTTTAAGCAAGGCCGTTTTATTCAATCGACCATGTTCTTGCATGTCGGTTAGATTAACTAACAAATCGAACGGAACACCCGCCAATTGCTGATCGATGTGTGTATAGTGATTGGGTACATTATATTTTTCGGCTGCGGCTTTTGCCCGCTCGGGAACAATGTCGCACACGCTTACTAATTCTACATAAGGCGATTTGGAAAGATGCGGCAGATACATGCCCGAAACACTACCGCACCCAATAAGGCCGATCTTGATTTTTTTGGTTTGAAACAGTTCTCCTGCTTCTGAAATAAACGGAGCCAGCATACCGGCTACCATTAGTTTGCTGCTGCGATCCAGAAATTGTTGACGGCTGATCTTGTTTTCCATGCTGGTAGAGGTTAGAAATTAGAAGATAGAATTGTGAAGTTAGATGGTAAAGTACATTTTACTTTTTTGAAAGTAAATAATCTTGTTGAAAAACTAAAGTGGAATCTGGCAGAAGGTTTACTTCATGCGGCCAATGCGTAGAAAGAGCGGAAAAGTTACTTCCAATTGATTTTGCCAAAGAGGTTTGAGTTGTGGTATTAATTCATCAACTGGATTTACTTGGTTATTGTTGATATATTTTCGCACAGCCGACCATGTATTAAGATACCCTTCGAGTTGCGCCAACGACCACCAGAACGAAAAGGAAAACGGAGGTGTTTTTATTTCCTGAAATGGAAACGAAATAGTTTGATAGTGCTCATCTATTAGTTTGCGTTCGGGATCCCAATAAGGGCCAACCACATTTTTATAGAAGTGATTGATATGGCTATCTACAACAGGATTAACCTGTAACAAGCCATAGCCCCACACGGCAATTACAGCATCGGGGGTGCCAACACGCGCAACACATTTAAAGAATTTTTCTATGTCGAACCAATGGATAGCTTGTGCCACAGTAATCAGATCGATGGAAGAATCCGGTTGATCTAATTCTTCGGCACTAATCGAATAAAATATGTTATCGGCTTTAGGTGCATGCTCAAGTTGTGCCGAACTGATATCGGTGGCCAACACTTTTTTAAACTGTTTTGCTAACACATGCGCAGCCTGACCATTACCCGTGCCGGCATCCCAGGCACAATTAAAATTTTTTACCTGCGAAAAAATAAACTGATACAACGCATCCGGATAAACCGGCCTGAACAGCGCGTATTGCGAAGCCTGTTGAGAGAAACGATCTTTCATAATTAGTTTAAGCTGCGCCACCCCGGTCCGCGCACACATCTTCCAGGCATTGCACCGGTGTGGTTGCCGTTGTTCAATACCTGCACTCCGCTTACAAAAACATGCACCACACCTTCCGCGTACTGATGCGCATCTTCAAATGTAGCTTTATCGGTAATTGTATCTGGATTAAAAATCACAAGATCAGCAAAGTTACCAACAGCTATACTTCCACGCTTTTCAATTTTTAGATTGGATGCCGGTAAAGAAGTCATTCTGCGAATTGCCTCTTGCAGTGTCATAACTTTTTCATCGCGCACATATTTACTCAACAATCGCGCGAAGCTTCCATACCCGCGCGGATGGGTTGCATCCGTGTTGTATGGTTCTTCATCGGCTATAGAAGCAGCATCCGAACAAATACTTACATAAGGTAAAGCCAGCATGCGTTTCACATTTTCTTCCGAGATTAAAAAGAAAATTGCTGCAATGCCCGACTTATCGGCCACAATCAGATCAAGCATGGTTTCATCCGCGTCTTTGCCGTGTAATGTTGCCACTTCACTCAATCGCTTACCGCGATACAATTCGTTAAGAGAATCTATTCGAAAATCCAACAGCATCACATCTTTGGGATCAGAGTTGCGCGTAGGTATTCCAAGCTTCAGTTCGCGCAACACACGGGCTCGCGTTACTTTATTCTTCAATCGCTTGCGCATAGCGCCTGCTCCACCTTCTTGCACCCACGTGGGTAACCGGGCAGTAAGCGAAGTGCCACTGGCATTGTAGGTGTACATATCGGCCGTAATTTTTAAGTCCGCTTTTTGCGCACTATCAATTTTAAATATCACCGTATCAATCTTATTCCAGTTCCACGTGTTATTGATTTTAAGATGATAGATTTCGGCTGGAACATTTGCTTCCTGTGCGATACGAAAAACTTCATTCAATGCCGGAAGAATCTTATCACTCTCGCTGCGCATGTGGGTAATGTACATACCGTTGTATTTAGAAACCACTTTGCACAATTCAATCAACTCTTCGGTAGAAGCATAATCAGCCGGAGCATAAATTAACGAAGAGCCTAATCCCATCGCACCTTCGCGCATGGCTTCATCTACTAATTGTTTCATTTGCTCCAACTCATGTGGTTCGGGTGCGCGGTTATCATAGCCCAATATATAGTTACGTACGGTAGTCGCGCCCACAAACGAAGCAAAGTTGGTACTCACTCCTTTTTGCTCCAGTAATGAAAAATATTCTCCAAGAGTTGACCACAACGTGTCTTGCTCATTCTTTTTTCTGCGCGGACCGGGACTCCAGCCCTCACCAAAAACTTCCAGTGTTACACCTTGCTTAATATCGCTCATAGAGCGACCATCTTTCAACAGCGAGCCATCGGCCCAGCTTAACATGTTGATAAAACCCGGAGCAATGGCAAGACCTTGTATATCAATTTCTTTTTCACCAACAGCATTCAATTCTCCAATCGCAGCAATGCTATCGCCCCGAATGGCTACATCGCCTTTAA
Source organism: Cytophagales bacterium (assembly GCA_017303795.1). Classification (GTDB taxonomy): domain Bacteria; phylum Bacteroidota; class Bacteroidia; order Cytophagales; family Cyclobacteriaceae; genus ELB16-189. Next base: position 12,447 of record JAFLBR010000013.1, on the reverse strand, counting down.
AAGGAACGTTACCACTGCCATCGTAAATTAAACCGTTTCGTAAAATAAGTGGATAGTGCTCCTTGCTGGTACACCCCACCAATACAATAAATCCAAGTAGTAAGCCGCGCATAATTGTTTTTACAAGATAATACAATTACAAAGCCCGCATTAATTCTTACGCGGATTTTCTTAATTTGAACTACTAAATCAGTATGCCAAAAAAAATCACATTACGAACAGCAACCATTCACGATCTGGAAACTTTAACGTATTGGGATACACAACCACATGTTAATGATTCCGATCCTAACGATGATTGGAACTGGGAAGTAGAATTACAAAAAGACGAACCGTGGCGCGAGCAATTGATTGCCGAATTGGATAACCGTCCTATTGGGTTTATTCAAATCATTGATCCCAAAACAGAAGAAACACACTACTGGGGCAATGCTGACGAAAATCTTCGGGCCATCGACATCTGGATTGGTTTGGCGGCCGATCTGGGCCAAGGCTACGGAACCATCATGATGAAACTGGCATTGGATAAATGTTTTGAACCGCCCGAAGTTAACGCAGTACTGATTGACCCGTTAAAATCAAACTACCGCGCGCATAAGTTCTATGAACGATTAGGATTTCAATTTGTGGAAGAGCGCATGTTTGGCGAAGATTGTTGCCGGGTGTATGAGCTTACACGAAACCAGTATTTAAATCACTCTCTTTAACAACATGTCTGCCGAAGTAAAACACACCACCCTTGCCGATCTGGATTTTGTTTTTGAAATGTTTGAGCAATCTATTCTGTATCAGGAAAAGAAAGGTTATGTAGTGTGGCGTGATTACGATCGCCAGGCAATTGTGCGCGACATAGAATTGAAACAACATTACAAAATTGAGATTGATAACAAGATTGCCATTGCCTTTAGTGTTGCATATGCCGATAAAATTATCTGGCGCCAGTACGACACCGGCAACGCCATTTACCTCCACCGCATTGTGGTGAATCCGGAATTCAAAGGCCAGAAATTATTCGGTAACATTCTGGATTGGGCCATTGGCCATGCACACAAGAAAAATCTTACTTCCGTGCGTATGGATACGTGGGCCAATAACCCAACCATTCAACAGTACTATCGGCAATTTGGATTTCAGGTGGTTGAAAACTTTATAACACCCGATAGTTCGGAACTTCCGCAGCACAACAGAAAGCTGGCTATTACGTTACTGGAGTATCCGCTAAACAAAAACACAAAATAATCTTATGCTTCGAGTTGCATTACTGGTTTCATTAGCCCTACAGACTGCCGCACAAGCACCGCTTACCTCCAAATACACCAACTATACTGAACATAACTACAAGGATGTTGCCTATGGGTTGTTTAAACCTACCAACTACGACCCAACCAAATCTTATCCGCTAATTGTTTACCTGCATGGCAGCAACGATCTGGCTTCGCGCGATATGCTTTGGTACCAGCAAGAAATGCAGAAGCAGCATCCGGCCTTTGTGATTACACCCAAGTGCAAAGAAACAAACCAAGGCTGGGGCAACACGTGGACAGATAAACACACTGAAGCCACCAGCAAAACACTGGCATTGGTAGACTCGTTGGTGGCGCATTATAAAATAGATGCTAACCGGCTTTATGTGTATGGCATTTCGATGGGTGCGTTTGGTGTGTTCTCTATACTGCAAAAAGAACAAGGAAAGTTTGCTGCTGCCTTTGCTATTTGTGGTGGCAGCGATACCAAGGCCGCAAGCAAATTGTTAATTACTCCTTTATGGATTTTTCACGGTGCCGAAGATGATATTGTGCCCGTGCGCTTATCGCGAAATGTGTATGAGGAAATGATTAAGCTGGGCGCAACCAACGTGAAGTACACCGAATACCCCGGCTTAAAACACAATAGCTGGGACAGTGCGCTGAGCGAAAAATCATTACCGGATTGGTTGTTTTCGCACAGAAAGAAGTAGCAGTTGACTTTCTTAATTAAAAAACCGCCAACCTTTTCCGGTTAAGCGGCTTTAAAGTCATTATGTAGCCTCGGCAGGAATCGAACCTGCATCTTCAGAATCGGAATCTGAAATACTATCCATTGTACTACGAAGCCAAAATACTACCCTCCCGATAGCCATCGGGAGTACTACGAACAAAATGCTGCCCCAAAGGTAAGTGAAACATTAGTTTCTAAAAACTGGTGACGCATGGACGTTGGTAAGTCAAACATTTAGTATAAAGTTTGTTTCAAAGGTTCGTGGCTAAAATCCAGCTTTCTCTGAAGGCCGTAATACCATTTCAAGGGTTTGAGGTTCAACAACCTTACGAAATGTACCCGATCGGGGCTATTTTGTATTAATTTTCAATATTTGTACCCGATCGGGTACAAAATAAATAATATTCATTAATTTCGTACCCGATAGAGTACTATGGAAAGACTAGCGGACTTTGTTAAAAGCAAACGACAAGCACTGAAAATGACGCAGCAAGAACTTGCTCTGAAAGCTGGAGTAGGCTACCGCTTTGTGCGCGAACTTGAGGCTGGAAAGACAACCCTCCAACTTGAAAAAGTTAATGATGTACTCAAGCTCTTCGGACATGAAGTTGGTCCAGTACCCATAGAACGATCATCACTTCTTAAATGAGAAAAGCTGAAATTAAAATGCACGATTTGGTTGCTGGTCATCTCATCGAAGATGAAAACGGCTATCATTTTCAATATCAGCAATCATACAAGGGTGAACCCATCAGCAAAACATTACCACTTAAAACGGAAGCCTATACCAGTTCTATTCTGTTTCCATTTTTTGATGGACTCATTCCAGAAGGGTGGCTGCTTGAAATTGCTGAGAAGAACTGGAAACTCAATCCGCGTGATCGCATGGGATTGTTATTGGCTTGCTGTAAAGATACCATCGGAGCTGTTAGCGTAACCGAGTTAAAATCATGAGCCGCTGTTTATACTGCTATACGTTGCTTGAGGTAGGTCAGGTTGATTTTCATCCGGCTTGCAGTAGAAAAATGTTTGGTAGTGCTACTCCGCCAGAACTTCCCTATTCAGAAAAAGATATTTCCAAACTTGCATTAGAGTTTATTCAAGAACGAGTGTCTGTCACCGGAGTTCAACCCAAATTATCATTGGCAATGACTTCCGGCAAAGAGCCGAAGAAATTTACCATTGTTGGACTCTGGGGAAATTTTATTCTCAAGCCACCATCAAATGGTTTTCCGAGTCTGCCTGAAAACGAAGATCTGGTAATGCACCTGGCAGCACTATGTGGCATAAGTACCGTTCCTCATTCTTTAATCCGTCTGAAATCAGGATCGCTGGCGTACATCACAAAAAGAATAGATAGGTCGAAGTCGGGTAAGCATCACATGGAAGATATGTGTCAGCTCACTGAACGCATGACTGAGCACAAGTATGCAGGCTCACATGAACAAATCGCAAAGGCTATTTTAAAATACTCTGCCAATCCACTTCTTGATGCCATCAATTTCTATGAGCTTACGCTGTTTTGTTATCTCACGGGCAATGCTGACATGCACTTGAAAAATTTCTCTTTGATGGATAAACCCGGTATTGGTTATCATTTATCCCCAGCATACGACTTGTTATGCACTGCCGTTGCCAACCCTGCTGACGAAGAAGAGTTGGCATTAACGCTGAATGGCAAGAAGAACAAAATCAAATTGAACGACTTTCAAAAGGCAATGACTGGTGCGCACATTAGCACTAAGGTAATAGACGGAATCTTTGCTCAGTACAAAAAACATCATATTCCTGCCATGTTAAAGTTCATCGAGATTTGTTTTCTGCCAAAGGAATTGAAACAACAAGTAAAGGAACTTATTCAATCCAGAGCATCAACATTTTTTCCTGTGTAGTTTGTTACTTCGATACAGCTGCTATTACAAATTAATTAATTGAAATTCGGTGCACTACATTTTTGTACCGTACAGTGCACCGAATTTCCCGCTTCGGATTTGGTGTGATTTGATCGAAAATGAACTGCTTTAAAAAGCAAAAAGCCCGAATTCATTATGAATTCGGGCTTTTGTTAGTTGGTGATTCTTGTTCAGTGGAGCTGCAGGCCCGCCTGCCGGAACTCTGAAAGAGTGGAGCTGCAGGGAATCGAACCCTGGTCCAGAGAAGATGAACGTGTACGTTCTACATGCTTAGTTGCACTTTGATTGTCGGGAAGCGCAAGGCAGGCAACGGCCAAACACTTCCTTAGTTACTGTTGTCTTAACTGTACTACGTAACCATAGCACAATCCAGTTTTTGCTGTCGACACTGCGGTTCCGGCACCGCTAAACAGAGCACCGGGCAATGATGGCCTCCACCGATCTTATCAGCGAATAAGCAAATCTAACCTTAGGTCAGATTAAGCAGCCATGGCGTAGTTATTCTCGCCACTTAAATTGTTGGAACTATCTTTCAAGGCTCTCATCCCACGAGCCTGCATGCTGGCATACACCCCCAAACATCCTGTCAAAACCGGTCAGCCCCGGAAAAAAATTAGAATTTAAAATTCAAAATTTAGAATTGTTTTGGGCGGCCGAGCGGGCTATCCGCTACAAGCCACGCGAGGCGCGTGGGCTTTTCCTGCCTGCGCGTAGCCGCTTCGGCAAAGGCAGGCGCTTCTATCCCTGCCGCAAATCAGTATCAAAGAACGCAATCGGACTACAAATGTAATTGAAAAATAGTTCTTGCCTGAATTACGATTTTAATACCTTTAAGTAAACCTAAATCTATAACACGCATGAAAAAACTACTATACCTCCCACTTTTGCTGGTGCTGCTTAAATGTAGCCCCGACCCGGTGCAGCAAGACCTGCTCAATTACATTAATGTAGAAATGCCCAAGGTAGCCACAGTAGAGAGTGAAGCCATTACAGCCTACGAAAGTGTAAGTGGTGAAAACTACCAGAACGACTCCATTATGTACTTTACTATGGTAGAAACCGTATTACCTAAATACGAAGAATTTTATACTACACTACAATCTATAAAACCAGCTACTGAAGTAGTTGCATCGCTGCACAAAGAATACGTACACGCTGCGGCCGATCAGATGGAGGCATTCAAACTGATTATTGAAGCCATCGAAAAACAAGATGCGCAGATTATAACCAAAGCAAACGAAGATTTAGCCGAAGGTCGCGCTTTATTAAAAATGTGGCGAGCCGATCTGGACTCTGCCTGTGTAAAACACAACGTGGTTTTTAATAGTGACGAGGAAGAAAAAGAATAGCATATTAAAGTTGAAAGTTTAAGGTAAGAGAAAATCAAACTTTAGACTTTCAACTTATTACTTTCCTCTTCTTCCAATCCCACCCTATCAATTACCAAATACTTTTTAGAAGATACCGATTGCCGTGCCAGCAACTCGGCAATAAAACCGGTAAGAAATAATTGCACGCCAATAACAAGTGCAACCAACGCCAGAAAAAATATGGGTTGCTCGGTAACTTCGCGCTTAAGCGGAACCTTAGAAATAAAAACCGAATCAATTTTATCGTAGAGTATCTTAACGGTAAACCCAAAGCCCAATAAAAACGAAACCATTCCCCACGAACCAAAGAAGTGCATAGGCCGCTGTGCAAACCGGCCAATAAATGTGATGGATAGTAAATCCAGAAAGCCGCGCACAAAACGCTCCCAACCAAACTTGCTATACCCATATTTACGTTCGCGGTGTTCCACTACCTTTTCGGTGATTTTAGTGAAGCCCGCCCATTTGGCTATTACCGGAATGTAGCGATGCATTTCCCCATACACCGAAATATTTTTTACCACGGCCTGATGATATGCCTTCAACCCACAATTAAAATCGTGCAGGTTAATGCCTGATATTTTGCGCGTGACAAAATTGAAAAACTTAGACGGAATAGTTTTTGAAATGGGATCGTGGCGCTTTTTCTTCCAGCCACTTACCAAATGATAACCCTCTTCCTTAATCATTTTATACAACTCCGGAATTTCATCGGGACTATCCTGCAAGTCGGCATCCATCGTAATTACTACATCGCCCTGCGTAAGTTTAAACGCAGTATGCAGCGCAGCCGATTTACCAAAATTGCGATTGAATTTAATTCCTTTAAAGGAAGCGTTGGTTGAACTTAGTTTTTGAATCTCGGCCCAGGTGCCATCGGTGCTGCCATCATCTATAAAAATAACTTCATAAGAAAAGCCGTGTGTTTGCATCACACGGCTAATCCACTGACTTAGTTCTGGTATAGACTCCTGCTCGTCTTTAGCAGGAATGACTATGGAGATATTCATTTCGAATATTTAGTTCGTCTCTCAACTGAACAATTCTATATTGATTCTGGTGGTGTATTTTTTGTGAACAATGAAACGATTACAGCAAAAATGAGAGCCATAATTAATCCTCCAATAATACCCATAATTAGAATTGCTTCAGCTGACATGAACATTTCTGCCATCTTCATTCCCTGATCAATTTGCTCATCAGACATCCCTTGCTCTTGCATTTTTTCGATCTGCTTATCCTTGATGTTTTCCAGGAAAGCACCATCAATAAATTTTATATAAATGTAAGTGAACGGTGCTGAAATGAATGTAGAGACAAGGCCAGTCCAAAATCCAATACCAATACCTTGCCCAATAGTCATGTATCCATCGCCATTTTCTTTAAAGTATTTATGAGCGAAAAAAATCACCGCTATGGTAATTAACCACCCCAGGTAACTTAGTGGGCCTTGCATATCCAATCCAGCCACATTCATTACCACAAAGAATGCAATGGAGGCAACTCCCAGAATTAAACCATAACGAATTCCGGCTGAACGAGTAGTAACTGATACATTTTCTTCCATAATTAATAGTTTTTGGGTTGAACTCTTAAAATTACTGATATTATTAAGCTTACAAAAAAGCTGATCATCAGGCTTTTGATAAAATAATCAAAGGCTAATGTCCCTCCATTAGTAGCAGGAAGTGTCGATAAATTACGCTCGTAGGCATCTTTTCCAAGTTGATCGATGATAGCGGGGTCCAATGACTTGAGTTGGGTCGTCATTAAGTTGATATAATCCGTTACAAAGGCAGGATTAAGCCAGGAGAAAATCCACACAAAGCCCATCATGAGCAAGGCAAAAATCAACGTAAATAAAAAGGCACACATCATGGCCGCACCAAACGACAAGAGTCCTTGTTGATGATCGTCTCGAAGTTCTTTCAAACTCATCACCACAAAAACACTCAGCATAATTATCCGAAAGTCGAAATAGATCGGAAACAAAAACGGATGCCGACCCATGAAATACAACACCAGCAAAAATACTATACCCAATGCACCAGCCAGCAGGCCATTACGCACGGCAATAAACACCAGCCGCGGAACTCGCTCAAACATCTATGCTCTGCTTAGTATTATTAAACACGGCCACTGCTCTGCCTTTCAACTTCTGCCCCAGCCAGGGCGAGTTTTTAGATTTTGACAGATTAAGATCAGGGCTGAAAGTCCACTCGATGTTGGGATCGAACAAGGTAAGGTTAGCGCGGGTATCTACATCAATAACCACCGGCTGAAGTTTTAACAACCTGCGGGGCGCATCCGTAATTTTTTCAATCAAGTCGGCCAATTCAATTTCTTGCGCGAGTGCACTTACCTGCGAAGCGAATGTTTGCAGATTGATAAGTCCGAACTCCGATTGATCGAACTCCAGAAATTTACTTTCATCATCGTGTGGTACGTGGTTGCTCACCAATACATCGATGGTGCCATCTTTTAAACCTTTCAGCAAGGCATCCTGATCTGCTTTTTCGCGCAGCGGTGGATTTACTTTATAGTTTGTATCGAAGTCAACCAGCAGCGAGTCGTTAAGCAAAGGTTGATAAGCTGCTACATCGCAGGTTATTTGTAGGCCTTTCTTTTTGGCAGCCCGCAACAACTCAATTGATTTGGCTGTGGAGAGTTTGCTTAAATGCAATCGTCCACCAGCATAGGTGAGTAGTTCAAGGTTTTTGCTGATCGCCACTTCTTCGGCAATGCGGGGCATACCTTTTAATCCTAACATGGTGCTTTGGGCACCTTCATGCATCTGGCCAAATAAATTTAACCAGTTGTCTTCAGGATGATCGATCAACAACCCATCAAACTTTTGCAGGTATTGCAGCGACTTCAGAAAAATATCGGTATGCCATACTGGTTTTAATCCATCCGTAAAGGCAACAGCACCGGCATGGTGCAAATCAATCATTTCGGTTAGTTCTTCGCCTTTGCAATTTTTGGTTACAGCCGCCAGTGCATGAATTTGCACTAATCTGTTATCATTATTACCAGTTAAATAACTGATTTCGTTTTTGGTTTGCACCGTTGGGTGTGTGTTGGGCAGCACAGCTACTTCTGTAAACCCTCCGGCCGCAGCCGCTTTGGACAGCGATTGTAAATCTTCGCGTTGTTCGTGCCCCGGATCGCCCACGCTAACACCTATATCCACCCAACCCGGTGAAAGAATCATTCCAGTGGCATCAATTACTTTATCAGCCGAATAGTTCTTATCGCCAATCTCGGTAATGCGGCCGTTGTGTAGCAACACATTGCGGGTTTTAAGATGAAAGGGCGAACCTTTGGAAATTATTCTGGCAGCTTGGATCAGGATTTTCATGGCTCAAATTTCACCTGCTTCTTTTAAGATTTCATTTACAATTCTATCGGATATTCTAAAATCCGTTGCGTTCAAACTAATTAATATTTCTTTCATGGATTTGATATATCCTGATTGCTTTGCTTTCAACAAAACACCGAGAGTACCTGTTGTAGCCAGTCCCAATGTTTCGGCCAGTTTGCGAGCTTTCTTATCATCGAGAATCAACACCGAATTTTTTGTTTCAACTGCGAGGGCTAATGCACTTGCTTCACCTAAATCTACTAGTCTGGAAAATGCCTGAATCAGATTATTGTCCGTTGCTCCTCTAACCTCAATACCAATTAATTCCTCGCCAAACTCTTTTAATACCTCAGGCGTAACCCATACTTTTGAATACAATTTTGTTAATATCTCTAATTGATTGATCTTTTTTAGAATAATCAGGCAACTTGTATCTGAGATAATTATATCAGGCATTCTTAATATCAGACTTCAAATCTTCAAGTGAGTCGCTAAAAACCGAGAACCCATATTTTCCCATCAGTTCGATAAATGCGCGTTTAGAGAATCCGGCCAAATCTGCCGCCTGACCTAACGATAGTTTACCCCGTTCATATAACTCTCCGGCCAGAATTATCTTCCATTCAGTCTCATCGTAGTTAAGATATTCAGGTATGGTAAGATTTATAGTTTTCATAACAGCCTATTTCATAAACCTTATTAAAAGCACCTCGGCCAACAGAAATACCAGTGCCAGCACCAGCGCGTACTTCCATAAAGGAGTGCCCAAATATCTTGCTTTTATTTCGTTACTGAAAGCCTGCGGGCTATCGGCATCAAACAGGGCTGCGTTACTTCCGCCAAAGGCTGCCAATATTTCGGTATTGGTAAAAGTGGCCAACTCCGACTCGCGTTTTTCCAGATTAAAGGCCACAAGATCCAGCGTATCGCGTTGATGCGTTGCCCAATAAAATCCGGGGCTTACTTCGTAGCGCGGCAATTCTAACAGCACCCTATTACCCGTTTTACGTTGTGCCGGAACCAACTCCCGCTCGCCCACCATGCGCACAGGCTCTTCGCCCACCAGACTATCGGCTGCCACCGAAACCAACCCGCTCGACAAATAATGATAAGGCTTGCTATCCTGCCGGTTGCCGGTTGCTGCCACACGATACATAACCGGTACAAACAACGCGTGCGTTGCAAAATCACTTACAACAGTATTTAATGCGCTTGCCGCGAGATACACATTATTGATGCGCGACAAAAAAGGTTGCCCGCTCTGAAAGCTGAGTATGGCCGAGCGATCCTGGCCCCAATCCCACACGCGTTGGGCAGTGGGCATAGCTACAGCCGCAGATTTTTCTTCAAACACATTTTCGAAAAATGGATTTTTGAAATCTGGTTTATCCAATGGCAAACGACCGGCATTTTCTACGCGAGCAAGATTAGGCAACGATGTCAGGTTCTGATACGAACGCGCATCGGGTTCCGTTCCCGGAAAGATCATTAACACACCTTGATTATCTAAATATTGCCGCAAGGCTGTGCCCAACGCCTGATCAATCTGGTTGATTCCATTTAGCACCAGCAGGTTTGCATCCGCGAAAGCGCTGTAATCTACATTGGCGGTGGTATAACTTTTAAAATCGAATAGCTGCTTGTTGCCATAAACCTGTTCTACATACGTAACACCAGCCTGAGGTTTAATTTCAACTACACGCAACCGCTCGGCATAATTAAGTGTGAAATAAAATTCGTTATCGAAACTTACCGGAAAATCGCTGAAGCTGAAAACAGCTTTGTTGTTGCCCTGCAACCCACCGGAAAGGTCGAATGAAGTTTCTACTGAGCTATTGGGTTGAATAGTTACCGATGACGTTGCCGCCTGCACACCATTAATGGCTAAGCGCGATACCAAACCTTCAATTGTTTTAGGACCACTGTTGCGTAAACGAACTTGTATGGAATTTTTTTCGCCCCCGATTATAAACGGGTTGGAAAGGTAAACCGAATCGACATACACATTGGAAACTCCACTGAACTCCACCGGCACCAGCCTAATGTTCCAGGTTGAATCGAGCATCAGGTTTTCGCCAAACGTGGCTTGCTGAAAATCTGAAATCCAGAACACGGTGTTGTTGCTGTCGCCAATTCGTTTTAAAATTTCGGTGGCGCTGCGGGCTGTAGATGAAAACCGGATCTGCGAAAGCTGATCTATAATTTCAGATTTTGATTTGAACGAATTGGAGAACGGTGCGAAGTCGTTGGTTAATAATTTAAACCTGGTTTCGGCCGGAAACAATTCCGCAATCTCGCGCACGTAAGCAATGGCTGCATCCAGTCCGCGTACTTTTTCCTGCACGGGGGCCGACATGCTGTACGAGTTATCGAGGTAGATAACCAGGTTGCGTTGCGAAGTAAGTTGCTCGCGGGCGGGCAAAAACGGTTGGGCAAATGCCAGCACCAGAAAAAACAAAAACAACAACCGCGAAGCCAGAATGAGATAGCGTTTCAGTTTGCGCTTTTGAGTGGTTTCTTGTTTTACTTGTTTCAGAAACCGCGTGTTGGAGAAAAAAATACGGGTGGTGCGTCTGAAATTAAACAGGTGGATGATGATGGGGATGGCCAGTGCAGTGAGCGCCCAAAGAAACTGCGGATAGTTAAAACTCATCAGTGTAAAAATAATGAAACTGTGGAGTTATTAACGCAGGAGTTTGTGGGGTGTTGTGAGGATGTTATGAGTGGTTAGTCTTGTCATATCTACTCCTGATGTGGTTCAATATGAATAAGTACATGACCGAGTTGTGGAATCTCGCGCCTGAGTGTGTCTTTAAGTTGGTGCGCAATGTCGTGGCCGGCCTTTACCGAAATAGTGGCCGCTACAGTGGCATGCAGATCGACATGGTAAATCATGCCGGCTTTACGGATAAAACATTTTTCAGTGCCCATAACACCATTCACCGTAAGGGCAATTTTGCGGATGTTGGCCACCAGATCGTCATACACATGCTCGTCCATAATTTCGCCCAGCGCAGGCCGAAAGATTTTATAACTGTTGTATAAGATAAATCCGGAAGCAAATAAAGCGGCCCAATCATCGGCAGCTTCGTAGCCTTCGCCAAAGTAAAGTGCAATAGAAATTCCGATAAATGCTGCCACCGAAGTAACAGCATCGCTGCGATGGTGCCAGGCATCGGCTTTAAGCGAGCTGCTATTGGTTTGTATAGCCTTGCGCATAACAAGCTGGTAAGAAATTTCTTTCCAGACAATGATTGGTGCCAACACAAAAAGGGTAAATGATTTTGGTAGTTCGTGCGGAGTGCGAATGTTGTTAATACTTTCGTGAGCAATAATTACTGCCGAGCTTACAAGAAATGCAACAACCAGAAATGTAATTAACGGTTCGAGCCTGCCGTGTCCGTAGGGATGATTTTCATCGGCTGGTTTGTTGGCAATTTTTAGCCCGAATAAAACCAGAACTGATGAAAAAATATCGGCTGTAGATTCGATAGCATCGGCAATCATAGCGTATGAGTTACCGAAATAACCTGTAAGCCATTTTATAATAGCCAGCAAGGTATTACCAACAATACTAAAATATGTAGTGTTTACTGCGGTTTTCTGGTTGGATTGAGTGGAGGAGGTCAAGCGTATCGGAATTCAACGGTACAAAGGTATAATTTCCATGTAACGATGAATCTAATCTCTTTTACGGAGGCTGTAAACTGAACTGTGTCAAAGTAGGACAAACACTAACTTTGACACATAATGAAACAAGAAGAGCAATTCAATTTAGAGGAAATCAAGAAGAAAGCCCTGGAGCAGTTCCGCTCGGGTAAAT
>JAFLBR010000012.1 GCA_017303795.1 Cytophagales bacterium | reverse complement strand
GAATTCCCCAGCGAATTACGGCTAAACTTCCACATGCCCAACATCGTTTTTTTTGTGTTTCTCATAAACAAAAAAAGTTTAGTGAAACCACTTTCACTAAACTCCTTGTAACGCAATGATTGTCAATGTCCCCAAGGGGGTATCACCAACTATTTTTCAGTAATATGCCTCAAAACAAAGCCCGCTTTTTCAAAAAAGGCGATAGCTTAATGATCTATTATCCCGATGATACCATAACCGCATGGATGTATAAACTACATGCAGATACATTAGTGTATGAATATGGTGGCAATAAAACTGTGTATCACAGATTTTAGTAAGCAAGTATTATTACTGGAGCTTTAAAGATTCAAAAATCACTTCGGCTGCACGCTGGCTTCCGCCAAGCGAAGGATGAAAACCATCCGGGCCATAGTAAGAAAAATCCTGTGTGGCCTCGAAATGATTTTTCCACACTTGCCCTACCGGACAAAGTATGGAGTTAGTTTCAGTTGCCGCAAGTGTGTAGTTTGCAATTACACCGTCAAACATTTTGTAATTGCTGTATGCCGGCCAAACCATGTAAAAAGCTAGTTGCACTCTATGTTTGATGCAGAGCGATTTAATACGCTCGCCATAATCCAGCAACATTGCTTTTCCATCAGCCTGCGATGATGGTCCTTGTTGAACTACCACATAATCAAATCTGCCACTTGCAATCAGTTTTTGTAATTTACCATCGTTCCAATGATCTTCAAGTGCATAGTTTGCATAAGCAAGCATTTCTGTCTTCACATTAAGGTCATTCTTTGAAGCAACTTGCGTTACCAGTTGCGGAAGGTTGTTGGCATAAGTTAGGCTGTTGCCAACAAATAGTATGCGAACCGGTGCCTTGTTAGGTTGCGCACTAAAAGCACAACACAGTATTAACCCAAATGAAACAAAATACTTAATCACTTGAGTGAATTCAATAATGTCTGAAAATTAACCCAGTAAATATTTCCGGTTCCGTTTATGGGTTTGTCTTTGGATTCGAAAATGGTTTGGTAATTGGTGTTTGTTGGAAATGATGTTGGCAGTTGATGTCGCTCGCTAGTAAAAAATAAACTTTTTCCATCAGCAGAAACAAATGGACAATAATCCAGTTGCTTTGAGTTTATCTGCGATAGGTGTTTAGCGGGTTTCCAGTTCCCGTGTTCATCTTTCAAACTGATGTAGAGATCGCCACCACCTGTATCATCTTTACGTCCGTAAGAGGTAAAAATAATATAGTCCTCCTCGGGCGATACAAATGCATTGAACTCATAAAACTTTGTATTCACACCGGAATCTAATGCAATGGGTTTTTGATATTGGTTTTGATGAAACCGGGACATGTAAATATCCTCTCGACCGGGGCCGCCCGCATAAGTTGCAGTGAAATATAGATTTCCATTCTTTGCAACAGACGGATAAAATTCATCGGATGCTGTGTTAATGGTGGTGCCCAGATTTTCAGGTTCGCTCCACTTGTTATTGGTACGGGTTACTTTCCAGATGTCAAAATCTTTTATAGCATGACCAGATAAGGGTCGATTGGAAGCAAAGTACAATGTATTACCATCGGCACTGAATGCCGGTTCCAGATCGCTGTACTTTCCGGCAAACGGTGCAATTGCTGGTTTAGACCAACCCGATTTTGTTTTAGTGCAAAACACAATAGTTTGAAACGTGGACTTGGGTGTTGAGATGGTAAAGTAAATTTCTTTTCCATCGGGTGATAACGCAAAGTCGCGCTCGTTCATGGCAGTGGATATAAATCCAGAGCCGACTAACTCAACCATTTCAGGTGGTGAAGTTACTTGCAATTGGTTTTGAGAATTGCCGGATAGCAAAACCAAAGTAAAGGCTAACGTTAGCAAAAGTTTCATAAATTATTTCTATTTAATCAATCCTCAACGAATCAACACCATCTTACCTCGCTCGCTTATGCTGTTGCCTGGAGCGCTGAGTTGTAAGTTATAATAATAAATACCAGGTGGCAGCAAACCACCAGTTGCATCGGTACCGTTCCAAACCAGTTCGTTGATGCCCACATGAAATTGTAATAAATCAGAAAATCCGAACTGTTGAAGGCGCGTACCTTGCGAAGAAAATATTTCCAGTTGAAATTCTGTTGGTAGTTCGCCCGTTAACACAAACTGAAACGCAAACCGGCCTTGCGAAGGATTAGGATAAACACCTTTCCATTGTAACGATGGCGCACTATCCACCTGAAAAGAAACGTTGTAAGGTACACTTCCTGCAAAATTACCTTTCGCATCAGCACCTTGCACAGAAAGTTCGTAAAGTCCATTTTGTAAAGTTGGCCGGTACTCAATCCGGAAAGGAGTTGTGGCCGTTGCCGGATGCCAAATAATTTCAGTACTACTGAAAGCTATGCGTTTAAAGGTACAGGCTGGTGCGTTGCAGTTAGTACCCAGCAGCAAGGTAAAGCCCAGTGTATCGGTTTTGAGTAAAAAAGTATTTTCATCAACAAGTTCAATTACTATCAAAGGACTTGCCGAAACAAAATCATTGTTGCGAAGTTGGCGACCATCTACTGTCACGTTTAAAATGGGTGGAGTTTGATCAGGCTGCACCAGCAAGTAATCAGGCATTGATAAAAAATTATTTTCATAATACTCCTCCAGAAGTGCGTTATTGTTCACAGCAACATTGATGGTATTGCTTCCTGCTTTACCCGTGGTGAGTGAGGTAATCTCAAATGAAGTGGTGGCTCCCGGAGTCGGTGGTGAAATTTCAAAAGTCTGGGTTTCGCGCGCTTGCGTTTGTGTGTTGATTACCTCAAGTGTTACGGGTAGCAATCCGGTAAATGCCTTGTCGGAAATATTTCTGAAACCAAATGTGGTACTCCATTCCTCGCCCTCCTGTACGTGTTGCTCTTCTTCCGTTCCGGTATGCATCAACAAACCTTCTGCTGGCGATTCATAAAGCACTATCCAGTTTTTCCACAACGCGGGAGTAAGATTAGTTTCATCGGTAGTAGTAAATACTACACGCAGATAAGGAAACTCTGTTGCATCAATAGTAGTTAAGTCATATTCAACGGTAACTTCATCTGCCAGCAGAAATTCAAGACCCGCAGTATTTAAACCATAGATAGAAAATGAAAATTCATCAC
The DNA here is from genome assembly GCA_017303795.1 of Cytophagales bacterium. Taxonomy (GTDB): domain Bacteria; phylum Bacteroidota; class Bacteroidia; order Cytophagales; family Cyclobacteriaceae; genus ELB16-189. The sequence continues at coordinate 151,122 of JAFLBR010000012.1, read as the reverse complement.
CTGCCTCAACAAGTGCGGCAGTACGCTTAAATTCTTTCCAACTTAATGCAGGCCCAATACGCGTTGATTTCATTGTACCACTTGAATTACGACCTGTAATCGAACCTGAAACACTCAACACTTGTTCGTTGGCTGGCGAAATAGAAGAGCGAACAATACGGGCACTTCCGGCAGGCGCACCTTTCTTTCCGAAAATTACAATCGGTTCACCCGGTTGAAGCAAACTAAGATCAGTAGGGTTAACACCTAACTCAGCCAATGCATTTTTAGCAGCAACCGGCCATGCCACATACGATGCGTTATGAATAGTAAACATAATTACTGAGTCGCTTTGTGCTACAACATTCACAAATGCAACAAGATCATCGCCATTGCCAGTCTCCATTTCAGAATATAAAAAACTATTAATCACCTGCGGCTCACGACCACACGTGCGCGGATCTTGAAAATTAAAAGGCAAAGCCGGATATGGAATTGCGGTATTCTTGTTGAAGGCAACTAAATTGAAAGAATGATCGCGGCAAGGTTGGCCTTGTGTGGCCAGATTAAATTCCGAACCATTAATCTTTATAGAAGCATCGGTATACGGTAACGGGCTCTCGCTCCCAAAAGTAGTTACTGAAATCTGCGTTTGTGTTTCTTCAAATGAAAACGGAATACTTCCGGCAGGCGCAATTAAATTCAGATATGAATTATCCTGAACTTGTTGCGACCGCAGTTGTGCCCAACCCGCTTCACTATCCTTGATATATGAAAAGCTACTGGCAACCCATTCATTACTCTCACCCTGTTCTGGTGTTTTAAATCGTGTGCGCCAATAATAAACCGTTGAGTCTGCCATAGCCAGTGTCAGTTCTGTCTCAGCTAATACTGCGCCCGCTACTGTTCGGCTAATTTTAAATTGACTGTTAAATGTATGTACGGTGTCTATCTCTACTTCATAATCACGATCTGCGGAACGCAGGTTGGTAGATTGCCAGAGTAATTTTATTTGGCGTTGACCAACCAATGCGAAATTTTTAGGAAATAAATTAAGTGTGGTACTGGTTGCTATAAAACTTTCCAACACCGCCTCATTGTTTGCTTCATTCGATTCTTCGATTGACTCATCAGCATCCAGCATAACCGTAAACTGATTCATGCCTCCACTTTGCGGTAAACCTTTCAGGTGAAAAAAAACAGTGTCGGTATTTAAGACAGGTACAAACAAAGAATCATAGTGCATTTGCGAACCATCATTCAATGCCCGCGTAACAGAAATTTTTATTGGCTCATCTTTTGCCAGGCCGAGGTTGTGCCGCACTATGCGAATAGCAAACGAATCGCTGGCCACCGTTACAGGCTTTCCATCAAACGAAACCAACGCCAGATCAGCAGGTTTGATTTCATAATCGGGTTTTGAAAAGTAAAAAAGTTTAACGGCCGGGTCGCCAAGCAAAACCATTTGTTGCACTTGTGTGATGTTAGCCATAATAGCCGGGGCCGATTGCATATATAGTCGTGCAACTTCTTTTTGTACATCGCCAATACCTTTACCTACATAATTGCTATTGGTAAAACCAACCTGATAAAACAAACTGGAATAATATTGTAGTGAATAGGTAAACCCAAACGAACTGTGTGCAATAAAAGCCCTCGCCCCTTTGCTCTGGGCATTCATCCAATCTTCGCCAAAGGCCTGCGCGTTAGAAAAAAAGTTACCGGCATTACAACCGTTAATTAAGAATACCGGATACTTACCCGGATTAGCATACCCTAAAGTTGGGTCAGTGGCAAAACCAATATCAATATCAATGGTGCTGGATGAAGAATGGCCAAAGAAGGTTACCAGATTTACTCCGGCATTTACCTGATCCGAAATGTTGATCAACTCAACCGGATTCGGATCGCGCTTGGCAATGGTAGCAATAGAACCACCCCATTGCGGCAACTCAGCTGTAGATTTAAAGCCATCCATGTATTCGCGAAAGATGATTAACTCGGTTGGTAGTATCCCGCCACTTAAATGCAAGCCTTTCTTTTGCCAGGCTTGAGGCGCAGTAGTTTCCGATTCAATAATCTTATTCAAATAAGCAGCTACTTGTAAAGGTGTTGTAGCCGATAATCTTCCTGTAGGCACCGCAGGTTCGTAGGTCGTGCCATTCAAGCCTGCCGTGTACGTTATGTCCGCTCCGGGCGAACCCGCGGGCGGCACAAAATCTTTTGTAATAGAAGCTGATAGATTAGTGAGTCGATGATAACCCGAACTAACATCTCTCCCCTTTCCAATCAGAAACAAATAGTTGGGTGAACCTTCGCCCACCATGTAACGCATAAACTCATAAATGGCACGCGGTGAAGTTTCGCCATAGTTAAACTGATTGTAAAGCTGATCGACTGTTACCACCAGCGTATCGTAACTACCACCCACTTCGCTTGCGCGATAACCCGCATACGCTTTTACCGGGTTTGCATAACCACCAGCAGCTTGCATTAAATCTTTATGCGAGATCACAATATAATTATGCTGCGCGGCTACAATCGATCTGAACGTAACACGCTTCACCGTTGCTGAACGTACATGGTCAAAAACAAAAAGTTCGCGCGAAGCTTGTGTCTGATCAACCATAGCGCGCAACGTTGAACCTGTTAGTTGTGTACCAATCGTTACCGGACTTTCAGGATTGGTTACATCCCACACCCGCGTATTCCCGTTTGCGCCACTCCATTCTACATACGATTTACCACCTGCATTTTCAGCTAAGCTAAATGTGTGCGCAGTTGGAGTTGTAATTTGAAAATTCTGCGGAAACGCAACGCGCACATACGAGGCGCTGAATTGAAATCGGTTATTGGCTTCAGGCGGAGCTGCCAATCGTACTGTTACGCGCCCTTCTGCATCTACATCGCTCCACGAAAGTGAGTAACTAAGTTTAGCAGCAGCAAAGCCACTAAAACTGTAGGTGTCCAGCAAACGTAACGATGCTGTATTTTGGCCAACATAAATCTGGACTGTATGTGGAATCTGATCGCGACCAACCAATAAAATTTCTAATTGTGGATTGCCAGCTGCCGGAACTGTCTGTGTGACCAAATCAATTACATAATCAACGTTCTGGTTTTGCCTGATGGCCGCACCTGTCCAGCCTTCGCCTTCATCAAAGTGCGTAAAGCGCAATACATCGCTAAGCAAATTACCGCCCGAGTATTGTTCTTTGTTAACGAGTAAACGCTCTGAGGTATGATGTGTTTGTGCCGGAAGCGCGCTTACATTCACTTCTGAGAAGGTTGTAACTCTTTTACCCGGAGTAACAGCCAACGGCCATGTAAGAAAGTAAGCGGTGGTATCGCTGTAAAGATTATAATAATTGTGTGGCTGTAGTGTTGATGGTTTATATAGATCCTTATCCAGTGTACCGTCATTGGCGCGTCCAAAAAATTCGATGTAATCGGAAGAATTAAAGACCGCATCGTCTTGCCCGGCTACCAGAATGGCTTGCTCTACACCGCGATGAAAAATCTGAATCTGCCGTGGGTCTATAGCATTTACCGGCACACCTGCGTTTTGCAGATCGGTATGCGTAAGTCTGTAAACTCCTTTCTGCGCTATGGGAATGCGATAATAACTTTGCCCGGGCGTAACCCACGAATTGGAGTATTGAGCAGCCGCTGAAAAAAAGCTACCCAAAAACACGAATGAAAACCAAAATCCAAACCGCACAGTATTCCCTTAAAGTTATTACGTTACATACCTTGGTAAAAATACGGGTAACTGGTGGCATCGCCTTTAAATCTTGAGCAAAATCAGGCTGTTTGTTGTACGATTTTATTTTTTTACCTGTTCAGAAATGACCAGAATCCAAAAGTCGAAAAAATAAAAATTGCGTTTTTAACTCATTTTAAGGCATTTTTGTGTGCTAATCATTTTGGCTTAGTACTTGGTCATGCCAAGTACCGACCGGTAAAAGTCGGTAACAAATGAACATGGAGAATACACAAGTGCAGATGAGAAAAGGCATACTCGAATACTGCATCCTGCACATCATTTCGCGGGGTGAAGTTTATGCCACCGATATGATTGACGAACTGACAGCCGCCAAAATGATTGTGGTTGAAGGTACCTTGTACCCCCTGCTTACACGATTAAAGAATGCGGGGTTGCTGGAATACAAATGGGTGGAATCCAAATCGGGGCCACCACGCAAGTATTATAAACTGACTACCGATGGCGAAAAGTTTTTGCATGGACTTTCCGAAACATGGGATGACCTGGTGCAGTCAACTAACCTTATAAAATCAAAATCGATTAGCTAACTTCATAACGGGCTATAATTATTATGAAAAAGAATATCAGTATCAACATCAGCGGCATCATCTTTCACATTGAAGAAGATGGCTATGAAACCCTGCGCAAATACTTAGACTCTATAAAGCGGTACTTTGCCACGTTTGAAGACAGCAGCGAAATTCTGGCCGACATTGAAAGTCGCATTGCCGAAATTTTTCTGGCCAAACTAAACGAAGGTAAACAGGTAATTACATCCGAAGATGTAAACAGCCTGATGGCCACCATGGGTAGCGTGAACGATTTTAAAGCGGCCGAAGAACAAGAGTTTGCCGGAGACTACACCTCATCCGCTAAAGAAACTTCGGGCAAATCCGAAAGCAATGCTGCTCCGCGTAAGTTATTGCGCGATCAAAAAAGAAAAATTCTGGGTGGGGTGTGTTCAGGTTTTGCACACTATTTTAATATAGACCCCGTGTGGCCGCGGTTATTGTTTGCCCTGTTGGTATTGGGTAGTTATGGTGGCTTGCTCCTTATTTATATCCTGCTTTGGATTTTGTTACCAGGTTCAACTGAACTGGAAGATGAACCCAGCGTAAAGAAAATGTATCGCGACAGCGAGCGTAGAGTAATTGGTGGTGTAGCCGGTGGCGTAGCGGCTTTCTTTGGTGCCGACCTTGCGGTGATCCGGTTATTGTTTGTAATCTTCGCCATTTTCGGAGTTGGCTTTCTGGCCTACATCATTCTTTGGATAGTATTGCCGGAAGCCAAAACCATTACCGAAAAAATACAAATGCAAGGTGAGCCGGTAACACTCTCTAATATTGAATCCACGGTTAAGAAAGGGTTGAATGAAAAAGAGAATGACGAGGAAAGCACGCTGGCCAAAGTAGTATTATTTCCCTTCCGGTTAATCGCTATGATTATTGAAGGCCTTACAAAAGTGTTGGGGCCGGTGTTTAAAGTTATCTTAGAGGTGTTTCGGGTTGCGATTGGTTTAGTGTTTAGCCTTACAGGATTAGCCATTATGCTTTCGCTGTTGTTTACACTCGGCATCATCTTCGGAATATTTCATTTGAACGATTGGGGTTGGTGGAGCGACAACGTAGGCGAAATTGGTTTGCCATTAGAAGCATTCCGCAATACATTCCCTACATGGACGGTGATCTTTGCTTTTCTGGTAATGTTTATTCCGGCTCTGTTTGTCAACCTGATTGGAAATTCAATTATCGCCAAGCGCATTACCTTCAATCCGCTGGTAGGCTGGTCGCTGTTTGTCTTGTTCTTTATCAGCGTGGCTGCGGTTGGGGTAAGTGTTCCGCAAATGGTTTACTCTTTTAAAGAAAAGAGTGAATTCAAAACCGAAAAAACCTTTGCTACAAATGGTAAGATAGCCGTACTGCGTGTTAACGAAACTGGTTTAGATGATTACGACATGACTTCGCTAATCATTAAAGGGTACGAAGGCACCGACATAAAATTGTTTCAACGCTTTAAAGCACAAGGTAATACCCGCAAGGTAGCAGCCGAAAATGCACAAATGGTAGTGTACAATGTAGAACAACAAGACAGTGTACTACTTTTCGATTCGAACATGACCTTTAAACCTGAAGCAAAATTCAGAGCACAGCGTTTGGATATGGAGTTATACATTCCGTACAATACATTGTTTGTAATCGAAGAACCCATGTGGCGAATAATTGATAATTGGTATCAGGATTATGCCGGGTACATGGATTCTAACTTTGGTAAAACCTGGCGCATGACTACCAACGGATTTGAATGTGTGAATTGTGAACATCCATCAGAAGAACAGAAAGTGCGGTTGAGCGATCAATATGGATTGAATGAATTTGCACGTGTTGACTTAACCGGAATTTTTGATGTTGAAATTCAGCAAGGCGAAACGTATGCCATTGAGTTGGATGGCCCTGAAAAAGAAAAATCACGCTACTCGGTATCTCGCACAGGCGAAACGCTTACCATCGATTATAGAACCAATCGTAAAATGTTTTGGGATGGCGATATTCTGGATGAAGACAAAGTAAAAATTAAAATTACTATGCCTGCTTTAAAAGAACTGAAAGCAAAAGGTGCTGGCAAAATTAACTTCAAAGGCTTCCGCGAAGATGATACCGAAATAGAATTAACCGGAGCCATGGTAGCCGATGGCGATATGGAAGCGCGTAATCTTACTATAGAGCTTACCGGAGCAACCATACTGGAATTGCGCGGCCGCGGAGATTTTATGGAAGCGAATGCCACCGGTGCCTCCTCATTGCGGGCATTTAATTATGAAGTTGATGAAGCCATTATTGCCGCACGCGGGGTGTCTTCATCCAAAGTAAATGTATCGCGTAAGCTAACCATCACGAAAGATATAACCAGTTCGGTATCGCATAGAGGTGATGCAGAAGTGGTAGATAAGTAAAAACTATAATTGACAGTTGACAAATGAGCACTTGACAAGCGGCTTTGTCAAGTGTGTTTTTGTCAACTGTCAACTCTTTGCAATGTCTTTTTGCCTACATTTCGGTGTTACTACACTGATATGAATGTGCGATTAAAATTCTTAGGCGCTGCGCAAAGCGTAACCGGTTCCAAATATTTACTGGAGCTTGACAAAGAAAAAATCCTGATCGACTGCGGTCTGTTTCAAGGGCAGAAAGAATTACGGCTGCGCAACTGGCAACCTTTACCCATCGATCCGGCATCCATTCATTCCGTAATAATCACACATGCACACATCGATCACATCGGGTATTTACCCCGATTGGTTAAAGACGGCTTTCGCGGAAAAATAATTTGCACCCATGCCAGCGAAGACCTGATGAAAATTATGCTGCGCGATGCCGCTAAACTACAGGAAGAAGAAGCTGCATTTGCCTATAAGCACGGTTACTCCAAACACAGCAAACCCGAACCTTTGTTTACTGAAGAAGATGCGGAGCGCGTGTTCCCAATGGTGGAAAGCGTTCGTTATCAAAAAGAAATTAAGGTCTTAAAAAATCTTACCGTAAAGTTTTTTAACGCTGGGCATATTCTCGGTTCAGCCATTGTTGAACTTACACTCAAAACTAAATCCGAAGAAAAGAAACTTGTTTTCTCCGGAGATCTGGGTCGCTATCAGGATGAATTGATGTACCCACCCGAAGCTATTTCAAAAGCAGATGTTTTACTGATTGAATCTACTTATGGCGACCGGTTAAATCCAATTGACAATGTAATTACCGATCTGCAACAGATTATTAACGAAGTTGTGCAACGCAGAAGCGTAATGGTGGTACCAGCCTTTGCGGTAGGGCGAACACAACTACTGATTTATTATTTCTATAAACTGATGGAACAAAAACTTATTCCATCAATCCCGGTTTTTGTAGATAGTCCTATGGCGATAGATGTAACGGAATTATATGAACGCCACGGCTACAACCATAAAATAAAAGTCGAGCATCAAGATGGGCAACTCATTAGCATCTTCGATTCGAAACACATTCATTTCTGCGATACCCGCGAGAAATCAAAAGCCTTAAACGATTTAAAAGGTCCTGCCATTATTGTCTCAGCAAGTGGCATGGCTACGGGTGGCCGCGTGTTGCATCATCTATTTCATCGGCTACGCAACGAAAACGATACCGTGTTGTTTGCCGGGTATCAGGCTGAAGGTTCGCGTGGAAGAAGAATTCAGGAAGGTGAACCAATGGTGAAAATTTTTGGAGAAGAAGTTCCGGTAAAGTGTCATGTTAAAACAATTCATGGCTTATCGGCTCATGCCGATCAAAGCGAACTGTTGCAATGGCTCGAAAATTTTAAAGATAGTCCCAAGTTCACCTTCATCACCCACGGTGAAAAAACAAGTGCTGAAACATTTGCTGAAAAAATAAAAGCCAAAGGCTGGAATGTAATAGTGCCGGAGTATTTAGAAAGTTTTGAACTTTTTAGTGGGATATGAGTTGGACTCACGGAAATCGCTATTAACTACAATGCGTATTACTTTCAAAGCCATTCAATACAAGAAACCTCGTCTACATAAGGATAACTCCTCCTCTCTCCTCCGGAGCGGGGCCGGGCATGTCCCTCGCCTTGTGCAAGGTGAGGTTAAAAAATTTCACCCTCCATGCAACCCCGCCCACACAACCTGCATCTTGGTATTGATTAGCTGCTTTACATGGAATTTGAGGTTTACCGGGCCAAGGACATGGAATTGATTGAAGGTTGCAGGCGCAACGATCGCCAGGCGCAAAAACGTTTGTACGATCGCTATGCCTCAAAACTTTACGCCCTCTGTTGCCGGTACATCAAAGATAAAATGGAAGCCGAAGATGTGTGGATAACCGCCTTCACTAAAATCCTGAACAAAATTGATCAATACACAGGCGAAGGAAACTTTGAAGGCTGGATGCGCAAGATTGTAGTGAACGAATCGCTTAGCTATCTGCGCAAGCATAAAAACATGTACCTGGAAACCGACATTGAAGCAGCCGATTACGAACCCGACTACCAAAACCTGGAAGCGCATCTGGAAGCCGAAGACCTGATGAAGATGATTGAAGCGTTGCCGGCCGGGTATAGGATAGTGTTTAATCTGTATGCCATTGATGGCTACTCGCACAAAGAAATTGCCGAGCAGTTGAACATCAGTGAAAACACTTCGAAGTCGCAATTGAGCAGAGCCCGTGTGGCTTTACAAAAAAGTTTACAAAACGCAGAGCAAGATTTGCTCTACAAACAAAAAGGCTATGAACCGAATAGATGAACTTTTTAAAAACAAACTGGCTAACCACCAGGTTGCACCATCGGCCGATGCGTGGCAAAAAGTAGCAGCCGGTTTAACAAAAAAAAATAACGTCTGGGTGTGGCGGCTGGCGGCTGCATTTGTATTGTTTGGATTGCTGAGTGGGGCGTGGTATTTGTGGAATACAAACTCCGAAGCTCAACCTGAACTGGTTCAACAACCAAACACTCCGCAAAAAGAAAATACAGTGCCCGAGCAACCGGAAGAACAGAAACAGAATCTGGTAGCTGAAGTAAAACCTAAACCAGAACAATCAAAGAAAAAGGCAACCAAGACCAATACTTCAGAAACTAAAAAAGAAACACAACCTGAAAAAGTAGAAAAAGTAAAGGCAGAAGAGCCAGTGGTTGTAATATCACAAACCGAAGTATTGGTTGCTGAAAATAAAACTGAAACCGCTACTGCCCGCAAGCCCATCGTAATTGAATTTACTTTGGAACCAATGCCGGCTGTAACAGAGCCACCAGTTGTGCTGGCCAGTGCAGATGATGACAAGAGTGGTTTACAAAAGATTCTCGAGAAAGCGCGTGATATTAAAAACGGAGATAGCGAACTGGGTAGCTTACGCGATGCCAAGAACGAACTGTTCGCACTCGATTTTAGAAAAGACAAAACAAAAAGAAATTGATTATGAAGCGGAATGTAATACTAGCCTGTTTGGTTATGTGGGGTGCGGTTGGATTTAGTCAAACCAAACCAGCCGATACAGTTGTGATTAAGGTGGGCACAGGCAGCAAACTGATATTGGCTGTGCAAGACAAAAAAGATCTGGAGACCATGAAGCAATATGATTTTCAGAAACTGATTACCGATTTGATTGCCAAACTGGAAAAAGAAGATACGGCAAAATTGCAAAAGGCATCAATAGAATATTTGAAACCCGATACTGCAAAAATTGCTGAAGTAAAAGCAGTTGAGGAAGCCAACACCAACGAAGACTGGGGTGTGGATTGGAGTAGCGATCATAAAGAGAGTAAAAAATTTCGCAAGCGTACGTATCACTCCATGAATTTCGATCTGGGTACAAACAACTACGTTACGCAAGAAGGCTTCCCCGACCAAAACAATAGTTTCTATACCGTAAAGCCCTGGGGCTCGTGGTATGTGGGCATCAATTCGGTGCAACGTACACGATTGGCCAATAAGTTTTATGTAGAGTGGGCACTGGGCGCTAGCTGGTATAACTTTAAGTTTGAAAATGCACAAACCCAAATCAGCAAAGACAATAACGGTGTAATTTTTCAACTCGATAGCCGCGATGCTGATTTTCAAAAGAGCAAACTCACTGCCGCTTATTTGAATGCCTCGCTAGTACCCATGCTGGATTTTGGTGGCAACAGACGCAAGCCCAGTTTCTTTGATGGCTACAATGCCGATTCGTTTCGGATAGGTGTGGGACCTTACGCAGGTTATCGTATAGCCAGCTACAGCAAACAAGTGTTTAAAGAAAATGATGCCGAACGTAAACCCCGCAACCACGATAACTTTTACCTGAACAATATTCGCTATGGTTTACGCGCACAAATTGGCTTCGATGATATTGATCTCTTCTTCAACTACGATTTGAACGAACTGTTCGTAGAAAACAAAGGCCCGCAGTTGAATGCATTTAGTTTTGGAATAACGTTTTGATTTCGGATCAAAGATTTCGGATTTAAAATTTTGGATTTAGAATTTCGGATTTAGATTAAGCTCGTTCTTAATTCTAAATCCGAAATTTTAAATCTAAAATTATTTAAACGCTTCACCTTTACTCAACACCATTTTTTCTTCATCACCTTTAAGGCGTAACAGTTTACTTACCTGCCCCGGTGTGGGCCAGTTTACAAAGTACCAGAGTAGCGTAACTCCAAAACTAATCGCAAAACCATTATGGTGCGTAAGCACAAGTGCCGTTGGCATACACAACGCTACCAATGCCAATACAATCAATCGTTTCATTAACACACTTCCCAGTTTCTCCAGCTTCAAACCGAGGCCGGTAAGTTTGGTCAGTTTCTGTGCTTGCCATCGCACATAAAAATGAACAGTTGTTAGGGCTATTACAGCAAGTACGTTTATAGCGATTAACGCATAGTAAACTATGACATCGGTTAGTTCAAGCGCTAACGATGTGGTATAAATACTGGCATAATGATAAATAAAGATGATCAGGGGCACCATCATCAGTTGGTAGCCGGTATTGTTGAGTCGATAGAAATACTCCTTAACTGAGTTAAACTTCATTTTTTTGCACTTCTGAATTTTATCAAATTTAATTAATTACTTTAGCCTGTGATTTGTACCACATCATGGAAGTAACAGGAAATTTATCCCGCAAAGAACAAGTAATCCGCAGCGCAGCCGAATTATTTCGCGAGAAAGGCTATGCGGCATCATCCATGCGCGACCTGGCCCAGAAGCTGGGTATTGAAGCGGCAAGTTTATACTCGCACATTAAGTCCAAAGAAGAAATTCTGCAGCACCTTTGTTTCGATATGGCTGCCGAATTCAGAAAATCGTTGGCCGAAGTGGAGAAACAAAATGTATCGGCATCAGAAAAATTACGCCTCGGCATTATTGGCCACATACAGGTAATGGCGAAAGACCTTACCGCCTCGGCTGTGTTTATGAACGAACACCGCCATTTAAGCCAGCCTTACCTGCGCGATTTTCTTTTGCTGCGCATTAACTACATCAACCGCTTCAAGTCTATAATTGAAGAAGGCGCCAGCAAAGGTGAGTTTAAAGACTCAATCGATAAGAAACTCGCGGTAATGACGCTCTTCTCGTCTCTTAACTGGATGCCGATGTGGTACGATCCGTCAAGCAAAATTGTACCTGCAGAATTAGGTCACCAACTGGCTGATATGCTGGTAAATGGCCTGAAAAAATAATCATACCCCGCCTTTTTATTAACTCGTTTTCAGTAACCTTCTTAGGTTGGTAACTGTTATATTTGCAAACGATTGTTAGGCAAATAATTTTCTATATTTATGTACGGAGGCGGAAATACTTTTGAAGGCATTAAAACCGATGGCCTGGCGCAGGAAGACCCGATACTGCTGGCTGCATTTGAAGCCCGCATTGCGCGTGGCGAAAAAATTGAACCCACCGACTGGATGCCACAGCTTTATCGCAAGCAACTCATTCGCATGATTGAGCAACATGCGCACAGCGAAATTATTGGGGCGCTTCCTGAAGGTACCTGGATTACACGGGCTCCGGGCTTTAAACGCAAAATGTCGCTAATGGCTAAAGTGCAGGACGAAGTTGGTCACGCACAATTATTATACAGTGCTGCCGAAACGTTGGGCAAATCGCGCGAGCAAATGATTGATGACCTGATTACCGGCAAATCGAAATACTCTAACATTTTTAACTACCCCACCCTTACGTGGGCCGATTGCTGTTTTATCTCATGGCTGGTAGATGCTGGTGCTATTGTAAATCAGTTGGCGAATGCAAAAGGAAGTTACGGGCCCTATTGCCGGGCGTTGGAAAGAATTTGTGCCGAAGAATCCTTTCACTTAAAGTACGGCCATCATTGTGTGATTTATCTGGCAAGTGGCACTGCCAAACAACGGCAAATGTTTCAGGAGGCATTAAACCGTTGGTGGCCACCCATGATGCACTTCTTTGGTCCGTCTGATAAAATTTCGGCACACACAGAAGTGCTGATGCGCTGGAAAGTGAAGATGGGTACCAATGATGAAATGCGCAATCAGTTTCTGGATATGTATGTTCCTAAAATCTGGGAACTTGGTTTTACTATTCCCGATCCGAACCTGAAAAAAAATGAAACCGGTAAGTGGGAATACACCGAACCCGATTGGGAAGAATTTAAACGCGTTATTAATGGCGATGGCCCTTGCAATAAAGAGCGACTGGAAGTGCGCAGAATAGCAGAAGCCCGCGGCAAGTGGGTACGCGAAGCCTTAAAGACTTCTAAAACAAGTTACGTTACGCCTTTAGCTTAAATCAGTTTCGAATTGAAAATTTAAAATTTCGAATTAGTACCAGGCAATCAAATCCGAAATCTTAAATCCGAAATCCAAAATCTAAATCCAAAATTCTAAATCCGAAATATTAAATCTTTGAATTCCCTCGATCCACGTGTAGCCCGATTACCAAAGATCAACGAGCCGATTTTACCCAAAGCTCCATTAGATCAGTTTGGTACGTTCGAAGTGTTTGTACAACCAAAAGACGGCAAGCCCTTTCAGCATGAAGGAATTGTACATGCCCCTGATATTGAACTGGCCTACGTATTGGCTAAGGAAACATTTACCCGCAGGTTTACTTGTACTTCGCTTTATGTGGTGGATACACGCGAAGTTTTTGTTTCGCCCTTAACGGAAGGTGATCAGAATGCCTATGATCTGATTCCGCAAGTGGATGCGACTGGTGTTACAGAATCGTTTGAGGTTTACCATTTGGTGAAGCGTGGCAAACAACACGTACATGCCGGTAGCGTACTGGCAGCAACACCCCAACAAGCTATGGGTGTAGCCAAGCAACAATTAAATACAGGGAAACAGGTTTATAATATCTGGGCCATTGCTACTGATGCCATCCGATTTACAACAGCCGAAGAAAAAGAATTATGGATTACGTTGCCGGAAAAAAAATTCCGCGATGCTTCGGATTATAAGGGCGGTGACAAGTTGAAAGAGTTTTTGGAAAAGAGTAACTTTAAATAAAAAGCAAGGATATGGTTACGAAAGAACAGATAAAAAAAGAAGTGGATAACCTTCCGGAGAATCTTTTAGATGAAGTCCACGATTTTCTGATTTCGATTTCAGAAAAAAATAGTACAGAAGAATCAGAAGAAGAAAAGCGTAAAAAGTGGAAGGAATGGTGGAATAACACTGAGACCACAGCTCCTGCCGATTTTATGACCGATAGGATTCAGCTTCCTTTGGAAAACCGCGGAAAAATGTTTGACTAATGGCCTATCTACTTGATACTGACACGTGTGTTTTTATAATGAAGAAAATGTCTCTGGTTCATGAAAAATTTGAATCGGCAAATCCAAATCTTCTTTTTGTCTCGTCAATATCTGTTGCCGAACTCGAATATGGAGTTACAAAAAGCAAACTAACAGAACGTAATTCAAAAAATCTAAGTGACTTTCTTTCTCGGTTAAAGGTTGTAAACTTTAATTCAAAGGCTGCAAAGCAATACGGTACTATTCGAGTATTGCTTGAAAGAAAAGGCGAATTGATTGGAGGAAATGATCTGTTGATTGCCTCAATAGCAAAAAGCCAAGACCTTACTTTGGTAACAAATAATGAAAAGGAGTTTAGCAGAGTAGAAGACTTGAAAATTGAAAACTGGACAAAGTAACTATGAAATCAAACCGCACTATCGACTACATTATTATCGTATGCTTTCTAACGCTAATAGGGTTATACATTCTTAAAGTTGAATGGAGCGGACTTCTGCTTTACATTTTTTCATTGGCTGTAAGTGTTTGGTTTCTGATAACCGAAATCAAAAAGAAAATGTGGTCTTCCAAACGAATAAGCCTTGTGGTTATTCTCTTAATAATTATTACACTGGCACTTCAAGCATTACTGGCAAATGTAAATAACATGATATTAATCTGTGTGGGCCTTACTGTATATTCGTTTGGGTCTGAGAGTTCCAAATTTTTTTACTCCCGAAAAAAAACATGAGCCTCGCACTTAAAGAACTCCTCTACAAATTAGCTGATGACCAGTTGATTCTCGGCCATCGTAATTCTGAATGGACTGGCTTTGGGCCTTTGCTGGAAGAAGACATTGCCTTCTCATCTATGGCGCAAGATAAAGTGGGGCAAAGTCTGGCGTTATACACTTTACTTCAAACCTTGGGCGAAAGTGATCCCGATACCGTTGCCTTTACGCGCAATGCCAACCAATTCCATAATTGTATTTTGGTTGAGTTGCCCAATCAGGAATACGACTTCAGTTTAATCCGCCATTTTTTGTTTGATACAGCCGAAGCCCTGCGCTTTGAAGCGTTGAGTAATTCTTCTTACGAACCGCTGGCACAATTAGCCCGCAAAATCCGGGGCGAGCTACGCTACCATACATTACATGCCAACACGTGGATTAAACAACTCGGTTCCGCTACCGAAGAAAGCATTACGCGACTTCAAAATTCATTAGTCGTTGCCATGCCTTATGCACTTGGAATTTTTGAACCTTCACCTTATG
This sequence comes from Cytophagales bacterium, assembly GCA_017303795.1. Classification (GTDB taxonomy): domain Bacteria; phylum Bacteroidota; class Bacteroidia; order Cytophagales; family Cyclobacteriaceae; genus ELB16-189. The sequence goes on along the minus strand of JAFLBR010000012.1, from coordinate 135,881 downwards.
AAGCTGAACTGATTTCTGAAAAAATTTTTAGTGGCGAAGCAGACTTACAGAAAAAATGGTTGGAGAAAATTGAAGCCACGCTCAACCAAACCCACCTGCACCTACCCGACTGGAAAACAATAATACCTGTTTACGGAGGCCGAACCGGCAAACACAGCGAACACCTGCAACCCTTGTTGGATGAAATGAGCGAAGTGTTTCGGATTGATCCTTCTGCGGAATGGTGAGAATAGTCTTGAGTAGTTAGAATATAGTCCTGAGTAAGTTTCAACTAAATACTAAGGACTAAATACTAAGGACTAAATACTCAAGACTAACTACTAAGGACTCAAGACTAACTACTAAGGACTCAAGACTAGAGACTAAAAAATGAACAAAATCCTCCACATCCTCGAAACCGTAAAAGACCCAGAGATCCCCGTGCTCTCGCTGGTTGACCTCGGTGTGATTACAGATGTTGTGGTTGATGGCGATACTGTACTCGTAAAAATGACGCCTACTTTTGTGGGTTGCCCGGCTATGGATTACATGAAAGCCGAAGTAGAAACTGCTTTGCAACAACACGGGTATAAACCACATGTTACCATCTCCTTTGAAAAACCATGGAGCTCAGATTTGATTTCTGAAAAGGGAAAAGCTGCGTTGAAAAAATACGGCCTTGCCCCGCCACCCGATAACAAGTTATTCACCGATCTGGAAATTTTAGAAACCGCCACGTGCCCCCGTTGCAACGGCACCAATACCGAATTAAAAACTCCCTTTGGCCCTACCCTCTGCCGCGCCCTTTATTATTGCCACAGTTGCAAAGAAGCCTTTGAGCAGTTTAAGCCGGTGTGAGTTGTGAGGTGAGGATTGAAATGTTATTTTAGTGTAGATAATGAAATTGCATTCTACTTTTTAAATTATGTACTGGGATGATATTATCAAGATGGGATGCTTAAATTGTAGCAAACATGATGTTACTTCAATATGGAATGAGTTTGGCTTGCATGGTAATAAACACGGAGTTAATTCGATATGGAATCAATTTGGAACATATGGTAATAAGTACGGTCAATTTAGTCCTTGGAACGAGTACACAAATCAAGCCCCAATCTTGGTTGATAAAGAGGGAAATTTCTATGGCTACTTTTCAGTCAATAAGTATCATAACAAAAGGACCCAAGTGGAATTTGCGCTATCAATCCTTGATAATTTCGAATACGTTCTTGCAAACCTTGACGAAATAAGAAAGAAAATGAATTGAAACCCTACTACCTATTTTTATAACACTAATTAGCAGTGTACGGCCACCTCGTTAGAAAACAACATTATCATTTCCCCCAAATGAAAACTCTCCTCCTACTCTTCCTCGCCCATGCAGCCGTGTGCCAGATTAAAGAATTAAATCCGGCAACAGTAACTACGCTTACTTTTAGTGCCGAAGGCGAAAAAGCTTTCGCGAATGCATTGGTGTTGTTTAAGAAGATTGATGACAAACTATCCTCGGGCGTAAAGTACGATGACCTGACGGCCGCTGAAAAAAAAGCGTACTCGGCAGTAGATGAAACCAATCAGGATTATTGGGCCAGCATAGGCGATGGCTGCAGTTGGTATTGTGGTGAAGGTCCGAAAAAAGTAACAGCTTCCAGTTATTTAAAAGCACAAGGCACCAACACCTACGAAGCCCAAAACGCGCACGACTTTAATTATAAAAACGCCTGGGTAGAAGGCGTAGCGGGTTATGGCATTGGCGAGTTTCTGGAGTACAGCTTTAGTGCGGCTGCGCCCCGCGTTACTGAAATTCTGATTGCAAATGGTTTTGTAAAAAGCCAGACTGCGTGGGCTAATAACTCACGCGTGAAGAAATTAAAAATGTATGTAAACAATAAACCCTACGCCATTCTTAATCTGAAAGACGAAAGAGCATTACAAACGTTTAAGGTTGAGCCACTCGGCAGTGCAAACCGCGAAGACTTTGAAGCCCTTCAACGCAAACCCGATTGGACGCTGAAGTTTGAAATAATGGAAGTGTACAAAGGTTTGAAGTACGATGATGTAGTTATTTCCGAGTTATACTTTGACGGACTGGATGTGCATTGTTTTGCAAAAGGAACTCAGATCCAAATGGCCGATAAGTCAACGCGCAACATCGAAGACTTAAACGTGGGTGATCAAATTTCTTATTTTGATTTTGAATCGCAGGAACTAAAAGTCACCACCATCGAAAAGTTGGAAAGTGTAGTGCATCATGGCTTAGTTACCTATCAGTTTGAAAGTGGACTCATCATTACTTCCACACAAGATCATCCCTATCACATTCTCAAAAAAGGTTGGGCTTCGCTTAAGCCCGATCATTCAGCTCAATACGAAGGGTTTGAAAGTATTCAAAAAATTGAACCCGGTGATTTATTTATAACCGCTAACGGGCCGGAACGATTAACCACCATTACCCACTTGCCGGGCCATCAGCAAACGTTTACCATTTCGAAAGTAAGCGTTGGAAATAATTTTATTGCAAACGGATTGGTGGCGGGTGTTGAAACGATTCAATCTGTAAAGAGTGGTGTGGCCGCAGATTAAATCAGGCATAAAAAAACAGGCATATCAAAGTTTGATATGCCTGCCATGAAACTTAGATCAATAATCGATTAATATCTCTTCCGCTTCCCAGAATCTCTATCTCTGCTGCCTCTATCCCGGTTTCCACCTTCGTAGCCACCGCTTTTTCCTTTCGAACTATAAAAACGTTCTTTCTTTTTCTCGGAGTATTTTTCTTTGTGTGGCGAAGTTAACTCCAGCCGCACCTTGCGACCACGCAGTTCTACACCTTCAAAGTTTTGAATGAGTTTTTCAAACACTCCTTTTTCAAGTTCAAAGAAAGAATAGGCGCCCTTCAGGTCAATCTTGCCAATCACTTTCTTATCTACTTCACCAAAATCAACAATCAGATCAATAAGACTTCCTTTCTCCAAGCCGTCCATTTTACCTACGTTAATAAATACGCGGTCACCGGTTAGGTAGCGATCATCTTCTTCGGCAAACTCAAATGTTCTTTTCTCCGATTTATTCAGGTCGCGTGCATCGCGGTAATATTCCAGAAAGCGATTAAACTCAATAGAAGCAAAACGCTTGATGATGTCTTCTTTGCTTAAGTCTTTCAACTCGTGATACACTTCCGGTAAAAATGAATCAATCTCTTCTTCATTTACCTCAACCTGTTTCACTTTATGTACCAGCGCCAATAATTTGTTCTGACAAACTTCATCGCCAGTAGGCACATTGATGCGCGTAAACTTCCGCTTAATGCTGCGCTCCACTTGTTGTATTCTTCCAATCTCGCGCTTGGAGATAATGGCAATGGAAATTCCTTTTTTACCGGCACGGGCTGTGCGCCCGCTGCGGTGCGTGTAATACTCCATTTCATCGGGCATATTCATGTGTATTACGTGCGTCAGGTTACTCACATCAATACCACGGGCAGCCACATCGGTTGCAACCAATAATTGCAACGACTTATTCTTAAAGCTTTTCATTACCCGGTCGCGTTGCTGTTGGGTAAGGTCGCCATGCAACGGATCGGCACTATAGCCGTCTTTAATTAAATGCTCGGCAATTTTTTGTGTATCGATTTTAGTACGGCAAAAAATTACGCCATAGATGTCGGGTGTATTATCTACAAATCGTTTCAGCGCCAGATACTTGTCGCGTTCATCTACCACTATGTATTGGTGGTCGATGTTCTCGTTACCCTGATTGCGTTCGCCCATCGTTAACTCCTGCGGGTTACGCATGTAGTTTTTAGAAATCTCACGCACTTCGCGTGGCATGGTAGCACTAAAGAGCCACACATTTTTTTCTTCGGGTGTGGTAGAAAGTATTTCGTCAATATCTTCTTTAAAACCCATGTTCAGCATTTCATCGGCTTCGTCAAGCACAATGTATTGTATGGCTGTAAGGTCCACTACTTTCCGCGAAAGCAAATCCATTAACCGGCCCGGTGTGGCTACAATAATTTGCGCGCCACGTTTCACTTTCATTATCTGATCGCGAATACTGGCTCCACCATAAACGGTTACAATGTTTAACTTTTTAAAAGATGCCGAGAATCGTTCCAGGTCGTTTGTAATCTGTACGCTTAACTCGCGCGTAGGCGCAATAACCAATGCCTGTGTGGCGCGGTTGTTTTCGTTTACCAATTCCAGCAAAGGCAAACCAAAGGCAGCCGTTTTACCGGTGCCGGTCTGGGCCAGACCTACCAGATCCAGATTGCCTTGTAATAAAATAGGAATAGCTTTTTCCTGAATTGGGGTTGGGGTTTCAAAACCCAGTTGGCGGATCGATTCCACCAATTGCCCGGAAAGTCCCAGGCTTTCAAATGATTTCATTAATTGTTGTTGTAATAAGCTGCAAAGGTAGCCTAATTAATCGAAAGTGATTTTATTGGGATAATCTTAGTAAATACCACACATAAAAGGTCTGCCGGGAGTTTATTGGTTGGTTTTGTTTGGCCCCTCGGGTGCAGCCTGTATTTTAGTGTCCCGATTAAGAAAATCACCGTTATGAAAATCATCAAGCGATCAATTCTGGTTATAGTTATACTGGTTGTAGGCTATGGACTTCGGTATGCCTGGCAGGCATTGCCCATTATCAGTGCGTTTGGAGCGAAAGATTTATGTACCTGTGTGTTTCTGAATGGGCGCACTGCCGATGATGTAATCCGGCAGGAACTGGGTGCCGGGTTGCAAAGTCTCGGTAGCTTTGATGTGAATGCAAACGATTCAACCGTTACCGGAACTGTTTTTGGGTTAGCCAAACGCAAAGCCATTTACCGCAAAGGTTTGGGGTGCACGTTGGTTTCGGAAATTTCGGAAGCAGAACTGCGCGGTCAGAAAATAAATTTCCACACCATGGCTCCTGTTAATCAGGATACCATTCCGTGGCCGATGGGCAATATGATTAAACCTGCGATTGATACCGGGATTTTTGTAACCGTATTGAAAGAAGCTTTGGATTTTGCCTTTACCGAAACCGATTCGGCCGGGCCTGTAAATACCCGTGCCGTTGTAGTTCTTTACAATGGTGAAATTATTGCAGAGCGGTACGCATCGGGTTATGATGTTAACTCGCGCCACATGGGTTGGTCTATGACCAAGAGTATTACCAATGCCATTACCGGGATTCTTACCAAAGATGGTCGCATGAAAGTTTTTGACCCTGCGCCAATTCCGCAATGGCAAAATGACGATCGCAAAAAAATTACACTGCACAATTTATTACAAGCCAGCAGCGGTCTTGAGTGGGAAGAATTTTATGCAGGCCCAAGTCCCGCAACAAAAATGATTTTTAATAAAAAAGACATGGGGCTTTACGCGATGCAATCGCCATTGGAATCAGAGCCCAACACCGTGTTTGAATATTCCAGCGGTACCACCAACATTATTTCGCGGTTGATTAGAGAAGCCATTGGTGATGATGATTACTATAAATTTTACTACCGCGAGTTGTTTGAAAAAATTGGTGCCCGCAGTATGGTAATTGAACCCGATGCCGGAGGTACATACGTAGGTTCTTCATTCGGGTGGGCTACTGCGCGCGATTGGGCCCGCTTCGGTTTGTTATATCTTAACGATGGCGTTTTTAATGACGAGCAAATTCTCCCAATAGGCTGGGTTGCTTACTCGGCCACAGCCGCTACTGCTGCCAAGCGTGGTGAGTATGGCGCACAATGGTGGACCAATGCCGGCAGTATGGATGATCAGCGCAACCGTACTTATCCTGATGCACCTGCCGATTCTTTTCAAGCCGAAGGTTTTGAAGGCCAGTTTGTATTTGTAGTGCCTTCTAAAAAATTAGTAGTGGTGCGCCTAGGCTTAAGCCAGACAAACGAGTTGGATATGAACCGCTTTGTTTCTAAAGTGATTGATGCGTTACCGCGATAACCATGCGCGATAAAAGCGTATTCCGGTTTAAACAATTTAACATTAGTCATCGGCAAGCAACCATGAAGGTTGGTACCGATGGCGTTTTACTGGGCGCATGGACTAACCTTGAAAATGCCAAACGTATATTAGATGTGGGAACCGGCACCGGTGTAATTGCTCTTATGCTTGCCCAGCGTACACAAACCGATGTGCGCATTACCGCGATTGATCTTTCGGAAGAAGACTGTGAAGTAGCGCAAGAAAATATAAGTCAATCTCCGTGGCCGGAAAAAATAGTGGTACAGCATACTTCAGTGCAACAATTTGTTTCTGAACCGTTCGATTTGATTGTAAGTAATCCGCCCTACTTTATAAACAGTTACAAACCACCAACTGAAAAACGAATGCAGGCGCGGCATACCGAAACTTTATCGCAACTTGATTTGCTACATCACGGCAAGCGTTTGCTTTCTCCTGCCGGAAGGTTAAGTGTAATCTTACCCGAAACAGAAGCCCTGCAATTAGTTCAACTAAGTGCTGAACATGGTTGGTATTGCATTCGAAGGTGTGCGTTTCGTTCGCGGCAAGCCAAGCCGGTGGAGCGAATTTTAGTGGAGCTGAGTTTAGAGCCACAACCGCAGCAATTGGAAGAACTGATTCTTTACGAATCGGGCGAAACCTGGACCGAAGCCTACAAAAGCCTTACAAAAGCGTTCTACCTGAAAGCCTGATTTCAGACCTGGTTCAGGCTTTCGGTAATTTTTTACCACTGATTAACAAGCTGTTAACAAAAGATAGTTACATGTTTAAACATTCATTGTAAAAAGTGGTGTTATACTTGCACAACAAAACCAAACTAAAAAACAACACATGAAAAAACTGAATGTATTAGTTGCGTTGCTGTTCGTTGCCGGAGTTGCAACTGCGCAAACAACCTGGAAGGTTGACAAAGCCCACTCTAAACTTGGCTTTTCAATTACTCACCTGATGATCTCAGAAGTAGAAGGTCAATTCAATTCGTTTGATGCTACCATCACTTCAACAGGCGAAGATTTTGCTGATGCTACTATCGAACTGACTGCTGATATCAGCTCTGTGGATACCAACAACGAAGGTCGCGATAAGCACTTAAGAAGCCCTGACTTTTTTGATGTAGAGAAATTTGCTACGCTAACTTTCAAAAGCACGTCATTCAAAAAGACTGGCGACAAAGCTTACAAAGTTACAGGCGACCTTACTATGCACGGAGTTACTAAAACAGTAACGCTTGATCTTACCCTTATCGGTACAGCTGCTGGTCGCGATGGAAAGAAAATTGCAGGCTTCAAGGCTACTACTACTTTAAACCGTATTGATTATGGTGTAGGTAAGTCGGGCCCAGGTGCAGGCGATGAAGTAACCATTACTGCCAAAGGTGAATTTAAGGCTCAATAATTTTATTGAACGAGGCTGAGTTACAAACCTTTCAGGTCTATATTATATCATTAGACCTGGAAGGTTTTAGCATTAATACAGCCTTCTTTTTTTATGAAACTGGAACAGGAAATCAAACAAGAAAAATTTAAGAGTGAGCAACAAAAGGCTGTACTCAATATCTTGTTTACGGCCAACTGGATTCAGACATTGCAAAAAGAATTTTTTGAACCGTTTGGTATTACCGGCCAGCAATACAACATACTTCGCATTTTAAGAGGTCAGCACCCCAATCGTATCTGTGCGTACGAACTTAAAAGCCGGATGTTGGATAAGAACTCTGACGTTTCGCGTTTACTCGATCGGCTTATCGGAAAAAAATTAATTGAGAAATCAACCAGCAAGCAAGACAAGCGCTCTTCTGAAATTCGCATCACCACTCAAGGCTTAACCCTGCTCGAAAAACTCGACTCCGTAATCAATTCTCTCGATACGGAAGTAATGCGGTTAACATCTGCGGATGCAAAAAAACTGAATGCACTATTAGATAGCTGCCGCGATTAAATTGCTGCTAATTCTGTCCGTACAAAATCCATCAACTCTTTAATATACTCGCGGCTAAAATCAAACCGGATATTAGCCGCAGCATAAATTTCTGGAATGGTACTCAGGTTGCCTAGCTTCAACGCATTCATATAACCTTGCAAGCCTTTTTGATTATCGAGCTTGTAATTCCGCCAAAGCGCAATAGCTCCTAGTTGCGCCATGCCATATTCAATATAATAGAATGGTACTTCGTATAAGTGCAATTGTTTTTGCCACAGGTAATCTCGCGCAATTTCCTGATCAGTCCAATCGGTTACAGTATCGGCAAACCGCGCAAACACTTCATTCCATTTTTCTTTGCGTTGTTCAGGTGTGTGCGTTGGGTTTTCATAAAGCCAATGTTGAAACTGATCAATAGTGGCTACCCAAGGCAAGGTTTCTATAATATCTTCTAACTGTTCACGCTTTGCACGTTTCCGTTCGGCTTCATCCGGAAAGAAAATATCCCAATGCTTCATCGAAATTAATTCCATACTCATAGATGCCAATTCGGCAACTTCCATCGGTGGCGATTTGAAATCGGCTAACGCTAAATCTTTCGTTAGAAAATTATGCACGGCATGGCCGCCTTCATGCATAATGGTTGTCATATCGCGCATGGTTGAGGTGGCATTCATAAAAATGAACGGCACACCAATCTCAGCCAACGGATAGTTATAACCGCCCGGTGCTTTTCCTTTTCTGGACTCCAGATCGAGATGGCCCATCTCTTTCATAATAGATAAACACTGACCCAAAAACGGATCTAACTTTTGAAAACACGAAATCGATTTTTCAGTAAGGTCTTTACCATTTTCAAACGCCTTTAAAGGTGGCAACCCATCGGCATCCACAGCTTTATCCCACGGCTTTAGTTTAGCCACACCCAGTTTTTGCTTACGCTCTTTACTTAATTGATTAAGAATTGGTACAACTTCGGTAGCAATAGCCTCATGAAAATCAAAACAATCTTTTGGCGTATAATCAAACCGGCCGTAAGATTTAAACATGTAATCGCGAAAGTTTTGCTGCCCTGCATTTACCGATACCTGATGGCGCAAACCAATTAGTGTGGTGAATAAACCATCCAATGTTTCTTTATCTTTTAATCTGCGTTCCGAAATTTTATGATAAGCCTCTTCGCGTTTGGCGCGATCGGTTGATTGCAGAATAACCGCAGCTTGTTGCAACGTAAGTTCTTTGTCGCCAATCATCACTGTCATGGCGCCCGATAGCTGCGCATACTTCTGTGTTTCGGTATTGATTTGCGTAAAGAGGGGGATGTTCGCTTCGCGAAACAACTCAATATCTTTTTTCAGATTGCGGATCAGAATTTTATAACCAGCTTTTGATTCGAGGTTAGTAAGAAATGGCGACTCCGCTAATTTACGATTAAGTTGATCGGCATACGGTGCTATCTGCGGCTGAATGTTCTCTACAAAGTCCTGATAACTTTTGCTGTATGTTTCATTCTCGGTATAACAAGTCATCTTGATATACCGCCAGCCTAAATCTTCGCTAATCACAGATTCCAACTCACTTCTATCGGACAACCAGCGTTGCAGATCGCTTTCATTCGAAAGCACGCGAGCGGCCAGATCATCGAAATACGGTTTAATTTCTTGCCAGGTAGTAACGGCAAAATCAGTTGGAAGAAAATGGCGAGCCGGGCGCTGAGGAATAGAAACAGAATTCATGCGATAAGTATTTGGTTTCAAAGTAATGAATTACCTTTCATAAAAAGAATTATGAACCTGTTTCTCTTTCTGGTTATTCTGCTGCTGTCCGAAATTCTGGGCACGGTAGGTGGCTTTGGTTCATCGGTACTTTTTGTTCCGCTCGCACAATTCTTCTTCGACTTTCAAACCGTGCTTGCCTTAACCGGTTTACTTCATGTATTCAGCAATACAGCTAAACTCATCTTGTTTTATAAAACCATTAACTGGAAGCTGGTATTGTGGTTGGGCGCAGGCAGCATAGTGTTTGTGGTGATTGGCGCATGGCTTACCCAACTGGTTGCTTTCACATACGCCAAAACCTTGTTGGGAATTTTCTTAGTTGGCTTTTCAATTTTCTTTCTCCGAAATCCAGAGGCAAGTCTTAAACCTACACATGCCAACTTGGTGTGGACGGGATCGCTGGCCGGATTTATGGCTGGGTTTATCGGAACTGGTGGGGCTATTCGTGGGCTGGCGCTAACGGCTTATCAACTTGAAAAAAATTTGTTTGTAGGCACTTCTGCCGCTATCGACTTTGGTGTGGATGTAGCGCGATCGGTGCTGTATCTCAACTTTGGTTTTTTACAAAAAGAATTTATATGGTATGTGCCGTTGCTGGTGTTAGCTGCTTTTGGCGGAAGTTACGCAGGCAAAATTATTCTGGGTAAGCTTAATCAAGCCACATTTCAAAAACTGGTTTTGTATCTTATACTGGCAATCGGCTTGCTGATGTTGGTTCAGGAATTTATTGCAACAAAAAATCATTCAGTATGAAAATTATCAGTACCCTCGGTTTTCCTGTTATTACACTCATCTTCATTGTGTTGCTGTATCGGGAATTAAAATCGGCCATAGCTAAAACCAACTGGATACCCGAACGAAAACAAAAAATCAGCTTGCGGATTTTAATCGGATTTATTCTTTGGGCTGTTGCCGTTAGTGCAGCTTCTGCCTCTGGGTTTACTTCGCGGTTCGATTTATTTCCGGCCAACGCCATGCCTGTAGTTGTTCTGCCGCTGATAACCATTTTGTTTTTACTCTTTAGCAGCACCATGAAAGATATTCTGCACCACATTTCATTAAAGGCATTAACCCAGCTTCAGGTATTTCGGGTGTTTGTAGAAATTATTCTCTGGATGTTATTTCTTCAAAACCTGTTGCCTATTCAAATGACGTTTGAAGGATTAAATTGGGATGTGCTTACAGGAGTTACAGCAGTATTGGCAGCCCGCTTCCTATTGAATTCAAAACCATGGCTTATTGTTTGGAATATTTTCGGACTCGTGCTGCTTATCAACATTGTAGCTGTCGCTATTCTATCTATGCCAACACCAATCCGGTTTTTTGATAATGAACCTGCCAATGTAATTGTTACCCAATTTCCATTCTTGTTCTTGCCGGCCTATCTGGTACCGTTAGCCTACACCTTACACATCATGTCGTTGCGAAAATTGCTGATGAAGGCGTAACCGAAGCACATTTTTCCTAACTTCCATCGCAAAATAAACCTACCATGAGAAACCTTATTCTTGCAGCGCTCTTACTCGCTGCCTGTACACCCAAAGAAACTAAAACCATTGGCTCCATTGAACGGCTTGACCCTGCACTGGATGCATTGGTGGATGCAGATGCATCTATTGAAATTGTTGCCGAAGGTTACGAATGGAGTGAAGGCCCGGTGTGGATAGAAAAAGAAAACATGCTTTTGTTTTCGGATGTACCCAGGAATACGGTTTATAAATGGACAGAAAGTGAAGGCGCAGAAGTTTACCTTACGCCTTCCGGATTTACTGGCACCACTACCACCAGCAACGAGCCTGGCTCCAATGGATTAATCTATTATAACGATTCATTAATTCTTTGTCAGCATGGTGATCGCAGAGTGGCACGAATGAATGCCGCCCTAAGCAATCCGAAACCAGAGTTTATTTCTATAGCTGCTGCGCATAACGAAAAAAGATTCAGCAGCCCGAACGATGCAGTCTATAATAGTTTAGGCGAATTATTTTTTACTGATCCCTCTTACGGCTTAGCCAAACACGATGCCGATCCTGAAAAAGAACAACCTCACAATGGGGTTTACAAAGTAAACACTTCAGGTGTGGTTTCACTCTTGGTAGATAGCCTGACTAAACCAAACGGTATTATTGTAATGCCCGATCAGAAAAAAATTATCGTAGCTAATTCCGATCCTAAAAAAGCAACCTGGTATGAGTTTGAGTTAACCGATACGGACAGTGTAGCCAATGCCCGTATTTTTTATGATGCCACAGAAAACCTTGCTACCGACAGAGGTTTGCCGGATGGACTAAAAGTTGATCGCAACGGAAACATTTATGCTACGGGGCCCGGTGGCGTTTGGATTTTTGACTCAACCGGAAAAGTATTGGGCAAAATCAGATTAACCGAACTGGCTGCTAACTGTGCGCTATCGCCCGATGAAAAAACCTTGTACATTACTGCCGACATGTATCTGGTTCGGGTAAAACTGAGAAAGTAATGGAGGTTTGGATAACGGCAATGGGTTGGATTGGTTCGGTGGCTGTGATTGCCGCCTATGCACTAAACAGCCTGCAAAAAATAAAATCCGATTCACTCATCTTTCAAGTGTTGAACCTTACGGGCGCGGTGTTGCTCATCATTAACAGTGTATTTAAAGAAGCGTATCCGTTTACATTTATCAATACCGTTTGGGCTGTAATTGCAGTGGTGGCCATTTTCAGAATGATGCGCAAACCCGCAGTGAAATGAGAAAATTCATCGCGCTTGTTTTCATCCTAACCGGTTGCACTCAGGCACCCACATTTGAGAAAGAAGTTGATGCCATTTTTTCTTACCTGAACGGCAATACACCCGGTGGCGCGGTTCTTATTCTAAAAAATGATTCGGTAGTATTTAGTCATGCGTATGGCCTGGCCGATTTACCATCAAAAGAAAAAATTGCTACTCAAACTTTATTCAACACAGGTTCTATTTCAAAAACATTTGTTGCCTATGTAATTCTTGAGTTGGCACAGGAAGGCAAACTTTCCTTGAACGATAGCATCGCCAGATTTTTTCCTGAATTTAAAAATCCGCAGCTAGCACAAAAAGTTCGCGTACATCATTTGCTTACACATACTTCCGGCTTGCCCGATAACCGCAGGCAACATTTGGACAGTGTGTTTCTGCTTACAGCGAAAGATCAGGAGAACTTTAATCCGATTCTATTAAATGATTCATTGCTATTCGAACCGGGGTCGCGCTATGAATATTCCAATCCAGCTTTTAACGGACTGGCCTTGATCATTGAAAAAGTTACGGGCAACAAATGGCAGGACGAAGTAAAGAACAGAATTTTTATTCCTGCCGGAATGAAAACCAGCACGATTACCGATGGGCCCTACCCTACAACAGGCGTGGCGCATGCCTACCTGAAAACACCAACCGGCTACATCGAAAAAGATTATGGCGAAGAGCCCACGTTTGCTGCTGCCGGTAATGGTGGTGTGTGGAGTTCGGTGGAAGAATTAGTGCTCTATGAAAAATCGTTGCGCGATCATAAAATATTAAATGCAGAAATCATTACCACTTCGCGAACCATCTGGAATTATCCGCAATGGCAGGATGCTACACCGCCTTTTATCGGGGCGAGTTGGTTTATCGGGCAAACCGATGAAGGATACAAAATGATTTACCATACGGGCACACAAGGTGGCTTTTATGGTGATTATGTAAGCATTCCTGAAAAAGGAATTGTGTATGTGATGCTGTGTAACATTCCCACACCACAAGAAGAAAAACGAACTGCCGTACTTTCCATTCTCAAAAAATACAACTGGCTCGATTAACCTATGAAAAGAATTTTACTCATCATTCTTGTACTTGGTACCATTACCATACAAGCCCAAACACCAGAAGCCAAACTGATTAAAGAGTTTGATGCGTACGTAGAAAAATCGCGCAAGCAATATCAAGTACCTGGCCTTGCTATTACCGTGGTGAAGGATGGAAAAGTATTGCTTAAGAAAGGCTATGGCGTACGGCAACTTGATAAACCCGAAGCCGTGAACGACCAAACTTTGTTTGCGTGCGCCTCCACTACCAAAGCCATGACCGCTACTTGCATGGCCATGTTGGTTGACGAAGGAAAAATAAGTTGGGATGATGCGGTGATCAAACACCTTCCCGATTTTCAATTGTATGATCCGTACGTTACACGCGACCTGAAAATCCGCGATTTGTTTACACACAACTCGGGCGTTGGTAATACTGATTTTTTATGGAGTGTGATGGATATTTCTTCGGATGAAGTGTTGGCGCGAATGAAACAAGTACCTCCTACCTATTCACTGCGATCCAGTTTTATTTATCAGAACATTTTTTATTTATATGCGGGCAAAGTGATTGAGAAAGTAAGTGGTTCGCCCTGGGAAGTTTTTATTAAGAAAAGAATTTTTGAACCGTTGGGTATGACGCGCACCTACCCGCATTTGCAAATGGTGAACGATGCCAATCAGAGCAGCGAACATTATTGGGTAGATGGCAAGACAGTTGTTATTAGTCGCACGAATGCCGATGCTATTGGCCCAGCCGGTAGTGTGTGGGCCTCTGTTGACGATATGAGTAAATGGGCAATCTGTATGTTAGATAGCAGCAAGTATGCCGGTGGACGATTGGTAAAACCAACTACCTGGGCGGAACTTTTTAAACCGCAGGTAATTGTTCCTGCCGATGAGTTTTATCCAACTGCACAGCTTACCAAACCCAACTGGACTACTTACAGTCTGGGTTGGTTTCAGCAGGATTATAAAGGCAAGAAAGTAAACTTTCATACCGGAAGCCTTGCCGGAGAAACTGCCATCAATGGTCAATTACCCGAAAGTAAATTAGGGGTTTATGTTTTTGGAAATCTTGATCATGCCGAAGTGCGCCATGCATTAATGTTTAAAGCTTTTGATGTGTTTGCTTTAGGCGGTACCCGCGATTGGAGTACGGAATTTCAGGCACTTTATAAAAATCTTGGTCAGCAATATGAACAGAAACAGAAAGAACAAGATCTGCAACGCATACTCAATACAAAACCATCACTCGCGTTAACAGAATATACTGGTAAGTATGCCAGCGATCTTTATGGAGAAATTATCGTAACGACTGATGGCAATAGTTTAAATCTCGCCATTAATAATGTAGTGAATGCAAAACTCGACCATTGGAATTACGATACCTTTAGCGGGTGGTATGATAAACGCTGGTGGGGAAAAACAAAAGTTCAGTTTACACTGAATGCTGCTGGTCGCGCCACAACACTTGAAGTTGAAGGAATGGCGTTTACACGAGTTCCTTGATTCAAGAAAGCTAACTAACTGCCCGGAGCATCAATAGCCGTAAGATTATCTACAAACTCTTTATCCATGCGGATGAAAGTAGTAGGCGCAAAGTAATTCAGCTTTAATGATTTGAATTTAGGTATCACTTGCATAATCTTTTTTGCTTTTTCGCGCTTGGCTTCGCTGGTGGCAATCTTCAAAATTTTTAAGAAGAGTAATACGTTCTCACATTCATCTTTTCCAAACAGCCTGATCTGGCGCTGAATGCTGCTGGTAAGTTGATTAAACAATTCGAAATCTTTCAACATGCAATACTGAAGTGCCAGAATAGCCTTCACTTCCATGTGTACAAACGGAAACCGTTTCAGGCTTACATCGTTTAGTAACCCGTTTATCAGCTTGGCTGCTTCTTCAAACTTACTGGCATAATAACAACCCAGAGCGCGATATACCACGTGAATGGTATGCCGCGTTACGTCTTGCGTATCCGATTCAATATCCTCAAACAAACCTTCATTCTCGGCATACATCTCCTTTTCTGTATTCAAGCGCAAGTGCCGCTCTACTTTGGTAATCAGAAAGCGGGCTGCAAATGTGTAGAATGGATAGTTGATGAGCAGGTTGGTGGCCGCATCGTTAACCTCCTCAAAACTTTTTTCTACCTGGTGATAAACCCCGTAGTGATTATAGTACTCTAATTTCAGGAATTCGAAAATCAGGTTGAGGTGATAATAGAGTGGGTCGAGGTTATAGGTGTCAAAGATTTTCTGAACATGCTTGAAGATATCTTCTATCGATTCGCCATCCAGGTGCAGGTTATCATCAGGTTCTACAAACAACCGGTGAAACACCAGCATACAACTCTGGTACACATAAAGCCGGTGCGATTCGTAAATGCGGGCCACGTTCTGCATTTCTTTCATCAGCAATGAAAGCCCCAGCTTCTCGTTCTCATCGTTTGATAAAAAGTAGCTGCCGTATTTTCTGAAATATTCGGTTAGTAAGTCCTCGGCTTTATCAACCGCCAGCATGTAGGCCACATGGCGGTTATACAATTGTGAGTATTGAAAATGATCGGGTGAATTGATATGCAGCTTTTTCAGCGATTTATAGATTACGGTAAGCTCATTAGCCAGATCGTAATCCAATAATTCCTTTTCTAATTTCTTTAATGTAGCAATGGTAATGGTGCGCTTCTTGGTAAACAGTACTTCGTTCAGGTTAGCCACTTTACGCAGAATATCAGTGCGTGGGCTTTCCATCTGCTGTAGCAGATGCTCTTCAATTTTTTGGTTTAAGCGCGACCGCAGCGTGTAATACGCATTGGCATTTACCTCCAACTCAACCATAATCTTACTATCCGATAACTGGCGTTCGCGTAAAGCTTTTAGCAAGTGTGCAGACTTCTCGGCATTGCTTTCACTAAGCGAATCGTAGATGGATTTGTAATCGGTATCCGAAAGTTGTTTGACAATGTTCTTTAGCTTGGCCATTACGGGAGTCTATTAGACCTGAAAAGATACAAATTTAACAGGTCTTCACAATCAAAGAACTTCTAATCCAAATTTATGATAAGGGCAATTTTAGTTAAGAGTGTTGTTTTTTGCCCATCGGGTTAGATAACTTGCCCTACCAAAGTCCCCAACACATAAACTTGGCACCTATGAAGAGAATTCTGATTGTACTATTACTGATTGCCCCGTGGTTTATACAGGCACAAGGCCTGCGGTGGGCACCTGAAGGAAACGCCTACTACCGTGTAGAAGGCGGAGAAATCAATCGATATAACTTACCGGCCAACACCAAAACTACATTTGTATCAAGGACCGAACTTACCCCGGCCGGAGCCCAGGCCTTACGGGTACGCAACTATGCCTTCTCGAAAGATCAATCCAAACTGTTGATTTTTACCAATACCCAACGCGTATGGCGCTTAGATACGCGGGGCGATTATTGGGTGCTTGATCTGAAAACAAAAGCCTTAACGCAGATCGGAAAATCAAGACCTGCCTCCTCACTTATGTTTGCCAAGTTATCGCCCGATGGCACCAAAGCCGCCTATGTAAGCGAGCAAAATTTATATGTGGAAGATCTGAGCAGCGGGCAGGTAAAAGCCATTACAACCGATGGCAACCGGAAGTTAATAAACGGCACCTTTGATTGGGCCTACGAAGAAGAATTTGCATGTCGCGATGGCTTTCAATGGAGCCCGGACAGCAAACAACTTTCATTCTGGCAATTGGATGCGCGCCAGATTCGCGATTTCTACATGATCAACAATACCGATTCGGTTTATTCTAAAATCATTCCGGTAGAATATCCTACCGCGGGCCAAACTCCTTCGCCTGCCCGTATTGGCGTGGCCGATGTAACATCTGGTAAAATAACCTGGCTTGCCCTTCCGGGCGATGCGAAACAACATTACCTGCCGCGCATGGAATGGAACAGCGCTACCGAAATTCTGGTGCAGCAGCTTAATCGCAAACAAAACGAAAGCAAAATCTTTTCGTGCCATTCACAAACCGGTGTAGCCACTCAGGTTTATGTTGAAACGGATGCCGCCTGGATTGATCTTTATACTCCGTGGGAAAATGTGTATGCGTTAGACTTCAGGCATTATTTCCGGTGGCTGAATGGTGGAAAAGAATTTTTATGGATGAGTGAGAAAGATGGTTGGCGGCATGCATATCGCATCTCGAAAGACGGAACAAAACAAACTTTAATTACCGTAGGCGATTATGATGTGATGGATATCCGGTTGGTTGATGAAAAGAATAACCTCTTGTATTTTCTGGCATCGCCACAAAATGCCACGCAGAAATATCTTTATAAAATTAAGTTAGACGGAAAAGGAAAAGCTGAATTGGTAACACCATCGGCTTTAGCCGGAACCCACGACTATTCTATATCACCTACCGGAACATTTGCCTCGCATAGCTTCAACAACAGTTTTACCAAACCGGTAAATGAACTGATAGCCTTACCCAAGCACACCCCTCTAAATAAAAAAGAAAGTATTCAGGCTAAACTGAAAGATGCTACCCAACCTAAAACGGTTGAGTTCTTTAAAGTAAAAACAGAAGAAGGTGTAGAAATGGATGGCTGGATGGTGAAGCCCACCAACTTTGATGCGACCAAAAAATATCCGGTGGTGTTTTATGTATATACGGAACCGTGGGGCGCTAATGTACATGATACGTATGGCGCAGCCGACAATCACTTATTTACTGGCGACATGGCCGAAGAAGGTTATATCTATATGTCGATTGATAACCGCGGAACACCTGCCCCAAAGGGAAGAGCGTGGCGAAAAAGCGTATATCGTAAAATCGGTTTGGTCAATATAAAAGATCAGGCACTGGCAGCAAAAGAGATTTTGAAATGGCCTTTCGTAGATGCTGATAGAATTGCAGTATGGGGCTGGAGCGGTGGTGGTTCAGCAACACTTAACCTCTTGTTTCAATATCCTGAAATTTATAAAACCGGCATTGCTGTTGCCGCAGTAGCCAATCAACTTACTTACGATAACCTGTACCAGGAGCGCTACATGGGTTTGCCACAAGAAAATCTGCAAGACTTTATTGCTGGTTCGCCTATTACTTATGCGAAAAATCTTCAGGGCAATTTACTTTATATTCATGGCACTGGCGATGATAATGTGCATTATGCCAATGCTGAAATGTTAGTGAACGAATTGGTTAAACACGGCAAGCAATTTCAGTTTATGGCTTACCCCAACCGTACGCATGGTATTAGCGAAGGCGAAGGTACTTCCGAGCATTTAGCCACTTTGTATTCCGATTACTTACGCAAACATTGTCCTCCTGGCCCACGGTAATGAAAAAGATTAATACGTTGCATTTGTTCGAACCACTCGAACAAAAACTGATTGAACTACTGAAAAGTTTATCGCCAGCCGACTGGAATAAACCAACGGTTGCCAAACTGTGGACCGTAAAAGATGTTGCGGCACATTTATTAGACACCAGTGTGCGAACCATTGCTATGTTGCAGCAACATGCAGGTGATCCGCCCGATGCGATTAACTCCTATCAGGATTTGGTTGATTACCTTAACCAGCTTAATGCCGATTGGGTAAAAGCCATGAGGCGCGTTAGTCCGCAAACACTGATCGATTTTTTGCAACTCACACAACAACCTATGATTGCGTATTATCATTCGCTGGATTTAGAAGCACCGGCCATGTTTTCGGTTGCGTGGGCTGGCGAAAATGAATCTAAGAACTGGTTTCACATTGCACGCGAATACACCGAGCGCTGGCATCATCAGCAACAAATACGCGATGCCGTACAACAAGAAGGTATCATGACGCGTGAATACTTCTACCCGATGATTGACACGTTACTGCGCGCATTGTCGCACAATTTTAGAAATACTACAGCACCGGACGGAACCTGTGTTCAGGTAACTATAACGGGCGATGCGGGCGGCAAATGGATCATTCAATCACAATCCGGCAAGTGGAGCCTGGTGGAATCGGGGCAACCTATTGCAACCTCGCTAACGCTTACTCCTGACACTGCTTGGAAATTGTTTACCAAAGCCTTAACTCCCGCACAAGCCGAAGCAAACGTAAAAGTTGTTGGCGACAAAAGTTTAAGCGCGCCTGTATTGAAAATGGTTGCGGTAATGGGGTAGTTTGATTACGCTGAGGAAGCATTCGCCTATCCTATGTTAAAATAAAGTACAAACCGGGTGCCTTTGTTTACTTCACTCTCTACCTCAATTTTTCCCCCTAAAGCTTCCATCTGTGTTTTTACAAGATACAATCCCAACCCCTTGCCTTCTACATGCTGATGAAACCGTTTGTAGAGATTAAAAAGATTATCACGATGCATGGTCATATCAATACCCAAACCGTTGTCGGTAATCTCTACACAAACAAATGAGTTTGTAATAAAGCTTACAATTTCAATTTTTAAAAGGCGATCCGGATCACGGTACTTAATGGCATTACTAATCAGGTTATATAAAACACTTTCTACATATGGTGCCACCGAAAGAATTTTTTCATTTCCCATTCGTAGATCTACAGTGGCATTCACCACACTGATTTCATCTTGTAACGTTACCAGCACCTTATGAACCATTTGATTCAAATCAACTTCCGATCGGGTAAGAGTATTTTGTCGCTGGACATAGAGTATATCACTCAAATCACGAATAACTTCATCAATATCCCTACAGGATTTAACCACCATTTTATAAATGTCATCCTTATCGGCAGCAGCCTCGCTATATTCTAGCAGGTTAGCTAATCCCATCAGGCGCACCATTGGGGCACGAAGGTTATGCGAAATAATATAGGTAAACTGCTGCAAGCGAGTATTCTGTTCTCCTAACTCGCGGTTGGCAATCAACAGGTCGTTTGTTTGTCGTTCTACTTCTTGTGCGAGTTCTTTATTCTTTTGTTCAATCTGGAACGCCTGCGCTTCAATGGTTTCGTTAGCGAGTTTAATCTGCCGTTGCTGAAGAATTAATTGTTCGTTGTGCGCTTTTATGGATTCGTTCTGTTCAAATAAGTCTTTTGTTTTTGCTTTTACCTGCCTGTCAAGCTCCTCATTATTCTGCTGAAGAATTTTGTTCTTCTCTTGTTGCGCCTTCCTTAGTTCATCCGACAATAGAAATGTTTTAGCTGTTGAAAATGCCATGTAACCCAATGCAGGTACAGCTAACAAAAAAATCAAAAATTGTAGCAGGTAGCTACCGCGTAGGGCCCGCTGAATATTAACGTTTGCATCGGCAACTACTTTCGTTTCAAAAATTGTTACCCGATCGGAGAATGTTTTATAGGCACGCCAAACTTCGTAGCCTTCGTTGGCTCGCAATAGCGTAAGAAATTCATCCATTTTTTTATTCTTTACTAACAATAACATCTTGTCGCAGTGATTGAAATATGCTGTAACGGTTAGTTCCAGTGAATCAAGTTCCGTAAGTCGGTCAAAATGCTGGGCTTGTAAGGCTTCCCGCAGTCGCTTTACAATTTTAGGATGACTAATTTTTGCAGAATCGGTGGCGGCTAACTGCGGTTCTTGCTCGGTTAAAGCATAACCCCGCAAGGCTAAATCCATTAAATGAATATTTCTGATTACATCTAATGAATTGAGTTTAGCCTGCTCTGCATTTTTTAGCAAGAGTTGATTGCGCTCAATTGAAAGACTGTTTTGATAAATCAGAATGGCATTAATAGCCAGCAAAATTCCAATAACCGAAACCACTGCGAACAGAAGTCGGGATCGGGTCTTTAGAGTACTGGCCATGGTAAAAAGTTAAGGCACGTTCAAATAACAAAAACTCTTACCTAACTACAAAGAATTAAATAATTATGTCATGCCCGTTTTGTGCAAAAAAATTACCGTTTTAGAATTTTATTCTTGGTTACAGTGCCATTCTTTACAGATACTGCTACATAGAACCCGGCTGGCACACCCGAGACATCCCATTGGTATGGATTAAGACGTATTAATGAATACCGAACTCCTGTTACACCTATCAAGGTAATCTGATCTAAAAACTCATCACTCTCGATATAATTAACTACCGGGTTAGGATAAAGTTGCAAAATATGTTGCTCGTCAGCCACACTGGTTATTACAGTTTTAACCAATAGCGTGTTGGTATACATTCTATACTCACCCGCGGTAAGATTTACTGTTTGGGTAGCCGCACTTACAGTAAGTTCATCACCCGTGTAATATTCGTACCAAGTGCCAGTATGCGGAAAACTGAGATTAAAAGTTTTGGTGCTTACATCAAAGTTGGCCACCACTACTGCACTCATCTCCAGCGAATCAGCCGGTGTAGTTGTAAAATTCTTATTCCGAATAGAAGCAGCCTTCACCAGGTTATCGCTTGAGAAGGTTACCACACCATCTTGAAATACATTAGCTGCTTTTTTCAATTTTATAAGGCTGGAGGTATGATTAAAAAGACTGAGCCTGTTATAATCATCAAGGTAATTCCAAGTTGGAGGTTTAATCGATAGTCGGCAATCACCATCACCTCCTTCGGAACCGGGTGGATTAATGAGTCCGTTTTCACATCGATTAATACTATACTCAAAACCAAGTTCACCAAACTGCCACAGCATCTTAGGTCCCGGTATGGTATAAAACAATACTGATGCAGCCTCCATTCGCTTCAAAGCAGTACTTGGTGTTTTAACATTGTAACCTGCTGCGTTATTTCCAAACTGCAGATTTTTATACATCAATCGCTCTTCATCATGGCTCTCCATATAACCCACCAGATGTGGAACTGTCCAGCCCCGTGTGCCATGATATACTCCCGTAATATCCGAACCCGATCCATACCCCATGGTATTCTGATTGTATTGATCGGTCATCTTTCCCCAAAACATAATGCCTTTGCCTTCGCCAGATCGGTATTCGGCCAACTCTTTCTCTTCTTGATTAACACCTAGGTGTTCAAAAATCACATACGCATCGGGCGAATGTTGCCAAATCTTATCTGACATCCGTTTTAACAATGCTATTCGACTGGCATCGTATGCCGACCATGCATTTACATCGTTAGGATGATTGGTTTGTGTAAAGCCTTTTGTTAAATCAAACCGATAGCCATCAATTTTGTATTCGTTAATCCAATAATAATTTACTGTATCTAAATATTTTTTGGTGTATGCACTTTCGTGATTCATATCGTTAAACACATTAAACGGATGCGTAGCATTTACATTAAACCATTTATTAGTTGGGTTAGGTTTAAACGTGGTGAAATTGAAATCCAGCATGGCAAATGAATTGGGAATGTCCTGATGGTTCATGGCAATATCAAAGATTACCGCCATACCATTTTGATGGCATTTGTCTATAAACTCTTTCAATTTATTCTTGGTGCCGTAAAATTTATCGGGAGCAAACATAAAAGTGGGATTATAGCCCCAACTCTCATTACCATTAAATTCCATAACGGGCATCAGTTCAATTGCATTAACGCCTAACCTTTTAAGATAGGAAAGTGTATCAATCAATGTTTGATAGTTGCGATTACCCGAACCAAAAAAATCGCGCAACAATAATTCATAAACCACCAGACTTTCCTTTTTCGGTTTTACAAAGTTGGTTACCTGCCACTCATACTCAGGTTGGTTGGTTTGAAACACAGAAACGCGTTGTTCATACCATTTGGAGGAACGTGCCTTTGCGGGATACGTTTTTAAGTTAGGGTACGAAGCTGCCGGTATATATTGATCGTCCGGATCCAGAATTTTATCCGCAAATGGTTCTGCAATACGAAGTGAACCTTCTACCCAATATTGAAAGCCATACTCCTGCCCCGGTGTTAATCCGGTTAACTCTTTCCAGAAAAATTCACCATCACGATTCATCAGATTCTCCGACTTCACATCCCAATTACTGAAATCGCCTAGCAGGTAAATGGAAGATTTATCGGGTGCCCAAAAGCACAACGTAACTTTAGTGGGATCGGCATTATAATTTATGCCCGCAATAATTCCTGTTGGCCGCGCAACCACCGGACTATTTTGCTTCACTATATATTGAAACTCTACCTGATGGGTGGCACCACCGGTAACTGCAGTTGCCAGCAAGCGAACAGAACCATTGGCCGGTAAAGCCGGTACAACAAAAGCATAGGTATAACTCGTGCTTGCCGGTTTGGAATCGGTGAGTACTTCATTTATAAATAATTGAAAATTTGCTGAAGCCGGAGCGGTTGCATTGATGTTAAGTGTGTTGCCTTCCAATACCGCTATTGGAAATTCATTTGGTGAAGTCAAACTAATTTTGAACCCGAAGTTTGCAAGGTGATCAACCGTTTGTCCGCCCGACCAATCGCTTGCTTTTAACAGCATCCCAATCTGAATTTCATTACTGATATCGGTAGTAAAAAAATCGGATGGCTTAAATGTTATGCTCCACGTGGTAGTGCCACCAGCCACTGCTTTTGTGAATTTAGCAGCATCTGCAGCCGCTGTTGCGGGATTGATATTATACCTGGCATTAATGTTTTTTCCGGGTATCCAGACCCAAATCCATGCATTAGGCAAATTGGCCAATGCCGTTCCGGTAACATCGTAGGTAACCGTTATCTGATCGTTGTATTGGAACAAGGATGGTGTTATGGTGGGTATCTTGTTTACATTTTGCGCCCACGCCACCGAACAAACACTAACCATTAATACTGTAAAAAATCGCTTCATACCACTCACGTTTTAATTATTACACATTAAATCTTTTTCAATATAACAGACTGCAAGGTGTTTACACTAACTGATTTCTTGCAAGTTCCTTTTCCACCCCACAAATACCGGTACGAGTTGCCGGGTGTGAGCGAAAACAAAGCCTTCGCGTTGCTAACATTAAACAAAACCACAATCTCATCTTTACCCAAAAACCTGCGGTAACCCAATAGTTTTCCTTCTGCTTTAATAAATTCCAATTCACCTGATACAAGTACCGGGTTTGCTTTGCGAATGGCAATAAGCTCTTTATAAAAATCAAACTGTTGCTGGTTAAATGCTACTGCATCAAACTCATTCAGCTTATTCCGGTAGTTGTCTTTGGTTTCAGGCTCAAACGTAAACTCCTTCCACATAAGCGGCTTTCGCGGATGCGGGTCATCGGCACCCCACATGCCCATCTCTTCGCCATTCCAGATGTGCGGTGCCCCAATTGATGTAAACGCATGCACCAGATATAACTGAAGTCGCTTGTAGGTTTCTGCATCCGGCTTATTGGTTTTATAAGCCGGATTATCCGGATAGGTATTAAACTTATATTTATTCGGATTAAAAAAATCCGTAAGTAACCGTGGTGTATCGTGGCTGGTGGCTACATTCATCATCGCATATAAATTGTCCTTTGCTAATCGCTTCCACTGAAACTCCAGACTATCTTTAAATGCTGCTGCATCTATTTCAAAATCGGTTTTGGCAAAAAAGTAACGCGCGGGCCGATATACCTGATAAAACATAACGGCATCAAACATATCGCCATTGGTGTAAGGCACAGGGTTCATTAACCTATCAGGCCATTGCTCCCACCAGATTTCGCCCACTAAATACGCTTCGGGTTGAATGGCCCGCACCAACTTTCTGTAGTCGCGCCAAAAGCCAAGGCCTATCTGGTCGGCCACATCTAACCGAAAGCCATCAATTCCTTTTGTGATATCACCATCGGGTGCAAGCCATCTTTTGGTTACATCAAAAACGTGAGCTTTAAATTCTTCCTGAATGTTGCCCTCGTAAGGCAACCCATGTTTTCGCTCGGTAGTAACGTTTACTTTTTTTACTTCGGGTAAAGATTTTACATTTAACCAGCCCTCGTAATCAAATTCATTTTGGGGTGTGGCAGGATCGTCAAATGATTTTATCGAATACCAATCTTTATAGGCTGACTTTTGTTGATTCTTTAAAATATCTAACCAGCTCCAAAAAGTGGTACCCGTATGGTTCCACGAGTAATCCATAATAATTTTCATTCCGCGCTTATGCGCTTCGTCCACCAGTTTAAGAAATAGTTTGTCTGCGGCAGTCCATTTCCAGGTGGCCGGATCGCGTGGATCTTCGGTTGCAATAATTTTATTATCGCCAACCGGATCGGGCCCAAAGTTTACATCCACGTGATGATAATACCGCGCATCGTATTTGTGTAGCGAAGGCGCATCATTAATCGGATTCAGAAACAGTGCGGTAATTCCCAACTCTTGTAAATAGTCCAACTTATTCAACACGCCTCGTAAATCACCACCGTATCTTCGGTATTGCAACATGTCTCCAAAAGATCGGCCTGGAATTTTAGCCCACTCTTCCTGTGTAAACCAATTCCACGTCCATGGTGTAACGCTCCAACCTTGCGGAGCGGCTACATTCATAGGTGGGATGGCTATATTTTCCGGATGGGGATCATTGTTTTTATCACCATTATAAAAACGTTCTACAAAGATTTGGTACCAGGTAACTTCACTCGCCCACTTAGGGGGTTTATTAAAATTTGTTGTTTGGGCATGCGCAGAAACTGTTGCGCCACATAGCAGTAACAAAAAACATGGAACAAGCTTAGTCATGTACGTTCACTTTAAAAATTGAAACCGAATCATCATTTCTTCCAATCACAATAAACTTCATATCACTTCCTGCAAGTATTTTCATATTTCGCACATCGCCTGCCGCGTAAAATCCATAACAGGTTGAAATGATAAGCCATCAACAGCAAAATCATAAATGAAGTGCATAACCATACCCTGTTTAGTTCTTGATTTTTTGTTTCTTTTTCATTGGAGACTCAAACCCAAACCGAACATTTACTTTATCTGCATAGGGACTCATGCCATCTTTATCGCGGAAGTTGTAAAGGAACTCGCTGTTGCCTTTGATGCCTTTGTAAACCGTAAACTCTTTTTTGATTCCACCGAACACGCTGGTGATCCAGGTGCGGTAAGCAGGATCATAACCCAACCGACTTGCCAGCAACGGTGGTATGGTGGTATTCATTACTTCTGGTTGTAGCGTAAAGATGATGCCTTTTGTCCAGGCAACCTGAAAGACTGCCCGAGGACCATAGACCCGTTCATTACCCCCTTGTATTTTCCAACCATCAAACGGGAGTCGTTCATTCCAACCCATACCGGCAGAGATTCTGGGTCTGATTTTATAGCGTAGTACAGGATTTACATCCAACAGAAAGTATTGCGACTTCTGAATCTGAAAGGAGATGCCTGGAACCAACCGTTCAATAAATGGTTTGCCCTTTAGGGGATTGGGTAATCGTTTTGGTAACTCAGCCATACTTTTCACTTCCGAGTATCTGTTTTTGAGTTTACTCATCTTGTCCATAGCCTGCTGCAACACGGCTTCTTTGCCTGCAAAGTGATCTTGTGCTGAATTGAGAATTTGTTCCTGCACCACTTCTTTAGCCATGTTTGCCAATGCAGCTGAATCGGGTTTAGCTTTTTCCATGAGGGCTTTTCCTTCCTGCAATTGCTCCATGCCTTCTATACCGGCTACTTTATTCTCGATAAGCTTATCTACACTCTTGACTTCATCGAGGTTGCCTTGTGTAAGTTGTTTGACATCTTCGGCATAGGTACCGAGGTTGTTACCGAAACCATTGAGTTGACTGAGTTCGCTGGAAAAGTTTTTAAGGCTAGGATCAAGCTTAATCTGATCCGTTAACGTTGGAAGTTGGGTGTTGGTAATGTTGGGCAAATCAAGATTGCCGATCGCTAAATTTTTTGGGCTGGTTCCCGGCAGAGTAAAACCATTGATGGACTGTTTGAGATTGTTAACCGGCCCTTGCAATTCCTGTGGCAGGTTGATTTCATCTAACGACTTGGTGGCTTTGGTTTTGAGGTTGTTGATTTTGGTGGTCACCTCATTTAGCTTTTGCGTTTGCAATTGATTTAAGCTATCCAATTGCTGAGTAAGTTTCTGCGTAGGTACTTTCAGGTTATTGAGGCTATCGATTTTTTGTTGGAGTCTATTGCGGGTGGCATTGATGCTGTTGAGTTGTTGCTGGTAGCTGTTGTGAAGGCTGTCCGCTTTGGATTGAAAGCCGAGGGCCAAAGAATCTGCTTTTTTTATTTTGTTGGTGAGTAAAGTATCCGGCTTGAGCCTGAATAAACTGTCTGGATTTAGTTTACTAAATAAGCTATCCACTTGCTGGGCTTGGGCCGAACAGGCTATTAGAAACACGAGTAAAAGCAAGAGTTGTTTCACAAGGAAAAGATACGGAGAAAAGAAGCATTTACCATTGTAAACCTATTGTAGGATTATCCACTAAAAACCGTAAACTTATTTTAGGACGAGACCTAGTCTTGGTAAAGCAAATGTTCATGCTGGTCGCCCAGCATGCCTGCAAAAACTATAATGAATAGTTTCAATCTATAAACCCTTCTCATATTGAATTAATAACCTAAGATTAAGATTTCTGGTCAGGCGACCAGCAATTGACCAACATCAACTTCGGGGCGGGTGAGCACTTTAAGCAACGAGATTTCCAATGATAGGGATAATTATTAGCACTATGAGAATTATTAGAATGATTCCAAAAGTAAAGTTTTCACGCTCTAACTTTTCGTCATAATAATCAACAAATTTTCCTTTAAACCCATTAACAGCCCACCTCAACAGGCTCCCTAAGAACTTAATTAATTCGGTGTATGCCATAATTAGTTTAATCCAAGGTAAGTATCAAGCGTCTTCGAAATATAGCTCGCTTTTGCCTCTCTCTGTTCTGTAAGTGAACTGCCTTTTCCAGCATCGTTAGGATCTAATAGCATGAAGATTAAGGAAAAAACTGTCCCCACAGCTGTTTTAGCACCGCCAACAACTAGTTTGGTTGCTACCGCTGAAGCACCTGCTGTAGTCATCTTTTTTCCTAACCATTTTCCAGCCTCCTTTTGCGCAACAGGTCCACTAAGTTCTCCAATTATTCCAATACCTTGTAAGTTACCTCCTTCATCAATTTGGATGTCATTAGGATTTACTTTACCATCAAAACTTTGCCAAATAACTTGCAGCACTAATGGATCATTAGAATCAATCCCTTCAGCCTCAATTTGTTTAGCAACATACCTTACGAGGGCATCCAACTTTCTATCTTCTTCAGATGCTAAGTTAATGACTTGTCCATTCTTCAATTTGGTAAAATCAACATTCGGGTTCCATTCTTTTAAATCATCGACACTAAACGCACCTTTGTATGTCCTTTTTGCCAATCCATAATATGTATCACCTTCTTTGATTGTATGTGTTTTAGGTCTAGTTATGTGATTCCAAATTGGTAAGATGTCATCTCCAGTAAACACAAAACTACTGTCTGTTTCAACCACTGCCATTCCATTAGGATCTATCAGCCTAATAGGATTGTTCAAAACATAATTGTAAGGAGACCAGGCACTATAAAATTCACTCATTGGATCTATTAATGCCCACCTACCTAAATCCGGCATATACATCCTTGCCCCATAATCCAACCACCCTAAATTAAGTTCATCCTGTAATTCCTTTCCATTATACAACAACGGATTTTTTATTCCGCCCTCCCGTTCAAACCCATTTGAATTTTGTGCCAACCCAAACGCATAATAATTGGCCACCTGCTCAATGGCAGTACTTCGTTTGATTACAAAATCATCAAAGTACACATTGCTCATGGTAGGATTCTCATTGCTCAGGAATATGTATAAATACCCTTGCTGCTTTACCTTTACATGCAGGCTCATTAAATCATGCGCAACTACAGGAGAAACACCCACTTGCTTGGCAGAAACACCGATCTGATCCCAACCCATATCTAGTAAGGCAAAATTCTGATCGAATAGGATATAATTCAAATAGGCTTTGGGTGCATTGTCATCTTCCCACTCGCCCGTGGTAATGGCTGGGCCACCACCATACAATCCGTTAATGGCATTGTAAGCTTGCTGGCCGTCTATTCCGGTACCACCGGTTGGGTTAAGGGTAAAGGCAGAAACCAATGCGGAGAACAAGGTGTTTAAGTTATTGCCAGTTGCGGTGGGTTGTTCATACTTTCCATACACTTCCAGGTCAAACACATCGCCTGGATTTACAGCAAAACTTTTGGCAAGGCCAATCTGGTTGTTGTTGCCACCATTCAGTACTTGCGAGTATGTGCCGCCCGGTGTTTTGTTAAAGATGCTGAGCGCACTGCGGTTTCCATACTTTCTGAACGTAGCTTGCTCGGTTGTTTGAGTAGCATTTTCTAATGTAGCACTGTTTACGGTTGTCGTAGTCTTTTCACTAAAGCCTACCCGCACATTGCCCAAATGATCTTTGAGATGGTACTGATACTCCCACGGGCGTGGGGCACCGGGGCTGTTGTCGGCCACAATCCTACCATCCTCATGTAGGATGTATTGAAGGGCATTGTTTTCATAAATAAACTCACCGAGGTATTCTGTAGTTTTAGGGGTACTGCCAAACACCTGCTGCTTGAGTTTACGCCCTGTCGCATCATAGGTATAGACTACATAATTGGTAGTTCCTTTGTTTACCTGCTGCGGCAGGTTCAGATGGTTGTACGTGATCGCTGTAATACCTTTGTTATCATCTTTGGTCATGTTGCCGTTTTTGTCATAGGCATATTCATTCTGAGCATCCGTATTGTTTACATTAAAGGTCTTTTCGGTTAATTCTTTAAAGCCTTCTTCATTGGCATGGTCAGCAATAGCATCGTTCACAATCTTTAACTGGTTACCAACATATTTATATGTAAGGTCATCAAATATTCCTTGTGGCGTGGCTGCGCGTTTGCCGCTTCGGGAGAGGTAAAGAATATTTCCATTCAGATCATAACCGGAAGTGTTGCCGGGGCCAATAAGTTTTTCATTGTAACGCCCATTTTCCAAAGGTTTAATGGCGTTGAAGTAATTGACTACTTTCAAGCGGTTCATGGCATCATAGTTATAGCCATACGATTGTTTATCCATACCTGCACTGCTCCAACGGATTTCGCTGATGTTGCCGTTGAACTGAGCTGCACCGCCATTGGCTGTTGGTATATTGTAGTTGAGTTGCATGCTGAACAAGTCATTAACCTCTGGCGCATCCGGATCATTTACTTTCTCGAGCCACCCGCGGATGTTGTAGCGGTAGTCTGTAAGTTGTGCGAACGTACTGCCGCTGTTGCGGGAGTGTTGCTTCTTGGTAACTAGTTGACCCAACTCATTGTATTCGTTTTCAACTAACAGGATCTCCGGTTCCGTACTGAATTTATGGTACACTCTCTTAAGCCGACTGCCGTGATCATATTCCATCCTTCGTTTGGTGGTATAGCTTGTAGTGCCGTTGTTATGTGTAGACACGGTCTCTATCACACGACCGGGAAAATCATATTTATTTTTGATACCAATAGCAAAGCACCACAAAAAATCTTACTCAACAACGTGTATGCACTGGAAGAAGATGCATACAACAGAATCTGGATTGGCACCGCAGGCGGAATAAACATCTGGGATGAGGCAAATCAAAAAATGTATGCCATTACGGCCAATCCAACCAATGGACTTATTACTAACTACATTGCACGCATACTACGTGGCCCAGATAATACCATGTGGGTAAGTACATACCAGGGTGGTTTGTTTAAAACACAGGGCGATCTGAAAAACATAGACCTACTCAGGTTTGAGCGTGTGTCAGATGAATTTGGTTCTGAAAAAATTGTAGCTGGCGCAAACTCACTTTGGTTTGCCATGTATAACGATTTGTACCGGCTTGATCTTACCACTGGCAAGCAAGAAAAAATTGAAGCAGCAAATTCGGAAGCTACTAAGAATGATATTCATGGATTATTCTACTCTTCCAAAAATAAAGTGTGGGCTGGTACACAAAACGGTTTGATTGAATACGACCCACAGCAAAACAAATCGAACTTTCATGCTATCAAGACCGGGCGTGATGTATTGATTAGTAGCCTTAACGAAGATAACGATGGAAATATCTGGGGTACTACCAATCACTTTGTCATTAAGTATTCCCCTCTTGCGCGTGTTACAGAACTTTTTCCATTAGATCAGAACCTGCCCCTTAAAAGTTTCTATTCAGGTTGCAGTGCCCGCAATCCGCAAGGTGAGCTTTTGTTTGGTGGCGATAATGGTTATCTCACCATTCAAACAAGCCGTACTCAACTTCTAAATTTTCAACCTAAAGTTTATATCACTTCGCTTGCCATCAATAACAAAACTGTTAACCAAGGCGATACCATTGGTCGCCATGTGCTTGATCGCGATATTTCTATCGCCTCGCATCTGCCTGTAGATTATGCACATCGGTCAATAGCCATGCAGTTTTCTTCGCTGCATTACTGGCAACCCCATGCAAACATTTACGCATATATGTTAGAAGGCTTTGATGAAGATTGGCTATATACTTCAGGGCAGAAAAATTTTGCCATCTATTCCAATTTATCGTCCGGAAATTACACATTCCGGGTACGCGGTTCCAATAACTACGGACAATGGAGCGAACAGGAAGCTGTTTTAACTATTAAAGTAAAACCACCGTTATTTTTGAGTACAGTGTTTCTTGCGCTTTACGGAGTATTACTAATAACCTCCATCGTTATTGGGATGCGCATATATAGTACCCGTTTAAAATTGCAAAACGAGCTAAATATAGCACGGATTGAGAAACAACATGGCGAAGCACTTATTCAGGCACGGCAACAATTCTTCACCAACATCTCGCACGAACTTCGGACTCCTGTAAGTTTGATTATGCCACCCATACAGCAACTTCTCAAACAGGGTACGCTTGATTCAACCAGTCGTAGTTTAATTAGCCTGGCCGAAAAAAATTCACATCGGTTATTGCGGGTAATCAATCAAATTTTGGATTTTAGAAAATTAGAGAACGACAAACTTGAAATAAAAATTAGTCGCACCAATCTTGTTGCATTTACACACGAAATCCAGACGCTCTTTACCGATAAAGCCCATCGAAAGAAAATTAATTACCACTTTCAGGCTGATTTGCAAGAGTTGCCGGTTTGGATGGATAGCGAGAAGATTGAGACTGTATTATTCAATATTCTTTCTAATGCATTTAAGTTTACGCCACAAGGTGGCACCATTCACGTTAACCTGAAGCAAGGTTCACCTTCAGAAGGATTTCCTGATGGTTCGGCAATAATTGAAATCAGTGATAGCGGTATTGGATTAAATGCTCATGAAAAGGAGAAAATATTCCAACCATTTTATCAAACGGATGAAGCCCGCTTGATGGAAAGTGGCACCGGCATCGGCCTTGCATTAGCCTCTGAATACATTAAGCTACACTACGGACAAATTCAGGTTGAAAGTGTAAAGGGAAAAGGAACTACGTTTGTTGTTCAACTTCCATTAGGTAAGCATCACCTTCCGGTAGATTCCATACACGAAGAACAAGAATTAGAATTAGTGGCTACTAAAGTGCCAACTCATTTACCTCAGAAAGCTTATCGTCTTGATCTGCAATCGAACAAACCCTTGGTACTACTGATTGATGATAGTCCAGACATGATCGAGTTTGTGCAGATCAGCCTGGCACACAAATACAATTTCATTTCAGCCGAAAATGGAGAAGAAGGATTACAGAAAACCAGTAGTTTCTTACCCGAAGTAATAATAAGCGATGTGATGATGCCCGTTATGGATGGCATAACATTTTGTAAAAAAATAAAGGAGAATTCCAGCACAAGCCACATTGGTATTATTCTGATAACGGCACGTACCCTGGTAACGCAACAAGCGGAGGGAATTCGCGAAGGAGCCGATGTGTACATTACCAAACCTTTTGACATTGATTTGCTGGAAGCACACATAGATCATTTACTGGCACGCAAACAAGAATTGACGAATTACCTGAAACAGATACTCCATACCCCACCAATTACTACTAACAAAGAAAATGAAGATGAGAAGTTTGTGAAGAAAGTAATGAATGTCATCGAAGCCAATATTTCTGATCCGGGTTTTGGTGTAGAACAGTTAAGCGAAGAGATCGGAATGAGTGCCTCCTACTTATACCGAAAACTAAAATCGCTTACGCAACTTTCTACTAATGATATTATTAAAAAGTATCGGCTTAAGAAGGCCGCTATTTTGCTGCGCAACAAGGGTGGTAACGTAACGGAGATTATGTATGAAGTTGGTTTTGCGAATCTCTCCTACTTTTCCAAATGCTTTAAGGCTGAGTACGGTTTAAACCCGAAAGACTATCAACAACAGTTGAGCAAAAGTTCGGTTGATCTGAATCTCTAATAATAAAACGAACCGTAAATACGTAAGAGCCTCACGCTCCAGATTTAAAAGATTATACCTACCTTTCTATCTCTAACATTTGACCGTCATGAAAAAATTGATTCTCGCATTACTGTTTGTTTCTAAACTAGCATTTGCACAAGAAGATTACAAAGGCATTGCGCAGGAAACCTGTGACTGTATACAGAAGAAAAACCTCAGCAACGCTTCAAAAAAATCAATTGAAATGGCGCTGGGGCTTTGCATGTTTGAAGTTGTTCAGGCTCGCAAAATAGAAGTAGACATGGCCGATGGTGAGGCTATGCGAAAGTTTGGCGAAAAGGTAGGTGTGCAAATGGCACCTATTTGCCCTGATGTTTTTTCGAAACTGATGGAGGAATCGGAAGTACCACCGCCTCCACCTAATCCGGATGAATCTGTTACAGGAGTTGTAAAATCCGTTGAAGAAAAAGAGTTTCTATTTATCACACTTAAATTAACCACAAATCAGGAGGTAAGATTAGTCTGGTTAACAGAAGTTGAGGGGGCACAAGATTTTTTAAGTGACTATAAAAAATTGATTGGTAAGAAGGTTACACTAACGTATCGCAATGTAGATTTATTTAACGCTAAAGCGAAGGGTTACTTTGGATATAAGCGTTTAACAAAGCTTGAGCTAAACTAAGTTACTTCAGGTTTTCTTTAAAGAAATCTACCGTGCGTTGCCACGCTAACTCAGCAGCGGGTTTATCGAAACGTGGTGTGCTATCATTATGAAACCCATGATTAACATCGGGATACATGTGAGCGATATATTTTTTATTGTTTTCTTTTAATGCTTGCTCGTAAGCAGGCCAGCCTTCGTTTACACGGGTATCCAAGCTGGCAAAGTGCAACAATAAAGGAGCATTGATTTTTGGAACATCAGCTGCCGGTGCCTGACCACCATAAAACGGAACCGCTGCCGCCAACTCTGGTACGCGTACCGCCATCATATTCGAAATCCAACCACCGAAACAAAAACCTACTACACCTACTTTTCCGTTACAATCGGGATGAGACTTTAAATGATAAAAGGCCGCAATAAAATCTTCCAGCATTTCATTCCGATCGCGTTTGCTTTGCAACGTTCGACCTTCATCATCATTACCGGGATAACCACCTAATGGAGTTAGCGCATCGGGTGCTAATGAAATAAAACCAGCAAGCGCGGCTCTTCTGCCAACATCTTCAATGTATGGATTCAGACCACGATTTTCATGCACCACCACCACACCCGGTAGTTTTCCTTTTGCATCGGCCGGTTTGGAAAGTAAACCCTTTATGGAACCTCCGCCTTTGGGCGAATCGTAATTTATATAGTCGGACTTTAGGCGTGGATCGTTGGCTTGCACCTGAATGATCTGATAATCGGGGCTGATAAAACTGAGCAACGCAGCTACGGTTACACCACCCACTGCATACATCGAAAGTTTTTCCAGAAACGTTCTCCGGTCAATCCGGTTATGGGCATAATCGTCATACAGATCAAAAACTTCTTGTTTGATGTCTTCCTTTTGAAGTGGTTTCATGGCAGTTGTTTTTCGGTTGAGGAAATGTACAGAATAATTTACCATAAATCACAGGTTCGTATTGACAAGTTTTTTGCATCTTTAATCGTGTTAAAGAAAAGTTTTGATAAGAGCTTCCCAGAGATGAGTATCCAAAAAAAAACTTATTTTGTTTCCCTACCATTGGAAGAATTTATTCTTAAAATTCAAGATAAAGTAAAGGATCACAAGCCCGATTTATGGGAAAAAATGGATCCAAAATATCTTGAGCTGGCCAGTATTTCTGTAAATGAAAAATTGTTACTGGTTAAACGAAACT
Source organism: Cytophagales bacterium (assembly GCA_017303795.1). Lineage (GTDB taxonomy): Bacteria > Bacteroidota > Bacteroidia > Cytophagales > Cyclobacteriaceae > ELB16-189. The sequence continues at coordinate 100,337 of JAFLBR010000012.1, read as the reverse complement.
ACAATATTTTAGCAAGGAAGTTTCAGTCTACAGGCATAATTAAAGCAGAACTTCATGACAACGGCAATCAAACTAAAATAATTGTCAACTATTTTCCTGATACAGGTGGTTTGAAATTCTTTACTTGGTTAATTGCTATTATTTTTACTCTTGTATTTATTCCGATTATTCTTTTATCACCGTCAATTGCTACAGCAGTAATCTATATTCTAATTCAAATTGGTTTGATGATTGTAAGATTCATCTCTATTCAGGAAAGCGAACTGGATTTACAACATTATTTCAGCAGAATTCTACGTGAGCTTACCCGATAAACGAACTAGAGAATGATTTCCTTCTACCCAGGCCCTTCGCAAGTCCATAACAAAATACCTTCGTATGTGAAGGATGCACAACGGCTGGGTGTACTGAGTATGAATCACCGCAGTGCAGCATGCTTGGATTTAGTGAAGAAAACTTCCAATGAACTAAAGAAGAAACTTCGCACTCCAAAATCGTACACAGTTTTGTTCTTGTCGTCTGCTACAGAATGCTGGGAAGTAATTGCGCAATCGCTGATCAAGCAAACCAGTACACACATATATAATGGTGCATTCGGTAAAAAATGGTTTACCTACACACTAGCATTAAACCCGGGTGCCGCAAGTATAAGATTCGATCCGCAACAAGAATTACCCGTTGCCGTTTATGCTGGCGATGTAATCTGCATTACACAAAACGAAACCAGTAATGGCACGCAGGTAAGCAATAAAATCTTACGTGAAGTGCGTAAAAAAAATCCAGCTAAGCTAATTGCTATTGATGCCACATCGTCAATGGGTGGACAAGCATTGGATTTTTCAGTGGGTGATATTTGGTTTGCTTCTGCACAAAAATGTTTTGGCTTGCCTGCCGGACTTGCTGTATTGATTTGTTCGCCTCGTGCAGTTACCAAAGCGCAACAACTCAATGAACGTTCGCATTACAATAGTCTGGTGCATCAACTACAGTTTGCTGAAAAATTTCAGACCACGCACACACCAAATGTATTGGGTATATATTTATTGTATCGGGTACTTCAAAACTCACCTTTCATTCTCGTCATTCATAAAAGATTAAAACAGCAGGCTAAAGAATGGTACAAACTTCTGGAAACAAAAACCATCAAACCTTTAATAAATAATATTGCTGTCCGATCGGATACGGTAATTGCTGTTACTGGCACTCAGTCACAAATCAAGGCTACAAAATCACGAGTGCTCAAAGCTGGTTTTTTGTTAGGAGAAGGTTATGGTAAGTTGAAGCCAATTACTTTCCGGATTGCCAATTTTCCGGCTATAAAACCATCAGACAGTAAAAGGTTGATGAATGTTTTACGAAAAGGTTGAGTCATTCTTTTCGTTCGAATGAAGTAGTTTCTGCGTCAAGCCAATACCAAAAGCAACTATTATAAAAAGTAAGGCTATTATTACTATTGTGAACTTGATACCATCTGTCCAAAAAGCAAGTTCAAGAAGCATGGCGTTCAGGTTACGCATCACCAACAGAAGCGAAACATTTTCTATCATGTCGCAGGCACCTGCCATCCAGATAATCCGCGAAAGCCGTAACCCGATTTTTGAAATGATTGAAGTATTAGAAAAACCTGCTGCTACTTTACATCCCAGGCTTATGGCCCAACTGTAAAGAACCAGAAAAACGAAATCAAGCAGAATACTCATTTTTGCTTTCTCTACTCCGCTTCCACCCCAGTCTATAAAAATTTTTACAGCTTTCTCGGGCGTGCGTGCAAACTCAAACTCGATGATATTGGTTGGCGTAACCGGGCGCATAACCAACATCCAGCCAATGGTTGCTGCGGTAACTAACCAAAATAGGTTTTGCCTTTTCACTTTGGAAAGATAAGCAATAAGCCAACCGCCCATTCAATTTTCTGCTACCTTTGCATCGCATTTCTATTTATGGACTTCAAGGAAATTTTTTCGGTATCATTAATTCTCTTCTCGGTAATTGATATTATCGGTTCAGTGCCTTTTATAATTCTCATCAAAAAAAGAGAGGGGCGTATTTACGCTGAAAAAGCTACACTTATTTCGGCTGCGCTGATGGTGGGGTTTCTTTACCTCGGGCAATCTATTCTAAATCTTTTTGGGTTGGATGTGGCTTCTTTTGCTGTGGCCGGAGCGATTGTAATTTTTATTGTAGCCATGGAAATGATTCTGGGAATAACATTGATTAAAGATGACCCCGATGCAAAAGGTACGGGTTCCGTTGTGCCATTGGCATTTCCGTTAATTGCCGGAGCCGGAACGTTAACTACCATTCTTTCGTTGCGCGCAGTTTATGCAGAGACTAATGTGTTGATTGGCATTCTTGTAAATCTGCTTTTTGTTTACCTCGTGCTGCGATCTTCCTCTTGGCTGGAGCGTGTAATCGGCAAATCAGGCTTTGCTGTACTGCGCAGGGTTTTTGGTGTAATTCTGCTGGCCATAGCGGTGAAGATTTTTAAAGGGAATGTGTTTCCGGTGTGATTTATTACTAATCATCGAGAAACTTCAACGCAACGTATTCCGTTCTGGTTAAATAATTCAAAATAGAAGTTATCGCTATTTTACAAACTCCCTCTTGACATGGCACAACCTAAGTTGAAAAAGCGTTGGAAATTTTTAATTTACCTATTGATCCTAATCGCAGGTTCGGCTTCAGCGTTGGCATACTATCTTATTGCCAATAATGCTCCCATCGTTTCCGGGCAGGTTATACGCAACATCAAATACAAAGACGGACTTGATCTCGACATCTACTTGCCCACACAAAATGTTTATGATAAAATACCTGTAGTTGTTTACATACACGGAGGCGCGTGGGTCACTGGAATTAAAGAAGGGTTAAACTTCAATCGCTTCAATGAAGCGGCTAACCAACTGCGCAAATCCGGTTATGCAATCATCAGCATCAACTATACGTTGGCAACGTCCAATCAAAGCCCATTCCCTTCTTGCATTAGCGATGCTACCGATGCTTTAAAATGGATTCAAGAGCATGCGACTGAATATAAATTTGACTTAAACAATGTTGGCCTCTTTGGTGAATCTGCCGGTGCTCATATCGCCATGATGGTTGCTTATTCACCCACCATAAATCAACCCAAAGAACTTCCTGCTATTCAACTTAAGTATGTGGTTGAGGTGTACGGCCCCACCCGATTAAAAGATATTTATCAGGCTCCCGTTATCGATACATTATATTCAGCCTTGGCGCAGTTACCGAATGGCCTACGCGGACGGCTGGATCTACCAAAATTCATTTTTGGTTTTGACCCAAAACAAGATAGTGTCCGTGCGCAGCAAATGATGGAGACATATTCTCCTTACAATTTTCTTACCAGCGCTGCCCCACCCACCCTTATCATTCATGGCGATAAAGATCGGGTAGTGCCCGTTGATCAAAGTATTAAACTACAGGCTAAAATGGATTCGCTGAAAGTGAAAAACGAAATTCATTTTGTTGAGGGGGCTGATCATGGATTTGCCTTCGCTACACCGGAGCAAAAAACAATCCTTCAAAAGTGGATTGTTGAATTTATTCTTCGAAACTATTCCGGCAGATAAATTTTGTAGTCTCACCCAAAATCGAACTGGGATCAAAAGTTTAGGAAACTTCTATTCTATCCATTGAACTAAGGAACCAAAGAAAGTTGTCAAAGGTAAAATTGGAATGGGTTGAATACATTTTTGCAACAGGCAGATTTAATCTAATTGCCATTTGCCACTATCTTATCAACAGCTTCTCTTAAATCCTTCTCGAAGACTCGAAACGAATTTAGTTGTCTTAAGGAGGAAAAATCTGAAATGTTTTCCGCAACCAAATGAACAGCTTGATGCACATTGAAACTATTTAGTCTCCTACCCTTCAATCCACTTACTTGTTTCAATATTTGGTGAAGAAGATCTTTGGGGTTAGATACGGCCTCTATTGCTTGTATTGCCGGAAGTTTCATATCCTTATTGTAGCCTCGATTTCCAGCCGCTTTTTTTATAGCCTCTCCACTAATTAAAAGCCATGCCTCCATCATTTCAACAGGAATAACACACACAACAATTTCTGAATCAACGAGATTGGCTAAAATTTCATTTTTTCGCTGAAGAACTATTCCCTTATCTCTACTTTCAGCATCACGGTGATAAATAAGGATATCGAATGGATAATATTGACTAGCACAATCTATTCGTGCTTGGATGTCACCTGCTTGGGGTGGTTTCGGAAGATGTCTAAAATCCGCAAAACTTCTTTGAACTGCGATGGTAGGATATACATCGTCTAATAGCCACTTAATTACAGTCAATAAGGTGCTGTCTGAACTACCATCGGCTATCAATGTAAATCTCAATTCAGGCATTTTCTAGAATTGAAGATTTAATTGATTAATACTTTCTGCAACCGTCCTTTTCTTTTTGCTTTTGGCCTTGTATACTTCTGACGACTCGTTCACTGATTTATTGATATTGACTTGAGAATTATCTAAATAACAGATAATATCCCCGATAGTAGTGGCATCTATCAGATAATTATCCGTTTTCCAAGTATTGTTCAACGCAGAGAACTTAGTGTGTTTAATTTTTTTCTGAAAAAAATCAGAATAGACCTCACGTTCTGTAGCTAAATACAAACTCTCAGCCGAAACAGTTCTAACGACCAAGGGAGAGTGAGAATTAATAATAACTTGCCTTAAAGGATTGTCTTCATTCACTTCATAGGCCGTATCAGTTGCCATATCCTCTAACAAGTTTACCATTTCATTTACCTTTTTAGGGTTTATGCCATTCTCTGGTTCTTCCAAACAAATAAGTCCGCTGCTTTTGTTGTCTTCCTGAATAATGGCCAATCCCAAAAATCTCAGCGTGCCATCAGAGAGTGATTGAGCAGGCAAAACAAGACCGTCTTTAAACTTAATTTGAAGCGTTAACAAATCTCTCTTTTCGTCTTTATCAACATTTATTTCATCTACATCATTAACAAGACTCTTTAATTTATTGGTTAATTTTTGATAAACATCGTTTTCATTTTTTTCGGTATGCAACCTGTACAATGTTGCTGGTAAATTACTGCCATTAGCCGTTATCTCTGCATTCTTAACTTCGTAAGTGCTATTTGGTTGTCTCAAAGCACTTGGTTCAAACTGCAACATAATCCAGTTTCGCATCTCTTGTCTGGCCAAAAAAGCCGTAGGCGACTCGGATGTAACGGTCGATAAGAGTGTCCGTGGCATTTTTTCAGCAATAAATTCCGTTGTCCTGCCCTTATTTCCATCTTGATGAAGTTTTATTTTTTCTGACAATGTGGTTATAAAGGCAGTTGTCTTTTTTCCTAACACCACTGAGTTTACCCAATTTTTGTCCCTTTCAAAATGAATTCCTTTCTTTGTTTCACCCAAAGTTATCGGCCTGAGCTCTTCTTTAATTATTTGTATCGGTTGGCCTTCCGTGTTATCGAGATTCAATTTTAGTTCAAGCGAATATCTGAGACTAGTGATACTTGCCTCTGCATCTTGACCTAAATCATCCTCTGCTTTTTTAGAAACTAACATATCAATCTCAAAAGACATTTTTTCGTAATATTCTTTACCGCTTTTAAAAAAAATATCTTTAATGTCAGAATGCTTCTGCTCTTCGCTTCTTATTGATTTTGCTGCATAGAGGATGGTATTATCTGCAAGTTTTGATAAAAAAGACAAAGCATCAAAAAAATTGGACTTCCCAATTGCATTTGCTCCCGCTATGCAAGTAAAAGGTCCAAAATACAATTCTGTATTTAGCAAGCTTTTAAAGCCGTCAATTTTAATTCGTGTAATCATTATTTTTACATTAAATCCATTTCTTAACTAACTCGAAAGTCAATGACTTTGCGTAAAATGGTGCATCAGGTACAATTAGTAGTCCCGACAGGAATCGAACCTGCATCAAAAGTTTAGGAAACTCCTATTCTATCCATTGAACTACGGGACCAGTTTTTTGAGGCATTAAAGTCTCACAAACAGGCCGCAAATTTAAGAGAAAATAAAGCCAGTGCAATTTATTCTCTTATCCGCGCCAGGTCAGCTTCGGCTGCAATAAATCCAAAAGCAGAAAAGTGTTTTCCGCCTATCACACGCTCGAAAACAGCAATAGCCTGCACAGTATCGCCATGGTACAAATGCCAGTTGCCCACGCCATAACCTTGCGTGGCAATGGCCAGGTCGGCATCGGTTGAAGTGCTGCTTACGTTCAGCACCGAATCAACGGGAAGGCTGCCTTTATAGAGATTGAGTCGCTTGAAGTAAGAATCATTTTCAACAATTGTCATGTTAGGAGTAATTTTTTCCAACAACAGTTTTGCTTCATCTGTTTTGCCTTGACTGCGGTAAGTCATGTACAACCAATCTACCGTGGCCGTAATCAGATCATCATTATCGCTTACCTCCATACATTTTAAGTAAGCTTGTTCGGCTTTGTCAAATTCACCTTTCAGGTAATGCGCCAAACCTAAATGATACCACACATTAAATTGTGTAGTAGATAACGGCTTGTTGATTTTGTTAGGTATGCCATCGGGCTCAATTTCTAATGGTGTTGCTGGCATTAACTCAGCCGCTTTGGTAAAGTCGGCAATGGCGGCATCTAATTTGCGTTGCGAAATATAGCGGTGCCCGCGATGGCGATAGAGTTTGTAAGAGTTAGGATATTGTTCAATGCCTTCGGTAAACACATCAATGGCCTGATTGTATTTTACTTTATACGCCAGCCTACGCCCCAACCAGATGTAATTCTCTTCGGAAGCATCGGCATCAAAATTTTTCTGCGCTACTGCCAGGTTGCTATCTGCTTTTGGATTGGGTTCGGTTGGAGCATAATATTCCAAACCCAATAACGAATACACTTCAGCCGCTTCGGCCGCAGCTTGTTCAGGATTATTTTCTTTGCAGGCAAACGCCACCAAAGCCAATGCAATGAATAAAATAAAACGTTTCATGATTATGTAAATTTATTCGTTACCCGGTTGTTTCAACGTAAATCCAGCTTTACGTTTTTCTTCTTCTACCAGCTTCTTTACATCGGCTAATAGTTTCTTTGCATCGTAAACTATACCATCCTTCACGGTATATTTTACTCCGCCTGCGCGAACTACTTTATTATCATCGGTTAGTTTTATCGCACCGGTTCCGTAAAGGGTTTGCAAATTGGGCAAAGGATTTTCTGTTACAATTACAAAGTCGGCCAGCTTACCAATTTCAACCGAGCCCAGATCTTTATCGGCACCCAATGCCTGCGCCCCATAAAGTGTTGCCGAACGAATAACTTCCAATGGATGAAAGCCTGCTTCGCGCAACAACTCCAGTTCGCGGATGTACGCAAAACCATACAATTGAAAAATGAAACCCGAATCAGAACCTGTGGTTACGCGACCGCCCCGGTTTTTATATTCGTTTACAAAAGCCATCCACAATCTATAATTTTCACGCCATTGAATTTCCTGCTCCGTACCCCACGCATGCCAGTACGAGCCATGCGAAATTTTGCTGGGCTGATAGAAAGCCCACAACGTTGGTAACGTATAATCTTCATGCCACTCGGCCCTGCGCGCGCGATGCAAGTCGCGGTTGGCTTCGTAAATATTAAAAGTTGGATCTAACGTAAAATTCAGCGCCAGCAATTCATTCATCACTTTGTTCCAATGATCGGAATGTGGTGGTGCTGCTTGTTTCCATAATGTTCCGGCATCGCCAAAGCGATCCATTTCATTTTGATAATTATAATCGAGTGAAAAGTTTTGTATGGTTTGGTTGGTGAACAACGCTTCGGGTAAACCATACCAATGCTCCATGCTGGTAAGTCCGGCACGGGCCGAGTGTAAAACATTCCATTGCGCCACACTCATTTGTGCGTGGTGTGTGGCCGAACGTAAACCAAGTTCTTTATTCTTTTTAAGAGCTGCCTCCATTACTTCGGGTGCAGCGCCAAAAAATTTTATCCCATCAGCACCTTTGTTTTTGTTTTCAACAACCCACGCGCGCGCCTGATCGGCCGTAACAATGGGTTCTTTCGCGCCCATACCAAAGGCCGTGTAAGCATAAATGCGAGGTGCCGTTATCTTATTCTGCGCACTTTTGGTTTTATGTTCAAGCACCCAATCCAATCCGTTACCGGAAGAAGGTTCGCGAATAGTAGTAATACCGTGTGCCATCCAGAGTTTAAAAACATATTCGGCAAACGGAGCCTGGCTACCACCAATGTGGCCATGCATATCTACAAAGCCGGGCATCAGGTACATGCCGCTGCAATCCAACTCTTTACCACCCGCTTCCAGTTTTGGTCTGCGGGCTTCATTAATCGGCACACCGGGATAACCAACGTTGGCAATGTTTACAATGCGATTTTGTTTCACCACAATATCAACCGGCCCAATGGGTGGTGCACCGGTACCATTTATTAAGATAACTCCGCGAATGATGAGTTGGGTGTAGGGCCCTTCGCCTTCTTTTACTTCGGGTGCTTTCGCGATTTGTGCCTGTGCTACCAGTGTGATGCAAACCAGACTGAGGAAAAATAATTGACGCATGTAGTAATGTTTTTTGGAAAGTAGGTATTTTCAACAAGTTAAACCATCATTGTGTGTTGAGTACTTCTGAAATTAAGTATAAATGGTAATCCGAAGAGTAATTTTACTAATCATACTGCTGGCCATAGGCGCTGCCGGAGCCTGTTGGTATTATAGTTCTCGTAACCCTTCGGTAAAGCCGGTTGCGCCTCCGCGCTCTATGCTCGACTCAACCTTGCAGGTACCGGTTTCAACACTGCGCATTCCACTCGATTTTTCATTGCGCGATCTGGAAACAACCGTGAATAAAAAACTTAGTGGAGTTTTTTTACATGAATGGATGGCCGTAGGCGATAAGAAAAAAGACAGTGTTTACCTGGGACTCGAACGGTTTGATGCAATCAAGTTAAACTGGAAACCCGGACTGCTTACAGCCGAAGTACCCTTACGCATTGAGTTTAAGTTTATGAAAAAAGCTGCTGGTATTCGTATCAGCAACGATAAACCTGTGGTGGCTGAAGTAGTAATGCGACTTAAATCAAATGTAATGCTGGACGACCGCTGGGGTTTAAAATCAACAACGGCTATTGATACCGTGATCTGGAAAATGGAGCCCACCCTTAAAGTAGTTTTTGTAAATGTAAACCTGCGCGGGCTGGCCGATAAATATCTGGAACGCAACGAAGAAAAACTTACCCATCGGTTTGATAGCCTGATGTACGAAGTAATTGATAGCCGCAAGGTGATTGAAAAAGTATGGAACGATATTCATAAACCCATCATTATAAAAAAGACTGAACCGCAGATTGGACTTACCACCAAAGCGGAAGCCTTAAGTTCGCGGTGGAATCCCAATCCGGATGGAAACATTTCGGGAATGGTAACCTTAAAGGCGCGGGTATATAGTTGGTTTGAGCAACCGATGGTAATTGAACCCGGCCCTTTGCCACGCCACCGGTATGCACCTAACGAAGAAGATGAACTGGATTTATACGTGCATGCCAACTTGCCGTTTTACCAGATCAATGCCTTTGTAAATCGTAATCTCGAAAAGATGTCGCTCACATATAATAACTATATCGTAAAACTGCACCATGCCGAGTTGTATGGTAGCGAACAAGAGTTGGCGCTTGAACTTCGGGTGCGAGGCGCGCTGCGTGGTAAAATTTATTTTAAAGCATTGCCCTATTACGATACCATTCATCAGGTAATCGGGTTAACTAATTTACGTTACGATTTAAGTACCGAAGAAGCCTTGCTCAACACTGCCGATTGGATGATGCACGATAACCTTGTGGCTATTCTGGCCGATACGGTGAAGAAAGATTTAACCGAAGAGTTAAGCGCATTGCCGCAATTAATTGAAACCGCTATTGCGCAAGGTAAATCGGGTAACAAAGTAAAACTCACAGTCGATTCGCTGGCCATTACTTCGCATGCTTCTTTAATAACCGGCTCCGATATTCAGTGGATTCTGCGTGCGCGGGGCAAAGCCGGACTCGCCCTCAAAAAGAAAATCCTGGAGAAGAAGAAACCTTAACCTTTACAACTGTTAGGTTAATTTTTAACTCATCTAAATCGTTTTCAGTAATATTTTGGTATCGATAGGGTAAAATTAAACCTAATTGGGTTTACTTTGACCTAAATCTACCTCCCTATGAGCAAACCAAAAACCCGTTGGATTGTAATCTTTGCTATCCTCACCGTTCTGCAACTTCTTGTCCTATTCAAAGCCGGAGACCCCATCAGCGATCAGGCCGAATCAATCGATAAATCGGATACCGCGTGGATGATTGTGGCCACTGCGTTTGTGTTGTTTATGACACCCGGTCTTTCATTTTTTTATGGCGGCATGGTGAGTTTCAAAAATGTTATCTCTACCATGTTACAAAGTTTTATTGCACTTGGCGTGATTAGTTTGTTGTGGTACCTGGTTGGGTTTAGCCTTGCTTTTGGCGATAGCATCGGTGGTATTATCGGTAACCCTACAACTTTCTTTGCTTTTAAAAATGTAGGCCTCAATCCGCATCCGGCATTGGCACCTACATTTCCGTTTTTGTTATTCGCTTTGTTCCAACTGAAATTTGCCATTATAACACCGGCATTAATTACCGGAAGCTTTGCTGAGCGCGTAAAGTTTACTTCGTATCTCATCTTCATGTGTTTGTTTTCATTATTGATCTATTGTCCGCTGGCACATTGGACCTGGCACCCTGATGGATTTTTGCGTGTGTGGGGTGTACTTGATTTTGCCGGAGGCACAGTAGTACACATGTCGGCTGGGTTTGCGGCATTGGCTGGTGCGTATGTGTTAGGCAAGCGCGAAGAGAAACAACATCAGCCCGCCAACATTCCATTTATTATTCTGGGTACGGGTATGCTTTGGTTTGGATGGTTTGGTTTTAATGCGGGCTCGGCCTTGGCTGCAAATGGTTTAGCCGTGCAGGCATTTGCAACAACCAATATGGCTTCCGCTTCGGCAATGATTACGTGGGTTATGTTCGATGCACTGGTGGGCAGAAAAATTTCGGCTATGGGTGCGTGTATTGGTGCCGTTGTAGGATTAGTAGCCATTACACCCGCAGCCGGTTTTGTGAATTTAGGTCAAAGTATTTTTATAGGCTTTGTCGCTTCTATTGTAAGTAACATGGCGGTGTACTATAAAAACAAAACTTCGCTTGACGATACGTTAGATGTATTTCCTTGCCACGGCCTTGGCGGGATTGTAGGGATGATATTAACCGCTGTGTTTGCTAAAGATGTTGGCTTGATGGATGGCAACACCGAAACCATTAAGTACCATTTGCTGGCTTTGGTGATTGTAGGTGTGTTTACGTTTGGTGGATCGTATGTAATCTTCAAGATCACCGGCATGATTACACGTTTGCGGGTTTCGCCAGAAGATGAACAATTAGGACTTGATCTGAGTCAGCATTCCGAAACGATGAAACTTTCTACGAAGTAAATCTTTAGTGAACGTTTGATTTTTTGCCACAAAGGCACCAAGACACTAAGCTATCACAAAGAGCATATCATTCTTTGGTTAATCTGTAGGATTTTACTTTAGGATTAGAATTGCTTTGTGCAGCCTTTGCGACTTTGTGTCTTCGTGGCAAATTTTTCTATACATTTACTTTAACCTAACCCTATTGTTATGAAGTACTTCTGCATAGCCCTCGTTCTACTTGCTGCAACAGCATCTGCCCAAAAGAAAAAGCCAGACGTTCAGAAAACGCAACAAGAAATTATCAAATCCATTGATGCGAATTATGAAAACTACTCCAACATCGCCCATAAAATCTGGGAGTTTGCAGAAGTAGGCTATCAGGAAGAAAAGAGTTCGGCTTTGCTACAGGAAACCTTAAAGCAGGCTGGCTTTACTATTGAAACCGGAGTAGCCGGAATACCAACCGCATTTGTCGCTTCATACGGATCAGGGAAACCCGTAATCGGAATTTTAGGTGAGTACGATGCCCTACCCGGTGTATCGCAAGATGCTGTACCCGAAGTGAAACAAGTACCCGGCCGACCTGCAGGACATGCCTGTGGTCATCATTTGTTTGGAACCGCATCGGCAGCAGCAGCCATCGCAGTAAAAAACTGGATGAATGCCAATAATAAATCCGGAACCATTCGCTTTTATGGAACCCCGGCCGAAGAAGGTGGATCGGGCAAAGTATATATGGTGCGCGAAGGTTTGTTTAAAGATGTTGACCTGGTGTTTCATTGGCATCCGGGTGCGCAGAACAATGCCAGTGCCGGAAGTTCGCTCGCCAATAAAACCGGTAAGTTCAGATTTTATGGAGTGGCTTCGCATGCAGCGGCCGCACCCGATCGTGGGCGCTCGGCTTTAGATGGTGTAGAAGCGATGAACGATATGACTAACATGATGCGCGAGCATGTTCCACAAGAAGCACGCATGCATTATGTAATTACACGCGGTGGTGAAGCACCTAATGTAGTTCCCGCTTTCGCGGAAGTGTATTATTATGTGCGCCATCCAAACAGAACAGTTGTAAAAGATATGTGGGAACGCATTACACGAGCCGCACAAGGTGCAGCTTTGGGTACCGACACAAAAGTAGAATGGGAAATAATTGGTGGCGTGTACGATCTGTTGCCCAACGAAGCACTGGCCCGTGTAGTAGATGCCAACTTGCGTACCGTTGGCGGTTATAGTTTCGATGAAACTGAAAAAGCATTTGCCGAAAAAATTCAAAAGACATTTACTACGGTTCCGCCTGCGCTTACCAGTACCAGCGCCATCAGCGAATTTAAAATTACCGATGGTGCTGGTTTTGGTTCTACCGATGTAGGCGATGTAAGTTGGGTAGTACCTACTGCGGGCTTATCAACGGCTACGTGGGTTCCGGGCACTGCTGCACACAGTTGGCAGGCAGTGGCTGCGGGTGGAACTTCCATTGGGCATAAGGGTATGTTGGTGGCTGCAAAAACATTGGCGCTAAGTATTACCGATGTAATGAGCAACCCGATGCTGATTGACAATGCGTGGAAAGAATTCCGCACCCGTACTGGCGAAAGTTTTAAGTATGAATCGTTGATTGGCGACCGGAAGCCGGCACTGGATTACAGGAAGTGATTAACACGAACCTAAAAAAGTCTTCTCAAATCTGAGTGAGTTACTAACGTGCGTATATCATGCCGAAACGGGTGGATATGCGTAATGAAGTTGCGTATATTTAGGAGTTGTGCGCAAGGCCGTGGGACAGAAAAGTTTCAATAACAAATGGACAGACTATTAATTTTAAAGATATTTCTTTCAACGTCAATTTTGACAATGCAGACATTAACGGCATTTGGACAAGATTGTGAAACGCTAACTGACGGACAATATCTATTTAAACATAAAACTAAAGGACATAAAAAGGCGGACTTTATATTAGCAATTTCGGGAGACCGATTCACTGTTATTAAAGACGGTCAAGAAGGTTTACAGGGAGAAATTCAGTGGTGGCCTGACAATTGCAAGTTTAAAATTTATTCAGACGACAAGGCACCGAATAACTTTGACTCTTTAAATTCTGTTCAAAAGACTCTTATAAGAACATCGCTGTCTTATGGTGGCGGTTGTTACGAACTAGTTGACAGACATAAATTTCGTTTGACATATTGTGGGAATGTTCATATCACAATGAGTGAAGGACGTGTTATAAAGAAAGGACGATGAAACCTCCCAGCTCACAACAAAAATGTTTATGCAATGTGGGGGGTTGGTGTTAAATTAAAGTTTGTGTTTCAAAATGTAGTTTGGTCACGGGGACATTTCGGAGCAGGTCGGACTTAACATTTCGCTGAGCTACATTTTAGGCTCTTCAGGACAACATTCTCGAAAAAGCCCAGACTACTAAAACGTTAAATTTGATTGTTACAGGATATAAGGTTGAATGATAAACATACAACCAAATTAGAAAGAACCGAAATGGAAAACTTTGATGAATATTTAAGACAAGGTGAACCAAATAAAGCAGAAAAAGCAAAAGTTTGGAAAACGGCCATCGGCTTGCAACAAGTGGATGGGCTGAAACCCTCTGACTACCTCATTGAAACCGCCAAGCAAAACATTGAAGGCGAAATTACCATTGACGAAGTAAAAAAACGCATTGACACTTACTATCAACAACACCCAACCAAAACAGACGAAGACCGCACCGAAGAAGCCGACAAAGTCTCTGCACGCATTGCAGAAATGTTGAGCGAACAAACATTTACGTTTTCGCCAGCAGAATATTTGTCCATTCATCGGAGATTGTTTCAAGGGATATACAACCTCGCAGGAAAAATCCGTGATTATAATATCACCAAAAAAGAATGGGTATTGAATGGCGAAACGGTTCTCTACGCAAGTGCCAATAGCTTGAAAGCAACGTTGGAATACGATTTTGAGCAAGAGAAAAAATTTAGTTACAAAGGTTTAAGCGAACGAGAAATCATTGAACACATTGCACATTTCATTTCTAACGTGTGGCAAATCCACATTTTTGGAGAAGGTAACACACGAGCAACAGCAATCTTTTTAATTAAGTATTTGCGAAAATTGGGTTTCAAAAATGTAAACAACGAATTATTTGCTGACAACTCCTGGTATTTCCGAAACGCATTTGTAAGAGCCAACTACGAAGACTTATCGAAAGGTATTTATAAGACAGAAAAATTTTTAGTACGCTTCCTTTCAAACTTGCTGCTGAAAGAAAATCATTCACTTAAAAACCGAGAAATGCACATTCAGTTTGTTGAGCCCGTGAATGACCTTGTAAACAAGCAAAATGACCTTGTAAATGACCCTGTAAAAGCGAACATATTACATTACCTAAAGCAAAACCCGAAAGCGAACTACGCTGAACTTGCAGAAAAGACAGGTTATTCCGCTGCCACAATAAAACGACACATACAGGAACTTAAAAAATTGGGTTTAATAGAACGCATCGGCAGCGACAAAACAGGACATTGGGAAATTATTGAAAAGTAGAGCAAGCCAATGCATTTGCCGCTGAACCAACCCCCCTACTGATTTATAAACTTCCCAATCTCATTTAAAAACTTATCGGGGTCTTGCCAAAAGTTGCGGCTATACACGCGCACAAAAGGCCACGCTTTGAGCGATAACAATTGTGGTGTAAGGGCATGGTCAGCCCGCGCACTCATGCTGGTATAATAACTTCCATCATCGGTAAGGATAGCTCCAAACGCTTGCGCTTTTTTATTCACGGTAAGGTCGTGAAACGGAACGGCATGTTCCTGCAATTCAAACTCCGGCCACTTTTGTTCCGCGCGTTTTTTAATCTCTTCTTTTAAGCGCATAGAATTATTTTTGGTGGCTGCTTGTAATATTCCCGGCACAAACTCGCCCTTTGAAACCTGCCATGCATAGAGCAAGTAAGCTTTTAAAAGTTTCGGGCCAGGGTGCAACGTTTCTTCCACTTGTAATTGTTCGGGCAAGAAACTGCAGACTACAATTATTTTTTCGCGGGCACGGCTTACCGCTACATTCAATCGGTTTTCGCCACCAGCCAGATTCAGACTGCCAAACTGCGCAGCAATGCGATTATTCTTATCGGGCGCATACCCAATTGAAAATAATACTACATCACATTCATCGCCCTGCACGTTTTCAATATTCTTTACAAAAATGTTTTTGGGTATCGAACCAAGTTCATCTTCCAGCAAATCGAGAATTAAACTTTGCTGCGGTGCATTAAAAGTGATAACGCCAATCGACTTATCGGCTTGCGTGTTTAACAATCGCGTAACGTGTTCTACAATGCGTGTGGCTTCTATCAGATTCGAATTATTGTGCCACTGTCCTGCTACCTGATCGTATAAAATATTGGGTTCGTCCGAAACCATAGCCTGGCGGTGTGGAAGTAATTGCAAGTTGCCCTTATAAAAATGACGATTAGAGAAATCAATCAACTCTAAGGTTTTGCTGCGGTAATGTCCTTGCAACACCGTAGAGATCAAATAGCGATTGCACAAATCCAAGAGTGAATCAACTTCGGCATCGGCATGTGCTTCTTCATCATCTTGCCAACGCGCCTGATAAAAATCTCCGGGCTTCAATTGCATGGCATCGCCCGCAATAATGGCTTGCTTACCGCGATACAAAGCCGGAATGCCGCGCTCGGCAAAACATTGCGAGGCTTCATCAAAAATAACGAGATCAAAAAATTCTTCCATTGGGAAGATAGCCGAAACCGATTCGGGTGAAGCCAGCCAGCACGGCACAACTTTAAATAGTTCTTCTTCAAACGAAGCTACTACTTTGCGTACTGGCCAGATCATTTTCTTTTTGGTAACCTGATGCAGCAAATCGCGATACGATACCGTGTTATTAAGCCGGTTAACTTTTAAATCGTCAATTACTTTTTCGCGTGCGCGAAGTAAAATAATTTCAGCACTTAACTCTTGCTTATCCACAATCAGCTCTTGCAACTCATTTTCAAGTAGCATGATTTTTCCTGAAGATACCATGCGCAATTCCGGGCTGCGGTTTTCCAGGTGATCGATCCACGTAAGGCCAAGGCTGTTCATAAACAAACCTTTCATCTGGTATTCATCCCAGGTAGGGTGAAGTTCAAATAATCGGCTTAGTACTGTTTTCTCTATAGGCGAAAGCCCCTCCACCAGTTTATCAAACTCACAAATCGAATCGAAGTCGGCCTTCAAACTTTCCTGTAGTTTTTGACTAAACCACGGTTGCGTGGTAATCGTATTGATCTGCGCGGGTGTAAGATACCGCACCCAGTTTTCTTTGTGCGTGGGAATATCATCCAGCAAACCGAAGAGTTCCGCAATGCGCGCAATAAACTGTTCGCGGGTAAAAGCCGTTGGATCTATAATGTTTTTTAATCCACGTACTTGCGCAAAAACAAGTTTTGCCTGCAAAGCAAAATGCTGATCGGCAAACCATTGAATAAATTCTTTTTGCGATAACGACTCCGGCACTTGCTTCATCCACACTTTCGCTTTCAGCTTAGAGAGGTTATGTTCCAGGTTAAGCCGATAATCCAGTTTGCGTTCCAATGTAGCAAAGCCGACTTTATCGCTTTCTAATCCGTTTTGAACCAATGCCCGCTTAATCAAAAATTTATCCTTCGAAAATAATTCCCACCGGATTAACCCGAATAAACTTTTGCGCGCTTTCATGCTGCGGTAAAGCGCCTTTTGCAAAACACCTAACTGATTGGCTGGCACAAATGATTCGGGTCCTTCTTTCTCGAAACAAGTCATTAAATTTTTCTCCGTGTTCGAAAGCCAGAGCGCACTGGTTTCTTCATCGCTCTCGGTAGCCATACTTTGAAAGTACCGATAGATGGAATCGTTGGTGAGTAATGATCTGATTTCATCAATCAACAATCGCTTTTCAATTAATCCTTCGCATTGTTCCCAATCTAACTTAATGCCTAACTTATCTACCAGCGCTGCGGTAAGTTGCTGAAAGTAACTGCCCACATCCTGAATCACTTTTCGAATGTTTGCTTCATCACTTGCAAGCAAGGCGCTGAATGATTTTCGATCTTTCCACGGATAATCATGGCGCTCCAGATTTTGTGCATAGTGCGCATAGGTAGTGAGTTTACGCAGAAAGGTATTCAGATTATCGTACCGGAAATGCGAAAACTCCTGCTTCAGGTTAATGGATTCCTGTGCGGGATTAGATTGCAGGTATAATTCTTTAATAGTGGTGCCACAGGTTTTTTCATCGAACAAGGCCTGTTTAAAACTTTCCAGCTCTTCCGTTACCTGATCTATTCTATGGCTGATCTGTAAAAATTTCCTATCTAATTGAATAGCGTCAATACTTACGTTACGGGACTTATACTCATCCAACCGATTTATCTGTCGCGCAATCTTTTCATAAATTTCTTTGCGATCATTTTTAAAATCGTGAACCAGTGCTGCAAAATCCGTTAGCTGTTTACTTTGAAGTCGGTTATATACCACATCCAAGGCCGCACGTTTCTGGCATACCACCAGCACGCGTTTGCCCGTTGCCAATGCATCGCCAATCAGGTTACAGATTAACTGCGACTTGCCCGTGCCCGGTGGCCCTTGCACCACAATAGAATGCCCCAGCTTTACCGCCTTAAGAGAATTTTCTTGCCAGATGTCAGCTGGAAACGATGAATAAATTTTTTCTTCTTTTACCTGATTAATAAAATTTTTGTTTTCGGGATGCGATACCGAACGTGCCTCAAAGAAACTTTCTAAATCAGACACACTATCGTTTTCAATCAGGTGCAGGTAATCGGGTACCAGAAATGAACCTGCTTGCGGGAAAATTCCTAATACTGCTTTGGGAAATAACTTCAGTTCTCCGGTTTTCAGGCCTTCTTCAAATTCATCGCGTTTCAGATTTACAAATGGCGTTAACTCATCACGAAAGTTGTCTGAATTAAAATTGAGTTCGAGTTCGTGCTTTTGAAGCAGTTGATAAATGGCTGTTCGAAAGGAGGTACTGTCGCGATCAATGTCTTCAAAGGTTTCATCCATCAACGCTTCACTCGGTTTTACCTTATTGTAAAATGCGTAGGCCAACAAAAACGATTTATTGAACGTTATCCCAGCATCTTCGCGTGGTTCCAGCCACCATTGGTTGTTCTGGATACTTAGTGCTACCGGAAAAAACATCAGCGGACAACGCACCAACGTATCATCTTTCAGTTTACCCTGCACAATCGGCCAGCCTACATGTAAATCTTTAGAGCCACGTTCATCAAAAATAAACTGATCGATGCGTTGCAGCTTCTTCAACTTCTTGCTCGCTTCGTTTGCAGCCTCCATGCGGCTATCCAGCACCGGACAAATAAATTTTGGCTTATCGCTGATCAACGCCTGAATAATTGAAAATGCAGGTTCACCATTTAACTGACTCAACTCCTGCACATCTATAAACTGATCGGCCGTAAGGCGCGCCAAAAACAATGAGCGATTGTTGCCCGAAAGGTTTGTAAGCCGCCTGAGATAAGTGGTGAGCAGTTTTTTGGTTTGATCAGAAAGGGCCACGCTAAGGATTTAAAGAAAGGTAAGGTAATATTTTGGTATAAAACGTTTCATCCACTAAGGCTATTTTCTTAACATCTTCAAGTGCGTTAAAATTTCCGTGCTGAAACCGGTAAGTGGTAATAGCCTTCGCTAAAGGGTATTTAATGTACGGATGACTGCCCAATTCTTTTTCTGATGCCTGATTGAGGATAATTCTTTTAGGTTGAAAGGCGGTATCAATAAAATATTTTTTCTCCAACCGATTAATTACGGTTGAATCCAACCCATACACTTCCTGCAATTGAGTAATGGAAATAAAGCCGCCTAATCTGTTGCGATAATTAATAATGCGTGCACTTAGCTTTGCTCCAATGCCATAAATTTTAGTGAGTTGTGTGGAATCGGCCAGATTAAGATCGAACTTTTCTGGTTTAGATTCTGCAACAACAGTTTTTGGAGTTTCTTTTTTCGGATTGGCAGCAACCTGTTGATCGGGTAATAAAATATAAGGTGCTACCTGATTATAGAATGCAGTATCCATTCCATAAAGCTTTAGCAAATCGGTTTTTACTTTAAACTTTCCATTCTTACTACGATAATTATGAATGCGCTGTGCTAAGAATTCAGGAAACCCAAGACTATCAAATTGAGCAAGGCTTGCCGTGTTAGGATCGAAAGCAAAGCGGGTAATTCTTTTTGGAGTTTGTAAAGAATCTTTTTTTTCGGGCCAATGCGCCAGCAAACTATCCAACTTCCGTTGATTCTCGCTAAAGTCGATGGGTTGTTTGCTTTGCCATTGATGATAAGCCGGAATAATAAACACACTTACCAGCAGCATGGGCAAGAGTATTATTAACCCGTTTGCTTCGCGGGTAGAGATTCCGAAAAAGGCCCGTGTCCAGGATCTGAGCCGGTTGATCATACCAAATGATTAAGCCACTTATCAAATTTAAACTTATTATCATCTTTAGAAAATCTAAAATCAGGCGAAACACCTAATATTGTGAGATAATTTTTACAACCACTATGAAAAAGCTTTTTGTAATTCTGCTTGTGTCGGTATCGGTAATAGAAGGATTTGGCTGGGGTGCTACCGGCCACCGCGCTACGGGTTTAATTGCAGAGCGCCATCTTTCCAAAAAGGCAAAAAAGAAAATTGATGCCATTCTCGGAGGCGAGTCGTTGGCTATGGTTAGTAACTGGATGGATGAAATCCGATCTGACTCCACGTATAATTATACAGCCGATTGGCATTGGACAACCATACCCGATGGCGGCAAGTATGAAGATGTAGAAAGTAATCCTGATGGGAAGGTAATTATGATGATTGAAAAAATAATCGGAGAGTTGAAGCGCGGTGGTTTGAGTGCGAAACAGGAACAGGAGTATTTAAAAATGCTGGTACACATGATTGGCGATATGCACCAACCCTTGCATGTAGGCAAGCCAGGCGACCGAGGTGGAAATGATGTAAAAGTAAAATGGTTTAGAAACGATTCAAACCTGCACCGCGTGTGGGATAGCGAAATGATTGACGATACAAAATTAAGTTATACCGAATTAGCCGATGCGCTGGGCAAACCCGGTAAAGACAAACTGGCCAAGTGGCAACAAGGTACCGTGCGCGATTGGGCTTTAGAATCCGTTAGCTACAGACCGCAGGTTTATGATATTGGTAATGGCTCGTTAAGTTATTCGTATTCGTATAAATATTTACCAATTGCGAAAGAACGCCTGTTGCAGGCTGGCATCCGCCTGGCTGCGTTGTTGAATACTATTTACGGATAGAGAATTAGTTGAAAGTTGACAACAGGTAATTGACAATCAATACACTTTGTCAATTGCCAATTACCTTTCTGTACCACGATTGAAATACCAGCAACGCCCAAACACGGGCATGTACATCTTGCGGATTAGTTGAATTTAATTGTGCCTTCAGTTTTTGAATTTCGGAATAGTTAAAGATTCCTTGTTCCGAAATCATTTTTTCTGACAGCAAATCATCCAGCATAGGCTGAAGTTCTTTACGCAACCAGTTTAACATCGGCGCTTCAAAACCTTTCTTGGGACGGTTATACAATACGGGTGGCAACTCCTCGTGAAACGCATCTTGCAGAACACGCTTGCGCATCGATCGGTTGATTTTATAATCATCAGGCAAACTGAAAATAAAATCCACAACGCGGTAATCCAGGAATGGAACACGTACTTCCAGACTATTGGCCATGCTCATACTATCCACTTTTGCAAGCATATCGCCTGGCAAAACCAGCTGCATATCGGTAAGCAAAATTTCGCGCATGGTTTCTGGCGTTGAAATATGGCGCAGGTAATTTTCCTTACGGGAATCAAACTCCTGTTGATTTAATTTTTGGTGCGCGGCTTCACTCAACCATGAATTCTGCGTATCGGTTGTAAACCCGGCCCATTGCCAATAGCGTTGTTTGCTGCTCAACTTCATTCCTTCCGCAAAGCGATTGAGTTGCCTTACCAGATTGCCCATTTTACCACTACGCGATTGGGGTAATTTTTTCCAGAGTGGAGCAAGACTGCCAATCAGATTTTCTTTCCAGCCTTTATTTATAATTCGATTAAAGGCTGCGTGTTTATTATAGCCACCCAGCAACTCATCGGCACCATCGCCCGAAAGGGCAACTGTGGCATGCTTGCGGGTTTCTTTACTTAAAATGAAAACATTGAGCGCTGAGGAATCCGCAAAGGGTTCATCAATGTAATTTAATACCTGATCTACATGATCTAACAAGTCTTTATGCGTGAGCGAAAAAACGGTGTGATTGGTTTTAAGATGTTTGGCTACTGTATTCGCATAAGCTGTCTCATCAAAAAATTTATCATCGCGAAAGCCAATGGAAAAGGTGTGCAGGTCGGGTTTGTGCTTTACAGCCAATGCCGTGATAACAGATGAATCCACTCCGCCACTTAAAAACGCACCCACCGGCACATCGGCAACCAATCTGCGTTGCACGGAGTCGTTCAACAAATTTTTTAGTTCAGTCTTTGCCTGATCGTAGGTTAACGATGTTGGTTCTGCTTTCGTGGCAATAGAATAAAATTGTCCACCCTCTAATTTTTTTCTACCCACTTTAAGGTAATGGCCGGGTAGCAGTTTTTTAACATGATTAAAGATAGTGTGAGGTGCCGGTATATAATTAAGATGCAGATAGGTTTGCAGCGAAGCATAATCCAGTTCTTTATCAATGCCGTATCGCAGCATCGATTTCATTTCTGATGAAAATAGAAATTTATCTTCATCGAAAAGATAGAGTAACGGTTTAATGCCATAACGATCGCGGGCTACAAAAAAAGTTTGCTCTTGTTTATCATATACACAGAAAGCAAAAAAGCCATTAAGTTTACTTAAGCAATTTTCTTTTTCGCGGATGTACAGATTAAGTAGCACTTCGGTATCGGACGAAGAAACAAACTGAACGCCTTCCGCTTCCAGTTCTTTGCGTAATTCCTGATAGTTAAATATCTCGCCATTAAATACGATGCAATACCGCTTCTGCGAATCCCACATGGGCTGATTGGCCACAGCGCTGGTATCAATAATAGAAAGTCTGCGATGCCCGAGACCTACAAACTCATCGGTATAAACATCATGTGCATCGGGGCCGCGTTTTTCCAAAGCAATGGTAGCAGCTGTAACATGAATCATGTTAAACTTACCCAGCAGGTTAAACGCAAATACTCCGGTTATACCGCACATAAATTAGTTGACGATTGACAGTTGACAGTTGACAAAATCGGTTTCTGTCAAATGGTAGTGTCTGCTAATCTTACAGAGTTTTAATTTTTATATTCTTAAACCACACTTCATTGCCATGATCTTGAAAATCTATATAGCCGGTGGGTGCCATGCCATAACCAGCTGCCTCTTTCCATTTACTGGCATCCTTGCGTTGCTTCCAATCGTCCGATTGTAATTCATACTCCACAACCTTGGCTCCGTTCAACCAATGTTCAACATGATTTACATTCACTACAATTTTTGTGGTGTTCCATTCGCCAGCAGGCTTAACAGGTTTGGTGGCAGGCGCAGCATGCATATCGTAATTGCTTCCGGTCTTTTGCAACTCGGTTAATTCGCCTGGATAGCCCGTATCATCAATCAATTGGTATTCGGGGCCGCTATAATAAGGTTGTTCAAATTCTTCCGTTACCCGAAACATTACTCCACTGTTGGCTTCGGCTGCTACTTTCCAATCGAAAACCAATTCAAAGTTTTGAAATTGTTCGGTAGTGCGCAGGTCAGCACGTTCGTTGCCATCGCCTGTGGTTTCGTTTAATGCTTTGCAGTGCAAGGTACCATCCAATACTTCCCAGGTATTATTTGGTCGTGCTTTAAATATTGTCCAGCCGGTAAGTGTCTTGCCATCAAAGAGCAGCTTCCATCCGGCAGCAGATTCCTCGGCAGTCAATTGGTTCTCAACTGATACAGGGTCAGCGTTCTCCTCCACTTTTTTGGGTGTGCAGTCTGTTAAAATAACTGCGAGTAAGAGCATAACTCCGATGGCGTGTACTTTTTTCATGGATTTAGTGAGTTTAAGGTAGGTTACTAATTGTATTTTAGTGGAAATTAAGACCTTGATAACTGTTTTTGTGACCACAAACTAAAACTATTAAACACATGAAACCTAAGAACTACTTGATTGGCTGCTTCATTTTTATGTTGGCGGGCTCTGCTTTCGGGCAGGTGCATTTTGGAGCAACCACCGCGTACAATGCAACCTTTGTTTTGGATAAAGGATTAAGCGAAGACCCCCGGTACAACTCTACTTATACCTATCAGATCGCACCCATCGGGTTTAATTTTGGTGTTGACTTCGGGCGCAAGTTTGGTTTACAATTGGAATCGATCTTATCGAACCAAGGCCAGATTTATGAACTAATTGATATTGCTGAACAGGTAAAAGGCCAACGCAAAATTGATTTGCAATACATTAACCTGCCCTTGATGATGAAGTTTATGGGCGGTGGTAATGGCAAAGCCAGAACTAACTTCAACTTCGGTCCGCAGATGTCAATCCTTACTAAAGCAGTTGAAAGTTTGCAGGCCGATGGCGGAAGTGAATTTGCCTTACCTGAAGGACTTACCATTGAAGATATTCGGCAGGATTTTCCTGGAGCGGAGTTATCAAATAGCGGTACTTCTTATACCATTCCGTCAGATTTAAAGGAAGACCTCTTAACCAAAGAAGCAAACAATTTCAAGAATACAGAATTTCAATTAGCAGCAGCATTTGGTCTGGATCTCGATTTATCGAAACACATCTATTTATCGGCACAGGTTCGGGCTAACTACAGTTTAACAGATATGCGTAATGGCGATGTAATTGATAAAATCAAAAACGGAAATGCTTCTGATATTTTTGGAAGTCGCGCCAACCTGTTGGTAGGTGTGCAATTAGGTTTGCACTATTATTTCGGAACGCTGCGTTCGTTTAAGTAAGGATTTAAGGTTGCCAACCTTTCTGCTCGTAAGTACAGAAGGTTGGCAACCTTATTTAACCCCTAAAAAATCTTTCCGGGATTCAGAATCCCATTCGGATCAAACACTTTTTTAATACCCCGCATCAGGTTCAGGTTCACTTCACTCATAGCAATAGGCATGTAAGGGCGCTTGGCAATACCAATACCATGCTCACCCGAAAGGGTACCACCCAGGCTTACGGTAAGTTTAAAAATCTCACCAATACCTTCCGGGATTTTGGTTTCCCAATCGTGTTCGCTGATATCTTCTTTCAGAATGTTTACGTGAAGATTGCCATCGCCCAGGTGGCCAAAGCAAACTGTATTAAAACCAAATTGTTTACCAATCGCTTTTATTCCCTGAATCAGCTTGGGTAGCTTATTGCGTGGTACCACCACATCGTCAGACTTAGTAAGTGTGTACCAGTTTACGGCTGGTGAAATATTTTTACGCACTTTCCACAGTTCTTCTTTCTGGGCGCTGCTTTCGGCAAACAAAACTTCACCGCTCTGAAATTTTTCCACCACGTTCATTACGCGCTCGGCATCGCGCATCAACACTTCTTCATCGTTGCCATCCAACTCGCACAGTAAGTAAGCATCCATGCCATCAACCAACTTGGTTGTTACGGGGCTATTCAAAACCTTCTCGCAATACTCATATGTTTTAATGGCGGCTTCGCGTTCAAAAAACTCCATCCCCGATGGTGTAATGCCTTCCACAAAAATGGCGGCAATAGCCTTACACGCTTCTTCGTTTGTAACAAATGGAATAAACAACAACACATTTTTCTGCGGAAAGCCGCGCAGCTTAAATACAATTTTGGTGATGATGCCCAATGTGCCTTCGCTGCCGCACATCAATTGCGTAAGATTATAACCCGTGGAATTCTTCAACACGTTTGCAGCCGTCCAGATTATTTCGCCTGTTGGTAAAACCACCTGCATGTTGATTACATAATCGCGGGTAACGCCATATTTCACTGCCTTCGGCCCGCCTGAGTTGTTGGCCAGATTACCACCCAGAAAACAAGAACCTTTACTGGCCGGATCGGGCGGGTAGAAAAGACCTTTAGCTTTTACAGCATTTTGAAATACTTCGGTTATTACTCCGGGTTCAACTGTGGCTTGCAGATTCAGTTCGTCAATCTCCAGAATCCTATTGAACCGCTCCATCGAAATTACAACCCCTTTGCGAACGGGTATAGCGCCACCTGCCAGACCGGTACCAGCCCCACGCGGAGTAACCGGCACTTTATATTGGTTGCAGACTTTAAGGATAGCACTTACTTCTTCGGGAGTACTCGGTTTTATAACCAAATCAGGTAAGAAGAGATAATCTTCTGTTTTATCGTGGCCATACTCATTGCGCTGTTCTTCATCCACAATCATATATTGCTCGCCAACGATGGCACGGAATTGGTCGATGAGTTCGTGGCTCAACGATTGAATTACTTCACTTTCTTTAAGGTTTGCCATCAATAGAGTAACTTTGATTTCAATATGGTGTTAAAACGAAGCCACAAAATTAAGGAAATAACACTTCAAAGACTTTGGCTTTTTCCAGTCATTTTAATTTTACTAAGCGCGTGTGTATCGGGCCGGGTGCGCGAGCAACGCGAAAAAGTAATCGCCACAGCCAGAACCTTTACCGGAACACCATACAAATGGGGCGGAGCCACCCGCACCGGGATGGATTGTTCGGGTTTAACCTGCAATGCATACCGTGCTGTTGAGTTGGATTTGCCGCGCACAGCCGATGCACAAGCTACGGTAGGTAAAAAAGTGAAGCGCAGAAAACTTGCTCCGGGCGATCTGGTGTTTTTTGCCACCGGCAAGAAGAGACGCGAAATCACACACGTAGGTATTGTTACCGATGTGAATGGAAACAATGACGTAAAGTTTATTCATGCCTCTACCTCATTAGGTGTGGTAGAAACCAATTTGTATTCCGATTATTACATTAAGCGTTACCGCAAGGCGCGCAGAATTATTGACTAACGATTTATGACATCAAGACGAAAATTTATTCAGTTGGGTGCGTTGGCATCGCTCGCATCATTCACAAAAGCATGGGGTAAACCGGCAGCTAAAGTTTCTAAGCCAGTAGTAATTTCTACGTGGAATTTTGGTGTGGGCGCAAATGTAGAAGCGTGGAAAATTCTTTCTACTGATGGTCGGGCGTTGGATGCCGTAGAAGCTGGGGCCCGCGTGCCCGAAGGCGATCCGAAAGAAAGTTCGGTGGGGTTGGGTGGTTTGCCCGATCGCGATGGAAGAGTAACGTTAGACTCGTGCATTATGGATGAGTTTGCCAACTGCGGAGCAGTAGCTTGTCTGGAACATATTGTACATCCGGTTTCGGTGGCGCGAAAAGTGATGGAAAAAACTCCACATGTATTTCTGGTTGGCGATGGCGCACTGAAGTTTGCGTTGGACCAGGGATTTAAAAAAGAAAACCTGCTAACCAAACAATCGGAAAAAGCGTGGAAGGAATGGTTGAAAACCGCTAAGTATAAACCCGTAGCCAACATTGAAAACCACGACACCATTGGAATTGTAGCGTTGGATACAAAACAAAATTTGTCGGGTGCGTGTACCACCAGCGGCATGGCGTATAAAATGCATGGTCGTGTGGGCGATTCACCAATAATTGGTGCGGCCTTGTTTGTAGATAATGAAATTGGTGCGGCTACCAGCACGGGTGTGGGCGAAGAAGTAATTCGGATTGTAGGTTCGCATCTTGTAGTTGAACTGATGCGACAAGGTAATTCACCGCAGCAAGCCTGCGAGTTGGCTGTGGCGCGCATTGTAAAAAATCAACCTCAAAAATCGAAAGAGATACAGGTTGGATTTTTAGCATTGAGTAAAAACGGAGAGTATGGAGCGTTTGCCTTGCAGAAAGGATTTACGTATGCGGTGTATAGCAATGAAGTTTCGAATAAAATTTTTGAAGCGAAAAGCTTCTACTAGAATTTTATATGAAAATCGAGATAGTAGTTTACAACATCGAATCCGCACTTAAGGCACAAGAAGGCGGAGCGGACCGGATTGAATTGTGTGATAATCCCGGTGAAGGTGGAACAACTCCATCGTATGCAATTATTGAATCAGTACGCCAACATGTAAGCATGGATGTGTTTGTTATGATTCGTCCGCGTGGTGGCGATTTTCACTATTCCAGTTATGAGTTTTATAGCATGAAGCGCGACATAGATCAGTGCCAGCGTTTAAGTGTAGATGGTGTGGTGTTTGGTATTTTAAATGCCGATGGCACCCTCGATAAAAAACGCTGTAAAGAACTGATTGATAGAGCCCGACCACTTAAAGTTACCTGCCATCGCGCGTTTGATATGACACGCGATCCGTTCGAAGCTTTAGAAGATTGCATTGAAGTAGGCTTCGATAGAATTCTTACAGCCGGCCAACAAGCTACTGCTGACAAAGGTGCTGATTTGATTGCACAGTTAATTCAGAAAGCAAATGGCCGCATTGCCATTATGCCGGGTTCGGGCGTAAATGAAAATACGGTTCAGGAGATTGTTCAAAAATCTAAAGCCACCGAAATTCATTTTTCGGCAACCGCCTTCCGCGAAAGCGCCATGCAATACCGCAACCCCAACATAGCGGGCATGGGTTCTGATGAAGGTGCCGAGTTTAAACTGCGCACGGTGGATCCGAAGCGCGTAAAAACAATGCGGCAATTAGCCGAAGCAGCCTTGCTTCAGTAGCTTACCAATTCCATTTTTCCGGTATTATCAGCATATTACGTTTTTGTTAAAGCGATGATGCGGATTCTACTTACCATTTGTTGTGTTTCGATTTTTATGTTTGGTCAGGCCCAGGTGGTGATCAATGAGATCTGCCCTTCCAATGCCGATGTTAATTTTGATTCGGAGTTCTTCAACTTCTCGCCTTGGGTAGAGTTACATAATGCGGGCAACACCTCAGTTCAGGTTGGGGGCTATTTCCTTTCGGATGATCAAACCAATCCTACTAAGTGGAAAATCCCGGCAGGCGTTTCAATTGCCGCTAAAGGGTATTTGTTAATCTGGTGCGATGATCGCAACACGGGTTTGCACACATCTTTTTCATTGGATAGTGACGGTGAGCGTGTGGTATTGACATCACCAACCAATCAACTTGTTGATCAGATTGAATTTCCAAAACAGCACACCAATGTTTCTTATGGCCGTATTACAGATGGCGGAGCTACGTGGTCCTATTTGAGTACACCCAGTCCTGCTTCAAAAAATGAATCCCCAAATGGCGAAGTTGTATTGGCAGTACCGATAGCTTCTATAAAATCGGGGCGCTACGCGGCCACACAATCCATAACTCTTACACATGCAACATCAGCTACCGAAATCCGGTACACGTTAGATGGTTCAGCACCTCGGCCAACCTCATTACTTTATAGTTCACCCATTTCAATTAGTCAAACCACCACGTTAAAAGCAAGAGCTTTTAACGCGGGCATGATACCCGGTGAAACTTTAGTGGAGACTTACTTCATAAACGAACGCGCTTTTAATTTACCCGTGGTTTCTATTTCAACGCGGCCCGATTATTTATCGAATAACACGATTGGGATTTATACCAATGGAACAAATGGGATCGCTGGTAATTGTAATAACAATCCGGTTAACTGGAATCAAGATTGGGATCGGCACGCCTCGGTAAGTTTTTTTGATGCTTCCGGTAAAATCAACCATAGCCAGTTTGTGGATATCAGCATTGGCGGTGGTTGTAGTCGCAACAATCCGCAAAGGTCATTCATCGTAAAGGCGCGCGATAAATATGGTGACAATGTGATGGAATACAAGTTGTTTTCGGATAAACCTCACGATCGGTATGGCGGCTTTACCATGCGTAACTCCGGAAACGATTTTAATGTCTCCATGTTCAGAGATGCATTGATGCAAGAGTTGACCCGTTCGCAATTAAAGGGAGCTTACCTCGCATACAAGCCCACAGTCTTTTATCTTAACGGACAATACTGGGGCATACAAAACATGCGCGAAAAAATTGATGCCGATTATATCGAAACCAATTATGGTATAAAGCGGAACGATCTTGATCTGTTAGAATCGTGGGGCAACGCAGTGGAAGGAACAAATACCGCGTACTTTACTTATCTCAATACATTACAAACACTTAACCCCGCGCTAACCTCTACATTTGATTTTATTGAGCAGAATATTGAAGTGCAGGAGTATATCAACTACCTGGTTGCCCAGATTTATTTTGGAAATACCGATTGGCCTGGCAATAATATTAAGTATTGGAAAAAACGTTCGGGCGGTAAGTTCAGGTGGTTGCTGTACGATCTGGATTTTGGTTTTGCGCTGTATAATTCTTTTAACCATCCAACTTTAACATTTGCTACTGATCCGAACAGTGGAGTAGATTGGCCCAATCCACCGTGGAGTACACAACATATCCGGTTGGTGATGCAGAATCCAAAGTTCAAAACAAAGTTTATTCAAACTCTTGCAACTGCAATGGGCTCTGGATTTAGTCCACAACATGTAACCGAAACCGTTGATTTGTTTGCACAACGGATTGCAACTGAAATGCCGTTTCACAAACAACGATGGGGCGGTAACATAAACGATTGGAATTATGAAGTACAACGCCTGCGCAACTTTGCCACCGATCGCCATCAATACATACTTCAACATATCGCCCAGTTTTTTAATGTAACAGGCGATGTAAAAATCAGCACGGGTACTTTTCCTGAGGGTACCGGTAAAATTGAACTGAATGGCGTAACCCTGAACGAACCTTTGGTGCTGGCTGATTACTACAGAGATTTAACCTTTGACGCCAAACCCATTCCGGCACCGGGTTATGCATTTAAAAATTGGAAAATTATTAAACGCGATGTTTCAGTTTCATCTTTAATAACAAATGGCACAGCCTGGAAATATTTTGATAGCGGGGTTCTACCTGCGGCAAATTGGAATAGCGCGGCCTACAACGATGTTTCCTGGGCAACCGGAGCCGCACAGTTGGGTTATGGCGAAGGCGATGAACAAACCGTAGTAAGTTTTGGTGGTAACGCAAACAATAAACATGTTACCACTTATTTCCGAAAAACTTTTACTGCAAGCAATGTAAGTGCGATAGCTGCTTTAAACGCTTCCATACTTTTTGATGACGGAATAGTAGTGTACTTAAATGGTACCGAAGTTTATCGCAACAATATGCCCACCGGCACCATTGCAAACAATACGCTTGCACTTGCTGCTATTGCTGTAGAAAATGTATTTGTTGATTTTACAGTACCAAAAAATCTGTTGGTAGAAGGAAACAATTTAATTGCGATAGAAGTACACCAGAACTCGCCTCAAAGTTCTGATCTTAGTTTTGATTTCAGAATGTCAGGTACAACCGAAGGTAGTTCGGAAGAATTTATTTCAACAGACCTTACCTTGACTGGTGTGGCCGATCGCTATGTAACCCTTGAAGCCCATTTTGAAGAAGCAACTCCGGTTACTGGATTAATTATTAACGAAGTTGCTGCAGCGGGTACCGATGCTGTTGATGAGTTTAATGAAACGGAAGACTGGATTGAAATTTATAATGCATCGGCCCAACCTATTGAACTTGGAGGTTTATTTATTACCGATAATCTGCAAACTAAATTAAAACATCAGCTTGTATCGGGAACTGAAACCAAAATTAATCCGGGTGAGTATAAATTAATCTGGGCCGATAATCAGACCGGTCAAAGTGCACTGCATACAAACTTCCGGTTATCTGCCGATGGTGAACAAGCAGGCCTTTACCAAATGGTGGGCTCTAACCTTATGGTATTAGATGAAATCAGTTTTGGATCACATTCAGAAAATGTAACGGCAAGCCGGATTCCGGATTTAACAGGCCCGATTGTCTTAACAGCCCGACCTACACCGCGCGCTGCAAACATTTTTGAAACCATTACCAGTATTTACGAAGCAGAGCAGGCGTTGTCTATTTATCCAAACCCGGTAACTGATCTGTTAACTATTGATGTTCCCGAAGCGGCACACATCAAAATAACAAACATGCAGGGCACTATGGTGTACAGCACACAGATTCAAGAATCGGGTACTATTTCTTTAGCGCATTTGCCTGCCGGACTGTATGTGGTGAGTGTAATAACAGAGCGTAACATTTTCGCAAAGCGAATACTTAAGCGGTAAACAAAAATGCCGGCCCTTGCGGTCCGGCATTTTACCCAAACACCCCTAACCTAAATTTTTATTGTGCACGCTTGGCCGTCATCGGGAACGATCCAAACTGACCCATCGTCATGTTTCCGGCAAACTGATCTCCGGTAATAATTCCTTTTACCAGAATGTTGCTGGTGTTTCCGCCAAAGCTTACTTCGTATGAAAAGCTAAGTTCGTTACCGTTCACCTTCACATCTTTAATTGGAGTTTCGCGATTGAAGCGGGCATTCACAAGCACACCGCTGTACGTATCTCCTTCTTTCGTAATCTTAAGTGTACCACCATTTGCGCCTTGTGGACTTTCAACTGAATATTCCCAATTACCTTCGGCAACAACAATTGCAGCAGTATCGGCTTTAACGGTTTCTGCCGGCTTAACAGTTGCTGGGTTACGTTGGCCACCGCCATTGAAGTTACCGCGTTGTCCGCCACCCATATTACCACCTCCGTTATCCATACCGCCACCATCGCCATCGCCACCCATTTTCAAATCGTCATTGTTTACAGAGCGACCACCACGTCTGCGTGGCTGATCGAAACTCATTTTACCAATACGATAGCTTACGTTTACACGGAAACTGAAGTTACGCATTTCAGTAAAGCTGTTTTGATTGATGCTCTGCGTTTCGGTATTGGTTACTACCGAGTTTCTGATTTTCATAGATGGTGCCAGGAAGTTTTCCAAACCTGCACCAATGCTGCCCTTTTTGTTTTTAAATTCTTTGCGTGCTCCAACACTATACGTACCGAAACCACCCTGGAAACCTTGCAGGTTTACTCTGCGCCCGCGATAGAAACCAAAGCCTTGCAAGGCCCAGCCATTGCCCAAATCATAACTTCCAAAACCACGACCACTGTATACCCAGCCGCTATTGCTTACGCGAGCTGTTACCGGGGAGCCGGGATTTAACATATCGGCAAAGTAAACATCGCCACCTACGTTGAATGAAAGTTTACCGGCACTAATGTTTGTAAAAAGACTTGCACCATATGCATTTTCTTTACCAAGGTTACCATAGGTTGTTAGAATAACACTATCGCGTACAACCTGTCTGTAACTCTGTATAGCATTGTTTGAATTACGTACAAAGCCAGTAAGGTTAAGCGATGTACCTTTAATAAAGGTGCTATAACCTACTTCAAAGTTGTTTGTAAACTCCGGATCCAAAGATGGATTACCTACGCTTTCGCTCAATTGATTTGGGCGTTGCACGGTTGGGTTAAGAAATTGAATGGATGGCCTTTGAATTCTTCTATTGTAAGAAGCTTTAACGGTACCCTTTTTAAGTTTTTTCGATGCGTTGAAACTTGGAACGATTACACCATATTCCGGGATCTCAATATTCGATTCAGTTCTGGTATAAGCATTAATAACGGTATATTCATAACGAGTACCTGCTTTTAAGCTATAACCACTTTTGGCACTATAGGTATAAGACATATAGCCAGAGAGTACATCTTGATTATAATTTAATTGGTTTGAAAGACTATCCCTTCCATCGCGTTCAAATACTCCTGTTGCCCCTAATGCTGTAAAGTATTCAAAATCACTCACAACTTTTCTGGTAATTTGTTTGGCACCGATCTCAAACATTTGATTATTACCAATGGGAGTCTGATAATCTGCCTGAATAGTGTACTCTTCATTCACACCATCATTTAAATTCTTCAGCCGAGATTGAATTTCTTCTCCTGTACTGCTTGTGTAAATCGTATTTGCAAAATCATTATTTCTGTTATTTCTGCTATACATCGCCATTACACTAAATTCCTTTTGTGGCTTGTCAAAAAGTCTGGTGTACGTGAAATTCATATCCACATTATTAGAAAGATCTTTGGTATTAGCATCTCTTAAGCTTCCAGAAGCAAGCGTCCCGTTTCTGAAAATCTCAGATAACAAATTATCTTGAAAGGATTGATTGTTGCGTACACCAAATCTTACCGAAGCGGCTAATGAATTCTTTTTGTTGACATCATAATCCCACCCAAGATTATAATTACCAAACAATCCTCTACTGCGATTTTCTCCGTTTTGTACGGTACGTGTTTCCGTGGGAACATTATTTACTGTTGTTGAGTTTAGCGAGTTGCTTTCAAAGGCACCACTTACATTATAACTCGCTCTTCCAAATCCGCCCAGCGAAAAACCCATCTTGCCTCTGCGGTAGTTTCCATTCAAACCCAGGTTTGAACCGCGCAATCCGGCACCGGCATCTACATTCAAGGTTAAACCTTCCAACGTATTTTTCTTGGTGATGATGTTGATTATACCAGCTGACCCTTCTGCATCGTACTTAGCTGAGGGCGAGGTAATAACTTCTACAGTCTTGATCTGATCGGCAGGAATCTGCTTTAGAGCATCTGCAACTGAATTAGCCATAATGGTAGATGGCTTATTATTAATTAACACCATAATGTTAGAACTACCGCGCATGCTCACGTTACCATCCAGGTCAACCGAAAGCATAGGCACACGTTTTAACACATCCGATGCATCACCACCTCTGGTAGTAGCATCGTTCTCTGCATTATAAATAGTGCGATCAACACGTTCTTCTACTAAATCTTTCTTTGCTTCCACTACAACCTCACCCAATTGCGTAGCTTCTTCGGTAATACTTACTGTTCCCAGATTAATTTCGGCTCTTCTGCCGTCCAATACCAAATCAGATTTGGTTATTGTTTCATATCCAATAAAAGAAATGGTTACGGTATAAGTACCATTGGCAATTTTTGCGATCTCAAATTTTCCTTTTGCATCGGCAATAGTACCGTTAACGGTTTTGCCTTCGGCATCGGTTAGCGCTACGGTAGCAAACTCCACTGGTTGTTTTGATTTTTCATCCATCACCACACCAATAATGCGACCATTGCCTTGGGCAAAGCCTGCTAATGCGGTAAATGCTGCTACAATTGTTAAAAAAAACTTTTTCATTAGGGGGTTGAATTTTATTAATCGCTTCACTTATCAGCCTATTTAACTACAAAGGAAGTTTTTTGTTTGCTCTTAAGTTGATGTATTAGACAATCCGGCTAAACGATTCGACAGTTCCGAAACAGTGTAAAAACACTCCGAAAACGCAGGCTTAGGATGGTCGGTCGATTAAATTACGTTAACGGTCTAAAAGCTAACCTCAAGTGCAACTGGTCTGCTTCTGCCCTCTACCTTTGAAACAAAAATTAATTTTTTGTTAAAAACATGCAATCCTTCATTAACCGGAACAGGGTAGTTTTGTTGCACATCTCGTTTTGGTTTGTTTACCTCTCGTTTAACTTATATCAGGCTTCCGTTTTTCAACGTGGCCGCGGGTATGATTGGGAGCGTTTGCTAACCTCTACTTCGGTGCAGTTGGTGTTTACCATCACCATTGCCTACCTCAACTACTTCTTTATCTGGCCGCGGTTTATCAGAACAAAAAATTTACTTCGCTACCTCCTAGAGTTTGGCGTTACCATTAGCGGCTTACTTACATTACGTGTTTACCTGCAACGCTACCTGGCCGATGGCTACTCACACCGGGTAGAATATTTCTACTCCAGTTTTTTTATTGTGCAGATGGTGGCCATTACACTGCTCATTGTGTTGTTTGTTGGTATGCTTCGTTTTGCGGTAGAGTGGTTTGAACTGGAATCGAAACGCAGAGAAATTGAGAATGAGAAGTTAATGGCTGAGTTAAATTTCTTAAAAGCTCAGATCAATCCTCATTTTCTTTTCAACACCTTAAATAATTTGTATTATCTGGCGTACACCAAATCCGATAATACAACTGAAGTAATTGCCAAGCTTTCGCAGATGATGCGCTATATGATTTATGACAGCAATCACACGCAAGTGTTGCTTTCGAAAGAGATAGAGTACATGCAAAATTACATAAGTCTGGAAAGGTTAAGACTAAACGACCAGATCCCCATAAAATTTGAAGTGATTGGGAATGCTGATAATCTTCGCATAGCACCACTTGTATTGATTACGTTTTTAGAGAATGCCTTTAAACATGGCGTAAGTGGTAATAATGCAAAATCGTGGGTAAACGTTACCATTCAATTAGAAGGCAAACAATTGATTTATACGGTAGAGAACAGCAAACCCGATACCGCTAATCTGCACGAGAAGTCGGGCATTGGTTTGCAGAATGTAAAGCGCAGGCTTGATCTCAGTTATCCGAAACAATACAATCTGATTACTGAAGATAAAAAGGATGTATATTTCGTTCAGGTAACACTCGCTTTAAGTTGAAACTGAATTGCATCATTATTGAAGATGAACCACTGGCGCGCAACCTGCTGGTTGATTATGTAAGTAAAGTACCTACACTTAATCTGGTGCAGGCTTTTGGCAATCCACTGGAAGCACTTGAAGTTTTGCGCGCTCAACCTGTAGATATTTTATTTCTGGATGTACAAATGCCGCAACTCACGGGCATTTCGTTACTTAAAGTTTTGCAAAACAAACCGATGGTGATTCTTACTACGGCTTATTCTGAATATGCCCTGGAAGGATATGAACTTGATGTAGCCGATTACCTGTTAAAGCCTGTAACGTTCGAGCGCTTTTTAAAAGCAGTTGATAAAGTAACACAACGCCTTTCGGGCGAAAGTAAAGCAAGCCCTGTAACTGAAATACAAGTGTTACCGGATTATGTGTTTGTGAAAGATGGTACCAAATCCGTAAAAATTACGCTGGCTGAAATTCTATATGTGGAAGGCTTGAAAGATTACGTAACCATTCACACCAAACAACAGAAAATTACCACGCTGCAGCGGATGAAAACGCTGGAAGAACAATTACCAGCCGATAAATTTATTCGCATCCATAACTCCTACATAGTGGCCGTGCAGGCAATTGACGTGGTACAAAAAAATGAAGTGCAGATTGGTGCTGCTTCTTTGCCTATTGGCGATACCTACCGTAAAACTTTCCGTGAGTTTATTGATAAGAAGCACATTCAATAAAAGTACGGTTCTTGTTTAAATGAAAAACATCGGTCGCGATAAGTCGCAACCGATGTTTCATTCGCATTCAAATGATGGTTTTGTGGAGAATATCGGAGTCGAACCGATGACCTCTTCCATGCCATGGAAGCGCTCTAGCCAGCTGAGCTAATCCCCCGTTTGAGAGGGTGCAAATATATCAAATTTCCATTTCCTGCAAACCAAATCAGAAGCCCGGAAAAGCGTGTGCCCATCCATGCTTCAATTTGCTTGGCTTAACTTTTCAGTCATTCCCCACAATCATCTTCAAACTTATATTTTTGCAGCATGATTCGCATTTACACCGATGGTGCTGCACAAGGTAATCCCGGCCCTGGGGGGTATGGTATTGTCTTAAAGTTTAACGGCCATGTAAAAGAACTTAACCAGGGGTATCGGCTTACTACCAACAACCGCATGGAATTGCTGGGGGTGATTGTAGCACTGGAAGCCATCAAAAAATTCGGGATGCCCATAACCGTGTATTCCGATTCGAAGTATGTAATTGATGCGATTGAAAAAGGTTGGTTGTGGGGCTGGCAGAAAAAGAATTTTGCCAAGAAAGCTAATGCCGATTTATGGCAGCGCTACATTCCGTTGCATCATCGCTTCCGACCTAAGTTCAGTTGGGTTAAAGGCCATGCAGGCCACCCGGAAAATGAACGGTGCGATCAGCTTGCAGTTTCAGCAGCCCTTAGCGATGATTTACTTGTTGATAGCTGGTATGAAGAAAACCGCACAAAAGAATCCGATTGATTTCAATCAAACCTGTATCTTTAAAAACAAAACCTACACCACTTGCCCGAAGCCGCCATCCAATTCTCCGAAAGCAGCCTAACTGTTTTAAACATCTGTCTCGCCATCATCATGTTTGGTGTAGCGTTGGATATCCGGTGGGTACACTTTACCCAACTGGTAGGCCAAAAGAAAGCCATCGCCACCGGCTTGTTTTCACAAATCATCTTGTTGCCGCTACTGACTTTACTATTAATTTCCGTGTTGCCGATTTCACCCGGCATGGCATTAGGCATGTTGCTGGTGGCATGTTGCCCTGGTGGTAATGTGTCGAATTTTTTTTCGCAAATGGCACGCGGGCATGTAGCGTTGTCGGTAACACTTACAGCATTCACATCGTTGGGTGCGTTTTTTATTACACCGCTTAGTTTTTTTCTTTGGGGATCTATCTTGCCTTCACTTGCTACCGAAATAAAATCATTCGAAGTTGATTTGGTTTCATTGCTCGTTAATATGGTGGCCATTTTATTATTGCCGCTTGTACTGGGCATGAGTGTGGCTTCGCACCTACCCCGCATCGCACAAAAAATTGCCAAACCGGTGCGCATCGTATCCATGTTTATACTAATCGCATTTATTATTGCCGCAGTACTTAATAATCAAGATGCTTTTGCTATTCATCTCGGCAATGTATTTTGGATTGTGCTACTCCACAATGGTTTGGCTTTAGCTGCAGCCTATTATTTCAGTAAAGCACTAAAAAATACCGAAGACGTTAATCGCACCGTGGCTATTGAAACTGGTATTCAAAACTCGGGGCTGGCGTTAATTCTCATCTTTACTTTTTTTAATGGTAACACGGCTATGGCGGTAGTGGCGGCATGGTGGGGCGTGTGGCATCTCATCTCAGGTTTGGCTTTTGCATCCATCATGCGTAAGCGTAAAATCGTTATCCAATCATAACTACAGTGTTTCAGAAAATTATTTATGAAACGCTGAGGCTATACTGCAAGGTTGCGTTGTTTTTCTATTTCCGACAGTGGCAAGTCAGGAAATTGGCACCCATACCTAACGGCCCGGTAATTTTTGTGGCCAATCATCAAAATGCATTTTTAGATGCTGTGGTTGTAATCTGTAGTTCACATCGCAACCCGTGGGCGTTGGCGCGAGGAAATGTGTTTAAAAAGAAATGGGCCCATACACTGCTTACACTTATTCAGATGATGCCCGTGTACCGCTTTCGCGATGGCTTTGATACCCTGCGCAAGAACGAAGCAATTCTTGATCAATGTGCTAACTTATTAAAGCAGGGCAAGTCGGTATTGATCTTTGGCGAAGGCAATCACAATGAGCATTACAATTTGCGACCACTGCAAAAAGGCTTTGTGCGAATGGCGCAAGTTGCTTTACAACAAAATACGGCTTTACAGATTGTACCCGTGGGCGTTCATTATGAAGCACATAGGCGTTTCCGATCGCGTGTGTTGGTAAGTTTTGGGGAAGCCATTCCGTTAGCAAAAGATTTTTTTGATGAAAACCCTGTACAAAAAACCGAAGTCTTGCTAAAAGAAGTTGCGGCTAAGATTACTCCGTTAATTCTTTCCATACCTGAAAACAATTACGAAACTACCTGGCAGCGGCTTCGGGCAAACCGAAATTATTATGCTGATTTGGTTACACAACTGCAGCATGAACAACAGCTTGTGGATTCATTGGCTTCTAATCCACAACCTCAACAACCAACACACAATAACATACTGCAGAAAATTCTTAATTTTTATTACACTCTCAATCACTGGCCGGCACGGGCTGTAGTGCGCAGCATTACCGGAATGCCCAAACTCGATCCACAGTTTATTGGCTCAATAAAATATGCCGCAGGCATTGTAGTGGTACCTGCGTTTTATGTTGTGCAGATTTCGCTGGTGGCTTGGTTAAGTGGTTCGGTTTGGATTACACTTGGTTATGCAGCAAGCCTTCCTTTAAGTGTTGCCTTGTTTAGACCTCAGTGAATTTCCTTTTCCTGAAGAGAGATTCCATTTGCACTTAGCTCCGTTAGTATGGGTGAATAAAACTCAAAAGTAACGGGAATAACAACACCCACCGCCCGAAAAGTATTCTGCAATAAAAGTTTAGCGGCAATACCCAGTGGCAATCCAACCGTTTTAGCCATTGCTGTTTGCACTTCATCGCTTCCTGTTGAGGTAAGGTAAGCCTCAACGCATTTTTGTTTGCCCTCAAGGTTGTAGCGGAAGCGATGCCACATCACTATAAAATCTTTGTCGCCTGGCACAAGTTTCCAGCGTTTGTTCAGAATATGTTCCAACACCCGAGCCGGGCTTCCTTCAGACAGTCCAATCGTTTCATCTGAAAACAACCCACTCCACTGCAAGCGTTTTATTTCTTCACCATCGGGTTGTAACTTAAACAGCGTGCAGAGTTGTTTTTCAATTGCGTCATCGAACGGTAAAAATGATTGTATGAATTGCCGATGTGTCATCGTATCAATGACTTCCATCACAAAACTATCATCGCAACAACCTAACTGTACCAAAATATTCCACGCACTACAATAACCCTGATTGCGTAACGTGCCGCGAATCATGGTTTGAATATTTTCTAACCGATAAGTCTCCAGGTATTTTAATGAATCGCGATTAGCATAACCTTCATACGCACCAAAGCCGGGCACGACTACCGGTGTAGTTCGGGTAAATAATTGTTGATATGGAATATATCGGTATTTGCCATGTTGTAAAAACCGGGCTGTACCCTGCCCTGCCATTACTACATTGCGCGGATTCCAGGTAAACTTATACCGCCACGGATTTTCCGGATCAGTATCCGGAGCAATCAAACCACCGGTAAACGATTCGAATGACGTAATCTCTGCACCCGTAGCTTTAATTCGATCTACCACTTGCATCGCACTCATGTGATCAATACCCGGATCGAGTCCACATTCGTTCAAAAAAAGTAAGCCCGATTGTTTTGCTTCAGCATCAAATTGTTTCATCTCTTCCGAAACATAGCTGGCTGTTATCAAATGCTTGCGATGTTTCAAACAAAGCTCGGCTGCTTTTGGATGTAGGTGTGCCGGCATTAACGAGATCACCACATCGGCAGTAGCAATAGTAGCCGAACTTGCTTCACTATCATCAATCGAAAAAGTTATAGCTTCGCCATTAGGATGATTACCCACATGTGCTTGTGCATGTTTAAGCACTACATCGCCTACTGTTATTTTCCACACAAACTGTGTTGCCTGTTTCAGCAGATACGCAATTAATGAAGCCGATGACCGGCCCGCCCCCAATACCAGAATATTTTTAATCAGCATAATAATTTTGAAAGAACTGCCAATTTAATGGAAATTGCAGTTAATATTTCGTTGGCAGTTCAGGGTTTACTATATTTCTACTCTACCAATATGCAAAAGATATGAAGGGCATTGAAACTTTTAAGAATCTGGAGGAATTGGATAACGAATCGAAATATCTGGTGCACAAAGCCAAAGAAGCGGCACATCATGCTTATGCACCTTATTCTAAATTTCATGTGGGTGCTGCGCTCATGCTGGACGATGGAACGGTAATTACAGGTTCGAATCAGGAAAATGCCTCGTACCCACTTTGCATGTGTGCCGAACGTGTAGCATTATATGCTATGGCCTCGCTGCACCAAGGCAAACGCATTACTAAAATGGCGGTGGTGGCGCATAAAAAAAATCATAAAGAACTTGTAGCCGCGGCTTCCTGCGGTGCATGCCGACAGGTAATGGCTGAGTTTGAAGAACGTCAGCATACACCCTATGAAGTGATTATGCATCATACCGATAGCCAATGG
Organism: Cytophagales bacterium; assembly: GCA_017303795.1. GTDB lineage: Bacteria > Bacteroidota > Bacteroidia > Cytophagales > Cyclobacteriaceae > ELB16-189. Next base: position 59,019 of record JAFLBR010000012.1, on the reverse strand, counting down.
ATAAAATGTGCATCGGCTAGTTTATTATTACCTTTCATGTTTACCAGCGAAAGCCTGAACGATTAAACTCTTTTAATTATCTACTTGTGCAAAAATTAGAAATCAACTCAACAGACCTTACACCTTCCGTAGTGCTTGATGCTTCAGCCCGAATCTTTAAGTTTGAAGGGCGATCGTTAGCTGATAATCCTACCGATTTTTTTAAACCCATTCATGCGTGGTTTAAGGAGTATGTTCAAAAACCCAATCCGGTTACGGTTGTTGTAACGCGTTTTGATTACATCAACACCGCTACACAACGCGAGTTGTTGGATATAATCAAAACATTGGAAGCAACACCGGGGGCAAAGATGGTGTGGCAATTTCTGGAAGATGATGAGGATATGGAAGAATGCGGACAGGAGCTGGCACAATTGACTTCTTTACTCTTTGAATTTCAGCCGTATTAGGTTTACTTAGCAGGTAAAACTGCACTTGCCCCATGAGTGAAGAAATCCTCAAAGCCCTCACCCAACTATTTGCCATTATTACCAAGCAGGATGGCGGGGTTTCAGAGAATGAACGCCAGTTTGTAATTGATTTCTTCCAGCAAGAACTTGAAAAGTCGGCCATTGCGGGGTATCTCGAATTATACGATAGCATGTCGGGCTACACCGAACAGCAAACTCCCCACATAGACGACAAAAGTAACAAACTCACCTCCGTTAAAGACTCTATCAAAACGCTTGCTATCTGTAAAAAGATCAATAAAACACTTGCGCAAAAACAAAAAGTAATTGTACTGAATAAACTTCTGGAACTGGTTGGCTCTGATAAACACTTCACGCCCCAGCGCATGGAAATTGTAAACACCGTATCTACTGTGTTTAACATTGTTCAAGACGAATATAAGTTGATTGAAAGCTTTGTGATCTCGGACGATCCTGCTAAACTTAATTTCAAAGATATTCTGGTTGCTGATGAGGGCACTCAAAAAATTGCTCCCCTTCAAAAGCACATTCATACACATGTTCAAGGTCATTTAATTTTTCTTCGCGTAAGCAGTGTGGGCATGTACTTTGTGAAGTATCAAGGGACGGATGCTAATGTGTTGAATGGGTTTACCATGAAAGCCGGTCGCATTTATCTTTTTTCGCAGGGAAGTACTATTAAAACACCGGATGGTAGCGCGTTGTACTATAGCGATCTTGTTGCCGAGTTTAATGAAGAGTTTCAGGCTACCCGACTCTCCTTCTCTGCAAAAGTTGAAGAATACAAATTCAGCAATGGTATAATTGGCATTCGTGATGTAAAAATTTCGGAAGGCCCCGGTAAGTTAATTGGAATTATGGGTGCGAGTGGTGCTGGTAAAACCACCTTGCTAAACATTCTAGCGGGCCTTGAAAAACCTAACAAAGGCCAGATTAAAATTAACGGCTTCGACATTCATACCGAAAAACGTAAAGTTGAAGGTGTTATCGGGTATGTATCGCAAGATGATTTGCTGATTGAAGAACTTACAGTTTATCAAAACCTTTATTACAATGCCAAGCTTTGCTTCGCCAACCTGAGCGAAACCGAAATTGATTTTCGGGTAATGAAAGTATTGGAAGACCTGGGCCTGGATCAGCGTAAAGATTTGAAGGTGGGCAGTGTGTTGGATAAAAAGATAAGTGGCGGTCAGCGTAAGCGATTAAACATTGCATTGGAATTAGTGCGCCAACCCGCCATTCTGTTTTTAGATGAACCAACCTCGGGCCTCTCCTCGCGCGATTCAGAAAATGTGATTGACTTACTCAAAGAGCTTTCGCTGAAAGGCAAACTGATTTTTGTAGTTATTCACCAACCTTCATCCGACATCTACAAGATGTTTGATAAGATGTTGATTATGGATACCGGTGGGTATCCGGCCTATTATGGCAATCCGGTAGAAGCTGTTACTTATTTTAAAAAGGCCACGCATCAGGTTGATAGTAACCGCGGCCAATGCGAAGTGTGTGGTAACGTAACACCCGAGCAGATTTTTAACATCATGGAAGCAAAGGTGGTGGATGAATATGGGCAACCTACATTCAAAAGAAAAATAACTCCGCCCCAATGGTATGAGATGTACAGCCAGATACCGCGTTCGCCCAAAGTAGAAGAAGTAAAAGAGATTCCACCGCGTAGCCTTCACATTCCGTCCCGTATTTTTCAGACATTCATTTTCGCTACGCGCGATTTTCTGGCTAAGCTCAGCAACCGGCAATACCTGCTTATTAATTTACTGGAAGCTCCTTTATTAGCAGTGTTGCTTGCTTTTGTAATTCGCTATCGAAGTGCACCCGATGGTTCGGAATATTTGTTTCGCTACAACGAAAACTTTCCGGCCTTTATGCTCATGTCGATTATTGTGGCGTTGTTTATGGGGCTTACGGTAAGTGCCGAAGAAATTATCCGCGACCGCAAAATTCTGAAACGGGAATCTTTTCTGAACCTGAGTTGGAGCAGTTACCTGTTTTCTAAACTGGGTATTTTGTTTTTACTCTCGGCAGTACAAACACTCACCTTTATTATAATTGGCAATTGGATTTTGGAGATACACGGCATGACGTGGGCCTTCTGGTTGATGTTGTTTACCGTATCGTGTTTTGCCAATGTGTTGGGATTAAATATCTCATCGGCATTCAATTCGGCTGTAACGGTTTATGTACTCATTCCTTTGCTGCTTATTCCGCAAATGATTTTAAGTGGATTGCTGTTTGATTTTGATAAACTTAACCACCTGCTTAGTACAAAAGGCAAAGTGCCGCTGGTAGCTGATTTAATGACCTCGCGCTGGGCCTACGAAGCTATGGCCGTGCATCAGTTTAAAAATAATGAGTTTGAAAAAACTTATTTTGATTACGAACGCGGAGAAGCCATAGCCGATTATAAAGCTGCTTACCTGGCCGATGAATTAAAAACCCGCAATCAATACCTGCTGGATTTTCTTGAGAAACCAAGTGATACCGCCAGGGTTAAACTCAACACCAAAATTTTGATAACGGAATTGCGCTACGAACCCTTCCGCGAAGGAATTGAAAACATTGATTTGAAAGCTGCACTTACTGAAAATGGTTATACGAAAATCATAGGTGAACAAATAGATGAGTACCTAACGAAGTATAAAAAACATTATCAACAGGAGTATAATCACTTTGCAGACCTGATTGAAAAGCGGATGGCCTTTGATGAAAAAGAAGGTATTGATGTGCAGCACGAAAAGAATAAATATTTTAATGAAAGTCTGGCCGACCTGGTGCGCAACGTGAGTGCCCAAGAACGCATCAGCGAATATCAGGGCGCATTAATTCAAAACATTAACCCCGTGTTTCAACACCCCAATCCACACCACCGGTTTGATTACCGGGCACCGTTTTTTATCTCCGAAAAAAATCTGGCTGGCTGGCAGATAAACACCTATTCATTCAACCTGTTGGTAATCTGGACAATGACAGCCCTGTTTTTTGTGGCCTTGTATTTTGAATGGCTCCGCAAATTTGTGCGCCTGTTTGGCAAACTAAACCTTACATTGAAGAAATAAGGCCTTTTTCTGCACTTGCCCGGCCGGGCCTAATGCTTATTTTTGTAATCAACCTTTATAGTTATGAGACTATTAATATTAGGAATAACCACCACCCTGCTGGTTAGTTGTTCATCGGGAAAGAAGCCCGATGATGAGGCTTTTTTGAAAAGCCTTGAAAACGAAACTTCTGCCGGTGCGGGTGTTGATGAAGAAGTAATCAATTCCATTCTGGAACAGATTCCAAGTCCGTTGGAAATCTCGGTACTGTTAAAGGAATCTGGTTCAAAGTATTCGCCAGAAATGCTCAACCCGAGCACGAACATCCCTAAATACAACAGCAACTATAAAAAAGCGCTGAACCTTGGGGTTTACGGAACAGACCTCGGGTACACCAATATTTTTGGTCGCAACTCCGATGGTATCAAATACATTACCTCCATTAAATCGCTGGCCGATGAGTTGAATATCGGGCAGTTTTTTGACGTGGTGACTATTGGCAGGCTTGCTGCTAACAGTAAAAACCTTGATTCGCTGTTGCTGATCACCACCATGAACTTCAATCACATTAACCATTATCTGCAATCGCAAAGCCGCGATAACCTGAGCGTGCTGTTGCTTACCGGTGGTTGGGTAGAGGCCATGCACGTTACTTGCCAAACCGCTGTTAAAAATCCATCCAACCTGGAATTGCGCGAGAAAGTAGGCGAACAAAAAATTGTGTTGGAACAAATTCTATTGTTGTTCTCATTCTACAAAGATGATGCTAATATGGCTGGCTTGCTGGCCGATCTGGAATCACTGAAAGCCGCTTACGATAAAGTTGAGATTAGTTACACCTACAAAGAGTCTACCATGCAAATTGTAGATGGTGTAGCTGTTATAAAAGATAACAGCACTACTACGATCAACATCACACCGCAAAATGTGGAAGAGATCAAAAACGTAACAAATTCAATTCGCGAAAAAATTACCAGTTAATACCCATATACCTTTACTATGAAAAAGTTAGTATTTGCAGTTTTCTGTTTGTTTTCACTAGGCATGAGCCCGATACCCGATCAAACGTGCGATTCTGAAAGTTTCGCAACTGCCTGTATCCCTAAGTTGGCAAATGGTTTTAATTTTTTGAAAAGCTATAAAGTGGATGGCATTGCCAAAGACAAAGTTGAATACAGCTATGTATTCACTAAAGGCACTCAGTATTTAATTAATCTTTGTGCAAATGGCACCGCCACCGATGGCATTGTAGTAAGCATCTTTGATAAAGAGCGCAACAAAGTAGCCACCAGCAAAGTAAACGGCCAGTTTATTTCTGCCATTGCGTATCCATGTAATGCTACGGGCATCTATTACATCCAATATACATTCGATGATCCATCTGCCCATTGCGGTGGAAGTGCTTTAGGTTTTAAGCGTTAATTCAAAATCAGATTACTATTATTTCAGAGCGGCTATTGGTTTTACCAATAGCCGCTCTGCTTTAAAACACCAACATGCAAAAAGAACTTACATTTCAATTTAAGGCCCGCTACTTTACGTTGGGCGAAGTAACAAACACCACCAAACAAATTTGGTTTGTGCTGCATGGCTACGGCCAATTAGCGGAATATTTCATTCGCAAGTTTGATGTTATTAAAAGCCCTGAAACTTTTGTAATTGCGCCCGAGGGCCTTTCCCGATTTTATCTGCAAGATGTTACCACCCGAAACCAGACGGGCGATACTAAAGTGGGTGCCACCTGGATGACGAAAGAAAACCGACTGGCCGATATTGAAAACTACCTGCATTACCTTACAGAAATTTACCAGAAAGAAGTTCCTGAAAACTTTACCGGCAAAGTTACACTACTTGGATTCTCGCAAGGTGCCGCTACTGTATCGCGGTGGGCGGCCGAGAACCAGATAAAGTTTGATCGCTTAATTCTCTGGGCCGGAGTTTTTCCTACCGATATGGATTTTGAAAAAGTGGGAAGCATTCTGCAACACAAAGAAGTGTTGGAAGTATATGGAACAAAAGATCCCTTTCTTACCGATACCCGACTAAAGGAAATGACCCAGCTAAACCAGCGACTTGGCTTAAACCCTAAAGTAATTTCATTTGAAGGGCAACATGAATTGAATGCGGAGGTGTTGAGAAAGATTTCCGAAGGGGGTTATTAACGTTAAGTTATCAAACACTTTTTTGTGCCGTTAATAAATTGTCAATCTGCGCCAGATGCCGAATAATATGATTGATATAAAACTGAAAAGTATCGCCTAATTTTAATCTGACTAAATTAGAAATAGATGTTTTGATTCTGATTTTATTTAAATCTACCTGTTGAGATGTATTGAGAAGATTTAAAAGTTTTTCCTGTTGCGCGATAAACTTTTCAAGGGTTGTTTTATTGAGTTCTCTGTTAATCGGGTTTTTGTCCTTAAACGTTTTCATTTTGTTTAATTTTTCCTTGGGCAACATACTTTTAGCAAAGTAGTTTCCCAACCAACCCGATCTAAAATTGGCTACACTTTTAATAGTAGATTTTTTGATGCTTTGTTCTATTTCGGGCAAATAGTAATCTCCATACAAATTCAAGTGTTCCAGACATTCCAGGATATTCCAGGCGTTTGGGTCGTGTTTCCAGGTTAAAGTAGCGGCATCCATGCCTTCTAATCGTTTCGCTTTATTTAAGATCTGGCGAGTTTGTTCGATCAGGTTTTGAATCAGTTGTTCCGATTTCATGCTACCGCATATTTACGTGAAAGGAATAACAATGCGATGGCCAGCGCACAAAAGGTGGTTTCAATCATAATCCATTGATTACCAAAATCGCCCAACGCACCATTCGTAAAAATGGTGATTAGCCTTGAAACCGCGTAAGCACCCCAGAACAAAGACAGGAACAATAAACCTTTTTGCACGTCCTTAAAAAGCAGATAGACCAATTGAAATGTGATAACCAATCCAACACCGCCATAAATACCTCTGATGGAACTCAGCGCATCGGTATTGGGCAAGCTTGTCTTTACTAAATCCATGGTGGCTTGTGGATTAACCAACGATAAAATAGCTACATAACCCAGACTGAAAATGGAAAAACCAATAAAAATCTGGCTACCTGTTTTGGTGATTTTTTGTGTGTTCATCGCGTTTTATTTTTAAAATTTTGATGACACAAAGGTTAGAAGCAACCCTGTTTTAAATCTTGATTGAAATCAAGACTTTTTTAAGCGCGATAAAGTTTCGGGACTCATTCGCAAATAATTGGCGATATACCGGTGTGGAACCGCCTGAAAAAGCTGCGGACTTCTTTTCAATACTCTCTCATACCGTTCTTTTGGTGAATTGGTCAGAATATCCATTTCACGTTCCATTTGTTGAAGCACCAATCCTTCTAAAACTTCAATCCACCAATTCCGGTTTTTGTCTGACTTTAAAAACTCATCAAACGCACTTTTAGAAATTACTTTTACTTCTGTTTTCTTAATGGCTTGAATGTAGAAATTAGAAGGCTTTCCTGATAAAAACGAATCCAGCGAAACAATCAGGTTGTCTTTGTAACCAAACCGTATGGTTTGTTCTTCATATTCGCTGATAACAAAAACGCGCAAACTACCGCTTTCAATAAAATAGATGTTCGTATCAATACTACCTTCTACTTTCAGAAAGTCATTTCGCTCTAACGTTACTTTTTTGTCTGAAAGGTTAATGAGTTCTGTCATTGCTTGATTTGATGAATCTTGGCATGTTGGCCTTCCTCAAAAAAGATTACAACCTTTTATACTCTAGCATAGAAAGGTTGTAAACCTTAAACCCCCAAATCTCCCCCATCCGAAATTTCAATCAGCAAAAGTTTTACTTCTTCGGCTTTGGCATGTTCGCCCATTTTTTCGAACGACATGATAAGGTTACGCAAGGCCCTGCGCACAATCTCAATGCTGTTACACGCTTCAAAAAAAGATTTCTGTGGAACGAGGTGTAACTCGTGAATATAATTCTCAATATCCTGTTTTGAAAAAATCAACCCGCGGTTAAACGCATTGATGTAGAACTGATGGTTATCGTCTTTATAAGTAAGAATAAATAAGTTGGGCAGATTTACACCATGCACCGGCAACTTCAACTTTTGTGCTATCAGCATGTAAATCACGCAAAGGGTAATCGGGTTGCCCTTGCGACTTTCTAACACCACGTTAATCATAGAGTTGCCGGGTGAGTGAAAGTTTTTGGTGTTGGCCCCAAACTTCAGCTTATTAAAAATTACGCTGTTGATAATTTTAATCTGATCGAGCGGATATAAATCGGGCCGGAACTCCAGCCACGTTTCATAATAAATCTGTTCTAACTCTTGTTGAAGTTTTTCCAGTTCAATATCCGGATATTGATAGGTAGCGAGAATCCACATGCCGGTTAGCAAATCCGGTTCGGGCGATTTATACCAATGCAGCAGTCGCTCCTTTACCAGATCAAATTGTAATGTATGGATCAACTCTTCAATGCGGGTTTGCACATCAGGATTCAGGTTACTCTCCCACTCCTTCTCCAGAAATGGAATGGCTTCTGTACCAAGGGAAAGAATTTTGGACTGTACGTGATCGGCTATTTGCTTATCATCATCATCCAACAGGGAAACAAGTGCTTTTAATTCATTCTCCGACATCGGTACAAGAATATTAAAAAAACCAGTGCCGTAAAAAGGTAACTGGTGCCGCGTCATTAAAATTTCGAACCTGACAAAGAGCACAAGGTGCAAGCTCCAAGCCTGTAGCGCGTGGCTTGAAGCCTGAAGCCTGATAAAAACTTGTAACTGCCCTAAGTTTGAATTACCCCTACATTAAACTTTTCTACCGGGGCATGGTTAGCTGCCGTTATGCCCGTAGAAATTACTTGTCGGGTGGCGAGTGGATCAATTACACCATCTACCCAAAGGCGGGCTGCGGCATAGTATGGACTCAATTGTTCGTTATAACGCTCGGTAATTTCTTTCAGCAACTGGTCTTCCTCTTCTTTGCTGATAACTTTTCCTTTCGCCTTCAACGTGCTTACGCGAATCTGCAACAATGTTTTAGCTGCTGAGTTGCCACTCATTACCGCAAGCTGGGCCGTGGGCCAGGCATAAATTAAACGCGGATCGTAAGCCTTTCCACACATGGCATAGTTACCGGCTCCATACGAGTTGCCCAGCAGAAATGTAAACTTGGGCACAGTTGAGTTAGCCATAGCATTCACCATTTTGGCACCATCTTTAATAATGCCGCCATGCTCGGCTTTGCTGCCCACCATAAATCCACTTACATCTTGCAAAAAAACCAAAGGCACTTTGCGTTGATTGCAATTCATAATAAAGCGTGCGGCTTTGTCTGCAGAGTCGGAATAGATTACACCACCCATCTGCATCTCGCCTTTTTTGGTTTTAACAACTTTGCGTTGATTGGCCACAATGCCTACGGCCCAGCCATCAATGCGGGCAAAGCCACACAACAATGTTTTACCGTAAAGACTTTTATATTCTTCAAACTCTGAGTTATCCACCAATCGTTTGATGATCTCCAGCATGTCGTACGGCTTGGCGCGATCGGCTGGCATTAAACCATAAATCTCTTCGGGTTTTTCTTTTGGCAGTTGTGGTTTAACGCGATCAAAGCCGGCTACTTCTTGCGCACCAATTTTATTAAACAGCTTGCGGATGTAGTCTAAGCAAGCCTGATCGTTCGGAAATTTATTATCGGTTACACCAGAAATTTCGCAATGCGTAGTAGCACCGCCCAAGGTTTCGTTATCAATATCTTCACCAATAGCAGCTTTTACCAGATACGATCCGGCCAGAAAAATAGAACCGGTCTTATCTACAATCATGGCTTCATCGCTCATAATCGGTAAGTAAGCGCCACCGGCCACGCAACTTCCCATAATAGCCGCTACCTGCATAATACCCATTGCCGACATCTTTGCATTGTTGCGAAACTGTCGTCCAAAATGTTCTTTGTCGGGAAAAATTTCATCCTGCATGGGCAGAAATACTCCGGCACTATCCACCAGGTAAACAATGGGCAATCGGTTTTCCATTGCTACTTCCTGCGCCCGCAAATTCTTTTTGGCTGTAATCGGAAACCAGGCACCTGCTTTTACGGTGGCATCGTTAGCTACAATTACACACGGCCGGCCTTCAATGTAGCCAATGCCCGTAACCACTCCGCCCGAAGGGCAACCACCTTGCTCGGCATACATGCCCTCGCCAGCAAACAATCCTATCTCCAGAAAGCCCGTTGATTTATCAATCAGGTAGTCGATGCGTTCGCGGGCAGTAAGTTTTCCTTTCTGATGTTGGTCGGCTATTTTTTTTTCGCCACCGCCCAATTGCGTTTTAGAGGTTTTAGCTTTGAGCTGGCTGCAAAGCTGCTTCAGCTGGTCTTCGTTTTTGTTGAACTCCAGATCCATGCCCGATGGGTTAAGCTTATTATTTTTGTTTCGCTTTCACTTCTTCCTCTTTGCGCCTTTCGCGCTCTATCTTGCGTTTGCTTTTTCCGAGCGGAGCCAGAAAATGTTTGGGGTTATCATCAAAATGTACAGCCAGCGAATCGAGGTTACGAAGCAGCGTATTCAAATTATTATAAACCGAATCGTTGCTGATTAGTTTGCCCAGCGTTCCATCTCCGTTTTTAACCTTATCAAGGGTCTCGTTTAACTTGACAATCGTGTTGCGGGCTTCGTTTACGGTTTTACTTAGTTCTATTTGCTTCAACGAATCAGAGAATGTTTTGAAGTTAGCCAGTGTAGGTTTTAATTCATTCAAACTTCCATTCAGATTTTCGGCTACCGATTTAAAACTAATCGATAAGTCCTCCACCTTACCATTTGCGGTAACCAATGTTTTGTTTAGCAAATCGGGTGTGGTTTGAAGTTTTGCAAAGATGGCATCGAGCTGTTGCGAGTTTTTGGTAAGGTTATCGAGAATAACATTGAACTTACGCAGCGTGGTTTGCAGGTTATCGGCAACCGGAGTAGCGGTTTCAGATAGTACATCTAACATGCCCTTCGCTACTTCGGCCAGAAGGGTGTCTTTTGGGTTAAGTGATCTTGTCCCTTTACCAACAGACAACAGGATTGATTTGCTTCCTAAAAAATCACTATTCAAAAGTGCTTTTGATGAGTCGGTCAATACAATTTCAGAGTCGATCATCAACTCTACCAAAACTTTGTTTTGCTTGTTTTGCATAATGGCAATGCGGCTTACACGGCCCACAGCAAAACCATTTATCAGCACCGGGTTAGATACCGCCAACTGATCGATGTTATCGTACACCACATAATACTTTTCGGTAGTGGAGAAAAAGTCTATTCCTTTCAGAAAATTAAATCCAAAATAAAGAAGCACTAACGCCACTGCAACAAATAGCCCAACCTTAAACTCTTTATTCTTTACCATTAGTTTATCGATTCAATTTCTGTTTTATAATCTTTAAAAGCCCGGTAAATTCCCGAAGCTATTAAATCCTGCCCATTATCACTTGCTAAAAATGCTTCTTCTTTGTTGTGCGATAAAAATCCGGTTTCAATCAGCACGCTGGGCGTAGTTGTCATCCACAACACCAGAAAGCCCGCTTGTTTTACACCGCGACTATGGCGGCCAACACGGCTCTTAAACTGATCTTCTACTTTTGTTGCAAACCGCAGGCTGTTTTCCTGGTAGGCACTTTGGTTCAAAGAAAACAAAATATAAGACTCGGGACTGCTCGGATCAAAACCTTCGTATTTCTCTTTATAGTTTTCGTCCATCAGAATAACGGAGTTCTCGCGCTTGGCCACTTCAAAGTTGCTGTTGTCTTTGTGCAAACCCATCACAAAAGTTTCAGTTCCATACGCATTGGCCCCCACAATAGAGTTGGCATGGATGCTCATAAACAAGTCGGCCTTATTTTTATTGGCTACATCGGCCCGGTTCTGAAAATCAACATACTTATCGGTTTTGCGGGTGTAGAGTACGTTTACGCCCGGAATGTTGTCTTCAATGTATTTACCAGCTTTAAGCGCTATTTTAAGAACCACGTCCTTTTCTTTAGCGATTTTTCCTACCGTACCCGGATCTTTACCGCCATGCCCGGCATCAATCACTATGGTGCGCACTTTAAAATTCTTCTGATTCTGCTGAAATGCGAACAGAGGTAACGTGGCCAGAGCTGACGATTTCAGGATAAACTCTCTTCTTTTCATAAAGTTTGATTTATTAAAAGGCCAGAATTTAAGTTTAGCAAGGTTATTGCTTTTGGCTGGAGCTTGGTTCCGATATTATTCACTGGCTTTCCGATGTCTGGAGTATTTGCAATAACTTTGTACAAAGTTGTGAATTTTTCACTAAAAGCTAAACCCCTGTGCATCAATAGGGGGCCTGTGGATGTTGTGATACGTATAGTTTTCTGTTCTTTACTGCTCATTGCTTCGCATATTGGTTTTGGCCAGGTGGAACGCCCCGTGCGCACCCCCGCCCGCCTTCCCGTTAGGCAAGATTCGATCCAAAAGCCGCAAACTAACCTGCCTGCCGATACAATCAAGTCTAAACCCGACTCGCTGAAGAACCAGCCCAAAAGTGATATTGAAACCACCATCACCTATTCTGCACGCGATTCCATCAACAGCAACCTGCAAAACAAAATCATAAAACTGTATGGCAATGCACAGGTAAAGTATGGCAAGATTGAGTTGCAAGCTGAAGAAATTGTAATAGACTACGAAAAGTCTACCATTACTGCGCACAGCCGGGCCGATTCTACCGGCAAGCATATTGGCTACCCCATATTTATTGATGGCGATGCCAAGTACGAAACCAAAGGCATGATGTACAACTTCAAAACCCGCAAGGCCAAGATTACTGAAGTTGTAACCAAACAAGGCGATGGCTTTTTGCATGGCGATGTGGTATATAAAAACGAAAAGAACGAGTTGTTTACCATTGGCAATGCCTACACCACGTGCGATCTGGCTCATCCGCACTTTCGTATTATTTCTAAAAAAGTAAAAGCTATTCCGGGCGATAAAATGGTATCGGGTCCATTTTACATGGAGTTTAATGATGTGCCCACCCCACTGGGTTTTGCCTTTGGAATTTTTCCGGCTCCTAAAAAAAGTTCTTCGGGTATTTTGGTGCCCAGCTATGGCGAAGAGCGCAGACGCGGGTTCTTTTTAAGACAAGGCGGCTACTTTTTTGATGTGAACGAATATGTGAAGGTTGCCCTTACGGGCGATGTGTACTCGAAAGGAGGAAGTGCGGTAACTATAAACACCAACTACAATAAACGCTATCAGTATTCGGGTGCATTTAATTTTACGTTTACCAATAACGTTAATAACGAGCAGATTGAATCGCCTACTAAGTCGAAAGACTTTAGATTAAGCTGGAGTCATAGTCCGCAGACAAAAGGCTCCGGCCGCTTTTCTGCATCGGTAAATGCGGCCAGCTCTTCATTCAATAGCAATAACTTTTTGGGCGTTAACAACAATGCGCAGTCCATGCGTCTTGATCAGACAACACAAAACCTGAGTTCGAATATTAATTACAGCAAAACATTTCCGGGCACACCGTTTAGTTTGGGTCTTAACCTGCGCCACAATCAAAACCTGGGCACCAAACAAGTTGATTTACCCATGCCCGACATGAGTTTTAATGTGAACAACATCTATCCGTTTAAAAATGCACAGAGCATGTTACTTCAAAACCTGAACGTGCGGTACTCCATGAACGGAACCAACCAGCTTACCAATAACCTGGGCCGCATACGGGTAGATGAAAATGGAAATTTACAAGACAGCATCGCAGCCTTTACTTTCGAAAACTTGCCGTTGTTTTTACGGAATTCAAAAAAAGGTATCCGGCATAATATTCCCATCAGCACTTCATTCCGGGCGCTCAAGTTTTTTACAATCAGCCCCAATTTAAGTTATGATGAGCGCTGGTACTTCGATCGGTTAGACTGGAGTTACATTGATTCTACACGCACATTTGTTTCTACCAAAGTAGATGGCTTTAATCGCGTGTATAATTATAGCGGTGGTGTAAGCATGACTACACGGCTTTATGGTATGTATGTTTCGCGAAATCCCAATAGTAAACTCAAAGCTATCCGCCATGTTATTAACCCTTCGGTAGGGTATTCGTTTCAACCCGATTTTTCTACCGAGCAATACGATTATTACCAGCGTTTTGTTACCCGCGATGGTGCAGGTAACGAAACCGTTCAATACAAAGCCCGCCACGAAGGCTATTTGTATGGAACAGCCGGCCAAGGCAGGAGCAGCGCCATGAGCTTTAGCGTAAATAATAATATTGAAATGAAAGTACGCAATGCCAAAGACACGGTCGATCGTAAGATTGCATTGTTCAACACGCTTTCATTAGGATCATCCTATAATTTTCTGGCAGAATCTTTCAAGTTAGCCCCCATATCGTTATCGGCTAATACGAACATATTACAAGATAAAATTAACCTGAACTTCAGTGCCACACTGGATCCATATCAATACCGCCAAGTTGTTACTGATTATACAGTGGATGGTTGCCTGGGTTGTATTATCAACCGCGATGAATACGAAGGCGATCCGGCTTTGCTCATCCCAATTTATTCCGAAAAAAGATTTGATGATTATGTATGGAAAACCGGTAAGTTGGGCCGAATTACCCGCGCCAATTTTGCGTTTAGCACTAACCTGAATCCGAAAGGCCAAAAGAGCGATACCGAAACACGCGATAAAATTGGTAAATCCGAAGCCAGCGAATCGGATAAAAAATTCCTGATGCAGAATCCCGATGCTTATGTGGATTTTTCTATTCCGTGGAATCTGCGCATCAGTTACAATGTGGATTACACCCACAGCGAAAACCGCTCGCCTTTAATTACGCAAGCGATAAGGTTTAGTGGCGACTTATCGCTAACCGAAAAATGGAAGATTACTTATAACTCCGGTTACGATTTTCAGAACAAAGAGTTTACGCAAACACAAATTGGTATAAACCGCGATTTGCATTGCTGGCAGATGAGTTTAGGCTGGACACCGTTTGGAAGATTCCAATCGTATAATTTTTCAATTGGTATTAAATCTGCATTGCTCCGCGATTTGAAATTAGATAGGCAGCGAAACTTCTTTGATAATTAGAAACTGATTAAAGTGGCACAACTACTTTAAAAGAGCGTTTTCATGGCATCTTTCTTGTTCATTAAATTGAACAATAAAAAACAAACTACTTTATGAAAAACATTCTTACCATTCTCTTTGGCTGTATTACTGCGATCGGTTACAGTCAGGATTTACCTGATCTCAAAAACTATAAGTATGACATTGGTTTCAATACCAATTTTATTTTTAATGGCATTTTTTCTTCTGGATCTACACCTTTTGAAATAATGCTTAAAAAGCAAAAAACTTCAAATAAGGCTTTTAGGTTTGGAGGCAACATATATGTCAATTCATCTACATCAACCGGAGCCAACTATTCTGGATATACAGAAGGCTCAAATTATACCCTCCGGGCTTTTGTTGGTAAAGAGAAACAAGAGCAGATAAGTAAGTACTGGATATTCTACTACGGTTCCGATTTAGGAGTTAGTTATCTCTACAATTACAACGGATATGCCAACAATTCTATAATCAGTAACGAATCAACAATCTATGATATCGGAGGATTTTTAACCCCGTTTTTAGGAATACGATTTCAAATTAATGAACGTATTTATATCGCTACTGAAGCATCTCTACAGGCGACTTATGCAAAACGGTTTGCAAATTGGAAGACTTACGATGGCAATGGAGACCTTGATACGGAAACCAAAAACGAGTTCAATAATTTTAGTTTCAATCTAAGACCTGCAGCTGGAATATTCTTTTTTTATAGATTTTAGACTACTTCAGCCACCCTTCAATCTCTTGTAAAGTTGGATTCTGTACTGCATCCAACTTTAACTTTTTACGCATACCGGGTATGTCGTTAAAAAGTTTTGTGGCTTTAATACCTTTCAATTGCTCAATAGTGTGTACTCCCAATTTCTGAAGAATCGGTAATAATTCAACACGCACACCCAGTGCAACAAAATCAGCTTCGGTGCTGGCTTCTGCTTTTTTCTCGGGCTTCATCTGCGGAAAGAAGATTACATCCTGAATAGAGGGTGAGTTGGTCATCACCATCGACAAACGATCTATTCCAATTCCCAGACCGGCAGTTGGCGGCATACCATATTCCAATGCGCGTAGAAAATCTTCATCCAACGTCATGGCTTCTTCATCGCCACGCTTGCCTAATTCCAATTGTTCTTCGAAACGTTCGCGCTGATCAATCGGATCGTTCAACTCAGAGAATGAATTGCAGATTTCTTTCCGGTTACAAATCGCTTCAAAGCGTTCTACCAACCCCGGCTTACTGCGATGTTTCTTCGCCAGGGGCGACATCTCCAACGGATAATCAGTAATAAAAGTGGGTTGAATCAGATTCGGTTCGCACTTCTCACCAAAAATCTGGTCGATCAGTTTTCCTTTGCCCATCGTGTTATCCATAGGCACATGTAACTTCTTACCGGTTTCGCGCAAAGCCGTTTCATCCATTTCAGAAATATCAATTCCTGTAAAGTGTTCAATTGCTTCATACATGGTAAAGCGTTTCCACGGCCGTTTAAAGTCGATTACGTTTTCACCAACTTTTACTTCGGTTGTGCCGTGAAGATCGAGCGCTACTTTTTCAATCATCGCCTCCACCAGATCCATCATCCAGTAGTAATCTTTATAAGCTACATACAATTCCACCTGCGTAAACTCAGGGTTATGAAACCGCGACATACCTTCATTGCGGAAGTCTTTTGAAAATTCATAAACCCCATTAAAGCCTCCTACTATCAATCGCTTTAAATACAACTCGTTCGCAATGCGCAAATACAAAGTCATATCCAATGTATTGTGATGTGTTTTGAAAGGCTTGGCCGCGGCACCACCATATAAAGGCTGCAGAATAGGCGTTTCAACTTCTAAGTACCCTTTGTTGTTCAGGTACTCGCGCATGGAGTTAACCAGTTTAGTGCGCTTAATAAACGCATCGCGTACCTGTGGATTTACAACCAGATCGACATAGCGCTGGCGGTAGCGTTGCTCCGGATCGGTAAACGCATCGTGCAAGGTTACATTCCCTTGTTCGTCTTTCGTTTCCTTTACGATTGGTAACGGCTTTAACGATTTTGATAAAACTTTAAAGCTGGTAACGTGAACGGAAATTTCACCGGTTTGTGTGGTGAATACATAGCCCTTCACGCCAATGATATCGCCAATGTCTAATAACTTTTTGAAAACAGTATTGTACAACGTTTTGTCTTCACCGGGGCAAAGGTCATCTCTTCTGAAGTAAACCTGAATGCGACCGGTTTCGTCTTGCAACTCGGCAAACGAAGCATTACCCATTACCCTGCGCGACATAATGCGGCCGGCAATGGACACATCTTTATACTCTATTTTTTGATTGGGGTAATGGGTATGAATATCCAACGCAGAAGTATTCACTTCAAATAATTCGGCCGGGTATGGATTAATACCCAGTTTTAATAATTCCTGAAGGCTTTGTCTGCGGATGAGTTCCTGTTCGCTTAACTGCATGGTTCTGTAAACTAAATGAGGGGCAAAGGTAATAAAAGGAGGTTAGTAGTTCCCAGTTTCCGGTTGCCAGTTACCGGGAACTGGAAACTGGTAACGAATAAAGTTAGGCTTGTTTTCTCCTTGCCACCTCCTTACGGATCAGCGTAAGCTCGCGGCTGCTTTGGCCGGCAACGGACGTATTCTCTTCGGCTCTGCGAATTAAATAGGGCATTACTAATTCCACAGGGCCGTAGGGCACATACTTGGCTACATTATAACCGGCTTTGGCAAGGTTAAACGAAATGTTATCGCTCATGCCCAACAGTTGTGCAAACCAAACGCGATTATCATTATTCTTTAAACTATGTTTTTCCATTAACACGGCCAAGTACTGGTTGCTGTATTCGTTGTGCGAACCACAAACCAGACTTATACGCTGTTTGTTATCCAGGCAAAACGCAAGCGATTTATTAAAGGCATCATCGGTTGCTTGTTTGTTGGGCCAGATCGGATTTTCATAACCCATTTTCTCAGCACGGGCCGCCTCCTTTTCCATGTAGGCACCCCGCACCATCTTTACACCCAGATAATAATTGTGCATGGCTGCATCGTGAAAGGCGTTGCGCAAATTTTCGGGCATATCTTTCCTATACATCTGAAACGTATTAAACACAATGGCTTGCTGCTGGTTGTATTTGCGCATCATCTCGCGCGCCACAGTATCTATCGGGTTTTGTATGCAGCTATCTTCCGCATCAATCATTACCGGCACCTGGTATTCAAATGCCTTTGCACAAATGCGCTCTACACGGTCGTGAAAATGTTGATACGCTTCTTGCTCTTGTTTCGTAAGCGTTGCACCACTTTGCACTTTCTCCAACAGCGGCATAGTAGCTAAGCCTGTACATTTAAAAACAGTAAATGGAATAGCAGGATTATTTTTTGCCTTTTCAACAGTTCGTAGAATTTCTTCGGTGGTATGATCAAAGCCATCTTCATCGTGGGCACCTTCGGCAGAAAAATCAAGAATAGCACCAACATGAAACTTATGAAGTGTCTGAATTGTCTTCTCGCTTTGCGCGATGGTTTCACCACCACAGAAATGTTCAAATACGGTGACCCGAATCAAGCCCTTTACGGGAAGTCTTAATGCAAGCCCAAACTTTGCCAACCCGGTAGCTATTCCGGAAATCCACGGATGGTTTACCAACGAGAAAATGAAATGTGCTTTTTTTAACTCCTTGTCGGATTTATAGGAGAATGCTATTTCGGTGTTGTCAAATTGAATTTGCGGTCGGATTTCCATACAAGTGTGAATCGGCAGCAAATATAAGATTGCCTTACATTTTTTACAGACCACTCATCTTAAAGGCAATAATTGCCGTACTTTGATGGCAAGAATTAAGTATGCCTCAGATTGTAATCCGGCAAGAGCCGCACGTCCTCATCTCCGATTTCTTTGCACGCGTTAGTTATTCGCAAGTAGTGGTACTTGCCGATGAAAATACCGCTGCGCATTGTTATCCACTCATTCAAAAAAATCTTCCCGGCCACCAACTCATCACCCTAAAAGCTGGCGAAGAACAAAAGAATTTAACTACCTGCACGCAGGTTTGGGAAGCACTTACCAACCATCGGCTGGACCGGCACAGTTTAGTATTGATAATTGGCGGTGGCGTGATTGGTGATTTAGGTGGATTTTGTGCGGCCACGTATAAACGCGGTGTTGATTTTGTGTTAATGCCCACTACGCTTTTGGCTCAGGCCGATGCCAGCGTGGGTGGTAAGCTGGGTATCGATTTTATGGGTTTCAAAAATCATATTGGTGTTTTTTGCGAACCGGTGGCTACCCTTATAAGTCCTACGTTTTTAAAAACCTTGCCCGAACGGGAGTTGCGATCGGGTTTTGCCGAAGTAATAAAACATTGTTTGATTGCGGATAGGCCCATGTGGGACGAACTCCGGAAAAAAGACCTGCACCAGCAAGATTGGGAAACACTACTGGCTCACTCTGTAGATTTTAAACGGGGCGTTGTAGCTACCGATCCCAAAGAAAAAGGGCTGCGGAAAATTTTAAACTATGGCCATACCGTAGGCCATGCTGTTGAAAGTTATTTTCTGGAATCGGGTAACCGTATTTTTCATGGCGAGGCTATTGCCGTGGGCATGATTGCCGAAGCGCACATTGCTGCAGCCAAAAATCTATTGAAGCAAAAAGAGCTGGAAGAAATAACCACTTACCTGAATCGGATTTACCCAGCCATTGAGCTTCCCAAAAACCGAAGTGGTATTTTAGAATTAATGCTTCAGGATAAGAAAAATAAGGGCAATAAAATTTTAATGGCCTTGCCGGAGGGAATTGGCAAAGCCCGGTGGGATGTGGAGGTTAACCTCGAAGAAATAAACGCTTCGCTTGATTATTATCAGCAGTGTTACACATAGTGCACGTCTGAGTCATCAAAATCAGTTTTCCTCTTGTTAATAGCTTGCTTCAGATCTTCCGCTTTTTTGGAAACAAACTCTTTGGTTTTCTTTCCGCGGTCGCCCGTAAGCAACCAGGCTGCCAGCAAGGCACCGCCTGCTACGCCCAACCCAATCATTACTTTTTTAGTCGTTGTCATACTTGGTAAAACTCTAATTTAAATTAAAATGTTTCATTCGACTCTTAAAAATCTCACATTAAAATTATTTTTAACACTCACTTAACGTACACCGGTTTTGACTTCCTATTTCCTTCTGAAAAAAACTCCGCAATTAAGCGGCACTACCCATAAACTCTCTTCTTCTAAGAGTATTAGCAACCGCGCGTTGATTCTGAAAGCTTTGAGCGGAAACCAATCGACCGTTAGCAATCTATCGGACGCGCGCGATACGGTATTAATGACTAATCTGGTAGGCAGCACCGACAAGATTATAGACGTGATGGATGCCGGAACTACCATGCGTTTTTTAACGGCTTACTTCACACTTACCAATCAAAATAAAATCCTTACGGGAACCGCCCGCATGAAAGAGCGGCCCATCGGTATTCTGGTAGATGCCTTACGCACGTTGGGCGCACAGATCAGCTACCTCGAAAAAGAAGGATTTCCCCCTATCGAAACAAAAGGATTTACCCAGCAAAAAACAGATAAGCTCTCCATACCCGGCAACATCAGCAGCCAATACATTTCGGCTTTAATGATGGTAGCTCCAACTTTGCCACAAGGCCTTACACTTGCCCTTACGGGAAAAATTGGAAGTGTGCCGTACATCGAAATGACGGCCGCCCTGATGGAACAATTTGGTGTGAAGCCCGAAATTGATTTTGCTGCACAAACCATTCGAATAGCACCTGCCAGTTATAAAACGAGCCACGTAATTGTAGAGGCCGATTGGTCGGCCATTAGCTATTGGTATGGTTTTACTGCGTTGGCAGAAAAAGCAGAAATTACTTTACCCAATGTGTCGTCTAAATCGATGCAAGGCGATAGAGTAATTGCAATCCTTATGGAAAAACTCGGTGTGCAATCAACCTTTAAGAACAATCAACTTATACTCACCAAACAAAAAGCAGATACAAATCTGGTTTGGGATTTTAAAGATTGCCCAGACCTGGCACAGACGGTTGTTCCTGTGTGTGCGGTAAAAGGTATTACCGGCTCGTTTACCGGACTTGAAAGTTTGCGCATAAAAGAAACCGACCGTATTGCCGCGTTGCAAAATGAAATTGCAAAAGTTGGTGCCACTCTAACTGAACCCGAAACCGGCAAATGGATTTTAACACCCGGAAAAATTCCAACTTCTGAAATTACGATTGACACGTACCACGATCACCGCATGGCAATGGGTTTTGCTCCGTGGGCTACTCTTATTGATTTAAAAATTAACGATCCCAGCGTGGTGAATAAATCGTATCCGGGTTTTTGGGAGGATGTGAAGGCCACAGGAATTGATGTGGTTTAGTTGAAAGCTAAATTTGTACCACTTAAGGCATCTCTCCTGATGCTAGCTACAACAAAAAAAGCTGCCTTCCGGCAGCTTTTGCATACTAAACCTCTTGAAGATTAGAAATAGAAAAGCAGGTTGATGGAGCCACTTAAATTATCTAACCCAATACCTATTGTAGTAGGACCGCTCGAATAACTTTCGACCTCGTCATTTAGAATAGAGTTTGTTGTATTACTCCATTGTTCCGTTTCTACAACAGTTTTACCATTAGATCGTAACGAGATCATGTATCCAAACTCTCCTCCTAGTGAGATTCTTGGCGCAAAGAAGTATTCTACCCCTATAAAGCCACGTGCACCAATCAATAAAGAGTTCCCTGTCCTTCGGCTTGTGCTGCGAATGCGATCCCCATCAGATGTAAATCCGTTAAAGTTATTACCAAAGTTGTTAGAAGTTGGTGAGGTGAAGTCAGCAGAGATAGAGTTACCATATTCAAATTTTGCACTCTGCCCAAAATATCCTAACAAGGCTTCAGCACCATAAAAGCCTTGCAATCGGGTTGAACCTCTACGTTTTTCTATTCCCGCTGACAAAATAAAAGTTCGCGAATTCGTACTTCTGCGGTCTTCAGTAAAGGCAGGATCTTCCGGATCGGGCGTTAAAACATCAGCCGATAAAACTACTTTATCAATAACAGTAGCTACGCTTGCATTAAAGCGAGCCCTATAGTGAGTATTTTCGTTTTTTACATATTTTCCAAATACAGCAATGTTATTGCCGATAGAGGCGGGATTGGTTGAATAATTAAAGGCTGCCCCTGAGTTATTTGTATTTCCATTCAACAAATTACCGGTGTATTGCAATAAAGGAGATGCAGAAATACCGAGTCCCCATTCACCTGTTTGGGGTAGTAACAAAACACCCTTTTTATTTTTTAAAGGCTCAACAGTTTCATTCTGCGATAACGCAGCCAAGGATGTAACCATGAATAAAAAAGCAAAGAAATTTCTCA
The DNA here is from genome assembly GCA_017303795.1 of Cytophagales bacterium. GTDB lineage: Bacteria > Bacteroidota > Bacteroidia > Cytophagales > Cyclobacteriaceae > ELB16-189. Next base: position 36,973 of record JAFLBR010000012.1, on the reverse strand, counting down.
TTTACAGATAAATTTAAAAAGTTAAATAAAATTTAAGTCTGCGAAGAAAAGCCAAACTTTTAATAGAAAAAAACAGAGCTGTTATTCGCAATCAAAAAACATCGTTGAATAACCTAAATCAAAGGTTAAATTGGCATTGTAACAGATAACAAGCTTAATACTTTAGCCGTGTCATTTATCAATTTTTTGATAAAGGTTATTAAAGTAATCAGGAATTTTTAACATCCGGCTACCATACCAGGAAAACATTTCGCCATCAACAGGCACCACCCTTATATCGGGTAAAAGTTTTTTAAGTTGCGATTCGTGCTTTTGTTTAAATGGGAACGGCTCTGACGATAAGAACACTATATCCGGGTTTAACTGTTGAATATTTTCATCGGTTAGCTCCGGATAGCGACATTGGTCAACAACATTATCAAGCCCTAATAGCGAAAGCATACTGTGGATAAATGTATTCGTTCCCACCGCCATCCATGGATGCCAGATCAGGTACAACACGCGCTTGCGTTGAAACAGGGTTAAGCCATCAAATGCGCTCTGAATATTCTTAACCAATTTCGCGCCCACACGCTGCGTACCGGTTATAGCAGCAATTCCGCGCAGCATATCTAACGCAGTTTCCAGATCATTTACATCGCTCATCCAAACAGGATAGTGGGCTTTCAGTTGGAGAATACCATCTTCGTAGTTTTCTTCTTTATTGCCAATAATCAAATCAGGCTTCAACTGATCGATTACATCGAACCAAAAATTTTTAGTTCCACCCACAATACATTTGGTCTTTAACGCTTCCGCGGGATGAACACAGAACTTCGTGATCCCAACTATTTTACTAGCCAAACCCAGATCAAAAAGTAATTCCGTTTGGGATGGGACAAGTGAAATAATACGCTGTGGCGGAAAAGGAATCTCAATCTTACGTAAAAGCTGATCTGTAAATTCCATCGTTTAAAAAAGGGTAGATAGTCCTATAATTCTTGAATGGACTACCGACTTGAACCTGCGACTAAGATCACTTACTGACTCACTTCTGGTTTATTTTCTTCATAATCAAAAGCCCTAGTCCCACCACAAAACAGGATGAAGTAAAGAAGCCAATAACTCCTGTAATGAAGAAGATGTTTTGATTGGATAGTTCAGTAAAAAAATCCATGTTGATTACGGGCATTAAACGGTAAAACGCACCAATTAAAAGTCCGCCTCCACTGCCAATAGACATTAGCAAGCCCTCTTCAGCTTGTGTACGCGAATAGTAATAAATACAAAGTATCAACACAGCTACTTCAGGCAATAGTGTAAATAAAGAAGTAAACACACTGACTATATCCATAAATCACTTAGCAAATTCAGATAATAGATAGTCCATAGCAACATAACTATGGACTATCGACCAAAAAACTATCGACTATTTCAAATATCTAAAATCCTGCCCTGGCTTTACCTGTAGCAAGGTTTCATAAATCAGGTTGATTACATTCTCTACGTCTTCTTTGTGTACGGTTTCCACAGTAGTGTGCATGTACTTGAGCGGAAGCGAAATTAACGCTGATGCTACGCCTTCGGCTGAGTACGCGAACGAATCAGTATCCGTTCCGGTGGAGCGCGAAACTGCCTGCCGCTGGAATGGAATCTTTTTCTTCTGCGCCACATCAATAATCATCTTCAATACATTGTTTTGTACTGCAGGTCCATAACACAACACCGGCCCCAATCCGCATTTGAGATTACCACTCTCCTTTTTATTGTACATAGGCGATTGGGTATCGTGGGTTACATCGGTACAAATAGCCAGGTCTGGCTTCAATCTGCGAGAAATCATTTCAGCACCGCGTAAACCAATTTCTTCTTGCACGGCATTTACTACATATAAACAGAAAGGCAGTTTCTTTTTATTCTCACTTAATCTGCGCGCAACTTCCGCTATCATAAAACCTCCCATGCGGTTATCCAACGCGCGACCGGTTAAATAATTTTTATTGAGTTCAATCAGCTCATCTTCAAACACAGCCACAGAACCCACGTGCACGCCCATCGCCTCCACTTCTTTTTTCGATTCAGCACCAATATCGATGAAAATATTTTTTAAGGTTGGGGTTTCTTCTTTGCCTGCATCGCGCACGTGGATGGCGGGCCAACCGAATACGCCTTTCACGATTCCTTTATCACCATAAATGTTTACGCGCATAGAGGGCGCAATCTGATGGTCGGAACCCCCGTTTCTGCGTACGTAGATGTATCCTTCTTCGGTAATGTAGTTTACAAACCACGAGATTTCATCGGCATGGGCTTCAATCACCACTTTGTATTGGCCTTTCGGATTAATTACACCCACGGCCGTGCCATATACATCCACCATGTAATCGTTGGTGTAGGGCTTAATGTAATCTAACCAAATCTGTTGCCCGGCTTGTTCAAAACCCGTAGGCGAAGCATTGTTTAAATAATCGAACAGGAATTTTTTGCTTTGTTTGTCCATAATTCTTAAAGATTCAATTATAAAATTCTAAATGATATAAAAATAGTTAGCAAGGGCAATTTAATGTAAAAACCGTAATAAACTTACATAAACCTCAATTGAAACAAGTGAATTGCTATTTTCATCATAGTATTATTTCACTTAAATAAACTGTTATGAAAAAGATTCTAAAAGTTTTAATCATTTGTTTTGCTTGTGCATTAACAAATGCAAATGGTCAACAATCTTGTACTCAATGTTCTGGATTCAATTGTGCCTTCGATGGCATCACTGGACCATGTGTTGTCAGTTGTGGAATTAACTATAACTATTCTGTTGCTGGAACAATAAGTCAACCACCAATAATATTTGGAGGAAACCTCGTGAGTTATGGAGGAAATTCTTTTTCGGTCAATTGGTCGTGTGGCGTAAATTCTGGAGCCATGGAGGTTCGTTATATGGCAAAGGGGCGCAATTTTTTGACAGAAGGTCAAGTCTGTATATGCCCTGAAGGCGGTGGTACTGGAGGTGGTGGTACTGGAGGTGGTGGTACTGGAGGCGGTTCAAGTAACTATTGCGAACTCATAAATTTAAATTGTGCTTCTGACGGGATTAATGGTCCCTGTAATGTTTTAGTAGGTGCTAATGCAAGTTATTCTGTATCTACGACAGGCACAATCGTATGGAAAATAACCATTAATGGTAATCTTACTCAATTAAATGGAAATCCAATTTCGTTCACATGGCCTAGTCCAGGACCATATGTCGCTGATATTGAGGTGTTGAGAAATGGCCTTCACTTTACTGAGGGAATGGTTTGTGTGGATACCAATTAACTTATAAGTTGTGTATTTCTATCATACAATAGATATGATAGAAATACACATGTTTTCTTTGTATTCAATAATCATTTTCCAACTCCTCAAAATCAATATCCATTACAGCAAACTTCTGCCAGCCAATAAAATCAAAATGCCACCATTCCGAACTGTTTACTTTAAAGCCGTGTTTCTCCATCGCATCAATCAACAACTTGCGGTTGGCGCGGATTTTCGGATCGGCTACGGGTGTACTGGGCCAGGCTTCTTTCTTAAACGAATCCCACTCGGTTGGCATTTGCAATTCCTTACCGGTTTTTAAATCAATCAGCGTAAGATCAAGCGCACAACCACGGTTATGCCGCGAGCCTTTGTAGGGCGAGGCCACATAGGTGGTATCGCGATACACTTCATAAAATTTAACCGTAGCGGAATACGGCCGGTAGCCATCAAAAATTTTTAATCCTAACCCTTGCGGTTTCAAGTCGGCCTGGATTTTCTTTAACGCTTCGGCCACCGGTTTGCGGGCGTAAGCACGGGGCAGGTTGTAATTTTTTTCGCCCGTAAAATTATTTGGGGTGGCATAGCGAATGTCCAGTACCACAGCGGGTATGCTTGCCAGATTTACCAATTCATTTTCTGCATTAGTCTTTACGCTTTGTTTGTATTCTTCCAGCTTGACTGGCGTAAGGCCGTACTTGTTTTGAGCGAGAAGGGTGATTGGAAAAAGAAGCAGAATAAGACATTTCATAAGTCTAAAGATAGTTGATTAAAATTTCTCTCTGTGTAAATCTCGGTGGACTCTGTGGTAAAAATTTCTAACCACAGAGGCACAGAGAGGCACGGAGAATAACTAACTTTCACCATTATATCTACCTATGAAAATTCTAAAACGCATCTTCCTTGGCCTGATTGCTTTGTTGATCATTGTTGCCATTGGTGTTTACTTTTACCTGCAAACCACCAAACCGGTTTTGTCGGGCGAACTTGAGCTAAGCGGATTGCAAGAACCGGTAACCGTGCATTACGATGAATACGGAGTTCCGCACATCTACGCTCAAAACGAAACCGATGCCTACTTTGCGCTCGGTTATGTACATGCGCAAGATCGTTTGTTTCAGATGGAGATGATCAGGCGCGCAGCCAGCGGCCGCTTGTCTGAAGTGCTGGGCAAAGACCTGCTGAAAGTGGATAAACTCTTTCGGGGGTTAGGTATTAACCAATTTGCAGAAGCACATGCGCAAAAATTTCTGCAAGCCGATACATCGGGCTTTCAACGTGCAGCACTCGCCTATCAAAAAGGAATTAACGAGTTTGTGCGTACCGGCCAAACACCGCTTGAGTTTTCGATTATTGGTATTCCTAAAACCGAGTTCGAACCCAAAGACATTTACCTCGCAGTTGGATTTATGTCGTTTGGATTTGCCGAAGGTTTAAGAGCCGACCCGGTGTTAGAAAAAATCCGAACTGAGTTAGGCGTTGAATACCTCAAAGATCTTGCGGTAGAAACTCCGGCCAATGCGGTGCGCATTCAAAACTTTGATGGCAAAGGAAAAGTAAAAGCTACCGATTCGCTCATTGCATTTTTAGGTGAAGCGTTGAATAAAATTCCGGTACCGCTTTGGCAAGGCAGCAACGGCTGGGCTATTGCCGGAGATCGAACCGCATCGGGTAAACCCATTCTTTCAAACGATACACACATAGGTTTTGCACAACCTGCGGTTTGGTACGAAGCCCATTTGGAATATCCGGGCTATCGGTTTTACGGACATCATATTGCAGGCATTCCATTTGGCCTATTAGGACAAAATCATTTTGCCGGCTGGGGCTTAACCATGTTTGAAAACGATGACACCGATTTCTTCTATGAAGAAACTAATGACAATGGTCAGGTAAAATACAAAGGCGAGTGGGTGGACATCACCTTCCGGAAGGAAATTATAAAAGTAAAAGGCGAACTGGATGTGGAATTAACTATTCCGGCCACGCCCCACGGCAATGTAATTAGTGGCATCATTGAATTTACAGATGAAACAAAACCAGTATCGTTGTGGTGGCTACTCAACCACGAAACCAACCATGCATTGCAGGCTGCGTATCAACTGAATCATTCACAAAATTTTGCCGAGGCAGAAAAAGCTGCGTCACTTTTTTCGGCACCGGGCTTAAACCTCATGTATGCCGATGCACATGGCAACATTGCGTGGTGGGCGGTAGCTAAACTTCCCATCCGTCCAGATCATGTGGCTTCTAAATTTTTCTTAGACGGAGCCAGTGGCAACGATGAATACCTGGGTTTCTATGATTTTTCTAAAAACCCACATGCCGTAAATCCACCATGGGGTTATGTCTATTCGGCCAACAACCAACCCGATAGTGTAGATGGTGTGTTGTATCCGGGTTACTATTATCCACGCAGTCGCGCGGGGCGCATTGAAGAGTTGGTGAAAGAAAATAAAAAGTGGACAGTAGAAGAAGTGAAGACAACAATATTGGATGTTACCTCGCACATGCATGCCGATATTGCCCATCAGTTTGCCGCTATCCTTAAAGAAATTAACCAACCCGAATTCAATGATTTTATCACGCCATTAGAAACATGGAACGGTGAACATAAAACTGATCTGGCGGCACCTTCTATTTATTATAACCTGCTTTCGCAAACCATGCGGTTGGTTATGGCCGATGAGATTTCGCATAGCGCATTTGAAGCAATCGCAGCCACTTCAGTTTTAAAGAACAGCTATGAACATTTTATCGCCAACGAAAACTCACCATGGTGGGATGTGAAAGGAACCGATGAAAAAGAAACCCGTGCGCAGGTTGTTAGTCAGGCTGCAACCAAAACACTTGCATTGCTTAAGGCAACTTGCGGTGAACGAGCCACTGACTGGAAGTGGGGAAAGATTCATACCCTTACACACAAGCACGCCTTAGATGCGGTGAAACCATTACGCAACTTCTTTAATGTAGGGCCATTTGAAGTACCGGGCGGAAGTGAAGTACTCAACAACCTTCACTTTAGTCTGGATACTACCGGTTACTATCATGTAGATGGAGGCCCGGCCTTGCGCAAGATTACCGACTTTGCCGATCTGGAGAATGGCATTACCGTTTCGCCTTCCGGCCAATCGGGAAATGTAATGAGTGCACATTATGGCGATCAGGCAGAGATGTATGCTACTGGTAAATTCAGAAAAATGCTGATGAACAAACCTGAGATTGAAGGCGGTGAAAGAAAACTTCTATTGAAACCGAAAAACTGATTTATACAAACTCCCTCACCCTAACAAAATTCATTTGTAAACGCAGTCACCGCGTTCCCTCTCCCAGGGGAGAGGGTAAAGAAAATTATGCTAGCTGATAAACTTTGCTGGGTGAGGGTATAAGGCAAATGAAATTCTCTGCTATGATGCTTAACAACAGCTAACCGGACACTACTAACACTCAACACCACCATGAACATAGAAACTCTTCGCCAACAAACTCCTGGCTGTAACCATAAAATTCATTTCAACAATGCCGGAGCATCGTTACCACCACAACAGGCATTAGATGCCATAACGCAACACCTGCAATTAGAAGCTATAACCGGTGGTTACGAAGCAGCCGATTTAAAAGTTGATGAAATAAATAGCTTTTATGAATCAACCGCACAACTTCTTAATTGCAAAGCAAGCAACATTGCGTTTACATCAAGCGCTACTAATTCATTTGCGCGGGCGTTATCGTGTATTCCCTTTCAACCGGGCGATTCAATTTTGTTAGCGAATGAAGACTACATCTCTAACCAGATTGCATTTTTATCATTACAAAAAAGATTCGGCATAAAAATTATTCGCGCTAACAGTTTACCGGAAGGCGGTGTGGATGTAGCCGATATGAAACGACTGATGGATCAGCATCATCCCAAATTAGTTTCGTTAACCCATGTGCCCAGTAACACCGGGTTAATACAACCGGTAGAACATGTGGGTGAACTGTGTGCGGAGCGCGATATTTATTATCTGGTAGATGGTTGTCAATCGGCTGGACAAATTCCGGTAGATGTTCAAAAAATTAAATGCGATTTCTTTACAGCAACCCTGCGTAAATTTTTACGCGGCCCGCGCGGTGCCGGGTTTCTGTTTGTATCCGATAAAGTGATTGATCGAAAAATCGAACCTTTGTTTATTGATCTGCGAGGTGCCGAGTGGACAAAGGCCGATGAATATTCGCCACGCATGGATGCGCGCAGGTTTGAAGATTGGGAACTTCCCTATCCGTTAGTACTGGGAGGTAAAGCTGCGATTGATTTGGCCTTGTCGTTAGACTTAGCTGAAATACAAAAAAGAAATTTAGCCTTGTGTAATCAGGTTAGAGCTGGGTTGGCCGGCTTGCCTAACACAACCTTACTCGATAAAGGCGCAAATCAAAGCAGTATCATCACCGTAAAAATCAACAACCGGAAAGGGCCCGATGTATTAAACGCCTTGCGCGAACAAAACATCAACACTTCTGTGGGTTATCGCAATTTTGCTTTGATTGATTTTGATGCCAAGCAAGTAGATTGGGCGTTGCGTATTTCACCACACTATTACAACACCGAAGCCGAAGTAGCCGTTTTACTACAATCGCTACAAAAAATTGTTGCTGCATGAATTTTAGAAACGCATTACTCAGTACGCTAATCATAGAAGTAAGTATTGCAGTACTTGCCGTTATCAACTATGGCACTTCGCTGGAAGCCTTGCAAGCCGTTACCCGATTCTCGGGCCGGGTTTCGATGGCAATCTTCAGTTTAATTTTTCTGTTTCAGAATCACAGACATGTAAAACTAAGCGCCATTCTTTCAGAGAAGTATTTTCTGATTTTTGCTATTGCCCACGCTATTCACCTGGGCGAGTTACTCTCGTTTATTTTGCTTTCCGGAAATGAATTAATCCCGGTAAGGCTTGCCGCAGGGTTTGTTGCGTATGCAATTATTTTTCTGATGCCGTACTTTCAATACAAAGTAGATACCGATCGGCTATCAGAAAAGAAATTCAAAACTATAATTCTGATTTATCTCTATTACGTTTGGTTCATCTTCTTTATGACTTACCTGCCCCGCGTGCGCGGAGAGCTACCACATGTGGGTGGCTCGTATAAAGAGTTTGTTATTCTATTGGCTTGGGTATCTACTATGTTGGGGATAAAGATTACAAGTATGATGAAGCCGAGGCGGTAGTTTTTTCTTCACGCAAAGGCGCAAAGAACGCTAAGCTTTCCGTGGCGCGTGTCCCCATGCGCCACTCTATAATTTTTATAACTCAAACTTGTACTCCTTCATCCTTGCATAAAATACATTAGCCCTTCACCGGCTCGCGATGCCCAACCCATGTAAACCGCCTCGTTACATATTCCGGATTTGTGAATGATGCATTGCCCGATGGATTACCACCCGTAACATGAAAATCAGAAAACGCAGCATTCTGGTTCATGTAAATTCCTCCGGTAAGATTAAACGATACAGGCGTAGCTGCTAACGCCATTTCATCAGCAATCTTTTCGCGCACTTGTGCATCGGTTGTATATGCTCCGCAGGAAATTGCACCGTGTGTAGTGGCCAGTTCTTGCGCTAAAGCAATGGATTGGTCTGTGTTTTTGGTTTTAATCAGTAAGGCAATCGGTCCAAAAAGTTCTTTACTGAATACTTCTTTTTTAGAAGCATCTACTTCCACCACCACCGGTGTGGCCACACGTGCACCTTTAAACATAGGGTTCTCAAATGTGCGCGACTTCAACCAAACTTTGCCGGGAAGATTTACCGCTGATTCCACCCGCTCGCAGGTTTTTTTATTTTGTACTGCACCCAATACAAATGGCCCCGCTTTAGGGTTATCAACCAAGCCGTTGATGTTGGCTACAAACTTTTCTGCAAACTGATCGAAGGTTACTACACCAGCCGGAGTTTTAATTCCACCTTCGGGAATAAAAAAGTTTTGTGGTGCCGTACACATTTGTCCACTGTAAAGATTTACCGAGAACGCAAGGTTAGCAGCCACTTTATCAATTTCTTCTGCTGAATCAAGGATCACAGAGTTTACACCCGTCTTTTCGGTGAACACAATTTTTCCAGGCAATGCCTCCAGGTAATTCCCAAATGCTGAGTTCCCGGTAAAGTCAATCAGTTTCACATCGGCATGCTCAGCCAATTCTTTGGTAATCATTTTATCGAATGTATCAACCGCAAGTTGGCAGGCATCCGTATTGAGTTTATGCTCGGCCAATACATTTTGAATTTCGGCCACGAAAATAGCAATGGGCAGAATTGCACCCGGATGTGGTTTTACAATAACCGTATTACCGGTAATTAAACTTCCGTAAATCCCGGTAACGGAATTCCACGTAGGAAAAGTAGAACAACCAATCACCACTGAAATACCCTTAGGCACAGCGCGCCATTCTTTATTTAATTGAATGTTGAATTTGCCCATGGGTTTATCCCACAGTGCTGCGCCTGGTATACGCGAAAGTTCTTCGTAGCCAGCAGCAATGGCTTCGAGTGCGCGATCGGCCGCATGTGGACCCGATGCCTGAAACGCCATCATATAACCTTGACCTGTTGTATGCATGGTAGCATACGCTACTTCAAAAAATCTTTTCTTTATCCGCTCAAGCGATTCAATCAGAATGCTGGCGCGATCTTCTTTCGATACTTTTCTCCATTGGTGAAAAGCTGCTTTCGATTTTGAAATCAATGCATCAGTTGTAAAAACCGGATACGAAACATTTAAAGGTTGTTGCAGGTAAGGCGATTCTTCCTGACCAGCCCAACTGCTTTCTCCCGTTTGTTTTAGTTCCGTAAAACGTTTGCCTAACGTTTCCTTAAACTTTGCTTGTCCCTCAGCATCGGCTGTTTCTCCGTAAACGGATGGTGCCGGGTGTTCCGGATAAGCTGCAAAAAATTTTCGCGTGTGCAAAGCTTCAATAGCCTGGGTAAGTAGTGTGTTGTGTGAAGTCATACAGTTATTTGTTTACTGATCCAAAAACCCTTTTCAATAAATCGGTAGTGCGGGCAACAGGATCTTGTCTTATATTTTTTTCTTCCTTCGCAATCATGGTGAACAATCCTTGAATAGCCATGTCGGTAGCATAGTCATCCAAATCAGGATTTACTTTTTGAACCATGGGTATGCTATTGTATCGGGTAACAATATCTGTGTAATATTTAGTTGCATTTACTTTGTTCAACGCACTTTGCACAACAGGTGCAAATTTTTCTTTGAGTTGTGCAGTGGTGGTGCGTTGTAAGAATTGGGTAGCTGCATTTTCATTACCCTTTAAAATTCCCCAGGCATCTTCAATGGTCATTTGTTTTATGGCAGCTATAAAAATAGGCTTTGCTTCCTTGGCTGCTTCTTCAGCTCCACGATTTAAAGTCATTACAAACTTATCCACTTCACCACCCAAACCTAACTGGCGCAGTCTATCTTCCACCTTCTTTACATCAGGTGGAAATGGAATTTTTATTTCAGGATTTTTAAAATAACCATCTAATTGCGATGCAAGATCCGAGCCGTTCGAGATACCTTTTATCAAGGCCTCTTTCAATCCATCGCCTACTTCAGCAGTAGTAAGCGGTTTTTCACCGGTCATCATTTTGTTGGCATCCGAAAGTGCCTGGTTAATCTGAGCCGATGTACAGGCTGTTAACAGGAAGGCAAGTGAAATCAGGACGTTTTTCATCTATTCTGGTTGTTTAAATCCGTAATTCTAAATTCGTAGTTTGAAAATATGATAACGAAGGTATAAAAAAGAATGTGTTGGTAAACCAAACTAAATTGATTGTGTTATTCCAACAACGAATGCGCTGAAAAGACTTATTTTGGCATTCTTTTTATTAACCAGAAAAACTGTGAAAAAAATAGTAGCCGAACTGCTTACCATTGGTGATGAAATTCTTTACGGACAAATTGTGGACACCAATTCGCAATGGATGAGTGTGGAGTTGGATAAGATTGGAATTAAAGTAGTGCGTAAGACAACCGTGGGCGATGTGGAGAGCGAAATGCTTACCGCTTTCGCGGAGGCAGAAAAAAGAGCCGATGTAATTCTGATTACCGGTGGCCTTGGCCCCACCAGCGATGATCTGACCAAGCCCTGCCTTGCCCGATATTTTAATTGCGGCCTTGCCATGAACGATGAGGCATTGGCTGAAGTAACCGAATTTTTTAAAAGTCGCGGGCGAGAATTAACTGAGATTAATCGCCAACAGGCAGCCTTACCAACAGCTTGTATAAAAATTACCAATGCACTAGGCACTGCACCGGGTATGTGGTTCGATAAAGACCAGAAAGTTTTTATGTCGATGCCCGGTGTGCCGCACGAAATGAAAAAAATGATGACGGATCTTGTTCTTCCGCGGCTGGCTAAAAAATATGCTTTACCGGTTATTCATCATAAAGTAATTCGCACCATTGGTATAGGTGAATCTTTTCTGGCCGAAAAAATTGCGGAGTGGGAAAATACATTACCCAAGCACATTAAACTGGCTTACCTACCCAGCCTGGGCGAAGTGAAGTTGCGCCTTACAGGATTTGGAAGTTCACTATCACAACTTGAAAGTGAAACCAATCAATTGATTGAGAAATTAAAAGAGCGTGTGGGCCAGTTTATTTATGGCTATGGCGAAACACCCATTGAAGTTGTAATTGGCGAAACCTTACGTGCTCGAAAACTCACTTTATCCATTGCAGAAAGCTGTACCGGTGGTTATCTCTCGCATTTAATTACCAGCGTGCCCGGCAGTTCAGAATATTTTCTGGGCACCATGATTCCGTATGCCTACGAAATTAAAATGCGGCAACTTGGGGTTAAGCCCGAAATCCTTGAAAAGTATGGAGCCGTAAGCGAACCTACTATTATTGAAATGGCCAACATTGTGCGCGCTAAATTCAGTACTGATATTGGTGTGGCTACCAGCGGTATTGCTGGCCCCGGTGGTGCAACACCTGATAAACCTGTGGGCACGGTGTGGATTGCCTACAGTGACAAACACCAAACGGTGACTAAAAAACTTCAGTTAACAAAAGACAGGCTGTTGAATATAAAATTAGCCAGTGCTGCGGTGCTGAATTTGATAAGACAGAGTTTGCCCTGATTGGTTACGCAAAGAACGGTTGATAATTGTCTCATTTTCCAAATAATTATTGCCCGAAGTTTTTTTGCTACCTTTGGGCGGGAGTTCAGGAAGCGATGGTCATGCCATCTATTTCTCAAACCGCAAGGATTAAATTATTGTCAGACTAAAACAAACCCATGGCCAGACCACAGGAAACTTTTAACAAAAAGGAATTAGAGAAGAAAAGACTTCAAAAAAGACAAGAAAAAGAACAACGCAAAGAAGAACGCAAGGCAAATTCAAGCGGTAAATCTTTTGAAGATATGCTTGCCTACGTAGATGAGAATGGAAACATCTCCTCCACTCCCCCCGATTTAACCCGCAAAAAATCTGTTATTAAAGCTGAAGACATTGTTATCGGCTCAAGAAACACCGGCAGTGCAAACCCTATTGGCGATGCCCGCACCGGTACGGTAGCTTTCTTCAATACCTCAAAAGGTTTTGGTTTTATTAAAGACTCGCAATCTGGTGAAAGTATTTTTGTTCACATGAACGCGCTTTCATCGCCTATCAAAGAAAACGATAAAGTAACATTTGAAGTAGAGCGCGGCCCTAAAGGGTTAAGTGCAAGCAAAGTATCGTTGCTTAGATAAGATTAACCCCGACTATTTTATTGTTGGTAGATAAGTATGGATTTCTCCTTGCGATCCATATTTTATTCTCAAAACATTCCTGCTGCCAAGTGTAATTGGGCTAATTACCGCATCCTCCAAATCGACTTCGGTCTGTTTCAATCCTGCTAAAAATGTTAACTTGCGCAACCAAAACAAACGGTTGAATTATGGCGCTGGTAGAACTGATCATGCCCAAAATGGGTGAAAGCATAATGGAAGCAACCATACTTTCATGGCTAAAAAAACCGGGAGATAAAATTGAACAGGATGAATCGGTGCTGGAAGTTGCTACCGATAAAGTAGATACCGAAGTACCTTCTACACATGGAGGTATCTTAAAAGAAATTCTGGCCGAGAAAGGTGCCGTAGTTCAGGTGGGAAAACCTATCGCCATTATCTCCACCGAAACAGCAGTTGAAACAACCGAAGAAAAAACTCCTGCACTAGCAGCAAAAGCTGAAGTAAAAGTTGCGCCTGCTGTTGCCAGCAACGGTTCGCATACTGTTGTGACCGATTTTAAATCAGCTAACCGGTTTTACTCACCACTCGTTAAGAATATCGCCAAAGAAGAAAAGATTGCATTGGCCGAACTGGAAGCCATTCCGGGTACCGGTAGTGAAGGTCGCCTTACAAAGAAAGACCTGATGGACTATCTGCAAAACCGTAAACTCGGGCAGTCTATTTCCATAACTCAAAGTGCACCGTTAGTTCCAGCATCTGTTTCGGTTGGCGATGAAATTATTCAGATGGATCGCATGCGCAAGATGATTGCCGAGCGCATGGTTGATTCCAAACGTATTTCGCCACATGTTACTTCATTTGTAGAAGCCGACATGACTAACATTGTGTTCTGGCGCAATAAAATGAAACATGAGTTTCAAAAACGCGAAGGTGATTCACTTACGTTTACACCCGTATTTATCGAAGCCATCATTCAGGCGATTAAAGATTTTCCGCTGATCAACATTCAGGTGGATGGCGATAAGATCATAAAGAAGAAAGACATCAACATTGGTATGGCGGTAGCATTGCCATCGGGTAACTTGATTGTGCCTGTTATTAAAAATGCCGATCAGTTTAACATTACCGGTTTGGCTAAGGCTGTTAACGATCTTGCCAAAAGAGCCCGCGAAAACAAATTGAAACCAGACGAACTAAGCGGAGGAACTTATACCGTTACCAACGTTGGTTCATTTGGAAATGTAATGGGCACGCCTATCATTATGCAACCACAGGTAGGTATTATGGCGGTTGGTGCTATTCAGAAAAAACCAGCTGTAGTAGAAACTCCTTACGGAGATGCGATTGCCATCCGCCACAAAGTATTTTTATCGCACTCGTACGATCACCGCGTGGTGGATGGTTCGTTGGGTGGCAGCTTTGTAAGGCGTGTAGCCGACTACCTCGAAAAGTTTGATATCAATCGCGTTATTTAAGATGCAGGTAACCGGTTGTGACTGCAGAGCCATCGCCCAGATTTATCGAATAGAAATACGTACCCGCTGGTAAAACATTCCCCGCATCGGATAAGCCATTAAATTCCTTATCGCGATTGTCGTTTATATAACCTTTCATCTGAAATACCCTATCGCCCCAGCGGTTAAAAATAGTTACAGTGCTATTGGGATATTTTTCAATGTTCTGAATCTGTAAATAATCATTCTTACCATCTTCAGATACCGATACTGCATTATAAACCGTTATGGCGTTATCGCTATTGGCCAAAGTATAAAACGCTACTGTGGGAGCACCTTCGCTCAATACTGAGCCGGAAGCCGGAGTACCTGTAAAATCTGAATTTCCCAGACTTGCATAAGGGCCTAATGCGGTTGCACTGCCAGCCACTACTACACCATCCAAATTTGAAAAAGCCTCACCTTTTGACGGAAGTTTAATTTTGCTTTGTGAAAGACTTCCGCCTTGCAGACTAAGTTCCCAATAGCGTTGGTCGGAAAGAGAGGAGAGTGAATTACCGGTGAGCACATCACTTGGTAAAAGATCATGTAATGTAAATGAGGCCGTGGTGCCAGTACCCGCATTTATCAATTCTATCGGCAAATAAGTTGCACCATTACCGATAGGGAAAATTAAATCACCTTGTCCTGTGCGTTGCACGGTACCTTTGATGTGCGCAGCATCCGATCCGCCACTAAAAGTAGATGTGCTACCGAAATTTATTTTAGCATTGTTCGATGACTCCAGAATACCATCTGTAAGTACCAACTCATCATTAATAATAATATCGGCCAGAAACTGTTTTACACCACCACCCGAAATAGTAAGCGTATTAAAAGCCTGCGCATTGTGATTAATTACCTGAACAGGGGCCGTACTATTGAATGTAATAGCACCTGAACCTGGAGTGTAGGTGCCATTGTTCACCCACTGGCCACCAATTAAGATGGAGCCATTGTTAACAAGCGTGCCATCGTTGGTAAGGGCATTACCAATGGCAAAGGTGGTACCTGTTGTTATGGTAATAGTAGTGCCTGTTTTAATGGTTACGTCTTGTGCTGTTAATGTTACACAGATAATCAAACACAATAGCGAAAGTGTATATTTCATAAAAGGTCTACTTTTGTTTCTTCAAAAATTTTTCCATTTCAGGTGTAAGTTTTATGGCTTCAGTACCCATTGATTCTGGCGCACCATATGCAGCGGGATAAAGATATTTGCCCCGTTCGTCACCCGTTTTTTCAACTTCTACCTGTACACGGTTCTTTTCAGCATACGGATCTTTTCTTATACCTGTTACCTGCCACGAAACCTTTAAGCCAGGCTTACCGCCAGCAATGCGAAATCGGTTTCCTGCAACCTCATCGGCAACATAAACCTGAGCAAATCCTCCAACGCATGTTAATTGATATCTGAAGTCTTTGTTCAAAGCTTCAAAGTATGAAGGCAACTCAACGGTAGCTTCTCCAGAACCATCTAATACAACTACTCCGTCATAAATGTTTTTCATATCTGGAGACTCTACAAATGAGTGATACAAGAATTTGTTAGTGGGATCGAGCGGATGATCTATTTTGAAAGTACCAGAGCCTTTGGAGAGTGCGCCAGTAACCGATAGACTACTTCCAATTGAAGTTGCTCCTGATATAGTTACCCTACCAGCAAATGCACCTGCAAACGCTTCAGCAGATGATGAAAATCCATACACACCATAGCCAATGTTTCCAGTTCCAGCATAATTTCCAACCACTCCAAACCCAGGATTTGATTGCCCGACAATACCACCACTACCCCATGTACCAATACCTGCACCAACTCCTCTGAGGGCAGCTTGTGTTGAGGCAGCCTCACCATAAATAGTTGACTCCGTTGCAGCGGTATTATTAGATCGGGCGTTAATTGTTCGGCCCAATCCTGTATTAGTTGCTTCAATTGCTACACCACCTCCAGCATCGTTGGAATATGCAAACAATCCAGCTCCACCAGGATTTCCATTGGATGAAGCCGTAACGGCATAATCTTTACTTGAGGCATTGTTAATCACAAATAAACCTCCAAAACCTCCACCTGTGTTAGTGAGTGAAAGTAATGGTCCACCGGAGGCAAGCGTTGCTGAATAAGGTAGTGTAAATATTGAATTATCATCCGCCCCAGGTGCCCAGGCACTTCCATTCCATTTTAAGATTTGATTGGGGAGCGCACCGCTCTGCAAAAGTTTAGCTGGACCTACATTGGCTACCTTAGCATCCGTAATTGCAACGTTAGCAATATCCGCTGTTGCAATGGTGGCATCCAAAATATCTGCACTGGTTATAGTGCCATCCAGAATTTTAGCCGAGGTAATGGCATTGTTGGCAACCAATGGTGTTGGATACGTTCCGGTTAAATCGCCTCCTGCTGCACCCGCAGGAGAAAAACTTGGTGATGTCCACGTTGGCACACCTGCATTGGTAAGCAACACCTGACCATTGGTTCCTGCGGCAAGCTTTGTAACAACAATCCCAGCAGCGGCATTGATATCTGCATTCAAAATACTTGCGTCAGCAATCTTTGCAGATGTAACCACATTGTTAGCAACCGTTGGATTCGGATAGGTTCCGGTTAAATCGCCACCTGCTGCACCTGCGGGGGAAAAACTTGGTGTTGTCCAGGTTGGCACACCGGCATTGGTAAGCAGCACCTGACCATTGGTTCCGGCCGCAAGTTTTGTTACAGTAATTCCGGCAGCTGCATTTATATCCGCATTAGCGATAGTACCATCTAGAATTTTGTTACCGTTTACGGATCCGTCTGCAAGGTCGGCTGTTGCTATAGTCGCATCGGCAATCTTTGCAGATGTTATGGCATTGTTTGTTACGGTTGGGTTAGGATAAGTACCGGTTAGATCACCTCCGGCCGCGCCTCCCGGTGCAACACCTGTAATGGTAGTGTTTCCTGCTGCTGTTAACCGGCCTTGTGCATCAACCGTAAAAGTTGGTACCTGTGTGGCTGCTCCGTAGTTACCAGGAGTAACTGTTGTATTGGCAAGACCTATTGTACCCGTTGTAGTAATTGTTCCACCACTTAAGCCTGTTCCGGCTGTAATACTGGTTAAGGTTCCTAACGCAATGGTACTCCAGGTAGGCGTTGTACCAACTGTTGTTAGAACTTGACCATTGGTTCCGGATGCAAGTTTCGTTACTACAATTCCGGCCGAAGTATTCACATCGGCATTGGTAATTGTTCCATCAGCGATTTTAGCTGTTGTAACTGCATTGTTTGTAATTGTTGGATTAGGGTACGTTCCTGTCAAATCACCTCCGGCAGCACCTCCGGGTATGGTACCCGTAATAGTTACATTGTTTCCGCCACTAATGGCTAACAGCCCTGTAGCGGGAGTAAAGGTTAGCGTTTGGTTATCGGTGCCGGTACCATCTTCAATGGCAACCCATGCGGTACCACTCCAGAAATGAAACTTGTTGATATTTGTGTCAAATACCAACAGACCCTTATCGGTAGTTATTGGTGCTATTGCAGTGCGTTGTGCCGTAGTGAGTCTTGGAACTAAAAAGCCCTGATTGTTTGTGGGTGAACTTAATTCCAGAACTGATTTTGGATTGGGGTTATTGGTTCCAATCCCCACCTGCCCAGTGGCGGCATAGCCAACCAGCATAAACAGACATGAAAGTGTAATCTTGCTCATAAGCTTATATTGAAAAGTTCGACATTCAATTTATCAATATTCATAGCAATTCCACCTTTCAGGTAATCGGGCAAACCCAAAATCCCCTATTTAGGGGAGACTGAGGCCAGAATTTTTTCTTTTCGATCAGATTTTTTCAATGCCTTTTTGCTGGCCTCCTGAACTTTGGGTTTCTCGGCTTTGATCTGGGTTTTGAGATTTTCCATCTCTGCGCGGTATTCCTGAAGCAACAGTTTTAATTCTTCAATTTCTGATTGTTGTTCCTGAACAGCTTTTACCAGAGGTGCTACAAAATCAGTGTAACGCAAGCCAAGCGTTTTTTCTGAGTCGCCACCCACGGTTAAGATTGCATTCGAGTCGCCCACAATAGCTTCAATATCTTGTGCTATAAAACCCCAGTTGGTTCGCTTATCCGACAAATTTTTCATTTGATAACTAACCGGTTTCAGATTCATAATAAAATCAAGCCCGGCATTCAGACTGGTAATATTTTCTTTCAAGCGTTTATCTGATGCGGCAGTAAATCCTACCTGGCCTTCAATTACTGTAACCGTTGCATTACCTATACGTACTTTATTACTGGCATTCACAATTGCGCCTTCACCTACTGCTGTAGCGTTGTCTAGGTTATTAACACTTACATCGGCATTGTGACCTAGCAGTGTTAACCTTGAACCAAGTGTGTTGGTTAATCCAACTGTTGTTCCAATAAGCGTATTAAAAAACCCAGTTGAAGTAAATTCACCTGCACGTTCACCTAGCATGGTGTTACCCACCCCTGTTGTTACTCTCCAACCTGCTTTTTCACCTATGAAAGTACTTACGTTTGCAGTGGATATGTTTTCACCAGCCTGTGCACCAACCAGTGTATTACCCTGATGATTGCCTAGTGCACCTGCTCTCCAGCCAATAACTGTGCTCAACCCAAGGTTAGTATGAGACAGGGCTGCCTGGGTTCCAATAAACACATTGTAACTCCCCGAATTTGTAAACCCAGCGCCAAAACCGTAAAAAGCATTATCTGCGCCAGTACCACCTACAAATTCACCTGCAAATAAATTTCGAAGGCCAACATTATTTATAAGAACACTTCCGCTTGGATTTCCCCAACCAGCAACTCCCCCTGATGTTGTCAACACTTGACCAGCAGTCCCGACTGAAAACTTTGAAACATCAATAGCAGCGCTTGTACTTATATCAGCGTTAACAATCGTTCCAGCTGCAATCTGAGGGTTAGGGTAAGTCCCGCTTAAATCACCACCGGCCGTGCCACCAGGTGCAGCTGTTATAGCGGTATTAGTAACTCCGCTTATTCTTCCTTGGGCATCTACAGTAAACACAGGTACTTGAGTTGCTGAACCATAAGTATTTGCCGTTACTCCAGTATTCGTTAATCCAACTGTTCCGGTTGTGGTAATTGTTCCACCAGTTAATCCAGTGCCAGCAGTGATGCTGGTTACAGTTCCAAACGCTGGTGTTGTCCAGGCTGCAGCACCTGCGGTAGTGGTTAATATTTGTCCGTTTGTTCCGGGTGTAATCTTAGCCGTAGTTACTGATCCATTGTTTAAAGTCAGTCCTGTTGCGAATGTGCCGGAAATATCTCCGCCTATAGGCGATTCAGTATCCAATACCACCGAAGCAGCTAAACGATTTGTATTAATTGTGCCGGTAGTAGCCGCATTGTTAATTGAAGTTACAAGGCTGTTTCCTGCACCAGTAGCTAATGTTGGGTTAGGATACGTTCCGGTTAAATCGCCACCGGCAGTTCCACCAGGTGTTACTCCGGTAATGTTAGTATTACCTGCTGCCGTTAACCTTCCCTGTGCGTCAACCGTAAAGTTTGGAACCTGAGTGGCTGAACCGTAGCTGCCAGCAACAACAGCGGTATTAGCAAGACTTATAGTTCCGGTTAATGTTATCGGGCCACCGGTTAGGCCAGTACCGGTAGTGATATTGGTTACTGTACCACCGGCAGTGGGGTTAGTCCAAACAGGAGTGCCGCCAGCATTTGTCGTTAAAATCTGATTAGCTGTTCCTCCTAAAAGTTTTGCTACTGCAATTGCAGCAGTGGCGTTGACATCTGCGTTTGTTATTGTTCCGTCTAAAATTTTATTGGTTGTTATTGCACCGTCAGCAATATCTGCAGTTGCGATAGTAGCGTCCAGAATTTTTGTTGAGGTTACAGAACCATCTGCCAGATCAACAGTGGCAATCGTTCCATCCAAAATCTTATTAGTTGTTATTGCGCCATCAGATACATCTGCTGTAGCGATTGTTGCATCTACTATTTTAGCACTCGTAATTGTATTGATTGCTACTGTTGGGTTAGGGTAGGTTCCTGTTAAATCGCCACCAGCTGCACCTCCTGGAGTTGTGCCTGTAATGGGTTCTAATGTTACGCCTGTAATTCTACCCTGTGCATCAACTATTACACGAGGTACTTGCGTGGCCGAACCATACGTCCCGGCCGTAACCGCAGTATTGGCTAACTTAGTTGAAGTTACGGATGCATCAGCCAACTTCAGTGTAGTTACACTACCATCGGCTAAATCCGCTGTAGCGATTGTAGCATCAACAATTTTAGCACTTGTAATTGTATTATTTGCTACCGCAGGGTTAGGGTAGATTCCTGTTAAATCACCACCGGCAGTACCACCGGGTAGTGTTCCTGAAATATTCACATTTCCTGCTATAGTTAAACGACCCTGCGCATCAACTGTAAATGTAGGAACCTGCGTGGCTGAACCGTATGCTCCCGGCACTACCGTGGTGTTGGCAAGACTTATGGTTCCTGAAGTAGAAATCGGTCCACCGGAAAGGCCTGTTCCAGTGGCAATGTTCGTAACTGTACCTGCTCCGGCCGTGCCATCTTCAATTACTGACCAAGCCGTGCCAGACCAATAATAGAATTTATTTATGTCGCTATCGAATACCAGAAGGCCTTTATCTGTTGCCGTAAGGCCGGCAGTGAAAGTAGTATTGGTGCGTTGCAAGGTTGTAAGTTTAGGCACCAGCAAGCCTTGATTGTTGGTAGGCGACACCAACTCCAATACCGCATTTGGGTTGGGATTGGTTACTCCTATTCCAACAGAATTTTGAGCTATCGCATAAAAACTACCAAGAAGAAAACAGAGGGCCAGGATTGATTTGTGGGTAATCATAAGATTTAGGTTAGATTAAAGCAGAGTACACAGCCGAATCTACAATTTACAAGATTTAATCACAGTATTGAAATAGATTTATACTAAAGCGATTCGATTAATTTGTATGGCGGTTTGTATACTTGCAGAAACTGAAATAAGATGAAATTTGGAACGAAAGCCGTGCACGCAGGCGTTGAGCCAGACCCCAGCACAGGGGCAATCATGACTCCCATTTATCAAACCTCAACGTATGTACAAGAATCGCCTGCAAAGCATAAAGGATATGCCTATGCACGCGGTGCTAACCCCACGCGTAACGCCTTACAAAAAAGTATTGCCACATTGGAAAACGGTAAGCATGGCATCTGCTTTTCCTCTGGAATGGGAGCCACCGATGCCGTAATAAAATTACTTGCGCCAGGCGATGAAGTAATAACCAGCAATGATTTATATGGCGGCTCGTATCGCATGTTTAAACGCGTGTACGAAAAATTTGGAATCAAATTCCATTTTATTGATCTAACCAAAACAGAAAATCTTAATCCTTATCTCAACACAAAAACAAAACTGCTTTGGTTAGAAACACCGTCCAATCCGCTTATGCGGATAATTGATATTGAAGCTTGTGCCGCTCTGGCTAAGAAAAATAATGTGTTGGTAGCTGTTGATAACACCTTCGCATCACCGTACCTGCAAAACCCATTAGCCTTGGGGGCTGATATTGTGATGCATTCTGTAACTAAATACCTGGGTGGTCATAGCGATGTTATTATGGGGGCCTTGGTTGTGAACGATGACCAGTTGCATCAAGAACTCGCCTTTATCGCTAATTCATGCGGTGCAGTGCCCGGCCCGCAAGATAGTTTTCTTGTACTGCGTGGTATTAAAACTTTGCATTTACGCATGGAACGCCATTGTTCAAATGGAAAAGTTATCGCTAACTTTTTAAAGCAACACCCTAAAATCGGGCAGGTATATTGGCCCGGGTTTACAGATCATCCCAATCATGCCATCGCCAAAAAACAAATGCGCGACTTTGGTGGCATGTTATCTTTTACCTTGAAGGATGATAGCCTTGAAAAAGCAAAAGCCTTGATGGAAAATGTGAATCTGTTCTCGCTGGCCGAATCGCTTGGCGGAGTGGAGTCATTAATCAATCACCCGGCATCGATGACGCACGCCAGTATTCCGAAAGAAGAACGTGAAAAAAATGGATTGAGCGATTCGCTTATCCGATTAAGCATTGGTGTAGAAGATGCTGAAGACCTGATGGAGGATTTGAGTCAGGCGTTGAATTCTATTTAAGCACTGCATCATAAAATAAAAAGAGGCTATCAAAGGTCGCTCTGTCATCGCGGACTTGTTCCGCGATGACAGTTTCGAGGTGCTAAACGGGATTCTGGCACAAGGCCGGAATGACATTCCACACTTAGTTCGACTTTTGATACAGCCTTTTCACTTTGAAAGATTGTATTAATTATTCGGGGTTACCGAATTATTTTTTGCTCTACGAATATTCCGGCTGGCTCGATCTTGTTTTCTTTCCAACTTTCTTTTCTCAGCAACCGTTACCGTGCCGTCTGATTTTGCCCTGCGCTCCGACCTTCTGATGTGGCGCTGTTGCGCGTTCAATGCAGCTGCTTCTTTATTTGTCAGATCACCATCTGCGCGACCTTCGGCTATCCGCGCACGTTGTGCCTTTTGTCTTACATTGGCGCGCGGAGTAGCATTTTGTGCATAAAGCGCAACACTTAATAAACTAAGTACTGAGAAAATTAAAATGTGCTTTTTCATACGTTTTTCAAGTTTTGGGCTTTAGACAACAGGAGGTGCGCGTGGTTTAAAAGCACCAGAGATTATTTCTTCAGGCTGGGAAGCGTAACGGTAAATTCTGCACCAGCTCTGAGAGTGCTCTCCAAACTGATGGTGCCATTAAGTCGGTCGACAAGGGTTTTTACAATAGCTAAACCAAGGCCATTAGAACTCTCGCCTCCGGTTGGCCGGGCTGATAGTTTTTTAAACTTCTGAAACATGAGTTGCTTATCGGTATCAGAAAAACCAGGGCCTTCATCTTTGATGATGATTTTAATTGAATCATCAACTGAGTGAATGGCAACTTTTACCGATTTTTCTGGCGGTGAAAATTTGATTGCGTTGGATAAAAGATTGTCAAAAATTCTACCCAGAAAATCTACATCGGTTACAAACACACCAGCACCTTGATTGTCATTTTCTAAACTTAATTGTTTGGCATCGGCCGATACCTGAAACGAACTTATCCGTTCGTTAAACCAATCTTTCACGTTAATCTCAACAGGCACATGGGCACTAACCTTTTCTTCTATTGCATTTACATCCAGCAGGTCGATAATTAAACTTGAACCTGCCTGGGTTGAGTTTTTTATCAACTTGAGGTACTCTAATTGTTTTGATGGCAGTCCACCTTCCAACTCCATTACCGTTGTCAATCCCAGTATCCTGTTAAGTGGTGCTTTAAGATCGTGCGCCACAATATTCATAAGCGAATTTTTTTCATTGTTCAGATCGCTTAGCTGATGATTCTTTGCCTGAAGTTGTTGATTGATTAGTTTTCGCTTGCGACTAAAACTCCAGAAAATAATCATTGCCGCAGTAATAGAAATGATTAGCCCCAGCAATAACCTATTTTGAAACCGCTGTGTCGAAAGTAACGATTCGTTCTTTATGTGGGCCGATTTAAGCATCGCATTCTCGCGCTCTTTCTTTTCAATTTGTAATTGAAATTGTAAGCGTTCAATCTGTTGTTGCAGATCGGTGTTTTTGATTTTCTCTTCCAATACTTCCACCTTATCATCTAACTCCTGAGCCTTGTCATGCTCACCCAATGCCAGATAGGATAACGAGGCCGCCTGCGTGGCTTCAATCTGGTAAACAAGATTACCAGATTCCTCGGCCTTCTTAATCACATCTTCAAAAATTGCCCGTGCTTCATTATGCTTTTTTAAGAATGCCAGATACTTACCTTTTATAAGTGAGGCCCGGATAAAAAGTTTTTGATTTGAAAGTTCAGATACAATTGTAAGAACCTCTTCCGCTTTGGTATAGGCTTCTTTAACATTCTTTTCGTCAAACAAAATTTCGGCCATGCCTAACTCTAATTCGGCCAGTGTTACCCTATCGTTTACCTGCCTTACAATAGAATCAGCCAGCCGCATTTTCTTCAACGCTATCTCCGTGCTATCCATCGATTCATAAATCAATCCCAACTCAAGCAATGACGAAACAATACTTCGTTTATCGCCTAGTTCTTTGCGCAACTCATACGCACGGGTAGACATTTCTACAGCATGGTTAAATTGATTTTGAGATTTGTACAGGTTTGCGAGGCTTCGGTACACATAGGCAAGGCCTAGTTTATCCTGGATCATTTCAAACATATCGCGCGAACGCACCAGATTATCGGAGGCACGAATCAGATCACCGCCATCAAAATACATCCGACCAAGATTATTGTACCCAAATGCCAACTGCACAGAATCCTGTTGATCGATCGCAACTTCAATGGCCCGTTCGTGGTATTCGGCCGACTTACTATACACGCCTTTATTGGCATAAGCCAATCCAATAAAACTTAACGGCTTCGAAAGATTTTTCTTTACTTCAATTTGCTTCCCCAACTCAAAAGCACGCGAACAATAAAAAATTGTACTATCGGGATATGAATAGCGATACTCAAACCCGATTGCATTGAGAATGTCAAATTGGGCCTCAGTGGTTTCGGGGGTAAGCGCGCTTCTTAAACTATCAATAGTAGTAAGGTTCTGGCTGCTTGCCGAAAGTGCCAGACCCATGAGTACCCCCAGTAATAAAAACCGTAATCGTACTACCATTTAAGCAACCACCAAACCCATTTTAGAGTAAAGTGAAGTGCAAGTTACCAACGGTATGGCCACCAACAGGGCCTTATGTAAGAAGTTATTTGAAAGGGAAAATAACCGGCAGGTTTTACCAGAAATGAGTAGGGCCTTGCACGCAACTTATCCGAAAAGATAATTTTGAGTTATGCGCAAATAGCCTAATCTTCTTCTAAAAAATTTAAATCTCGCCCGAAAGTCTCATCAATAAGCCGTAAGGCCCAAAATGCAATTATGATAGTGATTACCCCCACTATCAGGGCACCTGTAAGAATATCAAAACTATTACGAAATAGTTGAAATAATAATGTGAGCGGTATAACCGTTCCCCGGATAAAGTTTGGAACGGTGGTAGCCACAGTAGAACGTAGGTTAGTACCGAATTGCTCGGCCGCTATGGTTACAAACAAAGCCCAATAGCCAATACCAAAACCAAGCAGAAAACAAACCACATAAAACTGGGTTGAACTGGAGATGGGTGCGTATAAATAAATTAAAACAAAGACGAGGGTAAGCAAGATAAAAAGGAACACGGTCTTCCTGCGCGAGCGAATAATCTGGCTCAACAAACCACTACTCATATCGCCAGCAGCAAGACCAATGTAACTAAACATCACGGCATCGCCTGCTACAATACCGGTTATGTTCATGGCTTTGGCAAACTCTGGTGAGAAGGTGATGAGAATACCGATAACATACCAGATGGGTAACCCAATAAGAATACACCCTATAAATTTCAC
This sequence comes from Cytophagales bacterium, assembly GCA_017303795.1. GTDB lineage: Bacteria > Bacteroidota > Bacteroidia > Cytophagales > Cyclobacteriaceae > ELB16-189. Next base: position 11,025 of record JAFLBR010000012.1, on the reverse strand, counting down.
AAAGCGTTCTTTCTGATTAAACAATTGAAAAAAGTTTCCACGTTCAACGTGCTGTTCTTTTACTTTTAAAAATATTCCTGATTCAAAAACGCTTACGCGAGCTATCAATAATAGTAAACCCAATCCACCACCAATAAAATAAGCAATCTGCCAATCGAAAGTTTTAGCTATGTAGTTTGCCAGCACCGCGCCCATTAAACCAACTGAAGCCACCAAGGTAGTTCCATAACCACGCAACTTGGTAGGAAGTGTTTCCGATACCAGCGTAATACCTGCACCCAATTCACCCGCCAATCCTATACCCGCAATAAATCGCAACACAGCATACTGTGTTACTGTCCCAGCAAATCCATTAGCAATATTGGCGAGCGAGTAAAGCAGAATTGATCCGAACAACACAGAAAGCCGACCTCGCTTATCGCCCATCACTCCCCATATAATTCCACCCACCAGTAACCCGGCCATCTGCACCCGAATCAGAAACTCACCGGTAGCCATCATCTCCACATCCGAAACGCCCATTGATTTTAAACTGGAAATCCGAACAATACTAAAAAGCAACAGATCGTAGATATCTACAAAGTAGCCCAAAGCCGCTACAATAACCGGTACACTAAACAGTTGCTTCAGATTGTTTTGAGAGTTCATGAAGTAAATTTTTGTCAAAATAGTGAGATTTATCAAAATCCGAATTTCTTCTTTTATCAACTGCTTTCTGCCATTGGTAAAAAAAGAAATTGAGGGTTATAAAAATCAACCTATAATCGCCTTTCCATCAATTGAAAACCTAAATCCGTACCTATGAAGAAACTCTTGCTACTGCCATTGTTGCTACTATGCTTTGTTGGGAATGCTCAAAAAAAAGGAGCTCCTGCAAAAGCGGCAACGCTTACTTACGATGATAAACTTTACAATGCACTGGAGTGGCGCAGCATTGGGCCGTTCCGCGGTGGGCGCTCCGCTGCTGTTACCGGTGTGCCCGGCAAACCTAATCTGTTTTATTTTGGTGCTACTGGTGGTGGCGTTTGGCGTACAACCGATGCGGGCAACAGTTGGGAAAATATTTCAGATGGTTTTTTTGGCGGATCGATTGGAGCGGTAGCCGTAAGCGAGTGGGATAATAACGTGATCTATGTAGGCGGTGGGGAAAAAACTGTTCGAGGAAACGTGTCGTACGGTTACGGCATGTGGAAGTCAGTTGATGCCGGAAAAACGTGGTCAACTATTGGCCTGAAAGAATCGCGCCATATTTCGCGCGTGCGCATTCATCCAAAAAATCCAGATGTAGTGTATGCAGCTGTGTTGGGCGATCTTTTTAAATCATCAGAAGAACGTGGTGTTTATAAATCTGTAGATGGAGGCAAAACATGGAAGCGTACTTTGTTTGCTAATGCGGATGCCGGAGCTGTTGATCTTTGCTTCGATCCAAATAACCCGCGCATTTTATATGCCAGCACGTGGCGCATACGCAGAACACCGTATAGTTTAGATAGCGGTGGCGAAGGTTCTGCCTTATGGAAAAGTACTGATGGTGGTGAAACATGGACAAACATTACTATCAATAGCGGTTTACCGAAAGGCATCTGGGGTATTGCGGGCATTTCGGTATCGCCTGTAAACTCAAATCGCGTTTACGCTATTATCGAAAATGAAAACGGTGGTGTATATAGTTCGAACGATGCCGGCCAGACCTGGCGTAAAGTAAATGATGATCGCAGCCTGCGCCAACGCGCCTGGTATTACACGCGCATTTATGCCGATACAAAAGATGTGGACATCGTGTATGTCTTGAATGTATCTTACCATCGCTCTAAAGATGGCGGCAAAACTTTCCAGTCTTACAATGCACCGCATGGCGATCATCACGATTTATGGATTGCACCCGAAGATAATCAGCGCATGGCTATTGCCGATGATGGTGGCGCACAAGTTAGTTTTGATGCTGGTGAAAACTGGAGTACGTACGATAATCAACCTACTGGTCAGTTTTATCGTGTAGTTACAGATAATACATTTCCATATCGCATTTATGGTGCGCAACAAGATAACAGCACCGTTCGCATTTATCACCGTGTAGATGGCGGATCGATAACTTCCAGCGATTGGGAAGTAACAGCCGGAAGTGAGAGTGGCCACCTTGCGCCTGATCCAACCGATAATGAAATTGTTTATGGTGGTAACTATGGCGGCTTGCTGGAAGTAGAGAACCATCGCACCCACGAAAGCCGTTCGGTAAACGTTTGGCCCGATAACCCGATGGGCCATGGAGCAGAAGGAATGAAGTACCGCTTTCAATGGAACTTCCCGATTTTCTTTTCGCCACACAATCCCAAAAAATTATATACCACTTCTAACCACGTGCATGTGTCACTCAACGGTGGTCAATCGTGGGAAACCATCAGTCCGGATTTAACGCGTAACGACAAATCAAAGCTGGGCCCTTCCGGTGGACCTATCACAAAAGACAATACCAGTGTAGAATACTATTCCACCATTTTTGCTGCCGCTGAATCGCCCTACGAAAAAGATTTTATCGTTACCGGATCGGACGATGGATTGGTATATGCTACTACCGATGGTGGTAAAGAATGGAAACCTGTTACGCCAACGGGTATGCCCGAGTGGACTATGATTAACAGTGTTGAGTTCGATCCGCACAGCAAGGGCGGAATTTACATCGCGGGCACACGGTATAAGTCAGGCGACTACAAACCTTATCTTTTCAAATCAAAAGATTATGGAAAAACGTGGACTAAAATTACGGACGGAATTAATGTGGATCACTTTACACGTGTGTTGCGGGCCGACCCGAAACGAAAAGGACTTTTATATGCCGGTACTGAAACCGGTATGTATGTTTCATTTGATGATGGTGCCAGCTGGAAGCCGTTTCAGTTAAATCTGCCTATTGTTCCCATTACTGATCTTACTATTAAAAACGATAACCTGATTGCCGCTACACAAGGCCGTGGGTTCTGGTTGATTGATGATCTTACTCCGCTACATCAACTCAGCGATGCCACATCTTCAGCCGATGTATTTCTTTATAAGCCTTTGGCAAGCTATCGCATGGGGCCAGCTTTTAATTGGGGAAGAGCATCGCGTACGGCAGGGCAAAACCATCCGGGCGGAGTTACTGTACATTATTATGTGAAGGATACTGCCAAGGCACAGGTTAGCCTGGAGTTTCTACAAGCCGATGGTAAACTGATTAAAAAGTTTTCGACTAAACCTGATTCAAAAGCTAAAGAAGAAAAGCTTACGCTGAAACAGCCGGGTATGAATAAGTTTAATTGGAACATGCGCTATGCCGATGCCGAACGTTTTGATGGAATGATTCTTTGGGCAGCTTCTCTAAACGGGCCGCGCGCTTTACCTGGAACTTATAAAGTAAAACTTACCGTAAACGGGAAAGCAATGGAATCGGATTTTGAAATTCTGAAAGATCCACGAGCAACCGCCACTGATGCCGATATGAAAGCGCAGTTTGATTTTCTGCAAGAGGTTATTGCTAAAGTAAGCGAAACCAATCTGGCTATTAAAAAGATCCGCACAGCACGCGAACAGATTAATCGCGCCATCGATCCGATTAAAGATCAGAAGGATGCTATGAAAGATGTGTTGGATAAAGCTAAGGCTATTCAGGATGGCATGAAGAAGATTGAAGAATCGCTTTATCAAACCAAGAACAGAAGCGGGCAAGATCCACTTAACTTCCCTATTCGGTTAAACAACAAGCTTGCTCATCTTAATTCATTGGCCAGTGCGGGTAACTTCCGTCCTACCGATCAGATGGTAGCATTTAAGAAAGAAATTACTACAGAGATTGATGGGCATCTGGCTGCGCTTGATAAAATTCTAAGAGAAGAAGTGCCAGCATTCAATGCATTAGTGAAACAGAAAAATATTGATGCTGTGGTGTTGAAGGATTAAAAACTTAAAAAAGTAGAAACAAAAAACGCCTCAGAAAATTCTGAGGCGTTTTAGTTTTTAGAGATCAACGATTCTTACTACTGACAATATACCACGCAATCGACCCGATTATTGGTAATAAAATAATAACAACTATCCATAGCAGTCTCTTCTCGATACTCGATTCTTTTTGCCAAACATCAATAATGGTAAGAATTACCGCGATTAAAACGAGAATTCCAATTAATCTAGCCATGGCTAAAATTTAATTCGTTCCTAAAATTTTAAATAACTCATCGAGATTCGGAGTAATAATAATTTCTGTTCTCCGGTTCTTTTGTTTGTTCTGTGCATTATCATTTGTAGCCAGCGGAGAAAATTCACCTTTGCCAGCAGCTGTAACTTGCTTGGCATTAACACCAGCAGCCGTTAAAATCTTTGTAATGGATGTAGCACGTATCACACTCAAATCCCAGTTATCTTGCATGTATTGCGATTTCTTCGAGATCGGCACATTATCGGTATGGCCTTCAATCATAATCTGCAGGTCGTGCTGATCTTTTATGGCGCGAGCTAATTGCTGCAATGCCATCACGCCTTTGCTGTCTATTTCAATACTTCCCGATCCAAACAAGAGTTGTTCCGCCAGCGAAACATAAACCTTTCCATTTTTAACCTTTACCGTTAAGTCATTCTCCTTAAAATTGAGCAGCGCGTTGGTAATCCGGTCTTTCAAATCTTTAACAGCTTTATCTTTGTTGGCTAGAATTGCTTCGAGCTCTTTTACTTTCTTCTCGCGCTCAACCAGGCTGTTGCTTAGCGAGTCATTAAGCTTTCGGGTATTTTCTAAATTACCTTGTATGGCTAACAGCTGATCTTTTTGTTGCTCCAAATCGCGATTTAACTTACCGCTGTTATTCAATAGATTTTTATAATAAGCATTAAGCTGGTCATATTCTTTGTTCAGACCTTCAAGTTTTTTACTAGTTGCCCTATACGTTTCGTTTAACTCTGTTGTGTCCTGCTTTAATTTTTCGAGCGTGGTGTTCAACTCGGTAATAGATGCATTAGCCTTTTCCAACTGTGCCGTTCTATCGGCAAGTTCGCCTTCGGCCTTTACTTTCTGTGCCAGCACATCATCAAATTTTTTCTTGGTTACAATGCAGGACGAAAGAAAGAAAAGTGGAATAAAAAATAAGATTCTGAATTTCATAGTTTAAAAAATTTACGCAGTAAATATCTAAAATAAATTCCAATTGTTACTTTAGACTAAAACTAGGGCTATGGAAGGAATGTTAAAACCAGGATCGCTGCAAGGCAAAACGATTATTATAACCGGTGGTGGTACTGGTCTCGGTAAATCAATGGGCAAATACATGTTGCAGCTAGGCGCCAATCTGGTAATAACCAGTCGTAAAAAAGATGTCTTGGAAAAAGCAGCCACCGAACTTGAGCTTGAAACCGGTGGCCAGGTATTGGCTGTTGCCTGCGATGTGCGCAAATACGAAGAGATTGTAAATGTTATTTCCGAAACCGAAAAAAGGTTTGGTCAGATACATGGAGTACTCAATAATGCGGCCGGTAATTTTATCAGCCCAACCGAACGCTTATCCCATCGTGCCTTTGATATTGTAGTAGATATTGTGTTGAAGGGCACTTACTACATGACTTTGGCCATCGGCAAACATTGGATCGCCAATAAACAACCAGGAACATTTTTAAATATCGTTACCACATATGCGTGGACGGGCTCTGGCTATGTAGTTCCTTCTGCGTGTAGTAAAGCGGGCGTGTTGGCACTTACGCGATCGTTGGCAGTTGAGTGGGCCAAATACAAAATCAGGAGTAACGCCATTGCTCCGGGACCATTTCCTACCGAGGGTGCATGGAGTCGACTACTTCCAGGCGATCTGGTTAATCAATTTAATCCCGCAGAAAGAATTCCGCTAAAACGTGTGGGCGAACATCAGGAGCTTGCCAACTTAGCTGCTTATTTGATGTCTGAGTACTCAGCGTATATCAATGGCGAAGTAATTACCATTGATGGTGGCGAATGGTTACGCAATGGTGGCGAGTTCAGTCATCTGGAAGCCATTCCAGAAAACTTATGGGATCAACTGGAAAAGTCGCGGGGAAAATCTAGTTAAGCGGAGTGTTGGTAATACTGTTATTGTAAACACTATATACACTTACTTGCTTCGATTTTTGATTCACTTCAAATACCGGAGGCAGGGTAGCTTCAATCGGTCTGTTGATTACAGTGTTTCCTGTCGAGTTGAAAAAATAACTTAGATTCTGTTCTTCATCATACAAACAGAAGTAAACAACACCATCGGGAGATTTAACAACACTTGGTTGTAAATTTTGAGAACCGGGGTTCTGTCTTTCAAACACGAGTTGATTCTTACGATCAAACACAGCTACCTTATCTGAATCAATTCTGAAAAAGTAAAAGTCAGGCTTACCCGATGCTGCTATCAATAAAAATGCAGATTTATTTCCACGCACTAAACTTTCGTTTGTTGCTTTTCCATCCAAAGTCATTTTTTGAACAACACCATCGGTAGAAATAAAATAGATTGCACTCGTTGCCAGCGAATTCCCTTGATCAAGGTAATAGTCGCCCGAAATATTTTTATTAATCGCTACCGGAAACCCTTTTTCATAATCACCTTTTCGATTGAATACATGGAGTTGCCCGTTTTCTGTTACAACAATAAAATAATCTTTACCCCCTATCCGATAATGCTTAGGCGCAAACCGAATTCGCGCATTTAATTTTTTCGGTGCCCATCCTTCCAACTCTTGCATCGATTTATCCAGAATAAAAATATCCTTATCGCCATTGGCAATAGCTACCCGATAGTTTCTGCTTTTATCGTAATCTACAACTTCCGAAAATCTTGCATTGAGATTTTTCTTTTTTGGAAAGCCTTCCACATCGCGCCCCAGCCTATCAATCAGGTAGATGTAAGATGGTGTCGTAACAATATATTGCAGCTTGCCATTCTTGAAATAATCCAATTGCTGTACCTGCTCAATCTTTTCGTTCATGGTATACATCCACTGTACACCATCTGATTTTGAAAATAAGTAAACTTTAAAGGTGGAGTCTTGTACCAGCAATTCGTTCGCGCCTCCTGTGTGATTTTTTACTACGTATGCAACAGCAAGGCTATTTGATAATTCGTAAGATTTCCGGTTTGGCCTTGGCTGCACCGCCTGCTTTGCCGATTTAAGTTGAAAGTTCGCACTCGTAAAAAAATGATTATCTAACGAATTGAATTGAATACTTCCCCACGTAGTTGAAGTTAATCGCAATGAATCCAATACAGGCTTCCATTCTTCGCTAACGCTGTCACCTAACAAGGCCGATGCATTATAAAAGACTGAAACATTGCCTTCTTGTAAACATGTATTAAAAAATTGTTGAAAGCTTACTGATCTGCCCCAGGTTTCTTCTGCCTCTATGGCATCAATGACTTGCTTTAATTCATCCATGTTCTCCGAAAGAAAAACATAATCATCTTTAAACAACAAGTGTGCAAAATTCACTTCAGGCAACAAGGCCTTAACGGGTTCGGTAAGTTTATCATCTGCTACTTTTCGTATGTCATACCCGGCATAAGATTCTTCATATTCAAATTTATCATACGCATAACCTTCTTTCACCTTTAGAATAACAACATGCGCACCATTATCCAGCACACACACCCCAATCTCATCTCTTATATCTGATTTTTTTTGTTCGTCCGGATCGCCCGTTATCAAAGCATCGGCATTCGATAGTCCATAATGAATAAAAGCTTTACTTGTATTAGGAACAAACCGCAACACTTCAATCTTTATCGGGTTTTGATTCTGAAACCGGAACAACCCCCAATCCTTTTCAAGAGAATCCAATGTAAATCCACTCAAAGAAATTTGCTCATTAGTTTGTGCAACATCCAATACCGAAGCCGAGGCAAGATTTTTAAACAGCGGAATTTGCTGCATGATTTGAAATAACGGTATTGAGGTTTTGCTTACCTGATTATAATTAACCCAAACATTACCCGCGTCCGACTTTATAGTTACAAAGCGAAACAACTGCGGGTTTTGTGTCTTAAAATTCTTCGATGGCGAAGAGCGATAAACCCTGATTGCATTTTCTATTAACAGAGGCGACTTACTAAGAACCAAATAACCATCCAGATTTGCCCATACCAAATCAATCTTTCCGTTCTTTTTCAATTCATAAATGGAAACACCATCCAATAATCGATTGGTTGCTTTTTTTATCGCACCTACCTTTTCAATTTCCTTACTCGATGTTTTAACTACATAAATAAGTTCATACGAATTCTTACTGATGGATTGAAAACCCGCTACATATTCTTTGGAGGACGACATACGAAGCACTGAATCAATCAACCGGTCCTTTACCAACACCGGTCTATCCGATTCATAAACAAGTACAGTATTACTATCAATCAAATCCCAGAAAGATACCTCTTTTGATTCGCGACAGGACACAAGCCCCAATAAGAGGATACTAGAAAAAAGAATTGCGGTATTAAAAAATCTCACTACTCAAAACTACTAATTAATGAAATAACTCTACACCTAACCTGAAGGTACAAAGAGTATGGGGTCATGGCCAAGCGAGGCGCAAGGCCACCGGGCTTTTCGTTTCAAGCCTGCCTGTCCGGCAGGCAAGTCCGGCCTCGGGTAAAACCTATCGCACTTCGGGCCCGCCTGTACGAAGCAGTTTGAGCAAAGGCAGGCTTTCCACTTCAATCCCTTGCCTGCTTACGCATCTGTACACGCAGCCTTCAAAAAAATCATCATGATCTTATGCCATAAAAAAAGGCCCATCAAAATTAATTGAGGGGCCTTTGAAAAAAATAGGCAACGACTTACTCTCCCGGGTTTTACCCTAGTACCATCAGCGCGGGTGGTCTTAACTTCTCTGTTCGGAATGGGAAGAGGTGATCCCCACCGCTATAGTCACCTTAATATCATTGTGATTCAGGCTATCATTATAGCCTGCCTACCGTAGCTTTAGCGAAGGTAGGTCACCTTAATGTCTTTGTGATTTCAATGGAGGCTTTCGCCCCATCGTCCCGATCGTTATCGGGATCACCTTAATGTTATTTGGTCTTTAAGCCTTAGTATGTAGTCTTTCGTTTTTTTATACTACGAACTATTTACTATCGACTATGGACTTTCAATATCGTTGACATGATTAATAAAAGAGTATCTCGTTGTTATTCAAGTAAAAGCTTGCGAGCACATAGATGAAATCTTGTTCTGAAGCGAACGGGTAATTAGTACTGCTCAGCTTTGCCATTTCTGACTTTACACCTGCAGCCTATCAACGTCATCATCTCTGACGTCCCTTAATGGAAGTCTCATCTCGAGGTGGGTTTCGCGCTTAGATGCTTTCAGCGCTTATCCCGTCCCAACATAGCTACCCGGCAGTGCCGCTGACACGACAACCGGTACACCAGCGGTTAGTCCAACCCGGTCCTCTCGTACTAAGGTCAGATCCTCTCAAACTTCCTACGCCCATCACAGATAGGGACCGAACTGTCTCACGACGTTCTGAACCCAGCTCGCGTGCCACTTTAATAGGCGAACAGCCTAACCCTTGGGACCTTCTCCAGCCCCAGGATGTGACGAGCCGACATCGAGGTGCCAAACCTCCCCGTCGATATGAGCTCTTGGGGGAGATCAGCCTGTTATCCCCAGCGTACCTTTTATCCTTTGAGCGATGGCCCTTCCATGCAGAACCACCGGATCACTATATCCAACTTTCGTCCCTGCTCGACTCGTCAGTCTCACAGTCAAGCATGCTTATGCTATTGCACTCCACATACGATTACCAACCGTACTGAGCATACCTTTGAAAGCCTCCGATACACTTTCGGAGGCGACCACCCCAGTCAAACTACCCACCACACAATGTCTCCGCCTTCTGACGGATTAGGAATCAAGAAAATAAAGGGTGGTATTTCACCGTTGGCTCCCCAAAACCTAGCGGCCCTGGATCAACGCCTCCCACCTATCCTACACATCATTCTCCCAATGCCAATGTGAAGCTATAGTAAAGGTGCATGGGGTCTTTCCGTCCCGTGACGGGTACACGGCATCTTCACCGTGACTACAATTTCACCGAGCTCATGGCTGAGACAGCGCCCAGATCGTTACACCATTCGTGCAGGTCGGAACTTACCCGACAAGGAATTTCGCTACCTTAGGACCGTTATAGTTACGGCCGCCGTTTACTGGGGCTTCAGTTCAACGCTTCGCCTTGCGACTAACGTCCCCCCTTAACCTTCCAGCACCGGGCAGGTGTCAGGCCTTATACTTCATCTTGCGATTTCGCAAAGCCATGTGTTTTTGTTAAACAGTCGCCTGGGCCATTTCTCTGCGACCTTTTCTATTGCTAGAACGAGGCATCCCTTCTCCCGAAGTTACAGGATTAATTTGCCGAGTTCCTTAGCCATGATTCACTCGAGCACCTTAGTATCTTCTACTTGACTACCTGTGTCGGTTTGCGGTACGGGTACCATAACAATATGCTTAGCGGGTTTTCTCGGAAGTCTGATTACACTCTCTATCCATTTGGCCGAAGCCTCCTGGTACTGTTGGGTTTCAGCATTCTCTGCGGATTTGCCTACAGAAAATATACCTACGCCTTTCAACGAACTATTTCGTCAGTTCGCGGAGCTTTCACTACTCCTTCACCACATCGCTCATTACGGTAGTACCGGAATATTAACCGGTTGGCCATCGACTGTCCCTTTCGGGTTCGCCTTAGGTCCCGACTTACCCGCGGTTGATTAACATTGCCGCGGAAACCTTAGTCTATCGGTGGGCAGGGTTCTCACCTGCCTTATCGTTACTTATGCCTACATTTGCTTTTCTAACCGCTCCACCGTGCATTACCACACGACTTCTCCGCTGTTAGAATGCTCCCCTACCACTTGCGATTGCTCGCAAATCCTAAGCTTCGGTACTATACTTGATGCCCGATTATTATCGATGCTCTGTCGCTCGACCAGTGAGCTGTTACGCACTCTTTAAAGGGATAGCTGCTTCCAAGCTAACCTCCTGGCTGTCTCAGCA
>JAFLBR010000011.1 GCA_017303795.1 Cytophagales bacterium | reverse complement strand
GAATTCCCCAGCGAATTACGGCTAAACTTCCACATGCCCAACATCGTTTTTTTTGTGTTTCTCATAAACAAAAAAAGTTTAGTGAAACCACTTTCACTAAACTCCTTGTAACGCAATGATTGTCAATATCCCCAAGGGGGTATCACCAACTATTTTTCAGTAATATGCCTTAATCAATGGTAATTTTTTAATCTGCTGCGAGTCGTATGACCCGCAACAGTTTTTAAATACCTCAATACCCCCAACTCTTCATTACTTCATAATCTTCTTTCATACACTCCAGCGGGGTTTTGCCCTGGTAAGCTTCCTGTTCTACAATAAAGTGAATGGCGCCACCATTGTCGCGGCCCAGGTCAACTACTTCTTTCAGGTTTACAATGCCTTTGCCTAATATGGTACTTTCAAACTTACCATGTTCACCGGCTTCGGGTAATTCAATTTCATCTTTTACGTGCATGCTCTGAAAGCGACCCGGATATTTGGTTACAATATCAATAGCCTTTGCCCCACCGTTATACAAGTTGCCGGTATCTAACTGTTGCATCACTAAGTTAGGATCGGTTTCGGTCATAATAATATCATACAACGTACGATCGCCATACTTTTCGCTAAACTCAAAATCGTGGTTATGATAACCGAACATCATCCCCGATTTTTTACACAACTCGCCACTCTTGTTAAAGATTTCAAGTTGTTTCATCAGCGCATCTTCCGATTTTCTTACCGACTCGTCCATCCACGGGCTTATCACAAACTCCTGCCCCATGTAGGCGGCATCTTCAATGGTGTATTTCCATTCATCGGTAAAATCGTTTTTGGTTTCATCCCAATGCTGTGGTGCCAACACGGTGTGGCCGCTGGGCATGGTCATACCCAGATCGGTAAGAATTTTTTTAAACTCTTCTGGAGTCCAGCCATAAAACTTACGATCGCGATACCATGCGTGTTCTACATGTTGATAGCCGATCTTCGCTAATTCCTTTAATGTACCCAGTGGATCAACGCCCATTTCATCGCGCACACAATAGAGTTGCAAGCCCAATACATGTTTAACGGCTGCGGCTTCTTTGGTGGCGGTAGCACAAGCGGCCAGAAACGAAGTGCCAGCCAGAGCAAAGGCACTCTTTTTAATAAATTCTCTGCGTGAAGTTGTCATAGGTAGTTTAATTGGTTTTGGAAATTAGTATTAACAGAAAGTTAAGATAATATCGCAAAAAGTAAATAGCGTTTTTTACCAATGGACTTAAAATTAAACCTGTGCCAGATAAGCTTTCAGTTGAGGAGCAAAAGGAAGCATTTGCTTGTAGGCCAATAAATCGGTTGGTATGGCTTCCACAAATGTAGCCAACGCCTCTGCCCGTTTTTTATCGGTAACCTCATGCTCTAGTTTGTTCTGATACGTATGAATGGTAAACAAAATATGATTGGAAACCGGCAACCGCGAAAGGGTTTGATGTTCTACCCGCACAAAAATCTTTTCGCCAACTTCATCCGGCAACAAAGTTTCTGAAACTTCGTGCAGCAATTTTTTATAGGTTACCGATTGCCGCGTAGAAAGATCGAGCCAATCGCACACTCGAAAACCCCAGTTGTTACGTGTTACTGGTTTGTGTGCGGGTATGCGCTCCAACAATTTATTAGCCGATTGAATCATGCTCTCCGTTATCTGCGGAAGTGGAGCATGTACTTTAATAAAATGTTGATTCATTTTATCACTCAAACTCCAGCCACTCGGAAAACATAATTGTCCGGCTACAACAATCAAATCTGCATTTAATAAAATTAAATCTTCCTGCACTTGTTGGCCAACCCAGTTTAAAGGTTGAAGCGGCAACGTGGCATCATCACCCACAACAAAAGTCTGTGACTCATTCAACAAGTTATTCGTCCACTGCCAGGTTGTGTTTTGTTTTTGTAATTTAAAATGTTGCGGATAGTTTTTAGCAACACCAGTTAGGATAAGTTCAAGCGCTTCCCATTGTGCTGCTTTGGTATCGGGGTTGGATAGAAAATACCAGTCCGGATTTTCAGTTAACATTTTTCGTTTTAAGGAAACTTCATACAAATAATGTTCATCGCATTCGGTAATGCTGAATTCATCCTTCAATGGACTTGTGCCCATCTTTAAATCAAAACCTTTGGCGAAGGGAAAGTAGGGAAGCATTTCTTTAAAAAAAGTTGACAATTGACAAGAAACAATTGACAAGGGCAGAACATTGATTGTTAATTGCCCTTTGTCAATTGTCAATTTAATAATTTCTGATAAGCATCTTCATAATGCGTAATCAGATTATCCCAATCAAAAGCTGAGGAATAGTTTTCTACATTATTGCGTTGCATAATGCGGCTTCTGCGATCTTGTTGTAAAAATTTATGCAGGAACACCGCCAGTTGGCGTGCACTCCAATCGAAGGTGCGCTTGCCACGTTCCACTACAAACATCCCGCCCTTTTCATGATCGGGCATATTTTGTAACAAGTAATCACCAAAGCCACTTAAATCGCTGGTAACAGCTGGCACACCACTGGCCATACATTCCAGTGGCGTGTAACCCCACGGTTCATAATAGCTTGGGAAAATTCCCAAATGACAACCACGCACAAACTGGCTGTAATCCATTCCAAACAATGGATTGGTTGAATTTATAAAATCAGGATGGTAAACTATTTTTACTTTATCTTCTTTGCGATTCAATAAATTTCTACGCGTTAAGAATTGAAGGATGTCATCATTCTCTTCGTCTATTAATTTATGTGTAACAGGCAACGGCATTTTGCTACTCTTCCACGACTGTATGGTTCTGCGATAGCGCAGCTTCCAGTATTCATCTACAAAATCATTCAACTGCGGCAGCCGATGATCTTGCCGCACAGTACTTTCAAAAAATAATCGTTTGCCAACTTGCCGCTGAATAGCATCGCACGTTTGCCGGATCTCTTCCATTACCGCGCGCGATTGCAACACCTCGGGTTTAATGCTGTAGAAATCGCGTTTGGTTACAAAAAACATCACCACCGTTAAATCCGATTTCTCTTCCTTCAACTGATGATTCAAATGCACCAAAGCTTCCAGAGTTAGATCAAAGCCTTTGTTTTTATATTCATAACGACCCGATGTAAAAAAATAAACGGTCTTATTCAGATCAAATGCATACGAGTTAAAAAAATGCCCCATCACAAACTCGTGTATCTGTTCTTTGTATTGCGAATGCAGGTTCTGAAATTCATGCAAGGCTTCGAAGCGTTGAATGTTCAAACCGTTAGGCAAAATAAAATCTGGTTTTCTGCGTAACAGGTGTCTGCACTCACGGGCCGTAACATCGCTTACGGTTGTCATCACATCGCATTTCTGTGCGCAACCATATTCAATAGCGGCTTCGGTTTCTACACCAAACTTACCGGCTTCATCTTCCCATCTAAAAAAAGGAAGATGTGCATAAAACAAAGGCGAGTTTATCGCGAGGTGTCGGCCTAACTGTGTTGCATGCGTGGTGAAGATAGTTCGCACCGGAAGTTCTTCGCGTTTAATATCCAGTATCGGTAAGCCCGCCATCCACTCGTGAAAGTGCGCCAGCAGTTTGTAATCGTTGCCTGCAATTTTTACCAACTCATCTACAAACAATTTGGTGAGGTACGCAAAACCAATTACCTGATCCACTAATTCATTTTTATCGGGCGTGCTGATGGAATGGTTTTTCCACAGCAAATACTTTAGCACATTCCTTACTTTTTCTTCAACCACATTGGCATTAAACAAAACCACACGCGGCTTTCCGGTAATCAACCAATCGGCATAAATAACTTCATAGCCACGCTTGCGCAGATTGGCAGCAGCCAAACCAAACACATCGGCTGTATCATCCAACGGTTCCAACTCTGCCATGATGTTCTTATTAAGATATGGGCCGACCATACAATAGTGGCCACTGTGGTTGCGCGTCATGGCTGGCGCTTTAGAACGGATAACCGTATAAATTCCACCAACCTGATTACAAACTTCCCAGGCTACTTCAATTAATAAGTGATCGGGATTTGATTTTGTGCGTGAAGTCTTCTTTGTCATAGTACAAGTCAAACTGGCCGGTAGTAAACCAATTTCGATCAATTTAGTGACAAAAATTCTTAAAAAAATAGCGATTTATGTCTGGGATTCAGATTTGATGCAACGCCAGTAAATCATCACGATTATGACATTCGATAAATTCACTATAAAATCTCAGGAGGCTTTACAAAAGTCGGCTGAGATAGCTACGGCTCAACAGCAGCAAGCTATTGAACCGGGGCACATCTTAAAAGCAATTCTGGAAACAGACGAAAATGTTTCGAGTTATCTGTTCAAGAAACTGAACATCAACGAAACCATTTTGCAAAGTAAACTGGAAGAACTTATAAACGGCTATCCAAAAGTTTCAGGCCAGCAAGCCTATTTATCTGCGGCCAGCAACAGTGTTTTACAACAAGCCGAAAAAGAACTACGCGAATTCAAAGATGAATACATTGCGGTTGAACATCTTTTGTTGGGACTACTTAATTCAAAAGATAAAGTTGCTTCTCTAATGAAAGCGGTGGGCTTTGAACGCAGTTCATTAATTAAAGCTATTAAAGAATTGCGTGGTGGCTCTACCGTTACCGATCAAAACGCAGAAGCAAAATATAAATCGCTTGAGCGCTATTCTAAAAACTTAAATGCATTGGCTAAAGCCGGAAAAATTGATCCGGTAATTGGGCGCGATGAAGAGATAAGGCGTGTATTGCAGATTCTTTCGCGCAGGACAAAAAACAACCCGATACTGTTAGGCGAACCAGGTGTAGGTAAAACAGCTATTGTAGAAGGTATGGCGCAACGTATTGTAAATGGCGATGTACCTGAAAATCTGAAATCCAAAACATTGGTTTCCTTGGATATGGGTTTACTCGTAGCCGGTGCCAAATACAAAGGGGAGTTTGAAGAACGCTTGAAAGCAGTTATTAAAGAAGTTACTGACTCGAACGGTGAGATCATTTTATTTATTGATGAAATCCATACTCTGATTGGAGCCGGTGGTGGCGAAGGCGCAATGGATGCGGCCAACTTGTTAAAACCTGCTTTGGCCCGTGGTGAACTCCATGCTATTGGTGCAACTACGTTAAAAGAATATCAGAAGTACATTGAAAAAGATAAAGCGCTGGAGCGCAGGTTTCAATCAGTAATGGTAGATGAGCCTTCGGTGGAAGATTCAATCTCGATCCTTCGCGGGATAAAAGATAAATACGAACTGCACCATGGTGTTCGCATTAAAGACGATGCGGTGATCGCTTCGGTAGAATTATCCAGCCGGTACATTTCAGAACGTTTCCTTCCCGATAAGGCTATCGACTTAATGGATGAAGCTGCTTCGAAGTTGCGTTTGGAAATGGATTCGTTACCGGAGGAGT
This sequence comes from Cytophagales bacterium, assembly GCA_017303795.1. GTDB lineage: Bacteria > Bacteroidota > Bacteroidia > Cytophagales > Cyclobacteriaceae > ELB16-189. The sequence continues at coordinate 162,244 of JAFLBR010000011.1, read as the reverse complement.
TGGATGAACTTAATCGCAAGATCATGCAGTTGGAAATTGAGCGCGAAGCCATCCGCAGAGAAAAAGATAAAGACAAAGAAGTAATTCTTACCAAAGAGATTGCCGAGCTGAGCGGACAACGCAACACGCTAAAAGCACAATGGGAAAATGAAAAAGGAATTGTAAATAACCTGCGTGCAGAAAAAGAAAATCTGGAAAGGTTAAAACAAGAAGCTGAGCAAGCGGAGAAGGCTGGTGATTATGGTCGCGTGGCTGAAATCCGATATGGTAAAATAACTGAAGCCGAAAAACGTCTTAGAGAAATGCAGGCCCAGATGAAAGCCATGCAAGGCGAACATTCACTTTTAAAAGAAGAAGTAGATAGTGAAGACATTGCCGAAGTAGTTGCGCGTTGGACAGGCATACCGGTAAGTAAGATGCTGCAAAGCGAACGCGAAAAGTTATTAACGCTTGAAGATGAGTTGAGTAAACGCGTAGCCGGCCAGGAAGAAGCCATTCGCGCATTGAGCGATGCGGTGCGCAGAAGTCGCGCAGGGTTGCAAGATCCAAAGCGGCCAATTGGTTCGTTTATTTTTATGGGAACAACCGGTGTTGGTAAAACCGAGTTATCAAAAGCGTTGGCTGATTATTTGTTTAACGATGACAACGCCATGGTGCGTATTGATATGAGCGAATATCAGGAACGCCACAGCGTAAGCCGATTGATTGGGGCACCGCCCGGCTATGTGGGCTACGATGAAGGCGGACAGTTAACAGAAGCTGTGCGTAGAAAACCGTATTCAGTAATTCTGTTGGATGAAATTGAGAAAGCGCATCCGGATGTATTTAACATCTTGTTGCAAGTGCTGGACGATGGACGGTTAACGGACAGTAAAGGTAGGGTGGCGAATTTTAAAAACACGATTGTAATTATGACCACCAACATCGGTTCGCATATTATTCAAGAGAACTTCGAAAAAATTACAGACGAAAATTATTTTGAAGTTTTGGAAAGCACCAAAGAAGATGTGCTGGTGATGCTTAAAAAATCGGTACGGCCAGAATTTATAAATCGTATTGATGAAATCATCATGTTCCGTCCGTTAAGTAAAATAGATATTAGAAAAATTGTAGAAATACAATTTAAACTGGTGCAAAAACGTTTACTAGAGAGTGGAGTGAAACTTGATATTTCGGAAGCTGCGATGGATCGCTTGGCAAAATTAGGCTACGATCCGCAGTTTGGTGCAAGGCCTTTAAAACGAGTACTGCAACGAGAAATATTAAATGAACTTTCGAAACAAATTTTAGCTGGTAAAGTGAACAAAGACAGCGTAATTTTTGTTGAATTGAAAAACGGGGTTGAATTTGAGTTTATCAACCTCGATGATGTAGAAATTGTGAATTAATTAACAATAAAGACTGTGAGGTCCCGGGTTCTCCGGGAAGTGTTGTGGGGTTTGGTTTTTGGGGTTAGGGCGGGCTGAGGGGCCCGCCCTTCGTTTTATACCTCTTCGTGAATCCGAAACTGCTTTTTCAATTTTGTGCGTGCATTTCCATCCATCATCATCACCAGATAATCATCCGCTTCAATAGTTACGGTGCCTTCCGGGTTTTTCAGAAACTGACGTTTGCCTTCCTTAATCTTTACCAGTCCCACCAGAATTACGTTGCACGTTTTCTTTAAATCAAAATAGGCTTTATCGTAAAACGAACCTACAAACGAATTGCCCGCAGGCACTTTCATTTGCTTGATGTCGTAATCAGTTTCGGTTTGAGCGTAAGCCAGAATCTCTTCGCTGAATAAAGCCACATCGGGTTCAAAAATATAACTCGCCATCAGCTTGGCTGAAATTTCATTCTTGCAAATAGTGTACGTAACACCGGCATTTTGAAAGGTATTCTTCAGGTTGCCATTATCCAGCGTTACCACATAGTTAAGATTCGAAAAATGTTTCTTCAGGTTAATCACATAAACCAACTTCTCGGTATCGTCATTCATATTTACAAACACAATGGATGCCTGCCGAATGTTGGATTTCTCCAACAGCTCATGGTTGGCATAATCGGCATACAGGGTAAATACCTGATCGGAATTAAAAGACTCTCGTATTGAATCAATCGATGATCGGTCTTTGGTAACAATGGCAACCTGCTTGCCTGCCGCTACCAGGTGGCTGATTACAGACTTTCCAAAGTCATTCCAACCAATAATCACTACGTGGTTTTTAAAGTCGGTTCCATTCAGGCCCAACTCCCGTTGCTCTCTTACTGTATTCATAAAATTTGTAATCTGACTTATAACTAAACCGTAAATACCAAGGCTTGATAACATTACAATAAAACCTATCGTACGCCCCATGTAGGTAACAGGCACTACATCACCATAACCAATAGTAGTAATGGTGGCCACCACATACCAAAGTGCATCTTGCCAGGTAAGCATTTCCGAATTCGGCACATCGTGCTCCAGGTAGTGAAGTGCCATTACAATAACAGTGTAAAAAAGCAGAACAGCGGATAGCCGATAAACTAACTTCTTATAGGTAGCTTTTTTCACGTAAGCCTTTGGTAACGGATGAAAATTAGAAAAAAATTAGAACAAACTAACAATCATTGCACCGGAGGGCAGGCAGCCAGTATGGGAGTTACCTGGTTTACCTCCACCATTTCTCGGGTATTGCCCCAACTGTTGTGGATGTAAGTAGCTATTTCGGCAATCTCAAGATCGGTAAGGTTGGCTATGCCGGGCATGGCTTTATTATAGGTAACTCCGTTTACAATCATCTCGCCCTCAATTCCATACTTCATCAGGCAAAGCACGGCATCGGGATTGTTCATCATAAAATCGGATTTGGCTAAGGGCGGATATACGCGGCCCAATCCCGAGCCATCGGTTTGATGACAGTTGGCACAATGTTGCTGATACAATAACTCGCCTTCGGCATAATATTGTTGAAACTTTACATCGCGTTGCGCGCCCGGCACACAGGCTATGGCCAGATTGAAAAGTACAATTACAAAAATCTTAGTGCGCATCTTCCCTGCGAAGCTTCTTAATGTCGGCTATCAGTTTGTTTACTTCTGCTTCTTTGGTGCCATCGTACTTTCCGCGAATGCGTTGCTTCTTATCGATCAGCAAAAATGCTCCGCTGTGAATAAAACCATCGGGTTCGCTTTTGTCTTCCATAGCTGTAGCGAAGTAACTGGTTTGGGCTATTTTATAAATGGAGTCTTTTACTCCGGTAACAAAATGCCAGCGGTTGCTGGTTACGCCCAGCCGTTCGGCAAAGTCGTGCAGCAAAGCCACGGTGTCGTATTCAGGATCAATGGTGTGCGATAAAATTTTTACATCGGGCATTTCGGCTGTTGCTTCATACACGCGTAGCATCTGCGTTTTCATAATCGGGCAAATGGTGCGGCACGAAGTAAAAAAGAAATCGGCCACATAAACCTGATCTTTAAAATCGGCATTGGTTATTACCGCACTATCCTGATCTACAAACTGAAATGGTGCGATGGTATGATAAATGGTATCGGAGCCCACTACCTCACGCTCGCCAAAAACAGGAAGATCTTTTTCCTTGCCGCAGGAAGCTAAAAGTGTAATGGCAACCAATAAGAACGGTGTGTTTTTAATCCAATGTAATTTCATCGCCTTCATGAATCTGATTTTCGCCCAAAGCTATTACGTTTTGTCCGAAAAAAATCTTGTTTTCTACTTTTCTATACTTCGATAATGTAAGCAATGGCTCGCGTCCTTTCTCGCCTGTTTGTGGATCGACCGTAGTTAATACACAGCGGGCACATTTTTTTACGCCTTTAAACTTACCCGATCCGATACTGAAATTTCTCCAGCCATCTTCTTCAAAAGCTTCGCCACCGGTAAAAACAAAATTGGGGCGAAAGCGCTTCATTTCCACACCTACATCCAACCTGCTGTTCAAATCATCCAGCGAACTTTGCCCGATAATTAAAAACGGATAACCATCGGCCAGGCTCACTTGCTCCTGATTGGTTACATATTTGGGATCAACGTTTCGCACATTTGGTTCTGGAAAAAATACCAGCTTACAAGTAAAACCCAGTTGAGCGGAAAACCAGTTACTGTAAGCGGGGTTGGGTTCCACTGTGGTTATTACATCATCCCAAACAACTGACTGATGATTTTGTCCGGCAGGTACACTAACCGGAAACGTTAAGTGCTGTGAATTTTCCCGATTTGTAACCGTTAGTTGTTGATTATTGATAGCAAGATCGAACAACGCCATTTGCGGATGTTCGCGTTGCGTAATAAATCGGCCAGCTTCATCAATCAGCATCCACCTTCTGTCGTGCTCCAATCCTTTTTGTTTAACACTGGCTTGTTTTACACGAATGCCGGCAAACGATTTGATCGGATAAATCCAGATTTCACTTAAGATTAGTGAAGACATTAACTTTCTCTTTTAAATTTCCGTAATTAACACTCAGTTTGAATATGAATACTTCGGCACTTTGGTATTTTGAAAGCGTAAACCTGTACCAGATTCTTTGCCCCCACAAGGTAAAGACAATGGCCGAAAAGCATACGTATAACACGTATAAAAAAGATCAATACATTTATTTTCCCAGCGAACAAGCCACACACATTTACATGATTGTGAATGGCCGGGTGCGGATTGGTCATTATCAGGAAACCGGAACTGAAGTAATTACTTCCATACTTACCACGGGAGAAATTTTTGGAGAGTTAGCATTGGCAGGTGAAGACCAACGTAAAGATTTCGCGCAAGCGATGGAGAACACCACTATTTGCCCGTTAAGTCTGGAAGAATTAAAAAACCTGATGAAGGAGAACAAAGAGCTTAGCTTTAAACTACTTAAGTTGATTGGCTTACGCCTGATGAAATTAGAGCGCAAACTTGAGTTGCTGGTATTTAAAGATGCCCGCACCCGTGTGATTGAATTTTTAAAAGACACTGCAGCGTGGAAAGGAAAGAAAGTTGGTTACGAAACCATGATCCCCACGCGCCTTACACACAAAGACATTGCAGCCCTTACAGGAACCTCACGCCAAACGGTTACCACCATTCTAAACGAATTGAAAGAAAAAAACCTGATCAACTTCGACAGGAAGAAAATTTTAATTCGGGATTTGGAGAGTTTGAAGTGACTTTTGTCGGTACCACGACATCACAAAAGCCGCCTACCCTTTACTTTCAATCTATATTTAGTGGTATGAAGAAAGTATTGATCCTCCTGATTTCACTTGTTCCATTTCTTTCATGGAGTCAGATAAAGTATGGAGATGTAACCGGAGCTGTTGGCCATCGGGAAGGTTCATTATCTGCTATGTACACGTACGCCTGGCAATTAGGCGCAAAGAAAAAATTTGAAATCGGAATTGCGGGTCGGTTTACCACTTACCTGGGCCAGAATCAGTATTACATTACTGCACCGGCAAAACTCACCTCCGGCAGTACCGGACCTCTGGTAATCTTTAAAGAAAATATTGCCGCTAACATCGATACATTTCTTATTCAATCGCCACAGGTTAATGCCTTGAATATCGCCATTCATTTAGGGTATCAGGTGTCAAACAAAATTTCGGTTGGGTTTAATATTGATGCACTTGGTTTTTCCTTTGGAAGCAAGAAAAGCGGAAGCTACATCAATGGTGTGTTCGGCCAGCAGGAACAAGCCAAACCAACAGCTTTTAATGCATTACTGATAAGCGATAACGATCTCGGTTCCTTAAACTCAGAGTTGTTTCTAAAATACCAATTGAAAGACAACTGGGGCATAAAAAGCGGACTTCAATTTTTGTTTACCGAATACACTACCGACACCGAAGTGCAACAAACACCAGAACCCAACAGCCGCTTTCGCGATAAATCTTTGTTGTTTGCATTTGGCCTTTATAAAAATTTTTAACTGTTATGAAAAAACTTTCAATACTCATTTTTGTACTTGCGTTAGGTTGTGGAGTGGAAGAAGTTACTCCCACAACGCCTGTAGATGATAATTTTATGACCGGCATGGCCACAAAAATTAACATGGGTGTGATTATGGGCGTTAATCATACCGTAAGCGGAACCGCCACCATTTATGAACAAGATGGAAAATATACCTTGGTGCTGGATCCATTTCAATCGCAAAACGGCCCCGACTTAAAAGTGTATCTAAGCAAAGATATAGGCGCTAAAACTTTTATCCGGTTAGGCGTTCTTAAATCCACAACCGGAAAACAATCTTACGCATTACCAGCCAACATTAATCTAAGCGAATATCCCTACGCGCACATCTGGTGCGAGGCTTTCTCGGTTGAGTTTGCCAGAGCCATGTTGAATTAGTGTATTCTTTTACGCTCACCAACCTGATGCGTTTAATTTGGATTTTTCTGCTTTTATGCATTCAAGCGTCAGCGCAACATTACACTCCGGTTGATAGCATTGGAGCAGTGCAGTTTGTAATTAAAAACTTCGGTGTATCGGTAGAAGGAACTTTACACGGTTTGAAAGGTGAGATTTACATTAATGAACTACAACCTGAAAGTAGTTACTTCAATATTCAAGTGGACGCCAATACCATCAATACCGGAATAGGCCTACGAAATAAACACCTGAAGAAAGAAGAGTATTTTTTCACCGAAAAATTTCCAGTTATTACATTTAAATCAAATCAATTTACTATCGGTAAAAATGGTGCGCCAAGTCAGTTGATCGGAACGCTCACAATAAAGGGAATTAAGAAAGAGATAATCATTTCGTTTACAACAACCGGAACCACCACTAAAATATTTAAAGGTGAGTTTACCCTGAACCGTCAACACTTTAAGGTGGGTGGCAATAATTTAGGTATGGCCGATGAGGTGTTGGTTAAATTGAATGTGACAGCCCACATGGTGAAGTAGTAAGTTTAGCATAGTGGCCGATAAAACCATCTAATACATATAGCAGTCTGACAAGGCTTACCCGTAAGGTGAGTCCAATTCAGACTTTCTTCAGAATTTGACTTTTCCTTGCGTGATATTCTGCTCGCAAGTATGAAAGGTCTGAATCAAACAAAAAAAGCAATAAGCCCAGGACTGCTATTGGGGCTAATGCAAACCAAACGTTATCGGTTAGTTCTTGCTCTCCTAATCACCCTCATTGCTATATCATTTATTGTCCGACTGGTTTTAATGATTAGTTCATGGAGTCAACTGGATGGATCTATTTCCAATGTGTTGCTTATACTATTGGTCGGACTGTTTTTTGATTTAGCTAACGCAAGCTATTTTTTTCTTCCAATTATAGTACTCCTGTGGTTAACTCCGGACAGCTTCGTACGAAGCAAGGGGCTTTACTATACTCAACTTTTCTTATACTTCTTGTTAGCTTTCATCATCGTATTTTCAGCAGGGGCTGAATATTTTTTCTGGAGCGAGTTTAATTCACGCTTCAACTTTATTGCTGTTGATTATCTAATTTACACCACCGAGGTGATTGGTAATATCAAACAATCATACCCAATTGAATGGATCGTACCTGGCCAACTTACTATAGTTCTCCTATTGACCTGGCAAGTTCATCGTTTTTTAAAAAAAATAGTTTCATACTCAGAACCAGATTTTTGGCAACGCGGTGCCTTAACCGCTCTCTGGACAGGGATTGTTGTTTTGGTGTTTTTTACTGTAGATGTAAACACGCATCGGTTCTCCACCAATCGGTATGTGAATGAACTTTCTGGCAATGGCATCTATGATCTTTTTGCTGCCTACCGGAACAACGAATTAAACTATGAAGAATTCTACGCAAACATTGATAGCAACGAGGCCACTGCAATTTTGCAATCAAAATTTGAATACTCATCCACTAATGAATTTCAAAAAAAATTCCCACTGCATCAGGTAATCAATAAGAACCATGAAAATAAATGGAATGTAGTACTTATAAGTGTTGAAAGTCTTAGCGCTGAATTTCTAGGACTATTTGGCAACAAAAAGAGAATTACACCTCACTTAGACTCGCTAGCTGCACACAGCACAGTGTTTACAAACCTGTTTGCAACCGGAACCCGAACCGTACGTGGCCTGGAGGCCTTAACGCTATCAATCCCCCCAACACCCGGTCAGTCGATTGTTCGTAGACCAAACAATGAAAATTTGTTTTCACTTGGCAGTGTCTTTCGGGAAAAAGGTTATCACTGTAAATACATATATGGTGGTTACGGATATTTTGATAATATGAATTACTTCTTTGAAAAAAATGGTTACGAAGTAATTGACCGGACAGCCATACCAGATAACGAGATTGATTATGAAAATATCTGGGGGGTTGCCGATGAAAATCTGTTTGAGTTGAGCATCAAGGAAATTGATAAATCTGCAAACGAAAATCAACTCATTTTTGCCCATATTATGACAACCTCCAATCATAGGCCCTATACCTACCCGGAAGGAAGAATCGACATCCCCTCTCACACAAATCGCGATGGAGCTGTTAAATATACAGACTATGCTATTGGCAAGTTTTTACGAGAGGCAAGCCTTAAACCATGGTACAAAAACACACTGTTTATCATTGTTGCCGATCATTGTGCGTCCAGCGCAGGCAAGGTTGATTTACCTCCAAACAAATACAAGATACCTATGATGATTTGGGGGCCGGGTAACGTCCGCCCACAGGTTAACAATGCATTAATGAGTCAGATTGATGTTGCCCCCACAATACTGGGCCTCTTAAATTTTTCATACCAAAGCAAGTTCTATGGTTATGATATTTTCAGGATCAATCCCGATGAAGCGCGGGCCTTCATCAGCACCTACCAGACCTTGGGCTATTTAAGAGGAGATAGTCTGACTGTTCTTAAGCCACAACAAAAAGTAGAGCTACATTTGTTAAACCAGAAAGGTGATTTTACTCAGAGCTTAACAGACTCCTTAAATACACTACGAGTGACCAAAGAAGCAATAAGTTGGTATCAAAATTCTAGTTTAGCATTTAAAAAAGGTTTGCTAAAAAAATGAGTTATGAGATGTATAAATACATCTATCAAAAGATAAATTATGAAAGTACTAATTGTTGAGGACGAACGTGAGCTTGCAAAAAGCATAGTTCAATATCTGCGGCAGGAAAGCTACGTGTGCGAAGTGGCCTATTCCGCCCAACAGGCAACTGAAAAAATTGTGCTTCACGATTATGACTGTATTCTACTTGATATTAACCTGCCCGATGGAAACGGGTTAACTGTTTTGGAGGCCCTGAAAATAGATGGGAAGGCAGATGGCGTAATCATTATCTCTGCCCGAAATTCGCTTGACGATAAGATTAAAGGCTTAAACCTTGGTGCCGATGATTATCTGGTAAAACCCTTTCATTTGTCAGAACTTGGAGCCCGCATTTCAGCCGTAATCAGGCGCAAACGATTTGGTGGTAATAATCTCCTTACGCTCCATGAGTTAATCATCGACTTATTGGGTAAAGTTGTATCGGTAAACGAAACGCTGGTTGATCTTACCCGAAAAGAGTATGACCTGCTGTTATTTTTGGTTTCGAACAAAAACCGGGTGGTTTCAAAAAATGCTATAGCCGAACATCTGTCTGGCGATGTAGCTGAAGTATTTGATAATTTCGACTTCATTTATGCACACATGAAAAACCTAAAGAAAAAATTAACCGAGGCCGGATGTGCAGACTATATCAAAACTATTTACGGATTAGGTTATAAATTTGAAGTATGAAGCTGCTCAAGCGGACGGTAAAAAATTATATCCTCTATTCCACGCTCCTATTAGTTGTTAGCACCCCGCTCTTTTACATCGCTATCCGCCAACTTTTTATTCACGAAATGGAGGAAGAGCTTTTTCATCACAAAGCTAACTTCAATCATATTGTAAAACAGTTGGAAACAGAAAAGGAGATTCAGCTCTTTCAATTAATTAACGAAGAATTTAAATTATCGGAAGCTAAAGCATGGCCGGTTTCTGATTCAGTTTACACTTATACTCAATACGATAGTCTGGAAGGTATAAACATTCCCTTCAGGGCGCTTCGCACCGGCATTCAAATTCAAAATAAAAACTACGAACTAATTATTCGCGAGTCGATTGTCGGTAACACGCGGTTGGTTACTGCAATTGTAGCTATTCAGGTTGTTTTACTCATTCTCATGCTTACCGGCTTTGTCCTGATTAATCGAAAGCTATCGCATGAAGTTTGGGATCCATTCTATAAAATTCTAGACAAGCTTAAGCAATATAAAATCGATGAAGATACTTTTATTAGCCTTCCACATTCTTCCACTACCGAATTTCGCGATCTGAGTAAAGCAGTTGTTTTATTGGTGAACAAAAGTAGAGATGCCTATCTCAATCAAAAAGAATTTACCGAAAATGCTTCGCATGAATTACAAACTCCAATTGCCATTTTCCGATCGAAACTGGAACTGCTGATTCAAACCACACCGCTCACTAAAGAACAAGCAGAATTAATCAGCAACCTGCTGGATACAACCGATCGGATTGCAAGATTGAATAAAAATCTTCTCTTGCTATCGAAAATAGAAAACCGGCAATTTATAGCTACAGACGAAGTTTCAGTGCTTGCTGTGCTGAATCGAACCATTGAGGACTATCAACAACTTGCATTTACACGCGAAATAAATATTACTGTAGATGTGGCTAAAGATTTAGTTATCAAAGCAAACCCCATACTCTTCGAAATTTTAATTAGCAACCTGATTTCAAATGCCCTACGGTACGCTACTTTTAAAACCGATGTGTTGATTAAAATCGAAAAAGAAACTTTAACCGTACTTAATAATGGCTCGCCACTTAAGTCGCCCGAAAAAATCTTCAATCGGTTTAATCAGGAATCAAGAAGCTCGCAGGGAAGTGGTCTTGGGTTGGCCATTCTGAAAAAAATCTGTGAAGTCGAAAGTTTTTCAATAAACTATTATTACTCCAATTCAAGGCATCATTTTCAGGTTTGCTTTTCCGCTAATTCTTGAGAATCCATTCAGAATTAATTCAAGATCAATTCAGAATCATTTTCATTCTTTGAAAATCAAAGCCAAAAGGTTTTGATCGGTTCAAAATGAAAGCTAGAAGTAGTATTGCCTTGTTTGTTCTGCTGGCTATTAGTTTCTCGGTTTATATAACCTATAACAAACCACACCGCAATCCTGAGGACGAGCAGGGAATAGCAATTTCCGCAGCCGAACTTCTCAGGCAATTCCAGCTTAACGAAGATTCTGCCAACCTACTTTACCTCGACAAAACAGTTGTGGTGTCTGGCAAGATTGTAAACATCACACACAATCAGGAAAATATTCCGGTTGTAATGCTTGCGGCAGAAGGTGATGGGTTTGGTGTCCAATGCACCATGCAAGATTCAAAAGCCAATCTTAAGAAAAATGAATTTGTAATGCTGAAAGGAATCTGCAAGGGATTTCTCTCAGATGTAATTATAACAAATACAAGTGTTGCTCAAATCAAAAAATGATTCTTAACAGTATGAAAGCGAAATCCAAACTAGTCTATGGCTTTAGAATTAGCATTGGTTTATTGGTCTTGATTCTGGTTTTACTTAACGGTTGCGTTCATGATCCTTTTATTGATCCAACCACGTTAAACGAGGGCGAGCCAAACACTCCGGGGTGTGTAACAGATGGAAACGTGTGTTTTGAAAGTAGTGTACTCCCCATCTTCATTTCATCTTGCGCCCGAAGTAAGTGTCATGATGCTACCTCGCATAAAGAAGGTTACACGCTAAACAATTACAACAATATTGTCAGAAAAGGAATTTCTCCAGGCAATGCCAGTAAAAGTAAATTGTATAAAGTACTTTTTGAATCAGGTGAAGATAGAATGCCACCCGATGCTCCACTTACACAAGCACAAAAAGATTCCATTGCTGCGTGGATTAACCAAGGCGCTAAAAACACCGTAAACTGTAATTGCGCATGTAATCCAGATCAATTTACGTTCGCATTAACTGTTAAGCCCATCATAAACAACCAATGTGTGGGTTGCCATAAACCCGGCTCGTTAGGTGGCAATATAAACCTGGCCGATTATACCTCCATTAAAGCGCAGGTTACAAATGGAAAATTAGTGGGAAGCATTACGCATGCTACTGGCTTTTCGCCCATGCCACAAGGCACTAAACTTTCTGAGTGCGAGATTAATCAGATCAAATCCTGGATAAATGCCGGGGCACTTAACAATTAACTTCTTTGGTATGATGAATAAGATCTCTTTGTTTGCCTTACTCTTGCTAACCGGATGTTATTACGATAACGAAGCCACGCTTTATCCGGAATCAGCAAACTGTACACCATTAACTACAAGTACATTTAGTGGCAATGTGCTGCCTTTGCTTAACAACCGATGTAACAATTGCCACGGTGGTAACAGTCCATCAGCCGGAATTGCACTTAACACTCATACGGCCGTAATGAAATATGTAAACGATGGTAGCCTGATGGGCAGCATCAATTTTAGTTCTGGTTATTCAGCTATGCCTAAAAATTCCGGTAAAATGTCGGCTTGCGATATTCAAAAAATTCAAGCCTGGATTGATGCTGGCGCTTTAAACAATTAACAAATTAAATTTAGATATGAAACAGGTTTTAGTTAGTGTATTGCTCTACGCCATTAGCGTGAGTTCTTTTGCCCAGCCGGTGTTCATGACCAGAAATGGAAAGATCTCTTTCTTTTCGAAAACACCAATAGAAAACATAGAAGCAACCAACAATGAGGTAACGAGTCTGCTAGATATAGAAAAAGGTGAATTGGTTTTTGCCGTGCTGGTTAAAAGTTTTCGCTTCGATAAAGCACTCATGGAAGAACATTTTAATGAAAACTATCTGGAGTCAACAAAATACCCCAAAGCCACCTTCAACGGAAAAATATTAAACCTAAGCAAGGTGAACTTTAAAGTTAGTGGAACCTACGAAATTGAAGTTGGGGGTGATCTCACGATACATGGCGTAAAACAATACCAGACAGCAACGGGTACAATCATCGTTTCGCCTGACAAACTTGAAGCAAGCTCGAAGTTTGTGATCAAACTATCCGATCACAAAATTGAAATACCGGCACTTGTTGCTGAAAAAATTTCCAAAACCGTTGAGATTAATGTCAATTGTATTTATGCGCCTAAATAATAAGTTATCACTCATTGGCATTCTGCTTTTTGTTTCATCGCTACATGCCACAAGCTATGGTCAGGATTTAATGGACATGCTTGATAAGGAAACAGAAAAGCAAAGTAAACCAGATTACGTAACAGCCACTTTCAAAACCACGCGTTTGATCAATGGTCACTCCGTTGAGAATGTGGCGAAAGGAGTTCTTGATTTCAGAATCTCGCACCGGTTTGGTTTTTTAAGCGATGGTGCTTATGAACTGTTTGGATTGGATCAGGCCTCCATGCGCATGGGCTTTGATTATGGACTTACAAAACGCTGGATGATTGGTGTGGGTAGAAGTACCTATCAAAAACAATTTGATGGGTTTACCAAGTATAAACTACTAAGCCAGGTTAGTGGTGGCATGCCCATAACTGTAAGTGCAGCCGCTGGTATTATGTATAAGTCATTAAAATTTGATACGCCCGATCGCGAAAATTTCCTGACCTCCAAAATGTACTATTCTGCGCAGCTCTTAATTGGAAGAAAGTTTAGCGAAAGTCTTTCGCTTCAACTTATGCCTACACTTATTCACTACAACCTGGCAACTGGCATTAACGATCCAAACGATGTTTTTTCAGTAGGTGCCGGTGGAAGAATGAAACTTAATAAGCGGGTAAGCTTAAATGCTGAATACTACTACCAGATTCCAGGGCATCAGATTTCAGGCACCACTAACTCGCTTGCGTTAGGATTTGATATTGAAACCGGTGGCCACGTTTTTCAATTGAATGTAACTAATTCAACAGGCATGACTGAGCGTTCCTTCATTTCCGAAACAACCGGTAACTTTTTTAAAGGTGATATTCGGTTTGGGTTTACGATTTCAAGAGTATTTACAATCGTAACTCCCAGACATTAAATCACCTCCAGCTCTTTTGCTTTCTTAGCCTTCGTTTCAGTTGTAGCATACAACTTCTCGTAGTACTCACGCGCCATGCGGTTGCTGTCAAACGCGGGCACAACATCTTCCATACTTTGTTTTACAACAGCCACCCATTGTTTCGGCTTTTTGTAATACATCGGCACAATTTCATTTTCTAATAACGTAAGCAGGTTATCATTTTCGATGCGATCCTGCTCCGCAGCGTCATCCGCTTCGGCTGGCGAAATAATAAAGCAATTTTTTCCGTGCTTCGAAAACTCCGGAATCCAACCATCGGGAATAGAAAGATTTACACTTCCATTCATAGCGGCTGTCATGCCCGAAGTACCCGAGGCTTCGCGGAACATTTTTGGCGTGTTGAGCCACAAATCAGAACCGCGCTTCAGCAAACCGGAAAGCTCCATTTCGTAACCGGTAAGAATAGCGCAATTAGGTAAGTCTTTTGTTTTCCAATAGATATCATTAAAGATTCCAATCGCACCAAAATCTTCCGGGTAAGGTTTACCAGCCCAGATCACTTGCACTGGAAATTCAGCATTGTTTACCAACTTAAGAAAACGCTCGAAGTCGCGAAGCAATAAGTTAGCGCGTTTATAAGCCGCAAAACGTCTGGCCCATACAATCGTAATTACGTTCTCGTCAAAAATTTTACCGGTTTGGTTTGCCACCACGCGAAAGAGTTCGCGCTTCATTTCTTTTTTACGAAGCGTTAATCCTTTATCGTTTCCTTGCTTATGATGTTCTTCCAATGCAGCATCCATCCAAAAGGTTTTGTTCTGCGCATTGGTAATGGAAGTAATCTCGCAAATGCCATCAAAGCCTGTCCACATTTTACGCGACACCGCCCCGTGCAAAGACGAAACTCCATTTGAGATGCGCGACATGCGCAACGCAGCCAGTGTATAACTTAAATTATTGGTATCGGGTGCGGCTAATTCCAGTACCGTTTCTTTCGGCACACCGTGGAAAAAACTCATCACATCTAAATATGAAATTCCGTGTTCTTCATTGCCAGCTTTTTCAGGCGTGTGCGTAGTAAACACTACCCGCTTGCGCACTTCTTCCAGATCGTTATTGTATTTATTCAATAAATAAAAGCACAGCGGTAGCGCATGGCCTTCATTCATGTGATACACCTCTGTTTCGCGTTCTAAAATATCCAACAGCTTTGCACCGCCACTACCTAATAATATGGACTGCGCAATGCGGGCCGACTCGTGGCTATCGTACAACCGATAGCTGATGGTTTGTGCCAGGTGGTCGTTCTCAGGCAAATCGGTACTTAACAAAAACATGGGGGCTGTATGAAATACCTCAGGCTTCAGCAACCAGGCTTTTACATGCACTTCGTGGTTGTGAATGGTAATCGGAAACACAATGCCTGTATCGGTAAGAAAAGAATAGTTCTTTTCTACATACCCTGCTTTTAAAGTTCCGTCCTGATTTCTTTCCTGATCGTAATAGCCATACTTCCACAAAATTCCGATGCCAATCAGATTTTGTTTAAGCTCGTAAGCACTGCGCATGTGCGAACCCGCCAGAAAACCAAGGCCGCCACTGTAAATTTTTAAAGCCTGATCAATACCAAACTCCATCGAAAAATAAGCCGCGGGTTTGCTATACTTCTTATCAATTTTGTACGAGAACAGGTCTGAGGTCTTTATCATGTTTACTGAATCTTTTACGGGGTGCGAAAGTAACAAATGGCGGCCAATTGCAAGTGCAGAAATATTCAGTTGAGGGCGAATTCTCTCTTGCAATCGTTTGTAATTAAACCCTTAGGTTTGGAGATTGCTTTAACGACCGCATCTGAAACCGGATAAAACATGGCTTCGGGTCTGGAAATTATTAAGTATCTTTCTAATTAAACTTCATACTTATGGCATCCAACAGACTAACCACCGGTGTTGCATTAGTGGCAATTGTAGGCGCACTTGTTCTGGTAGGGCTTGTGGTGTATGATGTCTTGTTCTCAAAACCACACCTGATGCAGGGCGTTATAGTAGATAAGGTTTTTGTGCCCAGTAAAAACAATGCCGGGCCCCATGCCCTGCCCTACGGCAAATATCGGTCTTACGATTATGCCATTCAGGCCGAACAACACGAACAATGGATTGCGTTTGTTAAAGTTGATGATGGCAAAATTTTAAAAGTAAATTGCCACTCCGATCATTACGAGATTAAACACGTGGGCGATACTTTACACTTTAAAGAATACAGTGGCGATTTATTAGGTATCGATTACTTTTCGCACAATGAAGAAGACGAAGAACTGGAGGGGAAATGATTAATACATGAAGGATTTTAAAGCAATTGTAGCAGCTTATAAAAATGTAGACTTCGGCCAACGCAAAGCTGCATTGGCCACCGTGGTAAAAGTACGCGGGTCATCGTACCGTAGCCCTGGTGCACGGATGCTCATTACCGATGATGGCCGCTGGGTGGGCTCTATTAGTGGTGGTTGCCTGGAAGGCGATGCCTTGCGTAAAGCCCGGCAGGTAATGGCCGACAAAAAACCTGTAACCGTTATATACGATACCCGCGAAGAGAGCAATCAAAACCTGGGTATTGGGTTAGGTTGTAATGGTGTAATCGATGTGCTGATTGAACCTTTAGATGTAAACGACACGCAGGCCATTAAGCAATTTGCCGCTTTCGCGGAAACGCAAACACCTCTGGCATTGGCAACCATCTTTAATGGATTGGCCGTAGGCGAAAAACTTTTACTTACCGAAACCGGTGAAGCCCGAAACACATTTCAAAGCGCTGAACTTACTGCGCTGGTAAAGCCTGACTTGCAGAAAATTTTTACTTCGAAAAAATCGCAGGCAAACAAGTATCTGGCACATGGTATAGAGCAAGAAGTGTTTATCGAATTAATTCAACCTTCTATTTCGGTAATTATTTTTGGTGGAGGCTTTGATGCCCGACCTGTAAGTGAACTGGCCAAAACATTGGGCTGGAATGTGAGCGTTACCGATGAATGTGTGGCCCACATTGCCCCTATCTTTTTTCCTACAGCCGATAAACTTTCATTATGCCAACGCGAGTTTATTGATCGTGATTTTAACATTACACCCTACACGGCCTGCGTATTAATGTCGCACAATTATGAGTACGACCGCGATGTGTTAAAAAAATTATTGAAGTCTCATACACCTTATATTGGCATCTTAGGTCCGCGCAAGCGTTTCGATAAAATGCTGGCCGAGTATAAAGCTGAAGGCATTACGCTAACCGAAAAAGATTTTGAACGCATTCATGCTCCTATCGGATTGGACATTGGCGCAGAAGCACCCGATGAAATTGCCCTTTCCATTATTTCGGAGATCCAAACAAAATTTACTACGCGCGAAGGCGGATTTTTAAAAGATCACCACGGCCCCATCCATCAACGCGAACCCGGCAGCGATCAGGTATTTAAACAGGTGTATCGGTAACCCAAAATCTTTCTTTCCGTTTTGGATGTATTAACCCAATCGCAAAATGAAAACATGGATCGTCTGCCTCTGCTTGTTTTTTTCATCATTAGTACAAGCCCAAACCCCACAAGCCGAAATCAACAAACATGTATGGGAACCTTTTATTGCATCGTTCAATAATCATCAGGCCGATGCGTTTATGGCGGTACATTCAAAAGATGTGGTACGCTCAGCCCGCGATGGTAAAACCGTTTGGAATTGGGATGAATATAAAAAATCACAAACCGAAGGCGATCAGGATGATCTGAATGCAAAACGCAAACGCACACTTACGTTAAGATTTACTGAACGCATTGCAAGCAATGACCTCGCGGTAGAAGTTGGGGTTTATAAAACTTCTTACCTGTTAGCCGATGGCAAAACCATGGATTACTTCGGGCGCTTTCATGTGGTGCTTCGCAAAGAAAATGGTATTTGGAAAATTCTGGTCGATACAGATTCCAGTGAGAATGGTACTATTAGCGAAAAAGATTTTCAGGCCGCTAAACCCATTAACTAAATGCAGGTTGGTATCATCTTGCTGGCAGCCGGTAATAGTTCGCGCCTCGGTCAATCCAAACAATTGGTTGAAGTAGATGGAATACCGCTGCTACGCAAATCTGCCGAAGTAGCCTTGCAAACCAATTGCCCGGTAGTAGTTGTGTTGGGCGCCAATGCCGAAGCGCATCAAAAAGTAATAGCCGATCTTAAAACCGAAGTTGTACTAAACCCTGATTGGCGGTTGGGTATGGGTAGTTCGTTGAAGACTGGTCTTACTACCTTATTAAAAAAATCGTCTGAGTTACAGGCTGTACTGGTGTTGGTGTGCGATCAACCTTATCTTACCACAACCCATTTGAATACTTTATTAAGTAAGCTTTACACCGAAAGTCAACCCATTATTGCTTCGGCTTATGCCGATACGGTTGGCGTGCCCGCGATTTTCAGAAAAGAACTTTTTACTAACCTGTTACAAGTTTCTAACGAGGCGGGTGCCCGTAAAATCATCCAACAATTTTCCAATCAGGTGTACACCGTAGCATTCGAAAATGGTGAGATTGACCTTGACACTCCGCAAGACTTGCTGCATCTGTCGAATAAATAATTCGCCCAAAGCAATTGTTAACCTGTTGTTGAAAAAGTTCACAAAAACTGCAACAGCCAGTTACCTTTGCACAAATGAAAATCGCCCTACTGGTTTGTTTGCTAATCACTTCCCTTACGGGATGGGCCGATTCTTTTCAAACTTTTGAAGAGAATGGGAAAGTGGGGCTTAAAAACCAGGAGGGGAAAGTGGTACTGCCGGCTTCATTCGAAGCCCTGGGTTGGTCGGACGGAAGTTTTTCAGTGATTGGAAACGTAACCGGCTATCGCCAAAACAACCATTGGGGAATACTTAATCTCAAAAAAGAATTTATTACCAAAGCTGAATACGAAAGCCTGGTGTATGGCGGTGGTGAGTATGTCGTGGTAAAGAAAAAGATTAATCCCGCGCAGCGGAAAACCGGATGCCTTAATCTGCGGGGCGAAGTTCAGATTCCATTTGTGTATGATGATATTCAACTGCATGGGCTTCGCGCGATTGTGGTCAATTTAAGTAATGGTCGTTATCAATATGGATTAGCCGATCTGCAAAACAAGTTGATTATACCGGCAAACTATTCAGGCATTTTGCCATTGGGCACACTGCGTTATGCTGTACAAAACGACAGCGGAAAAATTGCCTTGTACGCGGAAGATGGCCGCGCCATTACACCATTTACCATCGATAGCATTTCTATGTTTCAAAATGGTAAAGCATTTTTCTACATCAATACCAACAAAGGCTTGCTCGATCGCGAAGGCAATGTGTTGGTCGAAGCCCGCTACCAGAATGTAAAAGTTGAAGACGATCGGATTTCGGTTTTACCACATCATCAATGGGTAGTGTTAGATGCTTCCAATAAAACTCAACAAAATTTTCAAGCCGAAAATATTTTACCAGCCGCACCCGGAATTAATATTTATCAATTCTCCGGGCATTTTGGTTTGATGGATGGAACCTGGAACGTAACGCTGCCTGCCCAATATCAAAACCTGACTTACCTTCAGGATAATTTATTTCTGGCACAGAAGAATAACAAAACCGGAATTATTACCTCTGAAAATAAGCCAATCATCCCTTTACAATACGATTCAATTGTAGTGAATTATCCGCAGGTGCGTACGCTTTCGCGTTCGGGTTGGGCGCTAACCGACATTAACCGAACATTCACTTCGTTTAAAACTTATTCGCGAATAGATGCCCCACAACACGGATTGTTTCCTGCAAAAAGCAATCAGTATTGGGGCGCGCTTACAACACAAGGCGAAGAAACCGTTCATTGCGTGTACGATTCGCTGATTGAAATTTCGAATAAATATGTGGTTGTAAAGTTTAAAGGCCAGTATGGTATTGTTTCTCCGCGCGAAGAATGGATTGTTGCACCACAAGCGCATCCATTAAAATTGGTTAATGATTCGATTTACGTGCAACTAGAACCCGCCAACCTGTTTTTAAAATCATTTGACGGAAACGTAATCTACTTTACGGATAACAAAATTGATTTTGGTGCAGATTGCTTTACGGAGTTTTTACCGGATGGCACCATTAAAAAATTAGACTACCACGGCCGTCTCATTAATCGCAAGGAACCGCCACAAGTTGATAAAGTAGAAGCTGTTTTTGAAGAACATGAAGGTCTTCGCGGCATCAAACGCGATGGCAAATATGGGTTTATTGATGTGCGCGGAAGATTGCGTATTGCCAATCGTTACGATGGCATTGGTAATTTCAGCGAAGGCATGGCTGCTATAAAACTGATTGGCCGGTGGGGTTTTATTAATGCGCAAGATCAGATTGTAATTAACCCCAACTACGATAAAGTAGCACAATTCTACAATGGATTGTGCGTAGTTACCCGCAACGGAAAAGCCGGAGTTATCGACAAGCAAGGAAAATTTATACTGAGTCTCGAGTATGACTCTATCGCAAGCGACTTGAATAAATTCAGATTGTATAAAAATGGATTAACCGGTTTGGCCGATGCTTCCGGCAAAATTTTGATTGAGCCGCGATTTAATCAATTGGCAATACTTGCTAATGGAGCAGTTAAGGTTATACATACTCAGAAGTCGGGCGTAATCTCTGCTGAAGGTCTTAGCATCATTCCGATTATCTACGATGCACTATATTATTACTCCGAAAAAAATCAATACCTCGTGCTGCAAAAGGCTGAGTGGAAAACTCTGAACTGATGTAATAGTCCATAACAAAAACAGGCTGCCTTGAAATTTCAAAGCAGCCTGTTCGCTAAAAATTTATTTCAACTATTCGGACTTAGTCTTACCCGATCCTGAAATAGATTGACGCATATCCGTATCAGCTTGTACGTTTTGCATTTTGTAATAATCCATTACACCAAGATTTCCTTTCGAGAATGCTTCTGCAATGGCTTTAGGAATTTCGGCTTCGGCCTGAATTACATTCGCTTTTGCTTCTTGCGCTTTCGCGATCATTTCTTGTTCTAAGGCAACCGCCATAGCTCTTCTTTCTTCAGCCCTTGCTTCTGCTACTTTTAAATCGGCCGAGGCCTGATCAATCTGAAGTTTTGCACCAATGTTTGCACCCACATCTACATCGGCAATATCAATAGAGAGAATTTCAAATGCCGTACCCGCATCCAATCCACGTGATAATACCAGCTTCGAAATTTTATCGGGGTTAGCCAACACTTCTTTGTGTGACTTAGCCGAACCAATTGAGGTTACAATACCTTCGCCTACACGGGCAAGAATTGTATCTTCACCAGCACCCCCAACCAATTGTGCAATGCTGGCCCGCACGGTCACGCGCGCAATGGCAATAAGTTGAATGCCATCGGCCGCTACTGCTGCAACTTTGGGTGTAGTAATTACTTTCGGGTTTACCGAAATCTGTACCGCCTCAAACACATCGCGACCGGCAAGGTCGATAGCCGTGGCTTGTTTAAAGTCGAGATTGATATTGGCTTTCTCTGCTGAGATGAGTGCCCTAATTACATTCGGTACGTTACCGCCCGCCAGGTAGTGAGTTTCAAGTTCGTTAGTTGTAATTGGAATACCAGCCTTGTTAGCCGTAATGAGTGAATTTACGATTACCCCAGGTGGAACCTTTCTGATTCGCATCCCGATCAATGATCCAATGGTTACTTTAACTCCGGCAAAGATTGCGGTAATCCACAACCCTACTGGCACAAAGTAGAGGAACATAAAGAACCCGACAATGCCAATAAAAATAATAAAGATAAATGCTAAGCCTTCCATAGTGTTAGTTTATAGGTTCTACGATTATTTGATTTGAATTTATTTTAACAATGCGTATTGCGCTGCCGCTATCTAAATAGTCGCCAACTGTTTTTACTTCATATTCTTTATCGCCCAACTGTGCTTTGCCAACAGGCCGAAGTGAAGAAGTAGTTTTTCCTTCCAGTCCTACAACAAGCGAGTTGAGATTGCCTTCATTTACTTTACTGTCGATAGATGATTTTAATGAAAACCGGCCCCACACATTTGTCTTAAAAGAAAAGTAAAACACCAATCCTGAAATAACAGCCGTTACACCTACTAATACCCAACCGGTTTCGCTGCCAAAGTATTTAAACCCAAAAGCAATCCCGGCTATCAGGAAAATAAATCCGACAATACCCACCACCGTGGTGCCCGGTATAAAAATTATTTCGGCTACCACCAGGGCAAGCCCAAACAAGATCAGACTAATTACAGTTACCCACTCTATCACTTGCTTCTGAATTTATTCACAACCTATAAAAGTACTTAAAATTAGGTTAGCAAACCTTTCAGGTCTTTTTAGCATCGTTATAAAGACCTGAAAGGTTTTACGATATTAATAAGCCCGTGCAAAAAGTACCCGTTTTGTTGAAGGTTTACCCGAATACACACAAACTCCGGCTTCTTCCTTTGCATCCAACGGAATGCACCGGATAGTAGCTTTGGTTTCGTCTTTAATAGCCGCCTCCGATTCGGCAGTGCCATCCCAGTGGGCAGACACAAACCCACCTTTTTCATCCAGCACTTTTTTAAAGTCGGCATAGGAATCTACCGGTGTAATCATAGACGTTCTGAATGCAAGCGCCTTCTGGTAAATGTTCTGTTGAATCTCATCCAACAGGGTTGGTATGGTAGTAGCAATGGCGTCTAAAGCCATAACTTGTTTTTCTTTGGTGTCTCTTCGGGCTACCTCCACCGTTTTGTTTTCCAAATCGCGCGGCCCGATGGCGATGCGCACCGGCACACCTTTCAATTCATATTCGGCAAATTTAAAGCCTGGCTTGTGCGTATCGCGATTATCGAACTTAACGGAATAGCCTTGCTTGCGAATTGCATCGGCAATTTTATTGGCCTGTTCAGAAATGCGTTCTAACTCTTCTGCGGTTTTAAAGATCGGAACAATCACCACGTGAATAGGTGCCAGCTTTGGTGGCAGCACTAAGCCATCATCATCGGAATGTGCCATAATAAGCGCGCCCATTAAACGGGTACTCACTCCCCACGAAGTACCCCACACTTTTTCCAGTTTGCCTTCTTTATTGGTGAATTGCACATTAAACGCATCGGCAAAATTTTGTCCCAAAAAATGCGAAGTGCCAGCCTGCAATGCCTTGCCATCCTGCATCATGGCTTCAATACAATACGTATCAACTGCACCTGGAAAACGTTCGCCTTCAGATTTACGGCCTTTTACAACCGGCATGGCCATAAAAGTTTCGGCAAACTCGGCATACACACCCAGCATGCGTTCGGTTTCTTCTACCGCTTCTTTTGCAGTTGCATGCGCGGTGTGGCCTTCCTGCCAAAGAAATTCGGCTGTACGTAAAAACAATCGCGTGCGCATTTCCCAACGCACCACGTTAGCCCATTGGTTAATCAGCAAAGGCAAATCGCGATACGATTGAATCCATTTTTTATAGGTACTCCAGATAATGGCTTCGCTGGTTGGGCGCACCACCAGTTCTTCTTCCAGTTTCGCTTCAGGGTCAACCATTAGTTTACCCTTGTTTTGCGGATCGTTCTTTAACCGATAATGGGTTACAATAGCACACTCTTTGGCAAATCCTTCGGCATTTTTTTCCTCAGCCTCAAACATGCTTTTAGGAACAAACAACGGGAAGTAAGCATTGGTGTGGCCGGTTTCTTTAAACATCTTGTCCAGGGCCTGTTGCATTTTTTCCCAGATGCTGTAACCATACGGTTTTATAACCATACATCCCCGTACATCAGAATTCTCGGCCAGGTCGGCTTTTTTTACCAGATCAATATACCATTGTGCGTAATCTTCGCTTCGGCTTGTTATCTCTTTTCCCATCGGATAAACCTAAAAATTTTCGTAAATTTGAATTAATCGGCAAATATAGACGAGGTTTAGCTGGTTGTGGCGAGGGGTTTGAAAATTAACCTATAAAAAATGGCATAACTACCAGTATAAAATTGCTGGAATTTGCACGATTTAAGCGTTAAACTTGTTACAGATATATCCCCGAAAGGGACTTAAGCGTTAAATAGATTGTTGAACCAAAATTTAAAGCATATGAAATCAAGAATCATTTTTATGGGCCTGCTAATGGTAACAGCAGTAGTTGGAGTGAGCGCACAGGCAGAATTTGATGACATGTATTTCAGAGCGAGCGATCGTGCAAAAATTGCAGCTTCAAAACCATTATCAGAATTATCATCCCGTCAATCGGAAATTAAAACTCCTATTAACCCTACGGATAGTTACTCTGCACGCAATGTTAATCCGGAGTACATCTCGCAATCGGTTAATGGTGCTGCTCCGCAACAGCAGGTTAGTTACTTCTATGCGGACTATGTGCCTACTGCAGTTAATCAGAATCTTTATAACAACCGTGCAAACTGGAATTATTACGGCATGAATAATCCCTACATGATGGGTGGAATGAATCCCTACATGGTTGGTGGTTATAATCCTTATGGTAATGCATGGGGAATGGACCCTTACGGATTTAATAATGGATTTAACAACGGCTTTTACAGACCAGGCTTCAACATGTCGTTGGGTATGGGTATGGGCTGGGGTAACTCATGGGGTTATTCACCATGGAATAACATGGGCTGGAATAATATGGGTTGGAATTCAATGGCGTGGGATCCTTACGGATACAATTCATTCAACAACTGGGGTTGGGGAAACAATATGGGCATGGGCTGGAACAACTGGGGTTGGAATTCGTGGAACAGACCTACTGTAATTATTGTAGGTGGTGGCGATGGTGCTAACCGGGTTGTGTATGGCAAAAGATCATCACGCTCAAGCGATATGAATAACAATGTTAACACCGGTGGCGGCAGTCGCCAGTCTGCAGCAATTCAAAATGATACCCGTGGTGGAAGCAATTCCAGAAGCACAGCTCGCACTGCTTCTGCAAACGAAAATTATTATCAGCGCGGCTGGAGAAATAATCCTGAAAACACTTCAACCCGCCCGGTATGGAACAACTCAACTTCTGGTAGCAGAAGCACTGGTTCTACTTTCAATAACAGCAGCAGAAGTTCAAATCGCTCTACCTGGCTTGACAATAGCAGCAGTGGAAGTTCTTCGCGTAGCTCAAGCGGATTCTCCAGTGGCAACAGTGGTGGAAGCCGAAGCAGTGGCTCTTCATCTGGTGGTGGAAGTTCTTCATCAGGAGGCTCAAGAGGTCGCAATTAAAAAAGGTCGGGGTTCGTTAAACAACAAAAAATTCTGGTTATGAAAATAATGAGCAAAGTGCTCGCTGGCATTGCCATGCTTTTACCGGGGCTGGTTATGGCACAAAGTTTTACCGAAACTGCGCTTATGTTTAGTCGAGTAAAACCTGCTGGCAGTGCGCGCATTATGAGCATGGGCGGTGTGCAAACCAGTTTGGGTGGCGATTATAGTTCTGCCTTATCCAATCCGGCAGGCTTAGGAATGTTTAACCGGTCTGAGTTTACTATTTCGCCTGGCTTTTACGGAGCAAATGTAAATAGCGAGTACCTCGGCAATAAATCTTCTAATTCAAAAACCAATTTACACATACCCGGCTTTAGTCTGGTGTTTCAAACTGAGCAAGATGGACGCAAAGGTTTTTTAAGCGGTACGTTTGCGGTGAGTTATAACCGGATCAATAATTTTAATCAGACATTTTCATATAGTGGCACTAATTCCAATAATTCGATTATTGATTTTTTTATGGATGACGCTTATGGAATA
This sequence comes from Cytophagales bacterium, assembly GCA_017303795.1. GTDB lineage: Bacteria > Bacteroidota > Bacteroidia > Cytophagales > Cyclobacteriaceae > ELB16-189. The sequence continues at coordinate 136,494 of JAFLBR010000011.1, read as the reverse complement.
AACCCAGCAAACTTCGATTATCAGAATGGTGGTGATAACAGTTACTTTAACTCACTTCCAGGACTTGCCTACAACACGTATTTAATTGACAACGTGGATCAGGATCAGAATGGAAATGACATCTATGGTTCGCCTCTTCAAACCTTTGGTGATCCAGATGATATTCGGAGAGTTAATCAAAATGAAACCATACGTACTGAAGGCACACAAAGCCAATGGAATCTTTCGTACGGAGCCAACATGGGCGATAAACTTTTTCTGGGTGCTGGACTCGGGCTTTCAACAGTCCGTTACCGCAGTGAAAAACAATATTCAGAATCTGATTACTTCTTTGAATTAGATCCAACCTATAATCCATTAGAAAGGCTTGATCTAATAGAAGAACTTCAGATAAGGGCATCGGGTATAAATGCTACTCTGGGAGCCATTTACCGACCGCTGGATATTGTTCAGGTTGGCCTGTCATACACCACACCAACCTTGTTAAGTGTAACAGACGTGTATCGTGCCGAACTCACAACGGCATGGAATAACTTCGATTACTATGGCGATGGCCAAACCATTCTGAACACGGAAAATGAATACACAGACGAAATCATTTCTGAATATTCGCTACGTACACCTGGGAAATTAAGCGCGGGAGCGACCGTTTTTCTGGGTAAGTCTGGTTTTATCTCTGCCGATGTAGATGTGATTAACTATTCGGGCGCGCGCTATTCTTCCGGCATAAGTGGTATTCCATTCGACTCGGATAATGAAAACATTAAAAATGCTTACCAGACTACCACAAATGTGCGGTTAGGTGGTGAGTTTCGATTGGACAAATTAAGATTCCGGGCTGGTGGCTCATACATGGCCGATCCTTTTCGTACCGAACAGAACAACAGTAGTCGTGCTATAACTTCTGTATCGGGTGGCTTAGGCTATCGCACCCAAAAATTTTATGTGGACTTTGCCCTGGTATTTAGCCAAGGAGCAAACACCTACCGCCCATATCGTGTAAACATGGCCAGCAGTCCATTAGTAACTATGGATAACAAAACCACTTTTGGTATGGTTACGGTGGGATTTCCGTTTTAATTTTTGATTGCCGCAGTTAAATCCGATAGCACCACAACTCCTGTGAGTGTAACTTGAGCCTGACTATAAAACGAAATTCGCTGCGAGCGAAGAAACTCAATTTTATCTTTCAATTCATCGGGCGCCAGCGATGCAAGCAAAGGCCTTTCTTCTTTGTTGGATTGTATAATACGATTAGTGATTTCACGTGTAGGTACATCCAGAAAAACAGTTTTACCGGTAGCATTCATAAACTTCATGTTATCATGAAATACGGGTGCGCCACCACCAGTTGCCATTGCAAAATCAGTTTCTGTTTCACTGAGCGTTCGTAGCGTTTCCGATTCCTGCTTGCGAAAAAAAATCTCGCCATATTTTTTAAAAATCGAGCGCACAGGTAAGCCAACTGATTTTTCTATTTCCTGATCGAGATCGATAAACGACACATTTAAGTGCCGGGCTAATTGTTTACCCAATGTGGATTTGCCGCAGCCTGGCAGACCAATCAGAAAAATTTTCATTGTAGTAATTCCACCACGGTGCTGGCCGCAGGGGTATCGTTATGATGCCAGTTACCCAGTACCGTACCATTTTTCCACAACGCAATACCAGGGTTAGATCGAATAATGGTTTTCAACACGGTAGCATCGGCATAATAATAAGGCACTGCCAATTGATGTTCGTGTCGAAACGCTTCAATTGCTTCTGCACTGGAAGAGGTAAGAATAAAACAATCTACTTTGCCTTCCAGTTGGCGGGTTAACTCGCGCACTTGGGCAATGTTTTTTGTTGAAGCTTTTTTTACATCAAACATCACAATCAACAATCGGTTGCCCTCAAAGGTGTATTGAGTCTTGTCATCGCCTTCGGGACTACTGATAGAGTAATCTGTTATTTTAGGTTTGATTTTATCTGCATTTACTACATGCGAAGAAACATATTTGTACCCATCGGCATCCGACAGAAATTTTGTGTCGCGCACTTCTTTGCCATCCTTCTCAAATACATATTCAATTATGGGCTGTTCGGGCGGTATCATCTGCTGCGGAATGCTATTTCCGATTTTATATGCGCGGAAATCAATGAATGGCAAATGCCTGATTGCATAGATGCCCAATACAAAACTGATTACAACCGTGCCAATCACCAAAGCATTTCCTGTTCGGGTGCGCAAGGCAGGCTTGTAACTTTTTCTATACCAAAACAGGTGCAGCACGAATACCATCAGAATAACATCTTTGGTGAATGATTCCCACGGAGTGAGCTTAATCGCATCGCCAAAGCAACCACAATCTGTTACTTTATTAAAATAAGCTGAGTAGAACGTGAGGAATGTAAAGAAGGTCATCATGAGCAATAACAACCATGCGGTGAGATTCATGCGCCAGAAAATCAGGATGGCAATACCCAACATCAATTCGAGCACAATCATCAACATGCCAATCTCCAATGCCCACGGAATGAAATGATGAAAAAACGATCCGAAGTCTTCAGCAAACACTTCGAAGTATTCTTCCATTTTAATTTGTGTGCCAATGGGGTCGTTGAGTTTGATAAGCCCTGAGAATATCAACAGGCCGCCCACAAAGAACCGCGAAAATTGATCGATGATTTTTTTGAACATATTTTTTAGTCTATGGTCGATAGTCCATAGTTAGATTAGATTGACTTGAAATAATAGTTTACAATATCGGTTATGGCTATTGAGGTTAAACTGCTGATAACTTAATCATACAAAACACCGCATAATTAATCATATCCTGATAGTTGGCTTTCACACCTTCACTTGCTAACGTTTTACCCTGATTGTCTTCAATTTGTTTCACTCTTAACAATTTCATAAGAATTATGTCTGTCATGGAGCTTACACGCATCTCGCGCCAGGCTTCATCGTAGTCGTGATTTTTGTTTTGAAGCAACTCGAATGTTTCGGTTACAGCCTGATCGTAAAGCGGTTCCAGTTCTTTGAAGTTCATCTCGAGCTTGTCTGATGCTTCCAACCGCAACTGAATCATAGCAATAAGACAATAATTAATAATGCCGATAAATTCATCTTTTATCGGGTCGTCCACTTTTTGGGTGCCTTTTTCCTGAATACTGCGAATGCGTTGCGCTTTGATAAAAATCTGATCGGTAATGGAAGGCAACCGCAACACCCGCCAGGCGGTGCCATAATCGTGTGTTTTGCGGGCGAATAGTTCTTTGCACGTGGCAATCACCTCTTTATATTCGTGGGCGGTTTTATCATTCATGGTGGTGCAAAATAAAATATTTTCAGTCAACAAAACACTGCATCTCAATGGCAGGCTGGTAGATCTTTCCACACCCAAGGTAATGGGCATACTTAATATTACGCCCGACAGTTTTTATGCAGGCAGCCGGGTAAGTGAAGTTGCTGCTGTTATTAAGAAAGCCGAAGCCATGCTGCACGAAGGTGCTGAGCTGCTGGATGTCGGTGGTTACTCTTCGCGGCCTGGAGCAACCGACATTTCAGAATCTGAAGAACTAAAGCGCGTGGTGCCGGTTATTGAAGCACTTCGAAAAGAATTTCCGGAACCAATTCTTTCCATTGATACATTTCGCAGCGAGGTGGCCCAGTCAGCACTGTACGCTGGCGCGGATCTGATTAACGATATTACCGGAGGCGATACCAAGATGTACGCAGTTGCAGCACATACCAAAGCTCCGTATGTGATGATGCACATGCGAGGCACTCCTCAAACTATGAATCAATTAACGCAGTACGATGATTTGGTGCGCGAAATGATAGATTACTTTCATGTACGATTAGAAAAACTGAAACAGGCCGGAGTAAAAGATGTACTCATTGATCCGGGTTTTGGATTTGCAAAAACTACGGCTCAGAATTTTGAACTGTTGAGCAACCTCGATTCGTTTCGCATTCTTGAAAAACCACTGTTGGTTGGGCTATCGCGCAAGTCGATGATCTGGCGCACGTTGCAGACAACCGCTGAACACGCCCTGAACGGAACATCTGTACTAAATACCATCGCCTTACTAAAAGGCGCTTCCATTCTTCGCGTACACGATGTAAAAGCAGCACGCGAGGCAATTGCACTCACTTCGCAATTAACCTAAAATACCAAGGCCGTTTTATTACCTTTGTTCTGCATGATCTTCGCTTTTAAAATAGGGTTTCTGGAAGTTACGTGGGTTGATCTGGTGGACATCAGCCTGGTTGCCATTCTGCTTTATCAGATTTATAAACTTATACGCGGAAGTATTGCTGTAAAAATCTTTCTGGGCATTCTTTCATTGTACCTCATCTATTTAATTGTTCGTGCCGCTCAAATGGAATTACTCACAACCATACTCGGTCAGTTTATGGGGGTGGGCGTTTTGGCCATGATTATTTTGTTTCAGCCGGAGATCAGAAAATTTTTATTGCTGATTGGCCGCAGTACCGACCTTAATCGCGACAATATTTTTAAGAACATAACCAACTGGCGCAACGAACACCATGACGATTTTGATATTCATGAATTAATAGAAGCATTAAAAACATTAAAAGCCACGCGCACCGGAGCACTAATTGTTTTTTCGCGCGATATAGAATTAAAGTTTTATGCTGAAACAGGCGATGATCTAGACGCGAAAGTGAATAAGAAAATTTTGCTTTCTATTTTCAATAAACAAAGCCCGTTGCACGATGGTGCCATCATTATATATAAAGGTCGCATTAAAGCTGCACGCTGTGTGCTTCCGGTTAGCGAGAATGACAACCTGCCTTCTTACTTTGGCATGCGGCATCGTTCAGCTATGGGAATGAGCGAAGTTACCGATACGTTGGTGCTGGCCATTTCGGAAGAGACCGGCCGTTTAATTCTGGCCCGCAATGGTAAATATCTGCGCAGCTTAAAATTAAAACAGGTGGAGCAACGCATTCTGGAATACCTGCACAACGAAGAACCCAAAACCTGGGAAGAAATGCCGGAAGAAACTGAATCCGTTGAGGAAATTAAAACACCGTAGTTTACAGTTGGCAGTAGTTCAGTAGTTGTCAATTACATTTTCTTTTTAACAATCGATTTAATTAAATCCATGATCCGAATCTTTCTACTTATTCTGGCATCATCAACACTTGCCTTTGGCCAGTCAATCGAAACCATTATTCAGAAAGGACATGAGCTTGCCGTGGTGGCTGTTGCCATAAGTCCCGACAGCAATTATGTAGCAACCGCCAGTCGCGATAAATCGGCTAAACTTTGGGAATTAAACACGGGCCGCGAAGTGCGCAGCTTTTTGGGCCATCAGGCTTCGGTTATCAGTCTGGATTTTAGTCGCGATGGAAAACATCTGCTCACCGGTGGAAACGATCACACCGTAAAACTTTGGGAAGTTAACACCGGCAAGCAAGTTCTATCCATTGTGCTTGACGATACCGAATCGTACAACAAAAAATATGGTTCTGGCCAGGAGCGCATTAATGATGTAGCCTTCGATCCGAAAGGAAGATATTTTGTTACACTTGGGCAGATGATACACGTATGGGAGTTTCCCAGTGGTAAGAAAATTAAATCGTGGATGGTTGCGCAAGGAAATCGTGGCGCTGAAAGTTTATCGCTAAGTGCCGATGGCCAATGGCTGGCGGTTGGTACCGATGCTACGGTGGATGTGTACACTACAAAAGACTGGAAACAAGTTCATACCATTAAGCCGCGTGCATATTCATCTTGTGGCGGCTGCTTTGCCGATCATGTTTTTACTCCCGACAATCGTTTTATTATAAAAGCCACACGACAGGAAGTTGTGAAATATGATCTCGCGCAAGCAAAGCCCATCACTACGTTCAGCCAACACATCGATGATCTTACTTCCGTAGATATTAGCGACAACGGAAAAAGAATTTTAACCAGCACTGAAAAACTGGTAACACTTTATTCCGACAAAGGCGATTCGTTATTTAGTATTGATCCCAAACTGGAAGGTGAACTTACGCAAGCCCGGTTCAATCATTCAGGAACGGAAGTGCTGATAGCAAGCGATCATAACATTGTACAGATTTATGATGCCTCAACCGGAAAAAAGAAAAATGAGTTAACCGGATTTTTAAATCAACGTGATAAGGGCGGATTGACATACGATCCAAATTCATACTGGGATTCTTACATCGCGCGGTATGTTCGGTATAAGAATAATTTGTTGCTGAGTCGCGATGGAAAAACGTTGTTGAAAGGCAAGTTCAGTAACAAGGTTAAAAGTTGGGACATCGCCACCGGTAAAACCAAAATGGAATTTACCGGCCATGAAAAAGCAGCATTGTGTTATCAGTATTCTGCCGATGGAAAAAAACTATTAACCGGTGGTGGCGATGGTGCACTCATCTTATGGAATGCAGAAAAAGGCGATACGGTTTTTACGATTAAGTCGTACAACCAACCGGTATTCGATGTTCATTTCAACAGCGATGAAACCCAAATCATAAGCAGCAGTTGGGATGGCACCGTAAAAATTCACGATGCCAAAACCGGTAAACGCTTGCACTACATCGAGTCGGAAGAAGGTTCAGCTTATGTTTCGTTATTCAGCAAAAACGATTTGTATGTGTTTACAGCCACGCTGGGCGATAACACTGACAAACTTCAGATGCGCGAAATTGATTCAAAGAAAATTGTACGCACGTTTGAAGGCCATACCGATGCAGTGGTTTCGCTTACGCAATCCAAAGATGGCAAACAATTGCTCTCAGCCAGTTGGGATGGCACCATCAGGCTTTGGAATATTGCTACCGGTTTAGCTGAAAAGAAATTTACCACACACACTGGCGCGGTGCATGTGGCACTTTTTAACAACGCAGAAACCGGAATTTATAGCGCGGGTGCAGATCGGGTAATTCGTTTTTGGGACGTGAACACCGGAAAGGTTTTAAAAAATTACGAAGGTCACTTAGCAGAAATAACATCGCTCATATTAACACCCGATGAAAAAATGCTGATCAGCCACAGTCTGGATGGTGTAACAAAATTTTGGGATTTAACTTCGGGTAAAGAATTTTTCGAACACATACACTTTGGCGAAAAGGAATGGATGGTTAAAAATCCGGAAGGATATTTTAATGGAACCGAAGGCGCACGCCAATACATCCATTTTGTTGATGGGTTAAAAACTTACGGAGTAGATCAATTCTTTCATGAATTCTATCGCCCCGATTTGTTACCTAAAATTTTTCAAAGTCGCGGTAACGATAATCTGAAAGGCATTCAAGGTAAACTAAACAGTGCACCGCCACCCGGTGTAAAAATTGCAACCCTTCCGGGCGATGATGCTACAAAGACAGAAGTGCTTGTACGAATTACCAACACCGGCAGCAATATTGAAGCCCTCAAACTTTTTCACAATGGCAAAAGTGTTCCCATCGAAAAGTCAAACCTTGCGCTTCCATTGCGTAATGGAGAAAGTACAACTTATCGCCACGCACTAACACTGGTTAATGGCACTAACACCATTTCTGCCTCCGCCATCAATAAAGAAAAAATTGAATCCGATCCGCAGTCGGTAGAGATTGTGGCCGATCATGGTGGCAAAAGCAGTGTGTGTTATATTTTATCGGTCGGCATTAATCAATACAAAAATCCAAAGATGATGTTGAACTACGCGAAGCCCGATGCCGAATCGTTTGGAAAAGTGCTAGATGAAAAAGGAAGTTTATTCAAAGGCATTGAACTTCATAACTTATATGATGAAGATGCCTCGCGGGTTAATATTCTAAAAAAGCTGGATGAGCTCGCGGGTAAAATCCATCAGGAAGATGTTTTCATTTTTTATTATGCTGGTCACGGTAGTATGGTTGACAACCAATTCTTTTTTATTCCCACAGAAAGCAGTCGCTTGTATGATTTAAGTGCGCTGCAAAAAGAAGCGATTGAAGCGAGTGTGCTGCAAGACAAACTGAAAAACATAAAAGCATTGAAGCAACTGATTGTGATGGATGCCTGTCAATCGGGTGCATCGGTTGAGTTGCTTGCCACGCGTGGTGCTGCCGAAGAAAAAGCCATTGCACAGCTTTCGCGAAGTGCGGGCATTCATGTAATGGCTTCGGCTGGCAGCGAGCAGTTTGCAACCGAGTTTGCCGAGTTGGGGCATGGGTTGTTTACTTACTTATTAATAAAAGCTTTGCAAGGTGATGCCGATGGTGCGCCCAAAGACGGTAAGGTTACAATCTACGAGTTGAAATCGTACCTCGATGATCAGGTTCCGGAAATGACACAGAAGTTAAAAGGCAAACCACAATATCCCTACACGTTCTCGCGCGGTCAGGATTTTCCGGTGGTGATTGAGAATTAGTAAATAGTTAGTAGTCGTTAGTCCATAGTCACTGATTACTGATCACCGATAACTGACTCTTAGTAATTATGCTCTGAATTTTTCCTACCTTCGTACTTCGTAAACCAACACGTATGTTGAATGGGAGAAGTAAATCCGGTTAAATTTTATCTTGCCAGGTATTTTTTTCTGGCGCTTAGCGCGCTACAAGGACTGGCCTCAGCACTTATGCTCCTTCAATTTGGAGAATCACCTAAAGCCAGATTTGTTGCCTTTGCGCTTTTTACACTTGCGTTAATTCTTTTTTCGATGCACCTGTTGCTGTCCAACCGCATCAGGCGTGTAGCTATCAGCAAAAAGAAAATTGAATTGATTAAACCCGGCAAAGAAAAGAGTTACGATTGGGATGATGTGAAGAGCGTAAAACTCATTCCCTTTCTGAACATGTATTGCCTTAAGCTGAAGGGAAAGAAAAACAAAATCTATTTTTTACCCGCAGGAAACAACCAAGCTATGTTTGGTCTTTTTCCTTCCGACTCGGATTTAATTCCGAAGAAGATGCGGTAGGTTAATGCCGTTTAACAACATAGAAACATACGACACTTTAGTATGCAATTCAATTTATGTGTGCTGTGTGCCTATGTAGTTAAGCAAAAACTCGGATTTTGATTCCGAAGATGATACAGTAGATTATTGCCCCGATCTTTTCAGGTAGTTACTCAACATTTCTTTATAGAATTGTTTATCGGAGAGTTGAGTGGCTAATTCGTAATGCGCTTGAGCTTCTTTCGAAACACCCCAACTTGCCAACTCATAGAAATACCCAGCCATCAGCGCAGCCGCAGGAGTTTTAATTTTTGCTGAATAGGGAAAATTGATTTTGCCTGTGTAAAAATTAGTAACAAGAAATGAATATTCATAATTTGTACGTCTTCGATTTTGTTTCTTATCATCGAATCGAGCGAAGCTTAAAATACAACAGTTTTTTCCTTCGGAAATTAAATCCTCTTTAGAAATTAGAACAACTGTATCGTCAACTTTATAAGAAGCCAATTCCTCATCAAATAAATTTCTTAGCTTAACCTCTATCTGGATTCCCGGAAAATTTGGTTGCCAAACAATCTTAACATCGTCATCAAAGTAAATCCTGCTATTGATTAGTGGAGGGTATATTGAGTGAACTAATCTATCATCGTGAACTGCTCCTGTTCTACTTAGACGATATTTCTTAGCCTGTACTTCTTGTGAAATAAATAAGTAATCAGCTCCGACCGATCTTTGGTAAGAACTTCCCATTTCCTTTGGTTTGGGCTTTAGGATAGAGTGAATCTCATTTAGTATAATAGTTGTATCTCCACTAAACTCAACCGGAATTCCCATCTCATGAATCAATACCAGATAACCGCTATCCGCTACATGAATTGTTTCGTCCAGAAGTTTGTCTAAACTCTTTAAGGGTGTGCCGTTGCTTAAGGATGCTTTCTCGGCAAATAATACCTGAAAGACCGGGATGTTTTGAGCTGGTAGGTTTTGATAAAAAACGCAAAAGAGAATCAGACTGAATAGTCTCATGACATTTATTTACTTGATTAACTTTTGCGAAAGGAAGTCACAAATCACTATTTCATCTGAATTATTCAAATATGCCACCGTATACTTTTTCTTAAAAGTGGCACATCTGTAATTCAAAACCAGCCAAGGCTCATACGAACAAGGTCTGTGAACAAACTTTTCACTTGCCAAAGCTTTGAAAAAAGCGAAAGCATGATCAACAAATCTTTTGGCTGTTACTGGCATTCCCTCTGACTCAATGAAGAACGCAATTCTACCGACCTCTTGTACAGCAGGCTCAAGAATTACAACCTTTCTTTTGCCCACTTATCAATTAGTTTGTAAGCCATCTTTTTTCCGGCAGCCAAGCTCATTTTTTTTGCTAACGGAGCTTTTCGGGCGGCCTTGGTCAGTAGTGATTCATATTCCTTCTGGCTAATCACCACAAATTTCTTCTTATCAATCGATACTGTATTCATAATCTCTAAGGTAAAACTTTACTTCAACACGCCCAACTCCTTCCCTACCTCGGTAAACGCGGTTATCGCTTTATCTAAATGATGTTGTTCGTGCGCAGCCGAAATCTGTACGCGTATGCGGGCCTTGCCTTTTGCCACCACCGGAAAGAAAAATCCAATTACATAAATTCCTTTTTCAAGCAACCGCTCTGCAAACTTCTGCGCAAGCGGAGCTTCATATAACATAATCGGCACAATGGGATGCACACCGGGTTTTATATCAAAACCGGCAGCTGTCATCTTTTCACGAAAGTACTTTGTGCTTTGTTCCAGCTTATCGCGCAAAGCGGTTGTTTCCGATAACATGTTAAATACTTCAATGGATGCACCCACAATAGAAGGTGCCAACGTGTTGGAGAATAAATAGGGTCGCGAACGCTGGCGCAGCATTTCAATAATTTCTTTGCGCCCCGAAGTAAATCCACCCGATGCACCACCCAACGCTTTACCCAACGTACCGGTAATAATATCCACGCGACCAATCACCCCACAATGTTCGGGCACACCGCGACCGGTTTTTCCAATAAACCCAGAAGAGTGACATTCATCTGTCATTACCAATGCTTCGTATTGATCGGCCAGATCACAAATTTTATCTAACTGTGCAATGGTGCCATCCATTGAAAAGGCACCATCGGTAACAATCATAATTTGATTCGCTCCGGCTTTGCGTGCATCCTCTAATTGTGTTTTCAAATCGGCCATATCGTTATGCTTGTAGCGATAACGCATGGCTTTACACAAACGCACACCATCAATAATAGAAGCATGATTCAATTCGTCTGAAATAATTGCATCCTTCTCGCCCAACAAGGGTTCAAACACACCACCGTTGGCATCGAAAGCAGCAGCGTATAGAATGGTATCTTCCGTACCGAGAAAATCAGAAATCTTTTTTTCCAATTCTTTATGGATGTCTTGCGTACCACAAATAAATCGCACGGACGACATACCAAAGCCATGTGTATCAATGGCGCGTTTGGCTGCTTCAATTACGCGCGGATGCGAGGAAAGTCCGAGATAGTTATTCGCACAGAAATTAATTACTTCCTTTCCATCGCTGGTTTCTATATCGGCACCTTGTGGGGTAGTAATAATTCTTTCTTTCTTGAAAAGACCGGCTTCGCGAATGGCGTCTAATTCTTTTTGTAATACAGGTTGAAGTCTTTTATACATGGGTTAGTTAATTTTTGGTTTGGGTTTCATAACAGGCTTAGCGGCAACAACAGGCTTTGGTGTTTCTGATGCCTCCACTTTTAGCTGGTATTTTCTGCGGATTGGATTGATAAGATAAAGCTTTTGCGAAGTAAAGCTGGCCGGGCTCATCTGCTCAAAGAGTTTGTTCCACTCATTCCATAAAGCTGGTTCTGCAGCCTGAAAGGTGGCTCCGTCTATTTTTTTGCTGATCAGGTATTCTGTGAAAGTCATTCGCAATACAATTTAAAATATCTTCCAATTTTCTGTTGGTACTTTTTTGTCTTGACACAAAAAAGTACCCAAAAAAAGTCAAGACAAAAAGATGCTTCCACGCGATTGCCTCCACACCCTCGCCTTTTTGTCGGGCCAACGCACTTGAGCTTCGAAAGCTATTTGAGTAATCAAATTACGAATCCAATAAGCAAAAATTAAAGCTGACTTGTTGAGGTTAGCAAAACTATAAAAATTTAAGCGAGGCAGGGTTTAAACCTGTCAATTACCGATCATAATTTATTTGGCCACAACTGCTTATCAATTGCATACCTTACCTCTCAAATTAATTCGTGTTTATGAAACTAAAAATGCTCTTTATAGTCATGCTACTTTCGGTAGCGGGCTATACGCAGGAAAAGGAAAACATTTTAGAGCAACTAAAAAAAGTTGCGGTGGTCGATCAGAAAGTAATGATGCCCATGCGTGATGGCATCCGGCTTTCCACAGACATTTATCGCCCAAAAGGCAATGGCAAGTACCCGATTATTTTTTCGCGCACGCCCTACAACTTTAACAGCTACCGCGATGGCGAGTTGGTAACCCGCGCTTTACAAACTGCGCTCGATATGGTAAACAAAGGTTATGCATACGTAGTGCAAAATGAACGGGGCCGGTTCTTCAGCGAAGGCGAGTGGGATATTCTCGGCACTCCGCTTACCGATGGTTACGATGCATTCGAATGGATGTCGAAGCAAGCCTGGAGCAATGGCAAAATCGGTTTATTGGGTTGTTCCTCAACGGCCGAGTGGCAAATGGCTGTAGCATCATTGGAACATCCGGCCTTAGCCGCTATGGTGCCGCAAGGTTATGGTGCCGGTGTTGGTCGCGTAGGCAAATTCAACGAACAAGGCAACTGGTACCGCGGTGGTGCGGGACAAATGCTTTTTACCGCTTGGCTTTATGGTACACAACACGATGTGGCCAAGCCTAACCTACCCAAGAATGTAAGTCAGGAAGATTTACAGCGCATTCAAAAGTTTTATGATATGGCGCCCCGCTATCCTAAAGTAGATTGGAAAGAAGGACTGAGTCATTTGCCTGTGCAGGATATTATTAAAGCTGTGGATGGCCCGGTAGGTGCTTATGAAAAAATGATCAGACGCACACCAAACGATAAAGCATGGTTTGAAGGTGGCTTGTATCATGACGACATGCCATTTAATACACCCAGTTTCTGGTTTGTATCGTGGTACGATGTTTCATCAAGCCCCAACATTGAACTGTTTAATCACGTACGCAAAAATGCCAAAGACCCCAAGGTACGCGACAGCCAGTATTTGGTTATAGCACCCACTTTACATTGTGCTTATACACGCGCTACCGAAAACACCGTAGTAGGCCAGAGAAGTGTTGGCGATGCCCGCCTGAATTATGATGAGTTGATTACAGGTTGGTTTGATCATTGGTTAAAAGGCGAAGCGTTTAAAGAAATGCCGCGCGTACGTTATTATACCATGGGTGCAAATAAATGGCAAACGTCTGACGTATGGCCACCAGCCAACACCGTAATGACACCTTATTACTTAGAGAGTAAAGGCAAAGCCAATACTTTAAATGGTGATGGAAAATTAGTTTCGAAAAAACCATCCAAAGATAATCCCGATGCATTTACGTATGATCCGATGAATCCGGTTACTTCGCATGGCGGCAATGTGTGCTGTACGGGCAATGCGGTGCAAGGTGGCGCGTTCGATCAGCAAGAGATGGAAAAACGCGAAGACATTCTGGTTTATACAACAGAACCTTTTGCCGAAGGTGTTGAAGTAAGTGGTTTTATTGAATCAACCTTGTATCTGTCATCGGATGTAAAAGATACCGATGTAACCATTAAACTGATTGATGTGTACCCCGATGGCACAGCCTATAACTTAGATGAAACCATTCAACGGGTGCGTTACCGCGAAGGCTACGATAAAGAAGTGTTTATGGAGGCGGGCAAAGTTTATAAAGTGGATTTAACACCGATGAGTACCAGCAACTATTTTGAGAAAGGCCATCGCATTCGCATTGAAGTGTCGAGCAGTAATTTTCCACGCTTCGATCGCAACCTGAACACCGGTGGAAAAAATTATGATGAATCGGAAGCAAAAGTGGCGCATAATAAAATACATCACTCCTCGCAATATCCCAGCAGCATTAAACTGCCGATTGTGAAGGTGAAGAAATAGCGAAGTCGTCAGACGGCTCTATGCTTCAGCAAACAGCCGTCAGACGACTAAAGTCAAAGTTTAAGTCCTCCGCTAACTCGGAGGACTTTTTATATCTTCGCACCGTTAATTTACTTATGAAGAAAACCAAGATTCTGCTGATTGGTGCCGGAGGGCAATTAGGTTCTGAACTCACACAAGGTCTTTGGAAAATATACGGCCAGGAAAACGTTATCGCATCGGACATTAAAGATGCGCAAGGCATTTTAAAAGAAGGTCCATACGAAAAGTTTGATGTTCTTCAACGGGACCGATTGTTTGAACTTCTGCGTAAGCACGATATTACCCAGGTTTATCATTTGGCTGCATTGCTTTCGGCCACAGGCGAAAAAGATCCGCGCTGGGCATGGAAGTTAAACATGGAGAGTTTACTCTTTGTGTTGGAAGCTGCCCACGAATTAAAACTGCACAAAGTGTATTGGCCAAGTTCAATCGCTGCGTTTGGCCCAACTACGCCTAAACAAAATACACCTCAGGATACTATTATGGATCCTACCACGGTGTATGGCATTACCAAACTGGCGGGCGAATTATGGTGCGAATATTATTTCAGACGGTATGGTGTGGATGTGCGAAGCCTTCGTTATCCGGGATTGATTGGATATAAAACCCCACCCGGTGGCGGCACTACCGATTATGCCGTGGATATATATTTCAAAGCCATCAAAGAAAAAAAATATGAATGTTTTCTTGCTGCTGATACGTATCTGCCCATGATGTACATGGACGATGCCGTAAAAGCTACCTTGGATTTAATGGAGGCTCCGGCTGAAAAAGTAAAAATCCGCTCCAGCTATAACATAGGTGCGATGAGCTTTTGTCCGGCACAAGTTGCCGCCACTATTAAGAAGCATATTCCTGAGTTTGAGATTTCGTATAAACCGGATTTCCGGCAAGCCATTGCCGACTCGTGGCCAAAATCAATTGACGATTCGCCTGCCCGCCACGATTGGGATTGGAAGCATCAGTTTGGACTGGAAGAAATGACAAAAGATATTCTGGAGAATTTGGTGAAGCACCCCGAATTGATTTCTTGATTCAATTCTTAATTTTATAGGGTGAGTAAACTAAAACGACTTGCTGGCGAAACTGCCCTCTATGGCTTAGGTAGTATTGTGCCGCGCATGATTAATTTCCTGCAGGTACCACTGCACACCATTAATATGTTTAGCGAAGCAGAGTATGGCGAACTAACCAAACTCTATGCATATGTAGCCGTGGTTAACATCATCTATATGTTTGGAATGGAAACCGCTTACTTCCGGTTTGCCAACAAACCAGGAGCCGACCCCAAACGAATTTTTAACCTGGCGCAAACCAGCGTTATCGCGATAAGCGGATCGTTAACGCTATTGATGTTATTAGGCGCAGTACCTATTTCCTCCGCACTGCAGGCAAGTAATTCGCAGTTTATTACGTGGCTGGTTATTACCATGTTTATTGATGCACTGGTTGCCATTCCATTTGCGCAACTGCGCTTGCAGAAAAAAGCATTTCAGTTTGCAACAGCTAAAATTCTAAACGTAGCTATTGTACTGGGCCTTAATTATTATTTTCTGAAATTTAGTTACGATCCGGCCATTGGTGTAGGCTATGTTTTTCTGGCCACGTTAATCGCCAACGCACTCTTTATTGTTTTTTTTATTAAAACACTTTTAGCGTGGCGGCCCGTGTGGGATAAATCCATTTCACCACAAATGTTTCAGTACGCATACCCGGTAATGATAACGGGCCTTGCCGGAATGGTAAACGAAATGTTTTCGCGCAGTATGCTGGATTGGTGGCTACCCAAAAATTTTTATGACGGGGTTTCGCAAAAAGATGCCGGTGGAATTTTTGGTGCCGTGTATAAGTTTGCGGTGTTTATGAATCTGGGTATTCAAGCCTTTCGGTACGCAGCCGAGCCTTTCTTTTTTTCCAACGCACAAGACAAAAATTCACCAAAGCTGTTTGCGCAGGTAAACCATTTTTTTGTAATCGCCTGTTGTTTGGTGTGGTTAAGCATTAGCATTAACCTCGATATACTGAAATACATTATCGGGGAAAATTTCTGGTTAGGTTTAAACATTGTGCCGGTGCTTTTGCTGGCCTATTTGTTTTTAGGAATGTACTACAATTTCAGTGTTTGGTTTAAGCTCACCGATAAAACACATTACGGTACCATTATTACTATAATTGGTGCAGTTATTACCGTGGCCGGAAATTATTTTCTTATACCTGTTGCCGGCTTTATGGGTAGCGCCATGGCTGCGGTAGCGTGTTATGCCGCAATGGCTGCCATTTGCTTCGCATTAGGTCAGAAATATTATCCCATTCCGTATTGGATGTCGCGTGATATAGGCTACATCGTATTTACAGGAGCTTTGATTTCTTTTATAAATAGAGTCAAATTCGATAGCCAATGGCTGGCAACTGGCTTTCATGTTGTTGTTATTATCGCCTTTGTAGGGTTGGTGTATTGGATAGAAAAGAAGAATCTGACCCAATCTACCCATTCAGAATTTTAGTAGATTTACCCTTCACACACTACTATGAACATTATTATACCTATGGCTGGCTTAGGCAAGCGCCTGCGCCCGCACACACTCACAACCGCCAAACCTTTATTGCCCATTGCAGGCAAACCTATTGTGCATCGTTTGGTAGAAGACATTGCACGCGTGTGTCCTGAGAAAATAAATTATATCGGGTTTATTGTGCATCCTTCATTTGGCAAACAGGTAGAAGAAGATTTAAAAGCTGTAGCGAAAGCGGTAGGTGCCGAAGGTAAAATCTATTATCAGGAACAAGCTATGGGCATATCGCATGCTTTGTTGTTTGCGAAAGAATTATTTGAAGGAAAAGTAATTGTAGCTTTTGCTGATACACTGTTCCGGGCGGATTTTAAACTTGATACCAACAAAGATGGCACCATCTGGGTGCAGCAAGTAGAAAACCCCGCGCAGTTTGGTGTAGTTAAATTAAATGAACAAGGTGAAATTACCGAGTTGATAGAAAAGCCAACCACATTTGTTTCCGATCTGGCCATTATTGGTATCTACTTCTTTAAACATGGCGAGAAGTTGCGTACCGAAATGCAATACCTCTTGGATAATGACATAAAAGAAAAAGGTGAATATCAGTTTACGACTGCCCTTGAAAACATGAAGAAGAAGGGCGCAAAGTTTGTTCCCGGCCAGGTGCAGGAGTGGCTCGATTGTGGTAATAAAGACAACATGGTGCAAACCAATCAACGCTACCTCGAGTTTATTAAAGATCAGAAACTGGTTTCCGATAAGGCTACTCTAAAGAACACGATAGTAATACAGCCCGTGTTTATTGCCGATTGTGTAATAATAGAAAACTCCGTAATTGGCCCGCACGTTTCTATTGGTGCCGAAACAAAAATTTCCGATTCACGCATCAGTAATTCAATTGTGCAAAAAAATTGTATGCTTAGCGGAGTAGTAATGAAAAATAGTCTGCTGGGTAATTTCGTTAGTTTTAATGGCGCTGCCGCGGATGTAGATGCCGGAGATTATACACGAATCTAAATTTAAGTTTTTGAAATACGTTCGTACATATTGTTTGTTAGTGTGTTTGGTTGTTTCATTTCAGCTATCCCTTGCACAAAAACGCAGACCTGAAGTAAAATCAGAAGGTGCGCGGCAGCGCGAGTCTGAATTTGTATTTACGGAAGGACAGAAGTTTTTTGTGTTAGAAGATTACTCGAAAGCATTATTGTATTTCCAAAAAGCAGCAGAGCTTACACCTGAAAATGCAACCGTGCATTATAAAATTGCCGAAGTGTGGGCCAAGGGTGTAAAAGACGAAGATCAGCGGCAAGCGGCCATGAGCATTGAAAATGCATTACGACTCGAAAAGAAAAACAAATACTTCTATTTATTGGCTTCTAACATTTATGCCAGCCTTAATAACCTGGATAAAGCCACTGCCGCCCTAGAAACCATGATGAAAGAAATAAAGGGCACCGAAGAACATCTGTTCGATCTGGCCGCCCTTTATGTGTACAGTAAACGTGAAGAAGATGCACTTAAAACCTACAACCGCGCGGAGAGTGTATTAGGTGTAAACGAAATTTCATCGCAACAAAAGCAACGCATCTATTTAGATAAAGGCAAAATTGCCGATGCTCTGGCCGAAGGTGAAAAACTTGCCAACGCCTACCTGGAGGAACCACGGTTTATGATGGCGTATGCCGAACTACTGGCCCAAACCGGAGATCGCACCAAGGCTATTTCCATGCTCGAAAAATATTTGCAAGAAAATTCAGAAGCTGGTACTGTAAAAATGTTGCTTGCCGGGCTTTACCGCGATAATGGGCAGGAAGAAAAATCTCAACAATATGTATTAGATGTCATTCAAGATCCACAGGTAAATCTGGATAGCAAACTACTTATGGTAAGTACATACAGTGCCACGCTTACGCAGAAGGCTGCACCCAACCCGGCAATGGAAAAGTTTGTACTTCAACTGATAGAAAAACTGGAAGCGGACTATACCCGCGATGCCAATGTATACATAGTAAGTGGTGATTTATATATGGCTCTGAATCGCGATGAAGAGGCTTTGGTAAAATACAGACAAGCTATACAAAACGGAACCGGCAATTATGAAGCCTGGCAAAACCTGCTTTACCTGGAGTCGCAAGTCAATCAGTTAGACAGCCTGATACATCATGCTGAACAAGCCCTTGAGTTGTTTCCCAATCAAAGTATGGTTTATTATTTTAATGGTTTTGGGTTATTGAAAAAGAAACAATATCGCGAAGCTGCTTACGCATTTGAGCAAGCCAAAAGGCTCAGCACTTCCAACCCAGCCTTTGTAAACGATTTGAATACCATGTTGGGCGATTGTTACAATGGCGCCAAGGATTATGCTAAGTCGGACAAAGCTTATGAAGAAGCCCTGGCCTATAATCCCAACAACGATATTGTTTTGAATAACTACAGTTATTACTTAGCCCTTCGCAAAGAAAATCTGGACAAAGCCGATAAGATGGCCGCTCAACTTGTAAAAGCATTTCCCAACAATTCATCTTACCTCGATACGTATGCCTGGGTACTGTTTGCACAGGAAAAATATAAAGAAGCTCGCAAGGTTATTGAGAAAGTGGTGCAGGGCGCGCAGGTTTCATCCACCCATTGGGAACATTATGGCGACATCCTTTTTAAGCTGGGCGAGGTAGATAATGCTGTAAAACAATGGCAAAAGGCTCGCGAATCAAGTGCCGACCATACCCGGCTGGATAAAAAAATTAACAACCGAAGGCTAAATTAATTTACCTTTGCGTGGCTTTAATTTTTGTGCATGCGTAGTTTCGTTTTACTTTTTGGACTGGCATTGCTTGTGTTCTTGCAAGCCTGCCAACGCAAGACTGTACCTGTAGTTACATTACCCCAGGCCCCCAAATCGCTGGACATAGAAGAGATTGACTTCGGTTTTATGCACGGTAAAGCCCGCATGGTATTTCGTGATGACAAGCGCGAGCGCGAAGTAAAGGCCAATATCCGCATTCGTAAAGACAGCGTTATCTGGATGACCTTTTCGGTGGTGGGTGTGCAGGGCGGCAAAGCCCTCATCAACAAAGATTCCATAACCGTAGTAAGCAATGTAGATAAAGAGTACTACGTGTTTGATTACAAAGAACTTTCCGAGCGTTTCAATTTTAAGATTGATTACAGCGTGTTGGAAGCTGCGATGTTAGGCAACATGGTGCGGCCAAAACAAACAACCGATGAGATCGGTCGCGAAGGTGATTTTGATGTGTTAATTCAACATGAGAATTCCGTTGCTATTAAAAGTTTAATCAATCCGATTATCCGCAAAATCGAGAAAGTAGAATTGGTTGAGTCGAACACCAACAATAAGCTCATGCTGGCGTACAACAACTTTCAGCCATTAGGCGAGAAAACCCTGCCGTATAACGGAGTGGTGAGCGTATTCTATAAAACAACAGCCGGGTTAATTAATAACACCATTACTTTCGAGTATAACAAAATAGAAATTGGTGATAAGGAATTGAAATTCCCATTCAATATCCCCAAGCGATATGACCGCAGGTAAACTTCTGGCGTTAGCAGTATTTTTTGTTCTGAGTTTTTCAGTACACGCGCAGAAATCTAAAACCCAACTGCAGCGCGAAAAGCAACGAAACTTAGAGAAGATAAAGGAGACCGAGCGCATTCTGGACGAAACCGGTGAGCAAAAGAAAAACTCTCTTGGCGAACTCAATGCCCTCAACCAACGCATTCTGCAACAAGAATCATTAATCAAATCTATACAAGGCGAAGTTTCATTGCTGGATTACGACATCAGCGAAAACAATCAGATTATTGATGCGTTGGAGCGCGATCTCAAAAAATTAAAAGAAGAATACGCGGCCATGTTGTTTGCTGCCCAAAAGGCAAGTGGCAAAATTGATAAGCTCACCTTTTTATTCTCGGCACAATCGTTCGATCAGATGATGATGCGCCTAAAGTACATGGAGCAGTATGGCAAAGCACGGCAAGATCAGGCCGTGGCTATTGAAAAAGTACAGGGCATCTTAAAAGAGCAGGTGCGCGTAACACAAGTAAAGCGAAGCGAAAAAAATACATTACTTAATGAAGAGCTGAAAGAAAATCAGCAACTCACCAACCTGAAGCAAAAGCAGCGCACGCTAGTACGCAATCTCGAAAAACAAGAAAAGCAATTGCGTAAAGATCTGGAAACAACCCGAAAGGCTATTGCCGAACTGGAAGACCTGATTGCAAAAATCATTAAAGAAGAAATGGAAAAAGCAGCCCGCGAAGCCCGTGAACGCGAACGCAACAAAAGCGGCCGCGAAGTATCTGAAGCAGCCATTGCCCTCTCGGCTTCCTTTGCGGATAACAAAAACAAATTTTCCTGGCCTGTGTCGGGATTTGTATCGCAAGGGTTTGGGCGCCAGGCACACCCGGTGCTTAAAGGAATTATTATACAAAACGATGGCGTGAATATTCAAACCCGTAACAACGAAGAAGTACATGTTCTCTTTAATGGTCAGGTGAGCGCAGTTTCACCAACCCCCGGATTAGGAATGACCATCATTGTAAAACATGGTGATTTTTTTACTGTCTATACAGGTGTTAAAGACATTACCGTTAAACAAGGCCAAACGGTTTCCACCAATCAGGTATTGGGTAAAGTTCAGTCTAATGCAGATGGTATTTCCGAGCTTCGGTTTCAGATTAGAAAGAACTTTGATGCCCTCAACCCGCAGGAATGGCTACGAAATTAGTTTAAACGGCTAAAATCAGGGTTTTTCGATCGTATTATGGCATAACAAAAGTCCCCACAGCTATTCATTTATTCATATTTATCTATCTTTACACTCTTAATATTTCACTATGAGCGCAATTCTTTTGATCGGGATGCCCGGTATGGGCGAGTGGGTGGTAATCGGTTTATTCGTGCTGATTTTCTTTGGTGCAAAAAAAATTCCTGAGTTTGCAAAAGGTCTTGGTAAAGGCTTCCGCGAATTCAAAGATGCCGTTAAGGACGTAAAGAAAGAGGTAGATGATGCCGGTAAAGAAATACCGAAGATTGAAGAGAAGTAAGCATTGAGTACCTCTGCTAACGTAACACCTTCACACCCTCATTTTAGTAACGGCCAATCCTGCACGGATCGGGTTAACCGTTTTTTACAAAACATTGAAAGTAAAAAACACCTCAATGCTTTTTTGAGTGTGTTTACCAACGAAGCACTTGACCGCGCCCGTTTGATTGATGAAAAAATCAAACAAGGCACGGCAGGCAAGTTGGCTGGCCTTGTGGTAGGCATTAAAGATGTATTAGCCTACGAAAATCATCCGCTGCAGGCCAGCAGTAAAATTCTGAATGGCTTTATTTCAAAGTTCACCGCTACGGCTGTTCAACGTTTGCTCAACGATGATGCCATCATTATCGGTAGGCAAAACTGCGATGAGTTTGCAATGGGTTCTTCCAATGAAAACTCTGCATTTGGTGCTGTACTAAACGACATTGATAATACCCGTGTACCGGGTGGTTCATCAGGCGGCTCGGCAGTAGCGGTAATGGCCGAGATGTGCGATGTATCTCTTGGTTCTGACACGGGTGGTTCGGTTAGGCAACCCGCGGCCTTTTGTGGTCTTTATGGACTAAAACCAACTTACTCGCGCATTTCGCGACATGGTTTGGTAGCTTATGGTTCGTCTTTCGATTGTATCGGAATCTTTTCCAAATCGTTGAAAACGATGGCCACGGTGCTGGAAGTAATTTCAGGGCCCGATGAATTTGATAGCACTGTTTCGCGACAAGCGGTTCCACACTTTGAAGATTCGTTACAACAAACATCAAAAAAATTTAAGATTGCCTACCTAAAGGATGCCTTGCATTCAGAAGCTGTTCAACCCGAAATAAAAGCTGCCCTTCAATTAAAAATAGATCAGTTAAAATCGGCCGGGCATACCGTGGAAGGAATTGATTTCGCATTAAGCGAATACGTTTTGCCTACCTATTATATTTTGGCTACAGCCGAAGCAAGTTCTAATCTATCGCGCTATGACGGTGTGCGTTACGGTCAACGCAGTCCTAACACTACCGACCTTCAGTCGATGTATAAAAAAACAAGGGCCGAAGGTTTTGGTAAAGAAGTACAGCGTAGAATTTTGTTAGGCACTTTTGTGCTCAGCGCAAGCTATTACGATGCGTATTATACCAAAGCACAAAAAGTAAGGCGCTTAATTCGGGAACAGACCAAAAAAATCTTAACCGAATACAATTTCATTTTATCGCCAACCACACCTACTACCGCATTTAAAATTGGTGAGCATACAAATAATCCGGTAGAAATGTATTTGGCAGATTTGTTTTCCGTTCATGCTAATGTGGCGGGTGTTCCGGCTATCTCTGTGCCGTGCGGAAAAGATAAGCAGGGTTTGCCTATTGGATTACAGATTACGGCAAACGACTTTGATGAAGCTGGCCTCTTTCAGTTCTCGAATGTAATTCAGAACTTAGCGTAATTATAGCGGTTAATTAACCTTAATAGATGAAGGTATTTGTTGTTTTAGTATTGAGTATTGTTGCCTTCCCCTCATGGGCGCAAAATCCCCTGCCCGATACGTTGGCTTTACCCTTAGCGGATACACTGAATATTATCGATGAAGTAGATACGGTAGAAATGATGCCGGTATTTCCTGCCGAGTTAGAATTTATTCCGGGAGATGATACTCCAGAATTGTTAAGCGACCGACTTCTTTGCATTCAACAATACATTCCACTTACCTATAATACCACCGTACACGGCTTTATTGATTATTTCACAGTGCGGAACCGCGATTATACGCGGGCCATGCAACGTAAAAAAGATTTGTATTTTCCGTTGTTCGAAAAGTATCTCGAAAAATATAATCTACCCGATGAATTAAAGTATTTATCTATTATTGAATCGGGGCTTAACCCACGTGCTATTTCGCGTGCGCGTGCTGTTGGCCTCTGGCAATTTATGCCAGGCACTGGCCGCTACTTCGGTTTACAAACCGATTGGTATATCGATGACAGAATGGATCCTGAAAAATCTACCGAAGCTGCTTGCCGCTATCTCAAACAACTCCATACCATTTTTGGCGATTGGGAACTTGCCCTTGCTGCGTATAACTCTGGCCCTGGTACTGTGCGCAAAGCCGTTAGAAAATCAGGTTATAAAAAATCCTTCTGGGAAGTTTACCCACACCTGCCACGCGAAACCCGTGCGTATGTGCCCCAGTTCATCGCCATTATTTATGCTATGAGTTATGCTGAACATCATAACATGCTGGAAACAGTTCGCGAAGAATTTCCTCCTTACGATACATTAACCGTAAATCATCACCTCCACTTAGGTACGTTAGCTAAACTTACAGGCACCTGTTTGGAAGATTTACAAAAATTAAATCCTTCCATCCGGCACAACATCATTCCCGGAAACGGAAAAACATACGCTGTAAAAATTCCACTGTTTGCAAAAGCAAATCTGGATTCAAACCGGGTAGCCATTCTGGACTCGGCCATGCGCATGGGTAAAAAAGAATCGGCAGTGATGATGTATGCCTCCACTCCAGCTAATGGTGTTCCCACGGTGTACAAAGTGGCATCGGGCGATGTATTAGGTGGCATTGCGCTCCGCTTTAAAGTAAGTGTGAACGATTTGAAAGAATGGAATAATTTATCCTCAAATAAAATTTACGCAGGTCAGAAATTAAACATCTATGCCCCTGCACAAAAAGTAGTACAGGCAAAAAATACCGAGCCGGTACTGCTCTCGCCCGATACCAAAACCTACATTGTGCAACCAGGTGATACCCTGTGGGATATTTCGCGTAAAGTACCTGGCCTTACCGTTGAAAAAATTAAAAGTCTGAACAACCTGAAAAGCAATAGCCTGCAACCCGGCCAAAAACTTATTGTTGGCTAACCGGTTATTTGTTGTGACGATTTAAGCCTGATTGAATTACACATGCAGACATTTCCCATGAAATATATTCTTATTCCCGCATTGTTCATCATAGCCGTTATTTCGTGCACCGAACCCGGCAGCGAAAACCTGCCGCCAGCCTCTGGCCGAACTGGCGATATTTTTCTGATCATGGACTCGGTACAATGGAAAGGTCCGCTTGGTAAAACGCTTGATTCAATCTTTAGTGCGGAAATGGAGGGCCTCCCCCGTTCAGAGAAAATTTTTCACATGCGCTGGATCGATCCACGTAAACTCAACTTTGTATTAAAGCAACGCAGAAATCTGATTTATGCCGTTACGTTCGATCAAAAAACAGCAGGCGCACGGCAAATCCGATCTACCCTTACGCCCGAATCGCTCGAAAAAATTAAAGCTGATCCAAACTTATTCAGTCAGAATGCGCGCGATGTGTTTGCCAAAAATCAGGAAGTACTTTTTCTGTTTGCTCAAACTGAAACTGAACTCATCGATCATATAAATTCAAACAAAGCTAAACTGGTAGAATATTTTAATATACGCGAGCGTGAACGATTAACGGCATCACTTTACAAATCAGGACAGCTTAAAGGAATGGCACCTATGTTGAGAAAAGAATTCAATTGCGAAATGAAAATTCCTTTCGGTTATCAATTAGTACAACAGGAGTCGGATTTTTTCTGGGTACGCCAGATTAACCCAGCCGATGATAAAGATGTTTTTATCGCCCGGAAAAAATATACCTCGCAAGCACAGTTTCAGAAAGATAGCCTGATTGCTTTTCGCGATGCCGTATGTAAACAATATCTTTTTGAAGATCCCGAAAGGCCCGAAACGCATTTACTCACTGAAACTTCGGTTCCTTATAAGCCGGTTCTCATTCGCGAAATTTCATTCAATAAAAAATTTGCAGTTGAAATGAAGGGGCTTTGGAGAACCAATAATCTCACTATGGGCGGGCCATTTATTGGATTTGCATTTGTTGATGAAGCCGCGGGTATGCTCTATTATATAGAAGGTTTTACATTTTCTCCGGGCAAAGACCAGCGCGAAATCATGCGTGAGCTGGAAACTATTCTTTATACTTTTAAAACGAGTGCTGAGATAATACCTCCTCAACAGTAAAATCCAACCTTAATTAAAAAGTTGGTCTTGCCGATTATCCCAAAAGCTGATAACAAAAATTTTATCCTCGATTATCTTATAGAATAAAGAGCAATTTTTATGTAGCAAGCATCGCCTTACTTGTGTTACTTCATTAACAATCGGATACAGATAGGGTGTTGTTGTTATGGTTTGCAAAGATTTTGTAAGCCGAATCTCAAATTTTTTCACAAAACCTGATCCCCATCGTTGTCTTAGTTGGCTTACGATTGCTTCATATGTTTCTTCCGCTTCTGGAGTAAATCGGATACTGTAATTCACCTTATTTGAAGTGCTTGTTTTTAAATTCCTCCAGTGTGATTGATTGCCCCTCCTCAAGTTGTTTTAACCCGGTTCGAATGCTCTTTGAAACATGCTCTGGTAAAGAAGCCGATTGTGGCTCAAAAGGAATACTTAATGCACGCAGTACAGCCTTTACAGTCTTTAATTGTTTTACACTTTTCGGATGTATAGTAATTGCTTCCATATTCTACTCTTGCTATTAGGTAATCAAAGATAACAAATTTGAAATCAACTAGTACTGTGTGGACTTAGTAAGTGATTTCTTCAAAAAGATACGATTCATTTTAAATTATGAAATAAATTCTACCTCCAAATTCCTCATCCTGAGGGGTTAATTGTAAATTGCTTCCTTTAGTTTTAATTAATAACCCAATTGTATGTCGATTAAAATCCGCAAACAAGACGCACTGAATTATCATACCCAGGGCCAGCCTGGCAAAATTGAAGTAGTGCCTACCAAAATGTTAAGCACACAACTTGATCTCGCTCTTGCCTACTCGCCCGGTGTAGCCGAACCCTGTAAAGAAATTGCCGCCAATAAAGATGATGTTTATAAATACACTTCAAAGGGGAATCTGGTAGCGGTAATTTCCAATGGCACCGCGGTGTTGGGTTTAGGTAACATTGGCCCTGAAGCTTCGAAACCTGTAATGGAAGGTAAAGCGGTGTTGTTTAAAAAATATGCGGGCATCGACAGTTTTGATATTGAAATTGATCAGGAAGACCCGGACGAGTTTATAAAAATTGTAAAAGCACTAGAGCCTACATTCGGTGGTGTAAATCTGGAAGACATCAAAGCACCGGAATGCTTTAAGATTGAAACCGTGTTGCGTGAAAAGATGAACATTCCCATCATGCATGACGACCAGCATGGCACGGCTATTATCTCCAGCGCAGCGCTACTTAATGCCTTAGAGATTGTAGGAAAAAAAATTGACGAAGTTGTATTGGTCGTAAATGGTGCCGGAGCCGCAGCGGTTTCCTGTTCACGTCTATATATCGCATTGGGTTTAAAAAAAGAAAACCTGATTATGTGCGATAGCAAAGGTGTAATCAATGCAGCGCGCACTAATCTGGATGCTACCAAAGTTGAGTTTATTACCACCCGCAAACTGAACACGCTTCAGGAAGCGATGAAAGGATGTGATGTATTTGTTGGTCTTTCTGTTGCCGATGCCATTACTCCCGAAGATGTACTTAACATGGCAAAAGATCCGATTGTGTTCGCACTTGCAAACCCAAACCCAGAGATTGATTATAACCTTGCTAAGAAAACCCGCACCGATTTAATCATGGGTACCGGGCGCAGCGATCATCCTAATCAAGTAAACAACGTGTTAGGCTTCCCCTATATCTTTAGAGGTGCATTGGATGTACGCGCAACAGAAATAAACGAAGCCATGAAACTAGCTGCCGTACATGCGTTGGCCGATCTTGCCAAAGAGCCCGTTCCGGATATTGTGTTTCAGGCATACGGTATTGATCGCATTCAGTTTGGTCGCGAATACCTGATTCCAAAACCACTTGATCCAAGATTAATTACAACGGTTTCGCCTGCAGTAGCTAAAGCTGCGATTGATTCAGGTATAGCCCGCCACCCGATTACGGATTGGGGACAATATCATCAGGATTTGTTAAAGCGTGTAGGCATCGATCAAAAGCTTACTTCACGCATAACAGAACGCGCCAAACAAAATCCAAAACACATTGTATTTGCCGAAGCCGATCATCCTAAAATTTTGAAAGCCGCGCAGGTATTGCAAGATGAAAAAATTGCTTACCCAATTTTGTTAGGTAGTCGCACCGACATAGAACAGTTGATTCAAGAACACGGCCTTGATTTAAGTGAGTGCAAAATAATTGACCCACGCGAGGAAAAAGAACGCACCGAAAAATTCGCTAAAGCATATCATCAGAAACGACAACGCAAAGGTATTGCGTATAAAGATGCTGAGCGTGTAATGCGCGATCGCAATGCTTTTGGTGCTATGATGGTAGAATTTGGCGAAGCTGATGCCTTGGTGTCGGGCCTTACAAAAGATTATCCTAAAACCATTTTGCCATCGTTGCAGATTATTGGCATGGCCGAAGGTGTAAATCGGGTTGCGGGCATGTACATTATCATGAATAAGAAGGGCACATTCTTCTTTGCGGATTGTACTGTGAATGTTGATCCTTCAGCCAATGATCTGGTAGAGATAATTGGGCTGGCGGCACGCGGTGTTAAGTTTTTTGATATTGAACCGCGTGTGGCGATGTTGTCCTACTCAAACTTTGGATCGAGCAAAGGCCCGATTCCGGATAAAGCCCGCGAAGCCGTTCGTCTGGCAAAACAAAAATACCCCGAGCTGATTTTAGATGGAGATATTCAAGCCAACGTAGCTTTTGATACCGACATACAGCAACAGATTTTTCCGTTTAGTTCTTTAGCAAAAGATGGAGCCAACACGCTAATCTTTCCTAACCTTGCTTCGGGTAACATTGCTTACAAGTTGTTGATGGAAATAGGTGGTGCGGAAGCAATCGGACCAATTTTGTTGGGTATGAAAAAGCCGGTTCATGTTTTACAATTGGGTAGCTCAATCCGCGATATTATTAACATGGCCGCTATTGCCGTGGTGGATGCTCAGTTGCACGATCAGAATAACAGATTGTAGGAGAACTACGTTTTCTTTTTTCGATATGAAAGTTTGGAGAATTGAATGACTTAATAATCTATTTAGAAAATTAGCTCCTACTCATAATTACTGAGCCCTGAAAGGGTGACATCAACAAACGCAGGGTGAAGCCCTGTGTGTTTGAAATCCAGAAAGTTCAATTAGCCCTGAAAGGGCGACATTAAGTAAACCACAACTATCTCCCTTCGGGGCTGGCTCTCAATTCACTCTTTAAGGGACAGGGCTTCACCCTGTCTTTATGTATTCAGCCCTTCAGGGCTAACTTGCATAGTAGTAAAAAAGTGGAATAAACCCATTTTTTACCTACTGACATACTCTTGTCACTAACGTACTTTTGCTTTACATCAAAAAAATATGGAGCCTTTAAAAGAAATGTTCAACCGCGCCTACTATAAGAACCTGGCGCAGGTATTTGGATCCGTGCATAAGTCTTTTAAAGCCGAGGCATTTGTAAAAGAGGTAACAGAAAATTTTGAGCCGCTATCACTGAACGAGCGCATGCGTAATACTTCCAAAGTATTGCAAAAGCATCTTCCTGAAAATTACGTCTCCACTATTGGCATTATGAAGGAGGTAATCCCACAATTGAAAGGCGGCTACACCAACCTGGTATTTCCAGATTTCGTTGCACAGTTTGGGCAACCTAATTTTTCGCTTTCGCTGGATGCGCTGAAATACTTTACACAGTTTGGTTCGTCTGAATTTGCCATTCGTACTTTTTTGAAACAGGATTTAAAAGCAACGATGAGTGAAATGTATAAATGGGCCAACGATGAGAATGAACACGTAAGGCGTCTGGCATCAGAAGGTAGTCGTCCCCGCTTACCGTGGTCGTTTAAGTTAGATGCTATTATTGAGAAGCCTTCCCTCACCACGCCCATTCTGCAAACATTGCGTGCTGATGACGCTTTATACGTGCGTAAATCGGTGGCCAATCATTTGAATGATATTACAAAAGATTCGCCCGCGCATGTGTTGAATTTAATTAAGACCTGGGATCAAAGCCATCCGCATACTGCGTGGATTATAAAACGCGGTTGCCGATCGTTGTTAAAACAAGGCGACAAAAAATCGATGGCGGTTTTTAATTTTACTAAAGATGTACAAGTAGCAATCAAAAAATTCAGTCTTAACAAATCCCTGCTGCGCCTTAACGATGTGTTGGTGTTTCAGTTTGATTTGATGTCGCAAAAGAAAACCGATCAACGCCTGATGGTTGACTACCGGATTCATTACAGTAAAAAATCGGGCGTGCAGTTGCCAAAAGTATTTAAGCTGAAAGAACTTGTATTAAAACCAGGTGAAACAATCGCGATAAAAAAACAACAACGCTTTCAGGATTTTACCACTCGCAAACTCCACACCGGCACGCATGTATTGGAGATAGTAATTAATGGCGAAGTAATGGTTAAAAAGAAATTCGAGTTTAAGCGTTAGACTTTAACCACATAGGGTATAGAACAAGACTCATCGGAGTTTAAACACATTAAAATATAGTTTGATAAAAAATTCTATGCGTTCTATGTGGTTATCATTTAAGCACTCACATCAAAATTGCTTTGTACTTGGCAGGTGACGATAAAACCGTACGGACACCGCGGCTAACCGAATACAATGCTTGCGGATCGATGTGTACCGGCAATTTGAAAATTTTACTCAAACGCTCCGGCAAACCTTTTAATACCGCATTACCACCCGTAACGTAGATGCCACTTTTATAAATATCTCCAGCTAACTCAGGCGGACAGATTTCTAATGATTGCTGAATGCATTCTTCTATTTGCCGAAAGGGCCGTTCCAACACGCGGCTTAATTCTATCTGACTAATGGCTTTGCTTACCGGCACACCTTCAATTAAATCTTTTCCTTTTACCAAAAGTGTTTCATCGGCAGAAGCAACCGACTCAAACACACAGCCGATTTTTTTCTTTACCTGTTCGGCCGTTTTTAAACCGATGGCGAGGTTATAAACTCTTCTGAAATAATCCTGAATTTCTTCATCCATAGCATCGCCAGCTACGCGCACCGATTGAAACGCGGCAATCCCCGAAAGGGAGATAACCACCACTTCGGTTATGCCGCCACCAATATCAACCACCAGTTTGCCTTCGGGTTCTTGAATATTTAAGCCCATACCCAGTGCGGCTGCCAAAGGTTCATATACTAAATGTGTATGCCTCGCGGTAAATTGTTCAAGCGTATCGCGTAAAGCCCGTTGTTCAACCGGAGTTGTATCGAACGGAACGCCAGAAAGCAAATAGTTAAATCCACCACTTAAAAATGAAGGCTTGCCAATACGATGAACTAATTCCTTCACCATCTTTTTGGCCGATTCGCCATCGGAAATTACACCACCCTTTAGCGGCTTTACCGATTTAAGATTAGCATGTGTTTTCTCCAGCATCTCAAAAGCCTTTTCACCAATGGCCTCCACTTTATGGTTCAGTTCGTTAATCACCAACACCGAAGGTTGCGAAAGCAAAATATTATGCTGATCGGCCAACAACGTATTGTTGTTGCCTATATCAAAAGCGAGATTTCGGGATGGTGTAAACACAGCTAAAAAATTTTTGTAAAGGTATTTACTTAAAGGCTTACAACCTTTCTTTAGCAGAAATAAAAAGAGTTGTTACATTTATTGAACGGGTTGCCCAAATGTAATGCGATGGCCATCTACCGTACGAATTGCAAATTCGCGCTGGCCCCACGGTTTGACTTCGGGTTTACCAAACACTTCTACTTCTTTGCGACTAAACTCCGCATACAAGTCATCAATATTCTGCACATCTACATACGCAAAATAAGAGTGATTATGGGTTTCAAAGGCCGATCGGTCATCGGCACACTCGCCCAACATCACCACAAAGTTATCGCGATACAATTGGTGCCAGCCAATGCCATCTTCCCAATGGGTAGAAAAGCCCAGTTTATTCTTATAAAACTCAACGGACTTAGCCAGGTCTTTAACAGCCAATACATAGCGGGTTCCGGTTATTCGGGGTGTTTCCATATGGATATAATTATGCTTACAAGTTGAAAGTTCAAAAACGGTTTCAAGGTTTCAAAGGTTGGCAACCTTGAACCCCGATTTCTACCATTTGCATCCCTGCCCAAATCCTCGTAAACTGCATTTTATTTTTTAAGCTTTTCCATGATTGCCTACTTAAAAGGAAAGCTCGCACATAAGGAGCCCACATTTGTGCTGTTGGAGGTAAACGGCATTGGCTACCAGGTGAGCATTTCGCTAAATACATTCTCCGAAATCAAAGATCGCGAAGACCTTACGCTGCTTACGTACATGCATGTGCGCGAAGACGCCCACATTTTGTTTGGCTTTGCCAGCGAATCCGAAAAACAAATGTTTCAGCACCTGATCTCGGTTAACGGAGTAGGCCCCAACACGGCCTTAGTGGTTTTATCCTATTTATCGCCAACCGATTTAAAAGCGGCCATTGTGCGCGAAGATGTTGCCACCCTGCAATCCGTAAAGGGAATTGGAGGAAAAACGGCCCAGCGGCTGGTGTTAGAGTTGAAAGATAAACTGCGCAAAGATGGCTTTGACGATACCGGAAAACCGGGGCTGATACACAATACCATCCGCCACGAGGCGTTAACTGCCTTGATTACGCTTGGCATTGCCAAAGCTGCGGCTGAAAAGAGTGTTGATGCAATCCTGAAGAAGTCAGGAAACACAATAAGTTTAGAAGAGCTCGTAAAGCAAGCACTTAAAAACGCCTGAACCACCATTGACTGTAAGATACCGGAAGATCCTGCTCCTCCTGGGCCTGACTATTGGCCTCTCCCCATTGGCAATGGGGCAGCAGGATACTGTGCGCACCGATACCTCCAGGTTTAGAATTACCAACCCCTTCAGGCCAACTTTTCGCTTGCGCGATCGCTATGGCGACCCGTTTTCGAACTACCGAAGTTTTTCACCGCTGTTTTTGCAAGACTCTAAAAATCTGGGGTTCGATTTGCAGATTGACACGGGCCGCAACTACACCATTTTCGAGAAGATGGGTACGCTTAATTACCGCCCGCCCTCGTCCATCTCGTTCGATGAATTTAATGCAGAGCAGTATAAACTTATTAAACGCGATTATTGGCAAACGCGCAGTAAAGCATTAGATGGCGAAAGTGCCGTGAGCAGCCGCGGGTTAATTCCCAAAATTTATGTTAGCCCCGTACTCGATCGCATTTTTGGCGGCAGCTATGTAGAGTTAATTCCAAGGGGATTTGTGAATCTTGACTTTGGGGCACAGTTTCAAAAGTTAGAAAACCCTTCTATTCCCATCCGCCAGCAGCGCAACGGTGGGTTTGAGTTCGATCAGCAAATAAACCTGAGTGTGCAAGGTAAGGTAGGCGAAAAGCTGGCCGTTACTACCAACTTCGATAACAATAACTCCTTCGATTTTCAAAACAATATGAAGGTGGAGTACACCGGCTTTAAAGAAGACATTCTTAAAAAGTTAGAGATTGGTAACGTAAGTCTTCCACTTAACAACAGTTTGATCACCGGCTCGCAAAACCTGTTTGGTATAAAAGCGCAGATGCAGTTTGGTAAACTGTTTGTAACCACCTTAGCCACTACGCAGCGCGGTAAACAATCCAGCATAAAAGTAAATGGCAGCACGAATGGCGCCTCGCAAGGTCGGCCATTTGAAATTGTAGGGTCTAACTACGATGAAAACCGACACTTCTTCTTAGGCCAGTTCTTCCGCGATAATTTTGAAAACTGGTTAAGCACGCTTCCGCAGATTACCTCGGGCGTAAACATTACGCGCGTAGAAGTATATCTTTTAAACCGGCAAAACGACACCCAAACCCTGCGCAACGTAGTGGGCTTAATGGATATGGGCGAGTCAGGAAAAATTTATAACAATGCAATCACCTCAACTGCAAATCCAGCGTCACCCACTTCCAACAATGTCAATAATTTGTTTACGCTATTGGGCGGAATCTCCGCAGGATCCGATGGGATTAATCAGGCATTAGAAGGTTTGGGTTTAGTAAACGGTACCGACTTCGAAAAAATTACTTCTGCCCGTAAGCTTGCCTCAACAGAATACACCTTCCATAAAGAGCTAGGTTACTTAACCTTGCAACGCAAACTTCAAAACGATGAGGCCCTTGCCGTAGCGTTTGAGTACACGTATAACGGTCGAGCGTATAAAGTAGGCGAACTCTCTGAGGACTATGGTAACAAACCTGAAGATGAGGTGGCTTACCTGAAATTATTACGGCCGCGCAAAATTGCCATCAAAGATCAGCAAGGTAGAATTCTACCTACGTGGGATCTGATGATGAAAAACATTTACAACCTGAATGTAAGTGGCCTTACCCGCGATGGGTTTCAGTTGCGCGTAATCTACCGCGATGACCGCACCGGTATTGATAACCCGCAGTTACAAGAGGGCGACTTCGCGCGCACGCAACAATTGATACGCGTGTTTGGGTTAGATCGACTCAATCCGTATAACGACCCGCAACCCGATGGTAACTTCGACTATGTAGAAAAGATAACCATCAACTCCGAAACCGGAACCATTGTATTTCCATACCTGGAGCCTTTTAACAAGGCTTTGCGCGATCTGTTTACCAAAGAAAGTAACCTCGCGTTGCGCGATCAGCTAACGCGTAAGTACGTGTACGATACGTTATACCGCACCACAAAAGCTGAAGCCGAACTGGTAACAACTAAAAACAAATTTTACTTAACGGGTTCGTTCAAGGCAGGGTCAGGAAAAGAAATTATCATTCAGGGTTTTAACATTTCGCCCGGCTCAGTAAAAGTATATGCCGGTGGTATGCCTTTACAGGAAGGTCTGGATTATACGGTTGATTATACGTTTGGAAAAGTTACCATTCTGAACGAAGGTATTCTTACTTCGGGTAAGGACATTGACATTAACTACGAACAACAAGATCCATTTGCTTTTCAAACGCGATCGTTGCTGGGCACACGCATGGATTACAAGCTGAATGACGACATAAACATTGGTTCTACTTTCCTGTACTACAACGAGCGACCATTGGTATCGCGCAACCTGATTGGTACTGAACCAGCACGCAACATTCAATACGGATTGGATTTTAATATGCGCAAAGAATCGCGCTTCTTAACCAAGATGGTAGACGCGCTGCCTTTCCTTCAAACCAAAGAACAATCTACTGTAACACTTAATGCAGAGTTTGCGCAATTGCTACCGGGTACATCTAACATTGTAGATGGCGATGGCACTTCGTTTATCGATGACTTTGAAAACACCGCTACCCCTTACAGTTTACTTAGTCCACAGGCGTGGAAACTGGCTTCAGTGCCACGCGATTTTGATGATGCCCTTGGCTTACCAAATGACCTTAGGACTGGCTATAAAAGAGCTAAGTTAGCGTGGTACCAGGTTGATAATTTATTTTACAGAACCGGAGGGCGATTCAAACCATCTAACATTTCAGAAAATGATTTGGCTAATCATTACGTGCGCTCTGTATCGCCACAGGAAATTTTCCCATTCTTCGATAATTATATCGGTAACTTTTTTGAGCAGATTTTTGATGTGGCCTATTATCCGGCAGAACGGGGGCCTTATAATTACAATCATAATCTAACCTCAACCGGAATGTTGCCCTCTCCAAAAGACAATTGGGCTGGTATTACCACTGCCATTCGCACCGAAGTTGACTTTGATAAGGCTAACATCGAATACATTGAATTCTGGTTGTTGAATCCATTCATCAACAACCCACGAGGATTTATTAATGATGGTATCAACCCGCCCGCATCGAACACCAGTGGTGGTAAACTTATTTTTCATTTAGGGAGTATTTCAGAAGATGTAATCCGTGATGGCAAACACGCTTTTGAAAATGGATTACCCGCCAATGGCGAACTCTCGTCTATTAATGTAACTGAAAACCCATGGGGTTATGTTACCAATAAGCAATACATCAACAATGCGTTTGATAATGATGCTTCTGGTCGGCCAAATCAGGATGTGGGTTTAGATGGAATGGGGAACATAAATGAACGGGTTAAACTTGGGCGAGATGGGGAGTTTCTGGATCAAATAAACAAGAGCCTTGTTTTAACTCCTGAAGCAAAAGAAACAATAGTACGCGATCCATCAGCCGATGATTTTAACTACTTTTTGGGTAACGATCTTGATGACCGTGATGCTAAAATTCTGGAACGTTACAAAAACTTCAATAATCAGGAAGGCAACACGCCTGTCCTTACTGGCAACGAAGCTTTTGCTATCTCTGGCACTACCATACCCGATAATGAAGACTTAAATCAAGACAATACATTAAGCGATCTTGAAGAATATTACAGCTACAACATTGAGTTAACGCCCAGCAAACTTCAGGTAGGTAACAAGTACATTGTAGATGCTGTTACCTCGGCCGATAATCCGGATGCAACGTGGTATTTGTTCCGCATTCCCGTAAGGCAGTTTGATGGCGTGGTGGGTGGTATTGATGGTTTTAAATCCATTCGGTATGCACGCATGATTCTTACTGAATTTGATAAACCGGTTGTGTTGCGCATGGCTAAATTCAGAGCGGTGGGTAACCGCTGGAGAAGATACACCGAGAACCTGGAAGAATCGCGCTTTGGTGAACCTATTGAACCTAATCTGGATAATTTTTCGGTGTCGGTAGTAAACATTGAAGAGAATGGTAGCCCGAATGAAATTAAGCCCGGTTACATCGAGCCACTAAGGCGCGACCGCGATAATACTTCGGCTGTACAGCGCAGGTTAAATGAACAGTCGGTACAAATGTGCGTAACCGATTTGCCCGATGGCGATGCGCGGGCTATTTACAAAAACGTGTCGATGGACTTCTTCAACTACGGGCGCATTAAAATGTTTATCAGTGCGCATAGCACCAACCTTACCAAATCTCTTGATGATAATGAGTTGGTTGCTTTTTTACGATTGGGTACCGACTTTGATGAACACTATTATGAGATTGAACTACCACTAAAAATTACACCAGCCGGAGTACGATCTTTAGAAGAAGTATGGCCCGATCAAAATCAGATTGATCTTGATTTGAATGAACTCTATGCCTTAAAGGCAAGGCGCGATCGCGAAGGGTTTAATCTTGCCATTTTATATCCACAAGCCGGGCCCGAGCCTGCCGGTAAACATGGCATTCGCATTTTGGGCAGGCCCGATTTAAGTCAGGTGCGCACCATGATGATTGGTATTCGTAACCCGCGCACCGATGATGCCAAAACATTTGATGTGTGCTTGTGGGCCAACGAAATGCGGTTAACCGATTTCGATCGTACCGCGGGTTGGGCAGCTAACGTAATGTTAAATACAAAACTTGCGGACCTTGGTACCGTGAGTGGTTCGCTGCGCCATATTAGTTTTGGTTACGGTGGTGTACAATCTAAAATTTCGGAGCGGGCACGTGGTGAAACAACCCGCTATGATGTTTCGGCTAATCTGAATATCGATAAACTATTGCCGCAGTGGACGGGATTAAAGATTCCGATGTTTATAAGTTATGAGAGTAACATCATTAATCCGAAGTACGACCCGGCCAACCCCGACTTGCGCATACAAGCTGCCTTGCAATCCTTTAACTCCGATGCCGAACGAGAAGAATATTTAAAAATTATTCAGGACCGCAGTATCAGGCGAAGTCTAAATTTCGCAAACGTGCGAAAAATAAAAACCAATAAAGAAGCAGTAGCACACATTTATGATGTTGAGAATTTTTCGTTCACGTATGCGTTCACTGAGGCTACACAAACTAATTTCAATCATAAAGAAAACACAGTAAGAACTTATAAAGGTGCAATCACATGGCAATACACACCTAAATTTAAAGGCTTTGAACCTTTTAAAGATTCCAAGGGCTTGAAGTCGCCCTTTTTACAACTGATTAAAGACTTCAATTTTAACCCCATGCCTACCAAAATTTTTATACAGGGCGATCTGGATCGATCTTTTACAAAAAAGGTTTATCGCAATGCGAACAATGATGCTGAAAGTTCTATTCCCAACTTTGAGAAATTCTTTGTGTTTAATAGGAAGTACAATGTACGTTGGGACATCACTAAAACACTCGGTCTCGATTATTCATCGCGTGTAAATGCCATTATTGACGAGCCCGATGGCGATCTGGATAATCGCGATTCCATTCAGGTAGTGATAGACAATCTGAAAAAACTGGGGCGGATGAAAAATTTTGATCAGAACATTACCGCCAACTATACCTTACCATTAGAAAAACTTCCACTCACCAATTGGTTAGGTGCAGAGTATCGGTACAATGTGGGTTACAACTGGCAAGCCGGGCCATTAGAAAAAGATGAATCGTTGCGATTGGGTAACATCATTCAAAACACGCAAGACCAGGCACTGAGTGGCCGGATTGATTTTGTGAAACTGTATAACAAAATCGGTTTCCTTAAAAATGTAAATACACCACCACGGCCAGTGCCCACGCGGCCAGGCACACCAACCACCAAACCTGTACAGCCCGACACAGTAAAAAGGCCACCCGATTTAAAAGCACTTAAAGGAATGTTGCGTTTGATTATGGCGGTGAGAAATGTAACGGGAACGTACAGCATAACCCAAGGAACCATACTGCCGGGGTTTACACCCGATCCATACATGTTTGGTTTAGATAAAGGGTGGGGCGCACCGGGTTGGGGTTTTGTTTTAGGTCAGCAGGAGGCGGGCTTTCAGGAAAAAGCTGGAGCAAACGGTTGGCTTACGCGAAGCCAGCGGTTAACCACTCCGTTTACACAAAACCAAATGAAAGATTTGACTTTGAGTGCTGCGGTTGAGCCTTCAACAGAACTGCGCATCAAACTTGATGTAAAGAAAAATTCTACCACGGCCTTTCAGGAAATTTTCAGATTAGATTCGGCAGGCACTGCTTATGAATCGTTAAGTCCCAGCCGGATTGGTTCTTATAAAATTTCCATCAATACTATTAATACAGCCTTCCGAAACAACGAAAGTTTAAACTCAACGGTGTTTAAACAGTTTGAAGAAAACATTGCCATTATGCAAACTCGCTTTACAGCGATTACCGGTAATTCTTATGAGAGTCGTTCGCAAGATGTACTGATTCCGGCATTCCTTGCAGCCTACACCGGCAAATCAGCAGAGAGCACCAACCTCTCACCTTTCCCACGGTTGCCTATACCAAGCTGGCGCGTGGATTACACCGGGTTAGGCAAAATGGGTAATCTCAAAGACATCTTCCAATCCATTACCATCAACCATGCGTACACATCTTCTTATTCGGTTGTTAATTATTCAAACTCGCTTGAGTACAATGAAAATCAGGTAGGGCTTACTAACCCGATTGAAGATTACAACAATGGTTTATTTGCCAGTAAGACCAATGCAAATGGCGAGTTGATTCCGGTGTATGTAATCAGTCAGGTAATGATAAGCGAACAGTTTTCGCCCCTTATCGGGATTAATGTTCGCACCAAGAAAAAACTGAATCTAAAATTTGAATATAAAACCAAACGCGATCTTGCACTTAATATTTCCAACTCGCAGATAACGGAACTCAACAGCAAAGATTGGTCGGTTGATATTGGTTATACCAAAAACAATATGCGTTTGCCGTTTAAGAGTGAAGGCCGTGTGATTACACTCAAAAACGATATCACCTTCCAGATGAACATGAGCGTAACCAACAACCGAACCATTCAACGCAAAATTGCAGAGGTAAACACCGTTACCAACGGTAATATCAATTTCCAATTACGTCCTAATGTTAGCTATTTGGTAAACCAGAAACTGCGCGTACAGGCGTATATGGAACGCAGTGTAAACGAACCGCTGGTAACCAACTCATTCAGGCGCAGCACCACCCGGGCCGGATTTAAGATTCTATTCAATTTGGCTCAATAAATAATTGACAATTGAGTAATTGACAACTGACAATTGTCTTAATTTTGGTTTTCTAAATCGAACCACATGAGCATTCCTGCAAACCTGAAGTACACCAAAGACCACGAATGGATTAAGATTGATGGCAACATTGCTACCGTAGGCATTACCGATTTTGCCCAGGGCGAGTTGGGCGATATTGTTTATGTAGACATTTCATCGGTTGGCCAAAGCCTTAATCAGCACGATGTTTTTGGAACCGTGGAAGCGGTTAAAACCGTGTCAGACCTGTTTATGCCGCTTAGCGGAAAGGTGATTGAATTTAATAAAGCCCTGGAAAGCGGTCCCGAAAAAGTAAATAGCGATCCGTATGGCGATGGCTGGATGGTGAAAGTTGAAATTTCCAACGCAGCCGAAACCAGTGGTTTACTGAGTGCAGATCAATACCAGGAACTTATTGGTAAATAATTTTCGTTAGTCTTGAGTAGTTAGTACTGAGTACATAGTCTTTAGTCCTGAGTAAATATTTTGTATTAAGGACTTAACTACTAAAGACTAAGGACTAACTACTAAAGACTAACTACTACTAAATGATTGAACTACCCGTAATATCGCCCGAAGCAAAAAAGCGTAAACCCGATTGGTTGCGCGTAAAGTTGCCTGTAGGGCCTGAGTATGCCAAAGTGCGTAAACTGGTAGACGAAAATAAACTGCATACCATCTGCGAAAGCGGTAACTGCCCAAACATGGGCGAATGCTGGGGAGCCGGTACAGCTACCTTTATGATTTTGGGTAATGTGTGTACGCGTAGTTGCACCTTTTGTGCGGTGGCTACCGGCAGACCAACCGAATATGATATTGAAGAACCTCAGCGTGTTGCAGAAGCAATTAAAAAAATGGGTGTAAAACATGCGGTTATTACTTCCGTTAACCGCGATGAGTTAAAAGACCGTGGTGCCGAAGTGTGGTATCAAACGGTAGTACAAACCAAAGCACTTAGTCCTGCAACTACTATTGAAACCTTAATTCCCGATACCAAAGGCAACTGGGATGC
This sequence comes from Cytophagales bacterium, assembly GCA_017303795.1. Classification (GTDB taxonomy): domain Bacteria; phylum Bacteroidota; class Bacteroidia; order Cytophagales; family Cyclobacteriaceae; genus ELB16-189. The sequence continues at coordinate 95,891 of JAFLBR010000011.1, read as the reverse complement.
GCTCTATCGTATGATTGAAGGCGGACAGGAAGTGGTATCGCACAACATGGAAACCGTGGGCCGCCTTTACAGAATTGTAAGACCACAAGCTAAGTACGAACGTAGTTTGGAACAGATCAAACGCATTCGCGAAGCAGGTAAGCGCACCAAGTCTGGCATTATGCTGGGCGTAGGCGAAACCAAAGAAGAAGTTTTTAAAGCGATGGACGATCTGGCCGCAAATGGATTAATGATCTTAACACTCGGCCAATATTTACAGCCTACTAAAATGCATTTAGAAGTGGCTGAGTTTATTCACCCCGATACCTTCGCCATGTATAAAGAAGAGGGTTTGAAGCGCGGACTTAAATATGTAGAGTCTGGGCCGCTGGTACGTTCAAGCTATCATGCCGAGCGGCATGTGCATGTGCCCTTCGATTGATCAAGGCCATTTCAGAATCAGCATAAATATTTTCTTTTTGAAATCGTTATATTTGGTATTTAAACAGGTGAGCCATGGATATTAATGTGGAACGTACACTAATTATCAACGAACTTAAACAAGTTGATGATCTTTCGTTGTTACGCGCTATCAAGGCCATGTTACATTACGGCTTAAAGAATGAAGGCCGTATAAGTATTGAGCAGTACAATCAAGAGTTGGATGAAGCCGAAGCAGAAATAAAAAGAGGCGAATTTATTTCTCAGGATGAATTAAAGAAGCAAATGAAGGCGTGGTGAAAAAATCCAAGCCTATTGTGGTCTGGAGTTTTAGAGCTTCTAATTCTTTTCGAAAAGTTTACGAGTTTATTTGTCAGGATTCTTATTCAAATGCAGAGAAAGTAAGAACCGGAATAATCAAAGTAATAGACAGTCTTCCGGATAATCCAGAAAAGTACCCACCCGATAAGTTCAAAAAGGCTAATTCAGGGAATTATCGCGCCTTTGAAAAATACTCATTCCGAATTGCTTATAAATATTCTGATAAAGAAATCCTTATTTTACGAATGCGGCACGTAAAACAAGAACCAAAAGAGTATTAAAATGAGTAAGTCATCTGCTTAATCCTACTTGAGCCCTTTATCAATTTTGTCAGCAGCTTGAATAATCAGCTTTACACAGGCTTGATAAATTTCTGGCTTTACTAATTCAAAATCATCGGTAGGCTGGTGATAGTCTTTGTGATCTTCTACCCCAAAATAAATGAACGGAATTTTAGCACGATGAAATGGGCCATGATCGGAAGAGAAGGTCCAGTTATCCTGACCTTTATACTTTTCAGGATCATCGTGTCCAAACACTAATTTTATTTTTTCGGATGTCAGGCCTTCCAGGTGTGGCTTTAGTTGCGGATAAAAGAATGTTCCGCAGGCTACCAACTCGCCTTTATCGGCACGGGCTACCATATCCATATTCAAGTTTACTTTGATCTTTTCTAAAGGCACTGGTGGAGAGGCTACAAATGCACTTGCGCCTCGCAAACCCATTTCCTCTGCATCGAAAGCCACGATTAAAATATTGTGTTCGGGTTTGTGTTTACCGAAGTATTCGGCTATTGCAAAAAGTGCGCTGGTTCCGGAAGCATTATCATCGGCACCGTTATAGATTTTTTCACTTCGAACGCCTACATGATCATAATGTGCTGAAATTACGATATACGAGTCTGTCTTGCCCTTAATCCATCCGGCCGCATTAACGCCCTTTATTTTAGTACCACTACGGTTTTCAAATTCGAAGGGCAATTCATATCCGCTTCCAAAAGGAGTTAGCTTGAGTTGTTTAAACTTTTCGATTACAAAGTTGCGAGCAATGGCATTTTCCGGAGTGCCCGTTTGGCGGCCTTTCATCGAATCGGATGAAAGAAATTTAAGATTTGCAATTAGTTCTTTCTCGTTAAATAACGATTGTGCTTTAAGTGCGAGCGGAAAAACCAAAAAAATCAGCAGCAAAGACTTGCTCAATAGATTCATAATCGGAATTTTTAAAAGTGTGTAAAGGAAATGAAAATAATGCTGGTACTAAAAAAGATGACCAATTAATAAATCATTTTATTCGCGCATCAGCCTGGATCAATCTTTCGACCAGCGTGGCTGAGGTATTTATTACCGCATTCATGTTTTTAAGATCAAGCTCCTTTACTTCATCTTTTAGTTCGTGATAATAGTTGTAGTTATTAAAATCAAATGTTGAAATTGTGTGGCACGGAACGCCATACACCTGATAGAATGGATAATTGTCAGACCGTCTGAATAAATCAAAAGAAACCTCTTGCGATAAATAATGAACAAACTGAGTACTTAAAAGTTGGTTGGCCACCTGAGCAAAATCAGATTTATCAAAGCCGGTAATGTAAACCTTATCTTCTCCGATGCTCATCGTTTTTCCAATCATTTCAAAGTTTAGCATATACCTGATTTTAATATCAGCCTTTTTCATTCTTCGCGCCAGATACTCTGCGCCAATCAAACCACTTTCTTCAGCCGTAAATAAGGCTACAATTACGTTTGCATCAGGTTTTGTTTTTTGCAGGTACCGCGCTAATTGTAAAACCGCTGTTACTCCGCTGGCATTATCATTGGCGCCATTGTAAACAGAATCTGTCTTGCTTTTTATTTTACCGATATGATCTAAATGTGCTCCTAACAAAATGTATTCTTTGGAATCATCCCGGCTTCCAATCAACCCGACAATGTTGGCGGTCTTTTTTCCAGAAATAGTCAGCGTGTCTTGATGTGCCGTAAAGAAAGGTTTAACACCCGAATCAGTTAAATATTTTACTACCCAATCTGCTGCGCGGTTATAACCTTCAGTACCATATTCCCGACCTTCCATTTTGTCGCTCGACAGTTCAGAAATAATACGCTCTGTTTCGGCAAGCGAAATTTCGATTTTGGACTGTGAGGTTGTAGCCACTTGCGCGGACTTACAGCCCACTAAAAATAAAATGCTTATCAAAAACAGATGTGTAATCCTGATTTTCATGTAGTACTGATTTTTAAAGTTAATCGGCTTTAATTAAAAAAACCGTCAGGCTAATATAACCTGACGGTTTTAAAGAATAACTGGCATTAGCCAATTTCTACTCTTAAAGCTGAATTATTTCTTTTCGCCTTTATCCACTTTCAGTTTGTTTTCACGATTGGCAATTTCCCACGCCACGTGAAACACAGTTTGCGTACGCTTGGCCAACAAATCAAATTCTATTTTATCAACTTCATCGCTGGGTTTGTGGTAATCTTCATGAATACCATCGAAATAGAAAATGATTGGAATATTTTTCTTAGCGAAGTTCCAATGATCGGAACGATAATAAATGCGATCGGGATGATCTTCGGCATTGTAGGTGTAATCGAAGACCAGATTGGTGTACGTTTTATTAGTCGCCTCGCTAAGCGTATGCAATTCAGACGAAAGTCTGTCTGACCCGATTACATACACATACGGTGCGCTGTCTTTATGTTGCGGATCTCTGCGGCCAATCATATCAATGTTCAGGTTCACCACGGTTTTATCTAATGCGTAGATTGGATTTTCAGAATAATACTCTGACCCCAACAAACCTTTCTCTTCACCGGTAACGGTCATAAACAAAATACTTCTGCGCGGGCCATTACCTTCTTGCTTGGCTTGCACAAAGGCTTTAGCCAAGGCAAGCACACCTACTGTACCGGAACCATCATCATCGGCACCGTTATTGATTTTATCGCCAGTTGCATTTGCTGAAATACCTACGTGATCGTAGTGTGCAGTAATTACTACCACTTCATCTTTTTTATCGGTTCCTTCCAGAAAACCTAAAATGTTTTCAGATTTTACTTCGTAAGCCGATACCGATACTGAATATGAAACAGATGTTGGTTTTACTTTGGCAACTTTAGTGCCTGCCGATTTTTTAAGCTTCTCGTATGTAGTATTAAAAAGTTTTCCGGCTGTTTCGGTTGAAACAAAAAATGAATTAGGACCACCGCCTGCTGGTTTTTTTAAACTTAATCCGCCACCGCGAAAATTTCTGGACATACCGGAAAAGCGTTGGAAGTCTTCTGCTTTCTCAATTACTGCAATCACAGCTTTCGCGCCTTTCTCTCGCACTGCCGCAAGCGTAGGGTTTCGCATCATAGATGCTGTAGGATCAAGTGATACCAAAACCGCTTTGTCTTTCACATCAATCTTAGCCAGTTCTTCCGCAGTTCCGGCTCCGGCATAAACCAATGGCACAGACACCAGCCCACCTGTATCGCTACCGCCAAAAGAAATGTATTCTTCTGATTTAAGTTCGGTGGTACCAGCTTTTAAAACCACGGTGGGTGCAGAAGTACCATACAAAGGCACCGGTTGATAATACCCTCCGTTAACAGGACCTTTCAAACCCAGATCTTGAAAGTAAGCTGCAATAAACGCGGCTGCCATTTTCTGGCCGCGCTTTCCGGTTTCTCTTCCCTCCAATGCATCGGATGCAATGATGGTGAGGTCATCCTTCAGATTTTTTTCGGTAATAGTGGCCGCATATTTTACGGCTGTTGGATTTTGCTGGGCAAAAGCAAAAATGCTGGTAGCCCATAATCCTAATAAGAGAATTTTCTTCATGTGAATAAATTTGATTTTGAAACCGCAGAAACTACTAACGGTAATGCCGAAATATAACCGCTTTTTTGTTCTGTTGAAGGAGAATTAATATGAATGGCTCAGGTATGCTGATGCAACAGTTGTAGCAATCTTAACTGATTCCTTGCCCGCACCAGATTTTGCTCAGGATAATGAATGGTGTAGTACGTATTACCCCTTAGAAAATCGGCCAGAAAGCGCAAAGCCATTATATACGTCATCATCTTTCCCGCAAAGGGTACTGCCTGTAACTCTTGTGGTGACATATAATCTTTCATTTGAGAGAGGTAGCCTTCAACTAACGCATCATAAATTTCTTTGCGGAAAGAAATTTGAGTTATGTCTTGTTCTTCTTCGCTTACAGGACTTACACCCGTGCGCACCATATCGCCCAGATCATAAATAAAATAACCGGGCATGAGTGTGTCCAGATCAATTACACAGGCCGCCTTGCCTGTACGTTTATCAAATAAAATATTATTGATCTTGGTATCGTTGTGTGTAATCCGAATCAGCAATGAACCACCCGCAATTAAATCGTTGTATTGATGTACGAGAAACTGAAATTCTTTTGCGCGCTTAATTTCTCCTTCTGCCTGTTTGATTAATGTGGGCGTAGCATTTGCTAGCGCAGATTCAAATTGTTCGTACCGCCACTGCAAATCGTGAAAACGATCTAATGTCGGCTCAAAGGTTGAACTATCAATGCCATGCAGGTTTCGCGTAAGCAACCCAAATCCTTTTGCGGCTTCAAAGGCTTGTGCGGATGAGGTAACAAAATCTACTGTAAGTGTATTTTCAATTAGCGGATATACCCGCCACGGAAATCCATCTTCGGCATACACCAATTCGTTTCCGTTACGATCTGGTAAAGTTGTAGGGAACAAATATTCCGGATGATGTGCTGATAAGTACGCAGCTGCTAACCGATTGTTGCGTGCAATTACTTCGGGTTTGGTGAACACATTTTTATTAATGCGTTGCAAAACAAATTTACGATCGCCTTCAACCAGCAAGGTTTGATGAATATGTCCTGACCCCAGCGAACTGATTTTTGCTTGCGGAGAAAATCCGAAAGCATTCAAAATCATAGGCGGTACCGTCAGCTTCATGTTTACCAGAGCTTAGCCGGGTAAACGCCTTGTTGTACCAGGTCCTTAATTTTTTGCGATACCGTTTCTTTGTCTTCTTTATACGTTACACCAAACCAGGTTTTACCACCGGGCAGCACCTGCACTTTACCCAACCCACGACTGATCAGCTCCGTTACCATCAAGGCAATGTAAAACTCAGCCGAAGGGTTTTGACTATTTTTCGCCACAAACTCAGCAAACATTTTTTCAGATAATTCAAAAGCGCCAGGTTGAAAGCCCCAGCAGTTCATCGATACAGGTGCAACAGAATTCAACTCTTCATCGCCTTCCTTTGTCTTGGAGATAATTTTATCGCCTTCGCGCACAATGGTAGTCAGTTCGCGCATACCGGTTAGCAACCCTTGTGCATCGGCAGTAGCCACACCGCGCGAAACACTGCCGTGATCGCTCAACACATTTTTTAAAGTATAACCCACCATGGCATGATGATCGGCCCCAGCCGTACGAAAGAATGCAGCCAGCGATTCAAATGCTTCGCGACCATAAAAATCATCGGCATTGATTACCGCAAACGGGCCGTCAATCACTTCTTTGCCGCACAACATGGCATGTGTTGTGCCCCACGGTTTTTTTCTATCCACCGGCTGAAATTCTGCCGGCACAAACTTCTCCAGCGACTGCACCACAAAATGTACTTCGGCTTTGCCTTGCAACTTGGGCAGAAAAATTTCTTTAACAGTTTCTTTAATCTCTTCGCGCACCACAAACACAATCCGGCCAAAGCCCGCACGAATGGCATCGTAGAGCGAGTACTCCATAATGGTTTCGCCATTGGGGCCAAAGCCATCTATTTGTTTAATGCCACCATACCGGCTACCCATACCGGCTGCCATCACCAATAAAGAGAATTTTTGCTGTTTCAAAATTTAAAGAATTAAAGGTTGCCTATTGTTTTACAAGGTGCAAAAATAGAAGTTTACTTATTAAAGTCTAACCCTCTACCCTATGACCCAGGCCCGCTCGTCTAATTATGTAATGTCGATAACCATTATTGGTGCGTTGTTTTTCATTTTCGGTTTTGTTACATGGCTGAACAGCGTACTCATACCATTCTTAAAGCAAGCGTGCCAACTAACCGATTTTCAGGCATACTATGTTACAGTGGCGTTCTATGGTTCGTATTTCTTTATGGCCATACCCGCTTCTATGATCTTAAAAAAGACTGGCTTTACCAAAGGCATGTCGCTGGGATTATTTGTAATGGCGATAGGCTCATTGATTTTTATACCCGCTGCTAACACAAGAGCTTTCCCAATATTTCTGCTTGGCTTCTTTGTTCAAAGCACGGGGCTTGCGCTTCTTCAAACCGCATCAAACCCGTACGCAACCATGCTAGGGCCAATAGAAAGTGCTGCTAAGCGAATCAGCATTTTGGGCATTTGCAATAAGGTGGCGGGCATGATTGGCATATTTGTTTTAGTTGAACTGCTCTTTAGCGACACCAAAGAACTTTCTGCAAAAATTCAAAACCTGCAAGGTGCCGAACTTGAAATGGAATTAGACATTCTGGCTTCAAGGGTTGTTACGCCATATATCATTATGGCGGTGGTATTATGCATACTCGCCTTATTAATTCTGAAGGCTAACCTGCCGGAGGTTAATCCGGAAGATGATGCTGCCGGAGAAGATCAATCCAGTGCAAAAAATAAAACCTCTGTGTTTCAATTTCCCTATCTGATACTGGGTGCTATATGTATTTTTATGTATGTGGGTGTTGAAGTAATTGCTATTGATACTATTGGCTTGTATGGCCAATACCAGGGGTTTGATCTTAAAACTGCGGGTATGTTTAGCATTTATAGTTTAATTGCTTTGAGCGTGGGGTATGTACTTGGTATTGCAACCATTCCAAAATATTTATCGCAGCGAAGTGCGCTTGTAATCAGTGCTATACTGGGTTTAGTATTTGGTGTTGCGGCCATTCTAACCAGCGGTTGGGTTTCGATAGGCTTTGTGGTTCTTTTGAGCTTCGCTAATTCATTAATGTGGCCTTCCATTTGGCCATTGGCAATCAATAACCTTGGCAAGTTTACCAAGATTGGTTCTGCTTTGTTGATTATGGGTATTGTAGGTGGCGGATTGTTACCATTAGCATATGGTGCTATTGCCGATGCAACCAATCGGCAAACAGGATACTGGGTGTTGATGCCCTTGTACCTGTACATTTTATATTATTCACTAAAGGGTTATAAAGCTGGAAAAGTATGAACAAAAAGTTTCCCATCTTTTTTATCCCGATTTTTATTTCGCTGTTGGTCGTTTTCACAACTACCAAAAAGAAAAAGTTTAAAGCCAAAGACTTTACTCAGGAAAATCTGTTTACCGGAAACTGCGAAGGCCCAAACTATCACGATGGGAAATTGTATGTAGTGAACTTTCAGAAAGACGGAACCATTGGTGTGGTGGATGATGATGGTAACGTAGAATTATTTCTTACGCTACCCGCAGGCAGCACAGCTAATGCCATTCAGTTTAATTCAAATGGCGACATGCTTTTGGCCGATTTCACCGGTCACAATATTTTGAAGGTGGACATGAGTACAAAAGCAGTTTCTGTTTTTGTACATGATTCGTTGTTCAATCAGCCCAATGATTTGTGCATTAATAGTCGCGATCAGATTTTTGCATCGGACCCCAACTGGAAAGCAAGCACCGGACAAGTTTGGCGCATTGATGCGGATGGTCAACACCAGATAGTGGCCGATAGCATGGGCACCACTAATGGAATTACCTTAAGCCCAGATGAAAAAATACTTTACGTAAACGAAAGTGTGCAGCGTAAAATCTGGAAGTTTGATGTTGATGCTGCTGGCAATCTCTCCAACAAAACGTTGTTTAAAGAATATCCCGACCACGGATTTGATGGCATGAAGTGCGATAACGAAGGAAATCTTTATGTTACCCGTTACGGTGCCGGGCAGGTTGATGTGCTGAATCCAAATGGTGAGGTAACCCACACCGTTCAGTTCAAGGGCAAGAAAACCAGCAACATTGCTTTTGGTGGCCGAAAAGGGAAAACCTGTTTTGTTACGTTGCAGGATCGCAAATGTGTAGAAGTTTTTGAGAGCAAATTTGCCGGAAAGTAATTCTGCTGGCAGATCATTAAAAAAAATTCTGGGCTTGTCCAGATTGGCTGCCCTCGCCCGTCATAGCGCTATAATTAATAACCAAAATCAAAAAATTATGGAAAAGTACATGTTCATCTTTATTGGTGGCGATGCCAGCCATCTTTCGCCCGAGCAACAACAAGCCGGAATGGAAAAGTGGTTTGCGTGGGTAAAAAAACTTCAGAGTCAGGGTCGTTATGATTCTGGCGAAGCCTTGCTGCCTGGTGGCAAAAAGATTAGCGGCATTAAAAAAACAGTTACCGATGGTCCATTTGCCGAAAGCAAAGAAATTGTAGGTGGCTACTTTGTAATTAAAGCCAAAGACCTGGCCGAGGCCACTGAACTTGCCAAAGATTACCCCGACTTTGAGTTGGGTGGCACCATCGAAATCCGCGAGGTAATCAAGTTTGATAATATGTAGTTTATTATCGTTTAAGGCATTTTAAATCTATTTTTGAAGATGCCTGAGCAAAGTGTTCACCAATTAGTCAGCCATCTTTTTCGCCATGAGGCGGGAAAGATGGCTGCTGTGCTTACGCGCATGGTTGGCTTACGCGAACTGCAGCTTGCCGAAGACCTTGTGCAAGACACGCTCTTGCAAGCACTTCATGTCTGGAAGATAAAAGGCATTCCGGAAAACCCAACGGCCTGGCTTTATACCGTAGCCAAACGAAAAGCAATTGATGTAATCCGGCAACGGAACACACATGCGCACATTGAAGCGGAGTTGGCAAAAGCTTTTCGCTCGGAGTGGACACTTGCGCCTACCATCAACAGATTATTTGAACATGAGATTGAAGACAGTCAACTGCGTATGATGTTTGCGTGTTGCCACCCCAGCATTCCATACGAATCGCAAATTGCCTTAGTTTTAAAAACGCTTTGCGGATTAAGTATCTCCGAAATTGCCCATAGTTTTCTAACGCAGGATGAAACCATAACCAAACGTCTTTATCGCGCCCGCGAAAAAATACGAACTGAAGGTATTGAACTGGAACAAATTTCGGTTGCAAACATTACCAACCGGCAAAACACCGTTTTGCACACACTCTATCTTTTGTTTAGTGAAGGCTATAACTCCACGCATCCGGATAAATTGATTCGTCATGATTTGTGCGAAGAGGCTATGCGACTGTGTTTGTTACTTACTCGAAACCCAATTACAAACAATGCTGAAACAAACGCTTTGCTTGCGCTGATGTGTTACCAGGCTTCGCGGGCAGAGAGCCGCATGGATGACGCTGGAAATATTGTGTTACTGCAAAATCAAAATCGCGCAAAGTGGAATCAGGCACTTATTCAGAAAGGAAATGAGTACATGGACATTGCCTCCACCAGTGAAAACTTAAGCGAGTATCACCTGGAGGCTGCCATTGCCGGCACGCATGCACGCGCAACTTCATTCGAAGCTACTAACTGGGAACATATCCTCATGCTGTATGAATTGCTTTCCGGAATAAAGTCCGATCCGATAGTTGAATTGAACAAAGCCATTGCAATTGGCTTCGCAAAAAATGCCGAGGCCGGATTAGCTTTTCTAAAAACAATAAAAGAATTAGAAAACCATTCTATTTACCATGCTGCGCTGGGCGATTTTTATATCAAACTGAATAATCCAGCCGCAGCACGGCTCCATTACGAAAAAGCTATTTCACTAACACAATCTGCTTCGGAAATTCAGTTGCTGAATATGAAATTGGAAAAGCTTTAACTAATTAGCGTGTGCGAATATTTTTAAAAATGAAAATACTTTTTATTCTCTGCTTTACCACCACGGTTTGTTTTGCACAACCAGCTTTTACCGTTGTGCCTTTGGGGATTAAGGGTGGCAGCGATGAAAGTAACTTATCGGCTTATGCAGTAGCGACTGGCGGAACACAGAATTATGTTTGCTTGGATGCCGGTACTATTTATGCAGGTATCCGTCAGGCTATAAAGTATAAAGTTTGGAAAGGTGATGCCACCGCTTTTCAGCGGAAGCATATAAAAGGTTATCTGATTTCGCATCCACACTTCGATCATGTAAACGGACTAATTACCAACTCGCCCGAAGATTCGGCTAAATATATTTATGGTATTGAAAGTTGTTTATCGGTTTTGAAAGAGAAACATTTTAGCTGGAAGAGTTGGGCCAATTTTGGAAATGAAGGTGAGCCGCCAACGCTTAACAAATACACGTATCAAACACTGGTGCCCGGTAAAGAAATACCATTACACAACACCTCCATGTTTGTTACGTCTTTTGTGTTGAGTCATGTTTCGCCAAATGAGAGCACGGCTTTTCTGGTACGAAGTGGTGAGAACTATCTACTTTATTTAGGCGATACCGGCTGCGACCGGATTGAAAAGAGCGACAAGTTGCAACAACTCTGGCATGCCATTGCACCCTTGATTCAAAGTAATAAACTGAAAGCTATCTTTATTGAGGTTTCATTTGCCAGCGAGCAACCCGATAACGCTTTGTTCGGGCATCTTACTCCAGCGTTGCTACTGGAAGAATTATTGGCATTAGAAAAAATCAGCGGCAGCGGAACGCTTAAAAATTTAAACGTAGTAATTACGCACATGAAACCGCTCGGCAATCGCGAATCTGTTATCAAAAAACAATTGACAGAGAATAATGTGTTGGGGGTAAAGTTTGTTTTTCCTAAGCAAGGGAAAGAGCTCAAATTTTAATTGCTCCCGAGAATTTTATTAATCTCTTCCTGAATAATATTTTCACGTTGTTGGAAATCACCCTGTACTAATTTGTACACGATACCTCGCTCATCCAATGCCGCTTTAAACACCTGAAACATTTTCTCCCGTTCAGCACCCAAATCGCGCAGGTGATCGGCCACCCATGGCACATCAATATCAAACAGAAAATAGTGATCATAGTGAACTTGTTTTTCAAGCTCGAACAAAACAGGAGGCACAGTTTTTAAATAGTGTTGCGAATAAATTTGTGTGGTGATGGTATCGGTGTCGCAAAACAAAACCTTATTGGCAGTTTTCATTTTTTTAGAAATGCGATCAAGCTGTGCGTAACCAATTTTAATAATATCTTCTTCGGTGAAGTCATTACTGGTTATTAACTCACGAGCCACCTCAGGTACAAATTCTGTTTTGTAAAGGTGTGCCATTTTTTGCGCCATAAACGATTTGCCCGTACTCTCCGATCCGTAAAAGCAAATCTTCTTTACAAAGTATGGCCGCACTACGGGCGGAATAAAATCCCAATAGGTAAAAGGCCTGGCGTGAATAAGCGAAGCCGCTACCGGAGTTTCTTTTCTATCGGCATCGAATAAAATATGTTGTGCATTCAGGTTAGCTGCAAAGGGTTCGCCATACACTTCTGAACTTACAACAACATCAATCTTCGGATAAGCCTTACGCATAACATCGGCCCAGATTTTTGTTCGTTCGGGCAATTCAAGCGTGTCATCGTCAAAGTTATCTTCAATGCTAGCGGGAATAATACTTGTTTGATTTTTGAAAATTTCTTTGATCCAACCCAAACGAAGTTCAGGATTGATAGGATCGTTAGCTGTATAACTCATCGAAACGATTACCTCATCGGCTTTGGCTGCAGCAAATTTTATCAATGCAACATGCCCGTTATGAACAGGCATGAACTTACCAATTACCAAGGCACGTATCATACCGGTTTGGTGCTGTATGCCTTGTATTCTTTCATCCAATGTAAAAGACCCAAAGTAGCCAAAAATGTAAGTACCAGATAAAGTAAACTATAAAACTTAATGTCGCGCACAAAGTATAGATAAGTAGCCGTCACATCAATCAGTATCCAGATAATCCAACATTCAATTTTCTTTTGAATCATGTAATACGTAGCTACAATACTCATTACCGTAATAAAAGAATCTATAAACGGTGAAGCACTGGGCTTTGTAAATATCAATGGAAAAAACTCATGTAACCTGCTCGCAAAGAAACCAAGTAGTAATGTCCCCGCTACACCTGCAGCCGTAATAAGGGCCATCTGCCGGGTGTTCATCCAACTTATTTTCAATTCAGCTTTTAAATCTTCTTCACCCATGCGTGGGTTTTTCCAACGCCACCAACCAATAAGGTTAGTGATGAAGAAAAATACCTGAAGAAACATATCGGGGTAAAGCTGCACCTGATAAAAAAGAAAAAACGATAGCACTACATTGATTAAACCAATTGGCCAGCTCCACACATTGGCGCGTGCCGAAAACCAAACGGCAATAATTCCTGAAAGTGTTCCGAAAAATTCGAGGTAGCTGAGGGGGTAGCCCAGAGTTTTAATAAGGATGGTATCGATGTCAAAAAGATTCATATCAAGTCCTGAAGGGTCTACTAAAGTTTAATACACACATTCTTTTCATCCGTAAAAAACTTCAGGGCTTCAAAGCCACCTTCGCGCCCGATACCACTTTGTTTCATACCACCAAACGGAGTGCGCAAATCGCGGAGGAGCCAACAGTTTACCCAAACAATACCACTTTTTACTAGTGCCGCCATACGATGCGCCCGTTTTAAATTTTCGGTCCAGATGGTAGCAGCCAATCCATACGTTGTGCTATTCGCATACTCCAACACTTCCGCCTCACTATCGAATGGCATAATGGTAACTACCGGTCCAAAAATTTCTTCCTGGTTGGTGCGACAGGTATGCGATAACCCTGTGATGATGGTAGGCTCAAGAAAATAACCATCGGCACACCGACCTGCAAGCTTTACTTGTTTACCACCCTGAACTACAGTGCCGCCTTCTTGCTTAGCCAGTTCTATGTAAGCAAGCACTTTATTCAGGTGTACTTCTGATGCAATCGCCCCGAGGTTTGTTTCATCGTCAAGCGGATCGCCTACAATTAATTTTTTTGTGCGCTCGGTAAACTCCGCTACAAATTTTTCATAAAGCGGTCGCTCTACAAAAATACGCGAACCACACAAACAGATTTCGCCTTGGTTAGCAAACGAAGATTGAATGCTGGTGTTTATTGCTTTTTCAAAATCGCAATCGGCAAAAATGATGTTTGGATTTTTCCCACCCAACTCAAGCGAAAGTTTTTTAAACATGGGCGCAGCAGTGGCGGCTATTGTTTTGCCGGTAACAGTTCCACCGGTAAACGAGATGGCTTTAATTTCAGGATGCTCGATAATAGCCTGCCCGGCTCTGGCACCAACACCGTGTACAATGTTTAACACGCCAGCAGGTAAACCAGCTTCTATACAAAGTTTAGAAAACAGATAAGCTGTCATGGGTGTAATCTCTGAAGGCTTGGCTACCACCGTACAACCTGCAGCAAGCGCGGGCGCAATTTTCCAAGTAAACAAATACAAGGGTAAGTTCCAGGGCGAGATACAACCCACCACACCAATGGGGGTATGTTGTGTATAGTTGATAGCTTCGTTATCGGTAAAATGTGCGGTTGCACTTTCGTGGAGAATTGCCGTTGCATAAAACCGAATGTTGGCAGCTGCACGGGGAATATCCAACGACCTGGCCAGTGTAACCGGCTTGCCCTGATCGATACTTTCTGCCAAAGCAAGCTTATCCAGATCGCGTTCAACCAACTCAGCAATCTTAACTAAAATTGCTGACCGGTCTTTTGCCGAAGTACTCCACTTTGCAAAGGCATGCTGTGCAGCGGCAGTTGCTTTGGCAACATCTTCAGCACCCGAATCGGGCACAAGGCTATATGGTTTGCCTTCGGCCGGATTGATGTTGTTAAAAAATTTACCGCTAACCGGTTCGGTTAAAACGCCATTAATGTAATTCAGTATCTTTTCCATGAGCCAGAATGTGGCTCAAGTTAACAGATGTTATGGAATGTTGGCGTCTTTAATAAACAGTTACTTCTTCATAATCTGAAACTCTACTCTACGATTACGTTGCCGGTTTTCCTCGGTATCGTTTGGTGCAATGGGCTTGTTGGGGCCAAAACCTTTACCGGTAATTCTGTCTTTCTTAATTCCTTTGTTGATCAGGTATTCGCGCACAGCCATAACCCGGTTTTCTGAAAGTTCCTGCAATGCCAGTTTATTGCCCACATTATCGGTATGCCCCTGAATTTCAATTTTAATGGTTGGGTTCTCTTCCAGAATCTGCGCAAGCCGATCTAACTCCGGAAAGGATTGTGATTTGAGAATGGGTTTACCTTGTTCAAAGAATACGTTGTTTAACAAAATACTTTCACCTTCTTCAATCGGCATCAGAAATAAATCCTTCTTCACTTCAGTGTATTCGGTGATAGGCGCCAACTCCATGTTTTCGTTTACAGAAAGAAAACCTTTTGCTTCGGCACGAATTCCATAGTGCTTACCATCGGCCAAGGTAATACGATATGCACCGGTGGACGGATCGGAGATAGCTTCGCCTGCTTCGTCTTTGGTAGCCAGATCTTCAAAAATAATATCGGCCTTAACGGGTTCTTTTGTTTTTGCATTTAGTGTGTGACCTAATACCAACAACACCGGATCGGGTTTAATGGCTTGCGGAAGTTTTATCCGTACAAGGTCGGCCTTGCCAGTTTGGTTAGCAGAACTACTCATGTACGCATAATCGGCTGAAGCCGGAATGGTGTAGTATGCATCGAATGATGGTGTGTTGATTTCGGGGCCAAGATTTATGGGCTCAGTCCAATCGGTCCAACTGTTGCCTTTTCGTTTGCTCATAAAAATATCGGCACCGCCATAGCCGGGGTGGCCTTCTGATGCAAAATAAAGTGTTCGCCCATCAGCAGCCAGAAAGGGTGAGAGTTCGTTTACTCCTGTATTGATCTTCTTGCCTAGGTTAATAGGTTTAGACCAAACTCCATTTTTATCCTGCACGGTTACATACACATCTTTGTCCTCCGATTTTTGTTGTGCATTGTACTCCACATTGTCAGGAAGCTTAACCGCAAAAACAATTGCTTTACCATCGGCCGAAAGTGCACCTTCCATGTGATTAGCTTCGTTCTTAAATTTTACGTTCAACCATTCAGGCTCAGACCATCCGGTTGCCGTTTTTTTACGAACCTGAAAACCTTCTGTTTTACAAAACAACATCATATTGTTATCAGCACTGATAGCGGCCAGGTTATTGGTTCTGCTGGTATTAATCTCACTACCCAGCTTATAACTTTTTTTCCAGACTAAACCATCAGTCGATGTGGTGATCCAGATATCAGATGTTTCTTCATCGGGCTTAGTTTGTGTGGCCGGATCATCACGTACAGCGAAATAAATGGTGCGGCCATCGGTAGCTATCTTTGGCGAGATGTCTCCATAAGCAGTATTAACCTGATTGCCCAGATTTTCTTTTACTAATCCTGTAGTCATCTTATCAGGAAGATTAATTTTTACATCGTGCTTGAAAATAAAATCATCTACTTCCAGCACCATGTTGGTATAGTTGGTAAAGCCTATGGCATTGCTGCTTAGTTTCTGAACGTCAATCTCCTTTACTTTTTTACCATTGATGTAATACGTCCAAACAGCATTTTTTTGAACTATGCGTAAGTGGTTAGGTTCACCTAAGGGTTTTATGTTTTTATACTTAATCCATTCGTCATTCTCTTTGGCTTTTTCAGCACCTCGTATTTTATAATACCCATTGGTCGTAATCAGAAATTCATAATTAATGCCTGCTGGGTTTTCACCCCACACCAACCCGATACCATTATTAACGCTACCCGACTTTTGAACAAATGTTGCTTCAATCGAAAAGTCTTTTCGTTTTTCAAAGTAGGGATAGATGCGGATTACACGACCCTTCCCTTCTTGCGTGGTATTAACAATGTATTTCCCACCTTCAATGGTAAGCGTGTAATTATCGCCTTTGCCCAGTGGCCACGCCCTGTAGTTGTCTGAAAAACTTTCGTTGATAAATACGGGTTGGGCATAGGCATAACCCGAAATAAGAAAAAGTAGAACTGCGATCCTGATCATAAATGAATTAAATCGAAATTAACGATGGCTAAACTTAAAGAAAAATACCTGCCGGAAGGTATTTCCAATTGCGTACTGGTACGGATTACTTTTTCACAATTTTAAACTCAACCCTGCGGTTGCGCTGGCGATTGGCTTCGGTGGTATTGGGTACAACCGGCACAGTGCCGCCATAGCCTTTTCCGGTTATGCGATCTTTGTTTATTCCTTTCGATACAAGATATTCTTTCACCGCCTTTACCCGATTTTCTGAAAGTGTTTTCAGTGCATCTTTATTCCCTACGTTATCGGTATGGCCACCCAATTCAATTTTTATAGTGGGATTCTCCTGCATAATTTCCACCAATCGATCAAGCTCTGGAAAAGATTGTGATTTAAGTGCCGGCCGGCCTTGCTCAAAAAAAAGATTATTGAGCATTATGCTTTCGCCAACTATAATTGGCATTAGCAACAAGTCTTTGTTTATCTCTTTGTATTCAGTAACGGATGCCAATTCAAAATTTTCATTCACCGAAAGGTAGCCCTTTGCCTCGGCCCGGATGCCATAGTTTTTCCCTTTGGTAAGTGTAATACGATAAGAACCGGTGTTGGGGTCGGAGATAGCTTCGCCTACTTCTTTGCGAACCGTTAAGTCTTCGAAAAAAATATCGGCACTTACAGGTTGTTTAGTTTTTGCATTGAGTGTGCGGCCCATTAATAATACAACCGGATCGGGCTTTATGGCTTCGGGTAATTTTATGCGCACCAGATCGGAAGCACCAATAGAATTTCGATCGCTTACCATAATAGCATAATCGGCTGCAGCCGAAAGCGTATAGTAAGCATCAAAACTATTGGTGTTTATTTCCGGCCCCAGGTTTACGGGCTCTGTCCAATCAGTCCATGAGTTGCCCGTGCGCTTACTCATAAAAATATCGTAGCTGCCATAGCCGGGGCGACCATTCGTGGCAAAATATAATGTGCGACCATCGGCCGCCAAAAAAGGAGAAAGTTCATCTCCACTTGTGTTAATCTGTTTGCCCAGATTGATTGGAGCGCCCCAGTTTCCTTTCTCGTCTTGAAGTGTTACATAAACATCTTTCTCACTCAACTCATTGTCAGTACTGTAAAACAAATTCTGCGCAAGCTTGGAAGTAAACACTATGGCTTTACCATCCGAAGATAAATTAGCCTCCATTGTTTTGGCTTCATTCTTAAATCGCACATTCAGGTATTCAGGTTCAGACCAACCAGCTTTGGTGCGTTTACGGATTTGAAATCCATCCGACTTACAAAATATCAACATGTTGTTATCGGCACTTACGGCCGCCATGTTGTTAGTCTCGGCATTGTTAATGGGTGGGCCAAGGTTTTTACTTTTACTCCAGGTAACACCATCGGTGCTGGTGGTGATGTAAATGTCTTCGCCATCAGTTTTACCGCCAATATTTTCTGGTGAGTTTTCACGACCAAAATAAATTGTACGCCCATCGGCAGTAATAATTGGCCCGAGGTCATCGTACGGTGAGTTTACCTGTGGCCCCAGATTTTCTTTCACCAAACCAGTGGCCAGATTGGGCGGCAGATTAATTTTCAAATCGTGGCGCAATACAAAGTTATCCACTTCCAACACCATATTGGTGTAGGTAATAAACCCAAGTCGGGTTCCGTAAAGTGGCAGCGCTTCTGTTTCCAGCACTTGTTGATTATTGATAAAAAAATATAAGCGCGATTTTCGTTGTTCTATCTTTAGTAAATTTTCCTGGCCGAGTGGCTTCACTTTATCGGTAACAATCCATTCGTTGAGTTTTGGTTTCTCCTCAGGGCTCATTACTTGAAAATAACCCGTAGTTGTTACTGTAAAACTATGATTCTTACCATTTGCGTTATCGCCCCACAAAAAACCATAACCATGATTATCGGTACCTGACTTTTGAACAAAAGTGGCCTCCATCGTAAAGTCTTTCTTACTGTCGATATACGGACTGATGGTTATAAAGCGGCCTTTATCTTTTTGAACAGTGGTAAGAATGTATTTACCACGCTCCATGCTAATCATGTAGTTATCGCCTTTGCCTGTCCACCAGAGTCCATCTTTATTCGAAGAAAAATCTTCGCGCAGCAAAACAGGTGGTTGCGCCTGCACCGCTACAGAAATGAATAAAAGCCAAGCCAACAACTTCATGTACGTGCAAATTACAAACTTCCGGTGCGACCACCATCAACGGGAAGGTTGATTCCGTTAATGTAACCCGCTGCCGGGCTTGCCAGAAACGCAACCGCAGCCGCTACTTCGTGTGGCTCTGAAATTCTTGCAGCCGGTACTTCGGCTATCATTTCCTGTTTTATCTCCTCATAGGTTTTGCCCGCTTTCTCGGCTTTGCTTTTAATCAGTGAATCCAGGCGGCCCGTCATGGTTGTTCCCGGCAACACGTTGTTTACCGTAATTCCAAAAGGAGCAAGTTCTACCGATAATGTTTTAGACCAATTTGCCACCGCGCCACGAATGGTGTTGGATACACCTAAACCCCGAAGCGGAATTTTAACGGATGTAGAAATAATATTTATTATCCGGCCATAGCCTGCGTGCTTCATGCCCGGCACAACGGCCTGCGTTAAAATCTGGTTGCAGATTAAATGACTATTGAATGCAGCTATAAATTGTTCGGGTGCAGCATCTATTGCCAGCCCGGCTGGCGGACCACCAGTATTATTGATTAACACATGAATTTGCTTACCGCTAACAAAATTCTGAATCACAGTCTTAACCTGATCGGGCAGCGAAAAATCAGCAACCAGATACGTATGTTTTTGATTGGCGTGGTTAGAAAGTTCTTTGAGGGCAGTCTGTAAAACTTCTTCGTTGCGGGCCACTAGTATAACCGTAGCGCCCATAGCCGCTAATTCAATAGCCGAAGCTTTACCAATGCCCTGTGTGCTGCCGCAGACCAAAGCATTTTTGCCTTCCAGATTCAGATTCATAAAATTGCACTTTTAGTAACCACAAAAGAACCTTAACTTTTCATCTTAATCAACTTATGTATGGCCATTCGTAAACCTTTCAATCTAAAGCAATGGATTACTGAAAATCGTGATCTGCTAAAGCCACCTGTGGGAAACAAAAATTTGTATGCCGCTGCAGGCGATTACATTGTAATGATTGTAGGTGGGCCGAACGCACGCAAAGATTATCACTTTAACCAAACGGAAGAATTATTTTATCAATTAGAGGGAAACATTAACGTGCGCATTCAGGAAGATGGCCAGGCCGTTGATATTCCGATTAAAGAAGGCGAAATGTTTTTGTTACCGGCCAACACGCCCCATCGGCCTGAGCGGCCGGCCAATACCGTTGGATTGGTAATTGAATGCAAACGTGAAGACCCAACTTTTGAAGACCGGTTGATCTGGTATTGCGATAACTGCAACAACAAACTACACGAGTATAAATTCCATTTAGAAAATATTGAGAAAGATTTTTTACCGCGTTTCCGCGATTTTTATGGTTCGAAGGAATTACGCACTTGTAAAAAATGTGGTACGGTGATGGAGACTGACCCACGGTTTGTTTAGTAGTAAAAGTAGGCAGTAACCAGTAAGCAGTACCGCTAAAAAATACCACATGGCTACTGCCAACTTCAAAAAAATGAGTACCCAAAAAGGAATAGCCTATTATCAACATCAGCACGTTGGTAATTTGATAATTGAATCAGAAGGCGACAGCATTACCCGCATTGGTTTTTGGAAAGAAGCCTGTGGGGCCGAAAACTTAACTCCCGCCATTGAACAATGCTTACTTGAGTTAGACGAATACTTTTTAAAAGGTCGCAAGTTCTTTACGTTCAATCTTGGTTTTCGCGGAACGGAATTTCAAAACAAAGTTTGGCGCGAGTTGATTAATATTCCTTACGGAACAACCATCTCGTATGAGGAACTTGCCGTTCGCATAGGCGATATTAAATCCATTCGGGCCGTGGGTCTTGCCAATGGACAAAACCCGATTGCCATTGTAGTACCTTGCCATCGGGTAATTGGCAAAAATGGAAACCTAACCGGCTATGGGGGTGGTCTTGAAAACAAACAGTGGCTGTTGGAACATGAAGGTGCGGTGTTAAAACAACTTTCGTTGTTCTGAACAATAGCTTAATTTTCCGACATGCAATTTGAAACCACGCTTGCCTTTGCCCGCAAACTTGATCGCATCGATCCCTTAAAAAATTTCCGAACGTTATTTCATCTCCCAAAAGTAAAAGGCAAAACCGCCATTTACTTTACTGGAAATTCATTGGGGCTTCAACCTAAAACCACTAAGAATTTTATTAGCGAAGAATTAAACGATTGGGCTGCATTGGGTGTAGAAGGTCACGTGCATGCAAAACGGCCGTGGTTGTATTATCATAAATTCACGAAGAAAGGATTAGCCTTACTTACGGGAGCAAAATCTACCGAAGTAGTAGCCATGAATCACCTTACGGTGAATCTGCATTTGCTGATGGTTTCATTTTATCGCCCCACAAAAAAACGATTTAAGATTATTACCGAAGCCGGTGCATTTTCTTCCGATCAATATGCATTTGAATCGCAGATAAAATATCACAAACTCGATCCCAATAAGACTTTAGTAGAAATAAAACCTCGCGAGGGTGAACACACCTTACGCACAGAAGATATTCTGGCCACTATTGAAAAACATAAAGATGAGTTGGCACTGATTATCTTCGGTGGCGTTCAATATTACACCGGTCAGTTTTTCGATATAAAAAAAATTACTCAAGCCGCACACGCAGCCGGAGCGTATGTGGGATTTGATTTAGCACATGCCATTGGCAACGTGAAACTGAATCTGCATAAAGATAATGTTGACTTTGCCGTATGGTGCAGTTATAAATATCTGAATGCCGGGCCCGGTGCCATAGCCGGGGCCTTTGTACACGAACGGTTCGCGAACGATGCGTCTTTACCTCGCTTTGCTGGCTGGTGGGGGCATCATGAAAAAGATCGGTTTCAAATGAAGAAAGGTTTTATAGCTATGGCTGGAATTGATAGTTGGCAATTATCAAATCATCCGGTACTACCGGCCGCTGCCTTGTTGGCTTCATTAGAAATATTTCAACAAGCCGGATTAAAAAATCTTCACGCTAAAAGTTTGTTGTTAACCGGTTATCTGAAATACCTGCTCAGCCAGATTGATGCAGCTGAAGAAAAATTTGCAATCCTCACTCCTTCAGACAAACGCGCGCGCGGTTGCCAGCTTTCTATTTTTATGAAACAGAAAGGCAAAAAAGTTTTTGATGCGTTAACCAAAGCGGGTGTAATTGCCGACTGGCGCGAACCTAATGTGATTCGTGTTGCGCCCGTGCCGCTGTATAATACTTTTGAAGATGTTTTTCGGTTTGTGGAGATTTTTAAGAATGCCTTAATAAGGTAAAATTCATTCACCCTTTAACGATGTTAAGGAACATGCAGCTATTACGAAGATTACGTTACGTAAACTTCGTAACGTAAACTTCGTAACGTAATCTTCGTAACGTAACAGTCGTAATTTTAACCTCCGACAATGTCTTGCTCATTCCAAAAACTCCTAATTTCGAGCTTTAGTTAAAAGATTCTTTTATGCAGAACATAGCCATTGTTGGGGCGGGACTTGTTGGTTCGTTGTTATCCATCTACTTAAAGAAACGAGGCTATTCCGTTACCGTATTCGAGCGCAGAAACGATATGCGCAAAAAAGGTGCGGAAGCCGGGCGCTCTATTAACCTCGCGTTAAGCAACCGCGGTATTCGTGCATTAAAAGAAGTTGGCCTGGCCGATGAATTAAAAAAAGTTGCCATTCCCATGCACGGGCGCATGATGCACGATAAGCAAGGCAATCTCTCTTCATTCGCTTATGGAAAAGAAGGACAGTTTATCAATTCCGTTTCGCGTAGTGGTTTGAATGTAGTGTTAATGAATGAAGCGGAGCGATTGGGTGTTGGGTTTCGGTTTGAGCAACGTATTACGAAAGTTGATCTGGAGAAGACTTCGTTAGAGGTTGCCAGTTACCAGTTGCCAGTAACAAGAAATCAGAAACCGGAAACTGGTAACTATTCGTTCGATTACATCATCGGTGCAGATGGCGCCTTCTCGGCTGTGCGCACCGCATTTCAATTTACCGATCGTTTCGATTACGAGCAGGATTATATTGATCATGGTTATAAAGAATTACACATTCCGCCCGGAGCGGGAGGTTCATTTCAATTAGAAAAAAATCACCTTCACATCTGGCCACGCGAAAGTTTTATGATGATTGCGTTGCCCAATCCGGATGGAAGTTTTACCTGCACGTTGTTCTTTCCATTTGAAGGCAATCCATCCTTCAATACAATAAAGACCAAACAAGATGTTGAAAAATTTTTCTCGGAAACATTCCCCGATGCCCAACACCTAATGCCCGAATTGTTAGAAGACTTTGCTACCAATCCAACTTCTTCTCTTGTAACAATAAAATGTTATCCGTGGGTACGCAACAAAACATTATTGATTGGCGATGCGGCTCATGGTATTGTTCCCTTTTATGGGCAAGGCATGAATGCAGGCTTTGAAGATTGTCGCATCTTAAACGATTTACTAAATCAACATAACGATAACTGGAACAAGGTGCTCCCGGAGTTTCAAGCCTTGCGCAAACCCGATACCGATGCCATTGCACAGTTAGCGCTTGATAATTTTATTGAGATGCGAGATCTGGTTGCCGATACAGATTTTTTGTTGCGTAAAAAAATTGAAGGCAAACTTTACGAGCTATTCCCTGATAAGTGGATTCCACTCTACCCCATGGTTACATTTATGGATACCATGCGTTACTCCGATGCCCTGCGCATTGGCCAGAAACAAAAACAAATTATGGATACGGTGATGAAAACATCCAACCTCGAAAACACCTGGCAATCACTTGATTTTGGTGCGATTGTAAATCAATTGTAGGAACTTGCTAAACGCACTGTTGTGTGCCCCTTATACTGTTTTTATATTATTTCTACAAAAATGAAACATATTGATTAATTTCACGTTTGTAGAAGTAATTGAATCACTATGAAAGGAACATACCTGGGCGAATTGGAAGAACTCGTATTACTCACAGTCGGGATTTTATATCCCGAGGCATACGGAGTTGGTGTAATGGATGAAATTGAAAAACAAACTAATCGCAGCCTGAACATTAGTGCCGTACATGCGGTGCTTACCCGATTAGAAGAAAAAGGGTTTCTCAAATCAAAAATGAGTGAACCTACGGAAGAACGCGGTGGCCGCAGAAAGCGAATTTTTCTGTTAACTGCTGCCGGCAAACGTGCGCTGGAAGAAGCCAACGAAATGCGTAACACATTGTTTAAACAGATTCCGCGTATTGCATTACAGTTTCAACACATCTAATGAAGCATACTCCTCCCAAATGGGCCGATAAATTCTTGACGTGGTATTGCCGTGCGGATTTGCTTGAAGAAATTCAGGGGGATGCATATGAATTGTACGAACGAACCGCTAAAAAGAGTAAACGCAAAGCTGATCTTTTATTTATCTGGAATGTGTTGCGCTTCTTTCGTTTACGCAACATGCAAAGAAAAACACCGGTCTTTGCATCCAGCTATATTACCCTTGTTAATAGTTATCTGCTTGCAGGCATAAGGAATGCAAACCGGCACAGGCTGAACAGTACAATCAATGTAATTGGATTAGCTGTGGCTATCGGTATCGTGCTTACATCAGCTTTGTTTATTGAAAATCAATTCAACTCATTCTCCTATCAAAAAAATGCTGACCGGGTCTTTCAGATAACCAGCCTGGTAAAAACAGGCGATGAACTTCAGGAATGGGGAGATACACCATCTTTGCTTGGATCAACATTGCGAGAAGCAGAAACAAGTATTGTTGGAATGACACGTGTTCACTCCGACATGGTTTCGGCTCGTTTTAAAAACGGAGATGCCTTTTATGAACAGGTTTCATTGGTTGATCCTGAGTTTGCTCAATTGTTTACGTTAGCCTTGGTGAGCGGAGACCTGGCTCAAATCAAATCAAAAAATACAGTTGCCTTAAACCAGCAACAAGCCGAAAAATATTTTGGTGATCAAAACCCAATAGGCCAAACACTCTCATTAAAATTTGGTTCCGGCATGAAAGACGAATTCATAGTAATTGCCGTATTTAATGAACCTATTAACTCTTCCATTTATTTTGGTCTCATTATTTCCTTCTTACACCTGCAAACTGCTGAAGCACCCGCCTGGCAAAAAAATACTACCGCTACGTTTATTCTGCTTGGCGATCAATACGCTGCTTCTGATCTGACCTTGTCGCTAGCAAAATACAAGGATATGCAAAACCTAAGCTCACCAAACTGGAAAGTAGATCAGTTCAACCTAAGGCCACTCACTGAACTTGCCACAAACAGCAAGCAAATCAATAATTCGATTTCGCATGGAGCACATCCGGCTGGCCTTATTGCATTAGGCGTTATTTCTATTCTACTTCTTGTTGTTTCATGCCTTAACTACGTGAACGTGGCTATTTCAACAGTGTCGGTGAGGTTACGCGAAATCGCTATCAGAAAAGTAATTGGCGGTAGTAAAAGAGAGATCGTTCAACAGTTCCTAACCGAAAACCTGGTTATCTGCACGCTTGCCACAGTAGCAGGCGTACTTTTGGCATACGCATTTTTTCTGCCAGCCTTTAGAAACCTTACTCCCATCGAAGTGCCGTTTCAGTTTAGCAGTTGGATGAGTGGCGTGGTGTTTTTCTTTGGGCTTATTGTTTTTGTTGGTATCGTATCCGGCTTGTACCCTGCTTTGTATGTAGCTGCGTTTGCTCCCGCACAGATTCTAAAAGGCAAACAACAATTTGGCCATCACTCCTTATTAAGCAAAGGCTTACTCACCCTGCAGTTTATACTTGCTATAACTACTGTGGTCTCTTCGTTTATCTTCGTGCAGAACGCCTTAAATCTTAAAAACAGAGATTGGGGATACGTCCACCAGGATGTAATCGCACTATTTGCAACTACCCCAGCTCAGTATGCTTATCTCAACCACAAGCTTCAGGCAAATACAAAAATAAAAAGTCTTGCCGGAACAACAGATCATGTAGGTATGGACTACAACTGGAGAACCATTACTGCTCAGCACACAAACTATGATGCCATGCATTACCGCACAGGCTTCAACTATCTTGAAACTATCAATACAAAACTTATTGTAGGAAGATATTTTGACAGCCAAATTGAATCAGACAAAATTGAATCGGCTATCGTAACCCAGTCGTTTGCAGACTTACTAAGTTGGGATGCCCCACTCAATCAAACCTTTGTAGCAGATAGCAACAAATATGTTGTGGTAGGGGTTGTTCAGGATTTTCTCCACGATGCTTATCATTCATCAGCCCCTGCCTTTTTCACCATTACTCCGAAAGAAACATTTAACTACATCTGTGCATCTGTTAAAACAGGTTCATCTGAAGCTACCATACAGGATGCAAAGAATGATTGGAATGCCATCACTCCAGACGATCCTTTTGAAGGATTTCAACAAGAAGAAGTCTTCAGAGGTTTTAATGAAGATCTCAGCATTAACACTCAGCTATTAATTTTTGTAGCATGCGTGGCTGTGCTGCTCAGTGGCCTGGGACTATACGGACTAGTCTCATTTAATATTACGCGAAGGCTAAAAGAATTCAGCATCAGGAAAATATTTGGAGCCAACATGATCCATATCTTCCGTTTGATGAG
The DNA here is from genome assembly GCA_017303795.1 of Cytophagales bacterium. Classification (GTDB taxonomy): domain Bacteria; phylum Bacteroidota; class Bacteroidia; order Cytophagales; family Cyclobacteriaceae; genus ELB16-189. Next base: position 69,408 of record JAFLBR010000011.1, on the reverse strand, counting down.
CAAAGAGTATGTAAGAATAGCTGTTGTCTCCTTTCTGATTGGCTGCCCGGCCGGCTATCTGCTTATCAATATGTTTATTAATGAAATCTACGTAGCCGTTCCATTCTCTGGCTTGGCTCCCTTTTTCTATACACTTATTGTTCTGATTGCGATAGTGACAAGTACCGTAGGTATCCAAATGAAACGGATAACTCAGGAAAACCCAACCGAAACTTTAAAAATTGAATAATGTAATTAAGTATTAGAATTTAACGAATGAACAAACGCACTCCACCCAAATGGGCCGATAAATTTCTCGCATGGTATTGCCGTGCGGATTTGCTCGAAGAAATTCAGGGCGATGTGTATGAATTGTACGAACGAACCGCTACAAAGAGTAAACGCAAAGCTGATCTTTTATTTATCTGGAATGTGTTGCGCTTCTTTCGTTTACGCAACATGCAAAGAAAAAGAATTCAATATGCTACTAACAATATCAGTATGTTAAAAAGTTATTTCCGATCTGGCCTTCGTAATATCACGCGTCATCTCTCGCATTCATCTATCAACATTGCCGGACTAGCTTTGGCCATTGGGTGTTGCATCAGTATTTTTTTATTAATTGATTCCTTTTATGATCTCGACAGTTTTCATCAGAAAGGTGATCGCACATACCTTGCGGTGAGTCATGTGAAAGCAGGTGATGATACCGAGCGCTGGGCGCGATCGCCTTACCTGATGGGGCCAGCGTTGATGGCCGAACACAGTGCCGTTGAAACAATGACCCGCATTCAAAAACTGGGCGACCTGAGTGTACGCTACGAAACGCATGTGTTTAACGAAACCCTGTGGTGTGTTGATAGCACATTCTTTGATGTATTCAGTTATCCGATTGTAAATGGTGCGCGTCAACCACTCAACGACAAGTACAGCATCGTAATCAGTGAAGAAAAAGCAATTCAATACTTTGCTTACGATAACCCTATTGGGAAAGAACTTTCCGTTAAGTTTAATGATAGTCAGCCCATTGTTTTCCGCGTAAGCGCTGTGGCTGATAACAAAGTGAATGAGTCCAGTATGCGATTTACTTTCTTAATTCCGATGGAGTTTTGGGAAAGCTATCGTGGTGAACAATATGCCAGTTGGGGCATGTGGTCGCGCTCAACTTTTGTTGTGATGAAAGAAGGTCAACATCCTTCTGTGCTTAATAAAACTTTATCGGCTTATCAAACCTTGCAAAATGCTGCCAACGAAAATTTTCAGGTTCGTGAAGTTGAATGGCTTCAGCTTGCAGCAGTTGCCGCAAACAGTTACGATATTGTGGATTGCCTTTCGTGGGATTTGCATCCGGCAACCATAATCGTGATCAGCACCATTGTCGTGTTCTTGTTGTTACTCGCTTGCTTCAATTATATGAATGTGTCAATCGCCTCGGTATCGTTACGATTAAAAGAGATCGGGATTCGCAAAGTGATTGGCGGCAGCAAAGGTCAGGCAGTTCTGCAATACATGGTAGAGAATCTGGTGTTGTGTTCTATTGCGTTGATAGCCGGAACAGCACTCGCCTATTTCTTTCTAGTGCCTGCCTTTAATTCATTATACCCCATCACCGTTCCGTTTTCATTTTCCTCCACCAGCACCATGCTGCTATTCTTTGGCGGAATGTTGTTCATTATCGCAATCATTTCTGGTGCGTATCCGTCACTCTATGTTTCATCCTTCAACGCCATTCGTATTTTAAAAGGCAATGAAAATTTTGGAAGTAAAAGCTTGTTCAGTAAAACCATGCTGGGTTTTCAATTCACCATTTCGTTTGCCACCATCATTTTCTCCTTGCTTTCGGTAAGTAACCGCGACTATTTTGAGACCAAAGATTGGGGCTATGATTATCGCGACATTGCTTACTTCCCCATTCATGGAAAAGAACAATACCTTGCATTAAGTAACCTTGTATCGCAACAAAAAGATGTGCTGAGTTATGCCGGATCAGCCAGCCATGTGGGCGATGAAGATGAACTCACCAGCATACAAAGTGGTGAAAAAGAAATGCAGGCTACACGTTTCCCCGTAGGCGTTGCCTATGCGGAAACGATGAACCTCCGAATAAAAGAAGGCCGACTGTTTACAAGTGAATCGGAGGCTGATGCCAGGACGGCTATTGTAGTAAACGAAGCCTTGGTTAAAAAAATGGGTTGGGCAGATGCTTTAGGACAATCCGTTTCTTTCCACGGAAGTGAGTTTGAAGTGATTGGTGTGGTGCAAGATTTTTATTTCGAAGACTTTGATAAGGTTATGCAGCCTGCGCTGATGCACCTCGTGCCCGAAAACGAGTTCACTTATTTTGTGGTGAAGAGCGCACCGGGTGAGATTGAAAATGTAGTTGCGTTAGTTAAAAACTCGTGGCTCTCTATAGCGCCCGATGATGCTTACCTCGGTAACAATCAGCAGGAAGTTTTTGGCAGCTTTTATCGTGGCACACAATCCGATAGCAAAATCATGTACTTCATTTCCATCATCGCATTGACATTGGCGTGTATGGGATTATTCGGTTTGGTGTCGTACAACTTGTCGCGCAGGTTAAAAGAGTTTAGCATTCGCAAAATTTTTGGTGCAAAAACATTCAACATCTTTCGGTTAATGAGCCAGGAATACATTCTTGTAGTTGCCATTTCTTTTATGATTGGCTCTGCACTCGGTTATTGTTTCATGGCCCAACTTCATGTGGCCGTATATCCCGATCCGATGCCGCTACCGCAATGGCCGGTATTGATCACGCTTGCGCTGATGATTGCTTCGGTGCTGATTACGGTAGCGTCACAGTTGTATCGGGTAGTGAAAGAGAATCCGGTGGTTACTTTGAAGAGCGAATAGCTGCATTTACTCCCTGAATTCGTTGCCTTGTTACGTGTCTTCACTAAACAACTTTGGTGAATCAACATAATCTCTGGCGTCAATAGTATCGGGTGGTAAAAGAAAAGGCTATAACCTTAAGGATAAATAAATTCACCACCCACTACACTTCTTAACCAACCATCACGCTGTTCTTTCCGGTTCGTTCCTTTTAGCTATTTTAACGGGCGAAATTCTACCTCATCATGAAACATAAGCTAATTGCGTTTACTCTTTTACTATTCACGTTCTGCTCTTCCTTTGGTCAGAGTCCGGATTTACCCAACGATTTTTTAAGTAAAGAATGGCACAAAGAGCGCAGGCAAAAGTTGCGCGAAAGTATGCCCGCAAACTCGGTAGCCATATTTTTTGCGAATGCGGTGCGTAACCGGTCTAACGATGTGGATTATGTTTACCATCAGGATCCTGACTTTTTTTACCTCACCGGCTATCGCGAGCCCGAAGCTGTATTGCTGATCTTTAAAGACAATCAGACAGCAGCCAACGGAACAGTTTATAACGAAATAATTTTTGTGCAAGAGCGTAACGCCATGCGCGAAATGTGGACCGGGCGTAGAATTGGTGCTGAAGGCACCAAAAATTTACTGGGCTTTGAACAAGCTTTTAATGGAAGTCAGTTTAAGAAATACAATGTTGAGTTTTCTAAGTTTTCAGAAATTCTATTTTACGATTTTCAGAATGATGTGCGCGATAATCCACGTGACTCAACCGACTTGTACAGCCTGATTGAACAATTCAAAGAAAAAGTGAATTACCCCAAAAAGGACAACAGCCTTACCGTTTTAAAAGAACAACCTAAAAATAATCTGAACATGCGCGGATTACATTCGCTGATGGCCAGTTTGCGGGGCGTTAAAACAACAGAAGAAATAGAACTGCTGCGCAAAGCGGTTATGATTTCGTGCGTAGGGCAAGTAGAAGTTATGAAAGCTATTGAACCCGGTATGAGCGAGCGCGAAATTCAAGGCATTCATGAATATGTATTTAAAAAATATCAGGCCGAAGACTTAGGCTATCCTTCCATTGTGGGTGGTGGCCACAACGGTTGTATTCTTCATTATACTGATAATTACAAACCTTCTCTGGACAACAAAGAATTGATTTTAATGGATTTGGGAGCGGAGTTTCATGGCTACACTGCCGACATTACCCGCACTATTCCCGTAAACGGAAAGTTTTCGCCTGAGCAAAAGAAAATATATGAACTCGTGCTTAGTGCGCAAGAGGCTTCTATGAAAGCCTGTAAACCCGGTGTTGAATTGTCGCACCTTACCGTTGTATCGCGCGATGTAGTGAATAAGGGATTAGTGGAGTTAGGTATTATCAAAACCGAAACTGAAAAACATTTATTTTTTCCACACGGTGTATCGCATCACATCGGGTTAGATGTACACGACAAAGGCCACCGTGTACTTGAACCTAATATGGCTATCACCATAGAGCCGGGAGTTTATATTCCCGATAACAGTGCTACCGACCCTAAATGGTGGGGCATTGCGGTTCGTATTGAAGATGATTATCTGATCACTAAAGAAGGCTGCGAATTGCTTTCTGGTTATGCACCCCGAACAGTAGCAGACATCGAAGCAATGATGAAGCAACCCAGCCCACTTCAAAAATTTAAACTTCCTGAACTGGAACCGAAGAAGAAATAAACCAGTAACTATCTCATGCAGCGATGCGAAGTCGATACTCATCGTATCGCTGCAATACTTCCTTTACATACCGCACCGGGCCATCGCAGCGGCAATAACCTACTACGGCAACCGGATCGCGAAAATATTTTGGATCGCGTTTTTGCAAGAGATAATATTCAACATTGTCTTCCCACAGCGTAGGGTCTTTACCATACTTGCGGGTTAACTTCTGCGCATCTATAACATGCGAAAGTCCTACGTTATACGAAGCCAATACAAACTTCATTCGTTCTTCAGGATCGGCCACTGTTTTTGCCCAATGCTTATCCAGAAATTTTAAGAAGCGTATGCCCACATTAATATTTTGTGAGGGATCCCATAAATTACTGGCGCCAAAGTATTCACCGGTTTCGGGCATAATCTGCATTAAGCCAATAGCACCGGCCCACGATTTTACGCGCGGATTAAAATTTGATTCCTGATAGACCACCGAGGCTACCAATCGCCAATCCCACCCAATTTGTTCGGCACCTTTTTTTAGTTGTTCATCGAATGGCGAAAGTTGCCCACCTGTTAGCGAAGAATAATCGTCTTTAATCCGCGCCAGCGCCAGGCGACTACTTTTAAAGTACTTCTCGTAGATTACTTTAAACACACCCGACTTTTTTACTTTGGCTAACCATGTATTGATCTCGGTATGAAGTTCGGGTGAGTTTGTTCGCACAGCCCAGGCAATTTGTTGCGGCTCGCTTAAAACCGTATTGATATCGAGGTTTGAATAATAAAGTGTATTGATGTTTGCAATCACTTCATCCGTTACCGTGAACTTGATTTCTCCGGTAGCTACTTTTTGAATGAGCGATTCCGTTTCGGCTGTAGCGCTGTCTTCTTTAATAAGAATGGGTGCTGCGAGTTGTGTATTTAGCTCAAGCAACCTATCGCGAAAAGCAGAGCCTTTCATTACGTACACGTGCTGGCCCGCGAGTTGCTCGGGTTGGCGGATTAATTTTTTCTCCAGCATTTCGGGTGCCTGCATGCGCCAGTTAGCGGGTTTCTTTTGCACTAACACCTGGTGTGTATCGAAGTGTGGATTGGTAAACGTTACATATTGTTTTCGTTCGGCTGTAATGGTTAACGGAAATGCCAGCACATCGCCTTCGCCTTTGTTGAGCAGATCAATGGCTTGCTCTATTCCGGTAACCAATCTAATCTTCAAATCTACTTTTAACGATTTGGCAAGTTGCTTTAGTAATTCATACTCGTAGCCCATGGGCTGGCCTTTGTAGATGAAGTAGCTAATGGAGTTGTTATCCAGCAAGGCAACCAACGAGCCGCGTTTGCGAATGGCTTCCAGATCAAATTCTACTTCAGGTTCGGTGGCAAAATTTCGTTCGTAGCCTGGCGGCTTACACGAAAAGAATGCAATAAAGAGTAAAAACAACGATTGCCGCCAGAACATAGTTAGGAAGGTACGGCTAACCGGTAAATAAAAAAAGGCCTCGGAAGAGGCCTTTCTGGTTGATTCTTTCAATAAATTTTATGGGTTAGGATTTAATACGGCACCGATTCCATGTACAACACCAGCATTGGTTAAAATATTTGCATTCACAACAGTAGCATCTGCTGACGCAGCATCGGTGAGCGTAACAGGTGGACCTAACGTAGATATGGTAAAATTCTTACCGGTTAGTAATGTTGTAACAGATAAGCTTGCAGTTAAGTCAGTAGAAACTACCCTTCCTGCTACTACGTGATATTTTAAGATTTCAGTCACTTCCGAAAGCTTAGGATTAGTTAATTCCGTTAAGGCATTGATTGCCGTAAGCGCTTGACCTTCTGTGGTAATTGAGGGATCAATCGCATTTAGATAGTCAACAAAAGCTGCATCATTAGGGGCAAACACGGTAAAATCAGGTAATGGACTTCTATTTGGCAATAAAGTAGGTGCCAAGCCAGTCTTACGAATTGCCGCTGAAAGTATATCGTAGTTATTTCCGGCTGTAGTTCCTGCTGTAACCGTAGGTGGATTGGTTGTGTAACTTACCGCAAACCCCAATGTATTTCCAATAGTGGCTACTGATACTGGTATCAAAACTTTATCAATGCTATGAATAACTCCATTTAAAGCATTCACATCCACTACCGTTACATTAGCCCCATTACCTGCACCAGCACCTGCGTTGTTCGCATTAAGAATAACATTTGAGCCTTGTTTAGATATAGTCAATCGCGCGCCTTGCAGCGTTGCAAAAACTGCCTTGCCTGTTATCTCGCTTGACGGGATTTTTGAACTAACAATATGATAATTCAGAACTCCTGCCAATGCGGCTATTGTTGGATTAGATACACCTGTTGGCTTAAGGTTAGCAATCGTATCCAACACATTTTGCTCAGTATGCCCTGCACCTCTTATCGAATTCCAATAATTGATAAAGGCTGCATCAGTGGGTGCAAAAACTGTAAACGTACCCGAGTTTGGGTTATTTAAACTTGTGACTAATCCCGTTTTGGTTAATGCCGCAGCCAAAATGTCGAAATTATCATTTGCGACAGCAACCTCCACAAGTGTTTGCCCGGTTGGAAGTGGCGTCTCTTCAAATTTATCTGCACAACTGAAGATGGCCAAACTTAATGCCACTCCTACAGCCAGATCTTTAATAAACTTATTTTTCATTTGATTCTGATTAATGATTTAAAATTAATTGTGCTGAACAACGGCTGCGCTTAATGCATTAGCGCCTGTCCCCCCTGCTAAACCCGTGGCCACAATTGTATAAATTTTACCCACGGCAAACTTAACGGGAGATGAAGTGTAAGCAATGGTGGTAAAAGCATCGGTGCTAACTTCAATTACATACTCAATTTGTTCACTTTCAAGAACTCCCGTAGCAGTTGTGCGCAGGGGAAATGCAACTGTAGTTGCTCTTGAACCTACTGTTGGATTATGACCGCCTGCTGTACTCATAATGTACTCAGCATTAGTTGCCAGCGTAATATTGGAGCCAGTCGATGTCGGTTTTAATCTTACTGAAATGCGAGTATTTGTTGGTAACGAATAGGCGTTGGGCACAGCATTAACAAACCGGATGGCTGATTGCGTTGTGTTACCTCCCGCAAAAGTGGGATAGGTATCAGTCAGCAATAAGAAACGTACACCACCCAAATCTGTACTACCCGCAGGTACTGTTCCTAACGATGCTGCTTTGTTGCGATCCGCATCAGAGGCAAGTGCCAGCCACTGGTCGCGCGTAATTTGCTGGCCGGTTGCCCGCACAAGATAAGTTTGATCAGCTGCCAATACATTCAACGCATTTAAACTGAAGGTACGCACTGGTGCAGGTCTGGTGATAGAGTCTAATACGATAAATGTATAGCGGGCATTGGGTGAAGCTACCAGGTTATTTACATTCGTATTACCTGCCCGATAGATTGCATCTCTGCTGCCTAGTACACCACCAATAGAACCTGTAGTGGCTTTTGCGCGGATGCTGGTATTGGCAATGGCACCAGGGGTTGTAATGGTAACAGCGCTATAACCTTGCTGGCCCTGAGCAGAAGTTAAACTAGCTCCGGTTTTTACTCCATTCACGTAAAAATCTAAACTTGGACCACCAGGCACAGCATTAATCATTAAAAAATTAGCTGTATTTGTTGGTAACGAAGTTGATGGAACCGCTTCTGGTATACCATCATTCTCTTCGCACGAGAGCAGGCCAAGGGCCAGAAGTAAGACTGAAATTTTATATAAAGATTTCATATTGTTTCTTGATTTAGAAGATATAACGAACACCAAATTGTAACTGCCAACGACCAGCAACCCCGGTATTGTTTATGAACGAATTTGACAAAGCTGTACCATCCGCATTGGTATTGAATGTGTAGATTGGTCTGCCGGTAGTGGCTGCCCAAGGTAATCCTAAAGTACTAGCTGGACCCGCGTTTGCAACAGGTTGCCCAAGTGAACCTGCAGTATGAGGTTGTTCATAACCAACAAAGTTTAGTAACTGTGGTCTGGCTGCATTTTTTATTAGACCCGCTCCTGAATCGAAAAGGTTCAACGCATTCTCTAAGTTCAACGAAAGTTGAATGGTTTGGCGTTTGCCTTTCACATCCATATAAAAATCTTGCAACAAGCTTAGATTCAATCTGTTTACCCACGGGGCATACGCTCCATTACGTTCAGCAAATTTACCTCTGCGTTTGCTCAGGTATGGATCTTGTTCAATGTAACTGTCTAATTGATTCCAGATTTCATCTAAACTACGGTTGTCGTTTGCATTGGTAGTAGTAAGCAGAATCTCCTCTCTTGTTCTTGGGATATAAATCAAATCGTTTCCATTTGTTCCATCACTATTAGGATCACCATTATAGGTATAAGAGAAATTGTTACCTGAATTACCGATATAGGTAAATCCTACTGTGGTTGCAAAATGCCTTAGGTATTCTTTTCTGTAAGTACCATAGGCTACTATGCGATGTGGAACCAACGTAGCTGCAAAAGACTGACCTGAATTATTTGGACCTAACACGTTCGCCTGAGATGAGAAAATACCACCAGCAGTAGAACCACTTTGCGGATTAACTTCTCTGGAGTCGGTATAGGTGTATGCAGCGGTTAGCTGGAAATTCTCGTTGAATGTTTTTGCGAATTGAGCTGTTACGCTCCACTGATAACCTTTATCGGTATTATCGAGTACTAACGCTTGTGTTATGTCGCCACTTAATCTGCGATCATTGGCAATAATGGTTCGGTTAGCACCTACGGCTCCATATAAAGGGCGGCCATCACCTTGCAAAGTTCCTACGGCAGGGCGCAAGTTTGCATCACGCATCAATACAGCATTAATATCTTTCGTGAAAATCCATTCTAACGTTCCTACGATACCACCAGGTAGTTTTTGATCTACTGCTAGGTTGGTTCTCCATACTTGAGGAAATCTGAAATCTTTGGCAACTGCATTAATACCCGCAGTAACTGCTGGGCGACCAAAGTTCGGATCCAATGGATTAGTGATCAGTTGAGGTGTGCCAGATGCTAGGTTGGAGAATAACTCCGAATTAGCAGTGTAGGGAGTTTGGCTATAGTTGTACGGGAATCCATCTCCAGTAACATCAAAAGGTACAGCTGTTGAATTAAACTGACCAAAAAACAGACCGTTATTGCTTACTGCATTAGACAACCACACAAATGGTATTCTACCCGTCAGCAACCCAGTACCACCTCTTACTTGAGTGGTACGATCGCCCTTCACATCCCAGTTGACACCTACGCGCGGTGAGTATAATGGTCTAACCGTAGGCCAGCCGCCCACGCGCAGTTGTTCACCGTTAAGATTTAAAGAGTTAACATATCTGTTTTGAGGAAGATCGGTTAGGTAAGTAGGAATGTCAACGCGAATACCTGCGGTTATTTTTACGTTTTGGATAGCTGTATATTCATCCTGAGCAAAGAAACCCAATTGTAAAGCCGACCATTTGGCAGCAGTAGCTGATGGACCACCAGGAACACCTACATATTGTACTGTGTATTGTGCCGGACGGAAATTTGCGGTTTGGGAAGGAGTAGCATCGCCATAAAAATCAGCAAGACTGTTATACCGATACACACCATTTACAATTTGGGTAAATACGTTGTTGAAGGTATATAACTCGTTAGCTGTTCCAACGGTAATTGTATGATTTTTCAAATAAGCAGAGAAGAAATCATTAATTTGAAATACATTCTGATCCAACTTGTTGTTTGGCGTAAATGGGTCTGGACCGAAAGAGGTTAACATCTGACCATTAGGTCCTAAAATATCAACCAATGGAATGTTAGGAGTATTTATTCCCCCTGCATCCTGACGATAATCTCTAAACGAGCTATAACCTACTACTAGATTATTTGTAAACAATCCGTTACGAAAAGAAGAGTTAAGCTCAGCTGTCACAGAAGACTGATTATTGTTGATTCTGTAATAAGACGAAGAGAATGACAACACATTGTTATTATTTCCACGACCACCCGGAGGACCTCCTACAAAGCCACCTGAAGTACTAGGGGGTACATCCTGAAAGGCATTGGTAATATTACCGCGAACTGTCAGTTTGTGATTCTTATTGATGTTATAATCAAAACGAGCTACATAGCGTTGACTCTCAGTTGCACGACTAAAATCTTTATAAACCCCAGGGTCATAATTATAATTATCAATCAAAAATTGTCTTAGTCCGGCCAGTCCTGTTAGTGGATCATCATCATCTGTTGCCTGAGATTGATTTGCTGCCTGGCTAGTACTCCCGGCAGGTCTTACAGTAAATGTGTAAGCCGGATCGGTGCGTTTTTCAAACTCAGCGTTTACAAAAAAGAATAGCTTGTTCTTAATGATTGGTCCCCCTAAGCGGAAACCAAAATTCTTGAAATCAAAACTTGGGATGGGAGTTTCTATTCCATCAACCTTTTTCCCGGCAAGACTTTCGTTTCGGGCGAAGTAATAAGCTGAACCACTAAGTTCATTGGTTCCACTTCGGGTAACCGCACTAACACCTGCCCCTGTAAAGTTTCCTTGTCTTAAATCATAAGGAGACAGTTGAATTGTTACTTCTTGAATTGCATCCAAACTAAAAGGCGTGGTATTGGACTGACCAGCAGGGATCGGGCTCAAACCAAAAACGTTGTTTTGAGTTGCTCCGTCAATCGTAAGATTGTTGTATAAGTTACTTCTTCCACCAAAACTAAAATTACCACCTGCTTGTGGCGTTAAACTTGAAAAATCTCTGAAATCTCTACCAATTGAAGGAAGTCTCTGAATTTGACTTACTGCAAAGTTAGAAGAGGCCCCAATTTTATCTGAATTAAGAATTGGATCGGTGGCACCTGAAATTACAATTTCCTCTAACTGAGTAGCTTCATCAACCAATGAAAAATCTACTACCAGGTTTTGTCCAAGTTGCAGGTAGATATTCTCCTTAACCTGCTCTTTGTAGCCAATAAAGGACACCTTAATTGTGTAAGGGCCTCCAACTCGCATACCTTGGATATTGTAAAAACCGTCCGCACGGGAAGCATTACCGTATTGTGTACCTGATGGCTGATGTATAGCCACTATGTTGGCTCCCGGAATTTCAGCCTTGTTCTGATCTGTCACCTTACCACTCATGCTGGCGCTGGTAACTCCTTGCGCCCATAGCGCTACAGACGCTGCCATGAGTATTACAAGCAGTAAAATTTTCCTCATAAAATTGGGTTTAATTGATTGGATTTTCAGGCAGCAAAAATATCCCTTTTACCTTTTAAAAAACGTAGCCTCCGTTTTAAATCTTTCGAACATTTTATTAACAATTTGATAAACAGGTAAACCGCCATACTTTAACGTTTGCAGGTTGATTTATAGCTGCAGATTGTTTCTGATCTGGTGCTGGCAAAAAGGCCTTTTGGCGGATTTTACTGATTTTTTAAAAGTATAAATGACCACCCGGTGGGGTGGTTTTAAACCACACCTTAAAACCGATCCTGAGCCGGGGCAGGCTGTGTGAAGTGCGAAGAATCCCCTTATTCGAAACCCGAATGAGATCCTTCGCTTGGTTTTCTTTTCAAAAGAAATTCAATTATTCAAACTGCGGTTTGAAGTTCAAAGCCAACACCGCTCAGGATTGCTTACGCTTGGGTAGAATTTGGCTTCGGGCAAAAAACTCTAAACTATTCCAAACTAAAACTCTAACCGCAATCCTGAGCGACCCGTGTAACGAATCCAAATCAAAACTAGTAAGGGTTGTGCTAAACCGGTTTTCAATCCAAAATACTCAGAGCGAAGGATCTCCTTATTAGAAACCCGAATGAGATCCTTCGCTTGCTTTTTCTTTTCAATAGAAGATCAATTATTCAAACTCCGGTTGAGGACTATAGTCAACACCCGCTCAGGATTGCTTGCGCTTGGGTAGAATTTGGCTTCGGGCAAAAAACTCTAAACTACTCCAAACTAAAACTCTAACCGCAATCCTGAGCAACCGTGTAACGAGTCTAAATCAAAACTAATCAGTAGTGCTAACCGGTTTTCAATCCAAAATCCTAAGAGCGGAGTATCTGCTTATTCGAAACCCGAATGAGATCCTTCGCTTGCTTTTTCTTTTCAATAGAAGATCAATTATTCAAACTCCGGTTGAGGACTATGGTCAACACCCGCTCAGGATTGTTTGCGCTTAAGTAGGGTTTGGTATTATGAATGGAAAGACGGCTTTAAAGCTTAGCAAACAGCCGTCATGACGCCTGAATGCAAACGCTACTGCACCACTTCACTCACCAAAAGAACGGGTTGAATGTTGGTATAGTTAGCTACATCGGCCCGGAGTTTTTCGCTGTGGGCACCCATGGTACTTTTCATAGTCTCCAGGTTTTCAAAATAGAAGTAGCCGATAGCGAGGTACGGAGCAGGCACACCGGGTGTGGTACTGGCCAGACCTTTATCAATAGCCATCGTTACCAGCGACTCGCCAAATAAACTGGCGGCCAACGGCATGTGCTTGGTGGAGTAATACTCCATATCAAAGGTTTTATCCTCGCCATTGGGATAGAGAATGGCAACTTTAATCATGCCCTTTTTTATTTTGTTGCTATCAACAGGTTGTTGGCAACTGAACAGAAGTGTGAGGGCAAAGAGGAGGAAGAGTTTTGTTTTCATGGAGTCAGAGTTATGATTATTTTGTTTGGTGTTTATAGCTTTCACTTATAATAATACAATAATTCTCTTTTAAGGAATTCGAAACTCATTTTTAACTTGGTTTCAATATTTTCGAAGTAATCCTTTAAATATTCTTCGTTAACTAAGCCAATTGATACAGAGGTATATTCGTCATATGGAGCATTAAAGTTGTAATATGGAACTTTTACAAGTTCTAACTCTGTATTGTTTTTTATCTCAAGAATTTCACATTGCAGTATTATTAGCGGAATTATAATCTCAATTCTACAATTTTGAGGACGTCTCCCTGACCAATTTGATTCAATCTGCTTCAAATCATATTTAACAAATTGAGTCAGCTTTGTAAGGGTTCTATGAAAATCTTCGCGATGGCTTGCCATCCACTCAGCTCCCTTTTGATTTTTTTGAATAAACCCGCAGTATTGCTTAGCCGGTGCTTTACTAGAGGTAAGCCTATCTAATGCCTCACTCCATAAAAGTGAACTTCGTTCTCTTAAATCCTCATCTCCATTCACCAATGTGAAAAGTAGGGCTTCTCGGTTAAACTCAGGGCTTGCTAAGTTTTCAAAAACACCGATCGGTTGAAGGGCATTGATGCATTCGGCAACAAAATGAACATGAATGCTTACTCCTTTTAAACTCTTGTCAAGAGGAATATTACCAAAATTCATTGAAGCGATAATGTCAATCTCTCTAAACTTTCCTTCCTCATCCCCTGGGAAATGATGATTTGTTATCGAATTTAATCCCGCTGCTTGGAAAAAATTCAAAACACGATTCTCCATCAAGTACCCGGACCTCAAAAGGGCATCTTTAATATTATCAATTGAAATAATATCGTTCTTCATATTTCTCTTCACCTATAGACAAAACCTCTGAAATTAAAACTATGACTATTAAAAATAAGTATAAACTATTGCTTTGTGTAATCCAAAACTCAATGGCAGTTTAAAACAACAATGCCCCGGCCAGGGATTGCAGTGGAAAGTCCGAAGCGTGTAGGCATTTCGCGCGTGGCCGGACTTGCAACGGAAAGCCCGGCCCCGAGGCATGTGCGTTGGCTTGTGCGCATCGGGGGGCCGCCCATTTATTTTAACTTCAGTTTGAAAAGTAAAAATCCCTATTTTTCAGCTTATGGAAATGGGTGTGCGGATTGGATTTGTGTTTTTTCTGTGGCTACCCATAATGCTCTTTGGGCAGGATACCACCCGCACTAAAAAAATTGATCAGCTAAAACAAAACAAAGTAACAAAGCAGGTGGTGGGGGCAATTAGGCGCACGCCAAAAGCCGATACCGTTGTTACCATAAAAAGTGAAGACGCGTTTTTGCCTTACGAAGGAAAAATTATCCGTCATATTATTGTAAACCGGATTGGCTTCGACCGCACCGTGCAAGATACTACGCGCAGGTTCCGCTCGTCAGTTGCGCGGCTTGCCAACCGGCTACACAACAACACCAAAGAGTGGGTGGTGCGCGAAAATATTTTTTTACGCGAAGGCAAACCGTTTAATCCGTATCGCGCAGCCGATAACGAACGCTACCTGCGCGACCTTGATTTTATTCTCGACTCTAAAATTTTTGTAGCTCCGATTTCGGAAGACAGCGACTCGATTGACTTGCTGGTAATGACACGCGATGTGTTTAGTTTGGGCGCATCGGTTTCGCCACGCGGAATTACAGAGCATCGGTTTCGCATACAAGAAGCCAACCTGGGAGGCATGGGCCAGCGGCTGCAGGTTTCGGGTGTGTATGATGCAGAACGAAACCCCACAGCGGGTTATGAATACCTGTATGGTAAAACCAATTTGTTTGGAAGTTTTGTAAACGCGTCTGCGGGTTATACAGAAATAAACACGGGCCGCAGCGTAGGCAACGAAAATGAAAGTGCGTATTTTTTTCGGTTAGACCGACCGTTGTTTCATCCGTTTGTGCGTTGGGCGGGTGCTGCGGAAATCAGTCGCAACTGGTCAACCAACACGATGAACAAAGAAGGTTCTGATTTTGCAAAGTATGAATACCTGATACACGATGCATGGGTCGGCTATTCGTTTGGATTTAAAAAGCTGCCGAACGCACTGGCGGAAAATCGTAATCGAAGGTTTATTGCCATGCGAGCGTTTGAGGAACGCTTTTTGAAAAAACCAGACATCATTTCGGATAACGATCGGTTAGTGTATTCCAATCGTACAACATTTTTAACGCAGCTAACTTTTTTTAAGCAAGATTTTTATAAAACAAATTACGTGTTAGGCTTTGGCCGAACGGAAGATGTGCCTTATGGTTACCGGCTTTCGTTTACAGGTGGCTGGGAAAATGAATTGGATAAAAAAAGAATTTATACGGGCGCTGAACTTAACCTGAGCACGGTAAACGAAACCGGAACATTTTATACGTACACCGTAAAACTTGGCAACTACTGGAGCGAAGAACTGATTGAAGATGGGTTAGCACAATTTGGTGTTAGTCGCTACAGCCGACTTTATTTTCTGGGCAAAACAAAAATCAGGCATCAGGCCGAAATTAATTTTGCCACACAGGTGAATCGCGGGCAGAAAAGATTGTTGGACATACGCGATGCCAATGGCATTCAGGGTTTCAGGCCAGATAGTTTGTGGGGTGCGCAGCGCTTATTCTTTCGTACCGAAACGGTGGTGTTTACACCGTGGAAGCTAGCCGGGTTTCATTTTGCGCCCGTTGGCCGGATTGATCTGGCGTATCTTGCCAAAGAGAATGTTGCGTTGTTTCAGAAACAAAATTTCTATTCGGGTTTTTCTGCTGCGCTACGTGCGCGAAATGAAAACCTGATTTTTAATACGATAGAAGCGCGGGCATATTATTATCCCACCACAGTGGAAGGATTAGAGCCGTGGCGATTTGAATTCAGAGCTAACCTGCGAATAAAATATCCAACCAGTTTGATAACGGCACCGGCTACGGTGTATGATCCGTGATCCCGCCTTATGCGAGACCTTCATGACAATCACTCTTAGTTTTTGAGATAGTCTAACCAATCTTCCCCGGATAAATCGTTGACCCCGTATTGATGATCAGAATTTTTTCATCTTTTGGAACTTCATCACGCATCTGCAATAACAAGGCAAGCCCGGCCACACCCGAAGGCTCGCAACGAATAGAATGTTTCTTTGCTATCTCCAAGGCTTCCTCCACAAAATTTTCATCCACATCCAATATCCCTGAAAGGTTGCCGATGCGTTCGTTCTGAATGAGTGAATTAATATAAAACTGATAATCATCGAGTGAAGGCAGGTAATACGAAAACAGTTTATCTAATCGTGAGTTGGCATCGCGGGTAGTAGCCCCTAAAAAATTACAGTCGTTAATTTTTTTAATGTCACCCAGAAAACGTGGATCGTGTTTGTAAATACTGTTGTTGAATTCACGTTCGGCAATAATTAAAATATTCACAAACAAATCGCCTGTACCAAAAGGCACAAAACAATAAGCCGGATTTTCATTCAGCACTTCGTACGAAAGCCAGTCATAATAATTATCATTAAACCGATCCAGAATTTCGCGATACGTAATATCAATACCTTCCTTGTTGTTGGTTAGTTCTTTAATTTCTTTCCCCGTAAGGGATTGAGCACTTAAATCTGTTTCATACACCTCGCAACCCATTTGCCGCAACGATTCCTTAATGTTTGCGCTGATGCGATTATCCATCAACACTTTCAATTTGGTATTTACCTTATACAAATTGAAAAAATGTTGAATGGCTGCTGCAGCACTTCCCGATGAAATAATGGATACTTCTTTGATGTTATACCGTTTCGATTTAATCAAGACCTCCCATGCCATGCGGGCTTTGTGTGTACCTGTTGGATTGGTGCTTTCATCTTTCAACCAAACATTGGTGAACCCCGGAACATCAATTCTGAACGTATTGGATGCCGGAAAGCGTGGTTCATAAAACGGACGCGGAGGAAATTCAGGTTTGGATGGATCGTTGAGTGAAGGCACATACAATCCGTCAATCATATCTTCGTTGGTGCGAGCCTGCTCATCATCCATCTGCTCTTTGATCAGGTCTAACTCTTTCTTCGAGAGTTTTTCCAACAGCACATTAGCTATTTTCGCAGCAAACGAATCTACATTATCGGTGTCAATTGCTTTTGCGGGTTCTTGCTCTACAGCATCTTCATCGCCAGCATCCAACAGGGTTTTGAATTTATCTGCAAAGCGATCATTAATCAAAGTGTTCCAGTCGTGCTGATTTTGTGTGGCAAACAGGGCCAGTAAATTGCGTAGCGATTGGGTTGCTCCTGGCGGACTCTTTAAATTAAATGCTCTGCGCAACAAATCTTCTGATGGCCCTTGCGGATAAGCCAGTGATAGTTGCGGATCGAGTGAAGAAGTACTTTTTACAAAATCTTTAACTGCCTTCTGCAAGCCATGGATAAAACTCCAGCGTCCGGTACCAACCGATTCGTGAAAACCAGTGCGTGCAAGTTGCTCGCGAATCAAATCGAGAATCTCTTTCGGAATACGTTTGGCTGATGCTTTCTTCATAGAGAAAAGGTCGTTTTATCTGCGCACAATAACAACCCATTGGCATAATTACCATCTGCCATCGGCATAAAAATTATTCAACCGGTGCTGAAGAATTCTCCGTACCAGTTGCAGCAGGCTCCGAAGTCAGAATCTGATTAGGTCCTGAAGTTGGTTCGGTTTCCTTCAACTCTTCTTTGAAAAATCGTTTCTGCGAAAACAGAATAATCACTACGCCAATAAATATAGACGAATCGGCAATGTTAAACACCGGGCTAAAAAACTCAAAGTAATTGCCACCCACACCCGGCACCCACGCGGGCCATTGAAAATGGAACAAGGGGAAATATAACATATCAATAACCTGCCCATGAAACCAAGGAGTAGGTACACCTAATGGTGCGTTGTTTAAATACACACCATAAAAAGTACTGTCAATTACATTACCGATTGCGCCACCCAGAATCAGCGCAAGACAAATCAGAAAACCGGTGTGCGCACTTTTCTGTACCATCTTCACCATGTAGTAACTAATCCCAACCATGGCGCAAATCCGAAAAATAGTTAGCGCCAGTTTACCAAACTCACTCTCCCACCTAATGCCAAACGCCATTCCGGGGTTTAGTAAATAATGCAAGCGGAACCAGGTACCCAGCACATTTATTTCCTGGTGGATATACATATTATGGTACACCAACAACTTACTGGTTTGATCAATGGCTATTACCACCAGTGCAATTAAAAAATACTTTGCGTACTTCATCAGAATCTTTTCTCGTCAGTTTACTGAAATCTTCAACTTAATATTGTACTCGTCCATTTCCACTTCCGTGGAATCAGATACTTTTTCTTTCAACTCCATGAAAAGTGCCTGCGTCTCGGTTTGGATGTAGGCTTGATGTTCTGCCAAAGCGGCAGTAACAAACTCACCATTATTCTCAACCTCAATCGAAATTTTATCCAATACTTCAAGGCCCATATCCTTACGCAGGTTTTGTACGCGGTTTACAAAATCGCGGGCAATGCCTTCGCGCTTCAACTCATCCGTTAACGTAATATCCAATGCAACGGTTAAACCATTTTCAGAGGCTACCGACCAACCTGGAATGTCTTCTGAAGAAATAAGAACATCATCTAACACCAGATCAAATCCATCTTTGCTTAGTTTCCCTTGCTTTTCAATTGCTTGAATATCGGCTTGATTAAAAGTATTGATCACAGCCGAAACCTCTTTCATTTTAGAACCGTACTGTTTACCCAGTTTGGCAAAGTTGGGTTTTACTTTTTTTACCAACAGCCCCGAAGCATCGTCTATGTACTGAATCTCTTTTACGTTTACTTCTGCTTTGATAATCGCCTCCACACTTTTTACACGCGCTGCAAATTTTTCGTCCAACACCGGCAACAATACCTTTTGCAGCGGGGTGCGCACTTTTACTTTACTGTTTTTGCGAAGCGAGTGTACCAAAGAACAAATGCGTTGCGCATAGTCCATCGACTTCTCTAACTCTTCATCCTTGCGGTTTCCTTCAGGTTTTGTTAACAGTGTGTGATGAACAGATTCGTACTTTAAAGGGGTATTAAACTGTTTTGCCTTCTGGCGAATATTATCTGTTAAGTTTTTGTACAACCACTCGCTGAAGAATGGAGCGATAGGCGCCATTAACTGGGCCGTTACCATCAAACATTCGTACAAAGTTTCGTAAGCCGCTTTTTTATCTAACGAAAGTTCAACAGGCGCGCCATCAAAAACTTTAGCGGATGCTGGCTTGCCATCCGAAGCTTTAGCGGAGGATGGTTGCCAGAAACGTTTGCGATTTAAGCGAACATACCAGTTGGATAAATGATCGTTTACAAATTCCTGAATAGCGCGCGCAGCTTTGGTAGGTTCATAATCCGCATACGCAGCAATCACTTCTTCAATAAGCGATTGCTCTTTGGTGATGATCCATTTATCAAGTGGAGACAATTCATCGAACGGAACATTGTTCATTTCATCTTTTACAAAACCATCAATGTTGGCATACAACACAAAGAATGAATACGTATTGATGAGAGTTCCGAAGAACCTGCGTTGTGTTTCCTCTACTCCGGCAAAATCGAACTTAAGGTTATCCCACGGTGGTGCGTTCTCCATCATATACCATCGCACTACATCGGGGCCATATTTAGCAAGGGCATCGAATGGATTTACTACGTTGCCTTTGCTCTTGCTCATTTTGTTACCGCTCTTATCAAGCACCAAGCCATTGGAGATTACATTTTTAAATGAAACTCCACCATTACCCACTCTCTTGTTAACCGCTTTTATTTCGTCACTGCTTTCGCTTAGCATCACTGCAATGGCGTGCAAAGTAAAAAACCAACCACGGGTTTGATCCACACCTTCGGCAATAAAATCAGCCGGGTAACTCTTTTCAAAAATATCTTTATTCTCGAATGGAAAATGCCACTGTGCATACGGCATGGCGCCACTATCGAACCACACATCAATCAGGTCAGCTTCGCGATACATCGGTTCGCCTTTGCTGCTTACCAGAATAATTTCATCAACATACGGGCGGTGCAAGTCCATGGACCATGGACCATGGACCATTGCTGCTTGCATAAGACCCGCCTTCACCGACTTCTCTACTTCTGCTTTAAGCTCAGCCTGCGAACCAATACAAATTTCCTCTTTACCATCTTTAGTGCGCCAGATTGGAAGTGGTGTTCCCCAATAGCGCGAGCGCGACAAGTTCCAGTCCACCAGATTTTCTAACCAGTTACCAAAACGACCGGTGCCCGTACTTTCCGGTTTCCAGTTAATGGTTTTGTTCAGCGCAACCATTTTGTCTTTCAACGCGGTAGTTTTGATGAACCAACTATCCAGCGGATAATACAACACGGGCTTATCGGTACGCCAGCAATGCGGATAAGTATGTTCGTACTTCTCTACTTTAAAAGCTTTGTTTTCTTCTTTCAGAATAATAGAGATGATGACATCGGTATTTTTATAATCCGCGTGGCTCTCATCTTCGTTAGTATAATTCTTTACGTAAAAATCATCTGCACCAAGCGACTTGTGTGTTTTGATGTTGTACTTGGCCACACCGGCTTTTAAACCTTCACCAATCTGGTTAATAAATTTTCCTTTGCGGTCAACGGTTGGTACTTCATTGCCGCCTTCGTCTTTAATAGTAAGTGCGGGTACTCCATTTTGTTTAGCCGCACGAAAGTCATCGGCACCAAAGGTTGGCGAAATGTGCACCACACCCGTTCCATCTTCGGTAGTAACAAAATCTCCGGCAATTACCTGAAACGCTTTGTCAGCATCGTAGAACGGTTGAATGTATGGCATTAGTTGTTCGTAGCTTATACCCAGCAATTGTTTACCGGTAAACTCCTGCACAATTGCGAATGGAATTGCTTTATCACCCGCTTTATAATCTTCCAGCTTCAAATCTTTATTCTTGTCGGAAAAATATTTGCCAAGAAGGTCTTTAGCCAACACTACACTAACTGGCTGGAGAGTATAAGGATTAAACGTATTAACCTGAACATATTTAATCTTCTCACCAACTGCTAAAGCCGTGTTCGATGGAAGCGTCCACGGGGTAGTTGTCCAGGCAAGAATAAATGTTTCTTTGTCTGTATTTGATAAAAACTCCGACTTCGCATCGCGCTTCACTTTAAACTGCGCTACAACGGTGGTATCTTTTACATCTTTGTAAGTGCCGGGTAAATTCAACTCGTGCGAACTTAACCCGGTGCCCGCTGCCGGTGAGTATGGTTGAATAGTATAACCTTTATACAACAATTGTTTATCGTACAATTGCTTCAATATCCACCACAGCGATTCAATGTATTCTTTCTTGTATGTGATGTACGGATTTTCAAGGTCAACCCAATACCCCATTTTAGTGGTCAGGTCATCCCATTGATCCTTATACTTCATCACCGTTTCGCGGCACTTCTTGTTATAGTCTTCAATAGAGATTTTCTTACCGATATCGTCTTTGGTAATGCCGAGCTCCTTTTCAACTTGTAGCTCTACCGGCAGGCCGTGTGTATCCCAGCCACCTTTGCGTTTTACCTGGTAGCCTTGCAACGTTTTAAAGCGGCAGAAAATATCTTTTACCGTGCGGGCCATTACGTGGTGAATACCTGGTGTTCCGTTGGCCGATGGCGGGCCTTCATAGAAGGTAAAAGTCTCGGCACCTTCGCGCACGCTTACCGACTTCTCAAAAATTTTCTCTTTTTTCCAGAATTCGAGTATTTCAGTGGCCACAAGGGCCAGATTAAGGTCTTTTGTTTCTCTGTATTTACTCACGGTTACCCAAAATAAGGCCGCAATTTAGGACATTTTGGGGATTGGGAAGAAGGGAATTAGGCATTAGGGATTGGGGTATCAGGCATTGGGTAATTGGCATTGAGGATTGGAAGAGGTGTGTTAATTTTAATGTATGAAAGCAGAGGAGCCGGATTTAAGTCTTAGTTACACGTATGCCGATTATTTGAAATGGGATTTGCCCGAAATGGTAGAGTTAATCCGGGGCAAGATTTATAAAATGTCTCCAGCGCCTACGTCAAGGCATCAAAGAATTTCCGGCAATTTATTCGGCTTCATCAAATATTTTCTGAAGAAGAAAAAATGCGAAGTATTCTCAGCCCCCTTTGATGTTCGCCTTCCCCGAAAGAGCAAAGCCAATGAAGATATTATAACTGTAGTACAACCCGACATTTGTGTGATTTGCGACCCAACCAAAATTGATAAGCGTGGTTGTTTGGGTGCGCCCGATTGGGTAATTGAAATTCTATCGAAGCACACTTCGGCAAAAGACCTGAACGAAAAATTTGAAGTTTACGAAGAAGCCGGAGTAAATGAATATTGGGTGGTACACCCTGGCGAGCAAACCGTTTTGGTTTACACGCTAAACGATATGGGAAAATACGAAGGCATTCTAAAACCTTATGTACGGACTGATAATGTACAGCCTAAAACTTTACCCGGACTAACCATAGATTTAACCGAGGTGTTTGAGTTACCCGAACAAGAAGATGAGAGCAATTACGTGCGGCTTTGAGCTTTGCTAGTACCGATCCGTTTTAAACTCCACCGTTTTCTCTGAAACATTACCAAGCAGATCGAGTGCTTTTATTTTAAGCGTGTAATGTTTGTTCTTATCAAAGCCTTTAATTGGAGCCGCATACAGTTGCGACTTACCACCATTAACGGTATACCAGATTTCACCTGCGCCAACCTCAGCATCGGTGGCCGATAAATAAATGTTGGTGTATGATGGATACTTGCCTTCAGCACCAGCGGCCACTGTAAATCGCTCATGAATTTCGGGGCCGTGCGAATCTGAAAAGAAGATTACCGATTTCATATTCTTATTATTCACATTATCATAACCAAAAATGGTTAATGTATGAAGGCCGTGCCGCTTAACTTCCAGTGGCTTGTTTGTATAGGGAGTTTCATTTTGGTCGTTATCAAAACTGTAAGCAATTTTCTTTAGTCCCGATTCCGGATCGGTTGCTGTTAGCGTAATTTTGGTTTGTTGACTAACCAATACCGTGTCGGCTTTTACAAATGTTGGGCCTGTAAAACTGTGAGCCAAAGCGGGGCCAGTTAAATCAAGATAGATTACACCTATACTCTGTGCGAAGTTGTCGTTTGCTTTATTGTTGGTGTTATCAATGGCATAGTACCTTACATTATGTATGCCCGATCTGTTAGGCAGATAGAAGGGATCTGCATAAGTCTGATAGGGCTCGTTATTCATCGAATACATTACTTCTTTTATTCCAGATTTATTATCTATGGCTGTGAGTTTTAATTTGGTTCGGCCAGAAAAATAGACGCGTTCTCCTACTAAAAATTTATCACCCAACACGTCAGCCGACATAATGGGTGCGGTTTTATCAAAATAAAAACTTACCGACTTTTCAGCTTCTTTGTGGCCCACATTATCAACCGAGTAATACGTTAGCGTATGCTCACCATCTGTCAATTGTTGAAACGCGATATTTCCGCCCGGATATAATTTGAATTTTTCTTTATCGATTTTATAAAACGTTTGAGCCACCCCTCCCATAGAATCGGTAGCGGTTAAGTAAATAGTAGAAGCGGTTGAGATTACCTTCTGCGAAGATATTCCCACAATATTATGGAATGTTTTAGGTGCCGAGGCATCGACCTTAAAAGTTTGAACCTGAGGTTTTTCTGCATTGCCTGTCTTGTCAACAGAATAATAATAGTAGCTGTAATTGCCTTCGCCTAATACAATAGGTTGGTATGGTTGGTAGGCACTACTATTAACCGAATAATAAATTGCTTCTACACCCGACATTTCATCAGTTGCCTTAAGCGAAACCGCAACTTTATTTTTAAACAAAGTTTTGAGATTGGTTTGTGCGAGCGAGTCTGTAAGTTGAATGGATGTAACCGGGGCTATTCCATCGGCATACAAATAATAAGCATCAACACTATTGGTAACCACATCGTGATGCCGGAGCGTATGCACACCATGCCCTTCCAGAAAAATTGGCTTACCATCGGCTGATTTCAGTTGAACAGGTTTTGCCTCGGCCGAAGGCGCCACGAACAATAGAACGGGTAATGCGGCTTGCTGGTAATATCTGCCTGCACTATCTACGTGCGTTTTTTTTGTATGCTCGGGTTGCGTGGGTTGAGCCCACGCCAACTGTGTAAGGCTTATCATGCCCAAAAAAAAGAAAACGATTTTCATAAAATACTAAGAATTAATGCTGGGGTATTTCAATTGTAAATGTTGTGCCCTTGTTTAAGGTGCTGGTTACGGAAATTATACCGCCCATTGCTTCAACATGTGTGCGCACAAGATATAAACCAAGGCCTTTACCATCGCCATCAATGGTGAGCCGTTTATAGGGCTCAAATATTTTTTCAAGATTTTCCTCTTCAATCCCATTTCCATTATCGGCTATCGAAAGAAAAAATTTACCCTCTTCCACTTTAGCTGCAATTTGTATTTGCAACAAGCGATCGGGTGAATGATATTTGATTGCGTTGGAGAGCAGGTTGTAAAAAATGCTTTCTATGTATGGCTTTACAACCGTTACCGTTAAAGAATTTTTACAAGTGAAGGTTATGGTGGCTTTTGTTGTCTCCAATTCGCTCTTTAATAGTTCCTTGGTAGATTCGAGCAAGGGCGCCAAAGCCACTGTTTCTCTGGGCATAGTTTGATTATCGTGGGCCTGAAGAATTATAGATAAATCTTTCACCACACTATCAAGATTGTTAGTGGCTTGTACGGTTCGATCGAATACTTCAAGATTTAATGGATCGGCTGGTTGCTCGCGGTTTATCAACTTGCCTAAACCCAGAATGCGGGCAACAGGCCCACGCAGGTTATGCGAAATAACATGCGAAAATTGATCGAGCTCACGGTTCCTTTTTTCCAAACGATGAAGCGTTTGACGCAGTTCTGCTGTTCGCTTCTCTACTTTTTCTTCCAGACTTTCGTTTAACTGTTTAATGGACTCATTCTGGGCATTAAGTTTTTCATTGGTCTTCTTTTTGTAACGATAGTTGCGAAACAATAAGATTCCAGAAAATGACATCAGTATAAAACCTAGAACGGAGATTCCAGTTACTAGTTTTTGAGTCTGATTTTTTGTTTCTACCTCTGCAATCTTTGCCTCATCCAGTTCTAATTCGCGTTGCAGCATTTGTATAAAAATGTCACGTTTGCTACTGCTATCATACAATGCCCTGAAATCCGAGCTCACATGCTCCAGTTCTGTTTCGGCTTCTTTCAAATCGCGCGAAGCATCTAACAGCATCAGCTCCTGTTCTTTCTTTTCCAATTCTAGTTGCAATGCATTTAGCTTGGCTTGTTCCGCATCGCGTTGTACTGATTTTACCCGCTCGCGCTGCTCCCGCTCGTGAAATGTTTTATACAAATGAAAGTATTCAATTGCCTTTTTATGGTTCCCCGCTTTCTCATACGTTTCGGATAACATTCCGTAACAACTCTTCATTTGCGATTCATCTGCTATCTCAGTCGCTAAAAGAAGTGCCTCCTCTAGGCTTTTGGTTGCATCATTATAGCGCTTAAGGTTATTTTGAACAACTGCCTTATTAATATGGGTTGAAATTATTTCGTTGCGTTCGCCATACTTTAACCGATACTCCAAAGCAAGCTGAAAATATTCTAACGACTTTTCAAACTCGAACATGTCTGAATAAATCATTGCCAGGTTGCTATGCAGTTTAGCAATACCGCTCTCGTTTTTTAATTGCTGATTAAGGTCAATAGACTGTTGAAAGAATGAAATAGCTTCGTTGTATTTCCGCTCTTCCCACACTTGCATGGCGGCAGTGTTCAGGTAGCGGGTAGCTTCTTTTAAATCACCTGTTTCCTGATAATGCTTCGCTTGCTCCAGACATGCCTCTACCGTAAGCTTCTTATCGCTAAAATAATCCTGAGCAACTGCCGAAAAAGAGGCAAGAACAGTCAGAACCAGAAAAATACTACGTAACATCTGTTAGGATAGTTTGAGAGCCGATCTGAAATTGGGAGTTTTTCAAAAAGCGCCTAAAGATAACTATTTAAAAAAATGGAGGTTCAGCCGCTTATATTTTTATTTTGCTACCAGCTTGTACTTTGTTTCATTCTGAAATTCCCTTACGATCGTGAATCTTAATCTTGTTCAGATCAATCGCTTCATCGTCTTGCTCACCATAGAACGAGCTATCAAAATCATCAATGGGCAAACGGTCTTTACTCTTGCGCGGCTTGTCGAACGTCATGATTAATGCCGGTAGTAAAATCAGGTTGGTAAACATGGAAATGATAAGCGTAGTAGAAGTAAGTAAGCCCAACGCTACGGTGCCTCCAAAATCGCTGAAAGCAAAAATGATAAACCCGGCAAACAATACAACCGAGGTATAAATAATACTCTTACCGGTTTCTAAAATACTTTCGCTTACAGAACGGGGTACAAAAAAACCACTGGACAAAAGTTCTTGGCGGTACTTGGCTAAGAACCGAATCGAGTTGTCTACCGAAATGCCAAACGTAATGCTAAAGATTAAGGCTGTACTCGCTTTAAGCGGAATATGAAAATAACCCATTAAGCCAGCAGTTATCATGAGGGCAATTAGATTGGGAATTAGCGAAATGATAATCATGCGTGCATTGGCAAACAAAATTGCCATAGAAAGTGTAATCAGTATGCCAGCTAGAATCAAACTCTCGGTTAAATTTTCGATGAGGAACTTGTTGCCCTTAATAAAAATTTTAGAAGACCCGGTAACGGTAACGGTTACCGAATCGCTTTCAGCTTTCAGAATTTTTTTAAGATCAGCCACAAGCGAATCGGCCTTAGGCTCAATAACCTGATGCACCAACGAATCCATTTTAATGGAACCGATATCGGCCATCTGCATGGAAATGCGCATTTTGGTATAGGTGGTATCTACGAACGATTTGAATAACCCGCTGTTATCGCTCTGGCCTTTCAAGTAATCCAATACAAACTTGGCTTCAATATCAGATACCGGCAATGCATAGCGATCGGGGTTATTATTATAATACGCTTGCCGCGATGCTTTGATTAAGCTAAGGATAGAAAGCGGGCGCGATGTTACTTCAATGGAATCAAGTGAACTCTCGAACTTATCAATCTCGCGGGCAATGCGCAGGTTTTGCAACGGACGCCTGCGTTTGGTCTGTAAATCAACTTCTATTTCCAGCGGCATAATGCCACTGAAGTTTTCTTCCACAAATTTCAAGTCGCGTTTAATGGCGCTGTCTTCCGGAATATCATCTACCATGTACGACACCGAATACAATTTAGACATGCCAAAAACAGCCAGTGCGGTTATAACCAATGTGGCAACATAAATAGTTATGCGATGGCGATGCACCATCAGATCAATAAGCTTTACAAAGCCACCCAGAATTTTAAAGTCGAGATGCTTGAGGTGTTTTTGGTTGGGCTCTGGCATCCACGAAAGTATGCCGGGTATCATAATCAGGCTTACAACAAACAACGCGATAATGTTAACGCCAGCCACAATACCAAACTCGCGCAGCACCAGAATGTCAGTTGTTAACAGCGTAAGAAATCCAATGGCCACAGTAAGGTTGGTAAGAAAAGTAGCTAACCCCATCTTCTTCACCACAACCTGTATGGCTTCCATTTTATTTTTACGATTTACATACTCTACATGGTATTTGTTGAGTAGGTAAATGGCATTGGTAATTCCAATGGTTACAATTACAGGTGGAATCAGTCCGCTGAGTAAACTGATTTTAAATCCAAACAAAGCAATGGTGCCGATGGTCCACACCACTACAATGCCAATCATAATCATAGAGAAAATAACTGCGCGCACCGAGCGGAAGAACAACAACATGATTACACCCGTAACAATAGCCGATAGATACAGGAAGAATGAAAGTTCTTTGCGCACTTGCTCGGCCATTACCGAACGCACAAAGGGCAATCCGGCATAATGAATTTTTATATTTGTTTGTGCCGTAAACGCTTCGCCTAGGCGGATAAGATTGTTGGTAATGTCTATACGCTTGGCCGAATTGGCATACTCTTTATTTAACGGAGCCAATAACATGGTTGCGCCATTGGTAGTATTCACCAACTGGCCCATGTAAAATTTCTGATCTAATGCAATTGCAAGTAAACTATCTAACTGGTGTTGCGAGGTAAGCGTATCGGGAAACAGCGGTACGAGTTTAAACCGCTTCTCTACCGTATCTTTTTCAATTATTTTTAATTGTGGCAATGAAAGCACTTCGGTTACGCCTTCAATCTGGCGCAGCTCATTGCTCAGCTCTTTCAGCTTCTGAAAGTTTTCGAGCTTATACATGGCGCTGTCTTTAATACCCAACGCCATCATGTTGCCATCTTCACCAAACTGTTGTTTGAAGCGGTTGAAGAATATCATCTCCGGATCTTCCAGCGGCACCGTGCGGGCAAAGTCGTAACTCATTTGCACCTGCGCAGCGTAATAGCCCATCACCACAGTAATTGCACCAATCAGCGCAATTAATGAAATTCTGTACCGGATAATTAAGAGGGCTATCTTAGACCACATGCGCCATTGCTGAAGTTGTTGATCAGTTTAGTTTTAGGTGGCCAAAACTAAGGAATTTTGATTAAGAATCGGCTTTTTGAATCGTGTTCTTGTCAGCGAAAAGCTTAACCATCAATGCGAAACCACCTTTAAGCCGACTATGGAAATTATTAGCGTGCTGATAAAGAATATACGCCAGAAATCGGCTGGCTCTTTGAAAAAGAAAATGCCAATTAAAACTGTACCCACCGCGCCAATACCCGTCCATACGGCATAGGCAGTACCAATGGGTAAGGTTTGTGCAGCCTTGTATAATAGTACCATGCTGATGGTAAGGCAAACAAAAAATCCACCGAGCCAATACCACGAAGTAACACCCGTGGTTTCTTTTGCTTTACCCAGGCAGGAAGCAAAGCCTACTTCAAACAAACCTGCAATAATGAGGATGAGCCAGTTCATACTTAAACAGCAAAGCCTTTTATCTTTTTATACAAACTTATGGCGTATCGGTCGGTTAGCCCCGAAACAAAATCTACAACGTAACGTGCCATCGTGTAATGATCGGTAGCCTGGCGAATGTTTAACCGGATATCTTCCGGCAACAGCAACGCAAGGTTACCATGCTTGCGCGATTTTTTGTTTTCGAGTGTATGAATGCCTGTGGTTAAAAATTCTTCCAGCAACCCCGGCAACACCTGGTGGCCAGCCGCTTCAATCTCTACCACTTGCCGCGCCCTGTAAATCTGCTCTACCGAAAGTGAAATGATTGCCTTCAAGGCATCTTTGGATGGACATAAATCCGCCAAAGCGTGATTAAACTTACCAGCTAAAATTTCAGGTTCGCTATCCAGAAACAACGTAGCGCATTCATCCATTAAATCGCCAATAGCCAGTGCGCGTAAAAATCCAATCTTCTCCTGCCGGCTGGCAAGCTGATCGAGTTTGCCTAACTTGGATTTACTTTTGGTGATGATGTTTTCAAAAAGTGTTTTGGCTTCCTCGTACCGCACCAGGCCCAGGCTGCACGCATCTTCCAGATCGATTATGCTGTAACAAATATCATCTGCGGCTTCTACCAGATACGTTAACGGATGGCGCTCACATACACCATTCGCCACGTTGGGTAATTGCAAGGTGCTGGTTACTTCATTAAAGATTGTTTTCTCCGATTGGAAGTAGCCAAACTTTTTCTGGCTGCGTTTCCTCTTATCGCGATCAGGAAACAAAGCCGGGCATGGATATTTTGTAAACGCACCCAACGTGGCAAACGTAAGTTTTAAACCATACTGATTCTTGTTGAGAATCCGAAAGCCTTGCGCATTGCCTTCGAACGTAATGAGATCGGCCCATTCGGCATCGCTTACATGTTGTTGCAAAGATTTTCCTGTTGGATGATGGTTAAAGAAATCGGAGATGGCATCTTCACCGGCATGGCCAAACGGAGGGTTGCCTACATCGTGCGTAAGCGAAGCTGCCGAAACAATGGCGCCAAAATCGAATAATGAAAAATCGGTACGCAATTCCGGATGGCGTTGCAAAATAATTTCGCCCACGCGCCTGCCCAGCGACCGGCCCACGCTGCTTACTTCTAAACTGTGTGTAAGGCGGGTATGTACAAAGTCGTGCTCGGGCAACGGGTGTACTTGTGTTTTGTCTTGCAGTTTGCGAAACGGGTGTGAAAAAATTATCCGATCATAATCTTGCTCGAATGCGCTGCGCGATGCTTCGGTAGAAAGTTGTTGCTTTTGCCCGCTGCGTTGCGCGGAAAGTAAATGTTTCCAATTCATGGTGGGGCAAAAATAAAAAACAAATCGGCTATAAACATTTAGGGTCTTTTAATATCAGGTATATTGGAAAATAGCAATCCATCACACTTATCAAGGCTTTGAAGGTGGCCAATACCAGAGATAAATAAATCAGTATTGTGTATATTTAGAAGTTAGCGGCAATCCTGAAAAAAATTAGACTTATGGACAAGTTGACTTTAATTAATCCATTTATTCACCAAGACGCGAAACTAAAGAAGGGCATATTTCTTGACAGAATAAAAAACGTCCAGTATTTAAGGACACGTGACTTTGTTTCAGAATTTCTAATTGGGGATTCTTACCAGTGGGACTTCCTTACTAGTTTACATGAAGCAATAAACAAGCGAGTTTTCAACTTCAATTTCTCCGATCGACTATTTGCATTTAAAATCAAAAATGAGTTTTACGACTGGTTTAAAAACAACAGCATTCAGACTATTCAGAAACAAATAATAAATTGGACTGCTGCTGTTTACCTATCTAATCACGACAGAAAGGATTTTTTTGAAAATGAAATCTATGGAGTGGTTCTTAATGAAGTAAAAAATATTGTTAAAAATTACTACAAAGTGGACATCAATGAATCGTGCGATCATTCCCAAAATTTATACGAGGAGGTCTCTTTAAATACATTAATTGTTTACCTCCAAAATTTCTAAGAAATCCATTCTTGAGTAAATCCTTAGATCGCGTAATTCATTTTGGTGACTATTGGCCAATATCAATTCCTAGCATCAAAGTCGAGATTGCTTACTTTACTCAAACAGACTGGGTTTGTATTGTTGAACGCGACCAAACTAAGTTTCTCCAAATGAATAAAGGGAATCTTGAGAGGGGGTTTATGAAACAGGTTGACGTTTTAAGAATTTTAAAGGAGTCCGAATCGGACGACCTTCAAAGGGCAGAATCAAAAAAAGAAATCTTTGATGAATGGCTTTATGCTTACAAAAACTACGACAAATTACAAACTCACATTTATAAACTGTTTGATGACAGCATTACTGGTGGGTTAATATATTTAATCCGCCAGCGTAATTCGAATAACTTCAAAGTCGGTTGGACAGAGAAAAAGCCCGGACTAACCGACAAGCAGTGCGTGGAAAACAGAATTTCAGGACTACAAACTGGAAACCCTGAGCCTTTGGACATAGTAGGCTTTTTCCGAGCGAGTTCACATCGGACAGAAAAGGCTATTCACGAAAAGTTTGACGCCAAAAGAAAGACTGGTGAGTGGTTCTTCTTGACCGACAACGATTGTATTAATATATTGAGTGACGACTGGCGTATAGCGAATAATATTTTCTGAAGGGGCCAACCGCTAGCAAAAATGTTAGCCTCACTTTATTTCATAGCGGAGTCTTCGCTAATGCAGTTACAAATAAGATAGAATTTTTATATTTTAGTTTCTGATACTAATCGCGGAGTCCGAAGCGAGACTCCGCGTGTAACAGAGAAAATAGTCTGTATGGAATTAAAACGAATATCGGGACAGCAAGGTGAAACTTTATTTGAGTTTTATGACCCCAACAACTGGCCGTCTCAATGGGGTAAAATGCCTGAAATGATGTGTCAATTAATCAAGATACTTGAATCAATTGACCACGAACCAGTATGGGTTTTTACATCTCATGCTGAATTACTATTTACCCATAAAGACGACTACAAAGATTGGCAGGTTTTAGTACAAATAATTGAGATAGATAAAAAGCAACATTATAAAATAACCGCAGCCCAAGAGAATCCATGGCATCATTTAACCGGATTTGCTGACAACCCTAATACAGCAAAAGAATTAATTATATCTGGACTATCAGTTTCAGCTATCGGGAAAAATCGAAATATTTTTCTTGACTCCAACTGATAAAATGTTGCCTAACAAAATGCAAAGCCCCTAAATCGTTAACCTCTACTCCTTCAACACCAAATCAATACACATTACAGCTGCCATAATCAGCATACGCAATGGATTATCGGCTGGCACATCGTTGCTAATCTGGAGAACATAATTGTCGGCTGAGGTGAAAAGTTCTTTGCCCAAACCACTCCACTTTTTAGTAACCAACGCAAACTCTTTACCGTCATTGGAAACGAAGCGAAAATCCCAACTGGTCCATTTTCCTTTCAGCATACACAATGGCCGCTCGCTGGCATCCAGTACTTCAAACTTTCCACCAATGCTAAAAAATTTCTGTTTGAACTTTCCAATCACCGTACCGCGTTCGTCTGTAACCTCTACGGTAGATAGAAATAAGGAAACGCCACGCTTAACAGTAATAATCGTATTGCCTTCCGGAGTTTTAATGTCAATTTCAAAAGGCGTCATCCGCTTGTAGTCGGTAAAGCGAAACATTTTGGTGAAGAAGCCTAACCGCTCTTCGCGGGCTTGCAGGATTATTTGTTTAGTATCCGGATCGTAGATATCAAAACTATTGGCGGCTTTAAAAACTTTTACGTGTTCTTTAACGAAATAAAGGTTTCTGTTTAGGGTCGGGTGCATAAAGTGTTACGGGGTCTTGTTTAAATAGTTTAGCTAAGATACTATAAAGTTGAGGTTGCGCCTGCTGAAAAGGTTTAGGTCGCTCGAAAAAATTTTCGACTGCCACGGCAAAAAATTCTTCCATATTATCGAAGGCATACTTTCTGAAAAAATGATCCTGATTGGCTTGCAGATTGGCCATTTCGCTTTCGGCATATCGCTCAACAGCCAGCACCAGGTCGCTATCCATCACTTCATAGTCAACGGCTTTGTGTTCCAACCATAACGCATGCGCAAACTCGTGCAACAACAGGTTAATACCATCATCATCGTACTTAAGCCCTTCGGCAATACCTCGCCAGCTAAATACAATGGTTTGCAAAGCCGGGTTTACTTCGCCTTTATGCCTGCGTTGTGTTATGCGCGAATTATAATAATCCGGATACACAATGATGCGCTTAAAATAAGTTAAACCTTTAGTGTTAGCCGGAAGAAACAAAAGCAGTTGCGCAGCCGCGCATGAAATAATGGCCTTCATAGCGCGGGTTAACTTAATACGGTCGCGTGGAATAAATTCAAAGTATTCGTAATGATCGCGGGCCAGCTTGAGGAATTTTATTTTATGCGCCCAGGGTAATGCGGTGTAGTACGCATACTTATGATTCAGGAAGCGATGAAAAATTGGTCCATAATAAAAACGAAAGCGCAACTCCTGATATACCAGATACAGAAGTCGCGCCAGCCCTGCAAACAAGGCAAATTTCATTTTATATAGTCTTCAAAAGTTCGGCCATCGAAACAGATTCTGAAATTATTGCTTTCACTTCACTTATCGCCACACGTTCCTGCTTCATGGTATCGCGGTTACGAATGGTTACCGTGTTGTCTTGTAATGTCTGATGATCTACTGTTATACAATACGGAGTACCGATAGCATCTTGCCTGCGGTAACGTTTTCCAATCGCATCTTTCTCTTCATAGAAACACCGGAAATCGAACTTAAGCAAGTTCATAATTTCATGTGCTTTTTCAGGCAAACCGTCTTTTTTCATTAAAGGAAGTATAGCAACCTTATTTGGCGCCAATGGAGCCGGAATTTTTAGCACTACGCGTTCGCTGCCATCTTCCAGTTTTTCTTCTTTATAAGATGATGCCAAAACCGAGAGGAACATGCGATCTAACCCTACAGAAGTTTCTACCACATAGGGAATGTAGTTCTGATTATCTTCCGAATCGAAGTACTGAAGTTTTTTACCTGAAAATTTTTCGTGGCTCTTTAAATCAAAATCGGTGCGACTGTGAATACCTTCTAACTCGCGAAAGCCCATCGGGAAGTTAAACTGAATATCGCATGCCGCGTTGGCATAATGCGCCAGGTTTAAATGATCGTGATAGCGGTAGTTATCGGTACCCAAACCAAGGGCCTGATGCCACTTTAACCGTTTTGCTTTCCAGAACTCGTACCATTTCATTTCTTCGCCTGGCTTTACAAAAAATTGCATTTCCATTTGCTCAAACTCGCGCATGCGAAAGATGAACTGACGGGCTACAATTTCATTCCGAAAAGCTTTACCGATCTGCGCAATCCCGAAAGGAATTTTCATGCGTCCGGTTTTCTGCACATTTAAAAAGTTTACAAAAATACCTTGTGCGGTTTCGGGGCGCAGGTAAATTTTGTTGGCATCATCGGCAACCGAACCCATTTCGGTTGAGAACATGAGATTAAACTGGCGCACATCTGTCCAATTCTTAGTTCCGGAAATAGGGTCAGCAATTTCAAGATCATCAATCAATTGTTTCATGGCCG
Organism: Cytophagales bacterium; assembly: GCA_017303795.1. GTDB lineage: Bacteria > Bacteroidota > Bacteroidia > Cytophagales > Cyclobacteriaceae > ELB16-189. Next base: position 34,532 of record JAFLBR010000011.1, on the reverse strand, counting down.
CCATATCGTTGTTGGCCATGGCATCTTTTAAACGGGTGTTTATCTCATCAATCTTTTTCTGATACTCAACCACACGCGGATTGGTGCTGACAAACATAGCGCGATCAAAGTTTTCGAAACGCTTCGCAGCTTTTTCTACTTCCTTCTCAATCTTTTCTTCCAGCTTTTCAATTACGCCTTCAATTAGCTGATCGGCCCTGTACCGTTTTTTAGAATCTTTGTTGTCGATCATCGGATCGTTAAAGGCATCTACGTGGCCACTGGCTTTCCACGTGGTGGGGTGCATAAAAATGGCGGCATCAATGCCCACAATGTTGTCGTGCAACAGGGTCATGAATTTCCACCAATATTCTTTGATATTGTTTTTTAGTTCGGCCCCGTTTTGCCCGTAGTCGTAAACCGCACTCAGGCCGTCATAAATTTCACTACTCGGAAAAATAAACCCATACTCTTTTGAGTGGGAAATCACATTTTTAAAAAGATTGTCTTCAGTATTTGCCATAAGGCGCAAAGATAGAAATAGAAAGGTGCTGCAAAACGAGCCTACTTTTAATTTTTTGTGCTTACAGATGGTTGGGCAACCAAAGTGTAAAGGTTGAGCCCTGCCCCAATGCTGATTTTAATTGAATGGTGCCGTTAAGGCGGGTTACAATTTCGCGCACAATGTAAAGCCCAAGGCCCGAGCCGCTAGAGTCTTCTGAGGCGCGGTAAAACATGTTGAATATTTTTTGTTGCTGATCTGGAGCTATACCCTGGCCATTGTCTTTTATCCAAAGCGTTACGTATTGATTTTCAACCGCGGCACCAACTTCTATTTCGCATTTATCTTTTTGCCGATCAGCATATTTAAACGCATTACTGATCAGGTTATTCAGCAGCATTTTAAGGCGAGCAGGGTCAGTGATAACTTCCATATCTGGATTTATCCTAAGCTTAAGTACCATTTTTTCCACAGGCCCCATAAATTTAAGATCGTCCAGAATTTTTTGCACCACTGGTCGCAATTCAAACTTTTCTTTGCTGATTTCCTGCCGGGCATTTCTGGAAAAATCTATCACTTCTTTTATGAGTAAATCCATATTCTGAATGCGTTCGTGCATCATGCTATGGCATTGCTTTAGTTCATCTTGATCTGATGTTCGGCCTGCAATATCCAGCAAACCTAACAACGAGGTAAGCGGAGCCCGTAATTCATGCGAAGCACTATAGACAAATCGGTCCAGTTCATGATTAGTCTTGGATAGTAGCGCGTTCTTCTGAAGAATTTCCTTTTCAGAATGAAAATTTAAATCCATTAAAAAATAGACAATAGCTGTGCAAAGAAAAAATCCGCCAAGGAAATTGATGATAAAGCTTATCTCGCGATATTCTGGTGCATTAATTTTATCCATGTCTTCGCCCGACAGCATAAATGCTGGCAGCGGAAACAAGTAAGCCGATAAAAACAGAAATACTAAAAGAATACAAAAAAGAATTACATAGAGCCTATACCTGTATCCAAAGAAAACCATAGAGGTTAAGGCTATCATAATAAAATAAACAAACACACCCGACTGCGATGAGTCATTCACCGCGAAGAAATAAGTCATCAAAGCAATCAACAATAAAAAAGTAAGGCTGGATGCAAACCCCTTATTAATCCGGTTTAACCAAATACTTAAGATTGAAAAAAAAGCTACAACACAATAGGCAGGTACCAGAATGTAAATGCCTTGTAGCGAATCGAAAATAATATAAATAGCAACAACGATAAAACACAGCAATCCAAGCTGGCTTCGCAAAAGCGCTACCTTTAAGTGAGCCCGTGATTCCGGTTCTGTTTTTCCGATAAGCAGGTGTTTAAACAACTCCTTAGGTTTAGCTATTTACAAATAAAAGGTAAAGATAGTCTTAAGCATAGTTCGAATAGCAAATGGATCATTAACCTTTGGGTAGGGTTATTGCAAATGCCGACCCAAGGCCGGGTGTGGAACTCACCTGAATACCCCCCTTCAGTTTTGTTATGGTTTCGCGCACAATATATAAGCCAAGACCAGAACCATTAGATTGTTCAGAGGCTCTATAAAACATTTCAAAAATTTTTTCCTGATGTTCGGGAGCTATCCCAATACCATTATCCGAAATTTCTATTCGGGCATATTCGTTATCGCCTGTTACTTTTACTGTCACTTCCTGATTTTCTTTTTGAGGATCATGGTACTTAAATGCATTTCCTATCAGATTGTGCAGCACAACACTTAGGCGCGACTTATCGGTAAGAATTGTAAAGTCACTGGAAATATCCAACCTAACATAAATCTGCTCCATTCCCTCGGCAAATTTTAAATCGTTGATTACCTCTTGCACCATTGCCCGCACGTTAATTGGTTCGTAACGAAGTGCCTGCCGGGCATTGCGCGAAAAATCTATAATCTCTTTAATGAATAAGTCCATATTATGCACCCGGTCTTTCATCATCATCAGGCACTCTTGTATTTCATCGGGGCTAGTTGTTTTTTGAGTTACTTCTATAAGGCCGAGTAATGAACGCAGGGGAGCCCGCAGATCGTGCGAAGCACTATATACAAACCGATCGAGTTCGGTATTGGTTTTGGCCAGCAGTTCATTCTTGGCCATAATTTCTTTTTCGGTTTTAGTGTTAATCGCAATTAAAAAATACAACTGTGCTATTACCGATAGCATGGCAATCAAAAAGTTAATAGCGAAGTTCAAATTAATATAGGCCTCAGAATAGTTTCGCTTGGGTTGTATGGAGATACCGCCCCAATACGAAATAAAGAATAGCGCTATCGACAAACAGACAAATGCAAAAGCCCAATATTTATACCGATGTCCAAAAATAGCAATGGACGACATGGCCGTAACCACAAAGAATATGTATACGCCACTCCGGTATTGGTCGTTGGAAGCAAACAAAAATACCAGCAGGTTTATTAACAGCATAAACGAAATGCTGGAGAGTTTATGCTTGCCCAGACGATTCAGGTAAAGCGCAATAACCCCAATAAGTATTGCGGAAAAATAATAGAGTTCGTTACCTGTTATATCGTTGGCCCAATCTGCCAACAGGTAAACAGCTCCTACAAAAATGGAAAGCATAAGCAGGTTACCCCTTAAAACTGCATTTTTATAATCGAGCCACGATTCAATGTAGTTCTGCTTACCAATAATCAGATTTCTGAAACGCCTACCAAACATGGGGTTGTTTGAAAATTCTATGCCAATGTATTTTTAAATTACCAGATAAAACATAATCAGAATCACTATTTTTCCCGCGCATGATTGAGTTTAAAACTATCGGGCTTGCCATTGCCTTTTCCCCTACTGCCCCGGCCATGCTGGCAGAAGCCCGCAGGCTTTTTATTTATTTTCAGTCTAAGTTGGTATTGATTCATGTGGGTGAGCATGGTGCAGACGAGGAAGCAAAAATGAAGACTTTAATTGCGGATTCTGGCCTGAACGAAAGCGTTGTTACAGTACTATGGAAATCGGGCGACCCCGTAAAACAAATTCTGGCCGCTTGCAAAAGTGAAAAGATTGATTTGCTGATTGCCGGTGCGCTAAAGAAAGAAAACTTGGTGAATCATTATCTCGGCACCATTGCCCGCAAAATTTTACATAAAGCCGATTGTTCTTTACTTATGATTACCCGGCCATCTTTAGACGAAACTACTGTAAAGAACATAGTAGTAAACGCAGAAGATAGTCCCTATATTGATCATGCCATATGGGCAGCCTGCCATTGGAACAGTTCAGAATCTTCGTGGATACATATTGTACGTGAACTAAAATTACTGGGACTTGCACTTGCCGCCAACGAACAATGTAACGAACAAGAATATGAGCAACGCAAACAACAGATGCTGCAACAGGAAATAGATGTGGTAGAGCAAAAGTTGAAAGGCATCTCCGATCAGAAGCATAAGATCAATATCAAAATTGTTTCGGGTAAGGCGGGATTTGAGCTAGCAAGATTTGCAGAAAGAAAAGAAGCAGACCTACTGGTGTTGGGCGCACCACCCCGAAAGTTTTCTTTTTTTACGCGTGTTTTTCCGCACGATCAGGAGTATATTTTTAACGACTTGCCTTGCAATGTATTGATGGTTCAACCCCGTAAATCAAAATGAGCAAACTCAGTCAATATGAAGTAATGAGTTTGCTGATCCAGCTCAGCGTTATGCTGCTGATGGGGCGCTTGTTTGCGGAAGCTGCGCGCAAACTAAAACAACCAGCAGTAATTGGTGAAATACTGGCGGGCATTATTCTTGGGCCAACCATTTTGGGTATGCTAAACCCCGATTGGTTTCAAGGGCTTTTTCCCAGCGGCTCATCAGCTTTGGTGTTAGATGGCTTTGTGCAGGTAGCTGTAGTGATGTTGCTGTTTATTGCCGGGCTTGAGGTTGACTTGCACATTGTATTGCAACAAGGAAGGCAAGCATTTTATACCAGCACATTGGGTCTTATCATCCCCTTCGCCATCGGCTTTATGTTTCCATATTTCTTTCCGGAATTTTTTGGAAGCACAAACGAAACGCGGCATCTCGCCTACTCCTTATTTATGGGTACCTCTATGGCCATAACGGCCTTGCCTGTTATTGCGCGCATTCTAATGGACCTCGGAATTTTTAAATCGCGCATGGGCATGCTGGTTATTTCATCGGCCATGATAAACGATTTAATTGGTTGGTTAATTTTTTCGGTTGTGTTGGGTATGATTGGCAAAGCGCAAAACATTTCGTTATGGAATACGGTGTTGTTAACCGTAGGGTTTACAGTTGCCATGCTAACCGTGGGCCGTTGGTTAATTAATCGCGGCTTGCCGTGGGTAAACCAGAAGTTAGCCTGGCCTGGCGGATTACTCTCGCTGGCATTGGCGCTTTGTTTTCTGGCCGCTGCATTTACCGAGTACATTGGCATACATGCTGTATTCGGAGCTTTTATTGTTGGCGTTGCGCTGGGCGATTCAGAACATCTGAGTGAACGTGCAAAAGAAATTCTACATCAGTTTATTAATAACATTTTTGCCCCGTTGTTTTTTGTTGCGATAGGGCTAAAGGTAAACTTCATTGCAAACTTCGACCTGCTATTAACGCTGGCCATAATTGCCATTGCCTTTGCGGGAAAAATTATTGGTAGCGGTTGGGGCACACGACTTGGTGGTTTTACGTGGCGCGAGTCTATGGCCGCAGCATTTGGTATGAATGCACGGGGTGCTATGGAAATTATTCTGGGTTTGGTTGCGCTTGAAAACGGTTTGATTAACGAAAAGGTGTTCGTATCACTAGTGATTATGGCCCTTGTTACCAGCATGAGCAGCGGGCCGTTGATGAAGTGGATGCTGAAAAAATGATCAGCTATTACTTCACTGCATTCATTAAAAAATCATTCAACGGCTTAATTGACTTTGCAACTTCAGCGGCTGTCCTCACAAACTTTTTATCCAATACTTCCTTATCGGTAAAGTAATGCGACACCACAAAGCTTTTGTTCTTGAGAATGTCAATGTGCGCATGATCTTTTGGATAACCTTTGGGCGCAGTTTTAAGTTTATCGAATGCATCTAAACCTGAAAAGTATTTTTTGAATTTCTTATCGTTCAGAATTTTCAAAAAGTCTTTGGTGTTGTAATCAATCTCCTGTCGGATTTTAGACAGGTTCTCGGGTATTGGCATATAAAACCCACCGGCAATAAAACTTTTTCCGGGCTCGATGTGAATGTAATAGCCCGGCTCTTGTTCCATCTTTCCGTGAGCCGACATGCCCGCGCCCATATTGGTTTTGTAGGGCCGTTTGTCTTTGCTAAAGCGCACATCGCGGTAAATGCGAAACGATAATTTGCGCGGATTTAAACCGGCTACGCTTTCGTCAAATTTTACAACTTCTTTGTGAAAAGCTTCCACAAAATCATCGAACAAGGTTTTGGCTTCTATGTATTTAGGTTTGTTCTTCTCAAACCATTCGCGGTTGTTGTTTTTGGCGATGGCCTTCAAAAAAGTTTGAATAGTACTGAAGTTCATTCTTTTTGTGTTACATGGCTGGTAAAGAAATAGTTTGCGCTACTATGGTTTCGTGCCTGCTGGATATGGAGAGTTGCGATTTGGCTTTGCAATAAAACACCAGGCCTTTGTACGAAGTAACATACATATAGGTGATTCCAAAAAAGGAAGTGCTTGTAGTTACCACCGCTAAACCTTCGTTGCGGTTTAACATGTTTTGAAAATCTTCTGGCGAAAGCCTGATAAAGACACCCATCATTTTGATGGGTTGGTTTGCCATGTGTGCTGTACTGTGTGGTATCATTATAAAATTTAGTGTTATAAATAATCAACTATCGTTTCCAAACCTATGCCGCGCGAAGCCTTTACCAGAATGGTGGCATCGTTTATTGGGTTTTTCTTTAACAATTCTACCAACTCAGATTTTTGTTCGCAATAAATGGCAGTCTCAACTTTCGCTTTCGCGGATAACATCAGCGAACCACAAAGAATTACCGTGTCAAAGTTTTTACTCTTCAGCAGTTCACCAATGCGGGCATGTTCGGTAGCTGCTTCCCCTTCCAACTCAAACATATCGCCCACAATAGCTACTTTCTTTTTGGCTTTCATGGCAGCCAGGTTTTCAATTGCTGCTTCCATCGAACTGGGGTTGGCATTGTAGGCATCTAATATTATTGTGTTGGTTCCCTTTGCCATAACCTGCGATCGCATATTGCCCGGAACATATTCGGCTATAGCCTGATTGGCATCGTTAGCCTCCACACCAAAAAATTTTCCAATACAAAGTGCAGCGGCTATGTTTTCAAAATTGTAGGCGCCCATCAATTGTGTTTGCACAATATTCCCATCTTCCGCTTTAAAGCGGATAAACGGATCGGCATCTAACAATTCAGCATGGTAATAATCGGCTGCAGCCGGATAAAAGTAAGGTTGCTTAAACCGTTTTGCCATGTTAGCCAGAATCGCGTTTTGCGAATTAATAAACACTGTGCCGTTGGTAGTTAGTAAGTGTTGATACAATTCCGATTTGCCGCGAATAATATTTTCAAAACCACCAAAAGTGCCAATGTGTGCTTTACCAATGTTGGTAATAAATCCATGCGTAGGATTGGCAATTGAAGATAGTAAAGCAATCTCACCCAAATGATTGGCACCCATTTCTACTACTGCCATCTCGTAGGAATCATCAATGGATAAAATGGTAAGCGGTACACCAATATGATTATTGAGATTGCCTTTGGTAGCATATGTTTTAAACTTTCTACTCAACACAGCCAGAACCAACTCTTTGCTGGTGGTTTTGCCGTTCGATCCCGTAAGGCCCACCACCGGTATTTTTAATTGACTACGATGGTGTTTCGCCAGTTGCTGCAAAGCAGTTAACGAATCGTCCACCAGCATGTATCGCTCGTCAACGGCATACTTTGCCTCGTCCACCACGGCATACGCTGCGCCTTTTGCCAATGCCTGCGCAGCAAATTCGTTTGCATTAAATTTATCTCCGCGCAAAGCAAAAAATAATGAGCCGGGTGAAATCTGTCGGGTATCGGTTGAAACTTTTCCCGATTCTAAAAAGCGTTGGTAGAGCTGTGTAAGGTGCATGCGATTGTGTGAAACTAAACTATCTTGCAAGCAAGATAACAGGTGAGGGGGCGTAAGCGTTATAGTAGCGAAAATATTTTTATGAAGATTATCGGGCGGCTTGTGTTTTTATTGCTTCTGTCGTGCAGTGCCTACGGTCAATTTACCTATACGTTCGACCAAAGTATTCCGGTTGAAGAGGATGGTAAAGTTTTATCTATGCCCTGGGCCGGTGGTATTAATTCTGCGCAAATCAACACTATGGATTTAAATGGCGATGCCAAAGATGACCTGATTGTGTTTGATCGAACATCCAATAAAATTCTTACCTACCTCCACGTGGGTAATCATTACGAATACGCACCCGAATATGAATCGTTGTTTCCAGTTGAAGTAACACAATGGCTGTTACTTCGCGACATAAATTGTGATGGCAAAAAAGATCTGTTTACCAGCGATCCATTTGGCATGGTAGCGTTTATCAACATTACCAAACCACAACAAAAACTTTCGTGGCGACCGTATGATCCGGGCCGGGTTATACTCACTAAAGGGTTGAGTGCCGATCCGGTAAACCTTCAACTCAATGCGTCCGACATACCGGTTATCGATGACATCGATAATGATGGAGATCTTGACATATTAAATGTTCGTTTTGTTGGTATTGGTACAATTGAATACCACAAGAATCTGAGTATAGAACGCACCGGCACATGCGATTCGCTGCAATTGGAACGCGTAACCCGAACTTTCGGTAATCTGGAAGAATGCGATTGTAATTTTTTTGCATTTGGTGGCGCACCCTGCAACGCTATACCAAACGGCCGCACCGAACATGCCGGTGGTAAAGCTATGCTTACCCTTGATGTGGATGGCGATGGCGATCGGGATTTATTCTTTAGCGAAGAAAATTGCACCGAGCTTTCTTTCCTCGAAAACAAAGGCACAGCTGAAACGGCCAATATGAATAGTGTTACGGCATTTCCTTCAACCACTCCAATAAACTTCAACCTCTTTCCCGCAGCGTATTATGAAGATGTGGATTTTGATGGCAAACCTGATCTGCTTGCTTCCCCGAATTTATACGCACGCACATTTACAAACTCCATCAACTTCGGCAGTTCATTATGGTTTTATAAAAACACCGGCACCGAACAACTTCCGCAATTCACTTTTCAGAAAAATAATTTTTTACAAGATGAGATGCTCGATGTAGGTGATTACGCAGTGCCAGCTTTTGTAGATGCCGATGGTGATGGCGATCTGGATATGTTTATCAGCAATTATGCCGGCCCAGGTTTTGCCAGCAGCATCCGCTTTTATGAAAACACAGGCATCGCTACCGATCCTTATTATAAATTAAGTAATGATGACTACGGTGGGTTTTCTACTTCCGCACTCTTTAATCTTAAACTTCAGTTTGCCGATATAAATGGCGATGGCACGTTGGATTTTGTTTTTACAGCCACCAGTTTTCAAACCGGTGTAACTACGTTATCATTCATTCCTAACCGCTCCACTACGTTGCTTGATTTTAGCGGACAATCTCTTCAGTCCGTAAATTTTACAATGGGGCAGCAAGAAAATATTTTAGTTGTTGATGTTGATCAGGATGGTCGTGCAGATATTCTGATTGGCAAGGCAACGGGTGCCGTTCAGTATTGGCGAAACACAAGTGCGGCTCAACCGGTTTTCACCTTAGCGAATGGAAGTTTTCTGGGGCTTGCTTCCAGTACCGACAGACAAAATCCAACATTGGCTGTGAGCGATCTGGATGCTGATGGGCGCGCGGATTTAGTTATGGGCAATCAACGGGGCGAGTTAACCTTGTTTGGAGATTTTCGGGCGCAGGATCCTAACATTCAAGGCGTATCGCAAATTATTTTTAACCCGTTAACGGAGGAGTATGAATCGCGAAACCTGGGTGGCCGCATCTGGCCGGTAGCGGTTAATCTTTTTAATAGCGATAAACCTGCTATTGTTTGTGGTACCATTACTGGTGGTTTGGTTGTGCTTAAAAATGAAGATGGAGTCTCATTACCCAATGAACCGTCAATTGAAATTTTTCCTAACCCGGTTCGATCAAATGAAACTTTTAAAATCCGCACCGATCGAAACATGATTGTTCAATTTTATAATCTTATCGGGCAACGGGTTTCCAACAGCTATTTTATTCCAGCCAATCAGGAATATCCCCTTGTGGTTTCCGGATTATTACCCGGTATTTATATTGCGCGCTTTACTTATCAGGGTAAATCTACCGGCAGGCGGTTTGTTGTACTTAATTGATTTTATCTTTTATGAGTTCGTTTGGAGTAGTGTTTGATATGGACGGAGTTATTGTAGACACAAATCCGTATCATAAAGTTTCATTAAAGCAGTTTTGCGAAAAATACGGGTATCAGTTTTCCGATGAAGAGTTGATAAAGCGAATTTACGGTCGCACCAATAACGAGTGGATTACGAACCTGTTTGGCAAACTACCTAAAGAAAGACTCTTAGAACTAGGCGAAGAAAAGGAGGCCATGTTTCGTGCTATATATAAGGATGCGATTGAACCTCTTGCCGGTCTGGAAGGTTTCTTAAAGAAACTTACGCATCAGAAAATTCCTTGTGCCATTGGTACTTCGGCCCCGCGCAGCAATGTTGATTTTATTTTGGACAATACCCGCCTTCGAAATTATTTTCCCGTAATCCTCGATCAATCGCATGTAGAGCACGGAAAACCCAACCCGGAAATTTATTTGAAGACCGCACAAGCGCTGAACTTGCCACCCGCTCAAACTATTGTGTTCGAAGATTCCCTTTCGGGGATTGAGGCGGCCCAACGAGCCGGTGCACGCGTGGTGGGCATTACTACCACACATACACCGGCTGAGTTAAAACATTGCGATCTGGTTGTACCTGATTTTAAACAAATAGAATTAGAAAGCCTTGCCGTTATTCTTAACGCATAGTCTTATTGAACAAGATTATTCGCGAAAGCGTATTTGATAAGCCCAACCAATGTAGAAGTATTTGTTTTTCGGAAAATATTTTTGCGATGAGTCTCTACGGTACGTTCACTAATGAAGAGTTTATCGGCAATTTGCTTGTTGGAAAATTCTTTCGCAATCAGGTTTAATACTTCGCGTTCGCGGGTGGTTAACAGTTCTTCCGGTTGTTGCCCCATGTCGGTTAGCAACATCTTTGTTATTTCCGGACTTACATACGGCATACCGCGCATAATCTGGTGCAACGCATTTTTTAACTCCAGTTGTTGAACACTTTTTAATATATAGCCATCAACACCTTCTTTTAAAATCTGACGCACCAACGCCCCTTCATCGTGCATACTTAAAATTACTCTTTTAGTACCAGGTAGTTTTGTTTTTACCCACACACATAAGTCAAGGCCGCTGGCATCGGGCAACCGATAATCGGTAAGTAAAATATCGGGGCGTTTGGTCTGCAATAAACTCATCGCTTCTTCAGCACTACCCACAGTGGCTTCAATCTGAAAATTCAGATCCTGATCGAACATAGATTTCAAACCATCCAACACAATGCGGTGGTCATCAACCAGCATAAGTTTAATAGGAAGATTCAGGCTCATCGGCAGTTACGCTGGCTTAAAGGTAAACTGTGATTGAATTTTACACAAATGTAAATTAACTATTGAGGCAGGAATTGAAACGGAATCTGATCGGGTTTGTAAATGTTGGGAAAACGGCCCCAACTGGTTGCTGTTAATATCATCAACATGGTGCCAGAAATTAACAAAGCCAAACCCCATGTACTTATCGGATTCAAATTGAGATATTCTAGCACAAAGGCCAGAGCAAAAGATAACACTACTAAAATACAGGCCCAGATTATCAGGCTGTGCAAGTGTTTACCACACACATACTCGGGTGCGCTTTTATCTTTTAAATGAAAATGAAGTATGCGTACAAACGTAGCATACTGCCGCGACCGGTCTTCACGTTCGCGGCCTGATAAATAAAACTGGTTGCTAATGGTAATGGGCACTTGGCCATCGGGTTGTATAACAGCTGTAAATCTTTTTCGCGACCGGCATAACCGCACAGATGCAATATTAGCATACGGAATAGAACGTTCGTCACCACCTTTCTGCACAATCAGGTTGTAATCAGTAAGGATTACCGTACAGGGTTTATCGCTTATGCTATTTTTAAATGTGTACTCTGCCGAAACTTTCACGCAGCCAAAGTACCTGCGTTTTATTTCTGATTAAATACCTGCATTGCGGTATAATCAAATCAGTAGCAGTACGGAGTTTAGGCAGCCTGCGCCATACCCAAAGGTACAGTTGCCATTAGCGTAGTTCCTTTACGGCCTGGTGTGGTGTCTATTTCTATACTCCCCTTTATCATGTGTAATCGCGAGTTAATATTCTTCCAACCATTACCGTTGCCGGATGTTAGTGCGCTCAACTCAAAACCAGCGCCATCATCTTCAATAGTAAGAACCAGCTCTTGCGGATGTTGCACCATTTGAATAGTAACCTGGGTTGCCTGGCTATACTTTAAGATGTTGTTCACCCATTCCTGACAGATGCGATACAAAGCAATCCGCAACTCGTCAGGCATGTTGGCATCCAGATCAAAAGTTTGTACACCAACATAAACCGACCCCGCCCGATTGATGCGGGCTGCAAATTCTTTCAACGCTTCGGCTAATCCATTTTTTACCAATACCTGCGGCATCAGGTTAAAGGCGATGTTGCGAATTTCCAGGTTCATATCATTTAATACGCCAAGCGCATGTTCAACCGTGGGCTTTTCAATTTTTTCCTTGGAAAGACTCAGGCGCAAAGCCGAAATCATTTGCCCAAAACCATCGTGCAGATCGGCCGCAAAACGTTTCCGCTCCTCTTCCTGCGAAGCGATAACAGCTTTCAGTTGTCCTTCGCGCAAAGCAGCACGCGTTGTTTGCAGTTCCGCTTGTTGTTTTAACCGTAGCCGGTTTTTCCATAAATAGCCAAGTGCCAGAATCAGTGTAAGCACTACTAACAGAATAACAATGACTTGCATGCTCTGTGCAAGTCTGGAATCCTTAAGTTGATTCTCTTGCGTTAATAATAGAATCTCATTTTCTTTTTTTACGGTTTCGTACTGTGTTTGTAGTTCGGCCATTTGTTTAGACTTTTCTGTCTGAAACAATGAATCCTTCACTAAAACATACTCATGGTACTCATTATAAGCATCAGCAAACTGTTTTTTGTTTGCTTTAATTTCTGCCAAAGCCAGCCGGGCATCCATAACTTGTTGTAAAGCCTGAATTTGTAGAGCAATCTCCAATGCTTCGCTCGCCAGATTTTCGGCTATGGTTAGCTCACCTTCATTTTTATAAATGCCAGCCTCATAGATTAACACAAACGCGACTTCTTTCTTATTGTCAAACTCTCTATTGAGCGCTTTCGACCGATCCAGATAAACCAATGCTTTTTCGATATTGCCCAGTTTATGGTATGCCATGCCCGCATTACACAACGTTGTAGGCAAAAACTGCCTGATGTTTTGTTTTTGAAACTCCTCCGTTCCAAGATTGGAGTAATAAAGTGCACTATCATATTGTTTCAAATAGTAATAAACCGACCCGAGGTTAGCATAACACACCGCTACACCAAATGCATTTTGGGTTTTGGTATAAATAGCCAGCGCTTCATAATAAGATTGTGCCACCTGTTTATATTCACCCTGAGCCTTTAGCACAATGGCTATATTCACAAGAACCATTGCAATTTTATCATCGTTTTTAAGAGCCTCATAAACTTTACGGGCTTGATAATAGTATTCAAGAGCCTTCTTATAATCGCCCATTTCGTCATAAATTATTCCCAGATTATTAAGCGTATTGGCCGTTTTAAGGTCGTTGCCTATTTTTCTTCGTAAGGCTAAAGCTTCCAACTCCAATTCGAGGGCGGTGTTGTAATTGCCCTGAGATTCATGCGTAACTCCCAAATTATGAAGTGCCTCTACTTCATAATCAACCTGATCGTACTTTCTGGCAAGGGTTAGCGCCTTCTGGCCGTATTCCCGGGCTATCTCCGCATCTTCAAAATGATACTCCCAACACAACTCCAAAAGGTTTTTAATGGTCTTTTCCTCATCCTTTTCAGTTTCTACCAATACCTTCAGGCTATCGATATTTTTATTTTGGGCAAACAAGGAAGAAACTGAAAAGCAGGCTACTAGTACTAAAAATCTAATCATAAGTGTAAAATTTGGGGCTTCTTAAAGTTATCAAAACTGTCCATTTCAGGCTGAAGGGGCGTCAATGATTGATCTTTTCTATCTAATTTTTATGCGAACTTGGATAATTGGGGTCGATTTCCCGATATTTGCAGTCCCTTTTTAAAGAGGGGTAACCAATTTCAATAATTACGTATGGCACGAGTTTGTCAAATTACCGGAAAAAGACCTCAGGTTGGAAATAATGTATCGCACGCGAACAACAAGACCAAGCGCAGGTTCTACCCTAATCTTCAAACCAAGCGTTTCTTCATTCCTGAAGAAGACAAGTGGATCACCTTAAAGCTTTCTGCAAAAGCCATTAAGACCATCAATCTGAAAGGTATTACGGCTGTTTTGAAAGAGGCCAAGGCTAAAGGAACGCTTTCCATCTAATCACGATTTAATCAGGCTGCATCATGGCAAAGAAAGGTAACAGAATACAGGTAATATTAGAGTGTACAGAACACAAGACTACAGGCCAGGCTGGCATGAGTCGCTACATTACCACCAAAAACCGTAAAAACACTACCGAGCGTATTGAACTAAAGAAATACAATCCGGTGTTGAAAAAATATACTCTTCACAAAGAAATTAAGTAATCATGGCAAAGAAAGTTGTTGCATCCTTAAAGAAAACAGATGGCAAGAATTACGCTAAAGTGATTCGTGCGGTGCGCTCTGAAAAAACAGGTGCGTATATTTTCAAAGAAGAAATTGTTGTTTCTGATCTGGTAAAAGAAACATTGGCTAAAAAAGGCTAATCACCTTTTTTATTACTGAAAGTAAAAGTCCCCTTTGCGGGACTTTTTTGTTTTAGGATTGGGTGCCCCAACATCCAATTCCGCAAGGTTTGTGTCCGCACAAAGCTTTAACCTCTTCACATAAATTATCTGATTTACTTACTACCTTCACCGCATGTCTTTTTTATCTAACCTGTTCTCTAAAGAAAATAAAGAGAGCCTCGACAAAGGTCTTGAGCGATCAAAAGAAAGTTTTTTCGGAAAATTGGGAAAAGCTATTGCCGGTAAATCATCAGTGGATGATGAGGTGCTGGACAATCTTGAAGAAACCCTTGTATCGTCTGATGTAGGTATTAACACCACACTTAAAATTATTGAACGCATACAGGCCCGCGTGGCCCGCGATAAATACCTGGGCACTTCCGAATTAGATAGAATACTGAAAGAAGAGATTGCCAGTCTGCTGGCAGAAGCAAATACCAACCAAACTTTTGAGATACCTCAAAATAAAAAGCCTTATGTGCTGATGGTGGTGGGTGTAAATGGTGTTGGTAAAACCACTACTATCGGTAAGCTTTCGGCTCAGTTTAAAAAAAGTGGAAAATCGGTAGTGCTGGGTGCAGCCGATACCTTTCGTGCAGCAGCCGTAGATCAATTAAAACTTTGGGGCGAGCGTGTGGGTGTACCGGTAATTGCAAGAGGTATGAATACCGATCCTTCCGCTGTGGCCTACGATGCTGTTGAGTATGGAGTAAAAGAAAATGCCGATGTAATTATTATCGATACAGCCGGACGTTTGCATACCAAGGTTAACCTGATGGCCGAGCTATCGAAGATTAAACGTGTAATGCAAAAAGTAATTCCCGATGCCCCACACGATGTAATGTTAGTATTGGATGGAAGTACCGGACAAAACGCAGTAATACAAGCGCGCGAGTTTACCAAAGCAACCGATGTAACCTGTTTGGCAATTACCAAATTAGATGGCACCGCTAAAGGCGGGGTAGTAATTGGAATAAGCGATGAGTTTAAAATACCGGTGCGCTACATTGGTGTAGGCGAAAAAGTGGACGACCTCCAGGTGTTTAATAAGAGTGAGTTTGTGGATTCGTTGTTTAGGAAGAACTAAAACCAAGAAATTCTTAGTCTTCGAAATCAATTCAAGGTTTGCCCAAATGAATATCCAAAAGCGTAAATAAATTTTGAAAGCTTTATCAACATCACAACTGCAAACAATACAATAAAAATTTTCCAGCCTGTAGTCCTTCTTAAAGAATCAAGATTGTTTGTCATATCAATAACTTAGGCTTTTAAACTTTGTTAGGTCAAAACATCTGGTTACTCCGCCTCTCTAAAAAATCTTTGGGCAATAATTGCAGGTGAAAATATAAGTGCCAGAATGAAAGTATTCCCTAAATTCCAACCCTTCTTTGCAGCAGCTCCGGCTGAAATCGCGCAAATAAATACGTATACAAACAGGATTACCATAGCCGTATATTTTCTCTAAGGTATCTTCTTAAACGGTATTCGCCAAAACACCTGATAGTTAAAACCCCAGTACAATCCTTTAAAAGGCAAACCATAGCCAGGAATGTCGTACGAATCAAAATCCGGAGTGTTTTTTGTGTGCGGTAAAAACTTCATGCGGGCAGTGTAGCCCATCCAGAGTCCGCTCCACACTTTTACACGCAACCCTGAAGTTAACTCAACCCAACCTGCCGCAGCATTAGGGTTGGACGAAGTTAATTGTAGTGCAGGAAACAACTCGGGGGTAACAGCGTAGGCAACGCGTTCGCTATACTGCGCACGACCATATCGCATACCAATAAACACCATGTTCTTATCCGGATCTTTCAATAAGAAATTAATATCGACACCAACCCGAAAGTATTGTCCTTCATTATTGTAAAGTCCATTGGTGAGCTCAGCTTCGCGCGACCATTTACCCAATTCTAAAATCGGATAATATCGGCCCAGGTCCACATCTGCCGAAATCTCCCAACTTTGTAACGGTTGTTGGGCAATGGTTTTACCAATCGCAATTAAGTCGGTACCAATGCGCACACTGGTTGGCTTACGAATAGCACGCAGCGAATCGCGTTGGTTAGTTTGCGCAACAACCTGCAAGCTGAACACAATCAGTAAACTACTCCAGAGTAATTTTAACATTAATGCCGGCATTGGTTGCAAGTCTGTTGTTAAGAATGGTAATGTTTTCGAATGTTGATTCAGTAACGTTCAAATCAGCGATATAAGCGAGTGCTCCGCAATCTTGCGAAACCACTTCGGTTTGTAACTGATACCTTAACGAAACTGTTTGGGGTACATTACCAAAATAAAGGGTAATGGTTACGTCTGTTTCGGCTGGGTTTATGGGTAACGCAATCTGTCTTAAGGTTTTGGGAGTAGGAATAAGCAATTGGGGCAAACCCGAAATCGCTATTGAGTCAATTTCAACATCAACCAGGCTATTGGCAGCGTTATAAAAACCAAAAGCTACTCGATTGGTCGAGGTATCAAAACAATCGGGTTCGGTAAGGCAACCCCACAATCCCAGCAACAAAATGAATGAAAGCCGAACGAATTTCAAATACTCTAAGTTTGGTGCAAATATACCGTGCTTGCCGGAAACTCAATTACCTCCGGCATTTCGTATTTTTGCCATCTAATTACTAGTTGTGAAAACCAAAGGCTCAAAAAAGACTAAAGTCAATATTGTAACACTGGGGTGCTCCAAAAACCTGGTGGACTCAGAAGTGCTGCTCACCCAACTTCGTGGAAACGGAATTGAAACATCGCACGAATCGGAAAAAGACGATGCCAATATTGTGGTGATTAACACCTGCGGCTTTATTGATAACGCCAAACAGGAATCGGTTGATACCATTTTGCGCTATGTAGATGCAAAAGAAGAAGGCATTGTTGAAAAAGTTTACGTTACCGGATGTTTATCAGAGCGCTACAAAGACGATTTGCAAAAAGAAATTCCGGATGTGGACGCGTGGTTTGGTACGCGCGATCTTTCGCGATTACTAAAACAACTTAATGCCAACTATAAACAAGAGTTGGTAGGCGAACGTATTCTCACCAATCCCAGCCACTTTGCTTATCTGAAAATTTCCGAAGGCTGCGATCGGCCCTGCTCCTTTTGTGCTATTCCGCTGATGCGTGGCAAACACATTTCCAAACCTATTGAAGAACTGGTGCTGGAAGCAAAGAACCTGGCCAAGAAAGGAACAAAGGAGTTGTTGCTGATTGCACAAGACTCTACTTACTACGGATTGGATTTATATAAAAAACGAAACCTGGCCGAGTTATTAAATCGCCTTGCTGATGTAGAAGGCATTGACTGGATTCGGTTACACTATGCATTTCCTACAGGCTTTCCGTTAGATGTGCTGGAGGTAATGGCAAACCGACCCAACATCTGCAACTATTTAGACATTCCGTTACAACATGGCAGCACGCGCATGTTGCAACTAATGAAGCGCGGCACTACGCGCGAAAAAACGGAAGCACTTTTAAACACCATTCGCGAAAAGGTACCAGGCATTGCTATTCGCACTACTTTAATTGCAGGCCACCCTGGCGAAACCGAAGCTGAGTTTGAAGAGATGATGAAGTTTGTAGAGACATCGCGATTTGATAGGCTGGGTGTGTTTGCCTACTCGCACGAAGAAAATACCCATGCCTATTCTATGGCCGATGATGTGCCCGATGAAACCAAACAAGAACGTGTGGATAGCCTGATGGATTTACAACAAGGTATTTCTCTTGAGTTAAATCAGGCCAAGATTGGTAAAATCTATAAAGTTTTGATTGATCGTAAAGAAGGTGGAAATTTTTATGGACGCACTGAATTTGATTCGCCTGAAGTAGATAACGAAGTAATTCTGGATGCCAGTAAAAACTATTTGCGCATAGGCGATTTTGTTACGGCTAAGATTACCGCTGCAAGCGAGTTCGATCTGGTGGCAGAACCGGTTTAACAAGATTTTAACAAGCGCTCCGTTCGTAAATTTTAATTACGAACTTTATTAAAAATTAGACGTTATTCGGGATATGTTTTCACACACTTGTTGTTAGTATGCGCATTCAAAAACTGGAACTTGCCGATACCCAGGCATTCTCTTCTTTTTTTCTCGATTACATTCATCAAAAAGAAAAATTAAAGCCTTTCTACTCGCTCTTTCCACGCATCGAAAATTTTAAAACTCAAATTGAACGCAAAGCCAAATCGTTTCCACAAACAAGTCGAAATATTCTAACGGCAGTATTAAAAGAACAATACAACGGACTTACCATTTCAACCGCTACACAACAGCATATTGAATCACTGAAAAGTGAAAACACATTCACCGTTACCACGGGCCATCAATTAAATATTTTTACAGGGCCGCTTTATTTCGTATATAAAATTGTAACGGTAATAAATGCCTGTAAACAACTAAAGCAACAATATCCTGCGTATAACTTTGTGCCGGTTTATTGGATGGCCTCCGAAGATCACGACTACGAAGAGATAAAATACTTTCGGGCTGCCGGAAAAAAATACGTTTGGGAAACTGATCAGACTGGTGCAGTAGGTCGCTTTAATCCTAAATCAATCGAGAAATTGTTCGATCAGATTGCCGGTGACATCTCTGTTTTTAAAAATGCCTATTCCAAAAACAAAACTTTAAGCGGTGCAGTGCGGCATTATGTTAACGATCTGTTTACCGATGAAGGCTTGGTGGTTGTGGATGCCGATCATCCACAACTAAAACAGATTCTTGTACCCGTAATGAAGGCCGATATACTGGATAATACGCCCGCCAACTTAGTTAATCAAACCAACCAACAGTTAGAAAAATCCGGATATCACGCTCCTGTAAATGTCCGCGATATTAACTTCTTTTACTTGAAAGATGCCCTGCGTGGCCGCATTGAAAAACGGGGCGATGATTTTCACGTGTTGGATTCAAAAGTTGTATTTACACCAGAACAACTTCAATCACAAATAGAAAGTCACCCGGAAGAATTTAGTCCCAATGTAATTCTACGACCCCTTTATCAGGAAATGATTTTACCCAACCTGGCCTATATTGGTGGTCCTGCTGAATTGGTTTATTGGCTGGAACTCAAAAAAGTGTTTGATCACTTCGCACAACCTTTTCCCATCTTAATGCCGCGCAACTTTGCATTGATAGTAGATGCACCTACCGATCGTAAAATGAAAAAGACGGGCATTGATTTAAAAATGTTCTTCGCGCAAAAGAATTTTATCTTCAATCATTGGGTACTGCAAAACTCAACACAAGAACTTACCATCAGCAAAGAAATGAAGCAGGTTAGTGCGCTATTTGAAAACTTGCAAGCCAGAGCAACTTCAATAGATACAACCCTTTCGCAGTTTGTAGGCGCCCAGGCACAACACACGGCCAATGCATTAAACCGCATCGAACAAAAAATGCTACGGGCCGAAAAACGAAGACACACTGAAAAACTACAACAGATTGAAGCAGTTAAAGATACCTTGTTCCCTAATGGAAATTTGCAGGAACGTACCGATAACTTGCTAAATTTTTATCCGGCCGATTCAACCTTTATTAAACAACTGCTTAGCCATTTCGATCCGTTTGATTTTCGTTTTCACACGCTGATCTATGAATAAAGTTGAGCTGCGAAAAATCTATTTGCAAAAACGGCAAGCGCTTTCCGAAGCCGAGTATGCGCAACTTAATTTTCAGCTCTATCAGCAATTCTTCGCCAACATCGACCTTTCATTTATTAAGGTTATTCATACATTTCTCCCTGTTGCATCCAAACACGAACCCGATACGTGGTTAATCATCGACAGGCTAAGAAGAGAGTTTCCGCACATTCGTATTTCAATTCCCAAAACCGATTCTCGTTCTAACATACTCGAGAATTTTTATTTTGAAGGGTTACATCAACTGGTTACAACGGCATGGGGCATTCAGGAACCTAAACAAGGTATTCCTACCGAAACAGAAAAAATTGATTTAGTGTTAGTGCCTCTGCTTGCTTTCGATAAAACCGGACAGCGCGTGGGTTATGGCAAAGGGTTTTATGATCGATTCTTAAAAGATTGTAACCCCGATTGTATAAAAGCCGGCCTGTCATTTTTTGAAGCGGGGGAAAAACTGGAAGACACCACTGAACTTGATGTGCCGCTTGACTTGTGTGTTACACCTGCCGGGATAATCAAATTTGTTTAACCTTACGAAGCAAACCGGGTTCGCATTTTCTTAAGGTTGGGGTAGTTGAATAGCACCAATGCAACCAATATGATACTATACCCAACGCCTTGTAGCGTTGAAATGGTTTCGCCAAACACCAGAAAAGCAATCACAAAATTCATAAGTGGATTAATGTACAACAGAATACCCACCGTGGTGGAGTTGATACCATTTAACGCATACAGATTTAGAAACAATGGCAACACTGTAAATATTCCAGCAACAACTACAATTAATCCATAGAAGTGAACTGTATGCGGCACTTCATTCACTAAAAGCGGAAATGCAATAGTTAAAACAAGTAATGCAAATGTCATTTGTACAAATAAAACCGAGAGCCGATCAAAGCCATTGTTTCTTCGTTGCGAAATCAAATACAGGGCGTACGACAATGCCACAGCAAAACTGTAGCCCAGTTCAGCAACCGAATTAAGTCCCAGCAAAACACAACTGATGACACATAATGCCACGGCTAACCATTGTAGTAGCGTAAGCTTTTCCTGAAGGATAAAATTTCCGAGTACAGCTGTAAGTACCGGACAAATGAAATACGAGAACGAAGCTGTTTTAATATTGATGGCGTTAATTACGTAAATAAAAATTAGCCAGTTTACAATCAACAATACTCCACCAGCTAAAACCAATCCAATAATCTGGTTACGTTGGGTTGCCGTGAATGATTTTAACCGAGCCACATCTTGTTTTAATTTATGTCTGCGAAATCCAAACAAAATGATGAGCAGAATAATTACAGATGACGCAATGCGGAAGTACAGGATTTCGCCCGCAGTGTAAGCCCTTAATTCGCGGAGCGGCAGCGAGAAAAATCCCCACACCACAAAAGCCGAAACCGCTGCCGCATAATGCTTACGAGTATCCATAACGGCCGCGAATATAGAGAAAGCAGAATCGGCAAAAACAAACTGGTTAACAAAAATCTAATCACACGATTTCGGTGGAGACTAAACCTCCGGCTCTTGCTGACTTAAACAATGGAATGATCCCAATCCCCAGATAATGTCGGTAGAATCAATACCGATTACTTTGCGATCATTAAAACAAGATTGCAGAATATCAATTGCGCGATCATCGTTTTTATCGCGGAAGGTGGGTACAACAACATACTTATTGGCAATGTAGAAGTTAGCATACGAAGCTGGTAAACGTTGGTCGTCATAAACGATAGGTGAAGGCATAGGCAATTCAACGATGTTCATCTGTTTGCCATTCTCCAAACGAAGTGTTTTTAACTCCTTGAGGTTGTCCTGCAGGATTTCGTAGTTCTCATCGTTTTTATTTTCCTCCACAATCGTAACAACTGTGTCTTCATTCACAAAGCGCGTTAGGTCATCAATGTGGCCATCGGTATCATCGCCAATAATGCCATCGCCTAACCAAAGAATATGATCGACACCGTAATAGTCAATCAAATATTTTTCAATCTTCGCCTGATTCAGATGCGGATTACGATTCTCGTTTAATAAACAAGCACGCGTAGTGAGTAAGGTTCCCTTTCCGTTAAACTCAACCGAGCCGCCCTCCATTACAATGCCTGGCTCTACTACTGGAATATTATAGTGTTTGGCAATCAACGTAGGAATCACATCATCCAGATCGAATGGCGGATACTTTCCACCCCAGGCGTTATAGCCCCAATCCACAATCATTTTTGTTTTTGTTGTTGCATTGATTAAAAATGCTGGCCCATGATCGCGGCACCACGCATCGTTGGTAGGATGAATAAAGAACTGAATATTTCTCAAGTCTGCCCCGGCTTCGTTCAAGTGTTTCTTTGCCTGATGAATCATCGCATCGTTCACCACGTTGATGTTCACACGCTCGCCCTCAGCTACCCGTTTAATAAACTCTGCATAGCGCGGATAAATTGTTTCTATTTTCCCTGGCCACGATGCTTCTTTGTGCGGCCAGCTTAACCACGTTGCAGTATGTTTAGCAAATTCGGCAGGGAAAGAAAATCCTTGTTCTTTGGGAGTCATAAGTATCAGTTACCAGTTACCAGTTGCCGGATGCCGGTAACTGGCAACCGGAAACCGGTGACTAATTTAATCTTCATCAATAAATCTTTTTGTAATCGGTTGGTATGAATCAATCCGTCTGTCGCGCAGGAAAGGCCAGTGTGTACGCACGCTATCGGTTTTTTTCAAATCAATCTCCAATACATTCACTTCTTCTTTCTCGTGCGAGCCCTGATATAAAATGCTACCCAGTGGATTTGCAATAAACGAACCGCCCCAGAACTTCATCGCACCATCTTGTTCAAAGCCAACACGGTTCACACTCACTACATGCAAGCCGTTAGCCACGGCATGACTGCGTTGAATAGTTTGCCATGCACCGTATTGTTCTGTGTTGGTGGCTTCGTCTTGCGATGTTGCCCAACCAATAGCCGTTGGATAAAATAAAACTTCAGCCCCCATCAACGCAGTAATGCGCGATGCTTCCGGATACCATTGATCCCAACAAATGAGAATACCAATGTTTGCAAACTTTGTTCTGAAAACTTTATACCCTAAATCACCCGGAGTGAAATAGAATTTCTCGTAATAAGCCGGATCATCCGGAATATGCATTTTGCGATACTTGCCCAGATATTTACCATCGGCATCAATCACAGCAGTTGTGTTGTGGTAAAGACCTTCGGTGCGTTTTTCAAACAGAGATGCAATAATTACTACGCCCAGTTCTTTGGCCACAGTTGAAAGTGACTCGGTTGATGGGCCGGGAATGGCTTCTGCCAGTTTAAAATTTTCATAGTCTTCCACATCGCAGAAGTATAGCGAAGTGAACAATTCTTGTAAACAAACTATTTGGGCGCCTTTGGCGGCTGCCTCACGCACGTTTTCAATGGCCTTCGCCAGATTTTCTTTTGGCCCTTTGGTGCAGCTCATCTGCACGGTACCGATCTTAACTTTCTTGCTCAATGTTCTCTGTTTTTTTGAGATGCAAAGGTAAAAACTTTGGGACGATGAAAAACACTATGATAAATTCAATAAAGCAGGTTATTATTGAAAAAGTTTACTCGAAATGGCCAGCACCCGTACTTCCTACCCGCCTGAAAAAAGAAATACGATCTCATATTTTTTTCAAAAGTTAATTTTTGGCAACCAGCAGGATGTCAATGAGTTTTCTGATTCCAAAATGACGATGCTGCGTGGCCAGTTTGCACTTGTGGCTATGGCGGTAGGAATTACTTATGCTCTTATCGTGATGATACAAGGGGAGTTTAACTTTATTCCCTGGCATATTTTATTGATAGGTGGCAGCGGCTTGTCTTTTTATCTGAACCGAACCGGTAAACATCTGGCATCCACACTCCTCATTTTTACTTTATGCAATGCGTTTGTATATCTGTTTAGTTCTGTAGGGCGCCCACAAGATGGTATGTTCTTCTTTTTCTTTATTACCAACACACTATCGATTGTATTACTGGGCTACCGCTACCAATGGCTGATTGTTATTCTTGTTCTGCTAACATTGTTCCTTGCTGTGTTTGCCTATCTGGTGCCGACTATGATAGCTCCCGTACCAAAAAATATTACGCCACAGGTTGAACGAGCCATTTTTTTAATCAACCTGGTGGTTAGTCTGTTATTTGGTTCGTATGTATTAGTATCGTTAATCAGAGCCAACCATACCGTAGAAAGTAAACTGATTTCTCAGCACAAAGAGGTAACCAAAACAAACGAAGAGTTAGATCGCTTTGTATATAGCGCCAGTCATGATATGCGCGCGCCCTTATCTTCTCTATTAGGATTGATTACCATTGCC
The DNA here is from genome assembly GCA_017303795.1 of Cytophagales bacterium. Taxonomy (GTDB): domain Bacteria; phylum Bacteroidota; class Bacteroidia; order Cytophagales; family Cyclobacteriaceae; genus ELB16-189. The sequence continues at coordinate 9,946 of JAFLBR010000011.1, read as the reverse complement.
GAAAAAACCCAGACTCCACAGGAAACTGCCATGTGCCTTAAAATGATGCGCGAACGGATTGGCGTAATGGAGGGTTTTTTAAAAGAGATTACAGACTACTCGCGTAATGTGCGCACCGAAGTTGACAAAAAGCCATTGAGGGTTTTAGATTGTATTCAAGCATCGCTTAGTAGCCTTGGGTTTTTATCTGAACGCGAAAGAATCAACATCTCCATTCAAGTTGACCCAGACTTAATTCTTTATACAGATGAACCCCGGTTTGCTGTGGTACTTAATAACCTTATTGGCAACGCCATTAAGTATTACGATTCGCAGAAAAGCGATCCTTATATAAAAATAAAAGCAGCTATTCACAAAGAGCAATTTGAACTTACGGTTGAAGATAATGGTGCAGGTATTAGCCCGGAACATCAGGTGCGCATATTCGAAATGTTTTATCGCGCTACTACGCGTGGCGAAGGCTCAGGGCTTGGTTTATATATTGTGCGCGAAACTGTACAAAAACTTGGTGGTACCATTACCGTGAACTCAACATCTGGAAAAGGAAGCTCCTTTATCGTTCAGTTACCAAAGGCTTAAACTATTTTTTAATTGCTCGCACCATTTCGCGTTTACCGGGCGGACCAGGTATAGATTGAACTTCCAGGCCCAACGTATTAAGATCGCGCTTAAGCTGGCCTTTGGCGCAATAGGTTACAAACACACCACCTTGTTGCAAGTTTTTAACTGCCTTTTCGAGCATGGCAAACGTCCACATGTCGGGTTGCTTGTTTGGCGCAAAGGCATCGTAATAGATCAGATCAAATTTCAGATCGGGCAGTTGAATATCCTGAAGTGTGGCCTCGCACTTAAATATCGATGCGTCAGTAGTTATTGGCTGCCAACCACTCCATGAAACAGTGTGTATTTTTTCAAATAATTCACGATCAGCTTTTGCATAATTGAGTTGCTGCCATACTTCTTGCGGCAACGGAAATTTTTCAATCGCAAAGTATTGAAGCTTTAAAGCTTGTACTTCGGGCAAACGAAATGTTAACCACACATTAAGTGCTGTGCCAAGTCCTACCTCCAGAATAGTAAGGTGTGATTGTTTGTTGCGTTCAAGCCAATACCGCAACCCTTGTTCAATAAAAACATATTCTGATTCTTGTACTGCGCCATGCCGCGAATGATAGGTTTCGTCCAGCTCAGCATTTAACAACGAATGCGATCCGTCTCCGGTTATGATTACTCGGATCTCCGACATAGTTAAACTAATCTTTTCGGATTAAAGCCACCGCCATTGCATTCACTCCTTCTTCGCGTCCCACATAACCTAACTTTTCGTTGGTGGTTGCTTTAATGGAAACATCCTCTTCCGAAATCTTCATGAGCGGTGCCAGCACTTTTTTCATTTCAGAAATGTGCGGATTTACTTTTGGATTCTCCAATGTTAATGTACAGTCAACGTTTTCTATTTTCCATCCTTTTTCGTGAAGCATGCGCGTAACATCTTTCAAAAAATACTTGCTGTCTTTACCAGCCCATTGAGGATCTTTATTGGAGTAATGAAAACCAATGTCTCTTAGGTTGGCTGCGCCCAAAAGCGCATCGCAAATGGCATGAATCAACACATCGGCATCGCTGTGGCCAACTGCTCCTTTAGAAGCTGGCAATTTTATCCCGCCAAGATAAAAATCCCGGCCTTCCTCTAATTGATGCACGTCAAAACCCAAACCTACCCTTAGCTTCATAACCTGTTACTTTTCTTCAAAAATAATGGTTGCAGCGTCATTATTACAGTTTATATTTATCGTTGTTAAACCCTTATGAGTTACCGCGACTTCCTGGTAGGCAAATCGATTATTCCATCACGTAGTGATTTTAAGTATGCCATGCTGCGCAGTCAGTTTGCAGGCATAATTGTAACTGTAGCTATTTTTTACATCATTTTAGATAGCTATAACGGAGTAACTGTTTTTGTTCCCTTTTATTTGATGATGATTGTGGGTGGCTTGCTTTCGTTTGTCCTGAATCGCCAGCGAAAATATACTGCTGCTACATTGGCCCAACTTATTCTTATTAATGTATTGATATTCATTTTTGCCGATGTGGATCATCCCTACGGTGGGGTTTACTTTTATTTTCTGACTTGCTCGGTGGTAGGCCTGATCTTGCTTAACCATTATAATCCTGCACTTAGTTTTGTATTTGCAGCGCTTCCTATTCTACTTGGCCTTTTAGCTCATAAAATTGATTTCAATTTTATACCAGCTCCCAGTTACGAACCACACATGGTAGAAATTAATTTTATTTCTAACATGATTATTGGGATTCTTTCCAATGCCTTTGTGGTGTACTTTCTGATTAACCGCAACCGGGAAACAGAACAAAATCTGATAGAAACTTCTTTAAATCTGAAAAAAAGTGAAGAGCGTTTTTTAATGGCATTACATGGAACCAAGGCCGGTGTTTACGAATGGAAACTTGCTGAAAATTCGATTTATGTAAGCCAGGATTGGAAGCGATTGCTTGGGTATGAAGACCACGAACTAAACAACCTGAAGCAGGAAGATTTTACGCCTTTGGTTTTTCCGGAAGATCGGGCCCGTACCCGCACCATGATTGCCGAACACATGGCTTTACAAAAACCATATCAAAACGAATTCAGGCTTTTAACTAAAAGTGGTGTGTACAAATGGTTTCAGGATAGTGGCGTGTTTAAACAAGACGAAACCGGAAAGTCTGTGCTGGTAGGCACATTGATTGACATTAACGAACGGAAAAAAGCAGAGGAAGAACTTGCACTTAAAAATGAACAACTTGCCAAAACCAACGGAGAGTTAGATCGGTTTGTGTACAGTGCCAGCCATGATATGCGCGCTCCGTTAAGTTCTTTACTGGGCCTTATTCATTTGTCTGAAAAAACTGATCGCCCCGAAGAAGTGGGTTTATTTTTACAGATGATGAAAGACCGGATAAAAACCATGGAAGGTTTTATTAAAGAAGTAACCGATTACTCGCGCAATACGCGCCTCGATCTTTTGCCCACATCAGTTAAACTGGAAACGCTTGCGCGCGAAGTAGTTCAAAATCTGGCTTACTCAGTAGTAAATAAAAAAGTACGGATTGAAGTACAGATCGATCCTGCACTTGAAATCTCAACCGACCCTAACCGGTTAAAAGTTATTATCAACAACCTGGTGTCGAATGCCTATAAGTATCATCGGTTCGATCAGCCCGATCCGTTTATTTTAATCGATGCTTTGAAAAAGGGAGATCATGTATTGATGAGCGTTAAGGATAATGGGCAGGGTATTGCCGCAGAACATCATGCACGCATTTTTGATATGTTCTATCGTGCAGCCGAATCCAGCGAAGGCTCGGGACTGGGATTGTACATCGTAAAAGAAACCCTTGATAAACTGGAAGGAAGCATTAGTGTGCGATCTGCCGAAGGCGTTGGTTCAGAATTTACGGTAACGCTTCCGCTGATTTTGTAATTACTTGCCTTCCGCACAGTAATACAACACACTGGAATTTTCTTGCCGTAAAATTTTTGCGGCTGTTTGCTGAATGTCAGCCAAAGTAACACGCGCAATTTTATCGTGTTCACTATTTACAGATTCTACATCGCCCGATAGTGCCGCAAAGGCCAGATTCATAGCGCGATTCATTACCTCCACTTTTTCAAACTCCTGTGTGGTAAGTGCCTGGTTTTTGATTTTTTTCAGTTCTTCTTCCGTTGCTCCGTTGGTAATCAGCTCATCAATAATCTTATCTACAGCAGCTTCCGCCTGTTCAATTTCAACACCGGGTTTTATTCTTCCGTTTACTACAATCAAACCCGGATCTATAGTGCCCATAGTAAAAGACGAAACCGATGTAAAAATCTCTTGCTCTTTCACTAATTGATTGTATAACCTGCTAGAATGCCCACGACCTAAAATTTCACTCAACAAGTCGGCTGCATGAAAACCAGCTTCAAACCTGCCCGGCATGTGGTACGCTTTATATAAAGCGTGGGCAGGTACTTTTGCAATAACTTTCTCTTGTCGCTTTTGCGATTGCTTTGGCTCTGTTGCTAAGTTTCGCACTGGTTTTTTTCCTGCCGGTATAGGGCCAAACCATTTTTCCGACAATGCTTTTACCTGCGGCACTGTTACATTACCCGCCACTACCAATATGGCATTGGTGGGAACGTAGTGCGTAAAGAAAAAATCTTTTACATCCTGCAGGGTAGCATTTTCAATGTGGCTTATTTCTTTACCGATGGTTGCCCATTGATACGGATGACTTTTATAGGCCAACGGGCGGAGTTTTAACCACACATCACCGTAAGGTTGATTGAGGTAGCGTTGTTTAAATTCTTCTATCACAACCTTGCGCTGCACTTCCAGCACCTGCGGATCGAACGATAAACTCAACATCCTGTCGCTCTCTAACCAAAAACCAGTTTCAAGATTGGAGGCTGGCAACGTGAGATAATAATTGGTAATGTCGGTATTGGTAAACGCATTGTTTTCGCCACCCACAACCTGCAGGGGTTCATCATACGATGGAATGTTGGCCGAACCTCCAAACATTAAATGTTCGAACAAATGTGCAAACCCGGTTTTGTCCGGCCGTTCATCGCGCGAGCCTACATCGTACAAAATATTCATTACGGCTATTTGCACGGTGGGGTCTTCATGCACAATTACCTGCAGGCCATTGTCAAGCGTAAACGTAGAGTAGGGAATCATTACCTGAATTTGGTGCAAGATAGGCTGGCCGATGGTTTTTTCTATATTTTAGCGCACACATCGCTACCTCTATGTCGGTTGAAGTAACCCTGATTATCTTAAGTGCACTGGTCATTTTCAGTTACCTGTTTGATCTCATTGCAAAGCAGTTTAAAATTCCATCCGTAATCCTATTACTATTAAGTGGTATTGGCCTTCGGTATCTGGCTGGCTGGCTGGAAATTCCCATCCCTAATTTTGAACCTATTCTACCGCTGGTAGGTACAATCGGTTTAATACTTATTGTGCTGGAGGGAGCTTTAGAGTTAAAACTGGAGCGAGAAAAATCTAACCTTATTAAAAGTTCGCTTTCATCGGCATTCTTTATTCTTATACTTACCACTACCGGAATTGCCCTTTTCTATTTTTATGTGTTGGACGCTGATTTTAAGACCTGCTTCCTCAATGCTGTGCCTCTTGGTATTATCAGTTCGGCCATAGCCATTCCATCGGCAGCCACATTGCCCGTTGGGCGTAAAGATTTTATCGTGTATGAATCTTCCCTGTCGGATATTTTCGGTATTATCCTTTTCAACTTTATGTTGGCCAACGAAACCATTGGCTTTAACTCTTTTTTAAGGTTAGGTTGGCAGACCATTTTGATTCTGGTATTATCTGCAGCCTTTTGCCTTGTTCTGCTTTATTTGCTCAAACGCATTACTCATCATCTCAAGTTTTTCCTGATTATTGCGGTGCTCATACTCGTGTACGCCATTGGTAAGTATTATCATTTGCCAACACTGGTTATTGTATTGGCGTTTGGCCTTTTCCTCAACAACCTGCATTGGATTAGAAACACCTGGTTTAAGCGCACTTTTAAATACGATAATTTTTATAAAGACCTGCATCAACTCGTGCAGCTTAGTGGCGAAAGTGCCTTTATTGTAAGAACATTCTTTTTTCTGATTTTCGGATTTACGCTCAATGTTCAATCGCTTTTAAATTTAGATGTACTCCTTTACGGATCGGGCGTGGTGGTTATCATTTACATTATTCGCATTGCTTATCAAAAATTATTTGTGCGTACTGCCTCATTGGCTGAGTTCTTTCTTTCCCCCCGTGGCCTCATCAGCATCTTATTATTTTTCAGTATTCCAGAATCGCAAAAACTTAAAGGCGTTGAAAACAGTCTCCTTTTCTTTGTGATTCTGGCCACCAGTTTAATAATGACCTTCGGGCTGGTTTCTGCCAAGGAAAAACAAATACCAAATTCAAACCCCAACACAGATTCGGCCAAAGCCTAATAAAAATTTCTGATATGAAATTTCAGCGCAAAAAACTTACCGATGCCACGTTGCTTCAACTTTACGAAGCATTACTTTTTCCTCGCCTCATCGAAGAAAAAATGCTGGTGCTGCTCCGGCAGAATAAAATAAGCAAATGGTTTAGTGGCATTGGGCAAGAAGCCATCTCGGTGGGCATTACACAAGCATTAGAAAAAGACGAATACATTTTACCCATGCACCGCAACCTCGGTGTATTTACCGGGCGTAACATTCCCTTCGCTAAACTATTTGCGCAATGGCAAGGCACAGCTTCGGGTTTTACCAAGGGCCGCGACAGGTCTTTTCACTTTGGTACAAACGAACATCGCATTGTGGGCATGATCTCGCACCTCGGCCCGCAAAACGGTGTAGCCGATGGTATTGCCCTTGCCTCCACACTTAAAAAAGAAAAAAGCGTTACCGTAGTTTTTAATGGCGATGGCGGAACCAGCGAAGGCGATTTTCATGAAGCCATTAACGTAGCCGCGGTGTGGAACCTGCCCGTAATTTTTGTAATTGAAAATAACGGCTACGGACTTTCTACTCCCAGTAACGAACAGTTTAAGTGCAAGCAGTTTATTGATAAAGCCATCGGCTACGGAATAGAAGGGGTACAAGTTGATGGCAACAATGTGTTGGAGGTTTACACCACAGTAAAATCGCTTGCCGAAAAGATGCGCGACAAACCGCAGCCCGTTTTGTTAGAATGCCTTACGTTTAGAATGCGCGGCCACGAAGAAGCATCGGGTACCAAATACGTTCCTAAAAAACTGATGGACGAATGGGCAAAGAAAGATCCGCTACAGAACTATGAAAACTTTTTGCTAAGCGAGAAACTCATTGATCAAAAACAGGTTGAGAGCATTCGTAAAAAATTAAAGAAAGAGATTGAGACCGGCCTTGCTGAAGCTTTTCAGGAAACATTGCCTGTACCTGATAAAGAACTGGAATTGAATGATGTGTCTGCTCCCTTTAGTCAAACCGTAATCTCTCCCCTCTCCTCCGCAGCATCCGAAAAAAGGTTTATCGATGCCATAAGCGATGGCCTGCGCCAAAGCATGGAACGCCACAGCAATCTGGTGTTAATGGGACAAGACATTGCCGATTATGGAGGCGTATTTAAAATCACCGAAGGCTTTGTAGAAAAATTTGGCAAAGGTCGTGTGCGCAATACGCCTCTGTGCGAATCGGCTATTATCGGAACGGGCCTTGGCCTTTCAATAAAAGGCATGAAGGCAATGGTTGAAATGCAGTTTGCCGATTTTGTTTCGGAAGGTATGACCCAAATTGTAAACAACTTAGCCAAAGCCCATTGGCGCTGGGGCCAACCTGCCGATGTGGTAGTGCGCATGCCAACTGGTGCGGGTACGGCAGCCGGGCCGTTTCATTCGCAAAGTAACGAAGCCTGGTTCTTTCATACACCCGGTCTAAAAATTGTTTATCCTTCAAACCCGTATGATGCCAAGGGTCTTTTATGTGCCGCACTTGAAGACCCCAACCCCTATTTATACTTCGAACACAAAGTGCTTTACCGATCTATAAAAGATCAGATTCCCGATGACTACTATACCATCGAAATTGGCAAAGCAAAATTAGTAAGCGAAGGCAGCGACCTTTCTATTATTACCTATGGCATGGGTGTACACTGGGCACAGGAAATACTCAAGCAATTGCCCAATGTGAGTGCCGATGTTCTTGACCTGCGCACATTATTGCCGTGGGATAAAGAAGCTGTATTGGAGACGGTGAAAAAAACTCATCGCATATTGGTGTTACATGAAGATACGCTTACCGGAGGCATTGGTGCCGAAATAGCCGCTTGGATTGGTGAACATGCATTTCAATACCTGGATGCGCCTGTTATGCGCGAAGCAAGTTTAGATACGGCCATTCCGTTTGCCGCTACGCTAGAACAGAATTTTTTGCCGAAGGGAAGGCTTAAGAATAGAATAGAAGCACTAATGGGATTTTAGCAACTTTCGCTAATCCCAAAGCCCGTCTAAAGGATAAGATTCAAAAAGGAATTCGAAAAAGGAGTAACCAGTTGAATTTTTTGATTGATCAGCAGATTTGTAAGGAGCAACAAAATCGAATCTATTGATAGTTAAGAAATAATGACTCTCATATCTATAGTCCAAAAAGGTTGATTCAATCAATTTTTTCACATCTATCCCATGCATATTTGGAATAAACTTTTGAAGTATGTTATTTTTTAGATAGTTCACCTCCCCAATTTTGATAAACCCAACGCCTGCTTGGGCTAGTAGGCTGTATTTATAGTAGTAAGTATAAACTGGACATAATAACGACAATACTATAATTAGACTTCTTCTCTCTTTTATGTAGTCAAACATTGTATCTTCGTCAACGACAAGTTTGAGATTTGGAAATTGAAGATAGCTCATATCTTCTACCTTCAAATTATGATTTCTTAATTGATCAATTATTTCTTTCCACTTTTCTGCTAGTAAAAATTCAATCTTTTGACCTGAGATAAAATCTATCTTTTGAGCAACTAACTCGTCAATAAGTTTTTCATCTTTATAGCACTTCTTTATTACACCTTCATATTCAGATACTTTCATATGCAATACCTTGCTCTTGTTGACGCAATACCTCCCAAGCATGGCCCAGTGGCTAACGAAAAATATCCATTTGTATAGATGCCAAGATTTGCTCTTAATTGATTAAGGACAAAGTTGGACACAGCAACGTCACTAGGTTTTCTCCCAATTAAATTTAGCCACGATTCCGTTTCATCCATAGCTAAATTCCATGCCATTATGAATGTCTCTGAAGCGATTTGTGGGGTTGGTGTTCCTGAACCAAAAGTTAAGCACATTGCACCCCACATAATGTTAATAAACTCGCCAGTAGAAGTATGCACAGCATTTACAAAAAGACCAGTATTCTCCCCTGTAAGACCATCTCCTGTATCAGTAAAGCCATAAACACCACATAACCTATTGCCAGCCTCCTCACTTCCACCACTACCGCCACCTCCTCCGCACTTTATTCTACCACCCGGCCCAGCAAATCCACAAGGTTCATCACACGAAGTATATAAATAAATTTCTACTGTTTCGGTGGTTCCATCACTATAGTAATATGTTGTTACCAAATACCAATCAACACACTGAGTAGCTTTCCTTCCGTCTCCTGGTTCCTTCTCCGCTTTCATTCTTGGCAACCCACTCTCAATAATTAATCCTTGATTATAGTTACTATAATTGATAAGATTTTGAAAGTTATCATATAGTGAAACGATTCCACTATAAGCAGGCATGTTTCGATCAGGAAATACTAAGTGTAAAATGACATCATTAATTTTTCCTTCGTCTGTAGAACTTGAAAAAGTGCAAATAAACGATCTAACGATAATTCCATCTTGTTCGAAGAATACAATTCTATGTAAGATACTCTTATCGTTTATTGATAGAGATTTTGAAAGATCAAATAATAGCAGATTTTCATCTGCTTGGATCTCTACTCTATCAATACTCTCAAAGTTTATTGAGTTAATGAGCTGTTCGATTTTTGTTCCATTAGGGTCAAAAGAATTCTTCTCTAACGTCAAAAAATCTATAATCTGCCTTTCATAATTGGCAACCCTAGTAAGGGAATCATCCGTGCATGAGAGCATTACTACTGCAATTAGAAATATAAGCAACCTTACTTTCATAGTTTTTAGTTTTTTACAACTTCTAAGCAACCAAAACAAACTAGCAAACACAAATCATTAAGTTTTATAAAAGCACATAAATATGATAAAGTGTGGTATTCAAAGAATCGGTAAGTGGCTGAGAATTTTGACAGGTTGTAAATATAGATTAGTGAATTGAATTTTGCATTGTTGAACTGAAACAGAAGTAGGCTCTGCTGAGGAGCAACCTGCCAGGGTTAGGTTCAACCGACTGG
>JAFLBR010000010.1:3446-194512 GCA_017303795.1 Cytophagales bacterium | reverse complement strand
ATTTACCCGAGCGGAACTGCTCCAGGGCTTTCTTCTTGATTTCCTCTAAATTGAATTGCTCTTCTTGTTTCATTATGTGTCAAAGTTAGTGTTTGTCCTACTTTGACACAGTTCAGTTTACAGCCTCTGATCAGGCGACCAGCATGAACATAATTTTATCAAGACTATCCCGTGTTAGAAGACACGCATATTATGTCATTATGCCCTAGTTATTGTTGGTGGCTTACCAACAATCTTAGCCAAGGATCATGTATTCACGATCTACCGAATTTATTAGTTAATTAGTGGATCAGATCAAGTTACTTGTGTTATGTTGATCATTATTAATAGAAACTACTTCCAACCTTGCTCACCCAGCAGTGGTACAAACGCAAAGTTGTCGTACTCTTCTTTTTTTAGTTTGCCATTAACTTTGGTAATGCGCAACATCTTCTGGCTTTCGCGATCGCCAACCGGAATAATTAAAATGCCACCTTCGTTTAGTTGATCGGTAAGTGCAGTAGGAACTACGGGTGCGCCAGCGGTTACAATTATTTTATTGTAAGGTGCTTTAGCGGGAATACCTTTCGAGCCATCGCCAAAAAAGAAAAAAGGTTTGTAGCCAAGTTCAGGTAAAAACGCGCGCGTGCGATCATATAGCTTTCGCTGGTATTCGATCGTGTAAACCTTCGCGCCAAGCTCTAATAATACTGCTGCCTGATAGCCCGAACCGGTTCCAATTTCCAAAACTTTGTCGCCCGGCTTGATATTTAGCTTCTCCGTCTGGAAGGCTACCGTGTAGGGTTGGGAGATGGTCTGGCCCTCTCCAATGGGGAAAGCCTTGTCCTCGTAGGCATGGTTCAGCAGGGCATCGTCAAAAAACGCGTGGCGGGGCACTTTTCCGATTGCGGCCAAAACGGCATCGTTTGAAATGCCTTTTTCTCGCAGTTTTTTAACCAATTTGTTGCGTAAACCGCGCTGTTTGTAGTTGTCTTCTGTCATTGGTTAAAGGCCTATTTTTCGCTAAAAACGCCATTTTTTAGCCGTAAACAAAGTTTTAGAGATTCTTTAGGAAAATTGAAACTCAACCTGCTACTTTAGGGTTCTCTAAAGCACAGTAAATACTATTTGCCATAGCGTTAAACTGTGTCAAAACCTGTCCTTGGCAGTAGCGGTGTAAGCCTCTACTGCAAGGCGGGTTTACTTCCCAACTCAATCTTAAAATCCAATCAGCACAAACGGAGCCCAATAGAATGGTGATGCATATTTTTCATGCTCAATCATTTCCAGTTTGGCATCGCGCAAAGCTTCGGTAAACGGTTTACTGTTTGTTGTAATCAGTTGCTGATAAAATGAAGTCATTAATTGCGAAGTTGATTCATCGGCCACACTCCAGAATGATACCACCAGATTTTTTGCACCAGCATAAACCAATGCGCGCGAAAGTCCGATAACGCCTTCGCCTTTCGAAATTTTTCCCAGCCCGGTCTGGCACGCAGATAGCGTAACGAGGTTGGCATTTAAATGCAGGTTATAAATTTCACCACTAAACAAATTCCCATCTTCTGCTTCCGAATCGTTTTGAAGAAAGATGCGCGACAGATCCGGATTTTCTTCATCCACAATACCGTGTGTTGCAAAGTGAATCAGATCATACTTCTTAAGTGTTTCACTTTTAACTGAAGTTTCATTAGCGGAATGATTGATCAATACTTCGCAAGGAATTTGTTTAGTAGTTAGCAACGCTTTTATCTGGTTAACTTCAGTTTCCGTTCCGGGCAATGCATTCAGGTTATCTTTTGCCGGAAATTGAATTGGTGCCATTAACTGTGCGGAGGCAATTCCGGATTTTGCGTTGCCTTTACTTTTCTGAAGGAGTAGCCCTGCGGAAAGTTCGTAGCGAACATTAAATTTTTTAACAAGATAGGGGAGCTTATTAAATGCAGTACCTTCTTTAACGGGTTGTGTAAGCAATGCTTCAAACGGCACCACACTCATTCTGCCTGTGGGCAGAAATACCAGGTTGTTGATGGATCCCGGAATTCCGGCAGGAATAAGAAGCCGATATAGATTTCGGGAACTGATGGCAAATACTTTAGGATCGCTAAAGAACATGCTGTTGCGGAAACCACTCAGGTATTTATCGTACTCGGTAGGCAGTGCCTGCTCTTTAACTTCGTAGCGTTTTTGGGTGATGAGAAATGTATATAACCGAGAATTGTCTTCATCAATAAAGTAGCTGATCAAAGCTGTTTTTGAATTCAATAAACTTTGAAGTTGTTTGATGGTAGGTGCTGTGGAATTAAATTTTAGATTGAAGTAATCCGGAAATTGTTTTTCTAACTGCGAAACAAACTCCGTATAAGTCTGATTAAGTTCGAAGGCAGTTTCGCGCAGGTATTTCTCTTCTTCTTCGGTTGGCTTTTGGGCAAGTTTTTGGTTAACAAGCGCCAGGGCCGACTTCAAACTCTTTTCTTCTTCCAGTAACTCAGCCGGTATGTTGGCAAATGATTTTGCATTCGCATCGGAAATAGCTTCTTGCAAAACAGCGGCTTTACTTTTTTCAGCAAAATAGAAACTGAGCTCACGGTAGTCAGCGCGATTTAAAAATGAAACATCGCTAAGCATGTGGCTAACCCGAACGCCTGCTGCGTAAATTTCATTGGCTACGGCACCCAGTGCAATTTTGTCCGATTCGTAGGTGGTTTGTTGCCTGATTTTATCAATCAACGTATCGCAGGTTTGCAGGGTTGATAAAGCCAATTGCAGATCTTTTACCTTAAGGGTTTTGCTGAAGTGACGGGTTTCCAATGCCTTTGCTTTGTACATCAGCGAATACAAAAGCTGGGTGCCATTATAGAAATTAAACTCTGTTGGATTAATTGTAATATCCTCTTCATCGAAATTTGTTAAGTTGGCAACAACCGCCTTTTGATGATACTGTGCAGCTTCTTCATACTTGTGTTGAGCGAGCTTCTCATTGCCAGTCAGATTTAACACATAGGTTACATCCGGATGTTTTTGACCTTGCGTGGTTTGATACATGGTTAACGCCTTACTAAAAAACTCTAATGCGGTATTTGAGTTACCCATAGAAGAATAAGTTTGACCAAGGTTCATCATTACCAATGCCTTGTTGGGGTGGGGTTGAGGATAAATCTTTTCCCAAATGGCAAGTGCTGTATTGAAGTAATTAATCGCATCGCCATACTGTTTATCCTTCTGGTTGATGACGCCCAGATTGGTATTGGCAATGGCAATTTTAGAGTGTTCTTTTCCGTGCAGTTTTTCATACATGGTTAAGGCCATGTTGTAATACTGATACGATTTATCAATATCAATTAGCACGTAGTTCAGCCCCAGATCATTGTAAATTGCCGCAATCAGTTCATGATCGGCCGGAAGTTTTTCCTGTCGGATGGTTAAGGCATGTAATAAATGTTCTTCGGCCTGGCTGTACTTTGCTGAAGCGCGATACACATTTCCGAGCAAGGCAAGGGCATCGGCCATTTCAAGACTACGGGATTGATTTTCAGAATCAAATTTTCCAATTGCTGCCTGAAGTTCTTCAATAGCCAGATCAATTCGGCCTTGATTGAGTCGCAATAATCCATTTGTGGTTTGAATTATTGCTTGTTGTTTACCGGCACCTTTGGTTTCCTTTGCTTTGCCTGAGAGTGACTGAATAAGTTTTTCGGCATCATCTAACTTGCCAAGCCTGATTAGAGCATCCGCTTTTTTGTTTTGGATTTCAAGATTAAGCGTAGACGCGGTGCCTGAAGTTTTATCAGCCAGCGCAATAGCTTCGTTAAACTTTGAATCGGAGAGCAATTGGTTAAGCTGACTGATTACATCGGGTTGTACGGGTTGCTTTTGAGCAACAGTAGCCAAGCAGCCAAACAATAAAATCAATAGTATACTATGTCGCACCATTGTTAAAACCGATAAAAGTAACTGATGGTGGCTACATCGTGGCGGGTAAGACCATCGGGGTTTACTTTTCGTTGCGTAATTTTTCTACCAAATAGAAGTCTTACGCCCGACTTCACATTAAAATTATAACCAACGGTACCAATGCCGGAAAGCGCCATGCCGGTGGTTCCGTCTAACTTAATGCGTTGATCGGTATTCACATCGGTAATTTCATCTTTAGTTATTCTAAATATGGGCAAAAGTCCTAATGTGAAGTTAAATCGGGCATAGCGGAAATTACGTTCCGCGCGGAGCATCACATCGGTACCGCGTTTTAGTTTATACGCTATCATGTTTTGACGAACATAATCCTCACCACCTTCATAAACCGGAATCCACTCGGCCCAATCAAATGTATTTCCATTCTGATTAAACGCATACTGGACACCGGTTGCAAAAAGCCATCGTTTATTTATAAATGAAATACCAGCAATGGCATCGTATGTACCCAGACTGGTTTGATAGTACATGGGCAATGTCAATCCGGTATCGTCTGATCTGAGATTCGAGTTATTAGAAGGTATTTTACTTCCGATAGATGCGCTGATGTCAAACTTTTCAGACGAATACAAATTTCGGGTAAGGCAAAGCGAAAAATCACCGAGGCCACTGGTGCTTCCAAAGTTTCCGGTAATGGCCTGATATGGAACCTTTACTTGAAAGAATGTTTTATCATCGATCAGATTAAAACTCATATCCAGATTGGCTACGTAAATTATTGGTGAAATAAGGCTTGTACCTCTGTAAAAACTTACCTCCATGCTGCGAAGTTTAATAGGTATTTTTTTATTGTAAGGCTGGTCTGGCTTCATAGCACCCATGGTGCAGAAGCCGGCATCGCTGCAACCTTGCGCGTATGCTTGTTGAGCAAGTATTACGAGCGTGAGTATCAGTAATTTTAATTTCATGGTAATTACTTTTGACCGGTTATAGCTACTGCATCTATTTCATTCCAACTCGCAACAGCCGGGCTGTTAATGGCAAGCCTGATTGCATTAGCCATGTATTGGGTTTCTATTAAGTGTATAGTGAATATTCGAGCCTCTGCAGGTAAACCAGTTTGTGCAGGCTTTGCGTAAACGATTTTCCATTTTTCTGAATTGACATCAAGCAGATAAATGGTATCAATTGCACCCGGTGAATAGGTTTCGTAAATCTCAATTTTTTTTACAGTTTGAGGTTCTGTAAATCCTAAAACCAAAAATTCTCTTTGATTATCAGGAGTAGCAGATGCCCAGGCACCAGGAAGATCTCCGTATGTTGGGTAGAGATCGGGTTCTCCTATAGATTTTATTGCATGCCAATTACTAATGTGATATTGACTACTAAAGTCAATCACGGAAGAAGCAAATTGTGTAATCTTCTCACCTTCAAAGGGTTCAAAATCTGAGCAACCTATCAGCAAACTGATAATAATCAAACTTGTAATTCCTGTTCTCTTCATGGGGCTGAAGTTACAGGGCTAAATTACAACTTTCGGTCGGGCTTCCTAAAGATTGAAACCCGGAATTGATTTACATACCCAAAGATTG
This sequence comes from Cytophagales bacterium, assembly GCA_017303795.1. Taxonomy (GTDB): domain Bacteria; phylum Bacteroidota; class Bacteroidia; order Cytophagales; family Cyclobacteriaceae; genus ELB16-189. The sequence continues at coordinate 189,029 of JAFLBR010000010.1, read as the reverse complement.
ATTTTCGATAGAAGCCAGTTCGATAATCTTTTCGTATTCGGCTGGGTTTAAGTCGTTGAAGAAATAGTGTACCGGATTGGCGTGAACCCCATTTACAAATACCTCGTAATGCAAATGTGGGGCTGTGGATAGACCGGTATCGCCTACATAGCCAATTAAATCGCCACGCTTTATTTTCTGGCCTTGCCTAACCGCAAAGCCATGCATGTGTGCATATCGGGTTCTATAGCCAAAGCCGTGGTCAATCTCAATCATTTTACCATAACCACTAAAGCTTACATCTAATTTATCAATCACGCCATCGGCAGTAGCATAAATAGGGGTTCCGATTGCAGCTGCAAAGTCGATACCCGTATGCATTTTCTTTACTTTATAAATCGGGTGAATGCGCATCCCAAAACCCGAAGCCAGCGCAATCAATTGTTTATTCGCTACGGGTTGTATAGCCGGAATAGCCGCAAACAATTTCTCTTTACTTTCGGCAAGGCCCACCACATCATCCTGCGATTTTGATTCGATGTAAATTTTTCTGCGCAGGTTATCTACGTTTTCCGAAAGTTTGGTAATCAGGTCAGCATGCAGAATGCTTTTGTTCTTTATGTCTTCATACCGATCTAAACCACCTACACCTGCTTCGCGAATGCTTTTATCAATTGGTTCTGCGCCCAGCACTACCCGGTAAATGTTATCATCGCGATACTCGATGTTTGAAAGTTGTTGTTGAAGTTTTTCTACTTCTGCAGAAAGGTTTTCATAATAAAATTCCATCTCCTTAACTTCATTTCGAAGCAGCAATTCCTTGGGCGATTCGAAATAGGTACTACCCACAATAAGTAAGCAGGCAGCTATGGTAACACCAAGGCTTAAGATTCCAAACGCATTCAGAATAATATCGCCTGTCGAGGTTTTAATGCGCTCGTACTTACAGGTTTCGGTGTCGTAGTAATACTTTATTCTTGCCATAATTCATTTTTATTGAGGCCTGAAAACTTTCATTACTTCGGGCCTGCACTCGATATAAGGGCCATTCAAAAGGTCGATACAATAGGGAATAGCCGGAAACACGGCATCCAAACACTGGCGGATGGCTTTTGGTTTCCCCGGCAAATTTACAATTAAAGTCTGATTTCGGATTCCGGCTGTTTGGCGCGATAAGATTGCTGTGGGTACGTACTTCAAACTTTCCATGCGCATCAATTCGCCAAAGCCGGGCATCATTTTAGAACAAACTGCTTCGGTTGCTTCGGGTGTAACATCGCGTAAAGCTGGGCCGGTGCCACCGCTGGTAATAATCAGGCAACAATCTTTTTCATCGGCCATGGTAATCATGGTCTTTTCAATTAATGCTTGCTCATCGGGTATAACTGCGTATTCTTTTTCCCATTCGCCAATCAGGTATTCATTCAAGGTATTTACAATGGCCTTGCCGGGAATATCTTCATAGATGCCCTGGCTGGCACGATCAGAAACATTGATAATGCCAATGCGAATGATTTTTACTTTGCTCATGCAGTAACCTGGCCTGATATTTTTTGTTTCAGATCTTTCGCGCGACCTTTCTTAAACACTTGCCGGCCTTTGTTGATGCCTTTGCGGAGTTCGCGCTGTGCTTCTTCGGGCATGGCAATTATTTCTGCGCAGGCATCTGAGCAACAACCGTTGTATTTTTTAGCGCAAGCTTCGCATTGTATAAAGAGTAAATGGCAGCCATCGTTTTTACAATTGGTGTGCGTATCGCAAGCGTTGCCGCATTGGTGGCATTCGCTTATTATATCATCAGAAATACGTTCACCCAAACGTTCATCAAACACAAAGTTTTTACCCACAAATTTATTTTCCAGGTTTTGTGCTTTTACATCTTGTGCATATTTGATAATGCCGCCTTCTAACTGAAATACATTTTTAAAACCGATGTGTTTAAACCACGCGCTTGCTTTTTCGCAGCGAATGCCACCGGTACAATACATTAACAGGTTTTTATCTTTTTGTTCGTTCAATAGATTTTCAACCACCTGCAGTTCTTCCCGAAAGGTATCTACATCAGGACAAATCGCATTTTTAAAATGGCCCACTTCGCTTTCGTAATGATTGCGCATGTCCACAATAACTGTGTTGGGGTTTTCGGCTAATGCGTTAAACTCTTTTGCTGATACGTGCTTGCCGCTATTGGTTACATCGAAAGTAGCATCGTTCAAGCCATCGGCTACAATCTTTTTGCGTACCAGAATTTTAAGTTTAAAAAACGATTTGCCGTCATCTTCAACTGCAAGATTTAATCTAACGCCATTCAAAAAGTCGATGGCATACAGTTCTGTCTTAAATTGTTCAAACTGATGGGTTGGCACACTGATCTGCGCGTTGATTCCTTCATTGGCCACATAGATGCGCCCACACACGCCAATCTGATCGAATCTTTTATAAAGTTCGTTGCGGAACGATGCCGGATCAGCTAACTGATGGTACTTATAAAATGAAATAGTGGTGCGCGGTTCGCTGCTGTTGCGCAGTTGTTCTTTCAGAACTTTGCCGTTTACACGATTGAAAAGGGCCATTTTGCACGATTTAACGTACAAAGGTAGCAATTTTGCGATTTTATTGTGTGCTGGCCTTTAGCTGGCCTTTCAGCAATTTGTTGTAGTCTTCGCAGCTGAGTGCACCGGTGTGGTTGCAGTAACCGCAGGTCTTGTAGGTTTCGCCTAAATAGGTTTTCTTAATGATAACCGTGCTACCATTGCAAACCGGGCAGGCAACTTTGCCGGTAGGGCCGCAGTCAATGTCAAAATCTTTAGAAAGTAATTCACCCGCTTGTTTGGCTTCGGTTTGTTTTTCTTTTAGTAGTTCTACTTCACCTTTTGTTTTCAGGTTAATAGCTTCTTCCGAAAACTGACCACTGGTTCCTTTCAATTGAATGTATTTGTTAAGCCAGTCAACACTTTGCTTATATTTTTGGAGGTAGAATGAGGTTTTGCCAAGGTAGAAAGTAAGATCGGAAGGAACGCTGCGTACAGTTTTTAGAATGTTTACAATTTTGGCATCTGCGGCAACATATTGTTGCTGATCAATTAACAGCGCAACGGAATCAATTTGTCGTTCAAGATTGCGCAACCGATTAGCCTGGCGTTGCATCTCTACATCGCGTAGTTTTTCCTGTTCGGTTTGGGCAAATGCGCAAACCGAAACTACTACCAGCATCATCAAAAATCCCCACTTCATCATTACACTAAAAATTGTTGTTTCGAAAGTTGTAACCATTCCAACACCGAGTTGCTGAAGATATCTTCTTTAACGGTTGCCGGTAAATCCATCTCTTCAATAAACCTGCCAATCTCCAGATCGCCCAATGGAAATGGATAATCGGAACCCAGCATTACCTTTTTGCTGCCTTGCAATTTTAACACATATTCTAACATTAACGGATCGTGCGTAACACTATCTACCCAAAATTTACCGAGATAACTTCTGGGATTTACATTATTATCAATGGCAACGAGATCGGGCCGGCAATCAAACCCGTGCTGTATGCGCCCAATGGTGGGCAGAAATGAACCTCCGGCATGCGCAAACATGACGCGTAGTTTGGGAAGTCGTTCAAACAGTCCACCAAAAATCATAGAGCAAACAGCCCGCGAAGTTTCGGCCGGCATACCTACTAACCATGGAAGCCAATAGCGTTGCATTTGTTTTTCGCCCATCATATTCCACGGATGTACCATTACCGCCAGGCTAAGTTTTTCGCACGCTTCAAAAATGGGGTAGAAGCGATTCTCATTCAGGTTTTCATCGTTAATGTTCGATCCAATCTGAATACCAACAAGTCCTTCTTTTTTTATGCGGTGTAATTCTTCAATAGCCAGATCGGCATCTTGCATGGGCACGGTACCCAACCCGATGTAATGCTTCGGGTAATCTTTTACAAGCCCGATGAGGTGGTCGTTTAAATAACGCGAAAGGTCTAAACAATCCAGCGACTTAGCCCAATACGAAAACATAACCGGAATGGTGCAGACTACTTGAACCTGTGTGTTGAACTGTGCGTACTCTTCAATGCGCACATCAGGTTGCCAGCAGTTTTCTTTTATCTCGCGAAAAAACTGATTGCCGCGCATCATCTTAGCGAAACCTTGTTTATGATGTTGCAGGTAGATGAAATCGCCATAGCCAAACTTATCGCTCCAGTTGGGCATTTTTTCGGGAAGGATGTGCGTATGGGAATCTATCTTAAGCATGCAGTATCAGCAAAACGCTGCAAGTTACAACTCAAAAATCTTTTCCATCAATTTCCATTTTTCGCCTGGCTGCGCACCGGGCAGGGCTTGCTGGTATTTCCACATTAAAGTTTCCCATTCCTGCACTTTGTTATTGGCAGCATCGGCCCTGGTTTTTGCATCAAACGAAAATGATTCGTTGGTTTCCATAATCATAAACATCCGGTTGCCGGTGCGATAAATCTGCATGCTGAGAATGCCAGAGTTTTTAATACTGGCTTCAACTTCGGGCCATACTTTTTTATGATACGTTTCGTACTCGGCAATTAATGTCGGGTCGTTTTTTAAATCGAGAGCGAGGCAGTAACGCATTACGATGCAGATTTAACACGGTAGCCTCGCCATCCGAACAGTGCAATGATCACAAAAGCAAGCAAAGGAATGAGCAACGAATTCTCTACACCATAAAGTGATATTAAACCGGTAAGGGGTGGTAAAACAGCACCACCTACAATAGCCATAATCACCAATCCCGAACCTAATTTTACCTGCGATCCTAAATCTTTGATGGATAAAGCAAAGATGGTTGGAAACATAATCGACATAAAAAAGTAAGTAGCACTAATGGCAACTACTGCAGCAAGACCAGTGCTGAACCACCCGATAAGCATAAGTGCTGCACTAATACACGCATATATGGTAAGTAACTTGTTTGATGCAATTTTGGTAAGCAACCATGTACCCACAAACCTGCCGATCATAAACAATACAAATCCAAATGAAGCATGAAAGCTGGCAATCTGCGTGGGCGATGCCGTTTCTGAAATTTGATATAGCCAATGTACTAATCCAAAATGACTATCCTTTGCATAATGTAGTTTAAGATCAACAAAGTAACCCCAGAGCGATGCTTGTGCGCCTACATAAAAAAATTGTGCTATTACTCCGTAAATCAAATGGCGATGTTTTGTTATTCCTTTAAACGATGCGCCTTTTTCCGCTGGCGATGATAACTCTGGCATTCGGGTTATGCCAAATAAAACAGCAACCAGTAATACAATACCAGCAATTACGAGGTAGGGTGTTTGAACCGATTGTGCCTCTGCTATTCTGATTGCTTCAGCCTGATCAAACGGTAAGGCAGCCAACGTTTCATTGGTGTGCTCTACATCCGAAAAGATGAACAAGCCCCCGACAATTGGCCCCATGATAGCACCAAGCCCGTTAAATGATTGCGAGAAATTAATTCGGCTGTCGGCCGATTGTGGGCTACCCAACACCGTTACATAGGGATTTGCAGCCGTTTCCAGAAAGGCCAGTCCACAGGCAATAATAAATAGTGCGAATAGAAAGAAACTATATGCGCGTGTGCTTGCTGCCGGAAAAAACAAAAACGCCCCCAATGCAAATAGAAACAAGCCAATCAGAATTCCTTTTTTATAACCGATGCGATTCATTAAAAAAGCTGCTGGCAGAGCCATAACAAAGTAGCCGATGTAAAACGCTGAATCAACAATACCGGCTTGTGCGCGGTTAAGATTTAATGCGGTTTGAAAATGCTTAATGAGTGTTCCATTCAAACTATTGGCAATGCCCCATAGAAAAAACAGACTTGTTACCAGTATGAATGGAAGTAGGTAAGACTTTGTAGGGTCGAATTTGAACTCGCGTTGTTCGGTAGGTAGTGCCATGTTTAGATAAGATTAACTAATTGCTCTATCTAAATGTGTATAACCGCCATCTACAAAAAACCATTGGCCGGTTGTATGACTGCTGCGATCACTCAACAAGAAAGCTACGGCATGTGCAATTTCATCGGGCTTGGTTAGTCGATGACCTAAAGGAATTTTTTTTGAGATCTGTCGCAGTTTTTCCTGTGGATCGGCAAAACCTTTTAACCACGATTCATAAAGTGGTGTAGATACTTCAGCTGGTATAACAGCATTTACCCGAACAGCGTAGGGCAGAAGCTCCACGGCCCACTCGCGCGTAAGCGCCAGTATAGCACCTTTTGCAGCCACATAACCCGAGGTATTTCCTTGACCGGTAACGGAAGTTTTAGAACCCACATTCACAATTGCGCCTCGTCTTTCACGTAAGTACTTTAAACAATAATGGGCCATGAAGTAATAGTGGCCTGCATTGTTGTTTAAAGATTCAATAAATTTTTCGGGCGTACCTTTCTCAAGCCCGATGTTATCATTCATTCCGGCATTATTCACCAGACCATCAATTGGGCCCAACACTTCTACAATTTCATCAATAGCTTGCTTACAGGCTTCGGGTGTTCTAAGATCGGCTGTGAAATAACGGCCCTTTGTGTTGCGATCGGGAAGTGTTTTGTTGGCTTGTGTAAGTTTATCTACAATGGCAACTTTGGCGCCTTCTTCGCTCAGCAGTTCAACAATTGCTTTTCCGATTCCGCGTGCCCCACCGGTTACTACAATGACTTTGTCTTTTAAATGAAGATCCATTGCTAAAGATTGTAAAATCTTATGGCATTTGCACCCATGATGGCTTGTTTTTCTGATTCGGTGAATTGTTGAATGTAATGTGTTACAACCTGAAGTTGCTGTTCATAACCTGCTGCTACCAAACACACCGGCCAATCTGAACCGTACATCACGCGATTACTACCGAACACATCGAAGATTGTATCGAGATAGGGTTTAAAATCATCTGCCTGCCAGGCATTCCAGTTTGCTTCAGTAACCAGTCCTGAAAGTTTGCAGTACACATTTTTGTGTTGTGCAATGGCTGAAATATATTTTCGCCAATATGTTAGATCACTACCCACCTTTGGTTTTGCAATGTGATCGATAACCAGTTTTTGATCGGGCACTTGCTTTACAAACTCAAGTGCTTCTTCCAACTGTGGTTCTTTAATCAGAATATCGTATGTGAAGTTGTATTTGTGTAATGCTTTAACTCCCTGAATAAATTTTGATTGCAGCATAAAGCCAGCACCTTCACCCTGAATTATATGACGAAATCCCTTAACAACCGGAGTTGATTGAAAAAACTCCAGTCTTGATTGCAGATTATCAGCTCGCAGATCAACCCAACCCACAACTCCTTTAATGAAATTGTTTTGTTGAGCTTGATCAATCAGAAATTGAGTTTCAGTTTCGGATTGATCGGCTTGCACCGCCACGCAACCATCTATGCGATGTTGATCCAATACCGGTTTAAGATCCGCAGGCAAAAAGTTGCGCTGAATGATCTGCATCGCATCGGTAATCCAACTATCACGTTCGGGATTATAAATCCAGAAATGCTGGTGCGAATCTATCCGCATTGTGTTTCGGTTACTGACCGCGTACTACTTGCCGCTGTTCGCCTAATCCTTCAATGCCTAATTCCACCACATCGCCCGGTTTTAAATATACAGGAGGATGAAATCCATGACCCACACCCGATGGCGTTCCGGTAGAAATTACATCGCCCGGCAGCAACGTCATAAACTGACTGATATAACTAACCAGAAATGGAATTTCAAAAATCATATCATCGGTATTGTTATACTGCATCATCGTGCCATTTACTTTCAACCACATGTGCAGGTTATTGAAATCGGCAACTTCATCTTTGGTAACGAAGTAGGGCCCGAGTGGAGCAAATGTATCGCAACCTTTACCTTTTGTCCATTGCCCGTTGCGCTCAAGTTGAAAGGCGCGTTCGCTGTAATCGTTGTGCAGGCAATAACCGGCTACATAATCCAGCGCATCTTTTTCTTCTACGTAAGTGGCTTTTTTGCCAATGATAAATGCAAGCTCAATCTCGTAATCGGTTTTGGTGCTGTTGCGCGGAATTACAACACCATCGTTTGGGCCGGTTAACGCAGTGGTTGATTTAAAAAAGATAATAGGCTCACTGGGTAGTGGCATCTTCGATTCGAATGCGTGTTTGGTGTAATTAAGACCAACACAAATTAATTTGGAAGGCCGTTGCAGGCAAGGGCCAATGCGCGTGCCTTCGCTTACCTGTGGTAGTACATTCAGGTTTGAGTTCACCCATTTCTCCAATCGCGCAAGGCCATCGTTTTCTAGAAATACTTCGCCATAATCTTCGCCAAAGCCGGAAGCATCCAGCATTTTGTTGTTAACTAAAACTCCGGGCTTTTCGTTGCCGGGTGCACCAAATCTAAAAAGCTTCATATTATGTTATGTATTGAGCGTTAAAAATCCTCCATCGATAGGGTAGTCCGTACCGGTAATAAATGCAGCTTCATCCGAACATAAATAAAGCGCAAGGTTTGCAATCTCTTCGGGCGTTGCCATGCGGCCAATAGGTTGAGTCTTCGAAAGTTTATCAAACATTTCTTGTTCCTTGCCGGGATAGTTTGCTTTTATAAAACCATCTACAAAAGGTGTATGTACGCGCCCTGGCGAAATGCTATTACACCGAATGCCATCCTGTATATAATCTTTGGCAACTGAAATTGTCATAGAAGCTACCGCGCCCTTGGTCATGGAATAGGCGAAGCGATCGGATATTCCTACAAATGCCGCTACCGATGCCAGGTTAACAATCACTCCTTTTTTATTTGACTTCATAAATGGAATTACCGCCTGCATGGTGTTGTAAACTCCTTTTACGTTTACCTGAAATAGTCTGTCAAAGTCAGCTTCACTAGTGGTTTCCAGTTTGCCAATGTGAGCAATACCGGCACTGTTTACCAATATGTCTATATGTGCGCGCTGATCAACAATTTTCTGTGCTACTGCTTTAACTTCTGCCTGTGTGGCTACATTGCATGCATGTGCTTGCGCCAGAAAGTTTTGCGATTTTATTTCATCGGCCACTGCTTTAGCTGCCGATTCATTCAGATCTAATACTTGTACATACGCGCCTTGTGCTGCAAGCTTGATAGCAATAGCACGACCAATGCCGCTTGCGGCTCCGGTAATAACAGCAACTTTACCTTGAAGATTAAATAACATGCTAAAAATTATTTGGCGGCTTCGGCCTTAAGATACTCAATCATTTTTTTGCTATCGTAATTTCTAACACCAACTTCTTTTTGAATAACCTTACCATCTTTAGAGATGATGAATGTAGTAGGAATACTGGGTACCTCTAAATTATCAGGCAGGTAGCTGGAGCGTTGATAAACCGGAAATGTATAGCTGTTCTTCTCTATATATTTTTCAATTTTTGATTTGTCACTGTCGCGATCCCACGAAAGCATAACAAATACAATGCTATCCGACTTTACTTTCTCGTACAAACTTTGAATACTTGGCATTTCGGCCCTGCATGGGCCGCACCATGTAGCCCACATGTTTAAAAACACCACCTTACCTTTAAATTGTTCGAACGGAATTTTGCTTCCGCTTAAATCTTTAATCGAAAAATTGTAATCAAAGTCAGGTTTTACCAGATCAACATCTTCTGGTATTGCCTTAAAAAGCCCGGCTTCCATGGCTGCACGCTGGGTAAATACCGATACACTGCTCAGCAATCCCGTAGCTTGCAACACCACAATCAGCAGTATGGCTGAAACAACTGGTTTTAGATATCCTATCACAAGCTTCATTTTTTCTGGTTAATTTTTAGTTTAATCGGTATGCATCAAGAATTCTGGCTTGGTTCTTGAAATGAGGCACACCAAATCTGTTTAAAATTAATAACTTCGAATAATTTTTTAAAGATTAAAATGCAAACCCGAAGCGTACTTTCCTGTTTAGTCCTTATTCTGTTTACCAGCACAGGCTGGGCACAAAAAGTAAAATACAAAGATCTTATTGAGTTACTCAATGCCCGAAACTACGAAGTAGCCGAACCATTTCTAAAACGTTATCTGAAAGAAAATACCGATAACGTAAGTGCCTACCTGTATATGGCCATCGTTTATCAGGATAAAGCCCAACGGAACGATATCCTAAAACAACCTGATGTACTGATAGATAATATCGACTCCGCTATTTTCTTTTTTGAAAAGGTAGCCCCCTTAATTACTGAGCGGGAACTTAAACGCAACGATGATAACTACCAGATGTATTTGCGCAGGGATGTGCGCACAGCCGAGTTTGCCATAAAACTTTCGGATGTTACGTTGGATATTGAAACCCGCCTGAAAAACATTCGCGAACGCAAAGAGAAAATCAAAAACCTGAATGAACACTTCCGGGCTACGGAACGACAATACAAATCAACCCAGCAGATTTACAATAAGATTCAAGGCCAGTTTGCCAGCGAGAAGGAATTCTATTTGCGGATGGATGAACCGGTTACACAAGAAATAAAACGCCTGGGGTTGGTTTATGATAGTTCACAGACTTCATTTAAAAACTATCGCAGTGTGCTCGAAACCATGGGCAAGGTGCCTTATAATCAGGTAATCACGCTTAGCGAGATAACAGATTTTAAAAAAGATGGCAACACCGAAGTCGATTTTCTGAAACATGATTTGCGCCTGTGGGATTACAGCAAATGGGCCAAGGCTACGCTTGATGTTTACCAGAACGAGATTGTTCCGTTGCGCGATCATCTGGTTTCGTATGATATTGAGTTGAATAAGCTGACACAGAAATTAAAAACAGATTCCATTTCAGTTAAAAATGATCTTACTAAGTTGTTGGATAAAATTCTGTTCAAGCAACTTATCCGCTTTGATTCTGATCCACTTCCGGCAGGTGTGTTTAATATGAAAGCTGCTGAATTAGAGTATCATTCTGATTGGGTTGCGAATAAAACTAAGCGCGATACCGCTGGCTTAGTAACCCAACTGGAAATTCTGAAAGAAGAAGCCAAAGATGTGAGTAAGTTAGACAGTATCTCTGCCCGGTTGTTGGCGCGCGATTTTGATAAAGATACCAAAGACTACAACCACTTTATTACAAAGGCATATGGCACTGAAGCAGTTCTTAAAAACTACATTAAGTCCACACATGAATTAGCGCAGCGCGATAAAGCAGCCCGACTAAAACAAATTGAGCAACTTGAGAAATCGTTGCGCTGGCTGGTACATGGCACTGATTCTATTCCGTTGTTTACAGAAGAATCTCCGAGCCAATTTAAACCATTGGCTATTGTGCCGAACAAATTCACATTTGGTTTAAAGTATGCGGATTCACTTGCAACCGGCTACCTTTATAATATCACGCCCAAACACATACCTAGCGTAGCAGTATCATTTCCGGTGGCTGCAAACCATTACAAGAAACGTTACCTGTCCGTAATAAAAGCACTGTGTTCTCATCCGCAACCCGATGTTTACCTGGCGTTGGTGTACAGCGAAACCATGACGAAAGATGGTTATCCGGCAACGTTGGCCAAAGTAAGTAAGACTGGCTTAGTTTGGAGTCTTCCTTATAATCTGGAACAAAAGCCCTCCGAAATTCTGTACAGTGCCGACACCGGAGAAGTAATGATTAAACTTCCGATGCCGACAGGTGAACAGAAATTGTTTGTACTAGATAAGTACGGGAAGAAAATACAGTAAGCTTACTGAGTTGGATCAATGAACGGCTTTGCTTCGGTCAATACTTTCAAATTATTTTTCCGATTAATATCCGCCAAACGCTGGCTGGCATCAATCTCGATAGATTGAATTTCGCCCGACTTCCGGTTTAGCTGAACGTTGTAGGTTGGGTAAACCCACGGCCAATCTGCTAATGTTGTGCGCATCAAGTTTTTATCTTCAATGGGTTTAGCACCTAATTGTTCGTTTAGTGGAATATAGAAAAGTTCTTTGCTGCCATCTTTGTAGGTTACCAAAAGATCAATGGGCATGGGGAATTCACCAATACGTTGAAGTTCTACAAGCGTATTGCCGTTAACTTCGGTAACAGAACCTACGCCATAGTCAATACGTTTGGTAGTCTGAATCCAATAACGGTAATACCAATGCAATTGCTGTCCGGAAACTTTTTCCATAATTCTTACAAAGTCATTCGGCTCTGGATGTTTCATTTTCCAGGTGTTGTAATAGCGTTTCATGCCTTTGTAGAAAGCTTCATCGCCAATCAGGTATTTTAGCTGCTGCAAGAAAACAGCACCCATACTGTAAGCGGCAGTACTGTAAGCGCGATTGGTAGTGTAATGATCTGAATGTTGTGTAGCTACTTCCTGTAAACCACTGTTTACCAACCCAAAATAACTCGCATAGCTACCGGCATGCGTATTAGGTTGGTTGGTGATTGAATTCAAGGCTTCATCGCTGGCAAAATCGGTAAAGCCTTCATCCATCCACGAATACAAGGCTTCGTTACTGGCCAAGGTCATCTGGTACCAACTGTGCGCTACTTCATGCGCCATTACTCCATTCAAACCGGCCTGGCTACCCTCACCTAATATCAATGTACACATAGGATACTCCATGCCACCATCGCCACCCTGTATGATGGAGTATGTATCAAATGGATATTTACCAAAAGTGCTGCTTAAGAACTGAAATACTTTAACAGCCACGGGCTGCATATTTTTCCAGGTGTTGGCTGTCTTCTCATTTTTCTGATAGAAGAAATGAAGCTCGGGGCCGTTAGGTACTTGTTGAATCTCGTGTGTATAATCCGGATCGGCCGTCCACGCAAAATCAATTACATCTTTTGCAGCAAAGTGCCAGGTTAAATCACCCTTAGGTCTTTTAACGGTTGTGCCGGCCTTTTCATAACCATGCCCAATGGCTTCAGGGTTTTGAAGTTTACCTGTTCCACCAATTACAAACTTCGGATCGAGCGTAATCTTTACATCAAAATCGCCCCACACACCATGAAACTCGCGCGCAACATATTGATACGCGTGCCAGCCCTGATGATCGTATTCGGCAAGTTTAGGATACCACTGTGTCATCGAGTAGGAGATACCTTCGCGGTTATCGCGGCCCGATCTTCTGATTTGTATCGGCACCTGTGCTTCGAAAGTCATTTCGAAAGTGGTTTTGGTTTTGGGAAGAATAGGTTTTGCCAACGTAACCTCCAGAATGGTTCCGTTCACTTTGTAGGTTGCGGCTTTGCCATCTTGCTTTAGCGATTGAATGTGTTGATACCCGATTTCGTCAGGTCCTAATTTGGAGATGCGATCCATAACCCTGCGATCGGGATCAGCAATATTTCGCGAACGCACATCCATCATGCTGCCGGGTTGAAAAGCATTAAAGAAAAGATGGTAATAAACTTTAGTAAGTGTATCGGGCGAATTGTTGTAATACACCAACTTCTGATCGCCAGTAAGTTTATGATTTTGAGTGTTGAGGTTTACATTCATGCTGTACTCCACGCGCTGTTGCCAGCGATAGTCTTGCGCAAATACAGTGGTGGCCAAAGCCACACATAAAAAGGCTGGTAAAAATTTCATAGTCAGAAAGATTAAGGTTCGAAAAATATCAAAAGCGGGTTTACAATCAAACCGCTTTTATTTGGGATTAGAATTCGATGCGCTTGGAAATGCTGGCCGAAATATAGCCGCTGCTTTCTAACCTAATAGGCTCACTGGGAAGGGCTTTAGGAATATTGTATGTGTAATTTACCAGAAGTGTCCAGTTTTTAATAGTGATGGATAAGGGGGCAGAAAAGGAATAATTTAAGATTCCAAATTCTGTTCTTTCCTCTCTATAAAAGTAGTATAAAGGTAAATTATTTCTGATTCTATAAATTATTCCGAGATAGGTTTTTGAATAGGGCCTGAATTCCTCAATCAGATATTGTTCGCTACCAGCAAGAAAAGATACAGTCGGATAAAATGCAATCCGATCAAATATCCCCAGCTTTGTTTTTTCAATGTTTAACATTACCGAAGGATTGATGCGATGTGCAATCTTATCACCAAAGAAAAGTTGATAATCCAGGCGCAGCGTTACCCATTTCATATCAAAGAAATTAGATAAGCCCGCACTGTTTTTATAGGCGATGTATTCATCTTCGCCTATACCAGCATATAGATACCGATTGTATTCAGCCATCAGCGACCACCATTTGGTTGGCCCGGCCATATAACCACCTGATAGTACCATGAGATAATATTGTGGATCATATTCTTTGCTCCAATACCCGGTGCAGTCGGCATACAATCCCGATTTGTGATAGAAGGAAATACCCGGGGCAACACCAAATTGGTTAAAACCCAACGTGCGGCTGGCTGCCACAACATTACTGTTATAGCCCATACGCATGACCAACTGCGATTTAAGTTTGGGTGTGGGCAGGTTAATCAGGCTATCGATTAAGGATAAGAATCCGGTATCGCCACTGGCGATGAGCGAATCTAATTCGGTTATGTACGGATCGTGTAAAAGCAGCGAATCAGTTTGCTGACTTCTTGCTGAAATCGAACAAACTGAAACGAGGACAAAGCCAAGCCAGATTTTTTTTAAGCCCACAAAAATTGGGTTTAGTTCCGTTGTTGCTCTTTAAGTCGTTGGTTGCGTTCGCGAATGGTTTCGTTGCGTTGTTGCATGAGCCTGCGCTGCTGAATCTGATCGCGAATCATTTGGTGAAAGTCACCTTCCGCTTTGCGCAGATTCAAAATTTGCTGTGCGGTAATTACTTTCAGTAATCGTTCGGAGTAAGTTTTTTCCAGATCAAGTTCACGTTGTTTTAATTCGAGCCCAAGTTTCATTAGCCGCTCATCGGTATTCGGATCCTGGCCCTGCTTTAATTGTTTACGCGCCCCAATTAATTCCTGCCGCAGTTCTTTACGCTTATCAGAAAACTCGCGGTACACCGGCCAGAATTTTTCTGCCTGCTCGGTTGTAAGGCCCAGCTTTTCAGAAATGTAAGCGATCCGCAACGCGTTAATTTTTTCCACCGTTTTTGGGTCTTGCTCAGTTTCAGGTTGGTCTTGCGCCATGGCACTCCATCCGCTTATCAACCAAACTCCAACAATCAATAACTTTCTCATAATATTTTCTTTTAGAGATTTTCTAAATCTAAAATTTCATCCAATAACTCCAGATCACTGCCATCGGTAAAAGTAGAGTACACCCGATCTTCCAGTTCAAGTAAATCATCTTCACTCCAGTCACCATTCGTTTCAGTTTCTTCCCAAACAACTTCGGTGTTGTCTAAGTAAGCAATTAGTTGTTCAGTGTTAATACCAGCCAATTCGGTTTCAACATTTTGTACAGTGGGGTTCGAGAACCAGAAAACACCTACCGTAACCAAAGCCAGTACCGGCAACGCAAACTTCAGAACCGGCACCCATATTGATTTGGGTTCTGGCTTGGCTACACGGGCCTGAATAATGCCCGGCAACTTATCAAAGTACCCATCGGGCGCTTTGAAAAGGTCTTTTTTCGGGATGTCTTCTAGCTTTTTCATTTTCGGTTACTATGACTTTAGAATAGTTCTATGGTTTAATCAGCACTTAAATAATCTTCAATTTTTTTTGTGGCGTGATGGAAGCTGGCTTTCAAGGCACCCACACTGGTTTTGGTTATCTCAGCCATATCTTCATACGAAAGTTCATCAAAGTATTTCATATTAAACACGGCTCTTTGTTTATCCGGTAAGGTTAATATGGCTTTCTGGAGTTTCTTTTGAATTTCATCACCCGATAGTTCGGGCATAGCATCTAACTTTCCGGCAAGCTGGCCACTGATGTCTTCAATGGGAAGAAAGAAACGCTTGCGCTTTTTGTTCAGGAATGTAAGACATTCGTTTGTCGCGATGCGATAAATCCACGTAAACAATTGCGAGTCCTCGCGAAAGCCATCAATAGCTTTATGAACTTTAATAAAAACCTCCTGGGTAAGATCATCGGCATCGTCATGATCGATAACCATTTTGCGCACATGACCATACACCCGTTGCTGATATGCACGCACCAATAAATTAAACCCATAGTTCCGGGTTTCGGGATTGCGAATTTTTAAGAGTAGGTCTTTGTCTTCCAAGGGAAGCGTGGGGTTTGTGCCTTTTGACATTAAAGGTACAACAAGGTTTAATTTGCTATTTTATTTTTTCGAGCAGATCAACCAAAAGTTCATAGGTTTCCTTTGAATGCGTTGGAAAATTAGCAAAACGCAACTGCGATTTTTTCTTGTCGCCATAACCATCGCCAGCCTGTAAACCATGTTGGGCCAACTGGCTGGCTATTGTTTCGGTAGCCGCTCCGGTTTGGGCCACAATAACCGTTTGCGATTGAATTTTTTTGTCTTGCACAAAGGGTTTGGCTATTGCATGTTGTTGCAATGCCTGATACAGAATAGCGGCTTTGTATTCGGTTTCTTTGCGGATGGTGTGTACACCACGCTTCAGGAAATCGGAAACCACTTGGCCTAGCAAATAAATACCAAGTACGTTTGGTGTTTCAGGAGTTTGATTTTTTTTAGCGTTGGCGATTAACGTAGGCAGGTTGTGATACGTACCGATGTTAACACCTTGTTGCTGTAACTGATCGGCTTTCGCGATGCATCTTTCATTCACAATCCAAACACCAAGTCCGGCAGGTAAACCAAAACTTTTCTGTACCGAAAAAAACACCGAATCAATTTTTGTATAATCAAACTTAGGGTAGGGCAGCGAAGAAACAGCATCTACCACCACAAGTGCATTAGGATGCTGATCGCGAAACGAGTGAATAAAATCCAGCGGTAGCGAAACACCCGTGCTGGTTTCGTTGTGTGTTAGTGCGATTAATTCAGGATTGGCACTTGCCGAATAAGAATCGAAGCCTTCGCCAGCGGCAACTTCAATTTTGTGCGCTTGCTTGCCTAGTTGAGATGCAATTTCGTGATAGCGTTTGGAGAAAGAGCCGTTTACAAAGTGCAAAGAAGATTCAGCTACTAAGTTTTGAACACTGCGCTCCCAAATTTCGGTGGCCGATCCGGTAAAGAGAATGTGGTAACCTTGTGGTAACTCCAAAAGTTCTTTCAACCCATCGGTAGCCTGCTTGCTTATTTTTTCAAAAGCACTGCTGCGATGCGAGAGTGAAGGAACGCCATCGCGAAAAGCTTTTCGGGCATGATCTTCTACCGTGAAATAAAGTTGTGAGGGGCCGGGAGTAAAGTTAATAGCCATAGGAATTGTTAGCGCGTGCAAAGGTAAGTGAGAAATAGGTTTGTTGCCGACTACAAAAAAAATAATCAATAATCAATGTTTCCATTTCAATAGAATGTGCGGATTATTGCATCATAAAATCCACTTGGGTTTGGGACACGTTTGCTGAACCTAACATTTAAAACAATACCGAGTGAAGTTCGAGGACAAGACCAGGCCTCATTCCCGTCCCGATAGCTATCGGGATCGGGACCCTCGCCCAAAAAGCAGGTTAACAGTGGAAGGTTGCGACCGAAGAGCAGCTCAAAACTTGTCTTCTTGGGGTTCAGAAACACCTCTCCAAATCCGGTGGATTTTTTATAAGGTTGATAACCTTTTCTGTTTTCACTCAAACTTCCTAATCGAATGAAATATTTGTTGTTGTTCACGATGCTTTTATGGAGTGTTATTGCCCACGCTCAGGACGAACAACACCTGCTTGATTTTGAAAAACAGATTGAAGCTGCCGTAGTAGCTGCTGACCTTTCTTTTCTACAAAAAGCCTATGCCGATGATTTCAGATTTAAACATGGCACCGGTCACATCGACACAAAAGGTACGTGGTTGAAAGATGTGGAGAAGAATAAAGGCAAATTTGTATCGCGTAACGTAGATAAATCGGAAGCCGAATTACATGGCGACATTGGTATTACACAAGGCACCATAACCGTAACCCGAACTGAGAGTTCATATACCATTCATTATGTGCGGGTGTATAGAAAGGTTGGTAATGCTTGGGAGTTATTCATGCACCGCACCGTACAGCAAGAGAATTTTAAGTAATGTCAATTAACGCTGAGGCGCGAAGACGCAGAGGGCAAGAATACTTTTAAAATAACATTTGTCAACGTTCTACTTAAAACCTTTGCGTCACTGCGTCTTTGCGGTTAAAAATCAATACAGCACCCTGAACTTAATCGTATTCTCAATCGCGCGTAGTTCTTTAATTACACTCTCGTTATACCCTTTGTTGATATCGGTAATCACATAACCGATGCTCTCATTGGTTTTCAGGTATTGACCGACAATGTTAATTCCGTTTTCGGCAAGCACCTGATTGATGCGCGCCAGAATACCCGGCACATTGGTGTGGATGTGAATAAGGCGGTGTGCATTTTCAAGAATAGGTAACGACAGGTTAGGAAAGTTTACACTATTGCTCGTGCCTCCGTTATTGATGTAATCTAAAAACTTACCCGATACAAACTGGGCGATGTTTTCCTGTGCTTCCAATGTGCTTCCGCCAATATGAGGAGTAAGTAGCGTATTAGGCAATCCACGCAATTCAGAAACAAATTCTTCATCGTTGCTTTTGGGTTCGTGCGGGAAAACATCTATAGCACAACCGGCTACCTTACCAGATTGAACATTTTCTTTCAATGCTTTGATATCAACAATGTGCCCACGACTCAGGTTTAAAAAGATTACACCCTTCTTCATCAGGTCAAACTCCTTTGGCCCGATCATATTGGTGTTTTCTTTGCGCCCATCCGTATGCAACGAAACAATATCCACTTGTTCCAGCAACTCTTTCATGGAGCGACATTTGGTTGCATTGCCCAGGGCCAGTCGTTCTTCACGATCGTAATAAAATACTTTCATGCCCAGCGACTCGGCCAGAACAGAAAGTTGTGAGCCAATGTTGCCATAACCTACAATGCCCAGTTTCTTACCGCGGATTTCAAAACTACCCTTTGCCGATTTATCCCATTTGCCCTTGTGCATCATGGCTGATTTATCGGCAATGTTGCGGATCAGTAAAATGATTTCACCGATAACTAACTCCACCACAGAGCGTGTATTGCTATAAGGCGCATTAAACACGGCCACACCGCGTTTGGTTGCTTCCTTCAAATCGATTTGATTGGTACCGATACAAAACGCACCAATAGTCATTAACCGGTTTGCATTAGCCAGCACTTTGGCAGTAACCATTGTTTTGGAACGAATGCCCAACACCGAAACGTTTTTGATTTTCTCGCAAAGCTCATCTTCATCCAATCCGGCAGGATAAACTTCTACATTAAAACCTTCGGCTTTAAATGCTTCTACCGCATAGGGATGCACATTCTCCAATAACAATACGTGAATACGATTTTTGGGGTAGGAGATCGCGGTGTTTAGTTTGTTCAGGTATAAAAATTCATCGAGGCTTGGCGCGATGTGATCAGCTTTGTTTAAAACTTTTTCGCGCTCTACGTTTTCAGTAAAGGCAAAAAACTTATTGGCAAGCCCGGCATGTTTGATTTCATAATCGGTATAACCATCACCAATTACATATACATCGCCCGGAAGGTTAAGCCGTTTAAGTTGCTCTACTTTTCCATTATTCTGCGAAAGCGGATTTTCTTTGTCGAAACCAATTACATTACCCTGCTCATCGAACTTAAAACGATTGGCCAGAATGTTTTCGGGTTTAATGCCAAACTCGGTAACAACCGGATCGATAAACGCATGAAAACCATTTGAGATTATATAAATATTATCGGCATACGTTTGAAAAAATTCGCGGTTGCGTTTAAATGATTCCGATACCATACCTCTTAACACTACCACTAATTGTTCGAGGTGGCGTTTGTTAGGCGCCAACAATGCAATTCTTTTTTCTAACGATTCGCGAAACGAGATTGAGCCATCCATACCCTGGTTGGTGATGGTTACAATTTCATCTCTGATTTTTTCAAAGTCAGGATGATCTTTCAGTGAGATGTCGGCCAATACATCAAAGGCTTCAGCTTTGGTGAAGGTGCTGTCGAAATCGATTACAAAATACTTGTTGAGCTTCATGTTGAGTTAAACGCAAACTCAAAATTAACCTAAAGCATGAGAGTTAATGGAATGGAATGGCTGACTACGTCAAAAATATTTTTCAACTTAACGTATGTTAGGCCGAAGCCACATTAAAGTTTCAACACCAATACATCTGCGGAAGCGGGACATACGGTTGCAAACTCACTCGATTTCTGAATAGCATCAGGAACGTTTTCACGAGCTACTGGTTTGAACCCCATTTTCTGAAAGAAGAAACTGGCCGTTTGGGTGAGCAAGTACACCTCACTTATACCGCGTTGTTTGGCAGCCTCAAGTAACTGACTTACAATTTCTTTACCTACCTGCTGGCCGCGTAATTCGGGACTAACGGCAAGCGATCGAAGTAGTGCCAGGTTATTATAGAACTCTAAACCTCCCGAACCTACCAACATATCGTGTGTATTATAATAAGCCAGAAACAAACCGCTGTCTAACGAAATGTCCTCAATGGGAAGGTTATTGAAACGTAAAAACTCTTTGAGTGAATCCAGTTCTTTGTCCGAATCGATTACGTGATGCACCACAAATTCCTTCATAGGGTAAAGGTTATAATTTTGATATAACCACAAAAGAAAATTATGATTAGAATTGCAGTAAAAATTACATCACTATGATTTCAGTAAAAGGATATGCCGCTCAAAACCCAACTGCTACACTTCAACCTTTTAATTTTAACAGGCGTGAAGTGGGGCCGCACGATGTGCGCATTGAAATAGCCTATTGTGGCGTTTGTCACTCTGATTTACACCAGGTGCGCGATGAGTGGGGTGGTTCCATTTATCCAATGGTTCCCGGTCATGAAATTGTAGGTAAGATTACGCATGTGGGCAGTGCTGTTTCAAAGTTTAAGGTAGGTGAACTTGCAGGTATTGGTTGCTTTGTGGATTCGTGCCGTGTGTGCGAGAGTTGCAAGGCCGGTAACGAACAGTATTGCGATGCCGGAATGGCCGGAACCTACAACGGGTATGAGATGGACAAAAAAACACCTACGTATGGTGGCTACTCGAATAGCATTGTAGCAGACGAAAATTATGTACTCCATGTTTCAGATAAACTTCCGTTGGAAGCAGTAGCGCCTTTGCTGTGTGCGGGCATTACTACTTACTCGCCATTGCGGCATTGGAAAGTTAGTGCCGGGCAGCAGGTGGCCGTAGTGGGGCTTGGCGGACTTGGTCACATGGCCGTAAAGTTTGCTGTTTCGTTTGGGGCGGAAGTAACGGTGTTAAGTTCTTCATCAGCCAAAGAACAAGATGCAAAAAGATTAGGCGCGCACCACTTTGTAAACACCCGCGATAAAGCTGCGGCAAAAGCTGTTCGTAAGAAGTTTGATTTTATTCTGGATACAGTTTCGGCCCAGCACGATCTGAATTTTTATCTCGACTTACTTAAAACAGATGGTACAATGGTGATGGTGGGCATTCCGCCTAATGCAGAACCTGTGGAAGCGTTTAGTCTTATAGGGAAAAGAAAAACTCTGGCTGGTTCTATGATTGGCGGCATCCGCGAAACGCAAGAGATGCTGGATTACTGCGCGGAGAATAATATAGTTTCTGACATTGAATTGATCCCGATTCAGCAAGTGGAAGAAGCTTACGTGCGCATGGTAAAAGGTGATGTGCGGTATAGGTTTGTGATTGATATGAAGACGCTTAACTAAGCTTTTGCAAAATGCAAATTAAAACACCACGATTTTTCTTGGGATTGGCCATTATTTTAACTGTAAGTTGTAAAGAAAAATCAAAAGTAGAGGTGGATGAAAATCTTAGAATAGAAACCTTTTCAACTGTTTATGATACATTGGATATTTTAAAAATTCCAATAACTCTCACGCCAGATAGCTGGAGCGAGATGTACAGGGCTCATTTAGAAAAGTATGGAGTTAAAGAGGGATGGGAATTATTAAAACACCCATTCGCATTACTTAGCCAGAGCCCAAATTATAAGGCGGTTATTTTTGTATCAACAGATGAGACCGGCTCGCCAACTCTAATAACTCTTGATAGAAATGCGAAACCTATTGATACGTTGTTTTTGCTAGGTGACTGGGGAAATAATGATCCAAGTTTTGGCACAAGTGAAGTTGTGACGATAAATAAAGATTTCACTATAAACTTGATTGACAGTGTATTCACTTTTCAATTAGGAGAGAACGGAGATCGACTTGAAAATTCTTCTACACTGAAAGTAACCAATGAATTGTTTAAAATTCTTTATGATGGTCGGATTGTAAAGAGTAGGTAAACTCTAAAATGGTGGTGTCTAATGATTTAGAGTTTGGTAAGCGAGCTACTACAATCCTTTGTCCCTAAGTACGCACACTACGCGTTGACCTTCCCAAAAAGAACAGCACACCGGCAACAAACAAACACAACACCTCCGGCAATTCCGAAGATGAGGTAAAAATCTTCCATTACAATTTCAGATTAAAACATAACAGTTTGGTAAACAGGAAATATGTTAGAATATTTGTACCGAACGGTCTGTTTACTTATTATTGCACCATGAATTACAAGCATGACAGAGAATCGGTGATCAATAAAGGGATGAAACTCTTTTGGTTCAATGGGTACCATAATTTGGGCATGGATAAAATTTGTAAAGAAACGGGTATGACAAAAGGAGCCTTTTACAACTCGTTCAAAGGCAAGGAGAATTTTTTGTTGGTTGTTATTGAGGCATACGGAAATCTTATAGCGAGTCATTTACAAACACATCTATCAGACATTCATATACCACCAATCGATAGACTTACTAACCTTTATACAAACATGCTTGTTGCTCAGCCGGAGAGTAAATACAGAGGTTGTTTGGTGAATAACATGATGTCGGAAATGGGAGCACTAAATCCCGTTGTTGCAGAGGTTACTTCTGCACAATTCGAAAGGTTTGTCAACATTATTGAACCAACAGTGTCGCAAGCTCAACAAGAAGGAGCGTTAGACAAATCCTTAAACTCAAAACTGATGACGGAAATAATTCATACTACATTCTTCGGAGTATTGACAAGGGCAAAAAGCACAAAGACTTTGCATATAAGTATCATAAAGGATCTTTTGAATTTAATTAAAAACAAAAGCGATGGAAGAAAGAAAAATTAAAGAAATATGGGAGACATATAGAGCTTGTTGGAGCCAAACAATTAAGCTTGATCGCGACAATAGACTTCAGGAAATAATTTCTGAAGATTTTGAGTATTATGATCCAAACATTGTACTTGAAGGCTATCAAAAGTTATCCGACTACATGACAGAATTTCAAAAAGCATTTTCGGGTTGCACCTTCACCATTACTGCCTTTAGCATCCATCATGATAGAAGTCTTGCACAATGGGATATGCTTAGCCCCAATAACGAGGTAGTAGGAAATGGTTCGGACTTTGCTTTTTATGCAAATGGAAAATTAAAAACAATTTCAAGTTTCTTTAAGGAAGGTTAAGAGACAAATATGAATAGCAAAGAAGATATCATCCACACTTGGGATTTGAATAACAGGGTTACGTTATTTTTGCTTGAAAATATAGAAAAGGAATGGTTGTCGGCAAAAATCAATGGACAAGGAAGGAGCATCGGTGAACAATTCATTCATATCAACAACATTCGTTCGTTTTGGATAAACAAAGTTGGGAAGAAGGTTGAATTGAAGTTAGATAAAAAATTAAGCAACGAAGCGAAAGACCTTGTCAAAGCACTTAATAAGTCATCAAAAAAAATGAGTGAAGCGTTAAGTAAAATATTTGATCAAAAAAGTATTGCAGGGTACAAACCGCACCCGACAGCTTTCTTTGCCCAGATGATTGCACATGAATCACATCATCGAGGACAGATTATGTCAATTGTAACAAGGAATGGATTTAATATTAATAAATCTGTTAATTTCGGATTGTGGAATTGGAACAAGTAAATAGCAAAAGCCTAAACATAACCTTCTGATTTAGAGTTTGGTAAGCGAGCTATTACAATCCTTTGTCCCTAAGCACGCACACTACGCGGTGACCGACTCAAAAAGAACAGCACACCGGCAACAAACAAACACACACCTCCGGCAATTCCGAAGATGAGATAAAAATCTTCCATCACTGTGTCCGACTCAAGCGTAGCATATTCGGGATTGCTTGTAGTTACTAACAAGTAAACAGAATCCTGAACCAGGTATTCAAACTCCGGGTAGGTAGTGCTGGTTTGATACGTGTAAACGCTGTCTTCCACCGGATAGTTAAATACCAGATAGACGCTACGCGTGGTATCGGTTGGCGATGTTGGTGTTACATAAACCGTATCGGCTACAATACCTCTAACCGAAATCGCATCTTTCTTAAAATCTTCATAGAAGTAATAAAAGAATGCCGTGGCCGCCAGAAATAACAAGCCCAGCAAGCCAATTAGAATACTGCCGACTTTCAATACACCCGAAAAGCAACCGTTACAACCGGCATTGGATGCAGGAGTGGAGCTGGTACTCTGCTGCGGTTCTTCATTCTCTAAAGTACTTAGCAGTTTTTCAGCATCAGCTTCAGAGACACCGTAGGTATTCTGAATTAAGCGAATAGCCTGATAGCGTTGATCGCTTTCCAGCAACTGCTTAATCTGGGCTTTAATATTTTTAGGGTCGCTCATGAATTATAACATGAACTGTGGCTGCTTACTTGCCTCTCCGCGCAATAGCTTTCTCGGCAGCAGCTACAATGTTGGCTGAGTTTAATCCATACTTCTTCAGCAACTGAGTTGGCGTTCCACTCTCACCAAATGAATCATTCACGGCAATCATTTCCAGCGGGGCAGGGCGGAAGCGTGAAAGCACTTGTGCTACACTATCGCCCAAGCCACCGTTAATCTGATGTTCCTCGCAGGTAACAGCACAACCGGTTTTTTCTACCGAAGCCAAAATCGCTTCTACATCTAAAGGCTTAATGGTATGGATGTTTATCAACTCAACAGAAATTCCTTTTTGTGCCAGTATAGCTTCGGCTTCAATAGCTTCCCAAACCAGGTGGCCGGTCGCAAAAATCGTAACGTCTTTTCCTTCAATCATTTTATCGGCCTTGCCAATTACAAAAGGGCGGTCGGCTGTAAAGATTGGCCAGCTTGGGCGACCAAAGCGCAGGTAAGCCGGACCTTCATAACTGCCCAAAGCAATGGTGGCGGC
The DNA here is from genome assembly GCA_017303795.1 of Cytophagales bacterium. Classification (GTDB taxonomy): domain Bacteria; phylum Bacteroidota; class Bacteroidia; order Cytophagales; family Cyclobacteriaceae; genus ELB16-189. Next base: position 163,891 of record JAFLBR010000010.1, on the reverse strand, counting down.
TTTGGTCTGTGCAAAATCGCAAGGCACAATCACCGTCATGCCCGGTAGCATTTTCATCATGCCAATGTCTTCAAGTATCTGATGGGTTGCACCATCTTCACCCAGCGTTAAACCTGCATGCGAAGCACAGATCTTAACATTTTTACCTGAGTAAGCAATTGATTGGCGGATTTGATCGTACACCCGACCAGTTGAAAAGTTGGCGAAGGTTCCGGTAAACGGAATCTTACCGCCAATGGTCATACCGGCAGCAAGGCCCATCATGTTGGCCTCGGCAATCCCTACCTGAAAAAACCTTTCGGGGAAATCCTTCTTGAAGGCATCCATCTTGAGCGATCCTGTAAGGTCGGCACAAAGGGCTACTACATTGGGGTTTGATTTTCCGAGTTCGTGTAAGCCGGCTCCAAAGCCAGATCGGGTGTCTTTCTTTTCGGTGAAGGTAAACTTGGTCATGCGCAGATTTTTGAAAGTACAAGTTTAATCAATCCGGCTCTAACTTTTGTGTGCGCTGTTAAGGTTTTGTTAAAGAAGTAAACGAATTAGCTGATGATGGAGGTACCTCCGTTTGAGAACAAAACTCCATTCTACATGGCCACGCTTTCGAAGACTGATCGTAAATTGTTGTTCTGGTTTATTGTGTTGCTTGCGTTGGCTATTGTGCCGTGGTTTGTTTGAGAATAAGATTGATAGAGGTAATGCAACTATGGATTTGGCTTTAAATCCCTGGCTTTGATATTCACTACTTTTCCATCGCGGATAATGACTACTTCTCCGTCTTCTTTTTTAATCCGTTCGTATAGGCGGTGAATCGCCAATTTAACGCCCTCAGTAATTTTATCTACCAATTGATCGGATTCAGGAGCAGTCATTTTATAGAATTTAAGTTTTCCAATTTAGCTTTAAAATTCCATATGGTTGAAACCAGAATTAAACATAAGTTGTGCATTAACCGCGACCTTTAGGTCGCGGAAGAATAAGCTAAAGAGAATTTGGGCTTTAGCCAAAATTGTATTTGGCTAAAGCCACTTTTGGTTGATCTTGTTTTTCCCCGACCTAAAGGTCAGGGTAATTTTTTCTAATGTATAATTCGGGAGTAAGAAACCTCACTCAATAATAAAACGGGTTGCCTTTCCAGACAACCCGTTTTATTTTCAATTACGATTTAAGCTTAACGCTTATGTCCGTACTTATTAGAGAACCTGTCATAAAGCTCTTCCTGAATGCCCGGTAACTCAACCAGTTTACCAGCAATAAAAGCATGGCTCAACACATTGGTTCGGTAATCCAATGCATCGCCCTTCGATACGAACAACGTAGCATCTTTACCAACTTCGAGTGTGCCCACGCGACCATCCACACCTAATGCTTTGGCTGTGTTTGAGGTAATGGTTTTTAACGCATCTTCTTTACTCATACCATAGGCAACGGCTGTACCAGCATAGAAGCCAAGGTTACGACTGCCATGAAGTGAACCATCATTAGATAATGAAACGGTTACACCAGCCTGTGTTAACAAGTGTGGAAGCTTGTATGGCAAGTCCACATCGTCATCGTTACGATCGGGCAGGTTGTGTGTGGCGGGCAGAATAACCGGGATTTTATTTTCCTTCAGGAAATCGCTTACCCAAAGTGCATTTGCTCCGGCTATTAAAGATATTTTCTGTATGCCACTGCGTTGTGCAAATCGTACCGATTCTACAATTTCTTTGGAAGTATTGGCATGAATGAACAACACTTTGCTGCCATTGAATAAACCTTGTACGGCTTCCAGTTTCAGATTGGCTTCTTTGGTAGTTTGTTTTCCATAAGCTGCAGCTTCTGAAAAGAACATCTCCAGTTCGCTAACTTCTTTGCCGTAATTGGCATTTGGCGATTCAGCAAACGTGAACGTAGCAAAATCAAACTGACGTCTGCTGATGGCGGGCCAGTTCATGTGAATGCCTACATCGGCTGTGTGCACGGCATCTTCCCAGTTCCAACCTTCCATTTCCATTACCGATGATGAACCAGAAATCAAACCACCAACAGGAGTTGTTTCTGCTAACAGCACTCCATTGAAGCGATAGGTAGGAATGTATTCGCTATCGGTATTGTAAGAAATCAAAGCGCGAACATTCGGATTGATGTCACCACGCTCGGCATAATCGTTCATAGCCCGGATTGAACTTACTTCCTGCAAACCAATTTGAGAGTTTGGTAGAATAAAGCCAGGGTAAACATGTTTGCCGGTAATGTTAATCACTTCATGTTTAGAAAGATCAACCTTAACGGTTGTTGCATCGGCCACAATGGTAAGCTTACCATTTTCGAATGCGATAATAGAATTCTGAATTACCTGGCCATTGCCCAGGTGGGCCACACCGCCTGTTAAGGCAATGGGTTTAGCTTGTGGTTTGGCTGGGATAGGAGGTTGTGCATAAGCAACTGTACTTAACACAACTAAAAGTATATAAACTAACTTTTTCATCTTATTAGCGCTTAAAGATTAATGATCAAAGTGTTCCATTGATTCTTCGCCCAATACATCATCGCAATGGAACTCGGCCTGGCTGCGGGAGTCAGGGCGCTGGGTTGGCATGCCTGATTTCTTGGCATTCTTCAACTTTTGAATCAGGCGTGCACGCTCGGCATTCAGTGCTTTATTGTTTTCGGCATCTTTCTCGATGTCGTAATACACTTTACCATCAATGATGGTTTTTTCAGCACGTGCATAAACCGAAAGCGGATGATTGGTCCACAGCACCACATCGGCCGACTTACCAACTTTCAAGCTTCCCATCTGGTTGTCGAGGTGAAGCATTTTTGCCGGGTTAAGCGTAACCATTTTCAAGGCATCTTCTTCTGAGATACCAGCATACTTTACCGACTTGGAAGCTTCCTGATTTAATCTGCGGCCCATTTCGGCATCATCAGAGTTAATAGCTGTAACAACACCTTCGCGGTGCATGATTGCGGCATTGTAAGGAATAGCATAGCGCACTTCCCATTTGTAATTCCACCAATCGGCAAACGTAGAAGCAGCCACACCGTGTTCTTTCATTTTGTCGGCTACTTTATACCCTTCCAGAATGTGTGTAAAGGTATTTACGCGGAAGTTGAAACGTTCAGCTACATCCATCAGCATGTTGATTTCTGATTGTACATACGAGTGACAACTGATGAATCTTTTCTTGTTCAGAATTTCAAGCATGGTTTCATCGGCCAGATCTCTGCGTGGTTTAAGTGCACCAGCTTTTTCCTTTAGAGGAATTGCATTGTAAGCCTTCCATTTTTTATCATACTCTTGAGCATTGGTAAAGGCATCTACATAAACCTGCTCTACACCCATACGGGTTTGCGGAAAGCGGATTGAACTTGCATTACTGCTGCGTTTTACATTTTCGCCCAACGCAAATTTGATAAAGCCATCAGCACCTTGAATCTTCAGATTCTCAGGTGATTCGCCCCAACGTAATTTGATTAGTGCAGACTGGCCGCCAATAGGGTTGGCCGAACCATGCAACACCTGCACAGCAACCACACCGCCAGCCAATGCTCTGTATACATTTATGTTTTCAGCATCTAAGTTATCGCCAATGCGAACCATACCTGAGTTTGAAGCCACATCGTTTATACTGGCTGCACCAATGTGCGAGTGTTCATCGATAATGCCAGGCGTTACGTGTTTACCGCTGGCATCAACCACACGGGCACCGGGTTCGCTCAGGTTCTTTCCGATTTTGGCAATCTTACCATCTTTCAATAAAATGTCAGCACCTTGTAAAACACCATCGCCTTCGTTAGTCCATACCGTTGCATTCTTGATCAGAATAGTTTCGGCAACCGGTAATGCCGGGTAACCATGTCCGGTAAACGGAAAGATCACTTTACCAAGTTCTTCTTTCTTTTCGGTAGGAGTATTTTTTGCTGCTGCTTTGGCCACATCACCTGTGCGGGTGGCGGTCCATGTAATCCAGGTACCATCTACTAATTGGCCCTTACCTTTCCAGCCGGTGGTTTCGCTCCAGCCTGATAATCTTATGTTACCCGTGCTTTGTTTGCTGGGTTTAAAACTTAGCGTGATCAGGTCCTTTCCAAAAGTTGTGGTAGCATCGAATGAGGTTGAATCGTTCACTTTAACTTTTGCCTTGTGGCTGCCGGGTTCACCGGTTACTTCTAATGTAAACGATTGGTTGTTGAAGCTTAGATTATAATTGCCGCTGAAGTCTTTGGTTTCCAATGGCTTTATGGAATAGGCCTCACCTTGTACCCAGTTTTGATGAATGATTGTTTTTTCATCGAACAATTTGCCGGAGGTAATGATGAAGTTGGCCAGCAAGCCTTTCTTAATACTTCCTACCTGATCGCTCACATTTAGAAGTTGAGCTGGTGTAGCGGTAAGTGCTTTCAGTGCAGCTGTTTCAGTCAATCCGTTTTCAATGGCTTTGCGGATGTTGGCAAGGAAATCAGAAGTCTTTCTTAATCCATTAGTAGTAATGGCAAACGGAACTCCGTTTTTCTCTAACGCAGCCAGGTTGGTAGGAGCAAGTTCCCAATGTTTCATGTCAGCAATGGAAATCCGTTCGGCATCAAATGGATCTTCCACATCATACGCATCGGGATAGTTTACCGGCACAATGAATGTAACTTTAGTAGCTTTGATTTCATTTATACGTTTGTACTCATCGCCCGAACCTCTGATGATATATTGTACACCAAACTCATCGCCAAGTTTATCCGCACGCAGTGAGTTCATCCAACTGGTTGCAGCAAAAACCTGTGGTAATTTTTGAGTTTGAATCCAGCCTTCCAACGAGTTATCGGCAAATGGCCTTGGGTTCTGGCTGCCAAACCACTCGGCATCCAGATAAGTTTGGCGTAACACGGCAATAAAACCCATCAATGAAGAGGGATAAGTTTGCGTAGATGATCCTTTCTCTAATGAATAATGTGCAGCAACCTTATGACGAATAAGCGCAGTGTTGTCATTTTTTTCAGATAGTGAAACAAAGGCTGAAGTACCACGGGCCAAACCATCGGCCTTGGAAGTAAGCACCGCACCAAAACCTTGCTTGCGAAGTTCGTCTGCCAGTTTGGTATCGATAGAAAATTCATCGGCAGCATTGTAATGCGATCGGATTGCCTGGTTGGCATTGTATGCACCTTTGGTTTTGCTTGCCATTTGTTCGGCACCGCCAAAGCCACCGCCACGGGTACGCTCAGGTTCGGTAATTCCGTAACTGGTAAATGCATCTACCAGTGCCGGATAAATGTATTTTCCTTTTAGGTCTACAGTGGTATAGCCTTTGGGTACAGCCAGGTTGGCGCCCACCTGTTCAATGCGGCTGCCTTTAATCAGCAAGGTGGCATTTTGAATAGTAGTTTGCGCATCTACCACAATAGTGGCATTAGTAAAAGCAAACAACCCAGCCCGGTTGTCCTTCACATCGTTACGCGGAAATGTTTCCTGTGCGAAAACACTGCCAGCATAACTGATCAGCGCGATGATAAATAGTAATCGCTTCTTCATAGGTTATGGTTCAGTTTAAAATAAAGGTTTAAAGTAGGGGAAACCGTGGGGGCCTGAAACAGGAATGGGATGTACGGTTAAATCTGAATTTGACCTTCGATTGAAAAAACCTTTCAGGTCTTTTCTAACTGGCCTAAAGACCTGAAAGGTCTGTGCCTCTTTAATTCAAATATTGTTCTGGTGATTGAATATCTTTGAACAACCCAAAACCCCATGAGATCCAGAATAGCCATAGCCAGTCTGCTGATTTTAGTCATTGTAAGTTGTAATAACAACAACCAGCATCAGGCTATTTCACCCCGTGTAAACCACGTAATGCTCTATGTTTCTGATCTTGAAAAGTCAATTCAGTTTTATACGCAAGCATTTGATTTTGAGGTAACAAACTGGTTAGATACGCTGATTGCCACCCAACCCGATGGAACAGAATTGGTGCGACCGGTTAAAATGGCTTTTCTGAAGTTTCCCAATCAGGATTTTGTGTTTGAGCTGTCTGAACAGGTGGCGGACACAACCAATCGCCCGGTTGCGTTTCTCTTTCAACATGTGGGTATAGATGTGCAGGATATTGATGCCGCTTTTTCCCGCGCCATGGGTGCTGGTGCCGAAGCATTACTTCCTGTTAGAGTTGTGAAAGCCAAAGGCATTGAAGCAAAGCAAGCTTTTGTGGGTGGACCCGATGGCGAGCGTGTGGAGTTGATGCAGATAATGGCCGGGGAATTTTAACAACTGGGATAAATGCACGAGTGAGTTGGGTTTCTATTATATTTGATAATGGCTTCAATCATACCTGGCTTCGAATACGATGTATTCATCTCTTATCGACAAAAAGATAATAAATACGATGGTTGGGTAACAGAATTTATTGACAATCTCAAAAAAGAATTGGAGGCAACTTTCAAGGAAGATGTTTCTATTTATTTTGATTCGAACACACATGACGGTTTGTTGGAAACCCACAATGTAAACAAGAGCCTGGAGGCAAAACTCAACAGCCTCATCTTCATTCCGATACTCTCCCAAACGTACTGCGACACTAAATCATTTGCATGGACAAGCGAACTGTTGCCATTTTTGGAAATCAGCAGTAAGGATCAGTTTGGCAAAAGTGTAAGGTTGTCTAATGGGAATGTTGCTGATCGTTTTCTTCCGGTGCGCATTCACGATCTGGATGACGAGGACTTAAAACTTTTTGAATCTACCACGGAAAGTGTTTTACGTCCGGTTGATTTTATTTATCGACTGCCAGGTGTAAACAGGCCGCTTCGTGCGAAGGATGATGAGCAAATTAAAGGTGCAAACCAGGTTCTCTATCGGGATCAGATCAATAAGGTTGCGCGGGCCATCAAAGAGATTATCCATGCCTTGAAGCATCCGCAGGCTGCAGCAAAGGTTTTGCCTGAAGCCAAAAAAGAAGTTATACAACCAACACATTCAACGCAGAAAGTTACTGGTGAAAAAGAAAGGCAGATTTCAACTTCCTCAAAGATCAAATACCTCATTTGGTTACTGCCCCTTATATTGCTGATGGCTCTCGGCTTTTTGTTTATTCCAAATTATCTGAATAAACAACAGGCTAAGAATGAATTTCTCCCAGCCATACAAAAACTGGTAGATGAAAATTTCCGCGTCCCTACTGCGGCATTCGACCTTGCGCTTGAAGCTGGAAAATTTATTCCAAAAGACTCTTCCCTTATTAAGTTATGGCCTGTCGTATCAACTCCTGCTATTATCGATACAGAACCAACCGGAGCAGAAATTTGGTGGAAAGATTATGATAGACCTGGTGACGTATGGCGACTGGCTGGCATTACTCCGCTCGACAGCGTGCGCTTCCCGCGCAGTTTTCTTCGCATTGAAATCAGGAAAGCCGGATTTCAAACTATCGAGTGGGCAACTGCTATTCCTTTTCCACCGGCAAAGCGGGTACTAAAACTTGATAGTATCCAATCGCTTCCTGAAAACATGGTCAGAATACCAGATCAGGAAACCTATCTGAATATTGTTGGACTTGAGCAAACGGAAGCGGTACCCGTAAATAGTTTTTTAATGGATCGCTATGAGGTATCGAACGAACAATTCAAACAGTTTATAGATGCGGGTGGATATACAGATAAAAAATTTTGGAAGCATACGTTTGTCATTGATGGAAAGATTGTTAGTTGGGAATCGGCAATGGCAAAAATGGTTGACCGAACCGGTAGACCGGGCCCATCCACATGGGAGGCTGGTATTTATGCAGACGGTCATGAAAATCACCCGGTTGCCGGAGTGAGTTGGTACGAAGCTGACGCATACGCAGCGTTCGCGAACAAACAATTACCAAGTGTTTTTCACTGGGGTGTGGTTGCGGCAACAGGCCGAACTGAGAACATTGTTCCGTTGAGTAATTATACTGGAACAAGCACTACAGCTGTAGGAAATTCGACAGGTTTCAGCACACGAGGCATTTATGATTTGGCGGGTAACGTTCGCGAGTGGTGTCTGAATGATTCGAACGAGAAAGATCAAAAATATATTCTGGGAGGCGGGTGTAACGATCCTACATTTGCATTTAACGATAGCTACCTGGCGCAACCTTTTGACCGTAGTTTAGCTAATGGCTTTAGATGTATCAAAGAATTGCCGGGTGACACTACAATGAGTTTTTTGGTAAAGCCAGTGCCGTTGGCTTTTCGCGATTATAGAAAAGAGAAGCCAGTTGACGATAAGACGTTCGAGATTTTTTCCCGGTTATATGCCTATGATAATATTCCGCTTGAAGAGAAAGTTGAAACTATTATTGACCGCGAGCTTTGGTCGATAGAAAAAGTATCGTTTGAAGCTGGATACAATAAAGAACGCATGCAAGCTTATGTCTACCTGCCGAAGCATGCTAAGCCACCTTATCAGCCCATCGTTATGTTTCCAGCTTCAAACGATATTTATTCAGTAAAGTATGATGTGGACTTATACACCACCCGTATGGATTTTATTTTGAAGGATGGACGGGCGTTGATTATTCCTGTTTATAAAGGTACAAACGAGCGGCATGATGAACTTCATTCCGATTTGCCAGATGAAACTATTTTTTATCGCGATCATGTAATTATGTGGCGAAAAGATTTTGGTCGTACTATTGACTACCTCGAAACACGTGCTGATATGCAAGTTGAAAAACTTGGTTACTTTGGCTGGAGTTGGGGCGGCTTTATGGGTGGCATAATCCCAGCCTTGGAGAAAAGAATTAAAGTAGTAGTGCTGAATGTAGGCGGTATGGCCATGAACAAAGCGTTACCTGAAGCCGACCAGATTAATTTCCTTCCGCGTGTTACGCAACCCATTCTTATGCTCAACGGCAAGCACGATCTCTTCTTCCCGATCGAAACTTCGCAGAAGCCAATGTTCGATTTACTAGGAACACCAAAAGATAAAAAGCAAATCATCGTATTCGATGCGGGGCACCTGGTTCCGAAAACCGGCCTCACGAAAGAGACATTGGCATGGTACGATAAGTATTTGGGCCCGGTTAAGTAATTATGCCGATATTAAGCCACTAGCACCTATTTGCAATATGCCTTCAATCATCCCCACCTTAGAATACGACATCTTCATCTCTTACCGGCATAACGATAATAGAAGTGGTTGGGTAACGGAGTTTGTAAAAGCATTGCAAGAAGAATTGGCGGCAACCATCAAAGAACCAATCTCACTTTACTTCGATACCAACGCCTACGATGGTTTACTCGATACTCATAATGTAGATAAGTCGCTGGAGCTTAAACTGAAGAGCCTGATTTTTATTCCGATACTTTCGCAGACCTATGCCGATACGAAATCCTTTGCCTGGAACAACGAGTTTTGTGCCTATTGTAAGACTTTAAAAAACGATCCGATAGGGAAGGATATAAAGTTGATCAATGGAAATGTAACCAGTAGAATTTTACCCATTCGTATTCACGATTTGGAAACAGAAGATAAAACGTTGGTTGAAAATGAACTTGGTGCAGTTCTGCGATCCATTGATTTTATTTATCGCGAGCCAGGCGTTAACCGACCGCTTACGGCAAACGACAAACGCGAACAGAATCTTGCCAAAACTTTTTATCGCGATCAGGTAAACAAAGTAGCGTATGCTGTAAAAGCAATTTTACAAGCTATCCGAAACCCGCATAAAGAAATCTCTGCTGAGTATTCACATGCATTGCCCACACAAAAAGACGAGCATACCTATACAGAGGTGTCAGACAAATCGGTAGCGGTGTTGCCGTTTGCCAATCTTTCACACGATCCGGGTCAGGAATATTTTGCAGATGGTATTACCGAAAATATTCTGATGCACTTATCAGCCTTGCCGCAGTTCAGGGTTATCTCCCGCACATCGGTAATGCGCTATAAAAAAACAACCAAGTCGGCCCCAGAGATTGGTGCCGAGTTGGGTGTGAAATATATAATTGAAGGTAGCGCACAGGCACGCAAAGATAAAGTGCGGATAAACGTGCAGTTGATTGATGCGCAGAAAGACCAGCCGGTATGGTCGCGTATGTTTACCGAAAGTCTGGAAGATATTTTCGAAATAGAAAATACCGTAGCCGAGGTAGTAGCTGAACAATTAAAAGTTTCCTTGAGTCCGGAGCAAAAGCATAGTCTTAATGCATTGCCTACACGCAACATGGAAGCGTACGATCAGTTTTTGAAGGGCCGCCATGCGTTTAATCAATGGAATGTGGCTGGTTATAAATTAGCTTCCGAACATTTTAAGAATGCGATTCAACTTGATCCTGATTTTAAAGAAGCGTATTCATATTTAGCCAGTTCCTATTCCGCCCGCATGTCGTGGAACGGAGACTTATCGCCAGCACAAGCCAAACCAGATATTACCCGGTATCTGAATGAAGCCTTGCAACGCGGGCCAACCGATAACGATTACCTGACGAAAGCATTTGTTACTTTCTTTATTGATAAAAACTTTATTGAGGCTGAGCGCGCGTTGTTGCAAGCCATCGCATTAAATGCCAACAATGCATTGGCGTTTTATACCTATAGTTATGTATTAAATATGATGGGGCGCTTTGATGAAGCTGCCACATGGGTGGAAGCAGCACAAAAGATAGAGCCGGGTTCTATTGCTTGTTATAATTACCGGGCGTTGAGTTTCTACCTCCGTGGTTTTTATGTGGATGCATTAACGGTATTGAACGAAGGCCTAAAATTATTTCCTGGTGTGTTACGCTTTTACGATTTGCTTGGAAGAGTTAATCTCACCACTGGAAAATTTAAAGAAGCTGCGGAAGCATTGGAGAAAGGATTGAGTGCATCTGATGTCAGGCCACCTTCCATGTTGGCTTATCAGATTGTGGCTTATGCACACTTGAATGAATCAGCCAAAGCGCAAAAACTTTTTGATGAATTACTTTCCAGAAGTGCTAATCAGGAGAAAGGTGTAAATATTTACCTGGTTCATGCCTGCCTCGGTTTAGGCGAAATAGAAAATGCAAAGGCGTGGTATGCCAAAGCCTTACAGACTAATGATGTTGACCTGATCTGGTGGCAGGTAGATCCATTACTCACTTCATTCCGGCAGCATACTCCGGTTGAGATTAAAGATAACTTTGTGCAGGCAGAAGAGTTTGTGCTTCAATTACTGCACGACAAAATGCCTAACCACGCTTATCATAATCTGGCGCATGTACTGGATGTGCTGCAGGCTGTTCAGGTTATTGCTGCGGGAGAGCAAGCCAACGAAGCGGACATTAAATTACTTCGGTTGGCAGCCGTGCTACACGATGTTGGTTTTATAAAAGCACCGAAAGATCATGAAGCTCTTGGTGCCGAGATGGCAAAGGAGATACTGCCTCAGTTTAATCTTCCCACAGAAGTAATTGAACAGATTACCGGAATGATACTCGCTACAAAACTTCCGCAATCGCCCGCTACCAGACTTGAAAACATTTTGTGCGATGCTGATTTGGATTATCTCGGTCGCGATGATTTTTTTGAAATAGGGGCCCGACTTTACGAAGAGTTAAAAGCAGTTGGCGCAGTAGAAACCGAACGCGAGTGGAATCTGGTGCAACGTACGTTTCTACAATCGCATAAATATCATACCGCATTCAGCAAGGCTCAGCGCGAACCGGCTAAGCAAAAGCATTTGTTGGAAGTGCAGCATAAGTTAAGTGTGCGTTAATGAGACTAATATGAAAAACTTAGTAGGCATTTTACTTTTGGGATTAGGCTTGAGTTTAAGCTATGATATTGTAAAAGCGCATGGGGGCGAGTTGCGGGTGGAGACTGTTGAAGGCGAAGGCACAACTTTTTTTATCGTGATCCCAGAAAATAAATAACATCAATCACCTTAACGCTTATATTTACAAATGCCTAAACTTTACCTACCCTCAAGGATAGCTGTACTGCTCACATTGTTTCTATTTCTTTGCGTGGCCAGTTACGCGCAAACGCAAATACCTGTACAAACCATCGAGCCTACTTATGTTTCCATTGCTGATGGTGTTGTTTCGCCTACGGTTTATGATGTACTACAGGATAGCTACGGATTAATTTGGATCGGTACAGCCAATGGACTCCAGAAATACGATGGCTATCGTTTTGAAACGTTTAAGAATATCTCCGGAAAGGCCACCAGTTTGCAGGGTAATAATGTGTGGGCCTTATTCGAAGATGCCAATCATGACATCTGGGTAAGTTCCGAAAAAGGTGTTTCAAAATACATTCGGAGCAAGAATGAATTTAAGAATTATAAATTCTCTCAGATCTTCGGCTTCACAAGCGATTCTGACGTGCGTGGTTACAAATTCTTTAAGGACTCTCAGAACAGACTTTGGGCTAATACCTTAAACGTTCAATTGGTGTGGTATGATGTGGATAATGACATCTGGAAGAAAGCGGTTTACGAAGTTCCGGATGTACCAGAGCCAGATCATATAGGGCACTCGCATGGTTTGGTAGAAGATTCTAAAAGCAACTTATGGCTGGCATCGTGGAATTATGGTTTGATGCGTAAAGCTAAAAACGAAAATGCTTTTAAGCCCATTCCTATTGCAAAACTTGGTTTTGATTTCACTTCTGCTTTCAACATAATAACTGCACTCTTTATGGATAATACAAATACACTCTGGATTACTACCCGCGCAGGAGTGTATAAATACGATACCGAAAAGGAAACGCTACGAATTATTAAAGAATATACAGACGATAGTGAAAATGGCTGGACGCAAATGAATGATATTTCGTCAGATAGTGAAGGCCACATCTGGATAGCGAATAATCTGAGAGGCCCCTTAAAATTTGAAGGTATTACCGATCGCTACACCGAAATTCAACTCGAAGGTAAAATGAAACTGCGGGGGTTTGGATGGAACTTTACCCTCACACAGTTTATGCAAGACCGCAGTGGTATTTTTTGGTTTGGTACCGTGGAAACCGGCATGATGAAATACGATCCTGTCAATAAACCTTTTCAATCGCTGATACATGATCCGAATAATCCAAATACATTAAGTAAAGGAGGTGCGTTTGGAATTCTTGCTTCTAAAGTAAAACCCGGAGTTGTGTACGTTGGCACCCGTGGAGGAGGCGTAAATGTTTATGATCCAACAAAATCGAAAATTGATAAGATCACATTCAAGGTGGTGGACGATATGTTTGGTGGCTCAGCCCGCGCCATTGGTGAAGATGCCGATGGCTCGCTCTGGTTGGGAACCTGGGGCGATGGTGTGGTGAGACTCGATAAAAACTTCAAAGAAGTAGCCCGTTATAAATACGACTCTACAAACAACAACTCGCTATCGCATAATCAGGTACGAGTGGTTAAGCCCGACAAAAACGGACGAGTATGGCTGGGCACCAATTATGGATTGAATTATTTAGATACCCGCACTAACACCGTGCATAGAGTGATTAATAAACATGGCGTGCAGTATCCTGTACAAGTGGTGCAAGAAGTAGAACAATTAATGACTACCCATCAGAAAATTGGGATAATCGAAAAAGTTATTGATAATCAGAACATCTCACAACCTGTTGAAATAAAAGAGGCCGGTACTTACTGGGTAATGTCTGTGGCCGAAATGGATCCTTCGCAATTGGTAGATTTAGGTTGGATTGAAAATGCTGCCAAAGATACGGTTTGGCAAATGAGTCAATATGATAAGACCATGCATGCCGGAGGTGCCTATAAAAACAGAATTGAAATTGGTAGCCTGAACTTACAAGCAGGAAGCTACACGCTTCATTTTCGCACAGACGATAGCCACGCCTACGGTAAGTGGAATGAGGCAGCGCCTACACAAACATCCTTGTATGGAATTGTTTTGTTGAAAGCATCTGAAAATAATAAACTGCCAGCTTTTCAATCTGAAGTAGTTCCCGAAAAGGAAGAACTTACTACGTCCGGCTCGAATATAAACGACATTGAGGTTACTGATAAATACGTTTGGGTAGCCGGTGAGGGTGCTGGTATTGATCGGATTGATCCGGTAACAAACCAAGTAAAGAGTTATTCACATAATCCTGACGATCTAAACTCCCTAAGTAATAACAACGTGAAAGAGATTCTTGCGGATAGTAAAGGAATGCTCTGGTTTGCGACTAATGAAGGAATAACAAAACTTGATCCGGTAACGGAAACATTTACCCGTTATTCAGAGACAGATGGTTTGCCTACTAACCTTACCGAAGGTATAGTAGAAGGCGACAATGGCGAAATGTGGATAGCCACACAAAATGGACTGTCGCAGATGGTTATAAACGAAAGGCTGGGTAAGGCAACCTTTATCAATTACAACTCAACAGATGGCTTAACCGGAGATGCTTTTTTATCATTGACCAATACACGTGCAACCGATGGTCGGTTTTACTTTGGAAGTGAGCAAGGCCTTACCACATTTAGTAGTATTACTGCCAACAACTTACCACCGGCAATCATTATTTCTAACTTCTTTATTTCTAATAAGTCAGTTTTAGAGATGCAAGAAAATTCGCCTCTTACAGAAAGTCTGCAGGAGACAAAAAGCATGTCATTGCCCTTCAATCAAAACAGTCTCAGTTTTGAATTCGCAGCCTTGCATTATGCCAACCCAAGAAAGAATCAATATGCACACATGCTGGAAGGGTACGATCAGGATTGGATTTACGATAACCGAAACTTTGCTGCGTACACCAATCTCGATCCGGGCAACTATAAATTTAAGGTGCGGGCTGCAAATGCTTATGGTATCTGGAACGAAGAGGGGCTTACGTTAGAGATAAACATCTTACCACCGTGGTGGCGCACGTGGTGGGCTTATGCTTCGTATGCCGTATTGTTTGTGGGCCTTGCCTTTACGGCCGATCGCACGGTGCGCAGAAGTATAAAACTTCGGGAGCGGGAGCGTAGCCGCGAACGCGAATTAAAACAAGCAAAAGAAATTGAACGCGCATATACCGAATTAAAGTCCACGCAATCGCAGCTTATTCAATCCGAAAAGATGGCGAGTTTGGGTGAGCTGACTGCAGGTATTGCACATGAAATTCAGAATCCACTAAACTTTGTAAATAATTTTGCGGACGTTAATAAAGAACTGATAGACGAACTGAAGCAGGAAATTGATGCCGGAAATCTAAATGAAGCAAAAACTATTGCCGATACCCTTTCTCAAAATGAAGAGAAGATAATGTTTCATGGCAAGCGTGCCGATGGTATTGTAAAAGGAATGTTACAACATTCACGTGCCAGTTCGGGGCAAAAAGAATCAACGGATATTAACGAACTGTGCGATGAATACCTGCGTCTTTCTTATCACGGACTTCGCGCCAAAGACAAATCGTTTAATGCTGCTTTCAAAACCAATTTCGATCCGACTATAGGAAAGATAAATGTTGTTCCACAGGATATTGGTCGGGTAGTTTTGAATTTACTTACAAACGCTTTCTATGCTGTAAACGAGAAGAAGAAAAAGTCGGGCACGGCTGCGTACGAACCCACCGTTACCGTAACTACAAAATCGGTTGGCGGCAAGGTGGTTATACAAGTGCAGGACAATGGTAATGGAATCCCTGAAAGTATTACTCAGAAAATTTTTCAACCCTTCTTTACGACCAAGCCAGCTGGGCAAGGTACCGGACTCGGACTATCCTTGAGTTACGACATCGTAACAAAAGGACATTCGGGCAACCTGACGGTCGAGTCAAAGGAAGGTGAGGGCTCTACTTTTATTTTAGTATTACCTAATGAATAATCTGGCCTTGTGGAATCTTACCCTATCTTTACTCATATCAAAATTGAGGGTTCAATGAAGCTATACTTCTGGCTGCTTTCCTTTTTCTTACTGCTTATCAGTGGATGCAGCAACACTTCCGATCAAGTTCAATTTCCAGCTGATGAAACAGAGTTCTCGCAACCCGTAACCAAGCCTTTTAAGTTTAGCGAACCAACAACCATTAAATGGAAAATCGTTCGTGCCGATAGTGTTAAACCACCAACCATCAAGAAATTTTCGCTTGATAAAATCCCTTCTAAACCATTTAGCATTGGCGGTGCGAAACCATTGCCGAAACCATTAACTGAAAAACAATTCGATTGGAATAGTTTACCCGATTCGGTATTCAACATCAACAACCTACCAGCCGACACGATGAAAAACAGAATCATCAAACTGCTTCCACCCAAAGTAGTAAAAGCTGGTTCACCTGTGTATGCGCAAGGTCTTCCGCGCGGTTTCCTAGATGCTACTTCTATTGGTTTGCCTGGCACCGCCCGCGATTTTCTAAAAGATCCTTCGGGTGCATTATGGATTGGTACCAGCAAAGGTCTTTGCCGGTATGATGGCGGGTTTCTCGAAATCTATAGTTTGGAGCAAGGTCTTCCATTCATTGATATAATGTCACTTTTTCGCGACAACAAAAACCGAATCTGGGTGGGCATTAACACAGGCGATACCTATGTGATAGATGAGAAAGCTGGAACCATTGAATTACTGGAAGATATTTTCCCGGCCAACCAGGGTTCAACCTATAAAATTATTCAGGATAACGAAGGTCGCATCTGGATTCCGATATTTGGTAATGGTGTTGTGATCTACGAGCCTGAAACCCGCGTTGCCCGTCAATTGAATCAGACCAACGGACTGCCCGGAGCAAGAAACCGTGGTATTATGAAAGATACGGAAGGACTAATCTGGATAGCCTCATTAAATGGTGTTGCCATTGTTGATCTGAAAGCTAATAAGTTGAGGACACTTGATCAACGGAGCGGTTTATCAACCAACGGGATAATTGATGTTCTTCAAGCCAGTACCGGTGAGATATGGCTTGGAAGTTTATCAGGTGCATCTATAGTTGATCGTAAAAACAACAAACTACGATTGCTGGAAAAGGAACAACAACTGTTCGTTGCCGGCAGTAAAGAAGATGTAGTTGGAATTTCGGAAGATGCTTCGGGTAAAATGTGGATGGCGGTAAATGATGGCTATGTGTATTCGCTTGATCTAAAGAATAACCTTTTCGAAGGTTTCCTTGTAAACCCTGGTGCCATTGTTTTACGTACCCTTACCGATGATGAGGGTCAGGTATGGATAGGTTCCTTCAATGGCTCTACACCCGTATTCTATCCTAAACTTGGCCGCCCAGGCAATTATACAAATGCTGATGGTTTGGGGAACACTTCAATCTGGTCAACATTAGAAGCACAAGACGGAAAAATCTGGATTGGTACAGACAATGGAATAGATGTCTATAATCCGGCTACGGAGACCATACAACATATATCGAAGGATGCCGGACTTGTTCATAATTCGGCTACGGCCCTACTGGAAGACAGTAAGGGGAGAATCTGGATTGGAAATAATGGCAATGGCCTGCATATTATTGATTTGAAGAAGCAAACGCTTTCACAAATCACTACCACGCATGGATTACCTGATCGGGAAACATCAACTTTTTTTGAGAACAAAGATGGTGATATGTGGGTTAGCTCATCCTCAGGCTTATCTGTGATTAATCCGGATAAAGGTTTGGTGAAGCGGATTGTTAACCTGGAAGCATGGGTGGGAGCGTTCTACTTTGGCATGTATGCCGATAGTAAGAATCAACTCTGGGTACTCAGCACGTCTGGTGTTATGATGATAGATGCTCAACGTAGCACCATGAAATTTCTGAACACCACGAATGGGTTAAGCAGTGAGTCCGGAAATTCAATACTGGAAGATTCTCAGGGTAATGTATGGATAGGCGGATATGGCGGAATTGATATTATTAACCCTACTAACGATTCTATTACTTACATCAAGACCAGCGAGGGCCTGGCAGATAACGGTGTTTATACCTTGAACAGGCGCAACGGAAAAATTTATGCAGGTACCACCAATGGACTATCCATCATTACGCCACAGGTGGATGAGAAAAATAGATTCACGATTAAGACCACCAATCTGGGAAGGGCACAGGGATTAGGCGCGCTTGATTTTGACCAGAACAGTGCCATGTTTACCAAGAGTGGTCAGTACTGGGCCGGTGTGGAAACATTAGTCTTACTAGTAATGGATTCGGTGCAACTGGACACAACACGCAGCACGCCACAAGTAGCAGCCGTTAATTTCTTTGATCAGCGACATGACTTCCGTAACCGCGCATCGCTTCCGGCCGATGATTATCTTATTCAAAACAACATTCAATGGGATTCTGTTGAAACGACATTCTATATGCCGTACAATCTGGTAGTGCCATATAATCAAAACTATGTAAGCTTCAACTACTCGGCCATGCAGTTAAGCTATCCGGATAAACTCCGGTATCGGTATATACTGGAAGGCATTGATAAAAACTGGAGTGCGATTACTGATAAAACACTGAGTGAAAATTACCGCGATCTTCCACCGGGTACTTATACCTTTAAAGTAGCAAGTCGTGGTATCAATGGCCTATGGAGCAAACCGGCAACCTTCACTTTTGAGATTACCGCACCGTGGTGGAAAACGTGGTGGGCTTATACCGTGTATGCTATAATCTTCTTCGGCTTTATGACTTTGGTTGTCCGATTCAGATCGCGTGCATTAAAAAGACAAAATCAATTACTGGAAGAAAAAGTAGAGAACCGCACCAATGCATTGCAGAAATCATTAAACGAATTGCAGGAAACACAAAAGCAATTGATTCAGTCAGAGAAGATGGCTTCTTTAGGTGAACTGACAGCAGGTATTGCACACGAAATTCAAAACCCACTCAACTTTGTAAACAACTTTGCCGAAGTTAATAAAGAGTTGATTGATGAACTGAAGCAAGAAATTGAGAACGGAAATCTGAATGAAGTTAAAACGATAGCAACGGCTTTAGCCGATAACGAATCGAAGATTATGTTTCACGGCAAACGTGCCGATGGCATTGTGAAAAGTATGTTGCAGCATTCGCGCACCAGCAACAACAAAAAAGAACCTACCAACATTAACGCGCTGGCCGATGAATACCTACGCCTGGCCTATCATGGTTTGCGGGCAAAAGATAAATCGTTCAACGCTTCCATGAAGACTGACTTTGATGAACGCGTAGAGAAAGTAAATGTAGTAGGGCAAGATGTGGGCCGCGTAATTCTTAACCTGATCACCAATGCTTTTTATGCTGTGGCCGAACGGAAACAACAAGGTGTTGCAGGTTATGAACCAACTGTAACAGTAGGCACGCGTAAGAAAGAAAACGGAGTAGAAATTTTTGTGGAGGATAATGGCAATGGTATTCCAAAGCACATCATCGATAAAATATTCCAACCTTTCTTCACTACCAAACCATCGGGCCAAGGTACGGGGCTGGGCCTGAGCATGAGCTACGAGATTATTACCAAAGGCCACGATGGCGAATTGAAAGTAGAAACCAAAGAAGACGAAGGTCTGTCTGGCGGGCAGTCAGGCACAACATTTACTATTTTATTACCAAACACCCCACAATGAAAATTTTAGTTGTTGATGACGAACAAGATGTAAAAACACTTTTTGAGCAGCGCTTCCGTAAAGAGATTCGCGATGGTAAGGTTGAATTTGCATTTGCGTATTCAGGCGAAGATGCACTTCAACTGCTCAATCAATGGGAACACGAAGCCATGCTTATCCTGTCGGATATAAACATGCCGGGTATGAGTGGCCTGCAATTGTTGGAGAATGTGAAAAAAAAATACATGAAGCCACCACCTATTGTGATGATGATAACTGCCTATGGCGATGCCGAAAATTTTAAAATGGCAAAAGATCTTGGTGCCGATGATTTTCTCACTAAGCCTGTAGATTTTGTGGTGCTCAAAGAAAAGTTAAACCTTGCAAACGGATGACCAAAATATTAGTAGCCGATGACGAGGCTGATCTGGAGATACTGATCAAACAAAAGTTCAGGCAGAAAATCCGCGAGCAATACTATGAATTTGTTTTCGCGATAAACGGAAAAGATGCGCTTGAAAAACTCCAGCAACATCCCGATGTGGCTATTGTGCTGAGTGATATTAACATGCCCGAAATGGATGGCTTAACATTACTGAGCCGGATAAATGAATCAAGTCCGTTGGTAAAGTCTGTTATTGTTTCCGCTTATGGCGATATGGATAATATCCGCACCGCTATGAATCGTGGCGCATTTGATTTTATTACCAAGCCCATCAATTTCGATGACCTAACCGTTACGATGGAAAAAACCATCCGGCACGTAACACAACTCAAAGAAACATTGCAGGCTATTAAGGAAAACAACATCCTTAAAATGTACGTGGATGAAACCGTGCTCAACTTTATGGGCAGCCGCGAGTATGAATCTTCCATTATGGCGAATGAAACCGTGCAGGCAACGGTAGCTTTTATTGACATCTGCGGATTTACCGCTATTAGTGAAAACGAATCAGCCGACACGGTTGTTAAATTGCTGAATAATTACTTTGATGTTATTGTCAAGCAGATCATTGATCAAGGCGGCTACATCGATAAATTTATAGGCGATGCAGTAATGGCTGTGTTTAAAGGCGATTATCATTTAGATAGAGCGCTGGATGCGTGCCTCGCTGTTCGCCAACAAGTAAACGAATTGCCGGTTACGGTAAGTGCTTATAAGCCTTTAGTGTCTATCGGAATTAACAGTGGCGAAATGATTAGCGGTAACATTGGTTCAGCCACGTTGCGTAGGTTAGATTATACCGTAATAGGTGATGTGGTGAACACGGCACAACGATTGCAAAGTGCAGCAGCACCCGGTCAGATTGTAATCAATCAAGACGCCTACGATCAGATTAAGGCTTCCTTTCAATGTGTAGCTATTGGTGAAGTAGCCTTAAAAAATAAAGCTAACCCGGTAAGTATTTACGAAGTGTTGGATTGATGGTGTTTATTGGTAAGTGGCATGTCGAACGAATTAAAAAGTGTTGAAGGTTTAATCAATCAGGGGCGGTATCTCGAAGCACGTGAACGAACGTTGATGCTGAGAAACGATAGCATCGATACCTTACGGGTTAATCAGTTACTGGCGCTAAGTACCTCTAAGTGTGGTTCACCCGAACTGGCATTGGAATATCTCACTGCTTTGTACGAACGTTTTCCTGACGATCCGGAAACGGCTGGCATCCTGGGTGGAATTTACAAAAGCATCTTTCGCAAGCAACAAAGCACCAAGTATGCACTTTTATCGCGCGATACGTATGCCAAAAACTTTACGCAGACCGGTAACTATTACACAGGCATTAATGCTGCTACCATGTCTGTTATTGCGGGCAAGGCGCAGCAAGGCCGCGAATTAGCAACACAGGTAATTTCCAGGTTAGAGACAGTCACCACCGAATGGGAGTGGGCTACGCTGGCTGAAGCTTATTTGCTAACCAAAAACAGAGACAAGGCATTAACAGCATTTACCAAAGCGCGACAACTTATCGCGAATGATTGGGGCAAAGTGTTGAGTGTGTATAATCAGTTGTGGTTGTTGGATCATTACATGCCAATCCCTAAAGAAGTGCTTAGGATTTTTGCACCTCCCGTTGTAGTTGCTTTTTCAGGACACATGATTGATGCGCCCGGTCGCGAGACGCCAAGATTTCCGGCTGTTATTGAGCCGCAGATCAAACAATCGATTAAAGCGGCATTAAATACCCTCAATGCTAGCGTGGGCTATTGTTCGTTGGCTTGTGGTGCCGATATTCTGTTTGCAGAAGCTATGGCCGAACGTGGGGGCGAAGTACAATTGGTGTTGCCATTTGCTCAAGCTGACTTCGTCAACATCAGTGTTGCATTTGCCGGAGCAGAATGGATACAACGCTTTCAGGCATTGCTGGAAAAATATCCTACTGTAAAACTTACGGTTGAAAACTATGGCGGTAATGATGATCTGTTTGTGCTGCTGGGTAAATCCATTTTCGGATCAGCAATTTTAAGAAGTCGCAGCTATCAGCAAGAACCGTTTTTGTTAACCGTATTATCTGAGTTTGATTTAAAACGAAAAGAAGGCGGCACGCGCGATATTCTGCAACTGTGGCCTTTCATGCAACGGCATACCAACATCAACCCCGATGGTTTGGTGGCTCAATTTCAACCAGAAGCAGCCATTAGTAAAACAGAATTAATAATAGATCGGATTGCAGACAGGCCCGTGTTATATCAGGCGTGGCTCGATTTAAGTAAATTGATAATGGCCGAACGTTTAGCTGCCGTTAAAGTAATTAAAGCGAAGTTGGAAGATCAACCTGCAGTTAAATTGTTTGATGAACAACCCGAAGCAATTTTGATTGGAATGGATTCTGAAATTGCTTTAATGGATGCGCTGCGTGCAATCTGGACTGAAATTGCACCACTTAAAGTGGAGAAGCCACTTCGTATAGCGTTGCAGGCAAATCCGGTAAAGATTAAAGATATAGCCAGCGATTCCAACCTCATAAGCCTCTCAGCTATCGGGCGATTAATCCCCAACGGAAGTTTATGTGCCACGCATACTATGGCAAGTGTACTCGCTTTATATCCTAAAAAATTCCAGCTAGAGCAGGTGGGTAGCATAAAAGCTAATGACGATGTCTATCAGGACTTGTTTAAGGTGGAGTTTATCAGGTAATTAACAACGATTGTGAACCCATCCAAAATGGCTGAAGCGTTTTACGCTTCAGTTATAATTATCATTTCATTGCCTCTCGTTGTTTTCATTCAGGCTTTGAGCATAATTCTAGTCTTGCAATTCACATTCGAATGTTTATAATCTTACATGCGAACACTTGATAGGCCACCGTCTACATGAATAACCTGCCCCGTAATCCAGTTGGATTGGTTGGTTAAAAGGAAGGCAGCCATTCGGGCAACATCTTCGGCACTTCCAATTTGCTTTAATGGATGTCTTTCGGCAGCAGCTTTCTTCTTTTCATCGGTGGCCAATAGTTTCTCAGCGAGTTTTGTATCGGTAAGCGATGGTGCAATTACATTAACCCTGATTTTAGGGGCCCACTCGGCCGCGAGCGATTTGGCCAAACCTTCAACAGCACCTTTTGCTGCTGCCACCGAACCATGAAAGGCCATACCTTGTTGCACCGCCACTGATGAAAACAAAACCACCGAAGCCTGATTGGAATTTTTGAGGAAGGGAAGAATTTGTTGCAAAGTTCGTACTGCACCCAACACGTTTACCCGGAAGTCTTCCGTAAAGTCATTTTCCGTTAGTCGGTGAAAAGGTTTTAAGTTGATGGTGCCAGGGCAGTAGGCCACGCCATCCAGCACGTTTGGTAACTCAGTTAGTGCAAGTTGATCTTTTATCGAATCGAAAGTAAGATGATCAGAACCAGTTCTGGAAGTTGAAACTACGGTATGTCCTGCAGCAGATAATTGTTGCGCCAGTGCTTTACCAATGCCTGAACTGCCGCCTATAATCAGAAAGTTTTTTGTGTTGCTCATGTTTGCGTACTTTGACCATCAATAACAGCTCATCAGGCGTATTGTTTTTTTAATGAACGAAGCAAAGCGTAACTACTTGTTGACCGAACACCTGGCCAACTACATTACTGATCATAAGAAAGAGTTTGTAGCCCAGGTGCTGGATCAGCGCACACGGCATGTAACTATTGTGCTGGAAGAAATCTTTCAATCGCAGAATGCCAGTGCGGTAATCCGCACGTGCGAGTGCATGGGCGTACAGGATGTTCACATCATCGAAAACGAAGTACAATATTCCATCAATCGAAGAGTATTAAAAGGTTCGTACAAATGGGTGGATCTGTTTAAATATCGCACCCGCGAAAAAACCGGCACCGAACAATGCTTTGCAGAGCTAAAACGAAACGGCTATAAAATTCTGGTAACCGATCCTTCGCCTGATGGTATTTCCATTTTTGATGTTCCGGTAGATAATAAACTGGCCATCGTTATGGGAAACGAGTTGGAAGGTACATCGCAGTATGCGCTGGATCATGCCGATCAAAAAGTTTACATTCCCATGTATGGCTTTACTGAAAGTCTGAATATTTCGGTTAGTGCCGCGTTGTGTTTGCAGGCGGTAATTCCAAGGTTAAAACAATCCTTAGTAGCGTGGCAGCTTTCCGATTCTGAAAAAGACTTCATTCGGTTAGACTGGTATCGTAAAATGGTAAAGCGTTGTGAAATAATAGAACGTGAGTTCCTTAAGAAGCTGAGTTTATAGAGCTGCAAGCAAAAGGTTTCATGTTGCAGGGCTGTGAAAAATTTTCTCAGCGTTTGCAGCCGACAGCTGCCTGAAGCCAGTAACCAGCAGCGAGTAACCGACAATAAATTCATTTCATTATCTTTGAGGTGGCTTTATCGTTACTTACATGAAGGTTCGCTGGAAGAAGGTAGTTCGGATCGGTATTATCATTTCAATTATTTCTGTTTTAGTTATTTGGTTAACCAACCTGTGGGTTGTTACCAGTACGCAGGCAAGAGTGTTAACCGATTACCGGCACTTGCCCGATAGCGGTGTTGCGCTTGTGTTAGGTACCAGCCATAAACTTATGAGCGGAGAGCCCAATCCGTTTTTTCATAATCGCATGGAAACTGCGGCTCAACTTTACAAGCAAGGAAAAATTATTCACTTTATAGTGAGTGGCGATAACCGCACGAAGTATTACAACGAACCACTCGAAATGCAAAAGGCATTGGTAAAGTTAGGTGTACCCGTTAATGCCATTACCTTAGATTATGCCGGTTTACGAACACTAGATTCTATTGTGCGCTGCAAAGAAATTTTTGGGCAGGATAACATTACCATCATTACGCAACCGTTCCACAGTTACCGGGCACTGTTCATCAGCGATTATTATAAGGTAAATGCAGTGGCTCTGGTGGCCAACGAACCCGACCGCGAAACAGCAGCAAGGGTGTATGCGCGCGAGTACCTTGCACGGGCCAAGGCCGTACTCGATTTATATTTACTGGGCACCGCCCCGCGGCATTTGGGCGAAAAAGAGCCTATTCAGATTTAAAAAATTATTCTCTTTATACCTGAACACCTGCGGGCACCTCCTCCGTATAAATTGCTAATTTTGAATTCTTAAAGTTTGCGTGTGGGCAGAAAAGACCGGTTAAAAGCATTGCTGATTATGCTTGCGGCCATGTGGGCGAATGTATTTCTGGCAAACGCCCAGGAAACTATTGTGCAGGGAAAAGTTACGGATGCCGCTTCGGGCGATCCGATTCCATTTGCTAACGTAGTTTTTAAAGGAACATCTATTGGTGCTACTACCGATTTTGATGGAAACTTTTTGATTAAAACACAAAATCCAACTGATACCGTAATTGCTTCTTATATCGGTTATAAATCGCGTAGCAAAGTGGTTAAGCGCGGGGTTCAGCAAACTATCAATTTTCAATTGGTAGAAGATGTTACCAACCTGCAGGAAGTAATTGTAAAAGCAGGCGAGAACCCAGCCTTTGAAATTCTACGCAAGGTTGTTCGCAACAAAAACAACAACGACAAACGTAAACTTATTGCTTACGAATACGATACCTACACTAAAATTGAGATTGATGTAGATAATCTCTCCGAAAAGTTTCGGGAGCGTAAAATGGTAAAACGCATAACGCAGGTATTAGATAGCGTAGAACGAATTGCCGGTGAAGATGGTAAGCCTATTCTACCTTTGTTTATTACCGAAAGTGTTTCCAAAGTTTATTACCGCGATAATCCATCGCTCAAAAAAGAACATATCCTCAAAACCAAAATAAGTGGAGTAGGAGTGGAAGATGGAACTACCGTTACACAAATGATTGGTTCTTCTTTTCAGGAATATAACTTCTATCAAAACTGGTTGAATATTCTGGGCAAAGAATTTGTTTCGCCCATAGCAGACGGTTGGCGCATTTATTACGATTACGACTTAACGGATAGTCTTTACATTGGTGCGGATTATTGTTACCGGTTGGATTTCTTTCCACGCAGTCCGCAGGATTTAGCTTTTAACGGAACCATCTGGATTACAAAGGCAGACTTTGCCCTTAAACAGATTGATGCCACTATGGGCAAGCAAGCCAATCTGAATTTCATAGATAAAATCAGAATCCAACAGGAGCTTGCTAAAACAGATTTAGGTGCCTGGGTTCCAGTAAAGAACCGTGTATTGATAGATGTAGAACAAGTAGGCAAATCCAACCCCGGTATGCTGGCAAAGTTTTACACCAGTAACAAAAACATTGTTACCAACAAACCGCGCGACCCAGCTTTTTATGAACGCTCAATAGA
This sequence comes from Cytophagales bacterium, assembly GCA_017303795.1. Lineage (GTDB taxonomy): Bacteria > Bacteroidota > Bacteroidia > Cytophagales > Cyclobacteriaceae > ELB16-189. The sequence goes on along the minus strand of JAFLBR010000010.1, from coordinate 137,727 downwards.
ACTGGCTGAAGATGCTCGCCTGGAAGAAGATAAAAACTGGGACTCGTTGCGCCACGAACCACTTTCGGAAACAGAACGCAACGTATATAAAATGATTGACACGCTGCGCAGCATTCCAATTGTAAAAACCTATACCGACATTATTAAGGTATTGGTAAATGGCTATTACAATCTGGGTAAAGTTGAAGTTGGCCCGTACCTAAGTTTGGTAACGTGGAATAATATTGAAGGCTGGCGTGTGCAAGGTGGCTTTAAAACCAATTATCAATTTAGTAAGAAGTGGATTTTTCAAGGGCAACTCGCTTATGGTTTTGATGATGAACGAGTAAAGTACCTTGCCTCGGTCCAACGAATTCTATCGCGACAACGCTGGACAACTTTTTCCATACGCGCCAGGCGCGATCTCGGTCGGCTTGGTGTAGATGACGAAAGTCTGGCCGATAATCCAATCTTTCTGGCGGCCACGCGCTGGGGCTTTTTCAGAAGAGGATATTATTCAGACGAATATCGCATCGCGTTTCAACGCGAAATCTTTAAAGGGTATTCGCAAAAAATTTCTATACGCCACTGGACGTTCGAACCTACCTATGAGTTTGGCTTTTTCAACCCACCGGTTGAAGTAACCTCACCTGTTTACGATCGCTTTCAGGCCTCGGAAGTAAGTATTGAATCGCGCTATGCCCGCGATGAAGTTTTTCTGCAAGACGATAACGATCGTATCAGTCTCGGTACCAACAAATGGCCGGTGTTAACATTAAAATACACACACGGCTTCAGTGGAATTCTGGGAAGCGATTTTGAATATGATAAGGTTAAGTTTAACATGACTAAACGAATTAAAACTGGGCCGTTGGGTGTAGGTTATGTAACCCTTTCGGGGGAATATGTTTTCAGCCCCGTTCCGTATCCGTTACTTAACCTGCATTTGGGAAATCAATCGCCAGTTTATTCATCTATCACTTACAACCTGATGAACTTTGGTGAGTTTGTGAGCGATCGGTATGCGGCCATTCAGTATCGGCAATATTTAGAAGGCTTTTTGTTAAACCGTATTCCGTTACTCAATAAACTCAAGTGGCGCCTGTTGGCAACTTCCAATGTAATTATAGGTGGCATGCGGCCATCCAATCGTAACCTTATTTCACAATTCTCACCCAGTGGGGCCGAAGCTTTGCCGGCTGGTTATTTTAGAAACAACAAGCCCTATATCGAATTGGGTTATGGCGTAGAAAACATCTTCAAGTTTCTGCGTGTTGACTTTATACATCGGGTATCTTACCTGGAGAACAAAGATGCGCGCAAGTTTGGTATTTTGTTTAGTGCCCAATTCCAACTTTAACCTGAAGTCTTTTTCTTCAAACTTTCTATAATTCTGCCCTCCGGCTTCTAACTTCTAATTTCTAACGGCTAAATTTGCCCTCCTAAAAAGTATTGTTAATGAGCGTAGTAAACATTACCCTTCCTGATGGCTCTGCCCGTCAATATCCGGTTGGGGTTAAAGGCATTGAAATCGCGCAAAGCATAAGCGAGGGGTTAGCCCGCAATGCACTTGCCATTGAAGTGAACGGTGAAATATGGGACTTGAGCCGACCAATCAACACAGATTCAGCAATAAAAATTTTTACGTGGAACGATAAAGGCGGTAAGTATGCGTTCTGGCATTCATCGGCTCACCTGTTTGCCGAAGCATTGGAAGCATTATATCCCGGTGTAAAGTTTGGTATTGGGCCGCCAATCGAGAATGGTTTTTACTATGATGTAGATCTTGGCGACCGCCCTTTCGGGGATGAAGAATTGGCTGCGGTTGAAAAGAAGATGACCGAACTCGCAAAAGCAAATAATGCATTTGTGCGTAGCGATGTTTCCAAGAAAGAAGCGATTGAATACTTCACCAAAAAAGGTGATGAATATAAACTGGAGTTGATTGAAGGGTTAGCAGATGGCTCCATCACCTTCTATCAGCAAGGTAACTTTGTGGACTTATGTCGTGGGCCGCACATTCCAACTACCGGACCAATTAAAGCTATCAAGTTGTTGAGTGTGGCTGGTGCTTACTGGCGGGGCGATGAGAAGAACAAAATGCTGAAACGCATTTATGGCATTACATTCCCCAAGCAAAAAGAACTGGAAGAATACCTGCACATGCTGGAGGAAGCGAAGAAACGCGACCATCGCAAGTTGGGTAAAGAGTTAGAGTTGTTTGCGTTCTCAGAAAAAGTAGGGATGGGTTTACCATTATGGCTACCGAAAGGAACTATTCTGCGCGAGCGGCTGGAGCAGTTTATGCGCAGGGCACAGATTCGTGCGGGATACGATCCGGTAGTTACACCTCATATTGGTAGCAAGCAGTTGTATGTTACTTCAGGGCATTATGAAAAGTATGGCAAAGATTCGTTTCAGCCCATTCATACGCCCGATGAAAGCGAAGAGTTTTTACTTAAGCCGATGAACTGCCCGCATCATTGCGAGATTTATAAAGTGAAACCACGTTCGTATAAAGATCTTCCTATTCGCCTGGCGGAGTTTGGAACAGTATATCGCTACGAACAAAGCGGAGAACTACATGGCTTAACTCGCGTGCGTGGCTTTACGCAAGACGATGCGCATATTTTCTGTCGCCCCGATCAGGTAAAGAATGAGTTTATAAAAGTGATTGACCTGGTGCTGTTTGTATTCAAGTCGTTAGGCTTCGAAAATTATACGGCACAGGTTTCGTTACGCGATCCAGAGAACAAAGCCAAATACATTGGTGAAGATGCGCTGTGGGAGCGGGCCGAACGAGAAATTCAGGAAGCTGCCGATGAACGCGGTTTAAAAACAGTAGCCGTAAAGGGCGAAGCTGCTTTCTATGGCCCTAAGCTTGACTTTATGGTGAAAGATGCCTTGGGTCGTAGCTGGCAGTTGGGAACCATTCAAGTAGATTACCAATTGCCGCAACGTTTTGAGTTGGAGTATATCGGTTCCGACAATCAGAAGCACCGGCCGGTAATGATTCACCGCGCACCTTTTGGTTCGATGGAACGATTTGTAGCCGTATTGATTGAGCATTGTGCGGGTAACTTCCCGCTTTGGCTGGCACCAGAGCAACTAGCCGTGTTGCCGATTTCAGAACGGTTTAACGAATACGGGCAACAAGTTTTGGATACCCTTAAAAACATGGATATCAGGGGTTTTCTGGACGATCGCAATGAAAAAATTGGCCGTAAAATCCGCGATGCAGAGGTAACTAAAGTGCCTTTTATGCTTTTGGTGGGCGAAAAGGAGGCGGCTGAAGGTAAAGTAGCCGTGCGCAAACACGGGCAGGGCGATCAGGGAGTTATGGATTTGAAAGAATTTGTAGCTCAATTTTCTGCTGATTTTGCGCTGCCAGGTTGATTTCAGGATTTTGAGAAAAGGAAAAAAGGGCGATATTTGCAGCCTGTTTTTAAAAAGTAAGAATTTAAACCCAACGAGTGGCAGGATTTCCAGGTAGTGACCGCCCAAGGCCTTTCATCAGAGGCCCGCGGAGAGTAGTAGAAGAACCGTATCGTGTAAACGAGCGCATTCTTGCCCAACGGGTAAGGGTGGTAGGCGAAAACATCAAAGTTGATGTTTATGCTACTTCGGTGGCTATTAAAATGGCGCAAGAGCAAGGGCTTGACCTGGTGGAGATTTCTCCAAATGCAGACCCTCCGGTATGCAAAATCATTGACTACTCTAAGTTTAAGTACGAGCAGAAGAAGAAACAGAAGGAGATCAAGGCTAACGCCCAGAAAACAATCTTGAAAGAGATTCGATTTGGTCCCAATACCGATGATCACGACTTCAACTTTAAAGTGAAGCATGCCGAGAACTTCATGAAAGAAGGTGCAAAGGTTAAGGCCTATGTACATTTCGCAGGTCGTTCGATTGTGTATAAAGAGCGTGGAGAAATTCTGTTGCTCAAGTTTGCACAGGCATTGGAAGAATTGGGTAAAGTAGAACAGATGCCCAAACTGGAAGGTAAGCGCATGTATATGATGATTGCGCCAAAAGGAAAAAAGTAAGTTTAAATAAATAAGTAGATGCCTAAGTTAAAGACCAAGTCAGGCGCAAAAAAGCGATTTAAAGTTACCGGTACCGGTAAGATTAAGCGCAAGCGTGCGTACAAGCGCCACATCCTGACGAAAAAAGAAACTAAACAGAAAAGAAGATTAGGTAACGCTGCCACCGTTAAGAAAGTTGACGAAGGCAATGTGAAGCCAATGCTTCCGTATCTCGTTTAATCCGTTCAGTCGGATATGTGTTTAACCTTCCGAAAAACAGGAGGGATTTTTAACCCGGCTACTGGCAAACAAGATCACGCTTAACGCGAGACGCCAACGCCAAAAAATTAAAATTATGCCACGTTCAGTAAACAGTGTAGCATCAAGAGCCAAGCGCAAACGCGTGTTGGAATTGGCCAAAGGGTACTTTGGTCGCAAAAAAAATGTATGGACTGTAGCGAAGAATGCAGTTGAAAAAGGTTTAGTGTACGCTTACCGCGATCGCAAAGCCAAGAAACGCGACTTCCGCACACTTTGGATTGCCCGTATTAATGCCGGTGCCAGAATCCACGGTCTTTCTTACTCTGAGTTAATCGGTAAATTGAAAAAAGCAGGAATTGATTTGAACCGCAAGGTTTTGGCTGACTTAGCCATGAATCACCCGGCAGCATTCGAAGCCGTAGTAAAGAAATTGAAGTAATTCGAATCTTAACATCCTTAAAGCCCACCGATTTTTCGGTGGGCTTTTTTTTATTTTTGACGCATGTCAAAGTCGAAGAAGATTTTTGCCGGGCTGGCGGTGGTGTTTGCAATACTCTTGCTTTATGCCAGTTATGACATTAGTACCCGTACTACCTTTCCAGGATCGAAACCCCAATTAAAGGAACGCATTGAAGAACAGTTTTTGAAGGCGGATACAGTAAAGAAAGATTCTTCAAACACCGTTCAACGGTAAATCCGGCAAGTAGTCCGACTTAATAACAATCAATCGGCAACGAATTTTGCAGGTGAGTACGCTACTGTACTTTAGCATCAGATTAAAGCCAACTATAGACAAGATTATCCCCCGGGGTCCAGGACTTCGGGGGATTTTCTTTTTTAGTCCATTCTTAAAATTAAGTACATTCGTTAAGGCAACCCTTTTTTATTCTGTCCCGTAAAGGATAAAATTTTTCAGACCTAAACTCATTTAATAACCACTTCTATGCACCTGCTGATACAGGGCTGCAAGCGGAATGATCGCGATAGCCAGCGTTTGCTCTATCAGCATTATTATTCTTATGCTCTCGCGATTTGCCTGCGCTACTCACGCAGTACAGCCGAAGCAAAAGAAGTAGTGAATGACGGGTTCTTAAAAGTGTTTGATAAGATAGATCAATACAATTTGGAGCTCCCTTTTAAAGCATGGTTGCGCAAGATTATGATTAATGCTTCAATTGATCAGTATCGTAAAGAACTGAAGCATGCTCATCAGGCACCGGTAGAACATGCGCAACTGATGCACAGTCAACCGGAAGCTGTGAGTAATCTTTCGCACGAAGAGTTGATAGCATTGGTGCAGAAGTTAACTCCGGCCTATCGCGCTGTTTTTAATTTGTATGTAATTGATGGCTACACCCATCGTGAAATAGGAAAGTTGCTGAATATCGCGGAAGGCACGTCTAAATCTAATTTGTTAAAGGCGCGCGAGAATCTGAGAAGTATGTTGGATGGAATGAATGAGATGCCGTATGGAAAAGCTAACTGACGAAGAACTGGATTCGGTTTTTAAGAATGCTGCCGAGGGCAACGCACCACCGTTTGATCCGGCTGCGTGGGATGCCATGGCTCAAAAACTGAATGCACCAAGACCTGCACCGCTGTGGAGAAGGTGGGCTCCGATTTTGTTGCTGGGTACTACTATTTTTTTTATAGGTGTTTGGGTTGGTAGAACCAGCACTGAAAGTGATTTACCTGAATTGACAGAAAAGAAAATCGTTGTTGAGGCAAATGAGAGCACAAACCATACTGAAGGATTAAACGATAATGAATCGAGTGAATTAGCAGTTTTGCCTGAAATAGAAAGTGATGTCAATAATGAATCAATTGTACGGGTAAAGCCAGTCTCCGAATCTACAAGTCAAAATTTGATTCCTCAGGAAAAACCAAATTCACAAAATGGCTTGCGCGAAATAAAACAAGAAGAATTTACTGAAGTAGTTGGCCTGATTGCTTTGGGCAATGAAGTACAACTAAAAGATTCGCTGTCGGAAAAAGAAGTGATCGATTCAATTGCACTGGTAAAATCTGAAGTTGATTCACTTGATATAAGCAAGGAGCTGAATGATAAACCGAGTGGTAGAAGAGTTTATGGGTTGTTTATCAGGCTCCTTGCTTCTCCTGATTTATCAGCAATTAAATTCGGGCCAACGCAATGGGGTAGTAATTTTGGGTTGGTAGGGGAGTTTGCTTTTTCCGAAAGACTTTCGCTCTCAACCGGCATTATTCGTTCAAAAAAGAATTATGAGTCGTACCAGGAAGAAGCCTACGGTGCGAGTGCCAAACATCTGGTTGGCAGTTGCAGCATTTTAGATGTACCACTCAACTTTACTTATTATTTTCCCTCGCAACGGAAATTCTCTCCGTATGTAACAGCGGGTGCATCGTCTTATTTAATGCTGCGCGAAGATTATGTCTATACCATCAAATCAAACTCAGGCGACCGTGTGTATCCGTATCAGGCTATTCGCAAAAACAACGAATGGTTTAAAGTGCTGAATCTTGCTGTGGGCGTACAGTACAAATTAGCACCACGCTGGCAAATGCAACTTGAACCTTTTGTAAAAGCACCTTTGGCTGATTTAGGTGAACGTAATGTTCGCTTATCCAGCATGGGAATATTTGGTGGCCTTCGTTATCAACTAAAACCTAAACTATAACTACATATGAGATTTTTTCAATGGATGAATAAACTTACCGGTTTTGTGTCGCTGATTGTTTTATTAACCTATGCCGGTTGTGCCAGTAACGATGAACCAAAACCGGTTGATTGTAACACTACCGATCTGGCGATTAGTTTAACTTCCAAAAGCGATCCGGCAAGTTGCAATACTAGCAATGGCTCGATCGTGGTTTCGGCAACTGGCGGTGCTGCTCCGTATCAATTCAAACTTAATTCAGGCACGTTTGCTGCGGCAACAACCTTTAATAATCTGGGTGCGGGTTCGTTTAGCATAATTGTAAAAGATGGTAATGATTGCGAAAAGACTTTGGCAGCGGTAGTACTCACAGCACCAACTTCACCCGTGGCAGGTGCATCAACCATTGCTCACCATACTAATTGTCTTGATGCGAATGGTTCTATAACTATAAATGTTACCGGTGGAACCCCCCCTTATGAATATAAACTGGGTAGCGGATTGTTTGGCTCATCAAATGTATTCTCCCAACTCAAAGCCGGTAATTACACCGTAACTGTACAAGATGATGCGGATTGTTTTATCGAAATTAATAACTTGATAGAGAGTAAAACAACAGTAAGTTTTAGTGGCGATATAAAACCGTTAATTGAAACAAATTGTATTAATAAGGGATGCCATAATAGTGGCAGTTGGGGTGATAGAAACTGGACGGTAGATTCTAATATTAAGGATAAGGCGCAAGCAATTAAGACTCGAACAGGGAATAAATCAATGCCTCAAGACATCGCGCCTACGGGTTTACCTCAAAATCAGATTGATTTAATTGCTTGTTGGGTAGATAGTGGAGCTTCAATAACTAACTAGTATGAATAGACTTGCCATTGTATTTATAGTTTTGGCTACTCAACCTTCGTTGGCACAGAAGTATTCGCTCGAAAAATCAAAAGTGGTTTTCTTTTCAGATGCAGCTATTGAAGACATTCGCGCTGAAAATACAAAAACGTTAAGCATCTATAATGCTGAAACGAATGACGTAGCATTTTCTATTCCCATAAAATATTTTCAGTTTGAGAATGCCACCATGCAAGAGCATTTCAATGAAAAGTATTTGGAGTCGGAAAAATTTCCGAAGGCTACCTTTCAGGGAAAATTTAGTTCATTTAATCCGGATGTTGATCAGCCGCAAGCTGTAACTGCTACTGGTAAACTTACCATTCATGGAGTAACACGCGAAGTAGAGATTCCGGGAACCATTCAAATAGTTGATAAAAAGTTGTTGGCAAAAGCTACTTTTATGATTAAACTGGCAGACTATAATATAAAAATTCCACAATTGCTCTGGCAAAAAATTGCTGAGCAAGTGGAGGCAACTGTTGAATTTACTTACAAGCCCCAATGAAAAGAATTCTTATCGGCCTTTCACTTATTACAAATATCAGTTTCGCGCAAAGCGATTTGTTGAATGAACTGGAGCAAACTGATGCTAAACCAGAAGCAGTTTCGGCTACTTTTAAAGGTAGTCGTTTGGTAAATGGCCAAACTATTGAAACTCGACACAAAGGTGAATTGGAATTTATTTTTGCGCACCGCTTTGGTGCGGTCAATGATGGTATATATGAATTGTTTGGTCTGGATCAGGCTTTCGTTCGAATAGGGTTGGAGTATGGATTGTCGGATAATTTGAGTGTGGGGTTTGGCCGTAATTCGGTTGACAAAACACTGGATGGTTATTTTCGATATAAGGTAATAAGTCAGAAGCAACAAGGAATGCCGGTAACCATTACTGCGTTCACCAATGCTGCCGTAAGAACTTCACCACGAAAAGAAGATGCGACTTATGATATAACACTTGAGGATAGGATGTCGTACACTACGCAATTGTTGATTGCAAGAAAGTTTACATCAGCTTTGTCATTGCAACTAATGCCAACACTTGTACATCGCAACACGGTTGATCAAAGTAGGGAAAAGAACGATCAACTTGCATTAGGGTTTGGTGGTCGTTTAAAAGTGTCACGTAGTATTTCCTTAAATACAGAGTACTATTATCGTTTTGACGTTCCGGCTGCGAATCAATACTATAACGCACTTGGTTTTGGCATTGATATCGAAACCGGGGGACATGTGTTCCAATTAGTAATGACCAACACTCGTGGTCTAACGGAACGGGCCTTTTTAACCGAAACGGGTGGTAATTTTTTTGACGGTGACATTCACTTAGGTTTTAACGTTACCCGGTCTTTTCAGGTTAAGAAGAAATAATATTGGTTATTAAGCTCCCCTAATTTGGAAGGGGAGCCTTTTTTACCATCACAACTTCGATGCCTTTTTCTTTTGCCAGGTTGTTAATACGATCTGCGTGTTTATCGATTGTAGACCGTAATCTGGCTAACTCTTCATCTACTTGTTTAGATAGCATTTCGCGAACTTGCTCACCTTGCTGGGTTGGTCTGAAATCACCCTGCGCCTGTTCAACCATCAGATGAGCCAATCGGTTATTTACTTTAATTCCATAGTTGAGCGGATCTTGTACACTTTTATTTCGCGTTTCATGAATGTTACTTTCATGATCGCTTAACTCTTTCTCAAATTGCATTACTAGTTCGGCAAGTTCCTTGAATTGCACATCGGTCCCTATTTTCTTCTTTATGAAGTCAAGATCTTCCTTGATTTTACGGATATCGATTACACCCTGATTTGCTTCACTGACTTTATTACGTACTTTCATTAAGAAGTCAAACTGAGCTTGAAAATCTTCTTGAGTCGTTTCTATGCGTGGATCTTTCAAAATTTCAAATTCCTGTTCAGTCGAAGTACCATTTACAATCAATCTGATCTTATACTTTCCGGGTATGGCTTTTGGGCCCTGATTTGGCGAACCGTAAAATACTAGTCCTGGAAAGATGGTGTATCCGGGGTAACGCATATCCCAAACAAAACGATTCCCTCCAGCCTTTGAAGTCAGCTGATTTGCTCCAACTGTTTTATTACTGAATGTTTTAATAACGGCACCATTTGTTTCCAGAATCTCAAGCTTTATTTCAGTTTTTTCATCTACATTTTTAACGTAATAATGAATCATTACGCCACCCGGATGGTTTTCTCCTTCAAGTTTTCTATTTACACCGCGCCAGTCAGTTCCACCGGGCATATGATAACTAGGCATTGGTTTAAACAGAATTACTTCTTTTCCGATCATCTCTTTCGAAAGTTGATGCAATGGGGTAAGATCATCGATCAGCCAAAAACTGCGACCGTGCGTAGCGGCTATTAGATTGTCATTTTTTACGGAAAGATCGGCAATGGGTACCGGGGGCAAATTCAATTGCAATTTGGTCCAGCTTGCTCCATCATCGAAAGAAACCCACATGCCTTTTTCGGTGCCAGCATAAAGCAATCCTTGTCGTTTAGGATCGGCTCTGACTACCCGAACAAATTCCTCTTTTGGAATTCCATTTGTAATCAAAGACCAGGTTTTTCCGTAGTCTGTTGTTTTATAAATGTAAGGAGTGTAATCACCAAACTTATACGAGGTGGCTACCGCATATGCACCACCTTTCAAAAATGGATTTACATCAATACTATTCCACATGTTAAGTTTAGGTGAAAAGGTAGGAGTTACATTTGTCCAGGTTTTACCTCCGTCAATAGTTAAATGAAGTAATCCGTCATCTGAACCGGTCCATATTTCGTCTTTTGTATATTGCGATTCAGTGATAACAAAAATATTGGCATAATACTCAGCTCCAGTATTGTCTTGTGTTATTGGTCCCCCTGATGATTTAATCGTTTCAGGCTCGCCACGCGTTAAGTCAGGGCTGATAACTTCCCAACTCTGGCCACCATTTATGGATGTATGCAAATAGTTAGAGCCTGCATAAAGTTGTTTTTTATTGTGATAACTAAACACCAAAGGGTAGTTCCAATTAAACCGATACTTCATTACTTCGACACCTGAACCAGCTGGAAGATACGGCCACACATTGGTGCTTCTCTCTTGTCCATTATCAAGATTTTGCATACTCATATAGCCTTTGTAATCACTTCCATAAATTATATTCGGGTTAGTGGGATCGGGGGCAAGATGTGCACTCTCACCAATAGCTAAAGCTATCCAGTCTTTTTCTGAAATGCTGCTACCGGTAGTGCGGTGTGGTATTCGAACGCTGGTATTATCCTGTTGAGCACCCAGAATGTTATAGGGGAAGGAATTGTCGGTAGTAACGCGATAGAACTGAGCTGTGGGTTGATTATGATAAGTTGTCCAGTTATCGCCACCATCATTTGATATTTGGCCGCCACCATCATCAGCCATTGCCATCCGAAGATTGTTTGAAGGATCTATCCAAAGATCGTGATGATCACCATGCGGGGCATTTTTTAATTCAAAAGTTTTACCGCCATCCTTTGAAACTCCGTAACTAACATTGAGCACATACACTTTATCTTCATTTTGGGTATCGGCATAAATGCGGCAATAATACCAGGCACGTTGCAATAGCGCACGGTCTTGATTGACGCGGGTCCAGGTTTTGCCACCATTATCCGAGCGATATATGCCAGGAGCTTCGGTATTTTCAATAATGGCCCAAAGTCTACTCGTGTTTACCGGAGAAACGGTAACGCCAATAATGCCATTTATTCCTTTGGGCATACCTGGTTTTTCCGAAAGATTTTCCCACGTATCGCCACCATCCGTACTCTTCCATAATTTAGAATCAGGCCCACCGCTGTCCATTCGATAACCATTACGTTTCATATTCCAGGTTGAAGCATAAATAATGCGTGGATTACCCGGATCGAAAACAAGATCGCCTGCACCTGCAGTATTGTTGATGTATAAGATTCGTTTCCAGGATTGCCCGCCATCCGTACTTCTGTATACCCCACGCATTTCGTTAGGCTTCCAAAGATTACCCAATGCAGCTACGTAAACAACATCTGGATTTTTTGGATGAATGCGAATGCGTGAGATGTGTCGTGAATCTGAAAGTCCAATATGTTTCCAGGTATTGCCGGCATCGGTAGATTTCCAAACTCCCCAACCACTGGATACATTGTTCCGAAGGGTTTGTTCGCCTTCGCCCACGTAAATAACATTTGGATCGCTTTCGGCTACAGCTACCGCGCCAATTGTTCCACCAAAGTAAGAATCGGTAATATTAGCCCAGGTTTGTCCTGCATCCTGAGTTCGCCACACACCGCCACCAACAGCTCCGAAATAATATAAGTTTGGATTACCTGATACTCCGGTTATCGTGGATGATCTGCCACCACGAAAAGGTCCAAGTTCACGCCAGCGAATTCCCGAGTAGAGTGATTGGTCATAAGTTACAGTTACTGCTGGAGCGGATGATTTCTTTTGGGCGTTGGCAGTAAGAATTAATAATACCGAAAATAGCACAAGTATGGCTCGCATGGATATAAGAAGGTTTGGTTTGATCTGATTTGATATTTCCTGAAAACATGATTAGGAAATATTTACTAATTACACAAAAATCATCCAACCTTAAATAGTATTATACAGAAGGCAAAATGGAGTAGGATGAGAGGTTTATTGGATTTTTAGTGTCAAGTATTCTACGGTGTGGTAAGCGATCATTTGGAGATGGAAAGCGTTGATTTACCAACTCACTTTTTTAGCTTTACGATTTACATAAAACCGTTCGTCTCAAGTTGCTCCTTGCGTCCATTCTTGTTTACCTGCTCCTTACTGTCCTGATCGGGTATTGGGCCTCGCGCAAAGTACGCACCTCAGGCGATTTTATACTGGCAGGGAGAAGTTTGCCACTATTCCTGAGTTCATCCGCATTATTCGCTACCTGGTTTGGCTCCGAAACCGTGTTCGGTGCATCATCGGAGTTTCTGAAAGGCGGACTTTACCACGTAATCGAAGATCCGTTTGGTGCCGCTTTGTGTTTGGTGTTGTTCGGGTTATTCTTTGCCCGCAAACTGTACAACATGAATCTGCTCACGCTTGGCGATTTCTTTAAAGTACGTTATGGTAAACGCATTGAGTTGGTTGCCGGGGTATTCATTGTGCCTTCTTATGTGGGTTACATTGCGGCACAGTTGGTAGCAATGGGTCTAATCTTAAATGTGGTTACCGGAATGGCCATCTGGCAAGGTGTAGTGGCATCGGCAGTGGTGGTAACTTTCTATACTTATATAGGTGGCATGTGGGCCATCTCCATTACCGATTTTGTGCAGAGTATTATCATCATTGGTGGTTTATTGGTGTTGGCTATTATCCTTTCGGGAAAGGCTGGCGGGGTAACGACTGTACTAAATAATGTTCAACCCGATACATTTCGATTTTTTCCTGAAGCGTCCACCACCGAGATTATTACCTGGCTTGCCGCGTGGTCGGTACTTGGGCTTGGCTCTATTCCATCGCAAGATGTATTTCAACGAGTTATGTCATCCAATTCGGTAAACACGGCCGTGCGTTCAAGCTTTATTGCTGCCGGACTGTACTTAACTGTTGCTATGTTACCATTGTTCATCAGTTTGTGTGTACGTCACCTTTACCCGGAATTTACACAAGGCGATACCCAACTGGCATTACCCAGTATGGTACTGACACACGCTACCATGCCTGTTCAGATTTTATTTTTCGGATCCTTGCTATCCGCAATCATGAGTACAACCAGTTCGGCCATTCTGGCTCCGGCAGCAATTTTCTCAGAGAATCTGGTAAAGCCCCTAGCCAAACACCGCCTTACCGATAAACATTTTCTGGCCATTACCCGGCTTGCAGTTTTAGGTTTTGCATCGATGGCTACAGCTATGGCCTGTCTTCGATCAAATATTTACGAATTGGTTGGCGAATCGTCTATACTTAGTCTGGTATCTTTGTTTGCGCCAATGGTTTTAGGACTGTATTGGAAAAGAGCGTCTTCGATGGGAGCGCTGCTGGCCATGATAACCGGTGTTAGTATATGGCTGATTGCCAAGCAAGTTGAATTAACCGTGCCGGAGTTGGTTCCGGCTGTGGTAGTAAGTTTTGTAAGTATGGTTTTGGGTAGTTTGATTTGGAAAGATAAAGCAAGTTCAAATGATAAAAGTTGAAATCAATCGTGTTGATGCTGACTTCCGGATGGAAGCAGTGAACGACAAAGGCAATAGTATAATTATGGATGCTGGCGTATCCGATGGTGGTCATGATTCTGGTTTTCGCCCGATGCAATTGTTATTGGCCGCGTTAGGCGGATGTAGTGCTATTGATCTGATTGCCATTCTGCGCAAGCAACGCGAACCCCTTAACCATGTAAAAATTACCGTTACCGGTGAACGCGAAGCTGGAGTAGTACCCGCACTTTATACTGAAGCCCACATTCATTTTAAATTGTTTGGAGCTGTTAATCACGACAAGGCAGAACGAGCCGTTGCGTTATCGGTTGATAAATATTGTTCGGTAGCTAAAACATTAGAGAAGACAGCCAAAGTCACATACAGTTTTGAAATCATTGCCTGATGAAATCGTCAAGGCAAAAAGTTTCCTCAAGCGCATCTTAACTTGGGACGATTCCATGTGACCTTTAAAAATTAATTATTAGCGCATGAAAAAGAAAAATTTTGAAACGAGTGCCATCCGCACACAATCGCGCACGCATAATCGCGAGCACTCCGTACCATTATACTTAACCTCCAGTTTTGTTTTTGAAGATGCCGAGCAGGCACGGGCATTGTTTGCCGATGAAATTCCCGGCAACATTTATACTCGCTTCTCAAATCCCAACAATAACGAACTGATTGAAAAACTTTGTCTGCTGGAAGGCACAGAAGATGGTATTGCTACGGCATCGGGTATGGCGGCTATGTATAGCAGTATGGCTGCGCTGTTGAAGGCAGGAGATCATGTGCTGGCTTCACGTTCGGTGTTTGGCTCAACACACCAGATATTAAATACATTGTTTCCACGATTCAACATCAGTTCAACGTATGCCGATATTGCTGATCCTGCTTCGTGGGAAAGTAAGATTCAACCGAACACAAAAATGATTTTTGTGGAGACGCCTTCTAATCCTGCGTTGGATATTATTGATCTGGAGTGGTTGGGGAAGCTTGCCAATAAACATAACCTGATTCTGAATGTTGACAATTGTTTTGCTACACCATATTTGCAAAACCCGGCACAATGGGGCGCACATCTGGTAACACATTCGGCTACCAAATTTATTGATGGCCAAGGCCGCGTAATTGCAGGTGCAGTACTCGGCAAAAAAGAATTGATTAAGGAAGTGCGTTTCTTCGCACGCCATACCGGGCCGGCACTATCGCCTTTTAATGCGTGGGTACTTTCTAAAAGCTTGGAAACACTTGCTGTGCGAATGGATCGCCATTGTGCGCAGGCTCATGAACTCGCTAAATTTCTGGAGCAACATCCGGATGTGGAGCGTGTAAAATATCCTTTCCTCGAATCGCATCCGCAACATGCGTTGGCTAAAAAACAAATGCGGTTGGGTGGGGGCGTAGTTACATTCGAAATAAAAGGTGGTCTTGAACGCGGTCGTAAATTTTTAAACTCCTTACAGATGCTTTCGCACTCGGCCAACCTGGGCGACACACGAAGCATTGCTACACACCCGGCATCTACTACACATTCTAAACTGAGTGAGGCGGAACGTTTAGCGGTAGGCATTACACCGGGACTGGTGCGAATTTCTGTTGGCCTTGAAACCTATGCCGATATTCAGGCTGATGTTGCGCAGGCAATTGAGGCGAGTAGATAACTCGTTTTCGTATCAAAATTCCACGTTTATTCCTATACTTTTCCAGTAAGCGTTGAATTAATGTTGAACTGGTTTACTTTTAGTATCCGCCCTTAAACCCGGGTGGGTTATCAATCAGTGAATTATTTGTATCGCGTGCTGCGTACTTATACTCCTGCACACCTGCATTATCACCATCATTTCCGTCACGTTGTGTTGGTTTGGCTGATCGTAGCGAAAGTGTTACTTCGCTGTAAGGAAGAAAATCAAATGTATAGGTTGTTTTCTCCAGTTTATATTCCGAAGCCTTTACCAGTTTGCCCCATTCGCTGGTTCGGCCACTGGCTGCTTTGCTCCACCATTCGCCTTTACCCTTTTTGGGCGTAAGTGTAATTTGATTGCCATTGATGGAGTACGTTCCGGTTTCATACACAAACAGAATGTCTTTTACATATACCATCCAATCCTTTGCCCGAAAGGTGTACGTGCCATCAGCCTTAAACAAATACTCTCTTCGCATGTACCCACCACTATATTGTGCATAGCCATTGGCATAACCGCTTACTTCCGAATTGTAATAAACCCATAAACCCACTACAGATGAATTGTTGACTTTATTGTTAGCAGGTGGGGTGTTAGGGGTAGTTGTGTTGGACAAAAATTTCTTCAACTCCAACGAATTGATAAACGTGAGCAAATCGTTTTGATACTGTTGTGTGTTGGTCATTAACACAGCAGCAACAGTTTGATCATATCCCGTAGCGGTGATTAACGTGGCGAGTCCTTTCACATTTCCATCTACATAGTTTCCGTTACCAGAATGAATTTCCCAACCGTTATCTTGAACAGGTTCTGTCTTAACCGGTTCGGTAATGGAGTTTACGGTATTGACCAACAACGATTTCCATTGACTGGTAAAATCTTCTTCGGCCGAGCCGGTTGAAGCCATCGATTTAGTAACAATGGCGATGGCATAACCACCGGTTTTGTTATCAGTAATAAACAATTGAACACCGCCTTCTACTTGTTGCTTTTGCCAGCCTTTGGGGATGGTATAGGAAACAACATCGAAGGTTTCTTTTTGAGCAAAACCTGTGAAACTCATGCACAGAATTGTGTAGAGAGTTACAAGGGGTTTGAGTGGTTTCATGGTTTTTAAAACTTTGCAAGATAAAAGTACTTCTTCTGGCTGAAGTTCGGTATCATTAAAAAGGATGATTTCCTTTCACGCAAAGGCGCAAAGGCCGCTAAGGTAAAGCCAATAAAACTTTACGTTCTTAGCGCCTTTGCGTGAAAAAATATTGGTCAATCAATCTTTGTGTACCTCTGCTTCTCTGCGGTTTCTACTCCAGCAGTTTTAGCGTATGCTGCGTAATCAAACTTCTCTGTAAAGTTGTCTAACAATCGCATAGAAGAAGGCATGGTAACATATCGAAATGCTACGGTAATAAGTTGTGGTGTAGCTGCTCCTTTTGAGTTGGTTTTAAAATAGTCGGGGTTATATTGATACAAAGGCTCGCCTCTTTTTTCACTATCGTAAAACTGCCAGAAGCGATTGTAGTTAATTTTTTCTTTTAATTTATTCTTGCCATTCTGATAGCTATCTTCACTGCGGCTAACCACGGCTTGTGCATTCAGCCAATCTTCGTTTTGAGTGGCCAGTGTATTTTTTACGAGTTCAATCTTTTCATTCACCGCAGTTTCCCATCCCTCGTAGGTCTTAAGTTTGTATTGATCTCGATCAGCTGTTAATTTGACAATCACTGCCGGAAAGTATAGTTTTTCGCGCTCGTAGTATTCCAGTAAACTTATCAGGTATTCTTTGCGACTTACCGGAATCAGCACCGGTGCAGTGCTCTTTTTTACAAACCAATACCGATACACATGCGGAACTCTGGTGTTGAGTTTCACATTCTTCTGATCGATATCCTGAAAATATTTTTGTCCGCTGTTAATAGCATCAATAAGTGACGGGTTGTTACACGATAGGTAGGTGAACAGGCTGATCAACTTATCTCCAGGTTTGTTAAGTTTATTTTTCCAATCGGCATATTGAAAACCCAAACTATATTCTCCCATACTCTCGCCAAACGGGTTCTGTAGAAATCGATTTAATGTGTTTACCGGAATAGCGTTTACATAAACTCGTAATACCGTTCCGTATTCACTGTTAAGCTTTAGTTTTCCGCTTACGCAAACAAATTCGCGATGTGCTGTTTGTAAATAATATTTACCAAGTTTGGTATTAGCAGCATATTCGTAACCCGTGCTTGAAAAAGTACTTTCCCAATTGCCTCCGGTAAGACTAAAGCCCACGCGACTTTGCTGTTCCGTTTTTTCGACTTGCTCTAATGTTTTTTTAGCGATGGCTTTGTCGGCATCGGTTTTTAATTCTCTAAAATATTCGGCCCTTGCCGCAGGCCACGGGTGTTGGGCCGCGGTAAGGTATTGGCCGGGTACGCCATCTAAGTCTGCAGTTGTTTTACAGGTTTGTGCGTTTACCTGCTGCGCACCAAACATCATAATTATAAAGAGTGTAATCAGTATTTTTTTCATATTAGTTCTGATAAATAGGGTTGAACACACTATATATTATTTTCCAAATCCATTGATGGCTCCGGTCATACTTCCGGAAATTAAACTCATGCGCCCTGAAGCCGCAGCAATGGTTATGCTTGGATCTGTTACTACACCGGCAGGGTCGTTCACCGTATCGGAGCCTGCGGTTATCCTGGCTTCTCCGGTTACATATACATCTTCAACTCCGGCACTGCTAAACTCAATGCCCATGCCTGCTTTAACCGATGCTTCGGCTTGCAACGGGCCTTTGCTTGCGGAGATACTTTTGTTGATAATGGTTCCTTCCGCTCTGCCATTTACAAAACGGTTGTTTCCTTTATTGTCTGATATAAAATTCAGATCGCCACTAAACTTTCCAGCATCAAACTCAATGCGTGCTTTGCCACATTCAAAAATTTGTTTGTACAC
Source organism: Cytophagales bacterium (assembly GCA_017303795.1). GTDB lineage: Bacteria > Bacteroidota > Bacteroidia > Cytophagales > Cyclobacteriaceae > ELB16-189. The sequence goes on along the minus strand of JAFLBR010000010.1, from coordinate 119,121 downwards.
GCCAAAGTCTAGTGTTGTTTTGTATTTGCAATGCAGTTCATCAAAATCAGCCAGCTTATAACGCGAGCTTTTAGCTTGCTCTTGCGGGCACTTGCCGTAGATATTGGTGGCGATGTACCGGGTGTTACCAAGGGCTGCTATCCATTCTTTTTTCGCTGCAATTTTGGTGGCCTCAAACGTGGGCACATCTTGTGTAAACTGTTTCCAGTATATTTCTTCAGAGATTTTTATACGCAGTTGATGCAGGTATTGTTGATACGCTTCTTCTAACGGTTTATTGTAGGTAGCGTAAATCCATTCGCTGTATTTCTGTTGAACAACACAATTATCAAACCCAATGTCTTCGCCTTTTTTTGCGAGTTCGGTTTCTTGATCAGCAATAATGCTGTTTTGTTTTTCGATATTCTTTTTTTGGATATCTTTTTTAGCTTGATAATCTTTTATTAAAACATCTATTTTTTCTTTGGCTTTCTTTAACCGATAGGTAATACCACCATCTTTCTTCATCTCCTCCAGATTTTTTTCAGCAACCTTTCTATAGATGTTGCCAGCTAGAGGATTGTTTGTGGTTTTTGATTTTAAGCCTTCTTTATTGTATTGATCATACATTTTTTGCCCTTGTTGGGCATTGGCTTGCTGATAGGGTATGAGGTCTTTGGCGAGTTGCATATTTTTTTCATTTACCTGATTTTGAAAGGCATTCCAATCAGCCATTAACCTTAACTCTTCGGTGTAGGATGTGGGTACATCGGGTCGAACAAAGTTTTGCAACCCGAGCGGATTAGGATCGGGCTTAAACGGCTTACGCATATCGCTGGCTTTTACCGAGTAGCCCAGTTTTTTAAGCAGGTTTACTTTGTTGTTAGAAAAACTGTAAGCCAATGAGTTTTTCATTTTTTCTATTGCCTTTGCTGTGTTGCCCTTGTTTTGCAGTATGAGGCATTGTGTATAATTAGCTTCCGGATGGTATGCAAACGCTTTTACTACTTTTTCTAATTGCACATTAGCTTTATCTGTTTCGCCTAAGTAAAACCAGGCTTGGCCAAGGTTATTAAGAATGGTAGTGTTATCCGGAAACTGTTTGGCCAGGTATTCTAAAACCGGAATAGCGCGATGTGGTGCCCCGCCCATACTGAGCATGGCTGCGAAGTTGCTCAGCAGATCAGCATCGGTAGCGTTATCGCTGCAAGCTTTGCTCATAATGTAAGCGGCTATTTCAGGCTGACCGGTGCTCCAAAAACCAATGGCAACATTACCGATGGCTTCGGCAGTGCTCTTGTTGTTTTTGTAGTACGCATAAAAAGTTTGTCCAACGGATTTTGAATCAGTTGATATACCTTTCTCAACATATTCGTACAACGTTTTTACATAAGCCGGAAGTGTGACTGCTGTAAGTGTTATGGTTGGGATTGCGGCAATCAATACATTATTTTTTGCAGGCACACCAAAGGTACCTCCGTTACTGAGTGCTGTTTTTGCATCTGCATCGGTTACACCTGCGGGCATGGATGGAACCTTGGCGGGAACTCCCATTTGCTCCATCATCTTTTTTTGTTCAGGCGTAAGTTGGTCGAGTGCTTTTTGCGCTTCCCTTTGCCGGGCTTCCAGTTCGGCCTTTGTTTGGGCAAATGATAATTGGATGCAGGCAACAACCATCAACAATGTTAAAATGTGTTTTAAGTTTGTCATAACTATAAATTGATGATTTGAATTTCTTTTAATGAAGTCGTCTCGGTTTACTGTATTTTTCTCAAAGCAGTATTTTGCAGCATGTAAAGTTTCATCGTACTCAGAAATTATATGGTGTAACCGTCCAGGCTTGGCCAGATTTTAAATCGAAGCCATTTGTAGTTGTTCCCGATATTTTTCCGGATGCTGGTTCGTAATTATAGTATAACCAGCAAATGCGCTGGGGATTGAGTGTAACTGTGGTGGCCATTTGGTTATTGCAAGCCTTGGTATCGGTGCAGGAATTTATACGGGCATCTTCAAAGTATATTTTATACTTAACTCTGGTGAATGCCGGATTAGAAGGATTTTTTTCCAGTATCTCTACCTGACCTTTCGAAATTAATTTTCCGAGTTGGGTATGGGTTATAAAATCGGCACTGGCCGGGCAGGGACTAAATTTTAAACTTACGGTTGTGCCACGACTTTGCCCCGTAGTAGTTACTTCAATAATTTCTACCTGTTGCTCATAGCCTTTATTGGTGGCATTGCCAATAAATTTGGTTGGGCTAATGCTTCCTAAAAATTTTCCGAAGGTTAGGTCTTGCGCAAACACATTTGTTGTTAAAGCCAACAACACTGCCAACAATACATTTTGCTTTATCATAACTTCAATTTTTTGAATGTTGATACTACAAAGGTGGGGTACATCCAAATCGACATCAATCATTAAAAAAGATGATATTTAAGAGTGTTGGAAAAATCCTTAAAAAGGATGATGCTTGGTGGAGTTAAAATATCCTTAATTTGTATCTCTGTATAAATGCGTTGAAGCGTATGAGGTCATTTTTCATTTTTGTCATTGCATACGTTGGGTACCTGCCACTGCAAGCACAAACCGCTAACCATTTAGATAGTTTGCTGCAGGTAGTAAAGACTGCAAAAGAAGACAGCAGCAAAGTGTTATTACTACTGGATATAGGAGAGCAGTACGAAAGGTTTGCCCCGGAAACATCCAAGCAATACTATCGTCAATCGTTACAATTGAGTAAAAAACTAGATTATAAAACCGGAGAGATAAAATTTGTAGCTTATTATACTGCTGTGCTTAATATGCAAGGCAAGTTCGACTCCTCGCTTCTCTTAAACAAAGCAGCAATGGTGCTGGCAAAGCAATTGAATGATGAGCTAAACATTGCAAAGACTACTTTCAATACAGCAAATTGTTTTCAAATGATTTCAAAACACGACTCTGCACTATATCTGTATATGCAGGTATTGCCTGTTTTGGATAAGCTGGGCAATAAACGTATGCTCGGTATTGCTTATAGTAATATCCAAAATATTTACACGGATCTTACCCAATATCAAAAAGCTATTGAGTATGGAAAAAAGGGACTTGAAATTTTTGCCAAGGATGTAAACGACCCCTTGAATCAATCGTATTGTTTAAGCAATCTGGGTATTGTTTACGAAAGTCTAAATAAATATGATTCGGCTGAATATTACTTTAAGCAAGCATGGCAAATAAGCCAAAGAATCGGAGATCAATACAGCGAGGCGGCAATACTGCTTAACTTGGCCGATATAGATTATAAGCTTGGGCGATTGGAGGCTTCCAAACCGAAATTTGAAAAAGCCTACGGCATTGCAAAAGAAATGGATTTGGTAGAAACACAAACCATCGCACTAAAAGGACTGGCCATGTATTACGTGGAAAAAAAGAATTACCCAGAGGCCCGGAAGTATGCTGATTCTGCACTTAACCTAGCTTTAGAAAATAGTAACCGCAAACAAAAATTGAAATTGTACAATCTGTTGGCAGATATTTCGTATGCCAATCAGGATTTAAAATCGGCACACCTATTTGAAGAAAAAGAGGATGCGCTTAATGACAGTATTAACGCTGATAACGTACAAACGCTTTCCACTGAATTTGAAACCAAATATGAGACTGAAAAAAAGGAAACGCAGTTAAAACTTCAGCAAGCGCAGCTCGATAAAAAAACCACACTCAACTATTTTCTGGGTGCAGGCGCGGTTGCCTTATTACTGATCTTGTTACTCTCATACCGAAACTATCGTCATCGACAGAAATTGCAGCAAGCAAAAATTGAAGAGCTGGAATCTGAAAAACAACTTGCCGCAACCGAGGCCGTGCTAAAAGGTGAAGCCCAAGAACGTACCCGCCTTGCCAAAGATTTGCACGATGGCTTAGGCGGAATGCTGAGTGGAATAAAATTCTCGTTAAACAATATGAAAGGAAATTTAGTAATGACGCCCGACAATGCGCAGGCTTTTGAGCGAAGCATTGACATGCTGGATAGCTCCATTCGAGAGATGCGCAGGGTAGCCCACAACATGATGCCCGAAATGTTGCTGAAGTATGGATTGGATACTGCCCTGAAAGAATTTTGTACAGAGATTGATCGCACCGATGTAATGCGCATCACGTATCAATCGGCTGGTATTAACAACACTGCAATAGAGCAGACACTGGCGGTTGCGGTGTATCGTGTTGTACAGGAGTTGGTATCCAACGCGCTGAAACACTCCAAGGCTAAAAATGTGTTGGTGCAGGTACACCGGCTTGAAAAGGAAAAGCTATTGGCCATTACAGTAGAAGATGATGGAGTTGGATTCGATCCAAAAAGACTAAATCAATCAGCAGGTATGGGCTGGCAGAATATTCAGAGCCGCGTTGATTTTTTGAAAGGCAGGTTAGATGTGCAATCTTCGCCCGGCAAAGGCACTTCGGTTATGATTGAAATGAGTATAGCATGAAGACGAGCATCTTTATCGTAGATGATCATTACCTCGTAATTGAGGGCATTCGGTCGCTATTGCAAAATGAAAAAAATATTGAATGGATGGGGCACGCCATGAATGCTGCTTCGTGCCTCGATTATTTGAAACGTCATCAGCCCAATGTGATCCTGATGGATGTAAATCTACCCGACAAAAGCGGTACGGAGTTGTGTAAGGAAGTGAAGAAGTTATATCCCAGTCTTTTAATTGTAGGCCTAAGCACTTTTAATCAGCAGGCAGTTGTGCGCAACATGATGGATAACGGTGCCTCGGGCTATGTATTGAAGAACGCCACTAAAGAAGAATTACTGGAGGCGATTGAGTTGGTTGTAAGCGGAGAAACCTATTTCAGCGAGGAAGTGATGCATTCCTTAAACGAACCACAGCCACAACAACCCGTTATTACCAGGCGCGAGAAAGAAGTGTTGCAACTCATAGCCGAAGGTCTTACCAATACCGAAATAGCGGATAAACTTTTTATTAGCGTCCCAACCGTAAATACACATCGTAAAAGTATTATCGAAAAATTTGAAGTAAAGAACACGGCTTCACTTATCGGTAAGGCAATTAAGACAGGAATTATATAGCATTTACAATTATGGTCAGCTAATGACCTGCGTTTATCGAAACGGCCAAAAAATACACCTTTTATACGATACCCTGCCTTCATATTGTTTTAAATCTTTGCACCACATCAGCAGAACAATTTTGCTGACAGAGACAACTAAAAAAAGCATTATGAAAATCTCCATTTCTGTGATCCTATTGTATGCAGTATTCTTTTTTTCGGCTTGCGGTGATGATGACAATTCTCCTGACCCGACTACTCCGACTGAGAAAGATGTTTACGCAGCAGGCGTAATAATAAAGGGCGGTGTTGGCCGTGCCACCTGGTGGAAAAACGGAACAGAAACCATCGTGAGTGATGGAACGCACCAGAGCAGTGTATTAGACATGTGGGTGGACAATTCAGATGTGTATTTGTGTGGGATAGTAAACAAAGGAACAAACCTTGCCACTTACTGGAAAAATGGCGTAGAAGTTTCTCTCGATGACGATTACTCTTCTGCTAATGCCATTGTGGTTTCAAATGGTGATGTGTATGTGGCCGGAACGGCATTTATTTCAAATAAGGCCGCTGCCACCGTTTGGAAAAACGGAGCGCCACAACAGATTTCAGATGGTACTTACACCGAATTTGTAAACGATATGTTTGTGCAAAACAGTGATGTGTACGTGGCAGGCATTGCCTGGAATGGAGGCAAACAGGTAGCCACCTATTGGAAGAATAGCACGAAAATTTTCTTGTCGGATGAGATTACCGTTGCGGCAAAAATATTCGTTTCGGGAAATGATGTATATGTAGCCGGTTGGGAAAATAAAGCTGGTGTATATCGTGCCTGTTATTGGAAAAATGGAAACATAACCTACTTAACCGATGGCACACACGCTGCTGAAGCACGTGGTATTTTTGTTTCCGGCAATGATGTACATGTATCCGGACGCGAGAACAACATTGCAACCTATTGGAAAAACGGAACACCTGTACGTGTGTTTAGAAACGGAGGGTTTGAAAATGCCTTCGCTGTTGCTGTTTCGGGTGATGATGTTTATGTTGGTGGCTACACAGGAAATCTTGCTTTGTACTGGCACAAAGATGGTGAAGTACAATTGAGTAAAGATTTGCAAGGCGAAGTAAGAGCACTTTTTGTGAAATAGTATAAATCAGGCTGCAATGTTTTCGTTGAATACCTGTTGGGGAATGCATTGCGGCCTGATGTAGAAAATAATAAGCTATTGGTCTTTTAAAGAGATATAAATCAGTTGGTTAAGCAATTGGTTTTTTTATGATTTTACTTTTAAATTAAAAGTACTTTTAATTAATTTTGAGAAACGATCTAATCATTATAGAAATGACCAAGCATTTACTTCCAACAGGAGATTGTCTTCAGAAAAAAATCAGGTTGTTGCTCTTGCTAATTATAGCAGGACTTATTGTAAGTGGACTTACGGCATTTCCTATAAAGGCTCAGCTAGAAATAAGTCACACTTATATAGAGCAGTATAATTGGAATAATGCCCTTACAAATTGGCTGGAGTTGGTGTATACGGGTATTCAAGAAACAGATTCCCGCTATCCATTTATAGCCTATGGTACCGATTGGCTTGGCTTTGCGCACTTGATAATTGCAGTTGCTTTTATCGGACCATTTCGTGAGCCAGTACGAAACATTTGGGTGGTACAATTTGGTATTATAGCCTGCGCGAGTATAATTCCATTTGCCTGGATTGCTGGCGAGGTTAGAGGCATTCCTTATTTCTGGCGGCTAATTGATTGTTCATTTGGTGTTGTGGGCGGATTACTTTTATGGCAATGTCAACGGTTGATTAAGAAGCTGGCCAGTATGACGGCTCAGACTATTTCAAATATTCAATCTTCTTAATCCGCCAAATAAACTGAGCAGTAGCCGTTTTTACAATTACTTCATCGCCTGGTACTTTGTTCAGCAGTGCTTGTGCCATTGGCGAATCCATCGAGATGTAATCTTTCACGTTAATAATTTCTTCGGAGCCTACAATGCGAAAGCGGATTTGCTTGCCTTTATCGTTTTCTATCTCCACCCACGCGCCAAACATTACTTTGCCTTCCTGAAAAGGAGAGTAGTTCACCACCTTTAAATCGTCAATGCACTTGCGTAGATAAAGAATGCGCTTATCGATTTCGCGTAAGCGTTTTTTGTTGTAATGGTAGTCGGCATTTTCAGAACGATCGCCCAGGCTGGCTGCCCACGAAACCTTTTGTGTGGTGTCAGGCCGCTCCACCCGCCAGAGATGATCTAACTCTGCTTTTAATTTTTCTAGCCCTTCGGGGGTGATCAGTAATGTCTTCATGTTAGACAGTCAACTCATGCATTCACTCAAAAATCCTAAATCAATCATCACAAGTCGCTAATCACAGATATTTCTTTCTAAAAATCTTAGCCTTTGATTTGTGATTATTGATTGGTGAATGGTGATTTGCGATTTGGAACATCACATCAGGTTATCAATAAGTCGGCATACTAGAGTCAATCTCTTTCGCCCAAGCAAGAACTCCACCTTTAAGATTATACAGGTTAGTAAAGCCATGATTCTTTTCGAGCCATTGCACCATATTGCCACTACGCGCACCGCTGCGGCAATGAATCACCACTTGTTTGTCTTTGGCAATTTTATCTACCGATGCCGGTATGTCGCCTTGCGGAATCAATTCACCATTCAGGTTGCAGATGTCAAACTCGTGCGGCTCGCGCACATCTATTAATTGAAAATCAGCTTTGCTATCCAACATTGCTTTTAATTCCTGTACGGTTACTTCTTTCATAGTTGTTTTGATTTTAACTCCACAAAATACATCATAATCTATTAAACTTTTTATCGATTGCCTCGAATTTCGTTGTGGCACTTTTAATCGCTGAAATTCTAACGTTACTGAATCAACCAGCAATACTTCTCCCGCCAAGGGTTTGGCAATGCCGGTTATAATTTTAATAACTTCATTCGTTTGCAACGAGCCGATTATTCCGGTTAAAACACCCAGCACACCTCCGGTTTCGCAGTTGGGCACCGAACCGGCATCGGGCGGAGTGGGGTAGAAGTCGCGGTAGTTGGCACCTTGCTCGTAATTAAATACCGCCACCTGACCTTCATACCGAAATACAGACCCGAACACATATGGAATGTTGAGCAACACACAGGCATCGTTAAGCAGATACCGCGTAGGAAAGTTATCGGTACAATCCACTACCACATCCGCATGTTTCAATAACTCCAGTGCATTGGCTGCGGTAATTTTTTGCAGCACCGCTTCAATCTTTAACATGGGATTAAGCGCCAGCAATCGCTCGGCAGCTATAGTGGCTTTAGGCTTATCCAGATCAGTAGTAGTAAAAAGTACTTGCCGTTGCAGGTTCGAAATGCTAATGGTATCGAAGTCGATTATCTGAATGTAACCAACTCCCGCGGCAGCGAGGTATTGCAACACCGGACTACCCAGTCCGCCAGCCCCCACAACTGTTACCCGTGCAGCCTTTAACTTTTGCTGAGCAGGTTTCCCAAATTGTGGCAATACAAAGTGGCGGCTATAGCGATTTATTTCTGCTGCTGAAAATTCTTCTTCGGGTTGTGCCATACTTCGTTAAATTTACAATGATAATTTAAATACAAGAGTCATGCGCGTTAACTATTCAACAGGTGCTAAATGGGAAGACATTGTAGGCTATTGCCGGGCTGTGCAAATTGGTAACACAGTTGAAATTTCCGGAACAGTTGCCTCCGATGGTAATCAGGTTATAGCCAAAGGCGATTTTTATGGACAAACCCGCTACATTATCGAAAAGATTGAAGGTGTGTTGAAGCAGGCAGGCTACGAATTAAAAGATGTGGTACGCACACGCATTTTTGTTACCGACATTACCAACTGGGAAGCTGTGGGCAAAGCGCATGGCGAATTCTTTAAAGACATTAAGCCCGTAACTTCAATGGTTGAAGTAAGCGCACTCATTGCGCCCGAATATCTGGTGGAGATTGAAGCTACTGCTGTGAAAGCCTGAGATTAGAATCGGGCCAATGCAAGTTTTGAAACGGTTTCACCAATAGCCAGCGAGGATGTGGCGGCTGGTGATGGGGCATTGCATACATTGATTACCCCAGTATCTTCCAATATCAAAAAATCATCTACTAATCCGCCATTGCGATCGCACGCTTGTGCGCGTACTCCGGCACCGCCTTCCACCAAATCACTTTCCTGAATTTCGGGCAGTAGCTTTTGCAAAGCCTTGGTGAAAGCCGCTTTTGAAAATGACCGGTACATTTCGCCCATGCCAGTGCGCCAATATTTGGCGGCAACTTTTTGAAAACCCGGCCAGGCTAAACTTTCGGCAAGCTCGCTCATGTTGATGTTTGATTTCTTATAACCCTCGCGACTGAAGGCCAACACCGCGTTGGGGCCAGCTTCCACACCACCTTTGGCCATGCGCGTAAAGTGTACACCCAGAAAAGGAAAGTTTGGATCGGGTACCGGATAGATTAAGTTCTTAACCAGGTACTCTTTCTCTTTCTTAAGTTTGAAGTACTCGCCCCGAAAGGGAATGATTTTTACGTTCAGGTTGGGTACCGTCATGCGGGCAACCTTATCGGAATATAAACCCGCACAGTTGATTACTAATTTGGAAGTGTAGCTGGTCTTTTGGGTAATCACTACACTTTGAGTAGTGGTATGCTGTATGTCTAATACTTTTTCACTTAGGTGGATGGTGCCGCCATTTTTCTGAAATACTTCGCCATATTTATTGGCTACTAACGTATAATCCACAATGCCCGTTTGAGGAACAAAGAATCCGGCAAGACCGGTAACATGAGGCTCGTATTCTTTTAGCTCTTCACCTGAAAGTTTTTTCAGATTAGTAAGTCCGTTTTGGTGGCCGCGATTGTAGAGATTTTCGAGTAGAGGAAGTTCGTGTTGCTCGGTAGCTACTACAATTTTACCACACAAGTCGAACGGAATTTCCTGCGCTCTGCAAAAGTCAAGCAGCAGGTTATAACCATGAATACAATTAGTGGCTTTTAAACTTCCCGGTTTATAATATAAGCCACTATGGATCACGCCACTGTTGTTTCCGGTTTGATGCCGGGCCAACGAAGATTCTTTTTCGAGCAGTACAATTTTAAGATTGCGATTAGCGGATTGAATTTGCAGCGCAGTGGCCAGTCCTACAATGCCGCCCCCTATTATGGTAATATCGTACACAGAAATTTTTTCTGCGAAACTAATACTTCTGCGTGGAAGATTTTTTTGGAACTGATCTAAAACACAAAGACCCCTTCCGTCTGAAGGGGTCTTTGTTACCTAAACCTAAACCTATGAGAAGATTTTATCTGCTCTTGCTGTTAGAACGGGAGGCTTAGTAGAATGTTACGTTTGTTAAAAAGAATTAACACTTTTTATACTGCTATTTTTTCAGTTTGGAAGCATACTGCTTATTAAACTTTTCAATTTTTGGCCGGATAACGTACTGACAATAACCCTGATTGGGGTTTAGTGCATAGTAGTTCTGGTGGTAATCTTCGGCCGGATAAAACTCTTTAAAGGCAGTTATTTCGGTTACAATTGGGTTCTTAAAAACTCCGGATTTTGATAGCTGAGTTTTGTATTCTTCGGCCGTTTTCTTTTGTGCATCATTATGGTAAAACACAGCCGACCGGTATTGAGTGCCTTCATCCGCGCCCTGCTTATTCAGTGTAGTGGGATCGTGGGTGTTCCAGAAAATTTCCAATACTTCGGCATAGGTAATCACAGTTGGATCAAACTTGATTTGAATAACTTCGGCATGGCCCGTTAACCCCGTGGTAACTTCGCGGTAGGTTGGATTTTTCACTTTGCCGCCCGAGTAGCCCGATACTACGGATTCAATTCCCTTCACCCGTAAAAAGAATGCTTCGGTACACCAAAAACATCCGGAGCCTAATGTGGCTGTTTCAAATTCGTTCATTTTTTTCTGTGGATTAGTCTGGGCCATTACGCTTGCTAATCCAAGAATAAAGACCGTGGTTATTGCGATTAACTTCATGTTTTTAATAACCGGATTTGGTTTAAAATAGTTTTAACAAACTAACAGGTTAGTCGGCCAACCGACCAACATTTAATAGTTACTGTAAAAACTTGATAGCGCGTTTGCCAGCTTATTATCCAGCGATCGCTTGGTTGCGGTAATCAGAAAATCGCGGGCCATGTAGGGCTCTTTGGTTCCACACAGTTTGCGTGTTGCTTCCGGAATGGCGCGGGTATCGCCTGAGCAGGTTGCCCAGCGGTCGCTCCAACGCTCGTCTGTTATAATGTCGGAGTTGCGTAAGTCGGCCCCGCTGTTTGCATCGCGAATGTAAAGTATAATTGATCCACGCGAAGTAACTACCTTTTCGTAAGTAGTCATTTTTGCGCTGATCTTTTCGTAAACCGGTATTTTCTGGTTGTTCACAGTCTTCTCGCTCACCTTCACACTATCTTTAAAGTTATCGGTACGGTTGCTGGTGCTTGGCCGCGCTTCGTTGTAGCCGTTAATTGAAACTTTAACAATGTGATCTACACGAGCAAGTTTTGCATCCTCCGCTTCGCGGGGTGTATAGAATTTCACAAACTGATTGGAATTAACTCCAAACACAACCGGTTCAAAATTCCAGTTATTGTAGTTGGCAAAAGTGGGTTCTACAATTACTTTGATAGTAGCGTTGAATTTTGCTTGCTCCATCATTTCAATTGACTCGCGATAGCCGGGCGATAAACCGTTGGCATCGGTAAACAAGAAGTAAGCACGTTTGGCGTCTTCGCGGGTATTCTTCAGCATAGCCTGCACACCAGCTTCATACGATTCTTCGGCAGCTTTACCTTTTACTTCGGTTAGCTCTTTGTACTTATTAATCGGATTTGGGATAACCTTTAATGCGCCAGGCGAAGTACGGATTTGCTCGTACAGAAAATTGATTTGCTCATAACTCTGCACAGCATTTTTCCACTTAAAATTGGCATTAGATGTAATCTGATTCTGGGCACTTTGCTCCAGGTAATCAACGGCAAATTGGTAACTGGTTTTAAGTACCTCTTTTGATTTTTTATGATCGGGATTTTGCCGCAAGCGATTAACCGCAAGCGAAACAGCCTGGTAATAATCGCCTTGCTTCAAGGCATTTTTACCTGACGAGCATGATTGAAGTATGGCTGCAAGGCCAACAAAAATGAGAATGAGATAGGAACGTTTCATGGGGTAAGCCAACTACTTTTTTAGAAATTTTGGAGGGTTGAAGTTAGTTAATAATGGTTTAGGCAACAATAGTGCCGAACGCCTACTTACCAAACAAGTCAATCAGAATATCGTCTATTAACCTGCGCCAGTTTCCCCACGAGTGGCCCTCGTTTACTTCGCGGTATTGATAAACACAACTGCTCGCTTTCAGAATTTCGCTCATCTTGCGGCTGTCGGTGCTGGTATCGTTAATCAAACCGGTTGTCATCGATACTTTAAGTTGAACATCGGCATTGCCTTCGCACAAATTGTAAATCTGTGGCCGCGTATAAAATGCAGGCGATTGAATACCCGCAAGGCCAAACAAATCGGGGCGGGTAAATGCAAAGTAGGTTGCAGTTAATCCTCCCATAGAAGTTCCAATTATTGCACGGCTTTTGGCTTCGGCCTTTACCGGATATTGTGTCTGGATAGCTGGGATAAGTTCGTTGGCAAAAAAATCGAGATAATTGCTGTTCATGGCCAGTTCATTCATGCGTCTGTTATTGGCACGGTTAACCGGTTCGCGATTATCTACAAACACAGTAATAATAGGTTGTATTTTTTGGGTATGAATCAGATTGTCTAAAGTAGTGGTCATGTTGCCTAATTGCGGATGCAGATATTCATAGCCATCGGTAACATAAGCCACAGCCATTGGTCCATGCTGTTTGTAGTTGTGTGGCAGGTAAACAGAATACGTAACCTGATAACCTAACGATTTACTGATGATCAAAACATCACGAATCAGTTCGCCTTTAGGCACATTGGATTGTGCTACTGTGGCAACATCTTCGTTCCATAGCGGCATACGTAATTCAGAGTTTGGGCTGCCACCACCCACACCCGACCACTGTTGAAATTTGTTTATCGGATCAATGATCCAGTTGGTACCATCAATAAGAATTTTATAATCCAGACGGGCATCGCTTGGAAACTTACATTTCAGATACCAGATATCGGTGTTTAAAATCTTGCGGCCTTTGTTAGGAAAATCTTTTACATAACCCCAACCATTAAAATCACCCATCCATTCTACTGTGTTTGCGTTACCGCGATGGAGAAAGAGAACTGAATCATTATTTACGAGCGGTATTGAATTACTTTGATTGAGATCAGTCCACCAGGTATTAACCTGATCGGTTTGTAAAGTTTTAGTATGGATGATAGTATTTGCCTCGTCCCACTTAGATTGAGAATAGGAGATGAGGGGTAGAAAGATTAAGAGGAGACTGAGTGATTTCATTTTGAAGCCGTTACAGGATCATCCGTATCTTTTACAAATCTAACACAGAAAGCCGCGATAAGTAAGAACACACCCGCCATTACTATGGCATATATAGCTTGCGAGTTGTAAAAGTGTTTCACAATCGGGCCACCAATTACGCCATTAATAATCTGCGGAAGCGTAATGAAAAAATTAAAGACACCCATGTAAATGCCCATTTTGTGTGGTGGGATAGAACCAGCCAGAATTGCGTAGGGCATTGCTAGAATACTTGCCCAAGCCATTCCCACGCCAATCATAGAAAAAAGTAAAATAGTTGGATCATGAATAAAGTAAATCGAAATTAACCCAAGCCCACCGGCAGTTAATGAAACTGCGTGTGTTGTTTTACGACCAACTTTAGCAGCTATAAACGGAAGCATCAATGCATAAATTGCAGAGACACCATTATACACGCCAAAAATAATTCCAACCCAGTTTGCAGCATCGTTAAACATTACCGATGAACGATCATCTTGTGGTAAATCATATACATGGGTGGCTACAGCCGATGTGGTAAACACCCACATGGAGAACAAGGCAAACCAGGAAAAGAATTGAACCAGTCCAAGTTGTTTCATGGTAGCAGGCATGCCCGCAAAGTCTGATACAATTTGTCCTAATCCTTTTTTGCCAGATGCTTTTTCATCTTTCAGATATTCTTTATCGGGCGGAAATTCTTTCGTAGTTAAAACTGTCCAAAGTATAGCAATCAAAAAGACTACAGCACCAATGTAAAACGATAACGTTACACTGTAGGGCACACTGCCATCGGTAGTAGATTTTTCAAACCCAAAAAATTCAGCAAACACATACGGCAACCAAGAACCAATTACTGCACCAATACCAATCAAACACGTTTGAATGGAGAACCCAAGTGTACGTTGATCGGTTGGTAACAAATCAGCAACCAATGCCCGAAAGGGCTCCATGGCAACATTAAAAGAGGCATCCATAATCATGAGTATGCCAGCACCAATGTAAAGTGGTGGTAACAAACTTGCGAGTATTGCCGAGTTAGGCATCATCATTAAAGCGGCAGCAGCCAGTATTGATCCGGCAAGGAAGTACGGTCTTCTTCGGCCTAATGAAGTCCACGTTCTGTCACTGTAATAACCAATTATCGGTTGAATAATCATTCCGGTTAGTGGTGCGGCAAGCCAGAACCAGGAGAGATGTTCAACATCGGCACCAAAGGTTGTAAGAATGCGCGAGGCATTTCCGTTTTGCAAGGCAAACCCAAATTGAATTCCCAGAAATCCGAAACTCATGTTCCAGATTTGCCAGAAGGAGAGACGTGGTTTTTGTGTCATGTATGTGTTGTTTACCAGCGAATTTCTAATTGCTCATCAGTATAATCAGTTTCCATAAAACGCACGGTTTCTTCACCCATCGAATCTGGTTCATTAATAGGATCATACTTCTCTAAGGGCGCAAAGAACGAATGCTGACTATCCGTTAAAGAAAATTGTTTCCCATTAACGGTAAGTTGCGCAGCAGCAGATCCATGCAACACAATTTTTAACTTGCGATACGAAGTTTTAAAGGCACCTTCGCTCTTTCCAATTACAACTTTGTTTTGTGGGCCATGATGTTGAATCAGTCGTGTGGCTGATTCGCCCTGTTGGTATTGAAATGTTGAACCATCATCGCTGTAAAGCAAAAAATCACTCGCATCATTTCCACAGTAAATGTGTAAGGCTAACTCGGTAGTGGTAATTCCCGCATGTGCTTGTGCCGGCCGCATAGGTAAAACACTGCCCGCTTTTACAAACACAGGCAAGCGATGAATAGGCGATTCAATTATAGCTTCCTGATTGCCGTGCCATTGCTTACCGGTATATAAATCGTACCAAGTGCCTTGCGGGAAATAGATTTTTAATAATTCTTTATTGCTTTCAACGGGCGCAACCAGAATGGAAGGGCCAAACAAATATTGATTATGATACAAGCCACTGTACACAAGAGGATCGTGCGTATAGTTAATAGCCAGCGAACGTTGAACAGGCATGCCGGTTTTAGCTGCATCATAAAACAACGAATAGATATACGGCATTAACTGATACCTGAACTTAATGTAGTTGCGACAGATGTTTTCTACTTCTTCGCCATAACTCCACGGCTCGCTATCGCGCGTGTTAATCATGGTATGTGCACGAAAGAATGGAGCAAAGGCAGCAATCGAAATCCAGCGCGCAAACAGTTTAGTGTTGGCATCGCCTACAAAACCACCAGCATCATAACCGGCAAAAGCAATTCCGGTAAGGCCCATACTGTTTACCAGACGTACACCCAGCAACATGTGTTCATCGTAACTCACATTATCGCCTGTCCACACTGCAGCGTAGCGTTGCACACCCGAAAAGCCAGAGCGTGTTAAATTAAAAGGACGTTTACCTTTCAATAATTTTTTGGTGCCTTCATACGTACTGCGCGCCATTTGAAAACCATATAGGTTGCGACCTCTGCGGGTTGTAGCTTTTGCGCCTTCAAAATCGAACTCAAGATTTTCGGGTAGCGAGTGGCCCCATGTGGCAATCTCATTCATGTCGTTCCAAAAACCTTCCACGCCAAGTGCTACGTAATCTTTAAATTGTTCAGTCCACCACGCGCGGGTAGCAGGTTTAGTAAAGTCGGGGAAGTGACACCAGCCGGGCCACACCTGACCTTGATAATTTTCGCCATCGGGATATTTGATAAACACATCCTGCTTCACACCATCGTCATAAGTCTTGTAACCGGGCTCAACTTTTATTCCAGGGTCGCACATTACCACTACTTCAAAACCTTGTTGTTTTAAAAAATCGATTAACCCCTTTGGGTCCGAAAAGTTTTTACCATCCCACGTAAAGATTTTGTACTTGTCCATGTAGTGGATGTCAAACACAATAGCATCGGCAGGTATGTCTTTATCGCGAAATGTTTTTGCTACCGTTACAACTTCCTTATCGGGATAATAACTGTAGCGACATTGCTGATAACCGATACTCCACATTGGCGGAAGTTCCATTCTTCCCGTAAGGAAAGTATAGTGCTTTATAATTTCGGATACGGTTGAAGCATGAATAAGATAGTAAGTCATCTCTCCGGCATCGGCCGAGAAAGAAGCAAAGCGATTGTTGGATGCACCGAAGTTGAAAAAACTTTTATAGCTGTTATCGAAGAACACACCATATACAAGTTCTTGATGAATACCCATGTAAAATGGAGTAGAGCAATACAATGGGTCTGAACCGGAGCCATAGCCATACGCGTCTGAGTTCCAGTTCTGATACGCGTGCCCTTTGCGATCAAGGCCACCTGTTTTTTCTCCAAGGCCAATGAAGCGCTCATTCGGTTGTAGTTTTTTGTAGGTTGTAACCTGTTCACCATTCCAGGCGGTACCAAACGTATCGTCTTCATTAATCACTTTTCCCGCCAAGGTTTGAAGCGAAAAACGAACGGGGTTTTTGGTAATCACTAATCGGGTAGCAGCTGTGATCAACGTTAATGTTGAGTCATGCTCTTCAATCTTTATATTAATAGCCTCAGGCGTGCCCACTACTGCGTAAGAGAAAATTTCAAACTCATTTTTTGAAATACTTACTTTAAAAACCGATTCATTAAAAACGGTAACGCGAAAATTGCCGTTGGTTGTGGTGCCTGAAATCTCAGAACCTGATTGTGTAAAGTTTACCAGCGCACCAAGGCTTTGGCTAGTCGAGGAATTTAAAATAGGAGTCATCAAAATAAAAAAGTAAGAGTTAAAGAGCCTTAAATTAAATTATTGGCTATTAACTCTTACCCTTTACAAGTAAAAAAGGATGCTATTTTTTCTTAGCCTGTTTTTTTAAGGACGAATTGCGGATTACCAATCTTGTTTTTAGCACTTTGGTTTCCGGTTGTGGTTCAAAGTCTTCTTTGTCTTTTAATTCAATCTGGCGAATGAGCAGTCGGGCAGCTTCCTGGCCCATCTCGAAGCCGGGCTGATCGATGGAAGTAAGGGAGGGTTCCATCAATTCGCCAAAGAACCAGTTACTGAAGCCAAGCAAGGCAATATCTTGAGGAATTTTCAAACCTTTTTCTTTGATGGCCACCATAGCGCCCATAGCCATCGGGTCGTTTCCGGCAAAAACCGCATCCGGCAACGGATTTTGAGAAAGCAGTTTGCTCATTCCGCGTTTACCTTCTTCAAAAGTTCCGGATGGTACGCTAATCACCAGGCTTTCATCGTACTTCAATCCGTTTTCTTCCAGTGCATCTTTGTATCCGCGCAAGCGGTCAATGCTGATGATCAGGTTTGGCGATCCGTTTAGGTGAGCGATTCGTTTGCACCCCTGCTCAATCAGGTGATTAACGCCTTCTTTCGATCCGGCATAATCGTCAACAATTACCTTGCTGCTGGTGGGGCTGTTATACATGCGATCATAGAACACAATTGGTACCCCTTTAGAGATAATGCTTTCGATGTGATCGAAGTTGGTTGTTTCGCGCGAGATAGAGATAAGCATGCCATCTACCCGGCTGTTAAACAGGGCTTTCATATCGGTAAGCTCGCGCTGATACGATTCGTTGGATTGGGCCAGAATAACATTATAACCGGCAGTATAGGCCACATCTTCAATCCCACTGATTACTGTAGAGAAGAAGAAGTGTACTATTTCGGGTATGATTACCCCGATGGTATTGGTTTTTTTCTGGCGCAGGTTAAGTGCTACTATGTTGGGCTGGTAATTAAGTTTATCGGCCAGTTCGTTAACAGCTTTCTTGGTTTGAACACTTATATCCGGATGATCTTTAAGCGCCCTTGAAACAGTAGAGGGTGAGATGCCCAGTTCTCGGGCGATATCTTTAATGGTTACCTGGTTAAATTTCATAAGGCATTCTTTCGATTTTGGTAAAATTTCAAACAATTTTAATTAATGCAAACGTTTGTGCATTCGATTCCTGAAAATTCTTTCCTGTTTTTACTACATAACGATTGAATACTGTTAAAAACACGGTAATATTGGACGGAAATCTAATTTTTTAACTGCACGCAATTAACAAATAGATTTCTAAAAGAACTCTTAAAAACAACAATTAAAACCCTAAAACAACTAATCTATGACCAAATTGTATCTGTTAGTTCGCAGGTGCCTTACGGTTGCGCTGATTTTCGGAACTTTAACAAGTTTCGCTCAGCAAACTGTAACAGGTAAGGTAACTGCTGCCGATGATGGATCGGGAATTCCAGGAGTGAATGTGCTTGAAAAAGGCACAACCAATGGTACGGTATCTGATACCGAAGGCAATTTTAGAATTTCAGTTGGAGCCAATGCTACGCTCGTTTTCTCTTTTGTTGGTTACGCCTCACAAGAGGTAGCAGTTGGAGGCCAAAGTGTAGTAAATGTTTCCTTACAATCTGATGTTACCGCACTAAGTGAAGTTGTGGTTGTGGGGTATGGTAGTCAAGATAAGAAGGAGATTACGGGTTCAGTTGTTTCATTGAGTTCGGAACAGTTCAATAGAGGTAACGTAAACGACCCAAGACAACTACTACAAGGAAAAGTTCCAGGGTTAAGCATTTATAACAGGGGCGGAAATCCAAATTCATCAGCCACGTTTAGATTGCGTGGTATTTCAACCATTGGATCTAACTCTCAACCCTTAATAGTTATTGATGGTGTTTTGGGAGCTTCGCTAGACAATGTAGACCCTAATGATATAGAATCAATTAACGTACTTAAAGATGGTTCAGCTGCGGCTATATACGGCAGTCGCGGTTCTGCAGGCGTAATCTTAGTAACTACAAAAAGAGGTAAAAGTGGTAAGGCCACAGTTGATTATAATGGGTATGTTGCAGCAGATCAAGTTGCCAGACGACAACCTGTTATGACAGGAAGTGAATATGTTGCTGCCGGAGGAAACGACTTAGGGGCAGTAACAGATTGGCAAGATGAGGTTACCCAAACAGGAGTATCTAATGTGCACAATATTGCCATTGCCTCAGGCACACAAACTACCTCTTTTAGAGCGTCTGTAAATTACAGAAGTGTAAATGGAATTTTACGGAAATCAGGATTTGACCAAGTAAACCTACGTGCAAATATTAGTCATACAGCCTTAAACAATAAATTGAAATTGGATTTTGGGATTTCATCTACTGATAGAAAGAGTGATTTTTCTTTTAATGAAGCATTACGCTATGCTGTCTTATTTAATCCAACTGCGCCTATACGTTTTGAGAATGGAGATTTCTATCAAGCAATTTTGTTCGACAATTTTAATCCAGTTGCAATTCTCGAGCAAAACATTAATGAAGGTAAACGTAAAACAATTAATTACAATGCAAGGGTAGATTACAGTTTAACCGATAATTTTACTTTAACTGCAAACTTTGCTCGGCAATTCGAGAACAACTTTAACGGTGCTTATTTTTCCAAAAATTCTTTCTTTGTCGGTTTAAATAGAAAGGGACTAGCAAGAAGATTTACTTCGGAATCTGATTTTACTCTGTTCGAAGGTTGGGGTACCTACCAAAAAGAGTTTGGAAAACTTAATTTTGATTTGACCGCTGGTTATTCTTTTCAACAAGATAATTATGAGGAAATTTTCATAGAAGCGGGTGGATTTCAAAATGATAGATTAGGCTATAATCAGATCGAGCAAGCTGCAGATTTTGCCCCAGGGGGGAATCGACCAAATATAAATAGCACACAAAATCCTGACAACAGAATAATTGCTTTTTTTGGAAGATTAAACATGACTTTTGACAAGGGTATTTATTTCAATGCATCAGTAAGACGAGAAGGCTCAACCAAGCTAGGAGAAAATAATCAATGGGGTGTTTTTCCAGCATTTGGTTTAGGTATTGATATCTCTAAATATGTTAGTATTCCAAATGTTGATGCTCTTAAATTTCGAGCTGGTTTTGGTATTACTGGTTCACTTCCGACTCAGTCGGGTCTTGCTCAGGATCTTTATACTTTTGATAGATACAATCAAACGGCACTTAATTTTGCAAGAAATGCAAATCCTGATTTGAAATGGGAGCAAAAGGAAGAAACAAATATTGGACTGGATTTCACTATTGCAGGTAAGCTTTCTGGATCTGCGGATTTTTTTATTCGAAATATTAATGACTTCATTTTAGAGCGAGTTGTTGATCAGGCTGTGTTCGTTTCTGGACGGAGATTTGAAAATGTAGGTGCCTTACAAAGCAAAGGGTTTGAGCTTGCTCTTAACTACAATGCAATTAATTTAGGACAGATCAAGTGGAATCCAGGAATTGTTCTGAGTACTAATTCAACGGAGTTAACTGAATATTTCAATACTAGGTTTGTCACAGGAAATTTTGGATCTCCAGGACAAAACGATACACCGTTTAACATAGTTGAGGTTGGTCAAAAGCTGGGAACAATTTGGGGGCCAGTATTTGAACGGGTACAGCCAGACGGTGTAAACGGTAAGGTTGTATTTAAGGATTTAAATGGAGATGGTTTGATAAAGGGAGATGCAAGTCAAGCACTTTTACCTGATGCTGATTTTAAAGAACTCGGAAAAGCATTCCCGACAGTTGAATTGGGTTGGACAAATCAAATGAATTTTAAAAATTGGGATGTAAATGTTTTCTTTAGAGGAGCCTTTGGACATAGTTTAATCAATCAATTTCGGGGCTTTTATGAGCCCATAGACCCAGGTGCTATAAAATCCTACAATAGAATCAAAACAGATAAAGCTGTTGATGGTTTAACGGAAGCTAAGTTCAGTTCTCTTTATGTAGAGAAAGCAGATTTTCTAAAGTTAGATAATATCACCTTGGGTTATACGGTTAAGCTACCAAACTCAAATAGCTTTAGAAACATACGTTTATATACTACTGTTCAAAATGCTTTTGTAATCACGAAGTACACTGGAATTGATCCGGAGCCTGTTTTTGGAGATACAGAGGATAATAACAATCCCTTAATTACTGGTGTTGACAGAAGAAGTACTTATTTCTTTGCCCGCACTTTTACACTAGGTGTCAATGTTGGTTTCTAATGCAATTAAAATCAGAATTATGAAAAGAATTTCTAAGATAATGAGTTTAGCGGTAGCTACCTTCTCATTTGTAGCGTGTACTGATTTGGATGAAGAATTAAAAGGAGATTTTAACTCAACTTTTAACCCTCAACAAGTATTTAAGTCCGTTAATGTAAATCGACCTTTACCAAATGATGGCTTAGGAGGAGCCTTTGCAAGAGTACTGAATGGGACTGCGAACCACGGAAGTTACTTTTCGGTTCAAGAGGTATCAAGTGATGAAGCAGTAATTACCCAAAAAGGAGGCGATTGGTTTGATGGAGGTGTTTGGTTAAGAATGCATAGGCATGAGTTTGATCCTCAGGTTGGTGGTATAAATGGAGCTTGGGGAGATTCATATGGGGGAATAACTCAATGTAATAGTTTATTAGCCAGTACAGATGCGTTAGTTTCAACACCCGAAGCCAAAGCCCAGTTGCGTTTTTTGCGTGCTTACTTTTATTGGAGGCTATTGGATGTATTTGGTAATGTGAAAATCACAACTCAGCCACTTGTTGATGTTCCTCAATCACCAAGGATTGATGTTTACAATTTTGTAGTAAGTGAGCTATTAGCAGTAATTCCAGATTTACCATCTGACAAGGAGGTTTATGGTAGAGTAAATCGCTATGGAGCGTATGCACTTCTCTCTAGATTATACTTGAACGCAAAAGTCTATAAAGGCTTGGCTAATCATGACCCTGCAGATCTTGATGCAGCGATAGCAGCAGCAGATCAAGTTATTAATTCGGGGCTTTATACCTTAGATCAAGAATATAAGGATGTGTTTGATCCTGATAATATTGATGCCAAAGAAACAATTTTTGTTGCACCATTTGATGAAAATAGTGGTCAAGGGATGAATTTTGCGATGATGACACTACACTATCCTAGCCAGTTAACGTTTGACTTAACTGAACAACCATGGAATGGTTATTCAACTCTAGAGGAGTTTTATAATTCCTATGATGCAACAGATAAAAGGAGGACTCAGAACTTTGTTGTAGGTCCTCAAGTCGATCTAAATGGAAACCCAATTTTGGACTTGGCGTTCGATCCGGATGATGAAGATGGTGCACCCATTAACTATACTCCTGAGATTAATCAATTAGCTCCGAGTGGTTCAAGACAGGCTGGAGCAAGGTTAGGTAAATTCAATTTTAAAATTGGAACTAGAGCTAATATGGACAATGATTTCCCGCTTTTGAGATTAGGTGAAGTTCTTCTTAATAAGGCTGAGGCAGAATTCAGAAAAAATGGTGGTGGTCTTGCTTCAATCAATTTATTACGTGCAAGAGCTACTGTGGGCAGCCTTGGATCACTAACTGAAGGTGTGATTTTAGCTGAGCGTGGTCGTGAGTTATTTCAGGAGGCCTTAAGAAGAACTGATCTTATCCGATTTGGAGCCTGGACTAATGCTTGGTGGGAAAAACCTAGCACGGTTGCTAAACCACATCAGATTTTGATGCCAATTCCGATTGAGCAAATAAATGCAACTGCGGGTACTGCAAATCCATTAACGCAGAACCCTGGATACTAAACTTTAGTTTGTAATTTCTTAACTAAGCGCCTGATACATTCAGGCGCTTTTTTTATGTTTGAAAGATGAGAAATTGTTGGATGTTTGGGCTCCTTTATGCACTATCGACTGGATGTTCAACCAATACCAATAATAGTCCCTTATTCTCTGACATAACCCTGCAGTCAGGGATAACCTTTGTTAATGAACTTAAATATACTCCAGATTTAAATCCGTATACGTATAGAAACTTTTACAACGGAGCAGGAGTTGCGGTAGGAGATATCAATAATGATGGTTTGCTGGATGTTTACTTTACAGGCAATCAGGTTGAAAATAAACTATATCTCAATGAAGGTGAACTGAAATTTAAGGACATTACCGCTGGGGCTGGTGTTAGCAGTGCCGGTTCCTGGTCAACCGGAGTTACCATGGTGGATATAAACTTTGATGGTTTTTTGGATATCTATGTTTGCAAGTCAGGGCCCCCAGATACTCCTAACAGACATAATGAACTCTTTATCAATAACGGTAATCTGACTTTTACGGAAAGGTCAGCGGAGTACGGATTAAATGTTGTTGGGCTATCCGTACAGGCTGCTTTTTTTGATTTTGACCGTGATGGTGATTTAGATTGTTATCTACTAACAAACTCATTCAAATCGGTGGGTAATTTTGATTTTATTAAAAACAGAAGAAATATTCCAGATGTAGAAAATGGAGGGAATAAATTCTTTATCAATAACAATGGCAAATATGAAGATTACACCGCACAAGCAGGTATATATAGAAGTGCTATTGGTTTTGGCCTGGGTATAACTTTGGGCGATTTTAATGATGACTCATGGATTGATATTTTTATCTCCAATGATTTTTTTGAGCGAGATTACTTATATATTAATAACAAAAAGGGAGCGTTTGTAGAAGCACTTCCGGAATATTTTGAATCGATAAGTGCAGGCTCAATGGGAGCAGATTTTGCGGATTTAGATGGCGATGGTGTTAACGAATTATTTGTCACAGAAATGCTGCCAGATTCCTTATCGAGAAGAAAATCAAAAATTCATTTCGATAGTTGGGATAAGCATAAGGATGGGGTCAACAATGGATATCATTTTCAGTTTACGCGAAATACACTACAAAAAAAATCAGTTGGCGGAAATTACAAAGAAGTGGGTAGAATGGCTGGGCTGGCCGCCTCAGAGTGGAGTTGGGGAGCATTACTTTTTGATGCTGATAACGATGGAATGCGTGATGTAGTTATAGCAAATGGAATTTACAGAGACTTACTAGACAGAGACTATCTAAGTTTTTCAGGTGATAATCAAGCAATGAATGAATTACTCAAAGATCGGGAAACTGGAATTCTTCGATTAATTGATTTAATGCCAACTTCATATTTCACAAATTACGCTTTCCATAACGAAGCAAATCTTAACTTTAGAAATGTATCCAGTCAATGGGGGTTTAATAAGCCAATGTACTCCAGTGGCGCAGCATATGGTGATCTCGATAACGATGGAGACCTTGATTTAATTTTGAGCAATATCAATTCTCTGGCAGTTGTTTACAGAAATAATACAGACACATCTACATTTAAAAGTGTAAGATTTTCATTCAAGTCCCAAACTTCCAATGTTGATATGGTTGGAACAAGTATATATGTCTATACAGATGGACGTATAATTTCAGGGGATAACTTTACTGTTAGAGGTTATCAGAGTTCTACACAACCATGGATTACAATGGGGCTGGGAAAGTTGACTAAACTTGATTCTGCTATAGTTGTTTGGTCAGATGGAACGCATTCAATTATCAATAACTTGAAACCTAATGGAAATTATGTAATCAAATATGAATCCGAAGAACGCTATCCAGATTCATTTAAGATGAAAAAAAGCGCAGGCTCCATTTGTCTTCAAAAAATCGATTCAACTACCCGACATACCGGCTCTGGATTTTCTGATTTCAACAGAGACAGGCTTCTCCCCATGATGTACAATAACGAGATGCCATCGCTTGTTAAAGCGGACCTTAATTTAGATGGCCTTGATGAGATTTACATTGGAGGCGGCAAAGACCAGCCGGGCACATTAATTACATTTAATAGCAACCACGTAAGTAAGAGTAATCCTTTTGAATTAAATGCTTATGCTTTGCCTGAAGAGACAGAGGGCGTTTTTTTTGATGCAGATGGTGATGAGGATGTTGATTTTTATTTTGCTACGGGGGGACGATTCTTTCCTTTAATTTCTTCAGCACAAACTGATAGATTATTAATTAATTCCGGAGCCGGTAAATTCCAGGAATCGAGCATTCCGTTACCCCTTCCAAATATGTCTACAAGTTTTGTTAAGGCTTTTGATTTTGATAAGGATGGAGATCAGGATTTACTTGTTGCTGTACGATATGATCCATTTAGGTATGGATTTGGAGGAAGAGCGTATTTGTTACAGAACGATGGCAGAGGTAAATTCACTGATGTGACAATCCAATATGGTGCAGAGTTAAGCAAGATAGGGATGGTAACAGATGGCGTAATTGTTGATTATGATAAGGATGGATGGGAAGACATAGTATTGGTTGGCGATTGGATGCCTATAAAAGCTTTTAAAAATAATGCTGGTAATTTTATTGATGATTCTAAAAAACTAAATCTTAAGAATACCGAAGGATGGTGGAATGTAATTGAAACCGCTGATCTTAATCGAGACGGCTACCCGGATTTTGTACTCGGAAATCATGGAAAGAATAGTTTTTTTAAACCTGAAGACAGGATGTATGTAAATGATTTTGATGCCAATGGATCGGTTGAACAGATATATTGTACAAAACTTAATGGTAAGTATTACCCGATACTAGAAAAAGATGAGTTACTATCACAAATACCATCTCTGAAGAAATCTTTGATTTACTATAAGGATTATAAGGATAAATCGATAGATGAGATTTTCGGCAATACGGTGCTTTTGGAGTCAACTAAATTAGAAACAAAAGTAATGTCATCAATATTCATGGTTTCAACTACCTCGGGATATAAGATTTTAGAATTGCCACAACAAGCTCAATATTCGCCTGTATATGCATTACTTTTACAGGATTTGGATAATGATGGAGTATTAGACCTGATTACCGGTGGTAATCAATATCAAGTCAAACCTCAATTTGGACGCTTTGATGCGTCAGATTGTTTTTTCTTTAAAGGAGATATTAAGGGCAACAGTTTTGGTTTTAATGAAGGCAGCTCTTTACGCATTAGAGGACAGGTTAGGGATATTCAGTATATTGAAGTTAAAAACAGGAAATTAATTTTATTTGCAAAATATGATGACAACCTTGAAATATTTGAACTTTGTAATTAGGCTTGTATGCCTGATACTTTTTTTTGGTGCATGCACGCAATCAGAGTATACTAAACTTGTAAAAAACGAATTGAATAAAGACATCAGGATGGATTCTGTTATATTCGATATTAATCTTGGTGACACACGTGATGAGTTCTATGGAAAATGTTTTGATCTGAATAAAAAGCAATTAGTAACACAGGGACCCAAAGGTGCTACAGTACAGTACTTATTTACAGATTCGCTAATCCATAAAGATCCTGCTTCGTTACGATTACTTTTTATACCTGCTTTTGACGAAAAGGATGTAATAAAAGAGATTAATCTAGAATTTAGTTATACGGCATGGGCACCGTGGAATACTGAATTACAATCTGACAAACTGATAGAAAAGGTAAAAGAGATACTAATGATGTGGTATAAAGGAAATCCATTTGTGATGGTTAAACTAAATGATCAGGAATTACCGGTAAAGTTAGATGGCAACAGGCGTCTCATACTGTATATAAAAGATGAGCAAAATGTAGTTGTTAAAGTTCATGATATACTTCATCCTGCATATAAGCATTCAATAACGAAGTAACCGGGAGTTATGCGTTTACTTGAAGGTTTTCTTTTTTTTCTATTGGTTTTTTCTTTGCTCTCATGCTCTGATAAGGACAGACCTCAAACTTTATTTCAATTACTGGAGCCAGATTCAACAGGGGTTCAATTTCGAAACAATCTTTCTTTTGACCAGGATTTTAATATTTATACCTATCGAAATTTTTACAATGGAGGTGGTGTAGGTATTGGTGATTTCAATAATGACAATCTTGTTGATATTTATTTAACTGGAAATCAATCAAAAAATAAACTCTATCTGAATAAGGGAAATTTAAAGTTTGAAGATTTAACAGAAAAGGCTGGTGTTGCTGGAACCAAAGCATGGTCTACCGGAGTAGCTGTTGCAGATGTTAATGGTGATGGCTGGTTGGATATTTATGTCTGTAACTCTGGTGATGTTAAAGGTGATGATAAGGAAAATGAATTATTTATCAATAATGGTGATTTGACCTTTACAGAACGGGCTGCTGAATTTGGACTTGCCGACAGAGGCTTTACTACCCATGCAGTTTTTTTTGATTACGATCTTGACGGTGATTTAGATGTTTACATTCTGAATAATTCCTACCAAGCTATAGGCTCCTTTAATTTAATGAAAAACGAACGTCCAAATAGAGATAGATTGGGAGGCGATAAATTGATGAGAAATGATGGCACCGTATTTACGGATGTGAGTGAACAGGCAGGAATTTTTGGAAGTGTAATTGGTTTCGGTTTAGGTGCTACGGTTGGCGATGTTAATAAAGATGGCTGGCCCGATATCTATGTTTCGAATGATTTTTTTGAACGTGATTATTTATACATAAATAACAAGAATGGAACATTCAACGAATGTCTGACTAAACAAATGAAGTCGATTAGTGGTGCCTCAATGGGGGCTGACATGGCCGATATTAATAATGATGGTTGGCTTGACATTTTTGTAACAGAAATGCTGCCTTATGATTATTCCAGACTTAAAACAGTAACAACTTTCGAAAATTGGGATCGGTATCAGTATAACGTGTCAAATGATTATTATCATCAGTTTACCCGAAACATGCTTCAGCTTAATAATCAAAACAACACCTTCAGTGAGATAGGTAGATTGACAAATACCGAAGCAACAGATTGGAGTTGGGGAGCACTTTTATTTGATATGGATAACAATGGTTTGAAGGATATTTTTGTGGCAAATGGAATTTATCAAGACCTTACTAATCAGGATTATCTACAATATGTATCGAATGAAGAAGTAGTAAAATCAATTGTATCCGGAAGTCAGGTCAATTATAAAAAACTTGTAGAAATAATTCCTTCTAATCCAATTTCCAATTTTGCTTTTGAGAATAGCGGAAGCCTCAGCTTTACAAATAAGGCTATGGAATGGGGTCTTGGTACCCCTAATTTTTCTAATGGCTCAGCTTATGCAGATCTTGATAACGATGGTGACCTTGATTTAATCGTAAGTCATGTAAATCAAGTGGCATCTGTATATCGCAACGAAAGCAATAAACTTTTACCATACAACAAATACCTATCTTTTAAGCTTAAGGGGTCAGATAAAAATACTAATGCAATTGGTGCTTCAATTGAAGTTCGACATAAGGGAAGTAAATTTATTACTGAGCAAATACCCAACAGAGGTTTTGAGTCTTCGGTTGATCTTCGTCCTTTTCTGGGTTTAGGAAGACTAGAAAGAGTTGATTCTATACTTATAACGTGGCCTGGTGGTCAGGTAACTCATCTGACGGATGTACCCACAAATCAGACTTTAACCTTGCATCAACAAGAGGCTGGCGATATCGGATCACCCAAAGAATCCAAAGAAGTAGGAATATTTTCTTTAGATCAAGTAGATATCGATTATATCCATAAAGAAAGTGATTTTGTTGATTTTGACAGGGATAAACTCATTTATCATATGATGAGTACAATGGGGCCTACGTTATCGGTAACCGATGTTAATAGTGATGGTTTCGAAGATGTCTTCATCGGAGGAGCAAAAGGGCAAAGTGGATCTTTATTTTTTCAATCAGGTACTAAGGGATTTAAGTATGCCCTCCAGGTTCCATTTTCATTAGATGCTGCATCCGAAGATTCACGAAGTGTTTTCTTTGATGCAGATGGTGATGGAGATATGGATCTTTATGTTGGCAGTGGTAGTAATGAATTTACAGAAGTGTCAAGTGCATTGGCAGATCGGCTTTACTTCAATCAAGGTAATGGCGAATTCAGGAAGTCAGATCAAATTCTGCCTGCCGGCAAATTTGAAAACACATCTGTTGTAGCAAATAGCGATTATGACGGTGATGGAGACGAGGATTTGTTTGTTGGTGTTCGTGCACAATCCTTCCGATATGGCTTTCCGGTTAATGGTTATATCCTGAGAAATAATGGAAAAGGCGAGTTTACAGATGTTACACGTATAGTTGCTCCAGAACTAAGTAATATCGGGATGATTACAGATGCTGCATGGGCGGACATCAATGATGACGGAAAAAGTGACTTAATTATCGTGGGAGAGTATTTGGATGTTACGGTTTTTTTAAATGAAAATGGTAAGTTTCAAAACGTCACCAAATCATCTGGCCTTGAAAGCAGTTCGGGGTGGTGGTCTGTTTTAAAGCCAGCTGACGTTGATAGTGATGGCGACATTGATTTGATTGTTGGAAACCATGGACTAAATTCTCGTTTTCGCGCCACTCCAAGTTCACCATTATCCATGTATGTAAATGATTTCGATAAGAATGGTACAACCGAGCAACTCATTTGTTTTAATATTCAAGGTAAAGATTATCCAATGGCATTACGACATGACCTAACCAGTCAGATGCCTTCCCTTAAAAAGAAGTATCTTAAGTACGAAGACTTTAAGAATGAACCCATAGACAAAATCTTTGAAAAGGAGGTTTTAAAGACTGCGGTTAAGTTAAGTGTAAGCGAATTAAGGTCGGGGGTATTTATCAATGATAAAGGTATTTTTTCATTTATTCCATTTCCAATTGAAGCTCAGTTTTCACCAATCTATGCCATGCTTGCTGACGACTTTGATGGAGATGGTATTCTGGATATTCTTCTTGGGGGCAATCTTTATGAAGCTAAGCCAGAGGTAGGCAGATATGATGGTAGCTACGGTTTATTTTTATCAGGTGTTGGAAATGGAACATTTGTAGCATCTTCTGCTAAAAGGAGCGGTTTCTTTGTAGACGGGCAAATTCGGGATTTAAAGAAAATCAATATAAAGAGTGAAGCATATATTTTAGTTGCGCGCAATAGCGACTCTCCATTATTTTTTAGACTAAACAATGCACGCTAATTTGTTTTTCCGATACTTTTTGGCAACCGTGTTAATCTTTCTAATAAAAGGTTGCACTAATGTAGATCGTGACAACAAAGTCAAAATGTTCTCTAGGGTTAGTTCTAATCAAACAAATGTAACTTTCTATAATACGTTAGTGGAAGACGATGATTTTAACATTGTGGAATACTTGTATTTCTATAATGGAGGCGGTGTATCCATAGGTGATATTAATAACGATGGTTTATCAGATCTATATTTTGCCAGTAACCAAGGCAAAAACGCTTTGTATCTCAACATGGGTAATTTGGAGTTTAAAAATATTGCAAGAGAAGCCGGAGTTGAAGTTGAAGGATCCTGGACTACAGGAGTAACAATGGCGGATGTGAACGGTGACGGCTGGCTTGATTTATACGTTTGTGGCGTAGGTAACTATAAAAAATTTAATGGACACAATCAACTTTTTATAAATAATGGCGACCTCACCTTTACAGAAAAAAGTGAAGAGTTTGGGCTTAATTTTAAAGGTCTTTCAACTCAAGCAGCATTTTTTGATTATGACCTTGATGGAGATATTGATATGTATCTGCTCAATCATTCGGTTCACTCAACCCGCTCATACGGTCAAGCTAAACTTCGTTATCAGATTGATACGTTAGCGGGCGATAAGTTGTTTAAAAATCTCCTTGTTGAAACAGGTGGAACAAAATTTACAGATGTTACACAATCTGCCGGAATTCTATCCAGTCAAATCGGGTATGGACTGGGTATTGGCATTTCTGATTTGAATCGAGATGGTTTTCCAGACATCTATGTATCTAACGACTTTCATGAAAATGACTATCTCTACATGAATCAAAAAGATGGAACATTTAAAGAGACAAGTTCCAAAAGTTTAGCCCACACAAGCAGATTTAGTATGGGTAATGAACTTGCCGATCTAAATAACGATCTGTGGCCTGACATAATTACAACAGATATGCTTCCCAGAGAAGAGGCAATAATCAAAACTTCGGCCGGGGAAGATAGTTATGAAGTTTATAAATTTAAATTGAAGTTTGGTTATGGGAAACAAGTATCCCGAAATACTTTTCAATTAAATCAGGGGTCAATTGATTCTGGGTTGTTGATATTCTCTGACATTGCGCAAGCGGCTGGCATTGAAGCAACCGACTGGAGTTGGTGCCCACTTGCAGCAGATTTTGATGGCGATGGATTTAAGGATTTGTTTGTATCGAACGGAATAGTAAAAAGACCGAATGATTTAGATTATATAAACTTTATTAACAACGACTCTTCGCGAAACACAGGAACTGATACTCGGTATCTTTTAAGTTTAATGCCTTCAGGCGAGGTTAGTAATTTTATTTTTAAAAATAATGCAGACCTTTCATTTGTTGATAAAACTTCTGACTGGGGAATTGATTTACCTGGGTTTTCAACGGGTGCGGCTTATGGGGATTTAGATAATGATGGCGACCTCGACTTGGTTATTAACCAAATAAATGGGGAAGCACTGATTTATAGAAACAATTCGGATCCGAAAAGCTTTTTAAAAGTAAAACTGAATGCGAATTCTCTGGCAGGAAATAAATTTGGTATTGGAACAAAGGTTATTGTAAATTCTAATAAGTTGGAACAGGTGCAGGAATTATTTCCAACCCGCGGCTGGTATTCTTCATCCGATTATCCTCTTTCATTTGGAGTCGGTTCAGCCACCGATTCAATACTACTTAAAATAATCTGGCCGAATGGGTATCAACAAGATACACTTGTTCTGCCGGGTTTGGTATCAATTGGGTATAGACCAACCAAAGAATATCAGCCAGATCAGGTAAAGGCGCCTATACTTAAACCTTTTTCAATACCAGAAATTGTCCATCAGGAGGATGATTTCAACGCGTTCAATCGTGAATCGCTTATTCCACATATGTTAACAACAGAAGGCCCATGTCTTGCTGTTGCAGATGTTAACGGTGATGGTCTTGAAGACTTTTTTGTTGGTGGAGCAAAAGGACAAGCGGGTTCTATTTACGTTCAAGTTAGGAATCGACAGTTCAGGCTACTGCAATCAGCAGATTTAATACTTCACAAATATGCAGAGGATGTAGACGCAACGTTTATTGATGCTGACGGAGATAGCGATATGGATTTGGTTGTTGTGTCGGGTGGTCATGAGGCCAAGGATGACCGCGCTAGGCTTGCACCCCGTCTTTATCTCAATAATGGAAGCGGTTCGTTTAAATATTCGTCCAACTCATTTACTGATATTTTTATCAATGCTTCTTGTGTGAAAGCGCAAGATTATGATTTGGATGGAGATACTGATTTGTTTATTGGTGCATCCGTAATGCCATTTCTTTATGGGATGAGTCCAGTAAGTTTTCTTATGATTAATAACGGTAAAGGTGTTTATACGCCTGCAATCAACTGGCTTGGATCCAGCGTTTTTAATAACCCAACGCGGATTAGGCCTGGTATGGTAAAGGATGCGATCTGGACAAACCTTAATGAAGATAAATTACCCGACCTGATACTCGTTGGAGAGTGGATGCCTATTACAATTTTGATTCAGAGACCAGATCATACTTTTATTAACGCAACAGATGAGTTCGGTTTTGACAAAACTAACGGATTATGGAACACAATTACCTCGGCTGACCTTAATAAAGATGGTAAACCTGATTTTGTTATTGGAAATCTTGGAATAAACTCAAGAGTAAAAGCAAATTTAGAAAGGCCTCTTGAAATGTATTTAGGTGATTTTGATTCTAATGGAGGGTCTGATCATATTTTGGTGTACTACAATAAAGATCGTAGTTATCCTTTTGCATCTCGCGACCAATTGATTAAACAAATCCCATCGTTGAGAAAAAAATTCCCTGATTATAAAACGTATCGTGATGTCAAGCTTGAAGATATTATTACTCCTAATCAAAAGGGAAACTCCGCTAGAATGAGCATTGAAGAACTTCGATCAGTTCTCCTATTGTCGAATGGTAATTCTTATAAAATTAGTGAGCTTCCAATTCAGGCTCAACACTTTCCGGTATTTGCTATTGAGGTTACTGATTTAAATGATGATGGATTTGAAGATTTGCTGCTTACTGGAAACTTTAGTGCTACTCAACCCGATTTTGGATCTTATGATGCTGGTGTTGGATTGTTGTTGACTGGTGACGGATCAGGTCATTTCAGAGCAATCTCACCTTTAGAGTCAGGGTTTGTTACAATTGGCGAAGGTCGTGGAATAAAATCTGTCAAAACCAGGTTTGGTGAATTGTATTTGGTAGCTCGAAATAATAATTCAATTTTGGCATTTAGTAAATAATTGATTTGCGGCTATGCAACTTGAGTAATACTTGATTTTTTCAACTAGAAATGTGATATAAGTCATGTCGTCACTCTCCGTACTAACTTTTAAATTGCATCAAAACTTAACCAATATGAGAACAGCTCGGTTTTTAGTTATTGCCCTAATTGTATTTTCATGCAATGGTAATTCAACCGAATATAAAACTAAGGTTCAACAACCCGAACTGTTGCATCGCACGTTAAAGCAGATTACGGATGTAATTGTCCATGATATATTTTCGCCTCCGGTAGCTAGCAGGATTTATACCTATGCAACCGTAGCAGCGTATGAAGCAATTATCCATCAGGATAGCAGTTATGTTTCTTTGGCAGGTCAGCTTAACGGCTTAACCGAAACCCCCAAGCCAGAACCAGGTTTGGAATACAGTTTTCCAATTTCATCGGTGCAAGCCATGTTTAAGATTGGCCGTACGCTTACCTTCTCAGAAGATAAGATGGATTTATACTATGCTGAGTTGATGCAGCAAATTGAAACCATGGAAATTCCGGATGATGTGCTGGAGCGATCAATCCAATATGGTAATGTTGTTGCTGATCATATTATTGCCTGGTCATCTAAAGATAACTACAAACAAACCCGGTCTTTCCCAAAGTATTCTATTTCAAGTGATGCCGCCACCTGGAAACCTACACCACCGGCTTACATGGATGGAGTAGAGCCTCACTGGAATAAAATCAGAGCTTTTGCAATAGATTCTGCTGCACAGTTTGCACCACCACCACCAACACCATTTTCGGTTGACAAAAGCAGTAATTTCTATAAAGAAGCATATGCGGTTTATGAAACTGGAAAAAATCTTACCGATGAGCAGCGGGCTATCGCTTCCTTCTGGGATTGTAATCCATTTATGATGAATGTGCGTGGCCATGTTATGTTTGCCACCAAAAAAATTTCGCCCGGAGGGCATTGGATTAATATTACAGCCACTGCTTGTCGCAAAGCAGATGCTGATATGGTAAAATCGGCCGATGCATACATGCGTGTATCTCTATCTCTGGTTGATGGTTTTATTAGTTGTTGGGACGAAAAATACAGGAGTCTATTAATCCGGCCAGAGTCTTACATCAATCAATATATTGATGAGAACTGGGTGCCATTATTACAAACACCACCTTTCCCAGAATACACTAGCGGTCATAGTGTAATCTCGGCAGCAGCGGCCGATGCCTTAACCGGAGTTTTTGGTGAATCATTTGCGTTTACGGATTCAACAGAAATTGAATTTGGTTTGGGGGCTCGTTCGTTTACTTCGTTTAAGCACGCAGCCGATGAAGCCGCGGTTAGTCGATTTTATGGCGGCATCCATTATGTGCCAGCTTGTGAGATTGGAAAAATAGAGGGCGCTGCTTTAGGCGAGTTTATCAGAAAAAAGATCAGAACAAAAAAATAGCATTAAAGCAAAATTTTCGAAGTGGGATTGTTTCGGTAACGCGAGCAGATTCTTATCTTTTCATAAGATTCTACCAGCCATGCAAAAACCCAACCTCACCTTCGCCCAGATAATCAACATGAATCTGGGTTTCTTTGGCATTCAATATAGCTTCGGATTGCAGCAAAGTGCGGTTAACCCGATCTACGACATGCTGGGCGCACAACCACACGAAATTCCGTTGTTAAATCTGGCCGGGCCGGTTACGGGCCTGATTGTTCAGCCCATAATAGGAGCGATGAGTGATAAAACCTGGAGCCCTCGATTTGGCCGAAGGAAGCCTTACTTTTTTATTGGTGCATTGTTGTGTAGTGTGGCTTTGTTTCTCTATCCCTTTAGCAGTGTATTGTGGATGGCGGTTGGGTTGCTTTGGATTCTGGATGTAGGTAACAATACAGCCATGGAGCCATACCGTGCCTTTGTTGCCGATAAACTGAATGATCAACAGCGGCCCTTAGGTTTTCAGGCGCAGAGTTTCTTTACTGGTTTCGGACAAACACTGGCTAACGTTTCACTTTTTGTTTTTCCTTTATTGATTATTGGTAAAACAGGAACACTGCCCAATTGGGTTTATGCTTCCTTTTTCTTTGGTGCGGTTTGTTCAATCGGCTCAATCTGGTGGAGTATGCGAACAACTCCTGAAATACCTCCAACACCGGAGGAATTGGATCATATTAAATCAACAAAGATTAATATCCTTTCACCATTCATTGAAATTGCAAAGGCGATAACCGATATGCCTAAAGTAATGTGGCAACTTGCTTTGGTTTATTTATTTCAGTGGTATGCATTATTCTGTTATTGGCAAAACGCATCTAAAAGTATAGCACTTTCAATCTGGAACACTACACCAGCCAATGAAGAGTTGTATCAGCAAGCGGTTAGCTGGACAGGCTTAGTAAATGGTTGGTATAACATCATTACTTTCTTAAGCGCATTTGCATTGGTTTGGTTTGTAAAGAAATCATCTCCTAAAATGGTGCACTTTGTTTGTTTACTGCTTGCAGCTGTTGGCCTTTTAATTTTTCCCTTTATAGAAAATAAGTATTTACTATTTCCGGCTATTACTGGTTTTGGTATTGGCTGGGCCAGTATGATGGGCATTCCATACTTATTAGTGGTAAATTCAATTCCTAAAGAACGCTATGGGGTTTACATGGGCATTGTAAACATGATGATTGTAATTCCCATGATTTTGCAGAACGTAACGTTTGGGTATATTCTTCAAAACTATTTGGACAATAACTCTGGCTATGCCGTTCTGTTTGCAGGTGTACTATTGGTATTGGCTGCGCTTGCAACCTTGTTGATCAGATCGAAAAACACTGAAGGTGAAATTACGATTTCTCAATCCGGTGCCCATTAACTATTGTTTTCAATTTTCAAATTGCCGAATTTTCAAATTATCAAATTGTAACTATGAATCCCTACCTCGGAGAATTTTTAGGAACCTTCTTACTTATTTTATTAGGCGAAGGTGTAGTAGCCGCTGTGGTATTAAAAGGTACCAAAGCTGAAAATTCAGGCTGGCTTACCATCTGTCTGGCGTGGGGCCTTGCGGTAACGTTTGGTATTTATGCGGTAGGTGAATTCAGTGGGGCGCACTTAAATCCAGCTATTACTATTGCGTTGGCCGCGATAGGTGATTTTGATTGGAGTCTCGTGGCCGGTTATTGCCTGGCACAACTCGCTGGTGCATTTACTGGTGCAGTGTTGGTTTGGATTTTTTATATGCCGCATTGGAAATCTACTCCCGATGCTGCAACCAAACTGGCAGTTTTTTCTACAGCACCTGCTATTCGCCATACGGTTTCAAATGTGATAAGTGAAATCGTGGCAACTGCCATTCTGGTGTTTGCAATTTTGTTTATTGGTGTAAATGAATTTACGCACGGACTAAAACCTTTGGTAGTTGGTTTACTCATTGTGTCGATTGGGTTGAGTCTTGGCGGAACAACCGGGTTTGCGATCAATCCGGCTCGCGATTTAGGGCCACGCATCGCGCATGCTATTTTGCCTATTGCTGGCAAAGGTTCCTCTGATTGGGGCTATGCCTGGATTCCGGTTGTAGGACCAGTTGTGGGGGGAGTTCTCGGTGCTATTTTGTATCAGCTTATATTTTAAGTGACTTATAAATCAGTAGAAAAAAAGTGACGCATTAAATTAGAACCACGAACTCATGTCCAAACAGAAATATATTATCGCGCTAGATCAAGGCACTACCAGTTCGCGTGCTGTATTATTTAATGAAGCTGGCGAGATCAAAGGAATTGCTCAGCAAGAATTCCGGCAGATTTTTCCAAAGCCGGGTTGGGTTGAACATGATCCGGAAGAAATCTGGGCAACACAGTTAGGGGTTTTGCAACGTGTAATTGTCGAGAATGCAATTGAAGCAAAGTCCATTGCAGCAATAGGTATAACCAATCAACGTGAAACAACTGTAATCTGGAACAGGAAAACCGGGCAGCCGATTTACAATGCTATTGTGTGGCAAGACAAACGCACCGCACCTATTTGCGAAGAGTTAAAACAAAAGAACCTTACTGTCTATGTTCGCGATACTACCGGCCTCGTTATCGATTCATATTTCTCGGGCACGAAGATAAAATGGATTCTCGATTCAGTTGAAGGAGCAAGGCAACAAGCTGAGCGTGGTGAGCTTGCTTTTGGTACAATTGATACGTGGCTGATCTGGAAACTAACCAATGGAAAATCGCATGTAACGGATTATTCCAACGCCTCGCGTACCATGATCTTCAACATAAAAGATTTGAAGTGGGATGAGCGAATGTTGAAAGAATTGAATATTCCAAAATCAATTCTTCCAGACGTAAAACCATCAGCAAACTTGTTTGGTACCTGGCGCGCAGATAATACGGAGATTCCTATTGCCGGTGTAGCGGGCGATCAGCAAGCGGCTTTGTTCGGACAGGCGTGCTTCGAACCGGGGATGGCTAAAAATACGTACGGCACAGGTTGCTTTATGTTGATGAACACCGGTACCACCATTCAGCAATCCAAAAATGGTTTGATTACAACTATTGCCTGGGGATTGGATGGAAAGGTAGAGTATGCCTTGGAAGGTAGTGTGTTTATAGCTGGTGCAGCGGTGCAATGGCTGCGCGATAGTTTGCATCTTATCGATCAATCGAAAGACTCTGAATATTTTGCAGCAAAGGCGTTGGGTTCAAATGAAGTTTATGTAGTGCCAGCCTTTGCAGGATTAGGGGCACCGTATTGGGATATGTATGCGCGTGGTGCCATCTTCGGGTTAACCCGCGATACCGGTAAGGATCATATTATAAAAGCCACGCTTGAATCGTTAGCCTATCAAACCAAAGATATTCTGAATGCGATGCAGGAAGATGCCGGAATAAAATTAGCCAGTTTAAAAGTAGATGGTGGCGCCTGCGCAAATAATATTCTCATGCAGTTTCAAGCCGATATACTCGGAACCGAAGTGGAACGCCCGGAAGTTATTGAGTCAACTGCCTTGGGAGCAGCTTACCTTGCCGGGATTCAGGTTGGGTTATGGGAGAAGGAAAACATTCTGAAAAATCGAAGAATTGAAAAACGATTTGCACCACAAATGGATTCCGTACTGCGCAACAATCTTTATAAAGGTTGGCAGAAGGCCGTACAACGCACCATGGGCTGGATCGAAAACTAACTATGAATCGCGCGGCTAATCTTCTTACACTCCAATCAACACAATTTGATTTGTTGGTGATTGGTGGTGGAATAACCGGAGCCGGAATTGCCTTGGATGCTGCGGCCCGTGGCTTAAAAACCGTACTTGTTGAGAAAGAAGATTTTGCAGCGGGTACAAGTAGTCGCTCTACTAAACTTATTCATGGCGGACTCCGCTATTTAAAACAACTTGAATTTGCCTTGGTAAAAGAAGTGGGTAGCGAGCGTGCTATTGTCCATAAACTTGCGCCACATCTGGTTGTTCCCGAAAAAATGTTGCTGCCACTTTATGAGAAGCGCGGCCTTGGCTATTGGCTTACCTCCATTGGCTTAAAAATTTACGATTGGCTGGCCGGAGTTAAACCTGAAGACCAACGCAAAATGCTTACGCGATTGCAAACGTTAAATCACGAGCCGTTGCTCAAGAAAGATGATGTAAAGGGCGGAGCGATTTATGCCGAGTATCGTACCGATGATGCGCGCCTCACCATTGAAATAATTAAACTGGCTGCACAGCATGGTGCGTGCATTTGTAACTATACCGAGGTAGAAGGTTTCAAATATTCGAATAATATTATTTCAGGTGCGTTGCTGATTGATCAGCTTACTGGCAATCAGCTTGCTGTCGATGCAAAAGCAGTGGTGAATGCCACTGGCCCGTGGGTAGATAAACTTCGGATTCTGAATCAATCCCGACAAGGTAAACAACTACACTTAACTAAAGGTGTTCATATTGTGGTTCCGTTTCATCGGTTGCCGGTTCATCAGGCAATTTATTTCGATGTGCCCGATGGACGGATGATTTTTGCAATTCCACGTGGGCGTGTTACCTATATCGGCACAACCGATACTGATTATAACAGCGATATTAATACTGTTCTGGCTTCACGCGCAGATGTTGAATACATTCTTCATGCTGTTAATGAAACGTTTCCCACAGCATTGCTTACGTTGGCCGATGTGGAATCAAGTTGGGCAGGCTTAAGACCATTGATTCATGAAGAAGGAAAGTCAGCCTCGCAGTTATCCCGTAAGGATGAAATTTTTGAATCGCCAACCGGATTGATTTCTATTGCCGGTGGAAAACTTACCGGCTACCGCAAAATGGCCGAACGGGTGGTGGATAAAGTAATTGAGCAACAGTTTGAAACCTTGGAATTAAAACCGTGTGCAACGGATTCAATGACCTTACCCGGTGGTAACTTTAGCGATTATAGTGCAGTGCGAAAACTGGAAACAGAACTGGCTGCTAAATTAGGTGTCCTCAACCTTCGTGGTAACGAAGCTACCAATCTGGTTCATTTGTATGGCCAGCAAGCACTACTGATTGTGGAGCATCTGGAGCAACATCTTACTGGGGAACCCGAACAGGATTTACTTCTGGCGAAAGCCTGGTTTGCTATAAAGCATGAAATGGCGGTAACGCCTCTGGATTTTATAAATCGGAGAAGCGGACTTTTGTATTTTAATCGCCCCAAGCTTACGCGATATACCGATGCTATTGTAAACTACTTTGCTGAAAGGTTTAATTGGGATTCAGAAGTTCGAAGTAAGTATCTGAAACAAGTACAGCAAGCTTTGGAAGAAGTAATTAGATTTGAATGATGAAAAGGATAGTATTGTATTTACTGATAATCTTAGGTGTGCTGGTTTTGTTCGGATCGGAGATAGCCAGCATATATTATATCATGCCGTTTCCGGGAAGTCAACGCGAGGAGTCGATAGAGCTGGCGTATTTTCTGTTTAATCAAATTCAGTATTTCCGTTTGGTTGGCTTAGTGTTAATGGCTTACCCGATTTATGGTTTGGTAATAAAAGGTACAACCACCCAACGAGTATTATTTGTTGGGCTTACGCTTTTGTACCTCATGGTATTTTATCAGGTAAACTATCGCATGCGTGCCGATGCCATGTTCAAGCAACCAAGAACCATAACTTTTTTAAATGACGACCAAAACAAATTAGATAAGAAAAAATTAGTACTGGGTGTTTTTGTGAACGATCAGGCAAAAGCTTATCCTATAGAAGTTATTGGCTATCACCATCAGGTGCGCGATACTATTGGTGGCGAACCCATCATGATTACCTATTGTACCGTTTGCCGCACGGGCCGTGCCTTTAAACCAGTTGTAAATGGTGAACCTGAAAATTTCAGGTTGGTAGGTATGGATCACTTTAATGCCATGTTTGAAGACAGTCGCACCAAAAGCTGGTGGCGGCAAGCAAATGGTGAGGCAATAGTTGGGTCTTTAAAAGGAACAACATTGGAAGAAATCCCTGCCGAACAAATGAGTTTACAGGCCTGGATTAAGCTACATCCAAACACACTAATACTTCAACCGGATTCAATTTTTAAAGATGCCTATGCCGTGTTAGACAACTATGATGAAGGTACAATGGAAAGCAGTCTGGAGGGCCGCGATAGTTTATCGTGGCAGGAAAAAAGTTGGGTGGTGGGTATTCAGGTTGGCCAGCAATCGAAAGCTTATGATTGGAACGACTTACTTTCAACTCGTGTAATTAACGATGTTGTGGCAAATACTCCAATCTTACTCACGCTTGAAACCGACAGCGTTTCTTTCCATGCATGGAATCGGGATACGTTACGTTTCGAGTGGCAGGATAACTTATTGAAAGACATTCAGACAAAATCTACCTGGAACTGGCAAGGCACCTGCACAGAAGGTGCATTGCAAGGATCGCAATTAAAATACGTGCAAGCCTATCAGGAGTTCTGGCATTCGTGGCAGACTTTTCATCCTAAAAATGAGAAATACGTTCTTGAAACAATGAAATGAAGTGATAACTTTGGAATAAAGCCGATTTACTATGTACAGAGAAATACTCAAGCCAGCAAAAAAATCAATGTCACTTCAGTTACCCAAAGAATTGGTAGGCAAAACGGTAGAGGTTTTGGCTTTCGAAGTGGTGGATTTGAAAACGATCAGTCAACGAAAAGTAGATAAGAAGCAATTTTGGAAAACTTTCGGAAGTGGAAAAAAATCTACGATGACGATCGAAAAGATTCGCAAATCGGCCTGGAGAAAAGTTCAATGGTAATTCTGGATACAAATATTATTATTGAACTTTATAAGGGTAACCTCAAGGTTAGACAGAAGTGTGAAGAGATAGGTGAGGGAAATCTTTTTATCAATTCCATAGTTGCATCTGAATTTTATTCTGGTGTTTTGAACAAACGCGAGTTGACATTAGTAAAAAAACATCTTCAGAATTTTCCAATAGTCCACATTAACAATTCTATTTCTGAAATAGCCCTTAATTTAATGGAGCGCTATTGTCTTGCGCATCATCCTTATATAGGTGATATGTTGATAGCAGCAACTGCGCTTTATTATGAAAGCGCTATTTATACACTCAACAAAAAAGATTTTAAACACATTCCTGGAGTCAATTTAATCTAAAAATGTGGTGGAAAGAATCTATCGTATATCAAATCTACCCCCGCAGTTTTAAAGACAGCAATGGCGATGGTATTGGCGATTTACGCGGAGTTATTGAAAAGCTCGATTACATTAAAAGCCTCGGTGTTGATGCTGTTTGGCTGAACCCTATTTTTAAATCGCCTAACGATGATGGCGGCTACGATATCAGCGACTACTACACTATTCAACCCGAGTTCGGCACTATGGCCGACTTCGATGAATTGTTGGCCGGTTTGCATAAGCGTGATCTCAAATTGATTCTTGATCTGGTCTTAAATCATTCGTCCGATGAACACGAGTGGTTTCAGCAATCACGTAAATCAAAAACCAATCCTTACCGCGATTATTATTTCTGGAAGCCGGGTAAAGACTCAAACCCGCCAAACAACTGGCCTTCGTTTTTTGGCGGCAGTGCCTGGCAGTACGATGAAACCACTGACGAATACTACCTGCATTTGTTTTCGCGTAAGCAACCCGACCTTAACTGGGAAAACCCTAAGCTAAGAAACGAGGTCAATCAACT
The DNA here is from genome assembly GCA_017303795.1 of Cytophagales bacterium. Taxonomy (GTDB): domain Bacteria; phylum Bacteroidota; class Bacteroidia; order Cytophagales; family Cyclobacteriaceae; genus ELB16-189. Next base: position 76,329 of record JAFLBR010000010.1, on the reverse strand, counting down.
CATGAAGTTCTGGTTGGATAAAGGTGTGGATGGACTTCGGTTGGATGTAATCTCAGCCATCTCCAAACGAACCGATTTTCCTGATACCGATACTCCCGACTTCAACGAAACCATTCGTAAGTTTTATTCCAATGGGCCACGCTTGCGCGAGTTCATTGCCGAGTCGCGCGAAAAACTTTGGAATCATTACAACATTGTTACTGTTGGCGAAGGCCCCGGCATTACGCCACAAAATGCACTCGATTACCTCGATGAAAAGCAAGGCCTGAATATGATTTTTCATTTTGGGCACATGTTTATGGATCAAGGGCCCGGTGGCCGGTTCGATCCTAAACCGTGGACGATGCAAGAGTTTAAGCAAGTATTCAAAACGTGGAACGAAACCTTTGCCACCCGCGGTTGGGGTAGTGTGTTTCTGGGGAATCACGATTTTCCCCGCATGCTTTCGCGATGGGGAAGTGATAAACAATATCGGGACGAATCAGCCAAACTGTTATTGACTTTGCTTTTGACCATGCGCGGCACTCCGTTTATTTACATGGGCGATGAAATCGGAATGACAAATACGGTACTAAATGCCGTGGCCGAATCAAAAGACATTGAAACGCTTACCGGTTGGGAAGTCGCCCACAAACAAGGAATGACTGAAGCTCAATTTTTGAAAGCAGCCAACTACGCTGGCCGCGATAATGCCCGCACGCCCATGCAATGGAACAAGGGGCCACAGGCTGGCTTTACCACTGGCGATCCGTGGATGATGGTGAATAAAAACCACGCCTGGCTAAATGTTGATGATCAGGAGAACAATTCATCTTCTATTTTAAACTACCTCCGGTCTTTAACAACCCTTCGCAAGGCTAATCCGGTTTTTTCCTACGGCTCTTATCAGGAACTTGAAAGTAACTCAAACCTGTTTGCCTACTACCGGCAATGGCAGCAAGAAAAAATGCTGATTGTTCTTAATTTTTCTGATGAGGTTACTAACTTACCCCATGAAGTGCAGGGCCTTTCAAAGGTGAAGTTGATCGGAAATTATTCCGAGTCAGATCAACTTAATCCTTGGGAAGCAGCCGTGTACAAAGTGTAAGTAAATTCATAATCTACCGATGAATAATTTATGGGGTATTGATCTGGGCGGCACAAAAGTGGAAGGTGCCGTATTGAAATCGTCAACTGATCCGCAAGTACTTTTTCGCGACCGCCTGCCAACAGAAGGTCATAAAGGATATGATCATGTGCTGGGGCAAATCAAAAAAGTGGTGGAGAAGATGGAGGCTTCAATGGGATATAAGCCAAAAAAGTTAGGCATCGCAACACCCGGTACAATTGATCCTGCCAGTGGGTTATTAAAAAATTGCAATTCAACTAACTTAAATGGTAAACCCATTAAAGCCGATCTGGAAAAACTTCTGGGTATTGAATTGGCTATGGCCAACGATGCTAATTGTTTTGCGTTGGCAGAAGCCAATATGGGTGCAGTTCATCAAAAATTTCCAAACGCCAAAGTTGTGTTTGGTGTAATTATGGGCACCGGTGTAGGCGGAGGCGTTGTGGTGGATGGCAAAGTGATTAATGGTTTGCATGGGATAGGCGGGGAGTGGGGCCATAACTTTCTGGATGAGTCCGGTGGACCATGCTATTGTGGTAAGAGTGGTTGTGTTGAAAAAGTGTTGGCTGGCCCGGCATTGGAAAAATATTATGCCAGTGTAAGTGGCGTAACAAAAAGCATGAAGGATGTTTACGATGGGTATAAAGCCGGCACCGATCCATTTGCTACTCAAACCATCGACCGTATGAATCATTTTTTTGGTGTAGCACTAAGTGTGGTAATAAATATTCTCGACCCCGATGTGGTTGTAATTGGTGGCGGTGTGGGTAACATTGATAGTATTTATACGGATGGTGTAAATTCATTGCGCAGACATATTTTTAATAATAAGTTGGATACCCCGGTTTTAAAACCCAATCTGGGTGATAGTGCCGGAGTTTTTGGAGCAGCTTTTCTGGTAAACAACTAACTTGATGAAGAAATAAACTCTACCATAGTATGAAGCGAATCGCAGTAGTTGGACCCATTCCACGCGATCACATCGTTACACACACAGGCGATCTGATCCAAAAGTGGGGTTGTGTTACGCACCCGGTAATTGCATTATCTGTTCTGGCTGGCGATGATCTCGAAATCATACCGGTTTGTCATTTAAGATCTGTTGATCATGACAATGTGGAAGAAGTTTTTAAAGGATACAAAGGTATTAACCTCAAACACCTGACCACAGCCAACGACCAAGGCGATATTATCAGTTTGCGATTTGTGGATCAGAATAATCGGTTAGAACGCCAAACAGGTTTTATGGATCCGATTGTGCCAGCCGACATGACTAACCTGCTGGATTGCGATGCCTTCGTATTCATTCCCATTAGTGATTACGAGATTTCTTTAGATACCTTAAAGTATTTGAAGAAAAAGAGTAAAGGCAAGATAATTTTTGATGCACACGGACCAACAACCGCTTGTCTTGTAAATGGCGAGCGCCAGCGCAAATTCTGGATCGATCGCGATCAATGGCTTCCGTTTATTGATGTATTGAAAATGAACCTCGAAGAAGCTCATGCCTCCTGGTTTAAAAAAGAATATGAGAGTGAAGATTTTAATGCAAGCGAATTAGATCGTAAAGAAATACGAGCATTTGCAGAGCATTGTCTGGCATTGGGCGTTAAGTGTGTATATGTAACCCTTGACTCGCGCGGATGTCTTACTTATTTTAAGAAGCGCGGTAAAGTGGTTGAAGAACTGGTACCTTCTATTAAAGTTGAAAAAGTAATAGACACTACCGGCTGTGGCGATTCATTTGCTGGCGGACTTGTTTATGGATTGGTACAAAATCCAGGCGATTATATTGGGGCCGCGCAGTATGCCAATGCATTTGGTGCTTTGCGCACACAAGGCAAAACTTTCGAAGTATTTAAGTCATTAGAAGAAACCAATGCTATTATTGCCCGCGGGCATGTTTAGTTTTACTACGCATAAATGATTGAAGCTGTAATTTTTGATCTGGATGGTGTTATTGTCGACACGGCACATTACCACTACATTGCCTGGAAGCGATTGGCAAGTGAATTTGGTATTACGCTTACGCTGCAACATAACGAATTGCTGAAAGGTGTAAGTCGAATGCGTTCGTTGGAAATCGTTCTTGAACTGGGTAACATTCAACTTCCGGAAGCAGAGAAAGAAGCGCTGGCCGATAAAAAGAATAAATGGTTTATCGAATACATCGAATCCATTCGTCCGGAAGAAATTTTTGCAGGTGTGCCAGCTATGCTAGCCAATTGTAGAAAGCAACAGCTTAAAGTAGCGTTAGCATCCAGCAGTAAAAATGCGCCACGGGTAATTGAGTTGCTGGGTGTGGCAAATTTGTTTGATACAATGGTAGATGGTACTATGATTACGCATTCAAAGCCTGACCCCGAGATATTTTTATTGGCTGCGAAAAAACTCAACGTAACTCCTGCTAAATGTTTGGTGTTTGAAGATGCCGAGGCAGGAGTAGAAGCTGCACTGGCCGCGGGCATGAAGTGTGTAGGCGTAGGCTCACCCGAACAGTTGGGTAAAGCAAACATTATCGTAAAGCAAACTGCCGATTTTGATTTAAACAGCCTTGACAAAATTTGAATAATGAATACCGATCACTGATCACCGAATACTGATTACCATTTACTGAATACTGACTACCGAACACCTATTACAAAAAAACTCCTCCGCTATGAAGCAATATCTCAAGCACCATGAATGGCACATTATTGAAGAAGGATTAAATCCGCATTACAATAAAATCTCCGAAAGTGTTTTTAGTCTCGGCAATGGCCGCATGGGGCAACGCGCCACCTTCGAAGAAGATTACTCAGGCGAAACGCATCAAGGAAGTTATGTGGCTGGGGTTTATTATCCCGATAAAACGCGTGTGGGTTGGTGGAAGAACGGCTACCCGGAATACTTTGCAAAAGTATTGAACGCGCCAAGCTGGATCGAAATCAAAATTAAAATCGGGGCTGTAATTTTTGATTTGGCTAAATGCAAAGTAGAATCCTTTACGCGCGTGTTGGATATGAAGCAAGGATTATTGCATCGCAGCTTTACCGCCACGCTAGCCGATGGTAAAAAAGTAGCAGTGGATTCCAAACGTTTTTGTTCGATGGCCGATGGAGAAGTGGGAGCAATTCGCTATGAAATCAAAGCCTTAAATTTTTCAGCACCCATTACACTTACCTTGCCGGTAGATGCCGATGTGGTGAACAAAGATTCCAACTACGATGAAAAGTTTTGGGAAGAAGTTTATAAAGAAGCCGAACCCGGATTGGCGCTGGTAACGGCACAAACTAAAAAGACACAGTTCCATGTATGTACGGCCATGCAATACAAATTGCAATTGGATGGTAAAGACGTGGCCGGCAAAGTTTCTGCAAATCTGAAAGAAAAGTATGCCGATAATGAAATCTCCACCGAACTGAAAGAAGGGAGCACGTTTGTAATTTATAAGTATGGAGTTGTCTTGTCATCCGAAAATCATTCAAAAGACAAGCTTACTGCCAATGCAAAAGCTAAATTAAAATCAGCCGTTGCTGCGGGCTTCGATAAATTATTTGCCGAGCATGCAAAAGTATGGGCCCATAAGTGGGAGGAATGTGACATTACAATTGATGGCGATGTGGCCGCACAACAGGGTATTCGCTTCAACATATTTCAACTCACACAAACCTATACTGGTGAAGATGAACGATTGAACATTGGCCCGAAAGGATTTACTGGCGAAAAATATGGCGGAAGTACCTATTGGGATACAGAAGCATATTGCTTACCATTCTTTTTAAGTACAGCCGAACCAAAGGTGGCGCGCAATCTTTTAGTCTATCGTTATAAACATTTGGGTAAAGCTATTGAGAATGCAAAGAAGCTTGGCTTTAAGGATGGGGCTGCATTCTATCCATTTGTAACCATGAATGGTGAAGAGTGCCACAACGAATGGGAAATTACGTTTGAAGAAATCCATCGCACAAGCGCTATGGCTTACGCGATGCGCGATTACATCGACTATACAGGTGATAAAAATTATCTGGCTGAATACGGCCTTGAAGTACTGATCGGTATTGCTCGCTTCTGGGCGCAACGTGTTAACTGGTCAGGCGAAAAAGGTAAGTATGTGGTACTGGGTGTAACCGGCCCCAACGAATACGAGAACAACGTAAACAACAACTGGTACACGAATTATCTGGGCGCATGGACACTCCGGTTTACACAACGGGTAATTGATTTTGTAAAAAAGAATCATGCCGCACGATACGCAGAAATTGTTTCCAAGACATCTTTGAAAGAAGCTGAAGAAACTGCGAAGTGGAAAGACATCACCGAAAAGATGTATTACCCGAAAGATGAAAAACGTGGTGTTATTCTTCAACAGGATGGCTTTCTAGATAAGGAACTCATTCATGTAAAAGATCTGCCACCAAGCGAAAGACCATTAAATCAAAAATGGTCGTGGGATCGGATCTTGCGCTCATGCTTTATTAAACAAGCCGATGTATTGCAAGGTATCTTTCTTTTTGAGGATGATTTTGATATGGATACCATCAAAAAGAATTTCGATTTCTATGAACCCATGACCGTGCATGAATCATCGCTTTCGCCTTGTGTGCATGTTATTCTAGCCAGCAAGATTGGTTACAAAGAACAAGCTTACGAATTTTATTTACGTACTGCGCGTCTCGATCTGGATGATTATAACAACGACACCGAAGAAGGTTGTCATATTACTTCGATGGCTGGTACCTGGATGAGTTTGGTAAAAGGTTTTGGTGGTATGCGTGTGCGCGATGGTAAACTACATTTCACTCCGTTTATTCCCGATCAATGGAAGTCATATTCGTTTCGGCTTGAATTCCGCGATCGCGTAATTAAAGTAAAAGTTGGCGCAGGCGGAAAAGTAGATACCGTGCTGGAGCACGGTGAGCCTTTGGAAATAGTAATGAATGGAAAATCGGTAACACTAAACAAGTAAGATTATGAAATGCCCACAAGCCAAAGCAGGTTTCTTCATGGTGATTCTAACATTGGTGTCAATTGTTTCTTTCGCGCAAAAGAAACCTGCTGCCGATACTCGTTTGGCAGGGCTTGATGCCGAGCTTCAGAAAGTTTTAGATACCTGGAAAGCGGCTGGTTTTGCCGTGGCTATTGTAGAGAAAAACAAAGTTGTTTATGCAAAAGGGTTTGGTTACAGCGATTACGAAAAGAAAACTCCGGCAACAGCCAATACTTTGTTTGCCATAGGAAGTTGCAGTAAAGCATTTACATCGGCTGTGTTGGGTCAATTGCGTAACGAGAATAAACTTGCGTTTGAAGACAAGCCTTCCAAATACATTCCGGAGTTGAAGTTCTTTAACGATGAAATGAATAACTCCATAAAAATTCGTGATCTGATGAGTCACCGTACTGGTTTGCCACGCCATGATTTTTCGTGGTATTTGTTTCCGTCTGATTCTAAAGATAGTTTGATACAACGTATTGCGCATCAGGAACCTTTTGCCGGGGTGCGCGAGCGATGGTATTACAATAACTTTATGTTTCTGGCGCAAGGTGTGGTTGCCGAAAAACTTACAGGTAAAACGTGGGAAGAGAATGTGCATGAGCGAATATTCAAACCCTTGAATATGGTACGCAGCAACCTCTCTATTCCTGAAATGCAAAAAGCAACTGACATAGCGATAGGGTATGGACTCGAAAAAGAAACTACGATAAAGAAAATGGATTATTATCACATTGCCGGTATGTCGCCCGCAGGTAGTATCAACAGTAGTGTAAACGAAATGGCTAACTGGGTAATTACCTGGATTAATGGTGGTAAGTTTAATGGCAAAGAAATTATTCCGGCCAGTTATGTTTCGGAAGCGATGAGTTCGCAAATGGTTATTGGTGCTTCGTTACCCGATAAATCGAATCCTGATTTACACTTATCCAATTATGGTTATGGTTGGTTTCTTTCTTCTTACAAAGGTCACTATCGCGTAGAGCATGGCGGAAACATAGATGGATTTTCAGCCAACACTTCTTTCTTCCCAAGCGATAGTGTAGGTATTGTGGTATTGGTAAATCAGAATGGTTCTTCGGTGCCATCCGTTGTACGCAACATTATTTCCGACAGGATGCTGAAAGTAAAAGCAACCGATTGGAATAAGGAATTGAAAGAAAGACGCGATAAAGCTTTGGCAGAGCAGAAGAAAGCAGCGGCTACTCGTTCTTCCAATAAGGTGAAAGGCACAAAACCTTCTCACATCCTGGCGGAGTTCACGGGCAAATATTCGCATCCTGCTTATGGCGATTTTACCATTACGTACGATCGCGATTCGCTGTTCGCCAACTTTAAGCGTATGAAGTTGTGGTTGGCGCATCATCATTACGATGTGTTTAATTCGTATGCAATTGAAAACGGAAAACCCGATACCACAACAAGCGAGAACTCAACTCAGTTTCTGTTTTCTGGAAACGAAGTGGGGGAGATTAGTAAAGTCGCGCTAAAGCTTGAGCCGACCTTAGCAGCGCTTGAATTTAAACGCACACCAATTAAAGTGGATGTAAGTACGGCCGATCTTAAACGTTATGAAGGTGAGTTTGAATTGGGCGGAATGACCGTTCGCTTCTTTACGAAAGCAGATGCTCTACGACTTTTTGTTCCCGGCCAACCGGAGTATGAATTGGTTCCAACAGGAAAACATAAATTCATGCTTAAGGGGCTTGAAGGATTTAAGATTGAATTTGTAGAAACTAACGGCACGTTATCCGAAGCAGTGTTCAATCAACCTAATGGTGTGTTTAAAGCGAAGCGGAAGTAACTTTCTCCCATTCTTCAAAAGCCTTTAGTTCGGTAGCAGCCGAGCTGAATACCCAGGCAATTATGGCCATGTCATCCACAAGTCCAATGCCCACCAACAGGTCGGGCACCAGGTCGAATGGGTTAATGAAATAGATGCAAGCAGCCAATAACCCAACCAACACACGGGTTGATTTCAGCTTATAAGTCCCGGTTAAATTTGCTTTAATAAGACGGCCAATAAGCGAAATCTGGGCTTTCAGATTCGGGCGGCCTTCTGTTGACCAATCCACGCGACTGATTTTAACCACTAATTCAGCAAGAATTCGCGCCACACGCCCCGGTTTTCCCATAAGTCGGGCGGCTTGCTTCAAAGCCATATTAAAGAAGCTGTTTTGCATTTCTGATAAACGTCAGTTTTGGGCTATTAATTTCAATGCCGGTCTAAAATTATAAAGGTTTCCATTGAAACTGGGCCGGAATATTCGGAAATTTCTCATGCCTTTCGCACCTAAACCCACCTGTTATGGAAACTTCAGCACATGATTTTATCGAAACCTGGGACCACTACCTGATTCTGGGCTCTTATGTTTTCTTTGGCATAGCCGTTTTAATTTTCCTTTATCACGAAATAAAACTGTTAACTATTTCTGATAATAAAGAACGATACGATTACGTAAACCTGCACGAGGTAAAATTTTTCTGGTATGCCATTTTGAGCGGCATGATTGGTGTAGCTTTATTCGCAACCGCAGAATTAACCCCGTTATTACCGGTTGACGATACCGTGAAATTATACATCAGTATTTTTCTGTTGGCATGTTCGTTTGTAATTGTGTACACGTTGTTATCGAGTTTAATACGCATCCTGTATCCACGCATGTTAGAGAGCCGGCTCAGAAGCATTCGGAACAAGCCGCGCAAATCATCGGCAGGAAATACCATGCGTAAACTTTCGAATGAAGAGGGTTCTGTGCATTTGGAAACGAATGAACTGCAACAACATCAAAGTGAAATACATTCTGTTGAGTACGATGTATGGGTTGATGAGAAGACAGGCGAGAAGAAAATAGAGAAGTATATGCCCTATCAACATGCTGAAAAATGTGGTGAGTGTGGCTACTATACCATGAAGATTGCTTCCGAAGAGATTGAAAAACAACCTACACAAACGGAAGACGGTTTGTTGCTGGAGCATTACCGGTGTAGTTATTGCAAACATCGCGAAGCAAAAGAGGTGGTAATTGCGGCACTCGCATCGAATGTAAAAAATTTATAGCAGAGAATGGCTCGCTTGCTCGTACTGTTACTTACAGCAGTAGTACTTTTTCATATTTTGGTTTTGATAGGAGTGGTGCCGTTCGAAATTGTCTGGGGCGGTCGGTTGAAATCGCAGGCAGAAATGATCCGCTTCGAAATTGTTTCAATAACGCTTAACCTATTTATGATTTTTGTAGCGTGTCATGCGGCAGGGTTTATCCATATTCTCAAAGCCAAAGTAGTAAAGTGGTTACTGGTACTAATGGCGGCTTTATTTGCACTCAACACCATCGGTAACATTGTGGCAGTCGATCCGCTGGAGCGATGGATTTTTACACCGCTCACAGCAATCTTAGCTATACTTTGTATTTTGATTCTGCGGAAACGCTAATTTTTCGTCATTACATACCGATAATAAAAGCGCGTACCGTCTTGCAGGTTGCGATAAAACTTTGAACCTACAACACCGGCAAATTCAGCAAATAGTTTTTGCCACTTTGGCGGAACCAGATCACGGATGCTTTTTTGTTTGGCTTCATCTTCGGCTTCAATAGCCATTACCACACGGCTGGTAATGTTCTCTTCCAACTTCATAGTTAATCCACTTTCAGCCAGTAGCTGATTTAGCTCGGGCATATCTTGTGCATACCTGAAATCGACCATTAAAAAGTAGCCACCGGGTTTTAGCACGCGTTTCACTTCACTCAAAAATTTCTTTACCGATCCGTATGCGTGACATGACTCCACATTTACAACCACATCTACACTGTTGTCGGCTAATGGAATATTCTCTGCACTTCCCTGAATAAATTTAAGATTGGGAAGATGGTGTAGTTTGTTGGCAAGATCAACAGCATGTTGGGCCAGATCCATACCGGTGTATTGCTTGGGCTTGAAATATCCTGCAAGGTGCAATGCGCCACCACCGCGACCGCTGCCCACTTCTAACACAACCTTATTAGCTAAATCTGCTTTGCTTGCCAGATGATGATACATCTGCAGCGGATAATGTTGCAATGGTTGAGTTTGAAATACGGGTACTGGCTCGTCCGCAGTAGGGAAGTAGCCATAGTTCATAAAGTGCCAGTCATTGGCTGGAATATGTTTCGCCAACCACTCGTAGGTGATTTTTGCATTCAGGCGTTTAAACCAGGCAAACCTTTTAAATGGCGAGAGTAATGTCTTAATCATGCGGTAGATTTAGGGTGCGACAAATTAAGTTAATTTTCAGTTATATTTTCGGGACTGAAGAATTTCAAGATGCAAAAGATAGGCATGATAAGTTTATTGGTTCGCGAGTATGATGAGGCACTAACCTTCTATCGTGATGTACTTGGTTTTGTATTGATTGAAGATACTGTTTTAACACCTGCCAAACGATGGGTGGTTGTTGCGCCTGCTGGCGATGCCGGATGTCGCCTGTTGTTAGCCAAAGCAGCAACTGAAGAACAACAAAAGTTTGTAGGTAATCAAACAGGAGGCCGCGTGTTTCTTTTTATGTACACCGATGATTTTTGGCGCTACTATCAGAATCTGGTAAGCAAGAACGTAAAGTTTGTTCGCGAACCGGTTAACGAAAGCTATGGAACAGTGGCCGTGTTTGAAGATTTATATGGCAACCAGTGGGATTTGATTGAACGGAAATAAGAAAGGCTGCCTTTATTAAAGCAGCCTTTCCTTTTACGTTATTACAAATCTTAATGAGCAGTCTTTGCCCGGCTCCGCATCCAGAATAAAAGTATTGTGAACAATACAATTAATATAGCAGGAAAGGTAATCATCTTTTGAAGCGTTGCTTGGCCAATTGCAAGCTCCATTTCATCACCTGAAAGGCCCAATGCAGTTGCTTTTGCACGAGCGCTATCAATCCATCCTCCAAAGATTGGTTGCATATTTCCAGTCATGAACATTCCAATTGCACCAATAACTGACATGCCTAAGGCACCGCTCTTCGGAATTTTCTCAGCGACAAATCCAATCATATTGGGCCAGAAGAAGGTAATCCCCAATGCAAAAATAGCGGCAGCAAAATAGGTCATACTCCCGGTAAGCGAACTAAGTAAAAAGATTCCTAAGGCAGTTAAAATGGCAGATCCTAAGAGTACACCTGTTTGATCATACTTGTGTACAAACTCTCCTCCAAAATAACGGCCCACAGCCATGATACCACTAATTAATGCGAGGATCATCATAGGCGCTGCACCACTTTTTGATAAAATTAATTGAACCCATTGATTTGGAACGAATTCCGAAATAGCTGTCATAGCCATGCAAGCACCAATAAAAATAAAAATAGGTGTAGCCATGGCTTTCAAATTTCCCGTTACCGTAGCGGATTCCTGAACACGAGGTTTAGGGAATTCCTGACCCCAGAATAAATAAGCGTAAACAATAGTCGGAACAAGGATAAGCCAAATCTGAGTCTGCCATCCTTCTGGGTTTGCTTCAGTCATAAAATAACTGATAAGGCTTCCTAAAACAATTCCTCCGGGAAACCACATATGAAAACGATTCAATAGTGTGTTCATCCTCTTACCCTCATAGCTATCGGCAATCATAGGATTACAGGCAGCTTCAGTACATCCGTTACCAAGGCCTATTAAAAAGGTTGAAATAATAAGACCTGTATAACCTCCGGAATAAATCGTTAAAAGAATCCCTGCGGTATGCGTGAAAAAAGCAAACTGCATAATCTTTTTTGGGCCTACCGTATGATAGATTAATCCTCCAATAACCATGGCTAGGGGAAATCCCCAGAACCACATACTATTTATAAATCCCAATTGTTCAGCATTGAGTTGAAATTCTTTTCCTAGTTGATTAAGAACTCCAGCCCTGATACTAAAAGAAAATGCGGTGGTTATCAGTGCAAAACAGCTTGCATAAAACAACCTGATATTCGGTTTATCGCTCATGTGTGTATGTGTTAAGGTTTTATTTTAGGTTTTGAAATATGTGAGGAAATTCGGTTTGATGCAAACGGTTGATATAAAATTGAAAAAAAAGTGTGTTCATAATTCAAATACCATCCCGCTTTTGCGGAGGGTAACATAAATACGCTTATCAAATTTGTACAACGCTGCGGCCCGGTGCGATACGTCTTTCTGTTTTTCTTTACAGTTAATCAACAACTTCATTTTACCCAGCTTACGCCTGAAGTTAGACTTATCTAATTTCGTTTCCAGAATAGCTTCGTACAACTCCTGAAGTTGCAGCAACGAAAATTTAGCGGGCAACAAATTAAAGCCAACCGGTTCGTGCCGCACTTTATGCTTCAAATGCTTGTAACCAAAGTCAAGAATCTGGTTGTGATCGTAAATCAAGTCGGGCACATCGTGTACATTAAACCACTGCGCATCCGAAGCCGTAAAGCCCGGTATCAGCGAATAGCTTTCTTCATTTACCAGTGCATAAAAGGCAAGCGTTACCACCCGCTTTTCCGGAAACCTGTTCGGTTCGCCAAACGCTTTCAGTTGCTCTAAGTAAATGTCACTAATCCCTGTAAGGGATTTCAATAATCGTTTGGCGGCATCGTCCACACTTTCTCCATAGGTTATCCAGCCACCGGGCAGTGCCCATTTGCCGGCACTTATGCCCTCGGCATGCTTTACTAAAAGAATATCTAACCGTCCATCCTTAAAACCGAAGATTACACAGTCAATAGACAGTGCTTCGATGATATTTTCGGTTGAAGCTGGACTGGGCATAAAAATTATCCGGCTAATATATGGTCATTTTGACTATAAGTAAATACTTTTGGACATAATTCAATCGTATGCAGGAGTATGTTTTGGGACTTGATATTGGCAGTTCTTCAGTAAAAGCTTCTTTGGTAAGCATTGGTACAGGCCAACGTGTGGCCTCGGCTCAATCGCCTGCCGAAGAGATGGAAATGTTAGCCGTGCAGCCCGGCTGGGCCGAACAAGAACCCGAAACCTGGTGGCAGCATGTAGTAATTTGTATTAAACAAACGCTGGCGCAAGCCGGTGCTAAAGGCGAACAGGTTAAAGCAATTGGTATTGCTTACCAAATGCACGGCCTTGTGTGTATTGATAAAGCAGGTGTTCCCGTTCGGCCTTCCATTATCTGGTGCGATAGCCGCGCAGTAAAGTATGGTGGCGAGGCCTTTCATAAACTGGGCGAGTCATATTGTTTGTCGCACTTTCTCAACTCACCCGGAAATTTCACAGCCTCAAAACTGAAGTGGGTAAAAGAAAACGAACCTGCCGTTTATGAGCGTATCCATAAAGTTATGTTGCCAGGCGATTACATCGCTTTTAAACTTTCGGGCCAAACAACGACTACTGACACCGGATTATCGGAAGGTATTTTCTGGGATTATAAAGCAGGTTCCATTGCCCAGTCGTTGCTGGATCATTATGGAATAAGCGCAGATCTACTGCCTGAGATTAAACCCGTATTCTCTATTCAGGCCGAAGTAGATGCCAAAGCAGCCGAACTTACCGGATTGAAAAAAGGAACTCCGGTTTCGTATCGTGCGGGCGATCAACCCAACAACGCATTCTCTTTAAATGTATTGAACCCAGGCGAAACGGCCGCTACAGCGGGAACGTCAGGAGTGATTTATAGTGTAACCGATGATAATGCCTTTGATAAGCAATCGCGTGTAAACGCTTTTTTACATGTTAACAATCAGGCTGCGCAAAAACGCAATGGTATTTTACTTTGCGTGAATGGTACGGGTATTCTGAACAGCTGGCTGCGTAAGAATGTACGTAGCGTAGATGCGTTTCCATATACCAAAATAAATGAACTGGCTTCGGGAGTGGGTGTGGGTGCCGATGGGTTGCTGATGTTGCCTTTCGGGAATGGTGCCGAACGTATTCTGGAAAACAAAGTGATCAACGCTTCGTGGCACGGACTGGATTTTAATCGCCACTCGCAAGCGCATGTATTTCGTGCAGCACAGGAAGGAATCGTGTTTGCGCTTCGTTACGGCTTCGATATTCTGCAGTCAATGGGTTTAAAGTCGCAGGTAATAAGGGCCGGTCATGCCAATATGTTTTTGAGTCCAGTGTTTCGAAATGCTTTTGTAAACACCATTGGTGCACGATTGGAACTTTACGATACTGATGGTGCGATGGGTGCAGCACTGGGTGCAGGCGTAGGGGCTGGTCTTTACTCAGATTTTAAACAAGCATTTACAGGTTTAAAACTATTGCATGCGGAAACGCCAGCTAAAAATCAGCAAGAGCAACATGAATCAGCGTATCAGAAATGGAAAACCATTTTAGAGCAGCAACTCAGTAGATAATAAATTTATTTTCCGCATCGTCTCTCGCAGAGGACGATGCAAATTCGGAGTCACATCGTCCCCGAAGCGGGAGACGATACTGGAAGCAAGAGGAGCAACTTAGTAGATAATAGAAACCAATCGTTAAAATTTAAAACTAATAATCATGAAAGTAATCAAAGGAAAACAAGAGTACTTTAAAGGAATTAGGGCCATCAAGTACGAAGGCAAAGATTCGGATAATCCGCTTGCGTTTAAGTTTTATAATCCCAACAAAAAGGTGGGCCGTAAAACTATGCAGGAGCACCTGCGGTTTGCTGTTTCCTACTGGCATACCTTCTGCGGAACAGGTGGCGATCCTTTTGGACCGGGCACAAAACAATTTCCGTGGTTACAAGCCGGTGATGCTGTGCAACGGGCTTATGATAAGATGGATGCTGCATTTGAATTCATTACAAAAATCGGTGCACCTTTCTATTGCTTTCACGATTACGACCTGGTGGATGAAGCGCCAACACTTGCTGAATCAGAAAAACGGCTTCGCAAGATTGTGGACTATGCCAAGCAGAAACAAGCGGATTCAGGGGTGAAGCTTCTATGGGGAACAGCGAACCTTTTCAGTAACCCACGCTACATGAATGGTGCCGCAACCAACCCTGATTTTAATGTGGTAACACATGCAGCCGCCCAGGTAAAAAACGCCATTGATGCAACCATAGAATTAGGGGGCACTGGTTATACATTCTGGGGCGGAAGAGAAGGTTACATGTCGTTGTTGAATACCAATATGAAACGCGAACAGGAACATCTGGCACGGTTCCTCCAAATCTCGCGCGACTATGCCCGCAAGCAAGGCTTTAAAGGTGTGTTCTACATCGAACCTAAACCGATGGAGCCATCTAAACATCAATATGATTTTGATGCGGCAACGTGCCTTAACTTTTTGCGCCAGTTCAATCTGATGGACGATTTTAAATTGAACATAGAAGTTAATCATGCTACACTCGCCAGCCACACGTTCGATCACGAATTGCAGGTATCGGCCGATGCAAATGCTTTAGGAAGCATTGATGCAAACCGGGGCGATAACCAAAACGGTTGGGATACCGATCAGTTCCCGAACAGCGTATATGAAATTACAGAAGCTATGCTGGTGATTTTGCAGGCCGGTGGTTTTAAAACCGGAGGCATAAACTTCGATGCTAAAACCCGTAGAAACTCAACCGACCTGGTGGATATTTTCTATGCACACATTGGCGGTATGGACACTTTTGCAAAAGCCTTGCTGGCTGCACATGCTATTCTGGAAGACGGAGAACTTACCAGCTTGAAGAAAGATCGATACGCCTCGTTTGATAGAGGCAACGGCAAAAAGTTCGAAAACGGAAGTCTCGGCTTACGCGAGCTGCGCCAGTTGGCTTTGAAAAATGGCGAACCTGCGCAAATCAGTGGAAAACAAGAATATCTGGAAAACCTGTTGAACAAGTTTGTTTAAACAGAGAAACAGATCAGCAATTAATAACCACGCGCCTTTAGCCGTGGTTATTTTTTAAAACAAGATTTCTCTTGATTTAAGCCCATTTAAAATTACTGCAAACGATTCCGTTAAATTTATTTCAGTATTTTTCGCCATATCGTTTTAACCTTACTTGTTAAATATAACCTGAGCCTAATCGCATGAATAGAAAACTAAGAATGGGAATGGTTGGTGGAGGAAAAGATGCCTTCATCGGATCAATTCACCGGCTGGCCGCCAATATGGACGGGCTGATTGAAGTTGTTGCCGGAGCCCTCAGTATCAACCCGGAAGTGGCCAAAGAAAGTGGTAAAATGTTGTTCCTGTCGGAAGACAGAACCTACACCACATTCGAGGAGATGATTGAAAAGGAGAGTAAACTCCCGGCCGATAAGCGCATTGATTTTGTAACCATTGTTACGCCCAACTTTGCACACTTTGCCCCGGCCATGCTTGCCATGGAAAAAGGTTTCCATGTGGTGATTGAAAAGCCAATTGCATTTACATTAGACGAAGCCCGTCAACTAAAAAAGAAAGTTCAGGAAACAGGTTTGTTGCTTTGCTTAACGCATACGTATTCGGGTTACCCGATGGTGCGTGAAGCCCGCGCGATGGTTCGCGATGGCATCTTCGGAAAAATCCGCAAAGTATATGTGGAATATCCGCAAGGCTGGTTGAGTAAAATGAGCGAAAGAGAAGGTAACGCACAGGCTGCCTGGCGTACCGATCCAAAACGTTCGGGCAAAGCTGGCGCAATGGGCGACATTGGAACTCACGCTGCGCATTTAGCGGAGTTCATTACGGGTTTAAAAATTACGCACTTATGTGCCGACCTGAACATTATGGTTCCGGGCCGTGCATTAGATGATGATGGCAACGTGTTATTGAAGTTTGATAACGGTGGCGCTGGTGTGTTGATGGCTTCACAGGTTGCAGCTGGTGAAGAAAACGCTTTGAAGATTCGGGTGTATGGCGAGAACGGTGGTTTGGAGTGGTCGCAGCAAGAACCCAATACCTTATTGGTGAAATGGCTGGATAAACCCACGCAGATTTATCGTGCCGGTACAAATGGATTCATACATCCTGAAGCACAGTTTAACACGCGCACTCCGGCTGGGCACCCCGAAGGTTACCTCGAAGCGTTTGCAAATCTCTATCGCAATTTTGCTTTAGCGTTAACGGCTAAGATTGATGGTACCAAAGCTTCTGAGCATATTGATTTCCCTTCGGTGGATGATGGTATCCGCGGTATGGCGTTTATCGATAATGTAGTGAAGAGCGGACAGAGTAAAGAAAAGTGGACTCCATTTGAAGTTTAAGTTATGAAGACATTAAAAGGCCCTGGAATTTTTTTGGCCCAGTTCATGGGCGATGAACCTCCATTCAACAACCTTAAATCTATTTGCAAGTGGGTAGCTTCACTTGGCTATGTAGGCGTGCAGATTCCTACGTGGGATAGCCGCTGCATCGATTTAAGAAAAGCTGCCGAGAGTAAAGACTATGCCGATGAGATTCGCGAAACAGTTGAATCATGTGGTTTGCAGATAACGGAACTATCCACACACCTGCAAGGACAACTGGTAGCTGTTCATCCTGCTTATGATGTGATGTTCGATGGTTTTGCACCGAAATCCGTACACGGTAAACCGAAAGAAAGAACAGCCTGGGCAGTAGATCAATTAAAACTTGCAGCTAAAGCCAGTAAAAATTTAGGGTTGAATGCACACGCAACTTTTTCGGGTGCGTTGATTTGGCATACAGTTTATCCCTGGCCGCAGCGTCCTGCCGGATTGGTGGAAGATGGCTTTAAAGAATTAGCCAAACGTTGGCTGCCCATTCTTAATGCGTTCGATAAAGTAGGTGTAGATGTGTGTTATGAAATCCATCCGGGCGAAGATTTACACGATGGTATAACCTTCGAGCGTTTCTGGGAAGCAACTGGTAAACATACACGCGCAAATATTTTATATGATCCAAGTCACTTTGTATTGCAGCAATTAGATTACCTGCAATACATCGACTTCTATCATTCTTTCATTAAAATGTTTCACGTAAAGGATGCCGAGTTTAACCCTACCGGTAAGAGCGGTGTGTATGGTGGCTTTCAGGATTGGGTAAACCGTCCGGGGCGTTTCCGTTCGCTTGGCGATGGTCAGGTTGACTTCCAATCTATCTTTACCAAAATGGCTCAATACGATTACAGCGGTTGGGCTGTGTTGGAGTGGGAGTGTTGCATCAAACATCCTGAACAAGGCGCAGCAGAAGGTGCACCGTTTATTAAAGACCACATCATTCGGGTAACCGAAAAAGCATTTGATGATTTTGCATCGACTGGAAAGAATCCTTCACTCAATAAAAAAGTGTTAGGTCTGAGTTAAAATTGATATCATACTAAATAACAATCCCCAATGAAAAATAAAATCTCAATAGTAGTTGCCGTTGTGCTAGCGTTAACGCTGATGTATTGTGGTTCTAAGAAAGCCGAAACACAAACCGAAGATTATGGTACACCCGATGAAAGTACAGCACCAGTACAAGCGGTTGATGTAATTGCACAAGGCGAGGCGTTGGTAAAAGCCAGCGATTGCAAAACCTGTCATCATGCTACCAATAAATTGATTGGCCCAGCACATACCGAGGTTGCAAAAAAATATGAGTTCACTGCAGCTAATGTTACTTACTTAGCAAAAAAAATTATGGAGGGTGGCACAGGTGTGTGGGGCGAAATCCCAATGTCGCCACATGCTGATCTTTCGCAGATTGATGCAGAGAAGATGGCCCGCTATGTACTATCGTTAGATGGTGAAACAGAACATTAAGATGAAGAGACTTACAATACTTGTTTTGAGTTTAATTGTCTTTTCAGCGCAGGCTCAACACAACACGCTTACATCAAAAGAAAAGAAAGCCGGTTGGCAACTTTTGTTTGATGGCAAAACCACGAATGGCTGGCATACCTTTAAATCCGATAAAGTAGGTGCTGCATGGAAAATTTCTGACGAGGCACTTTTTCTGGATACCTCAAACAAAGAAGAAAAAGGTGGCGATCTGGTAACCGATCAGGAATTTGAAAACTACGAGTTATACCTCGAATGGAAAATTCAGGCTTGTGGAAACAGTGGTGTAATTTTCAATGCTCAGGAATCTGATGAGTATAAATACATTTGGATGACTGGCCCGGAAATGCAAGTGTTGGACAACACGTGCCATCCCGATGCAAAAATTATCAAACATCGTGCTGGCGATTTGTATGATTTGATTTCGTGTTCGAAGGAAACGGTTAAGCCTGCTGGCGAGTGGAATGCAGCCCGATTAATTTCCAATAAAGGCAAGTTTGAGTTTTGGCTTAACGGTGTAAAAACAGTTGAGTTTACCATGCACACACCAGAATGGGATGCATTGGTTGCGGGTAGTAAATTCAAAAGTATGCCTGGCTTTGGTAAGTTTTCAAAAGGCAAAATTTCCTTACAAGATCATGGCGATCAGGTTTGGTATAGAAATATTAAAATAAAACCTCTTTAGTTTTAAAGAGGTTTTTTTCAAAACAACATTCTCAATTCATCGTATTCACATGAAAAAACTATTAGTACTTCTCGGTTGTTGCATTCTTTTTTACTCTTGCACGCAAGAACCTCCGCGCGTGCTGGTGTTCTCAAAAACAAAAGGCTTCCGGCATCAATCCATTGAAGCTGGTAAAGCAGCTTTGATTAAACTGGGTGCCGAAAAAGGTTTTGGTGTGGATACCACCGAATCGGCCGATGTGTTTACAGCCGAAAATCTTAAGAAATACCGCGCAGTAATTTTCCTGAGCACCACAGGGGATGTATTGGATCAGGCCCAGCAAAATCAATTCATGCAGTTCATTCAATCGGGTGGAGGTTATGTGGGGATTCACGCTGCCGCAGATACTGAATACGATTGGTGGTGGTATGGCAAACTGGTGGGAGCGTATTTTAAAAGTCACCCACAAATTCAGGAAGCAAAGTTTAAAAAGGTAAAACCATTTGGTGAAGACAATTTACCGGACGAATGGATTCGCACCGATGAATTGTACAACTACAAAAAGATTTCGGACGAGATAACTGTTTTATACAATCTGGACGAATCCAGTTATAAAGGTGGCGAGAATGGAGAAAACCATCCTATTGCCTGGTATCATGATTTTGATGGTGGTCGTTCATTTTATACCGGCCTCGGTCATACTGATGAATCGTTTAGTGAAGAACTATTCCTGAGTCATTTATATCAGGGAATAAAATATGCTATTGGTGAGAAGAAACCTGACTTCGCGAAAGCACGCGCTAAACGTGTGCCCGAAGAAAACCGGTTTACAAAAAATGTGTTGGGTAATAATTTCGATGAGCCTACCGAGATGACTATTCTGCCGGATAGCCGCATCATTTTTATCGAACGCAAGGGTGCTGTTAAACTATACAGCCCAGGTACGGATTCTATCAGCCTTATCAACACATTCAATGTGTGGACTAAGTTTGAAGATGGTATGTTGGGTATTACAACCGATCCGGATTTTGCAAAGAACAATTGGGTTTACATCTATTACTCGCATCCCGAAAAATCGGCAAACGTATTATCACGCTTTGTATTTGATGGTAAGAAGGTAGATCAGGCCAGTGAAGTACAAATACTGGAAGTGCCTACGCAACGCGATAAATGTTGCCACACGGGCGGCTCACTCACATTTGCACCTGATGGAAATCTATTCTTATCAACAGGCGATAATACCAGTCCGTTTGAATCGGATGGATTTAGTCCTGCTGATGAACGTGCGGGCCGCTCACCATTCGATGCACAAGGAACATCTTCCAACACCAACGATCTGCGCGGAAAAATTCTTCGCATTAAACCACAAGCCGATGGTTCCTATACAATTCCGGAAGGCAACCTTTTCCCGAAAGGTGAAGACAAAACAAGACCTGAAATTTATGTAATGGGTAATCGTAACCCTTACCGGATTTCGGTTGATCGTAAAACCGGATTTCTTTATTGGGGTGAAGTTGGCCCTGATGCCGGTAACGATAGTGAGGAACGTGGCCCCCGCGGTTACGATGAAGTGAACCAGGCGCAGAAAGCCGGTTACTTTGGCTGGCCTTTGTTTGTGGGTGGTAACTATGCCTATGGAAAACATGATTTTGAAACCAAGACTACAGGTGCAAAGCACAATCCCAACAACCCCATCAATACATCGCCCAACAATACCGGTAAAACTGAATTACCTTCAGTAAGCGCTCCGTTTATCTGGTATCCTTATGATGCTTCACCGGATTTTCCGTTAATGAAAACCGGTGGTCGTAATGCTATGGCCGGGCCGGTTTATTATTCAGAAGATTTTAAAGGGAAGGCTGAAGCATATCCAGAATATTTTGATGGTAAGCTGATCATCTACGATTGGATGCGCAACTGGATGCATTTGGTTACCATGAATGAAAAAGGCGCCATCATGGATATAGAACCTTTCCTGCCCAACATGCAATTCAACAACATTATCGATATGGCTTTTGGGCCCGATGGTAAGTTGTACACGCTGGAGTACGGTACACAATGGTTTAAACAAAATCAGGATGCACGCTTATCGCGGATTGATTTTAATGGTGGCAACCGCCCGCCACAAGTGGTAGTAAGCGCCAGCAAAATTTCTGGTGCCTTGCCTTTGGAAGGAACAGTTTCAGCTGCGGGCACAACCGATCCGGATGGCGATGCAGTTTCGTATGAAATGGATTTGAATGGTGTGGTTACAAAATCCACTACGCCTGATTTCAAATTTAACTTTGATAAAGCGGGTATCTACCGGCCAAAGATTACAGCTATTGATGCAAAAGGCGCAAAAGCATCGGGTGAGATTGTGATCATAGCAGGCAATGAACCTCCGGCTATCGAAATTTCAGTAAGCGGAAATACCGATCATTACATTCAGGGTAGTGCAATTGATTATAAAGTGACCGTAACCGATAAAGAAGATGGTTCTACGGCTGATGGCAAGATTGCTGCCGAGCGTGTAAAAGTTACCATGGACTATCATCCGCAAGGTTATGACATGACCGCGATTGCGCAAGGCCATCAACGGGCAGAGTTGCCTGGTAAATTGCTGATCGCAGAAAGCGATTGTAAGTCTTGCCATTTGGTTGATCAGAAATCGGCAGGGCCAAGCTATCGCGATGTAGCTAAACGGTATGCAAAGGATGTACGCGCTACCGAAGTGCTGAGCGATAAAATTTTAAATGGTGGCTCAGGAAACTGGGGCGAAGTGGCGATGGCTGCGCATCCGCAGTTAACAAAAGCCCAAACCGTACAAATGGTAGAATACATCTTATCATTAGCCAAAGAAGATGCGGTAAAGAGTTTGCCTTTGAGTGGCAAGTCATCGTTTGCCGTTGCACCACCTCCTGGTCCAGCTGCAACTTCAGCATATGTGCTTACAGCTACCTACGAAGATTCCGGAGCGAATGGAATGCCTTCGCTTAGTACCACAAAACAATATGTGTTTAAATCACCGGTGTTATCGGCAGGTCAAGCTACGCTTACGGGTGGCGCACGTAAATTGAATGCGGGTGGGTTTCAGATTGCTGAGAACATCAAGAACAATGCAACGGCTACCTTTGCCGATGTAGATTTAACCGGAGTGAGTTCCATGAGTTTTGTAATTGCCGAAATGGGCAATATGAAGAGTGGAACAATTGAAGTGTGGCTCGATTCGAAAGAAGGAACTAAGTTAGGAACCGTAAGTTTTGCGAATGCACCCAAAATTGAAGTGCAGGCCGGTGTAAACATGCGACCATCTGGAATTGGGTTTAAACCGGTTAGCGGTAAACACAATGTTGTGTTGGTGTTTAAAAACGATCAGGCAGGTGACGATAACCTGTTTATGTTTAGTCAACTTACACTGGGTAAATGATTTTTATAAGAGGCGTCTGACGGCTATTTGCTAAAGTTAATAGCCGTCTTGACGCCTAATACACAGGGTCACATAACTTCAGTTAGTAAAAAATATTAATAAAAAATTTTATGGATAGAAGACGATTTATTCAAAGTTCAGCCTTGGCAACTGCCGGGTTACTTACGCTGCCTTCTTTTTTTGCAGAAGCAAAAGGAAAAGCTAAACCTGTTGGCTTGCAACTTTACTCGTTGCGCGATGTAATCGGTAACGATCCGAAAGGAGTTTTAAAATCGGTTGCAGCCTGGGGTTATACCGAAGTAGAAACGTATGGCTATAACAACGGACAACTATTCGGAATGCCGGTTGCAGAATTTAAAAGCTACCTCGATACCCTCGGTGTAAAAGTAGTGAGTGGCCATTATGGAATTAACCTGGCCGAAAGCGGTTGGGAACAAGTATGTGCCGATGCCAAAGCAATAGGGCAGAAGTTTGTGGTTGTGCCGTGGATGGATAAAAAGTATTATGCCACACTGGATGACTTAAAGCGCACCTGCGAAGTGTTAAACAAAGCCGGTGAAGTAGCAAAGAAGTACAAATTGAAAATGGGCTATCACAATCATGCGTTTGAATTTGAACAGGTAGAAGGCAAAGTAATTTTTGATGAAATGCTTACACTGCTCGATCCAAAACTGGTGAGCATTGAAATGGATATTTATTGGGTAGTGCGTGCGGGTAAAGATCCGGTGGCTTACTTCGAAAAACATCCGGGTCGGTTCCCATTGTGGCATGTAAAGGATATGGATAAAGCAAATCAGGATCGCAATGCCGATGTAGGCACCGGTTCGATTGATTTTACCAAACTTTTTGCGCAGGCGAAGAAGGCTGGATTAAAAAACTACTTCATTGAACAGGAAACCTATCCGGTAAATTCGATGCAAAGCATTGAGAATTCAATCAAGTACATCAAGACAATTCGTTAAGTAAAGAACTAAAGCAGTGCGGGTTTTTATTTTGTTGGTGGGGTTGGGGTTCGCTGTGTTTTCCCACGCGCAGGAAATTACGGGTAATGTTACCGGAAGAATAAAAAGTGTTTCAGGCGAAGCATTGGTTGGTTCAAGCATTGCGGCTTATCAAAATTCAGAAACGCCTGTTGCCGGAGTAGCTGCCGATGATGGCGGTAAATTCTCTCTTCAACTTGCACCGGGCCGTTATAAACTTGTAGTAAGTTTTACGGGTTATCAATCCCGCGAAAGCGAGTTGTTGGTAATTGCTGGTAAGACAACCACGCTATCGGTAACATTACAGGAAGTACCCACCGAACTGGAAGAAATTGTAGTGAGTCCGGAGCCAATAAATGGTACCGGCTTAACTTCAGTATCTATAGAGAAAACATTGCGGGTGCCCGCAAATTTTTTCGATCCGGTGCGCATGCTTACTTCTTACCCCGGTGTGGTGGCTGCCAACGATCAGGCTAACTCGATCATCGTAAAAGGATATTCACCCAATTATGTGCTGTGGCGTATTGAAGGGTTGGATGTTGTTAATCCAAATCACCTGGCTAATGCCGGAACGATGGGAGATAAGCCAACGGCCAACGGTGGTGGAGTCAGTATTTTAAGTTCGCAGGTGTTGGATCGCACCGATTTCCGCTCGGGTTATTTGCCAACAGGTTATAGCAACGGTCTTGCCGGAATTATGGATATGAAACTCCGTGCCGGTGCTACCGATAAAATGCAATACACTGCGCAGGCTTCGCTTATCGGATTAGATCTGGCTGCTGAAGGTCCATTGAATAAAGAAAAAGGAAGTTCGTTTCTGGTTAACTATCGGTACTCAACTATTGGCTTACTGAGCAGCATGGGTGTTGATTTTGGCGATGAAGCAATCAACTTTCAGGATTTAACTTTTAAAGTAAACGTTCCGCATAAAAATGGTGGCGAGCTTTCTGTATTTGGTTTTATGGGTAGCAGTAAAAATGTTTTTAAGGCTAAGCCCGAAGAAGAATGGGCAGAAGAGAAAGATCGCTATGATATAACTTTTGAGGGATTAACATATGGTGTGGGTTTGGTCAATCAGTTTAAACCCGGCACGTGGAATTTTGTTGCAGGTCTTTCGTATTCCGCTCAACTTCAGGAACGGAATTCACAAAGTATGCCGTTACAGGATCCAAATACTCCGCATGTTTATCGCGAACATTACGATGCCGACAATGCAATCTTATCGACTTTTATAAAAGCTAACCGTAAGTTAGGTGCGTATGGAGATTTAGAAACCGGTGTTCGGTTAAATCACTATCAGCAACAATTGGAATCGGAAACGGTAACACAATCATACCTTGATACTTTCACCCCTTACATCCAAGGACAAGTAAATGGTTTATTGTTACAACCGTATGCATCGTGGAACAAATACATAGGCACTTGGCAGGTAAATGCAGGATTGCAATACGTACGCTTTGGTTTTAACAATACCGATTCGTGGGAACCTAAAGTAAGTGTAACCAAATCGGGTAAAAACAATGTGGTTACTCTTTCAGTCGGAACAACCAGTCAGTTGCAACAAACGCAGAATTATCTGGTAACCGGCAGTAGTGGCATTGGCTTTACGCGAAGTCATCAGGCTTTAGCCGAATGGAAAACCCAACTGCCCGGCCAGTTGAAGTTAACCACCAATGCATTCTATCATTTAATTACCGATGCTCCGGTAGTACGCGATGCGCCTTATCGCTCTACGCTTAACCAATGGGACGGTTATATCTGGAACGATACACTTGTAAACTCAGGCAAAGGTCGCAACTACGGTTTGGAAGTAAGTCTGGAGAAACGATTTTACAACAACTTGTATTTCATTTTATCAGGTTCGCGCTACGAAGCAAAGTTTTACAACGGCACCACGTATTTGAACAATCGCTTCAACACGAAGTTCACCAGCAGTTTGCTTGCTGGTAAGGAGTGGAATAAAAAGAATCGGTCGTTTGGTGTGCATGCCCGCGTGCTTTACCTCGGTGGTGTGCGGCAGCCGTTGATTGATCTCGCGCTATCGCAGCAAGTAGGTACAACCATTTACCAGGAGCAGTTGGGCTACTTACGGTTGCCCGATTATTTCAGAACCGATCTTCGCGTAAGCTGGCGCAAGAACAAACCCGGTTACACCCGCACACTTTCTATCGACATTCAAAACGTAACCAGTCAGCAGAACACGGCCTTTACTTACTTCGATACCTTCCTGCAAAAGGAAACAACCAAGTACCAACTGGGAATTATACCGGTATTGGCCTATCGTGTAGATTTCTAAACCTATTTAAAAAGTTGGAGAGGCTGTTCAAAAGTCGAAATCAATTGGAATGTCATTCCGGCCCTGCCTTTGCCGAAGCGGCCGAGTGCAGGCAGGCTTGTGCCGGAATCCCGTTGAGTACCGCGGAATCCCGATAGCTATCGGGACCGCGATGACAGGCGACTTTTGTAACGGCCTTTTTCCATTTCTGAGGATTTCCACATAGGTATGATAAAAATCATCGTTTCAAACGTTTGCAATGCTTCTTTTTGAGGTTTTGGCTCCTTACATTTGAGCCGTTAAAACCCTATTCCCATGTTAACGCTTGCGCAAGAAAAGACCTATACCGTAAACCATGCCGAACTTACCGCGTGGGTAAATGAAGTTGCTGCCTTATGTACGCCCGATCGCATTCGCTGGTGCGATGGTTCCAAAGCCGAGTACGATGAGTTGTGTAATCTGTTGGTTGATAAGGGTACATTCATTCGCCTCGATCCAAAAAAACGACCTAATAGTTTTGCCTGCTTTTCCGATCCCAGCGATGTTGCGCGGGTAGAAGATCGCACCTACATCTGTAGCAAGCGTAAAGATGATGCCGGCCCAACTAACAACTGGGTCGACCCGAAGCAGATGAAGCAAACGCTACTGCCTTTACTGGAAGGTTGTATGAAAGGCCGCACCATGTATGTAATTCCGTTTAGCATGGGGCCGGTAGGTTCTGATATTTCACAGATAGGTATTGAGATTACCGATTCGGAATATGTAGTGGTAAACATGCACCTGATGACGCGCGTTGGCAAACGGGTTATTGATGTATTGGGCAGTGAAGATGAGTACGTAAAATGTTTGCATACCGTAGGCGCGCCTTTAAAGCCTGGTCAGGCCGATGCCAAATGGCCAACCAATGCCACCACTAAATACATTGTGCATTATCCGGAAGAACGTGCTATTGTTTCGTATGGCTCGGGTTATGGTGGTAATGCCTTACTCGGTAAAAAATGTTTTGCTTTACGTATTGCATCGGTTATTGGTCGCGATGAAAACTGGCTGGCCGAGCACATGCTATTATTAGGTGTGGAAAGTCCCGATGGTAAGAAAGATTATGTAGCGGCAGCTTTTCCAAGTGCGTGTGGTAAAACCAACTTCGCCATGATCATTCCGCCCAAAGCATTAAACGGCTGGAAGGTAACAACCGTGGGCGATGACATTGCCTGGATTAAACCCGGTAAAGATGGCAAGCTTTACGCGATCAATCCCGAAGCCGGATATTTTGGTGTAGCACCCGGCACAAATGAAAAAACAAATCCTAATGCAATCGCCACCATTGCACGCGATACCATTTTTACCAACGTAGCCATTACCGAAGATGGCGATGTGTGGTGGGAAGGCATGACTAAAGAGCCACCTAAAAATCTTACCGACTGGCGCGGACAAAAGTGGGACCCAACTTCGGGCAAACCCGCTGCGCATCCTAACAGTCGCTTTACAGTTTCGGCAGCGAACAATCCGGTTATCGATCCGCAATGGGAAAACCCGAATGGTGTGTCGGTAAGTGCATTTGTATTTGGTGGCCGAAGAAGTACTACCATTCCATTGGTATATCAATCCAGCAACTGGGCGTATGGAGTTTACCTCGCATCTACTATGGGTTCAGAAACTACTGCGGCTGCATTTGGTGAAGTAGGCAAGGTAAGACGCGATCCGTTTGCCATGTTGCCGTTCTGCGGCTACCACATGGGCGATTACTTTAACCATTGGTTGCAGTTTGGTCGCGGCTTGCCTGCACCGCCCCGCATATTTGGTGTAAACTGGTTTCGTAAAGATGCTGAAGGTAAGTTTATCTGGCCGGGCTTTGGCGATAACATGCGCATCCTAAAATGGATTGTGTTGAAGATAAGAGGCGAAGCCAACGCAGTTGAAAGTCCGATAGGATGGATGCCTACTTACGATGATATCGACTGGAGTGGTATTGATTTTACCAACGAACAGTTTGATAGCATTATGGATATTGACCGCGAAGAATGGAAAGCGGAGTTGTTGCAACACGTAGAACTTTTCGAAAAGATGTACGATAGACTGCCGAAGGAATTTATCTTCATGCGCGAGTTGTTGTTATCAAGTTTGTGGCGCTCACCCGCCAAGTGGAGTCTGGAGCCGGAACGGTTTTGAATTACACTAAATCCTGAGCCGGGCAGCCTTTGAGTATAATATCGCATATCGCGATTTCCGATATATTTATATAAAGTATTGATAATTAATATATAATATTATATTATTGCATATCGCGATATACGATAATGAGAAGCAAAAGCGCCATACCAGCCATGAAGCCACAGGACGTGGTTGTTCTCCTCAAGCTAATGGTAGAAGAAGGCAAACCCTGGACACAGATATCCATTGCCAAAGCATTAATGATGAGCCAGTCGGAAGTTAGTGAGTCGTTGGCCCGATCTAACTATGCTCGCCTTCTTTATGAAAAAGGCAGAAAAGTAGCCCGTCAACCCTTTGTAGATCTATTGCAGTATGGCATTGCCTTACTATTTCCGCAGCAACCCGGTAATATGGTGAGGGGCATACCCACTGCACATAGTGCACCTCCGCTTAATGATTTGATACAAAGTGATGAGAAATATGTTTGGCCTTATGCTAAAGGCAATGTAAGGGGCCATGCTATTCAGCCCTTGTATAGTTCTGTTCTTCCTATCATAGAACAGGATAATGCGTTGTATGAAATGCTTGCTTTAGTGGATGCGCTGCGAGTGGGCAAGGCAAGAGAGAGAAACCTGGCTATGGATCTCCTCAAAAAGAAACTATTGTGAAGAACCAGATAATCAATCGCAAGGCCACCATTAAAGTAGCTAAAGCATTAGGGGAGCTAAATAGCGAAGTGGTATTTGTGGGCGGTGCTATGGTGAGCATGTATATTGATGATCCGGCTGCAGAAGATATTCGGCCAACGAAAGATCTGGATTTGACTTTTCAAATTACCACAGCCGGTAAACTGGAGGAAATTCGCCAGAAACTTTTGCAAAAAGGATTTAGTCAAACCCATGAAGACCATGTGATATGTCGGTTCCGGTTTGATGATTTATTAATTGATGTAATGTCAACGCAGGCGGTTGGTTGGGCACCCAGCAACCGATGGTTTATGCCAGGGTTCGAAAAAGCGTATTCACTCGAACTGGATGACGTTACGATTAAGCTTATGCCGCTTCCCTTTTTCCTGGCTTCCAAAATGGAAGCCTTTTTCGATCGGGGAATGAAGGATTTATATGGCAGTCATGATTTTGAAGATATTGTCTATAT
Organism: Cytophagales bacterium; assembly: GCA_017303795.1. Classification (GTDB taxonomy): domain Bacteria; phylum Bacteroidota; class Bacteroidia; order Cytophagales; family Cyclobacteriaceae; genus ELB16-189. The sequence goes on along the minus strand of JAFLBR010000010.1, from coordinate 46,966 downwards.
ATTCAATTATACAAACACACTGGTTGATGAAATACAACAAACCGGTGGCGAGGTAGCTGGTTATTTAAAAGCGTGTGTGGTTCGAATGATGCAGGATGAAATACGATCGGTGATTCCGGGCCATCTGTTTTATGAATCAGCCGATGAGCGTTTTGAAATTATTTTGGAAAAAATGAAAGCCATCGTCAATGGGATTTAACGAACTCAATAGCGTAGGGAATTACATTATTCACCCAATTGAGTGGTCTTAACCTAAGAAGGGTATTGAGTTGGGTGAAACCGCAAAGTGCGCGGAGAACCACAGAGGTTTTGTGAAAGTGAACCCTGTAATCCGTTTTCAAATCAGGAGATTCTTCGTTCGGGTATTGGCTATTAACACGTTCATCAATACTTGTTCAACCTTCACTTAGTTATATAATCCGCAGTACTTGCCACTCAGAATTACAACCAATCCTGAGCCGGGCTGGCCTTGCACGTGGGGGCGAAGGATCCCCTTATTTGCATGCTCAGCCGGATTTATTTTTTCACACTGGCATCCTTCACCTTCTAAATATTCATGCCACTGAAACACCACCTGCCTCATACGGGGAAAACCACGTATTAAATACGGGGAAAAACCCCGGCTGAAAAATCAGGGTAATTGAAGGATTTGAATTAATTTTAAGTTGCCTAGCTGGGCAATAGTCTTAAAAGTTATAAATGACGAATTCTAACTTCCTCTTCCTTGAGAAGGAATTTTCTATTCTGTTTACATTGGATGTGCTGCTGAGTACCATCTCTATAGCGATCCTTCGATTGCCCTCCTGAAGCTCCGTGTTCTTGAAGAAAAGATGGTCGACTACCTTTTTGAAGAACATAGCCTTGAAAAGCCTCGAGAAAACACACTCCATAATAGAATACGAATACTGGAAGACGAGAAAATATTTCTGCCCAACATCGCCAGCCTGATACATGGAATAAAGCAAAAAGGAAATCTGGCCGCACACGAATCTAAAGGCTCATTAGACGATGCGAAGACCATGCTTATGTCTGCCTTCAAGGTGACTAAGTGGTTTTATCAAACGTATTCCATAGAAAACAAAAACATAACAGAGCTTAAGTTCAGCCTGCCGCCCAATCTGGATTCAAGGCACGCTCTACACGAATTAGAAAAGAATTACAAAGAACTTGAGGAAAAATTCAATGCTCTTCTCATTGAAAAAGAGCCAACAGTACTTAGCCCAACACAAGCAAAAGAAATTCAACAACGTTCAGAAGAAGCAGCGCGCAATATTGATTTAACAGAAGCTGAAACGCGCGAATTAGTAGATGCTCAGTTACGCTTGGCAGGTTGGGAAGCTAATACCAATGAGCTCAACTTCAAAATTAAACGAACACTACCAAAGCGGGGAAAGAATCTTGCTATTGCGGAATGGAAAGTAGGCGAGAAATGGGCTGACTATGCCTTGTTTATCGGCACTGAATTATACGGTATTGTAGAGGCAAAGAAATGGGGACAGGATATTTCCACCGACCTCAGACAGTCAAAGATTTATGCGGGGTTAGCAGCGACTGAAAATGATGCTCAACTCTTAGGTGAATGGCAAAACTACAAGGTGCCATTTCTTTTCTCAACGAATGGGCGTCCTTATCTTGAGCAAATAAAAACTAAATCGGGTATCTGGTTTTTGGATGTACGCAATAATGAAAATACAGCTCGTTCATTGCAGGCATGGTATTCACCGAAAGGGTTACAAGAGATTCTTGAACGCGATGTAGACAGTGCCAATAAAAAACTAGCCAACGATCGTAAAGATTTTTTACAAAGTTCAAGTGGCCTAGGTTTGCGCGACTACCAGATTACTGCCATTGAAAAAGTGGAAGAAGCAGTGGCCGATAAAAGCAGAAAACGTGCTTTGCTGGCTATGGCTACCGGCACGGGCAAAACACGCACCATCATGGGTTTGTGTTATCGCCTTATAAAATCGAATCGATTCAAGCGCATTTTGTTTTTAGTAGATCGCACGGCCTTGGGTATTCAAGCTATAAATGCTTTCAAAGATAATAAGGTAGAAGATCTCAATACGTTTGCAGGAATCTATCAGGTAGAAGAATTAAAAAAGGCTATTCCTGATGTAGATACCAGGCTTCACTTCGCTACGGTGCAGAGTTTGGTGAAGCGACTGTTTTATAAAGATGCCAATGAACCTGGAGAAATTCCTACCATTGACACCTACGATTGCATTATCATTGATGAAGCTCACCGGGGCTACCTGATGGATCGAGAAATGGGTGAAGAAGATTTGGAGTTTAAGAACCAGCAAGATTATGTAAGCAAGTACCGCATGGTGCTCGATTACTTTGATGCGTTTGCCATTGGACTTACCGCTACACCCGCCCTACAGACAACTGAAATTTTTGGAAGACCTGTTTATAACTATTCCTACCGCGAGGCTGTGATTGATGGTTTCCTCATAGACCATGAACCACCTTACCTCATCAAAACCAAACTGAGCGAAGAAGGAATTGTGTGGGAGAAGGGCGAAAGACCAAAGGTGTATGATAAAGAAACCAATTCTATTAAAGAGTTGGATGCATTGGAAGACGAATTGAGAATTGAAATAGATCAGTTCAATAAGTTAGTGATCACCGAACCCTTCAACCGTGAAGTGGCAAAACAACTCGTGCAGTATCTTGATCCCGAAGGTGATGAAAAAACATTGGTCTTTGTTGCTTCTGATAACCATGCTGATTTGATTGTACAGATACTTAAAGAAGAGTTTCGTAAAATCGGTATTGAGCCGGGTGACAACGCAATTGCCAAGATTACAGGCAAGTCCTACGATCCGCTTGAGCTGATCAAGCTTTTCAAAAATGAAAAGTTTCCAAATATTGCTGTTACAGTTGATCTGCTCACCACGGGCATCGATGTACCTGCTATCTGTAACATTGTATTTCTACGTAGAGTAAAATCCAGAATTTTGTATGAACAAATGATGGGCCGCGCAACGCGTCTTTGCGAAGAAATCAATAAAGAGGCTTTTAAAATTTTTGATGCCGTACGTATCTACGAGGCCCTGGAAGATTTCACCAACATGAAACCCGTGGTTCCCAATCCAACCATTTCATTTGGCGAGTTAGTGGGGGAGATTAGGCAAATTAAAAGTGAAGAGAGACTGAAGCAGCAGATTGAGCAGATCATTGCCAAACTGCAACGGAAGAAAAGGAAACTCACAAACATAGCCGAAGAGCGATTTAAGTTCTCTGCCGGTGGCAAGGATATAGAAAGCTATATCAATATGCTGAAAGACCTGCCCGTGAATGAAGCCATTCGCGAGATTATAAAACATGATGACCTTTGGAAATTTTTAGACGAGTTCAAACCAGCGCCAGCTTATCAATTAGTATCTGAACATGAGGATAAAGCACTTGAATCTGAGCGTGGCTATGGGTCTGCTAAAAAGCCAGAGGATTACATTGAGAATTTCAGAAAATTTATTCAGGAAAACGCCAATAAGATCTCGGCCATCAATTTGATTTGCACCAAGCCTACAGAACTGGACAGAAAATCATTAAAGGAACTTTACCTTTCGCTTGATGCCGCGGGCTATACAGACCTTAACCTGCGCCATGCGTGGAAGGCTGTCAGGAACCAAGACATTGCTGCCGATATCATTTCTTTTATCCGCACCCTTTCGCTCGGTAGTAGTTTGGTGGATCATGAAACAAGGATTAAAAATGCAATGAATAAAATTCGTAGCTCACGCCCATGGAATAAAGTACAAGAAAAATGGCTCGACCGTTTCCAGGCGCAGTTGATTCATGAAACGATTTTGCAAAAAGAGGATTTAGACAGACCGCCATTTAACGAAGAGGGAGGGTTCACCAGATTGAACAAGATATTTGAACTACAATTAGAAGATGTTCTTCAAAAGATAAACGAAAACTTATATTCAGAAACAGCTTAATACATGAGCGCAGAAGCGATTGCCAATAAACTATGGGGACTTTGTAACATCCTTCGCGATGATGGAGTTACCTATCACCAATATTTGAATGAACTTACCTTCATCTTATTTCTTAAACTTTCAGAGGTAAAAGAATTTGAGAAAGATATCCCCAAAGAATACCGGTGGCGCAAACTAGTTGACACCAAGGATAACAAAGAAATGTTTGATGTTTACCGCGACTTGTTGGCCAACATTTCTACGAAATCTAAGAACCCGGCCATCACTGAGATTTATACGAATGCATCAACCACGCTACGCAAGCCTGTAAACCTGCGCACGCTCATTACCGCCATTGATGGCATTGATTGGTTTGAAGATACCGAACGAGATCAAATTGCCACCATCTACGAAAACCTGCTGGAACGGAATGCCAGTGAAAAGAAGAGCGGAGCTGGACAATACTTTACACCACGGCCTTTGATTAATGTAATGGTGGATTTACTTGCCCCTAAAATTGGCGAGCGGTGGAACGACCCCGCGGCTGGCACATTTGGGTTTATGATCGCTGCCAACGAATACCTGCGTGAAAAAACAGATAACTACTTTGATTTAAGTGCAAAGGATAGAAAATTTCAAGTAGAGAAAGCATTTAGTGGTTGTGAGTTGGTGCAAGATGCCCACCGCCTTGCTATCATGAATGCCAAGCTGCATGGACTGGAAAGCGACATCCGCATGGAGGATACGTTGAGCGAAGCAGGCAAAGACATGAAGAACTACGATGGCGTATTGGCCAACCCACCCTTTGGCACCAAGCAAGGTGGCGAGCGCCCAAGCCGTGATGACTTTACATATCCGACTGCCAATAAACAACTCAACTTCCTGCAACACATTTACCGCTCGTTGCATAAGCGTGGCGGAGCCAGGGCCGCGGTGGTACTACCCGATAACGTATTGTTTGAAGATGGCGATGGCCAGCGCATACGCAAAGACTTAATGGACAAGTGTAACCTGCACACCATTTTGCGTTTGCCGACTGGCATATTCTATGCACAAGGCGTGAAGACTAATGTACTGTTTTTTGAGCGCGGCACTACCGAAACCGGAAACACCAAACAGATTTGGTATTACGACATGCGCACCAACATGGAAAGCCTGGGTAAGCGCAACCCGTTGGCGCGAAATCATTTTGCTGATTTTGTACTGGCCTACACCGGAGGTATTTCGATTGATAAGGTGAAGGAGAAGTTTGATGGAACGATAAATTCAAAGAAGCGTGAAAAGATTGAAGACCCTCGGTGGCATTCCTTCACACGCGAAGCTCTAGCCGCAAAGAATGATTCATTGGATGTTGGCTTGATTGCTGATGATAGTTACAGCAGTAGCGGAAGCGAAGTTGATCCTTTGAAAATCGCGCGAGCTGCTCAGGAAGAAACAGCATCTATCATAAAGGAATTAGAGCTAATAATTAAAGAGTTAAGTTAATGAGCGATTTGCCTGAAAATTGGGTATTCACAACATTGGGCAAGGTATGCGCAAAGCCTCAATATGGTTGGACAAGCAAAGCTGCTCAAAAAGGAGCCATAAAATATTTAAGAACAACAGATCTTTCAAGTGGAGTTGTTGATTGGGAAACGGTGCCATATTGTCTTGATGAGCCAGATGATATTGAGAAGTATCAAGTCGAAGACAACGACATTGTGATTTCACGTGCAGGATCAGTAGGACTTAGCTATCGAATTGAAAACCCACCACCTAAGTCTGTTTTTGCATCATATTTAATTAGGATGCGTGCGACCGCTGTAGAACATAAATATTTAGAGTATTTTCTTAAATCAGCTGAGTATTGGCAGCAAATTTCTGACGTTTCCGCTGGGATAGCAGTTCAAAATATCAATGCTACTAAACTTTCGGATCTTGAAATACCGTTGGCACCAAGGCCAGAACAAAAGCGCATCGTAGCCAAGTTAGATTCATTGTTTGGTCACCTCGATCAACTCAAATCCCGCCTCTCAACTATTCCTGTTCTTCTCAAACAATTCCGCCAGGCTGTGCTTACGCAAGCAGTTACTGGGAAGCTGACGGAGGAGTGGAGGGAGAAGAATAAAAAACTTCCACAATGGTTAGATACATCATTAGCTGAAGTTTGTTTCGTTAATCCTGGCCATCGAGGTGTTGAAATAGATTTAAATGATAATGTCTCATTTCTTCCAATGACTAGAATTCAAGAAGAGAATGGTGTTTTAGATTTGTCCCAGACCAAAAAGTACAAAGAAGTAAAGCAGGGGTTTACAAAATTTATTGAAGGAGATGTCTTGTTCGCAAAAATTACCCCATGCATGGAGAATGGAAAAATCGCAATTGCCAAAGGGCTGACGGGCGGTATTGGTTGTGGCACGACTGAACTTCATGTTTTGCGGCCAAAGCCAGAAGTTCTTGCTGAATATATTTTCTATTTTTTATTAAGACCGGAGTTTAGAGATTATTGTAAGTCCAGATTTAAAGGTACTTCTGGACATATGAGGGTTCCGGTTGATGTTTTTTCTGAATTTGACTTATCTCTTCCACCATTCGCTGAACAAAAGGAAATTATTCGAAGAGTAGAATCACTTTTTGCTGTGGCTGATCGCATTGAAGCCAGCTACAACACCCTGCAAGAAAAAATTGATCATCTGCCGCAGGCTATTTTGGCTAAGGCTTTTCGAGGGGAGTTGGTGGAGCAGGATGTACTTAATGAAGTGAGCCACTATACACAAGAAACAGAAAAACTATCTATGGCTGCCGAGCCTTGATGGACCTAGCCGCGAAGAAATGACTTGGTAGAATAAAGCGGAAATGGTTAAAAGCGTGTTAATGATCTGAAAAACAAGGTTTTAAAATAAACCTATAAGTTGATTTAATGGATATTGTTAGTATCTTTGCAGACCAATTAACAGCCTTCCGCTATGATACGGATCAACCCGATGAATTCTCCAGGCTTTTCAGCCAATGGCAGGATCCCCAATATCTGTATACCTTCTTTACAGAAAACATCGAAGATTTGCACAGTGGTTTCTTTGGAGCTATCTCATTGCAAGCAGCCATAAGGCAAACACGTGACGAAGCCAGGAGATTGGAGAATACCCTTCTTCAACTCGCAAGTAATACACAAGATAACCTTGATTCTATTTTTGAACCTCTTAGACTTGAAGAACCAATTGAACTTACTCGATCAAAAGCAAAAGGCGTTAAACCCAAAAGCTGGCTACGTGTTTATGCTATTAAACTGCAATCGAATGTTTACGTTGTTACGGGTGGAGCCATTAAACTAACAAGGAGCATGCAGGGAAGTGAGCATACAAAAACTGAACTTAGAAAATTTGATCGGTGTCGGGATTTTCTGCGTGAACAAGGTATTTCAGATGTTGAAGGACTTAGTGAATTGGTATTATAATTAATAAGGTATGAGCAACCTTGAAAAACTGAATAAAATAATTTCTACCCAAAAGTCAACTTGGCAACAGGAAGCTACGTGGCGCAATGAAAATGAAGAGTGGTTATCACAATCATTTGATATTGCCATGCTGGTATTGGATACACTTCGTGAAAAAAAAATGACTCAAAAGGAGCTGGCGGAAAAAATGAAAGTGTCTCCTCAGTTTATAAATAAGATTGTAAAAGGACAAGAGAACCTTTCGTTGGAGACTATCAGCAAGTTGAGAAGCGCCTTAGGTATCAAACTTATTGAAGTGGCAGGCAGCGAAGCAATGACCGAAGTAGTATACGATTATCAACAAGCGTATGAGGTGAGCGAACTCTTTAGAAAACAAGTTTTTGAAAAGGCTGCTGAGAAAGGCTATGTAGGTCTTGAATCTGTTCAAGTTTATGCTAAAGAGCAAGTACTGGAATATAAAATGCAAGCCTGATGGAGAACAAGAATGACATCGTCCAATTCTCAATCGTAAAAGTGGTAACGGAACAGTTTGCCATTATTGAAGAGGCATGGCAGGAGAACGCCCCGATTAATCTAAACTCTAACTTTCGTTTTGCCATTGATAGAAACGCGCGCCTGGTTGCCGCTTTTTGTCAGTTTAAATTCGAACATAACGGCATTCCATTTCTAAAAGTGGAAGTATCTAATCATTTCCAGATTGCACCCGCCTCGTGGAAGAAATTTCTTCGTGATAATGTTACCACGTTAATTCCGAAAGGCTTTATGGTTCATCTGGGGATGATCACCGTTGGTACTGCGCGCGGGGTATTACACACAAAGACGGAGGGCACACGGTTCAATGAGTTCATCTTACCCACCATCAATGTCATGGACATGATCAAAGATGATGTTACGTTTACTGAAAAAATCCCCGCAAAGGGAATTCGCTAAGTGCTCATTGTAAGGCACTAACTCAGCGTGGAGAAAGTCTTGTATAATATTAAAAAGAGAAATTAAGATGAAAACGCCTGAGAATATTGGACTTAATGAAGATACATACCACTGGCTTAGTAATAGAACGCCATACAAACCTGCAGATGATGAATGGTTCAAAATTTCATATTCAATTTTTAGCGGCAGGCAAGCTCCAAAATTGTTGCGGGAGTTTTATGAATTAATAGCATTTGCTTATTCATGGATGCCTACTATTCCCAATGTTAAAGCCATTTCTCCTGAGGATTGGTCTGAACTCAAAATTTATATTTCACGGCTTGAGAGCCTTAAGGAAGATGAATTGAGTGTTTTATTGGAGAAATTGATTCCAAAAATCAATAATTCGATTGTAGGTACTTCAAAAGTACTCCATTTCATTTCTCCAAATAATATTCCCATCATAGATAGTCGTGTACTTAAAGCATGGAGAAAAACATTTGAGCACAACAAAGAATTATACCTGACAAATAACTTACTTTCAGCAAAGAACCCAATTAAAGTAATTCAAAACTATTTAAAGTATAGAAGGCATTTGATAGAGTGGAAGTCTAATTGTAACAGTGAGATTGGAATTAGAGATATAGAGAGCGCATTCTACTATCAAGTAATATGAAACTCTATTTTTATTGCATACCAATTGGTGATGGCCAGTGATTTATAAAATTTCAGTAAATATTAGCCAAGTTTTTAATTTCATTCGCCACCACTTCCCGAAATGACTTTGGCTTCTTCACTTCAATACTACTTCCGTAGCTTAGTAAAATGGACTTTAGCTCGTAGTTAATAATCAGATTCAAGCCAATAAGAATACTACCATCTTTATTCTTTTTAGTTATCTCCTGATTAAGATGGATAGGTTTTGAAAGTATATAGGGAACAGCCTGTTTGTACACCTTTATTTCTAGTCGTTCAGGAATTGCATCTTCGGCAACGGAAACACCAATAAGGTGTTTGAAATACGTTGTTGGGTCAAATAGATCGTTAGCTAGGTACTCATTTGTTGCAGGTCTTATTTTTTTAATGCGATCAAGCGCATAAATAGTTACGCGGCTTGCGTTTCCTTCACGGCCAAAAAGAAACCATCGGTTTCTAAATTCTTTTAACAAATACCCATGCACTACACGCTCTGTAGCCTGCTGTTGCGTAAACGGTTGGTAAGAGATACGAAGAGCTACTTTGTTTTTAATGGCCTCCAGCAAATCAGTAACATACTCATGGCCTTGTGAAGACGTATGATTTTCAAATTGAATGAGCACAGCTTGCTCAGGTGTTTGAACATGAATTCTGTTTTCAAGTCGTTTGATCACATCATCCACTTCGTTAACTAGATGAAAATTATCCACCTGTCGTAGTATTTGGATTGCGCTTTTTAAACTAGCGATATCATCTTCATCAAGCGGTATGTTTTTGAGTGAGAAGGGTTCAGTATAGTAGTATAAGCGGTCCTTCTTTTTGGGGCGATGAATGGGAGCATCTTTCGTTTCGGACAGGTACTTAATGTCGCGGAATAAAGTGCGCTTGTCAATTGTATTAGCACCATCGGCAAGCTTTTCATTAATTCGTTCAAGTAGCTCTTCCAGTGTCCACTTTCGGGTGGAAAGCAATTCATCCAGAATTTCTAATCTAAGGCTTTGCTTTTTTGTGGCCGACATAGCGGGATTTTAATTGGTGACAAAAGTTGTCACTGTTAGTGGCTACCTTTGCTAAGTTAAATAAAACCCCCTAATTTGTCTAATCTTATAAGCAGATTGGCTACCCTTTTATTTCACCTATGGCACTAAAAAGCGAAACCCCTATGCCGAATCTAGATAAGGTCGGTAACTTAGTTATTTATCTGGTGGATGAAATTCAAAAAAAGCACCGCCAACGCCTTTACTTAACCAAGCTATTAAAGCTACTTTACATCATTGATGAAACTTCTGTTAAAGAAACAGGTGCTCCGGTAACAGGTTTGGAATACCGTGTTTGGAAAATGGGGCCTGTGGCATTTGACGTGTACAAAGATCTGAGGCATGAAAATTCAGATAAACTATCAATCTTCGCAGAGGCCAAGAAGGGCGAAGGCGAAGCAGCGCAAATCGCTTCAGTAAACAAATTTGATGACTCAGAATTTTCAGATTATGAAATTGAGCTCATTGATCGGATAATTGATCAATTCGGGTATTACCAGAAAGATGACTTAATCAAGTTATTACACGAGGAGGGAAGTCTTTGGAAGAAGATAGTAGATGAGCAAAATCTGGAAAAGAAATTTGAAAAAGATAACACTTCTTCATACAAAATAGATCTTTCTGAACTTGTTGCAGACGATCCATACAAGCTTAGTGTATTCAAAACAGCCCAGGAATCACTAAAACTCTGATCCTTGTTTTCTCCGCGTAATATTTTACTAATCAAGGATTTTGACTTTGAGCGCGAAGGTGCCGAGTCAAAAGATAAATTCATGATTGTCATTCTTCAAACTTCAGAAGATGCCATTATTGCTCCATTAACAACTTCCGTTGATTATATTCCTGAAATTCATAAAGGTAAACGCTGCGTTCATGATGAACCTTCAAGGCTTCATTGTTATTGCATACCCAAGACATTTGCCGTGGGAAAGAGTGGTTTTTTCTTTCTTAAAGACACCTATATTCAGGTGCTGGGAAATTTAACCAAGCGAAGCATAACACATCTTACAAAGAAGTATCAGGAAACGGGTGCTGCATTATTACTCGATGAACTGACTGATGCAGAATACTGTAACCTACTCTATTGCATTTATAAAAGTCAATTTGTTCCCCGTGGTATTCGCAATGCGATGGAGCCCATCATTCAGGAGCTTGAACAGAGAAGAACTTCCTGATTAACCCAACAACTTCTTTTTTTCAGTGACAATAGATGTCACTACCCGGTAATACTTTCGTACCATCGAAAGCACAGTAATGCTTATTGCCTGCGCTTTTCGATTTTATTTTTTCAACTTTTTAAAACATTAACAACCACGTAGTAAAATGGAAAATCCCAAATTTCAAATCAAACGCTCAACCAACAATCAATTCTATTTTGTGCTGCGCGCCAAAAATGGTGAGATCGTTTTAACAGCAAGCGAGACGTATGTGAGTAAGCAAGGCTGTCAGGACGGAATTTCATCAGTCAAGGTAAACGCACCTTATGACAGCCGGTACAACCGGAAGGATAGTGTTTCGCAGTATTCGTTTAACCTCGAAGCCTCCAATGGGAAGATACTAGGTAAGAGCGAAATGTACACCACCCGCACCGGAAGGGAAGATGGAATTTCAGCCGTTAAGCGCGATGCACCTAATGCACCCACTGAAGATCTCTCTTAGCAGAGGCCTTAGTCTGCCGGAGGTAAAGTGGCAGGATTTTTTAATCTTTTAGATGTTAACATATGAATTATGTGACTAAGAGGGATCAGGTGACTGTATGCAAAAAGGACGTTTGCATTACGGTTGTTGGAGAACTTGCAAAAGTGTTGGCTTTTGTAGCTATCGTTGGTATTGCAGTAGCGACTGCAAGTCAACTGGTAAAAGTTTTCAAGTGATTCTTAGAGCCTGGCATTAGTCAGGCTCTTTAATTCATATTTTTTCAATGCGAGTAAGAGGCAATGTAGTCTCTACGAATATTTTTATGAAGAATATCACCCCGTGCCCTTGTGGGTATTCTTCACCAAAAAGAAGTTCAAATCAAATTGCCAGTGTAACACCGGCAATGGCTAAGGGCGGATCGAACTGCCATCGAACCTCGCACGAACCTACATAGAATCATCTGTCAGGTTCCATACGCTACCTGTCAGTTTGTTGTTGCTCTTTCCCACTCCCGTGAGGCAAGGTTTAAAAGCTAAAACTATAAAAGCACACCATTCCCGTTTATACCAGCCACCATCCGGTTTTATAGTGAACACCGCACAGGTTTATAGTAACCACCATTCGGGTTTATAGTTAATACCATTTGGGTTTAGAGTAGATAGCAATCACGTTTATAGTAACCACCATTCAGGTTTACCGTGAACACCATTTGGTTTTATAGTAAACACCTGTCTGGTTTATAGTAAGCATTAGTCGGTTTTAGAGTAGGTACTATTCTGGTATAAAGTAAGCACCATTCCGGTTTACAACACACACCGAACAGGTTTAGGGTAGGCACCATCTTCTTTTATACTGAACACCGCGAAGAAGCTATTCGGGATAGCGTGTCAGTTTAAATAGAGTTAATGAATTTCTAATCGACCGTCATTAAAAAGCGTGTCGTGCAAACGTGCCAATCGTAAATCAGTTTTGGTTTTCATCAACAAAATACTTTTATAAAAAGTGTAATAAACAAGCAACTGCGTATAACCGGGCGCGTTGCATGCCATATAACATTCACAAATATGTCACATGTTAAAAACGCAGAAGCATTCACCCGGGTGGTGAGCTTATTCACCGGGTTCGGAGGTATGTATAACCCTGGTCGCCCAACCCTCCAAATGGAAGCGTTGACTTCACAAGTCAATCAGATTCAACTTGTGCTGGAAGCTGTGAAGACAGCCAAAGCGAATTACGATTGGCACGTTAACCAACGAAAGCAGGCATTCGATAAGATGCCGCGCATACTGGCTGGCATCTTGCGCAGGCTCGAGGCATCGGGCGTGAAGCAAGAGCAATTGGAAGATGCGCGTGGCTTCGTGCATCAGTTTACAGGAGTAACAAGTCGCAGTCGCAAACCGCTGGCTTCGGAGAATGTAGAATCTACTCCCGCACCCAAGGGCACCTCGTTGCAGTTGGCTTTTGCTGCCAGGGTGGATGCCTTTTCAAAACTGGTGGCCGCCTTAAAAACGGAAGCGTTGTACGATCCTTTTGAAACGGGCTACAAGATTCCGGAACTGGAAGCGAGTGTGCAGGAGTTAACCCAACTGAACCACGCGTTGGACAAGGCCCGGAAGGAGTGGCGCCTGAAACTGGTTGACCGGAACAAGGTTTTGTACATCAATGAAAACTCCATGATGTATGCCGTGCGTGCTATCAAGAAGTATATACGAGGTCTCTTTGGTCACGATAGCGGGGAGTATGCGTTAATGAAAGAGTTAGACGTTAAACAACCCCGAAACAGCTGATGATAACCGCATCTGAATAAACCTCTGCGGGCCGGGCTTGCAGAGGTTTTTTTTTGAACGATAAATAACGAAAACAATTTAACTATGAATGAGCCATGAAAACGATTAAACACCTTACACCCGTAATTGCTATCGGCCTTGCCGTAGCCGCCTTTATTGCGGGCATGCACTATCATCGCCTGCAGCAGCCTTCTCCTAATCAACTTACATTACAACAAATCCTGTCTATACGCGAGTTGCATCTGGTAAAGCATACCTACACCGATTTGTTTATGCTGCATAAGAAAAACAATCCTGATAAAGCCATTCGGGCAATGGTACAAGTACCGGTAACGGTTACGGCTTACCTCAATCTGAAAGACATTGAACTGATTCAAACCGGGGACTCGATCCGGCAGATTATTTTACCACGCGCAACATTACATGAACCCATCTACCACGTGGGCAGCATGGTAGTACGCGAAACGCGTAGCTTCCAGTTATATGCCGGTAAAGATTTATATCCGGAAGTGTTGGACTACATGAGTTCCACCATCGCCAACCGGATCGACACGGCCCGCTACCTGGCGGAGTCGAACCGCATCTTGCTGCAAGCCGAAGCCGAAGGTTTGGATTATTTTGTTGGCATACTGAAAGCAATAGGTCGTGCGGATATTCAGGTAACCTTTAATGACGCGCACCGCGATGCACAGGTAGCTGCATATCTCGAAGCCATGCAGGTTAAACCATTTGCACCCACCCGAACCAAAAGCAACTTTGCAAAAGCGTCTGCAATTCCGTTTGGGTTTCTGCCGCTGCGGTAAGACAATACTGGCCTATAAAACCAATCCTGAGCCGGGCAGGCCTTGCGTGTTGGGAGCGAAGGATTCCCGAATAAAGAAACCTACAAGAGATCCTTCGCTCATTTCATCTTTCAAAAGATAAACTCGGTAATTAGAACTTCACTTGCTGTTCGGTGTACACACCCGCTCAGGATTTGAATGGGGTGCTTGTTGTGGTTCGCTACTCAAACCCCTTACACCAATCCTGAGCAGGGTAAGCCCGCGCGTGGGCGCGAAGGATCCCCTGATTCAAAAGTCAAATGGTTTTCGAATCAGGAGATTCTTCGTTCGTGCATTGCCTGATAAAACGTTTATCAAGAATTGTTAACCTTCTGCATGTTTAACAAAGCAACAGTACTTGCCACTCAGAATTTCTCCTGAAAGAAGGGATAGCTGAGAGAATAAAAAGATAACCGCAGAGACTCTGCGAAGAACGAGTTTCTTCATCGCAACCTTTATACCTTGACTCACCATCTTTTGCAACGGATTTAAAGATTAGAGTAAGGCAGTTGTGCCAAATAAGGGGCGTTTGTTCTGCCGCTACAACTACACGCTCAGTTGTTGCGTATGCATTACAGGGAACTAAGCAACGCTATGAAATCCTGTAAAACTGCTTCACTTTTATTTATCTCAATATTATTGCTGGTGGCCGCGTGTACGCTGCCCCTGCAAACAATACAATCGCAATACGACATTGCGACTAATACCAAAAACTTCAGGTGGGATCATCGCATTTTTGGATTCATGCCGCCTTTGGTTACCCTTGAGCAGTCGTTTGTGAAGCAGTTGGATGAAAACCAGCAGGTGGAGTTTCGTCTGTATGATGTAGTAATTTTGAGACCTAACCAATTCCGGTTGGAGGACAAAGTGTTTATGTTATTGGATGATAAGCCTGTTAGCCTGCAAGTACTAAGACGGGAGGATGATGTTAAGATTGTGCATGATGATCCAATGGATGTTTCCGTGGTAGGATCCAATGAAAGTAGATATCCGGTTACCCGATTGGAGTATGTTTTTTCATCTGAAGTTGTTGAGCAAATGAAGTCTGCCAAATCAATTCAATTCCGATACTACTCCGGACCGGATATTATCACCATTAGTTTTTCCCATGAGAAAGTGTTACAACTTAAAAAACTTCTGGCCAGCGTTTGAATGGTTAACCTTGTGCTTGTTTAACAAAGCAACAGTACTTGCCACTCAGAATTTTTCCCGCAAGAACGATAGTTGTATCCGACCATTAACCAGCAACACATTCCTCCTTTCATTTCCGCATCATCTTCCCGTTCTTGCAGTAAAAAGAAATTATGCTTGATCTGGTTATAGAAGCCCGTGCAGCCTCGCTGGGTGCTGGTATGGATGTAAAACGGATTCTTCCGTTTCGCTTACGCAGAATGGTAGGGCCATTTATTTTTATGGATCATGGCGGACCGGTTAAAGCTGATCCCCAACAATTTTCTAATATGGATGTGTTGCCACATCCGCACATCGGGTTGTCAACCGTTTCGTATTTGTTTGGCGGACAAATTACCCATCGCGATAGTTTGGGTGTACAGCAAATTATAAAACCCGGAGAAGTAAACTGGATGACAGCCGGTAAAGGTATTGCACACTCCGAACGTTTTGAAGATCCATCGGTGCTGGCAGCGGGTAATTTTGAATTGATACAAACGTGGGTGGCATTACCGGAGAAAGATGAAGAGGCTGATCCCTCATTTGTAAACTATCAGCAACAAGAGTTGCCCGTGTTTACTGATAAAGGTGTGTGGATGCGGTTGATTGCCGGTGATGCTTATGGATTGAGCAATAAAGTAAAAACACATTCACCATTATTTTACTTACATGTGGTGTTAGAGCCAGGTGCCCGCTTTGGCTTGCCGCAAGGCTATAGCGAACGTGCCATTTATCTCGCAAAAGGTAGTGTAGAAGTTGCGGGCAGAGCGTATGCTGCCGGACAGATGTTGGTGTTTAATACCGGTGTTGATCCGGTTATCATCGCGCGCGAACCCGTTACGCTGATGCTGTTGGGTGGCGAACCGTTGGGCGAACGTTTTATCTGGTGGAACTTTGTATCATCCCGTAAGGAAAGAATAGAACAAGCCAAACACGATTGGAAAGAGGGACGAATTATTTTACCACCAAACGATAACCACGAGTTTGTTCCGCTTCCTGAAGATAAGACGCGCCCAGCGGGATCATCACCGGCACCACAGGCGTTTTCGTAAAGTTCATTTCCACCAATACAAAGCTTGTTGGTAAAATGGTTGAATAGCCCTACTTTGGGCAGTAAACCTTTATACTAACCTGTCTGTGAATGAGTAGTGAGAAAACTTTTCTGGGGCACCCGCGCGGTCTGGCCACATTATTCTTTACTGAAATGTGGGAACGCTTCAGTTACTATGGTATGCGTGCTTTGTTGCTACTGTATATGGTAGCAACTATTCAGCAAGGAGGCATGGGCCTTGATGATAGAACAGCAGGTGCTATTTATGGTTTATACACCATGTTTGTTTACCTGATGGCCTTACCCGGTGGCTGGATAGCCGATAAACTCTGGGGTTTACGTAAATCAGTTTTTATTGGTGGGTGTATCATAGCGGCTGGTCACATTTGCATGGCCTTTCCATTCAATGAAACTTTTTTCATTGGTCTTCTTTTAATCATACTCGGTACAGGTTTATTGAAACCCAACATTAGCAGTATGGTGGGTGAGATTTACCCGGCCGATGATCAGGCCAGGCGCGATGCCGGATTCTCATTGTTCTATATGGGGATTAACTCAGGTGCACTGTTGGCTCCGCTCATTGTAGGTTACCTTGGTGAAAATATTGATTGGCATTATGGCTTTGCTGCTGCTGGTGCAGGTATGATTCTGGGGTTGATACAGTATAAACTGACAGAAAGCTATCTAGGTGATGCCGGGTTGCCACCTGTATATTCAACACCAGAAGAACTCCAAACAAAAAAGAAAATCCAGACTTCACTTATCATACTTGCGTTGGCGCTGGTGGTTTTTGTAGTGTTAATGATTTCAGGTTTGTTAACCATTAATCCCATAACCTTTGCCGGTGTATCGGGTATTGTAATAACAGCATGTGTGTTTCTTTATTTCGGATATGTATTTCTGTTTGAAAAACTAACTTCAGACGAAAAGAAGAAAGTAGGGGCCATCTTTATTTTGTTTGTGGTTACCGTAGCATTTTATGCGGGCTACGAAGGGCAGGGGTCTTCACTTAACTTGTTTGCCGATCGCTATACCAATATGTTTATTGGTTCCTTCGAAATGCCTGCTAGTTGGTTACAATCTGCGCCACCATTTTTTGTGTTGATTTTTGTGCCGGTGTTTGCCTGGCTTTGGATCTGGCTCGCCAAACGTAAACTCAATCCATCTACACCTGTAAAAATGGCGTTGGGTTTATTGTGGATGGGCGTAGGCTATCTTGTTATGATGTTCGCGGCCGATATTGTAGTTGCCGGTGAAAAACCATTGCCCACGTGGCTAATTGCTACCTACATGTTTCACACCTTTGGTGAGATTTGTCTTTACCCGATTGGCTTAAGTGGTGTAACCAAACTTTCGCCTAAGCGATTGGTAGGCCAGATGATGGGCGTATTTTTTATGGCGTTGGCACTCGGCAATCTAGTGGCAGGTTTATATGCCGGTGAGTTTAATAACGATGCTATTACGGCAAACCCATCTTTGCTTAATGAATTGTTTGGGTTGATTGTAAAAATTATGTTCGTAGGAACGGTAGTCGTAATAATATTCAACAAACCCATTCGCAAGTTGATGGGCAACATAAACTAAATACTTATGGAAGAAATTAAGAAAGCTTTCAAACCCTACATTGCACCCGAGCAAAACGTAGCCGAATTCACAGTTAAGTCTGTAGTATTTGGTTCGTTGTTCGGTATTCTGTTTGGATGTTCAACGGTTTACCTGGCACTAAAGGCTGGCCTAACAGTCTCGGCCTCTATTCCCATTGCTGTAATTGCTATTACGCTGGGACGGAAGTTTTTAAAGACAACCATTCTCGAAAACAATATCATTCAAACCACAGGTTCGGCTGGTGAGTCTATCGCAGCGGGTGTGGTATTTACTTTGCCGGGATTTTTGTTTCTCTCACCAGGCGCCAATGGCGATGCATTCTTTAACTACTTAACTATTCTTATCCTCGCAGCCTTTGGTGGTATGTTGGGAACGTTAATGATGATTCCTCTCAGGCGATCGCTGATTGTGAAAGAACACGATACATTACCATACCCGGAAGGTACGGCATGTGCCTCAGTATTACAAGCTGGTGAAAAAGGTGGCGAGTTTGCCAAGACTGCTTTTTTAGGAATGGGGGTGGCATTGTTGTATGCGGTACTTCAAAAAGTATTTCATGTAATTGCAGAAGCACCAACTTTTGTAACCAATCAGGTAAACAAGTTCTGGCCATCAGCTACTATTAATGGTGAGATTACACCCGAGTATTTAGGTGTTGGGTATATTATCGGCCCACGCATTGGTGGTGTATTGGTAGCGGGTTCGGTGTTGGCGTGGTGGGCTATGATTCCGCTTATAGCAACATTGGTTGCACCTGATACCATTGCATTGCAACTTGTTAAACTTGGTTATCTAACTGATATTAATACAGAAGGTGGACCAGGAGCATGGGATCCGGCAGCGCATACCTTTGGAAATTATTCATCGGCAATTTACAGAGCATACATTCGGCAGATTGGCGCAGGAGCTGTGGCCGCAGGTGGTTTTATTACATTAATGAAAACCATCCCTACCATCATCAGCTCTTTCCGCGAAAGCATCAGTTCATTAAAAGAAAAATCGGAAGGCGGAGTATCTCGTACAGAAAATGACTTATCATTCAAGGTTGTAATTATTGGTAGCGTTATTCTCATTGCCATCATAGCATTGTTGCCCAGCCAGATTATTCCGGGCGATGGCTTTCTGCAAAAATTGTTGATTGGTGTTCTCATTATCATCTTCGGATTTTTCTTTGTTACCGTAGCCAGCCGGATTGTAGGTTTGGTGGGTTCAAGCAACAGTCCTATTTCGGGTATGACTATCGCTACGCTAATGGGAACATGTTTGATCTTTACTTCAGTAGGCTGGACCGGTCAGTTTTTTGAACCACTTGCTTTAGTGGTAGGTGGAATGATTTGTATTGCAGCCGCCAATGCAGGGGCTACTTCACAGGATTTAAAGTCGGGGTACATTGTTGGGGCCACGCCTCGCTATCAGCAATTAGCATTGTTTATTGGAGCAATTGTATCTTCCATCGCCATTGGCTATGTAGTTATTTTATTAGATACACCAACACCCGATATGCGGGCAATGGGTATAGAACATGCTATTGGTAGCGACCGGTACTCAGCACCACAAGCCACTTTGATGGCTACGTTGGCAAAAGGTATTCTCTCATATAACCTCGATTGGCAATTTGTGATGGTGGGTGTATTTATTGCTGTAATGATTGAGTTGTGTGGCATCAAAGCATTGGCTTTCGCGATTGGGTTGTACTTGCCGCTTTCTACAACATTACCCATTGCCATTGGTGGCGGCATAAAAGGTTTGATTGACTGGCGTGCAGAGCGTAGAAAAGAAGCTAAAGCTGATGAAGACTTAGGTAAGGGGAGCTTGTTTGCAACTGGTCTGATTGCCGGTGGTGCCTTGGCTGGTGTGATTGTGGCGTTGCTTTCGGTGAATGATTCTATTTACAAAGGGCTGGCTGATATAAGTGCCGAACATGGTTTGGTTAAATCATTAAGCGAAGGGGGTTATCACATTTTGGGTGTTTTGTTCTTTGTGGCAATGGCCGTTATGCTCTACAGGGTAGCGATTAAAAAGAGTGAATAGAGACTCAAATAGTTCTAAAGCAAAGAAGCCAGATGTTTGTCTGGCTTCTTTGCTTCTGTAATTACAGTTGGTTTTACTTATTCAGTAAATCAATGATCTCCTTCAGTTCATTCACCGCTTTTGTTTCGGATTCTTCTACTTTGCCATCGGCATGAATAATATCATACATGTCGGCATAGATTTTATAGCGCTGCGAAAATTTAATGTGGTCGAAATGCACAAATGACGCTTTGATAATTTCGTGATGCAGTTTTTTTTCGATCTCGTTATATTCTTTCACCCTTTGATCGTAGCGGGCTTTGTGATCGCCTTCAATAGGGAAGTGGCGATTCATTTTTTCCAAGACCACACGCTCTTCTTCGGCATGTAATTGCCCATCGGCATAAGCGATGTGTATGTACAGGTAGAGTACAAAATCGCTGAACGTTTTATGAATCACCATAACAGCATTCGGGTTGGTTACCTGAGTTTAAAGGTAATAAAAAAGGCCACGCTACCAGCGTGGCCTTTCTTTAATCCGCACGATTTTATTACATCATGCCGCCCATGCCGCCACCGTGTGGCATAGCAGGTGCTTCTTTTTCTTCCGGAATCTCAGAAACTACGGCTTCGGTAGTTAACAACAAACCAGCAATAGAAGCTGCGTTTTCCAGCGCCAGGCGCGATACCTTGGTAGGATCGATAATACCAGCCGCAAAGAAATCTTCAAACTTGTTATCGCGGGCGTTGTACCCGTAATCTTTCTTGCCTTCGCGAACTTTGTTCACGATTACAGAACCTTCCTGACCAGCGTTTTCAGAGATTGTTCTTAATGGAGCCTCAAGTGCCAACCGGATAATGTTTACACCAGTCGATTGATCTTCGTTATCAACAGCTACATTTTTCAAGGCTTCAATAGCGCGGATGTAAGCTACGCCACCACCAGCTACAATACCTTCTTGTACCGCAGCGCGGGTTGCGTGCAACGCATCGTCCACGCGGTCTTTCTTCTCTTTCATTTCAACTTCGGTAGCGGCACCGATGTACAGAATTGCCACACCACCTGAAAGTTTAGCTAAACGCTCTTGTAGTTTTTCCTTATCGTAATCTGAAGTGGTTACTTCAATCTGAGCTTTGATCTGGTTAACACGAGCAGTGATTTCAGACTTTTTACCAGCACCATTTACAATGATAGTGTTGTCTTTATCGATATTCACTTTTTCAGCGCGACCGAGGTAATCCAAAGAAGCATCTTCCAACTTCATACCAGTCTCTTCAGAAATAACTTTACCACCGGTTAAGATCGCGATGTCTTCCAACATAGCTTTTCTGCGGTCGCCAAAGCCAGGAGCTTTAACAGCAGCTACACGGAGTGCGCCACGGATTTTGTTTACTACTAAAGTAGCCAATGCTTCGCCTTCCACTTCTTCGGCAATAATTACCAAAGGCTTACCAGTTTGAGCAGTTGCTTCCAACACCGGAAGTAATTCCTTCATAGAAGAAATCTTCTTGTCATAGATCAAAATGTAAGGGTGATCAAGATCAGCCTCCATTTTCTCTGTGTTCGTAACGAAGTAAGGGGAGAGGTAGCCGCGATCGAACTGCATACCTTCTACAGTCTTCACTTCGGTTTCAGTTCCTTTAGCTTCTTCTACAGTAATTACACCATCTTTACCCACTTTATCCATCGCAGTGGCAATCATCTTACCAATTTCGATGTCGTTGTTAGAAGAGATAGTAGCCACTTGCGTGATTTCCTGAGAACCTTTGATGGTTTTAGATTGCTTCGAAAGGTTTTCAACAACAGCCTCAACAGCCTTGTCGATACCGCGTTTCAAATCCATTGGGTTTGCACCGGCAGCTACGTTTTTAATACCGTGAGCGTAGATAGCCTGCGCTAACACCGTAGCAGTAGTAGTACCATCACCAGCTGCATCGGCAGTTTTAGAAGCTACTTCTTTCACTAATTGTGCACCCATGTTTTCGATAGGGTCTTTCAAATCGATTTCTTTTGCTACCGATACACCGTCTTTAGTTACGGTTGGAGCACCGAATTTCTTATCAAGAATTACATTGCGGCCTTTAGGACCAAGCGTAACTTTTACTGCGTCTGCTAACTTATCAACACCTCTTTTAATTCTATCGCGGGCGCTGGTATCAAAGGTTATTTCTTTTGCCATAATGATTTAGTTTTTAGTTAAATGAAAAAATTAAACGGTTCCGAAAATGTCGGAATTGCGCATGATGAGGTACTCCTTACCTTCAATGGTGATTTCGGTGCCGGAATACTTGCCATATAGAATCTGATCGCCAACCTTAACAGTAACAGGCTTGTCTTTCAGACCTTCGCCTACAGCTATTACTTTTCCTTTCTGTGGTTTTTCTTTAGCTGTGTCAGGAATAATAATTCCGGAAGCTGTTTTTTGTTCTGCGGCCGCAGGCTCAACAAGCACGCGGTCTTCATTAGGTTTAAAGTTGATTTTTGCCATATGGATTAATAAAAATTTAGTTGAACAAGTTGAATTAACTGTCTGTGCGCTCTATACACGATTTCTATGCCAGCACTGTATTTAATGGCGTTTTTGCCATTTTTTCCGCTTCTGGGGCAGCAAAGATGAAAAATTTTGACAGACTAGTCATCACGTTACTTTCAAAATGGCAGTTTGTCACAAAACCTTGTTTTTTCGTATAATTAGAGTCGAAAATGAAGTTGCTATGGAAAGCTTAAAAGACAATTGGTTAACAGAGGGCCTTATCGACTTTGAGTTCAAGCAATATCAGTTGCTGGCCTATTTCAAGAATGTAAAAGAATCATTTAACCGGGTGGAGCTATATCCTTTTCTTTCTGACCTGGTTTTTCATTATCGTAACCTGTTGCAGATTAAAGATAACCACGCGCTTTTGCGCGACTCGTTCCCAAAGGAAATTTCCCCGGAAGGACTCCGGAACCTGGAACTGAATTACAGGCGTATGATCGAGGATGATGCTGTTATGCATGAACTGGAGTCTATTATGGAATTTGCGCTGCCAAAATTCAAATCCTCCCTCGAAGAAGGCTCGTTCATTTACGATTATGTAGAATCCCGCTGTGAGATTTCACCGGTTGGACTCACTTCGTTGTATGCCAATGAAGGCTATCTGTTTATCACCCAGCCGCCTGAAAAGGAGACCAACGTGTATCGTTATCAGGTTACTATTTTCGAGCAAAGCTCGGAACTGATGCGCGGCATCCATACGCAATACTTGCTTACCGCACCCCGCACCATTAGCAATACCTACGAGCATCTAAAACTAACGCTGATCCGGCAGTACTCTGAGTTACCGAACCCATCCGTTTACCTGGTGCTATCCAAACTTAAATTTCCATTTGATAAAACGCTTATGCCGGTAGCCAAGCGCTTACTGGTAAAGCATATTTCAAAAGCAGCCTGAAAACAAAAAAGCCCTCGGTTTATCGAGGGCTTTCATTTTTATTTTGTTGTATCAGCCGGTGTGGCTGGTTGTTCGGTCTGATTGAGATTTACACCGCCACCCTGCTGACGTGCGCGCTGCAGAATTTCGCTTTCGCTGGCAGCGTTAGGAGTAGTAAAGTTTGTAGCAAGTGCTATAACCATAATGGCAATGGCTAATCCCCAGGTAGTACGCTCCAGAAAATCTCCGGTTTTTTTAACGCCAATAAGATTGCTGGCTCCGGAGCCACCAAACTGGTTAGAAAGTCCGCCACCTTTTGAATTTTGGGCCAGAACTACTAACACCATCAATACTGAGCAGAAAATGGCTAAGCCGATTAATAATGAATAATACATATGCTACTTTTTCAGTTCTTCAATTCGAGCCGCAAAGTAAGCCTTTTTTTGTGGAAACTTCCAAATCAGCTTTTTGAGAACTTCAATCGCCTTTTCCTTCTTGCCTTGCTTCAATAAAATTTCCACAAGGGTTTCGGAAACAATGTTATCGCTGTAGGTAACGCTTGGTTCAGCGAGGTCAATTTTGGGTTGGCCTTCAATTGCCTTTACCTTCGGCATCGTGGGCTGGATCTTGATGAACTGATCAATAATATCAATCTGTTCTTTTTGCTTTTCGCCCTCGGGCTTAATCTTTTTCTTTTGCAATTTGATTTCCTTCAGCAAGCCTTCATCAGGGTCCGTGGCTTTTACCTTTTTGGATTTCGAGTCGCTTGAAACCGGTAACCCGTTTTCTAGGTTGCTCACCAACTGCTCGAACTGGGCTTTTCTTTCGCGCAGAATTTCGATGTCGTGCATGACTTCATTGTACAACTCATCGCCACTCAGGTTGGTTGGAGTGTGAATAATCTCCACTTCTGGTTCTGCTTCGGTATTTATGGCCTTTGGTTCATCCACAACCGGAACGACCTCTTGTACTATTTTTAGTGGCGGTTCTATTTGGTGAATTGGAATCTCAACCACCACGCGTGGTTGTTGCAGGGCTGTCATCACTGATTTTAGCACGGCCCTGTCAGTGCTATAAATAGCACACAAGTGCAGGTGGTGTTCTTTGTCATTCAGGTTATTATCCTGAGCGGCTCGGGCAGCCAGCCCATGTAAAACCTGACTGTATGGAAAGTCGCGCTGCAGGCCAAGTATTACCTGCGCTTCTTCTTGCGAAAGTGCTGTGAAGTTGGTTACGAGCTGATGAAATCTTTCTTTTTCCACAATCAGATAAGCCGTGAAAGTAAATGTAGTTGAAATTACGGCTTGATGCAACCTTTACCAGTTGGCTAATGTGGCATTAAAGATGTCAATAAAAATCTGATCGAAGATCTTACGCTCAAGGTTCTCTTGTACCGAACTTAAGTCCTGCGTACTGGGAAAATCCTGGTAGAAACTGAAAGTTTTGTCCTTGAAGTTATTCTTGGGAACAAGTGTATCTACATAATTAACCTTTAAGGCAATGGTAAGTCGGGTAAGAGAAGCTGGGTCTATCCGGTTATTTGCACCGCCAGCTACCGGGGCTACGGGTGTGACGGCATACTGGGTAAGCGTGCCTTCAATCTGCAGTTCGCCATTTTCTTTTACTACCCGAAGGCTGGAGTTCTGTTGCACGTACTCCTTCAACCGGTTGGTAAATGTTTGGCCCAGGTTGGCTGGTCCCAGATCAGTATTGTTAAAGAAATCTTCAACCTGAATGGACCTGGCTGCGGTAGAAGTACCCGTAAATGAATAACTGATGCAACCCTGAATAAGCGGTAAAGCTATCAGTACAACAATGGCGATGATTCTATTACTCTTCAAGTTCGTATTCTTTTATTTTGCGATACAACGTGCGCTCCGAAATACCCAAATCGCGTGCCGCATATTTGCGCTTGTTATTGTTTTTACGCAAAGCCCGCATAATCAACTCCTTTTCTTTCTTCACTATCGACAGTGAATCATCTTCAGCCTCGTGCGTAATGTCTTGTACTTCTTCTTCCGTTTCGGTTTGGGTTGCAGGCGAATCCAGATAGGTTACTTGCTGCGCTGGCGAAATGGTTTCGTCAATTCCTTCAAACAGCCCGGCATGTTCTTTCACCAACTGAGCTGCATGGGCTGGGTTACCGGCACCTTCCAGCACAATCTTTTTCAGATCGTTCATATCCTTGCGCAAGTCGAACAGGATTTTGTACAGAATCTCGCGTTCAGAGATGTTATCTACTCCATTCTGATCTTTATACAAGGCCGGCAAACTGGTTTCTTTAGGGATATAATGTGCCAGAATCTCACCCGTAATTTCTGCATTGTCCGATGACAACACTGAAATCTGCTCCACCATGTTTTTTAACTGCCTTATGTTTCCGGGAAACCGGTATTTAACCAACAAGCTTTTGGCATCATCAGTCAACGCGATTGGTTTCACCTTATACTTTTCGGCAAAGTCGGTGGCAAATTTTCTGAATAGCAGTTCTACATCTTTACCGCGTTCGCGCAAAGGCGGAACATAAATAGGTACGGTACTTAACCGGTAATACAAATCTTCACGAAACTTGCCTTGCTCAACTTTTACCAACAGGTTTACATTGGTAGCGGCTACTACACGTACATCCGTTTTCAGAACCTTTGAAGAACCAACTTTTATAAATTCCCCATTCTCAAGCACCCGCAGTAAACGTGCTTGCGTACCCAATGGCATTTCGCCAATCTCATCCAAAAAAATGGTACCGCCATTGGTAACTTCAAAATATCCTTTGCGGGATTCATGTGCTCCGGTAAACGATCCTTTTTCATGGCCAAACAATTCAGAGTCGATTGTGCCTTCCGGGATAGAGCCACAGTTAATCGCTATGAATTGTCCGTGTTTACGCGCACTGAGGTGATGAATAATCTTGGAAAAAGATTCTTTACCACTTCCGCTTTCACCGGTAATCAACACCGACATATCGGTAGGGGCAACCTGCATGGCTACGCGCACTGCGTTGTTGAGTAATGGCGAATTTCCGATTACACCAAATCGTTGTTTTACACTTTGAATCTCTGCTTCTGAAATCGCCATAATTCTTTAGTCCACAATTTTGCCCCGCAAGGTTCCGCTGGTACAACTTTCAATTAACACATTGACGTATTCGCCCTTCTGTTTAGTCTCTTTTGCAAACACCACCACCCGGTTAGCCGAGGTGCGGCCTTGCCAATGGTTTTCGCTTCTGCGCGATTGACCTTCAATTAATACCCGCTGCACCAAACCCACATCTTGTTGATAGCGGATGTAGGAATGCGCGCGTTGTTTGCTTATAATTTCCTCCAACCTGCGCGTTTTAATATCATTGGGAATATCATCTGGATATTTCTTAGCGGCTGGAGTACCAGGTCGTTCCGAATAACTGAACATATATGCATAATCGTATTTTACTATGTCCATCAGCGAAAGCGTTTCTTCGTGTTCTGCTTCTGTTTCAGAACAAAATCCGGAAATCATATCCGAAGAAATACCACAGCCTTCGCCCAGAATAGTTTTAATGCGATTTACTTTATTCAGGTACCACTCACGGGTATAACCGCGATTCATCAGTTCAAGAATGCGGGAGTTGCCGCTCTGTACGGGCAGGTGAATGTATTTACAGATGTTTTCATACTTAGCCATTACATGAAGAACTTCATCGGTTATATCCTTAGGATGGGAAGTAGAAAACCGGATGCGTAAATCGGGGTGAACCAATGCCACCAACTCTAATAGGTTGGCAAAATTTACAATGCCATTGGCACTGGTTTTTTCAAGACGAGCTTTGTTGTTCTCTTCTTCGCTCCACTTATACGAATCAACATTCTGACCTAATAAGGTCACTTCGCGATAACCGCGACTAAACAAATCTTTTGCTTCGGCTATAATAGAGTGCGGATCGCGGCTGCGTTCGCGTCCACGCGTAAAGGGCACAACGCAAAACGAGCACATATTATCGCACCCGCGCATAATAGAGATAAATGCAGAGATGCCATTCGAATCTAATCTTACCGGAGTAATATCGCCATAGGTTTCTTCGCGCGAGAGGAAGGTGTTAACAGCTTTATCGCCATCATCAACCTGAGCTACTAATTTGGGCAAATCGCGGTAAGCATCAGGGCCAGCCACCAGATCTACAATCTTTTCTTCTTCCAGCAATTTGGTTTTAAGGCGCTCGGCCATGCAACCCAAAATGCCCACCATCATCTCGGGCTTTTTCTTTTTGAAACCCTGAATGTGTTGCAGCCGGTTGCGCACGGTTTGCTCTGCTTTTTCGCGAATAGAGCACGTGTTCAGAAACACAACATCAGCCTGCGAAATGTCTGAGGTGGTGTCGAATCCTTCCTTTTGTAGAATAGAAGCCACAATCTCGCTATCCGAAAAATTCATCTGGCAGCCGTAGCTTTCAATATAAAGCTTGCGGCTTTTGCCCGTATTGGTTTCTTCAGTTAATCGCACAGCCTCGCTTGCCTCGCCCGAAGCAGGACTCATCACCTCAATATCTTCAATCAGATTCTTCATTTTAACGAATTCGAAAACGCAAATTTAAAACTTTCTCTTTGTTTTTGTGACATCTTGGCAGGGTAGTTTAAAACAGGATTTATATAATTAGTTTTGGGCTTTAAGGGCGAAAATCAAAAAGATGGCAATTGTTAGAGAGGTTAGGGGTTTTACACCAAAATTCGGAGCAAACTGTTTTTTAGCCGAAACGGCAGTAGTGGTAGGCGAAGTTACCATGGGCGATAACTGCACGGTTTGGTTTAACGCGGTTGTGCGGGGTGATGTGCACTCCATTACTATCGGGAATAATACCAACATTCAGGATGGGGCCGTAATTCATTGTACCTATCAAAAAGCTAAAACGGTAATTGGTAATAATGTTTCAGTTGCGCATAACGCAATTGTTCATGGCTGCACGGTTGAAGACAATGTGCTGATTGGCATGGGTGCGATTATTATGGATGATGTAGTTGTGGGGGCCGGATCGGTAATAGCAGCCGGGGCTGTTGTGCTTCCTAAAACTATAATTGAACCCGGTAGTATCTATGCCGGCATGCCTGCGAAAAAAGTAAAAGATGTTGGCGATGAAATGAAAGCCGTGATTGAGCGCACTGCCCGCAATTACCCGATGTATGCCGAATGGTTTAAAGAGAAATGAGTATGGAACCAAAAGATAAAGCGTTGATTGCCCAGATAAAGCAGAAGTTAGGAGCCGATCTGTTTTATATTGACGATGAAGACGAGCCAACAGAGGAATGTGTTCATTTTTATTTTCTGGCAAAGCAAAATGGTGAAGAAGTAATCTGCGATTGTGTGTTGTACACGTTGCGCTTGCATCACGAAAGTGAGATGCACGAAGAAGCTGAAGCCCGCGTGGCTGAAAAGTTTGATGAATACCTGAAGTCGAAAGACTCAGAATCGGCTATGCAAGAGGAAGAAATCGGGATGATGATGGCTGAGATTTTAGTTGAGCTTGAAGAGGAGGAAGCTATTAAAGTTCAGGAGCATATTGAACTGGATTCAGATAATCCCGTTGGTTTCGGTATGGATGTAGGGTTGAATGTTCCGGCTATCTCCAACGAGGTGATGGCGAAATTCATCTCAGAATTCAGAGCCGGAACGGTTAAATTAGATGATGCACTCTACTCGTTTCAAATCAGTAGCGATTTTGAATAACCCTTAAAATCTTGGGCCAGCGCTACCGTTTTAAGTGGCTTTGGCTATATTTGCCGCCCTAACTAATTGAATTTCATGAAATGGCTTAGGCCATACATGACCACAAAAAATAATTAATAACAAATGAAAAACGTTTCTCTTGCCCTTAACGGGATATTGGTAGTGGCTGTAGCCGTTCTGTATTACCTGCATTTTTCCAGCGGAAGCAAATCTGCAAGTACTTCTTCTGAAAGCAGCGGTATTCCAACCGACATTAAAATAGCTTACATCAACTCTGATACGGTGTTGAAACACTACGATTTCTTTAAATCGAACGTTGAAAAACTGGAATCTAAAAGCAAGAAATTAGATCAGGATTTACAGAACCGTGCGCAAAGCCTGCAGAACGATATCACTGCCTACCAACGTAACTATGGTAGCATGACTATTGGCCAGGCAAAAGCGGTTGAAGAAGATCTAGGTAAAAAACGCCAGAATTTAGAGATGTATCAGCGCACGTTAGAGCAACAGTTAATGGAAGAGCAAGCCAAGGTGAACGAAGAACTTTACCTGAAAGTAACCGATTACCTGAAAGGTTATGCGCAAGAGAAGGATCTTCAGGTTGTATTAAAGTACAACACCAGTAGCGATTTGTTATATGGCGGTTCAGCCATTGATGTTACTCAGGATGTAATTAAAGGCTTAAACGAATTGTACAAAGTTGAACTTGCAGCACCTAAAACCAAGGTAGATTCAACCACAACAAATAAGAAGAAGTAAGTAGCTTCATCATTTTAGTAAAGCCACGGAAGAAAGACTTTCGTGGCTTTTTTGTGTTGTCTTGTTTTAGTTTTAATTTCAAATCGTGAAAAGAAATGCGTTGGCTTTTTTGGGTGTAAGGCCCGAAGAACAGGGTCAGGTTTGGCTCATGTTAGCAACTGGTTTCTTTATTGGTATCTTCATTGCGACCTATCAGGTAACAGCCGAGTCCCTCTTTCTCAACAAGTTAAGCGATAAATTAGATAGTGCCTTCCTGATTTCAGGGGTACTGGGTATCATCTCTACCATTGTCTTCACCTTTTTTCAGAACCGGCTAAAGTTTGTAACGCTTACCATTGGCAGCATTGCGCTTATCATTATTGCCACCTTTTCTATTTATTATTTCTATCACTTTGCAGACGAAGGCATACAGAACACTACGCTATTTGTTATGTATTGCCTTATCGGACCAATCACGGCAATTCTGCTTTTATGTTATTGGGGTATCTTCGGGCGGCTATTTAATTTCAAGCAATCAAAAAGAATTATCGGCTGGATAGATACCGGCCAGTTGATTGCGATTATCCTCGCTAACTTTCTTATCCCGGCAACGGCTGCATTCTTTCCAGATACTTCCAATTACCTGATTGTTTGTAACGTAAGTATTGTAGGGTCCTTGACATGTTTGATCATTATCGCCAGTAAATACACGCTGGCGCGAATCAGTACCGATGCAAGCGTAAGACAAGAAACCAGCTTCGGAAAAATTTTTGGTAGTCGGTATATCCGGCTGCTTTCTGTGTTCCTGATCGTGTCGATGGTTACGTTCAGTTTTAATCAGTTCACGTTTCAAACTTTGCTGAATAAGCAATATCCGGATCAGCGCGATCTTACCAACTTCCTCGCTTACTTTAACGGTGCTATTTATGCGTTAAGTTTACTGATGCAGTTGTTTGTAAACGATCGTATTCTCGGCACATACGGCATCCGCATTTCGCTTTTTGTTTTACCGATTGTTGTGGCTTTGCTTTCCATTGGTTCCGTTTTATCAGGATTTTTTCTGGGCTACGATGCGTTGCTCAGTCCGCAAACCTACATCTACTTTTTCTTGTTTGTGGCCGTAACGCGCCTGTTCAATACCATGCTCAAAGACTCGCTGGAGAGCCCAATTTACAAGCTGTTATTTATTCCATTGGACAACCGGTTTAGGTTCAGTATTCAAACCAAAGTAGAGGGGGTTGTTAACGAGTCGGGCCGTTTCCTCGCGGGGATATTCATCTTTCTGTTTGGGCTTATTCCCTTCTTTAAAATAGTCTGGATACCCATAATTGTACTTGGGTTAATCTTAGCTTACTACAAAGTAATTCAAAATTTATATCAGGAATACAGGGAAAAGATCAAGTCTAAACTGGAGCATACGGGTGAGGGGCAGGAGCGATTGGAAGTAGGGTATAAGCAGATCGCTACGAGGCTGGAATCAAACCTGCAGATGGATGATTCGGCCAAGGCTGTTTTCTCATTTAAGTTGCTTGAAAAAATTGAACCTGCTAAGGTTAACGTGTGGGTAAACACACTCATGAAAAATTCGCACGAAGCCACCAAAGATTTTGCGCAACGCAAGATGAATGAACTGAAAGGCTTATCGGTTTCAGAAAACTATGTGATCCGGATTGACAAAGACAAGCAATCGGATGAGAAGAATATCCTAACCCGCAACGAACTTGATCTTATTCTGAACAGTGGTGGCGATATTCAGAAAACAAGAATCCAACGGCTGGCAAGATCAACTGATGTGAAAGACCGGCACTATTGTGCAGAGTTATTGTTACACTCACAGAATCGTGAAAACATTTCGTTTCTGATTGAACTTTTAAACGACAATAATCATAAAGTAAGAAGTGCGGCAATCAAGACTGCGATTAAGCGAAACGACAACGAAGTTATTGCTGCTTTAATCGAAAATCTGGGTCAGGTTGAATATGCGAATGAGGCCATGAATGCCTTAATACTGGTGGGTGATCCGGCTCTTTCTTTTCTTGATAATGCTTTTTACCGTCCGGGGCAAAATTCAGCAACTATGCTAAGGTTGGTTCAGATTATTGGTGTGATTGGCGGCAACCGGGCCAAAGAAATTCTCTGGAACAAAATTGATTATCCCGATAAGGTAATTGTATCGCAGGTGCTGCTTGCCTTGGGCGAATCAGGTTTTAAAGCGGGCATGTCTCAGATCAGTCGCATCAAGTATGCAATTGAATCGGACATTGGAGCGATTGCCTGGAACCTGGGAGCGCTTACCGAAGTAGGCGATGGCGAGGAATCGCGTGTGGTGCGCAGAGCATTGAATCGGGAGATCAAAAATGACATCGAACACATTTACATGTTGCTGGCCATGTTGTACGATACCCGGTCTATTCAGTTAGTTAAAGAGAACATTGATAGTGGCACAGCCGAAGGTGTTACATATGCCATTGAACTGTTGGACGTGTTCCTTTCAGAGCAACTTAAGATGCGGGTGTTACCCGTGTTGGACGACCTGAGTACTTCAGAGAAAATTAAGCGCCTGGAGATTTTTTACCCACGTGTACAATTGGATGAAAAACTGGTGCTTAAATTCCTGATAAACAGAGATTTTACGCAGAGTAACCGATGGACAAAAGCAACTGTTTTACATCAAATTGGCGTTCAGAAAATCTCCGAGTTTAACCTGGATCTTATTGCACAAATCTTTAATCCGGATCAACTCATTTGCGAAACCGCAGCCTGGGCCTTAAACCAGATTGATCCGGCTCTATACACGACACACGTAGCCAGGCTCGGAGCTGATGTTAAGCGAGCTCTCGATAAGTCGGTGCTGGGTGGAGGTGTTAATCTGATGTTGTTCGACAAGGTGTTGTTCTTTCAGCAAACAGAACTGTTTGATGATGTACCCGGAATTACGCTTTCGTATCTGGCCGATGTAACCAAAACTATAAACCTGGACGAGGGCAAGACATTAATCGTGGACGAATCGCAGAACACAGACTTTTATATTGTTTTTCAGGGTGAAGTAAATTACTACGATCATAACAAGAAGGTGATTACATACCAACCCGGCCAGTTTGTGGGCGAACGATTATCGAGTTCAGGCTACATTAACAGCCATACATTAAAGGCCGGTCAGAAGTCTGTTTTGCTGAAGGTAAATAAGGAGCAGTTCTACGAACTTCTTGCCGAGCACGTACACATGGCTGACAAGTTTTTGGAATATATCTGAGAATCGTTTAAATTTCACAGATTTTTTAAACTTAAAGAGGGGTAAGCATATTTTTTTAACTCTTTGTTTTTCTTGATTAATATTCTGATACCCTCGGATTTTAGTAAATTTCAGTTCTAACAGGTCTAAAAGGCAGGATGTTAAATTATTCTGTAGAGGTTGGTGATTTAAACGAGCCTTCTCCCGATCCAAAATTTTCGGGTGAGAAGGTTGGCGATAATCCATTTCCCGGACTTAGACCTTTCACACTTTCCGATAGTCATCTTTTCTTTGGTCGCGAAGGTCAGGTAGATGAAATTCTGCTTAAGCTTTATAAGAATCGTTCCGTAACCATTATGGGTTACTCGGGTAGTGGTAAGTCCAGCTTAATGAATTGTGGTCTTATCCCCGTTCTATATGGAGGATTCGTGACCGAGACCGGGCCGCATTGGAAAATCATTACCATCCGACCAGGCATTTCACCAATCGAAAACATCGCGAAGGCAACCGTTAATTTTTTGGTTGATGAAGGCCGAATAGCACTTGAAGACAAACGAATTCATAGGGCAATTATCAATTCCGTTTTGCGAAACAGTTCGCATGGATTGATTGAACTATCTAAATACCTTCAGGCTTATACCCACGAGAATATCTTCTTTCTGGTGGATCAGTTTGAAGAATTGTTCCGTTTTAAACATGCCGATGCAGAGCATGCAAACGAAGCACTTGCCTATGTAAACCTGATGTTGGAAGCAGTAGCACAGCGCGAGGTTCCGCTTTACATGGCCATTAATATGCGCTCTGACTTTATTGGTGAATGCGCAGCTTTTCCGGGTCTGACACAGCTCATCAACACCAGTAATTATCTGGTGCCACAAATGGCGCGCGAACAAAAGCGCATGGCTATTGAGGGGCCGGTAGCGGTGGGTGGAGGTAGAATTTCTCCGCGCTTGGTTAAGCGATTACTTTCTGATATTGGCGATAATCAAGACCAACTTCCCATTCTGCAACATGCGCTTATGCGCACATGGGATTACTGGGTTGCTAACCGCGAGCCAGGTGAGCCGATGGATATTCGCCATTACAATGCAGTAGGTAGAATAGGGCAGGCATTATCGCTTCACGCGAATGAAGCTTTTGATGAATTAAATACCCAGGAAAGACACATAGCCGAAATTCTATTTAAGACCCTTACGGAAAAGAACACCGAAGGCCTTGAAATGCGAAGACCGGCCAGAATTTCGGATGTAGCTGAACTGGCTCAAGCTACAGATGATCAAGTAATTGCAGTAGTTGAACAGTTTCGGAAACCGGGCCGTTCGTTCCTGATGCCCGGCATGCTGGTGGATTTGAAACCAACTACTCAGGTTGAACTTTCGCACGAAAGTTTAATGCGTATCTGGACGAGGCTATCCACTTGGGTGGAGGAAGAGTATGAGTCGGCCCAGATGTATAGGCGCGTATCAGACGCAGCGGCCATGTACCAGATTGGTAAAACAAGTTTGTGGCGCCCACCCGATTTGCAACTGGCACTCAACTGGCAGAAAAAACAAAATCCAACGCGCCAATGGGCGCAACGATACGACATAGCCTTTGAGCGTGCTGTAGTATTTCTGGATACCAGCCGGATTACGTATGAAGCGGAATTAAAAAATCAGGAGATGTTGCAGCGCAGAATGCTGCGCAGAGCCAGAGCAACTAACCTTATTCTGGGATTGTTGTTGCTGATCGCCACCGGATTTTTTGTGTATGGTTTCTTTCAACGGATTGAGGCAGAGCGGCAGAGTTTGTTAGCGAGAGCAGCTGAGAAAGATGCTACCACCCAACGTGATGAGGCGGTTCGATTACAAAAAGTAGCCGAGGATGCTCTTGAAAAGGTTGAACTTCGCGAACAACAACTTGCAGCAAAAAATAAAGAATTGGAACAGCGCACGGAAGATTTACGACTGGCTGTGATTGAAGCAACAACTCAGCGGAATAGAGCAATTGTAAATGAAAAGGAAGCATTAGTGCAACGTGACAGCGCTCGGCTAGCGCGTGACATGGCTGACAAAAATTTCCAATTAGCTGAAAAGAATTATAACAATGCACTTCGTTTATTAGCGCTCTCTAAAGCTCAATCATTAGCAGCAAAATCAGAAGGTATAGATGATGCCCAACTTGCCGGACTAACTTCAATGCAGGCTTATTTATTTCACACCAAGTACGAAGGAAAACAATACGATCCTTACATCTTCCGTGGTTTGTATTACTCAATTGCAAAATTGCAAGGCTACAACTACAATGCAGTTAAAATGCCGGGTAACTCCAAAAACAGGATGTATGCCGTAGCAGTAACCAATCAGGGTTCAGCGTTTTATACCACAGGTAACGATGGTCGGGTTTATAAAGCCGATTACAAAAACCAGGCAAACCCAGCTCAAATCATTTACGAAAACAAAGGTTTCCCTAATCGTGTACTTGCGCTTAGTAAAGACGATAAGTATCTGATAAATGCCAGCGATTCAAGTTATCTGGAAGTAATTAACCTCACATCTGGTGGTAAGCCTTTAAAAGTGGAAGGCCACACACGGCTTATTACCGATATTAAATTCATGCCGGATAATGTCGGGTTTATTAGTTCATCCGTTGATAAAACCCTCAGGCTTACTAATGCCGGTAACGGACAAAGCCGTAAGTTGGTAACACTTCCTTACGAGTTGAAATCAATAGACATTAGTCCGGATGGTAAACGCCTTGCTGGTGTTTCGGTAAATGGTAAAGTATTGATGGTTGACCTTACAACCAATACCTACAAAGAAGTCTGGACGGATGAAAATATAGTCCGCTCAGCCGATTCCACAAAATCAGTAAAAGTGCCTAACCGGATTTTATCTGTGGCCTGGCATCCGCAACGCAACATGATTGCCCTTGGTGTGGAGGTTATAAACGATAAGCGAAACGTAGTGAGGGGAACTGTGAAATTACTTGACTTGTCTACCAACAGAGTAAAAGAACTTTCAGGCCACAAAGCCGGTATTTCCGATCTTAAGTTTAGCCCCGATGGCTTGCTGTTGGCCAGTGCCGGTTTGGATAGTAAATTACAGATGTGGGTAATCGATCATGAAGAAGACTTACCAATTGTAATGGATAATAACAATGGTTCGGTTTGGGATATTGGCTTTACTCCAGACTCTAATTATTTGATTGCGTCTTGTAATAATGGCGAAGTGCGCATCTGGCCGACCGATACCCGGATTTTGGCCGAACAAATTTGCCCTAAGATGCAGCGCAACATGACACAGGAAGAGTGGGATAGCTATGTTGGTAAGGAAAAAGAATTCCCGCATGAGTCAACCTGTAAGAGTCTTTTAATTAAGAAAATTTGATGCGCTGGCGGATAGTAATTTTTTGTTTTTTCATAAGCTCGTCAGCGTGGGCGCAACGGGTTGACTGCGAGCAGATTCTTATTCAGGCCGATGACGAATTTAATGCAGGCCGTTATTATGGAATTTCGGCTTTGCTTCAGCCATGCCTCGATAAAAACGATTTTACAAACGAACAGAAAGTAAGAGCTTACCTTCTTCTAACTCAAGCTTATCTTATTTTAGATAATCCAACAGCTGCGGAAGAAAGTTACCTGCAATTGTTAAAAGCAGACCCGGAATATGTGGCCAACCCAGCCCGTGATCCGATTGATGTGTATTACCTGAGTAAAAAATTCACATCAACTCCAATCATCACACCACACATTCGGGGTGGTTTTAATACTTCAATTCCAAGAATTATTCATGAACTTACAGTAAGTGGTACAGCAATCGAGACCCGAAATGTTTTGAAATTGGGTGTGCAGCTTGGGGTTGGGTTTGATTTAAATCTGACTAACAACATCAGTATCGGGGCCGAAGGAAATTTTTCGAATCGTGGCTTTAAACGAAATACAGAAAAGGGTAGTGGCAAATACTTTGGCTCAGATAATCTCTCAACGATTGAACGACAAAACTGGTTTGATATTCCGCTTTACATTAAGTATGCCGATGATTCAGGTAAGATCAGACCGTTTGGATATGCTGGCTTTGCATTTAACCTATTACTTTCATCGAGAGGAAATGATTGGGAGTACCGATATGAGTTCTCCGATGGTAGTGTTAAAGAAATTACAGATCGCCCCGAAACACTAACCTATAAACGAAACTTATTGAATCACTCCCTTGTGTTTGGAGGTGGCGCAAAGTATAAAATTGGAAAAAATTTCTTGTATGCAGATCTACGTTATATGATGGGCCTTTCAAACCTTACCAAAGAAGAGAACATCTATTATTTGAAAGATGGAAGTTTTGATCCATCGGTTGTAAAGTTTGCCGAAGTAAGTGATTTTTTCCGGTTAGATAATATTTCTATCTCTGTTGGGTTTATCAGGCCGCTTTATAATCCAAGAAAGAAAGCAAAATCACCCTTCGATTTTTTAAAACGGAAAAGTGAGACGGCTACTACTGCAAAAGAATGAGAAGAATTGTTTTCATAGTACTAATTGGTTTGATACTCAGTTGCGATACCGAGCGGAATATTCCTTTGTTGGCGGAGGACACCTTTCTGAAATTCTATGGAGTTGAAGGCGAGCAGACTGGTGTTGATTTCGTGCTGACTGCCGACAATGCTATTGTAATGGTGGGCAATAGTAATATGCCCGGTGGTACACAAATGATTTATGTGGTTAAAGTTGACTTGCTGGGCAATGTAATCTGGGAAAACATGATCGGTCTTGCCAATAAAAACAATACGGTTAAAGATATTGAACTGCATCCGGATGGAAGATTAGTTATAGCAGGAGAGACTGAGATGGCGGTTAATGATCGCGACATATTTCTTCAAACAATGAGCGGAGATGGAAACGAGTTAGAAAGTGTAACGCATGGCATTTCTATTGGAAGTGATGAAGAAGTTAAATCTGTGTCGATTATAGGTACTGGTATCTTTGCAAATCAACAAGGTTTTATCGTTGCTGGTGCCACAACATCAATTGATACTGAAGGTTCTTATATACCTACACCTCGTGACATAAGAGATGCTATGCATGTTAGATTCACTGATTTGCCTTCATTGCAGGCAATGCCAGCCGCCTCTTGGGATACAAGGACAGGTAAGAATGATTCTGAAGATGTAGTTGTTAAAATAATTCGAAGCAGTGATCCGAATTTGCTTTATTGTTTTGGTTATACTAATACTGTTGGAGGTACTGCATCTGGAGATTTTAAATATTGGGTTTTTGCAATTAATGATGCTGGTGAGGAGGCAGGTGACCTAGAAGCATTATTCAATTTGCTTGGACAGGCATCGGAAGATGAAATTCTTAA
Organism: Cytophagales bacterium; assembly: GCA_017303795.1. Lineage (GTDB taxonomy): Bacteria > Bacteroidota > Bacteroidia > Cytophagales > Cyclobacteriaceae > ELB16-189. The sequence goes on along the minus strand of JAFLBR010000010.1, from coordinate 8,475 downwards.
ATCCGTACTTGATGTGGACATAAGCGATCCTTTTGATAGAGGTTTTTTACTCAATGGTGTTGCTATTGATAATGCTGGGAATAGGCGAGGCTACTTTGTTAAATTTAGAAGAGATATAAATTTCGGGGCCACATCACTAACTGACGTGACTCAAGCCTACAATGTGTCGTTTGGAATAGGATCAGACAAAATGAACGGTTTTTATAATCCCTTCAACAACGACTACCTCATCTTAGGCACTCAAAACTCTGACCGTTTTGAAGACCTCTCTCTCTTCAAACTCGATCGCGAAATCCAACCTGTCTGGGGACCCGAAGTTTTCGGTGGCGAATCCTTTGATGAAGCTGGGGCTGTGCTCCAACTTCCCGATGGTAAGATTATGGTTTTGGGCACCATGACGGTTAGTGGACTTAATGGCCAAAAGAAAATGGCACTCATGAAATTAAATGATAAAGGTAAATTATTGCGTTAGGCCCTGGTTTCAGCCAAAATGGTTACTTTTACTGAGTCTATATTATTCAGAAACTGTAGTTGGCCAACTCCGCACCTATGTCCTTGACTTTACGACTGCTTTCGCGTTTCAAATCGTTATCAGCAGTTAAGTCTGTTTCAAAAACCCGCCTTCACTCCATTCGCTTTCTTATTGTATTTCTGATACTTACAGTCGGCACAAGTGCCTTCGCCCAGAAAAACTGGTTGCCGGCAACCGGTGGCGATTGGTCGGTAGGTGCAAACTGGAGTGGCGGCACTCCACCCGTTGCCGGGGATGTGGTAGTTATTAACTCCGATCAATCCGGGAATATTACCAACGTGCCCACCATCTCGCTTGGCGGGCTTACCATTAACGGTACTTGTTTATTCGGTAGTACAGCTGCCGCCACAGTAGCAGATATAACGGTAACGGGTCCACTTACAATTGCAGCAAGTGAGACTTTAACACTTGGTATTGACGGTTCGGGGTTTCGGGTTAATATAACTCTATCAGTAACCAGTGTTAGTACAATAGCCGGAACGTTGAATGTAACTTCAGGTACCGTAAACCGGTTTCTTCAAAATAATGGTGACCTTACACTTACGGGCACAGGTGTGGTTCGCGATAACTTTTCAGTAACAGGTTTTGATAGCGATTTTATACTGGGTGCTACGGCAACGTTACGCATAGGATCAATCAATGGTATAACTACCAGTCCTACCACATCTGGAAACATTCAGGTAACGGGTGTTAGAACTTTTCCTACTACTGCAGATTATGTTTATGTAGGGGCGGCCAATCAATCCTCAGGTAATGGATTACCAGCAACCGTTAATGATCTTACCATTGCCAATACTGGCGGTGGTGGAAATAATACAGTTTCGCTTACGACTTCAACCGGTGTTTCGGGTACTTTGTTCGTTAACAACGGAATCTTTGCGTTAGGGGCAAATAATATTACTACGGTATCTGCGATCAACATGACGGGTACCTCTATTACAGGCACAGGCACTATTACCCTTGCCGGGGATGTGACTTCAAATGCAAGTGGAGCGACTGCGAGTATAGGCGCACCAATTGCATTGGGTGGATCAACCAGAACGTTTACCATTGCCGATGGTGGTGCTACTCCCGATTTACAAATTTCATCGGGTTTTAGTGGTGCAGCAGGATTTATAAAATCCGGCTCAGGTTTACTCAACCTGTTTGGCGTAAGTACATACACGGGTACAACTACCGTAAATGCAGGTACGCTGCGTCTTGGTTCATTAACTGCTTTAGGGACTACTGCAGGAGGAACCATTGTTAATACCGGAGCAGCTATTGATATAAGCGGACAAAATTATGCTGCCGCAGAACCGTTGACATTAAACGGTACTGGAATTTCAGGTAGCGGTGCACTTTTCAATAGTTCAGTCACGGGAGCCACTTTTGGTGGTCTTATTACTTTAGGTAGTTCGGCCACTATCACAGGGTCAACCGGAACTATCAATATCTCCAATGCAGGAACCATAACCGGTGCCGGTTTTGATCTTACTTTAGATGGTGCCGCAGGCGGAACACTTGCCAGTGGGTTAGGAACCGGAGCGGGCGGAATTATTAAAAGCGGAGCTGGAACCTGGATACTATCGGGTACCAATACATTTACGGGTTCCGTACTAATCAATACTGGTACAGTCAGACTATCCAGCGTAGGAGCGCTAAATGCATCAAATACCGTAGTCTTTGGAGCCGGAAGTACTGGAGTGCTTCAACTGAACGGTAACACATACACCGTTGCAGGTTTAAACACCAATGCTACTGTTGGTACGCCCATAGTAGAGAACTCAGCGGCTGGAGCTGCCCAGCTTACCGTACTTACAGCGGGGGCGAGTACTTATGCAGGCGTAATCAGAAATGGTGGTGCCGGAACGTTATCAATTGGAAAAGCAGGAACAGGTTCTCTTACCTTAAGTGGTAACAACACGCATACAGGTGGAACTACTTTACTCGCAGGAACCTTAAATATCAACAGCTCTACTGCTGTGGGCTCTGGAACCTTTAACATAAACGGAGGAAGCATTGACAACACATCTGCGGGAGCAATTACCTTAACAAACAATAACCCTCAAAACTGGAATGGCAATTTCGCCTTTACAGGAACTCAAAACCTTAATCTCGGAACAGGTGCCGTAACCCCAAGCGCAAGCAGACAAGTTACCGTTAATGGTGGTGAACTTACGGTAGGCGGAGTAATTGGAGGTGGTGCCATAGGAATTACAAAATTGGGTAGTGGAACACTAACCCTATCTGCAGCTAACACATTTACCAGTGGTGTAACACTTGCGGCTGGTACATTAAACATAAATAATGCAAATGCACTTGGTACTGTTGCCGGAACCTTTACCATTAATGGTGGAACAATCGGAAACACAACCGCTGGGGCAATCACCACTTTAAATTATCCCATGACATGGGGTGGAGATTTTGCCTTCAATGGCACACAAAATCTTAATCTGGGTACAGGAACAGTTACACTAAGTGCTAACCGCCAGGTAACCGTTAATTCAAACACACTTACGGTTGGTGGAGTGATCAATGCCTCAACTTTTAATCTTACAAAATCAGGAGTGGGTACATTCAGCTTTGGCTCGAACACCGTTACACTGAATAACCTAACTGTTAATGCAGGTACGTTTACATCTACCAGTTCAACATTAAACCTTGCAGGTAATTTTACAAATGCCGGTACATTTAATCATAATTCAGGCACAGTTCATTATAATGGAACGGCAACTCAGTCTGTAGCCGGTGTTACCTATCATAACCTGATTACATCGGCAGCTGGCCAGAAGAACGCAACAGGTGCTGTTGTTGTGAATAACAACCTGACCAACACCACCATTCTGGACATGGGTTCTAATGCATTATCGGTAAGTGGTGCGCTGGATAACACCGGTGGAAATATTCGTTTTGCCGGAGCAACCAATGGGCTTGCCATTGCAACGGGCACCATTACCTACTATGGTTCCTCTCAAACTATCACAACTGGTACTTATAATAATCTGGTGATCAATCAAGCTTCAGGGCAAGCTTCGCTGGGTGGTAATGTTATCGTGAATGGAACATTAACACTTACCAATGGAGTCTTAAACCTGAGTGGATTTGATCTTACAATCGGCCCGGCAGCAACCATTTCGGTAGCCTCGCCATCAGCTACCCGAATGATTATTGCCAATGGCAGTCAGGTGATTAAGTCATTTACAGGAGTTGGGTCATTCTTTTTTCCTATCGGAGATAATACCGGCACCACAGAGTATTCTCCCATTACCGTAAACATCACTGCCGGTGCTGGCTTCCCGGCTAATGTGGGAGTTTCCGTGGTGGATGCCAAACATCCCAACAACTCAAGTACAGCAAATTTTTTAACCCGCTATTGGGAGGTTAACCAAACCGGAATTACAGGAGGTGTTGCTACTATTACAACAACCTATCCTAATGCCGATATTTCGGGAACAGAAGGTAACATAACTTCAGCTCAACTTAATGGAGTCTTTAATCAGGTTTCAAATCCATGGACTAAGTTTTTAGCGTTAGCAGCTAACACGCTTACGGCTACAGGTGCAACCTTAACATCCGGACAGACCAGTTACTTTACAGGTCTAAGAGGTGCAAATCCTACTGCCACCATAACAGGTGGTGGAGTAACGATATGTGTAGGCGGATCAGCCGCACTGAACACAAATGTTACCGGTGATGGTCCATTTACTTATTCATGGAGTCCAGCAACAGGATTATCAGCTACTAATATCGCGAATCCAATTGCAACACCAGTTGTTACTACACCATACACAGTCACCTTGCGGGATGGAAACGGCATCACAGCCACCGACAACACAACCATTACTGTTAATACAGTTCCAGCAACACCTGCTGTAACCCCAGCCGGTCCGGTAGTAGTCTGCGAAGGCTCAGCAGCAATAGTACTTACAAGCGATGCAGGCAGTGGCAATCAATGGTACAGAAATGGAATTGCCTTGGTAGGAGAGACCGCTACGACATTAAACATAACAACCAATCCGACTAACAGCGGCAGTTATACAGTTATCAGTACAGTAAGCGGTTGTGCTTCGTCCGTATCGAATGCAGTTGCAGTTACGATTAATGCGTTGCCATTAACTACCCCGGTTGTTGCACCGGCTACTACAACCATCTGCAATGGCAATACAGTAACGATAAACATCGCAGGCAGTCAGGCAGGTATTAACTATGAATTGTTTGATGGCGTTACATCACTGAGTTCACCGGTTGCAGGCACAGGCGGAGCGATTAACATAATCACAAGCGCGTTAACCGCGAATACAACCATCACGGTAAGAGCTACTAATCCAACCACCACGTGTACGACCTTACTGAGCGGTACGAGTGTAGTAACAGTCAATGCTATCCCCGCAACACCTGCTGTAACCCCAGCCGGTCCGGTAGTAGTCTGCGAAGGCTCAGCAGCAATAGTACTTACAAGCGATGCAGGCAGTGGCAATCAATGGTACAGAAATGGAATTGCCTTGGTAGGAGAGA
>JAFLBR010000010.1:0-3346 GCA_017303795.1 Cytophagales bacterium | reverse complement strand
CCGCTACGACATTAAACATAACAACCAATCCGACTAACAGCGGCAGTTATACAGTTATCAGTACAGTAAGCGGTTGTGCTTCGTCCGTATCGAATGCAGTAGCAGTTACGATTAATGCGTTGCCATTCAATACTCCAGGTGTGAGCCCGGTAAATGCTACTATTTGTAGCGGAAGCACGGTTACCATAACAATAATCGGAACCGAGCCCGGCATTAATTACAGACTGTTTGATGGAGTTACACCAGTAAGTACATCTGTAGCAGGAACGGGTGCAACTATAAATCTTTTAAGTTCAGCATTAACAGCCAGCACAACTTTAACGGTTGAGGCTATGAATCCGGTAACGGGTTGTAGCATCATTCTTCCAGGAACAACTATAGTAACAATCAGTGCCAGTATTCCCACACCTGTAATTACACCTGTAAGCCCGGTAACTGCTTGCGTGGGTGATCCCGCTGTAACTCTCACAAGCAGTGCGGTGAGTGGAAATCAATGGTATAAAGATGGTGTTCCAATTCCGGGTGAAGTAAATCAAACACTTAGCATTTCAACTGCTGTAGTTAACAGTGGAAGTTATACTGTATATGAAATTCAGGCGGGCTGTACTTCGGCAGTATCATTGGCGGTTAACGTAACCATCAATTCAATTGCGAGTCCACCAGTCGCATCCAACCCTAATCCGATTTGTGTTGGAGGTGCGATTCCGGCAGTAACAGCTTCCGGTTCAAATCTTAACTGGTACTCAGATGCTGGACTAACCACCTTAATAGGAACAGGAAGTCCGTTTACGCCAACCGCAGCCGAAGTAGATAATCTTACTGCCGGATCATATCTGCTCTACGTAACACAAACCATTGGTTGTGAAAGTCCGGCCACTACCGTAACAGTTGTAGTGAATCCGGCCATTGTGGCGAATGCCGGTGTTGACACAAACTTGTGCAATGGTCAAAGCTTTACGTTGGGAGGAAGCCCATCAGCAACTGGTGGTAATGGAACCTATACCTACAGCTGGTCGAGTGTGCCACCTGGATTTTCAAGTACACAATCAAATCCGGCAGTAACACCTGCATTAGGAACAACCACCTATATTGTACAAGTAACTGATGCATTTGGTTGTTCAGATACCGATCAGGTCGATGTAACCGTAAATGAAATTCCAACCTTTGCTGTAACAAATAACACCGGTGGTGGAACGGGCCAGATTTGCAGCGGATTACCTATAGCAATTGCATTGACAAGTCCGACAGCAGGAGCAACGATTACGCTTCAATCGGTGGTATACGGCCCATCTATTACAGGCGGCTTGTATGCTGCAGGGGGTACATTTGTTACCGGAAATACAGTAACAGAAGGGGCAGGGTTAACCAATATTTCAAATGCACCCGTAACAATTCTATACACCTTCAGTGTGTCAACTCCTGATTGTTCAAATCCCGTAACACAGCAAGCTACAATAGTTGTTAACCCAGAACCAGCACTAAGTATAGTGAATGGCTCAACATCTATTTGCAGTAACTCGCCAGTAAATATTCAATTAAACAGTGCAACAACCGGTGCGGTAATAAGAATCACTTCCATTAACTATGGATCGGTTACCGGAACTTTATCAGCAGGTGCGACCTTCGCGCCAGGATCAAGTATTTCTGAAACCTTAATCAATGCAGCCAACTCGCCTGTTACTGTTCGTTATAATCTGGAGATTGAAGCCAATGGTTGTATTACCACAGGATTTTTTACTGATGTGGTGGTTAATCCTAATCCCACTTTCGTGGCGTCAAATTTTAATCCTCAGATTTGTCATGGCGATCAGACCAACATTATTTTCGGCAGTGTTACGGCCGGCCATCAGATTAATGTGGTGAATGTTTTCTATGGTGGCGTAACAGGTGGTACGGTTAACCCCGGTGTTACTACATTTAACAGTGCTACACCACTTCAGGAAACCTTGTTTAATACCACTAACTCACCAATTGATGTTGAATATACTTTTAATGTAACAACTCCATCAACAACACCGGTTTGTCCGATTGCTCCGGCAAATCAAACTGTTACAGTACGTGTTTACCCCAACCCTACATTTACAGTCACTAATAACTCAGGTGGTGGAACCGGTACAATTTGTACGGGACAACAATCCAGTATTTTACTAAACACACCAATTGCAGGTGGTCAGGTTAGATTAGCAAATGTTACCTATGGTGCAGCGAGTGGTTCATACGCAGCGGGCGCATTATTTACCAATGGTCAAAGTCTTTCTGAAACTCTAACCAACAATACAGGCCTACCTGTAACCGTGAACTACGAGTTTGAAGCTATCGTAGGATCTTGCGGCCCAAGTGCAAGTCAGGTTGTGAGTGTGATAGTTAACCCAACACCGAACGTAGTTGCGTTACCGGCTAGTCAAACTATTTGCAGCGGAGCGAATACAAGCATCGCGTTAAGTACTACCAATGGCGTAGCAGGCGCAACCTATAGCTGGACAGTTGTTCAAAACAATGTAACAGGTGCAACGGCATCCAGTGGATCAACAATCAACCAGACCTTAACAGCGACCGGATCAACAGCGGGAACGGCTACTTATACCATCACACCAGCAGCAGGTGGTTGTAATGGAATACCAATTACAGTTATCGTAACGGTTAATCCGTTACCGGATGTAGTTGCCGCCCCGAATGCCGAAACGATCTGTAGCGGTGCTACCACCAACATCAACTTAAGCACGAGCAATGGCGTAGCGGGTGCTACGTATAGCTGGACAGTTGTTCAGAGCAATGTAAGCGGAGCGACCGCAGGGTTTGGAACATCAATCAATCAAACCTTAACCGCTACAACAAGTTCAGCAGGAACAGCTACCTACACCATCACGCCAAGTGCTAATGGTTGCAACGGCACCCCGATAGTAGTGGTGGTAACCGTTAATCCTACACCGAACGTAGTTGCGTTACCGGCTAGTCAAACGATTTGCAGCGGAGCGAATACAAGCATCGCGTTAAGTACTACCAATGGCGTAGCAGGCGCAACCTATAGCTGGACCGTTGTTCAAAACAATGTAACAGGTGCAACAGCCGATACAGGCGCAACGATCAATCAGACTTTAACGACAACCGGTTCAACAGCGGGTACAGCAACGTATACGATTACTCCGAATGCAGGTGGTTGTAATGGAACACCGATCACAGTTATCGTAACGGTAAATCCGTTACCGGATGTGGTTGCGACTCCGAATGCAGAAACGATTTGCAGTGGTGCGACCACCAACATCAACTTAAGTACGAGCAATGGCGTAGCGGGTGCTACGTATAGCTGGACAGTTGTTCAGAGCAATGTAAGCGGAGCGACCGCAGG
>JAFLBR010000001.1:646978-680028 GCA_017303795.1 Cytophagales bacterium | reverse complement strand
AGTCGGTTGAACCTAACCCTGGCAGGTTGCTCCTCAGCAGAGCCTACTTCTGTTTCAGTTCAACAATGCAAAATTCAATTCACTAATCTATATTTACAACCTGTCAAAATTCTCAGCCACTTACCCTACCGATTGACGTGATGTTAAAACTAAACAATAGCAATAAGATTGACATAGTTTCCACGCTTGGAGTTTTAAACTCATTTCAAATTGGTCACAAATACAAGAATAGTTTGGCGAGCGATGATTCAAAAGTCTATGAAAATTACCTCCTCGGTTTAAAAACAGGATTGGGCTTTTTATTCAAGTTAGATAACATTGGAATATATATAGAACCGCAAGCTGGTTTCTATTTAAATCAAGTTCATACAAGATTCCCTGAAAAGAATCCGATTCATTTTGGGTTGGAAATTCAGGTATTGAAGATTTAATAATCCTTTGGTGATGACCTCCCATACAGCCTTTTCAATAAATATTAATAACTCTTCGGAAAACAACTAAGTCATGCTCTTTGGAAAACCCTAAACCCTCGGTAACGCCAGAAGATATAGGGAATGGGTAATACCATTTCTTTATTAAATTGAACAGCAAATACTAACAACATCAGATTTTTAATAAAGTAGTGTAGTAACTAAATTATAGAAAATGGAAAAGTCCATTCTTATTAATCTGGTTTATCCTGCCATCATTCTCCCTGTTATCTGGTTAGTAGTGGATAAGTCCCAAAACAATTGGCGAAAAAACATAGGTCTTTTTTCAATCTACTTTTTCTTATACCAAATTGTTTTATTAGCCCCGAGCTATGTTGCCTGGTTAAGGATAGACCGTTTGGATTGGAACTGGTCTGGTAAGGTATTGGCCATCCTGTTTTCTTTGGGATTTTATTACAAATTCAAGAATCATTTTAGTCAGCATTTATTTATTAAAATCAGACCTCAGTTACATTTGAAATCCAATCTTATCATTTTATTCATTGTTTCAGTTATAGCACTAGTTGAAGGAATACTTTTTTATAATCAGGGTTGGGATACCGAAACGATTCTATTCCAATTAACCCTACCAGGCATTGATGAAGAAATTGCCTACCGGGGTATTATGTTAGGGTTATTTGCATCAATCACGCGTAACAAAGTGACTTTAGGAAAATTTGCAATTCATAACCCTTCCATTTGGATTTGCGGAATACTTTTTGGGTTAATCCATGCCCTAAAATTTAAAGATGGGATGAACTTGAATTTTGACTTACTTTACTTTACCAAGACCTTTATCCTGGGAACCATTTGGAGTTATATGACCCTCAAAGCTAAAAGCATTTTATTGCCAATACTATCACACAACCTCTCAAACTCCCTGGCAAACTTAGTCGGTATGTTAAAGTGATCTTTCTCAACCGGTTTGCACGCGCGTTTTATAAAAGCATCTTTACTTCCTCGCGGAGTTTTGCTTCGGCTCCACGAAGTCTATGAAAATTACCTGCTTGGTTTAAAAGCCGGATTGGGTTTTTTGTTCAGGTTAGATAACATTGTTATTTGCAGAGAACCCCAAGTTGGCCTTTACTTAAATCAGGTTCACACCCGATATCCAGAAAGAAATCCCATTCATTCTGGATTAGAGTTTCAGGTATTGAAAATTAATCAACTAAGCACAGCTTTTTAAATACCTCACTCCCGCACCTTACCCGTAAGCACATTCGCTTTGGCATTAAATGGATTGCCCGAAGACCTTCGAAAAGAAACTACCTGCCCTACATGCCACAGCGCATCTGCAATGGGTCCATTCAATTGATTGCAGAAAGGGCATTCGGTAACCTTGTCGCCATTTTAAAAATTATTTTATAGTTGTTTAATTCCTGCTCGCTGCTCGCCTTCAGTTTTTCGCTGGCAGCGTTCAGGTTTTCGAGTGTGCGTTTGCGTAGTTCGGTAAATGGTAACTCAGGTTTTGGTGCGCCTGTCATGTTTACCTTTTTAGTTACCGAATTCAGCAACACATTGGTTAGATCGAAAATGTGAACAAGTGTTTCCAATGACGTGCGTCCATCGCCATCGGGGCTAAAGTTTATATCTTCCGCACGCAAACCTTCAGTAGCCCAATAGTATCGAAAGCCGAGGCAAACTTAGCAGGCATGTTAAAATAATTTTTCTCAGCCAGTTTGCACGCGCACTTTATGAAAGTAATTAATCCAACATGTAAAGAAATGAAAGAATGACCATTGGTGTTATCACTGGCCATTTTTAAATTACTAATAATCTCACTACCTCTTCGAAACCTTCTTCACTGCCTTCTTTGCTGCTTTTTTCGCTACCACTTTTTTGGCTGCTACTTTCTTAACTGCAACTTTCTTGGGTGCTGCTTTCTTTGCGGCAGCTTTAACGGCTGGTTTTGTTTCTGCCGCTGGTGCTTCTTTCTTCCGCGCAAAGCGACCAAACCGGCCTTTGCTTTCAGGTGCGTTGGCTGCAAGGGTAATGCACTCTTCCAACGTAAGCTCTTTGGGTTCTTTGCCTTTCGGGATTTTTACATTCTTCTTACCGGCTTTTATATACGGCCCGAAGCGGCCATTCAGAATTTCAATTTCAGTATTGCCTTCGCTGGCAAATGATTTAATCAATCTGTTCGCATCGGCTTCGCGTTTGGCTTGTATCAACTCAACTGCGCGCTGTGAGGTTACAGTATATGGATCTTCGCCTTTCGGGATGGATACAAACTTTTTATCGTGCAACACATACGGGCCAAAGCGACCGATGTTAATTGTCATTTGTTTTTCTTCGAACAAACCCATGTCGCGCGGCATCTTCATCAACTCCAATGCATCGGCCAACGTAATGTTTTCAATAAACTGACCGGGACGAAGTGCAGCAAACTTTGGTTTCTCACCTCCGTTGTCGTCAGGGTTCTCGCCTAACTGTACATACGCACCATACTTACCCAGCTTCACATACACATTCTTGCCGGTTTTCGGATCAACACCCAGTTCTTTATTTTTATTTTGAACTGCTGAGCGCTCAATCTGCTCGGTCTTCGATACTGTTTTATGAAACGGTGTGTAGAACTGTTTCAGCATACTCTGCCATTTCACCTTACCACTTGCAATCTCATCAAACTCTTGCTCAATCTCAGCAGTAAATGAGTAGTTGGTAATATCCGGAAAGTGTTCAACCAAAAAGTCGTTCACAATCATGGCAATGTTGGTAGGAAAAAGCTTGTTGCTTTCCGCACCGGTGGTTTCCGTTTCTTGCGTAGAAGTAACTTTGCCACTTTGCAGCATGTGCACGTTGTACTTACGCTCCACACCTTCGCGACTTTCTTTCACTACATAGCCGCGTTTTTGCACGGTAGAAATTGTTGGTGCGTAGGTGGATGGTCGGCCAATGCCAAGCTCTTCTAATTTTTTTACCAGACTGGCTTCTGTGTAACGGGCCGCATGGCGCGAAAAAGTTTGTGTGGCTGTTATGTTATTCAGATCAAGCTTCTGCCCTACGTTAAGCGGAGGCAAAACTTTTCCACTCTCTTCATCTTCTGCATCATCATCGTCTTTCGACTCCATATATACTTTCAGGAATCCTTCAAACTTAATCACTTCACCAGTAGCAGTAAAGGTGCGAGGATTGCCAGAGATAGAAATTGTAGCTGTTGTCCGTTCCAGTTCAGCCTCTGCCATCTGCGAGGCAATGGCGCGTTTCCAGATCAGATCATATAAGCGCTCTGCATTGCGATCCATACCCGGATTAAGTACTGAAAAATCAGTTGGGCGGATAGCTTCGTGTGCTTCCTGCGCACTGGCCGATTTGGTTTTGAACTTGCGCGTTTGCACAAACTCTTTTCCGTATGCCGATTGAATTTGTCTTACGGCACCGTTCACGGCTTCGTCCGAAAGATTTACAGAATCGGTACGCATATAACTGATCTTACCCGCTTCGTAAAGTTTCTGCGCCACCATCATGGTTTGAGATACAGAGAAACTCAACTTGCGCCCGGCTTCTTGTTGTAATGTAGAAGTGGTGAATGGAGGAGCGGGAGATTTTTTTGCTGGCTTTTTAACCAGATCAGAAATAGTAAACGTGGCACCCTTGCACGATTCCAGAAAGGCTAACGCTTCCTTCTCATCACTAAATTTTTCACCGAGGTCGGCAATCAATTGTTTGCCATTACCCAAATCAAAAACAGCCGATACTTTAAAAGATGATTTCGCTTCAAATCTATCAATCTCACGTTCTCGTTCTACCACCAATCGTACAGCAACAGATTGTACACGACCAGCTGAAAGTCCGGTGCTGATTTTTTTCCAAAGAATAGGTGACAACTCAAAACCCACCAACCGATCAAGTAATCTGCGGGCTTGTTGGGCATTTACTAAGTCAATATCAATACCACGCGGATTCTGAATTGCATTTAAGATTGCATTCTTGGTAATCTCAGTAAAAACAATTCGTCTGCTTTTTTTATCGCTTAGATTTAGTACTTCTTTTAAGTGCCACGAAATAGCTTCTCCCTCACGGTCCTCATCGCTTGCCAGGTAAACCATCTCGGCCGCTCCTGCAAGTTCTTTTAGTTTCTTAATTACGTCCTTCTTTTCAGGCGATACTTCGTAAGTCGGTTCGAAGTTGTTCTCTATATCAATAGCACCATTTCCTTTTGCAAGATCGCGGATGTGACCCATGCTGCTGGCTACCTTGTAATCTTTACCAAGATACCCTTCAATGGTTTTGGCTTTAGCCGGAGACTCTACTATAACTAAGTTCTTTGACATGCCTGAATTTTAGTTCGATCGCGTCAAATATCTGTAAATTTTTAAAAACAAAAGTCTTGACAAGTGCCGCAGCACCATAAAGATGTACCTTTTCACTTAAAATCGGAGTATTGAAAAATTGACTTAACCAATATGATTACCACGATTTTGCGTTTCAAAACAACAACCTGAGAATAGTTTTTAAAAAAATTCTATTACACACTTATTTTTGCACCCATGCAACGGAAATTATATCTGGTAAGGCATGCACAAGCCGTACCCGGCACTGCTTTATTAAAAGATGAAATGCGCACGCTTACATCTTCGGGTGAAGCCGTAAGTAAACAAGTGGGTGAATTTCTTAAACAAAAGAATTCTAATCTGAATTTAATTTTAGCCAGCCCTGCTGAGCGCACCAAACAAACCAGTTTATTAATTGCCCAACAACTTACTACGCAACCCGAAATCCGGTTTGAGCACTCTATATATAATGGTGATGTAATCGATCAACTTAAATTACTAACTACTTTACCCGATGCGTTATCGGAAGTAATGTTGGTGGGCCACTACCCTACTGTAGTTGATTTACATAACTATCTTGCATCGAATAACAAGTTAATGGCCATGAACACAGGCGAACTAATTGCACTTACCATTGAAACCAACTGGCAACAGTTAACTGGTAGCGTGGCTACTTTCGAATACACATTTCATCCGCACTTGTTATGAGTACGTTCGATCATAATGGCCCCGGACTGCAAGGGAAATTGTTTGGCTTACCAATTGAACCAGCTGCTGCCGACTTAATAATAATACCGGTGCCATGGGAAGTTACTGTAACGTACAAAGCAGGTACTGCTGGCGCACCTACTGCTGTGCTGCAAGCTTCCAATCAGATTGATTTGTTTCATCATTTTATTGCTGAGGCCTGGAAAATTCCGGTGGCCATGTTACCGGTTTCCGATAATCTGAATCTTGAAAATAAAAATCTGCGTAGCCTTGCGCTTACGCACATTCAGGCGCTTGAAAGTGGTAACGAAGCCGATACGGGAAAAGTAATTACAACTAAAATAAATGAAGCCTGCGAAAACCTGAACATCTATATTAAAAATCAGGCGCAAAATTTATTGCGGGCAGGTAAATTGGTAGCAGTCTTGGGTGGCGACCACAGCACACCACTTGGCTTGTTGCGTGCATTATCAGAAAAGTACGAGCGCTTTGGCATCTTGCAATTCGATGCGCATGCCGATTTGCGCAAAGCGTACGAAGGGTTTACGTATTCGCATGGTTCAATTATGTTTAATGCACTCAAACTTCCGGCAGTAAGTCGCATGGTGCAGGTTGGCATTCGTGATTATTGCGAAGAAGAAGTGCAGATGATGCAACGCGCGAGTGGTCGTGTAAAAACCTTCTTCGATCCGGACATCAAATCACAAATGGCAGAAGGAACCACCTGGAAGCAAATCTGCGATAAGATTATTCAGGAACTTCCGCCTTTGGTTTATATCAGCTTTGATATTGATGTCTTTAATCCGGCCCTGTGCCCCAATACCGGCACGCCCGTACCAGGAGGGTTAGAGTTCGATCAGGCTACTTATTTAATCCGACAGGTAGTTAAATCCGGTCGTAAAATAATTGGTTTCGATTTATGCGAAGTAGGAAATCAGGAATGGGACGCGAGTGTGGGTGCAAGGATGTTGTGGGAGTTGAGTCAGTTTGCGTTGAGTAGTAGGTAGTCGTTAGTCGTTAGTCCTTAGTAGTTAGTCGTTAGTAATGAGTAATCAGCATTCAGTAAGTGGTAATCGGTAAGTGGTAATCAGTAATCGGTAGGGAGTATTAAATAAATTTGGGAGCACTAACCAGAAACCAGCAACAAGTAACCAGCAGCCAGTAGCCAGCAGCCAGCCACTAATCAATCTAATTAGTCCCATTAAAAAATTATTTCATACTTTAGCCACATAAGCCAATCTGCATGAGTGATTTAATCAGTTCTATTGCCACCGGAGTATGGACTCCTGTTTTGTTTTTATTAATTCTTGGTGGGCTTTTCTTTTTTCTTTACTCACGATTTATTCCATATAAATATTTTGGTCATGCCATTGCTATTCTGCGTGGTAAGTTCAATAACCCGAACGATCCCGGACAAATAAATGCCTATGAAGCGTTGTCAACAGCACTTGCTTCAACTGTGGGCATGGGCAATATTGCGGGTGTAGCCGCAGCCATTTCCATTGGTGGCCCAGGCGCGTTGTTCTGGATGTGGGTTACGGCCTTTGTCGGGATGAGTACTAATTTTTTTACAAGCACTTTGTCGGTGATGTATCGTGGCAAAGATTCGGCTGGCATTATTCAAGGTGGGCCGATGTATGTGATCCGCGAAGCATTAAGTAAAGCATACTATCCATTAGCAATTCTATTTAGTGTATGTGCTATGATTGGTTGCCTCCCCATTTTTCAGGCTAATCAACTTACGCAGGTAATTCTTGATATTGGTGTTACTTCTGAGAGTGTAAAAAATGCGACCTTTAATTTAGTTGGCTTCACTATTTCTACTCCAAAATTTATTATTGGTTCTGTGCTGATGATTATTTCAGGTATCGTAATTATTGGCGGTATTCAACGCATTGGCAAGTGGGCCGGTAAAATGGTGCCGCTAATGATTGTGATCTATTTTCTATCCGTACTCGCCATACTCATACTCAACATTAAAGATATTCCTCATTATTTATGGATGGTGATTACAGATGCATTTGCTGCTGAACATTATCGAGGCGAGCCTGCTTTAGGCGGCATTGTGGGTGGTTTAATTGTAGCCGGTGTACGTAGAGCATCCTTCTCTAACGAAGCTGGTATTGGAACTGCGCCTATGGCATTGGGTGCATCAAAAAGTTCAGAACCTATTCGTGAGGGTTTGGTTTCCATGATGAGTCCAGCTATCGATACGTTAATTGTTTGTACTCTTACCGCATTGGCAATTTTAGTTACCGATGTGTGGCAAACTTCTGGCGCCAATGGAGTAACCCTGACTACTACAGCATTTGAAAGTTCCCTTGGTGTTCCTGGAAAATACGTATTGCTTACTTGCGCGTTCTTCTTTGCCATCACTTCCTTGTTTTCATATAGCTATTATGGGAACAAAGCCATGAGCTTTCTGGCCGGTGTAAAGGCGGGAAGATATTATGATTATTTCTATCTCGGCACTATTGTAATTGGCGCCATTCTTTCCATGACGGATGTAATGAACATTATAGATGTGGCCTACGCATTGATGGCTTTTCCCACTATGATTTCAGGATTTGTATTGGCTCCGATAGTGCTGAAGGAAGCCCGCTCCTATTTTTCGCGTATGAAACAAGAAGGTAAGCTATAATCCATCAGGCAAGTTCCTTTACCGCCTTGCCGGTATTGGGAAAATCGAATAACCCATTTGACTTAATGGCATCGCTAACCTTGGCGGGCACAAATTGTTCCCAGCCAGGTTCTCCTTTGCGGATCATAGCCAAAACATTATCGGAAATGATATGCAGGTTGCTTACGTTGGCATTGCGTATGTCTTCCAACTTGTTGTTATCCATCAGGTAACGAAACAGTGCGCGCAGGTTCTCTGGTAATTCTTTTTCAAAATCAGCAAGCGTAAATAATTGCGTGGACCCCGGACGCAATGAAGGATAAATGTAAAGTTTAACGTTAGTACCAAATAAAGGCGCAAAGCTTTCCAAAATTCCACCACGCAGATTCCCGTAGGTTTTCTCCTCGAAGATTTTTTGCAGTGCATAAATTCCCAACACCAATCCAATTTTTTTACCTCGCGTAATCCGCGATAAATAATCAACCAACCGATAGTATTCAAAGTAGTTTGATACCAACACAGTTTGACCTAGCGAGCAAATAATTTCGGCCCGATATAAAAAGTCTTTTTCATCAACCTGGCCATCGGCACTCAAATCGCTTAACGTAAGTTCTGTTAACACCACCATGCGCGATTTATCTACATCGGGTTCGCGTTTAAAATGTCTGCGCGAACTTAGCAACATATCTACGTTTACGTGTGTTACCGGCCTGAACCGGCCACGCAATACCAATACGTTCTTTTTATATAACGCTTCTGATGGTTGCATCACCGTTCCATCAGGACCAAACATGGCTACTTTAGTAAGTCCGTTCTTTACAAGCTTAAGTGCCATCAACCGATTGTCCACATGTGCAAAGTCGGGACCGCTAAGGCGGAACATATCCACTTCCATTCTACGAGTGGTAAGTCCGTCCAAAAGGGAGTTGATGATCGCCTCCGGATCTTTCATAAACATACACCCGTAAATCATGTTTACACCCAGAATACCTAACGACATTTGTTGTTGCAGTTGGTCGTTATCGAGCATCTTTACGTGCACAACGCAATCGTTGTACGCGCCTTCAGGTTTTAATTGAAACCGCAAGCCGATCCAACCATGGCCTTGATTGGTGCGTTCAAAATTCAGAATCTCAACCGTATCCGCGAAAGCGAAAAAACGAGTATCAGCAATACGATGTTGT
This sequence comes from Cytophagales bacterium, assembly GCA_017303795.1. Classification (GTDB taxonomy): domain Bacteria; phylum Bacteroidota; class Bacteroidia; order Cytophagales; family Cyclobacteriaceae; genus ELB16-189. Next base: position 670,772 of record JAFLBR010000001.1, on the reverse strand, counting down.
AACCGCTCGGGTAACAGCCGGTACTCATGATTGAGCATTTGTATGAGGCGATCTTCGCACACATAGCGTTCGCACACGCCATAAATCGCATCGCTAAACTTCATGTCGTAGGCCGACATGGTTTTGGCAATGGTGCCGGAGGCTCCGCCTACTTTAAAAAAATTCGCAGCTACTTCTTGCCCCGCGCCTATTTCGGCAAACGATCCGTAAATGGTTTTGCTTAAGTTAATTCGTAGGGCCTTCTCTTGGGTGGTGAGTTTCTTTTCTTCCATTCGCACTTTGCAGTTACATGCTCACTAAGCCTTGCTAAGGTAGGCATAGAGCCGTTAATGAAACGCGTTTTTGATAATTTTAGTTTAAGGTTCTATTTTGCACCCGTTGTTCTAAACTAAATCTATGGCAAACAGGGGTAACTTTTCCGGACGCATCGGATTCATATTGGCCGCAGCGGGCTCGGCAGTGGGGCTTGGCAACATCTGGCGCTTTCCCTATCTGGCCGGTGAAAACGGAGGGGCAATTTTTTTACTTGTTTACCTGACTTGCATTTTTCTATTGTGTTATCCTGTAATGGTAGGCGAAATTGCCATTGGTCGTTCGGCCAATAGTGATGCTTTCGGGTCGTATTCCAAACTCGGTGGAAAAAAGTGGGGCTACCTCGGGTTGTTCGGCATTATTGCTGGCATTTTAATTTTATCATTTTACAATGTAGTAGCCGGTTGGGCTTTCGGATATTTTCTTCAGATATCGTTTGGTGATTTACTGAATGAGCAAAACTTCGGATCGTTCTTTGGAGAGTTTGTGAATGATATTCTGAATGTGAGCAGTGCACAAGGCTTTGCTAATTCCAATCTCATCTTCTCGCTGGTGTTTATGGTGTTTACTGGTATTATTGTTTCGCAAGGCATTCAAAAAGGAATTGAGGCCTCTAACAAAATCATGATGCCATCACTGTATATTATTTTATTGGGCATCATTATTTACAGTCTTACACTGCCCAATGCATTTAGTGGTGTAAAATTTTATCTCATTCCGGATTTCAGCGAGTTAAAAATTCAAACTGTAGTAGATGGTTTGAAACAAGCCTTCTTCTCGCTTTCGTTAGGTATGGGCGCATTGATAACGTATGGTTCATACCTCAGTAAAAAAGAAAATATTACTTCATCGGCTGCAGTAATTTCTATTGCCGATACTTCAGTTGCATTCTTTTCGGGGTTGATGGTGTTTCCGTTAGTGCACTTCCTCGCATTTAAACTCAATATCAATGCCGCAGAAATCGGAACCTCCGGCCCACCTTTAATATTTATTGTGCTTCCGCAGATTTTCCATGAGATGGGGCCTGTTCTTGGTCGTGTAATTGGTGGCTCGTTCTTTCTGCTGGTTTGTTTTGCTGCGCTTACTTCCACCATCTCATTGCTGGAAGTACCCGTTGCTTATCTGGTCGATCAGAAAAAATGGAATCGCAAGCGGGTTGTCTGGTTAATGGCGCTGATCATTTTTATTTGTGGATTGCCCAGTATGGTGAGCCAGGGCATGATTCCCGTATTGAATAAACTTACTTTTTACAAAGGGCAGGATTTTCTAACGTTTGTAGCCGACATGAGCGACATCTGCTTAACCGTAGGCGGCTGCCTCATGTGTATTTTCATCGGTCGCAGGTGGGGCATTCACAATATGGATGCCGAGTTAACCCAGGGAAATGATAACTACATGAAATCGGGAGTGCGCACTTTCCTGCATGTTACTATTAAATGGATTGCGCCTATTCTGCTCGGCTTCCTCTCGCTTGTAATTATACTGGAGAAGTTTTTCGGGATAGAGAATCTGATTTAAGGAGTTACTGGTACTAAGGTTGACAACCTTTTGCGTCTGAGCAGTAAAGGTTGTCAACCTTATGGTAAGCAGTAACAAGATTAATCCACCCAATCTGCTACAAACAGATTTGTATCGCGGGTGCCGTTGTTATTTCTGTTGCTAGAAAAAATCAACTTCTTTCCATCAGGCGAAAACATCGGGAATGAATCGAACACGCCATCCTGAGTAATTTGCTCCAGGCCACTGCCGTCTTCATTAATCATATAGATATTAAACTGAAAACCACGCGCGCTCTTATGGTTAGAGCTGAACAAAATCTTTTTGCCTGATGGATGATAGAACGGTGCCCAGTTAGCCTTGCCTAAGTTGGTGATTTGTTTCAGATCGCTACCATCTACATTGCAAGTATAAATTTCCATTTCAGTTGGGGCAACCAGACCTTGTTTCAAATAGTCGAGGTATTCTTTCTTAGCTTCATCAGTTTTTGGGCGCGAGGCACGAAACACTAACTTCTTACCATCGGGTGAAAAGAATGCTCCGCCATCGTAACCAATCTCGTTGGTAATTTGCTTTACATTCTTGCCGTTAATATCCATGATGTATAAATCCAGATCGCCATTGCGCGTTGAGGTAAATACAATTTTATCGCCTTTAGGTGATACAGTTGCTTCGGCATCGTAGCCGGCAACATTGGTTAGTTGCTTTTTAACTTTTCCTTTCAAATCCGAAACAAAAATATCGTAGGTATCATAAATCGGCCATAGATATTTTCCACCCGGTGCGCGTCCCGGATCTGTGGGACAATCTTTGCCTCCTAAGTGAGTAGATCCAAAAAGGATTGTCTTATCGCCAGGCATAAAATACGCGCAAGTAGTTCTGCCTAATCCTGTGCTTACCATAGGCGGTTTTGAACCTTTTACACTCAGATCAAGACCTTCTATAGGCATATAAAAAATCTGATCGCAAGCTAAACCCCATTGCAGGTAATTCGATTGAAAGCTTACCTTCTTACCATCAAAGCTCCAATAGGCTTCGGCATTATCACCACCAAAAGTTAATTGCCGAACATTCTTAAGATGTGTTTCTTGTGGATAGTGAACTTGCGAAGGCTGTGTTCCGCTTGGTTGTGCAAATGCGGCCGTAGTAAAGCATGCCGCAACCAGTATTGATAAAACTTTCATTCTGAGAGATTTAATTTTGCGCGAAGATAGCAGACCGCATCAAGCCATCTGCATGACGGATGTCACCTGACGCCTTAAAAAATACCGCTATGCGGATAAAAACCAACGCCAGGTGGTATCAGGCCGCTTTGGCCTTCTCTTCCTCCTTCAATGCGCGTCTTAAAATCTTGCCCACATTGGTTTTGGGTAGCTCCTTCCTGAATTCGAAATGCCGTGGCACTTTATAGTTGGTCAGGTTTTCGTGTGCATACTTTTTAAGTTCATCTTCGGTAAGCGATTCATCTTTCTTCACCACAAAAACTTTTATCGCTTCGCCCGATTTTGCATCGGCCACACCAATAGCCGCTACTTCCAATACTTTGGGATGACCGGCTAATACATTCTCTACTTCGTTGGGATACACATTAAAGCCCGAAACTTTAATCATGTCTTTCTTACGATCAACAATCTTGAAATAGCCTTCTGCATCCATCACTCCAATATCGCCTGTACGAAACCATTCTTTATGAAAGAAAACTCCTTCATTATCCTGATTCCAATAGCCTCGCATTACCTGTGGACCGCGTGCACAAATTTCTCCGGTTTCGCCTTGTGGCAACTGATTCCCATCATCATCAAAAATTCCAATCTCGGTGCTCGGCATTGGTATACCAATGGTGCCGCGCTTATGGTTTCCATCGAGCGGATTGCAACATAGTACGGGCGATGTTTCACTCAAGCCATAGCCTTCAATCAATGGCGTGTTTGTTAGTTTTTCCCAACGATCGGCCACTACATCCTGCACAGCCATAGCACCACCAATCGCACCCTTAAGTGCAGAGAAATCGCACTCTTTAAAATCGGGATTATTCAACAACCCATTAAACAAAGTATTAACACCAGTAATGATTGAGAAACGATGTTTCTTTAGTTCTTTAACAAAGCCTGGCATATCGCGTGGGTTGGTAATCAATACACTTTTTACACCGTGCGTGTACATTAACAATCCATTTACCGTAAGTGCAAAGATGTGGTAGAGCGGCAGTGCCGTAATGATAATATCCTGTTGCCCTTCCGTCATAATCGGCCGGAACCAATGCGTAATCATGGCATTATGTGCAATAATATTACGATGCGAAAGCTGCGCGCCTTTAGAAACCCCGGTAGTACCACCAGTATATTGTAATACAGCTAAATCTTCAATTGCAATTTGTGGTTTTTTATAGGTAGAAGTCTCCCCAGATTTTAATACCTGTTTAAACGAAATAGCATTTGGCAAACTAAAAGCCGGAACCATTTTTTTGATGTACTTCACCACAAAGTTTACCATCATTCCCTTTAAACCACCAACCATATCGCCCATGTCGGTAAGAATGATGTGGGGCTTATTTTTAAGTTTGGGAAGTATCAACTCCAGATTATGTGCAAAGTTTGAAACGATAACAATAGCGGAAACTCCGGCATCATTAAACTGATGTTCCATTTCGCGGGGTGTGTAGAGCGGGTTTGTATTAACCGCAATTAACCCGGCTTTTATAACACCCATAAAGGCAATCGGAAATTGGATCAGGTTGGGCATTTGTATCGCTACCCTATCGCCCTGCTTCAACTTTAATTCATTTTGAAGATAAGCCGCAAAGGCTGTTGATAGTCTGTCAATTTCAGCAAACGTAATCTGCTTACCAAAATTCTCGAATGCAATGCGATTGGGATATTTCTGAGCGGCAGCATCGAACAATTCAATCAACGAATTGTATTCGTACGGACCAATTTGTTCAGGAGTGCCTTTAGGATATTTTGAATACCACGGATAAGTCATCAGTTCTTACTTTAGTTTTTATTGAATTCTAAAGAAAGAAAAAAAAGGTGGTACCAGCAATCGTTTGTTTGCCAGCCGGAAATTAAAAAAGCCACGCTTGCGCGTGGCTTTTAACATGCTGTAGAGGGAGGCTTCGAACCTCCACGGAGAAGTTAGCTGCAAGGCATAAGAAAACATTTAGTGGTCAACCCATTACCTTGCGTTTATCCTTTGCTCTCCACCCCCGAGACAGGAGGGCTTGTCTGCCAGTTTCAACACCCTACAATTTTAAAGAACTACTTTGAGGCTTGTCTGCCTCCCGATCCCGATTGCTATCGGGACTATCGGGATTCAACACCCTACAATTTTAAAGAACAGTTGGCTTTCGGCCTGATTAAACCCCACTTGTGATGGGTGTGATTTATAAATTATGATGCAAAGTAAGGCATAAAATGAAAATCAAGTCAATAAACCATTAAAATTTTTATATAATATTTAATAAATAGTTATTTTAGTTAATAAATTTACAAAAACATAACCCCGATGAGCCGTCATTTTGAATTTGATAACACTGACCTCCGCATTCTGGAAATACTGATGCAGGATGCCAAACGACCTTATACTGAAGTAGCCAAGCGTGTAAATGTATCGCAAGGTACGGTGCATGTACGCATGAATAAAATGGAAGATGCTGGTGTTCTGGAAAAGACAACACTTAAAATTAACTATGCCAAACTGGGTTACGACATCACCGCCTTTATTGGTATTTATCTGGAAAAGAGTGCCTTATACGAAATGGTTTTAGCCAAACTTAAAAGCATTCCCGAAATAACAAGTATCCATTACACCACAGGCAACTACAGTATGTTTGTAAGAATTCACTGTCGTGATACAAGCCACCTGAAAGAAGTACTACACGATAAAATGCAACAGGTTGAAGGCATTGAGCGCACCGAAACAATGATCTCACTTGAAGAGAGCCTGGACAGAAACCTGAAACTAACCTGATTTTCAAGAAATTTTAAAGCTTTTACGAACCTTAAACGGGTAGTTTTGTTGTACTTTTGTGCATAATTTAAAATTGGTCTAAATAGACTTCAATGAGCAAAAGCAATCAGGTTCTGGAAGAAATCACCTCGAAGGAATACGAGCATGGCTGGACAGTAAATCTGGAAACCGATGAAGCTCCCAAAGGGCTGAATGAAGACATCGTTCGGTTTATTTCTGCTAAAAAGAATGAGCCGGAATGGTTGCTGGAATGGCGACTGAAAGCCTTTCGTCAATGGCAAAAAATGGTAGAGCCTAAGTGGCCCAACGTTACCTACCCGGCCATCAATTATCAGGACATTATCTATTACTCTGCTCCGAAGCAAAAAGTAAAACCAAATAGCTTAAGCGAAGTTGATCCGGAGTTAATCAAGACTTTTGAAAAACTTGGCATTTCCTTAACGGAACAAAAACGCTTAACCGGTGTAGCTGTGGATGCCGTGATTGATAGTATTTCCGTTGCTACAACTTTTAAAGAAAAGCTAAGTGAACTCGGTGTTATCTTCTGCTCATTTAGCGAAGCTGTAAAAGAACATCCGGAGTTGATTAAAAAATATCTCGGTTCAGTAGTGCCGATGAACGATAACTATTTTGCTGCACTTAACTCTGCAGTATTCTCCGATGGGTCGTTCTGCTACATCCCGAAAGGCGTTCGTTGCCCAATGGAATTATCAACTTACTTCCGTATCAACGCAGCCAACACCGGCCAGTTTGAAAGAACATTGATTGTAGCCGATGAAGGATCTTACGTAAGTTACTTAGAAGGTTGCACCGCTCCTATGCGCGATGAAAACCAACTGCATGCAGCTGTTGTAGAACTTTATACCATGAAGGGTGCGGAGATTAAATATTCAACCGTACAAAACTGGTATCCAGGAGATAAGAATGGCAAAGGTGGTATTTACAACTTTGTAACCAAGCGCGGTTTGTGTGCAGGCGATCATTCTAAAATCTCGTGGACACAAGTAGAAACCGGTTCGGCTATTACGTGGAAATATCCTTCTTGTGTATTGAAGGGGGATTATTCGGTGGGTGAATTTTATTCAGTAGCGGTTACCAATAACTATCAGCAAGCCGATACCGGCACCAAGATGATTCACATCGGTAAGAATACGCGTTCGCGGATTGTGAGCAAAGGTATCTCGGCTGGTAAATCACAAAATAGTTATCGCGGGCAAGTACATGTAATGAAACGTGCCACTAACGCGCGTAATCACTCGCAGTGCGATTCATTGCTGATGGGCGATCAATGTGGCGCGCACACGTTTCCGTACATCGATGTAGAAAATAACTCGGCCCGTATTGAACACGAAGCTACCACTTCAAAAATTGGCGAAGATCAGATCTTCTACTGTTTGCAACGCGGCATCGATGAAGAATCGGCTGTAGCATTGATTGTAAACGGTTATGCCAAAGAAGTTTTGAATCAATTACCGATGGAGTTTGCCGTAGAAGCTCAAAAGCTTTTAGCGCTTACGTTGGAAGGAAGTGTAGGTTAGTCTTTGCGTCTCAGCGCCTTTGCGGTTATAATTAAATGAACTATAGAACTATGTTATCAATAAAGAATCTACAAGCAAAAATTGGTGAGAAGCAAATCCTTAACGGGATAGATTTAAAAGTAAATGCCGGAGAAGTGCATGCCATTATGGGACCAAATGGTTCCGGAAAAAGTACTTTAGCTTCTGTCTTATCAGGTCGCGAAGAATATGAAGTAAGCGGTGGCGAGGTTGATTTTCTGGGAAAAGATTTGTTAGAACTATCACCCGAAGATCGCGCCCGCGAAGGCATCTTCATGGCGTTTCAATATCCGGTAGAAATTCCAGGCGTAAGCACCATCAACTTTATGAAGACCGCGCTCAACCAGATTCGGGAGTATCGCGGTCAGCAAGCATTGGATGCCGTTTCGTTTCTGCAGTTGATGAAAGAAAAAATGAAGTTGGTTGAAATTGATCAATCGCTTTTGAATCGCTCACTAAACGAAGGCTTTTCTGGTGGTGAGAAAAAACGCAACGAAATTTTTCAAATGGCGATGTTGGAACCCAAACTTGCCATTCTTGATGAGACCGATTCTGGCCTTGATATTGACGCACTGCGTATTGTAGCCAATGGCGTAAATAAACTTCGAAATAAAAATAATGCAACCATTGTAGTTACTCACTATCAACGCTTGCTGGATTACATTGTACCCGATTACGTACATGTGTTGTACAAAGGCAAGATTGTAAAATCGGGCACAAAAGAATTGGCATTAGAACTGGAGGCCAAAGGTTACGATTGGATTAAAAGCGAAGTAACTGTAGCGTAATATATGAGTACTTCAATAGCTCGCGATCTTACTACTGAAATTATAGAAGCTCAACCAACTTTCAACGTGGGTACTGAACTTCGTAATGAAGCATGGACGCAATTTAAAAAGTTAGGTCTTCCCGGTACGAAACACGAAGAGTATCGCTTCACTCCTGTTACGCGGCATCTGGAAAAAAAATTCAACTTAAGTAAAAGCAATCCTGATAGTAATCTTTCATCGGTGGCTGATTATCTGATACCAGATTTAGATGCCAACGTGGTGGTGTTGGTGAACGGTCGGTTTAATGCTTTACTTTCGAAAGTTGTTAGCCTTGAATCTGAAATCACCATTACAACATTAAGCGAAGCACTGCTGAACAATACTGTAGCCCGCGCCCATTTCAATAAATATGTAACTAACGAATCCGATGCTTTTGCAGTCTGGAACAGTGCGGCATGGCAAGAAGGTGTTTTTATTCACGTACCTGAAAATACTTCGGTAAACAAGCCGGTATTTATTCTTCAGTTAAACGATGCATCAACCGAACAAGTAGTTACACAGACGCGCATACTTGGAGTTCTTGAAAAGGGGGCCACTGTAAGTGTGATTGAAAAATCGGATTCCATTGGCAACGAAGTTGTATTCCACAACTTTGCTGAAGAGTGGGTAATAAAAGAAGAAGCCCATTTGGAATATTGCAAAATCCAGAACGATGCCGGCAAAATTTGTCAGGTTTCTAATTCCGTCATTCATCAAACCACATCCAGTAAGCTGAACACCTTTACGCTTACGCTTAACGGGCAATTAATTCGCAACAACCTTCACATTTTAATTGATGGCGAAAATTGTGAATCGCACTTTTACGGATTGTATCTGCTGAATGGAAATACCTTAGCGGATAATCATACCGTTGTCGATCATAAAAAACCTAACTCGTTCAGTAACGAAATGTATAAGGGCGTGATGGATGGCAATTCGAAAGGTGTTTTCAATGGAAAAATTTTCGTGCGACCGCATGCACAAAAAACAAATGCATTTCAGTCGAATCGCAATATCATTATCTCTGATAATGCAACAGTAAACACCAAGCCTCAGCTTGAAATCTGGGCCGATGATGTGAAGTGTTCGCACGGCTGTACTTCCGGACAGTTAGATGAAGAAGCGTTATTCTATCTGCGCTCACGCGGAATTTCAGAAACCAATGCAAAGGCGATGTTACTTTATGCATTCGCTGCCGAAGTGTTGCAGCCTATTCAAAACGAAACCTTGAAATCGTACCTCGATCAATTAATTGCCGATCGGTTACAAAAGAATTTTTAACCATGAGTACGCTTACCGCTCCTATTGATGTTGAAAAAATCCGGGCTCAGTTTCCGGTGCTGCATCAATTTGTAAATGGTAAGCCGTTGGTTTATTTCGATAACGCAGCTACCAATCAAAAACCCAAACAGGTTATTGATGCGCTCACGCATTATTATGAGCATGATAATGCCAATATTCATCGTGGCATCCACACGCTGGCCGAGCGGGCCACCAAAGCGTATGAGATTACGCGTCATGCCATGCAGGGGTTTATTAACGCTAAACATACAGAAGAAATCATTTTTACCAGAGGTGTAACCGAGAGCATTAATCTTGTGGCGTCATCTTATGGTCGCGCGTTTTTAAATTCGGGTGATGAAGTGATTGTTTCCGGACTGGAGCATCACTCCAACATTGTGCCGTGGCAAATGATTTGCGAAGAGCGCAAAGCAGTTCTTAGGGTTATCCCGGTAACGGCAGTGGGTGAACTTGATCTGGACGTGTATCGGAAATTACTTTCAAACAAAACAAAGGTTGTTGCGGTTAACCATGCCTCGAACAGTTTAGGAACCATTAATCCTGTTAAAGAAATCATTTCACTCGCGCATCAGGCAGGTGCCGTAGTGTTGATTGATGGTGCCCAGGCTTCCGCTCATCTACACATTGATGTGCAAGAGTTGGATTGCGACTTCTATTGCATCTCTTCACATAAAATGTACGGTCCAACCGGTACCGGTATCTTGTACGGCAAAAAAGAATTACTTGAAAAAATGCCGCCTTATATGGGTGGTGGCGAAATGATTAAAGATGTTACGTACGCCAAAACAACGTATAACGATCTGCCATACAAGTTTGAAGCGGGCACACCCAACATTGGCGATGTGATTGCTTTAAACGAAGCTATAAATTTTATCAATAATTTAGGTAAAGCTGCCATTGATGCCCATGAACATGAATTACTTGTTTATGCAGCTGATAAATTAGCAGCTATAAAAGGCGTCAGACTAATTGGAACTGCAAAAGAAAAAGTAAGTGTACAGTCGTTTGTGATTGAAGGCATTCATCACTTTGATATTGGCCAGATGTTAGATACGCGCGGCATAGCTGTGCGCACGGGGCATCATTGCACGCAACCATTAATGGATCATTTTGGAATTGAGGGAACGGTGCGGGCTTCATTCTCGGTATATAATACGAAGGCAGAGATTGATCAGTTGCTTGAGGGAGTCGAACGCATAATTAAATTCCTGAAGTAATGTCGATAGCTCAGGCCCAAGACGAAATCATTAGCGAATTTTCTCTGCTTGACGGAGATATGGAAATGACTGTATTCTATATCATGGAACTCGGTCAGAAACTCCCAGCCATGAACGAAAACGACAAAACAGAAGATAACGTGGTGAAGGGTTGCCAATCGAAAGTTTGGCTAACAGCACGATTAGAAAACGGTGGAATTATTTTTGAAGCCGATAGTAATACCGCCATCACCAAAGGGTTGGTAAGTTTACTGGTTCGGATTTTTAACACTCAAAAACCAGAAGACATTCTGAATGCCGATCTTTACTTTATGAGCAAAATTGGCATGGAACGATTCATTGGCACACAACGTTCTAATGGCTTTGCGGCCATGATTAAGCAAATGAAGCTTTATGCGTTGGCTTTTAAAACTCAAACAGAACTTGCGAAGTGAGCGAACAAACACAACATACTGAACCTGTAACCGAAATCCCGCAAGGCGATTTGCGCGACAAGGTAATTGCAGCGATTAAAACAGTTTACGATCCGGAGATTCCTGTAGATGTGTATGAGTTGGGACTGATCTACGAGATCAATGTGTTTCCGGTTAACAACGTGTATATCCAAATGACGCTTACCTCACCTTCCTGTCCATCGGCAGAAGTGATACCTGGAGAAGTGGAGCAAAAAGTGAAAGAGATACCCGGATTAAGCAGTGTGAAAGTTGAACTTACGTTCGATCCACCCTACTCGCAGGATATGATGAGCGAAGCCGCTAAATTAGAACTTGGTTTTATGTGAAAATTTCAAATTCAAAATTCAATATTTCGAATTGAATGAACCGGACGTTAAAAACTATTGTTTGAACTTGACATAATCTTGAATCCTAAATTTTAAATCAATATGTATCCCGAACCACTTGTAGCCCCCATGCGCCAGGATTTGACCGTGGCTGGCTTTAAAGAATTAAAAACTGTTGCCGAGGTTGATCAGGAATTAAAAGATCAGAAAGGCACTACCTTGTTGGTAATTAATTCGGTATGCGGCTGCGCTGCCGGTGCCGCTCGTCCCGGTATTAAATGGGCACTGCAAAACTCATCTAAAAAACCGAATCACTTAACTACCGTTTTTGCCGGTGTGGATAAAGAAGCGGTTGCCAAAGCCCGCGAATACACACTACCCTATCCACCATCATCGCCAGCTATCGCGTTGTTCAGAGATGGCGAACTGGTTCACTTTGTAGAACGCCACCACATTGAAGGCCGCAATGCCCAAATGATTGGCGAACACTTAGTAGAAGTCTTTGACGAATTCTGCTAAGCAGATCAGCCATTAAGATTATAGAAGGCCTTCGGGCCTTTTTTGTTGGCCTGATTTTGGTGAACGGTGCTACAAAAATTCAGGATTTCTGATAAGTTTGAATTATCGCACGACTAAAAACCAATTGTTATGAATACCAAATTAACGCTATCTGCACTTTTACTTTGCAGTTCTGCTTTTGTAGCAACCGCTCAATACAGCAGCAAACCACCCGAAGTTTCGCCAGCACCCATGAAGCCCGATATGACGGAAATCTGGGAACCAGAAGTGAAGGTGATTACCCCTGCTAAACTTTTAGGTGATGCGCCATCGGATGCTATTATTCTGTTTAATGGAAAAAATCTTGATCAATGGGTAAGTCAGAAAGATGCTACTAAACCTGCACCGTGGAAGATTGTAAATAACGATCACATGGAAGTAGTGCCAGGCTCGGGTGGCATACAAACCAAAATAAAGTTTGGCGATTGTCAGCTTCACATTGAGTTCAGCGCGCCTGATATTGTAGAGAGTGAAGGTCAAGGCCGTGGAAACAGTGGTGTGTTTTTACAGAACCGTTATGAATTACAAATTCTGGATTCGTACAATAACAGAACCTACCGCAACGGACAAGCTGCGAGTATTTACAAAGACCATGCACCCTTGGTAAACGCCATGCGCGGCCCGCTGGAATGGAACTCGTATGATGTAATTTATACTGCCCCACGCTATAAGCCTGATGGTTCATTAGATTATCCGGCTCGTATTACCGTATTACACAACGGTGTAGTGGTTCAGAACAATACAACCATCAATGGTCTTACTTTATACATTGGTCTTCATCACTATCCGGAAGCACATGGCGAAGATGTAATCTCTTTGCAGGATCATGGTAATAAAACCCAGTTCAGAAATATCTGGTTACGTAAGTTGTAAATAGAATCACCTAATTTGTATTAGGCGTCAGACCGATTTATAGCATTAGCAAACATCGGTCAGACGCCTTTTATTATTCAGATGTCTGAAGCTCCAGCTCAAGCCGGGCTTCTTCCAGATCAAGTTCATATTCTATCTTGCGAAGTACTTCATCTTTTATTTGTCCTGCTTTACGTAAACCCAAAACAAAATCGCGCTCGTGGCGGATCAGCGCAAGCTGAATACGCGTAAACTCTTCAATCTGTTGGCGGGTAAGTTTCTCTTCCGATTGATCTTTTCGGATGCGCTGAATCCGGATTTCATATTTGGTTTTAATCTGATTTAACACTGCATCGCTTAAGCCCAATGTGTAGCGTTCTTCAATGTGTTCAATTACCTGTGCGGCAACTTTTAGTCGTGCGCGTTCTTCTTCCTGCACATGGCCATCATCGCCTTTAATACCCAGCCACTTAATCAACTTGCGTAACGTCATGCCTTGCAGCACAAGCGTGGCAAAAATGGCGCAGAAGGTTAAAAATATAATCAGGTCACGGTTAGGAAATGGTTCCGTCTCTGAAATCATTATCGGTAAAGCCAAAGCCGCTGCCAACGAAACTATACCCCGCATGCCCGACCAGCCAATGACAGAAACACTGCGTGCATTAATATCCGGCTCGCTTTCGCGAACCGATCTACTAAACCACCGGGGCAGATATGCACCCGGAAATATCCAGACAATACGCGCAAGGATGGTGACAATACTTACAATAGAACCATAACCAAGTAGTGTTGTAGTAGAATAACTTCCCAGGTTTTCCATAATCATTGGAAGCTGAAGCCCAATGAAAATAAAGATTACTCCGTTGAGAATAAAAATCATCGTATCCCATACGGCTGTTGCCTGGATGCGGGTGCGATTGGAAAATACTTCAGACGAACGCGGACTCATAAACAAACCTGCCGTAACCACTGCTAAAACTCCCGAAGCATGAAATTCTTCAGCCAGCAGATAAGATGCATAGGGTGCCAACAAGGTAAACACAGTATCGGTTGTGGCATTGTTAGGGGTAATCTTATGAATCCAGTAAAATAAATAGCCAGTTGCCAAACCCAGCACAATTCCCAATCCGGCCACGTAGAAAAAATTTATTCCGGCAAGCCAGAAGATAAATGAACCTGAGGCCGTGGCCGCAATGGCATAACGGTAAGCAATCAAACCGGTAGCATCATTAACCAGACTCTCTCCTTCCAGAATGGTGATAATCCGCTTAGGAAGTTTTAACCCTTTGGTAGCGGCTGTGGCAGCTACAGCATCGGGTGGTGACACAATAGCGCCTAACACAAATGACTCAGGCCAGCCAAAATCGGGAATTAAATAATGTGCAGCCATGGCAACAAGCACTGTGGTAAACAGTACGCAACCTATCGCCAGCAATGAAATTGGCCTTATAGATTCTTTAAAGTCGGGCCACGAAGTGTACCAGGCAGCAGCATACAATACCGGTGGAAGAAAGATCAGGAACACAACATCGGGGTTAAGATGCACATGCGGCAGCCCCGGCACTATGCCAATGGCAATGCCAACAAGCACCAGTAAAATCGGGTATGGAATACGAATCCGGTCCGTAATCTGCGCTAGGGCCGTTACAATCGACAGCAAAATGATGATCAGACTAACGTTTTCCATGTGCGTTTTGTGAGCGAGTCAAAAACCTGCCCTTACCTTAATGTGAAATAGAACAATTTTGCTAATTTAATGTCTTGATATGCACATTAACCCCGCGCGCATGAAATACTTTACTGCTTTTTTACTGGTTACGGCTTTTTGCTCACCGGCCATGGCCCAGCAAGATCCGCTGTATGCGCAATACATCAATAACCCGATCCTCCTGAACCCTGCTTATGCGGGACTCAATGATAATTTCAATGCCAATGTTACCTATCGTAATCAATGGGGTGGGTTTGAAGGAAACCCGGTAACCTATAATGCCAATGCTCACGTTTCACTTGTAGATAATAAGGTGGGTGCTGGCTTAATGTTCACTACCGATAAGATTGGAGTTACAACCAACACAGAACTACAAGCCGCCTTTTCTTACAAGCTTAAACTTGACGACAGCAAGACTTTTAGTTTTGGAATGCAGGGAGGTTTTGTTAATTATAGAGATAATGTACTTGATGGCCGAATTAAACCTGCAGATGCTGGTGATCCACCCTTCACTCAAAATGAAAACATAACTAAACCAAATCTGGGTGCTGGAGTGATCTTAAAAAGTGATAAATTTCTATTGGGAGCTTCTGTTCCTAGACTTCTTTCCACAAAGATTTCAGTTTCATCTTCAGGGTCGGTTCAGGATTTTGAATTATACAAACAGCACTTCTACTTCTTCGGCTCGTATGTATTTTTTCTGAATGAAAATATCCGGCTGAAACCTTCCGCTTTAGTACGCGCGGTGGGCGGCTCACCGGTTTCGGTTGATCTTAACTTCAACTTCAACTTTAACGAGAAAATTACAGCCGGAATTTTTACCCGCAACTTTGCAACTTATGGTATTCAGTTGCAAGCCAAGTTAGGTAACAACATCAGGCTGGGCTACATATTTGAACTACCTACCGGCAACTCTGTAGGCGCTCGCTTCCTTACCCACGAAGTATTGCTGGGCACTACCGTACCCGTTTTCGATTATCACGACCGCTCCATCAGCACATTCTAAGATATTCTGGTAAAATTTAAGTCCGATCTGAACCATTTACCCATCTGCGGGTTTTACTTGTATTGATGAAGATAGCCGTTTATCGTAAAGAACATTTTAATGCTGCCCATCGCTTGTTCAATCCGGCCTGGTCCGATGAAAAGAACAATGCCGTGTTTGGAAAATGTAATAACCCCAACTACCACGGGCATAATTATGAACTTGAAGTAAAACTTATTGGTACCCCCGATCCTGAAACCGGGTATGTATTCGATATGAAAGTTTTAAGCGATCTGATTCAGGAACACGTGGTAAGAAAATTCGATCATAAAAACCTTAATTTAGATACTGCTTATTTTAAAAACCTGAATCCTACGGCTGAAAACATTGCCGTGGTTATCTGGCGGATACTGAGGCAGCAGATTGATAACCAGTACGACCTAAAAGTTAAACTGTATGAGACAGAAAGAAATTTCGTTGAATATCCAGCCGATTAATCCGCTTGACGACCAGGATGAGGAACACATCCTTACCTCCTGGAATACACCTTTACGGGAAGACGCCTTCGCGGTAAGCGATGACGAAAAAGTAGAGCAGATTGAAAAACGCTTTCGCGAGATTATGGAAATACTGGGCCTCGATCTGAATGACGATAGCCTGAAAGGAACTCCACGCAGGGTTGCTAAAATGTATGTGAAAGAAGTTTTCAGCGGCCTGAATCCGAAGAACAAACCACAGGCAAGACTATTCGAAAACAAATACAAGTACGATCAGATGCTGGTTGAAAAGGACATTACCTTTTATAGCCATTGCGAGCATCACTTTGTTCCCATTTATGGTAAGGCCCACGTGGGCTACTTTTCAAATGGCAAAGTAATCGGCCTCTCAAAGATCAACCGCATTGTACAATACTTTGCCAAACGTCCACAGGTTCAAGAGCGCTTAACAGTACAAATTGGCAAAGAACTCCAACGCATTCTCGGTACCGAAAGCGTGGCTGTGGTAATGGATGCCAACCACATGTGTGTAGCATCGCGTGGCGTGGGCGATACCAACAGCAAAACCGGAACTGCCTTCTTTGGCGGAAAGTTTGAAGAAGAAAATACCAGACGGGAATTCCTCAATTATATAAATAGTAAATAGTCGTGAGTATTTAGTCCTGAGTTGATAGTCTTTAGTCCTGAGTACTTAGCCTCTATCGACTTCGCTACTTAGGACTAACTACTAAGGACTAAGGACTAACCACCCAGCAGTGGGAATTCGTCATTATTTATTACTTTAGAGCCTCGTAAACAAACACGATTTATGGTATTCGATTTAGACATGATCAAGGCCTTGTATGCAGCCATGCCGGGCCGTATTGCAAAAGCACGTACAGTGGTAGGTAAACCCCTTACACTTTCAGAAAAAATCCTCTATGCGCACCTTCACTCCGATCAGAAACTTGAAAATTTCGGGCGGGGAAAATCGTATGTAGATTTCGCTCCGGATCGTGTGGCTATGCAAGACGCTACCGCGCAAATGGCATTGCTGCAATTCATGTCGGCCGGAAGGCCAAAAGTAGCCGTACCTTCAACGGTACATTGCGATCACCTGATCGTAGCCAAAGTAGGTGCTAAAGATGATTTAAGTACAGCCAATAGCGAAAGCAAAGAAGTGTTCGACTTCCTTTCGTCTGTTTCAAATAAATATGGAATTGGTTTCTGGAGACCGGGGGCTGGAATTATTCACCAGGTGGTTTTGGAAAACTATGCCTTCCCTGGCGGAATGATGATTGGTACCGACTCACACACCGTAAATGCTGGTGGTTTGGGTATGGTGGCCATTGGTGTTGGTGGTGCCGATGCTGTAGATGTAATGGCGGGCATGGCATGGGAACTTAAATTCCCGAAACTGATTGGTGTGAAGTTAACTGGTAAACTCAGCGGCTGGACTTCTGCTAAAGATGTGATCTTAAAAGTGGCTGGTATTCTTACCGTAAAAGGTGGAACCGGTGCTATTGTAGAATATTTTGGTGAGGGTGCTACTTCAATGAGTTGTACCGGTAAAGGTACTATCTGTAACATGGGTGCCGAGATTGGAGCCACTACCTCAACCTTTGGGTACGATGATTCCATGGCACGATACCTCATCTCAACTGGCCGCGAAGAAGTGGCTAAGTTAGCCGATGGAATCAGAGAACATTTAACTGCCGATCCGGAAGTTTATGCTAATCCTGAAAAGTACTTCGATCAGGTAATTGAGATTAACCTTTCAGAACTGGAGCCACACTTGAACGGACCTTTCACGCCCGATCTGGCAACTCCTATTTCCAAACTAAAATCGGAAGCAGAAAAGAACGGCTGGCCACTTAAAGTGGAAGTAGGTTTGATCGGTTCTTGTACCAACTCTTCTTACGAGGATATTGCCCGCGCAGCCAGTCTTGCTAAACAAGTAGCAGAAAAAGGGCTGAAGACGAAAGCGGTTTTTACTATAACCCCAGGTTCAGAGCAAGTTCGTTATACCATTGAGCGTGATGGTTTTATAGATACTTTTAACAAGATTGGTGCAAAGGTATTTGCCAATGCTTGTGGCCCTTGTATTGGTATGTGGAGTCGCGTTGGTGCCGATCGTAAAGAGAAGAATACTATTGTCCATTCATTCAATCGTAACTTCCAATCGCGTAACGATGGCAACCCCAACACATTTGCTTTTGTAGGTTCGCCAGAGTTGGTTACAGCGCTTGCCATTGCCGGTGATCTGGGCTTTAACCCGCTTACCGATACATTGACAAACGAACAAGGACAACAAGTAAAACTCGATCCGCCTACAGGCGATGAACTACCTAAAAAAGGATTTGATGTAAAAGATCCAGGTTATCAGGCTCCGGCCAAAGATGGCAGTGGCGTAACGGTTAAGGTAAGCCCTACTTCTGATCGTTTACAATTGCTGGCTCCGTTCAAACCTTGGGAAGGCACCGACCTTAAAGGGTTGCGTTTATTGATTAAAGCAAAAGGCAAGTGTACTACCGATCATATTTCGATGGCTGGTAAATGGTTAAAGTACCGCGGACACTTGGATAACATTTCAAACAACTTGCTGATTGGTGCAACCAACTTCTATAACGAACAGATTAACAGTGTGAAGAACGGTTTAACCGGAGCTTACGATGAAGTACCAAAAGTACAGCGTGCTTACAAAGCACAAGGCCTTGGCTCGATTGTGGTGGGCGATGAAAACTATGGTGAAGGTTCATCGCGCGAGCATGCCGCTATGGAACCTCGTCATTTGGGTGTACGTGCTATTCTGGTTAAGTCGTTTGCCCGCATCCACGAAACCAACCTGAAGAAGCAAGGTATGCTGGGGTTAACCTTTGCCAATAAAGAAGATTATAACAAGATTAAAGAAGACGATACATTCGATATTATTGGACTAACCACCTTTAGCCCGGATAAGCCACTTACATTGGTGATTAAACACAGCGATGGAACCAGCGAATCAATTACAGTTAACCACACCTATAATGCTAACCAGATTGCCTGGTTTAAAGCTGGCTCGGCTTTAAATGCAATGGGTGCTGCTAAAGCTGCAACTGCCGCTAAGAAAACAACACCAAGGGAAGCCGCTTCAAAACCAGCAGCCAAAAATGTAGTGAAGAAAGCTACTAAGAAAGTGGTGAAGAAAGCCACACCTAAGAAGGCCGCCAAAAAAGTAGTGAAGAAGGTTGCTAAAAAGGCGGTGAAGAAAGTAACCAAAAAGGTAGTGAAGAAAGCTGCTAAGAAAGTGGTTAAGAAAAATGCACCTAAGAAGACTGCTAAAAAAGTAGTGAAGAAAGTTAAGTCCGCTAAGAAGTCGGTTAAAAAGGTAGCGAAGAAAAAGAAGTAAGCATACCATTACTTTACAGTAAAGAAGAGCGCCAATCACTGGCGCTCTTTTCTTTTTGGGTCATTGCCATAATTTTTCACAAACTTGACATTAGTA
This sequence comes from Cytophagales bacterium, assembly GCA_017303795.1. Lineage (GTDB taxonomy): Bacteria > Bacteroidota > Bacteroidia > Cytophagales > Cyclobacteriaceae > ELB16-189. Next base: position 651,266 of record JAFLBR010000001.1, on the reverse strand, counting down.
GCGTAAACTCGTGTAAGCCATAACCTCCGCTGGTGTTCTTTCCTAGCTTGCATTCTGGCGTCTTAAATGGAGGGCTTGCGTTTCTTCTTCATCGGAAACTCAAACCCAAACCGCACATTCATTTTATCTGCATACGGACTCATGCCGTCTTTATCGCGGAAGTTGTAAAGGAACTCGCTGTTGCCTTTGATGCTTTTATAAACTGTAAACTCTTTTTTGATTCCCCCGAAAACGCTGGTGATCCAGGTGCGGTAAGCAGGATCATAACCCAACCTGCTTGCAAGTAGTGGTGGTATAGTAGTATTCATTACCTCCGGTTGTAAGGTAAAGATGATGCCTTTTGTCCACGCAACCTGAAAGACTGCCCGCGGACCATAGACCCGTTCATTACCGCCTTGTATTTTCCAACCATCAAACGGTAGCCGTTCATTCCAACCCATACCGGCAGAGATTCTGGGTCTGATTTTATAACGTAGAGTTGGGTTAACATCCAGCAAAAAATACTGGGACTTCTGGATCTGAAAAGTAATACCGGGAACAAGGCGTTCAATAAATGGTTTACCCTTTAACGGATTAGGTAATCGCTTGGGCAACTCGGCCATGCTCTTTACTTCTGAATATCTGTTTTTGAGTTTACTCATTTTATCCATAGCCTGTTGCAACACGGCTTCTTTGCCGGCAAAATGATCTTGTGCCGCATTGAGGATTTGTTCTTGTACCACTTCTTTCGCCATGTTAGCCAATGCTGCGGAATCTGGCTTAGCTTTTTCCATTAACGCTTTTCCTTCCTGCAATTGCTCCATCCCTTCTATGCTGGCTAATTTGTTTTCAACAAGTTTATCTGCACTTTTAATTTCATTCAGGTTGCCTTGCGTAAGTTGTTTTACATCTTCGGCATAGGTACTGAGGTTACCAAAGCCGTTGAGTTGGTTGAGTTCAGAAAAGTTTTTAAGGCTGGGATCAAGTTTGATCTGGTCCGTTAAGGTTGGAAGTTGGGTGTTGGTAATGTTGGGTAAATCAAGATTACCGATAGCAAGATTATTTGTATTAGTTCCCGGCAATGAAAAGTCATTGATAGATTGTTTCAGATTATTTACCGGCCCTTGCAGCTCTTGTGGCAAGTTGATTTCATCCAGCGACTTGGTGGCTTTGGTTTTTAGATTGTTTATTTTAGTGTTAACCTCATTTAGCTTTTGCGTTTGTAATTGATTTAAGCTATCTACATGTTTGGTAAGTTTTTCTGTAGGTACTTTCAGATTGTTGAGGCTATCAATCTTGTGCTGAAGTTTGTTCAGGGTAGCATTAATCCCATTAAGTTGTTGCTGGTAGCTGTCGTGCAGGCTATCCACTTTGGATTGAAAGGCAAGGGTAATAGAATCTGCTTTTTTGATTTTGGTGTTTAGCAGAGTATCGGGCTTAAATCTGAATAAACTATCAGGATTTATTTTAGCCAATACACTATCCAACTGCTGGGCTTGGGTTGTGCCTGCTACAAACAAAACCAATAAAAGTCTGCTCCATTTCACTCTGAAAAGATACAAAAGTATTAGGAATGAATTTGACACCTACGGTTTAATCATTTCTAAGCCCCTACTGGTTGCCGCCACCAAAAATAGATTCTCAAACAGGCTTCTAACATTTCTTTGCTTCTGGAAAAGCAAATCGTCTTCCTTGCCAATCTTTTCAAATGTGTACGAATACTCAGATTATTCCGCTCGATATGATTAATGTTATATGGAGTAGTGCAATGAAGTACAGTTGGTATTAAGTTTTTATATAGGCTTAACTTATCCGTATGCACTTTCTTTGGTTCTGATAAATGCACGGTATCCAGCACCCGCAGCAAGGTTTTTGAGTTACGCTTGCCAACCTTAAAATCAATCACTTCCTTAGTATCTCTCCCCAAAGCATAGACCACCCAATACAATCTTGTTTTGTTGCCAATGTAGGTGCGCATTTCATCCACTTCGTATTCTTTGCCTTGTAAAATGGGGAATTGTCTAATGGTGGACCTTACCGTTCTTTTTATCTGGCTAATGACGGTGGTGCATGATATTTTCAGAATGCGGCCAATACTCCGAATGCCACAGCCCTCACGCACTAGAGTACTAATTTGACTTGGAACTCCCCTATGGCAACCATTGTAAACATAGTTCTGTTGAAAACCTTTTTTGCAAGATTGGCATCTAAAGCGCTGCCTTCCACTTTTACTTTTGCCATTCTTAACTACTGCCATGTTACAGCTTGGGCATTCCATATTATCATACTTTCTGTAACACTAAAGCGAGGATCAATCATTTACAAACCCTATAACCCTTATAATGCAAACAAGGTGAGTTGAACCCGCCCTGTATCTGCCTTACTATTTATCCCTCAAGTCATACTACCTTTGATTCTCAGTGGGTTATAAGAACATCATACTTTCTGTAACATTACCACCTTTGATTCTCAGTGACTTATAAGAAGATCATACTTTCTGTAACATTACCACTTGCCGGGCTTTCTCTGCAGGTGCTTTCAATCAGTTAAATGGAGGGGGCTTCATTACCTAAAAGCCCAACGATATCACTGTCTACGGATTTGATGGTGTTATCATCATTGAATGAAAATACAAATTTCACTACGCCAGTTTCGTAAAACCAGCAAAAGACCGTTCCACTAGGCTGATCAAAATCAATACTTCTGGCATCTATTAAATTATAATCTGTATCCTTTATAAACTCTAAATTGCTAAGTGGCCAATGCGCAATCAATGAATCGATGTCGGAGGCATTATGTAGAATTTTATACGTTGATTGATCGATTGGGTTTGAAAGAAAAGAGCAATACATCTTAATGCTTTCTTCCTTAGATTTTAATTGTTTGGAACGTAAATATTCATTGAGTACATCTATGTTTATTAACAACGAGACATGTTTATTCCATCCGTAGCGTTCTACCGTTTCCATTTTAACGCCCACCAATTCAAAAGGGTATGCTTTAAGAAACTTTGAGTCGGTGCCATTTATAAGTACGATAAAATTCTTATGCGAAGACCCCATGTCATCTTCAAGATTTATTAACTGCATATTATCAAACGAATCAAGTATGGTTTTTGAGTATCTATCTTGATACGATGAAGGAATTATCCGCAACAGCTTATGAAAATAATATCCTTCAGCATCAGCCTTAAAGATTTTGTAACTCAAAGAATTTGCAGAGCTAAAGAACATCCTTATAATAAATACAACCATCATCAGTGCAACGGTCAGTGCAACTGCCATTTTTAAGATCTTGTTTTTCACGGATTCCATAATCTAATTTTTACCCCAAATACTTTCCATAATAATAACTTGCTGTTCACCATTAAAACCAGCTCCTTGTCTGTACGAACTTCGATAATCCATTATACTTGAGGGATCGGTGGTCATTCCATTGTTATCGTGATTAAAACCAAATATCCCATGTCCAATTTCATGAAGAGTTACATTAATGTATTTCCACATCGATTTAGACTTACCTTCACCAGATGGCGAAAGTCCGTTATATATGATCATGGAATTCGGGTTATTAAGGTGTGAATATCCACCCGCGTCCAATTCATCATAACCAAGTCTGAAATTCTTTATTGTAACTGTAGCAGTCGGAGAGTTATTCCACCAAGCTTTAACACTACCACTTATTGAAGAACGTTCAACCACCAAATCATTACTAAACCCATTTGCAATTAACGCTGATTTGAGACCCGTTAAGTATTCATCCACACTAAAACCCTTCGGTGTGGCATACATATTTACAAAAATAGTTGGTGGCCCATTTTGCGCTTGTTGCAGTAATCCATCAAATTTATTCGTACTGGCTATCAATCCTAGATTTTGTGTCCACTGGTAATATTTGGCACCTTCAAAATCAATCCTCCCATTTGCTACTGGAAAGTATCCTGAATATCCGGCTACAAAACTTGTCGAATTTGGTGTAGCATTCCATGCTTGCGCACCCAATCTATAGTTGTATGTCATGTTGTAAAAAGATTCAGCGCCACCTGCTCTAGCAATTTGTGTTGGCAATCCATGAATTGAGTTGCCGCTTGCATCTAAACCCAAATAAACCGGTCCCATAAAATTTGGTGCCCAACTGCTTACCATGCTACCGACACTGCTACCCCCATAGCCCGAAGCCGCACCTAAAAATCCCATTTGCTCTGCATTGCGCCAGCACATACCACATATCGCTTCCGAAAGGTTGGTCGGGTCAATCCTATCATCGTACGTGTACATGGTGTAGTATGGCGAATTGGTGGCGCTGTAAT
>JAFLBR010000001.1:531284-646878 GCA_017303795.1 Cytophagales bacterium | reverse complement strand
AATTTATACCGGCACCTCCCGGATAGTTGTTAAACTGAGTAGCTTCTGTTGTTTGTGCTGCGGTTTCGTATGTAGCGGTTACGGTTTGGGTAGTGGGTGTAACCGAACTAAACACAACTCTCGTATTGCCCTGATGGTCGGCTATTGCATATTGGTATTCGAAGTTGGCTCCGTTTTTTACTACGCGGCCTTCGGGGCTGCTAAAGAATGATAAGGTGTTGTTGGTGGGTGGCCCTTCGCATCCCACACACAACCCGTTCGCTCAGGCCGGGCTATACGCTGCAAGTCCGGCAACGCACGCCCCCTTACCCCCGAAGGGGGAACCGCCATCGCACTTCGGGCTTTCCGCTGCTATCCCTGCCGCGGTGCACAGCTACTCATTCAAATTCGCTTTATTAAATAATTGATTGGAAGCATCAGCATACTTTTGAATACACGTTAGCAGGTTTCAGCAGTTAGATCACATATAACCTGCTAAAAATAAAAAGGACGGGCTGATGCCCGTCCAAATCTATAATCCTTTTTTACTTTTAATCTCCTATTACATGCGATTCTCAACCTCTTATAAATCCATCATACTTTTGAGTACAATACCTATTGTAATGTATAAATATTTAGGTACAACTCATTATCTAACTTTTCATTTATTATCCCGGCACTTTTAATTTGTTCTCTTAGAGTCTTAAGAAAAGAAAGTGATTTATCTCGAGTCTCAAAAAAATAAACCGTTAAACGTTTTACATCGTTTATAGTTATCCGATAAACACCGAAGTTTCTATTCATAGGATCCTTGGGAGTTTTATCCTTGTTACTAATTACAATTGCCTTTATTCTTTTAAACTCTTTGCAACTAACCTTTACAAAAATTGTATCGTATCCTTGTAATCTATCATCGATCGAAATAAATATAGATGTAAGTGGATTATCTCCTTCACCAATGTGCTCTATACAAAGAAACAAATTATCGGTTTGAGCTTGAATCTTGATGATTGGTAAAATCAAGAAAATAAATATTATGAAGATATTTTTCATTTAATTAATATTGCTTAGGTGATATGGCGAAGGAGAAACTGGAAACTTTACATCTGTTGTCGTTAAGGTTTCTCCGTCCAGTTTCCAGCTAAAGGTTGCTGTAGTCAGGCGATGCCAAACCCCATCTTTAAAACCAATCACAGAAACTTCTCCTGACCACGTAATATGTTTTCGAATAGATAAGTCAACATCCCTAGTGCCATGAGACTTAAAAACGGTTGTGTATCCATTTGTTCCAATTGGAAATCTATACCCATCCGGATAGTAGGGTTTTTTCGGGTTAGAAAATCCTTGAATATTATCTATATATGGACTTTCCTCTCCGTCTGCTAACAAATCAGTTTCAACTGTAAATAGCCAATTAAACTTTGAATAAGTTTCAAGCTCATTATCGGATGCTTTGTAGCCTAAAGCTACATAGACACCAACCACCCCTTTCCCATATATTGTTATACCCTCTATTCGCTGAAATTTTACAAGACTCAAAGACCCTTGCTTATCCACACTCACAAATTTCGAGTATACCACCACTTCACTACCAGTAGAATAGTTCGCATCCTGCCAATATCCTAAATCATCAAACTTATTTCGGCTAAACAAACCCGAGTTTTCCATAGCGGTGGCAATGTTGGCATCTGGTGCCGAGCCATGGAGGGCAGCATATTGATCGGGCCGTAAGGTTCCTTGCTTTACTGCCTCAGCATCGCGCTGCCAGCCACGGTATTTACTTTCAAAATTACTCCAGAAAATTCTTCCATCACCCGGCCGCCAGCCCATACCCATACCTCCACCACTGTACCCCGCAATTGCACCATAATTTGCCAAGGCACCAGCCTGGTTTTCGCGCCAGCACATGGCACAGTTATAATCTCCGCGCGCAGTGGGCGGCACTACATCATCGTACGTGTAGCCGGGGTAGCCGTACGCGCCCGCACCGTTGTAAAAATAGTTGCTGGGTGGGTCGGCACCGGTAGGGTCGTTAAAACCAATGGGGTTATTAAAGCTATAATTGTATGGCGTTAACGAACTGTATTTACTGGCCATCGGGTCAACTCCGTTCATCCTACCTAATGCAGGGTCATAATTTCTATACTCTAAATCATAGAGATTACTTGTTGTGTTCAACTCTGTTCCTCCGTTCCCTAAAAAGTTGTTTCCCACTGTATTCTCCCTTGTCCAGCTATTGGCCGTTTGCATACCAAACGGGTAGTATTCGTTATACTGGATAATATTATTTGGCGTATGGGTCATTACCACTCTCGCCTCCCGGCTTGGGCGGTTAGATATTCTGGTGCATTACTCAATTGTCTAAGGAATTATTTTGTTAGCCTTCAAAAAATTGTTTAAATCTGGTAAATCAAATTTAGAATTCATTAACAACAAGAAGCTATATTCGTTATCATGAAAAACATTGTACTTATACATAACGACCGGAAGTTCACCAGCTATAATAAGATCATTTGTACCATCTGCATAATTAATTACTGCAGCTATTCTATAATTTCCAGTATGTTTTAACTTATTTAGTTTTCGTTTCTTTTTTTTTGAATTCATGTAAGCCATGTAAGAATAAAAAGAATTTATTATTGATTGATCACTTGTTTCTAGTTCAAAAAAGTCAGGGGAAATCAATGCATCTTCTGAAACTCTTACAATAGGATTCGGTTTAAACTTATGCGCATAAACATCGATCTTAATTATTAGTGGCACATCTGCATTCTGTGAAAAAATTTCTTGATAGCCTAATGTTAATAGAAAGAAAATAATAATCTTCATCGTTAAAAAAAATTTATGAATCAATAAACGTTTGCTCGTTTTTGCTGAGCTGGACTTAATTGCCGAATTCGGTATAGATTTTTTTCGTACGCAGTACCTCTTGAAATTATCAGGTATGAAATCATTAACTCCTCTGAAATACTATCTAACACCATCAGCCCTTCTCTTCCTTCTGGTTTTTCTCTCCTGCTATACAACGTCTATTTTGATTATCACAAAACCTTAATCTATCATCAAACTTTTTCTTTAATAATCCCTAATAAATTACTTTTTTTTCTCTGAGAAAGTTTTTCAAGTCTGGCAAATCAAACTGCGAATTGACTAAGATTAAAAAATTATAATCATTATCGTAATAAATTTTTGAATCATAGTAAACTCTAGGTCTGCTTCCAGCCGCAATCAAAATAGCCCTACCATCGCTTAAACCAATTGAAACTGCAATCCGGTAATCACCCCACCATTTTTCACGATCCAGTTTTTTTTCTCTTCTTTTTCGCTTTCTCGTATCCATCATATTAACGTAAGCCTGAAAGGCATTCCGAGTTGCTAAATCAGTTGTCTCCAGTTTATGGTTTGGTAATGTTAGTAACTCATTAAGAATTACTGGGACAATTGGGTTAGGTTTAAAGTTTTGCGAATAGAGGTCAAGTACAGTAACCTTTGGATTATCAGTCTGACTCTTTGCTTCTTTGCAAAAGAAAATAATTAACAAATAATATATGTATTTCATGTATAAAAATTAATAACTCCAGTAAATATTGTACCTACTTTGTTGGTATTCAGTTCGTAACCTAGTATTGTATAGATTCTTTTCATTCGCAATACTTCTCGATTGCCTTAGAGGTATAAAATTATTAACCGAGCCCATGTAAAACGAACTTCCTTCCTTAACATAACTGGTTCTAATCCCCTGCCCCAGTGATCTTGCAACACCATTGGTTTCCTTTGTAGCAAATTTTTCTAATGAATCCTTCCATCTACCTACATTCCAACTTGGATATAAGGAAATTCCTGAAATGTCATTAAAGGCATGGAAAAGTTCATGCATTAAGAGCATGCTGGGGCTATTAAAGCCAGAACTCAATTCAAGCCCTGTCTTTGAAGCCCAAACAAGTATGTTATCGGTATAATAATAGCGAGCAGGACCTTGAATATCCACTATCTCCATACCTACAGCATTTGCTTCAAGAAATGAAATAACTTTTGATGCCCTACGACTTCCTTTTAGATAACTTTTTGCTTCGTCATAAGCTCCTGCAATTGTTTCATCAACAAAAATTGATCCGCGTAGAACAGTACCTTCAGGTCTTATGCGTTCTAAATAACCTGCTTTACCACCATTAATATAACCCCAACCATTTGTATCATTTACATACCGTGCACCAACATTTCTTACCTGAGTGTCATTCAAGAAAGGCGTGAATGCTCCGTTCTGCACATTCACATTACCTCCAAATTCTGATACTAAACCTGCACCAATTCCTTTTAGAATGTTCGAGGCGTGGATTCTTCCATCAACCCAATTGTTAAAAGTGCTACCAAACGCACTCATCTGCCAACTGTTACTACCAAATGCCATACTACCCCCATACCCCGTAGCTGCGCCTAAAAATCCCATTTGCTCTGCATTGCGCCAGCACATACCACATATCGCTTCCGAAAGGTTGGTCGGGTCAATCCTATCATCGTACGTGTACATGGTGTAGTATGGCGAATTGGTGGCGCTGTAATTTATCGTGTAGGGGTCGGCACCGTTTACATCATTAAACATTACCGGGTTGTTATAGCTGTAGTTGTATGGCGTTAACGAACTGTATTTACTTGCCATCGGGTCTACCCCATACATACGGCCCAGTGCGGGGTCGTAGTTTCTAAAGTCGAGGTCGTACAGATTGGAGGTGGTGTTTAGTTCGGTGCCACCATTGGCTAAGAAGTTGTTGCCCGTTACATTTTCGCGCGTCCAGCTATTGGCCGTTTGCATACCAAAGGGGTAATACTCATTATACTGAACCACATTGCCCGGTGTAAAACTCATCTTCACATCATCAAAATAAACATCGCACTGCGTGGGGTGCTCATTGCTGATGAAAAGATACGCATAGCCCGCTTCTTTTACTATATACTCGCTTTGAATTAAAGTTGGCGCACCACTGCTGGTAACTTGTGCATAGGAAAAATCAAGCAACTTATAGTTGGCATCAAATAAGATAATGTTTACAAAGGCTTTGGGCAAACTATTGGCCGGTGTGCCATTACCATAACCACCGGCAGCAACTGTACCCCAGTTGTTTACCGCAGCCGCAGCGGTGCCCATTTCGCCTCCTGCTGGTGGTGTTAGCCCAAATGCCGTTAGCAATACAGCCGCAAAGTTTACAACAGAACTGTTGGTGCCCGAAGGTTCGTTATACCTTGCATGGGCTTCTATTTTTACTTTGTCGCCTGCATACACTTTGTAACTCTTAGCAACGCCAACCATACCCATGTAACCGGCATTTAAATATTGCGAGTGGGTGCCACCCTGGGTATTATTATTGGTGCTTACCGAATTTATACCGGCACCTCCCGGATAGTTGTTAAACTGAGTAGCTTCTGTTGTTTGTGCTGCGGTTTCGTATGTAGCGGTTACGGTTTGGGTAGTGGGTGTAACCGAACTAAACACAACTCTCGTATTACCCTGATGGTCGGAAATGTTATACTGAAACTCGAAGTTGCTGCCATTCTTTACCACGCGCCCTTCGGGACTGCCAAAAAAACTAAGCAAGGGGCTGGTGCCTTCATATACAAAGCTGCCGCTGTAGTTGGTAGTGGTTTGCACGGTAGTGCCCTGCAGCGTGCGCATGCGCAGCCTGGTACCGGCCGCATCGTAGGTATAAGTTATTACTTTACCAGTGCTAAACCTGATGCGCCTCGGCTTACCCAGCACATTGTAATGCACACTGTCTATACCTTTATTCTTATCGGTAAGCACGCTGCCATCGGTATTATATGTGTATTCATCGGTGGTATTCTGGCCATTTTTAAAACCGGTCTGCCCGGTCGCCCCCGTTATAGCATCTTCTACTTTACCAAGCCGGTTTGTATTCTGGCTGCCGGTACTATGATTGGCGTACGTATAGGTTAGCTGATCGATGGTTTGCGCGGTGCTGGTAATGTTCAAACCTCCTGCAGTAGCAAACCCGCGGTTGTTCTGGGCGCGCATTAGGGTAAGCAGGTTGCCATTGGCATCGTAGGTTAATGTTTCGTTTAAGGTGTTGTTCTGCTTGTTGTATGTGCCGGTGGTATTTTGGGCAATAAACGTGGCACTCAGCAGCCGGTCGCTCTTATCGTAGGCATACTTATAGCCCCGTGTACCGTTTATGCCCTCCAGCGAAGCTCCGCTGAATAACCCTTTCCATTGTACGGCACTGATATTACCGTTGAATTGTGCATCTCCGGTTACAGTTAGTCCGCCCACGGTTTGTTCATAGGCCAGTTCTAACCCAAAGTAGTCACTGGTCTCATCGTTGTTGGCGCTGTTTACATTCAGTTGGGCATTGTTAATGGAAGTAAGCCACCCGCGGATGTTATAGCGGTAGTCTACGCTCTGCAAAAAATTACTACCACCAGTATTGTGTAGTTTTTTATCTACCAACTGGCCAAGGGCATTGTACTCGTATTGGGCTACTAACTGCTCGGCTGCGGTATTAATCTTGCGGAAGGTTTTCAGCACGCGGCCCGCGTGGTCGTATTCATTGCGGTCTTCCAGGTGTACTACGGTACTGGCATTCTGGTAATGGCTGGTGCGCGATTTTATGACTTTGCCACTGAAATCGTACACAATCGTGCCTATATCGGCCACGGTTGTGTACAGATGGTTGTTGGCACGGGTTTGTATAGGGCGGTCGTACTGTCCGTAAAACACGGTGTTAATCAACCAGGTGGGGCTGGCCGGCACAGTCCCGTTTTCATTGAAAATAATTCGTTTACTGCCGGTGCTCATGCCCCGGGTATTGGTTGTAGCTACGGTTTCCTGCCCGGCAAGGTGGTTGGTTATTAAAGTATAATCGGCCGTACCATTCCGATCAAAATCATAATGGTCGTAATAGTTTACACTTAGCAGGGTAAGGTTGGTAGTAGGCCATGCCAGATTCGTATAGCCGTGGAAGGTTGCATTAACCTGCTCGGTTTCGTACCGAGGTGTGGGGTTGCTGTTGGCAAGACCTTGCACAAGTGCACGGGTGGTTTGGGTGCTATTGGTATAAAGGCCTGAGTACGCTACGCGCCCGTACAGATCGTACTTTACAAACAGCCATTGGTTGGTTTGTCGCAGGTTACCATCTTGTGTAAGTACTACACGGTCGTGCTGATCGTATACTACAAACTGCACCGCAGCACCGGGCACTTTTTTTTCTACCAACCGGCCCAGGTCATCGTACGTATAGGTATAAATCAATTCGGCCAGCGTAGCAATTTTCACATCGGTGCCGCTGCCCAGCAGGGCAACCGCCTTGGGCGGTACTTCATATTTTAAGCGGCCAAACTCATCGTGTATGTAATAGGTTTCCAACCATGTACCGGAAGCTACTTCCACTTGTTTTAGTACTGTTAAGCCAAGGGTGTTGGTATAGGTGCGTACCTGGTTGCCATTCTCATCGGTAATAATTGCAACCGCTACCGAGTTGGCGGGATAATCGCCAGTGGTGGTGCCATCGGGTTTCCAGTTGCGAACTTTATAGGTGGTAGTGTTATTCCAGGCAACGGTGCTGCGTGTACTTCTGGTTGAATTTTGCCACGCAGCACCAGGCGCGCGTTGCTCTAACACCGCTGCATCGGGTGTATTACGATAGATACTGCGGGCATAGGGGTTTGTGCTGGTAGCTACTTTAGCAGTACCTTGATAAAACAAATATTGTTCACTGGCGGTATAAAGGTTGTTGGTACCCTTAAGTGCATTTACCCGGTAGAGGCCATCGCTTGCGGTGGAGATGTAAGGGAGATACGTAGTATCTACTAAACCTTGCCGCCCATGGCCAACGGGAGCTACTATATCTTTTTGCGTGGGCGATTGGCCTACAGCTACGGTTTGAAAGGTGCGGCCCAATCCATCCATAAAGCTTACCGCTTGCGCAATTTCATGGGGTTGAAATACAAATGAATTGGCCGTTACACCTGGTTTAAGATACCGCACGGTGTTAATTGAATTTACGAGATCGGCCTGGCTGGACGCTAAACTACTGACATAGAAAATAGCATTTACAGCGCTACCTGAAAGTACTTTGTAAAAACCGGTTTGGGTGGCCGTATAGTTTTGGGCGGTTGCACCAGAGATAATGTTTCCATTCAGGTACCAGGCGTACGAGGCTCCGGTGTTTGCCGAGAGGGAAATACCAGCCCCATAGCCGAGGTATTTCTTTTCAACCTTTAGTGATGCACTTAAGGCGGTGGGACAAGCTGCGTTTTGTACCTCTGCGCGGTATTGTGCGGTTGTATAGGTTGGGTTAAAAAAATTGATAGTACTTACATTGGCGGCCACCGTACTCCAGCCACTGCCGGTATTAATTTCCCATTTGGTAACACTTCCGGTTTGGCCGCTGATGGTTAGCGCGCCACTGAAATTAATAACATTTTCGTTTGAGGTTACAATAGTACCACCAACAGAAGATGGATTTACCGTAGCTGTTACCGGATAACGGAACCCCTCTGCGCCAGTAGCTGTGCGGTATGAACAAACGTAGTAAGTGGTGGTAGCCGAAATGGATGGCGTAGTATAAGTAGTATTAGTAGCCAATGGCGAACCACCACTGGCATTGGCATACCAGCGCAAGGTATGGTTGGCTGGTGCCGTAGCCGTTAGGGTTACCGTGCCGGTTCCGCATCGGGTTGCACCCGTTATGCCGGTAGGTTGAGTAGGTATGGTGCCGGTAGCTAATTCTGAAACAGACCAGCAATCTCCATTATTGTTTTTGGCGCGCAGATAATAAGTGCCCCCAGCAGTTGTAACGGTGTAGCTACTGCTTTGATTGGTAGTGTTGGTTGCGCCAGGTGTGGTTTGCCAGAACCAACTAATACCGTAAGGCGGTGCAGCCGAACGGGTAATGGTAACCTGGGTGGTTGAACTGGTATAACTGAATGCCGTTGAAGGTGTAGCTGCGGTACACGCTTCTACAAAAACTGATACCTGACTTAACAAGGAAGCCCCGTCATAAAACGATAACGTTTGCCAACCTTCATTTGTCCAGTTAACGGTGCAATTGTAGGTATTACCAGATTGAGAATAGGATTGGATGCTACCCCCGGTTACATCCCAATACGGGTTAGTAAGCATATAGTCATCGAAAAAAGAATAGTTCTGGTTTGAATTAACCGGCACCGATGCCGGGCCTGTAATACCTTGAGCAAACACCAACCCGGTGCAGAACATAAAAAGAAGCATTATAAAATATTTCATGACTGCATCATTTGTGAGGTTGAACACTGCTTACAAAGAATTTTTGTCTGATTGCTTGAGTACCTGTTGCCGAGAAATCAAGTAGCACCTCTAACTGCCCTTTACTTCTGGAAAACGTAATCGTACCTGCATCGGTGCCTCGCATTACATGTAGCGTAATGCTGCCGTCTTGTAAAACATCTGGCCACGTACCATCGGTAGATTGCACAGTGAACGTAGTGGTGCGTGTACCATTCTTCTGAAGCCACTTTACTTCAGCTGCGGACGAAACAAACGAGCACACATAGTTGGTACGTTCAGCATTCTTGAGATTTTCTGTTTCAGTTACCAACCAATCAAGCGATTGGCTTGAAAAATTCTGGGCCTGCAGCGTGGCTGCAGCTACCATCAGAAGTATTATACCAGGTATTGATTTCATAATAATTTCAGAAAATTAACAAGCCTAATTACAATTGGGATTAACAACAAAGGTTAGTGTACGGGTTGCAAGAGCTCCCGCCCCTACACATAAGGTTGCATTGGTTTCAATTACTCTTGCCCGCAGGGTTTTGGTTGATGCCACTGTAAACGGAATGGATACTAATCCAAAACCCGTGTAAGGATTAAGCGAACCATCCAATAAAGCAATCGGCCTGTATTCATTTCTAATCTGATCATAAAATACTTCGCTCCATTCAATCTGCAATGAGGCAGCAGCGCTTCCTAAGCCTTCCAATTTAAGGTTTAAGGGCATAGTCGAATTACAATCGAAAGTTTGATTGTTAACAAGGTTATTGTTAACATCATAAGCATTCAGTACTAAATCTAAACCCACGCAAAACGAATCCGTAAATGAATGAGAAGCGTTAGTAATTCCATCTGTAACAGTTAGTGTAATGCTGTGCTGTCCAATAGACTGAAATGAATGAACAATAGAGTTAGTAATAGCTCCGCTTTGCACCTGGCCATCAACCTGCCACTGGTAAGTAATGGAAACTCCACAAGTGGAGGATGCACTATAAGTTACCGGAGTACCCAGTTTAACATCATTCACGGACTTGCCAAAGCTTGCATTAACCATACAATCTATTGGCTTTACTTTGGTTACATATTCTGTTTTGCTGATGAGATTACGTTGCCTGTCATAGGTTAATGTGGGTTTTCCGCTTGCATCATAATCCTGGCGAGCTGAATTACCACGATCATCACTGGCATAGGTAACACCCGCAAAAGGCACACTTTGCTGAAAAGATACCCGTGCGATGTCTGGAAGAAATACCACATCATCCAATCGCACCGTGCTGCCGGGCACAGCATCCGTTTGTACCTCTAAGCTAAAAGGTGCTGTAATGGCGGACAGGTTGATTTTCTTTTCATAGTATGTCCAGGCATTATTTACTGTGTTGGTAATTTCTTCCAAAACCGTTGTTGTACCTTGCTTTGCCCGTACAAAAACTTTTTTACCAACAGGCGAATAAACCCAGCAGGTAAAACGATAAACATTAACATTAACAACCTTCGGAATCAGGTTTTCTGTTACAGGCGAAGAAACAATTTTTACGGAGTTGTTTGTAAACTCAATTGATTTGGTGCCGGTCCAACCGCTTGGGTAATTAACACCACTTCCTGAAACACTCAATCCAAAAGAAGTAACTTCTTCAAAGCCCTCGTAAATAGCTTGCCGTGCCTGGCTAAGCGCAAAGGTAGCCACCGGAACTGAACGGTTAAGTGCATAATGATGGCCAACTGCGTTACGGGCATTGTCAATCTCGGTCAGCAACCTGCCTTCGGTATCATACTCTTTGAAAATTTTAACCTGCCGGTAATTACCATCGGGGGTAAATGCCTGCCCATTCAGGTAGGCTTCTGTAAAAGTGGTGCGTGGCTTTAACGAAAACGCATAATAGGGCAGCACCCTATTGTTACCCCAATCGCGATAGCGTATAAGTGTGGCACTGTAGGCAGTAGCAAAACCTGGCCGTATAACTTTGGTAATCTCCTCAACAACCTGCCCTTTTAAATTCAAATCATTTAGTTTCTTTAAAGCGATGGCCATTGTATCGATCGCTGGTGGAGCTGTTATGGCAAAATCACCGGCATACTTTATTTTCTTTTCAGTTACAGATCCATCGGGCATTGTAGTTGAGATGGTCTGTAAAAAGTTGTTTGCATTATAACTGTACTGTTTGGTAGTTTGCATCCATAAGGTTGGTGCTTCTATGCTCGACTCTTTGGATACTTCCGTAAGCACGGTTTGCGAGCGACCGGTAATAATTTCATAAATTCCATAGTAATAGATATTCCCTTCTAACCGCTCGAATCTTAGTCCTTTGATAATTAAAGGATTTTTGGTTAACTCTTGTGGCGTGTAGATTCTTTCGCTCACCGGGGTTGAACTGCCTTCAGCAAATTCCGCCACGCGAGTTAAAAACCCACGTTTATACCTATAGTTGGAAGAGGGTGGGAACGGAAAGGCATAGTACCCGTTTTTCACATTACCTACAGAAAGGCATGGGTTTCCACTACCAGGCGCCTTCCGCGCAATGCGGCTCTTGGTAGCCTTCCAAAGTCCATTAGTGGTTTCAGGAAATACACCGGGTACACTAAACTCATAAACAGTTTTTCCTTGCCCGCTAACTTTTTCTGTTACCCGGGTATAGTAAATATCGGGTTCCTCCCCAAGAGTAGAGATAGATTTTTGTATTCCTAAACGAGTAATATACCCCAGGTTAACTGGTGCCACAATTACTCCACTCGAGTTATTATTATCCAGTTTATATTCATACTCCTTTGTTATAGCCCGATAACCACTTGCTGTACTCAACGGTTTACCAAATGCAATTTCACTTCCTTGCGAAGTAATCTTTTTAACCCGAACGCCTCCACCCAATTGCTCCTGGTTAATAGAGCTGTCCCAATAGCGATTGTTTTCATAATCAATCTTTACAAACCCACCAGTAGGTAAAAGTATTTTCGATAAGGCCCCTTCAATCGGATTAGCCCCTACACTTCTGTCTGCACCTGCTGTAATGGTAGTTGCTGTGAGGCCCGCTATTGGTGCTACACGTAATCGTCTACCGTCTGGCTCGTTGGCATAAAAATAAAGCTTAACATCGTTGTTATTGTTTGCTATTCCATTGTAAAAACCAAAAAAATCCATTCCCCAGTTTTTATCCCAAACTTGCACGGGCAGGCTTTCATATTCAAACGCATACGGTGCAGAGCCAGCAGACAGCAAAACTTTATGTAGAATGGAGCGAGTGATTTTTGGTTTAGGATAAACCGGTGAATTAGAAATTGATGTATAGAGTAATTGACTAGTGGTTTGAGTGCCACTCGTACTTTCAGAAATTGTAATTTTGGTAAGTAAATCATTCTCCCATGTAAAACTTGCCAGATAAGACTTGAGTGATATTGAAACAAGTCTTTTTGGTGAGAAGGTATCATCGATAAAACTGGTAGAGTCCGGCACCAGGTAATAACGGCTGTTAGCGGTTTCTCCAGTGGTATAATTAAAATTTGCCACTGTCCCAGTCATTTGCGAGGTGATGGAAGTAAGTAACCACCGAACATTATAACTGATACCTTCACTGTAATACCTGGCATCTGTATTAAGATAACCGCTTGCACTATTGCCATTGGCTTTTCTAATTACTTGTTCAGCATTAGAAAAGGTATAGGTTAAACCATTCCCTCCATTTACGATTATGCTCCCACTTGAGTATTGAATCGTAATGGGCTGCGGTTCGATTAATACCGGTAACCCTGACGTACCAAGTATAAATTGAGCTGATAGGCCCGGAGCATTTATATAATGCATATCTGGCTCAGTATCATTAAGCATAGAACCAACCAGCAACTCCAGCGTATTGAAATCAGGGCCTTCATCGGAGCAGTCGGTAAGATCATCGTTTGCAGTAAGCGTCAGGTTTTGAATAGTTGTTGCATTGCTATTATGGAGCCAACCCTTCCGGTTGGAAATATTAACTTCATCGGGTAATCCACGCACAACTCTGGTTACAGCTCCACCTGCACCTAAGTTCCATCCAATTCCAACAAAGCCATCCCCTGTTGGTACCGGAATAGATGAACCAGTATGGTACAGCGTTATGGGAACAGAAATGTCGTTCGCAGAAACGGAGGCAATCGGCAGTGAAAACTGCAGGCGTCCAGTCAAGGGATCGACTGATTGCGCGAAAGAGTGCATAGAGCACACCAACAAGCAAATAAGCATTAGAGATAATCTCATTTTTACGAGTGGGTTTTGGAATAAAACAAATGTCGGGGACTTAAAAGGTGAAATCAACGTGGAAAACCCCGTATTTAATACGGGGTTTTCCACGTATAAAAAATGTGGTTTTCCCCAGTATGCACTTTCTTCACCCATTGAATAAACAACATCTGAATATGTCTGCATCAACTATTTAAGCCATAATTCACCTACCGGGAAAAAACCTGACTCCTGGCATGAATCCCTAAAAATTTACATCAAATTACTTTTACCTGTAACCCAATCGAACTGCCAACAGAAGAAGACTGGATCAAGACTGGGACTACTGTCAGGCTCCAAAAACAATCAGTCAGATTGGCATAAGCACAGTTTATACAACTGACTCTAAGCATCACCACCATTGCAACTAACCATGCACCTGGTTGATACAAGACATCACCATTATCGCTACATGGCACCACTACTGGTGCTACTAAACACCACCATAATTGCTACAGGGCACCACTATGATTGCCACCAATCACCAATACATTTGATACAAGACACCACCACAATTGCTACAAGCCCATACCGGTTGCAACATAACACCAATCCTGGGCATTCACTCGATGGAAATAGCAGCGCAAAAGCTGGCCGCACGGGAGGCGATAAAGGCTTAACTTATTGAAAGCACGCCTAGTGTCTGGCGCTCTTTTCTTTTTGAGTCATCACAATAACTTTATATAAACTTGACATTAATAGTATTGTCTATATCTTTATATTGATTTTTTATTTTTTTGAACTCGTTTACAACCACTAACCACTACAAGTCATGAGTTTCACTGAAACCATTGACCTCGATTTAACCGAGGTCGCTGAAATCCGTACGGATTCTGTAACCGGATTTCGATCGTTGTTTTCCAAAAAATCGTTTGAAGCAAACGAAGGAGTAATTGGTTTTATGGCCCGCGCCACCTACGAAAAACCAAACTACTTAACCGTGCAGATTAACGATGATGTTCACATCGAACTGTTTCCAGAATGTCTGGAATGCATCAACCACAGTTGCAATCCCAACTGCTTTTTCGACACCACTCTAATGGAACTGGTTACCGTAAGACCAATTGCTGCCGGTGAAGAGTTCAGTTTCTTCTACCCTTCGGCTGAATGGGATATGGACAGACCATTTGCTTGCCACTGCGGAAGTAAAGACTGCATTGGTAAAATTCAGGGTGCGAAACATCTTTCCGCGGAAGCGTTGAAGAAGTATCGGTTTACCGGCTTCATTCAACAGAAACTAGCTTCGCGTTAAGCGTTTAGTTCAGCTCTTTTAGGATTGTTCTGAATTCGTTCAGAATCATGGCGGTAGCGCCCCACACTACTTCTTGCTCTATTTCGAAGTGTGGTGCGCGCATGGGAAATAATTTGGCGGCCAGAATTTCTTTGGTGCGTATGGCTTCGCTTTCTAATAACTTATTCACCGATCCTTTCAACACTCTAACTACTTCTTTAGGGTCGGGTTTGAATAGTGGTTCGCCTTGTAACATCCCGACAACGGGTGTTACCATGAAGTTGCTGGGTATCACAAAGAAATCGGAAAGCGTACCAAGTACTTCAATGGACTCAGGTTTAATGCCTATCTCCTCTTCTGTTTCGCGTAAAGCGGTTTCAATTAATGTTTCACCAGCTTCGGCTTTGCCTCCGGGTAAACTGATTTGCCCGCCATGGGTACCCAGGTAATCCGGTCGCTTGGTTAAGGGAAACAATACATCGTTACCATCTGCGTATAACAAAATCATGACACTGCCCGGCCGGGGCGGAAGCTTATGTTCAAACTTTGGTTTGATTGTGCCCACGGGTTCGGCCCGCATCAGGTTGTGCGCCAATTCTCCCGGCAAGGGTAAGGTTAATCGGTTTCGTAAGGCTTGGTAATCAATCGTCATTTTTCAGTCGCAGTCTCAACAAGTATTAGTAACTTTATATTCCCACGCAAAGCAAAAATACCGAATCATGCGATACTTGCTTTTAATCTTTCTGCTGGCTTTTAATTTTTCGAATGCACAAATCAGGGTAAGTACAAACCAACGATACCTGATGACCACCGATGGCAAACCCTTCTTTTGGTTGGGCGATACTGCGTGGGAGTTATTTCACCGGCTTACGCGCGAAGAAGCAGAAGAGTATCTGGAACTACGCAAGCAACAAGGCTATAACGTAATTCATGCGGTGGCACTTGCCGAAATGAATGGCTTGCGGCAACCCAACCGGTATGGCGACTTACCATTAATTGAAGAAGACCCTACCCGATTGGCTGTTACTCCGGGTACAAATCCGGCTAACGAAACCGAATATGATTATTGGGATCATGTAGATTTTATTATTAACCGGATTGCCTACAAAGGCATGTACGTAGGATTACTTCCTACATGGGGCGATAAAGTAGCACACATGTGGGGCGATGGACCGATTGTTTTTAATGAGGCTAACGCTGAAGTATATGGAGCCGCATTAGCCAAACGCTACAAGAATAATTGGAACATCATCTGGATTTTAGGTGGCGACAGGCCAGGCACTTATACGTTTAAAGTTGAAGGTATTGAACAAGAGTTTGATGATCGCGACATCTGGCGCGCCATGGCAAAAGGTATTGAATCGGTTTTGGGTAAAGATGCTTTTATAACGTATCACCCGATGGGTGGTACTTCCAGCAGTGCGTATTTTCATGCTGATAGCTGGTTGGATCTCAATGCATTTCAATCCGGACACGGTGCCCGAGAAACAGAAGTTTGGGATTGGGTAACGCGCGATCTTTCTATGAAACCTCAAAAGCCCACGCTTGATATGGAACCGTGCTATGAAGATCATCCGGTTAATCCGTGGGATTGCAAGTGGACAAGAGCTGAGCGCGGATACTTTAACGCCTACGATGTGCGGGCGCGAATTTACCGATCAGTATTTGCAGGCGGAAGTGGTGTTACTTACGGCCATCATCAGATCTGGCAGTTTTTGAATACGGATTTGAATCCAGCTATCAACATTGGCGATACGTTGATTGGTTGGCAGAAGGCCATGAAAGCCGAAGCCGCTACGCAGATGCAATATCTGAAAAGACTTATGCTTTCTCGTCCCTACTTTGATCGGGTGGAAGATCAAACGCTTATAGCCAGTGATCGTGGTGTAAATTATACCGATCTGATTGTAGCAACCCGCCACGAAAAAGGTTTATATGCATTTGTTTATCTACCTGAGAATAAATCTGTTTCTATTGATTTGAGTAAGTTAAGCGGAAGCACAAAATCGGTTAGCTGGTTCGATCCGCGCACGGGCAAAACATTAGCTGGTTTCTCGACAACAGCTACTGGTGTGATGAGTTTTATTCCACCCAAGGAAGGCAAAGATTGGGTTTTGATTATTGATGATGCCAGCCAGAATTTTTCTAAGCCTTAATGAAGTAAAGGCGTCAGACGGCTTGTCTGCTTCCGCTACTAGCCGTCAGACGCCTATCAAGTTATTTCTTATTGCATTGCCTGATTTGCTCATCAGTAACCATACGGTCGCCCAGTGCTTCTGACTTTTTAAATGAAACGCAGGCAAGACCAAGGTTTCCATTATTCAGGTAAGCAAGGCCGAGGTAGAAATAGATCTTATCCACAAACGGATCGGTATCTAAAGCTTGCTTGAGCAAACGTTCAGCATACTTGTAGTCTTTTCTGATCAGACTGAGAATACCTTTGTTACGATACGCCCAGGCGTTGTAAGGATCGAGTGAAATACTTTCGTTGATGTCGGCTTCGGCTTTATCGAGTTGGTTTTGGCTTAGGTAGATAAACCCACGATTGTTCAGATAATACGGATGGCGCGGACTCAACCGCAGCGCCTCTTCCACCAATCGCATGGCTTCAGTATAATTAGATTGCTCAATTTCAATCAGCGCAAGCGTGTTGTAAATATTGGGTTCATCTGGCTTTAGCGCAGCAGCCTGTTTTAACTCCACTCTGGCCGAATCAAAATTCTTCTGGTAATATTTAACCGTGGCATGATTAACCAGAATATCCACATTGTTGGGATCAAGCTTTAGCGCGCGATCAAAAGAAAGCAAAGCCTTTTTAAACTCACGCAGTTTGGTGTAAGCCAATCCTTGCGTGAAATGAGCCAGCGCGGTATCGGGTTTGGTCGCAATTACTTTATCCAGATTATCGAGTGTTTTGTAATATTCCTTTAATTCGTAACTGGTATTGGCATGGTTGATGAGTGCATTGATAAAACCCGGCCGGCACTCCATAGCCTTTTGGTAACTCTCTTGTGCCTGAAGGTATTGTTTCTGCTTGAAGTGAACAGTACCCAGATTATTCCAGGCATCGGCATAGCAGCCATCCACTTTAATAGCTTCGCCATAGTAGTAAGCAGCTTTGTCGAAGTTGCCTTCGCCTAATGCAATGTTACCCTTCAACAAAAACTGTTGCAGACGGGTTTCTTTGGAGTTGGTACAGGCTGTAAGAAAAATTAATAAACAAATGGCTAAACTAAATCTCATGAAAATTTTTCTATTTCTCTTTGTAAAGCACAAGACCTTCAATGTATTTGAAATCTTTTAGGTTGTTTGTGTAAAGTGGGATGTTATTAGTGATGGATATGAGGCTCAATTAAATCAACTTAGCAGACTTCCATGCCTTCTTCCTAAGAGTTTCAGCATTGACATCTCTGTTTTTCCACAGACCCACAGAACCGAAGAAATCGTGCTTAACCGGTTTTCGCTCTTGCGGTTTTTGAATCTCCACAGAGTCAAGTTGCTTTAACAAGTCCAACAGGAAATTTTTCTTCTTCGTATCCTTAATCGTGAGTGTAATCTTTTCCATAACTCATTCAAAGTTACAACTTTGTAACCTTTAAACCCGCGGTACTCACAAAAGTTCAAAAATCAATGCTCCCTCCCCAATCACAAGCCAAAGTAAAAGAACTTCTGCAAAGCGGACAAAAAATGGCTGCGATTCAGTTTTTGTGCAACGAACATAAACTTTCCTTACCGGATGCTAAACATTGGGTTTCGTATCTGGCTGGCGAAACAACTCAACTGCCCGGTACGCAAACCTCTGTGGTTTCACCGGCTTTAATGCGGGCACGTGTGGAAGATCTGCTTCGATCCAACAATAAAATTCAAGCCGTAAAAATGGTAATGGCCGAATACCGGATCTCGCTCAAACAAGCCAAAGAACTGGTTGACGCTGTGGCACCCAGTCAGGGTTTTACGTTCCCAAAAGCCGGACCCGGACTTGTATTCCTGCTGCTGGCAGGTATTGGTACGCTCTTTACTATGCTAAGCATTTACTGGCTATGGACGGATTATACCTTTACCAGCAAAGCGACTATTGTTACCGGCACTGTGGTTGATATGCACTACGGCATGGTAAGTGGTAATGGTGCGGCCCCGGTAGTGGCTTACCAATGGCAAGGCAAAGAAATGACGTTTGAAGGTTCCACCTATTCTAACCCACCGGCCGTAGAAGTTGGCGAACAAGTAGAGTTATTTGTAAATCCCGATAACCCAAAAGATGTGTTGATCAACATGATCTCTGAACGATACATTCTGATTTTTATATTTGGCTTTATGGGGTTTGTGTTTTCGCTGATCGGGTATTTGGGGTTATGGTTTGGGAGGAAGCGTGTTTAATGTTTTAAAGTCACGGATTTTTTTAACTTAGAAAAACCTAAATCCTCCTCCTTATGAAAAAAGTTATTTATGCAGCTGTGTTGTTAGTAGCCTCTTTATCCATTGCATGTGAAGATAAAGGCTGCCCGGATGACATGGATGAATGCACGTTACAAGACGGAACAAAAATCTGTGTCCCAAAAGGAAGATGTTAAGTGTTTGCTTTATACATAACACCCGTTAGCCCAAACTTTCTCCCATTTCATTTTGACATCTTAAAACAATTCCGTTGTTTTGAGCCATCAAAATGACAAACACTCAAAACATCCACGGCCATCACCATCATGTAAGCAACACGTGTGGCAAGGCTATGTTTTGATTAAAATAATCTCACAATTAAAAAAGGCTTGCCAACATCCGGTAAGCCTTTTTTGTTTTAAGAACTATGAATATGACTCAACTACGAATCGCCATCCAAAAATCAGGTCGCCTGCAGGAAGACTCGCTCAAACTTTTAAAAGAGAGCGGCCTGCAGTTCAGTAACGGTCGCGACCAGCTTAAAGCTCAGGTACGCAACCTACCTATCGAGTTGCTTTTTTTACGCGATGATGATATTCCCCAATATGTTGAAGATCGCGTGGCTGATTTAGGTATTGTAGGCGAAAACGTTTGGATTGAAAAGCAAAAACAAAATCAGTTAATCAAGCGCCTTGACTTCTCGCGCTGCCGGCTTTCCATTGCTATTCCACGCGCTGAAGAATATACCGGAGTAGCCTGGTTGCAAGGCAAGAACATTGCCACCTCCTATCCTACCATCGTAAAACAATTTTTGCAAAAGCATAACATTCAGGCCGACATCCACGAAATCAGTGGGTCGGTAGAAATAGCACCCGGTATTGGTCTGGCCGATGCAATTTGTGATATCGTAAGTACGGGTAGTACATTACTCAGCAACGGATTAAAAGAAGTTGAAATCGTAATGCAATCTGAAGCCGTGCTGATTGCTACACCCGAATTAGAAAGAGACAAGCAAGCCATTCTGGAACAACTGCTGTTCCGTATTCAGGCAGTGCAGTTAGCCAAGAACAACAAATACATTTTACTGAACTGCCCGAACGATGCGATTCCCAAAATAACTTCGGTAATACCGGGTATGAAAAGTCCAACTATTTTACCGCTGGGGCGCGAAGGCTGGTCATCGTTACATTCAGTTGTCGATGAAAATGATTTCTGGGAAAAAATCGGACAACTGAAATCATTTGGAGCTGAAGGTATATTGGTGATTCCTATTGAAAAAATGATTCTGTAATATGAAGCAAGTAATAAATCCACAGGCAAGTCAGTGGCCTGAGTTGTGTAAGCGGCCGCAGTTAGAACTTGATTTTTTGGAGGGCAGCGTGAACAATATCTTAGAACGCGTACGTAAATCAGGCGATGCTGCGTTATTGGAATTCACGCGCCAGTTCGATGGTATAGTATTAGATAAACTTGTTGTTACACCGGAAGAGGTTTCAGCTGCTACTCAAAATTTAGCTGCTACTTTAAAAACGGCAATCATCGCAGCAGCTAAAAACATTGAAGTATTTCACGCAGCACAAACCCGTAGTGTAGAAAAAATTGAAACGATGCCTGGCGTTACGTGCTGGCGCAAAGCTACACCCATTCAGAAAGTGGGCATCTACATTCCGGGCGGAACTGCGCCCTTGTTTTCAACAGTGTTAATGTTAGCCATACCGGCTCGATTGGCAGGCTGCAAAGAAGTTATCCTTTGTTCACCACCCGATAAAAGCGGAGCCATCCATCCCGCTATTTTGTTTGCCGCACAGCTTACCGGTGTTACAAAAATTTTTAAAGCTGGTGGCGCACAAGCCATCGCAGCTATGGCCTATGGTACTGAATCTGTTCCACAGGTAAGTAAAATTTTCGGACCGGGTAATCAGTACGTAACCAAAGCCAAGCAGATTGTTAGTCAGCAAGGCATTGCCATTGATATGCCTGCCGGTCCCTCAGAAGTATTGGTGATTGCCGATGAAGCCGCAAACCCTGCTTATGTGGCTGCCGATTTATTGTCGCAAGCCGAGCATGGGGCCGATAGTCAGGTGGTATTAGTTTCTACTACACAAACTATTTTAAATAAAGTACAGGCAGAAGTTACAAAGCAATTGGCTGCGCTTCCGCGAAAAGAATTGGCACAAGAAGCTTTGAACAATAGTTTGTCAATCCGTTTTGAAACTGAATCGGAATTGATTGATTTTGTAAATGCGTATGCACCTGAGCATTTGATCATCAACACAACTAACAATAAAGTATTGGAGCAACAGATAGTGAATGCCGGTTCTATTTTTCTGGGTGAATACACACCGGAAGCTGCTGGTGATTACGCTTCGGGTACTAATCATACTTTACCGACTAACGGATTTGCAAAAGCATTTGGCGGAGTGGCACTGGAGAGCTTTACCAAATACATTACGATACAGGAAATTACCAAAGCTGGTTTACAAGTAATTGGCCCGATTGTAGAAACCATGGCCGAAGCCGAGCAATTAAAAGCGCATGCGCAGGCGGTACGAGTTAGGTTAAGTAATTAGTAAACAGTGATCGGTAATCGGTAAGTAGTAGTCAGTAAGTAGTAATCGGTGATCAGTAAGTAGTAATCGGTAAGTCAGACCACAGACCAGAGACCAGAGACCAGTAACCAACGAGTATGTTTGATCTAGAGAAGTTAGTTAGAAAAAATGTTTTAAAGCTTAATCCATATTCTTCGGCTCGCGATGAATTTCAGGGACAAGCTTCCGTATATCTTGATGCCAATGAAAACCCATACCCTACCGGCTACAACCGATATCCTGATCCGCATCAGCTGGCAGTAAAACAAAAGTTAGCAGCAATCAAACAAGTTGATGTAGCTAACATTTTTCTAGGTAATGGAAGCGATGAAGCTATTGATTTATTGTTTCGTGCGTTTTGCGAACCGGCTGTTGATAACGTTGTAATTCCACAACCCACGTATGGTATGTATGCCGTAAGTGCTGATATTAATAATGTGGCAATAAAATCTGTTCGGCTTACTGCCGATTTTGATTTGGATGTTGAAGCTACACTCCAGACTTGCGATGCTCATACCAAACTGATTTTTTTATGCAGTCCGAATAATCCTGCCGGAAAATCCATTACGCCAGCAAAGGCCGAAGCACTCATTCAAAAATTCAACGGCTTAGTAATTGTTGATGAAGCTTATATTGATTTTACTAACCATCCCGGATTCGTTCCGTTGTTGAAACAATATCCAAATCTGGTTGTATTACAAACGCTTTCTAAAGCGTGGGGTTTGGCTGGCATTCGGTTGGGATTAAGTTTCGCTTCCGCAGAAATCATAAACGTGTTAAACAAAATCAAACCACCTTATAACATCAGTATCTTATCGCAGCAAGTAGCATTGGAAGCCCTTGGAAAAGAAAAGCAGAAGCATGATTGGGTACGTGAAATTATTGCCGAGCGGGAAAAACTGGCTGGTCAGCTAAAGGCATTGCCGCATGTGCTTGAGGTCTTTCCGTCCGATGCCAATTTTCTATTAACTCGCGTAACCGATGCAAAAGGGATTTATCAAAAGTTAGTGGATAAAGGCGTGATTGTGCGCGATCGCTCCAATGTGCTGCTTTGCGAAAATTGTCTACGCATAACAGTAGGAACACCAGCAGAAAATCAGATTCTAATTCGCGAACTTAGCAGATTATGAAAAGAGTTTTATTTATTGATCGGGATGGAACGTTGATTGTGGAACCTGCAGACGATCCGCAGATCGACAATCTGAGTAAAGTGAAATTTATTCCCGGTGTGTTTACGTGGCTCAATCGTATTGCCCGCGAAACCGATTATGAATTAGTGATGGTTACCAATCAGGATGGTTTGGGAACAGCAACGTTTCCGGAAGAAACATTCTGGCCGGTACAAAATCTGGTTGCCGATACATTGGCAGGAGAAGGAATTCATTTTTCTGCGGTTCATGTTGATCGTTCCATGCCGCACGAAAACAAACCCACGCGCAAACCGGGTACGGGTATGCTCACCTCCTACTTTAGTAGCGAGTATGATCTTGCCAACTCGTATGTAATTGGCGATCGGGTTACCGATATTGAACTCGCTAAAAACCTGGGCGCAAAAGGTATTTTAATTAACGATGGGGCACTCGCTTCCAAACTGGAAGAAAAAAAACTGACCGAACATTGTGTTAGCATTACCACTAACTGGAAAGATATTTATGATATTGTAATTCCACGTAGTGCTTCTATTCGAAGAACAACTAAAGAAACGGACATTTCTATTACCGTTAACTTGAACGGAACCGGTAAATCCAAAATCAGTACGGGTTTAGGTTTTTACGATCACATGCTCGATCAATTAGCCCGACACGGATTGATTGATCTGGAAATAAATGTAAAAGGTGATTTGCATATTGATGAACATCATACTATAGAAGATACCGCGCTTGCTTTAGGCGATGCATTTCTGCAAGCCCTGGGAAACAAGAAAGGTATTGAACGTTATGGATTTTGTCTGCCGATGGATGATTGCCTGGCACAAGTGGCAATTGATTTTGGTGGCCGACCGTGGTTAGTATGGGATGCTGAATTTAAACGCGAAAAAATTGGTGAGATGCCAACTGAAATGTTTTATCATTTCTTCAAATCGTTTTCAGATACCTCTAAATGCAATCTGAATATAAAAGCAGAAGGCACAAATGAACACCATAAAATTGAAGCGATCTTTAAAGCATTCGCAAAAGCAATTAAAATGGCGGTAAGAAAAGATCCTTTTAACGATCAGTTACCAAGCACGAAGGGGGTTATTTAGTCCTTAGTCGTTAGTAGATAGTACTTAGTATTGAGTAAATAGTTTGTGGAATTTGGTGAGGGAATTTAGTAAAACAGTCATCGGTAATCAGTAAGCGGTATTCAGAATCCAATTTCACTAATCAAGAAAAGACTACCAGAAACCAGTCGCAAGGAACCAGAAACAAGTTTTAATAATCAAGCCAGAACCAACCAGAAACCAGAAACCAGTAACGAGTAACCAGCAACCAGCAGCAACATGATCTCCGTAATAAAATACAATGCCGGCAATATCCGTTCAGTGGCATTCGCATTAGAGCGATTGAATGTTCCGTTTAGCATTACCGATGATCTCGAAGAAATCCGTAAAGCCGATAAGGTAATTTTTCCCGGTGTGGGTGAAGCCAATACCACCATGCGGTATCTGAAAGACAAAAAGCTGGATGTATTAATCAAAGATTTAAAACAACCGGTGTTGGGTATTTGCCTCGGTATGCAATTGCTCTGCTCCCATTCGGAAGAAAACGACACAACTTGCATTGGAATTTTCAACGACCGCGTTAAACGGTTTCAACCGACCCATAATGAAAAAGTACCACACATGGGTTGGAATTCTTTAACACTCACACAAAGCTGGATTGATGCTTCCGTAGCCGAAAAATTTGTTTACTTTGTACATAGTTATTACGTGCCGGTTAATCCCCACACATCGGCCATTACCGAATATATAGAACCATTCAGCGCTGCTATGCAGAAAGACAATTTTTATGCTGTTCAGTTTCACCCAGAAAAATCGGCAGCGGTGGGCGAGAAAATCATACAATCATTTTTGACTATCAGGTAAACTATGCGCGTTGTTCCGGCTATCGATATAATAGATGGCAAATGTGTACGCCTAACTCAGGGCGACTTCGGTAAAAAGAAAGTGTATCGGGAAGACCCGGTTGAAGTAGCGCTGGAATTTCAAGATGCCGATTTGGATTGTTTACACCTGGTTGATCTGG
This sequence comes from Cytophagales bacterium, assembly GCA_017303795.1. Taxonomy (GTDB): domain Bacteria; phylum Bacteroidota; class Bacteroidia; order Cytophagales; family Cyclobacteriaceae; genus ELB16-189. The sequence goes on along the minus strand of JAFLBR010000001.1, from coordinate 621,974 downwards.
ACGGTGCGCGCGAAGGTCACGTAGTAAACTGGGAAGTTATTCGCGACATTCAGGAGAAAACTGCTTTGAGTGTTGATTTTGGTGGTGGCGTAAAAACAGAAGCCGAGGTCGAACAGCTATTGGAGTTGGGTGTTCACCAAATAAATGTAGGCAGCCTTGCTGTAAAGGAACCTGATACCTTCAGCAAATGGCTAAAGAAATACGGAACGGAAAATTTTATATTGAGTGCCGATGTAAAAAATGGAAACGTTGCTATTAACGGTTGGTTGGAAGACACCAAGTTTAGATTGTTTGATCTTGTTGAACGATTTGAATCAGAAGGTCTGGAATTTTTAACGTGCACCGACATCAGTACCGATGGAATGATGGAAGGGCCCAACATCGGGTTGTATAAAAAATTGATTAAGCGGTTTCCCAAACTTAAAGTTGTGGCCAGCGGTGGTGTAAGTAGCCTGCACGATCTGGAAGAACTTAAGTACACCAAAGTGTATGGAGTTATTATTGGTAAAGCGATTTACGAAGGCAAAATAAAACTGGAAGAACTAAAAGCTTTTCAGAACTCTTAACTCATTCGCTTTGCTTACCAAACGCATTATTCCCTGTCTGGATATTAAAGATGGCCGCACCGTTAAAGGTGTGAACTTTGTGAACATTCGCGATGCGGGCGACCCGGTTGAATTAGGTGCAAGCTATGCGCAACAAGGCGCTGATGAACTTGTGTTTCTGGACATCACTGCTACTACTGACAATCGTAAAACATTTGTTGAACTGGTTAAAGACATTGCGCGTCATGTAAACATTCCGTTTACCGTTGGCGGGGGCATTAGTTCCGTTGCCGATGTAGAACCTTTGCTGGAAGCGGGTGCCGATAAAATAAGCATCAACTCGGCTGCGGTTCGAAATCCTCAGTTGATTGATGACCTCGCCAAAGCATTCGGTTCGCAGTTTGTAGTTCTGGCTATTGATGCCCGAAAAGTTGCCAATCAATGGACCGTACACACACACGGAGGCCGTAATCCTACCGATAAAAAATTATTTTCATGGGCGGGCGAAGGGCAGCAACGTGGAGCCGGAGAAATTCTCTTTACCAGCATGGATCACGATGGCACTAAGCAAGGTTTTGCAATCGATCCGTTAAGTAAGTTAAATGAGTTGTTAGATATTCCGGTTATTGCTTCCGGAGGTGCGGGTAACAAAGAACATTTTCTCCATGCCTTTACATTGGGAAAAGCCGATGCGGCACTGGCAGCTTCACTTTTCCATTTTGGCGAACTTTCCATTCCCGATTTAAAGTCATACCTTAATAGTGCTGGTACCCCCATCCGAATTTAAAGCCTTATGATTGACCCCACCAAAGTAAACTTCGAAAAATCGAATGGCCTTGTGCCTTGTGTTGTGCAAGATTCAACCACAAACAAAGTGCTGATGCTTGGCTACATGAATCCCGAAGCACTTACCAAAACGCTCGATGAAAAAAAACTAACTTTTTACAGTCGTTCTAAAAAAAGGCTCTGGACAAAAGGTGAAACTTCAGGAAACTTTCTTTCATTGGTGGATGTGCATCAGGATTGCGATAACGATACATTATTATTTAAAGTAAAACCAAAAGGCCCCACGTGCCATACCGGTGCTGATACATGCTTCAACGATAAAAATCAAAGTGATGGATTAGAGTTTTTAGAGGCTATTATTCAAAACCGTAAAACCAATCCTAAAGCAGGTTCTTACACCAATCAGTTATTAGATGCCGGTATTAATAAAGTTGCACAGAAAGTTGGTGAAGAGGCTGTCGAATTGGTAATCGAAGCAAAAGATAACAACCGCGAATTATTTCTGGGCGAAGCAGCCGATTTAATGTACCATTACCTGGTGTTACTTACTGCCAAAGGGTACACCTTAAAAGACGTAATAACCGTTTTGAAGAGCAGGCATTCTTAAGCTTTAATCTTTATAGCATCATGATATCTAAAGTTAAAACTATAGATGGGTTTCCATTTGTAAAACATTCTTCTAAAACTGTAGATGGTGCTACACTTGTTGCAAGAAGTAAAACTTACTATGAAAAGCTGGACACCAGACGAAGTGTAAGAAACTTTTCCAGCAAACCTGTTCCCCTTTCGGTGATTAAAAATCTGATTCGTACGGCTTCCACTGCACCTTCTGGTGCTCATAAACAACCATGGACGTTCTGTGTTGTGAAGAATAAAGAATTGAAGAAAGAGATCAGACTCGCTGCTGAAAAAGAAGAACGAGAAAGTTATGACAACAGAATGAGTGAAGAATGGTTAGATGCCATTAAGCCTTTACAAACCAATTGGGAAAAACCATTTCTTGAAACTGCACCCTACTTAATTATAGTGTTCAAAAAATCGTACGATCTATTACCCGATGGAAGCAAACGCAATAACTATTATGTCTCTGAATCGGTAGGATTAGCCTGTGGATTTTTACTTACCGCTATCCATCAAGCGGGGTTAGTTGCGCTAACACATACCCCAAGCCCAATGAACTTTTTAACAACACTACTCGAGCGACCCCTAAACGAAAAACCGTTTCTCTTGATACCGGTTGGCTTCGCACATTCAGACGCCTGGGTACCGAAACTCAAACGAAAGCCGTTAGCAGAAATAATGGTGGAATATTAAAGCTTTATCTTCTTAGGATGGAGTTTAGCATACGTAAGCGTGTACGTAAACTCTGAGTTACCCGAATTTTCTTTCCGAACACCTTCCAGCATATCCCGAACACCATCATAGGTAAAAGTATAGGTTGTTACCTGTTTACGTGGTTCAAAATGGCGGTAGATCAACAAGTTTGATTCGGCCAGTTTGGTAAACTCGCCACGTACTGAATAAGATGGAAGTTGTGTTTTATCAAGGGAGATTTCGAGGTATTCGCGATTAGCATTATTAGGATCGCGGATAATGGCTACGGTAGAGTAATTCTCTTTTCGCTCAACAATCTTTTCTCTCTCAGTAGATGATAAGAATGGTTTACCCTTACGCAACACCACCACCGACACTGCATAAATACCTTCAATAGAATTGGCATTGTCTTCTTTGTACATATAGCGTTGAGTTAGATCGTGAAAATCAATCTGTTCAAACTCTGATAGCTTTTTACTTTGCTTAAGCGAATAAAGTTTATTTATTGAGCATGACGAAAGCATGATCATAACCAACAGTACTATTGCTAAACTTTTTCGCATACTAAAATTCAATATCGGTATAACCACCCTTTATGCAGGTGCGGCAGGATAAACGGCCACGCAAACCAGCGGGCTTCAATAATGATTTACCCATTAACATGCGCACACACTCCTGAATGCCTTCGGTAATACTAGGGTGGGGATGCACACACTCGGCTAACTCTTCAATGCCTTTGTCCATACTAATCAAAACGGCTACTGCCTGAATAGCACTACTCGCATGAAGACCCACAACCTTCATTCCCAAAATCTTCATATGATCATCGCAGGTTACCAACAGCTTAATAAAACCTTGGGTATTCCGTTTGGCTATTGCCCGACTAATGGTGCTATACTCCAGCGTTACAACTTTGTAATCAATACCTTTTTCACGTGCCTGGGTTTCATTCATCCCTACTCCAGCCACTTCCGGACTCAGAAACATAATCGTGCTGATGTTTTCATACACCAGTTTGCGATCGGGTTTACCAAAAATTCTTTCTACTGCATAGCGACCTTCCAACTCGCCCACGTTCACTAAAGAAATATCGGCAGTCAAATCGCCAACGGCATAAATGTTGGGTACATTGGTTTGCGTATCGTTGTTATCAATTCCACGTTTGGTTATGTTAATACCCACTTTGTCGGTCCAAAGTTCTTCTATATTCGCCACACGACCAACCGAAACAAGCGCCTTCTCTACGTTAAAAGTATTTCGGCTACCATCGGTATATTCCAATTCATACTCTACCCTGCCGTTTACAATTTTCATACCCACCAACTTCGAGTTGCGATGAATAAGCACCCCGTTGTTTTCCATGTTGCGTTCCACAATGCGCACCACATCTTCATCTTCAAAAGGTAAAATGCGATCGCCTTTGTCAATCAGGTGAACTTTGGTGCGACCAAATCCGCTGAAGATAGTAGCATACTCACAACCAATAACCCCCGCTCCCACAATCACCATGCTCTCGGGAAAATCATCCAGGTCTTCAACGCCCTCGCTGGTGAGAACAATCTTTTCATCAATAGGAAGTTCTGGCAAATACCGTGGTCTGCTTCCTGTGGCCAGGATAATATTTTCGGCATAGACTATTTCTTGCCGAGCACCATTCGTGATTTCAATCTCGTGTGGAGTTATTAATCGGGCATGACCCGTTTTATAAACCAGCAGGTTTGCATAGCGCGAAGCATTCAACTCCTGCATGTGTTCTTCCAGCAAAGTTTTGCGTTCAGCAACAGCTTTGCGCACTTCACTTTGAATTTCTTTAAAGCTGATGGATGGCTCCTGAATATTGTAACGTTTCAGGTTTTTACGGAAAGCCGAAGCTTCGCGCGAAAGTTCCCACCAGGTTTTAGATGACAACGCACCGTTTGTAACACCAGCACCACCTACCTTATTTTTTTCGATAAGCAGTGTGCGCTTTTTAAAATCCATAGCCCGCATGGCCGCTGCATAACCTGCAGGACCTGCACCAATAATTACCAGATCAAATTTTTCCATACGATAAGCCAAATACAGGCGTACAAGGTACAATTTATGGCCGGTTTTCAAGAACAGGTTTACACGATTAATCTTACCTTTAACCCATGTTAGATAATCTGATTGAATGGGATAAAAAATTATTGATCTGGCTAAACAGTCACCATACCGACTGGCTGGATCCGGTAATGTTTTGGATAACCAAAACGTGGTTCTGGATTCCGCTTTACGGATTTTTGATTTACCTTGTTTTTAAAATCTATAAAAAAGAAGGTTGGTTTATTATGATTGGAGCCGCACTAACCGTGTTGCTTTGCGATCAGATCACTTCCACATTTATGAAACCATTTTTCGAGCGGTTGCGGCCCTCGCACGATCCAACACTGGAGGGGCTTCTGCATCACGTTAAGAACTACAAGAGTGGGCTGTATGGATTTTCCTCCGGCCATGCCGCCAATACTTTTGGTGTAGCCTTGTTTGTTTGGCTTGCCTTGCGCGATTACTTTAAATGGATGTGGGTAATTTTTTTCTGGGCTGCGGTAATGACTTACACCCGAATTTACTTAGGGGTTCACTTTCCGGGCGATATTCTAGTGGGTGGATCAATTGGACTTTTGTGTGGTGGCCTTAGTTTTAAAGTATCACAAATACTATTACAGCGCTACCGCAATAAAAAAGGGCTGGCTCAAACCTGAGCAGCCCTTCTTTTTTAACATTGGATCAATTATTTCTTACCAAAAAGTTTTCCAGCCAAACCACCCAGCGCACCAAGTGGATTTGATTTTGAATTACTGCCGCCAGCTAACTGCCCCAGAATGCTGGTAACATCCAGGTTGTTGTTGCCACTCATGCCCCGCATCATGTTCGTTAAGTCAAATGAATTGTCTTGTGGATCGTTTGTCTTTTTTACGAACTGATTCATTACAACCGGCAAAAGGTTGGAAACAATACTTTGTGCCTGAGCGGAAGATACTCCGAACTTGGAAGCAAAGTTTCCGGCTACAGAAGCAATCATTTGCTTTACCATTGGGTTAGAAGCCAGGCTACTTTGATTGGCCCCACCCTGAAACATTGAAACAACTTGTTGCATGTTTCCTTGAGCCACCTGCCCTTTCATGGCATTAAAAATTCCGCCTGCTACTTCTTGAATAGCTTCATTGTTGAATTTATTAGGAATGGCATCGTTCTGAACAATTGCCTTACCGGCATTTTGCTCTACTAGTTTTACGAGTTGATCTAACATAGGTAGTTTGGGTTTAGATTAGTTAGGTAGCAACAAGGTACACAATCAGTTTAAGATTTATTCAATAATCGTTTTACGTATTTTCCAATTATATCAAACTCCAGGTTTACCCTATCGCCAGCTTTTAATTTACCAAAACCCGTATGCTCGAACGTGTAGGGAATTATAGCTACCGAGAATGCACCCTCGTGACTATTAAAACAAGTTAAGCTTACACCGTTAATGGCAATAGAACCTTTTTCTACTGTTACATTTCCTAAAGCAGCATCATATTCAAAATCAAATACCCAACTTCCGTTTTCGTCCTTCACGGATTTTACCACCCCAACCTGATCCACATGGCCCTGCACAATGTGGCCATCAAACCGACCGTTGGCAATCATGCATCGCTCCAGATTTACTTGTGTGCCAACTTTCCAAGCACTCAGGTTTGATTTTTGTAATGTTTCATGAATGGCTGTTACCCACTGCTTGTTTCCTTCCACTTTTATTACGGTAAGACAAACACCATCATGCGAAACACTCTGATCAACTTTAAGTTGATTGCTGATTTCACTTTCTATACAAAAAGTAACGTTCGAGTTTTCAGCTTCAACTTGCTTAACTATTCCAACTGATTCAATTATTCCGGTAAACAACTTATTTCGATTTTTTATCCTCTAATTTCTTTAACTCTTCTTTCTGTTCCGGTTTAACAGTAGGATATACAATACCCAACTGTTCTAAATAGGTTTTGTACTTAGCCGGATTGTAATAAAAGGGTTTTAGTTTGGGCGCATAATCCTCCATTATTTTTTTATTGAGGGTAATGGCAGGATTATCTTTATCACCTACCAGTGGAGTATATTTCAACTCTTTGGTTTGTTCATCTTTATAATAAGACCAGGCATTGGCTAACAACTCGGGCTTTAACAACATATCCAACACGGTCATAATCTCAGCCTTGGCGCCATATACAATACCTTTGTGCGCTATTGGAGTTGCCATCGAAATAGCATTACTCCAATGGTGGCCCGGCAAACCCGGAATGTTGGATGGATATCGCAACACAACCGTAGGAACTGTCCAACTGATATCAGCAATATCATCAGAGCCACCACCCATTGACATAAGTTGTCGGCCCATAATGTTAACCGAACCGGTTGGAGAAGGTAAGCTGATCGTATCCAACTTAACAGCAAGTCCGTTAGTGTTTGGTGCTTTTAATTCTAACTGAGTAGCCTTTGCTAAAAGTTGATCTTCATCGCTCCATTTCGGTAAGCCCACCACTTTCATATTCTGATACATGGCTTCCGCGATAGGTTTATTAAAGTGGCCGGGCCAGGCGGAACCCAACACTTCGTAGGTAAATTTTGTATCGGTCATTAACGCTGCGCCTTCGGCAACCTTAACTCCAATATCGAATAACTTTTTAATGTTTGGATAAGTACGTTCACGAAAGTAATACCATACCGATGCTTTGGAAGGAACCACATTGGGTTGATCACCCCCATCGGAAATTACATAGTGCGATCGTTGTGTAAGTTCAAGATGCTCGCGTCTGAAGTTCCAGCCAATGTTCATTAATTCAACGGCATCCAACGCACTGCGCCCACGCCAGGGAGCACCAGCAGCATGAGCCGCAGCACCTTCAAAATTAAACCGAACCGACACAAGACCATTTTGACCAGCATCGCCATAGCCAACACCCAGGTTGTTGGCTACGTGAGTAAAAATACAAGCATCTACATCTTTAAAGTATCCGGCCCGAACATAATACGCTTTGGTGCCCACCAACTCTTCGGCTACACCAGGCCATAACATAAGTGTGCCTGAAATTTTTTCGCGCTCCATAACTTTTTTGAGTGCTAATGCAGTAATGATGTTAAGCGCTTGTCCTGAGTTATGACCTTCGCCATGACCGGGCGCACCTACCACAATCGGATCGGAATAAGCCACGCCTGGTTTCTGCGAAGCTTTAGGAATACAATCTACATCTGAACCTAATGCAATAACCGGTTTACCCGAACCATAACTCCAACGGGCAATCCACGCAGTGGGCACACCGGCTACACCCTTCTCCACTTTAAAGCCTTGCTTCTCAAGTAAAGCAGTCAGGTAATTAAAAGTCTCATACTCCTGAAACCCCAGTTCAGCAAAACTGAAAAGCATATCGTTAATCTGCTGGCCCAACACCGCAAGCTTTTCAACTTCGATTGCGGCTTCTGTTTTCAGTTTTTCAACGCGTTGCACTTCGGTTTGTGCAAACACAACCACGGTGCTGCATAGAATTAATGTAAGGAGTAAGAGTTTTTTCATGGTAATGGCTTTAGGTTAAATGCAAGGTAAACATTAGCCTTACTCTTTCAAGCATTCTGGTAAGAACGAAAAATGCTGATTTTGAGCGATATTTCAAACGTTTTCAAATATTTTGGTTTATATTATAAACTAATTTACATTTGTGCCGTTATCAGGAATATAAACCCAAAAAACGATAACTATGGAAAAGGAACTAACCCCGCAGCAAAGTCTGGATGTAATTACCTCCATGATTCAACAAGCAAAAGGCAACATGCAAAGGAACAGCTTCTACTTTTTATTATGGGGCTGGACAATTGTAATTGCTAACCTTGGCGTTTATGTGTTACTGAAGTTTACCGATGTGGCCGACCCCTACCTGATGTTTATGATTACCATTGTAGCCGCAATCATCTCCGGAGTATATGGGTTTAAGCAAGGCAAGCAAGCAACCGTATCCACGCACCTTGACAGTATTTACAAATGGCTTTGGATTGGCTTTGGTGTTAACTGTTTTATCTTTTGGTTCTTCGGTGTAAAAATGGGCTGGCAATTAAGTGCTATCATTACAAGCATGTGTGCAGTCCCCACGCTGCTATCGGGTGTGCTATTAAAGTTTAAACCCTTAATGGTTGGTGGAGTTGTTTTCTGGATTTTTGGCGCACTCATTTTTATGGTTGATACCGAAACTCAATTTCTATTAGCAGCAGCAGCCGTAACATTTGGCTATCTGGTGCCTGGCTATATGTTAAGAAAATCTGACAAGCATGCTTAAGGATTTAGATCCATTATTGCATTCGCAGTTGCGCCTCGGGGTTATCTCGTTGCTGATGAGTGTGGATTCTGCAGATTTTACATGGTTGAAAGAAAAAACAAATTCAACCGCAGGCAACCTGAGTGTACAGATCGACAAACTATCAGAAGCCGGATACATTACAGTGGAAAAATCTTTTAAAGGAAAAAAGCCATTAACCACATGCAAGATTACCAAAGCTGGCATTAAAGCATTTGAGGAATATGTGGCTGCACTGAAACAGTATATCAGCAAGTAATTTTTTTTAGTCGTTTAGTTTATAATATAAACCAATTTACAAAAATGAAAAAGTTCATGATCCTTGTAGCGGTGGTTCTAAGCTTAGAATCCGCAGCACAAACATTTAAAGAAGAAATGAAAAAACTGGAACCCCTTGCCGGGCAGTGGAAAGGCACTGCCTCCTACCGGATGGGCCCTGATGAACCTCAACAAGTACAGCAACACGAACAAATTGAATTTAAACTTGAAGGCGCAGTATTGCAGATTGAAGGTTTAGGTAAAGCAGGCGACCGGATTGTACATCATGCACTGGCTCTTGTAAACTTTAACATACAGGAGAACAAATTCAACTTTCGTTCTTACCTGCACGATGGCCGCACCACCGAAGCTTACTTTGAAATAACTGCACCGGGCAAGTATGCGTGGGGCTTCAGTACACCACAAGGTAAGATGCGATACCTCATAACCGTATCAGGCAATTCCTGGACGGAGACCGGAGAGTTTTCTGCTGATGGAAATACGTGGATGAATTTTATTCAAATGAACCTAACCAAACAATAGCCATGAAACTTGCCTTCGCCATTTTTATATTTTCAGCCAGCATTGCAATGGCTCAAACTGAAACAGACGAAATGATGTATCAGGCTTACTTGCAGCGCTCGCAGTCGCTGTGGGAGAAAGCACTTGTTACTCAACTCAAACTGCCAACTAAAAACTCATTCGAAAAATTGAGATTAGCATTTACCTACTACTCCTTGTTAAATGGAACTATGGCTTCGCAAAACGAAACCTTGTTTGATAAACATGTAGATACTGCGAAAGACCTGATTAAAGAATTCATGGCCCAAAATCCTAAAAGTGGCGAGGCCCCAGCTATATTATCGGCCATTTATGGAAATGAGATTGCCTATAGTTCTTTAAAGGGAATGTTGTTAGGCAGCAAAAGCAACAGTCTTGCTGAAAAAGGAATTAAACTTGAACCTGAATCGGCATTAGCCTGGCGGATTTACGGTACTAATAAATTTTATACACCAGCAGCCTTTGGTGGCGATTTAGAAGAAGCTGTAAAAGCATTTGAGAAATCAATTGCTTTGTTTGAATCGAAACCTGATCAACTGAAAAGTAACTGGCTTTACATCGATACATTGGCGTTGCTGGGGCAGGCTTATGCAAAAACTGACGCTACCGATAAAGCCATTGATACCTATGAAAAAGCCCTGCAACACGAACCTTCTTTTGGGTGGGTAAAATTTTCGCTATTGCCTGCGGCACAAAAAAGCAAGTAGACTCACCATACTTATCAGAATTTTATGAGAGCAATATTATTGCTTGTGTTAATAACTATTGCCTTTACTAAAGCCGAGGCACAACCTTGTTCTGAAATTAAAGGTATAGTCAGAGATGCTCTGCTTCTTCCGCTACCCGGAGCAAACATCTATTTGCAAAGCAACTGGCGCGTAGGCACAAGCACCGATACATTAGGCAGATTTACTTTACCAATCAGTCAACCCGATACGGTAGTTGTTTCGTTTATTGGCTATCGGGAGCAATTCATTCCCATATCAAATTCAACTTGCGAAGTTGTTATTACATTGGAGTCAATCACCACGCAAACTCAGGAAGTTGTAGTTGTTGCAGAGCGTTTAATTGCCGAAGAGTTTCGAACTTTTAAAGCGACTAAACTTCAAATCTATACTAATCCGGCAGCACGAGCCGATCCGCTGCTTGCCGTTAACGCGATGCCATCTTCTACTACATTAGACGAATCGGCCAACATAAGCTTACGTGGAAGTACGGCTCAGGAAACTGGTATTTATTTGAACAATGTACCGATTTATGATGGCGTGCGGTATAGTCAATTAAATGGTATCGGTACGTTTAGCATTTTTAATACAGCTATTATAAACAACGTGCAGGTATTTCCAGGTAATCCACCGCTGGAATATGGAAATGCATCCGCTGGATTAATTGCTTTGCAAACCGAAAGTACTGTGCCCGAAAAAAATTCTACTCAGGTTTCTGTTACGCTTGCCAATGTTGGTATTAATACGCAACTGCGTATTAATCCAAAAAGCGCTTTAATTGTTTTTTCAAACTATCAATACTCAGGCTTGGTAACCGGACTTAATAAAAAAGCTTTTAAACACATTAAGCAATTTAATACAACCGATCTTGGCTTGCATTATTTCCATGCCTGGAAGCCAAATACATCGGTCCGTATTTTTAACTATAGTTTGAAAGAATCGTTTGTTTACGATTTTATTCATCCCTCCTACCGTGGCGATTTTAATGCGGGTAAAATCAGAAATTTTACCACACTAACTTTTCAACACAGAATTGGAAATGGTGAATTATCTTTTAACCAAGGCGCAAGCTTTGGAAAATCAGACTTTGCATACAGTGTTTCTGATATACAGATCAACAGTGTTGATTTGTTTAGTTCATTGAATTATCATCATACTTCCCGATGGATTGATTTCAAAACCGGATTCTCGTACGATGCCCGAAAACAAAAGTTTGCAGGAGTTATTCCTCTGCTGGGTTACGCACTTGGCACCGAACATCCACATTTTAATGCAGCATCTACCACCAGAATCCCGCTTACGGAATGGTACAGTTATGGCAAACTTACCATAAATGAAAAATGGACTGCAGGTTTAGGACTGCGGAAGAATTTTCCAGCAGGCAATCAACCCAACTACACCAGTATGCAGGTAAATCTAAAATGGCAACCTATTGAAAAACTTTCGTGGTTAGTAGGCATTGGTCAGTATCATAAACTTGATTTCGCTCGAAACGAAGAAATACCAACTATACAGTATGATAATCAACAAGCATCATCAGACTTGAGTTTTAAAACCAACCGGTATGAACTAACGGCTTCTGTTTTTTCTAAAAGGACAGTTACTCAAATCAATCGCCAATATGCGAATGGATTGGAGTTATTTGCACGCTACATAAAACAAAAAGTAACTGCACAGTTTTCATTTACCACTTTGCAAGCCCGAATCAAGACAGAGGACTTAAGTTATCGCTCTTCGTATGATCTCGGCTATTTTGCAAAAGGAAATATTCAATATCGATTTAAACAAACCTGGAGCGTGGCTGCATTTGCCCTGTGGCGACAAGGCGCCTGGTATCAGCCGGTTGTTAGCTCTGTATTTGATCCGCAATGGCAAGTGTATGAACCCAATCTTTCCCTGTACAATCAACAAGAAAGGGTGCCTGATTATTTTAGTCTGAGTGGCAACATTAGCAAGGTGTTTGCTCTGAGTGAAAAGATGACCCTAATAAGCTTTCTAAGTGCCGAAAACATCACCAACCATTTTAATGTGCAGGCTTACACATATAATTTTGAGTACTCTATCAAAACAGCACAATATTTCTCGTTGCGAACCATTTACTTTGGTGCGGTAGTGAATTTTTGATGCATAGAACTAATCAAATTTAGCTGTACTTTTACAATGATGTACAAATTCAAAATAAGCTATGTTAAAATTAACGATTAACATCAAATTCTTACCAACTTACTTTATGATTCTTCTTATTCTAGGTTGTTCCGAAAATGAATCAGGACCAACTATAGAGATAAAAATGGTTTCATATACTGAAGGAACCGCTGGAAGGCTGATAATAATTGGTGGCAATGGTTTTGCTGAAACTATTAATCAGAACAAAGTGACTTTTAATGATCAAGATGCATTCATTTCCATGGTGGAAAGAGCACCTCAAGATAGTTCATACGAAACCCAAATCAAGGTTATTGTTCCAGAATCAGCAGGAAATGGCCCAATCAAACTTTTAACCCGTGGCAAAACTATTATTGGACCAGTTTTCACTTATACAACACCACCAGAACTAACCTATTTTATCGAATTTAAGGTAGATGGTATCTTAAAAAGGTTTGAGGATTTAAATAACAGCTTTAATCATTGTTCCTCCTGCGTTTGTATGAACCTAGAAGACAATTCTGAAAGTAGTGGACTAACAATTTGCTTTCCTACACTTGTTAAACCAAATATGATAGAAAATCTAAAAGGAAAGGAATTCTTACTTAGAGACAATGTTCCACTACCTTATGCTTCGTTTGTATACTCGACAAATAACGAATTTTATTACTCTCACGTACTTGACAATCTAAATTCAAGCCTGACAGTAACCACCGTGGAGTATCATTCATCATCATTAGGATCCAGTGCATATACAGTTTCTGGTACTTTTGGCGGGGTAATACAAAGTGCTAATAGCACATCAACAATAATTGTAACAGAAGGTACTTTCAAAGTGCGTTTTGTATCAACTGTATTTTAAGCACTTCATTTTAGTGATGACAATTCTTTGAATTATTATCTAAGTTAAACTACTAATCATGACCCTTTAATGATAAATAAAATCAGATATTTCCTCATCCTATGTGCTTTTTTACTTGTCCGATGTGAAAGTTCTGATGAAAATCCAATTGAACCCGCCAGCATATCAGAGATTACTCCATTAACTGGCCAGCCAGGTACGTTAGTTAAAATCCGGGGTAAAAATTTTAGTAAAAATGCTCTAGAAAATATTGTAAAATTTAATGGAGTACGTGCAGAGATTGCGCAAGTTAATGATACCCTCATGGAGGTTGTTGCACCAATTCTATCTAAAAGCGGTTTGATAGAGATAGAAGTCAGGAAGAGCAAGATAATAGGACCTGAGTTTAGATACTATCATTTGTATACGTATGGAAGAAGCAACTACGCTGCGTGCTTTTGGAAGGATGGAATTCAAACAACCTTGAATAGTGTAGGGCATGTAAATGATCTAGTCGTTTCAGGTGAAGATATACATGCTATTGGATTTGAGTTTCTTGATGCAATAAAAGTACCCAAGTATTGGAAAAATAATCAATCCATTCCTTTAGAGGGTACTAATTCACAAACTGAGCTAACCGGTATCGTTGTATCAAATGGTGATGTCTATATTTGTGGCTATCAGAGAGGAACTTATCCTATTAATAGAGTTGCCAAATATTGGAAAAATGGTATCCTTACATTTTCTTCAACGGTATATGACTTCATAACTGCTTCACCAAATGATATCGCAGTTATTGGAAATGATGTTTACATGGTTGGTCAAGAATATCCAAACGCAGTGCTTTGGAGAAATGGGGTCCCAACCCCATTAGAGGGGACTGGGATTTGTAGTGCAGAAAGAATTCTAATAAACGATTCTGATATTCATATCGTTGGCGTAGAGGGATTAGGATTTTATAGTCGGATTTTTCATTGGAAAAATGATATTCGAATGGCCCCTTTAGAAGTTAATGGGCATGCTTATGATATTTCCATTCACAATTCAGATGTCTATATTTCTGGTTATGGATACGGGGAACAAATGGGTACCACGGTTGCAAAGTATTGGGTAAACGGCTTGGAAAAAATATCATCTCCAATTTCGCCAAACAGATACATAGCTGCAATCGAAGTAACTGATGATGCCATTTATCTATTGAATAATCAGTTTGGTGAACTATATCCATATTTTAGTGTGTTAACTAAAAACGGCCAGGTTATCACTCCTGACTATGGGCCTGGTGTAGTTGGATCAATTGATGGGATGACAATCGTGTACTATTAAAGTTCTTACCGTTATAATGGAAAATTAGACACTTTCTGCTTATTTATCTTAAGGGAAGTGATTAGCCCCTGAAACTAATTGCAGGAGGTTTATGTTTTATTCAAATCCTTCAAAGTATTATAAACCAAATAGTTGAGTTAAGTACCACAAAAAGTTATATTTTATCTGTTGAGGTTTATTTTTCCGGTCCGTTACATTGTGCTCTATCATTGTTGAATTTTTGAACGTAACAACAAATCCTTATCTTGTTTTCAATTTAAAACTACAAATAGGGCATGCAGTTTGGCCGCGTTGAATCAGAACTTGATCTTTCCGCTATTGATTTTACACTTCCGCCCGATCATCCGGCAACGGCTAAAGTTATCGGCAAACAAAAAGGGACAACTGAATTTTTTGTAGGCTGTGCCAAATGGGGCCGGCCCGATTGGGTTGGTAAAATTTATCCACCCAAAACAAAGGCAGCTGATTTTCTACAACACTATGCAAAACACTTTAATTGTATTGAGTTGAATGCTACCTTTTACAGGATGCCCACCAAAGCGCAGATAAAAACCTGGAAAAGTAAAGTTGGTGAAGGCTTTAAGTTCTGCCCTAAGTTTGTGGATCAGATTACGCACATTAAACGATTAAAGGAAACGCAAGAATTGTTAGATCGTTTTTTCGAAGCTATTTATGAATTTAAAGAAAACCTCGGGCCGATTTTTCTGATGCCACATCCGCAAATGGGCCCAAAGTCGCTGGAGGTGCAACAAGCTTTTATTGAATCCATGCCTAAAGATGTAGAGTTGTTTGTGGAGCAACGGCATAAAGACTGGTATACCAACACCGAAGCTTTTGATAAGTTGTTTGGTGTAATGGAAAAGAATTCAGCTGGTGCGGTAATTACTGATGCCAGCGCACGAAGAGATTGTGTACACATGCGGCTAAGTACTTCGCAGGCCTTTCTCCGGTTTGTGGGTAACGGCCTCCATCCTACCGATTATACCCGCATTGATGAATGGGTTGACCGGATGAAACTCTGGAAAGACCAAGGTATAAAACGAATTTATTTCTTTATGCACCAGCACGAAGAACTGCATTCGCCTGAGTTGTGTAAATACCTGATTGCTGAGATGAACAAAAAAATAGGCACCCAATTGCAGGTGCCTAAGTTTGTGGGCGAATAATTGAATCTACGCTAACTGCGCTAAGTCCGGGTTCCATTTAACAATTGCTTTATCGAAGTAACTCTTGTTAGTTGCAAGCGCTGGTCCCGCAGCTTGCATGCCAAACAAAGCATCTTCCACAATAGGCGCCTTCTCCCGAATTCCCTTGTAGAAGTTAATGTGGTGATCTAAGTTGGCACTGTAATCTTCAGGTGCCATATACTCTAAATCAGAAGGTAAAATTGTACCAGGCTTCTTCGGATATTTTGCCTTATACCATTTCTCGTATTCTTTTTGCTGCGCTTCGGTAAACGTATCGAACGAGTCCCAACCACCATAACCGGGTTCGTCATGAATTTTATGATGTTTAACTTTTACAGAACTCCAGCCCATATCAATAAAACCATCGGTTCCAATTAACCGAAGTCCTTCTCCACTTTCGCTGCCATCTACAAAATTTACACGCATTTGCAGATTGAAGGCCGGATGCTGCTTTGTTTCCGGATAATCATATACACCCATTATCACATCCGGTACATCACGGCCATCTTTCCAATAACGCAAGCCACCGGTTGCCAGAATTCGGTTGGGGCCTTTAGAACTGGTTACAGCATGCAAAGCCGAAAACAGATGCACAAACAAATCACCCGCTACACCCGTACCATAATCCTGATAATTCCGCCATCTGAAAAACTTTACCGGATCGTATGGCCGTTTAGGGGCATCGCCTTGAAAATTTTCCCAGTCAACTGTATTAGCATTTGCATCGGTAGGTATTGAATATTGCCACGCACCGTTTGCACTATGGCGATCCATCCACGTTTCTACCATTACCAGATCGCCAATTGTTTTGGACTCAAAAATTTCTTTTGTTTTGTGCGTTACAATCGAACTTACCCGCTGACTTCCTACAATAAATACTTTACCAGTTTTTTTCTGTGTAGCGATTACATCGGCTCCTTCTTCCAATCTATGTACCATTGGCTTTTCGCAATACACATGCTTGCCTTTGTTCATGGCTTCAATTGAAATGCGATCGTGCCAATGATCGGATGTAGCTACAATAACCGCGTCAATATCTTTACGATCAAGTATCTCCTTATAGTTTTTGGTTACAAACAAATCTTTACCGAATTTTTCACGGGCACGTTCAAGCCGGCCGGTATATAAATCGCACACAGCAACCAGTTTCACACCTGGCACTTGCAGCGACCAGAATGCGTTGCTAAATCCCATTATACCCATACCGATAACGGCAATATTAACCTGATCGTTAGGGCCAAAAGATTTGTGCTGATGGTTGATTGGCTTTAAAATCTCAACTTTCTGCGATGCAAAAGCACTAGCGCCCACTGCCGCTCCCAAAGCCGTGCCAGTAAGCTTTTTAATAAACCCTCTGCGATTTGATTTTGTCGGTTTCATAAATTAATCTTTAGTTTTAAATTCCGTCCGGAACTACTTTCCTACTTTCTCCCTTTGAATTAAAGACTTCTATTTCAATTACTCCTTTTGGCACATTAAGATTTCGCGTTGATTGCGACAAATAACCTGCACCATAATAAAACTCCACTTTCTGTTTTTTACCATCGGCTAACTTAAGAATTGCCCAGGCATCTAACGGTTGTGGTTTAAATACAAAATTACGTTCAACCTTAGTTGGTACGAATACTTTTAAACTATCGCGGTTTTGTGAAGCAATTATAAAATCATGGTTCTTCCCGGATAAGCGAACGAGGGCTTTGGCATCGTTGGGTACGTAGAAACCACTACTAGCAGAAGTTACCGATTTAAAAGCACCGGCTCCATCTCCCATTAAAATCAAACCCGTTTGCGAATCGTGCCTACCAATGAATACTTCATTACCATAATCATTCCCTACTAATAAAATATCTGGGTTACCATCGGCATTTACATCATTAATTACAATTCCATTGGTTGGTGCAAACTGCGCTTCTATCGGAAGTTGGTGTAATTCAAAATTACCAGCACCAAGATTTTCGATATAACTTGTTGCCAAATGATTTACATCAATAATCAATGCGTCTTTTTTATCAGCATCCGCCAATAATGTTTCCCACGTGGTGGTACTAAAGTTTTTATATTTAGTAAACATTCGCCTGAATTTTGGGCTTTGCTGATTTAATTCATCCCAAAAATGTGCCGGGCATAATTTCTCTGTTCCATCGGCCATTTTACTGTAGCAGAAAATTAATGCCTCAATACTTCCATTACTATCAAGGTCTTTAGCAAACACCTTCATAGGCCTGTCGGAACTGACATTATAAGAATTATTAAGCCCATAATTTCCCACAACATAATCTGTATCACCATCACCATCAAAGTCGGCCGCGGCAATACTACTCCACCAACCTATATAATTTTGTAAAGGAGTATTAACCTTTGAGAAAAGACCATTTACATTCTTCAAAATTGTAATTGGCATTAACTCACCCACTACTATAAGATCAACAAAACCATCATTATCATAATCGCTCCAGATTGCATCTGTAACTAAACCAAGATTTAAGAGAGAAGAACATACCTGTTCAGTTATATCCTTATAAATACCATTATTGTTTTGTAAAATATAACTTCGCGGTGGTAACGGATAACTGCCAGGAATAACTCTACCGCCAATAAATAAATCCAGATCGCCATCGCCATCAAAATCAGCAGCCCTTATAGCCGAGGTACTGGATTTGATTTCAGGGAATAAGGCGCTGGTTACCGTAAACTTGCCTTTTTCATTCACGTAAACTTTACTCTGATAGCTGGGGCCTTCCTGTTGTTCAAAACCTCCTTTACCAATACACAGATCAAGATCACCGTCATTATCAAAATCCAACAATAATGCACTTTCTTCAGTAAACTCATCTGATCCCTTTATTTTTTGACCCGGCAGAAATTTTCCGGCTTTATCTTGCATAAAAAACTGCCCTTCAAATCCAGTTGATCCTGCTATATATAAATCTTCAAATCCATCATTATTTATGTCACCTACTGCCATGGCTGGTCCGAACTGAGAAAATTTATGTGGAATTGTACGTTGGGTATTGAAATCAATAATGTCTTTTTGTCGGTGTCGGAAGTTTATTCCAGTACTTATAACTGACTCTTTAAAGAGTATTGGTATGTTGGAATTTAGTGATGATTGATTCTCACTCGCCTCTGTGTATCGAACGGTTATTTTTTTATCGGCAGATATTGAAGTTAGTTTTTGTTGCTTTCCATCGGGCCAAACAATTTTAACAGAGTCTACTACTCCAACTTTACCTAGACCAAAATGAGCTACACCCTCAACAGAAGACAAATAGCCTCTCACAATAAAATGCTCGTAATATTGCTGTTTATCCTTATAATATATGTAAACCTTAGTTCCTAATCCGGCTTTATTTTGATCAGGCCCGGCAAACGCAACGCGCAGAAAGTGCGAGTTATTTGATTCATCAGAGTCATTGTTTAGCTTATTCTCGTAGATGAATGCATTGCCATTAATGTTATTTACCACATAATCTAAATCACCATCGTTGTCTAAATCAGCAAATGCAGCTCCATTCGAAAATGAAGCTTGATTTAAACCCCACTTTTCTGAAACATCTGCAAAGGTGAGGTCACCATTATTTTTAAATGCATAATTTGGAATCTTAACAACTGGAATGGAGTCAACCAAAAAACCAGGTGGTGCTATATTAATTAATTGAGCTCTGTAATTGGCAAAATCCTTATCGGTAATATCTTTTGGGAAGCCGTTGGTGATCACAAGGTCGCGAAAGCCATCATTATCAAAATCTGCAAATAAGGGCGACCAACTCCACTCTGTCTGATGAACTCCGGCTAATTGTCCAATTTCACTAAACTTAATACCCGCACTAGTTTGGTTATTAAGCTGAAGCATATTGCGGACGTACTGATACTGATAATTGTAGGTGTCGTTGTTAATGTTATTCTGATAACTTTTATTACCGATGGTAGTCTTCTTACGTTCACTGTTTTCGGGTAGCATATCTAATGTAATCAGGTCGGGCCAACCATCATTATTATAATCGGCCACATCATTACCCATTGAGAATTGACTTTGGTGTCCAAATAAGTCGGTAGTTGCATTTACGAAAGTACCATCACCGTTATTCAGGTAAAGAATGTCATTGGATAAGTAATCATTGGATACATAAATATCAGGCCAAGTATCATTATTAAAATCCTGAATAGCTAATCCTAAGCCATACCCCTCGTATCGGATTCCAGCTTCTTGTGATACGTCTGTAAATTTTCCATTCCCTTCATTTCTAAATAACCGATCGTTATTAAGTGATGAGCCATCTTCAATTTTAGCCCGAAAAGTAGTAGGTACATTATTTAGCTTAACATTAACCAGAATGTATAAATCAAGGTCGTCATCTTTATCATAATCGAAAAACGCAGACGAAATACTATGGCCGCTAAAGTCTATTCCGTATGCCTCAGCTTGATCAACAAATGTAGGAATGCCAGATGAATTGACACCCTGGTTAACAAAAAGCATATTCTTGCGCAATTTTTCATCAGAGCTGGCAGTAGCACAAACATAGATATCGGCCAGACCATCATTATTAATATCAACCACACTTACACCCGAACTCCACTTTGAATCACTTATCAGACCACTTTCAGTTGTTACATCTTTAAATTTCAAATTTCCTAACCCTAGGTACAAACGGTTCGATACCTGATTACCAGTAAAAAAAATATCAACTATTGAATCACTATTAAAATCTGCAACAGCCACACCGCCACCATTGTAGATATACTCATAGGTAAGAATATTAAAACTGTCGGATTCAAAAATTTTATTATTGAAATCAATGCCCGTTTCTTTTGCATTCAGTATTTCAAACAGTTTTACTTCTCTTTTTTCTGTGCATGAATAAAACACAAGACAGATAATGAATATAAAACGTAAAAATCCCGTCCTCATAGGTTAAAAATAAAAAAACAAGGCCAATTTAAATTGGCCTTGTTTTAAATCCGAATTTTTCAATAATTAAAACCCAGGGTTTTGTTGAAGAATATTCGGTCCGACTAAATCAATTTGTGCCTGAGGTATTGGCAATAGCTCATCTTTATTTGCATTAAAAACTGAACCACTCAAAGCATTTGGCAATTTTACTGATTCGTATGCCAAATAAGCTGTAAGGGTTGGTGCAGCTACACCCCAACGCACCAAGTCAAAGAATCTATGTCCTTCACCCGATAGTTCTAATTTACGTTCAAAGCGAACTTTTTCACGGGTCGCATCATCTTTAGCCCAGGTATCTCCGGCTGGATATTGATTTATTATATAGTTAGCTACTGGAACGCCACCTTCACGAAGAATTGAATTTGCTGCACGAGCCCTTACAGCATTTACATACACCTTAGCTATGGCCGGATCTCCTGCTTCAATTTCAGCTTCTGCAGCCATCAATAAAACATCAGCGTATCGGATAATCGTATAGTTGATTGCAGTGTAACCTGGAGTCCAAGAACTATTGTCTTGTAAAGATCCTTGATCTGATTTATAGTAAATATACTTTTTAGGAGCATACGGCCCGCCATTAGGCTGATTTCTAATCCATGGTTTACCTGGAAAATCAATCCAATCGAGATAGGGAATTCCTCTTCTACCAATTGAATGATCCAATCTAGGGTCAAACGATAAATCTGCGAATGAGGAATTGGTTGACTCAACCCAAACCAATTGCCATATTGTTGGTTCTGTCAATGGATCTTCCCCTGAGTTATCGGACAACGCTTTATACACCCGCTCTTGTTTTGGTTTAGCAGGGTCAATACGGGTTACGAAACCATCTTTTTTATATTCTGCTTCATCGTCCCATGCTGATGTACCCTCAACTCCCATATCAGATAATAATTCTTGGCCAGCGGTTTTATAAGAACCGTTCAGTAGAGGCAATCCGCTGCCATCTGTTCTAAAAGAACTGGCAAGTTCAAAACTAGGTTGGAAAAAACCACAACAATTACCTGGGCCGTTAGGTCCTGTATTGTAGGGAAAGTTTAAGTCAAACTCTGGATTAGCATTATTTACACTACCTGTATTCGCAGCCGCTTGATACGCCCAAATAGATTCTTCATTGTTGTCATTAGATGCCTTAAAAACATCAGCGTAAGAGGGTACCAAGCCCCATGTCTTATTATTGGAAGTTACAACTTTTCCAGTTCCATCAAGGTTAATCATTAAATCAAACAATGCCTTGGCTTGTGCAAACTTGCCTTGGTACATGTAAACCTTAGCAAGGTAAGCCCCTGCCGCCCATTTATTTACTCTTCCAACTTGAGATTGAGTAACCGGAAGGTTATCATAGGCAAACTGAAAATCTGCTTCAATTTTAGGCCATAGATCCTGGTCATTTTTGATTAACTCAATACCAGGTGCTAAACCTGCTCCTTCTACATCAATTGTTTCATCGGCATAAGGAGTATTGCCAAATGCGCGCTTAAGTTGGAAATAAAAATGTCCGCGCAGAAATCTGGACTGAGCGCGGATTTGTAAGATCTGAGCTTGCTGAGCACTAGTTTCAGCCGGTGCCGCATTCGCTAACTTTAATACTGCATTAGCTCTTGCTACACCCTCATATGCCCCCGTATAAAGATCATTAATAACCCCTTGCGATGGTATGGCTTCATACCGTTGTATTGGATTGATGTCTGAAAAATCACCAGGGTCAGTACCTTTGTTAGCATCACCACCACGGATGCTACCCCAAACCCAATTAGAAGGGCTGGCCATACGGTTTGCACGACCATTTACCTGCGCATAAGCCGCAATCAAAGCAGATTCCATTCCCGGACCAGTAGCCAAAAGGTTAAGATCAAGCGCACCTGTGGCCGGAACATCTAAAAAGCTGTCATCGCAGGAATAAACAATAGCCAGGCAAAGCACCAAAGAAAGTGCAATTCCTCTTTTAGTCCTGTTTTTAATATTCTTGATTAAATTCATAGATAATGTGTTTAGAAACCAATGTTAAATCCACCAGTTATACTTCTTGTGATAGGATAATTTCCTACATCAATACCAAAACTGGTATCTGCTGCACCACCAACGGAAGGATCAAGACCACTGTACTTGGTAATTGTAAACAAGTTGTTAGTAGATAAGAATATCCGCACGCGAGTTAATTTGAGTTTATCCAGCACAGATATTGGCATATTATAACCCAAAGTCAAGTTTTGCATGCGTAAGTAGCTTCCATCTTCAACATAGAACGAATTTGCTTGTTGATTTGTACTAAAATTGGAGGCACTTTCAAAAATCGGAGTAGAGGCATCGCGATTATTTGGTGTCCATGAATCTTTTACTCTTGCACTTATGGCGGCACCTTGAAATGAAGGGTAAAAATCAGTGAACCATTTCGACACGTTAAATATCTTATTACCTAAAGACAAATAAGTATAGGCCTCAAGATCGAAATTTTTATAACGCAGAACAAAGTTAAATCCACCGGTAAACTTTGGAACAGGACTTCCCAAGAATGTCCTATCCTCGCCATTAATTGTTCCGTCATTGTTAATGTCCTCGAACCGGAAACGACCAATACCCTTTCCATCCTGACTTGGGGATGAGTTAACTTCTTCCTGAGTTTGGAAAATACCTTGAACCTTGTATCCAAAGAACGAAGATATGGGTTGACCTATTCCATTTCTTATCGGATTAATGCCCCGGTATCCCGGGTTAATGGTTGTGATATAAGTTAAGCCAGGAGCCACTTGTGTAATCTCATTCTTAAGAAAGCTTCCATTAAGAGTGGCTTCGTAAGTCAGATCTCCGCTTATTTTACCCTTACCAGTTATGGCAATATCCAAACCACGGTTAAGCATTCGCGCCACGTTTCGAGAAGGAGCCTCTGCATTAACACCAGCCTGAGCCACAATAGGAACTTGGAGTAACAAATCTTTAGTATCCTTTTCCCAGAAATCAACTATTACATCTAATCGACCATCAAAAAGATTGCCATCAAAACCAATATTTTTTGTTACACTGGTTTCCCACTTAGCATCCACATTACCCACGCGGGTTCTGTAAAAACCTTGGGTGGCTGAGGTGTTTGCTCCCCCTATATCGTAAGATGATGCGCCCACGGATCCACCGTATAAGAAATATTGATTGGCAGGAGCAACGTTATTGGAGTTACCCATTGCACCGTATCCGCCACGAATCTTCAAGTCGCTTACAAACGGAACTGCATCCATGAATGCCTCATCAGAAATTCTCCAGGCAACTGAAACGGCAGGAAAAACACCAAATCGATTATTTGCCCCAAAACGACTCGATCCGTCCCGTCTTACCACGGCACTAAGAATGTATTTCTCCTTTAAACTGTAATTAACTCTACCAAATAGAGAGTAGAAGTTAACGCCCAAATATTGCGAACTATTAGCCGTACGGGGAGTAATGGTTTGTGATAGGTTAACAAAGTTAGGATCCCATGAAAATGGATTTAATCCCGAAGCACTCATATCCCATCCGGCACCTGTGTTAAGAGCCTCTTGTCCTACTAAGACATCTAAATTATGGATATCGAAGGTCTTTTTGAAGTTGGCCGTGTTTGTGAAAGTCCAACCAAAGTTATAGCCATTTCCCTGACTGAATGAAAAAGCGGAATTGTTTTCTGAGTTTTCATACTGCCACCTTCCATATGAGCGAAAATTGTAACTTGAGTAACTTCCACCAACGCTGGTCCTAAAGGTAAGTCCAGGAATTACATCCAACTCAGCGTACACATTTCCGAATCCTCCGGCATTAAAGCTTCGGTCGTTCTTCATACCATCGCGTGTAGCAACAGGATTTCGTGGATTGTTAAATCCACCGGCAGCGGTTCCAGCATATCCCCCAAAAACATTGTAAACTGGAATAATAGTGGGCATCCGGAAAGCGGATAGGATATCATTTTCATCATCAGCACTACCAATACCTCCACCATCACCAATAAGGCCTAACGTCTGGTTATAGGTAAACTGAGAATTCATTCCGACGCGGAAAGTTTTTTTGATGTCAAATTCCGCATTTGCTCTAACGGCATATCGTTTAAATGATTGATTTAAAAGAATACCTTTCTGATCCTGACCACTTAAACCAACATAGAACCGATGCGATTCGTTACCGCCACTGATTCCAAGTGTTTGTCTAATAACGGGTGCATTTCTGGTTATTGCTGCGTACCAATCGGTACCCTCCTTGTTAGCTGCTATTACATTGTAAATAGGACCCAAGCGAGGATCCACATTATACAATAGGCGCTGAGCTTGCAAATCAACTGGACCTGAAATGGCTGCTCCGTTTTGTCCTCCAACACGTAAATAATCCGGAATTACAGGGGTTAGCCCCCCTCCGAATTGTGGATGATTAAATTGTTGGAAAGAGGAGTCATAATCAACCGGACGACCTGCCCCTCTCGCGTTGGCATCTTCAGTATTTCTTATGGCGTTCCATGTCCATTCTGCAAAATCTGTTGGGTTTAACATTTCTAAACCTTTTCCAGGGTTAGTAACCCCAAACATTTGATCATAGGTAACATTGATTTTTCTACCGCCACCTTTAACTCCTTTCTTCGTGGTATAGATAATAACACCACTGGCAGCACGAGCTCCATAGATTGAGGCAGCAGCAGCATCTTTAAGTACCGTTACGCTTTCAATATCATCAGGATTTATAAACCCCACATTTTCGGTAGGAACACCATCTACTACATAAAGAGGATTGTTTCCACCAAACGCACCAAATCCTCTTACGCGGATCTGGCTAGTTGTTCCGGGCTGACCATTCGTAATAACCGTAACACCGGCCACACGGCCTTGTAACATTTGTTCAACGTTACCCGTTGGCGCAATAGTAAGTTCTTTGGCCTTAACGGTAGAAACAGAACCAGTCAATTCGCGTCTCTTGTCAACAGAGTACCCTGTTACAACAAGTTCGGTCAGTGTTTGAACATCTGACGTGAGCTGGATATTCACAACTGACCGTGAGCCAACAACAACCTCTGACGTGGCATAGCCAACAAAAGAGATTACGAGCACTGCCTGATCATTTGGAATAGAAATTTTGAAATTACCATCTCCATCTGTTACAGTACCCGATGAAGTACCTTTTAGAAGGATGTTAACACCAGGCATTGTGCTGCCCGTTTCGTCTGTAACGCTGCCGGATACGGTTCTTTCCTGAGCCATAACCGCTGCAATCGTTAGCAGAAAACACATCGTAAGCGAGAGTTTCCTGTAAAGATTTCTCATCATGATTTAATTTGTTTAGGGTTTTTTGTTTGTTTCAAAACACTTGTCCGAAATATTATTCGGAACAATGTTCTTTATCAAATTTAAAGTTTTGTCAAACAGTAGATTAAATAATCAATTTTTTTTTTACGAAAACGATTGCGGTTTCGTTTGTTGTCTCAATTTTTTTTAAAAATTAGACCTGGGATATTGTCCTAACGACCATTTGCGGTCTTATTTGTGTGTCCGCACACACCAACAAAAACAGGGCAATTTCAATCTGTTATATTTACGCAGTACTATGCCTCAAGACCGAATCAGGATAAAAGATATTGCCCTCATGGCTGGAGTTTCGGAAGGAACTGTTGACCGTGTATTGCACAAGCGGGGAAAAGTTTCGCATTCAGCAGCCGAAAAGGTTAATGAAGTCTTAAAAAAGATCAATTACTCACCTAATCTTATAGCAAGGACCTTAGGAATTTCTAAACAACACCGAATAGGAGTGTTAATTCCATACCCTGAATCAGATCCATATTGGAAACAATCTGAAGTTGGCTTGAAGGCTGGACTAAAACAACTTGCGCAATTCAGCATTGATGTTGATGTTAAAACCATCTATTACGATCTGCATGACAACCACGACTTTCAGCGTGCTGCGCTGGAAATTTATCATAGCAAACCAGATGGTGTATTGGTTGCTCCCCTATTCTACTTTGCATCCATTCCATTTTTCAAAAGTCTGAAGGAGGCAAACATTCCCTTTGTCTTATTTAATACACCAATAGTAGAAGCCAATGCGCTCAGCTTTATAGGCCAGGATCTTGAGCAAAGCGGAGTTCTGGCTGCAGAACTTGTTTCAATTGGTCAACCACAACATAGTAAGTTCATCTTTCTTCACATTGATGAAGATGTCCCCAACTCGGTTCACTTAAAAGAGAAAGAGAAAGGGTTTATGAACTACCTTAAGCATACTAATTCGTTCTCAGCTACTTCTGCAACGCTGGGGCCACCTACAAATGCCGCGTTTGATAAACAACTAACTGAGTTAGTTAATCAAACTGATCTTGCCGGAATAGCGGTAAGTACTTCGAAAGCATATTTGATCGCCACTGCCTTTAAAAATCAAAATCCAAAAATCAGAATTGTTGGCTATGATTTAATCCCTCCAAATATCGAGTTATTGAAATCCAACAAAATAGATTTCCTGATCAACCAAAACCCAGCGCGGCAAGCTAAACTCGGAATTCAGACCATGGCCAACTACTTGTTATTCAAACGCGAAGCACGTGCCCGGTATCTGTTCCCTCTCGATGTAATTACCGCCCAAAATGTTAACACCTACCTATCGCATTCGGGTAATCCTAAACTATCAGCGTCCGATTTTTAATCGTATTTTCGCGGTTGCATTTTTGATCTATGAAGCAGTCTGAGCAGCACCCTGTATCCCTAACCAATTCGTTAACCGGTAAGAAAGAAATCTTCAAACCCATTACCCCTGGTTTTGTGGGGATGTATGTATGCGGGCCAACCGTTTATAACGATGTGCATCTGGGTAATGTGCGTACTTTTTTAACATTTGATATTGTATCGCGGTACTTCCGTTTTCTGGGATTTAAAGTTCGCTACGTGCGCAACATTACCGATGTAGGTCATCTGGAAAACGATGCGGATGAAGGCGAAGATAAAATCGCCAAGAAAGCGCGGCTTGAACAATTAGAACCAATGGAAGTTGTGAAGCATTACACCGAGGGCTTTCACGAAGTAATGCGCCAGTTCAATATACTGCCGCCCAGCATCGAACCCAGTGCTACCGGCCACATTGTAGAACAAATTAACATCACACAAAAGTTGCTTGATAAAGGCTTAGCCTATCAATCCAATGGTTCGGTTTACTTTAATGTGCGCAAATACAACGAAGAAAATCATTACGGAATTCTATCAGGCCGCAATATTGAAGAACTGATGGAAAGCGGTCGCGAACTGGATAACCAGGATGAGAAGCGTGAGAAGATTGATTTTGCATTATGGAAGAAAGCTTCACCTTATCACATCATGCGCTGGCCTTCTCCGTGGGGCGATGGCTTCCCCGGCTGGCACATTGAGTGTACCGTTATGAGTACAAAATATCTGGGCGAAACTTTCGATATACATGGTGGCGGTATGGATTTAAAATTTCCACATCATGAATGCGAGATAGCACAAGGCACCGGAGCTACCGGCAAAGGCCCCGTAAATTATTGGTTGCACTCCAACATGCTTACCGTTAACGGGCAGAAGATGAGCAAATCGTTGGGCAACTCTTTCTTACCGCGCGAATTGTTTGCCGGTACACATAAGCTGTTAGACAAAGGTTATGGCCCGATGGCTGTGCGGTTTTTTATGTTGCAATCGCACTACTCCAGCACGCTTGATTTTTCGAATGAAGCTTTGCAAGCAGCTGAAAAGGGATTCAAAAAACTGGTAAATGCACTTGGGTTAATTAAAAAAATGGAAGTATCTGCTGGTTCAAATGCTTCACCAACCAGTACGGAGTTTACCCGGTTAAGCAACGAGTGTTACCAGAACATGAGCGATGATTTTAACACGGCCAAAACTCTGGCGGTGTTGTTTGAAATGGCTTCGCGCATTAACGATCTGAAATCCGGTAACATTAAACTAACTGACATAGATGCAACCGCTTTCGCGGAATTCAAGCAAACCTATATCGGCTTTATGGAAGAAGTGCTGGGCCTGCAGGAAGAGAAAGAGCAAAACGATGAAACCCTGAAGGGCACCATCGAACTTTTAATAGACCTGCGCAAGAAAGCCCGCACCGACAAAAACTTTGCTTTGTCTGATAAGATCCGGGACGACCTGAAAAAACTCGGCATCCAGATTAAGGATGGTAAAGCTGGTGAGATG
Organism: Cytophagales bacterium; assembly: GCA_017303795.1. Classification (GTDB taxonomy): domain Bacteria; phylum Bacteroidota; class Bacteroidia; order Cytophagales; family Cyclobacteriaceae; genus ELB16-189. The sequence goes on along the minus strand of JAFLBR010000001.1, from coordinate 592,847 downwards.
ACTTATTCGTTTGAGTAAGTTACTTTCGGCTATTACTCACAAACGCAATAAACTTACTATCGGGCGACCATGATGGAACGTTAATGGTCCCTTGCCCACCATATAAGTAAGCAATTACGCGTGGCACTCCTCCGTTAGCCGGCATTAACCGAAGCATTACCCGCTTGTACGAAGGATGATCGTTAGGATTAATGGTTGTTGGAAATGAAATGAAGGCAATCCATTTACCATCGGGCGAGATGTGAGGAAACCAATCGTTGTATTCATCGAATGTAAGTTGCTCTTTGCCCGAACCATCGGGTTTCATTCGCCACAGCTGCATCGTTCCGCTTTGGCTGGAATTAAAATAGATGTACTTACCATCGGGCGAGTATTCGCAACCATCTACATGATAACCATTGTTGAACGTAAGGTTAACTTCTTTGCCACCCTTGGCGGGAATTTTGTAGATGTCGTAAAACTCTGTGTCGCGCTGGCCAACAAACACCAGATCTTTACCATCGGGTGACCAGCCATGCAGGTATGAGGGTGTTTTTTCTGTAATTAGTTTTGGTTCACCACCAGCTAAAGGCAATGTATAAATAGTAGAGCCGCCACCGGGCAATCCATCGCGATGATGGCTGATGGCCAACATCTTGCCATCAAATGAAATTACATGATCGTTATTATTCCGATTGGCAGCACCCGTGTTGAGTTTTTCTTTCTTCGCATCTTGCAAAGCAACTTTAAACAAACTTCCATCTTCATTTATCAGCAAGTGTTTTCCATCGGGCATCCAGTTGGGGGCTTCAAATCTTCCATCAGCTTCCAGGAGTACTTTGCGTTTTCCATCTTCAACATTCATTACCTCAAGCTTGCTACCAATAAAACCTTGCCGATACGGGTTGTAATCTTCGGCTACTGGTTTTTCTATTCTTAAATTCCAGACTTTTGCTTGCTCAATTACATTCTCGTTATGAGATGTGATAAATAAACCTACCAATACTGCAGAACCCAACTCTTGCACATACTTACCCACTTCTTGTAATGGTTCGCCCGGGTTAGCCACGCGCATAATGTAGGTGCTACCGCTTCTTTCTACCTGAACAATCTGAACATGTTTTTTTGTAAACCTGATTTCATCTTCTGGATCGCGCATGTGTGCGCCCCGTAGCAAACGCCTTTGCAAAACTGTAAGTCCATCGCCATGCACCACGGCACTTACGTGCGATGCATCTTCATCTGCGGAAGCGCGAACCATCCAACCAATTTTACGGTGTTGATCGGTGCCCTTACCCACAAACTGAAAATTTGCGGTCGCGATAAAATCGCCAGTTACTTTGCTGAAAGCATATTGAAACTCATCGCGACCAAACCAAATATTGTAGCCACTGCCGGTAAGGCTGTAGTCCTGACTTTCGGAATTATAAATTACTGAGCCAGCATTTTTAGGCTCGCCAATATCCTGATGGTTCTCAAAAATTCCAACCGGACTTTGCGCGTATCCAACTTGAAACATAAAGAGTAAAAGGTAGGCTGGCTTCATGAGTTTTAAATTAGAAATTAATATTACCGAAATTTTAAGAACCAATTTGTTAACGATCGGGTTAACCAAGAGATTTGCAGTTCATGTTGAAAAAAATCTTCATTCTTCCTATTCGCATTTACCAGGCAACCATCTCCCCCATGCTGGGTGCACATTGCCGCCATACTCCCTCCTGCTCGCAATACACCATCGAAGCAATACAGGAATGGGGAGTTTTAAAAGGAATAAAGTTAGGTGCCAATCGCATCAGCCGCTGTCATCCGTGGGGAACCAGCGGTTACGATCCCGTTCCCAAAAAGCACAAGCACAAAAAACACTAAATACTTCACATACCAATCACATAACAGCACTTTGATTTGTAAAACCTTTCGGCCATCTTTCTTTTTTCTTACCGAAAAAGTATGGCAGATTTTCAAATCAAAAAAACTCCTAAGGATTACGATGTTTGTATAGTGGGCTCTGGTGCCGGTGGTGGTATGGCCGCCTATGTACTGGCTAATGCCGGAATAAAAGTTGTGTTGTTGGAGGCTGGGCCACTCTACGATCCCGCTAAAAATGTTACGCAGTTAAAGTGGCCGTGGGAGTCGCCCCGCAGAGGTGCAAGTACTCCGCTGCGCCACTTTGGTGATTTTGATGCAGCCTATGGCGGTTGGGAATTGGAAGGCGAACCCTATACGCATAAAAATGGAACCAAGTTCGATTGGTTTCGCTCGCGCATGCTGGGGGGAAGAACCAATCATTGGGGCCGTATCTCCCTGCGCTTCGGGCCAAAAGATTTTAAACGCAAAAGCATTGATGGCCTGGGCGATGATTGGCCTATTAGCTACGATGACGTTGCACCTTACTACGATAAGATCGATAAACTGATTGGTGTATTTGGTTCAAAAGAAAATTTACCCAACGATCCGGATAGTATTTTTCTTCCACCACCCAAACCGCGGTTGCACGAGTTGTTCATTAAAGAGGCAGCCACGCAACTTAATATCCCTGTAATCCCTTCGCGGTTATCCATTTTAACTAAACCTATTAACAACGAACGCGGAGCATGTTTTTATTGCTCGCAATGTAATCGGGGGTGTACCGTGTATGGCGATTTCTCTTCATCATCGGTATTGGTTAAGCCTGCACTTAAAACCGGCAATGTAGATGTAATACCAAACGCCATGGCGCGCGAAGTAATTACCGATGCCTCGGGTAAAGCAACGGGTATCTCGTTCGTTAATAAAGACGACAAACAGGAATACACCGTTAATGCCAAAGTAGTAATACTGGCAGCCAGTGCGTGTGAGTCTGCGCGGTTGTTACTCAATTCAAAATCAAGCCTCTTCCCTAACGGTCTTGCCAACTCCAGCGGTGTAGTGGGTAAATATTTGCATGACTCCACCGGAGCATCTATGGGTGGCATCTTACCAAAACTGATTGGGCGCAAACGCTATAACGAAGATGGCGTTGGCGGCATGCACGTTTATACACCGTGGTGGTTGGACAATAAGAAATTAGATTTTGCGCGTGGCTACCACATTGAGTATTGGGGCGGTATGGGAATGCCCGGTTATGGTTTTGGATTTGGTATGCAAGGTTTAAATGGCAAGTACCCCGGCCGCGATGGAGCTGTAAAGCAAGCCGGTGGTTATGGTGCTTCTCTGAAAGATGATTACCGGTATTTCTATGGGGCAACTTTCGGAATGGCTGGCCGTGGTGAAGCCATTGCCCGCGAAGACAACTATTGCGAAATCGATCCGACTACAGTCGATAAATTTGGAATACCGGTGCTACGCTTCCATTACAAGTGGAGCGAGCATGAAGTGAAGCAAGCCAAACACATGAAAGAAACGTTTGCCGAACTGATTGACAAAATGGGTGGCGTTGTAACGTGGGGCCAAGGCAGTGCCGAAAATGATTATGGATTGGAAGCACCTGGAAGAATTATTCATGAAGTGGGTACAACGCGCATGGGCAACGATCCAAAAAAATCAGTCTTAAATAAATTCAATCAGGCCCATGAAGTGAATAATCTTTTTGTGGTAGATGGTGGGCCGTTTGTATCGCAAGCTGATAAAAACCCAACGTGGACAATTATGGCTTTGTCGATGCGCACGAGCGAATACATTATTGAAGAGTTGAAGAAACAGAATATATAGTCGTTAGTCATTAGTACATAGTCCTGAGTAATTAGTAATTCATTATAACTCAAGACTAACGACTAAGGACTAAGAACTCAATACTAATATTATGGATAGAAGAAAATACTTAAAAACACTTGCCGTTGGTTCACTTGGTGCTACTGCCCTACTCAACCAATCGTGCGAAATGCCAAAAGAAAAAACACCGGAGTTGCCTACGTTCACCATCGATCGTACGCCCGATGAATTGTTGCGCGAACAAAAACTGTTAAGCGAAACTTTTTTCGATGAGCACGAAATGAGAACCATTCGCTTGTTGGCGGATATTATCATTCCGAAAGATGAAACTTCGGGTTCGGCTACAGAAGCCAAGGTACCGGAGTTTATCGAGTTCATTGTAAAAGACATGCCGCGCCATCAAATACCCATGCGGGGTGGCTTGAAGTGGCTCGATCTGCAATGCATGAAACGTTACAATGCTGATTTTGCGGCTTGCAGTTCAGCACAGCAAATTGAAATGATTGATGAGATAGCATATCCTGAAAAGGCAAAACCAGAACTGGCACAAGGTGTTGCTTTCTTCAATTTAATGCGCGACCTCACCGCCTGTGGCTTCTTTACTTCCGAAATCGGAATTAAAGATTTAGGCTACATGGGCAACAAACCCAACCAATGGGATGGCGTGCCTCAAGAAGTGTTAGACCAATATGGCATGAAGTATGATGAACGTACGCTTGCCGAGAGTGTGAAGTTTGATAGTTAAATAAGTTACCCGTTGCCAGTTACCTGTTACCGGGAACTGGCAACCGGCAACAAACAGAACCAGAAACAAGAGACCTGTAACCAGCAACCACTATGACTACCCGTAGATCTTTTATTAAATCAGCTGGCCTTGCGGCCGCAGCAGTAACCATTGTACCACGCCATGTATTGGGCAACGGCTACATCGCGCCAAGCGATAAACTAAACATTGCTGGCATTGGTGTGGGTGGTAAAGGCCAGAGCGACATTGCAAGCTTTGCCAAAAGTCCTAATGTAAATATTGCCTATCTGTGCGATGTGGACGACCGCAGAGCAGCAACATCAGTAAAGAATTTTCCGAAAGCGAAGTACTATAAAGATTATCGCAAAATGCTGGATGCCGAACACAAACACATTGATGCTGTTTCGGTTTCTACTACAGACCACATGCATGGTGTGCAAGCCATGGCCGCTATGAAACTGGGCAAACACGTGTATGTTCAAAAGCCTTTAACGCACGACATCTTCGAAGCGCGTATGCTTACCGAAGCTGCCAAGAAATACAAAGTAGTAACACAGATGGGCAACCAGGGCGCATCAGGTGATGGTGTAAGACAAATGCGCGAGTGGTACGATGCCGGTTTGATTGGTTATGTACACACCGTGTATTGCTGGACTAACCGCCCCGTGTGGCCACAAGGCATTCCATGGTCTAACAACAAAGCAGATGTACCCAAAGAATTAGATTGGGATTTATGGCTCGGTACTGCTCCGTACAAAGAGTATGTGGATAAACTTGTACCCTTCAACTGGCGTGGCTGGTGGGATTATGGCACCGGTGCCTTGGGCGATATGGCTTGTCATATCATTGAACCCGCCTTCCGCACACTTGGCTTGAGTTATCCCACAGAAGTGGAGTGCAGCGTGGGCAGTGTGTATGTAGATGAATTTAAACGCGGCTACTTTCCTGAAAGCTGTCCACCTTCCTCACACATCACGTTAAAGTTTAATGGTGTGAATGGAAAACCAAACATTAAATTTCATTGGATGGATGGCGGCATTCAACCTGAGCGCCCCGAAGAACTTGGCCCCAACGAAGTATTTGGCGATGGTGGCAACGGTGTGCTGATGATTGGCACGAAAGGAAAAATGATGTGTGGTACCTATGGAATCAATCCGCAGTTATTACCTACCACGCGTACCAAAGAAGTAAACGTACCGCAAACTTTAAAGCGAGTGGTTGGTGGTGCCGAACCTGGCCACTACCTGCAATGGGTTGATGGTTGTATTGCTGGTTATGGCAAGACCGAACTCAGTTCAGACTTTGCATTAGCTGGCCCTTTAACCGAAAGCATTTTAATGGGCAACCTGGCGTTGCGTAGTTTCGATATTCGTAAACCACGCGAAGGCCGGCCCGATCAGTTTGACTATCCCGGACGGTATATAAAATTACTCTGGGATGGCCCCAACATGAAGATTACCAACTTTGATGAAGCCAACCAGTTTGTGAAACGTACTTACCGCGAAGGCTACAGCTTATAATTATTTATTCTTTAAACTTTTATTCTACCCATGATCTCACGCAGAAGTTTTGTTAAGAAGGCGGCTCTCGGTGCTGCTGCAGTTTCCATTGTTCCCCGCTTTGTATTGGGCGGCCCCGGCTACATCGCGCCAAGCGATACCTTATACATTGCCGGTATTGGTGTAGGTGGTAAAGGTACCAGCGACCTTACAGGCTTTGCCGGAAGCATTGATGGAAAAACAAAAGGCAATCCGAAAGCAAAAATTTCTTTTCTCTGCGATGTGGACGAACGCCAAACCGTAGAATCCAAAAAGAATTTTCCAAACGCGAAGTATTACAAAGACTTCCGCGTAATGTTAGATAAAGAAGCAAAAAACATTGATGCCGTTTCGGTATCTACTGCCGACCACACTCACGCAGTGGCATCTATGGCTGCCATGCAACGTGGCAAACACGTGTACGTACAAAAGCCGCTTACGCACAACATCTTTGAGGCCCGCGCATTAACAGAAGCTGCCAAGAAATATAAAGTGGTTACGCAAATGGGTAATCAATACGCTTCCGCAGATTATGTACGCGTGGCCAAAGAATGGGTTGATGCCGGTTTAATTGGCGATGTACACACCGTGTATTGCTGGACAAACCGCCCCGTGTGGCCACAAGGTATTGCCACTCCAACTGGTAAACATGAAGTGCCGAAAGAAATGGATTGGGATTTATGGTTAGGCCCGGTAAAAGACATCGAATACAATCCTGCTTACCATCCGTTTAACTGGCGCGGCTGGTGGAACTTTGGTACCGGTGCATTGGGCGATATGGGTTGCCACATTATGGATGCACCATTCCGCATTCTGCCAATCGATTATCCATCGGAAGTAGAATGCAGTGCTACTACTGCGTGGGCCGACTTCTTTAAAGTTGCCGATTACCCCGATAGCTGTCCTTCATCTTCTATTATTCATTTGAAGTTTCCACGTACTGATGGTAAAGGCAACATTAACTTTACGTGGATGGATGGTGGTTTACTACCCAAACGCCCCGATGAGCTTTTGCCCGATGAAAAATTAGGCGATGGTGGTGGCAACGGTTACATCTTTGAAGGCACCAAAGGTAAACTGATGGCCAACTACGAACGTATGCCGGTGTTGTTACCCACTGCCAGCATGAAAGACTTAACGTTACCCAAGCCTACCCTGCCGCGCGTTCCCGGCCAAGAAGCAGGCCATTATACACAATGGGTTGATGCTTGTATAGCGGGTTATGGAAAAATGCAATTGAGTTCACCGTTTGAATTTGCCGGACCCTTTACCGAAGCTGTGCTGATGGGCAACCTCGCCATTCGCAGTTATAACCTGCGCACCGACAAAGGTTTTACTGGCCGCAAGAAGTTATTGTGGGATGCCAAGAACATGAAGATTACCAACTACGATGAAGCCAACCAGTTTGTAAAGCGTGAATACCGTGCAGGTTGGAGTTTGTAGAAGTTGATTGTGCTTAGATAGTAAAACGCCTCGGGAGACTGAGGCGTTTTTGTTATACGCCCTCAAACCGAACTCCTCGGTTTGTATTAGCAAGACTGAGACACGACCACACCGCCCCCATTACACCTTGGTCTCAAAATAAATACCCCTACCCGATTTGTATGGTTATGCAGGGAAGCCTAAATTTAATTGTACATGCCATTGTCTACATATAAGTCAGGTTAGCCCAGAAAGGTTCAATATATTAGAGAGTTAGACTAAAATTGTTGAGGAATGAAAATTACATCCATTTTATTGCAAAATGTGAGAGGGTTTCAAAATATACCCTTGACGAATTTTTCCGAATCTGTTAATATTTTCATTGGAGCCAACAACACTGGTAAGTCGACAATGTTAAATACTATCTTCAATCTGCAACGACCTGTGTTGAACAAACAAGATATAACTATTGGTCAAAGCTATGGTCGAATTGAACTCTATTTTTCAGGCACTCACTCATCGCTTTTAAATTATGATCCATCGCATGACAGAATTATCTTCAAATTAGAGAGTAATTTAATTCATTTTGGAATAAGAAGGGGAAATGAACATGCTCAATACCAACGCATCCCAGAAAAAGAACCTTCAAACCTTATTTATCCTTATCTATCTAAACGGAAAGCAGTAAATTATGAAGATGTAATAAACGAAGCTAATGCTAATTCCGTAACTGGTAACTTAACTAATTTATACTCAAAAATTGACCGATTAGTTACCCCACAATTTCAGCCAGGAAATAAACAATATGTGGAGGCATGTAAGAATATCTTAGGATTTGAAATCTCAACACTTGCTTTAGGTAGTGGAAAAAAGGCAGTCTACTTTGTATATAATTTGGAACACATTCCCCTACCTGCTATGGGTGAAGGAGTGGCTAATATTTTAGGTTTAATAACTGACCTGTGCGTATCTGAAGAAAGGATATTCCTAATTGAAGAACCCGAGAATGACATACACCCTAAAGCACTAAAAGCACTACTCAAACTTATTGTAGAAAAGTCAGGTAATAACCAATTCTTTGTTTCAACCCATTCTAATATTGTAATGAAGTATCTTGGTGCCGCTCCGAACGCGAAAATATTTAATATTAAGAATCAACGAAAGGATACTCAGCGACCAAATCTATTTGTATCAGAGTTAATCGAAGTTTCGGACAGCCCTGAGGAAAGAAGACAAATCTTAGAAGACCTTGGATATGATTTTTTCGACTTCGACCTATGGAAAGGTTGGTTATTTTTAGAAGAGTCATCAGCAGAAGTAATAATCAGAGACTACCTCATTGATTGGTTTGTAAAACCATTGAAAAACAAAATTAGAACTTTTTCCGCTGGAGGAACCTCATCAATCATACCTAAATTCGAAGACTTTGATAAGCTATTTGTTTTCCTACACCTAGAACCAACATATAAAAACAAAGTTTGGGTACTAATCGATGCTGGTGTTGAGGAGCAACAAATTATTTCGAAAATGAAAGACAAGTACAGAAATGCCGGGTGGAACGAAGATAATTTCGAACAATTTAAAGAGCATGATTTCGAAAAATACTATCCATTAGAATTCCAAACTAAGGCTGAATCCATTATAAAAATTAAAGACAAACAAGAAAAAAGAAATGCAAAAAAGAAACTATTGGATGAAGTTAAAAAATGGATTACCTCTGATGAGCCTTTAGCAAAAGAAAAATTCAAGGAAAGTGCAAAAGAAGTTATTGATAAGTTGAAGCAGATAAGCAAGGAAATAAATAACCATTAATAATTGTTGGTCGCTTGATCTCTATTATAAGACATTTATCCAAACAAACACACCCTCATGGAAGTCCTAAAACCCAACGAACAGCGCGCAAAGAATGCCATCCTGTTAATCTGGATTGTATTAGCATTGGAAATATTAGCCATACTTTCTGGGTATTTGCTGTATGATTTAATTCAGACCGCGATAAATGGCGGTGAGATTTCAGAAGAATCAGCAAATTCAAATGATCTCCGTGAGCAAGTAATTGCAATCCTGTATTTGATCGCGTACGTTATTTCGGTAGTCACCTTCATACTTTGGTTCAGGCGAGCTTACTTTAACCTGCATTTGAAAGTAAAACATTTGAGCCACCCAGAGGGCTGGGCTGCTGGCAGTTGGTTTGTGCCTTTTACAAACCTGTACAGACCCTATAAGATTATGAAAGAACTGTACCAGGAAACAAAAGCTCTGCTTGTAAAGAAAGAGATTTTTTTCAAAGGAGATCTTGCCACCAGTACTTTAGGTTGGTGGTGGGCATTTTGGCTTCTCAACAGCTTTGCAGGCCAGATTGTATTTCGGTATTCATTAAATGCAGAATCACTTGAAGAGTTAAACACCACCACAGTCCTGAGTATCTTTTCCAACATTATCGGAATACCGCTGGCATTACTGGCCATAAAAGTGATTAAGGATTACGCTAATGTTGAATCACTACTCCACGAAGTAAAGGATGAGCCAGAAACAACTAATATGTAAAACATCTGCCTTAGTTATTGTTGGTCGCCTGACCAGCAATCCTAAATCTCATCATGATGGCACAAAAAATCAAAATCTTCTACACCCTCTTCGTAAAATCTGGCTGAACTGTAGTAATAATCCTCTGGACGTACGCACAACTGCCAATGCGGTTGGCACGGGTTAGCATGCAGATACTCAAATTTTTGTTTGAAAAACCAATCATGAATAAGGTCAATACTCATTGAATTTCTTTTCCAAACCTGATACTTTCGATCTTTCAGTCCCACAAATAATTCTTCCAATCCACGCTCGCCTCTTTCGTTTCGTATTAGCAATAATATCTCACGAGCTGTGAATTTTAGAAAATCCCGCTGCACTTCTTCCAATTTAAAACCATTTTGCACTCGCCAGATAAGATGAATGTGATTGGGCATAACAACAAAAGCACATATTTTCACCTGACCATTTTTTACCCTAAATCGCAATGCTTCAACCACGATTTGCTTCGCCTTCTCTGAATCGAGTAGTTTTATCCAATCATAACAAACCGCAGTAAAAAACTGAACAGGATGCATTGAGATTTGCTGCATGACTAAAATTGATTGGGTAGTATAAAGATAGCGGGTCAGGCGACCCGCTACAACTACGAATTTTATTGATCACAAGAATAAAATTATCACTGGTTCGCTTTGTAGGCCGATTTGATGTTATTGTTGGTCGCCTGACCAACAATCTTAAATCTCTTCCGCTCTGGTTCATGTCCCCTCGAACCATTCAGCAACCAATCTTAAATACTTAGCGAGTACCCGCGGCAGGGATTGCAGTGAAAAGCCCGAAGCACGTTAGCTTGTGCGTGGCCGGACTTGTAACGGAAAGCCCGGTGCCGCTGCGCCTCGCGCGGCAGCCGCCCTCACGAATTCGAAATTTCAGACCTGCCTGCCGCAGGCTGGTTCAAAATTTACCATCAATCTTGAATTCTGTTTGCTGTATCTTTAATGCCTAACCTGATGCCTATGAAAAAGTACTCCCTTCTCTTACTCGTGTTTACGTTAAGTTGTTCCAACCAAAATCCTGCGGGTTGGATTGATCAGCAACGATTGAATAATCAGGAAGCGAAAGATTGGCTTACGTTGGGTGGCAATCAGCAGATGCAGCATTACTCTCCGCTTAACGTTATTAATAAAGCTAATGTACAGCAGTTGGGTTTTGCGTGATAAACACTTATCGCAACACCCCGACTTATCGAAGCTACCGGAAGCCAAACACCTGCTGTTTAATGATATTGTACTGAAAGGAATTTTATCTGAGAATGGAATGGCTGGTTTTAGTAACTCGTTAAGTGAAGAAGATGCAGAGGCAATACATCAGTTTTTGCTGAAGAAGCAAGTAGAGAATTATAAGAAGGAGAAAGAAAAATAATTTTAGCTAAGGTTTATAGATACTTCGCGCCCAAGCGCAACCTACCTCGCTCAGGATTGGTTATGTGATGAGGGAAGATAGAAGCCATAAATAAAAAAGACGTCCCACTAAGCAGAACGTCCTTTTTTTGAATTCAGTTTTATAATCAGAACCTATAGCGGATACCCGTACCCGCCCATGAATCGCGCGGATTGATTTGGAAACCAGTCAGCTCAAGCTTTTGCTCGTACTTGGTTTTATTTTTGGAACCTATAATCCAAAGGGGGATACCAGCACCTACCCCACCCACTCCGGCTATTATGGCAAGGGCACCCCCTACTGCTTGTCCGCCCGTATAAGTAGTTTGCGGTTGTCCAAAATTATTGTAGGTAGTTGTACTGGGTGAATTTGAAATCATAACAATACCGGCTATAAAAAGTGCACCCCCTACGGCTGTTAATGTAGCACCTGTTTTGCTCATACGGGTATATCGTTCCACCTTGGATGCATACAAAGCCTTGTCGGAATTAAACTGCGCCCAGGCAGCATTCAGGGTTGCCAAACTCAGTACCAATGCAAAGAAAGTTTTTTTCATAAACGGTGTTTTATCGTGTATCAACAAATTTGCGAATTTTTCGATTTATTCCAATACCATTCAGCTTCTCAATAGCAGCCAGATCGGTAAAAACCAACGTAGGTATTACGCGCAGCTGCGATTGAAAACTCCGGTGCAGGGTTTCCTGAACTTCAGGCTGGTGTGTTTCACTGGCGTGGATAAAAATCCGTACTTCATCTGTACCCAGTTCGTTCGTAAACGCTTCCACCACGTAATCAATAATGGGTAGCTGCTGATTTAAAATCTCGAACAAAGCCGGAGGATAAACCGTAGTGCCTTTCAGTTTTAGCATCTGTTGCTTGCGCCCCACAATTGGTCCGAGTCGTAATGAGGTTCGTCCACAAGCACAGGACTCCTGATGAAACTTCGCCATGTCGCCTGTTTTATATCGTAGCAAAGGCATGGCTTCCACACCTAATGTAGTAATGGTTACTTCACCGGTTTCGCCTTCACCTACGGGTTTGTTGCTTTCGTCAAGCAATTCTACATAAAGCAATTCAGGATGCAGATGCCCACCTGCACCATGACTGCATTCTGTAAAAGCAGTTTGCATTTCGGTAGAGGCATACGTGCCATAGAGCTTTACATGCCATTGACTAGTGATACGTTGCGCCAAAACATTGGCCTGCAAATTTTCCTGCCGGATGCTTTCACCAATACAAACTATTTTCTTTACAGATGTTTGATTCGGATCGATGCCCTGCTGTTGAGCAAACTCTAACAACTTCACCACAAATGAAGGAACTGCCACTATTGTAGTGGGCGAAAGTCGCTGAATAGTTTCCCATTGCGATGCCGGCAACCCAGGACCCACGCGTACCATTCCGGCACCCAACTTTCTAATGCCTTCATAATACGCCATGCCAGCCATAAACTGCCTGTCCAACGTAAGCATGAGTTGATATACATCATTACTACCGCCATCGGCACACGCAAATGAAAGCGCTTCGTTATAAGCCAGGCGTTCTACATCTTTTTTTGAAAGCGCAATAGTTACCGGCTTACCCAACGTGCCCGAAGTGCTGGTGTATTCTGCAATCTGATGTTTAGGAATACATAGAAAATCCCAGTTAGCTTGTTGAAGATCGTCTTTGGTGGTTACTGGCATTCGATCTAAATCGGCTAAACTTTTTATAGCAGCAATTGTAATGTTGTGTTTCGCAAAATGCCTTTGAAAGAAGGGAGAATGTTGGGCCACGTAATTAATTAAGTCCGCAACCTTTTTATACTGCAACGCAGCAATTTCATTTGATGAAGCAAATTCTATTTCAGAAATCATTTTTCAAGAATAACCATAGCACAAGCCATGGATGAAGTGTGAGTAATGGAAAGGTGTACAGCAGCGTACTGTTGTTCTTTCATAAACGCATCAAATACGCCAGTCAGTTTTAGAAACGGTTTACCCGAAGTTTCGTGCTGAACTTCTATAGTTGTAAGATCAAGATCGAGTAACAATCCCCTACCGATTGCTTTTAAGAATGCCTCCTTTGCAGCAAAGTGACCGGCATAATGTTCTGCCTGTTTTGCCTTTGATTCACAGAAAGAAATCTCATGCGTAGAAAATACTTTTTCGCGAAAGCCATTTTCTTTGGCAAGCTTTTCAGCGATACGCACTACGTCCACCATGTCTATTCCGGTCCCTGCAATCATGGAGCTTTAGTTATACACGTAGCCAGGTTTTTGGTAATGTGTTCGCGCTCGGCAAACGTGGCAATTTCTTTGGTAAGCGCAAGTTCATAAAATTTCCGGGCTTGATTGTATTCTTTTCTATCAAACCAATAATCCCCGGCCAGCATATAGGAATGATACAAATTCGGATTCCATGCCACCACACTATCGGGGTTCAGGTTTTCGCGTGGTGCAAAAGCAAACCGGTAGGCCGAATACTTCACAAAATCGGCATAAGCCGGTGTAGTTATAAAAGTATCAGCCTTTATCTCTTTATCCGATTCATAAATTTCCCGATTGGCATTCAGGTTTAACTGAAACACCTTGTTCAAATCATAACAAACAAACTTGCCCAGTTGCCAGGGTGCAGTAGAAATCCACACCAGTCTTTTTTCTGGTTGGAAAATAATGCCGTGATGCGCAATGAGCTGATTAACCAGTTTCTCATTACCCATACCAATATCTTTATCGCGTTGTCCTTGCTGATTGCGAAGCAGCGCAGCAGTTTTTTCTATTGTGTTTTTTCCTTGCTCTTGAAGCAGTTCAGCCACGCGCTCATACCGATAGACGGAAGCACTTTGTTGCTTGTGTGTTTGGTTAAGTTCGGTATTGCCTAATTGATTACTTTGAAAGTGATTGGTACTGATGAGTTGCGTTCCTTCAACCTGATAGAGTGCTGTTTCAGTATTACTCTTTTCGATAAGAGCCGCGCGGTTATCATTGGCCGAACCTATCAGAAACGATTCGGCCACAAACAAATCTCTTTTGGAAGCAATGGCATACGCCTCTTCTATAGTGGCCGCATATTGCAAAATTTCACGCGCCACCAACGAAACCGGAGTTGCCGCAGCCGAAGGAATTTCAGACTTAGCTGCATTGATGGTGACGGTGAGTCCGGCTTCGTTCATTCCGGAAAGCACGCCTACCATGCCGCTAAATGTTAGCATCATAAACTTGTAGCCTTTATCCGGGTTAATAAACGCTACAATCTTATTCTTTGCAAAATCATCGCCTACATAAAAATCAAAATTACGACCGATAATCAATGAACTGTCTTGCGATGAACTGCCCCATGTAGCAAACGAAGTACATCCTACCAACGACATATTCTGCAATGCGTGACCAATATCGTGGGCGGCATGATAATTTAGAATGCGTTGATAAGCGGGAGCAATAGAATCAAAATCGGGCGAGGCATATTGAGCAATGCCATAAATTTCCTGCTGATATTCTTCCACCACATGTTTATCCAGATCGCGGTTAAACCAACCGATAAAATACATCAACACTTTTCGGTAAAAAGCAGAGGGCACCATCTGGTTAATTTGATCCGTAAACACCTTTTCCTGATAATGAGCTAATGATTGCGTTAGCGCTCCCATAGCTATACCGCGTTGCACGGCATCACCTTCTACATACAGTTCATGCAAACCGCTTTCACTTTTGCGAAACCAATTCTGTTCATACACAAACAAACCTGAGTCCTCCATTACATTCACTTTTGTAATCGCATCTATTGGAAACTGCGGAGGCGTAAAATATGCAACCTGTTGAATATACAGCATCAACACACCAGTCACCACGAGCAGCGTGATCACAATGCCTAATGCTATTTTGAGTAATCGCTTACGCATTCTTGATTTTTTCTAGCATGTAATCAATACCCAGGATTTGCGAACACGTCATTACAGCATTAACAGTTACACCCAACACCCCATGCAGGTTTAGGTTTTGTCCGGTAAGGTAAAGGTTTGAGATTTTGGTTCGTGGCGAGATAAACGTGCGCATAGGTTCGCGATAATCTTTCGTAATGCCATAAAGCGAACCATCATCGGTGCCAATATAATCGCGCACAGTAAGTGGCGTGGCCGTGTAATACGATTGGATAGAATCTTTAAAGCCCGGAAATTTAGCTTCCACCATATCAAACAGCATTTCCGATTTTACTTTTTTAAATTCCTCATACTCAGCACCACGGTCATTTTCGTTTGCCACCGTATTAAACGTATCCTTCCACTTGGCAACTTCATCAAAACGCATATAAGTCATTACCGTAACACCATCGCAATACTCTGTATCTTCAGAAGATGCGCTATAATAAAATGCAAAACCCATTGGCCAGTTTTCCAATTTATAATCGAGTACCGACCATGTATCTTCTACCGCAAAATAGTAGTAGTTGTGATTAACATACTTCATGGTTTTAGGTTTCAACACTACGTTTACATAAAAAACAGAAATGGAATTTTCCAGACTATTAATACGCGTGCGAAAGGCCTTTTTAATACGATCGCTCTCAGTCATCTCCAGTGTTTTGGCCGGGTGCAGATTGGAAATGAAAAGTTTGCCATAAAATTTTTCTCCGGTACTTGATTCTACGTACGCAATCTTATCATCCTCTTCAACGAACTTAACTACTTCAGTATAGTTAACGATGCGACCACCACTACCTACAATTTGCCGCGACAGATAGCGGGCAATTTGCGAACCGCCATCTACAAACCGCCATGAACTTTCGATATAACTGTTGAGCACCAGTGCGTGAACGTAAAGTGGCGTTTTGTCGGGCTCGCCAGCATAAAGCAAACTGGTGCCCGCCAAAACATTCTGCAATTTTTTGTTTGAAGTAATTGACTCAATAAAGGTTTTGGTATCAATCTCTAAGGCTTCAATTTTATCAAAGTAATCGCCTTTGCGCAGATTATAAAGCGGAAAGCGTGAACATACATCTTTAATCTTATCGCAATAGATTCGCAGCGCAGCTTCTTCTTCAGGAAATTGTTCGGTCAACACGCGAATAAAATTTTCATAGCCCTGCGCATACTTATAAACTACCGGATCGCCTTCAAACAAAATGGCATCAAATACATCTTCATCCAACTTGCGTAACTTCAACTTATCCATAATACCAAGGTATTTGAAAAGTTGATAGAGGTTCTGCCCTTTATCCAGCCCGCCTACATAATGCACTCCCGAATCAAACACCACACCTTCGCGCACAAAAGTCTGGAGGTTACCCCCAATCTGTTTGTTCTTTTCTATTAAACAAACTTTATAGCCTTCCTTCGCCAGAATAGTACCGCATGCCAAACCACCCAGCCCACTTCCCACAATCACTACATCATATTGCTCCATCAAACAGTTGCTTTAGTAATCACAAAAATAATATTAGAAGTGGCTTTATACTGATCAATTGTCTCTACCTTAAATCCGTGTTGCTGGCAAAACAATTTTAACCAACTGCCTGAAATAAAGTTGAGCGGATTTTCGGCACGGTTAAAACCCAACAGACTAACCGAAAGCACTTCGGTGAACCGTGTGGCTTTATGCCGTTGAATAAGATCAGCATCGCCATCGCGAATGATAATTTTGCCATCAGGCAATACCGCTTCAAAACATTTTACTAATAATGCCTCTTGCTGTTGTGGCAACAGGTAGTGCAAAACATCGGCAATAATAATTGCATCGTGCGGAGCAATGGCGCACTCGGCCACATTGGCGGTATTAAACTGAAGTTTATCTGATCGTAAATAACCATGTTGTGCCACCATAATTTTCTCTTCATCGTGGTCAATGCCCGTAATTGTTCGTTCAGTTGAGAGAAACTGCAATTGATAACACAAAAAACCGTAACCACACCCAAGATCAAGCACCGATGCTTTTTTAGGAACTAACTCATCGAAAATCTGATAGTAGTTTTCCATGCGCAGTTTAATCCGCAGATACCACTCCAGTACCGGCCCTTTGTAGCGATAATTGTTATACAGACTATGCCTGAATTCTTTGGGGGTACGTACTTCTTTCTCCAGTTGAGCATGTGATTCTTTAAAATACCGCGCAATGGCTTTGGTCTTTTCCTGATAGGTCGCTCCAAAGTGTGTATCTGTCGCTTCAATACCTGATAACATACTTACCGCAACCGTGGCTTCATTTACATACCAGGTAGATTTTGGAATGGCACGCGATGCACCTGAAATCAGTACCGGATAAATCGGGAGCTGAAATTTTTCGGCCATAAAAAAAGCACCTTTATGAAAGCGACCGATAGTACCATTTTTCGAGCGGGTTCCTTCCGGAAAAACAACAACCGAATAACCTTCATCAATGCGATTCTTAAGTTGATCGATACTTCCCTCTGCTCCTGCTTCAACCGGATAATAACCTGCCAACCGAACTACACCGCCAAACACGGGCGAATTCCACACCCATTTATTGGTGAGCAGTACTACGCGCGGGTGCAACATAGTAGTGATTAATATATCCAGAAACGAACTGTGATTAGCGATAATGATTCCGGGCCGTTGAAAAATATCGGTGTTGTGTTTTGTAATTCGCTTCTTCAGATTTAGTGCCAGGTACACCACACTTCTGGTAAAGAACCGAATGAGATGATGATACGCAAGCCGAACTCTTTTCCGTGCAAACGGAATTAAAAGCATGAGTAGCCCCACTACTGTAAGAAACAAAGAACCAAACACAAATAAGCTGTAAGTAAGCGTGGTGAAAAACAATCCTTTAGCGGTTACCGGTGGCAACTTCTTGAATGTGCGATTGGTGATCAGATTAGAAAACAAAAAAGGCTCAATCACCTGCGACATAATAAACACACACACAATACCGATAATAGCTATAGCTGCAATTGAACGCAGAGCAGGATGTTCGGCAAAAATAAGTACACCCAAGCCCGATACCGTAGTTAAAGTTGAAAGCGCAATGGATACGCGCACCGAAGGTAAATTTTGTTTACCCGATTTGTATTCTTGCTGTAAGCCATCCATTACAAAAATGCTGTAGTCATCGCCTAAGCCGAAGATGAATGTAGAGATGATTACATTGATGATATTAAATTCAATACCCACCAACGCCATAATGCCGAGAATCCATATCCAAGTAATCAGCATGGGTGTGAACGTAACGATAGTTAGCTCAATACGTCCGGTTGAAATCAGTAGCACTACAAAAACCAGGATTGCCGTAAACGTTACAATGAAGTTAAAATCTTCGTGAATGAATTCTACAAACAAGGTAGTTATCATTTGCCTGTCTAAAAGGCTGGCTGGTGCCGATGCTAACGTCTGCTGAACTTGCGCTTTGTCTTCAGGCAATACATTGATTAATGAGATAACCGTTGCTTGTTCATTTCGCTCAATAATATTATCTCTGAAGAAAAGATTCTTTAACGTATTGAAAGTGGTTGCATTCATTAAGGCGTAGTTCCGATCTACTACCGAATCCACATTAGCAAGTACCGCTGCTGAAAACTTTAATCGGGCACCTTCTTCTTTCACAGTTTGAAAGAAGGCTTCTTTGCGCGTATTCCAGAAGGTGTGCCATTGCTGTATGCGAATGCGTTGCAACGAATCGGAAAGCAGAAACGAAGAAGGTGTAAGAGTTCGTTGAATTATTCCGTTTGCTTCAAGACTTTCGATAGCCGGAATTGCCTGCTCCATTTTTTGTAAAGCCTGCTGCAGCGATGGCGCATCACTCGAAACATAAAGCGAATGCAAACTGGCTGGGTTAATCGCCTCCAGACGTTCTTGAGCTTGTCTGGTATTTTCATTCATAAAATTCAGACTACCCATGTTGCTGTTAAAATTCACTTGCGATGCAAAGTGAAAAAACACCGGTGTGAGGAGCAGAATTATAAAAACAGGAATGCGCCCCGGTGATTTTTTAAAAACAAATGCCCGATCAAAAGCTGTTTCCTTAAAATCAGGTTGTGTAATAAAGTGTGGAAAGAAAATGAGTGAACACAACGCAGCACCTATCAAACTAAAACCTGCAAACAGTCCGAGGTCTTGCAAAACAGCAGCGCTGGTAAACTGTAAACTAAAAAAAGCGAGTACGGTAGTAAGGCTACCCAACGTCATAGGTTTTACCAGGTCTTTGATTACTTGTTCTTTGTTGGGATGATAGCGGTAATGCACCAGAAAGTGCAACGCATAGTTAACAGCAATACCCAGAATAACAGAGCCTGCCGCCAAAGCAAGAATAGAAACCGTTCCTTTAATAAGATAGATGCACGACAATGAAAACAAGCCACCAAACACAGCCGGTATAAGAATGAATACGAGTGATTGCACGTTTCTAAAAAAGCCAATAATAAAAATACCAAGCAATACTATTAATAAAGAAATAGTAAGCTGAATATCGTGCCGTAGTTGTTGTGCATTACCAACAGCAACTGCGGTGGCACCAAAGTAAGAAACCAAAATTGTTTCGGTAGAATACGCTTCGCTGATTTGGTGAAGCGCATTTACAAAGTCTGCGTTTTGTCCGGTGTCGCTTGATTCATGCCCAGGCTGAACAAAGAAAACCACATGCCTGTGATCGCGCGTAATTATATAGTTATCGTACAACTCAAAGTTATCGTCATATTGAAGTTGTTGCAGCTTGCGAAGAACAAGATTGGTAAACCCCATCGGGTCTTTTACAATCATATTCTTAAGCACAAAGCCCGAGGGTGCCAGCAGTTGTTGATACTGTTCGCGTAAGCGCGCACGACTGGCTTCGGGCTGCGTAAGTGAATCCAGTTCGGCATAATCACCAGCGGTAAGAAAAAGTGGCAGATGCTGTTGCGCAATCTGAAAGACTTCGAGCAGGCGTTCATCATCCACCCTACTGGCAATTTCAGCTTCGTACGGCTGCAAATCAGTTTCTAACCGATTGGCTACTTGCCCGGCATAGTTCGTAAGACTATCGGGAGTTAGTTTTTGTGTGCTATCCTTAACGGAAATCATCACCACCACCTTATCGGCAAAAGAAGAATTCTGAAAAATCGTGTTGAGTTTTTCTACCCGTTCATCATCCGGAAAAAAACGGGTGATGTTTTCCTCCAGTCGCACAGCATACGCACCCGTTAGCAACACCAATATGGTTGAACCAAAGACCATCCAGAAAAGGATTCGCCTCTTTTCAAAAAACCGATATATTCCTAAAAAGAATTTTTCCATGCATCAGGCAACCTGGCGTTTAAAAATACGAAGCACGCCATAGGTAATCAATCCAAAAATAACACCTGCGCCAATAGCAAGTGTTATCGCGCCCAACACATATTGCATAAAACTATGCTTTACCAGATCGAGGGTAATTTCCTGATTGAAAGACAGTGCTACAGCTTCCTCGCCCATCCATAATGTTCCGGTAACATGGCTTAAAAACAGAATCACGGGTATCATGGGTGGAATGCTGATGTTAGCGGCCACAATAACCAACGGTTTGTTGAGCCGAAGCATAAATGCAAGTGCAATAGCAACTACCAATTGAAAGCCCCAGATAGGCACAATGCCCATCAACACACCAAACCCAACTGACAAGGCTTTAACATAATCAGGCTCTGCCGGGTTGATCAATTTTTGCCAAAGATCTTTCCAGAATGCTTTTGTGAAAAGGCTTCGGATAAAATCGCGGGGCTTGATATACAACAACGCAATGGTAACCAACACGGTATTTAAAATACTGATGCGCGTAAAATCTTTAAAGGGTCGGAAGTGCGAAATCCGTTTGCCCGGCTCGGCATAAAAAACTTTTACCGGAACTTCTTTAACAGGAATGCCCGCCCACGCTGCGCGAACCAACACTTCAATTTCAAACTCGAATTTGCGGGTGAAGAATGTAAATTTTTGCAATCGCCTTACGGGATAGAGTCGATAGCCACTCTGCGTGTCGTTTAGTTTGGTGCCGGTCTCAAACCAAAACCAGAAGTTGGAAAAGTTTCTGCCGAAATTACTTTTACCGGGAACGCTTGCCTGATTCATGTTGCGTTCGCCAATCAAGAGACTTTGTGGGTTCGCATCCAAAGCGTGGATGAATGCGGGCAAATCATCGGCAAAATGTTGCCCGTCCGAATCGATACTGATGGCATAATCAAAACCTAACTCAATCGCCTTCTTAAATCCTTGTCGCAACGCAAAACCTTTTCCTTTATTAGGCGAATAGTTTACTACAGTAATGTCTGATATTTCTTGGAGGATAGATGTAGTAGTATCGGTGGCGCCATCATTTATCACAATTACATCAACGCAATAGGTTTGAACACCTTTTACTACAGCTTCAAGCGTAAGCTCATTATTGTACGTGGGTATGATCACGCACACTTTGCGATCGCGAAAAGCCTTAATTGTATCCATGCTTTACAAAGGCTCCTTTGAATTTAAAAAAGATAATACTTTCAAAAGAAATAGTGGCTTGCACAACATGTTCATGTTGTTGTAACAAATACATAATCTGAATATTTACCTCCGGATTGGCATCAGGGTTAATAACCGATAGAAACTTTATTGAAGTAGCCGAATTCAATTGTAACGATTGGGTTGTTACTTGTTCAACCAGTTCGCGTGTAAGTTGCACCATACACACACCCGGCACAATGGGCAAGCCCGGAAAGTGACCTTTAAAAATAGCATGTTCTTTATTGAAGCGAATAGTTGCGTTGATTGAACCTTCGCCCGATTCTTGTTTCACTACCGTATAAAAATCATTCATCAGCATCTTTATCGAATTTGGTGAGACGAATGGTCATATCAAATGTATAATGAGTAATTAAAATCGAATCCGGTTGCGTAGGTTCTTTTCCCGACAAGGAAACAGACACTTTTCTTTTTCGATTCGATCCTATCTCCAGATTGCCGTGCGAGGTGCAATCGGGATTAACAATAAAATAAATTTTCTCGCCATCCCTTTCAATACCGGCATACTTCAGTGAATTATGCTGCCAACTCCGTAGCGGTTGACCAAATGGCAAGCCCAGCATCAATTCAAAATCCTTACGCAAAGTTTCGATCACCGGCTTCTTATCAAGTTGTGTAATTACCGAAACCACTTGAAAGGAACCATCTGGCTGAAATTTAAAATCAAAGAAGGTTGCACCAGCTTCGTTGGTAAACACTAATCTATAAGAAGCATCGGGCATTTTCTTTACTACCAATAATCCGCTCAGGTGTTTACCGATTACATCGATGCTGGCCGTGTACCAGGCTGTGTTAAGATTCGCGGGTTTTATTTCGTCTGCACACGAAATTAATGCTTCGCTAGTGAGGCCCTTGTAATACGAAGCGCAGCCCGCCAGAAAACACAAAGCACTAAAAAGAAAATACTTCATCGGGCAAGGCCATGTTTACTTTTTTGTTGGATAATGAAATGATGGTTTTATCGCCACCCGATTCATTTAGTTCGATGATGTGCGGGGAATTATCTTTTTTTTCCACTGTAACTATAATGGTGCTAAAAAACTGTTGCAAATTCTTTGAAGTCGGAGTCAATTCAAGCAGGTAATAGCTATCGTTTTCAAAAACACGATTAGAAAAATCTTTACTTTCAAGCAAGGAACCTTGCATACAATCAATCATAATGCGATTTACCTGTTGCAGCAGTTTATTCGAACGGGCACTCATGCGGGTTTCTTTCTGCGCATCTTTAACCAACATGTTATCACCATTAATAATCATTTTGTACACAAAAGGCGTAGTGTAATCCATCCGCACTTTATCGGTTTGCTTAAACCAAAGCGTACCTTTTGAGGTAATGGTTTCGGTAAGGGCAACCAATGTTTTCTTTTGTGTAAAATCCGCCTTAATATCTTTTACAGCCGCAGCCGCTACCGTAAATTTTTTCCTGAAATCATCTACATCTTGTACCGGTTTATAACCCGGATAAGACGATTGAAGAAACAAAAGTCCAATAACACAAAACGAAACAATCACTTTTTCCATCGCAGCCCAAAGTTACCGATAAGGTTCTTCATTTAGTAATTCATCCAACCTTACAAAAACCAAACCGTTTTGGTGCGCATATTCGATCAACCTGGGCAACACCTGAATAGTAGTTTCACTATAATCATGCAACAGCACAATATCGCCACCTTTTAACGAACGCGTTATTCTTTTGTATAGCTTGTTCTGATCGCGGATTATTGTATCGAACGAACGAATACTCCAGCCTATGGTTTGATACTTGCCCTGTCCAATGGCTTCCGCGATATTGGGATTAGTTACGCCATACGGTGGCCGAAAAAAACGGGGTAGTTTACCAATTACTTGTTCAATCTGAGTGTTGGTTTTAGTCAACTCCGACACCACATATTTTAATGATAAAAACCCCATAACGGGTGAATGGTGAAATGTATGATTGCCAATCAGGTGACCTTGTTCATGAACTTGTTTCAATATATGAGGATGTTGCGACACCCGCTGGCCAATACAAAAAAAAGAAGCTTTGATTTGATATTGAGCCAATACTTTTAGAATGCGTTCGGTTTGGCTCGGCAGCGGGCCATCATCAAACGTAAGCGCAATTTTTTTGGAAGTGCGGTCGCCCTTATATTTTACAGATGTGAAAAATTGCGCAGAGAGCACAAACGACCCGTAAATACAAATAACAAAGTCAACAAAGAATAAAGACAAATACCACGCCCAGTGAAAATCAAAAAACACATCTATCACCACAAAAGCAGACAGCAAAACAAGTAAGATGATATTCAATTTCTTAAAACCACTCATACCGTAAGCAGAATAAGAGAATGATGTGGACCATACGTGTTGTAAATCAACAGCGTTTTAATGGGTGTATTTAAGCTACCATTCAAAACAGAAACAGGAACCGTTTGATGTTTTAGGATTGTGTATGCCAAAGCAGTAGCAAAAGCAGTTGATGTGCTGTACTCCCCACATAAATGTTTGTACGCACCAAAAGCCTGATCCGAAAACCGTACATCAATCAGTTGATCGTAAAACAAATCGTTTTTCTGATCACCATTCTTTCCCGTAAGTAAAAAGTCGATGGCGTCTGTATCAAGTTGATTCTGCTTCAGAAAATTATCAAGCTGTTGAAAAGCCTGCTCCGAACTTGATGCCATAAATGTATGCACATCCGCTATTGCAACAGTACTTTCGTTCGCACCGCTCAGCATAAAAAAGGCAGCGCCTTCGCCCGCCCACGTTCCATCTCCGGCTGGAGAAATCAAATAGGGCGTGTTTTGTTTTCTATACTTATTAAACCGGCTATGGATTGCATGACCAGCTTTGGTTAATTCATCCACACCACCTGTAAGTATAGTTTGCGCGGGAGTATCGGTTAACAACATGCCTGCATCCAACAACGCATGTTCAAATGAAAATGCGCCATGCACATACGTTTGGTTGTAACCCTGGCAATTCTGCAACAAAGCAATTTGTGCCGCAATGGTATTGTGTGTGGACTGCATGAACGGTGTAGGATTAAGTGCCTCCTCGTTCAGTTCAATAATCTTGGTTAAAAAAGTTGCCGTGTCTTCCAAACAACCATAAGCAGTACCGGCAATAATTGCATCAGGTTTTGATGCACCAGTCTTTACAGCCATCAGTGCAGCCGTTGTTCCCATCTTCATAATCCGGCTCATGCGCCTGAGTTGCTGCGGTTGAATCCATTGCGTGTAATCTGGCTCAATACAGGTAAGGTAATTTTCATCAACGCGTGGTAACTGCCACTCCCCGCTTGCTTGCAGCGAAGGCGAAATAATACCCACCGAATTGATGTATAATTTCATCCTACCGAAGGTCTTGAAAAAATTAACGATGAACAATTTCCACCAAAGCCAAACGAGTTGCTCATTACGTGGTTCACAGTTTTATGCTCAAACTTTGTTTGTGGTGGTATGTTTACCTCTGGCATAGTGGTTTCAAATCTTAAATTGGCAAACACACATTGGTGTTCAATAGCCATAACAGAAAACACAGCCTCTAACCCACCGCAGGCACCCAACGTGTGGCCGGTAAAAGATTTGGTAGAACTCATTGCTGGTATTTTCTCCGCAAACAAACGCGCAATAGCAGTGCCTTCTGAAAGATCGTTGTTTAAAGTACCCGTTCCATGCAGATTGATATAATCTATTTCACTCGTTGTAAGGCCTGCCATGGTTAATGCATTTTGCATGGCCGCAAACGAACCTCTTCCATCGGGCGATGAAGCCGTTTGATGATAGGCATCGTTGGTATTGGCAAACCCTGTAAGTAATGCTTTGGCTTTTAGATTTTCTTCTTGCAGCACACGACTGGAAACCAACACGACAAACCCAGCACCTTCGCCCAGGTTTAATCCCTTACGGGATGCATCAAACGGCTGGCAAAGTTCATCCGATAAAATCATCAGACTTTTAAAACCGTTAACAGTAAATCGCGTAAGCGAGTCGGTGCCACCGGCAACCACTACATCCAACTTATTTTGGCGAATCAATCGTGCGCCCAGCATAATTGCATTGGCTGACGATGAACACGCAGTATTGATGGTAGTGGTGAAATCAGTAATACCTAATGCTTGCGCGATCAGATCGGTGGTGGCGCCACAACCGTGATGGATCACATCACTCAGAATTCCTTGCGTATTATCTTTTAAAAAATCTGGAAAAAATACTTCGGTGCGATCCATACCGCCTACCGTTGTGGCCGAGATAAATCCTGTACGCCATTTCTTAATATCAAGTCCGCTATCTACTATTGCCTCGCGGGCAGCATGAATACCCAAAAGTGCAGTCCGGGTAATAGGTTTAGCTAATCCGGCCTGTGCAGCAAGTTGTTCGTTAGAAAGTTTTACTTCGCCTACCGGTAACGTACCGCTATAGATGGATGACAGCAAGGAAAGCGGACGAATACCATGCGTAGAATTTTCTAAAGCCAGAAAACTGGTTGCATACGAGTGGCCAATAGCCGATAAAGCTCCTGCGCCCGCTACGTAAACTCCCGAACTCAAGCGGCAGCTTGGTTGGCGCGAACGTACTCAGCAATGCTACGCACCGATTTAAAAATTTTAGGCCCGTCTTGCGCGTTTGCAATTTTTGTATTGTGCTTTTGCTGCAACAACACAATCAATTCCAGCGCATCGATGGAATCCAAACCGAGGCCTTCAATAAACAAAGGCTGATCATCTCCAATATCTTCGGGCTTGAGGTGCTTTAGGTTCAACGCTTCAATGATCTGCACTTTCAGATCGGCCATCAACTGTTCCATAGTGAAATTTATTGTCGGTATAGTTTTTCAAGTTCGGTGGCGGTGTGTGGCAAGGCCAATCCGCGTTCCCTATTTTCTACCAAATATAAGAAAACGTTATGCTGCCCGCCCAGCACATCTACCCAGCCTGCTAAACAAACCTCAGTTTTATTTTGGTTTAGCACCTGATGCGAGTAAGAGGTCATTAGCCGGGCGTTAAATTCAGGAGCAACAAAAAAAGCATTCTCGCCTTTTATGCTGTGGCGGATACAAATCTCGCCCATAACAATGTTAGCCAGCGTATAAACAAACAACGAAGGACTGGCCACAGTTTGGGTTGAGGCCTCAAAACGGATGTCGGTATCAAGACTGGCATTTGCGTTAGAGAGCACGACCGATACTGTTTCAGGTTTGTACGATTGAATGGAGTATTCTTTCAACAAAATTTCTGCCGCCAGAAACCCAAGCTTGGATTGGTTATCCATTTTATAAAACCTGGGATAGTTTGGTTGAAGACGATCGTACAAAGCAGTTAAGAAATCATCAAAGGATGGTTGAGTCAACGACAATGTTTCGTTGGGTGTTAGTACCTGTTGGTTTCGGATAATGCAATAGCTGGTAATGGTCATGATTGCTGCAAAAATTTATCGCGCGCATCAATGCGTTTTATCA
This sequence comes from Cytophagales bacterium, assembly GCA_017303795.1. Classification (GTDB taxonomy): domain Bacteria; phylum Bacteroidota; class Bacteroidia; order Cytophagales; family Cyclobacteriaceae; genus ELB16-189. The sequence goes on along the minus strand of JAFLBR010000001.1, from coordinate 565,637 downwards.
ATCCTTTTATTGCCTTGGCGGGATCGGCCACAAACGGGTTGGTTTCATCCCACACGTAACCGGCCAGCACCGAAGTAATCTGACTTTTAAATAGCGGGTCGGGATTTTTAGCAAAAAATATTTTTTCCAAACGACCATCGTACCACGCAGCTACAAACTCACGAAAAGTATCTACACCTTTTTGAAGTTTGTCGGTGTACTGCTGTTGCCAGTCAAACACTTCACCTTTTAGTTTACGGATTACCAGTTTACTGGCCAAATGACTGGATACTGCCGCAAACATGACACCCGAAGAAAAAATAGGATCAAGAAATTCTGTTACGTTTCCGGTAAGCACATAGCCGTTTCCGAAGAAGGTATTTGAAACAGACGACCAGCTTTCCAGTTTACGTGGCTCAAACACCAACGGAGCATCACCAAATCTTTTTTGCAAATGCGGAAGTCCGGCAATGAGCGCTTTAAACTGTTCGTTCAAATCACCAAGATAAGCAGAGAAAAACTCGTGGCTGCCAACAAATCCCACGGAAGTGGTACCGTTGGCAAACGGAATAATCCATACCCACACTGCCGGAGCATATACTACAATGATGATGCGATTGGGTTCGTCAAACTCAGCGCGGTTAATATCTTTTACATGCGCAAAAATTGCTTTGCGCGGATCGAGTGCGGAAGGTTTCTCTAATTTAAACAAGCGCGGAATTACTTTACCATAACCGCTCGCATCGATAATAAAACGCGCTTCAATTTCTTCGGTGCTGCCATCTTTGTGCTGCACTGTAGTAACTGATGTTTCATCTTCGTGAATGGCAATACCGGTAACTGTAGTTTCGAAATTGACAGGCACACCTTGCCGCTGCACTTCAGTTGCCAATGCCGTATCGAAATCCGCGCGGGGCACTTGCCAGGTCCATTTCCAACCAGCAGTAAACTGTTCGGCAAAATTGTAATCAGCTACTTCGTAATCGCCACGCACAAACTTAGCCCCGAACTTCTCCTGAAAATTTTTCTGTTTTATTGCACCAAGTAGATTTGCTTCTTCCAACACTGCCATGCAGCGTGGCAACAAGCTTTCACCAATTACAAAGCGTGGAAATTTTTCGCGCTCTACTACACGCACCTTAAACCCGGCCTGATGCACCAAGGCAGAAGCTATACTTCCAGCAGGGCCGGCACCAATTACCAATACATCTGTTTTACTTTGCATAACTATTCTTGCTCCAGAATAAGGGCAGCATTACAGCCACCAAATCCGGATGCGGTTTTTAAAATTCTTTTTTGTGATTGCGACTTAACTCCTTGCGTAATGTTGAGCGGAACAGAAACACCGTGAGCTGTATATCCTTTTGTATCGACTGTTTCGTTTTGCAACATGCCCTGCATGGCCATAATGGTTTCAATAACTCCGGCCGCACCCAGCGTATGGCCGAAGTATCCCTTTAATCCCGTAAGGGGAGTTTGATTGAGTCCGGCTAATGTTAACGCTTTGGCTTCCATCTCATCGTTAAACAAAGTTGCTGTTCCATGCCCTGAAATAACATCAATTTGTTCTGTGGTAAGTTTCGCTTGCGTGAATGCTTGCGCGATGGCGCTGGCCAATTCTTCTCCGGTGCGCGATGGGCCCGAGATGTGATTGGCATCGTTACTTAAGCCAAAGCCGGTAAGTTTTATTTTATGACTTGTCGGAAATGATTCTGGTGTTGTAGTTAATAACAAAGCGGCAGCTCCTTCGCCCAGGTTAATACCAGAACGATCTTTATCAAACGGTTTGCAGGGTTCGCTGCTCATGGCTTGTAAACATTGAAAACCAGAAACAATAAACGGACTAAGTACATCGGCACCGACTACAAGCGCATGGTCGTATTCGCCATTTTGTAAAAGACGTTTGGCTGTAATCAACGCCAGCACACCCGAGATGCAGGCATTAGAAACGACTAACGAATTTTTTAATCCTAGTTGTTGCGCAACATGCGAGGCTGCTGCATGCAAGGCGAGACGAGGATGCAACCCAATGATAGGTTCACTTTTCAGCAATTCAATGTTTCCCTTGGTAGTAGAAAGTATAAAAAGTGTTTTATCGGGCGGAAGTGTTGTTTGTATTACGATTGGCTGTGCAGCCTGCAACACGAGATTTTCAAAACGAGTATTGGTAGTTGTTGCTTGTAAATTGGCGATAGTGGAAGCATAAAACGGTAACTCGGTTAACTCAACTTTAGTAATACCGCTCTTACCCGCGCGAACGTTCTGGTAGTTAGCTGCTGTCGTTTCTCCCAATGGAGAAATCATACTATCGCCTACTACCCACACTGTTTTCATACTCGCCATTTGGTTTTCCATTGCTCAAAAAAAGGCGGAGTAATAAGTTGCAGATCAAATGTTTTGGCATCTACAAAAACCTGCGTGGTTGAACCGGTCGCAACACGCGAATTATTTTCGGCCTGCGTAATTTCGTAATCGAAGATAAGTTTGGCTGCAGCTACCGGTCGATAAATAGTATGAATGATAATACTTTCGCCATAGCGCAACGGCTTTTTATAATCACATTGCACCGATACAATCGGTACCACTATTCCCTGCTTATGAAAGTCGAGGTAAGAAATACCAAACTCTTTACCAAAAGCTTCGCGGCCATCTTCAAAGTACCGGATGTAATGCCCGTGCCATACAATACCCAACGGGTCGGCTTCATTAAAACGAACGGGGACAATTGTTTTATAGCTAAGCACGATCCTGAGGTTTAATAAATATTTTCATCTGGCACGAGCAGAGTTCACGCATATCTTGTTTTGTTTGGGCCTGAATAATAATCACTTCAAAAACTCTATTGATAACAGAGATAGAAGTTGTGAGCACAACACCCACGGTTGGAGACTCCAGTATTTTTAAATCGTTAATGGAAGCAATGAAACCCACGGGTGTGGCCACGCCCTGTTGTTGCGCCAGATAGCCGGCCTGCGCTGCGGCTGTCTGTGCTATGTTTTCAATAAGCCCGGCTTCAGTAAGAAAATTTTTTTCAACAAAAAGTGTATTGCTGCGGATTTCAAATCGGGTGATAGCGTGTTCGGTTGAGGCTTCCAGCAATTCATCTACCATTACAATAGGTGCCCGCTGTGGAAGAAAGTTTTCGATATGGGGTTTGCCAACTAACACAAGCTATTTTTTCTCCCAAAAGTTATAATAATTAAACCATTGTTCGGGGTAGGTTTTCATTTTTACTTCCAGCTCGCTCACAAACAATTGCATAAGGCGCTGGGTGTACGCTTGCTTCGATTCATCTTCCATTCTGCTAATGGGTTTGCTCCCAAAAAAGTGGTAATGTTTGTTGGTTTCTTTAAAAGCATAAACAATCGAAACCGGAACGTGAAAAGCTGCGGCCAAAGTAAAAGGCCCGTTGGGGAACAAGGCTTCTTCGCCCAAAAACTTAACAGGTGTAGTTTTGGTTATCTCCATAAAACGATCGGCATGTATGCACACCATTTCATTTTTCTGAAGTGCTTCGCCAATAGCATACACGTGTGAGAAATCTTCCTTTATCACAATCGCATTAAACTTACGGTTACCGGTAACCTGCTGCAGGTAATCTTTTATCTGTTGATGTTCGCCATCAAACATCACCACATTCATAGTGGTTTTTAATCGCTCCAGAAAATGCCCGGCTACTTCCCAATTGCCTACGTGGGCACTTAATAAAATTCCACCCTTCTTTTGTGATGCAATGGCGAGCAGGTTTTCTTCGCCATCAAAATGGTAGGTAAACTTGTTTTGAATGCCAGCCATAATCACAATCTTATCTAACAAGGTTTGCCCAAACCGATAATAGTTTGTGTACACACTAAACAATCCCTTTACTTTAGAATAGCCCTGTCGCAACCGAAAGTATTGGTAAATGTGCCGCGATGATTTTAGCGAGAACAAAAAATAATAAAGAGCAACAAAGCGAAGCAACACATAACCAGGCAGTAAACCAGCGTGTTTGCATAGGGCCACAAAAATGCTGTATCCCAGTTTAGTTCCGCGCGATTTTCCCTGCCAGGCAGGCATAGTTAGGAAGGCACTTTTTCAGAAACGCGCTGCTGCACGTAATCGTAGAAATTTTGGAATGTAACAATCGACATGAAGTCCTCGGGCTTCACTTTAAAGCCGAAGTTGCTTTCGATTACTACCACCAAATCAATATAATCCAGACTGTCGAGTTCCAGCGTCTCTTTCAGGTTGGCATCGGGTGTGATTTTTTCGGGGCTTACCTCAAACTCCTCAACCAAAAAACCATTGATTTTTTCAATTAATTCCACTTTTTCCATCAATTCTGCTTATACTTTTTTTACAATAAGCGTTGAGTTGGTGCCCCCAAAGCCAAACGAATTCGACAAAAATACATCAATATTTTGATTCTGAGTTTTAGCTATAACATTCAATCGGGCAGAATGTTCATCGGGGGTTTCAAAGTTAATATTGGGTGCAATAAACGATTCCTGCATCATCAGCATGCTGTAAACGATTTCGCTGGCTCCGGCCATCCAGCACTCGTGGCCGGTCATGCCTTTGGTGGAACTCACGGGAGTTTTGCAGGCTTCAAAAATATCCGCAATAGCGCCTGCCTCGCTGGCATCGCCTGCGGGTGTGCTGGTAGCATGGGCATTAATGTAGTCGATGTCTTTGGCTTGCAAGCCAGAGTTTTGCAAGGCTCTTTGCAGCGATCGGGCCGGGCCTTGTACACTTGGGTTAGAGATGTGCTGCGCGTTGGATGAAAATCCATAGCCAATCACTTCGCCTAAGATGGGGGCACCACGCTTTACAGCCGATTCATAACTTTCCAGAATAACGGTGGCCGCACCCCCGCTGGGCACCAGCCCATCGCGGTCTTTATCGAACGGGCGCGAAGCTGCAGTAGGATTATTTTCACGAATGGAGAAAGCACCAAGCGCATCAAAATTTCCCATCGAGTAAACGTTGGTTTCCTGCGCGCCTCCGCAGATGATGGCATCTTGTAAGCCTTGTTGAATTAAAAGGTAAGCCATGCCTATGGCATGCGACCCACTGGCACAGGCGGCACTAATCGTAAAATTTACCCCCTTGATTTTAAATATCGTGGCGAGGTTCATACTCACTGTTGAGTTGAGCGCCTGAAATACGGAACCCGAACCCACCAACATCGTATCCTTCTTTTCGCGGATAATATCGGTGGCTTCAATTACTGGCTGGGCCGAGCTATCGTTTCCATAAATAATACCCAACTCATGCGCTTCCAGGTAATCACCATCAATGCGCGCCTGAGCCAATGCTTCGAGGGTAGCTACGTAGGCATATTCGCCTTGCTCGGGTAGCATAATTCGGGCACGCCTGTCGAGCACACCTTTTAGCGAAGGACGTTCAACAAATCCGGTAAGGCTGGAACGATAGCCCATCTCCTTACGCTTGGGATCGAATATAATACCCGATTTACCCTGAAAGAGAGATGCTTTAACTTCTGCTAAATTTTTACCGATGCAGGAGTAAATTCCTAGACCGGTTATAACTACTCTATTCATTACGAAGCGTGCTTAATACAGGCTACAAAATTACTTAATTTGAGGCAATGATTGTTTTGTATGTACACTAACAACTTTCAAAAGTGACTTAAAAAATCGAATTTTGATATTAGCTAGATTAGCTACCAAATTGAAAAATTGATATGATCAAGCCCATCCTATATCATAGTTTTGAAGAGAAAGCAAAACTTGAGGCCGAGTTATTTGGAAACCTTACTCTGGCAAAACGTAAACGTGCCACAAAAACGTGGATGACTATTGCGTCTAACACCCATCTTGTAAGAGAAAAGAATAAGCGCACAAGACCTCAAAAGTCAGTTAAGTGATATGAAATCGGAAGAGGTGGTGAATAGGCAGATGGCGGCTGTATGCACAGCTTTAACTAAGTATGAAGTAGATTTCATGATTGTGGGCGGGTATGCAGTTTTTCTATATGGCTATAGACGACCTTCCATGATAACAACATACAAGCCTGAACTAAAAGCGGATTTTGATTTTTGGTATAAGCCATCTTTGTCAAATTTTCAAAAACTTCTAAAAGCTCTGTATGAATTAGGTGTTGACATCACAGAACTTCAGCAGATTGTATTCGATCCAAAAAAAACTTTTCTCAAAATTCCGCATAAAGAATTTCATACAGATTTCCTTCCCGTGATTTTGGGGTTAGAAAGCTTTTCGGAGGCAAAGAAGAATGCAAGCCTTGCAGAAATTGAGGGTAACAAATTTCCGGTAATAGGGTACAACGATCTTATTCTGAGCAAGCTTGCCGTTAATCGTGCTATCGACAAGGAGGATATCAAAGCACTAAACAAAATTAGAAAACAAAATGATGGCAGTTCTTCAATTGTGGAAGAAAGTAAAACTGTTTACAAAAAAATTAAAAAGCGATCCAAAAATTAATAGAAACACTACATGCTGTTTCAGCTGCATGTATTTGCCTACAACAACCCACCATTAATGTGAATCACGCTGCCGGTAACATACGATGCCTGAGGCGATGCCAGAAATACTACCACATCGGCCACTTCATCCACTTCGCCAAAGCGTTGCATCGGAATCATTTTCTTTAGTTCATCTTCTTTTAAATCGTGCGTCATGTCGGTTTTTATAAAACCAGGGGCTACAGCATTAACAGTTACATTTCTTCTGGCTACTTCCTGTGCCAGTGCTTTGGTGGCGCCAATTACTCCTGCTTTAGCAGCCGAGTAATTTACCTGGCCAGGCATTCCTTTTACTCCGGAGAGCGAAACCACATTTACAATGCGACCATATCTTTTGGTGATCATACCATTCAACACCGCCCGTGTTACAAAATAAAATCCGTTAAGACTCGCACCCAAAACATCCTGCCATTGCTCGTCCGTCATCCAGATCATAAGTGTATCCTGCCGAATGCCGGCATTGTTCACTAACACCTCAATATGCTTATGGGGATTGGCAGCTGTCCATTTTTCAATTTGCTGCGTTACGGCTTCTTTATCCGACACATCGAATTTAATTAACGTTGCCGTTACACCACATTCTTCCACCAGTTGTGCGGTGCGTTGTGCTTCGGCATCGTTGCTGCGGTAGTTAATCAAAATATGATAACCTTGTTTGGCCAGTTTAATGCAGATGGCCCTGCCTATGCCGCGCGATCCTCCAGTAACTAATGCAAACTTCATGTGGTTGTATTTAAAACGAGTAAGTACCTAATGTATTCAAATATCCGCTCACCTTCTTAATGTCGGTATAGCGGGGTTTGTCTTCTGCAATTACTTCCGAAATTTTCCTTACTTCCTCGTACACGTTTCGTGTAGCAGTAGAAAGCCGGGGTTGACATTTCAGATAGTCGATAGCCTGCATCAGCGCCAGCAATTGCACAGCCAATACATCAAAACTATTATCGATTACCTTTTGCGTAAGCAACGCAGCATTAGTACCCATACTCACAATATCCTGATTGTCGTTATTGCTGGAGATGCTGTGCACATACATGGGGTTAGCGAGGGTCTGATTTTCAGCAACTGTTGACGTTGCCACAAATTGTAAACCTTGTAATCCAAAATTTAAACCGAGTGTACCCAGATTAATGAATGGCGGAAGATGTTGATTAAGGCGGTCGTTCAATAAGTAATTGAGTTGCCGCTCAGAAAGCATCGAAAGTTTTACAAGAGCAATTTTCAGTTTGTCCATCGCCAACGAAACATAATCCCCATGAAAGTTGCCACCGTGATACACATTTTCATGAATGTGATCCACCACGGGGTTGTCGTTGACTGAATTGACTTCGTTCTCCAAAACAGTTTTTACTTCCAGCCAGGTGTCGTGAATGGGGCCAAGTATTTGCGGCACACAACGCAGCGAATAATACTCCTGCACCTTGTCGGTAAACACGGCCTCATTTATTTTTTTATGATAAAGATGTTCAGGGCGTTTACGTATCAGTTTGCTGTCGTGCAGCCATGTGCGCATGTGTGTAGCTATGGCGGCTTGCCCAGGGTGGTGCTTGGCGCGATTGAGTTCCAGCGAAAAATGATCGTCAAACGATTTCATCAATTCGTTGGTGATGCTTGAAAGAATTACCGAGCACGTAAGCAAACGCTTGGCGCGAATCAGATTAACCATGCCCACGCCCGTCATGGCTGAAGTACCATTCATTAAACCCAACCCTTCACGCAAGTGTACTTGAAGCGGAGTGATGTTGAGTTGTTTGAAAACCTCAGCCGCAGCTTGTTGCTTACCTTGATACATTACTTCGCCTTCGCCAATCAGGTTAAGCGCCAGATGCGCGAGTTGCACCAGATCTCCACTGGCCCCCACTCCACCGCGCTCGAAAATGCATGGTATTATTTTTTTGTTAAGAAGAGTTACTAGCAAATCGGCAGCAGAAATATGCACACCCGAACGCGCTTGCATTAAACTGTTTAATCGGGCCAGCATAGTCGCACGTGCCAACGGTTCGGAGAACCACGCACCGGCACCGGCACTGTGACTTCGAATGAGATTGTATTGAAGCTGATGCTGATCTTGTTCGTTTATTTTATACTGAGCCATTGGCCCGAGGCCCGTGTTGATGCCATAAATAATTTTATCGCTGGCATAGTTTTTTAGAAACTCAAAATTGCGATCTACCTCATTACGTGCCTGATCATCCAACTCAACTAAAGCTTCTTTAAAAAGGAGTTGTTCAAAATCCTGTACCGTTAACTTTCCTAAACCTACTCGTATCATGCAAGAGAATAAAAATGAAGCTCCTAAAAACTAGTGTATCAAACCAATATTACAACAAACTAAAAAACCTTACAACCCAAAATCTAATACTGCCCACTCCTTAGCAAAACCAACGTACATGCCTGCCAGGCTTCCGATCCTGATTCTTCTACCTGTTTTTCAAACTCCGGATTCTCGGTACCGGGATTAAAGATTACCCGTTTAGGTTTAAGACTTAACAAATACTCATAATGCTCGGGTTGATGTTGCGGCCCAATGTAAAGCGTAATTGTATCTACATCTTGAATAAACGGATGCGATTGAATGGGGAGAATCTCTTTACCCAACACCACACCCGATTTAATTCCAACCGGTACAATCTCGTGGTTGTATTCGGTTAACATTTCGGCTGCGAGGTATGCATACCGGCTCGGATTTGTGGTTGCACCAATAATGACTGTTTTCTTCATTTGTTTACATACATTTTAATTGCAGCTTCGGCACAGCGCTCGCCATCCATAGCTGCGGATACAATTCCACCCGCATAGCCAGCACCCTCTGCACAAGGAAACAATTTTTTTACCTGAATGTGTTCCAGCGTTTCTTTATCACGCGGGATACGAACGGGTGCCGAGGTGCGGCTCTCTACTCCTACCACCTGGGCTTCGTTGGTGAAGTAGCCTTTCATCTTCTGTCCAAATGCTTTGAAGCCTTGCTTCAATCCTGAATAAATAAAAGGCGGCAGTACTTCTTTCATGTCTATTGAAGCCAAGCCCGGTTGATACGAAGTATCTAACAAACTCGTTGAGATTTTTCCTTCCGTAAAATCAACCAATCGTTGCGCGGGCGCTACTTGTGTGCCTCCTGCAATCGCGCAAGCTTTTTGTTCAACCGCTGCCTGAAAATACATTCCGGCCAGTGCACCATGCTGATTAAACGCTTTAAAATCATGTAACTCAACGGCTACCACAATACCCGAGTTGGCAAACTGCGAATCTCTACGAGAAGGACTCATACCATTCACGACAATCTCGCCCGGAGCAGTTGCCGCAGGCACAATAAATCCACCGGGGCACATGCAAAACGAAAACACACCGCGTTCCTTTCCATTTACGTTGGCCTGATGCACCAACGCATAAGCCGATGCAGGCAAGTACAATCCCCGATCGGTTTCGCAATGGTATTGAATCTTGTCAATCAGGTTTTGTTGATGCTCTACGCGCACGCCCAATGCAAACGGCTTAGCTTCGATCAGAATCTTTTTTCGATTCAGTAATTCATAAATATCACGAGCCGAATGCCCTGTTGCCAGAATAACACTTTCGCCTTTTATTTTTTCACCCGATTGCAGCACAACACCTTGTACTTCGCCAGCCTGCAAAAGCAAGTCGGTAACTTTTGTATTAAAATGCACCTCGCCCCCACACGCGATAATCTTTTCGCGCAAAGCAGAAACCAGCTTCGGTAATTTGTTGGTACCGATGTGTGGGTGCGCATCGAACAAGATTTCTTCAGTAGCGCCATGCGTTACCAGTATTTCCAGAATGCGATTGATGTCGCCACGCTTTTTGGAGCGGGTATATAGTTTGCCATCGGAGTATGTACCGGCTCCACCTTCACCAAAACAATAATTGGACTCCGGATTTACGATTTGCTGTTTATTGATGGCAGCAATATCGCGTCTGCGCGCCTGCACATCTTTGCCGCGATCCAGTACAACGGGTTTCACTCCAGCTTCGATCAAACGCAGGGCCGCAAACAATCCGGCAGGGCCAGCTCCCACAATTATAATTTGGGGTGCGTGTGTTACGTCCTTGTATTCAAATTGATTTTTAAATCGGTTGGTCTTATCCGCTTTAACAATTTCCACTTGTACCCGCACCAGTACGTTTTTGCCACGGGCATCAATAGAACGTTTTATTGGGATAACTTTTAACTCGCCATCGGGCCATAGCGAAAGTTTTTGATAGAGCGAAGCATTGAAAATAGTTTCGTCAAATGCCTCTTGCGGACTAAGTTGTAATTCAACAATCTGATTCATACCGGAAAGGAAGTTACCCTTTCAATACCACAAAGGTAAGGCTGATTCGCACAATAATCAATAACTACTAATAACGATGAATATAAGTTGACATTCTAATTTAGATACAAATCCAAAACAATATCAATTCCAAAAGAATAACTTCAAATAAAGCAATATAAATGGAGTCAAGAAACCAAGAGATACAACTAATAATCCAACTCTATATTTCAACCTTTTCAATCTTCTTTGATTAGCGCCTAAAGCGTTAAAATTTCTAGCAAGATTCTTATATTCTTTACTACGTATAAATAAAAAGTAGTTTAATAAATTCAAAGATATGTAGCCACCCATTAGAACTAACTTAAAATCATACACACTATTTACCTCTAGAACAATATTCAAAGTCACAGTCAGCACAGCAATCCATAAGATCAAAATCAGTGAATAAAAAATAGCAGCGTTAAATTGCGGAATGTCGTCAGGCCAATTCTTATGAAAGAAGTAAAAGACATATTCATAACCGATCGAATATACTCTTTTCATGTGTTTAATGTTATTTTTATTGACATATGCTCATGTCCATATAACCATGATACCTAATGCCTTCCGAATCACCTCCTACCACCAAACGAAACCGAGTACCCAAATGAAATCCCGATCCGGAAAGTATGTACAAACTTATCTTGCGTTACACCGTTAAAAATATTTTCAAATCTTGGTTCCACATCAAAAGCGCGATACCCCAAACCATAACCTGTAAATGCATCTATGGTAAATCCATCGCCATTGTTACGCTGCATCAGGCGCAAGCCTACTAATAATCCATACTCAGCCCGTTGTTCAGATGCACTGGCTGTAAAAGTTGCGCCCGGCACCAAGGGGAAATCGGTATTGGCAAAATACCCGAGGTTAGTAAAGCGAACTTCATGTGCAAAATACCACATGCCCGTCTTCATGGGATTATAAAATTTTTGTTTCACTGCGATGGCGTACCCCCGATCAAACACCTCGTCTTTGGCCACATTAGCATCGGCTGTATAAAATGGATTGCGGATGGCGACAAACTCAAACTCATGCCCTAAGCGTTCTTCATTGTAAAACTCAACAGCCATTGGCAACATTCCGGCAAACGTTAAAGCCGGGTTGCCTTCTACAATTACACCGCGGTATTCCGGATAGCGGGGATTAAAGTAGGTAAAGCCTCTGCGCGATTCTTTACTGACCTGACTCAACGTTTTTGCGGGCGCATTAACCAGCACATTGTTTTCATACACTGGTTTGTAGTATCCTGAAAGTTTTCCATCCTCTTCGTAAAGTTCCCATGTCCCTACCCGTAAGTCATTCTCAATGGTGCCTTTGGTCTGCAGCGATCCCGAGGGAAAATATCCTTTATAAGTACCCGAGCCTAAAACAAAATCACATTCACCTTCCAGCTTCCCATCTTCAGTATAATAATTCCATACGCCTTGGTTTTTTCCATTCTCAATCTTGCCTTTCGCTTTTAATTTTCCTGATGGATAATATTCTTTATACTCACCGCTACCAGAAACATAGTTAACTTCACTTCGTTTCTTACCGCCTGGGGCAAACGAATTCCAGTAGCCATTTTTTTTACCTCCTTTAAACTCGCCACTTGCACTTACAGTACCATCCTCAAAATAATAATTCCAGGCGCCCGCAGGTTCATCATTTTCATAAGCACCTTGCGCGGAAACTTTTCCTGATGGATAATAATGTTTCCAGACGCCATTTCTTTTTCCCTCCAGAAATTCGCCTTCGCTTTCAAGCGTTCCATCTTCATTAAAATATCGCCAGTGGCCCACATTGCGCACACCTGCTTTCGGCCCTTCGGCTAACACTTTACCGGAATGATAATACTCCGTGTATCGTCCATGATCATCGGCATACTCAATCTCACCGCGCAGCACGCCATCCTGAAAATATGTTCGCCACAAGCCCGATCGTTTATCGACCACATAACTTCCTGATTCTTTCAGGTCGCCACTTTCGTAATAAATTTTCCAAAGCCCTTCGCGCAAGCGATTATTTATAGTACCCTCCATACTTTTCTGGCCGTTCTCATAAAAATATTCCCACAATCCATAGTTTGAATTTTGCCTGAGAATACCGCGCATTTTTATGTTACCTGTTTCGTAATAAAATTCCCACACGCCCGAAGTTTCGTTGTTTACAAACTGGCCTTTCGATTCGATGTTTCCATTTAAGAAATACGATACATAGCGGCCATGCAACACATTCTGAATGGTGTCTTTAACCTGATAAACTTCTTTGATTACTTTTTTCTCAGCATCGTGATAGGTATAGCGCTTAAACTGGGCGGAAGTCCAAATGGGTAAAAGCAAAAAGATCAACACAACACTGCGCATTACTCCTGAATACTTTTGAATAGTAAGTGGTAATCAAAGTTACAGAAATCTCCCGAAAGGAATTAGCGACCCAAAGCATTGAGCACACCCGCTTTACCCCACTCTTCTGTTTCAGCTGGCGACCATAACTCCGGAAAAAACTGGATGCGTTGAAAACGAGGTGGCAAATATTTTTGCCAGTTAGTACCTCCGGTTGCTTTAATGTCTTCCGGATCGCGTTGCAGATAACGACCGGCAGATTTTAAATGTGCCAACGGCCATAACACATTTGCTAATTGATCGAGCTGGCGAAGCAATTGTTTTGCCGGTTCAGAATTTGGAAAATGGTTTTGGTAAAGTTTGCGCAGGTTTTTGTTGCGGAAACGCATGCCGGTTTCATTAAATAATTTCAGGTACTTTTCTTCGAACTGCTGAAGCGTTAATGTTTTTTTCCCGGAGGCCAATTCGGTTGCACCACTTCGCCAGTATAAATGTTCTACCTGTTGTTCTAAATCGCTATACTCTTGCAACGACTCACGCATACCCAGGCTCACCAGGTTAATCATGTCGGTACAACAAATTTCTATTAGCCGATATTGTGCCGATTGAAATCCCGAAGCGGGCAACAACGACATGCGGAATTTCAAAAACTGTTCTTTCTCCATACCATCCACCATTACAGTAAATGAACTTTCGAGCAATTGAAAATACCGTACTATGCGTGTGGTGCGTTCAATAAAAAACTTTTCATCCATGTTTTCCTTCGCTGCTATTTGTTCCAGTTCCCATAAAATCAAGTTGAAGTATAGCTCTGTAATCTGGTGGTAAACAATAAACACTTTTTCGTCAGGGAACTGAGTTTTTGGATTTTGTAAACTCAATAGCGTATCTAAATGAATGTAATCCCAATAGGTAAGATAATCGGCATGCAGCAGCCCATCCAGGTAGGATGATAAATCCTGCCCCATCACAGCATACTTTTGTTGTAACTTTTTAAGTAGTTCGGCAAGGCTGGGGTCTAGCGAAGATTTGTCCATAGGAATTCTCAATACTTGCGTAAATTTGACCATTCACACAGAATAACCAAAACTATGTCATCAAAAGCTACCGAAACCAAAACCCGCAAAAGCACCAAACAAGACGCGTACGAGCAACCCGATTTTTATGCGGTTGATGATTTGCTTACCGAAGAACACAAGTTGGTGCGCAGTGCCATCCGTGATTTTGTGAAGCGTGAAATTTCTCCATGCATAGAAGACTGGGCACAACGCGCGCACTTTCCTTACGAGATTGTAAAGAAGTTTGGTGATATCGGAGCATTCGGGCCAACCATTCCGCAGCAATATGGTGGTGGCGGGCTGGATTATATTTCATATGGTATTCTGATGCAGGAAATTGAGCGTGGCGATTCGGGCATGCGCTCTACGGCCTCGGTGCAAGGTTCGTTGGTGATGTACCCCATTTACAAATTCGGTAGCGAAGAACAACGCAACAAGTATTTACCCAAGCTTGCCAGTGGCGAGTGGTTGGGTTGTTTCGGTTTAACCGAACCCGATCATGGTTCCAACCCATCGGGAATGGTGACCAACTTTAAAGACATGGGCGATCATTATCTTTTGAATGGCGCCAAGATGTGGATTTCAAATTCGCCTAAAGCGGATGTAGCGGTTGTGTGGGCCAAGAACGAGGCCGGTCGCATTCATGGTTTGATTGTGGAGCGCGGCATGCCCGGCTTTACCACCCCCGAAACGCATGGCAAGTGGAGCTTACGAGCCAGTACCACCGGTGAATTGGTTTTTGACAATGTGAAAGTTCCGAAAGAAAATTTATTGCCCGGCAAAAATGGTTTGGGTGCGCCCATGATGTGTTTGGACTCAGCGCGGTATGGAATTGCGTGGGGCGCGATTGGTGCTGCTATGGATTGCTATGATTCAGCCAGAAGATATGCGAAAGAACGTATTCAATTTGGAAAACCGATTGGTTCGTTTCAGTTGATACAGAAAAAACTTGCTGAGATGCTGACTGAAATTACCAAAGCGCAATTAGTGAATTGGCGTTTAGGTGTGTTGATGAATGAAGGTAAAGCTACTACGGCTCAGATTTCATTAGCCAAACGCGATAACATTAGAATTGCACTTGATGTTGCCCGCGAAGCGCGGCAAATACATGGCGGCATGGGCATTACCGGAGAGTACCCGATTATGCGCCACATGATGAACTTAGAATCGGTGGTAACGTATGAAGGTACGCATGATATTCACTTGCTGATTCTGGGAAATCATATTACGGGGATAGCAGCGTTTTCATGAAAAAATTTTGGGGAACATCTCTAATCCTTCTTCTTCTAACAATTATAAATTGTAAAGAAGATGAGCCAATTTATCCAATTGAGCCTTACATCGAATTCAGAGATATTGAGGTAAAGCGCGAGAATAGCATGGATTCAGTTATTGTGAAATTCTATGTGAGGGATGGAGATTTTGACTTAGGCCTGACTATCAATGACATTGAAAGCCCTTATCACTACGCGTGGTATTACAATAAGGTGGAGGATAAGTTAATTCCAGGCACCTACAAGGCTGAGGGTTTAGACATTAATTCGCTATTAAAATTCAGCGATCGATACACACCATCATTCGATACGCTTCCAGAATTTGTAGACCCCTATTCATGCATCAATTATGAGGTATTAAGGAATGACTTTGGTCAAGTTATTGATACCGTTTACATTAAGATTAATGAACTACCCTATAATTTTATTTTTGATTTTCAAGTGCAACAAGATGATGGTTCGTGGTCAACATTTAATTTCCGGGAAGAATTTTCTTACCCAAATTGCGGATTCAATCTCCACGGCAGGTTTCAATTGCAGAATTTTGGAAGCGATAGCGGATCACCATTTTATTTCAAAATGATTTCAAGTCAGGAAATGCTATTGACTTTTAAAATTGGAAGCCATTTCTTGAGAATTCTATTTCTTAATAAAACAGTCCGATTTCGTCTCTATATCTATGATCGCGCCCTAAATAAGAGCAATGTCGTTTATACTTCTGAAGTTCAATTTCAGAATTAACAATTACTCAATAAACCCACTCATGGTAATCCGCTGCACAGGATTGCGCGGATCGGTTGAATAAATCGTGATGGATTTATTTTGCGTTCCAGCTCGGCCTTTTGTATCCAATACAATTTTCATGGTAGCTATTTCACCTGGCTGAAGTAGATTTTTATCTACTGAAGTAGTCACACACGTACAATTGGGTTGCACTTCGCGAATGGTGAGTGGTTGTTTACCTTTATTTTGAAGACTTACGGTTAATTCGCTTTTGGTTCCCTGCTGTACTCTACCAAAATCCAGCGCATAGTTATTCGCTAACAGTACCGGTGCTTTGGTAATTTCCGTAGCACTTAATGTGGGGAAAAATTCTTCCGCCATAGCGTAAACAGAAATAGCTTTAATAGAATCCACATCGGTTGTAACCAATTCAATTCTATCGGCAATAAAACCATAGCGATTCAATGTCTTCGCATCATAATTCAGATTAAGCATTCCGGTTTCGCCCGCTTGTAAAGTTACTGGGGTAGTTACTTTGATATGCGCAGGTGCATTGGCGCGTTTAATGGTAATCGATTCTGAACCTGCATTCTGAATTTTAAACTCCTGAGTAATAGCCGGCTTATTTACAAACACTTTTCCAAGCGTAAGCGAGTTACTCTTCACACGAAGGTTACCCATCACAACTTTCAACTCATCGCCACCCGATTTTTTATCTACCACATTTCCTTTAATGGTAAGTACAATAGGGTTCTTTTCAATATCGGTAGTAACGGTTAACGTTTTGTTGAAATAACCGGGTTTGCCTTTCGGATCAAAACTGACTTTAATAAAACCAGAACCCGAAGCAGAAATTGTCTCTTTAGTCCAACCCGGAGTGGTACACCCACACGAAGCCTGCACATTCAGAATCCGAATAGGACGATTAGCCAGGTTGGTAAATGTAAAGTCATATTCCACGTTGCCACCCGATTCCACCACCTCACCAAAATCGTAAGTCTTCGACTTAAAAAATACCGGCTCTGTTATTTGAGCCATTACCAAACCGGGGATTAATAAAAAGAGTATAGACCATTTCATTCTGCAAAACTAAAATATTGAATCCTCCAAAGCGATCTTACCAGCAAATAATTCACCAGTGGCTGAAGGCAATTCCCTATTCTTACCTTTATTTGCAACCAATTATGGCACGCATTCTTACAGGCATTCAAAGTAGTGGTCGCCCGCATTTGGGTAATCTGCTTGGCGCGATTATTCCCGCTATCAAACTCTCGCAACAACCCGGCAACGAGTCGTTCTTTTTTATTGCCGATCTGCATTCGCTTACCACCATAAAAGATGCCCAAACACGCAAAGCCAATGTGCAGGCAGTTGCCGCGGCCTGGTTGGCTTTTGGATTTGATGTAGATAAAAATCTGCTCTATCGGCAAAGCCAGATTCCGGAAGTGTGTGAGCTTACGTGGTACCTCAGTTGCTTCACACCTTTTCCTATGTTGGCCAATGCTCATTCGTTTAAGGATAAGTCCGATCGGCTATCCGATGTAAATGCGGGATTGTTTACCTACCCGGTTTTAATGACGGCCGATATTATTCTGTACGATGCCAACTTTGTTCCGGTAGGAAAAGATCAGCGCCAGCATTTAGAAATGGCCCGCGATATTGCCAGCACGTTTAACAATCAGTATGGCGAAACCTTTGTGTTACCCGAAGCCCGCATTGAAGAATCGGTTATGACAATTCCGGGAACTGATGGCCAGAAGATGAGTAAGTCTTACAATAACATCATCGATATCTTTTTGCCTGAAAAGGAGTTGAAGAAACAAATCGGAACGATTATAACCGATAGCACTCCGTTGGAAGAACCTAAAAACCCAGATACCGATAACGTATTCGCGATTTATAAACTCATTGCAACACTTGAACAAACTGAAGCCCTACGCCAAAAATACCTGGCCGGAAATTTTGGGTACGGCCACGCCAAGCAAGAACTATTGGCTTTAGTGTTGACAAAGTATGCCAAGGAGCGCGAGATCTTCAATTACTACATGAATAACCCTGCTGAATTAGATAAGAAATTAGAACAGAGCGAAGCCAAAGCCCGCGTAATTGCCCGCTCAGTTTTAAATAAAGTGCGAAGTAGCTTGGGGTATTAAGAGCAAATTTAATGTAGGCAGTTGGAGAGCCGCAGTTTGCAACAAATCTATTTACAGCCCACTGAATACTGCTTACTGCCTACTCATGCAGAAGTTCAAACTCACTTTGCTGTCCAAACAACCTGCTGCTGATTTGTCCCCACGTTTAAAATTACTCGCATAGGATTAGGCACAAGAACCAGCTTCGTATCCTTACCTGGAATCGAATCAACCTCAACAAAAACACCTTCTTTGTTTGTTACAGAAAATTCATTTTTATCACTTATAGCATAAGTTTTAGCCAGATAAGCAATTGGATATAACACATCGGTATCAGGGCAATATTTATCGTGTACGTCTTGCAGAATTTCTTCCAGATAATCGCCATATTTTACCTGAAGTGAGTCTTCCAGGTCGTGTAATTCTTCTTCCAGATCGTCATACTTGGGGTTATTGTAATCAATCTTGCTTAAAGCATTTCTGCGATTAGCTATTTCCTGTATGGCTTTGTCAAGTTCTTTTACGTCCATTGCTTCAAATTTTTATCAAGATTATAGAAACGGAGCCTAAATTAAAACTTGCCGATTGATTAATTTTGAAGGACAGCAACTAATTAAGTATGAATCAGGATTTTCTACCCATCCTAGGCACCGACCACATCGAATTTTATGTAGGTAATGCCAAACAAACCGCGTTGTTCTACCAGCATTGTATGGGCTTTGAACTCACTGCCTATGCAGGCCCCGAAACGGGAGTTCGCGACCGCGCCTCGTATGTGCTTACACAAGGTAAAATCCGGTTTGTGCTAACTACAAGTTTGCAACCCGATACCCCAATAGCCCAGCATGTAGCCAAACATGGCGATGGTGTAAAAGTTCTGGCACTATGGGTTGATGATGCCGAAAAATCGTTTCGAGAAACTGTAGCCCGCGGTGGCGCACCTGCTATTGCACCCGCTACGTTAAAAGATAATTTTGGTGAAGTGGTGGTCTCATCTATTCATACCTATGGCGATACATTCCACACATTTGTAGAACGGAAAAATTATAAGGGCGCTTTCCTACCGGGGTATCAAGCTGTAAAAACCAGTTGGAACCCTGAGCCGATTGGATTAAAGTATGTAGATCATTGTGTGGGCAATGTAGAACTGGGTAAGATGAACCATTGGGTTGAGTTCTACGAAAAAGTAATGGGCTTTAACCTGCTTATTACCTTCGATGATAAAGATATTTCAACGGAGTACAGCGCCTTGATGTCCAAAGTGGTTTCCAATGGAAATGGCTACATCAAGTTTCCGATTAACGAACCAGCTTCCGGAAAAAAGAAATCGCAGATTGAAGAATACCTTGATTTTTACAAAGGTGCAGGCGTACAACACATTGCCATTGCTACAGATGATATTATTCATACCGTAAGTGAATTAAGGCGAAGAGGTGTAGAATTTTTACGCGTGCCCGATGTGTATTACGATGATGTGCTGGATCGTGTGGGACACATTAATGAAGATCTTCAGGCATTAAAGAAACTGAATATTCTTATCGATCGCGATGAAGAAGGGTACCTGCTTCAGATTTTTACCAAACCTATTCAGGATCGCCCCACGCTGTTCTTCGAAATAATAGAACGCAATGGCGCTAAATCATTCGGTAAAGGAAATTTCAAAGCTTTGTTTGAAGCCATTGAGATGGAGCAAGGCTTGCGCGGAAATCTTTAAACCAAATAGAAAGCTGCCAGAGTACCCGGCAGCTTTCTTATTTCCTTCTTTATTTTTTCTTGAAGTATAGGCGCGTAATAAAAATACCTACGCCATCGCTTTTACCGGCATCACTTTCTACTGCGCTGGAGACAAATACCAGATCCCAACCCTCTTTAACCATATCATTAATCTTGGATGAGATTACTGCATCGTTCGAAGCAATGTTTTGAAAATTGATACCCGCAATACTGTAAAAGTTAAGCAACTTGGTCTCGCTAAAATTATCAATCTTGATATCGGAACGTTTAATATCGCCCTGATCGCTCTTTCCACCATCGGTACGCTCGGTGGTCAGATCTTTATGATTAATATCCTGTTTTTCTTCAATCATCCGCGAGCGACCAATACCTCCGGGTACAATAGATTCAACCACAGTAACTACTTTAAACTGTTGTGCTACTGCAAAAGTGGATGCAAAACTTAGCATCACGCCAACAATAATTTTCATTTTCATTGTGTAATAGATTTTATATTTGCTTCGGTAAACGAACATCTCAAAACAAAGTTTTCACATTGGCATAAATACCATGAACGATTTATTAAATATTGCTACCCAACGCGCCAACAACTGGCTACAAAGCCCGACTATTGACGATCAAACCAAGGCTACCATCCAGCAAATGCTTACACCCGACAACACCAAGTTGTTGATTGACAGCTTCTATAAGGACCTGGAGTTTGGTACCGGAGGGCTGCGTGGCGTAATGGGCGTAGGCTCTAATTGTATGAATCGCTACACCATTGGCGCAGCCACGCAGGGTTTAGCAAACTACCTTAAGAAATCCTTTACTGGTAAAATCAAAGTTGCCATTGCTTACGACAGTCGCAACAATAGCGCGGCCTTCGCACAAGTTACTGCCGATATTTTTTCGGCAAACGGAATTGAAGCGTATCTGTTTTCGGAACTACGGCCAACTCCCCTGCTTTCGTTTGCTATCCGGTATTTGAATTGTCAGTCGGGTGTGGTGATAACGGCATCGCACAATCCAAAAGAATACAACGGCTACAAAGCGTACTGGCAAGGTGGCGCGCAATTGGTTCCTCCGCATGATAAGAATGTAATCACGGAAGTAAATGCCATTGGTGGATTTGAGAACATTAAGTTTCAAGCTGATCCATCCAAAATAAAAACGGTTGGCAAAGAAGTGGAAGATGCCTATTACGAAGAAGTAAATAGACTGATCCCCAAAAAAGATAGCATCAAACGCCAGGCAAACATCGCATTGGTTTATTCCAGCATACATGGTGCCGGCATAACCATGGTGCCCGAATGTTTAAAGCGACTTGGGTTTACTAATCTGAAGGTTGTGGAGGAGCAACGAGAGCCAAACGGCAATTTTCCAACAGTGCACTCACCTAACCCTGAAGAACAATCGGCTATGGAACTTGCTTTGCAAAAAGCAAAAGCTGAAAATGCTGAGTTGGTAATGGCAACTGACCCGGACACTGATCGGGTGGGTATTGGTATTAAAGATAACACTGGAGAATTCTTTCTATTGAATGGCAACCAGGCTTTTAGTTTGATGATGTGGTTTATTATGAAAAACCTGAGCGAAGCAGATCGTAACGGTGGCTACATTGCTAAAACCATTGTTACTTCCGAACTGGTGGATACCATTGCTACCAAATTGCAAATTGACTGCTACAATACCCTTACGGGATTTAAATACATAGCCGAATTAATGGGCCAGATGGAAGGCAAAAAGAAATTTATTGCGGCCGGTGAAGAAAGTTACGGCTACATGGTAGGCGATTTTGTTCGCGATAAAGATGCCGTTTCAGCTTGTGCATTTTTTGCAGCTCTGGCTGCTGCTGCCAAAGATGAAGGCTTCTCACTTTACGATTGGCTTATTCAGATGTATGTTGATTTTGGATATTACAAAGAAGGTTTAATTAACCTGGTACGGAAAGGTGCCACGGGCGAACAGGAGATTAAAGAGATGATGCAGAAATTTCGCACCGCACCTCCAAAACAATTTGCTGGTAGCCCTGTAACTCAGATTTTAGATTATAAAAGCAGCATTCAGAAAGATATTAAAAGTGGCAAAGAAACTCAACTGGATTTACCTAAGTCGGACGTGTTACAATTTTATACAGAAGATGGTAGTAAAATTTCAGTACGCCCATCGGGAACCGAGCCTAAAATTAAATTTTATGTGAGCGTTAAAGCTGACCTGAAATCCAAAGCAGATTTTCCAACCGTTACTGCTGCCTTGGATGCCCGTATAAAAGCCATCGAAAAAGATTTAGCATGATTAATTTGAATCTAACTTTTTAGCCGGTAGAAAAATCAGGTAAGAAATAATCATGACCAAACCAAAATCGAGTAAGCCCATAAAAACAATTATGCCCAGGTGAAATACTACCCCGGCTATCAACCAATAGTTTCTGAATTTTTTGAACCAGATAAAAAAAGCAAAAGAGATTTCGAAAAGTATTACTAACCAAGCCACTACTAATACGCTTATCCCTGATAGCTGCATGGAAAAATTGGGATTCGAAAAATAGTCCAGGTTAGCTACTGAAAATATGGCGTTACCATTCCGCCACGAAGGGGTGATTAACTTATCGTAACCCGATAAAAAATAAATTAAGGCTATCTCAACTTTAACAAACAAAACTCCAAACGCAGAAATTACTTTCTGGTATTCTGTTATACCCCGCAACTTTAAAACCGGAAACGTTGGAGTAACCAATCCAATAAGAAGAAATAAATTCAGCACAAGGTCGGCCCCATTCAAAACAGGAAACAAAAATTTACTCAGGCAAACCGAAAACCAAAAAATAAGGAACGCGCTGATGTAATTTAAATGAACAACAATACTTATTAGCAAGATTAAACTAAACACTACTACGAAAGCACCAACCCCGAAATTTAATAGTTGTAGTGGTGCATGTAACACCAACCCAACCAGACTGTACACCCTTGCGGGAACAAATTCGATTATCAACTCCAGTGTAGACCAACTTAACCATAGTTTAATCAGCACAAATAAATAAAGTACTTTAAAGAAAAGTT
This sequence comes from Cytophagales bacterium, assembly GCA_017303795.1. Lineage (GTDB taxonomy): Bacteria > Bacteroidota > Bacteroidia > Cytophagales > Cyclobacteriaceae > ELB16-189. The sequence goes on along the minus strand of JAFLBR010000001.1, from coordinate 542,569 downwards.
CCTTTCGGGAATCTTCCAGCAACATACGCTTGACACTAACATCAATCTGATTAATCAACCCCATGCTTAATCGTGTAAAGGGTATCCACTTTAATCGCAAAGTCAGTGGTTTCTTTTTTCACAAAGATCAACTTGACCGAATCTGTTCCGACAGGAAAATAGTTTTGATAATAGTTTATCAACTGTTCAAATTCCGGATTGATTTGAACATTGGGATTTTTATGCTTTGAAATAACGTATTGATAATAAAAATACCGATCTAATCGGGCTTGAAGCATAGCCTTTGGATTACCCGTAGCCATTAATCGATGGTAGTTTTCCAACGCAGGTTGTGAAACCGGCTGCCAGACGTTTCCCACTTGGCATGAAAGCAGTAGCGAATACGATTGTTCAATCCGGTCTTTGGTAAAAAACGGCCCCGGTAAAAGATATTTTCGATATACCAAAGTTAGCAACCCGGCATTAAAAGTTGGGCTAACAATCAGGAATAGCGAAAACACAATGTGGAAAATGAAAAGCAGGGCTACTATTCGGGCGAATTTTAACAACTTCATTGTGGTGATGCTATTAGCCAAATCTGATCTATTATCTTTGCGTAAAATATGAAGAAAGTAGCATTCTACACGCTGGGTTGTAAGCTTAACTACTCCGAAACATCCACCATTTCGCGTAAGATGGAAGATGCCGGATACCAGAAGGTAGAATTTACGGAGCAACCCGATATTTTTATTATCAACACGTGCTCGGTTACCGAAAATGCCGATAAGAAATGTCGCAAAGTAGTACGCGAAGCACGCAACATTTCGCCCGATGCTTATGTGGCAATTATTGGTTGTTACGCACAACTTAAACCAAAAGAAATTTCGGAAATACCCGGAGTAGATGCAGTACTTGGCGCAGCCGAAAAATTCAGGCTGGTTGAATTACTGGATGGTTTTGTGCGACCCAAAGCACCGCAGGTACTTGCCTCGGCCATTGAATCTGCTAATACTTTCAATACTTCTTATTCACTTCACGATCGCACCCGTACATTTTTAAAGGTTCAGGATGGATGCGATTACTCGTGTACATTTTGCACCATTCCATTAGCAAGAGGTTCAAGCCGAAGCGACACCATTCCTAACATTTTTGAACAGGCCCAAAAGATTGTAGCAACCGGTGTAAAAGAAATTGTACTAACCGGTGTAAACACGGGTGATTTTGGGATTCGCGAGGGCGAACGAAAAGACCGGTTTGTTGATTTGTTGAAAGAACTGGAACAAGTAGAAGGACTTGAACGGTTGCGTATTTCATCTATCGAACCCAATTTACTTACCGATGAAATAATTGATCTTGTAGCCAGTTCTTCCAAACTGGTGCCGCATTTTCACATTCCTTTGCAATCAGGTTCCAACACAATTTTAAAATTAATGCGCAGGCGGTATCAGCGCGAGCTTTATACCAGTCGCGTGGAAAAAATAAAATCAGTAATGCCCGACTGCTGTATTGGTGTAGATGTGATTGTGGGCTTTCCTGGGGAAACAGATGAACACTTTTTAGAAACCTATCAGTTTCTGAACGAACTCAATGTCTCCTACCTGCACGTGTTTACCTACTCTGAACGGGAAAATACGGTTGCTGCTGAACTACCGGGTGTTGTGCCCATGAAGGTACGCCATGAACGTTCACGCATGCTGCATATACTTTCCGAAAAGAAAAGAAGAGCCTTCTATGAAGCGAACCTGAACAAATCGTTCAGCGTACTTTTTGAAAACGATGTGGAAGACGGATTGATGCACGGCTTTACCGAAAACTACATTCGCGTGGCCGCGAAATTTGATCCGTTACTGATCAATGAAACAAAAAACGTACTGCTTACAAGCATCAACTCAAAAGGGCATGTTGAGGTATCTGAAACAGAAGAAGCGTTTCACCATCATTAAATCATTCTACCATCCTTTATCTCCAACTTGCGATCAGTCATGCCCGCAAACTCCTGATTGTGTGTAACAATCACAAAAGTTTGTCCCAACTCATCGCGCAAGCGAAAAAAAAGTTGATGCAGTTCGGTGGCATTTTTAGAGTCCAGATTTCCACTAGGTTCATCGGCAAACACAAGCTTGGGATTGTTGATTAGCGCCCGCGCAACAGCAACCCGTTGTTGCTCCCCACCCGATAGCTGAGAGGGTTTATGCTCAGCCCTTCCTCCAACTGCAAGAGTTTCCAAAAGTTTTATCGCACGTTGTCGTACTTCTTTTTCTTCCTTACGGGAGATAAGTGCCGGTATCATCACGTTTTCAACAGCCGTAAATTCGGGTAGCAGATTATGAAACTGAAAGACAAATCCCAGTCGGGTATTGCGAAATGCTGCAAGCCCTGATGTAGATTGAGAAAAGACATCTTGATTATCCAACCAAACCCTGCCCGCATCGGGTTTATCCAATGTACCTAAGATATGCAGCAACGTACTCTTGCCCGCTCCCGAAGCCCCAACAATACTAACCACCTCCCCTTTCTTAATTTCTACGTCCACCCCTTTCAATACTTCCAGGTCACCGTATGTTTTCTTTAGTCCTTCAGCCTTTAACATTGCGTTTAATTTGTTGAATTAAAGGTTTAAAAAAAGTAGCTTGCCTCCAAAACTTATTTTTATGAACATACACGAATACCAGGCCAAAGACATTCTTAAAAAATTTGGAGTAGCTGTACAACGCGGTATTGTTGCCGATACCCCAGATAAAGCGCTGGCGGCAGCCAAAGAATTAGGCGCTGAAACTGGTTCCAAATGGTTCGTGATTAAATCTCAGATTCATGCCGGTGGCCGTGGCAAAGGCACTATAAAAGAAACCGGATCGCGAGGTGTGGTTTTGGCTAAAAGTTTTGATGAAGTGCTTGAAAAATCCAAAGCCATCTTGGGCGGCACTTTGGTTACGATACAAACCGGCCCTGCGGGCAAAAAGGTAAATAAAGTGCTTATAGCAGAAGATGTTTATTACCCCGGTGAAGTTGAACCCAAGGAATACTACATGAGTATTTTGTTGGACAGAGCTACCAGCAAACCCGTTATCATGGCCTCTACCGAAGGTGGCATGAACATCGAAGAAGTTGCTGAAACCCATCCAGAGAAAATTGTTAAGGAATGGATTGATCCTTCTATTGGATTGCAGCCTTTTCAAGCCAGGAAAATTGCTTTTAAGCTGGGATTAGAAGGCAACGCCTATAAGGAGATGATCAAATTCGTCAATTCATTATATGCAGCCTACATTGGTTTGGATGCGTCCATGTTTGAAATAAATCCTGTGCTAAAAACCTCAGACAATAAAATTCTGGCTGTTGATGGTAAAGTTAACTTGGACGACAATGCCTTATTCCGCCATAAAGACCTGGAAGAACTGAGAGATATTTCAGAAGAAGATCCATTGGAAGTTGAAGCCGGCAAATCGGGCCTCAATTATGTAAAACTTGATGGTAACGTGGGCTGTATGGTAAACGGTGCCGGACTAGCGATGGCTACTATGGATATTATCAAAATTTCAGGTGGCGAGCCCGCTAACTTCCTCGATGTAGGCGGTGGAGCCAATGCTGAAACCGTAGAGGCTGGCTTCAGGATCATTCTAAAAGATCCAAATGTGCGAGCGATTCTAATCAACATTTTTGGGGGTATTGTTCGGTGCGACCGGGTGGCGAATGGGGTTGTTGAAGCCTACAAAAAAGTAGGGAATATCCCAGTTCCAATTATCGTTCGCCTGCAGGGCACCAATGCCGAAGAAGGGGCTAAAATCATTCAGGAATCGGGGTTGAAGGTTTTTTCGGCTATTTTATTGAAAGATGCGGCTCAGAAAATAAAGGAAGTGCTGGCTTAAACCGGTTTCCTGTTTGGATAAAAAAGCATAGATTCGTGGTTTAAAGATAGTTATTATGCGTAAACTATTGGTTTTGGTGGTATTGCTTACAGTAGCTGAAGCAGCTATAGCCCAGAGTTTCTATGCAATCCGTAAGAATAGGTCACTGATTCTTGTAGCAGGCACAGGTACCTCAACTTATTTCGGGGAGCTTTCCAATCCCAGAGATTATTTTGATGCCAAATTAAATATCAATGCTGGCCTTCAATATTATTTAACACCTCAAGTAAGTTTAAGAACCGAATTAAATTGGTTCACGCTAGAAGGCTCTGACTCAAAGGCTAGTGATGCAGGAAGGGTATCACGGAATCTTTCTTTCAAATCCAATAACTATGAACTAAATTTTGTTGGAGTCTTTAATTTGTTTCCCAATGGGAATCGGTATTACAGAAGGCCATATTTTAATGTTTATGGTTTTGGAGGAGTAGGTATTCTTTATTTTAATCCAAAAGCCGAATATCAAGGAAAATCTTACGCTCTTCAGCCGTTACGCACAGAGGGTGTAAATTATAATAGAATTGGGTTGGTTCTGCCATACGGTTTAGGTTTAAGACTTAAGGGAGGACCCAATTTTAACATTGCTGTTGAGGCAGGCTATAGAATGACTTTCTCCGATTATTTGGACGATGTAAGCACTGAATATATTGATAATACCTCCTTCTCAAATCCAATTGCTGCGGCTTTGGCGGATAGAAGATCAGAGATAGGGAAACCACTCAATGCAGCAGGAAAACAAAGGGGAAATCCTTCTACAAATGATGGATACCTACTTTTTAATGCCAAGTTTGAATACTATTTACCGTTTGATCTACATGACAATGGTAATGGAAGAATGTATAGCAAAAAGCGTAGCGCTTCCTATAGATACAATAAGCGTGGTGGTCTGAGAAGGTAATCCGTCTTACTTCTATTCCTTATCAAGTACTTCGTAGCGGGAGTAATTACTTCGAAAATCAGGGATTAGTTCCTTCATCAAGGCAACCATTTTAAGTTCGTTCTTGTCAATTATTAAGTCGAAGAACAGTTCTATGTACCGATTGATCTCTTCGTACGAATGAGGTTCAACCTTTCCGATCAATATCTTTTCGTGGTGAGTTGGGATTGTGTCTTCTGATTTATTCAACAACTCCTCATAGAGCTTTTCACCTTCCCTCAGTCCAGTAAATACAATTTCAATATCTTTTCCCGGCTGCATTCCTGAAAGCAGGATCATCTTCTTAGCCAGATCAGAAATTTTTACGGGCTTGCCCATATCGAAAATAAAAATCTCACCCCCTTTACCCATTGTACCTGCTTCCAAAACTAATTGGCAAGCTTCTGGTATTGTCATGAAAAAACGTGTTACCTCCGGATGTGTGACCGTAACCGGTCCACCATCTTGAATCTGCTTCTTAAACAATGGTATGACAGACCCGTTTGAACCAAGAACATTTCCAAATCGGGTGGTAACAAAAGCAGTAGTATGATTTCCGGCTAAGCGAAGTTTTTCGTTTAATGCTTGTACATAGACTTCTGCAATACGCTTCGAACACCCCATCACATTAGTAGGATTAACGGCTTTGTCTGTAGAGATCATGACAAATTTTTTAATCCGAAACTCAACCGCTAGGTCAGCCAGGCTCTTTGTTCCCAAAATATTACAATGAATGGCCTCGCTGGGATTTCCTTCCATTAATGGAACATGTTTGTAAGCTGCTGCGTGATAAATTATCTCTGGTTTATTTTCTTCAAAAATCGCACTGATTCTTGCTCTGTTTGTTATATCAGCCAGGTATGGAATAACTCTGCCTGTAAACTTTACTTTTATCTCTCTTTCAATTTCATAAAGGGGAGATTCGGCTTGATCAATCAATATTATCCGCTCCGGTCCATAAGCTGCAACTTGCCGAACCAATTCGCTGCCAATTGAGCCTGCTGCTCCGGTAATACAAACACGCTTGCCTTTCAGATCAGAAGCAATTGAAAGATTGTTGAGCTGAATCGTCTCCCGACCGAGTAATTCCTCAATATTAACTTCTCGTATCTGGTTAATGCTCAATTCTCCACCTACCCACTTCTCAACAGGAGGAACGGTTCTTACCTTCACTTGATTTCGTATACACGCATCAACCATCTCATTTTTTCTTTCCAGGGAGATGTCCCGCACGGTAATTACCAATTCATCAATATTTAGTTCATCGAAGCAATGATCCAGACTATCACCCCTACCATCATAAATCTTAGATCCATCCAATACTTTACCAATTTTATTTGGATTATCTTCCAGAAAACCTACAATCTGCATTCTTGGTGTTGAATCAATAACGTGCCTTGTAATTATGCCTGTCTGACCAGCTCCAAAAATCAAGACTCTTGATTTCTTTATAATGGCATTTCTATAGTATGCAAAAATATATTTTACCAGCAGCCTGTAGTTGAATAAGAATAAGAAAGAAGAAAGTAGACTGATAAAGATGACTGAGAATGGTATTATGAAGTTTCCGCTGCTAACATAAGTAAGAAGATTAATTGCTGATACGAGACTTGCATTTAATACAAGCATAAAAAATATCCTCACACCATCCTGAATACCGGTATAGCGGATAATACCTTTATAGCTACCGGTTGAAATAATCGCCAGAAACCCACATGTTCCATAGATGGCAATCCCGAAATAGAAGTGATTATTAATTAAATCCGCAGTAGAGAAGTTAAATCTTAACAGATAGCCGGTTAGGGTTGAAAATAAGATAAAGCCTGAATCAATCAGAACAATAACCCACCGAGGTAATATTTTTAACTTCCTTAAAAAGGCTGGAAGGTTCTTCATGAATTACGAACGCCTTTGTTTAGACGAGAGGAATCTCTTTAACCCAAGTATGCCTCCTAGTGCAAGCAGAATCTCAATACCCGTAATAGGTACATCCGGATCGCTGCTTGGATCACCTGGTTGGGCATAACCAGTAACTACCAGTACACACAATACTGCGCTAAAAATGATTCGGAGGAAAAAGGTATTCAATTTCATTTCTTAATAATCTTGAAAGTGGAAACTGCGCTTCTATCGCTATTTAATTTAACCAGATAAAGACCTGTGGGTTTGTCAGCAAAATCAATCTCAACATCATTCGTGTTTTTCTTGACTTGAATTCGACCGACCGGAATCCCTGAATTAGAAATTATTTCTATAGAACTAACCCCCAATCCAGCAATCTGAACAATTAATTTATCAACAACTGGATTAGGATAGGCTCTGGCTTGAATTTTTGACTCCTCAACTCCTGTTACAACAAATTCAAATTCATCAATAGTTTTACAAGTACCAATTTCCACTTCAACTCTGTACAAGCCAGACTCAGCTACCGTAATTGATTGACCTGTGGCTCCCGAAATTAATTCATTGTTATAGTACCAGCGATTACCTGAACTATGGTTGGATGTTAACACACCATAAGAAGTTTCGGTTATTTCAGCATTTTCGAACTGTTCTACCACCGCCTTCACTTCCTGCCGGTTTCCTTCGCAACCTGCAGTGTTTACTACGGACACGTAATATGATTTAGTCTTATCCAGCACTGGTGTAACAAATTCACCATTAGAAGTTTCACTTATCAACTCAGATGAATTGACACTTTGATACCATCTATACTTACCATTTGCAGGCGCTCCATCAGCTCTAAGAGTTGATTGTCCTGACTGACATGAAAGCCCATCCGTTACAGATAGAACTTCGTAAATTCTGTCAACCGTTACATTTACTACACTACTCAATGGAAGGGCAGTACATCCATTGCGCTGTGCATACAGTGTTAAAGTATTTTCTCCCAAGGCTAACATATCTGATGAAACATTCAGAATAAGCTCACCACCATTACCGGTAGCTGGTTCCGAAACAGTATTTCCATCAATTGATGCAAAGTATTTTACGCCAGTCTCTGAAGTGGCCAGCGCAATATTATAAGGTGAATCGATACAAATCTTATCTGCACCCTGAGCATGAATCAAAAGATTTATAGCAGGTTGTTCAACAATAATACTAAATCGATTTCCTGAAGAATTGACATCACTGGTGATACTGAAATTATATTTCATATTATCAGTTATGGCTATCGCCTGACCGGTAAAGCCATCCAGTAAACTTACTACTGGCGTATTGCTAAATGTGGATAAATCCGAAAAATTAAGTTCATAGTTACCTACTGAAGCATTAGCAATATTCAATTGAATAGTTGTTCTACAAGAATTTTCTGGTACAGAATTAATTGCATACCTATTATTACCCGACACAGTGGACAGGTTAAAAATAGAATTGGGGAGTTTCACGGCATCCAAATCTGGATCAAATTCATTCGATGCATTTGCATTAAATCTAATTACAGTCTCGTCTTTGTTGCCATCTCTTTTTAAGGTTATGCGAATAAGATCACTAACTCCTCCTTCGCGAATGAAGGTTGTTTGAGTGCCCCCCACCTTTACGTTTTCATCTGATTGAAAATTAATTGCTCCGCCATTACTCTTTACAAAAAATGCCTGCCCAGTAGCAATATATCTTGAGCCACCGTTTGTACCCACTCCGCCAACATAAGAAGCATAAACCGGAGATAGTAAACCATTATCACGCATATAGATTGCATTATTAATGTTTGTCCGAGTCCAACCTGTAGCAGCATCCCAATCAATGGTTGACGGGTAAGGGTTACCAACCAGGTTCCAACCATCATTTGCAACATTTCCGGAAGAAGTAAATGTTGTAAATGGGGTATAGTCAATCGTTCCGCTGATAATAGGTCCTCTCACATCCCATCTGGCTGAACCACTTGACAGAACAGGATCAATATTACCTCTTACGAAAAGCGCATACCCTCTACCTGTAGTTAATATTTCTGAATTTGATGCGTTAGGGAAATCTTCATAGCCATCATCAAAGTTATTGCCACCACTGCCATTGGTATCAGTAATAACCGATTCATTATATAAAAACATAGACTGAGTTGAGCCGCAAGCCGCACATACACTTGTACCTGTAAAGGATCCAGTAACAGGAATTTCTGCTTGAATTTGCGATACCGGTGCGGATTGAACCGGAGATGAAACATACCGATAAATACGACCACCACTTGCGCCTTCTATTTCCATATACCGTTGCACAGTTACATCTCCTATTACAGATGCGCCTGCGGGCAGGGTAGCAATTGAAGCGTCTTGAGTTGGGGAATCGCCTGAAGATAATAATGTAAATACAGCGGTATTGCTACCACCATCAGCATCAAATACGCTACTCGCAGCCAATGAAAGAACACCAACCAGATTTTGATTTGATTCAACCAAAACTCCGGTTGTATTGGAAATTGAAATATTGTTAAAGTTTGTTACCGTTGTACCAGAAATAGTTTGAGGTGCGGCTCCAACAAAACCAATTGTACCTGAGCCACCAGCAAACGAACCATTATTTATAAAATTACCACCCAGATTATGAGTGAAAGCACCAGCTGTGAAGGTTGTTCCCGAACCAATGTCTAATGAGCCACCGATTGTCAAACCAATCACTCCAGAAGTCGTTGCCGTACCACCCAAGGTAAGATCACCTATAATTGCTGTAGTTCCTACCTGAAGCGTCTTCGCTCCGCTACCAGACAACCCAAGGTTTTCATAGTTTACATTATTAACTGTTTGTGCGGCACCTGAATAATTTACGGTATTACCACTTGCTGTCGCGGTCATATTAGTAATACCCGAGGTACCACCAATATTTAAGGTTGCACCTGCACCCTGGGTGATTCGCCCTGTACCACTTAGTGCTGTATTAACTGTTAATGAGTTATTATTGGTTAGTACAACCGCCCCACCCGTAACGGTTACACTAGGAATAGTGAATGTACCGGTTAAAGCCTGAGAGTTGGCATTGAAAGTTTGTATACCAGTACCAGCTGTGAACGTACCAGCATTGGTAATACCACCTTGAAAAGTTACGGCCTCTGTTGTATTAGTCCACGTGGCCCCTGCTCCAATCGTTACTAAGCCACTAAAGGTTTTGGTGCCGGTAGTCGAAGTGATCGACAATGTTCCACTTGTACCTCCACCAACTGTAGTGGTACCCGTTACAACCAGGGTTGAAGCTCCAATATTAAAACTTGTATTATCTCCAACAACCAGATTACCTCCAATGGTGGTGTTTGTACTAGCTGAAAGCGTTTTATTCCCACTACCAGACAACGTCAGGTTGCGATAAGTTGTATGAGATTCAATTATTTGATCTGTTCCATTATACTCGACCGTGCTGCCTGCAACAGTAGTCAATGTACCGTTAGCCGATGTGTAAAAACTTTCACCTAACCGAAGTAAGCCAGCCCCTGAAAATATAATTAAGCTGCTGGTACCAGTACCGGTTACATTACTGCTTATGGTGGCAGTACCGGTAGAAATAGTCATACGGTGACCTGTACCTCCTGGCGAACCAGTTGTAAACGCTACATTTTCAGCTACCAGATTTCCGGCTCCAACATTCAGGTTATTTTGACCAGAGGTTATTGTTTGAGGAATTGTAATAGCCCCTGTAACGGTTAAGCTACCTGTAATTGTCAGTGTATTAGTAACACTAGTACCAGGATCAAATGTAATTGCACTACAAACTTCAGTACCCGCAACGGAAACAGAAAAACCACCTCCAATAAACACAAAATCGGTAGGGCCAGGAGTGCCAGCTGCTGTTGGACCTCCGAAACTAACATTCGACCAAGTTGTATTTACACCCCAATCTGCACTGGCACTTGAGTAGAAGTTAGTACCGCCTACCGCTATCGTTATTCTTCCTGTACTAGGGTTTAAGAAATAAGTATCATTTTGAACATTGGCACCTGAAGCCGTACTACCCCATGTCTGATTGGTGGTTCCTTGCAAAACGGCATCCAATATCAGTCTGTTGGCGGTATGTGTAGTTATGGAACTTAAATCAGCGATAACTGAATTAATGAACAGATCGTTGGTTATCGTTACCTGAACTCCAAAAGTCTTAACTCCTGATCCTGATAAGACCAAATCATTGAATGTGGCTGATCCTCCTATAATGCTCTGAGCAGCACCATTGAAATTAATCACACTGCCTGTGCCTGTAAATGTTCCATCATTGATCCAATCGCCACCTACATTATGCGTAAAAGCACCCGCAATGAACGTTGTGCCTGGTCCAATGTCAACTGTACCTCCAATTGTAAGGCCTATTACTCCTGTTGTGGTTACCGCACCACTCAAAGTAAGATCACCCGTTATCGCTGTTGTTCCAACCTGAAGTGTCTTCACATCACTGCCGGACAACCCTAAGTTTGCATAGTTCACATTCTTTACCGTCTGTGCCGCTCCAGTATAATTTACTGTATTACCACTTGCTGTTGCAGTCATGTTGGTGATTGCGGAGGCACCACCAATGTT
>JAFLBR010000001.1:0-531184 GCA_017303795.1 Cytophagales bacterium | reverse complement strand
CACTTGTGCCTGTTCCCACTGTGGTGGTTCCGGCAACTGAAAATGTAAAGGCTCCGATAGTAAATGTTACATCATCACTAATAACCAGGTTGCCACCCAAAGCTGTTGTTCCCGCAAGGGTTTTAGTACCGCTGCCAGATAAAGTCAGGTTATTATAACCGAGTGCCTGAACGGTTTGGGCCGCTCCGGTATACGCTACTGTGCTTCCGGCAACAGAAGTTAATGTACCATTTGCTGATGAAAACATGGAACCGCCAACTTCAAGCAAACCTGCTCCCGTAAACTGGATCGTGCTGCTTGCTCCTATACCAGTAATATCTCCATTGACTGAAACAGTACCTGTTGAAATTGTTAACTGATGACCTGCTCCGCCTCCCGAAGCTGTGAAATCAATTCTATTTGCTGTTAGCGTGCCTGCACCAACGCTTAATATGTTTGAGCCAGAAGTTACTGTCTGGGGAATGGTAACTATACCAGAAACCGCAAGGCTACCACCTGGATTTATAGCAAGCGTATTAGTAACACTTGTGCCTGCATCAAAAAATAATTCACTACAAGACTCTGGGCCTGTAACGGTAACTGAAAAACTATCACCAATGTACACAAAATCATTCGGACCAGGAGTACCTGCGGCTGCCGGACCACCAAATCCAGTGTTGGACCAAGTAGTGTTTACGTTCCATGCTGTGCTAGCAATCGAATAGTAAGTATTACCTCCCGTAACTACTGTAATCAAACCATTCCCACTGAAAAAAGTATCATTTTGATTTGTGGCTGCAGAACTTGTGCTACCCCATGTGCCAGATTGTTGAATTGTATTACCAAGAATAAGCGAATTAGAAGTATAGGTATTCGCGTTATTTAAATTTACTACCACGCCACTCGCAATTGATAAAATTCCTGATGCCGTTGTACTTATGCCTAAAGTCTTGGTTCCAGATCCAGATAAGATCAAATCATTGAACGTAGTTGATCCGCCTGTAATGCTCTGGGCAGCACCATTGAAGTTAATCACACTGCCTGTGCCTGTAAATGTTCCATCATTAATCCAATCACCTCCAACAGCATGCGTAAAAGCACCAGCAGTGAATGTTGTTCCTGAACCAATGTCAACTGTACCTCCAATCGTAAGGCCTATTACTCCAGTTGTGGTTACCGTACCACTCAAAGTAAGATCACCCGTTATCGCTGTTGTTCCAACCTGAAGTGTCTTTACTCCACTGCCGGACAACCCTAAGTTTGCATAGTTCACATTCTTTACCGTCTGTGCCGCTCCAGTATAATTTACTGTATTACCACTTGCTGTTGCAGTCATGTTGGTGATTGCGGAGGCACCACCAATGTTTAAGGTTGCACCTGCACCTTGCGTGATCCGGCCCGTGCCACTCAACGCTGTGTTAACCGTTAATGAATTGGTATTGGTAAGCACTACGGCTGCACCCGTTACCGTTACACTCGTAAATGTAAATGTACCCGTTAATGCCTGTGAATTCGTATTGAAAGTGTGTACTCCTGTACCTGCTGTAAACGTACCATTGTTGGTTATACCACCCTGAAAGGTTACAGCTTCTGTGGTATTGGTCCATGTACCACCTGTAGCAACCGTTACTAAACCAGTAAAAGTTTTAGTACCTGTAGCCGAGGTGATGGATAACGTTCCACTTGTGCCTGTTCCCACTGTGGTGGTTCCGGCAACTGAAAATGTAAAGGCTCCGATAGTAAATGTTACATCATCACTAATAACCAGGTTGCCACCCAAAGCTGTTGTTCCCGCAAGGGTTTTAGTGCCACTGCCAGATAAAGTCAGGTTATTATAACCGAGTGCCTGAACGGTTTGGGCCGCTCCGGTATACGCTACTGTGCTTCCTGCAACAGAAGTTAATGTACCATTTGCTGATGAAAACATGGAACCGCCAACTTCAAGCAAACCTGCTCCCGTAAACTGGATCGTGCTGCTTGCTCCTATACCGGTAATATCTCCATTGATTGAAACAGTACCTGTTGAAATCGTTAACTGATGACCTGCTCCACCACCCGAAGCTGTGAAATTCACATTTTCAGCCAGCAGGCTTCCTGATACCACACTAAGAATGTTGGATCCTGATGTTATGGTTTGAGGAATGGTGATATCTGTGGCAACTGTTAAGCTTCCCGAATTAATAATTAAAGAATTAGTTTGTGCAGTGCTTGCATCAAATAACAACACCTCGCATGTTTCATCATCGGTTATGGTAACACTCTGCCCATCACCAATAACCACATAATCTCCTGCTCCTGGCGTAGAAGATGCCGCTGCCCCGCCAAATCCAATGGTAGACCAGGTAGAGGTTAAACTCCAATCGCTACTTGCGATAGAATAGAAGGTAAAACCTCCAGCATTTACTGTGATGAGACCGTTTCCGCTAAAAAATGTATCGTTTTGATTAACCGCGGCTGGTGAGGAGGCTGTGCTACCCCATGTGCCGGTGCCTTGCAATGCACCGCCCAGAATTAACGTATTGGCTGAATGGGTATTAATGTTATTCAGCCCCGCTATTACTCCGCTATCAATAGACAACTCATCACTAATTGTAGTATTTACTGCAAAGTTTTTTGTTCCGCTACCGCTTAATTGCAGATCGTCAAAGGTGGTTGTGGCTGATCCACCAATGTTTTGAGCCGCACCATTGAGATTTATTACGCTTCCCGTTCCAGTGAAAGTACTACCATTGTTGATCCAGTCGCCTGCTACATTATGCGTGAATGCTCCGGCTGTAAAACTTGTACCATTTCCTAAGGTCACGTTCCCTCCAATCGTTAGCGCTGCCACAGCCGTAGCACTCGCAGAACCACCTAAAGTAAGATTTCCTGTAATTGAAGTTATACCAGCCTGAAGGTTTTTCACCCCGCTTCCCGACATACCTAAATTTACATAGGCATTGTTGTGAATGGTTTGGCCAGTGCCCGTGTAGTTTACCGTGTTGCCATTAGCCGTGGCTGTCATGTTGGTGATACCCGAGGAACCGCCAATATTCAACGTAGCTCCCGCACCTTGGGTGATGCGTCCTGTACCACTCAAAGCCGTGTTAACCGTTAATGAATTGGTGTTGGTAAGAACTACTGTACCACCCGTTACTGTAACACTTGGAATGGTGAGTGTACCCGTTAAAACCTGCGAATTCGTATTGAAAGTATGTACACCTGTATTAGATGTAAATGTTCCATTATTGGTAATGCCACCTTGAAAGGTAATAGGTTCGTTAACTGTTTCATTCCAGGTACCACCTACACCAATAGTAACCAACCCTGTGAATGTTTTTGTACCCGCAGTCGAATTAATTGACAACGAACCATTTACTGTGGTAGTGGATGATACAACAATGGTATTATTTAGATTTAAGATCGCCCCATTATCGATGGTTAGGGTTGCACAGGCAGTTGCAGCAGTTACGGTAACCGTATTTCCGTTTCCAATATTTACAATATCCCCGGCAACGGGTACGGCCGAGGCAGCTGCCCCACCATAACCAACTGTTGACCACGTAGTCGTGAGGTTCCAGGCCGTTGAAGCTCGTGTAAAGTAAGTGGTTTGAGCGTTAGCGCCCAGGCACGCAAATAAGAAAACTATAATCCCTATGAACGAGCGATAAAAAACTACCATTTTTTTAGACATAAAACCCGTTTTGACTTTAAAAAATACTGTTTTTACAAGTTTCCTTATCAAAATACATTCAAACCCTGCTTCCTACCTTGGTTTGTCAGAATGTACTTTGAACACATTACGTGCAAGTTTCCATTAAAAAACTTCACAATTTAAATAAACTTTTGCTATGAATAAGTAACCCGAATCCTTTTAAAAAACCGACCATTAAATACAATCCTTTAAGTTGGGAAGAATCCAGACATTATGATTAAAGAATCATTTGGCTGGGAATAAAGGGAATTAATACATAACTAAATGTAAATCAATAATTTAAAGATACAATTAAAACCTTCAAATATTTAAGACCACACCTTTGAGGTGTAATGTTCAACCAACGAACAACAATCTTTAAATTAATTCCTTAATCGTATCGATACATAGGTGGGCTCCGGTACCGCTGGGTAAACAAATTACTTCTTTAAAAAGGTGCTCTGAGTTCTTTGATTTGATGGCCGGGAAGGCCTTCAGGTGCTTCATGGTGTGGAGTGGATTCCAACCCCTGCGAACCTCTAACCCTTCTTTTTCCAGTTTCTGAAGGAGTTTTTGAGGGTTTAAGGGCGAACTAAACCGAAAGGCAGACAACCAGCGACTTGCCATATCGCCCGGAAGGGTTTTAGCCCAACTGATACTGGGGTGACTCTTAAAAGCCTCGCAATAGCTGCTGAAAATTTCCTGACGTTGAGATACCAATATTGAAGTTTGTTGCATTTGCAATAAGCCATAGGCTGCTATCAACGGACTTATACGGTAGTTGAACCCAACTTCATTAAAAAGATAAAATGACTTCGGCAACCGGGCCTGTGAAGCCAGAAATCGGGCCCGCTTTTCCCATTTGGAATTTGTTGTTACGAGTAATCCACCTCCAAAGGCGGTTACCGTTTTGTTATTGTTAAAGGAAAAGACCCCACCAATATCCCCTACCGTGCCACAAGGTTTTCCATTTACCGTAGCACCCCAGGCTTCGGCAGCATCTTCTATTACTGGTACACGATACAACTTTGCCAGTTTCATTATTTCTTTCATGTTGGCAGGCACTCCATAATTGTGCACTACAATAATTGCTTTAATTCGTTTGGATCGGGTATTGAATTTTTTCAAAGCTTGTGAAAGTAACTCCGGACATAGATTCCAGGTTGTTTCTTCACTATCAATCCATACAGGTTTGGCTCCTGTATAAAGTACAGGGTTAACAGAAGCTACATAGGAAAATGTTGGTACTGCTACCAAATCACCGGGCCCTATATTCAATGTAGCTAAGGCTAGATGTAACGCTGCTGTACCTGATGATACCCCTACTACCGGGTTATTTAAAAGGTGTGACGATGCTGCTTTTTCAAAATCATGAACAAGTTCTTCATGATTGCGATGTTGGTACTTCAACAAAACCTCATGAAGACCTTGTGCATCTATTTGATTATAAGATAATGGATGTTTATGCACGGGTGCTTGAAGTTACTTTCTGATAATAAAATCCAAGAATTAAAATAAGCATCAACAACGGATTTACTATGATGCGGTGAATCTGAGATAACAACGGGGAGGAAATTTCTGAAGCGCCCTCCAGGTTTAATTTAATTACAAAATAGAGCGGAAGCAGTATAAACAACTCGATCAGAAAAACTACAAAAGCTGCTTTCAGGTATTTTATTTGTCCAAACAGGCTCCAGATTAACAGCATGCATGCAGCATCATTAATGATCAACCGGATTATACGATTAAAAATAAACACGCCATATGGATGATTGATTGTGAGACTTTCTGGAAGAATGAAATTAATCATTCCAGCATAGCTTACTTTTTGAAATAGGTAAACGATCAGCAGAATGAGCATCGCTAAAGTTATAAGAGCATAGCGCTTCATGGTTGCCGCGATTTGATTAGTGCCTTAACCGAAACCCCACTAACCTTTTCAATCCACCACCACCAAAGCATAAATACTATAAGATAAATAACGGCAGTAAACATGTACTTATGAATGTAATAAAAGTACTGTCGCCAGTATTCAGCAACATAAAAGAGGGCAATTATTCGCAACAGGTTGGCGATATATATCAACACTAAACCAAGCGGGAGAAACCATGTTAACTTTTTCCAATTCCCTTTAAAAGCAAATAAGAATGAAACAAACACAATCATTACATTGATGCTGTTACAACCTTCGAAAACACTTAATGCAACACGAGCATCTTTTACTATTGCCACCGTTGGTGAGCTTTCTTTTGGCTGGGTGTGTGTTTCTTCTCCGAACAGATTTAAGATATGCGAGGTTTGTCTTGTAATTAACAGCGTTGCAGAATCTGCTTGTTTACCAAAGGATGAAACCCAAACTCCGTAAATGATATTAAGCCCTAGGTAAAGACCAAGGAAAATCGCCAGAAACCAAAAAGCAGGTTTAAATTCTTTCATATCATTCTTTAACTCGTGCAGGCACGCCCATTACTGTTATTTGCGCTGCAACAGATTTTGTTACAATTGATCCTGCTCCAATTCGTGCTCCGGCACCTATTTGTATATGTTGCAATATTGATGCACCTGTGCCTATCAAAACAGATTTCTCAATTTGTACAAATCCTGAAATATGAACACCAGGCATAATAGATGAATAACTTCCAATCCGTGCATCGTGACCAATCGTGGAGTTCAAGTTAATAAGTACATGCTCACCAATTTCAATATCTACTGTTAGATGACAACCAGCGGTGATGATCGAACCGGCTCCAAGTTGCACCGCCATACCGATTGTTGATGCCGGATGAATCAAAATCGGGTGCGTAACATTCTGGTTTTTAATTTTACTTACTACTTCAGATTTTGTAGATGGATCTCCAATTGCAATAATAACATCAAGCGGATAATCGACTTTATTTAATTCAGCTACTTTACCTAACACTAAGTGAGTGGCGATTCGTCTTCCAACAGAACAAGTATCATCATAAAAACCCACCACGTTCCAGGTTAATTCTTGTTGATTGATCTGATGAATGAGTACGGCAATTTCTTTACCCAAACCTCCGGCTCCCACAATGGCAATATTCTTTAAACTCATCCGGCAAATTTTTTCTCAGCTAAGGAAGTATCCTTTTTGAAGCTTAACGCTAAAATAAGTGTTTTGAATAAGATCTGGATGTCAAGACTAAAAGAGACTTTATTCACGTATTCAAGATCGAGTTTGAATTTTTCATTCCAGGAAAGATCATTCTTGCCATTTACTTGCGCTAACCCGGTAATACCCGGTAAAATTTTATGGCGGTTATTCTGCTCACCTGAAAATAAATTCGCGTATTCAACAGGTAATGGCCGAGGCCCCACCAATGACATCTCACCTTTTAACACATTCCAAAGTTGAGGGAGTTCGTCCAGATTTGTAAACCGTAGAAATCGACCTAAAGGAAATTGCCGTTCAATTAAATCCAGATTTAAATCTGTTGACAATGTGCGAAACTTATACATTTCAAAAACTTTCCCTGTTTTACCAATTCGCTTTGAAACGTAAAAGATTGGCAAGTTTAACGTGACTAAGAAAAATAAAATCAGAACCAGGAACACTCCTACAAAAAATACAAAAAAGAAAAGACTAAAAAATAAGTCTCCCAATCGTTTAAGATATCGTATATAAATAGTTTTCACTCACTTTCTAAAGAGAACAACCAAGGTTTTAAATAAAATCTTTATATCTATCCATAAATTATTTGTATCGATATATTTTAAATTCAATTGAAGCTTCTGGGGCATGATATGATCCACATAAAAAGCAACAGGGTCGCTTTTTCCATTCAATAACTCATTCTCGTTTCGAAACAAAATAGAAGCATAATCGGTCATACCTGGTGCAACATCCAACACCCTTCGTTGCTCAGGCGTATATAAATCAACAAACTTTTTTACCTCCGGACGAGGGCCTACAAAACTCATTTCTCCTTTTAGAACATTAATTAATTGCGGCAGCTCATCCATTTTAAATTTACGCAAGTAATAACCTATTGTTGTTATTCTGGGATCGCGGTTACCTACGGTTATAGCAGTGCCTTTATCGGCACCTACATGCATGGTTCTAAATTTAAATAGAAAAAAAGGTTCACCGCCTTTACCAATGCGTTGTTGTAAAAAAAGTATTGAGCCTTGAGAGTCTAATTTAATAATGATAGCAACCACCAATAAAAATGGAAGCAAAATCAAAAGCCCAAGAGTAGCCGCTACAATATCAAAAAATCGCTTAGCCATTTACTTCATTATAGGCTTCAACAATTGAATCAATTATGTAATCCGTTTTTGAATCCAATCCCGGATATATGGGTAATGAGATTTCGCGGGAATAATTATCGTAGGCTTGGGGATAACCATGAATAGAATAGCCCATATTCTTAAATACAGTTAATAACGGCAACGGTTGGAAATGAACATTAACCGAAACACCTTTTGCTGAAATACTTTCAATCATTTTATCGCGCGCAGATTCTGAGATTGCATTTATGCGCAAAGCAAATAAATGATAAGAAGATATTTTATTAACTGAATCAAGCGGTGGCAACTGCACCCAATTATATTCTCTTAAACGCTCAACATAGTTATCAAATACTTTTTTTCTGGCTGGCAGAATCTGCTCTTTGTATTTTTTTAGTTGAGCTACGCCAATGGCTGCGCAAATATCGGGCATATTCATTTTAAAGCCGGGGTAAACAATATCATACTTCCAACCGGCACCGTTGGTTTTAGCCAAGGCGTCTTTTGTTTGACCATTTAATGACCAAAGTTTTAAAGTACGATAAACATCGGCATGATTAAATACTTCTGGCAAGTTGACTACCATAGCTCCTCCTTCTGCTGTTGTAACATTTTTTACTGCATGAAATGAGAATACCGTGAAATCTGCCCATTGCCCCATGGGCAAACCATTATACAAAGCACCTAGCGAGTGAGCAGCATCAGACAGTACTAAAATGCGACCTAGCATTTTCTGAACTTCGGTTGTTGCATTAAACTTAGCCTTAATCTCTGGCGACTTAACCAGTGCGTTCAACTGGTTATAGTCGCAAGGCCAGCCCGCTATATCGACTGGAATAACCGCTTTCGTTTTTGGAGTAATCTTCTTTCTTATCTCTTCAAGATCAATATTAAAATCCTCGTTGCAATCTACCATTACCGGCCTGGCTCCTAAATGAACAACAACCAACGCAGTGGCCGCATACGTGTAAGCCGGAATAATTACTTCATCGCCTTTAGTAACACCATACCAATGCAGCAGCAACATTAAACCTGAGGTTGCTGAATTACAACACGCCACATGCGAAACTCCAGTTTGTTCTGCCACCAAGCGTTCTAACTCCAACACTTTAGGGCCGGAGGTAATCCAGCCGCTTTCGAGTGCGCTCAGTACTTCCTGCTTAACATCTTCGTCAATGTAGGGTGGTGAGAAGGGGATTTTCATTTTTTCTTCAATACAATTAAAATACTTCCAGCAGTTAATTCTTCAATTGAAAAGTTTTGAAAGTCGCTATGGACTTTTGGAGGCAACTTTTGATTAGGCTTAGCCGACTTATAAGTAACATGCATTGGCTTGAATCCGCAACTTTCAAATATTTGCAAATATTGTGGTAATCTTAATCTATTATGGTAGTCGAATCTTGTTTGTACCTGATTCCATTCCTCAGCCGAATATTGAAGAAAATCCCAAAGTGATAGAGAACTATCTGTATAGGATCTATGATCACTTGGTGAAATTTGATGGATTATGAATGAATCATTCCTTAAATAACTATAAGCTTGCCTGTGGATATCATAAATATCGTTTGGAAGCACGTGTTCTAATACATTTCTACTGATCAGCACATCAGCGCTATTGCTCATAAAGTCAAAATCCAGAATATTAGTATTGGGAAAATACCGAACGGCAGGCGGTAAGTCTTCAAAATAATCGAACGCCTTTTCTTTCGAATAAAATCTATTGAACTTATTAATTTTTGACTTCTGATAATGCTTGTTTATGTCAAATGTCCAAATCTCTCTCGAGTGATGCTGGTAAAGAAGTTCGTACGGAAGTATTGGAAGCCAGCCAGAGCCAACTTCAATAATTATTTTTTCATAAAAAGTAAGATTCAGATTTTGAAGCAAAGTATTAAAGCGATTGATGGTTTGGAGTTGAAATTCATACTCCCTTAATACAGGCTTTTCTTTAATACTTTGTAACAAATGGTAAAAACGGTTTCCAACCGGTTTCGGCAGTTTCTCTAATAGCTTGAAGATTTGTGTTTTTACTGTATGCCTCATTTCTTTCTTTTAAATAGTCCTAAGCAAAACCCAAATCCGTAAGAGATATGTAAAACAGGAAAAATAAGTAAACAGAAAAATTTTATTCTAGGAGTTTCACGACAAAAAAAAGAAAAGTAAACATTAAGAATTGCATATAGAAAGAGAGGGACTAAAACTACAGGAAAAATCCACCCTAAAACTGATAGCATAACAAGGTAGACCAAAAAAAAAGCTGGGACAAAATGTCTTAATTTCCACTCCTTGTTATTCTTCCTTAACACTAGCGGTTTAAAATTACCATACCCAAAGTATTGACGAGCCAAAGATCCAACAGACTGTCTAGGATAGTAATAAGATTTAATGTCGGGATTTTGATAAATTAATAAACCTGCCTGACGTGCTCTATAATGAAATTCATCATCCTGATTCCGCAACATTAGTTCATCAAAGAGTCCTATTGATTCAAAAATTTCTCTTTTCCAAGCCCCTAAATAAACTGAATCTGTTGCACCCTCGAAATTTTCAAAATGGAAACTGCTATTTCCTACTCCAAAAGCTGTGGAAGTAGCATGTGCCACAGCAATTTGAAACGGTGAATTCCCAATAGCCCGCATGGGGCCACCCACTATGCTTGCTTTTGTTTTATTAAACGTTGAAACGATCTGAAGAAGATAATCAGGAGCATAGGTGGTGTGAGCATCCCATCGCACAATTATTTCGCCTTTGCATTTTGGAATAAGCAGGTTAAGTGCAAATGGCACAAATTTCTTCGGATTATCAACTAAAAAAATATTTTTATTCAGAGTTGCATACCGGTTAACAATATTTCGGGTTTGATCTGTTGAGCCACCGTCTGCAATCCAAATTTCTTTTTCGCGAGGCTCAATCAATAGAAAAAAGTCGAGCAACGGAGCAATGTATTGATCTTCATTTAAAGTTGGGCAGACAATACTTATCATTTTAATAGTTGCTTATAAATATTAATTATTTGATCTGTTATCAAATTCTCATCTAATTCCAAAACACTGCTCCTGGATTCATATTCGTCCTTCGAATCTAACACACGTGTTATTGCCGCGGCTATTGATTGTGGGGTATCCTCCACTACCCAAGATCCACGCACATTCCTTATTCGCTCAGCCACATCGCCAACATTTACAGATACAACTGGTTTATTGCATGCGAGTGCTTCTTTTATAATATTAGGAGAACCTTCATGTTTAGAGGTAAGTAATACAAGATTAGCCGCATTTATATAAAGTGGCATATTAACTTGTTCAATGTTTTTAACAGTTAATAATTCAATATCAAATCTTTTGTCAATATAGCTCAACGCTTCGTTGGCCAGGTAGTACCGCTTATCAGTTCGCTCAGGATCACCTCCAAAAAGTATTATTTTCTTCTGGGCATCAAAACCTAATTTTAAACGACAATCGAGCGAATTCAATGGAGAAAACAAATTTAGGTTTACTCCCGATGGCACAATTTTAATTTTTGCATCGTTTATATCAGGTAATAATTTTCGCATACTAGCCGAAACCAACATAACAGCATGCGCCTTTCCTGCACCAAAGCAACTAATCTTATAGAGAATTTTTCCAAGTACTGAATAAGTTCCTTTGGAATTAGTTATACCCTGCAAATCACTTCCTCTAAAAGTAATTATCAAAGGAAGGTCAGAAAACAAAGCAGGCAAAGCCGATTGACCCCATTGTGCATGTACCAAATCATACTTTTTCTTTCGGATTTTTTTTAGAAATGCAAAATATGCTTTGAGATAATTGATTGGATTTTTCTTTCCTTCAAAATGAAAAATTTCAAGTTCTATACCCCTGTTCTGTAACAACTCTATTTGCCTTGTCAGAAAAGGAACTCTAAAAGGTTGTTGGGGTGTTGGCCACTCGGTGGTTATAACCAACACACGCATACTGCTACTTTTAAGGTAAGTAAAATCAAGGTCTGGTTTGTTTTGTTGAACTAAAAAAAATTAGTCCAAATAAAAAGCCTGGCATGGCTAGTCTCATGGCGGAATGAAACATTGTAAAAAAAACTAAAAAGATAATGGCAAATGAAATTGGGTAGAGTTCTTTGGGTTGTTGTAAGATATATTTTATTGGAAAAATTAAAAGTATTAATACACCCAGCAATCCCAGCAATCCATGTTCAGCTAAAGTTCTTGAGTATTCAGAATGGGTATTAGCCACGTAATTACCTCGCAAGGCAATTTCGCGAATCATGCCAGGACCAATGCCCATCAAAGGATTTTCGTAAAACAGATTTAACTCATGTTCAAGTATTAATAATCTACCAGATGTAATATCCTTAGCTTGCCCAGTGCGGTAATTTATTCCCTGGTATCGGTACTGGAGTCGGTTTTCTGATATCTCATTTACATAGTTCCATGAGAGTAATACAATCATAAAAGCCCCCAAAGAATACGCTATGGCTTTTGGCAATGGGATAACCCGGTTTGAGAAAAGAAAACTAAAAAGAACAAGAATACCCAGAGCGGCCACGCCACCAATCATACCGCCTCTTGAAAAGGTTGCTAAACCTCGAACTAAAAGGGAAGCCATAAGAAGTAAATCTCCTATAAACATACCCGTTATAGTTTTGCCAAAGTACAAAGCTAAACCAGTAATAAGAATGCCCAAACCCATGATAATTGAAATTTGATTCGGGCCAAAGCCAGCACTCGCTTTGAAATTAGACTGCGTTCCGTATTCTATTTCTGACAGTTCTGGAGTGACCAAAGTCAGGTATACTATAACACTGATCAATGGCAAAACAACAAGCCTTAAAATGGAAATCAACGATTCGAGGTTTTGCAAACGCTTATAAAAGTAGATGGTGCAGATTATCAAGGATAGCGGACCTGATAGGTTAAAAGAAACATCCTTGCGGAAATGCAAGAAGTCCGGAAAATCTACAACAGCAATTGACGGGATTAACAAAAAAGCATAAAAAAAAATTGGCAACGGTTGAGGGCGTGGTGCTTTTTCAGTCAGCAACCCTAAAGCAAGGAAAAATACAACTGAATATTTGCCTGCTTCATACACTAAAAATCCTCCCGTCATGCGTAGCAATATTTCAAGCCCAACCATATAAGCTGCCCAAAAGGCTGCCTGATTGTTCTGATTACGGGAATATAAGATGTGAAAGGTTGCTACTGTTAGAACTATCAATCCAAAAGGAAAGGAAAGATCACGGTAATTGGCAATCATAATCCCCAAAAGGATATGTAGAACTGTAAGCGTTAAGTATTTCTTCAAAACCGTAAAATTATTTTATAGCTAAACGTTGATTGCATAAATCTTGAATTCCCCGCTTAAAAGAATCTGAACTTAATTCAAGAGCAAGTGCTCGTCCTCTATTTACTATTTCCTTACGTTCTTCTGTACCTAATTGAAAAACCTGCTGGCAAACTGAGGCCATCGACTTTGGATCAGGATTAAAGAGGTATCCGTTTCTTTCATTATTAATCACTTGTGGTAATAATCCGGCATTTGCACATACAGGAACTGTACCTGCAATCCATGCCTCAACTACAACTTTTGGCCAACCCTCCATCACTCCCGGCATTAGAACAGCATCTGCACATTTTATCATTTGCATGGCTGTAAAATAGGGCTGTCTACCTTCAAATGTTATTCTATCACCAATACCCAAACTTTGTGCTAACATTTTAAGTTTCTCTTGTTCAGGGCCATCACCAATGAGGTGGTAATGCCATGCTAATTCTGGTTGTACCTTGTATAATTCGCCCAGGCCGCTTATAGCAAGATCAAAGCCCTTTACTGTTGTAAGCCGACCTAACGAATAGAACCGAAAGATATCACGAGTAGCACGGTCTTTATTTAGCATTTCTAGTTGCTGAATTTCATGTTTTGAAAGTAATAGTGGAAAGTAGCTGATAAAATTTGGCTTAAAACTTTTACCGTAAACCAACACCAGGTTACGCTTCCCTAGAAAATTCCGTATGAAATACCGTTCAAGGATAGATGGAATTCGTTCACCATTAAAATAGCCAAAATATCCGGCAAATTTGGTTATGCTTTTTTTGCGAAACAGAACGACCAATATGTGCGCCATAAATGAAAAATGTCCCGGACTTCGAATAAGCAAAAAGTCGTGGCGCCAAATAAAAGCGGCCATTTGAAAAAACACAACCGGGAGTTGAAAAAAGCGCACCAGAAAACCCCAACTAAAAATACGCGTGTCATAGCGGGCGAAGCGAAAGGAGACATTAGCGCGCTCATACGTGCATAGGCTTCCCTTTTTGGGTGATGTTGTTATTGGAGTAAAAATTTCTACATCATTAAATAAATCCGCCCAAACGCGCATTTCTCGAACATACGGTTCGTATGCAATTACCTCTCCTCCCGTTTCCAGCCAATGATTGGTTTGCGTAATCGTACCCAACCGGGCTTTAAATACCGGGCTATTTACTTGTTCGCTTGCCATGCCGTTGCTATTAACCTGCGGGTTTCATCAATGCCTGTATTAAAAAGGCAGTCTATAACCGATAGCCCCGGAATAAAATTTTCACCTTGTTGCGGATACACCGTATGGGCCGGTTGAAAATCCTGCCACACAACTTCAATACCGGAAGCGTTCCACTGAATCGGATCTAAGTAATTCTTACCGCCCTTACCGGCAAGGTAATGGGAGGTATTTACCTTCTTGCAAATTTCAATAAGGCGTTGATTCGGCTCTTCACTCAAGGGCAAAAGTTCTTCAACCCGTACCAGTTTACCCGGATACTTTAGCGCTTTTAAAATCAAATCGAAAAACTGATAGTTGAGTTTATCCAGGGTGGAATCGCAGGTAAGAATCAGATTGATTAACTCAGGACCCAGTTCATTAAAGTAAGGGGTTTTCTTATAAAACTGTTCCAGTGTTTTTGTCATGGGCTTTCGCCAACGATCGTTTACCTCCACCACTTCATCAATACGCATACCCAACGAGGCCCGCACAGGTACTGTTAACCAAAATTCCTGTTGAGTATGTGGGTTTTTAAGTTTTGTACGACTTTGAAAATAGTTTTTACGATACTGTACATTGTGCAGCCACACAAATACATCACTGTTCCATACTTTATTGAAATAACCCAGCCAAGGCAGAAAGTGTGGTTGGTGAATGCTTACTATCATAGAATCATCCGGATTACCTCGAAACATTCGGCAAATTCTTTACCGATTTGCTTGCCGCGCACACGTGCCAAATCACCAACAATATCGTTAGAGAAGAACATGCGGCTCTTTTGTGTTTCGTAGGCGTTAATGGCTTTTACCTTCGCTTCAACAGATTCTTTATTTAACTCTATAAACACATCCATTTTAAAATCAAAGCTATTCCACGGTAACTCATAACCCAATATAGAAGAATACTTGAACGCACGCCTGCCTTCTGCAAATACCACTTCGTGCGATTGGTGAATGTCCTTACTGTTCGGTATAAAAACCAAATCTGGTTTGTATTGTTTGTTCAGGTCGTAGAAAAACTGAAGTATCTCCATGCGGACATCGAACAAATTGCGCGGATCGTATGACTTTAGAATAACATGATCGGGCTTAATACCCAGTATGGCCGCGCTATTATGAAACTCGCTCAACAATGTATCGTTGTTAACCAAAGGAGGTAATGATAACCCGATATAATAAACTTCATTTGTTTTACCCAACTGATAAATAGTGCCACCCGCACCCAGTTCAACATCATCTACGTGTGGGGCTATGGCAAAAATGGTTTTGTTTTTGAATTCAAACATAAATTAACTGTTAACCTTTGATAAATTGCATTTCAATATTTGTTCCCGATTTTCTCATGCTTTTAAAATCCAGTTTTTTATAAAACTTTAATGCCCGAATATTTTCTTGATGAACCTTCAGCGTTATTGGCAGTTTGTATGATTCACCTTTTTCGATTAATCGAAGAACCATTGTTTTTCCAATTCCATCAGATTGAAATTGTTGCTCAATTGCCAAGCGATGAATATGAATTGATAATTCTTTTCTCGATGCAATAAGAAATCCAATCAATTTCTTGTTTGACGTAGCTATCAACGACAAATTCCATTTATTTGGCAAATCGGATAAAAAGTTCGATTCACTCCACAACTCTTGTCCAATTACTTCGTCAATTTTAAGAAAATCACTCATCTGACCAAGAAGTAATTTTTTTTCAAGATCAGCAATCTCAAATTTAGCCAGCATCAAGTATTAACTTATAAATGTCATTAAGTCTATAATTATATCTTCTATGCGAATATGTCATTTGAACAAAAGTTCTCAGCTCTCCATGATACTTTTTCAAATTAAGAAATAAATATCTTATTCGATTAATCCAATCATTCACATCAAATTCTTTAGCTATTAACTTAGGGTACTTTTTAATTACATCGATAGATACGTCTCCACTTGAATAAGCAACAAAAGGCAACCCACCGCACATAAACTCCAACAAAACTAAAGGTCCCGTTTCTGCCTTTGAACAATGGATTCCCAGGGTATAGGCCGGAATGATCATGCTTATATCAGATACATCCTCGCGGATCTGAATTTTATCGGAAAGACCACGTACCTGAATTGTATTTTTAATTTCATCATAGTACGCTCTGTCCAGCGGCTTCCCTACAATATCTAATGTTACCTTCATCTCCCGCTTCATCATTTTAGCCACAAGCTCCACTGCAAACTCAATATTTTTGATACGTCTGAAGTTACTGACAAGCAATATTTTGATTACATCCGATTCTTCTTTTTTTACTTCCGCCACCGGCTTGCATGCTATGGCATTGCCTAACCAAGTAGCCCTGGCCGGGTTAAGTCCAAAATTTACAACCGCCCAGTGCAGCAATTGTTCACTTACGGCCAGGTAGTGCTGCTTGCGCAACCACCAAACCACAAAAAAAGGAAGTTTTGTTTTAGGTACCCCCGTCACCAATACTTCAGCCGAATGATCGTGCAAGAGCACCGGCACCGGAATACCAAAAAGAAGATTTACCACATACACATACTTTACATTATGTTTCAGGTGCACGTGTAGCAGATCATACTGCTTTGCCAGGGAGGCAAACGTTTTCAGCGCTTTCCAATCGAATCTCCACTGGCGATTCAATTCATGCAACTCAACACGTTTATCTAATTCACTGACCAATGGCCCCCTGTTTACCAGCAAACACACCCCTACTGTATGCCCTGTGTTAACCGAAGCATTGGCAATGGTTACTACCATTTTTTCAGCTCCGCCTACTTCGAGGTTACTAATCACATGTAAAATCCGCATACGTTGCTATCAGGAAGTTGCTTTGGTAAATGTCTCCGTATAAATTCGGGAGGCCATGTTAGAGCGCCTACGTAGCTCTAGCAGGTTACCTGATAAACACACCAGTGCCCACCCTATTTTCAACAACTTCTTTAGCATATTTCCGCGAATGCTAAAGGTTCCTACTATACTGTGCCACCGGTATTCGCGCTGCTGTACTTTAGTCAGATTTTTCAGATTAAAGTAAAGTTCGGTGACATGAGGCAACCGGAAATGCGTAACCGTATTGCGACTGCTGGCATACGTTACCTTGCGCACATTATGTTTTCGCAAGCCCCCACTGGGCGCACGATGATGAATCACTTTTATTTCAGGGTTCATCACCAACAATGCACCCGACCGGTACAAACGGGCTCCCAGATCGCCATCGGCTTTTTGCCCGCGATCATACACCATATCAAAGTTCCCAGCCTGCTCCAGTAACTTGCGCTTCAGCATTCCATTGTTGGTAGAAAAGATATCCGCCATGCGAATCATGCGGAAATGTTTTGGTGCTTCCCCCTGGCCAGGCTCCTGGCATAACCCACATGAAACATCGGCATCGAAATACGCCAGATTTCGTAAGTGATCTTCTATTAATTCAGGATAAACTTCATCATCGTCATCCAAAAAAAGAATGTAGTCTCCAGTAGTGTGTTGCAACCCCAGGTTGCGCGACCGGCACTGGCCTGCCTCAAGCATAGTGAACACCCGTAAAGGCAATCCCTCCATAGTAATAGCCCTTCTGGATTCCTCCTGCGTTTGGTCGATCACCAATATTTCCAGCGGTTTGAGCGTTTGCAGCTTTAGCTGCTCCAACATCTTGAATAAATACGGATAACGATCAACGGTTGGTATAAGAACAGACACCTTCGGGTTTGCCGGCAAGGTTGCCTGGCGCCAGCCTTTATAATCGATTGCGTTAACCGGCAAAGGTTGTTGCGACTTTAATCTTAGCAAGATTCGCGTACCCTTAAACCCAGAGAAGAACTTGCCGGTTATTAACAGGCGGATGCATGTCCATAATCCCCATTTTAACCCCATGAAATATTGAATTATACGCATTTGATCGCTAACCGGGATAGGTTGGATTTCTTGTTGATACTTCAGCCGTGGCGTGTAGCGAATTATAGCACCTGAAAACAATTGTTGAAAAGTCCACCAGGCTCCAGCCCCGGCTAACGAATCAAATCGCGCATCCAGAAAATAAGATTTTAGTAAAGCTTTATCGATCAGGCAATTTTCCAGAGAAACCAACCATGTTGAATATTCCTTTTTACTATCAAATGGTTTAAAGTTAAAAAAAGACAACGGAACCGAGTAGCTTAACAAATCAGGAAAGGCTATGTAGTGGCCAGTATAAATCCGGTTAGGTTTCACCGCACATTCCCCTATACAATTTATTCCTTCCGGTAAAACATCTCCCTTGTAAAAGTAAAGGTATCCTACAGACGATTGATCAAGAATTTGTTCTACCACTTGCTGTAATGCAAGTATAGAAAAATCACTTTTATAAACCTTTCCCCACGGCCACTCGCCCTGCCAAGACGCATCCGCTATCAGATCAATCGTCATTTCGCCTTCTGTTCTATTTTTACAAAATATGACTCGCGCTTTTTCCTTGCCTTAATACCGAGCCATGACTTGATTTTTCTTTTCAAATTAAACGGATTCCAGGTAAATGGAATAACACCTAGATAAGGAATGATCAGCCGCTTATACGTTTTGCGATTTATTCGCCTGGCTAGTTTGTCCATATACACGAAATCAGCCATGTGGGGACGCAGGTTGTTCCATTTCTCTCCCAACCGGTCGTGGATTACGCGTACCGTGGTATACGCCATTACCATACTCTTGATGCCGGTAAAGTTATATTCATGCGGGAGGATGCCAACGCTCACCGGCTTTTTCAAAAATGCTTCCCGAAAAGTTGGCATATCCGCATACATACCCAGTTCACGATGGGTTTGAAGCCAGATGTCAAAAAACTCATCAACCTCTTTACTTCGAACAAATCCAACAACTCCGGTATTGAATTCATGTAAGGTATCTTTCAATATCAAATGATAATCCGGCTGGTACTGTCGCCAAAATGAAGTGCTATGACCGTGCATATCAAGGGTCATGGCGAAATCAAAATAATCAAGAAAGTCAAAAACAGGATCTATACTGGCGCATACAAAGGTGTCGGTATCCAGAAAAACCGTGCGCTGAAAGGGTGAGCGCATCATACCAGTAATTTTTACTTCAAAACTACGGCCCAGGTCATTTGCTTGTATAACTTCATCAAAATAAACCGGCTTATAATTCTCATCATCAGTTATGAGTACTACCGGGTGCTTTGTAAAGCGTTTCAGTGAACGACAGGATTGCTCCGCTTCATGCCGAAACATCTCGCCAATGGCGATATAGATGTATCCCCATGATTTCTGTTTTACTTCCATGCAAACACCAATTCATTTTTACGATCGTTATTCGGCACTGGCTGTATGGTAAAGGAAAAAAACTTAAGGTACTCCAATACTTCCTCGCGGCTGGAACCAAACCCGATTAAGTCCTTTGGATGAATTTCAATCAACAACTTCAGTTGCATCTCAAGTAACCCTTTCATTCCCTGTAGCACTTTCATTTCAGCGCCTTCTACATCAATCTTTACAAAAGTTGGTTTCTCCTTCAGCGCTGAGAAGAATTCATCCAGCGCAACAGATTTTACTTTTACTATATCGGGATTATTATCCTTATTGTCCTCCATAATTTTTAATACAGCATTCCCTACGGCAGAATCTTGATGAAACAATGTGCCTGAACGATCAGAAACAGCACCTTCAAAAGTCTGCACATTTGCTAGGCCGTTCAATTCAATATTCCTCCCCAGTATCCGAAAATTTTCATGCCCCATTTCAAAGGCAACTAATTTAATGCCCGGCAAACAAACTCCCATAACAGCAGTGAAGTAGCCGATGTTAGCCCCTACATCCACAAATACATCCTGCGGAGTTAGTTGTTGCATGAGTAACTCAACAGCTTCTGGCTCATATACCTTATTATTCAGATAGTATCCCACAAAAGATGCTGAGTAGGGGTCTTCCACTGAAAATTTTACAACACGGTTTCGGATTTTGTATTCGTAATGAGATACTCCTTCAAAGGCAGTTACAAACTTATTTTTACTTCTGCTGTACATTACTTTCCTAATCCATTTTAAGAGTCCAAGCTTGCGGAGTAAGCTTTTTGCAATTTCTTTAAAAACTTTCTTCAAAATAGTTATTGGTTATTAATTTGATTCGTAAAATAATTTCCATTGCAACACTTGTTTATCCATTTGAAAGTGCGCTGCAACACGTTGACGAGCTTGCGAGGAAATAGTAGTTCTTTCTTCCAAGGAGAGATTTATGAGTCTCACTATCGCCTCTGCACAAGCACCCGAGTTGCGCGGTTCAAAAAGCCAACCAGTAACACCATGCTCTATATTTTCGGTAAGTCCACCTACCCTACTGGCCAAACATAAACAACCCATCGCCTGAGCTTCCAAAACCGCATTGCAGAAACCTTCATTCAAACTGGGCTGCAGATAAATATCTGATTGTTGTATCCGGTTTAGGGTGTCGGCATGTGAAAGCTTTCCGGTTAATGTAACCCACTTAGTTAATTCCAGCGCATAAATTTCATGAAGCAGATATTCATGATCAGGTCCATCGCCAATTATAGTATAATGAACTTCAACTCCCGTACTTTTGAGCTGGGATACTGCCTGTAAGGCAATCGATAATCCTTTTACCCAGGTCAGTCGAGCCACGGTTAGTAATTGTATAGGCTTCTTTATTTCAAAGTCATTTTTTACAGGCAAGTAATTGCTGACGGCTGGAGTAATAATTTGGAATGGGGTCGAATCTGCAAGACCTAACGCACGGGATTGATTTACCAAATAGTGAGATATAGCATGTACCTTATCAACTTTTGTCCACAACCTATCATAACATCCATGGTGCTTGAGTGGATAAACGTTAATATCGTAACCGCGAAAGCTAACTGCTAACTGGCTTCCAATTGCCTTTGCAACATTTTCCCGGCCTATACCAACTGCAGCAAATCCAAGATGAAGCCAATGAAGCGTGTATGGAAGAATATGAGCGTTCAGGTAAAGACTCTTAAGAATCTGTGTATGACTTAACCCATCCCTCTTTTCAAGTCGCCATAACCGCAAACTTGCGAGCGGAGCCCGAGTAAACACAAGCGGAAGTACTACACACATGCATAGCAACCTAACAAGACCGCTTTTATAAACCGGATAGGGCTGAACAACAGAACATTTTAAATCAGTTTTCCTGTTTCCCCGGGCAAAAACAACAATGCGGTAACCTCGCTTAGATAGACCATTAATTTTGGATGTAAAAAACGTTTCAGAGTATGCTGGTACCGATGACAGTACCAATCCAATACGAACAAAGTCACTTGTTGCTTTCAAACAGCTTATTTATAGACAAGAAAAAACAAAACTTCTGCAATTCAATTGTTACAAACTCATAAAATTTTCCTTAATAATTTCAGGATTCACGACTTACTTCAGACTTAATAGTGCTTTTAGCTCATCCTTTAATTTATCACCCGCGCACTCTCCTCCTCCTTTTGTATAATGAATAAGATCTCTAAATGCTGTTTCTTGCCCCGAACAAGTTGAGGCTAAATCAAAGAATGGCACTTTAAACCTGGATGCTTCTAAAGCAAGAATAGAATCGCATTTAAGTGACGCTTGCAACAATGCTGATAGTGTTAATCCGGTTGAAGTTGTAAACTTTTCCGATTTACTTAAGGCTTCAACATTTTCCGATGTTAACAAACGAGGCTCTGTAGCGACAATCGGTGTTATGCCTGCTGCTAAACAAGCAGAAATAAAGACATCAATATTAATTCGAAACTGTTCCAAGGCCTCCGGTCTGATTCGGTTTGAAAACGTAGTGTCATATAAATAATCCTGATCCTGCTGAAGTTGTGGTTTGCTTTTGAAATTTAAAACTGCATCACGAGTATAAAGATAAATTTGAGATTTCTCCAAAACCCGAACAAGGAGACTGATTTCTTTATGTGTTGGCTCACCTAATTTAGGAAGCTTATGAAACGGTGTTGCTGTAGATGCAGCCCATGAAAAGTATTTTAAATCGTTATAGGTTTCACATAAAATAATATAGTCAGGATTGTAGTAATGCAATTCTGCCATTACCCTGCCAATCATATCAAATGTTCTCCAGCCCGGTACGCCTGCATTTATTATAGTGATATTCTCATAACCTTCAGCATGCAATCCTTTTTGTGCAAGAGATGGCCAATCGCTGCCATTTACAGCATTTAGGTCAAACACATGCGAACCACCCAGTACAAAAATCCGAATCTCTCCTTCCTTTTTCGTTATATTAAATTCGCTTGCAGAAAATCCATTTGCCAGATTCCTGATTGTATCTTTTCCTTTACGGGATAAAATAGCTTGCTGATGAGGATCCAATCTATGCTGTGAAACAGGTGATGGCAAATAGGAAGGAGAAGAATCGTATGTCTCCCGGGTAGTGTAGTGAGGATTAAGACGAAGCCCTAACTCAATTAACGTTATTAACCACACCAGTGTGATTATTAACAAGGGTTTTTCGGGTGCTATTTTTAAGCGACCCAAAAAGGATTTCATGGCCATTAATGAAAGTGCCATCAACAAACCACCCGCAATAAAAAGAACTTTTCGTGTAGCATAGATTCGAAATACATTCGATGGATCAATTTCTCCGTCTGTTGAAAAAGTTCTTAAAACTGCAGGATTAAGTAATAACGCGATTACCAGGGTTAAACCACCCAGAAGCACTCCATACGCTAACACAAACTTAAATTCCTTCTTATCTTCCATTGTACCTATATGCGGATGAATACTTACCTAGTTCAATCTTAAGGCTTTCCATTTCTATAAAATTTCTGACCAAAAAGCGACAGAGTCAACAACATCGTAACGGCATGAACATAAACCTTTCCCTGCTGTTGAAATTTAGAAAAGTAGTCAATTGAAATTTCTTTGGAGATAAATTCTTCAGTCCATTTATTAATAAGATATTCTTTCAAGTATTTGGTGTTTTTTTCACCGAGGAGCTGCAACTCCCAATTGCCTGTATCCGTTCGCCTATCCAGCAGGTGCTTCTTTACTTCGCGTTTACCCTTAACCCAGGCACGGTGAATTTTCATCGATAGTGAGTCAAATTCATGGTAATTAAACAAGTTGCAGGGATAGACCTTTTGCCAGGGGATCTTGGCGAGTGATGGACTTTTCTTCTTCAGGTATTCGATTTCCAATTTGCGACCACTCAAATGAGTTTCTGGTAAAGTGCAAATCCACCGACACATGTCATCATGAAAGAAGGGTACAGAAACCGGTAACTGCTGTTTAAAAAGTTCGAGGTTCACCGCTGTCCAGCGTGCCACATAATACTCTGTTTTAAAAGCCCGCAGGCGTGCATTGGCATTTTCAATTTCTATTCCGCGAAGCAACTCCAGTATTCGCGCACTAATGTATTCTCTAAAATCACCATTAACACCCCAGGCTTTCCACAAGCTTTCACCCAATTGCCAGCCTGCCGGCTTGATCAATTTTTTAATCAGGTATTCATGTTGTTCTTTTTCTGTCAGGTTATCCGCCACGCCCATACTATCAAAGAACAAATCGCCACCATGACCCAATAAAAAAACATCTCCTTTATTAGCAAACTGCCCATACACTGCCATTTGTCGCGGATTCAAAAATTCTGCATAACAACCATTCAGTTGCGCCAACTGGTCTATCACATTCCATAAATAACCCCTTGGAAGCGTAAAACTCTGGTACGGAAAGGATAATGCTTTAGCTACTGCACCTCCGTAAAAATTCTCTGATACACCGTTTTCAAACTGATAACTATAACCAAATACATCTTGGCGATGGGCCACAGCAGCCGCTAAGGTGCGACTATCTAATCCTCCAGAAATAGGCAATACAATTTTTTTTGTTTCAGTTTCCCGTTCAATGACACCCTCAATCAGATTTGAAAACTCATCCAATGCTTGCTCAAACGAAATCTCACGTGGTTGATACTGCCAATTAAAGTACCGATTTCTGGATACCACATTACCGAAAGCATCAAACTGGTACTCCGTAGCAGGCCGAAACGCTTTCCGATTGGTGTAATACGTATCATCATTCAGAAAAAAACCCAGAGCCGCAAAACAGCAGATAGCTGGGTAATCCAATTTGCTTTCACCTGGCAGAGTATAGTAAGAAACCACAGGAGGTACAATGGGTATTTTAACTGTTTGATTACTATAAGTCAACATCTTAAATACTAAACTCTTTGTACGGATTATAACGAATGCGCTTAATTAACTTACTCCCTAACTCCAGCAACAGCGTTATCTTGTCTTTAATAGTTGTGGAAAAGCGCCAGGCATGGTAGAAGTAAATCCTAAAACCTCGCCAATCCATAAAACTTGCACAAGCCACCGCTGTACCTACAAACAACGAACGTTTATTGCGTGCATCTGTTGGCGTAAGCAAGCCCATTTTCAACCAAGCCTTCAAATCAATTTTTTCACCGCGCGCAATGGCATCACTTCCCGACTGTTTACGTTGTTGAGCCAAAACACGCGGCACCTGATTGATGAGTGTTGTTTCTGGCTTAAATATTAATGAGCCGGGTTCCAAACGCTTACCAAATAAGGGAGTAGTTATAGTGACACACGGCCCGAAGTGCTCCATTAACCGTAACCATAAGTCCACATCCATTCCGGAACGCTGAAATGTACGGTATCCACCTACAGCCAACACTTTTTCCTTTTCCACCATCACAGAAGGATCGGTAAACAGGCGTTGGTTATTGATCAGGTTCTCCCATGTCTCTAGCTTATATTTTTCGTTGGGTAGATTCCGGTCGCAATACAATTTATTACCCGGAGTGATGCGATACCGGTTAAGCCCGCAAAAAGCTGCCTTCGGATGGAGCTCAAGGGCCTTGAGTTGTTCTTCCAAGCGAGTAGGCAAACACACATCATCTGCATCCATACGAGCAATGTATTTTCCTTGAGCAACTGCAATACCGGCATTCATGGCTGTGGGATAGCCGCTGTTAACATTAAGTTGAAGAACCTTAATTCTATCATCTTGAAAAGAACGGATAATTTTTAATGAGTTATCTGAGGAAGCATCATCTACCACAATAAGTTCTATGTTTTTGGTACTCTGTTTCAGAATGCTTTCAATAGCATATCCTATTAAATCTTCAGTATTGTAACACGGAAGGATAACAGAGATTAACAACACTAAAAAAAAGGCTTAATAATCATCTTCCAATCGTTCGCTACCGGATCCCAATCAATGCGGGTAAAGCGTGGATGGCCCAAATAAATCCTGGCTATTTTTCTTAGTACGGGAAAACGAAAACTCTTCATAAGTAACTTTCGGAACCAAAGAGAATAGAATTGATACTTAGTGCCAGCTTGCCCTTCAATCTCAGCAAAATCTAATCTCAGCGTTCGACTTTTTTGTTCGGAATGCTGGCGCATCATAGCTAATACTGCACGCACATACACCAGCTCACTAAAGCTAGAAAACCGTATCCACATATCTACATCAAATGAACATTGCATGGACTCGTCAAAAAGTCTCCCTGCTTTATTAAACAGGCTGGCACTCCAAAAGGTAGAGGGTTGTTGATTCCATCCCAACACCCACGGAACATGAAATCCCTTTTTATATAATTTCGAATTAAATTTAGTTGTTGCAGCTGGTAACGGTGAAATCACAACATTATCCACTAAATGAGATCGCAATCCGGTAAGCCAGTTTACATTATACCGATCAAACAATTCAGCTACAAGACGTAAGGTATAAGGCATATATACATCATCACTATTTAAGTAAGCCAATATATCTCCGGTTGCCTTTTCAAACCCTTTATTAATGGCATGAGTTTGCCCCTTATCTTTTTCGCTAACCCAATAAGTAATATGTTTTTCATATTTCTTGATGATCTCAACAGAGTTATCGGTACTCCCGCCATCTATAATAATGAATTCTAAGTTTGGATAGCCCTGCATAATGACCGAGCGGATCGTTTCTTCGATGTACTTACCTTGATTATAAGAAGGAGTTACAATAGAAACTTTAGGCCATAATTTACCATTGAGCATATTCTCAGAAATTACGATAGGATCTTCTCGCCACATCCAAAGTGAGTCACTTACACTCATAGTTACTCAGAGTTTTAAATTCGCATCAAAGGTTTGACACTTGATAATCAATTAAGGAATTAAGGAAAGCCAGGATTGGAGCAATTCTAATTCCTGTTTTGGTACAATATTTTTTTCATATAATGCTTCGTAGGACTCGTACAGGTTACTGGATACTGATTGTTTAGTTGATAATCGGGGAGTAATTATTTCAATAATTTTTTGAGAATTTTCATACATCGGTATTTCGGAGATAAAATCTTTAACATAATCATGCGGATTTCGTCTCTGGAGAACGGTGGCTTCAGTAAAGCCTAACTTATATCCATATAACCACATTATTGGCTGAGCCACCAGCCCACGCAAAATATCAGTAAACCTAAAAGTAACAAAACTTGGTAAGTAGAGTAGTGGAAATAGTTCTTTACGGAATGCCGTATTTTGAGAATTAAAAGGAGAAATACAGCCATTCTCTAAAATTACAGGCGATCGTCTTTTAAAAACAACAGGCTTATCGAAAACTAATCTATAAATAGCATCTACGTCTGGATCATCATTAGCCAGACCTTGCCAAACACCGACCATCGAAGTTTCACCTTTCAAAATTTTTAAACCTGAGGCAGATCGAATACAAGCAAGCGGAAGTCCACGAGGCCAAACGTACTCCTCGCTAAATTCTTTATATACATTTATAAAGCCTTTATCAATACAAAGATCATAATCACTTTCAAAAGAAGGGAAACGCCAGAAATCATATGGAATATTGTCGTCATCTGTATCAATTATTATGTTGGCACCCCTCTTAATAGCATGTAGATAACCTAGCATTTTTCTGCCATCGTGATTAACCG
Source organism: Cytophagales bacterium (assembly GCA_017303795.1). Lineage (GTDB taxonomy): Bacteria > Bacteroidota > Bacteroidia > Cytophagales > Cyclobacteriaceae > ELB16-189. The sequence goes on along the minus strand of JAFLBR010000001.1, from coordinate 503,872 downwards.
GCAACATTTTGCTAAATTGAGGTTGCTCAGTATTTTGGATATCCAAGCTTAAATAGTTCACATTCTTCCAACTCCAGTCCGTTGGAGTTTTCTTATCGCCAACAACAACAAGGTTATAAGCCTGCATAGTCGAAAATTTCTTAACAGCTTCAGTTGGATAGTTAATTGTTGTGATAACAATGTATGCCGAGTCTATTTCCATTTGGATAATTTAATTGGGTGAATGAACAGATGGGTACTTGGAAAATCACTTTGCAATTTTTTTAACGAGAACTGATATTTATTCAGCAATTCAAAGTCTTCAGAAAGCCATAGAGCAATACCTTTTAAATCAGTATCCGCCTCTGTAACAACTTTATTGCTCGCCAAATTTAAGGCTGTTGGGATAGCTAGCTCTACGAATAAATTAGCAGATGCAAATACACCGCAATAGTGACCAAACAACTGCACGCATCCTGCTGGTACGCGTATAACATCTGAGTATCCTGCCACCATTGGATATGAAAGGTTATACGCTGAGATACCCAAAAGCTTATGCTTTAAATATCGCAGTACGTTTACTACGTTGGCTTTGGACAATGACCATTGAATAACACCATAAAGTTGTTCGTACTTGACTGATCTAAATGAAAATCCTTTGCCTTCAAGGATTTTAAGTGCATCTTGTTCAGATGGAATTTCCCCACTCACCTCCAAACCTTTTTGAGGAAACCTAAATTGATAGGCCACCCTCATCCATTTCCAATACTTTGATTTTGCACGAGTGTGCAAACTAAATGAGTCAGTTATAAAACTTGTGGTCTCATCAACCCTTAAAAAAATTGCTATAGTTCGATTGATTTATTGCAGGGTTTAAAAATAAATCATCTGCTATAAAAAGATAATGATCAAATTTATGCGAAATGAATTTAAGAGCTTGCGCTATATAGCCTTGAAAATAATAGGAATGATCGTACACAGGTATCACGTTAGTTTCGCTACCAGCATAAAACGGAATAACAAAATATATATCTTCAAATCTTTCTTGATATATATTTTTTAAGGCAGGTAAATTCTTTTCAAATTTATGATTGAATATAATTATTAATGCAACCTTACTCATAATGCGTGTTTAAAATCAGACAATATCTCTTTATACCAACCAATGTAACTCGCTAGATGTGACTCCCACCCAAACCTTACTTTAGCATCAGCAGCAGCATTATACCCCATAACTTTACGCTCCATTGGATGTTCTTTAATCCATTTAATGCTCTCTGCAAAACTTTTTGAATTATTACTTTCAACCAAAATACCCGTTGCTTCTTCAATCGGATAGTTATTGAATTGTGGCCCACCTACTAAGTTCAACCCTTTTATTTGTTCTACAATTCCACCAATAGCCGAAGCCACTACTGGAACCCCACATGATAAAGCCTCCAAGACTGCATTTGGAAATGTGTCAGCTTTAGCTGAATGCAAATAAACATCGCTAACACCATACAATTCAGCTACGGCTAAGGGATCATCTTGATAAGGAATAAATACAATTCTTCCATTGCCTACATCGTACGAGTCACCCTCCTCTCCAACAGCTAAAAGCAAAAACCGACCATCCAAAAACTCTTTACTAAGTTCTGCCATCGTCTGATTTAGCGTATAGAAATCCTTCCATCTGTTTTTCCTTATTCCATTCGCAACAAACATCATTACAAATTCATCATCCGCTATTTCTAATTTGCTTCGTAGTGATGCTCTATCTCCTGGCCTAAACATTGTTTGATTAACCCCATTATGAATTACTTTAGATCGTTTTATACCTTTCGCCAGTATTGAACTCAAAGCCTTATCTTGTAACCATTTACATGGTGTTGTTATGTACAGGTTGCTACTTTCAAAAATATTCTTCTTTTGTTTCCAATTGAAATGAGCATTATCACGCTTAATAGGTACGGGTATTGTAAGATCAGGACAACCCATGCATCCAGTTTTCCATTTAGTACAATCAAATGAATGAGCGCAATGTCCAGCCAATAACCATGCATCGTGCAGTGTTATAACAACTGGTAATTTACGCGACCATGTGGCTAACAATCTCAAATCAAAATATTCACCATGTAAAACGTGACAGTGAATTATATCATACTCACTTAAAGATATAGCCCGTGAAGCCGGAAAATTAAAATACTCCATCCCCAAATAGTCTTTGAGGTAATATTCCGGAGAAGCTATCCATCGTAGCAAAGCTGCTATCTTAGACTTACCTGGAAACGATAACGTATCGAACCATTTAGCTAAAGCAAAATTTTTCTTATACCAAAAGGTTCTTTCACTTTCATTATCAAGTGTAATTATATTTTCATCATGTTTTAATGATATTTTTACGGCCATGTAAGATTTAAGGCCAGCTTGCTTAAAACCTTGGTGTAAATTCCATGCAACTACACTGGCACCTCCTCGGGTATCAGAAATATTTACTTGCAATATTCTCAAGCTGAATTAGTTTGCTTTTTAAAAATAGAAATTGAACAAATAGAAAATAGCAAACTCATAATTCTTAGCGATAACAAGTGGGACCACCTAACACGCTTTGCTATCCAATAAATTTTACTTACTACAAAACTAAAATGGGCGTGATCTCTATTTGCTTGGATAAAATTTTTTAAAAGTTGAATAACTAATCTAAATGATGAATTAGAAATATCACCTCCCTTTCGTACCCATACAGAAATCTCAGTTAACTCTTGCTCGGTGCCACAAGAGTAACGTCTTAATTCTCGTAACGAGATCTTTAATCCTGACTCTTTTTGTTCAAAAGATTTTGTGTAAGTCCAACTTACAGGATTAATCCTATAGCTCGTCAAGTGTTTATTAATAATACAGCCTTGAGTAAATTGAAGTAACCGTGTCCACAAGTCATAATCCTCGGAATGCGGGAGTTCAAAGCCAAGTGCATATTTTTTAAGTAATGCACTTCGAATCATAACAGATGAATGAATAATCGGGTTTTTAAATAATAGTGACCAACGAAGTTCAATTTCGTTCTTTCTCTGTTCTGAAAATCTAACATGATCACCTATTTCATTAATATACTCAACTGAAGATGCTAGTAAACCTATCTTAGGATGTTGCTTTAAAAATAACACTTGATACTCGAATCGATCAGGTTTAGCTATATCATCTGCATCCAAACGAGCAATAAACTCACCTTTTGCGCTCAACATTCCCGTCTGAAGAGCCTTGGTGACACCTTTATTGGTTTCATGCTGAATCAGAACAATTCTAGTATCACTTACTGTCATTAAATAACTGAGAGATTCGTCAGTGGAACAATCCTCTACAAGAATTAGCTCAAAGTCAGTAAATGTTTGATTTAAAATACTTTCTACAGCCAATGGTAAATAAGGCATTCCATTATATACCGGCATAACTACTGAAACCAGTGGCATAAAGTGGGATTAAACTTTTACTCCGTAGCCAAGACTACTAACAGCTCCAGTATTTTTTAGCAACCCAGCTTCTTTTACTTCCCTCCAAAACCTAATTACGCCCTCCCACTTTCCTTTAATATCATGAAAAGCTACTACTCCATCTTTCTTCACAAATGGATAAAATGCTTCAAAGTCTGCTTTAACATCTTCATATTCATGTGAGCCATCAATAAACAAAACATCAATTGGTTTATCCCATGTGGTAGCCACTTTTAAAGAATGCTGCTTAATTGGAGTAACATATGCCTCCACACCGCAATCCTTTACATGCTTCTTAAATCTTTCCTGAAAATCTCCAGCTCCATACATGTCATTATCACCCTCAAACAAGTCTATAGCATAGATGTGTTTGTTTGAACCTGAGCAACCCAATCCGAAACTCACCGTACTTCTTCCTTGAAACGATCCAATCTCAACAATTACTGCATTCTCAGGGGCTTTACGGGCTGCCTTAAAAAACCACTGTTCTTGTTGTGGCGACTTCAAAAAACCAGGCACTGGTTCAATTAATGGATATACCTTCTTGAAATCCCGTAGATCGCGATCCCATTTATCCCACCACTTTTGTGAAACCTTTTTTAATTTATTCTTAATACTCATAGTTGTTTCCAATTTCCGGTAATTAAAAAATCAGGCTTGTTTCGGGTGAGGCGTGTACTTTTTATTCCAGTTCCGTAAAAATCACCATCTATAACCTCCAGATAGCCTACACCCCTTGTAGGAAAATCTAACACCTCGCCTCGTTGCATAATTTGTGCCTTTATTAAATATCTTCCTTCTGGCAAGGGTAAACTTTTTAATACACATTGAAGTGTAGCATCTTTTGATGTTATCGTAAAAACTTTTCCCATATATGAACTATAAAGAATAGTTAACAGACTATCATCCTCGGTGCTATGAATTGAAAAGCCGATGTCTATACCTTCTAAAACCTGCCTCTCTTCTGTATGAAGCTTAAATGAAAGTACAATGTCGGCTCCGGTATGCACACTAGTCATTGGCTCGCCCAATAAGTTATGCACCTGAAAGGAGTTGATTAACACTTTACCAGACCCACTTCTTTGAATGTTACCTGAAAAAAAGTCGCCAGACTCACTTTGAAATTCAGCCAGATAATGCTGGGTAGCTTCCGATACCAAACCTTGATACGCTACTTGCCCATTGTGTAACATTAAGCCATGCGTACAAAGTGCTTGCACCGCTGCCATGTTATGGCTTACAAATAAAATAGTTCGACCGTTGCCAGCCACTTCACCCATCTTTCCTAGACACTTTCGCTGAAAACCGATATCCCCTACGGCCAATACCTCATCTATAATTAAAATCTCAGGTTCTAAATGGGCTGCCACTGCAAACCCTAACCTAACTTTCATTCCGCTAGAATAAAACTTAACCGGGGTATCGATATGTTTTTCAACTCCACTGAAATCAACAATCTCATCAAACTTTCTACTAATTTCCTTTTTTGTCATTCCGAGAATCGTGCCATTCATATATACATTATCGCGACCTGATAATTCAGGATGGAACCCAGTACCCACTTCTAATAATGATGCTACGCGACCACGGATAATAATTTCGCCTGCACTTGGCTCCGTTATCTGACTTAAGATTTTCAATAATGTGCTCTTGCCTGCCCCATTATGGCCAATTATGCCAAGCACCTGCCCATGTTCCAAATTAAATGAAACATCATTTAATGCCCAAAAAACAGAATCACGCTCTCGGTCAAGTGCTGAAAGGTTGCGAATACGTTGGAAGTTTCTAATTGGAGCTTTTATGCCGTGCCAAATGGATGCAACAAATGTTTCATGTTCCATTTCCTGCGTGCCTAAGCGATACTTTTTGCTTATGCCTTTTACTTCGATAACCCTGCTCAAAATTTAGTATTGAATTTACTACGCTACATCTGAAAATACCCGTTCCATTTTGCGAAAGAAAAACAGACCACCCAAGAAAAGTACCAATGAAACAAAACTACCAAGCACAACCCAGAAATACGGAAATGGTAATGTTTTTAAAAAAATAGAACGAAACCCCTCAATAACACCAACCATTGGGTTAAGGGCATAACCACTGCGATAAGCTTCTGGCACATTGGTTGTTGGGTAAACAACTGGGGCGGCATACATCAGTAATTGCACCATAAAAACCAGCGCATACTTTACATCCCGATATTGCACTGCCAATGCCGATAACAGCATACCTGTTCCAAGAGAAGTCATTAACAATACTAATAATAACCAGGGAAGGAAGATGATGGTGTAGTCGGGTGTCTGTTTGTAAATAATTAGCACAACCACCAGCAATATAAATCCAATTAAAAAATCGATGCCTTTCGAAAACACCGAAGATAATGGTAAAACCAGGCGAGGGAAGTAGACTTTAGTAACAAGATTGGCATTATTGATTAAACTGTTAGCCGACTCGCTAAGTGTATTGGAAAAGAAAGTCCAAGGTACTAGGGCCACCAGACTGAATAGAAAATAAGGTACACCATTCGAATCAATACGGGCAAGATTTCCAAATACAATAGTATAAACCAAGGTTGAAAATAGTGGCTGAATGACCGCCCAACTTACGCCTAATACGGACTGAGCATACTTGGCTTTAATACTTCGAACAGTAAGAAACCATAACAAATCTTTATATCGAAATAACTCAGCCCAATTAATACCAATCCAGCCAGTTTTCTTTTTAATAATGGTTTCCATTACACTCATCTACTCTTCGTAGTAACCACTTCCGCTTTTTCGCTTGCGAATACCATAACCATATTGATAAGAATAGCCATATTGATAGCCGTAGCCGTAGCCATAGCCCAAGCCCGACTTAACGATATCATTTAACAGAACACTCATGTTTTTGAGTTTACCTTCCGCGTAGTAATCTTGGATGGATTTCAAAAAATCGCGGGAAGTATAATTCTGACGGACTACAAATACTGTATGATCTACTTGATTAGAAATAACGAAAGCATCCGTCACTAGCGCCAGCGGAGGTGTGTCAAAAATCACATAATCAAACTGACTTAGCGCCTCGCCTTTAAATTGATTAAGTCTCTCTGTCATAAGTAATTCAGATGGATTGGGAGGTACTGGCCCACCCGAAACAAGAAACAAGTTTGGGATTTCAGTTTGTTGAATTACTTCTTCTAACCTATGCATGCCTGATAAGTAAGTACTTAGTCCTTTATCGTTGCTAAGGCCGAAATCGGAAAAGATTTTTGGCCTGCGCATGTCTGCCCCAACTATTAAAGTTTTTCTACCCGATAAGGCAAAAACAGACGCCAGATTAATTGTAGTAAAGGTTTTACCCTCCCCACTAATAGAACTGGTTATCATAAAAACTTTGCCAGTTTGATTTTGAACAAAGAAATTGAGGTTAGATCTTAAAGCACGAAAGGATTCGGAGATTCCTGACTTAGGCTTACCCTTCACCACAAGACTTAAATCGGTATCATTATGACCAATGCCACCCATAAAAGGAATACTGGTGTACTTATGAATATCCTCGCGAGACTGAACCCTGTTATTTAGTATCTCTAATAGTACAAAAAGTATTATCGGTAGCACAATACCCACAACAAGAGCAATAACATAATTTTGAAATGGCCTGGGGGAGGTGGCACCACCAGCTACCGGGGAATTTATTGGAACAATATCAGATGTATTGGCAGCTTTGGATATTGCTGCTTCAGACCTTTTCTGGAGTAAGAACACATAAAGATTTTCTAACAACGTATAATTCCTCCTTATCTCTAATTTTTCCTGTTCCGTAACAGGCAATAATCTTAGTTGCTTTTCCAGCAACTGAATTTGATTTTTTAAAGATGCTGTTCTTATACCATCGGTCGCCCGTTGCGACCGGATGCCTTCCAAAATATCTTGCTGAGTTCGCAATACCTGCTTTACCGAATTTTGATAAAGAGGGTTTTCTATATTGCTTTTCGTGCGATTCAGTCTAACGGTAGCCTGAAGTTCAATCATGCGGGTAACCAGGCCGTTAAGAATGGGGTCAGTAATTCCCATCGCAGCAGGTAGAAGTACCTGATTGAGAGAGTCCGTTGATGATAAATAATCTTCAATGTAAGCGTAGTATTTTGATTTTAAGTCGAATTCTAATTTTTGCTTTTCCAGATCAGAAAGTTTTTCGAAGAGAAGTTGAGCCTGACCCTGATTTTCCTGCACGGATAATTCACGATTATATTTTTGCATAATACCTGAAACCAGTTGCAAGGAATCACTTATTTCATCTAACTGACGATTGATGAAGGTAATAGTTCGTTCGGCAGCAAGATTCTTTTTTTCTAAGTCGTAGCGTTGATATTCATCTACTAAGGCTATTAAAAAATCTATATCTTTTTTTGGATTTGGCCCCGACATCGACAGGTTCATAACTCCTGCACCCTGTTCTGCCCAGCTAACCTGCAGTCGCCCGGAATACGATTCAGAAATCCGTTCAGGCAACCCTATATTTAACTGATACTTTCTACCAAACCACTTTTCAATGTTCCGATTTACTACTCTGGTTATCCTAAGACTCATCCCTCTAAAAAAAATTGAATCATTAAATCTGAATTTGGATACTCCGCCCTGATCTTCCGCAGAGTTGCCTAACTGGTAATGTTCCTGATCGAGTACCACAAATCCAAATGATACACCATTTTGAACCGCGGAGAGAACCTCACAATCAACCGGTAATTGCTCATAAATCTCACTGGATGTTACATAGCCTTCTTCTAAAAAAGAGACTTGAAAGTGATGATTTTCAACCACCCGCTTTATCAAGGGAATTGATTTTAATATATAAGGTTCGTTTAGATAATTTCGGTAAGGATCTACAATTGCATTTTTGTAAAGTAACTCACCGCCACTAATTTCTTCACGCTCGCGAATAATAATTGATGCTGAAACCGGGTAAATTCTGGTTGCATATCTCGTTTTGTACCAGGCAAAGGTTAAGGATACGGCCAGAATGCCAATAACCACATACCAATAACGCAAAGATCTATAACTAACTCTCTTAAAATCTATTGAAAAACCTTGCGAAGCAGGTTCATTTGCTTTCCAAAAATCCTGATTTGCCTTTAGATTAGGATCCACGTCTATCTGCTTAAGTTAACCACTAGAATTAAAAGGTTGGCTACAGTTGCCAGCAGCACAAGGTTTTGTGACGAGTACTTCATGATTGGTCTTATTTTGGCTGGAGCTACAATAATTACATCGTGGGGGTGAACAAAGTAATATGGGGAATTAATAAAATCCTCATCTAAAAGATTGACATACTGTACCTGCGTTTTATTACCCCAGGTCCTTATAATCTTAACTTTCTGCCGATCTCCGAAATCAGTTAAGCCACCCACCCATCCAATAGCCTCCAACAAAGAAACCTTGCTATTATTTAGCGTTACAGTACCTTCTTTTAAAACTTCGCCTAAAAATGTTACTCTGAAATTTAGTAAACTCACTTTTACAATAGGAGAGTCTAGATATTTATCAGAAATCTGTTGTAAGTATTCCTGCGCTTCAAAAATTGTTTTTCCGCCAAGTTTAACCTTACCAATAAATGGAAATGGAATTTCTCCATTTTGATCAATAAACTTACCACCCGCTTGCAAAGAAGTGCCAGACGCAGAAATACTTGCAGTTGATTCACCATTCAGAAAATCAAATTCTTTAGGGGTTAGACTCTCAAACTGAACAGAAATTTGATCATCGGATTGCAGCCTATACTCAGATAAAGCAATGTCATATGTTCTAATTACTGTATCAAGTTTCAAATTGGTAGCCTCTGCCTTTTGTAAAAACTGAATCCTTCTGTTAGGCACACAAGAGAATAGCCCGAATAAAATTATTACGAGGCAACTAATCCGTAAGTAAAACTTTATCATTTTTTTCTTTTCAAAAATAGAGAAAAGCATCTGATTTTTATTCGTGACTTCTAAATACTTTAAAACCACCAAGTTGCTGATGTTTCTCTTTCCTAACTATTGTCAAATCAGCATCTACCATTTCATTAATAAGATCGGTTAAATTATACTTCGGCCGCCACTTTAATTTTATTCTAGCCTTTGCAGCATCCCCAAGCAACAAATCAACTTCAGTTGGCCTGAAATAGCGGCTATCAATATTAACTACCTCATCCCCTTGTTTTAAAACACACCCGTCTATGACTTCATTTATTTTCGAAACAAATCCTACCTCGTCAAGTCCCGTACCCTTAAAAGAGATTTCAATACCAAGATGTTCAAAAGCTGCTATAAGAAAATCACGTACTGAAGTTGTAACCCCTGTTGCTATTACGTAGTCCTCGGGTTGATCTTGTTGCAAAACCAAATACATAGCCTCTACATAATCCTTTGCGTGGCCCCAATCTCGTTTAGAATCTAAATTTCCCAGGTATATTTTTTTCTGAAAGCCAAGAACAATGCGAGCAACTCCCCTTGTAATTTTTCTAGAAACAAATGTTTCTCCTCGTAATGGAGATTCATGATTAAATAAAATACCATTGCAGGCATATAAATTATATGCCTCGCGATAATTTATGGTAATCCAATAGGCATACAATTTTGCCACACCATAGGGCGATCTTGGATAAAATGGAGTAGTTTCCTTTTGAGGTGTTTCCATTACTTTACCGTATAACTCAGAGGTTGAAGCCTGATAGATACGCGTACGCTTACTAAGGCCAAGTAATCTTACTGACTCTAAAATTCTTAATGTCCCAATTCCATCTGTGTTGGCAACATACTCAGGCATTTCAAAACTTACACGCACATGACTCATGGCACCAAGATTATAGATTTCGTCTGGTTGAGTTTCTTGAATGATACGAGTAACATTCATTGAATCAGTTAAATCTCCATAATGAAGTTTAAATTTAGGAGCCAATTCGTGTGGATCTTGATACAGATGATCTAATCTTTCAGTATTAAACAGGGAAGATCTCCTTTTGATACCATGCACCATGTAGCCTTTACTTAATAAAAGTTCAGCCAAGTAGGCACCATCCTGACCTGTTACTCCAGTAATTAATGCAACTTTCATGTTTACTTTAGAAACTATTTATAAATTGATCTTTACTTCTTTCAAGTGACTAATATTTTCAAGGAACCATTGATACGTTGATTTTAGTCCAGCTTCTAGAGTAATCTTTGGCTGCCAGCCGGCTTGGTTTAACTTACTTACATCCAACAATTTTCGCGGTGTTCCATCTGGCTTTTCAGTATCCCATATAATTTCACCTTCGTGGCCTATTACCTTTTGAATAAGCTTTGCGATAGAAGAAATGGAATGATCCACTCCAACACCCACGTTATATAGATGGTCGCTCAATTTAGAATTAATAGCAAGCAAAACCGCTGAAGCTAAATCGTCAACGTGAAGAAATTCGCGTAGTGGTGTACCCGAGCCCCAAAGTGTTACAGTCGCATTGTTGTTCATTTTAGCTTCATGAAATTTTCTGATTAATGCGGGCAAAACATGAGATGTTGCTAAATCAAAATTATCAAATGGGCCATAAAGATTGGTGGGCATTAAACTTACATAGTCGGATTGGTATTGCTTTCTTAAGGCTTCAATTGATTTAACGCCCGCAATTTTAGCAATGGCATACCACTCGTTGGTTGATTCCAATGGCCCGGTAAGCATATATTCTTCTTTAAGAGGCTGCGGTGCGAGTTTAGGATAAATACAGGAGCTCCCCAGAAAGACAAATTTTTTAACTCCAGTCTCAAAGGCACCTGATATTAGATTGTTTTGAATAATAAGATTTTCCATCAGAAACTGATATGGGTATGTTGCATTTGCCAAAATACCGCCAACCCTTGCTGCAGCATCTACAATCACATCAGGGTGTTCTCTCATCACAAAATCAGATACAGCAGCTTGATCTAATAGATTCAACTCTGATCGGGTTTTACCAATCAAATTAAAATTACCTGTGCTTGCCAGTTTCCTCCAAATAGCTGAGCCCACCATTCCATTATGACCAGCAATAAAAACCTTCATTTTTTCAAAAAATCTTGTTTATCTCTTACAGCTCCGCCTCCTCAGTCCCAGTGAGTTTAAAAAAAAATGGATCAACTAAATAGTTTAATCCTTATTTCCCCAAACCAGTAAAGCGCTTTGATATTTTTCTTTAGCAAAGTCTGCTTCAGTCATTTGAATAACTTTTATGTTTCGACTAATCAAGCCAGAGGCTTTGTTAACCAGATTAGTCAAATAATTCCTATCAATTTCACCAACTAGTAAAAGTTCTATTGTTCCAGTGTCCTTTCCATGTGCATAATCTCCTATTATGTAGGCCGCTCTTAAATCACCAAGTTTTGAAACAATGTTTTCTATAATTTTGTCGAGGCCTAAATATTTATGAACAAGACTTTTGACCTCGTTATAAAGCGGATGATGTGTGTTAACCCGATATTGAATAGTACGGCCCTCTTCTGTGGAAACCAGATAACCCGCTCTTGAAAGATTATTTAACTCATGTCGAATTGAATTTGTGGATTCACCAAATTCTTCTGCCAATCCACGCAAATAGGCTGTAGATGTACTGTTGGTGAAGAATTTCAACAACATGCGAATGCGAGTCTTGGATGTAATTAATGTATCAAGCACTGCTCAAAATTAACTAAAAAAAGTACCGCGAGTAATAAATTTACTCGCAAAATCTTTACTTTTTAATTTTAAGCAATTGCCTATCAATTCGCACAAGCATGGTTTGCCCTATCGATTCTAGAGCGACCGTAAATCTTTCTCCGTCACTTGTTTTGAGTAAGGTGCCTACCATGCCTTTTAATGCACCATCAATTACCTGGACAGGATTTCCAACTTCCAGGTTTTGAACAGCTTGAATTTCCAATAATAACCCAGAGTTTAAAAAACGCTGAATTATCTCTAACTCTCTAGTCTGCAAAACTGCTGGCTTATCGTTGTGTCGGATATTCCACGCAATACCAGGTGTTTGAACAATTAATGGAATTTTATCCTCAGTGTCATGAACAAAAATGTATGAGTTGAATAGAGGAGTGTCAACTTTCTTTTTCCGATCACTCCATTGACGCATTACTTTCTGCATCGGCAGAAAAACTTCATAACCTCGTCTTAATAACAACTCACGAACTTTTCTTTCCTGCCTACTTTTGGTGTAAAAAACAAACCAGTTTTTCACAAGGGTAAAATTTATGTTTAGTGAAAATGCCAAAAAACACCTGCTCCCACTTCTTAGGTTTTGAGAGGTTAGATTGAATTACATTTATGCAATTTGTTTATTAGAAAAAAATCGAGTCTTTGCTTTAAAAAGCTCCACCATTATCTAATTCCTACTTCAACACCTTATCCAACAACCCTTGCGCGGCCAGAATCAAATCACTCAATTCTCGAACTGCGCCTTCGCCCCCACGGGCATCGGTAACCAAATCAACTCTGGTTTTAACATAACCCAATGCATCGGCCGGGCAAGCTGAAAGGCCACAGTTTTGCAGCACCTGCAAGTCGTTGATGTCATCGCCAATATAAGCCACTTGCTTGCGCTTTAGTTTGTGAAACTCCATCAGTTTTTCAAACACACTATACTTATCCATTATACCCTGATGGCAAAAATCCAACTTCAACTCAGCCGCACGGTTGCTTACAATTTTCGAATCTCGGCCCGTAATAATCCCAACTAAGATTCCGGCTCGCTTCAGGTGATTGATGATATAACCATCCTTTACATTGAAGCGTTTGGTTTCGCGACCGGTATCATCGTAAATGATTCCCCCATCGGTAAGCACGCCATCTACATCAAAAAAAAGGGCCTTTATCTGGGCCGCCTTCTTAATCTGCTCCTTGCTGTACTTGCCAAGCACTTCTTTTACCGCCATTTCGCTGCGTGAATTCTCAATAAAGGCCTAAAATTAAGCAAAAACAATTGACTTCGATAATTGACAATTCACATTGAATTACAGATTATTACTCATTACTCTCCTCAACTATGAAACTCGTAAAGGTCGGTGTCTCGCTTATTATAACTGTCGGATTGGTGTATTGCCTTAATCGAGGCTGGAATTTTGGTTCGCCTGTTCCACCGCTGGGTAAATTCTTAAACCCTTTCGGGGGATTCTGGCAAAATGCCGAAACCAAAAAAATCCCAGACGAAACCCTGAATCTTACCGGACTGAAAGCCGAAGTTATTATCCGCTACGATAGTCTGCTCATCCCCCACATCTATGCCCAAAACGATGACGATCTGTACCTGGCGCAAGGCTACATTACGGCCCGTAACCGCCTGTGGCAGATGGAGTTTCAAACACATGCTGCGGCCGGAAGAATCTCAGAAATAATTGGCGATGCAGCGTTGGACTACGACCGTACGCAACGCAGACGCGGTATGGTTTACGCAGCCGAAAATGCTTTAAAGGCTATGGAGGCCGACCCGGTTGCCGCCCGTATGGTGAGCAGCTACACGCAGGGAATCAACCAATACATTCAATCGCTTCGCTACAAAGACTTGCCCCTTGAGTATAAGCTATTAGGCTATGAACCTGAACTCTGGACAAATTTGAAATGTGGTTTGCTGCTGAAGAATATGGCGCTTACGCTGAATAGTGGCGACAAAGATCTGGAGATGACCAACGCGCTGAAACTTTTTGATAAAGCCTTGATTGATCTGGTATGGCCTGATAATGAAAACGTGGGCGACCCGATTGTAGATAACACCGGCAACTGGAACTTCACGCCTATTACCATCGACAGTTTAACACTGGCTTTGCCCAATGAGTTAGTTGATGTGAAACCGTTAGAGAAATCGCCCCCGGATGTGGGCAGTAACAATTGGGCAGTGAGTGGCAAGAAAACCCATAGCGGGTCACCCATTTTAAGTAACGATCCACACCTAAGTCTTTCGCTTCCATCCATCTGGTATGTTATTCATTTACAGGCACCGGGTGTAAATGTAATGGGCGCATCGTTGCCGGGTGCACCTGCGGTTATCAGTGGCTTTAACGATTCTATTGCCTGGGGCGTAACCAATGCGCAGCGCGATCTGATTGATTGGTATAAAATTGAATTCAAAGACAAATCGAAACGCGAATACAAAAGCGATGATGTGTGGAAGGCCACCCGACAAGTAGTTGAAACGTTCAAGGTAAAAGGTAAACCTGATTTTTACGATACCATCACCTTTACCCATCATGGTCCGGTTTTGTATGATGAACGTTTTAAAGGCGATAATGAGATGAAACATTTCGCCTTGCGCTGGATTGCCCACGATCCTTCCGAAGAGATTCTCACCTTCTTTAAAATGAATCGGGCGAAGAACCACGCGGAGTATATGGATGCGTTAAACCATTATGCTTCGCCTGCGCAAAACTTTGTGTTTGCCAGCGTAAGCGGAGATATAGCCATGCGCATTCAGGGCCGGTTTCCGGTAAGGCGAAAAGAAGAAGGTAAATATATTTTAGATGGCACGCTTATGCGAAACGAATGGCAGGCGTTTATCCCTAACGAGCAGAACGTGATGTATAAAAATCCTGCGCGGGGTTTTGTAAGTTCGGCCAATCAATATCCGGTTGATAATACCTATCCGTATTACATCAATGCTACCAGCTACGAAGCTTACCGCAACCGAAGAATTAACAAACTGTTGAGTGAGATGAGCGACATCACCCCAAGGGATATGATGGAACTACAGTTTGATAATTATAATCTGAAAGCCGAAGAAAGTTTACCCACCTTTTTGAATTACTTAGACACCACACAATTTACGCAAGCACAAAAAAGTGCGTACACCATTCTTAAAGCCTGGGATTACGAAAACGATGTGAATTCCGAAGGTGCATCTTACTATGAAGCCTGGTGGGATGCACTCTTTCCATTGGTATGGGATGAAATCAAAAACGCTAAAGTAGCATTGGACTACCCCACTGCCTATACTACTATCAAACTCATCAAAGAAAAACCCGATTTGAGTTTCTTTGATATAACCGATACTCCCACAAGGGAAACCGCGCGGGAGGTAATTCAACAAGCTTTTATAACTGGTGTGGATGCCATAGAAAAATGGAAAGTGGATCAGAAAAAAGAACCGCGTTGGGCCGATTTTAAAGACACTTTTGTCGGGCACTTGTTGCAAGGGTTGCCCGCCTTCAGTTTTCACGTTCAGCATGGCGGCAACCATGATATTGTTAATGCATCATCGCGCAGGCATGGTCCCAGTTGGCGCATGGTGGTAAGTCTGGAAAAGACGGGCGTGCGAGCCTGGGGTGTTTATCCGGGCGGACAATCGGGTAATCCGGGCAGTCCGTATTACAACAATATGTTGAACACCTGGGCCAATGGCAATCATTACCCGTTTCAGTTTAGCCCTGATGCAAACCTGAAGTCAGCCTTAGCTACGCTTACCCTTAAACCTGTTGCACCATGAAGTTCTTTATTCAAGTAATAGCTACCGTTATAGTTTGTCTTGTTCTGCAATTGTTTTTGCCGTGGTGGAGTATGGCCCTTGGCGCATTTGGCGTTGCCTACTTTACAGGGAATAAGAGTTTCATTTCCTTTCTGGCCGGGTTCATTTCAATTGCTTTGTTGTGGAGTGTGTTTGCGTTTTACTTAGACTTTAAAACAGATTCCATTCTTACTGCAAAAGTAAATCAACTGTTGCCGGTTAATGCTTTTCTATTAACTGCATTGGTAGGTGCGCTGGTGGGTGGTTTTGCGGCACTAACGGGGGCACTTTTTAAACGGAAGTGATGTGTAGAAAATTTCAACACCCTTGGGGATAAATTACTCACATACGTAATTTTTTGCCGACCAAATCGCTTAACCAGCCACGAATGAACATGGCTTGCAAACTGGCCTGAAATTGTAATCCAATTTGAGGTAATCAGTTTGATATGCGTTATTTTACCCCACTTGTACTTCTTCTTGCCACAACCTTTTATAGCAAAGCCCAAACTCAATTAGCTGAAACCGGTTTGTGGAATGGTTTGTATCTGAAAGGAAACTTTTCAGATAAGATTGGTTATTACGGAGAGCATCACCTTCGCTTTCGCAATAGCCAGAACGACTTAACCTCGTTTGTGGGGCGCACCCGTCAGGTCTACAACCGCTTTGGTGTAAACTTTCTTATCAATAAACATTTTGAAGTTGTAGTTGGGCCAACATTGGTTTTCAATTACACACCACAACCCGGAAATCCAGCTTATGAAAAGGTAACGTACGAACCCCGCATCTGGCACCAATGGTTGTTTATTATGCCACCCATTGCGCATGTTAAAATCTATCATCAGTTCCGGTTTGAGCATCGCTGGAAAAGATCGAATGAAGTAGAATCGCCTTTCAACTATACCAACCGTTTCAGGTATAAGCTTTTTATGTACATCCCACTCAACAAAAAAGAGATTACCGTGGGCACCTTATTTTTTTCACCCAGTGCGGAAATTTTTATGCAGCAGGGTAAGTCTATTGTTTATAATCCTTTTGAAGATTTCAGAACCTATAATGGATTAGGGTATATTCTAAATCGCAATGTTACTTTTTTTGCCGGCCATATGTGGACGCTCGGCCAGGCGGCATCCGGTTTCGAGTTTAACGAAACTCACATCATCCGGCTTAACGTATTTATCGGGTTCGATTTCAGAGGGAACAAAGGCAACATTCCTAAAATAAACATAGGCTATTAATTTTTATGAAGTTGAGAATACTATTTGGTGCAATCCTTATACCGCTTGCAGGTATCAGCATTTTTCTGGGCTATGAACTCCAACAAGAGAAACAGCTACGCATGGATTTGCAACAGGCCTATACCCAGCAGGAGCAAAGCCGACACCTTAGGGCCAAGGCCGATTCACTATTGGACACCAATGCTTATGAAGACGCATTATTCTATTATGCGCAAGTGGATAGCAGCCGCGGAAGTAATTTAACCCAACAACATGCAGCTTATATTATCAACCTGATTCAAGTCCAGAACAGAAAAGCCGATAGCTTATTCAATCTTAATTTTACTTTGAAGCGCGAGTTGCGAAAAGAATTTGAAAAGTTAATGCAGGCGCAAAACACTACCGATACATTTCGAATCAAATTAGACTCTATGTTTAATAAGCTGGCTCATTTTCAAGATCAGCTTCTTGAAGCAGGCGTTAGAGAATCCTCGCTGGTTGATTCGCTTAACACGTGGAGAACAAGCAGGCAGTTCAGACAGTTTATAGTGGATGACAGTGTTAAGATTTATTATCTCGGTCCCATTAAAGACAATAAGGCCAATGGTTTCGGTTACGGAATTATAGCATCGGGCGGGGTTTATGAGGGCGAATGGAAAAACAACAGACGCCACGGCAAAGGCAAATACACCTGGCGTAACGGCCATGTTTACGAAGGCGATTTTACTGAGGGAAGAATTGAAGGCTTTGGCACCTATACTTTTCCATCCGGAGAAAAATATTCCGGTAACTGGAAAGCGAATCTTCGCGAAGGCAAAGGCACACTTTATAACGAAGCTGGTACGGTTGTACTGGATGGCCAGTGGGTGAAGGATAAATTTAAAGGCGGCCGTTAAATCATCATCAAACAAAAAAACCTCTCCATTTGGAGAGGTTTTTTGTCGGGGCGGCCAGATTCGAACTGACGACCTCCTGGTCCCAAACCAGGCGCGATACCGGGCTACGCTACGCCCCGAATTTTAAATCCCTTTAATTACATCTTACAATTTTTCAATTGAAATTTTGTAAGCTTCGCCCGGCAGGCCGGGCTATCCATCTTCCGGAGCTTAGCGAAGGAAGGCGCTACGCCCCGATTATTAATTGAGGCGCGAAGATATAAAAACAATCTTAACCCCCAACTTTCTTTTGTGATCCCAGCTGGAGTCGAACCAGCAACCTGCTGCTTAGAAGGCAGCTGCTCTATCCAGTTGAGCTATGAGACCAAACTTCGCCAGCCGCCACTCATGCCCTTCTATGGCTTCGTTTGGCTGGCCAAAATTCTCTTCTTCAAAATGGCTTTTCCTGAACCAGTTTTGAAATATTTTTCTAACTCCCGCGCACGCTTTTCTGTTTTGACAGCAACGTAGGCCTCAATTTCATATGGAGCATAATGTTTTGTAGAAGGAACTTGCCCTTCATTATGCTCCAAAAGCCTTCTATTCAAGTTATTGGTAGATCCAATATAAATGAAATCATTACTAATACTTTTAAGAACGTACACAAACCACATATCGACAAGGGTTTGAAATAAAGCGTTTAACAGACGTCACGAGCCTGCTTAACGAAGCTTTAGCGTAGTTAAGCGGAGGGGGGGGGATTCGAACCCCCGGTACGGTTTAACCCGTACGACAGTTTAGCAAACTGCTGGTTTAAGCCTCTCACCCACCTCTCCATAACCCTTTTCTGCAAAAGGGAGTGCAAATATAACGGTCAAATACACTTTTTAAAGCCGTTTCTAATCGTTTTTTATCTTGAATAAAAAGAACTAACCGAAAGAAACAACCGAAGTACCCTTACCAGGCTTAACCCGGTACGAGTTCATCTCAATTCCAAACTTGTTATAATAAGCTGCTTTTGCAGAAACAAGAAAGCGTTCAATACTATTCTGGTGGATCAAATTTAAGGTACATCCTCCAAAGCCTCCGCCAATCATTCGCGCGCCTAAAATTTCAGGTTCGGCTTTCGCCAATTCAACCAGGTAATCCAGTTCAGCACAACTTACTTCGTATAATTTTGAAAGCCCCGCGTGGGCTGCATACATTTTTTTACCAAACGCAACAAGGTCGCCTCGTTTTAAATCAGCACTGGCCTCTACTACCCTATTATTTTCTTCTACTACAAATTTGCAACGGTTATAAATTATGGCGGGCAACTTTTCTTTGCATGCTTCAAGCATAGCCGGTGTTACATCGCGTAACGATTTCACTTTCGCAAACTCATGACTGATAATTGTTACACCTTGCTGGCATTCCTTACGTCTGGTGTTGTATTCGGATGAGGATAATGAATGCTTTACGTTGGTATCACACAGCAACAAAGTATAGTCACCCAGATCAAGCGGCAAGTATTCAAACTCCAACGAGCGGCAATCCAACATAAACGCATGCTTGTCTTTGCCCATCATGCTGCTGAACTGATCCATGATACCGCACTTCACTCCGGCATAATTGTGCTCCGACCATTGTGCTATGTGAATCATTTCCAATTGTGTCAATCCCAACTGAAACAATTCATTCAAACCAAAAACAAAACCACACTCCATAGCAGCCGATGAAGAGAGCCCGGCACCGGTTGGTAAATCGCCATCAAACACGCAATTAAAATTGTCCAACTTTAATCCGCGCGCATTTATTTGATTAATGATCCCCAGAAAATAATTAACCCAGACTGGTTGCGCTACTTTAACCGGATTAGCAAGATTGGGCGTATAAGATTGATTATACTTTAACGAATATATAGAGGTGTTTTTTTCAGCCTTTGCAAATGCAAATTGAACCCCCATGTGTATGGCCGCTGGCATTACAAAACCATTATTGTAATCGGTGTGTTCGCCAATTAAATTAATGCGCCCCGGTGCATGTATCAGCAACGGTTCTGCCTGATATAGTTCTTTGAATTTTGATTTTACAGTATGATCCGCCATTCACTATTTCATTTTTTGTGCGAATCTAATCTTAAAAACAACAGGATTGATTCTGATCTGATCGAAGTATTTTTAAACTATGCATTTACTTTTCACCGGACGGAACAGGTAAAGGCGTATCCAATGAAACTGGCATTCCAAATACCGGCCCATCATCATTCCATATAAAAGGTTGCATGCGGGCTGATCGGCTGTTACCACAGCCCTGCCCTGCTTCCGGGTTTGCATGATAAATAATCCAGTCTTCGGTACCATCGGGTGATTTGAAAAAACTATTATGCCCCGGCCCAAACACATGGCCTTCCGGATTTTTTGAGAACACCGGCTGCTGTGATTTAACCCACGAAGCCGGGTTCATCAAATCGGCATCGGCACTGGCTGTTAAAATGCCAAGCGTATAATCATCCGTCCAACAACCACTGGCCGAATAAACTATAAATAACTTATTACCTTTCTTTAAGAACTGCGGGCCTTCATTTACAGTCGGTAACTCATCGGAAGTTCCTTTTATTTCCCAATCCAATTCTGGTTTTGAAATCAACACCCGCGCACCATCAGCAGTCCAGGGGTTGCTTAACTTCGAGATATAGATGTCTTGTCGTTTGTTTACGCTACCCTCCCAACCTGACCAGACGAAATACAATTGGCCATTGTGTTCAAACACCGATCCATCAATTGCCCACCGGTCGTCTGCCAGATTCATTTTTCCCTTATCCACCCATGTGCCCTCAAAAGGATCTTCCGACTCATTTTCCAAAACCCACATGCGGTGGTTGTCATTCTTACCATCATCGGCAGCATAGTAAGCATACCATTTATTATTAACGAAGTGAATTTCCGGAGCCCAGATCTCCTTGCTGTTCATTCCCGTGGCCGGAGGCGTCCAGACAACTTTCGATTCGGCTTCGCCCAACTTACTCATGTTTTTGGTGCAATAGATTTTTAAACTATTGCCTGTGCTATGGGTAAGATAATAGGTATCACCTTTTTGAAACACCCACGGATCGGGTCCGTGCAGCAACAGTGGGTTTTGAAAGGTTTGCGTTTCAGGAAGTAAAACTTCGGGCTCTTGCTTTTTCTTGCAGGCAAAAAGGGTTACAATAAAGAGAAGAATAAAGAACGATTTCAGGTTCATGGCATTATTTACTTTTCCCCGTAAGCTTTTTAATTACCATTACCTCATCATTACTAAAAGGAGTTCCATCCTTTCTGAAAATATCATGAAACCACAAGTCGGGTTCGGCACCGGAAGGTATGGGTGTACTCCATGCAAAAATTGTATTTGTTTTACCCGATACAAAACCCCAGTTAATGGCACCCACTTTCTTCTCCTTTAATAATGGTAAAATAGTTTGAAATACACTGGCATTGGTTCTGGCCATGTATTCGGTACAAATCATCGGTCGGTTACGTTTCGAAAGTGAATCTATAGTAGCCCGATGCTTGTCGATGTATTGATATTGATGATAGGTAACTACATCCGAGTTATCCAATTGAAACTTATTCAGATCAGTAAACTCTTTGCCGCCATGCCAAACCCCTACCGAGATGGGTTGCGATGGATTAACCTGCCGGGCCCAGGCAAATACATTTTTCAATAAAGGCATGCTCTTATTAAACTGACCGCTATTGCCGGGTTCGTTGTACAAATCCCACAACAATATCCTTTCATCTTTAGCAAAAGTTGTCATCACATCTTTTACATACGCTTCCAGCACTTTCATCGTGTCCGGATGGGTGTAAATCATCGTGCCGGGATCGCGCACCCAACCACTGTTGTGAATGCCCGGTTTAGGCTCGGGTTGTTTGCCGGGTGCATAGGTATCGTTCCAGCAATCATCAAAGAAAACCAAAATGGTTTTGATTTTATGTTTGGCAGAAACCGCGAGGTAATCATTCAATCGTTTTTTAAATCCTTCTTTATCGGTAGTCCATAAAATATGATGCAGGTAAACCCGCATCGCATTAAAGCCGAGGTTTTCCGCCCAACCCAGTTCGCGATCAATTGTGGCCAGATCAAAAGTTTCTTTCTGAAACATTTCCAATTGATTGATGGCGGTGCTGGGCTGAAAATTAGAACCTGTAATCCAACCTTGTTTGGCATACCAATCGTTGGCTTGTTTTTCTGTCCAGCGGGGTGCTTGTGCCTGCAATTCCGCAAAGCAGCCTAACAAAAGCGCAATAACAAACATCTTAATCCTGAGCATATTCATTTTTAAATTTTTGGGTAATGGAACATCATTGTTTCAACCACAAATTGGGTATCACTAATGGCGATTAAATTAATACTAAAACAAACAAGGTTATAATCTATATTGCCAGCCGGAAAATACAACCTTCAACCGGTATGCAAGTAAAAATTTATCCCGATTACGAAACGTTATCGGCACACACGGCCGATCTGATTATTCAATACATCAATCAAAAACCAGCCTCATTAATCTGCATTGCTTCTGGCCATACACCCATCGGTGTTTTTCAGAAATTAAAATTGGCTATCGAGCAGAAAAAAGTAAACTTAAGCAGTTGTACTTTCTTAAGTCTGGATGAGTGGTTGGGTATTGATCCTGCTGATTCGGGCTCGTGTTTATCTATGCTGCAACGCGATTGTTTCATTCCCCTGCAACTTAAACCCGAACAGACTCAATACTTTAATGTTCAGGCTGCCGACCCAAATAAAGAATGCGACCGCATAAATGATTTAATTGAAAAAAATGGTGGGCTGGATATAATGCTGGTGGGCGTAGGTACCAACGGGCATGTAGGCATGAATGAGCCGGGCACTTCGTTCGATTCGTTTGCGCACGTAAGCGAACTGGCCGAAGAAACAAAGACTGTAGGCCAGAAATATTTTACCACTGCAACAACGCTTTCGCAAGGTATAACGTTGGGCCTTAATCATCTGCGGCAAGCAAAGTTACCTATTGTAATGGCTAACGGTTCGCGCAAAGCGGCCATACTGGCAAAAGCATTAAAGGGTGAAGTCACGGAACAAATACCGGTAAGTATTGTCCATCGTATTCCGCAAGCGTGGATTATGTTAGATCAAGAGGCAGCCAGTTTGCTTTAACCGCCAATCAAAACACTTTTGAGGCTCACCTCGTATTAGTTAACTTGCGGTTTAATTTCTGATTCAATGATTAGAAACTTTGGTTGGGTTGAGGCGATCTTGCTAGGTCTGTTCGTGGTGGCGTATGGCATTTATCTCTGGCGCATCATTCGCATAAGCCGCGCCCTGCACGCTCCGGCTTACACTATTATCTTCAAACTTGCTTTACGTTCGATTGCCGTTGCACTCATCATCATCTCAATTCTTGGCCCCACGTATGGCGATTCCAAAAAAGAAATAAAATCGGTTGGTAAAGATATTATGATGTGTGTGGATTTGTCGAAGTCGATGGACGCGTTTGACATTCAACCCACACGACTTGAAAAAATAAAATTCGAACTCAAAAAAATTGTGGCGGCTTTTAATTCCGATCGGCTGGGGTTGGTCATCTTCTCATCAGAAGCTTTTATGCAATGCCCGCTTACCTACGATCAGAATGCCCTGAATCTGTTTATTGAAACCATGAACACCAACCTGGTGCCCGCCAGTGGTACAGATTTTGGCCCGCCACTTAAAATGGCGCTTACTAAAATGACCGATGAAAGTGACGAGGGAAATCAAAAATCGAAAGTAATTGTATTGATTAGCGATGGCGAAGACTTTGGCGAAGAAACGGATGAGATTGCGCGGCAGGTGGAAGATGATGGAATAAGACTTTTTGCATTGGGAGTAGGAACCGAGCAAGGCAGCCAGATAGCCGCATCGAAAGGTTTTAGAACCGATCAGAAAGGAAATGTGGTAGTAACCAAGTTAAATCCGGCTTCGCTTAAAGATTTAGCCAACAAAACCGATGGCCAGTATTTTGAGATCAACGAATCCAGAAATGACGTTAACCGGTTAATTAATGCGATTAACAAAATTGAAGGCCAGATGCGCGATGCGCGGTTGGTAGATGTTTCTTCGAATCGTTATTTTTACTTTCTGTTAGCTGCGCTGATTTTATTAGTGTTTGATGTAATGGTGAGTGTGCGGACGGTTAGGATTTAATTATAGGAATTAGGTATTGGGAATTAGGAGTTTGTGGTTAAGTATTCGCTGGTCGGTAATCAGTTTGAGTCCATGGGAGAGAATTAACCAGAAGCCTTAAGCTTGAAGCCGATAATAACTAGTAACCAGTAACAGTTTTTAGACTAAACGAAGATGAAAGTTGGGATTCTGATTTTAATCGCATTGTTAATTGATCCGGGTAAGATCGGGCAGGTTAATTCTCTTAAGTCGCAGGCGAAAGCCGCTTATCTGAAAGGAGACTTCACAACTGCTATTTCTAAATATCGCACGCTGGTAGATTCACTTGGCGTTACCGAAGATGAAGTTCGGCTTAACCTTGCCAATGCGTATTTCGAAGCAAAGGATACCGCCAACACGGCCATGGCTTATCAGCCATTAACGCAAAGTGCAAACACTAAAGTTCGTTCCGTAGCCCATCAGCAACTGGGTGTACTTTCCAATCGTGAAAACAAACATGAAGAAGCATTAGCCAGTTTTAAACAAGCATTGAAGGCAGATCCTACCAATGAAGATGCCCGCTACAATTATGAAATGGTGAAGAAGAAGTTAGAAGAGCAAAAGAAGAAAGAAGAAGAGCAGAAGAAAAACGATCCGAACCAGAAAGAAGAAAATAAAGACAAGCAAGAGCAGAACAAAGAAGAGAATAAAGACCAAAAAGATCAAAAGGATCAAAAAGACAAACAAGATCAACAGAATAAAGAACAACAGGATCAGCAAAAGAAAGAAGAAGAAAAGAAGCAGCAGGAACAGAAAGAAGGCGAAGAAAAAAAAGAGCAGGAGAAGAAAGAAACTCCACAGTCCGTAAAAGACAAACTGAAGGAAATGGAGATGAGTGAAGAAAAAGCGCAGATGATTCTGGAGGCGATGAAAAATCAGGAGATTCAATACCTGCAACAGAATAAACGCAAGGCAACTAAACCGAAAGATAGAAGTAAACCGGATTGGTAGAAGAAGTTAAAAATTGTACCTCTTAAATCGTACTTCGTAATTTTAAATATATGAAAGAAGTTTATATCGTATCAGCTGTTCGCACACCCATCGGTAGTTTTGGTGGAACGCTTGCCGGTTTATCGGCCACGCAGTTAGGATCACTTGCCGTTAAAGGTGCAATCCAAAAAATCGGACTTGATCCTAAACAGATACAGGAAGTATTTTTTGGCAATGTAATTTCATCGGCATTGGGCCAGGCCCCTGCTACGCAGGTGGCGGTTGGTGCTGGTTTAGGCTATGAGATTCCGTGTACGTTGGTAAATAAAGTTTGCGCATCGGGTATGAAAGCTATTATGTTGGGTGCGCAATCCATTATGTTAGGTCATAACGATGTGGTTGTGGCGGCTGGTGCCGAAAGTATGTCCAACATTCCCTACTATTTAACCAAAGCCCGCTATGGCTATAAGTATGGCAATGGCGAAGTGTTAGATGGTTTAACATTCGATGGACTTACCGATGTGTATAATCGTTGTGCGATGGGTGTGTGTGCCGATAACACCGCTAAAGAAATGAACATCAGTCGCGCAAGCCAGGATACGTATGCTATTAACTCCTACAAACGCGCGGCAGCCGCATGGGCAGCGGGTAAGTTTAAAGATGAAGTTATTCCTGTTGAAATTACCGGCCGCAAAGGCGAAGTAACCGTATTTACCGAAGATGAAGAATACAAAAATGTAAACTTCGACAAGATACCCGGATTAAAGCCGGTGTTCACCAAAGAAGGTACCGTAACCGCAGCCAATGCTTCTACTATTAATGATGGTGGAGCAGCTGTTATTCTGGTGAGCAAAGAAAAAGCAAAAGAACTGGGACTTACTCCCATTGCTAAAATCAGAGGCTTCGCAGATGCATCGCAAGACCCAATGTGGTTTACTACAACGCCTTCGCTGGCCATTCCTAAAGCGTTGAAAGTTGCCGGAGTGGATGCGAAAGATGTTGGCTTTTATGAAATCAATGAAGCCTTCTCGGCTGTAGCTCTGGCGAACAATATTAAACTTGGCCTGAACGAATCCAACGTAAATGTAAACGGTGGTGCGGTTGCCCTTGGTCATCCACTGGGTGCTTCCGGTGCGCGTATTACCATTACACTGGCCAACGTGTTGAAACAAAATAATGCATCCATTGGTGTGGCCGGAATTTGTAATGGGGGTGGTGGTGCTTCGGCTATTGTAATTGAGCGTTTGTAAAAACAACATCCGGGCTAACCGGGCGTTTGAGATTCGATAACTCCTACTCTATGCTTCGTTTCGTGTTGATCATCGGACTTTTCTGCGCGCTTCCGGCTGCTGCACAAAAGATTGTGAAAACCTATCACGACCCCATGCAGCTTAAGGTCGATGAGGAAATAACGGTTTCGGCTGCCGATGGTAAAACCATGGAAGGCCGCTATCGCAGGTATTTTCCCAATGGTAAAATTTCAATTGAAGGTAATTTTAAAAATGGTGTGCGCTGGGGTACTTTCTACGAGTATCATTCCAATGGAACATTGATCCGTAAAATTGATTACGAAGACGGATTGCGCCATGGATCTGTTGAAGTATATGACGAACAAGGTCGCAGCATTCAAACAGCCTATTATCAAAACAATAAACTGGTTGATAGCATTAAATCATTTTTTGCAAATGGTGTATTAAAACAAGAAGGTGTTTTTGTAAAAGGTAAACCCGATGGTCTGGTGAAAGAATATTATCCGTCAGGTAAGCTTCAAAAAGAAATTATGTATGCCAATCAGAAACCAAACGGCATTACTAAAACCTATTATGAAACAGGTGTATTAGAAAGCGAAACCAAGTATCGCGATGGATTTATTTCAGGTTTCTACAAACTGTATTATCCTAATTCGCAATTAGAATTGGTGTACACCATAAAAGAAGGCGAAAAAGTGGGCGACTTCTTACATTACGATCAGCAGGGAAAGAAATTATTGGAAGGCCATTTTATGAATGCACGACTGCATGGTGAGAACATCGGGTATTATGCGGATGGAACTGTGCGCCACAAGTATCAATTTAAAGATGGCAGCAAGGTGGGACCCAATGTTGATTATTATGCCAATGGCAACATGAAAGCCAAAGAGCAGTTTGCTGCTAATGGCGTAGATAGCAAACTAACTGAATACACGGCCGAGGGAAAAGCCATTTACGAAAAATCATTCCGACAAGGTAAACCGCACGGCACGTGGACTTTTTATGCCGATGATGGCAAGAACTTAAAGCTGAAAGAAACTTATGAAGCCGGGCAACTGCATGGTTTACGTACACTGTATTATGCTACCGGTCAAAAATCCACAGAAGAAACCTGGAAGTTTAATCTGCTAACCGGAGTAGTTAAAAATTATTACGAAGATGGTAAGCTGTTGTCGGAATGTTTATATCGCGGTAACAGGCAACATGGTTTGCACACCAGTTATTTTCCCAATGGAAAGATGAAAGAACAAGGCGAATATGTGGCCAATAAAAAACACAAAGAGTGGAAAGAATTTGACGAAGAGGGTAATGTGGTAAAAACCTATGTTTTCCGGGCGGGGATTTTAGTTGAGGAGAAATAATTTGGTAGCAGCAATTTTGTACTTTTGATCACATGAAGACTTTGACCATCGATATACTGGATGATAAAGCACTAAGACTATTGCAGGAATTAGAGTTGAAGAAGCTAATCCGGTTAAGATCTGATATCTCCAAAAAAGAAATTGACTGGTCGAAAAAATACAAAGGCGTAATGACCCGCCAGTCTCGTTCAGAAATAGATGCACAACTTAAAACCCTTCGTTCGGAATGGGAATAATGCATCTCTGGGATACGAATACAGTAATCTATTATCTGCAACAGCAATTCCCTCCTCATGCAGAAGTTTTTATCGATCAGTTGATAACGCAATCCAATCCTGCTGTTTCTGCCATAACCGAAATTGAACTTTTAAGTTGGAAAACGGCAACAGAAACCGATCTTAATCTTATTCAGAATTTCATTCATGATTCGTGGGTGTTTGAACTCGATCAACCCATAAAAAGTGCAGCTGCCACCTTGCGAAGAACCTACTCCATAAAGTTAGCTGATGCCATAATCGCTGCTACAGCTCTAGTCTTTGACCTTACCTTGGTAACCCGCAATACAGAAGATTTTACCAGAATAGATAAACTTAAACTTATCAATCCCTGGAATCAATAAATTATATCTTTACCCGATGCAATCCATAAAAGAAACCCACTTCAACTTTAAAGGCCAAACCGGATTTTACCGCGGCAAAGTGCGCGATGTCTATTACTTTGGCGATACTATGGCTATGGTTGCCAGCGACCGCATTTCGGCTTTTGATGTTATTCTGCCCGAAGCCATTCCCGATAAAGGTCGTGTGCTCAATCAGATTGCGGCTAAAAATCTGGAAGCCACCAAAAGTCTGGTACCCAATTGGGTAATCAGCACACCAGATCCTAACGTAACCATCGGGTTTAAATGCGAACCTTTCCCGGTAGAAATGGTAGTGCGTGGGTATCTGGCCGGCCATGCTGCCCGCGAATACAAAGCTGGCAGAAGAACGATATGTGGCGTTACCTTACCAGAAGGGCTGAAAGAAAATGATAAACTTCCTACACCTATCATTACCCCTACCACCAAAGCTAAAGTAGGTCACGATGAAGATATTTCACGCGAAGAAATTTTAAAGCGCGGCCTCGTAACCCAAAAAGATTACGAGCAATTGGAAGACTACACCTTAAAACTTTACGCCAAAGGCTGCGAGATGGCTGCTGCCCGTGGTTTGATTCTGGTCGATACCAAATACGAATTCGGGAAACATAATGGAACTATTTACCTGATTGACGAAGTGCATACGCCTGACTCATCGCGGTATTTTTATAACGAAGGTTATACACAGCGGCAAGAACGGAACGAACCCCAAAAACAACTCTCTAAAGAGTTTGTGCGCCAGTGGTTAATTGAAAATGGTTTTCAGGGTAAAGACGGACAGAAAATTCCGGAGATGACCCCGGCCATTGTAAAATCAATTTCAGAACGCTATCAGGAATTATACCAGCAGGTTACAGGCGAAACGCTGGCCCCCATCAGCTATAATTCAATTTTGGAACGAATTGAGCAGAGTATCGTTAAATCAATAAATTAACTATTTTTAGCCCTTAATTATTCTGTATGAAGTATTCTGTCGATAAGCAAGAAAAATATACCCTGCTCCGCCTTAACGAGGAGAAACTGGATTCGAATATTGCCCCGCAATTAAAGTCGGAGATGGTTACGTTACATGCTGAGGGCGTGCGTAATATCGTTTTAGATTTATCAGAAGTAAAATATACCGATTCATCGGGCCTGAGTGCCCTGCTGGTTGGCAACCGGATTTTGCAGGAAGACAATGGCATTTTTGTACTTACCAAGTTGTCTGATCACACTATGAAGCTGATCAAAATTTCTCAGTTAGATAGCGTTCTCAACATCTTACCAACCGTAGAAGAAGGTATTGATGCCGTGTTTATGCACGAAATTGAGAAGGATATGAAAGACGAAGATTAATTGTCAATTAGCCAAGTTGAAGATTTGATAATTTGAAGATAAAATTCAGATCATTTTCAAATTGCCAAAATTTCAAACCATCAAATTAGGTTGAGTTTTGCGTTAACCATACTGGGATCAAGCGGAGCACTGCCAGCCTATGGCCGATTTCCATCTTCACAATACTTAACTATTCAAAACCGGCATTTCCTGATTGACTGTGGCGAAGGCGCTCAGATGCAATTGATGAAATATCAGATTCCGGTTCATCGCATCAATCATATTTTCATCAGCCATTTGCATGGCGATCATTACCTTGGGCTGGTGGGCCTGTTGTTTTCTATGCACTTGCAGAAACGCACGGCCGACTTACACCTTTATAGCCAGAAAGGGTTAGATGAAATTATTCTGCTGCACCTCAAGTATTCCAAATCCACCTTAAACTATACCATTCAATTTCATCTCTTCGAACCGGACCAACCCGTTGTGTTATTTGAAGATGAGGCCCTGACAGTAGAAACCATTCCTCTCATTCATAAACTTCCGTGTGCGGGATTTCTGTTTCGCGAAAAGCAGAAACCTTTTAAAATTGATAAACAAAAGTTGCTGCCCGATATGAAGCTGCAACATATCGTGTTGCTGAAAACCGGGGCCGATGTGTATGATGACCGTCAGAATCTGCTCTATCGGAATTCAGATTTTACATTGCCGCCCACGCCCTCCTATTCCTATGCCTATTGTTCTGATACTGCATGGAATGAAAGCATGATTACGCAATTGCAAAATGTAACCATGCTCTACCACGAAGCTACTTTTATGGAAGACGAGCGCAACAAAGCCATTGAAACCAAACACAGCACCACATTAGATGCCGCCCGCATGGCACAACAAACCCATGCCGGTAAATTATTAATCGGGCATTTCTCTGCGCGCTACCGCGAACTGGAACCCGCGCTGGCCGAAGCCCGCACTATATTTGCAAACACTGAATTAGCGATTGAAGGAAATACTTTCGAACTTTCCGTATGAGTAAAACACCCGAGCAAAAAAAACATACGCTCTTTATGGTGTTGATGGGAATCTTCCTGACCAACGCTATTGTAGCTGAGATTATTGGCGGTAAAATTTTTTCAGCCGAAACTACCTTGGGTTTACAACCTGCCCACCTGAACATACTCGGCTTTGTAATGGATTTTAACCTGACAGCCGGTGTGGTTATCTGGCCCATCGTGTTTATTACTTCCGATCTTATTAACGAATACTTTGGCAAGCCCGGTGTAAAGCGCATCAGCTACCTGGCGGCTATCTTAATTGCCTATTCCTTCATCATTATTTTTATGACGATTGAGTTACCACCTGCACAATGGTGGCTCGATGCAAACTCCATAGACACAGCCGGAAATTATTTTAATATCAATTTCGCATTCAACAAAGTAATGGGCCAGGGTTTACGCATTATCATTGGCTCGCTCACCGCTTTTTTAATCGGCCAATTGGTAGATGTGTTTGTTTTTCAAAAACTGAGAAAAATTACCGGCCCAAAAAAATTATGGTTACGCGCTACAGGCTCTACACTGGTCTCGCAGTTGCTGGATAGTTTTGTGGTGCTTTACATTGCTTTCTATGGCATCTTCCCCAACCAACAAATTGTTGCCATTGGCATTACCAACTACATCTATAAATTTTTGATTGCCATTTTACTTACACCACTAATTTACCTGGGGCATTATCTTATCGATAACTACCTCGGCAAAGATCAGGCTTCTAAAATCTCGGAAGAAGCCGCTGAAGGAAGTAGGTCGTTTTTTTGAGTAAGGTTTGAGTTTATGACGGCTACGGCTTTCGAAGTGCGTCATCGTACCACATGACCAAACGTAATTTGAAAAACTAAACTACAAATTTACACTGAACCCCACCATTGAATATGCATTTTTGTTAGCGTGCGTGCTACAACTCTTTAAAAAAGGTTTCAAACTCCTTCTTTACTCCATAAATTCTTATCATGTCATAGAATGGATACATCTTTTCAGCAGTATAATACATTACAGGTCTAAATTCAATCAAAGCGTCTATCGAGTCATAGTTTATCAATTCTCTATTCTCCTGTCTGTCGAAGAAGTAGAAAATAAGCATTGTCTCTATGGGGTCTCCATTTTTTAGAACATACTTATATTTTAATACATATCTATATTCTGAAACCGAAAAATTATCAATAGTACTTTCATTTACTATTGTATATTTTTTCGCTTTGTCTTTTTGGAAACTTTTGGTGATTGTTTCATTTATCCAACTAACTATATTGTATGGTATTGCTACTGCATAGCCGTCCCCAAAGTCATCTCTATTATGCGGTATTTTTGTCTCTCTTATCGCTTGTTTTCTAATGTCACGCTTTTCCTTATCATTGGACCGTTCAAACTCTTTGTTTAGTAGTTCAACAGTTCTCTCAAACGTATTTAATTCTATCAATATATTTCCTTTATTGAGATCATTGGGAATTTCAACATTTTGCCCCCAGACATGTGATGTCACGATTGTCAATAGCAGTCCAATTACTTTCATGATAACTTGATTTTGCATGCCCGAAGCGCAATCGCTTAGGCGATTGAGTATATACAACTTCATTTCTGCGCTTTATTAAAACTTCTGTTTGCCTATTCAGTTAAACCTTATCATCCCCTCCTACTCACATCCAACATTATCCCTGTGGCTATGGCTGCGTTAAGCGATTCGGCTTTGCCAATGCGTGGAATGGTAATACGTTGCGTTATCTGTTGTGCTACGGCCTGCGAGATTCCGTTTGCTTCGTTGCCAATAACCAGCAACCCACCGTTGGAAAAATTTATGGTGTGTACATCTGCGCCATCCATAAAGGCACCATAAACGGCACCGTTATACGCAGTTAAAAATTCAACCAAGTTGGCATAAAAAACTTCTACCCGGCAAAACGAACCCATGGTTGCGGTAATCACTTTTGCGTTATACAGATCGGCCGTTTCTGCGGAAGCGATAATATGTGTAACCCCATACCAATCGGCTGTGCGGATAATGGTGCCGAGGTTACCCGGATCGCGTATATCGTCCAGCACCAGCGCCAACTCATTTGGTTGCAACACGGGCGCGGTATTTTGTTTAATGCGTGCAATGGCCAGTGCGCCATCATTAGTCTGAAACGAACCAGCCGCTACCAACTCGGCCTCGGTAGCGAGCGCCACTTCCACACCGCGTTTGGTTAACAACTTTTGTTCGGTAGCTATAAAGGCATCGGTGGCAGCCACCCAAAGCACCTCAAAGTTCGAGTTCAATAACTCCACTACACTTTTAGTGCCTTCTATCACAAAGCATTGCTCCTCTTTTCGGTATTTTTTTACTTGCAGTGCTTTGAGATGCTTAACTTTAGCCTTTGATATCATACGTGAACGGTTCAAAAAAAATACTTCTCTATACGTTGCTCTTGCTGCTGGCTGGCTGCCGGGGTACCCGGTACCTTCAGGAAAACCAAAAGTTACTCGATAAACAAAGTATTGAGGCTCCTAAAGGTATTAATAAAAGCGGGCTTGCCGATTTGTATGTACAAAAAGCCAATCGTAAGTTTTTAGGACTGCCCATCAACAGCCTGGTGTGGATGCACCACGAAGGCGAAAAGCGATACAAGCAACAAAAGTTCATCGATAAAAAAGCCAAGGTTGAAGCCCGCTTCGATAAAAAAATAGCCGCCACCCAAAATGCTAAACGCGTGGCCAACTACCAATATCGCAAACAAAATCAGGTTGATGAACTGAATAAAAAAATTGAAGAAGGCAATTTGTTTATGCAATGGGGCGAGCCTGCTGCCGTATTCGATTCGGCCAATGTGCTGGCCACCGAAGAAAAGATGACCGATTACCTGTTTAATGAAGGCTTCTTTCAAAACCAGGTTTCTTCTTCCATTAAAGAATACAAAAAGAGAGTAAGTGTTACCTATCAGGTTAAACCTGGCAAAGCTTATTTTTTCGATACCATCTTTTATCAGATTGGCGATTCGAGTATTCGAAAAATAATTCAGAAAACCAGAAGCCAAAGTCTGATTCGTAAGAACGATCGGTACAAACAGCAAACGTTGAACAAGGAACGCGAGCGGATTGATTTGTTGATGAAAGACAAAGGCTACTTTAACTTTACGCGGCAATTCATAGAGTTCTCGATTGATACTGCCTACCGCGGCTCGCAACAAGTTGCTGTGCGTATTGAAATTGTCAATCCGGCCCGCAGAGATTCGCACAAGTTGTTTCGGGTTGACTCGGTTTTGTTTACCACCGATGCAGCCGTAAACACCCGCGATACCTTGAAACGAACCTCGGAAGAATACAACTCTATCACCTTCAATTATTTTAAGGATCAGTACAACAAAAAGATTCTTTCGCGAAGGGTTTTTATTCGCAAAGACAGTTTGTATAGTCGCAGTAATACATTCAACAGTCAGCGCCAACTGGCCAACCTCGACATTTTTAAATTCATTAACGTAAACTACGAAGAGGTAAACTCAGGCAGCGATTCTACAGCCGGTAAGTTTGTGGGCCATATCTTTTGCAGTCCGTTAGATCGTTACTCCTGGTCGAACGAAGCCGGGGTTACAGTAACACAAGGTTTTCCGGGGCCGTACTTCAGCACGAATTTTAAAATGCGAAATCTTTTCCGTGGACTCGAGATTCTGGAAATCAATGGTCGCTTTGGATTTGAAGGTGTGGCTTCAGCAACTGATCGCAGTAACTTCTATCGTAGTACCGAAGCCAGCTTAAATGGAAGCATCACCTTTCCGCAATTTCTTTTTCCGTTTAGCGAAAAGGCCGCTACCCGGTTTGCAAGATACAATCCACGCACGCGATTATTGGCTGGTTATACTTTTACCGAGCGCCCGGAGTACACCCGCTCTATCACTACCGTTTCCAACACGTACACATGGCAGAACAAACAAACCACACAGCTTTCGCTTACGCTTATAAACCTCAATATTATCCGATCAAAATTAGATTCAGCTTTTAACAGGCTGCTTACCGATTTACAAAACAATCAGGGTAACAATCTCAAGAACTCGTTCAATCCTTCTTTTGTAAGCAGTATTATTTTTGGCATTACGTGGAACCCCAATAACTACGGTAACACCGAAAAGAGTTCGTTCTTCATGCGCGCGCAAGCCGAAACCGGTGGCACGTTATTCAACTTTGCCGAACCGGGCTACATTACCCGGCAAGGATTAGAGCTTTATCAATATGTGCGCTTTAATCTTGACCTGCGCAAAAGTATCGTGATTAGTAAATCAACTGTGTTAGCCTATCGACTTAATACCGGTGTAGGTTATGCCTATGCCGATAATAAAGTATTGCCCTATGAAAAATACTTTTTTGTCGGTGGTAGTAATAGTGTGCGGGCCTGGTTGCCACGAAGGTTGGGTATCGGAACGGTGCCGCCAAACTTGAGTAACGATTCAGATAAAGACGGTTTGTTTGACTATAGTTTTGAAAAACCCGGTGAGGTTTTGCTGGAAGGAAGTATTGAACTGCGCAGAAAACTATTTGGCTTTGTTAACGGTGCCATTTTTATTGATGCCGGTAATGTGTGGTCGTTCCGGCAACTTCAAATTATACGCGAAGGTTCTAATGTAGCCTCGTGGAATGGTTCGTCCAGAATTGATGGCAACTTCTATAAACAATTGGGTGTGGGTACCGGTTTTGGTTTCCGGTTTGATTTCTCTTTTCTGGTGTTACGATTGGATGTGGGTATGAAGGTACTTGATCCCGGCCGACCAGAAGGTGAGCGTTTTGTTTTGAACAAGATGAAATTCTTTGGGCCGTTTGGAGTAGATCGTGAGCCTGTGATTTTTAATATTGGTATCGGGTATCCGTTCTGATACTTACCATCTGATGTATTAGGCGTCAAGACGGCTATAGCCTTAAGTAAACAGCCGTCAGACGCCTATACTTGTTTAAGTATGCGCAACAGCAGTTACCACTTCAACAACTTACCTATTTCTTCCACTACTTTACCAGCATTGGGCAGCATCATTTTTTCCAATGCCATGTTAAGCGGTACTGCCGGAAGGTTAGCAGAACCCACAACTGAAACAGGTGCATCGAGATCGGTAAAACAACGTTGTGAAATTCTTCCGGCTAACGATTCGGCAAATGAATTAAGAACCGGCTCTTCCGTAAGCACCAACACACGACCGTGTTGCTTTACGCGATCGGCAATTAAATCCCAATCAATTGGATTAAGTGTACGCAAATCTATAATCTCAATCTGTCCTGCAAATTCAGTGGCTGCTTCGCGGGCCCAATACACACCCATACCGTAGGTGATTATTAGGACAGTTTCCGAGGCAGCAAGTTTTTCAGCGGAAGCGTGTAATACAATGTTTCCTTTACCAAGGGGTAGCAGATAATCTTCATCGGGTTCAATGGTTTTAGCATCGGCTGTGCCCGGTAGTTTACTCCAATACAAACCCTTATGTTCTAACATCACCACAGGATTAGGATCATGAAAGGCGGCTTTCATCAAACCTTTCATATCGGCTGCGTTGGATGGATATACTACTTTAATTCCGCGAATGGTTAGCAACGTAGATTCAATACTTCCGGAATGATACGGCCCACCACCACCATAGGCACCAATCGGAACGCGGATCAAAGCCTGCACCGGAAATTTTCCTTTCGATAAATAACAACTTTTAGAAAGTTCTTCAACCAGTTGATTAAGACCCGGCCAGATATAATCGGCAAACTGAATTTCAACTATTGGCTTCACTCCTACGGCAGACATGCCTGCGGTTGAACCAATAATGTACGCTTCCTGTATCGGTGTATTAAACACTCTTTCATCGCCATACTTCTGTGCTAATGTGGCCGCCTCGCGAAACACACCTCCTAACCTACCCCCTACATCCTGTCCATAAAATATCGCTGTTGGCTCTGTCTTTAAAATTTCATCTACGGCATGTAGCGCAGCATCTACCATAATTACTTTGGCAGCTTTTGCCGGACTTCGTTTACCGGTTTCTTCGGTAATAGGAGTTGGTGCAAACTCATGTGAGTCAAAATCATGTGCATCGGCATCTGCGGCAGCAACTGCTTTTTCGAAATCAGCCAGCACAAGTTGATCTGCTTCTGATTCTATTGATTTTAATTCAGCCTTACTTATTCCCGATTCAGTTAATTGTTTTTCCAGCACAGCAATCGGATCGCGCTTTGCGTGAACGTTAAGATCATCACCCCGATACCATTCCTTTCGTACTCCCGAAGTATGATGCCCCAACAACGGGCAAGTTGCATGTAACAAAACCGGAGCCTGATTATTTCTTACATAAGCGATAGCTTCTTCAACCGCCTGAAAACTCGCAGTAAAATCGGCACCGTCCACTTGCATCCGGTGCATACCTTTAAAGCCGGCTGCATATTCGTATGCATTCATGGCTCGCATCTCGTTACCGGTAGCAGAAATTCCCCATTCATTATCCTGCACGAGGTAAAAAATGGGCAAAGATTTTAACACCGCCATCTGAAACGCTTCTGCTACTTCACCTTCGGTTACCGAGCCATCGCCCAGCGAACATAAAACAATTGGCTTGCCTTTAAGTTGTTTGGTTGATTGCAGGTATGAAATAGCATGCGCCATACCCGTTGCCGGAATAGCTTGCATGCCTGTAGCCGAACTTTGATGCGGAATAATCGGAAAGCCTTCGCGCTTTAATGCCGGATGTCCATAATAACTTCGGCCACCGGTAAAGGGATCATCGGCCTTAGCCATTAACTGCAGCATCAACTCGTATGGTTGTAAACCCAACGCTAATAGAATTGATTCATCGCGGTAATAAAGCGAGGCATAGTCATACGCTTTTAGTTGCAACCCTACCGCTAACTGAATAGCCTCGTGGCCACGTGAGGTACTGTGAACATACTTAGCACAAATCTCACGTTGCTCATCATACAACCGCGCCATCCGTTCGGCTGTCTTCATTAGCTTATACGCTTGCTTCAGCAATGCCGGTTTAAGGGTTGACTTACCGTGTTGCACTTTTATCGCT
The DNA here is from genome assembly GCA_017303795.1 of Cytophagales bacterium. GTDB lineage: Bacteria > Bacteroidota > Bacteroidia > Cytophagales > Cyclobacteriaceae > ELB16-189. The sequence continues at coordinate 466,136 of JAFLBR010000001.1, read as the reverse complement.
TTTCCCGCCATCTTCAATCGTTTGAAACGGGTTCAATATAAATAATTTACCAGCCTTCTACGTTAAAAAAGATTTGTATGGAAACGCAAAGCAAAGTACTTTTCCTAATTCATTATGATGCGTGAATTAGAAGCAATCTGGAGGCGGCTTAGTCATTGGGGAACCCACACTTCGCAACCCATTCAGCAACGCAGAACCGTAACTTTAACCAATCGCATCAGCCTGCTGATAGCTGCTTTTACTTTGTTTTTGTGTATTCTTTCCACCTCTGCATTTGGGTTGATCTACAGTTCGCAATTAGCATTAGGTTTCACTATTCTGTTTCTTTCTCCGCTGCTACTAAACCGCTTAGGTTTCATTTCGCTTGCGCGGATTTTCTTATCCACTATCGTGAGCCTGGCTTCCATTGTGGTTTCGGTAGTAGATAAGTTTGATTATTTTCAGTTAGAAGAATTTCAATACTTCGAATTCCGGTTAACACTATTAACGGCAACGTTATTTCCATTCATTCTTTTCAGGTTAAAAGAACTTCGGTTCTGGACTATAGCCCTCGGTGTAAACATGCTATGCATTGTATTGTACGACCCAATCCATAATTGGTTTGGTGTGGGCTATTACCAGAAAGGTTTTTCCGGCCCGAATTATTTCTTCCTCACCTTCATGACGCTGGCCGCATTTTTTGTAATTGCGATCACAACTTTTTTTCTGAAACGAAGTTTTGAAAAATCGGAAGCAGCCAATGAAACCCTGATTGAAGAACTTAAAACCAAAAGCAGCGAATTACAACATGCCAATGCGGTAATTCAAAAACAACAAGATCAACTAAGCGAAGAAAACCTGAATCTGAACCGCGAGCTGGTTGATAAAAATCAACAACTTCTGGAAACCAACGCGGAGTTGATCAGCCACAACAACGATCTGCAACAATTCAGTTATACTATTTCGCATAACCTGCGCGGGCCGCTGGCCAGTATAACAGGTTTGCTGGCGTTGGTTAATGAGGGTGAGTTGGGGCCTTCAAACACTCCGCTTCTTGTTCATTTCAAAAGTTCGGTAAAAGCACTTGAGTCAACTATTCTCGATCTGAGTAACATCATTGATACGCGCAATCGGATTACACGCCTTCGCCAACCCATTGTGTGGGAAGGCCTGATGGAAAACATTAAAACACAATTGACAAAAGATATTGAGGATAATGAAGTTGAGATTACAACCTCATTTGAAAACGCACCTGAAATTTATTCCGTGAAACCGATGGTGCATAGCATTTTGTATAACCTGGTGAGTAATGCGATTAAATATCGTAACCCCGAACGGACTTGTGTAGTACAGGTGCGCACAACCAAAGCTGCTGATCATATTCAATTAGAAGTTACAGACAACGGCATGGGCATTGATATGAAACGTTTTGGTGACAAACTTTTTACGCTATACCGTAGGTTTCATACCCATATTGAAGGCAAAGGCCTGGGGTTGTTTCTGGTGAAACTTCAAACGGAAGCGCTTGGTGGAAAAATAGAAGTAAGAAGTGAGGTTGATCGCGGCACCACCTTTCTGGTTAAGCTTAAATTAACCGAAGATGTAAATGAACAACTGCTGTTAGAAAATGAAGTGGTAAAAATTTATTATGATGCTTCTATCGATTCCCTATGTACAATCTGGAAAGCAGCTCACTCGAATGAAGACTTTGAAAACGTACTTGTGCTGTCGTTAGACTTTCTTAAAACGTATCGTACACCTAATTGGATTTCAGATGTTCGTAAGGTTCCGTATCGCGATGAAGTTGCACTGAATCAGATTCGGGCAAAGTATAAAGCAGAATATGTTAAGGTAGGCATCAGGCGCGTGGCGGTAGTTGTGAATCCTGCCGATTATAGTGCCGAAGGTTTTGAATCTAAAAAGCAGGACATCACCAACGCCTACCCCGTCCATTTTAATTTCTTCGACAACTTTGAAACCGGACACAATTGGATTAAGGTTGAAAATGAAAAACGAAAGGCGAAGCAACCCGATTTACCTTTTCAGTGATCTCAGTTCGCCATAAGCTTATGCGCAGCCCGAAGTTTTTCAATCAAGCGACTGGATTCATCAAAGTCTAACGTTTGCTGCCCATCGCTAAAAGCTTCTTCCGGCTTTTGATGCGTTTCATAAATAATACCATCCGCTCCGGCAACAGCCGCAGCCAATGCCACTGGTGGTACAAACTCCCGAATACCAATGCCATGCGAGGGATCAGCTACCACGGGCAAATGCGATTTTGCTTTCAGAATTGGAATGGCATTAATATCCATTGTATTGCGACTGGCTTTTTCATACGTGCGAATACCGCGTTCGCATAGAATCAACTTTTCATTTCCAGCTGAGAAAACATATTCGGCTGATGACAGCAACTCATCAATCGTTCCGGAGATACCGCGTTTAATCATCACGGGTTTATCTACTTTGCCCAACTCATCCAGTAAATTAAAATTCTGAGTGTTGCGCGCGCCTACCTGAAATACATCTACATACGGCAGCATCGGTTCAATCTGGCTTACCTGCATTACCTCACTGATAATTTTAATTCCATTCTTCCGGGCCAACTCATACCACAACTTCAAGCCATCAATACCTAAACCCCGAAAGGCATAAGGCGAACTGCGTGGTTTAAACACGCCCCCGCGCATAATGCGCACATTATTACTTACCAGATGTTGAATAGTTTGTTCGATCTGCTTTTCATTCTCAATAGAACATGGCCCGGCCATGATTGACAAACCGTTACCACCAATCGTTACGCCATCGCCCAGATCAATTACCGTAGGTGCTACTTTCCATTTTTTTGAAACCAGTTTATATTCATCTGAAACCTGATGAATATCGGCAATGCCAGCCATGTGTCCGATGGTGCGAATATCAAACTCCTTTTTTCCGATGGCCACCAAATATTGACTGCGTTGCGTGTTTACTTCCATGGATTTGTAACCCAGAGCCGCAACCTTAGCAACAATAGATTTTTTAACCTCTGGATTAATCTTTGATTTTAACTCGATAATCATGCTGTTAACGACTTTACAAATTGACGAATATCAGTCTCAAGATTTTTACTTGTACTGATTTGATTAATAAATGAACTACCCACAATAGCCCCAGCTGCATTCGTGCAGGCCTGCGCATACGTTTTTGAATTTGAAATTCCGAAACCAATCAAAAAAGGATTGCTGAGTTTAAGTGATTTTAGTTTTTGAAAGTAAGCCATTTGCTCCGAACTGAATTCATCCTTCGCGCCTGTGGTGCTGGAGGCAGAAACGGCATAGATAAAACCTGAACTAAGGGCATCAATTTTTCTGATCCGCGCCTCGCTTGTTGTAGGCGAAATCAAAAAGGAAACACTAAGGTTCAATGAAGCGGTTAATGCTTCGTATTGTGGAAATTCATCTAAGGGCAGATCGGGTAAGATTAATCCATCTACACCAGCGGCTGAGGCATCTTTAAAAAAACGTTCAACGCCATATTGCATTACCGGATTTAAGTAACCCATTAAAACAATAGGCAGTTTTATTTTACTGCGAATGGAAGTCACTTGCTTCAACAACAACTCCACTGTCATACCATTCTCTAACGCCTTCTTGTTACTGGCCTGAATGGTGGGGCCATCGGCCACCGGATCGGAAAATGGAATTCCGATTTCAATTAAGTCGGCACCTGCTGCTTCAAGCGATATTGCAATGGCTTCCGTATCATTCAGGTTTGGAAATCCGGCTGTATAAAAAACAGAAAGCACCGGCTTCTTTGTGTTCGACAATAATTCTGTAATTCTATTTTTCATTTGAAATCTTTTAATTCAATACTACCCAAGGCGTCAGACCGGTTAATAGCTTCACATAATACCGGTCAGACGCCTGTTCGGCTATCTCAATATTTTCCCCAACGGATATAAGTCTCCAAATCTTTATCACCTCTTCCCGAAAGGTTAACCACTACTACATCTTCTTTAGTGAGTTCTAACTTTGCAAGCGCTGCGATTGCATGTGCCGATTCAATTGCCGGAATAATTCCTTCCATGCGCGCCAGTTCAATACCGGCATTCATCGCTTCATCATCGGTAGCGTTTACAAACTGTACGCGACCGGTTTCAAACAAGTGTGCATGCAATGGACCAATGCCGGGATAATCCAAACCCGCAGAAATAGAATACGGTTCAACAACCTGACCATCGCTGGTTTGCATTAATAGCGTTTTACTACCATGCAACACGCCCGGCTTGCCCAATGCGGTAGTCGCAGCCGATTCGCCACTATCCACACCAAGGCCCGCAGCTTCAACACCAATCAGGTTTACGTGCTCTTCATTTAAGTAATGATAAAATGCACCAGCTGCATTACTGCCACCACCCACACAGGCCACTACGTAATCGGGATTAGGTTGCCCGATCTCTGCTATCAATTGCTTTTTAATTTCTTCGCTGATGACAGATTGAAACAACGTAACCATGTGTGGATATGGATGCGGCCCCACCACCGAACCAATGATATAATGTGTATCAGTCGGATGATTAATCCAATGGCGCATGGCTTCGTTGGTAGCATCTTTCAACGTCATGTTGCCTGATAATGCAGGAACAACCTTGGTGCCGAGAATGCGCATGCGTTCTACATTGGGGCGCTGACGATCCATATCCAACTTACCCATATACACAATACACTCCATACCCATTAATGCACACACGGTAGCCGTAGCTACACCATGTTGACCAGCTCCGGTCTCGGCAATTATTTTTTGTTTGCCGAGTCGTTTGGCTAACAAAATCTGGCCAATGGTATTGTTGATTTTATGCGCACCAGTATGGCAAAGGTCTTCGCGTTTCAGGTAAATGTTAGCGTTGTATTTTTCTGATAGTCTCGTGGCATGGTAAAGTGGCGTAGGGCGACCGACATAATGCCGAAGCAGATCGGCAAACTCTTTTTGAAAATCTGGTTGTTGCATAATCTCCAAATAGCGGGTGCGTAATTCCTCTACATTGGGATACAACATTTCGGGAATGTAAGCACCACCAAAATTTCCATAATAACCTCGTGCATCTACATCGTACTGCATAACTTTATTGGTTAAGGTTTGATTCAGTTAACATCTGAATCAGATTTTTTACTTTTACACTATCTTTTAAACCGGGTTCTATCTCAACACCACTATTTACATCAACGCCATACCATTGCGGATGTTTGAATTCAGTAAGCGCTTGAATATCATCAACTGAAATTCCACCACTTAAGAAAAACGGAACTGAGCCGGTGTATTTCTGAAGCAGTTTCCAATCGAACTTGATAGCATTGCCACCATATTGTTTGCCTTTTGTATCAAATAGAAAATAATCCGACACAGTTTCAAACTCTTTTGTTGTTGAGAAATCAAAATCAGCATCCACCCGAAAAACTTTTATAATCCCCACCCCTTTTGCTTTCAGATTTCTAACATAAAAAGGTGTTTCATCGCCATGAAGTTGAACGAAATCCAATTTATGTTTTCGCAACAGATCAAGAATCACGTCTGAAGTTTCATTTACAAAAACACCTACGCGTTTGATGCCCACCGGAAAATTTTCCGGAATCTGAAACTGATCGCCTACAAACCGTGGTGAATTTTTATAAAAGATAAATCCCATAAATTGTGGTTGTATAGCAGCCACGACTTCAATGTTTGCAGCCGCACGCATTCCACACACCTTGCACGATATGGAGTTAACTTCGATCACAACGTTTTGCGCTCTAATTTTTTCAACTCATTAATAAATTCCTGACAAGCCTGTTCGGGTCTGCTGTGTTGCATAAAATTCTGCCCCATTAAGAAACCCTGATAACCATGTTGTTTAAGTTCAATTATGGTATTCGGATTCTCAATACCACTCTCAGAAACTTTTACAAACTGGTTTGGAATAAACGTAGCCAGTTGTGCCGATAAGTTTACATCTGTAACAAATGTTTTGAGGTTACGGTTGTTTACCCCAATCAAATCTGCATCGGCAGCCAGGTTAGCCTCTAACTCTTCTTTATTATGAACTTCCAGCAACACTTCCAGCTTTAAGGTATGCGCAAAGGCTGCCAGTTGTTTAAGTCTTACAGGCTCAAGTGCAGCCGCAATCAATAAAATAGCATCGGCACCAATTGACTTTGCTTCAATGATCTGGTATTCATCAACTGTAAAATCCTTTCGCAGGATCGGGCAAAAATTAAATTTGCGAGCGGTGATTAAATCATCGCTGCTGCCACCAAAATATTTTGAATCGGTAAGCACCGAAAGCGCTGATGCTCCGGCTTGCATGTAACCAATAGAAGTACGCTCAACGGATACGTAAGGATTAATTACTCCTTTGGATGGCGACTTGCGTTTGATCTCTGCAATAATCCCCGATTTATCCGCACGCGTTACATACTTTTTTAACGATACCGTTGGGCCTTCAAAGTAAATACTCTTCTCCAGCAACTTAACGGGATATAAGGCTTTACGTTCTTCTACCTCTTTATACTTGGTTGCAATTATTTCCTTCAGAATATCCATCTTACTTATTCATTAATTTCTTAAACGCCTGTAAAGCCTTGCCGGACTTTAATGCTTCGGTTGCCTTAACTACAGCACTTGGTAATCCCGCTTTTACATCAGCACAATACAACGCCATAGCGGCATTGGCAATAACAGCCGACTGTTGAGCCGTAGTTCCTTTATTTTCCAACACGTTCATGAAAATCTTAGCCGATTCCTCTACCGTACTTCCGCCTTTAATCTCTTCGTATTTTACTTTCGGTAAACCCAGATCAATCGGGTTAGCTAATCGTTCGCCACCGTTATAAAAAAACTTAAACGCACTGGTAAGCGAAACTTCATCGTAACCATCCAGTGAATGAAGAATTAAAAAGTCTTTACCACTTTGCTGATATAAGTAACCATACTGTCGCGCAAGCTCCAAACTAAACACACCCACCAATTGCCGCGTAGGAAAAGCTGGATTAACCATTGGGCCTAACATATTGAAGAAAGTTTTCACGCCCAGTTCTTTGCGGATGGGAGCTACATTTTTCATAGCCGGGTGAAACAAAGGTGCATGCATAAAACAAATATTGCTGCGATCTAAACTCCGCTTCAGTTCATCGTGATCATTGGTAAACGTATAACCAAAGTATTCCAACAAATTAGAAGAACCACAAGCCGATGACACGCCATAGTTACCATGCTTGGCAACCGGTTGCCCAGCTGCGGCTACTACAAAAGAAGAAAGCGTAGAAAGATTGATAGTATTCTTACCATCGCCACCGGTACCACACACATCCATTACGGGTTGATCGAACCGTGTTGCCACACAAAGTTCCAGCATCGCATCGCGAAAGCCCTGTAATTCATCTACCGTAATACTGCGCATCATATACACCGTCATAAATGCTGCGGTCTGGCTCAGGTTAAATTTACCTTGCGCCAAATCTACCAACACGCGGTGCGCGGTTTCTTTCGTAAGACTTCTATGCTCTATCAGTTCAGTTAAAATCTGTTTCATTGTTATTCAATTTTAACGGGAATGTTTCAACCAGTTTTCAATCATGCGCGGACCTTCGGGAGTCATAATCGATTCCGGATGAAATTGTAAGCCTCGCACATCATATTCAGTATGCCTTAAGCCCATGATTAAACCAGTTTCATTCACAGCGGTTACTTTCAGTGCTTCCGTTAACGTATTTGGTTTTACCGCCCATGAATGATAATGCGTGGCCTGAAATTTTGTATTCACACCTTTAAACAAATACTCGGCTTCATCCTGAACACTACCGGTTGAGGTTACGCCATGCAATACTTGTGGAATGTTAAACAACTCCGCTCCATATACTTCAGCAATGCCTTGATGCCCGAGGCAAATTCCTAAAATACTTTTTGAAGGGCCATACGTTTTGATAACGACTTTCATAATCCCGGCTTCATCGGGAATACCCGGCCCTGGTGAAAGCAGAATTTTATCATAGGCAGCTACGGCTTCCAAACTTATTTTATCGTTGCGAATAACATCGGGCGCATAACCCAACACCCGAATGATGTGCACCAGGTTGTATGTAAACGAATCGTAATTATCGAGAACCAAAATTTTCATAAACTCTTTTTAAATTTTTTCGGCTAGCAGCACGGCTTTGCGCAAAGCTTCCAGTTTGTTATTTACTTCCTGCAATTCACTTTCGGCTTTTGATTTCGAAACCACACCCGCACCAGCCTGATAAATCAATTCGTTATTCCTACTTAAAAACGTACGAATCATAATAGCATGGTTAAACGAATTATCGAAACCAAGAAAGCCGATGGCTCCACCATAAAAACCACGGTTTACATTTTCGTACTGATCAATCAACTTCATCGCCATGTGTTTGGGTGCGCCCGAAAGTGTGCCAGCCGGAAATGTATCGGCTGCCATCTGCACTACCGATGAATCGGACCGGATGGTGCCCGTAATTTTTGATACCAGATGAATTACATGCGAATAATATTGAATCTCTTTAAACACTTCCACATGTACCGCTTCAGCATTCCGACTCATATCGTTGCGGGCCAGATCAACCAACATAATGTGTTCAGCATTTTCTTTTTCATCTGCCGAAAGACGTTCGGCTAATTGCGCATCTTCCTGATCGTTACCCGATCTGCGAAATGTTCCGGCTATCGGATAGATGTGTGCTTTTCCATTCTTGATCTGAATCTGCGCTTCGGGTGAAGACCCAAACAATTTAAAATTTCCATAGTCGAAATAGAAAAGATAGGGCGATGGATTGATGGATCGCAACGCGCGGTACACATTAAACTCATCGCCCTGAAAGCCGGTGGCAAACCTTCGTGAAAGCACAATCTGAAACACATCGCCCCGAAAGCAATGTTGTTTGCCTTTGTTTATGATTTCCAGAAACTGTTCATCAGAATAGTTAGATTGCTCTTGCTGTGTGCGATTAAATTTAAATGTTGTTACCCGATTGTTGTTAATCAGTTGCTCCAGTCGATCAAGCGTACTAGCGGAGTTTGTTGTAACCGGTTGATGTTCGAACAACGTCATCTCGTTATGAAAATGATCTACCACAATTACGTAGCGGTAAAGCGAATAGATCATATCCGGAATCTCCGGCCCGGTTTGTTGTAAGGTTAAATCTTCAAAATACCGGATTGAATCATAAGCCATATACCCGAACAAGCCGGCATGCGGGTAGCGGGTGGCAACAGTCTCAACCTGAAATGAGTTTTTAAATTCTTCAAAAAGCGAAACCACCTGACCGTTGGTTAACTTAACCAATCGGGTTTCTGTATCCGGCAAGGTAATCTCAGCATGGCCATTTGCTACTTTAAAAGTGGCAATGGGTTCGCAACAGATAAACGATAAACTGTTTTCATTTCCATGATAGTCCGAACTCTCTAACAACACACTGGCAGCAAACACATCGCGCAACTTCAGGTAGATGTTTACCGGAGTTATGGTATCGGCCAGTAGTTGACGGGTATAGGTTTTAAAATTCATTTTGAAAAAGTTTTAAAATAAGAAGGCCCACTGTGAACAGCGGGCCTTCGGCATATTTGAATTACATAGCAGGGCTGCTCACCAATCGAATTTCGACTTGTGCCACCACCATGCAGTATGTACAGACTTTATCATATTTTATTCAGCTTTTTTACGGCTTGGTTTTTTAGGCTTTGCTTCTGCTGCCGCAGCTGTTGTCTTCTTAGAAGAAGCACGTTTTATGCGAGCCTTAATTCTTTTACGGCTACGGGAAACCCCGAACGAACCTGCTGTGCGCTTGCCTTTTCTTGTTTTTTTATCTCCTCTTCCCATTAAAATTAAATATTTAGAGGGGCAAGTATAGCAAAGGGTTCTTTTATCACAAAATTTTCTAAACTCTTTCTCACAAAATCAATTTCAAATCTCAGCTATAGGTTGAACAAATCGGGAAAGTTTGAGTTAATTTAGATAAACATAACTAACACCGGTATGGCAAACCCGATTATGATTGAGGCACTTCGCAGAGCTACCTCGAAGTTAGCGCACAGTAATGATTATCAATGGGGCCACATGGGCTTATGCAATTGTGGTTTTCTTGCCCAACAAATTACCGCGCTCACCAAGTCAGAAATTCATTCCCGAGCCATGTTAAAACAAGGCGATTGGTCGGAACAACTGAATGACTACTGCCCTACCAGTGGCTTACCTATGGACGAGCTTATAACTGAATTGCTGGCCACCGGCTTTACGCGAGAAAACTTACAGAATCTGGAACGCCTGGCCGACCCCGAGGTGCTTCGGCACATGCCCGGCAACCGGCAAAACCCGAAGCACAATGTTAAGCAAGATGTAATCTTATATATTAACACCTGGGCCACATGCCTGGAGAATGAACTCCTTAATAAAATTACGTTACCGGAAATTAGTGCGAGTCTGGTTTAGCGTCTAACGGATACTGAAACAGAATACAGTCCTTAGCTTGAAAGTTTTGATTGGGGAATTTCCACCACTCCTTGAGCATGGCTTCTGCAACAAAACCACACTTTTGGAGCACTCGTGCGGAGGCATGGTTATCAGCATCCACAAAAGAATTGACCTTAACTACATCGGGCTGAGCACGTAAAAGTTGCACAACCTTTTGAGTTACTTCGGTAGCATAGCCGTTATTCCAATGCAACGGGCCCAGTACATACCCAATCTGCGTTTTACCGCCATCATTCAAAAACCCGCAGGCACCTATAAGTCGGTTGGTGCCTTTTAGCCTGATTGAAAATGAAAAGTCAAGACCTTCTGCCCAGGCTTGTCGTGCATAAAGCAGAAACTGTCGCGTTGCCGAGATGGATTCATGCATAGGCCAGCTTACAAACCGGGTACTTTCCGGTTTACTGGCATAGGTATAAAAAATCTCCTCAGCATCAGTAAGTTGAAGCCGGGTTAAAAGGAGGCGCTGCGTTTCAACACGTTCGGGAATAACCATACCTTTACTTAATGGCTAAAGAAAACAATATTGTTCATCAATACTTTAAAAAAGAAATGCCCGATGGTAAAATTCTTTTGCGGGTAAACCCCATTCTGTTTAAGGGAACCGAAATTTGGGTAAGTGCCGCGGGTACAGAAATGCGAAACCTTGATTTTGATGCCGACATATTTGAAGACCTGAAGGTTGATGGCTTTGCCGAAGTAAACCCCATGGAATTCAATCTTTACCTTTCGGGATTGATCGAATAATCAGAGAACAATCCGCATTTAAATTAGGTGTTAGCTAATTCAGGTATTTTATTAGTTTTGCAGCGGCAAATCGGCACGACCAGCTCCTGCTGAACTCCCCCAGGGCCGGAAGGCAGCAAGGGTAGGCGGTTGTAGCGGTGCGATGTTCGGTTTGCCACTTTTTTAATCACTTCTTTACCTGTGGATTTTCTTATTCCACTAATTTTATAACGTCAATCTTTAACCTATTGCCATGAAATTCTTTATCGACACAGCTAATCTTAACGAAATAAAAGAAGCCTACGATTTAGGTGTATTGGATGGAGTAACCACCAACCCATCGCTTATGGCGAAAGAAGGCATAGCCGGACATGAAAAAGTAAAGGCGCACTATAAAGCCATCTGTAACATTGTAGATAATAACGTAAGTGCTGAAGTAATTGCTACCGACTTTGATGGCATTATTAAAGAAGGATACGAGCTTGCCAAAATTGATGATAAGATTGTGGTGAAAGTACCCATGATTAAAGACGGCATTAAAGCCATTAAGAAATTTACCAGCGAAGGCATTCGCACCAACTGCACACTCGTGTTTTCACCCGGTCAGGCTATACTGGCCGCTAAAGCTGGTGCGAGTTACCTCTCCCCTTTTGTTGGTCGATTAGACGATATTTCGCAAGACGGATTGGATTTTATTGCGCAGGTAAGATTGATTTATGACAACTACGCGTTTGATACCGAAATATTGGCAGCCAGTGTGCGGCATTCCATGCACTTGATTAAGTGTGCCGAAATTGGAGCTGATGTTGTAACCTGTCCTCTAAATGTAATTACAGGTTTACTCAATCATCCATTAACCGATTCGGGGCTGGCTAAATTTTTAGCTGACCATAAAAAGGCTAATGCATAAAAAATTTAAAATTCAAGGTTTAAAATTTAGAGCAGCGATTTCAATCTTGAATTCTGAATTTTAAATTTTAAATTAAGCTATGTTTTCAACCGATCCCGTTGTTCGAGTTAGAGAAGCCAGCATCTTTCAGGATCACAACACTGTGCTCAATGAAATCAGCTTCGAAATTGAAAAGGGCGAGTTTACATTTTTGATTGGTCGCACCGGTTCGGGTAAAAGTTCATTACTCAAAACGTTGTATGCCGATCTTCCCTTGCGTTTGGGAGACATTAGCGTAGCCGGTTTTAACATTCGTGAGATTAAGTCTGGTCAGGTGCCTATGTTAAGGCGCAAAGTGGGCATCATCTTTCAGGATTTCCAATTGTTTCCTGATCGCACTGTAGGCGAGAATCTGAACTTTGTAATGAAGGCTACCGGTTGGAAAGACAGTGCCCGCATGAAAAACCGATTGGCCGAAGTATTGATGCAGGTTGGATTAGGTTCGGTAGAAAAGAAAATGCCGCACCAACTTTCGGGTGGTGAACAACAACGGGTAGTAATTGCACGGGCTTTGATCAATGAACCCCTTATTCTGATTGCGGATGAGCCCACAGGAAATTTAGATCCTGAAGTGGCACAAGGTATTCTTAAAATCTTTCAACAGATTAATAAAAGCGGCACGGCCATTTTGATGGCCACGCATAGCTACGGCTTAATCAAACGTTTCCCGGCAAGGGTACTAAAATGTGAAGACGGTAAATTACTGGATAGCAATAAGGATAAGTTTGAATTGAAGAGCGAAGAAGATTTCTAAATCTCCGTATCGTTATCCGCTCTTGCAGCCCGCTTTGATTCCTCCAGTTTATGTATTTGTTGATTGAGTAAGTCAATCCGCACCAGCATATTCAAAACCAGTGCATCTTTAACTTGTTCTGTCGGATTGGTTTTCATTTGTTCGCGCAACACCTGGTACATCGCATCTAATTTTGCAAAGTCGTTTGTAAACTGATCGTCCGCAAAGGTGTCGCGGGTATCGCTTATCCACTCTACCTTCTCGGCAATCTGATCGGTATAAAATTTTTCAAGGTTGCTAAATTCACCCTGAAGTTGGGCCGTTGCTTTCTGGTTACGATTTTCAGTTGGCTTATCCGTCAGGAATAACCATCCCGAGATACCAAACATGATAATAGCTGCCGCCCGCCACACCGTTACGTTATTCCAGATGGAAGTTTTTGGAAGTCCGGATTGAATACCTGCCCATACTTTTTCTGATGGCACACGATTATCAAATGCTTCACGGTTTTTATCTACAAAATCCTTTAAAGAGTCTTTCATGTGTTAATATTTTATTTTCTATGGGCACATGCCTGTATGCAGTAGTACAGCATTTCGGCACGCAGGCATGGAATCGCCTATCAAATTATCGTAAAATTGAAATTTGCTGTTGGCGATTTCATATTTTTCCAACCTCCAAAAGGTCTTTAAGTTTCTTTTTAGCCCTGTTAAACTGCGATTTAGAAGTCGATTCGGTTATACCCATAATCTCACCAATCTCGGCATGATCGTAACCTTCCAAAAGATACAAAGAAAGCACCGACCTATATCCATCTGGCAGGCGCTCAATCGCACCGCGCACCTGCTCCACCGTAAACGGAAAACCTTCCAGGATATTTTCTACCTCTGCTTCGCCTACATCCCAGTGCTCATCTTCGGGCATTCTTTCGGTCTTCTTTTTATGCAGATAGTTGATGGCTTTATTAATCACGATCCGCTTTAACCATGCCCCAAAAGTTGAATCGCCCCGGTAATGATGCAGGTTACGGAAAGCACTTATAAAAGCCTCCTGCAGTACATCCTCGGCCTCTTCGGTATTGTTCACAATCCGAAAGCCTACGTTGTACATACTGCGGTTATACAACTTATAGAGTTGATAATATGCCTCCCGATCGCCCTGGCGGCAACGGTCAATCAACTCGCCATGTATATGTATAGCCTGAACCTCCAAACAAAAACAGTACTGGTGCTAATGACCAGATAACCTATACAAAGGTTGCACCCTTATTTAACTTTAGCCAGATTTTGCTTGGCAAACACAAAATCAGGGGCAAGAGCCAAAGCCTGATCGAAAAGTTTTTTCGCAGCAACCTTATCGCCCAAATGCTCCAAAACCGCAAGACCTTTCAGGTTTAGTAGGGCCACAGACATGGGGTATTCTTTGGGCTTATTGTCCACATCGTTATAGACAACTTTAAGCGTTTCCACTTCCTTATTGGCAAGCAAAATATCTATGGATGTAATCGCTTCGGTGTTGCGTTTCAAATCATATTGCAGAAAGGCCATTTTGTAAAGCATGTTTACATTGTTGCTTAACAAATAAAGGCTTTCATAATTCTGCAACGCGCGGTCTTTCACACCCATGGCTTCATAGCCAATAGCACCAATCTCAAGGGCCGCTACGTTTTTAGGATTACGGGTAAGTAGTTGTTGCGATACCAGCACAGCCGGAACGTGTTGCTGGTTTTCGTAATAATGATAGGCGAGACTAAGAATCAATGAGTCGTTTTGTGGATTCTCAATGATCAAATCATAAAGCGCACTTTTGGCAACTTCAAAGTCATTCCACTTAACAGCTGTTACATATTTTTTATAGAAGTGCTCCGTTAATGGACTTACGCCAGATTGTTGTGTTTGAGGCTTGGCCTCAGCCTGGGTTTGTGTTTGTGTTTTTGGTTGCTCGGTCTTTACAGGTTGCTTTTGCGCCCAGGTGGTTAACGAAGCACTTAACAGGAACAGGAATACGAACTTTTTCATTGGTTAAATTATTAATCGATTGGTAAGTTAATTCTTTGATTCTTCATTTACATACAGGCCGCGTTCAGCTGCCAGTTTTAACATTAATTCATAAGCTTCTTCGCGCGAATTCCGGATGGTGCCTTCCAGAATGGCCTCCTTAATGGCTTCCTTGATTTCTCCAATTATCGGGCCAGCCGGAATATTGAACAGTTTTATAATCTCATCACCCGATATAGGGGGTTGAAATTGACGGATCTGATCGCGGGCTTCCAGGTCGATCATTTTCTGTTGCACCGCTTCAAAATTACGCAGATAGCGCGCCACCTTCTCGTTATTTTTCGATGTGATATCAGCCCGGCATAAAGTCATCAGTGCATCAGCATCTTCACCGGCTTCAAAAAGCAATCTGCGTATAGCGGAATCGCTTACTTCTTTTACTAGCGCAATGGGACGCAAATGCAAGCGTACCAGCTTCTGCACGAAGATCATCTTTTCGTTCATGGGCAACTTAAGCCTGCGAAAAATGCCTGGCACCATGCGCGCACCTTTATCTTCATGTCCATGAAACGTCCACCCTACTTCTTTATCAAAGCGTTTGGTAGCCGGCTTGGCAATATCGTGCAAAATGGCTGCCCAACGTAGCCATAAATCAGCCGAAACCTTCGCTACATTATCTAACACTTGAAGCGTATGGAAAAAATTATCCTTATGCGCTTTGTTATCCTGATACTCCACGCCATGCAAGGCCACCATTTCAGGGAAAAACTTCTTCAGTAGTCCGCTATGAAAAAGTAACTTAAAACCGTAAGAAGGCAATTTCGATTCAATGATTTTATTCAACTCGGTGGTGATGCGTTCCATCGAAACAATACTCAGCCGATCTGTATTTTTTGTTATTGCTTCGTAGGTATCCGCTTCAATATCAAACGAAAGTTGTGATGCAAACCGAACGGCCCGCATCATCCGCAGAGGGTCATCCGAAAAAGTAATGTTTGGATCAAGTGGCGTTTTGATCAGCTTTTCTTCCAGATGTTTCAATCCTCCGAAGGGATCAATCAATGCACCATAACTTTCTGTACTTAAACTGATCGCCATCGCATTAATGGTAAAATCCCTGCGCTGCTGATCTTCCTCTAGCGTTCCATTCTCTACAATTGGCTTACGTGATTCTTTGCGATACGATTCCTTTCTCGCGCCAACAAACTCCAATTCACGATCGTGCCATTTAATCATGGCCGTACCAAAATTTTTAAAAACGGTAACGGGCAAGTTTCCGAGACGCCTGGCTACTGCCTGTGCAAGATCAATTCCGCTACCGAGGCAAACAAAATCAAGATCTTTATTAGGGCGATTTAAAATCAGATCCCGCACATATCCACCAACTACATAAGCAGACACATTCAACTCGCTTGCAGCCGCGGCAACTTCACCAAAAATTGAATCCGAGTCGAGATGTGCTTTAAAGTTCATGTAACCTCATCAAAATGAGGTCAAAGGTAATAGATTGTCAGGAATCTATGATTTGCTATTTTTTGATGAACGTAGGACACGGAATGAACTTATCCTTCCGCTTTGTTTTTACCTGTGTGGCCATTTGCAGCTTATACTTTACGGCTACTTCATGTGCCCCTCCAGAAATCGGACCCAACTCCGAAACGGTAAAATCATAGCTGTAACCCAGCTCAAGTTTCTCGAATTGAAAACCCAGAATTACCACCATAGCATCCTGACTAATGTTGTCTCTCACATTTTGCTGCAGCGGAATACCGCGATACCATACACCCAGCATAATCGGATCGTACAAAAAATGCACACCTATATCAAGCTGATCAAAACGACCTTGCTTCTTATAAACAAAGGAAGGTGCCAAAACAGAGATATGCTCTTTCTTGAAAGGACCACCATAAAGCGGAATACGAACTCCACCATGAAAACTGGTTTTCAGTGGTACTTCGGCTTCCTGATTGATTAAGGAACGATTGGGAGTATTCAAATGACTCGCGGAAAATCCAAACCAGAAATTTTTGTTATACGCCAGAACACCCGAATTAAAATCAAAGTATTGTGTGTTGCCTAAATTAAAAAGTGCCTGATCATCGGTAGGCACATTACCATCCGAATCAAACTGAAGCTGATCACCAAAGATTAATCTATTCAAATCGATAGACCGAAAGGCATATCCAAAATTTAACCCTGCTGAAACAACCCACTTATTCGAAACATTCCATTTATAGGAATACAAAAAATTAAGTTGCGAAGAGCGCATGCCCGCAGTTCCAGCCTGATCGACAGTAGCCAGAAAACCAACACCACTGTTATAGTGATTCAAATTTACATCGTACGAAAATGCATACGTAACAAACCCGCGGGCCGCATTGGGCCATTGGTTACGATAGTTGGCAATAAAGCGATGATCTTCAGATGTACCTGTAAACGCAGGGTTGAGATATAAGGGCGCAGCATAGTATTGCGAAAATTGTGGGTCTTGCGCAAAAAGTTTTGCCGAACAAAAAAATAATATGAAGTAAAGTTTTTTCATCGGATAAGATTAACATCGCCTACACGCACTACACGCTCACCATTGTCGAACGAAGCAGCAACTTTATAGATATACACATCTTGCTGGCAAAGCTTGCCCTGGTAGGTTCCATCCCACCCGCGCTCAGGGTCGCGACTTTCAAACAGCAACTCACCCCAGCGATTAAAAATCAACAGTTCAAATTCAGTAACACCTCGCATTACAGGTAAGAAAATATCATTGGTGCCATCGCTATTTCCACCGCCACTACCGGTTGAAGATAGATTAGGTGAAAATGCATTTGGAATTAGCACTTGTCCACCTTTCAAAACCCGCACCGCATTTTCGCGAACAATTGAATCAGAACAATTGAATTGATTGAAGGCTGTTAACTTAATACTGTAAACTCCTTCATCCAGATATTTGTGTGCAGGTTGAAAGGCAGTTGATGTATTGCCATCACCAAATTCCCATAAATAGGTGCTGGCATCAAAACTCAGATTTCGGGTAAACATAATTCCACCCGGTATGTAAACCAGCAGGGGTTTAATTTCAAAATCAGCGCGCGGCAATGGAAACACTTCAATAATACCAGCCTTTCCTTCCGTTACGGTTTGCCCTGTAATATTACTTGCCGATAGAGAAACTGAATACACACCCGCTTGAAAATATGTGTGCGTAGGATTAGCCATAGTGGAAGTAGCACCATCACCAAAATCCCACAGATAAGAATTAGGATCAGCAAATTGCGAAAGGTTGGTGAACGTTACAGTAAGCGGCATACAACCTTCCGGTGGATCGTAACTAAAATCTACAATAGGTGGAATTGCCAATATCTCAACTTGCTGCGCTTGTGTTTCCACACATACATTGTTGGTAACGGTTAACCGGATAGTATAAACACCATACGTGGCATACGTATACGAAGTGACATTGGCGTTGGTTGAAGTAGTGCCATCACCAAAATCCCATAAGTAAGTCCATGGGCCGGGATTGGTTGTGTTTGTAATGGTTACCGTGGAAGCCGGTAGCATTTGACTTATCGGTGTAGCCGTAAAACCAGCATTCATATTATCACGACTCGGTACTGTTATGGATTGACCGGTGAGTGGACTTATACAATTCGCAAAGTTTTGCGTATCGAGATTAAAACCCACGGCAAGTGCAGGCGAAGCTGCAGGCGGTCGGTTAAACGTGTGTTCAATAAAATCCGCAGCGGTAGTTTGATCCACAATAGGAATTCCGTTTTCATTAATCA
Organism: Cytophagales bacterium; assembly: GCA_017303795.1. Lineage (GTDB taxonomy): Bacteria > Bacteroidota > Bacteroidia > Cytophagales > Cyclobacteriaceae > ELB16-189. The sequence continues at coordinate 447,484 of JAFLBR010000001.1, read as the reverse complement.
CCCAATGGTAACTGGTAAGTCCTTTCTGCACGGCATCCAATCGCACCGTCATCAGGTTACAATCAAAAACAAGTGTATCGATTGTAAACTGTGAGATCGGTACCGGACTGATGCGAATGGTTCGGATAGAATCGCCAAAGCAACCTGTAGTTAATGTAGTGCGGAGTTGCACTGAAAAGTTTTTAATAGCCTGCGTGGTGTTTGAAAACACATAATTAAAAGCGGGTGTTGTGCCGGTGCTGATGTCATCAATCAAACCCGTGTTGTCACTGATTTGCCAGCGGTACTCCGATGGGTTGAGTGATTGTGTTTCCAGATCAACAGAGAAGTTGATATTTTGAGGCGAGCAGTTATCATTAAACGGAGAATAGTTGGTAGAAATAAATCCTGAACGCGTACCCGGAAATACAGTGATCGTTCGCGTGGGTGAAATAGTTTCGCAGCCACCTACGGTAATTACCCGCAGTCGTACTTCAAATATTTTATTAACCAGTCCGATATTTTCAAAGTCATAAACAAAAAATGGAGAGAATGTTGGATCAGTAGGTATTTGTGTGCCTATGGGTTGAAAGCCAAGTCCACTTAATTCATCTGCCTCCCACACATAACTACCAATTGTAGTGGGTTGAATGGCCGCACCAGTATTATTGAACGTTACCGTTAGAATACTACAACCTGAAGTTACATCGGGTGTGAAGGTGGCGACAGGTAACGGATCTACCACTACCGGAATGATTACTGTTTCAGAACATGCCGCCTGATTGGTGGTTACACGTAGCGCAACCTGATACGTAGCGGCCGCACCAAGCACTCTTGTGAAGTTAGTTTGATTATCAAAAGCCGGATCTTTTGTGAATACACCTGTATAGTTAAAATCCCATTCACGCAGCACAATCGTTTCGCCATTTATAGATTGCAGTGTAGAAGCCTCTGCAAAAGCTGTTGACTGCCCTGCACAAACTTGTGTGGCAGTAAACACTGGCAAAGGTTTTTCAAATACGCGTACTTGAACTTCATCTACCGTTTCGCACGAGGTAACATTATCGCGCACAATTAATCTTACCCGATAAATGCCTCTGTCTAAATACGATTCATCGAAAGGGCCCAGCGGTACAGAAGAAAACCCAGAAGTCGGTTCTTGTCGTACCAATGTATTGGTGGCATCATAAAACTCCCAGCGCCATTGCGTGGTGGGCGTTAAACTTCCAACTGATACGTCATTAAATCTGACAGGAAAAGTAGTAAAGGGTGTTAATGCATTCTGACAAAAATCGGGTGTGATTATGTTGTTGCTTAAATCTGTAACCTGAATTTGCGCCACCAATGATGGTGAAATGGTAATTACCTTTTCAACAATTGCCACGCAATTACCAGCCGCAAACTGATCGCGAACAGAAAGCCGGATTAATTTCTGCCCTGCAGAAGGATACGCAAAAGTTGGATTTCGATTGGTAGCTGTTGAAAGTGGAGCACCAGCACCGGTGTTGTTATCATAAAACTCCCAAGTGTACACAAACGAAGCGCCTGCAATATTTGGCGTTTCATTATCGAAATAAATATTATCGCCCACGCAAAATATAGTTTGAATCGGGCCCGCACTCCCACCTAAGCGTGTGAGGTAATCCGGTTCGGGTGAGGGGACAATTACAATTCTGGCTATAGTTTGTTGAGGTGCATTGTCACCGTTAACCAGATTTCCGTTAACGGGATTGAATGGATTTAAATCCGTAAGGACATTATCATAGGCATTGCATTGATTCCAGTTCTTCAGTGTAATCACAAACTCACGACCTAAATCGGCTGGAGTTGTTACGGGTACTTGTATTGGTAAACTAACTTGTCCGGGAGCCAACACCGGATAGATGGGATTTGTTGTTGGTGCCGGATTGAGATAGGGAAAGCCACCTGGAGTAATACTATTTACTTGCACACCCGGAATCTGGTTTGCCAAGGGGCCGGTGCCATACATCCATTGAATCCAACGCGGTTCATTATTCTCACGTGTAGCTCTTGGAAAACAATTCCACGTACTGTTATCCGTAAATTGAACACTGGCCGCATAGCCCTGACACACGCGATACGTGTCTGGCCCAATTAAAACTACATCATTCGTCCAGACAATAACCTGCGTATTGATGGGCACCACACTACCGCGTGGATTACACGCATTTGCTGCGTCAATCACCACATCATATCCGCAGTTAACAGAAGTGTTGGGGTACGTGTGTGCAATCGTTACGCCTGTTGGATTTACTTGCGTAATTACTTGCTCGGGTGTGCCATCGCCCCAGTTAATGAAGTATTGTGTGCCGGGTACCGAGCTTAAATAAAGCGTTTGAATATTAACGGTAAACGGAGCACAGCCGCGGCTGCTGGTAAGAAATGCAAAGCCCGGCTCCATAATTCCACCGCATTGGGCCAGCGCAGCCTTCGAAAAAACAACCAGTAATAATCCTAAAAAAGTAACCTTACGCATCATGCTTTAAACCGATAAAATCCGATCTAAAGCCACTAACAGACTTCGTTAATACAAAGAGAAATGATTAACGGTTTGTAAAAACACAAAACACCTTTGTGCGGTCAATACAACCGATTAATTACTATCCGGCAGGATAAGTGGAAGTTACCGAAGTTTTTAATTACTCCAGAACGACTTCTTGGTATTGAAGGTAGGACAAGGAATAAGGCGATTACGCTTCTTCACGCCACGGTGCAATGGTTTTGCCACAAACTCGTACACAATAGAAATTTCATGTGCACCACCCGAACTGGTTGACAATTCCGATACTGAGAAATCGTAGCTATAGCCCACGACAATGTCTTTCAGATACAGACCCAGTGTTAGAATTAATGCATCCTGATTTACTGTACCGATTACATTTTTCTCAAAAGGCTTGCCGCGATACCAGGCTCCGATAGATACTGGATCGATATGATAATTCACTCCAAAATCCAATTGACTGATTGGGCCTTGTCTGCGATAAATAAACGAAGGTGTAAAATAAGAAGCACGATCTGATTCGCGTGGGCCATCCATTAGTGTAATCCTTGCACCACCATGTATGGTTGTCTTCATGGGTATGCGACTTACATCGCCCAGAATGGAAACGTTTGGTGTGTTCATGTGCGTGAATGCAGCCCCCAGCCACAAACTGCGGCTATAAAAAATAAAACCCGATCCGAAATCAAAATACTGTTGATTTCCCAGTTTATTTAATTCCGGATCGAGTGAGATACCATCGTACTCCAAACCATCTCCCAGTTTTAATCTGCTGCGATCTAAACCATTTATTCCATAACCAAAGTACAAACCGGGTGAGAAGACAAGCTTGTTGGTTAATCTGACTTTATAACTATAATTTAAACCTACAGTTGTTGTTCGCCAACCAGCCGAACCCATTTTATCGGTAGTAGCCAGAATTCCAAAACCACTGCGTAGTTCATCTACAAAAATATCGTAGCTGGCCGAGTATGTTGAAAATGCCTGTGGCAGATTAGGCCATTGAATGCGATGGTTGATCGCCACCCTTTGCTGAGGAGTTATTCCGGTAAAACCGGGATTCAAATACAGTGGCGCCTGATAGTATTGCGAGAACTGCGGATCTTGCGCGAGTAGCTCAGCTCCTATCATTACACCAAACACAATCAATAAAATTTTCTTCATGCCTTTTCGGTTATAGCATTATCTGTTTATCTGATCATTGTTACATCCCCTATTTGCGTAGAGCGTTGTCCATCACTCAACCTGATGGTAAGCTTATACACATACACGCCAGCCGGTAAGATCCTACCATTCTTATCGTATCCATCCCAACCAATGTTGGAGCTATTACTTTCAAAAATCAAGTTACCCCAACGGTCGAAGATCTGCATATTAAACTCTTCGGCTCCTTTTACAATTGGCAAGAATACATCGTTGAATGACCCATTGCCACCTGTTCCACCACCGCCACCACTTCCTGCACCTGGTCCGCCAGGGTTAGGTGTAAACGCATTGGGCACTTTGGTTACACCGCCTTGTTTTGCAGTTACCTGGCGAGTAAGTGTATCTGTACAAAGCAGGCCAGCACCATGATCGTTAATGGCTACCAATTGCACATCGTAAACTCCTTCCACCCGATACTTATAAACTGGTTCAACATCATCGGAAGTACCGCCATCACCAAAATCCCAGGCATAATCGGTGGCACCAGTACTGAAGTTGAACGTTGTCATTTCAGTATCCGGAACAAAGACCACATTAGGGCGCAAATCAAATGATGCAACAGGATTATCAAAAATCTCAAAGTTGTCGCGTTGTGTGTTGGCAACCTGGCCGGTAATAGAATTTCGGGTAGTCAGGAATACGGAGTAAACACCTGGGCTGGTGATACGGAAAATCGGAAGCGGAGCATTAGACGTGGCAGCAATTCTTCCATTGCTATCTACTACTCGCCATTCCATTAAATCACCGGTAGAGGTATTTTCAGTTACTTCAATATCTGCCGGGAAACACGCGCGTAAAGGATTAGCTTCAAATGCCGCCACCAAAGGTAACAACTGAATATTAATCGTTTTACTGAAGGTGCTTTCGCAACCTAAGCTTGCGGTTTCGGCAGCAATATTTACTACACGTAAACTAATATCGCGTGGACCCGGTGTACTATAATCCACCGAGAATGGACCTGCACCGTTTGCTGTAGCCGGAGTTGCATTCAACCCGAAGTTCCACTCGTATCGGAATTGCGTGGCATCAACCGGTGTAGATGTATTGGTGAAGTTAACCGTTGCATTACCTCCAATAAACGGTGGTACGGTGCCTTCATCAAATCCTGCTACAATATCGCGGTAAACCGTAATTGGTGTAACCACCTCTGGTGTAGGACACAAACCATTGCTTGGTTGATACACCACCTCGTAAATTTGTGGATTGTTAGCTGATGTATTTGCAATGCTATAGTTAACAGTCGGTGTATTCCGAACATCAATTTCTGCGGTAGTACCCTGTATGCGATAGAACCAACGATGCGTAGTGACACCAAAACTCTGATTAAAGAATTGAACCGGCTCACCACTGCATATAGTATTTCTATTTGCAGAAACACTTGTTATAATGGTTGGGAAAATAGTTATAGTACGAGACTGTGTTTTGAAACACTCGCCTGCAAAGTAGCCCACTCTGGTTGTAGATAACGTTACCCTATAGTTTGCTGAACCATTTGGATTCAGATTATCAAAGGTATGGGTAATCGTTTGTGCTGGATTTGACGCTACGGCTGTAAACTCCGTATCAGCAGAACCATCGAACCATTGCCACTTGTAGGTAACACCGGCAATCTCGTTATACTGGAAGGTAGCCGTATAAGGACCGCATGAAGACGTAGGACCCAGCACACTAAAGTTTGCGTCTGTATCACCAACGGTTAACGTAACAGCTTCCCCAACCGGTGTAAATGGACAACCCAATGCGTCTGTTACCGTACCTAATGTATAGGTAGTAGTTACGGCAGGTGTAACTGGGATAACCTTAAAGTTTCCGGCATTGGTCTCGCTAAACGTATTTGTACCATCACTATAAGAAAAACTAAATGGAGCCTGACCCACAAATTCAAAGATCAAAAACTCGCGGGTACCTGCACATAAATTATTATCTGCGTTAACCAAGGTAGCCGTTATCTGAGGCGCTACCGTTACAATCAAGATTTTAGGATCCCCTGTACATTGATTTGCCGGAGCAGGTCCAGGTCCTATTGGCGTGATGGAGTAAATCAACGAAGCCTGAAAACCGGTGGTATTTGTGATTGGATAATTGATCACTGTTCCAGATCCAGTCTCCTGTGCAGGAGTAAGTATATCGCTCGGATCATCTACTGTCCATGTGAAGTTGGTACCAGCTACATTGCTGACCAATGGTATGTTGATATTAGTACCATGGCACACATTGATGGGCGGTGGCGGAAGTGTGAGTACAGGCTTTGGATGAACTACAATCGGAATAATCAATGCCGGACCGTTGCAACCATTTGCCCTGGGCGTGATTGTATAAGTTACCGTTAACGGGTTACCAGTAGTATTGAATAAAGTCTGGAAGATCAAATTACCAGCACCATTGCTGGCACCTGCTATACCAACGGGTGCTGATACTGTCCAGAACGCTACGGTGTTTGCCACATCAGGCGTAAGAGTTATATCTACCAAACCACCACTACAAATATCGGCTTGCGCACTAGGTGTAATGGTTGGTAAAGGATCTACCGAAACTGTAACCACAACATTATCTCCCACACAACCTAAACCACCCGCAATTTGCGGTCTGAAAGTATAGGTAACGGTTTGTACGGTTGTAGTTGGATTATCCAAAACATCGGCAAATGTGGAGCCCGGAGTGAAGATATCACCGATAGCGGTAGCCGCAGGAAGTTTAACACTGGTTACCCCACCGGTAGCTACCATGTTGACTAATTCAAATTCTACCGTTCCAGCAGAAGGTGCAGTTGCGCTGTTCAATGTAATATTGGTAGCAACGCCTTCGCAGCGTGTTTGAATAAGTGGAGATGCAACCAGTTTTGGTTTAGGTTCTACTGTTACTACCACTTGAACGGCTGGCGGTAAGCTTAAACAACCGCCTCCGTTTTTCGCACCGTTGGCAACTGCTGTAATCGAATAAGTAACCGTTGCCGGTGCATCTGAGTTATTAACCAGTGCATCCGTTATTTTATAATTCTCCGGCAAGTTGCTCAGCGCGGGCACAAAACCACTCATCTGCCCTCCAACTGAAGACACCGCTGTGTAATTAAAGGTAATTACACCAGCCGTTGGATTGGTAGGCGAAATCAAATCAATATCGGTTGTACCGTTGCTGCAAATAACTGGTGCGTTGTTTACCGGAGCGGCTATTACCTCTGGTTCGACCGTTAACACGACATTTCTTACCGGGCCAAGACAAGTAGCACCTGAAACAGCTCGCACACCATATGTTACTGTTAAAGGATTATTAGTCGGGTTACGGAACTGATCTGCCTGGATGTCGTTAGCAGTAACTCCGTTGCGAGGCACTACTGCACTTCCTGCTGTACGAACCAAACCAGCTTGTGCACTGATTGATACAATGTTGTAAGATGCTGCCGCAACACTTAGCGGAGAAATTTCAGTGGCTAACAGAATTCCGGTTACTTCATCCGAGCAAACAGTTCTATTCAGGTTGTCCTCCACCGCAGGTGCAGGGTTAACCGTAAATACCACTGTAAAGTCTGCCCCACGGCAACCACTGGCAATCGGAACAACAGTATAGGTTACCAGTAGCGGCCCGTTTGTGGTATTGGTGAAGGTGTCATTTGCCAGGAAGTCAGACTGACCACCCGGTAAGTTAGCGGTATAGTTTCCTAAGCCGGCATTGCTTCCACCGGCTACTAACGCTGGTGCTTTAACTATGCTCTTTAATTCGAAGTCTGTAATTGGCGTTGAGCCAGCAGCCGGTCCCACAATAATTCCTGAAGGAACATCGCTACACAAATTGGCTGTACCTGGTGTTAAGATCGGTTGTGGATCAATTGTCAGGTTGATTGTTTGAGGTTGGCCTTCGCAATTGGAAGGACTGATACCTAAAACTTCGTACGCAACCACCACTGGTGCATTTGTAGTATTTGTATATCTGTCGCTTCTGATCAGGTTTATGTTACCCACTGTACCAGCAGGTACGTTCAAAGGATCGGCTGTAATCGTGCCGGGAACCGTTACACTTACCAGTCTATACGAATTCGCTGCCACTGAAACACCATTGGTGCTCAAGATTATTCCTGCATCTTCCCTGCTACAAACGGTATTGTCAAGACCGGGATTAATTACTGGTTCCGGATTAACCGTTAGTTCAACCACTTTCGGATTTCCTATGCAACCATTGGTTCCATTTGGTGTAATCGTGTAGGTAACTTTTAACGGGATAGCGCCTACGTTTCCAAATGCATCGTTAATCAATGCGTTGGCGGCTAAGCCAGCACCGGTTGTAGGCGTACCTGTTAATCCGGCATCTACCACCGCACTTACATCATACGTTGCAGCGCCAATCGAAACACCATCTGTATTTAGTAAAGTATTGTAAGGAGCATTGCTACAAACAATTGCATTTAATGTATTAGAAACTACAGGTTCTGGTTCAATAGGGACCGTAATGGTAAATGGATCGCCCACGCACGTACCGGCAGTTGGTGTTACTACATATGTTGCATTCAATACTACGTTAGAGGTGTTGGTTAATGTTCCACTGATATTGCCACTTCCGGAAGCCGGAGGCGCCACACCACCTACTGTAAGTCCAGGCTGATAGGTTGCTGTCCAGGTAAAGGTTGCGATAACACCATTCGTAATGTCTACCTGTGGATTAAAGTTAAACAGTACATCTGAGCAAGTGGCCACCTTGGTTGCATCGGCACCAACCGGCTTTGAACTTATCGTTACTGCATAGGTAAATGGAGTACCGGCACAATTGTTTGCTGAACTGATTGGTGTAATGGTATAAGTAACCGTTACATCAAGGCCAGTTGAGTTTGTATATGAATCGGTAATAGGAGCATTGCTGGCCACCACTCGATCTGCGGCTGGCGGAACACCCACCGGATCGGATGATGATACGGTATACGTAAACACACTTGGCACCGCATTACCTAACGTATTAATATTTTGAGTTTGAATATTATAATTCAAAGCTGTGCTACAAATCGGATCAACCACATTGGCACCAACTGGTTCCGGATGAACGGTTACCCTAAATGTGAATGGTGTACCCTCGCAATCATTTGCCAGACTTACTGGTGTTACGATGTACGTAATTTCAACATCGGCATTGGTTGTATTGGTGTAAACATCGGCAATAGGTGCTGGTGAAGGTGTGTTGCGATTAGGGCCAGGTGCTACGGCCAACGCGTTGTTAGACGAAACGGTGTAGCGAAACTTACTCGGCACTCCATTACCCGTTCCTACGGTATTGATCACATCCTGCAAATCGAAGTTTACAGGATCATCGCTGCACCTTTGGATTGTCGTATTTGGTCCGATTGGCTCAGGTTGAATAGTAATCACTAAATCAAATGAGTTACCCGCACAATTTCCAGCTACTCCAAAAGGTGTGATGGTGTATGTAATCGTAACATCATTGCTTGTGGTGTTGGTATAGGTATCGGTGATTGGTGCTGCGCTGGCAATCGTGCGATCTCTACCTGCAGCAGACACGTTACCGGGGTTGGAGGAAACAACTGTATAGATGAACTGACTATTAACCGAGTTGCCAAGCAAGTTGATATTACGGCTCTGAATATTGTAACTGATTGCCTCATCACTACATACCGCATCCGTATCGGCTAGACCGATTGGTTCTGGGCGTACCGTTACGGACACAGTAAATGGATTACCCTCGCAACCATTAACACTGGTGGGTGTTACCGTATAAACGACAACCTGATTAGATGAGGTTAAGTTAACCAACACATCTGTAATGGTAGCTGTATTCGTGACTATGAGGGTTTCACCTGAAACGTTGCTGTTATCCGCAGCCAGCCATTCATAGGTGGTGCCGGCTACCAGGTTATTTCCGCCTGATCCAGTGTCAGCAAGATTACCCGGTAAACTATAATTAACGGATACATTACTACAACTAATGGGCAATACATCATTAAAGCCTCGTGGTTCCGGGCGAACTGTTATAGAAACGTTAAATGGATCACCTACGCAACCTTGTGCACTGGTTGGGGTAACAGTGTAGCTAACAACCTGATTGGAGTTGGTTACATTATTCAGCACATCAGTAATGATGCTACCCGATTGAGCAGCGGTGCTTTCTCCGCCAACATTTACATTTGATGCAGCAATCCAGCTATAGGTTGTTCCGGCCACCAAATTATTTCCACCAGAACCTACGTTGCCAATGTTAAGATTCAGATCATAACCTACGGCATCATCGCTGCAAATTATAGGCGTGTTATCCGCGAATCCACGAGGCTCAGGACGTACCGTAACAGAGACTGTAAACGGATCACCTGCGCAACCATTGTTACTTGTTGGTGTTACGGTATAAACTACTACCTGATCGATATTGGTAATGTTGTTCAATACATCATTAATAAGGATTGACGTACCTGGTGTTACATTCGATTCACCGGCAACATCTGCATTATTAGCTGCAATCCAGCTGTAGGTGGTTCCTATCAACAGGTTATTTCCACCCAAACCTGTATTGGCAATATTGGTTGCAATATCATAGTTCACATTTGCATCGCTACAAATAGACTTTGCATCATCAAAACCACGAGGTTCAGGACGAACCGTTACGGTTACCAGAAATGTATTACCCGCACAACCTAAAGCACTGGTTGGAGTAACTGTATACACCACTACCTGATTGGTATTGGTAATGTTATTCAATACATCGGTAATTGTACCACCGGCTTGTGCAGCAAGACTTTCACCTGACACATTAGGGTTATCTGTAGCTATCCAGCTATACGTTGTGCCCGTTACCAGATTGTTTCCACCGGAAACCGTATTGGCCACATTGGCATTCAACACATACCCAACCGCAACATCACTACACACCACCGGAGTTGCATCATTAAAGCCACGGGGTTCAGGTTGAACAGTTACCGATACGGTAAATGTATTTCCTACACAGCCATTGGCGCTGGTAGGTGTTACTGTATAAACTACTACCTGGTTGGTATTGGTAACATTGTTGATTACGTCTGTAATAATTGCACCCGTACCACTACCCTCTCCGCTTACAAATGCATTGGATGTAGCCACCCAACTGTAGGTTGTTCCGGTAGTCAGGTTATTTCCACCTGCACCTGTATTGGCTATGTTAAATGCTAAGTCATAATTAAACGCTACATCGCTACACGCAATTGGTGAGGGATCGTTGAAGCCTCTTGGTTCAGGACGCACGGTTACGGAAACTGTAAATGGATCGCCTACGCAACCATCCGAACTGGTTGGTGTGATGGTATAAACAACCGCCTGATCGATATTGGTTACGTTATTTACTATGTCAGTAATAGTAGAAGTAGTTCCCGCTATGATAGTTGTTTCGCCTGTTACGCTTGGATTATCAGCTGCAATCCAACTATAAGCTGTTCCGGTTACGAGGTTGTTTCCACCAGCACCTGTATTAGCAATGTTATTAACAAGGTTATAATTAATCGCTACATCACTGCAGGCCACAGGAGTTATATCATTAAATCCGCGCGGCTCAGGTCTAACTGTAACGGTTAGTGTAAACGGATTTCCTGCGCAACCATCGGCACTTGTTGGGGTGATGGTATATACAACAACCTGATTTGAATTTGTAATGTTGTTAAGCGCATCGGTAATATTGGCGCCTGCTTGTGCGGCAGTGCTTTCGCCCGTTACGTTTGCATTGCTCGCAGCTATCCAGCTATAGGTAGTTCCTGCAATCAGATTGTTTCCTCCTAAACCCGTGTTGCCCACATTTAGCATGAGGTCGTAACTAACTGTCGCATCGCTACAAATGGTTTTTACATCGTTGTAGCCTCTTGGCTCTGGCCGAACAGTTACCGAAACAGTGAACGGATTGCCCGCACAACCATTACCGCTGGTAGGCGTAACTGTGTACGCTACTACCTGATTCGTATTGGTAACATTGTTCAACACATCTGTTATTGTTGCGCCAACCTGAGGTGTGGTGCTTTCTCCACCTACACTTGCGTTGGATGCTGCTATCCAGCTATACGTTGTACCAGTAGTTAGATTATTACCACCTGCTCCGGTATTTGCCACATTGGCACTCAAATCGTAATTCACGGCTTGATCACTACAGATCAATGGCGTATTATCATTAAACCCTTGAGGCTCCGGTCTTACGGTTACGGTTACTGTAAAGGGATTGCCCACGCAACCATTGGCACTGGTTGGAGTAACGGTATAGACTACTTGTTGATTTGTATTTGTTGTATTAGTGATGGTGTTGTTAATCGTGCTTCCGGTTTGTGCCGAAGTACTTTCTCCGGTTACAAACGTATTATCGGCTGCTATCCAACTGTATGTAGTTCCCACCACAAGACTATTACCACCAAGACCAACATTTGAGATATTAGCTACCAAGTCGTAACTCATCGCTACATCACTACAAACAATCGGGCTACTGTCATCAAAACCTTTCGGTTCTGGACGTACATTGATTGAAACCGTGAACGGATTACCCGCGCAGCCTGCTGCACTGGTTGGTGTAACGGTATAAACAACTACCTGAGTGGCATTGGTGATGTTATTCAGCGCATCATTGATTACACTTCCTGTTTGGGCACTTGTGCTCTCGCCTGTAACATTAGTGTTGCTTGTGGCGATCCAGCTATAGGTTGTACCTCCAATCAGGTTATTTCCACCTGCACCTGTATTGGCTATGTTAGCGCTAAGATCATAATTAAGCGTTGCATCACTACAGATAAATGGAGTTGCATCGTTAAAGCCCCGCGGTTCAGGTTGAACAGTAACAGCTACGGTGAACGGATTGCCCACGCAACCATTCTGACTGGTTGGTGTTACCGTGTAGGTTACTACCTGGTTCGCATTGGTAACATTGTTTAATACATCGGTAATGGTAGCGCCTGTCTGCGGCAATAAACTTTCACCGCTTACACTTGCATTTGTTGTGGCAATCCAACTGTAAGTTGTACCGGTAACCAGATTGTTTCCACCGGCTCCTGTATTCGCAATATTAGCAGCAAGATCGTAAGCTACCGCTGCATCGCTACATATGGTGGCCACATCATTAAATCCTCTTGGTTCAGGTCTGATGGTAACCGAAACTGTAAAAGGATTACCCACGCAACCGTCACCGCTGGTAGGTGTAACCGTATAATCTACCACCTGATTAGAGATGGTTATATTATTCACTACATCGGAGATTGTACTACCCGTTTGTGCGCCCAGGCTTTCACCAGTAACATTAACATTATCGGTCGCAACCCAGCTATAGGTTGTTCCAATAGCAAGGTTATTACCGCCAGCACCGGTATTGGTGATGTTTGACACCAGACTATAATTGACTGATGCATCGCTGCAAACTATTGGACTTGAATCGTTAAAGCCACGAGGTTCAGGACGCACGGTAACAGAAACCGTGAAAGGATTACCCACGCAAGCGTCTGCACTTGTAGGCGTGACAGTATAAACAATTACCTGATTCGAGTTGGTAACGTTGTTAAGTACATCGTTAATAATATTACCTGCCTGAGGCACTGTACTTTCACCTGAAACAGTTGCATTTGCTGCGGCTACCCAACTATAAGTAGTACCTGTTACCAGGTTGTTACCACCCAAACCTACGTTTGCCACGTTGGTATTTAGATCGTAAGCTAAAGCTACGTCACTACAAGTAAGTGGAGTTGCATCATTATAACCTCTTGGTTCCGGCCTTACTGTAACTGAAACACTGAAAGGGTTTCCGATACAACCGTTCGAACTGGTTGGTGTAACGGTGTACACCACCACCTGATTAGCGTTGGTTACGTTATTTAACACATCGGTTATGGTACCACCCGCCTGCGCGGTTGTACTCTCACCCGTAACACTAAGATTGGATGCGGCAACCCAGCTGTAAGTAGTTCCTGCGGTAAGGTTATTACCGCCCGCACCGGTATTGGCAATATTCGTACTCAATACATAATTAAATGTTGCATCGCTACAAACAACTATGGTGTCATCGAAACCTTTTGGTTCAGGTCGCACAGTAACAGAAACCGTAAACGCATCGCCCACGCAACCATTCGAACTGGTAGGTGTGATTGTATAAACAACAATCTGATTAACATTCGTAATATTATTAAGAACATCAGTAATGGTAGAGGTTGCTCCACTACTCTCACCGGTTACATCTGGATTTGCTGCTGCAACCCACGCGTAAGTGGTTCCACTAATCAAGCCATTGCCGCCTAATCCTGTATTCAGAATATTGGCTTCCAGATTATAATTAACAGCTGCATCACTACAAATGAGTGGTGTTGCATCATTATGCCCACGTGGCTCAGGACGTACAGTTACTGCTACCGTAAATGGAATTCCGGCACAACCCTGCGCGCTGGTTGGCGTAACCGTGTAGGTTACAACCTGATTACTGTTGGTAATGTTATTCAGTGCATCTGTTATAATTGATCCTGTCTGAGCAGTTGTGCTTTCGCCTGCTACGCTTACATTCGATGCAGCAATCCAGCTATAGGTTGTACCCGTAACCAGATTATTACCACCGGCACCAGTATTACCAATATTGGTAGCCAGGTTGTAGTTCACTGTTGCATCACTACAAATGATAGGGGTATTGTCGTTAAATCCTCTTGGCTCAGGCCGAACAGTTACACCAACCGTAAATGGTGTACCCACACAACCTGCACTACTGGTTGGTGTTACGTTATACTGAACCACCTGATCAGCATTGGTAATATTGGTTACTACATCCGTAATAACTGATCCTGTTTGTGGAGCTATGCTTTCGCCAGTTACAAAACCATTTGCCAGCGCAACCCAACTATAGGTTGTACCTGCTACCAGATTATTACCACCGGCACCAGTGTTGGCAATGTTCGCTTGAAGATTGTAGCCTATTGCTAAGCCACTACATGCAATCGGGGTATTGTCGGTATGCCCCACGGGCTGAGGATTAACTGTAATTACTATAGTTTCGGCTGCGCCCACACATCCGGCTCCACTGGTTGGTGTAATCACATAGTTCACAACGATGGGTGCATTGGTTAAGTTAACCAGCACATCGTTGATGTGTGAAGTCCCAGCAACGCCCATTGGAATGTTTATACCAGCACTAGCTGGGCCAGCACCATCCGGATCTGGCCAATTGAACAACGTTCCTCCCGGAAGATTAGCCGGAGTTAATAATATTTCTCTTGCAACAGATGCACCACTACAGATTGTCTTAGCCTGATTGGCCTGAATAACCGGCTGCGGGTTAACTGTAACTGTAAAGTTTTGTGGTGTACCAGGGCAATTATCGGGTGCCGGGCCTATAGGAGTGATCCGATATGTTACGGTTGCGTTTACACCTGAAGTATTGAATAGCGTTTGATTAATGGTAGTTACACCATTAGCCAAGTCTCCGAAAATTGAACCAATAACTGATCCGGTAATGTTAATGACCTCCCAGTTGTAGGTGGTACTTGCAACGTTAGAGGTGAGGGTATGCGCTACCGCTACATTGGTACCGCTACAAACCGTTCTGGATGCAACCGAAGTAATCGTTGGTCTGTTTACCACCGTAACCGGAAATGGTGCTGCAGCTGGTGATGTACAACCTGTACCCGAAGCATGGGTTACTGTAACACTACCACTGGAAGTACTCATCTGTACCGTAATACTACTTGCCGTTACCGGAAGTGATGTAATGGTTGCACCGGCTGGTAGCGACCAGCTATAAGTACCCGCAACAGGGTTACTTACACTAAACACAACCCCATTATCGTTCGAGCAAACAGAACTTGGGCCTGTAATGATTGGCTGTGGAGGTGAACCCTCCACAATAATTCTAGTGTTGATTGTATTGCCATCGCAAAGTGCGGTACCTAATGTTTCTTTAACAGAAATGGGGACACCGGTTGGATATAATGTTCCTCCACCAGGAACTGGATTCGGGAATCTTAAAATAATAAAGAAGCCTGTTGTTCCTGATAATAATTCGAACTCACCAGCATAAGATGCAGGTGGTACAGTCCATGTGTACGTTGAACCCGGATTAAGTCCTGGATCTATTTGCAATAATACCAGATTGCTGCTTGCGCAAACTGTGTATGTTGCACCCAGCACCTGACCAATACCATCTGATATCTGATTATTGTTAGGTCTTGCTTGATAATCCAATGCCAGGGTTGCAGCGCGGAAACATCCTGGAGTTGCCGGTGTTGTGTCGATAACCTTTGCATGTAAGGTTACATCTGCGCTTACAGTATAGTTTTGTTCGGCACCTATTGCTGCACCTGGAGCTATTAAAAATCCTGCACCAAGACTAGCATCGGTGTACCACTCCACATCTCTATTGGCAGCACCACCTGTAATGGCATTCTCAAAAGTCTGTAGATTTAAACCCGTGCGTTGATTTGATCCGGGAGGGAAATCTTCGCAGATCTGAACTGATTGGTTATTAACAACTGGTAAGGTTCTTACTGTGAAGGTAACAGTACCATCATTTATACAACCCGTAACTGTATTTCTCACCCGTACAAATCGCACCATACCATTGGTTACGGTTATAGGCGCTACTATCTGATTGGTATTCGCAATTCTGTCGGGTGCAGTTGGATAATATTGAACAACAGTATTAGGAGGTGTTCCTCCCATTACAGTAGCATCAAAAGTTGTCAGGTTCACATTTGCTGTTGATGCCCCACCAAACGCATCTTCGCAAAGAATAGGGGTAAGATTGTTAACAATCGGGCGTGGGTTTACGGTAAGGATTACATCATCCGTTGAAGGCGCACAAACTCCCAAAGCACTATTAGCTCTCCATCTTAACGTGGTGGATATAGGAGCACCTCCATCCACATCGCGTGGTAAGCCTGTAACTGTAGAGGTGGGACTGGTTGGATTGGTGATCACTATAGTTCCAACGGGACCAACAACCGACCAAACTCCATTACCACCATTGTTTACGGCTGTTGCTGCAAGCGTTGTGCTGGTAGCGCAAAGTAAAGGCTGATCCGGGCCGGCTGCGGCAGGTGCTGGGATTAAATCACGCGTGTGAACAACTGCAAGCGATGCCGCACTTCGGCAATTTGTGGGCGCTACATCAGATTGGGTAAATGCATGGTAGGTAGCCGTAAGGACACTTGTCGGGGTAAATGTATTTCCACGGGTTCCGCCAGTTGTTCCTGCCGCAGCCGTAAATGTTGGTGCTGCTGTTGAAGACCAAACAATTGTAAATCCAGCAACAGGTGCAGTTACACTTATTGGAGCACCTGTTGCATCTGTACTACACGCTGTGTTTGGAACAGGGCCTGTGGGGGCTGCTGGTCTGGGGTTAATAATTAGAATTGGTCCATTGATAGGCACTGCTCCTGCGCATTGCGTGGTTGTGTTTTGAATAGCCGTAATTACAACCTGATACCCCGCAGGATCTGCTGGCACGCCACCAAATTGAGCATAGGTTGGAGCCAGATTAATAATACCTGCAGCAGTTGAAGATCCTGCAAAATTTATTGATCCGGGTAAAAATGTATTGGTGCTAACTCGCCTTAATCGGTAAGTAATGGCATAATTTGCAATTACATTTGGTGCCAAGTCCAAGATTGCATCAGGTGGGTTCGTTGCACCACCATCATCGCAAACAGGGGCTTGAGCTGTAAAATTTTCTACTGTGGGGGGAGGCGTGGCTTGAACCGTTACGACAGCACTACCTGTAATATTGGGGCTTGGTGCGGTTACAACACAATTGGGTGTATTGCTATCAGTTACTGATGCAATTGCATAGGTACCGGCAGCAGGGTTAACAATGGTAAATGGAGATGTAGTATTGTTTACCACCGGTTGGTTTACACCGTTAATTGAATAAACTAAGTCCCAAGGGCCGGCACCGGTAAAAGTAAAGTCTATGTCTGGAGCAGGAACCCCAGAACAAATTGAACCCCCGCCTGATACATTAGCAGAAGGCAAAGCGTTTACTGTTACCTGAATCTCATTAGAAAAAATAAAAGGACAAACTCCAGATGAAACTTGCCTTCTATAAAATCGGGTAGAAGTTAAAACCGGAGGATCGTAAGTTGCACCTGTATTTGCACCTGCGGCCGCAGCAAACCCAACCCCGCCACCTGTTGCAGATTCTTGCCATAGAAATGTGTAAGTCGAACCATTACCTCCACTTGGGGGCGTTACCTCGGTAAGTATACTTGGATCTTGTCCACTACAAATAGTTTGTGGGTTTCCGATTGATCCGGCAACCACATCCTGGTTTACAGTAACTGTGATTATATTTGAATAGGCCGTGGCCGAAGCACCACAAACACCTGAAATTACCCTTCTCCTGTAAAATGTGGTGGTTGTAACACCAGCTGGCGGATTAAAGGTAATACTGGTAGCTCCAGCAATTGTATTAAAAGGGCCAATAGCACTTACAGTACTTTCCTCCCATTGGTAATTATAAACACCAGTATTACTACCACCAGTAGGGGCAGTAATATTGGTAAGGTTATTTGGATCGCCAGGAGTTTCACAAATGGTTTGATTGGCGGCAATAGTTCCCCCGGTAACAGGTGTATCTATTCTAAACTCAACAACATTTGAAAAAACATCGGCACATTGGCCAGACCTAACTCTTCTCCTGAAGAACCTTCCAGCGTTTACCTGAGCAGATGTAGGATCAAAGGTTGCTGCAGTAGCTCCACCAATATCGTTATAAGGTCCACCAACTGCTGTTGAATTTTGCCATTGATAGGTAAAAGTGCCAGCCGGACCACCCCCTGTTCCTGATAAGGTATTTGTGAATGAAGTAGGGTCATCAGTTGTGCAAATTGTAATGGGTGAAACTCCTAAGGGATGGGCTATTGTGCCCGGTGTATTCGTGTCGTCAATTCTAATTGTTATTGTTGTTGGTTGACTGGTACAATTATTACTTCCCTGGGTTACCGTAACATACCGCGTAAATGTTTGACTACCAGTAACTATTTTGTTTATCCGGGTTCCAACTGGAAGTCCTTCTGTAACTGGATTAAAGGTATTATCTGTTGAAGGCCCCTGAAGAATAGTAGTTAACGCTGCATCTTGATACCACGTATATGTTAGCGTTCCAGCGCCTGCACCGGTTGCGGTAAAATTAAAAGATCCGTTTGCATCATTCTCGCAAAACGGACCTGGGGGAGCAACTGTTGGAGGATTAGGGCTACCAATAATCTGAACAAAATTTTCGATGGTAACCGGAGCCGGACTATTAGGATTTCCAGGATTGTAGGGATTACAGATGTCCCAATACTCTAACCTGACAAAGAACTGATCATTCAACACGTGATTAGCGGGTGAGGTTGTGGTTATTTGCAACATGTGGGTGAGGGCAGTTGCTGCAGTTACGGGAGTAGCCAGTTGAATTACACCATTAAAATCCGGTGTACCAACTCCTCCAATACCTGTTGGGGCAAAACCTGGACCACCAGCCAATATTGGGTTTGCCGGGAACAAGTGAGTACCTGCTGCATTGTTGGTAGTAACCTGAGTACCGCCAACTCTTATGTCCGGGATATTATTCGCATTATTCTGACTTCCGTAAACAATTCTTATATGTCGGGCTTGATCATTGGGTACGATTGGCTCAATTCCTGCACGACAGTTAAGTGAAGTAGCATCTGTGAACCGCATATTCACGTTGTTACCAAGACAAACCAGATTGGAGTTAACTACCGATGGAGGCATAGCCAATGTACCTGAATTTGCATTGTCAGTGTCGTATGTGGCAAAGAGCGTGGTAGTTGTAATCCCCGGGCAAGATGCAACACCATTAACAAATGGTGTAAGACTAAAATTAAAACTGCAATCGGTAGGGTTGGCAGCCGGGTAGTTGTGTGTTGGACGAGAAGTTAAGACGAGACCAGGGTTTGAACCTGTGTAACCGGTATTATCTATGAATCCAGCATTGGCTGTTCCGGTAAGATCCGAAACATAGGGGTTTACATTTTGAGTTGGGGCACCATCACCCCATGTCAAAGCAAAAAAGATGCTGCCGAGATTAAAGGCAGAGCTGTTTCTATAGCGTAAGCTGATTTTGTATTGAAACTGCTGAAAATTCATTACTACAGGTGAACACACATCAACCGTTGTAAAATTTCCTTGCTGGAAAAATATCATCTCCGAACACGCAAACACAAAGTTGTTTTGGGAGTTCTGGAACGCAAAAGCATTTATTCCACCCCCACCAGTAAAGGATATTCTCAGGATTTCACCTGGCTTAACAAATGGCTGAACACCACCATGACCTGCAACGGCACTTGCATCAAATCGGAATAAAATAGCATTAGGTCCAAAATTACCCTGATTGGTAAACGGAACATTCGTACCTGCTACCTGAATGGTCCAGCCTGCTACTGAAGGTGCTCCAGAGGCAACTGCTCTATCAAACGTAACTAAAATTTCGCGCTGATTAATTGTTTCATGCCGTGCAGATACAAACACAGCTTGTGCCTGAAGCTCTGATGTTAAAAACGAGAGGAAGACAAAACTGAACAGTGCAACTATATAGGTAGCAAGCGTAGAGCTTCGGTTCATAGGTATAATTTGAATCAATTCTTAGATACAAGGTGAGTTTAAATTGTAACCAACTTGTATTTGTACACTTATCCTTCAAACCTACCCATAATTTCACCAAAAACGAAATAAATTTGAATTTTGCGGGTTTGATAGAGACTATAATACCCTACCTTTGCGACCAAATTTTTTAAGGGCTTCCGCATCATGTCTTCTGCCAAATACATCTTTGTTACCGGTGGGGTAACGTCTTCATTGGGTAAGGGAATTATCTCTGCTTCGCTGGGTAAACTCCTTCAGGCCAGAGGGTTTTCGGTAACCATTCAAAAGTTTGATCCTTATATTAATATCGATCCGGGAACGCTAAACCCATACGAGCATGGCGAGTGCTATGTGACTGACGATGGTGCCGAGACCGATCTTGACCTCGGGCATTACGAGCGCTTTCTCAATGTATCTACCAGTCGGGCCAATAATATTACCACCGGCCGCATCTATAATAATGTAATTACCAAAGAACGCAGAGGCGAGTATCTTGGTAAAACGGTACAAGTGGTGCCGCACATTACCGATGAAATAAAGCGAAACATCTTTCAGCTTGGCGATAGCGGTAAGTACGACTTTATAATAACAGAGATTGGTGGGTCGGTTGGCGATATTGAATCGTTGCCTTTTGTGGAAGCCGTTAGGCAAGTAAGATGGGATCTGGGTTCGAACAATGCTTTGGTTATTCATCTTACGCTTATCCCCTACCTGAGTGCCGCCAAAGAATTAAAGACCAAACCAACCCAGCACTCCGTAAAGGAATTATTGTCGTACGGCATTCAACCTGATATACTGGTGTGCCGCACCGAGCATTCGCTTTCTATGGAGATCAGAAAGAAGCTGGCTCTGTTCTGCAACGTAAATCTAAACTCGGTTATTGAAGCCATTGATGCCGAGACTATTTATGATGTTCCGCTTTTAATGCGCAAAGAAAAACTTGATGAGCGCGTGATGTCCAAGCTCAAGGTTACACCCAAACAAGAGCCTGATTTAGAACAATGGAAAGTATTCCTGGGCAAACTTAAAAACCCGATTAACGAAGTTACCATTGGCTTGGTAGGTAAATATGTTTCGTTACCGGATGCTTACAAATCAATAGCCGAAGCCTTTATCCATGCCGGAGCCCAGAACGATTGCAAGGTTCGGTTAAAATGGATTTCATCGGAAGAGATTAATAAAGAGACCGTTGCTGATATTTTAGGAAGTTTGGACGGTGTGCTGGTGGCACCTGGATTTGGTGAACGTGGACTCGAAGGAAAAATTGAAGCTATCCGTTACGTACGCGAAAATAAGATTCCGTTCCTCGGGATCTGTTTGGGTATGCAATGTGCCGTAGTGGAATTTGCCCGCCATGTCTTGCACCTGGAGGCGAGTTCAACAGAACTCAATCCCAAAACAAAGCATCCGGTTATCGATATGATGGAAGAGCAGAAGAAGATCACCAACAAAGGCGGCACCATGCGTCTGGGTGCTTATACCTGCAAAATCAAAAAGGGTACGCGTGCTTTCCAGATTTATGGCGACACCTCTATTCAAGAACGGCACCGCCATCGCTACGAGTTCAACAACAAATACTTAGAACAAATTGAAGAGGCCGGATTAAAGGCTGCCGGGATTAACCCTGATACCGGGCTTGTTGAAATTGTAGAATTAAAAGATCATCCCTGGTTTGTGGGCGTACAATATCATCCTGAACTGAAAAGCACAGTTTTAAACCCGCACCCATTGTTCGTAAAATTTATTGAGGCCGCCCTCAGTAATAGAAACAGTTAAAAAGATACTTATTAGGTTAAAGATTATTAAGAATGGATAGGAACTCAGCTATTGGATTGACACTTATTGCCGTACTGTTACTGGTATATTTTAACTTCCTTGCACCACAGCCACAAAAACCCGAAGTAACTGCTCCGGCTCAGATTACCAACACGCAACCTAAAGACAGTGCAAAGGTTGTTACCGAAACCCGATTGGATAGTGCAGCGCTAACGCAATACGGATCGCTGGCTTCGTTCATGAATGGAACCGAATCTGAAACCAGTATTGAGAATGCTGACCTTCGATTGAAGATTTCCAACAAGGGAAGACTTAACCTGGTAGAATTAAAGAACTTTAAAACCTACTGGCAAAAGCCACTTTATCTGGCACAGAAAAACGATAACACTTTCTCCTTGCTTTCAGCTTATCAGGGAAAGGAGATTGATCTCTATACCCTTTATTACACTCCATCAACGGCAACCAAAGGTGATACTACTCAAATTACTTTTACGGCTGCACTTGGCCCTGATGCCTTCATCAAACATATTTATTCCATTCCGCCAACCGGTTTTGTAATTGGGTATCAGGTGCATACCAAAGGGGTGGAGTTAACCGGTAAAGAACTTACCTACAAATGGAACGATAAAATTCCGGTACAAGAAAAAGCAATTGCTGATAGTCGGGCTAAAACCAATATGAACTGGTATTTTGCCAATGGCGATTTCGATTACATCTCGCAAGCTTCTACCGATCTGGAAACAGAAAACTTAACCAGCCCGGTTAAATGGATTTCCATCCGGCAAAAGTTTTTCATTTCTGCCATCATTGCGCAAGAATCATTTTCTACTGCTGAAGTTAAAACGTTTGCCAACCCGGCTGATACGTTAGTGGTAAAGGATGCTTCCATTCAAGCAAACTTCCCTACCGAATACACCTCCGCTGGTAAAGCTAAGTTTCAATACTTTTTTGGACCGAGTGATTATGAAGTTCTACCATCGGTAACCGAAGGCTTCCGCGAAAATCTTGATCTGGGCTGGCCTCCTATGTCGTGGATAAACCGGTTTGTGATTATACCGATCTTCAAATTTCTGGAAGGCTTTATCGGCAACTACGGAATCATCATTGTGTTACTCGTGCTGTTTGTCAAACTTATTCTGTTGCCACTCTCCTACAAGTCATACCTCGGTATGGCCAAAATGCGATTGCTCAAACCTGAGCTTGATCTCATTAAAGAAAAGAATGGCGACAACATGGCGCAAAACCAGCAAGATCAGATGAAATTGTATCAGCAGGCGGGAGTTAACCCATTCAGTGGTTGTATTCCATTGCTGCTTCAAATGCCGATTTTGTTTTCTATGTTCTACTTCTTCCCGGTGTCAATTGAATTAAGACAAAAACCATTTCTGTGGGCCGAAGATCTTTCTACTTATGATTCAATCATTAACCTTCCATTCACCATTCCATTTTATGGAAGTCACGTGAGTTTGTTTGTACTGTTGATGACAGCCTCTACAATTATTTACACCTGGCAGAATAACCAACTTACCAGTGTGCAAGGCCCTATGAAAACAATGGGTTACATCATGCCGGTAATCTTCATGTTTGTGCTTAACACGTTCTCAGCCGGGCTTAGCTTCTACTACTTTGTTTCTAACTTAGTAACGTTTGCGCAGCAGGCCATTATTAAGCGCTTTGTAGATGAAGACAAAATCAAGGCGGTGATGGATGACCACAAAAAGAAAATGCTTGAATCGGGTGGCACGGGCAAAAAGTCCAGCTTCATGAACAAACTGGAGCAGGCCATGAAAGCCAGCGAAGAAGCCCGCAGGAAATCAGCTAAGAAATAGTTAGCTTGGCGCGATTTTGTTTTAGCCACAGATAAACACAGATTTTCTCACAGATGGTTCTCTAGTCTGTGTTCTTCTGTGAATCAGTGGCTAATCTTTTTACGGTCCTGTCCTCAACCCTACTTGTTTAATTCTTGTTGACAGTACGTGGATAACAAATGTTTCACGGGCGTTCCACGATAGTTTCATTAGCCTATATTTGTCCACTTGAAATTTTGGAAGCGATTTCTTCATAGCGAAGATAAATTTTCAAATTCTCAAATCTGCTAATCCTCAAATTTGAAAAATGGGTAAAATTATCGCGATTGCGAACCAAAAAGGCGGTGTAGGCAAAACCACTACAGCTATTAACCTGGCGGCAAGTCTGGCTGTGCTGGAGTGCAAAACCTTGCTGGTTGATGCCGACCCGCAAGCCAATTCTACTTCCGGGCTGGGCATCAATCCTAAAGATGTAACCAAAAGCATTTACGAATGCATGGTAGATGGTGTGCCTCCACAGGAAGCAATTGCCAAAAATGAATTGAAGTATTTGGATATCCTGCCTTCGCACATCGATCTGGTAGGTGCCGAAGTAGAGATGGTAAGCATCGCGCAACGCGAAGAGAAAATGAAAACCGCGTTGGCTAAAATAAAAGACCAGTACGATTTTATTATAATAGATTGCTCACCATCGCTGGGTTTAATTACCATCAACTCGCTTACAGCAGCAGATTCTGTAATCATTCCGGTGCAATGCGAATACTTTGCGTTGGAAGGTTTAGGTAAGTTGTTGAACACCATCAAGATCATTCAAACGCGGCTTAACCCCAAGTTAGAGATTGAAGGCATTCTGCTTACCCTATACGATTCGCGCACCTCGCTGGGCAATCAGGTAGTAGAAGAAGTACGCACCCATTTTAAAAACATTGCCTTCCAAACTATTATCCCACGCAATGTTAAACTGAGCGAATCGCCAAGTTTTGGATTACCGGCCATTGTGCACGATGCAGAAAGTAAAGGTGCCATCAGTTACCTGAATCTGGCCCACGAAATTTTAGATAAAAACGGATTTGCGAAATGAGTAAGAAGAAAGCATTAGGCCGCGGATTAAGCGCTTTGTTAAGCGATACACCCGAGGATGAAAAATTAGAAGTTGACGTTCCGCATTCCCTTACTGCAACGAAGTCGAACACGGAATCAATCAACGAAATTTCAATTGAGTATATTGAAACCAATCCGTTTCAACCGCGCACACATTTCGATCAGGAGGCTTTGAATGAATTGGCTGAGTCGATTAAAGTACACGGTATCATTCAACCTATTACGGTACGCAGGCTGGCGCATAATCAATATCAATTAATTTCAGGCGAACGCAGGTATCAGGCTTCTAAACTTGCCGGACTAAAACAGATTCCGGCCTATGTGCGCACCGCCAACGACCAGCAGATGCTGGAGATGGCTCTGATTGAAAACATTCAGCGCGAAAATCTTAACCCGATAGAAATTTCATTGAGCTATCAACGCCTGCTAACCGAGTGTAACCTAAAGCAGGAAGAACTGGGTGAACGCGTAGGGAAAAACCGTACTACGGTAACCAACTACTTAAGACTTTTAAAACTTCCGCCCGATATTCAAATCGCATTACGCGATAACAAAATTTCAATGGGCCACGCACGGGCCATCATTAACATTGACGATACGGGAACTCAACTCTTCATATTCAATAAAATTGTTTCGGAGGACTTATCGGTGCGCAAAGTTGAAGAACTGGCGCGGCAGGTTATGGCGGGTTCCAAACCCATTGCAGTAACTGCTACACCCACTTCGCAACCTAAAGAAATTGTGCAGGTGCAAGGTCGCTTATCATCGCACTTTGGCACGAAAGTTAGTGTAAAGAGCGATGGAAAGAAGGGTGAAATCCGTATTCCGTTTCTTTCTGTGGAGGACCTCAATCGAATTTTAGACATTCTTAAAATCTAATGCGTGCATTTGCACTTTGTGGTATATTTTTTTTAATCGCTACGGTTTCGTTTGCCCAGAAAACCAAAGCCGATACGGTTATTATTAAAACCGATACAGCCACACTCAGCAGCCAACGGGTTGAAAAAATAGAATCATACGCTAGCCGGTTCGATCCGCGTAAAGCACTTTTATTCTCGGCTATCATGCCCGGTGCCGGCCAACTTTACAATAAAAAGTATTGGAAGATGCCGTTGGTGTATGGCGGCTTTACAGTTACTACGATGGTGGTTGTGTTTTATGATAGAAACCATCGCAAATTCCGAAACGAACTTTTTGAGGTATTGAATAACGGTGGTTCTGGACTTAGCTCAAGTGGTCTAAATGCGACTCAATTACGAAGAGGCATTGATATTAGCCGCAGGCAGCGTGATATTTACATTCTATTTTCAGGTGTTTGGTATATTTTACAAATGGTGGATGCCCATGTGGATGCGCACCTGAAAGAGTTTCAGCTAAATCCTAAACTACAGGTAAAGTGGGAACCGCATTTTGAAAACAACATGTTGTTGGGACGGCAAGCCGGGTTTAGTTTAACATTCAGATTTTAAACTTCATGAAGATTTTATTAATCGGGTATGGAAAGATGGGTAAAACCATTGAAGGCATTGCCTTAGATCGTGGAAACGAAATTGCTGGCCGTATTGATGTTGGAAATAACCTGCAGGATTTTAACGGCCCGGTTGATGTAGCCATTGAGTTTACGCAACCTGAAGCGGCTGTAAAAAATTTAAAAACATGTTTCGATAAAGGCATTCCGGTGGTGTGTGGCACTACAGGTTGGGGTAATCAACAGGCCGAAGTAGAGGCGTATTGCAAAAGCAAAAACGGAACGTTGCTGTATTCCTCTAACTTTAGTTTGGGTGTAAACATTTTCTTTAAACTGAATGAATATCTGGCCCGCATCATGCAACATTATCCGCAGTATGAAGTAAGTATTGATGAGACGCATCATACCCAAAAGAAAGATGCACCCAGCGGCACTGCCATTAGTCTGGCGAATGGCGTTCTCAAAAACATGACGCGCAAAACCGAATGGAAGCTGGGCAAAGCCGAAAGTTCGGAACAACTATCTATACATTCATTTCGGGTTGATCCTGCGCCCGGTACCCATGTCGTAAAATACCAATCGGCTATTGATGATGTTGAGATTACCCATACCGCACATTCCCGCGAAGGTTTTGCCCTTGGCGCGGTGGTAGTTGCTGAGTGGTTAGCCGGAAAAAAGGGAATTTTTACGATGGATGATTTTCTGAAGTTATAGCCCGCACCGAAAAAATGGTTTTATTTGCCACGTTTTAATTTTACCGGATCGTTATGAATTGGAAGTTTTGGATTAAAAAGGAAAAAGAGCAACCTGAAAAGAAGAAGTCGGCTGTACGCGAATGGTGGGATGCCATTTTGTTTGCTGTGGTAGCCGCTACTCTTATCCGATGGCTGATTATGGAAGCGTATACAATCCCTACTCCTTCCATGGAAAACTCCATGCTGGTTGGTGACTTCCTTTTTGTGAGCAAGTTTCATTATGGAACCCGCACCCCGCGCACGCCCATTCAAATGCCGCTTACGCATCAGAAAATCTGGTTTACCAACATTCCATCGTATGCTGATTGGATTCAACTTCCCTCCTATCGTTTGCCCGGCTTTACGCATGTAAAACGAAATGATGTGGTGGTGTTTAACGTGCCGCGCATCGAAGAAAATAATTATGGTAACTACAATCGAAATACGTGGATTGATTATCCTGTAGATCTTAAAACCAATTACATCAAACGGTGTGTGGCTGAAGCCGGAGATGTGCTTGAAATCCGTAACCGACAATTAGTTGTAAATGGTACTCCGTTCGAAAATCCGGAAGGACTTCGGTTTCAATATTTAGTAGAATCTACCAACGACATTAACGTGCGGAATATCGAGAAGCTGGGGTTAGATGGCGATGACTATTATGATCAAGGCCGTTCTAATCCTGAGAAACCGAATCAGGTTTATTACACGATGTTCTTAACAGAGAAGCAAAAAGAACTTGTAAAAGCAGAATCCTATATCAAATCGGTTGAGTTATATGAGGGTGGAGAAGCACCTCGTTTTCCATTCTCAAAATACACTGCAAGGTGGACGGGCAATAATTACGGCCCGCTCACCATTCCAAAAGAAGGGATGACAATCGCCATCAACGATTCCACACTTTCCATTTATGGAACCACTATCAAAGATTATGATGGTAATGAAGATGTTGAAATTAAAGAAGGCAAACTTACCATTGCCGGTAAGGAAGTTACTGAATACACCTTCAACCAGAATTATTACTTCATGATGGGCGATAATCGTGATAACTCACTCGACTCGCGCTATTGGGGTTTTGTACCCGAAGACCACGTAGTGGGTAAAGGATTCTTTATCTGGCTATCGATTGATAAGTATGGTTCGTTTCTGGATAAGATTCGTTGGAATAGATTCTTTAAGCCTGTAAGATAGTTTCAAGTTACCGGTTACCGGTTGCCAGTTACTGGTAACGTGTAACCGGTAACTGATTTTCACCAGTCAATCTCCTTCAGTCCTCTACTCTTCAGGTACTCGTTGGTTTTGCTGAAATGTTTGTTGCCAAAAAAACCTCTGTCGGCCGAGAATGGTGATGGATGAGCCGACATCAATACAAGATGTTTGTTGCGATCAATGATCTCCCCTTTCTTCTGCGCATAAGCGCCCCACAATAGAAAAACCACATTGGTTTTATGGTCTGATATGGCTTTGATTACCGCATCGGTAAACTGTTCCCAACCTTTGTTCTGATGCGATCCTGCTGCTGAAGCCCGCACCGTTAGCGTAGCGTTTAACAACAGCACGCCTTGCTGGGCCCAGCGTTCCAGATCACCATTTTTGGGAATAGGTTTATCGAGGTCTTTTTGAATTTCTTTAAAGATGTTCCGTAAAGACGGTGGAAACGTAACCCCATCGCGCACGGAAAAACAAAGGCCATTAGCCTGGCCGGGGCCGTGATACGGGTCTTGCCCGATTATTACCACCCGTACATCCTCAAAATCAGCACAATCGAAGGCTCTGAAAATTTCCCGACCGGGTGGATAAACTGTTTGGGTTTGGTATTCAGCCCTTACAAAATCAATTAATTGCCGGAAATAATCCGCGTTGAACTCATTTGACAGGTATTTTTTCCACGAAGGGGCAATTTTTACGTCCTCGGCCATGCGAATTAAATTTCGGTGAATCAATTTGAGATGCGGGTTGTAAAATAGAAAAAAATGATATTTTTGAACCTGATGATCGCTGAAATTACACAAGGAATTAAGGTTACTGTCGAGACTGAGTACCAGCCCTCTTACTCAAGCCCGAGCCAGTACCATTATGTGTTTACGTATCGCATCACCATCGAAAATCAAAGTGATTTCACCATTCAACTTTTGCGCAGGCATTGGCATATTCACGATGCTGGTTTTACAACCCGCGAAGTAGAAGGCGAAGGTGTGGTTGGCCAACAGCCCGTGTTAGAACCGGGACAAAGCCATCAATATGTTTCGGGTTGTAATCTTAAATCGGGTATTGGTAAAATGGCCGGCACGTACCGCATGGAGCGTGTAGTAGATGGTGCTACTTTTCAGGTTGCTATTCCTGAGTTTACTATGATTGCCCCTATCAGGCTTAATTAATTTTTATCTCTACGCTTTCTTTAAATTTTTTCAGAGCCCGTGCCTACTTACGGCATTGGTTGCATGCGGTTGATGAACATTCCATTCATTCGCCTTTCTTTTTTGATTTTTATGAAAAGGTAATCCGACCAAAATCTTTTACGGGTCTTCCGGAAGTTGAAACTGTTCGGACTAACCTGTTAGCCAGTACGCAACAAATTGACATGGTTGATCTTGGTGCTGCATCGCCACACTTTCAAAGTCAGCAACGATCGCTTTCAAAAATAGCTGCCACCAGTGCCAGCCCTAAAGCGTTATGCGAACTCTTCATGCGGCTTGCTTCACACATTCAGGCGAAAGCCATTGTGGAGTTAGGTACTTCGGTAGGGTTAACTACATTGTATCTGGCAAATCAACCCAACAGCCATGTAACTACATTTGAAGGCAACAAAGCCTTGATTCAGGTTGCCCTTACGCATTTGGAATACTTTAATAAAAAGAATGTAAAGATACTAGCCGGTAATATCGACCAGACTTTGCCCGACTTTATACAAAACCCAGCTAAGATTGATTTTGCATTAATGGATGCCAACCACCGTTACACACCAACACTCCGGTATTTTGAACTGTTGGCCAAACGCATTCATACCAAAGGAGTAATTGTAATGGATGATATTTATTACTCGCCCGAAATGGAAAAAGCCTGGACAGAAATAAAACGGCATCCGTTGGTATATGGCAGTGTGGATTTGTTCAGGTGCGGGCTGTTGTTTTTCGATCCGGCTCTTAACCGCCAGCATTACGTTTGGTCGATTTAGACAAACTGTTAATCAATAAAAATTATCTTTGCACTTTCAATTAAACAAAAGGCAGTATGAGCACACCGGTTACTCCAACACCCGCACCAGCCCCCAAAAAATCGAGCAAGTCCACCATTATAATTGCCATTTTAAGTGTAATTGTGCTGGTGCAGAGTGTAAAAATCTACCTCGACTATCAGGAGAAAGTTGAAGTAAAAGCCGAATTAGCTACTACGGAAGAAGATCTTGCTTCTACCATGCAACGCTTAAATGATGTAAAGCTGGAGCTTGATCAGAAAATTGAAGAGATAGCCAAGTTAGGTGGCGATGTTACCGAACTTGAAAAAGCCAAAGCCGAAGTAACAGCCGAATTAAAACGCAGCAACAGCCGCAACTCAAAAGCCATTAAAGAATTGAAAGATCGGCTGGAGGGTTATGAGCAACTATTGAAAATTAAAGATGAAGAAATTGAAAAGTTGCAGTCGTTGAACAAAGAATTGTTTAGTGAAAACCGATCGCTTAAAACCAAGCAGAATGTATTGAGCGATTCGTTAAACCGACTTAATAAAAACAAAGAAGAGCTTGCCACCAAAGTAGCCATTGCTTCGCAGCTTAAAGCTGAAAACATTAGTCTTGTTTCCGTAAACGATAAGGGCAAAGAAAAAGAACCACCGTTTCGTAAACGCCAGCTCGAAAAGATAAAAGTTGAATTTACCATTGCCGATAATAAAGTGGCTCCGATTGAAGGCAAGAAAATTCTGGTTCGCGTTATTGATCAAAACGGTCAACCTATTTTTGATACCACAAAAGGTTCGGGCACTTTCATCCTGAACGGAAAAGAAGAGTTCTTCACTTCAGCCCAGGAAATTCTGTTCGACAATACAGGCCAGAAATTATCTTTTACTTACGATAAAGGCTCGGACTACACAGCCGGAAACTACCTGGTTGAAATTTACACCGATGGCTACCTGATGGGAACTACCCGGTTTGAGGTTAGGTAATCGGTAAACCGGTTGCCTGTTACCAGTTACCAGCATCAAATTAAATTTTTGATTATCAAGTAGTTATATTTTGAAACTGCTTAACATACCAAAAGTGATTCTGGTTTGGCCGTTTTGGTCGATTTACCTACTTTTGCAGTCCATTTTAAAACCAATAGTTAAATCATGAAAAGTTACGAGACGGTATTCATTTTAAATCCCGTTTTGTCTGATGATCAGGCAAAGGATACTGTCGAAAAATTCGTGAAGGTTTTGACCAAGGCTAAAGCTGAGGTGATTAACGTAGAAAAGTGGGGACTTAAGAAAATGGCTTATGCTATTCAAAACAAGTCAACCGGTTTCTACAACCTGATCGAATTTACGACTACATCTTCTGACTTGATTAACACACTGGAAACAGAGTACAGACGAGACGAATCAGTAATGCGCTTTTTAACCATCGCGCTAGACAAACATGCGGTTGTTTACAACGCGCGCAGACGCAAAGGCGAATTCAATCGCAATAAGAAACAAAACACAAGAAAGGAGGAAGTTGCAGCATGACATTGATGAACGAACCTATTAAGCGCGCAGAAAACAAACCGAAGTACTGTCGCTTCAAGAAAAACGGAATCAAGTACATTGATTACAAGGACCCTGATTTCTTATTGAAGTTTATTAACGAGCAAGGCAAAATCCTTCCTCGCAGATTAACCGGAACAAGCTGGAAGTTTCAAAACAAAGTAGCGCAAGCTGTTAAGCGTGCCCGCCACATTGCTATTCTTCCTTACCTGGCCGATTCATTGAAATAACCAAAACCTGAAACACCATGGAAGTAATATTAAAACAAGATGTAACAGGACTCGGTTATAAGAACGATACTGTAAAAGTAAAGCCAGGTTATGGCCGCAACTATCTGATCCCTACAGGCGCAGCAATCATCGCTAACGATTCTAATAAGCGTATGACTGCTGAGAACATCCGTCAGGCAGCACACAAGGCTGCCAAGATTAAGCAAGATGCAGAAGCATTGGCTGCCAAGATTGGCGAATTGTCAATTGAAGTAGGAACCAAGGCTGGTGAGTCGGGCAAAATCTTCGGAGCTGTAACTGCGGTTCAGGTAGCTGAGATTTTAAAGACCAAAGGATTTGAAGTAGATCGTAAGAAGGTTCACTTCAAAGAACAACCTAAGCAATTGGGTACTTACACCGTTACGCTTGACCTCCACAAAGAAGTGAAGCATACCATTTCGGTAAACGTGGTGGCGGAATAATTTTTAGACAAATTGATCGAATTAAAACCCTGGCGTTAGTCAGGGTTTTTTGTTTCTATTTTCTCCACCAACTCATTATACCACGCCTCACCATACTTTCGGATTAGCGGCTCCTTCAAAAACTTATACAGCGGCACCTGTAAAGATTGCCCAAGCGTACATGCCGCAGTGCAAATGCTCCACTTATGGTAATTCACTGCTTCAAAACCTTTTTTGTTTTTGGTGATGCGGATAGGATATAAATGGCAGGAAATCGGTTTGCGGAATTCCACTTTACCATCCAGATAGGCTTGTTCGATACCACATTTTAAAACGCCCTTCTGATCGTACAGCGCATAGGCACATTCTTTGCCACCAATGGTGGGTGTAGAGTAATCACCATCTTCATCCAGTATGTAAGGGCCTTGTTCTTTAATGGCTGCCAATCCTGCTTTAGTAAGATAAGGTTTAATGGCTTTCTGAATAGACTTCATCGTTTCCAGTTCATCTTCTTCCAGCGGTGCACCCAGATCGCCTTCTACACAACAAGCGCCTTTGCACTTTTCCAGATTGCAGACAAATTCTACCTCCTTAATATCATCCGAAACCAAGATCTCTCCTACCTGAATCATGTTCTTAAATTTAAAATCCCAAGTTAGTTAAAGGTTTATAACCTTGTAACTAAAACCTATAAGGTCTTTTTTGCAATAAGGTTTACAACCTTTGTTTGGTCGAATAGCTAAAAAACCTATAAGGTCTTTTTTACTTCGCATTAAAGACCTTATAGGTTTATTGAAACAATTCAAACTGTGTATGACTGGCTGCTTCTACTGTTTGGCGGATGGATTGAGTTGAAAACTCTTTTGAGAAAAAGCCAATGTGGTAAGAAGGTAACTCCATCAAACCCGAATCGGCTTTATGGGTGGATAGCGAAAGATTATACCCCAAGGCCAACATGTTGGTTTGATATTGTTGTACCAGTCGCTTGTAAAATGTTCGGTTATTGCCCACACCCCGCTCTACAAGGTAGGCACCTTCCTTTGTTAAATAGCTTGCAAACCGGGGTCGGGAATCGCGCAGGTAAAACCGGTAGTTCAATTTATCGTTCAGCGCAAAACAAAATGGAATCAAAAAATTGAATTGCAATTCAGATAATTTTTGCACCGCCTCAAAATTCAGATCAAAAGAAAATGAATCGGCCAGGCAAAACACACTTGCCTTTAAACCTTGTTGATTGGCCGGCACATAATGACTCAAACTGTCTATTAATTCTTCGGGTTTACCCAACAGCAGCAATACATTTTTCCCTCTGAAATATTTGTTCACCCTGATTTTCAGAATATTCAATTGCTCCTGACTTGATGCACAGAAAATGTACCGCGTAAAAGGTAAATCCAGCGAAAGCGCCAATAACGGTGGCGCTGCAAACAACTCATTTCGTGCACCCAGCGAGTACAAGCCGTTGCCCGCAAACAGATCAATAAAAATTAACTCGTTTACTTTACCCGCATGCAGGTTGGTGTACGATTGAAGATATTGTGCAATCACCGAAGTCTTCTCTCTGATCCACGGCTCGGCAGCCGTTACCGCAAAGCCATCGTCAGAAAACCGGAATGGAGGAAGTATTGCCAACTCAGAAAAATAATCCTCTAAGGTACTGTTAAAGAAAAAAATACAAAATCGGCTACTGTATTTTTCATTGGTAAAATCGATAACATCATAACTATCAGACCGCTTAACCGGCACCACAAATTAATGGTTTAAGCCCCTCAGAACTTTGAATCATAAGTAACCTCGCGGGTTTCGGCATTTGAAATGCACCTGCCTATATTGCGGACTTTTATGAGCGATTTTTTACAAACCCTAAACGAACCGCAGCGCGAAGGGGTACTGAATACCGAGGGGCCAACCATGATTATAGCGGGTGCAGGCTCCGGTAAAACGCGGGTACTTACTTTTCGCATTGCCCATCTTATTCAAACCAAAAATGTTGACCCGTTCAACATTATGGCGCTAACCTTTACCAATAAGGCCGCTAAAGAAATGCGCGACCGCATTGAGAAAATGGTGGGTGGCGATGCGCGTAACCTTTGGATGGGAACGTTTCACTCCGTGTTTGCCCGCATACTCAGGGCTGAGGCTCATCACCTCGGATATCCCAATAACTTTACCATTTACGATACCGATGATTCCAAATCGCTGCTGCGCAGTGTGATTAAAGAAATGGGGTTAGATGATACTCAGTACAAAGTCAATACTGTTTATAACCGGATTTCATCTGCTAAAAATAGATTGATCTCCTGGCAGGAATACATAGCTAACCCGGTGTTTGCTGCCGATGATGCGGCCAACATGCGCCCCGAAATTGGTAACATTTATAAAGCCTATGCGCTGCGATGCTTTAAATCGGGTGCTATGGATTTTGATGATCTGTTATTTAACACCGACAAGCTTTTTAAAGAACACCTGCAAGTATTAAACAAATACCAACACCGGTTTCATTACTTGCTGGTAGATGAGTTTCAGGATACCAACCTGTGCCAGTATTTTATTATTCGTAAGCTGGCTTCGGTGCGCGAAAATGTTTGCGTAGTGGGCGATGATGCACAGAGTATTTACGCCTTTCGCGGAGCCGATATTACCAACATCCTCAACTTCGAAAAAGATTATCCGGAGGCGCGAATCATAAAACTTGAACAGAATTATCGCTCCACGCAAACCATAGTTGAAGCCGCTAACTCTGTTATTGCTAAAAATAAGGCCCAGCTTCCTAAAAAAGTCTGGACCGAAAACGAAGAAGGCAATCTGATTGAGTTAATCAAAGCTGTTTCCGATAACGAGGAAGGTAAACTTGTGGCTTCTTCCATCTTCGAAGAAAAGATGCAGCACCAATACAAGTTTAGCGACTTTGTAATCTTATATCGTACCAACAGCCAGAGCCGGGCCATAGAAGAAGCCTTGCGCAGAATGAATATCAAATACAAAGTGGTGGGCGGTCTCTCCTTCTATCAACGGAAGGAAATTAAGGACATGCTGGCCTACTTGCGGTATTCGCTAAACCAGCAAGACGAAGCTTCATTTAAAAGAATCATCAATCTGCCCAAGCGTGGCATTGGCGATACCACCATCGATAAAATTATTGTTGCCGCTAACGATCATGGGATTTCCATTTGGGAAGTGTTGGAAAATATTCCTTCGTTTTTAGGAAGTGGGCGATCGGTTTATGCCATTGAAGATTTTGTAACCAAGATTAAACGCTTTGGTGTAGAGATTCAATCCAAAGATGCGTATGAAGCCGCAGCCGAAATTGCCAAAGCAAGTGGCCTGTTAAAAGAACTGTACGAAGACAAAACTGTAGAAGGCTTAAGTCGCTACGAAAACGTGCAGGAATTGCTTAACGCGATTAAGGAATATGTGGATGATCCTGAAAAGGAAGACAAAAGTTTAAGCGCATTCTTACAGGAAGTCTCGTTACTTACCGGTCAGGATGAAGACAAAGATCAGGATCCCGATAAGGTTACTTTAATGACCATACACATGGCCAAAGGGCTTGAGTATAAAAATGTCTATATCGTGGGGATGGAAGAAGATTTATTTCCATCGCAGTTGATGTTGAGCAGCCGATCAGAACTGGAAGAAGAGCGCAGGTTGTTTTATGTAGCTATTACACGGGCTCAGAAAAAACTTTACCTCTCCTACGCACTTACGCGTTATCGGTTTGGCCGACTTAAGAATTGCGAGCCCAGCAGATTTCTGGATGACATAAGTAGTAAGTTTATAAAGGTGAGTACCAAGTTTGGTGGTATGGATTCGGTAGCGCCCAACCCCAACTTTGCTAAGAGTTTTGTGAGCGGGATGAAAAAGACGGTTAGCTCGCAACCAGTAGCTAAACCAACAGCTTATAAGCCCGCTGCCGATTTTAAACCCAGCGATACCAGCGGTTTGAAAGAAGGCATGAAAGTGGAGCACCCCAAATTTGGCTTTGGCACGGTAACCAAACTAGAAGAAATTGGTGCCGAACGGAAGGCCCGTATCCAATTTGCTGATTTTGGGGAGAAGACCTTATTGCTTAATTTTGCTAAATTGAAAATACACGAGAACTAATGAGTTTAAGTGAGATTATTAAGGAAATTGATAAACTTCCGGTTGAAGAAAGCCTGAAGGTATATTCTTATTTAGGAAATAAATTAAAAAAGAAAGAAAGAATCCTTCAATCACTTAATGAAATAAGAGGAATAGGCAAAGGACTTTGGGAATTGGATGCTCAGGATTACATTAAAACTGAAAGAGCAAGTGACAGGTTCTAATAAGGTGTTTTTAGATACCGCACCTTTCATCTATTTGATTGAAGATAATCCAAAATACGCTAAGGCTGTTGCGAATTACATTGCTGATCAGATTGTTTTATTTGATTCAACTCTTTGCACTAGCGCAATAACAATTGCTGAATTTTCAGTAAAGCCAAAAAGAAATAACGAAGTATCGGTAATTGAAAAGTTTAAAAATAAATTGAAAGAACACGATATTAAGGTATTTGATATTACTGAACATATTGCCGAACTTTCTGCTGATTTAAGGGCCAAATATACTTCACTAAAAAATTTTGACGCCTTACAATTAGCTACAGCCATTTCATCTGGCTGTGAACAGTTTTCTGACTAACGACCGAGAACTTAAAAAGGTAAAAGAAATCACCATAATTTTAATTGACGACCTCAGTTGAGGAAGCTTATGATAGGAGAATACAATACATCACGCGAAGGCATAATCCTGAAGGAGTATGGCCGTAACGTACAAAAACTGGTTAACTACATCCGCACTATTCCCGATAAGGATAAGCGCACGCAAATGGCCACCACGCTTATTGAGTTGATAAAACAACTTGCTCCGGTTGCAAAAGAAGCACAGGAGAATCCACAACGCATGTGGGATGATTTATACATCATGGCTGATTTTAACCTGGATGTAAACAATCCTTTCTCCACCCCTGACCGTACCATTCTGTTTAAGAAACCGCGCAAGGTGGAGTATCCGCTTAACGATGTGCGCTACCGCCATTATGGTAAAAACATTGAGAAGTTAGTGTTAGAAGCTACCAAGAAAGAAGATCCGAAAGAACGTGAAGAAGCAGCCATTTATATTGGCAAGCTTATGAAAACATTCTACGGTGCCTGGAACAAAGAAACACTTGACGATTCAGTAATTGTAAAAGATATTCAGATCTTATCGAAAGGAAAACTTACGCTGAGTCTGGATAAAGTTCGTGAAGAAAATCTGTTTGAGAAATTATATCGCGAGCAGCGCACGAAAAATCAGCGCCCGCAGGGCAGCGATAACCGCAATCAACCACGCGGCAACAGACCTTTCAAGAAAAACCGTCACCAACACCGCAGACGCGATCAATGAGTTCATTTAAAATAAAAGGTGGAGTTAAGCTGAAGGGTGAGATTATTCCACAAGGTGCCAAGAATGAAGCACTGCAGGTTTTGTGCGCACCGTTGCTTACCGCAGAGCCGGTTACCATTCACAACATACCCGACATTGTAGATGTAAATAAGCTTATCGAATTGATTGGTGACCTGGGCTGCAAAGTTGAAAAACTAAGCAAAGGTTCTTATCGCTTTACAGCGGCAACCGTAAACACAGCCTATCTCGAAACACCTGAGTACAGAAAGAAAGCGGCTGCTTTGCGCGGGTCGGTGATGTTATTAGGCCCTATCCTTGCGCGCTATGGCAAGGCCAGCATTCCAAAACCAGGGGGCGATAAAATTGGCCGCAGAAAATTAGATACCCACTTTATCGGTTTTCAAAACTTAGGCGCTCGTTTTAAATACGAAACAGAAGACAATCTATTTCATATTGATGCCTCGCACCTGCAAGGCAAATACATGTTGCTGGATGAAGCATCCGTAACCGGTACAGCAAACATTGTAATGGCAGCGGTATTGGCAAAAGGCACTACCACCATTTACAATGCAGCCTGCGAGCCTTACCTACAACAACTTTGCGCGATGCTTAACCGCATGGGTGCGAAAATTAGTGGTATTGGTTCTAACTTACTTACCATTGAAGGTGTAGCTAAACTTAGCGGCACAGAACATACCATTCTGCCCGATATGATTGAGATTGGTAGCTTCATTGGGCTTGCCGCGATGACACAATCTGAAATCACCATTAAGAATTGTCGTATTGACATGCTGGGTATTATTCCAGAGATATTCAGACGTTTGGGTATTAAGATGGAGTTCAGAGGTGATGACATTCACATCCCTGCGCAGGAGCGCTATGAAATTGAAACGTTTATTGATGGCTCAATTCTAACCATTGCCGATTCACCGTGGCCAGGCTTTACGCCAGATCTGATTAGTATTGTGTTAGTAGTGGCCATTCAAGCGAAAGGCACGGTGCTTATACATCAGAAAATGTTTGAGAGCCGCTTGTTCTTTGTAGATAAGTTAATTGACATGGGCGCACAGATTATTTTGAACGATCCGCATCGTGCCACCGTAATTGGTCTTGATCGCAAGAATTCGTTGCGTGGAATTAAAATGTCCTCACCGGATATCCGCGCGGGTGTAGCGTTGTTGATTGCAGCCCTATCCGCCCAAGGTGAAAGTGAAATTTCGAATGTAGAGCAAATTGACAGAGGGTATCAGGATATTGAAGATCGCTTGAGAAAGTTGGGGGCGCAGATTGAGCGGATTTAATTTCCGGTAGAAATCCGATTGTAGTAATCGAAAATTAGAGCAAGGTCACGCTGCTTCGTTGAAGATAGGTTTTTATCTGCGATATAATCTTGCATCTCTTTTTCATAGCTGGTAAAAATTTTGGTAAGATTTCTCTTTGAGGGAATTTCAAAAACCTTTCCCGAATGGAGGTAGTAGAATTTTTCAGACTTAATAAAGCGTAAGTCTTTACTGCCCACATTTAGTGCCGGGTGAAAGTCTGGCTGTTTTACAATTAAATCAGTTCTTTTTAATAGCGTTAACTTCCCCTCAAGCAGTATTTCATAAAATCCTTCAAAAAGTGGAGATGAAACTGTGTGCCATTCTTTAGTGCTAACAAAATTACTTTGGATATGTGTTAATGAATCAACGAACACAAAACTCTTAACCAGATTGCCCTTTAAAACCTTAACACCTTGCGATGTTAAAACATCGAATTCATTTTGTTTAAGATCAAGTTTGGCAATAAAACCTTCAATTATTTTATCGCCATCAAAAAGCTGAAAGACAACCTTATTAAAATTCTTATTCAAATAAACATCACCCTTTACCCCTGGAGGTGGACCAGGCATAGTTGGGATAGAGCTTGTTTGTCCCCCACCTTGATTTGATCCAATCCGTTCAAGCGCATATAGGTTATGAATATAATTGCCTGTTTGCGCTAATACAGTTGAGGTAACGGACACTAAAACCAAGAAGAGTATAGTTATTCGTCTCATAATATATAAGGTTTCAATACTTATTTGTGAATTTACGCAATTACGCACTAAATCCCAATCCTGAGCCCCACTGGGCAATGATCTGAGCCATGATACTCATTGTAGATCATCGCATCTTTTACCAAAGGCATTACAGTTTGTGGAACCAAAAAATGATCAATGCGCCAGCCTACATTTTTAGCGCGACCGTTGGTTACAAAGTTCCAATACGAATATTTTATTTCCTCCGGATAAAAATGACGGAAGGTATCCACCAGACCGGTGTTTAATAACTTATCAAACCCATCTATCTCTTGTTGGGTATAACCAGCCGACTTATTATAATTTGCTTTTGGATGCGCGAGGTCGATGGGCTTATGCGCCACATTAAAATCGCCACACACAATTACCGGCTTTCTGCGGTTTAACCAAACCAGGAATTCCCGAAAAGCATCGTCCCACGTTTGGCGATAATCCAGTCGCGCTAAGCCCTCACCGGCATTGGGTGTATAAACCGTTACAAAAAAATACGTAGCAAATTCGGCCGTTACAACGCGCCCCTCCTGATCGTGCACATCAATGCCCATATCGTAAGTAACATCTATGGGTTCGGTTTTAGTTAAAATGGCTGTGCCAGAATACCCTTTGCGGGCCTTAGATGAGTTGGCATACACTTTATACTCTGGCAATACTTCCAAAGCTGTTAATACTTCTTCCTTCGCAGCTTTGGTTTCCTGCAACCCCATCACATCGGGAGCCATAGCGCGCACACTCGCTACAAATTCTTTCTTAATAATCGCGCGGATTCCGTTTACGTTCCAGGATACTAAATGCATAATTAATAGTATTGAGTAATTAGTCGTTAGTAAAGAGTCAATGACGATTGAGTGGTACCTTTATAATATAAGACCTCATTGTTTTAACTATAGACTAAGGACTTAATACTACTGGTTTAAAAATGGTATCTCACAAAAGCTTCAATCGCTTCATACTCGGCTAAGCCTAACAAGTTGTACGCTTCGGCTGTAGCATGATTACGATCTTCGGCCCGTACCCAGAACTCGCGCTTATCGCTGCCCGGAAATACGGCACTATCTTTTTGTGATTGATGTTTAAAGATGGCTCTGCGCTTGCGCAGCAATTCATCCGGACTAAGGGGTACGGCCATTTCAATCTGATCGATATCCCACTCCTGCCATGCTCCGCGATACAACCACACGTAGCAATCTTTCATGTATTCTTTATGCTTTAACCGATCAACAGCCTGGAAGATGGCAGCCAGACACACGCGATGGGTACCATGCGGATCGGACAAATCGCCCGCAGCATAAATCTGGTGCGGCTTTATCTTCTCAATCAAATCAACAATAATCTGAATATCAGCTTCGCCTAATGGTTTTTTCTTAACCGTACCGGTTTCATAAAAAGGCATGTCAAGAAAGTGCGCTTGCTCATCGGGAATTCCTGTGTACCGGCAGCCAGCTTTTGCTTCGCCTCTGCGAATCAAACCTTTGATCTTCATTACCTCGGCACTGTCAACGGCACCCGGTTTCTTTTCTTTAATGTCGCGCACAATTTTTTCATAGAACTTTTCGCCATCGGCTTTACTTAAACCAAACGATTGGTTGAAGTCGCGCACAAAATCCGCAAAGCGAATGGCATCATCATCAAACACGGCAATGTTACCTGAAGTTTGATAGGCTACATGCACTTCGTGTTTCTGATCGACCAACCGG
Source organism: Cytophagales bacterium (assembly GCA_017303795.1). Lineage (GTDB taxonomy): Bacteria > Bacteroidota > Bacteroidia > Cytophagales > Cyclobacteriaceae > ELB16-189. The sequence goes on along the minus strand of JAFLBR010000001.1, from coordinate 405,799 downwards.
ATAAACGTACCGCCCATTGAAATCACATCATCATCGGGGTGCGGGCTGAATATTATCGCGCGTTTAGGAAACGGTGTTGCACGTTCAGGGCGATGTGAATCATCGGCATTAGGTTTACCACCAGGCCAACCGGTAATGGTATGTTGCAGCGCATTAAAAATTTTAATATTCACTTTATAAGCGGAACCATATTCAGTAATAATATCGCCCATGCCATGCTCCATGTAATCGTGATTGGTAAGTTTAAGCACGGGCTTTTGTAACGTTAGGCCCAACCACACTACTGCTTTCTGAATCAACTTCTCATTCCAATCCACACTATCAACCAACCACGGGGTTTTGATTCGCGTAAGCTTGGAAGACGCGGCATCATCCAGAATTACCTGCGTGTTGGAATGCTTCTGCAAGAACGTAGATGGAATCTGATCGGTAACCGGACCTTCTACTGCTTTTTGAACGATGGGCCCTTTACCTTCGCCCCAAGCCATCATAATAATGCGCTTGGATTTTAGAATAGAGCCCACACCCATCGTAATCGCTTTGCGCGGAACATTCTCTTCACCAAAAAAATCGCTGGCCGCATCTATGCGCGTTACCTGATCGAGCGTGATCATACGCGTAGGCGATTTCTCAGACGAACCGGGTTCGTTAAAACCAATGTGGCCCGTACGACCAATACCGAGTATCTGTAAATCAATTCCCCCTAACGAATCGATTTTGGCATCGTACTGTTTACAATAGTCAGCCACTTTATCTTTTGGCAACGTACCATCGGGTACATTGATATTCGCTTTGGGAATGTCGATTGAATCGAATAAATGTTCGTTCATAAACCGCACATAGCTTTGCAGCGATGTAGGTTCTATCGGATAATATTCATCAAGATTAAACGTAATTACATTCTTAAAACTCAATCCTTGCTTGTGGAGTTTTATCAATTCGGCATACACACGTGTAGGCGTAGAGCCGGTGGCCAGACCCAGCACACACGGTTTACCTTCCACCTGCTTCTGGCGAATAAGATTTGCAATTTCGTTGGCTACAAAAACAGAGGCTTCTTCGGAGGTTTTAAAAATCTGTGTGGGAATGTGCTCGGTTACAGAAATGTGACTCATAGGGTTTTGAGGTAGATGAATTTCAAAAATAGAATGGTTTCAGGATCATTCCAGTAAGAATGCCTATTTTTTTAACCAGGCATCCACAGCCTTTTTCACTGACCCGTGTTTGATCAGCAATTGATGGGCTTGCTCGTAATTGGTAAGGCCGGTGTTATCCATCACCATCCGCACGCCACGGTCAACCAACTTGTCGTTAGTCAGTTGCATGTTCACCATCTTGTTATCTTCTACCCTGCCTAGCCGGATCATTACCGATGTGGAGATCATATTCAACACCAGTTTCTGAGCAGTTCCGCTTTTCATGCGGGTGCTTCCGGTTACAAACTCCGGCCCAACTACTACTTCAATAGGAAAGTCAGCTTCATTACTTACCGGTGCCCCCGGATTGCATGAAATGCTACCCGTTACAATTCCGCTTTCGCGACATTTCTTTAAAGCACCGATCACGTAAGGGGTGCGACCGCTTGCCGCGATGCCAACTACAACATCCTGCGCAGTAATGTTATGAGCTTCCAAATCTTTCCACCCTTGTTCCAGGCTGTCTTCGGCAAACTCCACTGCCTGCGTAATGGCTTTTGTACCACCTGCAATCAGGCCAATCACCAAACCATACGGCACACCATACGTGGGCGGACACTCACTGGCATCAACCACACCCAGGCGACCGCTGGTTCCGGCACCGAGATAAAACAACCGGCCACCGGCCACCATCTTATCGACAATAGCCTGAACCAATTTTTCAATTTGTGGAATAACTTTCTCAACGGCCAGCGGCACCGTTTTATCTTCTTTGTTGATGTTGGCTAAGATCTCCGCTACCGACATTTTTTCAAGATGGCGATAGTGAGAAGGTTGTTCGGTTATTTTTTTGAAGTCTGACATGTTCACTTTTTGTAATCCCTCACCCCCTTCCCCTCTCCCCAGGGAGAGGGGTGCCGAGGAACGAGGTGGGGTGAGGGAATTTAATATTTTGGCTTTACTGCATATTTCTATCTCCGAAACGAAATCTTCCCCATCGACACCGAAGGAATTTTAGATCGTTTACCAAAATCTGTTTTGCCACCAGCCAATGCTTCATTTGCCAACACGGCAAATAACACAGCTTCTTTTGCATCGCCTGAGATTCCTAATGCATCCATTTTATGAAAGGTAATATTCGGCAACAACTCTCTAAGGCTTTGCATCATTAATGGATTGTGTGCCCCGCCACCACTCGCATATAAATCAAATTTCCGCTTGCCTGTAACTTGTTGAATGGCTTCGGCCATAGTTACTGAACTGAAGTACGTTAGTGTTGCCAACAAATCCGGTAACGAAATTTCGGTAGTGTTACTTTTTTGTTGTGCTGCTTGAACATATTCAATATTAAACAACTCCGGCCCGATTGTCTTGGGAAATTTTTGTTTAAAAAACGAATGCGATTTTAATGCCGATAACAATTTCAAATCAGGTTTACCTGTGCTGGCCAACTGCGCGTCCTTGTCAAAAGATTGACCGGGCAAATAATGTCGCACTGTTTGATCGATCAACGTATTGGCCGGGCCAGTATCGGTAACAAAAACTTCGCTGGCTTTAGCCGATGCCGGTAGATAGGTGAAGTTGCCAATGCCGCCCGCATTCAATAAAATTCTATTTGAACCTTTTTTTGAAAACAGCAGATAATCGCCATACACGGCTAAAGGCGCACCTTCGCCCCCGGCTGCAACATGCTTTTGTCTGAAATCGCTGAGGGTAATAATACCTGTCGCAACTGCGAGGTGATCACCATCACCAATCTGTAAAGTAGCATTGCTGTTTGCCTGCGGATATAAAAACTTAGGTGCATGAAAAACAGTTTGCCCGTGCGAGGCAATCACATCTACCTGTGTTGGTTTTACTTTCCACTTGTTTAAGGATTTTACTACTAACTGCCCGTGTGTTTTGCCAATAACTGCATTCAGTTCTGTTAGCTTCTGAAAATCGATTTGGGATTTAGCGAACACTTCTAAAATGCTATTCTTAAACTTTTTATTGTAAGGCCAGGTATAAAATTTTTCAAGCTTTACTTTGGTTTGAACCCCGCTTCCGCTGATGCGGCACAAAGCCACATCGAGGCCATCCAGCGAAGTACCTGACATTAACCCGATTATCAATCGTGTTTTTTTAGAGGCAATCCAATGCAGGGCAGCAATATTTTTATTCATAATTCCGGTGCGAATAGGAATCGGTTAACCGTATCGTGGTAACTTTCAAACCGATTCCAAAACTATCCAAAAATAGAATGAATTCGTTTCGAACCGAAATAAATTGTTCACCCGCACAACCTATTAGTCTGAACGATAAGATACTCACCATTGGTTCCTGTTTTGCCGATCAGTTTGGGCAATGGCTGGCCAACAACAAGTTTACGGTGCTCGCCAATCCCTTCGGCACAACTTACAATCCTGTTTCTATTCATAATCTCCTGTTAGATGCATTCGACAATAACATCGATCAAAATCTGTTTACCGAACGTAACGGACTCTGGTTTCATCACGCTTATCATTCGCAGTTTACTGCCAATTCGAAAGCAGAACTGTTAACCATTCTGCAAGATGTTCAAAAACAGGTTCGTGAATTTCTACAACACGTGGATGTGCTCATCATTACCTACGGAACGGCTTGGGTATATGAATTACAATCAATCCATCAATTAGTAAACAATTGCCATAAAGTCCCCGCCAGTCAGTTTAGTAAAAAACTTTTATCGGTTACTGAGATTATTCAATCGTTTAACGCACTTGTTCAGACTATTAAAAAAATTCGCCCTGAACTTCGGATACTGGTTACGGTTAGTCCTGTAAGGCACAGCAAAGACACATTTGAATTAAATACTGTGAGTAAATCGATATTGCGATTAGCTTGCTATGAACTTCAACAACACGTTGATTATTTTCCAGCCTATGAAATTATGATGGACGATCTGCGCGATTATCGGTTCTACGAACGCGATATGCTTCACCCATCTGCGGAAGCGCGGGACTACATTAATCAGAAATTCAGCGACCGTTACTTTACGGCTGACACGCTAAAACTTATTCACACATTAAACGAAATTCAAAAAGCATTGGCACACAAACCTTTTCAGATAACCTCGGCAGCACATAAGCATTTTTTGAAAGACACCTTACGCAAATTAGAATCTATTCAACACCAGGTAGCGGTAACAACCGAAATAGAATCTGTACGCGCACAACTTACTGCACATGCCTAACCAACTTATACACGCCACTTCACCGTATCTGTTACAACACGCACACAATCCGGTTGAGTGGTACGAGTGGAGCAACGAAGCACTACAAAAAGCTAAAGCTGAAGACAAACCCATATTGGTAAGTATTGGCTATTCCAGTTGCCATTGGTGCCATGTAATGGAGCGTGAGAGTTTTGAAAACGAAACCATTGCTGCAGTGATGAATGAACATTTTGTCTGCATTAAAGTCGATCGTGAAGAGCGGCCCGATATTGACCAGGTATATATGGAGGCCGTGCAAGCCATGCAACAAAATGGTGGCTGGCCACTGAATGTATTTTTAACTCCCGATCAAAAACCTTTTTATGGAGGCACGTATTTTCCTCCGCAAAACTGGGCGCAGTTACTAAAGCAAATCCATCAAACCTTTCAGGTAAAACGAAAAGAAATTGATGACTCCGCAAATGACCTGGCGCAACATTTACAAACCAGCGATTTGAAACGCTTCGCGCAGCAAAACGAAAAACTTTTTAAGCAAGAACAAACCGATACCATGTTTCAGATTCTTGCTTCGCGGTATGATAAAACATGGGGTGGCATTGAGAAGGCACCTAAGTTTGTGATGCCTTCCATCTGGCTTTTTCTATTGCGCTACCATGCCAGCACCAATAATAAAGTCGCGCTTAATATGGTTACACACACCCTTCGCCAGTTGGCGTTTGGTGGAATTTATGATCAGATAGGTGGTGGTTTTTCGCGGTACTCAGTAGATGGTGAATGGTTTGCTCCACACTTTGAAAAAATGTTGTATGATAATGCGCAATTGCTTTCACTTTATGCAGAAGCGTATAGCATTACGCATGATCCTGTCTTTAAAGAAACGATTTATGAAACTGTGGGGTGGCTGGAACGAGAGATGCAACACCTGGCCGGAGGTTTTTATTCGGCTTTAGATGCCGATAGCGAAGGCGTGGAAGGAAAATTTTATACGTGGACAGAAGCTGAACTGCGAACAGTGCTAGGTGCTGATACTGAAAAGCTGATGCATCATTTTCTGGCAACAGCCGAAGGTAATTGGGAACACGGTCGTAATATCTTACGTAGAGATCGGGAAACCGATGGTATTGAATCGGATGAGGTGAAAACTTTAAAAGCAAAGCTGTTAGCCGCACGAAGCAAACGCATTAGGCCAGGGTTGGATGATAAAATTCTTACCGGTTGGAATGCGATAACCATTCATGGTTTGATAGATTGTTACAAAGCTTTTAATGACGAACATTTTTTACAACTGGCACTCGGTGCAATTTCATTTCTGGAAGAACATGTAATTGATGATAAAGTGTATCGCGCCTGGAAAGGTAAACGATCCACAACGGAAGGATTTCTGGAAGACTATGCATTTTTGATTCAGGCTTATGTTTCACTTTATCAGGTAACGTTTAATGAAGGTTGGTTACATAAAGCCACCGTTTGGGGTGACTATGTACAACAACATTTTACAGATATCGAAGAAGGATTTTTCTTTTATGCATCCGATACAGCCGAAGCCTTGATTGCACGTAAGAAAGAAATTTTTGATAATGTAATTCCCGGATCAAATTCGGTAATGGCGCGGAATCTGTTTCAGCTTGGTGTATTACTTGATCGGGAAGACTGGAAAGAACAATCCCGCACCATGACATCCAAACTCTTACACCTGATTACATCCGAACCGGTTTACACCTGCCATTGGGCTGTATTACTAAGCGAGTTGATTCACGAACCAGCCGAAGTAGCTATTGCCGGAAGTGAAGCCTTAACACTACGAACAGAATTGCATCAGCATTACCTGCCCTTTACACTCACGGCCGGAAGTACAGGTGAAAGCACATTGCCCTTATTGGAAAACCGACTCCCAAAAAGTGGAACGTTGATTTATGTATGTCGGAATAACACGTGCCAGTTGCCTGTTGATAATGTTACCAATGCACTGAATCAAATCAAAAATTTTAAATCCTGAATTTCGAATTAAGCATTTAACTTTCGATATGAAATCTTTTTATGTAATCGCTTTTGCATTAGTTGTTTTTTCTAACTGCAATCCAAAAGAAACACCACCACCAGCCCCACTCCTACCAATCCCGGCTGCTAATCAATTAGCCTGGCATCAGATGGAATTGAATGCCTTTGTGCATTTTACAACCAACACGTTTACCGGAAAAGAATGGGGCTATGGCGATGAAAGTCCCACTATTTTTAACCCCACCAATTACGATGCTGATCAATGGGTTCTTACTTTCAAAGAAGCCGGCTTCAAAGGTGTAATCCTTACCTGCAAACATCACGATGGTTTTTGCTTGTGGCCCAGTAAATACACGGAACACTCTGTTAAGAACAGTGTGTGGAAGGAAGGCAAAGGCGATGTAGTACGCGATGTGATGCGGGCCTGTAAAAAGTATGAATTGAAGTTTGGCGTTTATCTTTCTCCGTGGGATCGCAACCATGCCGACTATGGCACAGCTCCGTATGTGGATTATTATCGCAACCAGTTGAACGAATTGTTTACCACCTACGGCCCTGTGTTTGAAATGTGGTTTGACGGTGCCAATGGTGGCGATGGTTATTACGGTGGTAAACGTGAAAAGCGAAGCATACAAGGTTCCACTTATTACGATTGGTCCACTACTTTAAACTTAGTACGCGAACTTGAACCCGAGATTTTATTTTTCAGCGATGCCGGGCCCGGTGTGCGTTGGGTGGGTAACGAACGTGGTGTTGCTGGCGAAACCAACTGGAACACCATTACACCCGATACACTTTATGCCGGCAAAGGTGGTATTGAACAATTATTAAACACCGGAGCAGAAAACGGAACACACTGGATTCCGGCTGAGGTAGATGTATCTATTCGCAAAGGTTGGTTTTACCATGCTGAAGAAGATACGCTTGTAAAAACTCCACAACAGTTGTTTGATATTTACCTCACTTCTGTGGGAAGAGGTTCTACGCTGCTACTCAACATTCCGCCCGATAGGCGCGGTCGCGTGCATGAAAAAGATTCAGCTTCGTTAATGGGTTTCCGCGCATTGGTTGATTCAACGTTTAAAAATAATGTTGCCTTAAATAAATCTGTACAGATAAGCTCCATCCGCGGAAAGGATAAAAGATACAGCGGTGCCAATCTGGTTGACGGAAATCCGGAAACGTACTGGACAACGGATGATGAAATTACTTCAGGCACTATAGAAATCGATCTTGGAAAATCGCAACAACTTAATTTTATTGAACTACAGGAGTACATTCAACTTGGCCAGCGAGTAAAAGGTTTTACAGTTGAAGCGCGCGTTAACAATGCATGGCAACAAATTGCTGCCGGCACTACTATTGGCTATAAACGGATTTTAAAACTGAATGGCGTTAATGCAGATGCCGTTCGGGTTTCTATTACAGATTCAAAGGCTTGTCCGGTGATTGCGGAGGTTGGGGTTTATTAGTTTGAGTGGTGGTCGGTAAACAGTTCGGTGATCGGTAAACAGTAGTCAGTAAAAGGAGTATTCGGTGAGCAGTAAACAGTATTGTAGGTCTGTATTCAATAATTAAAACCGCAACAACCAGAAGCTAGAAGCCAGAGACCAGAGACTACTTACAACTCGGGCATTCCCAATCCTTATCCAGATCAATTACTGTTACAATAGAAAGGTGTTTTTGTTTTGGTGCAACAATTACCCGAATATGTTGCCTGTCGTTTGAAGTATAACCTTCCAATGCATACTTCGCTCCGGCTGTAGCCTGTAAGTCGCTCTTATTATAATTTACACCTGCTTTGCGCACAATTTCTTTCACTTCTTTTTGCGTAATGTTTCGGCACTCCATCCGGCAACGGGCATGTTTGGTGAAAAAATATTCCGCATCGGCATCGCGAAAAACATCTAAGCTTATGCGGGTTTCCGGATTACTTTCACGCTTGGCATCCGCTTCGCCTGTGCGATAACTTCTAACCAGTAAGGCGACAACAAAAAAGGCCGCAAGAATAAGGTATGGAATAAGCTTTTTCTTCATACCCTACAAAAATAAACAACTTTAGGAAAGCTATTGCCTCGGCTTCGCTATCAAAACTGACTAACAATCAAAAGTATTGCGTTGTTCGATAGCGCTTCAAACTCAAGGTGCAAACATGCCGGAAGACTCAACCCATCGCGCATTTGTAGTAAACGGTTCTGTACTTCAAAGGCACCTTCCAACACAAAAATAAAATGGCTGGCATTAGGCAAACTTAATTCGCCTGTACTGCGACCATCAAACATACCCAAGCGAATGGCCACGCGACTCTCTCCTACACTACCTTTAAATACACGCACCAGGTTGTTTGTACTGGCCTTCAAATCAAATTCTTCCAAGACCATTCCTTCACCCCTGCTTCCGGTAAGCTCCCACCACATAAAATTAGTCCACTCGGTTTGATATGGATTTGTAATTTGAATTTGTGTGCCTGCTTTTGTATTAGTAAAATAAAGATTACCAACATCTATGATACATTTGTTTTCATATATCACCTCACTCTTACCTACTACCGGCAACAAAAAGAAAAGACCTTCTTCCTTAAGGGTGTAGCTAATAGTACTACCCGGCTTCAATAGTACTTCATCAAAAGCTGTTAATAGTTCAAATGTATCGCTTAGTCCATGCAACTGCTCGTGTACCGAGCTTTGCTTACGGGTGCGCTTATCGCCAAGATGAATCCGGATACCGGGCGTTGCTGTCATCGTGCTATCCATTTACTACAATGGTATGGGTAAGCGCATAGCCCGCATCTACACTTCCGGTAACCGAACTCATTTCTGTAGTTGTGCCATCGCTAAAAACATTATCGGTAGCATTGGTAGTATAGCCAGTCAGTCCTTTGGTATAACCTTTGGCAGTAGCGGCATTTACCAATGTTACTGCACTGGTGCTTCCTTCCGGGAAAGCAATCTGAGTTACCAGCAGAGATGCACCCGTTGCGCTATAAATGTGTACATGAATGTGTGTTGCCCGGCCCTGATACCAACCGGGAAAGATGGATGTAAACCTAACCTTACCTTCGCTATCAGTAACCTGACGCCCGCGTAAAAAATGTACGCTTGTAAAATCCTGTGGTTGCATACCGGTACCACCATATTCAGAGTAGTACCCATCCTTATCGCAATGCCAGATGTCTACAATTGCACCTTGAAGTATTGCACAGTTATCATTTTTATTCTGAATGGTAATTTCAATACTCAGATCAACTCCGGTTCTGTCCGAACGAATATCTACAAACTGTAACGTAGAAGGACTTTTAGTTGGAAACGGGCCTGCTGTTTCTGATTTGGTAACCGTGCAGGCACCATCACCATCTATCAATTCATCACCGGCTGTATCGCAGGCCATTAGTACTGGCACCACTAAGGTTCCGAAACCAAGTTTCTTTAAAAATTCTTTGCGATCCATATATGCTGCTTTAGGGTTTATTGTCATCACTAACGGTTTGTAAGTGCCCTTTGATGAATTTACATAAGTATTTGCGGTTAACAAGCCATATTTTAAGGTTAATGTTGGCTATGCTTTCATTTTTTGGTAACCTTGATTTATCAAATGACTACTTCAAAAATATATTTGGTGCTGTTTTTTTGCTTAATAGCTCCTGCTTGTTTTGCACAAGAACAAACTAACGGCATTTTTGCGACCATAAAAATCGACAATAAACATCGGGCAAAAGATTATGGCCGAAGAGTATTTAATCGCAGCCACCGCGAAAAATTTCTGATACCCGATCAACCCCTTATTGCCAGCATTGAGTTTACCAGTGTAAGTAAAATAACACACGACCTGCCCGCCTTGCTTAGTTACTTCGACATCATCGTCTCTGCAGAAGGCATGACGCGCTTGCGCAATGCTATTGCCGCATTACCCGATACCGAACTGGTACTCTTGATTGATAACACCGTGTTTGGGCGCATCAGCAGCAAGAGCGAACAAGACTTTCGCTACAATAAAATTACCATTGCCAGCCCCCTAAAAGATGTTGATCTGGAATGGGCACATGGAAAATTAGAAGAGATGATTAACGCCCGCGCGAAATAAGCCTCTGCTAATTCGTATTTTTACAACATGGCCGAAGGCACTCTCTTTCATTCCGAAACCAACACGTTGTTTGCAGAAATAGTATTGCCCGTGCCGGTAGCGAAATTGTTTACCTATCGCATACCCGCCATGCTAAACGATCGCGCCAAGCGCGGCCAGCGGGTAATCGTTCCCTTTGGACAGAAAAAAATTCTTACCGGCATTATTGTTCATTTACACCATCAGCCACCCAAAGAATACGAAGCCAAACCCATTTTAGAACTGCTTGACGAAACTGAAATTATTTACGATCAGCAGTTTAATCTGTATGAATGGATGGCCGGGTATTACATGTGTACGCTGGGCGAAGTAATTCAGGCAGCATTGCCTTCGGGCTTAAAGCTCTCCAGCGAGTCAATGATTCAATTGCGACCGGGTTTTTCGCTGGAAGAATCTGATTTTGATTTCTCTGAAAAGGAACGTTTACTTTTAGATCGGCTTAAAGCCGATATACTCTCCTACACGGAAGCCGCCAAACTACTCGATGCCAAATCGATTTATCATATTCTAAAATCGCTTTCATCTAAAGAAGCTATTATTCTTTTTGAGGAAGTAAAAGAAAAATTCAAACCCAAAACCGAAAAGCACATTCGGCTACATCATTCCTTTACGGACAAAAAAGTATTGGAAGCGCTGTTCGAAAAACTTTCGGCTAAGCCCAAGCAAGAAGCCGTTGTATTAAATTACCTGCAACACGTACCGGTGTTTAACAATCCACAGTTGAATGAACAAGGGTTACGCAAAGCGCAGTTGTTGCAAGGCGATATTTCGGAATCATCGCTTGGCACACTTATAAAACAAAATGTAGTAGAAGAGTTTGAAGTAATTGTTCCGCGTTTCGGTTTTCCGGATGCCACTCATCAGGCACCCATTTTATTAAGCGAAGCCCAGGAAACGGCCCGCAACCAAGTGCTTACTGCATTGGACGAAAAAAGTGTGGCGCTGCTGCAAGGCGTTACCGGAAGTGGTAAAACCGAAATCTATATCGACCTAGCGCGTAAGGCGTTGGAAGGTGGCTCGCAGGTTTTATTGCTGTTGCCAGAAATTGCTATCACCACACAAATTGTACAGCGACTGAAAAAAATGTTTGGCAGTGAGATGGGTGTATATCATTCCAAATTTTCTGACAACGAGCGCGTAGAAGTATGGAATGGTGTGCTTACTGGTAAGTTTCGGTTTGTGGTGGGCGTACGTTCAGCGGTGTTTCTACCGTTCGATAACCTTGCGTTAGTTATTGTTGATGAAGAACACGATACTTCTTACAAACAACAAGACCCGGCCCCACGCTACCATGCACGCGATGTGGCCATGGTTATTGCACAGCAACATCATGCCAAGGTAGTGTTGGGTAGTGCAACGCCTTCGGCCGAATCGTTATACCATGCCACCCAAGGTCGCTATGGATATATTCAACTAACACAACGATTTGGCGATGCTCAACTGCCCGACATTGTGTTTGCCGATGTAAGTATGGAGCGTAAAAGCAAAACCATTAAGGGTGAGTTTACCTCTAAACTTTTGCGAGCCATTGGCGAAGCCCTTGAAAAGAAAGAACAGGTAATCCTGTTTCAAAATCGAAGAGGCTACTCGCCTTTGGTGCAGTGCGAAGATTGCCAGTGGGTACCCAAGTGCATTAACTGCGCGGTTAGCCTTACGTATCACCAATATCGCCATGCGCTGGTATGCCATTATTGTGGCTATCGCGAAGACTTACCCCATCAATGCCCTACGTGTACCTCCAAGCGGATACTTACATTAGGTTATGGCACCGAGAAGATAGAAGAAGAATTAAAATTTCATTTCCCCAACGCGCAGGTGCAGCGTATGGACTTAGACACTACACGCTCGCGCACCGGTTACGAAAATATTATTGAAGCGTTTGAACGCGGTGAAACACAAATTCTGGTAGGCACGCAAATGGTTACCAAAGGGCTTGACTTTGATAAGGTAAGTCTGGTGGGTGTGTTTGACACCGATCGCATGATGCACTTCCCTGACTTTCGTAGTTATGAACGCGCCTTTCAATTGATTATGCAAGTGAGCGGTCGCGCAGGCCGCAGGGAAACACGCGGCACGGTGATTCTGCAAACGGCTAATCCTAAACACGAACTGTTTCGCTATGTAACTGCACACAACGTAAATGGTTTTATGGAAGACCAGTTGCACGATCGCCATGCACATTTGTATCCACCCTTTTCGCGGTTGATTGAAATTACCTTAAAACATACCGATAAAAAAGTAGTGAGTGCTGCTGCCACCCAATTGGTAGACAGCTTGCGCGAAAAAATTGCCGCAATAAAAATTATGGGGCCGGGCGAACCGATGGTTGGCAAAATCCGCAACGAGTTTTTAATGTTGGCGCTGCTTAAAATAAGGCGCGACCAAGGCAAGCTTCACGAAATAAAACACACGTTACTACAAACTACTGCTCAATTGCAACAGCTAAAGGAATTCAGAAATGTAAAGGTAGTGTTTGATGTGGATCCGGTTTAGGCTACTACCCCCATATCTCAAGCCACCAAACAAAGTGCAATTTTTTTCTTTTTAAAAAAAGGGATAATCCATAGAATTAATTACCAGATTTTTTTTAATCCTACGCACATTTAAATTTATAATCACATCTATCAAACCAATGAGGCATCAACATACAAGCCAAGATTCCCTTATACTTTCATCTGGCGAAGGGCGCGTTTATAACTGCGGCACTATAACTGCCATTTTTAAAGCAGATGAAAATGAAACCAACGAAAAGTATAGTGTTTCAGAATGGTGGTAGAACCTGATTCGGGCGGGCCGGGTGCACATTCGCACGAAGAAAATGATGAAGTGTTTTATGTACTGGAAGGTACAACCACATTTCTGGTGGGCGATAAATGGATTGATGCGAACAAGGGAACCTTTCTTAGAATTCCGGCTAAAACAATCCATGACTTTAAAAACCAAACCGACAAAAAAACGGGTGTGCTTAATTTCTTCATCCCCGGTGGGTTTGAACGAAACATGCTTACACTTGTAAAGTGGTTTGAAGATAATAAAGAATAAAGTCTGAAATTTCTTTGTACCTAACTACCGTTGGGCTTCCCCCACTATCTTGTCCGTAACCGGTTTAGTTAGCGGTTAAAACATAATTACCTCCCATTAAGTAACTAATTCAGACGCTTATCGTAAGTTTGTATTGGAATTTGAAGTATACTACACTGAAAGTCCGCATCACCCCCGGCTAAATCCATGAAATTTTTGAAGCAATTGACTAACCAAAAAGCACTCACAGTTGTTGTGTTGCTCGCGGCTTTGCTTTGGGGTTCGCATGCATCTGCAACCATTTTCGATTCATCTGCTTCTGAATACCTGACCTTAATTAAAGTTGAAGCGGATGCAAGTCACAATAATCTCAAGCCTTACGTTCCGGTTCAAAATAGAAATGCCGAGCCGCAAGCCGAAACAGAAATAAGAGCCGAAGAGGAAGACACCACCGAAAAAGATAACGGTGAAGCTGCCTTTGGTTTGCTCTATGAGTTTAATCCCATCTGGGTTAAAGTATCGGCTTGTTCGGGCCGAGCACTCCTTCGCATTGCAGGCACCAATGCGCTTTACATTCTCCATCATTCCTGGAAGTCATTTCTGATTTAATTTTTTTTTAAGCACGCGCTTGCGTGCTTTGGCATCCGCTGTTCATTCAGCATGCTATCCTCTTTCAAAAATTTTAATTCAGATAGTTCTGTTAAGGAATGAAAAACATAATCATAATCTCCGGCCTGGCGGTTTTACTTTTTAGCGCCTGCGGACATAAGGAATCGCACCTGCACGAAGAAACCGTATTTACCGTTACCAATGCCATACAAACCGACACTGTGCTCCATCAAAGCTACGTGTGTCAGATTCGCTCTATTCAACACATTGAGCTTCGGGCATTGGAGAAAGGATACCTGCAACACATTTTTATAGATGAAGGTAAACTGGTAAAGAAAGGTCAGTTGCTATTTCAGATTTTACCGGTAGTATATCAGGCCGAAGCCCAAAAAGCTCATGCCGAAGTAAGCTTTGCCGAAATTGAATACTTAAACACCAAAGCGCTTGCCGATAGTAACATCGTTTCGAAAAACGAATTGGCGTTGGCAAAAGCAAAATTAGAAAAAGCGCAAGCCGACTTTCAATTAGCCAAAGCGCACTTAAGCTTTACTGAAATCCGCGCACCATTTGATGGTATCGTGGGTCGCTTTAACAATGTGCGCATGGGTAGTCTGTTGGATGAAGGTGAGTTGCTCACCACCCTATCGGACAACAACAAGATGTGGGTTTACTTTAACGTGCCCGAAGCGGAGTATATTAACTACACCACACTACGCAGCAGTGAAACGGCTGCGCGGGTACGGCTGCAAATGGCCAACAACCAACTGTTTGAACAGGATGGTATAATTGAAACTATTGAAGCCGACTTTAACAACGAAACCGGTAACATTGCCTTCCGGGCAACTTTCAATAACCCCACGCGCCTGCTGCGCCATGGCGAAACCGGTAACATCTTTATGTACACACCAATAAAAAATGCTGTACTAATACCACAATCGGCTACGTACGAAGTGCTGGATAAAAAATTTGTGTTTCTGGTGAAGGACGATAACACCGTGTTGGCGAAGGAGATTAAGATTCAAAATGAAATGCCGCACATGTATATCGTATCGGCTGGCATTAATCCTTCCGATAAAATTCTGGTAGAAGGAATAAGAAAGGTTAAGAATGGAGATAAAATAAATATCAAACAAAAACCATTCTATACCATCCTTAAAGAAATGCAGAACCTGAGAGCTGAATAACTCTAAACCACTTACAAAATGTTTAGTAAATTCATTCAACGCCCGGTTCTTGCTATTTCTATTTCGCTGGCGATTGTATTTCTGGGAATACTCGCCATCAAGACAAGACCGATATCACAGTTCCCGGATATTGCACCTCCGCGTGTCAATATCTTTATCGCTTACCCCGGTGCCAGTGCACAAATCTTAGTTGAATCAACTTTGATTCCATTGGAACGCGCCATTAATGGTGTGCAGGGTATGCTCTATCTTACTTCCGATGCAACCAGTGCTGGTGAAGCTACGGTGCAAATAATTTTTGAACCGGGTACCGATCCAAACGCAGCAGTTGTAAATGTAAAAACGCGTGTGGATGCGATTATGAATAACCTGCCGCCCTTAGTACAGCGCGAAGGTATCATCATCACGCCCATACAGCCGAGTATGCTGATGTATGTGAATCTTTTCAGCACTGATAAAAATGCAGACGAAAAGTTTTTATACAACTATTCCAACGTACACATTATACCCGAACTACAGCGCATAAAAGGAATGGGCCGCGCCCAGATTCTTGGAAGCCGCACCTTTGCCATGCGCATCTGGTTAAAGCCCGATCGCATGCGGGCCTATAATGTAGCTACTGAAGAAGTGATGGAAGCGATGCAAGATCAAAGTCTTATCGGGCGACCAGGAAGATTAGGCCAAGCATCTGGTAAAACTGCGCAATCGCTGGAATATACGTTGAGCTACAAAGGACGCTTCAACAAACCGGAAGAGTATGAGAACATCATCATCCGTGCGAATGCTGAAGGTGAAATTCTGAAACTGAAAGATATTGCCGAAGTAGAACTGGGCAGTGAATTCTTTGATATCTATTCGAATAAGGATGGGTACGCTTCTGCATCCATAGTATTGAAACAAAACTTTGGCACCAACGCCAGCGATGTAATAGCCAAAACAAAAGAAAAACTGGAAGAACTGCGGAAAGATTTCCCTCCCGGTATGGATTACGAAATAAACTACGATGTATCAAAGTTTGTAAACGCCTCTATCGACAAAGTAATTCACACGCTGGCAGAAGCATTTATTCTGGTAGCGCTGGTGGTGTTTATCTTCCTGGGCGATTGGCGCTCAACCTTGATTCCCATCATTGCTGTTCCGGTTTCGTTAATCGGTGCGTTCATCTTTATGCAGATGTTGGGTTTAACCATTAACCTGATAACATTGTTTGCCCTGGTACTTGCCATTGGTATAGTGGTAGATGATGCGATTGTGGTGGTAGAAGCTGTACATGCTAAAATGCAGGAAGAAAATCTTTCTTCGTTTGCAGCAGTAAAAAAAGTATTGGGCGAGATAAGCGGAGCTGTAATTGCCATTACGCTGATAATGACAGCCGTGTTTGTACCCATTGCATTTATGACCGGCCCGGTTGGGGTTTTCTATCGACAGTTTTCTATTACCATGGCCAGCTCAATTATTCTTTCTGGGATTGTGGCGCTTACGTTAACACCCGTGCTTTGCGCGATGATTCTAAAAAATCATCATGGCAGAAAGAAGCGGACTCCGGTGCAGGTTTTTATTGATTGGTTTAATCAGGTGTTTGAGAAAGTTACTGGCAAGTACACTAACCTGTTGCAAAAAATTGTTAACCGCAGACTAGTAACCTTTGGCTTGCTGGCTCTTTTTGCTTTCGGAATTATAGGTATCAATCAAAAATTACCTTCAGGTTTTATCCCCAACGAAGATCAGGGACAAATCTATGCTATCATTCAAACACCTCCTGGCAGTACGCTGGAACGCACCAATGATGTATCGCATCAACTGCAAGCTATTGCCGAGGAGATTGAAGACATTGAATCGGTAACTTCACTAGCCGGTTATGAAATTTTAACTGAAGGCCGTGGTTCTAATGCCGGAACATGTTTGATCAATTTAAAGGATTGGGAGCATCGCAAACATTCTGTAAAAGAAGTGATTGAAGAGTTGGAAGAAAAGACCAAAAACCTGGGTGCCGTTGTTGAATACTTTGAACCTCCGGCTGTTCCGGGCTACGGATCGTCTGATGGGTTTTCGTTGCGGATGTTGGATAAGAACAGCACCATCGACTATCACGAGTTTGATGTAATAAATACTGAGTTTATGGAAGCGTTACGAAAACGCAAAGAACTTACCGGTCTCTTCACTTTTTATGCCGCCAATTATCCGCAATATGAAATTGTAATTGATAATGAAAAGGCCATGCAGAAAGGTGTTTCTATTGGAGCTGCCATGGAAAACCTGAATATTTTGATTGGTAGTACCTACGAACAAGGCTTTACGCGATTCAATACTTTCTTTAAAGTATATACACAGGCCGCACCAGAATATCGCAGACTACCAAGCGATGTGTTAAACCTGTTTGTGAAGAACGATCGCGATGAAATGGTGCCTTACTCCTCTTTTGTAACGCTTGTAAAAAAGCAAGGCCCGAATGAGATCACACGCTTTAATCTTTATACATCATCGGCCATACGCGGTCTGCCTGCCCCAGGCTATACCACTGGCGATGCCATTGATGCGATTAAAGAAGTAGCCCAGCAAACTTTACCCAATGGTTACGATATTGCGTGGGAAGGTTTATCCTACGATGAAGCCCATCGCGGTAATGAAGCGTTGTACATTTTTATTATCGTATTGATTTTTGTGTACCTCGTGTTAGCCTCACAGTACGAAAGTTTTATCATTCCCTTTGCCGTGTTGTTATCGTTGCCGGCTGGAATTTTTGGCGCGTTCCTGTTATTAAAATTAATGGGCCTTGCAAACGACATCTATGCGCAAATCGGATTAATTATGTTGGTTGGGTTGCTCGGTAAAAATGCGGTATTGATTGTTGAGTTTGCCGTGCAAAAACAAAATCAGGGAACAAGCATTATACTGGCTGCCATTGAAGGTGCGAAGGTTCGCTTCCGCCCTATCCTGATGACGTCCTTTGCTTTTATTGCTGGCTTGGTTCCGCTGGTAAGAGCAACCGGTGCCGGTGCTGTGGGTAACCGTACCATTGGCGCTTCGGCTTTGGGTGGCATGTTAATGGGAACTTTGTTTGGGGTAATCATTGTGCCCGGACTTTATTACATCTTCGCCAAGCTTGCTGAAGGCAAACGCCTGATTAAAGATGAGGACTTAATACCCTTTACCGAAGAGATGATTGAGCATCACACACAAGCAACTATGCTAAAGAAAATTCAGAAACTGCAATTACTGCTTAAAGTAGCCAGACGTAAAAAGAATCAACATGAAGATTAGTTCAATAATCAAAACAGTAGCCCTTATATTCACCCTTTCGGTGATGTGGAGTTGTAATTCATTAAAACCCACTGTGCGCACTGAGAACAAATTTACACCTGCACAATTCACCAAAAAACAGGATACCGTTACCGTTGCTAAACTAAACTGGCAAACCTACTTCGATGACAAGAATCTGGTTGCACTGATTGACACCGCTCTAAAAAACAATCAGGAGCTAAACATTTTCCTACAGGAAATTGAAATCAGTAAAAACGAAGTGCGCGCACGAAAAGGTGAATACCTGCCCTTTGTAAATCTGGCGGCTGGAGCAGCAGTAGAAAAGCCCGGTAACTTTACAACCATGGGTGCAGTAGAGGAACAATTAGAAGTTAAACCTGGCACCCGGTTTCCGGAACCGATGCAAGATTACCTGTTAGGTGCAACGGCCACGTGGGAAGTTGACATCTGGAAGAAGTTACGCAACTCGCGCAAAGCAGCGGCTATGAATTACCTGGCGAGCATGGAAGGAAAAAACTTTCTGGTTACAAACCTGATAGCCGAAATTGCAGATGCCTATTATGAGTTAATGGCGTTGGACAACTTGTTGGAAATTATTAACCGGAACATTGAATTACAATCCAGCGCATTGCAGGTGGTAACGCAACAAAAAGAATCAGCCCGGGTTACACAGTTAGGTGTAAACCGTTTTGAAGCGCAGTTACTCAACACCAAAAATCTGCAATTTGATGTGAAGCAACGCATTGTGGAAATTGAAAACCGGATACATTTCTTGACAGGAAATTTTTCACAAGCAATAAACCGTAACTCAACTGGATTTCTTACTATTCGTATCGATTCTATTCAGGCCGGGGTTCCTTCGCAATTGCTCAGTAATCGTCCGGACATCCGGCAAGCAGAGTTTGAACTGGCGGCCAGCAAACTTAACGTGAAAGTAGCTCGCGCTAATTTTTATCCATCATTCGGTATACGGGGTGGCGTGGGTTTTCAGGCATTTAAGGTGAGTTACCTCATCAATCCGGAATCGATGATGTATAATCTTACCGGAGATTTAATAGCACCGCTGGTTAACCGTAATGCAATTAAAGCAGCCTACAATACAGCTAATGCCAAACAACTGCAGGCCGTGTTTAATTACGAACGCACCATTCTGAATGCGTACTTAGATGTGCGTAATCAACTTTCAAAAATTGATAACTACAATCAAAGTTTTGAAACCAAGAATAAAGAAGTGGAAATCTTAATGCGTTCCATCACCATTGCCAACAACCTGTTTAACTCAGCCCGTGCCGATTATGCCGAAGTGTTGCTTACACAACGCGAGGCCCTCGAATCGAAAGTGGACCTGGTTGAAATTAAAATGAAACAGATGAATGCAAAAGTAAACATCTACCGTGCGTTGGGTGGCGGTTGGAAGTAGGTTTAGTAATTAGTTAGATGAATCCCGAATCCTCAGTGCTAACGTGCTGAGGATTTTTTAGTACTTGAATAAATTTTTGTTCATCTCCTGTTCAGGAAGTATACTTGTGATAAGTATATGTTTAAACTTATCACTGAGCCATATCAACTATTTCTGGTGGACAGTATAGGGGCCTTTATTACCGCTGCGCTTACGCTTCTCCTGACTCAGTTCGAACAAATAGGCATGCCGCACAAAATACTTGTGTGGTTGGCTGGTGTTGCGTTGCTTTACTCGATTTACTCATTTACCTGTTATCGCTTTAAGCCGGTAAACTGGAGACCTTATCTAAAAATTATTATGCTGGCCAATGTTCTTTATTGTTGTGCAACAATTACGCTGTTATATTATTTCTATGAAACAGTTACAGCATGGGACATTGCGTATTTCATTTCTGAAATTGGCATTGTGTGTGGCGTGGTTTATCTGGAATCTAAAGCCGTGTCACAACGAAACATATAACTACATTGCTCCATGAAATCCAAACTCATTAAATACAATCCACAGGACTTTGAACCTGTTAAAGCAATCGCACTTACTTTTCCCGGTGCTGAAGAAAGCGTTTCGCATGAAGGCACGCCATCTGTAAAAGTGCGCGGTAAATTAATGTGTCGTTTACACGATAACGGAGAGTTTATTCCTATCCGGTTAGATTTTGCTTTACGCGATGCCTATTTAGAAAAGTATCCGGAATTATTTCTCCTTCCCGATCATTTCAAAGCCTACCCATACATCTGCATGTTAACCAAAGGCTACACTAAAAAATTGTTACTGGAAATACTGGAACTAAGTTGGAAAGGTTTGGCTAATAAAAAGCAAATTCAAGATTATATAGATCAAAAGTAATTTAGTTGTTAGGCTAAATAAAAATCTTAACTTTTCATGGTTAATCGATCTGAAAAATTGTTTAAATTTATTTCATGAAAAACAGATTGCCAATTGTCGCTATAGTGCTATCCAATTTATTGATAATTGGTGGCGCATATTTAAAAATCATGCACTATCCTGGAAGCAGTGAACTCTTGTTGGCAGGGTATTGTAGTCGGGGCAATCAGTTTCTTATCACTACTTTTTAAATCGAAATCCAGCAAGGCGCATACTTAATCAAGTATGATTTTGTAAATAAGTCCCAAAAAACTTTAGAGACATCAGTTAAGAAAACTAAGCCTTGACAGACATGACGGGTATAACCCTTATCAAAAAGTCGTCAGAAGAGAAGACTTAACTCAATCACCCCAAAATTTCCCACTCTTCATTCAACATCGGAATAGCCGAGTGTGCGGTAAGATCAAACTGGCAAGGCACCACCGAAACATAGTTATTGGCAATGGCCCATTCATCGTTGTCTTCGCCTTTATCGAAGTTTACAAAGTTGCCCGTCATCCAATAATACTTTCTTCCATTCGGGTCTAATCGCTCTACAAACTCCTCCACCCACTTGGCATTGGCTTGTCTGCAAACGCGTATTCCTTTAATGCCTTCGTTACGCTTTGGCGGAATGTTTACATTCAGCGCAACACCTTTTTGCAACCCGTTATCCAACACCTGTTTGGTAATGCGTTTTACAATTTCAGCCGTGTGCGAAAAATCTGCTTTGTGACTGTAATCGCACAACGAAAAACCAATTGCCGGTGTGCCTTCAATAGCGCCTTCTATCGCTGCCGACATAGTGCCCGAATACAATACACTAATAGAAGTATTGCTGCCGTGGTTAATTCCACTCACCACAATATCAGGCTGGCGACTATTCTTACACACAAAGTGCCGCGCCATCTTTACACAATCGGCCGGTGTGCCACTGCATTCGTATGCCCGCACTCCTTCAAAAATAAATGATTCGGTTAAACGCAAGGTATCGCCTACGGTAATGGCATGGCCCATACCGCTTTGCGGACCATCGGGCGCTACTACCAGCACATCGCCCAACTCTTTCATTACATTAATAAGATTTAAAATTCCGCGGGAGGTGATGCCATCATCGTTGGTCACCAATATTAAAGGTTTACTCATAGACATTAGGAATTAGGAACCGGGTTACTTACTGAATAGTGAATTGTAGTACTCAACAACCCGCGATAGTTCATACTTATCATCCAGACTAAGCCGGTTTTGTTTTGCAAACTTTTCTATTTCTTCAGCTTTACCAGGCATTAGTTCATACCAATCGTTTTTCTTACCCCGAAATTCTTCTATCATACCGTTCTCGCGCAACACAAAATATTTATAGATCAGTACCAGCCGCGAGTAACTACCGTAAAAATAATACGGTGACGATGTGGTTCTATACTCCAATACCTCGCGACACAACACCGTGAGTTTGCCTTCCTGCAACAACTCAAAAAATACGGGTGCTTTGTATTGACCGGCCAACGCATAGGGCAACGAATAAAAATTGCGATAGCGTCTTACCGTCTCATCAAAAATTTCGAACAACAAAACTTTACGGGCAGTGTAACTTTCCAGTTTATTGTTGGCTTGCACCTGCAAAATATCTTTATCAAGATCGTACTTCAGTAAGCCGCGCAAGGTATCGCCTGTATCCAACACTACTTTGCCGGTGTGCCACAATTCAAACGCGAACTGTTGTGCACTGGCCGTGGATGCAATCAAAACCCATAAGCTTAAAAATATTACTCTCATTTTTGTTTTAAGATGGAATGTCCGAGTTTATCGCGTTTGGTTTGTAAATACTTTTCGTTGTGCGGATTAGGTTCAATTTCAATCGCTACGTTTTCAACAATCTCCAACCCATAACCTATCAACCCCACTCGCTTCTTGGGATTATTGGTAATCAATTTCAATTTCGAAATTCCGAGGTCACTTAATATCTGTGCGCCAATTCCGTAATCGCGATTATCCATATCAAAACCCAATTGCAGATTAGCCTCCACCGTGTCTAAGCCATCTTCCTGCAATTTGTAAGCTTTTAATTTATTCAATAAGCCAATTCCCCGGCCCTCTTGTTTCATATACAACACCACGCCTTTACCTTCTTTCTCTACCATGCTCATAGCACTGTGTAGTTGTGGCCCGCAATCGCAGCGGCACGATCCAAAAATATCGCCCGTAACACAACTGGAATGCACCCGCACCAACACGGGTTCACCTTTTTCCCATTCGCCTTTTATTAACGCCATGTGTACCTCGTTCGTATCTACCTGCTCGTAGGCAATCAATTTAAAATCGCCATACGCGGTGGGCATGTTTACTGCCACTTGTTTACGCACCTGACTCTCGGCCCGCATGCGATAAGCAATTAAATCTTTGATGGTGACTAACTTCAAACCAAATTTATCGGCCACTTTACGTAAGTCGGGCAACCGCGCCATGCTTCCATCTTCATTCATAATTTCCACCAGCACACCAGCAGGACGGAATCCCGCCAAACGGGCAAAATCTATTGCCGCTTCGGTATGGCCCGATCTGCGCAGCACGCCTTCTTTTTTTGCTTTGAGTGGAAAAATGTGTCCGGGTTTACCCAACTCTTCAGGTTTTGTTTCGGGATCGACCAATGCTTTTATGGTTTTAAACCGATCGTGTGCCGAAATACCGGTGGTACAACCGTGTCCAATCAAATCAACCGAAACGGTAAACGGGGTTTCAAAAACGGCTGTATTTTTTCCCACCATCAGCTCAAGGCCAAGTTCTTCGCAACGGTCTTCCATAAGCGGAGCGCAAATTAATCCGCGCCCATGCGTGGCCATAAAGTTTACAATGGCTGGTGTTATCGATTCGGCTGCGCAGACAAAATCGCCTTCGTTTTCACGATCTTCATCATCTACCACTACTATCACTTTGCCATTTTTGATGTCTTCAATGGCTTCTTCTATCGTGTCAATCTTAATCGTACTCATCGCAATTATTGATTCGGCTAAATAAACAAAAAAAATGGTGTGCGTGTTCCTACCGCGCAATAACAATACCCAGTAGTTTGGCCAGTTCCTGTTCGGCCTCTTTCAGGCCGGTTTGGGTGGTTAATGCCGCATCCAGATCGTCCCACGCGCCATCTGATTCGGCTCGTTTCACTTTTTGCAGGTTATCGTCCAGCATTTTTTGAACTACCCGGAATTTTAAACGCAACACGTTGCTAAAGGCCAGTTGGTTAACCACATCTTTCTCTTTAGGGAAATAAATGTGATACTTATCGCTCCAGTGTTTGCTGGTATCGTAGCGTGGCGTGATTAAACCCGTTACTGCATTTTTAACTTGCTCCGACCCCTGATGAATAAAATACGTGCTATCGGGAATGTTACCGGTTTCAACTCCGTTTTTAAAGGCTTCATATATCTGGCGGTAAACCGGATTGATAAACTCTACATCATCCAGTTCGCGCAGCACAAAATCCGAAAGCGATTGTTCATCTACTGATTGATCGGCATAATTCAATAACAACCGAATAGTTTCCTGCTCTTGACGTTCCACCATGGTTTGGGTATCCACTTTCGTGGGAGCAACTTCTGCAATCGGCTCAACTGGAATTTGTGTTTCTTCGCCTTGCCGGAATTTATCTTTCTCGGTTTTGCGTTTGTCGTTGATCAGAATCTTGTTGAGTTCGCTCAACAACACACTCTCCTGAATTTTTAACAGCGAACTTGTTTCCTGAATATACACCGACCTCTTTACCGGATCGGGTATCTGCGCAATACTGGTTACAATTTCTTTGATGGATTCAGCCCGTTTAATCGGATCGCTTGATTCTTTCGCAAACAAGCTCGCTTTAAACGATACAAAATCCTGCGTGTGATCTTTTAAAAATTTCTGAAACTCGGTGGTGCCTACTTTGCGTGAATAGCTATCCGGATCTTCACCATCCGGAAACAACAACACACGCACATTCAACCCACCTTTCAGAATCATATCAATACCGCGCAAGGCAGCTTTGATACCCGCAGCATCGCCATCGAACAACACGGTGATGTTTTCGGTAAATCTGCGAATGAGTTTAATCTGATTTTCGGTAAGGGCCGTACCTGATGATGCCACTACATTCTGCACATCGGCCTGATGCATGGAGATTACATCGGTATAACCTTCCACCAGGTAACAAACATCTTGCTGACGAATGGCATTCTTACCTTGGAACAATCCATACAATACATCGCTCTTATGGTAGATTTCTGTTTCGGGCGAGTTAATGTATTTGGGTTGGTTTTTATCCTTACCCAACATCCGCGCACCAAAGGCTATTACCTTGCCGGTGATGTTGTGTACCGGAAAAATTACTCTTCCGCGAAAGCGATCATAAGTTGAACCATCATCTTTTTTTACAACCAGTCCGGTCTTCTCTAACAGTTCTTTGTTGTAGCCACTGGTTACGGCTTCTTTGCTGAAATTCTCCCAGCCTTCCAGCGCGTAGCCCAGTTCAAACTTTTCGATGGTACGATCGTTAAACCCGCGCTCCCGAAAATAACTCAACCCAATGCTGATGCCCTCTTCGCTGCCCGTTAATTGCCTGCGATAGAAATCTTTGGCAAAGTTCATGAGTATGTACAGCGACTCGCGTTCGGTTTGCGCTTCTTTGCTTTCCAGACTCTGCCGGTCTTCCTTTATTTCTACACCATATTTTTTGGCGAGGTATCGTAACGCTTCGGTGTAGGTAAGCTTTTCATGTTCCATTACAAACGTAATGGCATCGCCACCCTTGCCGCTGCTGAAATCTTTAAAAATGCCTTTTGAAGGCACTACAAAAAATGAGGGTGTTTTTTCGTTGGCAAACGGGCTAAGCGCCTTGTAGTTCATGCCTGACTTTTTAAGCGACACGAAATCGCTGATCACATCGATAATATCGAGGCGGTTGCGGATTTCTTCAATGGTATCGCGGGAGATCATGAAACGGCTAGAAAATCAAGGCGGCAAGATAGGTTGGATAAGGGTAAGTTTATCCACTCTTAGTCCACAGATTTGATAACATATTCGGTTACCGCTTTGTAAGATAGACCTATTATTTTTATTTTTGACTAGTCATGGAAACCGTTACTATTCAGTTATTGAACAAAAGAGCCTTAAAACTCCTGAAAGAGTTAGAAGAGCTTCATTTGATTAAAGTAACCGAAGCCCCAAAAAAACAGACGCAATCTTTGTCCGACCGTTTTGCCGGAAAACTATCCAACGATGCGGCAAAAGCGCTTCATCAACATGTAAAAACTTTACGTGATGAATGGGAAAGAGATATCTAATTGACAGCAATTCCATCATTGATTATCTCAATGGTATTCTTCCCGAAGAAGGTGCCGATTTGTTAAGGGATGTTGTTAATGAAGTACCTGTTATTTCGTTTATTTCAAAAATTGAAGTGCTTAGTTTTAAAAGCGATGAAGCAACTGAACTTCTTCTACGTGAGTTCATCAATAGTTCTTCCGTTATTGAAATAACCAATGACATTATAGATGCTACCATTAGCATTCGCAAAGAAAGAAAAATTAAAGTGCCTGATGCTATCATTGGCGCAACAGCTTTAACGCTTGATCTTACACTTATTACACGTAACACAAAAGATTTTAACGGAATTAGAGACTTGAGGATTATTAACCCCTGGGAAAGGTCACCTCAATCGTAGTAATCGATAAAATAGATTGAACATCCTCAATTCTTGCATTAGTACGCTCTACTCAAAAAAACCAACTGCCACCGTATTGTTGGTAAACTCATCTATCAGAATAAACGTGCCGTTGGCGGGATTATCGTGATAGGCATCGGCTGGAAGTGGTTTGGCTGTTTTAAGATTTACTTTGGCAATCTCATTCATCTTTAATCCACCGGAAGGTGCAAGTTGTTGCAAGGTGGCTGTGTCTTGCACAAAAGTTACCTGAGTTACTTTTGCCTTGATGCGTTGTGTACCCTGTTGAATTAAATACGATTTCACCGTATCTAACACGTTGCTGTCCATCCAACAAATAAAAGCCTGATGCTCGGCTTTCAATTTTGGTTCTTCTCCGCTGCGTACCAACATATCGCCACGACTAATATCAATATTATCGGCAATGGTAATGGTTACTGATTCGCGATCGATAGCCGCACCTTGCTCCTGCCCGTTTTTATGAATGGCCGTTACTGTTGAACTGCGCCCCGATGGCAAAACAGTTACAGCATCGCCAACCGAAATTTTTCCACTTGAAATGCGACCGGCATAACCGCGATAATCGTGATGACTTTCGTTACGCGGACGAATAGCTAACTGCACAGGCATTCTAAACGAACCACGCGCAGTTGGAACCGGTAATGATTCCAATAAAGTTAACAAGGGCTCACCTGTGTACCAAGGCATGTTCTGAGAATGTGTAGTCAGGTTATCACCATGCAATGACGAAACCGGAATAACCACAATCTGTTGTTGCGTATTGGGCAGTTTTGCTGAAAGATTTAAGAAATCGTTCTTGATTTTAGTAAACACTTCTTCAGAATAATTAACCAAATCCATTTTGTTCACACACACCATCACGTAAGGAATACGTAACAGATTGGCAATAAAATAATGACGGTGTGTTTGTTCAATAATCCCCTTGCGGGCGTCAACTAGAATTACTGAAGTCTGCGCCCGCGAAGCACCGGTAATCATGTTGCGAGTGTATTCCACATGCCCAGGCGAATCGGCAATAATAAATTTTCGTTTGGGTGTATTGAAATAAATGTGCGCCACATCAATGGTAATACCTTGTTCGCGCTCAGCAACTAAACCATCGGTAAGCAACGACAAATCCAGAAAGCCAATGCCTTTACGCTGACTGGCCCGCTCAATCGCTTCCAGTTTATCGGTAGTGATTGAATTGGTTTCATACAACAGGCGACCAATCAATGTGCTTTTGCCATCATCAACACTTCCTGCAGTTGCTATTCTGAATACGTCCATAACTGTGATTAAACGCTGAATAAAAAGTCTGTATTATTTAAAAATTAACTTCTTGATTAATCTGATTCTCCTGATTCATATTTCTTATTTAACGAAAGAAATCTAAGGTATCAAAATCATATAAATCACATTAATCAGTACTTAGTGAAGCAGCAAAAACTTAGGGGTTCAGATGCTTTTATAACTACTTATCATAGTTAAAAATATCCAACTGCTTTACGCGCCTCCATAGCAGCCTCACTGCGCTGATCGTCCAATCTACTGCCACGCTCCGATACGGAAGTACCAATCACTTCTTCAATAATTTGCTCTAACGTATTGGCTGTTGATGCCAACGCAGCGGTACAACTCATATCGCCTACCGTTCTAAAGCGAACGGTTTTTGTTTGCACAACTTCATCTGCATCTTTAAAAATAAAATCCGAATACGGCCACAACACACCATTGCGTTCTATCACTTCACGCTCGTGCGAATAATAAATAGAAGGGATTTCTAATTTTTCTTCGCGAATGTAATTCCACACATCCAACTCCGTCCAATTGCTGATGGGAAACACGCGCACGTTTTCACCCGGACGAATGCGACCGTTGAGATAATCAAACAACTCGGGTCGTTGGTTCTTTGCATCCCATTGCCCGAAATCATCGCGCACAGAAAATACACGTTCTTTCGCGCGGGCTTTCTCTTCATCGCGTCTTGCGCCACCCAAACAGGCATCGAGTTTAAGCGATTCGATGGTTCGCAGTAACGTAGTAGTTTGAAGAATATTTCGGCTTGCAAACTTTCCGGTTTCTTCTGCTACGCGTTTGGCGTCAATATCATCTTGTACCAATCCTACAATCAATTCAAGTCCGGTTTCGGCAACCAGCTTATCGCGAAAAGTAATGGTCTCCGGAAAATTATGGCCGGTATCAATATGCACTAAAGGAAACGGAACCTTGCCGGGATAAAATGCTTTTTGAGCCAGACGTACCAACGTGATAGAATCTTTTCCGCCACTAAACAAAATAGCTGGCCGATCGAACTGAGCCGCAGCTTCGCGAATGATATAAATCGCCTCATCTTCCAGCTCGCGCGGAAATTCTTTCAGATAATCTTTCTTCATGCGTTTTGTTTAATTACCGTGGCATGCAAACCACACTCTTTTGCACTACTCTCCCACCACCACCGGCCGGCACGGGCATCTTCGCCTGGCATAATAGCACGCGTGCAAGGTGCACACCCAATGCTTGGATATCCTTTTTTATGCAAGGTGTTTACAGGTATTTTATTTGCGACAATAAATTCATGCAATTGATCATCGCTCCAATCAAAAATAGGATTGTATTTTATCAACTTATATTCTTCATCCCACACGGCACGTGCCATAGTACCGCGATTAGCACTTTGGGCTTGCCGCAAGCCGGTAATCCAAACCTCAGCACCTTGCAACGCTCTTTTTAACGGAACCACTTTGCGGATGTGGCAGCATTGTTTTCTGTTCTCGACAGAATCATAAAATCCATTAACCCCATTTTGCTGCACATAGTCCTCCACTTGCTTGTTATCCGGAAAATAAACCTGCACCGGAATTTTATAGTGCAGTCGCGTAAGGTGCAGCAGATCGTAGGTCTCCTGAAACATGCGGCCCGTATCCAAAGTAAAAACAGAAATGGGTAACTGCTTGGCGGTAATCAAATGCGTAATGGCCTGATCTTCTTCGCCCAACGAGGTTGAAAACCGCACCTGAGTAAACCTGCGGCTAACCCATTCCAGTCCGGCAGTGGCACTGAGTGAATTTAAATGCGCAAGTTCTTCCATTTGGTAAAAAGTGAACCGCAAATATAAGTACTAAACTACTTTACAGATAGACTTACAGAATTAAGCCGGGGCATTTTTCGAAAATCGTTATGAAAGCGCAACCGGCATCTGTAATTTTGAGGTTTTAAGGCAAATTATACAGGCTACCGAACTGTTGGTTGGCCGAAGTTGTTTTTACCGAAACCGATTTAGAATGAAGGTTACTACCGAAGATATTTTAAAAGCCCTGAGTACGGTTAACGATCCCGACCTGAAAAAAGACCTGGTAACGCTGGGCATGGTAAAGGATGTTATTGTAAAAGATAATGCAGTTGAATTTACCGTGGTACTCACCACACCGGCCTGTCCGTTAAAAGAAAAAATCCGACAGGATTGTGAAGATGCTGTTCAGGCTGTGATTGGTGAAGATACCGAACTGATTATCAACATGACTTCATCGGTAACCTCTGGTCGTGGCAACACGCCTACCCTTCCGAAAGTAAAAAATATTATCGCCATTGCTTCGGGTAAAGGTGGTGTGGGTAAATCAACCGTAACCAGTAATCTGGCAGTGGCATTGGCGCAAGCCGGTGCAAGGGTGGGTTTGATTGATGCTGATATTTTTGGCCCATCCATGCCCGTAATGTTTAACTGCGAGCGCGAACAACCCGAAGTAAAAGTGATTGATGGCAAGAATTACATTTTGCCATTGGAACAATACGGTGTCAAGTTAGTCTCCATTGGGTTTCTTACTCCGGCCGATAGCGCTATTGTATGGCGTGGGCCGATGGCTTCGGCTGCACTAAAACAATTTATTGGCGATGTAATCTGGGGCGAGTTGGATTACCTGTTGATTGACTTACCACCCGGCACCAGCGATATACACCTCACGTTGGTACAATCGGTGCCCGTAACCGGAGCCGTAATTGTAACCACGCCACAAAAAGTTGCGTTGGCCGATGCCACCAAAGGGTTAGCGATGTTTAAACAACCGCAAATCAATGTGCCTATTCTGGGAGTTGTAGAAAACATGGCTTACTTCACTCCGGAAGAATTGCCCGAGAATAAATACTATATCTTTGGAAAGGATGGCGGCAAAAATCTGGCTGAGAAATTTAATGTGCCAATGCTGGGCCAGGTGCCGTTGGTGCAAAGCATCCGCGAAAGCGGTGACAGTGGGCTGCCAGCCGTAATGAAAGCAGGTGTTATGGCTGATGTATTTAAAACCATAGCCGAAAATGTAGCGCGGCAGGTTGCCATAAGAAATGCTACCTTTGAGCAGACCAAGCGAGTAGAGTTAACTGTATAACCTTCAACCACAAAGCCGCGTGAATAAAGAAGAAATTACCAACCAAGTTGAAACTGCTTTAGATACCATCCGTCCGTATTTAGAAGCAGATGGCGGCAACGTGCGCATTATGGATTTGAATGACGATAATATTCTGAAGCTGGAATTCGTTGGAGCGTGTGGAAGCTGCCCCATGAGTACCATGACATTTAAAGCCGGTGTGGAAGAAGCGATTAAACGCGCGGTACCGGAAATTAAAACTATTGAAGTAGTAAACCTGACAACGGCCTGATTCGGTTACGGATACACTAAAGCCGGCATTAACACACCATAGATCTGATGTTGAGGGAATGAAGGCAAAAGGTATTTTTACGATTCTTTTCTTTTTGGTGCTATCTGCAACCGGTATTGCCCAACCCCGATCGCAAACCATAGAACGTTGCGGCACTACCAAATACGAAACGTTACAACAACAATTAAATCCCAACCGCGAACGCAACCCGCAGTTTGAAATCTGGTTGCAAGAAAAACTCATCACCAAACGGTTCGGAAATCAACGTACAGAAGGAACCCAATCTGTTTACACTATACCGGTTGTAGTACATGTTATTCATAATGGCGAAGCAATTGGAAGTGGTACCAACATTTCCAACAACCAGATTCTTTCGCAGATCAATGCGATGAATAAAGACTTTCAGCGATTGAATGTAGATGCAGCTAACACTCCTGCGGAATTTTTACCCGTTGCCGGAAGCTTTGATCTTGAATTTGTATTGGCCAAACAAGATCCATTCGGGGCACCCACCAATGGAATTAATCGCGTGCAGGGAACAAAAACGGTGTGGACTATAAACGACAATGCAACATTCAAAGCTTTGAGTTATTGGCCAGCCGAAGATTACCTCAACATCTGGGTAATTAACATCCCTTCTTATCTAGGCTTTGCACAGTTTCCGGTTTCATCCTTGCCGGGATTGGAAGATTCTCCGAATGATAGATTGACCGATGGCGTAGTGATAGACTATACCGTATTCGGTTCTAACTTTGAAGGTATTGGCACATTCAATCTCGATACAAAATACAATCGCGGAAGAACGTGCACGCACGAGGTTGGTCACTTCTTTGGCTTAAAACACATCTGGGGCGATGATGGCTCGGCCTGCTCTGGTACAGATCATGTTGATGATACCCCAAATCAAGGTGGAAACTATGTAGGCCAATGTCCGGGCAATACCCGAACTACTTGCAGCAGCAGCGATATGTACATGAATTACATGGACTATACCGATGATGCCTGCATGAACCTCTACACCCAAGGGCAGGTTGCCCGCATGACGGTGGTATTGGAAAACAGTCCGCGCAGATTTAGTTTACTTAATTCAAATGGCGCTAACGATCCGCCACCGTTGGCCAACGACCTCGCGCTTACGCTGATTAATTCGCCCACCGTTACTATTTGTGGGGGAACATTTACGCCCATCATTTCCGTACAGAATATTGGTACTACCACAGCAAGTACCGCCAGAATTCAATTTAAAATAAATGGGGCTGTTGTTGAAACAAAAGACTTTGCACCTAACCTGGCCAATCTTGCTACCACTGCATTCTCGTTTAATCCGGTAACGCAAAATTCAGGAACCGTTAATTACGAATTTGAAGTGCTGTTGGTTAACGGTGTAGCTGATCAACGGCCGCAAAACAGTTTACTCACCATTTCCACCTCAGTGCCTGCCAGCACCTCACTGCCTGTATCAGAAGTTTTTAACAGTATTCCTATAACGTGGAGTATCTACAATCCCGATGCCGGTATTCAATGGAGCTTGCTCAATACCAGCACCAATGGCAACGCTATGTATGTAAACTGTTACGATTATGAAAACGAAGGAGCCATTGATCGTTTGATTACACCTGTGTTAGATTTAACAACAGCCACAACCGCTTTTCTTAGATTCGATCGCGCTTATGCGTTGTTCAACTCATCTTATCCTGAGCGGCTGCGGGTACTGGTTTCAACTGCGTGCGATTTCAGCAACACGTTTACCGAAGTTTTAAATCTGGAAGGAAGTGCGCTCGCTACAGCACCATCTACCACATCTTCGTTTGTTCCCACTTCGGCAGCACATTGGCAGAATTCAGTTATCTCACTTCAGAATTTTATTGGCAATAAAATTCAAATTGCGTTTGAAGTTACCAATGCCTATGGCAACAATGTATATCTCGATAATGTGGTTATCTCTACAGATAATTCGCTTGACCTTGCCATACTCACAATTGAGAGCCCCGGACCAGTAACATGCGTGACGCAACCCGCACCTGTCATTCGTGTAAAGAATATGGGTTCGGTTACCATCAACTCATTTAAAGTTCAGCCAACCTTAAACGGACAGGTTCGTGCTACACAAACTTTAACCAGTGTTGGCGGAATAGAAGCCGGAAGCGAAGAATCTTTTACTCTCACTGCATTGCCCTTTGTATCTGGAGAAAATACCATCTCATTTACCATCAGCGAACCTAACGGCTTGTTTGACTCAAATCCGGATAACAACACCGTAGCCGTTACACGTGTGCTGAATACTGCACAACAAACTATTCCCCTTCGCGAAAATTTTGATACAACATTCGATGATTGGTCGATCGTCAGTCAGGGCGATGCCGATGTGTGGAGTTCACTCACCACCAACAAAAAAAGTTCGTTAGGCTTTCAGGCATTCAGCAATCCAAATCGCGGTGAAGAAACCTGGTTAGCAACACCGGTTCTGGATTTATCGCGCACCAATAAAGCCAGTGTATTTTTTGATGTGAGCTATGCTACCCAAAGTAATGGCAATGAACGCCTACGCGTGTTGGCTTCTACCGACTGCGGCCAAACTTACCCGGTTGTGTTGTACGATCAGGCTGGCGAATCGTTATCAACCGCCACTTCATTCTCCAGTTGGTTACCTACAGAAAATGGAGACTGGGATCGCGAATCCATCAACCTTAGCTCACTTGCGGGTAATGCACAAGCCCGCCTGGCGTTTGTGGCTACAGCCGATAATGGCAACAACTTGTTTATCGACAACATCGAATTTTTTATTAGCGATAACATGTTTCCGGTGCAGATTGAAGATAATTTTAAAGTGTATGGCTCCGGTACAGATGTTTTTGTAACGTTTAATCTGGAAGAAAAAACAGATGCGGTGTTGCGCATTTATAATTCAGTGGGGCAACTGGTTCTTTCCAATCAACTTACAGATGTACTGAATCAGACTTATGAGATTTCTATAGCACAAGGTACGGGCATTTACATTGTTCAGGTACAAGCCGGAAATGTGGCCGGAGCCGAACGGGTTTGGTTAACGCGGTAACCAAAAGGCTGACGCATCCTACTTTTAAAAACCACATAGGAGAAACATAGGTCTTGGCTGCACGCTATGTGATCTCTGTGCCTATGGTTTCTTGGCTTGATTAACGCAGTAACCTCACTGTTTCGCCAAAAGGCTGAACGCATCTTATTTCTAAACCACAAAAATAGTAAACATAGGTTTTGGTTGCACTCTAGTCTATGTGCCTATGTGGTTTCTTTTTTCTGCATTCTGGCGTTTTCGAAATTTTGACGGCTCAGCCCTGCCCTTCACCTGTAAAGGGTTGTCAACCTTAAGTAATTTGAACATCTTTGAGTTTTAATTTAGTATGACTAAAACACGAATTGCAATCTTGTACGGAGGCCGCTCCGTTGAACACGGAGTCTCGATCAATTCGGCCCGCAATATTTTTCAATACATCGACAAAAATCGTTTCGAACCCATTCCCGTGGGCATCGCGCTAAGCGGAGTATGGTATAAAACCGAAACGGTAAGCAAAGAAATAGAACAAGGCGAACCGCTTTCATTAGCCCTCATTCCCGGGGCACCCGTTTTTACAACCGCATCAGGTAAAAGTTTTTCGGTTGATCTGGTTTTTCCTGTACTGCACGGCACCGATGGTGAAGATGGTAGCATTCAGGGTTTGCTTAAAGCGATGGACATACCCATGATTGGAACCGGAGTAAGCGGTTCGGCTATGTCGATGAGCAAGCTGGTGGCCAAACGTTTATTAAAAGAAGCCGGATTGCCGGTGAATAAGTTTCTGCATTCGCATTTTGCCGATGCAAAGCAATATTCATTTGAAGAAGTAGTGAATAGTATTGGCTTACCGTTTATGGTAAAGTCATCGAACCTCGGTTCTTCGGTGGGTGTTTCGAAAGTAAAATCAAAAGCAGATTTTGAAATTGCCGTAAAGGATTCGTACAAATACGATGACAGCATTTTGTTTGAAGAATTTATTGCCGGCAGAGAAATTGAATGTGCTATTCTCGGTAACGAGCCGGCTCAGGCATCTTTACCAGGAGAAATTATAATTAGTAAACAATACGACTTCTATACCTTTGATGCCAAGTATGTAGATGGCGAGGCTGTAACCATTGATGTGCCCGCTAAATTAGAAGCTTCTATTGCCGAACGTATTCGCGAAGTTTCGGTTAAAGCTTACCAGGCTTTAGGCTGCGAAGATTTTTCGCGGGTGGATTTATTTCTGACACCTGAGGGTAGAGTTTACGTAAACGAAATCAACACCATACCGGGCTTTACCAACTCCAGCATGTTTCCTATGATGTGGAAAGAACGGGGCATTTCGTTTACCGATCTGATCAGTAAATTAGCTGACCTTGCACTAACGCGGTACAAAAAATCAAAACGGGTAGAGCGTAACTTTCAATCGGCTTTAAATTTTTGATATGAAGTTGAAGCAATATTTAAAAAAGGGTTCGGTTGGTGGTCTGCTACTTTCCATTATTATTCCGGTGGCGGTGCTATTGCTGATTGGTGTAATTTACTTTTATGTCTATCTACCCTCAACCACTAATCATGGCGAATCGATTACCGTGCCTGATCTTACTGGTGTTCATGTAGAAGAACTGGAAGAGTTTTTAACCAAACACGAGCTTCGCTATGCAGTAAATGATTCATCTTATTCACCAGATCATCCAGCACTTGCTGTATTGCGACAGTTTCCGCATGCAGGTTCGTTGGTGAAACAAAATCGCGTGGTGTATGTTTCGCTTAACCGGGTTTTACCACCCACACTACCCATGCCCGAATTGGCTGAGCGCTCGCTCGTAAATGCCGATGTGGTTTTAAAAAGTCTTGATCTGAAAAGAGGCCGGATTTTCTACAAGCCTAGTCCCTTCCGCAATTTTGTTTTAGAGATGCAATACGAAGGAAAAAAGATTGAACCCGGCACTGCTATAACCAAAGGTTCTGTAATTGATCTGGTGGTGGGCGATGGCAACGGCCCCGCTGATTTTACCATCGGCAATCTGGTGGGCGATCAGTTAGAAACCGCCAAGTTTAAACTGATGGGCTGGAATCTGTATCTCGGCAGTGTACAAATCCCGGTTGGTGTAGATACTACCGGAATAGAAATTTTCGTTTTCAAACAATATCCGGCCGCAGGCGATTCTGTTCGGGTGGGTGATCCGGTTGATATCTGGATTGGCCCGAGAGGTTATACCGAGCCCGAAGAAGGCGAGGAAGAAACAGATGCAGAAGACAACGAGTTAAAATAAAATCAGTGAGGCTTTTCGCCCTTTTTGTATTCGTTATTCTAACCACCTCGGCCAGCGGCCAATTGGTGCTCACCCCTATTCACAAAGAAGTACCTAAATCGGCAGCGACTAATAAAAGAACCGAAGACATTACACCGTTATCGCTTCCCTTCTGGGATGATTTTGCTACGATAAAAAACGGAGTAGCCAATGCGAACCTCTGGCAATATGCCAACTCCGTTTGGATCAATTCAGGGTTAGGTATTAATCCGCCCTCTTTAAACATAGCTACTTTTGATGGACTGGATAGTTTAGGCCGACCATACAGCGTAAACGATGTGTTGGCCAAAGGTTTTGCAGATAAGATGGTTTCGGCACCACTTAAGTTAGATGAAGTAGCTGTTGCCAATCGTACCAACGTGGCCATTACATTTTTTTATCAGTTCAAAGGCCGGGGCGAAGCACCCGATGCCGGAGATTTACTGAGTTTACATTTTAAGAATAACCTGGGGGTGTGGAGCCAAGTATGGTCAATCGAAAACAACGGCACATTAGCGGCCGATCAATTTGTTCGGGTAACTATTCCAATAACCGGTGCTGAATATTTTCACGATGCTTTTCAATTCCGGTTTCAAAACTTTGCGCGGTTGTCCGGGCCTTATGATACATGGCATGTGGATTATGTGTATGTGAGTAATGGCAAATCGCAGGTTACTCCTGTGTTTCCATTATTTCCAGATCGTACGGTTTCGCAACCACTTACCTCACTCTTTCACAATTATCGTGCAGTACCAATTAAACATTTTTTCAATGACCCTGCCACTATACTCAAGCAACCCATTCTTACCCTTACCACTTTGCGCACCGATCAGGTGCTTCCATCAGGTCAGCCGGTGGATTACTCTTCTGAAGTAAAAATTACATCTTATAAAGAAGAGCTTCCACCCGTTATTAATAATTTAATTTTAGATACTGATGCAGAGGTTTTAAGTCCGCTTTCCTATCAAACCTTCACCCCAATAACATTACAAACTTTGCCTGCCGCAGCTTCATTAGATGCTACAGCAGATTCCATATTCTTAAGGATAAAAGTGAT
Source organism: Cytophagales bacterium (assembly GCA_017303795.1). GTDB lineage: Bacteria > Bacteroidota > Bacteroidia > Cytophagales > Cyclobacteriaceae > ELB16-189. The sequence continues at coordinate 368,243 of JAFLBR010000001.1, read as the reverse complement.
TGTGGATTCGGGTGATGACATTGCAAAACCAATTGCGGAAGCCGATTATGATTCGGATGTTTTCAGTCCGATAAGCTTTCGGTCGAATGATAGTACCAGTGCCACCTTTGCCATTTCCAACTACTACGCCTACGATGATGGCGAAGCAGAATATGGCGCGGGTTTAAATAAAGCCGGGGCGCAAGTGGCCTATCGGTTTGATATGCTTACGACCGAACCCGACACCATTGTAGCCATAGATTTTTACTTTCCTCGGTTTGGTGATGAATCGAGCCAAAGCATTCAACTGCAGATTTGGAAAAACCTTACGAGTTCCGCTTCTGATATTCTGCATACCGGCACTGTTCCAATACAACGCAATTCGTTTAATAAATTCTGGCGAGTAACGTTACCAGAGCCAATTGGCGTGCGCGATTTCTTTCATGTGGGTTGGCGCCAGTTAGGAAGTGCATTAATCGCAGTTGGGTTAGACAAAAACACAGAAGTGCCCGGAAAAATTTTTGTAAACCTGAATGGCGCCTGGGAAGCAGATGAACTTGCCGGCAGCCTGATGATGCGACCTGTATTTGGTAAAGGTAATGGTGATGTTTTTCCAGGAGTTCGGGAAACCAAGACTATTCGTGCCTATCCCAATCCAAACGCAGGCGTGTTTTACGCAGCCGGAGATTTAGACCAAATTCAATTACTTGATCTTACCGGCAAACCGGTTTCTATTGAAACGGAATCACAACAGGACGAAACGAGAATTACGGTTGTAACACCCGTTGCCGGTATTTATGTGTTGCGTGCGCGACAAGGTAATCAGGTGGTTACTCAAAAAATCATTATTCGATAATATTGAATGTGTGAGATCTGCAAAGCATTACGCCCTTTCAGGGCTGAGTTGTTTTTACCTTAACTAATACGATTTCACATTTTTAAGCGAACTCGTCTTTATTAAAAACCCATTAGGGCAACAGCATCCTTAGCTGGTTCAATGAATAGTAATTGCAAAGGCTGTGGCGTAAAACAGATTATAAAAATCACAATTGCTACAATGCCTAGAATAACTCTACCTGTAGTAAGAGGTTCTTCAATTTCAGAAGGCGGATGCGCCACCTTCACAAATCTTCCAATCAGCAAGGCAAACAGCAACCAACCCGGATAACCTTGAATAGTTGGGAAGAATGAGACAATACTGTATTGAACGGTGAAAATAATGGCCGCATACATCCACCGGTCGCGGGTTGAAAGCTGCAACGCTTCCAGTGTAATATAAATGAAACCCACAAACAAAGGGATTTTATACCAAAGCACATCCCAACCATCGGAAGGATGTACATATCCCAAACCGGCATAGAACAAGAAGCCAACAAAAATTACAGAAGCAATTCGTTTATGCCATTTGTAACCTACTAATCCATACAACACGTGGCCACCATCTAATTGCCCGATCGGAAGCAGGTTGATGGCTGTAAAAACCAGCGATAAAAATCCCGCAAACAAAATCGGATAATGGATTAACTCATATACATTGGGTACGCGCGCAGGATCGGCCACATACTTTTCGAAGAAAATAAACAGTAAATTTTTTCCAGCAAGAGGCAAAACACCACCTTTCTCATGAAAGCCCGGATTGTACACGTAGTTACCATAGTTCAATCCAAACTGTTCGTACTCCGGATGAATGGTGAAAATATACTCTGGTGGTGGTAAATGTGTAAATCCATACCACAACAAAATAATGGCGGTTACAAAACCTGCCAATGGGCCGGCAATACCAATATCAAAATTCTGCGTACTGGTTTTAACCCGTTCGCGTAAGCGGATTAATGCACCCAACGTTCCAAACATAAATGGAATAGGTGGCAAAGGAATAAAATACGGCAACGAAGAACGCACACGGTAGTACATCGCGGTAAAGTAATGCCCAAACTCGTGCACGGTTAATACGCCCAGAAATGTGAGCGAGTATGGTAAACCACTTAGAAAATCCTGCCAGGTGAATTCGCCAAACAAAACTGATTTACCATGCGTCCACTCGGCACCGGCAAACGTGGTGGTAATAAACGTTACAATAAACAGCGAGCTGTGAATAAGGACAGACTTTAACTTAGGATTCATGCAAAAAATTCAAAAATCTGATCGGGTTGTTGAACATAAAAAGTATGCAGACCTGCTTTTGCAGCACCTGCAAGATTATCCTGATTATCGTCTAGAAAAACAGTTTCGAAGGGCAATAAGTTTTGATCGCTCAACACATGCTGATAAATAGCTACATCGGGCTTACTCAGGTTGAGCACGTGCGAGAAATAAGCCTGATGAAAATAATGATCGATATTGGGCTTGCCGGAAGTTTGCTGCACAACGCCATTAAAACATTGGCGGTGAATTTCGTTAGTGTTGCTGAGCAGAAACACCCGATGAGTTTGTTTTAATTGTTCCAGCAAGGCAAACCGTTGCAACGGGATGTCGAGCAACATGGCATTCCAGGCGGCATCTAATTCGGCATCGGTAACCTCAAGTTGCAGCGATTGCCGCAGGTGATTGCGGAAATCAACATCCGAAATCAAACCGCGTTCATACTCATGAAAATACTTACCATGATGCACTCGGGCTTTAATCTCCTCAAGAGGTAATCCACTAAGTCGGGAAAATTCGCGATGGGTGTTTTCAACGGCCAGGTTTAGAATTACCCCGCCCAAATCGAAAATGATGTTTTTAATTCCTGCTTTCAAATACTTTGGGTATTAACGCTCAAATATGTAAAATTGCGCTCCCAAATTACGACAATCGAACCAGATGTCGTTTTGAAGTTGTAAGGGCCCATAGCTCAGCTGGTTAGAGCACTTGACTCATAATCAAGGGGTCGCTGGATCGTGCCCAGCTGGGCCCACTTCTTTCTTTAACCGGTAAGGTTGTCTATTAAATCCTGAATAATTGAAGGACAATGCACTTCTGCTACATTATTCAATCTCAAAGCCTTGGGAAATTTTATGTGGGTGAGACATCTGATATTGAGCAACGACTTAAATTTCACAATAGTGGATTTTCCGAGTTTACCTCCAAAGCAAAAGACTGGCAGATTTACCTGCTAATTAGTTGCAAGAACCGGGAGATAGCACGGAAGCTGGAAAACCACATTAAATCCATGAAGAGCAAAATTTATATCCAGAACCTCTTGAAGTATCCAGAAATAATCGAAAAACTCCAGGCCAAGTATTCATGATAGATTTGAACTCAGCTGGTTACCCCGAAAGCTTTCGGGGTTGACTCATAATCAAGGGGTAGCTGGATCGTGCCCAGCTGGGCCCACAAAAACCTCCGATCAGGAGGTTTTTTTATTATCGTAAAGTGATTGCCCACTTAAGACAACGCGGTCATCGCGGTTGGGTAGCTTACTTTCAATTGTTTGGTCAAAGAATTCAATCCCATACCGCGATCCCGGTTAAGTATTGGTGGGCGAACTATGAAAAGCTTTTCATAGTAGTCTTGTGCGTATCACATTGGGATTCCGGAATTCGCCAGAACGACAACACGTGGAAATAAAAATTATTCAACACTAGTTTCAATCCACAACTCTCCCGCCCATCCGGAATGACATTTCAAAGATAGATTGTACGCGATCTACCGGCCCAACAATTCCTTGAGTTTGTTTTCTATCTCGGCTTTAATAGCCGACACCGGTTTTAGGATCACTTGCTTATCGCCTACTGCTACCAACCCACTGGTTTTAATGCGATCAGTAATTTGCTGATTGGTCTGTGCCAGCGCTTTTTCAAAGAGTGCTTTCAACGCAGCATATTGTTGTGCATTGATAGTAACCGTTGCCGGCTCGCCCCCACTGTACATACCCGTAGAACTTTCTTCCGGTTTAACCGGAATGTAATTCAATTGCGTAGAAGAGATAACGTAGCGGTTGGCACTGCCATCGGCATACGTAAGTTCGGGTTGGGGACTCATACAGGCTGTAAAAATTAAGATGATCAAAATCCGATGCATGCCATCAAGATACAAATTTTTCAACTCACGGTTCAATCAGCAAATCGTGTCGCGCCAGCAAACCGGGTAAACCGGTAATCGAAAACCGAGCTTTCTTTAGTTTGTTGGTCTCCGGGTCGATTGAAAAATTTGTGGCGGTTCGTAAATCAGCGCCTTGCAAAATAGTGTTCTCAAACGTGGCACGGGTTAAATCGCAGTTATCAAAACACGCATTGGTCAGGTCTGCTTCGCGAAACTCTACTTCCTGTAGTTTACAATTTTTAAAAGTTGTGCCTTTCAACTTGAGTTTATAGAAGGAAGAAAAATCCAACTGACAATTTTCGAAGGTGAAGGCAAGTAGCAAGGTCTGGCATTCATCAAAACGCAAGCCCAGCATTTTACAGTTTTTGAAGTGTGCTGTTTTAAATGCAGCACCCCGTACTTTGGCCATACTGAAATCGCACTCATCAAAAGTACTCTCACTAAAAATTATCTGATTTAAATCTACTTCCGCAAAGCGGCATTTTGTGAAAGTACAGCTTTCGTATTCACCTTTTTGAAGGGGTTGTTGTGAGAAATCAAGCGCCTGGAAATTTTCGTTATCGAAGTATTGTTTGGTCATAATTTAATCGGCCACTGATTCACAGATTAAGAAATGGTGTTAAATATAGTACTTGATTGTAATTTCAGGGAAGATTTTAAAATCTCCATTTATCTATCTATCAATTTTTCAATCACTCAAACTAACTATCTCTCCCACGTTTGTTTTAGCTTAACGGCTCTTTCGCGGCCGCTAGTGCCGTGTGGGTCTAACGCAATGGCGGTGTTCAGGTATTCAAGTGCTTGCTTGCGATGTTTTTTAGCACGATACTGATTAGCCCAGGCCCAATAGGTAAAACTCATTACCCGCGCATTGGCATACTGGTTATTTTGTTCATACTTAAAAATTATCTGATCAAAATCATCGCGGGCTGCACGCCTCTTACTGAAAAAATACCACGGCAGGTTTTCAGCCACACTACCGCGCAAAAATCTGGGCATCGGAGAAACGGTATCGAATTGTTTTACGGCCACTTCAAACAATTGAAATGCTTCTGCCAACTGCTTTAACTTTCGGGTTTCTGCCGCCACAAGTGCCAGAGCCGAAGCCTCGTAGGCCGATATAAACGGCAGCCATTCTGCAGTTGTAGTGGTCTGATGAACTTGATGCAACAGATTATAACTCTTTTGCGCATACCCGCGCTCTGTATTGGATAACAAACTGAAGTTCAGGGCCGCTTCGTGGTAAACAATGCCGAGGCGAATCTGATTAAGGTCCGAAGGGTCTTGTTCAAAGGTCAGCATTGCATCTGCAAGCCGCACCTTTAAAACTTCCAGGTCAATAAGTTCCATCACATCATGAAGCTGATGTTCCAACGATCTGACTTTCTCAAAATCTAAACTTTGAGCGAAAGCGGTTTGCAAGGTTGCCATAACGATAAGGGTTACAATTTTTGTTTTGGTAATCATTTTACGGTGCGTTTATGATTACAAAACTGGCCCGGCAACAACCCGAATTACGATGACTTAAGTTAAGATTTTTGTTTGCTGAGCACGCGGCTACGAATGCGGCTCAGACTCTCTGGACTAACTCCTAGAAAATTGGCAATGTATTTTTGTGGCACCCGCTGAAATAAGTCGGGGTTGGTTTTTAGCAGATTCTGAAACCGGACTTCGGGTTTATCGGATGAAAGCGACATGGCAATATCCGTAGCTCTTTGGGCCACTTGCTCGGCCATTATGCGCCCAAATGTTTCGTACTTATTGCAGGCTATGTAAAGTGCGGCCAGATTTTTCTTTCGAACCAGGTAAACCGTTGTGTCTTCCATGGCCTGCAAATTCATTTTGCCTGGCGTTTGGTGATTAAAACTTGCAAAGTCAGTTACCCAGGCCTGATCGAACGAAATGTCGCAGGTTTTTTCGTCTCCATCTTTCGTGTGAAAATGACGGATGGTACCCGATACAATGTAGGCCACAAAATCGCAGACTGAGTTTTCCTGATGTAGAAACGATTTTCGTTTAAGGTGCAACACCTCAAAATGATCGTTAATCAAAGCCAACTCTTGTTCATTGAGTGGCACTATTTTTTTACAATAGTTCTTTAGTTCTTCAAACACGATTCAAGGTAGTAATTAAATTGTGAATGACATTTCCAAAGATGTATTGTGCGCCATCTCTACAATGCAGTCATCGCGGTTGGGTAGCCTGCTTTGAATTGTTTAGTCAAAACTTCAATCCCATACCACGATCCCGATTAAGTATTGGTGAGCAGGCCATGAAATGCTTTTCATAGTTGTCTCGTGCTGCATCATCGGGATTCCGGAATTCGCAAGTTCAACAACACGTTTCAGTAAAATTACACAACACTAGTTTCAATCAACAATTCTCTCGCTCCTCCGGAATGACTTTTCATAGGGAGAGTTGCGTACTTCCTACAACGCGGTCATCGTGGTTGGGTAGCTTGCTTTGAATTGTTCAGTCAAAAAATTCAATCCCATACCGCGATCCCGATTAAGTACCGCAGAGCGAGCTATGAAATGCTTTTCATAGTTGTCTCGTGCGTATCTCACTGGGATTCCAGAATTCGCCAGTGCAATAACACGTTTCAGTAAAACTACTCAACACTAGTTTCAATCAACCTCTCTCGCGCTCCTCCCGATAGCTATCGGGAGGAATGACACTCTTCAGATAGCTTACTCATACTTCAACGTCTCAGCCGGATTTATCAAGGCTGCTTTAATAGCATGATAACTTACCGTGGCCAAAGCCAGCAACAGCCCCGCACCCATGCTCAACGCAAACAAATCCCAACTCAACGGAACCTGAAACGTAAAATCTTTCATATACCATTTGGTAATAAACCACCACGAGAGCGGTGCCGCCATAGCAAAAGCCAGCACAGCCAACACGATAAACTGTTTGTTGAGTAAAATAAAAATAGTCTGCATGTCGGCCCCCATTACTTTACGGATACCAATTTCTTTGGTACGATTAACCGCATTGATACCCGCCAGGCCGAACAAACCTAAACACGAAATAAGAATGGCAAAGCCTGTGGCCAGTCCCATAATGCTCATCCAGCGTTTATAACTCGCGTATTGTTTGGCTACATCCTCATCCAGAAAAGTATAATCAAAAGGTTTATCCGGATAGAGTTCTTTCCAAATGGATTTTACACGGTCTAAACCTGCTGTAACATCTGCTCCAACTTTTACCAGCAAGGTTGTAAGATAACCCACATTGTTTTTATCCATGGACAGAAACATCGGCTCAAAATTTTGCTCCAACGACAGGAAGTGATAATCCTTCACCACGCCAATCACGCGCGAGCCCATGCCTACCGAATCTTCACGCCAATTATAGTATTCGTTTAAGGGATCGGTCCATTTCATATCTTTTACCAATGCTTCATTTACAATCACCACATCGCTATCGGCCGCAATGGCCGGATCAAAGTTTCGGCCTTCTAACAATTGAATGCCTAACGTGGGAATGTAGTTTGGATCGGCTGCATATACATAGGCTGATTTTTGTTCACCCTTAACTTTAAAACCGTAGCGCGAATATCCCTGGCTGAATGACGAACTGGTTCCGGATACAGAAACGATCTGTGACTCTTGTTGCGCCCTTGTACGAAATTGTTCTACTACCCGATCCGACTCTTCTGTCCAGCCAGCCTGCGTTGGAATAACGAGTATCTGCTCTTTGTTATAACCCAGATCTTTGGTGGTGATAAACCGCATCTGGCGGAACATCATGACCGAACAAATAATAAGAAATGCCGAAAGCGCAAATTGAAGTACTACCAAAGGCTTGGTAAAACCTGCCTGCAGGCGTGAAGTGAAACCACCTTTTAATACCAGTGCTGGTTTAAACCGCGACAGAAACCACGAAGGGTAACTACCCGCCAGCAAACCGGTAATGAGTGTAAAGGCTAACCCGATTGAAAGTAATTGGAATGCTTTTGGCAACGTAAGTTCAATGGCTTTATTGGTAAACTCATTGAACGATGACAGAAACAACACCACCAACCCGAAGCCAATCACCAGCGAACTCATGGCCAGCAACAACGATTCAAAACTAAATTGATAAAGCAGTTGGTTGCGTTGTGCGCCCACTACTTTGCGCACACCAACTTCTACCCTGCGTGCAGCCGAGGTGGTGAGCGATAAGGAAATATAATTGATGCAGGCAATGAGCATGATCAGCAACGCAATGCCCCCCAGAATGAATGCATATTGCGGATCGCTTACTTTTTCCCAACTCACTTCTTTCTTCAAATGAATCTGCGGCAGCACCGTAAACTCATACTCCAGCATTTTTACATCGGGGGGAATAGGAACAGTTGTCTCTTTGCGCCAGCGTTCCAGCATGGCACTCATGTGTTTGTCTATTACTTTATCCAGATTAGTTTTAAACGCTGCGAGGTCGCTATTGGCACGTAACTGCACAAACGTAGGCGTTCCAAAGTTTCCCCAGTTTGTCATGTTACGTTCGTAATAATTGCGATTCTCTTGCGGCAATAAAATAGCATACGTAAGACTGGATTGCGCAGGCGGAGCTTCAATTATTCCGGTTACGGTAAACGACTGCTTTCCATTGTTATCGATCTCAATGGTTTTGCCGATGGGATCTTCATCGCCAAAATATTTTGTTGCAATAGCCGGTGTAATCACTACTTCCAGCTTGTCCATAAAAATTCGTTCGGCACTGCCCTGCAGCAACGGAAAAGAAAACATGGTAAAAAAATCTTTGTCTACATACGCCACGCTTTCGGTAAACACTTTATCGCCATACCGAAAAATTACACGGTTGCCTTCATTAAATCGGGTTGCCGCTGCAACTTCGGGTAACTCTTCTTTGAGTGTGGGAGCCAATCCGGTTTGTATCCAGGCCGATTTACGATATGGATCGGCTGCATCATGGCGCCAGGTATCAAAACTTTTTTCTTCGATGCGGTAGACCTGATTTTTATTCGCATGAAACTGATCAAACTCTTTTTCATCCTGAATGTAGAGCGTAATCAACATACAAAAGGCAAGACCAATGCTTAACCCAAAAGCATTGATAAACGAATAGAACTTTCTTTTTTGAATATTGCGCGCAGCAACTTTCATGTAATTTCCCCACATCATCGTATTGATTAATTGATTCGAAAATCGGTTTCGTAAAAAAATTCCTGGCCTGAAAAACTTCAGCACATTCCAGACTAATCGTCTATTGGCTTTCTGCGCACCAACCTGTTCCACATCGTATTCGTATTGCTCCAGCAAATCGCCTTCAATGCCTTCATACAATGCAGGCGGACAAAACCAACGAAGGAAACGAAGTGACAGTCTGTTTTCTTTCATGTGTGTAATCAGTTTCCGGTTGCCAGTTACCGGTAACCGGAAACAGGTAACTAGTAACTTTTTTCTATACAATAACCATCTTTAATTGCGGAATGAGTTTCCATAAATCCATTCGGGCTTCTTTCATATTGCGTAACATGGCCAGGCCCGCATTGGTAACGGTAAAAATCCGCTTGCGCCTTCCACCGCGTTGGTTGGTGGCGCCACCCATTTTCGATTTTACAAAACCTTTGTCTTCGAGCCTGTAAAGGGTAACGTGCACCGCACTCAGGTTTACATCGCGGCCCACGCGTTGTTTAATCTCGCTTACAATGGCATTGCCATAGGCTTCTTCCTGTAGAATGCCCGCCATGGTTAACACCAGTTCTTCAAACTCGCCCAGAAATTCTTTGCTCATTAGTATATACTTTGTAAAACAAATATACGTGCGAAGGATTGATTAGTTACAATTTTGTAAAAGAAATCTTGTTTACCGCAGAGACGCAAAGGCGCTATGATTAACTCTGCGGCTTCGCGCCCTTGCGGTTATTGCATTATTCATACTTCAGCGTCTCGGCTGGATGGGTCCATGCGGTTTTTAATGCCTGGTAGCTGATGGTAATCAGCGCGACTAATAACGATAATCCGCCAGCGAGTGCAAACACCTGCCACCCTACTTCTACGCGGTATTGAAAACTCTGCAACCAGTTGCTCATTAAATACCACGTAATGGGTACCGAAAGCAGCAGCGAAACCAGAATCATCATCACATAATCGCGCGAAAGCAACACCAAAAGCGATTGCTCCGTAGCGCCCAACACTTTGCGGATTGAAATTTCTTTGGTGCGATTCTGCATCGCCAAAGAAGCCAGCGCATATAACCCCAGACTGCCAATGATTACTGCCAGCAACGTAGCGAGGCTTACAATCTTACCGAGGTTCTGATCGCTGCGGTATTGCGCATCCAATGCCTGATCCACAAATGTAAAATCAAACTCTTCGGCATTAGTCAGTTTATCCCAAACAGATTTAACCTGATCTAATGTGGCCTGCATGTTATCGGGCGCAAGCCGCACAAACAGTTTGGGCATGGGGTTGTTCTCGAAGTTTATATTCTCAGAACCCGCCAGAATAATGACGGCATCCTGCACCATTACCAAAGGCGGCACGGTGGTGTAAAGCGAAGTGTAATTAAAATCTTTTACAATGCCGATCACTTCATGTTCGCCAAAGCCCTTGCCGGGAATCCGTTTTCCACTTACATCCGTCCAGCCATATTCTTTGGCAAACGCTTCGTTTACGAGCACACCTTTTTTATCGGCCACTTCATCGGTAAAATTTCTGCCGGCTACCAATTCCATTTTCATTAGCGGAATGTATTCATCATCTATCACATTCATGTTAAAGTTGCGATAGGTACCCTGATCATCAGTAAAACCCACTGCAGTCCAACTGCCATCGCCAAAGTCGTGCGAGGCGGTGCCCGAAGCCAGTACACCACTTACTTTGTTGAGCTCTGTTTTAAATTGCTCGGCCATTTCAAATCCTTTATTCATGCGTTCGCCCAGGCGCCCTACGCGCGGCACGTTGAGTTGTATAACAGCCAACTGCTCTTTGTTAAAACCAAGATTTTTGTTTTGCAGAAAATTTAATTGCTGCTTCATGATGAGCGTACTCGAAATCAAAAAGATAGAAAGTACCAGCTGCACACCTACCAACGCCTGCCGCATGCGTTGTTTACTGCCAATCTGCAACGAACCTTTTAAAACCGATACCGGCTTGAAAGCTGACAACACAAATGCAGGATAGCTGCCCGCCATCAACCCGATTATTAAAAGTAAACTGGTTACTACAATCAGCAGAAACCCATTCCACGAAAACACCAATTGTTTACCCGACAATGCATTGAACAACGGCAACCCAAACACCGACAACAACACGCCCAACACCAAGGCAATGCCTGTTACCAGAATTGCTTCGCCTACAAACTGTGCAATTAATTGCCTGCGTTGTGCGCCCACTACTTTTCTGATGCCCACTTCGCGGGCGCGTTTTAACGAGCGGCCCACCGAAAGCGTTACAAAGTTGATGCAGGCCACAAACAAAATCAGGATGGCCACCGCGCTGAGGATATACGAATACTTCACATCGCTTACGGGTATATCGCCCACGGGGTAAGTGGTATCTAAATGAATGGCCGTAAGTGGTTGCAAACCGGGTGCGTATTTGCTTTGCTTAAACTCTTCATCGCCCAGCAGCCTGCGAAACAAATCGGGGAATTTACTTTCTACCTGCGCAGCAGTTACACCTTCGCGCAGCAACACGTAGGTTGACGGATGAATATTAAACCAACCGGAGTTTAACTGCCGCTCCGAAAATATTTTGCTATAGTTATGATCGGGAATAAGCATGTTGAAGCGAATGCCGGAGTTGGTTGGAATGACCACCACCGCGGTAACGGTAAACTCTTCAAAGTTATCGCCTACCTGTACAGATAAGGTTTGCCCGATTGGATCAGTCTGACCGAAATATTTCTCAGCAATGTATTGATTGATTACCATGTTATGCTGATCGCGCAACGCCACTTCGCGTTCGCCTTGCAGCAAGTCAAAATCGAACACAGAAAAAACCGTGCGATCGGCCAGCACTACGCCTTCGCTGAATTGCTTCTCGCCTACTTTCACCATGGTGTTAATGGCAACAAAACGTGTAAAGCTTTCTACATCGGGCAGGTTATCTTTTAGAGCCGGGCCCATAGGCATGGGCGTGGTAGTATTAAAAAACTGTTGGTTCTCGCCCCAGTCTTCTTTTACAAACACGCGGTAAATGCGGTTGGCTTTGGTATGAAACGTATCGAACGTCCACTCATCGCGCACAAACAGGGCAATCAGCACGCAACAGGCAATGCCGAGGCTAAGCCCCAACACATTGATAGACGAATGGATTTTATTGCGCCACAAAGCGCGAAAGGCAATTTTGAGGTAGTTATGCAACATGGCAAACTGGTTTAAATGCTTGAAGGTGGCCGATAGCGCTTTACAAACCAACCCGCCCGACCTTAACCGGAGATACGATGCCGTGAAGTGTAGAAAAGTTGTAGTGGTTTGGTGGAAGTTTTTAGTTGTGGATTGGATTTTTTAAAATCCAGTTATCTAAGGTTCGACATTATAAATGTCGAACAGCAAGGAATTTTACTGCGCCACAACGCGCGAAAGGCAATTTTGAGGTAGTTCTGAAACATGGCAAACCGGTTTAATGCTTGAAGGTGGCCGATTGGGTTTTATAAACCAACCCGCGCGACATTAACCAGAGCTACGATGCCGTGAAGTGTAGAAAAGTTGTAGTGGTTTGGTGGAAGTTTTTAGTTGTGGATTGGATTTTAAAAAATCCAGTTATCTAAGGTTTGTACAAACGATTAGTATGTCACCGATAGATTTAAGTGACCGCCAAGCCCTTCTTGAATAATTCTCATTAAAGTTGATAATCTAATGTCGCTTGCATTGTTCTCAATGCGTGAAATGTACGATTTGGTCGTACCGCATTTAGAAGCTAATTGCTCTTGCGTCAGATTTTGTTGCTCCCGCATTTCTTGAATAAGTACACCAAGCTTGAAGGCTTCAAAGCTTTGTTCGTAAGTATCTCTCTTTGCAGTGCCTTTTTTTCCGTATTGTTTATCAAGGTGATCTGCAAATGAGGTCAGATTTTTATTTGCCTTTTTTTTCATCGAAATATTGTTTTTTTAATCTCTCAGCTAGTTCAATTTCTTTCCTGGGAGTCTTTTGCGATTTCTTTTGAAATCCGTTAACCAGAATTATCAATTGTCCTTTATCGAAGAAACTAAAGACCCGATATATATCGCTTCCCACTTCGACACGAACTTCAAAAATTCCGTCCGAGCTCTCCATGTGCTTAAAATACTTTTCAGGAACCCTCTCAATCGTTGAAATTAATCCCAATGTCCAGTTAAACTTGGCTTTTACTTCTGGCTTCAGGGTATCAAAGAAATCGAGGTAATACTTTTTGTAGTAAAATATGTGCCTGATAAAGTCTTTGCTCACGAACACAAAGTTAGCTAATCAGGAAACTCAGTCCAAACCCTAAAAGTTCATTTTTTCCGAAAAACGTATGACTAAACAGTTTAGGGTTTTGTGCTTGAGAATTTAGATGATGCGATGTTTTTGGCTCGTGGGTGAAGAACACCCACGAGGGCGAGGGAGGGCGAGGTAAACCAACCCGCGCGACCTTAACCGGAGCTACGATGCCGTGAAGTGTTGAAAAGTTGTAGTGGTTTGGTGGAAGTTTTCAGTTGTGAATTGGATTTTAAAAAATCCAGTTATCTAGGGTTCGACATTATAAATGTCGAACAGCAAGGCAAACCGGTTTAATACTTGAAGGTGGCCGATAGGGTTTTATAAACCAACCCGCGCGACCTTAACCGGAGATACGATGCCGTGAAGTGTAGAAAAGTTGTAGTGGGTTTTAAGTTTTGCTGAGATTAGTTTTTAGGTCGTAAGTGATGAACACCCACAGGGAGGGCGGTAGTTTACTTCAAACAACTGTTTCAATCACAAAACTATCTGGTTGTCCAAGTTGATTGAATTTTTCTTTACATATCTTCACAATCTCAAAATCAGTTCCATTTGTCTTAAACGAATAGCCAAATACTGACCCAGCTTCATTTCTTTTTGAATCGTCCCAAACATAGAGATTTCCCTCTTCATCCAGAATTTTTAGTGATTCGTCCAAGATGTCTTGCCAGTCAACACGCTGTGCTAGGTCTCTAAGCTGTCGTAAACGAAAACTTCGATTCGATTTCTATTCCTTATTTTCTCAGTCAGAAATACCATTAATGTGAATTACCAACAACTTAAAGGATTTTTATTTGCTTTTGTTTAATAAAAGTATTGCCTATTCTTTTTATTGGAGTCTTTATGGTTGTATATATTATGTTTTGGTATGAAGTTATATAAATTCTTCAGTTTGTGGGTGAAGAACACCCACGAGGGCGATGGTTAACTGCTCGGCATCCTTAGTTTGTTATAAATATTTTCCGTCAATCTTATATGACTTAGATTTTTTTTCAAAATCAACGAAGTCAAATAATTCAGACCTAATATTTGTCATTTCTTGAATAAGAAAAAACGATATTGTCACGACATTAAGGTCTTTACTTTCATTTACATTTTTAATTAGTCTTTCAATCAAAACATTTTTATCAGAATTACTCCACTCATCTTGCGTAGCAGTATTTTTTAAGTGAATGTTTCCGTTATTAATAATTTCGGCAAAATCCAAATAACTAGTAGGGTCATTCTTAATTTTAACTAAAAAATCAGCTATGTCACTGTTCCAAAATGAACCATTATTATGATTGAAAACATTATAAAAATCTTGTTTTTTCTTAATAAAAACTTCTGATGCCAATTCTTTAATAAAACGATTATTGGAATTATTTTTCAAATCTATTATTTTCTCAATTCCTACTCTTTCGCCTCTACCAACTTCTTCAAGAGCAAGAAGTATGTCTGGAAGTCTGACCGTAAATCCATTCACGTCTTTTTCAAATCTGCTCAGGATGTTCTCTGCAGAGTTGTTGATTAATCGTTTCACCTCAGTATCATTCTCAAAATAGTCTGAAACTTCTTTTTCGGCATTCTTTTTTGCTTGATAAATTGCATCTTCTGTCACTAATTTCACATGCTTTTCTGAAAACTCATTAAATCTATCTATTTCATCTCTAGAAAATTGCATCAACTTTTCAACTTCATTCTTTATATCCGAAGTCTCAGTTTTTACTTCAGCCTTTATTTCTTTAATTGAATCATATGATAAATAGAGAGAAACAGTTGTTACAATAGTTATTGCACCAATTACAAACCCAGCAATCCATTTTACAAGATTTATAATACGTTTTACTTGGTCTCCGGTTAAATCAGGATATTCCATGTTATTCTATATTTAATTGTCTCAGTAATTTCATTGCGTTGTGGGTAACGGCTAAAAGCCAATCCCTCCTCGAAAGATAAAAGAAACCCCAACTAAACTGCAACCCGTTTTCCGAAGCCTTACCTCTTATCTCAAAAACCCTATTTAATTCTGAGAAAAAGATTTAATTTCAATCTCAAATAGAAATGGTTATGGAAAATCAATTGGAGTCCACCCCGCTAAAAAGTCTGGATGAATGGGAAGATGATCTGCTCAGGCGGTATCCTAATCCAGAAGAGATTGCCACCTCTAAATCCACGGAGGAATACCGCAACTATGAAGACCCCAAGCGCGATTCGGTGCGTGAATTCTACCGACTTAATCATACCTATCAAACCTATGATTTTGTAATGCAGAAGCGGGCCGAGTTTCTGGCGTTCAACAAAAAGGAAATGCCCGTGTGGAGTGCCTTTGATTTTCTGAATCAACTGGTAGATGACTCCGACCCCGACACCGACCTCGATCAGTTTCAGCATCTGCTGCAAACTTCTGAAGCCATTCGCAGAGATGGCCACCCCGATTGGATGGTGATGGTGGGCCTGTTGCACGATATGGGTAAAGTGCTTTGCCTTTTTGGCGAACCGCAGTGGGCTGTTGTGGGCGATACGTTTCCGGTAGGCTGTGCCTATGCCGATAAAATTGTTTACCCGGAATTTTTTGTAAACAATCCTGATTACACCAATCCGAAATACAATACCAAGTATGGCGTATATGCACCCAACTGTGGTTTGCGCAACGTAACCATGTCGTGGGGGCACGATGAGTATGTGTATAATATGGTGAAAGACCGTTTGCCGGAGCCGGGGCTTTACATGCTGCGGTATCATTCGTTTTATGCGCAACATCGCGAACATGCGTACGCTCATTTAATGGATGCGCACGATCATGAAATGTTTAAATGGGTAAACCTGTTTAACCCGTACGATCTGTATTCTAAAAATCCTACACCGCCCAACTGGAAAGAACTTAAACCGTATTACGAAGACCTGGTAGCAAAATATTTACCGGCTACGTTAAAGTTTTAACTTCCCACTTAAGTAGTTGCCTGCATGAGTATCCTTCACCCAGCCGACTACATTGTTTTCTTCGGGTACTTTGCTGTGGTGTTTGCCTATGGCTATTATGTGTATCATAAAAAAAGATCCACTTCTATTAGCGCGCGCGAGTTCTTTCTGGCGGAAGGTTCTTTAACGTGGTGGGCCATCGGGGCTTCGCTTATTGCCTCCAATATTTCAGCCGAACATTTTATTGGCATGTCGGGCTCGGGCTTTGCCATTGGTCTGGCCATTTCTACTTACGAGTGGATGGCTGCGGCCACGCTTATAATTGTAGCGGTGTTTTTTATTCCGCTGTATCTTAAGAATAAGATTTACACCATGCCGCAATTTCTGGCCGAGCGGTATAACGATAAGGTGAGCACGGTGATGGCCATTTTCTGGTTGCTGGTGTATGTGTTTGTAAACCTTACGTCCATCATTTACCTCGGGGCTATTGCCATCAATTCTATTTCAAGCTTGTCGTTTGAGTTTTGCATTTTCGGGTTGTGTGTGTTTGCCATTATTGTAACCCTTGGCGGGATGAAAGTAATTGGCTACACCGATGTAATTCAGGTGGCGGTGTTGGTAGTGGGTGGCTTGATTACTTCGTATCTCGCGCTCACGTTGCTCTCAGAAAAATTTGGGTTTGGCGCCAATGCGTGGAAGGGACTGGTGGTGTTGAAAGAACAAGCCGATAGTCACTTCCACATGATTCTGGATAAAGATCATAACTACTATAAAGATTTACCGGGCCTGTCGGTGTTGATTGGGGGCATGTGGATTAACAACCTGAATTATTTTGCGTGCAACCAATACATTACACAACGGGCGCTGGGTGCCGATTTAAAAACAGCGCGGCAGGGTTTGCTCTTTGCTGCATTTTTAAAGTTGATGATTCCGTTGATTGCCGTGTTACCGGGTATTGCCATGTTTGTGTTGCATCAGCAAGGTATGTTTCAGGCCGAGATGGTAGATGAGGCGGGCGTATTAAAACCCGACCACGCCTACCCCACACTAATGAACTTATTACCTGCCGGATTAAAAGGTGTTGCCTTTGCTGCACTTACCGCAGCCGTGGTGGCATCGCTGGCCGGCAAAGCCAATAGCATCTCCACTATTTTTTCGTTAGACCTCTACCGAAAATATTTCGACAAAAATGCCAATGAAAAAAAGTTGGTGTGGGTAGGCCGCTGGACGGTAATCATTTCCATTGCGATAGCGGGGTTGGTAGCACCAGCATTAAAAACACTCGATCAGGCTTATCAATTTATTCAAGAGTATGTGGGCTTTATTTCGCCCGGTGTACTGGCAATTTTTCTGATGGGCTTTTTCTGGAAACGAACTACGGCTGCAGCCGCCATGACGGGCGCACTTTTAACCATTCCGCTTTCCGCGCTTCTGAAATTTTTACCCGTGTGGACAAACGGATGGTTTCCCGATTATCCCTTCCTCGATAGAATGTCGATTACGTTTGGGTTAATCATTTTTATGATGGTGCTGATCAGTCTGCTAAAACCGGAAGTAAACCGGAAGAAAGAAATGGAAGTAGATGTAAGTATGTTTAAAGTAAACCCCGGATTTATTTTTGGGTCGCTGATCATTTTTGGAATTCTGATCGCGTTGTATTCGGTTTTCTGGTAGGTGGTTCCAAATTGCTGTTGAATGATTAAACGGATTTTAAAAATCCGGTAATCTATTGTTCGGGATTATAAATATCGAACAGCTAAGATTTTAAAAATCCGGTAATTTATTGTTCGATTACAAATGTCGAACAGGCAAGACAAGTATTAACAAACGCAGATTGTTGTGGGTTAAGGATGTTATTTTGTCATGTAAAAAAATTCACGTTCAAGTTCATATTTCATCTTACTTACACTTCGTCTCATCATTAAGTATGGAAATCCTAACATGAATATTGCATGAACTATTATAAACGGAAAAATAAAAAACTCCATACCACCCTCAATATTATCGACCATCAAAAAGCTTGTGATAAAAATTAAATAAAAGATTATTAAAAAAATATAAAAGGGAATCATCGCTCCAGTAAAACCATTGATCTCTGTATTGATGATCAGTTTATCTTCCCTTTGCTCAAATGTCCCGCTTGCCACAGCCATGTTCATGTTCACATCAAATAACCTTTTACGTCTTTTTATTTTAAAGTTGTTAAGTCCTACGTGCCCTTTATACTCATTTTTGCTGGATGAAAACCCTTCGAAGGGATCAGAGAAAATTCCCGTACCTCCTTCATCTACATTTTCTTTTAGTCTATTCACGAAACCCTGTTTACTAACTTCGAGTTCAATGCGTAAGTAATCAATCAGTTTTAGCTTTTTTAAAAAGTCTTTCATTTGTAATCTATTATTTGATTTTATTTAGCATTACGAAGTTAGACCTGCATCACAGCATAACTGCCTTAAATCTGCACATCAATTAAAGATATAATAACGAAGAATGTTGAACAGCCAAGAGTATTATAAATGTCGAACAGCCAAGTTATTTTCAATACGCAAACTTCTTTTTATTCAACTCTACGTTGAAATTCACTTTTGCTCCAAGGGCATCAAACACTTTAATTATGGTTTCAAATCGTGCGTTCTTTACGCTATTCTCTATTTTAGAAATTTGCGCCTTTTGAACGCCCACCAATTCTCCTAATTCTTCTTGAGTTAAATTACGTTCTTGTCTTGCCTGTTTGATGGCATGCCCAAGCAAATCAATTCGCAATTCGTTTTCAAAGGCTTCGCGCTTTTTTGTTCCTTTTTTTCCAACGTGTTTGTCAATCATGGTATCAAGTGATACTGTTTTGAATTTCTTTCCCATAATTATTTCATTTTCGCTCTATCCTTATTCTTCAGGTATTGTGTTCTTATCTCTTCCGCTTTCGCTATTTCTTTTAGTGGTGTTTTTGCCGTTGTTTTAATAAATCCATGAGTTGCAACTACGTATGTTCCCTCAGATTTATCCCAAAAAGATAGAAGTCTATAATATTTACCATTATACATTGTCCGGAACTCCCATATGAACTCATTTAATTTCTTAAGTAATTCCTGATCATAGATGAATTGTGATTTTTTAAGGTTGTAATAAATTTTTCTGCGTGTCTTCTCGTCAAGGTCGTTGAGAAAATCGATCACCTCGGGCAATAATTGGATTTCAAAATTTGGTTGTTCCATCTATGCTTTGACAAAGATACAGATATTTCCCAATCAGGAAACTTTTCTTTGCAAACCCAATTGCCCTAAACCTGTTCAGGCGTTACCTTAAAGATCATTTGAATCTTGAATAAAAACGAATCCTACTCCCCCACCAACTTCACCGAAGCCGAGTTTATACAAAACCTCAGTCCTGTAGGTGGTGGGCCATCGGGAAAAACGTGGCCGAGGTGGCCATCGCACACGCTGCACTCTACTTCTACGCGCGTCATGCCGTAGCTGGTGTCTTTAGTATACTTTATAACGTTGGTGGCTACCGGTACGGTAAAGCTGGGCCAACCCGTACCCGATTCAAATTTTGTGCGCGAGTCGAACAGCGGAGTGTTACAACAGCGGCAGGCATACAGGCCGGGTTCGTGGGCCTCGCAGTACTCGCCTGTAAAGGCGCGCTCGGTGCCTTTCTTGCGCGTAACATAAAATTCTTCTTCGGTTAAAAGTGCACGCCACTCCGCATCGGTTTTTTCAACTCTGCGGGGTGGCGTTACATTTCCTTTGCTGGCATATTGCAGCACATCAAGCCATTTCATAGTGGTGTCTTTAGTTTCGGAGATTCTTGCCACTAAGACACAAAGGCACTAAGAATCAGAATAGAGGCGTCTGACGACCGTTTGCTAAAGTTTACAGTCGTCCTGACGCCTAAATATGTCTTAGCGCCTTTGTAGCATTAATAACAATCCTATAAATAAACCACAATCTCAGAAATTAGTTCGAAATGAGGAACAACTTGCCACGAAGACACTAAAGGACAAAGGCGTCTGACGACTGCTTGCTAAGGCTTAGAGTCGTCATGACGCCTCAATGCAATTAGTTCGAAATAACTTCGGTGCTGTGTCTATGTGGCTCACGATTTCTTTTCCCAAAGCCACCAATCTTCAGCGTTAGGTTGTACGACCAGTTGCTCAAATCATTATCGGATAAGCCGAGGCCATTGCTGCCATAGGTTTTACGATATGAAATACCCGGACTAAACCGTAACCAGCGAAACAAATTCATTTCCAGTTGCGCGCCCGGTTCCAAAACATAAAACCAATTTTGGTCGTGGCCGCTTATATCATCAAAATCATCCCAGTCGTCCCACTCATCCCATTGCGGGCGATGGTATTGGGCGGTGAACCCTACACCACTAAACATATTTACTACCAGGTGAATGGAGCGATTGGATTTAATCACACGCTCTAGCATTAAACCGCCTTGTCCATATTGGTAGGTCATGGGTTGCAACGGGCTTACGCTGTGTTGTTGCGGTACGCGAATGTCGTTGGTAGAGGCGGCAACGCCCATACCGATCATCCACCTGCGATTGATAAACACGCCACCATAAACTTCACTCAGGTTGGCGTAGTCGCCACTAATGGTGGTGAATTTGTTGGAGAAAGCCATGTAGCCACTGGTGCTACTACCACGGCCAAAAAGGGTTTGTATTTCCTGGGCTTGTGTGGTAATTGCAGCGCTAAGAAGAATTAAAAGTGCGGATAAGAGTTTCATACAAATAATTTTTTAGTGAGTATCTGAATTTTCTTGCAACCTGTTGAACAAAAAGGTTTGCAAGATCAAATCGCAGATTATTTGGATGTATGACAAGGTGAACAAGCCTTACCCCTATGTGCGTGTAAAAAATTATTCGTGACGAATGGCGTCCACCGGATTGAGCTTAGAGGCGCGAATGGCCGGGTAAGTGCCAAACACAACGCCCACTACCAGCGCAAGTATTAAAATAACAAGAATAGTATTTAGCGTATAAGCAGCCTGAAAAGGCATTTCGGTTACGGCCCGCACAATAGGAATGATTATCATGGTTGCTCCAATACCAAAGGCTAATCCGGCCAGACTACCAAAGGCAGATACGGTTACCGACTCAGCCAGAAACAATAAGGTTATGTCGCGTCTGTTGGCACCCATTGCCTTGCGCACGCCAATTTCGGCAGTGCGTTCCGTTACTGAAATCAAGAGCACATTCATTACACCAATACCTCCTACTACAACTGAAATACCCACAATCAACCCCATAATTAAGCGGAACACTAAAAAACCTTTTGCTACCTGCTCTACACGAAACTCGTTGGTAAGTACACGAAAATCCTGATCGGCATTTTTATAATTTACCTTCAGCCAGTTTACTAGTTCTGTCTTGAGTAGCGGTACTGTTTCCGTTTTTTCAGCTTCAAAAATAATGTCGGGTGGTGTTGTTTGTAATTCAGTTTCGGTAAGTAAGGTAATGGGTAAGTACACTACGGGCGACTTGTTGGCTTCGCCCTCCAGTACAGCCACAATTTTTATAGACTTATCGCGAAACAAAAGCATCTGGCCCAACGCTTCCGTTTCCGGGATGCCGGCCATTTTCAGAAAAGTTTTATTAGCAATAGCTACCGGCAACTTAGCTTCCACATCGGTTTTGGTAAACGCTGTGCCGATAGCGATTTGTGCACCTGGCTCTAAAGTAGCTGTTACTGCAAGCACATTAACACCCACTTTTTTACCTGTTGCAAGGGTAGCCTCACCCGAAGCACCCGAACGCATATAGGCCACTACCGGTTTGCTTAGGGCTGCACTCATGCTTGCATAGGCTTGATAGGTGATTACCGGAACCGTATCTTTTCTAATACGCACACCATTGGCATTGCGGTGTGTTTCTGCCTGCACCATAATACCATTTAACGAAGTAGTCTGGCTGATTTGCTGGCGCGCCAGTTCTTCCATGCCATCTATAAGCGAAAGAATAGATACAAGGGCCCCAACGCCAATAATAATTCCCAATACCGAAAGAAAAGTATGGAACAGGTTTGCACGAATATTACCAAACGCTAACGCAAAGGCATTACTGATTTTTTGAAGCATAACGGAAGCAGACTAAGGCAAAGACTTTAACCCCGCCTGTTTTGTTACAGCCGCAGGCCATTATTTCTTACCCAGAAAAGCCGAATACATCCACACTAATTTTTCCTGTGCGCGAATGTAATCGCTCATAAGTGCATTGGTGCCTTCATCTCCGGCATCGGCCGAAAGGGTGAGCAACTCTCGTTGAAGAGAAATTATTACCTTAAACGACTCCAGAATTTCGGCTACGGCTTTCAATCCATCCGATTCTTTCTGGCTCTCTTTGATCTGCGAAACAGCATGGTAATCGGAATAACGATGATTGGGTGAATATCCCAGCGTAAGAATGCGCTCTGCTACTTCATCAATTTTTAAAAGCAGGTCGTTATACAACTCTTCAAACTTTACATGTAGTTCAAAAAATTTTTCACCTTTAATATTCCAGTGATAACCCCGTGTGTTCTGATAAAACACGGAATAATTGGCTAATAATTCATTTAACTGAATGGCCAGATTTTCAGCTTTGCTTGCATCTAACCCAATAGCATTTGTTTTCATATCTCATTAACAATTAGAGTTCACTTACAGTTTCAAGTTAACAAGATAAAAGCTAAATAGAAGTGATCTTTATCACAAACTAAAGTTTTCAACTCCAGGCTTTAATCAATCATTCTCCTGAAGATAATCGGAGGCTACCTGAATGCGGGTGGCTACATGTTGTTTCAAGGTAGTTTGAGCAGCTGTAAATGCATTGGTGTTGGGTAGCTGCGAATACTTTCCGGTTTCGGTTGCCTGCGGCCCAATAACATAGGGTGAAATTAAACTATAGTATTGATCGAACAGGGTGTTCATGTGGGTTGTTGTAAACACCTCCGTTAAAAATTGCTGCATGTGTTCGCGATAGTGGGCCGCATATACCGGATCGTCCATCAGGTAGCGGATCAATGGCCAATCGTTACTCACGGTTTCCAGTCCAATGGTAAGCGCGGAATTACCGCGATTGGAAAGAGCCTCGTTGTTATCCCACGGAATCCACGTAAGGCCTTTGGCGGGATGATTATATAAATAATAATTATGCGCCATGCGCCCGTAGGTATCCCAGTTTTGCATTGCCGTATTAATTGCCAGCCATTTCATAAAATGATCGGCATCAAAAACAGTTTCCAATGTAGTGCGCCATTGCTCGGGGTTTTGCAAACGCAAGCTACTGTGTAATGTGTTGATTAAACTCACCACATCATCGTAGTTGTTTTCAGTTTCGTTATTTTTTTTCTCGAACTTGTTTAATACAAAGTTGACAAACGTGCTTTCCGGTTTATATAAGTTTCCAGCATCGTTGCCAAACTGATTTTTAATCATGGTGTCGTCCACCACTTCCACCATTGTATATACGCCACAGTATTTTAATCCCGCACCAAAGTCGATGAAAACTTTATAAAACGAAGTTTGAGCACTGGGTATTCCAGCCATTCTAAAAATATCTGACCCCACCTTCTCGCGCAAAAGTGAGGGATCCATAGCTCCGGGCGACATTGATAATTCTTTAAAGCCATACATGCGCTGGTTCATGAGTTGCGGATAAACGTCTTCAAACCGATCGAAGTTTAACCGAAACGGAAGTTTGTAAATACCATTGCGCCAACTGCTACCTAATGTAGAATTGCCTTTCAGGCGAAAGCCTACTTTATACCATTCTTTGCCATTAAACTTTACCGATACAGGAACATACTGCGGCTCTGAAGCCGGGATACCATTGGATGGTGTGGAGATCGAACCAAAGTCGTAACCAAACAAATCCTTCATATTGGTTTTAACAGCCTGCCAGTTGGCGCTGCCTAAAACAATTTCAAGTGTGTTTACGCGATCTTGCGGAAAGATAGTTTCGTAATCGGGATCAACTTTATTTCCATGTGTGAGGTCGGTCCAATCAATGGGATTAACTTCTTCATCGATGATGGGTTCTTCGGTTGGCTCTTCGCATGAAATGCCAAGCACCAATATCAGCATCCAGTAATATGTAATCGCACGAACTTTCATCGTTAACAAAGTTAACATCTGCTGATTGGATTGCTTAACCGATTTGTAAATTTTCGCCTTGAGAATTTGAGTAATCACCTCACTCTTTCAAAATAATCTCCACCCGTCTGTTTTTTCTGCGACCTTCATCAAAGGTATTATCGGCAATGGGTTCGCTGCTGCCTTTACCCTCAAATGTTATTCGGCCAATGGCAATTCCACTATCCATCAGGTAAAGGCCAACCGCTTCCGCGCGACTGGTGGATAAGCGTTGGTTATAGGCTTCGCGCCCGGTGTTGTCGGTATGTCCAACAATATGCACCAGAATTTTTTCATTGGCCTTTAGCAAGTTCACCAATGTATCCAGTTGCTTGGTAACATCTTTATTAATATCCGGACTATTTACCGCGAACAATACATCACTCAGAATAAACCTGCGTTCAACCGGCAAAGTTGGTGCTACCTTCTTTTTAATATCGGCCGTATCGGGTTTAGGTGCCGGAGGTTCCGTGGTGTGCACTTCTGCATGAATGGTGTCGCGCTTCGTTCTTTTTACCTGTGGATGTTTTTTGTAATCATCGAACCTGCGTGCTTCCTGGCCACGCCTCCACCCGGCTGCGCGTCTGCAACCTTCATTAAAGCAAAGTATCTTTTTAAAGATGTTGTGTTTGGGCGCGTGGCTGGTACGTAGTATTAATTTATTAGATGCTTTTAGGTGTGTAATGGCTTTGGGTACACGCACCTCCAGATTATCTTGTGCAGCCACAGGCGTTGCAAGCACACTTAATATCCCAAAAAGAAATATAAAATTCAGGCGCACGTAACTTGATCCGTTAAAGAAATTGGTTTAACACTTTTGTCCAGATAACATAACCTTTCTCGTTCATGTGCAGGTTGTCTTCCAGAAACAAACCCGGCAACAAATTACCGGTTGCATCCAGCATGGGCAACCACACATCTGCAAAGTAAACACGCTTGCGCGATTTTGTAAACTGTGCCAGCTTAGAATTAAAATCTTCGTATTGGGCTTTCAGGTGCCAGCGGGCGCCACTCGGCTTAGGCGAAATGAAAACAATTTTTGTTTTGGGTAACGCAGCGCGAATACTTTTTACAAGCGAATCGGCATTAGCCAGAATCTGTTCTGTACTGCGGCCTGCGGCAATGTCGTTATCGCCTTCGTAAATAAAAACAATATTGGGTTTGTGTTTCAGAATAAGTTGAGGTGTGTAGTACAGCATGTCGCTCATTTCAGAACCACCAAAGCCACGGTTCAACACATTTTTACCGGGGAAACTTTCGGCCAGGTTATGCCACAAGCGAATGCTGGAACTTCCGGTAAATAAAATCAGTTGTTTGGAATTTACAGTTGCATCCGTAGCTATTAAATCACTTACTTCTTTTTCAAACCGAAGCGGATCTTGTGCTCCAACACCAACCGAGAACCACACAAAACCTGCAACCACTAATAACTTTCTATAATTCATTTCCAAACTTTATTAATCTGTTGTTGCAAATATATACGAGCCGGCTGCCCTTCATCAGCCAGATTATTCCAGCGGCACTCTAATACAATCGCGCCCGCATACCCGATTTGTTTTAGCACCTTCAGATAAGGTGTAAAATCATCGCCTGCTGTTCCGGGTGGGGTACGATTTTCTTTTTCAGCCACATCGCAATGAACCAGATAACCCTTGGTTTGTAGCAACACCGAGGCAGGTTCGTTTTCCCGCAGCATGTGATAGATGTCGGCACACAGCCGGAAGTTTTTATGGTTTACTTGTTTTACTATTTGTAATGCTTCGGCAACTGTGTTAATGAAATTTGTTTCCTGCGTGTTCAGGTTTTCGAGTGCGAGTATAACATCATACTGTGCCGCTTGCTCCGAAACTTTCCGGGCTATGTTTATAAATTCTTGTGTGGCTTTTGATCTTAAGTAGCCTTCCGGCATTCTGCGTGCCCCACCACTTCCCCACACTATCAATTTTATTCCGGCACGTTTGCATCGCTCAAATACTTTTTGCGTGTGGGCCAGTAAAGCTGTTTCATTTATTTCGGGGCCTACTAATTTTAATTCTCCCGGTATAAAGATGTTGAGTGCATAAAAGGGAGTCTTTAGATTTTTTATTATAGCTAATCGTTTTTCAAAATCGGCATCGGTAATTTTTGGTGAAACCGTATTGCCCACCGTTTCTACTATAAAATCATAACCACTTCGCGCAAGCGTGCTATCGTGACTCAACTGTGTAGCGATACCAATTTTAGGTTGTGCATACAGATTACATGTAGCAATACAAAGCAGATAGCTAAGTTTGACTTTGAGATTATAAAAACAGAAACTCATCAAATCCATTTCTGATTGCGCACCGTGCGCTCATGATCTACGTTGCCGGTATGGGCGGTTTCTTTGGGTTCGAATAACAATACCCAAACTTCTTCGCCATTGGTACGCGGGTTGTGCTCTACACCTTTGGGTACCACAATCATTTCACCTTCGCGGAGGGTTTCAACCCGATCACGAAAGTGCATGTAGAGTGTGCCTTTAAAAACCATAAACAACTCGTCTTCATTTTCATGACTATGCCACACAAATTCATCTTTTACTTTGGCAAGTTTTACATACTGACCGTTCAGTTCGCTAATGATTTTAGGCGTCCAGGTTTCGGAGAAGAGTTTGAATTTTTCGATTACGTTAATAGTATTCATGTGTTAATAATTTTTTTTACGTGGCCACATGGAATGCCTAGCGCATTATCATACCGCTGGGTCTGCTTTGTTGATGGGCATTTCATATTATAAGTATTGGCTGTCAAAATTTACAACTTTATATTAACATTCCCACTGCGGCAATCACCGTCATAATTATTATAAACCAGCGGTACATCTTATCAGTCAATTGCCGAACAATTAAAATACCCAGCCATGCACCTAACAAGATCATGGGCAAGGTGAGTAAATCCAATAATACAGTATTCCATGTTATAGTATGCCAGGCAAACACATGAAACGGAACCTTAAACCAATTCACTACCAGAAAAAACCAGGCGGTAGTGCCGATGTAAACATTTTTAGGCAAGCGCACCGCCAGCAAATACACACTCATAACCGAGCCTGCCAGATTACCGACCATAGATGTAAACCCACCAGCCACACCTGTGGCAATAGCAAACGATTTATGTTTCGGAACCTTGTCGGGATTGGTGCGCTCAAGCCAGATCATAATCACCACACTCACCATAATGGTGCTGGCCATAATCAATTTAAAAATTGAATCGTCAATAAACTTACCCAACACCGTGCCGGCAATAACACCCAATGCCGCCCACGGAAAAAGAATTTTTAAATGTTGCCACGAAGCATGCCGATGATAATACCACACCCCAAACACATCAGCAATTATCAACATGGGTAAGATTACACCACTGGAAAGTTGACCACCAAACACCGTAGCCAACATGGGCACTGATAACATACCCGCGCCCTGCACACCCGTTTTAGCCATACCGGTAAGCAACGCTACAACTAGAATAATTCCGATTTCGGTAAAGGTGAGGTTGAAGGAGAAGAGGTTTAGCACAAAGTAGTTACAAGTTACCAGTTGCAAGTTACCAGTTCGTGAGATTACTCAAACATAGTTAAGGATGTATTTACTGGAAACCGGAAACTGGTAACTAATTTATTTCTCCAACTTCTTCAACCCCGCATCAATCTCAGCTTTTGAGAGCCACTGACCGCGCAGCATTACACCCGCTACTTTTTTAGTGTTGGTAACATCGGCAAGCGGATTGCCATCTATTAAAATTAAATCGGCTACGTTACCGGCTTTGATGGTTCCGGCATCTTTCATATTCAGATAAGTTGCCACATTAACCGTACCGGTTCGCAATGCCTGATATGGTGTAAGTCCGGAGTCAACCAGGTATTTTAATTCATTGTGCGTAGAAAAACCGGGCACATTAAAAACCTGTGGTGCATCGCAGCCTAACAACAACCCCACTCCATTCTTCTGGCATTCCAGAATAAGTTTGCGTCTTAGTTTAATAAAATTTTCAATTTTGGCGGCATCGTATTGCGGATTGGCCATCAGGTTTTTCTTGGAGTCGATCCATTGATTAACCGTTTGTTTGCTCATGTATTTACTATCGGGATCTTTCAGAAATTCATCACCTGTGTAATCGGCATCGAACCAACGATCGGCCAATGATTGTGTTGGCACTACCCAAATGTTTTTTGTTTTTAGTTCGCGCATCAGTTTTGGAATTCCGGATTCATCCACTTTATCGCCTGCATACATTCCAAACAAACCGGTTTGTTGCTCTGTCATCGTCTCAATGCCAGGCACCAACGCTTCCACAAAACCATCTAAGTGATCAATAGAAGAATAACCCGCATCAATCGCGCGCCACACCCCTACTCCAAACGACACATGGCCGGCAAATGGAATTTTTATTTCGTTTGCTGTTGAACTGATTGCCGCAAAGGTTTCTTTGGTAAGACCGGGATGTAGTTTCAGAAAATCATAACCGGCAGCTTTTTGTTCGCGCACCATCTCCGCACCGCGCTCGGCTGTCTTTACACTCAAACCATTAAACGATGGCCCTGTAGTATAAAACCGTGGCCCCAGCACTTCGCCCGAATTAATCTTTGAGCGCAAAGTAATATGACCGGGGTGGCCCAGCATACCACGAATAGTAGTTATACCATTGGCTGCAAAAAGAAATAATACTTCTTTGTGCGCTTCCAGATTTTCGTTGGGTGGTACGTGTGCGTGCATTTCGGCCAGACCGGGCATCAGGTATTTGCCTTTGGCATCAATTACCAATGCATCTTTACCATACTTTAACTTTTTTCCTATTGCCTGAATTTTTCCATCCTTAACCATCACCATCTGGTCGGTAAGAATTGTTTCGGTTTCCATGGGCACTACGTTCACGGAAGTGAAAATAATTTCGCGTTGGCGCGAGTCGATGAGTTGCTGGCTGTAGCCTGTTATCGATAAAACTGAAATTAAAACAATGCAAAAAGTCTTCATGGCCTTAAAATTTAAACTAAGCTACATAGAATATAAATTGAAGTTACAGAATTGTTAGGAGTGGCAGTTTGAAGGGAGATTTAGCTGGATAGCTTCAATCCAAACCCTTGAATACTTGAATTCAAAAGTCTATTTTTACCCTCCCAAATTTTACGTTTACTATGGGTCGTATATTCGAAAAAAGAAAGCACAAAATGTTCGCCCGCTTCGATAAGATGGCGAAAGGGTTTAGCCGTATTGGAAAAGATATTGCTATTGCTGTAAAACAAGGCGGCCCAAACCCGGATAATAATCCGCGGCTACGTATGGCTATTCAAAATGCCAAGGGATTAAACATGCCTAAAGATCGGGTGGAAGCCGCCATCAAACGGGCGTCCAGTAAAGAAGAAAAAGATTTTCAGGAAACTATCTATGAAGGCTATGCACCACATGGTGTGCCTGTGCTGGTAGCCTGTGCTACCGATAACCCTACGCGCACGGTGGCCAACATCAGATTGCAATTTTCAAAAAATGGTGGCAGTATGGGTAACTCTGGTTCGGTTATGTTTATGTTTGAACACCGTGGGGTGTTCAAGTTCGATTCTGCCAAATTGAATTTGGATGAAGTTGAATTAGATCTGATTGATGCCGGTGCAGAAGATATTCAGCGCGATGAAGAAGAAATAGTGGTCTATACCAAGTTTACCGAATTCGGCCACATGCAAAAGTTTCTGGAAACGAAAGGTTGGGAACCTAAAAGTTCGGAACTGCAATACATACCCACTACTACAAAAGAACTGAGCGAAGCCGAACAAGATGAAGTGATGGAATGTGTAAGTGCGCTGGAAGCTGACGATGATGTGCAAAATGTGTATCACAACTTAGCCTGATGAAACTTACAGCCGCCATATTTCTAGTATTGATAAGCGCGGCTACTCACGGTCAGGATTCCGTCAGGTTTTCTAACGTTCATTTTTTTGGTGGTGTGCAAACAGCAATACCCTCACGGGAATTCAGAGAAGTAATTGATAACTCATTCGGTAACTTAGGTTACGGATTGAATCTTGGCCTGGTGTTAAGTCCGCTGGCAGAGAAAAAACCTTCTCCCATTTTGTTAGGCATCGACTTTGGATACTTCACTTATGGCAACGAAAAACAGAGCGGCACCTCCACATCGCCACCGCTTAAAACCACCCACAATGTATTTACCTGGAATGCTATGGCGCGATTGAAGCCAAAGTATCACAAAGGGCGTGTTATTCCGTTTGCCGATGGTTTACTCGGACTGAAGCTCTTTAATTCCAAAACCAAGATCGATAAAAATGTGGCCGATATAATTTTTAATACCGATCAACGCGAGGTAATCAATAATGCAAATGATACCGGCCTGAACTACGGACTTGGCCTTGGCTTTTATACCAACCCAAAAAAAACAGTCAACCCTGGCTTTCAACTGCGGGTGTTGTACTTATGGGGCGATGAAGTGAACTATGTAGTACGAAACTCAGTACGGGTTGATCAGAGCGGATTTGTAACCTTTACAACCGATCGGGCCAATACTACCATGCTTATTGTACAGCTAAACTTTACAGCCCTTGGACTTAAGACTTTGGTAGGATCATATTAAAAGTCTGAGGGGTTCAAAAATCCGGTAAACGGCCCCTAAACCGGGCTTATTTATTCCCTTTATTTCTTAGTTTTGTAATTCTGCCAAAGAAGAAAATGGTTTTTTTGACGTTTTAAGGCCAATTTATAACCAACCTGAACATCCGCATGAAAGCCGTCTTTACGGGCTTATTTCTTTTCCTGATTATTCAGGCTTCCGCACAAGATGTTGAGTCGTATGGTGTGTTCGGAGGGTTTAATTTCCCCTTTACGGTCGATCAGGGTTTACAGAAAGATCCACGTTTTTATGGCAAGTTTACCATTCGGGCTACTCCTGTTGGGTTTGCTTATGGATACGATCGTGTAGGTCATGGAGTTTTGTTTACACCCAACTACACCCAGCTTGGGCAAAAGTTTATAATCAAAAATACTACGGGTGGTGAAGTTGGCGTGCGCGACATTCAGATGAGTTATTTGAGTGTGCCCGTGGCACTTAAACTGCACATTAATGATATGTCATTCTTTCGCTTGAGTCTGGTGGCTGCGGTGGCGCCCAGTATCTTAATAGCGGGTCAGGAAACGTTAACCATCAACACTCCGGCCGGGGCAACTAAAATCCGCTACCCGAATGGCGTGAGTGTACCTACCGATCCGGGTTATGAAATTGTTTATGATGGTGTGTTTGTTCCTAAGTTAGATAAGCAGGTATATGTTCCTAAAAGTAAGTTCAACGCGTTTCAATTATTTGGCGCTGTTGGCTTGCATAGCGATTTCGATTTGAACGATGATTGGAGTCTTAACTTTGATGGCCGCGCCAACTTCGGAATTTTTGATACCCGCAAATCGGCTTACCTCAATGAATTAAAAAATCCGGCTGGCCCTAACGATGTAAATGGCAACCCCGGTGCCCCGGATATATATGGCCAACGAAGGGAAATTTTTCTTTCGGTTTCTTTCGGCTTATCGCGGATCATTCAAATTAAACATGCTTACAAACCGAAGGTTACTACCCATGCCGAAAGAATTAAAGCGGCCAACGCTAAACCTCCACGTTCTACCAGTGCCGCGCATGGTGGCATGAGCAAACAAAAAGGTGGCGGTAAGAAGAAAAAGAATTGAGTTCTGATTGAACCGCAAAGACACTGAGGCGCAAAGCATAAATTGAATTTACTTTGCGGCTTCGCGTCTCAGCGGTTAATTAAATTACTGCAATGTAAATTTCGCTTCCTTCACATCCCTCGAATTGCCGCCCACAAACACACTGAACTCACCTGGCTCAGCAGCCCACTTCAATTCATAATTAAAGAATGAAAGTTCTTCTTTGGTGAGTTGAAAAGTTACCGTTTGTGTTTCTCCGGCTTTGATCATTACTTTCTTAAATCCTTTCAGTTCTTTAACTGGTCGGGTAACAGAACCTACCCAATCGCGAATGTAAAGTTGCACTACTTCGGCACCATCGTATTTACCGGTATTGGTTACATCAACTGATACAGTAATCGTTTCGGATTGCGTCATAGAAGGTTTATCCAGTTTTAAATCGCTATACATAAACGAAGTATAACTTAATCCGTAGCCAAACGGATAAACCGGTTCGTTCGAAACATCGATGTAATTAGATTGAAATTTCTGGAACCACGGTCCGCTAAGCGGACGACCCGTGTTTTTATGCGCATAGTATAAGGGAACTTGTCCTACGTTTTGCGGAAATGTGGTTGAAAGTTTACCTGAAGGATTTACCGAACCAAACAACACATCGGCAATAGCATCACCCGCTTCACTGCCACCAAACCAGGTATTCAGTATAGCCGGAACATTTTCATTCTCCCACTTCAACACCAACGGACGACCTGTAAATAAAACCACAACTACAGGCTTACCGGTTTGCAACAATGCTTTTAATAACTCGCGTTGGGTTTGCGGTAACTCCAGATTGGTTATACTACTCGCTTCACCACTCATCTCGGCCCCCTCGCCTACTACAGCCACTATTACATCGGCTGTGCGTGCTGCTCTAACTGCTTCGGCTCGCATTTCTTCGGCTGAACGTTTATCGCGATTCAAAGATTTACCAAACATGGTGGCGCGTTCTTCAATAGCGGCATCTTCGTGCAGGTTTGAACCACGTGCATAAACCAACTTTGCATTGTTGCCTACAGCTTTGGTTAAACCATCCATTACTGAAATGGATTCTGAAAAACGTGCCGCCACGCTCCATGTGCCGGTCATGTTTTCGCGCGAGTTAGCCATTGGGCCCACCACAGCAATAGTTCCGGATTTTTTTAAAGGCAAAACGTTACCTTCATTTTTTAGCAATACAAAACTTTCAGTGGCAGCCTTACGCGCTTCTGCACGATTGGCCGCAGTAAATACTTCCGTCTTTGCTCGCTCTTCATTGCAATACTTGTACGGATCATCAAACAAACCCAATTGAAACTTAGCTTTCAAAACTCTGCGACAAGCCTCGGTAATCTGAGCTTCGCTAATTTTTCCTTCTTCTACAGATTTTTTTAGCGTGGTTAATAATCCTTCGCTTACCATGTCCATATCCAAACCGGCATCAACAGCACGTGCAGAAACAGTTTGCAAATCGCCAATGCCGTGTGCAATCATTTCGCTTACACCGGTGTAATCCGAAACAATAAAACCATTAAAGCCCCATTGCTTACGCAACACATCGGTAAGCAACCATTTGTTGGCCGTTGCCGGAATACCATCTATCTCGTTAAACGAGGCCATGAAACTTCCAGCGCCTGCATCTGCTGCTGCTTTGTACGGTGGAAAGTATTCGTTGTACATGCGTTGATGGCTCATGTCGGTTGTGTTATAATCACGACCCGCTTCGGCTGCGCCATACAAGGCAAAATGTTTTACACACGACATGATGGTGTTGTTAGCAGCGAGATCATTACCTTGATAGCCGCGCACCATTGCTTTCGCGATTTGAGAACTCAGGTACGTATCTTCTCCGTTACCTTCTGAGATACGACCCCAACGCGGATCGCGCGATAAATCCAACATGGGTGAAAACGTCCAGTTGATACCATCGGCACTGGCCTCGGTTGCGGCAATGCGCGCACTGCGTTCAATCAATTCCATATCCCAACTGCAACTTATCCCCAACGGAATTGGGAATACGCTTTCGTAACCATGAATTACATCCATACCAAAGATGAGCGGAATTTTTAAGCGACTCTTCTCGACTGCAATCTGCTGCATCTCGCGAATAGCGGCTACACGTTTAATATTAAACAAACCACCTACCTGGCCATTCTCAATTTTTTTGGCGATGTCAGAATTCTCAGCTGCACCGGTTGTAAACTGTCCGGCAGATGGCAGATTCAATTGACCAATTTTTTCTTCCAGTGTCATTATATTTAACACGGAATCAACACGGGCATCAATACCAGATTGATGTTGTGCCTGACGGCCGTTGCACGAAGCAAGTGCAACAACTAATGCGAGTGGATAAAGAGATTTCATTATTTTTATTTTCGATGTTCGATTTACAATTTTCGATTTTTGATCAGATAATTTTTTGAAACTGGTTATTGATAAAATCTCCAAGTCTTTTTCAACACATTTTTCATAGCCTCAATAAGTAAAGCCAAGTTTGGTCAATCCGGCTTGTACTTCTGGTGCTGACATAAATAAATCCCACAGTAAACCAGTTCTGTGATTTTCAATCATGATAATAATAGGTCCCTGATCTATGGCGAGATAAGAACTTGCATACCAGTTTTCGGTAATGTTAAAGGCATCGTAAAAACCATATTGTCCCCAAAGCCTATCGCCCATGGTATAATAAAAGAACTTTAATGCCTCCATGGATTCGTCTGGTGTGTAAGGGAAAGCAGCCAATGCCGCTGTGGGACTTATCACACCCAGATCATTTGTAGGCGAATGTGCATTATACCCTTGATGATTATCGCTGGCGGTAAGGCCCCAGTTAGAACTGCTGTACCCAACATAATCGCGCGGGTTACGGATACAATATTTATAATTGATTAAAGAATGATTGCGATTCTGATTGAAGTAATCGGCACAATAGGCATCAGCAAGATTATTAGGATCTAAACCCAAAAAAGAATACTGCGATAAAAATAAAGGCCCGCCAGACGGATAGCCCAGTGGTAGTGTAATGCCTTCGTAAACATTACCATTGCGCATGTTGCCATTACTTGCCCAACCATTGTCATACACAATTTTAGGAATGGTGTGAGTAGGTGAAGCTGCCGCCATCAAATAAACCATTAAGGCTTCATTCCAACCCCTTACCTGCAAGTTCATTGCCCAACCTTTGTCGGGCGACCAATGCCAGTACATTACATTCTGTGCATTTTGCCGATACCAATCCCATTCTACGCCCTGGTATAATGTATTGATGCGTGTGATCAATTGATTTTCTGTTGGACTCCCTGCATTCAGGTATTGCCTCACGGTGATTAATCCCTGAACAAGAAATGAAGTCTCTACAAGATCGCCACCATTATCATTTGCACTGAATGCAATTACATCGCCTGTGTTTCCATTTATCCAATGCGACCACGCACCATGAAACCGATCGGCTGTTTCGAGGAAGTCAAGAATTTTATCAATTCGTTCTATTCCTTGCGTGCGGGTAATAAACCCACGCTCAACCCCAACTATAATCGACATTAATCCAAAGCCTGAGCCACCACTGGTAACAAGATCGCCCGAGGTGTTACGTTCGCGCGCCATACCACTGGCAGGATGACCAAAATCCCAAAAGTATTTGAAGGTTTGTTGCTGCACTTTGGTGAGCAGTTCTTCATCGGAGATAAGCGGGAATTTGGGAGTTGGATCAATAGCGGTATAGAAATCACGTTGCAACCCGGCATACGATTGACCTTCCACACCTTTTAATCCATTTGAGATAATGGCTGTATATTTTCTAAGATGTTGAAGTGTTGAAGCCGAAGTAAGTTTTACCGTTTTGTTATCGTTCAACAACTGAACAGTACCCGAAACAGTTGAGGGGCCGGTAACTCTGAATATAGTGCTCGTTACTGTGGTGGGATCAAGTGGAACTGAAAAATCAAATTCAACCTGAAGTGCCGTAACCGGAACATCGGTAACACTTGCGGCCGATACTGCTTCATTATTTACACGAGTAGCTACCAATTGCAAACTACCAGGTACAGTTTTAAAATTCACTTCGCGCGTGGTAAACGCTGCACCATTTGCACCTTGAAGCTGATCGGTAATGGTAATTTTATGAATGGTGCTTACCTCCAATGCACCAATGGGCTGCACTACCACTAATTTATTTTCACTTAGAAAATTGAAGGTTACATCAACGATACCGGCATCTGTTGTAAGAAGTATGGCCGTGTTAGCTGACGAAGGAACTATTGGTGATGAGAATGAAAGGGTAAGTATTGCAGAAGCAGGAACATCAATATTTAGGGTGCCTGAAAGGTCAAGCGGATCAGAATCTACAAACACTGCAATTAAATCAATCTCTGCAATGCTTTCATCTTCTTTACAACCTGAAACGAAAAGAACAAGTAAGAGGAAACTGAATAAAAAAAATCTTTTAACCATAGCCAGTAAGTAAAGAGGATACCGGAAAGGTATCCTCTTATAAACAACTCCTAAACAACAAACAATTAACCTAAAAAGATGAGATGTACTCATCAGTATCTTTGATGAATGACTAATTAGTCGTTCATCATATCTTGTATTTCAGCTTGAGAAAGTTTACGATTAAAGATTCTGATCTCATCAATCAAACTGTTATCAGAAAGATGACCCCACTCAGTGAAACGAGGCGCACCAGAACCAATCGACAAAAATTCACAATCGGCCCAACTAACACTTCCTGTGAAAATTGTTTCAGCCCTCAATAAGGCGCCATTTACGTAAATGCCATGCGCACCCTCGCCTACCACCATGGTAATAAATACCCAGTCAGTAGCTGAAATAGCTCCACCATCATTCCATTGGTCACCGGTACCCATGCCTACATTACTTTTTAATACGCCAGCCCCGCTTTCACGGAATAAGCGGAAGCCGCTTGTTCTTGTATTAATTCCTGGAGGGCCTACAGTAAGAATTCCAGCTCTATCGGGCGTGATGTTGGCCTTGTACCAGAATGAAATACTGAATTCATCTTCTAAACCTAAATCTGCTATTGGAAAGGTCAGGTACGAGTCAGCGGCACCCTCATATGCATCGCCTTCCTTACCAATACCAAATGATGGTGAACCTACAACAGTTGCAGCTGTTTCGCTTATGCGATCATTATACAAGTCGTTTTCAAAGGGCATGTAGAAAACTTCACCCTCATACATGGGTTCATAAGGCTCTTGAGCAGACGTTTGCATAACGAACTGTACCTCTTCTTGAGTAAGTTTCTTATTAAAAATCCTTAATTCGTCAATCTGGCTATTATCAGAAAGATGGTTCCATTCTATGAAATTCGGAGCACCTGATCCAATCGTCAACAAAGCGGTGTTAGCCCAACTAAGAGCAC
Source organism: Cytophagales bacterium (assembly GCA_017303795.1). Lineage (GTDB taxonomy): Bacteria > Bacteroidota > Bacteroidia > Cytophagales > Cyclobacteriaceae > ELB16-189. Next base: position 330,735 of record JAFLBR010000001.1, on the reverse strand, counting down.
CTGTGTAGGCTGATTGCGCTCTTAGCAGATTTCCATTTACGTAAATGCCATGCGAACCGCTTCCTGCAACCATGCTAACGAATACCCATTCGGTAGTTGAAATGGCACCTCCATCATTCCAGGATTCTTCAGTGCCTAGACCTATGTTGCTCTTTAAAGGATTCGCTCCGCCTTCGCGGAACAAACGGAAACCACTGGTTCGGGTATTAATTCCGGGAGGGCCTACACTTAAAATACCTGCCCGATCAGGAGTGGTATTTACTTTATACCAAAAAGCAACAGTAAACTCATCCTCTAATTCTAGTCCGGCTAATGGAAATTGAAGGTATGAATTGGCAGCGCCAGCATAAGAATTAGTTCCGGCAATTGAGTTTGTTGAAAAGCCAGGAGTTCCCACTACAGTAGCATTGGTAACACTAACCAGTTCAATAAAACTACCATCAAAAGGCATATAAAAAACCTCACCTTCATACTTGGGAATGTAGGCAGGCTCTTTTTCGAAGTTAACAAGTTTTGTTGTGCTCTTACCTTCAAGATCAACAGCAGTAATACTTAGCACGTGCACACCGGTAGTCAGGCTCTCATATAAATATTGTGTTTTAAGAACCCTATAATCCTTGAATTCATTAAAGGATGCAATAACCTCATCGTCAACTTTTATTGTAACAGTTCCTAACTCAATATCATCCGATGCCTGGAAATCAATATTGATGGAGGTTATATTTTCATTCACCTTAATTTTAGTTCCCTCCGTTGGATACGCTACACTAATCTGAGGTGCAGTCAGATCGGCACCCGGAGAAACCGCAGTGATGTCATCAATAAAGCCATCTTTGCAAGACCACACGAGAATCAATCCCGCCAGTAATATGAATAATCTATTCGTTTTCATCATTCTGAATTTTAGTTATTGGCTTGTGCAGCTTTAAGTAAGGGTAAAATATCTACTTGTGCCTGAGGATAAGGCAAGAATCTATCTGCATCAGTATAGGTTCTACGGCTATCGTTCAGTTCGCTGGTTCTGTTATGACGAACCAAATCTTCAAAACGTGTACCCCATTCCATTGCCAACTCGGCATATTTTTCATCTAATACATCCTGGATATCAACGCCAGTGATCGATGGAAGGCCTGCACGATTGCGCACCAGATTAACTGCAGCATCTGCCGTAAGTGTAGAACTACCTGAACTCATCACTAACGCCTCAGCATGCATCAATAACACATGCGCATAGCGTATGCAACGGAAGTTGTTGTTGGTGCCGTAATCGGTACGACCAGTAGTTAATTGATTAGATGGCGTATAGTGTTTCCCACTTGAAAACTGCGCACGAGCTTCAGGGTCTCCATTTGCATTTCCAATCACATCACCATCGGGTGTTGTGTTGCTAATGAATGCCGGAAGTGGATCGTAGTTAGGATCAGCTTCAATCAAGCTCATTCCATTTAGTGTAAACAAAACGTTGGTTGTCAATCTTTCTTCTTCACCACGGTCAAGCATAAACTTGATGTACTTCTGGGTAGGCTCCCAGAAACCCCAACCACCACCAGAACCAGCTACTGCTGGAGTCCAGGCATTAGGACCAAAGAAAGCATACAGGTAACTGCTCTGAGCACCAGAACCCTGACCAAAATCAGAATATTGAAGTTCAAGAATATTCTCGTTGTCCAGTTTACCTGGAATTTTGAAAAGATCATAGTAGTTATTTGACAGGGTGAACATATTAGAAGAAATAATTTCACCTGTTGCTTCCGCGGCTTCGCTCCAGTTTTTAATTTCAATATTAGCCCATGCCTTTATTGCAAGTGCAGCATGTTTTGTAATGCCACCCACAATATCGGTACGTTGATTGGGACGAAGGTTTGGTAAAGCTGGAACAGCCTCATCCATTTGTGCTGAAATATGTTGCATAACTTCTTCGTATGAAGAAACTGGTACGTTCACAATTTCGGCCATGTTGGTAACATTAGGTACCAATACATTGCCCCACAGTCGTGCAATCTGCAAAAGTTCAAAGGCACGCATTACTTTAATTTCAGCAATGTATCTTTCACCTATTGCAGGGTTAGCAGCCGATTGGTTCAAGAAGGCAATGTCCTCAATCATATCGTTGAATATGATTAAATCGCTATACAAACCTTGCCAAACACTATTTGGCATCCAGGTCGAATTACTGTACTTAAATTCATCGGTTTCTGTTAAAGGAGCCTGATCACCAGCTGCATTCACATCATCGCCACGTACGGCAATCAAAGGATATACCTCCCATCCAAAATCATAAAATCTCGCATAGGCACCTATAATCAACCCTTGCATATCAATGGAACTTGTTCCATCGTCCACCACCACGGCACGCTCAAGGGGTTCATTTAAGAAGCTATCACAGGCCGAAAGTGTTCCAATCAGGAGCATCATCGCCAACCACTTCTTTGTTTTAATTATTTTCATAGTTATTCCTAACATTAAAATTTCACATTAAGACCAATTGTATAAACTGCAGGAATCGGATAAGTCTGGTTATCTATTCCATTGGCTACTTCTGGATTAAATCCATTGTAGTTGAACATCGTAAGTGGACGCTCAGCCGTAAACGTAAACATGGTTTCAGGCATTGCAATTCCTAACAAATCGCGTTTACCTAAGTTATAGGATAACCTTACATTCTGAATGCGGAAGTAACTTCCATCCTCCACTAAGTAAGTACTCATGCTATTGTTCCATGATTTTCTTGAACCCCTTAGCCCTGCTGCTGCTGGATATTCGTTGGTAGTTCCTTCACCTCTCCAAAAGTTTGTAGCAAGATCTGCATCGATGTTGCTATCTTCAGTCCAGTTAATTTCACCACGCTTTCTATTCAAAATGCTATGGCCCGACATGCCCTGGAAGTTGGCCGACAACTCTAAATTTTTCCAGGCTACACCCAGATTAAATCCATAAGTAAACGTTGGAAGAATTGAACCAATTACTACACGGTCATCGCCATTGATCTGGCCATCATTATTCTGATCTTTAAAGAAGAAGTCACCAGGAACCAATCCGCGCGATGCAATGAACTCGGCTGAATAACCGCTGTTATTGATCTGGTTTACATTTTGAAACACACCTTCTACTTCATAGCCGTAAAAAGCGGTAAGCGGATCTCCCACTATGGTGCGTTGTAAAAACTCCGCGGTTCCATAGTCTAAGTAAGCCTGACCGCGCAAATCGCGAGTTTCGTTCTTAAGTGTTGCGAAATTTAAACCTACATTGTAAGTAATGTCTGAATTAATTGCGGCTGACCAATTTAATGCTGCTTCCAAACCTGAGTTGCGGATGATACCACCGTTTCTACGGATTACATCGCCTGAACCAGGAACAATTACACGAAGTACAGCATCGCGTGTATCGCGTACGTAATAATCAATATCAGCAGATAAGCGATTGCGCAATGCTTTTGCTGTTACCCCTACGTTGGTCTCGTAAACAGTTTCCCAACGATCTACATAATCGAAGTTTGTATTGATGTAAATACCTGTTGAGTTAGTATTACCAATAGCCGTATTTACAACCTGAACGGTAGGGCTACCAATAGAAGGCGCAACATTATCGTTACCCAACTGGCCCCAACTTCCGCGTATTTTCAGGAAGTTAATAGCAGGGAATTGAAAGAAACTTTCTTCTGAAACTACCCAACCACCACCTAAGGTTAAGAAATTACCCCACGTTTGTTGGTACTTATTAGTTCCATCTCTACGGAAGGTTGCGTACAGTAAATATCTATCAGCATAATTATAAGCAGCGCGACCCAGATAAGAAACTCCAAATAAACGATCACCAAAATCACCGGTGTTATCTATATCTACTACAGTTCCACCAGTAACACCACCATTGCCATTCGGTATAGATCCAATAAACCAGGTTTCTTCCCTATTCCTGTCAAGCGTAGGAATATTTACACCTCGCGCAAAGCTACCTTCATTTATTTCACTTCTGAATGAATAACCCGCCATCAAGGTAAGGTTATGATTTCCGAAGTTATCGTTATACGTTAAGATGTTATCAACTATCTGGTTAGTCCAGGTGCGGTTGGTTCGGGTTAAACCATTCTGGCTTTGAATAAACCCATCGTTGTAGGCAAAATTTACTCTGCGCTCATTTATAGTTTCATTGCTAAAGTTATAGCTCATTTTGAACGAAAGCTTATCCTCCAACAACTGATAATCGAAATAAACATTGCCTAACAACTTACCAATGTTCTTTCTGTTATTAGTATTGTAGAGATTAAAGAAAGGATTTTTGCTATCGCGATAGCCTAAACGTTTTGCACTGGCCAGACCAATAGGATCGGCCAAAGTATTGCCTGCATCAAATACTGGCATTATAGGAACAGCAAAATATGTTGTTGCCCATACCCCGCCATCAGCTTCATGCTGGCGCGCATTACTTACGTTCAGGTTAACCCCTACTTTTAATTTTTCTGTAGCGTGAAAATCAACTTTAGCTCTAAAATTTAAACGTTCGTAATTATTCTCAACAACCCGAAGCAGACCTTCCTGACCAAAATAACTAGCACCCACAGAGTATTGAACTTTATTCTCTCCACCGGTAATGCTGATAGAATGATTTTGAATTGGCGCTGTCTGTAATACTTCATTATACCAATCAGTATTTACATCGGGCACATTTGGATTAACGCGGCTTCTGCCATAAAACTGAAATGCATTATTAACAAAGTTTGCCTCAGCTGGAACTCCTGTTGCCAATGCATAATTAGCATACTGCTCGGAGTTTGCCATTTTTAAAACGTTTTGTGCAACCTGCACACCATAATAACCATTATAGTTTATCTCAGTCTTTTGATTAACCTTACCCGTTTTAGTAGTGATAAGAATTACTCCGTTCGCTGCCCTTACACCGTAAATGGCGGCTGCTGATGCATCTTTCAATACCGAAAGTGTTTCAATATCGGCAGGGTTAAGGAAGTCTATATTATCGAAGAACATACCATCAACTACATATAGCGGATCGGTATCTCCTTGGTCTGGCATTGAACCAATACCCCGAACCCGAACAGTTGGGCTGGCACCTGGTGCACCATTATTAATAATCTGAAGACCTGGTACTTTACCTTGCAATGATTGCATGGCCTGACCTTGTGGCGTCTTCAAGATTTCATCTGCTCTTACCGTTGTAATCGATGATGTCAAATCCTTCTCTTTCTGAACACCGTAACCCACAACCACAACTTCTTCAAGTGCGGTAATGTCCGTTTCTAATATGATGTCCACAGTAGATTGGGCGCTAACCGCAATAGTCTGGGTTTTGTACCCGATAAAACTAAACACAAGGGTGTTTTCGCCAGAGGCGAGAGAAATTGAATAGGCACCGTTCGCATCGGTGGCAGTACCTTTAGTAGTACCCTGCACCAACACACTTACCCCCGGAAGGGTGGTTCCATCATCCGCAGAGGTCACTTTCCCAGACACAACTCGGTCTTGGGCCATTGCTAAATTCAGCAAAAACGCTGAAAATAAAGCAGTTAATAGTAATTTTCTCATCATAGACATACGCGATTTGATTGTTTCGCAGTATGAATTTTGACATCTGCAACTGATAAGGCTAATATTTTTGATAAAATGTGCTTTTAATCTTCCGCAAACTGGACGTTGCGAAAAATGGCTTTTCATTGAATAAAAACATTGATTTCAAACGTTTACTGGCATATTTAAGGCACTTTAGTCAGCAAATTTTTTATTAAAAAACAATCGCCTGCAATGCGTGGCACTACGCCTTTATTCGGAAACGTTTTCTGCTTTGGTAGTTCTGGTTTTTGATTTTGGGGATTTGTGAACAGAATCGAGAATAACATCCTGCCACTTGGCGGCTGTAATTTCATTGCCGTGTTCGCTCAATTCGGTAATCCGCTCCACTACTTTTTTGCGGAAACCCCAAATGGCGTTTATCCCTACATCTAACTGGGCCGACAAGGATTCTAAGGTTGAAGGTTTTTTACCCACTACGGCCAGGTAGGCAATATAAAATGCCTTCTCAATCGGGAATTTGATGCCATGAAAAACCGTGTACGCAGTTATTGACTCATTGTAACCACATCGGGTACACCTGTGCGCAAATTTCTGGGCGCCATCAAAGTATTTGTTGTTGCCACACTTGCGGCAGGTAAAGCCATTGTTCCATTTTAGTTCTTCCAAAAAACGATAGCACGCCAATGAGTCGGGATATAAGGTTTTAAACTCCTCGTAATCCATAGTCTTCTCCATCAGGCGTTCTTCCAGCACTACTTTAATCCTGTTCTTCAGTTTCCAATTGTCCAGATCCAACACAGAATTAATCTGATTGATTTCGTGGGTTTGTTTTACCAACCGCGTATTGATTTCCTCCAGCTCGGTATTTTTATGATTCAGTTCGGTTGTTCTCTCCATTACCTTCTGCTCCAACTCCAACGTTACCTTATCTTTCAAAGCCATGTTTACTTCATGCTGATGAATGATTCTGCGCAAAGCCCGATCCCGGTTATCCTTTAGAATGGTAATTCTATCGCCCAACGCGAACGTGAGGAACAACATTTCGACCACAAAACTAAAGTGTAAGCTATAATGCGATAGTGTAGTTAAAGCAATGATGTTAAAGAACACGAGCGTGCGCACAAAAAAACCAATCAGCAATAATCCAAATGCAATAACAAAATACCGGGCTGGACGATAGCCGCGCATCAACACATAAACACCCGAATAATAAATCAGCGCAAGCGGTAAGATTTCTATAAACCGGAATGCAAAAAATTCAGGATAGAAGAACAACTCAAATACAAACACCAATGTACGCACCACAATCATTATGCGCAGGGCAAGATCGAGCCGAGGCGCTTTGGTACGCGTACTTAGAAATCTTCGAGTAAAAACAAGGGCCCACAGAATTACCGAGTAAAGACAAATACCCGAAGCATAATTATTCCATTGCGGAAAGTTAGACCAGATGTATTGAAACCCTACACCATCCAGACTCATAGCATACAAGGCCACACTTATTATATAGAAGATGTAATACACGTTTTTGATTTCGCGTATAGCCAGAAACACCAGGAAATTATAGAGGGCAATGATTACAATCATGCCGTAGAAAGTGCCGAACAAAAAATATTCGTTAAGGGAATAAGAAATAAAACGATCAACCGAGCGGAAGGCTATTCGAATATCTGCAAACTCGTGCGATTGAACCCTGAAGTAATAATACTGAACGGAGTTTTCGTGGGGATAGAGTTGTACTTCAAAATTCTTGTGTGCAAATTTTCGGTTCTGGAACGTAAGCGCATCGCCCATTACTTTCTTTTCGTACATACCATCCGGCTTGGGCACATAAGCTTCCACATGATCGATTGTCTGATCATAAAATTCTATCAGCCAAACTTTTTCGGTGGGAATATGATCTACTGAAAACCGAATCCAATACGATTCGCCCGACCGATAATCTTTATTTTGATACGTTGGCCTACGCACAAACTGGTTGCTGAACCTTGCAGATGAAATCTCTTCAAACGAAAGTGAATTTGTTGGATCAATAAAAAAATCGAGCTCATTGAGTAGAAAGACTTTCTCATCCAGGCTATCGAGCGTAGCAGCCGTTTGCGCCTTCACACCAAATATCCCAACAAAAAGTAAAAGCGTAAAAATAACTCGCACCACTAAGTCAACATTTGTTCAATTATAAAGGTCGGAAAAAATAACGCGCTTTGGGCTTAATTTTTAACCAATGGTAGGCAGCTTAAAACCTTGGGTTAGGAAACGTTTTTGAAAACTTTCGGAAAAATTATGAATTTTACTGAACACTGTTCATAATATTTCGTTTACTTTGCCATGCATATGGGAGTAGCCGAAAGAAAAGAACGCCACAAGGAAGATCTTAAACGAGAAATTCTGGATGCCGCAAAATTACTTTTTACGGAGAAAGGTCTTGAGGCAACATCCATTCGCGCCATTGCCGAAAAGATTGAGTACTCGCCCGCAACCATCTATCTCTACTACAAAGACAAAAACGAGATTGTGCATGCCTTACATAGCGAAGGGTTTAAGTTATTGGTAAGCCATTTTGAAGTACTAAACCACATCTCGCATCCTTTTGAAAGGTTAAAAGGAATGGGCCGGGCTTACATCCAGTTTGCCTTGCAAAACCCTGATATTTATAAACTTATATTCAATATGGAAGAGCCGCTGAAACACGTGGCCAACTGTTTTGAGGAGTGGGATGAGGGCGACCGTGCTTTTGATATTCTGCTGAAAACTGTAGGCGAATGCCAGAAGCTGGATTACTTCAAAGACTTCGCTACGGAGCAGGTTTCGTTTGTAATCTGGAGTACCATGCATGGCCTTTGTACGCTGCGAACTACCGGCCACCTTAGCCATGTGGCTGCTGCCAAGGCCAGCGATCAAGACCTCGATCAACTTATGAGCTCCATCTTTGAAACCTTTGTTATCATTCTGGAAAAACTTAAGACTTAAAAAAATTTACCCCTTCAATTAACACCGTTTAGTATGAGAACACTATTAATTAAAGCCCTTGTCATTTGCCTGATTACGGCAATAGTGCCAGTGTTTGGGCAACAACCACTTGATGGTTACATAGAAGCAGGTTTGAAAAACAACCTCGTGCTTCAGCAAAAGAACATTGCATTAGACAAAGCATTGCTGGCACTAAAGGTTGCCAATGGCATGTTCTCCCCTTCTCTTACCCTGTTGGGGAATTACACGACAGGCGATGGTGGTCGTAGCATTAGCTTTCCTGTTGGGGATTTACTAAACCCGGTTTACTCCACACTTAATCAGTTAACTGGCACCAATAATTTTCCAACCATTGAAAATGTAAATCAGAATTTCTTTCCGCGCGATTTCTATGATGTACGTGCGCGTGCATCCATGCCCATCCTTAATACCGATTTGATTTACAACCGAAAGATTAAAGCTCAACAAACGCTTTTGCAGGAAGCAGAAGTGGCTGTTTATAAACGTGAACTGATTCGAAGCATAAAAGTGTCGTATTATAATTATCTGGCTGCGCAGCAAGGCGTGCTTATTTATAAAAGTGCCCTTGCCAGGGCCGAAGAAGGAAAACGGGTGAATGAATCGCTGCTTGAAAACGGTAAGGGTTTACCGGCTTACATTCTTCGTTCGCAAAGCGAATTGGAAAATACCAAAGCACAACTTGCAGATGCCGAAAGACAAGTTGAGAACGCACACCTCTATTTCAACTTTTTGCTGAATCGAGATGCTCATGCTGAAATTCTGACTTCGGAAGAAAGTTCATTAAATATTGACGACTCAAACCTCAACACCACACAAAACCGTGAAGAATTCTTACAACTCCAAACGGCAACACAGATTCAACAGGATGTACAGGAAATGACACGTCTCTTCTGGATGCCCCGCATTAGTGGCTTTATAGATTTGGGTGCTCAAGGCGAACAAATGAAATACAATAGCAATGCAAACTACTACTTGCTTGGCGTGCAATTGGAAGTGCCCTTGTTTGCGGGCTTTACCAACCGGCATAAAATCGCACAATCCCGATTAGATGTTAAATCTGTTGATCTCACCTTACAACATACTACGCGGCAACTGAATCTGGGGTTAGAAACTTCGCGCAATGCTTTATTAAGTGCGAAACAAAATTATCGCTCAGCACAAAAACAATTAGAGGCTGCGCAGAGCTATCAGCGCCTGATTGAAAAAGGTTATAAAGAAGGTGCCAATACATTTATTGAATCGGTTGATGCCCGCACGCAACTAACCGGTGCGCAACTTCAACTTGCCCTAAACCAGTATCGCGTACTTATAGCTATGGCGAATCTTGAACGCGAAACAGCTTCATTTCCACTAAAGTAAAATCAAAAAAATTAACCATTTACTATGAAATCAATTCTTACATGGATGTTAGCAGGCTTATTACTAGCGGCCTGCAGCTCACCCAAAAACTCAAGTACCGAAACGCCTAAAGATGTTGTGCCGGTAAGCACAATTGAACTAAAGGCCGAACAACTTCAACCGGTCATTCATACTTCGGGTGTATTTACTACCGATGATGAAACACTGCTGGCTTTTAAGACTGGCGGAGTAATTGAAAAAATCTATGTAAAGGAAGGTGATCCAGTTCGCAGCGGGCAACTTTTAGCCACACTCAACCTGACTGAAATTGATGCTCAGGTAGCGCAGGCTCAACTCGCTATTGAAAAAGCTACCCGCGATTTTAATCGCGCACAAAATCTCTATAAAGATAGTGTAGCAACTTTAGAGCAATTTCAAAATGCACAAACAGGTTTGGATGTTGCCCGTAAACAATTAGAGAGTGCACGTTTTAACCGAACCTACTCTGAAATAAGAGCAATAAGCAATGGAATGGTGTTACGAAAAATGGTTAACGAAGGCCAGGTGATTTCGCCCGGCACTACCGTTTTTCAAACCAATGGTTCCGGTAAAGGAAACTGGATTTTACGAACTGGCGTGAGTGATAGAGATTGGGCTATGATTCAACCAGGGGATGGAGCAATTATCAGTAGCGATGCTTTGCCCGATAAAACCTGGCAAGGAACAGTAACCAAAAAATCAGCCGCGGTAGATGCTGCCAACGGAGCATTGAATATTGAAATCACTTTAAATACCGATGCCGGGCTTGCTGCCGGACTTTTCGGAAAGGCAATAATCACTGTTAAACAGAAACAAAATGTTTGGAAGATTCCATACGAAGCCTTGTTGGACGGCAACGCACAAAACGGGTATGTATTTATCAATGAAAATAACAAAGCCAGAAAAGTACCTGTACTAGTAAGTGGGATTGAAAAAGACTTTGTGTTGATAAGTGGAGGTTTGCAAGATGGCCAGCAACTAATTGTAAGTGGTAGCGCTTATCTGAAAGAAGGAACTGCTTTAAGTCTGAGTGCAAACTAAATTCTATAGTGTATGAAAATCTCAGAATATGCCGTGAAGAATTACCAGTTTACACTGGTTATCTTTTTAATGATAATTGCCCTGGGTGTTACCACCATTCTGAACATGCCGCGTTCAGAAGATCCTGAACTAAATGCACCGCAGTTTCCAATTGTGGTGGTGTATCCGGGCACCAGCCCGAAAGACATGGAAGAACTTGTAGTGGAGCCATTAGAGCGCGTAATCTCGGAACTGGAAGATTTGAAGCGGATTAAAACTACCATCAGCGATGGTGTGGCTGTACTTTTTGTAGAATATAAATACGAGAGCGATGTAGATGAGAAGTATTCTGAGTTGGTACGCGAAGTAAATGCGCTGCGTGATGAGTTACCACAAAACATTGCCAGTATTGAAGTCCGAAAAGTAACACCTTCCGATGTAAATGTAATTCAGATTGCATTGGTGTCAGAAAATGCCTCGCGTGAAAGCTTAAAGAAGTATGCGGAAGATTTGCAGGAAGTATTAGAGCAGGTAAAATCACTTAAAAAAGTTCAGATACACGGACTGCCTGAAAAAATTGTTCGTATTGATCTAAAATTAGAAAAGCTGGCGCAGATGCGCATTCCAACCGAAGCAGTAATAGGAACACTGCAAAATGAAATTGCCAACATACCCGGAGGTAATGTAAATGCCGGCACAAAATCCTTCAACATAAAAACCAGTGGTAACTATACCAATCACACCGAAATAAAAAATACCATTGTGTATTCGGCTAACAATAAGAATATCTTATTGGGCGATGTAGCCGATGTGTATCCGTCATTTGAAGACGAGACACACATTACCCGACTCAACGGCTACCGAAGTGTTTTTGTAACGGCAGCGCAAAAACAAGGCGAGAACATTACTAAAATTCAAAAAGTATATAAGCAAGCTATTGCCGATTTCGAAAAACGATTACCCGCCAATATCGATCTGGTGCATCACTTCGATCAGGCTGATAATGTAAATAAACGCTTGAGTGGACTTGGATTTGATTTTATGTTAGCCATTTTGTTAGTGGCCATTACATTATTACCCTTAGGGCAACGAGCAGCTCTTATTGTTATGATTTCAATTCCATTATCGCTGGCCATTGGAATTGTTTTAATGAACGCACTTGGCTATAACTTGAATCAATTGAGTATTGTTGGGCTTGTAGTGGCGCTAGGTTTACTGGTGGATGATAGTATTGTAGTAGTAGAAAATATTGAGCGCTGGATGCGTGATGGCCATAGTCGGTTAGAAGCTACCTTAAAAGCCACACAGCAAATTGGATTGGCAGTAGTAGGCTGCACCGCCACACTCATTATCGCATTTCTCCCGTTGGTATTTTTACCAGAAGGCGCAGGCGAATTTATCCGCAGTCTACCCATGGGTGTGATTACATCTGTACTGGCCTCTATGTTGGTCTCGTTAACCATCATTCCATTTTTATCCAGCCGATTGTTGAAAGAAAATCATGGCCATCCTGACGGAAATATGTTTATGCGTGCGCTTAAGAAAGTAATTCATGGCAGTTATTCAAAGCTATTAGATAAGGCGTTGGCAAAACCGTGGTGGACAGTGGCTGTTGCTTTAATTGTTTTCCTCGCATCATTACAATTATTCCCTATCATTGGGTTCAGTTTATTTCCGGCAAGCGAAAAGCCACAGTTTATGGTGGAGATTACAACGCCACTACAATCTAATCTTGCCTTTACGGACAGCATCACTAAAAAAGTAGAACACGAATTATCGCTTCACAAACAAGTAAAGTATTATGCAACCAATGTAGGCAAGGGCAATCCACGAATTTATTATAATGTTATTCCTGAAAACGAACGCACCGACTACACGCAAATTTTTGTTCAATTGAATGAAGAAACTCCAGCTGAAGAAAAACTAAAACTGATTGAAAAACTCAGAACTGCTTGGACTCCCTATCCGGGGGCAAAAGTTGAAGTGAAAAACTTTGAACAAGGCCCACCCATTAATGCACCGGTGGAGGTTCGTTTATTCGGAGAAAACCTGGATACCCTGCGCACATTGGCCACGCGTGTAGAAACACTTCTTGAAAAAACTCCGGGTACTATTTATATCACCAATCCGGTTATGCATTTGAAGTCCGATATTAAAGTGGACATCAATAAAGAGAAGGCCCAAATGCTTGGCGTTTCCACCTTGGCTATTGATCGTACGGTACGGTTAGCTGTTGCCGGGCTCAACCTCGGTAAATTTTCTGACGAAACCGGAGACGATATTGACATCATCCTCACGAAAAGTAAAACAGGTACACCAACATTAGATGCCCTTCAAAACATTTATGTCACTAATAACCAAGGACGTGCCGTACCGCTTACCCAACTAGCCGAATTAAAACTAGAGTCTTCGCCTTTAAGTATTAATCACTACGATAAAGTACGCATGATCTCGCTAACCGCTTTTGTAGATAAAAACTTTCTGGTGGGTAATGTGGTAACCGATGTTATTGAACAAATGGATGCTATACAACTCCCTGCTGGTTACAGTTATGGCATGGGTGGCGAAGTGGAAAGCCGACAAGAATCATTTGGCGGATTTGAAAGTGTAATCATTGTAACTATCTTCTTGTTTATTGCGGTGCTTATTCTGGAGTTTCGCACATTCAAAAGCACATTGATTGTATTATCCGTAATTCCACTTGGTGTGGTCGGTGCCGTGTTAGCATTATTACTCACAGGCAACTCACTTTCATTCGTAGCTATTATCGGGTTAATTGCCCTTGCGGGGATTGAAGTGAAGAACACAATCTTGCTGGTTGATTTTACCAATCAACTTCGCCAGCAGGGCAAATCATTGGAAGATGCTATCCGCGAAGCCGGTGAAGTTCGCTTTCTGCCAATCATCCTTACTTCTATGACGGCCATTGGCGGCTTGCTGCCGATTGCCCTCTCATCCAATCCATTAATATCGCCACTTGCTATTGTATTAATTGGTGGATTGATTAGTTCTACCCTGCTCTCGCGTGTGGTTACTCCGGTGGTTTATAAACTTATTCCACCGCGTATTGAAAAATAGTAATCAAATTGAATTTTGATTTCAGTTCGGGATTTGAGATTTTTAAACAGAATCTCAAATCCTTAACCTGAAACCTATGCCCTTCACAATAGCAATCTCACCAACCAAAACGCCACTTAAGAGCAATAGGTGGCTACAGTTATTCCTTTTAGTCTTTGCAGTAGTGTGGGGCTCCACGCTGGTGGGTACTACCGATTTCAGTAACTGGATTTTAGAAAACGCGCTGGTGTTTATCTTTTTGGGCTTCCTGATTTTTACATTTAAAAAATATCAGTTTAGTGATTTAAGCTACCTGCTTATTTGTGTATATCTATGCCTGCATGTGTATGGTTCCAAATACACCTATGCCGAAAATCCGTTTGGCTATTGGCTAATGGAAACTTTCGATTTGAAACGCAACCATTACGATCGCATTGTTCACTTTAGTTTTGGATTTCTGCTGGCCTACCCCATGCGCGAAATGTTTTTAAGCTGGCTTCGCTTTCCGGTTTGGGTGGCGTGGGTTTTACCCATCGAAATTACTTTATCCATAAGTGGCTTTTATGAATTGATTGAATGGGCTGTGGCCGATGTATTCTTCCCTGCACAAGGCGATGCTTATCTGGGTACGCAAGGCGACATCTGGGATGCGCAGAAAGATATTTTCCTGGCCACACTTGGAGCGGTGCTCGCTACAAGTATAGTTTCATCTATTAAGAAGTTGTTTGATATCCGTTAAGTCAGGTCAATTAATAATCGATAGATAAATGGGCATTCCTAAAGTGATGTTGAACGGAAAGGTTACCACCAATGTCATCGGTAAAAAAATTCCGGGGTTTGCTTGCGGTGCTGCAATCTTCATGGCCGCAGGTACCGCAATATAAGAAGCACTGGCTGCCAGCACAGCAAAGATAAACCGGTTGCCCACATCGGTGGTAATCATCCCGCTTAACCACGCAACTAAAATTCCATTTAGTAATGGAATAAGTAATGCAAACACAGTAATAAACTTACCCGACTTAAAAAAATCTTCCAGCTTTCGGCCACTCACCACACCCATATCCAACAAAAAGATGGCAAGAAATCCTTTGAAGATGTCGGTTGTGAAGGGTTTGATTCCCTGTGCCTGCTGATCGCTGGCCAACCAGCCAATAACCAGACTGCCTACAATCATTAACACACTACCGTTGGTAAACGAATGCTTTATAACCGTACGAAGCCGGACTTCTGTTTGGTTACCCGAATAAAACCGAATTAAAATTACACCGATTATAATAGCCGGTGCTTCCATTAAGGCCATTACGGCTACCATGTGCCCACCAAACGTAATCTGCTGAATTTCTAAAAACGACACAGCCGTAACAAAAGTAACAGCACTAACTGAACCATAGGCTGCCGCAATTGCACCGGCATCTGCAATAGATAGCCTGCGTTTCAGAATGTAAAAAGTGTAAAGTGGAATGACACAGGCAACAGCAACACCAAAAAAGATAGACCAGATAATTGTCCATGAAAATTGGCTATGCGCCAATTCTTGTCCGCCTTTAAATCCAATTGAAAACAAAAGATAGAGTGAAATAAACTTTGATGAATTTGGGGGTATCTCCAAATCACTTTTTAATCTTACCGCTAAAACACCTAGTGCAAAAAAAAGTAAAGCTGGATTGGTCAGATTATCTAAAACTAATTCAAAATTCATTTGATAAATAAAGGTTTACATTTTGATTAACAGCACAGAATGACTTTTACTCAGACTGCTCTGAATAAAAGTCTTTCAAAAAAAACCTCATCTAACCCAGAAATTCGATTTCTACCTGAGCAGAAATTTTAAGGTTTGCACCTTTCGCTTCAGCCTTGGTCAACACTTTCTTGAGTGTTTCAGCTGTTTTTCTTAATTGTGCTATTCGTTTTGCAGAATGAGTGAGGCTACCATCTCCGCGTTCTTCCATACCGTGCATCTCGCGCATGTGGAAGTTGATTTTACTCTGAATCATTTCCATTAAAATCTTGCGAACATCCTGTGCGGCAAACTTGCCATTGATCAATTTAAATGTATGTGGCTTCTTCATTTTATTGTTGATTAATTTTTTAGATGTTATTGACCCTGCCCAAGTGAGTATGCAGGCTTTCCATCAAAAGCATACAGGTTCTCGGTTTTAATAGTATCGATGTTCTTATCTATTGTTTTAGTAAGAAGCCGCACAATTTGAGATTTGTGAAGTATACCTGAAGCTGGTTTAAACCGGCAGCGCCAATGGTCGGTACAGAAAGTTTCTTTAAACCCATCGGGCCAGACTTTGATTCCTCGGTTTGTAATCATAGAAAGCGTTACTTCTTTATCACCCAGCTCTGCCATGTGTTTAGCAAGTTCATTGGCATCCGTACCCGGCCAATGAACAAATACATCAACACCAACCAATTCCTTTTTTGCAGCAGGCTTGCGTTTGTACGGAGGAAGTTTAAGTGCCTGACCGCTGGCATAACTAACTGGTGCGAGTACCGTTGGCTTCTTATTCAGATTAGCTATTACAGCATCAGCAAACTCGCGCGTGCCAACCTTCTGCTTGCTAACACCTTCTTTATAGATATCGTAAGTATGAATACCGTCTTCAATAGTTTTAAGCCAGGCGTTTTGAACAATCTCGGCAACATCAGTTTGCCCAAGATGATTGAGCATGAGAATGGCTCCTTGCAATAAACCAGATGGATTAGCCAGATTTTGTCCTGCTCTACGAGGAGCCGAACCATGTATCGCCTCGAACATAGAACATTCTTCACCAATGTTTGCCGAACCTGCCAGACCAACCGACCCGGCAATCTGAGCCGCTACATCCGAAAGCACATCGCCATACAAGTTTGGCATTACAATTACATCGAAAGCTTCTGGAGTATCGGCCATCTTTGCAGCCCCTATATCGATTATCCAATGTTCCTTTTCTAACTCCGGATATTCCGCACCTATCTCATCAAACACGGCATGGAACAAGCCATCCGTTTGCTTCATGATATTATCCTTCGTAAAGCAGGTTACCTTCTTTCGTCCATATTGTTTTGCATATTCAAAGGCATACCGCACTATCCTTTCACAGCCTGGTCTGCTAATCAGCTTTAAACACTGCACTACTTCATCGGTTTGCTGATGTTCAATACCTGCATACAGATCTTCTTCGTTTTCACGAATGATCACAATATCCATAATGGGATGTTTGGTTTTTACAAAGGGATGAAAGCTGCGGCAAGGACGCACGTTGGAATACAAACCCAGAAATTTCCGCGTGGTTACATTTAAACTTTTGTAACCGCCACCTTGCGGTGTGGTTATCGGGGCTTTCAGAAAAACTTTGTTCTTCCGGATAACATCCCAGGCTTCTTTAGCAATACCGGCTGTATTACCTGCCAGATAAACTTTTTCACCTACTTCAATTTCGTCCACTTCTATTTTTGCGCCAGCCGCCAAAATAATGCGAAGTGTTGCTTCCATAATCTCTGGACCAATGCCATCTCCTTTTGCGATTGTTATGCGTTGCATAGTTTTTTCATTTGATCGCAAAACTGATACATCAAAATCATAAATTTTTATTTATTTTTATTATACTTATCATAAAAATAATTTATGAAATATACCCTTCATCAGTTGCAGGTATTTCTTCATGTAGCACAGTATCAAAGCATTACCAAAGCTTCCGAAGAGCTGCACTTAACCCAACCGGCAGTTTCGATACAGTTAAAAAATTTTCAGGATCAATTCTCTATTCCGCTAACCGAGGTGGTGGGCAGAAAACTTTTTGTTACCGAATTTGGACAAGAGATTGCTGCTGCTGCCGAGCGCATCTTACAAGAAGTACAAGCCATTGAACACAAAACAACTGCATATCATGGTAAACTTTCGGGGCGGCTAAAGATTTCTGTTGTATCAACCGGCAAATATGTAATTCCCTATATCCTATCGGAGTTTCTTCAAAAAAATCCTGACATTGAAGTTGTTTTAGATGTAACTAATAAAGCACGAGTAATTGAAAGCCTGGAAAAAAACGAAGTAGATTTTTCACTCGTCTCTATTTTACCAGACACCATTCAGGTAGAAAAAATTGAACTGATGCCCAATCAACTTTATTTGGTTGGCGGTAAACAAACACCGTTAAAAAAAACAATTACCGATAAAAAAATCTTTGAACGATTACCGCTCATTTTCCGCGAGCAAGGTTCCGGAACCCGCCAAACAATGGAGCGGTTTTTTAACAAATACAATATCCGGGTGCGAAAAAAAATGGAGCTCACCTCAAACGAAGCTGTTAAACAAGCCGTGCTGGCTGGTCTTGGGTATTCCATTATGCCATTAATCGGAATTCGTTCGGAAGTGATCCATGGCGAACTACAACTTATCTCTGTAAAAGGTTTACCCATTCAATCAACCTGGCAATTAATCTGGGTAAAGGGAAAGAAATTTTCGCCTGTGGCCAAAGCTTTTGCAGAGTATGTTGTTTCGCAAAAAAAACATGTGCTTACAAATCATTTTGGATGGACTTCAGACTATCTGTGAAAAATGTTGTTTACTAACTCCTATCAAGTAAGCTATTGCAAGAATTAAATGAAAAAAGACCCTCCGTCTGAGAGTCTTTCTGTTGGCTCTCCTAGAAACTGCTATTAAGAAACATTCATACCTAAACCATTTCAGTATGATGAAAAAGTTTCTGCTCATCAAGCTACGGTACAAGATTGATGAATTAAACAGGGGCATCTATCACCCATTCTGACGTATTTTCAGTTCAGATTTTCGAATCAGATCAAGCGCTCTGACTTTGCAAAGGCAATGGCATCGGCTTTAGAACTAACCTGAAGTTTTGCATAAATATTTCTAATGTGCGTGCGAATGGTATCCTTACTCAAAAACAACTGATCGGCAATCCGGGTATAACTTTTCCCAGTAGCCAGTTCGGTTAGAATCTCCGTTTCGCGTGGCGATAAAGGTGAACGTTGATTGCGGGCAAAAGAAGAAACCACCATGCGGGCAATCTGAGAACTCATGGGCGAACCGCCATTAATTATTTCCTCCAACGCTGTGGTTACCCGATCGTAGTTAGAAGTCTTGGTAAGATAACCTATCGCACCGGCACATAATGCTTCAAATACAACTTCACTTTCTTCGTGCACAGAGATAATCAGGATATGCACAGCCGGGCGTAATTTTTTAACCTCTGCAATAGCTTTAATTCCATTCATACCCGGCAAGGCAATATCCATCAACATAATCACAGGTTGATCATCAGCCAGATTTCGAAGTGCATCTTCTGCCCGATCATAGGTATTGACCACAACAAATTTTGGATTGGATGAAACCAGAAAAGCAAAACCTTCCCGAACAATTGTATTATCTTCTACAATCACCACCCGCGCTTTAGCCTGCCCAATGTGCATAGTTTTCTTTTTTAATTGTAATTGTTGTTCCCTTATCGGAGGATTGAATCATTAGCATGGCATCAATCTTCTTTGCCCTCTCCCGCATACTTTTAAAACCTACTGCTGAAGCAGCTTCAGAGCCTTCATTAAAACCCTTTCCATTGTCAGTAATATTTAAAGTAAGATCCGATCCGGCTTTTGAAACAAAAAACGCTACCTCAGTTGCACCTGAATGTTTCAGTGCATTGGTCATGGCCTCTTTAAAGATCAGAATTAAGTGGCGCGAAAAGTATGCGCGCACCTGTAAAGTTTGTTGCCACGGTTCGGTGGATGCAAATCCAAAAGCGATTGATGTTCCTGAATAAAGTTGCTCGCCAAAATCACGCAAGTAAAGTATCGTCCACTCCAGCGTTTCGTGTTGTGGATCAATTGATGCAATGAAGTCTTTGGTACCAAAAAAAAGTTCTTGTGCGTGACGATCCAACGATGCAAACTGAGTGTTCAAACTTTCGGGTATAGTGGTGGCTTTTACTTTCAGAACCTGAAGCAAAGAAATAATGGAGGCCAGGTGGTTGCCCAATTCATCATGAAAATCTTTTGCAAGTTCCCTACGCATTTGCCGGTTCTGCTTTTCAACCTGAAGTTGCAGTTTCATGGCACTTGAGATTCGTAAGCGGATAATGATCCACACCAGAACTAAAATTAAAACCACAACAAGCACCCGAAACCACCATGTTTGCCAAAAGGGAATTAAAATATGAAAAGCCATCGACTTGCGGTCAAGTTCAACGCCCACCTCATTTACTGCCCGCACTTCAAAATTATAATCTCCCGGAGCGAGGTTTGTAAACCGAATGCTGTTCTGAGCAGAGGGTGCAGACCACTTATCAGAAAGCCCTGTAAGCCGATATTGATACTGAACCATTTCGGGCATTAATAAACTCACCGCTTTAAATCCGAAGTTTATGGTGGATGATTGCGTTGGCAAAATGGATGGAACTTTTGCAAACCAGCCTTGCACCAGCAATGAGTCTGATAATCCGGAAACTTCAATAGTAGTAATGGATAATGTTGGCTTGGGAACAATCGGATATTTTTCTTTGGTATCGTATCTAAACAATCCGTCAACTGTGCCAAACCAAAGTTGCCCGGAAGCATGCTTAAATCCTGTTTCGTTGATAGTCTCAATTCCAGTAAGGCCATTGTTTCTGTTCAGCCACTTTTGTGATTTGATTTTAAGGTCTGACGAAAATTCGTAAACACAGATTCCACGCTGTGTGCCACAGTATAGCTTATCATCATCAAAAAGCAGAAACGTAATATGATCGAAGGGCAGCAAGTGAATGGGTGTTGCTGCTTTCAAGTTGCCTTGCGGAAAAATCCAAAGCCCTTGCCCCAATGTACCGACTAAAAAATTCTGCTGATCATCGTACACCAGAGAAGTTATCATGTGCCGATCAAGCGGAAGTTCGGTGTTAATTTTTATAGCCTCGCCCGATTTCCATTCATACAAACCTTTGTCGGTACCCAGAATAAAAGTTGTATCGTTTTTATGAATCAGAAAAACATGTAACCCATCCAGCACTTTTTCCAGTCCATCGTTTTTCATCAGAAAAAGCGATTTACGATCTGAAACAAAAACTTCATTATCAATACTGGCAGCAAAAAACGGAGGTGTAGCGTAGGCGGGTTGATTTGGGATAGGTTTAAAAGAATCACCTGATGAAACAAGTATTCCCTCTTCAAATGAGGCCAATGCTATCTTATCGTTCCATGCCACCGCATTACTGATGTTGTTAGCACGAGGCGGCAAGTTTACCCGATGAACAGAGTTATCAGGATGTACTTCAAAAGCTCCCTTTCCTAATGTGGTAATCATTGTTTTACCTCGTTCAAATTGTTTAATGTCTGTAATTACATCTACAAAAGACTCAGGTGGAAAAGCGATGCGCTGGAAGGGGCCTCTCAAAAATTTATACAATCCATAAACATTAGCACCAGCCCAAATAATTCCTTCCTTATCATGAAAAATTTTAAATATGGGAACGTTGGTTAGTCCATTACTTGACGACATCCACGTGAATGAATCCTGAGTCTTCCACAATAAACCATTTTGAATAACCAGCCAAAGTTCATTATCAATAATCTGAATATCTTTTACGTCCGCTCGGGGCAATTCCTCCTTTACCTTCAGTAATTTCCTATTCTCAACCCGATAGGTAATCAGACCTCTTGGTGTACCGATCAATAATTCAGTCCCTATCGGGAGTAATGATTGAGCTCGGGAATTTTCCAGCGTGTGGATAAATTCAAATTTTTCATTTTCAAAAACATAAATATCACCGCCAGTTGTTAAGGCCCATAAGGTGCCTGCACTATCATACTCAATATCTAAAACCAGCTTATCGGTAAATCCATTTTCAGAAGAGTAGATTTTTCCAGTATCACCACTGATATGATAAATTCCACCTTTACTGGTAGTTGCCCATATAGTGGTATCGTTGGCTAGCAAACTGTTTACCTCTAAATGCTGAAGCATGGAGTGTTGCGTGATCTTACCTTTTGTCATTATGTTCAAACCCTGTGCTGTTCCAATCCATAAGGTTTCAGGTGTCCATGCAAGACTTAAAACAGCGGGCGAAACCAATCCATGGCCGGTAGTAAAATTCACAAACTCCTTACCATCAAAACGTGAAAGTCCACCCGAAAAAGTGCCGAGCCAGAGATAACCGTAATCGTCTTGCGTAATAGCTGTAACCTGCGATTGGGGAAGTCCATGTTCCATTCCATAATTAATAGATGAAAATATTTGTGCTGAAGAGTATTTTAACCCAACAAGCATCAGCATTATCAACAACGTACTCCGCATTCCCAAAGCAAC
Source organism: Cytophagales bacterium (assembly GCA_017303795.1). Classification (GTDB taxonomy): domain Bacteria; phylum Bacteroidota; class Bacteroidia; order Cytophagales; family Cyclobacteriaceae; genus ELB16-189. The sequence goes on along the minus strand of JAFLBR010000001.1, from coordinate 308,490 downwards.
TATGTTTTACTTAACACCCAAACAATACCATCGGGGTTTTGGCCTGTTGAACATTGACCTTCTTCCTTCATCGTTTCCAGATTAACCTTTACAATTTTATTAGCCTGCGTAAGCGCGATGTACGCATACTTACCAGCTTCTTCTATAGTTATACCTACTGGCACACCGGGCATAGCTAATTTATGCTTTACGGATTTTGTCTTTGCATCTAATAAAACAAGCTCAGATGCGCCCGGATCAGAAACCAGAACCCCAGAACCATCTGGTGTAAAATGAATGCGGATAGGAACTTTAAAGCCCTCTAACTTACGTTGAATAGTAAGTGTTTTTGTATCGATCACAGCAATAATCCCGGAGTCATTGTGGCCTACCCACAACTCGTTATCATCATGAGATAAAGCGATGGCCTCTGGTTTGGTATCTACTGCAACCGATACTATATATTGAGGAAGTGGCGGCATATCTACATCTATTACGGTAACGGAGTTAGAAAGTATATCCGTTGTAAAAACTCTTTTGCCGTTGGTGGAAATTGCCAGCATGTGCGAGATGCTTTTGCCCGTACCCTGAATCCAATCAACCTTACCAGAAACTACATCATACCGAAATACAGTCCGGCTAAATTCGGCCGTGCCAAAAACCTTACCCGACTTGTACACTAGTCCGTGCGGGCGTTTCAAAGCTCCAAGATCAAGACGCGTTTCTTTAAATGTGGCAAGCGAAAAAATTGAAAGTGAGTTGCCGGGTTGTTGATGACCATAGTTGGCAACATAGGCTTCTTGCCTTTCTGTATCCACACCTATTTCATGAGGGCCATCACCCGTGGCAACCCTTTTTATTTCCTTCATGGTTTCAGGATCAATTACCTGCAACGTATTTTCACCTTTATTCAAAACCAATAGAAGAGGCTGCGCCTGCACATTTGCAAACACACTCACCAAAATCAAAAACATTAAATTTTTTATCATAGCATTAAAACAAAACAGAGAAGAGGAGAAAAATTCTCCCCTTCTCTTGGATGTAAGTTTTAGAAATTAAGTTTAGTTCAACCAGGAATTACTTCCATCGGCTGTGTTTATTCCGTCAGCTGAATCTACTCCGCCAAATGTATAAACCGGAAAACCTTGTGTTACCAATTCATCGGCCGGTACCGGCAAATGAAGTAAAGTGCCTCGTTGCAAAGCATTCTTTCTACGCATATCGAAGAATGGCAATCCAAAATCAGTACGACCTAATTCAATATCGCGTTCAGCGAATATCAAATCTAAAACTTCTTGTTTGGTAAGCGTAGTGGCCAGCGATGGCATATCGCCCACTGCTTTTCTTGGATTAGCCGGATCATTTAAAATAGCAATTGCCGCAGTAAGATTATTCGTCATGGCTTCAGCCTCTGCTAAAAGAAGTTGGTTGGCATATTTGTACATGAATACCGATGCTCCTATACCCTGTGAATTGTACAAAGCATCATAGCGCTTAATGCGGTAATGACTGCGTAACCTTCCGGCATCGCGTGCAGGGTTGTAGAATGAAAGATCCGGTTCAAATAAAAAGTATGCATCCAATCGCTTATCGCCAGTATAACCAGCTCCTTTCAGGAAAGCCTCGGTATAGGGACTTGTAGGTGCTGTTGCATTGTCAGGAAAACGTTTCGGTAAGTTTGGATTAAAGTGGCGCATTACGCGATGGTCTACCCGGAAGTACCAGAAAATTCCTGAACCATATTGAAACGCATGCGTGATGTTAGAGCCATCTGCGTTAATGGTAAAATCGCGCGCAATACCAGCCTGTGCATGTTGTTTTACTTTGGCCCAATCTGTTGCTGTGTTCTGTGTTGCATTACGTGACGAGGACACCAGAATATGCGCATAGTAAGTATGACAAAGTGCAGCCATTTCTTCACCTGTATAACCCAGGCTACTCAAAAGTTGCGAGGGCAAAACAAAATCCGGAACTTCTTCAAATAACTCAATAGCCCGTTCAAGATTCGACAATGCTTCTTCCACTACATCGGCATAGGGAACCAATACCGGCACATAAGCCGGATCGCCACTTAATGGTACGATATAACCTTTATCGAACACATTACCGATATAACCCAATGCCATACCTCTTGCAAAATAATTAGCAGCCAGCAATCCTGTTAGTTCATCAGTCAGGTCTTCATTTTCTTCCAACGTTCTGATTACCGTGTTGGCATTTACTACAGTGCCATTCCATTGATTCCAGGGTTCAAGCATAGAAGCTTTGTTTGGCCACGAAATGGTATTGGTTAATTGTTGCCGCGGCTCCGTTTTAAATATTGCCCACCATGAAAGCACATTGTTAGTCATGGTAGTGTGATCGGCCGTCCACTCCAGGCTGGAGTTAACACCATAAAAGGATGAAGGTGAATAAGGGCCGAACACTCCGTTCAAAATTCCACTTGTTATTGAAGTGAGATTACCCGGATCGGACAATACAGTTTCTGTAGTTGGATCATTCGGATTAGGAATGTCCAGATCAAGACAACTTGAAAAAAGTAGTGTGATTGTAACAATCAGACTTATTGATTTGAATCTCATAATAATCGTCTTTTAAAATCTTAATTGAAGTGATACCGCATAGGTTCTGAAAATTGGAACTGCACCGTAGTCGGCCCGGAAATTGAACGGATTAAAGTTTACACCATCTGTTCCACCTGTTGCGGCCACTTCGGGAGTCCAACCAGAATAATTCGTAAATGTTAATAGGTTGCGCCCTGTTAAGGATAACCGTGCATCCTTAAATGCACTACCCACTTTTCCAAGTTTAGAAAGTATGTCTTTCGAGAAGGTGTAGCTCAAAGAGACTTCACGTAAAGTAGTAAACGTACCATCTTCAATAAAGAACTGATTCGGAGCAGCACCTGAATTGGAAAGGATACTAAAGTATTCACCGTGTTTGCGTTGCCCTTCCGGATAACCAGCCTGATCAACCTCAGTGGCAATTTCATTAAACATCATATTTTGTTTATTCACGTTGGCTATATCACCACCAATCTGCGCATCGACTAAGACATAAAGTGATAGTCTGTTATAACTGATCGTATTGTTAATACCGAAAATAAAATCGGGGGTACTATCTCCTATTTTCTGTTCAACCCGTGCGCGGCTTGTGGCATCAACAATGTTATAAGTACGTTCCGCGGGTGTAAATTCAGTTCCATTAAGAATTACAAATCCATCGCGGTTGATTGTAAAGTCTGACAACGGCCTGTTGGTAACACTTTCCAAATTATTTACAAATCCATTCTCACCTACTGTAAGTTCAGACAAACTACTGGCTATTACCCCACCATAGATTGCCCCTATTCTTTCGCCTTCTTTAATTCTGAAAAATGATGCACTGCCAACACCACCACCTTCATAACCAAACTCAGAACGATTGAGCTTTGTTACCATACTTCTTGTGGTGCTTCCCACGATACCTACATCCCACTTTAATTTTTGTTTGTCAGCAATTTTAGTGTTGAGCGACCACTCAAATGTTTTGGATTCAACTGAGCCTGCGTTTTGCCATTGGTTAGCATAACCTGTTGTTGCCGATAAGGGCACCAAAAGAATCTGATCATCGGCAGTAGCTTGCGCATAGGTAAATTCAAAAGAGAAGCGCTTCAGGAAGTCAACATTAATACCCGTTTCAAACTCGCTAATAGTTGAAGGTTTTAAATCCGGATTACCTTTGGTGCCAGTTCCTAAAAGGTAACTACCATTTACCAATGGCACACGCTCATATTGCGCATTGAATGGCGGCCGTTGACCCGAGGTTCCATACGAAGCCCTGAGTTTAAACTCCTGCACACCCGGAATCGTAATATCTTGTGATAAACGATATGCACCTGATACCCGGTAGAATGTACGGGTACGATTGTTTGCACCAAACAGGGAAGACTCATCTCTTCTTATCAACCCCTCCACAATGTACTTTGAATCATAATCCAACCGAAGGTTAGCAAAATAATTCTGAGCTCTGAAAATCTCGGTGAGCGAGGTAGAACGAATGGCATCTGTTGGAATATTCTCCGTTTGATCGATTCCGTCAACTACAAGATTAGAAACAGAAGATACTTCCAGTTCTTCATACAAATAATCTTCTGCCTGATAGCGCAGTGACAATGCTGTGCTTAATTTTCCAAATGCTTTTGAGAACGTATTTGTAAAGGAATAAACTTTGGCTGTGTTAAGAACATTCTCCTTAAAAATAGAACTGTTGCTATAGGGAGTTGCCTCGCTTGAATTAATGTTCAGGTATTTCTTATCAAGGAATCTATTTCGTTTTCGGGTTGAACGATCGTATGAAATCTGGCCATCTACTTTCCACCAGGAAGCGATGTCGTAGCGGGCGGCAAAATTTCCAAGTATGCGATCGCGATCAACAGTATTCTTATCGTTGTAGGCTCTGTACAAAGGATTGTTTGAGTTGCGACCAATGTTAAATACTTTTCCAATGTTGGTTGTGATGTGGGGTTGGCCATCAAAATTTACATCCCGGATGTTTGCGGTGGGACTTAATCGAAGTACTTCATACACAATACCAGTTTGTTCACCTTCAGAAGCTACAGCAGGGCCATGGGATGAAGTATAAAGCGAACTAATGGAAACATTAAATTTTTCATTTACACGATGATCTACATTCAGACGAATGTTGCTCCGCTCAAATGCACGAAGCCCTTCAATAACACCACCTTGCGAAAGTTGATCTACGGAAGTAAAATAACTGGTGTTACCAGAGTTTGAAGCCATCGAAAAGTAGTTCGAATAAAAACCGCGGTTTTCAAATAACTCTTTCTGGTGATTATACCGAAGTGGCCAAGGATTATCAATAATGGTGTTGGGGTCGTTCAATGGATTACCAGAACCATCCAATGCAATTTGCCCATTACCATCTAATTGATAATTGTGGCTTTGATTGATTTTCATGAAGCGTTGCATTTGTGAAATACCCGCTTCCGATCTGAACGTAAACGTTGTAGCGTTAGTAAGCTTGCTTCCACGTTTGGTTATAATCTGCACCACTCCATTACCCGCCAGCGAACCATACAAAGCTGCACCGGCCGCACCTTTCACAACTTCAATAGATTCTACATCATTCATGTTAATATCGGCCAATGAACTACTGCCTGGTGGAGTGATTATACCATCGATAATAATCAGCGGCTCTTGATTAACTTCATTTGAAATAGTAGTAGCACCACGCAAACGAATTGAAGCCGCAGTGCCTTGCGTTCCCGATTGCTGAATAATCTGAACGCCTGAAACTTTTCCACGCAAAGCGTTACCTGCATCCACTGCGGGTACTTCTGCCAAAAGTTTCTCACCAATTTTACCAATTGCAAAGCCTATTTTTTTGGTTGATGTTCCTTCTGCCACACCCGTAACCACAATTTCAGAGAGTTGGGTGATGTCTTGCTTCAGCGAAACGTCAAGGGTTGTGCGTCCGGCTACAGCTATTTCTTCAGAAACAAAACCAATAAACGAAAACAGAAGAACGGCATCAGGCTTATCAACCTGCAGTTCATATCGGCCATCGGTGTCGGTAACTGCACCGCTGGTTGTTCCCTTTACCAAAACATTAACGCCTGGCAATGCCGAACCATCATCAGCAGATGTAACACGACCCGATACTTTGCTTTGTGCGAAAGCAAATACCGACCACATGACACACGCTGTTGTACACAAAAATCGTAGTAGTTTACTCATAGATTAAATGTTAGATTAATAATTCGTCAAATGTTGAAACTTCAACACTCTGACGAATACCCCATTTTGCGGTATTCTTGGTTGGATAGAAGCAAAAAAATAAGCCCCCGGTTGATGGCTTTCGAATCGGAATTAAAAAAGATAATGTAACAGCCGCCTTTCGGCTAAGATTTTTTTAGAATCAACAGGCTGGTATTGGAAATAAAAAAAGGGTTGATCTTGCGATCAACCCTTTTTACTTTATGAAATGTACGATTATAACTTCGCTAACTCTTGTACGAGGTCAATAATCTTGTTAGAATATCCCCACTCGTTATCGTACCACGATACCACTTTTACAAACTTATCGTTAAGCGCAATACCGGCTTTGGCATCAAAGATTGACGTGCGTGCATCGCCAATAAAATCTTGCGATACAACATCATCTTCCGTGTAACCTAAAATTCCTTTCAACTCGCCTTCCGAAGCATCTTTCATAGCCTTCTTGATGTCTTCGTAAGAAGCTGCTTTCTCCAAACGCACTGTTAAGTCAACCACAGAAACATCGGCAACCGGAACGCGGAAAGACATACCTGTTAATTTTCCTTTCAACTCTGGAATTACCAAGGCAACCGCCTTAGCTGCACCTGTTGAAGAAGGGATAATATTCTGATATGCACCACGGCCACCGCGCCAATCTTTTGCTGAAGGGCCATCAACAGTTTTTTGAGTTGCGGTTACAGCGTGTACTGTGCTCATCAATCCTTCGGCAATACCAAACTTATCGTTCAATACTTTTGCTAATGGCGCAAGGCAGTTAGTAGTACAAGATGCGTTAGACACAATAGTATGTTGTGCAGTTAATTGTTTATGATTTACACCCATAACAAAAGTAGGCGTATCATCTTTTGCGGGCGCTGAGAAAACAACCTTCTTGGCTCCGGCAGCGATGTGTTTTTGTCCATCGGCCTGTGTCAAAAACAAACCAGTTGATTCAATAACGATTTCGGCACCTACTTCAGACCATTTCAGGTTGGCAGGATCTTTCTCGGCTGTAACGCGGATTTTTTTTCCGTTTACTACCAGATTTCCATCTTTTACTTCTACTGTTCCATCAAAACGGCCGTGGGTAGAATCATACTTCAACATATAAGCCATGTAATCGGGCTCAACCAGATCGTTGATTCCAACTATCTCAATGTCTTTACGGTTTACAGCAGCTCTGAACGCCAGGCGGCCAATACGACCGAAGCCGTTAATTCCAACTTTTGTCATGGTATAAGATTTTAAAATTGCGAAGCCAAAATTATACTTCCTGACCGCTAAAACCAATGAATTAAATCTCTACCAACAACTTTTTTAACGGTTACGTTTGCAATTGCAAAACAGCGATCTATCTTTGCACCTCCAATTTTTAGAACGGTCCCATCGTCTAGGGGTTAGGACATCAGATTTTCATTCTGGTAACACGGGTTCGATTCCCGTTGGGACTACAAAAACCGCTTAATTCGAAAGAATTGTGGTTTTTTTGTTTTTAAGGTCAGCCAACTCAAACATCAATCATATTACGTGGTGAGTTTATTAGGTGATTCAAGAGTGAACAAAAAAAGCCGCGCTAGCATTCATTAATTACTGAGAGTCAAACCTGTTAAAGGCTTTAAAATCTTGAATTGAAGTTACCCGGCATGTAAAGGCTTGCTGAAACAGATCATTTAAGCATTTCTTAATTACTAAGTTACTGGCATTCTTATATTGGTGATTGCTGCACAACGTGCAATAAATTGTTCCTGCAATTTTTCTTGCTGTGCGAAAGGATTAGTGGCTCTCTCTTGCTGATGAAAGAAGTAACGGCCAGAAACCTTTGCCTGAGCATCGTCACTATCGGCAAGCCATACTTGTGTTTTAAATCCTTTCTCCAGATCATCAGGTGCTCCGGCTCCGCCCATTTTAGTGGGTACCCAACCAGGGTTAACGGCATTGGAAAAAATATCCGGCCACATGCGGGCGACTGCAAAAGCAAGCATCAACACGTGCAACTTGGAGTCAGCATATGAAATTTTAGAATCCGTAACCTGAAGATGCTCAAGGTTTGGCTTTCCGGAAAGATGTAAGCCAGAACTAAGGTAGATAAGCCGTTTGGGCTTGTTGATCAGACATGTTAATATATATGGAGCAAATGTATTGACAGCCGCAATTTGTTGTGAACCTGCTTCATAGACACCTGCGTTGTGGATGATGACATCAAAAGCCCCACAGTCGTTTACCTTTTTTGCAAGTGTAATTGTATCCGACATACTGGTTAGGTCTGCGGTAACGAACTGAGTGGCACCTGTTTTAGTAAGTGCCTGATTACCACGTTCTGGATTGCGTGCGTGTAAGAGAACTTCATGCCCCAGCGAAACCAAAGATTTTGCTGCAAGCATTCCAAGGCCATCTGTCGATCCGGTTATAAAAATTTTTGCCATGTGAATTATTGGGATTATAGATCTAACACGAAATTGTTAGCACATGTTCCAACGTCAATGATTCTAACAGATTTTTTTAGTTTACACGAGTGGCCTTAAAATCATAAAGAGTTTTTATTACTTGCCGCCCAGTTTTAAGAGATTGATTAACGAGGCGAACGAGGAATGCGGAGTGTGATTATTGCAGGTGTACTGGTGCATACAACATTGGTAGTGTATGCATTGTTTGATTTGTTTAACCGGAGCCGGAGGCCAAACAAGTCAGGCTGGAGTGTAGCGTTGGTTATCTTGCCCATTGTAGGAGTAGCCGCATACGAACTCACCAAAAAACGAAAGCGCAAACACATGCGCTGGTTGTGATCAAAAGACAAACGATTGCAATTAAGGTTAACCGGGTATTCTATTGTAAAGAAGTGATAATTTATTCAGAACTATTTCTGAGTGAAAACATAACGCTTACCTGCTTCCGTAGATAGATCAAACATCAACAACGTTGGCATAGTGAAAGCAAGTGGTGCGGTAGCATTAACAACAGGTGGTAGCGTTTTCTCTACATAATAGAATGGATTTGGATTTGAGCCTGAAGCCGCTGTCAATTCTCCATTGGCGGTTGAAACGGAGTTGGGCAGGCGTATGCGTAGGTTGCCACCTAAGGTAGATTTAATCACCAGTTTTACAACTCTCCTATCTTGCCATTGCATTTCTACTATTTCAAAACCACCCCGCGCCCGTAATCCCGATACGGATCCTGATGGCCAGGCATCGGGTAATGCCGGTAACAGATGAATCAATCCATCGGAACTTTGCATCAGCATTTCGGCAATACCAGCCGTACAACCAAAGTTGCCATCAATCTGAAAAGGTGGGTGTGCATCGAATAGATTATTATAAGTGCCGCCACCGCCTTCGTTGGTACCTACCGGTGTAAGTTGATCTTGTATAAGTTTAAAGGCATGATTACCATCTAACAACCGCGCCCACCAATTAACTTTCCAACCCATACTCCAACCCGTTGAAACATCGCCCCGATGTTGTAAGGTGGTGCGGGCTGCGGTGTACAACTCAGGTGTGCGATACGGTGAAATCTGATTGGATGGAAACAATCCATACAAATGTGAAACATGCCGGTGCTTATCGTTGGGATCGTCAATATCTTCTAACCATTCCTGCAACTGATTATGTTTACCAATGTGCATGGGTGGCAACCGATCGCGCATTTGCTTTAACGAATCTGCAAATGATTGATCGCGGTTTAGTATTTGTGCTGCGGATATTACTATTGTAAATGCATCAAACACAATTTGATTGCTCATGGTGGTGCCAACATCCAATGAAGAACCCTGGTGCGCTGCCGGTGCATTTTCAGGCGACATATCCGGATTAATCACTAACCATTTATGGATTGGATGTTCAATCAGAAAATCGGTATAGAAAAGTGCGGCATCTTTTAAAATCGGATAAACCGATTCCAGATAAGCTTTATCACCATTATATAAATAGTGTTCCCACAAATGCTGGCTCGTCCAGCCACCACCCATCGGCCACGCTCCCCAAAAGGCAGCATCCACTGCACCTGTTATGCGCCAGATATCTGTATTGTGATGGGCCGTCCAACCACGTGCGCCATACATCACCCGTGCTGTTTCCCTTCCGGTTTGAGCAAGCTCTTTCACCATCTGTAAAAACGGCTCATGTAATTCTGCCAAGTTGGTTTTCTCTGCCGGCCAATAATTCATTTCGGCATTAATGTTAATGGTGTACTTGCTATCCCAAGCCGGTTTCATGCTGCGATTCCAGATGCCTTGCAGATTAGCAGGCTGACCGCCTGGCTGCGATGATGAAATGAGTAAGTACCTGCCATATTGAAAATAAAGTGCTGCAAAATGCGGATCATTTGCAGATCGAAAGTTTTTTAATCGCTCATCAGTTGGAAGTTTGGCTGCAGCCGTTGTACCCAATTCAAGTTTTACACGATTAAAATATTTTTGATAAGCCACTACATGTGCTTTTTGAATCTGACTGAAGGATTTAGCAAAAGCTTTATTTAAAGGTGTGGCTACTCTTTCATTCTCGTTTCCACTGATGTCGTTATAATTAACAAAGTTGGTGGCAATAGAAATATAAAGCGTGGCTGCATTTGCTTTACTTACCACAAGCGTTGAATCTGTTGACGTTAACTTTCCGCCTTCGAGTTTTATTCTGATAATTCCTTTAAATCTGATTTTACCTTCTACTCCTTCATGATCGCTGGTAGTACCGGATAGTATTATCTCGTTGTTGTTCAAAGTTTTTATCTGAGCACGGGTTTGTGGTGTTGATCCTTTCGCAACAAAAGAGATGTTGCCAGGCTTGGAAGCAGTAAGGCGTACTACAATAACCTGATCGGAAAAAGATGCCAGTGTTTCGCGGGTGTAGGTAACTGACCCCACGGTATAAGTTGTTTTCGAAATTGCTTTCTCAATATCAAGTTCCCGATAGTAGTTAGTATAATTTTTATGTTCGTCAAATCGCAGCAGCACATTACCCACGGGTTGAAACATTTGACCGTGCGACTTCTTCGAAATAATAACTTTGTTAGCCAGTTGCTCGGCTTCTTTTTGTTTGCCTTCAAAGATGAGTCGCCTTAACTCGGGCAGGGCTGCCAATGCTTCGGGGTTATCATTCCGATTTGGACTGCCGCTCCATACGGTATGTTCATTTAGTTGAATAATCTCTTCTTCAACATTGCCATAAATCATTGCGCCCAACCGACCGTTGCCAATAGGCAATGCATTTTCCCATTGGTTTCCCGATGGTTTGTTGTACCATAACTTCAAACCGTCATCAGATTGTGCAAACGTTACTCCGGCTGCAAAAACTAAAACAATTAAATAGCGTACACCCATCTTCATGATATTAATTGAATTCTACCATTGCCTTGATGACACGGTTGGCTGGATTTAACCACCCACTAAATACGCTGCTTACTTCATCAAAACCAACCCGATGGGTAATGTAGGAATCTGGTTTTATTAAACCATTTTTTATGGAGTTGATTACAAGCTCAAAGTCTTGTCGTGTGGCGTTACGACTGCTCATTAAAGTAGCTTCCCGCTTATGAAATTCAGGATGACTGAATGCAATATCTCCTTTCTGTAAACCAAATCAACACATAGCGACCACCGTGCGCCAGGTATTGAAAAGCATTATTAATGGCTTTCAGACTTCCGGTTGCATCTATCACCATGGTAGGCATCTCGCCATTGGTAATATCGCGCAATGCACTCAATACATCTATTGAAGATGCATTAACCGTATGTTCAATTTTCAATTTTTCCCGGCAGTAGTTCAAACGTTGCTCGTTGATATCAAGTGCAATCACTTTGCCACCTGCAATCCGGGCAAACTCCATCGTACCCAACCCAATCGGGCCCGCGCCTATCACTAAAACAAATTCTCCCTCTTCCACCATCGCCCGCCTTATCCCATGTGCGCCAATAGCCAGCGGTTCTACTAAAGCTAATTCATCTAAACTTAACCCATTACTATGAACCAACGATGTTGAAGGCACAGATAGGTATTCTACCATGCCACCATCTATGTGAACTCCACACACTTTCATGCTTACACAACAATTTGGCTTGCCTCTTCGGCATGCTATGCACGTTCCACAATTGAAGTAAGGGATGATGGTAACAAGATCACCTTTTGAAAAACCGGGGGCATTGTCCATGTCAACCAACTCACCCGCTAATTCATGGCCCAGAATCCGCGGGTAGGTAAAGTAAGGTTGCGTTCCTTCAAAGGCATGTAAATCAGTACCACAAATGCCGATGCGTTTTATTCTTATGATAGCATGATGTTTTTCTAACGAAGGATTGCTTGCCATGCAATACTGAAGTTCTCCCGGTTTGTTACAGACAAGCGTTTTCATAATACTTAATTTTTAAAAACTATTACGAACCCATCATTTCCTTTTAGGATAACATTAATATTGCCCGATGCAGGTACGGTTATCGAAGTTGTTTGAAAAACCAGATCATCGGTTTTACTAGTTGCTGATTCAATAAGTTCACCTTTACGATTTTTTAGAAAAGATAAATCGAGTGTGAGTTGCTTCTCCACATTTTCACCGTTAATTCCACTTACGTACCATGTATTATCCTTCTTCCGGGCTACTACGAACAATTTTCCGGGACAGCCGTCAATAAATTTAACATCGTCCCAACTATCGGGTAGTAATCTTAAAAAATCTTTTATGTTTTCCGGCACGTGGTTCATGCCTTCCGGACTTTCCGCATAATGTTGAATGCCTGATAGGAATATAACTGAAGTAGCCAATTCAAACGCACCTGTAGTTACTCGTTTTATGTTTGGGATTTTATACAAGTTCATAGGAGTAAAATCCATGGGATCGAATGCATTGCGAACAAGTGCAGACATTACCGAGTGTGCAGGTGCTGCATTGGCAGAGTTCTGACCAAACGTAATCATCTCATATCCAAACACGGCTTCGCTGGTCATGTGGTTAGGATAGGTACGATGCAACCCACGTGGTAATGTAGCACCGTGAAAGTTTATCAGCAGTTGGTATTTAGCTGCATCCTCCAGAATATCCTGATAATAATTAATCATGGATTGACCATCGCCTGAGAAGAAATCTATCTTCATGCCTTTTATACCCATTTGATGCAACCGTTCAAACTCCCGTACCCGACTTTCATGAGTTAGCAGTTTATCTTTTGGTGTGTACTTAACAGTGTTCCAGTCGCCAGCCGAATTATACCATAATAACAATCCAACATTTTTTGTCTTCGCATAGTCGGCCAGTATTTTAACAGAATCATAACCGATTAGCTTATCCCACGTGGCATCCAGCAGGCAGTATTGCCATTTCATTTCAGATGCAAAGTCAATGTATCGTTTCTGAACATCGAAAACCGTTGAATCATCTTTCTTCAAAATCCAACTCCACGCAGCTTTACCGGGCTTTATAAAAGTTGCATCCATTTTCTTTGCAGGCTCAGCCAGATCAGTACCTAATGTTGATTCTGCAATCGTCTTTAAATCTCCAATCGCAATAATGCGCCACGGAGTTTGCCAGGGCAATGTAGATTCAGGATTTAAGATGCCATTGGTAAAAACTTCTGGTGTTTGTGGAAAGTCTATCTTGTACTCGTGATCGGGCGATTCCTGTTGAAGTGCCGTGCCACAATACGTTCGGCCCAGATTTGCTTCCGTCAGCAATATCCAAACATCATTATAATTAAAGAGTGCAGGATACACCCATCCGTTTCTTGTTGGCGATGCCGTACCTGTAGCAATGTCCATCTTATAATGTGCTTCATACGATGGATTGGTATGTTCCCATCCTGATTGCGCTTCGGTTTTAGGTTGTAACCACGCCCGTGTACCTTCAAAAAAGTGAAAGCTGGTTGCTTCCGATTTGATCTTTTTCACTTCAGCCGATTGCTCGGGAAACTCATATCGAAAAGCTACACCATCGTTCGATACCTGAAACACAATATTCATCTTTTTGCCGGAAGTAGTAATGGTTTCAATTACCCGTTGCGTAGCGGTATAGGTTATATCATATTTTTTTGCGGTCAGTATTTGGTAACGATCCGTAATTATTTTGGGTCGTGAAACTTTTACCACCTTCAGGTTGGCAGAAAAATCTTCATCTTCTCTGATCACACCAAGTTTCGAATCGCGAAGTACTGGCTTACCCTGATACGAAATCGCATACGTAAGTTGATCCATCCGACAAGAAACCAAAATCCTTTTGTCGGGGCTGTTTATAGTTACCAATTGTGCGTATAAACACGGGCTCCCTAAAACAAAAACGATTAACCAGAATCTGAACATCATCACTATTCTTCTATCCTATTTAAACAAGACCTGCGCAAACCCATGCAGATCATGTCGCCACACCGGCCAGGTATGCCCGCCCGGATATTCGCTGTAGGTGTATTTAATGTTCATCTCGTCAAACTTCTTCAGCATAACTTGACAATTGTTGTGGGCAATATCTTCTTTGCCACCCATCGATACCCAAAGTTGTTTGATATTGTTGTTGATGGCTGTTGCATTCGCCTTCATAAATGCATATTGTGGATCGGATAGTGTGGTATTATTAGCAAACCAACCTGAACTGAATACACCGAGGTATGAAAACATCTGGTGGTTGCGAATGCCTGCATACAGCGTTTGTAATCCACCCATGGAAAGCCCGGCCAGTGCACGATCTTTCGCATCTGTCTTAGCCCGATAATTCTTTTCCACAAAAGGAATCACCACTTGCTTCAATTCATTTTCAAACATCTGAAGTGTGCGCTCACCAAAACCGGCAATACCGCCACCGCCTACATTGCCATCCGTCATCACAATCAGCATCGGCTTTGCTTTTCCTTCGGCAATCAGGTTATCCAATATCAAATCGGTTTTACCTTGGGTGGCCCAGCCGCGTTCATCTTCGCCACCTCCGTGCAACAGATACAAGACGGGATATTTTTCGTTTACGTTCGCATCGTACCCTGCTGGTTTGTAAATATAAAATCTCCGCCATGCATTAAACACAGTGGAGTAATAGCGTTTAATACTTACTTCACCATGCGGCACATCGCGCAACGCATAGAAGGCGCTGTTCTTAGAAGGGATTTCAATACCCGCTGCCATTCGTCCCATGCCATAAAAGGTTTCGCTGGCCGGATCGGCCACAGCCACACCATCAATCAAAAGCGAGTAGTAATGAAAGCCTTCACTTACGGTATCGGTTGTAACTGTCCAGAAACCTTCCGTATCTTTTATAAAATCATATTTTTTTGCCAGATCAACCTGAACCTTTTGTGCATCGGGGGCTTTGATTTTAAACACCACGCGATTGTCGGGTAAAATTTGCGGATACTTTGCCGTGCGGATATTGGATTCTGCCGCTGAACCTAACACAGTAAAAGATGAGAACACATTCGTATCAACCGGTTTAAATAAAAACTGGGTGAACAGGTGCAAATCATTTTTCCACACTTTAAAATCATGGCCGCCTGGTTCCACATAATAAATATGCGGCACATCTTTCTGATACAAGTAATCGTGCGTGCGTTTGCTAAAGTTTATCAGTCCATCGGCATCGCCACACGAAATCCAGAGCAACTTCAACTTCGCTTTTGCTTCCGCAGGATTGGGCACCAACACTTCAGGCAACTTTGTATTGGGTGCCGATGAAAACCCACCCACCCAAGCAAACTTATCGAGATTACCCAAACCAAAATTTAAGGATTGCCCACCTCCCATCGATAAGCCAGCTATAGCCCGATGCTCGCGATCTTTATAAGTTGGGTATTCCTTTTCGATAAATGGGATCAGATCATTTAATAAATCTTTTTCGAATACTGAAAATGCCTGCACCCGCGCACTGTCAAACATATTCCCGATGTTTCGATCGTCTTTCATGGCCCGACCGTTAGGCATCACCACAATCATAGGTTCTAATTTTTTATCGGCATAGAGATTATCGAAGATCACTTGTGGCGTACCATGCTTCAACCATTCTTTCATATCGCCACCAATGCCATGCAACAGATAAAGCACCGGATATTTATTACTCTTCGAATACCCGGGTGGTGTATAGACCAACGCTCTGCGGTTAACACCTACTGTTTTAGATGGATAGGAAATGGTATCAATCTTTCCATTTGCAATACCTGTGCGAGGCACATCAAATCCTTGTGGCGCAAATTTATCTAAGCTTTGTGCCTGAAGTTGAATTACCGAAATCAGAAGAGCGTAAATGGATAGATAAGATATTTTCATAGTTGCCTTTTATTTTAAATACTAAAGTTTGTTATGAAAGCCAGCAGTGATTATTAAACATCACTCATTTTGAAATATTTAAAGTCGGTTCTAATCAAAATAACTTCCGTACTTTCTCAAAAAATCACCAAGTGAAGTCTCATTTATTTGAATCCAATCTATTGCTTCATGGGAAGTCGCTTTTCTCAAATCCGGAATCCTTGTAGAGGCATTAAACTTCATAAAATTCAAATAATCTCTAATCCAATTTACTTCAATCTTTCTTCGAAAAAGTATCCGTTCGTCCGGTGTCAACTTAGATACCTCGACTCGGTCAAGCAAATAACCAATTCGCTTATACTTATGATCAACGAACAAACAAATTTGATTAATTGCTTTAAGCGTCCTAGCATAGTCACGACTTACGTAGTGTGCACGCTGATGTTCTACTCGATTAACATCGTCAATTTCATCTAAACTATAATCTTGGCTTTTTACAAGATCACTGATTTCACTTCTCAAAAAAGGAATATAATCTAAAGAATTGATTTTGAGATTTTCATACTTCTCTTCCATTTTTAGGTTGTTTGCCAATCCCACGCCATTAAGAATATATTTGGCAAAATCCTCTTTCAATTCCTCTTCTATCATTTGATACTCTTGATTTAAGCCTTCTTTAGCATGATCACTTTCTTCTCTCTCATGCTGTCGTTCAATAAATTTTGCTTGACTGCTTGTTTGTTTAATTGCAAACAAGAAGAGTATTACCGAAATAATCGCTGCAATTGGCGTCATCAAATTACTGAAGTATTCCGCAGCTTTATGGCTAATTACCAAATCAAAATCCTTAAACACCCAAATGGTTATTGAGATATCAATGGCTATTAGAACACCCACAATTGCAATGACTATTGCCCAATGAGTCCGAATCCAAATTAAAAGTTTGACCATCCGATAGAGCAGTTTACATTAAAAATAACGCTTTGGATAGACGTTTTCAAAATCTTGAACTATTAGGTTCTTTAGTTTTATTGTTTCGAAAACGTAAACTCAGGCAACGGAATAATTTTTCCGCCTTGTTTGGCCGATTCGTGTGCCAATATACCTACACAGGTAATGTTGGCCGATTGCGTGGCATTAGGATAAGGTTGTTTGCCTTGCACCAATGCACTTAAAAATTCATGCACCAGGTGGGGATGTGAACCACCGTGGCCCGCGCCTTGTGTAAACGATAAGTGTTGATGATCATCCGCATCATAAACACCTTTGGTGGTAAAGCGTTGAATCGGTTCGGGTAATAGCTTGGCAAAATCAGGGCACTCTACTTCTTGTGGAATTTCAGGTTCTGGTTTTTTGGCTGTATGAACTACCAACGGTTTACCTTCAATCAATGGCCACTCCACCGATTTCTTGGATCCATATACTTCAAAGCTTTCGCGATACTGGCGGGCTACATCAAACAACGAACGATAGACGTGTGCACTTACATCAGAGTCTTTCAGTTTTACGTGTGTCGTTTCAACCGCATACGGTGAGTTGTAATGTTTGATCAACTCTTCGCGGATGGTTCCTGATCCAAAACAAGAAACATACTCAGCTTCTTTTCTAAGCAAACCCAGCACCGGGCCTACACAATGCGTGGCGTAATACATGGGTGGAAGTCCTGGCCAGTAGTTAGGCCAACCATCCATATCCTGCTGGTGACTGGCTTTGATAAACTGAACTTTTCCTAACTCACCTTTCTCATACAATTCTTTCATATATAAAAACTCGCGGGCATACACCACGGTTTCCATCATCATATAAGTAAGATTTTTTTCTTTAGTGAGGCGCACAATCTCTTCGCACTCTTCCACAGTAGTGGCCATGGGCACGGTACAGGCTACATGCTTACCGGCTTTTAATGCTTTGATGGATTGAATACCATGATCGGGAATAGGTGTGTTGATGTGTACCGCATGAATGTCGGGATCTTTCAGTAACTCATCATAATCAGTGTAGCGCTTTTCAATACCAAAGGCGTTGCCAATTTCATCGAGCTTGGATTTATTGCGTTGGCAGATTGCCGCTAACTTAACGCCCGGATATTTCTGGTAGATCGGAATAAACTCAGCCCCGAAACCGAGACCGATAATAGCGATGTTGATTGTTTTAGTGCTCATGGGTTAATCGTTTAATAATTTTTTCAGAAAATGAAGGCCATCCTGTGCAAATCCATCTTGCGATAATGCCAGATTTTTCCAGATGCACACCGCACCGGCCAGTTCTTTTACTTCGGGTGTAAAGCTTTCAATGGAAACCACACCTTTATAATTTATGTTTTGTAATCCTTGTTTGAAAGAATTCCAGGGAGTTTGCCCCGTGCCAGGCGTGCCGCGGTAATTTTCAGCAACCTGCAGATGGATAAGTCTTCCGCCTACCGAGGTAATGGCCAGTTCGATGTTGCGCTCTTCAATCGCCATGTGAAATCCATCCAGCATAATTTTAGCAGCGGGATGGTTTACATCATTTACTAAACGCAACACATCTTCGGCTGTATTAATCATATCTGATTCGAAGCGATTCAGCGGCTCCAAGGCAATTTCCAAATCGCGCTCCTGCGCCAGCTTACTTACTTTGTGAATGTTGGCAACGGCCCGATCCCATTCTTTTTTTCGTTGCTCAGGCGATACCATTCGTGCTTTACCCACAGCAGAATACATGGGGCCGGCAAAAAACTTTGCATCCCATGCATTGCAGAAATCAAGGCATTGCACAATGTATTGAAAACAGGTTTCATGCACAGCAGGATCATCGTTTGTTAAATCGCGCGTGGGGCCAAACGCTCCACATACAATCGCTTCCAGTCCGTGTTGATCCAAAGCTGCCTTTACTTTTTTGGCATCAATCTTTTCCGGATACTCTACCGGAATTTCTACTGCATCAAAACCCATCGCTTTGATCTTTGGAAACAACTCGATGGTTTCAGTAGTGAAGGGTGAAGTCCACAACCAGGTACTTACACCAAACTTTACATTCAAACTCATGTTTTGAATCTGTTAAAGTGGCTTACCTGAAACAACTTTCATAGTTCCATTCATAATAGACCAATGGCCAGGGAATGTACACACATACGGATAATCCCCTACTTTGGCAGGTGCTACAAACCGCAACGTTTCAGTTTGCTGTGGATTTACCAGTTTAGTAGCAAAGAGTACTTGCGGAAGTGCCGGAACGTAATGCTTCTCGGCACCATTCGGATCGCTTGCCATTTTATCGGCAGCCTGGCCAACTGTTTCCAATGAACCGATTTGTGCAATCACCAGATTGTGTTGCATGAAGTCCGGGTTTTCAAAAATAATCTCAACCGGTTTACCCGCTTCTACGGTAAACTCTTTGAGGTCGTACTTCATTTCATTTTTGATTACTTTCAGTTTAATAATCGTTGCTCCACTTACCGAAGTTGTTGTTTCACTCAGATCAACTTTGCTGAGGTTGTTATCGGCAAACAATTGCCCGATGGTTGTGCCTGAGAAAAGATTCTGATTGGGTGGTCTCCGACTTTGGTCTCTTTCAAATTTCCAGCTACCAGCCAATGCAATTTTTTGTGTACCTACCTGTAAAAAAATTTCTTCAGGCTTTCCATAAATGCCGCCCGGCCCGCCAATGTCTTCCACACGAATAGCTATTACATTTTTGCCTGCCTTCAAAATATTCTCTTTTACATTGTAAATGCGTTTCTCGTTTACCTTGCGATCGGTACCTCCTACTCTAACGCCATTCAAATAGGTTATGTCAGAATCGTTAATGGGCCCCAGCGAAAGCACTGCTTTTTTACCAACCATGGCAGCCGGTACTTCAATGGCTCTTCTAAACCAGAAAACACCATCCGCATTTGGATCGAGGTACTTGGGCACATCGTGTGCCTTCCAGGCTGCATCGTTAAAGTCAGCGGCATCAGGAGTTGTATTCACTTCTACTTTGGGACCGCTGTAATTTGTATTAGAGGCTTTGAAGGCCGCCAAAAAACCTTTGCGATGCTGATGCGCTACGGCATACACTGCTTTCGATAACCATTCATCGTTCTTCACGTTTTCTTCGGTACTGATTTGATAAAGTGTTGCACCAAGCGATTCGGATGGAGCGATCTCTATTAACGAAACAATCGCAGCCAACCGGGTGTTGGCATCTTCATCGTTAAGCAATTTGTATTTGGTAACCAGTTCTTCAGACCAACCAGACTTAGATAAAATCTGAATGGCAGCTTTTCGTACTCCTGCAGCAGGATGTGTTAATGCTTTTTCAACCACGGCCTGCGCCTGATCATCTTTACTGATTGCTCCGAGTCCATCAATTGTCCAGAGTGCATGAATAGCGGCATAGTTATCGCCAAACTCATTTACGGTTTGATTGCTTGCCAGATCAAACAACTTCGATAAGATATCCAGATTACCGCGTTCTACCAACAACCGTTGTGCGGTTAATCGCCATAACTGGTTATCGTTACTCAATGCTTTAATTAATTTATCCGGATCGTCTTTACTTAGTGCAAGTGGCTTAACTGCTTTTGCTTGTCGGCTAACTACCCGCCACACACGGCCATGCGATTTATCGCGCAACGGATTTTCATAGGCGTTTCCTTTTCCATTCACACCTTCAAAACCACCACGCTCGGGTGTTGGTGTTGGGTTGTGTTGAATGATGAAGTTATACCAATCCAATACCCATACCGCTCCATCGGGGCCAACTTTTGCATCAACCGGAGCTACCCACTCATCGGCACCGGCAAATAAATTCCAACCATCTTTTTCAATAAAGCCAGCACCTTTCTTTTCAATTTGTGCCATGTGCACCAGGTGGCCGGTTGGTTCGCATACAAATGCTACTTTATTCCAGAATTGTTCGGGGTAATTACGGGCTGTGTAAAAGTGATGACCAGCAGCAGCTGTAAATCCACCAAACACATCTACCTGCCTAACCTTGTCGGTGATGGCATGCATGGCATAGTGACCGTCTATTTTCGCGTTTCCATTTAATTGGACACCTTCCACATCGCGTAACGCTTTATTGGGAATGCCCATGAAAACACTATGTGTATTGTTAGCGGTTGAAGCAAATACATCGTTGTTTTCGGTTAAACCAAAACCCCACGTGTTGTTGCTGGTGCCGGTCATAAATTCGAACGTAGATACATCGGGCTTAAAGCGATAAATACCCTGACGGAACTGACGATTCTCACCAGCGATAGTTCCTTCAAAACCTGAATAGCCTACCACACCCCAGATCTGATTATCCAATCCATATTTTAAATTAGATGGTCCGGCATGCGTATCGAACACGCCCCAACCATCGATAATAATTTTTCTTACATCGGCCTTATCATCGCCATCGGTATCTTTTAAGAATAAGAAATGTGGTGCCTGCGAAACAATTACGCCTCCATTACTAAATACCATGCTGGTTGGAATGTTGAGTTTATCAGCAAACACGGTGAACTTGTCTGCTTTACCATCGCCATCGGTATCTTCACAAATTTTAATGCGATCATCACCTTCGCCCTTTTCTTCTAATACCGTATTCGGATAATCCACCGTTTCAATTACCCAAAGTCTTCCTTTCTCATCCCATTCCATGGCAATGGGATTTATAATGTTTGGCTCTGAAGCAAATAACTCCAGATCAAACCCAACCGGCACCTGAATAAGTTTAGCAGATTCTTCAGCGGTAAGCGGATCCTGATAACGCGGGCCCGGACTACGTTTTTCATAATTCGGAATTCCTTCCGCATCGCGATAGAGCAACGTTGGCAATTGCTTGCTGAAGGTTTCCCACTTTTGTTTTGCTTCATCACCCACGGCCCACAAAATTCCAGCCTTCATTAATTCATGGAAGCCGGGGTTATCCCATGTGCGTTCATCGTGACCATAAGCCGTATAGAATACTCTTCCTTTTCCAAATTCTTTTGTCCACGTCCAGGGTTCGCGATGATCGCCTTCTACACGCTCCATTAATACGGTAATGTCGCTGGCTATTTTTGCATGCACATAGGTTTCATCCCACGTGGCAAAAGGTTGCAACTCTTGAGTGATGGCATGATCTTTCTTTATAATTTCTGTTGTGAAGCTATCGGTTTTATGTGTTGAAAACTGTCCGCCCACCAGATCGATATACTTTGGTGAATTGCGAAAGCACCAGCTCGCACAATGCACAGGAATAAATCCTTTTCCCTTTTCTACAAATGAAAGTAACGCAGTTTCCTGCGATGTAGTAATGCTATCGTGATTGGCATAAATCATTAGCGCATCGTACTTATCCAGATTTTCCGGATTCAGATCATCGGGGTTGCTGGTGTAGGTAAAGCTTATACCATCCAGCGAAAGCTGCGAAGCCAGCAACGGTAAAAGTTGTGCTGAATTATGGTGCTCGCTGTTATGACCCAGAAACAGGATTTCCAGTTTACCGGAATCGTTGCGCAAACTTTTAGCTGGTTGGTTACACGAACTAACCAGGCCAATAAGACAAAGAGTGAAAATGAAAATTATAAATCGCATGGCACTTAGGGTTTTAGAAGGATAAAATTCCTTTAAGTATTCCGCAATCGTTTGCTGTTTTTTATCAAAAATTGACTTTATTTTGACATCAAATACTGAAAAGAGTCAAAATAAAGACAATTAAGTACCAGTTATCAAAAAGATTTTCAGACCATGAAAGCCGCACTTCAAAAATCGCCTATCTCAGAAGATCATGCATTTGAAGCGAAGCACCTGCTGGCACCTCATTTTGATCCTAACTGGCACTTTCATCCGGAGTATCAGATTTTCCTGGTGTTACAAGGCACGGGCACGCGGTTTATTGGCGATCATGTTACTCCTTTTAAAAAAGGTGATCTTGTGTTTACGGGTCCTAACCTACCGCACCTCTGGCAAAGCGACCATGAATATTTTATAGATGACACCGGACTTAAGACAGAAGGCATTGTGATTTATTTTCCAGAAAACTTTTTGGGAAAAGAGCTTCTTCAAAAAAATGAAATGTATAAAGTGAAGCAGCTTTTACAACTCGCCCACCGAGGTATAGAGATTTATGGTGAGACGCATCAACGTGTTACTGATTTAATGCATAAGGTGTTGCATGTTTCTGATTTCGATCAGATACTCACATTACTGAACGTGTTAAATATAATTTCAAACTCATCAGAGTTTAAATTACTGGCAACTGAGGGCTACTCTAACTCCATGAAGGAAACCGAAACCGACCGGATGAACCGCGTGTATGCTTACGTAATGAAAAACTTTCGTGATAAGATAATGCTGGATGATGTGGCGGCTATAGCCAACATGAGCCCCAGTGCCTTTAGTCGATACTTTAAAGTACACGCCAACAAAACGTTTTCCGATTTCTTAACCGAGATTCGCGTGGGACACAGTTGTAAATTGTTAACCAATCAAACCATCAACGTATCGCAGGTTTGTTACGATAGCGGATTTAGTACGCTATCAAATTTTAACCGACAGTTTAAGGCGGTTACCCATTACAGTCCGCTGGAGTACCGGAAAAAATATAGTCCGTTTAATTAGTTAACCGGTTAATACAAATTGGTTTTCTCATCGTCTTTTATCATATCATCCAATTGCTTGACTGTGATCTCAAGTTTTCCGTGATCAACCAAGGCTTTGGCTAAGGAAGGTACAGTGCGTTCCTGCGTAACTTCTGTTTTTCTCCATAAGTTTGAACGGATCATACATTTCGCGCAGTGCAGAAAGGCTTCTTTTACATTTACAATAATGGCAATTGCTGGTGGTTTACCATTGCAGGATAAGAGTTCTAATACTTTTTGATCGGTCACTATTTTTGCCTCGCCATTAACGCGCAACGTTTCATTTACCCCCGGAATTAGAAAAATCAATCCGACATGTGGATTTTGAATAATGTTGGTTAATGTATCGGCCTTCTTATTTCCGGGTCTTTCTGGAATAGCCAACTGGGTAGCGCTTAATATTTTTACAAAGCCTGCCGGATCGCCTTTGGGAGACACATCCAAATTTCCTTTCAGATCGGATGTGGCAATGGTTATGAAAGGAGAATTCTCGATGAAGCTTCCGCAGTGTTCATCAATGTAGTTGATTGTTTTTCGTGTAACGATCTCACTTGGATAGCCCATCAACTCACGAAGCTCCTGTTCACTCTTGATTACTTTTTCAAATGTCCATTCCATAGAATATTGGGTTAGAAACTTTACATCTTTATCCAAATAAACATTTATTTCTTAAACACTTGCTGTAATGAGTTTGCTAAAAAGAGTTTGCAATTCATCCACGTATGGCCTCCGGAAACAATCAAGGGTTCTACGTTTATTTTCTTTTCCTTAAACATCGCGATGTTTTGCTTCACACTTTCATACAAAAAATCTTCTGTGCCTACGCTGATGGTAAACAGTTTTACTTGTTTGTTAATACGGGCTGCATCAGGCGACCAATTGGTAAAATTGTTTTTAAATTCATCGGTAGCGGTATAGGGCGCATACGAACACACATAGGCAAACTTATCGGTGTTGGTTAAGCCAATATTGAGTGTTTGCCCTCCGCCCACTGAGAAGCCAGCCACTGCGCGACCTTTGCTTTCTTTTATTACCGGATAATTGGATTCAATGAAAGGAATAATATCATTCATCACATCTTTGGTAAAGTCGGCCATAGGGTTAGGGCGAACATTTCCATAAGGCATAACAATAATCATAGGCGTTGCTTTACCTTGCGCAATCAGGTTGTCAGCAATAAAATTTGCACGGCCTACTTTGGTCCAGGTCTCTTCAGTATCCGATCCACCATGAATAAGGTAAAGTACCGGGTATTTCTTTTTGCCGTTTGCTTCAAATCCGGGTGGTGTATAAACCAGTAACTGCCGCGTAGTACCCAATGTAGTTGACTGATAATACCGATACGATACTTTACCATGCGGCACATTCTGCAAAGAATGAATAAGTGGTTTGTTACCTGGCACATCTACAATACTCCGCTTGAAGCGTTCATTGGCAAAAATGTATGTGTTATTCGGGTCGGCCATTTGCACACTGTCCACCCAAATACTATACGGATAAATATCGGGCGTTACAGGTGGTACCGTTACACGCCAGATACCCGTTGTGTCACGCACCATAGCAACCGGTTTGTTCAGAAATTCACCACTCACATACACACGTTTTGCATTGCGATTGAAATAGCTGAAAGTAATGCTGTTATCCGCATGCACATCGGGCGAACTAATTGCCGGAGGGCGCTGTGCAAAAGCTGTAAGTGAAAATAAACTTAATACCAGTATTTGAAGAATCGGCTTCATACTATAAATGTTTTATTTGAATAACAACGGTGCTGTCTCAGCCACATACGTTTTCACATTCATCCACGTGTGTCCACCACCCGTAATCAAACTTTTGTAGTTCACATCTTTTGATTTCAGGTAGTCCATAAACTCGAGATTTCCTTTATAAAGAAAATCTTCTGTGCCTACACTCACCCATAGCAAACGCAATTGTTCGTTGGTTTTCTTCGCATCAGCACCAATGTGTTTGTAGTTCGATTCCATCTCGGCAGGTGAAAGCCCGGCACTGTAAGAACAAATCCACGCAAACGTATTCAGGTTACCAAAACCTGCGCGCAAGGTTTGTCCGCCACCGCGGGAGAAGCCACCAATAGCACGATTATTTCTATCGGCTATCGTTCTGTAATTTTTATCGATGTAAGGAATAAGTTGATTGATTAAATCACCCTCAAAAAGTTTGGCCCGTCTGATTGCATCATCTCCTTCGCGGGAAATCAAATCAGCGGGCTTTGGTTTTCCATTCTGATCTGCAATTCTTGCCATCGGATTTCCATACGGCATCACCACAATCATGGGCTTTGCTTTTCCTTCGGCAATCAGGTTATCCAGAATAAAATTTACCCGGCCTACCTTGAAAAATGTTTCTTCTGTATCGGTGGTGCCGCTGATCAGATAAAATACCGGATAGCGCACTGATGAATTTTTATCATAACCCGGTGGGGTATAAACAACAACCGAACCCGTGCTTCCTTCTATGGATGGATAATATTCGTACGTAATGGTGCCGTGTGGAACATTGCGCAACGCATGAATTAGCGGTGTGTCTCCGGGCACATCTACAAGACTAGCTTTAAATCTTTCGTTGGGGAAGAAGGCAACGTTGGCAGGATCCATCACCGTAACGCCATCTACATTAAAACTATACGGATAAATATCGGGAGCAATTGGCCCTGTGGTAATACTCCAGATTCCAACGGAATCTTTAGTCATTTCTACCGGAGCTTTCAGAAACTGGCCGCTAAGCTTTACTAGTGTAGCCCGCGGGGCGAGGTACCGAAACGTAACTGTTTTATCGGCATGCACTTGTGGAGACATCACGAATGGGCCGCGTGGTGGCTGCGCTATTGCATAGTGAAAACCACAACACAAAAGCCACAATACCGTTAGCTTAATATTGAATTGCATTTTCTTTGGTGTATTCATATCACAAAATTCTAACTGTACGCTTACTCCATTCTTAAATGAATTGATCCAGGATCAGTACTCCGATCAATCCGATAATTGATACGAGTGTTTCCATTACCGTCCATGAGCGGAATGTATCCTTCATACTCAACCCAAAATATTCTTTAAACAACCAGAAGGCGGTATCATTTACATGCGAACAGAACAAACTTCCCGCTCCTATTGACAAGACCATTAGATTTGGATCGACACCATTTTGCAAAGTGAGCGGATATACAATACCGGCCGCGGTTAATCCGGCAATAGTAGCTGAGCCTAATGCTAATCGTAAGACAGCGGTAACAAGCCAGGCTAATAACAACGGTGGCAATGTTAAGCTACTGAGCACACTTGCTATCTCAGCGCTTACTCCGCTATCTACAAAAATCTGTTTCAGAATACCGGCACTTCCGATAATCAGTAGAATCATGGCAATGTCTTTTACCGCTTCTCCATAGACATTCATAATCTGTGAAAGACTTTTTCCGGTGCGGATGCCGAGTGTGTAAGTAGCAATCAGGATGGTGAGTGACATAGCTACATTCGGTTCACTCAGAAAATTCAGTATTTGATTTAGTAAACTATTGGCTTCACCAAATCCAGATAATACCGTTGCCACTCCAATAATGAGTACGGGTAGTAATGATGAAATCAAACTGTTTGTTGTACCCGGTAATTCTTCTTCCTTTTTTTCGACTACCAGACTAAGCGTGTTTGTAGATGGTATCTTCTTTAATGTTGATGAGAATATTGGTCCTGCTATGATGATAGCCGGAATGGCAATGATAATTCCATATCCAAACGTTACTACCATACTGGCCTTAAACTGCATCACCAGCGCAATGGGCGATGGATGTGGTGGCAGAAAACCGTGCATCACCGATAGCGAAGCCATCATGGGCAACCCGATGTACACCAATGGAAGTTTGTAGCGATAAGCCACTGAAAAAATAATCGGGATGAGTAGAACAAATCCAACATTATAATAGAGAGGGATGCCCACGATAAAACCGGTTAGGCTCATGGCCCAGATCAGGTTTCGCTCGCCAAATATTTTTTGCATCACACTGGCAATGCGTTGCGCAGCTCCGCTTTCGGCTACCAATTTGCCAAGCATGGCACCCAGCACAATTACAATAACAAGCGAGCCTAATGTATCGCCAATACCTTTGTTAACCGATTTCGAAATATCCTGTAGTGGAATGCCCAGAAGTATTGCAGCAAGCATCGCCACAAACAAAAACGCCAAAAAGGGATTTAGTTTTGCCCAGGTAATCAGCAACACCAGACAAACAATACAGGCAATCAGGATAATAAAACTCATGCGGTGCTATGGATAGAAGTAAACATCACTGCACAAGAGTTGACTATTTAAAGAGTAGTGGCGCCAGTTGATACAAACCTCTTCTCCAGGTCTGAAACTCATGTGCAGTACCTTCCGAGATATAAGAAACTGCATTAAACCCGGCAGCCTTGAGTGCTTCGGTACCACTCTTTACACCATCGGGTCTTTCTTTGCTACCACAACTTAAAAAGATAAGTTTAACCTTCGATTTATCTTTAATGTCTTCTGGTTTGTAGGTGCCACCGCTAAGCAAACCATAATGAGAAAAAACTTCGGGCTTATTGATTGTTATCATTTTCGTTTCCATGCCGCCCATTGATAAACCGGCCATGGCCCGATGAGCCTGATCTGAAATCGTTCTGAAGTTGGCATCTATGTAGGGGATTAATTCATCTACTAAAACAGTTTGAAACGCATCAACTTTAAAGTCGCGTAAACCTCCAAACTTAATTTCATTGGTCATTCCATACGTCATCACAATAATGAATGGTTTGATTTTACCCTCGGCAATCAGATTATCCATAATCAGGTTGGCACGACCTTGATTACTCCATGCGGTTTCATCTTCGCCCCAGCCATGCTGAAGATATAGCACCGGATATTTTTCTTTGTTTTTATCGTAGCCCGGTGGTGTGTAGACAAAAGCTCTGCGCGATGTATTGGTGCTTTTAGAAGGAAACAAGATTTGCTCTACTTTACCGTGCGGTACATTTTTCAGTGCATAGAAGTCCTGATCGTGTGCGGGAATTTCAATACCACTCTCCCACCGAACAGAACCATAAAAATTCAGCGCACCGGGATCGTTAAACTTTCCGCCATCAATCTTCACATTGTAATAATGAAAGCCTTCATCCAACGGGCCAGCCGTAGTGCCTGTCCAGAAACCATCTTCACCTTTTGTAAGTTTTATACCACCTCTACCACCAAGGCCCAGGCTTACACGGACACTATCGGCAGCGGGTGCCAGAATTTTAAAACGAGCATAACCTTGTGAGTTAACCTGCGGATATTCCTGTTGCGGTTGATTTAAGGTTGACGGCTTAAAGTCTTCGATGATGGGTTGATTGGTTTGTGCAAAGCTTGCTGAAGCAACTAAAACCAATACTAGTGCGAAGTATTTCATGACTTTCATTTAATAGCAGAACAAAATTTATTAATGTGAATCGCGGGCTACTTTCGATCCTGACTTGCCAACCAGAAAATCAAGGTCAGCACCCTTATCGGATTGCTGCACATGTTTTACATATAGGTTTACATAACCCCGATTGGCAAACGGTTCGGCTTGCTTCCAATTTTTTCTGCGTTTCTCCAGATCTTCATCCGAAACATGCAGGTGAATAAGTTTTGATTCCACATTCAACTCAATTATATCACCATTTTGCACCAATGCCAGGTTACCACCAATAGCTGACTCAGGCGATACGTGCAACACCACGGTACCATAAGCAGTACCACTCATGCGACCATCAGAAATGCGTACCATGTCTGTAATACCTTTATCTAAAAGTTTCTTCGGCAGTGTCATATTCCCTACTTCGGGCATACCGGGATAACCTACGGGGCCAACCATTTTTAAAACCATTACACAGGTTTCGTCAATGTCTAAGTTGGGATCGTCCACACGGTTATGGTAATCTTCAATATCTTCAAACACTACCGCACGACCTTTGTGTTTCATTAATGCAGGTGTGGCAGCCGATGGTTTGATCACCGCACCATTCAGCGCGAGATTACCTTTCAGTACCACAATACCAGCTTCCGGTATAAATGGCTTTTTATAATCAGCAATTACTTCTTTGTTATAGTTGTTATCGCGGCCTGCAATGTTGTCACCGTGTGTTTTACCATTCACGGTTAATGCATCCATGTGCAGTTGTTCTTTTAGTTGACTAATGATAACGGGTAATCCACCCGCATAATAAAAATCTTCCATCAGAAATTTACCCGATGGCATCAGGTTCAACAACAGAGGAATCTTACTACCGATCTTATCAAAATCATCCAGATTTAAGTCAACACCAATTCTACCGGCAATAGCCGTGAGGTGAATTAAAAAGTTGGAAGATCCGCCAACGGCAGCATTTACTTTAATAGCATTTTCAAAAGCTTTACGGGTCAGAATCTTAGAGATTTTCAAATCTTCTTTCACCATCTCCACAATTCTTCTTCCGGAAAGTTGCGCCAATACTTTCTTGCGCGAATCCACTGCCGGTATAGCAGCCGCTCCGGGCAAGGTCATACCCAACGATTCCACCATGCACGCCATGGTAGAAGCCGTGCCCATCGTCATGCAATGGCCGGGGCTGCGCGACATACAACTTTCAGCATGTGAATATTCATCATAGGTAATCTTTCCGGTCTTCAGATCATCGGTAAACTTCCACACGGAAGTACCAGAGCCAATATCTTTTCCCTGATACTTTCCATTCAGCATCGGGCCACCCGGAACAACCAACGTTGGCAAATCAACACTTGCCGCACCCATTAATGTGGAAGGTGTTGTCTTATCGCAACCGGTTAACAATACAACGCCATCTATCGGGTTGCCGCGAATGGATTCTTCCGCATCCATACTGGCCAGGTTTCTGAACAACATGGCAGTTGGTTTCAGTAACGTTTCGCCAAGCGACATGATGGGAAACTCTAATGGAAATCCACCGGCTTCATATACACCACGCTTCACCCATTCAGCAATTTCACGCAAGTGCGCGTTGCACGGTGTAAGTTCAGACCACGTATTACAAATACCAATTACCGGTCGGCCATCAAAAAGGTCTTCAGGAAAACCCTGGTTCTTCATCCAACTTCTGTAGATAAAACCCATTTTATCTTTCTTGCCGAACCACTCTGAACTTCTGTACGCCATAAAACTATCTGTATTATATTTTTTTATTCTAACTCTAATTAGTCGTCTGACCACTTCAAGTGGTCTTGACGACTGACAACTACCCGATGCGATTGTTAGTTCTTACCCCATTCACCAATCGCGAAATGTTAAGAGGGTTTTCATTTTTCAGTTCTGCAGGTAGCAATGCTTGTGGAAGACCTTGATAACAAACTGCTCGGGTAAACCTGAAAACAGCTGCTGTTCCAACCGATGTACTTCTTCCATCGGTAGTAGAAGGATACGGACCACCATGCACCATCGCATGGCAAACTTCTACTCCGGTAGGAAATCCATTGATTACGATGCGACCAACTTTCTGTTCGAGTATGTCCAGCAATTCTTTGTACTCCATTAAATCTGCATCCGTGCCATGAACTGTAGCGGTAAGATGTCCGGAGAGATTCCGTGCAATCGACAATACTTCATCTTTTGCATTTATCTCAACCACCACACTGGTAGGCCCGAAAATTTCTTCCGTTAATTCATGATGCGTAGCCAGCACATTGCCGGTTGTTTTAAACAACACCGGATGCGCGCGGTTAACACCATCCACTTGTACACCATTTGCCAACACCTCTATCTCTTGTTTGGAAGCGTGCTTTGACACACCTTCACTATAAGATTTAAAAATTGTTTCCGTAAGCATGGCGCCACCGGAAGTTTTTTCAAACTCTTCTTTTACCTGCGAAGTAAATTCTTTTGCTCCATCACCTTTTTGATAGAGTAGCAACCCCGGATTGGTACAAAACTGTCCAACACCTTGTGTAACCGATGCTGCATAGCCTTGCGCAATTTTTTCTTTGTTAGCGCGCATGGCCTCCGGAAGAATAAACACGGGGTTCGTGCTGCCCATCTCGGCATATACCGGTATAGGTTCATCGCGCTTCACGGCTGCATCAAATAATGCCTTACCGGCTTTGAACGATCCGGTTAGCCCAACTGCTTTAATCAGTTTATGTTTTACCAACTGCATACCCACCACACTGCCATCCCCATGCAACATAGAGAATACACCATCGGGCATACCGGTTTTCTTCGCTGCTTGTTGAATTGCTCTTCCCACTAACTCACCCGTGGCCGGATGTGCAGAATGTACTTTTACAATTACCGGGCAACCCGCAGCCAAAGCCGAAGCGGTATCGCCACCGGCTACTGAAAATGCGAGCGGAAAATTACTGGCTCCAAAAACAACCACCGGACCTAAGCCCACATGCATATAGCGGATGTCAGGTTTGGGTAATGGTGTGCGCGATGGTTCTGCCGTTTCAATACGCGCATCTAACCATGAACCTTCACGAAGCATAGTGGCAAACAACAACAATTGGTTGACGGTGCGACCGCGTTCGCCTTCTATTCTCGGTTTGGGTAATGCAGTTTCAGCACAACATACTTCAATGAGCTGATCGCCCAATGCTTTTATTTCTTCGGCAATGGTTTCCAGAAACACAGCCTTTTCAATACCTGATTTTTTCCGATACACTTGAAAAGCAGCAGCGGCTTTTTCACAAGCCATGTTAGCCTCCTGTACCGTTGCCTTCACAAATTTATATTCCAGCTTAGTGCCTAATGCCGGGTTAGCAGACTGAAATGTTTCGGTGCCTTCCGCCATCCGATCAAAACCTATAATTTGTTTTCCTTCAATGATCATATTATGCTACTGTATTTTCCAGTGTACCGATATTCTCAATAGATATTTTAATCACATCGCCCGATTGCAGTGTAAAACTATCAGGAGGAACAATTCCCGTACCCGTCATCAAATACGTTCCGTATGGAAAGGTTACTTCACGAAACAGATACTCCACTAACTCAACATGTTTGCGTTTCATCCGGTTTATTGAAATCTCATTGGTAAAAACAGATTCACCTTTTCGTTGGATAACAATGTCGATCATGGCATCGGGTGCGATGGGCTTTTCGGCTACAAACAAACACGGGCCAATGGCTGTTGAGCCATCATACGATTTAGCTTGCGGCAGATAGAGCGGATTCTCACCTTCAATGTCGCGCGAAGACATATCGTTGCCTACGGTATAACCTTCAATAGTCCCGGTGGAACAGATAAACAACGTAAGCTCCGGTTCCGGCACATTCCATTTTGAATCCTTACGGATGCGGACTTTATCGCCTGAACCTACTACGCGATACGCAGGTGCTTTAAAAAATAATTCTGGTCGATCGGCTTCATATACGCGGGCATAAAAATCACCACCACCGGCATCTTTCGATTCTTCCATACGCGCTTCGCGGCTACGCAGGTACGTTACACCCGAAGCCCACACTTCCTGGTTACCAATGGGTGCGCGTAATTCCGTTTCTATAGTTTGCTTTAGCGAAGCATCCGCTTTTGAATTTATTATTTCGTTTAATACTGTGTTAAAGAGATTCGCGCGGTTCACACACGCATCCCAATCGGATTTAAATGACGGGTAATAGTTACCTTCATGCTCGATTACAATTCCCTTCTTAGTTCGGTAAATTTTCATTTCGATTTTATAAAGTTCGCTTCAATACATTCGATGTTGTTTTATTCTTTACATCCGGTTGTCCACCCCCGATGCTGATCTCGACCTGACCTTCGCCAATCTGTTTGCTGTCAAGGGTAAATGTTACTTGCTGTGCCTCGCCTGGCTTTAGATGAATACGTTTGAATGCTGCCAAAGCTCGTAGTGGTTTTCTTGAATCTGATTGAGATGAAAGATACACTTGTACCACTTCATCTCCGGCAAGAGTTCCAATATTTTTTACGTTGGCCGAAACGGTAACCGTTGTTGAATTGGTTTTATCGATGGCAAGATCGACATATTGAAACGTGGTGTAACTTAATCCGTAGCCAAAAGGATACAGTGCCGTGCCGGTATAATAACGATACGTTTGATTCGAGATTTTATATTCATCGAAAGGTGGTAAGTCTGCAACGGATTTATAAAACGTAACCGGCAAACGACCTGCGGGATTGTAATCACCAAATAAGACATCGGCAATAGCCTGCCCAGCTGCCTGTCCGGGATACCATGCTTCTACGATGGCTGGAATTTTTTCATTCTCCCAATTTACAGCAAGCGCACTTCCATTCAGTAACACTAGTACAACCGGCTTGCCCAGTGCATAAATTTCTTTAATGAGTTGTTGTTGTACATCGGGCAAATCAATGCGGGTGCGATCTCCGCCACGGAAACCATCAATCATCACATCCATCTCTTCACCTTCCATGCGTGGTGTAATGCCCATGCACATAATTACCACATCGGACTGCCGCGCAACTTCCAACGCCTGTTTTTTTAAATCAGGTTTAGGTGCAGCCCAAACCAATTGCACCTGTGCATCTGCAAATGTTTCAATGGCTTCTACCCTAATCTTGTAACTTTTACCCGCTTCCAGTTTAAGTGCTGCCGTCTTCTTTAAACGTGGGTCGCCCAACTCATCACGAAAGTGATAAACGGATTTGACAACCAGACTATCGTTGAAATACAGTTTTGTATTGCAGGTAGAGATGAATCCTAATTGATAGGTTCCGGAAACCGTTGGCCTTAACTCACCACTCCAGCGCACGCTGAAATTATCATCGTCCATATCTTCGCGCGGAGCTTTGTCGTACCAGTTTGCATCCAGCGTTTCACTCTGAGATGCGAACAGCGGCTCACCACTTAAGTCGATGTTATTAAAAAATTCTGCTTTAATACCGGGCGAATTATCTGAAGTAAATAAAACTTCAGCCGGAACGGTGTAAAACATCGGCATACCTTCAGCTAACTCAGAACCTTGTGCAAACAATACTTTTGTATTGGCTGAAACTTTTGCCTGAATACCGCGCAATGGAGTAACGGCATCAGACGGAACTCCATTGTAATTACCCAATAACATCAACCATTGATCGGCATTGGGGCCAATCACCGCTACAGTTTTTAAATCTTTTTTTAATGGAAGCGTATTCTTTTCGTTCTTTAGAAGAACAACCGACTTGCGTGCGGCTTCCAACGCTAATGTTTTGTGTTCTTTACTATCTACAACTGAATACGGTGTTTGGGCAAACTTTACTTTCTCAACCGGATCGAACATGCCTAACTTAAAGCGCGCCATAAACAATCGCTTAACAGGCACATCAATCTGTGCTTCGGTTATCAGATTTTTATCAACAGCGGCTTTCAGATTGAGATAAACTTTTCCGCATTCCAGATCGGTACCGGCTTTTACAGCAAGTGCCGCTGCTTCTTCGGGTGTGGCAACCAGCTTATGATACAGATATATATCGGTAATCGCTTCGCAGTCGGATACGACATAGCCATTAAAGCCCCACTCCTTTCGCAACACATTGCCCAGCAAACCGGGACTACCGCAACAGGCTTCACCGTTGTACCGGTTGTAGGCGCACATTACGGAATACGGATGTGCTTCGCGAATTACTTTTTCAAAATGCGGTAAGTAGGTTTCGCGCAGATCGTGTTCATCTGTTACTGCGTTGAACTCATGGCGTTCGGGTTCAGGGCCGCTGTGTACAGCAAAATGTTTTACAGTAGCAATGGTTTTATAATAAACCGAATCATTGCCTTGCAAACCTTTTACAAATTGTACACCCAATGCACCGGTAAGAAACGGATCTTCGCCATACGTTTCCTGACCACGCCCCCAACGCGGATCGCGAAAGAGATTAATATTAGGCGACCACAA
Source organism: Cytophagales bacterium (assembly GCA_017303795.1). Taxonomy (GTDB): domain Bacteria; phylum Bacteroidota; class Bacteroidia; order Cytophagales; family Cyclobacteriaceae; genus ELB16-189. The sequence goes on along the minus strand of JAFLBR010000001.1, from coordinate 273,138 downwards.
TGTTAGGCCTTGATAAATAAACCGTTTGTCTTTACTAACAAAGTTTTGGTGTTTGGCACGTGCTTCATCGGCAATAGCAGTGGATACATCATAGACTAATCCTTCATCCCATGTGGCACCTAAACCAATGGCCTGTGGAAATACCGTTGCGAGTCCGGCACGCGCCACACCATGTAAACCTTCCGACCACCAATTGTAACGCGGCACGTTTAGTCTTTCAATGGCGGGAGCATCATTTACCATCTGCCCGACTTTTTCTTCGAGCGTCATGCGCGATACCAGATCATCCACGCGTTGTTCGATGGGTAACGTAGTATCTAAAAAAGGGAAGGCCACTTCAGGTTTATTTAAACAACCTCCCATGAGCAACCCTAAATGCAGCAGGAGAGCAGAACAAATACAAGCAGAAATCCCTGACAAAAGATTGCGCCTTCCCTTATACCATTTTGGTTTAGCCATGTCAAAAAAAATATCAATCGATAATTCCGATTGTATGCAATTTAAACCTCTTCATTAAACCTGCTACTAATCAGGGAGCCAATTCTACCGATGGCTCACCTGATAGACGCAGCATGTTTCAGTATCATGCTTGCGAAAAAGAAGTTTGGTTCCCGTGCTGAGAACCAAACTATTTTTTCATTTAAATACGATACATTTTAATTATCCCAAAATACTCTGCTGGTAAGATTATCTCCACCAATAGCTGCCGATGCTGCCTCAAAGTTGGCGTTGTTGGCAGAACCCTCACGATCAGGATATGTTAACCTTCTTACAAAGCCACCACCTAGATTATTGTTAAAAAGGTTTGGGCTTAACGCTGGAAGTCCGGTACGCTTAAAGTTTGCAAATGCTTCAGTACCATTCCGGAAATTAACAATCCAGTATTGGGTATTGATTAACTCAAGCGCATCAGTTGGATTATAGGCCACTTCTGGTTCAGCAATGTAATTATCAATAGCCGTAGCGGAGATTGGGGTTGTAGTTGGGTAAAGTGAGTACACCAATATGTCAGCCTCGATTGCATTTTCGTAATGTGTTTGTGCTGTTGCATCACCACCTGGAATCCAACCTCTTTTGGCTGCTTCAGCTAAGAGTAATGAAGTCTGTGCATAGGTTACATAGAAATCAGGAGCTGCTGGCGATCCCACCGCATAAATGTTTATCTGTGAATAAGCAAGTCCACCATTTGGATTTGAACCCCTATAGTTAATAAGATCACTTGTAATCTGTCCACTCGTTACACCAATCGGAACACCATATTGATCTCCTAACGTTGTATTTGGATTAAGGTCATTGGCTACCTGACCAGCATTAAAGTACGTGGCAATCATATACCTGGCGCGCGGATCGTTAGTAGCCTTCAGTTGATTCACGAACGGTTCTGCTGCATAATTAAATTGCGAAAAGTTACGCAAGCCATTGTTTTCCGCATGTACGTACGTTGAACCATCATACTTTACATATGCATTGTCTGCGTTAGAAGTCATCACGCCTCCAGCAAATGCTTCGGCAACAATGGTCTGGGCTTTAGCAGGATTTAATTTTGAATACCGCATGCCTAATCGCAGCAACAAGGAATTACCTAATTTTTTCCATTTCGCAACTTGCTCTGTGGCTGTGGTTGTTTTGGTAGATGCATTTGAATTGGCACCATAGAAAAGATCGGAACCAACATAATCGCCACCCGGATTCAAAGCAGCAATTGCTTCTTTCAATTCGTTATACAAATCATCATAGATCAGTGCGTCATCATCATAGGCTGGGAAAAATACACCATTGCTAACCGCTTTTCCGGCATCGAAGTAAGGCACATCGCCATACGTATCTACCAAACCCATAAATGTCTGAACTTTCCAGATTCGAACCATGCTTTTCAGGTTGACACGGTCGGTTGTGTTACCCAAAATAGTTAAAGCCTGCACCAGATTTCGGACTGCTCCAGGATAGGACTGATCCCACTTCGGATTATTATTCAGATCTATATCTGCATTAAAATTCACACCAATAGTAGCACCATCATTAAACGGGCTAACAAATTGCTGAACGATAGTATGTTCTGAGCCCCAGTTACCCAGGTGCGTGCGTTGCGCTCCGGCAAAAAGCAGTGCCGGATCTGAACTTGTTACCGCATACGGATTTGTATTGACTTCTACAAAATCCTTATCGCATGCTGTTGCTAAAAGCGTTACTGCTAATGCAAGTATGTAAGGTTTCATTTGTTTCATAATCTTAGAATCTAACATTTAAACTGAAATTGTAATTGCGGGTAGTTGGCAACGATGCATTTTCATATCCTGCCCTGTAGTCTCCAGAAGATTGAACAGCTTCCGGATCAAGACCGGGCAGATCCTTATGCAGGATGGCCACGTTACGACAAGCAGCAGTCAGTGTTAATCCTTTCACAAATTTCATAGCAGGAACGCTCTGCAATAGGCTGGTGAAATTATAGGATACTGAAATATTTCTTAGCTTAACAAAGTCAGATTTGAATACGAATGGATCTCCGATCTGAAGTCCGCGATAATCGGTATAGAAGCTTTGCAGATCAGTAACCACGGTAGTATTAGGTTGCCCTGAGCTTTCGTAAACAGCCGGGAACACTAAACCTGTTTCGCCTTCCCTTCTGCCTTCCAACGACAACTTAGAATGACCTTGCCTTGTCATATTCAAAAGTGTGGATGACATCACCATACCTCCAAACTTATAGTCTATAAATACACCCAGTGAAAGATTCTTGTATGTGAAGGTGTTGTTCCAACCACCTGTGTGCTTTGGTATGGAACTACCTATAGGAAGGAAGCCATTTGTCTTCTCAGCACCCGGAGTAGTACCGTTTGTTGCTAACAGGCGGCCGGCATCATTTACAACAATTTCACCGTTGGCATTTCTGCGATAGCTGCGTACATAAAGCTGATTCATGGCCATCCCTTCAGTATATCTCAACTCGCCCAGAAATTCGTTACCGGTATCGTTAAAACGTAACACCAGAAACGTACCACTTTCATTACCTACATCCAGCACTTTAGTAGCGAGAAACGCATTGTTCCATGAAGTTGTCCATGTGAAATTACCTTTCTTTAAAGGTGTAACTTCAATCAAAGTTTCTAAGCCACTGTTTTTTATTGACCCAATATTTTGCTTCGATGAAGTGTACCCTGATGTGTTGGAAATACTCACATCCATGATCTGTTCGGTCGTTACTTTGTCAAATGCTGCTATATCAAGTAGTACTTTGTTGTTGAACAATCTCATCTCAAGGCCAATCTCCTTTTCAAGTACACTAAATGGCCTTAAAAAAGGATTGGGGGCTAAATTTCCGTTAATACCTGAAGTAGTTTGACCATTAAACTGTGGGTTGATGGCATAGGAAAGCTGATAGTCATATGGACCAACACCATTTGAACTGCCTACCTTTGCTATTGAAGCTCTCAATTTCCCATATGATAACCATTCCTGATTTGGGAGCAACTCAGAAAAAATGAAGCTTCCCGACAGAGAAGGATAGAACTCATCGTTATCCTCTGGGTTTAATACCGAGAACCAGTCTTGTCTGGCGGTTACATTTAAGTAAAAGATTCCGTTGTATCCAAGTTCTGCCCAACCGTAAAGCGAATTAGTACGACTTCTACTATACAAATAAGGTTGAAAGTTTGCATCGTTGGTTCCCCAATTGGTTCCGTTTTTAATTGAGTATAGATCTGGTACAACAAATAATCTGGAGAACTGCGCATTTCTATGCCACTCTGTTCTCCACGTGTTTCCACCAAAAGCTGCATCGACTGAGAACTTTCCAAACTCTTTGTTACCACCAATTAAGAAATCGGCATTGATTTCGGTAGATTCACTTTGCTCGATATCATACCGGCCACGGTAAAAGCCAGTAGTTCCTTCAAACAGTGTAGTAGCCCCTTTTCCATTTAGCTCATTCCACTCCATGAAGTTTGTTCCGTAGTCATAGTTATATCTTCCTTGCACATAAAGCCAATCGGTAAGGTCGTAGCGTAAGGTGGCTGTTCCGAGTAAACGTTTTCTGTCATCATTAAAGAATTGATTTTTTTGAATCGGGTAATACGGATTGTTAACCGTTCCTAAAAATCCGCTGGTTCTATACTCTGCTCCTGTTGCTGGGTTGATGGCACTTTCTCTAAAGGCTTCGAGTGGAGTAGAAATTGCCACCCGCGTAAAGAAATTAACCGGGCCATCGCCTTGTGTGCCTATAGCTGGAGGATTAATATTCGCCTCCACCGCATAGTTGATATTCATCATCAACTTTAATTTCTGGGTGATGTTATGGTTAATCCCCACATTTAAAATCTTTTTCTTGTACTCGTTGTTGGGTACAATACCTTTTGCATCCGAACTAGAGAATGATGCCCGGAAACTTCCATTCGCACCACCACCGGATAAACCTACCGTATTGGTAAAATTTGTTCCGGTTCTTAGAAAGTCAAAAAGCCGGTTAGGGTTGGCTGAATAAGGCCTGAGTACACCATCAAAGTTTACCGAAGGGACACCATCCAATCTTTCGCCCCAGGCAAAATGACTATTATCTTGTGCATTGGCTTGTGTGGCTGGCCTAACGCCAAATCTTCCGGCACCATATTCTGTTTGAATGATTTCGCCCATAAAATTTAACGCTTGAGAAGCAGTATAGCTGGATGTGTAGTCCACACCAATGCCCTGATTCTTGCTACCTGATTTAGTAGTTATAATAATAGCACCGTTAGCTGCCCTTGAACCATATAGTGCAGCGGCAGTGGCACCCTTCAAAACAGTCATGCTTTCAATATCATCTGGATTCAAATTCTGCAAGTTATCACCACGGTCGCGTTGAGCTACCTGACCAGCACCATTAGCACCCCGTGTATCCTGATTAATGGGTAAACCATTGATGACAAATAAGGGGGAGTTAGTGGAACCCGCAAAAGCTGCTTGCCCGCGCAAACGAACTTGAATACTTCCGCCTGCACCGGCTGCCGGTGGTGTAATGTTTAAACCCGCAACTTTACCAACCAATGATTCCATTACGTTAGTAGTGCGTTGTGTTACAAGTTCATCTGTTTTTACCAATGTAGCCGAGTAGCCCAGTTTCTTGGATTCTTTTTGAACTCCAAGTGCGGTTACCACAATTTCATCGAGTGAGCGTACATCGGGTGCCAATGAAATGTTGATGCTGGTTTGACCGTTGATTGCCACTTCTTGTGTAGCGTAGCCAACAAATGAAAACACAAGTGTAGTTGCACCGGAGGCCACATCCAGAATATAGGTACCATCGGTACTGGTCACGGTTCCGTTCGTGGTTCCTTTTATCACTACGTTAACGCCCGGAAAATCGGAACCATTCTCATCGGTAACTTTACCACGAATTTGTTGCTGATCTAGCAACGCTTCGTAACCAAACATACGGTTATCTCGCGCGGAGACTTGCGTATGGCTGCATACCATTAACAGTATGCATGTCAAAAAAAGCAAGTAGCATTTTCTCATTTTTATAAAGGGTTTAATTGGGTCTGTTTCTGCAAAAAGGGTAAAGCCATTTGGCCAGAACACCTCTTAAGCGATAGCAAGGTTTCAAGTTTAATAGCGAACAACTTCCAAATATGCCCAGCGGTGAATTTTGCACACGATTGCGGTTTCGATAGAAACAGCGATTTCACATCTTGCGGTTACAATTGTTTTCTCCAGTTTTGCTCTGGTTGAATAATGTATTGGCTTTTTAACAATCGCGGTTAGTTCTAAATGAATCAGTTTTTTCTACACCATTCTCAATCCAAAGAACTGTCGGGGTTTCCGCACATTCTTGAATTTGCGATCAGAAAGAACAACACCATTCAATTGAACTCCCTGAGCCTGACTACTTCTGATTGTATTAGGATCTATTATATAATGGAAGGAAAGTTTGAGTGGATTATACAGAATCGCCACACCATTTTATACCCTGGCGATGTAGCCGTAATACTTCCCGGCCAAACGTTTCAGGGCGAAAATGATTTTCTGGACATTGGTAGTCTTTTCTGGATTCATATTAAAGTAGATCGTGTTGAAAGCAACATGCAAATGGTGCTGGGTAAGTGGAGTGGATTATCAGAACGGGAAAGCTTAACCATCGGCAGGATCTTACACCTGAGCCAAACACCCGTGTTGGTAAAAATGAAACCGATACTTTCGATTTTACAACTTATTCAAACCGAACTCTTTCAACAGCAGATCGGGTACACCACGCGGGTTAACCAACTGATAGACGAACTGCTGATTTTAATTGCCCGCCAGTCTACGCTGCAAAATAATTTACAACGCGACTTCCCGCAGGCTTTTATTAAACTGGAGCAGGCTCTACGAAAAAACCTGGCCCATCAATGGACGGTAGAAGAAATGGCCGCGCTGGTGGGTTTGGGTACTACTGCCTTTACCGAGCGCGTGAAGAGTTACACCGGCTTTTCGCCCCTTAACTATTTAATCAACATCAGAATATCGGAAGCTATAAAACTATTACGCAGAGATAATGTGAAAGTAACAGCCATTGCATTAGATACCGGCTTTTACTCTTCGCAACATTTTTCGACCACATTTAAAAAATTAACAGGTTATACACCTGGTGAATTCAGAAAGCGAGACTCTTTAAAAAATTAATGTATGGAATGCATCATCACAATTGAACTTGGAACCAATGGCGTGCGACTTTTTGCATTTGACCTGAAGGGCAACGTAATCAGTTCCACCAAGGCCTCGTACCCTACCTTCCACAGCGAACCTGACTATAGCGAACAGGATCCGGAACAAATTTTTATTACGATGTTATATGTGCTCAAAAATTTCCTGATTGAGAGCATCCATCCTAAAAAGTATAAAGTACAGTCTATCTGCTTTATCGCTTCCATGCATAGTTTGCTTGCGGTAGATGCACACGGTGCACCGCTGGGCAACGTAATTACGTGGGCTGATAACCGCGGGAAGAAAGAAGCATTAGATTTAAAAAACTCGCAGTTAGGTAAAAAACTCTATGAAGCTACGGGTACGCCCATTCACCCTATGTCGCCCCTGCTAAAAATTTTATGGCTTAAAAAAAATGATCCAGAGCGATTTGCGCAAACACATAAGTTTCTCACCCTTAAGAGTTACATTCTACAACAACTTACAGGCGAGTATGTAATTGATTACAGCCTGGCTTCAGCTACTGGTTTGCTGAACATTCACACCATGAAGTGGGAAGGACAAGCATTGGATTATGCCGGAATTACGGTTGATCGATTGCCGGAACTATGCTCGGTATTTACTACACCGGGTAAACTTCGTAAAGAATATCAGACCTCATTAGGGCTTTCAGCCAGCACGCGCATTATGATTGGTTCAAGCGATGGCTGTATGGCTACGTTAGGTGCCGGTGTGTGGGGTGAAGATAAAGCCACCATTACTATCGAGGATAGTGGTGCGGTGCGCGTAGTAGGCAAACAAGTATTACGCGATGAAAAGAAACGTTTCTTTAATTATCTGCTAACAGAGAATCATTACATCTCGGGTGGCCCAACCAATAGTGGCGGAGTAATCTTTGAGTGGTTCGCCAATCAGTTTGGTGAGTTTAAAGGGCCATTTGATTTAGAATATACAATCGAGAGTTTAATTCATGAAGCATCTAATGTAGTAACAGGTTCAGAAGGCTTGTTGTTTTTACCGTATCTCTTAGGCGAACGTGCACCGTTGTGGAATCCAAATGCCCGTGGTTCTTACTTTGGAATTAACATCAAACATGAACGGAAACATTTTATCCGGGCTACTATTGAAGGTATCCTATACGAGATTTACAGTATTGGAAAAATGGTAGAGGAACATCGTTCCATCACCAGTCTATCTGTAAATGGAAGTTTTGCTGCTATCCCGTTTTGTTCGCAATTGATTGCCGATATTTTTAATAAGCCAGTTAGCACGATTAACAAAGCAAACAGTGCCGGTCTTGGTGCTTTTCTACTTACGGCAACCGACATGGGAATTTATCGCAACCTGGATGAAGCTGCCAAAAGTGTAACCTTTCATGAAACGTTTCATCCGCGCCATCACGATCATAAAGTGTATGCCCAGTACTATCAATTATTTGAACGCCTGAGTTTGAAACTCGAAGACGAGTTTGAAATGATTGCCAACCTTCAACAAAAAAGCTAATAACTTGAAACCATTACTCTATAAAATCGCAATTAGTGTAGCCATCGTTTCGTTTTTGGCAGGGCTTGCCATTTCTATGTGGACTGGAATAGAACATGCCGGGCCGGCTTTTATTTTATTTTTTATTGCGCTGGGTATTTCATTTCAAAGCTCAGAAAAACTGAAAGGCTTTAGTTACTCTACCATGATCTTTGGCGTAGTAACGATGGCCCTGTATTATCCGGCACCGCTAACAGAAGTGGGCGGTTTCAAGTTGATGTCACTCATCACTCCACTGATTCAGATTATCATGTTTGGCATGGGTACTTCCATGAGTGCTCAGGATTTTGTTTCAGTGGTGAAGCAACCCAGAGCAGTTGTTATTGGAGTAGTTACACAATTTAGCATTATGCCTTTGCTGGGATTTTCATTGGCGAAACTCAGCGGCTTTCCACCCGAAATTGCAGCAGGAATAATTCTGATCGGATGCTCACCCAGCGGACTTGCCTCAAACGTAATGAACTATCTCGCGAAAGCAAATCTTGCACTATCTATTACCATTACCTCCATCACCACATTGCTTGCCCCTTTTGTTACTCCCCTCCTTATGAAATTATTAGCGGGAACATTTATAGAAATCGACCTGACTAAAATGATGTGGGATATCTTCAAAATGATTATGATTCCTATAGGAGCGGGGTTGTTATTCAATAAACTTCTTCATGGAAAATTTAAATGGTTAGATAAAGCAATGCCTTATATCTCGATGTTGGGTATTGCCGGTGTAATTACGTTTGTTACAGCTGCAGGCCGCAACAGTTTGCTTGATCTTGGTTTAATTCTCTTTGTATTGGTTTTGATCCATAACCTATGCGGTTATATGCTGGGCTATTGGAGCGCCCGATTACTGCGCATGAATGAACGCGACTGTCGTACAGTGGCTATTGAAGTAGGTATGCAGAACGCTGGTCTGGCATCGGGCATTGCAAAAGAGATGGGTAAGATTGCAACCGTAGGTCTGGCCTCGGCTGTATTTGCACCCTTAATGAATATTTCCGGTTCCATACTCGCTTCTTATTGGCACCGTAAGCCTCCGGAAAATGAAGATGAAATAAAATCTTAATCCAAAATTATAACTATGAAAAAAATATCATTTCTCATTCTCGTCTGGTGCGGACTATTTGTTCAGAGCCATGCGCAACAAATTTCAAAAGAAGAATTATTGTTTCTTACTCCGCAATGGAAAGGCGAACGTTTTCCGGATGGGCGACCAAAAGTTCCTGACAATATTTTGCGCAGAATGAAAGCTGTAAGTATTGAAGAAGCCTGGGCTACTATGAAAAATGCAGGCTTTTCATATCAGATTGCTGAAGGCTGGCAAACCATTAATCCGGATAGCGTGCTGGTGGGTCGTGCAGTAACGGCCATCTTTATGCCGGGCCGCCCTGATATGCACAAAGCAATTGACTCACTTGGGAAAAAGCAAGGCAAGCGCGGCCAAAACACCTGGCCTGTTGATCTTTTAGTGAAAGGCGATGTGTATGTAGCCAATCAGTTCGGTGCTAAACTCAACGGCCCAACTATTGGCGATAATGTGGGCAATGCCATCTATGCTAAAAGTGGTAATGGTATTGTGTACGATGGCGCCATCCGTGATCTGGAAGGATTAAAAGAGATCGGACGTTTCACATCTTTCTATACCAGTTATGATCCCTCCTATCATAACCCTGGCAAAGACATCAACACCATGATTATAGGAATTAATAAACCAACACTTATTCGAAATGTAACGGTTATGCCTGGGGATGTAGTGTTGGGCAAACTGGGTTTGGTTGTTTTTATTCCACCCCATCTGGCCGAGCGCGTAGTAAAGACATCTGAAATTGTACGCCTTAGAGATTTGTTTGGTCATCAACGCATCCGCGAAGGAAAATATACAGCCGGACAAATTGATGCCCGATGGTCGGATGACATTGAAAAAGATTTTTCAAAATGGTTGAACGATCATATCAACGAATTGCCTGTTGGCAAAGAGCAGATACAGGAATTTTTAAAAGAACGTACGTGGTAATTTATTCGAATCTAAATTTTTAAAATATGTCATCCTCCAGAAGATCATTCCTTAATAAAGCAGCGCTTGTTGCTGCCACCGCTGCAGCAACTCCCTTTACAACCTTTGGTAAAGGATATGAAGATGCAATAGATAAAACTTCCAAACTTTCTGCGCCATCCGATTTAAAAATCACCGATGTGAAGTGTGCCTTCATCCGTGGTGGCAATGGATTGTTTGTTAAGATTCATACCAACCAGGGTATTTACGGTTGTGGCGAAGGTGTAGATGCCGTTGCCGGAAGTTATCCGCTCGTTCAACGCATGGGGCGATTTCTGAAAGATCAGAATCCACTTAATGTTAATCGTCTTTTTGAACAATTGCGAAAGGCTGCGTTTTTTGGTGGCGCACAATCCGGTGTTTATGTGGCCGTATTAAGTGCGGTTGAAACTGCGCTGTGGGATTTGGCCGGTAAAGCATTGAACGTACCCGTGTATCAATTACTGGGTGGTAAGTTTCGCGATCGCGTTCGGGTGTATATGGATACCGCGTTGTATCAAAATCAACTACCAAAGCCCGAAGATTTTGCAAAGGCTGCGAAAGAAGCCGTATCGATGGGATTCAATGCCGTTAAGTTTGATTTAGATCAGGCAAACGATCCGAACCGCTACGACCGATGGAACTGGACTGCGAGTCCAATGGAAATTCAACGCATGTACGATCAGATGGCAGCTGCACGGCAAGCGGTTGGTAATAAGATTGATATTTGTGCCGACATGCATGGGCGATATGATTCACCCACTGCACATCGCGTAGCAAAAGTTCTTGAACCGTTAAACCTGATGTGGTTGGAAGAACCCATACCAGCTGAAAATGCAGATGCTTATGCCGAGATTACAAAATCTACAAGCACACCAATTTGCGCAGGCGAAAATCATTACTTGGCCTATGGCTTCAGGCCGTTATTAGAAAAAGGCGCAGTGGATATAATTATGCCCGATTTACAAAAAGCTGGAGGCCTGGGTGAAGGGCAACGCATTGCCAACTTAGCTAACTTATACTATGTACCCTTTGCTCCGCACATGGTTGCCTCTTACCTCGGTGCTATGGCATGTGCCCATGTGTGTGCATCCGTTCCTAACTTTATGATTATGGAATGGCAAATCTATTTCCATAAAGATCCGATGTTTAAAGAGATTGTGAAGTTTGATGGTGAGTTTACCAAAGACGGTTTTATAACTGTATCCGATAAACCTGGTATTGGAGTGGATATAAATGAAGAGGGAATGAAAAAGTATGCTGTTGCAGGAATGCCTTTTTTTGAGTAGGTTAAAAAAAGAGGAAGAGCCGACTTCGTGTTAGCTCTTCCTTTTATTCATCTCATTTTATTGCTTAGCGTTTCAATCAACCAAGTGATTTACGCGCATCGCGGTCCGGGTCTGGTTTTACTTCGCAAACATCATCCAGAATCATAGTCTCACCAACACTGGCTGTATAAGCTGGCCAATCAGGCAAACCTCCACCATTCGGATTACCAGTTCTCATAAACTGCGCCAATGAATCGGCCATTTTAGAAGCAAGTTTACGGGGCCGTGCACCACCACCAGTGTGCGAAATCTGAACATCAGTATTGAAATACCAGAAGCCAATGTCCATGGTGTGAAATGCACGCAAGCGACCATCAAAAAGTGGTGTGTTCCATCCAAACCAGGCCAGGTAGGTTGGTGCTGCTTGTTTGGATTTTGCATTGATCGCGTCAATTGTATTTTTTCGGTTACTAATGGCGAGTGAGAGTATCTCAATTGGTTTTTTATCTGGAAAATTTCTGGCGTATGCATCCAGAATGGTTGAACCATTTTCAGTAAGTGAAACTCCGAAGCCACGCACCGTTTTGGTAAGTTCTTTGGCCTGATCCAGCGAAATATTTTCAAGTGATGAGTCGAAAGAACTTGGCGATCGTTCATAGAACGTACTACAAATAATCATAGGTACATCTGCCGATAGTGAACCCGAGAAGTAAGGTTCTTGCGGAATGACAATTCCATCAGCAACAGGAGAAAAGCCACCGCGCAGTCCGGGCATTTGTGCTTCCGATCTTAATTTTGCTGCTGCTTTATTTGCAATTGCATAATATTCACGCCAAGGTAACTCCTGTAGTTTATCTATTTGCGATGTTGAGAGTCCTGCTTCCTTAACTATGTATGAACCCAATTTTTCAGAATACTCTTTATCTCCACCTTTTAACGAGGTACCACTCAATGCCACTGCTTTATGAAACAATCCTTTCGCTGCGGGCATGGCAGCAAGTGTACACACTTTAGCACCACCGCCCGATTGCCCCATGATAGTTACATTTGACGGATCGCCTCCAAAATTTGATATGTTATCGCGGATCCATTCCAGTGCCGCCACAATATCAAGCATACCTACATTGCCTGACGAGGCATATTTTTCGCCACCGATAGCTGCAAAGTTGGCAAAGCCAAGGGGACCAAGCCGGTGGTTAAGTGAACAGAATACGATATCATTTCTGCGTGCAGAATTCTCACCATGATATTCCGGATGTTCAATAGAATTACCACTGGTAAACCCACCACCGTGTATCCATAACATAACTGGGCGCTTGGTGTTGTCTGTATATCCGGGAGTCCACACGTTAATCCCCAAACAATTTTCGCTCACATCATCATAATGCCAGTAGTCAGTAAAAGAAAGATAGCGATTGCCGGAAAAAAAATTGTCGAGTATCTGCGGTGCCGAATTTGGCCAATACACAGCTGGGTAGATGTCCGTCCAGGGTGTAGGTTTCTGCGGAGGCATAAATCTATTTTTACCGGTTGTATCTGCGGCATAGGGAATCCCTAAAAAATTATAAATCCCTTTGTGTATAAACCCTCTTACTTTTCCATTGCTTGTTTCAGCAAGTGCAATGTTATCGCCAATAAACAATACTTGTCCGTCATCATCATCTGACTTTTCTTTTGAATCCGTTGCACATGAAGACAGGCCCATTGGGGATACTATACCCAGCCCGGCAGCACCTACACCAAGTTTTTGAAAAAATTTACGTCTGTTAGTTTTCATTTCATTATTGGTTTAATAGATTGATTTGCAATGCATGACTTTAAGCCAGTGATCTTTTTAAATCTTCTGAATATTCTGGAATAGGCCCGGCCACTCCTGCCACATAAGAACCAACTTTATTGGCCAATCGGGCGGCATCAATAGCATTTTTCGAATGACAATAATGAAACATAAATGCAGCACTGAATGCATCGCCAGCACCAACCGCATCTACAACTTTAACAGGTATTCCTGACAGCGATGCCAATGTGTGATCGGTATAAACATGACACCCCTGATCGGCCGCGGTAATAATCACGATGGAAATTTCAAACTCATCAACGATGTAACGGCAGAAGGTTTCAGGAGCGAGTGATGTTTTGAAAAGCAGATTTGAAATAACGGTAACCTCTTCAATGTTTAGTTTGAATATGGTGCACCGCTTTAACCCATTGCGGATTATTTCTGCTGTGTACGAATCCTTTCTGAGATTCACATCGTAGAAGATATGCCTGAATGGCATTGCCTTCAATAACTGATTCAACGTATCGCGTGATTTACTGGCACGTTGTGCGAGAGTACCAAAATAAAATACTTCGAATGGTTGCTCCTTCAATAACTTGGGTAGCGATTCATCCAGGTTAATAAAATCATACGCCACATTTTCTTCAATATGATAGGTGGGCTCACCGGCATTGAGCATAACATCTACAATACCCGTGGGGATGCCTGCATAAATATTTACAGCCCGATGTGTGATACCGAGTTTTGTGATCTGCTCAATGGCACGCCATCCGCGGTTATCATCGCCCACAGCCGACACAATAGAGGCTTTACCCCCACACTTTGTAAAATGTGCAGCAAAGTTAAGCGGTGCACCACCCAGGTATTCTTTGCCATTAATGATATCCCAAAGAATCTCACCAAATACCAGTGCCGTCATATCAATTAGTCTTCGTATATATTTTTCATCTGCCATGCCGATAGCGAAATCAATTCACTATCGGAACCTTGTGAGCGAATGGAGATACCCGTGCTATCATCGCGACTTGGATATACCCGCACAGCCAGTGCTTGTTTACCATTCACAAAAACTTCAACCACACTGCGATCAATAAAAACGCGCAGATTTAGTTTTTCATCATTGGCCAGCATAACAGGTGCCGTTTCAGGTGCGCGCGGCTTTACATCTGGATGCAGCGATGCATGTGCTGATTCTATACTTATTAAACTTAGCCGGGCAGGCGGTGTAGTATTACCAGGCGCGGGTGGTGTTTGACCTTTTTGCATCAACACCGGAATTTCACCTAATCGATATTCTCTTCCCGCAGCATTACCGCGACCTTTATAAAAAACAATCCGAGTATATTCTTCGCTGTTGCGCGAACGCAATACATTTAATTCCAACGCGGGTGCATCTTTCACATCTATCTCCATAGAAAGTTCCATGGCATTGCCCTGAATTTGTTTGAACACAATTTCCTTGTTGGCCGGAAGTTTTGTGGCGGCAACAGTTTGTGATTTGTAGCGAAGAGATTCAATATCACCGGCAGGTTCCTGAAGAATTTCATCACGGCCACTGAGTGTTAACCTGCGGGGTAGCGTCATAATCTGATTCCATTCACCGGTTGGTTTACCAGGATTCATGTTGAAGATGACAATAACACCACCTTTACCATCAGGCGTTGCTGATGGAGCATGAACACCAGAAGGTGTTGCCGCACCGAAATTAAACTTACCATGATTGGTAGCCACAAACTTATCGTTCACTTTATCATAATCACCCAAAAGGTATTGCCCGCCACTCATGTGACTAAAGAAAGGCAAGATGTATCTATCGCCAATAGGCCAGAAATATGGACACGCATAATCATCTCCAATTTGAGTGAACCGATCACCTTCCACAAACTCATGCATGTATTCCCAGTTGGCAAGATCTTTTGATCGGAACAAATAAGCCGTTCCGAATTTTTTACTGTCAGCACCTTTGGGTGCGCGCCCGGCAGACAAGGCATAGTACACGCCATCCTTTTTCCATATTGATGGATCAAATACACTGTAAGGTGTAGCAAAACCTGTCTCCTTTAATAAAGGAATAACCGCCTTACCAGTAACTTTCTCCCAATTGAGCAAGAGTGGATCTTCGGATACGGCTACCATGTTACCAACCTGAGTTCCATGATACATAGCAATTACCCGATTCTCTTCTACCAGTGACGTGCCCGAGAACACAGCGCGTTCCGGACTTGGATAAATAGCATAGGGCAGATCTTTCCAATGAATAAGGTCTTTGCTGATAGCATGGCCCCAATGTTGCCGTTTATCTTCTGGTGGATAGGCTTGATAAAACATATGCCAGTTGCCTTGCCAGTATGCCAGCCCGTTAGGATCGTTGAGTGTACTTTCCGGACTTACAAAATGATAAAATGGCCGGTAACGATCTGATGCTTGCTTCTTGCGTGAGTCGCGGAAGCGGGCCAGTAGTGGGTTGGTGGCTAGTTCAGCTTCTTGTTGCGACAGGGTCGTTGAGAAGGTGTACTTTGGTACCGGTGATAGGAATGGTGGTTCATTCGGTTGTGCGAGCAGCATCGCTGCTATAGTTTGCGCACCAAGTATCAACAATAATTTCTTGAACATATGGAATGGGTTAATAGATACTTTTCATTTGCCACGCGTCAAGCGAAAGTAAGGAAGCATCCTGACCTACTGCTTTGATGGAAACACCCTGACTATCGTTACGGCCCGGATATACCCGAAGTGCGACACATTGTTTATCATTTACAAATACCTCTACCACACTGCGATCAATAAAGATTCTTAGTGTGATGGGTTCATCCTGGGCTAGCAGAAAAGGAGCAACTTCCGGTGGACGCGATTGGGCATCGGGCAGGCTTGAAGAATTAGCGTTATCAAGCGAAATGATACTTGCGCGTGTAAAGGGTGGCCGGGGTTGTCTGGCTCCACCGGTTACAAGCGGTAGCAAATCAAATGGCATGAATGCTGTTCCTTCTTCGGCTTTGTATAACAACCCGTTGGATAATCCACGGCCTGGGTAAAGTGTAATGCGTGTATATTCTTCTTTTCCTGGCGAGCGTAGTACATTAAGTTCAATCACGTTAGCTTTGCCCGGATCAATCTTTGCAATAATCTCCATCGCATTACCACTTATTCCAGGTAATACTGTTTCCTTGTTAGCCTGAAGCTTCATCGGTTTAACCACGCGATGATTATAACGAAGCGACTCCAAATCGCCCATAGGTTGTTGCAATACTTCGTCCTGACCTGATAAGGTGAGCAGGCGTGGCAAGCTCATAATTTGATTCCACTCGCCCGTTGGTTTACCCGGATTCATGTTGAACATGATTACCACATTTCCTTTTCCATCGGTAGTGGCAGATGGCGCGTGTACACCACCAGGGCCCGAAGCACCAAAGTTAAACCTACCATGATTAGACGGAATGAATACATGTTTGGTTGAATCATATTTTCCGATCAGGTATTGGCCGCCACTCATGTGGCTATAGAAAGGCATAATGTATTTGTCGCCCAGTGGCAGAAAATAAGGACAAGCGAAATCATCTCCTATTCGCGTAAAGCGATCGCCTTGTACAAACTCATGCATATATTCCCAATGCTGCAAGTCTTTGGAACTAAAGAGCGATGCTGTTCCAAAATATTTTCCTGAAGTTTTGGCTTCGGTTTTTCCTGCTGATAAAGAATAATAGATTCCATTCTCTTTCCAGATGGTAGGATCAAACACACTGTAAGATTGAGCAAAACCCGTTGTGCTCTTGCTCGGAATAGCAGGTTGAGTTTGCTTGTCCCAATTTAAAAGCAACGGATCGCTGGAGGTGGCAATCATATTGCCCACACCTGTGCCATGATACATGGCTACCACACGATCTTTTTCTACCCAGGCCGCTCCGGAATAAACTGCACGTTCAGGACTTGGATAAATAGCATATGGCAAGTCGCGCCACTGTACCAGATCTTTGCTTACCGCATGGCCCCAATGTTGTCGGGTATCTTCGGGCGGATAAGCCTGATAAAACAGATGCCAGTTGCCATTCCAATAACTCAGTCCATTGGGATCGTTGAGTCGGCTTTCCGGGCTTACAAAATGATAGAGCGGCCGGTAACGATCAGCAGCTTGTTTGGTACGAGATTCCGCAAAGCGAATCATCAGCGGATCTTTTTTTAATTGTGCTTCTTGTTCAGCAAGTGTGTTGGGGTAACTCATTCTTGGAACAGGAGACAGATAGGGAGGTTTGTCTGCCTGTGCAAACAGGGAAGACGCCCCTCCTATCATAACCCAAACAACAAACAAAGAGTTAATAATTTTTAGATGCTTCATTTTTTTCCGTTTGAACCGACAGTTTGTGGAGATGCTGGCCAGATTGATTTGAGTTCGTGTACATCTAGCTTTTGCAAAATGGATTTGCGGTTGCCACGACCTTTTACAAAAGCTTCAACAATATTTGTTTTGGCACCATCATACGGTGCTGCAAAGTATAACTCACCATCATTCACAAAAATTTCAATAATGTTTTTATCCACTATAACTTCTAATGTGAATTTCTCCGGATCGGAATAATAAATGGTAGTGGTTATAGGCGGAATAGCCGGACCGCTAAAAATAGCTTGTGGCCCTGCTGGGGTAGTGTTGTGCTTTGGATTTAGTGCTGTTGTAAATTCTCCCAATAAATCGTTGTAAACAATTTCATAGCCCAGCACATTCAAGCCGAATGTGGCGTCACCTTTTTCAAACACGGCTTTCACATGCAGCGCATCACCCGTCACTTTTGTTTGAACGGGTGTTTCCGTTTTCAAAACTTGATTTACAACTTCCTTTGAGTTGGTGTGCAGCGAATTAATTTCTCTGATTGGTGTAGGGCATAAGCGATAGCCCGTTGCGGTGTGTTTCAATTTCAATTCTACCGGAAATAACATAGCCTGGTTAAAGGGCATGCCCGGATGTTTGATGTTGCGACCCCAGCCAATCTGAATCCTCCGGTTGTCTGGAGTATTGTTAAACGTCTGTGATGCATAAAAATATCCACCGGCATAATCGTATTGGGTTAGTGGTTGCTGTGTGGTAAATTTTTTGCCATCAAAATCACCCACAATGTATCGCCCAGTTGCGTCATACATAATCCAGCGTGACTGGCCCGGTTGGTTTTCAACCGGAAGTTCAAAGAGTTCCGGGCATTCAAAGAATCCGGCTACGCCTGAAGTAAGTGTCCAGGTTTTTAAATCGTTGGATGTATAGATATGGTGTTGGTTGATAATCGCTTCTTCTCCAAGGCTGAGTTTTTTCTTTTCGCCACTATTCCACACCACCATTACCCAGTGTTTTCCTTTATCATACCAAAACACTTTTGGATCGCGCCCGGTATGTTTAATAAGCGGATTACCAGCATAATCCTGAAAGGTACGTCCATTATCATAACTTAACTGTATCGATTCACCTCTACCGGTGCTGGTATAGAATGCGATCAACGGATCTATGCCATCTTTACGAAAGCCAGATGTATTTTGTGGATCAATTACTGCAGAACCGGAAAAGGCAGCGTCTTTGTTGTTAACCGGAAAGATCGCCTCTTTCAATTCCGTCCAATGCAAAAGGTCTTTACTAACTGCATGTCCCCAATGCATGTTACCCCAATCCCATCCAAAAGGATTGTGCTGAAAGAACAGGTGATACTCACCATTATAATAGATCAACCCATTGGGATCATTAATCCATCCTCTGCGTGCTGAGAAATGAGCTTGTGGTCTTAATGCTTCTTTATAAAGTTCTTGTTGCCCTGTAAAGGTGGTAGCGGTATTGGCCAGTTGCAATGCTTTTACCGGAAGCGGTTTGGTATCTGGTTGCACCGGAACACCCGGCCGGCCTGCAAATTTTTCAATCTCCAGCGTTATTGTTTTTCCCTGATAGGCCGAAACATCTACAAACACCCAGAAGTCAGGATCCTGTTCAGCAAGTTTGATTGTGAACTCATCAATAACCTGATCTTTGAGTTTCACACGCGAGCGCACAAGTGCGTTATCATTCTTCACAGGCAGATTCAGGTACGTGTGACCTTTCTCTACTTTTATCTCCCGCTTTTCTACTTGTGCAGATACTGTTATTGCTGCAGTAAGCAGTACGCACATGATTAAAACTCTTTTTACTCGCATGGTTATCAATTTAGGTTCACAATCAAACTTTGATTTTTGTTATTGCTGGTATCCTGGATTTTGTGTGTATAGCCCGTTAACCAGATTGATTTCATCCTGTGGTATAGGCAGGTATTCATCACGCCCCAGGGTAAACACGGCTGCATTCAGGTGATTGCGACCACGAGCCTTTTCGGTAGTGATGTAATTATTCAATACATCGGCTGCTATACCCCATCTCACCAGATCATGAAAACGAGGACTCTCCATAGCAAACTCAAGTCTCCGTTCCCACTGTAATGCAGTGCGGGCATTGGCTTGTGTCCAGGCAAGATTGCCATCGTTGTATTCAGAAATGTTATAGTTAGAGAATCCTTGTCCTGCATTTGCATGCCCGGCCGGATAGGTTGTCCAGGAAACAGAGTTGGCAGCACGTTCACGAATTTCGTTAATGATTGGACGAGCGTCCATGTGTTGACCTAACTCAATCAATGCTTCAGCCTTCATTAATAATAAATCATTGTATTGCAGGATGTCCCAATTTTGAGCCGTACCAAAGAAGGCTCCCCCTTTGCGAATACAATTACAACTTGGTAGTTGAATTTCTTTCATGGGTAGAAAGTTTCCATAAACAGCCGGAGTGCGTGACCAGGAAGCCTGCGCAACAAAATTCACATCATATTTGAAAGGGTGAGACGCAATACCCACCGTGTGATCCAGTCTGGGATCAACGCTATTATTGGGTGCCTGAAAGTCTGCCGGATTTTTCATCTCTGTATTATTGAATGTATCAAACAACGGCAAGCCTGTAGTTTGACTTGTCTTGAATGCATTTACAAGGTTTTGACTGGCAGGATGGAACGAGCAACAGCCATAAGCAGTAGCCATGTTATAGTTCAAACCATGTTCAAAATTTACACGGCCCCAGGTTGTACCATCATCATAGGAATACTGAACAGCAAAAATAGATTCTGTGTTGTTTTCATGACCATAGGTAAACTTCTTTCCAAAGTTATCCACCAGTGCATAACGGCCAGAGTTGATAACCAGGTCAGCCATGGTAACTACTTGTTGAAGTTTTGTTGCATCGATTGACGTAACCTGGTGGTTATCATTCTGGATGTAGGCCTGGTATAATCTTGTTTTAGCCAGGTAAGCGGCAGCTGCATAGCGGTTGGCACGGCCTTTCTCGGTAAATGTTTCTGGCAGGTTATCAACACCAAACTGAAATTCTGCGGCAATCTTATCCCAAAGCTGATCACTCGTAAATTCACGATTAGAAACCATTTTGATTTCTTCTTTTGTTAAGGTGTGTTCAACCCATACCGGATATTTAAACAGGCGCTTCAGGATAAACATAAAGTGGCCGCGCAGAAATTTCATCTCGGCAGTACGAACGGTGCGTGCATTTGTAACACCTTGCACCGTATATTCTGCATCTGTAAACTTATCTAAATGTTGAAGGGCAAGATTTACGCGTGAGACTGCTGAGTAAACTGCAATCCAAGTTGCAGCCGGATAACCGGAATTGACAGGAGTAACCAGATTATATTGCTCCAATTGGTTTAGTGGACCTTGATCGGCAACACCACTTCCTCCTTTGTAAGCATCATCTGAACGAACACTACCCCATACCCAATCGCTGGTGTACGAACTGTTCCATGTTGAATTGCCTAACCCCGCATAAGCAGCCAGAATAAGTTCTTCTGTTTTAGCAACTGAGTTAAGGTCATTGGCCGTTACCACTCCGTAAGGCTTCACATCCAGAAAGTCGCTGCACGAAAGCAGGAGAGCAAAGGCCAGCATTGAAGCCAGGGTTCTTGCTGTTTTTCTATATTGATTTGTTTTCATATTTCAGAAGTTTGAAATTTTTAGATCATTTGAGTTATCAGAATCTTACGTCCAATCCGAAAGTAACGCGAATAGGTCTTGGGTAAATTGATCCTGGAGTTTCCGGATCTGGTCCGGTGAAGGCATCAGCCCCACTCTTATTAAAAATCAAGATGGCATTATCAGCAACGGTATATAACCGAAGTGAACTGATACCAAGTTTAGTGAGCATGGTTTCAGGCACGGTATATCCCAATTGTATAGTTTGGATTTTGAAATAATCACCGCGTACACGCAAGTAAGTAGAAGCCCGTGTTTCCTGATTGGCGTTCACCAATGATGCTGCCGGAATAGTGGCATCACGATTTTGTGGAGTCCAGGCATCCAGCATGCGGGTTCCTTTGCCCACGCCTACGTTTGTTCCCAGAAAATCGGTGAAAGATTTGTTGGCATCATTTACGGTAATATTGGCTACACCACGCATGAAGATTGAGAAGGTAAACCGCTTGTACCCCACTTGTGTATTAATACCATATATAAAGCCTGGCAATTCAGTTCCGAGCCAATCCTGATCAAGCGCATCAATAAGACCATCACCATTCAAGTCACGATAGCGAATGCGGCCCACACCTTTTCCAGGTTGTGTGGCATGCGCAGTTACTTCTTCAGGAGTTTGGAAAATGCCATCTGCAACATATCCAAACACAGCTGTTCTGGATTGTCCAAGAATTGTTTTTTCGATGTTACCCGGATAAGAGCGAACAACCGAAGCTGGTAAGAATGTAATTTCATCTTTGAAGCGTGAAATATTTGCATCTACACTGTATGTAAATGCGCCTTTGGTATCCTGATAACCAAGTGTAATCTCAAAACCACGGTTTTCCATAGTTGCACCATTTACCGTTTGGGTTGCACCATCGCCCATTGCGCCCGGTGTAGGTGGTGTGATGAGGATGTCTTTTGTTTTACGAGTGAAGTAATCAAATGAGCCCGTGATCTTTTGTTTGAAGATTCCAAAATCAAAACCGGCATTAATCTCATCTGTAGTCTCCCATCTTAAATTAGGATTGGCAAGCCGTGTGGCTACGTAACCAGAGCGGAGTGTGCCGGTGTTGGCGCCAGAAATATCATAGGCAGAGCCGGTAGCCCGTGTGGATGTTCCTTGAATGGTGCCATAGTTGGTAGCAAATTGTTGCGTAGAAGAATAATCACCGATCTCCTGATTTCCTACACGACCACTACCCGCACGCAGTTTCAGATTTGATACCTGAGGAACTGCATTTTTGAAAAAATCTTCGTTGCTGATGGTCCAACCCAATGATACAGCCGGGAAAACACCAAAGCGATTATTTTCACCAAAGCGAGATGAACCATCGTAGCGCAAAGTTGCTGAGATAAGGTATTTATCCATCAACGCATAGTTGGCTTTTCCAAAATATGAAAGCAACTGATTGCCTGTGGCAAACCCATTATTCACT
Organism: Cytophagales bacterium; assembly: GCA_017303795.1. Lineage (GTDB taxonomy): Bacteria > Bacteroidota > Bacteroidia > Cytophagales > Cyclobacteriaceae > ELB16-189. The sequence goes on along the minus strand of JAFLBR010000001.1, from coordinate 250,425 downwards.
GCTATTCCTGTACCGGCACCTAATTGAAAGTAGGCAGGATCTTCTAAAGCAAACCCTTGTTTAATTGCCTGCACAACCTGTGTAAAGTTTTTGATGGCTTCCACACCGGCCAAAACAGTTAACCTGGAATTGTTAAACTCTTTGGTATAGTTCATGGTGTTTGACCATGTCCAGTTGAGGCGATGGCGCTGTGCCACAGACATACTGTTGATGGTACGATTCAGAAACCCATGTGCAAATTTGCGTTCGTAGTTTACATCATAATTGCTGGTATAGTCTACACCAAAGCTGGTGCGGAAGGTTAGATTTTCATGAAGTACCAGATCCGCAAAAATGTTACCGAAAGTCTGGAAGTCATTGTTCACATCATCCTTGTCAAGCTCTGACAAAAAGATGGGATTCATACGATCTGAAAAACCTGCACCAAGTGGACCAGCATAAGTGCCATCTGCTTTACGTACCGGCAACAACGGTTGAATGGTAGTTGCCAATACCAAAGGTGTGGCTGTACCAACTGCTCCTGCCCGGGCAGTACCATCTGCGTTCCATCCTGCAACTGCACCCTGATCATTGCCCATGGGGCTTTCTTTTGCCTTTAGCAATTGCAGATTCTGGCCAACCTTAAGTTTGCCATCAAAAAAGTTTACACTGTTGTTGATACGCGCAGTATACCGTTCATAGGTATTGCGAACAACAAGGCCTGAGTTTGAAAAATATCCAAGGCTTATTAATGAAGTGCTTCGAGGGCCTCCGGCAGTAATGGTAATGTTATTCTGAGAAATTGCTGCGGTCTTGTATACTTCATCCTGCCAATCGGTATCCCCTGAAGGAATGTTGGGGTCATTATTAATAAACTGTGTGGGGATAACGCGATCCAGAATTCGCACACCATTTGCATCTGTATGCTCTTCAAATGTATAGCGGGCTGCATGTGCTGAAGTTGGCGTACCATCATTAACAGAAGCTTGCCAAAGTACACGACCCATCTGATCCGTATTCATCATGGGAATTCTGCGGGTGTTTTGCGCGAATGTCATGCTGGAGTTTACGGTAATATTTACCTTTTCTTTTCCTCCGGTTTTTGTAGTGACAATAATAACACCATTCGAAGCCCTTGATCCGTAGATAGAAGCAGCCGATGCATCCTTTAATATCTGCATACTTTCAATAGAATTTGGATCCATAAACTGAAAGATGTTTGGATCGGTAGTGGGTACACCATCAATCACATAGAGTGGATTGGTATTTCCTAATGTATTTACACCCCTGATGTTTACTGCACGGGCAGCACCACTGGGCGAACCATCTGTCTGGATGTAAAGGCCTGGTACACGACCTTGTACATTTTGAAGGGTACTACCCGAAGGAATGTCTTTTGTATCAGACATGTTTACTACTGAAACGCTTCCGGTCAAATCCGATTTTCGCTCTCCGGAATATCCAGTTACAATGATCTCAGACAATTGTTGAGATTCTGCAAGCAAGGTGATAGTGAATGTGGTTTGACTTCCCACAGTAACTTCCTGCGAGGTCATCCCGACAAAGGAAAATACCAGCACATCGGTTGAAGAAGATACCTGTAGCTCAAAACCTCCGTTCACATCGGTGGTGGTACCAATCGAGGTACCTTTTAGCACCACGTTAACGCCTGGTAATGACTGGCCTTGATCGTCTTTAACAGTTCCTGAAATTTTTCGGGCCTGGCCAAACGCCATGTGGGTCCCGGCCAGCAAGCAGATCATCAGTATTCCACTGAGGAAGTGCCGAATAAAGGGTAGCATTTTTTTCATAGGTAATAGTTTGTTTTAATTAGTGTGTGGTCTTAGATGTATTAGTGTATGTGGTAGATGAGTACGGTTGAGCGGTATTGACTGGAGTTGCATCTGTCACTTCTTCAAGCGATTTACCTTTTGTTTCAGGCATGTATTTCCATACGAATAGAAGTTGAAAAACCATCATCACAGTGAAGATGAGAAAGGTGTTGCCACCACCGAGTTTATCATTAAACCAGGGAAAGGTGAAAGCTATTACAGATGCCATCAACCAGTGTGTAAAACTGCCGAGGGCCTGACCTTTTGCCCGAACTTCGTTGGGGAATATCTCTGAGATGAATACCCAGATAACAGCACCTTGCGAGAAAGCGAAAAACGCAATGTAGATAAAGAGATAAATGGGTACCAGGTATCCATCAAAGCTCTGAGTGTAGAATGCATTTGCCACCAGACCGAGTGTAATGATGAGTCCCACCGATCCTACAAGCATTAATGTTCTTCTGCCATAGCGGTCGATGAACAACATTGCAAGAAGTGTAAACACGAAGTTGACAAAGCCTAGTCCTGCGGATGATAGTAAAGCGCCATCGGTTTGAATACCCGTCATTTCAAAAATGCGAGGAGCATAATACAGTATGGCATTAATTCCGGAAACCTGATTAAACACAGCAAATAGAATGGCCAGCATGATTGGACCCATGTATTTGCGAGAGAAGAAAGTAACTTGTTGCGTTTCGGTTTGTGCCGAGGATTGTTGAATGGACTTCAGTTCCTGGTCCGCAGTCTGCGGATCTATCTTCACCAAAATATCATGTGCTTCTTCCATTGCCTTGCGTTTTATTACAAGCCAACGGGGGCTTTCTGGTAGTGTGAGAATTAACCCAAGAAAAACGGCTGCGGGCACTACTTGTACTCCAAGCATCCAACGCCATGCATTTTCTCCAATATCCTGCAATGCATAGTTGGATAAGAATGCGATGAGGATACCGAATACAACATTAAACTGGAAAGTGGCCACCAGTCTACCACGATGAGATGCTGGAGCCAGTTCGCTGATATACAGTGGAGCGGTTACTGATGAACATCCCACCGCAAGCCCACCTAAAAATCTAAAGAATAAAAATGTGTACCAGTCAACTGCAAGAGCAGAACCCATTGCCGAAAGAAAAAACAGCACAGCTACCCAAAACAAAGTTTTTCTACGACCGAGTTTATCGGAAGGTAGCCCCCCAAACATTGCCCCGAATACTGTTCCAATCAAAGCAATTGCTACGGTAAGGCCATGCTGCATGGATGACAAATTCCAAAGTGTCTGAATTTTTTGCTCCGCACCAGAGATTACAGCAGTATCCAACCCAAACAAAAAACCACCGAGGGCGATAATAATAGACCATGTGAAAACCTTGCGCATTGTAGTTTTGGTAAAAATCAATGCCCAAAACTACCCTGATGCGCAGGTGCTGATAATTGGATAGGTACCAACGTTTTTAAAAATTGAATCAATTTTGAACTGTATCAGCAAAAAACCCGAAAACGATTGCGTAAAGTGGTTTCCGCAATGGTTTGCGGTTCAAAATTGATAGAATTTGGAGGTGTTTAGACCTTAAATTTTGTATCAGGGTTTAAATTCTGTTTCTGAATCAGCCTTTTGAAGGAGCTTATATTCCTTTGGCGATTGGTGGAACCGGGCCTTAAAGGCTGTTGAAAAGTAGGTTGCAGATGAAAAGCCAACTTCGAAGGCAATTTCTGAAATGGTTTTCTCAGTACTCAGCAGCAAGAACTTCGCTTTCTTCAGGCGGATGGAAACAATATAGTCGTTAATGCTATAGCCAATCAAAGCCTTTACTTTACGATATACCTGCACTCTGGACATACCAAGGTCACGAGCCAGTTCATTCACATGAAAGTCTGCGTTTCCAAGGTTTTTTTCTATCAGAGAGGTAAAGTCATTAATAAATTTTCGATCGAGCGATTGCCCCGGGTTAGCCAAAGCCGGAACCTGAAAGTCATGACTATAATGTGATTTAAGGGCTTCGCGATTATGTATTAAGGCCTTGATACGAGCATCCAGGTATTCAAACACAAAAGGTTTGGAAATATATTCATCTGCTCCTGTCCTAACCCCGGTAATGCGTTGTTCAATAGAACCCTTGGCTGTAAGCAGAATGATTGGAATATGAGATGTACGTAAATCTTCCTTCAACTGCTTGGTGATCTGAAAGCCATCAATACCGGGAAGCATTACATCGCAAATGATTACGTCAGGAACTTTTTCAAACGCAAGATGGAGTCCTGTGGTGCCATCTGCTGCTTCCACCATATTATAGGAATGCGTCAATCGGTTTACCAGAAATTTTCTAAGCTCTGTATTGTCATCCACCAGCAAGAGGGTATGTTCTTTCTGCAAGCGTGTCTCTACCGTCAGATTTTCTGACAACGGTACAGCTTCATTAATGAAATCAAATGTGGTATTGTGTTTCCAATCAACTTTGGAGGTAACCAGCAATTGTTCTTCAAAGTGCATATTGCCCAATGGCAGCACAATACAAAACCTGGTTCCTTTACCACGCTCACTATTAAGCGTCAGGTTGCCTTTGTGCAGTTCCATGAATTCACGCGAAAGCGAAAGTCCGATACCTGTTCCGCCAGCACCTTCTCCGGTATAAAACCGATCAAATGCATGTTCTACCTGCTGGGGTGACATACCAAGACCATTATCCTCTACCCACAACAAAGCATTTTTATGATCTGTATCTACCGAGAGGCGCAACCAGATCATCCCTCTTTCATTAGTAAACTTAAATGCGTTTGACAACAAATTAAAAATAACTTTGTCCAACATATCCGGATCAAACCACGCGTACAGTACATCCGCATCTGTTTGAAATTGAAATTGAATTTTTCTTTTTTTAGCAAGCTTTTCAAATGCAGCCATTATATCGGCAATAAACTGAACAAGGTCATGTTCAGATGGCTTAACAATCATTTTGCGGTCTTCAATTTTTCGAAAATCCATAAGTTGATTGATGAGGCGCAACAAACGGAGTGAATTCTTTTTTATCAATAGCAGGTTTTCACGGATGGAAGCCCGCCCCTTGTTTTGTTCGTCAAGCAGCTCTTCCACCGGCCCCATAATGAGCGTAAGTGGCGTTTTAAATTCATGCGAAATGTTGGTGAAGAATCGAAGTTTCTCTTGTGTGGCGTGCTCAGCATGTTCAGCCATAGAGGCTATAGTATCTTTCTGCCATAGGATTTCCTGATTTTTAATCTCAAGCCGCTTGTTGATCTCATTCTTTTCGCGCCATGACATTGCCGCTATAGATCCAAAAATTACCAGAGCAATGAGGCTTATAAGCAGAATATAGATCAGTATGCGTTGGTTATAATAAGTTTGTATCTGCTCATTTAGTAGTTGTTGTTGCCGTACAATATCCTTTTGTTGGTTTAATAGCTTATCGGATTGTAACTTCATAACACGCACGTTACGGGCATCAACAACTGTACTGTGTAACACGTTTTCTTTTTCGTATGGTTGTTTACTCAATATCTGGTATGCAGTGCGAATAGATTCTTCTCCGCCAGTTGGATAAAGAAAAGTGGCGGTTAGAATTTTATCATCTACAAATTGAATTCCCGCACCTGGTCCGGGAAGAGCATCAATCCCGATGAATCGGATATTATTGTTGGGCCGAAATTCCTGCAAAACCTGAAATGCTCCATAGGCCATCACATCGTTGTGCGCAAACAGTACATCAAAGTCAGGCAGTGTTGTCATCGCCTTTGTTAACTGTAAGCGCGCAGAATCTTGTTCCCATTTACCATAGATGTTGCCCACGGATTCAATCTGTGGAAATTCTTTCAATGTTTCCCAAAGGCCGCGGTGGCGATCCATAGCAGGTGTTGAACCGGGAAGCCCCCATATCTCCAGTACTTTTCCTTTTTCATTGAGCAAGTCTGCAATGTAACTGCCTGCAAGCTTTCCTATCTCGAAATTATCGGCACCGATGTATGCGTTATACATACTTGAACTCGTCTTCCGGTCTACAACAATAACAGGAATACCTGCATTAAAGGCTTTCTCTACAATGGGCGTAATGGGAGTTGCTTCATTGGGTGATACAATTAAAAGATCAACCTTATCATGAATGAATGCTTCAATATCTGCCACTTGCTTCTCACTATCATTTTCAGCATCGCGGTACACAAGTTTCATGTCAGGATAAAAGGCAAGTTCACCTTCCATAGCAACCTTCATTTGCCTGCGCCAGGCATCACCACCCGTGCATTGCGAAAAACCAATTGTAAACTTTTTCGTGTTTTGTGGTTGATGGCAAGCCATTGTAAAAACTATCAATAACAATAGCCAATAAGAAAAAAATGAGCGTGTCGATTTCATTTACCTGAGGTAGTTAGGTAGGCAAAAGAGAACTAAAACCAATCACAAGTCCTATTGATTTTTGACAAATGGTTAGGTAAGCACCGCAATCGTGCAGCCAACAGAACAGCCTGCTTGCCAGTTGGCATAATCGTTACCTCAAATTATGCAATCTGAATTCCCTATTGCCAATTGTATTTTCAGGCAAACGCTAACAATCCCTCTAAACTGCGGCCTTGATGAAAATGGTTTTTCATTCCCTTAAGCGGCATTAAACCGGAAATTTAAAGTTGGCTCGAGGCATAGTTTGCAACACTTTCTATGTCTTATAATCGTTTTATCGATACAATTAATGGATTGATCTAAAAGTAAGAGAAGAATGAAACTCTTTAAACCCGCTTCCTTAAATTTGCAGCATGATTAAACGCCTGATTTTTTCTACATTCCTATTTGGGGCTTTTTCTGGTCAACTCTTTGGTCAGGAAGCAGAGTTGCAGGAAAATGTATCATACGACCCTTCTTTTTGGGCACAGGAATTAAAACTGGATGCCGAACAACGTTCTAAAATAGAGGTAATCAATGCCGAGTTCTACGAACAACTAAAAAGCAGGCCTTCGCTTACCCAGTTACAAACGTACCTGCAAGAGCGGCAAGAATTAATTTTGGATACTTTCCACGCCCGCCAAAAACGGAAGTGGGAGAAAATTGTAAGTACGCTCTAATCAACTCACCTGCGAACCCGGACCTACTTCAACTGATGGTGATAGCAACTTCAATGAACCATCTTTATCAGAAGCCATCAGAATCATTCCCTGCGATTCAACACCCATTATTTTTCGGGGCGCAAGATTAACCAGAATAGTAACTTGTTTACCAACCACATCTTCTGGCGCAAAATGTTCGGCAATACCACTCATTACCGTGCGCACATCAATTCCGGTATCTACCTGTAGCTTCAATAGCTTCTTGGATTTTTCTACACGCTCAGCTTTCAGAATTTTTCCAATCCGAATATCCATTTTAGAAAAATCATCGAATGAAATTTCTGCCTTAGCCGGAACTACGGGTTGTTGTGCAATCTCCACGGCCTGTTTGGTTTCCATTAATTTTTTGATTTGAGATTCAATTACAGCATCTTCAATTTTCTCGAATAATAACGGAGCATCATTCAACTTGCTTCCTGCTTTCAATAAATCTGCATTACCAGCATCAGACCACGAAAGATCAGCTACACTCAACATTTCTTTTAGCTTGCGCGAAGTAAAAGGCAGGAATGGTTCGGTAACTATTGCCAGCGAAGCTGCAATCTGTAAAGCCACATTCAAAATAGTGCCTACCCTACTCATGTCCGTCTTGGCCAACTTCCAGGGTTCTGTTTCGGCCAGGTATTTATTTCCTACGCGGGCCAGATCCATCAGGTTAGCAGTAGCTTCTCTGAATCGGAATGCTTCAATAGAGGTGGCTATGATTGCCGGATAGGATTTCAGTTCATCTAATGCTTTTTGATCGACTGCTGTTAATGCGTTTCGCTCGGGTACATTATTATCAAAATACTTCTGCGTAAGCACCACCGCTCTGTTCACAAAGTTGCCCAGTATAGCTACCAGTTCATTGTTATTCTTGGCCTGAAAATCTTTCCACGTAAATTCACTGTCTTTGGCTTCAGGCAAATTGGTAAGCAACGCATACCGCAACACATCAGGCTTATCTGGAAAATCCGCGAGGTATTCATGCATTTCAATTGACCAACCTCTGCTCGTTGACATCTTATCTCCTTCAAGATTCATGAATTCATTTGCCGGTACATTATCGGGTACAATAAACTCACCCGATGCATGCAGCATAACCGGAAAAATAATACAATGGAAAACAATGTTATCCTTACCAATAAAATGTATTAAACGGGTATCATCTGCCTGCCAGTATTTTTTCCAATCGTCTTTCTTCACGTTCGAAAAATCTCTTCGGGGTGTAGCAAATTTCAGTTTACCTGATGCAGTTTCATCAAAAAGTGCACGAGTAGCCGAGATGTAACCGATGGGTGCATCGAACCATACATATAACACTTTACCCTCCGCATCTGGCAAGGGTACTTTTATACCCCACTCAAGATCGCGCGTCATAGCCCGCGGTTGAAGCCCGGCTTCTATCCACGATTTACATTGCCCATAAACATTTGGCTTCCAATCCTGCTGATGCGATTTCAAAATCCAATCGCGTAGCCAGGGTTCATATTTTTCTAATGGCAAATACCAATGTTTAGTTTCTTTTAACTCCGGAGTTTTTCCACTGAGTGTGGAGCGCGGGTTTATCAATTCGCGCGGACTCAAGGTAGAGCCACATTTCTCGCATTGATCGCCATAGGCATTGGTATGGCCGCACTTGGGGCAGGTTCCTACTATATACCGATCGGCCAGAAATACTTTTGCCTCGGCATCAAAATATTGTTCAGATACTTCTTCCGTAAGTAAACCTTTGTTGTAAAGGGTAAGAAAAATTTCTTGCGAAGTCTGGTGATGAATAGGCTCACTGGTGCGATGATAGATATCGAACGACATACCAAGCTTACCGAAACAATCGCGAATTAACGCATCGTATTTATCGATGATGGCTTTAGGTGTGGTATTCTCCTTCAGCGCCTGGTTAGGGATAGCGGTACCATGTTCATCGCTGCCACAAACAAAAATTACATCCTTTCCAGTAAGGCGCAAGTAGCGAACATAAACATCGGCTGGAATGTAAGCGCCAGCCAGGTGGCCAATATGTTTAGGTCCATTGGCATAAGGCAAAGCTGCGGTAACGGTATAACGATTGTAATTTGTGCTCATTGAGGCTGTTTAAAAACAGGCCACAAAGATGCAAAATGATACCGAAAAAACGTGGCTATTTACTTCTACGCCTGGAGGAATAGTAGCGTTCTAACGCATCTTTTCCGCCCGTCTCTGTTGCGGCTTTATCGCGCATCTCCTTTACTTTAAGACGATCGCGCTCATCCTCATCGCGTTTAGCCAAAATAGGTTGTAGATTATTGGGGAAGAGTACCAGAAATTTACTACCCTTTTCGGTGGTGTGCATCAAAAATATCTCACCACCCAGTTTATGTGCCGATAGTTTAGTTAGATAAAGGCCTATGCCACCAGTCTCTGATCGCTCAGAGGCTCGCACAAAAAGGTGAAAAACCCGTTCCCTATCTTTGGCCTCAATCCCAATTCCATTGTCTTCCACTGACATCATAACATGATCGGTATCGTACTTGCCCACTTCAATTTTTATAAAGGGATCAATACGGTCGGATGTATTATAAAACTTGATAGCATTATTCACCAGATTTTCCAACACAATGGCTACCAGGTCAGGATCCGAATTCAAGACTACATTGTCAACCTCTGAGTATTCAATTTTCATGCGGGCCGGTAAATGCTGGATCTTGCGCAGTACCTCTTGCATAATCAAGTTAAAATTTACGGGGCGGGTAACCAGTACAGCGTGGTTTATCTGACTTACCATCAGCAACCGCGTAAGAATAGAATTCAACTTTTCTGCTGTAAGGTCTAATCGCTTTAGATAATCCAGTGCCAGCGGATCTTTTACATCCATCTGCGCTACATTACAAACACCTTTAAGGGTTACAAGCGGTCCGCGGATATCATGTGCTGTGCGGTAGATGTAATTATCGAGTTCTTCATTTACATCTTGTAGCATAGTGTTGGAGTCTACAAGGTCTATAGTTTTTTCGCGTACCCGATTATCCAATTCTTCATTGGTTTTAATCAGTTCTTTATTTTGCCGTTCGATAATACGTTTTGCTTCACTTAGTGCATTGTTATGTTTTTGTTGCCGTCTATTCGCCCAAACCAATACTCCGGCTAATGAAGCAATGAGTACTGTAACAACTACAATAAAAATGTATTGGGTTCGCTGTTTTTTAATCTGCTCATCCTTCAGCTTAATGTTTTCGTTAATCAGTTGAATTGTTTTTAGATTTTCTCTTTGTTCATAGTTGGTTTGAATGGTAGCGAGGTTTTTAAGGAGATTCTCACTATAAATACTATCCTTTAATTCAATGTATAGAGTTTGGAAGACTGCTTCATTCTTAAAATCATTGATAAGCTTAAAGTTTTTAAATGACTCTTTATAAATAGCCAAGAGTAACTCAGCGAAGCCAGAACCATCTGCTAAAGAATTTGCCTCTTTAAGATAAGCAAGGCTAGCATCATAATTACTCATTCTATTTTCAACCTTTGAAAGACCGATGAGGTTTTCAATCCAGTATCTAATGTCATTCTGCTCTTTGGCAATTTTTAATGACATGTTTAAGTATTTGGTCGCGTTTTCCAGCTCTGTATTTTCCAGATAACTAATTCCAAAAACGTAATTAGCCTCTTTCAATATACTTTGTGAGCAATTCTCACCGCAAGAATTTAGCGCTCGTTCAACTGAACTAATAGCATCATTAGGTCTTTTTAGTTGTATATAACACAATCCTATATTTGTAAGGAATCGTTCAATGTCAACACTATCATTTAATTCATCTTTAATTGATAGTGCCTGCAAGTAATGATCTAATGCGCGTTGATAATTCCTTAATTTAAAATATACCAAGCCTATATTGTTATGAGAATTTCCAATTGGCCTTTTCTCGCCTTCTTCTTCGCGTAAAACTAAAGACTTAAAGTGGTAACTAAGTGCTGAGTCGTAATTACCCTTGTATGTATATGCGATCCCTGCATTATTTAGTATAAATTTAATTTCTTTTTTTAGCTCAGGATATCGAACTACATTCCTTCTCGCGATTGGCAATACCTGGTTAAGTATCTCAATTACCTCATCATTTCTACCAAGATCATCTAAAGAATACGCAACTAACCTTCCGCTCTCCACAATCTTAACACTATCACCCAAGGCTTCAGCTTGATTGTAAGCAAGCCGTGCATAGTCTAAAGCTTTTTGAAATTCAGGGCGGTACTCAAAATGCAACTTTACTAAAACACTATACCGGGTTGTATCCTTAGCACTCGGAAGGAGACGCTCCAAGGAATCTGTTCTCTGCTTGTTTTGAGACAGGAGATCAAAGGAGTCAATCGATACCAAAGCCCAGGTAAGGAGCAGTAATTTAAAATATTTAAAAATGTTACGGCACATATGTAAGTTGACGTATCAAAATAAAAAAATTAGGTTCTAAACAACCACCACCTTTGCATCATCAAACAAAAAAAAATTTTAAAACAAATAATAATCTAAATCCTCTACTTATTAGTAACCCACACTTAAACCATTTTATAATCATGAAAAAACTATTCGCAATTATCCTTTTCGCTTCTTTTTCTGCAATCGCTTTTACTTCATGCACTGATGAAGAAGTAAAACCACAAGCCGAGTCTAATAACGGTGGCGGAAGTGGAGTGAAAGAAGGTTAATTCCTAGAAGTTAAACACACAATTACTAACTATTTAAGCCCTCTAAATATGAAAAAACTATTCGCAATTATCCTTTTCGCTTCTTTCTCTGCAATCGCTTTTACTTCATGCACTGATGAAGAAGTAAAACCACAAGCCGAGTCTAATAACGGTGGCGGAAGTGGAGTGAAAGAAGGTTAATTACAATCAAAATCAAGAAACACTCAACAATTAATTAATATGAAAACCAAATCAATTATCGTAGTAGTAGCTGCTGTGATCACTGTATCCAGCCTGGTAGCTTTCAAATCTGTTAACACTTCGAAGCCCGTAGCTCAAAAAGAGTTTAGCCCTAACAGCGGTGGCTTTGCTTTAAAGGACTAATTAATTCAAAGAACGCTAGTAAAATCAGTTACTAAGGTAACCCGTTTTCGGCTATCATTTTATATAATCTTTCCCTCATGTGAGGGAAGTAGGTTTTGCGAAAGCAAATACCTCCAATTATTAGCAACAAAATAGAGTTTCATCTCTATGTGTATTCCATATCCACGCTTGGAGCCTCCTAAATCCATGCGTGGGAAGTTGTCCATTATTTAAAGAAAATACCCTTCTTTTAGCATTTCAGGGGTGTAACCTTACATTATAATTTGGTTACTCTATTACCAATTCATACGGCATTCTGGCCTGGCTACCCTGATAATTCTTCAGTTTTTTGAGGTATTGATAGGTATCGTAGTTAGTACCCAATTCCTTTTTCAACATCCTAGTTTCCGCGTTTTCCTCCAGTCCACCCAGCCACTCTTCCAGAAAAGTCTTTTGAACCGGGTAGTATCTGAGCTTATAATCTTCGCCTAAATCCGCGGCTTTGGCAGCAATGGTTACTGCTTCTTCAAAGTTACCGAGTATATCCACCAGTCCACGTTCTTTAGCCTGGGCTCCGGTCCAAACCCGGCCCGATGCAATCTTGCGAAGTTCAGCCACGGGCATAGCTCTACCTTCAGCTGCCTTAGAAGTAAACCCTTCATAAATTTCTTCCGTCTTCTTTTGCCAGATGTTTTTTTCAACTGCATTAAGCGGACGTGTAACCGTTATCAACTCACCTATCTCACCTGTCTTCACCTCTTCAAACGTAATCCCGATTTTGTTGTCGAGAAAACTACTCATATCAAACAACACACTAAACACACCTATTGAACCGGTAATAGTTGTAGGTTGCGCCACAATCGTATCGCAGGCCATTGCTAAATAATAGCCGCCAGAAGCTGCATAGTCGGACATAGACGCGATTACCGGTTTTACTTCGGTTGCCAGTTTAATCTCGCGCCACATTACATCCGATGCCAGCGCACTACCACCCGGAGAATTGATTCGCACTACAATTGCTTTAACGCGATCGTTGGTACGAGCCTTACGCAATTCTTCCGCAAACGTATCAGAACCAATAACACCTTCTTGCGCCCTGCCTGAAAGTATATCACCATCGGCCACAATTACAGCTATCTCATTTTTAGAAGTACTGGAAGTTGAGAAGCTACGCTTGTACTTACCATATTTTACCAGATTGATTTTTGTATTCTCTGCTAAACCCAGCCGCGCACGAAGTTCAGCTTGTACCTGATCGAAATAGATCAACGAATCCACAAGACCATATTCGGCAGCTGTCTTTGTGTTAACCACCAACATTTTGTCGGCTATTTCGCGTAAGCGGGTAGCTTCAATGCTGCGTGAGGCAGCCACATCTTCAAGTAAGGTACCGTGAATATCGGTTATCATTTCATTGAGTTGAAGTTTGTTTTCTTCGCTCATGCGATCGAGCATAAACGGTTCAACTGCACTTTTAAAATCGCCTACTCTGAAAATCTGAGGTTTAATGTCAAGCTTATCGAACAACTTTTTAAAGAATGAAACCTCCACCGAAAGACCGTTAAACTCCAGTTCGCCTTCCGGGTTGAGATATACTTTATCAGCAGCCGATGCTACATAATACGCTGACTCGGTATAATATTCACTATAGGCAATAATCCATTTACCCGATTCTTTAAAATCAACCAGTGCCTGACGCAACTCACGGGCAACACCATAACCAGCCATGAGTGTATTGATGTCGAGGTAGATTCCTTCAATCTTCGGGTCGTCCTTGGCATTTGTAATGGCGCGCTTCAGCGGGAGCAAACCCGTGGTGGAGACAGCGCCCGGTATGGGTAAATCTTCGAATGTATCTTCAACCTCATTTTCAGTAATAGGCCCATTTAGTTTAAGATGTAAAACCGATTGGTTTTTTACGATTACCTGATCTTTGCTATCTGAAAAACTGGCTACCATGCCAATCAACAGAAAAAAACCAAGGCCACACAGCACTAAAAATGCAAGTAAAGAGCCAAGGCAAGAGGCCAGAAAAGTTTTGAAGAAGTTCATGGATTGAATTTTAAGACGCGAAAATTACAGAAAGAAGAACGGGAATTAAAACAGGCCGCTATCTTTCGGCATAAGAATGAACGCAAGCCCGCTGATATTGTTATTAGGCAGCAACCAGGGAAACAGCCGCGCGTTGTTAAGAAAAGCTATTGATTTACTGCAGTTTCGGATAGGAAAAATTGAGACTGCATCTTCTGTTTACAGCACAAAAGCCTGGGGCGAAACTGATCAGCCCGACTTTTTAAATCAAGTGGTGGTTATACCTTATACCGGAACTGCCATTCAGGCACTTGAAATCGTATTAAACATTGAACATGAAATGGGACGGGTACGTTCTAAAAAATGGGGCGTCCGGATTATTGATATTGATTTGCTTTACTTTGGCGATAAGATTCATCACACCACAACTCTTACACTGCCTCATGCTGCCTTACACCTCAGGCGATTTACTCTGGTGCCGTTAGTTGAGATTCTTCCGGACTTTGTTCATCCGGTATTCAGCAAAACGCAGAAACAATTACTTGATGCGTGCGCGGATCAATTAGATGTGCTCAAATTAGTTTGAGCCTCCTGGATTATAAACTCGACACTTCCGCCTGTGGAGCGATTTTCTTAACCAGGCCCTGCAATACTTTGCCCGGTCCACATTCAGCAAACTTCTGGCCGCCATCTTTTACCATGTTTTGAACCAACTGCGTCCACCGAACAGGCGCAGTGAGTTGATCTACCAGATTTTTTTTGATTACCGCCACATCGGTTGAAGGCAAAGCATTTACATTTTGATAAACCGGACAAACCGGAGTATTGAATTTTGTAGCCTGAATAGCGGCTGCCAACTCTTCGCGAGCAGGCTCCATTAAAGGCGAATGAAATGCACCACCCACTTGTAATGGTAAAGCACGCTTTGCACCTGCTGCTTTCATTTTTTCGCAGGCAATGTCAATACCTTTTATTGAACCTGAGATTACCAATTGGCCGGGACAATTATAATTAGCGGCTACTACAATCTCTTCTGTTATTGATGCGCAGATTTCTTCCACCTTAGCATCGTCCAAGCCCAGAATGGCAGCCATAGTTGATGGATTGATTTCACAAGCCCGTTGCATGGCAATGGCGCGTTTATAAACCAAGCTCAATGCGTCTTCAAACGAAAGTGTTTTATTGGCAACCAATGCCGAAAATTCGCCCAGCGAATGGCCGGCCACCATTTGTGGTTGTAAAGCATTCTGAGCCAAAGCCGTAACTACCGAATGAATAAACACTGCCGGTTGGGTAACTCGGGTTTGTTTAAGCTCTTCGGCTGAACCCGAGAACATAATTTCAGTAATGTTGAAGCCCAGAGTATCATTTGCTTTTTCAAAAAGTGATTTGGCAAGCGGGTTAGAGTCGTAAAGTTCTTTCCCCATTCCGGTAAACTGGGCGCCTTGCCCAGGAAAAACAAAAGCAATCATGTGTGTGAAATTTGAATGCAGTTTAGTGGATGCAACGCTAAGATCAAAATGAAGCTAGCCCACAAATCTCGACTTCAATTGGGGAGTGGGTATCATACATGCATCTTTTTTTCCAAACCACCCATAACGGTTTTGGGCAATCCAGTTATAAATCCAATCGCGCAAAAAAGCAGGAACCATTTTAAACACATATAACAATGGCCAGCCACCTGTCAGGTTTCGGGCTATTTCAAGTGCGGCATTGCTTTTCTGATAGAGGGTTTCCTGTTTAATCAAAAGTACGCTATTCAACTCCGAATAATTTAAACCAAATCGAAGCATCTGAGCTTTACCAAAATCAGATTGCAAAGATGCAAATCTGAATTTTGCCTTTGGGTCGCGTTGAATAATAAATAAAACTGAACTATTGCAGAGGTTACAAACCCCATCAAACAAAATTACCGGTTCTACCGCACCAGGTGCACCCATCCTTTTATGGTTTTATTTTGTCTTGCCGGATCAACCATGTCGAAGGTCACATGGGCACTGTAGTAATAAAATCCGGTTGTTAGTTCATTCCCATTATTATCACGTCCATCCCAATCAATAAAAATGGAGCGTTCGCCACCCGAAGTATAACGATACACTTCTTTGCCCCATCGGTTGTAAACCCTTAAATCTACTTTTAGTACAAACCGCGCACAGCGTTTTTGTAACTCTAATTTCACTCGGCCGCAAGGAGCATTCTCTCCTGTCTCTCTATCGCTAAACGCGCTGAAGAAATCATTACATTGATCGCCATTGGGTGTAAATACATTGGGCAATTCGTAATACGGACAATTATCGAAACAGAATACATCACTGGCTTCACTTTCATTGCCGGCACGATCTACTGCAATAATTTTATAACAAGCTGCAAACGAAGGCAGATTGGAATGTACAAAGAACGTATCTGAAACAATGGCTATCTCCGTAAACTCTGCTGAAAGGCGATTGGCCATCAGAATTCTGTAATTGCGAATATCATCGCGACAAGCCAAATCGGTAGGGCGTTGCCACGATAGCGTATTACTATAAGAGTTTTCCAGACACGATTCCGTTTCAATAAATTCTGCGCAATCGCGGCCAGCCATGGTAAATAGCGGCTTACAAGGAGGAATAGAATCGTTTGGGGTAGAACAAATAATCTGAGAAAAATTTTCAAGGGGTGCATCAATTAAAGGATTGCCATACGTACCAAGTGTGCGCACCCGATAACAATATTCCTGATCTTCCTGTAGTGGCTCATCAATGTAATTGAAACCTGCCTGCGTTACATTCACCGCCTCAAGAAATACCATTTGCGCTTCGGTAGCACTTTCAGGGCCACGAAACACATCGTGTAATGGAAAACTCTGTGAATTAATGGTCCACGGTACATCAGCATTCCAGATTAAGTCAATGCGTTGAAACTTCGATGCTGCTTCCAATCGCACTGTCGAAGCGGTAGCAGACTCGCCAACTTTCGCACCGTTATTGGCATAAGCCGTAACCCGATAGTTATAAATTAAATCGCGGGTATTGAGGAATGTATCGTTATATAATGTATCAAGCTTGTCTGCGAATACTTGCACCAAATTTACATCACCGGAAAAACCTTCGGCACGGTGTAACTCATACTTATAAGGCGGAGGAAACTGAATCGGATCAGCTTCGAATGGACTTGTCCATTTTATAAAAATCTCACCATCGGTGCGACTTGTAACATCAACTGAAACGTTCGTTATCACCGGCAATCCGGCCATAATAGGTGGCAAGCAAACTTCCTGCGATACCAGACTTTCGCCCCCAGCCGGCTGCGGGAAAACAGCCACCAACCGATAGCAAAACTTTGCGCCAGCATCCAAGCCTTGGCCACCATTGTTATCATTAAAAGTTGTGGTGCCGATAGGAACTGTTCCAATCAAAGTAAACCCAAGAAATTCGGGCATGCCTGTTACGCAATCTGGAACAAACGTAGTTGAATCTACTCTGCGCCAGATTTGCATGGTTACCGCATTAGACGCGCACTCGTAATTTTGCCAGCTTAATTGCGCTGACCTTGTGGCCAGATTTAAGGCAGGTGGATTCCATTCCGGCTCAGGGCCAACCACACGTATATTCACCGTTTTAAACTGTACTAACGATGGTCGTCCTTTGTCTGTAATCTTAAACGTTACCTGATAGGGTTGATCTTTTATATGATTGCATTCTGTCTGCCATGTTAAAGTTTGGCGGGCTTTAATGCCTGCGGCAAGAAACTGGAAACGAATTGGTGTTGGCGTAAAACTGGCTGGCGAGGGATTAATAGAAAATATCTGTGAGAACGCTTCTATTTTTACACTATCAAAGTCAGGATCTGTACCGAATACATCGAACTCAATAGTTTCACCGGCAACTACGCACAAATCGGGTGGCACTTCTAATTCAGGCCGTTGGTTATCGCAATCATCTACAATAATCTGCATATCGCGAATTACATAACCTTGCTGAACCCATGTTCCGGCTATTTTACGCCATTCAATAATTTTAAAGGCAATGTTGTATTCACCGGGTGCGCCCGGAGCATCCCATGTAATGGTTCCCGTTACCGGATCAATTTCAAAAATGGGTTGACCATTACCAGCCTCGTTAGCCGTTCCATAGTTTAATCCAATGCGATCGTAAAAGGTTTTGGTATTAGGATCTAAGTATGCAATCACATCCGAGTTCCTATTCATTTTAGGAACCACGAACTCGTAAGATAAACTATCGCCATCGGGATCAAACGCTCCAGGATTATGAAAGAACGCTACTCCTGTACAAGCTTTATCAATTGGCGGCACCAGCAATACCGGTGTATTACTGCATCCCAAAAACGGATCTATAATTATTTCTGTCTGAATAAAAAATGTTGTGTTTACTGAATTAGCAATATTCAATACACCTTCATTTCGGTTGGCCTCAATGTACGTTATTATATATCGGCCGGGGCCTGGAAACGTGTGCTCACTTGAATAAGTCACGAAACCTACTTCGTTAGGCAATCCAGGTAAATTTGAGTTTTGAATCGTAGGTGTAATGTGAACCGGGGAGCCATCACCATACCGTAATTCACCATCACCAAACCGGATAGGTGTACCGGTATCGGTGTACATGTTAATGGTTACGATATAAGTTAGAGAGGTACAATCCGTTCTACGCAAGGTAATTTCTCCTGCGCGGATATGAGTAGCCCAAACTGAAACCGGTAAACTCGCTAAAAATAGCCCCAACCCTAAAATCCTGATCACCTTGCTAATCATGTTGATGCCTAGTTTTTTCACCTTTTGCTTAACAAACATTCTGCACACTAAGTTACAGGTACCGAAGCTACAAGTAACAATAAATACTCAGCCTTACCAAACTCAATTTTACAAACGCTGCAACCGCACAAATATTTGCTAATCAGCAAATAATCTGATAATCTGCATGCAACTTAATTATTCCTCAATTTATCTTACAATTAGGTTCAATTGTCAGGTGGTCTGAGAATTGAGCCAATACAAAATCCGAATCACTAATCAAGCCATGCGTGTCATAAAAGAATTTCTGAAGGATGAAATCAAAATCACCCTTTACCATTGGAACAACCGGTACCTGATTAAGCTGGAATGGCAATTATTTGAGCAAACTTTTAAAGTACCCGAATGGGACTTAACCAGCGAAGCCGACCTGGATGAAATTCTCAACCCGGATTTTCTAAACGAAGCCACTAATCGCTTTCGCGAGATGGCCACCTCGTTGGGGCAGGCCATGCAGCGGCTGGCTTAGCCATTTGGTATTGACCCGTTAGCCATTAACTTTGACTCCCCGCTTTAGTTTACCGGCATGGAATTACTGGAAGAAAAGAAAAATAAGAATCGAAAATACGAACCCATTCTGCATGGCATACCCGATTGGCCGGTGTATCAGCTTAGCAAAAACCGTAAAGAGTTTGTAGAACTAGTAACACGCAATGCCATTGAGCGCATTAAAATGCTGCGTCCTACACGCAAACAATTGATTGACGAACTGGAAGCCACCGCTTATCGCGAACAAAACCGCATTAAACGAAATCGCTGGCGCGTAGACCCTAAAGATGATAGCCGTTTTTGGTCTAATATAAAAAACGAGTTGGTTGGCCTGAGTGCCAAAGACCCGGAAACCACAAGTGCCGTTGAAGATGCGCTGCTCGAAAAAATTGTAAGTCGCTATGCCAACGAAATTGCCGGCAACTTTAAACCAAACTCGTATCGCTTTACACGCGAAGTAGTGAAGTTTTGGTTTCAACGCTTATTAAATGGCGCGCGGGTAAAAAAATTCGGGGCCTTTTTCCGGAATCAATATACCCTGCGCGATAAGATTCATGTAGTGGGTAAAGTAAAGATGTTGCGGGCCCTCGCTAAAAAAGGAACCGTAGTAATGGTACCTACCCATTTCAGCAACCTCGATTCAATTTTAATTGGTTGGGTTATTCATTCGGTTGGGTTGCCTGCCTTTATTTACGGAGCAGGACTCAACCTGTTCAACATAAAGATTTTCGCCTACTTTATGAATAGCCTCGGGGCTTATAAAGTAGATCGCAGAAAAAAGAATCTACCCTACCTGGAAACTTTAAAGATGTATTCCAACCAGGCTATACAAAAAGGAGCGCATAGTTTGTTCTTTCCGGGTGGAACTCGTTCGCGGTCGGGCTTAATCGAAAAGCAATTAAAGCTTGGATTGCTTAGCACGGCCATTGAAGCCCAACGCAATCTTTATCAGCAAACGACTGAAGGCGAAGTGCGCAAAATCTTTGTGGTGCCTGTTACACTCAACTACAACTTTGTGTTAGAGGCACCCGATCTGATAGAAGATTATCTGCAGGTAAAAGGAAAGGACAGATACCTGCCCGAAGAAGACAAGTATGGAAGTATGGAGTTGATCCGCTTTATGTTCAAGTTCTTTACGAAAGGCTCTAACATTTCAGTTTCAATTGGGCCAGGTTTAGATGTTATGGGCAATTATGTGGATGATGAAGGTAACAGCCTCGATCCGCAAGGTCGTGTTATTGATACCCGTGGTTATTTTATTTCAAACGGCAGTATAACAGATGATAAGCAGCGCGAAGATGAATACACCCGCATGCTTAGCCAGCGCATTGTTTCGGAGTATCATCGTATCAACCGCGTATTTGCCAGCCATCTTGCTGCTTTTGTAGCATTCGAGATGTGGCAAAAGAAACATCCTAAACTGGATTTGTTCAGCTTATTGCGCTTACCAGAAGAAGAACTGGAATTAGATTATACCGAGTACCGCGACACCTTTAAACGCGTTCGCAAAAAGCTCTACGAATTGAAAGATGCCGGCAAAGTAAATCATGCTACACACCTGAAAGGAAAAGTAGATCAAGTGATAAAGCTGGGTATTGAAAACGTGGGTATCTTCCATTTAAAACGACCACTACTCAAAAACAAAAAGGGTAATATCATTACCAAAGATCTTACCGTTTTATACTATTACCATAACCGCCTGGTGGGCTACGAACTTGAGCAGTACATCTGAAAAACCAGTTGGCGTTATTGGTGCAGGCAATTTCGGAACTGTAATTGCCAACATACTTGCCATCAATCGCAAAGTATTTCTCTACACACGCGATGAGCAAACGGCTGCCCGCATAAAATCTGAAAATCAAAACAAGGGTTATGCGCTTCATCCAAATGTAGAGCCTACACACGATTTACAACAAGTAGCCACGCAGTGCGATGTATTGTTTCCCATGGTGCCTTCTTCACACTTTCGTGAGATGATGCGCCAGCTTTCTCCTTACTTGCAGCCCTATCATATTTTGATTCACGGCACAAAAGGTTTTGATATCACCCTACCCGATGGCCAATCGCTAGAGAATATTACCAGGCTTACGCGACAGCAGGTTAAAACCATGAGCGAGGTAATTCAAGAAGAGAGTGTGGTGGTGCGTGTGGGCTGTCTGGCCGGGCCTAATCTCGCAAAAGAGTTAGCACAACGCCAACCTGGAGCAACCGTGGTAGCCAGTCATTTCAACGAAGTAATTCAATTAGGTAAACGCTTGTTGCGTAACGATCGGTTTCAGGTTTATGAAAACAATGACATTGTTGGTGTTGAGATTGCCGGAGTTTTAAAAAACATTATCGCAATTGCATCGGGTGCATTAAGCGGTTTAGGTTATGGCGAAAATGCAAAAGGTTTGCTGATCAGTCGCGGAGCAGTAGAAATGGTTTACCTCGGTCGCGCGTTGGGTGGCGATTTAAAAGCTTTTTTAGGTGTGGCTGGCATTGGCGATCTGGTTACAACCTGTAACAGCCCGATGAGCCGTAACTTTACAGTGGGCTATCGGTTAGCCAAAGGCGAAAAACTTCCTGATATCTTGGCCGACATGACTGAAGTAGCAGAAGGTGTAAACACGGTGCGCATTGCTAAAAAGTGTGCCGACCATTATAAAGTACGTGCACTCATCACCGACAGGTTATACAAAGTATTGTTTGAAGGAATGACGGTTGAGGAGGCGCTTGAATTTTTAATGCGCTATCCACTTAACGTGGATATTGATTTTATTTAAGATGATATATTAAAAAAATTCTAACTCAATAAAAAAAATAATTTTATTCAAAGCTCACCTAAATAAATTTAGATAGTTTATTTAAACTTATTCCTCCATATTCTGTAGCGGTTATTTTTAATTTCTTTGATAACATCATGAATTGAACCTGCCCAATAATTGCGTAAACCAAATCCGAATGGTTCTCCGCGTAACCGTTGATGAATCAACAACTCTTTTGTTTTCAAATTCATGGCGACAAAATGAAAATACGCCTCCTCAAAATTCTTATTCAAACTTTCAGCAATCAAAAGAATCCCTATCCCATCTTTATTAACAATATTGTATGCAGCAATAAAGTCTTCAATATCTTTTTTAGTGTAGTTAGGTGTGTTGAGTGATTCAATGTCTTCTACCGGAGCGTTTGAATTTAGTTCCGTTACCATATCAATATCATAGACTATAGTCTCCTTTCTTAGCATTCCATGCAGGTCATATTTCTTAGGCTCTGAAAGAATTAGTTTATTCCATCCCGAGAAATAGTTATCTCTTATTTGCAAGCTACTCTTTTCACCGGCACTGAAAAATTGAGCAAAATCGCCAATCAATTTAACATGAGAAAAATCTACACCTAACCACCTGATTTTAACATCACTCTGATTAAACAAATCTTTGGCTGTTTGAGCTTCTCCTCGAACAGCTAAAAGAAAAAATACTATGAAAAAAAAGTATCTACACATCCATCTTTTGAGTTAAACCGAATAATAAAAAATTCAATTATTTATGATATTAATATCCTTTGATATTTCGATTCTTAAATCAGTCGCCCGCGTTCCCTCATCAATTCTATACAATTTGTCATTCTTAAAATAAAAAAAATCTTCTTTCGTATACATAGCCGCCTGGTTCTCCAAATTTTGCACTCTGCTCTTCTAATTTATAACAAGAAAATCCATCTATGGCTTGTACCAGAGTTGACTTGGACGCTATTTTCTTAAAATCTTCAACTGACATACCTAAATAGACCTTCTCCAAACAATTATTCATCCTAACTTTAGCGCTTCTGCAGCCAATCACTAAAGCTAAAGCAGCCAAGACTATCAGGAATTTTCGCATTAAGGAGTTATTTTCTGAAAAGAAAGTTACGAGAAAAAAACAACTAACAACCAACAATAAGTTTCTCAAAAAACGTAAACTGAACTAACAACTCATTCCTTGTTGGCCAGTTCTATAGATTAACTTTTGTGATTTTTTTTGATTTAGGATTAGGTTTCTTAGTTGTCTGATCAAAAAAATCAACGGAATCGCTATCAACATAGCAACGATACCTAAATTCCTTTCGGTTAGTGAGTGTGTAAATCCAGAAGTTTGAGAATAAAGCCAGTAACCAGTCCAAAGGACAAATAAGCACGTGCTAACAACTAAACTTATTTTTGAAGCTTTCAATTGAATTTGGATTATTGGTTCCTCATTTCTTGTGCTCTAATATAATTCCGTATCAGTTTTCCTGTTTGAAAAGTAGACATCACCATCATTAATAAAATCAGCATCGATACATTTGAGAAAAAAGGTACTTTGAAAAAGTCAGTGGTTGAAAGAACTAAAAGTCCGTTACCAATAAACCATACTGCTGAGAAAATCAATACAATTTTTAACGATGGGTTAGTGTACCACAGTTCTGGTTGATTTTTCATACATAAAATGTTTTGCCTAATAAATTCTTTAAACTACCAACTGGAAACCAGAAACAGGTAACTGGTAACGGCTTCTAAAAATCCGGACACGGAATCATCAACTTATCCTTCGGTGGTTTGCGCGGGTTGCGGGTTGACCAGGAGTACACTAAACTAAATTCATGCGCGCCACCACTGGCCGGGCCGAGTTGCGAAATTGTATAGTCGTAACTATAACCAATGTTCATAACATCTTTTGCCCCGCGTTTGGTAAAGCCAAGCGATAGCACAACCGATTCGTTATTGGTAAACCCGTTTACTTTTTTAAACGGCACCCCGCGATACCACGTTCCGATAATCAACGGCTCGAATGTAAAATAGAAACCTACATCCATCTGATCGAACTCACCCTGATGGCGGTATTGCAGTGCGGGTGCAATGCTGCGTTCACGCGGCCGGGTATAAAATCCAGCACCCATTTCACCAGGTTCAAAGAAAAATTTAAAACCAGCATGTGCCGATAGCTTACGTGGCAACCGACTCTCCTCGCCTATCAACGATTGATTGGGCTCCGTTAAATGATGGGCTGCAAAACCCAACCATGCGCGTTTGCTATACAACAATCCTCCAAACGATAAGTCGGGAAAAAATTTTGTCTCTCCTGTGTTTAATAATTCTCCGGAAGCTCCAGGCTCAAGTGCTCCTGTAACCGGATTAATCTGGTCGCCAAAAACTAATCTGCTAAAATTTATGGAACGATTATAAACTCCAACCTGCACCCCAGGCCGAAACGATAAGCCCTCCACAATTCTAAGATCGTAAGAATATTGAAAAGCCAGACTCATGGATTGCAGTCCGAAAATTCCTTCGCGGTCGCGGGTTAACAAAACGCCTATGCCGCTGTTTTTATCTTCGATGTAGGTATCGTAAAAAGCTGAGATGGTATTGAAGTTGGCATCGATAGCCGGCCATTGATTACGGTAATTGATACCTACGCGCTTTTGGCCGGTTGAACCTGCAAATGCCGGGTTAAGGTAAAGCGGTGCGGCATAAAACTGCGAGTACTGTGGATCTTGTGCAGTTACCGACCCCACTGCCAACAGCATACAGAAACTGTATAACGTCCATCTCAAAAATATTTTGTCATCGCGGACAGTGTTCCGCGATCCCGAAATCAGAGCTGCCAGTCTGGATGCCGGAACAAGTCCGGCATGACAAGCAAATTTTCGGAATATTTTTGAGATGGACTTTAATGAAACACGAATCATCAACTCAGTTTTAAGTAAGCGCAATCAAGGCAAATTAAATTCTTTCGGAACACTAAAAAAAACATTTACCGACAAATAGGGCGGTTTGGACTGATAAACGAAATTTTAGAGCAAATTGTATTACTTTAGTGGAGTTTGACGTTTTAAATTTCGATCTCAATAAATTGAACATGGTGTGTGTTAAGAGGGTGAACGAAAACGGTGGCAAGCAGCCACACATGCGGGGGCTCCTTTTGTTGATTTTGCTCCTGCCTATTTCTTTGCTGGCGCAGGATTTATCCAAGCATAACTGGTACTTTGGAAATTCGGCTAATGGCATCCGGTTTAACCGCGGTACCAATGTGGCCCAACCTGTTACCAATCAGGCTACTCCTTTCGCAAGGGGTGGTGCAGCGGTAGCAACCGATCCGGCCACAGCCAATTTATTATTTTATACCGATGGTATTCGTGTGTACGATGCCACACATCAATTAATGTCTAATGGAGGCGGGTTAAATGCACAACCCAATACGAATCAACCTGTAGCCATCTCGCCAATGCCGGGGCAAACCAACCGGTGGTACATATTTACCAACACAGCAAACTTTACAACCGGGGGAAGTATCAGTCGCTCAGAAGTAGACATGAATCAATTTGGTAACGCAGTGTTTCCGGCACCAGCTTTAGGTGCGGTTGGGGCTGCAAAGAATGTGGCCATTCCAACGCTGCCACTACCTAATAGATCCGAGGCTATGATTGTAGTGCCGCATGCCAATAACATCGACTTCTGGTTAATCACGCACCAAAACGGTACTGCTAATTTTTCAGCTACAAGAATAGATGCCACAGCAACATTTCTTACCGTTAACTCTACTCCAAACGCGCCACCACCTGCTACTACAAGTGTGTTTCCACACAGCGCGGCTAATTTTGCCTATCACGCAGCAACCGGTAAACTGGCCGTATCGCCACAAAGTCCGGACATCAATGCATACATTTTAAATTTTAATAATGCCACCGGGGCGCTAACCTTCGATCGTACAATTTTCAATTCAGCAGTTTCTACTACAAATGGTCAGGCTATTTATGATATTGAATGGGATAGCCATGGTCGGTATTTGTATCTATCCACACATGGCGATACAGGCATTCCAGCCAATGTACTTCAGTACGATTATCAGAATATTGCTATCACCTTGGCCCCAGTAGTTGCACCACCTTTGTTTAGAAGTTATGGGTTGCAGATTGCCCCCGATAGTGCCATCTATCATTTGTATCAGGCTGTGGCTGCAGGGCCATTCTTAGTAGGTAGATTAACCAACACCGATACAGTTGCCACTGAAGTTATCAACACACAAGCGTTGTTCGGAGGTGCGAATTTTACAAGCACCCAATTTCCATCTTTCAAACCACGCGATAGCGTAGAACTGCAGGTATCTTTTATCGCGCAAGGCACCTGTCAGAATTCACCCACCAGCTTCTTCCCCACAGTATTGCCCAATGCCGATAGTTTGCGTTGGGATTTTGGTGATGGATCAGGATCAGGCAACTGGTCACCGGTATATACCTACGCCAATGCCGGAACTTTTAATGTAACGCTTAACGCTTTCTATCGCGGCCAGACTCAAGCTACTACGCAACCTGTTACTATCAATCCATTTGCACTTACATTACAATTAGTACAAGATACCACTGCTTGCCGCGATGAGTTTCCACCATCGCGCGGTAGTGCTACACCTGCTACGCAGTTTAATGTTACCGTTCAGGTTCAAGGCGGCACACCTACGTCTATTGTTTGGTCGAATGGTGATATTGGGGCAACACTCAGACCTGATTCTGCTGGGTATTACTATGTAGTTGTTACTGATGCTTCAGGTTGTTCTGCTTATGCAGGTGTGAATGTTAAAGAATATGGTTTAGAAGACCAACGAAGAAACGTCTGGCACTTTGGTAATCAGGCCGGGATTGACTTTAATGAAACCCCTCCGGTAGCACTTGATAATAGCGCAATGGATGCACCAGAAGGTTGTGCCATTATTTGCGATAGAAACGGAGAAGTAATTTTTTATACCGATGGCGACAAAGTCTTTGACAAAACCGATACCGAAATAGATAGTGGTATTGGAGGTGATCCTGCCTCATCACAATCAGCTATCATTGTTCCGGTACCGGGCGATGAAACCTTGTATTACATTTTCACCACGCAAGCACTAAATGGCACGGCACTTTTTGAAGTTCGCTACTCGCTCTTCGATTTAAAACTCAACTCCGGCAATGGAGCCTTGCAACAAAAAAATGTGCTACTCTTTTCAAGAAGTACTGAACGCCTGGTGGCCTCAGAGGAGTGGTTAATTGTTCATGAGTATGGTAACAATATTTTCAGATCCTATCCCATAACTGACGAGGGCATTGGCCAACCGGTTTATTCTGAAATAGGTTCAGATCATTCTTTCCAATCAGCAGGAAACGCGGAAGGTTATATGAATTTAGGGCCCGGCAACCGACTTGCAGTTGCGCTTTCAACACCGGGCACAAGTAATGTTGTTGAACTATTTTCTCTTAACGACAGCACTGGCCAGGTGGAAAACTTCCGCCAAATGAATTTAAACGAACCCAACGGGCAGGTATATGGCGTGGAGTTTTCACCCGATGGCAATAAAGTTTTTGCAACTGTTAAAGGTTCACCTACGCCTTCTCAGATTTTTGAATACTATCTCGATTCGTTGCAACGACCGGTTTTTAAGCAACGTATCAATCAAAATCTGGAGTTAGGTGCAATTCAAATTGGTCCGGATAGACAAATTTATGTTGCCATTAATGGCAGTAATACATTAGGCATAATTGAAGCAGTAGAAGATACCACACAGTTTTCCACATTCAATCCATCGGGTTTTGCGTTGCTTGGCGGAACCAACAGCCGGTTAGGGCTACCTAATTTTATTGATGAAAATTCAAACGCATTTGGCGGACCGGGTTTTACAGTTGCAGGATCATGCCTTGGTGATACAACAATATTTGAAGGAGTAGCAACTGATGCTATCGATAATTTTTTATGGTCCTTTGGTGATGGTGGCACAAGTACAGAAGATTCTACTTCTCACGTGTATGCAGCAGCAGGTGTATATACTGTATCTATGCGACTTACAAATCGCTGCGGATTGGATACCACCATCGTACGACAAATTGAAATTTTTGCTCCGCCCGCTATTCCATCCATTCCAGGTGCTGCCGCATTGTGCAATGCACCCGTAACGTTAGATGCCAATACGCCCAACACTCCCGGTATTACATACCTCTGGTCAAATGGCGCAACCACGAAGACAATAACGGTTAACAATCCAGCGCTCATTACAGTAGTAAATACCGCTAATGGATGTACTTCAACTGCTCAAACAATTCTAGTTGATAACCGGCCTCCAGTTGATCTCGGGCCTGATCTCACAATTTGCGAAGACAATGCGACTGCCACACTTGATGCTTTGAATCCTGGTGCAACTTATCAATGGACGATTAATGGAGTAAATACCAGTACCTCTCAAACGCAGGGTGTAGATGTTACCACGCCCGGTTTATTTACCTACGAAGTTACAGTTACCGATCCCTTCACCACTTGTTTCACCGTAGAAGATAAAGTCTTTACCATAAATGTTTCACCTGCGTTTACGCTTACCGAAAATGACCCAACATCGTGTGGAACACCTGATGGTACTATCACGTTACAAATTAATCCATCTGTTCCAACAGGCGGCCCATACTCTTATTTCTTAAGCGGGCCAAATAGTTTTTTCCAGAACGACATTGATCAGAATGCACCGGCAACTATTCCTTTTACCGGAAGAGAAGCAGGAACATATTCAGTACTGGTAAGAGATCAGATTTCAGGTTGCCAACTCTCAACATCGACATCATTAAACGATGTAACGCTCACTATTACTCCGGTTGTAACCGATCCTTGCATTGTTGCTTACTCCGTAACCGTAGCCGGTGGAACCGGGCCGTATCAATTTACACTTACCGACTCAGGAACTGGTCAGGTCTTTGGACCATCATTGCCTTCAACCTCACCATTTTTAACCACGGCCATCGCACCAACATTACCTGCGGGCAATTACATTCTTCAGATTGAAGATGCGAGTGGTTGTATCGATTCTCGAAACATTGCCGTAAACCCTAACCCACCCGTAACCTTTACAATAGATGCAAGTGACTTGTGCGATGCCACACCTTCACTTACTGCATCGGGCACGGCAACAGCTTATGCTTGGTCAACCAATGTGCCTGGCACTATTGTAGGCCTCACCAATGGAGCAACTATACAACTTCAGCCAGGTGCTGGCGTAGTCACGTATACCGTTACCGGATCGGGCCCTGCCGGATGTCCGTTTACGCAAAACATTACCATTGATGTTCCAGGCACTATAACTCCTACATTCGCACAAAGCGATGCCTGTGCCGATCAGGTGATTTTAACTGCGCAGCCTTCGGGTAGCTTTACGTACCGTTGGTATGCCAATGGAAGTGCCACTCCAACTGCGCTGGGGCAGTCAATCAGTCTTTCGTTTGCCGATGATGGTGATTCTTATGTAGTAGAGGTTTTGAATACCGTTAATGGTTGTATTATTCGCTCTGCACCTCAAACTGTTTCGGTGGTTGGCTTAATTACAGCCGGACTAACCGGAACGCCAGCCTGCGATGATAATCAGCCTTTCACCCTTACGGCTACCACCAACACCACAGGTGAAACATATACGTGGTTCTTAAATAACACGCAGATAGCCGGTGCAAATACTGCCACCATCAATCAAACTGCTGCTGGTATTTACCGCGTAGAAGTTAGCAAGAGCGGTTGTGTAACTCCGGCACAAATACAGGTGATTAAATTACCCGTACCACAAGGCAATCTGCCCGACCGTGTGATTATTTGTAATGATCCGGACAATACTGATCCAACTACATCAACTGTTGATCTTGATCCAGGCGCATTTCAGACATACGATTGGTTTAAGAATGAACTTGGCCTAAGTTATACCGATAGAGTATTAACAGCCGACAGCGAAGGATTTTACGATGTGGACATCACCAATTCGTTTGGATGTACCTCGCGCGACAAAACGGAAGTGATTAACGATTGTATACCGAAACTGGTAGCACCAAATGCATTCCGCCCTACCAGTGGCGTTAACGATAATAAAAATTTCTTTGCCTACACGTTCTTTATTACAGACAACTTTCAGGTGTTGATTTACAACCGTTGGGGCGAACTGGTGTTTGAGTCGAAGGACAAAAACTTTAAATGGAATGGCGGGTATAATAACAATGCCGGCCAGCCTTTACCGGCTGGTACCTATGCCTACGTGTTTAAATACGAAAGTTCCTTCCGTCCTGAACGCGGATTACAAGAACAGCGTGGTGGTGTGGTATTGATTCGGTAAATAAATCGGTTCCTTTTTATTAAGACCTTCCAGGACTTTAATGTCAATGTTTTAAGACCTGGGTGGTGTTACTTTCCTTTTTAAACTTGTTTGTGTAACTATGTATCATAAAACAGGAATCGTACCTTGTAAATAGTAAATCGTAATTTATTCACCATGAAGAAAGTATTCTTATCCGGTATAGTTGTGTTTTTTGTCATTTTAGCAAATGATGCTCCCGCCCAATTATTTAATACCTCATTAACCATAACCGTGCGCGATGAAACCGGTAATGTAGTGGAAGGGGCCGAAGTAAAACTTTTTAAATCGGAACAGGATTACCTGAAAGAACAAAACGTAGTAATGGAAGGAACATCCGATGCGAAAGGTTTAGTGAAACTAAAAAAGATGGAGGCTCTCTCCTATTACGTGATTGTCCGCAAAGACGATAGAGACAATTCCGGTGGCGGTGAGATAATCGGTAAACTAGAAGAAGGTAAATTCAACAAGGTTACGATTGTGATCCAATAGTATGGCGCAAACCCGTGCCGATTTGATCCGATTTTTATCAGAATACAAAAGCACCTACACAGAAGAATCCATTTTTATCGCAGACTTTTTAAGTCTTTTGAATGCGTCCACCTGTTATGAACGCACCCATTTACCGGGCCACATTACCGGCTCAGCCTGGATAGTAACTCCTGAACGTGACCATGTTTTGTTGGTACATCACGCCAAGTTAAATCGCTGGCTGCAACCGGGTGGCCATGCCGATGGCGATGAAAATGTGTTACGGGTAGCGCTACGCGAAGCCGAAGAAGAAACCGGTTTGAAGAATTTCAAAATAGTAGATCAACGTCCATTCGATGTGGATATTCACTTGATACCAGAAAGAAAAGATTTTCCGGATCACTATCATTATGATGTTCGGTTTTTAATGGAAGCATCACGCGATGAGAAAATTATCGTGAGCGAAGAATCGCACGATGTGAAATGGATTGTTCTGGATGAACTTGAAAACTATACCACCGAACAATCGGTGCTCCGGATGAAAGCCAAGCTACTTCGTGCTGATTAGCATAACCGCAAATGCAATCACTACAATCCAGAATTTATATACGGCTATAGCCGGAATGATGATAATTTGTAATTCCATCAATACGGCCAGCAATACCAACAGTACAGCAATTGCCTTTAATATCGAACGGGTTTTGTTACTCATGGCAAAATGGTTTTACTGCAACTTACAGCCTTTACGGTATCGTGGCAAATAAATTTTAGCTTTGTATTCGTAAACCACAATTAAACTTCAAATGCTACGAAGACACAAAGACACTAAGGATTATTTATATTTTTCAATTTCCTCGTGCAAGTGTCTTCGTGGCAAACCTATATTAAATGGCTGACATCGGTAAAGACATAATCCGCGTAAAGCAACTTCTACTGGAAGGTAAACTGGTGGCTATTCCTACCGAAACAGTTTACGGACTTGCTGCAAATGCTCAAAACGAAAAAGCGGTGCTTGAAATTTTCAAAGCCAAAAACCGGCCGCACTTCGATCCGTTGATTGTACACGTAGCCGGTATCGCACAAGCCGAAACACTTGCCACATCCTTCCCTGACAAAGCAAAAGCACTCGCCAAAAAATTCTGGCCGGGGCCGTTAACCTTATTGCTTCCCAAAAAAGAAATTGTCCCTGATCTTGTAACATCCGGCCTTAATACAGTAGGCCTACGATGCCCTGATCATACGTTAACACTTGAGCTATTAAAGAGTTTACCCTTTCCATTGGCAGCACCCAGCGCAAATCCATTTGGGTATGTAAGCCCTACTACACCGCAACATGTAAATGAACAACTAGGCGATAAAGTAGCGTACATTTTAGATGGTGGCGAATGTCGCGTGGGCATTGAATCTACTATTATAGGTTTTGAAAATACGCCCACGGTATATCGGTTGGGGGGATTAGAGTTGGAAATTCTGGAACCCATTACCGGCCCGCTACACGTTCAACTTCACTCTTCATCTAACCCACATGCACCCGGGCAGTTGCAAAGCCATTATGCGCCTCTCAAAAAAATAGTGTTAGGTACCCGTGAGCAACTGCTTGCACATACCACTTCAAATGACGGGGCAATCGTCTTTCAAAATATATTGGCCAATATACCGGCTACCAATCAAATAATTCTTTCACCATCTGGCAATCTGGAAGAAGCGGCCCAACACTTGTTTTCCGCTTTGCGCGAACTCGATAAAACCGATATAAATCTGATTCTGGCAGAACTCGTTCCTGAATCCGGCCTTGGTCGCGCCATTAACGACAGGCTGCGCAGAGCTGCTGCCCATTAAAATAAATTTGTATCAGCAGAAATATTTCCATTACTTGTATAGAACTGATATTATTACAAAGCATACATGATGCGATAATATCAAAACTTTTCAACCTATGACCAAAAAAATTCTTGTCCTTACGGGAGGCGGTGATGCCCCCGGCCTAAATGCTGTTATTCGCGGAGTTTGCAAACGCGCCCGTAAAGAAAGTTTGCATGGCGAACCCTGGGAAGTGTATGGAAGCATTGAGGCATTCAATGGCGTAATCAATACGCCACAGGAAATAATCAAACTTACCAGTAAAAAAACTGCAGGCATTCACGTAAAGGGTGGTACTATTTTAAAAACTACCAACAAAGCCAATCCCATAAAATTTCCGGTAGTGCAACCCGATGGTACTACCAAATTTTTCGATCGCTCGGATGAACTTGTGCAAAAACTAAAGGTGCTAAACTTTGATGCCATCGTTAACATTGGTGGCGATGGTTCGCAGAAAATTTCAAAAACACTTTTCGATAAAGGCCTGCCTATGATTGGCGTGCCTAAAACTATCGACAATGATTTATCGGCAACCGATATTACGTTTGGATTTCAAACCGCAGTGCAGATTGCGACCGATAGTTTTGATAAATTAGTTACCACTGCGGAGAGCCACCACCGGGTAATGATTATGGAAGTGATGGGGCGCGATGCCGGTTGGATTGCGCTGCACACGGCAATTGCCGGTGGCGCGGAAATCTGTTTGATTCCCGAAATTCCGTACGACATTAATAAGCTCGTAAAAAAAATTGACGCGCGTTACAAAAACGGTCGTGGGTTTGTAAACATTGTAATTGCCGAAGGTGCAAAACCCAAAGCCGGTACTATTACTTCATCGGCTGGTGATAAAGGATCGGAACACGTACGGTTAGGCGGTGTAGCCTATCAACTCTCCCAACAATTGAAAGATGCTGGTTGCAAAGCTGAGATTCGCGAAACGGTGTTGGGGCATGTGCAACGCGGTGGCACACCTACTGCGTTCGATCGGGTGCTGGCCTCTTTGTTTGGTGTAAAGGCATTTGAACTTGCCCTCAACAAAGAGTTTGGTCGAATGGTGGCCTTCAAAAACAATACAATTACATCAGTAAGTCTGGAAGAAGCTACTGCCGAATATAATTTTTTAAGCAAAGATTCTTATCTCGTTAAATCTGCTAAAGGTTTGGGAATAAGTTTTGGCGATTAGTCCTCATAGTGTTATGACTAAAATAGAAATTTCAACACACATTCTTGCACCTATTGATCGATGCTTTGATCTCGCACGCTGTGGAGAAATATTTCCCATTCAAACACATCTTGTTCATGAAGATTCGAATAAAAAATTAAATACCAACTTACTGGACGTGGGGCAGCGAATTAACCATAATATCCGATATTTTGGAATTCATTTCGAGATTGAATCGGTTATTACAAGATGTATTAAGCCATATTTTTTTAGTGATGAAATGAAAGTAGGCCCTTTTCATACATTTGTTCACGATCATTTTTTTTACAGTTTTCCGGGCGAAACTGTAATGATTGATAATGTTTATTTTCGATCTCGTTGGGGAGTATTAGGAGAAACAGCCGATACTTTGCTGGTAAAACGAAATGTTTTTCGATTTTTAAAAAAAAAGAATCAGCTTATCAAAAAATATGCAGAAAGTGATCAGTGGCAATACCTAATACCCATGCCTGTTGTAGCTCTTGAGTCTCATCAAATATTGAGTTTTCAGGCTTGATGTTGGTATAATACTACCAGTCATGACCAAGATTGAACTTACCACCGCCATTAAAGCACCCATCGAACGGTGCTTTGATTTGGCACGTAGCGTAGATCTGCATAAAGTTTCCATGCAGCACTCGCGTGAAGAGAGCCGGTGGTGTTGCGTCTGGCTTAATGAACCTGCGCGATACCGTTACATGGCGTGCCACCCACTTCGGCATCCGGTTTACGTTGCAATCGGCAATTACCAAATTTACGCGACCATTCTTTTTTACTGATGAAATGGTACGCGGCCCGTTCAAATTAATGATACACGATCATTTTTTCTATTGGGAAGAAAGCAGTACCACAATGGTGGATCATTTTATTTTCAATCGCCTTTGGGCTTGCTGGGCGAAGTAGCCGATTCGTTGGTTTTGAAAAACTACCTTACGCGATTGCTTACACAACGCAACTCGATTATTAAACACTATGCCGAAGGCGATGGTTGGCAACACGTGTTGCCGAAGGCGGTGCATACATCGAGGCTTTAAACCTCGCCAGACTAAACTGCGCAAGTCTCATCTGGCACCGTGCATCTTGAACTGACACAAATTCTGCAACCCTATCCACAGGAGAGGGTGACTCGATGTGCAATTTCAAGAATAAAAAATATCGCACAATCTTGTTGCCCTCTCCTGTGGAGAGGGCCTTGCAAAACTTTGATAACGCACGAGCGTTGATGGGTGAGGCTAATCAAACCTCACCCAGCCAAACTCATCTCAACTGACACAACTTCTGCAACCCTCTCCACAGGAGAGGGTAACTTAAGGTGTATAAACAAAGATAAAAGTATCGCACAAGCTATGCCGCCCTCTCCTCTGGAGAGGGCCCTACAAACTTTGATAACGTGCACACGCAGATGGGTGAGGCTAATCAAACCTCACCCAGCCAAACTCATCTCAACCGACACAACTTCTGCAACCCTCTCCGCAGGAGAGGGTAACATAGAGTGCGTGCTTACAATAGATAAGAATATTGTTGTTTCGTAAAGCAAACATTTTCTTACCGCACAAGTCTGCCGCCCTCTCCTGTGGAGAGGGCCCTACAAACTTTGATAACGCACACACGTTGATGGGTGAGGCAAAAAACTTTGCAATCTAAAATAACGCTGCCACGTACAGTCTTTTTCTTACCTTGTACCCACAAAAAAAATTCAATTCAAATTACTTGTTATGAAAACTGTTACCGACATTAACTTCAAAGGAAAACGCGCACTTATTCGTGTGGATTTTAACGTACCATTAGATAAGTCGTTTGAAGTAACAGACGATAACCGCATTCGTGCTACCATCCCTACCCTCAAAAAAATTCTGGCCGATGGTGGCAGTCTGGTTTTGATGAGTCACCTCGGGCGACCAAAAGAAGGCCCGGAAGAAAAATATTCGTTGAAGCATACGCTTAAAGCTACCGAAGCATTGCTGGGTGTACCCGTAAAGTTTGCGGCCGACTGCATTGGCGATGATGCCTATAAACTTTCTGCGGAATTAAAACCAGGCGAAGTACTACTACTCGAAAACCTGCGCTTCTACAAGCAGGAAGAAAAAGGCGATGTAGCCTTTGCTGAAAAACTTTCCAAACATGGCGACATCTATGTAAACGATGCTTTTGGTACGGCCCACCGCGCCCACGCATCTACTACTATTGTAGCGCAATTCTTTCAAACCAAATGTGCTGGCTTTGTAATGACAGCCGAGTTAGACAACGCTAAGAAAGTTTTGGAAAATGCCGCCAAACCGTTTACGGCTATTATGGGTGGTGCAAAAATTTCTGATAAGATTCTCATCATTGAAAAACTGTTGGACAAAGTAAACCATCTGATTATTGGCGGTGGTATGGCTTATACATTTTTCAAAGCATTAGGTGGTAACATTGGCAACTCGCTTGTAGAAGCCGATAAGTTAGACCTGGCCAAAGAACTGATTCAAAAAGCAAAAGCCAAAGGTGTAGAACTGCATTTGCCTCTCGACTCGATTGCTGCTGATAAGTTTGATGCGAATGCCAACGTACAAACCGCTAACAACAATACAATACCCGATGGCTGGATGGGATTGGACATTGGGCCGCAGGCGGTGCAGGTGTTTAGAAAAGTAATTGAAGACTCGAAAACCATTTTATGGAATGGCCCGATGGGTGTGTTTGAAATGCAAAAGTTTGAAGCCGGTACTAAGGCAGTAGCCGAAGCCGTTGTGCGCGCTACGGGCAAAGGTGCCTTCTCGCTTATTGGCGGTGGCGACTCAGCCGCAGCTGTTGCGCAGTTTGGTTTTGAAGATAAAGTGAGCTACGTCTCCACCGGTGGTGGGGCATTATTGGAATATTTTGAAGGAAAAGTTTTGCCGGGTGTAAAAGCGCTGGAGTAAAAGCTCTGATCCTGATTTGTGAAAAGCCCCTGTAATGGGGCTTTTTTGTTTTAGAACAAATTCCTTAGGGGAAAAACCACAGTTCAATTACATGGGAAAGCATGTTGTGGGAGGGTAATGTATTTTGGATATTTGTTAGATAACGAGTATCTAAGCCATAGAGTCTCTATAAGAGATTGCCGGTGGTAAATTGTTTTTATGGGACAAGAATTCAAACTTCTATATGAGGACAATTTAATAGGTACAGTTGTCATAATGGGCTCTGAATTCCTAAGTACATCTGGACAGATAGAATTGAATAGCGAAACAATTAAAAATAATAAAGTATTAAAGGACTTCATTGACTTTTCATTCGAATCTTCAGAAAAAGTGTTAGGCAATAATGAAGCATATGAAGAATTTATTGACAAAGAAGAATTCAAATATCAATCAATCATTGACAGTTTAGATTGGAGGTTGATATCGAAAGAAGGAATTGTGATAAAAATTTTGGTTCCAGTTTTCTTTCGTGACAATGAGATAAATTTTAGATTTCAAGAGTAGAGTGTAAAACAACTATCACCAACAAAAACACACATCGTGGTATTGTGGGACAGTGAACCAACCCTACCTGTAAATCCTCACCACATGCTCCGCCCCTTGAAGTGAAAGCTGATCGGCAACAACAGTCTCCTTTTGATTAACCAAAACCTGCTTCGCGCCTTTCGTATTGATCACCAGCGTCCAGGCCGGGTCTGTTTGTTTCAGATTATATTCATCATAGTCGGTAGTACGGTTAATCTTCATGCTGAAGGAATTACTACCCACCTTTACATTTTCAAGCGCAGCTTCATTCCAGGCATCGGGCAACTGCGGAGAAATTACAATCCGTTGTTCTATGGCATGTGGTTCAATTCCAAAGAAAGATTGGATTACCGGAACCGCTACGCCATAAATATTCCACGCCTGCACTACCATCCCAAAATCGGGTGACACTTCATACATCGAACCCGGCAACGCATAACTAAACGATTGCTGTAACTTTTTAATGTAACCTAAAGCTTCATTGACTTTACCATAGTTGGCAGCGGCCACCGCTTGCACACCAGTTGGCAAGGTCATTACCGCACCGGTATAAGAAAATGTTTTCTTCCTCGATTTCAACACCACACTATCGGGTTCATCGCTGCGATCAATGCCCGTAACATAAACGCCAAACGGATTTTCGTAATTCGTTGCAGTCTTTAATGCAGCTAAGGCTTTGGCTCTATCCGCTACACCCGTTTCCATGGGCGTGTTCACTACCCAGTTGTGATAAACCACAAACGGAAAGTGTTTGCCCGCGGCATACGTTTTCATTTTTTGTTCGGTTGCTTTTAATTCTTTTATGGCCCACGGTTTGCCTAACGTATCGGCCCGCACCAGCGCGGCAGCAACAATAGGTTTTGCTTCAGCCACCGTACTTCTGAAATCTCCAAACGACTGTTCTTGCTCATTCCACCACTCTGCATTGATTTTAGTTTTCAACACATCAGCTTTGCGCTGATAGGTTAATGCAAGTTCTTTCTCGCCTACCCATGTTGCAATCTGTGCTGCACTGGCCAATGCTTGTTGGGTGTAAGCTACTACATCAATCATCTCGGTATCCAATCCATGAATCTCCATCATCCCGTTTCCATTTGGATAACCGTTTTGGTCTTCATCCATCGTTTCGGTTAACCACGTAATACCCTTTTGCACTTCCGGAAAAAGTTGCGTGATTAATTCTTTATCGCCTGTCCAATCGGCATAAAGTTTCAGCATGGTAATGTATTGTGCTGTTTCGTTTACGTTACCGGGATTAAACACGGCACCATTGGTAGAAACTTCGTGTATAATGCGGCCATTACCATTGGTTTGTTTTGAAATCATACTCAACAACTCAATAGAATTTTTAGCTAATGTATGATTACCGGTGGCCAGAATTCCCTGCATGGTATAAGTCATATCCGCTCCAAACCACCATGGGTAATCGGGCAAGCCAGCCGACACTGCGCTGCCTTGTTCGGGTACGGTACGCACCAACCACTCGGTGTTGTACTTGAGCCATTCATACATTTGTGCTAACTCCTTATCTGGAATAATGAGATTAGCCGTGGCTTTAAGCTTTTTATAGTGATCTATTTTCTGATCGAGTTCTATCGTGCCCATATTTTTCAAAAATGAAAACGTTTCGAGCGCAGCACTTTCCGATTTATACGAACCAGCAATAAAAACCTGAATTACTTTCATGGAACCCGGCTGAAGAAAAAGTTCATACGTTAAGGTTCCGTTTGCGCCCAACCCCTTTCGCTCGGTTTCACAAACTGCGTTTGATGAAAAATCGTTGGCCTTTAATGTGGACCCAAACACCACATACCACGGATTACTTTTATCCTTCGCCACCACAGCCGAAAGTTTTTTATCAAATGAAATTTCATCTTCAGCATCGATCATGTTGGTGCGTTCGCCAAGCCAGGTAGGTCGCAAGTCAACCATGCCTGTAAAAGAGAAATCAAATTGTTTGGTAACAGTACTATTATTGGCAAGAGTATATTCTACAACCATTCCTTCCCAACCATCGGGCACAAACTGAAAGCGCTGCATTTCAATACCTTCTTCTTCCCATGTAAAATGATGTTGGTTGCCAATTGGATAATTTATAAAACCATCCGCATTATTCAGACAATAAACATTACCAGAAAGCTTAGCCGTAAGCGATGCCGTAAATCCATCCATTAATTTAATCGGATGATTCCAGATGCCGCCCATCTCACCCGTTACATGCCAACCCAGATCCGGAAAGGAGCCATCCTGATGGCCGACCATATACATGCGATCTCCCGCAGTAACAAAAGGCGATTGGAGGTATTGCGGTTTTCCAGCAATGGATGGTTGTGAAGTTGTAAATAAATAATATTGTTGTGGTTCTGGTGTGGAGCAAGAGAGCAACAACAAAAAGATAAACGAGGTAGAGATTGGCTTCATACGGTCTCAAGATAATATATTGTTGGGATATTGGAATTAAAATCAGACATTAGATACTATGTCCATAAAACGCTTTTTTGTTCTGGCATTTATAACTTCCGTTATATTGGGCTCCTGTGTTAAATCATACAAGTGGGATATTCGGGGTAATTGGTACACGTTCTCTAAGAGCATGGGTGGTGGACTTTATGATTCAACTTTGAGTTATGCCGAGTTTTACATTAACGACTCAATAAGAGAAGTGCAAGAAGAAACGTTCGGACAACATCAACCTCAGAAATATTTCATAAAAGGAGATTCAATCTTTATAAGAGTCAGGACATTAAAGGATACGAAATTCATCCCTATGTATAAAATTTCTAAACTCGAACGTGATACACTTTGGTTAACAATTAACCCCAACTGGGCAAAAGAAGAGACTACATATTGGGTTAAATTTCCAAAAAATGAAAAGGGCCAATTCGATCATGAGTATACAGCGGAAAATTCTGATTCTCTGAAGTGGGCTGTGGTCTTCGATTGGCAAAGAAGGCGCGACAAACATTTCTCAATACTAGGAGGAAACCAGCATATTTACGACTCCTTGTTGAAAGCTGGTAAATATCGTTGGTCGATGAAGGATATTAGTCAGGAATAGATGTGGAATAAAAACAACCATCATCAATTCAATCATTACTCACTCCGCAATGCCCCAATCGGATTTTGAACGGCAGCTCTAATAGATTGATAACTTACCGTAATCCAGGCGATCAACAAGGCCGCACCGCCAGCGGTTAAAAAAATCCACGCACTAATCGTAATTCGGTAGGCGAAGTTTTGCAACCACCACGTCTCCATTACATACCATGCCATCGGCACGGCCAGCACAAACGCAATCAGAATCATGCGCGTAAAATCTTTCGACAACAAAAACACCACACCGCCTACCGATGAACCCAGCACTTTGCGCACGCCAATTTCTTTGGTACGCAAACTGGTAATGTAAGCCGAGAGGGCAAACAACCCGATACACGAAACAAAAATGGCTAAGCCCGAAAATATGGCAAACAAATTTCCCGACTGCTGCTCGCTTCTATACTGCGCATTCAGGTTTTGATCGAGGAAAGAAAACTTAAACCCTTGTTCTGGTGCAAGCTCTTTCCATTTAACTTCTATCGACTGAATAGCCTGTGGCACTTGTCCTGACTTTACACGCACGGCAATAAACTGACTTGCCCCACCATACGATTCGTTGCTTTGCAACACCAGTGGCGTAACATTATCGCGCAACGACATAAAGTTAAAGTCGCGCACCACGCCAAT
Organism: Cytophagales bacterium; assembly: GCA_017303795.1. Lineage (GTDB taxonomy): Bacteria > Bacteroidota > Bacteroidia > Cytophagales > Cyclobacteriaceae > ELB16-189. Next base: position 209,374 of record JAFLBR010000001.1, on the reverse strand, counting down.
AATTTTCATCGGTAAAGAAATATTGCCTTCAGGTGTTTGCCGAACTTCCATCAGCGTACGACCAATCGGATTTTCTATGCCCAATACTTTAACAGCGGCTTCGTTTAAAATTAAATGAAGCGAATCGTTTGTATCTTGCTCAAACCAACGACCGTCTAACAATTGCATGCTCATTACTTCTGGCAACCCATCGGCCACCACCATTGTTTTGGTAGTTAAAATTTCAGATGAACCTTCCGGTTGAAACTGAATCCCAAAGAAATTTCCTTCATCGCCAGGCATGGCAAACGAACCTGCCGCTCCGGCAACTTCGGGCAAGCGCTTAAACTCTTCAATCATCGTGCGCGATACCGGCCCAAGTCCAAAGGCGCGTTCTACCACCAACACCTGATCGCGATCAAACCCAAGCGACTTAGCCGACATAAATTCCATCTGTTGCTGAATGACTAAAGTTCCGATCATCAGAATAATCGAAATCCAGAATTGAAAAATCACCAAGCCATTGCGAATCCATTTTCCTTTCTGACTGCCCGTAAATTTTCCCTTCAACACCACTACCGGGTTGAACGATGACAACACGAATGACGGATAACTACCCGCTAACAAACCAACTACAAGCGCCAATGAAATTAATGTACCTGCCGCTGTACCGGTGATTGGTAGCACAAGTTGTTTATCCGTAAGGGAATTAAACACGGGCAACGAAAAATAAATGATAGCCACGGCCAGCAACACACCGCCAAAACTCAACACAAACGATTCGGTTAAGAACTGCCACACTAACTGTTGTCTGAACGAACCCATTACTTTACGCACACCCACTTCGCGTGCACGCTCAGCCGAACGCGCAGTGGCCAGATTCATAAAATTGATACACGCGATTACTAATATAAGTGCAGCTACGGCTATCATAATATAAACCGAAGTACGATTACCCGGTGGTTTCATCTGCGCTTCCAGATTAGTGGGGTCGAGATGAATAGATGCAAGAGATTGTAAAAAGTAGCGATAGCCATTTCCCTCTTTGGTATAATCGGCCCACGATTTACCGAGGTTGCGTTCAATTTGCGCAGCGGCATACGTGTTTACTACTGCTGGCATTTTTGATTCTACATTGGCCGGGTTGGTACCGGGGCGCAACTTCAAAAACGTAAACACCGCGAAGCTTGTAAAATTCTCAACCTTGGTGAGCGGATAAGTAGCCGCAGCAATTACAGCACTGAATTTATAATGTGAATTCTGCGGAATATTTTGCAACACGCCCACCACTTTTAATTCCTGCTGGCCCGCAGTTATAATTTTTCCTAACGGATCGGTTGCTCCAAAAAAACGTGTCGCTGCTTCTTCGGTAATCAAAATTTCGTTGGCTTGCGCGAGTGCAGTGGCGCGGTTTCCTTTCAATAATTCAAAACTGAATACCTTCAAAAAACTGGTATCGCCTGCCAGCACAAATTCTTCATCGAATTGACTTACTTCATCGCGCTCGTTTTTATAAGAGAGTGTAAAATTGCTGAATCCAAAAAGATTGGTGGATTGTTCTACCTCGGGAAATTCGCGTTTGATTACACCTTCGAAGGATTGCGGGATGATAGAATAAAAAGTGGAGTGATTCGGATACTTGCGTTCCAACACCATGCGATAGATTCGATCGTGATCCTGAAAGAACCGATCGTAGGAAAATTCATGCTGAACATATAAAACAATAATCAGGCAACTGGCAATACCTACCGCCAGGCCAGCAATGTTAATAATAGAATAGACTTTTTGCCTGAGCAGATTGCGCAGAGCTACTTTTAAATTATTGGTAAACATGGGGCGCTGTAATTGGGTACTTGAAAATACTTACTTTACGTGAGATGGTTACCAGCGTAGCAAAGTTTTATTTGACCGGCTGGTATGGCGTGGGCATCAGTTAAAAAAGGTAATTTACGGTTCTTAAGAAATAGAACTTTAATGAAGCTTAAAGTCGATAGGTTTGTACTTGCCATATTGGTAACGATAGTTGTTGCTTATTTCTATCCGCAAATTGATCAGACACTGCCCCTATCTGCCATAGGCCAGATTGGCGTATTTTTTATTTTCTTTTTCTATGGATTAAAACTCAGTGCTGAAAAATTAAAGGCTGGACTAAAAAACTGGAGACTGCACCTATTGGTACAAACTACTACGTTTCTCGTTTTCCCGTTGTTGGTAATGGTATTTTATCCGTTGCTGCAAACAGCAGAGCAAAAAAATCTATGGCTTGGCTTTCTATTTCTGGCTGCTCTTCCTTCTACTGTATCATCATCGGTAGTTATGGTGTCGATGGCAAAAGGCAATGTACCGGCTGCCATTTTTAATGCAAGCATTTCCGGATTAATTGGTGTTGCCATTACACCGCTGTGGATGAGTAGTTTTATCCCGGCCACAACGCATGTTGTCGATTTATCGAGTGTGTATTTAAATCTGGTAACACAAATACTACTGCCCGTTGTGCTAGGGATTTTGCTGCAACGTTTTTTAGGGCACTATGCAATTAAGTATTCTAAGCAGCTTTCTTTTTTTGATAAGTCAATAATCCTGCTCATTATCTATAAAAGTTTTGCTGAATCGTTTGAAGGAAATGTGTTTAGCACGGTAAGCATCGTTGATCTGCTGTTGATTGGAGGCGCAACCACCGTGCTTTTCTTTTTAGTGTATAACCTAACCGGTTACTTCGCCAAAATTTTAAAGTTTAACACGGAAGATCAAATTACGTTACAATTTTGTGGCACTAAAAAATCGTTGGTACACGGAACGGTTTTCTCCAAAATCCTTTTAGAAAACTCCGCGGCCATCGGCATTGTTCTTTTACCGATCATGGTTTTTCATGCCATTCAGATTTTGATTGTGAGCATCATCGCAGCAAAGCTGGCAAAGCGTTAAGCAAATCGCTCCGGATTAAAAGCTTTCAATTGTACTTCAGTTTGCTTCCCTGAAAACACATCCGCAACAATTTTACCGGTTCCTGGTCCAAGACTCAAACCCATCATAGCATGACCGGTAGCAAAAATCAAGTTGCTGATTTTTTGAGAGCGACCAATATAAGGTAACCCATCGGGTGAGCAAGGTCGCAACCCATGCCACACCTGTTCTACTTTTGGTAACGCTACTTTCATTTCCGGATAATAACGTGGTATCGCATCCACAATTCCTTTCACCCGATTCATACTAATGCGCTGATCGGTTCCGGCAATCTCCATCGTTCCACCAAAGCGAAGATCGTTCCCCATAGGAGTTACCGCCACGCGTGCTTCTAAAAAAATGGAAGGTATGCGAATATTTTTTTCTACTCCTTTCAGTAAAAAACTATAACCCTTGCCGCCTTGCATGGGTAATGTAATGCCCAAACGTTTTGCAACCGTACCCGACCACGAGCCACTCGCCAGTACTACTTCATCAAAATGATGTTCACCTGCTGCTGTTCTTACAGAATTAATTTCTCCATTAATTACTGAAAAATCATCTACCGGTGTATTGGTTATAAAACTTACGCCTTTCTTTTTCAGATACGGAATAAGTTGACTCATTAGATTTTGTGGTATGAGGTGTGCATCGCCAGGAAAATAAACTGCACCGCGCGCGGTGACTTTTACATTCGGTTCCAGTTGCTGCACTTCTGCTGCGGAAAGTATCTGTGCCTTTACACCATGTGCATTGGCAATAGCGGCAGTCTCTGCTTCTTCGTGTTCTGTCTCTGCAGTTTGATACAACATTAATAGTCCGCGCTCGGCATAACCAAAATCAAAAGGCAATTCAGTAGCGAGTTGTTGATATTGAGTCTTACTGTATAAACTCAACTCTTTCAAAGCCGGTATTGCTGCTTGTACATGCCGTTCGTTGGCATGTTTATAAAACTGAAATCCCCATCGCAGTAAGTCGAGGGTTAATCTTGGCTTTACATAAAACGGACTGGTTGAGTTAAACATCCAGCGAATGCCTTTGGCAATCATGCCCGGTGCCGCTAATGGAATGATATGACTCGGCACAATCATACCGGCATTGCCATGCGAACAACCATCCGATAAATCGCCTTTATCGATAACCGTTACTTCATGTCCGGCTTTGTTCAGGTAATACGCAGAACTTAACCCGATAATACCGCCTCCTATTATTGCTACTTTCATGCTGGTTACTGGTCTCTGGCTTCTGGTCGCTTGTTAGATTAATTTTAATTATTCTTTTTCGATTGCTTTATTGAAGTTTAACTTTTTACCAAGTCGTTCTCTAGCTTCCTGCCAAATCTCAATATTTTTATAACTCATGTCCAATCATTTAGTCTAATCAAACCAGTAGCCAGGGACTAGGAACCAGTAACGAGTAGCCAGCGACCAGCAACTAACTATATAACCTGAAACCCATACGCATACGGATCATCATCAGCATCGATTGTAATGTTATTATGGCCGTAGATTTTTGCCCACCCTTCTACGCTCGGAATAATAGCAGGCTTACCGTGCAAATCCGTTTCTTCTTCTATGCGCCCGATAAACTTTGAACCAATTATACTTTCGTGAATAAAGTCTTCACCCTTGCGCAGCTTGCCTTTGGCATACCATTGTGCTAGACGTGCAGATGTTCCTGTTCCGCAAGGTGAGCGATCAATCGCTTTATCGCCATAGAACACCGCATTGCGTGCAGTAGAAGCTGGATCAATTACTTTACCTGTCCATAGAATATGACTACACCCATTTATAGTGGGGTTATCCGGATGTACAAATGTATATTTCGCATTAATATTTTTGCGTAACGCTCTACTCCAACTAATCAACTGATCGGCAGTGTAATGTTCTAAGCCTGGAAAATTTTTCTGCACATCTACAATCGCATAAAAATTTCCGCCATACGAAACATCCAATGTGAGTTCACCCAGATCAGGACAATCAACTGTAAGATTTTCGGCTGCGAGGTAGGCTTTTACATTCCGGATTTTTACGGATTTTACTTTGTTGCCTTCTTGTTTGTATTCAATGCGTACTAATCCTGCCGGAACTTCTAAGTTTAGTACGCCTGGGGTTTTAGGCTTCACCAATCCTTCTTCAATGGCAATGGTAACGGTACCAATAGTTCCGTGACCACACATGGGTAAACAACCACTGGTTTCAATAAACAAAACGCCAACATCGTTAGCCGGATCGGATGGTGGATACAAAATGCTGCCACTCATCATATCGTGGCCACGCGGTTCAAACATCAACCCTTTACGAATCCAATCGAACTCGCGTAGAAAATGTTGCCGCTTCTCGCTCATGTTGTTACCAATCAGTTGCGGGCCGCCTTCTGCCACCACCCGAACCGGATTACCGCACGTGTGTGCATCTATGCATTTGAAAGTGTGTATCATCGTAATCAATAGTAAGCGGTAAGCAGCATTCAGTAAGCAGTTAGTTTTTAGACCTGCCAACTGATTACTGCTTACTGATTACTTTTTTTGTTCATTGTTAAATAGTCTCCAAATCCCCAACGGGTTTTCAGTTTTCAATTCTGTTGGTAATAATGATTCGGGAAAATTCTGAAACGTCACCGGGCGAACAAATCGTTTGATGGCATCGGTGCCCACTGCGGTAAAACGCGAATCGGTTGTAGCAGGATAGGGACCACCATGCATTTGGGCCGGACAAACTTCTACACCCGTAGGCACTCCATTTATAATTAACCGACCCGCTTTCTCGATTAACATATTAATCAGGACTTTGTGTTTGCTGATCTCAGCCTCATCGCCAATAATAGTAGCCGTTAACTGGCCGTGACTTTTAGTAATCACCTGGTGTAATTCGTTAGTGTCTTTACATTTTACAATCAGTGAAAACGGACCAAACACTTCTTCTGACAAAGTTGGATTCTGAAGAAAAGTTTCTGCAGCTACTGAAGCTACCAAGGGAGTTCCTTGTGCCGCGTTTCCATTTGCAGATTGGCCCTCCGCCTTCACCCCTTTCTGCGCAAGCGTTTGAGTAAGTCGCTTGGCATAATTATCAGCAATACCTTGATGCAACATAGTGCCGGGTAATGATTTTTCTATTTCGGTTACGAGTGTGGCGATGAATGAAGCAAGTGCTGCATCATCAATAGCGATTATCAAACCGGGGTTAGTACAAAACTGACCTACACCCAAGGTAATTGATCCGGCCAACTGGCTTGCTGTTTTTGCTGCATCGCGCGAAAGCGTTTCAGGTAATAAGATGACAGGATTGATGCTACTCATTTCTGCAAAAACAGGAATCGGTTCGGGGCGTTGATTGGCAAGATCGAACAGCGCTTTGCCTCCGACCAATGAACCTGTAAATCCAACAGCTTTGGTAAATGGATGTTTTACCAATGCCTGCCCAATCTCAAAACCTTCGCCATGCACATGTTGAAATACACCTTGCGGCATGCCGGTTTTAGCAGCCGCCTTTTCGATTGCAGCAGCTACTAACTTTGAAGTTTCTAAATGAGCAGGATGAGCTTTTACAATTACCGGACAACCTGCTGCCAAAGCAGAAGCGGTATCGCCACCGGCAGTTGAATAGGCCAACGGAAAGTTAGCCGCACCAAATACCACCACTGGCCCGATGGGTACTAACATTTTTCGCATATCGGGCTTAGGTGCCGGTATGCGGTTAGGTAAGGCGGTATCCACGCGTGCCTCCACCCACGAACCTTCTTCTACCAAATCAGCAAACATGCGACAATGACCGGTAGTGCGACCGCGCTCATTGATGATGCGCGCTTCCGGCAAATTGGTTTCGCGCATAGCCGTGCTTACTAACTCAGCACCCAAAGCTTCAATCTCATCAGCAATAGCTCGCAGAAATGCGGCTTTCTGTTTGCCGGAAAAATTTTTATACGATAGAAAGGCAACGTGAGCTTGTTGTAGGACTCGGTTAACTTCTTCTGTTGGATTATTTATCATGTTCAATTTTTTGTTGCTGGTTGCTAGTTACTGGCTTCTGGTTGCTGGCTACTGGTTTGCTTGGTGTAACTTACCAGAGACCAGTAACCAGCGACCAGAAACTATAAAACAGGCCTGGTCGCTATACCCTGACGAATAATTTTCAAAATTCGTTCCCGCTCCTCGCCTTCTAATGTTAAGCGGGGTGCGCGCACAATTTCAGAACCGAGGCCAACTTCTTGTTCGGCCAGTTTAATATACTGAACAAGCTTGGGATGAATATCTAATTCCAGCAAGGGTAAAAACCATCGATAGATCTTTAATGCTTCTTCAATTTTACCAGCTTTTGTAAGTTTATAGATGGCAACGGTTTCTTTCGGGAAAGCACAAACCAAACCGGCTACAACACCACTTGCTCCCAACATCAACTCTTCCATGGTAATGGTATCCACACCACAAAGAATTTTAAACCGATCACCGAAGCGATTGATCATACGGGTAACGTTGCTTACATCGCGGGTCGATTCCTTCACAGCTTGTATGTTTTTTACCTCGGCCAGTTCGGCAAACATATCCAGTGTTACTTCTATTTTGTAATCAACCGGATTGTTGTAAATCATAATCGGCAAACTGGTTGACTGAGCCACGGTTTTGAAATACGTAACCGTTTCGCGGTGATCGGACTTATAGCGCATGGGCGGCAACATCATTAAACCAGAGGCCCCATTCTTCTCTGCTTCAGCAGCCTGCTTCAACGCTTCGCGGGTACTGCCTTCGGCTATGTTCATTACTACAGGTACTTTACCTGCCACCTTCTCTACCGTAAAGCGCACCAATTCAAACTTCTCATCATTACTTAACACGCTGGCTTCACCTAACGTGCCACCGAGAATCACACCTTCTACACCCGCATCAAGCTGAGCCTTTAGGTTTTTTTCAAACAATGGAAAATCTAACTTATCGTCAGAAGTAAATTTGGTGGTGAGAGCCGGGTAAATGCCTTGCCATGCAACTGTCATAGTATTCTGATTTAATTTAATACTTCAAAAGTAAGTGATGTAGTGCACAACAATTTCACCGCTAATAACTCATTCTAATACTATTTTGACTAATATTGATGGGATTAATCAGAAAACCTAGTCAAAATCAGACTTAATGAAGGTAATTCCTTTTCAGGTACCAAAAACCGGACAAGAGGCATTTCGCTTGCAGGTTGATAGGCTACCATATTTTTATGACCGGCTACATCAGCACTCCGAAATTCAGATTATGTTAATTGAAAAAGGTGAAGGCACTCTGATAGCCGGAGATTACGTTGGGCGGTTTAATGCAGGTGATGTGTATGTTATTGGCAGCGGGCAGCCGCACGTTTTTCGTAGCGATGAAAGCTATTACCATTCTCGAAACAAGAAAAATGCACAAGCTACTGCGCTCTATTTCGATGAGCATTATGCAGGTGAAAATTTCTGGCAACTACAGGAATTGAAAGACATCCGGCAATTTCTGGGCAAAGTCGGTACTATTCGTGTGGAAGGTAAAACCTTAAAGGAAGTTGCTTCGCTTATTCATCAAGTTATGCAATCACAAAAAGTAATAAAGCTGATTCTCTTTTTGCAATTACTGCACGTATTAGCCCAATCTAAAAATCTGAAACGACTTTCAGTTGCTCCGGTTCAAAATCTGGCACAAGAAGAAGACAAACGGATGAATGATGTGTTACAATTCACATTTAAACAAAGCAATCGTAAAATAAAAATCAGCGAAGTGGCATCAGTGGCCAATCTTTCGAGTGAAGCTTTCTGTCGCTATTTTAAAATCCGAACCCGAAAGACTTACACAAATTTTTTAAATGAAGTACGCATCAGCCATGCCTGTAAAAGATTGATTGAAGGCGAACCTAACATTCAGTCGGTTTGCTATGAGGTTGGTTTTCAGAATTTATCGCACTTTAACCGACAGTTTAAGAAAGTTACCGGAAAGACCCCTTCGAAATACCTTCAGCAAGGTAAGTAGAAGCCATTGTTAAGATCGCCTTGTTTTTTGACATTTGTCAAACAAGGTATTGCTGGATTTAAAATAATTTGGCACCATTATTACAATTACCCCCATGTCAGACCCACAAAAACTTGACGAACTTCTCCAAAAACTTCAGGCTGCCGAAATGCGGCAACAACAACTGATGTTTGACCTCAAAGAACTTCGGAAACAACTACAGACATTTCAATTCAAAGAACAACCAGAAGTAAAACCGGCTGAGCCAACGGTTCCAATTGTTGTTGCTGAGCCTTTGGTAACACCCACCACTCCTACACCCAAACCTGCCAAACCAAAAGAAAAAAAAGCGTGGGAAGATTTCATCGGCACCAACTTGCTTAACAAAATCGGGATTGCCGTTTTGGTTATAGGTATCAGTTTTGGTGTAAAGTATGCCATCGATCATCAAATGCTTAATCCGCTTACACGAATAATATTGGGCTATGTGGCGGGAGGCACTTTGCTGGGTTTAGCATTAAAACTCAAAAAGAATTACGCAGCCTTTAGTGCGGTATTGCTAAGTGGTGCTATGGCGAGTTTATATTTTATTACCTATGCCGCTTACGACTTCTATCAATTCATTCCGCAGGTAGTTGCGTTTGTGTTAATGGTTTTATTTACTGCTTTTACAGTCTTTGCAGCACTGCAATACAAACAACAGGTAATTGCCATAATAGGCCTAGTAGGCGCTTATGCCGTACCCTTTTTACTAAGCGATGGCTCCGGTCGCGTGGTGGTTATGCTCAGCTATGTTACCATCATCAACAGCGGTATTCTTTTCATTTCCTTTAAACAAGATTGGCGTGGACTATTCCGGCTTGCCTTTGTGCTTACCTGGCTGATAATGTTTGCCTGGCTTATAACCGACTACCGACCGGACAAGCACCTTTGGATAAGCCTCACCTTCGCATTGATTTTCTTCATTCAGTTTTACCTCGCCTTCCTGATCTCTAAATTAAGTTCACAGCAAAAACTTAAAATCGGTGACATCGCCTTGATCTTAAGTAATAGTTTTATTTTTTATGGACTGGGTTATGCTTCTATCAGCGATCATACCAATGGCGAATTTTTTCTCGGATTATTTACAGCCTTTAATGCCATTACCCATTTTGTAGTATGTCTGGTGCTCTACTACAAACTGCGCCAGGTGCGCGATGTCTTTTATTTCGTAGCCGGAATGGTGCTTACGTTTCTCACACTTGCGGTGCCGGTTCAACTGGAAGGCAATTGGGTAACGGCTATATGGGCATTGGAAGCTGTGCTTCTGTTCTGGATAGGTCGCCATAAAAAATTTCCAGTGTATGAAATTTTGTCTTACCCGCTAATTGTACTAGCTGTACTTAGCCTGCTGCATGATTGGAGCGAATTAACTTTTATTTATAACGATTATTACTACTATTCTGATAGCGAGGTTACATTCGGGCCTTTTATCAATGTTTATTTCCTTACGGGATTGCTGGTTGCCTTTATGTTTGGTGCCATCTATAGACTGTCGCTTAAAACAGCACCCGATCAATCCAACAAATGGTTAAACCTGATCGCGCCCGTAATGAACTACCTTCTTCCTGCCGGATTTCTTTTTATTTTGTACACAACCATCCTGAAAGAAGTGAGTTTGTATTTTAATCAACAGTATTATCTCACAGCGATCAAACAAGAAGATGTTAGTCAATACAACTACGACTGGCTTTCATTCAAATCAATCTGGCTGATGAATTATAGCGCGGCCTTCCTGCTCATTACCGGGTTCACAAACATGCGCTTCTTCAAGAACCAACTATTAAACAGATTTCTGGCCGGTAGTGCAGCTATACTCATTTGCGTTTACCTGATTGGCGGATTAGAAGCATTAGAAGATCTTCGCGATGCCTATTTGCAAACCGATGCCTGGTTTGTACATGGCTTCTGGAACGTTGCCATACGATACATCTGCTACATCTTTATAGGTGGACTTCTGTATCAAGCTTATACCGTAGCAAGACAACTCGCCCCCAGTATTGCCAAATCAGAAAGGTTATTCTTTCACTTTACGATACTCACACTTTTGAGTTCGGAATTACTTTCCTGGCTTGCGCTGAGTGGTGTGGAAGATGGCTCGCGTCTGGCGTTAAGTATTTTATGGGGTGCCTACGCGCTTTACTTAATTGTTTGGGGACTTGCCAAAGATTTTGCTTTCCTCCGGATGGGCGGAATTGTGCTCTTTGGAATTACATTGGCGAAACTATTTTTGTACGACCTTACAGACATGAGTACCATAGCAAAAACGATTGTGTTGATGGTACTGGGTGCCCTCCTGCTAATCGCTTCCTTTATTTATAACAAGAGAAAGAAAAATCAGACTCCAACCGATGAAACGCAAGCTTAACATATTCTTTGTTTTTTTACTGATTAATGTAACCGCATCTGCCCAATATTCTTATCAGCGAAAGCTCTCCGAAGTAACACACACGGGTTGGTATCGTTTTGCAATACCTCCTGCCATGCTCACCAAAGTAAAGCCGAACTTTGATGATCTACGCATTTATACAACCGGGAATGACTCAACCGAAATTCCATATTTAGTTCGTATTGCAGCCGATGAAATAATTCGGGAGCAGGTTAAAACCGAACCGTTTAATATCTCCCGACAGGGAACAACGCTTTATTTTTCTGTTAAGCTAAATCAAGTTGAGCCCGTTAATCTGGCGACACTTCATTTTGAACAAGATAATTACGATGCTGATGTAACGGTAGAAGGAAGTAACGATCAAAAAGAATGGTTCAATATTCAAACCGGAAGAATCATCTCCATCAACAAAGCTCCGGTTAGCTATAAGTATAATCAGATTAACTTTCCCGAATCAGCATATACTTTCTTACGATTCGCGATTAAAAATAATACCGCACTCACGTTAAGTCAGGTTAATTTTTATCAAACCAGAACTACAAAAGGCAACTTTTCAGAAGTGGGTTCTACCCTATCGACCAAAACAATAGATAAGCAAAGTGAGTTGTTTGTTCAGTTTGACCAGCCCATACTCTTATCGCGGTTAAGCATAGCCGCTGCCGCTAATCAACTTTTTTATCGCAATGTGGCTATCGATTGGTTGTACGATAGTATTGTCTCCGAAACAGGTACGCACTATCAATACCAGTCGCTCTATTCGGGGGTGATCAGTTCATTTAAACAAGATACGGTATCATTTACGCCACAGGTGGTGCGTAAAATCAGGGTTACGATTTACAACGCGGATAATCCACCGATACAGGTAAATAAAATTTTAGCGTGGTCGCCACAAGTGGAAGTTCTTACACACCTGCAACCTGGTGCATACGAGTTGAAATACGGAAACACCAATGCTTTTGCACCCAATTACGACCTGGAACATTTTGTGAAGGAACTTCCTGATTCGCTACCTGAATTACAGGTAAGCACTGAATTAAAACCAGAGCAGATACTAAAACCCGAACCCACACCGTGGTTTAAAAATAAACTCTGGATGTGGGGCGCATTGGCTGTTATTGTAGCCATACTTGGGTTTTTTACCATGCGGATGTTGCGCGAGTAGTAATTACATGTTACCCAACACTACTTCAAGTTTGTCAAAATTCTCATCGTTCTTACCGACTGTATATTTTCTGATCTTCTCGCACTCTTCAACCGTCTCAAACTTTTGTTTGAAGGTTACTTTGGTTTCATCTTCACTCACTTTTTCAAAAGCTACTTCCACCTGAAAGAGTGGCTTTGATTGCCTGTCCCACACAATTAATTCAGGCTCTTGAATTACGATAAATGTGCATTCGTTGGTATAGTTGCCCTTATCCGGGCCATGCATTACAAAACTCCAACGGCCCCCAACTTTAAAATCAAAAATATGAAAGGTATTGGTAAACCCTTTAGGGCCCCACCATTCTTTCAAAAGGTCTGGATTAGACCAGGCTTCAAAGACTTGCTTTCGCGAAAAGTTAAAATTCCGGATGGTTACAATTTCACAATCAGGGGTGGTGGCTAGAGTTTCAAAAGTGCCCATAAATATCTTTAACTAATTTAAAATATCATTCTTAGGATTCATGCCAGTGAAGAACACTGGTATTGGCAGAGGGGTAGCTCTTTGAACGTGAAAAACAAAGGCTAAGGCTGTAAAGGAACTATGTATTTTCAATGGTTGCACCTTTTGTTCGATTGCATCTCCAACAAAGAGTCTGCAAATTGTCTTCAGATGTAATTCCTCCTTTTGAAAGTGGAATAATATGGTCAATTTCTAATAAGAGATTTTTTTCCTCTCTGATTGACAAGCTACATTTTTTGCAGCAGAAATTATCTCTTGATTTTATTTTTTCTCTAAGGGTGGATGTCATTAAAGCTCTTTGTCCCTGAACACTCTTTCTAAATTTAATTAAATCATTTAAATAGAAAATTAACTTTTCTAGGTTGCCAATGTTCAATTTTATGTCGCATTTAGCCGAACTGTTGCCACCCGGAGACACATACTGAAAAGTATAAACAGGAAAGTATAAGTCGCTAAAATCGTAAGCCTCAAAGCCAAGTTTTTGAATTACCGCGTCCCGTTTGAAATACATGATTAATTTTGGAATAGAATTGCTAATATTGTTTAAAATCGAATCTCTTTCATTCCTTAGTAATTCTTTTCCTTGTTCTGCTGCAGCAAAGTCATTAAGTACAGTTTCAAAACTGGTTAAAGTACTTTCATTCATCTCGATATTGAAATACTTACACAGATATTTAATTGGTTGATTGCTTGCACTTTTACATACAGCTGCGGAACAGTTATAAATTTGATGATTCTTGATACTATTTTGCCACTCCTTACGCTTGAACTTGAATTTACTGTTGTCATTCAGTTCTCCCTTACCGTAGTCATATGAACTGATATCAACGAAAGAATTTTTTAATTCATTTATATGACTATTAAGATCGTTACAATTCTGAATATATTTCTGAATGTCACTTTTAAGATTTAAAAATTTACTACTGGCAAAATAAATATGGCTATAAATACTGTAGGATAACACCGATAGCACTGCGATTAATATTATAATACCTATAGGAAGCAAAAGAAAACTCACCACCGATACAATAATTTTTACTATAAATGCAATTACTGCAATAATTATTATAAGTGTAATAAGTAAAAAATTTCCTTTCATTGAATTTTATAAGTACTAGGTATTAAGCTTAATGAGTAATTCCCTCCCCTAACATAATCCAATTCCCACTCCCTTCAAAACAAAAAAGGCTGCCATTACCAGCAGCCTTCAAGATTTAAGCACGCTTTAATTCGAGTATCGTTATTTCCGGTGGCATACCGATGCGCCCCGGATAGCCGAGGTAGCCAAAGCCACGGTTTACATATAAATGCTGGTTGCCTTCGGTATATAAACCCGCCCATTGTTTATACGCATATTGCGAAGGACTCCATTTAAAATCGCCCAACTCTACGCCAAACTGGAAGCCGTGCGTGTGGCCAGCAAAGGCAAGATCAATATCTTTATAATTCGGTCGCACTTGCGCATCCCAATGGCTGGGGTCGTGGCTCAATAATAATTTTACAGCGGCATCGGTTGTGCCTGCATACGCCTGATCGAGTTTACCGTATTTGGCAAAACCACCACCACCCCAGTTTTCAATTCCGAGTATGGCCAGTTTCTCCCCACCTTGTACAATAAACCGGTGTTCGTTCATCAACAAATCAAAACCCAGTAAGCGATGTGCTTCTATCAGGTCTTTAAAGTTTTGTTGCTTGGCTTCTTTTGTGTTCCAACTTTTATAATCGCCATAATCGTGATTGCCGGTTACGGAATACACACCCAGCGGTGCTTTTAGTTTATCGAACACATTAATATAATCTTTCACCTCCACCGATTCGTTATTCACCAGGTCGCCTGTAAAAAAGATTAAGTCGGTTTTTTCGTTCAGCACCATTTCTACTCCGCCTTTAACAGCAGTCTTGTTAAAAAAACTTCCACTGTGAATGTCGGAGAGTTGTGCGATGCGCAAGCCATCAAATGCCTTTGGTAAGTTGGGCAACTTAACCGTTACCTTGCGCACGCGGTAATCGTGTGCCCCGGAAACAATACCATACACCATCGCGCCCAGCGGCACGGCACTGGCAATTACAGCAGCCTGTGTTAAAAATTGTGAGCGGGTAATGGGCTCGCCCGGCAAGGCTTCATTTTTCTTCTGAAACAAACCTGCAGCCCAACGCACTACGCGTTGTAAATCATCTATCAGCAAAAAGATAATGCCAATCAGTTTTGAAAAGTAAGTGGCAAACACTCCGGTAATAATCCAATTGCGCACGTTGGCGTTTATGGTATACGGGTCGGCCACCTGCCACCAGATTAATGCACTAAAACTTAAGACAGTCGGAATCCAGAAACCAATACGACCTACTTGCCGCCACAGGGGCGACCAGCTTTTGGTTACCGCCAGCACCGCCTGATAGAAATAGATGTCTATCAGCAGCAGCAAAGCAAACGCGATTAATAAGGCCATAATACGTTTCATATTAAAAAAATCATCCTGCACCTATACAGACGCAGGATGATTTAGATTATTTTAATTAACTATTAATGTACGGCCACAGCATTTTCCGCAGCAGTACCTTCTGCTATTTTCTTTTTGAAGATTCTAGCCTTTGTACGAGCCATCATCAAATACATAACCGGCACCAGAAACAAAGTAAGGAAGGTTCCAAAGATCAATCCGAAAATCATGGTCCAAGAAAGTGGTCCCCAGAAGGCTACGTTATCTCCTCCAAAGAAAATATGTGGTTTAAACTCTGTGAACAACGCCACAAAGTCGATGTTAAAACCAACCGCCAACGGAATAAGACCTAAAGTTGCAGCCATTGCCGTTAATAATACGGGAGTCATACGAGTTCGTGCTGCTTCAATGATTGCTTCTTTCAATTCAACACCTTGCGAGATCAACAGGTCGGTAAACTCAACTAAGAGAATACCATTGCGCACCACAATGCCTGCGAGTGCCATAATACCAACGCCCGACATTACAATTGAAATTTCCATTCTTGTAATTGAAAAGCCTAACAGCACACCAATCACACTAAAGATAATTTCTGCTAAAATGATTAAGGGTTTTCCTGTTGAATTAAACTGAACTACCAGAATCATAAATATTAATCCCAACGCCACCATTCCGGCAATTCCTAAAAAGGCAGAAGTCTCTTCCTGATCTTCTTGTTCGCCTGTCATCTTTATAGTAACACCATCGGGTGCAGAAAAAGACTTCAGCTTGTCCTCAATAGTCGTTACTACTTCATTTGGATTGGCATCGCCCAACACGTTTGATGAAATAGTGATCACTCGTTTTTGATCTATTCGATTGATACCCGCAAAACTATTGGAGTATTCTATTTTAGCGATGGCTGATAATGGAACCTGTCTTACCATGCCGCCACTGGCCATATCGCGATAGGTAAGCGGCAAATTCATTAAAGTGTTAATATCATTACGCAAGTCTTCGCGAATGCGTAGCGTAATATCATAATCATCATTAGCATCTCTGAATTTAGAAATATCACGGCCATTAATGGCAGTGTTCAAAGCCATTCCAATTTGTGCTGTAGAAATGCCTTCACGATTTGCTTTTTCACGATCAATCGTAACCACAATTTCGGGTTTATCATTTTGAAAATCCGATTTCAACTCTTCAACACCCGGCACCTGTAAGGAATCGAGATATCGTTTTACGCGGTCGGCTGTTGCTACCAAATCTTCAAACTTCTCTGAGCTTACCTCAATATTTACCGGCTTACCTGTAGGTGGCCCGCCTTGTTCCTGATTTACAGAAACCTCGGCACCTTTTATTCCTTTCACTGCATCTCTAATTTTGCCGAGATACTCTTTGGTTGATTGCCCATCGCGTTCAGCAAACGTTACAAACGCTACGCTCACCTTTCCTAAATGGGGCTGTGCATTTGTTCCGGCAAACTGATCTTCCGATGCGCCCACCGCTACGTTTGCAATAATTGATTTTACAATTTTATTATCGGCCCCTACTACATCGGTAACACGCTTTTCTACTATCCGCGTAACTGAGTCTGTTACCAATTGATCGGTACCAATAGGCATACGGATATAAGCAAAAATAAAATTAGGATCGCCTTGCGGGAAAAATACTACAGGCGGTTTGCGAACACCCGTAAACCAGATTGAGAAAAAGAAAAGAACAATTACACTACCAAAAATTATAATGGGCCGCGCACCTTCCAAACACCAGCTTACCATTTTCTTGTAGCCTTCTTGCACTTTTGGCCAGCCAACAGTTTGAAATTTTGAAATCACTTTTGATATGTAAAAATGATGCAGAGCATAAAGTGCGAACAGGAATACGGCCAAATTACCTAAACCTACAGCCCCTACTATGTAACTCATCAATGCTAACGAACCAAATACAACCGTGGTAATCTTAAATCCTCTTGAAAACTTAGATTCTTTATGGTCGTGATCGTGTGTGTCCATAAAATCGGCTGCAAACACCGGGTTCATGATATACGCAACCAACAAAGAGGCTAACAACGTAACGATTAACGTAACCGGTAAAAAGAACATAAATTTCCCGATTACGCCCGGCCAAAAGGCAAGCGGAACAAACGGAGCCAGCACCACTAACGTACCTGAAAGTACAGGAAGAAATACCTCACCGGCTGCAATCTTGGCAGCTTTGCGAATCGGCACTTTTCCATTGTCAAATACTCTATGCGTATTTTCAATAACTACAATTGCATCATCTACAACTATACCCAATGCCAACAGAAACGAGAAGAGTGTCATTAAATTCAATGTAAACCCAATGGTTGGGAATAACAGGAAAGCAATGAAACTTGAAATAGGCACTGACAATCCCACGAAGATGGCATTGGTAGCACCCATAAAAAACATCAGGATAAGCGTTACCAATGTAAATCCTATAATGATTGTATTAATCAAATCGTGCAACGTAATTCTTGTATTGTCGGATTGATCGGCTGTAATGGTTATCTCTACGCCTGGCGGTAAGATTTCCTTTTGATAGTGAGCAACAATGGCATTAATCTCATCGGATGCAATAATCAAATTTTCGCCACTTCGCTTAATTACGTTTAGTGTAATTACGTTTTTACCATTTAACCTGGCAAAACTTTCCTGCTCAGCATGCGAGTCTATTACCTGGGCAATATCTTTTAAATAGATTTTACCACCTGTGGTTGATCCAATAACAATATCTGCAATCTGTTGGGCAGAGGTAAACTCACCGTTCACCGTAAGGGAACGCTTCATACCCCCTACAGAAATTTGGCCGCCCGGAATAATTACATTTTCTGATGAAACCGCCATTGAAACATCATCGAGGCTTACACCAGCAGCTGCCAGCTTAAACATGTCGATGTTGATTTGAATCTCGCGCGTTAACGCACCCACAATATCTACACGCCTTATTTCGCGAATGCTTTCAATAGCATCCTGCATTTGTTCCGCATACTTCTTAAGCGTCTGTAAATCATAGTCGCCCGATAAATTAACGTTCATAATGGGAAACTCAGAGATATCAATCTCTTGCACAAACGGATCATCGGGTAAATCGCTTGGCAGGTTTGGCTTGGCGCGATCTACGGCATCTTTAACATCCTGCTTTGCCTTATCAACATCAATATCCGTTTCAAACTCAACAATTACGTTTGAGAAACTCTGTACCGAATTACTCTTTACTTTCTTCACCCCAGAAATTGATTTGATTTCTTTCTCAATTTCTTTAGTAATCAGGTTTTCAATATCGGCAGGAGCTGCTCCCGGATAAACGGTGGCAACAAATATTTGCGGGAAAACAACTTCCGGAAAGTTTTCCTTCGGAAGCCCCATGTAAGTCATAATACCAGCCAAACAGATTATAACTGTTGCCACGTAAATGCTTACCTTATTATCGATGGCCCAACTGGTGGGCTTAAATTCTTTTTCTATGTCTTGCATAACTTTGTGTTTTAGTAATTAGTCTTTGAAAATCATTACATGACTTGGTCGGACTAATTGACTATATCTTAACAAACTCTCCATCGTTTAAGCCCTGATATCCTACCGTGATGATTTTATCACCCACTTTCAAACCTGAAGTTATTTCGGCAAGATTATCATACACACCTCCCACACTTACTTCCTTCCTGCGGGCAACCAGTTGCTTACCATCCATTTCGGCCACGTAAACAATTTTTTTACCATTAATGTCTTGCACCAGGTTGATGGGAACTGTTAATGCATTGGGTTCACTTTTAAAAACAACGCGTAAGATGGCTGTCATACTTGGGCGCAGCGATGCCTGCGAAGCCAGTTTTACTTCTATAGGAAATGATCTTGAAAGGGGATCAATATTACGGCCTACAAAGGTTACGTTCGCATCCATCTTCTTATCCAGATCAGGCAAAATCACCTGCACTTTATTTCCCTTATCTATTGAGGTAACATACGCTTCCGATACTTTTGCAGTAACCTTTAGGTTATTGGTATTTATAACCCGAAATGCCGGAGCACCCGGTGCCGCATTCTCTCCAATCTTAATGTTCACCGCTTCGATTGTACCATTAATGGGCGATTTAATTCTGGCCATGTCTAACTGTTCGTTCAAGGTTGCCAATCTTGCCTCCAGGCTTTCTTTGTTATTTTTTGCTTGAAGAAACTGAATCTCAGTTCCTATTTTTTGCTGCCACAACTTTTCTTGCTTTTCGAAAACAGTCTTCGCTAAGTTTAAGGAAGATTTTACTTCAACAATAGAACTTTCTGTAATGGAGTTATCAATCTGAGCAAGTATTTGTCCTTTCGTTACGCTTTGTCCTTCCTTCACAAATACAGCTGTAATAACCCCCATTGATTTAGCGCTAACCAGAATGTTGTCTTCTGATTCAATCATTCCTTGGGTTTGAACAAAATAATCAAACTTGCGTGTAGCCAGTTCGCTTACATTAATATCTTTCATTCTAATTGTAACTGCATCTGGATTAGCCTCAGCTATTTCCGTTTCAAGTGCAGCAATGCTTTTAGCAAGCTCTGTCTGCTGAGTCTTTAGCTTAGCCAATTGTGCCGCTTTATCTTCTTCGCCACAGCCAATCAGCACTACACTGGTTAAGGCCGAAGCAATTAGTAAACTTGTATATCTTGATTTCATAGTATAGGGAAATTGATTTTGGTTACTTGTTTTCATTGGTGGTTGCCGGTACGAGTTTGCCGTATGCTTTGTCTAAATCTACTTTAGCCACAATAGCATCGAACAACGCATTGTAATAGTTGGTTTGCGCCTGGCGTAGCGAATCTTCGGCATCAATCACTTCAATGTTTGAGCCTACACCTTGCTCATATTTAATTTTGGTAACATTAGCCACCTTGGCCGCCAACTCCATGTTTTGTTGTTGCGCTTTTAGCGACTTCAACGCATTGTCGTAGTTTAAACCGGCTTGTTGTGTTTCTAGATCAATGCCAGCTTTTAAGCTGCGGAAGTTGTTATTGATTTTTTCCAGCGCAATTTTTTCCTGTTGTACTTTATACCGGTTTTGCATGCCTGAAAAAAGTGGAATGTTAAGACTAAGCCCGATGTTGGAATAATCATACCACTTGTCAGGACCCGCACCGGGTACTTCATTAAACTGCGAATTGGTTTTAAACAATCCACCAACAGTAGGCGATTGCGTAGAATACCCGTACTTGGCAAATGCCGAAAGCGTAGGCAAAGCAGACGCATAATTGTTTTTAATGTTCAATTCCTGAAGGCGTTTGTTAACTTCCAGCAATTGGTAGTCGGGGCGGTTAGCATAATCTAAAGTTTCATGCAGCGCAGCATCGGCTATGTTAATATCTTTAATGTTACCGGCCACATCAATTTGTTGATTCATGGGGTAATTCATTTGAAATTTTAACAAAGCAATACCCAGTTCGTTCATGTTAAGAAACTTATCGCGTTCAACAATCAGATTGTTAAGCGTTACCTGAATGCGATCGGCATCAATGCTTTCTGCAAAACCATTTTCGAAAAGTGCTTTGGTATTTCTATGCAAAGAATCTACCCGTGCAATGTTGCTGGTAAAAAGTGTTACCCGTTCTTTATTAATAAGTACGGTGTAATATGCCTTTGTTACCTGTTGTATAATCTGCTCTTTTGATTGGGCAGTGGCTTTGTACGAAAGTTCTTTATAGGTTTTGGATGCTCTTAGTCCAACAATGTACGAGCCATTAAAAATCAACTGGTTAACTGAAACACTTGCATCGCCACTGCTTTTTAATTGGAAGAAGTTTTCGGCAGCCACTACATCGCCAGGTTGTATGCCGGGTATTCCCCCGAAATCAATAAAACCGCCTGGTCCGGTATAGGTGTTAAAAAACCGGGGTAGTTTATTGTTATGCATCAACGAAGCACTTCCACTGATTTGTGGTAAGCCAATGCCAATAGTTTCTTTCACTTTGGCTTGCGCGATCTCCTGATCCAGTATGGCATTTTGTACCTGCACCGAATTCTCTAACGCATAATCAATGCATTGCTGTAACGTAAACGTTGTTTGTGCCTGCAAGGCCGGTGCGGCCGCAAGCATGAGTAGTAAACTAAAAAATTTATAAAACTGCTTCATTGGGTTGGTTGGTTATTTGGGTATTCTCTTTGTATTTCTGATATAATTTTTTTCCTTTTTCGGTACACAGCCCATGTACAAACAATTCGAAGAGCTGCAATTGGACATCTATCAGGCTAAATCGTTCGCGCGGAAACACATCACCATTAAATGCATTTTCAATCAGGGCTACTCGTATAAGGGCCATTATTTCAGGATTTACTTCCGCACGGAAGTAGCCATCCTCAATCCCCTTAGTAATGTTGCGCATTACCGATTCGCTAATCACTTTACCTTTATGTTCGTTCCACAAATTCCAGGCTTTGGTGTGATACTTCTGCAAGTCGAACAACATGGAGGGATTCATATTTTCCATATCGAGCTTCATGCACACTGAAATCTTGCTCAGTTCTTCAATTGAATTTTTAGAACTTCGGGAAATCTCATCGTATTGATTGAAAGCCCGATCCAGAAACTTTTCAGACATTTTGTACACCAACTCATCTTTATCGGCAAAGTGCTGATACAATGTTTTTTTAGAAACGGCCAGGTGTCGCGCAATGTCATCCATGGTAACACTGCGGATTCCGTACTTCATAAAAAGCGCCTCGGCACCTTCCAAAATTTTATCGTATGTCTGAATTTCTTCCATAAGGCCGGCAAAAGTATGGAAACTTAAAGCATTACCAAAAGTTTCCACAGTTTCCTTCAACGCCATTTTTTGGCAATTGTTCAGGGTTTTTGAAAAAACTTATGTGAATTTTTAGCGAACTGGCTCCTCAACCGTTTGAAGTGCCTGAATTGGCAGCCGGAGTGCTTTCTTCTTTATAGCACCACTTGTCTTTAAGTTTTTGCTTAAACTTTTCGCGGTCTTCAGCATTCATGTTTGCCCAACGCTCCTTCCAGTAATGCTTCCACGGGCCGTTAGAGTTTTTGTGTTTACATCCACCACCCCATCGACCAAACAAAATCCGCGAAAGCGCGAGTAAGCCCAGCGTTTGCCAGATGTTAACTACCGGGCCGTTGAATAATGTTGGTACTAACCAGTTCCACAGGTACATGGTACCCCAGATTACGCCAATTAAAAAAGCTACCCCCATTATACTAAGGATAACAACTTTGGCTATTTTTTTACCTGAATGCATATTGTTAATTCTTTAAAAATCAATCGTTCGTTAAATCATCATAAAACTTTTGCAGCCGTTTGCGCAGGGCAATTATAGCATACCGCTTTCGCGAAAGCAGTGTGTTAATTGATACGCCTGTCTCTTCGGCTATCTCCCGAAATCCTTTTTCTTCAATCTCGTTCAGAATAAAGATTTCGCGTTGTTCGCTTGGCAATTCGGCAAGTGCTTCACTTATCTCGTCCCAGATGGCTTCGCGTAATAACGTGGCCTCCGGACTGTTACCGAGGTCGGGCAAAATTTCGTGCAGCGATAAAGGTGCATCGTCATCGCGGCCCGCCTGAAATTCAAAATCGGTACGTTGTGGTCGTACAGCATCGCGCCTGTAGCGATCAATAATTTTATTGCGCGCCACACTGTAAAGCCAGGAAGTTACCCGATCCAGCGATTCAATTGTTTGAAAGCCCGCTACAAATTGATAGAACACATCCTGCAGAATGTCTTCGGCTTCTTCCACCGTAGCAACCCGGCTTCGGATAAACCCCAGGAGTTTATCTTTTTCGCGCAAAAATGTGTTTTGCTTTAAGTCTTGCATTGCCAGGTCCATTGCCAGCGATTTTATAGGACTGTAGACGGCTGGCGTTCTAGATTATTTTAACAAAGGTGAAAAATAAAATTACTTTTTGATTTTAGTCTTTTGCAGGTTTTCTGTTACCCTGAACTTAACAATCTTGCTGATCAGCGTAAGCGGCAAAGGTTTATCTAACGGAAATTGAACGGCACCCTTTGAAGTAGGATACGACTTTAACTCTTTGGCAAATGCGGCCACACCTGAGGGCGTTGGATAAAAACCAATGTGTTTATCGAACGCAGCAAAGTGAACTAAGTTTTTCCCACCCAGAAAAAATGTGGGAATAGCATAACTCATTTTCTCTTCGGCTTTGGGTGCAGCTTTTTTTATAGTAGCTCTCAACTTTACCAGATTAGCCTGCACATTGCCCTCAAATGCTGCAATGTATTCGTCTATATCTTTGGCGGGAATGCGTTGCATAATGTTAGGTATTAGAAGTTGGGGTGATGAGTTTTATGCGGTGTTTGACTATACGTGTAATGAGTGTAACTGGTAAGGGTTTATCAATTGGAAATTGGATGGTGCCCTTGCCTGATGTTTTATATGCAGCAAAATCTGTTTTGAATTCGGGCGATGCCGATACACCGTACAACCCTACATGGTTTTTATAACCTGCAAAGTAGATCAGATTTTTTCCCTTAAGGGTAAATGCAGCCATACCATAACTGATTTTTTCTTCGGCCTGTGGCGCAGCTTTATGAATAATAGCGCGCATCTGCTTTAACTGCACTTGTATTTCCTTCGGAAACGTGGCTATGTATTCTTCAATAGAAGTTGCAACCGGTGTTTTCATCAGCTTAAGCTTTCAATAAAGTTTCAATATCAAACTTCTTCATTTTCATAAAGGCTTCTACCACCCGTGGTGCACGAACAGGATCGTTCATTAAATCACCCAGCACGGTGGGTATAATCTGCCACGAAATACCAAACTTATCTTTTAACCACCCGCACATACTTTCGCTGCCGCCTTCGGTTAAGTTATTCCAGTAATGATCAATCTCGGCCTGTGTGCTACATTCCACCACAAACGAAACGGCTTCATTAAATGTAAAGTGTGGGCCGCCATTAAGCCCCATAAATTTTCTACCGTTCAATTCGAACGTTACTACCATGGGTGTATCGGCTATTATTTTGGAATTTTTAAAAACCGAACAATAAAATGTTGCAGCTGCTTTGGCCTGACCATTAAACCACAAGCAAGGGAAGATTGGATTTTCCATAAAGCTATTATTTAATTGATGTAGCAATTTGCAGGCGTCAAGATGGCTGTAAACTTTAGAAAGGCCGCCAGACACCTACAATCAAAAAACATACTTACTACGCTTCGCAGATTTGTTTCAGTTTTTTAAGTGCGCGTTGCCATGCTTCTGAGAAGTAATCTTTGTACTCTTCATTTGAATCTAAGGTTACCCAGAGTTTTGTTCCGGTTTTGGTTTCAGCAAACGAATAATTCTCTAACGCGCCAGCCCAACCTTCTACTACCTTACCCGTGGTAATCTCTTCACCTTTGTGAACCATACCCAAATGTTCAATTGAAACAAACTTATTAGGAAGATGTTCTTTGATGCGCGACACCATACCTTCTTCATTACCATCTTTATCGGTACCAATAAAAAGTATTTTTGAACCTTTTTGCCACGAACCTTTATACCGCGAAGTAGGATTAAATTCAGCCGTCCATTCCTTGTAGGTTTCTTCACCTAACATAATTGTGGCAACTTTATCTACAGGTGCTTTAATCTCCGTTTCAAAATACAATGTCTCCATGCGCACTGCACGCTCGGCATAGGCTTTATAATTATTTAGAATAGCCTGCCAGCCGGCTTCCTGCATTTCAAGCGGATTTTCACTTTCGGCATCAAACTTAGTAACTACATTTGTTTTGTCGCCATCGCTTTCAAAGGTGATAACAACCTTGCGGCCATCGGCCAGGCCATACGCCAGCTTTTTCTGATCTATTACTTCTTCATAAATCGCTTCAAAGTCGAAACCAAAACTTCCGTCTTTGGCTTCCATGCGCGACTTCATTTTTCCACCAACGCGTAAATCATTTTCGGCAGTGGGGCAATACCAATCATCGGAAGCAAAATTCCATTGGGTAACGGCAACAGGATTTGTATATGCGCGCCACGCTATTTGTACCGGAGCATTTACCAATGCTTTTATGGTGATCGAATTCTTTGTCATAAATATTTAGAGTTTGTAGTGCGATTTGATGATGTAAAGATAGTTGTCGCAACTATACCCAAGCGTACACAAACCCGCCATTTAAGGGGTGTTTTGCGACAAGGTTATAAGGATTTAAACCACATAGTGACATAGAATATATAGCTTAAACCCTCTATGTGAACTTATGTGTCTATGCGGTTAAAGCTTTCAGTATTTAATTCATTGCTGAATCACTATTCCAAATCTCCCGATACAATTTCCACTTGCCATCTTCCTGTTTCCAGATAGCGATGAATTTTCCTTTATCATAACTACCACCCTTACCATCCGGAAAATCGAAAGTGCCTTCTTCTACTACTGCCTCGGCCGTGCCATAGATGGCCGTCTCCGTTACTACAATATAAATTTCGGCATTGGCGCCATCGTTATAATTAAAAGCACGGATAGCATCGCGACCGCATACGGTTGGTTCGTTATGCGGCATAGCACAAGCATCTGCTGTATAGCGATCAACATACCAGGCCGGATAGTTATTCTGGAAACGTTCGCCATACGTTTGATTAGCTTGATGAATGTGCTGCTTAACAGCAGTAAGATCAAATGATTCGATGCGCTCCATCTTAGTAGTGCAACTAACCATTAGCACGAATAGAAAAAATAAAGCTGCTCTCATTTAGTTTTCTTCTTAGGTTTTGAACTTTTAGCCCTAGGATTATACGCCAGACACAGTTGCATCCAGAATTGAAAATCTTTTTTTTTTTTGAATCCATCGGGGCTTACATAACAATACCCGTTTAATTGTTTGCCCCGCATAATCATGGGCAAAAAACCCATTCGTTCCGAAACCTCATCAAATCTTTCAGGGTTAAACCGGCACATCAGATTTTCGTGACTCACATTCACGCACATTTTGCCGTTTACTAAAAATGCGAGTCCGCTAAACATCTCTTTCTCTTTTATTTTAAGAGCAGGTACTTCAGCCAGATATTCACGGATTCGATCTGCCAGTTTTAAATCGTATGCCATATATTCTTAGTCGTCTGACCACTTTAAGTGACGACTGCGCCTAAATCAAAATGTCTCACGACTAAACTTAGGTCACATCTTCTGCCCTAACTTCACTCCTTTCATTTCTTCCTGTAGTGTGAATGGCTGATTGTATAAGCGTTTGCCCGTTGCTTTAAAGATTGCGTTGGCTACTGCGCCACCGGTTGGTGGTAAGGCAGGTTCACCTAATCCTGTTGGATCAATTCCATTATCTACAAAATGCACTTCTACTTGTGGCACTTCGTTGTAGCGGATAAGTTTGTAATTATTAAAATTACGTTGTTCGGCAGCGCCATCTTTAAAGGTAACTTGTCCGTAAAGGGCATGGCCTAATCCATCTACAATACCACCCGCTACCTGTTGTTTTGCACCACTCAGATTAATCACAATGCCACAATCGGAAGCAGCAATAATTTTCTTTAACACGGGGTTGCCACTTACCATTTCTACTTCGGCAACCTGCGCCACATACGAGCGATGCGAGAAATACACACTGAAGCCCTGCGCCAGATTTTTCTTTTTGCCCCAACCTGATTTTTCTGCCGCGAGGTTGATTACACTCTTCATCCGATCAATATCGTATTTAATAGCACCTGTTGGAGTTTGCTTTGCTTTATCTAATAGATCCAACCGAAACTGAACGGGATCTTTTTTAGCGGCCAACGCTACTTCATCTAAGAAAGCTTGTTCCGCGAAAGCGAGAAAGTTAGTAATAGGTGCACGCCAGGCCCCGGTTGTAATAGGCGATTGATGATCGATAGAGTCAATTAATAAATTCGCTACAGCTCCCGATGGAAAATTATCTTCGCGGGTAGAATTGCCTGCATTAACACCAACACCCCGAAGTTTATAGCCAATCAGATTTCCGGTTGTATCCAGCGCTGCCTCAAACCGGTAGCGCACAGCTGGGCGATAACTTCCGCCCATCATATCGTCTTCGCGACTCCACGTAACTTTTACCGGAGCATTAATCAGCTTGGATAACTCGGCTGCTTCCACAACATAATCAGCTTGTAGTCTTCTGCCAAAGCCACCACCTAAGCGCGTTAATTCAACTGTAATTTTTTCAGGTGCAATACCCAGCAACTGGGCAGTGGCCATGCGCGCGCGATCGGGTGTTTGCGTTGGGCCTATTAACTCTACACCATCTGCTTTTACGTGAGCGAAAAAATTCATTGGCTCCATTGGCGCATGCGAAAGGAACGGACATTGGTACTCGCGTTTGATTACCGTGGCTGCGTTCTTAAATGCTGTTTCCACATCACCGTCTTTTCTTCTCACAGTTGCTTCTGGTTTATCGAGCAATTCTTTGAATAACTTATCGTGATCGGAAGTGCTTTCAACGTTGCCCGCATTCTCGTACTCTACTTTCAATACTTTGCGGGCTTTCATAATCTCCCAGGTAGATTTACCTACAATCGCTACATTATTTTTAAACGTAACTACATCTACAATACCCGGTAATGCTTTTGCTGCCGTAGCATCAACTGATTTTATTTTTGTTCCGAATGATGGCGGGCGTTGAATCATAGCATGCAACATACCCTCGCGGTAGAAGTCAAGCCCATACAACGGCTTGCCGGTAATCATCTCTTTATTATCTACATTCGGCACGACAGTGCCAATCAGTTTAAAGTCTTTTGGATTTTTAAGTTTTACTTCCGTTGGTACTGTAAGTGCTGCAGCATCGGTAGCCAGTGCACCGTAACTTAGTTTAGTACCATTCGGGTGAATCACAAAACCATTTGCAGTTGTAAGTGTTGATGCCGCTACATTCCATATTTTAGCTGCTGCTTCTATTAACATCTGGCGAGCTGTTGCCCCGGCTTTGCGTAAGCGTTCCCATGAATGCGGCACCGCACCACTACCACCGGTTAGCTGACGATCGTACTTCTTAACATCCAGTGCAGCCTGCACTACTTTTACTTTTTTCCAATCGGCATCCAATTCTTCGGCCACCACCATGGGGAAAGAAGTTTTGATATTCTGACCTAACTCAGGGTTTGGTGAAAAAATCGTAACCACATCATCGGGCGAAATAGAGAGATAACTATTGAAATCTACATTCGCGGCCAACGCCTCACCGCTTGTATTCATAATTGCAGCAACGGAATCGCTCCAATTAAAACTCAACATCAATCCGCCACCTGCTGTTAAGCCCAGTTTCAGAAAATCTCGTCTGCTTGTTTTGCTTAATGTTTCCATGCTTACTTCATTTTAGATGAGGCCAACACAACTGCTTCTTTAATCCGGTGGTAAGTTCCGCACCGGCAAATGTTACCGTTCATGGCGGTGGCAATCTGCTCTTCGGTTGGCTTTGCATTTTTTGCTAGTAATGCGGCAGCACTCATAATTTGGCCGGCCTGGCAATAGCCACATTGCGGCACATCAACTTCCTGCCATGCCTGCTGCACGGGGTGGTCACCTTCTTTCGATAATCCTTCAATGGTAGTAACCTTGCTGGTGCCAATTGCCGAGATGGGTAATGCGCATGAACGCACGGCTGTTCCGTTAAGGTGTACGGTACACGCACCACATTGTGCTATACCGCAGCCATACTTGGTGCCGACAAGGCCGAGCGAATCGCGCAACACCCATAATAGTGGTGTATCGGAAGCTACATCTACCTTTTTTGTTTCGCCATTTACGTTGATTGAATATGCTGCCATAATCGTGTTGTTATAAGATTGAATTTAATTGCAAGTGATTTATAGGGAAAGTTAATGATTTTAAGGATTAAAGCTAATGTTAAATCTGCCAGAAAGACTTAGGTTTTTACCAGCGGCTAAGAGTTGATTTTTTTAACAACAAACCCCGATCGACATCCACAGACTTGCGCTTGCAGTTTCCTTACCTTAAGTTTAGCCCCGAACAGGCGGGGCAGCATTTGAAAAACATTATCCACCACATTGCAGTAATCTATCGTTGGCTTAAGCGCAACATAACTGATCGTGTAGTAAGCCAAAGTCGCTATTGGGTTAAACACATTCTACAATTAGCTTATCGCATCAGCAATATTGTTTTACCTGTTGGCACGTTAGCGGCATTTAGCCTGATGGTTTACGATTTTGGGTTTCATCCTTTCTATAGTTCGTTACCACACCTGCATACTTATCTTTTCCCACTGTTAACAACCTTTAAAGTTTTATTTATAATTCGCTTTGCCAGCGGATTTATTGAGCTTAAAAAATGGCGTGCACATGCTTACTCTTTTGGTTTGGTGCTGCTCACGTTTTATTTGCATCATATCGCACAAACGGTAGAAGCCTTGCAGGGCGCAAATAGTACCGATTTCCTGATCAGAAAATTATTGCTTTACGCATTCATTACATTTCTCTTTGTAACAGAAGCTTCCGGGTTGCTTAAATATCTATATCGCAGAAGACAGAACACCGCCTTTGTTTTTATAATCAGTTTTGCTGTTATCATTACCATAGGTGCCTTGCTTTTGCTTTTACCAACGGCTACGGTAAAAGGCATTTCAGTTATTGATGCTTTTTTTACTTCGGCCAGTGCGGTTTGCGTTACCGGCTTAACGGTAGTGAACACTGCCGCAGACTTTACCAGTGTAGGTAAAATAATTATTTTACTGTTGATACAAGTGGGCGGATTGGGTATTATGACATTTACCGGATTGTTGGCATACCTGGCAGCAGGCTCTGTATCCTTTCACAATCAGGTTGCACTAAAGAGTATGGTAAGCAGCAATAGAATTAGCAATGTAATTAGTATTGTAGGGCGCATTATTCTGGTTACACTATTCTTCGAAGCACTCGGAGCGCTTCTCATCTACTTTAGCTTAGAAGAAGCCATCTTCAACCGGCAAGTTGAACACATTTTCTTTTCGGTGTTTCATGCTATCTCTGCATTTTGTAATGCTGGTTTTTCCACTTTACCCGATGGCCTAAACGAACCGCTGGTTAAATTCAACTACCCGTTACACCTTGTGATTGCACTCATGATTGTTTTAGGCGGAATGGGATTTCCCATTGTGTTTAATATTTTTTCTTACATCCGAAGAAAAGCCTCCGCTATCATTAACCGAATACTCGGTAATCCCATGCCCGAAAGTGCTACGCGCATTGTACAAGTTAATTCAAAACTTGCTTTGTGGACAAGCCTGATTTTACTGGTAGTTGGTACTGCTCTGTATTTTGGATTGGAATACAATGCAAGCTTACGCGAGCATCCAAGCACTATTGGTAAAATTGTAACTTCCATTTTTGGTTCCGTTACACCCCGAACCGCAGGATTTAACACCATTAATCTTCAAGCCTTGACATTACCCACCATCATGATCTATCTATTATTGATGTGGATTGGCGCATCACCTTCTTCTACTGGTGGTGGAATTAAAACAACAACCATTGCTGTTGCCTTCTTGAACCTTAGGGCAATTATAACTGGAAATAGTAGAGTAGAAGTTTTCCGAACACAAATCAGCGAAACCTCCATAAATCGTGCATTCGCGATCATCTTAATCTCCTTAATGATAATGGGATTAGCGGTTCTACTTATTTCTGTTGCCGATAGTCAGTTTGGCTTGCTGGAAATTTCGTTTGAAACTTTTTCGGCATTTAGTACAGTGGGACTTTCGCTTGGTGTTACACCTAAGCTTTCCGTAGGTAGTAAAATTATTTTGATTGTAGTGATGTTTATAGGGCGTGTGGGTTCTTTAACGTTGTTGATGGCCTTTGCCGCGCAGCCTAAAAAACAATTACATCAATATCCGGTTGAAGAAATTATGTATTAACTAAAGGCTGAAGCTTATGAAGTATATTGTATTTGGATTGGGGAGCTACGGTTCATCGCTGGCCACTAAATTAGTTGACCTTGGCCACGAAGTTTTTGGTGTAGACAGTCAACAGGATCGCACCGAAAAAAATAAAAATAAAATTACGTATGCCGTTACGTTGGATGCCACCAACCGTGATGCCATTCTGGATTTACCGTTGCAGGAAGCCGATGCCATTATTATCGCCATTGGCGAAAATGAAGGTACCATCATTCTGTTGGCAGCCTTATTAAAACAGATTGGGGTGAAACGGATTATTTGTCGCGTTACATCATCGTTACAAAAAACGGTTTTGGAAACAATGGGATTAACCGAGTTTGTGTATCCTGAACAAAACTCGGCCGAACGCATGGCTCATAAATTAAGTTTTACCGGAGTGGTAGATTCATATCGCGTGTGCGAACAGTATCAGGTAATTGAGGTGCATGTACCGGGGCGATTAGTGGGCAGCAAAATTAACGAGATTGACTTTGCCGATGCAGGTCTTGTGTTAGTAACCGTAAAGCGAAAAATTGAAGAAAAAAATTTATTGGGTGCGTTGCGCGAAAAGATGCAAACACTTGGTATAATTACCGATACCCTGCAACTCAAACCTGAAGATAGGTTAGTGTTATTTGGTGAGCCAAAAAAAATAAGGGCGTTTGTAGAATATTCGTAACCAGTTACGAATGTGTGGTTGCCGGAGCATGATAAACCTGAATTGATTTCCGAGTTACCGTTGGTTTCACATCCAGTCCCAGAATTGCTTTTTTATATTTAGTCGGTAAGATGAGTGCTTTAACAGCAGTATCAAGTTTTACCATTCTGCTTAGTTTGTAAAACAGCAACACAGGAAACAACAATGAGAATTTGCGTAAACTCAAGAGCCCTTGCACATGCTGTGGAACAATTTTAGTTTGCACTTCCAGCAATATGCGGTAACGAAGTGAACCCAGGTGTTCAGCATATCGATCAGACAGATCAGCGGTGTGCGAACTAAATTCCAGATTTTGCTCAAGGTGCGTTTGTCGCATACCTTGCCATTCCTGAAAAGTTGATGGCAAATCCTTTACCTGCATGCGGCTTCCTAATCGGTAAAACACATCAAACACTTCGTCTTTTTCAGAGTGCGTGAGTTTGCGTTCTAATACTTCAAATGCGCGAATGGAATAATCGATTAACATAAACAGCACATCGCGATATGCCCAATCAGGAATTTTTGTACCGCGATCTCGTTCTACCTGCGCATGAATGCTATTCATCGCATCAATGGTGCGTAGTGCAGTTTGCTTTTCAGAAAACATAATGCTGCGCGCATACGCTACGGTAGAAAATAATCTTCCTATAGGATCGGCCGGAAGGCGACCCGTAAAGTATAACCAGTCCACCGATTTGTTAAGTGCAAACTCCGCAGCAGCGCCTGCAAAAATAAAAAGAACAGTATCGCTGCGGCCCCAGATCTGGCGCACAATAGAATTTTCAGCTACAAAAAATTCCTTTCTCATACCAACTGCTTTTGCCAAATGTATCTCTCGGCCATCAACACAATACCAATACCCACCACGTAGGCCAGCAGATCTAACCACGCGAAAGAAGTTCCTATAACCGTGCGCATCAGTTCTGATTTTTCAAGACCCAACACGTGTACAATTTTTATGTATTGCAAAAACTCTATCGCGAAAGCGAAAAGTAAAACACCAATGGCCAGTACAAATTCCGGTAGATCTAAGAATGATTTAACAAAACAATAGATTAGAATAACCACCAGAACATCGCCCACATACGGTCTTATGAAGTTATCGTGCACGAATAAAGCAATCAGTACTTCAACCACAAAAAGCAGAACAGTTAAACCAAAATATGTCTTGTTGAATTTCAACATTGTTAGCAATACTAACCTTCTGTTTTTGCTTGCGGCTGATGCAAGGTTACAAATCGAAACAACAACCCCGCTAAGCAATACAGAAATACAAAGAATGCATTCACCGCAATAATTTCGGCTACTGAACTACCCGGATAAGATTGCATGTTAGCCAGCAAGGCTACAATGGCAACCAACACCAGCGCGCAAGCTGCAGCAAACATGGTTAACTCCATGCCTTTAGCTGTAAAACCAGAAAAGAAAGTGCCGACTACTACCACGGCTACAACGCCTATGTACATTAAGTTGCCTGCATGTGGTCCGGCTCCAATTAAACCAACTGCGAGGTTAGCCCACACCATTAAAAAAGTAGAACCTATAGCCATACCATAAGCTGCCCGTTGAATAAAGTTAGGTGTGTATCGTGTTAGCAACACATAGGCTGAACCCGTTGTGAAAATGAGAATACCCATAATAATAAAATCGCCTACGCTCCAGTTCACTTCGGATGTAAACTGCATGGCGATTAAGGGTATAGACAAGATGAGCAATGTAGTTGCCCCTACTCCGGGAATGGTGTGCAGGAATTTGATCAGGGATTTCATAAGATGTTGTTTGTGCTTGAATTATTACGATTCAAAAGTACTTTGTGTTTAAAAGTAAAACAAGGAATCGAAGAATTTTTTCTAAAGTTTAACAATTCTTAACCGTCCTGATACAAACGCCCAGTGTCTGCAATCGGACATCAACCTATTTCTTAAACATTGATTTTAGAGGAATTTGTAAATATTCCAATTGTGGCAAGCCATTTGTTCAGCAAAAATGGAAATAATAAGCAGGTTATTTATGAAACGAGTTTATCTGGGTGAGTTTGAAGAAATTGTACTCCTGCTGGTTGCCGCCTTGCAGGGCGAAGCCTACGGAGTAAACATTACCCACGAAATTATTGCACAAACTTCGCGCGAAGTTCGCATTAATCAAGTGCATGCCTCCCTGCAACGCCTGGAGGAAAAAGGAATGATTACCTCGCGTATGAGCAACCCCGTTGCCGAGCGTGGTGGAAGACGAAAACGGCTATTCACTGTAACCGCTTATGGCACACAAACCCTGCACGATATTAAAGAAGTTCGTGCGCACTTGTGGAACCTCGTACCCGCTTCTATTTAAACATGATGCATATGAGTAATAAACAGCTTCCTCCGCGCTGGGCCAACCAACTGCTGCGCTGGTATTGTGCGTCACACTTACTAGAAGAAGTAGAAGGTGACCTACAGGAAGAATTTGATTATCAGCTAAAACATTCCGGAGTTTTCAAAGCTAAACTTGATTACATCCGTAGTGTATTCGGTTTTATGAAACCTTTTGCCATTAAAAGAAAACATTATACTTCAACTTCTATTACTACTATGACTAAACATTACCTGCTGGTAGCATTTCGCAATGTGGTGCGCCACAAAACCTTTGCAACTCTAAATGTTTTTGGCCTCGCCTTAGGCATGACATGTTGCTTGTTTATATATCTGTGGATTCAGGATGAACGGAGCATGGATAATTTCCATACCAATGGTGACCGGCTGTTTAACGTGTACCAAACCATAACAGCCGATGGCCGAATTGAAGGAAGCTACAACACGCCCATGCAGTTTGACAGCCTCGGTCCTAAAATTCCAATTGCGGACATAACGCAGGTAGCGCCCGAGGTAAAAGCCATCAGTTTTTATGCCACCGGTTATGAATTACCGTGGGGACATCCGGAAACGTTGCAAGTAGGTAACTCCATTCATAAGTGGAATGGAGCTCGGGCTAATGAAAATTTTTTAACCATGTTTAGTTACCCGGTAATTGCGGGCGATGCAGCCACCGCACTGAAAGATATTAAAGGTATGGCTATCTCGCGCAAGCTGGCTGATGTTTATTTTGGTTCTCCTGAAAATGCTGTTGGAAAAAGTATTCGATATGAAAACAGGATCGATTTTGTGGTGAATGCGGTTTTTGAAAATGTTACTTCCAACAGCACTCAGCAATTTGATTTTCTTCTTAACTGGGAATCGCAAATGACACAATTGGCGTGGGCCTCGCCTGCTCCACTTACATCACTATTGTTAACCGATGCATCTGAAACAAAAAGTGTAGAAACTAAACTAAATCGGTTGCTGCAATCGCGTATGGATCCGAATGCACCGTATAAAATAGAATTAGGATTGCAACCCTATCGTGATCAATATCTTGTTGCTCAATTTGTGAATGGTAAACCACAAGGAGGCCGTTTTGAGTATATCCGCATCTTTACCTATGTGGCACTTTTCATTCTAATTATAGCTTGTATCAATTTTATGAATCTTGCAACAGCCCGCTCTATAAAAAGAGCCAAAGAGGTGGGCGTAAGAAAAGTAGTAGGATCAACACGGGCCGGATTAATAGGACAATTTTTTGGTGAGTCGGTCGTACTGGCACTATTGGGTTTGTTATTGTCGGTCGCACTTGTGGTTACGCTCCTTCCGGCTTTCAATCTCTTCACTGGCAAGCATGTTCAACTTGAGTTTAATTTGCCTATTGTTTTGTTGTTACTTTCTCTAGTAGTTTTTACCGGGCTTGTTTCCGGAAGCTACCCGGCTCTGTTTCTCTCCGGACTTAAACCCGCAGGTATTCTTAAAAACTCATTGCGCTTCTCCAAATCTTCCATCTGGTTTAGAAAAGGCCTGGCCACATTTCAATTTGTAATCTCTATTGCATTACTGATTGCAACAATAGTAATGACACAGCAAACACAATTCATCCGGAACACCAATATTGGTTACGATCGGGAGAACATGGTTTATATAAGTGTGGAAGGAGAACTCGCAACCCCACAAGGGTACCAACGCTTTAAGCAGCAAGCTTCCGAAGTGTCGGGCGTATTAATGGTTGATCGCGCAAGCGAAACACCACATGCCATGACGTTTGTAGTAGATCGTGCCGAAGATGGTAAAACTGAAACTGCCGATAACAGTGATGCTATTAATTGGGAAGGAAAAGAGAAAGGAACGCCTACCGGTTTTAAACCGATGTCGGTAGGGTTTGATTTTATTCCCACAATGAATTTGAAAATTGCGGATGGTCGTGGATTCTCACGCCAGTTTGCTACCGACTCAGCCGATGCCTTTATGGTAAATGAAGAAGCCGTAAAACAAATGGGTTTGAAAGACCCCATTGGTAAATGGGTTTCTGCCTGGAACAAACGCGGTCATATTATTGGGGTACTAAAAAATTACAATACACACTCCTTGCACGAACCTATCAAACCCTTGATTGTAGATGTGAAAGAGTATGAAAATTTTGGTGTGTTGCTGGTGCGTATTGAAAATGGCAAAACAAAAGAAACGCTCGAAGGACTTGAACACGTTTATAAAAGTATAAATCCCAACTATGCCTTTGCTTATCAATTTCTGGATGAAGAATATAATAAACTTTACCATACCGAGCATGTTGTAGCGCAACTCTCTAATGCCTTTGCCATACTGGCTATTATTATTTCTTGCCTTGGCCTTTTGGGCTTGGTTATGTTTTCTGCCGAACAGCGCACCAAAGAATTTGGTATCCGCAAAGTGCTGGGAGCTTCCGTCAACAATATTGTTAGCTTGTTGTCATTAGATTTTCTGAAATTGGTGCTGCTTTCATTTTGTATTGCCGCGCCCCTTGCAGGTTATGTCATGCACCAATGGCTTCAGGGCTTCGCTTATAAAATTGAATTGTCGTGGTGGATATTTGCGACATCTGGAGTTACGGCAGTGCTCATTGCATTTCTTACCATTGCCTTTCAAGCATTGCAATCGGCAACAACTAATCCTGTCAAGTCATTAAAAACAGAATAGGTATAACACGTGCGACATCGCAATCTAACTTAAAGGTTAAGTTATTATTTTTGCGCGAATGTACACCCGCGAAGAATCCTCCCGCTTACGGCAACAGTTCTGGACTACCTTTGGGCGACATATGAATCCTGTTCCTTCAGCAGAAGGCAATAAAGTAAACTGGATTAATTACCACACCGGGATAAGCGATGTATTCTTTCGCATGAATGCCGATGCTGGTGAAGCAACTATTTCGATTACCTTAGAACATCGGGATGTGGCTTTGCAAACTTTATATTTCGCAAAATTTAGTGAGTTTAAAAATATGCTACAGGCCGAATTACAAGAAGAGTGGAACTGGCAATTACATGATGTACGTAACCACCGCGTTATCAGTCGCATTTATAAAACCTTGCCGAATGTTTCTGTTAATAATAAAGCACAATGGCCCGAATTGATTTCATTTTTTAAACCGCGCATTATGGCGTTGGATCGGTTTTGGGAAAATGCCCGGTATGGGTTTGAAGGATTGTGATTGCAGCACTACTCAATTCATACTTTCTTTATTATACCTGGTTTTATATGCCAAAGGCGACAAACCGGTTATTCTCTTAAACACTTCCCGAAAGGCTTTCACATCAGAATAACCGATTTCATACATTACTTCATTTATATTCTTCCGACTGGTTTCAAGCTTCTTTTTGGCCGCTTCAATCTTAACCCGTTGGGTATATTCTACAGGTGTATTACCCGTTGCCTTTATAAATCGCCTGTCGAAGTTGCGCCTGCTTACTGCCAGCTTCAGCGACAAATCTTCCATTGATATTTTCTCTTGCAGATTGTTTTCAATAAAGGATTGTGCTCGCTTAATCACGTCATCGTTGTGCGACTTTTGCCCGGTAAAGATGGTAAACTCAGATTGGCTTTGTCTGTCGATTTCGATCTGAAAAACTTTAGAACAAAAAATTGCGGTTTGCCTGTCAAAGTATTTTTCAACTAAATAAATAATCAGATTCAGAAAAGAATAAGCTCCACCATTTGTGTAAATGCCGTTCTCAGCCGTTATTATTTGATCGGCTTGCAGATTCACAGTTGGGAACATGCTTTGAAATGTATCGGCAAAGGCCCAATGTGTGGAACATCTTTTTCCGTTAAGCAAACCCGAAGCAGCCAATAAAAATGCACCCGTACAAATGCTGGCAACTTCAGCTCCATTCTTGTGTTGTCTGTTAATCCAATCAAGTAATGGTTTATTACCCTTTATCGCTGTTTCGTAATTGTGATTTAACGAAGGAACAATAATCAAATTGGTTTTCGTTATAGATGAAAACTGCGTATGTGGCTTACAGGAAAACAAACCATCATGAAAGTCAACTTTCTTTGCGCTGCCGGCAAGTTCAATCTTGTAGCGGTAATTCTTATGCGTTGCCTTCCAATACGTATTGGCTCGTGACAAAATTTTGTAAGCGCCTACAATGCTACTCAGGTTATTCTGCCCGGCCGGAACAAGTATGGTAATGTGTTTCATGTGTCAATAATTATGGTAAAGGAAACCTGAAATCGCCAGAAAAATATCGTCCCACTTGCGCAAGTCACTTAATGGCGATTTCATTCCAGATTTTTTTTGAGGAAAGGTACAACCAATTACGTGGCCGGATCAACCCGTTACTATGTCTAAAATACACCTCTTGAATCTGTAATTCAGACAATACCTTTATATCAATAAATTAATTTAAAAATTATCATGGCAGATATCCTACACAAGGTTGGAATTCAGTCAGCAACGCTGACTGAGGTTTACTCGGCAATAACCACCCAAAAAGGCCTGGCTGGCTGGTGGACAACCGATACAGAAGGCGAAGGCAATAAAGTGAAAGACCTTTTAAAATTTCGGTTTGATGCCGGAGGGTTTGATATTAAGGTTATTGAACTTACTCCTTCAAGCCATGTGTTGTGGCAAGTAGTTGAAGGGCCTGAAGAATGGATAGGCACTACCGTCAGCTGGGAATTGAAGAAAGAAGGTGATTACATTGTAATCCTTTTTAAACACATGGGGTGGAAAGAACCGGTAGAATTTATGCATCATTGCAGTACAAAATGGGCAATCTTTCTAATGAGTCTGAAAAATCTTGTTGAAACCGGTAAGGGCAATCCAAATCCACACGATGTTAAAATAGACAATTGGAATTGACCGCTTCAATTAAGAATCTGAACAAAAAAATAAATCAATCATAAAATGAAAACAATCAAACTACTATTCACCCTGATATTTGTGATTACACTTATTCCTTTTAGCTACGCACAGGATGTAAACGAAATGCTAAAGGAATGGGAACGCGCCAAGATTTATACAAAAGAATATCTCGATGCCATGCCTGAATCTGGTTATGGCTTAAAGCCAACTCCTGAGATGCGCTCCTTTGCTGAACAAATGCTACACCTAACAGATGCCAGTTACGTTTTTGCCTCCGCAGCATCAGGCGAAAAAAGTCCTGTTGGTTTTGGTGAATCTGAGAAAACAGTTGACAAATCAAAAGCCAATGTCACCAAACTGGTGTTGGCCGGTTATGACTTTGTAATCAGTAGCTTAAAGAAAATGACTGCGGCACAATTAGCCGAACAAACGAAGTTGTTTGGTCAATTTGAAATGACGAAGGCAATGGCGTTTACAAAATTGTTCGAACATCAAACACACCACCGCGGGCAAACTACGGTATATCTTCGGTTGGCTAAGGTTACCCCTCCCACTGAAAAGCTATTTTAAGAGAGCAATCAGTCAGGTCGAGAGACCTGACTGCAATAGAGTATATTTTAATAGACTAAAGACTTTTAAATCTACTGCCGCAAAATCTTCTCCATCGCCCTACCTTTTGCCAATTCATCTACCAACTTATCTAAGTAGCGAACCTTCTTCATCAGCGGGTCTTCAATTTCTTCTATCCGGTAGCCACAGATTACTCCGGTAATTTTCGACACATTGGGATTAAGTTGTGGCGCTTGCGCGAAGAAGGTTTCAAAATCTACTTTGGTATCAAGTTGCTTTTGCAGAGATTTTTTGGTGTATCCGGTTAACCAGCAAATAATCTCATCTACTTCTTCTTTGGTGCGACCTTTCTTCTCGGCTTTGGTTATGTAATGCGGATACACTCCGGCAAAAATCATTTTATAAACACGCGCGTTGTTTTTGTCGTTCATTCGATTATTTGGATTGAAGTCAGGTATTCAATTTATTGTGAGTAAAATTATGAATTCTCTAAAAAATTGATTGAAGGTTTGGATTGGATATCCATTTTATCTGGGACTATTTCGACTTTATTACTCTTCTGAAATATTGTAACAATTAGTATACCCAACTACAATGAAACATTCTATTTGTACCTTTTAATATCAAATAGGTTTTTTATTGTTAAATTCGGAAACATTAACGCATCAACGTTCTCAAACAAATGATATTTCATAGCAAAATCAAAAATATCAGAATCTACAAATTTATTATTAAACTGTCTATGTAGTTTCATATAATAAAATAGTATAAGCAGCTCCTCCTGAGAAAGCAATGATCGAAAAATATAAACTAACTTTTGGGTACTCTCATTCGATAAGTCCACATCCTTTAAATACTCTAAAATAGAAAGGGCTATCTGGTAATAGTTAGCTGAGTTGTCACTTCGATTTCTAGCATTATACCTTTCAGTAATAAGATCTATCGAAGCATCATTTACTACATAATAATTGACTTGGTCCGTGCCCATCACCTTACTGAGGTGAGTGAACTCATTTTGTTTATGCTCTCTGAACGCGGTATAATGAATAGTTTTCAGTTCATCAAGTACTCTAAACTTTGGTGAATTCTGGTGAAGTTGAATTAGATTAAAAAAGGTTGCCTCAATTCGTTGTTTCCGTGTTGTTTGTTGCAATAATTTATTGTTTTTAATTGTTGATAGCTTGTATCATTTTGCTTTTGAAACTCCTTTCTGGTTAATTCCAACTCAGATGCTGAGTGCTTCAATGCTTTCGATGAATTTTGCAATTCTTCGGACTGCAATTTTATACTTTTGATTAATAGAAAAACTGATAAGAAAGTCAGAATAGATGTTACTGCTCCGAACATATCTCCAAATTGTCCAGCTTCACTGGGATGACATTGCCAATACCAAATTGCCCATAACAGATAGCCACCTATAGTGACACCTATTAGTAGGAACAGCCAGTTAGTTTTAATCCAGCTCACCTTTTTTATTTCATCATTCGCCTTCATTGATAATTATTTAAAATGGCAAGTGAAGGTAAAAAAAAACCTGCAAAGCATTTGGACAGGGGAGATTAAAAATTCCATCCAAATCATTAGCTTAGATAATGGATTTACCTTTTCATGAAAATGCATCGTGGAGAATATTCGAAAATGCGCGTTCGTTAAAAAAAGTAATGACGCCTTCGGAAAATCTGCTGTGGCAAAACCTGAGAAACAGGAAAGTCAATAGTTACAAATTCAGAAGGCAGCATCCTATATCAAAATATATCGTTGATTTTTATTGCCACGAGGCCAAACTTGTTATTGAAGTAGATGGAGGAATTCATTTCATAGATGATAATGTTGAGTATGATAAATTAAGAACACTTCAGTTGGAAGCATTTGGGTTGAAAGTGATTCGGTTTAGAAATGAGGAAGTTTTGAAGAATATGTCAGAGGTTTTAGCTGAAATCAGAAAGCACCTCACCCCTGGCCCCTCTCCTTTGGGAGAGGGGGAAAGTGAATCGCTTAAATCTTAGTATGTTCCCTTCTCCTTGTAGGAGAAGGGTTAGGGATGAGGTGTCCTCTTCTTCACTCCCCTTACCGCCTCTGCTGTCCACGGGTCTTCGGGCCAATGGTGGCGTGGGTAGCGCATGCGTAACTCTTTGCGCACTTCGTGGTATGTAGTTTGCCAAAAACTTTTTAAGTCTTGTGTAACCTGCACAGGTTTATAACCAGGCGAGAGCAGGTGCAACAAAATTTTTGTACGCCCTTCATTGATAACCGGTGTTTCCAACAACCCAAACATTTCCTGCAAGCGTACCTCCATTACGGGCGCACGACCATCAGCAAAATAATTGAGTTTAATGTGTGAGCCGCTGGGCACACCCATGCGCACCGGTGCCAGTTTATCTAACCTGGGCTGCAACTCCCACGGAAACAAACCGGTGAGTATGTTTAGCATGTCGAGCTTTTGTAACTCACTGCGTTTGGTAATGGTGTTTAAGTAAGGTGTCAACCAACTATCGGCTGTGGCTATTAAATTTTCTGTTGTTACATCAGGCCAGCCTTCATCCGGTCGCCAGGCGCGAATGCTCAACACCCGGTTTTGCCATTCGGTATGGGCTTCATCCCAACCCAATAATTTTATTCCTTCATCGCGCAAAGCGTTTACTAAAACAAGTATGCGTTTAGCTTCGGGTATTTGTGTTAACGGCTTTGCAGATAACACCGTGTTGCCAATTTTCTTTTCGAGAGTTGCTACTACCATACCACGGGTTGCATCCCACTTAACCGTTTCAGTTTCTATTGCACGGTGTTGTAAATCGGTTTCATCTAACGGTGCGGCCAGA
This sequence comes from Cytophagales bacterium, assembly GCA_017303795.1. GTDB lineage: Bacteria > Bacteroidota > Bacteroidia > Cytophagales > Cyclobacteriaceae > ELB16-189. Next base: position 166,848 of record JAFLBR010000001.1, on the reverse strand, counting down.
AAAATTTTACCTTCTGTGCTGCCCGCATCTAAGTGCGCAACGGCCAGCCAGCGTTCGCGCACCAGCGCATCGTGTTGGGGTAATTTCACTACGCGACCATTGGCTAGTTTATAGCGCTCGCTTTTCTTCTCTTGTTGTTGTGCAATGCGTTCGGGATAGGCTTCCGCAATCAATCGGCCCACCTCACTATCAGATGGAATGGTGTTATCTACATTCAACTTAAAAATTCTACGCCAATTGGCTGCGATGCGTTCAATGCGTTCCAATACATTCCGGTCAGCATTTACACGCTCACCTGCACGCCACTTGCGCAACACTTCAATACGTAAACTTAAATCAGCACCAGTTTCTTTTGGTAATGGATCGCGCTCTTCGAGAAGAGATGCGAGATCGGTGGCCAGTCCCTCACCCCCTGCCCCTCTCCCGAGGGAGAGGGGGGAAAGTAACATGTGTGCAATGCGCGGATGTGTGGGCAGCTTCAACATCGCTTTGCCTTTGGTTGTGATCTTATTTTCTTCCAGCGCTTCGAGGTTGTGCAACAACTCGCGCGCCTGACTGATTGCACCCGGTGGTGGCGGTGTAATCCACGTAAGTTCATTCAAATCATAAACACCCCAGTTGGCTAACTCCAACATAAGTGAAGCAAGATCAGCTTCCAGTATTTCCGGTTGGCGATTGGGTTGCAAGGTATGATGTGTTGCTTCCGGCCACAGCCGATAACAAACACCGGGACCTAATCGCGCGGCACGACCTGCACGTTGATCGGCTGCATCGCGCGTAACGCGTACTGTTTCCAATCGCGTTAAGCCACTGCGCGGATCGAACCGTGGCACACGCGCATAGCCACAATCAATTACTGTGGTGATGCCTTCAATAGTAAGCGATGTTTCGGCAAGTGAAGTTGCCAATACAATTTTTCGTAGTCCTTGTGGATGCGGTAGTATCGCTTCCTGCTGTTTCTTAAAAGGTAAATCGCCAAAGAGCGGAACCACACCCGAAATATTTTCAGCTTCCAGCAATTGTTGAACGTGTTGTATCTCGCCCGCGCCAGGCAGAAACACCAACATATCGCCTTGTTGTTCTTTTAATACTTTGCGGATTACGCGCGCCACATTTTGTGTAAGGCGTAAATCCTTATCGGGATTGATGTATTGGTGTGTGATGGGATACTGGCGCCCAAGACTGGTAAGAATAGGTGCGTTGTTTAGCACACCTGAAATCTTTTCTCCATCTAATGTGGCCGACATGATGAGCAAACGCAAATCATCGCGCAGCAACGTTTGTACTTGTAAACATAAAGCCAATGCCAGATCGGCTTGCAGACTGCGTTCGTGAAATTCATCGAAGATCACCAACCCCACATCTTCTAATGTGCTGTCAGTTTGAATCATGCGTGTAAGAATGCCTTCGGTTACAACTTCGATGCGTGTTTTTGCACTCACTTTATTTTCGAAGCGAACGCGATAGCCCCCGGTCTCTCCTACTTCTTCATCAAGTAATTGCGCCATGCGCATGGCAACCGAGCGTGCTGCCAGTCGTCTGGGTTCGAGCATAATAATTTTCTTTTGCTGAAGCCAGAGTTCTTCTAAAATCTGCAACGGCAATACGGTACTCTTACCCGCACCGGGTAGTGCTTGCAGAATTAAAATCTTCTGCGCGTTGAATTGCTCTTTGAGTTTCGGAACAATCTCGAGGACGGGGTATTGCATGGGTGCAAGATAGTATTCAGTAATCAGTAAGTAGTAATCGGTGATTGGTATTCAGTAAGTGGTAATCAGTAATCGGTGATCAGTAAATCAGTATACCGTTTTAGTAAGTTAGTCAGAACAACCAGAAACCAGCAACTAGTGACCAGAAACCAGCGCGAGCACCTAAAGAATATCCACATGATACACATCCAACTCATTGCGTTTGATACCTGAAACATAGAAACCACCGGCCTGGGGAATATCCTCTACCAGATCGAACACTTTACAATCTTTAGGCAAGGCTGAAAAAATAAGCAGAAATGAAAATACTTTTTTACCGGGAATGATTGTCCATTGCGGAGCGTAAGAAATATTTTCGGCATGAACTAATTCGCTATGCGCTCCGCTTACTTTATCAATCAAAAAAGTAGATCGCCATACGCGGATTAACATTTCGTCTAACTCGTTTTTATAATAACAATGTACATACACATGTTGATCTTCCAACGTCCATGAATCAATAGCGGTTAGAACATCGGTTTCAACTTTGGGCTTTGTAGGGATGTCGATGACGGGCATAGGGTACTGGGAGGTTAGGTAATCGGTAATCAGTAATCGGTATTCGGTGATCAGTTTGAGTAAGTTGGTCTGAATAAACCAGTGACTAGTGACTTGTGACCAGAGACCAGAAGCAAGTAACCAGCAAGCCCATCACTTCATTCTATCCTTATACGCACCCGACTTAACCTTATTCAAAAGGAAGAGCGCACGTTCAATACGTAAGTCAACATTTTTGGTGCTGTTTATATAATGGACTAAGCTGCGCTGTAATCCAACTGTAAGTTTATTCCACAGCTTTGCGCCAGCTTCATCTTGGGCCAGCACAGCCTCCATTTCTTCAGGCAATTCTAATTTATCCGGATCAACAATTTCAAAACTCACTTTTACTTTATCACCCGGTTTTATTTTAGCCGCCTTGCGCATGGCCTGACTAATGCTCAGGTATCGCGCTCCGCTCTTCTTGAATTGAACCCCAAGGTTAAAAGGTACTGTATTCAACTTGCCCTCTACCCGCACCCTACCGGTGGGTAATTTTTTAATTATATCGGCAGGAAGTTCTACCACGGTGTTAACCAGTGTATCTTCATACTCTATAAGGCGGGTTTCAAAAGAAAAGCGTTGTTTTTTTAACATGATATGAATAATGTTACCGAATCTTTAAATTCGCGAACCCACAAACCTACTAAATCAATGCCGCTCCTCATTAGCAGTCACGCAGAATTTGAAACCTACAAAGGAAAAGAATTGGGCGTATCAGAATACCTGAAAATAACGCAGGCTCAGATTAACCTGTTTGCCGATGCCACATTAGATCACCAATGGATACATACCGACCCTAAACGGGCCGAAGCCGAAACTCAATTTAAAGGGACTATTGCTCACGGCTATTTAACGCTTTCGTTAGTACCCCATTTGTGGGATCAGATTGCTGAGTTCAGAAATATTAAAATGATGATCAACTACGGCATTGAAAAGTTCAAATTCAATCAGGCCGTAACGGTTAACAGCGAAGTACGACTCCGGGCCAAGCTGCATTCCATCGCTAACCTGCGTGGCATTACCAAGTTTGAAGTAGAAGTTACTTTAGAGATAAAAGACAATCCCAAACCAGCATTTAATGGGTTGCTGGTGTTTTTGTATCACTTTAATTAGTTCCCTGTTTCCTGTTACAAGTTGCCAGTAACAGGAAACAGGTAACTGGTAACTAACTATTCCTCCGGTTCGCCCTCATAAAACTCCTGCAACGAGGCCATGTAGCTGTGTATCCAACCCTCGGCAATGTCATCATAATCTTCATCGGGAATGTTGGTGTGCCGTACTTCCACGGAAGTGCCTTGCCCATGCTCATGTAATTTAAGGGTTACAATAGAAGGCTCAGTTTGTTCGCCAAAATACCATTGCTGTACAATCTTTTTGTCCTTTTCAAACTCCAGATTTTTACCCACAATGCTGCCATCCCACAACGAAAACTCGGTACCCGCCTCAGGTTTCATTTCAACCTTATCGCCCGACCATAACTGAATGGTAGCCTCGGTAGTAAGCGCCAAATACACCTGATCGGGCCGGGCGGTAATAATAAAATATTTCTTAAAGTCCTTCATTTTAAGTGGTAAAACTTACGGTTTAAAGGTAACAGTTTCTAAAATCTGAAAGCGGCATTTCGCTAACTTTACCCCGCATTTTATTGTTTATGGACTTTTATCTTATCCTGACCGTAATCCTGATGGCGATTGCCGTGGTCGATCTGATTGTTGGCGTTAGTAACGATGCCGTAAATTTTCTTAACTCAGCCATTGGCTCAAGGGTAGCATCGTTCAAAATAATTTTATTGGTAGCCAGCGTTGGTATTATTTGCGGCTCCATGTTTTCCAGCGGTATGATGGAGATTGCCCGCAACGGAATTTTTAACCCTAGTTATTTTTCGTTCGATAAGATCATGATCGTGTTTATGGCTGTGATGCTTACCGATATTATTCTGCTGGATTTTTTCAACTCGCTTGGCCTCCCAACTTCCACCACTGTATCGCTTGTGTTTGAGTTATTGGGCGCAGCACTGGTTACCGGATTACTTATTTCATTTGATAATGGTTTCGGTTTTGAAAAATGGTCGGAGATCATCAACTACTCCAGCGCAATAACGATTATAGTTGGGATTTTTCTTTCGGTGTTCCTCTCATTTATTGTGGGTTCTATTGTGCAACATCTTGCGCGGATAATATTCTCATTCAAATTAAAAAAATCACTGCGCAGATACGGTGCCATATTCAGTGGTATTGCTATTACCTCAATCATCTATTTTCTATTGATTAAAGGTGCCAAAGGAAGTTCGTTTGTTTCCGATGCCCAGATAAAATGGATTACAGCCAATACCTTACCCATTGTGTTGATTTCGGTTGTGGTATGGTCTATCCTCATTCAGATTTTAATGTGGTGGAAAAAAATCAATCCCCTTAAAGGTGTTGTGCTGTTAGGAACATTTTCGCTGGCGATGGCTTTTGCCGGAAACGACCTGGTAAACTTTATTGGCGTGGCCGTTGCCGGATTGGTTTCATTTCAATCGTGGGCTGCCTCCAACGTTCCCGCTTCTGAGTTTACACTTGGCATTCTGAATGAAAAGATTGTAACGCCCACCTGGATTTTATTTTTGGGCGGATTGGTAATGGTGATTACACTCTGGACAAACTCGAAAAGTAGAAAGGTAACGGAAACCGAAGTTTCACTTGGGCGGCAAGATGAGGGCGATGAAAAATTTAAACCTAATGTTGTATCGCGGGTGCTGGTGGGTAGCGCCATGTGGATTGGCCGATTGGCCGAACAAGTAATACCCGAGCGCTGGTCAAGAAAAATTTCTATTCAGTTTGCAAAAGATACATCAGGCGATGTAGCGGCAGATCAAGCCTCATTCGATTTAATTCGCGCCAGCATAAACTTAGTGGTGGCCAGCGTACTGATTGCTTATGGTACCTCGCAAAAACTTCCGCTTAGTACAACCTTTGTTACATTTATGGTAGCGATGGGTTCTTCCTTTGCCGATCAGGCATGGGGTCGCGAAAGCGCAGTGTATCGTGTAGCCGGTGTTATTAATGTAATTGCCGGTTGGCTGGTTACAGCCGTGGTGGCTTTATTGGCAAGCGGTCTGCTTGCCTTCATAATGTATTATACCGGTAATGCAGGCTTTATTGCGTTAACCGTAGCGGCAGCATTCTTGCTTATCCGTAGTCATTTAGTATTTAGTAAAAAAGAAAAAGAAGCCAAGGCCGATGCCCCCTTGCTGGAACAAAAACAAGTAAGTGCACAACAGGCTATTGAAGAGAGTCGCAAGAATACGGTAAGTGCGCTGGAGACAATTCGTTCGGTAACAGAAAAAAGTTTGCAAGCCTTACTCAGCGAAACCACCGATCCGTTGCGCAAAGCGCATACACAACTTGAAAAACTCCGGCAACAAAATGAAAAATTAGACTCACGCATTATCAAGTATGTGCGCAAGATGGACAAAGGCAATCAGGCTGCCGGGCGGTTGTATATTCAGGTATTTGATCTGATGCAGGACATGTATCAAAGCACAAGTCTGATAAACGATGTGATTATGAATCACGTGGTAAACCATCATTCACCACCCAAGAAAAAATACGCTGAGTTGACTGCATCATTAGAGAAAAGGTTAAGTCATTTCATCCAGTCAGGTATAGATTCTATATCCAAACAACAACAACCTGCATTTGATGAAGCACTGCAGTTGCAGCATTTCATCACCAAAAAAATAGACGAACTGGTTGTGGACATTCAAAACGATGACATCGGAAATCGTATGGGTTTGCTGCAAACCCGTTTGTTGTTGGAACTACGCGACCTTGCCGATGCCGTGTTGTCTTTACAGAAAGTTTATTCAACATATAATTGAATACCCGTTACCTGCGTGTAAAGAAATCGCGCTTGCCCGGTGCAGGCAAAGGTTTGTTTACTACACGCCCTATAAAAAAAGGCGAGTACATTGTTGAATACAAAGGCCGCATTTGCTCCTGGAAAGAGGTGAAACACGAAGATGGTTACAACGGCTACCTGATGTTTCTAAGTACCAGAACAGTAATCGATGCCCGACCTGCGCTTAATACGTATGGCCGCTATGCCAACGATGCCCGCGGTCTGGTGCGTGTAAAAGGTCTGCGTAACAATTCAGCTTATGTGCAGGCGGGCCGCAAATGTTTTATTGAAGCCACGCGCAATATTTTAGCGGGCGAAGAAATTCTGGTACACTATGGCGATGCCTTCTGGCGATTACAAGACAAACTTGCACGGCAAAAATAAACTCCGCTCACTTTCAAATTTAATCCGGTAACGTAGGCCTACGTAAAAAGTCATATACTTTTAAGAATAGCCACTTACCTTTTCTATCTTTAAACCACACACAACAAAACAAATCACCATGAAACACATCGGGATATTGTTATTGGTATGCCTGGCCTGCCAGCAACCGGTAGAAACTAAAAAAATCTTATCACCAGCTCAACCAGAAGCCGCTGGGTTTTCAACAGCCCGGCTTGCGCGGATTGACTCTACATTTACCAAATGGGTTAATGCCGGCTGGATGAATGGTGCCATAGCTTTTATCGCCCGCGATGGTAAAATCGTTTATCTCAAAGCAACCGGTTACAAAAATCCAGAAACCAAAGACACATTCGAAAACACCGACATTTTTAGAATTGCTTCGCAGACAAAAGCCGTTACCAGCGTAGCGGCCATGATGTTATGGGAAGAGGGAAAATTTTTGTTGGACGAACCCGTTTCAAAATACATTCCAGCATTTGCCAATGCTACTGTATTGGATAAATTTAATCCAAAAGACAGCAGCTACACTACCGTACCTGCAAAGCGGCAAGTAACTATCCGCGATTTGCTTACACACACTTCCGGTATCGGGTACGCACAAATCGGTAGCCCTGAAGCCATTTCCATTTATGCTAAAACTAAAATCACAGCAGGTCTTGATGTTTATGACGATACACTGGAGGATGCCATAAACCGATTAGGTGTGTTACCGCTTATGCATAACCCTGGTGAGCGCTGGACATACGGGCTAAACACCGATGTATTAGGGCGATTGGTTGAAGTGTGGTCGGGCAAAACATTAGATGCATTTTTTGCAGATCATATTTTTAAACCCTTGGGCATGAACGATACTTATTTTAACGTGCCTGAAGATAAAGCTGCACGAGTAGTTAACTTCTTTACCGTTAACAAAGACGGACAACTTGAAAAAGCTTCTGGTGGTTTAGGTACCAGCATAGACTACCCTACTCGCATAAAAAGTTATTTCTCGGGTGGTGGCGGATTATCTTCTACTATTTATGACTATGCCATTTTTTTACAAATGTTATTGAATGGTGGCGAATATAATGGTGCGCGTCTGCTATCGCGTAACACAGTACGCATGATGACAATGAATCAGATTAATGATCTTCCTTTTGGTGATAATAAATTCGGTCTAGGATTTGAAGTTCAAACGGAAAAAGGCTCCGCAATGCAACCACTTTCAGAAGGATCCTATTCATGGGGCGGTGCATTCTCTACAACCTATTGGGTAGATCCAAAAGAAAAGATGGTGGTGTTAATGTACCGGCAAATGTGGGGCGCGCACGATAGCGAAATTGGAGAAACGTTCAATACGTTAGTCTATCAGGCACTAAACGATTAATCCATGTATAGGATTATTTTGCTTCTTCTCTCGGTAAGCCTTACCGGTTATGTACAACCGTTAAAAACGTATACCAACACCATAGGCATAGAATTTATTGAAGTGCCGGCCGGAAGTTTTACCGTAGGAAAACTTCAACCTACTACTTCGCAGTTTGGCTTTCTGGAACAATACCGCAAAAGCGCTGACGATGATATGGGTTTACCCAAACTTAAAGCCAGCGATTACGAAGTCGCCAAACAACTTGCGTTGCGCGATGCAAGTTCAGGTTTTGAAGTAACAATCGCCAGAGCATTTTATATGGGTAAGTTTGAGGTAACACAAGCCCAATGGAAAAAGGTAATGGGCAGTAATCCTGCTTACTTTCAAGGAAACAACATAACAGGCAACACCGATAACTTTCCTGTTGAACGCGTGAGTTGGAATGATGCGCAACGCTTTATTAAAAAATTAAATCAACTCGAGAAAGGTAAAGCTACATATCGTTTACCTACCGAATTTGAATGGGAATATGCGGCCCGTGCCGGTAATAAAGAAGACATTGCCTGGAACGAAATAAACGAAAGTGCACACCTTGCCAAACTAACGCCACAAGCCGTTGGACAGAAAAAACCAAATGCCTGGGGTTTGTACGATATGCTGGGCAATGTGTGGGAATGGGTTGACGATTATTACAATGAAAAAATCTTTGCCGATCCTACTCCACCTAAGAAAGCAAAACAACACGTACTAAAAGGCTCCTGCTTTTATGGCGATGTAAAAAATGCAACGTACATGACGCATGCCGGTGGTCCGGGAAGTGGATATGATACGGGTTTTAGACTTGTGGTAGTGATAAGTGAATCGGTAAATGGTAATCAGTGAGTAGTAAGCGGTGATCGGTAAGTAGTATTCAGTAAATGTTTTAATAAGTTATTCAAAGCAACAGAAACCAGAGACTAGCAACCAGAAACAATAATGAAACTCCTCTCGCTCATAGCATTCAGCCTAATCAGCTCACTAAGTCTGGCGCAGATTCCAAAAGGATTTAAGCCACTCTTTAATGGAAAAAATTTAAAAGGTTGGCATGTTAGTCGTACAACACATCAGGGTACCACGCCCAATTTTTTTGTGGAAGATGGTGCTATTGTAGCGAGTCAGCAGCCGTTTGGGCAAGGAGGAATTTTATTAACCGATCAAAGCTTTGGCGATTTTGAATTGTACATGGAAATTAAAATTGATTCGTTTGCGAATGGTGGAATTTTCCTGCGATCGAATGAAGGTGGTGCGGCTTATCAGATAGAATTAGTACTGCCCGGCAACACCGGTTATTTGTTAGGTGAGCGTACTCCGGTAAGTGTTCCCGGCAAAGCCCTTAAACGCGATTCGGTTTGGAAAGCTGGCGACTGGAACTCGTTTCGCATTCGCATGACGGGCGAGATTCCAAAAGTTACCTTATGGATTAACGAGGTTGAAATGTATAGCGTACAACAAACCAAAAATGATTTTATAGCCGGTGCTGTTACAGGTATGATTGCCTTACAATGCCATTGGACAGCCGTATATGCACCTGAAGCCAGCGGTGGAATGCCATTAAGCTCATGGATACCGAGTGCAAAACATCGGTATAGAAATATTGGGATTAGAAAGTTGTGAGTAATCAATCACAAGCGTGACGATTGTGATTGGTTAAGAACATATTAATGGTGACTCAACGAGGTACTAATTTTATAATGCTTTCAACCAAATATCTTTAAACTCCACCTTCATCGGTGGCCCCACATGCACTTGCATTCCAAGCCAACCTTTTAATTTTTGATTCATGGTGTCGTTATCGGTAACATCACTCATCAGTACACCATTTACATAATGTTGTAGTCGGTTGTCTTTAACAATCAGGTGCACCTCGTTCCAGTCGTCTGTTTTAATAAACTGTTGCAACGAATCTCTGCTTTGCGATTTAACTACCACAGAACTTACCCACGCGTTGTTCTTTATAGACTCCGTTCCGGTTGCAGCATTTACTTTTGTCGTCTGGCCGCGATAGGCGAGCGTAGTTCTCCCCCGCTCTTCATAATTCTGGCCGGTATAACGATTCATGCCATCGATATCAGCCTGATACCCTTTTAAGGCATATGGCACACCAGTAACTTTTTCACTTCTATAATTGATCCCACTATTGCCGTCCTTACTGATTTTATACTGAAACTTTAATTCAAAATTTTTAGGCTCGCCCGCACGCCAAATGGCAAATGTGTTTGACTTCAAAGGTTTAGCTGGTATTATCTCACCAATCAGAATTCCATTCTCTACTCGCCAATACGCGGTATCACATTCCCACCCGTTTAAGGTTTTACCATCAAAGATTGACACGAAGTCATTCTTCTTTTGCCGTGCAGTTGCGTTGATCTGAAATAGAAGGGCCACTATGCACATCAAAGTATATTTTACAGATAGTCTCATATTGATTCATTTTTTTACCTCAAAAATTAACCACGGAGTTCACTGAGTTTACACAGAGGCTTTATTTCTCTGTGAACGCTGTGGTTAACCATCACTTATACACCTCATGCTCCGGGTTTCCGCCCGCCACCAAATACGCAACAATGTCTTTGATCTCTTCATCATTCAACCTGCCCAACAAGCCCGGCAACATTAACGAAACCTTCGAGAGTTTGGTAGATACGACATCAGCTTTAGGCACTTCACGCAACGATTGTGGCATAAACGGATTCTGCGACACAAAATATTTTCCATTTTCTTCATTGATTAATCGACCCACAATAGAACTTCCATCCTTCATGGTAAATACCGTTGCCGCATATTGATCAGAAACTTCCTTATTCGGATCAAGGGTGTGAATCAAAATATCTTTTGCAGAAAACCGCGAACCTACTTTGGTTAAATCCGGACCAACAGCACCACCTTCGCCCCGCATGGAATGGCACGAACTGCACAACGTAGCTTCGTACATATTTTTGCCTTGCTCAAAATTTCGTTTCGAAAGCATTTCAACCAACGCAACGGCTTCTTCTTGTGTTCTTCTTCTACCGGGGCCTTGAGGCTGTGGTCGGTCGGCAATATCATTACCCGATTCGGTAAGTAATGCCGCACCAGAAAGTGTATCGTAATAATCAGTTTTTTCTTTTGGCGTATGCGTTAAAGCTTTCTTTCGCGCTTTGTCGATAAACCCAACATAACTCACGCCACCGTTGTAGGTAAAGGCATTGGCAAACCATTTGAAATACGTTTCATGAAGCTCAGGAGTCCACCCTTCAGTAGCTTCCGACAGAACCGTAGCGAGATACGTTTGTTGTGCAGGCGGAACATTGGAAAGCATGCGCGCAATATCCAAACCGTATTGTGGATTGCGCATAATCAAATCGCTGGAAGCACTCACTGTTTTTTCCTGTGCGTCATCTTTTGCAGTTTGCAACAACGCCAATGTTTTTTCGGTTGAACCCGGAGCTGCTACATGAACTAATACTTTTGCCAGTACCCGATCTAATTCATTCGATGAAGATGGGAAACGGGCATCCAAATAAGCGATCAATTGTTTCTGTGCGTCCGCATCGGGTTTACCCAAACGAAAAACCAAGACTTCAAATGCACGGACAAGATCAATCTTTTGTGCTGGCGAAAGTTTATCGAAATCGATTTTCACCAAAGCAGCAATCATTTTATTTTTCACAGCAGGTTTTCCTTGTCGTGCAAGTGCCAGCATGGCTTGTGTTAATATTATAGGATCGGTTTCTTTCAAAGCCCGTTCCTGCCACTCGGCTACCGGTTGATGTTCTACAGCAATACGGGCAGCATACCGCACAAAACGATCTTCATGTTTTAAATTTGGCCACACAATATCTACGGCACCTTTTTTCGGTTCGTGATATTGTTCTAATGTTCTGCGTAATTGATTGGCTTCGTTAATTGTTGTCGCAGCCAGTGGAGTCACGTCCACATTTTCAGTTGCCGTAATTCTATATAAATCGGATTCTAATCTTCTGCCACCGGTTAAAAAATACATTGCACCATCGGGGCCAATACCGCCATCGGTTAACGGCAATGGTGAGCCTGATAAAAATTCCTCAGCATCGGCTGTGTAAGAAGCACCAACGGGTGTTAGATGAATTGCGTAGATAATTCCAAAACTCCAATCGAAGGCAAACAAGGCATTGCGATACTTCGCAGGGAATTTCGCAGTGCCTCCATTCATAAAATTGGTGGGCGAACCCTGACCAATATTAATTACCGCAGGAAGATTATCGGGATATGTGGGCGACCACTTTCCATTTCCGGTGCGCCAGCCAAACTCGCTGCCGCTGGTTACATGGCAAATGCGCGTGGGCCGATACCACGGCATTCCAAAATCCCACTCCATGTCTGAATCATACGTAAACAAATCGCCTGCATTATTGAATGCAATATCAAACTCATTACGAAAGCCTGCTCCTACCAATTCCCACTTCTCGCCCAGCGAGTCAATGTGCGCAATCCAACCACCCGGTGCTTTCCGGTTATTGGCATGTCCGCGCGGATCTTTTATCTGCGGAAACAAATTGTCTTCCTGCCAAACCGGTGGCAACCGATACGTATCAAACTTCGGAACATCCACGTGATTACCAGCCGAGATGTAAATGGATTTTTTATCGGGCGACAATACAATACTGTGTGGGCCGTGTTCACCCGGTTCGCCTTCAAATGATTTTAATAAGGTGATCTTATCAAACTGATCATCACCATCAGTATCCTGTAATCGATACAAGCCGGTATTTTTATCAAAATTTTTATCACTGTTGTGATTCACCATCACATACAAACTATTGAAGGCATACAACAAGCCTTGCGCAAAGCCCATCCCGATTTTTAAAGTAGTGGAGTCTGCACTGCGATCGGCTTCGGAACCGATAATCAGTTTTTCAACTTTCACTTTTGTTGTGTCGCCTACCGCGGGCAATTCAATCCGGTAGATGGCGCCATACTGATCGGATGTCAGCATCCGGCCTTTGTGATCAAACGTCATGGCAACCCACGAACCCTGGTCGTGTTCTTCCGGACTGTATAAATGTTCGGCTTTAAAGCCAGGCGGCAATTTTAGTTTGTCGATTTTGGGGTTGACAATTTGCGCTGGAGGTTGGTTACAGGATATAACCATTAAGCTCACCAAAATACCGCTGATAACTTTCCCTATGAGCGGTGTTCGGATTGATTTATTATTCATAGCTACTTTTTAGGATAGCTAAAAATAATTCTAACTTTAACAGAAACCAATCTCTATGAAAAGGATTCTGTTAGGACTTGTACTTTTTGCACACACTGCTTTCGCTCAAAAAGAAATTTCGCTTTATAGTGGAAATGTTCCCAATTCCATTAAACCCACAGTTACCATAGATACTTCGTTAACGCGAAATGTGGGCAACAATAAAATTGATATTCTGCATGGCGTTGTTACGCCTACCCTAACCCTGTATTTACCCGATCCCGCCAAGGCAACCGGAACTGCGGTTATCATTTGCCCAGGCGGTGGCTATTCTATTCTGGCCACCAGCCACGAAGGCCACGACATGGCTAAAAAATTTAATGAATCCGGTATTGCTGCGTTCGTGTTAAAGTATCGCTTGCCGCGGAAAGAGTTGATGACCGATAAACGCATTGGATCCTTGCAAGATGCACAGCGGGCCATTCAACTCGTGCGTGAAAATGCAAAGCAATGGAACGTCAATCCTAACAAAATCGGAATTCTTGGTTCATCAGCAGGCGGGCATCTGGCATCCACAGCCGGAACACATTTTGAAAAAGCGTTTATCGATAATCCTAATAACATCAGTCTTCGCCCCGACTTTATGATTCTCAATTATCCGGTAATCAGTTTTTCAGATAGCCTTACGCATCAGGGCTCGCGTTTGAATCTAATTGGAAATGCAGATGTAGCAGTAAAGGGTTCTAAAAAATTTCAGGAGTTGGGCATGAGCAAAGAAGATGTGGTGTTGTTTTCAAACGAACTGCAGGTAACACCTAAAACTCCGCCAACATTTATTACTGCGCCTTTAACTGATAATGTGGTACCGGTAGGAAACACCTTTGCATTTGTAGCGGCCTTGCAACAAAACAAAGTGCCGGTTGAAACATTTATTTATGAGAACGGACCGCATGGTTTTGGCATGTATAATCCCACGGCCAAAGAACAATGGATTGATGCTTGCCTGCGTTGGATTAAAAGAAATTTTGAACCCAACTTAGAATGGGCTAACCTGAAACGTTTTGATAGTGATAATAAAAATTTAGCAAAACCTGTGAACACCGAGAACCGCATTGTATTTATGGGCAACTCCATTACCGAAGGTTGGAGCCGTCTTGATCCGAACTTCTGGAAAGATAAACCGTATGTTAATCGTGGCATCAGCGGACAAACTACTCCACAAATGTTATTACGCTTTAAACAAGATGTAATTGATCTGAAACCAAAAGTGGTGGTGATCCTGGCTGGTACGAATGACATTGCCGGCAACACTGGCCCGATGACGTTAGAACAAAGTCGCGATAATATTATTGCCATGGCGCAGTTGGCAAAAGCTAACGGAATAAAAGTTGTGCTATCATCGGTTATTCCGGCATTTGATTTCCCTTGGCGGCCAGGCTTGGAACCCGCACCAAAAATTGTTGCACTTAATCAAATGATTAAAGCTTACTGTGAGGTTAATAAAATCGTTTATCTCGATTATCACACAGTTATGAAAGATGAACGCAACGGTCTGAAAAAAGAATTAGGTTACGATGGCGTGCATCCGAATGAAGCAGGTTATAAAGTGATGGCTCCATTAGCCGAAAAAGCAATCGCGGAAGCGCTGAAGAGAAAGTAAAATAGGCGTCAAGCTGCTTAAGGGCTTTATAAAAAACTGTCAAGACACCTAATTTAGTTGGATACTAAAAACTAAGCCGCAGGCCTTGCTTCATGGCTTTATCGTACTTGCGTTTATCGAAGCGGTAGAGATATGGTGCTTTGTGCGCGCCACCCGTTTTGCGCTCGTTCAACCGGATCAGTACATCCAACGCAATCATTTGCTTCTGAAAATTTCTACGGTCGAGTGTTTCGCCCAAAATAGTTTCGTATAGTTTCTGAAGCTGCGGCATTGTGAATTTTTCCGGAAGTAAATTATAACCCACCGGATGATCGTTGAGACTGAGCCGCAAAGTCTCTAATGCTTTATTCATAATCTGGTTATGATCATAAATTAAATCGGGCACCGCATTTACATCAAACCATTTACATTCGCTGCTCAACAAATCTGGCTCGGGAAATACTTTTGAATATTCTACCAACGCATAATAGCCAACCGTTATAAATCTTTTTCCAATCCACGAACCTTTGGCTCGTTTACCGTTCTCACGATCTGGTTCGCCAAAAGCATGAAATTGTTTCAGAAATATTTCGGTTAAGCCGGTTCTTTCTTTTAACGTTCGGTTAGCCGACTGATCAAGCGATTCTTTGTGTTTAATAAAACCGCCCGGCAAACACCATGGTCCGTTTTTCCATTTCAGCAACAATACTTTCAGCGAATTTTCATGAAAACCAAAAATCACACAATCAACGGAAAGGTGCGGCAAATACACCCGATCCCCAGCTTCATAAAATTCATCCTGCGACTTAAACCCTGTCATTTCGCCAAAAATAAAACCTACCAACCGTTCTATCTAAAATATTGGCCAATCTATCGTAAATCGTTGATAACTCAAGCAAAATTAAATACTATTGTGTAAATCATACACAATGAAAAAAACGCTGAACTTGATAATAGGCGGTGGCCTGGCTGGCCTGATGCTTATTGGTTGCGGGCCAAAGTGGACCGAAACTGAAACGGATGGAATAAAAACTGTAACAAACGAGGGTGGTAAAACACTGGGCTACTCATCCACCTCCGGTGTTAAAATTTTAACGGTGGATAGATTAGGTTTTAAAGACCTGAATAAAAATGATCAGTTAGATAAGTATGAAGACTGGCGATTATCTGCCGATGAACGCGCAAAAGATCTTGCCTCTAAAATGTCGGTAGAAGAAATTGCAGGCTTGATGTTGTATAGCCGACATCAATCTGTACCCGCGCAGAATCGTGGCTTCTTTGCAGCCACCTATAACGGAAAGTCATTTTCGGAAAGTGGTGCCCATGCGTATGACTTATCCGATCAGCAGAAAGAATTTTTAACAAAAGATAATTTAAGACACGTGTTGATTACTTCCGTTGAAAGTCCGGAAGTAGCTGCGCGGTGGAATAACAATGCACAAGCGTTGGTAGAAGGATTTGGGTTGGGCATTCCAGCCAATAACAGTACCGACCCCAGACATGGTACCGATGCCAGCGAAGAATACAATGAAGGGGCTGGCGGAAAAATTTCGATGTGGCCAGGCTCACTTGGTTTAGCGGCAACATTCGATGCCGAACTCGTAGAAAAATTTGGAAGCATTGGCGCGAAAGAATATCGCGCGTTGGGTATTACCACTGCGCTCTCCCCCCAAATTGATATGGCAACTGATCCGCGTTGGTATCGCACCAGTGGTACATTTGGTGAAGACCCCGCACTTGCAACTGATCTGGCCCGCGCATACATCGATGGCTTTCAAACTTCGGTTGGTGATAGAGAGATTGCTGATGGCTGGGGTTACACCAGCGTGAATGCGATGGTGAAACATTGGCCGGGTGGTGGCTCGGGCGAAGGCGGTCGCGATGCACATTACGGTGTGGGAAAGTTTGCTGTGTATCCGGGAAATAATTTTGCGGAACACATGATTCCGTTTACCGAAGGTGCATTTAAACTAAAAGGTAAAACCGGAATGGCATCGGCTGTAATGCCTTACTATACTATATCTTTTAACCAAGACACAAAAAATAATGAAAACGTGGGCAATGCCTACAACAAATACATTATTACCGATCTGCTTCGCGATAAATATAATTACGATGGTGTGGTGTGTACTGATTGGCTTGTTACCGGAGATGTAACGCAGTTGGATATTTTTCTAACTGGTAAAGCCTGGGGTGTAGAAAGTTTATCGTTAGCGGAAAGGCATTACAAAGTGTTGATGGCGGGTGGCGATCAGTTTGGTGGTAACAACGACATGAAACCTGTAATTGAGGCTTACAACTTAGGCGTAAAAGAACATGGTGAAGAATTTATGCGCAAACGCTTCGAGCAGTCGGCTGTGCGCTTGCTTAAAAATATTTTCAGAACGGGTTTGTTTGAAAACCCTTACCTCAATCCGGAAGAAACAAAAACAATTGTTGGAAATCCGGAATACATGAAAGCCGGATACGATGCTCAATTGAAATCCATTGTAATGCTAAAGAACAAAAGCAATGCCTTGCCACTTGAGAAAAATAAGACCGTCTATATCCCTAAGAAATTTACACCAGCCGGAAGAAACTTTCTGGGCATGGAGATCCCTGAAAAGCTGGAGTATCCGGTGAATATTGAAATCGTGAAAAAGTATTTTAATGTAACCGAAAATCCCAGCGAAGCAGATTATGCACTGGTGTTTATCAGCAGCCCGAATACTGGGATTGGTTACAACGCGGAAGACACCAGGAAAGGTGGCAATGGGTATATACCCATTTCACTGCAATATGCAACTTACACTGCAACCGAAGCGCGCGAAGCAAGTATTGCAGGTGGCGATCCGTTAGAGAAAACATCCAACCGATCGTATAAGAATAAAAAGAACACGGCTATTAACGTGAGCGATCTGGCTATGGTAAACGATACCTACCAAAAAATGAAAGGCAAACCTGTAATCGTTTCAATTAACCTGAACACTCCGATGATTTTTTCTGAGTTCGAAAAAAATGCTAATGCTATACTTACTCATTTCAGTGTACAGGATCAGGCATTGTTAGATATCATAACCGGAGCAGCAGAGCCTTCTGGTTTATTACCGCTTCAAATGCCAGCTAACATGGCTACTGTTGAAAAACAAGCTGAAGATGTTGCACATGATCTGGAATGTTATGTGGACGATCAGGGTAATAAATACGACTTTGCCTTTGGCTTAAACTGGAAAGGTGTAATCAGTGATGAACGTACCAAAAAATATAAAAAGTAACTCAACACTTCCCTAAAAAATCAAACATGGAAACAAAAACCACAAGACGGAAATTTATCGGAGCAGCCTCTACCCTTATTGCTGGCTCGGTATTAGCAGGTCACCAAACATTTGCCTTTCCTAACTTCATCAACAACCTGGGTAAAACAGGCTCAACCATTAAAGGTGTACGGTTAGGAGTTATCACCTACTCGTTTCGCGATTTACCTGATCAAAGTGCTGAAGCCACATTGGATTACATCCGCCAATGTGGAATTACCAACATTGAATTAATGGGCGGCCCGGCCGAATCATTTGCCGGAGCTCCAAAAAATCCGGTTGACTTCAGAGTGATGTTGCCCATCTGGCGCAAGCGCCAGCAACAGCAAGAGTTAACCGAAGAAGAAAAGAAAACACTTGCCGAAGTAGAAGCCAAAAACAAAGTATATCGCGAAGAGATTAGTTTGTGGCGACAAAAAGCAAGCATGTCGAAGTTCGAAGAGTTTGGTAAAATGTATAAGAAGGCCGGTATAGAAATTTATGCGTTCAAGCCGGATGCCTTCGGCATGCAAAACTCAGATGCTGATATTGATTACGGATTACACGCGGCCAAAGCCTTGGGAGCATCGCATGTTACTTTGGAACATCCCAGCAATGATGCCCACACTTTAAAACTAGGCAAGGCTGCAGAGAAGTACGGAATAAAAGTGGGCTATCACGGACACGAACAGCAAACACCAACCTTCTGGGATACTGCCCTTACACAATCCTCTGCTAATGCACTTAACCTGGATCTTGGCCATTACATTGCTGCGGGCAATACCAACGGACTTGATTTCATCAAAGAAAAAAGTAAACACATTGTAAGCATGCACATGAAGGATCGTAAAAGTAAAGCCAACGGTGGCGACAACTTGCCGTGGGGTACAGGCGATACTCCCCTTGCCGATGCGCTGCGCATTATCCGCGATAACAAATACAACTTCCCTGCAACTATTGAGTTAGAATACAAAGTACCCGAAGGTTCTTCACCCATCGAAGAAGTGAAAAAGTGTCTGGAGTTTTGTAAGAGCGCGTTAGGATAAGTTGAGATAAATTTTACACTTTCGTAAAATTCCAAAGATGGCAAGCCGTCTTTGGAATTTTTTTTGAGTAACAACCAATTCAAGTACTGATAAGTTGTTCGCAACAAAGCTTAATAATCTATACCTTGGCAGAAAAATACCCGATGAGTTGGTCCTTCAACACAAGCTATCCTTCCATTGATGACTTGCGCAAAAAAGCACGCAGTCGCATACCGCGTTTTGCATTTGAATATTTAGATGGCGGATGTAACGAAGATGTAAACCTGCATAAGAATACCAGTGAACTTCGGGAAGTTGAGTTGGTGCCAACCTATCTAAAACCTGCCATTGATGTTAAACTTCAGACTGAACTTTTTGGTACTGTTTATGATGCGCCTTTCGGGGTTGCCCCTGTGGGATTGCAAGGGTTAATCTGGCCAAACGCTACTGAGATCCTGGCGAAAGCTGCGCACAACCACAACATACCCTTCATTCTAAGTACGGTTACTACTTCAAGCATTGAACGGGTAAGTGAACTTACACAAGGTAAAGCGTGGTTTCAACTTTATCACCCAGCCGAAGATGCTTTGCGCGATGACATTATCAAACGATTAAAAAATTCGCAGTACGAAGTTTTAGTGTTGTTGTGCGATGTTCCTTCATTCGGATTTCGCCCACGCGACATTCGCAATGGTTTGGCTATGCCACCCAATATGTCGATGCAAAACATTTTGCAGATTTTAAGCAAACCGAATTGGGCTTTACAAACATTGCTTCATGGCACTCCCGAATTTGCTACGTTAAAACCCTACATGCCCAAAGGCTTGAACATGAAAAAACTTGGGCAGTTCATGGACAAAACTTTTTCAGGAAGACTGAGTAAAGAAAAAATTGCTGCTATCCGCGATCAATGGAAAGGTAAGCTGGTATTAAAAGGTGTAGCCAGCGAAGCCGATACGGAAATGGCGGTGCAACTTGGTTTGGATGGCATCATTGTTTCTAACCATGGTGGCCGGCAGATTGATGCCGGTGAATCAGCTATTCATTCGTTGATCCCCATCGAAAAAAAGTACAAGCACAAAATCAAAATTATGATGGATAGCGGCATTCGTTCGGGGCCGGATGTAGGCAGAGCGTTAGCCAGTGGTGCGGAGTTTACGTTTCTCGGAAGATCATTTATGTATGGTGTGGCTGCCTTAGGCAATGCAGGTGGCGATCATACTATCGCCATTCTAAAAACGCAACTCAAACAAGTAATGAATCAGGTCGGCTGCGAAACCACTATTGATCTTGAAAAGTATCTAAAAGGTTAAGACTTAATTAGTAAAATGAATTTACGATTCAGGAATCGGATTCACACTAATGATAGCACTCTTGTTGATGGGGCCATATACGTGCGGAAACAATTCATCATTCGTAGATTTTTCGAACTTCAATTCCGGTTTTAACTTTTGTTCATGGATAGCGAGAATCAGCAACCCGGTTTGATCTTTAAAGTATCGGAATAAAACTCCGGCCACTTGTTCCTGCGTACAGCAATGAATAAATCCTTCGGTTTGCAAGGAAGCTACTTCAATCGCATCTGCTTGTTGTTGTTCGTTCCAGGCGGCTTCTGTAATGACATGGTAAATCATAGCTCTACTATAGTCCAGCGTCCGTTCTCATCTTTCGCATAACGCAATCCATTACTCATTTCATGTACAGGCTGTCCGTTCACATTAAGCGCCTTCTTCTCATACACCCTAACGCCATTATTATCGCGGGTAAGAAAATTAATTAAAGCTGGTAGCGTGGGCGAAATCTCTGACAAACTTTGCTCATCACCTTCTCGTACAAATGCCTGACTCATAATTGAAAATTAATTTCGGATAAAACCTTTCATCCAATGAACGGCATCCTCCAGTTGATCAAAAACTTTTAATTCAATTTTAAGCAGATCAGTCTTTGCAGTCATTCGCTCAAAGTAATTTTTCCGAATGGGGTCAGAAAAACCAACAGCGGCTATCCGCTTCAATCCACAATTAACGGCTTCGGGCATAACGGTAGTTAAAAACCACTGCTGCTCTTCATCGGGTACAACCCCTTGTAATCTTAAGTCGGCAATCCAACCCGGTGTGTGGTATGTTCGCAGCGTATGTAGTACGGTTTGAAAAGCCTTGCGGTATTCCAAACCAGAAATATTCTTTTTCCAGACTATAACTGTATTATTAATATCTGCATCATAATAAATCTGAGCCGCATCGCTTTCAAAAAACACTTGCTTACTTATGTTTTTCGGATGCGGCAATGTAATGATGAAAGTGGTACCGCGATTTATTTCACTTTCAATCTCGATTGATCCACCCAGTGTATCTACTTGCGTTTTCACCAGGTAAAGCCCAAGTCCTTTTCCGTCCACATGGGTGTGAAACCTCCGGTACAACTTAAATATATTTTCCTTTTGGGTTCCCAGATTAATACCCAGTCCATTGTCTTTTACCTGCAACACTACTGCACCATCCGGCTGTAAAGATGTGGTTACATCAATCCGAAGTTCTTTTTCAGGATTTCGATATTTGATTGCATTGCTTACCAGGTTGTAAACAATACTCTGAATCATAGCGCGTATCGAATAAATATAAAGAGCCTGATTAAAATCGACATTCAGATGATAGCCAGGCCTCAGTTGTTCTTGCAAAACAAAAAGTGTTTTCTGCCATTCATCAGCAAACGATATTTTCTCTCGTACCTGATATAAATCGTTTCGTAAATCAATGATCTGATTTAAATCTTTTAATACTTCGTCTAGTTCCCGACCTGATTTATGAATCATGGTTGAGATTTCGGTTCGATCGTGATCCAGTTTACTTCTGTCTAATAAATCGGTTAGCCCAAGCAACCGCGCCACCGGTGCCCTCAGGTTGTGCGAAACCGTGTACGAAAACTGACGCAGTTCATTATTATGACGCACCAGTTCTTCGTTGGTTGAACTAAGGTCTTGTGTTTTTTCTTCTACCAGCTTAGACAATACTTTGTTGGTCTCTACTAGTCTTTCCTGTTGCTGGCTGATTAATAAATTAGCTTCTGAAATCAACTCCCGGCTTTCATGAATCTCTTTCTTCTGCCGAATCAATTCTTCACTTTGTTGCGCCATTGATTCATTTAATCTCATCAACTCATCATTCTTAATCAGCAATTGTTTGTTGCTTGCATTTAGTTCATGTACTGTTTTTCTTTCCTGAGCTTCAGCTCTGCCGGTTATCAACTTCAATACAATTACACCAAACGATAACACCAGAAAAGAAATAAAGGAGATGTAGTTTATATAATAATACGACCGGGCTGTAAAGCCTCTTTGAAAATACCCCAAACCAAATGCATTATGGATCGGATCAAACAAGAGCAAACACAACAAGGTTGAACCCATGCAAATAGTAATTTTCCATTTTTCCTCAATCGTAAAAACAATTGCCGGTAAAATGGTAGTTATTAAAATTATAAATCGAACATCAAAATAAGTAATATAAGACTGCTCGGGCACCGTTAGCTTACCGTACACGCTTATACTGAAAGTTACAAACACAGGAACGAGGCAAAACAGCAATCTCCCAAAATTGTAATTGCTCCTGTTTATAACCGGAATCAATCCAAAAATTATTGCAATCGAGATAATGAGCATGGAGGTCGGCTTCCATCCGAAAAGTGAAAAGAGAATCCCAAAAAGAATTAAGGTGAGGGCGGCTAAAACGGAAGCTAAAATATTGGTTATGTAAACTGCCGTCCGCAGCGACTCTGGAACATTCCCGGAAGGCGCATAAATAGTAGAACGGCTCAGCATCAAATAGAATAATTAACAAAATTAAGAGAAACAGTGGGAGTCTCAAACGCCTACCACCTGTTAGCTTCCTGCTTTTTTATCAGTACTTTTACACGATTAATCGGTTAAGTAATGAGCGCTGAAACTACAACTGCCAAAACTCCACAAACCAATCTTGCCGGCCACGCGGCACCACAACCTTATAAACCCAAAAACAAAGTTCGTATAGTAACGGCTGCCAGTTTGTTCGATGGGCACGATGCTGCCATCAACATCATGCGCAGAATTATTCAAGCCACTGGTGTTGAGGTAATTCACCTCGGGCACGATCGTAGTGTGGAAGAAGTGGTGAATACTGCCATTCAGGAAGATGCGCAGGCCATTGCCATGACCAGCTACCAGGGCGGGCACAACGAATATTTTAAATACATGTACGACTTGCTGCAACAAAAAGGTGCAGGTCATATAAAAATTGTTGGCGGTGGCGGTGGCGTAATTCTTCCGGAAGAAATTAAGGAGTTGATGGATTACGGTATTACCAAAATCTATTCGCCAGATGATGGCCGTGCGATGGGCTTACAGGGAATGATTAATGATCTGGTTGAAAAAGCTGATTATCCTACGGGCAAAGCAGTTGGCAATGAACAATTGGCAGTTGACAATCATTTAAAGATTGCTCAACTCATTTCGGCTGCTGAAAATTATTCTGATGAACATCGTGAGATTCTAAACGACATTCATAAAAAAGCAGAACAATCAAAAGCACCTGTGTTGGGAATAACCGGTACGGGTGGTGCGGGTAAATCATCGATGGTGGATGAAATTGTGCGCAGGTTTTTGGTTGACTTTAAAGATAAAAAAATCGGGCTTGTATCTGTCGATCCATCCAAACGTAAAACCGGTGGTGCCTTGTTAGGCGATCGTATCCGCATGAATGCGATTAACAATCCACGCGTGTATATGCGGTCATTGGCTACACGCCAAAGTAATCTCGCGCTTTCGGCTTATGTTAAAGATGCCATCAGCATTTTAAAAGCATCTGGTTTTGACTTGATTATTCTAGAAACTTCAGGTATTGGACAAAGCGATACTGAAATACTGGATCACAGCGATGTGTCACTTTACGTGATGACGCCCGAATATGGTGCCGCTACACAATTAGAGAAAATCGACATGCTTGATTTTGCCGATGTGATTGCGTTGAACAAATTTGATAAGCGTGGTGGTCTGGATGCGTTGCGCGATGTAAAAAAACAATACCAGCGCAACCATCAATTATGGGATAAAAAACCGGAAGACATGCCAGTGTTTGGCACGATTGCTTCGCAGTTCAACGATCCGGGCACTAATCGTTTGTATAAACACATCATCGAAAAGATTGCTGAGAAAACAGGTGCTGATCTTAACTCATCGTTTGAGATTACACACGAAATGTCGGAGAAGGTGTTTGTGATTCCACCTAACCGCACCCGTTACCTAAGCGAAATTTCCGAAAGCAACCGCGCGTACGATCAGTGGGTAAACGAACAAAGTGAAACCGTACAAAAATTGTATGCGGTTCAAAAAACTATTCAACATCTTAAGGGAACAGGTTCTCCCTCTCCTGTGGAGATGGAGTTAGAGGGTGAGGCGGAAAAACTCAAACTCAACATCGATCCAAAAAACATAAAACTTATCGAAGACTGGAAAACTAAAGTAAAACAATACCAATCACCCGTGTTCAAGTTTAAGGTACGCGATAAAGAAATCGGTATTAAAACACATTCAGAATCGCTTTCGCATTTGCAAATTCCAAAAGTATCGTTGCCACGCTATACAGCCTGGGGCGATTTATTAAAATGGAATTTACAGGAAAACGTGCCGGGTGAGTTTCCTTATACAGCCGGTATCTATCCGTTTAAACGCGAAGGCGAAGACCCTACCCGTATGTTTGCCGGTGAAGGCGGACCCGAACGAACCAACAGACGTTTTCACTATGTAAGTATGGCCATGCCGGCCAAACGTTTATCAACTGCATTTGATTCGGTAACGCTTTATGGAAATGATCCCGATTACCGACCCGATATTTATGGTAAGATTGGTAACTCAGGTGTAAGCATTTGTTGTTTGGATGATGCTAAGAAATTATACAGTGGTTTCAATCTATCCGATCCCAAAACATCGGTATCGATGACGATTAACGGGCCAGCCCCGATGTTGCTTGGTTATTTTATGAACGCAGCCATTGATCAGCAATGCGAGCTATACATCAAACAAAACGGTCTTGAGAAAGACGTTGAGGCAAAAATAACCGCGATCTACAAAGGCAAAGAGCGGCCATCGTACCAAGGTGGATTACCAAAGGGTAACAATGGTTTAGGGCTAATGTTACTGGGCGTTACCGGTGATCAGGTATTACCGAAAGACGTCTATGAAAAAATTAAAGCCGAAACGTTATCGCAAGTGCGTGGTACTGTGCAAGCCGACATCCTAAAAGAAGATCAGGCCCAGAATACGTGCATTTTCTCAACCGAGTTTGCGTTGCGTTTGATGGGCGATGTGCAACAATACTTTATCAATAATGCAGTTCGTAATTTTTATTCTGTATCCATTTCTGGCTATCACATTGCTGAAGCTGGTGCCAACCCAATTACGCAATTAGCATTTACACTCTCCAACGGTTTCACGTACGTGGAATATTATTTGAGTCGCGGCATGGACATTAACGAGTTTGCGCCCAACTTATCATTCTTCTTCAGCAACGGTATTGATCCGGAATATGCGGTGATTGGTCGGGTAGCCAGAAGAATCTGGGCGAAAGCGATGAAGAATAAATACAATGCAAACGCCCGCAGCCAGATGTTGAAATATCACATTCAAACATCGGGACGGTCGTTGCACGCACAGGAGATTGATTTCAACGACATCCGCACAACATTACAGGCGCTTTACGCGATTTATGATAACTGTAATTCGTTGCACACAAACGCTTACGATGAAGCCATTACCACCCCCACCGAAGAAAGTGTGCGTAGGGCAATGGCGATTCAGTTAATCATTAACAAAGAATTAGGATTAGCAAAAAACGAAAACCCGACACAAGGTTCGTTCATTATTGAAGAACTAACCGACCTGGTAGAAGAAGCTGTGTTGCTTGAATTCGATCGCATTACCGAACGCGGTGGTGTATTGGGTGCGATGGAAACGATGTACCAGCGCGGAAAAATTCAGGAAGAAAGTTTGTATTACGAAACACTGAAACACACAGGCGAGTTTCCGATCATTGGTGTGAATACTTTCTTAAGTTCGAAAGGCTCACCTACCATTATTCCACAGGAAGTAATTCGCGCGACAACAGAAGAAAAAGAATATCAGATTACCATGCTAAAGAATTTGCATGCCCACCAGGGCGACAAGGCTAAAGCGTTGTTGATGCAGGTTCAACATGCGGCTGTTCAGAATCAAAATATTTTTGAGGCGTTAATGGAAGCCTGTAAGGTGTGTTCGCTGGGCGAAATCACCAAAGCACTTTTTGAAGTGGGTGGCCAGTATCGCAGGAATATGTAAACATAAAAAACCCCGCCATAAGCGGGGCTTTCACACACTCCTAAAACAACTATCTTAATTAATACTTAACAACTTTAGTTTCGGTAGCGTTGCTTACCTCAAACTTAGGTGCACCAGAAATTTTGCTTAAGTCATATACCAAACCAATGCTACCATTTACCGCTACGTTTTGATCGTGAACCAGATTGTTCGTGCCATCATAAATCTTCACATTAACCTGCTTAGTGTTTGCAACAGCAAGCAGATACTTATTACCTTCCGATAATCTTGCCACGTGGATTGCACCTTCTTCTGTAAGTGGCTGGTAGTTGATTTTCTGAACTTGCTTTCCGTTAACGCCAATCACTTCGATTGTGTATTCACCGGCAGCCATGCCACCAAAGTTTACGGTGCGCATAAAACCATCTACTCCAGAAATAGTTTCAGCAACTACTTTCTTACCTTCACTATCTAATATTCTTAAAGTAAGTTTTCCAGTTTGAGTACCTTCATAAATTACTTTGAAGGTTGAAGGATCCTTCTGGTTTACTACAACCATTTTAGGTCCTACGGGATCAGCCGCAAGAGCTGCCACCGATACTAAAGCCATCACTAAGGCAAATACAACTGATTTAGTTTTCATAGTTTGTTTGTTTTGTTTCGATACAAATATACGGTTGCATCAAAGCCAGGTTGGTTAGTTGTAAGTAAACTTGATTTTTGAAATGAAAAATCGTTTGCGAAACTTTTGCAATTCATTTATAGAAAAATGAACGTTTACTGATAGGTGAAATGGAAAGAAAACGCATCGCTTCGAAAAAATTTATTTCTCAAACGATTGCAACCTGATACAAAAAAATAATCCCGCCTAAGCGGGATTATTCTGCTTCACTAACCTAACCCCTCTTAATTCTTCAATGTTTTTAATACACCCTGGCTGTCGGTGATTTCAATTGTAAACTCATTGATGTTTTTGAGATTGAGTACTTCTGCAAAATCTTTTTTAATGTCGCGCGCTTCTGAATGAATCAATCGATTGTCGCGGTCGTACACATTCACATTAATTTTATCGGAAGCGTTTGATTTAACAGAAAGCAAATACTTGCCATCTTCCGGTAAACGAACAATGTTGATCAGCTTCTCAATCTTGCCAGCCGAATAATTTACTACTTCCTCACGCTTACCATTTTTATCCTGAATCACTATTGTGTATTTACCTGCTGCCAATCCGGTAAGATTATAAGGCCTTACAAAGCCCGAAATCTTTTTGATTGTTTCAGAAAATACTGTTTGATCTTTTTGATTCAGGATTGTAACCTTAACATCACCCGCTTGCACCGAAGTATAGTATACTTTTAATACTGAACTTCCGGTAACATGCGTAACCGCAACACCTTCTGCCGAAGCTGGTTCATCAACCACACCCGCAAATGCACATGTGCTGAATAGCACACCTGCCAACACCAATCTTAATGCTTTCATGAAAAATAAATTTTATAGCCTTAGGACGCTGCGCAATCGTTAATTGTTGCACGAGTGGTGTTAAACAATGTTAAATATTTTGTGAAGTAAATTCTGAACGAAACCCGCTTCAAACGGTAAGAGATACAGAAAGTTTAAGAAGTACGTAAATAGTTTCGGGAATGAAACTTAATTGAGATGATAAACGTCTTTAGCCTTTTCTACTTCTTTCAACAACGTCATTTGATATTTAAGGCGGGTAACCATGAACGGTGATTTACGATCGTCCGGTAACTGTACGAATTTGAGACGATCTTCAAAACCAAGGTTCAATTCATTAGCCACATCATAAATAGAAGTACTCTTCTCCGGATGGTTCAATCGCATCATGTTCATATATTCCGAAAAATAATGGCGCAACGTGCTATCCATTGAATCGTTGAGATCAATATTCCATAACTCAACTTCGGCTCCCGGATAAAGTTTATCGCGATAGGTTCGAAATAATTTGCTCATCGACAAAAGGTCGATACACTTCACAATGATATCCGATTCGCCTGTACGATAGCGTTTAATAACACTTTCAAGTTTTACCAACGAGCCCAGTTTTTCAACATTGGAGACATGATTATAATAAATTCCAAAGGCAATGTCTTTGTTCTCGGCATCTTCCAGCAATTGGCGGTAGCGCGGTTCAAAGATGTGAAGCGGAACCATTTCGCCCGGTAGCGGGAAAATGGAAAGAGGAAACATCGGAATCTTAATCACATTCATTACCCTGCTATAACAATCAAATTTGCCGGAAAGTTATGTGTAAAATATTTTTATCCAAATTATTCGTACTTCACCAGGTAGTGCGGCCTCAATCCAAACTTGTTGGTTAGAATCGCCTCGCCCGGTAAAAAAGCCAGATTAATAATAAACGAATAACCAGCCACCACCCCGCCTAGCTTATGGATCAGGTTACCGGCCGCACCAGCCGTTCCTCCTGTTGCCAATAAATCGTCATGTATCAACACCCTACTCCCCGGCTTAAGTGCATCCACATGCATTTCGATAGAAGCTTTACCATATTCGAGATCATACTCTTCACGGATTTTATGATACGGAAGTTTGCCTGCTTTGCGCACCGGCACGAATGCCACATCAAGTGCTTCTGCCAACAACATTCCAAAAATAAATCCACGCGCCTCCACAGCAGCTACTGCATCAATTTTTTGATCACGAAAGTGGTTGGCAATTTCAGTTACAACCCATTTTCTGGCTTCTGGTTCGGCCAATAACGGAGTAATGTCTTTAAATAAAATTCCGGGCTTTGGAAAATCGGGTACATCGCGCAACAACGCTTTTATGCTTTCTTCTTTCAACATCTTATTTGTTTTCTGTAATTAATTTTCCATTCAAAATTACCTGGCTTACCGGATTATTGCTGTATCCATATGGAATAGCGGCAACTGAGCGCATAGGTTTTGTAATAAATACATTGGCTACTTTCCCTTTGGTGATGCTAGCATGGCTTTGCAATAAGTTCAGGGTATACGCTGTGTTAATAGTAGCCGCATTAATTGCTTCTTCCGGCAGCATGCGCATTTTCATACACGCTAATGAAATATTAAAAGGCATGCTTCCACCCGGTGCACTGCCTGGATTATAATCGGTTGCAATAGCTAAAGGCAACCCTGCATCAATAAGTTGTCGTGCGGGCGTAAAAGGCAAGCCCAGAAAAAAAGCAGCTCCGGGTAACGACACGGGCATAGTACTGCTTCCCTTCAACGCTTCTATTTCTTCAGTTCCAATATTCTCCAAATGATCGACACTGATCGCTTTCGTTTTTACACCCACTTGTACACCGCCTGAGCGGCCCAATTGATTGGCATGCAGACGCGGTACAAGACCATGTTGTTTTCCGGCTTCTACTATGCGCTCCGTTTCATCGGGCGAAAAGAAACCAGCCTCACAAAATACGTCTATGTAGTCGGCCAGGTTTTGTTCGGCTGCAGCCGGAATCATTTCATTGATTACTTCTTCAATATAGTGTTCTTTCGATTTGTCTTTAGGTACCGCATGTGCCCCTAGCAAGGTTGTTTTTACGGTAAGCGGAGTTTGTTCACCCAGCCTGCGGGCCACGCGAAGCATCTTTAATTCATCTTTAGTGGTTAATCCATAACCACTTTTAATTTCAACAGCCCCAGTACCCGTGCTTATAATTTCAGCTACGCGTGTTAATGCCTTTTCAAAAAGTTCATCTTCGGTGGCAAGCTGAAGTTTGCGCGCTGAATTAAGAATACCTCCACCCGCTGCCGCAATTTCCTGATACGTTGCACCTTTCAGTTTCATCACAAATTCTTCTTCGCGTGTAGCGGCAAAAACCAAATGCGTATGCGAATCAACAAAAGAGGGCAAGACCAATCTACCGGAAGCATTTAATGTCGTTGCCGCTTTTATGCCTGATGAAAGATTGTCCATCAACCCAAAATCGGTAATTACACCTTTAGAGATAAGCAGGTATGCATTTTCTAATTCGGGGAGAACACGCATAGCTGCGCCACTCACCACGCCTTGTGTCTGTTCCCGCACCTGCACCAGTTTGTGAATGTGCGTGATCAGGATGTCGGACATCATCCTAAAGTTACTTTTGGAAAGCTTCGACTTTATTGTCGAGGTTGGAACTGAAAACCGGAAACGCAATTTTAAACACGGCAAAGAAACCGCGACCGTCTAAAGAAGGTCTGTATCCCAGTTCGCCACCGTATGACCAGCCAAGCGTGCGATTGTATTTGCCTTCAAAACCGGCTCGCACACCTATCTTATTCAACTTGATAGCATTAGTAGAATAATCAAAACCATCGTAGCTGATAGGATCAAGTTTCATAGATGGAGCAAACAGCACATCGAGGTAAACATTAAACATGCCATCATCCACTGCATCGTCATACTTATCGAAGCTTACGGCAATATTCCTGATCCACGTAAGTGAAGCGCCCACGTAAACATTAGTAGCATACAAATTTGAGAAAGCCAGCATGTCCTGTATTTCACCATTACCATCTACATACGTTTCGGGCAAGCTGTTGCCTTCGCTGTTTACCAGATCGGCATAGGTTAATCCTTGCTTATCAAGTGTACGATTAATATCGGCAGTAGCATCCCAGATTACTGTACCAAGGCGGGCACCATAAATTTTACGCAGCTTACTTGGCACTTCGGCATAGGTAGCCACCGTGGAAGCCCATCTGCTACTTGGAATTTTTTTCTGGTGCAGGAAAATTTTAGCGGTTGAGGTTTCATCAAAATCTTTGATGTGATAAGTTCCACCAAATTCGAAGTAGTTAAAGATTTCTGGCGTAAGCGAAACCGTGCTGTTGCGTAAGGCATTCTCGCGGTTAAAGTCCATAAACTTGCTGCTATACGATTTGCGGAACTGGCCCTTGATATTGAATTTATTCTTGTGAAAATATTGAGCTTCCACTCCATACCCAGCATTTACATTGGTAGCAAAAATTTCCGCGTAAAGCGGTTGAAAGGCAATGAAGAGTTTATTGATGGAATACGGTTCATCGTAAAGCTCATCGAATGTAACAGCTACCTTTTCGGTGGTTTGGCTAAACGCCATAACCGAACCAAGTAGCAAGAGGCAGATAATTGTTGCGCGCACTTTAACCATAAGTTAATCCTAAAAGTACTAAAAGATGCGGATTCAAGTAAGGCCCAAAGGTATTAAAAGGCTTTGGGATGCGTGCTTTGGTGTAAGGATTTGGCAAAAATAGCCGACTCCGGCCTACTCAAGCCCTGAGGTAACAATGGCACCTTTCTTAAAACTGATGAATGGAATGCGTCCATTATCGCGGGCCGGCAAGGGCAGATAACCCGTGCCCAGGTGGCCCGGTTGGATTTCGCCCGGAGGCATAAGTTCCAGAAAATGCGCACCATACTTGCTGAAAAACTGGCCTAACATCATGGTAACTTCATAGCCTAATGTGGCATACTCGCCCGGAAGCAGGCCGTGCTTTTGAATAAACTTTTTACGAAACTCCACATAAGCGGGGCTGTTAACAGCCCGATAGTTCGGTGCGGCCAGATTAACACGGGTGCGCTCAAATTTAGAGTAGTCGATGGAGGTATCGGTAAGCCAACTCTCCTGCCCTATTACAGTAATGGAGTCGCCTCGGGTTTCTACTCCGTTTACCACTTTAGAATAAATCAATTCGTTATCGGATGCCACAAAGATGCTACCCAGACTATCTTTTCTGAGTTTAAACTGCAATGGATTCTTCCATTCGTCATGCTCAGTTGCCGAAACCAGGTTGGTAAGAATACTGGCCGAAGTTTCTTTGCGTACCTCTTCGGCATACACCACTTTAACTCCTAACTCAAGCGCCTTCTTAATGAAGGAAAAAGCCACTATTGAATCTTTTACGGTTTCGCCATAATATACTAAGCAGTTTTTTCTGCGCACGTGTTGTGCTACCCACTCGGCCGAACGAACGCCCAACGTTTCGTGGCTTGGCTGAAATAAAAATGAATACGGATGGGGTGCAAACTCAATGGTGTTAGAAGCCG
The DNA here is from genome assembly GCA_017303795.1 of Cytophagales bacterium. Lineage (GTDB taxonomy): Bacteria > Bacteroidota > Bacteroidia > Cytophagales > Cyclobacteriaceae > ELB16-189. The sequence goes on along the minus strand of JAFLBR010000001.1, from coordinate 134,453 downwards.
GATTGATTAATGCATTAACCTGATTGGCCTGCGAAAACTCTAAAACCGGTTTCGCTTCTTCCGGAAAAAGTGGCCCAAGAATTACATCGGCTGATTTTAGTTCTTCCTGCGCCAGTATTTTTTTAGTTGCCTGTGCCGAACGTTCATTATCATAAGCCAGTATCTCCAGATTAATTCCCTGCTTGCGCAACGAGTCTGCTGCCAACTTTACACCATCATAAATATCCAACACAAACTGATTTCGTTTTACTACTGGAGATGGATCTAACGTGGCCGCAAGAAAAGGCATGATTAGAGCCACACGATAAGTGTCTTTAAAAATGGGCTTAGGAGTTTCTACGGTTACAAGCTTTTCGCGGGGGAGATTGAATTTGTTAATCAATAACTCCATCATAGCACTCTCTTGCAAATGATGGGGTTGCTTACCCAATACTTTCAATAATGCGCGGCCAGCCTCACGTTCTTCCGGGTAATCTTCCAAAACCATTTTAAGGGTTTCGCTATCGTTAACTTTATCGAGATAGAAACGCTTCAGGTCGGTAAGGCCTTTTTGCAAGTTTGAATCTGTAATCGCGGAAGCAACTTTAAGCGCCTGAAAAACATCGCCTTGATCGAAATACAATTTGCAAAGCCAATAGTCCACTTCCTGCATCTGATCCCATGTAGGATACAGTTTTTTGATTTGCAGAAACATGTCTTTAGCTACGGAACCATAACCAAGTTGCTGCGATGCTAATGCATAATAATACGAGGCATATTCTGGAAACGGGTTGGCCTGATCGTAAACCGTGAGCGGTTTAAATGCAGCCATAGCTGCGCTGTACTGCTTCTCTTCGTATAAGTCTTTTGCCTGGCGGAATTGTTTTCTGAAATCCTGCGCGGTAGCCTGTGTAAGACTTGCCACCACTAACAACAGGTATAAATACTTACTCATGCGCAAAGCTTTTTTTATTCAGTTGGCCAATATAAGGAATCAAAAATTAACCCGCTATTCCCATTCGATGGTTGCCGGGGGCTTGGAGCTGATATCGTACACCACCCGGTTAACGCCTTTTACTTTATTAATAATGTCAGATGATACTTCGCTCAAAAACTCGTGTGGCAAATGTGCCCAGTCGGCTGTCATTCCATCTACACTTACAACTGCTCGCAGCGCGGTAACTTGTTCGTAGGTACGTTCATCGCCCATTACGCCTACCGAATAAACCGGAAGCAACACCGCACCCGCTTGCCACACTTTTTCATACAAACCATGCGAACGCAAGCCTGCAATAAAAATTGCATCTACCTCTTGCAGTACTTTTACTTTAGCAGCATCAATCTCACCCAAAATTCGAATTCCTAAGCCTGGTCCCGGAAACGGATGCCGGCCCAGAATAAGTGGGTCAATACCCAATGTTTTACCTACAAGCCTTACTTCATCTTTAAACAAAGTATTTAATGGCTCCACCACTTTCATTTTCATTTTTTCGGGTAAGCCACCCACATTGTGGTGAGACTTAATAGTTGCCGATGGCCCCTTCACCGAAACGGATTCAATTACATCGGGATAAATAGTACCCTGCCCCAGCCATTTTACTTCCGTAAGGGCGTGAGCTTCTTCATCAAACACATCAATAAAAGTTTTACCGATGGCTTTGCGTTTTGCTTCGGGTTCGGATAATCCTTTTAACGCTGCATAGAATTTATCTTTGGCATCAACGCCCTTAATGTTAAGGCCCATGCCTTGATAGGAGTGTAAAACTTGTTCGAACTCGTCTTTGCGCAACAGCCCATTATCCACAAAAATGCAATACAGGTTTTTGCCTATTGCTTTATGGATGAGCATAGCCGCCACAGTAGAATCTACACCACCGGATAAAGCCATCACCACTTTATCGCTGCCTAATTTCTTCTTTAAGTCTTCTACAGTTGTTTCTACAAACTGATCGGGTGTCCAGTCTTGTGCGCAACCACAAATATGAACAACAAAATTGCGCAGCAGGTTTTTGCCTTCCAGCGAATGCGTTACCTCAGGGTGAAACTGAATGCCATACAACTTTTCGCCCTTTAAATGAAAAGCCGCCACTTTTACAGATGGTGTGCTTGCAATAATTTCAAACTGATCAGGTATGGAAGTAATAGTATCGGCATGCGACATCCACACTTGTGAGTCGAGCGAGATTTCTTTTAATAACTCGTTGTGATGGTTAACTGTAGTAAGCTTGGCGCGACCATACTCCCGGATTTGAGATGGCGCAACTGAACCGCCACTCTTGTGTGCAATTAACTGGGCACCATAACAAACACCCAGCACCGGAATTTTTCCGAATTGTTCTAAATCCACATCGGGCGAACCAGCATCGCGCACTGAGCATGGACTGCCTGAAAGAATTACACCTTTAATGTCGGGCGTAATTTCTGGAATGTGATTGAAGGGATGAATTTCGCAATACACATTTAACTCGCGTACCCTGCGGGCAATCAGTTGTGTGTATTGAGAACCAAAATCGAGAATAAGAATTTGTTGTGCCATGCGAACTAAAATTTTATAACCCGACCGGGATTACTTTAATACCTCGTAACAATACTGCTTCAAATAATCTGCTGCATCGTCAAAACCCTGATAAAAAACTTTATTCAGGCAGCGGCAACCTTCTTCTTCACGTTTCAATTCTACCAATGCTATGCCTTTATAAAATAAAGCCTGTTGGTTTTCAGGATCGAGGCGCAACGCTACATCCAGAAATTTCAAAGCTTGTTCATATTGCTCCAACTCTAATGAAAATGCTCCGCCATAATAATAAGCTGGCGGATAGGCTCCATCTAATTGAATAGCCTGATTAACCGCCACCATCGCGCTATCTAAATTTTGCATGGAGTAATACACCAGCGCCAGGTTCATCTGAATCTCCGGATCGTCCTGAATCTGAATAACCGACTCAAAATCTTTGCGGGCTAACGCATACGCTTCTTTCTCCATGTATAAGCTTCCGCGCCAGCGTAGCAATTGCGGATCGCCACCGGTTAATTCGATAGCTGCATTCACATCTGTTAATTGATTTTCGGTATCGTTCAACTCACGATAAACGAGTGCTCTTAAAATACGAGCCTGATAACTTTGTGGGAACTCAGGAATGAATTTTGAAATATCGGCAATAGCCGGTTGCCATTGGGCAGAACTGTAATTGGCAACAGCCCTTTTATACAGTGTGCGGTAGTTTTCTTTTTGTTTGAGGCCTGAAGCCTTGATGACTTTAGTATAGAGCGCAATTGCTTTCTTAAAATCTTCGCGCCCCATCAAGGTGTCTGCTTCGGTTTCCCAGGCAGTCCACTTCGGGTTTTGTGCGAAACCCGAAGTGAACATCGCCAGAGTAAGAATACCGATCAGGAAACCTCTATGCATTCTAAGAAGCCTTGTTACGTTTACGATCGTTCTCGTTCAAAAATATTTTGCGCAAGCGGATTGATTTTGGAGTTACCTCCACGTACTCATCGGCTTGAATATATTCCAATGCTTCTTCTAATGTATGCTTAAGCGGAGGTGCAATTTTCATTTTTTCATCGGCACCAGATGCGCGCATGTTGGTAAGCTTCTTGGTTTTAGTAACGTTAATTACCAGATCGCCACTGCGGCTATGTTCGCCAATTACCTGGCCTTCGTAAACAGGTTCGCCTGGATTGATAAAGAACTTACCACGGTCTTGCAGGTTGTGTAAGCTGTAAGGAATGGCTTCACCTTGTTCCATTACAATCAACGAACCATTAATACGACCCGGAATTTCACCCTTATACGGTTGATATTCTTTAAAGCGGTGCGTTACTACAGCTTCACCGGCAGTTACGTTCAACAAATAATTTCGCAAGCCCATAATCCCGCGTGAGGGAATCATAAACTTTAAGATCATACGATCGGCCTTTGGTTCCATGTTTACCATTTCACCTTTGCGCATCGATACAGTTTCAATCGCTTTACCGGCATCAGTTTCAGGTAAGTCGATAGTTAATTCTTCAACGGGTTCGCTCTTCACACCATCAATCTCGCGGAAGATAACCTGCGGCTGACCAATCTGTAATTCGTAGCCTTCTCTGCGCATGGTTTCAATCAAAACCGACAAGTGCAATACACCACGACCAAACACCATAAAGCTATCGGCCGATCCGGTTTCCCCAAGGCGCAACGCCAGGTTCTTTTCTAATTCTTTTTCAAGACGATCTTTAATGTGGCGTGAGGTAACAAATTTCCCTTCTTTGGCATAGAACGGTGAGTTGTTGATAGTAAACAACATACTCATGGTTGGTTCATCAATCGCAATTGATTTTAATGCCTCGGGCTTGTTAATATCAGCTACGGTATCGCCAATTTCAAAACCTTCAAGTCCTACTAATGCACAGATTTCTCCGGCATGAACTTCTTCTACTTTCTTTTTCTCGAAACCTTCAAACACATATACTTCTTTGATGCGGGTTTTTACAACACCACCGGCATCGCGTTTTACCAACGCTATTTGTTGTCCGGCTTTTACCGAACCGCGTTGAATACGCCCAATGGCAATCCGGCCAATGAAAGAAGAATATTCCAATGAAGTAATCAGCAATTGAGTAGTTCCTTCATCCACTTTAGGTGCAGGAATATGTTCAATGATGCCTTCAATTAAAGCCGTAATATCTGTGGTAGGAGTTTTCCAATCCGCACTCATCCAACCTTGCTTGGCCGAACCATAAAACGTGGGGAAATTGAGTTGATCTTCGTTGGCATCCAAGGCAAACATCAAATCAAATACTGACTCATGCACTTCATCGGGTGTACAGTTTTTCTTGTCCACCTTATTAATAACCACAATCGGCTTTAAGCCAAGTTGCAATGCTTTTTGTAATACGAAGCGGGTTTGCGGCATTGGGCCTTCAAACGCATCTACCAGCAACAAACAGCCATCGGCCATGTTGAGTACGCGTTCTACCTCACCACCAAAATCGCTGTGGCCTGGAGTATCGATTACGTTGATTTTATAATCCTTGTACCTAACCGAAACGTTTTTGGCAAGGATGGTGATACCCCGCTCGCGCTCCAGGTCGTTGCTATCCATAATCAACTCACCAGGGTTTTCGTGGTCTTTAAACAAGTGACCTGCGTGCAATAATTTATCAACCAGGGTAGTTTTTCCGTGGTCAACGTGGGCAATAATGGCAATGTTTCTGATCTTACTTACTTCCATAAATAGTGGTTTCCGCTGCTTTTTTCAACTTTAAGGCCGCAAAGATAGCTTTATTTGGCGATTTTACCGGTGGGCACTTACAATATTCCCGAAACTCCTGAGGGGCTGAATTTCAATCGATTTATTGCTGCGGTTTGTACTTTTCGAAGAAGCCGTGCAGGGCTTCCATAATGGCATCGGGATCGGTAAAGTAGTGTACGGAAGGATGTTGAATGTTGAATCTTTCGATTAAGGAATAATATGTCTCCTCCTCGATATGATGATCTTCCATCATAATCTTTTTTACATCCGGATCGGTGATTACCTGCCGGAAGGTTTGTGTGCGGTTGTTCTCTTCTATTACTCGACTGAGTTTGCGTTTTTCACGCTCTAACTTCCAGAAATAATCGAAGGGTGATTCGAACATTTGAATTTTGCCCAATGTTCGGGGCGCCACTTTGGTGCGTTCTTCTACTTTGTTGGGATAAAGCCGGTGCGATTTAATCGTTACCTCTTGTAGCATAATCCGGTTTTCGCGCAGCAGAATAAATAGTGCATCTTCTTCAAACATCAGTGGCAACTCCAGCGCGTGATAGCCCACTGCGGTGAATACCAAGGTATCAATTGGCTTTGCCGAGATAAGAAAACCACCTGATGCGTTGGTGGCCACACCTTTGTTGGTATTCTTAATGGTGATATGCACGCCCGGTAAATTGACAAGACTGGCAGAATCGACCACAATGCCACGGTAAATGGTTTGAGCCCATAGTAATTCAGGAATGGTGCAAATGATCAGAAAAAAAACTAATCGTAACAAGTTGGAAGTTTCTGGCTTATAGGATGCCATTCGTTACCAAAAAGTTGAAGCCTACCAGTTAAATCGTAGAAATGTACCCATTGGTAAATCTTTTCCAGTTTTGGACTTAAGATAGAACTCACCAAACTCGGGATTAACATCTGCAAAGTATGTCTTCACTACATTCAATCCAACCAACGATGACAACCCCACGGCATACATAGACAGTATAAAGAAAGATGGTGTTGGTTCCAGCAATTGACTGGCGAGATAAACCAGTTCGTCTAATTGTTCTTGCAGTGTCCACTTTTCGCCTTCGGGCCCGCGCCCATACGGTGGTGGATCCATAATAATGCCGTTGTATTTATTTCCGCGTTTTACTTCGCGCTTTACAAACTTGAGCGCATCTTCATATACCCAACGAATATCTTTCAAGTTATTTAACTGCATGTTTTGATTAGCCCAGTTTAAACCGGGCCGCGAGGCATCAACATGTATAACTTCTGCCCCTGCTGCGCGCGCCACAACCGATGCTGCACCGGTATAAGCAAACAGGTTAAGTACCCGGCTGGGTTTGTTCCATGCTGAAACCGTATCGTAAATAAAATTCCAGTTAGAACCTTGCTCCGGAAAAACACCCACGTGCCCAAAGCCGGTAAGGGCAAGGCGAAGGGTTAGCTTTAACGAACCATAATTATAAACAACCTGCCAGCTATCATCAATCGGTTTAAGTTTTTTCCAACCGCCCTTAACCTCATCGCCAAAACGAAAATTGTCTTTTTGTTCGCGGGTAAAATGAGCATGGGCACGCTCCTTCCATTCCTCAACCGAAAGCAAAGGTTGCCAGATTGCCTGAGGTTCGGGTCTTATCAAAATAACTTTACCAAAGCGTTCCAGCTTTTCGAAATTGCCCGAGTCGAGTAGCTCGTATTCGTTCCAGGATGAGGGATGTATTAAGTTCAAGGATTCAGATTTCGATTCAAAGTAAAGAAATAACTTTCAATTTGAACTGATGTCAAGATGTTTACCACATCGACTTAGTTAAAACTTGTCTTGATTAAAATCACACTTGTAGCCCGCTTACAGATTCTTATCTTTGCTATTATGGTAACAGAAATTTACCTGAAGCGGTTAAAGAAAATGCAGGTCTCGGCCAGCAAAATTACCCGTACCCCGAAGTCAGTTATGCAAAAGATTGTTCTTCCTGCATCGAAGGGTATTAAATCAAAAAAAGAAGTTAGTTGCCAGTTCTAACGGTTATCGGTGGCCCTAATGGGGCGGGAAAATCTACACACAGTAAGGAACTTTTGGAAGATTACGGTATTGAGGCATTCGACTTTGATAAATCATTCTATTCTATCTGGTCGCAATTCAGTTTTGATCCGGCAGTTGAACAAGCTGCTTTTGACAGTGCACTTGATTTGTATTTAAATCAAAGAACTTCAGCCTTATCCAAGAACCAAAATTTTGCGTTTGAAACCAATTACCATACAAAAGATATTCTCCCCGTTGTAAACTTATTTAAGTCTAACGGTTATACCGTAGAGTTAATTTTTATATTTCTGGAAAGTACTTCTATTGCTATGGAGCGTGTAAAAGACAGAGTTGCAAAAGGTGGACATCCGGTTGATGAAGAAACAATTATTCAAAGATTCAATAACGGATTGACTCTTATTAACGAAAGTTTTCAAGTGTTCGATAGTGTTTCCCTTTATTTATCAGAACAAAATACCGTAAATGCAATTGTCATTTTAGAACCTGGTAAAAGTAACGCCATTACGTTTGCTCCCATTCCGTCAAGTTTAGTTAGTTATCTCCCCGAGGTTATCAACTTTATATCGGATTATGGTCGTGAAGAAAATTTTTGAAACTATTTTTAAAGTATGCACTTCCTCATCACCAGCACTCAAAACCCAAAAATCAAAAGTCTGCTTGCGCTGGAAAAACCACGCGAACGCAGAAAGCAGCAACTGTTTGTAGTAGAGGGGGCAAAAGAAGTGCGCATGGCTATGGAAGCTGGTTACCGTATCGGCAATATCTTTTTTTGTGAAGAGATTTTAGATGAAAAAGAATCGGGCGATTTGTTGAAGCAAGACAAACTACTGATTCCGGTTTCAAAAGATGTATTTGATAAAATTGCCATCCGCGAAAGCACAGGCGGTATTCTGGCTGTTGCCGAACAGAAATTGCATCGACTGCAAGACATTAAGTTAAGTGCTAACCCTTTACTTTTAATTTTAGAAGCGGTAGAAAAGCCTGGTAACCTGGGCGCCATACTTCGCACAGCCGATGCAGCCGGAGTAGATGCGGTGATCATCTGCGATCCACAAACCGATTTTTATAATCCTAATGTTATCCGCAGCAGCGTGGGCTGTGTGTTCACCAAACAAATTGCTTCCGCCACCAGCGAAGAAACTATTAACTGGTTGAACCAACAACACATCAATATCTATTGCACGTATCTGAAAGCGTCAAAGCCCTACCACGAAACCGACTTTACAAAACCGTGTGCCATTGTAATGGGCACCGAGGCCACTGGACTTTCAGATGTATGGGTGCAAAACAGTACCGCCAACATTATCATCCCCATGCAGGGCAAAATCGATTCGATGAATGTATCGAATGCGGCTGCAGTAACGGTTTTTGAAGCCAGGCGGCAGCGTGGATTTTTGTGAAAATTGAAAGTTAAGTTTTTCAAAAATTCACAAAATATTACCCACACCTCCCGATAGCTATTGGGAATGACATTTCGAAAATGGATTGAGCGTTCCTACAATTCAGTTAGCGCACTTTCTACAAAGTGGTCATCGCGGTTGGGTGGCTTGGGTTGAATCGTTGTAGTCCCAAACTTCAAACCCATACCACGATCTCGTTGAAGTTACTGGTGAGCGAGCTAGTAAAAGCATTTCATAGTTATCGCGTGCTTACATTACTGAGCTTCCGGAATTCGCAAGCTTCTGTTTTAATTTACAACTTGCTTATTGAAACCGAGCTTCAATCAACAATTCCCTCTCGCTCCTCCGGAATGACAGTTTCATACATGGATTGTGCGTTTCCCACAAGGCAATCAACGCCACATCTACAAACACGGTCATCGCGGTTGGTATCTTGCCTTAAATAATTAGGCCAGTAATGTAAATCCCATACCGCGATCTCGAATAAGTTACCAGTGAGCAAGCCATGAAAGCATTTCAAAGTTATCGCGTGCTTGTTTAGTCGGGATTCCGGAATTCGCAGGCTTCTGTAATGATTTACAACCTGCTTATTGAAATTGAATTTCAAACCAACATTCTCTCGCTCCTCCGGAATGACAGTTTCATAGATGGAGTGTGCAATCAACTTACTTCACCACGTATTGTGCTTCAATTAAATGCTTGCCTATCTCGGTAGCAATTTCCTGGTAGCCAATTTTATTAGGGTGGCCATCATACTTAAAAAAGTACTTCTCTTTCTCAGGCAGGTCTATAAAATGTTGGGTAAGTTGAAAGTACGGAAGCTGGTTGGCTTTTGCGATGGAAGCATAAATAGAATCTATGTTATTGTTCTGCTGATAATATCCATTTAACACATCCGATGGCATTCGCTCTACCACATGCCCCGTAAAATAATTCATAGGTAAGTTTAGAAACATCAACGCAGCTCCGTTTGCTTTACACACCGCATTCATTTTTTCAAAGTCTTCGGTCATTTCCTTTTTAGCTTCTTGTGTTGTGGGGTGATTCGGGTTATTGAAAATAGTTACCCGATCTGGAAAATCGATGTAGTTATTTAACAAGCCGGGATTCAGATTTCCGGTTCTAAATAAAGTTTGAATGGTATCTGTAAGCGTGGTGAAGCGCAGCTTCCGCATGCCGCTAAAGTCCTTAATCAAATCATTATTATTTCCTTCCCAAACCGTTCTGATCTCGATGGCGGAGTTGTTTTGAGCTACCAACTTCAGGTAGTTACCAAACGAGGCCATCAGAAATGCCTTTAAAAAAAATTTAGGACTGTTTACATTAGCCTTCACTGCTGCTAATTTGTTTTCGAAGAGTTGGGCCAGATCATCCAACTGAAGTACACCCACCAACACTAAATCTGGTTTTAATACCGGCACTGCTCTTGAAATAAATTCCTTATATGTTGAAGTAAACTGTCCGCCCTGGCCGCAATTAATAACCTCTACGTTTGTATAGCCATTTGCTTTCAGATAGTTCTCCATTTGCATGGGCCAACTGTATTCCACATCTACGCCCCAGCCAAACGTCCAGCTATCGCCAAAACATAAAATGCGGTACGTGCCTTTCTCTTTTTCAACTTTTATTTCTTTGTTGCGCAGGCCTAATCCGTTTATATCGGCACGATAGTTAAACTCTACCGTAGTATAAACCGCTGCTGAGTTCGGCTTAAAGATAAGCCCTTCGTTTTTCAGCACCTGATCGGGATTACTCGTATCGGGTTTGGTAAATACCCCAATCAAAAAATTAATCAGAACCAAAAAGCCAAGCAGTATGCCCACGTACGCACTGTTAAAAACTATTCCTTCTACACGAGGCGATACGGTATCTTTTCGTTTTATATAAACTATGGCTATAACTCCTATAATCGGAATCAACCAGAAAATAAGGCTCAGGATTTTTGAATCATACACGACATGCTCCGAGTAATAGATATAAGACGTTAACGGATTCCACATTAACACGAGAACCAAAATCAAGAACAACACTACATTCTTTGAATTTTTCATAACCTAAATAAGGATCAACGTAAACAATTTGAAAATTTATCTGACGGTGCGCTACACAGAAAATACTTAATAAGAGATCAGTTTTTTTTGATTACCCGACCCGGCACGCCCACCACTACACTGTTATCATCAACATTGTGTCTGATTACACTACCCGCTCCAATCACCACATTATTACCAACTTTTACATTGGGCAGAATAATAGCTCCACTCCCCACGCTACAAAAATCACCCACCCTGGCACCACCCAGCAACGTAGCCCGCGGAGAAATTTCGCTATACGCGCCTATCGTTACATCGTGGTGAATAGCGGCATAAGCATTAATAAGACTTCCTTCGCCAATTGCCACACTGCTGCTTATCAACACAAACTCCATAATGTTAACTCCGGCCCCAATAGAAACCTGAAACTGACCCACGCGGGCCGAGGCAGCTACTACGGTATGCAACTTACCACCGGCCTGTAGTAATTTTTTTGCTACAACCGATCTTGCTTTTGGGTTGCCTAGTCCTAACACAAAGCGACTATCTTTTTTGAAAATCTCCGATAACGCATCTACGCTATGCACAATTGGAAAACGTTCGTAAAAAAAATCGGGGCCGTTTACGGTAACATCATCAAAGAAGTGCAGATCATCTACCTGATGCTGCCCATAGAGCAAATCAAGAATTTCTTTTGCATGTCTGCTGGCACCGGCTACTACCACGCTCTAATTGTTTTGAACCCGTAACATAATGCGCGCTACAAAATCAATCTCTTCGAACGTGAGTGTATGATACAACGGCAAACACAACACGCGGCTGCTTACCGATCGGGCAATAGGCAAATCCACTTTTTCCAAATACGGCAACTCATCTAACGATGGATAAAAGTACCTGCGCGGATAAATCAAATTACGATTCAGTTCTTCAATCATGCGCAGCGTAAGCTCTTCGGTAGGTAACACTACCGCATAGTAAGCATAGTTAAACGTAGCGCCTGGTAAGATTAGCGGCTTTTGAAACTTCAGGTTTTTAAGCGCTTTATCGTAATGCTCGCTTTGCGTTTTTCTTGCATGGCGAATAGCTTCTATGTGCGAAAGGTTAACCAACCCCATAGCGGCATGAAACTCAGAATTTTTTCCGTTGATACCCACGCCCGCAAATTTTTCAGGCCCATCGTGGCCAAAGTTGCGCATGTAGGCCATGCGTTTTAATATCTCAGGCGAAGTAGTAACTACTGCCCCACCTTCTATAGTATGAAAAAGTTTGGTGGAGTGAAAACTAGCCGTACTTACATCGCCAAACTCAAAAACAGATTTGCCATGATACAGCGTGCCAAAGGCATGGGCTGCATCATAAATAACTTTCAACTTATGTTTGGCTGCGATGGCTTGCAGCGCATCAATATCGCACGGGTTGCCATACACGTGTGTGGCCAGAATAGCAGTGGTTTTAGGGGTGATGGCCGCCTCCACCTTGGCGGGATCGATGTTTAACGTGCGCTTATCAATATCGGCAAACACCGGTGTGCATTCTTCCCACACCACACTGCTGGTAGTGGCCACGTACGAAAAAGGCGTGGTAATAATTTCGCCTTTCAGGCCCAATGCTTTGATGGCAATTTGTATAGCGATGGTGCCGTTGGTTAGAAACAGTAGATGATCAACCTTCAGGTAGTCTTTCAGTTTTAACTCTAACTCGTTTACTAACGGGCCGTTGTTGGTTAGCCAGTTGCGCTGCCAGATTCCATCCAGGTATTTATCGTATTCAGCTTTGGGGGGAAGAAAGGGTTTGGTTACAGGAATCATGCTGCAAATTAAATATTAGAATTGGATTTAGGCGAAATACAGGCTTTAGGTGTATTTGAAAATTGTTGTGCTTGGGCTAAAGCCCTTTTAAGATTATTTTATAATAACCCCGCACTTAAGTGCGGGGTTACTACGGAAAAAACTATGCGGGCTTTAGCCCCTAATCTAAAAACCTTTTGTTCAGGCGTCATGACGGCTGTTTGCTAAAGCTAAAAGCCGTCTCACGACTTTGAGTAACACGCATACCGAGAATCACGCAAATATTACTTTACAATAACCCCGCACTTTAGTGCGGGGTTATTACAGAAAAAAAACCAGGTGGGCTTTAGCCCCTAGTCTGAAAACCTGTTCAGGCGTCATGACGGCTGTTTGCTAAAGCTTAAAGCCGGCTCACGCCTTTATAAAAAACTTACTGTCTGCTAAAATACCGCTTCACCTTTCGCACCGCCTGAAACAAACCCGGACTAACAATCAACAACATGGTTTTTATAAACTCCTTTATACTAACCAAACTAAAACTATGGCGCAGCGCATACGTGCCTAATCTAAACGCTACTTTTTTATTCCCATTTACCGCATTGGCCTGCGCAATGTCAAAGTTCTTAAACACCATCGCGTTAGCCAACGCAGTTGTTTTACTGGCATCCAGCGCAATTAAACTACCCCGCTTTACCAACTCCATAAAATCCATTTCCTTTTTAGCAATGGTTAGCCGGTTGGTGCGGCCGTTAATGCTGCCTTCGTTTATTCTATACACGGCCAGGTTGTTATTTACATACCTGATTTTACCATGACTCAGCAACTTCATGTACAAATACCAATCGCAGCTGATGATGGAAAAAAAGTCGGGGGCAAAATCTTCTCGCGTCAATACGTTGCGGAACATAATGGTAGCCGTAGTAATGCAATTAAACTTAATTAATTTTTCGAAGGCAATATCGTGATCGGGTTCGGTAGCGGGATTGCCCCGCTCAAACTGACCGGTGTTTTGAATGTAGCGCGTATGGTTGCCACACACCAACACATACTGTGGGTTACTTTCCAGAAACTGGTATTGCAGATTTAATTTATCGGGGTTGTTCCAGTAATCATCGCCTTCGCAGATGCATAGGTATTTGCCACGGCAACTGAAAAGTGTGCGTAGAAAATTTTCGTGCATGCCCACGTTGGTGGTGTTTTCAATTACGGTAATTTTTTCGGGGTACTTTTGCTTAAACTCTAAAATGATGGCGCGGGTATTGTCTTTAGAGAAGTCTTCGCCAATCACCAACTCAAAGTCTAAATCTGTTTTTTGATCTAAAATACTTTGTATAGCCTGAGCGATGTACGGCTCGTGATTATAGGCCAACATAAAAACACTAAGCGTAGGTTGCAACGGCATTGGAATTTGTTAGCGGGCACTATCAACACCGCCAGTCATAATTTGAAAAATCTTAAAAGGCCGCAAGGTAATTTTTTTTAACCATACCAACCCAACCGCGATGACAGCGTTGAACAAAGGGCGCACACACTTATTCATGAAACTGTCATTCCTCCCGATAGCTATCGGGAGGAGCAAGGGAATAGTTGGCAGAAGTGATCTTGTAATTATTTTAAAAAAATCTCAAGCCAAAGCTGGCGAATTCCGGAATCCCGTTCTTATTTCAAGTATCGTCTCCCGTTTCGGGGACGATACAATTTTGTTTCTGATCTCACAATGCATCGTCCTCTGCGAGAGACGATGCGGGAAGTGAAATGCTTTTCATAGCACGCTCACCAACACTTTGTCGGGATCGCGGTATGGGGTTATTTCAAGTATCGTCTCCCGTTTCGGGGACGACACAATTTTGTTTCTGATCTCACAATGCATCGTCCTCTGCGAGAGACGATGCGGGAAGTGAAATGCTTTTCATAGCCCGTTCACCAACACTTTGTCGGGATCGCGGTATGGGGTTGAAGTTTGAGACTGTAATGATTCAAACCCAGCAACCCAACCGCGATGACAGCGTTGAACAAAGTGCGCTGACTGAATTGCAAACCCGCGTTTTCCCGCACGCATTGGTAACTGATGTTACGCACTCCCTCACCCTAACAAATTCATCAGTCAACGCAGTCACCGTTTCCCTCTCCCCTGGGAGAGGGTAGGTAAATTGTGCTATTTGATAAGTTTTGCCGGGTGAGGGTATAAACACAAATGACATTCTCTGACTGCTTTGTAGGGAAAGCGCACTTATTTCAAGTATCGTCTCCCGTTTCGGGGACGATACAATTTGTTTCTGATCTCACAATGCATCGTCCTCTGCGAGAGACGATGCGGGAAGTGAAATGCTTTTCATGGCCCGCTCACCAGCACTTTGTTTGGATCGCGGTATGGGTTTGAAGTTTGAGACTGTAATGATTCAACGAAAACCACCCAACCGCGATGACAGCCTTGAAGGAAGAGCGCAGACAGCCTTGTTGCGAGGAAGCACCGGCCAATTCAATCCGCACAGCCCACCTCGACAGGCACACCCCTCTCCTGTGGAGAGGGGGCCGGGGGTGAGGCAAGCCTGTCCCGCGCCTGCGGTGAGGTAAAAGGTACATACCCCCTTTCCAACCCAAATTCCTCACTTTACCTCAAACTCACTGTTTTGTAGGTTTTAGCAACCGGTTTTTGTAGAAATTTAATCCTAAATATTACTCCGTGGCCGCTCACTTTTGCGACCTTTGTTGGATATTAGAAGGTGGCTTTAATCAACATCTCTCAGTCTATGAAATTACCGGCTAAACTTGCCCTGGTTCTTACCGTTTTAACTTCTTTTTACACGCAATCAAACGCCCAGATTGACACAACCTGGACCCTCTTCCATTATAGAAATAATGGAACGCGGGCTGCAGGCTTTGGCTCTGGTGGTACTTTTTTTAACGTGGACATCCGTTTGCGCGACAACGATATTGGAACCTGGCGTGATTATTATCTGGTTGAAAATAAAACCTTCAGTTTCCGCAAAGCCAATGGACTACCAACCGATACTTATTTTGGCATGGCTGGTTTTACTTCTACCAACTATACTCAAGGACAACTACGGGCTAATACAGCGTGGCACGATAAGTTTTCGATGAATTACCGATTGATAAAACCAAAAAACTATGGTACTGCTCCTAATGTAGCTGGAGGATACCCGTTGATTGTTATGATCCACGGCCTTGGTGAACGCGGAAATGCAGGGTATTGGAGCAACGGCAACTGGAATCCTAATGATAATAATCCTCAGGCCGGTACTTATAGAATTATTTCAGCTGCCAGTGTAGCTGGCGGAACGCGGTTTACAACTCAGGAAGCTCATGGATTTACCAATAATCTACAAGTGACCATTTCTAATTCATCAGTACCGGGTTATAATGGAAATCGAACCGTGACAGATGTCTCAAATGTACCGCCTTATGGATTTACGGTTAGTGGTTTAAATTATACAAACACTGCAACGGCCGATGTTTTCAGGCCAACCATGTTGCAGTTATTGAACAACGATCATAATCTTTTGCATGGCGGCTCAATACATCAAACAGCTGTGCTTCTACCAGGAATAGGTAGTAAGGTACCGGATGACCCAACAATGCCAGCCCGTGCCTTTCCGGGCTTTGTGCTTTTTCCACAAAACATAAGCGGCTGGCAAGAACCCAATGGGGCTGAGAACGTGGTGCGCATTATCCGGCTGCTCATTAAAAAGTACAACATCAATCCTAACAAAATTTACCTTCACGGGCTTTCAGATGGTGGTGCAGGTGCCTACAGAGTAATGCGCACCGCCCCCTGGTTATTTAGTGCTATCCTACCGATGTCGGCAGTGAATGATGCGGATATCCGGAGTTACAATTTGTATCCATACATGGTTAATATTCCGCAATGGATTTTTCAGGGTGGTACGGATGGAAACCCGACACCATCACAAACACAAACCCGGATTCAGGATTTCAGAAACAACGGAATGGATATACGGTACACTCTCTATCCTTCACTCGGACATGGCGTTTGGAACAACGCTTACAATGAGCCGGACTTTTTTACTTGGATGCGGAAAGAAGATAAATCCAACATCTATGTAAAATTTGGAAATCAAACCGTATGCGGTACGAACGGCACCGCAGCTGAGTTGCTTCTGAGCCAAGGGTTTTTGGCTTATCAATGGGAAAAGGATGGAGCAATTATTCCGGGTGCAAATACCTACAGTTATTCCGCCACCTTGCCGGGCACGTATCGGGCTAGGTTTAGCCGCAAAGCAAATCCCACAGAGAGCGACTGGAACCGTTGGTCGGACCCGATGGTAATTACCGAAAGTGCCCCACCCACTCCAGTAATCAAAACCATAGGTTCGCCTGTAATGCCAACGATAAACCCAGCGGTGTATCCTGTTGTGCCTGATTTAGTGTTGAAGTCCAGCGAAAAGAATGAGAAGTATTATTGGTATCAGAACGGAGCATTAGTTACCAATGCCAGAACCTATAATAATCAAAACACTTTTATTCAGGATACCCTTTCCATGATCTACCGGAGTTTCGAACATCCGGGTAGTTATACGGTTCGAACTGCAACTGTAAGTGCTTGCCCTAGTTTACTTTCGGCACCTTTAGTCATTACCCATAATACTCCAACGACTATTACCCTGCCGAGTAATTTTAGTGGTACAGCTCAATCTCCAACCAGCATTTTTTTAACGTGGGCTGATAACTCCCCCAATGAAACCGGGTTTGAAATCTGGCGTAGAATATCTGGCGAAACCATTTTTACTTATGTTGCGGTTACCGAAGAAGATGCCATTTCATATCTTGATACTCACCTAACACCAGGTACTCTTTACGAATATAAACTCAGGGCAGTAAGCAACACCGCCCGCTCACTTCATGTACCCAGCGAAGATCCCGACATAAACCTGGAAGTAGAAACCCCATTGGATGAGGCCGTACCGAGTACGCCTCAAAATTTACGCGTTGTAAATAATACAATCAATAACAATTCGATTTCCCTTGCGTGGGATGCTAGTACAGATAATGGAGGTATAAACCAGTACGTAGTAACTTATGGTAGCACACCTGTTTCTACGTTCTCGACTGAAACAACATTCACCATTACAGGGCTTGCTCTTAACCAAGCTTATCCTATAACAGTCCAAGCTCAGGATTTTGGTGGTAATTTATCAACGCCTAGCAACATGGTGATTGGTACAACGGTGGTGGAGGGCTTGTATTATGAACACTCCACGGGTGCTTGGTCTTCTTTAAATCCAGCTACCTCAGCTACCAATCTTGACACTCCGCCAATTGATTGGATTACGGCTGAGTTTACTGGCAGATGGCCTGATTTTAATGTGAATCCTGTAAATGTTGAATGGGGTACCCCTGGTTTTGCCACGCAAGAGGATTTTTATAAAATTAAGTTTGATGGATATTTACTTATACCGCCAAGAACATCATTAACCCCGAACACACATAGTAGCGATACCTATCAATTCCGAATAATTTCCGATGATAGAAGTAGGTTGTACCTTGGAGGGTTTAATCCAAATAATTTTGGCCAAAATAACTTGTTGGATCATAACACTTGGACAGAGGGCTATGTTTATAAGACTACTGGAAATATTGGATTACCAGCTGCTCCCTATCGTATAACAGTGCTCTACAACGAATTCACAGAGAGCCAATCTCTTTCCGTTGAATACAGAAGACGTACACTTCCAAATAGTCCAACTACTTGGTCAGATTGGGCACCCATTCCACCTGGGTGGCTACGATCTATGAACTACACACCGCCAGCAACACTTGCTGCTCCTGCCTCTCTAGTCGCAACTGCCAATGGCATGACCAATATTGATTTAACCTGGGTGTATGGGCTACCTGCTCATGAGTTTGAAGTGTACCGCGCTACCGTAATTGATGGTGAGTATACTATTGTGGGCCGCGCTACCGGTTCACCTTTTACGGATGATACTGCAAACCCAAGCACTACTTATTTCTATAAGTTAAAAACTATCAATGTTACTAATGGAGCATCATCGCCTTTTAGTACTGTTGCCAGTGCTACCACCGCATCTGATGCTTTGGCACCATCCATTCCAACAGATGTTACCTTTATCAGTAAAACATTTTCAAACGTGGCCTTTAGTTGGTCTGCCTCAACCGATAATGTGGCGGTTACGGGTTATGAGGTTCTGGCTAATGGAAATCCTGTTGGTGTATCTACCGTTACCAGTTACTCAGCAACCGACCTGGAGCCGGGCACACTTTACAATTTCACTGTAAAAGCATTTGATGCTATTGGCAATAAGTCGGTAGCTTCCGATCCATTAGCAGTTACGACCAATGCGGGGGTCATGTACTACTCAAAACCGGCTGGAGCACTTTACCTCGCAACCACTTGGGGAACAAATACCGATGGAACGGGTACCGTGCCTAACTTAACCTACAACGGGCAGTATTACATGGTAGCTAACCGTGCCAGCACTGGTCTTGGGGGTAACCCACTAACGATTGGAGGCAGTATTTCTAAACTAATAGTACCCACCGGTACCACACTAACTGTAGATAATACCATTTCAGCTAAGTTAGAAGTGCAGGGCAATGCCGTAGTTAACTTAAACAACGCTACCACCGCGCCCGAGTTTTTAAGTGTGTCGCCTACCAGTACAGTTAACTTTAATAACTATGCCTACATACCTGCGGGTACTTACGGGCATGTCAGCCTTACCGGTACCGGCAACAAAAATTTTGCTGAAGGTGAAACGGTAATTATGGGTAACCTGAACGCCACCACTGGCATTGCCTTAAAAGGTGTGTCGGGCAATGCTTCGCAGGTTACGGTGCATGGCGATATAACCTTAGCCGGAACCCCCGGTGTAGTAGCTACCGATAATGCGCTAGACTTAACATTAGCCAAAGCGGGTACACAAACCCTTACCGTTAATGGTGCATTGGATTTATATAAACTTTCAACTAACAGTGGCACAAATGTAAATGTAGTAAGCAGCAGCCCCATCACCCTTAACGTGGGTTCGCCCAATGGTGGTGGGTTGGTGTTGGCCAATGGCACTACGCTTAACCTGGGTAACAACCATTTGGTTATGAAGAATGCGGCCAACATAAATGCCGGTGGGCAAACCGGTAAGCTGGCCATTAACGGCAGCAACTTAACCTTAAGCAGCAGCAGCGCACAAAACTCAAACTTACATTTTGATGCCACACTTAAAACAGCCGGGTTGGTTACTTCAACGTTTAGTAGCACGGGTAAGCTAATGGTGCAATCACCAGTAAACATTACCGATGGTTTAAAGATCAAAGCGGGTGAAGTAAGTTCGGCCGGTAACATTACGCTGGTCTCAACAGAAAACAAAACTGCTTACCTGCAAGAGCTTGAAGGCAACGGCAGTATTACCGGCAATGCTAAGGTAGAACGTTGGGTGAGTGCGGTGCGTAAGTATCGCTACATGTCTTCATCAGTAGCGAACATGACAGTGGCCATGTGGCAAACCTACATGCCTATTACCGGTAACTTTACCGGAGCCAATACCAATGCTTCGGTTGCTTCTATGTTTTATTATGTAGAGAATGATGGCGGTTATAAAAACTATCCGGCAACGGGCGGCAACAACACGGTAACCTTCCAGCGTGGTCGCGGGTATTCCATTTTTAACTATAATGGTAATAATCCGCTTACGCTTACTATGACGGGGAACCCGTATCAGGGCAGCGTACCGTTTACACTTACGCCAGCCGGTGGAGCTAACGCTGGTTGGAACTTAGTAGGTAACCCTTATGCTTCGGCTATCCAATGGAATAACCTGGCTAGTGACTGGACACGCACGGGAGTTTCCACAGCTATTGCGGTGCCTGATAATGCAACCGGTACCCTTGTTCAAAGAACATACGATTCACAAACCGGACTTGGTACGTTAACCGGAGGTATCATAGCACCCGGCCAGGCCTTCTGGGTACAAACCACCGGTGCAGCAACTATGACGGTGCATGAAAAAGCTAAGCGAACCAATACTTCTACTTTCTACCGCGAAGGTGATACGCAGCTTAATAGTATAACCATTCGCTTGTCGAATGGAACTACAGAAGATGTGGGGTATGTAATTCTGGGCGAAAACTTTAGCGATGTGTATGAACCTGAAACGGATGGTTTGAAGTATAAGAATCAGGTGCTAAACGTGAGTACACGTTCATCTGAAAACGTAAATTTAGTCTTCAATAAAATGTCCGATAGCTTCTGCGAAAAAACAGTAGCAATAGTATTGGAAGATGTAACACCGGGCCAGTACACCCTTGCCTTTGATAACATCGAAAACTTAGTGGGTGTAGGTGCGGTAGCGCTTACCGATCATTTCACCAACACTACTGTGGCTATTACCAATAGCACCCCGTATAGTTTTGCCGTAACCGCTGCGGCTGCCAGCTTTGGTACCGCAAGGTTTAGCCTCACACTCAATCGCCCTGCGCTTCAGAAAAATGCAATCGCTTCGGTTGAAAATGTATGCGGTGGCACATCGGCTACTATCCAATTAACCAACACGCAACCCGGTGTATTTTATTATGCTACACGGGTAAATGAGGCCACGCCTATCTCAGAAATTGTTGCCGATGAAACGGGCACGCAGTTAACCATACCGGTAAGTGCCTTACAAGCCGGTGCCAACAGTGTGGTTATTCATACCGGCTTTAAAGGTTGCAGCGATGAGTTGTTAACTACAACGCCATTGGTGTTTAACTACACGCCAAGTCCGTTGGTAGCGGTTGAAAAACCTTTCTTGTCGCTTTGCGCGGAATCGCAAATCAATTTGAAAGCAGAAACCAACTCAGCCAACAGTTTACATTGGTATAAGGATGGCGTATTGATTGCGAACCAAACCAGTGCAAGCTGGATTTCCGATCCGCTAAAGAAAACAACGTTGTTTGAAGTAGCCGCAGTAAGCAATGGCTGCGAAGGGCCGAAGACTTCGGTGTATGTAGAGATCAACAGAGTGGAGATGCCGCTAGTAGAGTTTACAGGCAAAAATCTGGAGATCGTGAATGACATTCCGGCTGATAATTTTATACAGTGGTACGTTAATAACTCACCGCTGGATGCTTACGACCGCGTTATTACACCTACAGAAGAAGGCATCTATACGGCATTGGTTGCCAAAGGCGGTTGCTCGGTAGTTTCAGAACCGTTTGAATATTTGGTTACCGGTGTGGAGAATCCGTTTAACGAACCTTTCAATGCCTATGTGTATCCGAACCCGGCTACGTTCGATCAACTTTATGTGAAGTTGGAGACACCTTCAAAACAAAACGCCACCGTTACGTTGGTTGATCTTACCGGTCGCACAGTGTTTACACAAGCGATAAATGGTGCTGAAGGCAATGGCGTACATAAATTAAATGTGGAGCAGGATACTACTCCGGGTTTATACATCGTGCAGATACAGCAAGGCAGTGCGGTGCTTCAACGTAAGGTGATCTTGCAGTTTAAGTGATAGCATAACCTTTTACACTGCATCGTCCGCTGCGAGAGACGATGCGAGAAGTGGAATAAAAAAGAGCCGGTTAGCCGGCTTTTTTTGTGACGCTTAATTAAATTTCAACATCTTATTGAGGGGAAATTACAGATTAACAGAAGAACTTAGCAGTAAGATTCAAAAAGGATTGAAACATCTCCCAACGGTAACTAAAGACTAAATAAAAGAGATTGGAAAGTAAGTGCCCAAAAAATCATTTATGATATAGTCGTAAATATTATTTCTAACATTGCGGTTGAAGCCATTAAACCATTACTGAAAAATGAAATACCAGGGTTATTTTTGGTAATAGTTAGAGAGTCATTTAATATTGGTCTCAAACTAATTCAATAGTATCCTGTCATTTTTCAAAATGCTCATCACCGAAACCAAACTCCAACACTGGCTCAACAACTTTTATGGCTATGGTTCGTGGCAGGCACGGTTCTGGTTTATTGGTTATGAAGAACCCGGTGGTGATGTGCCCGAAGAAGTAGCCGACAAGTTCAATTATTTTTATGCGCAGCATCCGGAGGCCGGAGCTACCCTGTGCAACATCCGCGATTTATATAAACATGTTTCAATTGGCCGCGAGGATGCAAAAGCAGATAAGTTTACCACGCGCTATGATTACCGGTTTGGGGCCACGGCTATTTCCAGCACCGTATGGAAAAATCTCATCGCTTTTGAATCTGGCTATGATGGTCAACCCCTGCCCGATGCCTTTGCCTATCAACAAGAAAAATTTGCTGCGCCCGATTTAAAAAAAGAGGCGATGATTCCGTTTTATCCATTGCCGGGATCGCACACGCATTCATGGCATTACAACTGGCTTAATCTGGAGGGCTGCGATTTTCTTAGAAGTCAGCAACGCTATGAAGAACATGTGTATAAACAACGCATGGAGACTATTCTTTCCAAAATAAAAATCCATAAACCCGAAGTGGTGTTGATGTACGGCATGAAGAATATCAACGGACTAAAAAAATCGGTACAGGATTTTTTTAGTGATGTTAAGTTTACACAAGGCAAAGGCATTAAGCTTCAGATACCGCAACATAATAGGGCCGATATAAATGGTACAACGCTGATCATTACCACACAGATTCCGGCTTTACGACATGGACGAATTGAAACCGGTTTTGATTGGGAGGAGTTTGGTGGGAAAATACGAGCCTAATACCAATGCGGTTTTTCCTAAGCCTCACCCATATCAAGTTCAATTTTAATTTATACAATTTGGGTTTACCCCTCCACAGGAGAGGGGTGATTAAGATACCTATAAACTATGTGTAAGCAAAATCTTAAATTTGATTCCGCTCTATATTTCTTATCAGTTAGCAGGCGCAGTTTACCCCTCTCCTGTGGAGAGGGGTGCAATAAAGTTTTGATAACTGATAAGTCCGGATGGGGTGAGGCTAAACCGAGGGCTAACAACATGATAGAAATAACCAACTACTCAATCGATACCTCCAAAATCATTGCGGCTGCAACGGCAAATCAAGCCGGAGCGGTAAATGTGTTTATTGGTACCGTGCGCAACCAGACTGCCGGTAAAGCAGTAGTTAAATTAGAATACGAAGCCTACGAACCAATGGCCATATCAGAAATGCAAAAGGTAATAGATGCTGCGCGCGAAAAGTGGCCGGTTACCGGCTGGGCTATCAGTCACCGCGTGGGTACTCTGGTGCCAGGCGAGGTGGCAGTTGTGGTTGCTATTTCAACTCCGCACCGGAAAGATTCTTTTGAGGCGTGTCAATTCATTATCGATACCCTGAAAAAAACTGTCCCCATCTGGAAAAAAGAATTTTTCCTGGATGGGGACCAGTGGGTATCAGCTCATCCTTAGAGCTGACTCACAATCATCACCGCCAGGGTGATAATTGCTACTGCAATTACAAGCGCTGAACCTTCTACCAGCAACAAGTCGCGGTTAATAGGATTCAGTAGAAAGTTTCTGTCAATGAATTTCATAGCCAACTTTATTTTAGACACAACAAAGATAACTTGTAGTGAGTCAAAAAAGTTTTATCAAACATAAAATGTTTATGGATTAGTAATGTTTCACCCGTTTGCAGGAATTCTCACTTCACAAAATGCTTAACCCAAAAGGTTGTAAGTGATTAGTAAATTGAAACTTAAGCTTAAAGTGGAGATTAGATGTGTTTCAACCAGATTGCAAAAAGATTGTAAAGGCAGTTACTTTTTCCGGACAAAATCGCGCTTGCCTCCACTTTTAGCCATCAACCTTACAGTTTCAATAATAATATTGTGCGACAGGGCCTTGCACATATCATACACGGTAAGTGCCGCTACCGAAGCAGCCGTAAGTGCCTCCATTTCCACCCCGGTTTTACCAGTAACAGTTGCTGTTGTAGTAATCAGCACTTTCTTTTTGTCTACTTCAATGTGCACCTGGCAGTCTTCCAACGCCAATGGATGACAGAACGGAATCAGGTCATGTGTTTTTTTCGCAGCCATTACTCCGGCAATGATGGCTGTTTGAAATACAGGTCCTTTTTTGGTGATCAACTCGTTGTTTTTGATTTGCGCTAAGATTTCTTTGCCCAAAATCACTACAGCCTGAGCCTTCGCCACGCGTTTGGTTACCTGCTTTTCCGATACATCTACCATTTTAGGGTTGCCCGATGCATCAATATGTGTAAATTGTTTTTTCATTGATTCTGTTTACCCATTTCACTTGAAGTGATCTTAATCAGCGATCCAATTCTCGATTTTAATTCCTTCCAATCGTTCAAAGTCGGTAACATTTCTGGTTACTAAAACCAATTCGTTTGAGATGGCAGTAGCACCGATCAATAAATCGAAATCATCAAGTGGATTTCCGGCCTTTCTAAGACGAGCCTTTTCCTTTGCGTAAATATCGAGTGAGTTGAAGATTGGGATAATTGTAAATCTGCTGATGAAATCGTCAACGGTATTTCTATTCTTTTCCTTGCTTTCAGAATTTTCCGCACCAAACTTCAGTTCAGCTATGGTTATTTCCGAAATGAAACAATTTTCAAGTCCTATCTTTTCAAGTTTTTGAATAAGGTTGTATTGACCCTTCAAAAAATATATGCAGATGTTGGTATCCAGTAAGAATTTACTCAAAGCTCTTCAGTCTTTCGGTCAAATCTTCTACTTCTCTTAAGGTCAGCTATTATTTCATCAGCCGATTGTTTCGAGACAAAGGCTCCATAAAGTTCTTCAATAGATTTATTGGAAGGTTTTTTAGAACCCTTTAATGAATCCGAAAGTCTGGAGATCAGTTCAAGCTTGCGTTCGGGGCTTAAACTGTTCAAGAGTCCAAGGTAAGTATCAATAAGACTAAATTTTAAATCTGCTGCTTTCATCGGATTTGTAATCGCAATATCAAAAATAGTCAATTTTGTCATTAACTTACATTCCGTAATTATTCATGATACGACACTTCAACTGTTTTAAATGATCACCGTATCCGAAGCCACCGCC
The DNA here is from genome assembly GCA_017303795.1 of Cytophagales bacterium. Taxonomy (GTDB): domain Bacteria; phylum Bacteroidota; class Bacteroidia; order Cytophagales; family Cyclobacteriaceae; genus ELB16-189. Next base: position 109,002 of record JAFLBR010000001.1, on the reverse strand, counting down.
ATCATTCTCTCGCACTCTGTTGAAACAGGTGTTGAAGAGATTTCCATTCAGGAAGCATGCGGCCGTGTGCTGAAAGAAACCGTTCGGGCCGATCGCGATTTTCCACCTTTCAATCGGGTATCAATGGATGGTATAGCCATTGCTTTCCACGCCTGGCAAAAAGGCGAACGCACTTTTACCATCGAAGGCATTCAGGCAGCAGGGCAACAACAGAAACAATTTACAACTTCCACATCGTGTCTGGAAGTAATGACTGGAGCCATGTTGCCACTCGGCACCGATACCGTTATTCCCTATGAAAACCTGGAAATAAATGATGGGAAGGCGCGCATCATCACAGAAAAAATTGAACAAGGTGAAAATATTCACCGCCAAGGTGTAGATGCCCGCAATCAGGACGAACTGCTGACACCCGGAATAAAAATTTCTCCAGCCGAAGTAGCGTTAATGGCTGCAGTTGGTAAAAAGAAAGTTACGGTAGCAGCATTTCCTAAAACAGCTATCATTTCTACAGGTGATGAATTGATTCCTGTTGAACTCATTCCACTACCCTATCAAATCCGCAGATCGAACAGCTACGCGCTACAAGCCGCTTTGCGCGAGTTGGGCTGTGTGGCCGATCAATTTCATTTGCCCGATCAACCTGAAATTTTAGAAGCTGAAGTAAAAAAAATTCTGCAACATTATTCGCTCGTCATTTTTTCAGGTGGCGTTTCAAAAGGTAAGTACGATTACATTCCACAAACACTAGAGCGTAATGGCATTCAAAAAAGATTTCATCAGGTAAGTCAGCGCCCCGGCAAACCGCTTTGGTTTGGTACATCAGCCAAACATGTAGTGTTTGCCCTTCCGGGGAATCCGGTTTCTACCTACATGTGTTTCTATCGTTACATCAAACCTTGGTTAATGAAAAGTCTGGGCACAGAAACACAGGCACAACAAGTGGTGCTGGCGCAGAACTTTACATTTAAACCTGCGCTTACTTATTTTTTACAAGTGAAGGTAAAAAATGAAATGAGTCAACTAAAGGCCTGGCCCGATGCCGGTGGTGGCTCGGGCGATTTTGCCAACCTGAAAGATGTAGATGGTTTTATTGAACTACCAGCCGATGTTACGGAGTTCAAGGCCGGACAAGTGTTTCGTTATTATCCGTTTCGCAGTTCATGATTCAGGTTAGCATTGCCTTACTGATTTCAATTGCTGTTCTCATTGCTGCATCGCGCTACTTTAAGCTGCATGCATTCTTCGCCTTGTTGTTGGCTGCAGTGTTGTTTGGGTTAATCATGGGCAAACCCTTTCTGGAAATTTTTACGAGCATGCAAAGTGGTTTTGGTTTGTTGTTGCAACAAATCGGGTTTCTGGTGGCGATAGGTTCGTGCCTCGGTACCGTAATGGAAAAAACCGGAGCCATGGCCGCACTCGGAAATAAAATTATTACAGCATTTGGCACATCGCGTACTACATTGGCTATGTCCGTAATTGGTTTGCTGGTAGGTATTCCGGTTTTCTGCGATTCAGGATTTATAATCTTGTCCCGATTAATACCGGCACTGGCTTCTTCAGCGGCAACGCCTGCACAACTTTCACTGGCGCTCTCCACTTCGCTTTATACATCGCACACACTAATACCACCTACACCGGGGCCGTTAGCAGCAGCCGCTAACCTCGGTGCAACCTCCCATCTTGGTTTGGTTATGCTGGTTGGTTTGATTGGCTCAATACCCGTTGCCGGAGTAGCTTACTTCCTATCACGCAAGTTGGGTTTGCGAATTGCAACCACCACGCCCATTGTTGAAGCTACCGAAGTACACACGCATTCCACTATACTTATTTTCATACCGTTGGTAATACCCATTATACTGATAGCATTAGCATCATTGCCTACATTAATTCCTGCATTGCAATCGTGGTCGATACTTCAGATAATTGGTAATCCGGCTGTTGCTTTACTGATTGGTTTAAGTTTTTCTTTCCTGCTCATTCGCGACAAGCAAAAACAAATCTGGCCCGGTTGGATCTCAGAAGCTTTGAAAGATGCCGGAATCATTTTATTGATTACCGGTGCGGGTGGTGCGTTTGGTGCTGTAATTAAATCGAGTGGAATAGATGTCTTGCTGAAAGATATGTTGGCTACATCACAAGCCGGTGGAATTGTTTTTCTATTTATAGCGTTTGTGTTGGCCGCGATTTTAAAAACTGCGCAAGGCTCATCTACATCGGCAATTATTATTACTAGTTCGTTACTCGCACCACTTACGCTTGCTGCGGGATTTTCTAACCCGATTGATCTTGCCACGTTGGTACTGGCTATTGGCGGTGGTGCCATGACGGTTTCACATGCGAACGACTCCTACTTCTGGGTTGTGTCGCAGTTTGGCGGTATCAACGAACGCGCTGCGTATAAAAGTTATACGCTTATCACGCTGGCACAAGGAGTTACAGCATTGCTGGTTTCTATTGTAATTTACCTGCTGTGAAAATTCTGATTGCGCCCGATAAGTTTAAAGGTTCACTCGATGCACACCACGTATGCGAAGTAATCCGGCAAGCGTTATTAAAATCTGATGCAACCCTGCACATCCAAACCATACCTATGGCTGATGGTGGCGAAGGCACCGCCCAACTCTTAACCGAACACACGCAGGGTAAATGGATTACCTGCGCTGTCCGCGATCCGCTCTTTCGTAAAACAGAAGCTGGCTATGGAATTTCGGGCGATGGGAAAACTGCTTTTATTGAAATGGCCATTGCATCCGGTTTACAACTTTTAAAACCCGATGAAAGAAATCCACTTCACACTTCTACCATTGGTACTGGCGATTTAATTGCAGATGCTTTGAAGCATGGGGTAAAAAAAATTGTGCTGGCCATTGGCGGCAGTGCAACCAACGATGCCGGTATAGGTATGGCCACAGTGTTGGGCTATACATTTTATAACAATCAAAATCAGGAGTTAACACCCATTGGTGAAAACTTAGTAAACCTGCATCGTATAGACACTTCAACTGTTAATCCACAACTCAAACAAACAGAAATTGTAGTGTTGTGCGATGTATCCAATCCACTTTATGGTACGAATGGGGCTGCCTTTGTATTTGCTCCACAAAAAGGCGCAAGCGAACATGATGTTGTGCAATTAGATAAAGGCTTGCAGCATTTTGCCAACATTGTTCACACGCAATTAATTATTTCCACCGACTTTGCCGGAGCCGGAGCAGCCGGAGGTCTTGGTGCTGGTGCAAAAGTATTTCTGAATGCAACTCAACAACGCGGGATTGATTATGTAATGCAATCACTAAACATAGAAACTGCGATTCAACATGCCGATTTGGTTATTACCGGAGAGGGCAAAATGGATTCACAAACACTTTCGGGGAAAGTAGTAGCTGGTGTTGCCGCTACCGCGGTTCGCCATCACAAACCTGTAGTTGCTGTTGTGGGTAAAAATGAATTAACCGAAACACAGTGGAAACAAGTTGGAATAACTCAGGTAATCAGTTTGGTAGATGAAAATACTTCTGTTGAAATAGCGATGAGTAAAACTCACGAATTAATCACAAAGAGGATTAAGGCACAGGTTGATCTGAAGTATTTTTCAAGCTAGTTCACAGTCAAGTTGACATTGTATGATAAAAATTCCTATACCATCTAACTAATGGAATTTAAAAAGACTATTATCTTGGCTAAAACTATTGTGTCCTGTAGGGACAGAAATATTTGTAGGAATAGGTTGTTTGCATAACACCCGTCCCGTAGGGACGGAATATTCTCATCCCAGTGCCTTAAAAATATATTTCTCGTCAAAGGAAACCTCGAATTTATCTAATAACTCCCGATACTCATCTAAAAACACTTTGCTTTGATGATGCTGTTTCTGGTTCATCACATAATCATAAACTTGCTTAACCTGACTATGACCATATGAAAATGCTCCGTAACCCTCTTGCCACTGAAATTTCCCTAGCGAAAACCCTTTTTTATTAACCCATTCTGACGATTCCCCCTTCACACGCTGCATCAAGTCTGATACAGCTTGTGTGGGGTGTAGACCTACAAAAAGGTGAACATGGTCGGGCATGCCATTTATCGCTAGCACTTTGTGCTTGCAATTTTTTACAATACCTGAAATGTATTTGTAAAGTTCTTCTTCCCACGATGCTTGTATAAGACTCGCGCGATTTTGAACCGCAAATACGAATTGAATATGTAGCTGGGTATAGGTATTAGGCATAACCATTTCATCTTAAAGGTTAACATTCCGTCCCTAACGGGACGGAATTCTTTTTATCATTCCTCTACAAAAATACCGTCCCTAACGGGACGTTCCTACTTCGCCATCAAGATAATGCGTTTCGTAATAAGGTTTCTTGATACACTTTAATTAATGAATCGTCAAACAAAAATTAACTTAACTTAAAAATCAGGAATCTACTCCTTCCGCTCAAATAAATATTCCATCGACTTTCCATTACCGGAAATTGTAGCCTTCAGCTTATTACCATCCAACTGATAGACAATCTTTTTAGGGAAGTCATGTTGTGGATTTTCGCAGGTAAAAGAGTTGGCCGAAACCTCTGAAATTAAAAAGTAAGTTGACTCTTTGTTCTGCGGCACATCGGCCACATAGTATAACTTGTTGTCTTTGGTAACGATGCGCAGCTTTTCTACAAACGTAGTATCAGCTCCGTTCAGGTTTACGCCCCAACCTTGAAAACCTTCGGCAGTTTTAACCCACCGTTCATGTGCTGCGCGACCGGCCTTTACGTTGGTACGATTCCAGGTACCGGTAAGCCATGACAGATCGTTTACGGATTGCGCACTCGCGGAAGCGCAGATGACAACGAATAATAGAAGAAGGAATTTTTTCATAAAATTATTTTTCCCGAAAGGTAAAAGGCTTTCTCAACTCGATATTGTACAAACCCGACAATCAGGTTCGCTTCATAAAAAAGTTAGCCAATGTCTCTTCTTCAAATAAATATGCAGACGGATCTTCGCCTGTAAATGTTTTGAAGTTTCGAATGAAATGCGATTGATCGTAGTACCCGGACTCCAAAGCAATTTCTACCCACGAAGCATCGCGCTGTTCCATCAAATTAAAAATATGACTGAACCGGACAATCCGGCAATAAAATTTAGGTGGTAATCCCACGTACTTATTAAACAGTCGTTGTAATTGTCGCTCGGTTACGATAGCATGTTCCTGTAATTCCCGCACGTCTATATTTCCCTTTCTGGAGAAAATAAGATTGAGGCAACGGTTAACTTTAATCAGATCCTCAGTTTCAGGCCTGATCAATGATTCTAATTGGTAATCAAGCGACTTTGCAACCACTTCAAAATTTAATGGATCGCTGATACTCGTAAATATCGGATCAAACACATTCGTAAATTGACGAAGGGGAATAACCTGATCGGTGTATTCAATCATGTTCACATCAAAAAAAAGTGCCGGGGTTGCCGGTTTAAATTTTATACCTATCATGCCTGAAGCACCGGTATTTTCCAGATAAAAGAATTTTCGGATTTGTCCGGCAAAAAGACCTTTGCTTTGCTGTTGCCACTTACCTGAAATATTGATTCGGTAAGGATCGCGGTAATGAAAAATAATTTCAGGAAAGCCATCCGGAATAATTTTCTTCTTCTCGCGGATACTACTATCGCTATCAGCAAACCAATAACAATCCACCCAGGGGTTGAGTTTTACATTAGGTTCAATGCGCTGGTAATTCATTAATACTTAAAATAAACGAAAATAAATTTACCTTTAACAAACAAGAATTGAGATTTGGATTTATGATTAATGAAACTGAACTACACGTGCTACAAAATCTGGTAAAGAAAGGCGGCATGGGCAATGTGCAGGAGTTTTTAAACTGGCCCGATTTTGATAAAGCCTTTGAGTTTGCCAACAACTTGCAGAATAAAGATTTGGTAAAGTTGCTTTATTCTAATTTTAACAAGAATCTGATTGTAGTAGAGTTAACTTTGGTTGGCACAAAACACGGAAGTTAAAATCTGAAACCATGAGCATCTCGCGCAGAAAATTCCTGAAAGGTTTTACTCTTACTTCGGCTTACTTACTTGCCGGAGGTTATCAATCGCTTTCGGCTGCTGAGGTGCTGGACAACCAGAAAAAAGTGGTGTTGCGTTTTGCGGTAGGCAGCGATAGCCATTATGGTCAACCCGATACAGCGTACGATCAATACATAACCGAATTCGTTTCGCACCTCAATAATTTTCACAAAGAACTTCCGCTCGATGCTTGCGTGATTAACGGAGACCTGATTCACGATAAACCGGAATTGATGTCGCAACTTAAACCGCATCTGGAAAAACTTGCGGTTCCTTTTTGTGTCACGCAGGGAAATCACGATCGCATACCTGCCACGCAATGGCTGCAAATCTGGAATGTGCCACTGAATTATGAAAGAACATTCGGCAAACAGATTTTTTTAATGATGACTACTTCCAACGAAAAAGGCGAATACCTTTCGCCAGATCTGAAATGGTTGGAGGAAAGGTTAAAACAACATCGCAAGAAAAATATTTTTCTGTTTCTGCATATCGGTCAGCAAAAATGGACACTTAACAGTATTGATAATCCGGCTTACGCGGATTTAATTCAAAAGTATCCAAACGTAAGAGCAGTGTTTCATGGACATGATCACGATCAGGATGGTGAAAAAATGTTACGCAACATTCCGCACCTGTACGACTCACACATTGGTGGCAGTTGGGGCACAACTTACAAAGGCTATAGAATTGTGGAGTTATTAAATGATAACTCGGTAGTTACGTATATGATGAATCCGATAGAGCGGGTTAATGAGGCAACTTTTTGAATACTGAACTAATCCATTGTTAAAAATTAGCCCTGAAAGGGCGGCATCAAACAAACGCAGGGTGAAGCCCTGCGTGATTCAAGCAGAAGTTAGCAAGCCCTGAAAGGGCGATGATCCAGCACTATATATTTCGCCCTTTCAGGGCTCATATAAATTTCTATTAACAAGCGACAGGGCTTCACCCTGTCGCTTATGTATTATGCCCCTTCAGGGCAATAAATAGTAACAATAATGAACTTACCTACAATTTCAAGTCAACTTAACTTTTGGTCATTCGTAAATCATAAATCTGTCATTACCTTTTTTCATCAATTTCAATACAACTTAGATTGATCTCACTTTTAAAAGTTCATCTAACTCTGGTTGCGCAAGCGGGCGAGGGATAGAAGCGTAAAGCCCGCAGCAGCGAGGGGTTTGTGTGTAAGCGAGAGGACTTGCAGCGGATAGCCCGGTGGTCTTTCTCGCTTTTTTGCGGGAAAGACCACGCCTCAAAAAATCAAAACTGTAGTATAACCTTAAGGGTCACCTGTTTCGGGAATACGTTTAACCCATTAACTTTGCAGCCTTTAATTTCAGAAGATCATGTTCGATAGTTTAAGTCTCAAGCTGGATAAAGCCTTTCAAACCCTGAAAGGCCAGGGAAGAATAACCGAAATAAACATTGCCACCACGGTAAAAGAAATCCGCAAGGCGCTGATTGATGCGGACGTTAACTACAAAGTAGCCAAGGAAGTAACGGACGAAATCCGCGAAAAAGCGCTGGGGCAGAACGTGCTCACCTCTATTTCGCCCGGCCAGTTGCTTACCAAAATAACCAACGATGAGCTTACCCTGCTTATGGGTGGCGAAAGTGAAGACATAAAAATTGAGAGCAACCCCGCCATTATCCTGATTGCCGGTTTGCAGGGTTCAGGTAAAACTACGTTCTCGGGCAAGTTGGCTAACTACCTGAAACGCCAGGGCCGTCAGGTTTTATTAACGGCTTGCGATATTTATCGCCCCGCTGCGATTGACCAATTAAAAGTTTTGGGTGAGCAGGTAGGTGTGGAAGTATATGCTGAACCTGAAAACAAAGACGCAGTAAAAATTGCGAAAGCCGCACTTGAACACGCTAAGAAAAATAATCATCGTGTAGTTATTGTCGATACAGCCGGTCGTTTGGCTGTGGATGAAGAGATGATGAACGAAATTGCGCGGTTAAAAGAAGCGCTTAAGCCTTCTGAAACCTTGTTTGTGGTTGATGCCATGACGGGGCAAGATGCAGTGAACACCGCCAAAGCATTTAACGAACGCCTGAATTTTAATGGTGTAGTACTTACCAAAATGGATGGCGATACCCGTGGTGGTGCCGCATTATCTATTCGCAGAGTAGTTGAAAAGCCCATTAAGTTTATCAGCTCGGGCGAGAAGATGGAAGCAATTGATCGCTTCTACCCTGACCGCATGGCCAGCCGGATTTTGGGCATGGGCGATGTGGTGAGTTTGGTTGAAAAAGCACAACAAACTTTTGATGAAGACGAAGCACGCAGGCTGAATGCTAAAATGCGCAAGAACCAGTTCGACTTCAACGACTTTCTGTCGCAACTGGATCAGATCAAAAAGATGGGTAACATGAAAGACCTGTTGGGCATGATACCCGGCATGGGCAAGGCTATAAAAGATGTGGACATTGATGATAATTCCTTCAAACCTATTGAGGCCATTATCCGCTCCATGACTTTGGATGAACGCCAAAATCCGGATAAACTTAACTCAAGTCGTAAAAACAGAATTGCCAAAGGCAGTGGTACTACCATTCAGCAGGTAAACCAATTGCTGAAACAGTTTGAAGATATGCGCAAGATGATGAAAACCATGAACAAGATGGGTGGCGGCAAGCGCGCATTGAATGCATTGAATCCGTTTGGTAGGTAGAAATCTTCGTGTAAACTTAGTGTCTTAGCGCCTTGGTGGTTTAGAGATTAAAATGATTAAGAACCACAAAGGCTCAAAGCACACAAAGGTTCACTAAGTTTAAAAGTAAGCAGCTAAATTTTAACTCCCCCATGAAACTCACCGTCCGTAACACCCACCGCGACATCGCGTATTTCTATTTAGGGTTAATCATCGCGTTTTCCTTTTCAGGGATTTTTCTGAATCACCGTCAGGCCTGGCATCCGCGCAGGTACACTTACAACGCGCAGGAAATTCAGTTAAAGCAAACTGTGGTGAAAGATTCGGTGAACGATAAATTTATTGCGGCCTTTACACAAGAGTATAAAATTGACGATCAACTGAGACGCTTTTCAGTTGATGGCAACACCCTAAAAGTTTCGTATGTCAACAACGATGTGCAGGTTGATCTCACAAGCGGCAAAGGAAAAATTGAAAGCTATCGCACAACACCGGTACTTGGCCAAATGACTAAACTACACGTGGACACCAGCAAGTGGTGGATCTATTATTCGGATGTATTTGGTGTGGCTATGTTAATTATTGCCTTTACCGGAATGTTTATTCAAAAAGGAGAAAATAGTTTTTGGGGCCGCGGATGGAAACTGGCTTTGGTCGGCATAATCTTCCCATTAATCTTTTTATTTCTGTTATCTTAGAACATGTTTCAAAGCATTCTAAAAGAAGAAGTATCACAATTCGGGCAACTGAAGAGATTCCCGATTGGTTCTGTAATTTTACAGGAAGACAGTTACATCAAAGCCATTCCGCTGGTGCTGAAGGGAAGTTTGAAAGTAATGCGTACCGATCCGCAAGGCCACGAAATTTTACTCTACTACATTACACCAGGCGAAAGCTGCATCATGTCTTTTCTGGGTGGCATCCACAACGAAACCAGCAAGCTAAAGGCTGTGGCCGAAGAAGATTGCGAAATACTTTTTATACCCGTAGAAAAAGCCAGCGAGTGGATCAAAAAATTTCCGGAGTGGTCGGACTTTATTTTTAAACTGTATCATAAACGTTTTGAAGAACTGCTTACGGCTGTAAATGCCATTGCCTTTCAAAAATTAGATTCGCGGTTGTTGCAATTGCTCAAGCAAAAAGCCGAACTCTACAAAAGCAAAGAAATTTCCATCACCCACCAACAATTAGCCGATGAGTTGGGTACGGCCCGCGAAGCCGTATCACGCGTTATCAAACAAATGGAAAACGAAGGCCTTGTAAAACTCGCCCGAAACAAAATTTCACTTATGTGACTGTAGTCACATACTGCGAAAAACACACACCTTACCTTTGTATCATTAAAACGCAAAGGTTATGACACTTCTCAAAAAATACTGGCTTACCGTTACCGGCATTGCACTGGGCTTAGGTGCTGGCTATCTGTATTGGCAACAGATTGGTTGTATCTCAGGCTCCTGCCCTATTACATCAAGTCCGGTAAACTCATCGCTATATGGCGCACTAATGGGTGGATTGGTTGTGAACATGTTTAAAAAAGAAAAATCAAACGCATAAGTATTATGACTATTCAGGAACTTCTTAAAAACAACGCGGGCACTATTGTAGATGTTCGTACCGTAGGCGAATATCAAGGCGGGCATGTAGCCGGTTCGGTAAATATTCCGGTAAACGAATTATTACAACGCATAGATGAACTACAAGAACTAAAGCAGCCACTCATTCTTTGTTGTGCATCGGGTGGCCGCAGTGCAATGGCAACTCACATCTTAAAAGAACAAGACTTTACGTGTGTAGATGGCGGAAGCTGGCTATCAGTAAACTATTTACTTTCTAAAACTGTTGAAACTGTATGATTGAATTACTGAAGAACTTATTCGGGTTTGGCCCAAAGGTGAATTATGCTGAGTTAGTAAAAAGCGGAGCCGTTATACTGGATGTACGCAGCAAAGGCGAATACTCCGGTGGCCACATTAAAGGTTCCGTAAATATTCCGGTCGATTCGTTGGGTAACAACACCAGCCGGTTTACCGATAAGAACAAACCCATTATTACTTGTTGTGCTTCGGGCATGCGCAGTGGTATGGCTAAAAACATTCTTAAATCGAAAGGTTATACGCAGGTATATAATGGTGGTAGCTGGATTGGTCTTCAAACTAAAATTTAGATTTTATGAGCGCCCATATCTATAATGTTTCAGTTGCATGGAATAAAGATCGCAAAGGTGTAATGTGTTCACCCGAGTTAGATGCACCCGTACAAAGTCTGGGTTGTATTGAAGTGGCTACACCACCTGAGTTCCCGAAAGGAATTGCCGGTATTTGGTCGCCCGAGCATTTGTTTACGGCTGCCGTAAACAGTTGCCTCATGACTACCTTTTTGGCTATAGCCGAAAATTCTAAACTGGAATTCTCAGCCTTTACATCGAACGCAAAAGGAAAACTGGAGCAAGTAGAAGGTAAATTTTTAATGACCGAAGTAGCACTTGAACCAACCGTAACAATCGCACACGAAAAAGATCGTGAGCGGGCCGAGCGTGTATTATTGAAAGCAGAAGCCGCTTGTTTGATTTCGAATTCGATCAAATCAAAAGTTACCATGACTCCCAAAATCGTGGTAAATTCGAACGAACTTATTACAGCATAAATGGCAACAGGAAGTTTTTCGGAAATCATTAGCAGCGAAACACCCACACTGGTCGATTTTTCTGCCGAATGGTGCGGCCCATGCAAAATGATGGCTCCTATACTCGAAGACCTGAAAGGAAAAGTTGGAGATAAAGTGCGCATCGTAAAAATTGATGTAGATAAAAACCCTTCCCTGGCGCAGCACTTTCAGGTTCAGGGAGTTCCCACACTGATTATTTTTAAAAATGGAGAAGCAAAATGGCGTCAGTCTGGGGTTGTGCCCACAGAATTTTTAAAACGAGAGTTGGAACAACTTGCATGACTCTATTAAAAAAGTGGATTTCCAGTAATCATTCAATCCCGCGCTTAAACAATTTTATTTATTAACACGTTTATTGGTACGTCTTGACTTATATTTGATTGTATAAGTAGACTTAGTTTAAATTGTTAATAAATCTTAAAAATTACTTGTTTATGAAAAAGCAAATCAGTCTTGTGTTCACATTGCTTGCATTAAGCATTTTCTCAGGTGTTATGGCGCAGGAAAAAAAATTAGCCAGTCCACCTGCGAAAGCAGAAGGTACCATTGACGGAGTGAAAGTGACTGTTGATTATCATCAGCCCTCGGCTAAAGGTCGCAAGATGTTAGGCGGAATAAATCCCTATGGAGAAGTATGGCGTACCGGAGCCAATGCTACCACAAGCATTGAGTTTAGTGGAAACGTAAAACTAGAAGGTCAGGCTATAGCAAAAGGTAAATACGGGTTGTTTACTATTCCTGGCGAAAACGAATGGGTAATCATTATTAACAAGCAAGCAGACGGCAGTCCGTATGACTATTCTGATGCGAAAGATGTGGTTCGCGTGAAAGTGAAACCTACAAAACCTTCGGCCTTTGTTGAAACATTTACCATCGAAGCTGGAAAAAATCAAGTGATATTAAAGTGGGAGAATACTCAGGTTGCATTTAAAATCACGAAAGGATAAGATATCAAACGAAAAGCCCAGAACACGCTGGGCTTTTTTATAAATTGGATTTAAGTTTTAATATCAATACTATGAAAAAACAAAACACACATTTCGCACTGTTAGCAACAGTTTTCTTTCTGATGATTGGAACATTGGATTCAACTGCTCAAAAGCTTCCGGGCCTTGATCCAAGTCCGGCCGATATTGCCTACTTCCGCCCGAACGGTCGCAACGCTGCACCTTTGGCTAAAGTAGTGTATGGCCGTCCGTCCAAAAAAGGTCGCACCATGTTAGGAGGCACCGAAGCATTTGGAAAAGTATGGCGTCTTGGCGCAAACGAAGCTACCGAAATCAAACTTTACAAAGACATAACATTTGGTGATAAGCTTGTAAAGGCAGGTACATATACCATGTATGCAATTCCGGATAAAACAGAGTGGACAATTATCTTCAACACCAAATTAGATACCTGGGGTGCTTACGAATACGAAGAATCGAAAGATGTAGCGCGCATCAAAGTTCCGGTTGGTAAACCCGATGCCGAAGTAGAAGCATTTACTATTATGTTTGATGGAAAAGATGCTGCGGCATCTATGGTTATTGCCTGGGAAACCACTCAGGTTAAAGTTCCGTTGAAATATTAAGGTTTTATTACCTCACCCAAAAGCCCTGATTTATCGGGGCTTTTTTTATTTCAGAAATTCTGTATAGCTTAATTAAATGTTAACACTTGGCCGCTCCGATCGGGTAGATTTACCCAAACTTGGGCTAACCGATATTCATGCCAAAATTGATACCGGTGCCTACAACTGCAGCTTGCATTGCTCGCGGGTTGAAGTAATTGATGGCAAACTTGAGTTTGTGTTGTTGGATGAAGAACACCCGGAGTTTACCGGAAAAAAATACGTGTTTAAAAAATTTAAACAACGCGAAATCAAAAACTCATTTGGTGAGGCCGAACTTCGATACGTAATTAAGACAACCATAAGAATTTATCATCATTTAATCCGGGCTGAGTTCTCGTTAAGCAATCGCGGCAATCTTACGTTTCCGGTATTATTAGGTCGCAAAATATTACGCGATCGCTTTTTGATTGACGTCACTAAAAATGATTTATCTTACCAACATAAAACCCAAGGCACATGAACATTGCCATATTATCCAGAAACCCCAAGTTGTATTCTACCAAACGACTGAAGGAAGCCGGTGAAAAGCGGGGACATAAGGTAGAGATCATCGACCACATGAAATGTGTGTTGCTGATTGAAAAGAAAAACCCCATGGTGTGGTACAATGGTAAACGATTGGATTACTTCGATGCCATCATTCCGCGTATCGGTGCCTCCGTAACTTTTTACGGTGCCGCTGTCGTTCGGCAATTCGAAATGATGAAAGTATTTACCGCAGTTGAATCGCAAGCGTTAATACGCTCACGTGATAAACTGAGAAGTTTACAAATACTTTCGCGTGCCGGTTTAGGTTTGCCCAAAACTATTTTCATGGATTACAGTCGCGATACCGAAGGTGTGATTGAAGCCGTGGGTGGCGCACCGGTTGTAATCAAATTACTGGAAGGCACACAAGGCCTTGGCGTAGTGTTAGCTGAAAACAAAAAAGCAGCACAATCGGTAATCGAAGCTTTTCACGGAGTGAAGACTCGCATTATTGTACAGGAATTTATTAAAGAAGCAAAAGGCTCTGACATTCGTGCGTTTGTGGTGAATGGCGAAGTAGTTGGTGCTATGAAACGGCAGGCTACCCGCGAAGGTGAGTTCAGATCAAACCTCCACCGTGGTGGAGTTGCCACTGTGGTAAAATTAGATCGCCACGAAAAACATGCGGCCATTGAAGCTGCAAAAAAAATGGGCTTAGGTGTAGCCGGTGTAGATATGTTACCCTCCAAACGTGGCCCGCTGATTATAGAAGTAAACTCCTCACCCGGACTGGAAGGTATTGAAGGTGCTACCAAAGTCGACATTGCCGGAAAGATTTATCTGTATCTGGAGAAGCATGCCGGCAAAAAGAAAATACAGAAGGATAAAATTAATGCTTAAAAAAAGTAAGTAGTCTTGAGTATTTAGTCCTTAGTAACAAATCATCTTTAAACTAAAGACTCAAAGACTAATTACTCATGACTAATTATATGAAAGACGTAACCATAGCTGGCCATTCCATTCGCCCCGGAGAGTTTAAAGAAATCATTATCAATATTGCACGCCTTCCTTCGCGCACGCAAATCGATACACCCATTTATGCTTTTCGTGGCTTGGAACCGGGTCCGGTGCTGGCACTTACAGCAGGTATGCATGGCGATGAGATTAACGGGATGGAAATTGTGCGCAGAATTTTAGATCTGGGTTATAATCGCGTGAAGCGCGGCACGGTAATCTGCATGCCCATCATCAACATTTATGGATTTCTGAATTACTCACGCGAAGTGCCTGATGGCAAAGATGTAAATCGTTCCTTTCCGGGAAGTAAAAATGGTTCGCTCGCCTCGCGCGTAGCGTACCACATCACACACGATATTATACCGTACATCGATTATGGCATTGATTTTCATACCGGTGGGGCCATGCGTACCAATTATCCGCAGATACGATGCGTGATGGCCGAAGAAAAAAATGTAGAACTGGCAAATGCTTTTCATGCACCGTTTACAATAGATTCTCCCTTCAGGCCACACTCTATTCGTCAGCAAGCCGCCAAGCTGGGTAAAAATATTATTGTGTATGAAGGTGGTGAATCTTTGCGTTTCGATCAGCAAGCGATTGAAGATGGGATTAGCGGAACCCTACGTTTGATGAAACATTTAAACATGATTGACGATGCGCCTGAACCGAAAGAAGCGAATAAGATTATCTGGAACTCTTCGTGGGCGCGCGCGCAGCATGCAGGTTTATTTCAATCCATAATTAAAAGTGGCGATCTGGTAAATAAGAATCAGATAATAGGTACCATTACCGATCCTTTTGGTGAGTTTAAAGAAACTGTAAAATCACCTTCTACAGGTTATGTGGTCGGTCTTAACAATCATCCTGTTGTAAATGCAGGCGATGCCTTGCTGCACATTGGCATGGATAACTTTTGCAAGATTGATGGTGGGGAGGAGTGAAAATTACTTTGATGGCTACTACTTGTTGATTGTGAAACTTAACACATCTAAATAAATTTTTAGAAAGTTTATTTAAACTTATTCCTCCACATTTTGTAGCGATTGTTTTTAATTTCCTTATAGAATGTAAATCCAAATACTGGAATAAATCAACATCATTGCAACACCAAGAATTAAAATTCTTACACCGTGTCTCCTGTCAGCTACTTGGTAACCGTAAGCCCAACGCCCATCAGAAAGTATTTTTTTATAGGATTGCAAATGCCAACCAACAAATACTCCGGTTATTCCACCAAGTAAGACCGATAAATATGCTTCAAGAATCCAATCCGCTTGGCTTTCTTCAGGTCTGGATAATTCATTAAGCCTTTGCTTCCGTAGTAATTCAATCGTTGGTTCACCTATTTCACAGCCTCGTGCAGTTAATATTTTCTTCGATAGTTGGTAGTCCAGAGGGCTCCACTCGTCAGGCTTAGCTAAAATTTCGAACAATTCCTTATCTGTAAATGAATGTAAATAATGATCCGGATCGTCTTCGTTTGCAACATTGCTAATTTCTTCTAGCAACAACTCATTTACCGCCTCAAAAGACTTAGCTCTTAACTTTACAAAATAGACTCTTTTAAAGTGGTTGTCACCATATAAAATATCTAGGCTGTCCCTGTCTTCAGTTATTTGAAAATCAATAGAATTCTTTTGCAACAAGTCAACCAGATCCTCCGCCTGTTCTTGCTCATAAAATTTTTGTAAACCAGGTATTCCATGAAATTTATTCGTAATTAGAAAAAACGTCTTCCTAAAGATAATTTTCATTTCTGATTTTCATTACCTTACCTCTCAATTATTAACCATGGATTCTCCAGAAAACAAAAACCAACCCGGCAAATACAAATTTCGCGGCATTAAAGTCCACTCGTCTGACGAATGGATGGCCGATGCAACTAAAAAATACCGCAAGGTTTACGACCGGTATGAAACTACCTACATCAGGGTAGAATTCTCGGTTTTTAATAAACTTTTTGATGAAGCCGAATGGGAAGCCAACGTGCGCCTGAAATGCTTTTTTGTAAACGGTACACATCGCAGAGAGCTTTGCAACCTGGAGCAAAAACGCAACATTGGCAAAGATGAGAACATTGTTTATTTCCGCGAGTCGTGGGGGCAATCTACGTTTGGTACATTCTGGTTAAAAGGAGTTTACGTGTGGGAAGGCTACATTGATGAAGTGAAAGTTGGCGAAACAACTTTCTATGTAGAAGACGTTGGCGCTGCGCGCAAAGGCGAAAATCTCTTCTTTGATCTTGAATCAGTAAGGTTGTTTGAAGGCGATGGCAAAGCATCCACGCAAGAAAACAAACGCTACCTGAAAGCATTCAGCCAAAAAGAAACCCGCTATGTGTGGAGCGACTTCCGGTTTAAAAATAAAGTGCACAGTGACTATTACACCGAGTTGTTCTTTAACTTTTATGATAAAGCTGGTTTGCTAAAAGGAAGTAGCTCGTACATAACGTATGTAGCTGTCAATACTCTCGGCCAAATCTACACGTTGTATCCGGGCTGGGGTGGCGAAACTCCTGGCCGCTGGAGTAGCGATACTTACACCATGGAAGTAATCTTCCTCGATAATCTGATTGCCACAGTACCTTTTAACGTGGGCGATGCAGCCGAAGAAGGGGATGCACAAGTGTTAACCAATGGCGTTCAGCTTACGCAAACATCAACTGGCCAAGCTAGCACAGGTTCGGCCCCAGCCGCCAAAAACTCTGAAGACTTGTTGTTTGAAAGTCTTGCCGAGTTGAATTCATTAACCGGTCTTACCAAAATAAAACAAGAAGTAAACGAAATGGTAAAGCTGGTTAAGTTTTATCAGGAAACCGGAAAAGATATTCTCAATAAATTTTC
The DNA here is from genome assembly GCA_017303795.1 of Cytophagales bacterium. GTDB lineage: Bacteria > Bacteroidota > Bacteroidia > Cytophagales > Cyclobacteriaceae > ELB16-189. The sequence goes on along the minus strand of JAFLBR010000001.1, from coordinate 91,651 downwards.
GTTGCATACCGTGTTTACCGGAAACCCCGGTACGGGTAAAACAACGGTGGCCCGTATTCTGGCAAAAATTTATAAGGGGCTTGGTGTTTTAGAGAAAGGGCATTTGGTTGAAGTTGATCGCGAAGGATTAGTAGCTGGCTATGTAGGTCAGACAGCTTTGAAGACGGGCGAAAAAATAAATGAAGCTATGGGTGGCGTACTGTTTATTGATGAAGCTTACTCCTTGGCGCATGGCAAAGGTTCGCAATATGATTTTGGTGGTGAAGCTATTCAGATTATTCTGAAACGCATGGAGGATAACCGCGGCAAATTTGGTGTAATTGTAGCCGGCTATACCGAAAATATGCATCAGTTTATTGAATCAAACCCTGGCCTTAAATCAAGGTTTGATATGTACTTCGAGTTTCCGGATTATGAACCCGAAGAAATGAATGCCATTGCCAATGCCTTGTTTAAAAAAGAAGGCGTGAAGGTTGATGAGTCTGCACGTAAACACCTCGAAGATTACTTTACATTCTTACACTCAGAACGCGATCAGCATTTTGGTAATGCACGTTCGGTGCGACAGGTAGTTGGGGAATCGGTGCGCAACCAGCATTTACGCTTAGCTTCTATGACAAAAGATGAGCGCACACCTGAATTAATGGAGACGATTATTTTTGATGATGTGAAAGAATTTAAGATTAAGCCGGGTAAATCAAAACGACCAAGTATTGGATTTCAAACGGGTAAGAGTTGAGGGTAAAATGGCTTGATATCTATTTTCTTACTTTTAAGAAAGGTGTTATCATTTTCATTGGTACATAGAATGTAAAGAATTCACCTTACTCTTCCCAACAAATATTAAGTCAGATTTTATTTAACCCAGATATTCGTCCCAATCGGTACGAACGGTATTTCCATCGCGTAGAAACAAAGAGTAAGATGGTTTGTACGGTTTGCGCTTAAGCGTCATACCGGCTTCTTCTGGCGTAAAATCTCCTTTACGTGCATTGCAACGTTTACAAGCCGTAGCCAGATTTGTCCACGCATGTGCGCCACCACGCGAACTTGGCATTACGTGATCGAGCGTAAGGTCTTTATGTGTACCACAATACTGACATTCGAAGTTATCGCGCTTAAAAACATTTTGGCGTGTAAGACTTACGCCTTTATAGGGTGCGTGTACATATCGGTTTAACCGGATAACAGAAGGCATGGGATATGATTGGGCAATAGAATGAATGCGATGTCCGTTTGCCGGACGCACCAATTCACTTTTATTCATGTAAACCAGAACAAATGCCCGCTGAACAGAACAAACCATCAGTGGGCTATCGTCTTGATTTAATACCAATACCCGATTGTTCATGGAGTGAAATATAAACCCAAAGTTTGGGTTTATCAAGGGGTAAGTACAGGCAAATGCTCTCAGGCCGGGTTTATAAACCTACGAATTCCGGTGAGTTGATGTGTGTAAACCTTGGTATCCAAACGCAGAATACCTTCGTCATTGAGATGGTCGATGCGTACTTTTCCATCAACGTGAATGATGCGTTGTTCGTCAAGCATTATGCCGGTATGTAACCCCGCCTTAGAGGTTTTAAAAAACGCGATGTCGCCCGGTTTGCACTCACCCAAAGTAGTGAGCTTATGGCCTTCATTAATCTGTTGCTGTGTTAACCGGCCTAACGGATAGCCTGCAATTTTCATTACCATCTGAACAAAGCCCGAGGCATCAATACCAAATGGACTTTTGCCACCCGGCACTTCGGGTGCATTAAGATATTTTTGAGCAATGGACTTTACAAATTCAAATTCGCGCTTTTGTCCAAGACTTTTTGATTCACCATTAAAGGCAAATTGTTCTTCCATCTTAAACAATTCGGAATTGGAAATAGGTACAATGCTTCCTAACAAAATAGTAAGCGGACTTTTCTTATAAAGTATTCCGCAAGTAAGATCGGTAGTGATCTTAAAATTGGCGAGGTTAATCTGTTCAAAATAATCTTGTGTAATACCATGATGTTGGCCCGCATCAATCCAACCTTCAGTGCCATCCATGTGCACGCGTATGTAAATCCGATTACGCTTATCATCTACCCGAAGCATTTCGTAATGGTCGCCAAATAGCAACTGCGTTACTTGTGGGGCATGCTCCTCGGGGCCAAGGCGTACCGGCACCAGTGCTAATCTGCAAACTCCATAACCCAGTACGTCCATTACTATCGGATTTTAATTCGGTTCAATTCGCGTTTTACATCGCGCTCTTTTATGCTTTCGCGTTTATCGTGCGTTTTTTTACCACGACCCAAACCAATTTCAAGCTTTGCCAAACCACTGTCGTTTATAAACAACCTTACGGGAATCAGCGCAAGCCCTTTCTCCTCCACTTTAGCTTCTAACTTATTAAGTTCAGCCCGCTTCATCAATAATTTTCGTTCGCGGCCAGCTTCGTGATTGTAATGCGTGCCTTGCGCATACGGAGTAATACTTATTCCTTTCACAAAGATTTCGCCTCTGCTAAAGTAACAATATCCGTCAGTCAAATTAACTTTTCCTTCGCGGATAGATTTTATTTCTGTGCCCCGCAATACAATGCCGGCAATAAATTTATCAATCAACTCGTAATTAAACGTTGCCTGCTTATTGCGCACATTTACCGTATTCGAAAACCGTTTCTCTGCCATACTACCGCCTATTCATTAACCGATGTAACTTCTCTTTCTTCAACATTTTTTGTCCCGTTTTGCCCACAGCCACCAGTTGATTATTGCATGTTGCTTCAATTGTACAAATCAATTCATTTCCGACACTACTTTCCACTGTTGCTGTAATCACCACCTCATCGCCTACGCGAGCCATACTTTTATGCTCAATAGAAAGCATGGTGCCCACACCTTCTTCATCCGCCTCTTTCATCTCCAGAAAAAAAAGTCGGGACGACCACTCAAAATCTCGGGCCAACGCAAAGGTTGCATACACCGGATGCAGAAGTTCACCATGAAAGGCTGCACAATCGCTTTCGGCTACGCGCACGGTAAAATGCTTTTGATCTCCGGTTTTAAAAATGTTCTTCACCTGATCCTTTTTTAATCACCAATGGCAAGATTGGCTAACGGTGCTACATCCAAAGATGCAAAACATTTGGCAAGATACTTATAATGTGCCGCTATCGCGATCATAGCCGCATTATCGGTACAATATTCAAAATCGGGAATAAATACACCCCAGCCTGAATGTGCAGCCTGTTCCTGCAAACTTTTTCGCAGGCCCGAGTTCGCGGCAACTCCACCGGCTATGGCAACCCGGTTTATTCCTGTTTGCAATACAGCCTCCTTTAGCTTATTCATAACCATACTCACCAAATGAGCTTGTAAACTCGCACAAATGTCGTGACGAAACAGTTCGGCAAAACGAGGTTCATTTTTTTTATTGTCGCGGAGAAAATAAAGAAATGCAGTTTTAATTCCGCTGAATGAAAAATCTAATCCCGGAATAGAAGTATGTGGAAACTTAAATGCCTTCGGATTTCCAAGTTGGGCGTATTTGTCAATCAGCGGTCCACCCGGATATGGAAAGTCCATCATCTTAGCCGCTTTATCAAATGCTTCGCCAATGGCATCATCGCGGGTTTCGCCAATCACTTCCATGTTCAGGTAATCGTGCACTAACACAAGTTGCGTGTGGCCACCACTTACGGTAAGGCAAAGAAATGGAAATGAGGGTTTGGGTTCATCAATAAAGTGAGCCAGCACATGGGCCTCCATATGGTTCACTTCTATCAGCGGAAGCTGCAGCCCAAGTGCCATACCTTTAGCAAAGGAAACCCCCACCAGCAAGGAGCCAAGCAAGCCTGGCCCGCGCGTAAACGCAATTGCATTTAATTGTTGTGGCCTGATATCAGCCGAAGTCAGTGCTTCGTTAACAACGTGATGGATCTGTTGCTGATGCGCACGCGAAGCAAGTTCTGGCACCACACCCCCATATTTCTGGTGTACTGTTTGTGAGGCAATTACATTATTAAGTACCTTGCCAGCTTGTATAATCGATGCAGAAGTTTCATCGCACGAAGACTCAATGGCAAGAATTAAAGGGTGCATTTTTAGGTTAAATGAAACTGCAAGTTATTAAAAATCGGCTGTTTATCTGGTTAAAGCGCTCGCTGCTTTACTCCATATACTTTATTGTGATTTTTACAATCGGCAGTTTTATTTTGCTGCAAATTCCAGCGGTTCAAAAAAGTATTGCAGAGCGGCTCACCAAAAATTTTTCTAAGGTCTCCGGATTCACCATCAGCTACTCACGGGTACACCTGGTGTGGTACGATCGGTTAGAACTTAGTGGTCTTGCTGTTACCGACCCAGCCGGAAACACCATGATTGGCACCGATAAACTTTTGGTTAATTTTAGTTTATCTACTCTGCTTAGCAATAACGACATTAATCTGGATGCGGTGCTGCTGGAAGATGCTAATCTGAAATTCTACAAAATCAATGAGACAGATTCTACCCGCGACTTTAATATCAATCTATTTATTGCTGAAATAAATAAACAGTTTGCTGGCGGAGGCACCGAAGGTGGCGCCAAACACCTTAATATTGGTGAGATTCTGATTAACCGCACCAATTTTAACTTGCATGACGATCGGAAAGATTCCATTCGAAATGCCTTTGATTACAATCATATTAATTTTTTTATTGATGAAGCCCAGGCCAATAACTTTAAAGTGATTGGCGATACAATTGAGTTAAAGCTTAATACCCTTGTGGGTGAAGAGAAAAATTGTTCCCTCCCCGTACATAACTTCTCTACGTTCTTTCGGTTGTCACAAACGGGAATGGACTTTTTAAACCTGAGTGCCCGCATTGGTGAGAGTAAACTGGGCGACACTATTCAGTTTAAATACAAATCGCTGGCCGATCTGAACGACTTTACCAACAAAGTAAATCTGAAGGCAAACCTGCGCAATACTATTATTTATCCGGCCGATCTTGCTCAGTTTACTCCGGGTGTAAAACCTTTACCAAAACCTATTTCTGTTTCCGGAAATGCTAGTGGTCGCATCAATCGGTTAACGGTAAATAATATGGAACTACAACTTGGCGAAACACAAGTAGCCGGTAAATTACAAATGGATGGATTGCCTGTAATAACCGAAACATTTATCAATCTTGATCTTAAGTCGGGCGAGATTCTAATTAATGATCTGGCGTTTCTTTTCCCCAACAATATCAATAACATTTTGCAGCCACTTGGCCGGTTTAAATTTATTGGAAAGTTTACCGGCTTTATTGATGACTTTGTGGCCAATGGAAATTTTCGAGGCGCGTTTGGGCAAATTATTTCTGATATCAATTTAAAAATTGATCAGGTCCGAATTGATCAATCTACTTATAGTGGTAATCTCAATCTTAATCAGTTTGATCTTGGATTAGTGTTTAGAGACACCACCACGTTTCAAAAAGTAACAATGGCGGGCCGCATAAAAGGTAAAGGGCTTACACAAGAAACGGCCGACTTTAATCTGGCTGGCAAAATTAAATCAATCGGAATAAGAAGTTATAATTATACCAACATTGTTACCGATGCCCGCTTTGCGCGCGAACTCTTTAACGGAATTGTTTCTATTGATGACCCTAATCTTCAATTGCGGGCCATCGGTGGTATTAACATCCGGCAGGGGCAACAGGTAATAAAAGTAAAAGCACAATTAGATACGCTGCTCACTAAACCCATTGGTTTAAGTCGCGATCATATTTTTCTTAAATCTAATCTCGATATTGACATTAAGGGACTTAAACTAGACAGCCTTTTCGGACGCGCGCAACTTTCGCGTAGTCATATTGAATTTAACGATCAGGCTATGGACATAGACATGGTGTCGGTGAGTTCGTCTATTAATAATGGTTTACGAAACTTAAGTTTGAATAGTTCATTTGCAGATGCCAAGTTGGATGGCGCGTTCTATTTCTCTTCCTTATTTAACGATCTGCAAAAATTAAGTACTGAGTTTAACCTCAACTTACGCAATAACAAAGAAGAACTTGCGGAATACTATTTAAAGAAACCGAAAACAAGTCAAGAGTATCAGGTAAATTTTTCCCTGGACCTGAAAGATATTAATCCTCTTTTAAGTCTTGTAAAACTTCCGCTTACGCTCTCAGCCGAAAGTCGTGTAGAAGGTTCGTTTACCAATGGCTACACCTCGCGCCTGCAAGCCTTCTCACGAATTGATACGATATCGTATAACGGAAAATATTTTATTGATAATGAGATTGAATTCTCGGGCTCTAAAATCCGCGATAGCAGCCGTGTATTGGCCGTGCTTTCATTAGAATCGCATCGGCAGCAGCTTGCCAAAAACTTTGCTACGAAAGAATTATTTGCTGAAGCAGTTTGGGACGAAGATCACATTGATCTGGGGCTGGACTTCGATCAGGAAGGAACCACTAACTATGTTCGGCTTCAATCAGAAATAGATTTTTTAGAGGATAGCACAAAAATTAAAATTCTTCCCTCGCGCCTGAACGTACTTGATAAATCGTGGCAGATAAGTGCCGAGAACTATATGCTTGTGAAGGGAAGCGAATGGCAGGTTCACAACCTGAAACTCTTTCATAATAGCGAGTCAGCGCTTTTAAATGGCACCATTTCTAAAGATGCTACCGAACCATTGGTGTTAACCCTTTCTAATTTCGATTTACAAATTCTTAATTCAATCAGTCCGTCTAAATTAGGTGGTATTATTGATGGCTTTGTGGAAGTAAAAGGTTTGTACGGTGAGTTCGCACTGCAAAACAATGTAACTATAAAAAATCTTGAAGTAGATAAGTTTCTGGTGGGCGATGTTACCGGCACCACGTTATGGGATCGGGAAATCAAACAATTCCTGATTGATTTTTACATTGATCGATTGAACACCCGTACCTTGAACTTAACCGGAACCTACAATCCGTCAGATAAAAAAAGTCCCTTATTTGTAAATGCCACACTCGCTGAAACCAATCTTAAAATTATTGAACCATTCCTAAAAGGAATTTTTTCGAAGATAGATGGAAGCCTTACTGGCAGGTATGAGATAACCGGAACATTTGCACAGCCATTAATTGAAGGTGAAGGAAAAATTGCACGCGGTCAGATCATGATCGATTACCTGAAAACATTGTACACGTTTGATGGCACCCTGGCCATGACACCCACTAAAATTATCTTTAACGATTTTACACTTTACGATGGTTTAAAAAACAAAGGTGTGTTGGATGGATACCTCACCCATCGCAACTACTCACGTTTCAGAATAAATCTCGATGCTTCATTCAATACTTTTCAATTGTTGAATACTACCAGTAAAGACAACAGTTTGTTTTATGGCCAGGCGTATGGCAGTGGAAATCTGAACATGCTGGGGCCACTCAACAACATGAAAATTTCGGCTACGGCCCGCACTTCTAAAAATACGCGGGTGTTCATTCCAATAAGCGGATCTGAGTCAGTAGAAAAGAGTGAGTTTATAAACTTTGTTCACTTTAGGGATACGGTACAGATAGCCGAAAAGAAACAAGTCAACAATACAAGTAGTGAACCCAGCGGCATCATACTTGATTTGAATCTTGATATTACACCCGATGCGTACACCGAAATCATTTTCGATATTAAAGCCGGGGATATTATAAGAGGCTATGGAAGAGGCGATATTAAATTACAAATTGATACTAAGGGTGAGTTTAACATGTTTGGGTTGTATGAGTTTGAGCAAGGTTATTACAACTTCACGCTTTTTGATATTATCAATAAAGAGTTTGCCATCACCAAGGGCAGTCGGTTAAGTTGGTTTGGCGATCCATACTCGGGCGTGTTGGACTTGAAAGCCAGTTATAAGCAAATGGCTTCTATCGGGCCGATTCTTCCAGACCAGAGTGAAGCAACTCAAGCCTCGGCACAAGTACGCAGAAAATATCCGGTTGAAGTTTTATTGAAACTGGATGGCCCTATGCTGTCGCCACAAATTGCGTTTGATATTGACGCAAAAAATCTTCCCGACAATGTTACTGCAGACAACGGCTCAAATGTGCAGCTTAACTTTGCCTTTAAGGCATTTAAAGCTAAGCTGGATGAGCAGGAACTTCAACGCCAGGTATTTAGTATTATCATTCTAAGAAGATTTTCACCGCTTGATGCGTTCAGTACCAGTGGTTCAATCTCCAATAGTGTGAGCGAGTTGCTTTCCAATCAGTTAAGTTACTGGCTTACTCAGGTAGATCAAAATCTTGAAATCGATCTTGATATTGGAGCGATGGATCAGGAAGCATTCAATACATTTCAATTACGACTCTCCTACTCGTTTTTGAACGGACGTTTACGCGTTACGCGCGATGGTACTTTTGGCAATCAAACCAGTCAATCAAGCGCAGCTAACATGATTGGCGATTGGACCATTGATTACATGTTAACCCCCGATGGAAAGTTTAAAGTAAAAATGTATAGCCGCTCAAACTTTAATCAATTAACCAACACGCTGGGCACGCAGGCTGCCGTAACTACCGGAGTAAGTTTATTACACACGCAAAGCTTTAACAGCATAAAAGATTTGTTGCGCACCACGCGCGAACGTAGACGCAAACAACTTGAGCTACCACCCGAAAACGAGCAGGATGATCAAACCTTGTAAAGTTTTTATGTTGCTGTTGTTGTGTGGTGAAATAGCTTTTGCGCAACCCGATTCGTTACAACAACTTTACAAAAAGCGACAAAGAACAGTAATCATTGGGTCGTCTGTTGCCTACTCAGCAAGTATGGTTGTGCTTACTGCAGCATGGTATAGTCAATCCGATCGGCAATCATTTAGATTTTTTAACGATGCGCATGAGTGGAAACAAATGGATAAACTGGGCCATACATTCTCTGCATTTCAGGTATCGGCTATCAGCTCTGCTACCTGGCAATGGAGTGGAGTTTCCAAACAAAAATCCGATCGCATCGGGTCGTTAATAAGTTTTGGAATTATGTCTTCCATCGAAGTACTGGATGGATTTTCGGCAGGTTATGGTGCTTCCGTGTCCGATGTAGTAGCCAATGCAGCCGGCACCGGTTTATATTGGGGCCAGCAAGCACTTTGGAATGAAACCCGTATTTATCCAAAATACTCTTTTCACCGAACGCCTTATGCCGCTGTGCGCCCAGCATTGTTAGGCAATGGTTTAGCCGAAGAACTTCTAAAAGATTACAATGGCCACACACAATGGCTTTCGGTAGATATGGACAAGTTTATTCGCTTTCCGAAATGGCTTAATCTTTCAATAGGTATTGGTGCCGAGGGAATGATTTATGCCAATGATGAAAGTAACATTGCCGCTGGTTACAATCCTTATCGCAAACTTTTTATAGGTGTCGATTTCGATTTAACCGCGTTCAAATCGCGAAGCAAAGCCCTTAATACATTGATTTTTGTAGCCAATATGGTGCGAATACCGGCACCAGCGCTCGAATTTTCGAATGGGAGAACCAAAGCTCATTTGTTTTATTTCTGATTAAGCTGAGTTTTAGTACCTTGGGAATACCTAATCCCAAACCTCATGGACTTAACGGCCTTTATGAAAAAGTATGCCGACCAGATTGGTGGTCAGTTTACACAATACGATCCCAGCCACTCAATTATTATCATGCCCGTATCTGGAAATCGCTTCCAAACGGTTATTGGCACCGTTAGAAAAAATGAACTATACAATCGCAATCTGATAACACTAAACTCCAAAGTTTGTACAATCAAATCATCGCTTGATTACAAACCGTTGTTGGAACAAGCTGCATACTTTAACTATTGCCGGTTTGTGGTGAATGAAAATCACCTGCAAATTGAAGCCGTTGCAGCTATGGACACAACCCATGAAAGCACCTTAACAGAAATGCTGCAGGAAGTTGCAAATCTGGCCGATCAATATGAGCTAAAACTCACCGATTCCGACATTCATTAAAAATCGAACCGATTCCGGTTCAATCCGTAACTTTGCGCTGCAAGCCGGCTTATCGTCCCGATCCCGATATTTATCGGGATCGGGAAGGAAAGTCCGGGCAACACAGAGCATCGTACTTCCTAACAGGAAGGTGTCACGCTTAAGGGCGTGATAACAGACAGTGCCACAGAAAACAAACTACCTTAACCGATCGTGCATCGGACAAGGAAAAGGTGAAAAGGTGGAGTAAGAGCCCACCGCCTTGATGGTGACATCAGGGGCATGGTAAACCTTACGAGTTGAAAGGCCAAATAGGTCGCACTCACGAAAGTGATTAGCTGCTCGCTAATAGCGCAAGCTGGTGTGATTGGGTAGGCTGCTTGAACCTTACGGTGACGCAAGGTCTAGATAAATGATAAGCACTTCTTCCGAGTAATCGGCAGCAGAACAGAACCCGGCTTACAGGCTTGCATTTTTTTTGAAACAACATTTTTATTACTAATACTAAACCAAGTTACTCGTGCCCAAAGTTTTGTTGATTGAAGATGAAGCCAGCATTCGTGCAGTTTTAAAAGACATTCTCAAAGACCAGAAAGAACTTAAACTGGAAGTAGATGAAGCCAAAGATGGCCAGGAAGGATTAACCAAATTAGAAAACACCGCTTATGATGTGGTGTTCTGCGATGTAAAGATGCCCAAGGTAGATGGCATGGAAGTTTTACAACAAGCAAAAGCAAAAGGCAACCCGGCAACTTTTATTATGATTTCTGCGCACGGTTCTACCGAACTTGCTGTGGATGCTACCAAACTTGGTGCTTACGATTTTCTTCAAAAGCCGCCCGATCTCAATCGACTCTTAATTACGCTACGAAACGCCCTCGACAAAAATAGTCTGGTGCGCGAAACAAAAATCCTGAAGAAAAAAGTATCGGGTAAGTATGAAATCATTGGAACCTCGGTCGGCCTTACTGAAGTAAAACAGATGATTGAAAAAGTGGCTCCAACCGAAGCCCGGGTTTTAATTATCGGGCCTAACGGAGCCGGTAAGGAACTGGTGGCGCGGCAACTTCACGAACAAAGCCCGCGCAGCCTGGGGCCATTTGTTGAAGTAAACTGTGCGGCTATTCCTTCTGAATTAATTGAGAGTGAATTGTTCGGTCATGAAAAAGGATCGTTTACCTCAGCCATAAAACAGAAGCTTGGAAAATTTGAACAAGCCGAGGGCGGCACATTGTTTCTGGATGAGATTGGAGATATGGGTGCTGCTGCGCAGGCAAAAGTTTTACGCGCGCTGCAGGAAAACAAGATTACTCGTGTAGGTGGCGAAAAAGATATTTCAGTGAACGTGCGCATAGTAGCCGCTACGAATAAAGACCTGAAAAAAGAAATTGCTGAAAATCGCTTTCGCGAGGATTTATACCACCGCCTTTCGGTGATTGTGATTAAAGTGCCTTCACTAAACGACCGGACAGATGATATTCCGGCTCTGACAGAAAAATTTCTGGCCGATATAGCTTCAGACTATGGGAACAAGAAAAAGGAGATTGGAAAGGAGGCTCTAACGCTTTTACAAGCGCACACATGGACTGGCAACATTCGCGAATTAAGGAATGTAGTGGAGCGGTTGGTAATAATGAGTGATGGACCGGTTATCGGACCGGTAGAGGTAAAAAAGTACCTATAGCGCTTAAATGCGGCTTTCAGTAGGTTTTTTCACTTCTTTCTTGCTGTACGTAGGGCAGGTATATTGGCTGCACGAGGTAAGGAAAGCAAGAAGGGCTGCAAAAGCGAGAATTTTCTTCATAACCAGTGGTTTTAAAGGAACAAAAATATCAATCTTTTAAAATCATCCAAACAGGATGTACTAAAAATGCTGTTTAACGACAAAATCGACTACTCAACTAACAAATTACAACCCCGAATATCACTATTATCGATACGACCCAGAATTTCCAGTTCTCCCGCTTCAGTTATTTTCCCTAAATCCTGGGTTTCGATAAATGCGCAGGAGTGAAAATTTGCAAGGTCTACCACATTAACACCCCCCGATTTATTCCTTACATAGCAAAAAGGGTCATTAATTTCCCGAATAACAACCTTCATCCAAGGAGGTATTTGGTAGTAACCATTACCTGTGGAATAGGCCTGCGACATTAATTCCGTCATACCATATTCGGAGTGAATAACAGCCGTGTTAAACCTTTGGTTCAGAAAAGTGTGTAGTTCCTGTCGGGTTAACTCCTGCCTTCTACCCTTCATGCCTCCGGTCTCCATCACAATTGCATTGCTTAGATCAACCTCAAAATGTTCAGCCAGGTCTAACAAAGCAAACGATACACCCCACACTAGTATTTTGCGCGAACTGGATTTCAATACCTCCATTTTCTGAACCAGTTCGTCATGATTGTAGAGGTAAAACCCCGAATGTTCAGAGCCTGATTTTTTTATAAAGTGATCCATCATCGCAATAAGCGATGAGCCCTTGCGCTCCAGATAGGCTGGCAACAAGGCGAGAATATGATATTGCTGCAACTTTCCATAGAACTGCTCAAAAGTCTTTTCTGCATGCCTGAGATAAAAATTTAGATCAGCTACTGCGTGCCTGCTGGTTAATGAACCGGTTGTTCCACTGCTGCTAAACTCAACTTCGGGTGTCCAACTGCCGGTTTGTATGCTTTGAGTCTTGAAAAAGCTAATAGGCAAAAAGGGTATCTGCTCAATCTTTTCGATTTTAAAAGGGTTTACCTTCAAATTTTGCAAATAGCGATTGTAAACTGGTGAATTTTCTGCCTGAAAGCGAAATAGCCGGATTGCAATATCTTCAAAGTTGCTGTCGTTAACAGCATACAAACTGGCTTCAAAACTTTTGAATGTGTTCAGGCGTTGTTTACTTTACAGACGATAAAGGTAAAAAATGAGGGGTTTCAGAAATATTATTCTAGCTACTTTAATTGCGCTGGCTGGCGGCAGTTGTTTTGAGCAGCCTGAATTTTCAAACATTCCTGTAATTGAGTTTGAAAGCTTAACGTATAAGCGAGTAAACAATGTAGATTCTCTAATACTCCGAATTTCATTTACAGATGGCGATGGAGACTTAGGGCTTGCAGAAGATGACCAGGATAATACGTGTCAGATTATAAAACGAGAGCGGATTGGTTCAACAAATGAGTTTGAAGATCAAATTTGTTTGAATAACAAACTGTATGCACTTATTCTCGATTCCAACAAGAGACATATACTCATTGATAAAAATCAATCCTGCAACTTCAATAGCTTATGCTACAATAGTAAATTCTTCCCCACAAAAGAAATAGCACTCAATACTTACTCTTTTATCACCTATAAGGATAGGAGAACAAATCCTGAGTTTGCCAGCTTACCCTCTATTGATAAACCCTTCAATTGCACTAATTGGGAAATTACCACTCGTAATAACGTTGCAGATACTTTATTTTTCAATCTTAATGAGAACCATATTAACTTTGAGTACGAACTTTTGGTTAAAAATCCTGATAATACTTTCACACCCTTCGATTTTAACAGAGAGCTACCATCCTGCTTAAGTCCTCCTATACCAGGAGGCAGGTTTCAGATTCTTTATTCAGACAGACCCGGTTCGCCTTTAGAAGGTGAAATTAATTATAGAATTGGCTCGCCCGCTTTACGATTTATTTTGGGATTAAAGGTCTTGAAATTCAAGGTGTGGGTGCGAGACCGAGCTCTCAATAAAAGTCTTCCTGTTTATTCTAATGAGTTTTCACTCAACTAAATCGACAAACCATTAATAGATTGCCGGGAATCTCTCTGGGTCAGCTTCGCGCATCATTTCATAAACTGAATCAAACACATCTTCGGCACCGGGTTTAGAAAAATAATCGCCATCCGAACCATAAGCCGGGCGATGTTCTTTGGCTGATAGTGTTCGCGGAACAGAATCCAAAAACTGATAAGCACCTTGCCCCTCTACTACCTGTTGTAACATAAAAGCAGTTGCGCCACCGGGCACATCTTCATCGGCAAATAATACCCGGTTCGTTTTTTTGATGGATTGAACGATGGTATTAGTTAAATCAAATGGCAGCAAAGTCTGTACATCAATCACTTCGCACGAAATTCCGATAGCCTCAAGATCGGCCGCAGCTTCCATAACAATGCGGCACATCGAACCATAGGTTACTACCGTAACATCCGTACCTTCTTTCAGTATTTCAGGTTCGCCTAAAGGCACAGTAAACTCACCAATATTAGTTGGTAATTTTTCTTTTAAGCGATAGCCATTCAGACACTCAATAATCAAAGCGGGGTCGTCCGATTGAAGTAATGTATTATAAAACCCTGCGGCCTGAGTCATATTACGAGGCACTAATACATACATACCACGAAGTGAATGCAATATCATACCCATAGGTGAACCCGCATGCCAAACGCCTTCCAACCTATGGCCACGCGTTCTTACAATCAGCGGAGCTTTCTGTCCACCTTTGGTTCTGTATTGCAAACAGGCAAGATCATCCGATAAAGTTTGCAATGCATAGAGCAGGTAATCCAGGTATTGAACTTCGGCAATAGGTCTTAGTCCGCGCAAGGCCGCACCTATACCCTGCCCTATTATGGTGCACTCCCTGATTCCTGTATCGGTTACTCGCAACTCACCAAACTTCTGTTGAAGCCCGGCAAAGCCCTGGTTCACATCACCAATTTTTCCTACATCTTCACCAAAGGCAAGCACTTTAGGATCGCGCTGCAATGCTTCGCGGAAGCAGGCTTGTAAAATTTCGCGACCATCTACCAAAGGTGAGTTATCTGTATAATTTGCAGCTATGCGATTTACTTTTAGTGCTGACCATTGCGATTGGCTATGCAGGTAAGAACTAAAGCGATCAAAGTTTTTTTCTTCTGATGATTTAATCCATTCAACCAACCGGGTTCTTGTTTCTGAAGTACTGCTTCTCAGCAACCGCGCTGCTTTTCGGGCTGCTTTAACAGAATCCATCAGCAATGGATTAATTGTTTTGCGAAGTTCAAGTATTAAGTCTTCTATAGCCGGCTGCTCGGCAATGGCTTCGTTCAAAATTTGCTCTAACTGCTTTTGCGATTTCTGAATGTCTTTATTAAAATCTTTCCAGGCCGCTTCTTTCGCAGCACGTGCAGTAACCTTTGCACCCTTCTCAATCTCATCCAACTCATCGGCTGAAGCCGCTCCGTTCTCAATTAACCATTGGCGAAGTTTCCGAATACAATCAAACTCCGTTTCCCAGGTGAGTCGTTCTTTAGTCTTGTAACGTTCATGCGAACCTGAAGTAGAATGGCCTTGGGGTTGTGTCATTTCGGTTACATGCACCAAAACCGGCACATGCTCTTCACGACAAATTTTTTCTGCCTTCTCGTAAGTGCTAATTAACGAAAGGTAATCCCAACCCTTTACCGTAAAGATTTCATAACCTTTCTCGGTTTTATTTCTTTGAAAGCCTGCTAGAATTTTTGAGATACTGCCTTTGGTGGTTTGATATTCAGCCGGAACCGAAATACCATATTCATCATCCCACACGGAAACCAACATGGGCACCTGCAATACACCTGCGGCATTAATCGCTTCAAAGAAATGGCCTTCGGAAGTTGAAGCATTACCAATTGTTCCAAATGCTATTTCGTTACCAGCATTACTTAATTCGGAGTAAGTGGATAGTTCGGGATTATTACGAAACAATTTTGATGCGTAGGCAAGTCCAAGCAATCGCGGCATCTGGCCTGCAGTTGGTGAAATATCGGAACTACTATTTTTTGACTTCGCCAGATTTTTGAATGCACCGTTTTCATCAATCATGCGTGTGGCAAAATGACCATTCATTAAACGACCAGCAGAAGCAGGATCGGCCTCCACGCTGGTGTGTGCATATAACTGTGCAAAATATTGTTGCAAGGTAAGCTCACCAATGGCAAGCATAAAGGTTTGATCGCGATAGTAGCCAGCACGATGATCGCCTGCGCGAAAAATTTTCGCCATTGCAATCTGAGCCATCTCTTTGCCATCGCCAAAGATGCCAAACTTAGCCTTGCCCATAAACACTTCTTTGCGACCAAGCAGACTCGCTTCGCGACTTTCACAGGCAAGACGATAATCAGCAATAATTGCCGTTATCTTCTTTTCGGATAATCCGTTAACCAAAGTTTTTGTTTGCGCCACCTCAGAATATCAGTTTGGTTATGGGTAAAAATAGGTAAAAACAAAGGAGGTGACAAAGTGAAAATTTTTACCATAGAAAATCACGCTAATTTCTTGCTTCACCAAAGAATGTAATCCTATATCAACATTATACTGTAGGATAATTTGCTGCCATTCAAATTGGAATTCTTGCTTATAGCATTTTGCAATCGTGTACGAATGCTATCTTTGTGGAACAAAAAATTACAACTTATAAAACATTGTTCCGAACTATTAAAAACTATCCGATATGATCATTGGCGTACCTAAAGAAATTAAAAACAACGAAAACCGTGTAGCGGTAACTCCTGCCGGCACTCAAGAGTTTATCAGAAAAGGACATACGGTGTATGTACAAACCAAAGCTGGCGATGGCAGTGGATTTTCTGATGAAGAATACAAAGGTGCGGGTGCAAAAATTTTGAATACTGCTAAAGAGGTATTCGACATAGCCGAAATGATCATTAAAGTAAAAGAACCAATTGAACAGGAATATAGCCTTATCCGCAAAGATCAATTGGTGTTTACCTATTTTCACTTTGCATCATACGAACCACTTGCACATGCTATGATTAAAACCGGTGCGGTTTGTCTGGCTTATGAAACAGTAGAACGTAGCGACCGTAGTTTGCCACTGCTTGTTCCCATGTCGGAAGTAGCGGGCCGCATGGCTATACAAGAAGGTGCCAAGTATTTGGAGAAACCGTTGAAGGGTCGTGGAATATTGCTGGGTGGTGTGCCTGGTGTAATGCCTGCAAAAGTTTTGATTCTGGGTGGCGGTGTAGTAGGAACCAATGCTGCTAAAATTGCGGCCGGTATGGGCGCTGATGTAATTATTACCGATGTTAATCTGAACCGCCTGCGTTACCTTGATGATGTGATGCCTAAGAACGTGCATACCATGGCTTCTAACGATTATGTGTTGCGAGATCTTGTAAAAACTTCTGATTTGATTGTAGGTGGTGTATTGATACCTGGAGCCAAAGCTCCTAAACTTATTACCCGCGATATGTTGAAGACCATGCGCCCCGGTACTGTGTTAGTTGACGTAGCCGTAGATCAGGGCGGTTGTATAGAAACCTGTAAGCCAACTACACACGAAGATCCTACTTATATTATTGATGATATTGTTCACTATTGCGTAGCCAACATGCCGGGTGCAGTACCTTATACTTCCACACTTGCTTTAACAAATGCAACCCTTCCGTATGCGTTGAAACTTGCCAACAACGGTTGGAAAAAAGCTTGTAAAGAAAATGAAGATTTGCTTAAAGGTTTGAATGTTGTACAAGGTAAAGTAGTGTACAAGGCTGTTGCCGATGCATTCAATCTTCCTTACACAAGCGTGGAGGAAGTACTCTAAACTCATACGAACTCAGGGAAGGCTTCGAGGAATTTAACCTCGGAGCCTGCTTGGGTTAAGGCTTCAAAACAAAACTGAGCCATGCCGTTGGTAACGGCTATGTAACGGGCACCAACAGTCATGTTATAAACAGCCACCTGGTTAAATGCCTTTTGCGTGAGTTTAATTTCAGGGGCCTTACACTCCACCAACATCCAGGGTTTTCCGGTGCGATCGTGAATAATAATATCCGATCGTTTATGAACTTTATTGTAAACCAGACCACGCTCTACTTTAAAAAGTGATTTCGGGTAGCTGTGTTCGTTAATCAAATAATGGATAAAGTGCTGCCGTACCCATTCTTCAGGGGTTAGCACCACATACTTTTTGCGGATGATGTCAAAAATCCAAACTTTTCCCTGTTCTTTGCGCAACGCAATGTTAAATTCGGGAAGGTTTAATTTGTACATGCGCTAATTTAACCTTTGAACTTCACATTGTAACACACTTCAAAACGCTCTTCCACAAATGAAATCAAAACAGGAAATCGTAGAAAACTGGCTACCTCGCTATACCGGTGTAAAACTGGAAGACTTTGGCCGATATATTATACTCACCAACTTCGATAATTACGTAAAGAAGTTTGCTGAGTGGAACGATGTGGAGATTCAAGGAATGGATCGCGCCATGCGCAGTGCAACAGCAGGCGGAATTACCATCATTAACTTTGGCATGGGTAGCCCCAATGCTGCAACCATTATGGATTGCCTTACGGCCATCATGCCCGAGGCTTGTTTGTTTTTGGGTAAATGTGGAGGCTTGAAAAAGAAAAACGATCTGGGTGATTTTATTCTGCCTATAGCAGCCATACGTGGCGAGGGTACTTCTAATGACTACTTCCCGGCTGAAGTACCGGCACTACCGGCCTTTGCTTTACAGAAAGCAATTTCTACTACCATTCGCGATAATAATCAGGATTATTGGACTGGTACAGTTTACACCACCAACCGCAGGGTGTGGGAATGGGATGAACAATTTAAAGATTACCTGATTAAAATTCGGGCGATGGCCATTGACATGGAAACGGCTACTATTTTTTCAACCGCGTTTTATAACGAAATACCTACAGGAGCATTACTGTTGGTTTCAGATCAGCCTATGGTGGTAGAAGGAATTAAAACTGAAGCAAGCGATAAAGTTGTTACCACCAGTTATGTCGATCTGCACTTAAAAATAGGAATTGAATCTTTGAAACAACTGATCAACAATGGTATGACGGTAAAACACCTGCGCTATTAAGCGTGGGCATGTTTTCGGGCAATCAGCAAGGCAAGAAATCCTAATACAAAAAACACAATAAGGGCCAGCACGGAGTTTTTCATTCCGAAAA
This sequence comes from Cytophagales bacterium, assembly GCA_017303795.1. Classification (GTDB taxonomy): domain Bacteria; phylum Bacteroidota; class Bacteroidia; order Cytophagales; family Cyclobacteriaceae; genus ELB16-189. The sequence goes on along the minus strand of JAFLBR010000001.1, from coordinate 72,785 downwards.
CTTCATCGATATAACCAAAACTAAAGATGCCGATAACGATGGCAATCTTTTCGGTTACATCATAAAAGCTAAAGAATGAAGCCGTGTCTTTTGTTTCGGGCATAAGTTTACTGTACGTGCTGCGACTTAGCGATTGAATGCCGCCCATTACTAACCCCACCGCTACAGCAAGTCCATAAAAATGAAATTCAACATTGATGTTGGCTTCTTTCAGATTGGCTACTTCGTAAGCGGCCACACAAACTAAAATCCAGAACAATACCACGCCCATTAATACCGGCAGGTTACCTGATTTACCCGATAGATAAGACATTAACATGGCACCCGGTATGGCTACCAATTGAATAATCACCACCGTAATAATAAGTTTATCGGCTGGTAAGCCCAGCACCTGGCTGCCAAACAAAGTAGCCGCCAACATTACGGTTTGCACGCCCATGCTGTAAAAGAAAAAAGCAACCAAAAACCATTTCAATAACTTCAACTCTTTTACCTGATTCCAGACTTTTTGCAATTCTATAAAGCCGGCACGCAGGACCTCGCGTAATGGTTTGTCTTTTGCCGGTTTGCTATCAGGCAGGTGGGCAAACGTGAACTGCGCAAAACCAATCCACCACAAACCCACCAATAAGAAAGTGTAACGCGGGCCTGAAGTTTCATCGCCCATTGAACTAAAGTACAGCACCAATCCAAACCCCACTAACTGCAACAACACACTACCGGCATAACCCATTGAATACCCGCGGGCACTTATCCAGTCCCGATCTTCTGGAGGTGCAATTTCGGGCAGGTAGGAATTATAAAACACCAAACTACCGATGTAGCCCATGGCTGCTAAAATAAAACACATTACCCCCCAGCCTACATTCGGTTCAGGGCCTTTAAACCAGAAAAGTCCAATACAGGCTGCACTACCAAGCCAGGTAAAAAACTGCATAAACTTTTTCTTGTTACCCCGCGAGTCGGCAACAGAAGAAAGAATGGGCAATGCAAGTGCAATTATAAAATAGGCAGCAGCAAGTGAATAATCATACAAAGATGTATTCTTAAACGTGCGCCCCAGCAAGGGCACCGTATTTTCGCCATAGGCCGACTTAGTAATTCCTGCAAAGTAAATAGGAAAGAAAGTGGTGGTTATTACCAGGTTGTAAACCGAGTTAGCCCAGTCGTACATGCACCAGGCATTAATAACTTTTGTGTTACGATATGTTGTAGCCTCTGCCATAAAAAAATAGCCTTCTGAAAATTACAGAAGGCTACTCTTATTTAATAACTCAATTAACTCTAATTACTATCTCTGTCATTGTCTTCAAGCGTGGAATACAAGAGTTTTCTTGCATTCGCTTTTCGTAATTCAGTTTCAATGTCTGCAATAAGCCCGCGTTTGGCGTCTTTATCAACTTTCAACGAAACTGTTATCTGATCACGTTCCACCTCATCAAGTTTGGCCTTTTGCTCATTTACCCAGCGAATAATATCTTTTGTATCGATAAAAGTATCATCCGCTTGAATTTTGGGCTCTTTGCCATAAACCTGAGTTTTGGTTGGCTCACCTACATAAAGGTTTGCAACCAACGACTTACGCATGAGTTTGCGTAACTGTGTAGCCTTCGGTATTTGTTGCTTAACCTCAAGTGTGCTCTTTCTCATTTCTGTTGTAACCATGAAGAAAAACAACAGCATGAAAACCACATCTGGCATCGAAGAAGTAGGAATGTCCTGCTTAACGTTTGTCTTTTTCTTAAATTTTGCCATACACTTTAGGTTTAATTAGTTACCGACTTTAGTAGGGTCAGCGATTGAAATGTTAAGCGGGATTCCAGCCCTGCCTTTTTCATAAATTGCCCTATTCTTTGGAATAGACAAATCTGATGCGGCATCTCGGAATTCAGCATTTGTAACACCCGCTTGCTCCGCATACAAATCGTAATAGGCAGCTTGTACAATATCAAGCAGTTCAACAAATCTCTTATGACTGGTACCTCTGTCCGTTTTAAAAGAAACAATGGCTTTTTCAGGGTTATCGGAACTTGCCGGATCCTTGCCATTATTAAGCACAAAGGCCTTTATCTCATCTTTAAGTGTGCGAATATCCTCTCTTGGCTCTCCTTCAATCAAAAGAGCATCAGATGAGTTAATCTGTATCTTAAACATGTTGCGCTCCTGAATTTTAACATCCTCTGGAGGGTTAGCTTCCGGTGGCGGGGGCAGCGCAATACTTAAGCCTTTATTGTTCGGAATAGTAGTGGTTACCAGAAAGAATACTAGCAACAGGAAGGCTATATCAGCCATCGAAGCATTTGGAATTTCTGGCGTTGCTCTTGGCATTATTTTAAAGCTTTATTTATTTCAGAAAAGATTACTCCGATAATTGCTGCTACAAATACGATGTAAAATAGAATTAGTCCGGCACCGATCAGTTTCGATGAAGACTCGTCTACTCCCATTAAGGTATATCGGGCAGTAACACTACCATCGGCCAGCGCATAGGAGATCAAAAATATCACCACAAGCACGGCAACTCCAGCCAAAGATTTACCTAAACCAGCCGGAGATTTAATGGCGTTGATTAAAGGTAGTACTATAGCTGCTCCAACGGCAACAAAAAAGAAGATGTACATTATGTACAATCCAATATCTATACCATCCATATACTAATTATTTAGATAGTTTGTGCTTAACTAAAATATCAACAAGCGTGATAGAGGCATCTTCCATAGAGTTAACCAAGCTATCAATTTTTGATACCAGATAATTGTAAAGTGTCTGAAGGATCATACCCACAATAAGACCACCAACGGTAGTGATCAAAGCAGTCTTCATACCATTTGCAACAACTGTAGGAGAAATATCACCGGCTGCTTCAATCGCATCGAATGCATTCACCATCCCGATTACAGTACCGAAGAAACCAAGCATTGGACCGAGTGAAATAAACAATGATACCCAGATGAGACCGCGCTCAAGGCGTGCCATTTCAACACCACCATAAGAAACGATTGATTTTTCTACCATTTCAATGCCTTCGGATGAACGCATGAGACCTTGTGTGAAGATAGAGGCAACCGGGCCACGTGTATTTTTGGTTACATCCTTTGCGGCTTCAATACCACCTTTGGCCAGGGCATCTTCTATCTGAGCCAATAACTTCTTGGTATTGGTAGTAGCCAGGTTAAGGGTAATAATTCTTTCAATAGAAATTGCTAAACCTAAAATCAAACAGATCAGGATAGGCCACATAAATGGAGGACCACCCTCAATGAATTTATCTTTTATCTGTTGCTGGAAAGATGCCTCCTCGGTGGGTGCGTCTTGAGCATCCTGAGAGTAAGCCTGTGTGGTGCTGAAAGCTAGCACCGCAATGAATGCAAAAATCGAAACTAATTTTTTCATGGTTTAAGGTTTAGATAATACTTGAAGTGGCCAAATTTAAAGGTTTTGGTTTATCCCAAACAAGAATTTAAAAAAAAAACTGCAATTCTATTCGGTGCTTTTCTGCTTTCTGCCATAGAATTCAAAATACGTCCGTTAGTCACGCAAAATTTCATTTTGTTTAATTTTTTTCATGTTGGCGTAATACCGGAAAATCGCAGTCGGGCAGTCTTTGAAAGGGATGGATTAATCTATTTCTTTGCGGGACTTTTTTTGGAGAGGTGTCCGAGTGGTTGAAGGAGCACGCCTGGAAAGTGTGTATACCTGAAAGGGTATCGCGGGTTCGAATCCCGCCCTCTCCGCCAAACTGCGCTTGCCCGCGCGCATGCTTACGCTATAGCTTCGTTTGGATGGCCAAATTCTTAAATAAACTATAAAGCTCACGAAGTTTTAACAAAAGTGGCCTTCGTCTGGTTAACCAAATACCAATTCAAGAATGTGGTTTGTTTACTTTCTTAAGAGCCTAAATTCAGATTTCGTTTACATTGGCTCCACCAATGATCTAAATCGAAGACTTCAGGAACATAATGATCTAAAGTCTCAATCCACAAAGCACTATGCACCGTTTGAAATTCAGGCTTATGTGGCTGTAAAAACCGAAACCAAGGCGCGAGAACTTGAGCAATATTTTAAAACCGGTTCAGGTAAAGCAATTCTTAAGAAAAGAATCCTATAACCAAACTACGCTAGCCACGCACGTTCCCAATCTATAGCTCTATTTGGCTTGCCCAAAATTCTTTAAACAACCTTAAGCTGACGAAGCTTTAGCGTAGTCAGCCGCCAAACTGCGCTTGCCCCCGCGCATGCTTACGCTATAGCTTCGTTTGGATGGCCAATCTTTTAATGAACCTTAAAACTCACGAGGATTTAACAAAAGTGAGCCTGGGATTAGTAAGCCATTTCCCCGGTAAGTGGTTTGCCTATAGCAGCGCGGGTATAATCAACGCCATATTCGCCAAGCAGTATCATTAGTTTGGTAACAGCAGCTTCTAATGTGATGTCGCTGCCGCTGATCACTCCTATTTCGGCCAAGGCTTTGCTGGTTTCATATCGCCCTTGTTCCACCATGCCACCCGGACATTGCGAAACATTTAATATGATAATACCTTTTTTGATAGCCGATTTTAAGCACGACACGAACCATTCGGCTGAAGGTGCGTTGCCGGAACCAAAGGTTTCGATGATAACAGCTTTAACTCCGGTGGTATTTAATACAGCCTCCACCATGGGTTTGCTGATACCCGGAAATAATTTCAGAATGGCCACTGATGAATCGAATTTGGATAATAATTTTAATGGCTCTTCTCCCGCTTGCGCGATGGCAGCTAGATTATAGTCAATTTTTACACCTGCTTTTGCCAGCACAGGGTAGTTACCCGATTCAAATGCATCAAAGTGCATACTCTCTACTTTTTTGGCGCGGTTACCGCGCAGCAACTGGTAATCGAAATAGATACAAACCTCGGGTAACACAGGCTTACCGCTAATTTTTGCAGAAGCTATCTCTAAAGAGGTAATCAGATTTTCGCGCGCATCCGATCGAGACTGGCTTATGGGCAACTGGGCCCCGGTAAAAATTACCGGTTTGCCCAAACCCGGTAACATAAAACTTAAAGCCGAAGCAGAAAACGCCATGGTATCAGTACCGTGTAAAACCACAAAACCATCCTGATCCTGATAATTTTCAAAAATAATTTCGGCTATCGCTTTCCAGTGCTCAGGTGAAATGTTGGATGAATCTACAGGTTGTGCAAACGAAATGACTGTGATCTCCAAAAAGAGATTGCGCAAAGCTGGTAATTGCTCTTTTATTAAGGAGAAGTCGAACGGTATCAACACGCCCGACTCATCGTAGGTCATACCAAACGTGCCACCGGTATAAATAATCATTACCCGCGAGCGCGCTTCTGCTGGTGTGGCGGTGTTAATACTGATGCGTGTGTATTTCATCGCTCAAACAACTTATTTGAATTAGTATAAGTATGCTGCATCAATTCATCTACAGGTATGTCTCTTAATGCAGCCACCCGGTTTGCAATTAAAGGAATATATTCGGGAGTATTGCGCTTGCCGCGATGAGGCACTGGCGCGAGGTACGGACTATCTGTTTCCAGAACCAAACGATTTATATCAAGTTCTGGTATAACAGTATCCAATCCACCATTCTTAAATGTTGCCACACCACCCAAGCCAAGATAAAAACCAAGATCACAGATCTTTTTTGCTTGTTCTACCGAACCCGAAAAACAATGGAACACTCCCGTTAACCCATAGCCCACAAAAGGTTCTACCAAAGCAATGGTTTCGTCTATTGATTCGCGGCAATGAATTACAACAGGGAGTTTATATTGCTTTGCCCAACGAACTTGAATTTTAAAAGCCTCCTGTTGCTGTTCCCAAAAAGTTTTATCCCAATATAAATCGGTACCTATCTCGCCAATGGCTGCAAATCTTTTTTTGTGAAGCCAGCTCTCCACTAAATAAAGTTCTTTTTCAAAATCTTTTTTTACCGAGCATGGATGCAAGCCCATCATGGCCACACATTGGTTGGGATATTTTGCCTCCACTTCCAACATGTTATCGATAGAAGCGTGATCTACATTGGGCATGTAAATAGTATTTACGCCAAGCTCTGCGCAGTGAGCCAGCACATCCTGGCGGTCGGCATCAAAGTCTTTTGTATAAATGTGTGCGTGTGTATCAATCCAAAAACTCATTCCGCTAAATTAAGAGTTCGTCTAAAGCCTCTTTTAAGAGATTATTATTTGTGCTGGTTTCAAATCCTGAACAACCGTGTACTAACTCCAATGCCTTGGCAATATCCATTTGTTCCTGATTTTGAACTATGGCGATTTTCTTTTCCTTCAGATACTGGCCTAAATATTCCTGCTCGGTTTGGCCGGGGGTTGGAATTAGAATTGCGTTTCGTTTACCCAAACAATACAAATCCATTATAGTACTGTATCCGCTTCGCGCGATTATAACCGAAGCGTTGGTAATTAGCGTTTGTAACTCCGATGCCGGCAGGTGATTGATTAACTCTACGCCATTCTGAATCCGTTCATCGGCAGCTTGCGTAAGGCCTCGTACAATAACGGCTGGTTGGTTAAGTCGCATAAGTTGCGCGAGCAAATTTTGCTCGAACAAGGTGCGTTGATTTTCGGGCCCTGAAACTAATCCAAGAATTAAATTATCGTTAGGCTTTGTAGTCGGTTTTGAAAACCTGCTGAGCATCCCGACAAACCTGTGTGGCAATTTTACATTTTTTGTAAAAGGTTCTGTAATGCCCGACTCGCGAAAATCCGGAACCCAGATGGTGTTAAATTTTTTAAGCGCGTTTCGTAAGGTTGAGTTTATTACAACAGCCGCAACATTCCAGATTCCGGAAAACAACAACCGAAGTTGATGTGTGATAATAACGGAAGGAATTGTTTCGCTGTAACATCCATAGCGATTATCGGAGATAATATGGGTGATATTAAGTTGCCGGATTAACTCTTGAACTTGTTGGTACTCCTGCCGGATTGTTTTTTGGAGTTGGGGTAATTGTACCATCAAATTCAACATGAGCGAACCATGTGCGGGATAAATCACTTCATGCGCGGGCAATTCAACAAATCGCAGATTAGGGAATTCTTGTTTTAATAAATGCAAGGCTGCTCCATCGCTGCCAATGGTAACTTCCACCTGACGTTGCAGCAACTGGTTAATAACAGGAATACTGCGCGTGGCGTGCCCAAGCCCCCAATTTAATACTGCCACAAAAACATGCATGCGCAAATATAGGTTTAGCTAAAGCTTTCCAAAAGTGTAGCCTTCAGCAGTCAGGTACTCCAGGTAGCGGGGCAGTGCAAACATGAGATTAGGTTCGGCTTTATAACTATCATGAAACACAACTACCGAACCTGCGCGTGTCGCTTCAATGGTTCCCCGAATACATTTGTCCGGAGTTATGATTTGACGGTAATCCTGCGTAAGCACATCCCACATAATGATTTTATATTTTTCTTTCAACGCTTTAATCTGGCTGCGGGTTATTCTGCCGTAAGGCGGGCGGAAGAGTTGGTGATTGGTGATTGGTGGTCGGTAATCGGTGGTTGGTAAGTGGTGATCAGTAAGTGGTAATCGGTTGGAAAGATAGGATTGAAATACAGCTTCGCATTTGTTAGTGTTATCTACGTAAGTATGCAAAGGAGTACTCCAACCCTTTAGATGATTAAAGGTGTGGTTGCCTATTGCGTGGCCAGCTGCTAAAATTTTAGTGAATACTTCGGGATGTTTTTGAACATTATCGCCAATGCAAAAAAAAGTAGCGATGGCATTGTATTGTTTTAATGTTTCCAACACAAACTCAGTTGGGCCGGGCGCAGGGCCATCGTCAAACGTGAGGTAAACTTTTTTTTCGTGCACAGGCATACGCCACACTAACTGCGGGTAAAGCCACGGGAGAAAAAAAGGGGTTTGGAACAAATTCAAAATTTAAGATTTAAGATCAAATCAGGTTTCGAAATTTTGAAATATCTAATTCGAAATTATCCTACCCGACAAGAAAGTATAGTAATATCATCGCGATACCCATTGCGGCCTTTAAAACCATCCAGGTTTACGATAATATCCTGATGCATAGTGCGGATTTCTTTATTGCGATTTGCCTGCAGGTAATCGACCAACGCCTGCACACCGTATTCGGCACCAGCTTCATTTACAGTTTCTGTAAGTCCATCGGTGTAAGCAAAAAGCGTAAACTCGTCCAGATCGGTAATAAAACCTTCGTTAAGAAAAGGCAGTGGATTCATCGCGCCAAGCACCGTGCTACCTTCTTCTAATAAGCGTAACCCCGATTTATCCAATAAGATTGGCGGATTATGACCTGCATTAACATATACCATTGTTTTAAGGCTGATGTCGTAAATGGCGCCAAAAAAAGTGATGAACTTTTCGCCTTTGGTGTTTTCCATTACCTGAAAATTCAACGCCTCCACAATTTCTTTTAGGTTGGGAGTTTGCCGCAGCAATGTTCTTAACGAAGCCTGAAAGTTTGACATCATTAACGCAGCTGGAATTCCTTTGCCACTTACATCGGCCACGCAAATCAGAAATTGATTTTTATTAATGGGAACATAATCATAATAATCGCCACCTATTATATCGTGCGGCAAATAACTGGCCTCTATTTTTAAACGGTCTGTATAAGGTAATCTTTCAGGAAACAAAAACTGCTGCACATCGCTGGCAATTTCTAATTCTTTGCGGAACGCTTCCTGTTCTAATTGTTTACGCGCCAGTTTTTTATTTTCGATGGCCACAATAATAATATTGCTAAGCGCCTGAATAAACTTAATGCTCTCTTCACGATCGTACTTATTAGGATGCAGCCCACCTACAAACACCAGCGCAAGCGTATCTGTTTTATGCGCAACCGGAATAACCAGATCAAACTCATGGAACAAACACTCCTCATCAAATTCGTCCATGCGATGAATGTTCTTGATCAGCTTAAAGCGATCGTCAAGCTTATGCTTTTGGAAATTTACCTGTGTACCAAAGTGTGCTTTGCAATTCCAGATTTCATCCAACACAAACAACGCTAACTTCTTGATGTTGAGATTTGAGCGCAGGGTAAAGTTGAAAATTTTATAGAGCGAATCTTCTGGAACATTGTTGTTGATGGATTGCGTAATCTCCAGCAACGCATTGAGTTCCAGTTCTTTCCTCTCCAGTAATGTTTTTAACTCCAGTTCGCTCATAAGTCAATACGGTAAAAATACTAAAAGCCGCTTCAAATGACTATCCGATCAGCGCAAGCGAAGGAGATTAACAAAAATTTTGATGAGTTAGAACTCTGGGAAACCTTCCAGGTCTATTAAGCCAGAATGATAGACCTGGAATGTTTGGGGTCGTAAACTAAAATTAACGTGAAGCCAGCACCTCGCGGCCCTTCCAACGGTAGCCAATCAACTGCGAGGCAAGAGCCACTACAACTACATAAGGCGGATAAAAAATCTGCAGTAACAGAAATGCCAGTAAACTAAACTGCTGTTGAATTGATTTTGAAGCGAGCATTAACAAGATAAACTCCAGCAGAATTTTAAACAGAACTCCAGTTAGTAACAATGGGCTTTGTGTAAAAAATGCAATGGCCATTACAGGCAACCAGATAACCTGAAATACAAAAACAAATACTGCTATCAACTTTGCCAGCCAGGTATTAGCCCGCCATTTTCCGGCCCACCGGATGCGCTGATCAAAAAATTCGCTTACCGCTGCGGCTGGTTTTGTAAAGCAAATGTTGTTGCCAAATTTCACAACGCGAATTGAACTGGGAAACTCATCGGCAATCTTCCGCATCAAAAATTCATCATCGCCAGAAGGAATATGTTCATTACCTACGTAACCACCGACCTGCATAAAGGCCGACTTTCTATAGGCCAGACTTGCACCATTACACATAAGTGGTTTGCCCCACCCCAACATGCCCAGCCCCGTTGCCATTACACTGGCAAACTCAACTGCCTGCAATTTACTTAACAGCGTTGCATTAGTTTTTAAACTTACCGCCCCTACCACCAGTTGGATGTTAGCATCAAACGAACTCACCATGTCAGCAATCCAATCTGGTGGCAGTTCGCAATCGGCATCGGTAGTGAGAATGATTTCACCGGTGGCATGTTCAACTCCGGTTGTAAGCGCTTTCTTTTTTCCGTGCCCGGATGAAGTAAGAACTGTCAGGTTGAGATTTGCATATTGATGTTTCAAAATCTGACTCACCTGCATTGTGTTATCCTGCGAGTGGTCATCTACCAAAATTAATTCCCACAGGCCTGTATAGTTTTGTTTGGTTAACGAGGCAATTAATGTTTGTAGGTTAAGTGCTTCGTTACGCATAGCCACCACAACTGAAACGAAAGGTGTTATTTGTGATAAAGATTTCTTTTTGCGCCAACGCAGAAGCCCACTGATTAACAGCAGCAGAAAAATAAAATAGAGCACAAAGATGCTTAGCGCGATAACCATTACCTGTTTATCAGTAAGTTTGAACCGTGAGCAAAGTTGACAAAAAAGCGATTACCGAAAAGATTATTCTGGGATTAGACCCCGGCACGAACGTGATGGGCTATGGCGTGATTTTAATTCGCACAGGCTCTGTTACACTTTTGCAGTTTGGCGTAATACAAATGGGCAAAACCGGGGCGCATGCCATCAAACTGAAAAAGATTTTTGATCGCGTATTGGGATTGGTAGATGAATTTAAACCCGATGAAGTTGCCCTTGAAGCACCCTTCTTTGGAAAAAATGTACAATCAATGCTAAAGTTAGGCCGTGCGCAGGGTGTGGCCATGTCGGCCGCGTTGTATCGCGAAGTTCCCATTACCGAGTATGCACCTAAAAAAGTAAAGCAATCCGTTACCGGAAATGGAAATGCCTCTAAAGAACAAGTGGCGCGGATGCTCATGCAGATTTTCAGTATTAAAGAAATGCCCAAGCTTTTGGATGCATCCGATGCGCTTGCTGTTGCTGTATGCCACCACTATCAGAATGGAAATATAAAACTGAAGGCAAAAGGCTGGAGTGATTTTCTGAAGGCTAATCCGGGGCGGATGAAATAGTTGCTGGCTACTTGTCTATTGTTGCTGGTTTAGCCAAACCGATTTACTAAATACTAATTACTGATTACCGATTACTAATCACCAAATACCGATTGTCATCACTGCCCACCCAACTTCACCAACTCGTGCACAATTCGCTCTGCCGTACGGCCATCCCACAACTGCGGAATTTTGCCTGCTTTCCAATCGTCTGTTTTTACTTTTAAGAGTGCATTTGCCAATGCGGTGAAATCATCGCCAATCATTTCGTTTGTTCCTTCCGTTACGGTTTCAGGGCGCTCGGTATTATTGCGCAGCGTAAGACACGGTACGCCCAACACTGTTGTTTCTTCTTGCACGCCACCCGAATCTGTAATTACCGCTTTAGACTCTTTTATAAGATAAATAAATTCCAGGTAGCTGAGCGGATCGCACGCACGAATATTTTTTGGTTTCTGCGCAAGCTTCGAAAAGTTCTTCATGGTGCGCGGATGCACCGGAAAAACAATAGGTAAACCGGTATCATCTAAAACCTGCATCCACCGGGCAAATTTTTCCGGGTCGTCCACATTGCTGGGGCGGTGAAGTGTAAGCACAAAATAATTTTTGGATTGCAGTCCGAGTTCTTCCCACAACGCTGGCTTTTGCGTGCGTGGTAAATGCGTGAGCAACGTATCAATCATGGTATTACCCACAAAAAAAATCTGATTCTCATTAACACCAGACTTTTTAAGGTTAATATTGGCTACCTGCGAGGTGGTAAAAAAATAATCGGCCAGCGAGTCGGTTACGATGCGGTTAATTTCTTCGGGCATAGCCATGTCGAACGAGCGGATACCGCCTTCCACATGTGCAACTTTCGTACTTAGTTTTTTGGCCACAATAGTACAAGCCATAGTTGAGGTTACATCGCCTACCACAATTACCAGATCAGTTGGGTTGGCAATTAAATCTTTTTCAAACTCAATCATAATGCGGGCGGTTTGCTCAGCTTGTGTGCCCGAACCGGCACCCAGATTTATGTGCGCCTCGGGTATCTGCAACTGCTCGAAAAAGATTTTACTCAACTTATCGTCATAGTGTTGACCAGTGTGTACTAACCGATAATCAATTGAAAATCCATCGCGCTGTGCCCGCTCAATAGCCCGGATAATGGGTGCTATTTTCATGAAATTAGGACGAGCACCGGCAATGAGGGTAATTTTCATTTGATACAATTGGTTATAGTTTTTGCGGTGTCAGTGGTCTGTGAGGACACAGACCAGTCATGCGGTTGCAAAAATTCAGTTTCCTGATCAGAAAGAAAAATTATTGTTAATAAATGTTGCGGTCGGATTCATAATCAATAAAAAACGACCTGCGTTTCCACAGGTCGTAAAACATTATGAACAAAACCGCTTTCTTAAGCTTGTTCTTTCAATTGTGATTTGGGTGTAAACACCGGAATTAAAGCGGGAGCTGCAGCCAGCACCAGGCATAGTAATCCAAAACCACTAACGTTAAGTGGCGATGCAAACACATCTTGCGCAGTGTACATAATCATAACCAGAATTACTGAGAACGGAAGCGAACAGGCCAGTATGTTCATGGCAAACTCAAGATCGAAGGTGCCTGACGACTTACCATGACCAGCCTCTAACTTACCAACTATAGCCATGTGTGCATACGGCCAGAAACTACAGGCGCTTTGTGGAAAAATAACAATAAGCAAAGCTGTGCTTAAACTAACCGGCTGAAGGATGATCAACAGCACAGCCGAAAGCAGAAAAGCTACGCCCGTACGGAAGAACAGAAACGAGAAGATTGTGCGCACCTGCGCCCATGTAAATTTTACTGACATACCAATAAACAACAACACCAAAGGTGTCATCATTAAACTAAGCTTATCAATACCCGATTGGAGAAAACCTGGAAACGCATCGTAACGAATGCCAACAGTCAATAATAATATAGCCGTTACCACAACCAGATTAACTGGTTCGTTAATCAGTGCTTTCAATACATCCTTCAGATTTAGTTTGGCTTCACCGGTAACTTCCCGATTAAGTTTATAATACCAGCGCATAGCGATGATGTAAGAGATAATCAGCACAAAAATTTTGTTGCCCAGATCAGCCACTGCAGCCGTGGCGAGTGTGCTTTCGCCACTGTACTCTAAGATAAATGGAAACACTGAGAGACCCGGTGCCAGCGAAGGTATTATAAGCAAAAGTGTGCGATATTGATTAGGCTGCAACCCAAACAACGTATCTAAAGGTAATTTGCTGATGAGAAAATACATGACAAAATTAAAAGCCAGTGCCAACACCGGCACCAGCATTAATTCAAATGTAAACTCAACCTTAAGCAAGGCAATAAAAATAGTAGCCGGTAACGCGAGGCTTAGTATTAACGTGCGTACACCTTCGCGTTGTTCTTTGCTTTTAATCTTTCCACTGATCAGAACTCCAACAAAGATCAATAGCAGCAGCGAAACGGTTTTTGTTATCGCCTCAGGCATTAGCTAACCGCATTGAAAGTGGAAACAAACAATTTCATTTCGTCCTTGGTGCCAATACTTACCCGGCCATAATTTTTACCGGCAATCTCGAAGCCCCGCACGCTCACTCCCTTTTCGCTCATTTTCTCAACAAACTCTTTAGGCTTCATTTCTATCGGAAACAATATAAAATTGGTGAATGAAGGGATTGGCGTAACTCCTGCCTTTTGCAACGCCTTAAAGGTAAACTCACGATTTATTTTAGTGTTCTCGCGCGTATATTTTTGAAATTCAACATCGCCCAAGCTGGCCATAGCTCCTTGTAATGAGGTAACGCATAACCCCATTTCGGTACGAACTAATTTTTTAATGAGTTTAATACGTTCAGGGTTTGCTACCATGTAGCCCACCCGCAAGCCTGCCATACCATGAATTTTAGAGAACGTGCGACAAACAATTACATCGTAGCCTTCGGCCACCAGGCCCACAGTAGTTTGCGATTCGGGATTATCCAATAGTTCAAGATAGGCTTCATCAATAAACACCGGTACTTTACTGCTTACCTGTTTACAAAAACTTTTAAGCTTTTCTACAGGAGTTAACGTTCCGGTTGGATTGTTCGGATTACAGACGTAAACAATCTTTGTTTCACCATCAATCGCATTTGCCATTGCATCCACATCATGCGCATAATCGCTTGTAAGCGGAATGTTTTTCCAGGTTGCCCCGATAGCGGTGGCTGTTTTAACCAACGAGAGGTATGACGGATCGGCCGATACTACATTGCCGCCTTTCATGCAAAGCGCAATTGCTATCTTTTCCAGTATGTCGGTGGATCCTGCTGAAAGCAAAATGTGATCGGGCGATACGCCTTCCTTTTTAGCCAGCAATTCTTCCATTTCACGTGAACTGTTGTACACATACCGGTTGCCCTTTATAGCACTTTCGGCTATAGCCGCCACCGCTTTTTTTGATGGCCCCCACGGGTTTTCATTTGCCGATAAGCGAGCCTTGATTTCATTTACGGCAGGCGGAAAAAAATCTTCGCGTAAGCCATAGGTTCCTTTAAAGGGTTTCATACCAAAGGCTGGTTTATCCAGCACCGACAAACCTGTTACAAGGCTGCCTGCTGCTAATGCACTGGTACGAAGCCAGTTTCTGCGTGAAAGAGTGTTGGTCATGGAAAGGTGGTTTAGTGTTTGATAAAGTTGCCGTTTACCGAAGAAACTTTTTTACAAAATCATTTTGCCAACGATTGCACGGGTGATGAAAATTTCTGCGCGTGGCTGAGTGGTAATCAAGAGGTTAATACGAGATAAACTTACCAGTATAGCGGTAACGTTTGCATAATTGACGATGCTTTAAAATTCTTCTAGCCGAATTGTGTTTCTTTGCGAAAAAGAAATCTGTGCCTACCAAAGTTCTCATGTTGCTGAATGCGCCTTATCCGGCTGATATCCGGATAAAAAAAGAAACGGGGGCGTTGCTTAAAGCTGGTCATAAGATACATCTGCTTTGCCTAAGGCGAAAGAATGAACCTGCTACTGAAACAGTTGAAGGTATTCAGGTTCACCGCATTGATGCAGGAAAAAATAACTACCAGTTAGCGTTTTGGGATATTATTATGTCGTTGACTTTTGTTCATCCTAAATTCAAATCGGCAGCAAGGGCAATAATTAAACAAGAACAAATCAGATTGGTTCATATACATGATTTACCGCTGGCTGGTACGGCTCTTGCCCTTAAGAAAGAACTAGATTTAAAAGTAATTGTTGACTTACACGAAAATTATCCGGAAGCTCTTCGCACCTGGTTTATCTGGAAAAAAAACCCAATTGCCCGGCTCAAAAATTTCCTATTTATGAATCCTGATCGTTGGACGCATTGGGAAAAAAAAGCTTGTGAAGAAGCAGACACCATTATTGCCGTGGTTGATGAAATGAAAACACGGTTGCTTTATGAACATCGTTTCGGTACCGATAAAGTAGTTGTCGTTTCAAATACGGAAGAAAAAACATTCATTAACCAACAAGTGGATAATACTGTTTATGAAAATCTAGCAGGCAAGTTTATCGTTATCTATTCTGGTGGCATTGGTCCACATCGTGGGGTAGATGTGGCGATTAAAGGAATGAGCCATGTGCAGGAACCCGAAAATATTCACTTCGTCATTGTAGGCTTTGGAAGTAATGCGGTTATGCAAAACTTACATAATTTGGTTAAAGAAAGAAATCTGAGCAACGTTCACTTTTTGGGTTATCAGCCATTCAGTAAATTTTTCTCCTATATGTCGCTGGCCGATGTGAATGTAATTCCACATCAATCCAATGGCCATACTGATCACACAATTCCGCATAAGTTATTTCAAGGTATGATGACTGGCAAACCAATTCTGGTAAGCTCAAGCGCTCCATTGAAGCGTATTGTTGAATCCTACAAAAGTGGTTTGGTTTTTACAGCAGGCGATGAACATGACTTTGCAAAAAAAGTAAACGAATTATACTCCAGCAGAGAACTTTGTGCAACATTAGGTGCGAACGGAAAAAGAGCAACACTTGAGGGTAATCTGAACTGGGAGCATGAGCAAAAAACACTTTTAGATATTTACAGCAACTATTAATACTAATGGATTCTACCGAAGCATATAATCTTAATAACAAAGTATTAAGCAGACGCTACAGTAAAACGCTTGCTTTTGTAAAGCAAACTTTACCGGTTGGAACAAGTGTATTAGATATTGGTATTGCCAATCCCCTTTCAAAATTATTTGAGCAAGAAGGATACAATGTAACCAATACAAAAGGTGAGGATCTGGATGACTTTCCAGAATCAGTAAATCAATTTAAAACAGAAGCTGCTTTTGCTTTTGAAATCCTGGAACATCTGATCAATCCGATGGGAGTTCTAAAAAATATTCAGGCTAATCGATTATACGCGAGCATCCCGTTGTCACTCTGGTTTGCCAAAGCCTATCGAAATAAGAACGATCGCTGGGATCAGCATTTTCATGAATTTGAAGATTGGCAGTTTGATTGGTTATTAGAAAAAAGTGGCTGGAAAATAGTACGTTCAGAAAAATGGACTTCGCCAACGGGAGTGGTTGGTATTCGACCTTTACTTCGCCACATCACTCCAAGGTATTACATTGTTGAAGCAAAAAGGTAAATCTATTACTAACAATGGGTCTGGTTATCCGCCAAAGTATTTACACCACTGTAATCTCGTATGCCGGGGCGGTTATTGGTTACGTCAATTTGTTGTACTTGTTTCCAAAATTTCTTGAACCCGAACAGGTAGGCTTGCTGCGAACCATTCAGGATGCAGCCATTTTGCTGGCACCCTTTGCCACATTTGGATTGGCCCAAAGTATTTTCCGGTTTTATCCACAGCTTGTAAAAGACAAAGCAACCGAGGCAGGCTTTATTAGCCTGATTACGCTTCTGGCTTTAAGTGGGTTTACGATTTTTTTCATTGCCTTTAAACTATTTGAAACGTCAATCCTCTCCTACTTTGAAGCCAATGCCCGCGAAATCATTCAGTACGCTTCGGTGGTGCTGTGGCTTACACTGATTTTATTGATTACTTCCTTGCTGGAGGCTTACTCGCGCTCGCTGCTGAAAATGATTTTTCCCAATCTGCTGCGTGAGGTTATTGTAAGGTTATTGTTAGCCATACTAGTGATTGCTTATTTTCAAGGGTATATCTCCTACAATCAATTTATAGTCGGCACAGTTCTGGGGTATCTCTTTTGTTTGTTGCTTTTGGTTAGCTACCTCAGTTTCCTGAAAAAAATTTCCTTTACCTATAACTTCAAAGCATTACAAACTGATAAGATAAAATCGCTGGTCATTTATAGTTCATTAAGTTTTGCAGGTACTGCAGGAATGATTCTGATCGGAAAAATTGATAGTATAATGGTATCGGGGATATTGGGACTGCCGGCAAATGCCGTTTATACAACCGCTTTTTACATGGCCACTATAATCGAAATTCCAAGAAGAGCCATGAGCCAGGTAGCGATGCCTTTAATAGCACGGGCTTTTGAAAAAAATGATTTGGCAGATATTAAAACCATCTATCAAAAAACAGCTATCAACCAGTTTATCATTGGATCATTATTGTTGATTGGCGTGTACATCAACCTCGACAATATCTTTTCACTAATGCCGAAACAAGAAATTTATGAGGCTGGCAAATGGGTGGTTATTATTATCGGCATTGGCAAACTTACCGATATGCTATTTGGCCCGAGCAGCGAGATTATTGTACTCTCTAAATATTATGCTTTTAATATTTTATTACTAACCTCGTTGGCCGTAGTGGTGGTAGTAAGCAACAATATCCTGATCCCGATCTACGGCATTAACGGAGCAGCCATGGGTGCGGCACTTGCCTTGATTGTGTTTAATGCGCTGAAGTATTTTTTTATCTGGCACAAACTGAAAATGCAACCTTTTAACCTGGATTCATTGAAAGTTTTAATTATTGCTGCTTTCACAATTAGTTTCAATTTGATTCTACCAAAGTTTGAAAATACAATTATTGATATTGGTATTCGCTCAGCAGTTGTAACACTAATTTTTTCACTGCTTATTTTTTATTCCAAGGCTACACCTGACGGAAATGACTTTCTATTGAAGCAACTCAATCGCTTCGGGTTTGGTGGTAAAAAAAATTAATCAAGCTTTTCCAGTAGCGTTATCAGGCTATCGGTTAATTCCCTGCGCGAGTATTTTAATAAGGACTTTGCATTCGGTTTAATACCCGACTTCCAATTCGCAAAGCACTTCATAAACGCTTGTTGAAGCCCTTGCGCATCCGATGGATCATAAACCGTACCGGCACCCGCTTGTGTAAGAATAGCTGCAGAGTCGCCATCGGCTACACCAATGCCTACTATTTCGTTGCCCGAAGCCAGGTATTCAAACAACTTGCCCGGTATATTTCCTGAAGCATGAGCCGCATGAGCCAATACCAGCAAAAGAACATCAGTACTTCCGTATAGCTTCAATAAATCGCTGTGCGCAAGTTGAGTTACAAAAGTTACCCGATCGGCCAGCACATCGTCATGTTCAATAAATTTTTTGAATGCAACATTTATTGAGCCCACAAACTCTACACGAACAGCTTGCTTAAACTCATTTTGCTGTAAGCAAAGTTCTTTAATCGCTAACATGGCTGGTCTCGGATCGCGCAATTCATCCACACCACCAATATGTCGTATCGTAAAATCACTAGTACCCTTGTGGGTAATCGCCCGGAAGTCATCTTCATCAAATCCATTGGTGATAAGCTGTACATTTTTTCCACCTAATTGAAGAAACTGCTTTACATAATACGGTGTAACAGTTAACACCAGATCGGCCTCTTGCAATACGGCATGTTCCAATTTTTTATGACGCGCTCTGGCCCAGGTTGAAAGTTGAAGCGTATCTAAAAGATCCCACTCACTCCACGGATCGCGAAAATCAGCAATCCATTTTAATGCTTTGTTTTTCTTTTTTAAACCACGACCTATCAAATGCACACTATGTGGCGGACCTGTTGTAATTATCTTATCAATATGATTGCGCTGAACAAAATCGGTCAGGTATTCAATACTGGGCTTTATCCAGAATTTTCTTGCATCTGGAATAAAAAAGTTTCCGCGTACCCACATCCCAAAGTTTTGCAACCAGGTCTTTTTTCCGGTAGCCACAAAGTCTACCGGTTGTACACTGTTGTTTGAAAAAATTGAAGTAAGTTGGTTAAAGGCTTTATACGGTTCCCAAATCGGAAATCGAATTACTTCCACCTGCTCCGGAACATCTTTAAGTAATGAAGCATCCTGAATTGCGAAGTGTGGATTCTCCGGAGCAAATACATAGGGTTCCCAACCTTTTTTCGAAAGATACTTTACAAACTTAAGCCAACGCTGCACACCACTTCCCCCGGAAGGGGGCCAATAATAAGTAATGATGAGTACGCGCTTAGTCATGAAATACAAAAGTAGTCAGTTGGTGGCAGGCAGGTGGCAAACATGTTTAATTATTTACAGATGGTGATAATTTCATCAACCCGATCTGGCCTGAACCAGTTGGTGTTTGCATCTTTCTTAAACCATGTTAACTGCCGCTTGGCATAATGTCGTGAGTTTCGCTTCAACAACCTTATGGCTTCACCCTTATCGTACAAGCCATCCATAAATCCAAAAATCTCCCGATAGCCAACTGTTTGCAATGCATTCAGATTCCGCAACGGATAAAATTTTTCTGCCTCCGCAAACAAACCTTGCTCAATCATGGCATCCATGCGGATGTCAATCCGGGTATAAAGTTCTTCGCGTTCAAGTTCCAACCCAATTTTTACTATCTGAAACGGATGCTCCAATTTCTTTTGCTTGCGCAATTCATGCATTGGTTTTTGCCAGGCCCGGTACAACTCTAGAGCCCTTATTAACCGGTGGGGATTCTGAATGTCCACTACCTCAAAATAATGCGGATCAACCTGCTTTACCTGAGCTTGCAACCAACTCAGTCCATTCGCTTCATACTCTTTATTGATTTGCTCCCTTACGCCATCGGGTACAGGCGGCATCTCATCAAAACCCTCCAGCACGGCCCGCACATATAAACCTGAGCCTCCACAAAGAATCAGGTAATCAAACTTTTCGAATAATGAATGAACTAGTGCTAATGCATCGCGGCCATAGGCACCTGCATCGTAATCATCATGAATGGAATGCGAGTTTATGAAATGATGTTTAACAAGGCTTAATTCTTCCATGCTGGGTTTGGCTGTACCAATATCCAGTTCGCGGTAAATCTGGCGCGAGTCGGCCGAAATAATTTCCGTGTTAAAGTGCTGGGCCAATCGAATGGCTAAGGCAGTTTTACCCACTGCCGTGGGCCCTACAATTACGATTAGCTTTTTTGTCGATTGCATTAAGGTACGAATTACGAATTACGATTGAACTGATCAAATCTGTAATTCGAAAATCGAAATTCATAAATCGTAAATTTAGGGTTATCTTGCGGACTAAAATTCGCCACTACGAATGATTAAGTACACCAACCAATTTTTGACTAAGCTGGAAGATCTGATTGCCGAATCGGACTACATTCTGCGCTACGAGAAAGGGAACTTCAAATCGGGTTATTGCCTGCTCAAAGAACAGAAGATCATGATTGTAAATAAGTTCTTTACGGTAGAAGGCAAAATTAACGCCTTGCTGGATATTCTGAGAAATCTGGAATTAGACCCGGCCCGGTTTACCGAAAAAAGTAAAAAACTTTACGAAGAACTACATACTGTTGAAGTAAAGAGTTGAGCCTGAAGAAGTATATTTGACTATGCAAGAGGCAGTTCTACATCCACCCCGTACCCTACTGGAAGTATTTAAAATGCTACCCGAGGGAACGCGTGCTGAATTGATTGATAACTCTTTATATATGTCGCCTGCACCAACTGTTAATCATCAGAATATTGCCGGAACTTTATACAGTTCAATTTTAGTCTTCCTTAGAAAGAAGGAAATTGGCAACGTTTTTATTTCTCCAATTGACGTTTTTCTTGATAAGTCTAATGTCTTTCAACCAGATATTGTGTTTGTCTCAAGTTCTAACCTATCCATCGTAAAGGAGGATGGTGTCTATGGATCGCCTGACCTTATAGTTGAAGTACTTTCTACCGGAACAAAAAAATTAGACCTCACCAAGAAAAAAGACGCTTACGAAAAAGCAGGTGTAAAAGAATATTGGGTGGTTGATCCTGAAACACATGAAGCCATTGGCTTCCGCCTGATGAAAGGCAAGTATCAGGAGTTTAAGCGCCAACAAAATAAAGTCAGTTCACTACTGCTTAAGCGGAGTTTCAAGTTTTAATTTCTTGAAAGTTACATTCCTCGGCACCGGAACTTCACAAGGTGTGCCCGTAATCGGGTGCCCATGCGAAGTATGCCAGTCATTGGATTATCGCGATAAGCGGTTGCGCTCATCTATTCACATACAATTAGATGATTTAAGTCTGGTAATTGATACCGGACCCGACTTTCGCCAACAAATGCTACGCGAACACATTAACCGGTTAGATGCGGTGCTGTTTACACACAGCCATAAAGATCATATTGCCGGACTTGACGATGTGCGGGCTTATAATTATCTGCAAAAAATTGATATGCCCGTGTATGGAAATGCAGATGTACTGGCGCAACTCAAAACCGAATTCTACTACGCATTCGAAAAAAATAAATATCCTGGAATTCCACAGTTAAAACTTCACGAGATAACCAAACCTTTTTCAATCGGAGCTGTAAAAATTTTACCATTGCCCGTTTTGCATTATCAATTACCCGTGTTGGGATTCCGCATCAACAACTTCAGTTACATTACCGATGCCAAACAAATACCTGAACAAACATTAGAATTGCTTAAAGGCACACACACACTGGTTCTTAATGCACTTCAACGCGAAAAACATCTTTCGCATTTTAACCTGGAAGAGGCGCTGGCTATGGCTACACGCATTGGAGCCAAACAAACTTATTTTATTCATATCAGTCATAAACTTGGCCGCCATAAAATAGTAGAACGTGAGTTACCAAATTCAGTAGCTTTGGCTTACGATGGCCTGAGTATTGAAGTCTGACACGTGCACAACAACTATTACTTTCTAAAACAACTCAGTAAGCATTTACACCAAAAGCTAACTGGCTTTCGGGCAGTGGCCTGCTTTAGCCAGAATAAAGATGAGTTGATGCTGGAATTTAACGACTCACATCAATCATACTTTATTAAAGCCAGCCTGCAAGGCGATTTCTGTTGCTTGTCTTTCCCAGATCAGTTTAACCGGGCTCGTAAAAACAGTATTGATCTCTTTGCAGAAATTATTCTAAAAAAAGTTTTGCAAGTATATCCTGTAGATAACGAGCGGTGCATCGCTATTCAACTGGAAGACAATTTTACTTTATTGTTAAAGATGCACGGCAACCGGGCTAATGTTATTCTCTTTCAAAATGATAGTGCGATAGCCATATTTCGGAGCCATTTAAAAAGTGATCTAACACTTACGCTTTCTACACTTAACCGTACACTTGATTTCAGTGAGCAAACTTTTCGGGAGCAATTATCTACTCTGCAAGCCTATTATTTTACGTTTGGCAAATTGGTTTGGCAATATTGGGATGATAAAATAAAAGGTTTGCCCGATACAGATTTATGGCCAGCATTCCAGCAACTAATTCAGGAATTAGAATCACCCAAGTATTACCTGATTGAGCATTCAAATAAACTTCAGCTTTCATTGCTACCAACCGGCACTATTCTAAAAGAGTTCGATAATCCGGAAGAGGCGCTCAATTCATTTTTTATCCAGTACGTTTATCAACAGGCTTTCAGTTCGCAGAAAGACAAACAAATGAAAACACTACGCGACCAGATGAAAGCCGGACAAAATTATGTTCAAAAGAACAGACAGAAATTAATAGAACTGCAACAGGACAAACATTACCAGCTTTGGGGCGATTTACTGATGGCCAACCTCCACCAGCTCACAAGCGGAATTACACACATCACACTTACCAGTTTTTACGATAATCAACCTGTGGAGATAAAATTAAAACCAGAGTTATCACCACAAAAAAATGCAGAAGTGTTTTATCGCAAGGCAAAAAATCAACAGATCGAAATTAATCAATTGCAAAAAGCTATCGACACCAAAACAGTTGAGCTACAAAAACTGAATCAGAAATTTATAGAAGTAGAAAACATCGCTGATCTAAAACAACTGAAGCAAACTGAACCTGAAACACCTTCAAAACAAAAAAATGTAATCCTTCCCTACCACGAGTTTGAGCACAAAGGCTTTCGCATTTGGGTGGGGCGCAATGCCGAAGCCAACGATGAACTTACGTTGAAGCTGGCTTACAAAGAAGACTTGTGGTTGCACGCAAAAGATGTGGCGGGTTCGCACGTCATTATTAAACATCAATCGGGCAAAAATTTCCCGAAAGATGTAATTGAACGGGCAGCTCAATTAGCGGCTTACAACTCCAAACGCAAAACCGATTCGCTTTGTCCGGTAATTGTTACACCCAAAAAATTTGTACGCAAACGCAAAGGCGATCCGGCCGGAGCAGTTGTAGTAGAACGGGAGCAAGTAATTTTGGTAGAACCTAAACTTTAAGACATATTGGTTAAAAATAGTTGGTAACATCAGTGTAACAGACAGATCATCATATAATTTGTAAGAAAAATTATAAAACGGGTTATAATTGTCTGAAAAATGGATTCAAAAAAACTGTCCAACATATGGCAGCTTTTTTATTATACGTTTGGGGTCATTAAAAACAATAAACAGCGATTCAAATGCAAGGCCTGTGGTCAGTTTTTCATCTGGGGAACGAGTCCAAATATTATGAGCGCAAGTTTATTGGTTTCGTAAGTGGGTCATGGAGCCTCATATTTATAAGAACCTAATTCGCGACAGTGGTATGTCACAAAGCTCCCTGCAGCGACTGTTTAAATATTACTTATCACACGTCTCGCCTCTTACCATCCGGCATAAACAAACAAGCTCTGCTTAATTGATGGAGCATACTTTCCTGGTAATATCTGTTGGATTCTTTATTGGGATCATGATGTGCGGTTTACACAACTCTATCGGTTAACCTGGTAAAGAGCGTTATCAGGAGAATAAAGAAGATCTTCACAACAGAGTCATCCTCTACTCACTTGAAGGATAAGCTACAACTCACCGAGGACTGACTATTCTAAACAGAAAAAACTTTGTTAAGTAGTATCTCTATTTCCGAAACCAAAGACTTGCCTGACGGCAGGTGAGTTTTTTTTAGCCATAAAACTCTATGGCAACACACCTCGCGACTGGTTACAAAGAGAATTGATTCGAATGCTCCTATGCAAAAACAAAAAAAAGAAGGCTCTCCATTTTCATGAGAACCTTCTAACCATTCCAATCGGTAAACCTTAATACTGACAAGGCTACTCTCCAGCAAACTTGATTCCTCTTCAGGTTTACAATTTCAAATTTCGATAGTCAACTCATCAAAATCACGAAACATTTTTGACCACATTGACAAAAACGGTTATTGGCCGGAGTTTTTATTTTTTGAATCGGAATTTTTAGCCTCCGATTTTATCCAGCACTTCCATTACTTCCTTCACGTGTTTGCGACTGGTTTCCAACAATGCTTTTTCATCGCTGTTCAAATCCAATTCAATTACTTTTTCAACACCACCTTTGCCCAGAATTACCGGAACCCCGAGGTAACAATCTTTTATTCCGTACTCGCCATCCAAACGAATACACACCGGAAGCACCCGCTTCTGATCGCGCACAATCGCTTCAACCATTTGGGCTGCAGCCGAACCCGGTGCATACCACGCTGAAGTACCCATTAGTTTTACCAACTCGCCACCACCAACTTTGGTGCGTTCAATAATTGCGTTCAGTTTGTCTTTGCTGATTAATTCCGTTACCGGGATCCCCCCCACAGTAGTATAGCGCGGAAGTGGAACCATCGTATCACCATGGCCACCCAACAACATAGCCTGAATATCTTTTGGCGAAACATTTAATGCTTCGGCCAGAAATGCACGGTAACGGGCGGTATCCAAAATACCAGCCATACCCATAACACGGGTGCGTGGCAACTTAGAAGTAATGTGTGCCTGGTAGGTCATTACATCTAATGGATTTGATACTACTATAATAATAGCATTAGGCGAATGCTTGATTACATTTTCAGTAACTGACTTTACAATGCCTGCATTGGTCGAAATCAAATCATCGCGGGTCATGCCCGGCTTGCGCGGAAGACCTGAAGTGATTACCACCACTTCTGAACCTGCAGTTTTGGAATAATCGTTTGTAGAACCGATGGTACGGGTATCGTATAAATCGATGGGCGCTTTTTGCCAGATGTCAAGTGCTTTACCCTCAGCAAAACCTTCGCGGATATCCACCAGCACAACTTCATTTGCAATTTCCTTGTAAGCCAATACATCAGCACAAGTGGCGCCTACATTGCCGGCACCTACCACGGTTATTTTCATAGTAATTATTAGTTAGTACGTTAAAATCGGGCCGCAATTTATAACCGAATCGGGCAAAAGAAAAGTTAAACTAAGATTGTATTAAGCTAAATTGTACTGCCTGCAGGGTGTTTTTTGTCAGTTTAAACCGGTTGTCAATCCTGTACCCCACTACCCAAACTATTTCTCCGTTGCTCTCCAAAACGGTTACCCTGTTTTTAAGATTTACAGGCACTTTTTCATCAATCAGAAAATCACTCACTTTCTTGGCGTGTTCCATCCCTAATGGAAAAAAAGAATCACCAGCCTGCCAAACCCGCCACGTAAGTGTGGGCGCAAGCTTCTCAATATCTAATATGGCAACTGTCGCCTCATTCATAATTTGTGGCAAAACCGGAACCTCAACCTCCACTTTGTTTAAACCTAACTGGTACATACCCGATGCAAGCGGAACAGAAACAATGGGCAGCTTTTCTGTGAGTGATGTAATCATAAGCTCTTCGCGATCTACAGCAAGGCAATGGGTGCTACTGTAAAAAACTTTGCCTGTTTGTCCGGTAGCAGCAGCGTAAATACCTTCTGCTTGTTGTTGATTAAAACCATAAGTGCGCAACGTGCGCCACAGGCAGGCAATAGCGGTTGTCTGTTGTAATCCTGCTTTACTGATTTTAACAAGGTCTCCTTTATCCTCCACATACATCTTACGCCACTGCTGCACATCTGTATTCAGAATATCCAGATCGGGTTGCAACCGCGCTACCATTCCAGCATAACTTTGCTCAAGCGAAGGATTAATTTTCTTTAATTCAGGAATAACCCGATGGCGGATCAGGTTGCGCTGATATGCATCGGTTTGATTGCTGCTGTCTTCGCGCCAGGCAATCTGATTTGCCGCTGCATAGGTCTCAATTTCAGCACGAGTTGCAAACAGCAATGGCCTGATGCGGTTGCCCGAAAGCGGAGCAATACCTGTTAGGCCTTCAACACCTAACCCACGGGTTAAATTAAGCAAAGCTGTTTCCAGCGAATCGTTGAGATGATGCGCGGTAGCCACATATTTAAACTGATGCGTCTCGATTATTTTATTAAACCATTGGTAGCGTAACTCACGCGCAGCCATTTGTATTGAAAGTCCGTGTTCAATGGCATAATTGTTGGTGTCGAAACTGGTCGTGAAAAATGGAACATTGTGGTTTGCACACCAATCTTTTACAAACTGCGCATCGCCATCCGATTCAACTCCGCGCAACTTAAAATTTACATGAGCCACACCAATATCGAACTTAAGGCTATGAGACAATTGAAGCAACACCATAGAATCCAAGCCACCACTCACGGCCAGCAGCATGCGGGCATGCATATCTATGCCCAGTTGTTTTACATATTTCAGCAATTGCTCGCTCACAAGCCCAAAGATAACTTTTATCTATTTTTGCCCCGATGATGCGTTACGTACTATTTCTGGTTCTGGTATTTGCTGCGGAATGCACGCTTGCCCAACGGCAGGTAAAACTAAAAAAGGCCGACAATCTGTTTGGCGCCAAGAAAGATGGAGAACGGTTTGATCGGGTAATCGGCAACGTTGTGTTTATTCAGCAAAACACAACCATCTATTGCGACTCGGCACATTTTTATAAGAAAAGAAATTTTGTAGAAGCTTTTGGAAAAATCCACATTGTAGAAGGCGACTCGGTAGATGTGGTGGCCCGTAGCCTGAGTTACGATGGCGATAAGCGCATTGCCTACCTGCGCAAAAATGTAGTGTTCACCAAAAAAGGAATTGCTACCCTCTATACCGATTTTTTGGATTACGACCGACCTCGCAACCAGGCACGTTATTTTAATGGCGGTAAATTGGTGGACTCAACAAATGTGCTAACGAGCAAAAAAGGGTACTATGACATTCGTAGTAATCTGGCTTCTTTTAAAACAGAAGTAAAAGGTAAAAACCCAGACTACACATTGGAGTCGGATACACTCCAATACAACTCTACCACCAAGATCATTTACTTTCGCGATCACACCACCGTAACCGATAAAGATGGCAGCACTGCTGTTTACAAAAGTGGTTTTTATAACACCAACCTGAAAGCCTCGGCCTTAAATCTGGGCCAGATGGAAACAGCTGAGTACAAAATAAAAGGCGATGAATATCAGATTGACGATGTGCGCAAACTCTACCGCGCAAAGGGCCGCGTAATCATGACTTCCAAAGAAGAAAACATGTTGATTTTTGGTGATGATAGTTTTTACGATAAGCAAAACGGAGTTTCCAAAGTATATGGAAATGCCTTTGTGGCCAAGATTGGCGATGATCTCGATACGCTTTTTATCTCAGCCGATACTTTGGTATCTATTGAAAGTAAAGACCCCAAGAAAAAACGTTTGCTGGCTTACAAGAATGTAAAAATCTTCAAAACCGATATGCAAGGCGTTGCCGATTCGCTGGCTTACATCGCTATTGATTCAGTGTTGCACATGTACACCCAACCCATTTTATGGAACAATGAAAACCAGATGACAGCCGATTCGATTTACATGGTAATGAAAAATAAAAAGATAGATCGGCTGCACATGATTGCCAACTCGTTTGTGGCCTCGCAAGATTCACTCAAGAACTTTAATCAGATAAAAGGACGCAAGATGGTGGCTCATTTCAGCGGCAGCTTAATCAATTTTGTATCGGTTGATGGAAACGGTGAAAGCATTTACCACGCCTTGCAGGAAAAGGAAATTGAAACCGATAAAGGAAAATTTCTGATTACCTACACCACCGGCATGAACAAGATGATCTGCAGCAACATGCGGATTAATTTTCTGGAGGGAAAGGTTAACAACGTAAGCGCGTACGTGCAGCCCGATGCCACGTTTACTCCGCCTCATGAAATAAAAGAAGCCGACCGGTTATTAAAAGGTTTTGACTGGAAAGGTAAGCTCCGGCCCCTGCGGGCTGACGTGGTGAAACGCTCGCCCAACGAAGCCACCCAGTAGATAATTGCCCAAACCAATAATTTTTTTTCGCAAACGATAGGGAAAAGCACCATTTTATAATTACTTTTCACTTGAATTAGTGTGTCGTATTATGAAAGTCTGGGGCCTCATCTTTTGCTTTGCGATGGTCAGCCTGGCGGTAACGGCCCAGCAATTTAACTTGCCCGATATTCAGGACTCCTACCAGACTACCGTTGGTGAAACACTCCGGATCCCAATTAAAATTACCAACCATTCCGATAAGCCCCTTTTTTACATCATCCGCAGGGCACAATCCGATCTTGGCGAAAGCCAAAAAGGTTATTTCTGCCTCGATAAAAACTGCCTCGAAACCGGAATCTCAGAATTTTCGAAACGTGTTGAGCCAGGCGAAACCATTCAGCAACTGGCTTTTGTTTTGGAAAGTGGTCTGATTGCGAGTCAACACTCCATCAAGTTTCAGGTTTTCCCGAAAGGAAATCAGGCCGAGATGCAGGAATACACCGTGTACATTAATGTGCATGAGCGCACCGAGAAGCCAGTTCTTTTTCACTCCAAAGACATTACCATTCAGGATGTTTACCCTAACCCGGTGCAGGATTATGCCTACATCGATTACCGGATTCATAATGAGAATGCTAAAGCCAAACTTACCATTCACAATATTTTGGGTAAACCAATGGATGAATTTGAATTACCAACCTCTGAAACCCGCGTAAAACTGCAAACCGAAGAGTACACAGCCGGAATCTATTTTTACACACTTTACCTCGATAATAACGGGGTGCTTACGCGAAAACTCATTATCCGAAAATAACCATCCGTTTTTGGCGTTTTAGGCCCAAAAGGCTGAATTGCTATTTTAGCTACCTGTAGTATATTTGCAGGCTTAAATAGGCTCAAAGCCCAGAATTCTAAAGATTTTGAAATCCTCTCAACCAATGTTTAAGAAAAGTCTACTGGCAATAACCCTGCTTGCGCTGATTGCTGTTGGTTGCAGCAAATTCAGACGCATTGAAAAAAGTGAAGACTGGCGCGTGAAGTACGAGGCCGGCCTGAACTATTTCGCCAAGAAGGATTATTATCGCGCTTCTATTTTGTTCGAATCTATTCTACCTATAGTGCGCGGTTTGCCCGAAGGAGAAAAGGTTGAGTTTAATCTGGCGTATTGCCAATATCATGAGAAGTTGTACTTGTTAGCTTCCGATCAGTTTAAAACATTCTATGAAACTTATGGCAGAAGTAGCTTAGCAGAAGAAGCAACCTTCATGTATGCGTATTGTTTATATGCGTCCTCGCCCGATTCCAGTAAAGACCAGCAAAGCAGCATTGAAGCCATGAATGCGATGCAGAACTTTTTGAATCGTTATCCCGGCAGTCAGTTTCTGAATCGTGCAGTTGAAGTAATTACCGTAAGTCAACAAAAGCTGGAGAAGAAAGGATTTGATAACGCCAAGCATTACCTGAAGCTGAAGATGTACCAGGCCGCAGTAATTTCATTAGATAACTTTAAAAAGAATTACCCGGACTCTAAGTTTTTAGAAGAAGGTGCTTACTTAAAAGTACAAGCGGAGTTTGAGTTGGCTTCTATAAGTATTGCCACAAAACAATTGGAACGCTTCAACACAACCTTAGATTACTACAAAGAACTGGTAGATAATTTTCCGAACAGCAACTTTTTGAAAGATGCTGAACGCTACTATACCGAAAGTTTAGAACGAGTTAATAAATTAAAAAGCAATAAATCTTAATATCATGGCTATTCAACCATCTATTGTTACGCGCGACATGGATAAAATCGCAGCACCAACCGGAAACCTATACGAATCGGTGGTGGTGATTTCAAAGCGTGCCCGCCAGATTGCCGTTAATCTGAAAGAAGAACTTAACAACAAACTTGCTGAGTTTGCTACTACGGTAGATAACCTGGAAGAAGTATTTGAAAACCGTGAGCAAATTGAAATCTCACGTTACTACGAGCGCATGCCTAAGCCAACCAGTTCTGCTATTGAAGAGTTTCTGGAAGGAAAACTGAACTACCGCCTGCGTTCTGCCGAAACTGAAGCTGAGGTAAAAGCTGAGTAATGCCGCTTGCCGGAAAGAAAATTCTGCTGGGTGTATGCGGCAGTATTGCCGCATACAAATCAGCCCTGCTCGTCCGGCTATTAGTTAAAAACGGGGCTGATGTAAAAGTAATAATGACGGCTGCGGCCCATGATTTTATTACACCGCTTACCCTCTCCACCCTCTCTAAAAATCCGGTACTTACACATTTCAGTAAGGATGAAACCGGCCAATGGAATAATCATGTAGAACTTGGCTTATGGGCCGATGTATTTGTGTTGGCTCCGGCCAGCGCCAATACAATAGCTAAAATAGCCAATGGAATTTGTGATAATCTATTGTTAGCTACTTATCTATCTGCACGCTGTCCGGTATTGTTTGCTCCAGCTATGGATCTGGATATGTGGCAACACGCCTCCACTCAAGCTAATCTTAAAAAGCTAATCGCGTTTGGTAACATATTGATTGAACCTACGCATGGCGAATTAGCGAGCGGACTTATTGGAACAGGTCGCATGGCCGAACCCGAACAAATTCTGCAGTCAATCGAAAAATTTTTTAAACCCGGTAGGCTTACCGGTAAAAAAGCATTGGTTACTGCTGGCCCAACTTATGAAGCATTAGATCCCGTTCGGTTTATTGGCAACCATAGCACCGGTAAAATGGGCTTTGCCATTGCTGAAGAATTATCGCGCGAAGGCGCTGAAGTTACGTTGGTTTCGGGCCCAACGCATTTACCTGCGCCTGCCGGAGTTAATGTAGTTAAGGTTAACTCAGCCGAAGAAATGTTTCTGGCCAGTAAAACGCATTTTGCTTCCGCGGATATTACTGTGTTCTCGGCCGCAGTGGCAGATTATAAACCAGCAACCAAAGCCGATCAGAAAATTAAAAAAGGAAGTGGCCCGATGGTAATTGAATTGGTGAAGACCTACGACATTGCCGCAGAGCTTGGTAAACTAAAAAAGCCTGGCCAAATTACCGTTGGCTTTGCACTTGAAACAGAGAATGAACGTACAAATGCGCAATCAAAATTAAAAGCCAAAAACTTCGATTTGATTGTACTTAACTCGTTGAATGATGCTGGTGCTGGTTTTGGCC
Source organism: Cytophagales bacterium (assembly GCA_017303795.1). GTDB lineage: Bacteria > Bacteroidota > Bacteroidia > Cytophagales > Cyclobacteriaceae > ELB16-189. Next base: position 41,127 of record JAFLBR010000001.1, on the reverse strand, counting down.
ACGACACCAACAAAATCTCGATCTTAAGCGTCAGCACTTCGAAAGAATTTAATCTTAAATCTAAAAAAGAAGTTGCAGCCGATATCGTTACAGCTATAATCGAACATGCTTATGCGTAGTCTATTATTATGTGTAGTGATCTTGCTGGCCCATTCGGCCAAAGCGCAGGAATTATTCTTTAAGGTTACCGTTAATGCCGATCAGATTCAGACTACTGATCGTGCTGTGTTTAAGGACATGGAACGCGCCTTCGCTAACTTTCTGAACACCCGCAAATGGACCAACGATTCGTATAAGAATCACGAAAAAATAAACTGCTCGCTTTTTCTAAACATCAGCAAGATGCCTTCTATCGGTAATTTTGTTGCCAATGCGCAGATTACGGCCGCTCGCCCCATTTACAACAGTAACTACGAAAGCGTATTAATGAACTTTGCCGATCGGGATTGGGAGTTTGAATACATCGAATCGTTGCCGTTGGAATTTAACGACAACTCGTACATCACCAACCTTACTTCCATGCTTGGATTTTATGCGTATGTGGTTCTGGCCGCAGATTATGATTCGTTTGGAGAATTAGGTGGCAATCCTTTTGTTCAAAAAGCTTTGCAGGTAGTTAACAATGCCCAAACCTCTAACCAGGCGGGCTGGGCGTCATTAGGTAATCCAAGAAACCGATTTGCGTTGGTCGAGAATCTGAACAATCCACAAATGGTTGACTTGCGCAAAGACAGCTATCGTTACCATCGGCTGGCGTTAGATACGTTTGAGAAAACTCCGGATCAAAGTCGCGAAATAATTCTAGAGGTATTGAAGAATATTAAAAAAGTTTGGACCATTTACCCAAATGCCATTTCGGTTATCTCGTTTTTCGATGCCAAATCGAATGAATTGGTGAACGTGTTTTCGGAAGGAAACCTGAATGTGCGCAGGGAAGCCTACGATATTCTCACTTCCATCGATCCCAAGCGAAACATTTATCAAAAAATCATCGCCAACTAAGACGATTTGTAGGGGTTGAGTTTTTAATTTTAGCACCAATATGCTCACCCACCTCACCATAAAAAATTACGCGCTCATCAAACATCTGGAGCTTACTCCGGCTAGTGGCCTGAACGTAATTACGGGTGAAACCGGAGCGGGTAAATCTATTTTACTAGGCGCTATCGGATTACTGCTCGGCAACCGGGCTGATAGCAAAGCCTTGTGGGATGAAACCGAAAAGTGTGTAACCGAAGGTGTATTTAATGTGGCCGATTACGGCTTAGAAAAAATCTTTGCTGAAGAAAATCTGGATTACGATACACAAGCCGTACTGCGCAGAGAAATTGCACCAACCGGAAAGAGTCGTGCTTTTATAAACGATACGCCCGTTACACTTGACGTGATGCGTAAAATCGGATCGAGGTTAATGGACATCCACTCGCAGCATGAAACGTTAGAACTTGGCTCCAAACAATTTCAACTCAACCTGATTGATTCCTTTGCCGGTAATGCCGACTTGCGAAAGAATTACAGCACTGGTTGGAGCGACTATCAAAAAGCTGTTACCGCTTTTCAGCAACTACAAAATGAAAGCACACAGCTCAAAAAAGAATCTGACTTTGTTAAGTTTCAGTTGGAAGAACTTACCAAAGCTAATCTGGTTGAAGGCGAACTTGAAAAAATAGAAGACGAGTTAAAGATTGCAGAACATACCGAAGAAATTAAAAGCAATCTTAACGCAGCATTGCAACAACTTTTCCAAGCTGATTTTTCAATTACAGCCAGTTTGGTAACTGTACGCAATCAACTACAAGCTATTGCATCCTACTCCAGCACTTATCAGGATTTATTGCAACGCATTGAAAGTGCCCGCATTGAATTGAATGATGTTGCTGCTGAACTGGAACAAGCCGAAGAAAAAGTTGAATTCGATCCGAAGCAGGCCGAAGAAATGAAAGATCGTATCAGTACCATTTATCAATTGCAACTGAAGCATCAAACCAAAACAGTAACTGAACTTATCAGCTTACGCGATTCGCTGCAAGAGCAAGCTAACAAAACCAATAACCTGGATGTATTGCTGAAAGAAGCATCAACACGAGTTGATAAAACTGGTAAACAACTTAATCAGGATGCAACAACGTTAAGTCAAAGTCGGCAAAAAACTTTTGCCACGCTTACCAAACAATTGGTGAAGTTGTTGAAAGAACTTGGTATTCCAGATGCAGCCTTGTCAATCGATCATCAGGTTGTTGAACCCGGTGCGCGCGGCATTGATGCCATCGAAATTCTTTTTAGTGCCAACAAAGGCATGGCTCCTAAACCCTTGGCACAAGTTGCATCGGGTGGCGAGTTTTCGCGGGTTATGTTCAGTATTAAATATGTAATGGCTGGCCGCACCGCATTGCCCACATTAATTCTGGATGAAATTGACAGTGGTATTTCGGGTGAGATCGCCATACAGATGGGCAATCGCATGAAAGAAATGTCGGCCCGCCACCAGGTAATTGCTATCAGTCATTTACCACAAATCGCGGCCAAAGCCAATTCGCATTTGTTTGTGTACAAAGAAACAAAAGGAGCCCGCACGGTTACCGCAATTAAAAATCTTACTCCGCAGGAACGCATAACCGAGATAGCCAAAATGATTGGTGGTGCTTCACCATCGGCTCTCGCAATAGAAAATGCACGGGAATTAATCGGTTAATAATAACTGTCAGGTCTTCTTACCAGCGCAAAAGACTGACAGGTCTTTAAAATCGGTTTGAAAAATTCAGATTAATTTCTATTTTGGACATGGATGAAGCGACCAGCAATGGTTTTCTTCGTTTAAATCAACATTTTACTACTTAACTATTGCTGTATTATGAACATTTTCGTTGCTCGTTTAAATTTTAAGACTCGCTCGGAAGAACTTCAGTCGGCCTTTGCCAAGTTTGGTGAGGTGACTTCAGCCAAGATTGTTAAAGACCGTGAAACCGGTCGCTCTAAAGGTTTCGGTTTTGTGGAAATGCCCAACGATGAAGAAGCCAAACAGGCCATTGCTGCGCTTAACGAAACTGAATTGGATGGCCGAACTATTGTAGTTAAGCCCGCCAATCCAAAAGCTCCGGCCGAATAACGCATCCACTTACATAACTTCAATATCAAATAGCGGGTTTAGCCCGCTATTTTTGTTTTCTTGCATGTCATGGACGAAAGCAGCAATCATCCCATCGTTAAGCAAATCGGTTTCATTGCCGGGCCACTTGCTTTCATATTAATCACCACCCTTGTTGGTCCTGATTTTATTTCGGCCACTGCGGGCAAGGTACTGGCTGTTGCCGTGTGGATGATTATCTGGTGGATTGCAGAAGCGGCTCCCGTTCCGGTAACGGCATTGTTACCACTTATACTGTTTCCGTTTCTGGGCATCATGAAAATGAGTGAGGCCGCTGCACCTTATGCCAACCCAATTATCTTTTTATTCATGGGCGGTTTTATGATTGCATTGGCTTTGGAGAAACACCGGCTGCACGAACGCATTGCACTTAATCTTGTGCGCATAACCGGAACTTCCGGCAACGGAATTATTTTAGGTTTTACTATTGCCACCGGCTTTATCAGTATGTGGATCAGCAACACCGCTACGGCTATGATGATGTTGCCCATTGCAGTATCGGTTATTAACCTGCTACGCAGAAGTACTGAAGAAACACAAACCCTTGGTGAACGTAATTTTGGAATTGCGCTGATGTTGGTAATAGCTTATGCTGCTAACATTGGTGGTATTGCTACCATTATCGGTACACCTCCAAATGTGGTATTTGTTGGTTTGCTCGATCAGTTTGCGCACGAAAAAATTTCGTTTGGAAAATGGATGCTGGTAGGATTACCCCTAAGTATAGTAGTTATGGGTTTAGGCTATTTTATGCTTACGCGATTTATTTTTCCAAATAAGCTCCACCAAATTTCTGGTGCGGATGCGCTGATCAAAAACCGGCTTGTTGACCTTGGGCCGATGCGCAAAGAAGAAAAATTAGTGCTTACTGTTTTTACAAGCACTTCTTTGTTGTGGATTTTTCAACAGCCTTTAAATATATTACTAGGCAGCGAACTCTTGAACGATACCAACATTGGTATGGCGGGTGGTTCGCTTATGTTTCTGGTACCGGCCAGTTTAAAGCAGTTTAAATTTTTGTTGGTGTGGAAGGACACGGAGAAACTATCGTGGGGAATTCTGATTCTGTTTGGTGGCGGACTTTGTCTGGCGCAAGGTTTATCGAGTGCCGGAATAATTCAGGCAGTAGGAAGTTACATTGCACAACAAAGCCAGTCGGTTAACTGGCTTTTGTTTGGATTGATAGCAGCATCTATTTTCATTACCGAACTAATGAGTAATGTAGCGTTGGTTCAGATTTTTATTCCCGTTGTTTTTGGCATTGCTACCAACCTGGGTATTGAACCGATTTTACTTGGCATGCCCGTAGCCTTTGGTGCCAGCATGGCTTTTATGTTTCCGGTAGCCACACCGCCCAACGCCATTGTTTTTTCCAGCGGCCACATGAAAGTGAAAGATATGATGCGGGCCGGATTGATGATGAACATTATTGCGCTTTTACTCATTTATGCCGGGGCAAAGTTTTTAATTCCCCTAATACTGTAAGCTTAAGCCGGCTTGTTTTTCTTTTCTTCAATGATGTAGGCAAGACCTAAGCCCCCACCTCCGAAAATAAATAACATAGAGAAGTAAGCCACTTCGCGCATGTTAAATACTTCGTCAAGCCAATAGCCCATCAGCAAACCAAAGCCACCTCCCATTAAAAGTAATGCCGCCCGCAATGCTCCGGAAGTTGATCGTTCTTTTTTAAACAGATCGGGCGCCAGACCTTTCTCAATTATCGCCATGCGCTCTATGTTTTCGAACTTGCGTACGTAAACAATCATGATAAAGGCACCCAAGGTGATAATAATAGGAAGCATGATGCCTAATACCGGAATGATGATTTCTTCTTCGTTCATACAGATTATGTTTTAAATGTTGTCCCTTTGACGCAAACCGTTACGGGCAAGGTTACAGAAAATTTTAAAAAATAACCTGTAACTTCAATTCCTAAACCTGCGTCCAAAAGGCCGTGATCACTCAGGAAGAAGAAAATAAACTGCTCGACCGGATTTTGGCCGGAGACCGACAAGCTTATGCGCTTTTGGTAGATAAGCACAAAAGTTTTGCCTTTACCATTGCGCTGAAAGTTTTGGATAATCGCGTGGAAGCGGAGGAAGCCGCTCAGGATGCATTTATAAAAGCATTTCAATACCTGAAGAACTTTAACCGACAAGCCCGGTTTAGCACGTGGCTTTACCGGATTACATTTAACACGGCCATTAGCTACAAGCGGAAACATAAACCGGTTTTTCAATCAGCAGAAAAAACGATTATACCGCAGACGGGTTTGGCCGAACATGAACTTGAACAACATGATAAACTACAATTTGTACATAAAGCCATGCAAGCACTAAACGAAGCTGACCGATTAGCGTTGCAACTGTTTTACTTAAACGAATTATCGTTGGATGAAGTAGCGGCTGTTACCGCACAAAATGCCAATACCGTAAAAGTGCGCGTACACCGTGCGCGACAACGATTGGCAGAAGAATTGAAACGGATTTTAAAAGAAGAAGCTTTAACTTTATAATGCTATGAAGTTACCCATAACTGACGAATACCTGCTGCGCTACCTCAATAGTGAGTTAGAGGCAAATGAAGTGGCAGCCCTTAAAGCACAACTTGCCGAAACACCTGCCTTAACGCAGCGTTTGGATGAACTACGCACCATCCAGACTTACCTGAAACAAACCAGTGTGTTGGAGAACCCGAGTTCAAACTTTACTGCGGTTGTCATGCAAGGTTTGGATCGTGTAAAAACACAAAATATTTCCGCCAGGCGGGGTTTGATTTTATTGATTGGTTCTATGGTGGCCTCGGGTATTGCCTTGGGCTTGCTAACGTTGGGTGCCTTTGATACCTCCACCACATTGCTGATTGAACCACCCGTGCAAAACCGCTTACTTGAATTACCCAAAATCAATATTCCCTTTAATACCAAAGTGTTGATTAACGGAATAATCTTTTTAAACCTTGGTTTGTTGTTCGTACTGCTAGACCGCACGATTTTAAAACCTTTGTTTCAGAATAGGGCAACTGCTGGGTAGGTTCAAGGCTGTTCTAAAAAGCTTTAACCAAGCTCGGCTTATCAATTATATAACGGTACAAGCAGGACGCCTGCACCAAAGTGGGTAGTTGGATTTAGTAACGAAGCATAAGGCGGCAAGGCTACCAGCTTAGGTCCAATTTGACACTAGTTTTGTAAGTGCTTGTTATATTCTCCCAAAAAAATAGTTGAAAGTGACTTAAGGTCAGCAGAGTGCTTTTTCTTCAAATCAAAATCTATATATTCTTCTGTTTCAAACATTCGAATTGACTTAACTTCCTTATTTTTCAACATTTCAACTTGCTCTACCGCAATATAGTACTCGAACTGGTATGAGGAGACAACACCAGCCCCTTGAATTACATCAGTTTTACTTGATTGAATACCTTTTGAAATAATTTCAGTTGTGGAATCATCAGAAAAAAGAATTATAATTTTTGAAGTGCCACCTACCACATAATTACCACCGCCACCAATCATAAATAAAATAGTATTGCCTATTGAACGATAGCCACATGCTGCCGCATTGTAAATCCCGCCTTTTATTAAAACCATTGACGTTTCTATTCTTTGACTTTTTTGAAATTTATCAAATTCAGATATTTTTATTTTTTGAGCGTAGCAGTTGCTCTGAAGTATTCCAATCGTAAACAGTAGCTGCGTAATAATGGTAACTTTAAGTTTCATAGTAGTTTGGTTTGGTTGTTTGCAAGCTGGCTCTTTAAATTTGTCACTCTATTATCCTCAGGTCAGACTTCATCTCCGAAATTATTAATTCTTCTATTTGATTAAATGGTTCATTTTTTTTGAATTTATTTCCTGATTCAAAGAATTTATTCAATGTGTCGTGTATTATTTTTGGATCTATTCCTTCCTTTGTCACTAAATAATTGTGTCGGTAAAAGTCCTCGAAGCATATTTGCAATTCTTTAGTTAGTGTTTTGAGTCCATCAAGAATTTTGGGTTTAATAAATGGTTGATTCATCTGGTAAAAACTTATGAACTTATTAACATCCAAAAAAATCTCTTTGGCAAGGTCTTGGTTTCCTAAATATTGGTATTGCTGAATTTTTAGTTTTAACTCAAAGAGTCCCTTCAAAATCTGCTTGTGTACTTCAATTTTTTCCTTAAAAATTCCCGAATAAGAAATCTTATGTCTCTCAATTGAATTGTCAATTCTGCGCTTCACGATTACGTAAACAATGAGGTTACCAATAATAGCAACTACCCCTGGAATTGTGAGTTTCAATAACTCGGTTGTTTGTCCTTCCATTTATCCTGCAAGATTTAAGTTTCAGTACAACTTTCTATATTCAAGTTCCCTTAGAATCTGGGTTAATATCTTATCTTTCAATTTCTCATAAATCAAGAAGTCCATAGAATCTGTGACCAATCTTTGACAATTGAATCTCTCATGGGGCTAGAGGTGTTTTGTCAGCCGCTAGCAACTATTTGCTAGGCACAGCATTGATACATCTTTTCATTTAAATTCAAGATAGCAATTTTAGTTTATTGAAATGGCTCTTTAATATAGAGAAGTAAATGTGACAAGGCTGGAATTCGGAAATCCCGCAGCATTGTGCTTAGCATCAGGGTCTAAACCATCTGGTATTAATAAAAATCAAGCTCAAAATGAAACGATTTGATACGCTTATATCTGATTAAGATCCGAAAAATGTAATTGATTTGGTTTGGAAGGATTGAAACCCCATCAACAAAAAAGTCGTGGCCAAAGCCACGACTTTTTTCATTTTAATTAAAATTATCCTACGAAGCCCAGGTTTTTCCATTACCAGCTTCGCTTAACGGAATACATCCTTTGTACGAACCAGGTACTGCTTCATATTGCAATACTTGTGTGGCACCGGGTTCGCTGGTAAAAAATCCCAACAGGGTAAGTTCTTTTGCCGTAAGAATAAATGGTCGCGGCAAAGATGGATCGGCTTTAACTGCGGTTACCGCAGCTTCATTCTGTGCTTTTACAAATGCCAATTGTTTTTCAGCATCCAGGTAAATAAAGCTATCACCGTGTGCGGCCTTGGCGGCTGCTTCAAACTCAGTAAGACCAGTTATAAATTTATCCTGATCTTCTTTCTTATAACACTCCTTCAAAATCTGATCGATAAATCCCGGAACTCCGGCTTCTTTTGCACCGGGTGTATCGGTTTTTGGAATGATGGTTTGCACCAGTTCGCTAACAATGCGGGCCTGCTCCTCGGTAAAGAATGAAGGCACATACGTAAGTTCAGGCGTGGCTTTGCAACCTTGCATAATTCCCGCAAGAGCTGTAGCTGAAACGGCAGCACCCATCAGCAAAGCTGTTTTGCGAAGGGCTTCTCTTCTATCCATGAGTTGGTTCATAATCTTTTCTTAAAGTGTGGATTACAGATTTCCTTTTTTCAATTCACTAACGGCAAAGTCGGCAGCGCGTGCAGTAAACGCCATATACGTAAGCGATGGGTTTACACAGTTGGCTGAGGTCATGAAAGAACCATCTGTTACAAACACGTTTTTACATGCATGTACCTGATTGTTTTTATTCAACACCGAAGTTTTAGGATCTTTCCCCATACGGGCCGTTCCCATTTCATGAATACCCAACCCCAATCCATGTTGGCTGGGTCTGTCGTACGAGCGCACATTTTTAAAGCCAGCGGCTTCCAGCATTTCGGCTGCATCGTTGGCCATATCCTTACGCATTTTAAATTCGTTCTCTTTTAATTCCGTATCGAATGTAAGTGTTGGTAAACCATGTTTATCTTTCTTATCGCGATTAATGGTAACCTGATTATCCTGATAAGGTAACACCTCACCAAAACCACCCATACCCAGCGTCCACTTGCCTGGCGTTGTTACGGCTTCTTTCAGATCGGCACCAATGCTCATCTCGGCAACTAAACTTTGCCACCCTTGCCGGCTTGCGCCACCTTGGTAACCGAAGCCGCGCAGGTAATCGCGTTTTTCTTTACCCATGTTTCGGAAGCGAGGTATGTAAATACCGTTGGCTCTGCGACCGAAGTAATACTGATCTTCAAAACCTTCCCACTCGCCACTGGCCCCTACGCCCAAGTGGTGATCCATAATGTTGCGACCTAATTGATCGCTGTCATTACCTAAACCATTCGGGAAGCGTTTTGAAATTGAATTGAGCATGATATACGTTGAGCCCATGGTTGAGGCGCACAAGAAAATTACTTTGGCTTTAAACTCTAATTGCTCTCCGGTTTCAGCATCCAATACTTTTACTCCGGTAGCCTTACCTTTTGCTTCATCATAAATCAATTCGTAGGCAATTGAATTTGCGCGCAACGTCATGTTGCCGGTTTTAGCTGCTGCCGGTAATGTAGAGGAGTTACTGCTGAAGTATGCTCCATACGGACAACCACGACTACACAAGTTGCGATATTGACATTGACCGCGTTGCGCACTGTTGTTGTGCGATAATGGTGATGTAATATGCGCTACCCGACCAATGGTTAACAACCGGCCGAATTTATCTTTCATAGATGTTTTCAATTCCTTCTCTACACAGTTCAATTCCATGGGTGGAAGAAATTTGCTATCGGGCAGAAAATCCAAACCTTCGGCCTGGCCACTGATACCAGCAAAGGTTTCTACATAATCGTACCACGGTGCAATTTCTTTATACCGAACTGGCCAGTCGATAGAAATACCTTCGCGCAGGTTGGCTTCAAAATCAAAATCGCCCCAGCGGTAACTCTGGCGACCCCACATGATAGAGCGACCACCCACGTGATAACCCCGCATCCAATCGAAGCGTTTACCTTCCTTTTCGGTGTAGGGGTTTTCAAGATCGTTTACAAACCAATGTTTGGTTGACTGACGAACGGTGTAGCCGGTGCGGTTTTGTACGCCTTGTTTCTCAAGGTCTTCAGCCGTGGGCCGATCTGCATTTTCAAACTCCCAGATGTCTTTGGTAGCGGTGGGATAGTTAGGGTGTTCCACCATTCTACCGCGCTCCAGCACCAGGGTTTTCAGTCCTTTTTCGGTGAGTTCTTTGGCAGCCCAGCCTCCGCTGATACCCGTACCTACCACAATGGCATCGTAGGCAATTTCCTTTTCTGCATCGATGTTTAAGTTCATAAGAAGTGAAGTTCGGTGTGTGTTAAAATGAATAAGAAAATTAGAAATAATTCGATAACAATGGTACTACCGTTCGTCAATTTATTTGGTTGATTATAAAAGTTAGGGCTGAATCCGGCTGGTAACTAAGAGGCACACAATCAAGGGCTTGAATTAGTGGTGTTCTTTGCATCAAATACCAGTTAGTTGCATTTCGCTATTTGCATGAGGGGTTTGGGATTAATAGGCCCCTACCGCTCCATCACTCCTACTCCAAACAAGGCGAAATCATACAACACCGGATCAGCCGCATTGAGCTTGCGCAGATTGGTGGTTAACTCCATTGCCGTTTGCCAATCCATACCCTTTCGGGAGATCAGTTTAAGTTTTCGGGCTACACGTTCCACATGTACATCGCACGGACAAACCAACTGCGAAGGCGAAATCTTTTTCCAGATTCCGAAATCAACACCGCAAGCATCTTGTCTAACCATCCAGCGCAAAAACATGTTTAATCTTTTACAGGCCGACTTACGAGCCGGAGTGCTTACATGTTTACGCGTACGTTGTGGTACATCGGGTAAACTGAAAAAAAGTTTGTTAAACTGAATCAATGCTTGTTCGATCAGAAAGACATCGGTCGCAGCCGGTTGAGTGAGATCAAGATTTTGTACAAACGCTTCTTCTAACGAAGTGTGTGTTTTATAAAACACCGAAAGCGATTCAATGAAATAAAGGGTATCGGTAGCGTTAAAGGTGCGATGCTTAAATTTTAAAAAAGGCTTAAGATCATTTGATTGGTGATTCGATAAAAAATCATAAGGCCGGTTATCCATCATATTCAACAACTCGTTGCATTTGTTTATGATCGTAACGCGCTGGCCCCAGGCTAAAGTAGCTGCGAAGAATGCGGCTATCTCAATATCCTGTTTTAAACTAAACCGATGGGGAATTGAAATCGGATCGAATTCAATAAAGTTTTTGTTATTGTATTGCCATGCTTTTTCGTTTAGAAAATCGCGAAGCTGATCGGGTTGTAATTTTTTGCGCATCAGTTAAGAAAGCGCAACTCTACCCTGCGGTTAGTAGCGCGCGAAGTTTCGTCTGTACCTTTTACCAAAGGCGTTTGTTTGCCGAAGCCCATCGTTTTAATGCGCGTGGGTTCTATACCGGCATTAATCAGATAATCGGCCACACTGCCCGCCCGTAAAATAGAAAGTTCATTATTGAATGTATCGGAGCCAATATCATCGGTATGACCGCTTACTACCACCTTCCAGGTTTTGTGGTAGCGTAAAACTTCCACTAACTTTTTTAACTCCGGAAAAGATTGATCGAGCAAAGCGAAATCGTTGTACTTAAACTGAATGTTTTTCAATACATACGTTTCATCCGTTTTAAGTTCGGGGTAACCGGTAAGCACCGGTGGCGCACCACCACCCACTTTAATCACTTTTACTTCATCAATAAAAAAATATGCAGCGCGCGCCAGCATGGGTTCGGTACCTTGCGAATTAGTGATGTATTGACTCCGTGTTTTACTACTGTTGGAAAAGTTTCCGATGGTAAGATATTTCTCACCACCTTTTGCCATATGTGTATATCCAAAGCGAGTCCATAAACCAGTTGCTTTGGAATAGATGGTGCGATTGATGCGCTCGTAAGTTGCCGGCACGGGAAACATACCATCGCCAGCCATTAAGTAGTTAGAATCGGAAAGTAAAAACCCAATGCGATCGATACTGTATTTTGAATTGGATGAAAGTTTGAAATAAAATTCTACCAGGTATTCACCACCGGGCTCCAATGGCGAAGTGAGTTCAGTCTGCAAATATTCGCGGTACTCTTTGTCTGCGCGAAGCAAATAGCAATAAATACCAGCATAGCCGGAACCAATGTATGCTTTGGAATAACCGGCCCAGTTAGTAGGCACACCCGCTTCGCCAGTGCTGCACATGTGAAACATATCGGGTGTACCTGTGCTGGGCGATGTCCATCCTGGAGCAATTTCGCCAGTGGAGTTATTGGTGAATGAACCGGGGCATTTGTAATACTGTTCAAACCCTCCGTTTACTACCAGATTTTGTGCGAGACTTGCATGGCAAATGAAGAGTAAGCAAACAAGCCCGCGCATTTTATTTATAATATGTAACCTCTACGCGAAAGCGTGGATCAATGGCGCCCAATCTATCGTAAGCTGATTTTGAAATTTTAATTACCACATTGGTGTTGGCACCTACGTTAGGCAACGAACCCGCCACACGCACAAACACTTCGCGGTTGTTTAACTCGTTGCGCACTTTTAAAATAGTACCCACTTTAGCCGTGCGATGCAAGGCCAGGTATTTGCGATTACCATCCGTGCCTTCAATCAATTCGGCAAGGCCACCTTCCTTCACTTCATCCGATCCGGTAACGGCTTCTGAAATGCGAATGGTTGTCTCTTTTACTTCGGGATTTGTTTTTATCTCGGGTTGCGTTTTTACTTCAGGCTTTACCACCGTTACTATCGGAGTTTCTTTTACCTCCGGTTTAACCACAACTTCTGGCTGTGTTTTTATTTCGTCCGGCTTCTGATACATTGGCTGTGCAACAAAAAGGCTTTGGCCGATTTTCACTTCATCCGCGGTAAGCGAATTCCACTCGCGCAATTGCTGCACCGAGATATTATACTGCCGCGCAATGGAATACAAAGTTTCTTTAGCTGCTACCGTATGTGCACCTTTAATAGATTGCATGGCGGGTAATGTAGTGGTTAGCGCTGTCGATTTCTTTTTAATCACCAACTCCTGTCCTAAATTAAGCGCATTGTCTTTTAAGTTATTCCAGCTTTTTATTTCATCCACAGATACATCGTACAACCGTGAAATAGAAAATAGGGTTTCTTTGGCCGCTACTTTGTGAATCTTATCGCCACCGGTAACAACCGGTTTTGTTTTGGGTACATACGGTACTTTCAACAATTGGCCAACCGCTAAACCACCATCGGCAGTGGGGTTGTGTTCTAATATAGAAGTAATGGGCACACCATATCGTCTGGAGATAGCATAGAGCGTTTCCTTTTCGTCAATCTGGTGAATGATGAACTGCTTTCCACCAACGGTTTCCATCCGAAGCGAATCAACCGTAGCATTTGCAGCACCCGGAGAGCTCCACGTAACAAGAGTTAAAAAAATTACCTTTATCATAAGCTTAAACAATGCGAAAAGTTACCAATTCTGTCTTGTTCTTCACAAAAAACAACGTGTTGGTTTCAATAAAAAAAGTACCAACGCCCATTCCTTTCAAATTCGTGCCAATTTCCTCGGTAAAATGCAGCTTACCATCGCGCCCAAAACATGCCAGCACATTGGTAAACACTGCGGGTTGCCCGGTATAGTACGAGATAAAAATCTGGCTTTCAGTTTCCAGATACTCAGCACCCAGAAATGCCATCTGCCGGAGTTGTTGTTGTAAAAATTTTTGCACGGTTTCAAATTCAGGTTCGCCTTGCACATACACAAACGGCCGCAGTGGCTGAATCGTATGTGCCGACTCGGGTGCAATTTCGCTTACTTCACCAGTAGTTAGGCTTAAGGCTATTAATCGCACGGCATCGGGATTGGCCGTGCTTTCAAACAAACGCAGCATTACTTGTGTGTTGGTAACGGCATTCAGATTTATCCACCACGATTCAGGCAGGTTAACATTGCGCCAATGCAACTTGCCCGTGAATGAAACGCAGGCGATAGCAACTTTACGGGTAGCATCGTTCCGTTCTTCTATCACCATGCAACCTGCTTCGGGTGCGGGTATCAAGTTCCAGATTACAAAGCCCGGAGGTGCCTGGTAAACAACACAGGTTTTTTCGATCAAGAGTTAGTATTTTAGTGCAAAATACAAACAACCATGCGAACGCTGTTGAGGATACTGAGTATTGTGCTGCTGGTACAAACTATTGGCTGGGCACAACCCGCCAAAAAGAAAGTAATGGTAATGGAGATCAAAGCCGAGATTGATCCGCGTATGGGTCGCTATGTAAAGCTTGCGCTTGAACATGCTGCTAAAACCAATGCCGACATTATTATTATTGATATGGATACGTTTGGCGGTGCGCTGGCCGATACCAAAGAAATTGTAGATGGAATAATGGATGTAAAAATACCGGTGTGGGTGTTCATCAACTCCGATGCAGCTTCGGCCGGTGCGTTAATTTCTATTGCCTGCGATAGTATTTACATGGCCCCCGGTGCTACCATTGGTGCAGCCACTGTGGTGGATGGCAGTGGTGGCGCTGCACCCGATAAATATCAATCGTACATGCGTTCTATCATGCGTTCTACAGCCGAAGAAAACGGTCGCGACCCGCGCATTGCTGAAGGCATGGTAGATGAAAATGTAGTAATTGATAGTTTAAAACAAGCGGGTAAAGTAATTACATTCACCACCAGCGAAGCCATGGAGAATGGTTACTGCGAAGCCAAAGTTGAATCCATTGAAGAAATTCTGAAACGCAACAACGTAACCGACTACGAAATTGAAACTTATAAACTGGGTGCTGCCGAAAAAATAATTGCCTTCTTTTTAAATCCGTTTATCAGCGGACTTTTAATACTAGTCATCATGGGTGGAATTTATTTTGAATTGCAAACCCCTGGTGTGGGCTTTCCGTTGATTGCTGCTACAATAGCCTTAGTGCTGTACTTAGTGCCGTATTACTTGAACGGACTTGCCGCGTATTGGGAAATATTGGCGCTGTTTATAGGTGTGCTCCTGATTATAGCCGAAGTATTTTTTATACCGGGCTTTGGTGTGGCCGGTGTAAGTGGCATTACGCTTACCGTAGTTTCGCTGGTGCTGATTATGCTTAACAATGATTTTTTCAATTTTGAGTTTGTGCCGCTGGGCGATATTATAATAGCCGCGTTTGCCACGCTGGGTGGATTAACCGGTGGTGTGGTACTGTTGTTTATAGGTGGTGCACGCTTAACCAAAACAAAAGCATTTAATCGTATAGCACTAAGCGATACACAAGATGCTAAAAGTGGTTACACCGTTAGCAGTTTTCAAAAAGATTTGTTGGGCAAACAAGGTAAAGCCCAAACCATACTACGCCCAAGTGGCAAAGTGCTGATTGAAGGTGAAATTTACGATGCCTTTACGCGTGGCGATTTTATTGAAAAAGACGAAACGATTGAAGTGATTGGTACGGAGGGTGTGACATTGCGGGTGAAGCGGGTGTGAACCTCGCCCCCGGCCCCACTCCGGAGGAGGAGTAGTGAGAGAGAGTTTGATCTTGATTCATTCTAAGAATTTATCTTAAGTGCGGTGGCCGACATAAAAATTAAAAAAGTACCAACCAGGTACCTAAAATTGAAGAGTAAAATAAAAATGAAAGTCCTCGGAATTATACCTGCGCGCTACGCTTCCACTCGTTTCCCAGGCAAACCGCTTGCTCATATTGGTGGCATATCTATGATTCAGCGGGTATATGCACAGACACAAAAAAGTAACGTGTTTCACCAAGTGTTAGTGGCCACCGATAACATCGAAATTTTTGACCATGTACAATCTTTTGGTCAGGCATGCATGACTGCCGATTCGCATGTAAGTGGTACCGACCGCTGTCACGAGGTATTAACAAAGCAAACTGAACAGTATGATTATGTGATTAACATACAAGGTGACGAACCCTTTATTGCACCAGAGCAAATAGACCTACTCGCCTCACTGTTAGATGGCCAAACGGAATTAGCCACCCTTGTAAAAAAAATTACAGATCACGAACAACTACATAATCCCAATGTAGTTAAGGCTGTACTCAATAAAAATGCTGAAGCACTATACTTTAGTCGCTCGCCTGTTCCATTCTTGCGCGGCTCAAGCACCGACTGGACAACCCAACACACCTACTTCAAACACATTGGTATGTATGCATATCGCACTGATGTTTTGAAGAAGATTACGCAACTAGCTGTTTCTGCCTTAGAGAAGGCTGAATCGTTGGAGCAACTACGCTGGTTAGAAAATGGTTTTAAAATTAAAACAGCCGAAACGCAAATAGAGACGCTGGGCATTGATACACCCGAAGATTTGGAGAAGGCAAACTCCGTATTAAAAGCTACTTGAAATTTAGTTCTGGGATTGGTTGACTAAACGTTTAACCCTCTAATGCTTTTTAATTACTTATCGTATGATCTGGTTTGATATTAAACAATTAGAGAAAAATCTTAAAACTGATGCTGTTTCAGAAAAGGAGACGTTTACCTACTTGTTCGTACTGCTGTTAATTTCAACTATTTTCTCTTATGTGAATGGTCAAAAGACTCCATTGCAATTATCCAATTGGATAGAACTTACTCTTGATGTTGTACTTACCGTGTTAACGCTTAAAACCACCTATGACATCAACACAAAGGGCGATAACCGAGATTATGTAAAAAGATTTATGGCCCTTACTACTGTCATCATGATCAGACTTATTGTTTTTGCAGTACCGGGTGCTCTTGTGGGATTAACCATTATTAAAATTCTGGAAAACACAAAACTCGTTACCGTATCAAGCCTGAACAATTTGTTTGACTTGGCAATGACTTTCGGTTTAGGTGTTGCCTATTACTTTATGCTAACACAATCCTTTAAGCGGATTAACTCAACTATTAATCTTGCTGCGACAGATTAGAAATGAACACCAGATACCACTATCTCCTATTCCTGCTGCTCCTACTTTGTATTGGCTGCGTACCGCTGCAACAACAACTTGCTGAAAGCAATGCCGCCAAAATTGAAGGCTTTGTTGGAGCTTGGGAAATTGATGAAGAGAAATTTAATCAACAGGCAACACTGGTGGTTTATGATCGGGCTACGATTAGCGATGACCTTCTTCCCGGCAATAAAAATATTACCTACGAAAGCACCTTTGGTGGCAAACTGGTTTACATCCGCAATTGCAAATGCCTCAGCAATCTTTCCGTTATGGAGAACAAGCTGGTGGTTACACACACGTATGGCGGTGGTGCATCTAACCGCGAACTAACCGTATTGTTAAGCAATGGCAAGCCTTATCAAAATTCAAAAGGTGAGTATATAGTAGATGCAATACTCCATTCACCATTTGATAATCGCAAGGCCGTGCTCCAGGAAAGAAAAGTATTAGATCTTGAACCTGCACAAGTAAAGACCGCAAATTTTATCTGGATCAATTTATTGGGTTATGATGGGTTGATCCGGTATGATTATTAGCAAAGTTTAATACCGGATAATATCATTCAGGGTCTTCACAGCTTGCTCCAATTGAACAGTATTTATACTACCCACTTTTTCCACCAGTCTGCTTTTGGAAACCGAACGCACATGGAACATCAACATCTCCGATTCTTTGGTAAGTCCGTTTGTTTTAGTTGGCGATAGTACCGGGTTGCCTTTGTAATTTTTTACCAACGAGGTAAGCGGCACCACAATTACTAAATTCAGAAATTCGTTGAGTAGATTACCGCTGATAATAACAACCGGCCTAAACCCAGCTTGTTCACTACCACGCACCGGATTCAAATCGGCATTCCAGATTTCACCTTGTTTCATTCTTTGATCTGGCGGAGGTACTCGGCCATTCCTTCTTCAGCTATCAGCATTACATCCTTATCGGCAGCAGCTCGCTTATACGATTTAATATACTCTGCCTTTTCAAGATGTTCGAGATATAAGCGCAACGCATTCTCAATCAACTTATTTTTTGGAACCGAAAGTGCATCGGCCTTCTCTGCAAGAAGTTGCAACAGGTTATCAGGAAGTGAACTGGTGAAGGTTGCCATACCATATAGAATTATCTGGCAACAAATTTACAAAATGATATTTATTATCTATAAATATAAAAACATCCAAATTAGCTCAATTTCAAACAAAATTCAGTATCCTTTCGCTTTGCTAAAGCTCAGGCATTTTCCTTCTTCACCAGCTCACTTAAAATCCGTTGCACCACAGGGCCGGGCTTACCATTTCCAATAACAGCATCGTCCACCTGCACAATTGGAACTACACGCTTGGTCGTGCTGGTTAAAAATACTTCGCTGGCCTGCAACACATCGGTTAATGTAACAGTGGTTGCTTTTACTTCCATCCCCGAAAGGGAAAGAATGTTTTTACGGGTAATGCCTTCCAGCACATGAATAGCCGGAGTAACTACTTCGCCATTGGCGTTTACTACAAATAAATTACACCGTGGAAACTCACTTACCTCGCCATTTAAGTGATAGAGCACATCGTAGGCATTAGCTGCTTTTACGTTGCGTTGCAGCCAAACTCCGGTAGTATAATTAATGGATTTTACCAACGGCATTTCTCTTCTAAACTCATGCGTAATAATCTTTACACCTTGTTCCAGCATTTTTGATGAAGGCATGGTTAACGCATGTTGGGTAATGATGAGGTTTGGCGTAGCGATTTCATAACCATCGGGTGAATAACCACCGGTAAGAACCATTTTAATACCGGCATCGGCTACACCATTTTTTTGCAACAACTCGTACACTACATTTTTTAATTCTTCCCGCGAAAGCGAAACCGGTAACTGCATAAATTCAGCCGAGCGATAAAAGCGATTGAAGTAATCCTCCAGAAAAGGAATTTTACCATTCACAGCTTTGAAAAAATCGAAGATGCCGTAACCGCGTTGCACAGCCAGATCGCTTACATGTACAAACGCTTTTTCGGCTGGTAGAAATTGATTGTTGAAGAAGGAGTACATAGTGGAATTTAATTTTCAGGCAAAGGCGCTAAGTCCGCAAAGTAAATGGAAAAATTATAGTGGTCATAAAGCCATAGGCAAGGATTACCTAATACTATTATATTGTTTCATAATTTTAATTACCTCATCGCGTGGAAGCGCTTGTATGGCGCGGCCGTCTTTGCCAATCATGGTTTCGGCAGTAAACAACGAATTAATAATGGCCTCTTCGGTTGCTTCGATAGCTGCCATAAACAAAGGCGATGTAGCATCGTTTATCAATTGTGTGGTGGCATAAGTCCGGTCGTCCGGATTATGTTTTACACGCACAGCCGTATGTGTGGAAAATGCAATTACATAATCGCCACTACCATTGGAGGCAATGCCACCGGTTTTTGCCAGCCCCATAAATGCACGTTTGGCCAGACGTTCTAAGTTGCGGGCATCCAATGGCGCATCGGTAGCTACTACCATCATACACGAACCATCGGCCCCATCTTGTAACAAATCACTCATAAAATATTTTTTCATTGCTTCGCCAACAGGCACACCATCTATTTGTAACACGCCACCAAAATTAGTTTGCACCAACACACCTACGGTATAACCACCTGCCTTTTGTGGCAGCACACGCGAGGCCGTTCCGATGCCGCCTTTAAAACCAAAACAAATTGTACCCGTACCGGCACCTACATTACCTTCGGCAACAGCGCCACTTTGTGCTTGCGCGATTGCATCTTTTACATGCTGCGCTTTAACGTGCATGCCTCGAATGTCATTCAGATACCCATCGTTGGTCTCGCCTACTACCGCATTTACCGATTGCGCCTGTTCATTTCCTTTCAGCGCAAGCATGTATTGAACAACACCTTCTATACCAGCAGCTACACTCAATGTATTGGTGAGTACAATGGGTGTTTCGAGATTACCTAACTCTATAATTTGTGTTGTGCCGGCAAGTTTACCAAACCCATTGCCTACAAAAACAGCAGCCGGTACTTTATCCTGAAAGAGGTTGCCTTCGTGCGGTAGAATAACGGTAACACCCGTGCGGACGTTAGTGCCTTCTATTAAAGTTTTATGACCGACTTTTACTCCGGCTACATCGGTAATGGCATTAAGCTTTCCGGTTGTTAATACTCCGATTTTAATTCCATAATCGCGGGCACGCTTTTGCGCTTGTGCGGAAAAAGTTAACAACACAAACAGAAATACTAAATTCCTCATAACTCAATTTTCTTTAATCGTTCAACTATTTCCAACACAGCCGGGCACACCAATGTATTTTTAAAAGTAAGTTCGGTTATCTGAATCATCTTTTTGCGATCGGTGTGCGGATACTCGCGACAGGCTTTCGGTCGGCTTTCATACACCTTGCAATAATTATCGGCATCCAGAAACGGACAAGGCGATGATTTCAACACATAATCTTTATCCTCATCAATACGCAAATACGTTTCAATAAAATCGCCCGGCTTTATACGCAACGCTTTGGCAACACGCTCAATATCGGTCTGATAAAAAATCGGACTGGTTGTTTTACAGCAGTTGGCGCATTGCAGGCAATCTGTTTCTTCAAAAACTTCCGTATGTAAATCATGAAAGGCATCATCCACCACTCGTGCATCTTTCTTCTTTAGCGATTGCAGAAACTTCCGGTTCTCGGCCGATTTATTTTTTGATTTCTCGCGGAAGCGGTTTAAATCCATGTTTCAAAGTTAGGAGCATTATTGAGATTTGGGGAGTTCTTAATGTTGATTGAGCAAGCGAATTAATCCCTCACCCCTTCCCTCTCCCCCGGGAAAGGGGTTCCGAGGAACGAGGCGGGGTGAGGTGTATCAATTTTTTTTTGATCTTTGACACTGAAGATGGAAGCGCACAGTCAGGAAATCCTGTTTCACATTCGTAAAAATATTAAGCCCACGCCCGAAGAGGAACGGTTTTTTATTTCATTGCTTAATCCGGCTAAACTGAAGCAAGGCGAGTTTATTGAAAAGACCGGTGAAGTAACCTATAATTTTATTCATGTTACTTCCGGTTGCCTGATGACGTACTATACCGATAAGGAAGGTAACGATCAGGTAATTCAGTTTGCCACGGCTGGTTGGTGGACGGGCGATCTGCACAGTTTAACCACACAACAACCTTCAATATATACCACGCGAGCCTTAGCCGACAGCGAAATTCTGCAATTGCCTAAAGTGCGAATGGAAGAGTTGCTGGATCGCTACCCGATTTTTGAACGGTACTTCCGCATCATGTTTCAGAACTCGTTAGTTACCCATCAGAAAAGAATTATCGAAGCCTTTTCGGTTACAGCCGAAGCGCGTTATCATAACTTTCAAAAGCGGTATCCGCACTTAGAACAATTTGTTCCGCTTAAATACATTGCTTCTTACCTCGGTATTACGCCTGAGTTTTTGAGTAAGATCAGAAGGAAAAAAACTGCTTAAAAGGGTTGACAACCTTATTTGCTGCTAAAGAAAAGGTTGTCAACCCTAACCAGCAGCTTTCTTAACCTAGTTCAAGTCACTTCACCACGCTTCTTAATCTGGTTCAAGGGCCAGCGCTGCAGGGTCATGTACCTTTGCAGAGCAAATCGGCCGAAGAAGGTTGGTTAAACTAAAACTGAAAAATAAAAACAAAAAATTATGGCAACTGCAACATTAACAGCAACAAAATGGGGTATTGACCCAACACACACCGAAGTACAATTTAAAGTAAAGCACCTGGTGATCAGCACCGTTACCGGTTTCTTCAAGAAATTCAGTGGCAACGTAGAAAGCACCAGCGATGATTTTGATGGCGCAAAAACTACGTTCAGCTTAGACGTAAACAGCATCGATACGAATCAGGCCGATCGTGATGGTCATTTGAAGTCAGCTGATTTTTTTGCAGCCGATCAATATCCAACCTTAGATTTTGCTGGTGCCTTAAAAAAAGTTTCGGGTAGTACTTATAAACTAGAAGGCAATCTGACCATTCGGGGTACTTCAAAAGCAGTCGCATTTGATGCAGAGTTTGGTGGCATTATGGTTGACCCGTGGGGCAACACTAAAGCCGGCTTTGAAATCAATGGTAAGATTAATCGCAAAGATTATGGCTTAAACTGGAGCGCAGTAACTGAGGCGGGTGGTTTAGTAGTAAGTGATGATGTAAAAATTCATATCAACGTAGAGTTGGCAAAAGGTTAATCCAATTAAAGTTGGAGTTTTGTGGGATAGCCCTGTCTTCGAAAGAAGGCAGGGCTTTGTTATTATGGAGTGAATTACTATTTTCAATTATGAAAAAATCAGTTCAACTTATTGGCTTTGCGACTGCCGCCTTCGCACTCGTCTTGCAATTCTATCTGATGGTTACCAAAGCATTAGCCGATCATCAAAGTGTTTTAAGTGAAGTGTGGCGATTTTTCAGTTACATGACCATTTGGAGCAATATCCTGGTTGCACTTTGTTTTGCTTCGCTTGTGTTTGTTGGTAAATTTTCTTTTTTCAAAAGACCAGCCATGCAGGCTGGCACTTTTATTTATATCCTGGTAGTGGGGGTAGCTTATCATTTTTTGTTGGCCCATATCTGGTCGCCAACCGGGTTGCAATATGTAGCCGATGTTTTATTGCATTATGCTGTGCCGATTATCTATTGCCTCTATTGGTTAACGCTGGCGGATAAAACAAAACTCGCTTACTCGTACTCCATTACTTGGTTGATCTATCCGTTTGTTTATTTTGTGTATGCCTTACTGCGTGGACTGATCGTAAATACGTACCCCTACCCGTTTATTGATGTAACTGCGTTGGGCTATTCAAAAGTATTGATCAACAGTTTCTTTTTATTGATTGTGTACGTATTACTTGGTCTTGTAACGGTAGCGCTTTCGCGGAAGTTTAAAAATGCTTGAGGAAAATCAAAACACCAAGCTATGTGGATTAAGTAAAACTCAATTCCGGTAACAAATACTCTTATACGGACAGAACTTACACGCGGCCAAATCCTGGGTTTGATCGAATGGAACTTCGGGATTAAAAATTTCTTCCAGCAAGGCAGTTAAATGTGTACTGAATTCCGCCATCAGCGGAAGTACATTGTAAACCGGTTGCTTATTTAAGGTTAACCCAAACTCAGCGTTACCAAATAAAAACTCGCGGTTCATTATTCCAGTTAACATCTGGTCATCCGCCTTAAGCGGAAAATTAGTTTGATATAAAAATCCGTACAACAAAGTTTGAAACACCGCCTTCTCGCGCTTCTTATCGTTGCGGTCGAATAAAGAAGCTACGCTGGTGAACTCCAGTTTATCGCTACCGGTTTTATAATCTACAATGCGCAGCACGTGCTCTTTACGATCTACGCGATCTATCTTACCGCCCAACACCGCATAGCCTGGCGCATGACTTATTTTTACCCGATGCAAAAGCCCATCCGCTTCAACAGCTTCCATACTAAACGGAGCCTGCTCTTTATCATGTTCCAGAATGCGGGCTGCAAAGTTTCGTACCAACTGCTGAATGATTACACTCTGTCCTTCGTACTCCACTTTTTTTCCGGGCTCCATATTATATGTAGCGGTAAACACTTCATCCATCAATTTGTCAATTGTAGGAAGAGCGTCTGCAAAGTCCCCCGCCTCTACCTGCTTGTTACGTTTACGTTGTGCGAGATTCTTGTAAAACTTCTCCATCATCTTGTGCAGAAAGTTACCCAACTCTCTTGCTCCCAATTCATCTTCTACTTCATCGGGTTCTTTTACGCGCGCTACATGTTTAAAATAAAATCGTAATCTGCAATCCAGATAGGTTGTTAAAGCCGAAGGTGAAATACCCTTGAAGTACGTGTTGCCTTCATTTAATTTCATAATGGCCTGCTGCACTTCGTCCGTTTTCTGAATGATGATGGGGTCAATTGCGAGTGGCATAACCGGGTTGTGCAATACCTGCGATTCAAGCTTCAGCCCGCTTTCAAAAATAAGTTGCTGCAGGTAACGGCTCTTCTCTCCTTGTCCTAACTGATCGGTTTCTGTATTGTAAAACAGGAATACATTCTCGGCCCGTTGCAACATGCGATAAAACAAATACGCATACATCGCATCTTGATGTTCGGTAGTTGGCAAGGCATATGCTTTGCGGATATTGAATGGCACGTACGATCCTTTCCCGCCAAAAGAAGGAAATGCACCCTCGTTGAGCGAAAGAATAAATACATTTTTATAATCGAGGTTACGGGTTTCAAGCACACCCATAATTTGTAATCCCTTTAAAGGCTCGCCACTAAACGGAATTTTTTCTGCCCGCGCTAATTGACGCAGTAACCTTAAAAACGATCGCAACGATTTTACAAACTCTTTTCTATCGGTAGCATCGGGTGTTTGAACGCCCGTTATATCTTGAACACGATTTAACAACTTGATGAATTGAAATGCAAACTCACGATCGAGATCCAGAATAGCTTCAAGCGAGCCCACTTCCCGCAATACACTTTGCAGATAAGGCAACAATCCTTCGGCCATGTCACCAAAAATAATCCGATGCAAAGGCGAAGCACTGGCCAGGTAATTTTGCGGTATCTGCACCCAATTACCTTTCTGAATTTCTTTACGTCTGGTATTGGCCAAACCGGCATCGGCTGCAATTACATACGGATGCGCCAAAAGCGATAACACCTGCCGGTGATTATAATATTCTTTACGTTTACCAATGCGCAACTCCACCAGTAACTCCAACAAATTAAAAAACGAAGTATTGCCCAGCGAGTAACCCATCGTTACATTAAGCTTTTCGATACCCGCGGGTAAACCATACAACACAGGCATTAACAACTTTTCATCGGGCAACACGATCAGGGTATCCTCTGGAATCAAGCCTTTGTTTAATTCTTCTTCCAGAATTTGTCCCATCAATTTGGCTTGCCCAATGGGTTGCGCGGCACCTAAAACTCGTATCGATTTTTTACTTCTGAAGTTAGAGGGAAAGCTATCTGTAAAAGTCTGCTTTAAAATTTCATGTTGCTGATACTCCCGAAAAAATTCACCGGCCTCTTGCGCCTTGTTATTCACATAATATTCATCGCCATCCCAGATTATCTGGCTGCCCTGCGCTACAAAATGTGCGAGAATTTTTTCTTCTGCTTTGGTTAAAGCATTGAACCCTACAAAGCGTAATTGCGCGGCCACATATTTATTTGCCGATAAAGCAATAATGTTTTCTGCTACCTCGCGATGCGCCAGACCTTCGTAAGCAAGTTGATCTTGCTGTAAATATTTGCGATAACTTGTATATAGCGCAAACAACTTTCCCCACATCGCAATAAATTGCTTCTTGTTATCGGTAATATGGTCATCAAACTCGTTCCAGAAATCGAGTAGGAATTTTTTTTGGGCTTCGGTGAGGTAATCAAAACTGGAGTCCAGTTCTTTCTGGTTGCGTAAATCGCGAAACAGTTGCTCAGCATTCACCAGGTATTTATCGATCTCATTAAAATCGCGCAGCAGCATTTCGCCCCAAAAATAAAACTGATCGAATGGCTCAGCATGCGAACCAACCACCCGATTGTACACCCCATGCAACCGATGCACCAACTCCAGTTTATCGGGTATCTGATAGTTTGAGAAAGACGCAATAAAATCTTCGATGGTAAGCAATTGTGGCGAAAAGACTGGCTTAGTAATTACTTCCGACAAATGTTTTCGAAAATAAAGAGCCGCCCTCCGGTTCGGAAAAATAAAAGTCAACTGCTCGAACTGCGGTTCGGTATTTACTTTTTGTGCGAGCTCTTTTAAAAATGATTCCATTCTAAAAATCTAAACCCAATTGACTTTTGTTTTGCTTCGTTGTTTTTGTTGGCTTGCCCGGTGGTACCTGAACTACTTCACCCGTCCTGATGTATAGCAAATAGCCACTCACTTCCTGAAAATTCATTTTGCGCAACGTTTCCAGATAACCATTAACTTGTTGAATATCAGTTTTAGTTGAGCTGCCCGTTTTAAAATCAACTACAACTGCTTGTTTATCTTTAATCATTAACCGATCGATGCGACTTTCTTCACCACCCGGTAACAGCACGGGCACTTCCGTGCGCACCGTCCATGTTTTATCGAACCAGGCTGCAATTGTTTGGTTGGAAAAAAGCTCATCTACCAACTCGCGGATAACCGGTTTCTCCTGTTCATTAATAATACCGCTGTGTTGCAAGGCTGCAAATGTTTCGTCTAACTCATCGCGGTAACGAATACGCGAGAAGATGGTATGTAAATGAATACCGTATTTGATTCGGGTAGTAGTTTCACTTTCCTGTTCTTTAAAATGCCCCGCGGCATGGTGGCGTATAATCAATTTACTGCGCCACGAACCTGCTGCATATCTATTCAACGGAAGTGCAGCAACCGATGATGAATTTTCCTTCTCATAGTTTGTCCATTCGCCAGCCCTCCATACTTTTTCTTTGTTGTTCCAGCTTGCTGCAAACTCCGCCTGCCCAACTACGTTGTGTAACAAATTACCAACGGTACCTAATTTTTTATTTTCCTTAGAAAATGGTCCGGTAACAATCAGTCCATGTTCAGCCCTCGTAAGTGCTACATAGAGCAAATTCAGATTATCAAGATAGCAACGTATACGCTCTTCGTGATAATAATCTGCAAAGTAAGATTCATCCAGACGACTGGAATAATTTACAGGCAAGAACCCGGCTTTATCATAGGGAACTTTGTCTGACTTTACCCACATCATCGGGCTCTTCCAGCCATGATCCAACTCCCACGAACAAAAGGGAATGATCACATACTTAAACTGCAAACCCTTCGATTTGTGTACGGTAACAATCTGAGCTGCATCTACATCACCCGAAACCTGAATCGACTTTCTGCGCCCGATGTCGTCCCACCATTCCAGAAAAGCACCAATGTCGTTTCGTTCGCGATTTGAAAACGTGAGCACTTCGTTTTGAAACGTTTGCAGGTATTCCAATTCGCCCGGCACGTTACCCAAACTAAAAAGTTCAATCAATGTTTCGGTAAGTTCGAAGAGTGGTAGCTTTTTTAATCCGGACTTTTGTCTGGTAAAACTATCAGGCAGATTGCTTTCGAAAGTAGCCTGATTGCTAACCATAAACACCTGATGTAAATCGGATGTAGATTTGGTTAACCGCGCATGTTCAAATGCAAGTTGGGCGCGCGCAATAGCATTATCAGGATTTTGTAAATACTGCAAAGCACCAATCAAGAAGTTAACAGAACTGGCACCATCTAACTGCAACGATTCATTCGAAACTACATCGTACTTAAAGCCTTCTTTGGCCTGGCCGGAATGTTTGTACTCCAGCAAATGATTAACAATACGTTGACCATCATAATTTGCCCGCACCAGAATGGCAATGTCTTTTAAACGAATACCAAGGCTTTGTAATTTTTCGAGATAACCCGGCACCCGTTGCAAGGCAAGTTCATCCCACTTCTCGCCATCTTCGCCCGCCAGAAAAGAAAGTTCTACAAAACCCGCAGCCGTTTTTTTAATTCCCTGGGCTACATCGCCATATACTTCAGTGGTGATGGTCGCTCCGGTTTCTTTCGCTACCAATTGTGCGGCCGATCGAAACACGGCATTGTTAAATTCAACAATCTGTTTGCTGCTTCGGTAATTTTTGTCAAGCGTAAAAGAATCAGCGCGATGTTCGCCAATATCTTTACCTACATCTTTTTGAAGCAAAAATAAATCGCCTGAGCGCCACCGGTAAACGGCCTGCTTTACATCGCCCACAATTATACTGGTGTAACCAGAGTCGAGGCTATTGATAATAAGGGGTTTGAAATTTTGCCATTGCAGCCCCGAAGTATCCTGAAACTCATCGATCAGAAAGTTTTTATAAAAAGACCCCACCTTTTCATACACAAAGGGTGTATCGCTTTCGCCAATCACCGAGTTTAAGAAATACGGAGCATCGGAAAGCAACATCATGTTGTTTTCTTGCTTGTATTCTTTCAGCTTACGCGAGATGTCGGCAATTAAACCAAAGGCGTAGAAGTTGGTCAGTACGGCTTCGGCACTTAGTGCCTGTTCACTGTTTTTTTTATAGAACTCGTTAATCTCTTTCAGGATGGGCACCAGTTTTTGTTCGGCCAAAGCCAGCACATCAGTTTTGTGTGTTGATTTTTCATTTACCACACCTTTAGGTATTGTAAAATCATTTTCAGCTCTTGCTCTGTTTTCCGGATATTCCTTTACATTCTTAAGCGTGCTGAGTTTTACGAAGTGTGTATATAAACTTCCCTTGATTCCCCATTTAAAATCCTGCACAGAAAGGCCTTGTTCATGAATAGCTTTCAAGGCATCGCTTGCCCGTGGCCGTACAAAATTTAGAAATTGATTTCGTTGTTTGGATAAATCATGTTTCAGGTTGGTAAAAAAATCAGGTTTTTTTGTAATCTCATCCACTTCGTTCTCTATCAGCCTGAATTCTTCTTTAAAAATTTCTTTGGCAAACTCGCGCAGGCCGGGCCGCACATCCCAGGCTTTGTCTTCTTCCAGATTTTTACTGGCAAAATCAATTACCCATTGCGTAAGTTGATTATTAGAACCCAACTCTTCCATTAGGTTGCTGATTACTTCATCCACCACTTCATCGTGCTCAACCTCCAGCCGGTAATCTCCGGAAAGGCCGGCTTCGCGTGTAAACGCCCGGATAACGCGTTGAAAAAATGCATCGATTGTACTAATGGAAAATTGCGAATACTTATGCAGGATCTCGCTGCGAACTTCCTGTGCATACAACTTGAAAGTGGGTTCGTCTAATTCCAACTCTTTTTGAAGTTCTTGCGCCAGGTCTTGCGAGCGGTCATTTGAAAAATCATCCAGGTAAGCCAGGATGCGATCTTTCATTTCCTGAGTAGACTTATTGGTGAAGGTTACCGCCAGAATATGCTTAAAGTAATCGGCCCGAAAGCGCAACGCCAGTTTAAGGTATTGTTTAGCCAGCGTTCGGGTTTTGCCCGAACCTGCCGAGGAGCGATAAATGGAAAATGGTTTACTCAAAAATCCAGTACAGTTTACGGTCTCTATTTACGCAATTTAGCGGATTGAACATAGCTTTTGAAGATGAAGCAAATTTCATATCTTGAACAATTATCCTTCCATGCGCAGACTCTACTTCTTTCTACCTAAGCTCTACTACTCCTTTCCGGTACAGTTGCTTCTCAATAATTTCAGGCGTAATCATGTGCTGATCTTATGTTGGATCATCTTGTTTGCTATGATTACCGGAAACTTTGGTAAATACCTGGGCATACCTTATTTGTTTCTCGACCCCGAGTATCTGAACAAAGTAAGCTTTACGAGTTTTTTTATGATGGGCCTGTTAACTGCCGGATTCAGCATGGCGTTTCACATTACCGGCTATATCTCAGATGGTCACCGGTTTTCATTTATAGGTACGTTGCCCAGTCCCTTTAAGAAATTCACCATCAATAACTCGATCATCCCGATTGTCTTTTTGATTACCTATGTCTATCAGATTATCGGTTTTCAGATTAACAATGAATTCAGTAGCCCGTACGGACTATTGAAACATCTGGGCGGACTTTTTACCGGTTACGCTGCCATGACGGCTCTCTTCTCTTTGTACTTCAGGCTTACCAATAAAGATATTTTTAAATATGTGGTTTGCCGGATTGATGAAAAGATTAAGCAAAATGTAAAAGTAACGCGGGCCAGTGCCATGAAGAAGCTGGACATTGTTCGCAAAAAACAAGAGCGCGTTGATTATTACCTGAATGGGCGGCTACAAGTAAAACCGGTTGAGCCCAGCTCCTTCTATGATAAAGCAACTATTTTACAAGTCTTCGATCAAAACCACTTTAACCTGGTAGTGATTGAACTCCTCATCTTCGCCATGGTATTGGTACTCGGAATTTTTAAAGACTACCCAGCCTTTCAGATTCCGGCTGCCTGCAGCTTCATGATCTTCCTAACGATTTTTGTAATGCTGTCGGGCGCATTCTCGTATTGGTTCGGTGGTTGGTCAGCCACAACCAGTCTTGTTTTGTTTCTGATTATAAACCACATGGTAGGCGAAGATTTTTTCACCAAAAAGTACGAAGCCTTTGGGCTTGATTACGGCACGCCACCTGTAGAATATTCTGTAAACACCTTACAACTTCAGTTAGACAGTGCCAACATGGAAGCCGACCGACAAACGGTGCTTACCCAATTAACAAACTGGCGCAAAAAATTTGGAGCCGAAAAACCAAAAATGGTTTTTTTATGCACCAGTGGTGGTGGCAAACGAGCCTCGCTCTGGACGTTGAACGCGCTGCAAACTATGGACAGCCTGAGCAATGGCAAACTGATGGAAAGCAGTGTGCTGATAACGGGTGCATCGGGTGGGTTAATCGGGGCGAGTTACTTTCGCGAGCTGAAGTTGCGCGAAAAAATGGGCGAAGCCATTCAACCGTACGGCAACCTGCATCGCCAAAAAATTTCGAGCGATAATTTGAATCCGCTCATCTTTAGTTTGCTGGCCAACGATTTGTTTGTGGGCTTTACCAAATTTGAATACGCGGGCAAACTATACCAACGCGACCGGGCTTTTACATTTGAAGATCAGTTGAATCAGATTACCGAAGGCTTAATGGACCGGCCCATTACCGCGTATGCCCAACCCGAAATGGATGGCATTGTACCGATGGTAATTCTTACCCCTACGGTGGTGAATGATGGCCGTAAAATTTACATCGCTTCGCGGCCGGTTTCATTTATGAATGGCGAACTTATTCACATGCCTGATTATCCGCACAGAAAAGTTAGTGGTGTGGATTTTCATCGGTTCTTTAAAGAACAAGATGCCGAAGACTTACGATTTTTATCTGCCTTGCGTATGAGTGCTACGTTTCCATACATCACACCCAATACCACCCTACCTACCGAACCACCTATTCAAATAATGGATGCCGGTATTTCCGATAACTTTGGGATGTCTGATGCCGTACGGTTTTTATATTCGTTTAACGAGTGGGTTTCAGAAAACACCAGTGGTGTAATCTTTATCTCCATTCGCGATTCACCAAAGCTGGGAACTATCTCCGCTCGTAAAGGCCAAACTATTATGGATGATATAACGCAGCCCATCAGCAGCGTGTACAACAACTTCGAAAACTTTCAGGATATAACCAGCGATTTGCTGATTGGTCAGGCGCACGATTGGATGAAGGTGCCCATTCATCGCGTTGATATTCAATATCAGGCGGAAAACTATTTACCCATTTTACAGCAGATGGACAGCATCCGGCAGAACAGTGCCCGCGCATCCTTAAGCTGGCGCTTAACTACCCGCGAGAAAGATGGTATTGTACGCAACATCTATTCGCGACAAAATACGAGTGAGATCAATAAATTAATTGAGCTTCTACAGTGAAAAAATTTACACCTATAGTTACCGGCCTTTTACTCTGGCTTTCCGTAGCTACGGTTGCGCAGCCCTTTAATCAACAAAAGGCAGATAGCTTAACGCAACAATTAGATCGCGTTGGGTACACACCCAAACGGGTTGATATCTTCAACCAACTTGCGCGAGTTTATTACGATAAGGATATTAAGAAATCTTTAACCTATGGCGATAGTGCCCATCTGCTTGCCTTCCGACTTAAATATGACGATGGAATAAAAGCTTCACAAAATATTTTGCAACGTGTTAACCAGCGCATGGGTATTTACTCTACTGCTTTTGAATACACGCTAAACAACCTGACCCGCACCGAGCACGACATGGATACCACCGAAATGCTGGACTCGTACATCACGCTGGGTAACATTAATTCCAACATGGAGAATTATGGCGAGGCCCAACTTTACTTTCACAAAGCTTTGGTGCTTGCACAAAAAGCAAAATCCTCGCAACAGGCCAACATCATGAATTACATTGGGCGAGCGCACGGAAAGTTGATGCGTTTTGATAGTGCCGAACATTGGATTAAGCAAGCCCTGGAAAAAGAGCTGGCGAATCCACAACCGGGTGCTACTATGGCTTACATCTATAACAACCTGGGTGAAATCTACTATTATCAAAAAAATTACAAGCAAGCATTACAATTTTATAATCAAGCTGCCGCTTTGGACTCCACCAAAACCAATGAGTACGGCCGAACCTATACGCTAAATGGATTAGCTCATGTCTATCATGCTACAGGCAAAGAAACCGATGCTATTGCCGCGCTGGAAGAAAGTCTAGTAATCTCGGTCAAAAATTTATATCGCGACAAAACCCGCGAAGCATATGGATTACTATATCAGATTTATGAATCGAGAGGAGAATTTAAAAAAGCATTTGACTATTACCGGCAGTTTGTAACCTATCGCGACAGTGTGTTTAATGCAAGCCTTACTCAATACATCGAAAACCAAAATATCTCGCTGGAGAATGAAAGCCTGCGCAGAGAAACCGAACTGAAAGATGCAGCTTTAAAACAACAACGGCTTTTCTTATGGATGGTGGCATTGGCGGCTATTCTTACTGTTCCGCTGGTATTCTCGTTACTTTATGCATACCGGTTACGAACCCGGTCCAACAACCTGTTGCGTAACTTTAACAAAGATCTCACTATAAAAGTAAACGAACGCACCCAGGAACTTACTAAAACCAATATTGAACTTGCCCGACATAACAATCAATTGGAAGAATACCAGTTTATAACTGCACACAATTTACGTGGGCCGGTAGCCCGCATACTCGGATTGCTGAACATCATTAATAACGATTCATTTCAATGGCCACGCGATAAAAATGTGATCGAGAAACTTACCCAGGCAAGCGTTGATCTGGATAACATTGTCCACGATTTAGGTCATGTACTACGCGTAAAAAGTGTAGGAAGCAGCAAATACGAACAGGTTTTTTTAAGCAAACGAGTACTCCGCATTAAAAGCACCTTAAAAGATTTGATTCTGGAGTCGGGAATAACTTTTCAGGAAGACTACTCGCAGGCTGATTCGATCTCCACTATTCCCACTTATATCGAAAGTATTTTATACAACCTGATTGCCAATTCCATTAAGTTTCGTTCGCCCGACAGAAAGCCAGTAGTTACTATTAAAACTTTCTCCAGCGAAAATCAGATTGCAATTCACGTAAGTGATAACGGCTTAGGAATTGACCTAACAATGGTGCGCGATAAACTTTATGGTTTGTATCAACGCTTTCACACCCATGTGGAAGGTCGCGGACTTGGGTTATACTTAGTAAAGGCGCAAGTGGATGCCCTTAACGGAAGTATCGAAATTGAAAGTAGTCCTAATAAGGGCACCACTTTCCGTATCCGGTTTCCCAGAAACTAATCATTGCCGTTTTAATACCTGGCCGCTGCGAACTCCAGTATGCTTACCGGCATCTACCACCACTTCTCCATTCACCAACACAAACCTGAAACCTGTGGAGTAAGCATGGGGATTAACAAACGTAGCCGCATCGCCAACTGTAGTTTCATCAAACACCACAATATCAGCAGCCATACCTTCGCGCAACAAACCACGATCACGTAAGTTAAACTTCTGCGCAGGTAAAGATGTCATTCTTCTAATGGCTTCTTCCAGCCGAATAACATTTTGTTCGCGAACATATTTGCCTAGCACGCGGGCATTGGTTCCATAGGCACGCGGGTGCGGCATACCCGAACCGAAACGCGCAATGCCAGCATCGGAAGCAATCATGTTAAACGGATATTGCATAATGCGTTTCAGATCATCTTCATTCATGCTGAAGTAAACCATTTGCGTGCGGTTAATAGCGCCAATCATTTCCAGAATAGTTTCTGCCTCATCCATCGGTTTGGCTTTGCGACCTTTTAATAAATTAATCTCGCTGATATTTTTGCCATTGAATGTGGTGTCAGGAGCATAACGCGCTACTTGTGCATAGCTGTAACTTTTCAGTTGCTTTTTCTTTAATGTAGCCACCATTTCATTTTTGATTTTGATGCGCGTAGCCGGATCGTTTATTCGCAGTTTCATTGAATCGCGGCCACCGGCAAATACCCACGAGGGCACTGTAGTATCTAAAGTAGTACTGCTGGCTACGTACGGATATTGATCGAGGGTTACATCCAAACCTTCTTTGCGTGCATCTTCCACCAGCTTAATAGTCTCTACCGAACGGCCCCAATTAGGTTTGTAGGTAACTTTAAAGTGCGAAATCTCTACCGGGATTTTTGCAAGCCGGCCAATGTTAATGGCTTCATTCACTGCATCAGTTACTTTATCGCCTTCATCGCGAATGTGCGAAGCATAAACACCGCCTTGTTGCGCAGCCATCTGCGCAAGCGCCACTACTTCTTCTGTTTTGGAATATGTGCCCGGTATGTAAATCAATCCAGTGGATAACCCAACAGCACCAGCATTCATCGCATCTGTTACCAATGCCTCCATCTTTTTTAATTCATCGCTTGTAGGATCGCGCTGTACATCGCCCATCGCAGCCCTGCGCACCGTGTTATGACCAATAAGAGTAGCGATATTGATAGAAGTTTTTACAGAATCAATTCGTCTAAAATACTCGCTGATGTTCAGATTAGAACCGCCACAGTTTCCGGTTACAACCGAAGTAACACCATCGTGGATAAAATTATCGGCAGTAGGTGTTGTTGTTTCGCCACCTTCAATATGGGCGTGCACATCTATAAAGCCGGGCGCCACAATCAACCCAGTTGCATCAATTACCTTCTTTGAGTTTGCAACTTTTAAATTCCCAACACGAACAACTTTTCCATTTTGGATTGCGACATCGGCATAATACCACGGGTTGCCGCTACCATCTACTACTTTACCATTTAATATAATGAGGTCGTAAGTCTGTGCCTGAACAGCACAGCAAACGATGGCCAGACAAAAGGTAAACAGAATCTTCATAGGTCAGGATTTACTTTGGAAAGTAAACAAAATCGACAGACTAAGAAAAACTATTTTACAGAGTTGGAGGGAATAACTTGTTAGTGTATGTTTAATACCATGACGCTGGCCGATAACATTCTGCACTTTTTACAAAACCTAAAAATTAATGCTCCGATTCCGCGAGGTGTTGAGGTGTTAAATCCCTATCAACAACCGGAAGCGTTGGAGTTGTGTACGCAGTTTTATAGAAAATACTACAACGATTCAGAAACCCGGAGTCTGATTATTGGTATCAACCCCGGCCGTTTTGGTGGTGGCCTTACGGGAATTCCATTTACAGATCCGATCCGGCTACAACAGGTTTGCGGCATTGAAAATACATTGCATAAGAAGCCAGAGCTCTCTTCAGAATTTATTTATAAAATAATTGCTGCTTTTGGTGGCCTCGAAAAATTTTACAGCAAGTTTTATTTTACATCGGTATCGCCCTTAGGGTTTACGAAAGAAAATAAAAACCTGAATTATTACGATCTGCCCGCGCTGCAAAAAAGATTAAAGCCGTTTATGCAATCCTGCATGCGTACCCAATTGGACTGGGGATTAAACACCAAAGTAGCCTATTGCCTGGGCGAAGGTGATAATTACAAATTCCTCACAGCCTGGAATGCAGAAGAAAAATTCTTTAGGGAAGTTATTCCGTTGCCACACCCACGATTTATTATGCAGTATAAACGGAAGCAATTAGAGTATTTCATAGATTATTACTTACAAAATCTACTCTGGTAAATAATCACCTAACAGATTCCAGTCCATACTATTACCCCACCCCGCACCATGGTCGCTGGTGTTTTTGGTTTTATGGGCATCGCTAATTTTATAATCACCATAACTCAGCAAGGCGAGGATTGAACCTGGCCTTAAATGTTCGCTGGCCCAGGTTAAAGGCGAACTACCATGTGCATCTTTTATTGTTTTGTCAGCACCATGCTCCAACAGAAATGCGATGATTCGTTCATCGCTATACGCGGCCGCCCGATGCAGTGGTGTTTCGCCTTTGGTACGCACATCGCGCATAAACGCACCGGTTTCCATACCGGCTATCGTTCTTGCATTTACATCGGCACCTTTCTCCACCAGTAACTTCACCACATAATAATAATATGGGCGACCCGCTTTGGATACTGCGGCATGCAACGGTGTTTCGTGGGTTTGAGGCACCAAAGCATTTACATTAGCACCTTGATTAATTAAAAAATCACACACCTTCCAATGACCAAAGAAAGCTGCGTTGCCCAGTTCTTCATCCAAATCAATACTCTTCAAATCGCCACCTGCTTCCAATACTGAGCGCAAACCCGTTACATCATTATAATATACCAGCCATTGTAAAGGCTTAATGGTACCGCTATTGAGAACCGCCTTCCAATCATGTTGCTTAAGTAACTCGATAATAAAATCGGTACGCCCGCGACTAATAAACTCAACTATTTGTTTTGTATGCATATTAACTGAGTTGGTACACAATTTAGGAAAAAGAAAATAATTGCTTGTTAGTATAGGACAGCCTGCCGACCACTTAGTACCTCTATTTACTAATATAATACCTGAATCCTAACGAAGGGTTAAAAGAATTAACTCCGAAAGTAAAATAAGAGTAATTATCATTATCTACATCCTTGTTATCATCATAAGAATTAAAAATTATACCCTGTAGCTGAAAATCGAGTCCCCACTTATCCGTTAAAAAGTAAGTGAAGCCTGGTGAAAGATAAAAACCTATCGTACCAGTCTTTACATCGTTTCCACTTGAAGGATTAAATTTACCTGAACCAATAGAAAATCCGGCTTTAGCAGTAAATGCAAACCGATCGTTTGAAGTAAACTTAAAATAACGCGCATACGGTCCAATGGATAGTGAAGATGTTTTGGTAGGTTCTGCGATTAGCCCCGTCTCGCCCACTGAAAGTATAAGCTGTATACCAATTTCGAGATTATCCACTATAAAATACCCCGCTTGTGGCGCTAATTGAAATTCATGGTCCTTGCTTGCCTCATTGGTGTTAAGCTTATGCGAGCGATAAGACAGACCACCGCCAAAAGAAAGACTTCCCTTTGTAGTTTGGGCACACAAAGTTGAGGAAACAACTACTAGTGTAATTAATTGAATCAAAATAAATTTCATACATGTTGGTTTAAAATTTAACGGAACTTAAATAATTATACCACCCTTACCAAACGCTACACAGGCATATTATACTCCACATACATCAATTGTGCTAATACTGGTAAGTAAAAATAGATTATGTTCCAATCAAATTTTTATGTACCAATTTATCACATCATATTTGGGATTGCATGACCTCGCACCAACATCTTCAACACATCTTAGAACTCATTAAACTGGAACGCGCAGCCGATCTGGAACAATATCGCCAGAAAGTTTTGCTCCGCTCACTAACCCAACGCGTAAAAGAAGGGGTAACGTGGTACCCCGTTAGATTGCTGCGCGATTATGTAGGCACCGGTGAACGTATTATTATTGAGTTAGAACGCCTTCATCCTTCCGATAAACCGCATAGTTTTCAAAGTGGTAAATCTGTAAACGTTTTTTGTAATGCATCGGGCAAACCCGAAAAGCAACACACACAAGGAGTAATTAATTACGTGCAAGACAATATGGTGGTAATTACCATCAACCCAGACGAACTACCAGATTGGATGGACGATGGCAACCTGGGTGTGGATGTAATGTTTGATGAAATGACGTACAAAGAAATGGAGTACGCATTAAAATCAGTGATGAAAGCTGAAGATAACCGCGCAGCTGAACTACGAGAACTATTTCTGGGTAACAGCACTCCGATAACTGGAGACGATTTTGAATTATTGCCCACACCGCAGTTAAACCAAAGTCAGCAGCAGGCATTGCAAAAAGTTTTACAGGCCCAAGATGTTGCTTTTATACACGGGCCGCCCGGCACCGGCAAAACCACTACGTTGGTGCAAGCCATCGTGCAAACGCAACGCACGGAAGGACAAGTATTGGTATCTGCACCCAGCAATGCCGCCATTGATTTGCTTGTTGAAAAACTTTCGGAGCAAGGTTTAAATACCGTGCGCATTGGTCACCCGGCACGGGTAACCGAGCAAACATTAAGTAAAACATTAGACGCACGCATTGCAACACATGCGCATTACGATGAGTTGCGGGCATTACGCAAACGCATAGAGAATGTGCGCAAAGAAGCCGGCAAGTTTAAACGCACCTTCGGCCATCACGAACGCGAACATCGCAGGTTGTTAAAGGAAGAAGCAAAACTATTAAAGTCCGATGCGGACATGCTGGAGTTTTACATTGTGAACGATGTATTGCAAAACGCACAAGCTATTTGTTGCACGCTGGTAGGTGCCTCGCACCCGGTACTGCGCGGACGAAAATTTAAAACCGTTTTTATTGATGAAGCTGCACAAGCATTGGAAGCTGCCTGTTGGATACCGATGCTACGGGCGCAGCGTGTTATCCTGGCGGGCGATCATTGTCAGTTGCCGCCTACTATAAAATCGAATGAAGCAGCCAAAGCCGGATTAGCCGTTACGTTGTTTGAACGCGGTATTGAAAAGCATACGCAAATGGCTACGCTGCTGCAAGTGCAGTATCGCATGCATGAAGCGATTATGAAATTTTCATCGCATTGGTTTTATAACGATAAGTTAATTGCTCATTCATCTGTAAAAGCAGAACTATTGCGACCGCATCATCAACCGGTTGAGTTTATTGACACCGCTGGTTGTGGTTATACCGAAAAGCAAGATCCTGAAACGTTGAGCCGTTTTAATGAAGAAGAAGCAGTATTGGTAATTAAAGAAACTGAAAAGCTGGTGGAAGATTTTGGTGTGGATGCCTGGCTAGAAGAAAAAATTACAGTCGGAATTATTACACCTTATCGTGCGCAGGTTGATTACCTGAATAAATTAGCAGCGGCTTCACCGATTTTGGAATCGCTACACAAGTTGATTACCATCCATACGGTAGATGCTTTTCAGGGACAGGAGCGCGATGCGATTGTAATCAGTTTTGTGCGTAGCAATGCTAAAGCTGAAGTTGGTTTTCTGGCCGACATCCGCAGAACTAATGTGGCGATGACCCGCGCACGTAAAAAACTTCTGATGGTTGGCGATAGCGCCACCCTGGCCGCACATCCGTTTTATGAAGCACTAATCAACTTTGTGCAGCAGGAAGGTTTTTATAAAAGTGCGTTTGAGGTTTGAGTGGTTGAAACGCAGCGCCCCCGAAGCGGGAGACACTGCTTGGAATCGAAATTTTAATTCAAGTTATTGGTTGTAGCTGTTGTGCGCAGTAATACTTATCGCTTCTTTATTTTTATAACTCTATCAATCCAAGTTAGAATACCTTCTCTGTCCTTCAATTCTAAAGTCCAACGATGTTTATCTGCTAATTCCCAAGCTCCTTTTGTAAAAGTGGATGTTGTCGCAAGACAGCTTTTAGTCGCTCTTTGTTCTCCATGTAAGTAAAGTAATTCTCTAACCGGACTTACCTGAACTGAATGTGCATATCTTTTAGCCTGTAGTATGTATTTATTTTGTCCAAAGTCATTATCGGCCTTAATTGCAATTACATCAATTCCCCCGTCCTTTGTTTTTCTCGTTAATTCAATAGTGTAACCAAATGTCTTTAAAATATCAGCTAGCATTTCCTCGAAGATTCTCCAATCTAGTGTTTTTAGCAATTCAGGATTTTTAATGAGTAATTCGTAAACGGTCGAGTCAAAATAGTCAAGCTGTTTTACTATTGGAACTCTATGTATCAATTTGCGATGAGTTTGGGTTTTGAACCCCGATTTGTATAAATCAGCAATTAATCCAGCTTGATTTAGTTTAAAACTACGCAAAACCTTTTCAAATTGTTTTAATTCTTTTAAGAGGTCTTTATCTTCATTTTCAATAGTTATTTCAAATTCGTTTTGAAATCTGTTTGATTGCCCGTCTTCAAGAAAGAAATATGGTTGAGGTAACGAACTTGTCTCAATATTGTCGTCTGATAGACTCCTTAGAAGATTAGCTTTTAAAACATTGTCTGCTATGCTTATAATCTCTTGTAGTAATGAATTTTCATCAGTCAAGTCTTTCCTTATGTAAGGAAGTAATATAAGCTCATCTTCAATTGTGTATTTGATTTCGTCATTAATCTCACACCATTTGGCTTCAATGAATGGATGAGTTTCAAATAGTGAATTTAGATTCGTATCCGACTCTATTAGTTCAGGAAAGAATAAAGTAAAGTCTCTCCAAGGAGTATCGTATTCGTTATAGGTTACCTCTTTGATATATGATTGGAAAATATTCATGCATTATTGTACACAACGATTGTTGTGCAACGTTTTTATTTGTTCCGCTTTAATGTCCAGTCCTTTATCCAGTATTGATATCCAAGTGCTAATACATCGTCACCCGCAGCAACTTTTTCAATAATGCCTAACGCTTTCTTTTCTGTCTCTTTGTCTAACGTTACTTTCCCAAGTAAATGTGTCGCAGTCCATAAGTTGGTCCGAAAGTCAACTATGTCTAGTAGCGGTTTCAGCTTCAAAATTCCGCCAGTCCCAAATTCATTATTAATAGTCTCAATGATTTGATACATTCTTGTCACTGAGTCATTATTTCTCTTCACTGCTTTCTTGTCACCATAGTCAATCTGGTAGCAGTTTCTCATCAGTCCTTTGTATTCTTCAATTAATTCGTCAGCTGTCATTGTCTCATAAAAATGTTGCACAACATTGATATATAAGCCACAGAGTGGCTTATATATCCGACTTAACAAAATTCTCTAC
The DNA here is from genome assembly GCA_017303795.1 of Cytophagales bacterium. Taxonomy (GTDB): domain Bacteria; phylum Bacteroidota; class Bacteroidia; order Cytophagales; family Cyclobacteriaceae; genus ELB16-189. Next base: position 461 of record JAFLBR010000001.1, on the reverse strand, counting down.
AACTCCTTAGCACTAACCGTATCGCCTTAATTAAATCGCCAGTAACAAAACCTTTTTTAAACCAACGTTGGCGTTGCACTGTTTGGATCTAGGGCATTTTATTTACCGCTAATCGTCTGAATCTTTGTTCAAATCAATCTTCACAGAAATAATCTTTCCGTCAACTATATTAACTTCATCAGCATCAATAGCTGCAATTTTTAGAAATTCTTCAGTGAAGGGATTGTATCCTGAGTCTAAATGTCTCCATGACGGAGATGTAAAAACAAGTTCCTTACTCTTCAACATATTAACTCCTAACTTTTCAGTCAATATCTTCATTGTCGTCCCTGGATTTGTAAGCTCCCCTAAAGTTGGGCCATTTGAAAGTTGAATAATAAAATTCAATTTTAAATGGTTAACTATGAAAAAGTCAAGATTTACAGAAACACAGATCGTAAAAGCGATCCAGGATCATGAAG